>NZ_CP091855.1:0-5158374 GCF_022059885.1 Gordonia amicalis | reverse complement strand
GCTGGCGGAGCGTGTGCTGGCCGAACTCGAGACCGCTTACGGGCTCGCGTCGGGCTAGGTGCGGAATCGCGCGATGGTCCATTCCGTGATGGTGGCGCGGGCTTCGCCGCTTCTCGCGATCTTCGCAGGATCCCTGGCCGAAGACCCGGAAGCCGCCTACCAGGCTGCGCAGAGAGCGGGTCCCGATATGACGCAGTTCACATCTATATCGAAGCTGAGCGGAATGTACTCAACTTTGTTGGCGTTGCATCCTCCGTATGGCTCATACTTGAGCCTGTTGGACTAAAGAGAAAGGTGCACGCGAGTGGACAGCTTCACCCCCACCACGAAGACACAGCAGGCATTGAGCGCTGCTGTGCAGGCGGCGGCCAGTGCTGGCAACCCCGATGTGCGACCGGCCCACATCCTGGTGGCGTTGCTCGATCAGTCCGACGGCATCGCGTCGCCACTGCTCAAGGCAGTGGGCGTGGACCCGTCGAGCGTTCGTGCGCAGGCCCAGGGACTGGTCGATCGCATGCCGACGGTGGCCCAGGCCAGTGCGACGCCCCAGCTTTCCCGCGAATCGATCGCGGCCATCAGTGCAGCTCAGCAGCTGGCCGGTGAACTCGACGACGAGTACGTCTCGACCGAGCACGTCGTCGTCGGTCTGGCGACCGGTGACTCCGACGTCGCCAAGTTGCTGCACAACGCCGGCGCGACCCCGCAGGAGTTGCGGGACGCGTTCGTCGCCGTACGCGGCAGCGCCCGGGTCACCTCCGAGGACCCGGAGTCGACCTACCAGGCACTCGAGAAGTACTCGACCGACCTGACCGCGGCGGCCCGCGAAGGCAAGCTCGACCCGGTCATCGGGCGCGACACCGAGATCCGGCGTGTCGTGCAGGTGCTCAGCCGGCGGACCAAGAACAACCCGGTCCTCATCGGTGAGCCCGGCGTCGGCAAGACGGCGATCGTCGAGGGCCTGGCCCAGCGCATCGTCGCCGGCGACGTGCCGGAATCGCTGCGCGGCAAGACCGTCATCTCCCTCGACATGGGTTCGATGGTCGCCGGTGCCAAGTACCGCGGCGAATTCGAGGAGCGGCTCAAGGCCGTGCTCGACGAGATCAAGGGATCGGCCGGACAGGTCATCACCTTCATCGACGAGCTGCACACCATCGTCGGGGCCGGTGCGACCGGCGATTCCGCGATGGACGCCGGCAACATGATCAAGCCGATGCTCGCCCGTGGTGAGCTGCGGCTGGTCGGTGCCACGACCCTCGAGGAGTACCGCAAGTACATCGAGAAGGACGCCGCACTCGAGCGTCGCTTCCAGCAGGTGTACGTCGGCGAACCGTCGGTCGAGGACGCCATCGGTATCCTCCGCGGCCTCAAGGACCGGTATGAGGTGCACCACGGCGTGCGCATCACCGACTCCGCATTGGTCGCTGCGGCAACACTTTCCGACCGCTACATCACCTCGCGATTCCTCCCCGACAAGGCCATCGACCTCGTCGACGAGGCGGCGTCGCGGTTACGGATGGAGATCGACTCGCGCCCCGTCGAGATCGACGAGGTCGAGCGCATCGTCCGCCGGCTGGAGGTCGAAGAGGTTGCGCTGCAGAAGGAAACCGACGCGGCGTCGAAGGAGCGGCTCGAGAAGCTACGCGCCGAACTGGCCGACCAGAAGGAGAAGCTCAACGAGCTCTCCGCGCGGTGGCAGTCGGAGAAGACCGCGATCGACGCGGTACGCGACCTCAAGGAGGAGCTGGATCGTCTTCGCGGCGAGGCCGATCGCGCCGAGCGCGACGGTGACCTCGGGCGCGCGGCCGAGCTGCGGTACGGCCGAATCCCGGGCCTGGAGAAGGAACTCGAGGCCGCACTGGAGAAGACCGGCACCGATCCCGGCCAGGACGTGATGCTGCAGGAGGAGGTCGGACCCGACGACGTGGCGCAGGTCGTGTCGTCGTGGACCGGAATCCCGGCCGGACGCATGCTCGAAGGTGAGACCGCCAAGCTGCTGCGCATGGAAGACGAACTGGGGCAGCGCGTCATCGGTCAGAAGGCCGCTGTCGAGGCCGTCTCCGACGCGGTGCGTCGTGCACGCGCCGGTGTCGCCGACCCGAACCGGCCGCTCGGCTCGTTCATGTTCCTCGGCCCCACCGGTGTCGGCAAGACCGAGCTGGCCAAGGCGCTCGCGGAGTTCCTGTTCGACGACGAGCGGGCGATGGTCCGCATCGACATGAGCGAGTACGGCGAGAAGCACAGCGTCGCAAGGCTCGTCGGTGCTCCCCCCGGTTATGTCGGGTACGAGGCCGGTGGTCAGCTGACCGAGGCCGTGCGTCGTCGCCCGTACACGGTGGTCCTGTTCGACGAGATCGAGAAGGCCCACCCGGACGTGTTCGACGTGCTGCTGCAGGTGCTCGACGAAGGCCGACTCACCGACGGCCAGGGACGGACGGTGGACTTCCGCAACACCATCCTGATCCTGACCTCGAACCTCGGCGCGGGTGGCGACAAGGATCAGGTCATGGCGGCGGTGCGCTCGGCGTTCAAGCCCGAGTTCATCAACCGGCTCGACGACGTGGTGATCTTCGATGCTCTCAGCCCCGAGGAGCTGGTGGCGATCGTCGACATCCAACTCGGACAGCTCAAGAAGCGGCTGGCCCAGCGTCGCCTCGACCTCGAGGTGTCGCCGAAGGCCAAGGAATGGCTCGGCGCACGTGGATTCGATCCGCTGTACGGTGCTCGTCCGCTGCGCCGGCTGGTGCAGCAGGCCATCGGTGACCAGCTCGCCAGGCAGTTGCTGAAGGGAGACATCCGCGACGGCGACATCGTTCCGGTGAACGTCAGTGCCGACGGGGAGTCGTTGGTGCTCGGCTGAGTTCAGATCTAGAGAGGGACCCACCCTTCGGGGTGGGTCCCTTTGTCGTGGTTCCAGTCGACGACTCCGATTACCTGGGCTTCGACGCGGCGCCTCGCTGCGCTCGGTGCCGGCTCAGCCGGCGGTGGGGCGCACGACCGCTCGGTGCCGGCTCAGCCGGCGGTGTGGGCGCACGACCGCTCGGTGCCGGCTCAGCCGGCGGTGGGGGGCACGACCGCTCGGTGCCGGCTCAGCCGGCGGTGTGGCGCACGACCGCTCGGTGCCGGCTCAGCCGGCGGTGGGGCGCACGACCTCTCGGTGCCCGGCGTCGAGGCGGCGGGTCCAACCCCGGGCGTCGAGGTGTTCGAGCAGTGGGATCATCACGCGTCTCGTCGTGGAGAGCGCCTGGCGGGCCTCGCTGGTCGTGAACGGCTGGTCGAGCGCGGCGAGGGTCCGCATGGCCAGCGCCGGCGCGGTCGGCAACAGCACCACGCCGTCGCGTAATCGCAGGATGCGGCCGGTGCGCTCGGCAGCCGCGAGCTCCCTGGTCCCCAGGCCGAGCGCGGAGAGATCGTCCGCCTCGGGAGCGCGGAACGGCTGCTCGGTCAGACGGCGCTCCAGGGCGCTCATCGCTTCGTCGGCGTCACCGAGATCCGGGACATGGCCCGGGATCGAGAGATGGCCGTCGGACGACGCGAGTCCGGCGTCGGCGATCACCGTCGGCAACAGTGCTCCGTCAGGGAGATTCAGCAACGAAGGAACCCCTGACGTCGACAGGCCGGCGGACATGGGCTCACGCTCATGAACTCCGACGACCGCGTCATGCAGGCGCCGGGCCCATGCCGCGCAGGTGGATACGTCGACCCACCACTCGTCGATGACACGAACCCCCGGCGGTGGCGTCTCACCGTCGTGGACGAGGCCGAGCCGATGCAGATCCGGAACGCGCACGGCGCCACGTCGGGCAACCTCTTCCGCGGCGCCGCCGTCTTCACTCATCCCGGCCAGGACGGCGGTCCGGCGAGCTGAGTCGCCGCGGCGACGGAGCCCGGGCGGATCGGGGTGCAGGACGATCCCGCCACCGACGATGCGCTGACCGGGGTTTCGCAACACGAGACGATCACCCCGGGACAGTGGCACGGCACGTGCGAATGTCAGGCGTGCGTGGTCGGAGTCGAAGCGGCGCAGGCGGGCTGTCAGTGCAGCGGTTCCGATGTGGACGACGAGGTGCTCGGGAGCATCGTCGAACGGGACGCCACCGACGCGGCGGATGTCTGCCTCGACCGACGAATGCCAGGCTCCCGGAGTGACGAGAGCGTCTCCACGCGCGAGGGTCTCGACGCCGACACCACGGAGATTGACGGCGACCCGGCTGACCGGCGCCGCGATCGTGAGAGATGTTCCCTCGCTCTGCAATCCGCGGACATCGACCGACCGGTGCCCGTCGGGGCCCACCAGCTCCATGGTGTCACCGACCCCGATCGTGCCCGAAGGCAGCGTGCCGGTGACCACCGTGCCCGCCCCGGTGCGGGTGAAAACGCGGTCGATCCAGAGGCGGACGCGCCCCGACGTCGAAGGAGATGGCGTCTGCGCGAGGACCGTGTCGAGGGTGCGGCGCAGTTCATCGAGGCCACGCCCGGTGGGAGCGGAGGTCACGACCGCCGGCGCCTCGGCCAGTCCGGTCCGGGCCAACTCGGCACGGGCGGTGGCGATCACGTCATCGATGTGATTCTCCTCCGCGCGATCCGCACGCGAGATCACCAACAGCCCGTAGTCGACACCGAGCGCGGCGAGCGCGTCCCGGTGATCGTCGGACTGGGCACTCCAGCCCTCGTCGGCGGCGACGACGAACAGTACGACCGGCGCGGGACCGAGTCCGGCCAGCATGTTGGGGATGAACCGTTCGTGACCGGGGACATCGACGAAGGCGACATCTGCGCCCGATGGCAGTGTCGTCCAGGCGAATCCGAGGTCGATCGTCAGACCGCGGCGTCGTTCCTCCTCCCAGCGGTCCGGCTCGATACCGGTGAGTGCACGCACCAGCGTCGACTTGCCGTGGTCGACGTGCCCCGCGGTGGCCACCACGTACTTCGCGCGAGACCTCACTGGTCGGCCAGCGCCTGCTTGATCGCGGCGAGGACCCTCGCGTCGTCGGCCTCGGGGATGCAACGCAGGTCGACGAGGCAGGCGGACTCGTGTACGCGCGGCAGGACGGCGGGGTCGCCGAGCCGCAACCGCTGCGCGGCGCCCACCGGAAGACGCACCGCCCACCCGGGTACAGGTACACCCGGCGCGCCCCCGCCGCCGACCCGTCCGTCGTGTTCGACGACAGGGAAACCGGTTGCGGCGCCCAGACTCTCAGCTCGAATGCGGAGGCGGTCGGCGTCGGCATGGAGATACTCGTGGACCGGCGGCCGCGGACCGCCGACCGTCGCCTCCATCGCCGCAAGTGCCAGCTTGTCGGCGCGCACAGCGCGAGCCAGCGGGTGTTTGGCCAACCGCTTCACGAGTGCGGCGTCGCCGAGCAGGAGACCGGCCTGCGGTCCGCCGAGGAGTTTGTCGCCGCTGGCGATGACCAGGTCGGCGCCGGCGGTCAGCGCGGTGGTGGCATCCGGCTCGTCGGGGAGGAGGGGATCGGGCTGGAGGAGTCCGCTACCGATGTCGGCGATCACCGGCACGCCGTGGGCCCGGCCCAGGTCGCGCAGTTCGATCAGCGAGGTCTCGCTGGTGAAACCCTCGACGCGGAAGTTGCTCGGATGCACCTTGAGGATGGCGCCGACGTCGTCCCCGGCAACCGCCTCGGCATAGTCGCGGAGATGGGTGCGATTGGTGGTGCCGACCTCGTGCAGGCGCGCGCCGGTGGACGCGATGAGCTCCGTGAGCCGGAATCCCGCGCCGATCTCGATCATCTCGCCACGACTGATGACCACTGCGCGTCCGGCGGCCAGCGCCGTCGTGGCGAGGACCAGAGCTGCCGCACCGTTGTTGACCATCAGGGCGTCGCCCGCCGCGGGGCAGGCCCGCAACAGCGCGGCGCGGGTGGCCGCACCACGTTTGGATCGTTGACCGGTGTGCAGATCGAGTTCCACGTCGACGTAACCCGATGCGGCGACGACCGCGTCGAGTGCCGCTGCCGACAACGGGGCACGGCCGAGGTTGGTGTGAACCACCACGCCGGTGGCGTTGAGGACCGGCCGAGCCGACGAGACCCGGTGGGCGGTCAGTGCCTCGACGACGCGTCGCTCGACGTCGTTGGGCGGGATCACGCCCCGGCGTGCCGCCTCCTGCGCATCCCGGACGACCTCACGAACAGCTGTGTCACCCAGACGCTTTCGTGCCTCGGATACCGCCGGGAGGGCCAGCAGCGCGTCGGTGCGCGGGATGTGTCGGCGTGGGTCGGCGGCTTCGGGGGGCTTCGACACGGCTCCTCGCTACGCTCGGTGCCGGCTCAGCCGGCGGGTTTTCGCTTCGCTCGTTCGGTGCCGGCTCAGCCGGCGGGTTTTCGCTTCGCTCGTTCGGTGCCGGCTCGGCCGGCGGTTTTCGCTTCGCTCGTTCGGTGCCGGCTCGGCCGGCGGTTTTCACTACGGCCCGGTCGGCGGTTTCTGGCGGAGGCGGACGGGAATCGAACCCGCCAGGCCGAGATACTCGACCTCCTCGGTTTTGAAGACCGGGGAGCCCACCAGGACCCGTACGCCTCCGTGCGTCTTACAACCTATCGTGTGGGGTGTCCGGGCGGTCAGTCCTGCTGGTGCGGCCAGTTGCCCTCGGTGATCAGCTCTTCGAAATGGCGGATGAGCTTCGGATTGAGATCGTCTTCGACGGCGCGTCGGAAGTTGTTGTCCCACTTGGCCAGCCATTCCTCATCGCGTTTCATCAGGAAGATCGGCCAGCCGTGGGTGATGTCGAGCTCGTCGAGGTACAGATCGGTCGACCCGTCCTCCCGCATGTACCAGTAGTCGTGGCCCGATTCCCAGAACGCCTGCAGCTCGCCGGCCGTGACGTAGTACTCGCCGTCTGCTTGCCTCATGTGCCCGATGGTAGCGACCGTCGGGCCCGGCACACGGAGAATCGGATCGGCGCTAGTGTCGGCAGGGTGACTGTCAGCAACGATGCCCCTGTCCGACTGACCGGTTACGCCCACGGTGGCGGTTGTGCGTGCAAGATCCCGCCGGGTGAACTCGAGGAGGCGGTCGCCGGGCTGACCGGCCAGGTCGGTGACGACATCATCGTCGGGCTCGACGACGGTGACGACGCCGCGGCGGTCCGTATCCGCGACGACCTCGCCGTGCTGTCCACCGCCGACTTCTTCACCCCGGTCGTCGACGACCCCTTCGAATGGGGCCGTATCGCCGCGGCCAACGCCCTCTCGGACATCTACGCGATGGGCGGGACGCCGGTGGTCGCGATCAACCTCGTCGGCTGGCCACGCGGTGTGCTGCCGATGGATCTGATGACCGAGGTGCTGAGGGGTGGTCTCGCCATCGGCGCCGAGGCCGGGTGCCCGGTCATCGGCGGGCACACCATCGACGACCCCGAACCCAAGTACGGCATGGCCGTCACCGGCGTCGCGGCACCGGAGAAGCTGCTGCGCAACGACGCCGCCGAACCCGGACTGCCCATCACCCTCACCAAACCGATCGGCGTCGGGCTCCTCAACAACCGGCACAAGCAGACCGGAGAGGTGTTCGACGAGGCGATCACGCTCATGACCACGCTGAACCGGAAGGCATCGGCAGCTGCCGTCGACGCCGGGGTCCGCGCGGCCACCGACGTCACCGGCTTCGGTTTGCTCGGTCATCTGCACAAGATGTGCCGTGCGTCGGGTGTCGGCGCGGTGCTCGACCGCAGCGCGGTCCCGGCGGTGAGCGGTGCCCGCGAGGCGCTCCGCGACGGCTACGTCTCGGGCGGCACCCGCCGGAACCTCGACTGGGTGCAGCCGTATCTGAGCGCCGACGACGGCGTCTCCGAGGACGACCTGCTGTTCCTCGCCGACGCGCAGACCTCCGGAGGGCTGCTGGTCGTCGGGGAGGTGCCGGGATATCCCGTGATCGGGGAGACCGTCGCCGGGTCGGGGATCAGGATTCGGTGACGGGTGGACCGGTGGTGATCGAGTCGCCGGTGATGCCGGCCGCGCGTCGTGCGGCAAGCCGACGCTTCTGGGGTTCGATGGTGTAGCGCGGGTTCTTCGCGGACTCGATGCCCGCGTCGAAGATGCCGAACCTCGTACACGCCGATGCGGCGAGCAACGCGAGGCCCGATGCGACGGCGACCGGTCGGGAACGTCCGCCGGCCAGGGCGCCGATGCCGCCCGCGAGGGCGAGCCGTTCGCTCCACCGCAGGAGCTTGCCCGCTGTCCCGTCGTGCAGGGGTTCGGCGGTCACCGGGTCCATCCGGTGCTCCATGATCCGCATCGCGGTGAGGTCTCCGACGACCCCGAGTGCGGCCAGCGTGCGGGCGGGTCCGGCCTCCGATGTCCGGGTGGTGACCAGTGCCAGACCGCTCGACGCCAGACTCGCGGAGCTGACGAAGACGAACGGCAGGTCGCGGTGCATGGCGTTCCAGGTCGGCACCGCGGTGTCGGACAGCAGCACCGCGGTGTACACGGCGAGCGGTGGCCCGGCGACGGCGGCGGCCAGCCCGGCCGGTGCCTCGACCGCGCGCAACACCGGGCGCAGCACGCCGAGCGGTAGGCGGGAACGGGTCATCCGGTCGATCTCGCCGACCGCGGCCACACCGAGGGCGCCGCTGAACGCCGAGAGAATCCAGGAGCCGACGCTCATCGGCGAGGTCACCTTGAAGGTGCGCAGCATGTTGTAGAAGCGGTCGGGACGCCCGAGATCGGCCACGAGGGCGATCGCACCGAGGCCCACCGCGCCGAGTCCGCCGAGCCTCGCGTTCCGGCGCAACTCGTCCCGGCCGGTGAGTTGGGCGCCGGCCGCCAGCACCCCCGAACCGCCGGCGACGCCGCCGAGGAACAGGTAGGCGGCCACCTTCTCGTCCCACGGTGGCGGCTTGACGACGGGATGGCCGTAGTACGAGGAGAATTCGGCGTCGGGCACCATCGACATCTCGCGGTTGCCCTCACCCTGGCCGAAGCCGCTGCGCTGCTTGCGCTTTCCGCCACGTCCACGTCCGCGTCCGCGGCGCCGCGGCGGCTCCGGAGGCCGGAAGGAATCGAACTCCGACGACGTCACCGGCCACCTCTCAGGAACGACACCGCGGCCGCGGCCAGCATGCCCACCGCGGCGACGCCGGCCCGTTTGTACATCGACGGGAGATCGGCGGTGCACACGCGCGGATCCGGTGGCAGGCCGTAGACCTCGGGTTCGTCGAGGAGCAGGAACACCGAACCGGTGCCGCCGACACCGTCGTTGGGGTTGGCGCCGTAGAGACGCGCCTCGGTCATGCCCTGCTCGTGGAGTTGGGCGACGCGGCGGTGAGCGTCGGCGACGAGGTCGTCGTGGTCGCCGTATTTGATCGAGGTGGTCGGGCAGGTCTGCGCACAGGCGGGTGTCTCGTCGTCGAGGAGCCGGTCGTAACAGAGCGTGCACTTCTGCGCGACACCACGTTTCGGCACCTCGGGTTGCTCACCCTTGCGTTCGCCGGAACGGGTCGTCGGCGCGGCGGTGCCGTCGGCGCGACGCTCGACGACCCCGAAAGGGCAACCGGCGACACATGTTCCGCACCCGTTGCAGACGTCGTCCTGGATGACCACGGTCCCGAACTCGGTGCGGAACAGTGCTCCGGTGGGGCACACGTCGAGGCAGCCGGCGTGGGTGCAGTGTTTGCAGACGTCCGAGGACATGAGCCAGCGGAACTCGGGGGTGTCCGGTGGCGTGGCTTCGACGGGGCGCCTCGCTGCGCTCGGTGCCGGCTCAGCCGGCAGAGGTGGCGGTGGGGTGGCTTCGACGCGGCGCCTCGCTGCGCTCGGTGCCGGCTCAGCCGGCGGTAGGGAGTGCGGGTCGGCCGGCAGAGATGGCGGTGGGGAGTGCGGCTCGGCCGGCGGGAGCGGCATGGACGGCATGCCGAGTCCGACGAGAGCACGCCCCGACTCACGGGCCTCGGCGATGCGGTCGGCGCTCTGTTCGATGAACGCGACGTGGCGCCATGTGCTGGCGCCCAGCGCGACGGTGTTGTCATACGACATGCCGGTCAATTCGAGGTCGCCGTCGCGCGGGTTGGAGTTCCATTCCTTGCAGGCGACCTCACAGGCCTTGCAACCGATGCAGATCGAGGTGTCGGTGAAGAACCCCTTCCGGGTCTCGTGCGTGTGCCAGCCCACGTCGGAAGTCGGATCGGTCGGTCCGGACAGCTGCCCCATCTACTCCTCCGTCTTTCCGGTGATGTGCTGGTTGTCGGTCTCGATGGTCACCCCGGCACGCTCCTGGTACGCACGTACCAGGTCGATCAGGGCGGCCCCCTGGGGCCGGCGGCCGGCGATCACGTCGCACGAACCGACCTTCGACTCCTGGATCTGCACGTTGGGATCCAGTGTGACCCCGATGAGGTCGTTGGCGGCGTCGCCGCTGACCACGGCGTCGGAGCCGACGCCCCAGTGGTACGGAAGGCCCACCTGGTGCACCTGGCGGCCGTTGATGGTCAACGGCCTCATCCGGTCGGTCACCAGGACCCGGGCCTCGATGGCACCGCGCGGTGAGATGATCGTGGCCCATCCCTCGTTGCTCAGTCCGCGCTCGGCGGCGAGTTGCGGCGAGATCTCGCAGAACATCTCCGGCTGCAGCTCCGACAGATACGGCGTCCAGCGACTCATGCCGCCGGCGGTGTGGTGTTCGGTCAGCCGGTAGGTGGTGAACACGAACGGGTACACGTCGGCGCCGGGCATCTCTCCACTCGGGGCGTCGAGGTTGTCCGCACGCGGGAAGAGCACGCGCGCCGGCGACTGCTGCTGCGGATACAGCGCATTGACGACCGGGGATTCCTGCGGTTCGTAGTGGGTCGGCAGCGGGCCGTCGACGAGTCCGCGCGGCGCGAAGAGCCAGCCCTTGCCGTCGGCCTGCATGATGAACGGGTCGTCGCCGCACAGCGCGTCGACACCCCCGAGTGACGGGTCGGGATGTGCGTCGGGCGGGAGATCGACCGGGAAGTCCGGCACGTCGGGGCCCACCCAGCGGCCGGCGTCGGCGTCCCATTCCATGTACCGCTTGCGCTCGCTCCACGGTCTGCCGTCGGGATCGGCGGACGCGCGGTTGTAGAGGATTCGACGATCCGCCGGCCACACCCAGCCCCACTCGTGCTGGGTGATGCCGCCGCCGCCCTGAGGTACGCGTCGTGCCGCCATGTTGTGGGCATCCGCGTACACGCCGGTGTAGATCCAGCAGCCGCCGGCGGTCGAGCCGTCACGCGCCATCTCGGTGTACGACGTCAGGTTCTTGCCGACATCGGGTCCGGACACGTGGTACCCGTTGATCTCCGACAGGACCGCCTCGGGTTCGGGGTTGCCGTGTTCATCGAGCGGATAGTCCCAGGTGAGGTCGAGCAGTGGACGGTCGCGTTCGTCGGTCGAGCCGGCGAGGCGTTCCCGGATGCGTCTTCCGAGCTCGAAGAAGAAGTCCATCTCGCTCTGGCACTGACCGGGCGGCTCGACGGCCTGATGGCGCCACTGCACCATCCGCTGGGTCTGGGTGAACGAGCCGGCCTTCTCCACGTGGGTGGCAGCGGGCATGAAGAACACCTCGGTGGCGATGTCCTCGGTGCGCAACTCACCCGAGTCGATCTCCGGCCCCTCTTTCCACCACGTCGCCGACTCGATCATGTTGAGGTCGCGGACGACGAGCCACTTCAGGTGGGACATCGCCATTTGTGCCTGGCGGCCGTTGGCCGAGCCGACGGCTGGGTTCTGGCCCAGGACGAAGTAGCCGTCGACCTTGTCGGCGAGCATGTCGACCGTCGTCTGGTAGGTGCCGGCGGGACCCGTCAGGCGAGGCAGATGGTCGTAGCACCAGTCGTTCTCCGGGGTCGCGGCGTCGCCGAACCACGCTTTGAGGAGACTCACCATGTAGTCCTCGGCGTTGGCCCAGTAGCCCTTCTCGTTCTTCGACGTGATCGCCGCGATGTAGTCGTCGAAGGTGTCGTGTTTGCCCGCCGACGGCATCGGGAGATAGCCGGGCAGCAGGTTGAACAAGGTGGGGATGTCGGTCGAGCCCTGGATGCTGGCGTGACCGCGCAGTGCCATGATGCCGCCACCCGGACGCCCGACGTTGCCGAGCAGGAGCTGTAACACCGAGGCGGCGCGGATGAACTGGGCGCCGAAGGTGTGCTGGGTCCAGCCGGTCGCGTAGCCGAAGCACGTCGTGCGGTCGCGCCCGGAGTTGTCGGTGACCGACCGCGCGAGGTACTCGAAGTCGGCGAGGGAGATGCCGCACATGTCGCGCACCATCTCCGGGGTGTAGCGCGAGTAGTGCCGTTTGACGATCTGGAACACGCTACGCGGATGTTCCAGCGACTGGTCGCGAACAGTGGCGCCGTGTTCGAGGGGCGGCCCGCCGGAGCCGTGTTCGTGGCCGACCGCGCGGTCCTTGGTGCGCGGACCCTCGTCCGCTCCACCGGGCGAGTCCACCGTGCTGTCCTCGGAGCTCGGCTGCGGTTCCTCGTACGCCCACGAACTGGCGTCGTATTGCCCTGTCTCCGAGTCGAACCCGGAGAACAGGCCGGCGAGGTCCTCGGTGTCGCGGAAGTCCGCCGAGACCAGCGTCGCGGCGTTGGTGTAGGCGACGACGTACTCGCGGAAGTACTTCTCGTGGGTGATCGCGTAGTTGATCAGCGCACCGAGCAGGACGACGTCGGAGCCGGCGCGAATGGAGATGTGCCGGTCGGCCACCGCCGAGGTCCGCGTGAACCGGGGGTCGACATGGATGACCCGCGCACCCCTGGCCTTGGCCTCAGAGACCCACTGGAAACCCACCGGGTGTGCCTCGGCCATGTTGCCACCCATGAGGATGATGCAATCGGCGTTGGCCATGTCCTGCAGTGATTGCGTTGCGCCGCCGCGTCCGAACGAGGTCCCCAGACCGGGAACCGTTGCGGAGTGTCATATGCGTGCCTGGTTCTCGATCTGGATCGCACCCGCTGCGGTGAAGAGCTTCTTGATCAGGTAGTTCTCTTCGTTGTCGAGCGTGGCGCCACCGAGCGAGGCGATACCCATCGTGCGTCGCAGCGGACGACCCTCGTCGTCGTGATCCTGCCAGCCGCGACGCCTCGCCTCCAGGAAACGATCGGCGATCATGTCGATGGCCGTGTCGCGGTCGAGGTCCTGCCATTCGGTCGCGTACGGGGCCCGGTAACGAATCGTGGTCTGGCGCAGCGGGTTGTTGACGAGTTGTTCGCTCGACGCGCCCTTGGGGCACAATCGTCCGCGCGAGATGGGGGAGTCCGGGTCGCCTTCGATCTGGACGACGCGCTCGTCCTTCACGTACACCTTCTGGCCGCACCCGACGGCGCAGAACGGGCACACACTCTGCACCACACGGTCGGCAGTGGCCGTACGCGGCTCGATGGCGCGTGTCTTCGCCGACGTGACGGCGGGCCCGCGTCCGAAGACGTCACCCGACCGCAGCTGGCGGAACACCGGCCATTCGAGGGGACTGAAGGCTGGCACGGAACCGAGTCTAACCACCCCACGGGTGAGCGTGCTGGCATCATCGCCACCATGAACCGAAAGCCACCCACTCTCCATGTCGTAGGCGGCGTGCGATGAGCAGGATGGACGCCGTCGAACTGCCGGTCGGCGCGCTCGGCGAGTTCCTGGAGTCGACGGCCTTCGCCGAGATGCTCGACCCGGAGGACGAGCTCTCCGCGTCACGCGACACGCGGGCGCGCAGGGCCGAGGTCGTCGACGTCGTGTGCGCGATCGATGCCAACGCTGGTCGACGTTTCGTCGACCGGGAGCGGGCCGGAGAAGTGATCATCGGTGGCCTGCGCGGCGGCGGACTCGGGGTGCGGCCCACGGTGGTCGACGCGGTTCTGAATCTCCTGCGGCCGGTCGGAGTGGCTGCGCCGGGCGCGCCGGAACCCGTTCCCCTCGAGGTGCAGTCGGTGCTCGGCGTGTACGTCTTCGCGCTGGTCGACCCCCGTGACGCATCGGTGTTCTATGTGGGGGCGGGACGAGGAAATCGGGTGCACCACCACGCTCGTGCGGCGCTCGCCGGCGTCACGCCGGACGCGGGGGAGGTGGTGGGGGACGCCGATTCACCGGCCGTCCGGTCCGCGGCCGAGGAGCGTATCCGAGACATCGACGCCGACGGATTCGGTGTCGAGCACTGGATTCTCCGGCACGGCGACGACGTCGTCGACTCGCCCGAGGAGCTGGCGTCGTACGTGCAGCAGTTCACGGTCGAGTTCGCCGACCTGGCGCGACTCCCGCTGACGAACAGTGCGCCGAGCGGCGCGATCTCGCTGGAAGAGATGGTGTTACGCCATGCGGCGCCGCTCGCACCGCCGCTGCCCGAGCCGTGTGTGCTGGTGAAGGTCGACGATTCGGCTCGTCCCGGTGCGGGCGCCGAACAGATCTACGAGTGGGCGCGGAGCGGATGGCGTGCCGGGCCCCATCGCACGGTGCCCGACCTCCCGGTGCTCGTCTTCGCCGACGACATCGTCCGCGCGGTGCATCGCGTCGACTACTGGGAGGCCTACCGGGACGCCGACGGCAACCTTGACCCGAAGCGGTGGGTGTACACCGGCGCACCGGACCCCGAGTTGGAAGAGCGGTATGTGGGTACGAGCCTGCGGGAAGTGCGGGAGCGCCGAGGCGGCAAGTGGAACCACAACGGCTGGCACCCCTACGGCCAGGTGTGAGCGTCAGCCGACGGCGGCCAGGCCCGGCACCGCCTGGCGCAGACGGATGAGACCGTCGCGGATGCGGGACTTGACCGTGGGCAGCGCGACCCCGAGATGCTCGGACACCTCGCGGTAGGTGAGTCCGTGGAAGTAGGCCAGCTCGATGGCCTGCCGCTGCAGAGGCGTGAGTTTCTCGAGACCGGTGTGGATCAGGCGAGCGATCTCCCGACGCTCCACCGACTCGCTGACCTCGTCGATCTCGCGGCCGGTGTCGGCGATGCCGTAGGCGACGGTGCGCCGGGTCGCGGCAGACTCCGACCGCACCCGGTCGACGGCCCGACGATGCGCCAGCGTCAGAATCCAGGACAGTGCCGAACCCGACCGGGGATCGTAGCTGTCGGCGTTACGCCACACGGCCAGATACGTCTCCTGGGTAGCTTCCTCGCTGTAACCGGGATCGCGCAGTACCCGCAGTGTCATGCCGTACACACGGTCACACGTCGCGTCGTAGAACTGGGCGAAGGCGTCTGAGTCCCCGGTTGCCACGCGGGCAAGGAGACTGTTCAGGTCGGATTCATGCATCACGAGACTCCTTGCCGCAGATGTATTTTCGCGCTTCCGGAGCGGGGATCTACGACGGTGTCGGAGCGCTCTCGGTGTGCGATGTGTACAACGCTAGGCGGGCGGCGGCGAGAAGTGACTATCGCGAGACACAACGGGATGCTTTCGCAACCTTTGGTAACGGAATGATA
This sequence comes from Gordonia amicalis, assembly GCF_022059885.1. Classification (NCBI taxonomy): domain Bacteria; kingdom Bacillati; phylum Actinomycetota; class Actinomycetes; order Mycobacteriales; family Gordoniaceae; genus Gordonia; species Gordonia amicalis. Next base: position 5,142,993 of record NZ_CP091855.1, on the reverse strand, counting down.
ACGGCGGCAATCTGTCGTGACCGTGCCGTAGCCTGCTCGCCACGAGAGGAGACTCATGTCCGAGGACACAATAGAAGGCCCAGACGGTCGGCGGCGCTGCTTGTGGGCGGGCCGGGAGCCGGAGACCACCTATCACGACACCGAGTGGGGATTCCCGACCACCGACGATACGTCGCTGTTCGAGCGTGTCTGTCTCGAGGGTTTCCAGTCCGGCCTCAGCTGGCGCACGATCCTCCTCAAACGCGAGAACTTCCGGGCCGCGTTCGCCGGCTTCGAGGTCGAGAAGGTGGCGCGCTACACCGATGCCGAAGTCACGCGACTGCTCGGCGATGCGGGAATCATCCGGCATCGCGGCAAGATCGAGGCGGCGATCAACAACGCGCAGCGGGCGGCCGACCTCATCGACGAACACGGTTCGCTCGAGTCGTACTTCTGGGGATACGCCCCGTCGGGCGAGCACGTCCCGGGGTCGATGACGACCTCGCCGGAATCGATCGCGATGTCGAAGGACCTCAAGAAGCGGGGCTGGCGTTTCGTCGGTCCGACCACGATGTTCGCGCTCATGCAGGCCACCGGGATCGTCAACGACCACGCCTACGAGTGCGTCATTCGGGACGAGGTGGATGCCGCCCTGCGGCAGCGATTGTAGACAATCCAACAATGTGCCATCATCCCTGCATGGACGCCCAGATCGGCATCGGGATGGTGTGCCCGTTCGACATGGCCCTCGACCGCGAGCTGTGGCGCTGGATGCCGGAATCGGTCTCGCTCTACTTCACGCGGACCGGCTACATCGACGCGCCCGTCGACGTCGAGCTGTGCCGCGATCTCAACAATCACGCGGAGATCTCGGCGGCGGTGAGAGCCGTCTCGTCGGTCGCGCCCCGGGCGTTCGGATACGCGTGCGCCTCCGGCAGCTTCGTCTACGGGATGGCGGGCGCGATGGAGATCTCCAACTGCATGCTCGCCGCCGGAGCCGAGCGGGCGGTCACGACCTCGGAGGCGCTGATCCGGGCGCTGAACACCATGAACGTCGGGACATTGGCGGTCGCGACGCCGTATACCGCGGCGCTCACCGGACTGCTGTGCGACTTCCTCGCCGAATCCGGGAGAAACGTCGTCGCCCAGGCGGGTCTCGGCCGCGATCACGAGATCTGGGCCATCCCGTACCACGTGACGGCGGACCTCATCCGCGCCGCGAACCATCCCGACGCCGACGCCGTCTTCGTCTCCTGTACCAACCTGTGGACCTATGACATCCTCGCCGACCTGGAGTCCGAGCTCGGCAAGCCGGTCCTCTCCGCCAACCAGGTGACCGCCTGGGCGACGCTCTGCGACGCAGGTGTGCTCGGCGGTGAGACCACCCCCGCCGACTGGCCGACAACCCATGCACAATCGCTGTTCGCCCGTAGCATTGCCGCATGACATCACAGGATTCGACGGCGTTCGGCGAAGCGGGTACCGCGAAGTACGTGCAGCTGACCACCTATCGCAAGGACGGCACACCGGTGTCGTCGCCGGTCTGGGCGGTTCTCGACGGCGATCGGCTGCTCGTATGGTCGGAAACCGAAGCGTGGAAGGTCAAGCGTCTCAAGCGGAATCCGAAGGTAGTGGTCCAGGCGACCGATGCGCGCGGAAAGAAACTCTCCGGCGAACCGGTGTCCGGCACCGGGGTGGTGCTCGACGCCGAGGGCACCAGGCACGTCCGCAAGAAGCTCGCCGAGAAGTACGGACTCCTGGCGCGGGTGCTGCTGTTCAGCAGCAAGATCCGGCGGGGAGAGAGCGGGACCATCGGGATTGCGATCACCGCGGCGTAGCGGGGCGGGTCCGACCGGCGACAACGAGCCGTCAATAACGGCCGGCCTTCCGTAAGAAAGGCGTTAAGAACTCTCCGGTGCCGCTCGCGGCGCGTGATCCTTCGGTGTGCCCACCACACGGTGGGCCATCGGTGCGATCAGAGAGTGAGTCATCGTGGCGGATCTGCTGTTCCTGCTGCTTGCCATCTCCGGGTTCGGCTTGTGCATACTGGCCGTTCGCGGCCTCGACCTGCGGATCAAGTCGTGACCGCCGACGGGGTGATCAACGTCGCGCTGCTGGCGCTCGCGGCGATCACGGTGCTGCTCCTTCTCCTGGCTCTCGTGTACCCGGAGAGGTTCTGAGAAGCGATGAGCACAACTGTTGCCGGGCTCCTGCAGGTCGGGACGCTCGTCGTGATCCTGGCCGCCGTCTACGTGCCGCTGGGCGATCACATGGCGCGCGTGTACACCGGCGAACGAGACCTCGGCGTCGAGCGTCTCCTCTATCGACTTGCCCGCGTCGATCCGCGTAAGCAACAGTCCTGGGTGGGCTATGTCCTTGCCGTACTGGGATTCTCGGCGGTCTGCTTCGTGGTCCTCTACGCGATCCAGAGGATGCAGGGAGCGCTTCCGCTGTCCGACGGCAAGTCCGGTGTGTCTCCGGCGATGGCGTTCAACACTGCGATCTCCTTCGTCACCAACACCAACTGGCAGTCGTACTCACCCGAGATCGTGATGACCAACCTGACCCAGATGGCGGGACTGGCGGTACAGAACTTCGTCTCCGCCGCGGTCGGGATGGCCGTTGCCGTCGCGCTCGTCCGCGGGATCGTCAACCGCCGGGCCACCGGTGAGATCGGGAACTTCTGGGTGGATCTCGTACGCGGGGTGATCCGGATCCTGTTGCCGCTGAGCATCATCGTGGCGACGTTGCTGCTGAGTCAGGGGGTTGTGCAGTCCTGGCACAGCGGATTCGTGTGGACGACGACGGATGGTGCAGAGGTGCGCAGTGTCATCGGCCCGTTCGCTTCCCAGGAGGCGATCAAAGAACTCGGTACCAACGGCGGCGGGACATTGTCGGCGAACTCGGCGCACCCGTTCTCCAATCCCACGCCGTTCTCGAATCTGGTCGAGATCTTCGCGCTGCTGGTGATCCCGGTCTGTCTCACCCGGACCTACGGAACCCTCGTCCGGGACCGGCGCCAGGGACTGACCCTTCTCGGTGTGATGGCAGGGATCTGGACGATCATGCTCACCGCCGTATGGATCTTCGAGAGTCACCCGTCCGGGGCGGCGTCCCACGCGGCGGGCGCCATGATGGAAGGCAAAGAGGTGCGCTTCGGGATTCCGGGTTCGGCGCTGTTCGCGGTGTCGACGACCGGGACCTCGACCGGTGCCGTCAACTCCGCGCACGACAGTTTCTCCGCGGGCGGTGGAGGCGCGGTCCTGTGGAACATGCTCCTCGGCGAGGTCGCGCCCGGTGGGGTCGGATCGGGACTGTACGGAATCCTGGTGATGGCGATGATCACCGTCTTCATCGGTGGACTTCTGGTCGGCCGGTCGCCGACGTTCCTCGGAAAGCGGATCGGTCAGCCCGAGATGACAACGACGGCGCTCTATGTCCTCGTCATGCCGGCACTCGTGCTCGCGGGTACGGCGATCTCGGTGATCCTGACGGCGACGGGGGAGGCGCAAGGGAACAGCGGCGAGCCGGGAACACCCGGTGCGATCCACGGTTTCAGCGAGGTTCTCTACGCCTACGCGTCGGCGGCCAACAACAACGGCAGTGCCTTCGGCGGGCTCACGGTGACCGATGACTGGTTCCAGGCCTCCCTGGGCGTGACGATGCTGCTGGGTCGGTTCGTGCCGATCGTGCTCGTGCTCGCCCTCGCGGGCCTTCTCGCCCGGCAGCGTCCGCGCGGCCCAGTCGACGAGAGCGCAGCCGAGAGCACCGGTGTCACCGGAACCGGCCCCACCGGCGTCGCGGGACCCGGTCGCGGGCGCGCCGTGCTGGAGGCCACGTCGGCCGAACCGGTCGCACGTCCGGAGGCGCTCTCCGCCCTGCCCACGCACGGTTTCCTCTACGGGTCCCTACTCATGGCGACCATCGTGCTGGTCGCCGGACTCACCTTCTTCCCGGCCATGGCGCTGGGACCGATCGCGGAGGCGCTGCTGTGACCACACGACTGATCGACACCGACCGAGGCGCCTCCCGCGCCGAACGCGACCCGCGCCACGAACCGGAACTGGTGTCCCGCGGCGCTTTCGACCTCCGCTCACTCGTGACGTCGATGCCCCTGGCCCTGCGGAAACTGAACCCTCGTGATCAGGCACGTAACCCGGTGATGTTCGTGGTGTTCCTCGGCGCTGCCGTGACCACCGTCCTGGCGATCCTGCGCCCGTCCTGGTTCAGCTGGACCGTTGCGGCCTGGTTGTGGTTCACCGTCGTCTTCGCCGCGCTCGCCGAGGCCGTGGCCGAGGGGAGAGGGCGGGCGCAGGCCGAGAGCCTGCGAAAGATCAAGCGTGACACCGTGGCCCGTCGGTTACGAGATGGTCGGTTGGGAGACGGGGGCGTCATCGACGAGGTGCTCGGTGGTGCGTTGCGCGTCGGCGACCTCATCGTGGTGGAGGCCGGAGAGGTCATCGCCGGCGACGGGGATGTGGTCGACGGCATCGCGACCGTCGACGAATCGGCGATCACGGGTGAGTCGGCTCCCGTCGTCCGGGAGTCCGGAGGAGACCGGTCCGCGGTCACCGGCGGCACCGTCGTGCTCTCCGACCGGATCATCGTCAAGATCACGACGGCACCGGGCGAGACCTTCGTCGACCGCATGATCGCGCTGGTCGAAGGTGCGGACCGCAAGAAGACGCCCAACGAGATCGCACTCGACATTCTGCTGACGAGCCTGACGATCATCTTCCTGCTGGCGGTGGTGGCGGTCGGACCCATGCAGCAGTACGCGGGTCGGTCGCCGGACCCGGTCGGACTGATCGCGCTGCTGGTCTGCCTCATCCCGACCACCATCGGCGCGCTGCTCAGCTCGATCGGCATCGCGGGGATGGATCGGCTCGTCCAGCGCAACGTGCTCGCGATGTCGGGCCGGGCGGTCGAGGCCGCCGGGGACATCGACACCTTGCTGATGGACAAGACGGGGACCATCACCTACGGCAACCGCCGAGCCACCGCGCTGCACCCGGCCCCGGGCGTGCCCGTCGACGAACTGGCGCGGGTGGCCTCGGAGTGCAGTCTTGCCGACGACACTCCCGAGGGGCGGAGCATCGTCGAGTTGTGCCGGACCTCGTACGGGGTGGAACCGGTCGCGGAGGCCCCGACCGTCGGCGCGACGCGCCGCGCGGTGGTCGCCTTCACCGCCCAGACCCGCATGAGCGGCGTGGACCTGCACGACGCCGAGGCGACGGTGGTGTACCGCAAGGGAGCGGCCGACGCACTCGGACGCTGGGTCGCCGACTCGGCGGGAACAGTGGAACCGGCGGTCCTCGCGGACGTGGAGCGCATCTCCACCGACGGCGGTACTCCGCTCCTGGTCGGGGTGCACGAGGCGGGCCACCCCGCCCGCGTGCTCGGAGTGATCGCGTTGTCCGACGTGGTGAAGCCGGGGATGACCGCGCGATTCGCCCAGTTGCGCTCGATGGGCATCCGTACGGTCATGGTCACCGGCGACAACCCGCTCACCGCGCGCGCCATCGCGGCCGTGGCCGGGGTCGACGACTTCGTCGCCGAGGCCACCCCCGAGGACAAACTCGCCCTCATCCGTTCCGAGCAGCAGGCCGGACGCCTCGTCGCGATGACCGGAGACGGAACCAATGACGCACCCGCGCTCGCACAGGCCGACGTCGGGCTGGCGATGAACACGGGAACCTCGGCTGCAAAGGAGGCCGGCAACATGGTCGACCTCGACTCCGACCCCACCAAGCTCATCGAGGTGGTCGCGATCGGCAAGCAACTGCTCATCACCCGCGGGGCTCTCACCACCTTCTCGCTCGCCAACGACCTCGCGAAATACTTCGCGATCCTCCCGGCGATGTTCACCGCCGTCCACCCGCAGCTCGACGCCCTCAACATCATGCGTCTGCACTCGGCGGAGTCGGCGATGGTCTCGGCGGTGATCTTCAATGCGCTGATCATCGTCGCGCTCATCCCCCTCTCGTTACGGGGAGTGCGATATCGCCCGTCGTCGGCCTCGAAGCTGCTGGGGCGCAATCTGCTCGTGTACGGCCTGGGTGGCGTGCTCGCCCCCTTCGTCGGCATCTGGCTGATAGATCACGTAGTCCGTTTCCTTCCCGGGATGGGGTGAGCAAGATGAAGATGATCGTGACCGGTCTGCTCCGGCAAAGCGTCGCAGCACTGGGGATGCTCCTCGGGCTCACACTCATCCTCGGATTCGCCTATCCCGCCGCGGTGTGGGCGATCTCGCGGGTCGACTCGTCGAGTGCCGAGGGTTCCCGTCTCGTCGATGCCTCCGGATGTGTGGTGGGCTCGTCGCTCATCGGACTCGATCCACAGGTGCCGGCGGGCGGGCCGGACCCATATCTCCACGCGCGTGTCCTCGGTGCCGAGGGCGCGCCGATGGTCACCGGGGATCCCTCCGCGTCGGCGGCGAGCAATCAGGGTCCGAACAGCGTGATCCTCCTCGACAACATCGAGGATCGACGGGCGTTCATCGCCGACCGGGAGGGGGTGGCGCCGCAGGCGGTTCCGGCCGACGCCCTCACCGGATCGGGGTCAGGGCTCGACCCCCACATCAGTCCGGCATATGCCGAACTACAGGTGCCGCGACTGGCACGCGAGAATCGCCTCTCGCCGGAGGTGATCCGCTCGCTCATCGCCGCCCACACACAGGGCAGACAGTGGGGGTTCCTCGGGGAGCCCAGTGTCGACGTCCCGTCGGTGAATCTGGCGCTCGGTCACGGGCCGGCCACGTGTCACACCCGTTGACCGGCGATAGAATCGGCGGATGACCTCAGCGGCGGGACCGGTGACTTCGCCGGTCACGACACCGCAGGCGGCTTCGCGCCGGCGCTCGGACGGGCGAGGCAAACTGCAGGTCTTCCTCGGATGCGCGCCTGGTGTCGGGAAGACCTACGAGATGCTCGCGCAGGCCCGGAACCTTAGGGACGAAGGTGCCGACGTGGTGATCGCGGTCGTCGAATCACATGGGCGGCCGGCGACCGCGGCCCTCGTGGAGGGCCTGGAGGTGATCCCCAGGATCGCCCGCCCCTATCGGGGGTCGACATTCGACGAGATGGACCTCGACGCCGTCCTGGCGCGCCATCCGCAAGTGGCGCTGGTCGACGAACTCGCCCACACCAACACTCCGGGATCTCGAAATGCCAAGCGTTGGCAGGACATCGAGGAGCTCCGTGACGCCGGTATCGACGTCTGCTCGACCGTCAACATCCAGCACCTCGCCAGCCTGAACGACGTCATCGCCCAGATCACCGGCGTCGTGCAGAGGGAGACGGTGCCCGACGACGTCGTTCGCGGCGCCGACCAGATCGAGCTCGTCGACATCGACCCGCAGGCGCTACGGCAGCGCCTGTCCGCGGGCAAGGTCTACCCGAGCAGCCGGGTCGACGGGGCACTGGGCAACTACTTCCGACAGGGAAATCTCACCGCGCTGCGCGAGCTGGCGTTGCTGTGGCTGGCCGACCAGGTCGACGACAAACTCGCCGATTATCGTGCGGCGCACTCGATCACCGACACCTGGGAAGCCCGCGAGCGAGTCGTGGTGGCGATCACCGGCGGGCCGGAGTCGCCCACCCTGCTGCGTCGTGCGAGTCGTATCGCGTCGCGATCGAGCGCGGAATTACTGGCCGTGCATGTGGTCCGGGGAGACGGCCTGAGTGATCACGGCGTCGATCTCACCGCACTCAGAGAGCTCGCCGCCGGGTTCGGTGCGCGGATCCACACGGTGGTCGGTGACGACATCCCGGCCACCCTGCTGGAGTTCGCACGCGGGGTCAACGCAACGCAATTGGTCCTGGGTACGTCCCGACGGCCGCGCTGGCAGCGGATCTTCGACGAAGGTGTCGGGGCAACGGTCGTGAGCGGCAGCGGGCGCATCGACGTGCACATGGTCACGCACGACGAGACGCCACGACGACATCGACTCGACGTCCGCGACACCAGGTTCCATCGGCCGCTGAGCTGGATCCTCGCGGTGCTCGTGCCGCTGCTGGCGACCGGTGTGTTGCGGCTGCTCGATCCGTGGCTCGGGTTCACCAGCCAGTCGGCGCTGTTCTTCGTGTCGGTCCTCGCGGTGTCGATGCTCGGAGGTATCGCGCCCGCGGCATTGTCGGCGGTGGTCTCCGGTCTGCTGTTGAACTACTTCTTCACCGATCCCCGATTCACGTTCACCATCGATCAACCGGACAACCTGATCACCATCCTGGTGATGCTGCTGATCGCGACCGCCGTGGCCGCCCTGGTCGATTCGGCGACCGTACGGCGCGCCCAGGCGCGGGACGCCACGCGCGAGGCGGAACTGCTCGCGATGTTCTCCAGCGTCGTGCTCGGCGGTGCCGATGTCCCCGGTCTGCTGGAACGGCTACGCGAGACCTACGACCAGTCGGCCGTCGCCCTGGTCCGTCGTACATCGAAAACCTCTCGGACAGTGGAGGCCTGGGTCGGCGACCGCCCGCTGAACGGTCCGGACGAGGCGGACACGACGTGTTCGGTACCGGGTGAACAGTTCGAGCTGCTGCTCCGCGGGCCGAGACTCGGCGCGCGGGACCGGCGGGTGCTGGCCGCGGTCGCCGGGCAGGCGGCAGGTGCGGTCGAGCGGCACGCGCTGGAGGTCGAGGCGGCCTCCGCCGAGGCCCTGGCCCGGACCGACGAACTCAGGCGTGCGTTGCTGTCCGCGGTCGGCCACGACCTCCGCACACCGCTCGCGGCGGCCAAGGCCGCGGTGTCCAGTCTGCGCAGCGATGACGTCACCTTCAGTCCCGACGACACCGCGGAACTGCTGGCGACGGTGGACGAGTCGGTCGACCACCTGGCGGGACTCGTCGGCAATCTGCTCGACTCCTCCCGTCTCGCCGCGGGCGCCGTACGCCCCCAGATGCAGCACACGTTCCTGCCCGAGGTCGTGCACCGCGCCGCCGCCGGGGTGCAACGGCTCAACCCGGACCTCGTACTGACGATCGACCTCGGCCAGGCATGGGCATACACCGACCCGGGTCTGCTGGAACGTGCCCTCGCAAATCTCATCGACAACGCCCACCGGCACGGCGGGCCCGACGTCGAGATCACCGTCAGCGGAACCGGTGACGACCCGCCGCGCTGCGTGATCCGCGTCGTCGATCACGGGCCGGGACTGCCCACCACCGACCGCGAGCAGGTGTTCGCGGCGTTCCACCAGGGCGGCGACACCGCGGGCGCATCGTCCGGCGTGGGGCTGGGGTTGCCCGTGGCGCACGGGTTCATCACGGCGATCGGAGGAGAGTTGTCCACCGCGGACACTCCCGGCGGCGGGGCCACACTGGTCGTGAATCTGCCTACCGTGGCGGACATTCCCAGGTCGGAGGAGGGCGCCCGGTGAACGCCGACAAGAGCCGCGTCCTCGTGGTCGACGACGAGCCGCAACTGCTGCGCGCGTTGCGGATCAATCTGAATGCGCGCGGTTTCGCGGTCTCCACGGCGGCGACCGGGGCGGCGGCCCTGTCCGCGGCTGCGCGGTTCAACCCGGACGTCGTCGTCCTGGACCTCGGTCTTCCCGACATCGACGGGTTGACGGTTCTCGAGGGTCTGCGCGGGTGGACGACCGTTCCGGTCATCGTGCTCTCGGCGCGGACCGACGCGGCGGACAAGGTGGTGGCGCTCGACTCGGGGGCCGATGACTACGTCACGAAACCCTTCGGGATGGAGGAGTTCCTGGCCCGGCTGCGTGCCGCGCTGCGTCGGGGCGCGGTATCGGGGGCGACGACGGAATCGCCGGTGGTGGACGCCGGCGCGTTTGTCGTCGACCTCGGTGCGAAACAGGTGATCCGAGAGCAGGAGCCGGTCCATCTGACACCGACGGAGTGGGGAATCCTGGAGATGCTGGTCCGCCACGAAGGAAAGCTGGTGTCCCAGAGCGACATCCTGAACTCGGTCTGGGGTCCCGGATACCTCGGGCAGAGCAACTATCTACGCGTCTACCTGGCGAGTCTCCGACGGAAACTCGAAGTGGACCCGGCACATCCGCGTCACCTGATCACCGAGGCGGGAATGGGCTACCGCTTCCTGCGTTCATGATCTGCGTGCGCTCATGATCGGTGCGGCCGACATTCCGCCGGGCCTCGCGGCGCAAGCGGCGCTGGGGCCCGCCTGGGAAGACTGGCTTCGCCGGTTGCCCGCAACGGCATCGGCGCTTCTCGACGACTGGGAACTCTGTCGTGACGGCGCCGAGCTGTGGCACGGGTCCGAGTCGCTCGTGATCCCGGTGACCGACCGGGACGGCCGTCGATCCGTTCTGAAGATCGCCTTCGACGGCGACGACGAGGGTGCCCAGGAAGCACTGGGACTGCAGCACTGGGCGGGACGGGGTGCGGTGCGCATGCTGCGTGCCGACCCGCGGCTTCGGGCGCTGCTCCTCGAACGGCTCGAGCGGACGGACCTCACCTCGATCGGCGACGACGAGGCGTGTCGCGTGGTGGCAGGGCTGTACGGCGTCCTGCACATACCGGCACCCGGTCGGATGGCGCGTCTCACCACGCGCCTGGAGCGTTCGCTCGCCGGGTTGCAGTCCATGCCGCGTGACGCGCCGGTTCCGAGACGGTTTGTGGAACAGGCGCTTTCGCTCGGAAAGGACTTTCTCTCCGACGATTCCACGGTCGGTGTCGTCGTGCACGGCGACCTTCACCACGAGAACGTGCTGGCGGCTCCGTCCGGCGCGCGCCGCTGGCTGGTGATCGATCCCAAGCCGATGTCGGGGGATCCGCACTACGAACCCGCCCCGATGCTGTGGAATCGTCTCGACCTCCGAAAAGGCGATCCGCGGTACGTGATCCGGTCGCGCTTCTACACGGTCGTCGACGTCGCCGGCCTCGACCCGGACCGGGCGCGCGACTGGGTGATCATCCGGATGATCCTGAACGCGCACTGGGCGATCGAGGACGCGGAGAAGGCGGCGCGTGCCCTCACCGCCGACGACCGCGAGTGGATCACCACCTGCATCACGGTGGCCAAGGCCGTCCTCGACTGACCCTCACCGAGCGAACAGTGTTCCCAGATCCGGTATGGCGGCGGTCATCCCGGCGAGCCGGAGGCCTTGCCAGGCGGTGACCTGGTTGGCCGTCAGGACCGGCTTCCCGAATTTCTCCTCGAGTCCGGTGATCCACATCGCGGTGTGCAGTGCGGTATCCGGGATCAGGATCGCCTCGGCGTCCGGGTGATCCGCGGCCGCGATCATGTCGAAGAGGCCGTCGCCGTCGAGGATGCCGGCCTCGGCGGCGGTCTCGATGTCGTTGGCGCGCAGGCAGACGACCTCGATGCCGCCGTCGGCGAGGAATCCGATGAAGCGTGACGCCAGGGGATCGGGATAGGTGGCGGCGATCGCAACCCGCGACAGTCCGAGGTGACGGCACGCATCGACGAAGGCCAGGGAGGTCGACGACGCGGGCCGGTCGGCAAGCGCGGCGATGTCGGCGACCTGGCGTCGGGCGCCGTCGAGACCGAAGACGAAGCTTCCGGACGTGCACGCCCACATCACCGACGCCGGCTGATCCGCCTGGGCCCGACGCACGCCCTCGGCGAGACGGTCCTGTTCGCCGACGGCGGCCATCGCGTCGACGGTGTGGTCGTCGGATTCGATCTCGGTGATGGTCACCGGCAGTCGGACCGCCACACCCGCGGCCACGAGCACCGATTCGATCAACTCGTAGTCGTCCTCGGCGGCGTGGCCGGGATACAGCATCGCGACGGTGGTTGTCACTCGCACACCTCCCAGGTAGATTGTCAACAATCTACCAATCGCGACCGACGAGGGGGCGCATGTCGGACACGGCACGCTGGCTCAGCGCGATCGAACTGGCCGAGGCCTACCGTACGGGTGAGCTGACGCCCGAGGCGGTGGCGGTCGAGTTGCTCGACGCCGTCGACGAGGTCGACCCGTCCGTCAACGCATTCTGCCTCGTCGATCGGGACTCGACCCTCGCCGCAGCTCGGGCGAGCACCGCGCGGTTTCGTGCGGGAACGCCTCTGGGGCCGCTCGACGGTGTGCCCGTCACCATCAAGGACCTGTTGCTCACCAGCGGCTGGCCGACGCTGCGCGGCTCGCTGATGATCGAGCCGGATCAGATGGTCTGGGACACCGATGCCCCCGCGGTGGCGCGACTTCGCGAGGCCGGCGCGGTGATGCTGGGCAAGGTCACCACGCCGGAGTTCGGCTGGAAGGGTGTCACCGACAGCCCACGCACCGGGATCACCCGTAACCCGTGGAACGCATCGCGGACATCCGGTGGGTCGAGCGGCGGTAGTGCCGCGGCGCTGGCGGCCGGACTGGGTCCGCTGTCGGTGGGCACCGACGGTGGGGGATCGATCCGCATACCGGCGGCCTACTGCGGGGTGGTCGGATTCAAGGCGACGCTCGGACGGGTGCCGATGTATCCGCCGAGCCCGTTCGCCCCGGTCGCACACGTCGGTCCGATGACGAGGACGGTCGGGGACTGTGCGCTGCTCCTCGACGTCCTGAGCGGGCACGATCCGCGGGACTGGTCGGCACTGGCGACCCCGACCGATAGCGCCGCCGCCGCGATCGCCGACGTCCGGGATCTCTCCGATGTGCGAATCGGTTACAGTGCCGATCTCGGCTTCGGATCGAATGACCCTGGCGTGCAGGCAAATACGGACCGCGTCGTATCGGTGCTCGAACAGCTCGGCGCGACGGTGGAGAAGGTCGATCTGGAGTGGGACGATCCCGCGTGGGCATATCACATCATCTGGTACGCGGGTGCCGAGGTGGTGGTGCGGGCACTCGGGCCGGCCGCGGAGGAGAAGGTCGATCCGCTGCTACTCGAGGCGCTCGAACGTCATCGGGACCTCACGGCCGGCGACCTCGTGAGCGCGAACGCCCTGCGCATGGAGATGGGGACCAGCATGGGCCTGTTCCACGAGGAGTTCGATGTCCTTGTCGCACCGTCGATGCCCGGGGTCGCCTTCGAGGCGGGACGAACCGTGCCCGAGGGGTCGGCGTCGCCGGACTGGACGTCGTGGACGCCGTACACCTATCCGTTCAACCTCACCGGGCAGCCGGCCGTCACCGTGCCCAGTGGATTCGTCGACGGTCTGCCGACCGGAGCGCAGTTCGTCGCTGCGCGACACCGTGATACGACCGTGCTGCGGGTCGCCGCCGCCTACGAGGCGGCCGCCGGCTTCACGATGTTGGGGGATCGTCCGTGACCGAACGCGCCGACCGATTCATCACCGTGACACTCGAGAAGCGCGGAGTGACGGCGGTGGCGCGGATGCTCGACGCCGAGGCGCCGCGGACGGCAGCGGCGGTGTGGAACGCGCTACCGCTGGGTGGCCAGGTCTTCCACGGCAAGTTCGCGCGCAATGAGATCTACACGCTGCTACCGGCATTCGCGCCGGTGGAACCGGGTGCCGAGAACACTACCATCACGCCGATTCCCGGTGACCTGTGCTACTTCACGTTCGACGGTGTGCTCGACAATCCGGCCTATGGCTACGACGTCGACACCGCCCCCTCCGAACACCGGTTGCTGATCGACCTGGCCGTGTTCTACGGCCGGAACAATCTGCTGGTCAACGGCGATGTCGGTTGGGTCCCCGGCAACGTCTTCGCCACGATCACCGAAGGGCTGAGAGAATTCGCGGCTGCGTGCAACGACGTCTGGATGGGCGGCGCGCGGGGTGAAACGCTGACCTATTCGCGCCTTTCGCGGTAAGAAAGAAGGAATGACGGTGACGATCAAGGTGGATGGGGACAACCCGGGCACGGACGGCCCGGGAGGTCGACGAACCGTGTCTCACCAGGGAAAACAGCCAGGTTCGACGCGCCGTCGTGTCCTCACCCCGTTGGTACAGGAGTCGACACCGGCGATCATCGCGCGTAAGTTGCACAATGCCATTGCGAACGGTGACTTCCCGCCCGGGTCGCAGTTGACGGAGTCGGGTCTCGCCGCAGACCTGGGCGTCAGCCGCGGCCCGTTGCGTGAGGCGATGCAACGTCTCACCGCGGAGGGTCTGCTGGTCAGCCATCGCAACCGAGGCCTGTTCGTCGTCTCGATGGAGGACGACGACATCCGCGACATGTACGTCGCGCGTACGGCGGTGGAACGTGCTGCCGTGCAACAGGTCATCGCGCACCGCGAATCGGAGGCGGTGGCCGGGTTGAACGAGGCGGTGGAGGCCATGCGCGCGTTCGTAGACGAACCGAACGGCGCCGGGATGGCAGAGGCGGACATGGGATTTCACCAAACACTGGTGGAACTTGCGGAAAGCCGGCGGCTTTCGCGTCTCCACGAGACGATTCTCGTGGAGACACGAATGTGTCTGCGAGCCATGCGAGGAACATATTCATCGGGAAAGGAACGGATCGACGAACATCAGGCGTTGGTGGACGCCATCGCTGCGGGGGATTCTGCGAAGGCAGATGCACTGATGATCGAGCACATGGCCGACGGGCTGTGCCGATTGATCGGTGACGGCGACCACGCCGACGATCTCACCGCGTCCGGGAGCTGAGCGCTCGCGGTTCGAATGTCCACGGGTGGTGAAAGAGCCGCCACCGTGCACAGGGTCCACCGACACGGAGATGGCCTATCGAGGGGCGGCAGTACGGTCCCGACGACATTCAGGAAGCGCAGATGAGCGACACGACACCAGCGGATACTTATGAGCGGCTCGCCCCGGACCCGGAGTCACCCGAGGGCCGGAAACTACTCCACAAGGCCATCGGTGCCTCGGCCATCGGAAACGCCACCGAGTGGTACGACTACGGCGTCTACGCCGCGGCCTCGGCCTATCTGACCCAGGCGTTCTTCCCCGGTGATTTCGGAACCATCGGCACCATGCTGGGCTTTGCGGTCTCGTTCGTGCTGCGCCCGCTGGGCGGCATGATCTGGGGACCGATCGGCGACCGTATCGGCCGCAAATCGGTCCTCGCCATGACGATCCTGCTCATCTCGGGCGCGACTGCGCTCATCGGCCTGTTACCCACGCATGCGTCGATCGGTGCGTGGGCGCCCATCCTGTTGATCCTGCTCCGCGTGATCCAGGGCTTCTCGACCGGTGGTGAATACGGCGGGGCCGCAACATTCATGGCCGAGTATGCGCCGGACAACAAGCGCGGCAAGTACGGCTCCTTCCTCGAGTTCGGCACCCTCGCCGGTTTCTGTGGCGGCACCGCATTCGTCCTGCTTCTGCAGCTGGGGCTCACCGAGTCGCAGATGGACCAATGGGGCTGGCGCATCCCGTTCCTGTTCGCCCTGCCGATGGGCCTGATCGGCCTGTACCTGCGGTCGCAGATGGACGACACCCCGGTGTTCCAGGAACTGGAGCAGGAGAACGAGATCACGGGTACGGCGTGGACGCGCTTCAAGGATCTGATCGTCAACTATCGGCGACCGATCCTGACGATGTTCGGCATGGTCATCGCGCTCAACGTCGCCAACTACACGCTGCTGGCGTATCAGCCGACGTATCTCCAGAACACGATCAACCTGTCCGAGACCTCGGCGAGCGTCGTCAACCTGATCGGGCAGCTCGTGATGATGTTGCTCATCCCGTTCTTCGGCTGGTGGTCGGATTCGACCGGACGCAAGCCCATGTGGTGGGGATCGCTCACCGGACTGTTCGTCCTCGCCTTACCGCTGTACTGGCTCATGGGTCAGGGATTCGCCTGGGCCATAGTCGCATTCGTCATCCTGGGGGTGCTCTACATTCCACAGCTGGCCACCATCTCGGCGACCTTCCCGGCGATGTTCCCGACGCAGGTCCGGTATGCGGGCTTCGCGATCTCCTACAACGTCGCGACCGCCGCCTTCGGTGGTACGGCACCGCTGGTCAACGACGCCGTCGTCGAGAACACCGACTGGAACCTCTTCCCGGCTGCGTACATGATGGGGGCCTGCGCCATCGGCATGATCGCTCTCCTGTTCCTGAAGGAGACCGCGGGGTGCTCGATCCGCGGAACCGAGATCCCCAGCAAGGAGAACGACTTCCACGAGTTGCAGAAGATGCCGGCGGAGTCGAAGGCCTGACCTCGATACGGTCCTCGCCTGGGGGCTCGGACCTACTCGGCCGGCGGATGTAGCAACCTCAGCCCGGCGAGCGTGTACGCCTTTGCCGCAGTGACCAGATCTGCGATGGCGACCGACTCGTCGGGCTGATGTGCGTCGGTGTTGATGTTGCCCGGTCCCAGCACGATCGTCGGGATGCCCAGGTCGCGGCTGACGAAGCCGCCGTCGCAGGCGGCGCTCCATCCGCCGACGGAGGTCGCGGCCCCGGCATCGGTGACCGAGCCGACGGCGGCGCTGACGAGCGGATGGTCGGCGGCGGTTGCGAAACCCGGCATCTCCATGGTGACGCGGACATCGACGATGATGCCGTCGGTGTCGATCTTGCTGTCCCGGATGGTCTTTCGGAGATTTTCGGCGATGGCGAGCGGGTCCTCGTCGGGCATCAGGCGACGGTCGATGCCGAGTGAGCAGGTCGGCGCGACGACCGAGATGCCCTGGCCGCCGTGGATGGTGCCGACATTCCAGGTGCCGCAGCCGAGGAGATCGTCGAGGGTTTCGGCGAGGTGGTCGTGATCGGTGCGGATGATCTCGACGATCGCCGCCGCTGCGTCGATGGCATTGCGTCCGTCGGCCGGCCGGCCGGAGTGCGCGGCGCGCCCGGTCACCTCGATCTCGATGTACGACGCCCCCCGGCACCCGCGGACGATCTGCATGTCCGTCGGCTCGGCGACGATGCAACCGAGGAAGTCGTGATCGGCGGGTCGGCCGACGAAGTCACGCACGCCGATACCGTGCTCCTCCTCGTCGACCGTGCAGACCAGGCGCACAGGACCGGAGAGTTCGATGCCGAATTCCCGTGCCCGCGAGAGCACGGTCATGGCCGCCACGACGGATGCGATCCCGCCCTTCATGTCGGTGGTGCCGCGTCCGACGAGGCGTCCGTCACGAGTCCGCACGGTATACGGGTCGGCGGTCCAGTTGGGGCCGGCGGGCACGACGTCGGAGTGGCCGAGGAACATCAGTCCCGGTCCGTCGCCGCCGGGGAGGGTGGCGATCAGGTTGGGCCGCCCGACCGCGACCTCGTGGGTGTCGACGGCGAGCCCGAGGGCACGACACGCCTTTTCCAGGACCTCAACGGCCAAAGCCTCGGTGCCGCCCGGATTCTCACTCGGTGCCTCCACCAGCGCGGTGGTGAGCGCGGTGATCGCGGCCTCGTCGATCAGATCGACGAGCGACTGCTCGGTCGGACTCAGCTCAGGTTCGTGTTCACCGCTCACCGGGCCATCTTCTCAAGACTCGACGTGAGGCGTCGAATGCCTTCGTCGATCCGTTCCGGCGTGCTCGACGCGAAGCACAGGCGCATCGAGTTCCGGAACCGGCCGCCCGGCGACAGTGCCGGGCCCGGGATGAACGCGACGCCGTCGGCCAGTGCGATCTCGAACAGCTCGCGGGTGTCGATCTCGGCGAACTCCTCGCGCAGCGTGACCCACAGGAAGAAGCCACCCTCCGGGTCGGTGGTGACCACGCGGTCGCCGAGGTGACGCTCGATGGAGTCGAGCATGGCGTCCTTGCGTTCGCGATACAGCGAGCGAATGCCGGCGAGGTGGTCCTCGAGACCGCCGCGCGCGATGTACTCGGCGACGATGTGCTGGTTGGGCACGTTGGTGCAGGTGTCCATGGCCTGCTTGCCGTTGATGAGCAGCTGCCGCAGTGACGGGTCGGCGTCGACCCAGCCGACGCGCCACCCCGGCGCCAGGATCTTGGAGAAGGTCCGGACCGAGAAGATCAGGGGATCGCCGGGGCTCAGCGTCTGGAAGGTCGGGATGTCGGTGCCGGCGAAACGGAGCAGCCCGTACGGGTCGTCGTCGATGACCACCGCACCCCAGGTGTGCGCCAGGCGCAGCAGTTCGCGGCGTCGTTCCTCCGACATCGTGACGCCCGAGGGGTTCTGGAACGTGGGGATCGTGTAGATCGCCTTGGGGGTCTTGTGGGTGTGCGCGACCAGATCTGCGAGCTGATCGACCTGCATGCCGTCGTCGTCGACGGGCACCTCGAGGAGCTGGGCCCCGTAGGAGAGGGCGGTCGCGCTGCCGTTGGTGTAGGTCGGGGATTCGACGATGACGAGGTCGCCGGGATCGACGAAGAGCTTGCAGGCCAGGTCGAGGCCCTGCATGCCTCCGGTGGTGATCACCAGACGATCGTGGGTCGACGGGTCAGGTGTGGTCGCGAGGTAGTCGACGAGCAGTTGCAGCAGCCGGGGCTCGCCCTCGGTGGCGCCATAGGTGAACGACGTGTGATCCAGGATCTCGCCGGCGATCTGCCGGAACTCGTCGGCGGGAACGGCCTCGTCGGCCGGGGAGCCCATCGCGAAGCGCACGATGTCGTGGGACTGTGCGGCCAGCAGTGAGGTCGACGAGTCGATCATCGACCCGACCAGATCCTTCGTCCGCCCGGCAAGGGGGAGCGTGGGACCGGAATGACGCACGTCGTTCACGGTTTCGGTCGTTGTGGTCATGTCATGCACCTCGTCTCACCAGGCCTTCGTGGCTCGTCGCTTGCGCTCCTCGCACCTCAGGCAGCGGTTGGGTTGTCGTGCGGTTCTCGTATGTCGGGCAGCGGTTGGGTTGTCGTGCGGTCCTCGCACCTCAGGCAGCGGTTGGGTTGTCGTGCGGTTCTCGTATGTCGGGCAGCGGTTGGGTTGTCGTGCGGTTCTCGTATGTCGGGCAGCGGTTGGGTTGTCCTGTGTTCCTTGTTCTTCAGGTGGCGGCGGTCATTTCTGGATCAGTTCCCGCGGGAACGACGTGAAGCACTCGACGCCGGTGGGGCTCACCCGCACCGACTCGGAGAGCTCGAAACCGTAGTTGTCCATCCACATTCCGCAGACGATGTGGAAGGTCATGTTGGTCTCGAGGACGGTCTCGTCCTCGGTGCGGATGCTGATGGTGCGCTCACCCCAGTCCGGCGGATACCCGATGCCGATCGAATAGCCCAGACGTGAGGGCTTCTCGAGGCCGTACTTGGCGAGGGTCCAGTTCCAGGTGGAGGCGAGTTCGCGGGTCGCCACTCCCGGCCTGATCGCCTCGAGGACGTTGTTCAAGCCTTCGGCGGTCGCCTTCGCGACGTAGTCGAGTTCCTTGTGCGGCGTACCCAGCGACACGGTCCGCGCGAGCGGGCAGTGGTATCGGTTGTGCGCGCCGGTCAGTTCGATGACCACCGCTTCGTCCTCGACGAAGGTGCCCTGATGCCAGGTCAGGTGGGGGGTGTCGGCTGCTGCACCGGTCGGCATCATCGGCACGATCGCCGGATAGTCGCCACCATAGTCCGGTGTCCCGGTGATCTGTGCCTGCGAGATCGCCGCGGCCGCATCGCATTGCCGCACACCGATCTCGATGGTGTCGATGGCCGCACGCATGGCCTCCGAACACACCATCCCGGCCTGCCGCATCAACTGGACCTCGGCTTCGGACTTCACCGATCGCACCCAGTTGACGAGTTCGAAGTTGTCGACGAGCTTCCACTCCGGGATCGCGTTGTGCAGCGCCCGATATGCCTTGGGGGAGAAGAAGTGCGAATCCATCTCCAGGCCGACCGAACCCCCGCGGGACGCGGGGGCGATGGCGTGTCGTTGCCGGAGCGACCACGCCACCCAGTCGAAGGGATGAACGTGCGGCCGGTGCACGTAGCTCTCCGGGTACCCGACGATCTGGTCGTCCGGCAACCACGTCGTGCGGTGTGCGCCACGGGCATCCATCTCCCGGGCGTAGAAGACCATCTCGCCCTCGATCGGGACGAACAGCATCTGCGGGGTGTAGAACGACCATGCGTTGTACCCGATCAGATAGAAGATGTTGGCCGGATCGGTGACGATGATCGCCGACAACCCCTGACGGTCCATGAGTTCGCGGACGCGTGTCAGGCGCTGTTCGTACTCGCTGTCGGTGAACAGCTGAGTACCGAGGTACATGGGCTTCCTGCTCCTTGCTCACACGTCGGTGGTCGGGTGCCGGACGGTCGTTCCGGGCAATGGATCTCCGGATCAGTGACGGATCGGGGTCGCCGTGTACTTCATGTCGAGGAACTCCTCGATGCCCACGCGGCCGCCCTCACGGCCGAGGCCGGATTCCTTGACACCACCGAACGGAGCGGCCGGATTCGACACGATGCCGGTGTTCACCCCGACCATACCGGCTTCGAGCGCAGCCGACAGGCGAGCGCAACGGTCGACGTCCTGGCTGAAGAAGTACGCGACCAGGCCCCACGCGGTGTCGTTGGCGAGTGAGATCACCTCGTCGTCCGCGGCCGGGTCGAGGGGATTGTCGGCGTCGCCGAACGGGATGATCGCCGCGACCGGGCCGAAGATCTCGTTGCGCACCAGGTCGGCGTCGAGTCCGACACCGGTCAGCACCGTGGGCGGGTAGAAGTAGCCGGGACCTTCGGTGGCCTGCCCACCGCACGCGACCGTGGCGCCCTTGGACACCGCGTCGTCGACGAGCGAGGAGACCTTCGCAACGGCCTTCGGCTCGACGAGGGGCCCGACCTGCGTGCCCTCGGCTGCGCCGTCGCCGACCTTCAGAGCGGCCATCTTCGCCGTGAACGCCTCGGTGAACTCGTCGATCACGCTGCGATGCACGAAGATCCGGTTTGCCGCGGTGCACGCCTGACCGGTGTTGCGCATCTTGGCCAGCATGAGACCGTCGACGGCACGGGCGATGTCGGCGTCGGCGCACACGATGAACGGGGCATTGCCGCCGAGCTCCATCGAGGTGCGCATGACGGTCCCGGCGGCCTGCCGCAGCAACGTCTTCCCGACCTCGGTCGATCCGGTGAAGCTGACCTTGCGGGCGAGTCCGCTGTCCATCCATTCGGTGACCACCGTCGACGGATTCGTGGTGGTCACGACGTTGAGCACGCCGGCGGGCAGACCCGCCTCGACGAGGATGTCCGCCAGCAGGAGGGTGGTCAGCGGGGTGAGCTCCGCGGGCTTGAGGACCATCGTGCAACCGGCGGCGACGGCAGGCCCGATCTTGCGGGTCCCCATGGCCAGCGGGAAGTTCCACGGTGTGATCAGGATGCACGGACCGACCGGCTGCCTGCTCACCACGATGCGATGGCCGCCGTCGCCGGTGGTGGTGTGGTCACCGCCGATCCGGACGGCCTCCTCGGCGAACCACCGGAAGAACTCGGCGCCGTAGGCGACCTCGCCCTTGGCCTCCGCCAGCGGCTTGCCCATCTCGGCGGTCATCACGGAGGCGATCTCGTCGACCCGGTCCATGATGAGTTCGTATGCGCGGTAGAGGATCTCGCTGCGACGTCGCGGTGAGGTGGCCGCCCACTCGGCCTGATGCGCGGCCGCGGTCTCGAGTGCGCGGCGGGCGTCGGTGGCGTCGGCGTCGGCGACCCGGGCGAGCACCTCGCCGGTCGCCGGGTTGAGCACGTCGAACCGGTCGCCCGCGGCGGCCGGAACCCATTCACCGTCGATGAACAGGTCGGTGCGGATGGACGAGATGGCGTCGGGGACCTGGTGGTTGGCGATGGCCGTCATGGTCGGGCTCTCCTCGGTTCTTCGGTGGTCTGTCGGGGTTTTGATGTGGCGGTGAGCAGTTCGGCGAGGTGGACACCGCGGACCTCGCGTGCGCCGGCGAGTCCGTCGTCGACCGTGGCGAGGTGTTCCACCGCCATCGCGCAACTGAATCCGTCGGTGATGACGGGACGATGCGGGTCGCCGCGCAGCGCCGGGGCGAGCCCGTTCTCCGCGACGGCCATGCTGACCTCGTAGTGTCCCTTCTCGAAACCGAAGTTACCTGCCACGCCACAGCATCCGTCGGCGGAGTGCACGGTGACACCGAGCGCTTCGAGAGCGGCGGTGCCGGTGCGGGCGCCGAAGACCGCGTACTCGTGGCAGTGGGTCTGGAGGGTGACCTCGTCGGGTAGCGCCGGCGGTCGCCATCCCGCGTCGAGCAGGGTCGGGAGGTATGCGGCGAAACTCCGGACCCGCGCCGCCACGCGACGAGCGCTGTCGGTGGGGACGAGTTCGGGCAGGTCCTTGGCCAGTGCGGCAGCACAACTCGGCTCCGGCACCACGATGGGACGGTCGGTGCCGTCGTCGAGAGTCGCAGCGGTGCGTCGAAGTGTCCGGCGGGCCTTGTCCAGCTGGCCGGTGGAGATCCAGGTGAGCCCGCAGCAGTTGTCGGCCGAACACCCCACCTGGTCACCCGTCGCGCCGAGTACCTCGCTGACGGCCGAAGCGACCTGGGGGCGGAACGCGCGGGTGAAGGAGTCGACGAACAGGATGACCTGCGAGGTCGGGGACACCGGCGCGAGTGCGTCGAGATGGGTCCTGCGGGCGCGGCGGGTCGAGAACGACGGCATCGTCCGGCGCGGATCGATGCCGCCCGCGCGTGCGGCGAGACCGCTGATCTTCGACGACAGCGCACGATTGACCAGTGGTGCCGCGATCCCCGCCGCCGACAGCCACGCCGGCATCCAGCCCAGCGAGTAATGCGACAGCGGGCGGATGCGGCGACGGTAGTGATGGTGGAGGAACTCCGACTTGTAGGTCGCCATGTCGACGCCGGTCGGGCAGTCCGTCGAACATGCCTTGCAGGACAGGCACAGTTCGAGGGCTTCGGCGACCTCGGGGGATCGCCATCCGTCGTCGATCGACGGCGCGGTGCGCACCATGTCCTGCAGGACACGGGCACGACCCCGCGTGGAGTCCTTCTCATCGCGGGTCGCCCGATAGCTCGGGCACATGACACCGGTGGTGTCGGCCCGGCACCGGCCGACGCCGATACAGCCCTGAACTGCATGGACGAAGGGGTCCAGGAGCGGCAGGTCGGTAGAACCAGCCCGGAGATGCGCCCCTGAGGGAGTCGTCGAGGACGTGGTGTCGTCGACGCCGCTGAGGGCGGATTTCGGGGGCTTGTCTCGGGAACCGTGGCCGAGGTGGAACGCGGTGGGCCAGGTCCGGCGCGGGACATCGGCGAGAGCGAGGTCGGCGGTGATCGACGGTGGGTCGATGATGCTGCCCGGGTTGAGGGTCCCGGCCGGGTCCCAGATCGACTTGAACCGCGCGAAGGCCGCCATCATCGCGGGTGAGTACATGATCGGGAGCAGCGCCGAGCGGGCGCGTCCGTCGCCGTGCTCCCCGGACAGCGAACCGCCATGACGGACAACCAGTTCGGCGGCCGCGGTGCAGAAGTGCTCCATCACGGCGCGTCCCTCGGGCGTGCGCAGGTCGAACGTGATGCGCACGTGCATGCACCCGGCGCCGAAGTGGCCGTACATCACGCCGGTCAGGCGGTGATGGTCGAGCAGTTCGGCGAAGTCGTCGAGGTAGTCGGCCAGGCGCTCGGGGGCGACCGCCGCGTCCTCCCAGCCGGGCCAGGATTCGTAGTTCCCGCCGATGCTCTCGTCGTCGGGGTCGGCCAGTCGGGACGACAGTCCGGCGCCGTCCTCACGGACGCGCCACAGGGCCTTGCGCCGCACCGGGTCGTCGACGACGGTGGCGCCGATCATCCGGCCCTGCCCACGCAGGTGGTCGAGGAGGCGCTTCGCGGTCGCGGGGACGTCGTCTTCCCCCTGCGCCGCAGCGCTTTCGGAGTCGACGTCGATGAACAACCAGGCCGAACCCTCGGGGAGTCCGGCGACGGTGTCCCGGCCGCGGCGCGCGGCCATCGTCGCGACGATCTTCCGGTCGATGCCCTCGATGGCCGATGGCGAGAACGGGAGGATCGCGGGTACGTCGCGAGCGGCGTCCGACGGGGAGTCATAGCCGACGCAGAGCAGGAGCTGGGAGGTCGCGACCGGAACGAGCCGCACCTTGGCCGACACCACGATCGCGCATGTCCCCTCGCTGCCGACGAGTGCACGCGCGACGTCGAAACCGTTCTCCGGCAACAGTCGTGCGAGGTGGTAACCCGAGACCTGACGCGGGATGGTCCCGAGTTCCGTGCGCAGGATCGCCAGATTGGCGGCGGCGAGATCACCGAGGGAGGCACTGATCTCGGTTGCGCGGGCGACCGCGGCGGCGTCGCCGGGGTCGGTGGCGTACAACCCGTCCCGGGTCGCGGTGAGCAGGACACCGTCCGCGGTAACGAGGTGGAGCTCGATGACGTGGTCACTGGTACGTCCGTACCGGACTGAGTGGTTACCGCAGGCGTCGTTCCCGATCGCGCCGCCGAGTGTCGCCCGCGACGCCGACGAGGGGTCGGGCGCGAAGGTGAGCCGGCCGCCGGTCGCTGCACGGGCACGTGCCGCCAGCGTGGTCAGCACGATGCCCGAACCGGCCACCGCGCTGGAGGTCTCGGCGTCGATCGACAGCACACGGTCGAGGTGACGGGACAGGTCGATGACGACGCCATCGCCGATGGCGTTGCCCGCCATCGATGTACCGCCACCGCGCACGACGACCGGGACTCCCAGATCGTGACAGCGGGCCACGATGATGGCGACCTCACGCGCGGACCGCGGGAATGTCACGGCCAGCGGCGGGATGCGGTAATTCGAGGCGTCGTAGGAGTATTCGGCCAGGCGCCGGGGCGACGCGTCGGCATCGATGCCGAGGTCGGTGAGTTCGACCGCGATGTCCACCGGCCTAACCCAGTGCGGCATGCAACGCTGCGCCGAACCGTGCGACGCCGAGGTCGATCTCGTCGGCGGTCACGACGAGTGCCGGGATGAGTCGGACGACGTTGGCCGAGGGGCCGCAGGTCAGCGTCAACAGACCCTGGGCCGTGGTGGCCTGCTGCACCGCGACGGCGGCAGCGGCGTCGGGCACGGTGTTGCCGGCCGCGTCGGTGGTGATGAACTCGATGCCGGCCATCAGACCGAGGCCGCGGACGTCGCCGACGCCCGGGAATCGTGCACACACCTCACGCAGGCCGGCGAGCATCTGCTCGCCGCGCACGCGGGCGTTCTCCACGAGTCCCTCGGCCTCGATGACCTCGAGGGTCGCGATGGCAGCCGCCGCGGCCACGGCATTGCCGCCGTATGTACCGCCCTGCGAGCCCGGCCACGCCTTGCTCATCAGCTCGGTCGGCGCGGCGATCGCCGAGATCGGGAAACCGGAGGCCAGGCCCTTTGCGGTGATGATGATGTCGGGAGTCAATCCCTCGGCGTGCTGGTGGCCCCAGAACCTGCCCGTGCGACCGAAGCCGGCCTGCACCTCGTCGAGGATGAGCAGGATGCCGTGCCGGTCGGCGCGTTCGCGCAGCCCCTGGAGGAAGCGAGGCGGAGTCGGCAGGTAACCGCCGTCGCCGAGGACGGGTTCGATGAGGAACGCGGCGGTGTCGTTGGGGGCGACGCGCGACTGCAGGAGGTAGTCGAGCTCGCGCAGCGCGAAGTCGACGGCGGTGTCGGTGTCCCAGCCGTAGCGGAAGGCATAGGGGAACGGCGCCATGTGGACGCCGCTCATCAACGGGGAGAAGCCGGCCGAGAATCGCGTCCCCGCCGTGGTCAGGCTCGCCGCGGCCACCGTGCGGCCGTGGAATCCGCCCTGGAAGACGATGATGTTCGGCTTGGCGGTCGCCATCCGGGCGAGACGAATCGCGGCTTCGACAGCTTCCGAACCGGAGTTGGCGTAGAAGACAGAGTCCAGGCCTGCCGGGAGGACCGCACCCAGACGTTCGGTCAGCTCCAGCAGCGGCGGATGCAGAACCGTCGTGTACTGGGCGTGGATCACCTTGGCGCACTGGGCCTGTGCGGCCGCGACCACATGCGGGTGGCAGTGACCGGTGCTGGTGACCCCGATGCCGGTGGTGAAGTCGAGGTAGTCGCGGCCGTCGGTGCCGTGAATCCAGGACCCCAGGGCATGGTCGACGACGACGGGCGTCGCCTGTTTGAGCGCAGGACTGAGCGAGGCGGTCTGATGGGTGCGGGTGGGGGAGTCAACGCCGGCAGTCATGGGTACACCGTGACGGGAGATCGTACGATTGTCAACAATGTGACAGTCAGCGGTGGTGGGGGTCCTTTCGATACGGCTCCTCGCTGCGCTCGTCGCCTACTCAAGGAGCGGGAGGGCTCCGTTGTCAACCGGAGGTCCGGCTTGGAGGTTGAGCCGGTAGCGAGCGGAGCGAGCCACCGCGTCGAAACCTCGCGCCACGCTGGTTGAGCCGGTAGCGAGCGGAGCGAGCCACCGCGTCGAAACCTCGCGCCACGTTGGTTGAGCCGGTAGCGAGCGGAGCGAGCCACCGCGTCGAAACCTTGAGCCGGTCGGTGGGGTGTGGTGGCGGGCGGGTTTCGACGCGACGCCTCGCTTCGCTCGGTGTCGGCTCAACCGGCATTGGGGTTGCTCGGTGTGTAAGTTTCGGCGCGTCGCCTCGCTTCGCTCGGTGTCGGCTCAACCGGCATTGGGGTTGATCGGTGTGTAAGTTTCGACGCCTCGCTTCGCTCGGTGTCGGCTCAACCGGCGGGGGGTTGCTCGGTGTGGCAGTTTGGTGTCTCGGCTCGTGCCTACTCAAGGAGCGGGGAGTGCGTCGTCCACTCGACGAGTGCAGGGGGATCGGGGTTACGGTGGCCGTATGAGCACCCGACGACCGGTCCTCGCGCTCCTCGGTGCCCCAGGTGTCGCGCCGCCGCCGAACCTCGACCAACTCGCCGACCTCGCCGAGATACGCCATTGCGTCGCAGACGATCTCGCGCAAGTCCTACCTGGTGCGGACGTGTTGGTGTTGTGGGACTTCTTCTCTCGCGCGCTCGCCGACAACTGGGGTGACGCGACGTCGGCGCTGCGCTGGGTGCACGTCTGCGCGGCCGGGGTCGACTCGTTGCTCTTCGACGAGTTGACCGCCTCTGACGTGGTGGTGACCAACGCGCACGGGGTCTTCGACCGTCCCATCGCGGAGTTCGTTCTTGCCTCGATCCTCGCGCGCGACAAGCGTTTACACGAGTCGATGGCCCTGCAGCGCGATCATGTCTGGAAGCATCGCGAGACCGTCGGCACGTCTCGGGGTTCGGTCCTCGTGATCGGCACCGGCGGGATCGGTCGTGCCACCGCGCAACTACTCCGTGCGGTGGGGATGCGGGTCGTCGGTGGAGGGCGGACCGCGCGGGAGTCCGACCCCGACTTCGGTCGGGTCATCCCCACCGCCGAGCTCGCCGATCACGTCGGCGACTTCGACAACGTCGTCACCATCGCGCCGCTGACCTCGCAGACCGCTGGGATGATCGACGCTCGAGTGCTCGCGGCGATGAAGCCGGGAGCGCACCTGATCAACGTCGGACGCGGGGAGCTCGTCGACGAGCCGGCGCTCGTCGAGGCGTTGCGCGCGGGGCACCTCGGGGCGGCCTCGCTCGACGTGTTCGCCACCGAACCGTTGCCCGCCGACAGTGAGCTGTGGGATCTTCCCGGTGTCGCGATCTCGGCGCACATGAGCGGCGATGCCCTCGGCTGGCGCGAGGCGCTGGCCGAACAGATCCTCGACAACCTGCGCAGATATGTCGGCCTGGAGGCTCCTGCGGACGGTGCCGCGCTCGCCGAGACGCTGGTCAACGTCGTCGACAAAGAACGCGGCTACGTAACGGCCACACTTCGACAGGGCGGATGACGTCGCCGCGGCCCTGCCGATAGTAGGCTGTAGCGCGATGACCACCGTCTATTTCCTGATCGCCGCCGTGGCACTCGCGGGTGCGGGCGTCCTGTTGTGGCTCGACCGGCAGCGGTCGAGCGTCGCGCGACACCAGCGTGCGGTCTGGGGGGACGAGCACGAGTTCAAGTTCCGCGAGACGGACACCAAGCTGCGCAAGGTGTTTCGCAGGGCGACGATGAATGTCCCCGATCATGTCGAGGTCCGCGACGTCGCGTATGGCCGCTACGGCGGCGTGGAGACCGTCGTCTTCGATCTCGCCGAGACCGCGACCGTGATCGCGGTCCGCCGCTCGTCGCCCTCGCCCGTCGTCGTGGACCTGCGTCACGAGGATGTGCTGGCGCCGGCCGAGGAGGACGTCGAACTCCTCGGTGCGATGGGGCCGCGAGTCATGTTCTCCAACAACCTCGACGTCGCGCGCCGTGTCTGCGACCGGCGGATGGTCGCGCTGGCCAACAAAGCCCCGGCGTTCGTCGAGGTGCTGTGGAACGAGGGCAACTGGGCGCTCGGTTCGCTGCCGTTGACCAACGACCCCGCGACACTCAACACCGGCCTCGAGGTGGTTCGTCGTTTCGCCGACCTGCTGCGTGTTCTCCCGCCGGTGCGCGAACCCGAGGACTCGCCGGACCCTCGCGATCCACACGGACCCACGCGCGCCGAACTCGCCGACGAGAAGACCGAGTCGATGCGCGACAAGCGTCGTCGCCAGGCTGCGGCGGCTCCCGCTACGGAGGCTTCTGCGGCAGCCAGGCCGAGCGCGCCGCCGGTCCGCAAACCGCCGGCGACAGGTGCAGCGCAGACGACGACCGGCCGGGGCATGGCCCCTATGCCCGTCCGCGGTTCCGGCTCGCGGAAGCCGGAGGATTCGCGTCGCCCAGACGACACGGGCGATCGCTCCAACCGTCACCGCAGCTGATCCGACAGGGCTGATCTGACGGTGTCGCGGACACCGTAGGGTAATCGTCATCCAGTGCACACCGGCCCACGGCCGGCGAGTTCGAGAGTGAGTAGTCGCATGTCCTCGTCAATCCCGGTTTCCGACGACACGCCACCCCAGGTCGACTCGGCGGGCCGGGCACGACTCGCCGAACTGGTCCGCGAACTCGCCGTCGTGCACGGCAAGGTGACGCTCTCCTCCGGTAAGGAGGCCGACTACTACGTCGACCTGCGCCGCGCCACCCTGCATCACGAGGCCTCTCGGCTGATCGGCCGGCTGATGCGCGAGCTCACGGCCGACTGGGATTACGTCGCCGTGGGTGGATTGACGCTCGGCGCCGACCCGGTCGCGACCTCGATCATGCACACCGACGGCCGCGACATCGACGCCTTCGTCGTGCGCAAGGCCGCCAAGGCCCACGGTATGCAGCGTCGGATCGAAGGACCCGACATCGTCGGCCGCAACGTGCTCGTCGTCGAAGACACCAGCACCACGGGTGCCTCACCGTCGACCGCGGTGGAGGCCGTGCGCGAGATCGGCGGCAACGTCGTCGGTGTCGCCACCGTCGTCGACCGTGCGACCGGTGCGGACGCCGTCATCACCGGGCTGGGCGTGCCCTACCGCTCGCTGCTCGGGCTGAGCGATCTCGGCCTTGCCTGACGCGCTCGACCCAGACACCAGCGTCGCCGGTCCCACCGAGTGGGTCACCGGACCGCCGGTGGGTGTGGGCGCGTGGTCCGTCGAACATCCCGACGAGCCTATCCCGGACGACGAGCGCCTCGACCCCGAACTGCTGGCGAACGGGGACACCCGCAACGTCGTCGACGCGTACCGGTACTGGAAGCGCGAGGCGATCGTCGCCGACATCGACTCGCGTCGCCACCCACTACACGTGGCGATCGAGAACTTCGCCCACGACGCCAACATCGGCACTGTGGTGCGCACCGCGAACGCCTTCGCCGTCGCAGCGGTCCACATCGTCGGGCGTCGTCGATGGAACCGTCGTGGTGCGATGGTCACCGACCGCTACCAGCACCTCATGCACCACGACACGGTCGGGGACCTGATCGACTGGGCTCGGCGCGAGGGGCTGGCCGTGGTGGCGGTGGACAACACCCCTGGATCACGGCCGCTGGAGACCGTGGAACTCCCGCGCGAGTGTGTGCTGCTGTTCGGCCAGGAAGGTCCGGGCGTGAGCGACGACGCGCAGCGGCAGGCGGACATGACGGTGTCGATCGCCCAGTTCGGATCGACCCGCAGCATCAATGCGGGTGTCGCGGCCGGGATCGCGATGCATGCGTGGGTACGCCAGCACGCCGACCTCGGTGACGCCTGGTAGCGGACCTCGATACCGGTTCGCGCCTCCGCGGTTCGGGGCCTACTCGGCCGGCGGGGTGGTGGCCGGGTCCTTCGACGGGGCCAGCGGCTCCTCCTCGACGACACCCTTGCGCGACCGCAGGATGCGCTTGACGATCTCCGAGATGATCGGCAGCACCGACACCAGCACGATGATGATGAAGATGTAGTCGACGTTGTCGCGGATGAACTCGATCTGCCCGAGGAAGTATCCGAGCAGTGTCACACCCACGCCCCAGGCCACCGCGCCGACGATGTTGTAGGTCAGGAAGACGGCGTACCGCATGCGGGCAGCGCCGGCGACCAGCGGTGCATAGGTCCGGACGATCGGGACGAAGCGGGCCAGGATGATCGTGACCGGGCCGTGCTTCTCGAAGAACTCGTGGGCCTCGTCGATGTAGGCCTGTTTGAGGACCTTCGCGTTCGGTGTGAACAAGGTGTAGCCGAGTTTCTTGCCGATCCAATACCCCACCTGGTCGCCCAGGAACGCAGCGATCGGGATGGTGACCAGCAGCACCCACAGCGGCGCGAAGGGCTCGATCTCCGCCGACTTCGCCGCGACGATCAGGCCTGCGGTGAAGAGCAGGGAATCGCCCGGGAGCAGCGGGAACAGGAGCCCCGACTCGATGAACACCACCAGCAGCAGACCCGCCAGCATCCAGGTGCCGAACGAGTTGAGCAGGTTGACCGGATCCAGGAATCCCGGCAGAAGAGCCAGGTTGGTGGTCGTGGTGGCAAGTGCTGAGTCGATCACGGGATCCCAGAGTACCCACGAATGCGACCTGGGCAGAATCTCGCGAAATCGACGACGACGAATCGCGCCGGGATCGGGAGCGGGGCGTGCGACCGGTTCGGCGGCACGAGACGACTTCACCGGATGGTCCCGCCCCGCCATCCCGACCGGTCCGAACTAAGCTCCTCGCATGATGTCCGGTTCGTCGAACGACCCCTCCCAGCACCCCTCCGCAGACCCCGACGACACCGCGGACGTGATCGTGGTGGGCAGCGGGTTCGGTGGCGCCGTCTCGGCATTGCGGCTGGCCGAGCAGGGTCGGCGCGTGCTGGTGCTCGAACAGGGTCGTCGGCACTCGCCCGAGGATCTCCTCGCCGCCCGCACCGACCCGCGCAAGTACCTGTGGATGCCGGAGCTGGGGCTGAAGGGCTTCTTCTGGCAGCGGGTGCTGCGACACGTCGGCATCATCGGCGGCGCCGGTGTGGGAGGCGGCAGCATCGTGTGGGCCGGCGTACTCCTGGAACCCAAAGAGGAGTTCTTCACCGACCCCGCCTGGCCCGAGGTGGTCGACGGATGGCGCGCCCAGCTGACCGCGCACTACCGCACCGCCGCCCGCATGCTCGGACGCGAGACGACGCGGTTCGTCGGCGAGATGGACCGCCACCTCGAGACCACCGCGGAGAAGATGGGCGCAGGACAGACATACGGCCCCACGCCCATGGCGATCTGGTTCGGTGCGCCCGGTGAGGAGGGCGTCACCGTCCCCGACCCGTTCTTCGACGGCGAAGGCCCGGATCGCACCGGGTGCCGGCTCTGCGGAGCCTGCCTGATCGGCTGCCCGTACGGCAGCAAGAACACCCTGGACCTGAACTATCTGTGGCTCGCCGAGCGCCGGGGAGTCCGGATCAGCCCGGACACCCGCGTCGAGACCGTGGCCGCGATGCCGGAGGGCGGATACGAGGTCCGCACCGCCGACGGTGAGGTCCTGCGCGCGGCCGAGGTGGTGCTGGCCGCGGGCGTGCTGGGCACGGTCGAGTTGCTGTTCCGCTCCCGCGAGCAGGGGCTGCTGCCGCACGTCTCGCCCCGATTGGGTCACGGGGTGCGCACCAACTCGGAGGCCATCACCGCGGTTCTCGCCGACGATCCGGACGCCGATCTCACCCGAGGCCCGACCATCTCCAGCGAGTTCTATCCGGACGAGGCCACGCACGTCACCCAGAACCGGTACGTCGGCGGTTGGCACATGCGTCTGCAGCTCGGCCCGCTGATCGACGGTGAGGTCCCTTCCCGGCGACGGCGCGCGGCGCTGGCGGAGCTCGGCCGCCACCCGTTCCGGCAGCTCCGGCTGATGACCGCGCGCAACTTCATCGAGCGCCTGAGCGTGTTCACGGTGATGCAGAACGTGGAGAACGAGATCCGCCTGGTGATGGACCGCTCCCCGGTCACCCCGTGGCGCCGCGTCCTGCGGTCTCGAACCGGTGGGGCCGCCCCGGCCCCGAGCTACCTGCCGCAGGCCAATGAGGTGGCCCGGAGATTCGCCGAATCGGTGGGCGGCCGGCCGCTCAACCTGCTGCTGGAGAGCGTGGGCGGCAAGTCCATCACCGCACACGTCCTCGGCGGGGCCGCGATGGGGACCGACGCCTCCGACGGCGTGATCGACACCGACCACCAGGTGTTCGGCCATCCCGGCCTGTACGTGGTGGACGGCTCGTCGATCCCGGCGAACGTAGGTGTCAACCCCAGCCTGACCATCACCGCCATGGCCGAGCGGTTCGCCGCCCGCTACCGTGCCCGCCGGACCTCGTCACCCGACCACACCTCGAGCATCGGAGCACAGTGACCACCACCCTGCCCACGTCCCTGGGGCGCCTACGCACCCTGTTCTCGGAGACGTCGCCCCCGACCACGCTGCCCGCCCCCGGCGACTACCTCATCACCTTCGTGGGACCGGCCCCTCTGAAGGCGATGGCGCCGCGGGCGATCGCGCTCGGCGGGATGCGGGGCTGGCGCGGGAAGCGGTTCGCCGCCGATGGTGACGCCGTCAACCTGGTCGACGACGCCGACGGCTCCCTCCGCGAGCTGATGCCCATGCAGGTGACGCTCGAGCCCTCATGGCTCGACGGCCGGCCGGTCATCGTGTGTTCATACGGGCAGGACGGACCGATGCCGTGGCGGTGGGTCCGTGACGAGTTCCGGGCACTCGACGACCGCCGGCTGCTCGGGCTGACCTTCGCCGGCGGCCGGTGGTCCGCACCGCTGGCCGCGCCGTTGTTGCTCACCCGCTCCTGAGCCGAGGACGGTGCAGGTCCGGGGCCTCAATGGTGGGCGCACCCGCCGGTGTGGCACCTGCCATACTGAGGGAAGTCCGGCCGCGGGAAGTCCGGCTGCTCGCCACGGAGAACAACCGACGGCGAGAGAACCCGAACACCAGAGCACATCAACACCCTGGAGGATTCGTCGATGCCCATTGCAACCCCGGAGCAGTACGCCGAGATGTTCGACAAGGCGAAGAAGGGTGGTTACGCATTCCCCGCGATCAACTGCACCTCGTCGTCGACCATCAACGCCGCGATCAAGGGCTTCGCCGACGCCGGCAGTGACGGCATCATCCAGTTCTCGACCGGCGGTGCCGAGTTCGGTTCGGGCCAGGGCGTCAAGGACATGGTGACCGGCGCCGTCGCACTGGCCGAGTTCGCGCACGTCGTCGCCGCCAAGTACGACGTCTTCATCGGCCTGCACACCGACCACTGCCCCAAGGACAAGCTGGACACCTACGTGCGCCCGCTGCTCCAGATCTCGCAGGAGCGCGTCGACGCCGGCCGCAACCCGCTGTTCCAGTCGCACATGTGGGACGGCAGCGCCGTGCCGCTCGACGAGAACCTCGAGATCGCCAAGGAACTCCTCGCCAAGGCGGGCGCCGCCAACATCATCCTGGAGATCGAGATCGGCGTGGTCGGCGGTGAAGAGGACGGCGTCGAGAACGAGATCAACGACAAGCTGTTCACCACCCCCGAGGACTTCGAGAAGACCATCGAGGCCCTCGGTGCCAGCGACTCGGGCAACCGCTACCTGCTCGCCGCGACCTTCGGCAACGTTCACGGCGTCTACAAGCCGGGCAACGTCAAGCTGCGTCCCGACGTGCTGAACACCGGCCAGGAGGTCGCCGCCAAGAAGCTGGGTCTGGCCGACGGCGCGAAGCCCTTCGACTTCGTCTTCCACGGCGGCTCGGGCTCGCTGAAGAGCGAGATCGACGAGGCGCTGAGCTACGGCGTGGTGAAGATGAACGTCGACACCGACACCCAGTACGCCTACACCCGTCCGGTCGCCGGCCACATGTTCGGCAACTACGACGGCGTCCTCAAGGTCGACGGCGACGTGGGCAACAAGAAGGTCTACGACCCGCGCAGCTGGTCCAAGAAGGCCGAGGCGAGCATGAGCGAGCGCGTCGTCGAGGCCTGCAACGACCTCAAGTCGAACGGCAAGTCGCTGACTGCCTGATCGTCTGACACACGATTCTGCCCGCACCCGGAAGGGTGCGGGCAGAACTGTTCTCCGGGGTCGAGGGGAGAGGTGAGGCGGCCGCAACCGGCGTCAGGAGGTCAGCAACCCGACCATCACCGCAACCGCCAGTGCGATCATCACGAGCGCGGCGACGACGACCGCCGGGTCGGTGCGCGAACCTGACCCGGTGCGGGAACGCGCATCGGTGTCCCCGGGATGTGCCGGCCGGATACGCCGCGACGGGCCGCCCGAAACCGGCGGCGGCGTGGGTCGTCGAGGAGTGAAGTAGGCCGGGACGTCCGAGGACTGCTCCCCGGACTCCGGCCGGCCTTCCTGCCGGTCCGATCGCGGGGCGTGGGGCGGCGGAGGGGATGTGGTCGACGGGGGACCCCACCCCTGACCGCCGGTCACGTGGGGTTACACACCTTCCAGGCATCACCGTCGCGCTGCAGGTTCAGCGTCACGGTCTCGGGTGTCTCCGGCGAGCTCGTGTGCACCGCGACGACCTCGACCACTGCCAGGTCGCCGCCCTCGACGACCCGGACGGCGTTGATCGCCTGCGTCTGGACGAGCTCGTTGCGGGCCTTCTGCGCGTCGTAGGTCTTCTGGTAGGCGGCGTCGTCGAAGTCCGTGTAGAAGGCGTGCAGCTCGCCACACGTCACCGACCGCAGGGTCTCGAGATCGCCTTCGTACAGCGCGGTTGTGTAGTCCAGCGCCACCTCGGCGGCCTCGTCGGCCGGCGGGGTCGCCGTCATGTTCTGGTAGGCGAAGATGCCGCCGATGGCCGCCACGATCACCACGAGGAGCGCGACGACGGCGATCAGCGGACCCTTGCCGCGTTTCTTGGTGGTCTTCGACGGCTTGCTGCCGGGGATGACCTGAGGCTGGTGGGTCGTGGTCGTCCACTCGCCGGTCGACGACGGGGCGACCGCGGGCTCCGGGACGGTGTCGGTGCGCTCATCCGTCGCCGGCGACTTCGTGCCCGCAGCGGTCGCACCGGCAGCCGCGGCCCCGGCGGCTGCCGCCGGGATGACCTTCGTGGCGGCGTCCGAGTCGGATTCGTCTTCGGGCACGTCCTCCGACGCGGCGCTCAACTCGTCGGTGTCCTCGGCAGTCGGCGGCAGCACGATCGCCTCGGTGGGTGCCTCGCCGGACGGCGCCTCTTCGTCGGTCTCGGTGTCGTCGGTCTCGGTGTCCTCGGCTCCGGTGCCCTCGGTTCCGGTGGCCTCGACCTCGACG
The DNA here is from genome assembly GCF_022059885.1 of Gordonia amicalis. Taxonomy (NCBI): domain Bacteria; kingdom Bacillati; phylum Actinomycetota; class Actinomycetes; order Mycobacteriales; family Gordoniaceae; genus Gordonia; species Gordonia amicalis. The sequence continues at coordinate 5,107,641 of NZ_CP091855.1, read as the reverse complement.
GGCTCGTCCGACGCGGCCTCGTCCTGGACCTCCGTCTCGGTGGCTTCGGCGGTCTCGGTGGGCTCCGCGGTCTCGGCGGCAGCGTCTCCGGCGGGCTCGGTGGCGGCCTCGTCGGATTTGGTGTCCTCTTCTTCGATTGCCGCAGTGGAGGTTTCGGCTTCCCCGTCCGCGGCTGCGTCCACCGCTTCGGGTTCGCCGGTCTCATCCTCGACGGAGGTGTCCTCGTCGGACTCGCCGGTGCTCGCCACGGCAGCACCGGCGGCTGCTGAGCCCGCTGCGACGGCGGCGACGGTGGCGCCAGACTCACCGGCGTCGTCGGCGTCCTCTGCTTCCCGGGTCTCCGATGCACCGGACTCAGCCGACTTCTCGGTGCCCGACTCCTCTGCGCCCGACACCTCTGCGCCCGGCACGGCGGACTCGTCGTCGTCCGCTGTCGTGGCCTCCGCCTCCGCCTCCGCCGTAGACGCGCTCGCCGGGTTTTCGACTGCTTCGGTTTCGGTCTCGGGCGCCGCAGTCGCGTCGATGTCGTCGAGATCCTCGAGTTCGCTCGGGTCGGGAAGGTCCTCGCGGCGGATCACGGTGGTCTTCGAATCGCTCGGACCCAGACGGGCGGGCTTGCTCGTCGGCGCGGCCGGGGTCTCTTCACCGCTGGTGCCCGCATCATCGGCCCCGAGCGGATCGATCGTGTCCAGATCCTCGAGATCCTCGGGTGACGGGAGATTGTCCCGACTGATCACCTGGGTGGCGCCGTCGATCCCGCGTCCGCCCTTCGGCTTCGGTGCCTTCGCAGGGCGGGGCGCGTCAGTAGCGTCGGTGCCGGTGGCCGCCGCCCCGTCGGCCTTGTTTCCGTCGGCCTGGTTCTCGGCGGTGTCGTTCTGGGTGGGATCGTCCACGGTTGGCTCGTGGCCCTCTCTGCTGGTGCTCCGGTTCCCGGCGTCCTCGCCGGTCGGAACATTATCCGGGGTGGTGTCTGCGATGTCCGTGTGAGACCCGGAATCCTGGCCGGACTCCCTCTTCGGCCCGGGAGGACTCAACGGGTCGGTGCCCGGTGTGTGGCCGGTCCGCCGCGCGCGACGTTCGTCCCGGACCTGGCGCAGCGTCGAGAGTGCTTTGGTGACAGCAGTTCTCGGCCCCTCTGATCGAGCCATCGACTGATCACCCCGCATTCTTGCCCATCGCATGGTTTCGGTCCGGCCGCCGAGTGACTCGGTGACAGGACCGATTGCGTCATTCACCCTAGCGAATCGCCGGCCGGTCGAGCACTAGGGCGTTCGGTCGATACGGTCGCCTCCGCGGTCACGATGCTTGAATGGGTACATGACGTCATTCGGAGATCTCCTCGGCCCGCAACCGGTTCTGCTCACCGGCGACGACGACGCCGAGTCGGACCTGCTCAACGGGGCTGTCCCCGCCGAGGTCGCGGCCGCCCATCCCACGGCCTCCATCGCGTGGGCATACCTCGCCGAGGCGGCGCTCGAGACCTCGACGGCTGCCGGTGAGGCGGGTGACACCAGCGCGGTGATCGCGGCCTACGCCTACGCCCGGACCGGCTACCACCGCGGCCTCGACCAGCTGCGCCGTCACGGATGGAAGGGCTTCGGTCCCGTCCCGTGGAGCCACGAACCCAACCGCGGCTTCCTGCGGTGCGTCGGCGCGCTCGCGCGCGCCGCCGAATTGATCGGCGAGGAGGACGAGCATCTGCGTTGCCTCGACCTCCTCAACGACAGCGACCCCCGGGCGGCCGCCGAGCTCGGCCTGGTCTGAGCGACCCGCGACCCGTCGAATGCCGGCAGCCGCGAGCGGTTCGTATCCGCGCCGGGTCTACGACTCCCTGCCCGGGACCGTCAGACGACGCCTTCGGCGTCTGAAGATATCTCTCGTCCCGATCGTCCAGTGCGCGCTGGCCGCCGGGGTGGCGTGGTGGATCGCCATCCACGTCTTCGCACATCCGGACCCGTTCTTCGCACCCATCGCGGCTGTCATCTCGCTGGGACTCGGTCTCGGACGCCGATGGCGTCGATCGGTCGAACTCGTCGGCGGTGTCGCGATCGGCATCCTCGTCGGCGACCTCTTCATCGGGGTGGTCGGTGAGGGCGCCTGGCAGATCATGGTCGTCGTCGTCCTGGCCATGTCGCTGGCTGTCGTGCTCGACGACGGTCTGCTGATCCCCATGCAGGCGGCGTCGTCGGCCGTCCTGGTCGCGACCCTGCTGCCGCCCGGCGGTGTCGCCGGGTTCCACCGCGCGATCGACGCGCTGATCGGCGGGGTTGTCGGGATAGCGGTGGCTGCGTTGTTCCCGGTCAACCCGGCCAATCGGGCGCGGGAGGACGCAGCGGGCGTTTTGCTCACCATCCGAAACGCGGCGCGGTCGGTCGCCGCGGGTCTGCGCGACGGGGATGCGGAGACGATAGCCGCGGCGCTCGAGGCCGCACGCGGGACGCAGACGGCCATCAACAACATGCGCACCGACATGACCGGCGGCCGGGAGGTCACCCGGATCTCGCCGCTGTACTGGGGTTCGCGTGACCGTCTCGACCGGCTCGTGAGAACCGCGGACCCGATCGACAACGCGGTCCGCAACTTCCGGATCATCGCCCGTCGGTCCCTGGCCGTCACCCAGCGCGGTGAGCGGGTCCAGCCGGCGATCATCGAGATCATCGAGGACGTGGGCGGAGCGTTCGAGGTTCTCCGGGAGATGATGCTGGCCGACCCCGGTGAGGACCCCGACCCCGTGGAGGCCGCGCGCGTCATCCGCTCGATCGTGCGCAAGGCGCCCACCGACCTGGCCGTGAACAGCCATCTCTCGGAAGCCGCGCTGCTCGCGGAGGTCCGCTCGTTGCTCGTCGACCTGCTGATGATCGCGGGGTTGCGCCGGTCGTCGGCGCTGGCGACCCTGCGGAGCTGAGGCCGCCCGCCGGACACGGCGGACTGTTGCCACATATGCGAACTTGTGCATATATTGACCGCCATCATGGGTCATTCACATTCGCATTCCCACACCCCCGGGACCGGTGCCGCGGGGGAGCGGCGGCTGTGGCCGATGGTGCTGGCGGTGGCTCTCATCGGCGGGTTCTTCGTGGTGGAACTCGTCACCGGCATCGTGGTGAACTCCCTCGCCCTGATCGCCGACGCCGGGCACATGCTCACCGACGTGGTCGCGCTGATCATGGGGCTGATCGCGTTGCTCCTGGGCCGGCACGGCCGTACCACGGACACCCGCAGCTTCGGGTGGCATCGCGCCGAGGTGTTCACGGCCGTCGCCAATGCGGTCCTGCTCATCGGGGTCGCGGCCTTCGTCCTGTTCGAGGCCATCGAGCGCATCGGCAACGATCCCCAGGTTCCCGGCCTCACGCTGATCGTCGTGGCACTGCTGGGTCTGGCGGTGAACCTCGTCGTCATGCTCCTGCTCCGCGCAGATGCGCAGGAGTCCATTGCCGTCCGCGGCGCCTACCTCGAGGTCCTGGCCGATGCGGTCGGCAGCGTCGGGGTCCTGATCGCCGGCATCGTCGCGCTGACCACCGGGTGGGGTTACGCCGACATCGTGGTCGCGGTCCTCATCGCCCTGTGGGTGGTGCCGCGGGCACTCCGGCTCGCCATCGACGCGCTGCGCATCCTCAATCAGCAGGCGCCCGCGCACGTCGACGTGGAGGCGCTGCGTGCCGACCTCGCCGGTATCCCCATCGTCGACGACGTCCACGACCTGCATGTCTGGACGCTGACCACCGGGATGGACGTGGCCACGGTGCATCTCGGCAGCAGCCGCCCGAACGCCGAGGTGCTCCCGGCGGCGCAGGCCGTCCTGGCCCGTCACGGACTCGAACACGCCACCGTTCAGGTGGACCCGAACGACGATCAGCGACGATGTCGTGACGAGATGACGTGGTGAGCCCGCGTCGCTGAACCCAAAATGTCGGTTATGCCTTAAATTCCCGGCATGGAACGACGCGACTTCCTCGCGGTCCTCGCGGCCGGCACGGTGGGGGCCCTGAGCGCGAGCACCGTGACGGGGTGCGCCTCGCCGGTCCCGGCCGCCGAGATCACCCCGTCCGGCACTCCGCTTACGCTGCCCACCTCGCCGGCCGGCCCGCCCACGCCGGCCTTGTCCCGTGCCGGACTGCTCCCGCCGGCCGTGGGAACCCGTCGCGCGCTGCCCGCCGAGCCGATCACGCGACTGCCGGGCAAGGGCAGGCACATCGCCCTCACGGTTGACGACGGCGCCAGCTCCGAGGTCATCGGGGCCTACGTGGAGTTCGCCCGTGACACCGGTGCGCGGTTCACGTTCTTCGTGACCGGATCGTTCGACGGGTGGACCGATCACCGCGCCGAGCTGGCCCCGCTCGTCGAATCCGGGCAGATCCAGCTCGGCAACCACACCTGGACCCATCCCGCTCTCACCGAACTCTCGGCCAAGGGGATCGCCGACGAACTCGGACGGACGAAGCGGTTCCTGAAGAAGAACTTCGGCGTCGACGGCACGCCGTACTACCGACCACCCTTCGGCTACCACAACGCGGCGGTCGACGCGGTGGCCGCCGACCTCGGCTACACCATGCCGACGCTCTGGTACGGCTCTCTCTCGGACTCCGGCCTGATCACCGAGAGGTACCTCGTGCAGTGCGCACGCAAGTACTTCCGGCCGCAGACCGTCGTGATCGGCCACGCGAACCACGATCCCGTCACCAAGGTCTATCCCGAGCTGGTCGAGATCATCCGCCACCGGAAGCTGCGCATGGTGACGCTCGACGACTATTTCGCGTCCTGACCGCCACGACAGCGGACCCCGCCGATGCAAGCCGGGCGGGGATTTGCGCTCACGCTGATTCGTAGTCGTCGACACCAGGCGTCTCGCCGCTACCGTGAGCCGGTCATGGCCTCATCTCTGCGGACTTCCGCCTCCCCCACGGTTCACGAGACCGACGCCGAGCGCCGCAAGCGACTCCGTACGGTCGTGGCCGCGAGTCTCCTCGGCACGACGGTCGAGTGGTACGACTTCTTCCTCTACGCGACCGCCGCGAGTCTGGTGTTCAACACGCTGTTCTTCCCCGACCAGAGTTCTTTCGTCGGGACGCTGCTGTCGTTCGCGACATTCGCGGTCGGATTCGTCGTGCGACCGATCGGCGGAGTGATCTTCGGGCACATCGGCGACCGGATCGGACGCAAACGCACCCTCGCGATCACGATGGTCATGATGGGCGTCGCCACCGCGCTGATGGGTGTGCTGCCCACGGCCGCGTCGGTCGGCGTGATCGCCCCGATCCTGCTGTTGCTGCTGCGCATCGTGCAGGGTTTCGCGCTGGGCGGGGAGTGGGCCGGCGCCGTTTTGCTGTCCGTGGAGCACAGCCCGAACGGCAGAAGAGGTCTCTTCGGCAGCATCCCGCAGATCGGGCTCGCCCTCGGTCTCGCGCTGGGCACGGGCGTGTTCGCACTGCTCCAGGTGGCGCTCGACGACGACGCGTTCCTGACCTACGGCTGGCGAATCGCCTTCCTCGTGAGCATCGTGCTCGTCGTCATCGGATTCGTGGTGCGGCTGAAGGTCGACGAGACCCCGGCGTTCACCGAGGTGGCCGAACTCGCCCAGAAGTCGACGGCACCGATCCGCGAGGTCGTGCTCCCGCCGAACACCCGCAACACCGTGCTCGGACTGCTCGCCCGCTGGGGTGAGGGGTCGGCGTTCAACACCTGGGGCGTGTTCGCGATCGCGTACGCAACGAGCGAACTCGACATGGAGAAGGTTCCGGTCCTGGTGGCGGTGACCATCGCCTCGCTGGTGATGGCCGTGCTGCTCCCGGTGTCCGGGCTCCTCACCGACCGGTACGGCGCCAAACCGGTCTACCTCGCCGGCATGACCGCCTACGGGCTGTCCGTCTATCCCGTGTTCGCGCTCTTCGGCACCGAGAACCTCGTCTGGTTCACCGTCGCCCTGGTGATCGTGTTCGGCGTGGTCCACGCCCTCTTCTACGGTGCCCAGGGCACGCTGTTCGCGAGTCTGTACCCGACGCAGGTCCGCTACACGGGTCTGTCGGTGGTCTACCAGTTCTCCGGTATCTACGCCTCCGGGCTGACCCCGCTGATCCTGACCGCATTCATCGGTGCGGCCTCCGGGTCGCCGTGGGCGGCCGCCGGCTACCTGGTGCTGACCGCGGTGATCAGCGTCGTGGCCTCCTCGTTGATCCGTCGCGAGGACCTGCACCTGACCACCGGGAAGGACGCCGTCGCCGAGTCCGCCGGAGATCCCACGCAGACGCCGGCCCCGGTCCCGGTCGGCTGAGCCGGCCTGTCAGGGGCGTACGAGCAGCAGATCGGTGACGTGGCGGTAGAACGTCGACCGCTTCAGTACGCGCTCGTTCACGACGCCCTCGCGTTCCACCACGATGTTGGTGCCGCCCGTCTGCACCGCCCGGCCGGCGACCCACCGTCCCGGCAGCAGCCAACGCTCGACCTGGGCGCGCAGGCCGGGACCCTCGAGGGTGGGTTCGATGAGGACCGAACGCACCTCGCCGTCGAAGAGTCGTTCGCTGTCGACGTAGGACTCGCCGTGCAGTTTGGCGCCCTCGGCGCCGAGATGACGGGCACTGCCGAAGATGACCGTCGCGGCGTCGTCGCGGATGAGCGGCACCGGGCTCGCGGTGCCGTTCTCGGCCAGCTGACGGGCGGCCGGCCCGTGTGGGAGGCGGTACCGGCGCGTCGCCGGGGTGCCTTCTGCCGAGACGTATGCGACTTCCACGTCGAGACGTTCGGTGGCCATGAGGGCGGCCACGACCTGCCCGAGGAAGGTATCGTTCTCCTCGGCGACGGTGGGTGCGAACCGTTCGGCGACACGGGGTTCGACGATGAGGCGGGTGACGGCCGCATCGGACAGGGCGTCGGTCACGGCGGCACGGATCGTCTTCTTGTCGTCGGCGCGACCGGCTTGGGTGATCAGGGCGAAAGGCACGCGGATAGGGTATCGGGGGCTTCGACACAGTAGTGTTGGTGAGGTTTGTTCTGATCAGTTCAAGCGCGCCACACGAAGGAGTACCTGAATCATGGCCGCGATCGTGCTTATCGGCGCCCAGTGGGGCGACGAGGGCAAAGGGAAGGCCACCGACCTGCTCGGCGGCCAGATCAACTGGGTTGTCCGGTATCAGGGCGGCAACAATGCCGGCCACACCGTCGTACTCCCGTCAGGTGAGACCTTCGCCTTGCACCTCATCCCGTCGGGCATCCTGACCCCCGGCGTGCAGAACGTGATCGGCAACGGCGTCGTCGTCGACCCCGGTGTGTTGCTCACCGAGCTGGGCGGACTCGAGGACCGCGATGTCGACACCTCCGGCCTCCTGATCTCGGCCGACGCGCACCTGTTGATGCCGTATCACGTGGCCATCGACAAGGTCACCGAGCGCTTCCTCGGCAACAAGAAGATCGGCACCACCGGCCGCGGCATCGGTCCCTGCTATCAGGACAAGATCGCCCGCGTGGGTGTCCGGGTCGCCGACGTCCTCGACGAGAAGATCCTCGCCCAGAAGGTCGAGGCCGCGCTCGAACTGAAGAACCAGATCCTGGTCAAGATCTACAACCGCAAGGCCCTCGATCCGGCGCAGGTCGTCGACGAGGTGCTCGGTCAGGCCGAAGGATTCAAGCACCGGATCGCCGACACCCGGCTGCTGCTCAACCAGGCGCTCGAACGCGACGAGACGGTGCTCCTCGAAGGATCGCAGGGCACGCTGCTCGACGTCGATCACGGCACCTATCCGTATGTGACCTCGTCGAATCCGACTGCGGGCGGCGCTGCTGTCGGTGCGGGTATCGGCCCCAACAAGATCACCACCGTCCTGGGCATCCTGAAGGCGTACACCACGCGCGTCGGCTCGGGCCCGTTCCCGACCGAACTCTTCGACGAGCACGGTGCCTACCTGGCCAAGACCGGTGGCGAGGTGGGCGTGACCACCGGCCGCGCCCGACGCTGCGGCTGGTTCGATGCGGTGATCGCGCGATATGCGACCCGAGTCAACGGCATCACCGACTACTTCCTCACCAAGCTCGATGTGCTGTCGAGCCTCGACACCGTGCCGATCTGTGTGGCCTACGAGGTCGACGGCGAGCGCATCGAGGACATGCCGATGACCCAGACCGGGTTCCACCACGCCAAACCCATCTACGAAGAGATGCCCGGCTGGTGGGAGGACATCTCCCAGTGCAAGACCTTCGAGGATCTGCCCCAGAACGCGCAGAACTACATCCTGCGACTCGAAGAGCTGTCCGGTGCGCACGTGTCGTGCATCGGTGTCGGACCGGGCCGCGACCAGACGATCGTTCGTCGCGCCATCGTCTGACCCTTCGATACGCCCCTCCGCAAGGTCCGGGGCTACTCGGGGCTCCGATGTCAAGCGGTGGTCGGGGTTGCTGGCTGAGCCGCCGCGTCGAAATCTCGCGCCATGCTGGTTGGTTCGGTGGGTGGGTGTGGCAATCGGGTTTCGACGCGACGCCTCGCGTTGCTCGGTGTCGGCTCAACCGGCGTGGGCTTCTGCTGGCGAGCCGGTAGCGAGCGGAGCGAGCCGCCGCGTCGAAATCTCGTGTCGTGCTGGTTGGTTCGGTGGGTGGGTGTGGCAATCGGGTTTCGACGCGACGCCTCGCGTTGCTCGGTGTCGGCTCAACCGGCGTGGGCTTCTGCTGGCGAGCCGGTAGCGAGCGGAGCGAGCCGCCGCGTCGAAATCTCGTGTCGTGCTGGTTGGTTCGGTGGGTGGGTGTGGCAATCGGGTTTCGACGCGACGCCTCGCGTTGCTCGGTGTCGGCTCAACCGGCGTGGGCTTCTGCTGGTGAGCCGGTAGCGAGCGGAGCCACCGTGTCGGAACCTCGTGTCGTGCTGGTTGGGTCGGTGGGTGGGTGTGGCAATCGGGTTTCGACGCGACGCCTCGCGTTGCTCGGTGTCGGCTCAACCGGCGTGGGGCGAAGGATCTGCCAGCCACGCCCCGTGAAGTCCCGAGGGAACGCGGAGCGGTAAGTCCACAGTCGCGATCGGGCCGTCCTCGGGTGCGTCCACGGTGAGCAGGTAGAACCGAGACGTCATATCGGTGGGGTCCGTGCCGATCGCACCCCAGTAGTCGCGTTCAGCACCCGGGATGTAGATCGGTTCGCCGATCGCGGCACCCGGCGTCCAGACCTTCTCCGTCCCGGCGACGAGGTCGTGGAACCACAGGCTGTCGAGGTCGCCGCTGTCCCTCGGTCCCTTGGCGACGCTGGCGATGCGGTGATGCTCCCGCGTCAGCATCCGGTCGTCGACCCGGGGGAACTCCATGTCCGGCTCGGTGCTGTTCAGGACGGTCTTGGTGATCCCGGCGTCGGGTCGGATGACTGCGCGCGTCAGCGACGACGACGCTCGTGTCGGCTGGTCGGCGAAGCCGCCCGGATAGGTCCATTCCACATAGTCGACGGTCACCGATCCATCGGGATTGTCGAAGGCGTTGGCGAAATGCCAGACCCAGAACGGGTCGGCGTCGACCCAGCGCACCGCGGTGCCGTCCCGCGGGATCAACGCGATGCGCGTGCCCCGCTGCGGTTGCCAGGACAACAACGACCCGCCGCTCATCACGGACTCGATGTCGAAGACGAGCGGGCACACGAACAAGACGATGTACCTGCTGGTCAACGCCATGTCGTGGATCATGATCGGCGCATCGAGGCCGTCGACCGGCGTCGGCTCGCGGGTTGCCCGCCCGTCCGGACCGACCACCGCCCAGGTCAGGTAGGGCGCCTCGAGGACGTAGTTGAACAACACCAGTTCACCGGTGGACGGATCGATCTTGGGGTGAGCGGTGCTGCCGACGAACATCGCGCCGTCGCAGTCGGTGCGGGCCAAGGTGGCGAGATCCGCGGGTGCGAGCTGATACGGCCGGTCCGCCTCGGCCATCGCCAGCAACCGCCCACCGTGCCGCACGATGTTGATGTCGGGGAGTTCGCGCACGGTCCCGGCCAGCTGGTCCCCGACCTCGGCTGCCGACGGAGTGTAGCCGTCGGTGATGCCCGACCAGATGGCATGTCCCGCAGCCTCTTCCGCCAGCACCATCGGGGTGCGGACGAACCGGTTGCGATACGACGCCCGGCCGCCGTCGAAGCCGATGCGGTGCACCATCGCGTCGCCGTCGATCGGGTAGACGTACGAGCCGATCGGGTCGAAGCGCAGGTTTGGTCCGTTGCGCAGGTAGCTGCCCCGCAGGTCGGCGGGGATCTCACCGCTGACCGGCAGGTCGGTGGCGTCCACCTCGTCGCGCTGTGGGGCGAACACGCCGGTCAGGAACGGGTTGCGGGACATGTCGACCGGCGCGGGCCGGGTCGGGACATCGGATGCGGTCATGGCGCTGCTTTCGGCGAGCCGAGGGAGACGATGATGCGTCCAGGTTAGGGTGTTCACCCAGGTCGTGGCGCCCAGTTCCCCTGCTCGTCCCGAATCCGAGGGCCGCACACGGGCGATGACGGCGGTCGTCGTGATTAGCTTGGGCATGCTTGCGAGACGGGGGAGCCGCGACTACGGGTCGATCCTGCTCGGCTCTGCCGACGAGAGCGGTTTCGCGCAGCGGGTCCGGATCCAGACGTTGCTGACCACCTCGATCGTCGTGGCGAACCTGGTCGGCGCGATCGTTGCGGCCGCGCTCGCCGCGGTCGGCATCCCGGAACCGACCGTCTTCACCGCCGAACTGTGGTGGGTCAACTTCATCGTGGTCCCGGTGTACATCCTCGCCGCGTTCGTGATCGGCATCGGATGGGGAACGGTTCTCGGCGTTCATGTTCTGCGGTGGGTCATCCGCGACGAGGTTCCGACCAAACGAGACGCGCGCCGGACGATGCGACTGCCGTGGCGGCTGTCGCTCGTGCAGGGTCTCCTCTGGTCGGGTGCCGCGGTGATGCTGACGATCATGTACGGCATCGTCGATCCGCAGCTGATCCCCAAGACACTGTTCGTCGTCGGACTGAGCGGTGTCGTCGTGGTGGCGATCTCCTACCTGTTCATCGACTTCACCCTGCGTCCCGTTGTGGCCGACCTGATCTCGGCCGGATTCCATCGCCGGAAGCAAACGGGCGTGAAGTCCCGTGCGGTGGTGTCGTGGATGGTCGGCTCGGCGATCCCGATCATCGGCATCCTGCTGGTCGTGGCGTTCGGGGTCGCACGCGACGAGACGTCCAAACTCGATCTCTTCGTCGGGGTGACGGTCCTGGGACTCACCGCTCTGTTCACCGGTCTGCTGCTGACCCTGTTGTCGTCGATGAGCATCACCGGGCCGATCCGCAGCGTACGGGCGGGGATGAACCGCGTTCGCGCGGGCGATCTGGACAACGCGGACCTCGTGGTCTACGACGGCACCGAACTCGGTGACCTCCAGGTGGGCTTCAACTCGATGGTCACGGGTCTGCGGGAACGGGAGCGAATGCGCGACCTGTTCGGCCGGCACGTGGGCCACGAGGTCGCCGAGGCGGCGTTGTCGTCGGACCCCGAACTCGGCGGCACGGAGCGCGTGGCCGCCGCGCTGTTCGTCGACGTGATCGGGTCGACGACCCTTGCGGCGCAACGCCGTCCGACCGAGGTCGTGGAGATCCTCAACAAGTTCTTCGCGGTCATCGTCCGGGCTGTCGAGGACAAGCACGGCCTGGTCAACAAGTTCGAGGGGGACGCGGTCCTCGCGATCTTCGGCGCGCCCATCGAACTCGACGACCCGGCCGGTGCGGCGCTGGCGGCTGCGCGACGCATCGTCGCCGACCTCGCGGTCGAGGTCCCGGAACTGTCCGCGGGTGTGGGCGTGAGTTACGGGTCGGTCGTCGCCGGAAACGTCGGTGCCATCGAACGTTTCGAGTACACGGTGATCGGCGACCCGGTGAACGAGAGTGCCCGGCTGTCCGAACTCGCCAAGCGGGATCCGGCGAGTCCGCTCGCTGCGGGCCGTGCGGTCGACGCCGCGGACCCGGCGGAGGCCCGGCACTGGCGGCGACAGGAGACCCTGTCACTGCGTGGCCGGACCGCCGAGACGATCGTTCACGCGGCCGCCGTCGGGGAGGAGACGACGACCGCGCACACGACGCCGGGGGAGAAGGCGCCGGGGGAGACGGCGGCCGGGTGAGAACTCAGATGGCGTCTTCGGAACTGATCAGGATGCCGTCGGGCCCGACGATGCTGAGGCCGAGCCCCTCGAACACGGAGTACTTGTACCCGTTGTTGTAGGCGACGAAGTAGTGACGGCCGCTGCCGTTCTCCTGCTCGTGAACCTCCGCCACCGGAATGCACAGGGTGTTACCGGTGCTGCGTGCCACGCCCCGGTACTCGAGGCTGCCGTCGCCCCACTCGCAGATGGTTGCGGCCGACTTCGCGGTGACGACCGAGGTGACGGTGTGCTGGCCGGCGTCGCACGACGGCGCGATCGGGGCCGCGGCGGCCGACGAGGTGCCGGTGACCAGAGCGCCGGCGGCCAGGACGAAGGACGCGCCGGCGGTGGCCAGGCGGATGTGGGTGGTCTTCATGAGAACCGAAGTTAGAGCAGAACTGTCGTCTGCAACATGGGCAGAACTCCCCGCCATCGGTCGGATGGATGACCCTTCGATACGCCCGGGGTCACGCGTCGCGGTCGTCCTGTCCCTCGGCGAAATCCAGGCGGCGGAGCGCGACCCGGAGGACCTCGTCGTCGATGCGTCCGGCGTTGCGTTCCTCGATGAAAACCTTGCGCTGCAGGTGCAGGAGTTCAGTGCGTATCCGGGAGCCAGCAGCGGTGGGGCTCTCGCCGATCGCCTCCGGGCCACGGCCGAGTTCCTCCCATGCCACGTTGCGCTGCGAGGTGATCCACTTGTGCATCAGGACCACCTGCATGCGTCGGGGGTCGTCGTCGGCCAGACCGGCCGCGATCTCCTCGAGTCGCTGCTCGGCCTCGCGCGCGGCACGGTCCTGAGCGGCGGCGTATGCGAGACGGTCCTGTGCGCGTTCGTCGCCGGTGACGCCGAGCGCCCGCGCCACCCAGGGCAGCGTGGTGCCCTGGATCAGGAGCGTGCCGACCACGACGACGAACGTCAGGAGCAGGATCTCGGCACGTGCCGGGAACGGCTCGTCGGCCTCGGTCATCAGCGGGATACCGAACGCGGCGGCGAGCGAGACGACCCCGCGCATACCGGCCCACGACACGATGAACACCGAGGACGGGGTGGGAACGGTTCGCGTTCGCGGATACGGCGGACGAACAGGCGCGGCAGGTACGCGGCCGGATAGATCCAGATGAACCGGATCAGGATCGTGGCGGTGAGGACCGCTGCGGCGTCGATGCCCACCTGGACCCAGGACTCGCCTTCGACGCCCTCGATGATGAACGGCATCTGCAGACCGATGAGGAAGAAGACGAAGGCCTCCAGGATGACGTCGATCGACTTGCGGACCGCCTCGTCCTGCAAGCGGGTCGCGTAGCCGACGCGCACCGAGCGCTGACCGAGGAACAACCCTGCCGTGACCACGCCGATGACGCCGGAACAGTGCAGTTGCTCGGCGACGAAGTACGTGGCGAACGGGACCAGTATCCCGATCGCGGTCTCCATCGGCGGATCGGTCAGCCAGATACGCACCCACGACACCGCGATGCCGACGACGAGGCCGACCACGAGACCGCCGAGCGCCGCGACGGCGAACGTCAGAAGACCCTCACCCAGCGAGGTCGTGACACCTATCGCGGCGGCCAGCGCGATTCGGAACGCGGTGAGGGCCGTGGCGTCGTTGAGCAGACTCTCGCCGCCGAGGAGCGTCATGACGCGGCGGGGCAGGCCGAGGCGCCGGCCGATCGCCTGCGCGGACACCGCATCCGGCGGGGCGACGACGGCGCCGAGGACGAGCGCCGCGGAGAGCGGGAGGTTGGGCACGGTGAGGTGGGCGACGACCCCGACCACGAAGGTCGTGGCCAGCGGCAGACCGACCGCCAGCATCCCGATCGCACGCCAGTTGGCGCGGATCGCCTGATAGGAGCTCTCCTGCGCGGCCGAGTAGAGCAGGGGCGGCAGGATCAGGAAGAGCACGAGTTCCGGGTCGAGCTCGGGTGCCGGCATGTTCGGAATCCAGCCGGCCGCCAGGCCGAGGGTCACCAGGACCAGGGGCGAGGACAGCCCGTAGCGACGGCACAGTGCAGCAACCGCCACCGCGACGACCGCGACGAGCAGAAGCGATGCACTCATCCGAGCGACTGTAATCGCCGGATGCGCCGTTGATAATGGTGAACATGCAGATCTTTCGCCGGTCCTCGACCCGCGGCGGCCAGCGGTCGGGTCCGGCATCCGCCGCCGACGACTCGTCGAACCCGTCGGCGCGCTGCCCCGAGCTCGCCGCGGTCGCGGACGGGTCGATCCCGGTGCCGGAGCCTGCTACGGGTGAAAAGCTCTGCTGCGAGGGTTGTGTGGCGATCGGCGAGGATCACTGGGCGCATCTGCGAATGTGCCTGCGGTGCGGGTACATCGGCTGCTGCGACTCCAGTCCGCGGCGGCATGCGACCGCACACTTCCACGAGACCGCCCATCCGGTCATGCGGTCCGCCGAACCCGGCGAGAGCTGGCGGTGGTGTTACGTGCACGAGGTCATCGGCTGAGAGCCGGACCACGACACCGCCCTGACCGGGTGTCACCGTGGAAGAAGATGTACTGACGACAAGTAGGATTTGGGAATGACGTCGAACAGCGAGAGCGCGACCAGCGCGGATCAGCCGGCGCCGACGATCGGTCCGCCGGACGTTATCGGCACGCCGCTGAGTCCGACGGCGACCAAGGTGATGGTGCTCGGTGCGGGCGAACTCGGCAAAGAGGTCGTGATCGCGTTCCAGCGTCTCGGCGTCGAGGTCGTTGCCGTGGACCGGTACGCCAACGCGCCCGGCCAGCAGGTCGCCCATCATGCCGAGGTCATCGACATGACCGACCCGGACGCGCTGCTCGCCGTCATCGACAAGCACCGGCCCGCCTACGTGGTGCCGGAGATCGAGGCCATCGCCACCGCGGCGCTCGTCGACGTCGCCGAACGTGGCATCGCCGAGGTCATCCCGACCGCGAGTGCCGTGGTCGCGACGATGAACCGCGAAGGCATCCGCCGCCTCGCCGACGAGGAGCTGGGCCTGCCGACGTCGCCGTATCTCTTCGCCGACACCCTCGAGGAACTGACGGTCGCCGCCCGGCAGATCGGATTCCCGTGCGTCGTGAAGCCGGTGATGTCCTCCTCCGGCAAGGGACAGTCGGTGCTGCGCGGACCCGACGACGTGGCGTCGGCGTGGGAGACCGCGAACACCGCCGGCCGCGTGCAGGGCAGCCGGGTCATCGTCGAGGGATTCATCGAATTCGACTATGAGATCACACTTCTCACAGTTCGTGCCATCGATCCCCGGACCGGCGTTCTCACCTCGCACTTCTGCGCGCCGATCGGTCATCGCCAGATCAACGGCGACTACGTGGAGAGCTGGCAGCCGCATGAGATGAGTGCGGACGCGCACGCCTCGGCGACATCGATCGCGGCGCGCATCGCCACCGCTCTGGGCGACGGAAAGCTCGCCGGCCGTGGCGTTTTCGGAGTCGAGCTGTTCGTCAAGGGGGACGACGTCTACTTCTCCGAGGTCAGTCCACGTCCACACGACACCGGCCTGGTCACCATGGCGACCCAGCGGTTGTCGGAGTTCGAGATGCACGCCCGCGCGATCCTCGGCCTGCCCGTCGACGTCACGCTGGCGTCGCCCGGCGCTTCGGCGGTCATCTACGGGCAACTCGACGAGCCCGCCATCGGATTCGAGAACGTCGCGGCGGCACTCGCGGTGCCCGAGACCGACATCCGCCTGTTCGGCAAGCCCGAGAGCTTCCATCGCCGGCGTATGGGTGTGGTCACGGCGACCGCCGACGACGTCCCGGCCGCCCGTGAGCGCGCCGTGCGTGCGGCGTCGCTCGTCTCGCCGGTTCCCGGTCGGGCCGCCGTCCGGAAGGCGACGGTCCTGCCGCCGCCTCCGCCCGCGCCGCCTCGTCGTCCGGGACCCCCGCCCGGGCACTCAGGACCTCCGCCGGGACACTCGGCACCGCCGCCGGGAGCCGCGGGACCTCCGCCCGGGCCGATCGGTCCGCCGCCCGGCCGCCCCGTCCCGCCCGGCCGTCCCGTTCCGCCACCCGGACCGCGTCCGGCGCCTCGTCCCCTCGGCGGTCCCGGTGGCCAGCGTCCGATCGCTCCCCCCGGGGCGCCCCGTCCGGCCGGTCCGCCGCGCTCGGCATCCCCGGGTCAGTCCCCGGTCATGACGTCCCTGGTGAAGACCGGGGATTCCGCCGACGGGGCGGCCCCCGGGTCGTCCGTCGCCGGCGAGTGACCGGGCGACGGACAGGTGCCGCTCTGGGGTGAGCTGCTCGTTGCGGCTGTCATCGTCGTCGGTCTGATCGGGATCGTCGTCCCGATTCTGCCGGGAACGCTGCTGATCGTGTGCGCGCTGTTCGTCTGGGCGCTCGTCGTCGGCGGCTGGGCCTGGTCCGTGTTCGCCGCGGCGATCCTGGTGATCGCGGTCGGCGAGGTCATCAAGTATCTCGTCGCGGGAAAGTCGTTGCGCACCGACGGAATCCCGAACCGGACCGTCGTCATCGGCGGACTCGTCGGGATCGTCGGATTCTTCGTCGTGCCGGTGATCGGGCTGTTGCTCGGATTCGTGGTGGGCGCGATCGTCTCCGAACTCGTGCGGACCCGAGGCCTCGAGCAGGCCTGGCGCGGTGCGCTCGCGGCTCTCAAGGCGGCGGCCAAGACGATCGGTATCGAACTCCTCTTCGCGCTCGTCGCAACCAGCATCTGGACCGGCGGCGCCTTCGTCTGGTGAGGGCGCCTTCTCCGCGTGACCTCTACATACGATCGCCGGCACTCTCGCGTGTGTACATTCGCGCTCGGATGGGTATGTACGCCGATGGCACGATGCCACGTGAGTCCGAGGGGAGGAGTGCGCGTGGGCCTACTCAAATGGAGCAAGCGCCCGGCGGCAGGAGTCGAGGCGCGCGCACCCGGGGTGAATGTTCTTCGCGGACTGGTCGCTCGGGCGACCACTCCGCTGCTCCCCGATGATTACCTTCATCTGATCAACCCGCTGTGGAGTGCGCGTGAGCTGCGCGGCAAGGTCCTCGACGTCACCAAGGAGACCGACGACACCGCGACGGTGACGATCCGCACGGGCTGGGGATTCCCCGAGAACTACAAGCCGGGCCAGTACGTCGGGATCGGCCTGCAGATCGACGGCAGGTGGCACTGGCGCTCGTACTCACTGACCTCGATCGGGTCGTCCGAGCAGGACAAGACCATCGCGGTCACGGTGAAGGCGAACCCCGACGGTTTCCTGTCCTCCCACCTGGTCGACGGGGTGAGTCCCGGGACCATCATCCGGCTGCAATCCCCACAGGGCGATTTTCACCTACCGGAGCCGGTGCCGGGCAAGATCCTCTTCGTCACCGCGGGCAGCGGGATCACCCCGGTCATCGCGATGCTGCGCCAGCTGAGGTCGCACGGGCAGACGCCGGACATCGTCCACATACACTCCGCCCCCACTCGCGACGACGTGATCTTCCTCGACGAGATGGAGCAGCTCGCCGACGAGGCCGACAAGTATGAACTCAACCTCCAATTGACAAGGGAGATGGGTAAATTCGACGTCTCACGGATGGACGAGTGGGCGCCGGACTGGCGTGAGCGGGAATGCTGGGCCTGCGGCCCGGTGGCGCTGCTCGACGCCATGGAGGCGCACTACGAGGACGGCGGCCTGCGCGAACGGTTGCACATCGAACGGTTCACCATTGCCCGCACCGATCACGGCGGCGAGGGCGGTACCGTCCGGTTCGCGATCTCCGACAAGGAGGTCGAGGTCGACGGCGCCACCACACTTCTCGAGGCAGGCGAGGATCTCGGCATCCAGATGCCCTTCGGGTGCCGGATGGGGATCTGCCAGACCTGCGTCGTCCCGCTGGCGGGTGGGTACGTGCGCGACCTGCGCACCGCCGAAGAACGTCGCGAAGGAGAACGAATCCAGACCTGCATCAGTGCAGTGTCCGGTGAATGCACCCTCGATCTGTAGGAGGCTTCATGGCCATCACCGACATCGACCAGTACGCCCACCTCACCGACAGTGACATCGAGACCCTCGGTGCCGAACTCGACGCGATCAGGCGAGACATCGAGGACTCCCGCGGTGAACGCGACGCGCGCTACATACGGCGCGCCATCACCCTCCAGCGCGGTCTCGCGGCCGGCGGGAGACTCGCACTGATGTTCAGCAACAGGAAGATCGCCTGGGCCGCGGGCACCGCCATGCTCTCGCTGGCCAAGATCATCGAGAACATGGAACTCGGGCACAACGTGATGCACGGGCAGTGGGACTGGATGAACGATCCTGAGGTCCACTCGTCGTCGTGGGAGTGGGACACCACCTGCCCGAGCGCGCAGTGGAAGCACTCCCACAACTTCGTCCACCACAAGTACACGAACGTTGTCGGGATGGATGACGATGTGGGCTACGGAATCCTGCGCGTCACCCGTGATCAGCCGTGGGAGTGGTGGAACCTGGGCAACCCGATCTACAACCTGACCCTCGGCACATTCTTCGAATACGGTGTGGCGCTGCATCATCTGGAAACGGAGAAGCTCCGCAACGGTGAGAAGACCTACCGTCAGGCCGCGAAGGACCTGCGGGTGATCGGCACGAAGGTCGGCAAGCAGGCCGCCAAGGACTACCTGATCTACCCGGCCCTGGCGGGACCCAACTGGAAGACGACGATCACCGCGAACTTCACCGCCAACATCATCCGCAACTACTGGGCGTACATGGTCATCTTCTGCGGCCACTTCCCGGACGGGGCGGAGAAGTTCACCGTCGAGGAGTTCGAGAACGAGGACCAGCCGCGCTGGTACCTGCGACAGATGCTGGGGTCGGCGAACTTCAAGGCCGGTCCGCTGATGCGGTTCATGAGCGGCAATCTCAGTCATCAGATCGAGCACCATCTCTTCCCGGACCTGCCGAGCAGTCGGTACGAGGAGATCGGGGTGCGGGTGCGGGAACTGTGCGACAAGTACGACCTGCCCTACACGACGGGTTCGCTCCTGGGCCAGTACGCACAATCGTTCCGGACGATCGCCAAACTGGCACTGCCGAATTCGCTTCTGAAGGCGACCGCCGACGACGCGCCGGAGACCGCCTCGGAGCTTCGGTTCGCGATCCGCGAGGGTTTGAGCGACCACTTCGGTGTCGATCCGGCGACGGGAAAGCGTCGCGGTCTCCGAACGGCGTTGCGGGAGTTGCGGAACTCGCCGGTGCGGTCGGCGAACGTGGGTCGGGCCGCAACGGCATAGTGTTCGAACGGAAACCGTTGCGCCACCTCGGATATCGCGCATCGTAGCGGACCGCACGACGATACGCGACATCTGCGAAAGCGTCTCCGGGTGCACGGAGTCCATGCCAGAATGGCGCCGTGCGCATCGGGATGACGATGCCCGTGATGGAGCCGGACCTCGACGCAGGCACGCTTCATTCGTGGGCCACCACCACCGACGACGGCCCGTTCAGCTCCCTGTGCTGGGGTGAACGCATCGCGTTCGACAACCCCGAGTGCCTGACGTTCCTGGGCGCGGCAGCCGCCTGGACCCGGCGGGTCCCGCTGGTGATGACCGTCGTCGTGCCGCAGCTCCACGCCGGTGATGCTGGCGAAGTCGCTGGCCACCGGCGACCTGCTGTCGGAGGGGCGGCTGACGGTGGCACTCGGGGTCGGTGGCCGGCATGAGGACTACCGGGCCGTCGGCGCGGACCCGTCCACCCAGACCATGCGGCAACTCGCCGACCGAGCCGCGACCATGAAGCGGGTGTGGGCCCGCGAGAAGCTCACCGAATCGGTGCTGCCGGTCGGTCCGCCGCCCCATCGCACGGGCGGCCCGACGCTGCATGTCGGCACCACCGGACCCAAGACGATCCGCAGCGCCGTCGACTGGGCCGACGGCATCGCCGGGGTCACCCTCGACCTCGACACGGAGAAACAGAACGCACTCTTCGACGTCGCCCGCTCCGCGTGGGCCGAGGCCGGAAAACCGGCGCCGCATCTCGCGACGTCGTTCTGGTTCGCGATCGGCGACGGTGACGGTCCGCGTGCACAGGTGACACGCCATCTGCACCACTACATGAACTGGATTCCGTCGGAGTTCGTCGACGCCATCGCTCCCACGACGGGCTGGGCAGGTACCGAGGCCGAGCTCGCGGACGTCCTGCGGCGGTTCGCCGACATCGGAACCGACGAGGTGCAACTCATCCCGACGAGTTCGGACCTCGACCAGCTCCGGCGCGCCGCGGATGTGGTCGCGGCGTTCGCCTGACTAGTGGTCGGCGTCCCGGCCGGGGCGCAGCGAGAGGACCACAGCAGGGCGGCTGCGGCCGAGAGAAGGCCCGAGAAGATCAGGCACAGGTGCATGCCGTCGAGGAACGCGTCGCCGAGGGCGTTCATGACCGTGGGCGTGTCGGCGCCGAGGTCGAGACCGGCGACCGCGCCGAGACCCTCGCCGTCCACGGCGGCGACGACGCTGTCGCGCATCTCGTCGCCGATGCCGGCGTCGGTGAGCTTGCCCGGGAGCGAGTCGACGGCACCCGCCGTCAGCAACGCGCCGAGAACGGCCGGTCCGAGTGCGCCACCCACCTGCCGGAAGGCATTGTTTCCGGCCGCCGCCATACCCGCGAGCCGATAGGGCACCGCGGAGACCGCGGTCGCGGTCATCGGGGCAATCAACAGGCCCATGCCCAGGCCGAGCACGATCAGGCGCCAGCCGATCGAGACGAACGTGGTGTCGGCTTCGATGGTGAGCAGCGCGAACTGCGCGACCGCGACCATGGCCAGGCCGCCGCCGATCATGACGCGTGCCTGGACCCGGTGCATCATCTTGCCCGCGAGCGCACCCACGACCATGGAGGCGCCGTTCATCAGCGCGAGTCGCCAGCCGGCCTCGATGGTGCCGAGTTGCTGGACCATGCCGAAGTACATGCTGAGCACGAAGATGAAGCCGATCAGAGCCAGGAAGCTGATCATCGCGATCAGTGTGGTGACGGTGAAGGCGCGGCTGCGAAAGAGCGCGAGGTCGAGCATCGGGCTGTCCGAGCGGAGTTCGACGGCGACAAAGGCTGCACCCGCGACGACGGCGATCACCAGGGCGATGATCACACGGGCATCGGCGAGCCCGTTGACGCCGGCCTCGATCACGCCGAAGACCAGTGCGGTGACCGCGACGGCGGCCGTCACCTGACCGGCCCAGTCGAGGCGTCGGGTGTGCGGGGCGCGGGATTCCGGCAGGACGGCGAGTGCCACCGCGAACGCGGCGACGGCAAACGGGATGGGCAGCACGTAGATCCAGCGCCAGCCCATGCCCTCGGCCACCGGGCCCGCGATCAGCGGGCCGACGGTCAGCGCCAGCATCAGCGACGACGCCCAGATGCCGATGAACTTGCCGCGTTCACGGAAGTCGGGCACGGCGTGGCTGATGAGCGCGAGGGTCGTCGGCAACAGTGCGGCGGCACCCGTGCCGGCCAGAGCCTGACCGGCCCACACGAGCTGGATCGATTGCGCCGACAGTGCGACGACGGCGCCCAGTGCGGACAGTGCGAGACCGGTGAGATAGACCTTGCGGCGGCCGTGGACGTCGCCGAACACTCCTGCCGTGAGGATGAACGCCGCCATCGGCAGAACGAAGGCGTCCTGGACCCAGGACAACTGCGCGGTCGAGGCGCCGAGCGCGTTCCCGATCGCCGGCAGGCTGACGGCGACGCTCGTGATCGGAAGGTAGGCCACGAAGACGCCGATGCAGGCCATCACGACGGTGGCGGTCCGGCGCTCCGGCGGAGCGGGCAGGGCGGTGGAGGTGGACGTGGTGGTCACGCACTCTCGCTTCGATCTCGGGTGGGACTGGGCGGCGCCCGGTGGCCGGACGTGACCACAGGTCGTCGTCTCGGGAGGACAAGGCGATGGTTGCCGCGCGAAGAAGCGCAGACATCCATTGTCCGGCGGCTCGGCAGGGAAACCGCAACCAGCGCGGCGTACACGGAACATTGCGTCAACCAGACCGGTTCGACGAGTAGTATTCCTCCATCATGGGCGACGTCGACGGCACTATCCTCCGTGCCCTCCAGGTGTATCCGCAGGCGTCGTTCCGCCAACTCGGCGAGGTCGCGGGCATCTCGGAACAGACCGCGGCGAGGTGCTACCAGGCGCTGCGTCGTGCCGGGGTGATGCGGGTCGTGGGGATCGTGCGGCCGGCGGTGCGTGGCCATTCCGAATGGGTGGCGCGGGTGCGGTGCCGGCCGGACCGCATGGAACCGCTCGCCGCGTCGCTCGCGCGTCGTCGTGACGTCGGCTTCGCCTACGTGGTCTCCGGAGGCGCCGAGATCATCTGCATCATCCGCGCACCGATCGGTGCGGGCGGCGACGACGTGCTGCTCAATGCACTCCCGACGCGGGCCTCGGTCATCGACGTCCGTATCGACCTCGTCCTGCACGCCTTCGACGTCGGACTCCCCGCGTCGAGATGGACCGGCTTCGGCGGTGAGCTCTCGGAGTCCGCCCGGACACTGTTGATCTCGAGCGCTACCGCGAGCCCTCTCCCCGGCGACGACGAGGCCGGGACCGGCGGTGAGGACGTACCGGACGAACCCCGCGAGAATGTACGCCTCGGCGACGACGCACCCCTCGTCGACGCGCTGACCCAGGACGGCCGACTTCCACATCGCGAGCTGGCACGCATCTGTGGCTGGACGGTCGGGCGCGTCCGGCGCCGTCTGCGCACGCTCGAACGCAGCGGCGCGTTGCACTACGACGTCGAGATCCTGCCCGAGCGTCTCGGTTTCGGTCTGAGCGCGACGCTGTGGCTCACCGTGACGCCGTCGGCGATCGACGAGGTGGGTGCAGCGCTCGCCGCGCACGACGAGGTGGCGTTCGCCGCGGCGATCAGCGGTGAACACAACCTCATGGTCGCGGTGATCTGCCGGGACACCGACGACTTCTATCGATACCTGCGCACCAGGGTCGCGTCCGTGGCCGGAATTCTGGGCTACTCGGTGAGCATCCGCGTCCGGCGCCTGAAGCAGAATGCGTCACTCGTGGTGCAGGGACGCCTGATTCAGCCCGGATGACCCCGAATCACCGGTGGACGACACGAACCTGCCGTTCGGAAGCGCCGGTCGAAGGCGGCGTGCGCGGTAACTTGCACGTGTGACCTCGCCGACGGCCGACAACCAGGGACTGGTGAGGTTGTGCGTGCTCGCCGTCTTCGCCGGGTGTGTGACCGGTGTCCTGGGCGGCGCGTTCCGGTGGTGCCTCGACCATCTCAACCGGTGGCGGTTCGAGATGCTGCAGTGGGCCGACGGACTCGGCGCACCGGGATGGTTCATCCCGGTCGCGGTGACGGCGGCCGGCGCGGCCTTCGGCGCGCTCGTCTCCCACCTCGTACCGACCGCGGCGGGCAGCGGAATCCAGCATGTGGAGGCCGTCGAACGAGGAGAAGCGGGACCTGCGCCGCTGCGGGTGATCCCGGCGCGGTTCTTCGGTGGTCTCGCCGCGATCGGATCCGGTCTGATCCTCGGCCGTGAGGGGCCGACGGTGCACATGGGTGCGGCGGTCGGATCGGAGACCGGACGACGTGCCGGACTCGACCAGTACGATGTCCGCGTCATGCAGACCTCGCTCAGCGGAGCAGGTCTCGCCGTTGCGTTCACGGCGCCGGTGGGCGGTGCGCTCTTCGCGCTCGAGGAGGTGACCCACTCGTTCCGGATTCGAGTGGTGGTACCGACCATTCTCGCGGTCGCCGCCGCGGTGGCCTGCGGACACGTGATCCTCGGCGACCGGCCCGACTTCCGGGTCGGCGTGGTGGCCGCGCCCCCGATCACCCTGCTGCCGGTCTTCGTGGTGTTCGGCCTCCTCAGCGGTCTCGTCGGAATCGCCTACGGGCGCACGGTTCTCGGGGCGATCAACGCGGTTCGCGGGATCACGCGCGTCCCGCCGATCGCGAAGGCCGCGGTCATCGGTGCGATCGTCGGCGGCCTGATGGCCGTCGACACCGATGCGGCCGGTGGGGGAGACGATCTCGCGCAACAGATCTTCGACGGTTCGGTCGTGCTCCCGGTGGTGGCCGCGCTGTTCCTGGTCCGGTTCGTCGCCGGTCCGCTGTCTTATGCCGCGGGAACCCCGGGCGGCCTGTTCGCGCCGATGCTGGCGCTCGGCGCACTGTGGGGCGTCCTGTTCGCCGCCGGCCTCGACGCCGTGCTCCCGCAATCGGATTCGACGCTGCGCGACGCCATGGTGCTCGCCGGCATGGCCGCACTGTTCGGCGCGGTGGTGCGGGCGCCGCTCACCGGCATGGTCGTGGTGATGGAGATGAGTGCGACGACCACCGTGGCGGTGCCCATGCTCGCCGCGACCGCGGCGGCCGTGCTCGTCGCACACCTCTCCGGGACGCCGCCGGTCTACGACTCGCTGCGTGAGCAGATGCTCGCCAACGATGCCGCACGACAACGGGACCCGGGGTCCTAGAACGCGCGGGTGTGCGCTCCGAGCGGCACGATCAGTGGCCCACCCGAGATCGGGTCGGTCATGACATGAGCGCGCAACCCGAAGGCCTCGTCGAGCATCTCCGCGTCGATGACCTCGGCCGGCGCGCCGGTGGCGACGATGGCGCCGTTCTTCATGACGACGAGTGAATCGCTGTAGCGTGCTGCGAGATTGAGGTCGTGCAATACCATGACCACGGTTTTGCCGTGCTCGTCGCGGAGGCGTCGGACGAGGTCGAGGACGTCGATCGAGTGGGCGAGGTCGAGGTAGGTGGTCGGCTCGTCGAGCAGGATCAGGTCGGTGCCCTGCGCGAGGGTGAGCGCGATCCAGACGCGCTGACGCTGACCGCCGGAGAGCGCGTCGAGGGTGCGGTCGGCGAGTTCGAGGGTGTCGGTCATCTCCATCGCCTCGGCCACCGCGGCCTCGTCGGCGGCCGTCGCCTGCTGATACCACCGCTGGTGCGGATGCCGGCCCCGGCCGACGAGATCGGCGACGGTCAGACCCTCTGGCGCGACCGGATTCTGGGGCAGGATCGCCAGGGTCCGCGCGACCTGCCTGGGGCGGACATGCGAGATGTCGTCGCCGTCGAGGTAGACCGTGCCGGCCTTCGGCGGCAGCAGGCGCGCGAGGCATCGGAGCAGCGTCGACTTGCCGCAGCCGTTGGAGCCGATGATGGTCGTGACCTGGCCGTCGGGGACGTCGATGTCCAGGCCGTCGATGACCACCCGCTGGTCGTAGCCGACGGTGAGTCCGGTGCCGCGCAGGCGGGACGTCGCCTGCGAGGTGTGGTCGGCGGGGGAGATGGTCATACGGTCGCCTTCCGGGACATCGCGATCATCAGGTAGATGAGGAACGGTCCGCCGATCGCGGCGGTCACGATTCCGACGGGCAGCCCGCCGGGTAGCACCGTGCGGCACAACAGATCTCCGCCGAGCACGAGCGCGGCGCCGATCAGGCCGGACAGCAACGGCGTCGGTACCGCGGTGCGGGCCAGCCGCAGCGCGATCTGCGGGGCCAGCAGTGCGACGAAGGCGATCGGTCCGGCGGCGGACACACACAGCGCACTGACCAGGACCGCCGTCAGCAACAGCGTGGTGGACACCGCGCCGGTCCGGACGCCCAGGCCGCGCGCCAGATCCGGACCGAGGCTGAGCATTCCGATCTGCCGGGACAGCACCACGATCACGACGACCCCGACCGCGACCCCGCCGACCACCGGCCAGACATTGGACCAGCCCACGTTGGCGACCGATCCGACCAGCCACACCTGGGCACGCCCGACGTCGTGGATGTCGGCGCGGGTGAGCAGGAAGTTGGTGAGCGCCTGCAGCATCCACGTCATGCCGACGCCGATCAGCACGAGGCGGAACGGGTTGATGCCGCTGTTGGCCTTGCGGCCGGGCCAGGCCAGCACGTACATCACCGCGGACGTCAGGAGCGCACCGATCATCGCCGAGGCCGGGACGCCGAGGTCGCCGAACCAGCTGCCCCAGCTCGTCGTCGAGAAGGCGATGGCCGCGACCGCTGCCGCACTCGCTCCTGCGGTGATGCCGAGGATGTCGGGGGTGGCGAGGGGGTTCTGGGAGATCAGCTGGGTGATGGACCCGGAGAACCCGAGGCCGATGCCCACCAGCAGGCCGACGAGGGCTCGGGGGAGCGCGACGTCGAAGACGACGACGTTCTCGATGCGGGTGCCGCCGCCGAGCAGGATTCGCGCGACGTCGATCGGGGTGAGCGGGAAGTCGCTGACGCCGACGCCGGTCAGGAACAACACCACGGCGAGCGCCGCCGAGACGAGCGCGACGATCAGCATGCGCGGACGCACGACGACCGAGACCGGCTCGATCGCGAGGCGGTAGCCGCCGGGATGCGGCGCGATGCTCCGTGCACGTGGCCCGGGCGTCGGCGTCTTGAGGTCGGACGTGTTCATACGGATGCCAACCTCTGCCGACGGACCATGACGATCAGGAACGGGGCGCCGACCAGCGCCAGCATGACGCCCACCTGGACCTCACCGGGGCGTCCGACGACGCGGCCGAGGATGTCACAACCGACGAGGAGGATCCCGCCGAACAGCGCCGAGTACGGGATGATCCAGCGGTAGTCGGCGCCCACGACTGCACGAGCGATGTGCGGCACGACCAGACCGAGGAACACGATGGGGCCGCAGGCGGCGGTGGCGGCGCCGATCAGCAGGGTGATCGTCAGGATGCCGAGCGCGCGGATGAGCACCACCCGGGAGCCGAGGGCCTTGGTCATGTCGTCGCCCAGGCTCAACACGTTGAGGAAGAAGCCGCTCGCCAGCGCGAACACCAGCCCGACGGCGATGAAGGGCAGACTCGCCCAGAACACGTCGATCCCGCGGCCGGCGGTCGAACCGACGCTCCAGAACCGCCACTGGTCGAGCGAGTTGGTGTCGACGAGCACGATCGAGGACGTGATCGCGGTGAGCATCGCCGTGAGACCGGTCCCGGCGAGCACCAGGGTCAGCGGACTCGAGCCGCTCAGCGCCGACAGACCGAAGACGACGGTCGCGGCGATGATCGCGCCCAGCAATCCGAAGAACATGAAGGCCACGGGACTGGTGATCCCGAGCAGGTAGATCCCGCCCACGACGGCACAGGCCGCGCCGGCGTTGACGCCGAGCATGCCGGGGTCGGCGATGGGGTTGCGGGTGTGTCCCTGGGTGATGGCGCCGGCCGCGCCCACGGCCAGGCCGGCGGACAGGCCGAGCAGAGTCCGAGGGACACGGAGGTCCCAGACGATGCCGTCGACGTCGGTGTCCTTGGTGATCTGCGGTATCCGGAGGTCGACGAGGGCCGACCAGATCTCGGAGATCCCCGCGGCGAAACTCGTCCAGACCTCGTCGAGCGGGACCGGGCGGGTGCCGAAGAGCACCGAGGCGATGACCAGCCCCACCAGGGCCGCGATCAGCACCGGAATGCCGAGGACACGGAGGGAGCGGCGCACGAAGGGTTACCTTACCAACGCAGTTCGACGGGCCTGACGGTGCGGCGCGGTGGATGTCGTTCGGGTAACGAAAGACCCACGGAACCCGAACGGAGGCCGTGTCTTCGGTAACACTGCTTTGAGTTCGAATCGATATGTTCAGTGTTTCCAGGGTTGCGAAAACAGGAGGATCGATGAAGTCACTCAAACGTGCCGTTGTCGGGGTGCTGGCTGCGGGGAGCATCGCAGCAGGCACGCTGGTGGGTGCTGCGCCCGCCCAGGCGGCCGTCCCCAACCTTCAGATGACGGGTGGGGTCTATTGCCAGTTCGGAGCACCGGGTACGCCGTGGAACCAGGCGTGGAGCATGACCCGGTTCATGCGGGTAACCGCGCGTGACGGCGAGTTCCGCAATGTCACGCTGCAGGAGATCAACGGCGCGACCAAGTTCAAGTCGCAGCTGAAGAAGGACGAGTCCCTCACCATCAAGACCACCTGGTTCGGCTGCTTCCCGTCATCGATCGCCGGGTACGCGATCTCCGACTACGCCGAGAACCTGACGGACAACGCCGGCTTCTGGTGGAACATGCGGCGCATCGACAACCCGTTCGACAGGTTCGGTGCCGGCTCGTCGGCATCGGCGGCGCTGTCCGGCGGCGGCACCGACGTCAAGGGAATTCCCGCGATCCCCGGTCGGTAGACGCCGAACCGCTGAACGAACGACGAGGGGCGACCGGTGAGAACCGGTCGCCCCTCTCGTGTGGTCTGGCGGTGTCGATCAGGCCGACGGGCGCGCCACCTTGTGGGGCTCCGACGCGGCGAGCATGTCCTCACGCTCGACGACCTTCACCCGCTCACGGCCTTCGGCGGCACCCAGGGCGCGCTCGTGCTCGTCGAGGCGGTACCAGCCGTCCCACGTGGTGAACGGGATGCTCTTCGACTCGAGCAGCTCGATGATCGCGTCCTCGCCGGGCGCGGCGGGCTCGAGCAGCTTCTCGGCCTCCATGTCCTTGAGGATGCAGTCGACGGTCTCGTTGGCGTCGCCCTTGGTGTGGCCGATGAGGCCGACCGGACCACGCTTGACCCACCCGGTGGTGTAGACGCCGGTGAGCTGCTCACCCTCGTCGAACACACGTCCGGCCTCGTTGGGGATGACTCCCGCCTGCGAGTCGAAGGGGATCTCGGGCAGGTTGTCCGACAGGTAGCCGACCGCCCGGTACACCGCGCCGACCTCCCAGTCGGTGATCTTGCCAGTGGGCTTGACGTTGCCGGTGCCGTCGAGCTGGGTGCGCTCGGTGCGCAAGCCCACGACCTTGCCGTCCTCGCCGAGGATCTCGACCGGGCTCTCGAAGAAGTGCAGGAACAGCTTGTGGATCGCACCCTGCTTCGGTTCCCGGATCGCGTAGTTCTCGATGATCGTCGCGACCTGGTCGGTGATCTTCGAACCACGACGGGCGACGGCCGAGCCCTCGTCGTAGTCGATGTCCTCGGGGTTGACGATGACCTCGATGTTCGGCGAGTGGTCGAGTTCCTTGAGCTCGAGCGGGGTGAACTTGGCCTGGGCCGGTCCGCGGCGACCGAAGACATGCACCTCGATCGCCTTGTTGGCCTTCAGACCCTCATAGACGTTGGCCGGGATCTCGGTCGGCAGCAGCTCGTCGCCGGTCTTGGCCAGCACGCGCGCCACGTCGAGGGCGACGTTGCCGACGCCGATCACGGCGACCTTCTCCTGCTCCAGCGGCCAGGTGCGCGGGAAGTCCGGATGACCGTCGTACCAGGCGACGAACTGCGCGGCGCCGTAGCTGCCCTCGAGGTCGATGCCCGGGATGTCGAGCGCACGGTCGTCGGTGGCGCCGGTGGAGAAGATGATCGCGTCGTAGTGCTGCTTGAGCTCGGCCAGCGTGATGTCGGTGCCGTAGTCGACGTTGCCGAGCAGACGGACCTGCGGCTTGTCGAGCACCTTGTGCAGCGCGGTGATGATGCCCTTGATCCGCGGGTGATCAGGCGCGACGCCGTAACGGATCAGACCGAACGGAGCCGGCATACGCTCGTAGAGGTCGATGCTGACACCGCGGTCTTTGGCGGTGTCGGACTTCATCAACGCGTCGGCGGCGTAGATCCCGGCGGGACCCGCACCGACGATCGCAACCCGCAGCGGGCGGCTGTTGTCACTCATGGAGTAGGTGTCTTCCGTTGCTCGGCGCGCCCCGACGCAGGTGCTGGATGCGAAACCCCTGATCCTACTGTCGACACGCTTGGATATGGCCTATCCCTTCTACGGTAGGCGCTCGGTGTCCCCGGCCAAAATCTCCTGTGAGGTAATCCTCACTTCTCGACGTCATCGTGACGACGCCCGCGGCCGGAGCGTTCCCGGGCGCCGGGCGGTTGCCACACGGTCGCGGGCATCGCATTCGCCGCGGGCGACGGGACGTGCGGGAGCCTGCAGAAGCCGGGCGGAGGTCACACCCGGCCGGTCTATACACTTCGCGCCATGGCCAAAGCTGCAGGCGGGGGCCCCGACAAGCCCTCCGGTAAGGGCGCCGCATCCCGGAACACGTCCCGGGGCGCCGCGTCCTCGAAGAAGCCTGCGTCCGGTGAGGCCGGATCGCCGAACGAGGACGTTGACGCCGCCCTCGTCGAGGAGGCGCCGCCCAGTTGGAAGAACGCGTGGCCGTTCTTCGCCGCGGCGGGATTCGTCGGACTGGTGGTGCTCGCGATCGTGCTCTCCAGCATCTCGCGGCCGGCGGAGGAACGGGTCAGCGACGACGCGCTGGTCCAGTACGCCATCAACGACCTCTACACGGCCAAGAACGGCCCCGACTACGCCGAGTACCGCGCGAACACGTGCGATGCCGACCTCGACAAGCCCGGGTTCCCCTCCGAGGCGCAGTTCGTCGCCGAGAACCAGGCGTCGCTGGACCAGAACGGCCACATCGAGATCCCCGAGATCACCGACCTGGTGGTCGACGGTGACCGGGCGACCGCGAAGGTCCATTGGCACTATAAGAACAAGTCCGAAGACAAGCAGGTCGTGGAGACGACCGTGGTGCGCGAGAACGGCGAATGGAAGGTGTGCTCCTCATGACCTATGCCGGCGACCTGACCCCGCGGGAAGCGTGGGAGAAGCTCGAGAACAATCCCGACGCGGTCCTCGTCGACTGTCGGACGCAGGCCGAGTGGTCGTTCGTCGGTGTTCCCGACCTCGAGGTGCTGGGTAAACGCACGATCTTCGCCGAGTGGACGACGTTCCCCGAGGGTCGACGCAACGAGCAGTTCGTCGAGCAGCTGCGCAGTGCCGGGGTGACCGATGACCACGAGGTCATCTTCCTCTGCCGCTCGGGGCACCGATCGATCGGTGCGGCCGAGGCGGCGACCGCCGACGGAATCGGCAAGGCCTACAACGTGGTCGACGGATTCGAGGGTGCCCTCGACGGGAACGACCATCGCGGCGCGTCCGGATGGCGTGCCGAAAATCTGCCGTGGAGGCAATCGTGAGTGCTGATCTGTCCGTGAGTCGTGAACTGCCGGAAGGTCTTTCGCCCGACACCATCGCCGTGCGCGGCGGCCTCGCGCGATCCGGGTTCCACGAGACCGCCGAGGCGCTGTACCTGACCAGCGGATACGTCTACGACTCCGCCGAGGCTGCCGAGCGTGCCTTCACCGGCGAGGACCAGCGGTTCGTCTACTCCCGATACGGCAATCCGACCGTCCACATGTTCCAGGAGCGCCTGCGTCAGCTCGAAGGTGCCGAAGCCTGCTTCGCGACCGCCAGCGGAATGGCCGCGGTGTTCGTGGCGCTCGGCGCCCTGCTCAAGGCGGGCGATCGGCTCGTGGCGGCGCGCAGCCTGTTCGGCTCCTGCTTCGTCGTGTGCAACGAGATCCTGCCGCGCTGGGGCGTGGAGACCGAGTTCGTCGACGGTGAAGACCTCGAACAGTGGGAACGCGCACTGTCGAAGCCGACCGACGCCGTCTTCTTCGAGACCCCGTCCAATCCGATGCAGATGCTCGTCGACGTCGCCAAGGTGTCCGAGCTGGCGCATGCCGCAGGCGCGAAGGTGGTGCTGGACAACGTCTTCGCCACCCCGCTGCTACAGCGCGGTCTCGATCTCGGCGCCGACGTCATCGTCTACTCGGGCACCAAGCACATCGACGGTCAGGGTCGCGTGATGGGTGGTGCCGTCCTCGGCACCAAGGACTACATCGACGGTCCGGTCCAGCAGCTGATGCGCCACACCGGTCCGGCGTTGAGCCCGTTCAACGCGTGGACGCTGGTCAAAGGCCTCGAGACGATGCGCCTGCGGGTCGACGCCTCGGTGGCCTCGGCACTGCGGATCGCCGAGTTCCTGGAAGCCGACCCACGGGTCCGCTGGGTGAAATATCCGTTCCTGCAGTCGCATCCGCAGTACGAGCTGGCCAAGAGCCAGATGACCGGCGGCGGCACCGTGGTGACCTTCGAGCTCAACGACCACGACGGCATCGACGGCAAGAAGCGCGCCTTCGAGGTCCTCAACGCGCTGCGGGTGGTGGACATCTCCAACAACCTCGGCGACTCCAAGTCGCTGATCACCCATCCGGCCACCACCACGCACCGCGCGATGGGGCCCGAGGGACGTGCCGCGATCGGTCTCAGCGACTCGGTGGTTCGCCTGTCGGTCGGGCTCGAGGGCGTCGAAGACCTGCTCGCCGACCTGGATCAGGCGCTCGGCTGAGCCCTCGCACCGGGCTCTCCTGCCGGCCGGTCGTCGCGGTGGCCGTCACGCTGCCCGGGCCGGGCGCTCGTGCCGGAATCTGAGTACGGCAAGGGCCACCGCGATGGGCAGGACACTGACGGTCAGCATGGTGAGTCGCACGGCGTCGGAGAAGTCCGTTCCCAGGTCGAGGCCGCCCACCTGCTGCAGCAGGTTCGGGTCGTATCCGACGCCACCGTGGCTCTGCGCCACCGCGCTCCGCGCGGCGTCCACAGCCTCTTGTCCCTGTGTCACCGTCAGACCCCGCTGCTCGGTGTCGGCGAGCCATTCACGCTTGAAGAACGCATTCAGGAGGAGCAGGTACACGGTGGGCCCGAACGCGTAGCCCGTCATCCCGAAGGCCGTCTGCACCGAGGCCACTGTTCCGGACTGACCACTCGGCGCATGCGCGAGCACCGTCTCCGACACCGACGTGGAGCTCACCATTGAACCGAGGTTGTACATCCACACGGCCATCACGAGCAGCCACAACGCCATCGTCGGGCTGACCGTGACCGCCATGAGCAGCCCGGCGGCCGCCATGGTCGCCAGACCGGCGACCATCACCGGTCTCGGCGAGAACTTCTCCATCAGACTCCCGGACATGATCAAGGCGCCGGCGATCAGCAGCGAGCCGGGAAGGAACAACAGTCCGACCGTCTGCGGTGACAACGCGAGCACCACGCTGCCGTACTGCCCCAGGACGATGCTGAGCCCCGCGATCAGGAAGTTGAGTGTGAAGGCCGCCGCGAGCGCCACCGTGAACGTCCGGTTGCCGAAGAGTGACAGGTCCAGCGCCGGTTCGGGAGTGCGGCGTTCGTGGCGGACGAAGAGCACCGCGCCGAGGACGCTGACGAGCAGCGGCAGCCAGGTCTGGGGCCGGAGCACGCCGTTCTGCGCGGCCGCGAGTCCGATGACGAGGGTCAGGAGTGCCACCCCGATCAGGACGATGCCGATCACGTCCAGCTTGGCACGCTCCTGACGAGGCGACTCCGGGACGAACCGTGCCGTGAGCAGCATCGAGACCACGGCAAGCAGTGGTGCGACCAGGAACACGAGCCGCCAGCCGAGACCCGTCACGGCCCAGCCTGTCAGAGCCGGGAGCACCCCGCAGAGAACCATCTCGATGGCGACGAAGATGCCGATGGCCTTCGGTCGCTGCTCTTCGGTCACCGACGTCTTGAGGAGGGCCAGCGATACCCCGAGCAGGGCCGCCATGCCCAGGCCCGCCACGACGCGCATCGCCAGGAGGAAGCCATACCCGGGCGAGAGCATGGCGAGCACATCGGCGACGGCGACCACGGCCAGTCCCGACATCAGGAGTCGTCGGAGTCCGATCGAGTCGCCGAGATTTCCCGCGCCGAGGACGGACGCGGCCATGACCAGCGTCGACATTCCGCCCAGCAATCCGACACCGGTAGGCGGGACGTCGAGTTCCCGGCTCACCTGCGGCAGATTCAGGCTCAGCACCAGTGGATCGACGGCCGTGATCGTGAAGGCCAGGGACAGCGCGAAGATGATCGGCAGAATGCTCGTCTGGGTTGTCGACCGCTCCGCAGGCACCCGCTACGCCTCCCTGCCCCTTCGCCCCGACGTTCATCGACTCTAGCGCCGACCTTCATGGCCGGAGGCGAGATTGCGGGAGGGCGTGCTCACCGGAGGGTCAGTTCACGATGTCTGCGAGGGGGATACCGAGCGCGTTGAACACGGTCCGTAGTTTGAACTGCGTCTCGTCGAGTTCCGCCTGCGGGTCGGAGTGTTCGACGATGCCGCCACCCGCCCAGGTGCGCAGACTCCGACCATCGGCCGCGAGCTCGGCGCACCGGATGCTGACCATCCATTCGCCGTCGCCGACGGCGTCGCACCAGCCGACCGTGCCCGCGTAGAAGCCACGATCGCCCTCGACCTCGCGGATGATCTGCGCGGCAACGTCACTCGGGGTTCCGCACACTGCGGGTGTGGGTCCGAGGAGTAGTGCGAGGTCGAGTGCGGTGACCGCCGGATCGCGCAGCGTCGCGCGGATCGGGGTGGCCAGATGCCACATCTCGCCGGTCGACTCGAGCTGTGGTGTCGACGGTGCGTCGACCTCGTCGCAGAGGTGCCCCAGGCGTTCGCGCAGATGGTCGACTACGAACGCGTGCTCGGCGAGATCCTTTGTCGACGCGGCCAACTCGTCGGCGGTCGCCCGGTCGACGGCCGGGTCGGCGGACCGTGGTGCCGAACCCGCGTAGGGATGGCAGGTCACGGTCGAACCCGACTTGCGCAGCAGCGCTTCGGGACTGGCGCCGAGCAGCCACGAACCCGAACCCGTCGCGGCGCCGAGGTCGACGCCGAAGGCGTTGTGCCCCGCGTTGCCGCCGGCGAGTGCGTCGAGCAACTCCGCGGGCCGGATCTGTTCGTCGAGCACCAGGTCGACGCTGCGCGCGAGCACGACCTTCCCGACGTCGCCGGCGACGATGCGCTTGACCGCATGCGCGATGCGTTCGCGGTGCTCATCCCTGTCTGGGTGGCTCACGGTCGACACCGCTCGGCGCGACAGCGGCGCACTCCCGGACAGGGGCGCCTCGCCGGTGCGGAGCCGCGCGGGAGCCACCAGCGCCGCGGGGTCGCGGGCATCGAACGGGATCGCCCCGGTCAATGACCCGACCTCACCCGCCCGCAGCGCGGCGGACGCCTCGTCGACGTCGGTGAACGACCCGACCACCCCTTCGCCCCGCACGGTGCCGTGGGGACGCGACAGCACGAAGACCTCACTCGATGACACAACAGCTAGGGTACAGGTAAGCCTGTCCTAACTTCGAATCACGGTGATCCTAAATTGACACCCTCGGGCGGGATCCGCGAACCTTGTCGCAGGTCATGAGTGCCAGTGACAAGCCCCGGCTCGCTGGTCGGCAACCCTCCTCCGCGGTGGGGTGCTCCGGGTGACGACCTGGCTGCGTTCGAACCCGAACGCGGCAAGTGTGGATTCTCGAGGAGTTCTCGTCATGACTGCTGTGCTGTCGGCACCCGTCACACCCGCCCGTCCTGTCCGCGATGCACCGGTGTTCGCCGACCGTGGGCCGTTCATCCCCGCGCTTGCAGCGGTCGTCGGCTCGGATGCACAGGTCCCCGTCGCCGCCGGGCGCAGCGTCGGTTACGCCAATCTCGACTACGCGGCGAGCGCGCCGGCGCTGGCGTCGGTCGCCGCGCAGGTCGCCGAAGCCCTCGGCGAGTACGCGAGCGTGCACCGCGGCGCGGGCCACCTGTCGCAGATCACCACCCGCCGATACGAGGCCGCGCGTGAGACCGTCCGCGAGTTCGTCCGCGGCCGCGTCGACGACACGGTCGTCTTCACCCGCAACACCACCGACGCGATCAATCTCGCCGCCCACATCACTCCCGGCGACGTCGTGGTCCTCGACATCGCGCACCACGCCAGCCTGCTGCCGTGGTGCGCACCGAAGGACGACCGCACCCGCGCCCGCGTGGTGACCGCCTGCAACACGATCGAGGACACCCTCGTGGCGATCGACGCCGAACTCGCCTCGCAGCCGGCCTCGCTGCTCGCGGTGACCGCCGCGTCGAACGTCACCGGTGAGGTCCTCCCGATCGGCCGGCTGGCCTCCATCGCCCACCGCCGTGGCGCGCGCATCCTGGTCGACGCGGCGCAGCTCGTCGCGCACCGTCCCATCTCGATCGTCAGCCACGGCATCGATTACCTGGCCTTCTCCGGCCACAAGGCGTACGCGCCGTTCGGCGCCGGGGTCCTCATCGGCCGTTCCGACTGGTTCGACGCCGCCGACCCCTACCTCGCCGGCGGAGGCGCGACCGCCGACGTCGACCTCCCTCGCGGCGGCAACACCGCCGGCGCCACCTGGCACACCGGCGCTGCTCGTCACGAAGCCGGTTCGCCGAACGTGCTCGGTGCGGTGTCGATCGCCGAGGCGTGCACCGCGCTGGCCGAGCTGGGACCCGAGGCCATCGGTTTCCACGAACTCCGGCTCAGCGAAAGGCTCGACGCCGGACTGGCGCGCATCGACGGTGTGCGACCGCTGCAGATCTTCACCGACTCCACCGACCGCGTCGGCATCGCCGGGTTCACCGTCGACGGCGTCGCGCCGCGGGCCGTGGCGGAGTACCTGAGCGACGAGCACGGAATCGGCGTGCGCGACGGCAAGTTCTGTGCCCACCCGCTGCTCAAGCGGCTCGGTCATCCGGAGGGTGCCGTCCGTGCGAGCTTCGGAGCGGGCACCACCTCCGACGACATCGACCGCCTGCTCGACGCACTCGCGTCGCGCTGCGTCACCACGACCATCACCCGACCCGAACTCGACGAGGGGTACCCGGCATGACCATCGAACTCTCCACATCGCCCACCGCTGTCACCATCGGTCGTCCGGGCTTCCAGGTCGCGGTCGCGGGAGATGCTGTGGCATTGACTTTCCCGATCGTCGTGCGTCGTCAGACGCTGCGGGACGCCCAGCGTGCACGCGCGCTGCTGCGGGCGGGCACCCACGACCAGGCGAATTTCGCGGTCGCCCTCGAGGTCGAGGTGGCCATCGCGCCGCACGCGGCGTCGGCTCGCGCCGCCGTTGAGCACGCCGGTTCCTCCACCGACGACTCGGAGACCATCCGCTACGTCGGCACCGCCCACGGTCTGATCACGCTGCTGCGCGACATCTACGTCGCCGAGGTCGCCGACGCCGTGATCCTGGTCCCGATCGACGGTTCGGCCACCGACCGTCGAATCCGCGAGCAGGTGCTGCCGGTCTTCGCCGACGTGCGTCACCGCGTCGCCTGACGACGCCGGAGCGAAACGCAACGACCGCCGACGACAGCATGTGTCGTCGGCGGTCGGTGTACGACTCCTGAGGTGGCGTCAGCCGCGCGAGGGCTCGTTGGCCTCCTCGGGATGTGCCGCGAGACGGTCGATGGCCTCCTGGGCGACCTTCTCGGCAGCCTCCCGGCCGACCCAGCCGCCCGGCTGGACCTCCTTGCCGGGCTCGAGGTCCTTGTAGTGCTCGAAGAAGTGCGAGATGGGGCCCAGTTCGAACTCCGACACGTCGGAGATGTCCTTGATGTGGTCCCAGCGCACGTCACCCGCGGGCACGCACAGCAGCTTGTCGTCGCCGCCGGCCTCATCGGTCATCGTGTACATACCGACGATGCGGGCGCGCACGATGATGCCGGGGAACACCGACTCGGGCAGCAGGACCATCGCGTCGAGCGGGTCGCCGTCCTCGCCGAGGGTGCCGTCGATGTATCCGTAGTCGGCCGGGTAGCCCATCGAGGTGTACAGGTAGCGGTCGAGGTAGACCTTGCCCGTCTCGTGGTCGACCTCGTACTTGTTACGGCCACCTTTGGGGATCTCGATGGTCACATCGAATTCCACTGTTCCTCCTGGCAGTTGCGGATCGGGGGTGTGATCGCCCGGGCGGCCCAGATGGCCGCGCGTCGCAACAACGATACTGTTAGTCCGACGACCTCGGACTTCGTACCCCCGCAGTTCGCGGGTGTGGCGGATGTCCGGGTCGCTCACATCCGACATTCCGGCCGGGTGGTGCGCCGACCAGTGGCGTCGTCACCGTCGGTGTGCAGTTCGAGAGATCCGGAGGCTTCGTGGGCGCATCCACCAGACCCGCAGGTCGCGAAGGCAGACCCCGCAGTCGCAAACTCCTCTGGTGGACGATCGCCGCAGTCGTGATCCTCGCGCTGGCGTCGACCGCGGCAGTGGTCGTTGCACTCCGGCTCGACAAGGAGGCCGAGCTGCCGCCGGGAATCCCGCCGCAGCCCGCCGCGATCTCCGTCGACCCGCGGATCGACCCGGTCGTCGCCTCCGCCCCGTCGCCGACGCCGGCCGGGGTGTCCCGAGCGATCGCACCTGCACTGCGGAATCCGGCGCTCGGCGTCCTGAGCGGCATGATCTCCGACTCGCTGACCGGCGAGATCCTGTGGTCGCGCAATCCCGACCGTCCGCGTATCCCCGCGTCGAACGACAAGGTGCTCTCGGCCGCCGCCTTCCTGGAGGCGATGCCGCACGACGCGCGGGTGACGACCACCGTCGTCGCCGGGTCCGACGGACAGGTGATCCTCAGGGGTGCCGGCGACCCCACGCTGTCGGCGCAGCCGGCCCGCGCGGACACCTTCTACAGCGAGCCCGGCCGCATCGCC
Source organism: Gordonia amicalis (assembly GCF_022059885.1). Classification (NCBI taxonomy): domain Bacteria; kingdom Bacillati; phylum Actinomycetota; class Actinomycetes; order Mycobacteriales; family Gordoniaceae; genus Gordonia; species Gordonia amicalis. The sequence goes on along the minus strand of NZ_CP091855.1, from coordinate 5,069,274 downwards.
GACCTCGCCGACCAGATCAAACAGGCCGGGATTCCGGTCTCCTCGGTCGCGGTTGATCTCAGCGCCTTCTCGGGTCCGACGATGGACCGCACGTGGGACCGTCGAGACATCCAGGGCGGCGACATCGCCCCGATCGAGTCGCTGATGGTCGACGGCGCCCGGCTCGAGCCGCTCGACGAGTACTCACCCCGCTCGGCGACGCCCGGAATCATGGCCGGGGAGGCGTTGGCCGCCGCGCTGGGTGTGGACGCACCGGTGACCGAGGCATCCGCACCCGCGGGCGACCGCGTCATCGCGCAGGTCGAGTCCGCGCCCCTGGTGACACGGGTCAACGACATGCTCCGCCACAGCGACAACGTGCTGGCCGAGACGCTGTCGATCGAACTCTCGGTGCATCGCGGTGGACCGGCGACCCTGGCCGCCGGAGTCGACGCCGTCGAGCAGGTCCTCTCCACCACGTTCCCCGACCAGTGGGAGGGCACCACACTGGCCGACGCGTCGGGCATCTCCTACGCCAACCGCACCACCCCCGCGTTGCTCGACGCGGTGATGACAGCGGCCAGCGGACCCTCGCGGCCGGCGCTGCGACCGATGCTCGACGGACTGCCGATCGCCGCCGGCACCGGCACCCTCGCCGACCGTTTCCCGATCGCCACCACTCCGGGTGCCGGATGGGTGCGCGCGAAGACCGGAACACTGACCGGGGTCAGTTCGTTGACGGGCATAGTGCAAACGATCGACGGCCGCGTGCTGTCGTTCGCCCTGATGTCCGGCGGCACCTCGCCGGCGGACGCGAGACCCGCCCTCGACGCCGTGGTGGGCCAACTCAGAGAGTGCGGGTGCCGATGAGCATGCCTGGAACCGACAGCAAGACCGAGGTCGAGCCGGTGAGTGAGGACACTCGCCTGAGCATCGGGTCGCAGATCGACTGGCCCCTCGCCGCTTCGACCGCGAAACGCCTCGTCCGGTCCGGCCCCAAGACCACGGCCTACACCTACGAGGCCGCGCAGGCCGAACTCGGCGACGCGGCGACTCGGGCGGAGGCACCGGTTCGCGAGATCACCGGTCTCGCCGACGGACTCCGCATCCCGACGACCCGCATCCTCGACCGGCCGGGCTGGATCGACGCGGCCTCCGACTCGATGCGATCGATGCTGGGGGCCGACGCCGCCGGCACCGACGTGGGTTCGCACGGCCTCGCCGCCAAGTTCGGCGGTGTCCAGGCCGGGGGTCTGCTGGCCTTTCTCTCCACGGCCATCCTCGGCCAGTACGATCCGTTCACGCCCGACCCGGAGACCGGTGAACCCGGCGTGCTGATGGTCGTGACACCCAACATCATCAACGTCGAACGGCAGCTCAAGGTCGTGCCGTCCGACTTCCGGCTGTGGGTCTGCCTCCACGAGGTGACCCACCGCGTGCAGTTCTCGGCCAACCCGTGGCTGCGTGATTACATGCAGGACAACGTCGCCGTGCTCACCTCCGAGACCGGTGAGTCGGCCACCGAGATCGTCACGCGGATGACCAAGGCACTCAGGGGGTCCGAACCCCGCGAGAAGGGCATCATCGGCGCGATGCAGCTGCTGCAGAGCCCTGCGCAGTTCGAAGCCTTCCAGCGGATGATGGTCCTGGGCACGCTGCTCGAGGGCCACGCCGATCACGTGATGGATGCCGTCGGCCCGGCGCACGTCCCGTCCGTCGCGCGCATCCGCACCGCATTCGACAAGCGCCGCAAGGCACCGCAGAACCCGGTTCAGCGCATCATCCGCGCTCTCATCGGCATGGACGCCAAGATCGCGCAGTACATCCGCGGCAAGGCCTTCGTCGACGAGGTGGTGGAAACCGTCGGCATGGATCGGTTCAACACGGTGTGGACCTCACCGGACACGATGCCGCTCCCGGACGAGATCGACACCCCGCAGGCATGGATTCGACGCGTGCTGTGACGCGGGTGGTCGCGGAATTCGCGACCACCTGGCTCGACGGTCCGCGCTCATCGGTCTGTGTCGGGCTGTCCGGCGGCGCGGACTCGCTCGCCCTGACGGCGACGGCCGTCGGCGCGGGACTCGACGTCACCGCGCTGGTCGTCGACCACGGTCTCCAGAAGGGTTCCGCCGGCGTCGCCGCCCGCGCCGCCGAGACCGCACGCGGACTCGGTGCGGACGCGCGCGTGCTCGAGGTCAGGGTCGGGACCCGCGGGGGACTCGAAGCCGCTGCCCGGGACGCACGGTACGCGGCGCTCGACGCCGCCCGGGAAGGTCGACCGGTACTTCTCGCGCACACCGCCGACGACCAGGCCGAGACGGTACTGCTCGGACTGGCACGCGGTTCCGGGGCACGATCGATCGCCGGCATGCGGGCGTGGAAGGCGCCATGGGGGCGGCCGCTGCTGCCGGTCCGCCGAATGCAGACGCTGGCCGTGTGCACCGAACTCGGCCTGGCGATGCACCACGACCCACACAACCGCGACCCACGGTTCACCCGGGTGCGGTTGCGGGCCGAGGTGATCCCGTTGCTCGACGACGTGCTCCGGGGCGGCGTCGTCGACGCGCTGGTCCGAACCGCGGACGGCCTGCAGGACGACAACGACGCCCTCGACGGCTGGGCGGAGACGGTATGGGGGAGTGCCGCGACAACCGGCGGGCTCGAGATCGCACCGCTGCACGATCTGCCGCGAGCTGTGCGGACCCGGGTGATCCGCCGCTGGCTGCTCGACATCGGGGCGACCGAGCCGACGCACCGGGTCATCGGCGCGGTGGACCGGCTCGTCGTCGGGCCCGCAGCCGGGGGTGCGCAGGTGGCGATCGGCGGCGACCCGGGCGTGCGGACCGTCGTGGAACGTGTCGACGAAAAGCTGACGGTCCGCCTCACCGAGAGGTGAGACGGACCGTCGTGTCGTCGATTCAGCGCATCACCGCTTCTTGGGCGGCGTGAACGGCGAGTTGATCGTGTTGAAGTAGTGGATCGCTGCACCGATCAGCGTGCCACCGCCGCCGATGGCGAGACCGACGAGGCCGCCGACTGCAGCCGCCGGCGCGACTCCGGCGAGACAACCCACGACTGGCGCAGCGAGCTGCAAGACCGTGCAAGCGAATACTCCGCCAACGATCGCGCCGATGATTGTGCCGACCAATGACGAGACGCTCGTGCCCGCACTCAGCTGCTGCTGGAAGCGTGTCAGCGCCTGGTCGTCCCGCTCCTGACGGGTCTGAGGTGCGGCGACCTGGTGCCGGGCGATGCCGCGGACCTTCTCCACCTCCACCGGATTCACCGGCACAGCTCGCGCCGCATTCTTGGACGGAATCAGCGTGACTTTGTTTCCGGCCTCACGTGCGTCGATCGGGAATTGCAGGTACTCGCTGCGATAGGCGAGGGGCATGCGGAAAAGCTCCGTGCCGGATAGATCCCGAATCGACAAAGCCCCGTTTTCCGTGCTCGCCGACGCATTGTGAAGGGTCAGTGTCAGCGACGACGCATTCCACGACGCGTCGTAGGTGGGGATTCCGGGTTTCTTCGGTGCTGCCTGTGCGGTACCGGCCAGGGCCGTGATCGCAACTGTGGCAAGAGATATGGCAACGGCGACCAATGTTCGCGTGCGGATACGCGACAAGGCCCCGTCCTGTCGATCTGTTGACATAAGAGATAGAACTTTCCGTGGAGGGGATAGTTCCCCAAGGGGGTGTCGGGGAACTGAGAACGATCGTATTCGCAGGGGGTGACATTCCCTGCATCACCCGCGGTGACACGGGGCTCATTCACGTTCACAAACCACATCGCGTAATAGTCAGGTAATGTTTCACGAGTGGCCGATGTTACTGTTCGTTACCCCACTGTGACGCAGTTGAGCGGGTGGAGTCGTCGTTTAGTACGAACAACTGACACTCGCGTCAGCCCGATGTCGGCCCGCAGTTCGCACCCGTCGTCCATGTGACCCGGGAAACATGACAAGCTGTGAAGGTGCAGTCTGCAGACCCCTATGCCGCTGACATCGATGCTGTTCTGATCACCGAGGAACAGATCCGGCAGCGCACCGTCGAACTCGCCCGGTCCGTCGCCTCCCGTTACGCCGAGATCGAGGACGACCTGGTCCTGATCGGTGTGCTCAAGGGCGCGGTCATGTTCATGACCGATTTCGCCCGTGCCCTGCCGATCCCGTCCCAGCTGGAGTTCATGGCGGTGTCGAGTTACGGGTCGTCGACCTCCTCGTCGGGCGTCGTGCGAATTCTCAAGGACCTCGACCGCGACATCGAGGGACGCGACGTGCTGATCGTCGAGGACATCATCGACTCCGGCCTCACGCTGTCGTGGCTGATGAAGAACCTCGCCACGCGTTCGCCCCGCAGCATCGAGGTGTGCACGCTGCTCCGCAAGCCCGAGGCCGTGCGGTCGCCGGTGCGCGTCGCCGACGTGGGCTTCGACATCCCGAACGAGTTCGTCGTCGGATACGGACTCGACTACGCCGAGCGATACCGGGACCTGCCGTACATCGGGCGCCTCAAGCCCGCGGTCTACAGCAGCTGACCCGTCGGCGTCCACGCGACGCCCGCGCGTCGTGGCGGTGGATCTTCCGCGGGAACGGTTTCACCAGCGTGATCGTTGACCGGTAGCCTCAATGTGTACGTCGATGGGAAGGACATGGGAACGGAGTGGGCGCCGGGACTCGATCCCGCGCGCCGGTCGGACCCCCACCAACTGGCATGAACCGTAAGACAGTCTTCCGCAACCTCGCCATCCTGGCGCTCGTCCTGCTCGCCCTGTGGGGCTGGAGCGTGATGAGCAACTCCGACCGCGAGTACCGGGGCGTCGACACCTCCGTCGCGCTGGAGCAGCTGAACAAGAAGAACACCAAGTTCATCAGCATCGACGACCGCGAGCAGCAGCTGCGCATCGAGCTCAACTCCCCGATCAAGGTCAACGACGCCGACGCGGACAAGATCAGCACCAAGTACCCCGCACAGGCCGGTGACCAGATCTTCGACGCGGTCCAGAAGACCGGCACGAAGTACACCACCAATGTGAACGAGCAGTCGGTGCTCTGGCAGATCCTCATCTTCGTGCTGCCGATGATCCTGCTGTTCGGTCTGTTCTTCTTCGTGATGAGCCGCATGCAGGGCGGCGGCCGCGGTGGCGTCATGGGCTTCGGCAAATCGAAGGCCAAGCAGCTGAGCAAGGACATGCCGAAGACGACCTTCGCCGATGTCGCCGGCGCCGACGAGGCCGTCGAGGAGCTCTACGAGATCAAGGACTTCCTCCAGAATCCGGCGCGCTATCAGGCGCTGGGCGCGAAGATCCCGAGAGGCGTGCTCCTGTTCGGCCCGCCCGGAACCGGCAAGACCCTGCTGGCGCGCGCGGTTGCCGGTGAGGCCGGTGTCCCGTTCTTCACGATCTCCGGCTCGGACTTCGTCGAGATGTTCGTCGGTGTCGGCGCCTCCCGTGTGCGGGACCTGTTCGAGCAGGCCAAGAACAACAGTCCCTGCATCATCTTCGTCGACGAGATCGACGCCGTCGGCCGCCAGCGCGGCGCCGGCCTCGGTGGTGGCCACGACGAACGCGAGCAGACACTCAACCAGCTCCTCGTGGAGATGGACGGCTTCGGTGACCGGTCCGGCGTCATCCTGATCGCGGCGACCAACCGGCCCGACATCCTCGATCCCGCGTTGCTGCGCCCCGGGCGCTTCGACCGTCAGATCCCGGTCGGCAACCCCGACATGGCCGGACGTCGCGCGATCCTCAAGGTGCACGCCAAGGGCAAGCCGATCGATTCCGACGCCGACCTCGACGGTCTCGCCAAGCGCACTCCGGGCATGTCCGGCGCCGACCTGGCGAACGTCGTCAACGAGGCCGCGCTGCTCACCGCACGTGAGAACAAGCAGACGATCACCGCCGAGGCGCTCGAGGAAGCCGTTGACCGTGTGATCGGCGGACCGCGTCGTAAGAGTCGGATCATCAGCGAACACGAGCGCAAGGTCGTGGCGTACCACGAGGGCGGCCACACCCTGGCGGCCTGGGCGATGCCCGACCTCGATCCGATCTACAAGGTCACGATCCTCGCGCGCGGCCGCACCGGCGGCCACGCCCTGGCTGTCCCCGAGCAGGACAAGGACCTGATGACGCGGTCGGAGATGATCGCCCGCCTGGTGATGGCGATGGGTGGTCGTGCCGCCGAGGAACTCGTCTTCCACGAGCCGACCACCGGCGCGTCGTCGGACATCGACCAGGCCACCAAGATCGCACGGGCGATGGTCACCGAGTACGGCATGAGCGCGAAGCTGGGCGCCGTGCGATACGGCCAGGACCAGGGCGACCCGTTCCTGGGTCGTTCGATGGGTGCGCAGTCGGCCTACTCCGCCGAGATCGCCAACGAGATCGACGACGAGGTCCGTCGTCTCATCGAGGCGGCGCACACCGAGGCGTGGGCGATCCTCACCGAGTATCGCGACACCCTCGACGTGCTCGCCACCGAACTCCTCGAGAAGGAGACGCTGACCCGCAAGGATCTGGAGAAGATCTTCTCCGAGGTCGTCAAGCGTCCGCGGATCACCGCGTTCAACGAATTCGGTGACCGGACGCCGAGCGACAAGCCGCCGGTGAAGACGCCGGGCGAGCTCGCCATCGAGCGCGGCGAGCCGTGGCCCCCGCCGGAGGAGGCGAAGGTCGCCGAGCCCGTCGGTGCCGGGTACCCGGGTGGTGCGCAGGTGCCGGGTCAGGTGCCGAACTACCCGCCGATCTACCCGGAGCCGGGTGCTGCTTCGGGAGGGCCGGTTCCGCCGGCGCCGGGGAACCCGAACCCCCACTACCCGAACCCGCAGTACCCGAATCCGCAGTATCCGGGTCCGCAGAACCCGGGTCCCCAATATCCGAATCCGCAGTATCCGAACCCGCAGTACCCGAACCCGGGTCAGTCCACGCCCGCTCCGGGTGGCCCGTACACCGGTGGCACGCGGCCGGACTACGGTGCCCCGCGGGACTGGTCGGCGCCGGGGTGGCCGCCGGAACAGCCCTCGACCGAGCGTCCCGGCTCCAACGGGACCAACGGCTGGGACCGGCGCGGCGAGAACGGGACCACCCGACCGGACAGTGCCGGTGAGGGTGAAAACGGGCGAAGCTCGTAAGGTTTGACGCATGACGATCAGCAAGGGGCACGACGCCGTGGTGGATGGGCACCGATCGGAGTTCGATCAGGCACGTGCCGAGGCCGCGGTTCGAGAGCTGTTGCTGGCCGTCGGCGAGGATCCCGACCGTGAAGGTCTGATCCGCACGCCGACGCGCGTGGCCAACGCCTACCGCGAGATGTTCGCGGGTCTGTACACCGATCCCGACGAGGTCCTCGCCACCACGTTCGACGAGGACCACGACGAACTCGTACTGGTGAAGGACATCCCGATGTACTCCACCTGTGAGCATCATCTGGTGTCCTTCCACGGCGTCGCGCACGTCGGCTACATCCCGGGTGAGTCCGGCCGGGTCACCGGCCTGTCGAAGCTCGCGCGGCTCGTCGACCTCTACGCCAAGAGGCCGCAGGTCCAGGAGCGGCTGACGAGTCAGATCGCCGACGCCGTCATGCGCAAGCTCGGGCCCCGCGGCGTCATCGTGGTGATCGAGGCAGAGCACCTGTGCATGGCGATGCGCGGCATTCGCAAGCCCGGAGCGACCACCACGACCTCGGCCGTCCGCGGAATCTTCAAGACCAGTGCGGTATCCCGCGGCGAAGCCCTCGACCTGATCACCCGGTGAGTCCGGCTGATCTCCCGATGACCCCGTCGGAAAATCGGATGACTTCGTCAAGCGCGGTCCCGGTCGGCGGTGGGAACCACCGCACGCTGGTGATGGGCGTCCTGAACGTCACGGCCGATTCCTTCTCCGACGGCGGCCGCTATCTCGACACCGATGCGGCGGTAGCGCACGGGCTCCAACTGATCGAGCAGGGTGCCGACCTCATCGACGTCGGCGGCGAATCCACGCGTCCGGGCGCCGTGCGCGTCGAACCCGCTCTCGAGGCGCAACGTGTCGCCCCGGTCATCGCCGCCCTCGCGTCGCACGGCGCCACGGTCTCGGTCGACACCATGCGGGCCGACGTCGCGTCCGCCGCCATCGAGGCCGGCGCCGCGATCATCAACGACGTCTCGGGCGGACGCGCCGACGCCGACATGGCGCGGGTGGTCGCCGACGCCGGGCTGCCATGGGTCCTGATGCACTGGCGGCCCGCGGGCGAGAGTTCGGATCGCCGGTTCACCCATCGCAGCGGTGACGTCGGCGGATACCGCGACGTGGTCGCCGAGGTGAGCGGCGAGCTGCTGGCGCAGGTCGACGCCGCGGTCTCGGCGGGTGTCGACCCGGACCGCCTCATCCTCGATCCCGGACTCGGGTTCGCCAAGACCGCCGAGCACAACTGGGCGCTGCTGCATGCGCTGCCGACTTTCGTCGGACTGGGCTTCCCCGTCCTCGTCGGCGCCTCCCGCAAGCGGTTCCTCGGCACGCTACTCGGTCGCGACGGCGTCGACCGACCACCCGCGGGACGCGACGTCGCGACCGCGTCGATCTCGGCGCTGACCGCGGCGGCGGGGGCCTGGGGTGTCCGCGTCCACGATGTGGCGAGCAGCTACGACGCCGTCACCGTCGCCGAGGCCTGGCGTGCGGGTGGCTCACGGACCACGTTCCCGGCAGGAGGATCGCATGGCTGACCGGATCGAACTACGCGGACTGAAGGTCCGGGGCAACCACGGGGTCTTCGATCACGAACGCGCCGACGGCCAGGACTTCTTCATCGATGTCACCCTCTGGCTCGATCTGCGTGCCGCCGCCGACACCGACGATCTCGCCGAGACCGTCGACTACGGTGCACTGGCCCAGCAGGTCGCCGCGATCGTCGGGGGCGAGCCGCGCGATCTCATCGAGACGGTCGGTGCGGAGGTCGCCGAGACGATCATGGCCGACGAGCGCATCTCCGCGTGCGAGGTCACCGTGCACAAGCCGTCGGCACCGATCCCGCTGACCTTCGACGACGTCGCGGTGGTGACCCGCCGTTCCCGGAAGGGCATGCGATGAGTCGCGCGGTTCTCTCGGCCGGCTCCAACGTCGGTGATTCGCTGGGCCATCTGCGGTCGGTGGTCGAGAGCTTCGCCGACGAACTCGTCGCGGTGTCCGCGGTGTACGCGACGCCGCCCTGGGGTGGGGTCGAGCAGGACGACTTCCTCAACATCACGCTCATCGTCGACGGCCCGCTGAGCGCGCGGCAATGGCTCGACCGGGCTGCCGGTCTGGAGCAGTCCGCGGACCGAACCCGTGAGGTCCGCTGGGGACCGCGGACCCTCGATGTCGACGTCATCTCGGTGTCGGACGCCGGACGCGTCGTCGTCGACGACGACGACCCGGTCCTGACGCTTCCACATCCGCGGGCCGCAGAGCGTGCGTTCGTACTCATCCCGTGGCTGGAGATCGAACCGGAGGCCACGTTGTGGACACCTGACGGCGAGCGGTCCGTGCGTGAACTGATCGATGCGCTCGATCCCGACGAGCGGGACGCGGTCCGTGCCGTTGACCGGCTCACCGATGGCCCGGTTGGGGGTGGCACGTCATGACCCGGCCCGACCCGCACCGCCCCGGGAAGGACGACGAACAGACCGGCCTCGGTCCCACCCGCATCCGCGACCTCCTCGTCATCGCCGCGGTCACCGCCATCGCCGCGTGGATTCTGGTGCGGTACAACTACAACGACTTCCCGCCGCTGCCCCTGCTGGCCGGGATCGTGCTGTACGTGCTCGCCGCGCTCGAGGTCGTCATCGCCTTCGTCGTGCGGTCGCGGGTGGAGTCCCGCGACGTGGGTCGTGCCCGTGGGCAGCTTCATCCGCTGACCGCGGCACGAGTGCTGGCCCTGGCCAAGGCATCTGCCATCCTCGGGGCGATCGCCGTCGGGGTGTGGACCGGTCTGCTGGCCTTCCTCCTCGGCCAGCAGGATGTGGCGGCCGCCGACCACGATCGTCCCGGCGCGATCGTGGGCTTGATCGGCGGCGTGCTGTTGGTGTGCGCGGCGATGTGGCTCGAGTACTGCTGCCGGGCTCCCGACGATCCGCCCGCCGTCGGCGATTCGTGACTTCGGCTCCGTGCGAATGGCGTGGGTCGGGAGCGGATGTCGCCGAGTGGACCGATCATGGGCGACATAACACGTCGCCGATATGAGAAACTCCGTGCCCGCTTGGCCTCTGAATGTACTCACAGCGGGTAAGTTCACGATCATGACGACCTCGAACGGCCGTTCTGCCGACTCGCGACGCTCCAGTCGGTCGGCGGCGCAGTGGCTGCTCGGTCTGCTGATCGTGCTGGCTCTGGCGGCCAGCGTGCTGATGGTCTTCACCGACCGCCTGTCGATCCTCGGTTCGCTGGCGGTCATCGCGGCATTGTGGGCGGCGGTCATCGGCGCCATCCTGGTGACCAAGTTCCGGCGTCAGGCCGAGAGCGCGGAGGCGAAGAGCCGAGACCTACGGCTGGTCTACGAACTGCAGCTCGAGCGTGAGATCGCGGCGCGACGTCAGTACGAGCTCGACGTCGAGACGACCATCCGCAAGGAGGTCACCGCCGAGTCCAACGAGGAACTCTCCGAGCTGAAGGCCCAGGTGCTTGCCCTGCGTTCGAGTCTCGAAATGCTTCTCGGAGAACCGCTTCCGGATCAGCGTGCCGCGCTGTCGAGTGAGAAGATGCGTGAGCTCGCCTCCGGATTGTCCGGAACCCACGCGGGTTCCTTCGGCGGCGTCCCGCCCTACAGCTCGGCCTACGACGACGACGGTCTGCTCGCCGCCCGCGACTTCGCGGCCACCGCGCCGACTGCCGACGACGGCCGGCACACGGAGCCGGTCGATCCGAACGAGATGACGGAGGTCATTCCGGTCGTCACCGACGAGCCGATCTCCGGTCGCATCGCCACCGAGGTCCCCGTCGAGGAGGTCGACCAGCATTCCGCCGGTTCGGCGCCGTTCGCCGCGTACACCGACGAGGCCCCGGCAGCCGACACCTCCGTCGCCGAGGAGGTGTCCGATGCGGAGGTCGTCGACGACGCGCACGGTGCCGCCGAGTCGGGCGCCTACACCGACGAGACGCCGACCGACGAGTGGGCGACCGGTGCGAGGACCGGGCCCGAGGCCGGGTCTCGCGAGCCGACTCCGGCTCCGGCGGAGGAAGCGTCGGCGGCTTCCGATGTCGAACCTCCCGCATTCCTCGCTGCCGGCGGTCGGCACGAGGGGAGTGCCGGACGCCCGGCCGCGGCGTACGGCGGTGGTCGACGCCGACGCGGTGCCGACGACGACTCCGAGTCGGCTCATTCGGCTGGCCTCCCGGTCTCGGAGCTACTCAGTCAGCTGCGGCAGCAGACCGGTTCGAGCGGCGGCCGCCGGCGCCGCGACAGCTGACGCCAGACGACGCCGGTACGACGGATTTCTGCTCGTCAGAACCCGATTCGGGCAGACGATTTCCGGGATTCGTATCAGTTTCGTCATCCGGTCGGATCACTTCTGTGACATGGGTGCGAATTCGGTTCCTCGAAGTTGGACGATCGCCCTAGAATGCGGAAATGAGGGGAGCTCTGGCGGGCGGTACGTCCGGTCTGGTCGACCGGGCCACCGCTCTTGCGCCCGTCCGCCGAACCGATCGCGGCACGGCGGTCAAACGAACGCTGGTGAGTGCCTCGCTGTTCCTGCCGGTCCTCGCCTGGTGGCCGATGGTGTTGTGGCTGTTCACCTTCGACCCGCTCAACGAGACCCCGTTCCCCGAGTACTACGCGGACTATGTCGCCAACGGACCCGCGACGAGCCTGATCCTGATCTGGGTGCTCACGGCGTTGATGCCCGTCTACATGGTCCTGGTGCTCGCGTTCTGGTCACGGAGTGTCGTCCGCGCGGCGTTCGCGGTCCCCATCGGCGCGATCGGAGCACTGGGTTTCTGGGGCGGTCAGATACCGGTCCTGGTCAGGTCGGGAGAGTACGGGATTCTCAATTTCTGTTCCGATCACATGCCGGCGTGGGTCGTGTTGCTGATCGTCGCGTGGTCGGTCGCACGTCGCCGACAGTTCTGGTGGGTGCTCGCGATTCCGGTCATCGCATTGCTCGCCGTCAACGCCTACGCGGGGTGGGCCGCGAATCCGGTGGACGCGATAGTGGACGGCACCGGTCACCTGCTGGGTGTGCCCGCGTCCAGGGTCCTCGACCCCTTCTCGCCGCGTTTCCGGTCGCCGTTCGACGACACCGTCGACATCATCGCCGGTGTGGTGACGCTGTGGATCGTCGACGCGGTGTTCGGTGCGCTGTCACGTCAGGGACGGCCGGAGCCGACGACGTACGACGAGCGGTGACCTCGCGGACGCCGAGCGGGCTCGTCAGAATTGCAGGGCGATCGCCCGGCCGATGACGAAGCCGAGGAACCCGAGACTCAGCAGCATCCCCAGAACGGACAATGTCTGTGCCAGTCGCGCCGCCGACGAGGCACGACCACGTCCGGCGAGATACCAGCCCGCGACGCCCACCGGAAGGCCGAAGCCGCCGACGAGGCTGAGCGGCACCGAAGCGATTCCGCAGGCCAGCGACGCCGTCGTGAGTCGCGCCGCCTCCGCCCCGGTCGGACGAGGGTCGATCACCACGAGGTCGCCGGAGGCCCGGATCATCGTCGACTCGAGGGCGGGGCCGGGGACCGTCTGCCCCGGGAGCTCCGAATAGGCCGTCGCCGCGGGGAACCCGTGACCGTGTGAGGAGGACGAGGGCACCTGTCCGGTCTCGGCGGGGGCGGGATCCGATGGTCCGGCGGGGGTGATCGGTACCGCGGTGGTGCGCACCATCGCGGCCCCGGTCGGAGGCGAGGTGCCTCGGTTCCGCATCGTCTGGGTCTGCGGCGGAACCGGAGTGCTCCCTCCCGTCCGGGAGCGGGACGGGATTCCTGCACCGACGCGCCCGGCGGGGGCGGGGAAGAAGCCGGTGGTGTCGACCGCATACCGGAACTCCGCGGCGAAGGCGCCCGCCGAGGGTGGCCGGTCCGCGGGGTTCTTGGCGAGCCCGTGGCGCACCGCCTCGGACACTGACGGCGGGAGGCCGGAACGCAGGGACGAGACGTCCGGTGGCGGTGTCGTGAGGTGATGGTGGATCATCATCATCGGCGTCCGTCCGGTGAACGGCACAGTGCCGGTGAGCAATTCGAAGATGCTGCACGCGAGCGAATAGACATCGCTGCGGGCGTCGAGCGTCTCGGCCGACAGTTGTTCGGGTGAGGAGTAGGGGAACGAACCGAGCACCAGATTGGCCGAGGTCAGCGAGGTTCCCCCGTCGGTCTGGCGGGCGATCCCGAAGTCGGCCAGTCGAATACGACGCTCCTGAGAGTCTCCGGAGTCGGATTCGGTTGCGCTGATGAGGATGTTGGCGGGTTTCACGTCGCGGTGCAGAAGGCCGTGTCGGTGCGCATGGTCGAGGGCGGCGCCGATCGAATCGCTCACCGCCGCGACGTCGTCGAGGGGGAGACCTCCGGGGGACGCCTTGACGAGAGCCGCCGCATCGGTCCCGGGCACGTACTGCATCGAGATCCACAGCCGGCCGTCGACCTCACCGCGGTCGTAGACGCTCACGATGCACGGGTGGTCGAGCTGCGCGGCCAGGTCGGCTTCGCGGGTGAAGCGTGCACGGAACGTCGGGTCGTTGGACACGTGTTCGGCGAGGACCTTGATGACGTCGAGGCGCGGGAGCCGGGGGTGCTGCGCGAGGTAGACCGCGCCCATGCCACCGGCACCGATCTTGCGCATGATCGTGTAACCGGCGAACTGAGTACCCGCTTCCAGGCTCATCTGCGGACTCCCTGAGGTCGGGCGTTGGAGCGATGACACGCCTCGGACGGCCTCAGAGTACGCCGGTTCGGGCCAGGTCACAGCGGGGTACGTCGAGCGTCGGACACCGGCGAGGCCGCCGCGCGACACCGGTGGAGGACCGTCATGCCGGGTGACACCTGTCACACAGCTGGCTCGGACCGCGGTGAGAGTCCTACCCTGGCTCTGCAACGTCTGGTACCCGTGCCGACGCCGCTGAGGAGTAAGGCTTCTCCCCGCGGAATCCGGCGACGACGGGACTGGAACGAACCACGGAGGACAGCGGTGACCTCACCGATCGGTGATCCCGGCGTGCCGTTCGCACGGCAGGCCGGCGGCGACGACGCTTCCGGCACTCATGCCGGGCACTCGCTCGGCAGCTCTGCTGAGGACGCTTTCGGCGATCGCCCGTATCCGGTTCACCCCGACCCTTTTCCCGGCACGTCCAATCTGCCCGCACCCGCCCGCCTCACCGTCGGCATCGTTTCCGCCGGACGCGTCGGGACCGCACTGGGCGAGGCCCTGGAGAAGGCCGGCCACGTCGTCGGCGCGGTCGTCGCCCGGTCCGCGGAGTCGCGCGCTCGAGCAACGCAGCGCCTTCCGGACTCCGAGATCCTCGACCTCGGCGCCGTCGTCGCCCGCTCGGAACTGCTGCTGGTCAGCGTGCCCGATGCCCAGTTGAGCGCGGTGATCGACGAGATCGCGGCGTCGGGTTCGCTGCGCCCCGGCACGATCGTCGCGCACACCGCCGGTGCCCAAGGGGTGGACATCCTCGCGCCGGTGACCTCGCGTGGGGCGCTCGGGCTGGCCCTGCACCCGGCGATGACCTTCGTCGGCACCGCGGAGGACACCGCGCGCCTGACCAACGCCTGCTTCGCGGTGACCGCCGCCGACCCCGTCGGGGAGGCCATCGCGTCGTCGCTGGTCCTGGAGATGGGCGGGGAACCGGTGCGGATCGCCGAAGCCGACCGCACGCTCTACCACGCGGCGCTCGCGCATGGTGCCAACCACCTGATCGCGCTGATCTCCGACGCCGTGGCCGCGCTGAACGCCGCCATCGACCATTCCGGACGCGACGTCGCGACCGTCGACGGGAGCGGCGCGCGACTCGCCGAACGCATCCTCACCCCGCTGGTCACCGCGTCGTTGAGCAACGTGCTCGAACTCGGACCGTCGGCGCTCACCGGTCCGGTGGCACGCGGCGACGCCGCCGCCGTTCGACGACACCTCGCCGCGCTCCGCGCCGTCCCCGGCGGCTCCGGCGAACGCGGGATCGCCGAGGCCTACCGCACGATGGCTCGTCGCGCCGCGGCGCGCACCGACGCGCCGGCCGCACTTCTCGACCTCCTGGAGGGGCGATGACCCGCACCGAGGTCACCGACCCGACACCGCCTATCGAAGGAGATGCTGTGAGTGTCCCGCCCGATGAGACGCCGACCTACAGGGCCGGTCAGATGACGGTGCACCGTGAACCGGCGACCCTGACCCGGGTGACCAGAACGCTGCGCGCCGCGGGCAAGCGGGTGGTGCTGGTCCCGACCATGGGAGCGCTGCACGCCGGACATCTCCAGCTTGTGCGCGCGGCGAAGGCCAAGGGCAACACGATCGTCGTGGTCTCGATCTTCGTCAACCCGCTTCAGTTCGGTGCGAACGAGGACCTCGACGCGTACCCACGCACCCTCGACGCCGACCTCGCGCTGCTCGAGTCGCTCGGCGTCGAACTGGTCTTCGCGCCGAACGCTGCGTCGATGTACCCCAACGGGCAGCGGACCACGGTGCACCCCGGCGGGGCCGGTGCGATCCTCGACGGCATCTCCCGCCCGACGCACTTCGCGGGGATGCTGACAGTTGTCCTCAAGCTGCTCAACATCGTCGGACCCAATGCCGCCTACTTCGGCGAGAAGGATTATCAGCAGCTCGTGCTGATCAAGCAGATGGTCACCGACCTCGATCTCGACGTCGAGATCGTCGGGGTCCCGACGGTCCGTGAATCCGACGGGCTGGCGATGTCCTCGCGCAACCGCTACCTCAGCCCGGAGCAGCGGGAGCTGGCCACGACGTTGTCGGCCGCGCTGGTGGCCGGGGCGCATTCCGCCGAGGGCGGCCGGGACGCGATCGTCGCGGCGGCGCAGGCGGTGCTCGACACCGTGCCCGAGATCGACGTCGAATACCTGGCCCTCCGCGGCCGCGCACTGGAGGACGCCCCGGAGAAGGGCGCCGCCCGGCTGCTCGTCGCCGCGCGCCTCGGACCCGCCCGCCTCATCGACAACGTCGGCGTGAACGTCGGAGGCCTCGCCGCACTCGAAGAAGAACTCTCCGGACCCGCAACCACATCCACGACCGACACAGGGGGACACTGACCCATGCTGCGCACCATGATGACCTCGAAGATCCACCGCGCCACCGTGACCCAGGCGGATCTGCACTACGTGGGGTCGGTGACGATCGACCAGGATCTGCTCGACGCCGCGGGTCTGCTCGAGGGTGAACAGGTCACCATCGTCGACATCGACAACGGTTCCCGACTGGTGACCTACGCGATCGCCGGGGAGCGCGGCAGCGGTGTCATCGGGATCAACGGCGCCGCAGCACATCTCGTTCACCCCGGGGATCTCGTCATCATCATCGCCTACGGCATGCTGAACGAGGCCGAACTGGAGGCCTATGCGCCGCAGGTCGTCTTCGTCGACGACCACAACCGCATCCTCGAATCCGGTGACGACCCGGCGCATGCGCCGGAGGGTTCGGGTCTGCTCGACCCGCGGCAGTTCGACGGCCCGGTCTTCGCCGACTCCGCGGTCTGACACCGACGAGCGACCCGGAGCCACCGATGCTGCTCGCCGTCGACGTCGGCAACACCAACATCCACCTCGGCGTCCACGCCGGAGCAGGGGATCACGCGCGATTGGTGCGCGATTGGCGTATCCACACCGACCCGAACTACACCGCCGACGAACTCGCCTGGGTCTTTCGCGGCATGCTCGGCTCGGACATCGAGCAGGTCACCGGGGTCAGTGCCCTGTCGACGGTGCCCTCGTTGCTGCGCGAGCTGCGGGTCATGCTGCCCCGTTACTTCGGCGACGGCCCGCACGTCCTGCTCGAACCCGGCGTGCGGACAGGTGTGCCGCTGCTCGTCGACAACCCGAAGGAGGTCGGTACCGACCGTGTCTCCAACTGCCTTGCCGCGCATCATGAATACGGCGGCCCCTGCATCGTGGTGGCCTTCGGGACCGCGACCGTCGTCGACGCGGTGTCGGCGAAGGGTGAATTCCTCGGCGGCGCCATCGCGCCCGGCGTGAACCTGGCGGTCGAGGCGCTCTCCGAGCACACCGTGACCGTGCGCAAGGTCGAGTTGATGCCGCCACGAAGCGTGCTCGGCAAGAACACGGTCGAGGCCCTGCAGTCGGGCATCCTCTACGGATTCGCCGGCCAGGTCGACGCGCTCGTCGATCGCGTCTGCGACACCGTGCCCGGCTTCGACGGCGACGACGTCACCGTGGTCGCCACCGGCTACCTGGCCCCGCTGATGTTCGACGAATGCCGGTCGCTCACCGACCACCACCCGCACCTCACCCTCGAGGGGTTGCGGCTGGTGCATGAGCGGTCCAAGGCCAACCCTCGTCGGGGCAAGTAGGACCCGGACATCGCGTTGACTGAGCCGAGGGAGCGCATCCCTCGCTGCCTGATCCGGAAGGACCCCACACCAGCGGTCCGTCGGGGCACTCCGGACCGGTGCGCGCCGGAGCGATGTCGCATGCGACCTCACTTCTTTCCCGCTGACGCGGGCCCCGAGGGTGAGGTGAGCCGGCTTCGCCAAGCCGTTCATGACGTGCGGCAAGCGGCTGAGGAACTCGTCCCCGTGAGCACCCACGAAGGGCACATTTCCCTCGGAAGCCACTGAGATGGACGCGAAGTCACCCCACCCGACCCACTGTGCGGCATCCACACCCGCAGCCCAGTTCCCGGCACCAGTGGTACACGATGTCAACCGAAGTCCTACAGCCACAGCGATGGTCGACCCGTCATTCTTCTCCGTGTGGAGAGGTCTGGGATGAAGGTCGTCATCGTCGGTGCAGGCATCGCGGGGTTGTGCACTGCTGCCGGGTTGTCGTCGATGGGCGCGGAGGTCACGCTGCTCGAGCGGTCGGCGGAGGTTCGTGGGGGAGGTTCGGGACTCAGCCTGTTCGGCAACGGGCTCCGCGCGCTCGAAACGCTCGGCCTCCGGGCGGCGGTTCCCGACGCCGTCGGGGTTTCACCCACCGTGAACGGAACACGTCGCGCCGACGGACGTTGGCTCACCCGCTTCGACCCGTCGGCGATCGGGCAACTCCGGGTGGTGCGCCGCGGCGATCTCCACGAGGCGCTCCTCGGCCGGCTCGGGTCGGGCGTGGAGATCCGGACCGGAACCGCGGTGCGTGAGGTTCGTGACGGGTCGGTCCGGCTCGAGGACGGCACGTCGATCGACAGCTGTGACCTGGTCGTCGGAGCCGACGGTCTGCGGAGTCGGGTACGGCCCGCGGTCGCCGACGACCCGGGTGTGGCCTACCGCGGATATGTCGCGTGGCGAGCCGTCACCGCACGGCCCGTCCACCTCGACGCGGCGGGCGAGACGATGGGACGCGGTCAGCGGTTCGGCATCGCCCCGCTGCCGGACGGACACGTCTACTGGTTCGCCTCCGTCACCTACGGGCAGAGTGGCGAGCCGGGTGGTATCGACGAAGTGCGGCAACGGTTCTCGGGGTGGCATGCACCGATCGGGGAGATCCTCGACGCGACCGATCCGACGGACGTCGGAGTGTTACCCATCGAAGAACTGGCGCGTCCGTTGTCCACCTTCGTCCGGGGCCGGCGCGTGCTCGTGGGCGACGCCGCGCACGCCATGACCCCGAACCTCGGCCAGGGGGCGAACCAGGCCATGGAGGACGCGGCGACCCTGGCCGCGCTGCTCGGGCAGGGCGGAGCAGGCGTCGACGAGGCCCTGCGAACCTACGACCGTCTACGACGGCGTCGCACCCGACGCATCGCTCGCCAGGCGTCGGTGATCGGACGGGTCGGTCAGTGGCGGTCGGGACCCGCGGTCCGCCTGCGCGAGCTGGCCCTGCGGGCGGCCCCCGATGCGGCACTCGACCGCCGGCTGCGGCGCATTCAGGATTGGCAACCACCGGTGCGGTAGTCGTCACTCGAGTCTGGTCCCAGGCGCGCAGCTGTGGCATACTCGTCGCCGTGATCAAGAGCTGTCAGGAGTGTTGTCAGGGCTAGTACCGCATCTGCGGCTGCCCTCCTTCGCGCTCCCCGCTCGTTTTCGATCACCCGAGGACTCCCTCTCATGACCGCTTCGGTTGCTACCCCTGTTCTGTCCCGCACCACCTTCGCCGCGACCGCGCCCATCGTCGCTCCGGCACCGGCCGCACCCCTGTCGCTGCAGGTCGGCGACTATGCGGAGGCCGTCGCCGAGGGCGCGACACCCGTGGACGTCCGCTCGCATCGCCGACGCCAGGTCGACGGCGCACTGTTCGGCGCACTCGCCATCGACGCCGTCGAGGTCCTCGACCGGCTCACCCCCGGCACCCCCGAGTCGCTGACCGCGGCGCGCACGGATTCCCGCTGGATCCTCGTCAGCGAGGACGGCCACGAGGCCGAGTGGCTGGCCTGGCACCTGCAGGCGAGGGGCATACACGGCGCGGTGTTCGTCGTCGGCGGGCACCGCCGGATGCGCCAGGCCAAGGTCAACGGTCGCCTCCGCGCAGACGAACTCGCCGTCATCTCCGCGCACGAGAGCTGAAACCACTGGCGGTCTGTCACCGCTGTCACAGCGACTGCGGCGAGTTGGGAGTCGGTGACCGGCACCGATAGGGTGCGTGGGGTGAGTGACAGCCCGACCACCGCCGCTTCCGCCGCGGCCGCGAAGACCCCGGACGCCGACGACCAGACTCCCGAGCAGTTGCGAATCCGCCGCGAGAAGCGCGAGCGCATCCTGTCCGAGGGCCGCGAGGCATACCCGGTCTCGATTCCGCGCACCCACTCCCTCGGCGAGATCCGCGCCGCCTACCCCGACCTCGAGGCCGGCACCGAGACCGGCCGGCACGTCGGTGTCTCCGGGCGCGTCATCTTCCTGCGGAACAAGGGCAAGCTGTGCTTCGCGACCCTCCAGGAGGGTGACGGCACCCAACTGCAGGCGATGGTCAGCTTCAACGGCGTCGGCGAGGAATCGCTGGCCCGCTGGAAGTCCGACGTCGACCTCGGCGACATCGTCTTCATCTCCGGCGAGGTCATCAGCTCTCGCACCGGCGAGCTGTCGGTGATGGCCGATGGTTGGCAGATGGCGTCGAAGTCGTTGCGGCCGTTGCCGGTTGCCCACAAGGAGATGAACGAGGAAACCCGGGTGCGGCAGCGCTACGTCGACCTCATCATGCGTCCGGAGGCCCGTGACAACGCCCGGACCCGCATCCAGGTGATCGCCGAACTCCGTGCGGCGCTGGGGCGTCGAGGGTTCCTCGAGGTCGAGACCCCGATGCTGCAGACCCTGCACGGCGGTGCCGCGGCGCGTCCGTTCGTGACGCACTCCAACGCCTTCGACATGGACCTCTTCCTGCGCATCGCGCCGGAGCTGTTCCTCAAGCGCTGCGTCGTCGGCGGCATCGAGCGCGTCTTCGAGATCAACCGCAACTTTCGCAACGAAGGCGCCGACTCCACCCACTCGCCCGAGTTCGCGATGCTCGAGACCTATCAGGCCTACGGCACCTACGACGACTCCGCGGTCATGACCCGTGAGCTGGTGCAGGAGGTTGCGCAGGCCGCCCTGGGTACCCAGACCCCGATCATGCCCGACGGTTCGACGTACGACCTGTCCGGCGAGTGGACCTCCCTCGAGATGTACCCGTCGCTGTCGGAGGCGCTCGGCGAGGAGATCGTGCCCGCGGGTGCGCCCGGGGAGACCACCGTCGACCAGCTGCTGGCGATCGCTGATCGTGTCGGCCTGGAGGTCCCCAAGGGCAAGGGCTACGGCCACGGCAAGCTCGTCGAGGAACTGTGGGAGCACATGGTCGGCGAGAAGCAGACCCGGCCGGTGTTCGTCCGCGACTTCCCGGTCGAGACCTCGCCGCTCGTCCGCGCGCACCGGTCGGTGACCGGCGTGGTCGAGAAGTGGGACCTCTACGTCCGCGGGTTCGAGCTGGCCACCGGCTACTCGGAGCTCGTCGACCCGGTGATCCAGCGTGAGCGCTTCATCGACCAGGCACGACTCGCCGCCGCCGGTGATGACGAGGCCATGGTCCTGGACGAGGAATTCCTCACCGCGATGGAGTACGGCATGCCCCCGACCACCGGAACCGGCATGGGCGTCGACCGTCTGCTGATGGCCCTGACCGGTCTCGGAATCCGCGAGACCGTCCTGTTCCCATTGGTCAAGCCGCTCCCTCGCGGCTGACCGGACGCTATCGGGTGCCGGCGGACCCGGGCAGGCCGAGTGCGTGCCGCACTCGATCGAGAACCCCGGCGCCGGCGTCGACGTGCACCCATTCGGCCCCTGGGGTCTCCAGCGACCGGGTCTGTCGTCGTGCCACCGACGCATCGGCATCCGACGCGTCGGCGCCGCGCGCCTCGATGCGCGCGATGCGTTCGGCCTCGTCGAGTTCGAGCCAGATGCCGGTGAACGGGACAGCAAGTGTCTCGGCGACGCCGGCGATCGCGTCGCGCTGTGCGGCACGGCCGAACACCGCGTCGGCGATCACACTCATCCCGCCACCCAGCGTCTGAGCGGCCAGCCGGCACAGCTCTCCATACACCCGGGAACCCATCTCCACGGTGTAGCCGGTTGCCGGGAGCCGGGTGTGCTCCGGCACCCCGGCGAGGCGCTTGCGCAGCACATCGCTGCGCAGAATGCGAGTGCCCGGTGCCGGGACGAACTCCGCTCCGATGGCGCGGGTCACGGTCGACTTCCCGGTGCCTGATCCGCCGCCGATCGCGACCAGCCGTGCCGGTGCCGGATCGACGACTGCCAGGGCGAGGTCGAGGTAGTCGTGGGCCTTGCTGACGGCCCCTTCGGCGGCGGCGACATGAGCGCGCACCGTCGCACGCACCGAGAGGAAGATCGGCATCAGCGAATAGCCGTCCTCGTCCGCAGGAGAGAGGTCGAGGTAGTTGTTGACCACCACGTTGGCCTCATGCCGCAAATCTCGTGCCCACAGGTCCATGACGAGGAACGCGACGTCGTAGAGCACGTCGGTGGTGGCCATGTCGGCGTCGAACTCGAGACAGTCGAAAGGCAACGGTTCGCCGTCGATCACCGCGATGTTGCCCAGATGCAGGTCACCGTGACCGTGCCGGACCCGACCGGCGCGGGCCCTGGTGTCGAGCAGATCGGAGTGAGCGCTGATCATCGCGGTCAGGCGATCGGTCAGCAGCCTCGCTCGCGAGGGATCGAGGATCTCCGGAAACGCCGACATGCTCCCCAGGTTCCCGTCGACGACCTCCTGGATGCGCGCGGCACCGTGCGGGTCGGGGCAGATCTCCGACGCCGCGTGCAGTTCTACGGTGAGCTCCGCCAGTCGTCGCAGTAGGGCGTCGTCGAGATCGCCGCGCTCGGCCCGGGTGGACAGCAGTGCGTCGTCGTCGAAGCGACGCATCTCCAGCACCCAATCGCTGTTGCCGTCTGCGTCGTCCACCTTGTGCAGTCCGAGGTAGACGCCGGGGGCGATGCGCCGGTTGAGGCGCAGTTCGGCGTCGAGTGCGTCGTGCCGGAATTCCGGGGTGGAGAAATCGAGGTAGCGATAACGCACCGGCCGCTTCATCTTCCATGCACGATCACCGTTGAGGAACACCACCGCGCCGTGCGTGACGATTCGGGTGGTCGGCAGATCGGGATCCAGAATGCCTGCCCGGGTGAGGAATTCGGTGGTGGGATCGGTGCCGATCAGGGTCATGGCCGGACCGCCGCCGGACGTGCGGACCCGACCGTGATCATCATCGGTGCTCTGTCGTGAGTCGTCGCCACCCGTCCATCCGACCACAGCGGCTTGCCGATCGCACGGGGTGGTCAGGCAGTCATGGGACCGATCGCGCGCTCACAGCACCGCCGCACCGAGGACGTGTGCGGTGTGCAGGGCCAGTTCGGTGTCGAGGCGACGCTCGCCGATCGGGTGACCCAACTCCTCGACGACTCGTCCGAGCCGGTACTTCACGGTGTTGCGGTGCATGTTGAGGGCCTCGGCCGTCGCGACGTAGCTGTTGCCGCAGTCGAGGAACACCCGGGCGGTGTCGCGCAGTCGCTCGGCGGCCTCGGTGTCGGCGGCGAGCGGTCCGAGGACATCGCGCACCCAGCGTCGTGTGCCGGGTAGATCGCGAGCGAGCATCGCGATGATCGACATGCCGCCCGAGCCGTGCCCCACCACTGTCATCGCCTGATTCGTCGACACCGCCGCCACATGCTTGACACTCTCGGCCTGCTGGTGACTCTCCCGGAATCCCTCGAGTCCGGGTGCCGGGGAGCCGAAGGCCATCCGTGCGCCCGGCACCACGGACAGCACTGGTCGGACCACCTCGGGATCGGCGTCGGCCACGGGGTACCAGACCCACGCGGTGCTGCGGTCCACCGAGGTGAAAAGGGGTGCTCTGGAGCCGAGAGTGGTTGCGACGTCGTGCGCCAGGGACTCCAGCAGTGCGGTGTTGTCGGTGCCCGGGTTGGCGCGGTCGATCCACAGGGTGGCCGCGAGATGGGTGCGCGTCAGCGGATAGCCGGTCCTGACGGTGAACTCGTCCGTGCTCGTGAGGTCGCCCTGCAGCGCCCGCCGCACCATCGTCGACACCACGGTCGCGTTCTGTTCGACCGAGTACCGGCGGCCCTCCTCGTGTACGTCGAGAACCACACGGGTGATCCAGTCGACGTACTTGTGCAGCCAGCCGGAGAAGTGGTGCAGCACCCGCAGCCGCAGTTCGGGAGAGGTGTCGAGCTCTCTCACCTCCTCGAACACATTGGCCAGCAGGTCATCGGAACCGAAGTGGTATGCCCGCCGCAGCGACGAGGCGGGGATGCCCCGCTGTCCCAACCGATCGGCATACTCGGTCGCTGCGGTGACCGGTGGCGCCTGATCGAGCGGGATGTTGTTGCGGATCATGTGCAGGATCGTCGCGATGTTGGCGGCGACGCTCGCTCGCAACAACTCGAGAAGGTCGGGGTCGTTGAGCTCCTCGAGGCCGTTCTCGATCGCCGTGGTCATCGACTCGCTCAGTTCATCGCTGCGCGCGGCGAGCCGCTCGCCGACGATGGTGGACAGCCGGATGATCTCCGCCGCGTCGGGTGAATCGGGGGAGACCAGCCGGCGTCCGAGAGCGCCGTTGCTCATCAGGACGAACCCTGTTGGGTCGAATCCTGTTGCCTCGAGGCCTGCGGGCCGCCACCGCGTTCGAGCTTCTTCAGGGCCGAGTTCGCGGCATGGAACCCGCACAGGCCGTGTGCACCGGCCCCCGGTGGCGTCGCCGCCGAACACAGGTAGACGCCGTCGACGCCGGTCGAGTAGGGGTCGAACGCCACTCGCGGACGAAATATCAACTGGCGCGCGGAGTTGGCGCCGGTGGTGATGTCGCCACCCACGTAATTGGGGTTGTCGGTGGCGATCGTGGCTGTTGCGCGGACATGCGATGCGCGAATGCGCCGGGTGAAGCCGGGGGCGAATCGTTCGATCTGATCGACGACGAGTTGCCTTGCGTCACCGGTGAACCCGGCAGGCACATGGGCGTAGGCATCCACCGGGACGAGGTTGCCCGCTGCGCGGTCCGGATCGGCCAGATACTGCTGCCCGACCAAGAGGAAGGGTTTCGACGGCATCCGCCCCGACCAGGTGTCGCGTTCGGCGGCCACGACTTCGGAGGAACTCCCGGCGACATGGATGGTCCCGGCCCGACGTGCCGGTTCGTAGCTCCACGGGATGCCGTCCTCGACGGCGAATGCCACCTGGAATGCCGCCGGCCCATGCCGGTATCGGCGGTAGGCACGCGCCACGCGCTCTGGCTGCTTGCCGGAGAGGATGCCGGCCGCCGCCTGTGGCGAGGTGTCGAGGAGGACGACGTCGGGGGAGTCGAGCTGGTCGAGTGAGGTGACGGTTGTGTCGGTGACCACCGTTCCGCCCAGCGACTCCAGGAGTGCGATCATCGCACGGCTGATCGTCGCCGACCCCCCGACCGCGACGGGCCATCCGTAGCGATGTGCGGCGGTGCCCAGGGCGACGCCGATCGCCGACGACAGCGGTGTGGTGAGTGGATGGAAGGCGTGCGCCGCCACTCCCGTCCACAGTGCCGCCGCCCGCTCGTCGCGCAACCACCGGGCAACCCAGGTGGCCGGCAGAGCCGCCGGAATCCCGAACTGCGCCAGCGGGAACGGGTCCCGCGGTACGTGGAGCATGGGCTGGAGGAACTCCCCGGCGATGCGATCGAACTTGCCGGTGATCGAGCCGAAGAGCTGCCGGTACCGACGGGCGGAATCACCGAACTGGTCGGCGGTCTCGTCCACCGAGCGATAGGCCGCTGCACCGTCACCACCGTCGAGCGGGTGGGCGTACTGCACAGGTGGAGCGGCCCAGCGCAATCCGTGTGCAGCGAGGTCGAAACGCCTGCTGAACGCGTTGTCCAGCGCGAGTGGGTGGAAGCCCGAACATTCGTCGTGCACCAGGCCGGGGACGGTGACCTCGGCCGACCTGGTTCCACCGCCGGGCACCGCCGCGGCCTCGAGGACGGTGACCTCGAGACCGGCGGCGGCGAGGGTGATGGCGGCAGCGAGTCCGTTGGGCCCGCTGCCGACCACTACTCCACGACTCATGCATTCACCCTAGACTGCTGCACGTACTGCGAACCGTCCGATGGCGCAACATATCCGGGGCGCGTCCAGGTGACGGTGTGCTTGATCGGCCCGTTGGGCAGCCACGGCAGTTCCTCGGTGGCGTCGGCGACCACATAGGTGCCGCGTTCCACCACGCCGATCGCCGCGTCGATCACCTTGTACTCGATGTAGTTGCGGTGGATCGGCTGGGACTCGGTCCAGGTCACGATCACCTCGCCAGGTGCGAAGTTGCAGCGTCGCTGCACCGCGGCGATGGTCTGCTCGTTGTGCAGGTGTGCGTCGCCGAACTGCCAGCCGATCAGGGTGGTGCACACGAACTCGGCCTCACGGATCACGTAGTTGTCGAGTTCGTCGGTGTGGCGCATCATCAGCGAGATCAGCGCTCGCCCCTGGCTGTGCATGGTGCGCCAGGCCACCGCTTTCTGCATGAAGATCTCCGCAACCTCATTGCCGAATGCCGCAGTGAGCTGGTCGATCTGGTTCAGGTTGGACTTGACGAGATGCTGGTTGAGCTTGTCCTCCACCTCTCGTCCACGGAACGCCCAGGTCGCCGACGCCCAGTTGCCGGCGTACTGCCGCATCGACGGGAGGAAGGAGACGAGGTCCGGACGCAGGTTGCCCAGGATCGGGAAGAACGCGGCCATCACGATGGCGGCGAGCAACCAGCCGGTGCTCATGTCGGTGACCGCCCAGCCCTCACCGGCCGGGTGACCCCAGAAGAGGAACCACGCCGAGAAGATGAAGAAGACGTTCCACTCCAGCGGCACCGCCAGCGGGAAGGTGGAGATGATGAAGATGTGGAACCCGGTCATGCCGATCAGGGCGAGCAGCGTGAGCGTGGTGTTGGTCGAGAACAGCAGGATCAGCGGCAACGCGAGCTCGACGATGGTGCCCAGGATGTGGGCGATCGAGCTGGTGACCTTGGAGGCACGGATGTCCTCCGGGAAGTTGCGGTACAGCGATCGCTTCAGACGCCGTGAGGTGATCCACGGGGTGTTCGACACCATCGGCGCGACGACCAGGGTGAAGTGGCGGCCGAGCTTGGAGATGCCGGCACCGAACCAGCTCGCGAAGATGAAGATCTTGGCCGCGATGATCATCTCGACCACGGAACCGGCCGAGGCGAAGATCAGGAGTGCGGCGAGGTACTGCTCCGAGCGGGCGGCCAGGAAGACCGTCTTGTCGCGCAGGCCCATGAGCACGATCAGCCCGATGTAGCTGAACATCGCCCACTGCGGGGGCAGGCCGGCCTCACTGCCGGGAACGCGGTCGGTGACCTGTCCCGGGAAGCAGACCAGGAACGCCAGATTGAGCAGGATGAGGCCGTAGACCGCCACGTCCCACAGCTGACGGGTGTCACCGGCGGTGAAGGGCACCTTGCCCGGCCATGGTGGAACACGAATCGTCTTGGGGCGCAACCAGTACAGGCAACCGCCGATGAACGGCGAGAACTTGAACGCCAGCGGTCCCGACGACGAGGCGAGGCCCAGGACCTCGAACAGCGTGGTCCACGCCATCAGCTTCACGTAGACGATCGGCTCGGTCCACCACGAGCCGATCTCGCCGAAGCCGCCGAGCGCCGGGGTGGTCAGGCCGACCAGCAGCAGGCCGACAACCGTGAAGAAGATCAGTTTGTAGACGTAGAGCATGTGCAGCTTCTTGGGGCTGCCGAAGCCGTACTCGCACCAGTGGGTTGCGAGCAGGCGCATGCGTTCCATGAAGGGTAAAGATCCGAACTTCGCCGGATCGACCGGCGGCATGTCGGCGGTGTTGAAACCCATTGTCGCTCTCTTTCTTGAGGGATCGGGTGGAGGGGGCTCTTCTCGGAGGCTCGGGGGGGGGGGGGGACCTCGCGGTGGGCAGGACCTACCGGCACGCCGGCGTGGTGCGGTGCCGGGGTGCGTTGGGGGCTCGGTCGGTCAGGTCACCGCGAGGCCGCGGCGCAGCGAGGGCTTGTCGATCTTGCCGACCGGATTCTTCGGCAGCTCGTCGAGGATGGTGACCTCGGCAGGCACCTTCACCCGGGTGAGGTGACCGGCGCAGTGCGCGAGGACGTCGTCGGCGGTGAGTTGCGAGTCCGGGTACCGCACCACGTAGGCGACGGGTTCCTCTCCCAGCACCTCGTGCGGGCGACCGACCACCGCGGACTCGAGCACACCCGGCAGTTGCGCGATGGTGGACTCGATCTCCTTGGGGTACAGGTTCTCTCCGCCACGGATGATCATGTCCTTGATGCGGTCGACGATCTGTAGGTAGCCGTCGGCGTCGAGGCGCCCGATGTCGCCGGTGTGCAGCCAGCCGTCACGGATGGTTTCGGCGGTGGCCTCGGGATTGTTCAGGTAGCCCGCCATCACGGTCGGTCCCGAGATGATGACCTCGCCGGTCTCGCCGGTGGGGACGTCGTGTCCGTCGGCGTCGACGATCCGGATCCGTTGTCTAGGAAGGGCCGGCCCGACGGTGCCGAGTTTGCGCACTCCGTCCACCGGGTTGCAGGCCGACGCGCAGGTGCCCTCGGTCAGGCCGTAGCCCTCGACGAGGCGCAGACCGTAGCGGGTCTGGCATGCGTCGAGCAGTTCTCGGCTGACCGGTGCAGCGCCGCAGATCGCGAAGCGGAGCGACGAGGTGTCGGGTCGCACCTCGGGGGGCATCGCGGTCAGCACCGCGAAGATCGTCGGCACGGCCGAGAAATAGGTGGGCCGAAGGGTTTCCACGTCGTCGAAGAAGCGCGACGCCGAGAACCCGGTGCGGATCGTGAGACGGGCACCGGCGCGCAATGGGGCGAAGGTGGACACCATGAGTGCGTTCGCGTGGAACAGCGGCAGGATCAGCATGCAATGGTCGTCGGCGGTCAGGCTGAAGTGCTCGGCCATCGTCGCGCTCATCGCGTCGACGTTGGCATGGGTGACCTGCACGCCCTTGGGACGTCCGGTGGAGCCGCTGGTGTAGATCAGCAGCGCGGTGTCGGCGCCGGCGACCGGTGCGGGCGCGAGTGGACCCTGTTCGTCGGGGAGTTCGGTGGCCAGTTCGTCGACCGCCAGGCCGGCGACGCCCGAGGTGGGGGACGAACCGTCGACACTGATGATCAGCCGAGCACCGGAGTCGCTGACCTGATGGTCGGCTTCGGTGTCGGTGAATGCCGGGTTGATCGGCGTGGCGGCGGCGCCCAGGCGCCACGCGGCGGCGATCGCCACGACCAGCTCGACCCGGTTGGGGAGCTTGATCGCCAGCACGTCACCGCGGCCGAGTCCGAGTGCACGGAGTTGGGCGGCCAGCGCGGCGGATCGGGCGTCGAACTCGGTGAAAGAGAGCTCGGTGCGTTCGTCGGCGAGTGCGGGCGCAGAACCGTGCTGCTCGGCGAGGTGCCAGGGGAGGTACGCGAGGTCAGGCATCGATGCCCTTTCGGAGGGTCGGTCGGTGTGTGATGACCGACACTAAGCCGCCCGCTGTGATCTATCCCACGTCCTCTCGCAACGAAGTTCCGACGGGGTGTTGGCCAAAATGCACAAACCCGCCCCCGGCCGTCTTATAGCTCGAGGCCGCGCTCCGAACGTGACCCGTCGGCGATCGCCGCGACCATCTCGCGAGATCTTCGCGAGCCTCGTCGTCCGCTGTTGCGGGTCTGCGCGTCGACGACGTCGGCCACCGTCGTGTACTTACGAAGCAGTGCGGAGTCCAGTAGCCGGGAACCGCCGTCGACGGCGGCATCGAGGACGGTGAGGGCTTTCTCTGTCACGCGCAGGTCGTCGACCTCGGTGAGGTCGGGCGGCGCGACTGTTCGATGCCAGATGCGGACGCCGTCGACGGGGCGTCCGTGGCGTCCCTGAGGTGTGACCACGTGGATCTGCTTCGGCGCTTTGGTCGTGAAGCCGTGCCACCAGTAGGCGGTTTCGGAGCAGAGTGCGGCCCGCGGTGAGGTGCACAGCACTGCGATCCGTGCGCGCATCCGGTCGTCGAGTCGGCGATCGCCGACATGGAAGACACCGCGGGAGACCCGAATCCATTCGCCTGATCTCACCCTCCGGAACGCCGCGTCGGGGCTGATGGCACAGGCACTGACGTCGGCGCTGGTGAACACGCCGTCGCGAGCGGCGACCAGTTCGCGGAACCTGGTGAAGTCGGGCACGCATCTTCGACGCGACAGCCCAGCGCCCGGTTCCCCTCCCGAAACTCATAGCTCGAAGCCGCGCTCAGCGCGGCTTCGAGCTATGAGTCGGCTAGGTGTACTGACCCGCCAGGTTGGGTACGCGGTCGGCGGGTGAGTCGCCTCTGAGTGCGGTGTGGCCGCGTTCGTGATTGTAGATGCGCAGGAACTCGTCGAAGGCGGCCACGCGTTCGGTCTCGCTGTTGTAGGGGCGGGCGTAGGCCCATTCCTCTTGCAGTGTGCGGTTGAATCGTTCCACCTTGCCGTTGGTTTGCGGCCGGTACGGTCGTGTCCATTTGTGTTTGATCCCGTTGTCGGCCAATCGTTTCCGGAACATTCTGGACCGGTAACAGGACCCGTTGTCGGTCATCACCCGTGTGGTCGTGACGCCGATCGAGGCAAAGTGGGCCAAGGCCCGGGTCATGAACGCGGTCGCGGTTTCCTTCTTCTCATCAGCGAGGATCTCCGAATAGGCGTATCGGGAGTGATCATCGACGGCGTGGTGCAGGTAGGCGTATCCCAGGTTGGGGCGGCCATGCACGGTGCGGGGCCGGGACGGATCGCGATGGGCACTGGAATTGCGGCCGCCTCGGGCGCGGCCGTGCACGCGGTGCCCACCACCGTCGGGGATCCTGCCCAGCTTCTTGATGTCGACGTGGATCAAGTCCCCGGCAGCTTCGCGTTCATACCGGCGAACCTCACGTCGTCGTGCACGCACCGGTGCTCCGGTGGCCGGGTCGGTCCACGACAACCGCACACACTGGTACCGGGTGAGGATGCGGTGGACTGTGGACACGTTCAACCCCAGGTGGAACCCGATCCGAGCTGGTCCCCAACGGCGCGACACGCGTAACCCCACCACCCGGCGTTCCCGGCGACGGGTGGTGCGATGCGGGCATGAGCGGGGCCGGCTTGAGCGGTCAACCATCCCTGCGGGCCCGTGGTCGCGGTAGCGGTCGGCCCACCGTTTGGCCGTGGTCACCGAGACATTGAAACGGTCCGCGGCACGCCGCAGCGGCCACCCATCCTCGACAACACACCGAGCCAGACGCAGCCGGCCAGTCGGGGACAACGGTGAATTACGGTGAGACATGAAGACCTCCGGGTTGAGGAGCGGTTCTTAGACAGCTCCACACCTCACTCGGAGGTCTTCCCTATGTCACGCCGACTCGCCGAACCCCGTACCTAACGTCCCGGGTCAGTACAGCTAGGTGAGGTTGCGCTTGAGGATCTTGCCCGAAGCGTTGCGTGGGAACTGGTCGACGAAGACCACCGACCGCGGAACCTTGAAATTCGCCAGATGCTCTTTGGCGTAGTCGATGACCTTCGCCTCGTCGAGGTCGGCGTCCTCGCGAACGGTGAGGTATGCGCGGCCCACCTCGCCGAGCCGGTCGTCGGGGACGCCGATGACGGCCGATTCGGTGACCCCGTCGAGGCGCGCGAGTGTCTGCTCGATCTCGGCGGGGTAGACGTTGAAGCCGCCGGAGATGTACATGTCCTTGAGGCGGTCGGTGATCTTGAGGTTGCCGCGGGCATCGATGGTCCCGATGTCGCCGGTGTGCAGCCAGCCGTCGGCGTCGATCGTCTCGGCGGTCGCCTCGGGGTCATCGAGGTATCCGACCATCACCATCTCGCCGCGCGCGAGGACCTCGCCGGCGTCGGACAGTGTGATCTCCATGCCCGGGAAGGCTCGACCGCAGGTGTTGGCGACGGTTTCGTCGTCGTCGTCGGGGGTGCACGTGGACACGAATCCGCTGGCCTCGGTCAGCCCGTAGGCGGTGATGACTGTGTCGACGCCGATGTCGTGCTGCAGACGTTCGACGAGCACCACCGGCACGATCGCCGCGCCGGTGATGACGATGCGCAGGGACGACAGGTCGTGGTCGGAACGTTTCGGGTCGTCGAGGATCGTCTGGAAGATGGTCGGTGCACCGGGGAAGACGGTGATGCGGTGTTCGGCCACCATCTGCATCGACTTCTCCGGCGAGTACACGGCCAGGGGCACCATCGTTACGCCGAACAGCACGCACGGCAGGATGCCGGCCTTGTATCCGAACGTGTGGAAGTACGGGTTGGCCATGAGATAACGGTCGTCGGGGGAGAGGGCCGCGTTGGCACCCCACCCGTGCGACCCGGTCATCGTCTGACGGTGAGTTGCCAACACGCCCTTGGACTTCCCGGTGGTGCCGGAGGTGAAGAGGATGTCGCAGATGTCGTCTTCGGAGACGGCCGCCGCACGACGGTCCGCCTCGTCGCGTGCATCCGGGGTCGCCCGGGACAGGAAGTCGTCCCAGTCCACGGCACCGTCGGGTACGGCTTCGCCCGCCGAGAACGGCACCCGCACCACCAGATTCGGCATCGCGTCACGGTGCTTGTCGAGCAGTTCCGCGCAGTGGTCGGCGGCGAGGAACGGTCCCGACACGACGACGCCCTTCGCGCCGGAACGTTCGATGATCTCGATCGCCTCATTCGCGGTGTAGCGCGTGTTCAACGGCACGAGTGTCGCTCCGGCGCAGTGGATGCCGAGTGCGGCGATCGGCCAGTGGAAGCTGTTCGGTGACCAGAGGGCCACGCGATCGCCGGCCTCGATGCCCGACGCCACGAGCGCCGCCGCGAAGTCGCGCGCCGCATCGCGCAGCTGTGACCAGGTCAGTTCGACGTGCGGTTGTGGCGAAAGGTGCCACTGGTCGTCGATGAGGGCGATACGGTCGGGCCAGCTGTGTGCGGCGTGTGCCAGCGCGGCCGGAGTCGTGATCGCGGAGAGTTTCCCGAGCTGGGACGTCTGCGCCATGGCCCCAACCTAGCACTTGCTTGGTGCGTTATGCTAGCTCGCATGACCTCGATCAATCTGGCCGATCGTGCCGTCGACCTGGGCGAATGGGCCAAGGCCACGCCGAACTCCGCCGAGGTGTTCGCCAAGGCGGTGCGCACCTGGCTGGAGGACAACCTCACCGGGACGTTCGACGGCCTCAAGGGGCGCGGCGGACCCGGCAGCGAGCACGAGTTCTTCGCCGAACGCCTCGAATGGGACCGTCACCTGGCTGCCGGCGGGTGGACCTGCATCGGTTGGCCTCCCGAACACGGCGGTCGCGGGGCGACGCTGGAGCAGCGGATCATCTTCCACCGCGAGTACGCCCGCGCCAACGCGCCCGCCCGGGTGAATCATCTGGGCGAGGAGTTGCTCGGTCCGACGCTCATCGCGTACGGCACGGAGGAGCAGAAGAAGCGCTTCCTGCCGGGCATCGTCGACGTCACCGAGCTGTGGTCGCAGGGTTACTCCGAACCCGGTGCAGGCTCCGACCTCGCCGGGGTCTCGACGAATGCCCGTGTCGAGGACGGTAAGTGGATCATCAACGGCCAGAAGATCTGGACCTCGCTGGCGCATGTCGCGCAATGGGTGTTCGTGATAGCGCGGACGGAGAAGGGGTCGACACGACATGCCGGTCTGAGCTTCCTCCTGGTCCCGCTCGACCAGCCCGGCGTCACCGTGCGTCCGATCCAACAACTCACCGGCACATCGGAATTCAACGAGGTCTTTTTCGACGACGCGGTGACCGACGCGGACCTGATCGTCGGCGAACCCGGTGACGGCTGGAAGGTCGCCATGGGTCTGCTGCAGTTCGAGCGAGGTGTGTCCACGCTGGGCCAGCAGGTCGGGTTCGCACGTGAGCTGGAGAACCTGACCGAGGTCGCGCGCACGAACGGTGCGGTCGACGACCCCGAACTCTCCTCCCGGCTCGCGCGCGCCGACATCGGGCTCAAAGTCATGCGGGCACACGCCCAACGGACCCTCGACGGCGACGTGACCAGTCAGGCCGGTGCCGCGTCGGTGTCGAAGCTGTTGTGGGCCAACTGGCATCGCGATCTCGGCGAACTCGCGATGGATGTCGTCGGGGCGCCGGCACTGATCGGTCCCGACGCGACCGCGGAAGGACAGCCCAACGACATCGCCGATCCCGAACACGTCGAACTCGACGAATGGCAACGGCTCTACCTCTTCACCCGCGCCGACACCATCTACGGCGGCTCGAACGAGGTGCAGCGCAACATCATCGCCGAGCGTGTGCTCGGTCTTCCCCGAGAGGCACGCTGACATGACCCAGACTGATGTGACGGAGCACGGTGCACGGGCGATCTCGCCGCTGGCCGTCCCGCCCGCCGAGACCCCCGGTCACGATCTGCTGCTCGGTAAGAAGGTCGTGATCACCGCAGCTGCCGGTACCGGAATCGGGTTCGCATCGGCCCGTCGGGCACTCCTCGAAGGTGCGGACGTCCTCGTCAGCGACTGGCACGAACGCCGCCTCGGTGAGGCCGCCGAGAAGCTCGCGGTCGAATTCCCCGAACGGACTGTCGCCCAGCGCACCTGCAACGTCCAGGTCACCGCCGAGGTCGACGCCCTGATCGCCGACGCCGCAACCGAACTCGGACGCATCGACGTACTGGTCAACAACGCCGGACTCGGCGGGGAGACGCCGGTCGCCGACATGACCGACGAAGAGTGGGACCGTGTCCTCGACATCACGCTCACCGGCACCTTCCGCGCCACCCGAGCCGCGCTCCGTTACTTCGGATCGGTCGAACACAACGGCGTCATCGTCAACAACGCCTCGGTCCTCGGCTGGCGCGCCCAGCGCGGACAGGCGCACTACGCCGCGGCGAAGGCCGGCGTCATGGCGTTGACCCGGTGCTCGGCACTCGAAGCCGCCGACGTGGGGGTGCGGATCAATGCGATCGCGCCGTCGATCGCCAAGCACCCGTTCCTCGCGAAGGTCACCAGCGACGACCTTCTCGACGAGCTGGCCTCGAAGGAGGCCTACGGCCGTGCCGCGGAGGTATGGGAGGTCGCCGCGACCGTCGCCATGCTCGCCAGCGACTACACCACATACCTCACCGGCGAGGTCATCTCGATCTCCAGCCAGCGAGCCTGAACCGGTTGCCCTCCAGCACCGCCCACCCAAAGGAGTACCGCCCATGACCACGCCGCAGGCCTACATCGTCGACGCCATCCGCACCCCCGTCGGCAAACGCAACGGCTCGCTCGCCATGGTCCACCCCGCCGATCTCGGCGCGCACATCATCTCCGCACTCGTCGAGCGGACCGGCATCGACCCCGACGTCGTCGACGACGTCGTGTTCGGCTGCGTCGACGCCATCGGCCCCCAGGCCGGCAACATCGCACGCACCGCATGGCTGGCCGCGGGTCTGCCGCTCGACATCCCCGGCACGACCGTCGACCGGCAATGTGGATCGAGCCAGCAGGCCATCCACTTCGCCGCGCAGGGCGTCATGAGCGGCACCCAGGACGTCGTCGTCGCCGGCGGCGTACAGAACATGAGCGCGATCCCGATCTCGCAGGCCATGATCGCCGGCCAGGAGTTCGGATTCACCACGCCCACCGCAGAATCCGCGGGCTGGCGGGAGCGCTTCGGCGACACCGAGATCTCGCAGTTCGTCGGCGCGGGCATGATGGCCGAGAAATGGGACATCAGCCGCGAGGACATGGAGCACTGGGCCCTGCAGTCCCACGAGCGCGCCCGCGCGGCCATCGCCGCCGGCCGTTTCGACAACGAGAACGTCCCGCTCGGCGACTGCGTCGTCGACGAGTGCCCGCGTGAGACCTCGCTGGAGAAGATGGCCGGACTGCAGCCGCTCGCCGAAGGGTCGCGCCTCACCGCGGCCGTCGCCTCGCAGATCTGCGACGGCTCGTCGGCCACCCTCGTCGTCTCCGAACGCGCGCTCAAAGAGCACAACCTCACCCCGCGCGCCCGCATCCACCACATGTCCGTCCGCGGCGACGACCCGGTGATGATGCTGTCCGCGCCCATCCCCGCCACCAAGTACGCACTCGGCAAGGCCGGCCTGTCCATCGACGACATCGACGTCGTCGAGATCAACGAGGCCTTCGCGCCGGTCGTGCTCGCCTGGCTGAAGGAGACCGGCGCCGACCCCGCCAAGGTCAACCCCAACGGCGGTGCCATCGCACTCGGACACCCGCTCGGTGCCACCGGCGCCAAGCTGTTCGCCACCCTCCTCAACGAACTCGAACGCACCGGCGGCCGCTACGGCCTCCAGACGATGTGTGAGGGCGGCGGGACCGCCAACGTCACGATCATCGAAAGGCTCAGCTGAGGAGGGCGGTCAGCCGCGGGTGTGAGGGCGGCGGGACCGCCAACGTCACGATCATCGAGCGCCTGAGCTGACCACCCGCAAGGTCGAGACCTCCCCGAAGATCCCCCGGGCGAGGTCTCGACCTTGCGGCGTGCCGGTCGTACCATTCTGACAACGGACGTACCCACATCCTGGTGTGGTCTGGCGCATACTATGGTGTGGGACAAGCGGACTCTTTTGTTCCAAACGCCGCACGTCCGACCTGCAGCACGAACTACCTGAGGGGATCTCGATGACCAAGCCTGCTGAGCACACCAGCACCGGGGCGACGACCGCGAAGCGTGGCGTCTCCTCGGAAGAGCACACACTGACCGAGTTGGTCGAGATCCAGCGAGCCGCGTTTCTGCGTGACGGCATCCCCGACGCCGACACCCGCATCGACCGCATCACCCGACTGGTCGCGCTGCTGCTCGACCACTCCGACGAGATCGCTGCCGCGCTGACCGAGGACTACGGCTCACGTCCGCGCGAGCTGTCGCTGGCCGCCGACGTCGCGGGCTGCATGATCGACCTCACGCACCAGCGTCGTGGCGTCAAGGAGTGGATGGGTGAGACCAAGTACGCCAAGGTCCAGGGGCTCCTGGGCTACAAGCAGAGCGTGCGCCACGACCCGCTCGGCGTCGTCGGCATCATGGGCCCCTGGAACTTCCCGCTGCAGCTGACGATCGTTCCGGCCGGCTCGGCGTTCGCCGCGGGTAACCGCGTACTGATGCGCCCGTCGTCGATCACCGCGAAGACCACGGACGTTCTCGCCAAGTACGCACCCGACTACTTCTCCATCGAAGAGCTGGCCATCGTCACCTCGAAGCACGGGTCGGGCTCGGACTTCGCGAAGCTCAAGGTCGATCACATGTTCTTCACCGGCTCGCCCGAGGTCGGCGCCTCGGTGGCCCAGGAGGCCGCCAAGAACCTGATCCCGGTCACCCTGGAGCTGGGCGGCAAGAACCCGGCCGTCGTCGACCTCGACGCCGACATCGACAAGGCCGCCAACATGCTCGCCGACGCCCGCCTGGTCAACGGCGGCCAGGTGTGCCTGTGCCCCGACTACGTCTTCGTCCCGGAGGCCAAGCTCGGCGAGTTCACCGACAAGGTGGTCGCGCGCTGGACCGAGCACTTCCCGACGATCTACGACAACGACCAGTACACCGCGACGATCAACCAGAAGAACTTCGACCGCATCGTGGGCCTCATCGACGACGCCGTCGCGCTCGGCGCCACCAAGCGCCAGGTCATCCCCGGCGGTGAGCCGCTGCCGAACGCCGAGCGTCGCAAGATCCCGCCGACGCTCCTGACCGGCGTCAAGGCCGGCATGAAGATCGAGGAGGACGAGGTCTTCGGTCCGGTACTGACCGTCTACCCGTACCGCGAGCTGTCCGAGGTCATCAGCCACATCTCGTCGCATCCGCACCCGCTGACCATGTACTGGTGCGGCGATCGCAACGACCGCTTCGAGAAGCTGGCCGACAACACCCGCAGCGGCTCGATCAACGGCAACGATTTCGCCATCCACCTGTTCAGCGGCGAGCTGCCGTTCGGTGGCGTCGGTCGCTCCGGCATGGGCGGCTACCACGGCCGGACCGGCTTCGAGACCTTCAGCCACGCCCGCGCGGTCGCGTTCTCGACGCTGCCGCTGACGGTGGCCGAGATGATGTCGCCGCCGTTCGTGGCCAAGGACACGAAGATGACCGATCAGCAGCTCAAGCTGTTCAAGTTCTTCAACACTCGCGCCATGAAAAAGGTGCGCAAGCGCCTCGGCGCCTGACACGGGTGCGCATGATCTGCGCGTAGGACGCTTGGCCGGGTTCGTCGGATAACGTACCCGGCCAAGCGCTTGCTAGGGTGATGGGCAGACTCCAGGAGGATGCGTGTCACCACGTGGTCAGACCAAGACCGATGACAAAGGCGGGACCGACGCAAAAGCCGGCGCCGATACCGTCGTCCGTTCGTCGCGCCGTGACGAGTTGCTCGCCACCGCCGGGCGGATGTTCGCCGAGAACGGCCTGCGTTCGACGACGGTGCGCGACATCGCCGATGCCGCGGGAATCCTGTCGGGCAGTCTCTACCATCATTTCGACTCCAAGGAGTCGATGGTCGACGAGATCCTGCGCCGGTTCCTCGACGACCTGTTCGCCCGGTACCGCCAGATCGCCTCGGCGGGACTCTCGGCGACCGAGACGCTCCGCGGGCTCGTCGTGGCCTCCTTCGAGTCGATCGACGCCGAACGCAATGCGGTCGCGATCTACCAGGACGAGGCCAAGCGGCTGTCGGGGCAGGAGCGGTTCGGCTACATCTCGGAGCTGAACGTCGAGTTCCGCCAACTGTGGCATGCGGTGCTGCAGCGGGGCGTCGACGACGGTGAATTCCGTCCGGATCTCGATGTCGAACTGGTGTACCGCTTCATGCGCGACACCGTGTGGGTGGCCGTGCGCTGGTACCGGCCGGGCGGCCCGATGACGGTGGAGTCGATCGCCGATCAATACCTGTCGATCGTCCTCGACGGCATCCTGCCCCGCTGAGAGCGGCGAGAGTTAGGGTACCTTTCCTTAACTCGTCGGCGGCCGCTAAGGTGCGCCTATGACAACTGGCGGAACCGAAGTGGCCGCACCTGCACCGACCCGGGTCCCGGAGGAGACGCCCGACGACCCGAAGGCTGCCCGGAACAGGGCTCGGGCGGAGGCCAAGGCCAAGTCGGCGGCTCTCGCCGACGTGCTGGCACCGGTGAAGACGCGGACCGTTCTCGCGCAATTCGTCCAGATCTTCGCCTCGGCCGCGACCGTGGTGCCGTTCATCGGCATCGTCGAGCTCGGGCGCACACTTCTGGCACCGGGCCCGACCGACACCGGCCGGGTCTGGCTGGTGGTGTGGCTCGTCGTGGGCGGTCTCGCGGCGCGCGCCCTGTTCGCCTTCCTGGCGCTGGCGATCACCCACTTCGCCGACCTCGACCTCCAGGCACAACTCCGAATCCGCATCGCCGACAAGCTCGGTCGGCTCCCGCTCGGCTGGTTCAGTCGTACCAGTTCGGGTGCGGTGCGCAAGTCGGTGCAGAACGACGTCGCCGACCTGCACTATCTGGTCGCCCACGCGCAGGTGGAGGCGACTGCCGCGGTGCTGTCGCCGATCTTCGCGCTGATCTACTGCTTCGTCCTCGACTGGCGCCTCGGTCTGCTGGCCATCGCCACCGTGCCGCTGTACGCCCTGACCTACTCCTACATGGCGCGTGACCTGACCGCCGAGATGGAGAAGATGGACAAAGGTGTCGCCCGCATCAGCGCGACCATCGTCGAGTTCATCGCCGGTGTCGCCGTGGTCAAGACGTTCGGGCAGACCGGAAAAGCCCACCGCCGCTTCATCGATGCCGCCGACGAGTTCAACGACGACTTCGCCGGGTACATGGGCCCGATGCTCCGCGTCCAGGCCATCACCACGGTCCTGATCTCCGCCCCGCTGATCCTGCTGGTCAACCTCGGCGTCGGCTACTGGTTCGTCGACCAGGGCTGGGTGTCGCCGATCGAACTCGTCGGTTCGACGCTGATCGCGATGGTGCTGCCGACGGCGCTCCTGACGGTGTCCACCGCGGTCCACACCCGCCAACAGGCGTCGGCCGCGGCGCTGCGCATCGCGGATCTGCTCGCCGAACCCGAGCTGACGGTCCCCGAGAACCCGCAGGTCCCCGCCGGACACGACGTGCGAATCGAGAACGTGCACTTCACCTATCCGCCGCGACTGGGTGTGCCCGCCGGGGTCAAGGCACTCGACGGCGTCAGCGTCGAACTCGCCGAGGGCACCGTGACCGCGCTGGTCGGACCGTCGGGAAGCGGTAAGTCGACCCTGGCGACACTGTTGCCGCGATTCGGCGATCCCGATTCCGGGTCGGTGCGCATCGGCGGGGTCGACGTCCGCGACATCGCCCCGACCGAGCTCTATCGACACGTCGGATTCGTGCTGCAGGACGTGCAGCTGCTGACGATGTCGGTGCGGGACAACATCCGTCTCGGCCGGCCCGGCGCCTCCGAGGAGCAGGTCCACGACGCCGCGCGTGCGGCCCGGATCCACGAGCGCATCCTGGAACTGCCCGACGGATACGACACCGTCGTCGGCGACGGCGCACACTTCTCCGGTGGTGAGGCGCAACGGGTCTCGATCGCCCGCGCCCTGCTCGCGGACACCCCGATCCTGGTGCTCGACGAGGCGACCGCCTTCGCCGACCCGGAATCGGAAGCCCAGATCCAGCAGGCCATCGGCGCACTGATGGTCGGCCGGACGGTCCTCGTCATCGCGCACCGGCTGGGCTCGATCACCCACGCCGACAACATCGTCGTGCTCGATCGCGGCCGGGTCGTCGAACAGGGACGTCAGGACGAGCTGGTCGCCAACGGTGGTCTGTACGCGTCGATGTGGGCGAGCTACGAGGCCGGCACCACCCGGCAGGACGAGAAGATCGCGCTCGGCGCGGTCGAGAGTGGCGAGGTGGCACGATGATCCGCGGTTTCTACACGATTCTGGGTTCCGAGCGTGCCCGCATGGTCGTCTTCCTGAGCTGGGTCGTCCTGTACGGCGTCGCCCAGGGCCTCGCGATGCTCACACTCGTCCCGATCACCGAGAACCTGCTGACCGGCGACCTCTCCGGCGCGGCGAAGTGGTTGTGGCCGTTGGCCGTCCTGGTGCTGATCTGTGCCGTGAGCGCTTACATCCAGTCGCTCAAGGGCATGACGATGGCCCTGTACGCGATGCGCATGCTGCATCACCGGCTCGGCGACCACATGGTCACGCTGCCACTCGGCTGGTTCACCCGCGAACGCATCGGCGACGTCTCGCAGATCGCCGTCAAGGGAACGATGTTCGTGGGCAGCACCGGCGCGCACTACATCACGCCGGTCGTCGTGAACACGGTCAGCTCGGTGGTCGTCGTGTTGGGAATCTGCGTCTTCGACTGGCGGATCGGCCTGCTGATGGTCGCCGGGACGCTGGTCCTCATGTACGTCGGCAAGCTGTCCAGCCGGTTCCTGGCGAAGGCCGAGCGCCGCAAGCGGGCCGAGGCCGTGAAGGTCAACAACCGTGTACTGGAGTACGCGCGATGCCAGGCCGTGTTGCGTGCCTTCGGCGCGGCCGACTCCGCACACGCACCGCTGGCCGATGCGCTCGGACAGCAGGCGCGGGTGGGCAAGTCGATGCTCTGGCGCTCCATCCTCGGCATCCTGCTCAACGGGCTCTCGGTCCAGGTCGTGTTCAGCGCGGTCCTCGCGCTCGGCGCCTGGCTCGCGGTGTCCGGTCACATCGAACCGGCCCTGCTCGTCGCGGTGTTCGGTCTCGCGGCCCGCTTCTTCGGCCCGATCGGCGAACTCGCCGAACTCGGTTCGACGCTGCGCATGTCGACCGACGAGATCAACCGCATCACCGGTGTCCTCGACACCGACCGGATGCCCGCCCCCGACCAGCCGCAACCGATCACCGAGCCGGGTTCGGTCGAACTGTCGCAGGTCGCTTTCGGTTACGAGAACGGCACCCCGGTGCTCCGAGATGTGTCGTTGCGCGCGCAGCCCGGCACGATGACCGCGCTCGTCGGCCCGTCGGGCTCGGGCAAGTCGACGATCTTCCGTCTGATCGCCCGGTTCTACGATGTCGACGGCGGTTCGGTGAAGGTCGGCGGTGTCGACGTCCGCGACCAGGAGACCGGCGCGCTGATGGGCCAGCTGTCGCAGGTCTTCCAGGACGTCTATCTGTTCGACGACACACTGTGGGAGAACATCAAACTCGGCCGCCCCGATGCCTCCGACGCCGAGATCCGCGCGGCCGCCGAGACCGCCGGTGTCACGTCCATCGTCGAGCGTCTGTCCGACGGGTGGGACACCGTCGTCGGCGAAGGCGGATCTGCGCTCTCCGGGGGTGAGCGGCAACGTGTTTCGATCGCTCGCGCGCTCCTCAAGGACGCCCCGATCGTGCTCTTCGACGAGGCGACCTCCGCTCTCGACCCGGAGAACGAATCGCACGTCGCCGAATCCATCCGTCGCCTCGCCGACCGCAGCACCGTGCTCGTCATCGCGCACAAGTTGTCGACCGTGATCGCCGCCGACCAGATCGTCGTCCTCGACGACCGGGGCGGCGTCGACGACATCGGTACGCATGACGAACTGCTCAGCCGCGGTGGCCGTTACACCGAGTTCTGGAACCAGCGCACCGCAGCCGCGGGCTGGACGCTCACGCCATCGTCGTGACAACCTCTGCTGCCTGAGATGCGAGGAGCGGCGGGGTCCCCCATCTGCTCCCTGAGGAGCGAGCTTGCGAGCGTCTCGAAGGGTCAGCCCAGCGAACCGAGCGTCTTCAGCCGTTCGTGGGCCTGGTGCATGATCGACTGGATCAGCTCGTCGCAGCTCGGCAGGTCATCGATCATGCCGACGACCTGTCCCGACGCGAGAACACCGGCGCGGGTGTCACCCTCGACGAGTCCGGCCTTCAGCAGCATCGGGGTGTTGCCGGCCATGATGACCTGCTGCCAGGTCCGCTCACCCGACTTCTTCATCGTGCGACCGTCTTTGAGCATGGTGGTCCAGCGCATGCCGGTCATCTGTTTGAACTCGTTGGCATTTCGGGCCGCGGCGAACAGCGCCCGCACCGGACTGCCGCTTTCCAGTGCCTCGACGAGCGGGGTACGCAGCACGCGGTGGGGCATGCCGTCGACCTTCACCGACACGACGGTGTCGTTGAGGCCGCGCTGCAGGTACTCCTGCTTGACCGAGTCGGGGACCGCGCTGTCGGAGGTCAGCAGGAACCGGGTTCCCATCGCGACGCCCTGGGCGCCGTAGGCGAGCGCCGCGGCGAGTCCGCGACCGTCGAAGAAGCCACCCGCAGCGACCACCGGCATGTCGATGTTCTTCGCGGACAGCGCATCCAGGACGGACGGCAGCAGCAGGGTGGTGGCGACCGGACCGGTGTGACCGCCGCCCTCGCCACCCTGAACGATGACCGCATCGGCGCCCCAGGAGGCGACCTTCACCGCGTGTTTCGCTGCGCCGATCGACGGGATCACGACGATGCCGTGGTCCTTGAGCTTCGCGATCAGCTCGGGCTTCGGCGCGAGCGCGAACGACGCGACCTTGACGCCCTCGCGGATCAGCAGATCGATCCGTTCCGGGGCGTCGGTGGCGTCGGCGCGCATGTTCACGCCGAACGGCTTGGTGGTCAACGACTTCGTCTTGGCGATCGCGGCCTCGAGTTCGGCGAAGGTCATCGTCGCCGACGCCAGGATGCCGAGACCGCCGGCATTCGACGTCGCCGAGGTCAGCGACGGCCCGGAAACCCAGCCCATTCCCGTCTGCACGATCGGGTACTCGACCCCGACCAGCTCGGTGAACGACGTGGACAGGCCGGCCGCCCGCGCCGGACTCATCGGACTTCCTTGTTGCGAACACCCTTGGGATCGAGGACGTCTCGGATCAGGCCGAGTTCCTCGGCGGTGGGCTGCCGGGTCTCCGGAGCGTCGGCGAGACCCTCGATCTCGAAGCCGGTGTTCTCCGCGACCTCGTCGGCGGTGACCCCCGGATGCAGCGACAGTGCCCGCATCGTGTGACCCGCCCCGCCGAAGTCGAAGACACCGAGGTTGGTGACGACTCGATGGATGTTCAGGTCGTCGTATGCCGGGTTGTCCGGGTCGACCTTGTCGTATCCGATGCCGGACACGATGTCGACGGTCTCCCCGAAGACGCGTGCCGTGTGACGCGGCACCCAGTAGCTCGTCGGGTGGTTGATGGTGTTGCCGGGTGCGCCGCGGACACCGAACATCTGCCGCGTCGGGTGCTGCAGCGGGCCGAACGCCGACAGGT
This sequence comes from Gordonia amicalis, assembly GCF_022059885.1. Lineage (NCBI taxonomy): Bacteria > Bacillati > Actinomycetota > Actinomycetes > Mycobacteriales > Gordoniaceae > Gordonia > Gordonia amicalis. The sequence continues at coordinate 5,025,493 of NZ_CP091855.1, read as the reverse complement.
TCTGGTTCCCGTGACGATCGATCTGGTTGGCGCCCATGACCACATGACGACGGCCCGACGCCACGACGTCGAACACCTTGCGGAACGGCATCCAGCCCTCGATGGGGCCGGTCTTGCCGATCGGCGGTGTGTCGGCGAGGATCAGCGCCTCGCCGTCGGTGATCAGCAGGTCGGGTTCGGTGGTGAGGCGTGCCAGGCGAGCGCCCAGCAGGGGGACGGGCGCCATCGGCGACGCCATGATCTCGCCGGCACCGGCGAAGATGCCGGCGCATGAGATGACGCAGTACTCGGCGCGCGTGACTTCGACAGGCTCAGCCAGCGGGGAGGAAGGCTCAGCCGGCGGGATATTCGTTGCCTGTGTCTCTGCGGTGCTCACTGTGCGTTCTCCTCCTGCTCGGCCTGCCATGCGGTCACCTCTCGCTGGTAGGTCGCCTCGTCGACCTGAAGGAATCGGCGCGAGAACGCTTCCCAGGTGTCGGGTTCCTTGGCGCTGGCGACGTAGAACTGCTGGAACTTCTCGTCCCGCCCGTACTCGCCGGCAAAGGTGAAGTGCGCGCCGTTGGGGGCGTGCACCACGCGGTCGACGTTCATCCGGTTCAGCAGGAGTCGCTGATGCGGAACGGTTTTCACCAGTACCTCGTTCGAGACGAGCTGATCGGTCTCCAGGTAGCGGCGCTCGGCGGCCGCGCAGTAGAGGTCGTCGAAGTACGGGTCCACGCCGGTGTAGGCGGCGTTGCCGTGGGCGTCGGCCAGATCCAGGTGGACGAAAGCGGCGTCGAGCTTGAGCGCCGGCATCGCGACCAGCGTCTGGGTCCGTCCGTCGGCGTCCGGATACGGGGATTCGACGGTTTTCAGTTCGCCCTCCCAGAAGTTCAGGACGTCGGAACCGAGTCCGGCGCGGATCGGGAGGAACGGCAGCCGTGCGGCCGCGGCCTCCAGGCCGCACTTGACCATGCCCTCGTCCATCTCGCGCACCTCGATCTCGCCGTTGGTGCGCGCCTTCGCGAACCACGGGTCGTAGAACGGGGCGGAGTCGAGCGACACGAAGCCGTAGTATGCGCGACGCACCTTGCCTGCGGCGCAGAGCAACCCGAGGTCGGGGCCGCCGTAGGTCACGACGGTGAGGTCCTTGACGTCCGAGCGGGCGATCGCGCGCACGAGCGCCATCGGCTTGCGGCGCGAACCCCAGCCGCCGATCCCGATGGTCATCCCGTCGCGGAGCTCCGCGACGACGTCGTCGAGAGTGCTTGTCTTGTCGGTCGGCATCTCAGGCGTGTCCTCCGTTGTGAGAAGCGTTCGAGGCGAGCGGTTTACCGGTCGAGACGAAGGCGTCGCGGTGCTCGTCGGCGACGCCGGCCAGGTTCAGCTCGAAGGTGTAGCCCTGTTCCAGGCGGTAACTGGCCTTCACGTCCACCGGATCGATGTTGTTGATGGCCTCTTTGGCCGCGCGGATCACCCGGGTGTCCTTGGCCGCGATGGCCTCGGCGACCTCGAGTGCGGCGTCGAGCAGGTCCTCGCGGGGGACGACCCGGTACACCGAACCGAAGTGCTCGAGTTGCTGGGCGGTGACGTTCTTCGCGGTGAAGTAGAGGGTGCGCATCATGTGCTGCGGCACCAGGCGCGCGAGATGTGTTGCCGCACCGAGGGCGCCGCGGTCGACCTCGGGAAGCCCGAAGACCGCGTCGTCGGAGGCGACGATGACATCGGCGTTGCCGACCAGACCGATTCCGCCGCCCACGCAGAAGCCGTTGACCGCGACGACCACCGGCACCGCGCAGTCGTAGACCGCGCCGAAGGCGGCCGCGCATCCCCGGTTGGCGCCGATCAGGGCGTCGAAGCCCTCGGTGGCCTGCATCTCCTTGATGTCGACGCCGGCGTTGAAGCCTCGTCCTTCGGCGCGTAACACCACGACGTGTGTGGCCGGATCGTTGCCGGCCGCCGTGATGGCGTCGGCGAGTTCGAACCACGCTGCCGATGGCAGCGCGTTGACCGGCGGGTAGTCGACCGTGATGGTCACGATGCCGGACTCGGTACGTGTCGTGGTGATCGGCACGCGTGCTCCTCTCGTGGCTGCGTTGGCAACCTCGTGGGCTGCGCAAGCATTGAACCAAGCAAGTGCTTGGTTGTTTGGTAGGGTAGCACCCATGCAGACGCAGTCACAGGCCGAGCTGGGCCTGGTCGGGAAGGTTGTCCTGGTCACCGGTGGTGCACGCGGAGTCGGTGCGGGTATCACGCGGGTGTTGTCGACCCTCGGTGCCCGGCCGGTCATCTGCGGCCGGAGTGCGGACAGTCTCGCCGACGACCTTCGCGAGATCGACTTCGTCTCGTGCGACGTCCGCGACGCCGCGGCCGTCGAGGCGATGATCGACGACATCGTCGACCGCGCCGGACGCATCGACGGGGTGGTCAACAACGCCGGTGGGTCGCCCTTCGCGCTGGCCGCCGACGCATCGGTCCGGTTCGCGAGCAAGATCGTCGACCTCAACCTCCTGGCCCCGCTGGCGGTGGCGAAGGCGGCGAACGCGGTCATGCAGACGCAGCCGGACGGTGGGGCGATCGTCAACGTGTCGAGCGTGAGCGGACACCGGCCGTCGCCCGGGACGTCGGCGTATGGAGCCGCCAAGGCGGGCCTCGACAACCTGATGACTTCGCTCGCCGTCGAATGGGCCCCGAAGGTGAGGGTCAACTCGGTCGTCGCCGGACCCGTGGAGACCGAGCAGTCGCATCTCCACTACGGGGACGACGCCGGAGTCGCTGCCGTGGGCGCCACCATCCCGCTGGGCCGGATGGCAACCCCCGTCGACGTCGGCAACGCCGTTGCCTTCCTGCTGTCACCGCTGGCGGGATACATCAGCGGCTCGACGCTCACCGTGCACGGCGGGGGCGAGAAGCCGGCCTTCCTCGACGCCGCGACCGCCGGCAACGCCGTCTGACCCACCGCACAAGCACAGTCTTCGCAGTTCAGAAAGGAAACACCTTGAGTAGCAAGTTGAATGAGGGCCGCGTCGTCATCGTGACCGGTGCCGGACAGGGCATCGGACGAGCCCACGCGCTCGCGTTCGCCGCCGACGGGGCGAAGGTCGTGGTCAACGACTATGCGGAGGATCTCGCTGCCGGGGTCGTGGACGAGATCGTCGCGGCCGGCGGCGAAGCCGTCGTCTCGGTGGGCGACGTGGCCGACTGGAAGAGTGGCGAGGCCATGGTCGCCACCGCCCTCGACGCCTTCGACCGGCTCGACGTGCTCGTCAACAACGCGGGATTCGTCCGCGACCGCATGCTGGTGTCGCTGTCGGAGGACGAGTGGGATGCCGTCATTCGCGTGCACCTCAAGGGTCACTTCGTCGGCTTGCGTCATGCCGCGGCCCACTGGCGGGCCGAGGCCAAGGCGGGTCGTACGCCGCAGGCGCGGATCATCAACACGAGTTCCGGTGCCGGACTGTACGGTTCGATCGGCCAGGGCAACTATGTCGCGGCCAAGGCGGGTATCGCGGCGCTCACCGTCCAGGCGGCCGCCGAACTGGGCGGCTACGGCGTCACGGTCAACGCGATCGCGCCCGCGGCCCGGACCCAGATGACGATGGGTGCCGGTGACGAGATGGCCGCGCAGATGGCCGCCCCCGCGGACGGATCGTTCGACGCGATGGATCCGGCGAACATCTCACCGCTCGTGGTGTGGCTCGGCTCGCCCGAGTCGGCGTCGGTGAGCGGTCGGGTCTTCGAGGTCGAGGGCGGCAAGATCTCGGTGACCGACGGCTGGCAGCGAAGCGTCGAGCGGGACAAGGGGTCTCGCTGGGAGGTTGCCGAACTCGGTCCGGTGGTGGAGGAGATCCTGGCGAAGGCGCCGGTCCCCATGCCGGTCTACGGCGCGCGGTGACCTCGGCGGACAGAGACCAGCAGCGGGTCGCGGCGGCCCGCGCATATGTCGACGCCCTGGTCAGCCACGACCCGTCGGCGGTGTCGCTGCATCCCGACTGCACCCGCGTGGAATTCGGTCTGCGGACCGGCCGCAACGGCCCCCACATCGCACGAAGCCTCGCGCGGGGTCCGCAGTTCCGGTTGATCCACCGCGTCTCGGACTTCACCGCGACGGTCGACGGTCACAGCGTCACCACGCGGTATGTGGTGCATGTCCGACCCCGGACCCTGCGACTCGGTGCTCCGGTGTCGGAGACCTTCGTCGTCGACGAGGAGAACCGGATTCGCGCGATCGTCGCGCGGTTCGGACTACCGCGTCCTTACTTGGCCCCGCACGCCCAGCAGTGACCGACGCGTCTACTACTTTCGGGACGGGTCGTCGAGTGCGATGCGTTGCCTGTTGGGTAGTGGGTGCGAGGACCTGTGGATGCCGACGAGACGGCTCGCCGATATGTGCCTAGCATCGGTTGAGCAGGTACTTCGCCGGGCGACTGCGCGCAGATTGTGGCAGGCGCAGTACTGTGTTCTGCGTAGCCATCTCGGGGGAGAAACATGTCGGATCTGGTCGTAAAGCCTGAATCGTTGATTTCGGCCGCTCAGGCGATCGAGCAGAGTGCATCTCGGATCGGCGAGCTGACGCTCGGTCCAGGCGGGGAAGACGGCTACGCCACAGAGTCCTTCAGCTCTCTCGTGAATGCGTTCCGCGGTGCGACGCACGATATGTCGCGTATCGCGTCGAAAACGGACAAGTAGATCGCGACCGCGTTGTCGAACACCTCAGACGCCGTCTCCTCATTCGCCGCGTTGGTGATGAACTGCCGGAACATCACCGTTGAGGCTGACGATGACAGTGCCAAGCGGATCGAGGACTCTATCGGATATCCGACACGCGTCGGGGCGCTCACCGATCATCTTGTCCCGGCTCCCATCCTTGAGGACGTCACAGCGAAGGCATCTCGCTGAGATGACGCCTAGCTACGACGAGATCGCGTCGTGGAAGCCGGAGGCACTGACCCCGATCGCGAATGGGTTGTTTGCACTCAAGGCGAACCTCGACCTTGAAGCCCCGAAAGCCGGGAACCCGGTCCTGAATCTGATGCGCGGCGAGTGGACCGGAGACGCACGTGGACCTGCCGACGACCGTGCCGTGTCCATCACGTGCTGGCTTCAGAGCATGGCCGATGAGTACGGCGATCTGGCGCAGACCTTGAATACCGACGCAGGCGACATCGCCAGCGCCAGGACCGGACTGAGAAACGCTACCGATGCCGCCGCGGACCTCGGGTATGTCCTCGACACGGCGAGCCGTGACTACATGCTGAATTTTGTTCCGGAGAAGGCGCCCGACGGCGCGGAGTTCGACGCCACCACGGCTGCCGAGATCCAGGGACGATTGAAGGGCTTGGGAGATGCCGCAGACCAGGCTGTCACCTCTGCCGGTAGCGCGATCAGCGCTGCGGTCGGCGAGCTCTACGCCATGGCCCCGGAATCTCTCGTTGTCAACAGCGGTTTGGTTGCCAATCAGATCGAGGCTTTCCGCAAAGTCTATGGACGGGAGCCCGACACCCTCAATGACTGGCGAATGGCAGCAGCGTTGGACCTCCACAGTTGTCATTTGCCACCGTGAAGGGACCACCTGGGCTGATTGTTTGCCATAGGGATGGGACCACCTGGATTGCCAGTTATGGGACCACCGGCGCGTCGCGCTGGTGGTCCTTCATTTTGTCCGTTGACTCGGCCGTGACGATGTTCACGGAAGGGGCCGACGGCATGGGCTACCGGGAGGTTGCAGTGGAAGAGATCAGAGAAGTCCTGCGGTTGTGGTTGGGCCTTGCGGTGGGGTTACCGGCGCCGGGTCTGCGCACGATCGCCGCGCGTGCGGGTGTCGATAGGAAGACGGTGCGACGCTACATCGCGGCGGCGCAGGCGGCGGGGTTGACGCGCGATGTCGGTGCGTCGGCACTGACCGATGAGTTGCTCGGTGCGGTGGTGGCCGGGGTGCGTCCGGCGCGGCCGAATGGTCATGGCCAGGCGTGGGAAGCGTTGGTGCCGTTCAGCGAACAGATCACGCAGTGGGTGAGGGGAGGAACGCCGGAGAATCCAGAACCGTTGACGGTGACGAAGATTCACATCCTGCTGGCCCGTCAGGGGTGTGTGGTCCCGTATCGGACGCTGGTGCGGTTCGCGACCGAGTGCTGTGGGTATCGCCGCACCACGACCACGGTGCGGGTGGCCGATGGGGATCCCGGGGTGGAGTGCCAGATCGACTTCGGCTACCTCGGGATGCTCGATGATGCGGCAACAGGTAAGCGCCGCAAAGTGTTCGCGCTGGTGTTCACCGCCGTGTACTCGCGGCACACGTTCGTGTGGCTCTCACACACCCAAACCCTGTCAACGATCCTCGAGGGCTGTTCAGCGGCGTGGGAGTTCTTCGGCGGCGTGTTCGCTGTGATCATTCCGGACAACATGAAACCTATTGTCACCCAAGCAGACACCCTCAATCCGAGGTTGTCTCGGGGCTGGTTGGACTACGGCCAGCATGCCGGGTTCGTCACCGACACCGCCCGAGTCGCCACACCAACCGACAAGCCGCGGGTAGAACGCACCATCCACTACGTGCAGAACAACTTTTGGGCCGGTGAGCGATTCTCGAGCCTGCCCGATGCCCAGGCCGCCGCGGTGGCGTGGTGCCAGAGCACCGCGGGGCTGCGGATTCACGGCACCACCGCCGCCGCGCCAGCGGTGCTGTTCGACACAGACGAGCGCGCCCACCTGTTACCGATACCGGCCGACTACGACGTACCGATCTTCAAAACTGTCAAGGTGCACAGAGACTTTCACGCCTCGGTCGGCAAAGCACTGTACTCACTGCCCGAAACCTGGATCGGCTCGACACTGGACGTTCGCCTGGACAGCGAAGCGGTGAAGTTCTATCACCGCGGCGAGTTGGTCAAGCAACACCCGCGCCAGCCCGCCGGTGGGCAGAGCACCGACCCCAACGACTACCCCGCAGACAAGGCCGCCTACGCGCTGCGCAACATCAGCAAGCTGCAGGCCACCTGCGAGCATCACGGCCCCCATATCGGGCTCTACGCGGCCCGTATCGTCGACGACCCGCGCCCGTGGTCTCGGGTGCGGGCGGTGTACACCCTGCTCGGCCTGGTGCGCACCTACGGGCCCGGACCTGTCGATGCTGCCTGTGCCACCGCCCTGGAGTTCGATGTCATCGCCGTGCCCAAGATCGCCTCGATGCTTGAGCAGGCCACCGAGAACACCACCCCGGACATGCCCGTGGCCGCCGGGTCGGAATCGTCTCGCTTTGCCCGCGACCCCTCCGAATACGCAACCAACAGAACACAGTTGACACTTGTTCCTAACCCCGACAACACCATTCAGGAGTGAACCGATGACCCGAACCACCAACAGTGTGCCCGAACCTGTCGGCGCCGACATGCTCGGCCTGCTCAAAACCCTCAAACTCGGAGCCCTCGCCGACACCCTGCCCCAACGCGCAGCCCTGGCCCGCCAACACAAAACCTCGCACCTGACGTTCCTGCAACAATTGCTCGCCGATGAAGTCTCACGGCGTGAATCCAGCTCCGCCGCCCGACGATCAGCCAAGGCAGGTCTCGACCCCAGCATGCGGATCGACAACTGGCGCGCGGCAGACGATCTACTCTACGACCGCCCCCTGCTCGAGGACCTCACCACCCTGCGGTTCATCGACGCCGGCCACTCCGCGATCCTGCTCGGCCCCGTCGGAGTCGGCAAAACACACCTAGCAAACGCGTTGGGCCACATGGCCATCGGCCGACGCAAAACAGTGCTGTTCGCGCGAGCGGACAAACTGTTCCACCGACTCAAAGCCGCCCGCCTCGACAACAGCGTCGACGCCGAACTCCGCCGCATCACCGCCGTCGACATCCTGATCATCGACGACTTCGCACTCAGAGCGCTCGACGCGACCGAAACCAACGACTTCTACGAACTCATCGTCGAACGCCACCAGCAGACCAAGACCACCATCGTCACATCCAACCGAGAACCCGCCGAATGGCTCACCATGACCGCCGACGCGCTACTGGCCCAATCGGCCATCGACCGACTCACCTCACGCGCGCACACCCTCGTCATCGAAGGCCCCTCCTACCGCCAACGACACCGACCCGGACTTGACCGACCCAACCCCGCAGAGCATCCTCAATAACGCGCCAAGGTGGTCCCATCCTCGTGGCAATCCAGGCGGTCCCATAGCAGTGGCAAATGACACACAGTTATAACCCCAAGAACCAAGGGGTCCCGCCGGTCATCAGCGTCATCAAGATTGACCCCGTACCCGGACAGGGTGTTGTCGCCACTGGTCTGTTCATCCCCAACGGCAAGGTACTCGGGGGAGCATCGCGGCACTATGGAGACGGCCGCGAATTTGACCCGAACTTCGCCCCCGAGAACACCCGGGTCTCGTACTTCATCGACTACGAGAACGGCATAGTGATTGCGCGGCAGAATCCGTCGGCCGATACGGTGGGGCAAGTCAGGACCGGCACGCCCAAGATGTCTGCTGCTCAGCTGCCAGACGGCACTGTGTTGATCAACTACGACGCCGCGGATCCACTTGCTCCTGGGCCGGCTGGTGACGCGGGGTGGAGGGTGCGCGGACAGACGATCGTGACCCCTGGCGTTGACGGTGCCCTGGTCTCGGGGGTTGCGACCGACTTCCCGTCGATGGAGACCTACCAGTACCTACCTGACGGCAAGACCAGGATCTTGCATCAAGACGACTCCGGCGACCACATCGGGTTAGGGCCGCTCGTGCATCTCCCGTTCCGCCATGAGTACGGGGACTATCAATGGGACTTGCAAGGATTTCCGAGAGAGAACAACCCCGAGCAAGTGTATGGTCCTCATCCGCCCGGCATCGAGGGGATAACGGACTTCGGATCGGCAGACAGTCCGCCTACCGTCAAAGGAGCCGCATGAGTGACGGCGCTCATCGAAATTCCCTAGTTTCGCTCACCGAAATTCCCTACCCGTGTGGCATCGCCAACGAGGGCGGGTCTCCCCGGATGCTGGTGGTCTCTGACCACGCACCAGCTATCCAAAGGAGACCCGCTCCTCATGCTTACACGAGAGGAAGACGTGGAAATTCGCGCCCTGAAAGAACGAGGCTGGACGATCGCGGCGATCGCCCGTCACACCGGCCGAGACCCCAAAACAATCCGGTCCTACCTGAACGGCACCACCGCCCCTGGCGTGCGTAAACGTAGCGCCCCGGACCCGTTCGACAGGTTCGTCGCCTACGTCACCGCCCGCCTGCTCGACGACCCGCATCTGTGGGTGCGGACGTTATGCGACGAACTCGAAGACCTCGGCTACGCGATGTCGTATCAGACACTTTCCCGCAAGATCCGCGAGCTGGCGCTGCGACCGATCTGCCAGGCCTGCCTGACCGCCACCGAACGTCCCAACGCTGTCATCGAACACCCACCTGGTGAAGAGACACAATGGGATTGGGTGGATCTTCCCGATCCACCGGCCACCTGGGGCTGGGGTTCGACAGCCCACTTGTTCGTCGGCACCCTCGCCTGTTCAGGCAAGTGGCGCGGCGTACTGGCCCCAGCGATGACACAACCGCATGTCGTCGATGGACTCGATCGGATCAGCCGAGGACTGGGCGGAATCAGCCGAGTCTGGCGATTCGACCGGATGGCCACGGTCTGCCATCCAGAATCGGGACGCATCACTGCGAGCTTCGCCGGCGTCGCCAAATACTATGGAGTCTCGGTCGCGATCTGCCCACCGCGCCGCGGCAACCGCAAAGGGGCAGTGGAGAAGTCCAATCACACTGCCGCCCAACGCTGGTGGCGCACATTGCCCGACGATGTGACCGTTGAACAAGCTCAAGCGAGTCTCGATCAGTTTTGCCGCACCCGCGGCGATACCCGCTTACGGGCAACCAAAGACGGCAAAGCCTCCGTAGCGACGATCGCGACCGCCGAAGGGCTGCACCCCCTGCCAGCCACCGCGTATCCCGCGATTCTGGCCACCGAGCGCACCGTCTCACGACAAGCATTGGTCGCCTACCGCGGCAACCGCTACTCGGTTCCACCCGAGCTCGCCTGCGCACAGGTCACCGTCACCCAGGTCCTGGGCACCGAGGTCATCGACGTCGTCACCGCCTCGGGAATCACCATCGCCCGCCACCAGCTGGCGGCCGACGGGACCGGGGCGATGGTCCGCGATCACGGCCACATCTACGCCCTCGAACAAGCAGCCATGGCCAGCGCGAACACCGGACGACCCCACCGCCGCAAAGAACGCATCCCACCCGGCCCGGACTCCATCGCTGCCGCACAGCAGCTTCAGGCAACAGCTAGCAAAGCCGATCAGCACGACTCCATGATTACCGAAACAGTCACTAGTGCAACCCAATCCGAAGAATCAGACGCAGTGATATACGACCTTTCGGTCTACGAACGTGCCGCCCACGGAAGGAACACCCTGTCATGACCACCCACGACACACCGACCGGCGCCGACCGGTTGCCGGCACCGAACACCGCCGAAGCCGCCAGCCTCTACCAACGCCTGCGCGGGCATCTCGCGGTCCTCAAACTTCACGACGCCGCCGAAGCGCTGCCCTCGGTCCTGAACCAAGCAGCCGCCGAAGAACTATCGATGACCGCAACACTGGACCGGCTCCTTTCCATAGAAGTCGAGGCCACTGAAGCACGCCGGCTACTGGGTCGCCTGCGGTTCGCGTGCCTGCCCACACCAGCATCACTGCAGGACTTCGACTACGACGCCGCCGCAGGCATCGACCGCAAGCTGATCGAGGAACTAGCAACCTGCAGATACCTCGAAACAGCGACGAACGTGCTGCTCATCGGCCCTCCAGGAGTCGGAAAAACACATCTGTCGGTCGGACTCGCCCGCGCCGCGGCGCACGCCGGATACCGGACGTACTTCACCACCGCAGCCGACCTCGCGGCCCGCTGCCACCGAGCCGCCCTCGAAGGCAGATGGGCCACCACGATGCGATTCTATGCCGGGCCGACACTGCTCGTGATCGACGAACTCGGGTATCTTCCGCTGCCCGGCGAAGCGGCATCAGCTTTGTTTCAGGTTGTCTCACAACGATATATGAAGACATCAATCGTAATGACAACCAACCGTGGCGTGGGATCGTGGGGCGAAGTACTCGGCGACAACACCGTCGCCGCAGCAATGCTCGACCGCCTCCTACACCGCTCGGTCGTACTCAACCTCGATGGCGATTCCTACCGCTTACGAGACCACAACGCACGAACGGAAAAGCTCCGCAAAGCCACCACCGGAACCCGCCAACCGCTACAGTAAACACCGCTCACAGGTAGGGAATTTCACCGAGCATGATCAGGGAAATTCGCTGAGCCTCGTCATGAGCACGCCCGATATCAACTCACGCAACGCAGCACAATGACCAGCGAGCAGGCTGCGACAGTCGAGCCCGGCGACAGTACCAGTCAACGGAGTTACGCGACGAGGACGTGCGTGGCTCTCCTGCTCATGATTTTGTGTTTCTTTGCCTCGTATTTTGCTGAGCGCTTGCCCATTTACCAGGGCGCCAAGGCGATTCCGGTCGCAATCATCGTGGGAGCATGCGTTCTGGCGATATTCAGAAACACGCGCGGCTGGGCGTCCGTGGTTGCTACAGCCGCGGTTTCCGCGGGGCTCGCCCGACTGATTTTCGAAAGCGCGACGTGAACCCGATTACGAGCGAAGTCCAGGACCATCGGTTCTTCGGGCCAATGACACCGTTCGCTGCAATCGGCACATTGGCGCTGGCCCCGTTGACCTGGATCGTGGTGTTGGCGGCCAGCTTCGTGCTGTACCTTCTGGTGGCCGTTGTCGGTGGGTTCTTGATGTTCAACGGTGGTAAGCGTCGTCAGATAGGCGCCGGCATCGTTTTCGGGTCGATGGCGTATGTGCTCGTGTTGGTCGTACTTGCCGTCAGGCTCGCGCTCGGCGCGTGAGCGTTCATGTGCAGCGCCACAGGCCTTCGCGCTCGACCCGCAGCGTAATCCACCGAGAATGATGGACCCACCAACAGCCTGGCAGTGGGTCCAGCGAGAAATGCTGGATTATGCGCCGGGCGCCCGCACGACCATCGGCACTCCGGGGAAATATGCGGCCATCTCCGAGCGCGACTTGCGCAGGGCAGCCGTGCCGTAGCCGGACTTGCGGTACTGCGGGTGGATCCAGATCCGCAGGTCCACCTCGCCGTCCTTCAGTTCGCCGAAGACGAAGCCCACCTTGGATTCTCCCTCGACGGCGACGAGCCACACGGCCTCTTCGGCGTCGACGCGGTCGGCGGCGGCGCTGATCTCGGCGGCGACGTCACCGGCCGGTGCCCCGGAACCGTCGCCGGCGGTGCCGAGTTCGTCGGTGCGGGCCGCGAACAGTTCGGCATCGGCCTCGGCGTCGAACGGGCGCAGGTCGAGGGTGTCCCCGCTGCTGGCCGGACGCTCGGCGAGTGTGAAGGTGAGGGCGTTGTTGAGGTCGTCGAGCTCGGCTTGGTTCTTGCGGCGCTCGTCCTTGGTCAGCTGGTCGAGTTTCATGTCCAGGATCGCCTTGGCGCCCAGCTGCGACTTGCCGAGCAGCTCGACGATCGCCGTGACGGCTTCATCGTGATTCTCCGCGTCGACGATGGCGTCGAGAACCTCGTGGCGGCGTTCCAGCGCGGTCAGCAAGGCGTCGGCGATGTCGCGGCGAGTGGTGGCCAGGTCGAGATCAGTCATACTTCGATCGTAGGGCAACCCGCTCGATCCGTGGCGGGAGTCGCGGATGGGTGAGCGTTCCCCGGAGACCGCAACCTAGAACGTGTTCTACAGGCGATAACCGCGATTTTGGTGGACCTTCTTTCCTGAAGCTGTAACACGTCCTAGTCTTGTGGCATGACGAACGAGGGTACGACGACCGCACCGACCGACTTCGATCACCTTCGCGGGGGCACGCACATGGGCGACCTGATGGTCGCCGCGCTGCGGCGCCATGCCGATCGCACGGTGTTGTCCCTGGGGGACACCGAGATGACCGGCGGCGAGATGGCCGCCGCGATCAGCCGCTACATCCAGGCGTTCGAGGGGCTGGGCGCGGGCACGGGCACCGCGGTCGGCCTGCTGGCACTGAACCGGCCCGAGGTGCTCTTCGTCATCGGGGCCGGCCAGACGCAGGGGTGGCGACGGACCGCGCTGCACCCGCTCGGCTCGCTCGACGACCACGCCTACGTCCTGTCCGACGCCGGTGTCTCGACCCTCATCATCGACCCCGTGCCGATGTTCGTCGAGCGTGCGGCGGCGCTGCTGGAACGTGTCCCCGGACTGAAGCAGGTGCTGACCCTCGGCCCGGTGCCCGAGCAGTTGTCGGCCCAGGCTCGTGACGTCATCGCCGAGGCGGACAATTTCGAACCGAAACCGCTTGTGGCCGAACATCTGTCGCCCGAACACGTCGTCTCGATCACCTACACCGGCGGCACCACCGGAAAACCCAAGGGCGTCATCGGAACCGCGCGCGCGATGGCGACGATGACGCAGATCCAGCTCGCCGAATGGGAGTGGCCGGAGCATCCCCGGTTCCTGCTCTGTACGCCGCTGTCGCATGCGGGTGCGGCATTCTTCATCCCCACCCTCATGAAGGGCGGGTCGATGGTGGTGCTGTCGAAGTTCGATCCGGCCGAGGTCCTCAAGACCATCGAGGAGCAGAAGATCACCGCGACGATGCTCGTGCCGTCCATGCTGTACGCGCTGATGGACCATCCGGATTCGCGGACGCGTGACCTGTCGTCGCTGGAAACGGTGTATTACGGTGCGTCGCCGATCAATCCGGTCCGGCTCGCGGAGGCGATCGAACGGTTCGGCCCGATCTTCGCCCAGTACTACGGCCAGTCCGAGGCGCCGATGGTGATCAGCTACCTCGCCAAGGGGGATCATCCGGGGCCGGGGGAGGACCAGCGTCGCCTGAGCAGTTGCGGCCGGCCGTCGGCCTTCCTGCGCACCGCACTCCTCGGCCCCGACGACAAGCCCGTCCCGCAGGGTGAGCCGGGCGAGATCTGCGTTGCCGGACCACTTCTCGCCGGCGGATACCTCGGACTCCCGGAGCAGACCGCCGAGACCTTCCGCGACGGATGGCTGCGTACCGGCGATGTCGCACGTGAAGACGAGGACGGATTCTGGTTCATCGTCGACCGCACCAAGGACATGATCGTCACCGGTGGCTTCAACGTGTTCCCGCGCGAGGTCGAGGACGTGGTGGCAGAGCATCCTGCGGTGGGCCAGGTCGGCGTGATCGGTGTGCCCGACGAGAAGTGGGGCGAGGCGGTCACCGCGATCGTCGTGCTTCGTCCCGACGCGGACGCCGACGACGCAGCCAAGGAGCGCATCACCGCCGAGATCCAGCAGGCCGTCAAGGATCGCAAGGGTGCCGTGCAGTCACCGAAGCGGGTGATCTTCGCCGATGCACTGCCGTTGACCGCGCTGGGCAAGCCGGACAAGAAGGCACTGCGGGCGCAGTACTGGGCCGACGCGGAGCGCGGGGTCGGCTAGGCGTCCCGCGCCTGGAAACCGCCCCTGGAAACCTCCCCTGGAAACCGCGCTGAGCAGGCGGAACGCCGACATACTGTCGTCGAGCCGCCTGTGGAGGGCGGATTTCGGGGGCGCATTTCAGGGGCGGGCGAGGACCGCTCGCGCCCGGTCGGCCAACGACTCCCGGACCCACTGCGGTTCGAGGACCGCGATGTCGAGGTCGAACATCGCCGCCCACAACGCGCCGGCGGCATGCCGGCGGTCGGCGAACCGGAGTTCGACCCGTCGACGATCTGCGGCGTCACCCCTCGTCTCCGAGGAGAGCACGATCGCGCGGACCCGATCGACATCGTCGGGGGTGCACTCGACCACGACGTCGACCGCATCGAACGAGGAACGAAACGCGGTACGACGCCGCTCCCAGATCTCTTCCAGATCCACGTCTGCGTCGCGCACCGCCGGTTCGTCCAGGACCTCCACCTCGCTCATCCGCGACAATCGGTACATCCGTTCCTCGGTCCCGTCACCCGCACCGTGTGCGACGAGGTACCAGGTGTCGCCCGCGATGATCAGCCCGATCGGATCGAGAATCCGCTCCCGTGCCTCGCCCACCCCACGCGGGCGGTACCGGGTGCGGATGCGCCTGCCCGCGAAGACCGCGAACTGCACCGGATCGAGAGCGTCGAGTTCCTTCGGCGTCCGCACGAATCCCTCGGGGCGGACCAGAACCCGCTGGGCGGCCCGTACCGCGGTACCTCTGTACGCCTCGGGCAGTGCCGCGGTGACCTTGCGCATCGCGCTGGCGAAGGCGGGCGAGTCGAGCCGTCCCGTTCCGGCGAGCAGCGAGGTCGCCTCTTCGACCGTCAGGCCGGTGAGGTCGGTGCGATAGCCGGGGACGAGCGAGAACCCGCCGTGCCGGCCGCGCTCCGCGTAGACGGGCACCCCGGACAGCGACAGCGCCTCGATGTCGCGCAGCACGGTCCGCTCCGACACCCCGAGTTCGACGGCGATCGTCGACGCGGTCACCCGATCGTGCTTCTTGAGCAGCATCAGGACCGCGATGAGGCGTTCGGCGCGCATGCCGACGATCATCTCGCACAAACATGACAGAAGATGTCAGGTTTCGCGGTTTGACTGGACTCGTCAGCCACCGACGAAAGGAAAGACCATGAACGCACAGACCACACCGCCGGATCCCCGCCCGGTCTTCGCGGCCGCCACCACCTGGGTCACCGAGCTGCTCTCCGCGGTGACAGCCGACCAGTTCGCCGCCCCGACGCCGTGCGACGACTTCGACGTCCGCACTCTCGGGGCCCATCTGCTTGCGACGGCGCAGCGCGCGGCCGCCCTGCCCGCGGGAGTCGACGTGCGGTCGATGCCGTTCATCGCCGACCGTTTCGACGCGCAGGAGTATGCGGCGGTCGTGGCTCGTGCCCTCGAACTCTGGTCCGACGACGCAACGCTCACCGCGCCGGTGCAGGTCCCGTGGGGTGAGGTTCCCGGCGCCGGTGCGTTGTGGGGTTATGTCAACGAAAGTCTGGTGCACGGTTGGGATCTCGCGGTGGCGACCGGGCAGCCGTCCGAAGCCGTCCCGAAAGCCGCCGCCGCGACGCTCGCGATCGCGCGTCAGTTCATCCCCGCCGAGATCCGCGAGGACCCGAACGTTCCCTTCGGCGTCGTTGTCGAGCCGCGGGACGGCGCCGTGCCGACCGAGACGCTGGCCAACTGGTCCGGACGGCGTTCCGCGGCATGGATTCCGGCCGCGACTCGGTGAACCGGTCCGGCCACCTCAGTTCCGGTAGGAGACGTCGAACTGTTTGACCCCGTTCAGCCAGCCCGATCGCACACGACGCAGTTCGCCGAGCCGGGCGATGTCGGGCAGGGTGTCGGCGATCGCGTTGAAGATCAGGTTGAGTTCGAGTCGGGCGAGGTTGGCGCCGATGCAGAAGTGGGCGCCGTTGCCGCCGAAGGACAGGTGCGGGTTGGGATCTCGCGTGATGTCGAAGGTGAACGGGTCGTCGAAGACCTCTTCATCGAAGTTCGCGGAGCTGTAGAACAACCCGACACGCTGGCCGGCGGCGACGTCGACGTCGCCGATTCGGGTGTCGGTCAGGGCGGTTCGCTGGAATCCATGGACCGGGGTGGACCATCGCAGGATCTCCTCGATGGCCGTCGCCGGACGTTCCCGCCGGTAGAGCTCCCACATCTCCGGATGGTCCAGGAAGGCGTTCATCCCGTGCGACGTCGCGTTGCGGGTTGTCTCGTTGCCGGCGGTGATGAGCAGGACGACGAAGAAACCGAACTCGATCTCGGTCATTCTCTCGCCGTCGATGTCGGCCTCGATGAGGGCGGTGATGAGGTCGTCGGTCGGGTTCTTGCGGCGTTCCTCCGCCATCGCATATGCGTAGGCGAGTACCTCGGCGTTCGCGGTCGCCGGGTCGATGGTCTCGTCGGGGTCGTCGTTGTTGATCATCGCGTCGACGAGCACGTGGAGCCGCTCGCGATCGGCCTGCGGGACGCCGATGAGGTCGAGGATCGACTGCAGGGGTAGATGCACCGCGATGTCGTCGACGAAATTGCCGCTGCCCTTGGCGGCCGCGGCCTCGACGATCTCGTGAGCCGAGGCCGCCAGTTGGTCCTTGAGCAGTGCTACCGCCCGCGGAGTGAACATGCGCGACACGATCTTTCGCAGTCGAGTGTGCTCCGGCGGGTCGTGGTTGATGAGCAACGCCTTCGTGAGTTCGATCTGGTCGGGCGTCACGTAGTCGGGCAGGCGCAGGATCGCGCCCTTGGCGTTGGTGGACCACAGCTGGTTGTTCTTCGAGATCTCGCGGATGTGCGCGTGCTTGGAGATCACCCAGAAACCGCCGTCGGTGAACCCCGATGTACCTACCGGCTGCGCATTCCACCAGACGGGTGCGGTGCGGCGGAGCTCGGCGAACTCCTTGACCGGCATGCCGTGCTGCTGGAGTAGATCGGGGTCGGTGAAGTCGAAACCGTCGCGGAACGGATTGACCTTCGTCGGTGTCGTCATCTCGAACCTCCGGGTGGACGAGCACGCATGTACGCGATCTGTGCTACATCACCACACCATACATCATTGGGTCATGCGTATGGTCAGCTCGAGACGCGGGCAAACGGACTGGTGACGGTAGGCTCATGACCTGATGCGCACACATGGTTGGAGCGGTCGGGTACCCGTCAACGACGCCGAGGCGGTCGCGCGCATCCTGGCGGCGACCCGCACGACCATCGACCGGCGTGGCACGGCCACCAGCATCGCCGACGTCGCACGTGAACTCGGGGTCACCCGGCAGACGGTGTACCGCTATTTCTCCGGCACCGAGGAATTGTTGTCGGCGACCGCCCTCGACGCCGTCGAAGGACTGCTCGAACGGGTGATGACACGACTGGCCGGTATCGCCGAACCCGACGCGGCCCTCGTCGAGGGCATCGCCGCCGTACTCGAGGAGCTCGCCGAAGACGACTACGTCGGCCTACTCCTGCGGGCCGACAAGCTGAGCGTGCCGGTGGTCGGCGGATTCACCTCCGCCGACGCCCGACGATTCGCCCGCACGATGGTCGACCGACTCGAGGTCGGCTGGGCCGAGAATGGCTACGACGCCCACGCCCTCGACCTCATCGCCGAGATCGTCCTGCGCACACTGCAATCCATGGTCCTCGACACCGAGTCGCACCGGACCGGTGCCGAACTCCGGGCTTTTCTCGACGCCTGGACCGGTGCCGCGGTTCGGGAGCTCGCGCGACAGGGCCCGGTCGTTCCCTGAGGTGCGAGCCGGCGCTTGTACTTGCTCCCTGAGGTGCGAGCGCAGCGAGCCACGAAGGGCTGGCGACGTCGACTCACCAGGCCTTCGTGGCTCGTCGCTTGCGCTCCTCACACCTCAGGCAGCACTGCTGGTGTGTCGCGTTCTCTCCGATCAGGCACCAGAGGTGTCGCGCTCCTCAGGCGGCAGCGGCAGGCTTGCAGATCACCACCGGGATCTCCCGGTCGGTCCAGGCGGCGTAGGTGTCGTAATCCGCGTAGACCTTGACCAGATCCGGCCACAATCCGGCGCGCTCGGCGTCGGTGGCGGTATGTGCGACGAGGTCGTACTTCTCCTTGCCGAGCTGGATCGTGACCTGAGGGTTGTCGCGCAGATTGAGGTACCACGCAGGGTGTTTCGCCGAGCCGCCCTGCGAAGCGACTACGACGAACGCGTCCCCGCGACGCAGGTAGATCAGCGGCGCGGTACGCGGCTGACCGGATTTGCGGCCGATGGTGGTGAGCAGGCACACCGGCGCTGGCTTCTTGAGCCCCGCACCGATGCGCCAGGTCTCGCCGAATCGTCCGCCCGTCAGCTTGTACACCGCGGTGTGTGCCCGTGAGCCGAGCTTGATGATGGTGCTGACGATCGGCGAATCGAGCTGGTCCGGTTTCTTGTCCGGGTCGAAGACGGCCACGCGGTCAGATGCGCTCGAGGATGGTGCCGGTGGCCATCGCGCCGCCGGCGCACATGGTGACCAGGGCGGTCTGTCCGTCGCGTCGCTCGAGTTCGTGCAGGGCCGTGGTGATCAGGCGAGAACCGGTGCTGCCCACGGGGTGGCCGAGAGCGATGGCGCCGCCGTTGACGTTGACGCGATCCATGTCGGCGTTGTGGACCTGGGCCCAGCTGAGCACCACCGATGCGAAGGCCTCGTTGATCTCGACGATGTCGATGTCGGACAACGACATTCCCGACTTCGCCAGGACACGTTCAGTCGCCTGGACCGGGCCGTCGAGGTGGAAGTGCGGTTCCGAGCCGACGAGCGCCTGAGCCTTGATGCGGGCGCGCGGCGTCAGGCCGAGGGCACGGGCCTTCGCCTCGTCCATGATCAGCACGGCCGCGGCGCCGTCGGAGATCTGCGACGACGTGCCCGCCGTGTGGATGCCGCCGTCGATGACCGGCTTGAGTGCGGCGAGGGATTCGAGAGTGGTCTCCCGCAGGCCCTGGTCGCGGCTGACATCGATGATGTTGCCCGTCAGCTCGCCGTCCTTGGTCCGCTCGGGCGCCTTGAACGTGAGCACCTCACGGTCGAAGCGTCCTTCGTCCCAGGCCTGGCGGGCGAGGCGCTGGCTTCGTTCGCCGAGTGCGTCGACGTCGGCACGGGTGATGCCGCGTCGCTTGGCGATCCGCTCGGCTGCCTCGAACTGATTCGGCAGGTCCACATTCCATGAGTCCGCGTGGTAAGGGCCGGCATTGGTGCCGACATTCGCGCCGAGCGGCACGGCGGTCATGGTCTCCACGCCGCAGGCGATGCCGACCTCGATGGCGTCCGACGCGATGAGCCCGGCGATGAGGTGATTGGCCTGCTGGGCGGATCCGCACTGGGCGTCGATCGTGGTGGCGCCGGTGTGCTCGGGGAGTCCGGCCGACAGCCAGGCCTTGCGGGTGACGTTGCCCGCCTGCGAGCCTGCCTGCGTGACGCAGCCGCCGATGGCCTGCTCGACGAGGGCCGGGTCGATTCCGGCCTTCTCGATGAGACCGCGCTGCATGATGCCCAGCAACTCCTCTGCGTGGAGGCCCGACAACCACCCGGCGCGCTTGCCGATCGGCGTGCGTGCTGCTTCCACGATGACCGGAACGCCCATCTTCACTCCTTCGTTCACCCGGCGGACCTCGTCCGTCGTCTGCGGGTCGACGGCACTTCGACGGAGGTGTCGAGGCCGTGCAATCAAGCTAGAACATGTTCTATGTTTGCGTCCATGGGCAGCGTCGGAAGGCCGGTCTGGGCGGTGTCGTAGCACGTTCCGCCGGACTTCCGATGCGTACCGGGATACATGGGATCTTATGTCCCCGACGGCCGAACTCCGCAGGTGGGGCGGGTGCGCGATCCAAAAACTAGAACAAGTTCTCATCCGGGGGTGTCGCGTGTGTCACAATGTGGTCTAATGAGATTGAAACAGGTTCTAAATCTCCAGCAAGGTGGTGTGACGTGACCCAGGCCCAGAGTGCCCCGATCGGCAGTGAGCCGACCACGGCGGATTCTGCGCGCACGAGCCCTTCCGACGTAGTCGTGAAGTGTGCGTTCATGGAGCAGGAGGGTTGGGACTTCACCAACCCCGACCTGCTCGAGCAGGGAATCCCGGTGGAGGAGTTCGCGCAGCTCCGTAAGACCGCGCCGGTCTGGTGGAACGCCCAGGCGCCCGGCAAGGGTGGAGGTTTCCACGACGGCGGTTACTGGGTGATCTCGAAGCACGCCCACATCCGCGAGATCTCCAAGAACAACGATGACTGGGAGACCAACGCCAACGGCGTCATCATGCGTTTCGACGACGAGATGACCGCCGAGCAGATCGAGATCACCAAGGCCCTGCTGATCAACCACGATCCGCCGGAGCACACCCGTCTGCGCAAGTTGGTCTCCAAGCTGTTCACTCCCCGTGCGGTGCACTCCCTCGAGGAGAAGCTCGACGACGCCGCCCGCGAGATCGTCACGCGCGCTCTGGAGAAGGGCAGTGGCGACTTCGTCAAGGACGTCGCCGTGGACCTGCCGCTGCTCGCCATCGCCGATCTCCTGGGTGTTCCGGAGCAGGATCGCGAGAAGCTGTTCGACTGGTCGAACTCGATGATGAACGCCGACGACCCGGATTACACCACCGATCCCCAGCAGGCCAACGCCGAAATCCTCGGCTACGGCTACACGATGGCGGAGGAGAAGCGCCGCAACCCGGGCGAGGACATCGTCACCAAGCTCGTGAACGCCGACATCGACGGGCAGTCGCTCGACGAGACGGAGTTCGGCTTCTTCTTCATCCTGTTGACCGTGGCCGGCAACGAGACCACGCGTAACGCCATCAGCCACGGCATGAACGCCTTCCTGGACAACCCCGACCAGTGGGAACTGTTCAAGAAGGAGCGCCCCGCGACGGCCGTCGACGAGATCGTCCGCTGGGCGACCCCGGTCAACTGCTTCCAGCGGACCGCGAAGCGCGACACGCAGATCGGTGGCATCGACATCAAGAAGGGCGAGCGCGTCGGCATGTTCTACGGCTCGGCCAACTACGACGAGGACGTGTTCGACGATCCGTTCTCGTTCAACATCCTTCGCGACCCGAACCCGCACGTCGGCTTCGGTGGCAACGGTGCGCACTTCTGCGTCGGCGCCAACCTGGCGCGCATGGAGATCAACCTGATGTTCAACGCGCTCGCCGATCTCGTCCCGGACATCACCAAGGTCGCCGCGCCGCGTCGTCTGCGTCACGGCTGGATCAACGGCGTCAAGGAACTCCGCGTCGACTACGGGACGAAGTGACCGCGACAGACCCGAAGCCGGCCTACCTGGACATCGACCGCGAGAACCATCCCGCGGTCGTGGCGGGTCGTCGTTCACGAGAGTTCGTGGAGTCCCGCGACAAGCAGGCGTGGATCGACAACTTCGCGCCGGACGCGATCGTCCAGGATCCGGTGGGTCCCTCGATGTTCGATCCGGAGGGTGTCGGATTCCGGGGGTACGAGCGCATCTCGGAGTTCTGGGACAAGTCGATCGCGACCACCGAGAGCATCGAGTTCCGCTTCGACGAGGAGATCATCTGCGGGAACGAGGTCGCCTACATCGGCAGCATCGTCACGCACATCGCAGGTCATGTCTCCGAGGCGCGTGGTGTGTTCACCTACCATGCCGACTCCGAGGGCCGCCTCTCCGCACTGCGGGCCTACTGGGAGGTCGAGAAGACGATCAACTCGGTGCGCAAGGCCTGAACGAGCACACGAACCGCCGCGGGCGGGACCGGTGATGACCTCACCCGTCCCGCCCGCGGTCTTCTTGTCGGATCGGTCGTTACAGTGGTTGCCTCGTGGCCGGAGATGGGTCGAGAGAACCATCGACACGAAGGGTGGAAGGACTCGGAGTCCGGCGCGATCGATCAGTTCGACGCGGTGTACCGCGAGCACGTTGCGGGGGTGTGGCGCTACGTGCGTACCCGTGTGCCCGGAACCGCCGATGCCGACGACGTCACCGCTGAGGTGTTCGCCAAGGCGATCCGCTCCTGGGGCCGTTTCGACGGCCGGCGCGGCTCGGTGGGCAGGTGGCTGATCGGGATCGCCCGGCATGTCGTCGCGGACTGGTGGGCGCGTACCGCGCGAGAGGTGCCCGTGGCCGAGGTGAGTGCCGATGCCGACCGGTCCGAGGGGCATGATCCGGAGACGGCGATGCTCCGCGCGGCGGACGTCGACGATGTCCGGAGTCGCCTGTGGGTTCTCACCGCGCGGGAACGCGAAGCGGTCACGCTGCGGTTCACCACCGAGCTGACCTCGGAGGAGATCGGTGCTGCGATGGGTCTCTCGGCGACCGCGGCTCGCATGCTGGTCTACCGCGGCGTGGCCAAACTGAGGGAGGTGATGCCGCGGTGACGTCGAACGATCCATCCGATTCCGAGCCGCCGTTCGATCCCGAGGAGGTCGCGGCGGCCGAGCGCCTCGACGACGACATCGCCGCCGTTCTCGCCGGCTCCGCCCGACCGGGTGCGGTGGAGCCGGATCTCGTGTTGCTGGCCAATGCCTTCCGGCGTGCGCCGACCACGTCGACCTACGCGGCCGTGGAACGGCAGGTCGCCGCGGCGCGGGCGAGTTCCGCCGGCCGGTGGCGGTGGTCGCTCGCACAAGGGGCCGCGGCTGTGCTCGGGCTTCTCCTTGTCCTGCATGGTGTTGGCAACATGGTTGCCGGAGAATGGCTCTCGACCTCGCTCGGTGAGCCGTACAACCAGCACGCGATGGTCGACGGTGGCCTCGCGTTCATGGCGGTCGGTGCGGCGATCGTGGTGGCGTCGACGCGTCGCCGATGGCTGCCGGTCGCATTTCTCGTGGGGGTGCCGCTGGGTCTGGTGCTGGGCGGCCGCGGGGTGCATGAGATCGGGGTCTTCGCCTGGGGGGCCGTGGCGCACGGTGCGGTGGCGCTGGCGGCGATTGTACTGCTGGTCACATACTTGGCTGCACGGCGTTACAGCCGGCGACGCGGACGGGAAGGGTAGATATGAGAGCACTACACCGGATCCGAAACTACCTCAGCGCCATGAGCGGGGCCCGGCGCAACCGCACCGAACTCGTCGGGAAGATAGCGCGGCGACCACTCATCGCCGGGGCGACGATGGGGATGGAGAGCGCGATGCTGCTGTCCAACAGTGTCGACCCGAAACTCAAAGAGCTCGCCGAACTCAAGGCCGCGGGGATGGTCAGCTGCGAATTCTGTCTCGACATCGGCTCGGCGCTGGCATCGGGTGCCGGGATCACCGAGCAGCAACTCCGTGATCTGCCCGACTACCAGGACTCCGATGCCTACAGCGAGGTCGACAAGCTCGTGATCGCCTTCGCCGAGGCGATGACCCGCACCCCCGCGGTCGCCGACGATCTCGCCGAGGTGCGTCGACGCCTGGCCGGTCACTTCTCGCCGACGCAGATCGTCGAACTCGCGATGACCGTCGCCTGGGAGAATCAGCGGGCTCGCCTCAACCAGTCCCTGGGGGTCCGTCCGACCGGAATGGCGGACGGGATGGCCTGCGCTGTGCCCGAGCGGATTTCGTAGCATCCATGCGCTGATGGTGCGCATGAATGCTACGAAACGCCGGTCAGTGGAGGGGCTTGTCGGCTCCGACGAGCCACATCGAGAAGTACTGTGAGCCACCGCCGTAGGCGTGGCCCAGGGCCTTGCGGGCACCGTCGACCTGGTGGTCGCCGGCCTTGCCCATGACCTGGATCGCGGCCTCCGCGAAGCGGATCATGCCCGACGCGCCGATCGGGTTCGACGACAGCACGCCACCGGAGGCGTTGAGCGGGATGCGCCCACCGATCTCGGTGTCGCCGGATTCGGTCAGCTTCCAGCCCTCGCCCTCGGCGGCGAAGCCGAGGTTCTCCAGCCACATCGGTTCGAACCACGAGAACGGCACGTAGATCTCGGCGACGTCGACCTCGTCGAGCGGATTGCTGACGCCCGCCGACTTCCACAGGGCGGCAGCGGCATCCCGGCCGGCCTGCGGACTGACCACGTTGCGGTGTGCGAACGACAGCGGCTCGGTCCGCATGGCGGTGGCGTGAATCCACGCGACCGGGTTGCCACCGGCGACCGCGTCGTCGGCGACCTGCTCGTCACCGATCACGACCGCACACGCGCCGTCCGACGACGGGCATGTCTCGTCGTAGCGGATGGGATCCCAGAGCATCTGTGAGCTCATGACCTTCTCCACGCTCTGATCCGGCTGATGCAGGTGCGCCAGCGGATTGAGTGCGCCGTTGCGACGATCCTTCGCCGCGACCATCGCGCCGATGTGCTCCGGTGCGCCCGACTGGCGGATGTACGCGCGCACGTGCGGCGCGAAGAAGCCGCCGGCGCCGGCGCCGACGGGCTTCGTGAACGGCACCGGGATGGACAGCGCCCACATGGCGTTGGACTCGGACTGCTTCTCCCAGGCGACGGCGAGGACGCGCTTGTGGACGCCTGCGAAGACCAGGGATGCGGCGACGTTCGCCGTCGAGCCACCGACCGATCCGGCGGTGTGCACCCGGATCAGACGCTTGCCGACGGCACCGATGGCCTCGGCCATGGCGAGCTCGGGCATCATCGACCCCTCGAAGAGGTCGGGGGCCTTGCCGATGACGATGGCGTCGATCTCGTCGAGGGAGACCCTGGAGTCGATCAGCGCCGCGTCGATCGCCTCGCGGACCATACCGGCCATCGTGACGTCGGAGCGCTTGGCGACGTAGCGGGTCTGGCCGGTACCGAGGACTGCCGCACGGTTCTTGTGTCCCATCAGTTCCCGCCTCCCGCGTTGTTCTGGTCGCTCAGGGTGACCACCATGTTCTGCTGCAGCAGAGGGCCGCTCGTCGCGTGGGCGACGGCGGTGCCGGCGTTGCCGGTGAGGATCTCGTGGGCCGCATAGCCGATGCGCTGTAGGCCTACCGAGAACAGCGAGTTGCCGGCCAGCGCACCGCCGGACGGGTTGATCCGCACCGAATCAGGTAGATCGAGAGCATTACGCACGATGATCTCCTGATGCGAGTACGGCGCGTGTATCTCGGCCACGTCCACCGCTCGGCTGCGGTCACCGAACGCGGTGTCGCCGGCGAGCTTCGTCGACGGCGAGACGGTGAGATCCCGGGCCCCGAAGTTGGGCGTGTCGATGCGGTGATCCCAACCGGTGACGAACGCCGGATTGGCCACCAGTTCACGGGCTTTGCGCTCGCTGGCGATGACGACCGCGGCGGCTGCGTCGGTGTAGGGCGCGATGTCATGGCGGCGCAGGGGATTCGCGACGTAGTCGCTCGCCAGGAGGTCGTCGACCGAACCGCCGGAGGTGCGGGCCCCGATGGCGGCCATGTCGGCCTCGGTCCAGGTCCCGGCGTCGATCCCGGCGCGTGCCTGCAGCGCGGCCAGCGAACGGGCATCGGGATGCAGCGGCGCGACCGTGTAGGGGTCGGTCTGCAGGGCGAGGGTCTGGTCGGTGTTGCCTGCGGAGGCCTTGCCGAAGCCGTAGGCGAGCGCCAGGTCGACCTCGCCGGTGGCGATCTTCACCCAGGCCTCATAGAGTGCCCAGGCGCCGTCCATCTCGACATGGGACTCGTTGATCGGCGGCATCGCGCCGATCGAGTCGATTGCGGAGATGAACGAGAAGGCGCGTCCGGCAAGATAATCCGACGAACCGCTGCACCAGAACTCGATGTCGGTGCGGCCGATGCCCAGTTCGGCGTAGAGCTTGTCGAAGCAGGGGATGAGCATCTCGACACCGTTGGTGGTGCCATGTGTGCCCACGACGTTGGGGCTGTGGGCGAACCCGATGATCGCGATCGGCGGCAGTGTCATCACAGATGGTCCTTCATCACAGGTGGGCTCGGTAGGTGTCGTACTCGGCGTCGGGTTCGCCGGTGGGTGCGAAGTGGCTGATGTTGCCGATCGAGTGCTCCCACTCGTCCTCGGGCAGCCAGACGGCCTTGACGCGCATGCCCATTCGGACGTCGTCGGCCTCGCAGTCGAGGATCAGGTGCAGGAACGGGATGTCCGCACCGTCGAGGAGCACATATGCGGCCACATACGGAGGCTTGATCCGCTGGCCCTGGAACGGCACGTTCACGATGCAGAACGTCGTCACGATGCCGGTGTGTGGGAGTTCGACTCGTTCGACGGCGCGGGCGCCGTCCGCCGGGCTGACCGAACGGGGCGGGAAGTACACGCGCCCTTCGTCGACGCCCGAACCGATCCGGGTACCGATCAGCTTGCCCGCCTTGAGGCCTTCGAGGTAGGCGGACTCCTCCTCGGTGGCCGAATGCGTGATCTCGGTCGTGATGGGGGTCGGGATGACGACGAGGCCGGCCTCGGCACCCTTCGGTGCGTCGGCGGTGTTCTCCGGTGCGGTCTGTGGGCTCTCGCCCGGGGCGAAGTACGCGATGTCGTCGATGCGGCCGATCCGTGCGGCGCCGAACACCGCGTGCACACGCAGTCCGGTGGAGATCTCCGACGGCGACTCGACCGAAACCGCCTGCAGCAGTGCGGTGTCCGCGCCGTCGAGCCGGATCAGTGCCCACGCGAAGGGTTTGTCGAGCGGCTGTCCGGGCACCGGCTCGTCCTGCCAGGTCCAGCTGGTGACGGTGCCGACGGTCGAGACCTCCGCGAACTCCGTCGACTGTTTCCCGGTCACGGGATCGAATTCGGCCGGCGGCACGGAGACCTTGCCGTCGCTGCCCTTCGACCCGACGATGCGGCCGTCGCGCAGCGCGAGCGCGAACTGGCTCAGCACCGGACCCAGCGACCGTGTGTAGTCGAAGGAGTTGATCAGGGGAGCGGTCAGGATGGGGGACTTCGGCTCGGGCACCGTGGCAACAGGACTGGCGATGGGGTTGCCGGCGGCCGGAGACGTTACGCTCATGCTCACATCTCGAGTAGAACACGTTCTAGTATTGGACACAAGACGCATGTCAGGCCGTGAGAATCTCCGCGGCCGGCGAAAGGGAATGCGAGTGAAGCTCGGTCTGCAACTCGGATATTGGGGTGCCGATCCGATCCCGAACGCGCCAGAGCTGATCGCGGTCGCGGAGGAATGCGGATTCGACGCGGTGTTCACCGCGGAGTCCTGGGGATCGGACGCCTACACGCCGCTGGCGTGGTGGGGTGCGGCGACGTCGCGCCTCCGATTGGGCACCGCGGTGGCCCAGCTGTCGGCGCGGCCGCCGACCTCGCTGGCGATGCACGCGCTGACCCTCGATCACCTGTCGAACGGCCGGCACATCGTCGGCCTCGGTGTCTCCGGGCCGCAGGTGGTGGAGGGCTGGTATGGCGAACCCTTCGGAAAACCGTTGGCGCGCACCCGTGAATACGTCCAGGTGGTTCGTGACGTCCTCGCCCGCGCCGACAAGGTGACGAGTGCCGGACCGCACTATCCGCTGCCGTACCCGGCCGACGCGCCCGGCGCCACCGGACTCGGCAAGTCGCTCAAGCCGATCACGCATCCGCTGCGCGCCGACCTCCCGATCTGGCTGGGCGCCGAGGGGCCGAAGAACGTCGCGCAGACCGCCGAGATCGCCGACGGCTGGCTCGCCATCTTCTTCAGCCTCGGGCTCGCCGATCAGTACAACTCTTGGCTCGACGAGGGATTCACACGTCCCGGAGCACGCCGAAGTCGTGAGGACTTCGAGGTCGCGGCCACGGTGCAGGTCGTCATCACCGACGACGTGGCGTCGGCGATCGAGCGGTACCGGCCGTCGACCGCGCTGTACGTCGGCGGAATGGGCGCCAAGGAGAAGAACTTTCACGCCGAGCTCTACAAGCGCATGGGTTACGGCGACGCGGTCGACGAGATCGTCAGCCTGTTCCTGAGCGGCAAGAAGGCCGAGGCGATGGCCGCGGTCCCCGACGAGATGGTCCGCGAGACGATGCTCGTCGGAACCGCCGACGTGGTCCGGGCGCAGATCAAGGATTGGGAGGCCGCGGGTGTGACGATGCTGATGGTCACCGCGCGCGACACCGAGACCATCCGGCAGTTGGCGACGCTGGTGTAGTCGCCTCATCGCTCAGGCAGCAAGTGGTCAGAGGCTGTCGATGATCTCCGCGAGCGTCTCGTCGGCGAGCGGGAACGGTTGGTAGATCGCGACATCCGTGGCGATGTCGTGCGACCGTGCGCGGATCGTCGCGGCCACATCGCGTGGACTGCCGTGTGCGGCGATGAGTTCGAGGAGTTCGTCGTCGACGAGACCGGCCATCTCCGCCCAGCGCCCCTGCTTCGACAGCAGGTTCAGCTCGGTCTGGAGGTCCCCGTACCCGTGCATCTCCAGCACCGGTCGATAGGCGGGCGTCGACCCGTAGAACGACAGGAGGCGGCGGGCCGCGTCGACCGAGGTGTCGAACTCCTCCTCGGTGCGACCGGTGGCGACGATGATCTCCGGGACGACCGCGAAGTCCGCGCGGGTACGTCCGGACGCGTCCAATCCGGCGTCGACGCGCGGCAGGATCGATTCGCGGACGAATCGATCGGTGGTGAACGGCATGACGAGCAGGCCGTCGGCATGTTCGGCGACGGCGCGGGTGAGGCGGGGTCCCAGGGCGCCGACGTAGATCGGTGGCATGCCGTGTGGGTTGGGTCCCGGGTTGAACATCGGGGTCATCAGGCGGTGCCGATAGAACTCGCCGTCGAAATCCAGACGGGTGCCGTTCTGCCAGCAGTCGAAGATCGCGCGCAGTGCGGAGACGAACTCGACCATCCGGTCGACGGGCCGCTCGAACGGCACCCCGAACCGCTTCTCGATCTGCGGTCGGATCTGCGTGCCGAGTCCGAGGGTGAACCTGCCGTCGCTGAGCAACTGGAGGTCGTTGGCCTGATGGGCGACCGTGATCGGATTACGCGGGAACGCGATGGCGACGTTGGTCATCAGCGCGACGTCGTCGACGCCGGCCGCGCCGAACAGCGGGCTGAAGACGTCGTGCGGGCCGTCGAAGGTGAAGATTCCGTCGATCCCGACGTCCCGTAGTGCCCGGGCGCGTTCGGCCGCCTGCTGCGGACCGAAGAGTGCGGTGTGGATTCTCACCGGTGGTCGGTGGTCCTCACTCGCCGGTGAACTCCGGGGTGCGCTTCTCGGCGAATGCACGGGGACCCACCTTGGCGTCCTTCGACTTGAAGACCGAGACGCCGATCTTCGCGTCGACCTCGAAGGCATCCATCTCGTGCAGGCCCTCGGTCTCGCGGATGGTCTTGAGGATGCCCTGGACCGCGAGTGGTCCGTTGGCGGCGATCTGCTTGGCCAGCTCCAGGGCTTTGTCCAGTGCCTTGCCGTCGTCGACGACATGCCCGATGAGGCCGTACTCGAGCGCCTCGCGCGCGGTGATGTGCCGGCCGGTCAGGAGGATGTCACAGGCGACGGTGTACGGGATCTGCCGGACCAGGCGCACGGCGCTGCCGCCCATCGGGTAGAGACCCCACCGTGCTTCGGACACGCCGAACTTCGCGCTCTCGCCGGCGATTCGGATGTCGGTGCCCTGCAGGATCTCGGTGCCGCCGGCGATGGCCGGGCCCTCGACCGCGGCGATCAGCGGCTTGGTCAGGCGACGGCCCTTGAGCAGCGCAGGCAACGATGCGGGGTTCCACGCGCCGGAGTCGACGGTGTCGCCAGGGGCCTGCTTGTTCATGCTCTTGAGGTCGGCGCCCGCACAGAAGTAACCGCCCGCGCCGGTGAGGATCGCGACCCGGATGTCGGGATCGGAATCGACCTGGTCCCAGGCCTCGGTCATGATCCGCATCATCTCGGTGGAGAGCGCGTTGCGTGCCTCCGGACGGTTCATCGTCACGATGAGGATGTGTCCGCGCTTCTCGACGAGGCACTCGGGAGCCTTGTCGGTGACGGACTCGGTGGGGGTGGCTGTGGTCATCGCTGTCTCCCGGGTCATATTCCGCACTTGCCCAGAACGATAACACGTTCTAATTTTGAGCCATGGCCTATACGATTGCCGACCTCATCGAGCATGCCGTCGACCTGGTTCCGGAGCGCGTCGCCCTGGAATCCGGCGATCGCGGCCGGACCTATGCCGAACTCGAGGCGCGCTCCAACGCGCTCGCGCACAAGCTCCGCGAACTGGGCGTGCAGCCCGGCGACCGGGTGGGTCTGTACAGCAGAAACACCCTCGAGTCGGTCGAGTCGATGATCGCCGTCTTCAAGGCGCGAGCGGTCATGGTGAACGTCAACTACCGCTACGTCGAGGCCGAGCTCGAGCACATCTTCACCGACTCCGGGATGAAGCTCCTGATCCACGAGCGACGGTACTCGCAACGGGTGTGCAACACGTTACCGAAATCGCCGGCGATCGAGCACCGCATCGTGATCGAGGACGGGACGTCGGAAGACCTGTGCTGCGAGGGCCACGACGACGCGATCCGGTATGAGGAGGCCATCGCCGGGGCGCCGTCGGAACGCGACTTCGAGGACCGCTCCAACGACGACCTGTACATGCTCTACACCGGCGGCACGACCGGCAAACCCAAGGGCGTCGTGTGGCGCCAGGAGGATGTGTGGCGCGTCCTCGGCGGCGGAATCGACTGGTACACCAGCGAACCCGTGCCCGACGAGTGGCACCTCGCGAAGACCGGAGTCGACGGTGGACAGCTCGTGCGCTACCCGATCCCGCCGTTCATCCACGGCGGCTCCCAGTGGGCGATCTTCCAGTCACTGTTCGCCGGCGGAAAAGCCGTGGTGTACCCCGAGTTCAGCGGTCCGACGGCCTGGGAGATCGTCGAGCGCCACAAGGTCAACGTCGTGTTCATCACCGGTGATGCCATGGGGCGCCCGATGGTCGAGGCCCTCGGGCAGGGCAGGGAGTACGACCTGTCGAGCGTCGTCTCGATCGCCTCGTCGGCCTGCTTGTTCTCGCCGAGCGTGAAAGAGCAGTTCCTGGAACGCTTCCCGAACGCCGTCATCGTCGACGCGATCGGCTCGTCGGAGACCGGTTTCGGTGGTCTGGGCATCGTCGCGAAGGGCACACCGCACACCGGGGGCCCACGCGTGAACGCCGACAGCGAGACCCACGTCCTCCGTGAGGACGGTACGCCGGTGGAACCGGGCAGCGGCGAGATCGGGGTGCTCGCACGGTCGGGCCATGTGCCGCTGCGCTATCACAACGACCCGGAGAAGTCGGCGAAGACGTTCAAGGTCTTCGACGGCGTGCGCTACTCGCTGCCGGGCGACCACGCGGTGCTCGAGGCCGACGGCAGCATCACCATGCTCGGCCGCGGATCGGTGTCCATCAACACCGGCGGGGAGAAAGTCTTCCCCGAGGAGGTCGAGGGTGCGCTCAAGGCCCATCCCGATGTGTTCGACACCGTTGTGGTGGGAGTCGCCGACGACCGCTGGGGTCAGCGCGTCGCCGCGGTGATCGCCGCCCGTGACGGGGCACGTCCCTCGCTGGAGAGTCTCAACGACGTCGTGCGCAAGGAGCTCGCGGGCTACAAATGCCCGCGCAGCGTCTGGTTCGTCGACGAGATCAAGCGTTCGCCCGCAGGTAAACCCGACTATCGCTGGGGGGCGGCGGTCACCGCCGAGCGTCCCGCCGACGAAGCGCTGTAGCGCCGGAAATGTGACAAGGCGCTGTAGAGCGCCGGAAACGAGTGAGAGCAATGCGTACAGAACTGGCCGACAGGTTCGGCATCGAGTACCCGATCTTCGGGTTCACCCCGAGCCAGGATGTCGCGGCGGCGATCAGCCGTGCCGGCGGATTGGGTGTGCTCGGATGTGTGCGGTTCAACGAGGCCGAGGAACTCGACGAGGTCCTCGAGTGGATGCACGAGAACACCGACGGCAAGCCGTTCGGCGTCGACGTGGTGATGCCGGCCAAGATCCCGACCGAGGGGTCCAAGGTCGACCTGGATTCGATGATCCCGCCGGAGCATCGGGCGTTCGTGGAGCGCACGCTCGACGATCTCGGTGTCCCGCCGTTGCCGGGTGGTGATCGCGTGAATGCGGGTGTGCTGGGCTGGCTGCACTCGGTGGCCCGCTCGCATGTCGACGTCGCGATGGAGCATCGTCGTAAGTACGGGCAGATCAAACTCATCGCCAACGCGCTCGGATCGCCGCCGTCGGATGTCATCCAGACCGCGCACGACAACGGGGTGCTGGTCGCCGCCCTCGCGGGCGCGAAAGACCATGCGCTGCACCATGTCGAGGCCGGCGTCGACATCGTCATCGCCCAGGGCTACGAGGGGGGCGGCCACACCGGCGAGGTCACCTCGATGATCCTGTGGCCCGAACTCGTCGACGCGGTCGGCGACTCCGCGCCGGTGCTCGCGGCCGGCGGTGTGGGTAGCGGTCGCCAGATCGCCGCGGCCATCGCGCTCGGTGCGCAGGGCGTGTGGATGGGTACGTACTGGCTGACCGCCGCCGAATACAAACTCGGTGTGCCCGAGGGCTCGGACAAGCCGTCGACGGTACAGCAGGCGCTGCTCAAGGCGACGTCGCGCGACACGGTGCGTCGTCGTATCTACTCGGGCAAGCCCGCGCGTCTGCTGAAGACGGCGTGGACCGACGCCTGGGACGCCGAGAACGCTCCCGAACCGCTGCCGATGCCGCTGCAGAACCTCCTCGTCGCCGAGGCGCACGCGCGCATCTCGGCGGCCGACGATCCCGACGTCGTCGCGATGCCCGCGGGTCAGATCGTCGGACGCTGCAACGCGATCACCCCGGTCGCCGGCCTCATCGCGGATCTCGTGAGTGAGTACGAAGAGGCCGTCGGGCGGATGAACAAGACGCTGGGCGGCTGACCCGCCCCGCACCCACCCCTTTTCGGCAAACCCAGCACGCGCGGGTGGTGGAAACGCCGAAAAGGGGTGGGTCTGCGTCAGGAGCGGTAGGTTCGACCCTCACGTCGCCAGGTGGGCGGGCCGGGATCGGATGCCAGTAGGCGCTTCACCGTCTTGAACGTGGCGGTCTCGGGAAGCGAGTCGACGATCCGCACCCGGTGTGGCCATTGCTTCGGGCCGAGATCGTTCTGCGCCGAGAGGAAGTCGGCGAAGTCCTCGGGGTCCAGGTCACCGTCCGCGACGATCACCGCCTCGATCTCGTCCCCGATCTCCACCGGTATCCCGTGCACCGCGACCTGTCGGATCGCGGGATGCCGCAGCAGGATTCGTTCGATGGGTCCGGTGCCGAGGTTCTCCCCGTCGACGCGCAACCAGTCGCCGAGGCGGCCGGCGAAGTGCAGGTAGCCGTCGTCGTCCACCCAGGCGAGATCGCCGGTGTGGTAGACGCCGCCGCGCATGCGTTCGGCCGTCGCGTCGGGGTCGTTGTGGTAGCCGGCGAACAACCCCGGCCCCGAGGAGTTCACGATCTCACCGATTACGCCGGGCGGTGCGGGTTCACCGGTCTCGACGTCGACGACGGCGGTCGGTGCACGAAGCGGACCCAGCGCATCGTGCGGGGTGTCCGGGGTCCGGGTGATCGCGACACCGCCCTCGGTGGACCCGAATCCGTCGACGACGCGGCAGCCGAAGCGGACGGCGAAGCGTTGCCGATCCACCGCCGACGCCTCGTTGCCGTACATGATGCGCAATGAACTCGACGCGTCGTCGGGATGTGGGTCGGTGGCGAGGATGTAGTTGAGCGGCTTTCCGACGTAGTTGGCGTAGGTCACGCCGTAGCGGTGGAGGTCGGCGACGAAGCCGCGTGCGGAGAAGCTGCGACGCACCGCGATCGACGCACCACCCGCGACGGCCACGCTCCATCCCGCGATCATCGCGTTCGAGTGGAACATCGGCATCGACAGATGGATGACATCGTCGGCACCGATTCCGAACCGTTCCGCGAGCATCGGTCCGCTGACCGCGAAGGTCCGATGCGTGCAGCGCACAGCCTTCGGATCGCCGGTGGTTCCCGACGTGAAGATCAGCATCAGCAGGTCGTCGGGCGTCGCTTCGACCAGCGGTGCCGCGGCACCCGATTCGATCGCCGACGACCACTCCGGACCATCGACGTCGACGACGCGGACGTCACCGAGGTCGACGCCGGCAAGCAGGTCGCGGGTATCGCTGCCACACAGCACGATCTGGCAGTCGGCGCGCGCGACGTCGGCGGCGAGCGCGGCGCCGCGTCGAGTGGTGTTGAGTCCGACGAGGACGAAGCCGTGCCGCGCCGCGGCCGCGAACAGGGCGCTGAACTCCGGTGTGTTGGTGAGTAGTACACCGACATGGGGTGGCCGGTCGGGTGACAACCACTCGAGCAGGACGTCCGCCCGGACCGCAGCGCCCTCCAGATGGCGTGCCCACGAGGTGAACTCCTCCTCGAAGTACACACCGCGGTCGGTGACCTCGCTCAAGGGGGCGAGCAGGTCGCCGACCGTCGACACCACCGACCCCGTCGACACCCGGCCCGGCGCGCTCACGCCGGGGTGGCGGCCAACTCGGCGCCGATCGCGCGTACCGACGCCGTCGCCGATCCGTAGGCGAACTCGTTGTGCTTGGCGCGCAGGAAGTATCGATGAACCGGATGGCTGGTGTCGAGGCCGACGCCACCGTGCACGTGGACCGTGGTGTGCGCTACCCGATGCCCGGCCTCCGCGGCCCAGAACTTGGCAGTCGCGATCGCGTTGTGCACCTCGGTGGCGTTGTCCGAGTTCGCCAGCAGCCAAGCGGCCTGGGTGGCCGTCAGCGCGAGACCCTGAGCGTCGATGTAACCGTCGGCGAGACGCTGGGCGACGGCTTGGAAAGAGCCGATCGCCCGGCCGAACTGCTCACGCTCACGGGCATATTCGGCGGTCAGCTCGAGCGCGCGTTGCACGACACCCGACTGTTCGGCGCAACAGGCCAGCGTCACCCGTGCCCACAGGGCGTCCGCCACGCCGGAACCCTCGAGCACGGCGTCGGGATCCACCGGCACGTCGTCGAACTCGACCTGCGCGGTCGGTATCAGTCCGGTCGACGGCGCGGCCGTGACCCGGACCCCGGTCGAGTCGGTGCGCACGGCGACCACCACGACGCCGTCGGGCCCGACCGCGTCGACCAGCAGCAGATCAGCGGCCTCGGCATAGGGCACGTTGACCTTGACGCCGGACAGTCGCGAACCGTCGGACGAGAGGGAGGTGGTGGGGGAGTCGGTGGGCGAGCCCAGGTCCTCCTCGACGGCCACCGAGACGACGAGACCACCAGAGGCCCCCGAAGCCAACACCTGCTCACGAAGAGCCGTCGACCCGTGCGCGGCGATGACCGGCAGTGCGGCGATCGCATGCGATCCGAACGGCACCCGCGCGAGAGTCCGGCCGAGTTCGGTTGCGATGAGTGCGTTCTCGATGACGCCGAGATCGCCGCCGGCATCGCCCGCGTCCTCCGATGTCAACTCGAGCCCCAGCAGGCCCGCATTGCCGAGTTGCCGCCAGAGTTCGGCGTCGATCGGTGCGCGTGCGGATTCGAGTTCGGCGACGCGTTCGGGCGTGCTGACGGCGGTGGCGATGTCACGGGCAAGGCCACTGACGTCGTCACCGGATTCGGGAAGGGAGAAATCCATGGTGGAGTGCCTCTTTCGAGTGAGTCGTCAGCGACGCTGGTGGGGAAGACCGAGGGCGAGCATGGCGATGATGTCGCGCTGGACCTCGTTGGTGCCGCCGCCGAAGGTGAGGATCAGCGAGGTGCGCTGGAAGCGTTCGAGCCGACCGTTGAGGTGGGCGCCGGGGCTTCCCGCGCGCAGCGTCGCCGCAGGGCCGACGACCTCCATCAGCAACCGGTAGGCCTCGGTGGCGAACTCGGTGCCGTACACCTTGGTCGCCGAGGCGTCGGCGGGGCTCGGCGCCTCGCCCGAACCGGCGATCGAGGCGATCTTCCAGTTGATCAACTTGAGGAACTCGACCTTCGCATGCACCCGGGCGAGATTCTGCTGAACCCACTGGGCGTCGATGAGTCGCTGTCCGTCGCCGGTCTTGGTGTGCTGTGCCCAGGCGATCGTCTCGCGCAGAGCGGTCTGGATCGGTGCCGCGCTGCACAGGGCGACGCGCTCGTTGTTGAGCTGGTTGGTCACCAGCGGCCACCCGCCGCCCTCGTCGCCGACGATCGCCGACGTCGGTACCCGCACGTCCTGGTAGTACGTGGCGCTGGTGTCGACCCCCGACATCGTGTGCACCGGGGTGTAATCGAAACCCTCGGCGGTCGTCGGCACGATGAGCACCGAGATGCCCTTGTGCTTCTTGCCGCCTTCCTGCAGCGTCGACGGATCGGTACGACAGGCGAGCCAGATGTAGTCGGCGTAGGGGACCAGGCTCGTCCACATCTTCTGGCCGTTGATCACGTAGTCGTCGCCGTCGCGGACCGCGGTGGTGCGCAGCGCAGCGAGGTCGGTGCCGGCGCCCGGCTCGGAATAGCCGATGGAGAAGTGCAGCTTGCCTGCCGCGATGCGCGGTAGGAAGAAGGCCTTCTGGTCCTCCGTGCCGTAGTGCATGATCGTCGGCGCCACCGAGTTGATGGTGAGGAAGGGAACCGGGGCACCTGCGATGGCGGCCTCGTCGGTGAAGATGAGCTGATCCATCATCGAGCGGTTCTGGCCGCCGAACTCGGTGGGCCACCCGAGGGCGAGCCAGCCGTCGGCGCCCATCTGCGCAACGACATCGCGGTAGGCGTCCCCCTCGCCGAGTTCGCCGTCGCCGCCGGACAGCGCCGCGCGGCGCTCCTCGGTCATCAGGGACGAGAAGTAGCCACGCAGCTCCCGCCGGAGCTCGGACTGTTGATCGGTATAGGCGATTCGCATCGAAACTCCATGGGTGGGTGGCTAGCGTCCGAACCCCGCTTGTGGTCAAGTTATGGGGGAAGGCTCGTCTAGTTTCTGAAACACGTTCTAACCTGTTCTGGCAGCCCCGTCAACAGGCGACGAGCCGGTGAGGAGGAGGTTCTGATGCGTATCAAGGCAGATTTCGACCTGTGCGAGTCCAACGCCATCTGTGTGGGGATGGCACCGGACTTCTTCGACCTGGATGATGACGATTACCTGGTCATTCTCCAAGAGGAGATCCCCGCGGACCGCGTCGAGGAACTGCGGCAGGTGGCGGCCAACTGCCCGAAGTCCGCACTCTCGGTCGTCGAGGACTGACAGAGCTGGAACTCCCGTTCGGTTCCATCTGATCGGGAATCATGCTAGAACAGGTTCTAGTTTCAGCTCAGGAGGATGTCGGGTGGGTTACTCGTTGGACGGTCGCGTCGCGGTCGTCACCGGTGCAGGTGCAGGTCTCGGTCGGGCGGAGGCCATCGGTCTCGCCGCAGAAGGGGCCGCGGTCGTCGTGAACGACCTTCCGGCAGCGCTCGATTCGAGCGATGTCATCGACACGATCACCGCGACCGGTGGTCGAGCGATCGCCGTGCCCGGCGACATCAGCGACTCGTCCACCGCGACTGCCATCATGACCGCGGCGACCGAGCAGCTCGGTTCGCTCGACATCGTCGTGAACAACGCGGGCGTGGTTCGCGACAAGATGCTGTTCAACATGACCGACGACGAGTGGGACCTGGTCATCCGCGTGCACCTGCGCGGCCACTTCCTGCTCAATCGCAATGCGGCGTCGCACTGGCGTGCGGCGTCGAAGGCTGCTGGTGGTCCGGTCTACGGCCGGATCATCAACACCTCTTCGGAGGCCGGTCTACTCGGTCCCGAGGGGCAGGCCAACTACGGTGCCGCCAAGGCCGGCATCACCGCGCTCACGCTGTCCGCGTCGCGTGCACTCAAGCGTTACGGCGTTCGCGCCAACGCCATCTGCCCGCGCGCGCGGACCGCGATGACCGCGGACGTCTTCGGAGAGGCGCCCAGCGATGGCGTGGATCCGCTCGATCCAGCACATGTGGTCCGTCTCGTGACCTACCTCGCCGGCCCCGAAGCCGACGGCGTCACCGGACAGGTGTTCGTCGTATACGGCCCCAAGGTCACCCTCATGGCGGCACCCACGATCGACGAGGTGTTCACCGCCGACGGCGATGCGTGGGACTCGGAGGACCTGGCCAAGACTCTCACCGGCTACTTCGCCGACCGAGATCCGGGACGTACGTTCTCGGCAAGCGCTCTGGTCAACTGACTTAATCGCCGGGATTCTGCGTGATAGGTTTCGCGATGGTGCGAGGGTGAAGGGGGTCCGCTGGTGCTGAACAAACTGGCAACACCCCTCGGGGTGATCGGGGATTTCGTCGCGCTCGGCGTCGATTCGGCGCGTGAGCTCTTCCGTCGTCCGTTCCAGTGGCGGGAGACAGTCGAACAGTCGTGGGCCATCGCCCGGGTGTCGATGGTGCCGACCTTGCTCGTCGCAATCCCGTTCACGGTGCTCGTGAGCTTCACCTTGAACATCCTGCTGCGCGAGATCGGTGCGCAGGATCTGTCCGGTGCGGGCGCGGCCCTGGGCACCATCACCCAGATCGGCCCGATCGTCACCGTGCTGATCGTCGCAGGTGCGGGTGCCACGGCCATCTGCGCCGACCTCGGCGCCCGCACCATCCGCGAAGAGATCGACGCGATGAAGGTGCTCGGCATCAACCCGATCCACCGTCTCGTCGTCCCGCGCATCGTGGCGTCGACGGGCGTCGCCCTCCTGCTGAACAGCCTGGTCTGCACCATTGGCATCGGTGGCGGTTTCGTCTTCTCCGTATACCTCCAGGACGTGAACCCGGGCGCCTTCGTGGCCAATCTGACCCTGCTCACCGGCTTTGGCGAGCTGATGATCTCCATGGTCAAGGCCGCCTTGTTCGGCCTCTTCGCCGGCATGGTCGGCTGTTACCAGGGACTCAACGTCAAGGGAGGCGCGAAGGGTGTCGGCGATGCCGTCAACGAGACCGTCGTGTACTCGTTCATGGCACTGTTCGTCGTCAACGTCGTCGTCACCGCCGTCGGACTCAAAGCAACGACGGGCTGAGCGATGGTACTTCCGTTCACCACCCGCTTCCGGACCGCGCGCGTCGCGGTGAAACGAGCCGGCGAGGACTGGGACCAGATCGGCGATCAGGCACTGTTCTACTGGGACAGCATCGTGTCGATCCCCCGTGCGCTCAAGCAGTACAAAAAGGAGACCCTCCGGCTCATCGCCGAGATCTCCATGGGCACAGGGGCACTCGCCATGATCGGCGGCACCGTCGTGGTCGTCGGCTTCCTGACGCTGTTCACCGGTGGCACCATCGCCGTCCAGGGCTACAGCTCGCTGGCCAACATCGGCGTCGAGGCCCTCACGGGCTTCTTCTCCGCGTTCATCAACGTGCGTATCGCGGTGCCGGTGATCTCCGGGATCGCGCTGGCCGCGACCATCGGCGCCGGCGCGACCGCGCAGCTCGGCGCCATGCGGGTGTCGGAGGAGATCGACGCCCTCGAGACGATGGCCATCTCCTCGATCCCGTATCTGGTCAGCACCCGCATCGTCGCCGGTCTGATCGCGATCATCCCGCTGTACGCGTTGGCGTCCCTGGCATCGTTTCTCGCGAGCCGCTCGGCGACGGTGTTCCTCTACGGACAGTCGCCGGGTGTGTACGACCACTACTTCGACACCTTCCTGATCCCGTCGGACATCCTGTGGTCGTTCGTGCAGGCCATCTGTATGGCCGTGGCGGTCATGCTCATCCACACCTATTACGGGTACAACGCCTCCGGCGGTCCGGTCGGCGTGGGCGTCGCGGTCGGCAACGCCGTTCGTGCCTCGCTGGTCGTGGTCGTCGTCATCACCCTGCTCACCTCCCTCGCCATCTACGGCGCGGACGGCAAGTTCAACCTGGCGGGCTGAGCGATGAGCAAGAGACAAGAACGGACACGGACCACCCGTCGCCTGGCGGCAGTCGTCATGGTCTCGGCGCTGCTGGCCCTGATCATCGGCGCCAGCGCGTCGTTCCTCGGCGCGTTCAAGGGAACCCAACAGGTCACGCTCGTCGCACCGCGCGCCGGCCTGGTGATGAATCCCGACGCCAAGGTCAAACTGCGCGGGGTCGAGGTGGGGCGGGTCGGCGAGATCACCGAACGCGGCGGCGACGCGATCCTCACCCTGGACATCGCCGACAGCGAGATGTCGAAGATCCCGGGTAACGTGGTCGCCGACATCAAGTCCAACACCATCTTCGGCGCCAAGGCCGTCAACTTCGTCGTCCCCGGCGAGGCCGAGGGAGAACTCACCGCGGGCGCGGTCATCCCCGCCGACCGCGTGGTCGTCGAACTCAACACCGTCTTCCAGCAACTCGTCTCGGTGCTCGCCGACCTGCAGCCCGAGAAACTCAACGCCACCCTCGGTGCGGTCGACACCGCGTTGTCGGGTCAGGGTGAGGACATCGGTGTGGCCCTGGAGCAGCTGACCACGCTGCTGGGCAAGACCAATCCGCACCTGCCGGCGCTGAACCGGTTGTTCCGAGAGGGGGCGACCGTCACCAACGTCTACGCGGACTCGATGCCGGACCTGATGCGCACCGTCGACAACTTCACCGTCGTCGGAAACACATTGGTGGACAACACCTCCAACCTCGACGCGCTGCTGATCAACGCCACCGGGATGGCCAACACCATCGACGGTGTCATCGCGCCGACCAAGAAGACGCTCATCGGCGCGCTGTCGGATCTCAATCCCATTGCTGCGCTGCTCGGTTACAACTCGCCGGGCATCAAGTGCTTCCTCACCGCGGGGGCCATCGCCTCGGAGGTCGCCAAACCGTTCATGGGTGGCCGCAACGGCATGCTGATGCTCGACGCCGGACTGTTCCCCGGCAAGGACCCCTACGCCTACCCGTATGACCTGCCCAAGGTCGGGGTCGAGGCACCGCCCACCTGCGCCGGTGGTCTCTCCGACCCGGGCAGTACCGAACACGCCCCGTTCTTCGTGGGCGACAACGCTCCTCAGCCCTACGAGCCCAGGACCAAGCCGAAGGTGAACTCGAAGAAGCTGTTCCAGATCCTGTTCGAAGAGCCGCCCCGTGGATAACCGCGCACGCGCGTTCCGCGCGACCCTCATCAAACTCGGCGCGTTCACCGTCGTGATGATCCTGGTGTTCGTCGCGCTGGTCGTGGTTTTCAGCCGGTACCGCTCCGGGGCGTCGAACGAGTTCTCCGCGGTCTTCACCAGCGCATCGGCGATGAAGTCGGGCAGCAAGGTCAAGATCGCCGGCGTCGAGGTCGGTTCCGTGGGCGGTGTGGAACTGAACCGGGCAAACGAGGCCGTGGTCACCTTCTCCGTCGACGAGCAGTACCCGCTCCCGAAATCCGTTCGGGCACTGATCCGGTACGAGAACCTCACCGGCGACCGGTATCTCGAACTCCAGCAGGGGACCGGTGACACCTCGAGCTTCCTCGGCGACGGTGCGCAGATCCCGATCACCCAGACCGAACCGGCACTCGACCTCGACAAACTCGTCGGTGGTTTCAAACCGCTGTTCCGGACCCTCAACGCCGACGACGTCAATGCGCTCACCAGCTCGCTGATCGCGGTCTTCCAGGGCCAGGGCGGGGCGCTGAACACCCTGCTGGCCAACACCGCGTCGTTCACCGATGCACTCGCCGACCGCGACCAGTTGATCGACAGCGTCATCAACAACCTGAACACGACACTCGCGACCCTCGACGGCGACCGCGCGGGACTCGACACCAGCGTGGACCTGCTGCAGCAGTTGGTGACCGGCCTCGCCGAGCAGAAGGGCACGATCGGCAATGCCCTCACCCAGACGTCGCGGGTCACGAACGGTCTCGCCGATCTGCTCTCGACAACCCGTCCCACGCTGCAGTCGATGGTCGCCAACACTGGTCGGGTGTCGGAGGAGCTGCTGGCCGCCGAGCCATTCGTCCGCAATCTGCTGACGCGCCTGCCGGAGGATTACAAGACCTTGT
This sequence comes from Gordonia amicalis, assembly GCF_022059885.1. Lineage (NCBI taxonomy): Bacteria > Bacillati > Actinomycetota > Actinomycetes > Mycobacteriales > Gordoniaceae > Gordonia > Gordonia amicalis. The sequence goes on along the minus strand of NZ_CP091855.1, from coordinate 4,983,223 downwards.
CGAACCTGGGTTCCTACGGTGCCTGGCTGCAGATCTACTTCTGCCGCATCCGACTACTGCTCCCCGCGCCGGGCGGACAGACGATCATCTACACCTCGAACAACGTCATGGGCGACACCACCCGCGCGGGCGGAAGGTGTGACGGCTCATGAGTCTTCCCTTCGGCGGCATGTTCTCCAGCCGCAGAACCGAATCCGACGAGGCCGACATCGCGCGCGAGCAGAAGCGCGGCGGACGCACCCGGGCGCAGGTGGGTGTCATCGGCATCGTGGTGATCGCGCTCGTCGTCATCACCGCCATGCAGATGGACAAGCTGCCGTACCTGGCACCCATCAGCACCTACAGCGCCTACTTCGACGACGCCGGCGGACTCGCCAAGGGTGACATCGTGGTGGTGTCGGGCGTGCAGGTGGGCACGGTGGAGGGCATCGAACTCGCCGGCACCGACCAGGGCACCAAGGTCAAGGTCTCGTTCCGGATGAACGACGAGGTCGAGATGGGCGACGAGACGCAGGCCGCCATCCGCACCGAGTCCGTGCTGGGCCGGCGCAACCTCACGGTCATCCCGCACGGCGGCGAACGGATCAAGCCGGGGGGATCGATCACCCTCGGCAACACCATCGCGCCGTATTCGTTGCAGGACGCACTCGAAGGCGCTACCGACACGATCTCGGGGACGAAGACCGACCAGTTGAACACCGCGCTGAACACGCTGTCGGTGACTTTCTCCGAGACACCCGACCAGGTGCAGGGCGCGGTCGACGGCGTCGCCCGGCTGTCGAAGGCCGTGGCCGACCGCGACCAGGAACTCCGTGCCCTGCTGGCCAAGGCCAATCAGGTCGGCAAGATCGTCGGAGACCGCAACGACCAGATCAACCGGCTGCTCATCGACGCCAACGCCCTGGTCGGCGAGATCGAGATGCGGAGATACGCGCTCAACCAGCTGATCAAGGGCATCGGCGACGTGACCGCTCAGTTGCGTGGCTTCATCGCCGAGAACAACGCACAGCTGACGCCGGTGCTCGAGAAGTTCGACCGGGTGGCGACGATCCTGACCGACAACGAGAAGAACCTGAAGGAGACGATCGATCGGCTCGGGCCTTTCGCCAACACCCTGGGCGAGGCGGTGGCGTCCGGTCCGAACTTCGACTCCCTGGTGGGCCTCAACAGCTTCGGCGACTACACCGCGACCTTCCTGAACGCGCTGCGCGGACGCTACCCGCAGGTCTGGCAGTCGCTGATGTATACCGGCTTCCCGTTGATCCCGGACTACTACAAGCTCGGTCCCCCCGACGGCACGGACTCGCCACGCGGCCCGCTGCCATCCCCGACCTATCCCACGCCGGCGCCGACCACGAGAGGGCGGTGAACATGACCATCGGACGCAAGGTGCTGCTCGGTGTGCTCGCCGTGGTACTCGTGATCGCCCTGGTCGTCGTCGGCTGGACGGTCTTCCTCCGGTCCACGACGAACACCTTCACCGCCTACTTCGGATCGGTCGCGAGCCTCTACGAGGGTGATCCCGTGCGGGTCCTGGGTGTGAACGTCGGCCGGGTCTCGAAGATCACGCCCCGCGAGAACGACGTGAAAGTCGAACTGCGCGTGGACAAGAGCGTCGACATCCCGGAGGACGCGAAGGCGGTCATCGTTGCGCAGAGCCTGGTGTCGGGGCGTTTCGTCCAGCTGACCCCGGTCTACTCGGGCGGCCCGGTGATGTCCGACGGCTACGACATCCCGATGGATCGCACGGCGGTCCCGATGGAATGGGATGACATCAAGGCCCAGCTCACGAAGCTGACCGAGGCGATCGGTCCGGAGGGTCCCGACCAGGGCTCGGCGGCCAGGGCGGTCAACGTCTTCGACGAGAATCTCGAGGGCAACGGCGCCGCGATCAACAAGTCGATCCGCGAGGTCTCCGACGTCATTGGCACCCTCGCCGCCGGCCGGGGAGATCTGTTCTCGACGATCCAGAGTCTGCAGAAGCTGACCGACGCGCTGTCGGGCAGCCACGAGCAGCTCGTGCAGTTCAACGGCCGGCTCGCCTCGGTGAGTTCGGTTCTCGCCGACAACACCACCGAGCTCGACGAGGCGCTCAAGGGCCTGGACTCGGCGATGACCGACGTGCAGGGCTTCATCGACACCAACAAGGACGCACTGGCCTCGTCGGTGGAACGGCTGCAGGCGACCACCAAGATCGTCGCCGACAAGAACGAGCAGGTCGAGGGCGTGCTGCACTCCGCGCCCAACCAGCTCGCGAACTTCTACAACATCTACAACCCGCTCTCCGGCTCGCTGTCGGGCGTCTTCGGCCTGGGCAACGGCACCAACCTGATCACGCTGCTGTGTGGTTCGATGGATGCCACCAACCGTCCGGGAACGTCGATGCAGGACATCGACAAATGCGTCGAGATCCTCGCGCCGGTGCTGTCGTCGATCTCGATGAACTACCCGCCCTTCCTCACCAACCCGGTGCAAGGAACCAATGCGCTGCCGAGTCAGCTGCAGTACCAGAATGCGAACGTGAAGGCGCGGGCGCAGGCCGGCGTGCGGCGCATCGACAACGAGACGCGGCGGGACAACGCCGGTTCGCCGCTCGGAAACCTCCTGGTGCCGTTCGGGGGTGACCGATGACCTCGGCACGCCTACGCGGCGGACTGGCCGCAGGCGCGGTGGCGCTCACCGCGCTCCTCGCCGGATGTTCTTTCGACGGACCGAATTCGCTGCCCGTGCCGGGTGCGGAGGGGACCGGCGGCGGCTCCTACCAGATCACCGCCCTCATCCCGTCCGCCGCCGGACTGGTGAACAACGCCCCGGTCCTCATCGACGATGCGAACGTCGGCAGCGTCGGCGACATCGAGGTGAAGGACTGGAACGCACAGGTGACGATCCGTCTGAACGACGGCGTCATCGTCCCGCGCGGTTCGCATGTGATGGTCGGGATGACTAGTGTGTTGGGCTCGACGCACCTGGAGATAGTCCAGCCCGCCGAACCGAAGGGCGGACGCCTCGAAGCGGGCGACGAGATCCCGCTGACAAAGTGTCCCGAACAGTCCAACATCGTCACCGATCCCAAGGTGCCGACGGTGCCCGACATCAATGCCGCGCAACAGGTCGCGGCGTGCACCTACCCGAGCACCGAGCAGGTGCTGAGCTCGCTGTCGGTGGTCCTCAACGGCGGCGGGCTGTCGCAGGTGGGCGACATCGTGCACGAGATGAGCCAGGTGTTCGGCGGACGTGAGACGCAGATCAAGAAACTCATCCCGCGGCTGACCACCCTGGTTGCGGATCTGAATGCCCAGAAGGACAACATCATCCGCGCCACCGAGGGGCTTGATCGCCTGTCCCGCACGATGAACGAGCAGAAGGACACGATCGAACGAGCGCTGGACGCGAGCCCGCAGATCCTGCAGCTGCTCGTCGACCAGCGTCAGCAGTTCCTCGACACCCTCGCCTCGGTGTCGAAACTGTCGAAGACCGCCAACGACATCCTCGGCGCCAACTCCGAGGACATCGTCACGATCGTCAAGGGAATCGAACCCGCCCTCGATCAGCTGCAGGCCTCGGGACCGGCGATGACGCAGTCGCTGAACATCCTGCTGACCTTCCCGTTCTACGAGCCGACCATCCGCCAAATCGTCAAGGGCGACTTCGTGAACTCGGATCTGACCCTCGACCTCACGGTGGACCGGCTGAGCGAGACGATGTTCGCCGGCCTGGGCGTCACCGGCCCAGAAGGCGTGTTCGGCCGCCCGGCCGGTGCGGCCGCTCGCGGACTCAACCCCTTCACCGCGCCGTTGATCCCGGGTGGTGAGAAGCTTCCCGACACCGCGGAACCGGTTCCGGCCAATCTCATTCCACCGGTGCAGGTGCCGTCGCCCACGGCGCCGCCGACGGTGCCCTCGTATGCGGGAGGTGGGCGCTGATGAAGATCACTCGATTCGTCCGGATCCAGCTGATCATCTTCTCGATCGTCACCGTGATCGCGATGGTCGCGATGGCGCTGTTCTACATCCGGATCCCGTCGATGTTCGGCGTGGGCAGCTATCGGGTGCAGCTGAACATGGAGACCAGCGGCGGCCTGTACCAGAACGCCAACGTCAGCTATCGCGGCGTCTATGTCGGCAAGGTCGACTCGGTCAAGCTCACCGACGACGGCGTCGCGGCGACGCTCGTCATCGACAACGGCACCGACATCCCGGCGTCGGCGGTGGCATCGGTGCGCAGCGTCTCGGCGATCGGTGAGCAGTTCGTCGAGTTCACCCCGAACAAGAACCCGCCGGCCGACGCTCCGACCGGGTACCTCCACGACGGCACCGAGGTCACCGTCTCCGAGGTCCCCGTGGAGATCTCGACCATGCTCGACCAGGCCGACGCGATGCTGCAGGAGATCGGCGACACCAAACTCCGGTCGCTGGTCGACGAATCCTTCGTCGCCTTCAACGGCACCGGTGAAGCGCTGCAGCGGCTCCTCGACTCGATGACCCTGTTCATCGGCGAGGCCAACAACAACACCGACACCACCATCGCACTCGTCGAGCAGGGGGCTCCGCTGCTGGCGACGCAGTCCCGCACGGCCGACGACATCCGGGCGTGGACCCGTGACGTCACCGCGTTCACCGACCAGCTGCGGGCCGATCGTCCCGAGATCGGCGACATCCTCCGCAAGGGGCCGTCGACGACGTCGAAGGCACAGAAACTGTTCGAATCGCTCGGCGGTTCGTACCCGTTGCTGGTGTCGAATCTGGGCACGATCGCCCAGACCCAGGCGATCTACCTGCCGAACTGGAAGCAGATCCTGGTGCTCTATCCGCGTCTGATGAACTCACTGATCACCGCCCTGAACACCGGCACCAACAACTACGGGCCGAATGTGAACTTCTCGCTGGGCTTCCAGGACCGGCCGGTGTGCAACATCGGCTTCCTGCCCAAGGAGGAGTGGCGGTGGCCGTCGGCGCAGACCGCGCGCGAGCTGCCGCCGGGAATGCTCTGCCGGGTGCCGCAGAACTCCAACGTCGCCGTGCGCGGCGCCCGCAACTACCCGTGTGCGGAGTTCCCGGGCCGCCGCGCGACGACGCCGGCCGAGTGCCGCACGGGCTACAAACCGCTGCCGGGATCGGTCGATCCGTTCCAGAGCGGTCTTCCGTTCGGCTTGAAATGGCAGCCGGCGTCCTCCGGTACCGTGACACCGGGCACACCGAAGGACTTCACCCCGGAGCCCGCGGTGTACGCCACGACATACGATCCGGAGTCGGGCAACTTCATCGGACCCGACGGCAAGACGTACAACGCCGGCACGGGGAGTGAAGGGCAGGGACAGAGCAGTACATGGCAGACGATGATCAGCAGGACGGTCAGTCCGTGACGCCTGACGGCACCACGTCGACCCCGGTCACCACGAGCCCGGCCGGCACGGCACCGAGTCGCACCGCCCAGACCGACCGTCGGAAGCCGACGAGGCCGGTCCGGTCGGCGCCGATCCGACGTGGCCGCCCGGCCGGAAAGAAGCCCGCGGAGCAGACCCCGGTTACCGAGACCCCCGTTGCCGAGACCGCCGCCGCCGAGACCCCGGTCGAGTCGGCCGAGGAGACGACGACCCCCGCAGTGCCACTCGCCGAGCCGGACGCCGGGTCGGAGATCGCTCCCGATCCCTCCGAGGTCGAGAAGACGGTCAGCTACCGCGAGCGACGTCGGGCACGTCTGGCGTCGAAGTCCCCGGAGAAGGCCGGCAAGGGCAAGGTTCGCTACCGCGGGTCGGGCCGGCGATCGCCGCGGGCCGTGGTCGGCGTCGTCGTCGCGATCGTGGTCATCGTCGTCTGCGCGGTGGCCTCGGTGGTGTTCGCGCTGGGCATCGCCCGGCAGAACGAGCAGAACGATCTGCGGGCGGAGTACTCGGCGTTCGCCTCGCAGGTGCTGATCAACCTGACGAGCATGAATCCCGACACCGTCGACCAGACGCTGAGGTCGGTGCAGGACGACACCAGCGGCAAGGTCAAGCAGGAAGTGCAGAACAACATCCAGCAGGTCGCCTCGCTCGTGCGGGACGGCAAGCTCGAGACCAAGTCGATCATCCTCAGTTCGGCGGTCACCAAGGCCGAACCCGACGAGGGTTCGGTGATCATGGTGTTCGGCTGGCATCAGCAGTCGCTCGACGGCCAGACCCCCGCCCAGGACAAGGTGTTCCGCTGGCGTGTGGACATGACCCGGATCAACGGCGACCTGAAGATGACGGATTTCGAGTGGGTGGCGTGATGGCAGGCAAGACATCCGGGCTCAGCAAGGCGCGCCTGGGATTGATCGTGCTGGCCGTCCTCGTGGTGGCGACCGTCGCGGCCACCGCGTTCCTCGGCTACCGGTACACCCAGGGCCGTGCGGAGGAGGAAGCGCGCGAATCCTCGCTCGCCACCGCCCGCGACTACGCGAACACCATGTTCGGGTACAACGCCGGGAACGTCAGCGATCACATCGACCAGTCGATGAGCGTGCTCACCGGCCCGGCCAAACCCGAGTACACCAAGCTGATCACCGAGAACAACCTGGCCGCGGAGGTTCGCAAGCAGCAGGTCGTCTCGGAGGTCACCATCCAGGACGCCGGCGTGGTCACCAACACCGCCGACACCTCGCAGGTGCTGATCTTCATGAACCAGTCGGTCACCCGTGGCCAGAAGGAACTCGTCAGCATCAACCCGTCGCGGCTGACCTTCGACATGGAACGCCAGGGCGGGCGCTGGATGATCAACCACATCGAGGTCATCACCGACGACACCTTCCGCTCCAAGCTCGAGGTCGTCGAGTCCCTGCCGCCGGATGCCAAGCCGGTGCCCGGACAGTCGCCGGCGCCCTCCCCGGCCCCGGCAGCGCCGCCGGCCGCGCCGGTCCCGGGATCGGGCGCACCCGCAGTACCCGTGCCCTGATCCACCCCGTCTGACCCAGCTGATCGAGCCGCGTGCCCCGATCGAACCGGTGTCGAGCGAAGGGCGGAGCCGTGTCGAAAATCCCGTTGCGGGACGCCGAGAGCGGGCGTACTTTCGCGGTTACACAGGGAAGGAGGTGGTCTGATAGTGATTTCTCATCGGACATGTGAGGTGACCATCCGTTAGCAGCTGACCGTGTGGCATTCGTGTCGCCGGAGGTGGGTCACCACCTCATCAGCGCCGACGAATACCAGGTGGTCACCCGGCCCCCGCATCCCGACCCGGTCCGGTCGGCACGAGGCTCGTTCGAGCGATGCGGGGGCCGTTCCGTGTCTCGGGCCCTCATGTCCGCCCACCACTCGTTCCCGGCACGACGGCCATCGGTGATCCGCGTAGCGCACTACTCGTGAGACCGGGCTCCAGCGGGAGTGAACTGGAGCAGTCCACCGTTGTGCGTGCCACGAATACCTGCCAGAGGAAACACCGGCCAGAGGGAGAGAACGATGGTCACCACGAACGCTGTCCGTGAAGACCCGATCGAACCCGGTCTCGACGGCCCTGAAACCAATGAAGCGGCCGCCTGTCATTTGCCACTGCTATGGGACCGCCTGGATTGCCACGAGGATGGGACCACCTTGGCGCGTTATTGAGGATGCTCTGCGGGGTTGGGTCGGTCAAGTCCGGGTCGGTGTCGTTGGCGGTAGGAGGGGCCTTCGATGACGAGGGTGTGCGCGCGTGAGGTGAGTCGGTCGATGGCCGATTGGGCCAGTAGCGCGTCGGCGGTCATGGTGAGCCATTCGGCGGGTTCTCGGTTGGATGTGACGATGGTGGTCTTGGTCTGCTGGTGGCGTTCGACGATGAGTTCGTAGAAGTCGTTGGTTTCGGTCGCGTCGAGCGCTCTGAGTGCGAAGTCGTCGATGATCAGGATGTCGACGGCGGTGATGCGGCGGAGTTCGGCGTCGACGCTGTTGTCGAGGCGGGCGGCTTTGAGTCGGTGGAACAGTTTGTCCGCTCGCGCGAACAGCACTGTTTTGCGTCGGCCGATGGCCATGTGGCCCAACGCGTTTGCTAGGTGTGTTTTGCCGACTCCGACGGGGCCGAGCAGGATCGCGGAGTGGCCGGCGTCGATGAACCGCAGGGTGGTGAGGTCCTCGAGCAGGGGGCGGTCGTAGAGTAGATCGTCTGCCGCGCGCCAGTTGTCGATCCGCATGCTGGGGTCGAGACCTGCCTTGGCTGATCGTCGGGCGGCGGAGCTGGATTCACGCCGTGAGACTTCATCGGCGAGCAATTGTTGCAGGAACGTCAGGTGCGAGGTTTTGTGTTGGCGGGCCAGGGCTGCGCGTTGGGGCAGGGTGTCGGCGAGGGCTCCGAGTTTGAGGGTTTTGAGCAGGCCGAGCATGTCGGCGCCGACAGGTTCGGGCACACTGTTGGTGGTTCGGGTCATCGGTTCACTCCTGAATGGTGTTGTCGGGGTTAGGAACAAGTGTCAACTGTGTTCTGTTGGTTGCGTATTCGGAGGGGTCGCGGGCAAAGCGAGACGATTCCGACCCGGCGGCCACGGGCATGTCCGGGGTGGTGTTCTCGGTGGCCTGCTCAAGCATCGAGGCGATCTTGGGCACGGCGATGACATCGAACTCCAGGGCGGTGGCACAGGCAGCATCGACAGGTCCGGGCCCGTAGGTGCGCACCAGGCCGAGCAGGGTGTACACCGCCCGCACCCGAGACCACGGGCGCGGGTCGTCGACGATACGGGCCGCGTAGAGCCCGATATGGGGGCCGTGATGCTCGCAGGTGGCCTGCAGCTTGCTGATGTTGCGCAGCGCGTAGGCGGCCTTGTCTGCGGGGTAGTCGTTGGGGTCGGTGCTCTGCCCACCGGCGGGCTGGCGCGGGTGTTGCTTGACCAACTCGCCGCGGTGATAGAACTTCACCGCTTCGCTGTCCAGGCGAACGTCCAGTGTCGAGCCGATCCAGGTTTCGGGCAGTGAGTACAGTGCTTTGCCGACCGAGGCGTGAAAGTCTCTGTGCACCTTGACAGTTTTGAAGATCGGTACGTCGTAGTCGGCCGGTATCGGTAACAGGTGGGCGCGCTCGTCTGTGTCGAACAGCACCGCTGGCGCGGCGGCGGTGGTGCCGTGAATCCGCAGCCCCGCGGTGCTCTGGCACCACGCCACCGCGGCGGCCTGGGCATCGGGCAGGCTCGAGAATCGCTCACCGGCCCAAAAGTTGTTCTGCACGTAGTGGATGGTGCGTTCTACCCGCGGCTTGTCGGTTGGTGTGGCGACTCGGGCGGTGTCGGTGACGAACCCGGCATGCTGGCCGTAGTCCAACCAGCCCCGAGACAACCTCGGATTGAGGGTGTCTGCTTGGGTGACAATAGGTTTCATGTTGTCCGGAATGATCACAGCGAACACGCCGCCGAAGAACTCCCACGCCGCTGAACAGCCCTCGAGGATCGTTGACAGGGTTTGGGTGTGTGAGAGCCACACGAACGTGTGCCGCGAGTACACGGCGGTGAACACCAGCGCGAACACTTTGCGGCGCTTACCTGTTGCCGCATCATCGAGCATCCCGAGGTAGCCGAAGTCGATCTGGCACTCCACCCCGGGATCCCCATCGGCCACCCGCACCGTGGTCGTGGTGCGGCGATACCCACAGCACTCGGTCGCGAACCGCACCAGCGTCCGATACGGGACCACACACCCCTGACGGGCCAGCAGGATGTGAATCTTCGTCACCGTCAACGGTTCTGGATTCTCCGGCGTTCCTCCCCTCACCCACTGCGTGATCTGTTCGCTGAACGGCACCAACGCTTCCCACGCCTGGCCATGACCCTTCGGCCGCGCCGGACGCACCCCGGCCACCACCGCACCGAGCAACTCATCGGTCAGTGCCGACGCACCGACATCGCGCGTCAACCCCGCCGCCTGCGCCGCCGCGATGTAGCGTCGCACCGTCTTCCTATCGACACCCGCACGCGCGGCGATCGTGCGCAGACCCGGCGCCGGTAACCCCACCGCAAGGCCCAACCACAACCGCAGGACTTCTCTGATCTCTTCCACTGCAACCTCCCGGTAGCCCATGCCGTCGGCCCCTTCCGTGAACATCGTCACGGCCGAGTCAACGGACAAAATGAAGGACCACCAGCGCGACGCGCCGGTGGTCCCATAACTGGCAATCCAGGTGGTCCCATCCCTATGGCAAACAATCAGCCCAGGTGGTCCCTTCACGGTGGCAAATGACAGCCGCCCGCGACAGCCATTGGCAAGACGGCTACTGGGGCCCGGGTGACACGGATTTCGGAACCGCGACACCACCGCGTTTCGCCTTCGCCGATCCCCACGCCGCCGGGCTCTTCCACGCGGACGACGAGCATGTGACGATCCACAACCGGGGTGACGGCTCCGCGGCCGCGCTCATCTTCTTCGATGGCCGCGTCGAACTCCGCCGCCTCGGACCCGGTGAGACGATCACCCTGTCCGACGAGGACTCGTTCACCTATGTACAGGCACCCCGTCGAGCCGACGGTCGTCCGGTGATCTACGGAGGGGTGTGGGTCCACCGGGGTCGCGCGATGCCGGTGACCATCCCGATCCCGTCGGAGCGGGAATTCTTCGACCAGCGTTACCTCACACCATGGAGTGCCGACTGGGTCAGCGGACTCGCCGGCTGCCGGCTGCGGGACCCTGTAGAGGACCGGATAACGTACCAATTTCGTTCCGGCGGAACGACATTCACGGTCCGCAATGCGGGTGACACCTGGGTCGCGGTCGTTCATCGTTCCGGAGCGGAGTACACCGTCGTCGAATGCGGGCCGCATGAGCGGGTCGACTTCAAGATCGCCCCGTACTCCACCCACAGCGACGTGTTCTCCGTGGTGGGGCCGCGGCGCGGCGGTTCACCCGGACACGGACCCTACATCTCGGCGTCGGGGACGGTTCACCCCGGCTGGGCGGGCCGACCCGGCGCCGCGACGGCGTACGGGTCGGTCGTGATCATGCTCGGGTCGCTGGTCTACAGCGCCCTTCCGAAGCGGAATCTGTACCTGGCGTTCTCGGATCTACGACGTTGCGGCCGGACTCATCGGTGAGGGGCTCCCGGGAATCCGCTGATCCCGCGAGATGCTCAACCGACGTGGCGTCGGAGCTTGGCCGACAGACGGGGGATGAGGTCGCCGTCGGTGTCGACGCGCTCCTCGACGTAGGCCAGGTCACCGTCGGGGACCAGACCGTAGAGGCGCTTCGCCCCGCCGGCGCGGCGGCCGGACTGGGACTTGATGACGACGTCGGTCGCCAACTCCCACGAGGTCTGGTTGAGGGGAGTGCCGTAGAAGAGCTCGACCGAACCCTCGGCGTGGGCAAGGAGCAACTCGATGGTGTCGTCCTCGCCGATACGCCAGAAACCGGATTCGCGGAGGTCTGGTCGGACGAAGACGGCGTCGTCGTCGATGACCCACGAGCGCGACTCCCAGGTGAGGAAGTTCTGGCCGTCATGCGAGACGACGATCTGCTGCGCGAAGTGGTAGTCGGTGTCGGTGTCCGCGTCGTGGCCTTCGCCCTCGCCGCGCCAGACGCCGACCAGCGGCAGAAGTGCCAGCAGGCCGGGATGGAGATCGGCGCCCAGGCGAAGGTTCGCGGTGTCGGCGGGCAGCGGGAGGTCGTCCCAGGTGGGGACGTTGCGCTCGCGGCTGCCGGACTCGACGGCCCGTGCCTCGGCCTGGCTTATCGCCTCGTCACCGGAACGATGGGCGACACCTTCGCCCGCGGGCACAGCGACACCGTCGCCCGATGGCGGCGTGACACCGTCGCCCATGGGCACGGAGCCGGCAGGCTCGTCGGCGGCTCCACCGGTTCCCGGGTGGGACGTCACGACTCGTCGGTGACCAGGCGGTAGAGGGTGTAGACACCGAACCAGGTGATCAGCACGGCGGCCAGGATCAGCAGGATTTCGAAGAAGAGGACCACGAGGCAAATTCTAACCCGGGCTCCTGCGGAGGGTTCAGCGGGTCGCCACTCGAGGGACCCGAAAACGACGAAACCCGGTCACCGCAGTGCGGTGACCGGGCGGCGTCGTGAGGTCTCGGACACCCACGACGAGGAGTGCATCACTTGGAGACGGTGATGTCCTGTTCGTGGATGCCGGGGCCCTCGGGGCTGATCGACGCATCGCCGTTGCCGACGGACGACAGGGCGCGAAGCGTCCAGGTGCCGGGGGCGGCGAAGAAGCGGAAGTCGCCGGTCGGTGAGGCGACGACCTCGGCGGTGAACTCACCGGTCGAGTCGAGCAGACGAACGAAGGCGCCCGCGACCGGGTTGCCCGAGCCGTCGGTGACCTGCCCGGTGAGGACCGTCTCCTTCTCCACGTCGACGCCGGCAGGCAGCTTCTGTCCCTGCTTGGGTGCAGCACACATAGTTGTTACTTTCCTTCTCCGAGTTCGATCGGCGCGCCGACCAGCGAGCCGTATTCGACCCAGCTTCCGTCGTAGTTCTTGACGTTCTTCTTGCCGAGCAGCTCGGTCAGTACGAACCAGGTGTGGCTCGAGCGCTCGCCGATGCGGCAGTACGCGATGGTCTCGCGGCTGTCGTCGAATCCCTTGCCCGCGTAGAGAGCCGTGAGCTCTTCGTCGGACTTGAAGGTGCCGTCTTCGTTCGCGGTGGTCGACCACGGGATGTTGATGGCGCCGGGGACGTGGCCGCGCTGCTGTGCCTGCTCCTGCGGGAGGTGCGCCGGCGCGAGGATCTTGCCGGAGAACTCGTCAGGGCTGCGCACGTCGACCAGGTTCTTGGTGCCGATGGCGTCGATGACCTCGTCGCGGAACGCGCGGATGCTCAGGTCGGGCGAGGAGGCCTTGTACTCGGTGGCCGGGCGGGTGACCGCATCCGAGGACAGCGGACGGCCGTCGAGCTCCCACTTCTTGCGGCCGCCGTCGATCAGCTTGACGTCGTTGTGGCCGTACAGCTTGAAGTACCAGTAGGCGTAGGCCGCGAACCAGTTGTTGTTGCCGCCGTACAGGATCACGGTGTCGTCGTTGGCGACGCCACGCTCGGACAGCAGCTTCGAGAAGCGATCGGCGTCGACGAAGTCGCGGCGGATTCCGTCCTGCAGGTCCTGCTTCCAGTCGAGCTTGATCGCGCCGGGGATGTGGCCGCCGTCGTAGGCCGAGGTGTCCTCGTCGACCTCGATGAAGACGGTCTTGTCGGCGTTGAGGTTCTGTTCAGCCCATTCGGCGCTGACCAGGACGTCGGAACGTGCCATGTCTGGTTCCTTTCGGATGAATATCTGGTGGTGGATGGATCTGTGTGGCGAAACAGCGGCGAGGCGCGGACAGACGCCCGCGGGCTCTGATCTGTGATGAGCGAGGAGGCGTGTGGAGAGAGGACTCAGGCCTCGGTGAAGACGCACCCCGTCGTCATCGGCGGTGCGCATGATGCGACTGCGTGGCAGCGCATGTAGGGCACACCGTCAGCGGTGCGTGCGACAGCAACAATCGGCGACACGACAGAAGTCGATCGCCCGGCGGCGTGTGAGCAAGTACTCACGGCGCTGTTGCATGCCCACGAGGGTACAACAGTGCCGATCGGAGTCCGAACCCCCGGGTGGATTGCGCTCTGACCAGCGCAGAAAGGCCGCGTGCAGAGCGGTGTGTGCGCTGCGTACGGCGTTGTCAGAACCGGCCCGGCCGGAGGCCGGCGGGGCCGGAGTCGGCGACGAGTTGCACGTCGCCGCCGAAGCTCTCCGCACGTTGGGCCACGAGTCCCCAGGCCATCGGGAGCGGGGGGAGGACCATGCTGAAACGGTCGAGTACAGCTGCGCGCATCTGCTCGGGGACGTCGGCGTCCACGTGTCGTTCGGGTCCGGTGTAGAAGTCGGTGGCCCGGATCTCCAGTGCGCCGTCGGAGACCGACAGGTCGACCGCGACGCTGACCCGAACCTTCGGCCCGGTGAACGAGGACGCCGAAGGGGGATCATCGGCGGCGAGCCCGGCGTCCGGCGGCAGGGCGACCGTGCCGGTGAAAACGACACCCTCCGAACGGGAGACGACGCCGTCCTGGGGACCACCGCCCCCGGCCTTGCCGTCTGGGGCGGGCGTGCTCACCGTCAGATCGGTGATCCGCAGATAACGCGCGAGGGTGACCGCGTCGAGGCGGGTGTAGGCCGAGATCGACGATGTGTGCAGAACATCACTCCCGGTGAAATCCCCTCGTTCCGGGCCCTGGAAACGGCCGAGTGTGGCGCCGAGTTCGCCTCGGCAGATGCCGCGGGCGGGTTCGCAACCGGGTAGTTCGACACCGCGAGCGGCGATCGTCGCCCCGGAGTAGTCACCCTTCGACGCCTGGGTGAGGAACGGGAACCCGGCGAGTGTCACCTCGGGATCGAATGGGACGCGCGGTGATTCGGCGAGGGCACGGGCGAGTCGGTGCTCGCTGCGAATGGCCGCGCCGACGTCGACGAGCAGCACCGATCCGGCGGCGACGACCGCCACGGTGACCGCGATGACGAGGACTTTCCGGATGCCCGGCATGCTCGGACGACCATCCTCTCCGGCGTGTCCACCGATCGCCCCGACTCGACTTGTTAACAGCGAAGTGCGCGGATGGCGCTATTCTGTCACCTATCTCGCACACGTTGGTAAGCCAGAGTAAACAATCTGCGGTGGCGTGTGCGGAGGCGTTCACAGCGTGGTGGGCGGATTGGATGGTCTGGGACGGGGACGAACGAGATCGGAGTGCTAGGTGGATCTCTTGTTGTTGACGGCCGATCCCAATCCGGAGTCGGTCCTGCCGTCGCTGTCGCTGCTCGCTCACAACGTGCGTGTCGCCCCGACGGAGGTTTCCTCACTCATGGAGGCGGGCAACGCGGACGTGGCCCTGGTCGACGCACGCGCGGATCTGGCGGCGGCACGAGGACTGTGCCGGCTGCTGGGTAGCACCGGCTCCTCGGTGCCGGTGGCGGCCGTGCTGACCGAGGGCGGATTGGTCGCGGTCAATGCGGACTGGGGCATCGACGAATTCCTGCTCCCGGGCACGGGACCGGCGGAACTCGACGCGCGGTTGCGCCTGCTGGTGGTGCGCACCCGCGGAGTGGCCGCCGAGGAGACGTCGGGGAAGGTCACGCTCGGGGAGCTGGTCATCGACGAGGGGACGTATACCGCGCGACTGCGTGGACGTCCCCTCGATCTGACTTACAAGGAATTCGAACTCCTGAAGTACCTGGCGCAGAACGCAGGTCGTGTGTTCACGCGCGCTCAGCTGCTGCAGGAGGTGTGGGGGTACGACTTCTTCGGCGGTACGCGCACGGTCGACGTGCACGTGCGCCGTCTGCGCGCCAAGCTCGGCAGCGAACACGAATCGCTGATCGGCACGGTCCGCAACGTCGGATACAAGGCGGTGCGGCCCACGCGCGGTCGGGGGGCCCAGGCCGAGGTCGAGGAAGTGCCGGAAGACGTTGCCCCGGAAGTTGATCCGGGCGAGTTCGACGACACCCTCCACGGTCCGGATACCTTCGACGAGGAGTTCAGTGCCAGCGCCGGAAACTGACCGAATGCAGGTACGACGAGGTGCCGCCCCCGCGGAGGTCGTCGCCGAGGCACGTCGCATGGTGCGTGCGGCGACCTCTGCCGACGGCGTCGCTCCGCTCTCGGACGAGGCGGTCAAAGCGATTGACACCGACGCGGATTCGCCGGTCATCCACGTGTGGTCCACAGGTGCCTACGCCAACGTCGTGCCCGGTCGGGACGGCGAGCCGTCGATGATCGAGGCGGTCGTCGACCCCGAGCGGCGGCGCGAGGGACTGGGACGCTCGCTGCTCGACGCCGCTTTCGCCGCGGCGAAGCAGGAAGGGCTCCCGGCCCGGGTGTGGGCGCACGGCGATCTGCCCGGTGCAGTCGCGCTCGCATCGGCGATGGGACTGCAGAAGCGGCGCGAACTCCTGCAACTACGGCGCCCGGTCGGTGAGGGACACGAGCTCCCCGAACTCGTCGTCGATCCGGGTCTCACACTCCGGACCTATGCCGGGTCGGACGACGATGCAGAGATCCTGCGCGTCAACAACGCCGCCTTCGACTGGCATCCCGAACAGGGCGGCTGGGAGCTCGATCAGATCGCCGAGCGGGTCGCGGCCGACTGGTTCGATCCCGAAGGTCTGTTCCTCGCCTTCGACGCCGAGGATCCGGCACGGCTCCTGGGTTTCCACTGGACCAAACAGCACGATGCCGATCTCGGCGAGGTGTACATCGTCGGTGTCGATCCGCAGGCGCAGGGGCGCGGGCTCGGGAAGCTGCTGACGCTTGCCGGACTCCACCACCTCGCACGGCGCGGTGTCGCCGAGATCAACCTCTACGTGGAAGGCGACAACACGGCGGCCTTGCGCACGTATGAACGCCTGGGCTTCACCAGGTATGCCGTCGATGTCGCCTACGGGTGAAGCCCGCGGCTGAGCGCGGTCCGCATCGCCCCGACGATGTCGCCGATGTGTGGCTCCCGCCAAGTAAGGACACCTGCGTTGCGTAGATCACTTCCATCCGGTCCCGGAGGTCGCGGCACGCCATTCGCACCTGACCGCCTCGGGTGGTTCACCTTCCGTTCACCTTCTGTCGGGGATTCGGCCACCCGGCGCGCCTAGCTTTCCTTTTCGGACACTCCGGACGCCCGGGCCTCGGGACGGAGCACGATACGGAAAGGCAACACCTGCGGTGAGAATCAAGCGGAACGGCGCTCTGGCGGCGGTGTCGGCGATCGCGGCATTGACCCTGGTGACGGCGTGTGGTGGGGGAGACACTCAGACGGTGAGTGGCGAGGGTTCCACCGCCCAGCAGAAGGCCATGGAGCACTTCAGTCAGATCCTCTCGGACGACAGCGACATCGTCCTCGACTACACCGGCAGCGGCTCCGGTGACGGCATCAAGAAGTTCATCGCCGGCGACGTCGACTTCGCGGGTTCGGACTCGGCCCTGAAGGGCGACGAGATCACCAAGGCCAAGGATCGCTGCAACGGCAACGACGCCTGGCATCTGCCGATGGTCGTCGGACCGGTTGCGGTCGCCTACAACCTCGAGGGCGTCGACGACCTCAAGCTCAATCCCGCCGTCATCGCCAAGATCTTCAACGGCAAGATCACCAAGTGGAACGATCCGGCGATCGCCGCACTCAACCCGGGCGCGCAGCTGCCGGGCGGCGACATCGTCCCGGTCTACCGCTCCGACAGCTCGGGCACGACCGACAACTTCCAGCGGTTCCTGCAGAACTCGGCGCCCAACGACTGGCCGTATGAGCACAGCAAGGAATTCGCTCCCAAGAACGTCGGTTCGGGCGCGTCGAAGTCGACCGGTGTCGGTGACACGGTCAAGAAGACCCCCGGCTCGATCAGCTACGTGGAGTGGGGCTTCGCGACCGAGAACAAGCTCGGTGTCGCCGACATCGACTTCGGAGCGGGTCCGGTCGAGCTGAACGCGGAGAGTGCCGGCAAGGCCCTCGACGCGCTGGAGTTCAAGAACCCGGCCAGCAAGGACCTCGTCGTCGACACCGACGCGCTGTTCGCGTCGAAGACCCCGGGTGCCTACCCGCTGTTGCTGACGCCGTACAGCATCGTCTGTTCGGCCGGTTACTCCGACGAGGCCACCAGTGCCACCCTGAAGGATGCGTTCACGAAGATCCTCGGCGACGGCCAGACCGGTCTCGCGGAGATCGGCTACGTGCCGGTGCCGCAGAACTTCAAGGCCAAGCTGCAGGGCAGCATCGACGCGCTTGCCGGCAGCGGCAACGCCTGACGTGACACAACGGAACAGTGCATGCGGGGCCGCCAGGAATTGCGGCCCCGCATGTGCGGTTGACACACTGACACGACTCTTCGCGTGTCGCACGGACTGTGAGCAGTGGACCGGGAAGTGGCCCCAATGACCAGAGCGGAAGCACAAGAGGGACGCATGACGTCGCTGAGCAAAGAAAGTGGTGCGATCCCGCCGGATTCGGATGGGACGAGCCTTCCCGAGTCGTCGCCCGACGGCGCCACACCCAGCAACCTGCACTCCGGGGCGCGTCACCGTGTGGCCGACCAGGTGTT
This sequence comes from Gordonia amicalis, assembly GCF_022059885.1. Lineage (NCBI taxonomy): Bacteria > Bacillati > Actinomycetota > Actinomycetes > Mycobacteriales > Gordoniaceae > Gordonia > Gordonia amicalis. The sequence continues at coordinate 4,965,257 of NZ_CP091855.1, read as the reverse complement.
CCGCAACCTGGCGGTCGGTTCGGGCTTCGTCGTCTCGCTCGTCATCGGGCTCATCGCGCTATTCCTCCTGGCGCAGGCCATCCCGTCGCTGGCCAAGAACGAGGAGAACTTCTTCACCTACACCGGTGACTGGATCACCAGCGGCAACCAACTCGCGTTCGGCATCCCACAGCTGTTCTACGCGACGGTCGTCGTCTCCGTCATCGCCCTGCTCATCGCGATGCCGGTCGCGCTCGGGATCTCGATCTTCCTCACCGAGTACGCCCCCAAGCGCCTCGTCGGACCGATCACGTACACCGTCGACCTGCTCGCCGCGGTGCCCTCGATCGTGTACGGCTTGTGGGGCATCCTCGTCCTCGGCCCCGCGCTGGTGCCGGTGAACGAGTGGCTCGTCGGCCACCTCGGTTTCCTGCCGTTCTTCCAGCAGCCCACCCAGGTCGCGAACATGTCCACCGGTGGCACGCTGCTCACCGCGGGCATCGTGCTCGCGGTCATGATCCTGCCGATCATCACCGCGGTCACCCGTGAGGTCTTCATGCAGACGCCCAAGGGGCACCGTGAGGCCGCTCTCGCCCTGGGCGCGACGAAGTTCGAGGTCGTCAAGCTGGCGGTGCTGCCCTTCGGCTTCTCCGGCTACATCTCCGGTTCGATGCTCGGCCTCGGTCGCGCGCTCGGAGAGACGATGGCGCTGCTGCTGATCATCTCCACCGCCGGCCCGATGAACTTCAACCTCATGGAGAGCGGCGAGACCTTCGCGACCAAGATCGCCAACAACGCCGCCGAGTTCGACTCACCGGCCAAGACCGGCGCCTACATCTCCGCCGGACTCACCCTCTTCGTCCTGACCTTCATCGTCAACGCCGCCGCACGCGCGGTCGTCGCCGGAAAGAAGTGACCATGACCGTCACAACGCCCTCTCGATCGGCCGACCCGGTCAAGAAGCCGACCGGCTTCGCCCCGCTCGCGAAGCGTCGGCGCCTGACCGATCACATCGTCCGGACCTCGGTCATCGCCGCACTCCTCATGGCCTTGGTCCCGCTCGTGTGGCTGGTCGCCACGCTGGTCATCCGCGGCATCGAACCACTGCTCGACATCGACTGGTGGACCCTGCCCGAGCGCAAGGGCGGCGCGGCCAACGCCATCGTCGGAACGCTGATGCAGACCGCACTGGCCGCCGTGATCTCGATCCCGCTCGGCATCTTCGTGGCCATCTACCTAGTCGAGTACGCCACCAAGAAGTCGCTGCTCGCCCGGGTCACCACGTTCATGGTCGACATCCTCTCCGGAGTTCCGTCGATCGTCGCGGCCCTGTTCGTCTATGCGGTGTGGCGCACCAGCCTCGGACTGCCCCGCTCGGGGTTCGTGGTGGCGATCGCGCTGGTGCTGCTCATGGTGCCGCTCGTGGTCCGTGCCACCGAGGAGATGCTCAAGATCGTCCCGCAGGATCTGCGCGAGGCGTCGTATGCGCTGGGTATCCCGAAGTGGAAGACCATCGCGAAGATCGTGCTGCCGACGGCCCTCTCGGGCATCGTGACCGGCGTGATGCTGGCCATCGCCCGCGTGATGGGGGAATCGGCACCCGTGCTCATCCTCGTCGGCTCGACGCGCGCGATGAACTGGAATCCCTTCGACGGCAACCAGGAATCACTGCCGCTGATGATGGTTCAGCAGTACAACAACGGGCCCGGTGCCTTCGACAAGGTCTGGGGCGCGGCCCTGTGCCTGGTCATCCTCGTGGCCATCGTCTACTTCGGGGCCAAGGTCGTGTCGAAGATCTTCGCACCCAAGACATCCTGAGTCTCGGTGACTCTGAGACCACCCCCGGCCCGGTGAACGGGTCGACACTGTAGAAACGGACAACGTCATGGCAAAGCGCCTCGACATCAAAGACCTGAACATCTACTACGGCGACTTCCATGCGGTGAAGGACGTGACCCTCGAGGTGCCGCCGCGCTGCATCACCGCCTTCATCGGCCCGTCGGGCTGCGGCAAGTCGACGGTCCTGCGCACCCTGAACCGGATGCACGAGGTCACCCCCGGCGCCTACGCCGAGGGCAGCGTGCTGCTCGACGGCGAGGACATCTACGGCCGCAACGTCGATCCGGTGAGCGTGCGCGCCACGATCGGCATGGTGTTCCAGCGACCCAACCCGTTCCCGACCATGTCCATTCGCGACAACGTCGTCGCCGGCCTGCGCCTCCAGGGTGTGCGCAACAGGGCCGAGCTCGACGAGGTCGCCGAGCGCAGTCTGCGCGGCGCGAACCTCTGGGAAGAGGTCAAAGACCGTCTCGACAAGCCCGGCGGCGGACTCTCCGGCGGCCAGCAGCAGCGGCTCTGTATCGCGCGGGCCATCGCGGTCTCCCCGGACGTGCTGCTGATGGACGAGCCGTGCTCGGCGCTCGACCCGATCTCGACGCTGGCCATCGAGGATCTGATGGGTGAGCTCAAGAAGGAGTACACGATCGTCATCGTGACCCACAACATGCAGCAGGCCGCCCGCGTCAGCGACCAGACCGCATTCTTCAATCTCGAGGGTGCCGGTCAGCCCGGACAGCTGGTCGAGATCAGCGACACCGAGACGATGTTCTCGAATCCGACGAAGAAGGAGACCGAGGACTACATCTCGGGGCGCTTCGGCTGACGCACGCACCAACCCCGCGAACAGGGCCCTTCCCGGTGACGGGAGGGGCCCTGTCTGCTGCTCACATGTTGATCAGGAGAATGACCAGCAGAGCGGTGAGCGATGCGATGACGCCGAGGTAGGTGATGATCTGCCGTCGGTGGGCGGCTGCCGCGGCGTCCTCGTCGGTCATCGCATTGAAATCGGGTTCGATCGGCTGATTCTGGCCCATGTCCGCCACCATAACGGGGACATGTGCAGCTGTGAAATCGTTCCCGGGCGTAAAACGCGCCAGATCTTCACTGACATGAAGAGAGACCGAGTTCAGTTCATCCAACTGAATCCTCGGCCTCTCGAAATGTGTGCCCTCGCTCCCCGGGAAGGGTGAGCGAGGAAGATCACCCGATGTTCTGGAACTGTTCGGGGGTCTTGCCGGTGGCGGTGAACACCACCCGGCGACCGATCAGCACGGCATGATCAGCGAAGCGTTCGTAGTAGCGACCGAGCAGGGTCACATCCACCGCCGCGGCGACGCCGTGCTGCCATTCGCGGTCCATCAGGACGGTGAACAGGTGGCGGTGGAGATCGTCCATCGCGTCGTCGTCTTCCTGCAAGCGCAGCGCGGCCTGCGGGTCGCGAGTCACCAAGACCTCATGCGCATTCTTGGCGAGTGTCACCGCGAGCCGGCCCATCTCCGCGAAGTAGCCGTTGACCTCCTCGGGGAGGGCCTTTGCCGGGTGGCGACGACGGGCGACCTTGGCCACGTGGAGGGCGAGGGCACCCATCCGGTCGGCGTCGGCGACGATCTGGAAACCACTGACGACTCCGCGGAGGTCGCCGGCGACCGGGGCCTGGAGAGCGAGGAGAGCGAAGGACTGTTCCTCGGCGCGGGCCGACAACTGTGCCATCCGTTCGCTGTCGCCGATGACCTCTTCGGCAACGGCGAGGTCGGCCTGCAGGAGCGCCTGGGTGGCACGCGACATCGCGGTACCCGCGAGTTCACACATTTCACCCAGGACGTTGGTCAGCTCCTCGAGTTGCTCTTGGTAGGCAGTACGCATGTACCCAGGGTACGTCGGGGAACGGTCTTCTTCGCTCACGGGCGATGAACGCAGCGTGAACGACCGGCGCGGTGACGTCGTCGTCGTCTCATCCGGACGATCGTGCTAGGTACAGGTCGTGTCGCCCGCGTTGGTGACGGCGAGATCGTTGGGCAGATCACCGGTGTTCTCGGCCGGCGCGAGCTGCTCGACGTTCACCGTGGCCCCGGCGTCGGGCACCGATCCCAGCTCGCCGGTGAAGTCGGACCCGAGGATGAGTTCGACCCCCGATTTGACCGTCCGGTCGAGCTGGATCTCGGCGCCGGGGAACATGGCGGCCAGCGTGGCGGCCGCGTTCTGCTGTCCGGTGCCGTACCGCACGACGGTGTCGTCCCGGCTCTCCGAGGCGTCGGCCACACCGCGGACGTCGAAGCCGTACGGCTTCAACTGGTCGGACACCTCGGCGGCGAGACCGGTGGTGCTGGTCCCGTTGAGCACGCGGATACCGATGTTGCCGGGATTCTGCGCGGTGGCGTTGATCCGTCCGGGGGTCTCCGTCGAGTTCCTCGAACTCGGAGCTCGCGAGGGCGCCTTGGACGTCGGCTTCTTCTTCTCGACCTTCTCGCCGGGCAACGGCAGGTCGTCGATGATCGCGTTGAAGATCGCATCGACGTCGTCGGTGCGTGGGATCTCATTGTTGGAACCGTCGGTGGTCGTGCCGGAGGTGGGGATGGTCAGGAACGAGACGCGACCGGCCTCGATGCCCTGCATCGACTCGGCGAGGTTGATCAGCGACTGGGTGTCGACGCCGTCGACGTAGCTGTACCTGATGAACGTGTTGACGATGCTGTTGAGCTTGTTGGGGTTCGCCAGCACGTTGCCCGACAGCGTCGAACGCAGCAACGACGACATGAACAGCTGCTGACGCTTGATGCGACCGTAGTCGCCGTTGCCCTCGGAGGCGATGTTGCGGGCGCGGACATAGTTGAGGGCCCTGCGCCCGGTGAGCTTCTGTTTGCCGGGTTTGCGGAGGATGTTGCCGAGCTCGTAGTCGTAGAGTGGCACCGTCGAGCACACCTCGACACCACCGATCGTCCGTACGACCTGCTCGAAGCCGTAGAAGTCCATGCCGATGAAGTGGTTGATGTTGAGGCCGCTCATCTGGGTCAGCACCCGGACGAGGCACTGCGGGCCGCCGTAGAAGTAGACGCTGTTCAGCTTCACGCCGCTCTGTGCCGGCATCTCCGCGCCGTACTTGCCGGTCTCGTTGTCCCACGAGTTGCATGCGGGCTGGTCCACCTGGAGGTCGCGTGGGAAGGACACCGCGACGACGCGTTCACGGTTGGCCGGGACGTTGACCAGGATGACGGTGTCGGAACGGGCGCCCTCGGCATCGGCGGTGGTGCCCGCACCCACCTTCGCGTTCTTGCCGCCACGCGTGTCGGTGCCGACGATCAGGTAGGTCTCGTCGCCGTTTTGGGCGTCCTTGTTGCGGATGTTCTTGTCTTCGGCGTCGACGGCGGTGACATTGCGCCAGTTGCCGTTCCACGACTGCAGGTAGTTCCAGACGAAACCGGTGCCGACCAGGGCGGTCACACATGCGATGGCCACCAGGATGCGTCCGGTGGCGGTGGTCTTTCGGACGAGTGCACCGCGACGGTCGCCGCCGCGCCCCGGGTGGTGGCGGGGCGCCTGGCGGAGTTGGAGTGGACCGGTCAGGTCGGGGGTTCGTTCGAGCGGTTCGCGAGGGGTCGGCGGTTCGTCCGGCGTGGTCGCGGCCGGGGGTACCAGCGCGTCCTGGGCACGCGACTCCTCGAAGGCGCGCTGGGCGGTGGCGCGGTCCGACAGGTCGGGTGCGGGCTCGCCGGGTTTGTCACCGATCGTGGGGATCTTCTGGGTGACGTCGTTGTCGAAGCGGTGGATCTCGGTGGGACGATCGTCGGCCGCGGGCTGGCTCTGGTCGCTCCGTCCGAGCGGAGGACGAGGGGGCCGGACCTGATCGGGCTGCGCCGGGTTGAAGCGGCGGGACCGGCTGCGGGTCGTCGGCGGGATGTTCGCGTAAGGGCCGGGCGGGGGTGCCTGGTCGGGCGCACCGGCGCGGGAGCGTCCGCGGCGGGGGGAGTCGGCCGGGGGCGTCCGGGGTTCCTCCGCGTTCATCTGCTCCATGAGCTCGCGGACGGTCAGTCGGGTCCGCCCGCGGACGAAGCGATCACTGGAACGCGGCTCGCGGAGACTCGGGTGCGCTCCCGGCGGCGAGGCGTCCCGAGCGCCGGGGTCCACCGGCGGACGGCGGTCGTTGGCATCGTCGGGACGCCCGGCACGACGGCCACGACGAGACCGGTTGGCCTCGTCTCCCGCCTCCGGTTCGTCCGGTCCCGATGTCCGACTCAATGCACGTTCCTCTACCCCGTAGGTCTCGAATGCGCATGACCGCGCGTCGGGGCTGATCGACGCGGCACGCACGCACGCAGGGCCCCGGGTGGCCGGGACCTTCGCGCCATATTACTGATCGCACCTGAGAATCGAACTCAGCCGGACCGTCGTTGTGACGGTTTTCGCAGAACGTGTCAGCCGCCGGAGTGCATGATCTCCGCACCGGCGGGCACGACGTCCTCGTCGGGATCGTCGAGCCAGCCGTCGGGCAGGGCGACCTTCGCCGGCGAACCCTGGCGGCCGCGCGGGCCATGACCGTCTCTCGGGAACGGTGCGTCGGCAGGCAGTTCGGACAGCAGTTCGCGCAGCTCGTCGACGCTGCCGACGAGCGCCATCCGCCGACGGATCTCCGAGCCGGCCGGGAATCCCCGCAGGTACCACGCCACATGTTTGCGGATCTCGCGGCAGCCCTTCATCTCGCCGTGGTGGTCGACGAGGAGCTGGCAGTGCCGGACCATGATCTCGGCGACCTCGCCCAGGTTCGGGGGACTGGGTGCCTCGAATCCGTTGAGTTCGGCGGCGAGTTCGGCGAACAACCAGGGGCGTCCGAGGCAGCCGCGGCCGACGACGACTCCGTCACACCCGGTCCGGTTCATCATCGCCACCGCGTCCGCTGGTTCGAAGATGTCGCCGTTGCCCAGCACCGGCACCGAGGTGACGTGCTCCTTGAGGCGGGCGATCTCATCCCAGTCGGCTTCGCCGGAGTAGCGCTGCGACGCGGTCCGGGCGTGCAGGGCGACCGCGGCGGCACCCTCCTCGGCGGCGATGCGCCCCGCGTCGAGATGCGTGCGGTGGTCGTCGTCGATGCCGATGCGGAACTTGACCGTGACCGGGATGTCGGTGCCCTCGGTCGCACGGACGGCGGCCGCGACGATCTTGCGGAACAGCGTCCGCTTGTAGGGGATGGCCGAGCCACCGCCCTTGCGCGTCACCTTGGGTACCGGGCAGCCGAAGTTCATGTCGATGTGATCGGCGAGGTTCTCGTCGACGATCATCTTCGCCGCCTGGTACGTGTACTCCGGGTCAACGGTGTACAGCTGCATCGATCGCGGACTCTCGTCGGGTCCGAAGGTCGTCATGTGCATCGTGACCGGATGACGTTCGACGAGGGCGCGGGCGGTCACCATCTCGCAGACGTACAGACCGGAGACGGTCCCGGTGCGGGCGAGCTCGAGTTCGCGGCACAGCGTGCGGAATGCGACGTTGGTGACACCCGCCATCGGCGCGAGGACGACGGGGCTCGCCAGCTCGATGGAGCCGATGCGGAGCTTGGCCGGGGACGCAGAACCGGCGCCTTCGGAGGTCGAAGGCGCCGGGCTGCTGGAGAGGGTCGTGCTCAGGATGCCCGCTGCTCCCGCTTCTTGGCCTCGCGGGCGAGCGAACGGTCGCGCATCTCCTCGAAGCGGATGGTGTCCTTCTCGAGCTGCTCGAGGAAGGCGGCGAGCTCCTCACGGGTCTTCTCGCCCTCGGCGGTGAAGTCGTCGCGCTCGAAGACGTTCCACTTGCGCAGAACCGGCATGACGACCTCTTCGAGGTGCTGGCGAAGGTCGTAGATGCCGTGCTTGGCCATCAGGACGCCGTGGCGGCGGAAGTTCGGCATTCCGGCGCCGGGCATCTGGAAGTTGGTCACGATGTCGGTGACCGCGCGCAGCGTCTGGTCGGGGGAGATGTCGAAGCCCGCACCGCAGATGTTGCGGTAGAAGATCATGTGCAGGTTCTCGTCGGCCGCGATGCGCTGCAGCATCTTGTCCGCGATCGGGTCCTTGCAGGCCTTGCCGGTGTTGCGGTGGCTGACGCGGGTCGCGAGTTCCTGGAAGGTCACGTATGCGACCGAGTGCAGCAGGCCGAGTTCGTCGGCGTGCTCCTCGAGTTCGTCGACGCGACCGGCGGTCGCCAGCATCGGGTCGTAGCCGTTCGTCATGTGGATCATCCGCGCCTCTTCGAGGGCGACCGGATCGACACCGCGGGTGACGACGAGGTAGTCGCGCATGACGATGCCGTGGCGGTTCTCCTCGGCGGTCCAGCGACCGACCCAGTGGCCCCAGGCGGAGTCCATCGAGAAGTTGTCGGCGATGACGCGGTGGTACGATGGGAGGTTGTCCTCGGTCAGCAGGTTGGTGATCATCGCGGCCTTGGCGACCTCGTCGAGCTGCGACTGCTCGGGGTCGTAGTCGACGCCGCCGAGCGCCGCGAAGTTGCGACCCTCGTCCCACGGGACATAGTCGTGCGGGTTCCAGTCCTTGGCGGTCTTGAGGTGACGGTTGACGTTCTCCTCGGCAACCGGGGCGAGTTCCTTGAGAAGCTCGAGTTGCGTCAGCTCGCGTGCCATATAGATGTCCTCCGAAGGGTGTCCGCGTATGTCGTACGTGTGTCGTCTTTTCTTGCCTCGCGACGGTGCCGCGAGTGGGATAGCGGCGTCGTCGTGGGCGGGTCACGCCCACCCGGGCGGACCTTGGGTGGTCTCGGACGCGCGACTGCGCAGCCCTCCTCCACTGGTCAAAGCCCTAGCCTACGGCACTTGCGATCGGGTCCCAAGTCCGTCTGTGACACTGTCGTGTCCGTATGGTGCCGACGTTACGACCGTGCACGGTGGTGTCGGTCACGGTTGTCCTGGGCGATCGGTTCGGTCGCCTCGTCGCAGGTCGGCGGGGATTTTTCCCGGCGTCAGCCCTTCTTGTGGGACCGGGCGAAGAAGGCGCCGCTGGTCTCCATCCACGTGGCGGCGGGCTCATCGAGATTGCCGTGTTCGCGGGCTTTCTCACACCACCGCATCGCTGCCCGGCCGAACTCCATCGGGTTGTAGACATCCTCCTCGCGGCTCCACAGACCGTCGCCCGCATAGGTGAGGATGGTGATGTTCGTGGCGGTGATGAGGCTCTGGTCCCCCGGATCGCGCATCGGGTTGTCGACCTCGCAGATCACCCGACCGGTCGGGGCGTCGACCACGTGCCACAGCGACGGGAAGCCCGTCATGTGACTTCCGGGGAAGGCGGTCATCGTGCGCCAGGCCCAGGCGCGGATCTCCTCGCGGCCGCGCAGCGTCCCCAGCGCGTGCTCGACGAAGTCGGCGTCCTCGGTGAACATGTCGGCGTAGCGGTCCCAGTCACCGCTGACCGCGACCTCGGCGACCGTGCGCTGGAATTCGGCGAACGCCTCGTCGAGTTCGGTCGCGCTGAAGGCCCCGCCCGGGGCGTCGGGAAGTTTCTCGGTGGATTCCATCGACGCCGATCGTAGGGTTCGGACGGTGTACCCGGCCGGGGTTTGGTGACACTCGGTAGCATTCGGTGCCTATGCATCCGCCCGAAGCCGCGGGTGCACGGGGTATCGGTGAGGACGTCATGTACCAGGTAGGGGACCTGATCGCGGGGTACCGCGTCCTTGACGTGCTCGGACGCGGTGGCATGGGCGACGTCTACAAGGCGGCCCACCCGCGGCTGCCGCGGTCGGATGCACTCAAGGTCCTGCGGTCGGGACACGCCACCGATCCGGTGTTCCGCGCCCGGTTCGAGCGGGAGGCGGACATCGTCGCGCCGCTACACCACCCCAATGTCGTCACCGTCTACGACCGGGGGGTCTTCGAGGGTCAGCTCTGGATCGCGATGGAGTACGTGCCCGGTGTCGACGTCGCGCGGATGCTCGCGGCCGACGCGCCCCTCGACCCTCGGCTGGCGTGCACGATCGTCCGCGGCGTGGCCGCCGGGCTCGACGCCGCGCACCGTCGCGGGATCATGCACCGCGACATCAAACCGGCGAACATCCTCGTCACCCCGGGTCTCGGCGGCGACCGTCCCGGAAACACCGGCTCCCTCACACCCGAGGCCGTCAAGGTCACCGACTTCGGCATCGCGCAGGTGCTCGACGAGGTGACGAACCTGACCGGGACCGGCATCACGATCGGGACGATGCATTACGCGTCGCCCGAGCAGATCGAGGGCCGACGCGTCGACCCCCGTAGCGACATCTATTCGCTCGGCGCCACCGCCTTCGAACTCCTCACCGGCGCACCGCCTTTCGATGCGACGTCGCTGCACGGCCTGATGACCGCGCACATGTACCACGAGCCGCCGCCGGCGAGCAGTCGCAATGGGGCGCTCCCGGCCGCGGTCGACGCGGTCCTCGCTCGGGCGATGGCCAAGAACCCAGACGACAGGTACCCGACCGCCGGCGAGTTCGCCGACGCCCTGCACGATGCCTTCGACACCCGTCAGACCCTCGTCGGGCCGCGTATGCAGCCGGATCCCCATGCGTCTCCGGGTTCTTCGGGGTCGGCTCCGGGCATGCCTGCCGCCGGAGATCCGACTTCATCTGCGGCGTACCGTGATCGGGCGACCGATCCGACCGCCCGGGAGCGGCTGGGGCCGCCGATGGTCTCGACCGAGACCCTGCACGGATGGGAGCCCACACATGCCGCGGAACCGGCCCGGCCCGTCCGGCGTGGAGGTGGCGCCACGGTCGTCGCGATCGGGGCGGCGGTCGCGCTGATCGCCGGAATCCTCGGCGCCGGTGCCGGATTCGTGAGCACCTCGGCGGGGACACTGGAGACCCCGAACGCACCCGACGCCGAGGTGACGACGACCGCCGTCGAACTGTCCTGGGGTCACGTCGACGACGCGACCGACTACGTCGTCACCCAGAACCACGAGGTCATCTACTCCGGTCCCGATACGAAATTCACCGCACCGCGCCCGATTCCGGGTACGTACACCTACCAGGTCGCTGCGCAGGACGAGGACGGCCGGACCTCGGAGTTCTCCCGCAACTCAGAGGCTGTCGACGTCTTCATGACCTGGGGCGAACTTCAACCCATCGCCGACCTCTACCACGACCTCGTGCCGGCATCTCCGTTGAGCACCAACGGTTTCGACGGCATGCGGTGCTGGGGCGAGGACGGCGACCTCGCGTTCGAGTCCTCCAAGCGCACCGTGTGGTGCACCCGTTACCGCGACGACGAGGCGAAGAATGCGGACTACCAGGTGATCGTCGACGTGTACGACACACCCGAGGAGGCGCGGGCGGCGGCGGACGTGACCGCCTACAATCTGCGCGGCACCGGTTACACAACGGCGCAGGGTTTCACGGGGACGCTGTACCTCTCGGACAAGCAGCGTGATCAGGGGCAGGCCATCCTCGCCCATGACACCGGCGACCGCGCCAAGTCGGTCGTGTGGGTCGTGGTGCCCGGCAAACCGGCTGCCGCTGCGGCCGATCTGCTGAAGAGGCTGCCGATCTGATGGCACAACCTGTGACCACCCCACCCGCGGGCCCGCCCACCACCCCGCCGAACTCACCGACCGTGCGGCCGTGGACGATCGCGGCGATCGTCGTCGCCGCGGTGCTGCTCGCCGTCGGCTCCTTCTTCTCGGTACGTGCGCTCACCAGCGTCGACGTGCCGGATGCACCGACCGGCCTGAAACTCGACGCCGGAACCGGACGCCTCGTCGCGACCTGGGATGCGGTGCCGGGTGCGACGGGCTATCAGCTCGTCCGCGACGACGGGATAGTCGTGTACCGCGGTACGGAGACCGAGGTCGTCGACGCCTCGGTGCCCGCAGGCGAACACACCTACCGGGTGGCCGCGCTGGACGGCGACACCGTCTCGCCGCCGAGCCCGTCGCAGTCCGTACGCACTGGCGCGACCTGGGGGGTCTTCGCGCCGCTCGTGGCGCAGTTCCCCGAGCTCCTCCCACAGACCCCGGACACCGCCGCGAGATGGGGCAACGCCGAGTGCGTCCGTAGGTACGCCGGCGGCCGCGACGAGGTCGGCCCGTCGGAGACCGGAAACGGCAAGGTGCGTACCGTGTTCGTGGTGCGATGCGCCGCGGGGGCGGTCGACCGCCCGTTCGGCGTGTTCTGGTTCGCCTCCAAGGACGCCCTCAACGCCGAGTACTCCCGCTCGTCGGCGACCTCGCGGCCGGTGCGGTGGAAGCACGGCACCGGCCTCATCGACGAGAACGGTCGCGGCGTCTTCAAGATCACCGACGACCCGGCTCGGGAACTGGCGATGATCGTGGTGCTGGAGACCCCGGCCCAGAACGTCCTCCAGATGGTCGATTCGATGCCGATCTGAGTCCTGTCCGGGCGGTGGAGGACAACCTGGTCGATCGACTGGGACGAACACGCTTCCGGAGTCTCCGGCGTGCGGCATGATGGCGTGGGGGCTTTCGGGTGCGGGGAGACGAGAGGTTGATGTCATGCAGCGGTTGAGTGGTTTGGACGCTTCGTTCCTCTACCTGGAGACCCGGAGCCAGCTGATGCACGTCATCGGTCTCGTGGAGATCGATCCGAGCACCATGCCCGGCGGGTACAACTTCGACAGGCTGCGCGAGGAGATGGAGCGGCGCGTCGCCGCGATCCCGGCCTTCCGCCGAAAGCTCGACAACTCGATCTTCAACATCGACCACCCGGTGTGGATCGAGGACGAGGACTTCGACATCCAGCGTCACGTCCATCGCGTGGCGGTGCCCGCGCCGGGCGGTGCGGGTGAGGTCGCCGAACTGTGCGGTCATCTCGCCGGCCAGACCCTCGACCGGGGCAAGCCCCTCTGGGAACTGTGGATCATCGAAGGGCTCTCCAACGGCCGCATTTGCGCGATGCTGCGTATGCACCACGCCGGCACCGACGGTGTCACCAGCGCCGAGATGCTCGCCCAGATGTGCACTCTCACACCGGACCCACCCGAACTCGACTCGTCGAAGGTCCACGAATCGGCGGGCCCGCCGTCGCGCGCAACGATCGCCGCGACCGGGGCGATCAACTACTTCGCCAGCGCCCGCAGGCGATGGCGAAACTGTTGCCGCGGACGGTCAGCGTCCCGGTCGGCTGGCTGCGCCGGGCTCAACGGCAGTCCGCCATGCCCGCACCGTTCATGGCGCCCCGGACCCGGTTCAACTCGGCGATCACGCCCCACCGCAGCATCGGCCTCAGCCAACTGTCGCTCGACGACGTCAAGCGCGTGAAGAACCACTTCGGGGTGAAGCTCAACGACGTCGTGCTGGCGCTGGTCGGCGGTGCGATGCGCACCTACCTACTCGAACACGACGAGCTGCCCGACAGGCCGCTCGTCGGGATGGTGCCGGTGTCCGTCCACGGTGCCGACGAGTCCGACCTCGTGGTCGAGGGCACCAACAAGGTGACGGGAATGTTCACCCAGTTGTCCACTGACGTCGAGGATCCGGTGGAGCGACTCGAGAAGCAGGCGGAGTTCAGCCGAAAGTCGAAGGAACACCACGCCGAGATCGACGCCAACATCCTGCGGTCCTGGGCTCAGTTCGCACCGGGGGTCACACTGTCGACGGCGATGAAGTTCTACGGCAACCGGAAGCTTGCCTCGGCGCATCCGCCGATCTTCAACGTCCTCGTGTCCAACGTGGCCGGCCCCGATTTCCCGCTCTACTTCCTCGGTTCACGCGTCACCGCCGTCTACCCGCTCGGGCCGATCTTCCACGGACTCGGACTGAACATCACGGTGTTCTCCGCCGACGGACACCTCAACATCGGCATCCTGGCGTGCACCGACCAGACCCCCGACCCGTGGGAGATCGCCAACGCCTTCGACGATCAGCTCAAACAGCTGCTCGCCGCCTGCGACTGAGCCGCGCCGCGCGCGGCGTGACCGGTGGGCGCTACACCCGGTCCGATCCGCCCGCCAGCTGGTCGAGCCAGACCCGCGCCGACGCATCGGACGGCGAACGCCAGTCGCCGCGCGGTGACAGCGAACCGCCCGAACCGATCTTGGGGCCGTTGGGCATGGCGGTGCGTTTGAACTGGTTGCCCATGAAGCGCTTCAGGAAGATCCCGAGCCAGTGCTCGATGGTCGCGGTGTCGTACTCGTTGCGCTTGTCCTCGACCAGCAGCTCCGACCACGGGCCGCGTGAGCGGTCACCCCAGGCCTGCCGGGCGAGGTAGGCGACCTTGGTCGGCCGATACCCGAACCGGGTCACGTAGTAGAGGAAGAAGTCGTGGAGTTCGTACGGGCCGACGGTGTCCTCGGTGGACTGGATCTTCCCGTCGTCGCCGGCCGGGACGAGTTCGGGGGAGATGACGTCGTCGAGGATCTCGGCGAGCACCTCGGTGGTCTCCGCGGAATGGTGGCTGTTGCTGATCATCCACCGGATCAGGTGCTGGATGAGGGTTTTCGGCACCGAGCCGTTGACGTTGTAGTGCGACATCTGGTCGCCGACACCGTATGTGCACCACCCGAGCGCGAGTTCGGACAGGTCGCCGGTGCCGAGGACGATGGCGCCGTGGTGGTTCGCCAGCCGGAACAGATGCGACGTGCGTTCACCGGCCTGCACGTTCTCGAAGGTGACGTCGTAGACCTTCTCGCCGCGGGAGTAGGGGTGGTCGAGGTCGGCGAGCATCTGCTCGCACGACGGCCGGATGTCGATCTCCTTGCCGGTCACACCGAGTGAGTTCATCAGGATGTGAGACCGGCGCAGCGTCGCGCCGCCGGTGGCGAAACCGGGCATCGTGTAACCCAGGATGTTGGTGCGGGGCAGGCCGAGTCGGTCGAAGGTGTCGACCGCGACGAGCAGTGCGAGAGTCGAGTCGAGTCCGCCGGAGACGCCGATGACGATCTTGTCGATGCCCGTCGAGCGCAACCGCTGGGCCAGACCCTGCACCTGGATGTGCCGGACCTCGGCACAGCGCTCGTCGAGATCGGCGGAATCCGTCGGGACATAAGGAAATCGGGGCACGACCCGGCGCAGCACATCGTCGTCGCCGTTCAGTTCGCCGAACGAGAACCCGATGCGCCGCAACGACTTCAGTTGATCGGAGTAATCGCCGGCCTGGTCGCGCAGGCTGATCATCCGCATGCGTTCCTGCCGGAGCCGGTCGAGGTCGATGTCCGCGGAGATCACCTGATCGGTGGTCGCGAACTGTTCGCTCCGGGCCAGCAGAGAGCCGTTCTCGGTGATGAGGGCGTCACCGTCCCAGGCGAGATCGGTGGTCGACTCGCCGTAACCCGCCGCGACGTAGACGTGCGCGGAGATCGTGCGCGCGGAATGGCCTGTGCAGAGGTTCTTCCGGTAGGACTCCTTGCCGATCGTGACCGGGCTGCCGGACAGATTGGCCAGCACGGTCGCGCCGCCCAGGGCCGCCCAGGTGCTCGGCGGGATCGCCACCCAGCCGTCCTCGCAGATCTCGACATGCAGTGCGAAACCGGGCAGATCGGTCGCCTCGAAGATCAGATCCGCCCCGAACGGGACCTCTTTGCCGTCGACGGTCACGGTGGTGGGCACCGCATCGCGGGCGGCCGAGAAGAATCGCTGTTCGTAGAACTCGCGGTAGTTCGGCAGATACGACTTCGGGACGATGCCGAGCACCTCGCCGTCGTGGATGACCGCCGCGCAGTTGAACAGTCCGTCGCCGACGACCATCGGCAGACCCACCACGATCAGTGGTCGGAGACCCCTACTGGCCGTGGCGATCTCGCTCAGTGCGTCGCGGCACCCGTCGATCAGCGCGTCCTGGTGGAACAGGTCGTCGATGCTGTAGCCGCAGAGCCCGAGCTCGGGGAAGACTACCAGAGCGGCGCCGTCGTCGGCGGCGCGCCGCATCAGCTCGACGGTGCGTGCGGCATTCGCGGCGGGTTCGGCGATCGTGAGGACGGGCACCGCACCCGCGACCCGAACGAAGCCGTTTGCGTAGACAGACACGTCGACAACAGTAAACCGCGGAGTGCCCGAAGATCGCGCGCCGGCTCGCTAGGTGTACTGACCTGCCAGGTTGGGTACGCGGCTGACGGGTGAGTTGCCTCGCAGTGCGGTGTGGCCGCGTTCGTGATTGTAGATGCGCAGGAACTCGGGGAAGGCCGCGACGCGTTCGGTTTCGCTGAGGTAGGGGCGGGCGTAGGCCCATTCCTCCTGCAGGGTGCGGTTGAAGCGTTCGACCTTGCCGTTGGTTTGCGGCCGGTACGGGCGGGTCCACTTGTGCGTGATCTCGTTGTCGGCCAACAACTTCCGGAACATTCGGGACCGATAACATGACCCGTTGTCGGTCATCACCCGCGCGGTGGTGACACCGATAGAGGCGAAGTGCGCCAATGCCCGGGTCATGAACGCGGTCGCGGTTTCCTTCTTCTCATCACCGAGGATCTCTGAGTAGGCGTAGCGGGAATGGTCGTCGACGGCGTGGTGGAGGAACGCGTACCCCAGGTTGGGGCGGCCGTGGACTTTGCGGGGTCGTGCGGGCTCGCGGTGGGCGCTGGAGTTGCGGGCGCCCAGGGCGCGGCCGTGGATGCGGTGTCCGCCACCGTCGGGGATTCTGCCGAGTTTCTTGATGTCGACGTGGATCAAGTCTCCGGGCGCTTGGCGTTCGTACTGACGAATCTCGCGTCTGCGGGCACGTACGGGCGCCCCTGTTGCTGGGTCGGTCCACGACAACCGTAGGCATCGGTACCGGGTCAGGATGCGGTGGACTGTGGACACGTTCAACCCCAGGTGGAACCCGATCCGAGCTGGTCCCCAACGGCGCGACACGCGTAACCCCACCACCCGGCGTTCCCGGCGACGGGTGGTGCGATGCGGGCATGAGCGGGGCCGGCTTGAGCGGTCAACCATCCCTGCGGGCCCGTGGTCGCGGTAGCGGTCGGCCCACCGTTTGGCCGTGGTCACCGAGACATTGAAACGGTCCGCGGCACGCCGCAGCGGCCACCCATCCTCGACAACACACCGAGCCAGACGCAGCCGGCCAGTCGGGGACAACGGTGAATTACGGTGAGACATGAAGACCTCCGGGTTGAGGAGCGGTTCTTAGACAGCTCCACACCTCACTCGGAGGTCTTCCCTATGTCACGTCGACTCGCCGAACGCGGTACCTAACGTCCCGGGTCAGTACAGCTAGGCCCGCCACCAGGAGTCGTCGAGTTCCACCGGAGTCGTGCGCTTGTGCCGGTTGCGGTGCCAGGCGGCCTCGATCTTCTCCACCGCATCGATCGGGACCTCGCGGCCTTCGAGGTAGTCGTCGATGATCTCGTAGGTCAGGCCCAGTTCGTCTTCGTCGGTCTGGCCCGCCTTCTCGTCGAGCAGGTCGGCGGTCGGGATCTTCTCCCACAGTTGCTGCGGCGCACCGAGGTGACGCAGCAGCGATCGGCCCTGACGCTTGTTCAGACCCGACAGCGGCAGGATGTCCGCGGCGCCGTCGCCGTACTTGGTGAAG
Source organism: Gordonia amicalis (assembly GCF_022059885.1). Lineage (NCBI taxonomy): Bacteria > Bacillati > Actinomycetota > Actinomycetes > Mycobacteriales > Gordoniaceae > Gordonia > Gordonia amicalis. The sequence continues at coordinate 4,948,004 of NZ_CP091855.1, read as the reverse complement.
AAACCGGTGACGTTCTCGGCCGCGTGGTCGGCGCCGATCACCAGCAGCCCGCGGTCGCCGGCCACGGCGTACTGCGCGACCATGCGGTGTCGTGCCTTGGCATTGCCCTTGGTGAAGTCGGTGAGCGGCGCGCCCATCGCCCCCGAGATCTCGCTGTTCAGGGCATCCACTCCCGGCGCCACGTTGACGGTCAGCGTCTCGTCGGCCGCCACGAACTCGACGGCGGCGGCGGCGTCGTGCTCGTCGTGCTGTACCCGATACGGCAGACGCATGCCCACGAACACCGCGTCGGCGCCATCGGCCCGGACACGCTCCGCCGCGATCTGGGCCAGGCGCCCGGCCAGCGTCGAGTCGACGCCGCCCGACAGGCCGAGCACATAATCCGACGCGCCGACCGCGCGGAGATAGTCGGCGAGGAAGCCCACCCGCCGCTCCACCTCGTCGGCGGGATCGATGGAGGGTCGGACCCCCAGGGCTTCGATGATGGTCCGCTGGGTCTCGCGCATACGCGCTCCTATGCTCGCTCGGGGTCGGGTCGAGCAGCCGCGGTCACTCCTCCCGAGGTATCCGCACGCCGACGAGGTGAGCGTCGGGGTCCGGCGCCATACCGAGGCGCTCCCATGGCTGCGAGACGGTGAGTACCGCATACGCGGACGTCGGAAACCGATCGATCGGACCGGCCGGATCGAGCGTCAGCGCGGTCTGTGGCATACCGGGCTCGTGTCCGACGACGAGCAGCGTGGCCGCGTCGGCCGGCGCGTGGATGCGGATGGACTCGAGCACGTCGTCGGCGTCCCCGCCGTAGATGTCCTCGACAAAGGTGACCGGCGCCCGCACGCCGGTCCGTTCGAGGGTCTGGCGGGTCCGGGTCGACGTCGAGCACAGCACCGCGTCGATGCGCAGGCCTTCGTCGCCCATCCAGCGCCCGGCGAGGGCGGCCTGCCGGTCGCCGCGTCCGGCGAGCGGGCGGTCGTGGTCGCGCGTCGCCGGAGGATAAGCCGACTTGCCGTGACGCATCAGGATCAAGGTGCGTGTGCCGCTCATGCGGTGCCGGTCCGCCGGGACTCCGCGGGATAGGCGTCCGGATCGGCGGCGATGGTGCGCAACAGGCGAACGGTCGCGCGCCACGCGGCGGCCTCCTGGCGCAGGAAGGCGGCGTGCTCGCGCTCGTCGTGCATCTCGGCCTCGTCGGCCAGCGCATCGAACTCGAGGTGTTCGTCGACGGCACAACCGATGAGTTCGTCCAGGGTCGTGCAGTCGGCGCAGGCCCGCTCGATCGCGGCTGCGTCGAGAGTGGCCAGGCGTTCCAGATCCGACCGATACCGCATGCACTCGAATGTACGTCGTCGGCGCTGGTTGTCGGGGTTGCGACACCGGGTGCATCCTCGGCCGGCAGGTGCCCGACTCGGGCGCGGGGTCCCCGACGCCCTTACCCTTGGGGACGTGCACTCCTGGGTTCCCGCGCTACTGGCGGTGCTGGCGGCGTTGATGATCGCCGCCGGCACCGTGTTGCGGCAGCGTGCGTCCCGGGTCAACGGTGCGATCACCGTCGGATGGTGGGTGGGTGCCGGGATCGCGCTCTGCGGCTTCGGCCTGCAGGCGTCCGCCCTGGGGCTCGGGTCGATCCTGCTGGTACAGCCGCTCGTCGTGCTCGCGGTGTTGTTCGCGTTGCCGCTGGAGGCCTGGGCGGACCACCGGCATCCCGCGCGCATCGAGTGGGCGTGGGGAGGGGTGCTCGTCGTCTGCGTCGCGACGTTCCTCATCGTCTCGCGACCGGAACCGTCACTCCGGCGACCGGATGCGCTCCTGCTGTGGGGCACCGTCGGGGCCGTCATCGGGATGGTCGTGGGCCTGGTGATCCTGGCGCGACGCTCCAGCCCGCACTACAAGGCGCTGTTCTACGGACTCGTCGCGGGCACGATGTTCGGGGTCTCGGCGCTGCTGGTCAAAGCGGTGATCTACCAGATGACCCACGAGTTCTGGCGCACCTTCGTCCAGCCGGAGATCTATCTGTTCGTGCTGGTGGTGGTCTGTGCGGTGGTCGCGCAGCAGCTGGGTTTCGGGGCGGGCGACCTGCAGACGTCGTTCCCGTCCATGACGGTCGCCGAACCGGCGGTCGCGATGGTGCTGGGCGTGTTGCTGCTCGGCGAGAACCTCAACGTCTCGGTGCCGACCGCGATGTTCCTCGGCATCGTGCTCGCGATCATGATCCGCGCGGTGTGTGAGCTGGCGAAGCTGTCGGCTGTCCGCGGATGGGAGCAGGCGGTGGCCACAGAGACGGCAATGCCGCCGACCGTGGGACGGCCGGCGGCATGATCAGCTCGGAGACGACCAGTCTGTTCTGATCAGCCCTCGATGAGTTCCGCGATGCCCTCGGCCCATTCTTCGGCCTGCTTCGCGGGCTTGATCGACGACGAGTTGTCGTGGCGGGCGTGCTCGCCGACCTGGACGGCCCCACGCTTCGTCAGCATCTCGGCGATGATCTCGCCGCCGCGGTTGAAGGTGTCGTAGATCGAGTCGCCGAGCCCGAACACGGCGAAGCGCAGCCCGCCGAGATCGGGGTTGACGCTCTCGAGTTCGTCGGCGAAGGGCTCGGCACCGGTGGGGAGCTCGCCCTCGCCGTAGGTCGAGCAGACGATCACCAGGAAGTCTTCCGGGGCAAGGTCCTCGACCGCGTACTCGCTCATGTCGTAGATCGAGGGATCGTGCTGGTCGAGCGCGTCCGCGATGGCGTCCGCGACGAGCTCGCCCGTTCCGGTCTCGGTTCCGTAGAGGATGACGACCGACATTTGCAGAACTCCTCTCGACGTCGGCTTTTCGCAGCGAGGGTAACCTAACCCGCTCCTCGCTGCGAAATCGCAGGTGGGAAGGGGGTTGGAAGAAATACTTGGATGTCCTACTATGTGGTGACAGAGGCCATAACCCCGAACTCCGGAACGGGGCGCTCGCCGCCGGCTCCGACGCCGACGAGGCAGGTCCGAAAACCCCGAACAACGCGTCAGGCCCCCGGCCGAGACCCCGACCAGGCAACGCCCGAGAAGAATCAAAGGTGATCTCCGTGTCCGCTCCCGCTGTCCCTTCCATCCCGCACTTCCTGAACGGCAAGCGCGTCACCGCCGAGGGTGGCCGCTTCGCCGACGTCTTCAACCCGAGTACCGGTGCCGTGCAGGCCCAGGTGCCGCTCGCGTCGACCGACGAGGTCGCCGCCGCCATCGCCACCGCCTCGAAGGCGCAGAAGGAATGGGCGGCGTGGAACCCGCAGCGTCGTGCCCGCGTCCTCATGCGCTTCGTGGACCTGGTCAACAAGAACGCCGACGAGCTCGCGACCACACTGTCGCTCGAGCACGGCAAGACCCACGCCGATGCCCTCGGTGACATCCAGCGCGGAGTCGAGGTCATCGAGTTCGCCATCGGCATCCCGCATCTGCTGAAGGGCGAGTTCACCGAGGGTGCCGGCAACGGCATCGACGTCCACTCGGTCCGCCAGCCGCTCGGTGTGGTCGCGGGTATCACCCCGTTCAACTTCCCGGCGATGATCCCGCTCTGGAAGGCCGGCCCGGCACTCGCCTGCGGCAACGCCTTCATTCTCAAGCCCAGCGAGCGGGACCCGTCCGTGCCGGTCCGCCTGGCCGAATTGTTCACCGAGGCAGGGCTTCCCGACGGTGTCTTCCAGGTCGTCCACGGCGACAAGGAAGCCGTCGACGCGCTCCTGACCCACCCGGACGTCAAGGCTCTCGGCTTCGTCGGCAGCTCCGACATCGCGCAGTACATCTACTCGACCGCCGCTGCACACGGCAAGCGTTCGCAGTGCTTCGGCGGTGCCAAGAACCACGCCGTCGTCATGCCCGACGCGGACCTCGACCAGGCCGCCGACGCCATCATCGGCGCCGCCTATGGCAGTGCCGGCGAGCGTTGCATGGCCCTCTCCGTTGCCGTGCCGGTCGGTGAGGAGACCGCGAACCGGTTGCGCGAGAAGATGCTCGAGAAGGCCAACGCACTGCGCGTGGGCCACAGCCTCGATCCCAAGGCCGACTACGGCCCGCTGGTCACCGCCGCCGCACTCGATCGTGTCCGCGGCTACATCGCCAAGGGTGTCGAGGAAGGCGCCGAGCTCGTTCTCGACGGCCGCGAGATCGGCACGCCTGAGCAGCAGTACGGCGACGACGACATCTCCAACGGCTTCTTCATCGGACCAAGCCTGTTCGACAACGTCACCAAGGACATGAGCATCTACACCGACGAGATCTTCGGTCCGGTGCTCGTGGTGGTGCGCGCGCACGACTACGAAGAAGCCCTCGCGCTGGCCTCGGATCACGAGTACGGCAACGGTGTTGCTATCTTCACCCAGGACGGTGACGCCGCCCGCGACTTCACCGCACGCGTCGAGGTCGGCATGGTCGGCGTCAACGTGCCGATCCCGGTGCCGGTGGCCTACCACACCTTCGGTGGCTGGAAGCGTTCCGGCTTCGGCGATCTCAACCAGCACGGCCCGGCGTCGATCCAGTTCTACACCAAGACAAAGACTGTCACGACGCGCTGGCCGTCGGGCATCAAGGATGGCGCCGAGTTCGTCATCCCGACGATGGACTGAGTGCGGCCGAGATGACCACACTTGCCGAGGCCGCAGTCGCGCGGCTCGACGGTGACGAACGCGTCATCGTCGAGACCGCAGCGGCTTTCGCGGCCAAGAAACTGGCGCCCTTCGCGCTGGAATGGGATGCGTCCAACCACTTCCCGGTGCCTGAGCTCCGCGAGGCGGCCGAACTGGGGATGGGTGCCATCTACTGTTCCGAGGACGCCGGGGGCAGCGGACTCCGCCGTCTCGACGGCGTGCGGATCTTCGAGCAGTTGGCCTACGCCGATCCGGCGGTCGCATCGTTCCTGTCCATCCACAACATGTGCGCATGGATGATCGATCACTACGGCACCGACGAACAGCGCAACAAGTGGGTGCCGCGACTGGCGACGATGGAGACCATCGCGAGCTACTGCCTCACCGAACCGGGTGCCGGATCGGATGCGGCGGCACTAGCCACCCGTGCCGAGCGTGAGGGTGACGAGTACGTCCTCACCGGGGTCAAGCAGTTCATCTCCGGTGCCGGGTCGTCGGACCTGTACGTGGTGATGGCCCGCACCGGCGACGCCGGACCCAAGGGCATCTCCACCTTCCTGATCGAGAAGGACACTCCCGGACTGAGTTTCGGTGCGCAGGAACACAAGATGGGTTGGCATGCACAGCCCACCGCGCAGGTCATCCTCGACGAGGTGCGGGTCCCGGCGGCCAACCTGCTCGCCGAGACCGAGGGCATCGGGTTCGGCATCGCGATGAACGGCCTCAACGGTGGCCGTTTGAACATCGCGGCGTCCTCACTCGGTGGTGCCCAGGCGGCGTTCGACAAGGCGGCCGCCTACGTCTCGAGTCGTCGGGCGTTCGGCAACTCGCTGCTCGACGAGCCGACCATCCGGTTCACACTCGCCGACATGGCGACCTCGCTGCAGACCTCACGGTTGATGCTGTGGCACGCGGCGACCGCGCTCGACGACAACGCCCCCGACAAGGTGGAGCAGTGTGCGATGGCGAAACGCTTCGTCACCGACAGCTGCTACGACGTCGCCGACCAGGCGCTGCAGCTGCACGGCGGCTACGGGTATCTGTCCGAGTACGGAATCGAGAAAATCGTCCGCGACCTCCGTGTGCACCGCATCCTGGAGGGGACCAACGAGATCATGCGGGTCGTCCTCGGCCGTTCGATCGCGTCCCGTTACCGGGAGAGCTGACGCGAACTCGCTGCAACGCAATGGTTTTCGCAGGCAAACACTCTAGGGAGCAAAGACAATGACGACGATCGCTTTCCTCGGCCTCGGCAACATGGGTGGCCCGATGGCCGCCAATCTGGTCAAGGCCGGGCACACGGTGCACGGGTTCGATCCGGTTCCCGAGGCGGTCGAGACCGCCAAGGCCAACGGCATCGAGACGTTCCCCGCCGCCATCGAGGCCGTGGCCGCGGCCGAGGTCGTGATCACCATGCTGCCCAACGGCGGCATCGTGAAGAAGCTCTACGACGAGATCATCCCGGTCACCCCGACCGGTGCGCTCTTCATCGACTCGTCGACCATCTCGGTCGACGATGCGCGGGAGATCCACCGTCGCGCCGTCGACCACGGTTTCGCTCAGGTCGACGCACCGGTCTCCGGCGGGGTGAAGGGTGCCGTGGCCGGCACCCTGGCCTTCATGGTCGGCGGCGAGGACGAGGCCTTCTCCGCGGCGCGTGGGACCCTCGACCCGATGGCGGGGAAGATCATCCACTGCGGTGCGGCGGGTGCCGGCCAGGCGGCGAAGGTGTGCAACAACATGCTGCTCGCCGTCCAGCAGATCGCGGTCGGCGAGGCGTTCGTCCTCGCTCAGAAGCTCGGCCTCGACGAGCAGGCGCTCTACGACGTCGTCACCGGTGCCACCGGCAACTGCTGGGCCATCGAGACCAACTGCCCGGTCCCGGGCCCGGTCCCGACCTCGCCGGCGAACAACGATTTCAAGCCGGGCTTCGCCACCGCACTGATGAACAAGGACCTCGGTCTGGCGATGGACGCCGTCGCCAGCACCGGCGCCCGCGCACCGCTCGGGACCCACGCCGCACAGCTGTACCGCGGCTTCGCCGAGCAGCACGCCGACCTCGACTTCAGCGCGATCATCACCTCGCTGCACTAGGTCTCGAAGTACCTGCCTGACGGCTCCTGAAATCCCGTTGCGTTTTGTCCCGGTTACCGGGACAAAACGCAACGGGATTTCTTGCGCTCGGGGGAGGTGGAACCGCGTCGACGCGTGCTGCGTCGAAGTTCCGTGGTCGACCTCAACGAGCTCATCATTCGCCAGGACGGCGTGCTGACGACGTCGCAGGCGCACGCGGCCGGGCTGAGCCGGTCCGCGATCAGCCGACGCCGGGCAGCGGGGGACTGGACCGCGGTTGCGCCCGCTGTCTACCTGGTCTCCGGCCATCATCGTTCGGCACGGGCGCAGGCCCGGATCGCGGTGCTCTCCGTCGGCGACGACGCCGCGCTCGGTGGGATCGCGGCGTGCTGGTGGCTGAGGCTGCATCCCAGGGAGCCCGCGGAACATCTGGTGCTCACGCGACGTCGCGGGCGCCACGCGAGGTCGTCGGCGACTGCGCTGGTACGGCACCGTGACCTCGCCGACGAGGACGTCACCGTCGAAGACGACCTCCGCGTCACCAGGCCCGCGCTGTCCGTCCTCGACGCGGCAGTCGATCTCGGGATCGGCGTCCTCGACTCGGTGCTGCTCTCCGAGGACGTGACGCTCGCCGACCTCCGGGCCGCACATGGCCGATACCCCAAACGCGCCGGATCCGGAGCGGTGTCGAAGTATCTCGATCAACTCGAGGACGGGACACGCTCTGAGGCTGAACGCCTGACCGCTGGACTGTTCCGTCGTGAGGGCATCGACGGATGGACGGCCAATCTGCCGGTATGCGGGTACCTGCTCGATTTCGCGTTCACGCAGGCCAGGCTCGCCGTCGAGATCGATGGCTTTGCGTTCCACCGCGACGCCGACACATTTCAGCGGGACCGGACCAAGCGCAATGCGCTTATCGCCGACGGATGGACAGTCCTGAATTTCACGTGGGCGGACCTGACCGAACGGCCGCAGCAGGTCGTCGAGGCAGTTCGGAGTGCTCTACTGCGGGCCGCTTCGTGATGACGTTGCGTTCTGTCCCGGTTGCCGGGACAAAACGCAACACCGATCTCGGTCAGAAGTCCCCGTTGTGCTTCCGCAACGACTGGATCGCCCCGACCAGGCCGGCCATCTCGTCGTCGGTCATGCCGACGTCGGCGAAGACCTTCTCGTTGAGGGTCTTGGTGGCGTCCTCGACGGTGGAGCGGCCGAGGTCGGTGATCTCGACGAGGGTGGTGCGCCCGTCGGTCGGGTGCGGGACACGTCGGACGAGGCCGCCTTCCTCGAGGCGACGGATCGCATGGGTGACGCTCGTGACGTGAACCTGGAGACGGTCGCTGGCCTTGGTGATGGGCAGTGCGCCCTGGCGTGAGAACGCCAGCAGCCGAAGGAGTTCGAACCGGGAGAAGCTGAGATCGAACGGTCGCAACGTGGCCTCGACGCGGGCGAGCAGGATCTGGTGCGCGCGCATCACCGAGGTCACCGCGACCATGCCGTCGGCGACGTCGCCCCACCCGGCCTGGGTCCAGTTGTCCCGTGCCTCGGTGATGGGATCGAAGTCCATGCTGCGCCCTGCCATGATCACCACCCTAATCGGCCTGCGGCGTCGCCGATCGACGGCGCGCCAACCGTCGATCACGGCGTACCTGGCCGCGACGGGGTCCGCCCGGCGGGGTAGTGGGCGGCGAGGAGCAGCAGGGCCAGTCCGTGGACCTGAGCCCTGCGCGAGCGGGATGCCTCCGCCGGGTCTGGCGCACGCGGTCGGTGCCTGCCCGGCAGAGGCCGGTTCGGCGACTGCGGCGCAACGGTCGGCACGCGGTGAACCGAACGGGGGACAGCGTGATGACCAAAGGCACCCGCCGAGTGACAAAGGTCCTACGGAGCAGCGCGGCAATGTGGTTGCCGCAGATGTACATGCGTCTGGGTCGTTGTAGTTTCCTGGAACGACACCGTCTGAATCGAGACCTTCTGTCGCGGTTGAGAATCTAAGTGGAGATTGAATATCGAAATGGTCACGGCGTCGTTAGTCAAATTATTCATACCCATTAGCTACCCAATCTAATGAGATTGACGATATGCGCACTCTGGGCGATTTGTGCTTATTAACCGTCTTCCGGTGTCGCCTGAAACCACCTCCCCGACAAACGTTTTCGGGACCGTACCCCCGGGTTTGTGAATCTGGATCCGAATCTGTTTCTGCGGCAGTGGAGATGCAGAAATCTGCGCGGATAACAGGCGGTCAGGGCAATGTCATCCGATTGGACCAATTGCCGAATGTCATCATTTCGAGACCTTGCCATCCTGGTTCATAACGGGCGGTTTGTCTTCGCGGAAATCGTTGTGGCGGAAAGTTTCGCGAGAGTAGGGTCCGTTCTTGTCGAGGGGGCGACAACTATCCAGGGGGGCCACTTTGCCCGGTCTCGTGTCAGGCGCGGGATTGGCGATTTGTGGTCTGAAGATTCCGCCAGGGCTCTGCCCCCATGCCCGGCGAATGCAGTCGATGAAAACGCATGGGGAGGCCGCGTTGACCATCTCAGAGAGAAATTTCGAGTCAACCTTCGACGATGAGTCGGGCGCTCGGTCACGGGTCGGCACCCTGCCCCTGTCCGCAGCGCAGCGGGGAATCTGGTTCGCCCAGCACGTGGCAGGTGACCTGCCGATCTCGGTGGCGCAGTACGTGGAGATCGAAGGTGAACTCGACACCGGTGTGCTGGAAGACGCCGCGCGGACGACCGGACGAGAATTCGGTTCCGGGTACCTGCGGTTGATCGAGGTCGACGGCGAGCCGCGGCAGTACGTCGACGCGGCCCACAGCGCCCCGGTGTACACCGTCGATCTGCGCGGGGAGCCCGACCCGGTCGAGACCGCACATCGCCTGATGTCGGAGGACTACTCGCGGCCTCTGGATCTGCTCGTCGACCATCTGATGACGAGCATCGTGTACCAGGTGGGGACGAACCACTACTTCTGGTACCTGCGTGCACACCACATCGCCCTCGACGGGTTCGGGGCGGTCACGATGGTCCGGCGCATCACCGAGCGGTACAACGCCGGCATCCGAGGCGAGGCCCCACCGCCTTGCACGGCAAGCGATCTCGCCGACATCATCGAGCAGGACGCGTCATATCCCGGCTCGACCCGCTACGAGAACGACCGGAAGTACTGGAGCGAACACCTCGAGGGTGCCCCGCCGGTGGTCAGTCTCGCCGGCCGACTCGGCAAGCCCACGCTGCATCCGACCCTCGTGAGCACCCCGTTGCCCGACGAGACCGCCCGACTCCTCGACGACGCCTCGCATGACGGCGGGGTCACGCCGGTGATCGTCGCGGCCTTCGCCGCCTACCTCGCCCGGATGACCGGGAGTCCCGAGGTCCTTCTGGGTCTGCCGGTCTCGGGCCGGCATTCCGCCGTCCTCCGTCGCTCGGGTGGCATGGTGGCGAATGTCGTGCCGCTCCGGGTCCCGGTCGCGGGGCACACGCTCAGCGAGGTCGTCACCGCCGTGAAAGGCGAGCTGCTGAGCGCTCTCCGGCGGCAGCGGTACCGCCAGGAGGACATCTTCCGTGACATGGGGATCGCCCGCGACGAGGCGTCCTCGTTCGGTCCGGCCGTGAACCTGATGATGGTCGACAGCGAGGTCGTGTTCGGCGACGTGGTGGGACGCCTGCACGTGCTGACGTCCGGGCCCACCTCGGATCTGTTCGTCAACATCTATCCCGGTGCGGGGCACGACAGCACGCACATCGACTTCCAGGGAAACCCCAACGTCTACACCGCTGCCGAACTCGCCGACCACCACCGCCGGTTCCTGATGTTCCTGCACGAGTTCCTCGGCGGTCCGCCGGAGCGCCAGGTGGGTCTGCTCGACCTGCTCGACGATCACGAACGCGCTGCGCTTCTGCCCGTTCGTGGTCCGGAAGGTGTTGCGCCGCGGCTTCTTCCGGACATCCTCGCCGAGAGCGTGGCTCGTCACGGCGACCGGGTCGCGATCTCGTCGAACGGAGTCCGCCTGACCTATCGGGAACTGGACGCCGTCTCGTCCCGGATGGCGCGCCGCCTGATCGCCCTGGGCTGCGGGCCGGACACGTCGGTCGCGATACTTCTCCGACGGTCCGCCGAGTCCGTCGCCGCCGCGTGGGCGGTTGCGAAGTCCGGGTCTGCCATCGTCCAGGTGGACCCGGACTACCCACGCAAGCGAATCGAGCACATCGTCGCCGACAGCGGCGCCGCGGTGGCCATCTCCGCCGACGAGTTCACCGATCGACTCCCGGAGTCGATGCCCACGGTGCTCGTCGACGGTGACGATTCCCGGGGGGACGAATCCCGAGGGGAGGGCGGTCTCGGGGAGGGGGCCGCCCTCGCCTCGGGCCCGGCGATCGGGGACGGCGACCGCATTCGTCCGCTGCGTGCGGACAACGTCGCCTACGTGACCTACACCTCGGGATCGACGGGTGTGCCGAAGGGCGTCCAGGTCACGCACAACGGACTCGCGAACCTGATCTCCGACCGGTCCGAGGCCTACGGCCTCGACCCGGAGTCGCGGGTGTCCTACGCGCTCTCGCCCAGCTTCGACGCGTCGATGGAACAGCTGCTGACCTGCTTCGCGAGCGGTTCCGCGCTGATCGTCGTGCCGCCGGACGTGATCGGCGGCGAGCGGCTCACACGCCTGCTCGCCGACGAGGGTGTCACCCACCTGACGTTGACGCCGGCGATGCTGGCCACGGTCGAGCCCGAGGAGCTGACCGATCTGCGGGCGGTCATGGTCGGCGGCGACAAGACCGCGCCGCGCATCGTCGAACTCTGGACGCGGCGCGCGCGGATGATCAACGAATACGGACCGACCGAGGCGACCATCACCGCCGCAAGCGGGGTCCTCGACCCTCCCGAGGGTCTGACGGCCGGCCGGCCGGTGCGCGGCGCGTCGATGGTGATCCTCGACCCTGCGTTGCAGCCGGTCCCCGTCGGCACCGCGGGCGAGTTGTATCTGACCGGACCGGGTCTTGCGCGTGGCTACGCGAACCTGTTCGCGCAGACCGCGGACCATTTCGTCGCGAACCCCCACGGCCGGCCCGGGGAGCGGATGTATCGCACCGGCGATCTCGCACGGTGGGTCGGAGACGATTCTGCACTGTCGCTCGAACTGTTGGGACGCACCGACTTCCAGCTGAAGATCCGTGGGTTCCGGATCGAGCCCGGCGAGATCGACGCGGTTCTCATCGGTCACCCGGACGTCGAGGCGTCGATCACCGTGCCGGTCCGCAACAACTCCGGCGCAACCGTCCTCGCGTCCTACGTGACGCCCGTCCGCGACCACCGGATCGATGTCCCGGAGCTGGGCCGATTCGCGCGCGAATCGCTTCCGCCGCACATGGTCCCGGCGGTGATCACCACGCTGGACGCCCTGCCGCTCAACCCGTTCGGCAAGGTCGACCGGAAGGCACTACCCGCTCCGGTCTTCGCGTCCGCGCGCACCGGACGGCCTCCGTCGGCGCCCGGGGAATACCGACTGGCACAGCTGTTCTCCGACGTCCTCGGGGTCGACGAGGTCGGCGCCGACGACAGCTTCTTCGTCCTCGGCGGCGACAGCATCTCCTCGATCGAGCTCGTCGCCCGCGCCAAGGCCGCCGGACTGGCGTTCTCGACCCAGGACGTGTTCGAGTGCAAGACCGTCGCGGCCCTGGCGGTGCGGGCCACCGACTCAGCCGACGACGACGCCCTGCAGGAACTCCCCGGGGCGGGCGTCGGATCGTTCCCGCTGGCGCCGATCATGCACGCGATGCTCGACCGGGGGCACATTTCCCGTTTCGCCCAGGCCGCCCTCGTCGAACTCCCGGACGACCTCGACCGCGCCGACCTCGTTCGTGCACTGGGCGCCCTCGTCGACCGTCACGACATCCTGCGCGCGGTACTGCGCGACGTCCACTCGGGCGAGAGGTTCGTCGAGGTGCGGGAACCGGGCTCGGTCGACGTCGACTCCACGCTCGCCGAGGTGTGGCTCGACCGTCGCGACGCCGACGAGATCGACCAGCACCTGCAGGCCGCGGCCGATCTCCTCGACCCGACGGCCGGGTTGCTGACGCGTTTCGTGTGGATGCGGGACCGTGGCGGTGCGAAGCCGGATCTGTTGTGGCTCGTCATCCACCACCTTGCCGTCGACGGGGTGTCGTGGCGAATCCTCCTGGGCGACCTCGCGATCGCCCACGGTCAGATCGCGGCGGGCGCCGACCCGCAGCTCAGCCCGCGGACGACCTCCGTGCGGCGCTGGGTCCACGGCCTGGTCGAACGGTCCTCCGGCCGTACCGCCGCCGAACTCGACCTGTGGTCGGACATCCTCGCGGCCGGTGACCGTCCGCTGGGTGCCCGCGCGCTGGACCCCGATCGCGACGTCACCGCCACCGCGGAACGCGTGCGTGTGCGCCTACCCGCCGACGTCACCGAGTCGGTCGTCACCACCATCCCCGGCCGGTTCCACGGCAGCCCCAACGACCCGCTGCTCGCCGCCCTGGCACTCGCGCTGGCACGCTGGCGGTCTCTGCGCGGTGAGGCATCGGGCAGCGAACTGATCGCGCTCGAGGGGCACGGTCGTGAGGAGTCCGCGGTCCCCGGTGCCGACCTGACCGCGACCGTCGGTTGGTTCACCTCTCGCTTCCCGGTCCGCCTGGACCTGGCCGGCATCGATCTGGACGACGCCTTCGCCGGCGGGGCAGCCGCCGGCGCGGCGATCAAGCGGGTGAAGGAACAACTGCGCGCGGTGCCCGACAACGGCATCGGCTACGGCATGGTCCGGCACCTGGACCCGGTGGGCTGCAACGAACTCCAGAACCGTCCCGAACCGCAGATCAGCTTCAACTACCTGGGCCGCGCGGGCACCCGGGATCTCGTGGGACCGTGGACGCCGTCACGCGAGTTCGACGCGCTGGCCGGGACGGCCGACCCGTCGATGGCGTTGCCGGCCATCCTGGACATCAACGCGATCGCCGAGCCGGGTCCGGACGGACTCGAACTCGACGCCGTGTTCGAATTCGCCTCGCTGGTGCTCGACCGCGCCGAGGCCGAAGAACTGTCGCAGCTGTGGGTGCAGGCTCTCGAGGCCTTCGCCCGACTCGCGCAGGCCGATCACGTGGGCGGTCACACCCCGTCGGACTTCCCGCTCGTCGAGACCACCCAGGAGGAGATCGACGGCTGGCTGCGCGACCACCCGTCGATGGTCGACGTCTGGCCCTTGACCGCCCTGCAGGCCGGACTCCTGTTCCACGCCACCTTCGACGGCATCGACGCCAAGAACAGCGCCGGAGGCATGAGTGGCGCCGACGGCTACGTCGTGCAGGCAGAGGTCACCCTCGGCGGGTCGGTCCGGCCGGAACGGATGCGGCAGGCGGCGCAGGCGCTCATCGACCGCCACGACAGTCTCCGGGTCGCCTTCGTCGAGACCCGCTCCGGTCCACGCCAGATCCTGCTGCGCGACTTGCCCGTCGACTGGACCGATTCCGACCTCACCGGCATCGTCGACGCCGAGGAGCGGCATCGTGAGCTGCGCCGGCTGATCACCGAGTCGGCGACCCCCTTCGACCTGTCGCAGCCGCCGCTGGTGCGGTTCCACCTCATCCGCGTCGACGACGACGAGTTCCTGCTCCTGCTGACGAACCACCACATCGTGCTCGACGGCTGGTCGATGCCGCTGCTCGTCCACGACCTGCTCGCGCTGTACATCGCCGACTCGGCGGACGGCGGAGCGGCCGGGCTGCCCGCACCGCGGTCCTTCCGGGAGTACCTGCAGTGGTTGGATTCTCAGGACCATGAGGCGACGACGGCCGCGTGGGAGGAGATGCTGGCCGACATCGAGAGCCCGACGCGACTCACCGGCAACCCGGACCGGGTCGCCGCGGACGACGTCGCGCAGGTCGACCTCGATCTCGACGTGGCCACCACCGACGCGGTGCTCGGACTCGGCCGCGCCCACGGCGTCACCCCGAACACCGCCATCCAGGTGGCGTGGGCACTGCTGCTCTCCGCCATGACCGGTCGGTCGGATGTGGTGTTCGGCAACACGGTCTCCGATCGGCCGGCGCACATCGCGGGCATCGAGCGGATGATCGGCCTGTTCATCAACACCCTGCCGGTGCGGGTCCGGCTCGATCCCGACGAGACCGTCACGGAGTTGCTCACCAGGGCGCAGGCCCAGCAGGCCACCATGCTCGAGCACCGCAACATCGGGCTCGCCGAACTCCAGCGCGCCGCGGGGATGGCCGACATCTTTGACACCGCCACGGTTCTGGAGTCCTATCCCATCGACGCCGAGGGGGTCGCGGGCGCCCTGGCGGATGCCGGGTTGCGGTGGAAGGGCATCGTGGCGCACGACGCCACCCCGTATCCGGTCAGCCTGCAGGTCACCCCGCCCCGACCGGTGACCGCCGGACGGGGGGCGGGCGATCCGGGCCGCTACGAGCTGATCCTGAAGTACTCCGCCGATCGTCTCGACGCGCAGAGCGCGTCACTCCTGCTCGAACGTTTCGCGATGCTGCTGGGGCAGATCGCGGCGGACCCGGGCCGGAAGGTCGCGGCGGTCTCTCCCTGCTGGGACACCGAACGGGCCGCGCTGTCCCGCGTCGAGGGTCCGCCGGCCATGACACCGCGGACGCTCCGGGGCATCCTGTCGGACACCGCGCGCCGCCACCCCGACATGCCGGCCGTGCGTTCGGGAGAGGGCACGCTGACCTACCGGGAGCTCGACCGACGGGCCGACCGTGTCGCCCGTGAACTCGTGCGCCGCGGCGCCGGACCCGAGGGGTTCGTCGCGCTGGCGCTCCCGCGGTCGGTCGAACTGATCGTTGCCATGTGGGCGGTGGCCAAGTCGGGAGCAGCGTTCGTCGCACTCGATCCCGGCAATCCCGCATACCGCCTGGCCGAGTTGCTGGCCGACTCGCACTGCACGCTCGGTATCACGGTCGAGGAGGTCACGAAGAACCTCCCGGATTGCGTCGACTGGCTCGTTCTGGACGCCGCCGAACGGGCGGATGACGAAGGGGCGGAAGCGGACTGGTCGACGACCACGGTGGAGGCCGACAGCAGTGCGTACCTGATCTTCACTTCCGGATCGACCGGACGGCCGAAGGCGGTCCACATCGATCACCGGGGCCTGCGAGACCGGGTCACCGAACTGGGCGACTACTTCGGCGTGCAACCGGGTTCGGCAGTGCTGCAGGTGTCGTCTCCGGGCTTCGACGCCTGCGTCTCCGAGGTGCTGCTCGCGCACGGCAACGGGGCATGTCTGGTGGTGGCGCCCCAGGACGTCTACGGCGGAACCGATCTCGAGGAACTGGTGCGGACCGAGGAGATCTTGTGCGCGATCATCACCCCGACCGCCCTCAACACCATGGACCCCGCACGCGTGCCGTCGCTCACGACGATCGCGGTGGTCGGGGAGGCGACCGGCGCGGACATCGTGAACCGTTGGGCCCCCGGACGCCGGCTGATGAACCACTACGGCCCCACCGAATGCACGATCTGGGCCACCGCGGCCGACGACCTGCAGCCCGGACAACCGGTGACCATCGGCGGGCCGGTCCGCGGGGTGTCTGCGGTGGTGCTCGACGCATGGCTGCGGCCGGTGCCGGTCGGCGTGTCCGGCGAACTGTACCTGGGCGGACCGGGTCTGGCCCGCGGGTACTTCGACCGTCCCGACCTCACCGCATCCCGGTTCGTCGCCGATCCCCGGTCGGCGACCGGCGAGCGCATCTACCGCACCGGTGACCAGGTGCGGTGGATCCGAGGACGCGGCGGACTCGAACTGGACTATCTGGGACGCAACGACCAGCAGGTCAAGATCCACGGTCTGCGTATCGAGACCGGCGAGATCGACGCACATCTCGCGCGGCACGACGCGGTCGCGCAGGCCGTCACCCTGGTCCAGCCGGGACCGGCGGGCCGGCCGGTCATCGTGTCCTATGTGGTCGGCACGCCGGGGGAGCAGCTCGACGTGACCGCGCTGCGCACGGACCTCGCGGAATCCCTGCCGCGCTACATGGTGCCGACCGTCATCCTCGAGTTGCCGGCGATGCCGGTCACCCGCACCGGCAAGGTTGATCAGAAGGCGCTCCCCGCGTGGGACTTCCGCGCCGAGAGCGCCGGCGGTCGAGAGCCGTCAACCCCCACCGAGAAGCTCGTCGCCCGGCTGTTCGCCGAGGTCTTGGACGTCGACACGGTGACCGCCGACGACAATTTCTTCGCCCTCGGCGGCGACAGCATCGTCTCGATGCAGCTCGTGGCACTGGCGAAGTCGGTCGGACTGACGATCACCGGCCGCCAGGTCTTCGAGGCGAAGACGGTCGCCGCGCTGGCGGCCCTCGCCGACCTCGACGGCCCCGAGTCCGGCGACCCCGCTCGAGCAGTCGAGACCGACGTCGCACCTCTGGAGAACCGCGATGCGCTCTCCGACAACGACTTCGGGGATGTCTGCGACTCCGATGCGGAGCTCCTCCACCATCGCTACCCGGATCTGGCCGAGATCTGGCCGCTGTCGCCCACGCAGGCCGGCATCCACTTCCATTCCACGCTCGATCCCGACGCTTCGGACAACTACACCGTGCAGTCGACGATCCGGCTGTCGGGGTACCTCGACGGCGCGCGGTTGCGTCGTGCCGCACAGGCGCTCGTCGACCGTCACGACATCTTGCGCGCCGGTTTCGTCGAGACCTCCCGGGGCCCACGCCAGGTCGTGGTCGGGCACACCGACGTCGCCTTCCGCGAGATCGACCTCACCGGCCGGTCCGCCGACCGGGCCCGGGAGGAAGCCGAACGCATCGCCGCCGAGGACGCCGCCGCGGGGTTCGACCTGAGCATCCCGTCGCTGATCCGGTTCACCCTGGTCCGTCTCGAGGCCGAGGCGTTCGCGCTGCACATCACCAATCACCACGTGATCCTCGACGGTTGGTCGATGCCGCTGCTCATCGGTGAACTCCTCGAGTTCTACGGCGAGCCGGAGCGTATCGACACGGCCGGCTCGGCCCCCTCCTACCGCGACTACCTGCGCTGGCTGGCCGAGCAGAACCACGACGCGTCCATCGCGGCGTGGACACGGGCCTACGCCGACGTCGACGCGGCGACCCGCGTCAGCCGGAACGGTGCCGCGATGTCGGGAGATCGGGCCGGCGAGGTCGGCGCGGAGTTGCCCGCACAGGAGTTCCTGCGTTTGCGCTCCGTGGCCGCCGATTCCGCGGTGACCGTCGGTACCGCGGTGTCCACGGCATGGGCACTCGTCCTGCGTGTGCTGACCGGTGAGACCGACGTGATCCTCGGTTCGGCCGTCGCCGGACGCCCGCCGGAACTGCCGGGGGTCGGCCAGGCCCTCGGGATGTTCCTGAACACCGTCCCGGTCCGGGTCCGGCTCGATCCCTCGACGTCGTTGCGGGAGTTGCTGGTCGAGGCCCAGGACCACAACGCCGAACTGCTCGACCACCACTACGTGGGCCTTCCCGCCATCCACCGCGCGGTGGGGCTGGCCGACATGTTCGACACCGCGCTCGCCTTCCAGTCCTTCCCCCTGCGCGAGTCGAGCCTGCAGGAACTCGTCTCGTCGGCGGGTCTCCGCGTCGACGGGCTCACCGGCGTCGACGCCACCCCGTACCCCCTGAGTCTGGTCGTGGCACCGAAAAACGATGCGGGGGAGGGCGAACCGGGCCTGTCCATCACCCTTCGCTTCCGCCGTGACGATTTCGACCCCAGCCGGGCGCGGGAGATCGTCGACCTCTTCGTCGAGTGCCTGTCCCGGATCGCCGACGACCCCGACGCGCGCCTGGGCATGCTCGCGCATGTCGGCGGCGAGCGGGATCGGCCGGCGCCGCTGCGGGGTCACCACCCGGAGACGTTGCCCGACATCCTCGCCGCATCCGTCGCCCGCCACCCCGACGCGATCGCGGTGACGTGTGGCGCGTCGGTGTCGTACCGCTGGCTCGACGAGCGGTCGAACCGAATGGCCAGATTCCTGTTGCGCCAAGGAGTCCGGTCGCACGACGTGGTCGCCTGTGTGTTGCCGAGATCGCTCGACGCGGTCGTCGCCCTCTGGGCGGTGGCCAAGACGGGTGCGGCATTCCTGCCGGTGGACCCGACCCTGCCTGCTGAACGGATCGGATACCTGCTCTCCGATGCCGATGTCAGGCTGGGTCTCACGCACGCCGGGACCGCTACCCTGGACGGTCCCGGCGTGCCCCCCGGCGTCGAGTGGCTCGAACTCGACGACGAACGGCACCTGTGCATGCTCGACGCCGAAGCCGCCGAGCCGATCAGCGATGTGGAGCGGGGCGGTCCGATCCGGATCGCACAGACCGCCTACGTGATCTACACCTCCGGTTCGACCGGCACGCCGAAGGGCGTGCTGGTCAGCCACCGCGGCCTGGCGCGGCTCGTCGACGCACAGCATCGCATCCTCGACTGCGATGCCACGTCGAGCGTTCTGCAGGTGGCCTCACCGAGCTTCGACGCCTCGGTCTTCGAGATGCTGATGGCGCACGGTTCCGGTGGGCGCCTCGTCGTCTCGCCGCCGGATGTCTACGGCGGCCCCGAACTCGCCGAGCTGATCCGTCGGGAACATGTCTCCCACGTGGTGGTGACGCCCTCGGCTCTGGCGACCGTGCCCGATGCGGGACTCGACACGCTGCGTGTCCTCGCGACCGCCGGCGAGGCCGTCGGCCCCGAGCTGATCGCGCGGTGGGCGCCGGGACGCGCCATGATCAACCTCTACGGCCCCACCGAATCCACCATCTGGGCCACGGCCAGCGAACCGCTCGAACCGGGTGGCCGGGTGACGATCGGCCGCGCGGTCGGTCCGGTCGCCGCAGCCGTGCTCGACACCTGGATGCGCCCGGTGCCCCAGGGCGTCGTCGGCGAGCTGTACCTGTTCGGACCCGGACTGGCCGACGGCTATGTCGGGAACGCGACGACGACCGCGGCCCGGTTCGTCGCGTGCCCGTTCGGTGACACCGGCGACCGGATGTACCGGACCGGCGACCTGGTCCGGCGCACCGTCGACAACCAGCTGGAGTTCCTGGGACGCAACGATTTCCAGGTCAAGATCCGCGGTACCCGGATCGAGGTCGGGGAAATCGACGCGCTCCTCGGCGGTCGCTCGGACGTGGCGTACGCAGCCACAATCGCCCGCAGTGACAACGGGATGCCGCGGACGCTGGTGTCCTACGTCGTGCCGGTACCGGGTGCGGAGTGCTCCGGCGACGACCTGCGGGAGTCGCTGTCGCAGCGGCTGCCCGCATACATGGTCCCGGCCGCGGTCGTCGTACTCGACGAGGTCCCGCGCACACAGACCGGCAAGCTGGACCGGAGCCGGTTGCCCGCACCGGTGTTCGCCGCAACGGAGTTCCGGGCACCGTCGAATCCCGCGGAGTCCGCGGTGGCCACCGCCTTCGAGGAAGTCCTGGACATCGCTCGGGTCGGTGCCGACGACGACTTCTTCGCCCTCGGCGGCGATTCGCTGAGCGCGTCGGTGGTCGCCGCGCGAGTGGGTGCGGCGTTGGGCGTCCGTGTCCCGGTGCGCGCCCTGTTCGAGGCGCCCACCGTGTCGAGCCTGGCCGCGCTCGCCGGATCGCTGCACGAAGGACAGCGGGCACCGCTGATCCCGGGCCCGCGACCGGAGCGCCTCCCGCTGTCGCTGGCGCAGCAGCGCATGTGGTTCCTGAACCGGATGGAGCCGGAATCACCCGCGTACAACATCCCGGTGATCCTGAAGCTGGCCGGACACCTCGACATCGCGGCGCTGGAGGATGCGCTCGCCGACGTGATCGGCCGGCACGAGGTGTTGCGGACGATCTACCCGGACGACGCCGGTGAGCCGCACCAGCTGGTGCTCGACCACGTGGCAGCAGCGGTGGAGATCCGGTACGTGCCCGAGAGCGCCGTCGAAGACGCGGTGGGCGAGTTCGTACGTCGCGGCTTCGACGTGACCACGAGGGTGCCGATCCGCGTGGGACTCCTGCGCATCGGCGAGCCCGGCACCGCGGTCGGCGGTCCCTTCCTGGACCAGGCCGGAGAGTTCCTGCTGATCCTGGTCGTGCACCACATCGCAGGTGACGGACAGTCCATGGCGCCGCTGGCACGGGATGTGATGTCCGCCTACGCAGCCCGGCTCGCCGGACAGGAACCGGCCTGGGAACCGCTCGAGGTCCAGTACGCCGACTACGCGCTCTGGCAGCGTCGAGTGCTCGGTGAGCCCGACGATCCGCAGTCCCTCATGCACGCGCAGCTGGACTACTGGCGGTCGACGCTGGCCGAGATCCCGGATGTGCTGGATCTCCCCACCGACCGTCCGCGACCTGCGGTGGCGAGTCTGTCCGGCGGCCACGTCCCGGTGGAGATCGACGCCCGGCTCCACGGCCGCCTGCTGGAACTGGCGCGATCGCGGAACGCGTCGCTGTTCATGGTCCTGCACGCCGCGCTGGCCACGCTTCTCGGCCGCTTGAGCGGTGGCGACGACATCGTCGTCGGCACCCCCGTCGCCGGCCGCGGCGAGCCGGGACTCGAACCGCTCGTCGGCATGTTCGTGAACACGCTCGCGCTGCGCACATCCCTCGACCGCGATCAGTCCTTCGCCGGACTTCTCGGCGAGGTCAGGGACACCGACCTGCACGCCTACGAGCACGGCGACGTCCCGTTCGAGCGGATCGTCGAGGAGCTGAACCCGCAACGCTCGACCGCACACCACCCGTTGTTCCAGGTGGCGCTCGCCTTCCAGAACCTCTCCAAGGTCGACGTGCAACTGCCCGAGGTGACCGTGTCGCGGGTGCAGGCCGACACCGGTGTCTGCCAGTTCGACCTACAGCTCGTGGTCGCCGACGCCTACGGCGAGAACGGTGCGGCGAAGGGCATCTCGGGCGCGATGATGTTCGCGCACGACCTCTTTGACCCGGAGACGGTCCAGGGCTTCGTCAAGCGTCTGTGCCGGATACTGGAAGCGATCGTCGACGATCCGGAGACACCCGTCGGCGAGATCGACTGGCTCGACTCCGCGGAACGTACCGACTTGCTGTCGCGTGTCGGACGGCCGCGGCTCGCCGGTGACCAGGCGCCGCCCTCATCGGTACTCCTGCCGGAGGTCTTCGCCGCTGCGGTTCGGCGGAACCCGCACGGGCCGGCGGTGGTCGCCGGTGGCGTCGAGCTGTCCTACACCGAACTCGACCGACGCTCGAATCGATTGGCACGTCACCTCATCCGACGGGGCGCGGCACCCGAACAGCCGGTCGCCGTCGCGGTCGAGAGGTCCCTGGACTCCGTCATCGCCTGGTGGGCCGTGGTCAAGTCCGGCGCCGCCTACGTGCCGGTCGATCCGCACTACCCGACCGCTCGGATCGGTCAGATGGTCACCGATTCCGGTGCGACGCTGGGTATCACGACGCTCGGTGCACGCGCCGGACTACCCGGGACGATCGACTGGGTCGTCGCGGACGATCCCGCCGACGCCGCGCGCATCGACGCGCTGGACGACGGCGAGGTCGGACAGGCCGAACGGATCCGGCCGGTGCGCGCAGCGAACACGGCGTGGGTCGTGTTCACGTCCGGATCGACCGGGGTGCCCAAGGGCGTCGCGGTCACCCACGCCGGGGTCGCCGACTATCTGTCCTCGCTGTTCGTCGATCCCGCGAGCGGACCCGACTCCCGGGTCCTGCATTTCGCCTCGCCGTCCTTCGACGCCTCACTGCTCGAGATCCTGCTGGCGATCAGTTCGTCGTCGGCACTCGTGGTGGCGCCGACCGACGTACGCGGCGGCAGCGAACTCGGCGACTTCCTCCGCAGCCGACGCGTCACCCACGCGTTCGTGACCCCCGCGGCGCTGGCGTCGGTCGATCCCACGGGTCTCGACGACCTGCGAGAGGTGATGTCCGGCGGCGACGAGGTGCCGACGGATCTGATCACCCGGTGGGTGGGCGACGACCCGGTCCGCGCACGCCGATTCCGAGTGCTGTACGGGCCCACCGAGGCCACGATCGTCGCCACTGCGACCGAGCCGCTGAAGGCGGGGGAACGGTCGACGATCGGTACCCCGATGGCCGGGATGCAGGCCCTGGTCCTGGACGCGCGGATGCAGCCCGTCCCGGTCGGTGTGGCAGGCGAACTCTATCTGGCCGGTCCGGCGCTGGCCCGTGGCTATCTGAACCGGCCCGGCGTCTCGGCATCGCGTTACGTGGCCCATCCCCACGGTCGGGCCGGGGAGCGGATGTACCGCACCGGTGACGTCGTCCGCTGGAATGCCGCCGGGTCGTTGGAGTTCCTGGGACGCAATGATTTCCAGGTCAAGATTCACGGCTTCCGGGTGGAGCTCGGCGAGATCGATGCCACGCTGGGGGAGCATCCCGGGGTGTCGTTCGCGGTGACGGTGCCGCGCCGCGACAGCGGGGTCGGCATGCGGCTGGTCTCCTATGTGGTGCCCGCTCCCGGTGAGGTGGTCTCGGGCGAGAAGCTGCGCGCCCTCCTCCTGGACTCGCTGCCGCCGTACATGGTCCCGGCCGCGGTCATGGTTCTGGACGAGATCCCGTTGACGCCGAGCGGCAAACTCGACCGCAAGGCCCTTCCCGCACCGCTGATCACCACCCGGCGATTCCGCGCCCCGGCGTCCCCGGTGGAGGAGATCGTGGCGGGGGTCTTCGCCGAAGTCCTCGGGATCGAGGGCGGGGTCGGTGCCGACGACGACTTCTTCGACCTCGGCGGCAACAGTCTCGCCGCGACCCGTGTCGTGTCGAGGATCGGCGCGGCCCTGGGCACCAATGTCGGCGTGTCGATGATCTTCGAGGCGTCGACGGTGTCGAAGCTGGCGGCACGGGCCGAATCCCACACGGCCATCGGCCGGATCCCGTTGGGATCGCTGGAACGACCCGCACGCATCCCGCTCTCGTACGCGCAGCAGCGGATGTGGTTCCTCAGCCGGATCGAACCCGACTCGCCGGCGTACAGCATCCCGATCGTCGTACGGCTGTCCGGACACCTCGACGTCGACGCCCTCCGGTCGGCCGTCGGGGACGTCGTCGACCGTCACGAGATCCTGCGCACGGTCTACCCCTATGTGGATGCCGAACCCACGCAGGTGATCCTGCCGCCCGCCGCCGACCGTGTCCCGGTCGTCGTCACGTCGGTTCCCGAATCGGAGATGCCGCAGGCGATGTCCCGGCTGCTGGCCAGGCCCTTCGACGTGACGTCGGAGGTCCCGGTGCGGATCAGCCTGTTCTCGCTCGGCGACGACGAGTGGGTGCTCGCGGTCGTCATCCATCACATCGGTGCCGACGGTTCGTCGTTGACGCCGCTCGCCCGCGATCTGATGAACGCGTATGCGGCCCGCACGAACGGTGGGGAACCCGGTTGGGAACCGCTGCCGGTGCAGTACGCGGACTACGCGCTCTGGCAGCGGGTGGTCCTCGGTGCCGCCGATGACCCCGACTCGCTTCTGCACGCGCAGATCGACTACTGGACCAGGCAGCTGGCCGACGCGCCTGCGCTGCTCGAACTGCCCGCCGACCGCACGCGGCCGCCGACACAGTCCTACACCGGCGGTAACGTGCCGCTGACCGTCGACGCCGATCTGCACGCCGCGCTGCAGCAGGTCGCGCGTGCCC
The DNA here is from genome assembly GCF_022059885.1 of Gordonia amicalis. Lineage (NCBI taxonomy): Bacteria > Bacillati > Actinomycetota > Actinomycetes > Mycobacteriales > Gordoniaceae > Gordonia > Gordonia amicalis. Next base: position 4,923,713 of record NZ_CP091855.1, on the reverse strand, counting down.
ACAACACCACGCTGTTCATGGTCTTCCACGCGGCGCTGGCCGCACTCCTGGCCCGGCTCGCGGCGACCGACGACGTGTCGATCGGCACCCCGTATGCCGGGCGAGGCGAGCGCGAACTCGACGATCTGATCGGCATGTTCGTCAACACCCTGGTCCTCCGCACACAGCTGCGGCCGGGCATGTCGTTGCGGGAACTGATCGACGACGTTCGAGACACCGATCTGGCGGCCTTCGGGCACTCGGATGTCCCCTTCGAGCGACTCGTCCAGGAGCTCAACCCGGTCCGGTCCGACGCCTACAACCCGTTGTTCCAGGTGATGCTCGCGTTCCAGAACACCGCCTCGGCAGACATCGAACTACCGGAGCTGTCGGCGTCCGCCGTCGAGCCGGACACCGGGATGTCGCTGTTCGACCTGCAGGTGACGGTGTCGGACACCTACGACGCGAGCGGCGCGCCGGCCGGTCTCCGAGGCGGGATCACCTTCGCCACCGACCTCTTCGACGCATCGACGGTCGCCGGCTTCGGCGAACGCCTGGTGCGGATGCTCACCGCGCTCGCCGAGGATCCCGCGCGAGGAGTGCTCGAGGTCGACCTGCTCGACGACTCGGAACGGGACGCGGTCCTGGTGCGGTGCAACGAGACCGCCCACGCGATCGATCCGACGGCGACGCTGGCGTCGCTCTTCGCCGATTCCGCGGTCCGGTTCGCCGACAGCCCGGCGATCACCGCCGGCGAGACCGTCCTGACCTACGCGGAGTTCGCCGGCCGCGTCAACCGGCTGGCCCGGTGGCTCGTCTCCCGCGGGGTCGGCCCGGATTCACTGGTGGCGCTGCGGATGCGGCGTTCGCTGGACCAGGTGACCGCGATGTACGCGGTGCACGCCGCCGGTGGAGCGTACGTCCCGGTCGATCCCGATCATCCGGCCGAGCGGATCGACTACATGCTGGAGTGCGCCGACCCGGTCGTGGTCCTGACATCGCTCGACGGCGTCGAACTCGACGCCTTCGACGATGCGCCGCTGACCGACGACGACCGGCTCGGTCGGCTGACACCGGACCATCTCGCCTACGTCCTGTTCACCTCCGGTTCCACCGGAAGGCCGAAGGGCGTCGCCGTGTCGCACCGTTCGGTGGTGAACCAGGTTCTCTGGATCAGCGACGAGTACGAGCTGAACGTCACCGACGTCGTCCTCCAGAAGACGCCGGCCACGTTCGACGTCTCGGTGTGGGAGCTGTTCGCCACCCTCGCGGTGGGAGCGCGCCTGGTGATCGCGCGGTCGGACGGACACACCGACACCGACTACCTCGCCGACACGATCGCCCGGGAGCGCGTGACCATCACCTCATTCGTGCCCTCGATGCTGGCAGTGTTCGCGGGCGCCGCGACCACCGGCTCGTTGGATTCGCTGCGGGCGCTCCTCGTGGCGGGCGAGGCCTTCGGCCCGGACGTGGTCGCCGCGGCGCGGCGGATGCTGCCCGGGGTGGAGCTGCACAATCTCTACGGTCCGACGGAGTTCACGGTGCACGCCACCGCGTATGCCGCGCATCCCGACGACACCCGGGCCGTGCCGATGGGCAAGCCGGTGTGGAATGCCCGTGCCTACGTTCTCGATTCGCGGTTGCAGCCCGTACCGACGGGCGTCACCGGCGATCTGTATCTGTCCGGGACCCAGGTGGCTCGTGGCTATCACGGACGAGCCGGCCTGACCGCGGAACGCTTCGTACCCGACCCGTTCGCGCCGGGGGAGCGGATGTACCGCACCGGCGACCTCGTGCGCCGCCGGCCGAGCGGGGATCTGGAGTACCTGGGCCGCAGCGACTTCCAGGTGAAGCTGCGTGGCCTGCGAATCGAGCTCGGGGAGATCGAGGCGGTGTTCGCCGAACACCCGAAGGTCGCCCGCGCGGTCGCCACGGTCACCTCGACCGACACCGTCGAGTTCCTCGCGGTCTACCTGGTGCCCGCGACCCCGGGCATCGACTCCCCGGACGCCGCCGACTTCGACACCGACGAGGTGACGGCCTACGCGTCGACGGAACTGCCGGGGTACATGATGCCCACCGCGGTGCTGGTGCTGGACACGGTGCCGCTGACCGCGTCGGGCAAGCTCGACCGCAAGCGCCTGCCGAAGCCGGCGCTGAACACCGCGGAGTTCCGCGAGCCGTCGACCTGGCTGGAAGGTGAGATTGTCCGCACCTTCGAACACGTCCTGGGGGTGCCACGGGTGGGGGTCGACGACGACTTCTACGAACTCGGCGGCAACTCGCTGCGGTCGGTCCAGGTGGTCAACGACCTGAAGAGCGAACTGCACATGGACATCCCCGTCCGGTGGATGCTGTCGGCGTCGAGTCCGGCCGATCTGGCCCGGCGGATCGAGGACGGGATGGGCAACGGCGAAGGCACCGGCGAATCCATGGAATTCGATGCGCTGCCACCGCTGGGGTTCGACGTCCTGCTGCCGATCCGGCCGGGCGGTGAGAGGCCGCCCCTGTTCTGCGTTCATCCCGCGTCCGGGCTCTCGTGGGCCTATCACACCCTCGGCCGGCACCTCGCGTCCGGACGACCGGTGTACGGCCTGCAGGCACCACAGATCGGTGGCGAGAAGGACGGTCCCACAACCGTGGCCGGGCTCGCCCGCCGCTACTTCGACGAGATCCGCACCGTGCAGCCGCACGGGCCGTACCACCTGATGGGGTGGTCGCTGGGCGGCACGATCGCGCACGCGGTCGCCGCGGAGATGCGGGCAGCAGGGGAAGAGGTCGCGCTGCTCGCGATGCTCGACACCGAGGCCGACGCGGTCGACACCGAGGCGATCACCACCATCACGGCCGGTGAACTCATCAGCAACCTCGGACCGGTCCTCGGCATCGACTTCGTCAGCGCCGACGCGACCGCGGAGGAGGCGGCCGAACAGATCGCCGCGCGTCTCGGCGGCGGACTCGGCATCGACGCCGAATCCATCGAGAACCTCACCGAGGCGTACAACATGCTGATCCGGGCGACCGGGGACTGGCAGCCACCCGTCGTCGACGTCGACCTGCGGTACTTCACCGCGGTCCGCGACCGTCGTGCGGACGCGGTGGGGCACGACGGATGGGCACCGTATGTCCGCGGGAACATCTCGAACGTCGACGTCGACGTGCACCACCTCGGGATGACCGAGAACGAGGCGATCATCCGGATCGCCGCGATTCTCGACGAATACATGACTCGCGAAAACGGCCACGAGGACGGCCGTTCCGGGTCTAGCGTTTTTCAACAATGGGAGATTCACCATCCAGAAATGAGGTAGTCCATGAGCAGGTCAGGGACTTCGACCGAGCTACGCCGAATGCGCTTCCAGGGCTTGCGCGTTCGACGCCCAGCGGTCGTACTGTTGGGATGTGCGATGGCCGCGTCGTTCGCGGTGACCGCACCTGCCGACGCAGCCACTCCAGGGGCCGGGCCGCCGACACCGGACCTCGCCTCGGCGGGGATTCTCGCCGGGGCCCCGCCGATCGGGAGGTTGCCGGACCTTCGTCCGGTGTCCCAGGTGGTGGTGTCGAAGGCCGTTGGCGGGAAACAGGAGTCGGTCGTGACGTCGACCTGGCCGCGGGTTCTGCCGGGTGATGTGTCGGTGCATCCGACGCCGCTGGGGCCCGCCCGTCGGGTCGCCGATCGAGCGGCCGGAACCGGTGACGTCGTGCGTATCGGCAATCTCGAGCTACGTCGCCCCAGCGTCGTGTCCCGGCAGCTGGCCGCGGACATCAGTGCCGGCTCGGGTGAACTCGTGGCGGGTATCTCCGACGTCCTGCGCAGCAACGGGGTTTCGGTGGCTCGTGCGGACAAGGTCGCCGAACAGATGGTCGGCGACGCCGCGGTCGGTGGTGTGATCGGCGCCGGTGTCGCGGCTCCGCTGGCCTTGGCCGTCGGCGGTGTGGTCGGTGGTGGACTCGGACTCGTTCTCACACTTCCGCTTTGGCCTACCGGTCTCGTCGTGGGTCCGCTGGTCGGGACCGCTGTCGTCGCCACTCTGGTCGCGCTGCCGGCAGTCGCGGCCGGTGTCGCCATCGGAGCGGCGCACGGTTACGACAAGGGGTGGAAGGTGCCGCTCAACCGGAAGCCGGCCACGCGTCCCCAGCCGACGTCGGTCTCTCTCGACCGGGCTCCGGCCCAGGTGGCCCCGCCGGTACCGGCGACCGTCATCAGGCAGCTGACCCCGGTGTCCGCCGTCACGCGGTCGGCCCCGGTGCCCGCGGTTCGGCGCGTGACGCCGACGCCGGCGGTGAAGAGGATCGCGCCCGCCCAGTCCGCCCGTCGCGATGCGGTGCCGTGTTCGCTGCTGCGGATGGCGGAGGTCGCGTTACAGGGAGGTGTGGTCGGCAGCTGCTGATCGGACCAGAGCAACGACCCTGGCGCAGTGACCTACTGCGCCAGGGTCGTTCTGCTCTCCGCTGGGCCGTCGGCCGGTCAGGGCCGGTGTTCGGTCAGCATCCGGATCGCGCCGACGATCGTGCCGACGAGACCCTCGGCGGTGTGGCTGCCGAGCTCGCCGCGCTGTTCGTCGGCGCGCATCATGATGACCGACTCCACGAGGCGGAACGGCAGCAGACAGCGCTTGTCCGCCGGATCGCCCAGCGCCGCGGACGTCAGTGCCGCATAGGCGGCGGCGAGTTCTTGTCGCGCGGAGCGGAATTCGACGAATCGGGGTTCGCCCACCTCGGGTAGCAGATAGAGCGCGCCGAGGTTCCAGCGTGCGCGGGCGAGCTGTTCCACGTCGAACCGGGCCAGTGTGAGCAGCCGATCCAACGCCGGTCCCTCGGTGTCGAGCAGAGCGCGGGCCTGTTCGACCGAGGCGAGCACGGTCGTCTCCAGCAGGTTCGCGAGGATGTCGTCCTTGGTGCCGAAGTAGTGGTACATCGATGCCTGACGGATGCCCACGGCCTCGGCGATCATCCGCGTCGATGTCCCGGTGTAGCCGTGGCGCGTGAAGAGCTCGGCGGCGGCGTCGAGGATCTCGTCGCGGGCGGTCTCGCCCCGACGTCTCGACGGCACCAGGCGTGGGCGCCCGGGACCGCCGGATGTGGTGGCCGAGCGCGCGCCGGTCGCCATGATTCCTCCTGCGTTGGTGGATGTTCTCGACCCAGTGGACCATGTGTGAGCGACTCCGGAGGCCGTTGCGATACCTCGACCTGCATCGATTAACGCACTCGTTACGCCCGTTTTCGCGGTCGGAACAAAACTGTCAACCGCAAGAAATGTTCGTTCGCTTATCTGTCAACTGACAGATTCGCGCTCGACGAGGAGCTCCTCGACAAGAAGGAACGCACCATGACCTCAACCCCGGAAACGGCTGTTGCGCCACCGGCCACCGCGCCGGCCGGCGACCTCGACGCCGACGACCTCTCCGAATTCGGTTACGAGCAGCAGCTGCACCGCTCGCTCGGCAAATTCGCCTCCTTCGCTGCGGGCTTCTCGTTCGTCTCCATTCTGACCACGATCTTCCAGCTCTTCGGACTCGGCTTCGGATTCGGTGGACCGGCGTTCTTCTGGACCTGGCCGATCGTCTACGCAGGCCAGTTCCTGGTGGCCCTGTGCTTCGCGGAAATCGCTGCGCGGTACCCGATCTCGGGTGCCATCTACCAGTGGTCCCGCCGCCTGGGCGGTGAGGTCATCGGCTGGTTCGGTGGATGGTTCATGATGATCGCGCAGATCGTCACCGCCGCCGCCGCGGCCATCGCGCTGCAGGTGGTCCTGCCTGCGGTGTGGACGGGCTTTCAGATCGTCGGTGACGACCCGACGCTCACCAGTACCAGCGGTGCGGCGAATGCGGTGCTGCTCGGCTCGATCCTCCTGGTGATCGTCACCGCGATCAACTGTGTCGGCGTCACCTGGATGAGCCGCGTCAACAGCATCGGCGTCATCTGCGAACTCGTCGGCGTCACCGCGGTGATCCTCGCGCTGTTCACCCACGCCCGCCGCGGCCCCGACGTCGTCTTCGACACCGGCGTCCCCGGGCAGCAACCCGGCTACATCTGGGCGTTCATCGTGTCCGGCCTGATGGCCGCATATGTCATGGTCGGATTCGGTTCCGCAGGCGAGCTCGCCGAGGAGACCCGGGACCCGCGACGGGTCGCACCGCGCACCATCCGGATGGCTCTGACCGTCTCCGCCGTCGGCGGTGGACTGATGCTGCTCGGTGCGCTCATGGCAGCGCCGACGCTCGATGAGGAACTCGCGACCGGCGGACTGCCCTACGTCCTGGACTCGGTGCTCGGCAGCTTCTGGGGCAAGGTCCTGCTGTGCGACGTCGCGGTGGCGATCTTCATCTGCACCCTCGCCATCCAGACCGCGTGCTCGCGACTGATGTTCTCGATGGCCCGCGACGGCCGGCTCCCGTTCTCCGCGCAGCTGTCCCACGTCAACCGCCGCACCGGTACCCCGATCGCGCCGTCGATCCTCATCGGTGTGCTCTGCATCGGCATCCTGCTGGTCAACGTGGGCAACTCCGCGATCTTCGCGACACTCGCCAGCGTCTGCATCATCCTGATCTACCTGGCCTACCTCGCGGTCACCGGTCCGATGCTCTACCGCCGGTTCCAGGGCTGGCCGCACCGGGGCGGCGTCGACGCCGGCGGCAAGAAGCTGTTCAGCCTGGGTCGCCTCGGGATCGTCGTCAACGCTCTCGCGGTGCTCTACGGAGCGCTCATGGTGATCAACCTGGCCTGGCCACGCGCCGAGGTCTTCGATCCCGCGGGCGAGATGCCGATCCTGCGCTGGGCCGGACCGATCTGCATCGCCGTCACCGTCCTCGTCGGGATCGCGTGTTTCCCACGCGGCAAGGAACATCCGAAGCCCGTCACCTTCCCCGCTTCCTGAACAACTCGGAGGAGTCACGAGAATGACCACCATCACCGCCACCGGGACCACCGCGGGAGCCCGCGAGCATGCCCGGTCGCAGGCCGGCCGTATCACCGACAGCATGCCGGTCGTCCCGGCGTCGAACTGGCCGAACCCACCCGCGGGCATCGAGCCCGCATCCCTGACCTGGGCCGAGGCCGTTCCCGGTGGGCGCTACACCAGCAAGGTCCTGGCCCGCGGTACGCGCCTGCGCCTGCACGACGTCGCCGGTTCGGCCTGCGCCCACATCCTGTTGTGGCGCGCCGACGCACCGTGGGAGCGGCTCAATGTCGCCGACACGGTGAAGGTCCCGTGGCAGGCCTATCTCGGCGCCGGACATCCGTTGCTGAGTGATCAGGGACGCGTCCTGGCGACCGTCGTCGCCGACGAGTCCGGCCATCACGACGCCCTCTGCGGCACGACCACTCTCGCCGGCAACATCGCGAAATACGGCGACGGACATGTACATTCGGCAACCCCGGCGGGACGCGAGATGTTCACTCTCGCCGCCGCCAAGCACGGCCTGACGCCGACCGACGTCGCACCCTCGGTGTCGTTCTTCCACGGGGTGAAGGTCGAGGACGACGGCTCGTTGCGCTCCACCGGTTCCGCCGGTGCCGACAAGTCGGTCGACCTCATCCTGCACCTGCCGTGCGTCGTGGCGATCGTGAACACCGCACACCCCGTCGACCCGTCGCCGACCTTCGACACCACCTCGCTCGAGTTGCTCGCGTGGAAGGCCCAGGCCGAACTCGATGCGCTGCTGGCCGGCGTCGCACACACCGACCCCGAATACCAACGGGCCGTCGCCAACTCCGAAGACGCCTGGGCCGCGGCTCGTTTCTGAGCTCCCCATCCCGAGAGGACCGAACACTCATGACCGCCACCATCGATCTCGCCGCGGCACCCGCCGCCGGCCTCGCCCTCGTCACCGGCACGGTCGTCCACGACGCCACCGTGGGTGAACGCGGCCCCTGGTCGGGTGTCGTCGCGGCCGGCGACGTGCTCACCATCGTCGACCTACACGGCAACCAGGCCGTGGACACCCTCTTCTACGGTGCCGACGACCACACGAAGCGCTACTCGGCGCAGGCCACGATCGCCGCGCAGGGCAACATCTTCCTGACCACCGGCACCGTCATCCGCGACCAGGAGGGCGACCCGCTGATGACGATCGTCGCCGACGAGGTCGGCAACCACGACACCGTCGGTGGTGCGTGCTCGCAGGAGTCCAACACCCTCCGCTACGGCCACCACACCAAGCATCAGCACGCGTGTGTCGAGAACTTCCTGATCGAGGGCAGCCGGCACGGACTGGGCAAGGCCGACCTGGTCGGCAACGTCAACTTCTTCATGAACGTGCCGGTCGACCCCGACGGGTCTCTCGGCATCGTCGACGGACTGTCGGCGCCCGGAAAGCGCCTAGCGCTGCGCGCCGAGACCGACACCCTGGTGCTGATCTCCAACTGCCCGCAGATCAACAACCCGTGCAACGGATTCGACCCGACCGCGGTCCGGGTCATCGTGACCCGACCAGCCGCCTGACACCTCCGCCGCGTCGAATCCGTACAGCTCACCGACTCACCGAGGGACCACACCATGTCTGCCTCCATCGGGGCCCCCACGCCGGCCCCCGTCACCGTCCTGCGGTCCGGCCCGCTCACCACCATCCAGGACTGGCCCGGTCGTACCGGGTACTGGAAGGTCGGGGTACCGCCCTCCGGGCCGATGGACGACCTGTCGTTCCGGCTCGCCAACCTCGCGGTCGGCAACCCCGAGGCGGCGGCCGGCCTCGAGATCACCCTCATGGGTCCGGCATTGCGTTTCGAGGCCGGGGCCGTCGTGGCGGTCACCGGTGCGCCGGTCGCCGTGACGCTCAACGGACGGCCCGTGCCGCAATGGGTTCCGTTGTCGGTGGCTGCCGGTGACGTCCTCGACGTGGGTACCGTCGGGTCGCTGGGCATGCGGGCATACATCGCGGTGTCGGGCGGATTCGACGCGGAGGATTATCTCGGTAGCCGTTCGGCCTTCACGATGGGGCGTTTCGGTGGACTCGACGGCCGGCCGCTCGCGGCGGGCGATCAGCTCGCACTGCTGGGCGGTCCGACCGGTCCGGCGCGGCGCATCCTCGGCGACGAGCAGCCCGCCTTGACCAACACCTGGCAACTGGCGGTGACCGTCGGTCCGCACGGCGCACCCGAGTTCTTCACCGAGGCCGACATCGCCGACCTGTTCGCCACCGATTACGAGGTGCACTTCAACTCCGACCGGACGGGCATCCGGCTGATCGGTCCCAAGCCGCGATGGGCGCGCAATGACGGCGGCGAAGCCGGACTGCATCCGTCGAACATCCACGACAACGCGTACTCCGTTGGTGCCCTGGACTTCACCGGCGACACACCGATCCTTCTCGGACCCGACGGGCCGAGCCTCGGCGGATTCGTGTGCCCGGTGACGGTCGTGACCGCCCAGCGGTGGAAGCTCGGTCAGCTCAAGCCCGGTGACACGATCCGCTTCGTGGCCGTGCGCAGTGCGGAGACCGCCTCGCCCAAGGAGACCGGCCTCGGCCGGCGCGCCAGTTTCGTCGACGTCCTGTCCTCGGGCGGCGACGCCGACAACGGAATCCTCGGCTCGACGACGACCGCCGACGGGTCGACGTCGGTGACGTACCGCCGCTCCGGAGACGACAACATCCTCGTCGAATACGGCGAGATGCAGCTCGACCTGGCGCTCCGGGCACGTGTGCACGCGCTGAGTGAGCGCATCGCCGCCGAAGAGCCCCGGGGTCTGATCGATCTCACGCCCGGCATCCGGTCGCTGCAGGTGAAAGCGGACCCGGATGTGTGGTCACAGACGCAGATGCTCGAATGGCTGGCCGAATGCGAGAGCGAGCTTCCCGCCGCCGAAGATCTCGTGGTGCCCAGCCGAACGGTTCACCTGCCGCTGTCGTGGGACGACCCGGCCACCCGGGAGGCCATCGAACGCTACATGCTCGGTGTGCGTTCCGACGCTCCCTGGTGCCCGTGGAACATCGAGTTCATCCGCCGCATGAACGGCCTCGACTCCGTCGACGACGTCTATCGCACCGTGTTCGACGCCAGCTATCTGGTACTCGGCCTGGGCGACGTGTATCTCGGTGCGCCGGTGGCGGTTCCGCTGGACCCCCGCCACCGGCTCGTCACGACGAAGTACAACCCGGCGCGGACCTGGACGCCGGAGAACGCGGTCGGCATCGGCGGTGCTTACCTGTGCATCTACGGAATGGAGGGTCCCGGCGGCTATCAGTTCGTCGGACGCACCACGCAGGTGTGGAACCATCGCCACCCGCAGCCGGCTCCCGGTTTCGATCCCGAACACCCATGGTTGCTGCGCTTCTTCGACCGTATCCACTGGTACCCGGTGAGTGCCGAGGAACTCCTCGACATGCGCGCCCACGTCGCTGCCGGACGCGGGGACAGTACCAAGATCGTCGACGGTGTCTTCTCGCTGGCAGAACACCAGCAGTACCTCGAAGACAATGCCGCCGACATCGCCTCTCGGCGGGAGAAGATGGAGATCGCCCGGGCCGAGGAGCGTCAGAGATGGTCGGCGCAGGGTGAATTCGCCGACGACGGCAACGGCGCCGAGACGGCAGTGGTCGGCGTGGGGAACGAGGAGCGAGTGGCATGAGCAAGGTCGACGAGGTCTACACCCGGATCGCCGCGGCGGACCGTCCCGAGGTGTTCATCACGTTGCGTCCGCAGGCGGACGTCGCGGCCGAGTTCGATGCGGCACTCGCGTCCGGCGGGCCGCTGGCCGGCACGATCCTCGCGGTCAAGGACAACGTCGACGTCGCCGGGCTGCCGACCACCGCGGCCTGCCCGGGCTACGCCTCCACGCCGACCGCAGACGCACCCGCGGTCGCGGCACTGCGGGCGGCCGGTGCCGTGGTGATCGGGAAGACGAACCTCGACCAGTTCGCGACCGGACTCGTGGGAACGCGCAGTCCTCATGGCGCCGTGCGTGATTCGCGACGACCCGATCGCATCTCGGGCGGTTCGAGTTCGGGATCTGCGGTGGCGGTTGCGCTCGGATTCGCGGACATAGCGATCGGCACCGACACCGCCGGATCGGGCCGCGTACCCGCGGGCCTACAAGGGCTCGTCGGCGTCAAGCCGACGGTCGGGGCGATCTCGACCGACGGCGTCGTGCCGGCGTGTGCAAGCTATGATACGGTCACGATCTTCGCCGCCGACCTCCCACTGGCGAACCGCGCCATGTCGGCTATGGCTGCAGCGCAGGGCCCGAGGCCGTTCGGCTCGTCGGCGCCGCTGGCCGCACCGGAACGTCCCGTGGTCGCCGTGCCCGCCGACCTGCCTGAACTCGACGAGGCCTGGCGCGCCGCGTTCGCCGAGGCGGTGCTGCGGGCCGAGGCCGCCGGACTCGTGATCAAGACCGTCGACCTGTCGCCCTTCCTGGCGGCTGCGAAACTTCTGTATGAGGACGCGCTCGTCGCCGAACGGCACGACGCGGTCGGTGACTTCCTGGACTCGGCGGACCCGGACGATGCCGGGCTCGACCCCACCGTAGCCGGGATCATCGGTGCCGCAGCTCGATTCACCGCCGTGGATCTCCTCCGCGCGCGCCGCCGCCTTGCCGAACTCCGGACGGAGGCCATGGAGGAGTGGGGTGACGCCACCGTGCTGATGGTCCCGACCGCGCCGGCGCACCCGACGATCGCCGAGGTCGCCGACGACCCGGTCGGCGTCAACTCCCGGATGGGCACGTACACCAACTTCTGCAATCTGTTCGATCTCTGCGGCCTCGCCGTCCCGAGCGGCGTCGTATCCGAAACCGACGGGACCGAGGCGCAATTCGGCGTCACCTTCCTGGGCACGGCACACGAGGATGCGGTCCTCGTCGACGTGGCGGGCCGGTTCCTCGGTGCTCCCGACATCCGGGCGTCGTGGGTGGAGACCGCGGAGTCGATCGAGCTCGCGGTCTTCGGCGCGCACATGCGGGGCGGGCCGCTCACCCACGAGCTCAGCGAGCGTGGCGCCCGATGGGCGGGCGAGATCACCACGACCCCGACCTACCGACTCGTAGCGCTCGACACCATCCCGCCGAAACCGGGCCTGATCCGCGATCCTGCTGCCGGACGGGCCATTCGGGGCGAGATCTGGCGGTTGTCGCCGGCCGCGCTCGGCGAGTTCCTCGCCGCTCTGCCGGAACCGATGATGCTGGGCAAGGTCGAGGTGGCCGCCGGCGAGACGGGACCGGCGCGGTGGATCGTCGGCTTCGGTTGCGCGGCCGACGCCGGTGCTGCCGGAACGGAACTCGACCGCGACCGCTGGTAGTCCCGACCTCGCCCACCCGCATCTCATCCGTATGACGTCGAGCCCGGTATCCGGGTTCGACGTCATACGGATCGGGGCGGCCGCATCCGTCTCGCGCAAACCTTCCGACCTGGTCGTTTGTCCAGCAGGTCGCTTTCGTGCCGTGGCGCCGCGTCGGCTACCAATTTTCGATCCCCGGTGCTTAACTTGCTCAGCGCAAGGGGTGGGAGAAGAAAGTTGGACGAGTGACCAGCATGGGGCGGAACGGAACTCAGCGTTCGGAGAAGGTCGCGCGCCGCGCGGACCGCAAGCAGAAGCGCCAGCACCGCGTCGTCGCGGGTGCTGCCGCGCTCGCCACGGTCGCCGCGATCGGCGCCGGACAGGCGATGGAACCGGCCGCGGCAGAGGCATTGTCGTTGTGGCCGACCCCCACGACCGGCTCCGGTCTGGCGAACCAGATCAAGGACCTGAAGAACGAGTACGGTACGAATCCGCTGGGCGACCTCTTCGCCGACATCAACAACGAGGCTCTGGCCGAGCTCGTCGAGGCGTGGCGGATCGAGCTCTGCGCATCGGGCGGTGGCAATGGGGGAGCGGACTGCTCCGATTCGTCCACCGACCTCGGTGGATTCGGCGTCGCGGTCGTGCTGCCCGACAGCCTCGAGCTGGTCCCGGTCGGCGTGTACGGCTCGTTCAAGGAGCTCTACGACGGTATTCCGCAGTGGATCAAGGATGCCGCGAACGTCATTCTCGTGCCGATCTTCCAGACGGAGCTGCCCTCCGAGATCACACCCGAACCCGACACCACCGGCTCGGCGACGGTCAAGGGCAACGGTTTTCAGTTTGCCCTCGCATACCGCGACGGTGATGCCACCGCCGTCTCCTACCTGCCGCTGAGCATCGCGACCGCCGGGGCCAGCGACGGCCGGTCGGCGTTCGCCTTCGCGGTGATCGGTTCGGCCCACGCGTGGAACACCGGCGATCTCGACGTGACCGTTCTCGGCAAACCTCTGGCCACCATCCCGGGGATCACGGGCGTCGGTTGCTACGGCGGACTCACCGCCGGCTACGCCGACGGCGTCGGCGCGTGTGCGAATGTCGCCGGAACCTTCGACTTCCGTTACCAGCAGCCCAACGGCGAGGTGCAGTTCGCGCTCACCGACCCGACTGCGCTCCTGGCGGACCCGACCGGCGTACTGGGCGGCGCAGGTCTCGAGATCCTGTCCGGCTTGGCGTCCGCGCTGCTCGGCGGCGAAGGTGTCGACTTCGACGGAGACTGGTTCTCCCTCTCCAAGGACTTCGCCCGGCTCAGTGTCGGGGGCGACCACGGCCTGCTCAGCGGCAACTTCCTCCGCCTCACCAGCGACTACGGCTTCACCGGGCCGATCACCGTCGACTGGCTCGGCTCCACGGTCACCTTCCGTCCCCTGGTCGAGGTGAACGGCGAACTCCGGCCCAATCGTCTCGGCCGCCCGGTCATCTCCTTCGGTCAGCTCGACACCGGCGAGATCGTCCCGGTGATCCACATACCGAGCTACGAGTTCCCCTTCGGTATCCCGGCGACCGACGACGCGGTGATCCCGCAGTCGAACACCGTCGCCCGGGTCGCGGCCTCGGCCCCCACCGGGTTCGCGTCGGTCACCTCTGCGGACACCGAAGCCCCCGAGCTCGCTGCCCCCGAGACCGGCGAGTCGGGCAGCGACGTCGTCGAGGAAGAGGAATACGTCGGCAAGCATCGCGCCACCTACGAGGGCAAGCACCGCGCCCCCGAAACCGCGGTGGACGCCGAGGACACCGGTGCGGGCTCGGACGACGGTGCGGGCAACGACGACGGTTCGGGCACCGACGACGGCGGTGAATCGGGCAGCGGCTCCAGCGGTTCCGGTTCCGACGGCGCCGGTTCGGACAGCGGCGGCGACGCGGGTCCGGACGCCGGCGGCGACGCGGGTTCGGACACCGACTCCGCCAGCGCATCGGACTCGGGCTCGGACTCGGCGAGCAGCTCCGGCGCAGAAGCGGCCTGACACCGGCCGCCCCCCAGACCGGCGCCCCGGCATTGCACTCGATCCGTGCCGGGGCGTCGACCACTACTCTGGACGAAAAGCGGGGCTGGACGCCACGCGGAGCCGATGAGGAGGTCGTGATGGCGATCGATCGCGACAGAAGCAGAGCGGTGTCGGAGGTCGTCCGGGAGCATCCGGTGATGAGCCTGGTCGCGGTCTCGCCGGGCATCGCCGTGTTCGTGGTCCTGCTGCTGCTCGACCAGACGTTCCTGGCGATCCTGTTCGCCGTCCTCGCCGTCGGCGGCGGAGTGTATCTGTTGACCCGCAAACGGTGAGCACGTCGCCCGCGCGGTGAAACCGCGACTCGACGGCGGGCGCGGCTACAGTGGTGGCCACTGAGCTCGACCGCGACGCCGTGCGCGTCGGCGGCGGGCGCACGCGGGTGAAGGGAGTGCGGGCACATGATCGACTATTCGGGTCGTCACCACGGCCCGGCGGCCGGGCGGCCGGGTCGCTGACCATGTCCACGCGCGTCGATGCCTACATCTGGGCGATCCGTTTGACCAAGACCCGATCCGCGGCGGGTGCGGCGTGCCGGGGTGGCCATGTGCGGGTCAACGGCGTAACCGCGAAGCCCGCTCAGCCCGTGGTTCCGGGCGACGAGATCCGTGTCCGTCTGGCCGGGCGCGAACGCATCGTCGAGGTGATCAAGACGATCAACAAGCGGGTGTCCGCGCCGATGGCCGCCGAATGTTTCGTCGACCGGTCCCCTCCACCTCCGCCCAAGGAGATCCTCGCAAGCCAGCCCCGTCGTGACCGCGGCGCCGGCAGGCCCACCAAACGTGAACGGCGACAACTCGATCGGCTCCGCGACTCGAGCTTCCTCGTCGCACTCCTCGCCGTCGTCGTGCTGCTGGTCGGCGGTTGTTCGGACGACGCGCCGGCCGACCCGAACAAGCCGAACACCCCGGAGGCCCCCGCCCAGGCGGGCTCCGGACCGTTTTTCGGCAAATGCGGTGGGGTGACGCTGGACGAGGTCACCCGGATCACCGGTTTCGGCGGGCTCACCGAGACCGTCAACAACACCTCGGTCTGTGAGTGGGACACCACCGGCTCGCGCACGGGCGCGGTCGCCTCGTTCAACTGGTACCGGGGTTCACCCATCGGCCGGGAAGAGGCCAACGTCAAGTTGTCGCGCGATGTCACGAACAAGCTCGAGATCGACGGTCATCAGGGGTTCATCGGCTACACCCAGTCCGGTCAGATCTGTGAGGTCGGTATCGGTTTCGGGGCCGACTTCTTCGAATGGTCCATCCGCGGCGACGCACAGCAGGCCCGTCCGATCGAGCAGATCTGCGACGCCGCCCGGGAGTTGGCGACACTGTCGATCGAGCGTGCGTCATGAGGCGGCCGCTGGCGGTTCTCATCGCCCTTCTCCTCGGCCTGACCGCGCTCGCCGGGTGTGCACGAACGGTCGACGGTGAGCCGGTGCCGGTGGGCGCCGCCGGACAGACCGGCAGCAGTGACATCGACACCGATCAGTTCGACAAGCTGCTCCTCGAATGCGACGTGCTCCCCGACGCCATGATCGCCGACGTCGTGGCCGGCGGTGGATTCGCCGAGCGATCCTTCAGCGGTGCCATCTGCCGTTGGCTGGTGTCCGGTGCCACCGACGTCGTCAGCGTGACGTTCAACTGGTTCGAATGGGGCAACGTCAACCTCGAGAAGGAGACGGCGAAGAAGCTCGGATTCCAGACCGAGAACATCAAGGTCGCCAGCCAGTCCGCCTTCACCCAGCGCAGTCCCGACCGTCCGGGCGTCTGCGGGGTCACCGCGCGGGCGCCCAGCCGGGGGATCTTCACCTGGTTCGTCGAACCCCGCAGCGCGCCCCAGGGGGACCCGTGCGCAGCCCCGATCAAGCTGATGGAACTGCTCCTCCAGGGCGGTCAGTAGCGCCGCGCCTCAGGCCGGTAGCGGCCCCACCACCACACTCGCGGCAACGACCAGCTCGTCGCCGGACCCTGGTACCAGCAGCCACACCGTCAGCTGGTCGCCCTCGCGGACGCGACGAAGGGTGAGGCGCGTCCCGGGGACGATGGGCCGCAGGTACTCGATGACCACCCGGTGCGGCATGTCGACGAGATCGGGGTGTTCGACCAGCTCGTCCTCGATGGCCTCGAGGTAGGCGGCGTTGTTGAGGTGCTTGAACGGATCGAAGTCGGTGATGCGCAGGACGTGCTCGCGATCGGGGAACGGGATGTCCTCGGCGGCCGGAGCCTTCTCCGGGTTCATCGACTTCCACCGCAGACGGTGTTCGTCGGTCATCGACGACAGCATCTCGAAGGCCTCGTCCGACAGCCGCGAGGGCACGCCCTTGTCGTTGACGTTGATCCAGAACGCCTCGGTCTCGATCAGGCCCTCGGGACGCGGGTCGGGATTGAACCGGTTGGTCTCGTGGTCGGAGGTCAGACGTACCCGCATGTTGGTCCACCGCGTCGACAGGGCCCCGCACCAGCGCTGGGCCGTCACCGTCCCGGGCCAGGAAATCGGCCGGATGACGTCGATGACGGTTCGCCGGACGATCCAGAACGGTTCGGTCTTGCCGAACTCCGTGGCCTCGAGGTTGTCGTTGGCGATGTCCTGCAGATATCGAGCGACGGCGTCGAGCCGCACCCGCATGTCCTGATCGACATCACCGGTCCGGACCCGGTACTGCGCCTGGTAGAACCGGGCGCCGTCCTTGCGGGCCGGTAATGATCCCGCTTGTACACCTGAAGTAACCTGGCTCACTCGAGTCCCTTCAATGGGTCGCAGGTATCTTTGCAGTTAAGATACAGTCAAGGCCGAAACTAGAACACGTTCTACGTGTTGGATTACGAGGAAACAGCAGATGGCGCATGTGATTACCCGGCCATGTTGCAACGACGCGAGTTGCGTGAGCGTGTGTCCGGTGAACTGTATCCACCCGACGCCCGACGAGCCGGAATTCCTGACGGCCGAGGCGCTCTACATCGACCCGGAGACCTGCATCGACTGCGGCGCGTGCATCGACGAGTGCCCGGTCGAGGCGATCGTCCCCGACGATCAGCTCACCGAGCGCGACGAGCCGTATCTGCAGATCAACGCGGACTACTACAAGGACCACGACGTCGAGGGCGGGCTCGTCCCGCCGCGCAAGTCGCCGCAGCTGCCCGACAAGGAGCTGCACGTGGCGATCATCGGCGCCGGGCCGGCCGCCTTCTACGCCGCCGAGGAACTCGTGCGCAAGCAGAGCATCAAGGTCGACATGTTCGATCGCCTGCCCACGCCCTACGGCCTGGTCCGCGCGGGCGTCGCCCCGGACCACGCCGCCACCAAGGGCGTCGAGAAGACCTTCGCGTCCGTCGCCGCCAAGAAGAACTTCGACTACTACCTCAACGTCGAGGTCGGCAAGCACATCAGCCACGACGAACTCGTCGCGCGCTACCACGCGGTCATCTACGCGGTGGGTGCCGCCACCGACAAGCGGCTGGGCATCGAGGGGGAGGACCTGCGCAACTCCGTCGCGGCCACTCAGTTCGTCGCCTGGTACAACGGCCACCCGGACTTCGCCGACCTCGATGTCGACCTGTCCTCGGAGCGCGCGGTGGTGGTCGGAAACGGCAACGTGGCGCTCGACGTGGCACGCATCCTCGTGACCGATCCCGACGAGCTGGCCAAGACCGACATCGCCGACCACGCCCTGGCGAAGCTGCGTGAGTCGAACATCAAGGAGGTCGTGCTGCTCGGCCGGCGAGGCGTCGCCCAGGCTGCCTACACCAACAGCGAGTTCCTGGCCCTCGGCGACGTCGAGGGGGTCGACGTGGTCATCGATCCCGAGGACCTCGCCCTCGACCCGGCCACCGAGGCGGCGCTGGCCGACGACACGCTCGACTCCACCATCGCAACCAAGATCCGGCTGGCCCGCGAGTTCACCGAACGGCCGCAGACGCCCGGCAACAAGCGCATCGTCTTCCGCTTCCTGACGTCTCCTGTGGAGATCGCCGGTGACGGAGAGGTGACCGCGCTGACGTGCGTGCGCAATGCCTACACCGACGCCTCCGGGCGAGTGGCCGTGACGCCGACCGATGAGCGGTTCGACCTCGAGACGGGCCTGGTGCTGCGAGCCATCGGCTACCGGGGCGTCCCGGTCACCGACCTCCCCTTCGACGAGGGACGCGGCGTCGTCCCGAATGCCGGCGGGCGGGTCCAGGTGGCCGCCGACGGCGAGGTCATGCCGGGCCTGTACGTCACCGGGTGGATCAAGCGCGGGGCCACCGGCGGGATCGGCATGAATCGGCTGTGTGGTCAGGAGACGGCGCGCGCCGTGATCGACGACTTCGTCGCCGGCACGATCGCCGATCCGTCGACCCCGCGTGACGATGTCGCCGCGCTCGTCGCCGATCGCGGTGCCAACCGCATCGACCTCGCCGGGTGGAAGGCCATCGACGCCGCCGAGAAGTCGGCGGGCAAGGCGGCCGGCCGTGCGCGTGCGAAGTTCGTGAGCATCTCCGAGTTCGAGGCGGCTGCCACCGCCGGGGCGCAGTAACCGTGCGGATTGCACTGCTGTCCTACCGCAGCAAACCTCATTGCGGTGGGCAGGGGGTGTACGTCCGTCATCTGTCCCGAGAGCTCGCGCTTCTCGGGCACAGCGTCGAGATCTTCTCGGGGCAGCCGTACCCGGAACTGGACCAGTCGGCCATCGACGCCGGTGTCACGATCACCAAGGTGCCGAGCCTCGGGCTCTACGACGAGCCGGACCCCTTCCGTACCCCGGGACTGAGCGAGTACCGCGACTGGATCGACCTGCTCGAGGTCGGATCGATGTGGACGGCGAGCTTCGGCGAGCCGCTCACCTTCAGCCTCCGGGTCGCCCGGTTGCTGAAGGAGCGGCGCGACGACTTCGACATCGTGCACGACAACCAGTGTCTCGGTTACGGATTGCTCGACATCCAGAAGGCGGGCTTCCCGCTGATCGCGACGATCCACCACCCGATCACGCGGGACCGCACCCTCGCGGTCCGCGCGGCCAAGGGCTGGCGCAAGATCACTGCGTGGCGGTGGCATTCCTTCCTGCGTATGCAGGGACGTGTGTCGCGCCGGATCCCGGAACTGCTCACCGTCTCCCGTAGCAGCGAGGTCGACATCCGCAAGGCCTTCGACATCCCGTCGGGCCGTATCACGACGATTCCGCTCGGCGTCGACACCGAGATCTTCACGCCCGGAACCGAACGCGTACCGGGACGCATCGTCAGCATCGCCAGTGCAGACGCACCTCTCAAGGGGGTGTCGTACCTGCTCGAGGCGGTGGCGAAGCTCGCCGCCGAACGCGACGAGGTGCAACTGGTACTGGTGTCCAAATTGGACCCGAATGGACCGTCTGCCGCGATGATCGAGGATCTCGCGATCGCCGATCGGGTGTCGGTGGTCTCGGGGCTCGAGGACTCCGAGATCGCGGAACTCCTGGCCTCGGCCGAGGTTGCGTGTGTGCCGTCTCTGTACGAGGGCTTCTCGTTGCCGGCGGTCGAGGCGATGAGCTGTGGCACACCGCTGGTGGCCACTCGCGCCGGCGCGATCCCGGAGGTCGTCGGTACGGGCGAGGAAGCCGCGCTGCTGGTTCCGCCGCGGGACTCCGGGCGTCTGGCGCAGGCGATCGGTCGACTCTTCGACGACGCCGAGCTGCGGGCCCGTCTGGGCTCGGGCGGACGGCGCCGGGCCGAGGAGAACTACAGCTGGGTGGCGGTGGCCGCGAAGACGGCGGCCCACTACGAAACCGTGCTGGCCGGACACCGGCGAGCAACAGAAGGGACATCGAGTGCTGACAGTTGACTTCGACCGTCTGGGCGTGGGCCCGGGCATCAAGGCGATCGACATCGGGGCGGGTCAGGGCCGACACTCCTTCGAGATGTTCCGGCGAGGAGCGGATGTCATCGCCTTCGACATGTCGGAGAGCGACATGGCCGATGTCGCGGAGATGTTCGACGCCATGACGGCCGAGGGGCATGTGCCCGCTTCGGCCAAGGCGCGCGCCGAGGTCGGTGACGCACTGCGTCTCCCGTACGCGGACAACAGCTTCGATGTGGTGCTGATGTCGGAGATCCTGGAGCACATTCCGTCCGACGAGGGCGCGATCAGCGAGATGGTTCGCGTTCTCAAGCCCGGTGGGGTGGCCGCGGTGACGGTGCCGCGGTACTGGCCGGAGAAGGTCTGCTGGGCCCTGTCGGACGAGTATCACGAGGTAGAGGGCGGACACGTCCGCATCTACAAGGCCTCCGAACTGGCCGGCAAGCTGCGCACGGCGGGCCTCGAGGTCACCGGCACCGATCACGCACACGCTTTGCACGCTCCGTACTGGTGGCTGAAATGTGCTGTCGGCGTGGAGAACAACGACAATCCGCTGGTCAAGGGTTACCATCAGCTGCTCGTCTGGGACATGATGAGCAAGCCGTGGCTGACCCGTGTGGGTGAGCAGGTGCTCAACCCGATCATCGGCAAGTCCGTGGCCCTGTATCTCCGTAAGCCCGAGACTGCTGCGTCTTCATGACGGCCGCTCCGGCTGTCCCTGGAGTGGTCACCGCCGAGCAGATGCGCGCCACCGGCGCGGCGATCGTCGGCATGCAGGAGGAATCCGGCGCACTGCCGTGGTTCCCCGGCGGACAGACCGATCCCTGGGATCACATCGAATCGGCGATGGCGTTGTCGGTGACCGGCTTTCATGCCGAAGCCGAAGCGGCATACGAGTGGTCGCGGCGTAAGCAGCGGTCCGACGGCTCCTGGCCGATCCGCACCGTGTGCGGCAAGGTCGAGGATGCCGGGACCGACAGCAACTTCTGCGCCTACATCGCGGTCGGGGTGTGGCACCACTACCTGATCACCGGGGATGATGCCTTCCTGCAACGGATGTGGCCGGTGGTCTGGTCGGCGATCGACTGCGTCCTCCGATTCCAGCGCGAGGACGGCGCGTTCCGCTGGGGCGGCGACCACCGCACCGGCGCGATGTTCGGTGAAGCCCTGATCACGGGCAACTCCAGCATCTTTCAGGCTCTGGATTGTGCGATCCGGATCGCCGGTCAGATGGATCAGCCCGACGAGGACTGGATCGTCGCCCACACCATGCTCGGGGATGCGATCCGCGCCGACATCGTGCGGGACGAGTGGGAGATCTTCACGCCCCCGTCTGAACACTCGATGGACTGGTACTACCCGATCCTCGGTGGTGCGGTGCGCGGCCAGGAGGGGCAGGAACTGATCGCCCGTCGCTGGGACCAGTTCGTCGTCCCCGGCAAGGGGGTGAGGTGCGTCGACCACCGTCCATGGGTCACCGGCGCCGAAACCTGCGAGCTGGCACTGGCTCTCGACTCGCTGGGCGACACTGCTGATGCGATCGAACTGATCGCCTCCATTCAGCACCTGCGCGATCCCGACGGATCATATTGGACGGGACTGGTTTTCGCGGACGGCAAGCGCTGGCCGGTGGAGAAGAGCTGCTGGACATCGGCCGCCGTCGTGTTGGCGGCCGACGCCGTGAGCCGCACCAGCGTCGCCAACGGGATCTTCCGAGACGTCCGGCAGCGCCTAGCCGTCGCGCCCTAGTTCCTCTTCTGGGTAGCTGGTCTGAACCCCTGGTCTCTGTGGCGCCCATCACCTAGACTGGTGTCCAGTCAACCGTCCGATTCTGATGAGGGCGGCAGCAACGGCGCCCGGGGAGGCCCTCATGGATTTCGGAATCGTACAGTTCACCAGCGATCGCGGACTCAAGCCGCACATCCTGGCGCCGCTGATCGAGAACGCCGGCTTCGCGTCGTACTACGTCCCCGAGCACGGACACATCCCCACTCGTCGCGACGCCGCGCATCCGCAGACCGGTGACGAGACCCTGCCCGACGATCGGTACATGCGAACCCTCGACCCGTGGACGTCACTCGCGGCCGCAGCCGCGGTGACCGAGCGGATTCGACTGGGCACCGCGGTGGCCCTTCCCGTGCAGTCCGATCCCATCACCCTCGCCAAGACCATTGCGACGCTCGACCACCTCTCCGGTGGCCGGGTGACCCTTGGCGTCGGATTCGGGTGGAACCTCGACGAGCTCGAAGACCACCACGTGCCACCGAAGCGTCGCCGGACCATGCTGCGCGAGTACCTCGAGGCGATGCGGGCGCTGTGGACGCAGGAAGAAGCCGAATTCGACGGCGAATTCGTCAGGTTCGGTCCCAGTTGGGCGTGGCCGAAGTCGACGCAGGCGCACATTCCGGTGCAGGTCGGCGGCGCCGGCACGGAAAAGAACTTCAAGTGGATCGCCCGCAGCGCCGACGGCTGGATCACCACGCCGGGCGAAGACGACATCGAGGGTTCGGTGGCGCTGCTCAAGCGGGTCTGGGCCGATGCCGGCCGGGACGGCGACCCGCAGGTCGTCGTCCTCGACTTCAAACCGGTGGCCGAGAAGCTCGAGAAGTGGCGCGAGATCGGTGTCACGACCGTGCTGTACGGCCTTCCCGACGACTCGGTCGAGCGCGCCAGCGGATACCTGGCCAAGCTGGCCGGCAAGCTCGAGCTCGCACCGGCGGTCGTCTAGCGATCCGTCAGGCGCCGGGGTCGGTGCGCAGGCCGGGCATCACGAAACGGTCGAGGTGGCGCCGGACCTGTCCGGCGTCGTCGATGTCGATGGTCTCGCTCGGCGTGGTTCCGAGGCTGATCAACACGCGCGCAACCCATTCGGCGACCTCGTGCAGATCGTGCGCGGGATGGATCTCGCCGCGGGCGGCAGCCGCCTCGACGTAGGGGAACCAGAAGCCGGCGAGGTCGGGGACCAGTTTCACGACGCCGACGCCCGCGCATTCGGCGAACTCTGTCGGTTCCTCGGTACGCAGCCGCATCAGGAGGGTGCCGGGGTCGTCGTAGGCACCGCGGCCGATCCGCACACCGGCGGTCAGCTGACCGGCGAGATCGCCGATGTCGTCGAGCGCGGTCCGTGCGTCCCGCCAGAACGATTCCGTCAGTCGCACGATGGTGGCGCCGATCATGGACGGTTTGTCCGGGTAGTGCCGGTACAGCCAGGCTCGGGAAACCCCGGCCGACTCGGCGACCTGTTGCATCGTGGTGGCGCGAATACCTTTGTCGGCCAGCAATTTCTCGGTGGCGTCGAGCAGGCGTTCGTGAACCGACGGGTTGGTTGTCTCGGTCACGGGTTCTCCTGCGTTGCTCTGCGGTCTGCGTTGCTCGTTCCGGCGTGTGTGCTCCGGCGAAGACTAACAAGGCCGTAGACAGTTCGCGGAATCTGTGTACACGGCCCCGACCATCGTGTAGACACAAACCAGATTGTGTCTACACCCGATGTTTGTCCAGAACTGCTGTCTGTCCAGAGGGGGAAGCGTGCGCTTACCGACCACCGCGATCATCGGCGCCGGGATCAGCGGTCTGACCGCAGGCAAGATGCTCACCGACTACGGCGTCCCGTACACGTGTTTCGAGAGTTCCGACCGCATCGGCGGCAACTGGGCGTTCGGCAATCCGAACGGTCACAGCAGTGCCTACCGGTCGCTGCACATCGACACCTCCAAGCACCAGTTGTCCTTCCGCGACTTCCCGATGCCGGCCGAGTATCCCGACTTCCCGCACCACACGCAGATCAAGGCCTACCTCGACGCCTATGCAGAGGCCTTCGACCTCATCCGCTCGATCGAGTTCACCAATGGCGTCGAACACGCACGCCGGCTCGACGGCGGCGGCTGGGAGCTGGAGACCCAACACGGTGAACGACGCCGGTTCGACCTCCTCATCGTCGCCAACGGACATCACTGGGACCCGCGTTTCCCGAACTTCCCGGGCGAATTCGACGGCATCGAGATGCACGCGCATCACTACATCGATCCGCGGACGCCACATGACTTCTCGGGCAAACGCATTCTCGTGGTGGGCCTGGGTAACAGCGCCGCCGACATCGCGGTCGAGCTGTCATCGAAGGCGCTGGACAACAAGCTGACGCTGTCCACCCGGTCCGGGGCCTGGATCGTGCCGAAGTACTTCGGCGGCAAACCCGCCGACAAGTACTACAAGACCTCCCCCCACATCCCGATGTCGTGGCAGCGGAAGTTCGTCCAGATGATGCAGCCGGTCACCGCCGGACGCCCCGAGGACTATGGTCTGCCGACGCCGAATCACAAGTTCTTCGAGGCACACCCGACGCAATCGGTGGAGCTGCCGCTGCGACTCGGCTCCGGTGATGTCATCGCGAAGCCGAATGTCAGTCGCCTCGACGGGTCGACGGTCCACTTCGACGACGGCACCTCCGACGACTTCGACATCATCATTTACGCAACGGGTTACAACATCACCTTCCCGTTCTTCGACCCCGACTTCATCAGCGCGCCGGACAACCGGATCGACCTGTACAAGCGGATGTTCTACCCGGGTATCGACGACCTCGTCTTCGCCGGATTCGCCCAGGCGGTCCCGACACTGTTCCCGTTCGTCGAATGCCAGGCGCGCCTCATCGGCGCGTACGCGACCGGACACTATCGCCCACCATCGGTGGCGGAGATGCGGGAGACGATAGCCGCGGACACGCAGTTCTTCACCGGGCACATGGTGCAGAGCGCACGCCACACCCAGCAGCTCGATCATTACCTGTACGAATACAACATGCGTACCAAGGAGATCCCCAACGGCCGACGCCGCGCGCAGGAACAGGGGCCGATGACCTGGGCGGGAGTGGCGGACAACGTTCCTGTCGCAAGCGTCTCGGGAACGGAGGCCACCGCATGACCACACCGTCCGGAGCGCAGACCGTCCGTTTCCCGTCGGCGGGCACCGAATGCGACGCCTGGTTCTTCGCCGGTTCGTCGGGCTCGCCTTTCGAGATCGACGGCAAACGTCCCGTCGTCGTGATGGCGCATGGTTTCGCGGGCACCAAGGATTCGGGTCTCGCACCGTTCGCACAGCGATTCTCGGAGGCCGGACTCGCCGTCTTCGCCTTCGACTACCGTGGTTTCGGTCTCTCGGATGGACAACCGCGGCAGCAGATCTCGCTGGAACGCCAGGCCGACGACTACCGGGCCGCCATCGTGGCCGCCAAGAAGCAACCCGGTGTGGACCCGAATCGGGTGATCCTCTGGGGTGTTTCGCAATCGGGCGGTCATGCGCTGACGGTCGCGAGCGGTCGTCTCGACATCGCCGCGGTGATCTCGGTGATCCCGCTCGTCAACGGTCTGGCCGCCGGTCGCGTGGCCTACGACCAGGTCGGAGGTGCGGCCATCGCGCGCTCCACCGCGTCGGCCGTGGCGAGTGCCGTGTCGTCGAAGCTGGGGCGCGGCCCGAAGATGATGCGCGTGGTCGGCGAGCCGGGTGACCGCGATGCGGCACTGACCGCCCCCGGATTCCTGGAGAGCTACCTGGCCATTGCCGGACCGTCGTGGCGCAACGAAGTCGACGCGTCGGTCGGTCTGGAGATCGGCGGGTTCCGGGCCGACAAGCATGTCGGCGACCTCGATGCCCCGGTGCTCGTCCAGATCGCCGACTACGACTCGGCCGCGCCGCCGCAGGCGGCGGCCAAGACGGCTTTCAAGGCGCGCGCCGAGGTCCGGCACTATCCGTGTGATCACTTCGACGTCTTCGAGGGCAACGACTGGTTCGAACCGTGTGTCGGACACGCGGTCTCGTTCCTCACCCGCCACCTCGCGGACAAGGCCGTGAGCGCCCGGTGAAGCGCGCGATCGTCATCGGCGGGGCGTCGGGCATCGGGCTGGCGACGGTCGACGCGCTGACGGCCGACGGAGTGGAGGTCGTCGTCGCCGATGTCGACGCCGAGCGTGCCGAGAGAGTAGCCGCCGAGCGAGGTGACACGGTCCGTGCGCTGGGTCTCGACGTCACCGACGAAGACTCGGTGGTCGCCGCTTTCGACGCGGTCGGGGAGTTCGACACGGTCGTGAACTGTGCGGGCCTGTCGGATCCGGGTGCCCTGACCGAACTCGAATTGAGCGCCTGGCGTCACACCGTCGACGTCTGCCTCACCGGCACGTTCCTGGTGATCAAACACGCCGGCCGTCGGATCGCCGACGGCGGCTCGATCACCTGTATCGCCTCGCTCAACGGTCGGCAGCCAGGCGCCGGGATGGGGTCGTACTGCGCGTCGAAGGCGGGGGTCCTGATGCTCGTCGAGGTCGCTGCCCTGGAACTGGCGCACCGGGGGATACGGGTCAACGCCGTGTCGCCGGGTCTGGTGTCGACGCCACTGACCGAGGGCATCGGATTCGTCCCCGGACTCACCGAGGAGTACATCGAGAACACCCCGCTCGGACGCAGCGGCGAACCAGCCGAGATCGCCGACACCGTCGTCTTTCTCGCCTCCGACAAGGCGCGGTGGATCACCGGGGCTGCCTTCGACGTCAACGGTGGCGCACACCTGAAGCGGTATCCCGACGTCCTCGGCAAGGCGCGGGCGATGCTGGAGCAGGCGCCTCCGGTGCTCCCGGAGTAGCGAGCGTACGAGCGACGCCCTGCTGTCGTACGGTTCCACGACGTCCGTACCAGACGCCTCTGACATCGTCGCTGCTCCATCTGGTCACGAGAAAGCTCTGCAGCCCAACGTGTTATCTCCCAGCACATCGGTGACAGTTCTGCATCAAGACATCGGTCACAGTGTGAGGGGTCTTGGGGATGACACTTCTGCGTCGAGTCTCAAACGCCCGCCGGCGCCACCGCAGGCCCGCTGAAATACCCGAAGAGCGACGAGATCAAATGCCCGACCAAGGCGTGCTGATTCAACCGACGTCAGGTGAACTTCGGATCAGATGGCTCTCGGCAACCAACTCGATTGTCACCTCGTAGGGTTGATGCCGTGAAGGATTCAGGGTTGGGGCGCGCGATCGCGACACTGATCGGGATTTTCCTGGTCAGTGTCGCGATCGCGATACCGCTGGCAGTCGCCCTTGCCTGGCCTGTGATCTATGTATCGGAAACGGTGCTGCACCTGGGTTGCGAGTCGAACACCATCGACGGACAGCAGGTCTGGGTCTGCCCCGACGGGATCGGGTACGTGTTCCCCGGGCTCGCTCTGGGTGTGGTGCTGACCGTCATCGGCGTGGTCACCAGGGTCCTGTGGCGGCGCGATGCGCTGGGGCCGCCGGCGGAACGCTATACCCTTGCCATGATCATCTCGCTGGTCACCGGGGCGCTCGCGCTGCTAGTTGGGGCAGTGATGACCCTGTGCGGCTTATTCGACGTGAGCGCCGCCTACGGATGGTGGCTCATCCCGGTCGGCCTCGCAGTTGCTGCCGCTTCTCTCGCAGTCCTGGTGGCCCTCAAGCAAGCCCGTCTGCGCGCCACCACCAACACGATCGCCACGCTGGTGGTCCTTGGTGCACTGATCCCGGTGTCGGGACTGGGCCTGCCGCTGGTGGCGGCACTGGCCGGCGGGTTTGCGGTCGCTGCGGCCCTGTACTCGACGACACGAGCGGATCGCCCTTCGGCTGCGCTCGCCTGACCCGTCCGGGCAATGCCATCCTTGGGTGGGTATGGACGTGGCATGCCGGAGTGCCTCCTCGATCCTCGGCATGGACACCACCAGGCGGCGCAACGCTATGACACAGACACTCAGGCGTGGCTGTTAATGACCTATCGACCCTCTTGTGTGGCTAGCGATCTCGCAGTGGGCTGATAGTGCACCGCGCGGAGCGGTCTCGACGTCTTGCGCTGAACACGGGATTTCTCGAAAGTCGTTCTACGAGTTACGCCGCTCGGCGCGGCGGAGGTTCGACTATCCCGCGCCGAACGCGTGCTGGCAGATCGATGGCACCGAATAGGTCCTGACCGGTGGACGCAGGTGCGTCACCCTGCAACTGATCGACGATCATTCGCGCTACGCCGCGTGTTCGCATGCGGCCGCAGGTGAGACCGCCGAGCCGCGATCGCTGTGTTCGACAAGGCAGTAGCCGCTCATGGAGTGCTCCAACGGTTACTCACCGACAACGGGAACGCGTTCAACCCGTCACGCCGGGGTCGCATCGGTCGACTCGTCGAACACGCCCAAGCCCTCGGGGTCGAGACGATCACCGGCAAGTCCTACAAGCCGACCACGCAGCGCAAGAATGAACGGTTCCACCAGACACTGTTTCGGTACCTGGACAAACAACCGTTGGCCGACACCCTGTCCGAGCTGCAAGCCCAGGTCGATGCGTTCGACCACCTGGTCCGAACTATCAGCACCTCGGGCACCGTCAGCGTCAACGCAGTCACCTACATGGTGATGTGGACCATGCCTTAGATCAGGTCTCGTCGCCGTCGACGACACGGTCATTATCGCCAACACCGCCGGGGAGGTCCTTGTCGAACACCCACGGCCCGCTGCCGGAATCAGCTACGTCGGCAACCGCCAACCCCGCGGTCCACGTCCCACCAAACCAGACCGTCACCGAGGTCCTGATACACCGAGTGTCTCCGATGCCTTGATACAGAACTGTCACCGATGACCCGACGCCATACCTCCTACACCATCCCACCGACAAGCTGCGTGTCATCGTGTGTTCCTCATTAGCGTTGCAGCACAGCGGAATAGCGGGTACTGTCGAACATACATTCGCACTATCGGTTCGGAGGGTGACCGTCATGGCAGACGCAAGACCAAGCGCCGCCGTGCTGGTCGATCAGCTCCACTCCCTCATCGACGAGCTGCAGACCGTCGACCTGACCGGCTGCTCAGATTCCGATCTCGTCGACGTCGCGGCAGAGACCGAAAGGGCGATCGCGCGACTGAGTTTCGCCGGGGACCGTCAGGTCGTCGAAGCCACCGAACGTGACCTACCCCGTAAGACCGGGCACCGCAGCGTCATCCAGTTCATGACCCACCGCCTCCGGATCGCCGAACCCATGCGACGCCGCGACCAGATGTCGGCCACCGCAACCTTTCCCAGCCCTACCGGCCAACCACTCCCACCCCAGCACCCCACCCTGGCCGAGGCCTTCGCCGACGGGCATGTCGGCCCCGCCCATGTTCGTGCGGTCATCGACGTCCTCGACCAGATCCCGCACGCCGTCGACCACGACGTGAAGATCGCCGCCGAACGACAGATGGCCGAAATCGCCGTCGACCACACCCCCGCCGACATCACCGCCCTCGGCGCCCGCCTGTTGGCCCACCTCGACCCCGACGGAACACTCGCCGACGACACCGACCGCAAACGCCGTCGCAAACTGTCGGTCAACCGGCAACGCGCCGACGGCACCGCCAAGATGTCCGCCGACCTCACACCCGAACTCCTCGCGCGGATCACCATGCTGCTCGCGGTCTGGGCCAAACCCGGCATGAACAATCCCGACGACCCCGAATCACCGCACGGGTCGATCGAGAATGCCGACCCCGAGATGGTCGAAGCCGCTGCCGCACGTGATGATCGCAGCGATGCGCAGCGCAACCACGACGCGTTCAACGCCTTGCTGAAGGCTGTGTTCGAGGACGGACTCCTGGGTAAGAGTCACCGCGGGTTGCCGATACAGGTGATCGTCAAAGCCGACCTCAACGATCTGATCCGCGAAGCCGGGTTCGCCACCACCGTCACCGGCACTTTGATCCCGATCCCCGAACTCATCGACATGGCCGCCGACGCCCAACCCTGGCTGGCGGTGTTCAAAGACGCCACCGCCGTCCCGCTGTACTTCGGGCGCGGCAAACGCCTGGCGACCCGCGAACAACGCCTCGTGTCCTTCGCCCGCCCCGACGGCGACGTGTGCTCCACCCCCGACTGCGACCTTTCGGCCGCGCACGTGGAAATGCATCACGCGCAACTCGATTGGGGTCTGGGCGGGCTCACCGACATCACCGATCTCGCACCCGCATGTCCGAAACACAATCGGATGGTCGGCGATCAACCCGGACAGTTCACCACCAGAATGGTCCGAGAAGGGCCCGATGAAGGTCGCTGCGTCTGGCGGCTCAACACCCAACCCGGCGCACCCCCGAATCCCGAACGCATCAACCGGCGACCCGACCTCCCCCGCCGGTTCGCCGAACACCTACAACACGTACGCACCGAGATCCACGGACCCGACCCGGCGTCCGGCGATCAGCCGCGCCTCGAGGTCCGCCGGGTCATCGACCACCGGACGACTTCGCCGCCGGCCCGCGAACTATCTATCACCGACCTGTCACCGATCGAAGTGCACCTCGCGGCCATCATCGGACTGACCGTTACGTTCTGACACAGAGACGGCGCCGGCGTCAGGTGGGAAAGGGTGCTCCCACCTCGCCGGAGTCGCGTCGTAGCACGCGCAGCGAGCCTTCGGCCCGGACCTCGGTGAACTGGCCGGTTTCCAGGGCCTGGCAATAGATCTCGTAGGGCGGGCGTCCGCCGTCGGCGGGATCGGGGAAGACGTCGTGGATCAGGAGGGCCCCACCGATACGCACCCACGGCGCCCAGCCGTCGAGGTCGTTCTGGGCGGCCTCCATGCTGTGACCGCCGTCGATGAACACGAAGTCGGCGGGCTTGCCCCAGACTTTCGACGCGACGGTGGACGGTGCGAGCAGCCCGACGACGGTGTTCTCGAGCCCGGCGTCGAACATGGTGCGGCGGAAGCGAGCCGAGGTGTCGAGCGTGCCGGTGTGCGGATCGACGAGGGATTCGTCGTGGTACTCCCAGCCAGGCTGGTGTTCTTCGGACCCGCGGTGGTGGTCGACGGTGACGATGACTGCGTCGTTCGCCTCGGCGGCGGAACCCAGGAAGACCGTGGACTTTCCGCAGTAGGTGCCGATCTCCACCCCGACCTTCGTCGAATCCGGTTGTGACAGATACTCTCCGGCGATCTCGAACAGCGTCTGTGCCTCGTCGAGCGGCATGAAGCCCGGCGCCTCGTCGGCGACTCGGCGACGTTCGGGGGACGGTGCGTTCGGCGACGGCGCCGTGGACTGTGACATGGCACAGATCCTATCGGGTGTGTGAGGGGCGCCGCGTAGGGTGAGCGATATGAAAGCTCAGGTACTCAGCGCAGAGACAGGCCCCTCTGGACTCGAGTTGACCGACGTCCCCGACCCCACTCCCGCCGACGGCCAGGTCGTCGTCGACGTCAAGTCGTGCGGTGTGTGTTTCCCGGACCTCCTGATGAGCCAGGGCAAGTACCAGCTCCGCGTGCCCACCCCGTTTACCCCGGGTACCGAGGTCGCGGGGGTCGTGCGGTCGGCGCCCGAGGGATCGTCGGTGAAGGTGGGGGACAAGGTCCTCGTCGCGTCGATCGTCGGCGGTTTCGCCGAGCAAGTCGCGGCCGCGCCGGAACAGCTGCTGCCCCTGCCCGAGGGACTCAGCTTCGAGCAGGGTTCCGCGATGGGCATCAACTACCAGACCGCGCTGTTCGCGCTGAAGACCCGCGCACACACGCAGCCCGGTGAGGTCGTCGGCGTGCTGGGTGCCGCCGGTGGCGTCGGGACCGCGTCGATCATGGTCGCCAAGGCCATGGGTGCGAAGGTCGTCGCCATCGTGCACCGCAAGGGTGCCGAGGAACTGTTGCGCAGTGCGGGCGCCGACGAGATCGTGCAGCTCGAAGAGGGCTGGGGCGACAAGCTCAAGGAGGTCGCACCCAAGGGTGTCGACGTCATGATCGATCCGTCCGGCGGTGAGGTCTTCGACGAGGCGCTGCGCCAGGTCGCCCCCGACGGTCGTTACGTCGTGGTCGGCTTCGCCGCGGGCGGGATCCCGACGGTCAAGCTCAACCGCGTGCTCTTCCGCAACATCGCCGTCGTCGGCGCGGCCTGGGGCGAGTACGTGCGCACCCATCCCGAGCTGAACCTCCCGGCGAAGCTGCACGAGGAGCTCAGTCAGATGATCGCCGACGGGATGACCCCGCAGGTCAACGTCACCTACACCCTCGACCAGCTGCCGGAGGCGTTGACCGATCTCGCCGAAGGGCGGATCCTGGGTAAGGCGGTCGTCAAGATCGGTGACTGAGACCGGTCCGGCCGGCGACGACCGCAGGAGATGCCACCTGCGAAGGGAACCGCCATGTGCCGCAACATCACCGAACTCCGCGGACTGGAACCGCCCGCCACGGCCGACGAGGTCGAGGCGGCGGCGCGACAGTATGTACGGAAGGTGAGCGGCGTTCGGCACCCGTCGCCGGCCAACGTCGAGGCCTTCGAGGCCGCGGTCGTCGCCGTCACGGCGGCGACCCGCACCCTGCTCGACGCCCTTCCCGAGCGTCGCCAGCCGCCCAAGACGGTCCCGCCGCTTCGACGCCCCGAGGTCCAGGCGCGAATCGCCGCGCGGGGGTAGTCGCTTCGATCAGCAATAGGTATCGCTGAGCGAAACCTATTGCTGACTGTGTGGGCTCCGAGTCGGAAGCGGTTCCTGACGGCCGCGATCGGCATTGTGGAGTACCTGAGTGCACCCCTGTCTTGGCAGGGTTAGGATCGCGAAGACATTTGTGCTGATCGTGGCCACCTCGTGGCCATGCGATTGGGTGGGGGACGAGTGACACCGAAGCCTGTAGAGGTGAACCCGAGCAGTCTCGCGGACGCAGCGAGGCACTTGCATTCGTACGGGACGTCGATTCGGCGGATCGAGTCGCCGACGTTCGGAGCTATCCGTAACTCGCTGGCGGGTTTCGAGACCGCATCAGCCACGGATGGCCTCGACGGGTCGGTGAGGCAGGCTCTGACAACAATTGCGGGTCGACACGAGCAGTTCGGTGATGCTCTGAAATCTGCCTCGAGCGCGGTGGTCAATGCCGACTACGTCGCCGCTCGGCTACTGGAGTCACTCGGCAATCTCAACCAGCGTCCTGAGTGATGGCGGCAAAGACTCGAAGTATTGTCCGCGACGCGCACCCCGAGATTCTCGCTCATGCCGCGTCCGCATTGGTTCCGGTGTCGGCCGCGATCGAGAGGAAAGCCGGGGAACTCCACGCGAAGGTAACAGGCCTCGATTGGAAAGGGGTCGCGCGTGACGGAGCGGTGACCCGCGCGGACTGGGAGAAAACGCAGATGACCCGGGTTGCGGACGCAGTCGAGGAACTCGGCGAAGCGTTCACGTCTGGCAGCAGTCGGATGGCCCCGATGGTCGCGAACCTCAACACCTCAGCGTCCAATCTCGAGAACGACCTGTTCTCAGTCGAAGATGATTGGACCGTTCGTGATCTGCGCGACTACGCCTCCGAAGAGAAGCGCAACGAGGGCGACTCCACCGCGCTGTCCGAGATAGCCGAAGCTCGCCGCATCCGGGGTGAGGAAGCGACCAACGAGACCATCCGGCTGCAGAGGCTTGCGCAGGAGCTGCACACGGCTGACGTGGACACGAAGCGCGCGATCAGCGAAGCAGAAGAACTCATCAGGACGCTAACACCCGTCACAGCGGGACTCAGCATCCGCCAGTCCGAGATAGACCTGCAGGCACTCAAGGATGGCAAGCTGTCGCCGGCGGGCCGAGAGCGTCTGAGGCGAGCGACATGCCTGAGTCCCGGCCAGCTTGAAGCGCTCCGCGAAGGGCAAGTCACGGAGATCTCCCAGGGGCAGTACAACTATTTGAGCAATATCATGACCGAGCTCGAGACGGCGAACATGGACGACCTCCTCAAAGTTCACAACGCCGCGCCCGGTCTGCTCGGAGACGCGTTCCGCATCATGTCGAGTCCCAATGTGCACACGAAAGCGGGCTCGACTGGCGGCCTGGACCGTTTGCCTGGCTCGGTTGTGTCGCTGCTACGCGAGAATCCGATAAAGCACACGACAGCAGGAACGTCGACCGGATTCCCCTACTCCTTCGCGGGGGTGCCGCGTCTCGAGGACTTCAAGGCACTCAACACAATCTTGAGTGACCGGACCGACCGTGGTCTGCAGTTGGGCACCGACGTCGACCGCGGGATGCTCAAGCAGTCCTCTGAGATCGTCGGAGCTCTACCGGACGGCGACGACAAGCTCTTTGGTCTGTACGACGAGAATCAGCGCGTCGAGGACGTTCGAAAGCTCGCGAGCTCGATGCTCACCAACTCGAGTCACGACCGGCAAGCCGTCACAGATTTCCTGACCGGGGAGCGGATGAGCGTGACAGTTGCTGAAGGGCATAAGTACGACGCCGACGCGCACGTGCTGAACATCCTTTCTGAACGGTGGTCTGTCGACGGTGCCAAACTCGGTGCGGAAGGTGACTTGTCGGGCGGCAGAGATCTTTTCGATTGGATCGGGGCGGCGGCACCATCCGAGGGGTACGAGGGACAGCTCGGTGGTAGGGCCGCCGATGCATTGGCGCGCATTCTGATCGAACACGAGAACGAACTCGATTCGCTGGTCGTCGAACGAGACTCAGCAGGAAACAACAAGTACGAAACCTTCGGTGACCGGAATGCCCTGCTGTCGCAGGTACTTGCCAAGAACCTCGCGCCGTATTTCGGTAACTTCGCCGGTGCTCCGGATGGGGTGTTGGTCAACCACACAGCCGCTCCGCTCGAAGACGCGGTGGAGTTCTCGAAACTCATCGGGGTGCTCTCCACGGATCCCGGTGCGGGTCGAGTTGCGTTGAGCGCAGCCGTGCACTGGGAGAACTTCCTCGCGCACGAGTACGGCAGCGACCCGGACAACTCGGAGCTCGCCACTGCCGCTGCCAAAATACACAGGTCAATGGACGACGGGTTGACCAACGCGCTCTCAACCCTCGCCGACAACGACCAGTGGGAGAGATTGCGGGAGTACAACGAGAAGTCCTTCCTGATCGACTCGGCCGGAGGGCTTTTGGCTGCTGGCGGGTTGAAAGTGCCTGGGCTTTCCGAGGTCGCCGGCCTGGCCGTGCCACTCGTGAAGATGGATGAGATTTCATTGCCGACTGCCGATCCGCAGGACAACGAAGCTGCATGGAAGACAGAGCTTGAGAACCTGGGAACCAGCCTCGACAAATTGACCGCCGGCCAAGACCGCGTGGTACAGGTGACGTCTGGCTACCTCGAGGATCGACCAGACCTCTGGGGCAAGGCGTGGATAGCTCGCGACGGTGCTTCGATAACATTTG
This sequence comes from Gordonia amicalis, assembly GCF_022059885.1. Classification (NCBI taxonomy): domain Bacteria; kingdom Bacillati; phylum Actinomycetota; class Actinomycetes; order Mycobacteriales; family Gordoniaceae; genus Gordonia; species Gordonia amicalis. Next base: position 4,888,528 of record NZ_CP091855.1, on the reverse strand, counting down.
TGAAGCCAGACGGGTCTATCGACCTGGAAAAGGTTGAGGCCAACGGTCGAGAATTCACGAGGTTCTCGAAGGAAATTGGCGCGGAAAGTACTCGTTTCGAATACAACGACCACTTCGGTGAATCACTCGAAGATCCGACCATCAACGATTCCGACCAGTCCATGGAGGTAGTGGACCGTGCGCCGCGCTGACGTTGTCGCAGTAGCATTGCTGTGCCTTGGGCTCGTGACTGCCTGCAGCGACATCGGTACATCCTCATCCTCGGGCTCTTCGGGCAATACCGCGTCCGGTTCGGTCCGATCTATGTCCCCCTCGGAAGCGCGGGCAGCAGACCGTTTGCAGTGGAGAATGCGCTGGCGTGAGGACGGTGCTGTCGACCTGTCATCCCCGACGGGGACGTTCATTCGTGGGGTGATCGAAGGAGAAACCCTACTACTCTTCGACTGGGATGTTGACGGTGAGTTTCCAGGCATCAAAGACGCGATTCCTGGGCGCAAGGATTGGATGCCGCCTCTGGGCAGCAACGACTACCAGACGGTGGATGAGATCTATAAGATTGCCGACGTTCGTGACCTCGGCGACAACTCTGCTGTCGCGCTTGTGTGCACATCCGGGCAGGTGAGCACCGAAGAAGCGAGTTTTCCGCCCTATTTCGATTCGGAGAATGTCCCCGATGCCCGCGACAGGTTCGTGGCGGTCGACCGTCTGACGTTCCATCGTGAGGGCGAGTCGCCGCCCGAAACCCGGCCCGGTCCCAGCCTGTTTCCCGGCTATGACGTATTCGGAGATTGGTGGGTGTCGGAGTACACGGATTCGTGGGCGCCACGGGGGTCGGGGCCTGACAAGTGGGGGCGGGAACCGATGCCCGACCCGAGTATCTGCGGTGACATGGGAGACCTGACGTCTCCCGGCCCGTCGTTCCCGGGCTGGTCGGGCGCCGGAGTCTGAGACGCGCGAACGCGCAGCGGGTGAGTCAGCAGTAGGTTTCGCTCAGCGAAACCTGTTGCTGATCCGTGCCACCTGCCCCGGCGGCTCGGAGATAAAACCCCAGTTCAGTGGGGTTACGCTCACCGGTGAGCAAAAATTTGGGACGTGACCGCGGGGTCGGGCTAGGGTCCGAGTGGTGTCCAACCACCGATCTCCCCGCGCTCATCGAGCCGCTCCGCGCGTGGTTCGAATCCTCGCGCTGGCGCTGACCGCCGCCATCGTCGGCATGCTGACGATCCTCGGCGGACCCGCGCCGCATGCCCAGGCAGCCCCCGACGACAGCTGTAGCCCGGCCGGGCTTGCGTCGGCGTCGGCTGCGCCGGTCAACCTGGCCGCCGCGGAGCAGGGCGGTGAGGACAAATACACCACCCCGAGCACGACGCCGATCGACCAGATCGACATCGGCTCGCTCGAACTGCTTGCGCCGGGCAAGATCTCCGTCGGCACCTTGTCCGACGCCGGACCCAGCATCTGTGTCAACAGCGCCGGCAACTTCACCGGCTTCGACAACGAACTCCTCAAAGCCATCGCCGCGAAGCTGGGTCTGCAGATCGAGTTCAACGGCACCGAGTTCGCCGGTCTGCTCTCGCAGGTCGCCAACAACCGGTTCGACGTCGGGTCGTCGTCGATCACGACCACCGACGACCGTCGCAAGACCGTCGACTTCACCAACGGCTACGACTTCGGCTACTTCTCGCTCGTCGCCCCCGAGGGCGGTCCCATCAAGGGATTCGGCGACCTGTCGGACTCCACCCGTATCGCCGTCGTCCAGGGCACCGTGCAGGACGACTACGTCGTCAACACGCTCGGCCTCGACCCGGTCAAGTTCCCCGACTACGCAACGGCTTACGCCAATCTCAAGAGCGGTCAGGTCGACGCGTGGGTCGCGCCGTCGCAACAGGCGGAAGGCGCGGTACGCGAGGGCGACGGCACCGCCATCGTGGAGAACACCTTCAGCGTCAACAACTTCGTCGCGTGGGCGGTCGGCAAGAACAAGCCCAAGCTCGTCGAGGCCCTGAACTCCGGGCTCGACGCCATCATCGCCGACGGCACCTACGCCAAGCTCTACGTCGACTGGGTGCCGCGCGAACTCCCCGAAGGCTGGAAGCCGGGCAGCAAAGCCGCACCCGAACCCGAACTCCCCGACATCGCCGCGATCGCCGCCGAGAACGCCGAGAACGCCGGCCCGACCGAAGCCACCACGCCCAAGAGCACGCTCGAACAGCTCGGTGACACCTTCTTCAACTGGGAGCTCTACGAGAAGTCGTTCCCCGAACTGATCAAGACCGGCCTGGTCAACACGCTGATCCTCTCCGTGGTCTCCGGTGTGCTGGGCACCATCCTGGGGATGATCCTCGCGGTCTGCGGCATCTCCCGGTCGCGCTGGTTGCGTTGGCCCGCACGTGTCTACACGGACATCTTCCGCGGTCTGCCGGCCGTCGTCGTCATCCTCATCGTCGGCCTGGGCGTGGGCCCGGTGGTCAAGGGCCTCACCGGAAACAACCCGTACTGGCTGGGCGCCGTCGCGTTGGCACTGCTCGCGGCCGCCTACATCGGCGAGATCTTCCGATCCGGTATCCAGAGCGTCGACGACGGTCAGCTCGAGGCGTCGCGTGCGATCGGCTTCAGCTATCGGCAGTCGATGCGGCTGGTGGTGATCCCACAGGGCGTCCGGCGCGTGCTGCCCGCACTGATGAACCAGTTCATCAGCCTCATCAAGGACAGCTCCCTGGTCTACTTCCTCGGACTGCTCGCCAGCCAGCGCGAACTGTTCGCCGTCGGCCGAGACCTCAACGCGCAGACCGGAAACCTGTCTCCGCTGGTCGCCGCGGGCATCATGTACCTCATCCTCACCATCCCGCTGACGCACCTGGTCAACTACATCGACCGTCGCCTCCGTACCGGTAGGCCGGCCGATGTCCACGATGATCCGTTGCCCGTCACCGTCGTCGAGAAGGGATAGGCCATGCCTGCCACCACCACACGAAAAGCTGTGTCGCTGACCGGTACCGACCTGCACCTGTCCTTCGCCAGACATCACGTGCTGCGCGGCGTCGACATCCAGGTCGACGCGGGTACGACGACCACCGTCATCGGCCCCTCGGGATCGGGCAAGTCGACGCTCCTGCGGGTACTGAACCGCCTGCACGAACCCGACCAGGGGGACATCCTGCTCGACGGCCGGTCGGTGCTCCAGGACAACCCGGACGAACTGCGCCGCCGAATCGGCATGGTGTTCCAGCACTTCAACCTGTTCCCGCACAAGACGGTGGTCGAGAACGTCGCGTTCGGACCGCGGAAACTCAAGGGGCTGAGCAAAGACGAGGCACGCGACGTCGCGCTGAAGCAACTGGAGATCGTCGGCCTGACCGAGAAGGCCGACGTGCGACCCGCACGCCTGTCGGGCGGTCAGCAACAGCGTGTGGCCATCGCGCGTGCACTCGCGATGACACCGGAGGTGATGTTCTTCGACGAGGCGACCTCGGCTCTCGATCCCGAACTCGTCAAGGGTGTGCTCGCACTCATGGCCGACCTCGCATCCGAGGGCATGACGATGGTCGTCGTCACCCACGAGATGGGCTTCGCGCGCAATGTGAGTGACAACGTGCTGTTCATGGATCACGGCGTCGTGGTGGAAACCGGTGAGCCCGGCGAGATCTTCGACGACGCGAAGTCGGAACGACTGCGTACGTTCCTGTCTCAGGTCCTGTAGCAGCTCACATCCACTGCACGAGTTCGTCGGACCGTTCCGGGTGACGGTCCCGGAACCGTTGGACGACCTCGCTGATGTGATCGTGCATCAGCGTCTCCGCCTTACGAGGACGGCCCGCGATGATCGCCTTGGCGATGTCGGCGTGGTCGTGGCTCATCGCATCGTCCTCGGCGATGGTGTCGCGGCCGGCCTCGAGGACGTGCTCGACGACGATGTGGTCGATCGCCTGCGTGAGCAGCGTGAGGACGCGATTGCCGCTGAGTTCGGCGATGACGGCGTGAAAGTTGTTGAGATCGCTGAAGATCTCGCTCTCCTCGTGTTCCTCGACGTCGTAGTCGAGGAACCGCGCGAAGGCGGCCTCCTTCAGCTTCCGATCCTCGATCCGGGCGACCTTGGCGGACAGTTGCGGTTCCAGGATCTCCCAGGTGTCGAAGACCTCGTCGTAGGTCGCGCCGGCGAGATGGAAATACAGCGTGGCGGTGCGCGCGAGGTAGGACGCGTTGAGCGCGCTCACGAACGGACCCCCACCGGGGCCGCGCTTGAGCGTGATCAGCCCCTGGACCTCGAGGATGCGAAGCGCCTCACGGAGGGTCTCGCGGCTGACCGAGTAGTTGGCGAGCATGTCGCTCTCGGCCGGGAGACGGTCGCCGCGCCGCAGCCCCAGGCTGACGATGTCGGAGACGATCGACGCGGCGGTGGTCTCCGATGCCTTGGGGGCACGCGTGGTCTCGCCATTCTTCTCCGAAGACGATCGCATCTCTCCGGGGTTGTAGATGATCGGGAGACCCGTGCGGGTCAGTTCGCGTGTCATCGTCGACCTTTTCTCATTCGGTGGCGGCGGTCCGCGAGCCGCTGGCTGGATTCGCAGTCGGATTGCACACTACTGGTGAACGGTGTCCGACTTCGGAATTTCGTACGTGTGAACGAAACCGGCGCTCGACGCGGCGGGTTCAGTACGGGGACGATCCACCGTCGACGTTGAGGGTGGTTCCGGTGATCGCGCCACTGTGCTCGCCCAGGAGGCTCACAGCGGCGTGCGTGACCTCGTCCAGGGTCGCATGTCGGCCCGTCCTTGTCAGGTCCTTGTAATTCTGCTGAGGATTCGAGTAGCGGCCCGTGTTGGCCTTTCCTGCCGACGACGACTGCGTCGGAACCCGCGTCGGGATCTCCACGTATCCGGAACACAGCGTGTTGCATGTGATGCCGAGTTCGCCCGGGTCGGGATCCGCCGGCCCCCGTGGTGGATCTCTGCGATGTCGGTGTCCGTGCTCCGTGGCGCGGACACCGACATCGTCATTCGCTGGGCCGATCGAGCCCGAACAGCCGAGCGGCGTTGCGGTACAACACATTGCGCCGCCGTCGTCGTCGAACCCCAGGCCGGTGACGGCTTCGAGGGCGTGCGTGTAACCGTAGGGGATGTTGGGGAAGTCGCTGCCGAACAGAATCCTGTCCCCGGCGTCGACGAGACGCGACCGAAGGTCCGCGGGGAACGGGGCGTCCTCCTCGGCGAAGTCGGTGAACGCCATCGTGGTGTCCAGGTGCACGTTGGGGTACTCGCCCGCGAGGTCGAGGAAGGCCGCGTATTCGGGCATGCCCATGTGCGCGATGATCAGCGGCAACGACGGGAACCGATGCAGTAGAGCGCGAATGGGCTCCGGCCCGGTGTGCCGGCCGGGTGCGGGACCCGAGCGCAGTGGATGATCACCGGCACCTGGGAGTCGGCGATCTGCGACCAGACTCCGTCGAGCAGGGAATCCATGGGGGAGTAGTCGCCGACCTGGATGTGGCTCTTGAAGACCTGCGTTCCCGCCTGGATCGCGCGAGAGACGTAGGTGGTGGCCGATTCCTCCGGGTAGAACGTCGCGGTGTGCAGGCAGTCCTCGTGGTTGGCGGCGAAGTCGTTGGCCCAGCCGTTCAGCCACTCCGCCATGTTCGGCTTGTGCGGGTAGACCAGCGACGAGTAGGCGCGGATACCGAATTCGCGCAGCGTCGACACCCGGACGTCCTCCTCGGCACGGTAGGTGATCGGCCACTCCCGCCCGACCAGCGGCCCCGCGGAGTCGAAGTACGACCACACCTTGTCCATGACCGGACGCGGCATGAAGTGGGTGTGGACGTCGACGATGCCCGGCAGGTGGAGGTCCTGCCAGACCGCGCGCACCCGATCCGCCTCGTGGGAGCTGAACGGCACAGGGCCCTCAGGTCTGGGGCTGTCAGGTCTGGAGGCTTCGGGAACGGCACTGTTCACCCGTACGACGGTACGCCCGGCGGAGGTCGCAGGGCATCTCGGCCGGTCAGCCGACGGCGGGCGAGATCAGCACCTTCCGATGATCATTGGGCGCCGACAACTCGGCGAACACGCGGTCCACCTCGTCGAGCCCGACGATCTGGCTGACCAGCGTCGACGAGCCCACCGCGCCGCGGTTCAGTTCGGCGGCCGCGGTGCAGAACTCGGTCTTGGTGTAGTAGGAGACGAAGTGCATGGACGCTTCCTTGACGATGCCTGCGACGGGCATGAAGTGATCATCGCCGAGGCACACGCCGGCGACGACGATGCGGCCGTGGGTTCGGACGGCATCGAGCGCCGCGGCGATCATCCCGGGTTTGCCGACGCATTCGATGACGACGTCGAAGCCGTCGCGGACCTCTCCGGACAGCTGCTCCGGTGTGTGCACCGCGGATGCGCCGGCGTCGAGGGCCGCGGCACGCCGACCGGGCGAGGGGTCGGAGCTGATCACCTCACCGGCCACGCCGCGCGACAACCAGTGCAGCACTGCCGTTCCCACCGGGCCGGCGCCCAGCACGAGGACGCGGTCGGCGGGTTCGATCCCGGCCCGCATCACGATGTGCAGACCGACCGCGAGGGGTTCGACCAGGGCGCCGTCCACCGGGTCGATGCCATCGACCCGCACACTCTCGGCCGCACCGACGACGACGAACTCGGCCAGTGCCCCGGGGAGGACGCCCAGCCCCAGGGTGCGGACGGACGGGCAGCGAGCGATGTCGCCGACCAGACAGGCGCGACATCGTCGGCAGCCGCGGACGGGCATCGACGCGACGTGATCGCCGAGGCGGAAACCGTGGTGTGCGCCGTCGGCGGGGTCGGGTGGGCCGACCGCGACGACCTCCCGGCGAACTCGTGTCCCAAGATGGTGCCGGGTGGGAGAAACGGGGCGGTCGACAGGTCGGAGCCGCAGATGCCGTTCGCGGCGACCCGGAGGACGAGTTCACCGGGTCCGGGCGTGGGGTCGACGACCTCGACGACCTCGAATCCGTCTGCGGTGGTCACCGCGGCACGCATCCGCTCAGCCCTCCGACCAGCGCACCACGGGTCCGTCGACCGCGGATCGCGGGACGATGAAGACGCCCTCGGCCTCGCAGGTCACGCCCTCGGCGTCGGAGATGGTGCCGCGTGCGATGCGTTTGCGCCCGTTCTGCTCGGTCACCCACGCCTGGGCCACCAGCGCGCCGAGGGGAGTGGGGCGCAGGTAGCGGACGGTGATGGTGCCGGTGTAGCACGGTGAGGAGTAACTGGCCGCGTTGCCGAGCAGATGGTCGAGGAGCATGGCGCAGACGCCGCCGTGGACCTGCCCCGGCGGTCCCTCGTAGGCGGCACCCAGGGTGAACTCGCTGCGCACGCCGTCGCGGACGTGTTCGATGTCGAGCGGGGGTGCCAGGGCGTTGCGTACGCCGATCACGGCATTCCCCCAGGCCATGCCGGTGTTCTCGCGCGTGTGCCGGACGCCGTATGGGCCGTCCATCTGCTCGGTGCGCAGGTCGGCGACGATCTCGGCGATCCGCCGCTGCGCGTCGGCGAGTGCATCCTCGCCCACCTCGGTGCGGATCACGGCGTCGACGAGGTCGCGCACGGTGTCGGTCAGGGGCGTGTAGACGCCGCGTCGACGAGCGACTTCGTCTTCGGTTATGTCCTCGAGGATGAACTCCATATGTCTACCGATCAGTAGGTGTGGCATAGGTAACGAAGGGTGGAGGCCTGCAGTAGAACGTGTTCTAATTCAAACATTAGAACGTGTTCTCGTTTCTGTTTTCGTGGACACCGACCACCAGGTCATCCAGCCCACGGGCGACCTCCGGCGGTGACCCCGCGCGAGGCGGAAACACAACCACAGGCGCTGCTCCACGATGAGTGCCGAAACCTTCGACCTCACCGCTCGCGACGAGACCTGGGTCAAACGGGTGCTACCCGTCCTGAAACTCGTGGCCAAGACCTACTTCCGCTCCGAGGTCCGGGGCATGGACAAGGTTCCCGACGGGGGCGCCCTGCTGGTCTCCAACCATTCCGGCGGGCTGATGGCCTTCGACGTCCCGGTGATCAGCGTCGCATTCGCCGACGAGTTCGGACCCGACCGGCCGCTGTACACCCTCGCCCACGACCTCATCTTCACCGGCGCGGGCAAACAGATCTTCGGCAAGGTCGGCTTCCTGCCGGCCCACCCCAAGAACGCCGTCGCCGCACTCAGAGCCGGTGCCGCGACCATCGTGTTCCCTGGCGGCGAATGGGAAGCGCTGCGTCCCACCAGCCAGTCCGCGACGATCGACTTCCACGGACGCACCGGCTACATCCGCACCGCTCTCGAAGCGGGCGTCCCGATCGTCCCGATCGTCACCATCGGCGGCCAGGAGACACAGCTCTTCCTGAACCGCGGCGACAGCCTCGCCAAGCTGCTCGGACTGCAGAAGCTGCTCCGGGTCGACAGCGCGCCGTTCGCGTTCGGCTTCCCGTTCGGGCTCACCGCCCACTTCCCGCCGAACGTGCCGCTGCCGTCGAAGCTGGTCACCCAGGTTCTCGACCCCATCGACATCACGGCCGAGTTCGGGACCGATCCCGACCATGCCGAGGTGGACCAGATGATCCGCAAGCACATGCAGCATGCCCTCGACGGGCTCGCCCGCGAGCGCCGGTTCCCGGTGCTCGGCTGACCACGAAAGGAGATCGACGATGATCACTCGTTTCCGCGATCGCGTCACCACCTACACGTGGCTCGTTCGTACCCTCGTCCGCAGCGGCTTCCTCGGCACGCTGCGACTCGACCGCTACCTCCGGATGGGTCTCAACCTGCGTCGCCACGGCGGTGCGTCACCGGTGAGCGGAATCGGTCTGGCCGCCGCCCGTGCCCCGCAGGGCCTGGCCCTGATCGACGAGGCGGGCCGCCTCACATGGGGCGAGCTGGACGCGCGCTGCGACGCCCTGGCCGTCGGACTGCGTGAGCTCCCCGGCGCTCCGGTCACGACCGTCGCGATCCTCTGCCGCAACCACCGCGGACTGATCGAGGCACTCGCCGCGACGTCGCGGCTCGGTGCCGACGCGGTGCTGCTCAACACCGGCTTCGCCGGACCTCAGCTCGCCGACGTCCTCGAGCGGGAGGGTGCCGACGTCCTCATCGCCGACGACGAGTTCGACGAGGTCATCGCTCCGGCGGCGGAACGGCTTCCGGGGATGCGCCGCATCCACGCCTGGACCGAGACCGGGCCGGTCTCGGGTTTCACGACCGACTCGTTCATCGACGCGAACCTTGGCCGGCGACCCGCACGGCCGGAGCGCGCCGGACGCATCGTGCTGCTGACCTCGGGCACCACGGGTACCCCGAAGAGCGCGCGTCGCGGTGGTAGTACCGACATCGCGTCGCTGGCCGCGATGCTCGATCGCATTCCTTGGCGCGCAGGAGAATCCACGGTGATCGCGGCGCCGATCTTCCACGCCTGGGGATTCGGGCAGGTCGCCATCTCGGCGACCATGACGTGCACCATGATCATGCGCCGCCGCTTCGACCCGGTCGCGACCCTCGACCTCGTCCGCGACCACGAGGCGACCGGACTCGCCGTCGTCCCCGTGATGCTCGAACGCATCATGGACCTGCCCGACGAGGTTCTCGACGCGCATCCGATGCCCAGTCTGCGATTCGCCACGGCGAGCGGTTCGCGGATGCGTACCGATGCCCTGATCGCCTTCCTCGACCGCTTCGGCGACGTCGTCTACAACAGCTACAACGCCACCGAAGCCGGATTGATCAGTACCGCGACACCCGAGGACCTGCGCATCAGCCCGGACACCGCCGGCCGGCCGCTGACCGGCACCAGCGTCCGGATTCTCGGCGACGACGATCGCGAACTCCCGGTCGGCGAGATCGGTCGCATCGTGGTCGCCAACAACTCCGGATTCGACGGATACACGACCTCCGACACCAAATCCTTCAGTGATGGGCACATGGTGTCCGGTGACGTCGGGCGGCTCGACGAGAACGGCCGGTTGTTCGTGGTCGGTCGCGACGACGAGATGATCGTCTCCGGCGGCGAGAACGTCTATCCGCTCGAGGTCGAGCAGGTCATCGGTGCCCTCGACGAGGTGCACGAGGTCGCCGTCATCGGGGTCGACGACGACAAGTTCGGTCAGCGTCTGGCCGCGTACGTGGTGCGGACTCCGCAGACCCTCATCGGTGCCGACCAGATCCGCCGGCACGTCAAGGAACAGCTCGCCGGGTTCAAGGTTCCGCGCGACGTCGAGTTCCTTGACGAACTGCCCCGCAACGCCACCGGCAAGATCCTCAAGCGCGACCTGGAGTCGGCCGGACCGGAACGGAAGGTGAGCTGAATGACGAACGCACGCAACACACCTGACGTCACCGAGTTGTTCGCCGGTGCCGATGCCGGTTCGGGTGCCGAGCGCATGACGGGGCCGGACGCGCTGATGCTCAACATGGAGACCCCGTCGAACCCGATGCACACTCTCAAGGTCGCGGTCCTCGACACGTCCCGACACGGTCGTCCACTGTCACTCGCCGAGATCGCCGACGTCCTGCCGCGCTATCTCGGGATGTTCCCGCGTGCCACCCAGCGGGTGCGCTGGGTGCCCGGTTGTTCGGCGCGCCCCTTCTGGGTGCAGGACAACGGTTTCGACGTCTCCGACCACATCGACGAGGTGTGGGTCGGCGCCCCGGGTGGACGCACCGAACTCGACGCCGTGCTGTCCGAACTCGCGGTCGCGCAACTCGACCGCAACCGTCCGCTGTGGGCACTCACCCTGGTTCACGGTCTCGACGGCGGTCGGCAAGCGGTCGTGGTCCGTGTCCACCACGCGGTGGCCGACGGACTCGCGGCGCTCAACACCTTCATGGCCGCCACCGCAGAACCGGGCGATCGTGTTCCCCCGGCACCTGTCCCCGAGGCTCTCGAGCAGGACGCGCGGACCCTCACGAAGGCGGCGCGCGCGGAGTCGCGTCGACTGGTCCGTCGACTCCCGTCGGTGGTCTCCGCGGCCCGGCACGCGGTGGCAGCGCGGCGCAAGGCGTCCAACGGCGAGCTGATCCCGAAACCGCTGACGGTGCGTCGTACCAGCTTCAACGCACGTAGCGGGGCGAACCGGGTATGTGCGTCGGCCGACATCGCGCTGGCCGACATCCAGCGGATCGCCCTGGCCGCCGGCACCACGGTGAACGGTGCCCTGCACGGTGTGATCGCCGGTGCGATCAGGGACGAGCTCATCGCGCGCGGCGAGGAGCCGGGCACCCCGGTGACGATCTTCGGGGTCTGCAAAGACCTCGGGTCCAACCGGGTTCACGGCAACGAGATCGCCACCGCCATGGCGTATCTGCGCTCCGATCTGGCCGATCCCGTCGAGCGGATCGTCGCGACCGGCGAGAGCTGCGCGGCCACCGTGGCGTGCCGTCGGGACGTCGGCTTCGACCTGACCGAGAAGCTGGCGACCTATACCGGACGGCTCGGTCCGTTCTTCCGCGGACTGGCCGCCAACCGGGCACCGCTGGTGATGAACAACATCACCACCGCCAACATGCCCGGCCCCCGGACCACGCGCTGGATCGGCGACATCGAGGTGGTCGACTGGATCTCCTTCGCCCTGGCGATCGCGCCGGCCGACGTGAACCTGACAACCTACAGCTACGCCGGACGGCTCAGCATGGGACTCATCGCAACACCGGAATCCATGCCCGACCCGGCCGGGTTCCTCCGCCGGGTCGTGCGGGCGGTCGACGAGGCGACCGATGCGCTCGGTATCGGCGAGATGGCACGGGAGGCCAGTTGATCGACTGGGAGACCGAACGAGCCAGGCTAGGATTGTTCGCCGGCGTACTGCCTCGGGCGATCGGCAGTTCGATCGCGGCGGGACGAGGAAACCCGGAGACGGGTATCCCGGCAGCCGGGTGCGGGCCGCGGCAGGTCGGGGAGACCGCGATCGACGAACTGTTCATCGCGGTCAACTCGGTGATCCGGGACATCCCGCCGATGGAGACGGTCGAGGACATGGTGGCGCGATGCGCCGATGTGGCCGACGAATTCCTCCGACTGGGACCCGCTGGGATGCATCGGGATCCCGGTGCGCCCAGGATCCTGTCGCGCGACCGCAAGGTCTTCGGCACCACGTCGTTCGAGCACATCGACTATGCCGTCGACCCGAAGTTGCCGGCATCGGTGGCGGCGCTGGACCCGTACGCCGACGGCATCTCGTCGGTCCGGGTGATGACGAAGCGCCGGGCCGGCGCCCGATGGCTGATCTGGGTGCATGGTGCCGCGCAGGGACGACCGGATGACCTGTATGCGTTCCGGGCGGCGCATCTCCACAAGAAGCTCGGCTACGACGTCGCGTTCCCGGTGCTCCCCGCGCACGGACCCCGGCGCGTGACGAAGGTGTCCTATCCGGGTTTCGACCCGCTGGTGAACACCCTCATCACGGTCCGCGCCGTCGCCGAGATCCGGTCGCTGATCACCTGGATCGAGAGTCACGAACCAGCCGAGATCTCGATCGCCGGAACGTCTCTGGGTGGCCCCATCGCCGCCCTGGCCGCGTCGATGGACCCGCGGATCGCCGCAGTGCTCGCGGTGGTGCCGATGCTGGACATGCATGCGACGCTCGCCCATCACATGTCTCGCGGCGGACCCAAGGGGCAGCGCCTCGCATCGTTGATGCGCGACGAGTCGGTGCGCGAGGTGGCGAGCGTCATCAGTCCGCTGTCGGTGCAACCGATCGCAACCCCGGACCGCCGGATGGTGGTCGCGGCACTCAACGACCGCGTGACCTGGGTGTCGGCTGCACAGCAGCTCCACGAGCACTGGGGTGGACGCATCCACTGGTATCCCGGAAGCCATGTCGGCCATGCCATTTCGACCGGCATCCGGCACGCGACGGACGGATTCCTGAGTGAACGCGCGCGCCCGGCCGGCCCGGCCGAGGAGGGCAAGCGGGCGATCAACTGACGTCGCCCGCGACGAGTCCCGGAAAACCTACTCGGGCACCATGTCCGGATTCGCGTCGGCGATCAGCTCGTCCCGGTCCTCGACCAAGACGAACCCGGCGTTGATGGCCGCGTCGGCGGCGTCACGATAGTGCTTCTCGTATTCGTCGCGTGTGCCGTAGCGCTCTGCGAGCAGATGCGCGGGGACGGGGTGGGTCGATCCGAACAGTAGGCAGATGCGAGAGATCGGATCGGGGACAACGCCACTCAACACATGCGTCGGCGCGTCGACGCACGGCGTACGGACGCCGCCGAGGACGTTGCCGATGTCGTCGACCTCGAACTCGGGTTCGGCAGTCGTCACCCCGCGCAGACGCAGCGGATCGGCGACCGGTGGCGGATCCCCGCCGTCGGCCCACGCGCGGAGATGGCGCAGCCCCGCGCGCAACACGAAGCGCTGCTGGCCGCGGTTCACCGGATCGGGGCAGCCGAGGAACTCCTCGAAGTCGCCGATCTGATGCAGGTCGGCGTGTGAGGTACCGGCGATCTCCCACACCCGCAGACGGTCCGTGTCCGGCTGACGAACGAGGTGGTAGCGGAAGTTGGTCAGCAGATCGGTCTCGGTCTGCACGACGAGGACCGGTGCGTCGAGATCGGTACGGATCCTGGTGGGTTCGCCGCTGAACACGGTGCCCACATCGATGCCCGTACCCACGTCGCCGGCGGGCAGACCTGCAGCCGCACGACTGTGGATGAGGAACCCGTCGAAGTCCCCGGCGGCGGCCACCGCGTTGACATAGGTGGTCAGGGCCATCGCGGATTGCGATTCGCCGACCGCGAGCACCATGCCGACGGAGAGTCCGGCGAGCGGGTGATACGGGGTCGGTGCCTCTCCGGAGTGGTCACCACGAACCGCGTATCCGATCGAGCGGAAGATGTCGTAGCAGTAGGCGTCACCGGGGTGATGTAGTCCGCCGTAGCGGCCCGGGTCCTTGGCGGACAGACTCTGGGGTTCACCGGTGGCGACGCCCACCGAACCGGTGCCGCCCTCGACACCGACGTACTGTGCCGAGACCCCCACCCAGGCGTAACCCGCGCGCACCAATTCGGCGGCGAGATAGGAATACTCGGGCGCGGCATCACTGCCGCTGCTCACGTTCAGCCACTCCACGACGGCACAGCCGTTGAACGCGGCCGCGTTTGCGGGGCGTCGGACGACCAGCCGGGTCGTGAACTCGGCCGGAGGTGTGTCTCCGTCGCCGACGAGCCGGTCGGCGATTCCCGACGCGGCGTATTCGGTGTCGGTGTATCCGGCGGCGGCGAGGTCGGGCACCGGCGAGGCACTCAGCAACGAGGGACCCTTGCCGTCTGCCAGCGGGCGAAACATGATGTGCTTGTTCACTTCTGCTTCCGGTACTTCTTGATGACCTCACCGAACATGAAGTGCATCTTGGTGCCCTGGGGCCAGCCGATGTAATAGCAGAGGAAGAGACTGATCTCCTCGAGCTGTTCGGGCGTCAGCTCGCCGTTGCCCAGAGCGGCCCCGGCCTGGATCTCGGCGACGTCGATGTTGTTGCCCGCCGCGAGTGCACCGAGCAGGATCAGTCGCCGATCCCCGTCGGAGAGACCCTCGCGAGCCCATACGTTGCCGAACACCTGGTCGGCGGTGTGCGCGAAGTAGTCGCCGGGACCATCGCTCACCTCCCAGCCGTAGACCTCGGACATCCGCCTCAGGCCGCGCTTGCGCACCTCGTCGGGTGCGTCGTCGGAGACATTGGATCGGGTCATGCGGTTTCTCCTTCGAGATGGGGGACACCGAGTCCGGGGGCCAGCTCGCGGAGTGCGATCTGCCCGAGAGGCAGGTCGACGCCGAGTTCGTCGCCGAGCGCGAGCGCCAGCGAGAGGTCCTTCTCGCCCAGTGTACGAACGCCGGTGAAGATGCCGTACCACGGATCGTCGGTGTCGAGCGTCGCCGTGGTCTCCCGCAGCATGATCGCACCGGCACCGCCGGTGACGGCGTCGGTGTGCCGAACGACTTTGCCCAGCTTGGTGATATCGAGCCCGGCAGCCTCGGCGAGGCGCGCCGCCTCGGTGGTCGCGGTGAACGAGATGAAATGCAGGAGGTTCCTGGCGAGCTTCATCTTGGTGCCCGCGCCGACCTCCGGGCCCGCGTGCACGAGCATGTCGGCGGTGAGCCGGAAGGGCTCTTTGAGCTTCTCGTAGGCCTCGCGCGGGCCGCCGACCATGATCGCCAGCCGTCCCGACGCCGCTCCCATCGCGCCACCGGAGATCGGGGCGTCGAGCAGGACCACGTCGCGGGCCGCGCACTGTTCGGCGAGGTCGACCGCGGTGTCCGGTCCGATCGTGGAATGGACGGTGATGATGGTGCCCGGACGGGCCGTCGACAACAGTCCGTCGGGCCCGGTGACCACCGACCTCACCTGCTCGTCGTTCAGGACGCAGATGCCGACGATGTCGGTCCCGGCGGCGAGTTCGGCGAGTGAACCGGCCGCCTTCGCACCCTTGTCGACGACCTTGCCGATCGCCTCGTCGGAGAGCAGGAACAGGCACATCCCGACGAGATCTTCGGGCTTGCCGAACCGTTTGAGCGGCAACCGGTTCACGATGTCGGCGACCATCTCCTTCGGGGTGGTCGTGCGGGTGGCCTCGGTGTCGATGGGGCCGGGTGCGATGGCGTTCACCCGGATGTTCTGCCCGCCGAGTTCGGTGGCGAGCTGCTGGGTCAGGCCGTTGACGCCGACCTTGGCGAGACCGTAGAAGCCGCTGTACAGCCATGCGGCGGTGGAGGACTGGTTGACGATGGCGCCGCCGCCGTTGGTCATGTGCGGGTAGACGGCGCGGGTGACGTTGAGCGCACCGTCGAGGTTCACGGACATGAACTTCTTGTAGTAGTCCCACGGCACGGTGATGAGGAAGTCGAGCTTCATGCCGCCGTAGATCGCCGCATTGTTGACCAGGCCGTCGATGGAGCCGTAGGCGTCGACCGTCGCCGCGGCGAGTGCCTTCGCCGACTCCTCGTCGGCCACATCGGTGCTGACGTACAGTCCGCCGATGTCCGCCGCGACCTGCTTGCCCTTCTCGTCGGCGAGGTCGGCGACCACGACGTTGGCGCCCTCGGCGGCCAGTGCCCGCGCGTAGGCTTCGCCGATCCCGCCGGCGGCGCCGGTCACGATGACGGTCTTGTTCTCGAAACGCTGGGAACTCATTGTCCTGCTTTCTGTGTGGGTGGTGGGGTGGGCTCTGTGACGGGCCGCTGCGAGCTCCGGGGCTTCGACGCGGTGCCTCGCTTCGCTCGGTACCGGCTCAGCCGGCGGGGTGGGAGGCGTTTCTCGCTTCGCTCGGTACCGGCTCAGCCGGCGGGGGAGGTGGTGGTGTGGGCTCTGTGACGGGCCGCTGTGGGGGCTTCGACGCGGTGCCTCGCTTCGCTCGGCACCGGCTCAGCCGGCGGGGTCGGTGCCGGCTCAGCCGGCGGGGTTGGTGCCGGCTCAGCCGGCGGGGGAGGTCACGCGGGTCGCGCGACGGCCTTGGTCTCCAGGTATTCCTCGAAACCGGCGACGCCCATCTCGCGGCCGATGCCGGACTGTTTGTAGCCGCCGAACGGGACGTCGGCGGAGTACCAGATGCCGCCGTTGACGCCCATGGTCCCGGTGCGAACACCGTTGACCACCTTGTTGATCCGGTCCTCGTCGGTGCCGTAGACCATGCCCGACAGTCCGTAGGGGGAGTCGTTGGCGATGCGGATCGCGTCGTCGTCGCCGTCGTGGGCGATGATCACCAGGACCGGACCGAAGATCTCCTCCTGCGCGACGCGTGCCGAGTTGTCGAGTCCGGAGATCAGCGTCGGCTCCACGAAGAAACCGTTGGGCTTGTCGGCCGGACGGCCACCACCGATCTCGATGGTGCCGCCCTCCTGCTTGGCGAGTTCGATGTAGGACTCGACGCGCTGACGCTGACGCTCGGAGATCAACGGTCCGCAGATGGTGCCCGAACTCGTGGGGTCGCCGGGCGGGAGGCCGGCCAGCGCGTCGCGGGTCCCGGTGATCGCCTCGTCGAGCCTGGGACGAGGCACGACGAGGCGCGTGGTGATCGCACAGCCCTGGCCGGCATGGGTGACGACGTTGAACGCCGCCATCGCGCACGCCGAACCGACGTCGGCGTCGTCGAGCACGATGAACGCGGACTTGCCGCCGAGTTCGAGGAACACCTTCTTCAGCGACTCCGACGCCGCGGCCATCACCTTCTTGCCGGTCGCGGTGGAGCCGGTGAAGGAGACGAGGTCGACGCGGGGGTCGGTGGACAGTTGCTCGCCGAGGCGGTGATCGGTGGAGGTGACGATGTTCAGGACGCCGGGTGGAAGGTCGGTTTCCTCGGCGACGACCTTGCCGACGAGCGCCGCGCACCAGGGGGTGTCGGGTGCCGGCTTGAGGACGACGGTGCATCCGGCGGCGAGGGCCGGCCCGATCTTGGCGAAGTTGATCTGGTGGGGGAAGTTCCACGGCGTGATCGCACCGACGACGCCGACGGCCTCCGACCGAAGCTCACGATGGTTCTTGATGCCCATCGGCCTGGCCTCGCCGAGATCGCGGGACCACTCGTAGCTCTCGGCGAGGTCGGCGAAGTAGCCGAGATCGGTCACCGGTCCCTCGAACTGCGGGCCGTGGGTGAGGAACGACGGGCAGCCGACCTCGGCGATCGTCAGTTCGCGGAACTCGTCGGCGTGGGCGAGGAGGGCATCGCGCAGTTGTCGTAGGCAGCGGGCGCGGAAGGCGTGGTCGCGCGACCACTCGGTGGTGTCGAAAGCGGTGCGGGCGGCGGCGATCGCGGCGTCCATGTCGGCGGCGGTGGCCTCGGCGGCCTGTCCGATGACCTCCTCGGTCGCGGGGTTGACGACGTCGAAGACACCGCCGCTGCCGGGGGTGAGCTTGCCGTCGATCAACAGATCCGACGCGGTTTCGGGGCGAAGGGGCATGAGCTGGAACTCCATCTGGACAGGTGTCTGGACTCGCGTTCAAACCTAGTGTAGCGTGGCTCACATGTCCAGCCCCGTATCCCAGGAATCCACACGTCGCCGCCTCACGCAGCAGCAGGCGGAGACGGTCTCGCGGCTCACCGAGGCCGCGGTCGACGTGCTGAACGCCGAGGGTTTCGACGGGCTCACGGTGCGGTCGGTGGCCAAGATCGCGGGTGTCGCGCCGGCGACGGCGTACACGTACTTCTCGTCGAAGAGCCATCTGGTCGCCGAGGTCTTCTGGCGGCGGCTGTCCGCGGGGGTCTCCGAACCCGATCCCGCCGCGGCGCCGAGCGAGCGGGTCGCGCAGGTGCTCCGCGAGGTGGCGCTCGTCGTGGCGGGGGAGGGGCAACTCGGTGGTGCGGTCACCGTTGCGCTGCTGGGGACCGACCCCGACGTCGAGCACCTCCGCGTCCGCATCGGTGCGTTCATCCGCCGGCGTCTGGCCGCCGCGCTCGAGGAGGATCCGGAGAATCCCGGGCCGCTCCTCGACACCCTGGAGATGATCTACTCCGGCGGCCTCGTCTACGCCGGCATGGGGCACATGACCTATGAGCAGACCTCCGAACGTCTTGTCGCTGCTGCGCATCTACTGATGGAGAAGTGATGACCGAAACGACATCGGTGCCGGGGATGGAGCGAGCCCTCCCCTTCGACCCGTATGCCTATGACTTCCACGAGGATCCGTATCCGACCTACGCCCGGCTCCGTCGGGAGGCGCCGGTCTACTACAACGCCGAGATGAACTTCTGGGCACTGGCGAATCACGCCGATGTCCGCGCGGGATTCCGTGACGTGCAACGGTTCTCGAACAGCTGGGGCGTGTCGATGGACCCGTCGGCGTACGGGCCCGACGCACACAAGTCGATGTCCTTCCTCGCGATGGACGACCCCAAACACATGCGCATCCGCAAGCTGGTCTCGAAGGGCTTCACGCCGCGCCGCGTCAACGACCTCGCCGGCCGGATCACCGCGCTGACGCACCAGCACTGGAGCAAGTGCCTCGACATGGGCGAGTTCGACTACGTCCACGACTTCGCCGCACTGTTGCCGATGGACGTCGTCTCCGAGCTCCTGGGAGTCCCCGAAGCCGACCGTACACATCTGCGGCACCAGTCCGATCTGCTCCTTCATCGCGAGGACGGTGTCCTCGACATCCCCGAGGCCGCGATCCACGCGTACATCGAACTGCACAAGTACTATTCGGAACTCATCGCCGACCGGCGGAAGAGTCCCGGCGAGGATCTGGTCTCGGCTTTGATCGAGGCCGAGATCGACGACGACGCGACCCGCGAGAAGATCAGGCTCACCGAGGACGAGATCGTCGGTTTCATGGTCCTGATGGTGGTCGCGGGTAACGAGACCACGACGAAACTCCTTGCCAATGCGCTCTATTGGGGCTGGCGTAATCCCGACGAACTGGCCAAGGTGTTCGCCGACCCCGAACTCGCGGTCCCGCAGTGGACCGAGGAGACGTTGCGCTACGACAACTCGACCCAGATCGTCGTGCGACGCGTGATCGAGGATGCACCCTACGGCGACCACGTGATCCCGGCCGGTGACCGCGTCCTCCTCCTCGTCGGTTCGGCGAACCGTGATCAGGAGGTCTTCGGGCCGGATGCCGACAAGTACGACATCGGGCGCGACAACGGCCAGGCGTTGATGAGCTTCGGTCTCGGAGCGCACTTCTGCCTCGGCGCACATCTCGCCCGTCTCGAGGCCAACATCGGTCTCGGCGAGGTGATCCGGTCGATCCGCGCGGTCGACATCGACATCGACAAAGCCGTGCGCGTGCACTCGGTCAACGTGCGCGGCTTCGCCGAACTCCCCGTGAAAGTGACGGTGCGCTGATGGGTTTTCGTCCTCATCCCGAACGTCGGCCGGTCCTCGTCGCGGGTGCCTCGTCGGGCATCGGAGCGGCGACGGCCGAACACCTCGCGGCGGCCGGCCATCCCGTGGCCCTGGCGGCCCGCCGAGTCGAGAAGCTCCAGGAGCTGGCCGACAAGATCATCGCCGCGGGCGGCGAGGCGGTCGCCGTACCGCTCGACGTGACCGACGAACAGTCCGTGGTCGACTGCGTTGCGAAAGCGGAGGCCGCACTCGGCGAACTCGAGATCGTGGTCGCCGGAGCCGGCGACCTCGCGGTCGGGCTCTCCTACGAGACGAGTCCGGAGCATTTCGCCGATCAGGTCAACATCCATCTCACCGGTGCCTACCGGATCTACCGGGCCGTCATCGGCGGCATGATCGACCGTGCCCGAGGCGATTTCGTGTTCATCGGTTCCGATGTCGTACTCCACCCGCGGCCCTGGTCGTCGGCCTACGTCGCGGCGAAGTCGGGGATCGACGGACTGGTCGCCACCATCCAGCTCGAACTCGAGGGCACCGGTGTGCGAGCAGGTGTGGTCCGACCGGGACAGACGCTGACCGGCATGGGCATGAACCTCGACCAGAAGACCACCGAGGACATGCTCAACGACTGGATCAAGCACGGCTTGGCCCGCCACGGCAACTTCCTCGAACCCCAGCACATCGCGCTGGCCGTCGCGGCGATGGTCACCATGCCGCGCGGTGCCCACATGCGCGCGGTCGAGGTGGAGGCCGAGGGTGCGGTCTCCCGGGACCGGGCCACGACACCAGAAGACCCCACAGTCGACGAAGGACAAGGGGACCCATCGATGACCGCCACCACCGCATCAGGTCTGAAGAAGCCGCATCGAGTCTCGGGCGGCGAGAGCGAACACGGCCATCTCGACGAACTCGCGAGCGACCCGATCTCGCTGTTCTGGCGCGTCCGCGAGGAATGCGGCGACGTCGGCATGTTCCAGCTCGCCGACCGCGAGGTGGTGCTGGTGTCCGGGGCCGCGGCCAACGAGGAGTTCTTCCGCGCGCCCGAGGAAGACCTCGATCAGGCTGCCGCCTACCCGTTCATGACCCCGGTGTTCGGCGAGGGCGTCGTGTTCGACGCGAGCCCCGAGGAGCGGTCCAAGGCGATCCACAACTCAGCGCTCAAGGGCGCCCACATGAAACAACACGCGGTGACGATCCCGAACGAGGTGGAGCGCATCATCGCCGAGTGGGGCGACGAGGGCGAGATCGACCTGCTCGACTTCTTCTCCGAACTCACGCTCTACACCTCGTCGTCGTGCCTGATCGGACGCAAGTTCCGGGAGCGGCTCAGCGGGCACATCGCCCACCTCTTCCATGACCTGGAGAAGGGCACCGACCCGATCGCGTACGTCGACTACAAGGCCGACATCGAGAGCTTCCGCAAACGCGACGAGGCGCGTGCCGAACTCGTCGAGTTCATCCAGGGCGTGATGGACGAGCGCGTCGCGAATCCGACTGAGGACAAAGACGATCGCGACCTGATGGACGTGCTCGTCCAGGTCGGCTTCGACGCCAACACGATCACCGGCATGTTCATCTCGATGATGTTCGCCGGCCATCACACGACGTCGGGCACCGCCGCGTGGACGCTGATCGAGCTGTTGCGCAACCCGGACTACATGTCGCGCGTCTACGACGAGCTCGACGAGATCTACGGCGACACCCCGACCGGTGAACGTCCCGAGTACACCTTCGCCCACCCCCGGCAGATGCCTCGGCTTGAGAACGCCCTCAAAGAGGCGTTGCGCCTGCACCCGCCGCTGATCATCCTGATGCGTGTGGTGCAGAAGGATTTCCACGTCGAGGACTACGAGATCTCCGCCGGCCAGTCGATCGCGGTGTCGCCGGCGATCTCCAACCACCTGCCGGAGGACTTCCCGGACGCGGACACCTTCGATCCCGACCGGTACGACAAGCCGCGGCAGGAGGATCTGGTCAACCGCTGGACCTGGATTCCGTTCGGGGCGGGCCGGCATCGTTGCGTCGGTGCGCAATTCGCGATCATGCAGCTAAAGGCGATCTTCTCGGTACTGTTCCAGAACTACGAGTTCGAGATGCTGCAGCCGTCCGAGAGCTACCGGAACGACCACTCGAAGATGGTCGTTCAGCTCCAGCAGCCGTGCCGCGTTGCCTACCGTAAGCGTCAGGACCGCTGATGCGCATCGAGGTCGATCTGGATCTGTGCCAGGGCCACGGCATGTGCGAGCTCGAAGCCCCCGAGGTCTTCGCGACGAAGACCGACCACGTCGAGATCCTCGACGCGACTCCCGACGAATCCCGGCGCGCCGAGGTCGAGGCGGCCGTGCAGTACTGCCCGACGCAAGCGTTGCGTCTCACCGAAGATGACGAGTGAAGGTGGAACACATGTCTTTTGACCGTGCCGAACTGGAAGAGATGAAGGAACGGTGGCTCGCCGCCAACATCGAGGCGGAGAAGGCGGGAGACTGGAAGCCGCTCGCCGAGTTCTACACCGAGGACGCCACTTACGGCTGGAACTACGGCCCGAAGAAGGACTTCATGGCCGTGGGTCGCGAGGAGATCCGCGAACTCGCGCTCGGCCAGGAGATGGAGGGCCTCGAAGGGTGGGAGTACCCATACCAGGCTTGGGTCATCGACGAGAAGACCGGCGACATGATCGGGCTCTGGAAGCAGATCTACGAGGGCACCCGCGACGACGGCACCCACTATGCGCTCGAAGGTATCCAGGGCAGCTGGTTCAAGTACGGCGGCAACTTCCAGTTCTCGTGGCAACGTGACTTCTTCGACTACGGCAACGTCTCTGCACTCTTCATCGAGATGATGCAGAACAACGCGATGAGCGAGGGCATGCTCAAGCGGGTGGAGAAGGCGGCGCCGGGGAATCTGCCGGGCTGGTATGACTTCGGTACGACGCCGGTCGCGTTCTGGTGAACTGAGATGACTCCCACAGCCCCGACCTACCAAGGTCTGAGTCAGGAACAGCTCGCCGTCCTGGTACCCGAACTCCTGCTGTGCGGTCAGATGATCGACCGCAGCGGAATGGCCCATCTCATCGGCGCATTCGGACGAGACGTGATGGGCCGGATCGCCATCGAGGAGTGGAAGGCCGCGAGTCCGGTCTACACACACCGGATCCGGACCGCGCTCGGCATCGACGGTGACGGCGTCGAGGACATGTTCAAATGCCTCCAGCTCGACATCGGCGCGCCGCCGCAGTTCATGGATTTCCGGTTTCGGGTCGACGACAAGTATCACGGGTCGTTCGTGCTCGATCACTGCGGTGCGCTGCTCGACGTCGAACCGCTCGGCGACGACTACGTCACCACGATGTGCCACGACATCGAGGACCCGACCTTCGACGCGACGGCCATCGCCACCAACCGGCGGGCGCGAATCCGGCCGGTGCATCGTCCACCTCGTCGTCCCGTCGACCGGACTCCGCACTGCGAGTGGACGGTCACCATCGAACCCGACCGCGAGGAACTGCCGCTCCCTCCGGACGCCGAGGAGATGTTCGGCACTCGCGCCGGCCAGATCCAGCTGTCCGCGATCGACAGCTCGGCAACCGACGGCTGGGTCGACTATCGAGGCCCGCTCGTCGAGGATCTCCAGTTCGCCGAGTGGTCGGCGTCGGCATTGGGGCGGATCGCCGAAGAGGTTGCGCTGCAGCATCAGCTGTTGTCCCTCGGCTTCCTGGTCGGTTTGCGGCGGTGTGCCGAGAGCGAGGATCAGGTGGTCGAGATCCTCCGCAAACAGCTGATCGGGATCGCCGGACTCGCGGCGGACCGCATTCGCGCGGCGCTCGATCTCCCCACCGGCGCCGCAGGTCTCGCCCAGGTCCTGGCCCTGCATCCGTGCTTCGGTCCGGTGCAGTACACCGGCCTGACCGCGACCGTCGACGGCGACGCCGTCGTCGTACGGATTCCGCGTGAGTCCGATGCGACGGCCGACGGCGGGTGGATGTCGATCATCAGCCCGGATCATCTGGAACCGCTGCAGGCGGCGGCGACCGCGGTGAATCCCTACCTGAGTGTCGAGGGTGCCGTCGAGACCGACGACGCGCTCGAGATCCGGATCGTCACGTCGGACACCGCACAGAAGGAGAGCGGCGAGGTGGCGATCGCTCGGTTCAGCGGTGGCGCGAGTTTCGAATTCGTCGACCGCGGCCGCTCGATCCCGATCACGCCGGTCGGTAGCTCGACGTGAGTCCGGACAGCGGCTGGTCTCCCGGTGCCGCCGGACTGGGTGGCCGGGTCGCCGTGATCGCCGGCGCCACCCGGGGCATCGGTCTCGCGGTTGCATATGCACTCGCGGGACAGGGGGTTTCGGTCGTCGCCAACGGTCGTGACGGTGATGCGCTGGAGGAGACGGTCGCGGAGATCCGCGGCGGCGGCGGTCAGGCTGTCGGCGTCTGCGGTTCGGCCGGTGACGACGGTGTCGCCCAGCAGATGGTCGACGCCGCGCTCGCCGAGTTCGGCGCACTGGACATCGCCATCAACTGCGCCGGTATCGCCGAACCCCCGGGTTCGACGGTGCTGACCATCGCCCCGGACGAATTCCGTGCCCAGGTGGACGCCCATCTGATGAGCGCGTTCCATCTGGTCCAGGCCGCCGGGCGGGTCTTCGTCGAGCAGGCGTCCGGGTCGATCGTGCTCACCGGCTCGGCGGCGTCGCTCGGGATGTTCGGTGGCAGCGGCTATCCCGCGGCGAAGGGTGGCGTCAATGCGCTCGCACTCGCCGCGGCCGCGGATCTTGCCGATCACCACGTTCGGGTGAACGTGGTGATGCCCGGAGCCAAGTCACGATTGTCGACCGGCGATGACTACGTCGCGCACATCGAGGGGCTGCATCGGCGCGGGATTCTCGACGACCTCACCCGCGACGCGGCCCTGGACCCGGCGCCGCCCGAGTACGTGGCGTCGCTGTACGTCTTCCTCGCCAGCGACGCGGCCGAGCACATCACCGGCAACATCTTCAGCGCCGCAGGCGGTTTCATCGGCCGGTTCGAGTCACAGCAGGCGAGCTTCGTCGCCTACCGCGACCACAGGGACACCTCTCCGTACAGCCTCGTCGAGCTCGCCGAGCTACTCGGCTAACTCGGACACCCCACAAACCCACCCTTTATCGGCATTTCCACCACCCGCGCGGGTGGTGGAAATGCCGAAAAAGGGTGGGTTTGCGTCAGGAGTGGCGGGCGGCTCGGCGATCCACCCAGAACCGCGCCCCCTCCTCGATGGCTTCGGTGACCGGGCGCGGGCGCCAGTTCAGGTCGCGTTCGGCCTTGGAGTGGTCCATCTCCGACATGAAATGCATGAGCCGCACCGACGGAACGGTCAGCCGGACCGGCCTGCGCGTGATCGCTGCCCGAGCCGAGCCCACGGCGCCGACCCCATACAACGCCGCACGACGGAGCACGAGGCGCGGCGGCTCCCGGCCCGCGGCGCGTGCGGCGATCGCCACGATCTCACCCATGTCGATGGACCGTTCGGACACGATGTAGCGTTCGCCCACCTCACCCCGATCGGCCGCCAGGGCAAGCGCGCGAGCGGCGTCGTCGATACCGACCGACTCGGCTCGGCATCCGCGGACTGTGAACGGCATCTTGCCGAGGGCTGCTCCGGCGACGAACGATCCATGCGGCGTCGGCTGCCAGTCGCCCGCGCCATAGGTGTTGGCGACGCACATGGCGACTCCCGGCACGGCCCCGTCGCGCGAGTAGTCGAGCAACAGGTTCTCCGCCGCGACTCGACTCCGCACGTACTCGGGTGCGTGCCGAGACCAGTTGAACGCGTCGCCCTCGGTGGCCCGACGACCCTTCACCCGACCGATGGTGGCGACACTGCTGGTGAACACGAACTTGCGCAACGGCTGACGGGCGGCGACGTCGAGCACGGCCCGCAATCCGTCGACGTTGGTGCGGTACAGCGGAGCCGGATCCCGTAACCAGGCCCGGGTGTCGACCGCGCAGTGGAACACCACGTCGCAGCCGGCCATCGCGGCGCGCACGGAATCCTGGTCGAACAGATCGCCGGTGACATGGTGGACGTCGAGTCCGGACAACGTGCGGAGGTCGCTCGTCGGGCGGGTGAGGACGCGGACGTCGTCGCCGTTCTCGACGAGCCGGCGGACCAGCCGGGAACCCAGGAAACCGTTGCGCCGATGACGAGCTTCATCGTCCGGCCAGCCCTCCGGGTGCGAGGTCATCGATCGCCGCCGCACTCCGGGACAGCATGGCGTCGAACATGGCGGTGCCACGCTCGGTGGGTTGGGCGGCGGCCGAGCCGAAGACGATGATCAGCGGGGCCTGGATGAGGTTGCCGACGTAGTCGTCCCAGCACTCGTCGAGGGTGTACCCGGTCACCCCGGCGGTGACGACCGCGCGATGATACGATGCCACGATGCCGCGCTCGTGCTTGCGACGATCCTCGGTGGTCAGGCTTGTACTGAGCAGAAAAGCGATGTCGCGCAGCGGGTTACCGGTCGTGATCGTCTGCCAGTCGATCACCGTCACCTCACCGGACGGCCCGAACAGCACGTTGTCCACGCGCAGGTCGCCGTGGATCAGAGCCGTGTTGCGCAGCGGGGCGACGAGCCAGTCGCCGGCCTCACGCACCAGCCAGTCGACGGCGGCCGAACTCTGTCCGTCCGGGGAGAAGCGCTCGCGATAGACGTCGGCCATCGGCGCGAGCAACGACTCCATCATCTCGCGTTCGGCTTCACCGGGCAGTGGCATCTCCGCGAGCAGTGCGGGGTCGTTCCACCGCGGAGCATGCAACCCGGCCGCCGCTACCGCGACCGACTCCGCCTGTGCCGCCGTACATCCGATGATCTGGTCACCCTGCACCGCCGCGCCCATGTCCTCGAGCAGGAGGACGAACTCGGTGCCGGGGTCCGAGATCGTCGCGGCGTAACACCTCGGCATCGGCACGGTGAAAGCCGAGGCCAGATCACGATAGAACCGGACCTCGTTGCGGAACACTCCGGAACCGAACGCCCGCTGTTCCGGTTCGCCGGTCGCCAACTTGGCGATCATCGTGGCCGGGAGTTCGGCCGGTCCGGAGTAGTCGAGGGTGAGGCGGTACGACCCGGCCATCTGCCCGGTTCCCACGGCCGAGGCGGCGACGGCGGTGATCGATTCGTCGTGGCCGTTCTCGCCGAGGAAGTCCGTCAGCCAGGCGGGCGTGAGTTGCTCGACGCTCGTGGGTATCTCGATGGTTTCTGTCATGCGGGTGTCTCCGTCACGAGGGCATCCTTCCCGGGTTGGCCGGCAGTCCGACCGCGCGGTCGGGGCGTATGTCGCGGTACGCCGAGGCCACCGGCGCGAGTTCGGTCGGTGTCGCACCGTGCAGGATCACCGAGTCGACGCCCAGGTCGAACTGCGCGGCGACGGTCTTCGCGCAGTCCGACGGCGATCCGGTCGCCGAGTGGGCGACCCACGCGTTCGGGATCACGGCGGCCAGGTCGGCGAGTTCACCGGCGGTGGCGGTGGCGTCGATGGGACCGCGCGCACCGCTGAAAGCCGCAGTGGCCCGGACTCGTTCCAGGTCTGTCGGGTCCCAGGCGTTGGCCGCCATGAGTTGATCCGGATACCCCTGGAGATAGGTGGCGAGCCGTCCGTACAGCCTGCGCAGACGGTCGGTCTCATCCAGGTGGTCGCCCACCGTCGCCACGACCGACCAGATCCGGATCGAGGCGGGATCGCGCCCGGCCCGCTCCGCTGCGCCTCGGACATGGGCAACTGCCCGGCGGGTCGCGTCGTCGCTGAAATATGTGTGCAGGACGACGCCGTCGGCGATCTCACCGGCCAGCTCGAGAGTCCTGGGACTCATGGTGACCATCAGGATCGGTGGGGGAGGGTCGAGTGTCACACCGAGATTCAGCAAGGGGTAGGAGCCGGCCGGTCCGTCGTGACCGATCACCATCTCGCCCGTCCACAGCCGGCGGAGGAGCCCGGTGATGTCACGCAGGCCGGCGCCGGTGACGAGGGGGAGCCCGAGTATCTGCCACTGCGGGGTGATCCCGCGCCCGAGACCCAGAGCGAACCGCCCCGCCGAGAGTTCGCTGAGCGTCGCCCCCATGGTCGCGGTGACGATGGGATGCCGGGTGTTGTGGTTGGTTGCCGCCGTGGCGATTCCGAGATTCTCGGTCGCACCGGCGAGAGCCCCGCACAGTGCGGCGGCGTCCTTGATGTTGAACCGTTCCGAGACGAAAGCGGTGCCGAGTCCGATCTCGTCGGCGAAGCGTGCTTCGGCGGCGAGCTCGCTCGGGGTGACGGGGTGCCGGGAGAGTGCGTAGTAGCCGAGCTCGGTGAGCTGATTCTCCATCGTCTCAGGCACTCGCCCCGACGGCCTCCCCGTACGTGCGTGATCGCGGCTCCCGGACCCACAGGATGCCGTCTCCGGCGGTCGCACCCTCCTGCTTCAGGGTGCGCTTGAGGATCTTGTTGGTGGCGGTCGTCGGCAGGTCCTCCGCGACCCGGACGTAGCGCGGCCAGGCCTTCGGTGACAGGTCTGCCTGTGCGGCAAGCTGTTCGGCGAAGGACTCCGGGCTCAGCGAGGCGCCGTCCTGCAGTACGACGGCCGCCATCACGGCGTCACCGACCTGTTCGTCGGGGACCGCGTACACCGCGACGCGGTTGATCTCCGGTATCCGGAGCAGGATGCGTTCGATCGGTCCGGCGGCGAGGTTCTCGCCGTCGACGCGCATCCAGTCGCCGGTACGTCCGGCGAGATAGATCCACCCGTCGGAATCCTTATAGGCGAGGTCGCCGGACCAGTACATCCCGTGACGCAGTCGCTCGTTGGTGGCGTCGGAGTCGTTGTAGTAGCCCATGAACATCCCGCCGCCCTCGACGTTGACCAGCTCGCCGATCGCCTCGTCGGAGTTGAGAAGTGCTCCGGTGTCGTCGAATCGGGCCGGGGGACACTCGGTGATCGTCGAGGGGTCGTAGACCGCGACGTTGGGGAAACCCCGGCCGATCGAGCCGTGCGGGGTGCCGGGTTCGCGGGTGATGATGATCGCGAGTTCGGTGGAGCCGAATCCGTCCCAGACCGTGCAACCGAACCGACGCGAGAATTCGTCGATGTCGCGGTCGGTGGCCTCGTTGCCGAAGGCGACGCGCAGCGGGTTGTCGGCATCGTCGGGCTTCTCCTCGGTGGCGAGGATATAGGCGAGCGGCTTGCCGACGTAGTTCATGTACGTCGCCCGGTAGCGGCGGATGTCGTCGAGGAAGGTCGACGCCGAGAACTTGGCCGGGGCGATCGCCGCGCCACCGCACAGGGCGACGCAGTAGCCACCCATCAGTGCCGCGCTGTGGAAGAGCGGCATCGAGAGGTAGCAGACGTCGCCCGGGCCGATGTCGTACTTGTCGACGAGTACGGGGCCGGCGAACGGAATCATCATGTGCGCGAACTGAACCGGTTTCGGGTTACCGCTGGTGCCCGAGGTGAAGATCAGCATGAACGTGTCCATGGCACCCGGCACCGAATGCGGGGTCAGCTCGCCGGCTCCGGCGACCAGGTCGGCCCATCGGGGGGTCGAGGTGTCCAGGACGGTGACGCCGGGCAGGTCCAGGCCCTCGAGGAGAGGGCGGTGCTCGGCGTCGGTGATCAGGATCTGGCAGTCGGCGCGCAGGATGTCGGCGGCCAGGCCCTCGCCCCGTCGGGTGTTGTTGATGCCGGCGGTGACGTAGCCGCCGAGAGCCCCGGCGGCCAGGGCGATGAGCATGTCCGGGGTGTTCCCGAGCAGAGTGCCGATGTGCATCGGGCGAGACGCGTCGGCCACGGACAGCATTGCGGCCGCGGTCTTCTCCGCGTCGCGGATGTACTCGCGCCACGTCCACCGGCTGCCCTCGTAGGTGATTGCCAGGTTGTCGTCGTCGGCGCGTTCCTGAAGGAGCTGGGTGACTGTCTCGGCCATGCGGCCAAATCTAGAACGTGTTCACCCGGTCTGTGTACAGATCTGAAATATTGTCTACTGCAAGCCTGTCGGGGACGCCGAAGCGTCCCCGACAGGCTTGTGAGGGTGTGCTCTAGCGGGTGAAGGAACCGCTACCGGGTACGACGGTGAACGTCTGGTCGTTCTTGCCGATGATCGTCGTGGTGAATTCGACAGGCCCGGCGCCGGTCGCGATCGAGACCCCGTCCGACGGGCGTCCGTCGGTGCATGTGGCGAAGACCTCGCTACCGGAGTTCCCGGTCGACCGGTTCGTCCAGGAGATGCCGATGCGCGCGTCCTTCAGGTTCGTCGAGCAGGACTCGGTCGGGGTGGTGTTCAGTGAGACATGGGTGATCCCGGGTTCGGTTGCGGATGCGAGGATCGAGGCGACGAAACCTCCGGTTACACCGTTGGAGCCCACGGTGATGCCGGCGTTCGGGATCTGCTCGACGCTCAGTGGCTGCTCGCCGGGAGCCGCCTGCGCGGTGGCAGTGCCGAGGGTCAGTGCAGCGAATGCCGCGGCGGCTCCGAATCCAGCAACAGTCTTGCGTCCCATGTGTATCTCCCGTCACTTTGGACACTTCGAACCCACAGCGTACGGGAGTGATGTTGGACTCCTCAAGGTGGGGTCGGCCGCATTCTGCTGATACAGAAGATGCATGAGCGATCTGCACCACGCCGAGTCACCGAATCCGGGGCCGCATGACCCACTGTCCGCATTCCACCTCGGCGACCTGGCCGTCGAGCCCAACGGTGTGCGTGCCGCCCAGCTCCTGTGCTCGCAGTTCGCCGACCATCGCGGCCTCATCGAGGTGCCCGCCCTCGCTGTTCTCTTCGATCACTGCGGCGGAATCCCGTTCCATCGCGTCCACAACGATCCGGCGGCCGCCACGCTGCAGGCTCGGCTGTCGCTCTCGACGCACGGTCGCGCACGGATCGGGGACATGCTGGCGGCGCGTGCCGAGGTCGTGATGCACGACGACGGCTGGGGGTCGACGAGCGTCGAGATCCGTTCCGGCGCAGGGCAACTCTGCTGTGTCGGTTCCGCACGCAACGTCCGCGTCGGACGCGCCCCGACGGGGCAGACGCCGTCCGCGGAGATCGGGATGCCGATGCCCCGCTGCAACGACGACCACGGGGTGACGCTCCCGCCGACGATTCCCTCGGGTCTGCCGGGACGGGCGGTGGTCGAGGAGATCGCCACCAAGCAGCGTGACCCGGGGCCGCTCGTCGAGATGCTCAACGGCACGGTCGAGGTGCTCGACGGTGCCACCGACCGGGACGCCGGCATCCGCTTCCGCAGCGCCACCGATCCCTGGATGGGCAACATGTTCGGCACCATGCACGGCGGCGTCATCGCCACGATCGTCGGCCAGGCGGGCTCGTTCGCCGGCCACCTGCACGCCGGGCCGGGGCAGGATTACTCGATCGGCGACATGGCCATCGGCTTCTACCGCTCGCCCGCAGTGGACGGCGGCGAGGTCACCGTGGAGGTGACGCCGATCAAGACCGGGCGTCGTATCTCGTCCTTCGAGGCCACCATGACGTCCTACGACGACGTGCTGCTCAGTCGCGCGACGCTCGACGTCCACTATCACTGAGAGTCCGTCGCACCACTGCCCGAAAACCGCCCCTGAGATCTGCCCCTGAAAACCGCCCCTGAGATCTGCCCCGGAAAACTGCCCTGTGCAGCGGAGTCGGCGACATATCGTCGCCCGACGCGGTCCGGAGGGCCGTTTCCAGGGGCGGTTTTCAGCGTTTCCGGCCGAAAAACAATCAAGCGTGCTTGATTCTTCTGGGATCCTGTGTGAGGCTGACCGCATGACTGATCGGGCAGCGGCCGTCCACGGTGTGGTGGCAGATCTCGAGGCCGAGTCGGAGCAGCTCGATGCGCTGGTCGCCGACCTCGACGACGCGGGATGGGCGACGCTCACACCCGCACCGGGGTGGACGATCGCCCACCAGATCGCGCATCTGGCGTGGACCGATGAGGTCGCGGCCATCGCGGCAACCGATCCCGATCGCTTCACAGATCTCGTCACCGAAGCCCTGCAGAAGAATCCGGAGACCTACGTCGACGACGCCGCCGAGGCCGGGGCGGGTGCCCCGGCCGAGGAGATCCTCGCCGGCTGGCGTCTCGCCCGCGGCAAGCTCGCGGATGCGCTCCGGAACGTGCCACCGGGTGTGAAGATCCCGTGGTTCGGCCCGCCGATGTCGGCCGCCTCCATGGCCACCGCGCGATTGATGGAGACGTGGGCCCACGGCCTCGACGTCGCCGATGCCCTCGGGGTGACCGTGCTGCCCAGCGACCGCATCCGCCACGTCGCGCACATCGGGGTGCGCACACGCGATTTCGCCTACATCGTCAACGGCACGACCCCGCCGGCCGAACCGTTCCACTATGCGCTGACGTCGCCGTCGGGGGAGCTGTGGACGTGGGGGCCCGATGACGCGTCCGACGTCATCCGCGGTTCGGCGCTCGACTTTTGTCAGCTGGTGACCCAGCGTCGCGCCCTCGCCGACCTCGACCTGGAGATCGTCGGTCACGACGCGCTCGAATGGTCCGGCATCGCTCAGTGTTTCGCCGGCCCGCCGGGAGAGGGGCGCGAGCCGCGCGGGGCCTGAACCACCGCACCGACGACCCGACCCCAACACATCACAGTCACATCACACAAAGGAGCCTTGGGTGCCCATTGTCAGCCCCGACGTCTGGGACACGCCGGAACGTCTCGAACTGCGTTCGACGGTCCGCAGATTCGTCGATAAGCACATCCTGCCCTTCCAGGACGACTGGGAGCGTGACGGCGAGATCCCGCGTTCGCTCCACCTCGAGGCCGCGAAGCTCGGATTGTTCGGCCTCGGGATCCCCGAGGAGGTCGGCGGTTCCGGTGGCGATCACATCGACACAACGATCCTCGCCGAGGAACTGCACTACGCGGGTGCGGCCGGCGGCATCTTCGCCTCGCTGTTCACTCACGGCATCGCCCTGCCGCACCTGATCGCCGCCGGCGATCCGGAACAGATCGACCGTTGGGTGCGCCCGACCCTGGCCGGCGAGAAGATCGGCAGCCTCGCGATCACCGAGCCCGGCGGAGGCAGCGACGTCGGCCACCTGACCACGAAGGCCGAGCGGGACGGCGACCACTACGTCGTCAACGGCTCCAAGACCTACATCACCTCGGCTGTCCGGGCGGACTTCGTCGTCGCGGCGGTGCGCACCGGCGGGCCGGGCGCGGGCGGCGTATCGCTGCTCGTCATCGACAAGGACACACCCGGATTCACCGTCACCCGGAAGCTCGACAAGATGGGCTGGCGCTGCTCGGACACCGCAGAGCTGTCGTTCGTCGACGCACGTGTGCCGGTCAAGAACCTCGTCGGCCCGGAGAACTCCGGATTCGCCCAGATCGCCATGGCTTTCGTCACCGAGCGGTCCGGACTCGCGGTGCAGGCCTACGCCAGCGCGCAGCGCTGTCTCGATCTCACCGTGCAGTGGGCGCGCGACCGCGAGACCTTCGGCAAACCGATCATCGCGCGGCAGTCGGTGCAGGACAGCCTCACCGAGATGGCGCGTCGTATCGACATCGCCCGCACCTACACACGCGCCGTGGTGGAACGCAAGGTGACCTCACACGACGACCTCATCGCCGAGGTGTGTTTCGCCAAGAACACCGCCGTCGAAGCGGGAGAATGGGTGGCCAACAAGGCCGTTCAGCTCCACGGCGGACTGGGATACATGACCGGCACCGAGGTCGAGCGGCAGTACCGCGACATGCGCATCATCGGTATCGGCGGCGGCACCACCGAGATCCTCAACGGTCTGGCCGCCAAGCGGCTCGGCTTCCACGCCTGAACCGCTGCGAACATCCGAACCGACACGACCGAGAGGGAACGACGCGATGACAACCCTGGACAACCCCTTCGTGGAAACCCCGGAGCGCGCCCAACTGCGTTCCGCGGTGGCCGGTCTGGCGGCCAAATACGGCCAGGAGTACTTCCGGCAGTGCGCCCGTGAGGGACGCAAGACCGACGAACTCTGGCAGGAAGCGGGCAAGCTCGGCTTCATCGGGGTCAACCTCCCCGAGGAGTACGGCGGCGGCGGAGCCGGCATGTACGAGCTGGCGATCGTCATGGAGGAGATCGCTGCGTCCGGCACCGGGCTGCTGATGCTGGTGGTCTCACCGGCCATCTGCGGCAATGTGATCGCGCGCTTCGGCACCGACGAGCAGAAGCAGCGGTGGTTGCCCGGACTGGCAGACGGGTCGATCACGATGGCGTTCGGTATCACCGAACCCGACGCCGGGTCGAACTCGCACAACATCACCACCACCGCTCGCCGTGACGGCGCGGACTGGCTGCTGTCCGGCCAGAAGGTCTACATCTCGGGTGTCGACCAGGCCCAGGCGGTCCTGATCGTCGCGCGTACCGAGGACGCCAAGACCGGCAAGCTCAAGCCGGCGCTGTTCATCGTGCCGACCGATGCGGAGAACTTCTCCTACACCATGATCGACATGGAACTGCAGAACCCGGAGAAGCAGTTCCAGCTGTTCCTCGACGACGTCCGACTGCCGGCCGACGCGCTGGTCGGCGACGAGGACGCCGCTCTCAGCCAGCTGTTCGCCGGATTGAACCCGGAACGGATCATGGCTGCGGCGTCGGCGGTCGGGATGGGACGGTTCGCACTCGACAAGGCCGTGTCGTACGTCAAGGAACGAACGGTGTGGAAGACGCCGATCGGCGCGCACCAGGCCATCGCGCATCCGTTGGCGCAGGGCAAGATCGAGCTCGAGATGGCCAAGCTCATGATGCAGAAGGCCGCGACGATGTACGACGCGGGCGACGACTGGGGCGCGGCCGAGCCGGCGAACATGGCGAAGTACGCCGCGGCCGAGGCTGCGGTGAAGATCGTCGATCAGGCCGTGCACTCGATGGGCGGCAACGGACTGACGTCCGAGTACGGTATCGCGCCGATGCTGAGCCTCGTCCGCATCGCCCGCGTCGCGCCGGTCAGCCGGGAGATGATCCTCAACTTCGTCGCGCAGGCCAGCCTCGGCCTTCCCAAGTCCTACTGAGGTGTGGCGCCGGTGTCCACGGCAGTGTCCCCGAACCCAGGGTCGTCGAATGCCGGCCCGAATTCGCGTGGCCCGCAGCAGGAACGCTCACGGCTGACCCGTCATCGACTGCTGCGGTCCACGGTCGACGTGCTCGCGGCGGACGGATGGGCGGCCGCCACGGTTGCCGCCGTCGCCGAACGTGCCGGAGTGTCGCGAGGTGCTGCGCAACATCACTTCCCGACGCGGGAAGCGCTCATCACCGCTGCGCTCGAGCAGGTCTTCGACGACCTGACCGCGGCGGCGGGCAGCGAGATCGAGGCACCCGGCTCCGACGAGGCGATCACCCCTGCGCGGGTGAGCGCCGCGGTCCAGCGCGCGGTGGCGGTGTACACGGGCACGGAATTCAAGGCGGCACTGCAGGTGTGGGCCGCGGCAGCGTCCGACCCTGCGCTGCGCAAACTGATCCTGCCCCTCGAGGCGAAGTTCGCCCGGGCCGCCCATCAGCGGACGATGGCGGCGATGGGTGTCTCGCCGGATGACCAGAAGGGACGCCGCCTTGTCCAGGCGACACTCGACTTCGCTCGCGGACTCGGTCTCGCCGATACCCTGTCGGACGATTCGGCACGACGCGCCCAGGTGGTCGACACCTGGTGCGAGCAGATCGCCGTGGCGCTGGGCGTCGAATCCGGTCTCTAGTTCACCGCCCTCAGGCGGCGACCTCCTCGCGTGACCTGCCTCGGGTCCCGGCCCAGTAGACGCCGAAGGACATGAGCGCCATCCCGACGAACACGACCACCAGCGAGATGGTCATCGAGACATAGCCCTGCCCACGGGGATCGATGAACGGATACGGATATTAGTCGACGAGGGGTCCGCGGATCAGGGTGTACACGCCCTACACCAGCGGAACGGCCAACCAGGTGAGCCAACTGCGTTCGGGAAGCCGCTTGGCGCGCACCACGATCCAGTCCACCAGCATCACCAGGGGGATGATGCGGTGCAGCACGTCGTTGACCCAGCCGTAGGTGACGTCCACATCGACCCCGCTGAGCAGCAGTGCGTACACGATTCCGGTGATCACCATGCAGGTGGTCACCGCTCCGTCGGTAACCGGGATCCGATGATGCTCGGACAGTTGCCCGGTCCATCCCGGACACCGGTGGTGCGGCGCGCGGGGAACTGCGTGCGGCGAACCGGAGGGCAACGGATACGCGAACTCGCCCGGGGATGAGTCCCCCGGGCGAGTCCGGCTCGGCTCACTCGCCGTGGATGATGACCCCGCGAAGGTTCTTGCCGTCGCGGAGATCCTGATAGCCCTCGTTGACCTGGTCGAGGGTGTAGGTGGTGGTGATCAGCTCGTCGAGCTTGAGCTGGCCCTGATCGTAGAGACGCAGCAGCTTGACGATGTCGTACTGCGGGTTGGCCGAGCCGAACAGGCTGCCCTTGATCGTCTTCTGATTGAGCGTCAGGTCGGTGCCCGACACGTGCACGGTCAGTTTGGCCGGATCGGCGAGACCGGTGATGACCACTGTGCCGCCCTTGCCGATGACGGCCGTCGCGTTCGACACGACTTCCTCGTCGACCGTGCCCACGAGGATCAGTGCCTGGTCGGCGCCCTGTCCCCACGTCAGTTCGTTGACCTTGGCGGCGGCCTCCTGCGGGTCCGCATAGGCATGCGTCGCACCGAATTTCAGAGCGGCGTCGCGCTTCATGTCCACCGGGTCGACGACCACGACGAACTTGGCGCCGGCCGACACCGCACCCTGCACCGCGTTGATGCCGAGGCCGCCGATGCCGTAGATGACCACGGTGTCACCGGGTCGCACGCCGCCGGCGTACACCGAGGTCCCCCAGCCCGACGGTACGCCGCAGCCGACGAGGACCGCCTTGTCCAGGGGCAGCCAGTCGTCGACCTTCACCACCGAGTGCTGCGAGATGGTGGCGCGTTCGGAGAACGTGCCCAGCATGCACATGGCGCCGAAATCATCCTTGCCCGAATGGAATCGGAAGGTGCCGTCGGGCATCGAACCCTCGAGGATGGTCGCGCCCATGTCACACAGGTTCTGTCGTCCCGACGAGCAGTAACGACACGTGCCGCAGTTGGGGATGAAGCTGCACACGACGTGGTCACCCGGCTTCACCTTGGTCACACCGGGTCCGACTGCCTCGATGATCCCGGAGCCCTCGTGACCACCCACGATCGGGTAGCGGGGCGGCAGGTCGCCGTCGGTGAGGTGGAGGTCGGAATGGCACAGGCCCGCGGCGGTGTACTTGATCAGGACCTCACCCTCGCGGGGTTCGTCGAGATCGAGTTCGACGATCTCGAAGGGCTTTCCGGGGGCGGTGAGAACGGCGGCCTTGGTGGTGAGTGTCATGACGTGCTCCTTTGCACTTGATGGGAACTCTGGGTGAATCAGGGATGGCCGGTCACAGCGCGATGTTGACGGCCTTGGTCTGCGTGTAGAGGTCGATGGCCGAGGAGCCGAGTTCGCGGCCCCAGCCCGACTGCTTGTAGCCACCGAAGGGCATCGCCGTGTCGAAGCCGTTGTACTGGTTGACCCACACCGAACCGGCCTTGATCTGGCGGGCCGTCCGGTGCGCCTTCGACAGGTCGGTCGTCCAGATGCCCGCGGCGAGACCGTAGATGGAGTCGTTGGCCGCGGCCGCGACCCCGGTGTCGGCGTCGAACGGCAGCGCTGCGACGACCGGCCCGAAGATCTCCTCGCGCACGATGGAGAAGTCGGGTTCGACGTCGCCGAACACGGTCGGCTCGATGAAGAATCCCTCATCGCCCCAACGCTTTCCGCCGGTCAATGCTCGTGCACCGTCGGCGAGTCCGGCCGCCAGGTAGCCGGACACGCGGTCGAACTGCTCCTGACTCACCAGCGGTCCGAGTTCGGTGGCCGGATCGAGGCCGGGGCCGATCTTCGTCTGGGATGCGGCCTCGGCGACCGCCGCGGTGAAGTCGTCGAAGATCGGACGCTCGACGAACAACCGGGTGCCGGCGACGCAGCACTGGCCGTGGTTGAACATCCACGCGGCCACCGATCCGGCGACCGCCTTCTCGAAGTCGGCGTCGGCGAAGACGATGTTGGGGCTCTTGCCGCCCAGTTCGAGCGACACCTTCTTGAGATTGCCCTTCGCCGCCTCGACGATCTTCTTGCCGACCTCGGTGGAACCGGTGAAGGCGATCTTGTCGACGTCGTCGTGTGCGGCGAGGGCGGCGCCTGCCTCGCCGTATCCGGTTACGATGTTGACCACGCCGGGCGGGAAGCCCGCCTCGTCGAAGATCTCACCGAGCAGCAGTGCGGTGAGGGGGGTCTGCTCGGCGGGTTTGAGGATGACGGTGTTGCCCGCCGCGAGCGCCGGCGCCAGTTTGAAGGCGGCCATCAGCAGCGGGAAGTTCCACGGGACGATCAACCCGCACACCCCGACCGGTTCGCGCAGCGTGTAGGCGTGGAACTCGCCACCCGGTACGAACGGCATCGACACGTCGACCGTCGAACCGGTGATTTTGGTGGCCAGGCCCGCGTTGTAGCGGAAGATGTCGGCGGCCCAAGCGGTGTCGACGGCGGTCGCGATGGTCGCGGCTTTGCCGTTGTCGAGTGCTTCGAGCTGACCGAACTCGGCCGCGCGTTCGGTGACCAGATCGCCGACGTGCCAGAGCAGCCGTTCGCGTTCGTTCGGCTTCATCCGCGTCCACGGTCCGGAGTCGAAGGCCTCGCGGGCGGCGCGGACCGCGCGGTCGACGTCGGTGGCGTCACCGTGAGCGACCGAGGTGAGGGGACGGGTGGTGGCGGGGTCGATGGTCTCGAAGGTGCGGCCGGACGCCGACCACACCCATTCACCGCCGATCAGCATCGGGCGGTCGTGGCCGATGAAGTCGCGGACCTTCGGGAGCAGGTCGGTGGCGACTGCGGTCATGGGTACCTCCTGGGAAAGCGCTCGACGCCGGTGGCGAAGCGAGCGGGTCGAGACGAGCCGGTCAGGGTGATCTGGGTCATAGCTGTGACCTGACTCATTTCTGCCACCGATCGGGGCGGTCGCCGTGTCCAGAAACTGAACACCTTCACCTCGTCGTTGCCGGATGGCGTGATCCGGGGTCGCGGAAAGTGCGTCCGGCGGCGTCGCTAGCGTGTCCGGGGGTGGCGAGCGCCGCCTCCACATCCGGAGAGGGAACCGATGGCAGCGCGCATGGCCGACCGTCTTCGCGGTGCGCTGCAGTCGGTGGGACCGCCGGGAGCGTCGGTGTCGCTGCGCGAGGCGGTACGTGCCGGAGTCGGATCGGTGCTGGGTCTGGGGCTCGTCGGACTCGTGCTCGCGACGTCCGGAGTCGATCTGCGGACGGGTCTGTTCCTGATCGTCCTGATCGCACCGTTCGGGGCGTCCGCGGTCCTGATGTTCGCCGCGCCCAACAGTCCGCTCGCCCAGCCCTGGTCGGCGGTCGTCGGCAACACCGTGTCGGCGTTCGCCGGCGTCTTGGTGACCCTGCTGGTGTCGCCGAGTGAGCTGCGCGTCCCGCTCGCAGTCGGTGTGGCGGTCCTGGCCATGGTGGTCTGTCGCGCAGTGCATCCGCCCGGCGGCGCCGTCGCGATGACCGCCGGGCTCAGCCCGGACGTGGTCCACGCGCTCGGGGTCCGGTTCGCCCTGGCCCCCGTCGCCGTGGGGACGATCGCGCTGGTCGTGCTCGCGGCCGGATACGCACGGGTCACCGGACGCCGGTATCCGTACCGTCGGTTCGACGACGAGTCGTCGGCCACCGCGCGGATCGGACTGGACGAGGACGAGCTGACCGACATCCTCAACCGGTACAGCCAGTCCCTCAATCTCGGTGTCGCCGATCTCGCACGACTCATCGGGGCAGCCGAACTCCAGGCTGCGGGCCATCGCGCCGACCCGCTCGTCGCCGGTGACGTCATGTCCGGGGATCTGGTGACAGTGGGACCGGACGCGACACTTCCCGACCTGGCGCAGATGTTCGACACCCACCGCTTCACCTCGCTGCCCGTGGTGACGCGCGGCGGCCGGTTCCTGGGTGTCGTCTTCCAGATCCATCTCGTCTCACGCCTTCGCGTGGGCTCGGCACGCGGATCGGACCGGATGTTCGCCCGGCTGCTGCGCCGGGACGGCAGCGTCCTGACGGCCGCCGACGTCATGGACACCACGCTGCCGATCGCGGCGCCGGACGCGCCGGTGACCGCGTTGTTGCCGATGCTCGCCGACAGCGGATGCGGTGCCGTGCCCGTGCTCGACGGGGACCTGCTGGTCGGCATCGTCACGCAGACCGACCTCATCGCCGCGCTCGCACGGCACACGCTGGCCGATCCGCTCGTCGACTGACGTACGGCCCGGCCTCATCGCGGTGCCTACTGGATCCCGAGTGCTCGCATCCGCGCGTACAACGTGGTGCGGCTGATCCCGAGGTCCCGGGCGGCGCGGACCTTGTTGCCGCCCGCTCGGTCGAGCGCGTCGACGATCGCGGTTCGCTCGGCCTGTTCCCGTCCGGAGAGATGGGCCGCCCGACTCGTCGTCCGATAGGTGGCCGGGAGATCCGCGGTTTCGATCACGCGTGCCGCCCGCTCCCGGCACGACGCCGCGGCCTCCCGCAGGACCGCGATCAGCTCGGTGAGGTTCCCGGGCCAGTCCTGGCTGAGCAGGGCGTCGGTC
This sequence comes from Gordonia amicalis, assembly GCF_022059885.1. NCBI lineage: Bacteria > Bacillati > Actinomycetota > Actinomycetes > Mycobacteriales > Gordoniaceae > Gordonia > Gordonia amicalis. Next base: position 4,848,070 of record NZ_CP091855.1, on the reverse strand, counting down.
GCCGGTCCGGACAGCGTGAGTTCAGGATCGATCTCACCGAGGACGCCGCTCGCGACGGCCGCGAGCTCCGAGGTCCGGTGACGTAGTGGCGCCGGATCGATGCGGGTTGCGCACCGGCCGAGCAGCGCCGCGACCGCGGGACCCGCCTGTGCGCGAGGACCGCTGACGAGGATCAACGGCGCCGCCGCCGGTGTCGATGCCGTGGCCCGCGTGACCAGGGCGATGGACCGGTCGTCGAGCAGGTCGACACCGTCGATCACCAGCGGGACCCCCGACGATCGAGCTCGTGCGAGCTGACCGGCGACATCCGGCTGTCGACCGTTGATCAACTCGTCGGCGACGTCGACGACCACGGTTCGGCCGGACTCGTCGGATGATTCGGCGGCAAGTTCGAGAGCCAGCGTCGTGCGTCCGGTGCCCGGCTCACCGGAGACGGCGACGGTCGTGCGAGACGGCCGGACCGGAGTGGACCGCGTCGGCGTCGTCGGTGTGCTGAGGGCGCGGAAGCGGAACAGTGCGGCCCCGCGGGTACCGGCCACCGGTTCGACGGCGACCTCGACCTCCGCCCCGGAGACGAGCGTGAGGGGCAGCGTCGTCGTACGCAGCGCGGGATCGGTGGCGATCACGCGGAGTGCGCCGATGTCGGTGGGGGAGAGCAACTCGGCGGCCAGGGCATTGGTGAGTTGCAGGTCGTCGCCGATGGCGGCCACCGCGATGTCGCGACGTGGCGCGGCGCGCTGGAAGGCGTCGAGCACGCGTCGCTGGTGCGCACGGGATCGGTCGAGCAACCGGTCCGCGATGTCGGCGACGATGCCGTTGACCACCGGCACCGCGAGCGGGTTGATGCGGTCGGCGATCTCGGACATGCAGATGATCCCCGCGAGGCGTCGCGTCGCGGGATGGATGATCGGCTGCCCGAAGCAGCTGATCGTCCGGAACTGTTCGAGGTAGTGCTCGGTGCTGTTGACGATCACACCGCCGCGCGTCTCGGCGGGGGTGCCGAGCGCGGTGGTCCCGACGATGTCCTCGCCGAACGGGACACCGGGCGTCGCACCGATCGCATCGAGCCGGCGTTCGACGGTCGTCCCGAATGCCACCCGGGTGACCATGCGGCACTCGTGGTCGACGAGCAGCAGCGACACGTCGGTGTCGGCGAGACGGGCCGCGGCGTCGTCGAGGACGGGACGCGCCGCATCGAGCAGCGGATCGGCGGATCCGATGTCCCGGAGTCGGGCGGGGGTGTTGTCCTCCGGCCTGACTCCCGATAGCGCCGACCGTCGCCACGAGTGCTCGATGACAGGGCGGTGTGGCGTTCGATCTGGCCGGAACGAGAGAGTGTCGATGACACCAACGTGACACACATCACCGACGAAGGAAAGCCCGGATGCCGGGCCGGAACGGCGTCGGTGGGTCGTACTACCGTGGGCCCATGCGCGTCGCGACCTGGAACGTGAACTCGGTGAAACAGCGGATTCCGCGCCTGCTGCCGTGGCTCGACGAACGGCGTCCCGACGTCGTCTGCCTGCAGGAGACCAAGCTCTCCGATACCGCATTCCACGAGACGCTCGGCGCCGATCTCGCCGAACGCGGTTATGAGATCGCGCATGCGGGGCAGGGTCAGTGGAACGGCGTCGCCCTGCTCTCGCGGGTCGGGCTCGATGACGTGCGAATCGGATTCGACGGCATGCCCGGCTACCCGAACCCGGAGACGCTCGAGGCGCGGGCGGTCTCGGCGGTGTGCGACGGCCTGCGCATCTACTCGCTCTACGTGCCCAACGGCCGCACCCCGGACTCCGATCACTACACGTACAAGCTCGAGTGGCTGGCCGCGCTCGCGCGCGCGGTCACAGACCCGTCGTCGACGCTTCTCTGCGGCGACATGAACATCGCTCCCGCCGACGCCGACGTCTTCGACCCGGACGCCTACGTCGGGCACACGCACGTCACCCCGCCGGAACGGGCGGCACTCGCCGAGTTCGCGGCTCTGGGTCTGCGGGACGTCGTCCGTGACCGCTGGCCGGACGACCGGGTCTTCAGTTACTGGGACTACCGTGCCGGAATGTTCCACAAGGACCTGGGCATGCGGATCGACCTGATCCTGGCCGGCGAGTCCGCCGCCGGCCGGGTCGAGGCGGCCTGGATCGACCGCAAGGCGCGCAAGGGCAGCAAACCCAGCGATCATGCGCCGGTCATCGTCGACCTCGACGAGGCCCCCGACGGGGACATCGGCCCGGTGGTCCCGCCCCCGTCGAATCCGGCCAAGCGCGGTGGCTCGAAGGTGAAACTCCCCCAGACGCCGGAGTGATCCCGCTCACTATTCTCGAATCTGCTGCGCCGCAACGTGATTCGTCAGCGCCCACACGGGATTGGCCTGTTGAGACGATTGCGGCAACCTGTCTCTTCTCCGATATGATCACCGCGGCCCGAGCACGGGCCAAAGATCCTCGTGAGAAAGAGAATTCACACATGAAGCACCTCAGGGCAGGGATCATGGCGCTGGCCATGATGGGTGCAGTACTCGTCGCCGTCCCCGTTGCGACGGCACACGCGGCACCGGCGACGGTGGCGCTCCCGACGGCGTCCGCAGCGATCGGCGGCGACCACAGGAGCGTGATCGTCGACGTCCGCGGGGGAAGCCTCGCGGTCACGCCGGCGGGTGCGCTGCAGATCCTCGACGGCCGCGGTCGCACCGTCTCGTCGATGCCGCTGTCGGGGCAGATGGACGGGTTCACCGTTCCGCTGCGCGCCGCGGTCGGCGCGGACAAGTCGTCGGTCACCCTCACTCCGGTCGTCGGAACGGATTTCCGGTCTGTGCTCGACGCCGCCGAGACGAAGGCGGCCAAGCAGCGCCTGACCAAGCAGCAGCGTTACGACATCATGTGGACGGAGCTGAACAAGGGCTGGCGGGGGAACACGCCCTTGTACACGCTGATCGGCGGCCTCATCGGCTTCATCGTCTTCGGCTGGATCGGCGCCGGCGTCGGTGCGTTCATCGGTGCCTACATCGGCTACGGCGAGTCGAACCCGAAGGCGTGGCCCTCGGTCGTCGCCTGGTTCAACACCCCGTAGGCGTCCAGAATCGTCATGCCCGCCCCCGGCCGGATCTCCGGACCGGGGGCGGTGTCGTATCCGGGTCCTATCGTGGGGCCCATGCGCGCCGACCCCATCGATCGACCGGCCGACCTCGACGCCGTCCGCGCGTCTTATGACCGGGTGGCCGACGACTACGTCCGACTGGTGGTGGACACGGGAATCGGCGACCCCCGGTATCAGCCGTGGCTGAAGGCCGCACTCGACGCGTTCGCCGAATCGGTGGCGGGCATCGGTCCCGTGCTCGACGTCGGCTGTGGACCCGGGACCGTCACCGCCTATCTCGCCGAGCGCGGACTCGACGTGACCGGCGTGGACCTCTCGCCGCGCATGATCGACAACGCGCGTCGCCTGCACCCGTCCTGCCGTTTCGAGGTCGGCTCGGCGACCGACCTGGATCTCGCCGACGCATCGCTGGGCGGTGTTCTGGGGTGGTGGTCGTTGTTCATCCTCCCGCGGCACGTTCTCCCTCAGGTGCTGGCCTCATTCGCCCGCGCATTGATGCCGGGCGGCTGCTTCATCACCGGCACCCACACGGGCGAGAAGGACGTGCGACGCACTGTGGCCTACGGCGGTCCGGTCGAGTGGACGACCCATCAGTGGTCGCCGGAGAAGTACGTCGGATTGATCGAGCAGGCCGGCCTGCGCCCGGTCGCCGAGCTCCGGCTGCCCGCCGACGAACACGTCGGGCCCGGTCTGGTCGTCATGGCCGTACGGGACTGAGGGTCACTCGATGTCGAGACGACTCCTCATCCGGGTGGCCCGCGGCTACGGACGGTTCCTCGGTGTCGTGCTGTCACTCGCCCATCGAGTCGGAGGTCAACGTCTGCCCGCGGGACCAGGGCCGACCGCAGGGGTGCTCGTGGCCGCGCACGTCGCACTCGTGACGATCTGGTTCGGACCCCTCGGGCTCGCGATCGCGGTGATGGCGGGCCTGGGTGCCGGGATCGTTGCCGGCCTCCGCATCCGGCACCGCCCGCTGTCCGACGAGGAACGTCGAGCCGCCGAGCGTGTGTTCGGGCCTGCCGAGTGGTTCGATGACGTGATCCTCACCGACCTCTCCGGACGCGGGGGACGTGCCTTCACGCTGCCCGCGGTGGACGGCCTGGTCTTCTGTCACCTCGGCGCGATGTTCGACGCGCCGCTGGGGCCCGGGCCCGCGGCTTATCCGGTGCCCGGCCAGCTGCTGATCCACGAGCTCGTGCACGTCCGGCAGATCGTCGACGCCGGGTCGTCGGCGTCGTTCCTGGCCGACGCGCTCGCGGTTCAAGCGCGGCACGAACTCGGCGAGAACGTCTACCGCCTCCGCGGGCCGGGTGATGCTCACCACGAATGGGCCGATCACAACCTCGAACGCCAGGCGACGATCGTCGACCGCTGGTACGGCGGTCAGAGCTCACCGTCGCGCCGGCCGATGGATCCTGACAGTCCTTTTGCGCCCGTGATCGCGCAGGTCCGGGCACCGATTCCGGCCAGGGGAAACGGGCGGCGAGATCGGGCCGGACGAAGCCTCGACGCGCCGGGTCCGGGGGTGTAAGAGTGGAGAAGGTAATGCCATGTCGCAGTGTGTTCGGGCCCCAGCGCACACGACCTGTTCACCTGCAGGTCGCGCGGAGGATCCGTTTTTTGACCTGTGCAAACCCGATCGGTAGAGTGGATCGTCGGTGCCCGGCCAATGCTGGGCCAGTCCGCATGCCCGGCCAATGGCTCTCGAGTCGGCCCCGAGATCGAGTGAACTCGGGGCAGGGCGGCACAGCGGCCTGACAGGCGAATCCGCTGTCGAGTGTATGACACGCCCGACCCCGGGGTAGCGAAAATGTACTGACCAGTGCGTATGCGCTGGTGGGGCGAGTTGTGGAAGCGCGCCGGAAGTCGGTCTGGAGACCGGTTTCCACGAGCTTGCCCGGAGCACCAACCACAACGGACAACAAAGAGGAATGAACACCTAGTGCCAACCATCAATCAGCTGGTCCGCAAGGGCCGTCATGACAAGGCTGCGAAGACCAAGACCGCGGCCCTCAAGGGAAGCCCGCAGCGTCGCGGCGTGTGCACCCGCGTGTACACCACCACCCCCAAGAAGCCGAACTCCGCGCTGCGCAAGGTCGCCCGTGTGCGTCTGACCAGCTCGGTGGAGGTCACCGCCTACATCCCCGGCGAAGGCCACAACCTGCAGGAGCACTCGATGGTGCTCGTCCGCGGCGGTCGTGTGAAGGACCTCCCGGGTGTGCGCTACAAGATCATCCGCGGCTCGCTCGACACCCAGGGTGTCAAGGACCGCAAGCAGGCCCGTAGCCGCTACGGCGCGAAGAAGGGGAACTGATAAGTCATGCCACGTAAAGGACCCGCACCCAAGCGCCCGCTGATCAACGACCCGGTCTACGGTTCGCCGCTGGTCACCCAGCTGGTCAACAAGATCCTGCTGGACGGCAAGAAGTCGACCGCCGAGCGCATCGTCTACGGCGCGCTCGAGCAGGCCCGCGAGAAGACCGGCACCGATCCGGTCGTCACCCTCAAGCGTGCGCTCGACAACGTCAAGCCCACCCTCGAGGTGAAGAGCCGCCGCGTCGGTGGCGCCACCTACCAGGTGCCGATCGAGGTCAAGCCGGGTCGCGCCAACACCCTGGCGCTCCGCTGGCTCGTGACCTTCAGCCGTCAGCGTCGCGAGAAGACGATGGTCGAGCGCCTGGCCAACGAGCTGCTCGACGCGTCCAACGGCCTCGGTGCTTCGGTGAAGCGCCGCGAGGACACCCACAAGATGGCCGAGGCCAACCGGGCGTTCGCGCACTACCGCTGGTGATCACTGTCGGCCGCGGTGGCCCTTTCCGGGTCGCCGCGGCCGGACCCACCTCAGACCCAACAGCTCTAGCGAAAATGCGAGGCGAATAAGTGGCACAGGAAGTGCTCAGCGACCTGAACAAGGTGCGCAACATCGGCATCATGGCCCACATCGATGCCGGCAAGACCACCACGACCGAGCGAATCCTCTTCTACACCGGTGTGAACTACAAGATCGGTGAAACCCACGACGGTGCCTCGACCACCGACTGGATGGAGCAGGAGAAGGAGCGTGGTATCACCATCACCTCCGCGGCCGTGACCTGTTTCTGGAACAAGAACCAGATCAACATCATCGACACCCCCGGCCACGTCGACTTCACCGTCGAGGTGGAGCGCAGCCTCCGCGTCCTCGACGGCGCGGTCGCCGTGTTCGACGGCAAGGAAGGCGTCGAGCCGCAGTCCGAGCAGGTGTGGCGTCAGGCCGAGAAGTACGAAGTCCCCCGTATCTGCTTCGTCAACAAGATGGACAAGCTGGGCGCGGACTTCTACTTCACCGTTCAGACCATCAAGGACCGTCTCGGCGCCAAGCCGCTGGTCCTGCAGCTCCCGATCGGTGCCGAGGACAACTTCGACGGCGTCGTCGACCTCATCGAGCAGAAGGCCATCACCTGGCGCGGCGTCGTGCCGACCGGTGCCGAGCCGACGATCGAGGAGATCCCGGCCGACCTGGTCGAGAAGGCTGCGGAGTACCGCGAGCAACTGCTCGAGACGGTCGCCGAGTCCGACGAAGCCCTCATGGAGAAGTACTTCGGCGGCGAAGAGCTCACCGTCGAGGAGATCAAGGCTGCGATCCGCAAGCTGACCGTCTCCCGTGAGCTCTACCCGGTTCTCTGTGGCTCGGCCTTCAAGAACAAGGGTGTCCAGCCGATGCTGGACGCGGTCATCGACTACCTGCCGTCCCCGCTGGACGTGCCGTCGGTCGAGGGCCACGCCGTGGGCGACGAGGAGGAGATCCTCTCGCGCAAGCCGTCCGCCGACGAGCCGTTCTCGGCTCTCGCGTTCAAGATCGCGGCCCACCCCTTCTTCGGCAAGCTCACCTTCGTGCGTGTGTACTCCGGCAGGATCAACGCCGGCACCCAGGTGCTCAACGCCACCAAGGGCAAGAAGGAGCGCATCGGCAAGCTGTTCCAGATGCATGCCAACAAGGAGAACCCGGTCGAGGACGCCACCGCGGGTCACATCTACGCGATGATCGGCCTCAAGGACACCACCACCGGTGACACCCTGTGTGATGCGGCAGCGCCCATCGTGCTCGAGTCCATGAGCTTCCCGGACCCGGTCATCAACGTCTCGATCGAGCCGAAGACCAAGTCCGACCAGGAGAAGCTCGGCACCGCGATCCAGAAGCTCGCCGAAGAGGACCCGACCTTCTCGGTCCAGCTCGACGAGGAGACCGGCCAGACCGTCATCGGCGGTATGGGCGAGCTCCACCTCGACATCCTGGTCGACCGCATGAAGCGCGAGTTCAAGGTCGAGGCCAACGTCGGCAAGCCGCAGGTGGCGTACCGCGAGACCATCCGCAAGACGGTCGAGAAGCACGAGTACACCCACAAGAAGCAGACCGGTGGTTCGGGTCAGTTCGCGAAGGTCATCATCAAGCTCGAGCCCCTCGTGGATGCCGAGGACGGTGCGACCTACGAGTTCGCCAACGCCGTCACCGGTGGTCGAGTCCCGCGCGAGTACATCCCTTCGGTGGATGCCGGTGCCCAGGACGCCATGCAGTACGGTGTCCTCGCCGGTTACCCGCTGGTCAACCTGAAGGTCACCCTGCTCGACGGTCAGTACCACGACGTCGACTCGTCGGAAATGGCCTTCAAGATCGCCGGCTCGCAGGCCCTCAAGGAAGCTGCGAAGATGGCCGGCCCGGTCATCCTGGAGCCGATCATGGCCGTCGAGGTCACGACTCCCGAGGACTACATGGGCGACGTCATCGGCGACCTGAACTCCCGCCGTGGCCAGATCCAGGCCATGGAGGAGCGCAGTGGTGCACGTGTCGTGAAGGCACAGGTGCCGCTGTCGGAGATGTTCGGCTACATCGGAGACCTTCGGTCGAAGACCCAGGGCCGGGCAAACTACTCCATGGTGTTCGACTCGTACGCGGAAGTTCCCGCGAACGTGTCGAAGGAAATCATCGCGAAGGCCACCGGAGAGTAATTCCCCGGTCGCCCTGGCGACACGCGCTGGCCGACAAGCGGGCGCACCAACGTAAATGAAAACCCCTGCTGGGATCCGCCCAGTAGAGCAACAACAGTCCAGGAGGACAATCAAGTGGCGAAGGCGAAGTTCGAGCGGACCAAGCCGCACGTGAACATCGGCACCATCGGTCACGTCGACCACGGCAAGACCACCCTGACCGCGGCCATCACCAAGGTGCTGCACGACAAGTACCCGGAACTCAACAAGAGCTTCGCGTTCGACCAGATCGACAAGGCTCCTGAGGAGAAGGCTCGCGGTATCACGATCAACATCTCGCATGTTGAGTACGAGACCGAGAAGCGTCACTACGCTCACGTCGACGCTCCGGGTCACGCCGACTACATCAAGAACATGATCACCGGTGCGGCTCAGATGGACGGCGCGATCCTCGTGGTTGCCGCCACCGACGGTCCGATGCCGCAGACCCGCGAGCACGTGCTGCTGGCCCGCCAGGTCGGTGTGCCCTACATCCTCGTCGCCCTGAACAAGGCCGACATGGTCGACGACGAAGAGATCATCGAGCTCGTCGAGATGGAGGTCCGCGAACTGCTGGCCGCCCAGGACTTCGACGAGGAAGCACCGGTCGTCAAGGTCTCGGCGCTCAAGGCGCTCGAGGGTGACGCCGAGTGGGCCAAGTCGATCGAAGAGCTCATGGCTGCTGTCGACGAGTCGATCCCGGATCCGGTTCGCGAGACCGACAAGCCGTTCCTCATGCCCGTCGAGGACGTCTTCACCATCACCGGCCGCGGCACCGTGGTCACCGGTCGTGTGGAGCGCGGCGAGGTCAACGTGAACGAGGAAGTCGAGATCGTCGGCATCCGCGAGAAGAGCACCAAGACCACCGTCACCGGTATCGAGATGTTCCACAAGCTCCTCGATTCCGCACAGGCAGGCGACAACGCCGGTCTGCTGCTCCGCGGCCTCAAGCGTGAGGACGTCGAGCGCGGTCAGGTCATCGTGAAGCCGGGCACCACGACCCCGCACACCGAGTTCGAGGGCCAGGCGTACATCCTGTCCAAGGACGAGGGCGGCCGTCACACCCCGTTCTTCAACAACTACCGTCCGCAGTTCTACTTCCGTACCACGGACGTGACCGGCGTCGTGACCCTCCCCGAGGGCACCGAGATGGTCATGCCGGGCGACAACACCGAGATGAGCGTCAAGCTCATCCAGCCGGTCGCCATGGACGAGGGCCTGCGCTTCGCCATCCGCGAGGGTGGCCGCACCGTTGGTGCGGGTCGAGTCACCAAGATCACCAAGTGATCTTGCTTTGACACACTGACTCTCTGAGTCGACGAAGGCGCCCCAGCCGCGAAAGCGGTTGGGGCGCCTTTGTCGTCACGCGACCGTGAGCGGATCGTCGACGAACTCTGACGAGACGAGAAAAGCCCGCCGGCGCTCGACTGCACGCAGTCGAGCGCCGGCGGGCTTTTCGGAAATGTCCTACTGCGTGTTCGTGTAGAGATCTCCGTACTCGCCCCGCATGTTCTTCTTGTCCAGCTTGCCGACGCTGGTGCGCGGCAACCGGTCGACCCGGATGATCGTGTCGGGGAGCTGCCATTTGGCGAAGCGGTCGACGAGCAGCGCGTGCACCTCGTCGATGTCGATGTCTTCGCCGTCGGTCGTGGCCACCAGCACGACCGGTCGTTCCTGCCACTTCGGGTGTTCGACGCCGATGACGGCTGCCTCGGCCACGCGCGGATGAGCGACGATGGCGTTCTCCATGTCGATCGAGGAGATCCACTCACCTCCGCTCTTGACGACGTCCTTGAGACGGTCGGTGAGCTTCATGTAACCGTTCTCGTCGATCACGCCGACGTCGCCGCTGCGCCAGTAGCCGTCGAGGAACTTGTCGGCGTCGTCGTCGAGGTTGTGGTAGCGCTCGGTGATCCAGGGACCGCGGAAGAGCAGTTCACCCTGGCTGACCCCGTCGTGCGGCAGGTCGTTGCCGTCGGCGTCGACGACGCGTACATCGACGCCGTTGAGCGGAAGTCCCTGGGAGCGCTTCAGATCCCACTTCTCTTCGTCGGAAATCCTGCCCTGCAGGGTGTACTTGAGGCCGCGGTTGATGGTCACCATCGGGGTGGTCTCGGTGGCGCCGTAGGCGTGGATGATGTCGGCGCCCGTCAGGTCGGCGAAGCCGCGCATCAGAGACAGGGCGGGTTCGGTTGCGCCACAGAGGAGTCGGGCGCGACTGAAGTCGGGCTTCTCGTCGAGTGTGGTGATGTAGTCGAGCATCGGCTGGAAGATCGCCGGTGCTCCGTTGGCGATGGTCACGCCTTCGTCGATCATCGTGTCGACGAGCATCGCGGTGTCGTCGGCCTGGTATCGCCCGGGCAGAACGACTTTGGCGGCACTGAAGATCGCCGACTGGGGAAGTCCCCAGCACGAGGAGTGGAATATCGGGGTGATCAGCATGACCGCGTCCGATGCATCCATGCCGAGGTTGGCGGCCTCGGCCAGCGTGTGCAGGTATATCCCGCGATGCGAGTAGTAGACGCCTTTGGGCCGACCGGTGGTGCCGGTGGTGTAACACGCACTGTAGGAGGAGTTCTCCTCGATCACCGGCCAGTCGAAGGACGGTTCGGCGGCGGCCATCAGGTCCTCGAAGAACACGACGTCGGGCAGGCTGGTGGAGATCTCGGCGGACGGGCGATCCGTCATGATTACCCACTGGCGGACACCGGGTGCGTGTGGGGCGATGGCCTCGGCGACCGGGAGCAGCGACTCGTCGACGAGCACCACAGATGCCTCGGAGTGCGAGGTCACGAAGCCGAGATCCTCCGGGGCGAGTCGCAGATTCATCTGCAGCATGACCGCACCGGTACCCGGGATGGCCCAGTACAGCTCGAAGTGACGTCTGCTGTTCCAGTCGAGGACGCCGACGACGTCGGCCGGCTTCACACCGAGGCCGGTCAGCACGTTGGCGGCGCGCTGGGTGCGGGCATAGCACTCGGCGTAGGTGTAGCGATCCCAGGAACCGTCGGCGGCGCGGGAGACGATCTCCTGCTCCGGGTAGGTGCGAGCGCTGTGGCGGATCAGCGTGGTGGTGTTGAGCTGGTAGGAGTCGCCGTGCGTCGAGGGCAGGCCCCGGACGATCTCGGTGGTCATGACGGTCCCTTCGGATTCGTTGGTCGATCGTGCTGTCCTGAGGATCACGACCAGACAGCCGATACAACTGTACAGTTGACGATTCTGATGTATGGAAACCCATCTCTTTGTACAATCGACGTCGGCCTGCGGGAGGTACACAGTCATGTCAGATCCACGCGCGAGTCCTGGTGATCTCACCGCGAAGGCGAAGATTCGCAACGCGGCACTCGACCTGTACGCCGATCAGGGGGAGGGGCGTGTCTCGATGCGCGCTGTCGCCGCGGCGGCCGGGGTGACGGTGGGGCTGGTCCAGCATCATTTCAAGACCAAAGAGGGCCTGCGCAATGCGGTCGAGCAGCTCATCGTCGACTACCACGCCCAGGCCATCGCGTCGGCGCCCACCGACGGCACCCCCGGTGAGGTGATAGCCGAACGGGACCGGGCGGTTCAACGGATGCTTCTCGAACACCCGCCGGTGGTCGACTACCTCCGACGCGCCGTGCTCGATCCGGCGGGTGAGCACGGGGCACTGATCGGACGTCTCACGGAACTGACCAGGTCGGAGGTCACCAAATCGCGCGAGAGCGGGCTGGCATCCACCGACCGGTCCGAGGCCGTGCAGGTGGTTCGGGTGATGGTGCGCCAGCTCGGTGGCCTGTTCCTGCAGCCGATGGTCGACGCGATCTGGGCGGGCGCGGGTGGGCTCGACACCGCCGACTCGGAGAAACCCTCCCTGAGCGTGTCCATCGTCGAGCGGTAGTCCGGGTGGCCCACGATGGCCGCGGTACGGGTGGGAACGGCATGGTGTGACGCGGCGCGCACCGCGGCCGGCCGTAGGCTGATTTTCATGCGCGTGCTGAAGCGGCGGGCCGAGCCGGCCCTCGCGGTCCGGGTGGCCGGCGAACCCGACAGGGGGTTGCCGGTGGTACTCGTCCACGGGATGGCGTCGGACCATTCGACATGGCGTCCCCTCGCATCGGCGTTGCGCCGGCAGGGTCGACCGGTCGTGAGCGTCGACCTCCGCGGACACGGCCGCAGCGGTCGCCCGCAGAGCGCCTACCGGCTCGACGACTTCCGGGACGACCTCGTCTACGTGCTCGACGTCCTCGGCATCCACCGGGCAGACGTGGTCGGGCATTCGCTCGGTGCGCACACCGCGCTCCGTCTGGCGATGCACGAGCCGTCGCGGGCGCGGCGTCTGGTCCTCGAGGAGGTACCGCCCATGCCCCGCGACGAGGCCGACCTCTCCGAGGGCATCACCATGAAGGCGACCCTCGGCGAACAGGTCCGCGGACTCCTCGCCCTGGTGGGAAACCCCTTCCCGGTCATCCGGTTCGACGGCCGGATGGGCGACGAGATCGTCGCCGAGTTCGATGTCTGTGCACCACAGTGGTGGTCGGAACTGCCGCGCGTGAGCGCCTCGACGATGGTCATCTCCGGCGGGGAACGCAGCTTCCTGCCGCCTCGTCACCTGCGGACGGTCAGCGAGGCCCTGCCGGATTCACGGTTCGTCACCATCGATGCCGGACACAGCGTGCACCGCGACCGACGTGCGGAGTTCATTCGGCACGTCGAGGAGTTCCTGGGACCCACCGTTCCCTGAGGTGCGAGCGGAGCGAGACCCACCGTTCCCTGAGGTGCGAGCGGAGCGAGCCTCGAAGGGCCTGGGTCGTTAGGCCGGCTTGTTGTGCAGCGGCCGCGGGTCGACGCCCACCTTCGTCCACGCCTCATGCGCCCACGGGACGTAGAGGTACTTCAGCGGCAGTCGGTTGACCAGCGGGTTGATGGCGCGCATGAAAGCCGCGAAGCGCTGGAAGTTCTTCTCCTTCTTGTCGTTCCACTCCAGGTCGCAGACGTCACGCATCTGTTGGGGGAGTGTCCCCACGATGACCGTGCGGATGAACGCGTTGAGCGGAGCCGACAGAACCGTCCACACCGGGCCCGGGACCTTCTTGGGGCGAGGCAGCCCCTGACGGATGTAGCCGGTGGCATAGACGATCGTCTTGTGGGGGACGAAGCGGTCGAGCATGTCCTCCCAATACGCGAGGAACTCCTCGTAGGTCTGGGGCTGACCACGGTCGCTGACACCGTAGAGCTGGTACCAGACCTTGCTCTCCTCGAAGATCTGCACCTTCTCGGCGTAGCTGAGCCGGCGGATGAACGTGTCGGTGATGTAGAGGACCTGGTCGACGAAGGTCGCGTGCGCCCAGTAGAACAGCTCCGGGTTGAGCGCGTGATAGCGCGAGCCGTCGCTGATGGTGCCCTTGATGTCGCGGTGGAACTCACGGACCGTCCGGCCCCACTTCTCGGGTTCGGTGCTGTAGACGGTCTTCATCACGGGCGGCCCGGTCCGCTTGGCGCGACCGAGGAAGTCGCTGAAGATCACCGAGTGGTCGAGGACGGCCTGCCCGAGTTGCTCGATGCAGTTCTCGGTGCCGGCCAGCCGCTGGAAGCCGAGGATGCCCCGGGAATCGCCGTAGAACTTCCACACGAGTGAATCGGCCCCGAGCCGAGGCCGCACGATCTCGCCGGCGGTGTCCGGGGTGTCGTCGACGATCATCGGCTCCGCCTCGCGGATACCGGCATCGAATCCCTGGTTGACTGACATGAGGGCGAGGGTAGTGCACTTGGAACAAAGTGGGAAGGTTGTTCCATCGAATTCACACAACCCTCGTTCAAAGTCGACGCGAGTGACCCAGGAGGATGTGATGCCCGGCGGCGTGAACGGTGAGTGGGAGCTCCCGGATGTGGAGGATCTGCTCGCGACGGCCGTGGTGGTTCGTCTCCCCATGCGAACCCGGTTCCGTGGGCTGACCGCCCGCGAGACGATGGTCTTCGCCGGGCCGGCGGGCTGGGGCGAGTTCGGTCCCTTCGTCGAGTACGGCGACGTCGAGGCGTCCGCGTGGCTGCGGGCCGGCATCGAGGCCGCCTACCTCGGTCCGCGCCCCGCGGTGCGGGACACGGTGCCGGTCAACGCGACCGTGCCCGCGATCCCGGCCGAGGACGTTGCCGAACTGCTGAAGCGGTATCCGGGCGCGGGGACGGCGAAGGTGAAGGTCGCCGAACCGGGCCAGACCCTCGACGACGACGTCGCGCGGGTCGCCGCGACACGTGAGGTGATCGGGCGGGTGCGCGTCGACGCCAACGGTGGCTGGTCGGTGGACGAGGCGATCACCGCTCTCCGTGCGATCGGGGACGTCGAGTACGCCGAACAGCCGTGCCGCACGGTCGACGAGCTGGCGCAGGTGCGGCGTTCGGTGGACGTGCCGATCGCCGCCGACGAGTCGATTCGCAAGGCCGACGATCCGTTGCGCGTGGTCGCCGCGGAGGCCGCGGACGTCGCCGTGGTGAAGGTGGCGCCGCTCGGTGGGATGCGGGCGACGCTCGAACTCGCCGACACCCTCGGGCTCGACGTCGTCGTGTCGAGCGCCCTCGACAGCGCGATCGGCATGGCGGCCGGCGTGGCCGCGGCCGCGGCACTGCCTCGTCTCGACCTCGCCTGCGGCCTCGGCACCGGTTCGCTCTTCACGGCGGACGTCGCGCCGTCGTTCCTGATGCGGGACGGCGTCGTCGAACCGCGGTGGTTCGGTGCCGGGTTCGACGTCGACGTCGTGAGTCATGCTGCGCCGGAGGACCGTCAACAGTGGTGGCGGCATCGGCTTCGACGCTGTCATCGGCTGCTCGTCGAGGGCTGAGCTCTCGCCGGCCGATCGGAGGCGAGTTAGGAACGCTTTTCCCGGATTGTCTCAACATGGTCTAGTATGCGATGTGGATCACATTCTGCACGACTCGACTGGATGGGAGACGGTCATGGCGTCGGTACTCGCGACCCCTCCCGCGGGGAGCGGCTTGCAGGCCGTGCCGTGTTCGGGTCGTAACAGCATCCTCGAGATCATGTCGATGCGGCGCGACCCGTTCGCCTTCGCCGACCGCCGCCGCGCCCGGTTCGGCAACGTGTCGGGACTCGATGCCTTCGGCGTGCGGATGGTGGTGACGGGAGACCCCCGCGCCGCGCAGGAGATCCTGATGAACAAGGACCGGGCGTTCGCCAATGGTCCGGCGTGGAGCTACTTCATCGGTCCCTTCTTCAACCGCGGCGTCATGCTCCTCGACTTCGACGAGCACCGTCACCACCGGCACATCCTGCAGCAGGCGTTCAGCACCTCCGCGCTCAAGGGCTACATGCAGGAGATGCAGCCCATGATCGCCGAGCGCGTCGGGGAGTTCCCGGTCGGCTCGGTGAGACTGTTCGAACAGTTCAAGGCGCTCACGCTCGACGTCGCGCTCGAGGTCTTCCTCGGCCTGAACCTTCCCAGGGACGAGGCCGACCGGATCAACAAGGCGTTCATCGACACCGTCCGTGCAGGTGTCGCCTACGTGCGCAAACCCGTTCCGGGCGGTCGCTGGTGGAAGGGGCTGCGCTCGCGCAAGGTCCTCGAGGAGTTCTTCTACGCCAACATCGCGGCGAAGCGGGCACGGGAGACACCGGATCTCTTCTCGGTTCTCTGTCACGCGGAGAGCGATGAGGGAGATCGCTTCTCCGACGAGGACGTGGTCAACCACATGATCTTCGTGCTCATGGCCGCGCACGACACGTCGACGATCACGATGACCCAGATGGCCTACCACATGGCCAAGGCGCCCGAGTGGCAGGAACGTGCCCGGTCGGAGTCGCTCGAACTCGGACCCGAACTCGGATACGACAGCCTCGGGAGCATGACTGCGCTGGACCTGGTGATGAAGGAGTCGCTGCGGCTCTGTCCGCCGGTGCCGGCCCAGCCCCGCATGGCCATCAAGGACACCTCGGTCCAGGGTTTTCACATCCCCGAGGGCACCATCGTCACGACTTCCTCCTTGTCCGGCCAGCGGGACCCGGAGTTCTTCACCAATCCCGACATGTTCGACCCGGAGAGGTTCGGTCCGGAGCGCGCGGAGGACAAGTCGCACCGGTTCGCCTGGATGCCATTTGGTGGTGGCGTTCACAAATGTATCGGCCTGTATTTTGGCCAGATGGAGATCAAGACGATCATGCATCACCTGCTGCGTGGTTACGAATGGTCGGTGCCGGCCGACTACACGATGCCGATGGACTACAGCGCGCTGCCCGTGCCCAAGGACAAGTTCCCCGTGACCCTTCGGCGCAGGTGATCGAGTGTCGGACAATCTCGTGAAGGAGACCGTGAAGAGCGTCATGAAGGGAAAGGGCGCCCGCACGTCCACCCGGAAGGTGCGCAACACCGCGAGCCCGGCCGACCAGGAGGCGGCGATCCTCGCAGCCGCGGCGTCGGAGTTCGCCGAGGTCGGTGTGCGCCGCGCCAACATCGACGAGGTCGCAGCGCGTGCCGGCGTCAGCCGCAGCACCCTGTACCGCCGCTTCCCGAACAAGGAGGCGCTCCTCTATGCCGTGGCCAACGATGCCTACGAACGCGGCATGCAGAAACTCGAGGCCTCGGTCAAGGGGATGGGACCCAAGGAAGCGCTCGTCGAGGCGTTCGCGGTCGGTGCCGAGCTCGTCATGTCCGACCCGCTGTTGAGCCGGATCGTCCTCACCGACTCCGAGATCAAGAGCGTCACCGCGAAGATGACGTCGCTGTTCATCGACATGGTCACCGACCGGGTTGCGGCCACGCTGCGCGAGGAGGGCGCCCAGATGCCGGTCGAGGATCTGCTCGAGGCGGTCGAGATCCATATGCGCCTGGTGATCTCGCTCCTCGAGACGCCGCCGTCGGATCCGGCCCGCACCGAACCGCAGCGGGTTCGCGACTTCGCGGCGAAGTTCCTCGCCCCGATGATCTGGTGACCGGAGCCCGACGCACTACGGCGACGACCTCATGCGCGGCGGCCGTGCGCGCCGCCCACTGTCGAGACCAATCAACAACAATCACCCGAGGGGGAACCAATGAGCCTGCGTGACAAACTGTCTCGGAAGCCCGACCACGATGCCGTCCGAGCAGCGCTGTAGGACAAGGTGGTGGTCATCACCGGCGGCGCGCGCGGTATCGGATTCGAGACCGCGACCCAGCTGTTCCGGGCGGGCGCGAAGGTGGCCATCGGCGATGTCGACGGCGAGGCGGTCGGCAAGGCCGCGGCCGATCTCGGCATCGAGGGCGTCGAGGTCGATGTCACCAGGCGGGAGTCCTTCGACGCTTTCCTCTCCGAGGTCGAGAGCCGGCTCGGACCGATCGACGTCCTGGTCAGCAACGCCGGGATCATGCCGGTGGGTCCCTTCCTGTCCTACGACGACACGATCATCCGGCGGACCTTCGACATCGATGTCCTCGGCGTCATCATCGGCTGCCAGGAAGCAGCTCGACGGATGGCCCCGCGACGCACCGGCCACATCGTCAACATCGCGTCGACGGCCGGCCGCATCCCGACCCCGGGTCTGACCATCTACAACGGCGCCAAGGCCGCGGTGATCGAGTTCTCCGAGGCGCTGGGCGCCGAGCTCGAGCCGGAGGGTGTCACCGTCAGCGCCGTCCTCCCGACCTTCACCCGGACCGCGCTGATCTCCGGACTCCAGACCAACAAGTTCATCCAGACCGTGTCGCCGGAAGAAGTGGCGGCCATCGTCGTGGAGACGATCGCCCGCCCGGTGACGGGCGTGTACGCCCCGCGGTCGATGCGCTGGGCGGACTCGAGTCCCCTGTTCCCACAGGCGATGAAGCGGTTCAGCCGGAAGCTCACCAAGTTGGACTCGATCTTCCTGAGCCCCGACCAGGAGGCGCGCGCCGCCTACTCGAGCCGAATCCGCGGTGAGAAGGTCGAGAACAAAGCGGACACCCGCCTGTCGTCGTAGAGGAGAGCCCGGCTTTGAGCGAGGGGTCGCGGCCCGGTGCGGCGGAAATCGCGTCCGCACGCAGCACTCGGCGTGAACTGCGTGAGGCGCTCGACGAGTTGCATGCCATGGAGGTCGACGCGGGCCTGCGACGCCCGGTGCCGCGTCGCCGATGGATTCTGGCGATTCTGGTGACGGTCGTCGCGGTCGTCGGCGCCGGGATCGCGGTCGTGGCCTGGTCCGACGCGCGGAACGCCTACACCGACGACGACTTCGAGCGGGCGGCGGCCGAACGTGTCGCCGTGCTGATCGCGCCGGACCATCGCGATCCGGGCCGGGCGCGCAAGATCCTCGCGGGCGCCACCGGCACCTTCTACGACGAGTTCGCCCAGTCCGCGGACAGCTACAGCGCTTTCGTGCAGGCCAATGGTTCGGTGTCCGAGTCCTCGGTCGACGGCACGGGTGTCTCTGCCCGGGAGGGCGGCAGCGCAACGGTTCTCGTCGCGGCGACCGTCCTGTTCGACGCCGATGACGGGACCGGTCCGGGGCAGGCACGCCGATTCCGGCTACGGGTACTGGTCACCCCAGACGACGGCTCGCTGAAACTCGGGGCGGTGCAATACCTTCCATGACCTCATCGGGTTACATCTCGGCGCGGGCCGGCGCTCTCCGAATTCTGGCGGCGGCGCTGGTGCTCGCGGTTGCGCTGGTCGCCGCAGGGTCCGCGTGGCGTGCCCACGCCGCGGGAGACGAGCTGCAGCACAGCCGTGAGCAGCTCCGCAACCGTGCGGGAACGATCGTGGCCGACGTCTTCTCGGTCGATTCGTCTCGGTGGCAACAGGATCGGGCGCGGGCCCGGGAGCTGGTCGCCCGCCAGTTTCTCGACAGCTACGGAGCACAGCTCACCCGGCCACCGGAGCCGGGGACGATCTCAGTCGTGTGGCGGCCCGAGATCGTCAGCGTGGTCGACGCCGACGCCGTCGAAGGGCAGGCCCTGATGCGGGTGGCGGTGACCGTACGGTCCGGTGTTCGTGCCGGATCCGAACCTGATGCGGCGACGGTCCGGCGATCGGTGCTGGCTCGCTTCGTCCGTGCCGATGATTCGTGGCTGCTCGCCGCGGCCGATGTGATCGGGTGAGACGGTGACGCAGGCAGACGACTCGACCTCCGCCCGCGTGCGGCTTGCCCGCAGCCGGGTCGACGAGGCGACGCGGAGTGCGCGCACGGCCCGGATCGCCGCCGCTCCCGCGCTCCGCGAGCGTGCCGTGCGACGGACGCGCCGCCTACGAGCGGGTCTTCTGGCCGTGGCGGCGATCGTCGCGATCCTCGTCGTCGCGGGTGTTGTCCTGGGATGGCAGATCCGCGGGCAGCGGGCGGAAGTCGATCTGCAGGGCGAAGTGCTGGATTCGGCGCGTGCTGCGGTCACGGCCATGCTGACCGCCGACCCGGCCGAGGCCGGTGCCTATGTGGACGGAGTACTCGCGGTGAGCACCGGCTCGCAGCGGGATCGCATCGACAAGGCCCGTGACGCTCTCGTCACCGAAGTGCGCAGGCAGGCCGGACGCAGTGTCGGACAGGTGGTCTCGGCCGGCCTGGTGACCGATCCGGCGTCGGACGACACCGGCACCACCGTGGACGTGCTCGTCGTCGCCGACGCCACGAACCCGCTGTTGCTGGGGTCGGAGGGGGCGGCGGCTCCGGCCGCCGTCGACGCGACCGCCCAACGCATCACGGCGCTGATCACCATGGAACTCACCGGTGACGGCTGGAAGATCGCCGAGGCGCGTCTGTCGTGACCGAACTCCTGGAACCGCGCCCGACACGCCGGCAACGCCATCGCATCGCTGCCCTGACCGTCGTCACCGTCGTGGCACTCGTTGTCGCGCTGATCGCCGGGATCGCGGTGTTGCGGTCCGACCTACAGCCCAGCGAGGATGAGCGTGCCGCGATCCTGTCCGCGGCGGGCGGCGCGGTCGGTGCGCTGATGACATTCGGACCGGATGACCCACCCGACCAGCGGCGGCGCACGGATGCGCTGCTTGCCGACCCGTTGCGTCTCGAATACCGCAATCGGGGCGCCGACGTCGTCCTTCCCGGAGCGCGGGCCGCGGCGATCTCGATGGTCGGACGGGTCGTGGGCGCCGGTCTGGACGACAGCGCCGACGAACGCGCGCGGGTCCTCGTGTTCATCGATCAGACGCTGTCTGTCGCAGACGGACAAAAACCTATAGGCTTTAGGGAGCCTGCCGATGCGGACGGTGAGACAACCCCTACCGCGAGGTGGGCACTTATGCGTAAGGTCGACGGGAATTGGCTGTTGTCCGACCTGCAACCGGTCGGAGACGTAACCCGCTGAGGCACTGTCCTCGGAATGTCATCGGGCATTCCGAGTTGAACGGTGTCCGCGGTGAGAGAGGACGAAGATGAGTGGATCAGGCGCGGGCGTCGTGGTCGTCGGGGCGGGCCTGGGCGGGATCAGGGTGGCGGAGAGCCTCCGCAACAACGGGTTCACCGATCCGATCACCCTGGTAGGTGCCGAGGATCATCCGCCCTACGACCGTCCACCGCTGTCGAAGTCTGTCCTGCTCGGCAAAGACGATCGGGTCGACCTCAAAACCGCGGAGTTCTACGGCGAATCCGGCATCACCCTTCGCCTGGGTTCCGCGGTGACCTCGGTGTCGCCGGCGGAGAAGACCGTCACGCTGGCATCCGGTGACGCCCTCGCCTACGACACGCTGGTCCTGGCCACGGGGCTGGACCCGCGACCGTTCCCGGGTCTTGCCGACGCCGTGGCCGGCGTGCACATGATCCGGACCTACGACGACGCGGTGGCGTTGCGCGGCGAGATCGATACCGCCTCGACCGCTGTGGTGATCGGTGCCGGGTTCATCGGCTGCGAGGTGGCCGCGAGCCTCACCTCCCGCGGGTTGAGCGTCAGCCTGGTCGAGCCCGCTCCCACTCCGCTCGCGGTCGCTCTCGGCGAGGAGATCGGCACGCTGGTCTCACGCCTCCACACCGACAACGGGGTCGACCTGCGCACCGGGGTCGGTGTCGCCGAAATCGTCGTCGCCGAGGACCCGACCGGACCGAAGGTCACCGCGGTCAAGCTCGACGACGGCACCGAACTACCGGCGGACATCGTGGTCGTCGGTATCGGGTCGACGCCGGTGACCGGTTATCTCGACGGTTCCGGGATCGAACTCGCACCCCGCGAAGTGGGTGGCGGAATCGCCTGCGATGCAACCGGTCACACCAGCGCCGAGAATGTCTACGCGCTCGGTGACGTCGCCAACTGGCGAGACCAGGACGGCACCCCGCACCGTGTCGAGCACTGGAACCACACGGTCGAACAGGCCTCCGTCGTGGCTCACCAGATCGCCGGTGGCGACGCCGTCACCGCCGGGGTCTCGTACTTCTGGAGTGACCAGTTCGACCTGAAGATCCAGGTGCTCGGTTCCCCGCGCGCCGACGACACCGTGCACGTCGTCGACGACGACGGCAAGAAGTTCGTGGCTTACTACAGCCGCGATGGCATCCTCACCGGCGTCGTCGGTGCGGGCAAGGTCGGTGCCGTCATGAAGACCCGATCGAAACTCCAGACACCGACGCCCATTGCCGACCTGCTGTAGCACCGATGGGCGCCGAGTTGAACGCCGCTTCGGTACGCGCGGCGGCGGCCGAGATCGCCGATCCCCAGTGTGCGGTCGACCTGGCGCGGTTCTTCCAGGTCCGACCCGGCGGCTACGGGGAGGGTGACGAGTTCCTCGGCCTGCGCGTGCCCCAGCAACGGGCGATAGCCAAACGCTTCCGTGGCATCGGCGCCGATGAGATTGTCGCGCTTTTGGACTCGCCGGTTCACGAGCATCGGCTCATCGCCTTGTTCCTGCTGCGCGGCGACTTCGAACGGGCCCTACGGCCGCGGTCGGTCCCGGACTGGGACGAGGCTGCGAGGTGGGTTGGGCTGTACCTCGACGCGGTCCGTCGGGGACGGGTGAACAACTGGGATCTCGTGGACTCGTCCGCCGATTCCGTCCTCGGCGAATACTGCCGCCGGCGGGGCGACATCGACGTCATCCTCGCCCACGCCGCCGACGGCGACCTCTGGCGGCGGCGCGTGGGGATCATCGCGACCTTCGCCCACATCAAACACGCTGACGCATCCGCGCTTCTGTCCGTGGCGCCACTCGTCCAGAACGACCGGCGGGACCTCATCCAGAAGGCCTTCGGGTGGATGCTTCGCGAGACCGGCAAGCGCGTCGACGAGCAGACGCTTTTGGCGTACCTCGAGGAGAACGCCGCCCGAATGGGCCGCACCGCACTGAGCTACGCGATCGAGCACCGAACGCCCGAGGAGCGCGCGCATTTCCGGGCGCTGAGATGAGAGACCGCGGCGCTCTCGCTCCCTGAGGTGCGAGGAGCGAGGCGCGGCGTTCTCGCTCCCTGATCCGAAAGAACCAGGGAACCGCTCGCTGCGCTCGAGAAACAAGGACGGATTACATCGCCCGTCCCCACTCGCGGCAAGCCGCTGGAGAACTCATCCCCGTGAGCGCCCTCGGAGGGCATATTGCCCTCCGAAGCCGCTCAGGTGGACGCGAAATTTCGGACCGTTCGACCCGCTGTGGGGCATTCATCGCCTGCCACCCCGAACACGACGTCATTCAACGGGCAAACGCCCGTTCCTTCGACCTCCACGACGGCGACAAGCCGACCGAGGGTACTGAGGTGTGGGAGCGCAAGCCGCCGGGCCGAGCGAGCGACGGGAGCGCAGCGAAGTCGACGAGCCTCGAAGGCCCGGTGGGACAACGTCGCCCACCCGACACGGGTCGACTTCTACCCCGACCGACAGACTTGACGTCTGTCGGTCGAGATGAGGTTCGTCGGTCAGGCGCTCGACATGCCCCCTGATACGCCCTCCGGCCCGATGCGGCGAAGCGATGTCGCCCGCGACATCAATCCGTCCGGGCGACATCGGCCGAGCTCGCCCAAACGAAGCGTTGTCGCGCGCGACAACAGTTCGGGGCAACGCGACTTCTTTCGATCTCCACGACGGTCGGCCCGCCGACCGCGGGCACTGAGGTGCGAGGAGCGAGGCGCGGCGTTCTCGCTCCCTGAGGTGCGAGGAGCGATAGCGACGAGCCTCGAAGGGCCGATGAGACGCGGTGGGAACGTAGGAGACTCAGCCCTCGCGCGCCACGCGTATCGCCGCCCAGATCATCGGGAACTGAAACGGCAGGCGCGCCAGTGCGGCGACCCGGTAGGGCAGCGGTTTGTCCCACCAGAGCCGCACCATGTTGAGGTTCGCGGGGTAGACGGCGAGGAACAGCAGCGCCGCCAGCGCACCGGAGAGGCGGCGGGTCCGTGGCACGAGAAGTCCGGCGCCCAAGCCGATCTCGGCAACCCCGGACAGATACGTCAGTGTTCGCGGGTCGCCGGGGATCTCCTCCGGGATGATCTCGTCGAACGGCTTGGGTGCCACGAAGTGGAGTGCCCCGATGCCGAGGAGCATCACGGCCATTCCGCGGGCGAGCTGCGCCGGACTGAATCGGGAGCGGTCACGCCGGGAACTGAGGATGGTGGTCACGTCGGTGCTCCCCTTCGATGGTCGGAACTGCGGGTCAGAACTCGATCTTGAGTGAATCCGAGGTCGGAAGGGCCTGGCAACCCAGGATGTATCCATCCTCGATGTCCTCGGGGTCGAGCGCGCCGGCGTTGTCCATGTCGACGGTGCCCTCGGTGAGAGTGCATGCGCACGAACCGCATTCGCCCTCCTGGCAGGAGTACGGGGCGTCGAGCCCGGCTGCCAGCATGATGTCGACCAGGGTGCGCTTGCGCGGCCAGCTCAGAGTGTGGGTCTCGCCGTCGAGCTCGACTTCGACGGTGGCCGCGGAAGCCTGGTCCTCCTCGCTGACCTCCTCGAGTTCGACGTCGGCGAACGGGTCGCCGGACAGCGAGTTGTAGACCTCGGTGTGGACGTTGTGGTGCGGAAAGTTCGCCTGCGCCAAGGCTTTGTGGACGGCGTCCATGAACGGTCCGGGACCGCACATGTAGGCGGTGTGGGTGGTCGAGTACGGCGCGAACACCGATGTCAGGGCTGCCGCGGTGGGCAGCCCCTGCAGGGTCTCGAGCCAGTGGACGACGGTGAGGCGGTCGGCGTGCGCGTGGAGCAGGTCGCGCAGCTCGGCGGCGAAGATCACGTCGTCCTCGCTGCGATTGGCGTAGAAGAAGACGATCGGCGCGTCGCTCTTCTTCAACGCCGCCTTGAGGATCGACATCACCGGTGTCACGCCGCTGCCGGCGGCGATGAGCAGTAGCGGGTCGTCGTAGGACTTCGGCGTGAAGACCCCGGACGGGGGCAGCACCTCGACCTGCGAACCGGGGGAGAGGTTGTCGCACACCCAGTTGGACCCGTAGCCGTCGACGGTGCGCTTCACGGTCACCTTGGGACGGGCGTCGGTGTACGGCGACGATGCCAGGGAGTAGCAGCGGGCCACCGACCCGGTCTGCTCACTCGGGATGCGGAGCGTGAGGAACTGCCCCGGCTTGTAGTCGGTGAAGGCGGCCGACGACGTCTCGGGGACCTCGAAGGCGATGGATTTGGCATCGGACGTCTCATCGATCACCTCGGCCACCGTGAGGATCACGCTGCGTGAGCCATGAGGGGTCAGGTCAGACATGTAGCAGCTCTCCGACGTCGAGGACCGGGTCGAACCGGACCGAATTAGAACACGTTCTACTTCAGGATAGCCCAATCAGTGGGTGTCCCACGAGGCCATGCCGTCGCCAGCGTAGTCGCCGCGCCGATCATGCCGTGCGGGCCAGCGATGCCACGCCGTTCGCGACGATGCGCGCGCCGTCGGCGATCAGTGCCTCGAGGTCGGCGTCGGGGTCCGACAGCCACTGCTCGTAGGCGGCGAGCGCTGCGCCCAGGCACAACCACCCGATGGTCTGAGGGAGGTGATCGGTGTCGTCCAGGCCGAGACGGGTCGCGCAGAACTCGGCGATGACGTGCCGCCAGTCGGCGTACATGATCATCGAATGCGCCTGGAGCGCGGGAACTCCCAGCAACAGGGACATGCGCCTGCGGTGGTTGTCGAGTTCCTCCGGCGGCACCCGGTTGAAGGCGACCAGTGCTTCAACGAGGGCGTCGGCCATGGGAGTGTCAGCGGGGATCTGTGCGAGAAGTCCGCGCAATTCGCCGAGGTGGTCGTCGAACTCCCCCCAGGGGATCTCGTTCTTCGACGAGTAGTACCGGAACAACGTGCGACGTGCGATGCCGGCGGCCTCGGCGATGTCGTCGACGCTGGTCTCCTCGAAGCCCCGTGTGGTGAACAGGCCGATCGCGAGCGCACTGATCCGGGCCCGCGACGAGATCGGTCGTCGTCCGGGCGCGGGGCGCTGCGGCCTGGTGTCCTGTTGCTGCGTCGTCATCGAGACCACACCCTATGTGACCTGCTTCTTCGTGTTGGTGTCTCCATCGGATTGCCTGGCCGTCCGGATAGTTTTCGTCCTGACTCTGGCGTTTCTGCACTGAGTGCCACTATAGTCGTCGGTGATCCGAGTCACCATCACGAATCAAGGAGGTATGGATCATGGCCGATCAGTCCGCGGTCACCGCTCAGTGCTCTGCCGAGACCGAACTCATCGCCGAGTCGCTCGTCGAAGAGGTGTCGATCGATGGGATGTGCGGGGTCTACTGATGTCTGCCCCGACATCGAATCCGACCTCCGGCGACCGTTCTGCGGTCGCCGGGGTCCGGTTCGACACCCCCGGTCCCGATTCCCCCGATTCCCGAGCCGGCTTCGACACGTTCGTCGCGTGGGAGCTCAACCCGAAGGTGGCGCTGCGGCCCGAGCCCTTCGGCGCCCTTCTGTACCACTTCGGTACCCGTAAGCTGTCCTTCCTCAAGAACCTCACGGTGGTGGGGATCGTGCAGTCCCTCGCCGATCACGACTCCGCCGAGGCAGCCCTCCTCGCCGCGGGGATCACGCCCGCGCAGCGTCCGCTGTATGTCCAGGCGCTCACGGCGCTGGCCGACAGCGCGATGATCACGCCCCGCGCGGCCTGATCCAGCATCCGTCCCGATCGCCAGCCCCGATCGACTCCCCGCATTCAGCCCCGACCCTAGGACCGACACGATGACGACCATCGAGATGCCGCCCACCGCAGCCGAACTCGTGACCTCCGAGCGTCCGAGCGCGCCCGCCGACCAGGTGCCCAAGGTCGGCCGCCTCGTCGACCAGTTCGAGCGCGGCCTCGACGCACCGATCTGCCTGACCTGGGAGCTCACCTACGCCTGCAACCTGGCGTGCGTGCACTGCCTGTCGTCGTCGGGCAAGCGCGACCCGCGCGAGCTGTCGACCGAACAGTGCAAGGCGATCATCGACGAACTGCAGCGCATGCAGGTCTTCTACGTGAACATCGGCGGCGGCGAGCCGACCGTCCGCCCGGATTTCTGGGAACTCGTCGACTACGCCACCAGTCATCAGGTGGGAGTCAAGTTCTCCACCAACGGTTTGCGCATCGACAAGAAGGTCGCGGCGCGGCTCGCGGCATCGGATTACGTCGACGTCCAGATCTCGCTCGACGGCGCGACCGCGGAGGTCAACGACGCCGTGCGCGGACCGGGCTCCTTCGACATGGCGGTCCGGGCGCTCGAGAACCTGGCCGAGGCCGGGTTCGCCGACGCCAAGATCAGCGTCGTCATGACCCGGCAGAACGTCGCGCAGCTCGACGAGTTCAAGGCACTCGCCGATCGCTACAACGCCACCCTGCGCATCACCCGGCTGCGTCCGTCCGGCCGTGGCGCCGACGTCTGGGACGACCTGCACCCGCTGCCCGAGCAGCAGCGCGAACTCTATGACTGGCTTGTCGCACACGGGGATCGTGTGCTGACCGGTGACTCGTTCTTCCACCTGTCGGCCTTCGGCGGGGATTCCGGCGGCGGCCTGCCCGGCCTCAATCTCTGCGGTGCCGGACGCGTGGTGTGCCTGATCGACCCGGTGGGCGACGTGTACGCCTGCCCGTTCGCGATCCACGAGAACTTCCTCGCCGGCAACATCCTGTCCGACGGCGGATTCCAGGAGATCTGGCAGCGTTCGGATCTGTTCACCGAGTTGCGCGAGCCGCAGAACGCCGGTGCCTGCACCAAGTGTGCGCACTTCGACGCCTGCCGCGGTGGCTGCATGGCGGCCAAGTTCTTCACCGGCCTGCCGCTGGCCGGACCGGACCCCGAGTGCGTGCAGGGTTACGGCGAGGAGCTGCTCGCCGGCGATCGCACCAAACCGACGGCCAACAAGGATCATTCGCGCGGCACCCCGCTGACGCTGATGACCCGTCGTCCCGACGGCGACCTGACCCCGGTGGGTGGACGACCCACCAAGTCCTGTGACGAGAACCCGCTGGCCGGGTTCACCCCCGCCGCGCGGTAATCCACGCGGCCCCACCGTGTGTCGAGTCATCGCGGGACATTGAACATATCCCGCGGGCGACGGCCCGCATCCGAGAAGAGTGAGTGAGTAAGAGAATGGCTCTCAACCCCTGGGCGAGAAACCCCTGGTTCGAAACGGTCACCGAGGCTCAGCGTCGTGCGAAGAAGCGGCTGCCCAAGTCGGTGTACGCATCGCTGGTCGCCGGCACCCAGGCCGGTGTGACCCTCGACGACAACGTGCAGGCCTTTTCCGAATTGGGTTGGGCACCACACGTTGTCGGTGCCCAGCCGGAGCGGGAGATGACCACGTCGGTGATGGGGCAGGAGCTCTCCTTCCCGGTCATGATCTCGCCGACCGGTGTCCAGGCCGTCGATCCGGACGGTGAGGTCGCCGTCGCACGTGCAGCGGCCGCCCGCGGTACCGCGATGGGCCTGTCGAGTTTCGCCTCCCACGCCGTCGAAGAGGTGACCGCGGTCAACGACAAGGTCTTCTTCCAGATCTACTGGCTCGGCAGCCGTGAGGACATCCTCCGGCGGGCCGAGCGGGCGAAGGCGGCCGGCGCCAAAGGGCTGATCGTCACCACCGACTGGGTCTTCAACGTCGGACGCGACTGGGGCAGTCCGGAGATCCCGGAGAAGGTGAACCTGAAGGCGCTCGTGCGTCTGGGTCCGGAGATCGCGGTCAAGCCGCGCTACGCGCTGGACTGGGTCAAGGGCGGCAAGGTCATCATCCCTGACCTCACGGCGCCCAACCTCACCCCGCAGGGCGTCCCCGGCCCGACCTTCTTCGGTGCCTACGGCGAGTGGATGGGCACCCCGCCGCCCACGTGGGAGGACCTGCAGTGGCTACGTGAGCACTGGGACGGTCCGTTCATGGTCAAGGGCATCACCCGGCTCGACGACGCCAAGCGCGCGGTCGACATCGGTGCGTCGGCCATCTCGGTCTCCAACCACGGCGGCAACAACCTCGACGGCACCCCCGCGACCATCCGCCTGCTGCCCGACATCGCCAGCGCGGTCGGCGACGACATCGAGGTGCTTCTCGACGGCGGCATCCGTCGCGGTAGTGACGTGGCCAAGGCGCTTGCGCTGGGTGCCCGCGCCGTGATGATCGGCCGGGCGTACCTCTGGGGTCTCGCTGCCAACGGCCAGGCCGGCGTCGAGAACGTCCTCGACCTCATGCGCATGGGGCTCGACGGCGTGCTGATGGGTCTGGGGCACAAGAGCGTGCACGAGCTCTCGGCCGACGACCTGATCATCCCCGACGACTTCACCAGGTCCTTCGGCGCCTGACGCGTCGCACCCGCCGGTTCCCGCCCGTCGACCGGATCTCCGGTCGGCGGGCGAGTTCGTGAACGCCTCTCGGTGCAGAACCGGACCTGGGCAGAACCGGACGTGGGCAGAACCGGAACGTCGGCAGAACTAGAACGTGTTACAGTTCTGCCATGGGACAGTTCGACGGCAAGGTCGTCTACATCACCGGCATCGCCCGTGGTCAGGGCCGCAATCACGCGGTCCGGTTCGCCCGTGAGGGAGCCGCGATCGTCGGTCTCGACATCGCGGGTCCGATCATCGACCGCGCGACCTATCCGCCCGCCACCGCCGAGGACCTCGCCGAGACCATCCGGCTCGTCGAGGGCGTCGGGGGTAAGATCCTTGCGCGGCAGGGAGATACGCGCGACCTGGGCTTCCAGCAGCAGCTCGTCGCGGATGCCGTCGAACAGTTCGGACGGCTGGACCACGTGATCGCCAATGCGGGCGTGCTCACCTGGGGCAAGGTGTGGGAGCTGTCCGAGGAACAGTTCACCGACGTCGTCGACATCAACCTCGTCGGCGCCTGGAAGACGCTGAAGGCCACGGTCCCGGCGATGCTCGAGGCCGGTAACGGCGGCTCGATCGCCATCATCAGCTCCGTCGCCGGGCTGAAGGCGATGCCCCTGCAGGCGTCGTACTCGGCGTCGAAGCACGGTCTGGTGGGTCTGGCGCAGACCGCCGCGAAGGAGCTCGGCCACCATCGCATCCGGGTCAACAGTGTCCACCCCTACGCGGTGGACACCCCGATGGGCGTGGCCGACACCGAGGCACATCGCATCTTCGGGATTCCTTGGGTCAACCCGCATTTCACGTCGATCCTGGACTACCACCCGGTCGCGTCGCTCGACGAGATCTCCGATGCCGTGCTGTATCTGGCCTCCGACAGCGCCAAGGGCATCACCGGTGCCGAGTTCCAGATCGACATGGGGCACTCGAAGGTCTGACCCTTCGAGGCTCGTCGCTACGCTCCTCGCACCTCAGGGAGCGGGGGAGGTCGCTACGCTCCTCGCACCTCAGCCTGGATGCACCGATGTGGTGTGCCGGTGGTGGTGGAGGGTGTTGTGGGCGTGCGGTTTTGGGGGTGGTGGTATGTGGGCGTGGGTGGTCTGCCGATCTCGGAATGTCGGCTTGTTTCACTGGGTGTCCTGGTTGGGCCCGGGGGTGGGCGGGGTTGGTAGGGGTTTACGCGGGTTTTCGATGGTGGGTGTGGTCGAAGAGGTTCTGCCAGTACGGTTGCCAGGGCCAGTCGCGGGGTAGGTGCAAGGTCACGCGGCGTGCTGAGCGGGAGATGCGGGCGGCGATGCTGATCAGGGTGCGGCGCACGGTGGCGGTGGTGGCGGTGGTCATCCCGGCCACACATCCCGCGGCGCGGGAGAGGTTGAACGCGATGACTGCGCAGGTCAGCCAGGCGTTGTTCGCGGCGAACTGTGCCGAGGGCAGGTGGGCCAGGGGCCCGTTTTTGAGGTCGGCGTGGACGTTTTC
Source organism: Gordonia amicalis (assembly GCF_022059885.1). Taxonomy (NCBI): domain Bacteria; kingdom Bacillati; phylum Actinomycetota; class Actinomycetes; order Mycobacteriales; family Gordoniaceae; genus Gordonia; species Gordonia amicalis. The sequence goes on along the minus strand of NZ_CP091855.1, from coordinate 4,817,852 downwards.
GATGATGGCGTGTCCGCGGTGGATGGCGTCGGCGGTGACCGGATCGGGGTCGGGTTGGCTGGTGAAAAACGCGTGGTAGCGCCAGATCGGGAACAACTCGCCGGTCTGGGTGCTTTGTTCGTCGGGTACTCGCCGCACGATCAGGTGACCAGGCACTGGCTTCTTGCCGCTCATGTTGCCGGTGAATGCGGTGAACGGGGTGGCCGCGACCTGGGCGCGGTGGACCACGGTGTGGGTGTCGGGGTCATAGACCGGGCGGGTGTAGGTGATCGGTGTCCAGGCGGTGGCGTCGATGTTGGCGATGGCGCGCAGGACGTCGGGTTGGCGCCGCAGGGTGATCGAGACGTGCGCACCGTGGGCCAGGCAGGCGCGGACCATGTCGTAGGAGTAGAACGCGGAATCGGCACGCACCAGCACTGGTGGTGCAGTGGTGGTGGGCCTCAGACGGGTGAGCGTCTTCAGTGCTGAGGTGATCATTGACGCTGCGCCGTGCGAGGAACCGCGAGCACCGCGGCGTAGGCGCTGCCCACAGATCACCGGGGCCCGTCCTGGGGCGGTGAGCGTGGTCAGCAACACGTTGAGTCCGCGGGTGCCGGTGTAACCGACCTGCGCGCCCTGTTTGCCATAGCCGTGGACCTCGATGACAGTGTCATCGATGTCGAGCATCACCGAGGCGCTGGGATTACTGAGATCACCGAGCAGGCTGGTCTGTCGTGTCAGTTCGCCGAGAAACCGGGTGGCGACTGCGTCGAGTTGGCGGGTGTGGCCGTAGGTGAACATCCGCAGAAACGATCCCAGCGTGGACGGTGCGTAGGTGCGGTCGAACAGGGTACCCATCGCTCCGTGACGCAGCACACCCATGTCGGCGATGCTGTCCGCACCCATGACCATGCCGGTGACCAGCGCCGATACCTTCGCTCCTGGGTGGGCGCCTTTGTCGGTGGGGATCGTGAGCCACTCGTCGGCCAGGTCGGCCAAGCTGCACGAGGTGGCCAAGCCCATCACCGGCACGACCCCCGCTGCGGCGATCAGGTTCGGGTCGTCGAACGAGGCTGCTGCTACCGGGTTGGTATGAGAGAATCGCATCTGCGAGATGCCTTTCTTCGTGCCTGAATGTGTTCCTTAGACAAGTCCCATTCTTGCACTGCAGCAAGGCATCTCGCTTCTCAACACCCCATCAAACACCAGAAACCTCACCCCAAATCGGTGCATCCAGGCTCAGGGAGCGAGGGATTGGTCGCATCGAACGGGCCGGCTGAATGACGTCGCACGCGACATCGCTCCGGCTGTACGACCTCGGCTGAAGTCGTTCCCCCTGATTGGGTGGTTTCTAGGGGTCGTCGCAACGCTGGTGGCTATTGGGTGGTGACTAGATTACGCAGACGCTCGGCTGGGGTATCCCAGCCGAGTGTTTTGCGTGGACGCCCGTTGAGTTCTTGGGCGACGTGTTCGAGGTCCTCCGGCCCGTAGATGCTCAGGTCGGTACCCTTCGGGAAGTACTGGCGCAGAAGGCCGTTGGTGTTTTCGTTGCTACCCCGCTGCCACGGGCTGGCCGGGTCGCAGAAGTACACGGTCATATCGGTGGCCATGCTGAACTGCTTGTGCCCGGCCATCTCCGCCCCTTGATCCCAGGTCAACGATCCCCGCAAATGCTCGGGCAGCGTGCCGATGGAGGCGATCAACGCATCACGTACCGTTTCAGCATCGTGGCCGTCAGGTAGGTGCAACAGCATCGTGTAACGGGTGTTGCGTTCGACCAGGGTGCCGATCGCGGACTTGTGCTGGGCCCCGACGATCAGATCGCCTTCCCAATGACCGGGCACCGCCCGATCCTCCACCTCAGCGGGACGCTCGCTGATCATGATCATCTCGTCGGTGAACCGTTGGTAGCGTTCCCCGGGCTTGCGCTGCGGTTTACGGCGGGTGCGTCCACTCCGAAGTGCTAGTTGCACTTCTTTTTTCAAACCCCCGCGAGCCTGAAAGTACAGCGCCTGATAGATCGTTTCGTGACTCACCCGCATGCTCTCGTCGTCAGGATGGTCCCGCCGTAACCGGTGCGAGATCTGCTCCGGTGACAACTTGCGCGCCAAGCCTTCCTCGACTGCCGCCCGCAGAACCGCGTTCACCACCAGTTTGGACTGCTTGGGCCGGGCGCGAGCCGCCACCGCAGCCCGATCAGCCTGATATGGCAGATACCGGCCATCCTCGCCACGATAAGCCCGCACCTCACGAGACACCGAGGAGACGTGCTTGCCAATCCGGGCAGCGATCACACGCAAGGAATCCTTCACGATCAGCCCGTCAGCGATCGCTACCCGGTCCTCGAGCGACAGATACCGGTCACTGATCACTGCACTGGTCACCGACTGTTTGTAGACGGTCTTGTTGGTGTAGTCCACGACCGTGCCATCGGGATAAATTCGGCCGCCACGGATATGGCGTATCCCGCGCAGCCACCCCGATCCCGTGGCCGGATGAACCCCAACTTCGCGCGCAGCCGCAGTCGCCGTCCGCCCCTGCGGCACCAGGGCCAGGAAGCGGTCTTTGGTGCCATCGGCACTCTTTGGCAGGATGCCCTCGCGGCTGATCAGACCCTCTTCCACCAGAACCCGGCGAGCCGTTGTATGCGACACCCCCGAAGCTTTCGCTGCCGGCAGGATCTTGCCGGTCTCGATGAACCGGGCAACGATCACCTCCCGATCGACCACCCCTGGTGGCCGATGCCGACGATGAGGCTTGCCCGCAGGTCGGCCGATCGCTTTCAGAATCGTCGAACACCGCTCCGGCGACAGACCCACCTCGGCAGCCGCCTGCTTCACCGTCTTCCCGGCATCAACCAACAACACCAACCGGTCACCAAACCGGGCACAGCGCGACATCAATCAGGGCGCTGCGCACCGGACTTCACGGGGTGAATGGTGAACAGCGGGCCGCGCGGTCGGAAATCTCGTCCACCTCAGGTGCGTCCGAGGGCTATATGCCCTCGGACGGTGCTCACGCGGACGCAATCTCCGACAGTTCGCCGGGCATCGCACCTCGGGGAGCGAGATCGTCACGAAGCGAATCGGGAGGAAACGAGAATCGCCACTTCCCGTTCAGGAGCGCTGGCTGGAACCAGCGCATCCGTCCGGGAAGTGGCGATTGTCCGTGGTGCCGGATCAGGCCCAGAGGGTCTTCGGGTCGACGGCCTCGGTGGCGGGTCCGGCCGGGGTCTCCGGCTGGGTGCGCGAGAAGCGCGGGGCGACCTGTGCCTGGGTGACCCCGTCGATGTCGACGAGGTTGGCGCGAGCGGCCATGTGCGGGTCGCCGGGCGCCTCGGCGAAGGTGAGCACCGGCGAGGTGCAGGCGTCGGTGCCGTCGAAGACCTTGGCCCACTCGTCGCGGGTGCGGGACTTGAAGGTCTCGGTGAAGATCTCCTTCAGCTTGCCCCAGTTCGCGATGTCGTTCTGTGCCGGAAGGTCGGCGTCGGCCAGGCCGAGGCCCTTCAACAGCTCGGCGTAGAACTGCGGCTCGATGGCGCCGACGGCCATGTACTTGCCGTCCGAGGTCTCGTAGACCTCGTAGTAGGGGGCGCCGGTGTCGAGCATGTTGGTGCCGCGTGTGTCACTCCACAGGCCGGTGCCGCGGAACGCCCACATCATCTGTCCCAGAACGGAAGCGCCGTCGACCATCGCTGCGTCGACAACCTGCCCCTTGCCGGAGATGCCGCGCTCGAGCAGTGCGGCGAGCACGCCCACGACGAGGAACATGGACCCGCCGCCGAAGTCGCCCGCGAGGTTGAGCGGCGGCACCGGACGATCATCCTTGCGGCCGATCGCGTGGAGCAGACCGGTGAGCGAGATGTAGTTGATGTCGTGGCCGGCGAGGTTCGCGCGGGGGCCGTCCTGGCCCCAGCCGGTCATCCGGCCGTAGACGAGGCCGGGATTGACCTCGGTGAGGTCGTCGGGGCCGAAGCCGAGACGCTCCATGACGCCGGGGCGGAAACCCTCGAGGATGACGTCGGCCTTGGCCACCAGATCGAGGATCGTCGCACGATCGGTCTCGTCCTTCAGGTTTGCCTCGACGACGCGACGCCCGCGCAACAGCGCATCGGCGTTCACGCCCGGCTTCGGGAGTGAACCGGGGCGCTGGACCCGGACCACGTCGGCACCCAGATCGGCGAGCAACATGGCCGCATGGGGTCCCGGGCCGATGCCGGCGAACTCGATGACCCGGATCGAACTGAGTGGGCCGGGTTTTCCACTGTTATGGGGTGTCGTACTGCTCATGTGTCGTCCTCCGGTCGTTGTACTGCCACCTGTGTCAGGCGTCACGCGTACGCATTAGCATTCCACAACCGATCGAACGCTCGTCAAGCCGGGCGGCACGACGATTTCGGCGCGTTTTTCTCCCTGTTTTTGGGCCGAGGGGCAGAAGGTTGAGAGCGCGATGGCTAGCATTGGTCAGATGACAGGACCGTCGACGCTGGGGCAGTGCAGCTGGCCGGACCTCGATGGGAAGGTGATCACTCTCGTGGTACCTCTCGGTTCTGTCGAGCAGCACGGTCCACACCTGCCTCTGGACACCGACACGCGCATCGCCGCGGCGGTGGCCGACGTCGTCTGCGAGCGCCTCGGGGATTCCGACATCCTCCGCGCGCCGGACCTCAATTACGGCGCGAGCGGCGAACACGAAGGCTTCGCCGGGACGATCTCCATCGGGCATGACGCTCTTCGCGGGATGCTCGTCGAATACGGGCGCAGCGCCTGCAGATGGGCCAGACGCATCGTGTTCGTCAACGGACACGGCGGGAACACTCGGACGTTGATCGACGCGGTGACCCGACTCCGGTACGAGGGGCGTGATGCCGCCTGGTTCCCGTGTGCCTTCCCAGGGGCGGATGCGCATGCCGGATTCACCGAAACCTCTGTGCTGCTGCATGTCTCGCCGTCGTTGGTCGACCCCGCACGGGCGGCCGCCGGCAATCGCGAGCCGGTCGGCGCACTTCTGCCGGTCATGCGCGAGGGAGGTGTCGCCGCGGTCAGCCCGAACGGTGTGCTGGGAGATCCCACCGAGGCCACCGCCGATGAGGGACGTCGACTGGTGGCCGAGGTGACCGATCGACTCGCTGCCGCGCTTGTCTCCTGGGAGGTCGACGAGCAGGGGCGGATCGGATGACCGCGCTCGACGATTCGGCACCCCGCGGCGGCGCCGCGGCCCAGGGTATCAGTGGCGAAGAAGCCGTTGGTGCACAACCGGTTTCGGACGGGAACGTAGATGAGGGCGCCGGCACGTCAGAGGAAGCGGCGCCGGAGAACCGCACTGATCTGCCCGACGGATTCCAGGTTCAGATCGATCTGCGCTCCGCGCGCGGCGGTGACTTCCGGTATCTCGTCGGCGGATCTCCGACGCGACTGCTGCGCATGTCGGACACCGCGCTCGGGATGACCTCCGACGACGGTCGAATCGAGGTGTGCGACAACGTGACCCGCCGTCTCGCGCGTGCACTTCTCGACGCCGGGATCGCCAACCCCCGGCCGATGTTCGGGCCGCAACCCGCCGATGTCACCGTGGTGGTGCCGGTCAAGGACAATCAGGCCGGTGTCGACCGGCTGCTCGACGCCCTCGACGGTCTGACGGTCGTGGTCGTCGACGACGGCTCGGGCGTCCCGATCGTGGCCGAGCGGTCCGGCGTTCGTGTGATCCGCTTCGAGGGCAATCGTGGTCCGGCCGCTGCCCGGAACGCCGGGGCGGCGGCCGCCACCACCGATTTCGTGGCCTTCCTCGACTCCGACGTCGTTCCCGACCCGGACTGGCTGACCGTACTGCTGACCCACTTCTCCGACCCGACGGTGGGGGTCGTGGCCCCTCGCATCGTCGGCCTCCGATCGGCTGACGAGTCGTCCTCGCTGGCGGAGCGTTACGAGAACGGCTGGTCGTCCCTGGACATGGGGCCGGAGGAGTCGGCGGTCCTGCCCTCCACCCGGGTCCCATACGTCCCCAGTGCGGCAATCGTGGTGCGGCGCAGTGCATTCTGTGGATTCGACGAGTCGCTCCGGGTGGCCGAGGATGTCGACGCGTGCTGGCGCATGCATGCCGCGGGATGGCGGATCCGCTACGACCCGGTCGCGCGGGTGGCCCACGACCACCGCACCGACCTGCGTTCGGTGCTGTCTCGCCGATGCTTCTACGGAACCGGGGCCGCCCACCTCGCGGCACGTCACGGCGATCGAGCCGCCCCGCTGGTGTTGTCGGTGCCGATGGCCGCGGCCGTCGTCGCACTGCTGTCGCGAACCCGCTTCGGCACCGCGCTGGCGATGCTCATCCTGACCCATCTCGCGACCCGGCTCCGCAAGCGGCTGGGCGATCTGCCCTCGGCACCTCTCGTCTCGGCGCAACTGACCGGACGAGCGGCCGGGTTCGGGTTACTGCAGGCGGCCGATGCGATCTGCCGGCACTACTGGCCGGTGGCATTGCTGATGGCTCTGGTGTCGAGACGCTTCCGCATACTCGTGGTCCAGGTGGCGATCGTCGAGGGGGTGGTGTCCTGGTTCCGGGACCTCCTCGCGGACCCGACGACCCCGCCGGCCCTCGGCCCGTTCCGTTATCTGCTGATGCGTCGCCTCGACGATCTGGCCTACGGTGCGGGTCTGTGGCAGGGCGTCATCACCCACCGAGACGCGGAGGCATTGCGCCCGGTCATCTCCCGATGACCCGTCGATCCCGCCATCCCGCGCCGAAGCCGGCCGACAATGGTCGTCTGACCGCAGATGTCGTCATCGTCGGTGCCGGGAGTGCCGGATGCGTCCTCGCGGAGAAGCTGTCGAGGGAATCCGGGCGCGACGTCGTGCTGCTCGAGCGGGGACCCGGGCGGTGGCCGGGACCGGAAGACCGGGACCTCCGGCGGCTCCCGATCGGCGACCACGCGCCCTACGCGGTCCGGCACGCCACCGATCTCGACGGTCTGACCGCGGCGCGGGGATGTGCGGTCGGTGGTTCCTCGGTGGTCAACGGCGGCTACTTCCTCCGCTGGCACCAGGACGACTTCGCGGACTGGCCGGAAGGCTGGGACCTCGAAGCGATCGACGCCGCCTACTCCGAGCTGGACGGAAGCGGCGGTACGATGAGCGTCTCTCCGGTGTCCGACGACGAACTCGGCGATGCCGGAACGGCTTTCGAGCGGTACTGGTCGTCGTGGGAGGTGACTCGGCCGCTCGGTGTCCGGTGGCCGGTCATCGGCGTGAACCGGGTGCTCGGCAATCGGTCCGGGATGCTGCGCCGGACCGCGGCCGAGGCCTATCTCGAGCCGGCCCTTCGCCGGCCGAATCTCCGTGTCGTGGCCGACTGTGAGGTCCGGCGGCTCGAGGTCTCCGACGGGCGGCGCGTCACCGGTGTCGCGACCGACCGGTTCGCCGTGAGCGCCGGTGAGGTGGTACTCGCCGCCGGCACCCTGGGCACCGCGCGGCTCCTGCTCGGTTCGGATCTCGAGGTGCTCGGTGGGGCGGGGTTTCTGGAGGCCGGTGAGCATCGCGGGTTGGCCGTCTCTTATCGGCGGATGGATCCGGCCGAACCCGGCATGGTGCTGCCGACCGTGCTCCACACCGACGATGGACTCGAGATCCGTTGTTATCGAGATGATTTCGCGGTCTACATCGAGGGCGTGCCGCCCAGTGGGCCGATGGTCGAGGTGACCGCGATGCGCCGGTCGCCGGTGAAGCTCGTCGCCGACGGTGAACGGGTCCGCCTTGAGTTCGGCGAACCTTCGCCCGAGGCCAGCGCATCGATGCGTGCGGGTGCCGACCGCGTCGTGGAGATGCTGCGTTCGCCAGACTTCGCCGGCATCGTCGTGCCGGACAGCGTCTCGGTGGCCGCGGTGCCCGGGTTCTCCCAGCATGCGTGGGGCACCATGCCGATGGGTGTGCGGACCGACGCTCTCGGCGCCGTGTACGGGGCCGAGGGGTTGCGCATCGTCGACGGGTCGATCCTGCCAACCGGGGGCCGCAGCGGTCCGCATGCCACGATCATGATGATGGCGGTGCACATAGCCTCACGGATCTAGGGTGGATGCATGTCTGCCACCTCGCTGTCCGATCCGACCGTCCGTGAATTCCTCGCGTCCGGAACCAAGACCGGGCACCTGGGCTACCTCGCAGCCGACGGGCGGCCCCTCGTCATCCCGGTGTGGTTCGTCGTCGACGGTGACCGCCTCGCTTTCAACACCGGTGCCACGACTGCGAAAGGTCGTGCGCTTCTGCGTGATCCGCGTGCCGTGATGTCGGTGGACCTGCCGGAGCCCCCGTACGGGTTCGTCCAGGTGCAGGGGCGGGCGGTGGTGACCGAGGATCTCGACGAGGTGCGTCGGATCGCCACGATGTGCGGGGCGCGGTACATGGGTGCCGACCGGGCCGAGGAGTTCGGTGCGCGCAACGGCGTCCCGGGCGAACTGGGCGTGTGGATCGAACCGAGCAAGGTCATCGCGGTCCTCGATGTCACGGCGTGATGCGTCGGTGGCGACCGCGCGGCGTCGTGTCTGGCCCGCCGCGGCGTTCGCACCCACCCTGCCGAAGCAGTGCTGGGGTTTCATGGTCGGTTCCGCGCTGTTCGCCCTGGGATCGGCACCCGGATTCGGGCAGCTCGCCGGTGCCGACGTCGTCAATCTGTGTTACTTCGTCGGCGCGTGGTTCTTCACCGGGGCCGGCTTCATCCAGTTGGTGCGTAGCGGCCCGCCCGCTGAGCTGGAGACGTCGCTGCCGGGATCGGCCATCCGGGCCGAATGGCTGAGTGCCGCAACCCAGTCCGTCGGTACCATCCTGTTCAACATCTCCACGACGAGTGCGTTGTTCGCCCAGACGGTCGCCGGTGAGCGCCACCTGGTGTGGTCGCCCGATGCCGGCGGCTCGATCGCCTTTCTCATCAGCGGCGCGGTCGCCTTCGTCGCGTATTCGCGATCGTCGGGCAGTGGCCTCGACCTTCGGGACCGGGACTGGTGGTCGGTGCTGGTGAACTGGGTGGGATGCGTGGCGTTCGGGGTGTCCGCGGTGGGCGCTTTCGTCACCGAGGACGGTGTCACCGCCGACGCCGTCGCCGCCACCGCCGGGACCTTCGTCGGCGCGCTCTGCTTCTTCGTGGCGTCGGCGGTCGTGCTGCCCGGGGCCAGGCATCGCTGAGCCGGCCGGGGGAACCGGGACGACGCAGTAGAGTTCGAGGCGTGCGCCACGGCATCTGCATACTGCCCGACCTGACCTGGGAACAGTCCCGTCCGCGGTGGATTCTGGCCGAGGAGATGGGTTTCGATCACGCCTGGACCTACGATCACCTCGTCTGGGGTCGTCTGCCGGACTCGCGCTGGTCGGGGTGTGTGCCACTGCTGTCGGCAGCCGCCGCGGTGACCAGCGCCATCCAACTCGGCGCGTTCGTGGTCTCGCCCAATTTCCGTCACCCGGTGTCGTTTTCGCGTGAAGTAGAGACCCTCGTCGACATCTCGGACGGTCGCTTTCTGCTGGGGCTGGGCGCCGGTGGCACACCGGACGACGTCGTGCTCGGGCAGCCCGAGCTGACCGCCCGGCAGCGCGTCGATCGATTCCAGGAGTTCGTCGGCCTCCTCGACCGGACCCTGCGCGAGGACCACGTCGACGCCGACGGCGAGTACTACCGGGCGCGGAACATGCGGCTGGGGCGTGGACCCGTACGCGACCGGGTCCCGTTTCTCCTCGCCGGCAACGGACCCCGCTCGGCGCGGTTCGCGGCCCGCCACGGTGAGGCCTGGGTGACCACCGGCCAAGCGGCGGAAACGCTGGACGACTGGTTCGCGGCGGTCGGACGAACCGTCGACATCCTCGATGAGGAGCTGAGCCGGTACCCCGGTCGTCGGATCGACCGGTACCTCAGTCTCGACGCGTCTCCGCGCAATGCGCTCGAGAGCGTCGGTCTGTTCGACGACATGGTCGGGCGGGCAACCGAACTGGGATTCACCGACGTCATCGTGCACTGGCCCCGTGACACCGAACCGTACGAGGCGCCGATGGGTGTCCTGGAGTCGATCGCGGAGCGCGGGCTCGGTCAGGTCTCGTGATCCCGAGACCGCGGCGCCCCACGGATCAGCTGGTGGTGGTCTCCTCGGCGGTGGCCTCGGTGACCGCCGGCTCCGGCGTCGGGTCGACGACGGGTTCACCCGCGGCGTCGACCGCGATGTCGGTGGTGATGTGTGCCGTGGGCACCGACCCGTGGATCAGATGCGCGGGAACGAATTTCATGCCCAGCGTGTAGACCGCCAGGCCGAGTCCGGCGCCGATGAACCAGGTGAAGCTGGCCTGGTAGGCGGTGCCGAAGATGACGACGCAGATCGGCAGGATGGAGGCGATGACGGTCGAGGCCACCGCCACCGGATTCCAGCCGTTGCGGTACCAGTAGGTGCCTTCGGGCTTCATGGTGAACAGGTCGTCGACGACGATCTTCTGCTTCTTGACCAGGTAGAAATCGGCGATCAGGATGCCGAACAGCGGACCGATCACCGCGCCGAGCGTGTCCATCGTGTAGTGGATCGCGGTCGGATTGTTGAAGAGGTTCCACGGGGTGATCAGGACCGAGCCGACGGCCGCGATCATGCCGCCGGTGCGCCAACTGATCTTGGTGGGGGCCACATTCGAGAAGTCGAAGGCGGGGGATACGAAGTTCGCGACGATGTTGATGCCGATCGTGGCGATGGCGAAGGTCAGGACACCGAGCACCGCGGCGGTGGTGTTGTCGATCTTGTCCACGATGTGCACCGGATCGGTGATGATGTTGCCGTCCGCATCCTTGCCGATGACCGTCACCGCCGCCGAGACGGTGCACACGACGAGCAGCGAGAAGAACAGGAAGTTGACCGGCAGGCCCCAGAAGTTGCCCTTCTTGACCTCGCCGAAACTCCTTCCGTAGCGCGAGAAGTCGCCGAAGTTGAGCATCGGGCCGGAGAAGTAGGAGACCACCAGTGCGAACGCACTGAACATCATGGTGGTCGACGACCAGCCGGACAGACCTTCACCCACCGAGAGATCGAGGCTCACGTTGTCCCAGCCGGCCTTCACGATCAGGTAGCCGGCGAGCACGATCATCACCACATAAACCGCCGGCCCGCAGAAGTCGATGAACTTGCGGATGGTGTCCATGCCGTTCCAGAACACGAACGCCTGCAGGACCCACATCAGGAGGAAACCGGCCCAGCCGAGGACCGACAGCCCCAGGAAACCGTGCTGGTCGACGTCACCCCACGGTTCGAGGCCCGGCCAGAACTTCAATGCCAGCAGACCGAACGCGACCGAGGCGAGGTAGGTCTGGATGCCGTACCAGACGACCGCTATCGCGCCGCGGATGATCGCCGGGATGTTGGCGCCCTTGACGCCGAAGGACACTCGCGTCGTCACCGGATACGGAACGCCCGCGATCTGCGACGGCTTGGCGACGAGGTTGCACAGGAGATTGACGGCCACGATGCCCACCAGGAGGGCGACGAGGACCTGCCAGGCGGCGATACCCAGTGCGAACAGGCTGCCGGCGAAGACGTAACCGCCGTCGCTGTGCACGTCGGACATCCAGAACGCGAAGATGTTGTACCAGGTCCACTTCTGTTCTTTCAGTGGCGCGAGATCAGTGTTGGTGAGCCGCTCGTCGTAGCCGGCTTTGATGACGCTCTCGCCCGCGGCGCCGTGATGCGACTGTGCCGCCTCGGCAGGGGTCGGTGTGGACATGTGTTCTCCCGGTGTGTCTCTCAGCGCGGAAAACCGCTCTCAGGTGCGGAAATGCTGATGCGACAAAAATAGGAACGGTTTGTTACCGGCCGATGAACGCGTAGATATATTCCGACCGGTGAGCAGCGGGGCCGGGCGTGTCAATCGTGGCGGACGTCGAGGAGGTCTGCGTTCTCGATGATCGCGCTCTCGAGTCGCCCATGATGCCGGTGCGCGACCTCGAGGACCGCTGAGGTGTCGCGGGCGGCGAAGGCGTCGAGCAGGTCTTCGTGATCGGTGTTGAGTGCCGCCTGTGTCTCCGACGGTACCGATCGCATCATCTGGAAGGGTTCGGTGAGGTTCCAGGTCGCCTCGAACATGTTGAGCAGTCGCGGCATCGCGCACGGCGTGGTGAGGGCGCGGTGAAACTCGCGGGACACGTCATGAAATGCCTTGCCGTCGTTGAACTTCACCGCGACGAGGAGTTCGGCGTGGCGGTCCCGGGCGATCTGGAGCGACGTCTCGTCGATGAGTTCGACCGATCGGGCGAGGGCGGCCTGTTCGAGGGTTCCACGAACGAAGTAGATCTCGCGGAGCTCGTCGGTGGACGGTTGGCTCACGCGGTATCCGGCATGGGGCCGGTGCACCACGAGACCCTCGCCGACGAGCGTCTTCAGCGCCTCGCGTACCGGTATCGGGCTGACCTGGAAGACGTCGGCGATCTCGGCGGGTGGGATCTGGGTGCCGGGAGGCGCGCCACCGGACAGGATCAGCCGGCGGAACTCCTCGAGGACATTGGCGCGCTCGTTGCCCGTGCGGGTCTCCGCGAGCTGTGCGAGCAACCGGGCGGTCATCCGCCGGGTCACCGCATCACTCCGGAGCGGCTCGGGTACTTCGCGATCCACTCGGCGACGGCCTCGGTCAACCGATGCTGGTTGCTGCGCTTGACGATCTCGTGGCCCTCGTCGTCGAACATCAACATCTCGGCGACCGCGCCGCGGGCCTGCAGTTCGGCGACGATCTGCTGTGACTCGCTGACCGGGACGTTGGTGTCGTGTGCGCCGTGGACCACGAGCAGAGGCGCTCGCACATCGTCGATGCGGTGGATGGGGGAGAGGTCGGCGAGCAGCTCGCGGTCTGACTCGGGGTGGCCGTACTTGGTGTACGCGGCGACGGCGATCCACGGTTCGGTGTTGCGGAAGAAGGATTCGAGGTCACTCATGCCGCAGATGGCGATGCCGGCGGCGAACACGTCGGGGTAGAAGGTCAGGCAGGCGAGTGTCAGGTAGCCGCCGTAGGAGCGGCCCGAACAGTACACCGAGTCCGGATCGGCGATACCCAGCCGGCACAGCAGTTCCGCGCAATCCGCGGCGTCGTCGATGCCCGCGTAGCGGCCGTACCGGTCGTCGGCGTGGGAGAAGAGGCGTCCGTAGCCCGACGATCCGCGGACGTTGGGGGCGAAGACTGTGATCCCGGCGTCGACGAGGGGCCCGAAGAGGAACTGGTAGTCCGGTCGGGTCTGGCCCTCGGGGCCGCCGTGGAAGTAGAGCAGGGTCGGGCCGGGTCGCTCGTCGCGGCTCTTCTTCGCGGACCGATAGAGAAAACCCGAGAGCGGCATGCCGTCTCGCGCGAAGAACTCCACGAGTTCGGGGCGGAGGAGGCTCGAGGGGCCCTCGCCGGTGACGACGTCGTCGCGGACGGGTGTCACCGTCCGGTTCGCGACGTCGATCAGGTGGACGAGCGGGGAATGCTGTGGGCTCGAGACGGTCACCGACACCACCGAACCCGCCGCGCTGATCGAGAGATCGGACGCGACCTCGCCGGGCAGCTCGACCGGTGGATGCAGCGTCTGGTCGGGGAGTGTCAGGATCTGCAACTCGCTGCGGCCCTTCAAATTCCACAGGAGGGCGACCGTGGACTGGTCGTGGCTGACCGCGAACTCGTCGAGACCGATGTCGACGCGTTGCGCCATCACCCGGAACCGCACGCCGAACTTGCTCACCTCGACGCCGAGGAGTCGCGGGAACTTCGCGTCGAAGTCGCTGCGCACCAGCGCCTGGACGCTGTCGAGGTCGCGGATCGGTTCGTTGGGAGCGGGGACGAAGACCAGCGACGGATGGTCGAAACCCTGGTCGAGCACGTAACCCTGATCGGTGACCGCGCCGGGGTCCTGGGGGAGCAGCGGGGTCATCGTGACCTCGTCGTCCGGCGAATCGGGGTGGCGCCGGATCAGGAGCATGTCGTGATAGCCGCGCGGACCGACCCGGACGAGCGTCGCACCCTTCCAGGAGTCGATCAGTTCGCTGCCGACCCGCAGGTCGAGGGTGCGGGTGGCCTGGGTGCCGGGATGGACGCGCAACGCATGCGTCGTGCCGTCGTGGTCGATCGCCGTGAGCAGAACCCAGTCGGTGTCCCAGCCGACGAGGCGGACGGTCCCGTAGGACCGGCCGTCCGGGCGGGTGGCCGCGATCCGGTGCGCGGTGTCGTCGTCGGGGTCAGTGGTGACGACCCAGACCTGGTGGTGCTCACCGCCACTCGGGGCGATCTCGACGGCCAACCACCGGCTGTCGGTGGAATGCACGATCTTCCGGACCGGGCCGGTGGACCGAACCTTCACCCAGCGCAGGTCGCCGACACCGTCACGGGACAGGGATCGTTGCGCCGCACGGGGATAACCGTTGCCGTCGTCGACGATATAGGCGAACGCACTCCCGTCGGGGGAGAGCGAGGCGCCATATGTCTTCCAACCGCGGTCGTCGAAACGAAGGATGGTCACCGTCGGGAATTCGCTTCCATCGTCTGGAGCCACATCTCGAGGAGGGCGGCCTGCCACAGCTCGTTGCCGTCGAGCCGGGTGCGGATGCCGTTGGGGTCGCCGAAGAGCTTCTCGAGGGCCTCGGGTCGATAGAGGCCGCGATCGACCGCGGCCTGCGAGCGGAGGGTGTCGGTGACGAGGTCGAGGACTCCGCCGGTCAGATGGCGGATGCCCGGCACGGGGAAATAACCCTTGGTCCGGTCGATCACCGCCGAGGGGAGGAGCGCCCGGCTGGCCTCCTTGAGAACACCTTTGCCGCCGTGTGCGAGTTTGAGTTCCGCCGGACAGGTCGCGGCGAGTTCGACGAACTCGTGATCGAGGAAGGGCACCCGCGCCTCGAGCCCCCACGCCATCGTCATCGTGTCGACTCGTTTCACCGGATCGTCGACGAGCATGACAGTGGTGTCGAGGCGCAGCGCCGCGTCGACGGAGGTGTCGGCACCCGGTGCGGACTGATGTGCATGTGCGAAGGCGAAACTGGGATCGTAGCCGGCCTCGAGGAGGTACTCGTCGGCGAGGATGCTGCGGATGTCGGAGTCGTCACGGTCGAAGAAGACGTTCGCATAGGCGCGGGTCGTGTCCTTCCGCGGCACCCCGCGCAGCGGCGGATACCAGCTGTACCCGCCGAGGATCTCGTCCGCGCCCTGCCCGGACTGGACCACCTTGATGGACTTGCTGACCTCCTGCGACAACAGATAGAAGGCCACGCAGTCGTGACTGACCATCGGCTCACCCATCGCCGCGATGGTGTCGGGGATCGCGGGCAGCAGCCGGTCGGTACCGATGTGGATCTTGTGGTGGTCGGTCCCGAAGGTGTCCGCGATCAGGTCGGAGTAGGCGTACTCGTCGCCGGATTCTCCTGCCGCCGAATCGAATCCGATGCTGAAGGTGGCCAGGTCGGTCTGGCCCTGCTCGGCGAGCAGGGCGACCACGAGTGACGAGTCGACACCGCCGGACAAGAGCACGCCGACCGGGACGTCGGCCACCATGCGGCGCTTGACCGAGGTGCGCAGCGAGTCCAGTAGTTCGGCATGCCAGCGTTCCTCGTCCCAGTCGGCACGGTCGGGGTGGGGCGCGAAGGTCGGCTCCCAGTACTTCCGCTCGGTGCGCCGCCCGTCGGGGTTGACCGTCATGACCGTGGCGGGCGGCAGCTTGCGGATGCCGTTGTAGATGGTGTGTGGTGCCGGGACCACTGCGTGAAAGCTGAAATAGTGGTGCAGCGCAACACGATCGATCGAGGTGTCGACGTCACCGGCGCGGAGCAGGGCCTGCACCGACGACGCGAAGCGGAGTCGTCCGGGCGTGTCGGCGAGGTACAGCGGCTTGATGCCGAGGCGGTCGCGGCCGAGGGTGACGACGCCGGTGTCGGTGTTCACGATCGCAAACGCGAACATGCCGATGAAATGGTCCACGCAGTCAGGGCCCCAGGCGTGGAAGGCCTTCAGGATCACCTCGCTGTCGGCGTGGGAGAAGAAGGAGTACCCCTTTCCCTCGAGTTCGGCCCGCAGTTCGTGGTGGTTGTAGATGCAACCGTTGAACACGAGTGCCAGCCCCAGCGTCGGGTCGATCATCGGCTGGCTGCCCTTCTCGGACAGATCGATGATCTTCAGCCGCCGATGCCCGAGAGCGACAGCCCCTTTCGCGAAGACGCCGCTCCCGTCGGGGCCGCGGCGCGCCATCTCGCAGGTCATCGCATCGACGGTCGAGACGTCGGGCACGCTGCCGTCGAAACGGATCTCGCCGCATATTCCGCACATGATCTCTGTCCTCCTGCTCGGTGGCGCCTGCCGGTCGGCTCTGCTGTGACAAACCGTCCCTCTTCGATACTGCCGCACTCCGGGCGCGGACCCCGAAGGTCTGCACCGCACCGGGGGCGGCGTCGACGACGGGGCCATCCCTCACCCTATGAGCATCCCCGCCGGGTGGCAGGCCGAGACGGTGTCGCGCAATCGGCCCGACACACGGGTGACCTCTGGCTACTATCTCCACGGCGGAGGGAAAGACCAATGTCAGCACAGGTCCACGTGGTGATTCGAGCGCTCGCCGGTGTCGTCATCGGCACGGTGTTCGCGGTGGTGGCCGGTATGGTGCCGGCTCCGGCATCGGCAGCCCCGCAGGGCTATGCACCCGGTCCGGGATGCGCGTGGCAGCTGATGTCCAACAGCACCGACCTCAACGTGGCCTTTCCCGACGCCAATGCGACTTACTGGGTGCTGCCCTACGCCCTCGGTCCGGGGGATTCGATTCGTCTGTCGGGGACCTTCCCGGCCGCCCGGTATTTCTCACTCAATACCTACGGGACGGATCTCGACACCGTCGACACCCTGCGTGACGACGCCATCCGACCTGACCCGGGCAGCATCAATCCCTATGTCGCTCCCGTGGCCATGCCTGCGCCGGCCGAGCGGCGCTGGCATGCGACGGTCGTCCCCGGGGCCGCCGACCACTCGCGGAACGAGATCCGGGGGTTGCCCGCCGGACAACAGGCGCCCGTCGGATTCCTGCTCGTCCGGATCTACGTGCCCGACGACGCCGCCTCGCCGAACGGTGGTGTCACCTTGCCGGCGGTCACCTTCTCCGTCGGCGGGCAGTCGATTCCGCTGCAGCCGTGCGCGCAGCCGTTCAACCCCCGGCGGTACCAGGGGCCGATCGCCGCGGCTCTCACGCGTGTCTTCGACGACTTCATCGAGCGCGCCGCAGCGGCGTCGTTCCCCGACAACGCGGCCGAGGTCACCTTCACCAACCCGGCGACCACCGCGGGACTCTTCCCCAACGGCGACAACAAGTACGTCGGATCGCCGCTGACCTACCGTCCCGGCCGCGTGGCCGTCATCCGCGGCAAGGCGCCGACGTTCCCCGACAGCCGTGCCGGCCAGTCGCCGGCCACCCCCGGTCCCCAGGTGCGGTACTGGTCGATGTGCCAGAACGACAAGGTCACCCCATATCCGGTGGTGGCGTGCGCGGCCGACTTCCAGACCCGACTCGACGCGGACGGTTACTACACTTACGTGATCGCGGCGCCCGCGGACCTGACGCCCGACCAGGTCGCGTCGTCGGATCTGACGGTGATTCCGTGGGGGACCACCTCCGTCGAGCGCAAGATCGTGTTCCTGCGCCACATGCTGCCGTCGCCGCAGTTCTATCCGCGGTCGGTACAGGCATCTCAGGACTCGGGCGCACCGCCGGCGTCGACGATGGGTCCTTACTATCCGCGCGCGACCTATTGTTCGGCGGAGACGGTGCGAACGGCAGGGTGGCAGGCCTGCTACCGGTGACTACCTGGGCGTCACCCAGGTGGTGATGTCGCAGTGGACCACCTCGACAGAACTTCGGAGCGGAATTCGCGCAGCGCCGCCGAGCGGGTTGTCTTTCGTACCGTGAATCTGACGGGCTTGTGGAAGCAGGCGAAGCCTGGTTGTCAGGTCCAGATATGCTCCCTGTTCGTGACATAGGGGGCAAAGTGAAGGACGTTTCCGTTGAGCTCGGGGAACTGGCAGCTGCAGCCCAGCTGACCGGAGTGTGGACCGAGGACTGCGCTGACCAGTTCAGGGCGACCGGTAAGCGGTTGAATGAAAGTCTCAACGTTTGGCTGGTACGTCGGGTGCGGCTATGGAGAAGATCACGACTCGGTGGGGGGAAGCCAGTCGTCGGCTTGTCGAGCAGGTCGGAATTCTGTCAGCCGGATTCCAACTTGCTCACTACGAGTTGTCGTCTGCTGATCGCGAGAGTGCCGACACGATCGAGCGCCCCAAATTGCTGAACCTGGACTAACGAGTGGTCACTGTTGTAGAGATCGACGGGTGGGACGCAGAACAGGTCCGCGAGGTGTTTCGTCAGACTGAGGAGAACATCCGGAACTGCGACACCATGGTCACACGGTTCGCGAATCTGACGGTCTTCGAAACCTGGTCCGGGGATTCCGCGGACGCCGCTGGTTCCCGCGTGGCAACGGCGGTGAAGGACTTCACCAACTTCCGAAACGAATCCGCTGCCATCGGTATGGCCGCTCGGAAGGCTGCCGAATCTATCGACGAGGTCAAAAGGCGACTTGAAGGGATTCGCGAAGGAGCAAGGCAGCTCGGCCTGACCGTCACGGACTCGGGGACAGTCGACGGACCCACTCCATCGCCTTCGGACACGACGTTTCCGCTCTTCGAAGTGTTGGAGTTCATCTCGAAGAAGGAAAGGCTTCAGGAGCAGCTCTCTCAGCTACTCGCCGACGCCGCTCAAGTCGACCAGGACCTGGCCACCGTCATCGATGCAGCAGATGGCGACTTGCCTGTCACCGACGTCGACCCGATCACGGGAACCAGCAGTATCTCGAGGCGAGCCAATCAGACAAAGGTCTTCGAAGATCGGTTCGGTCGCTCTCCATCGACGCCTAGCGATTGGAAGCTTGCGGAAGCGATGGACCCGAATACATACGATCCTCGGTATATGGGAACGGACTCTGCCGTCATCGTGAAATCGATAGACAAGGTTCCCGGCGGAGGCCTCGTGCGTGTGAACGCATTCATCCCACGTGACAACGTCCATAACATTCCTCACGACAACGCCGGCGACAGCAGGGGATTCGATGGGAGCGCAGGCGCGGAGGACAGCAGGGTGTCCATCTACATCGATTACGACAATGGTGTTGTGGTGATGCGTCAAAACCCGTCGGTCGAAATACCATCTGGAGCTGTGAAAGTCGGTAGCCCCACCCTCGGTGTGGCGCAGGATGGTGAACGCGTGCAGGTGACCTTTGAAGCGAAGGATCCATTCATGCCCTTCTACGACCAGGAAGTTGGCAAGTGGGCTTCGAGCACGGTGGAGGCCAGCGTGCGAGGAACCCTGGTTGCAGAGCCATACGACGGTGTGGAGCCAAGATTGGAAGGTCAACTCACCAACTATCCAGCCTGGGAGGTCTACGTAGACTCCGACTCTGGAGTCCCGACACAGGTCTACGGTCATATGCCGGACCCGACCGACCCGTGGGGGCCCGTAAAGCACTTGCCGGGGCATCACGACGTGAAGGTAGGCGGCAATTGATCGGACGATGGTTCCGGCCGTACTCACTCAGGCTCGCGGTCGTTTGCTTGCCGTTGAGCTACCTGGTTTTCGTAGCGTTCTTCTGGGGATGGACCTATATTGCAGCGGCCGACACGGCGACGACGAGCGCTGGTGAGGGGCTGGTCGTCGTCTCTGCTTGGTACGGAATGTCCTGCTATGTCTGGGCGCCGCTGCTGTGGGTCCTCGCCTCATTCATCGGGGTCCTAGTACGGCAGTTGCGAGCACGGCGACGCCAGGGGAGTGCCCTTACCTAGGCGTCACCCAGGTGGTGATGTCGCAGTGGACGACCTCGACACCCTTGGTGTCGACGATGCTCACCGACACCGTTACGTCGGTCCCGGTCGTGATGGCGTCGAAGTCGACGTCGTCGGCGAGGCGCGCCTCGGCGGTCAGCCGAGTGGTCGCCTTGGTCAGGTAGGCGGTCTGCATCGCCTTGGGAATCCAGCGGTGCGAGGTCGGGGTGGTCGCCTCCATCAGTACGCCCATCGCGGCTTCGGCCAGGTTGCACGCGGCGATCGCGTGGAACGTGCCGATGTGGTTGTGGACGCCGAACCAGTTGGGTGCGGTGACCCGGGCGTAGCCCGGCTCCATCTCCTGGACGAGCGGCAGGACGGTCCCGAAGTACGGGGCCTTCGCGACCAGGCCGAGTGAGAACAGCACGTTCCCGAGGGGGATGCCGGGAAGCTTCTTCCGCAGGGCGAAGGTGGAGCTGAGGGCAGGCATGCAAATATCTTACTCGATAGTCAGTTGGCCGGAATCCGGCGTCGCTCACCGATTCCGTTCCCGCGCACCCTTCGCTTGTGAGCGGGAGCGGATCCGGTGAGCGAAAGTCGTCGGAAAGGGTGTGACGAAGCCGGATTTGAATCGGCACCGGCTCTGTTGCATACTTGTCGGGTTGCCTTGACCGGCGGACGCAGGTCGCACTCTGTGCCGACACCGCGGAAGCCGTCAGGTGAATGACTCCCAGGCCCGGTTTACGGGGACTGGGCGTGTAACGCGTGCTCCGAATCAGGTTCACGGGCTCGACACGCCCGACCGCGGGTGCCGGAGCAAACCGGCTCGTACCAGCGACGAGCCAACGTACAACGACAGATGAACAGCGTCGATTGCCGTATCTCACACGGTGGTCATGTGCTCAGCCGGCGAGAGCCTGCCCCTGGTCACGCGGTGTTTGTCTGTCGAGAACAACTGACGGAAGAGGACACAGCGTGGCGGGACAGAAGATCCGCATCAGGCTCAAGGCCTACGACCACGAGGCGATCGACGCTTCGGCGCGCAAGATCGTGGAGACCGTGACCCGTACGGGTGCACGTGTCGTTGGCCCGGTGCCGTTGCCCACCGAGAAGAACGTGTACTGCGTCATCCGTTCGCCGCACAAGTACAAGGACAGCCGCGAACATTTCGAGATGCGTACACACAAGCGACTCATCGACATCCTCGACCCGACCCCGAAGACGGTCGACGCGCTCATGCGCATCGACCTGCCGGCAAGTGTCGACGTCAACATCCAGTAGGACGGGGGCGAGATAAATCATGAGCAACCAGAGTTCATCCAAGGGCATCCTGGGCACCAAGCTCGGCATGACCCAGGTTTTCGACGAGAACAACCGCGTCGTTCCGGTCACGGTCATCCAGGCCGGCCCGAACGTGATCACCCAGCTCCGTACGCAGGATCGTGACGGCTACACCGCCGTCCAGCTCGCCTACGGTGCCATCGATCCCCGCAAGGTGACCAAGCCGGTCGCCGGCCAGTACGAGAAGGCCGGGGTCACCCCGCGCCGCCACCTGGCCGAGATCCGCGTCAACGATGTCAGCGAGTTCGAGGTCGGTCAGGAACTGACCGCCGAGATCTTCGCCGACGGCGCGCTGGTCGACGTCACCGGCACCTCGAAGGGCAAGGGTTTCGCCGGCGTCATGAAGCGCCACGGCTTCGCCGGTCTGGGCGCCAGCCACGGCGCTCACCGCGTGCACCGCGCACCGGGCTCGATCGGTGGCTGCGCCACCCCGGGTCGCGTGTTCAAGGGCATGCGGATGGCCGGTCGTATGGGTAACGACAAGGTGACCACGCAGAACCTCACCGTCCACAAGGTGGACGCCGAGGCCGGCCTGCTGCTGATCAAGGGAGCGATCCCGGGTCGCAAGGGCGGCATCGTGATGGTCCGCGACGCAGTGAAGGGTGGTGCGAAGTGAGCACCGAGACCACGACCAAGTTGACGCTGGACGTCAAAACCGCCGACGGCAAGACCAACGGAACCGTTGACCTGCCGGCCGCGCTGTTCGACGCTCCCGCCAACATCGCGCTGATGCACCAGGTCGTCGTGGCCCAGCAGGCCGCGGCTCGCCAGGGCACGCACTCGACCAAGACCCGCGGCGAGGTCCGCGGCGGTGGCGCCAAGCCCTACCGCCAGAAGGGCACCGGCCGCGCGCGCCAGGGTTCGACCCGTGCACCGCAGTTCACCGGTGGTGGCACCGTCCACGGCCCGCAGCCGCGTGACTACAGCCAGCGCACCCCCAAGAAGATGAAGGCGGCCGCTCTCCGCGGTGCGCTGAGCGATCGCGCTCGCAACGAGCGCATCCACGTGATCACCGAACTGGTTGCGGGGCAGGCCCCCTCGACCAAGTCGGCTCGCGAGTTCCTGGAGAGCCTCTCCGATCGTCGCAAGTTCCTGGTCGTGCTCGGCCGTGAGGACCTGACGGCGTGGAAGAGCGTGGCGAACCTGAACAACGTGCTGCCGATCGCGCCCGATCAGCTCAACACCTACGACGTCCTGGATTCGGACGAGGTGGTGTTCAGCGTCGAGACGCTCAACGCCTTCATCGAGCAGAACACGGCGGATGCCAAGGCTGCCGTCGAGAAGACAGCAGAGGAGGCCTGACATGACGACCGTTGCCGATCCGCGCGACATCATCCTGGCGCCCGTGATCTCCGAGAAGTCCTACGGACTCATGGAGGACAACGTGTACACCTTCCTGGTGCACCCGGAGTCCAACAAGACCGAGATCAAGATCGCGATCGAGAAGATCTTCGGTGTGAAGGTTGCCAGCGTCAACACGGCGAACCGACAGGGCAAGCGCAAGCGGACCCGCTTCGGTTACGGCCAGCGCAAGTCCACCAAGCGCGCCATCGTGTCGCTGACCGCAGACAGCAAGCCCATCGAGATCTTCGGAGGCTCGGTCAGCTGACCGGGGCTTCCAGAGAAGGACTAGAGACTCATGGCTATTCGTAAGTACAAGCCGACGACCCCGGGTCGTCGTGGGGCCAGCGGCTCCGACTTCGCCGAGGTCACCCGTGACCATCCGGAGAAGTCGCTGGTGCGTCCGCTTCACGGGCGCGGTGGCCGTAACGCTCACGGCCGCATCACCACTCGTCACAAGGGTGGCGGCCACAAGCGTGCCTACCGTCTGATCGACTTCCGTCGTAACGACAAGGACGGCATCAACGCCAAGGTCGCTCACATCGAGTACGACCCCAACCGCACCGCGCGAATCGCGCTGCTGCACTACGTCGACGGCGAGAAGCGCTACATCATCGCGCCGAAGAACCTGAAGCAGGGCGACATCGTCGAGAGCGGTCCGGCCGCCGACATCAAGCCCGGCAACAACCTGCCGCTGCGCAACATCCCGACCGGTACCCAGGTCCACGCCGTGGAGCTGCGCCCGGGCGGCGGCGCCAAGATGGCACGTAGCGCCGGCGCGTCGATCCAGCTGCTCGGTAAGGAAGGCGCCTACGCCACGCTGCGTATGCCTTCCGGCGAAATCCGCCGTGTCGACGTGCGCTGCCGCGCCACCGTCGGCGAGGTGGGCAACGCCGAGCAGAGCAACATCAACTGGGGCAAGGCCGGCCGTATGCGCTGGAAGGGCAAGCGCCCGACCGTCCGCGGTGTCGTCATGAACCCGGTTGACCACCCGCATGGTGGTGGTGAGGGCAAGACCTCCGGTGGTCGCCACCCGGTCTCGCCGTGGGGTAAGCCCGAGGGCCGCACCCGTAAGAACAAGGCCAGCGACAAGCTGATCGTCCGTCGCCGTCGCACCGGCAAGAACAAGCGATAACAGGAGGAGGTAAGAGAATGCCACGCAGCCTCAAGAAGGGCCCGTTCGTCGACGACCACCTCCTGAAGAAGGTGGACGTTCAGAACGAAAAGGGCACCAAGCAGGTCATCAAGACCTGGTCCCGTCGTTCGACCATCATCCCCGATTTCATCGGCCACACCTTTGCCGTCCATGACGGACGCAAGCATGTGCCGGTGTTCATCTCGGACTCGATGGTCGGGCACAAGCTGGGCGAGTTCGCCCCCACCCGCACCTTCAAGGGTCACATCAAGGATGACCGGAAAGCGAAGCGCCGCTGATGACTACGCAGACCGATAATCCGACCGCCAAGGCCACCGCACGCTTCGTGCGCGTCACGCCGATGAAGGCCCGCCGTGTGCTGGACCTCATCCGCGGCAAGAACGTGGACGAGGCCCTGGACATCCTGCGGTTCGCCCCGCAGTCGGCGTCCGAGCCCGTGTACAAGGTGCTGGCCAGCGCTGTCGCGAACGCCGAGAACAACCTGGATCTGGATCGCCGGACCCTGGTCGTCGCCACCGCGTTCGCCGACGAGGGCCCGACCCTCAAGCGCTTCCAGCCGCGTGCCCAGGGCCGCGCATTCCGTATCCGCAAGCGCACCAGCCACATCACCGTGGTCGTGGAGAGCCTGCCGGAGAAGGCAGCCGCCGGCCGTGGCCGTTCGCGTCAGCCGAAGAAGAAGGGAGCCTAGTAGTGGGCCAGAAAATCAACCCGCACGGCTTCCGTCTGGGCATCACCACCGACTGGAAGTCGCGGTGGTACGCCGACAAGCAGTACGCGGACTACGTCAAAGAGGATGTCGCCATCCGCAAGCTCCTCTCCACGGGGCTCGAGCGCGCCGGCATCGCGAAGGTGGAGATCGAGCGCACCCGTGACCGGGTTCGCGTCGACATCCACACCGCGCGTCCGGGCATCGTCATCGGTCGCCGTGGCGCCGAGGCCGATCGCATCCGCGGCGACCTGGAGAAGCTGACCGGTAAGCAGGTCCAGCTGAACATCCTCGAGGTCAAGAACGCGGAGTCCGAGGCCCAGCTGGTGGCCCAGGGCGTCGCCGAGCAGCTGAGCAACCGTGTGGCCTTCCGCCGCGCGATGCGCAAGGCGATCCAGTCGGCGATGCGTCAGCCGAACGTGAAGGGCATCCGGGTCCAGTGCTCGGGTCGTCTGGGCGGCGCTGAGATGAGCCGCAGTGAGTTCTACCGCGAGGGTCGCGTGCCGCTGCACACGCTGCGCGCCGACATCGACTACGGACTCTACGAAGCCAAGACCACCTTCGGCCGGATCGGTGTGAAGGTGTGGATCTACAAGGGCGACATCGTCGGTGGACGCCGCGAGCTGGCTGCGGCCGCTCCGGCAGCCGAGGATCGCCGTCCGCGCCGGCCCAGCCGGCCCCGGCGTAGCGGTGCCTCGGGCACCACTGCGACGAGCACCGACGCCGCACGCGCGGCCGAGGCCGCTCCCGCCGAGGCCACTGCTGGTGCGGCTGAGAAGCAGGAGGGCTAGGCCATGTTGATCCCACGTCGGGTCAAGCACCGCAAGCAGCATCACCCCAGCCTCAAGGGGCAGGCCAAGGGCGGCACCAAGGTGACGTTCGGCGATTACGGCATCCAGGCTCTGGAAGGCGCGTACATCACCAACCGTCAGATCGAGTCCGCTCGTATCGCGATCAACCGGCACATCAAGCGTGGCGGCAAGGTCTGGATCAACATCTTCCCGGACCGCCCGCTCACCAAGAAGCCGGCCGAAACCCGCATGGGTTCGGGTAAGGGTTCGCCCGAGTGGTGGGTCGCCCCGGTCAAGCCGGGTCGCGTGCTGTTCGAGATGACCTACCCGAACGAGGAGATTGCTCGCGAGGCCCTGCGCCGCGCACAGCACAAGCTCCCCATCAAGACCCGGATCGTGACCAGAGAGGAGCAGTTCTGATGTCCCTCGGAGTTGCTGCGAACG
This sequence comes from Gordonia amicalis, assembly GCF_022059885.1. Lineage (NCBI taxonomy): Bacteria > Bacillati > Actinomycetota > Actinomycetes > Mycobacteriales > Gordoniaceae > Gordonia > Gordonia amicalis. The sequence continues at coordinate 4,792,289 of NZ_CP091855.1, read as the reverse complement.
AGCTCCGCGAGCTCAACGACGCTGATCTGGTCGACCGCCTGAAAGAGTCGAAGGAAGAACTGTTCAACCTTCGGTTCCAGATGGCCACCGGCCAGCTCGACAACAACCGTCGCCTGCGGACCGTGCGTCGTGAGATCGCACGTATCTACACGGTCATGCGCGAGCGTGAGCTGGGCCTGGCGTCCGGACCGGAAGGTGACGACGCATGAGTGAGGACCAGAAGGTGACCGAAACCCAGACCCCCGAGCGCGCACGCCGCAAGGAGCGCATCGGCTACGTGGTCAGTGACAAGATGCAGAAGACCATCGTGGTCGAGCTGGAAGATCGTAAGAGCCACAAGCTCTACGGCAAGATCATCCGGACCACGAGCAAGGTCAAGGCACACGACGAGAACGGCGATGCCGGCGTCGGTGACCGCGTGCGGATCATGGAGACCCGCCCGCTGTCGGCGACCAAGCACTGGCGTCTGGTCGAGGTGCTGGAGAAGGCCAAGTAAGCCCTCTCCTCGCGAGATCTACACACGAACGGCCCGTTCCCTTTCGAGGGGGCGGGCCGTTCGTCGTTTCGGGTATCTCCCGGAGACGGTCGTGTTGGTCTCACCGACGGATTGACCGCGTCTCCGGCGAATGTGAGGGTGAACCTGATGGCCGCGACCGATGCATCTCCGACCGACATACCGATCGAACATCCGGCTTGGGCGCGTCGGGTCTTCGAATCCGACTCGGCCGAGCCGGATCTCGATCATGTCCAGCGAATCGGTGCCCGTTTCCTGGGTCTGGGCTTCATCGGTTATCCGATCGTCCTGCCCGCGGCGATCGCGTCGTCCGGATCGGTGACCGCCTCGTGGTGGGTGCCGCTGAGCATCGTGTTGTCGGTGGGCCCGGGAATCCTGCTGATCATCTTCAGTTTCCGTCCGGGCACGTCCTGGCTGGGTCCGTTGGCGCTTGTCACCTGGTCTGGGTTCCTGCTGTCGATCCTTTTGTGGTTCTGGGCGTGGACGGGCGCGACCCTGACCGATCCGGGGGACGTGGCGCAGTGGATGGTGGCGTTCTGCGGCATGCCCAGCATGGTGTTGATGCTGGTCCACGCCCGGCTCGGCGTGATCAGTCTGATCGTCTCCTCGGTGGCCTCGCATCTCTCGCAGCAACTCGGGCGGTTCGGCGAGCTGACCTCGGACCTCACGTTCGAGATCATGTGGTCGGTCGTTTTCACCTCGGTCTTCCTCGCGGTCGTCCTGGTCGCCACCCGCACGGGACGCCACCTCGACGAGACCCGGGAGGACACCTATCGGACCGCGGCGAACGTGGCCGCCTCGTCGGCCCGCGAGGTCGAGAAGGCGCGTTTCGACGCCATCGTCCACGACCGGGTGATCGCCTCACTGCTCGCGGTCGAACCGGGCAGACCCGACGAGCGGCTCGCCGCCCAGGCCCGTTCCGCACTCGAAGAACTCGCGCGGGTGCCCGGCCCCGGCGGCGCCGAAGCGCTGTCGCGGGGGGAGACGCTGGGTCGGATCAGGTCGGCGGCCGCGGATCTGGCCGAACGATTCGAGGTCCAGGTCCTGGGAGCGGAGGCCGGCGTCGACAGCCTCCGGGATGCCGGGTGGGATCGGGTCGACTATCCGGTGGAAGTCGTCGAGGCGGTGATCGAGGCGATGTCCGAGGCCCTGCGGAACGTGGTCCGACACGCCGGGCCGGACGCCGAGTGCGCGGTGATCGTGCAGCTGGCCGCCGACGCGTTGAGCATGGCGGTCGTCGACAACGGCAACGGGTTCGACCCGGAGTCGGTGGGGCCGGGCCGGGTCGGGATCGCGGTCAGCATCCGTGGCCGGATGGCGCGCCTGCTCGGCGGCCGGGCCCAGGTGAGCAGTCGCGAGGGCCGCGGAACCACCGTCCAGATCGGGTGGGAGCGTCCATGATCGGGAACTGCGAGCGCGGTCGCGACGTCGAGCGGGGCGCGGTCGACAACGCCTTCGGGATCGGCTCCTTCCCGCTGTGGCTGGCAATGGGGATCTTCGGCTGCGGATATCTCGTCGTCACGGTGTATGCGAACAACGACGTCACCGGGGTGTGGCAGTGGATCGGCATCATCGCCGGTTTGGTCTTCTTCGCCGCCGGCGGGTTCCTGATCCTCGACGTGCCGGGGGACCCGCTGCCGGTCGCGGCCACGGTGGTGATCTCCGTGCTCGCCGTCGCCGGCGTGACGGCCTCCCTGTTCTCTTTGCCGTTCCCGCTGACGCATGTCATGCAGACCGGACCGCCCATCGGGGCGTCGGTGATCGTCCTCGCGTTCGTCGCGGTACGCGGCCGTCCGTCGGCGGCCTGGACCGCGAGCATCGTCATCTCGGTGATCGCGACGGTGTGGGGTCATGTCGCGACCCAGGGCGCGATGTGGGGTCTGGCGGTGACCCTGCCCGGCTACGCGATCATGATCATGGGCTCGTTGTTCTCGCTCATGCTGCGGCCCATGGCCAGGCAGTTGTATGCACTGCGTGAGGCGAACGAACGGCAGGCGGCGCGCGACGCGGCCGCGGCCGCGGCCGCCGAGGTCCGGCATCGGCGACTGGCTGCTCTCGACGAACGGGCTCGGCCGATCCTCACGCGGATCGTCGAGCGCGGGGAGTTCAGTGCCGACGAGGTGGCTGTCGCACGCCTCATCGAGGCGCAGTTGCGCGACGGTATCCGGGCGTCCGATCTCGACCTTCCCCAGGTGCGGGATGCTGCGTGGCGTGCCCGGCAGCGTGGCGTCAAGGTGGTGCTGCTCGACGACGGAGGCCTATCCGTCCTCGCCGACGAGGAGGCCGCGCGGGCGCGAGACCATCTCGGTGCGGCGGTCGCCGAACTGCTCGCCGACGCCGAGAGCGGACGCGTGACGGTCCGTATCCACCCACCGGGGCGGAGCACGCTGGCGTCGGTGGGTGTCGACACCGACGATCAGGTCGAACTGGTCGAGTTCACGGCCGCAGGGACGGCGCATTCTTCGTCTTCTGCGACGCCCGCGTCGTCTGCGGACCGGTGGCCGGCCAGATGAACACGGCGACCGAGACCGGCGGCCCGGCAGGAGCGGTACGCGTGGCGCGTGTCGTCGAACGCGTTCGTCGGGGTCTCGGACGCGGTATCCGTGAGGATGCATCCGATCTCGACCGGCAGAAGCGAATCGGGTGCAGGTTCGTCGGGTGTGGGCTGCTGGCGTTCTGCGCCGTGATGCTCCCGACCGCTCTCGCGCGGGCCGATCTCGCGGCCGGTTGGTGGACGCCGGTGAGTCTGGTCCTGGTGGTCGCGCCGGCGGCGTTGTTGGTGGCGTCGACGTTTCTGGCCGTCCCGCGGGCCCTGCTGGGACTCGTGTGCGCGTGCGCCCTTGGCTATCTGATCGCGACGCTCCTGTGGTTCCCGGCGTGGCTCGGCGTCCCCGACGAGTCGGCTCGGTGGGCGGTGTGGTTGCTGCAGTTCCCGTCGGTGCCGAGCTTCGGGTTGGTCGTCATGCTCCGCACCGGCCTGGCGCTGACCAATCTCGTGGTCGCCACCTTCGCCGTGCACGCGGCCAATCAGATCGCGCGCTACGGGGAGCTCCGTCCGGTCGAACTGCTGAGCGTGCCGCTGTCCGTGGCGTTGGCCGGGGTGTTCCTGGCGGTGGCCCTGGCCGCGGTGCGCAACGTGCGTGCGCTCGATGAGCGACATCCCGCCGTGCTGGCGATGACCGCCCGGGCCGCGGCCGATGCGGCGCAGGAAGCGGAACGCTCCCGATTCGACGCGCTGATCCACGATCACGTGATCGCCACCCTCCTCGCGGTACGCGCGGGTCCGCCCGATCCGCGGCTCGCGGCGCAGGCGGCGTCGGCGCTCGACGAACTGGACCGCAGCGCGGTGGCGCCGTCGGAGTTCACGGCCAGGACATTCGCCGCCCGCGTAGAGGACGCCGTGTCCGCGGCGGGTGACCGGGTGTCGTGTACGAACGTGATCTCCGAGCCCGCGGCGAGCTATCCGGCCCAGGTGGTCGAGGACATCGTCGACTGCGTGGCCGAGGCAATCCGGAACTGTATGCGCCACGCGGGCACCGACTCGCGGTGCGACGTCACCGCCGAGTTCGGGGACGGCTTCGTCCGGGTCACCGTCGCCGACGACGGGGTGGGCTTCGACCCGGACCTCGTCGATCCGCGGCGATTCGGCATCGCGGTCGGTATCCGCGCGCGGATGGCCGGCCTCTCGGGCGGCAGTGCGGACATCGAGAGCGCGCCGGGGCAGGGCACGATCGTCGTCGTCGAGTGGAGACGGCCATGACCCCGATCCGGCGAGGTGATCCGATCGACCTCGACGAGACGACGGGCAACCTGTTCGGACTGGGCTCGCCGCTGCTCATCAGGGCCCTGGTCATCTTCGCGAGCGTCTACGTGGTGGTCACCGTCGGCGCGGGATGGGAGATCCGGTCGGTCGCGACGTGGGCGGCGCTGGCGGCGGGTTTCGTGATGTTCGTGGCGGCCGCGTCGATGCTCATGCGGTACGGCAGGTCGACGCTGCCTCGTGGCACCGCCGCGGCGGTGACGGTCCTGACCGTCGCCGGGCTCACGGTGTCGTTGTGGTTCTTGCCGCGCGAGACCTACCTGACCCTGCAGACCACACCGGCCACCTCGGCGATGACCATCATCCTGGCGATGGTGGTCCTGTACCGGCGGCCGTTGTTCGCCTGGGTCGGGGCGCTGTGCGCAACCGGACTGGCTGCGGTCGGCGGCGACCTGATCGGGATCGGATACGCGATCGGAGCCGGCAACACCTTGTTCTGCTACCCGGTGCTGGTGCTCGCCACACTGTTCGGACTCATGGCGATACCGATGCCCGACCGTCTCCGCATGCTGCGCGAACAGGCGTTCGCGCAAGCCGCCGAGGAGGCCGCGACGGCGGCGTCGGCCACCGAACGGACCAAGCAGTTGAAACGACTCGATGCCGGTGCTCGTCCGATCCTGGAACAGATCGCCGACGGGCACGAGTTCCGCCCCGAAGAGGCGCTCGACGTGCGTCTGACCGAAGCTCAGCTCCGCGACACCATTCGCGCACCCGGGTGGGACTCGCCGGAAGTGGGCAGATCGGTGTGGGCCGTCCGCCGACGAGGTGTCTCGGTGCGGTTGCTGGACGACGGAGGCCTCGACGCGTACGCGCCGGGTGATCTGGATGACACGCAGTCTCCGGGGAATCTGGCCCGTCGGATGCTCGTCGTCGAGTTGACCGCCATCGATTCCGACGGCGGGGGCCAGGGCAGCGTGACCGCCCGGATTCTCCCGCCAGGACGCGAGGTGCTCGCGTCGATAGTGGTCGATGTCGGTACGCGCATGCGTCGGGTGGAAATACACCGAGACGGCAGAGTCTCCGTCGACGCCACCTCGACGGGCGGGGTCGACGCCGCGGGCACGCCGAACGGGCCGGTCGCCCCGGCGTGACGTGTTCTCGTCAGCCCTGCTGACGGCGTAGCCAGCCGAGGACGTCGGGCGTCACCGGCCGCGCGGCGTCGGCGTACTCCGGGTGCTTCTCGAGGAACGCCGCCACCAGCGGGCACACCCCGACGATGACCAACCCGCGTGCCCGGGCGTCGTCGAGTGCCTCCCGGACCAGGATCGTGGCGAGTCCCCGGCCGCCGAACTCCTCGGCGACCTCGGTGTGGAAGAAGACCCGCTCGGTACCTGCCGCAGAGTCGGCTCGGTCCCGGTACTCGGCGAAGCCTGCGACGACACCCTCGGCTGTTCCGTCGACGGTGATCTCGTAGCGCTGGGCGGAACCGTTGTCGCGCACCGAGGTCTGGGCGCCGGTCTTGTCGGTGGTGGGCTCGTGTTGGGTCACGATGTCACCTTGCCACGATCGGCCCCTGGACGGACCACGGAAAGTCGATCCACTTGTCGGTCGTGCGCCAGGTGTAGTGGGGGACCGTGATGGTATGCGGCTTCTTGTAGAGCACGGCATTGCGTACTTCGGCGACGCGGCCCTGTTCCTCGCAGAAGTCGTTGACCAGTTGGAGGGTCTTGCCGGTGTCGGCGACATCGTCGACCACCAGAACGCGCTGATCGGTCAGACCGGTCGACTCGAGGAGCGACGGAAGCATGACCGGCTCCGCCAGGGTCTCGCCGACCCCGGTGTAGAACTCGACATTCAACGAGATCATCAGCTTGCAGTCCAGGGCGTAGGCGATCGCACCGGCCGGGATGAGACCTCCACGCGCGATGCCCAGGATGATGTCGGGTACGAACGCATCGTCGGCGACCTGCTGGGCGAGTTCCCGGCAGGCGACGCCGTTCAGTTCCCAGGTGAGGATCTCGCGGTCGGTGGCAGGTGTCGTCATGAGGACACTCTCGCAGAACACCGGCGCCCGTGCCGAGCCCAGCTCATTCGAATGATGAAAGAACATTAATCCGGAATGCAGAATCCTTCGCGCACGCGAATGGGGTTCGCGGCCGGGAATTGACGTAATGTGATTTCAGTCCGTTAACGATATTTCGGTCGCTCGAACTACATCGAAGGGCTGGCGCGACGAATCGATTGCGGTACATTCGGCCCCATGGCGGTGGTGACCGACAGTCAGATCAAGGCTATTCCCGGATGGTTCTTTCGTAGCGATTGGTCGATATTCCGATTCGCGCTCGAGGAGTCATCTCGACAAGTGGGAAAAGGTGACTTGCTGGAGTTGGGTGCCTATCTGGGGAAGAGTGCCGTACTGATCGGCGGCGATGTCGGGCAAGGCGAGACGTTCACGGTCCTCGATCTGTTCGGCGCGCAGGCGGATACTCCTGCGAACGCTGCGGAGAACGAAGATCAGTACCCGTCGCTGACGAGATCGCGGTTCGAGGAGAACTACCTGAAGGTCCACGACGCCCTTCCCTCGGTGATCCAGGCTCCGAGTTCGCAGGTTCTCGACCATGTGTCGTCGGGGTCTCACCGGTTCGTCCATGTCGATGCATCCCATCTCTACGAACATGTTGTCGGGGATGTTCGAGCATCTCGCGAATTGTCTGCGCCACAAGGGATCGTGGCGTTCGACGACTATCGGACCTTCCATGCGGTCGGGGTGTCGGCGGCTGTGTGGGAAGCGACCCGGGACGGCCTCAACCCAGTCGCCGTCACGGAGATGAAGATGTACGCAACGTGGGGTGACCCTGATCCGTGGGTCGACGCGCTTGCCCGGTGGCTCCCTTGGTCGGGTCTCGCCTTCGAGGAAGAGAGGATCGCCGAGAACGCAGTGTTCCGCGTGTGGAGGAAGCCGGGCGCGGTGATACGTGGATTGATGGAGTTACAGAAGCGCCGGATGTCCTGAGTTGTCCACCGGACGTGCCGGAACAGGTCCTCGGCGAACCGTCCGATCCAGGTGTGATGGCGACCCTCGTCGGCCTTACTGATGTGTGCACGAGCGTCTCATGTCAAATCTCTTTCGCCGGACGTTTCGTGCGGAGTCTCGACGGGTAGGAATCCCTCGCGTATTACCCGGCGGAATTCGAGATAAAGCAAGGCTTGTTCAGTTCCTCGACACTCGCCGGTTCGGGCATCGAAACTACTCGCCGCGTCGAATATCCGATTGGAGTGCTATGAGTAAATTGACCGTCGTGGTTCCGGCTTTCAACGAAGAGGACTTCATCGAAGGGTGTCTTGATCGTTTGGTCGACCAGACGCGGCCGATCGACGAGATCATCGTCGTCGACAACGGGTCGACGGACGCGACGCCGCAGATCGTGGATCGGTACGTCGATGCTCACCCCACGGTCACCCGCCTGGTCGAACACACGCCCGGCGTGATGGCGGCACGGCGAGCCGGCTTCGACGCTGCGACGTCGGACATCATCGCCAAGACTGATGCGGATTCTCGTGTCGCGCCCGACTGGGCGGAGCGGATCGTCGCCTTCTTCGACAGTGACGCGGGGACTGATCATGCGGCGCTCACGGGCCCGGTGCTGACCTGGGACGGACCGTTCTACGAGTTCCAGAGGAAACTTCAGACGAAAACACTCGGACCGCTCGGCGACGGCGGCGAGATCAAGAGCGTTCACGGCCCGAATTACGCTCTGCGGCGCACGGTGTGGCTGCGGGTGCGGGAGAAACTCCAGACAACCGATGACGTCTGGGAGGATCTCGATCTGGGACTCACGCTGTCCGAAACGGAACATCGGATCTACTTCGATCCGAAGGTGGCGGCGGACGCTTCATGTCGTCAACTCCGTCATTCCCCTTGGGCCAACCGCAGTTACATCACCGGCGGGCTACGGACGGCACGGGGCAGGAACAACGATGCCGCGATCAAGACGATGCGTATCGACCTTCCGATCCGATTCGTCATGTTCACCGGGATGTGGGTGCTCTTCCGTCCGTGGGATCCCACCAAGAAGAACTGGCGACTCCATCGCCTGTTCCTCCCACTCGAACGCGAGCGCCGACTCGTCACCAGCGGTCGTGCGGCGCGGGGGGACCGGTAGGACCGTCGTCACCAGGCGTCTTGCTTTCGCACAGCCCGACAGATCAGGCACACCGTGCCGGATCGCTAATGGAACCGGTTGCCCGACCGATATGTGAACGAAGATGTCCACCCGCCGAAGCGCGGTGTCTGTCGCTGAATGATTGCCGACGCCGGGGTGGATAGGCTGGTATGGGTCCGGGTCCGATACTCGGATCGCAGCGTTGGAAATCGACTGAGAGAAGAGATGCCCGTGGCCTCTGGTCAGCAATCCTCGGATGCCATGCGCCAACCCCGGCACCGGCGACCCGAAGACGAGCTCGCGGCGGACGACTCGGTCGCGGCCGAGGCCTCTGAGAACGGTTCGGATGACATCGCGGCGAGGCTCCAGGAGTGGCGCATGGAGAACGCGCGACTGGGTCTGGCAAACAGTGAATCGAGCGCTGAGGACAGTGCGGACTCTCCGGCGACGGAACCGTCACCGTCGCGCGGCGATGAACAGCCGACTCACCACCGGAACGAGCGCTCTGACGTCCAGGCGGTGCCGAACAGGGGGGACTCGCCCCCGGTCGCATCTGTCGCCGGCCACGACGATCGAGCTGCTGGGAACGGTGTGCCAATGCGAGCTGAGGACCCACGGTCGGAGGACGCAGCGCCCGGTGAAGTGAGGCCGAGTGATGTCCGCGAGCGTGGTGTCGCCGCGTCGCCGAACCCGCCTGCCATCGAGGTCACCAACCTGCAGAAGCGGTTCAAGGACACCGTGGCGGTGCAGGACGTCAGTTTCACGGTCCCCGCGGGAAGCATCGTCGCGCTTCTCGGGCCCAACGGTGCCGGCAAGACGACCACTGTGAACATGCTGTGCACACTCCTCAAGCCCGATGGCGGTACCGCCTCCGTGAACGGGCACGACGTGGTCGGCGATTCGGCCGCGGTTCGCCGGTCGATCATGCTGACGGGTCAGTTCGCCGCACTCGACGAGGCGTTGACCGGCCGCGAGAACCTGATCCTGTTCGGTCGCCTTCTCGGGCTGTCCAAATCCGCTGCCAAGATCCGCGCCGACGAGCTCCTCGAGACGTTCTCGCTGGTGGAGGCCGGCGGCAAGCGTGTCGGCCAGTACTCGGGCGGTATGCGACGACGTATCGACATCGCCTGTGGCCTCGTCACGTCGCCGAAGGTTGTCTTTCTCGACGAGCCGACCACCGGTCTCGACCCCCGTAGTCGTCTCGAGGTGTGGTCGCTCGTGGGACAGCTCCGCGACGAGGGCGTCACGATCCTGCTGACCACCCAGTACCTCGAGGAGGCCGACGTCCTGTCGGACAACATCGTGGTCATCGACAAGGGGCGCGTCATCGCCCAGGGCACGTCCGACGAGCTCAAAGAGGCCACCGGCGCGGCCTACTGTGAGGTGACGCCCACGCACGCGGACGACCTGCCCCGCCTGCAGGAGGTGCTGGCGGACCTCATCCCCGACGGTGCGTCGCCCCACGAGAACGTCGTGGCCGTACCGGCCCCGCGTGGAACGGAGACACTGGTGGAGGTCATCCGTCGCACGACCGAGGCCTCGATCGAACTCTCGGACGTCGCGATGCGGCGTCCGTCGCTCGACGAGGTGTTCCTGGCGCTCACCGATCCCGACCGCGGCGGGAGGTAGCCGATCCATGTCCGTGTCCCAGACCGGAGCCCTGACGTCGTCGTTCCGCGAGGTACCGGCCGAGGCCCGAACCCGACCATTGCAGCAGTGGTGGGCGCTCACCGCGCGCGGGGTCTCGAAGGTGTTCCGTAACGGCGAGTTCGTGTTCGCGTTCGTTTCGCCGGTTTTTCTCGCGGTGTGTTTCTACCTGCCGCTGAGCAGTGTGATGAATTCGTTCGGCGTGGACTATGGGCAGTTCCTCATGCCCATCATCGTGCTGCAATCGGTCGGCTTCGCCGCATCGTCGGCCGCGATGCGCGCATCATTCGACGACACCGAGGGAATCAACACCCGTTTTCGTGTGCTGCCGATGCCCGCGGCCGTCCCGATGGGTGCCCGGCTGGCCACGAACGTGACCCTGCTCGTGGTGTCGTTGATCTGCGCGACCGTGGCCTGCTCCGCGATCGGCTGGCGCCCGATGGGCGGTGTCGTCGGTACGGTCGGCCTGTACGCGGTGGCGTTCACCGTCGGAGTGCTCATCGCCCTGCTGGCGGACGGGATCGGGCTCGTCGCCGGTAGTCCCGAGGCCACCAGTCAGGCGATGATGCTGCCGACGCTGATCCTGGGCATGATGTCGACCGGCTTCGTGCCGGTGTCGCAGTTCCCGGAATGGATTCAGCCGTTCGTACGCAACCAACCCATCTCCCAGTTCGTCAACGTCATGCGGGCCACCGACTACGGCGCGCTGTCCTGGGACATCCTCCAGCCGACCGTGTGGTGGTGCGTCGGACTCTTCGTGACCGCCGTGTTCCTCCTGGCCATGGGTAGCCGGAAGGTCCGCTCATGATCGCCTCCGACGCCGGGAACAGCGCGGTGGGTCTGCAGACGAACGAGCCGGCGGAACCCGGCCACCCGAAGCCGGCCCTGGCCGTGGCCGGTGAGGCCGGAGTTCACGCGGAGTCCTCGGTCAGCGCCTGGTGGAGCCAGAGCCTGGCCCTGACCGGTCGTCAGCTGCTGGTCTTCGTCCGCGACGTCCCGACGCTGCTGCAGTCGCTGATCGTGCCCGCCCTGAGCATGCTCATGTTCAAGGTCGTGCTCGGCGATGCCATCGGCAGGGCGACCGGCCAGGACAGTGCTTACGGAACGGTCCCGCTGGTCATCCTGGTCGGCGCGATGTTCGGGTCGATCGCGTCGGCGACACGGCTCAACCGGGAACGCTCGACCGGGTTGCTGGCCAGGCTGTACGTCCTGCCGATCAACCGAGGAGCCGACCTCACCTCACGCGTGGCGTCGGACCTGGTCCGAGTGCTGGTCACGACGCTGTTGCTGCTGGCTGCGGGGCACTTGATCGGCTTCCGCTTCACGCAGGGCGTCGGTCCGGCGATAGGCCTGGTGGCGGTGGCGCTGGCGTACGGCGCGGCGTTCGGGATCATGACCCTGGCGCTGGCGGTCAACGCGGCTCCCGGGGCACCGATCGTTCCGTATCTCGGTCTCTTCTCGAGTCTGCTGATGTTCTTCAACTCGGGGTTCTCGCCGCTGAGCGCGTACCCGGAATGGTTGCAGCCGATTGTTGCGAACCAGCCGATGACGCCCGCCATCGATCTGATGCGAGCGTTCGCGGTCGGGGGACCGATAGCCGAGAACCTGCTCAAGGTGGGTATCTGGACGGTGGCGCTGCTCGCGCTGTCGATCTATCCGGCGCTCCGCGGATACCGGAAGGCCGCGACGGCCCGGTGAGGCCGACCGCAGCCGGTCGTTCGCATCCGTAACGTGTGGAGCGATCGATCGGTGGGTACCCACGGGGAGGCAGCCCCTTCGCCGTGACACGGGCCACTACCACGAAGACATGCAGCCCAGCGTGTTTACCGTCTGTTCCGTCCCCGACCCGCTGACCTGATGAAACCCTAATCGGGCACGACGGGTTTCGCAGTTCGGAGGAAACCGAACGAAAAGCTTGCTGACATCGCCGAATGTAACGCTAAGGAGGACTCCGGCCGATAAACGGAAGTGGTGCCTGCTCGGTTGTTTGAATTTTTTCTCGGCATTTCCGGGCGTGACACAAACACAACTCGAAGAAACGGCCTAGTTTTGGAGTTTGTGGGACGAAAACCATCGGTCGTATCAGGTCTGATCGGTAGAACCGAGGAAATCGAAGAAGTGAGGAGAGTCAGCGTCCGTGGCGACCGCCGATAACAGCGACAGCGCGAACGTTGTCGGAGAAGACATCACTGAGATCCTGCCCCTCACCGCGGCACAACGAGGAATGTGGTTCGCCGACACCTTGTCGCCCGACTACTCGGTGAACATCGCCCAGTACGTCGACATCCGGCACGAACCCGGTGGTTTCGACATCGAGCTCCTCGAACGCTGCTGCGTCGAGGTCGGCAAGACCTTGGAATCCCCGTACGTCCGGCTCGCCGAGATCGACGGCGTCCCGGTGCAGTACGTCGATCTCGACTTCGACCAGCAGGTCGACATCCTCGACTTCCGTGGCGAGTCCGACCCCGTGGGCGCTGCGATGGCGTGGATGCAGGCCGAGTACCGGCGTCCGGTCGACCTGCTGAACGACCAGCTGATCGTCATCGCGATCCTGCAGGTCGCCGACGACCGGACGTTCTGGTACAACCGCGCCCACCACATCATCATCGACGGCTATGCGGCGCTGTCGATCATGCGACGTACCGTCGACCGCTACAACGCCGTCCGACGCGGCCTCGAGCCGAAGGACAGGACCCCGGCGACGATGGCCGAGATCGTGGCCTACGAGGACACGTACCAGGCCGGCACCCGCCGCCAGACCGACCGCGAGCACTGGCTGTCCCGGGTGTCCGACCTCCCCGAGAAGGTGACCCTCGCGCACGGCACGGGCACCGCTCCGCTCTCCTTCGACAACGTCGTCGCCGGCGGCGATCTGCCGGTCGCGCAGCAGCGGCGACTCGAGGCTCTCGCCACCGAGTTCAACAGTTCGCTTGCCGTCCTCATGTCCGCGGCCTTCGGTGCGTACCTGTCCCGGATGACCGGCTCCGACGACATCGTGATGACGCTGCCGGTGACCGGCCGCACCACCGCGAAGATTAAGGCCTCCGGCGGCATGGTCTCCAACGTCCTGCCGATCCGGCTGCGTGACGTCTCGAGCCGGACCGGCCGTGAACTGGTGGCCGCGGCTCAGCTGGAGCTCACCGGCGCACTCCGCCATCAGCGGTATCGGTCCGACGACATCCGACGCGACGCCGGCTTCGAGGGCAACTCCGTCTCGTTCGGCCCGACCATCAACATGGTCTTCTTCGACGATCAGGTCGCCATCGACGGCACGTCGATGGACTACCGCATCCTGACGTCCGGCATCCTCGAGGACCTGCTGATCAACCTGTATCAGTCGAGTCCCGACGCGCCGCTGGTCGTGGATCTCCACGGCAACCCCTACCTGTACTCCGAAGCCGAGATCGCATCGCACCACCGCCGGTTCCTGGCCTTCGTCGAGCACCTCTTCGACAACGTCGACGCCCCGATCGACGGCATGCCGGTCCTGCTACCGGGAGAAGCCGCCGAACTCGGGCACTTCGAACGCGGTCCCCGCGCCGACTGGACCACCGATCAGGCCGGCGACCACACCCTGCTCGACCTGTTCGCCGCGCGGGTGGCCGACCGTCCCGATGCGGTGGCGATCGTCGCCGACGATGCCGAGCTCACCTATCGCGAGTTCGACGCCCGCTGCCGTGAGGTGGCGGCAGCGCTGGTGGCGTCGGGCGTGCGACCCGGCGACAAGGTCGCGGTGCTCGTCGAACGCGGCGTGGACCAGGTCGTCGCGGTGTACGCCGCGCTGATGGCCGGTGCCGCGTACGTACCGGTGGACGTCGAGCAACCGGAGGATCGGCGTCGCCTGATCCTCGACACCGCCAACCCGGCGGTGGTGATCGACGACGAGTTCCTCGCGAACGCCGAATCGCCGGACACCGCCGGATCGCCTCTCCCACTGCCGGTGGACGAGGGCCGCGTCCGGCCGGGGGCGGCCGCGTACGTGATCTTCACGTCGGGCTCGACCGGCGTGCCGAAGGGCGTCCAGGTCTCGCACCGCGCCGTCGTCAACCGGCTCGCCTGGATGCAGGACCACTACCGGATCGACGGTTCCGACGCCGTTCTCTACAAGACGCCGATCACCTTCGACGTCTCGGTGTGGGAGTTGTTCTGGCCCTTGCAGATCGGCGCACGCATGGTTATCGCGCGCGCGGGTGGGCACCGGGATCCGGCCTACCTGCACGACACCATCGTCGAACGCGGGGTCACCACGCTCCACTTCGTCCCGTCGATGCTGGACGTCTTCGTCGAGGCCGCCGCGACCGGCGAACCGGCGATGCCGTCTACGGTGCGGCGGGTCTTCACCTCCGGCGAGGCGCTGCCGTCGAATCTGGCGACCCAGGTGGTCGAACACTCGGATGCCGAGCTGGTGAATCTGTACGGCCCCACCGAAGCCGCGGTCGATGTCACCGAGTACCGCGTCGCGGGCCGGGAAGTGCACATGCCCATCGGGCGGCCGGTGGCCAACACCGACACCTATGTGCTCGACGCCCGGCTGCGTCGTGTACCGGTCGGGGTCGTCGGCGAACTGTATCTGGCCGGAACGCAACTCGCCGACGGATATCTCACCCGCGGCGGGTTGACGGCGGAGCGATTCGTGGCGAACCCGTTCGAATCAGGGACACGGATGTACCGGACCGGCGACCTGGTGCGGTGGAGTGCCAACGGGATGCTGGAATACCTGGGGCGCACCGACTTCCAGGTCAAGATCCGGGGACAGCGCGTCGAGCTCGGCGAGATCGAATCCGTACTGCTGGCCGAGGGGTCGATCTCCGCTGCGGTCGCGATCGTCGGTACGGACGCCGGTGGCGCCGCCGTGGTCGCCTACGTCAAGCCGCGCGACGCCGACGTCCCGGCCGACGTCATCGTCGACCGGCAGATGCGCGCAGCCCGCAACGGTCTTCCCGGACACATGGTTCCGTCCGCGGTGGTCGTGCTGGAGGCCTTCCCGGTGAACGCATCGGGCAAGCTGGACCGTCGGGCGCTCCCCGCGCCGGAGATCACGCCGTCGGCGGAACGTGTCTACGTCGCACCCAGCTCGGAGATCGAGGAGAAGGTGGCCGAGATCGCCGGCGACGTCCTCGGTGTCGAGCGGGTCGGTATGCGCGACAACATCTTCACGCTCGGAGCCGACTCGCTGGCCGCAGCCCGGTTGGCGTCGCGGCTGCGCAAGGAATACTCGCGGGCGGTCGCGCTGACCGACATCTTCAACAGCAACGACGTCGGCGAACTGGCCGCCGCCATCGCCGATGCGGCGGTGGTCGACGCCCGTCCGCCGCTGCGTCGCGGCATGCGGCCCGAGGTCATCCCGGTCTCGTATGCGCAGTCGCGTCTCTGGTTCATCAACCGGATGGACCCGTCGTCGGGTACCTACAACATGCCCGGCGCAGTGCGGATGCGCGGCGATGTCGACGTCGACGCACTGCGCGCGGCGGTTCGTGATGTCGTCATCCGGCACGAGCCCCTGCGCACCCGATTCCCGTCGGTCGACGGCGAGCCGATCCAGGAGATCGTCGACATCGAGGGTGTCGAGGACCAGGTGCGTCTCAGCGTGCACAACTCGGCCGAGGCGGACCTCCTCGATGCCGTGGCGTCACAGGCCGCGGCCGGGTTCGACCTCGTCGCCCAGGTTCCCTTCCGGGCCACCCTGTTCGAGACCCCTTCCGACGGCCACGTTCTGCTGGTGGTGCTCCACCACATCGCCGGTGACGGGGCCTCGCTGCGTCCCCTGATCGTCGACCTGCTGGCCGCCTACGGCGCCCGGGTCAACGGTCTGGCGCCCGAGTGGGAACCGCTTCCGGTGCAATACGCGGACTTCGCGGTGTGGCAGCGCGACACCCTCGGGTCGGCCGATGACGAGAATGCCCGGATGGCGCGTGAACTCGCCCACTGGAACAGGGAACTGGCCGGGCAGCCCGAGCTGCTGGCGCTTCCCACCGACCGTCCCCGGCCGCAGATCCCCACGGGGCGTGGTGGTTACGTGGACGCGGAGATCACGCCGGAGCAGTTCGCGAGGATCCGCTCGCTCGCGGGACGTTACGGCGTCACGACCTTCACCGTCCTGCACGTCGCCCTCGCGGCTGTGCTCGGTCGTCTCGGTGACACCGACGACGTGTCCATCGGTACCGCGGTCGCCGGTCGCGACGAACCCGAGTTGGCCGACCTGGTGGGCATGTTCGTCAACACCGTCGTCCTGCGGTTGAACATCCGTCCGGGCGATTCGGTCGCCGAGCTGCTCGACCGCGCGCACCGCACGCGCACCGGCGCACTCGAGTACTCCCAGGTGCCGTTCGAGATGGTGGTCGACGAGGTGTCGCCCAGCCGGTCCCGCGCGCACAGCCCGCTGTTCCAGGTCGGATTCACGTTCCAGCGTGATTCCTCGGCCCTGCTCGCGCAGACCGGGGAGTTCGACGTGCTGGACATCCGCATCCCGTCCGCGAAGTACGACCTGTCGGTGACCGCGACCGAGTTCGCCGGTGCCGGCGCCGAACGTGTGGCCCTCGAATTCTCCTACGCCACGGATCTTTTCAACCGATCGACGGTGGAGTCCATGACGGATGCGCTGATCATGCTGCTCGATCAGATGACGGCGGCGCCGACCGAGGCGATCGGCCGGTTCGACATCGTGCCCGCCGACGACGTGCGGCAGCTGACCGCCGAGCCGGCGGGTCGTGCGCCCGTGGTGTTCGCCGATCTGCTGGCCACGTGCTCGCCCGGTTCGGCGACGCCGGTGGTCGTCGCGGGTGAGAAGATCACCCCCGACGTTTTCGATGCCCGGACAAATCAGCTTGCGCGAGAACTCATCTCACGCGGTATCGGACCCGGCGACGTCGTCGCGATCAGTGCTCGACGATCCGCGTGGTCGGTGCTCTGCACGATCGCGGTGATCCGTTCGGGCGCGGCCTTCGTCACGATCGATCCGATGCACCCGGCGGAGCGTCGCTCGGCGATGGTGGCCGACAGCGGTGCGCGCGTCGGACTGACCACCGCGGATGCCGGAGTCGACGCCATCGACAGTGACGCGGAGTGGATCGTCGTCGACGACAGCGAGACCGAGCTGCGCCTCGCCGGCCACCCGATCGCGCCGATCGGGCCGGCCGAACTCGTCCGTCCGACCCGTGTCGACGAGATGGCCTATCTCATCTACACCTCGGGTTCGACGGGTAAACCGAAGGCCGCCGCCGTCAGCCATCGCGGCCTGGCGAACATGATGGCCAATCAGCGCGACCTGCTGCGACTGGACGAGACCTCGCGAGTCCTGCACGTCGCATCGCCGAGCTTCGACGCCTCGGTCTTCGAGCTGACGATGGCGTTCGGATCGGCCGGCCAGCTCGTCGTCGCCGACCCCGACACCTATGCCGGTGACGCGCTCGAGAGGCTGATCGCCGAGACGGGCGTGACGCACGCCGTGATGACACCGTCGGCGCTGGCCACGCTCGATCCGGCCGCGGTACCCGCGCTGGCCACCGTGCTCAGCGCAGGCGAAGCGTGCCCGCCGGAACTGATGCGTCGCTGGGTGTCGGCGGGCCGCCGGTTCTTCAACCTGTACGGCCCCACCGAGACCACCATCTGGGCCACCTCGGACGGACCGTTCACCCCCGCCGACGACATGACCATCGGAACGGCGGTGCCCGGTGTGGGGGCCCTCGTGCTCGACCGCGGACTCCGGCCCGCACCGGCCGGCGTGGTCGGTGAGCTCTACCTCGTCGGCGATCAACTGGCCATCGGTTATCTCGGCCGGCCGGGTCTGACCGCCGAGCGGTTCGTCGCGAATCCGTACTCCGACGGGTCGCGGATGTACCGGACCGGTGACCGGGTCGTCCGCCGCGCCGACGGCCGGCTGATCTATCACGGGCGCGATGACTTCCAGCTGAAGGTGCGCGGACTGCGCATCGAGCTCGGCGAGGTCGACAACGCGCTGATGTCCCACCCCGACGTCGCCAACGCGGTCAGCCTCGGCGTTCCCGGGCCGGCCGGCGAAGACGTGCTGGTGGCGTATGTGACGGCCGCCGAAGGCACCTCGCCGATGCCCGAATCGCTGACCGAGCACGTCGGGCAGCTCCTGCCGCGCTACATGGTCCCGCACACGGTCGTCGTCGTCGACTCCTTCGAGCTCACCAACGTCGGCAAGATCGACCGCACCAAGTTGCCGCCGGTCGACTTCAGCGCGAGCAAGGACTTCGTCCCGCCGCGGACCCAGCTGGAGGCGATCGTCGCCGAGGTGTTCGCCCAGGTGCTCGGGGTCGAGCGGGTCAGCGTGCACGACGGATTCTTCGAGATGGGCGGCAACTCGCTGTCGGCGACCAAGGTCTCGGCGCGACTGTCGGCGGCACTCGACCGGCAGGTCCCGGTCAAGGCGATCTTCGAGTCCGCCGACGTGGCCAGGCTCGCCGAATACATCACCAACAGCCTGTCCGGGCACTCGGCGGTGCCGCTGATCGCGCGTCAGCGAGCGGAGATGGTCCCGGTGTCGGCCGTCCAGCGCGGCATGTGGCTTCTCAGCCGGGCCGCCCCGGAGTCCCCGGCGTACAACGTGGCCCTCGCGCTCGAGCTCCGCGGGCGGCTGGACGTCGACGCCCTCCGCGCGGCAGTGGACGATCTGCTCCGCCGGCACGAGTCGCTGCGTACCAGCTACCCGATGATCAACGGCGAACCGATGCAGATCATCAGTCCGCCCGACGAGGTCGCGGGCCTGGACGTGACCCCGGTCCCGGTGTCGGGGAGCATCGCCGATGCCATCGCGGCCGTGACCGGTCGCGGATTCGACATCACCACCGCACCGCCGGTCCGGCTCGCCCTCCTGCGCGTCAGCGACGACGAGCACGTCGTCGTCTTCGTCGTGCACCACATCAGTGCCGACGGTGCCTCGATGGCACCGCTCGCCCGCGACCTGATGATGGCCTACGCCGCGCGCCACGACGGTCGGCCGCCGACCTGGGCGCCCCTGCCCGTCCAGTACGCCGACTTCACTCTGTGGCAGGCCGAACGGCTGGCCACCACCGACGAGGCCGGCGTCACCGAGGCGCGGCGTCAGCTCGACTACTGGATCGATCGGTTGTCGGGAGCGCCCGAGACCATCGACCTGCCGACCGATCGGCCGCGACCCAAGACGCCGTCGTACGTCGGTGACCAGGTCGAGTTCGAGATCCCGGAGGATCTGGTGCGGTCCCTGGAGTCGGTCGCCCGTGCGAACAACACCACGCTGTTCATGGTCACCCATGCGGCCTACGCCGTGCTGCTGTCGCGCCTGAGCGGACGTAATGACCTGGTGATCGGAACGCCGTACGCCGGACGGGGTGAACAGGCCCTCGACGATGTGGTCGGCATGTTCGTCAACAGCCTCGCATTGCGGACCGGTGTCGACCACGGGGAGAAGTTCACCGACCTGCTGTCGCGGGTGCGGCGTGACGACCTCGCCGACATGGCCAACACGGATGTGGCTTTCGAAACAATTGTCGCGAATGTCCTGAATGCGCCGATGACGTCGCACAATCCGTTGTTCCAGGTGATGTTCGCTTTCCAGAACATCGATTTCCCATCGCTCGAACTCGGGGACGTGATCGTTTCTCCGGTGGCCGAGGGAATCATTCCGGCAAAGGTGGATCTGCAGCTCAACCTCTACCCGAATGACCCTGCAGCAGCGGGACACAACTCGGGTACCGGTGCGATGAAGGCGCAGCTCGTCTACGCCACCGACCTGTTCGACGATTCGACGGTCGAATCGATGGCCCAGCGTTACCTCGCGATTCTCGAGGCCGTCGCGGCGGACGCCGAGTGTATCGTCGGGGACATCGTCATCTTCACTGCCGATGAGCAGGCCGAAACCGTCGATCCGCTGCCCGCCGACATCCGTCTCGCCGACCTCGTCTCCGTCGCGAGCGACACCGATCCCCGGGCTGTTGCCGTGGACCATGACGGCGTGAGCGTCCAGTTCGGCCAGTTGTCGGAGATGGTGAGAGCGATGGCGGCGGCATTGCCGGGCTCGGACTCCGACGCCACCCTCACGATGGCACTGATGAGTGTGGTGCCCGGCCTGGCGACGGGAGGCCCCGCCGCGCTCGACGAGGTGTTGAGCGACCTGCGCGCCAACGCCGTCGCACTCATCGACCTGTCCACCGCTTCAGAAGGAAACAACAGGACGTGACCGTCGACTCTGACGCCGCTGACATCTCGCGTGGTTGGGGCGCTCGGCCGTCCACCCTGCAACTGATCGCCCACGCCGCCTCGGTGGCTCCTGCGCAGACCGCCTTCGAGGGCAAGGCCGGACCTGTCGCGTTCGCCACCCTGAACGCCACGGTCTCGATGACCGCGGGAGTGCTGGCCGCGCAGGGGATCGACACCGAAGCGGCTGTCGGAGCCGCCGTCACCGGGCAGCTGGCGCTCGTGGGCCTGGCGCCGGACGAGATCGCGACCGCCACACGCCGCGCGGTCGACGACATCCGTACGGCGGCCTGGGCGCTGGCCGGTACCAGCGACTGGGAGTCACTGCCGGGACTGTTCCGGTCCGCCGCGCACAGGTTCGCCGATCGGGTCGCGGTGTCGGCGTCGGGCCGGTCGCTGTCCTATGCCGAGCTCGATGCTCGCTCCGACGCAGTGGCTGCCGGGCTGATCGCTCGTGGTGTGGCCGCAGGCGACCTGGTGGGCATCGCCACGGCGCGGACGGTGGACCTGATGTCCTCGATTCTGGGCGTGGTGAAGGCCGGCGCCGGCTACCTGCCGCTGGATCTCGGAAATCCAGTGGAACGGCTGTCGTTCATCGTGGCCGATGCCGAGGTGTCGGTGGTGATCGGCGATGCGTCCTCGGCCGATCATGCCCTGTGGGATCACCTGCCCGATGGGGCCCTGGTCGTGGACGTTGAGGAGCTCGCGGCGGAACCCGCCGCGCCCGCGGCCCCGGTTCGGGTGCCGGCGAACAGCCGGGCGTACGTCATCTACACCTCGGGCTCGACGGGCCGGCCGAAGGGTGTCGAGATCACCCACAGTGACGTGGTGACCCTGCTCGATGCGGCCGACGACGATTTCGAGTTCTCGGCGTCCGACGTCTGGACGATGTTCCACTCGTATGCCTTCGACTTCTCGGTCTGGGAGATGTGGGGGCCGCTGCTGTCCGGGGCGCGCCTGGTCGTCATCGACCGTGACCTGGCACGGGATCCGCGAGCGTTCCTGGACGTGCTGGTGACCGAACAGGTGACGGTGCTGAGTCAGACGCCGTCGGCGTTCTACCAGCTGATCGACGCGCGTCGGGGCGATCGCCGCGAACTCGCGTTGCGGTACGTGGTGTTCGGTGGCGAGGCGCTCAGTTTCGATCAGGTCCGCCGCTGGTACGACGAGAACCCGTCCGACACCGCGCAACTGGTGAACATGTACGGCATCACCGAGACCACCGTCCATGTGAGTTTCCGTGCGCTGGAACGAGATTCGATCGCCGGGACCGAGGCGTCACTGATCGGCCGCCCGTTGACGTCGCTGGGGATCCACATCCTCGACGAGCGGTTGAACCCGGTGCCTCAGGGCGTGCCGGGCGAGATCTACGTGACCGGTGGGCAGCTGGCATCCGGCTATCTGAGGCGACCGGGTCTGTCGGCGTCGCGGTTCGTCGCGAATCCGTTCGCCGAGGACGGATCCCGGATGTACCGGACCGGTGACCGTGCACGCCGGGTGGGTACGGACATCGAGTATCTGGGCCGTAACGACGCACAGGTCCAGCTGCGCGGCTTCCGTATCGAGTTCGGCGAGATCGAGGCCGCGTTGCTGGCCGCGGTGCCGGCGGCGGCAGCGGCAGCCGCGCGGGTGATCGCGGATCCGGTTCGTGGAGACCAGTTGGTCGGCTACCTGGTGGTCGGCCCCGGCGAGGACGTGGACCCGGCCGCGGTGCGGTCGGCGATGGCCGAGCACGTGCCCGGCTACATGGTGCCCGACGCCGTGGTCGGTGTGGAGCGGCTACCGCTCACCGCCAACGGAAAACTCGACCGAAAAGCGTTGCCCAAGCCGGTATTCGAGTCGAGCGCAGAGTACGAGCCGCCTGCCGACGAGACCGAGCGCGTACTCGTCGAGGTGTTCACCGCCGTACTCGGGCTCGAGGACATCAGCGTCACCGAGTCCGTGTTCGACGTGGGTGGCAACTCGCTGGTCGCAGCCCAGATCGTCGGCCGCGCCTGCGAGGTCCTCGACGTCGACCTCAACATGCGTGATCTCTTCGAGGCGCCCACCGTGCGTGGCCTCGCGGCCCGGGTCAAGGATGCGGCGCCCGGACTCGCACCGATCACCGCCGCCGATCCGCGCCCGGACGTCATCCCGCTGTCGTTCTCCCAGCAGCGGATGTGGTTCATCAACCAGTTCGACCCGACGCTGCCGACGTACAACATCCCGGTACTGCTGCGGGTCACCGGCAACCTCGATGTCGATGCCCTGCGCGCCGCCGTCGTCGACCTGATCGGCCGCCAGGACGTCCTGCGGACCGTGTTCCCGGCAGATGACGGACGGCCGAACCAGGTGGTCATGCCGCTCGCCGAGGCCGAGTCGGTTCTCGACTGGCTGGTCACCGACTCGTCGGAGGTCTTCGAGTCCGCGGTCTCGGCGGGCTTCGACGTCACCAAGCAGACCCCGATCCGGGTTGCCGTGCTGCACAACGGCACCGGCGAAACGATTCTCGGTGTGGTAGTGCACCACATCGCGGCCGACGGCGAGTCGATGCGGCCCCTGGTCGCCGACCTCCTCACCGCCTACACCGCGCGGGTGGAGTCCCGCTCACCCGAATTCGCGCCGCTGGAGGTGCAATTCGCCGACTATGCGCTCTGGCAGCACCGCGTTCTCGGCGACACCGCCGACCCGACCTCGTTGGTGGCCGGGCAACTCCGCTTCTGGACCGACCGGCTGGCCGATCTGCCCGACGTCCTCGACCTGCCCACCGACCGCGAGCGGCCCCGGGTCGCGACGAATCGCGGCGACCGGATCGCCTTCGACGTGCCCTCCGAGGTGGTCGAACGCGTCGAGGAGATCGCCCGGATCAGCGGTGCCACACCGTTCATGGTGGCTCACGCCGCACTCGCCGTGCTGCTGTCGCGCCTGGCGGCCACCGATGACGTGGCCATCGCCACCCCGATCGCGGGTCGCACGCACGCGGTCGTCGAGCCGCTCATCGGTATGTTCGTCAACACGCTGGTGCTCCGCACCGGCGTCGACCCCGCCACGTCCTTCCTCGACTTCCTGGACGAGGTACGTGCTGCCGATCTGGACGCCTTCGCCAACGGCGATGTCCCGTTCGAGACGCTCGTCGAGACCCTCGCCCCGGTACGCAGCGAGGCATTCGCGCCGCTCGCGCAGGTGATGCTGTCCTTCGATCCCGCGCGATCGGCCCACAAGCTCGACGCGACGATCGCCGGGCTGCAGTTCACCGAGATCGAGCCGCCGGTCATCCCGGCCCAGTACGACCTCACGGTCGGACTGAACTCGCTCGACGACGGACGCTGGTCCGGCTTCGTCACCTTCGCCACCGATCTCTTCGATCCGGCCACGGCCGAGCTCATCGCACGACGTTTCGTCCGGGTGCTCGACGGACTCACCTCGGCGCCGCGGATGTCGGTCGGCGACGCACCGCTGTTCGCCGACGACGAGGCGACGGCAGTCGCAGCACTCGAGAACGGCTCGCCGACAACAGGTTCGGCCGGGATCGCCGGCTTGACGTCCCTTGCGGACGGGCTGTCGCGCGCCGTCGCCGAGTACGGCGCGCAACCCGCATTGATCCACAACGGCCGCACTGTCACCTTCGCCGAGTTCGGTGCTCGGGTGTGGGGGTTGGCGCGTGAGTTGATTTCGGTGGGTGTGGGGCCGGATGTTGCGGTGGCTGTGGTGGTTCCGCGGTCGGTGGAGTTGTTGGTCGCGGTTCATGCGGTGGTTGCTGCGGGTGGGTTGTATGTGCCGGTGGATCCGGATGCGCCTGCTGATCGGGTTGGTTACATGCTGGAGACGTCGGGTGCGTCTGTGGTGTTGGTGGCGGCGGGTGTGTCGGTGCCGTCGGTGGTTGCCGGTGTTGATGGTGTGTCGGTGTTGTCGGTGGATGCGTCGGGTTCGTTTGATGCTGGGGTTTCTCCGGTGACCGATGCTGATCGTGTTGGGTCGTTGGGTGCCGATGATGCGGTGTACACGTTGTTCACGTCGGGGTCGACGGGGCGGCCGAAGGGTGTGACGGTGTCGCATCGGTCGGTGCTGAATCGGTTGGCGTGGATGGATGCGTGGTATCCGGTGTCGGGGTCGGATCGGATGTTGCAGAAGACGCCGGTGACGTTTGATGTGTCGGTGTGGGAGTCGTTCTGGCCGTTGATGGTTGGTGTTCCGTTGGTGATTGCGGAGCCGGGGCGTCATGGTGATCCGGAGTATTTGCGTGAGGTGATCGTTCGCGAGTCGGTGTCGGTGGTGCATTTTGTGCCGTCGATGTTGTCGGCGTTTGTGGATGTGTTGGGTGATCGGTTGGCGGAGTTGGCGTCGTTGAGGCATGTGTTTGCTTCGGGTGAGGCGTTGGCGCCGTCGGTGGCTGATGGGTTGTTGTCGCGGTTGCCGGGTGTGGGTCTGCACAATTTGTATGGGCCGACCGAGGCTGCGGTGGATGTGACGGCGTATTCGGTGCGGGCCGGTGATGTGGTGGTGCCGATTGGTTCGCCGGTGCCCAATACGGTGACGCGGGTGTTGGATTCGCGGTTGGCGCGGGTTCCTGTTGGGGTGCCGGGTGAGTTGTATCTGGGTGGTGTGCAGGTGGCGCGGGGGTATGCGGCGCGGCCTGATCTGACGGCGGAGCGTTTTGTTGCTGATCCGTTCGGTGGGTCGGGGGAGCGGTTGTATCGGACTGGTGATCTGGTGCGGTGGAATGCTTCGGGTGAGTTGGAGTATTTGGGTCGTACTGATTTCCAGGTGAAGTTGCGTGGTCAGCGGCTCGAGCTCGGTGAGGTCGAGGCTGCGGTGGCGGCGGCGCCGGGTGTGGTGCATGCGGCGGCGGTGGTGGCCGAGTCGGCGGCGGGGCAGCAGTTGGTGGCGTATGTGGCGCCGGCTGATGTGGATGTGGATGTGGTTGCCGGGTCGGTGGCGTCGGTGTTGCCGGGGTATATGCGTCCGTCGGTGTGGGTGCGGTTGGATGTGATGCCGTTGACCTCGTCGGGCAAGGTGGATCGTAAGGCGTTGCCTGCGCCGGTGTTCGAGGCTGCCGAGTATGTGGCTCCGGCTTCGGATGCTGAGGAGCGGGTTGCGGCGGTGTTTGCGACTTTGCTTGATGTGCAGCGTGTTTCGGTGACCGAGTCGTTCTTCGATTTG
Organism: Gordonia amicalis; assembly: GCF_022059885.1. Lineage (NCBI taxonomy): Bacteria > Bacillati > Actinomycetota > Actinomycetes > Mycobacteriales > Gordoniaceae > Gordonia > Gordonia amicalis. The sequence goes on along the minus strand of NZ_CP091855.1, from coordinate 4,766,869 downwards.
GGTGGGAACTCGTTGTCGGCGATGCTTTTGGTGGCGCGGGTGTCGGATGCGTTGGGTGTGCAGGTCGGTATTCGGGATGTGTTCGATGCGCCGTCGGTGCGGGATCTGGTTGCTGCGGTGGCCGATCGTGCTGCGGCGTTGCCGCCGGTGACCCGTGTCGAGTCCAGGCCGGATCGGATTCCGTTGTCGTTCGCCCAGCAGCGCATGTGGTTCATCAACCAGATGGAACCGGAGTTGGCAACATACAACATCCCGGCCGTGTTCACCCTGTCCGGCGAGATCGACGTCGATCTCTTGCGGACGGCGACCGCTGATGTCGTCGCCCGACACGAAATCCTCAGGACGACCTTCCCGGCCGTCGACGGGGAGCCGTACCAGCAGATCGCCGCGCCCGCAGATGCTGCCGAACGCCTGGACTGGCGGGTCGTGGCGAGCGCCGACGAACTCGCGACCGACATGCGTCGCGGGTTCGATGTCGCGCACGAGTGGCCCCTACGTGCCCGTGTACTGCTCAGCGGTGACGGGCAGGCGACCTTCGCTCTCGTCGCCCATCACATTGCTTTCGACGGTCAGTCCTTCGGGCCTCTCGCTACCGATCTCTTCGCCGCTTACGAAGCCCGAAGCCGCGGCGCGGCACCGGATTTCACGCCTCTCGACATCCAGTACGCCGACTACGCCCTCTGGCAGCGCGAGGTGCTCGGCGAGCCCGAGGATTCGGATTCGGTGCTCGGCGGACAACTCGCCTACTGGCGAGACCGACTCGCGGGACTGCCGGATGTCCTCGAACTGCCCGCCGACCGGCCCCGGCCGCTCGTCGCCAGCCACCGGGGCGATGTGCTCCCCTTCGACATCCCCGCTGACATCGGCCGCCGTGTCGATGCCACCGCCACCCGGCACGGCGCGACGCGGTTCATGGTGTTGCATGCGGCGTTCGCGGTCCTGCTCGCCCGTCTGACGGGCACCCACGACATCGCGGTCGGTACGCCGATCGGTGGTCGCGGGCAGAGCGAGCTGGACGCCATGGTCGGCATGTTCGTCAACACCCTCGTGCTGCGCACCGAGATCGACTCCGCCAGTGGGTTCGACGCTGTTCTCGACCGTGTCCGCGCCGACGACCTCGATGCCTTCGCGCACGCCGAGGTGCCGTTCGAGTCTGTGGTCGATGCGGTCAACCCCGTTCGCTCCGAAGCCTTTTCACCTCTGGTTCAGGTCATCCTGTCTGTCGATCCGATCGGCGCCGACGTCACCGGCACCGCCACGGTCAACGGTCTGACGGTCGCCCCGCTGGATATCACCGAGGCCCCTGCGCAGGTCGACCTCAATCTGACCGTCTCCACCGGTTCCGCCGACGAGGACTGGTCGGCAATACTGACCTACGCCACCGATCTGTTCGACCGAGGAACCGTCGAGGAGATGTCGCGATGGTTCCTCCGCCTACTCGACGGGATGCTCGCATCCGAGCACACCGCCGTCGGCGACATCCGGCTCCTCGCAGCCGAACAGGATCGGGCACTCCTCGCCGGATCCGTCGGTCCGGCGGCGTTCGCCGCGGATGAGACGATCGCCGAGCTCGTCGGTGCCCGCGTGGCCGACTCCGCGCAGTCCCTCGCGCTCGTCACGGGGGAGCGCACGCTGACCTACGGCGAGTTCGGACTCCGCGTCGCCACGGTCGCACGGACGTTGATCGCCGAGGGCGTCGGTCCGAACACAGCCGTCGGCGTCGTCATGCGCCGGTCTGCCGGCACCGTCATCGCGGTGCACGCCATCATGGCAGCGGGTGGCCAGTACGTCCCCATCGATCCCGACACCCCGGCCGACCGCGCGCGGTACATGGTCGAGACCGCCGGTATCGGACCGGTCCTCGTGGAGAAGGGACACCGGCCCGTCGAGGTTCTCGATGTGCTCGACGGACGGTCGCCGATCATCGAACTCGACGCCGATGCACCGCTTTCCGCCGACGCGACCCCGCTGTCGGCTTCCGAACGACTCGCCACACTGCATCTCGATGACGCCGCCTACACGCTGTTCACCTCCGGTTCGACCGGCAGGCCGAAGGGCGTCACCGTCTCGCATCGGGCGGTCGCCAACTTCGTCGCCTGGTTCGATTCGCTCATTCCTGCCGGGCCCCATCGTCTGGTGTTCAAGACCCCGCACACATTCGACGCGTCGGTCCTGGAGCTGTTCTGGCCGTTGACGGCTGGGCAGACGATGGTGGTCGCGGATGCCGAGGGCCACCGCGACCCGAACTACCTCGCCGACCTCATGGCCGAAACGGGCGTGACCGTCGCCCAGTTCGTGCCGTCGCTGCTCTCGGTGTTCCTCGACGTGGTCGATCGACCGGATCTGCTGACCGGACTACAGGTGTTGTTCAGCGGCGGCGAGGCGCTTCCTCCGGCGGTGCTCCGACGATTCACCGAGCGCGTGCCCCACGCCCGGGTGGTCAACCTGTTCGGTCCAACCGAGGCCGCCGTCTACACGATGTCCTCGGCACTCGACGAACCCGTCGACGTCGTGCCGATCGGTCGGCCCATGCCGAACACCACCGCCTACGTGCTCGATGATCGGCTGCACCCGGTGCCCGACGGGGTGGCCGGCGAACTGTATCTGGGTGGCGTCCAGTCGGCGCGCGGTTACGCGGCCCGGCCCGACCTGACCGCGGAACGCTTCGTCGCGGATCCCTTCGGGGCCCCCGGAGCGCGGCTCTACCGAACCGGTGATCTGGTCCGGCGGCGCCGTACCGGTGAACTGGACTACCTGGGCCGCACCGACTTCCAGGTGAAGCTGCGCGGTCAGCGACTGGAGCTCGGGGAGGTCGAGTCCGCGATCGCCGACGCGCCCGGTGTCGTCCACGCTGCAGCTCGCGTGGTCGCCGGACCGGGTGGGGACCAGCTCGTCGGCTATGTCGCTCCCGCGACCGTCGATCTCGATGCCGTGCGCGCATCGCTCGCGGACGCACTCGCCGAGTACATGCGACCGACCGCGTGGGTGCTCCTCGAGGAGATGCCGCTGAACTCGGCCGGCAAGGTCGACCGGCGTTCGCTGCCCGAGCCGGAACTGGAAGCCGCCGAATACGTCGCCCCCGCTACGGAAGCCGAGGAGGCGATCGCCGGCGTGTTCGCCGGGCTGCTGGGAGTGGAGCAGGTGAGTGTCACGCAGTCGTTCTTCGACCTGGGCGGCAACTCGCTGTCTGCCATGCGTCTGACGTCTCGCGTGTCGGATGCCCTGGGCGTCGAGGTGACGATCCGCGATGTGTTCGATGCCCCGACAGTGCGGGAGCTCGCCGACGCCGTCCGGGGGCGCCGTGCCTCGCTGGCCCCGGTGGCCCGACCGGAGTCGCGCCCGGAACACGTACCGCTGTCCTTCGCACAGCAGCGGATGTGGTTCATCAACAAGTTCAACCCGTCGAGCGGGATGTACAACGTCCCGCTGGTCCTACGGGTCGGCGGTGACCTCGATGTGGCGGCGTTGCGGGCGGCGATCGACGATGTGGTGGCGCGGCACGAGTCGCTCCGCACGACCTTCCCGGACGTCGACGGTGAGCCCTTCCAGCTGGTGCACGATGTCTCGGAGATCGCCGAGCGGTTGGACTGGCAGGAGGCGCACTCTGCCTCCGACATCGAGGCCGCCGTTGCAGCTGGTTTCCAACTCGGCCGCGAATGGCCTGTGCGGGCGCGTGTCTGGGAGTCCGCGCCGGGCGAGCACGTGGTTGCGGTGGTGATGCATCACATCGCCTCCGACCGGGAGTCGTTCGCACCACTCGTTTCCGATCTGGTCACCGCTTATTCGGCTCGCACGAATGGCCGGTCCCCGGCCTTTGCGCCCCTTGATGTGCAGTACGCCGACTTCGCACTGTGGCAGCGTGACGTTCTGGGATCGCCGGAAGATCCGGACTCGGTGGTCGGCCGCCAGTTGGCTTACTGGGCACGGCAGTTGGCCGGGGTGCCAGATGTCCTGGAGTTGCCCGCCGACCGTCCCCGCCCGACGGTGGCCTCGCACCGGGGCGCGGTGGTCTCGGTGCCGCTGCCCGCAGAGGTGAGTCTCGGCATCGAGGAACTCGCGCGCCGACGTGGCGTGACTCCCTTCATGGTTGTGCATGCGGCCCTGGCGGTGTTGTTGTCACGGTTGTCGGCGACCGACGACATCGCGGTGGCCACCCCGATAGCCGGCCGGGGCCAGCAAGCTCTCGAACCGTTGATCGGCATGTTTGTCAACACCCTGGTGTTGCGGACAAAGGTGACGTCGCGGGGACGTTTCGCCGATCTGCTCGACCAGGTACGTTCGGTCGACCTGGAGGCCTTCGAACACGCCGACGTGCCTTTCGAATCCGTCGTCGAGCGACTGCAGCCCGTGCGCTCCCAGGCGTTCGCGCCCCTGGCGCAGGTCGTGCTCTCGGTCATCGACCGGTCGGTTGACCTCGGTGCCGGAGTCGTCGACGCGGTCCGGAACGACTTGTCGCTCACTCCGGTCGAACCGCCGGTCATCCCGGCCCAGAACGACCTGTCCATATCAGTGGGCATTAATCGCGCCGGAGACGGCGAGGTCCGGGTGACCTATGCGACCGATCTCTTCGACGAGCATTCGGTGGGCCGGTTCGCTGGGCGATTCGTCAGGATTCTCGCAGAGGTGACGACGAATCCCGAGATGACGATCGGTGGGACTCGGTTCCTCACGGACCTCGAACGGAACCAGATACTGGAGTGGTCCCGAGGACGTCGGAGCGTGATCGGGTCCCCTACGCTCGTGCATCTGACGAGCCCTGCATGAGCCCGGTGGTCAACTGATGAGTAAGCGTACTGACAGTGAGGAATCGCGAAAGGTGTCGAAGGTGACTGATCCGGGCAACAGGTCAAGCCGTCCGGCAATCGTCCACGGCAATCGCGAGGTCAGTCGCCGCGAGTTCGAATCGCGAGTGGCGACGTTGGCACGTGAGCTCATCGCGCTCGGTGTCCGTTCGGAGGTCGCCGTCGGGATCCAGATGGAGCGCTCGATCGGGCAGGTCATCGCGATCCATGCAGTGATCACCGCCGGTGGCCACTTCGTTCCGCTGGATGCGCAACTCCCTGTTGACCGTTCCCGGTACATGGTGGCCACGGCAGGGGTCCGGTTGGTCGTCGTGACGGGCAGCGGCCGAGCCGCGGCGATGGAACGGTTCGGCGACCTCGCCGATGTCCACGCCTTCGACGGGACGGGTCCCGCCGGCGACGAACCACCGATCACCGACGCCGATCGTGCCTTGCCGGTGAGGCCGGACAATGCTGCTTTCACTTTGTTCACGTCCGGCTCGACAGGCCGCCCCAAAGCAGTGGTCATCACGCACGAGGGCGTCGCCAATCGACTCGAGGCGGATGCCGAACAGTACGACCTGTGTGACGAGGACGTCTTTCTGTACAAGGCGCCTATCAATTTCGACGTAGCGGTTCGCGAGGTGTTCCTGCCGGTGACGGTCGGGGCGACCATGGTGATCGCTGAACACGGCAGGCACGGCGATCCCGCCCACCTGGCGGATCTGATCCGTCGTCACGGCGTCACGGTCGTGCATTTCGTTCCGGCCATGCTCGCAGCGTTCACCGAGGTCCTCGGGGCTCGAGTCGGGGCGCTTGGCTCTCTGCGGCTGGTCATGACCGGAGGCGAAGCCCTCACGCCACCGGTCGCGCGAGACCTGATGGAGTACCTGCCGCAGACGCGGGTGCAGAATCAGTACGGTCCGGCCGAGGCATCTATCGACGCCACCGTCCACCGAGTGACGCCGGACAGCCGGACGGTGCCGATCGGAACCCCCACGAGGTGGGTGGAAGCCTACGTTCTCGACGACTCGCTGGACATCGCGCCGGCAGGCGTGCCGGGCGAGTTGTATCTGGGTGGAAAACAGCTCGCCCGCGGATATGCCGGCCGAGCCGACCTGACCGCGGAGCGCTTCGTCGCCGATCCGTTCGGGGAGCCGGGAGCCCGCCTCTACCGGACCGGGGACCGGGCGCGTTGGAACACCGAGGGCCAGCTGGAATACCTCGGACGCAACGACTTCCAGGTCAAGCTACGCGGACAGCGCCTCGAACTCGGGGAGGTCGAAGCGGCGCTCGCCGCGGCTCCCGGCGTCATGCACGCGGCCGCGACAGTGGTGGACGCACCCGGCGGGCAGCAACTGGTCGGCTATCTGGCCCCGGCCGATGTCGACGTGGACGCCGTGGCGACCAGCGTGGCCGCACGCCTACCGGAGTACATGCGCCCGACCACCTGGGTGCACTTGGAATCCATGCCTCTGAACACATCTGGCAAGGTGGACCGCCGTTCGTTGCCGGCGCCGGAATTCGGTGCCGTCGAGTTCGTGGCTCCGGAAACATCTGAGGAAGCGGCCGTCGCCGCACTTTTCGCCGACCTGCTCGGCCTCGAACAGGTGAGTGTCACGGAATCTTTCTTCGATCTCGGCGGAAGCTCCCTCTCGGCTGCCCGTATCGCGGCACGCGTCTCGGACGAACTGGGCGTCGAGGTGACGGTCCGGGACGTGTTCGACGCCCCGAGCGTGCGGGAATTGTTGAGCGCCACCAGCGGCCGCGGCGCCGCGCTGGCGCCGGTCACCGCGGTTTATCCGCGTCCGGATCGTGTTCCGTTGTCGTTTGCGCAGCAGCGGATCTGGTTCATCAATGAGTTGGAGCCGGAGGCTCCGACGTACAACATCTCGGTTGGGGTTCGGCTGGCTGGGCGTTTGGACGTGGCTGCTCTCGAGTTGGCGGTGCGTGATGTGGTGGCTCGTCATGAGGTGTTGCGGACGACGTTCCCGGCGGTTGACGGGGAGCCGTTCCAGTTGGTTCATGCTGTGGGTTCGTCTGTGGCTGAGCCGGATTGGGCTGTGGTCTCGGGTGAGGAGGAGTTGGTGGCCGCGGCGGGTTCGGGTTTTGATGTGGCTGCGGCGCCGCCGTTCCGGGTGCGTTTGTTACCGGTGGGTGAGGATGAGTACATCCTGTTGGCGGTGTTGCACCATCTCGTCGGTGACGGTGAGTCGATGCGGCCGTTGATTGGTGACATCGTGACGGCGTATCTGGCTCGGACGGCGGGGGAGGTTCCGGGGTTCGCGCCGCTGGGTGTGCAGTTTGCTGATTTTGCGTTGTGGCAGCGTCGTGTTCTGGGGTCGCCGGATGATCCGTCGTCGGTGGTTGGTCGGCAGTTGGAGTACTGGGCGAAGCAGTTGGCGGGTACGCCGGATGTGTTGGAGTTGCCGGCGGATCGTCCGCGGCCGCGGGTCGCTTCGCACCGTGGTGCAGTCGTGTCGGTGCCGTTGCCCGCCGAAACGGGTGCCCGGGTCGATGAACTCGCCCGTGAGCGTGGGGTGACCTCGTTCATGGTGGTGCATGCGGCGTTGGTGGTGTTGTTGTCGCGGTTGTCGGCAACCGACGACGTTGCGGTTGCCACACCGATCGCCGGTCGGGGGCAGCAGGCGCTCGATCCGTTGGTCGGGATGTTCGTCAACACTCTGGTGTTGCGGACGTCGTTTGTGCCACGGGACAGTTTCGTTGATTTGCTCGACCAGGTGCGCTCGGTTGATCTGGAGGCGTTCGCGCATGCTGATGTGCCTTTCGAGGCCATTGTCGAACGTGTGCAGCCGGTGCGTTCGCAAGCGTTCGCCGCGCTGGCGCAGGTGACGGTCTCTGTTCTCGATCAGAAAGCGGCCGAACAGGAGCGGGCCGAAATCGGGGTGGCTGACCTGGCGATCTCGCCTGTGGCTCCTCCAGTGATTCCGGCACACAACGATCTGTCGATCACAGTCGTGACCGAGCGCGGCGGTGGCGGGGAGGTTCGAATGGTCTATGCGACGGACCTCTTCGACAGTTTCACCGTGCGGACCTTTGCCGATCGATTCGTCAGGATTCTGACCTCCGCCGTCGAAGATCCCTCGATCGCACTTATCGACATCCCGTTGACGACTGATGACGAGCGTGCCCAGCTGCAAGAGTGGGCCCGCGGGCTTGATGACGCGGATGCCCCGGAAACGCTCAGAGACCTGATCGCATACGCACGCGTCGCGACGGAGCGGACCGGTGGGTGAAGTGGTTAACAAGAGGACTGACAGCGAGAGATTACGGACCATGACTGCCCTGGACGCTTCCCTTGACCGTCCGGCCATCATCCATGGTGATCGGACCGTGAGCCGTCCAGAGTTCGACCGCAGAGTGGCGAGGCTGGCCCGGGAGCTCACCGCGCTGGGTGTCGGGGCAGAAGTCGCAGTCGGTATCCAGATCGACCGTTCCGTCGAACAGGTCGTCGCCATCCATGCGGTCGCGATGGCAGGCGGGCACTTCGTACCCCTCGACGAGCAGTTGCCGGTCGACCGTGCTCGTTACATGGTGCGGACTGCCGGAGTTCGGCTCGTCGTGGTGACCAGCGATGGGGAAGCCGAAGCGCGATCGCGTTTCGACGACGTCGTCGATGTGCATGTCCTGGACATCTCGACTCCGGGTTACGCGGGTCTGGACGAGGAAGAGTTCGCGGGTCCGACCAGACCTGCCAACGCCGCCTTCACCCTGTTCACGTCGGGGTCGACGGGGCGTCCGAAAGCAGTTGTCATCGCCCACCGGGGTATCGCCAACCGGCTGGCAGCCGACATCGGACAGTACGACCTGACCGCGCGAGACGTGTTTCTCTACAAGGCGCCAATCACGTTCGATGTGTCGGTCCGAGAGATCTTTCTGCCGATCGCGATCGGTGCCACGCTGGTCATCGCGGAGCCGGGCAGGCACGGCGATCCGGTCCACCTGGCGGATCTGATCCGCCGCCACGGGGTCACGGTCATCCACTTCGTCCCGGCGATGCTGGCTGCGTTCAACGAGGTTCTCGGGGCCGGGGTCGGCGAGTTGACCTCGCTGCGTCTCATCCAGACCGGCGGGGAGGCCCTGACACCACCGGTCGCTCGCGACCTGATGGCGCAGTTGCCCGGGACGCGGCTCCAGAATCAATATGGGCCGGCCGAGGCCTCGATCGTCGTGACGATTCATCGGGTGACACAGGACGACCGGGTGATCCCGATCGGAACCCCGACTCGTCGGGTGTCGGCGCGCGTTCTCGACGCGGCATTGCGCGAAGTCCCCATCGGTGTCCCGGGCGAGTTGTACCTGGGCGGTGTCCAGTTGGCCCGTGGCTATGCCGGGCGGCCGGATCTGACTGCAGAGCGATTCGTCGCAGACCCCTTCGGCGAGCCCGGTGCGCGGTTGTACCGCACCGGCGACCGGGCTCGGTGGAATCGTGACGGGGAAATAGAGTACTTGGGGCGCACCGACTTTCAGGTCAAGTTGCGAGGCCAGCGCCTCGAGTTCGGCGAGGTCGAGGCCGCTCTCGCCGCGGCTCCCGGGGTGCTCCACGCGGCGGCGGCGGTGGTCGACGGGCCCGGCGGCCAGCAATTGGTCGGTTACCTCGCCCCGGCCGACGTGGATGTCGACACCGTCGCTGCAACTACCGCAGAACTGTTGCCCGAGTACATGCGACCCAGCGCCTGGGTACGGCTCGACGCCATGCCGTTGAATCGCTCGGGGAAGGTCGATCGGCGTCTGCTGCCCGAACCGGTGATCGCGCCGACTCTGTACGTGCCGCCAGGTAATGCAGACGAGGAAACCGTCGCCGGTCTGTTCGCCGAGCTTCTCGACGTCGAACGTGTCGGCGTCACCGACTCGTTCTTCGACATCGGCGGCAGTTCGTTGTCGGCTGCGCGCATCGCAGCCCGGGTCTCGAAGGAACTCGGCGTCGACGTGTCGGTTCGTGACGTCTTCGAGTCGCCCAGCGTCCGCGGCCTCGTCCACGCTGTCAGTGGTCGCGGGTCCGCCTTGCCGTCGGTGAAGCGCATCGAGCCGAGGCCCGAACGACTGCCGCTCTCCCGGGCCCAGCGTCGGATGTGGTTCCTCAACCAGTTCGACACCGCGTCCGGCGCATACAACATCCCGGCCGCGCTCACGCTCGCGGGCGATGTCGACGAGACACTGCTCTTCGACTCGCTGTGCGACGTCGTCGAACGTCACGAGGTACTGCGTACCGTTTACCCGTCGGTCGGTGCCGCGCCGGTGCAGGACGTGTTGCCCGTCGCGGTCGCCCGCGAACAGCTCGACTGGCGCGAAGCCGACTCCGTCGAGACACTGGTCCGCTCGACCACGGAGGGCTTCGACGTCAGTACCCAGATGTCACTCCGGGGACGATTCCATCGCGACGGGGCAGGTCTGCACGTCGCCCTGACGATGCACCACATCGCGATGGACGGTCAGTCCATCCCGGTCCTCGCGCGAGATCTGATGTCTGCCTATGCGGCGCGGGCAGAGGGTCGCACCGGCGGCTTGCCGGTTCTGGATGTGCAGTACGCGGACTACGCGTTGTGGCAGCAGAGCGTCCTCGGCGACGCCGACGACGAGACAAGCGTTCTCGGCGAACAGTTGAGCCATTGGCGGCGTGTGCTCGCCGGTCTGCCCGCGGTGACGGATCTGCCGATGGACCGACCGAGACCCGCCGTGCTCGGCACCGCGGGAGCAACGGTGACCGTCGAGTTCGACGACGGTCTCGCCGACCGCGTCGATGTGCTCGCCCGCAGCAACACGATGACCGCGTTCATGGTCACCGAAGCGGCCTTCGCGGCGACCGTCGCCCGACTCTCCTCGAGTACCGACGTGGTGATCGGGACCCCGATCGCGGGCCGGAACGACGCCGCAGTCGAAGACCTCATCGGGATGTTCGTCAACACCCTGCTGCTGCGCACACAGGTCGATCCCGGCCGCAGCGTCGGCGACCTGCTCGGCAGCGTGCGCACCACTGTGCTCGACGCCTTCGCCAACGACCAGGTGCAGTTCGACGATCTGATCGAGACCTTGGCCCCGGAACGGTCGTCGTCGTACCAGCCGCTTGCGCAGATCGCGTTCACCTACACCGAGGCGATCGACGGTGAGGCCGCGGAGCTCGAGGCGGCGGGCATCGAGGCCGCGCCTGTCGCTCCGGGTGCCGTCAACGCCAAGTTCGACCTGACCGTCGCGATCCGCGCACGCAGCGCCGGCGCGCCGATGGCCGCGGACTTCATCTACGCCACCGATCTCTTCGACGAGTCCACCGTGGAGCGGTTCGCCGAGGTGTACCGGCGTGTGTTGACCGCTGTCGTAGAGAACCAGGACATCGCGGTCGGCGACATCGACATCGTCGGTGCAGAACGCGTGGAGTCGGCGCCCGCGGCGGCGGTCGCGGTTCGCACGCCCGGCGCGATGGTCGGCCGCGGCGGCGAGGTCGAGGCCGGGACACTCATCGACGTCCTCGCCCAGCGCGACCTCGACCCCGACCACCCGGCGCTCATCTGCGACGGCACGGAGATCGACTACGACGAGTTCGAGACGCGCACCAACGCAATCGCGCGAGCGTTGCTCGCCCGCGGCGTTTCCCCGGAAGACGTTGTCGCCGTGGGGATGGAGCGGTCGATCGGCTCGGTCCTCGCGACGTGGGGCGTCATCAAGAGCGGTGCCGCCTACGTGCCCGTCGACCCGGCGTATCCCGCAGACCGCATCGCCTACATGCTCGACGACTCGGGTGCGACCGTCGGCATCACCGATGCCGGAACCCGTGCTCGCCTCGGCGAATCCGTCTGTGAATGGGTCGATCTCGCCGATCTCGAGGCCGAAGCCGAATCCGGCGACGACATCACCGACGCCGAGCGCAACGGATCCGTGCGGCTGACCAACCTCGCCTACCTGATCTACACATCCGGTTCGACCGGCCGACCCAAGGCCGTCGGCGTCTCGCACACCGGCATCGTCGACTTCGTCAACTCGCTCGCCAAGATCACCACCGGCACACCGGAAGACGAGCCCGACACCCGGATCCTGCATGTCGCGTCGCCGAGTTTCGACGCCTCGATGTTCGAGATGGCCTGGGCCATCCCCGCGGGCCACACCCTGGTGATCGCACCGCACACCGACTTCGCCGGCGATGCGCTCGCCGAAGTGCTGGACCGCGACGAGGTCACCGACATGATCATCACGCCGTCGGTGCTGGCGACCGTCGACCCGGAACGCGCACAGTATGTGCGGAACCTGGCGACCGGTGGTGAGGCGTGTCCGCCGGAACTCGTCGAGCGATGGTCCGAGCGCGGCCGCCGCATCTTCAACTGCTACGGACCCACCGAGGCCACGGTGTGGGCCACCCGGTCGCGTCTGACGGCCGGCAAGCCGGTGACGATCGGGAAGCCGGTGGACGGCTTCACCGTTCGCGTCCTCGACGGACGGTTGCACGAGGTGCCCCAGGGCGTGGTGGGCGAACTCTATCTGTCCACCGCAGGCCTGGCACGCGGCTACCTCGGCCGTCCCGGCCAGACGTCGACCAGTTTCGTCGCCGATCCGTTCGGCGAGCCGGGCACACGGATGTACGCCACCGGCGACCTCGTGCGGGTGGCCAAGGGCGGCAACCTCGAGTTCGCCGGCCGCGCCGACCACCAGGTCAAGATCAACGGCCAGCGTGTGGAACTCGGTGAGATCGAGGTCGTGCTCGACGCGCAGCCGGGTGTCGCGCAGTCGGTCGTCGTCGGCGTCGAGTCGACCCGCGGGGGACGCAAGCACACCGAGGTCGTGGCCTACCTGGTCGCGAAACCGGGCGCGACCATCGACAGCGCCGCGGTCCTCGACGAGGCGGCCCGACATCTGGCCGCGCACATGGTGCCGGCCCAGGCGATCGTCATCGACGAGATCCCGCTGACGCCCGCGGGCAAACTCGATCGCACCGCGCTGCCCGAACCGCATGCCGCTGAGCCGGCCGAATTCGTCGCGCCGGCCGACCCCGCCGAAGAGAACCTGGCACGTATCGTCGCAGGCCTTCTGGGGGAAGAGCGGGTCAGCGTCACCGAGTCGTTCTTCGCCCTCGGCGGTGACTCGATCATGTCGATCCAGCTGTCGTCGGCGGCGAAGGCGGCGGGCATACACCTGTCTCCGCGAGAGATCTTCGAGCTGAAGACGATTCGCGCCATGGCCGCCGCTGCGGCGGCCTCGGGCGGTCCGGCCGCACTGATCGAGGAGCTGCCGGGCGGCGGCTCCGGCGACATGCCTCTCCCGCCGGTCACGTCCTGGATGATCGAGCACTCCGAACATCCGTCCGACTTCGCCGACTTCTCGCAGTCGCTCGTGTTCAACGTGCCGAGGGCCGCCGCGATCGCCGACCTGCAGACCGTCGTCGAAGCGGTCGCGGCAGCCCATCCGATGCTGACCGCGGTCCTCACGCGGACCGGGGACGCCTGGACCATGACGGCCGGGGCGGGCACGGTTCCGGCCGTCCGCGAGATCGACGCGGCGGGCCCGCTGGACCCGGCCCTCGTCGACGCCCACCGGGAGCTGCTCGGCGCGCTGGACCCGGAAACCGGCTCCCTCTTCGGAACCGCAGTGGTCAACGGCGAGGGCCGCCGCCGCCTCGTGATCGCCATCCACCACCTCGGTGTGGATGCCGTCTCGTGGCCCGTCCTCGTCGAGGACCTCGTCACGGCCTGGGCGCAACTCACGTCCGGGCGGCCGATCGAACTCCGACCCGAGGGGACTTCCGCCCGACGGATCGCACACCTCCTGGCCGATCAGGTCGACGCACGCGCTGCCGAGGTCGACTACTGGCTCGAGCAGCTACCGGTGAGGCCGACATCGTTCGGCGACACCGCAGATCAGGCACTACACCGTTGGCGTGACGAGTCCTCGCTGACGTATGTGGTCGACGATGTCGCCGGGCCGATCCTGACCACGGTTCCCCAGGCGTTCGGAAGCAGCGTCGACGACGTACTCCTCGGCGCACTCGCGCGGGCCGTGCGCGCCTGGCAGCTCGACAACGGCATCGCCGACGACGGGCCGGTCACGGTCTCGACCGAGGGGCACGGCCGGGACGAGAGCATCGCCGGCGACCACGGCGCCATCGATCTGTCCCGCACCGTCGGGTGGTTCACGAGCATCACCCCGCTCGCGGTCACCGCGTCGAGCGACGTCGTGCACGCGGTCAAATCGGCCAAGGACGCGCGACTCTCGCGTCCGGCAGGCGGCGTGGGATTCGGCATCCTCCGCTACAACTCGGACGGCGAGATCGCCGACCGACCGCTCCCGACGATCATGTACAACTTCTTCGGCGGCGGCACGGCACCGTCCGCGGACACCGCGCCCGACGACTTCCTGCCGGTGTCCGACCGCCCGAACATGCCGAGCACCATCACGGGTGCGATGCGGTCACCGAGCGTCTTCGGGATCAACATCAGCACGGCCGGCCGGGACGAGAAACGGCTGGAAGCGAAGGTCACCTACGCCACGGACGTGCTCGACGAGACCGCGGCGTCCGACATCGCCCGCCGCTGGCACGAGGAGCTGCGCGCGGTCGCCGCGCTCGTCGACGGTGGTGCCGACATCGGGCTCAGTCGCGCCGACGTGCCTGGTGTCGAGGTCACCCAGGATGATCTCGACCTCATCGCCGAGCAGTACCCCGGCGCCGACGTCTGGCCGATGACGCCGCTGCAGCAGGGCCTCTTCTTCCAGGCCGACCTGGCGAGCACCGTCGCCGATCACGATGCCATCGACGTCTACGTCACGCAGACCGTCCTGTCGCTGACCGGTGACGTGGACCCCGAGCGTCTGAGGGCCGCGCTGGGCGAACTTCTCGCACGCCAGCGGGTCCTGCGATCGGGCTTCGTCCGGTTGCCGAGCGGTGCGGCGGTCACGGTCGTGCCCGCCGAGGTGACCGTGCCGTGGAGCGTGATCGACCTACGCGCGGAGGACGCCGCCTCTCACGAGAGTCGCGTCGACGCCGTGCTGGCGGCCGAGCGGGCCACGCCGTTCGACATGGCGGAGCCCCCGCTGATCCGCGTGGTGCTCGTCGAGCATCGCGACGGCGCCGAACTCGTGGTCACCAACCATCACCTGCTGATCGACGGATGGTCGAGCCCACTCGTCCTCGCCGACCTCCTGTCGCTCTATGCGACCGGAGAGACCTTCACCGGGTCGCTGCCGGATGCCTCGGGACGTGATTTCGCCGATCATGCGCGCGCGGTCGCGACCACCGACATCGCCGCCGGGCTCACCGCCTGGCGTGAGGTGCTCGCACCGGTGAGCGAGCCGACGCTGGTCGCGCCGGGCCACGAGCCGTCCGCCGACGCGCCGCCCCGAGACCACGAGTTCGCCCTCGACGTAGAGGTCACCGAGCGTCTCGAGGCCCTGGCACGGGACAACTCGACCACGATGTCGACGGTCGTCCAGTTCGCCTGGGCGGTCTTCCTCTCCCGGCTGACCGGCACCAGGACGGTGACCTTCGCGGAGACCGTGTCCGGTCGATCACCCGAGATCGAGGGCATCGAGTCGATGGTCGGCATGTTCATCAACACGATCCCGGCAGTCGTCGACGTCGACCCCGACGCCACTGTCGTCGACGTGCTGACCGCCGTCCAGAACGACAAGGTGAAGGTCCTCGACCATCAGCAGATCGGTCTGCCGATGCTCGCCGCACAGACCGGGCTACCCGCGCTGTTCGACACACTCGCGGTCTACGAGTCGTTCCCGGTGAACGTCGACTCGGTGGCCGGTATCGATGCGTCATCGGCCGGTGGCCTGAAGCTGATCGGCGCCAAGACTTCGGACGCCACGCACTATCCGCTCAATCTGTCGGCGTCCCGTCGCGGTGCCGAACTCGCACTGAAGATCAAGTACCTGCCGACCGCGTTCGCTCCCGAACAGGTGGCGGTCTTCGCCGACGTCCTGTCCGAGCTGCTCGGAGCCATCGCCGACGGTCCTGACGCGACATGTGCCGAGCTCCCGCTTCTCTCCGGCGAAGCAGGTGTCGCGCTCACACCGGTGACCGGCGGTCCCGCCGCGGACCCGGTCACGCTGACCGATCTGTTCCGGGCTGCGGTGCGCCGCGCGCCCGACGACGTGGCCCTCGTCGACGGCTCCGGAGCACGACTGACATACCGGGAACTCGATGAGGCGTCGGATCGACTGGCCCGCTGGCTGATCGGTCGCGGCGTCGGACCCGAACGTGCGGTCGCCCTCGCGATCGGTCGTTCGGCACAACTGCTGACCGCGATCTGGGCGGTCGCGAAGACCGGTGGAGCCTATGTGCCGATCGACCCCGACTACCCGGCCGAGCGCGTCGCGTCCATGATCGAGGATTCCGGGGCGGTACTGGGACTGTCGGTGACGGAGTCCGGTGACCTGCCGGCCCGGGACTTCGAGTGGGTGCGGCTCGACGACGACTCGGCGGCCGCCGAGATCGCCGCGCAGCCGACCGGGCCGATCACCGACGCCGAACGGCTCGGACCGGTCACCGCGGCCAACCTGGCCTACGTCATCTACACGTCCGGATCGACGGGCCGTCCCAAGGGCGTGGCCGTCTCCCATTCGGGCCTCGCGAACTTCGCACGACAGGAAGCCGAACGCCTCGATGCCGGCGAGAAGCCGGTGGTCCTCGGGTTCGCCTCACCGAGCTTCGACGCCTCGGTGCTGGAGTACCTGCTGGCCACGGTCACCTCGGGAACCGTGGCGTATCGGCCGTCGGAGGCGGTCGGCGGGCCTGCGCTGGCCCGTTTCATCGCCGAACACGGTGCGACACATACGTTCCTGACCCCGTCGGTGCTCTCGACGCTGGATCCGGCCGAGGTGCCGAGTCTCCGGGTGATCGCGGCCGGCGGCGAAGCCGTGCCGCAGACGATCGTCGACCGCTGGTCGGGGGCGACCGAGCTGCACAACCTGTACGGCCCCACCGAGACGACGATCGGCATCACGATCTCGCCGGCGATGGAGCCGGGCGCCCCGGTGCGCCTCGGTGGCCCGATCGGCGGAGTGGACCTGCTGGTCCTCGACGAGCGGCTGCGACCGGTGCCCGTCGGGATGCCGGGCGAACTGTACGTGGCCGGAGTCGCGCTCTCCCGCGGCTACCTCGATCGGTCCGGCCTCACCGCCGAACGGTTCACCGCCAACCCGTACGGCCGAGCCGGGCAACGGATGTACCGCACCGGTGACGTGGTCCGGTGGACTCCCGAGCCGGCCACCGGCGGCCTCGCCCTCGAGTACACCGGCCGTTCCGACGATCAGGTGAAGCTGCGCGGTCTGCGCATCGAGCTGGGGGAGATCGAGGCCGTGCTCGCCGAGCACGACGCCGTCGAATCCGCCGTGGTCCTCGGCGTCGGCGGTTCCGTGGCGACGGCGCTGGCCGCGTACATCGTCCCGGTCGACGGCACCGTCGAGGTGTCCGAGCTGAAGGCCTTTGCGGGCCGGCGCCTGCCGGGCTTCATGGTGCCCTCGTCGTTCACCGTGATCGACGAGTTGCCCCTGACGCCGGTCGGCAAGCTCGACAAGCGGGCGCTGCCGGAGCCGGTTCTGGAGGCCGGGGAGTACGTGGCCCCGGCCGCCGGCACCGAGAGCACGATCGCCGACGTGGTCGCCGCGGTCCTGGGCATCGACGCCGGTCTCGTCTCGGCGACGTCGAGCTTCTTCGAGCTCGGCGGCGACTCCCTCTCCGCGGCACGGCTCGCGGCCAGGTTGTCCGATCAACTGGGTGTGGCGGTCTCGGTTCGGGACGTCTTCGAAGCCGGTTCCGTCCGGGCCCTCGCCGAGGCCGTCGGCGGCATGGACGCCGCCGTGTTGCCCCCGGTGGGTCGCGTGGATGCGCGTCCGGGTCGTATTCCGTTGTCGTTTGCGCAGCAGCGGATGTGGTTTATCAACAAGCTCGATCCGTCAAGCGGGATGTACAACATTCCGGCGTTGTTGCGTGTCTCGGGTTCGCTCGATGTGGATGCGTTGCGCGTGGCGTTGGGTGATGTGGTGGCGCGGCATGAGGTGTTGCGGACGACGTTCCCGAGTGCTGATGGGGAGCCGTTCCAGGTCGTCCACGGTGTAGACGAGATTGCTGAACGCCTGGACTGGCGGCAGGTGGGCGCGATTTCCGACGTGGAGGCGGCGCTCTCGGGTGGGTTCGCGCTGGAGCGTGAGTGGCCTGTGCGGGCACGTGTCTTGGAATCCGGACCGGGGGAGCATGTCGTCGCGGTGGTGATGCACCACATCGCATCGGACGGTGAATCGCTGGCGCCGTTGGTGACTGATCTGGTCGCTGCGTACCTCTCGCGATCGAGTGGCGAGTCGCCGGTATTTGGGCCGTTGGATGTACAGTACGCCGATTACGCGATCTGGCAGCGCAACGTGCTCGGGTCGCCGGATGATGCGGAGTCGGTGGTCGGCCGGCAATTGGCGTATTGGACTGAGCAGTTGGCTGGGTTGCCGGATGTGTTGGAGTTGCCAGCGGATCGGGCGCGGCCGCAGGCGGCGTCCGGGCGTGGTGTACGGACGGTTTTCGAGGTTCCGTCGGCGGTCGCTGAGCGTGTGCGAAAGGTCGCTGAGGCACGTGGCATGACACCGTTTATGGTGTTGCATGCCGCTTTGGCGGTGACGTTGTCGCGGTTGAGTGCGACCGATGACATCGCGATCGGTACGCCTATTGCGGGGCGTGGGCAGGAAGCGCTCGACCCGCTGGTGGGGATGTTCGTCAACACCCTCGTGCTGCGTACCGTGGTCGATCCGGGTACTTCCTTCTCCTTGTTCCTGCAGCAGGTTCACAAGGCCGATGTGGACGCGTTTGCGAATGCGGATGTGCCGTTTGAGGCGGTCGTCGACGCGGTAGATCCGGTGCGGTCGGAGGCCTTTACGCCGTTGGCGCAGGTGATGCTGGTTGCGGCTCCGAAGACCGGCGATGTTCCGCAGGAGATGGATTTCGGCGATCTGAGGTTCGCGCCGGTGGTCATCGAGGAGGTGCCTGCGCAGCGGGATCTGACGCTGTATGTCGAGATCGGTGCTGAGGGCGTTTGGTCGGGTTCGGTGGTTGCCGCGACTGATTTGTTCGACGCGTCGACGGCGCAGCGGATGTCGGATTGGTTTGTGCGGGTGCTCGATGTGTTGTCGGCGGATCCGTCGGTGGCGGTCGGTGACGTGGACTTGTTGTCGGCTGGTGAGCGTGTTGCGTTGGCGCAGTTGCCCTCTCCTGTGACACAGACGAAGAACGCTGGCCGTACGTTGGTGGATCTGTTCACTGATTCGGTTGTGGCCCATGGTGATCGTGTTGCGGTGTCGGCGTCGGGTCGGTCGCTGTCGTATGCGGAGCTCGATGCGCGGTCGGATGCGGTGGCTGCTGGTTTGGCTGCTCGGGGTGTGGCTGCTGGTGATCTGGTGGGTATTGCGACTGCGCGTTCGGTGGATCTGATGGCGTCGATTCTGGGTGTTTTGAAGGTGGGTGCGGGGTATCTGCCTTTGGATTTGGGCAATCCTGTGGAACGGTTGTCGTTCATCGTGTCCGATGCCGAGGTGTCGGTGGTGATCGGTGATGCGTCGTCGTCCGGTCATTCTCTGTGGCGGCGTCTGCCGGTTTCGGCGCAGGTTGTCGATGTGGAAGTGCTTGCTGGTGAACGGGTTTCGGGTTCATGGGCACAGGTCAGGGTGCCGGCGGATGCACGCGCTTATGTGATTTACACGTCGGGGTCGACGGGACGGCCGAAGGGTGTGGAGATCACTCATCGTGATGTGGTGACGTTGATGGACACCGCTGCAACCGATTTCGAGTTCTTGGCGTCGGATGTGTGGACGATGTTCCACTCGTATGCATTCGACTTCTCGGTGTGGGAGATGTGGGGCCCGCTGCTGACCGGTGCGCGACTGCTGATTGTGGATCGGGAGTTGGCAAGGGATCCGCGGGCATTCGTGGATTTGTTGGCGGCTGAGCGGGTGACGGTGTTGAGTCAGACGCCGTCGGCGTTCTATCAGTTGATCGATGCCCGTCGCGAGGCCGATCGTGATCTGGCGTTGCGGTATGTGGTCTTCGGTGGTGAGGCGCTGAGTTTCGATCAGGTGCGTCGTTGGTTCGATGAGGATCCGTCGGATTCGGCGCGGTTGGTGAACATGTACGGCATCACCGAGACCACGGTGCATGTGAGTTTCCGTGCGCTGGACCGGGATCTGGTGGCTGGTACCGATGCGTCGTTGATCGGTCGTCCGTTGGCGTCGTTGGGGATTCACATCCTCGATGACCGGCTGCATCCGGTGCCTGAGGGTGTGCCGGGGGAGATGTATGTGACCGGTGGGCAGCTGGCCGCCGGTTACTTGAAGCGTCCGGGGTTGTCGGCGACCCGGTTCGTGGCTGATCCGTTTGCTGGTGATGGGTCGCGGATGTATCGGACCGGTGACCGTGCGCGGCGGATCGGTGACGATATCGAGTACCTCGGTCGTGGTGACGCGCAGGTGCAGTTGCGTGGTTTCCGGATTGAGTTCGGTGAGATCGAGGCGGCGCTGCTAGCGGCGTTACCGACGGCGGCTGCGGCTGCGGCGCGGGTGATTACCGACGCGGTGCGCGGAGATCAGCTGGTCGGTTACCTCGTCGTGGGAGCCGGTGAGGACCTAGACACGGCTGCGGTGCGGTCGGCGATGGCCGAGCACGTGCCCGGTTACATGGTTCCTGATGCGGTGGTCGCGGTGGAGCGGTTGCCGCTGAACCACAACGGAAAACTGGATCGTAAAGCGTTGCCTGAACCGGAGTTCGTCGAGGCGGAGTATGTGGCTCCGGCATCCCCGGCCGAAGAGACAGTGGCCGCGGTCTACGTCGAACTGTTGGGCCTCGAGCGGGTCGGTGTGACCGAGTCGTTCTTCGATCTGGGCGGTAACTCGCTGTTGGCGGCACGTCTGGCTGCGCGGGTGTCGGCGGCGTTGGGTGTCGAGGTATCGGTGCGGGATGTCTTCGACGCCTCCAGTGTGCGCGAACTCGTCACTAAGACCGCTGGTGCGGCCCCGGCGTTGCCGCCGGTCGTTCGCGTTAGGCCCCGCCCCGAACTCATCCCGCTGTCGTATGCGCAGCAGCGGATGTGGTTCATCAACAAGCTCGACCCGGCCAGCGGCATGTACAACATCCCGGTGGTCCTGCGGGTCAGCGGCGATCTCGACGTCGCGGCGCTGCGCACCGCGATGGGCGACGTCGTGTCCCGGCACGAGACGCTCCGGACGACGTTCCCGGACGCCGACGGCACGCCGTTCCAGCTGGTGCACGAGGTCTCCGAGATCGCCGAGCATCTGGACGTGCGGCACGTCGGCTCGGTCGCCGACATCGAGGCGGCGGTGTCGAGCGGATTCGTGCTGGCGCGCGAATGGCCTGTGCGAGTCCGTATCTGGGAGGCCGCCCCGAGGGAGCACGTGGTCGCGGTGGTGATGCACCACATCGCCTCCGACGGTGAGTCCTTTGCGCCGCTGGTCTCCGATCTGGTCACCGCCTACCTCGCGCGATCGACCGGCGAGTCGCCGGTCTTCGCACCGCTCGAGGTGTCCTACGCCGACTTCGCGCTGTGGCAGCGCGAGGTACTCGGTTCGCCGGACGATCCGGCGTCGGTGGTCGGCCGGCAGCTCGCGTACTGGACCGAGCAGCTCGCGGGTCTGCCGGACGTGCTGGAGTTGCCGACAGATCGGCCGCGCCCGCAGACCGCCACCGGTCGCGGCGCGCAGGCCGACTTCGCCATCCCCGCCGAGATCGCCGACGGCATCACGAAACTCGCCGCGCAGCGGGGCGTCACCCCGTACATGGTCGTGCACGCCGCCCTGGCGGTCGTACTCGCTCGTCTGTCGGGCAGCGACGATCTCGCCATCGGGTCGCCGTTCGCCGGACGCGGCCAGCGCGAACTCGAGCCGCTCATCGGCATGTTCGTCAACACCCTCGTCCTGCGTTCGCGGGTCGACGGCTCCGCGACCTTCACCGAACTGCTCGCCGACATCCGCGACACGGACCTGGCCGCCTTCGCACACGCCGACGTCGCCTTCGAATCGGTCGTCGAAGCGGTCGACCCCGTCCGCAGTGCGGCATTCGCGCCGCTGACGCAGGTGTGGTTGAGCGTCGAACAGGGCGCGGGCCGGCGGTCCGCAGAACTGCCGAACGGACTGGTCGTCTCCCCGTTCGACGGCGGCCCCACCCTCGCCAAGGTCGACCTCGGCTTCGGTGTCCACACCGCGCCCGCCGGAGATCCCTGGTCGGGTTCGGTCACCTACGCGACCGATCTCTTCGACGAGTCGACGGTCCGCGCGACCGCCGATCGACTGATCCGGGTGCTGTCCGCGGTCGTGACCGCACCGGAGGCCCTGATCGGCGACATCGAACTCCTCGATGCCGACGAACGCTCCCGCATCGAGGAGTGGTCGGGATCGACGACGTCTCGCGAACAGGGACTCGGGACGGGAACCCTCGCCGACCTGGTGGAAAGGGTCGAGCCGTCGTTCCTGCACTCCACCGCGGTCATCGACGGTGACCGCTCCGTCGACTACGAAGAACTGACCGACCGGACCAATGCGCTTGCGCGCCGGTTGATCGGCCTCGGCGTCGGCCCCGACGTGCCGGTCGCGATCTCGCTGCCGAGGTCGATCGAGATGGTGATCGCCTCGCACGCGGTCATCGCCGCCGGCGGACATTTCGTGCCCGTGGGCCTCGACGCACCGGCGGAGCGGGTCCGCTACATCCTCGACGCCACCGGTGCGGACGTGCTCGTGGTCTCGGCGCACGCGCGTGAGGCCGCCGACCGCGTCGCGCCGGAGACCGTGAGGGTCGTCGAGGTGGACGCATCGGCGCCCCTGGCGGGCGACACGTCGACCATCACCGATGCCGACCGCACCTCCCCGCTGCACGTCGACCACGCGATGTACACCATCTTCACCTCGGGTTCGACGGGTAAGCCGAAGGGCGTCACCGTGTCTCACCGTGCGGCGATGGCGACGCTGCACGCCGATCACCTCGACCACGAATTCACCTCGGCCGACGTGGTTCTGGCCGTCCTCGACTTCACCTTCGATCCGTCGGTGCTCGACCTGTTCCGACCGGTCATCAGCCAGGGCACACTCGTCATCGTCGGACAGGGTCAGCAACGTGACCCATGGGCGTTGCGGGACTACGTGATCCGGCATCGGGTCACCTCGATCATGATGGTGCCGTCGATGCTCTCGCTGATGCTCGGCGAACTGTCCGACGAGGATTTCGCGGCGATGCGATCGGTGCGGACCGTGCAGCTCGGCGGCGAGGCGCTCGCACCCGCGCTGGCCGACGCCATGCACCGGGTCTGGCCGCAGGCCGCCCTCCACAACCAGTACGGGCCGACCGAGACCGTCATCTACTCGACCATCGCCGAAGTGGGTTCGGGACTGTCGACGGTGCCCATCGGTGTCCCGACCCCGCACGGCACCGCCCAGATCCTCGACGCGCGACTGCATCCGGTACCGGTCGGCGTGCCCGGCGAGCTCTACCTCGGCGGCATCCAGATCGCCCGCGGCTACATCGGCCGCCCGGGCCTGACCGCCGAGCGGTTCGTCGCCGATCCGAGCGGACCCGCCGGTTCGCGGATGTACCGGACCGGCGACACCGTGCGCTGGCGTGCCGACGGTCAGATCGAATATCTCGGGCGCATCGACTTCCAGGTCAAGCTGCGCGGCCAGCGCATCGAACTCGGCGAGATCGAGTCGGTGATCGCGTCCGCGCCAGGTGTCCGCGAGGTCGTCGTCACGGTCCTCGAGACCCCCACCGGCGCGCAGAGTCTCGTCGCCTACGTCACCGCCGACACCGACGTCACGGTGACCGCACTGCGCGGCCACGCCGCCGACCATCTGCTCCCCTTCATGCGTCCTGCGGTGTGGACGCTGCTCGACGACATGCCGGTCAATGCGGCGGGCAAGGTCGACCGGGAGCGTTTGCCCGCACCGGATCTCAGCGGTGTCGAGTACGTCGCTCCGGTCGGACCGGAGGAGGAAGCGGTCGCGGCGGTCTTCGCCGACATCCTCGGCGTCGAGAAGGTCAGCGTCACCGAGTCCTTCTTCGACCTCGGCGGTACGTCGCTCAACGCGGCCAGGCTGGCCGCGCGGGTGTCGGCCGCCCTGGATGCCGAGGTCCGTGTCCGCGACGTGTTCGACGCGCCCTCGGTCCGTGAACTCGTCGAGGCGGTCGCGGGACGGAGTCCGGCGCTACCGCCGATCACCGCCGTCGCGCCGCGCCCCGATCGTGTTCCGCTGTCGTTCGCGCAGCAGCGGATGTGGTTCATCAACCGGTTCGAACCGGACAGCGCCACCTACAACCTCCCGAACGTGCTGCGGCTCTCCGGACCCCTGGACGTCGCCGCGCTACGTGCCGCCTTCGTCGACCTCGCGATGCGGCATGAGGTGCTGCGCACCAGGTTCCCCGCGGTCGACGGCGTTCCGTACCAGGAAGTGGCCGACGCGTCGGAGGTCGAAGGCCGCTTCGACTGGGATGTCGCCGGATCGATGGCCGACATCCAGGCCGCGGTCACGACCGAGTTCGACCTGGCCGTCGACTGGCCGATCCGGGTTCGGCTGTGGCCGGTGGGCACCGACGAACACGTGCTCGCGATCGTCATCCATCACATCGCCGCCGACGGCGAGTCCCTGCGTCCGCTGATCGCCGACGTGGTGGCCGCCTACAGTGCACGACACGAGGGGTTCGCGCCCGAATTCGCACCGCTCGGTGTGCAATTCGCCGATTTCGCGATCTGGCAGCACGAGGTCCTCGGTTCGCCGGAGGACGCCGGCTCCGTCATCGGCAAGCAGCTCGGATACTGGCGCGAGGCGCTGGCCGGCATGCCCGATCTGCTGGAACTGCCCTACGACCGGCCGCGGCCGCGCGTCGCGACCGGTCGTGGCGGGGTCGCGGAGTTCGCCATCCCGGAGATCGTGGCCCGGCGGATCGGTGAGGTGGCCACGCGGACCGGGGCCACCCCGTTCATGGTGCTCGACGCCGCGCTGGCGACGCTGCTCGCGCGGATGTCGGCAACCGACGACATCGCCATCGCCACCCCGATCGCCGGACGAGGTCGCCCCGAACTCGACCCGCTGATCGGCATGTTCGTCAACACGTTGGTGCTGCGGTCGAAGGTCGATCTCGGCGCGTCCTTCGTCGACCTGGTCGCACGTACCCGGACCGCCGCGCTGGGCGCCTTCGAGAACGCCGACGTGCCCTTCGAGACCGTGGTGGACGCGGTCAACCCGGTGCGCAGCGAGGCTTTTGCGCCGCTGGCACAGGTGATGCTCACCCTGGACCCGGGGGGCGCGGCACGTTCTGCCGAGTTCCCGGTCGGAGACCTGGTGTTCTCCGGCGTCGAGGTCGACGAGCCACCGGCCCAGGTGGATCTGACGTTCATGGTGAACTCGGCGCCCACCGGGGACTGGGGTGGCGCGGTCGTCTTCGCTGCGGACCTGTTCGACGAATCGACGGTGAGCACGCTCGCCGAACGGTTTGTCGCGCTGCTCGACGGATTGACCTTCGACGTACACGCGGCGGTCGGCGATGTGCCGATCCTCGGTTCCGAGGAAGCGGCGGCACTCACCGCCGAGCAGCGAGGACTCGACAGGTCACTGCCGACCGAGGGCCTCGCGTCCGCACTCGCTGCCAGTGTCGCGGAGTACCCCGATCGCGAGGCCCTCGTGTTCGGCGACCGGAGCGTCACCTACGGCGAACTCGGGGCGCGGGTCAACACCCTGGCCCGGCAGCTGATCGCGGCCGGGATCGGTCCGGATGTCGCGGTGGCCGTGTGCATCCCGCGGTCGGTGGAGCTCATGGTCGCGATCCACGCGATCGTCACCGCCGGTGGGCAGTACGTCCCCATCGACACCGGCGCACCGGTCGACCGCGCCGAGTACATGGTCGAGACCTCCGGCGCGACAGTCGCGCTCGTGCACGCCGGACAATCGACCCCCGAGCCGATCGCCGGCCTCGGCGACGCCGTCGAGGTGATCGGGGTCGACACCTCGACCCCGATCGAGGGGAACACCGCGCCGGTCACCGACGCCGATCGCCGTGGCCGGCTGCGTCCCCAGCATGCCGCGTACACGATCTTCACGTCCGGTTCGACGGGCCGGCCGAAGGGTGTGACGCTGCCGCACGACGCCGTGGTCAACCGATTGCGCTGGGGCCTCGACGAACTGCCCATCGGTGCCGACGACATGGTGGTCCTCAAGACCCCCTACACCTTCGACTGTTCGGTCGCGGAGTTGTTCGGTCCCCTCATGCAGGGTTCGCGGTTGCTCATCGCCGAGCCCGACGGCCACCTCGACCCGCCGTACCTGGCCGACCTGATCGCGGACACCGGCGCGACGATGGTGCACTTCGTGCCGTCGATGCTGTCGGTGTTCCTCGAACTCGCGGGCCCCGAACGGCTCGCCCGACTCGATCGTCTGCGGATCCTCTCCACAACGGGCGAGGCGCTGCCACCCGCGGTGGCCGCCGAGGCCCGCGCGGCCATGCCCGACGCGGTGCTGTACAACCTGTACGGGCCGACCGAGGCCGCCGTCGAGATCACGTATCAGCAGCTCGACGAGATCGGTGACACCGTGCCGATCGGTGTGCCGGTGTGGAATTCGACGGCGTACGTCCTCGACGGGCGTCTGCACCAGGTGCCGTCCGGGGTGCCCGGCGAGCTGTACGTCGGCGGCGCCCAGTTGGCGCGCGGCTACGCGGCCCGGCCCGACCTGACCGCGGACCGGTTCCTCGCGGATCCGTTCGGCGAGCCCGGGTCCCGGATGTACCGCACCGGTGACCTGGTGCGGCGCAATGCTTCCGGCGAGCTCGAGTACCTGGGTCGGACGGACTTCCAGGTGAAACTCCGGGGCCAGCGGATCGAGCTCGGTGAGATCGAGGCCGCGATCGCGCAGGCGCCCGGCGTCGTGCACACCGCGGTGACCGTTGCCCAGGCCCCCGACGGCGGCGAACACCTCGTCGCCTACGTGTCCGGAGCACCCGGCGAGACGGTCGACCTGGACGCGGTCAAGGCGGCCATCGCGACGCCGCTGCCCGAGTACATGCGGCCCACGGTGTGGATGCCGCTCGACGAGTTCCCGCTCAACACTGCGGGCAAGCTCGACCGAAAGTCGTTGCCCGCGCCCGAATTCACCTCCGGCGAGTACGTCGCACCGGCCACCGACGAGGAGGCCCGGGTCGCCGAGGTCTTCGCCGAGGTGCTCGGCGTCGACCGGATCGGTGTCACCGACAGCTTCTTCGACATGGGTGGCAACTCGCTGTCCGCGATGCGGCTGGCCTCCCGCGCGGGTGCCGCTCTGGGCGTCGACGTGTCCGTGCGGGATGTGTTCGGCGCGCCCAGTGTTCGTGAACTGGTCGCGGCGGCCGCGGCGGGAACCCGCGGTCTGCCGCCGATCGTCGCGGTCGAGCCGCGGCCGGATGCCGTTCCGGTGTCGTTCGCGCAGCAGCGGATGTGGTTCATCAACCAGTTCGACTGGGAGTCGCCCACATACAACATCCCGGCGGTCCTGCGACTGACCGGACCGATCGACCTGACGGCGTTGCGTGCCGCCCTGGCCGACGTCGTCGTGCGCCACGAGTCGTTGCGCACCACCTTCCCGGCGGTCGACGGCCTGCCACTCCAACGCATCCACCCGGCCTCAGAGGTCGCGGATCGCCTGGACTGGACGCAGGTCACCGATCAGGCCGCTCTGGAGCGGGACGTGATGACCGGCTTCGACGTCAGCCGGCAGTGGCCGATCCGTGCGCGGGTGCTGCGGATCTCCGACGACGAGCATGTTTTCGCGCTGGTCGTGCACCACATCGCCGCCGACGGTGAGTCGGTTGCCCCGCTGGTCGCCGACCTGGTGGCCGCCTACGTCGCCCGGACCACGGGTGCGGTACCCGAATTCGCGCCGTTGCCGGTGCAATACGCCGACTACGCGCTCTGGCAGCACGAGGTGCTTGGTGCACCCGATGATCCGACCACCGTTCTCGGATCGCAGCTGGCCTACTGGCGCGAGAAGCTCGCCGGTCTGCCGGATGTCATCGACCTGCCCACCGATCGGCCCCGGCCCACGGCGGCGTCGGGCGCAGGCGCGAGGGTCGACGTGCAGATCCCGGCCGGTGTCGCGGACCGGATCGCCGCGGTGGCCCACGACCATGGGGTCACGAACTTCATGGTGGTCCACGCCGCCCTCGCGACGTTGCTCTCGCGGCTGTCCGGAACCGACGACATCGCGATCGGCACGCCGATCGCCGGTCGCGGTCAGGAAGAGCTGGATCGGGTCGTCGGCATGTTCGTCAACACGCTCGTCCTCCGGACGCCGATCTCGCCGGCCGAGTCGTTCGGCGAGGTGCTCTCGCGGGTGAAGTCCGTCGACGTGGAGGCGTTCGCGCACGCCGACGTCCCGTTCGAGACCGTGGTCGACGCGCTCAAGCCGGCGCGGTCGGGCGCCTTCGCGCCCCTCAGCCAGGTCTGGCTCACGTTCGACCAGGCTGCCGGCGGTCTGCCCGGCGCCGATGACCTGCCGTCCGGATCGGTCGGCGATCTCGCGATCGCACCGTTGCCGCTCGCGGCCACGCCGGCCAAGGTCGACCTCCTGGTGAGCGTCGCGGCGGCACCGGAACCTGGCGCGCCGTGGCGGACCACGCTGACCTACGCCACCGACCTGTTCGACGAGTCGTCCGCCCAGCGGATCGGTGGCTGGCTGGTGGAGTTGCTGGACACGCTGACGTCCCGGGCCGACGCGGCGGTCGGCGACGCACTGTTCCTCGACGACACGACCAGCGGTCGACTCACCCCGGTCTCGGGCGGACGAGGCGCACAGCCGGAACTGCTCGCGGAGACCTTCGAGCGGGCCGCTCGCTCCTGGCCGCAGGCGGTGGCCGTCGTCGATGCCACCGGCAAGTCCCTCACCTACGAAGAGCTCGACGCCCGGTCGAATCGGTTGGCGCGCTGGCTCATCGGACGCGGCATCGGACCGGAGTCCCTGGTGGCCCTGGCGATCGGGCGATCGGTGGAATTGCTCACCGCGATCTGGGCCGTCGCCAAGACCGGCGGCGGCTACGTGCCGATCGATCCCGACTACCCGGCCGAGCGGGTCGCGAACATGGTCGAGGATTCCGGTGCCGTCCTGGGTCTCACGACGGATGCCGTCGGACCGCTGCCCGACGAGGGCTTCGAGTGGTATCGCCTGGGCGGTCTCGATCTCACGGGCTCCGCGGCGACGCCGGTGTCCGAGTCCGAGCGGCTCGCTCCCGCCCGGATCGACAACACCGCCTACGTCATCTACACCTCGGGTTCGACCGGCCGGCCCAAGGGCGTGTCGGTCAGTCACTCCGGCCTCGCCAACTTCGCGCGCGAGGAGATGCGGCGCGGATCGGTGTCCGGCCCGGCACGGGTGCTGGGATTCGCGTCGCCCAGCTTCGACGCATCGGTCCTCGAGTATCTGCTCGCCACCGCGTCCGGCGGACTCATCGCCTACCGTCCTGCCGACGCGGTCGGTGGGGCGGCGCTCGAGGAGTTCATGGTCGAGCACCGTGTCACGCACACGTTCCTCACGCCGACCGTTCTGTCGACGCTCGATCCGGAGGCACTCGATTCCCTCGAGCTGGTCTACGTCGGCGGCGAAGCGGTTCCGCAGGCGTTGAAGGACGCGTGGTCGTCCGTTCGACGCATCCAGAACCTGTACGGGCCCACCGAGACCACGATCGGCATCACCATCAGCGAGCCGATGGAACCGGGCGAACCGGTCCTGCTCGGCGGGCCGCTCGCCGGACTCGGTCTGCAGGTCCTCGACAGTCGTCTCCATCCGGTCCCGGTCGGTGTACCCGGTGAGCTGTACGTCACCGGCCTCCCGCTGTCACGCGGCTATCTGAACCGGCCCGGCTTGACGGCCGACCGTTTCGTCGCGGACCCGTTCGGGGACAAGGGTTCCCGGATGTACCGCACCGGCGACGTGGTGCGCTGGAATCGATCCGCAAACGGTGCGCTCGCGCTCTCGTACTCGGGACGTACCGACGATCAGGTCAAGCTCCGCGGTCTCCGGATCGAACTGGGCGAGATCGAATCGGCACTCGCGGCGCATCCCGCGGTCGACTCCGCGGTAGTCGTGGGCGTCGGCGGCGCGGTGGCCACGTCGCTCGCGGCCTATCTGGTGACCACCGGGGACGTGACCGACGAGGAGCTCCGCGAGTTCATCGGCCGACGACTCCCGTCCTTCATGGTCCCGGCGACACTCACGCGCCTCGACTCGCTCCCGATGACGCCGGTCGGCAAGCTCGACAAGGCGGCACTGCCGGAACCGGTCGTGGTGACCGTCGACCACGTCGAACCCGAGACGGACAACGAGCGCGCCATCGCCGAGGTCTTCGCCGAGGTGCTCGGCGTCGACCGTGTCTCGGCCACCGAGTCGTTCTTCGATCTCGGCGGTAACTCGCTCTCGGCGACCCAGGTCGTCTCGCGGGTTCACGACCGCGGGCTTCCGCTCGAACTGCGTTGGCTGTTCAGCGATCCCACCGTTCGCGAGCTGGCCCGTCGTATCGAGGAGGGCAGTACCCGCGGGAACGACGTGCTGATCACCCTGCGCGGCGACGGCTCGCGGCCGCCGCTGTTCTGTGTGCATCCGGCCGGTGGTCTCGCCTGGTTCTACGGTGGGTTCGCGCCGTACATCGCCGACCGGCCGATCTACGGGCTCCAGGACCCGCACGTCGTCAACGGCGAGGACAGCGCCACCGACGCGCACGAGCTCGCCGCGCGCTACGTCGAGGAGATCCGCCGGGTTCAGCCGGAGGGCCCGTACCACCTGCTCGGGTGGTCGATCGGCGGGATCATCGCCCACGCGATGGCGACGCGACTGCAGGCCGTCGGAGAACGGGTTGCCTACCTCGGCATCATGGACACCGCTCCACCGGGGGAGGGCGAGACCCCGGCTCCCGAGGTGGTCGCCGAGGAGGAGTCCGCGACGAACCCGGACCACACCGCCGACATCCTGGGCGGCTGGCGCGACCTGTTCGACCTCGACGACGCGGTGAAAGCCGAGAGCCCGGAAGAGGTCGCCGACATCGTGCGGACGCAGATCGCCGGAATGGGACTGCTCGCCGACGACGTCGTCGACCGCGTGATGGACAGCTTCGCGGTGTCCGCCGAGGTGTTGATGGACTATCGCCCACAGCGTTTCGACGGGTCGATCCAGGTCTTCACCGCGACGAACGACAAAACGAATCCCGCCGCGATCTCCGAGAGCTGGCAGCCGCACGTGTCCGGAACGATCGACAACACCGATGTCGCAACGCACCACCTCGGAATGACCGATGCGGCGTCGCTCGGAGTGATCGGTCCCCGGGTCGAACAGGCGCTCTCGGGTGTTCGTGAAGCGGATGCCGACTCACCTGGACATGCATGACGGGTTGTCGAAACACGGCAACCGGTCCGACGACAACAAGTAAGAGGAGACACGAATGACCAATCCTTTCGATGACGAGAACGGCCGTTTCTTCGTGCTGGTCAACGACGAGAACCAGCACTCGCTGTGGCCGACCTTCTCCGACATCCCCGCCGGCTGGACCAAGGTGTTCGGCGAGGATAGTCGGGAGGCCTGCCTGAAGTACGTCGAGGAGAACTGGACCGATCTGCGGCCCAAGAGCCTGATCGATGCGATGGAGGCGGACGAGGCCGGCAAGACGGCTGGCTGAGTTTCGACACACCGGGCCGGCTGGTTCCGGCACGAGTGACCGGGGACGCCGGTCTGCTTCGAGAGACCCTCAGAGGAGCGCGGCATGAAACTCAGCGTCGTCGTACCGGCCCACGACGAGGAGCGAGAGCTGGCTGCCTGCTTGGATCATCTCCTCGCACAGTCGCTTCCGATCGACGAGATCATCGTCGTGGACAACGACTCGAATGATCGGACCGGCGAGGTGGCGGGTGAGTATGCGCGGCGGTTCCCACGGTTCGGCTCCTCACCGAGGAGCGGCGAGGGGTGGCGCGGGCCAGAGACCGGGGTTTCGATTCTGCGACCGGTGACGTCATCGGCCGGGTCGATGCGGACGCGAGGGCCCGCCGGGACTGGTCGAGCGTCGTCATGCGGTTCTTCACCGACGAGTCGAACGCACAGTGGGATGTGATCGGCGGTTTCCCCCTGATGACCGACGCTCCCGGCTGGCGTGAGCACGAGAAGAAGCTCCGGAAGTGGGCCGTCGACAGGGGCGGGCGGGAGACCGGTGCGGTCATCGGCCAGTGTTTCGCGATCCGCCGTACCTGCTGGGAGGCCATCCGCGGGGACCTGTTGTCGGACCGTCGCGACATCCACGAGGATCACGACATGTCCGCGGCGGTCCGTCAGGCCGGAGGTCGGCTGTGGCTGAGTTACCGCCTCGTCGTGGAAGGTTCTTCCCGCCGCTATCGGGTACCGCCGTGGCGCAATGTCGGCTACGCGCTGGGCGGGCCCCGGGCCGCCTGGGCGCGAGGTGACCGGAAGCTGTTCGCGAAGCAGGCGTTCGTGGTCCTCCCGCTCAGCTACGCCTATTTGTGGGTCATCTGGGTGAGGCTGCGGGGATGGGATCCCGAGACGGAACGATGGAGTCTGAGTCGATTTCGTGAGGGGTCCGGAGAAGGCATTCGGAATTCGCCCTTCGTCGACTAGATCCCGGACGTTCCCGATCGGATGAATTGACGGGATACCGGCGCGGACATGACCGTAGGTACCGTGATCCGGCAGTGGGTTGCCTACGATTGAGTCGTCCGTGTTCCGGGCCGGCCGCCGGCCGGCTCCCAACGATAGGTACGACGATGACGAATCCATTCGATGACGAGGACGGCCGTTTCTTCGTGCTGGTCAACGACGAGAATCAGCACTCGCTGTGGCCGACTTTCGCCGACATCCCGGCGGGCTGGACCAAGGTGTTCGGTGAGGACAGCCGTGCCGCGTGCCTCGAGTACGTCGAGCAGAACTGGACCGACCTCCGGCCGAAGAGTCTCATCGAGGCCATGGAAGCCGACAAGTCTGCCGGCGCCTGACCCGGTATGTCCGGTATCGACCTACCGGAATATCGGGACGATCCCGCGCAAATAACAACTTAAAGAAACCAGAGTGGCGCACTGCCGTAACTGGCGTCTCAGTAGTAACATGAAGTCACATTTCGTTCGCAGAACAGCTTGTGGAATGTGCCACAGATGCTGAAGCAAGAGTCCCCATATTCCGTGGGGTAGGGCACACTGTGTTGAAGGGCCGCAACGTACCAACGTCTGGGGAGGCGGGGACGCCGCGGTCACGCCATTATGGGCGGGGGGAAGGTAGTCACTCATGGACGATCTATTGCACGACATTCAGGATCGTGGCGCGATCACGCCGAAGCTGACCGCAGTTCGGTTGGGCGACAAGGCACTCACCTATGGTGAGCTCGCACGGCGCATCGACGAATACGATCATGTGTGTTCCGCGCATGGCATGTCTCAGGCTGCTGCCTTCTACGCCGCCCTGATGAACTGCCTGCCGACGCTGGCCGACATCCAGCCGCTGGAATCGCGGATGCAGGTCATCGGCGAGGTCGAAGCATGGTTGGGCCGCGGCCGCGGAGTCGCCGCGCCGGCGCGTACCCATCTTCGCGCGGTCAGCTAGACCCACACACATCACAACGAGACCCACCTGGTGCATCCGGGTGGGTCTCGTTGTTTGTGTGGGGCTTCACTTCTTGCCGATTCGGCGCGTCGTGGACATTCTGTGCCAACGGTTCTCGGCGTGGGCGACGCCGAAGCGTCTGACCTGTACCGGTATTGGCTGAGCCGTCAGAGGCCGAAGATCAATGCCAGGAACAACAGGATCGGACCGCCGACGACGACACTTCCGGTACCGCACACGATCCCGGTGACCGCGCGTCCGGTCCCCTTGCGCGTCGCAGGTGTCCGGTTGACCTGCTTGATCGCCACGATGCCGGAGATGATCGCGACCATCCCGAGAATCGCGCCGAGTCCGAGGACCAGGGTCATCGGAATCGCGATCACACCGGTTGTCAGTGCCAGCGATGCAGCGGGCGCAACCGTGCGACGCACCACCGGAGGTGAATACGGCAGTGGTTGGACAACCGGGCCCGGCCGAGGATTCGTGAACGTCACCGGCGGGGGAGCGGAGTTCTCCAGATCCCAGAAGTCGCCCACCGGCGGGAGGGCGGCATGCTCCTCCGGCGCCGGGCGGACTCGCGTCTCGACGCGCGTGACGGGCCGTGCCGGGGATACCGGCGCCGATTGTTCCGATCGTGGCGCGGACGGGGCGGGAGCGTCTGCCGGATCGGTGGGCAGCGAGTTGTCGTCGAGATCGTTGACCGCAGGCCATCGCTCATGACGCTCGGTGATCGCCGGTGAGAACGGCTGGGTGGGAATGTCGACGCGCACGGCACCTCCTCGCTCGCCGGCTCGCTGTACGGGCCGTACCCGGGCGAGTCTACCGGCGAGGAGGAGGTGGCGGCCGGTGTCAGTGGCTGGTCGCCATTCCGGCGAGCTGGGTGACGGCGTCGGCGCTGAGCTTCCACCCGCCGTCGACCTTGACGTAGGCGAGCTTGATGTCGACCGGGGCCGGGGCGTGCGGGCTGGCGACCGCGACCGTGGCGACGGCCTTGTTGTCGCCGTCCTTCGCGACGTCCTTCACGGTGTAGATCTCGGGCGTGTATCCGGCGGCAGACGAACCCTTCGCGAAGGCGATGACCGCGGCCTTGGTGGCGGGATCCGTGGTGTCGACGACCGAGTCGATCTCGTCGGCCGGGGTCGCCGGGTCGACGGCCTTGCGCAGGATGTCCTGGGCCTTCGAGTTGCTCAGGCCGGTGACCTCGTCGATTGCGTCGCCGGCGGCGGTGGAGACCTCGGACGCGGCCGACTCGACTGCGGTCGAGACCTTGCTGGTGGCCTCGTCGACGTCCTCGGACGAGCAGGCGGTCGCGACGAACAGCGCGGACCCGGCCAGGGCGATGGCGGCGACGGACTTCCGGATCTTCATGGATTCCCCTTCATGCGACGCCTCCGCGGATCTGTACCCGCAGAGTAGTAAGCCCACACTAACTCAGCCCCCACTCGGAATTAATCGGACCGCGGTCCGGTTATGGTGGACGAGGCTGCCACGGCAGCGCTATCGGCAGGCAACGGAAGGCGCGACATGCAGTTCGGAATCTTCAGCGTCAGCGACATCACGACGGACCCCACCACGGGCAGGACGCCCACCGAGAACGAGCGGATCAAGGCGAGCGTCGAGATCGCGAAGAAGGCCGAGGACATCGGGCTCGACGTGTTCGCGATCGGTGAGCACCACAACGAGCCGTTCTTCTCGTCCTCGCCGACGACGACCCTCGCCTACATCGCCGCGCAGACGCAACGTCTTCAGCTCAGTACTGCGACCACGCTCATCACGACGAACGATCCGGTGAAGATCGCCGAGGACTTCGCGATGCTCCAGCACCTCGCCGACGGCCGGGTCGACCTGATGCTCGGACGTGGGAACACCGGGCCCGTCTATCCGTGGTTCGGGCAGGACATCCGCCAGGGCATCCCGCTCGCCATCGAGAACTACCACCTGCTGCACCGGCTGTGGGCCGAGCACGTCGTCGACTGGGAGGGCCGGTTCCGTACGCCGCTCACGTCGTTCACCTCGACCCCGCGTCCGCTCGACGGGGTGGCCCCGTTCGTGTGGCACGGGTCGATCCGCAGTCCGGAGATCGCCGAGCAGGCCGCGTATTACGGCGATGGCTTCTTCGCCAACAACATCTTCTGGCCCAAGGAACACTTCCAGCGGCTCATCGCCTTCTACCGCGAGCGATTCGAACATTACGGCCACGGCAAGGCCCACCAGGCCATCGTCGGCCTGGGCGGCCAGTTCTTCATCCGGCCCTGCTCGCAGGACGCGGTGCGTGAGTTCCGTCCGTACTTCGACAACGCACCCGTGTACGGCCACGGTCCGTCGCTGGAGGACTTCACGTCGCAGACGCCGCTGACGGTGGGCAGTCCGGCCGAGTTCGTCGACAAGACACTGTCGTTCCGCGAGAGCTTCGGGGACTACCAGCGCCAGCTGTTCCTCGTCGATCACGCGGGATTGCCGCTGAAGGTCGTGCTCGAACAGCTCGATCTACTCGGCGAGGTCCTGCCCGAGCTGCGCGAGGGGTTCGCTCAGGGCAGGCCTGCCGACGTACCCGATGCGCCGACCCACGCGTCCCTGGTGGCCGGCCGCCAGGAGTCCGACGAGGCGGGGAAGGTCGAGGTGCGGTCATGAGCGAGCGCGTCCTGCGCGTGGTGGCGGTGAATGCCGGGCTGTCCGAGCCGTCGTCGACGCGGATGCTGATCGATCGGATGGCGACGGGGGTGACCGGCGTGCTGAGCGGTCGCGGGGTGGCCGCCGACGTCGAGGTGATCGACCTGCGGGATCTGGCCGTTGATCTCGGACGTTCGACGGCCGTCGGCTTCGCCTCCGGGGAGACCCGCGCCGCGCTCGACGCGGTCGAGTCCGCCGACGCGCTGGTCGTCGCGTCGCCGGTCTTCAACGCGTCCTACAGCGGTCTGTTCAAGATGTTCTTCGACCTGGTCGACGTGGACGCGATGGCCGGTAAGCCGGTGCTGATCGGCGCCACCGGTGGTAGCCCGCGGCACTCCATGATGCTCGATCACGCGCTGCGCCCGCTGTTCTCGTACCTCCGAACCGTCGTCGTGCCCACCGGGGTGTACGCGGCGTCGGAGGACTGGGCGGGCACCGAGAGGCCCGGGGACACCGGGCTGAACGACCGGATCTCCCGTGCGGCAGCCGAACTCGCGGGACTTATCGGGCCGCGTGCGTCGACTCCGCGTCCGGGAACCGAGGCCGCACCGGCCAGCGCGCGCATCGCGGGACCCGGCGCGCGACAGCAGGCGATCGAAGCGGCGGGGATCGCCAACTTCGCGAGGTTGTTGGGCCCTTCGTGACGGCCCTCCGCACGCTCCGGGCCTCCTCAGGGGGCGGTGGGATCAGGCGCTTCCCGGCGAGTTCTTCCGCGGGCGCAGCCGGGAGTGCGGCAGTGGCGGTGCGGGTAGGTGCTGGATCGGTCCCTCGTATCCCTGCACCTGCCCGAACCGTTCGCTGTGGGCCATCCACTCCTCACGGAACCCGACGATCTCGTCGTGCGTGCGACCGATGAAGTTCCACCACATCACGATGTCCTCGCCGAACGGGGTGCCACCGAGCAGGATCACCCGCGCGGCGTCGTCGGAGGTGTTGGTGAGCGTCAGTCGTGAGGCACCCACCCCGAGGTAGCCGAGTTCGGTGCGTTCGAGAGGTGCGGCGCCGGTGTCGGCGACCTCGATGGTCCCGACGTCGACGAGGATGCCGTGTTCGAAGGCGGGATCGACGTCGATGTCCACGGTGGCGGCGGGGGCGAAGTCGAGTTGGGCACCGAGCAGCGGGGTGAACGTGTGAACCGGTGAGCGGGTGCCGAACAGCTCGCCGAGGAACACCTTGGCCGTGACCCCTTCGCGCACCACGTCATCCGGACGATGATGGGCGAAATCCCTTGGGGTGTCGGCGTCGTCGGCGGGCAGCGCGGTCCACAACTGGACGCCGTGGAGGATGGTGGTCGGTGGGGTCGAGACCTCGGTGTGCGCGATGCCGTGTCCCGCGGTCATCAGGTTGATCTCGCCGGGCCGGACCATCGCGTGGTTGCCCATGGTGTCGCGATGCTCCACCTCGCCGGTGAACAGCCAGCTGACCGTCTGCAGGCCGGTGTGCGGATGCGGCGCCACATCCATCCCGCCGGTGCTCGCCACGTCGTCGGGTCCGTAGTGGTCGACGAAGCACCACGCGCCGATGAGGGACCTCGAGCGTTGCGGGAGCGTCCGGTGGACGGTCATCGCCCGCGGCCCGCCGAGGGGTACGTCGCGTGCGGTGAGAACCTCCATGTGGAGGTGTCCGGCGCGCGTCGCATTCTCGGCGTCGGTACGGCATTCGACCTCGGCCGGATGGGCCTCCAGATTGCTCATGGCGACCATTCTCCCCGGGGTGGGGGACCGGTGTGGCCAGAAGCGTGTCCTCAGACGAGTGTCGGGTTCTCGAACAGCATCGTGATCTTCTCCACCGAGCTGGTCATCAGCGCGCGCCGCCCGAGTCGGAGCGACCGGAGTTCGGCGGCGATCGGGTGGTCGCCGAGCTCGAGATCCGCCCCGCCGAGACGGGTGCGGGTGCCGGTCACCGATGTCAGCCGCCAGGGGGTGAGCCTGGTGACGCCGTCGAGTTGCGAGTAGGCGTGCAGGACGGTGTCGGCGGTCGTGTCCGGGACCTTGATGCCGGGCTTGATCCGCAGGTCCGCGATCAGCGCGCCGTCGGCCTCGAGGCGGCCGTGCCGCACCGATGAGCCGTGATCGACGTCGAACTCGGCCAGCGTCTTCGGGAAACCCCAGATCCCACGGCCGGCGGCCAGGGTGAAGTCGCCGTCCACCGGTAGCCGGTGGACGAGGGCCCGCGCGTCGCCCTTGGCAAGAGCGCGGAGCGCTCGGACAGGTGAGGCCGGGGGTCGGGAGGGGTCGTCGACGAGGAAGCAGACACCGAACTCGTTGTACGGCCCGAGGTCGCCGTCGATGTAGTCGACGAAGACGAGCATGCACATCGCACGTCCTGGCCGGATTCGCAGCGGACGCAGTGTGCCGGGCCGTCCGGACTCGCTGTCGATCGCACGCTGGACAGCCGCGGCGTCGGCGGTGAAGCCGGCGACGAAGCACCGCGCCTGCCGGATCTCCACGGGCATGGTCACCGTGGTGCCGAGGATGTCGTGGGATGAAGGTGCTGTCACCGGTACTTCCTTCTTCTGGTCGGATGCGGGTGTTCGGCCGCATCCGACGAACACTAGAACGTGTTCTAGTCTGGCATGACCGGGGTGCGGAGAGGTCGAAGAAGGCGGATGTCCCCCATCCTGTGGACATCGACGGTGACAAAACGTGACGGGTTGTCGCAGGTCCAGGCGATCCAACGGTCGATGTCCGACTTGTCGTATACGGTTCGCCCAGTGTGTGGCCCCGGAGCGCTGTGTAATTGCTGAAGGCGCGTGAAGGCTGCACGGTGAGCCGACGAAAGGGGGCACCGTCGATGCCCGAGGGGAACGTCGCGTCGCCACACCGGAGGAGTGCGGCACCGGGCCGGGTGCCGATGGCGAGGTGCGCGCGATGACGGCAGACGAGGCTCCGGTGGATCGCGTCATCCGGGTCGGGATGGTCGACGATCACCGCTCACCGATCTGGGGGATCGAGCGGGTCCTGGATCCGGTCGACGACATCTCGCTGGTCTGTTCGGCGTCCACGGTCACAAGTGTGCTCGCGGGGATGCCCCTCGACGTCGTCCTGCTCGATCTGCGCCTCGACGACGGGACCACGCCCAGGGAGAACGTCAACGCGCTCTCCGCTGCCGGTGTCGCCACGGTCGTGTACACATCCGGTGAACACACTGCGCTGCTGCGTTCGGCGGCTCGGGCAGGCGCGCTCGGCGTCGTGCTCAAGTCGGCGGATGAATCGGTCATCATCGACGCGATCCGAGCGGCTGCCGAGGGCCGGGCGGTGCTCACGACAGAGTGGGCCGCGGCCATCGACGGCGACCCCGAACTGGCCGCAGTCGATCTGTCGCCACAGCTGCAGAAGGTTCTGGCCCTGTACGCGTCGGGGGAGACGTCGGCTCGGGTGGGAGCTGCTCTGGGTGTGTCCGCGGAGACCGTGAACGAGTACCTCAAGCGGATCCGGCAGAAGTACGCCGACGCCGGCAGGCCGACCCGGACCAAGGTCGACCTGTTCAAGCGTGCGGTGGAGGACGGGTGGCTGCCGGTGCCCCAGCGCAACCGGAGTCGCGGCGCCGATCCCGGTCGGTGAAAGTCACTGATAATAGGGAACTTCGGCCCTAGCACAGGACGACTCAGGTGCGGAATCAGTAGGCAGAAAAGGGGAATGGTGGGGAATCGGCAGTCGATCGGCGTCAGAACAGTAGAAGTCCCCAATTCTGGGTCTACCGGGTCGTCGACAGCAGCACTACTTTCAGAATCATAGGGAATGATGCGCGGAGCGTACGGCGTCGGGGGACGTGAGCGTTGCGCCAGAAATTAGGGGATGGACCAGTGACGGCCACTTCAGAGTTCTATCGAACCGCACAGTCCCGGGGGGCCGTGGACCAGCGTCGCGTCGGCTCGCCGGAAACGATGCCACACAACGGAATCGCCCGGCTTTCCGACTACCGCACGGCCGGTGACCGCGCACCGTCGGCGCTGCCGCGGCCGAGCCTGTCCGACCGTGAGGTCGAGGTTCTGCTCGCCTGGCTCGCCGCCGAGTCGAAAGAAGAGGCGGCAGCCCGACTCTTCATCTCGGCGTCGACGGTGAGCACCCACCTCGCACGAATCCGTGCGAAGTACACCGCGGTGGGCCGTCCGGCCCCGACCAAGACACATCTCTTCGCGCGCGCCCTCCAGGACGGGTACACCAGCCTCGATCGCTGGTGATCGTCTCCACGCGTGGTCTGCGGTGATCCTCGGAGAAGGGGGTCAGCGCAGGTCGCGCGCCAGTTTGGGCCAGGTCGCGTACAGGTCGTCCTGCCAGTAGCCCCATGAGTGGGTGCCGGTCGGCCGGAGATTCACCTGAACGGGCAGTCCGAGGGACCGCATCCGCTGGACCATCTGGCGGGTGCACATGTCGATGGCGACCTCGATGCCGCCGCCCACGATGGCCTGATTGGCCAGGTCGAAGGCATTGCCCTCGATGCCCGGGTCCCCGAGTTGCTCATGCACACCGGGCGCGCCGGTCCCGCTGGTCATGTACACCTTGGTCCCGCGCAGTTTCTCGGCGTTCAGATAGGGGTCGTTCGCACGCCAGCCGGGACCGTTGAGCGGACCCCACATGTTCACGATGTTCCCGCCGCCACGATCCTCGACGACCATCCGGATGTACTGCTGGCCGGCCGGGTCGCTCGTCCGTGCACATCCGCTGAATGCCGCGACGGACCGGTAGAGGCCGGGTGCGGCGATGGCCAGATTGAGCACCGAGGTGCCCGCCATCGAGATTCCGGCGATGGCGTTCGCGCCCGTCGTCGGGAACGTGGCGTCGATGATGGGCGGGAGTTCCCTGGTCAGGAACGTCTGCCACTTGTTGCGGCCGAGTACCGGGTCGTCGCGCTGCCAGTCGGTGTAGTAGGAGAAGGCGCCGCCGATCGGCGTGACGACATAGGCGTTCTTGTCGGCGAAGTACCGCTTGTAGGTGGTCCGCGCATCCCAGGTCGCCGAGTCCTCGCCGCCGCCGGCACCGTTGAGCAGGTACAGCACCGGGGCCGGACGCGACCGGTCGCGTGGGGTCAGTACGGTCACCGCGACCGTGCGATTCATCGCCGCCGAGTGCACGAGCAGTGTCGTCTGCTGGGGATCGTCGACGTACCTGTCGACGACTCGTGACCCCGGCGCCGCGTCGGCGGCCGACGCGGGTCCCACGACGAGCGCACCCACAACCGCCATCGTCGCCAGCAGGGCCGACCAGAACCATCTACCTCCGTGCACGCACACCACGTCCCCGCCTGTCATCCTCGATCCGTCCCACGATGTGTTGCGACGCAGAACGCCGCGGTCGTCCCGCGGAGTACCCCCGTCGTCAGTGTAGGCGTGCGTCTGCCCGGTGCCGTGGTCTCAGAGCGGGGCCTGTACCAGGATCGGCGTCGTCGGCTGCGCGGAGCCGCTCGCGGGTTCGATGGTCACCGCCAGGACCTTCGCGTCGCCGAGTCCGTCGACGACGACCGGTTCGGTGTCACCTCCCGGGATCAGGCCGGCCGGTACCGGGTTCTCCGCTCCGCCCACCAGCCAGAGCTGGAACGCGCTGTCCGGCGAGATCGGACGGCCCTGGTTCCGGATGAGTGTCACCGCGCGGCCGGCCGTCTCGGAGGCGATGACCGTGATCGTCCCGTGGCCGTCCGCCAGGGTTTCGGCGGTGACGGTCGCGTCACCGGCCGCGAGGACCCCGAGGACTTCCTGCTGCTCCCCGCCGACCGCCGTCGCGGACGGCGAGGGTTCCGGTGCCGTCGTACGG
Source organism: Gordonia amicalis (assembly GCF_022059885.1). Classification (NCBI taxonomy): domain Bacteria; kingdom Bacillati; phylum Actinomycetota; class Actinomycetes; order Mycobacteriales; family Gordoniaceae; genus Gordonia; species Gordonia amicalis. Next base: position 4,725,078 of record NZ_CP091855.1, on the reverse strand, counting down.
CCGATCAGGACGCCGGCGCCGAGTGCCACGGCGACGGTCGCCGCGGCCGCGGCGAGCACGGCCGTCTTCCGCCGTGTCCCCTGCGTGGTCCTCTGACGGTGTCGATCCATGGGCTCGGGTGTCGCTGTCTGTGCCGATGGCGACGAGCTGAACCGCGTGGTGCCGTCGAAGATGTGCGACAGCACGCGGTGTCGGAGATCGGACGGCGCCTCCAGGGCGTATGTGCTGGCGAATCCGGCCATGGCGGTGTGGATCTCGACGATGCGTGCCTCGTAGGACGATCGTTCCGCCGCGGGAAGCGCGGCGAGTTCCCGTTCCGCGCGGAGGGTCTCCTCGGGAGTCAGAGCGGATACGGCGTACAACTCGATGTGGTCATCGAGCCAGGCGGACATGCCGTCGTCGGGGTCCGCGTCGGTTCTTGTCATGGTCAGTTCAGACATCCTCCTGCGTCCCCAAGCACTTTTTCAGGCGGCGTAAGCCATCTCTGATCCGGGACTTGATGGTGGGCAAGGGGGTCTCGGTCTGTGATGCCACCTCCGGGTAGGTCAGGCCGCCGAAGTAGGACATCTCGATACAGCTCCGTTGCAAGTCCGTGAGCTCGCCGAGACATGTTCGTAGCGTACGCGCCTCGTCGGCGTGGACAACCACCTCGAGCGGAATGTTGCGCGGAGTTTCGACGGACGCGGCGCCGTAATCGGACATCCGCTCCTGCTGGAGCTGTTCGGTGCGCACGCGATCGACGGCGCGACGGTGAGCGATGGTCATCATCCAGGTGATGACCGAACCGCGTGCGGGGTGGTATTCGCTCGCCTTCTGCCAGTACTGCAGATACGCCTCCTGCACGATCTCCTCGGCGTACTCGCGGTCGCGGATGACACGGAACGCGAGTCCGTAGATGCGCGAGCTGGTCAGGTCGTACAGACGCGTGAACGCGGCTCGGTCCCCGGTGGAGGCCGATTCGAGAAGATCGCGCAACAAACGAGATTCGTGTCCACGTCCGTGGTCCGCATCGGGGGTCGCGCTGCCGTCGTCCGATGTCACTGGTCCACGGTAACCAAAAGAGTCGGGAGTTCTCCGGCGATCTGCAATCACCGATTTGCTGAGCTTCGGTAAAGAACAAGGGAGACAGGGATGCACACCGCGAGGATGGCCAGAGACGAGCCCACCGCATACCCCACGGCATGGTCGGCGACCCACCCGGTGGCGGCCGGGAAATTCGGTGGCGCCTCGTTGGCGAAGAGTTGCCGGCATGCGGTCGCCACGGCGGTCACCGGGTTCCACTCCGCGATGGCGCGCAGCGGGCCGGGAAGACTCTGTGCGGAGATGAACGCACTCGACAGGAACGTCAGGGGGAACATCCAGAGAAAGCCGATACTTTGTGCCGCTTCGACATTCGGGGCTCCGAGGCCGGTCACGGCGCCCACCCAGGCCATCGCGACAGCGAAGAGTCCGATGATGCCGAAGGCGATCGCGGCGTCGGCGGCGCTGCCCTGAACCCGCCATCCGATGGCAAGCCCGCAGGCGACCATCACCACCAGCCCGACGGCGCACAGGAGCATGTCGGAGAAGACCCGGCCGCTGATGACGCCCAGTCGCGACATTGGTAGCGAGCGGAGGCGGTCGATGATTCCGTCGGAGGTGTCGTTCGCCAGGCCGACAGTGGTGAAGGCGGCGTTGAACACGACGGTCTGCGTGAAGATCCCGGCCATCAGGAACTCGCGGTATGAGCCGCCGCCGAACGTCGCGCCGAAGACATAGGCGAAGAGGAAGACGAACATCAGCGGCTGGATCGTCGCACTGATGAGAAGCGTCGGTATGCGTTTGACGGTCAGCAGGTTTCGCTCGACCAGTACCGCGGTGTCAGTGAACACGAGCTCGCTCCGTTCGGTTGGGCAGATTGTCCGGTACGTCCGCGTCGGAGTCACCTGTTCCGATGACAGCGTGATCGATCGACCCCGCAAAACCGTTGACCGCCTTACCATTCATGCCTGACTGAGTGACCGTGATGTCCGAATCGCTTGATATGTCGGCGATCTCGACATCAACAGTCGTATCCGGATCGGTGGTGCCGGCTCGCTCGGTGAGCGTCAGGAAGACGTCGTCGAGGGTCGGTGTCGTGACGGACGCGTCGACGACCTCGATCCCGGCCGACGACAGCGCCCGGACCGCGGCGACCGCACTGCGGGTCCCGTCGTCGACGGGGACCGACCAGCGCACGGATTCGGTATCGGCCCCGCCCCTCTCGCCGCCCGATTCGAGACGTTCGGGTCGCCCGACACCGATCTCGGTCAGGGAGGCCGAGATCTGCTCGTCGTGGGTGTCGTCCGTGTGGGGGACGGCGAGTTCGACGGTGAGGATCGATCCGCCCGTCGAGGCCTTCAGATCGGCCGGGCTTCCCTGGGCCCGGATCGTGCCGTGGTCGATGACCGTGATCTCGTCGGCCAGCGCGTCGGCTTCCTCGAGGTACTGCGTCGTCAGCAGAACCGTCGCACCGGAGCCGACCTGTTCGGCGATGACCTCCCACATCTGGCGTCGCCCGCGAGGGTCGAGTCCGGTCGTCGGCTCGTCGAGGATCACCAGCGACGGGCGGTTGATGAGTGCCCCGGCGAGGTCCAGCCGACGACGCATCCCGCCCGAGTAGGTCCGCATCGGTCGATCCGCGGCGTCCTCGAGGTTCAGTTCCGCGATCAGTTCACGCGCGCGTTCCGATGCAACGGCCCGTGGTTGCCCGTACAACTGACCGACCATGCGCAGGTTCTCGAAGCCGGTCAGGTTGCCGTCCACGGCCGCGTACTGGCCCGACACCCCGACGATCTTCCGGACGGCGCCGGGATCGGCGATGGCGTCGACCCCGTCGACGAGCACCGAGCCCTCGTCGGGGGTCATCAGGGTCGCGACGGCGCGCACCGCGGTCGTCTTCCCGGCACCGTTGGGGCCGAGGAGCGCGTGCACCGTTCCGGTGGGGACCGTCAGGTCCAGTCCGCTGAGAGCGTGAACACGTGGCCCGCGGCCGAACAGTCCGGTGCGGAAGGTCTTGTGCAACCCGCGGAGTTCCAGTGCGTAACGTGCGGCCTCCTCGGTCGGTGCGTCGTCAGCGATGCTGTGCCGCCCCACGGGTGACCTCGCTTTCGTCGTCCCGCGAACTCTCCATCGTCCGGATCAGGCTGGCCGGCCGCATGTCCCGCCAGTTCTCCTCCACCTACTCGAGGCATTCGTCGTGTCCCGACGGGCCGAAGACCGTACGCCAGCCATCGGGCACCGGTGCGAAGTCCGGCCACAGCGAATGCTGGTTCTCGTGGTTGACGAGCACCCGGAAGGTTCCGTCGGTGTCGTCGAAGGGGTTGGTCATCACTTCTCCTCTCGTATGGCGGCCGCCGGTGGCCCCGGCGGTGCATCGATGGCGTGTACCCAGTCGGATACGTGCTCGGGCAGCATCATTCGTGCATGAGTGCTGTGCGCACCGATGTCGACGACCCGCCCGGTCACCTTCGAATGCCAGGCCTCGACGGCTGGTGCGCCGGGCTCGGGGTCGACGGTCGCGGTGACGAAGGTCAGGTCGCCGTCGTAGACACGCGGCCGCCACCCGCGCGCCAGCGGTGAGGCGTGGCGGAACACCTCGTGGACCGTGCCCAGCGTCTCCCGGGTGAGGCCGGCAAGTGCGCCACCGGTCGAGGAGATGATGCGGTGTGCATCGTCGACGGTGAGTTCTCCTGCACCGGAGATTGTTTCGTTGTCGACCTCGAGTCCGAACTCACGCATCAGCTCGGTGATCGAGGCTTCGGTGTCCAGGTCGGGGCGCTCGGCGATGACGTAGCTGTCGAGCAGGACGAGCCGCGCGACCTCATCCCCGGCCTCCCGCAGCTGCACGGCCATCTCGTGCGCGATCAGACCGCCGAGCGACCAGCCGAGGAGGTGATACGGGCCGTCCGGCGCGACGGTGCGGATCTGTGCGACGTACTCCGCGGCGAGATCGCCGATCGAGCGCGGACATGTCCGCCCGGACAGAGCCGGGTGCTGGAGTCCGTACAGGGCACGGCCGGAGGGCAGATGGGGCAGCAGCGAGGTGAAGCTCCAGGACAGCCCGATCGCCGGATGGACGACGAACAGCGGTGGCCCGTCGGGGTTCTCGGCGGCTGCCCCGCGCCCGCGACGCAGCGGGAGGAGCACGTCCAACCCCGACGTGCCGGACCGCCCTGACGGGTCCGTCGGAGGCGCCCCGTCCATGCCCAGTGCCGCGGCGAGTTCCGCCGGGGTCGGTGCGCCGAAGAGCGCCTGTGCGGACACGTGGCGACCGATGAGTTCGGTCAGCCGCGACGTCACGGCGGTGGCCAGCAGGGAATTGCCGCCCAGATCGAAGAAGCCGTCGTCGGCGCCGATCGTGTCCGGAGTGATCTCCAGGACCTCGGCGAAGACCTGTGCGACCGCCGTTTCTCCACCCGCAGCCGGTACGCGACGTGCGGCGTCGCCATCGGTGGGGACCGGCAAGGCCTTGCGGTCGAGCTTGCCGGTGGGGGTGAGGGGGATGGCGTCGAGCAGGGTCACCGAGGTCGGCACCATGTGCCGTGGGAGCCGGCGGCTCACCCGCCGTCGTAGATCCGCGGGCTCCGGAGCGGATCCGTCGGCCGCGGTGACGTAGCTGCGGATCGTCGCCGTCGCGCCGGTGCCGACGACGAGGGTGACCGCGAAGTCGACATCCGGTTCGGTCGTGAGGGCGTCGTCGATCTCGCCCAGTTCGATGCGGAAACCGCGAACCTGTATCTGGGTGTCGCCGCGGCCGATGTAGACGAGTCGGCCGTCCTCGGTCCAGCGGACCAGGTCGCCGGTGCGGTACATGCGACGACCGGCGAAGCGTGGACCGGCGACCATCGGCGCCGGCAGGAAACGGGTGGCGGTGAGACCCGGACGGCGGTGGTATCCGCGGGTGATCTGCGGTCCCATGAGATAGAGCTCGCCCACGACTCCGGCCGGGACCGGGTGCAGGCGCTCGTCGAGAACGAGTGCGCCCACACCGTTGTTCGGCGTGCCGATGGTCAATCGCCGGTTGGGCGTGAGGGGTTCACTACCGGTGATGATGATCGTGGTCTCGGTTGGTCCGTACACGTTGACGAGGGTGCGTCCGGCCGCCCAACGGCGTACCAGGTCTGCGCCGTAATCCTCACCGCCGACGGCGAGCGCCCGCAGCGAGGGAACTGCGGAGGGCGACATGCTGGCAACGGCCGCCGGCGTGATGAACGCGTGGGTGACCTGCGCGGAGTCGATGACGTCGCTGAGCGCTTCGCCCCCGTAGACCTGCGGCCCGACGATGACCAGCGTCGCCGATCCGGCCAGTGCGAACAGCATTTCCAGGACCGATGCGTCGAAACTCGGCGAGGCGAAATGCAGCACTCGCGACATCGGTCCCGGCGCCATCCGGTGAGCCAGTTCGTCGTGCACCGGACGCAGTCCGGAATGCGGCACCAGAACACCCTTCGGGCGACCCGTCGAACCGGAGGTGTAGATGATGTACGCGAGCTGATCGGGCCGGATCGTCGCGCCGCGCTCTTCGTCCGCGATCGGTGCCGGTGACGAGTGCTGCATGCGGGTGGCGGTCGCCGCGTCGTCGAGGACGAGCACCGGTATCGGGTCCTCGGCCATCCCCGCGGAGATGGACTCCCGTGCGGCCGAGGTGGTCACGACGAGTCGTGCGCCACTGTCGCCGAGCATGTGCGCGATCCGGTCGGCGGGATAGGTCGGGTCGATCGGCACGTACGCGGCTCCGGTCTTCACGATCGCCCAGATCGCCACGAGGGACTCGATCGAACGCTGCACCGCCATCGCCACCACGTGTTCGGCGTCCGGGGCGCCGACGCCCCGACCCAACAAGACGCGCGCCAGCCGGTTCGAACGGGAATCGAGCTCAGCGTAGGTGATGGTCTCGGGAGCCTCCGGCGATCCCGCCATCGCGGCCACGCCATCGGGGTTCCGCTGCACCGCCTGCGCGAACAGTCGGTCGAGCGTGGTGGGCATCTGGGCCGGAGGGCCGAGCGCTGGTGTGCGCTCGACGATCTCGAGCGGGTCGGTGACCCGGATGTCGCCGACCGACCGGCCCGGGTCACCCAGCATGCCGCGCACGACTCGCATCAGGCGGGTGGCGAGGAGTTCGGCGTCCTGGTGACGGTAGCGGGCGGTGTCGTAGGTGACCTGGAGGGCGGCGTCGCCGTCGCGCATCCCGGTGACGGTGAACTGGAGATCGAATTTGGCGGCCGGGGATTCGAATTCGGTGATCGAAGCGTGCAGTCCGGGACCCATCTCGAAGGTGGTCTCGGGCAGGCCGCCGGTTGGCTGCGAAGTGGTCCCGGCCGCGAAGTCGTGAACCGACAGCGCCACCTGGAACAGCGGATGACGCCCGGGTGTGCGCGGGGGGTTCAGCGACGAGACGATGTCGTCGAAGGGCAGACCCCGATGGTCGAGCGCATCGATGTCGGCGTCACGAACCCGGCGGACGAGCCCCGCCACCGTGTCGGCGGCGTCGAGTCGGGTCCGCAGGGGCACGACGTTGACGAACATACCCACGACACCGCTGTAGTCGCGGCCCGCAGCGGAACCGTCGCGGTTGGCGACCGGGCTGCCGACGACGAGATCGTGGCCGATACCGAGGCGGTGCAACAGGATCGCCAGCGCCGTGTGCAGAACCGAGAACGGCGTGGTCGACTGTTCGCGAGCGAAGGAGAGCAGGCCCGCCCGGGTGTGCGCGGGGAGCGCGAGACTCACCGAGCGCGCGCCGGCCGCGGACGCCGGTCGATCGATCGCCGGCGATGCGACGGTGGTCTCGGCCGGGGCGTCGGCGAGGGTCTCCTCCCAATAGCGCAGGTCTGCGGCCAGACGAGCCACATCGTCGCTCTCGAGCGCATGGTCGCGGTAGTCGACGGCGGCCGGGGCCCAGTTCCCGGTACGACCACGCCGCCGCTCGTCGTAGGCGCGCGCCAGGTCGGCCACCAGGATCGGCAGCGAGGCCCCGTCGGCCGCGATGTGATGCAGAACGAGCACCAGGAGGTGTTCGGTCTCCGGACCCGGGGTCGGACGGTCCACGACGAGCGTCGCGGTGATCGGTGCCTGGCGGCTGATATCGACGGGGCGCGTTGCGCACCGGGCGATCTCGGCGTGGACGTCGTCGGTCCGCCGGACCCGGAGGTCGCCGATCACCACATCCGGGTCGTCGAGAACGCGGCCCACCGGGCCGTTCGCGCCGGGTTCGAAGACCGTGCGCAGACTGGTGTGCCGGGCGACGATGTCGACGAGCGCGCCGCGTAGGGCCGGCACATCGAGTTCTCCCCGCAGGCGCAGCACGAACGGCATCAGGTAGTCGGTGGACTCCGGATTCGCCGTGGCCATCGAGTGGAGCCGTCGCTGGATCGGTGCCAGTGGGAACTGGGCGGGACGATCCGAGATGTGTTCGGCGCCCGGATGTTCGGACGCCGCCTCGGCCGAGTCGGCTTCGTTCTCGTCCAGAGCCGTGACGTCCCAGCCCGCCGGAAGGGTGAGAAGCGGCGCAAGCGATTCGGGCGTCGGGTGGTCGAAGACATTCCGGACCAGGAGTCGTTCGCCGACGTGGACCCGGTTGATTCGGCTGACGAGCGTGGTCGCCTGCAGCGACGTGCCGCCGAGGAGGAAGAAGTCGTCGGTGGCGCCGACGTCGTCGGGGCGGAGGTCGAGAACGTCGGCGAGGATCCGCGTCAGCGCAGACTCGGCGACGGTACGCGGAGCTCGGCCGGTCGACGGCTGCGCGGTCGTCGCGGGATCAGGCAGCGCGCGATGGTCGAGTTTTCCGTTGCGGGTCAACGGGATCGAGTCGAGTACGACAACCGCGGACGGGACCATGTGGCGCGGCAGCCGTTGCCGGGCGGCGTCGAGGATGGCCGCGGAATCCGGTGCGTCGGTCGGTCCGGTGAGGGTGACGTAACCGACGAGTACCGCGTCGGCGCCCTCGCCGCGGACGACGGTCGTGGCGAAGTCGACTCCCCCGGCGGCGGTGAGCGCCGCGGTGACCTCGTCGAGTTCGATGCGGAAACCGCGGACCTTGACCTGGTTGTCGCTGCGGCCGTGGTAGATCAGCGCGCCGTCCGCGTCGCGCCGGACGATGTCGCCGGTGCGGTACATGACCTCACCGGACCCATCGGGCCGGGCGACGAATCGCGCGGCGGTGGGTCCACGACGATCGAGATAGCCGCGGGCGACGCCCGGACCGCTGAGGTACAGCTCACCGGGGACATGGTCGGGGACCGGGAGCAGGCGATGGTCGAGGACCAGTGCGGTGCAGTCGGTGACCGGTGTCCCGATGGTGATCGGCATACCCGGCCGGAGCGGCGACGACATGACGGCGACGATCGTGGTCTCGGTCGGTCCGTAGGAGTTGACGTACCTGCGGTCGGAGCCCCAGCGCGCCACCAGGTCCGGCGTGGAGGCCTCCCCGCCGACACCGAGCGTGCGCAGATGGGGAAGGGGATGCGGCGCGGCGGTGGCCAGCGCGGCCGGGGTGATGAATGCGTGGGTCACCGCGTGCAGGTCGAGGAAGTCGACGAGTTCGTCGCCGCCGTAGATCGCCGGCGGGACGATCACCATCGTCGCGCCGACCTCGAATGCGAGCAGGAACTCGAGCATGGCGGCGTCGAAGGACGGCGACGCGAAGTGCAGTGTGCGGTCGCCGGCAGACACCCGGTAGCGGTCGCGTTGCGTCGTCGCGAACGCTGCGAGCCCGCGGTGGGTCACGCTGACGCCCTTGGGCTTTCCGGTGGACCCGGAGGTGTAGACGATGTAGGCGAGCGAGTCGGTGTGGCGGGGACTCGTTCGCTCCTCCGGGGCTCGGCTCTCCCCGGGGGTGCCCAGCGTGCCGGGGGTCACCCACCGGACGTCCTGGGGCACGTCGGCGAACCGATCCGCGGTCGTGATGCCCAGCGACGCCCCGGAATCGGCGATCATGTGAGCGATCCGGTCAGCGGGGTAACGGGTGTCGACGGGGAGGATCGCGGCGCCGCTCTTGGCGACCGCCCAGGTCGCGATCACCGACTCGAGGCTGCGGTCGAGGGCGACGGCGACGACGTCGTCGCTGCCGACCTCGAGGGCTCGCAGGTTGTGCGCCCAGACCGTCGAGATCTCGTCGATCTCGCCGTAGGTCAGCCGGCGGTCGCCGTCCTCGACGGCCACCTGATCCGTATGCCGGCGCGCGGTCGCGGTGATGATGTCGGCGAGGTGGCGCGGGGTGATCGTGGGTTCATCCGCCGGTTGCCGGGAGTGGATCGTCGACGTGGCCAGCGGGAGATCGTCCACCGGGACCTCGGGGTGTGCCGTCACGGTCTCGGCGAGGTCGGCGAACATCCGGGCCAGGGACTCGACGCGGTCGCGGGAGTGCACGTCGGTGGCGTAGGTGAACAGCGCGCGGCCGTCCCGGATGCGCAGCTCGAGATCGAAACGGGCTGCGCCGGTGTCGATCGCCTCCGCCTCGATGCGGAGATCCTCGAGGTCGGCAGGGTCGAGGAGCCCGGATGTCCCGGACGCGGACGTCCCCGAAGCGGAGGCATCGGATGTCTGGGCGTCGAAGACGAGAGCGATCTGGAAGATCGGATGCCGGCCGTTGCGAGGCGGGTTGACCATCGAGACGATCCGCTCGAACGGCATGTCGGACTGAGAGAGCGCTTCGAGGTCGCGATGGCGGACGGAGTCGAGGAGCTCGGTGAAGCTCGCCCGACCGTCCACCGGGGTCCGCAAGACCACCGAGTTCACGAACATCCCGACGACGTCGGCGAGTCGCGGGTCGTTTCGCCCGGCCACCGGGGTGCCGATGACGATGTCGGAGGCGGCACCCGCGACGTGGGTGCCGGGATCGGCGTGCAGACGGTGGAGGAGTGCGGCGAACAGTGCGTGAACGCTCATGAATTCGGTTGCGCGCCCGGCGGAGACAGCCGTCAGACGGCGTCGTACGTCGGTGCTGAACTCCACCTCGACGACCTCGGCGCGTCGTGTCCGGCCGGCCGGGGCGTCGGGGATCAGGATGGGACCGGTGTCGACTCCGTCGAGCTCGTGTCGCCACCAACGGCCGAGCTCGTCGTCGTCGGCGAGGTTCCCGGCCTGCCACCGCAGGTAGTCGAGGTAGTCGATCGCGGTGCCGGGCTCGTCGGCACCCGCTTCCGCGTTCGTCGCAGCTCCACTCCGGAGTTCGCCATAGGCGAGGATGATGTCGCGATGCAGCGGGATCATCGACCACCCGTCGGCGGCGATGTGATGGATGACGACCGACAGCCGATGGTGCATCGGATCTCCGTCGAATCGGTGCAGCGCGGTCCGCAGGGGCAGGTCGGTGGTCAGATCGAACGGTCGGGCGGCCAGAGCGCGGGCAAGCTCCGGCCACCGCGCCGCCGTGGTGTCGGTGACCTCCAGGTCGAGAGCGACCTCCTCGGCCGGGCGCACATCCAGAACGGGCCTGCCGTCGACGTCGGGATAGACGGTTCGCAGCATCACATGGCGCTCGACGGCTCGGCGGATCGCGGAACCGAGCGCGTCGACGTCGAGTCGACCGCGGAGGTCGAGCGCGAATGCGATCGCGTAACCCGCGGTCGCCGAGTGGTTTTCCTCGGCGACCGCGCCGAGGGCGAGTTGGTTGAGGAACCAGAGTTGCTGCTGGGCGGCACCGGGCTCCGCAGGTGCGTCGGGGTCGTGGGTGAGTCGGGGGACACGAGCCTCGTCCGCACCCGGGCGGGCGAGGCCGCCACCGTCCGCGAGCCGGGCGATGTCGGCGACGGTTGAATGATCGAAGATCTCACGTACCGGTACCCGGCGACCGGTCAGGTGCTCGAGAGCCCCGACGATCTGGGTCGCCAGCAGGGAGTTCCCGCCGAGGTCGAAGAAGTCGTGGTGCCGGCCGACCGTGCCGGGTGAGAGGTCGAGGCGTTCGGCGATGAGGTCGGCAACAGTCTGTTCGATCGGCGTGATCGGTGCGACGAACACGGTGCCGTTGTCGTTCGGCAGGGTGTCCGGAGCGGGCAGCGCCCGTAGGTCGATCTTCCCGATCGGCGTGGTCGGGATCTCGTCGAGTTCGACGATCATCGACGGGATCATGTGTCGGGGAAGACGATAGGCCAGTCGTTCGCGGACGTCGGAGACCGCGTCGGAGGTGTCGTACCCCATCGTCACGTACGAGACGAGGTGGGCGCGGTCGCCTTCGCCGTGAGTGGTGGTCACCGCCCCGCGGACAGCGGCGTCGGCGACCAGAACGGCATCGATCTCACCGAGTTCGATGCGGTGGCCCCGGATCTTGGTCTGGTGGTCGGCACGTCCGCGGAACTCGAGTTCGTGATCGGTCGTCCATCGCACCAGATCGCCGGTGCGGTACATCCGCTCGCCCGGATCGCCGAACGGGTTGGCGATGAACCGCTTCGAGGTCAGCGGCCGCACCCCGTGATACCCGCGGGCGAGATGCTCACCGGCGATGTACAGTTCGCCGATCGCGCCGGGAGCGACCGGCTGCAGGCGTTCGTCGAGTACGAGTGCGGAGACGCCGCGGATGGGTCGGCCGATGGTGAGCGTCGTGTAATCGGGTTCGATGGGTGCCGACACCGCCGCGACGACCGTCGTCTCGGTGGGCCCGTAGGCGTTGAACAGTTTCGGCCCGGTCGACCACGTACGCACCACTTCCGGATTCGGATGCTCGCCGCCGATGACGAGGGCCTCGAGGTCCGGGACATCGTCGGGCGCCAGGGTGGTCAGGACGGAGGGAGTCAGGAATGCGTGGGTGATGCGACCCTCCCGCATCAGCCGCGCCAGTTCGGCTCCACCCACGACGCCGGGCGGGATGATGTGCATGGTCGAACCGGCCGCGACAGCCATCAATATCTCGAGCACGGAGGCGTCGAAGCTGGGCGACGCCATGTGCATGGTCTGGCTGTCGGCCGTGATCCCGTACTGCGTGACCTGTTGTGCACCGAAATCCGCGAGGCCGCGATGGCTCACGACCACGCCCTTGGGCCTGCCGGTGGTGCCGGACGTGTAGATCAGGTAGGCGGGCTGGTCGACATCCAGTGGGCCGGGCCGTTCCGACGGCGACACCGGTGCGGCGGGCTTCCGGGCGATCAATTCGACGACCGCGTGATCGTCGAGGACGACGGTCCGCGGGACCACTGCGGCGGATTCGTCGACCAGCGCCGCCCGAGGATCCGACGACTCGTCGGTGAGCAGAAGGCAGGAACCGGAGTCGGTCAGCATATGCGCGATGCGCGCCGCCGGGTAGGCCGGGTCCACGGGCACCCACGCAGCGCCTGATCGGGCGACCGCCCACATCGCGATCATCCAGTCCACTCCGCGGGGAAGTGCCACCGCGACATGGCGTTCGGGTCCGGCGCCGCGGTCGATCAGCAGACGCGCGAGCCGGTTCGACGCCTCGTCGAGTTCCCGGTACGTCAGCGAGCGATTGCCGTCGGTGATGGCGATTCGATGCGGAGAGGACTCGGCCGCCGTGGACAACAGCGTCGTCAGATGTTCGACCGGACGGCTGCCCTCGCCGACCGCAGGGACGAGATCGAGCCGTTCGTGGAGATCGAGAACCGGGAGATCCCCGACCGCCGAATCCGGGGCAGCGGTGGCGGCCCGGAGCACCCGGTCGAGACGTGAGGCCAGCGCGCTCACCGTGGACCGGTCGAAGAGGGCGATGGCATAACCGATTTCGAGAGCGAGCCCGGCCGGCTCGCCGTCGGTGTCGTGCAGCTCGGTGAAGGTGAGTTGGAGGTCGAAGGTGGTGTACCCGGTGTCGACCCGCGACGCGGTGGCGCTCAGTCCGGCGAAGTCGAGTCGGATGGCCGAACGGTCCTCCAGGGCGAGGGACACCTGGAAGAACGGGTGCACGTGGGACGACCGGTCCGGATTGAGTTCGGTGACCACCCGGTCGAAGGGCAGGTCGGCGTTGTCGAAGGCGCTGAGATCGGTGTCACGCACGTGCGCCAGCAGGTCGACGAACCCGGCATCCTTGTCGACGGACGTGCGCAGTGCCAGCGTGTTGACGAACATGCCGACGACGCCGTCGAGGTCGGCGTCCCCACGTCCGGAGACCGGGGTCCCGACGACGATGTCCGATGACCGGGACAGCGAGCGCAGGAGTGCGGCCACCGCGGCGTGCAACACCATGAACACGGTCGTGCCGGTCGCGCCCGCCAGTTCTCGGATGGCACGGTGGGTGTCTGGTGAGAGCGTGCGGGTCACTGCGGCGCCCGTGGCGTCTTGGCGACCGGTGCGCGGACGGTCGAGGGGCAGATCGGTCTCTTTCGGGGCGCCGGCGAGAGTGTCGCGCCAGTGGTCGAGTTCGGCGGTCGCGTCGGCGCTCTCGGAGAGCCAGGTGTGGCGTTCGGCGCTGACCTGTGAATAGGTGACCGGCAGTGCCGCCCAGTCGGGTTCGGAGCCCTCCAGCCGGGCGCGGTAGGCCGTCGCGAGATCGGCGGCGAGCGGTGCCAGTGACCATCCGTCGGCGGCGATGTGATTGACCACCAAAGTAAGCCGGTGATCGTCGGCGGAGGTGCGGACGAGGCGCGCACGGATGGGCAGTTCGGTATCGAGATCGAATGTGCGCGAGGCGAAGTCGCGATCGGAGGTCAGGTTCGGATCCTGGGAGTCCAGGACGGGTAGGTCGATGTCGACCCGGTCCGCCGGGCGCGGTGACATGCACGCGACACCGTCCTGCTCGACGACCACGCTTCGCAGTGGTTCATGCCGGGCGATGACATCGACGAGCGCCTGCCGGAGACCATCGGTGTCGAGTGCGCCGACCAGGCGGACCGTGAACGGCATGTTGTAGGTGGCGGCGGCGGCCGGATCGAGCCGCCCCGCGAGCCACAGCCGGTGCTGTGCGGGGGAAAGCGGGACCGCGGAGTCGACAGGGGAGGCCGTGCGGACCTCCGCGTCCGGGTGGGCCGGGGTGGACCGGCCCGCCTCGTCGCGGTCGACGCCCATCTCGGCCAGCGCGTCGACGATACCGCCGATGTCGTCGGCATCGAAGATCGTCCGGATCCCGATGCGCTTGCCGGTGGCCCTGGACAGACGGGACGCGACGCGTGTCGCGGACAGGGATGTCCCCCCGACGTCGAAGAAGCGGTCGCGCATGGAGATGGAGGATGGGTCGGCATCAGAGCCCGGACCCAAGGCGTCGTCCGCGAGCTCGTCGGCGCCCAGGACGTCGGCGACGGTGCGGACGACGAGCCGGTCCAACGCGGTTGCCGGCCCGACGAATTCGCGGTCGTTGCGAAGTTCGGGGCGGGGGAGGGCACGGCGGTCGAGCTTGCCGTTCACTGTCGTCGGCAGTGCGTCGAGCGCCATGACCACCACCGGGATCATGTGCTCCGGCAGGGCCGTCCGGAGTTCGGCGCGGAGGTCGCGATCGTCGAGGCCGTCGCCGGTGACGTAGCCGGCTATCGCGGGTTCGTCGCCGGCGAGGTCGTTGCGGACGGTCGCTGCCACCGACGTGACCCCGTCGAGGCGGGAGAGGGCGGATTCGATCTCACCGAGTTCGACTCGCTGACCGCGGATCTTGACCTGCGAATCGGTTCGACCCAGGTATTCCAGTTCACCGTCGGGGAGGATGCGCGCGAGATCGCCGGTGCGGTAGAGCCGTTCACCATCTCCGTCCGGAGACGCGACGAAACGCGCTGCGGTGAGGTCGGGGCGGGAACGGTATCCGCGAGCGAGTTGTACACCGCTGAGGTAGAGCTCGCCGACCGCGCCGACCGGTTGGGACCGTAGGCGATGATCCAGTACGTGGACGCCGGTGTTCCAGACCGGTGATCCGATGGGGGTGAGTGCCGCATCGGGACGGCAGGAGTCGTGATGGGTCACGTCGATCGCGGCCTCGGTGGGACCGTACAGATTGTGGATCGGCGCGGAGGTGAGCCGTGCGGTCGCGCCGACGGTCGAGGTTGTCAGGGCCTCGCCGCTGGTGAAGATCCGACGAAGAGATGTCAGCCGGGAAGCGTCCGCCGAATCGAGCGCGGCGGTGAACGCAGCCAGCATCGATGGGACGAAATGGACAGTGGTGACACCGTTCTCGGCGATCACGTCCCGCAGGTACCACGGATCGCGGTGTCCGTCGGCGCTCGGGACGACGAGGCCGGCACCGGCGATGAACGGCCAGAAGAACTCCCACACCGAGACATCGAAGGTCGACGGTGTCTTCTGCAGCACCCGGTCTTCGGTGGTGAGCTGATAACGCGACTGCATCCACGCGAGCCGGTTGACGATGGCGCGATGGCTGATCACGACACCCTTGGGCTTGCCCGTCGAGCCGGAGGTGAACAGCACGTAGGCCGCCTGGTCGGCGGAGGGGACCGCGTCCGGCGCAGGGCGGCCGGCGATGTCGTCGCCTGCTGCGTGCAACTCGTCGAGGACTGCGTCGGTGATGATCAGGTCGGGTTCGGCGATCTCGAGGATGTGCGCGAGGCGGTCGGCGGGTTCGGCGGGGTCGATCGGCAGGAACGCCGCACCCGCGCGGACGACACCGTGCAGGGCCAGCACCTGGTCGACGCTGCGCGCGAGCTGCACTGCGACGACACTCTCCGGGCCGACGCCACGATCGGCGAGAGCTGCTGCAATGGAGCGTGTTCGGGCCGCGACCTCGTGATGGGTCAGCGATTGTGCGCCGTCTGCGTCGACGACGGCGGTGGCATCGGCGTGTGCGGCCGCTGCCTGGTCGAGCAGATCGACCAGGGTCGTCTGACCGAGGTCGACCTGCTCGCCGGTGGTGTGTTCGGCGAGGGCTGTGCGCTCGTCGTCGGTCAGGATGCGCAGCTGGGAGATCGGGGTGCTCACCGGGGCGGTGACCAGCGCGGACACGAAGTCGACGAGACGGCGGTGGTGCCTGGTGATCTCGTCGGGGGAGTAGATGTTGGGGTTGGCCTCGAGATCGAGGCTCATACCGCCGTTGAAGCTGTCGTAGACGTTCACCGACACGTCTTCGGTGGGGCCGGTGGACAGGACGTTCAGCTCGCCGTGGAGCGGACCGAAGTCGATGTGTTCGAAGAACAACATGACATTGACCAGGGGCCCGAAGAAGCCGCGCCGTGCGCCGGCGGCACCGAGAATCTCCGAGACGATGTCCTCGTGCCGGAACTTCTGGTGACGCACGGCGGATTTGATCTCGCAGTTCACGGTCTTCAGCAGTTCGGCGATGGTGGCCGAATCGTCGAGCGGGATGCGTAGGGGCACGACGTTCGAGATGAGTCCCGCCGACGTGCGCAGGATGTCGCGATCACGTGCGGCGACCGGGAGGCTGAGCGTTGCCTCGTCCCGGTCGGTGAAACGGGCCACGTAGGCGGCGACCGCCGCGGCGATGATCGACGCCGGACGCACGCGAAAGTCGTGGCCCAGGGTGCGGATTCGCGCCACCAGGTCGTCGTCGAGCACTGCCGACCGCACATCCGACAACGGAGACGCCGGGCCGGAGAGGCTCGTCAGGGTGGTGATCTCGGGGAGATCGGCGAGGTGCCGGGTCCAGTGCTCACGGTCGGCGGCGAACTTCTCCGAGGAGCGGTATGCCCGGTCGAGTTCGGCGATGTCGGCCATGGTGGCGGTGTCTGCCAGCGGCGGCTCGGTGCCGTTGGCGATCGCGGTGTAGTGCGAGGCGACCCGCAACATCAGGTACATGGCGGCATATCCGTCATAACCGATGTGATGCCCACGGCAGTACCAGATCGAGTGCCCCGGGCCGACTTTCAGCAGATGGGTCTCGAGTAGGGGATCGGCGAACAGGTCGGTCGCCTGCGACCGGCGGTGATCGATCCAGGCGAGCGCGGCCGCGCGCGGATCGGTCTCGTCGGAGAAGTCCTGCCGGCCCAGCACGACCAACCGCGAATGGTCGATCGTCATCAACGGCTCGCCGTCCTCGGTGGGGACGAGGCGCAGCATGGACGCCTCGGTCTCCATCTCCGTGAGTGTGGCAGCACGCTGCATGATCTCCGGGTCGACGTCGACCAGCGGGTTGTCTCCGTCCGCACCGCCGTCACGCGCAGTGTCCCCACGGAACTCGATGAAGGCATCGATGGTCATCGGCACGTCTGGTTCGAGCTGCTGCGCATAGAAGACACCGCGTTGTGCGGCTGTCATCTGAATCGCGAGATCGGTGTCGGTGATGTGCCGGATCGCGTCGTCTGTGGTCACACATGCCTCCCCTGACTGCGGTGCGCCCCGTACTCGGCATCGACGAACACGGGGCATTGCCCCACGTCGAGTGCTTTGCTTGCTGCGGTCGGGTTGCGCTGAGCGAACTGACCTTCTTCAGCTCCGGGAGGACGTAGTGATCGTTCGGCCCGCAAAGGGGCTGCTCTCCCCCGACACGTCACGTCCCCGCTGGTGAACCGCCGGATCATTGCTTGATCCGGAACAGGCTCACCAGCTGATAGGTCTTGTCCCACGGGTGCTTCGTGTGGCGAGGGGCACCAGATGGGTCTGTCTCCGAAAAACTTTCCCCCGAGCGGGATACCTGAAACCGTTCAGAAGCATCATCGGCGATTCTTCCGGCGCCCCGGTCAGAGTCGCCGGACCGCGGATTTGGCCTCGACCAGGGCGTTCCCCTACACTTGTGGGGTTGCCTGCGGCACTGCTGTGTCGCGAATCGGCTCACGAACCCACTGGGCGATCCGTCCAGGTGTCACAGCCTGGTGGAAAACCCCAGGCAGGCGTGTGTTCGGTGGCAGCGGACCGTGTGCGTCGGGTCGGAAATCCGCCGTACATAAGAAGCCAGGTCAAGGAGACTAACGAGTGATTCAGCAGGAATCTCGCCTGCGGGTCGCCGACAACACCGGTGCCAAGGAAATCTTGTGCATCCGCGTGCTCGGCGGTTCCTCGCGGCGCTACGCCGGCATTGGTGACGTGATCGTCGCCACTGTCAAGGACGCCATCCCCGGCGGCAACATCAAGAAGGGTGAGGTCGTCAAGGCCGTCATCGTGCGCACCACCAAGGAGCGCCGTCGTGCGGATGGCAGCTACATCCGCTTCGACGAGAATGCCGCCGTCATCCTCAAGGGTGAGAGCGACCCCCGCGGTACCCGCATCTTCGGCCCGGTCGGCCGCGAGCTGCGAGAGAAGAAGTTCATGAAGATCGTGTCGCTGGCACCGGAGGTGATCTGACATGAAGGTGCACAAGGGTGACACCGTGATCGTCATCTCGGGCAAGGACAAGGGAGCCAAGGGCAAGGTCATCCAGGCCTTCCCGAAGACCCAGCGTGTCCTCGTCGAGGGCGTCAACCGAATCAAGAAGCACACCGCCGCATCGGCCAACGAGCGCGGTGCCTCCTCCGGCGGCATCGTGACCCAGGAAGCCTCGATCCACGTCTCGAACGTGATGGTCGTCGATTCCGACGGCAACCCGACCCGCGTCGGCTACCGCGTCGACGAAGAGACCGGCAAGAAGGTCCGGATCTCGCGCAAGAGCGGGAAGGACATCTGAGATGACCACTACTGAGAAGATCCAGCCGCGCTTGAAGACTCGCTACCGCGAGGAGATCAAGGATGCGCTGAACAAAGAGTTCGAATACTCCAACGTGATGCTGATCCCCGGCGTCGTGAAGGTCGTCGTGAACATGGGCGTCGGCGACGCCGCCCGTGACGCGAAGCTGATCAACGGCGCTGTCGAGGACCTGGCCAAGATCACCGGTCAGCGTCCGGAGATCCGCCGCGCTCGCAAGTCCATCGCGCAGTTCAAGCTGCGTGAGGGCATGCCGATCGGTGCCCGCGCGACCCTGCGCGGCGACCGCATGTGGGAGTTCCTGGACCGCCTCGTGTCCATCGCCCTCCCGCGTATCCGCGACTTCCGCGGTCTGTCGGACCAGCAGTTCGACGGCAACGGCAACTACACGTTCGGTCTGAACGAGCAGTCGATGTTCCACGAGATCAACATCGACAACATCGACCGCCCGCGGGGTATGGACATCACCGTCGTGACGTCTGCCCGCACGGACGAGGAAGGCCGCGCACTGCTTCGTGCCCTGGGCTTCCCGTTCAAGGACAACAACGTTAAGGACAACTGACATGGCAAAGAAGGCTCTGGTCAACAAGGCCAACAAGAAGCCCAAGTTCGCCGTGCGGGGCTACACCCGGTGCAACAAGTGCGGCCGTCCGCACTCGGTGTTCCGCAAGTTCGGCCTGTGCCGAATCTGCCTGCGCGAGATGGCGCACGCGGGCGAGCTCCCGGGCGTGCAGAAGTCCAGCTGGTGACTTTTCCCCGAGGCTGACGCTTTGACGAACGGCCCCGATCTCCGTCTGGCGGAGATCGGGGCCGTTTCGTGCCTGTGGTCAACCTTTCCGGGCCAGCCACTCCTCGATGAGATCAGGGACGCTCTCGATCGATGCGGTGAGTGGGCGCTGCTAGATGCGCATGACGATCGGGTCGGCCATCTTGCCGAAGACACCGCCGAAACCGTTGGACTCGACGTGATTGGTCATACGGACGCCGTCGGAGGTCTCCTCCAGATTCGAGTGCGTCTTGTGGATGTGTGCTCATCCGTTTCGGTGCGTCGAAGTCGTTGCCGCGCAGTCTAATCGAGTGGATCGAGGGTGGTCGCAGGCATGATCGGGACGCTCACCGAGATCACCGTGGATGACCCCGACGCATCGGAGACCAGAACGGCGAAATCGTGTGAGGCCGACCCCGTGGTCCAGTGGCGCTGCGCTGAGGTAGGCGTGAAAACGAATGTGCCGCTGCCGGAATCGAGTATCACCTGGGAGTCGGTGGTCAGATAACGGAGAGCGCAGGTCTGGCCGGTCGTCTCGGCCACCGAACCCGACACGGCGCCCGTTTTCGGGTTGATGGCCGAGATGGTAGGTCTGAGTTCGAAAACCAAGGCGGGGGCCGGGTTCTCGACGCTGTGACTGTTGTGGGCGGTCGTCCTGATCGGACGGATCGTCGTGGTACCGGCGTCGTGCGTGAGAAGGATGACGTCGCCATCGGGTGAGATGACCGGGCCGTGCGTCGAATGGCCGTGGAACTCCCCGGCCTCGACGACCGAACCGTCGGTGTGGAAAACGACCAGAGTCGTTGTCGGTCGCCGGGTTTGGGGACAGAAGCGGGTCAGCGGCAGATATGTCCGGCCGTCGTGGGCGATCGCCGGGGTGCCGGCCGGCTCCCCGAAGACCGGTGGGGACACCACGGTCGTGGCGTCCGGACGTATCACCGCGAGGGAGATGAGCGGGGCCCCGCTGACCGGGTCGGTGGCGAGCATCGGGATATGCGCGGCGCCGGTCCGGTCGAAGTGGACCGAGACCGGGGTCCCGTGGACGACGTACCCGTCGTCCACGATGCCGTCACCGCGGATGAGGGTGACCGTCGTGGTGTCCTCGCCCGCCGGCGTGGTGGTCGTCGCCGTCAGCAAGACTGCGCCGGACTCGCCTGCCCGGACGGACGCCTGCCCGATTCCCGATGCGACCATCTTCGCGACGCCGTCCGGTGAGATCCCGACGACGGTGCTCATCCCGGTTGAGGGGTCCGTCAGCGCGAGGAAGAGGTGGTCGCCGGGTCCGGCAACGGCGCCGCCGTCGTCGGTGCCGGCGAGATCGACCGTCGAGATCTGACCCTCGGAACGGACTGCGGTGACATGAACCGATTCGGGAGACCGTGAGACCACATACACGGCGGCATCGGTCGGCACCACGGAGGACACGAGCCCGGGGATCTCCCAGACGGTGGTCATCGAACCCCCGAGGTCGCGGATCGCGAGGGTGGCGACCGGCCGGCCGACGTGATCGCCGTGATGGCGCACGAAGTACAGCGTGTCCCCGCGCCGCGCCCAGATGTCGCCGCCCTCGCCGTCGAACACCGGCCCGATGGGCGAGAGTCCAGCAAGGCCGGCCTCGTAGAGACTGGTTCCATCGGCATCCGACGTCGAGACGAACACCTTTCCCGACGAGGACAGGAAGAGGCGGCTGCCGGCGCCGGGGATACGCGGGAACGTAAAGGCGGTGCCGTCGTGGTCCAGGGCGGTCAGGTAAGTGTAGGCCCGGCCGTCGTCGTCGGACCACGTGGTCAGCAGGTAGCCCACGCCGGCGCCGTCGAACAGTAGGTGATCTGCGGGTTGGCCGAGGATCGGTCGGGTGGTCGACGCGGCGCCGGACGGATCCACTCGAGTGACGCGCACCGATGTTCTGAGGGTCTCGTCGGCGATCTCCGCGAGTTCTGTGAGCTGATGGGCGCGGCCGTCGGGGCCGAGGACGACGCCACGGTTCGGCTCCACCGGCGACCCCGCGATGGGGACCGTTGCCACCGTCATGGTCTTCGGCCGGACCACGGAGACCTGGGTGCAACCGTCGCCGCGTCGGGTGGTCACGAACGCGGCGTCGTCGTGGCCGATGACCACGTCGTCGATCTGGCAGCCGGGTACCGTCACCTGCCCGAGGGTGTACGGACTCGTGATCGGCAGGGCGACGGTGATCGGTGTCGTACCGCCCCGGCCGTCGGCCGCCGTGATCACCACGGAGTCGAAGCGAGCGGATTCCGGGGCATCCGGTGCGGCTGCTGCAACGCGGGCCGGCAGGCCGGGCGTGTAGGTGTACGTGCCGGTCGACGCGTCGTAGGCGAGCACGCTGCCGCTCGCGGTGAGGAAGGTCTGGTCGCTCGTCCGTGTCACGCCGTGCAGCGTCGTCGGGATCGGGTTTCCGTCCGGATCGGTGAACCGCAAGGAACCGTGCAGGACGCCGGAGGGAGCGGGTGCTGCCACCGTCTTTGCATGAGTGTGGCGTGGTACCGGGATCGTCGACGCAGGGTCGTTCGCCGTGACCGTCACCGCGGCCGCCATGCGCTTTCTGGTGAGGAGCGCGGAACCGAAGACGAGACCGCCGACGAGCGCGGACTGTGGGACGGGACTGTTCGTTCCCGACCCCTCGGCCGAGCCGAGGAACTGGTCGGGATCGGTTGTCACCAGGCCGGTTGTGTAGGGGGTGAGGGGAGATTCGGCGGTGGCGACCGGGCCGGGGGTGCCGAAACGCCGTATCCACCACAGGAGGGTCCACGGTGCCGGGCTGACTGCGCCGGTGCTTCCTCCTCCGAGGATGTGGATCCCCAGGAACGTCAGGAGCCCGAAGGCGCCGGTCTTGTACGGCTGCGGGGCCACGGCGACCGGCGGGGTGGAGGTCTTGAGCATGGGGGCCCACGGAGGCGGGTCGCCGGAGGGCGACACGCGACGATCGAACTGTGATCCGGTGGCCCCGGCCGATCGTGCGGCAAGCGGAGAGTCCCCGGGCCGGCGTTCGGCTCCGGGCGGCGGAGTGCCGTCGGCGCCGTCGCGGTCGGCGTCGTCGGGTTGGTCCGGCACCGGATTTCGGTGGATGTCGACGTCGACGTCCGCGACTGCGGTGTTCGGGGCGGGGTCGGAGGAGGGTTCCGGGTCGGGCTCGGTCACCTCGACGGCAGGTGGCGCGCTGGGCTCGCCCGCGCTGGACCCCTCGGTCTCGGATGGTGGGGTGGGGTCCACCGGGACGACGTCGTTCTCCGAGAGGGAGCTCGAGGGTTCCGCTGGGGAATCGCCGGCATCGGAATCCGTGCTCGACCCGGGGTCGGGTGTGCTGTCGGCGGAGCCACCGCCGGAGTCGCCGCTGCTGGAGTCGCCGCCGGATCTGGTGCCGCCCGAACCGCTGCCGGTGGAGTCTCCACCGCCCCCCGCGCCGCTACCGCCGGAGGCGCTGCCGGCCGAGTCACCACTGCCCGACTCGCCACCGCTGCTCGAGTCCCCTCCGGAACCAGGGGCGTCCACGCTGTGCGAGCCGCCGCCGGAGTCGCTCGGTTCGGCCGTCGCGGGTGCCTGCCCGCCGAAGCAGAGCGCCAGACCCACGGCAGCTGCGACCGCGAGCACCCGGACGCGGCGGGGTCGCGCAGTGGTCATGGTCATCTTCGGGAGACCTTCGATACGAAGCAGCACATATCGCTGTGAACGACGATGGGTGAACAGATCACCACCGCGGACCCAGCCGACGTCTCTGACGGTAGTCGTTCGCGGCGGCGGTCACGAACAGTTCCGCGAACGATTCACCTGGTCGGAGTCCCGCGTGTGATGGACCCGCCGCCGGGCTCGCGGCGTCCCCCGAACGGGGGCCATCCGGGTTGTGCTGTGGTGCAGTGCTTCCGGTGCTCGGCGGGGCCACGGCTCAGTTCGACGACCGGCGACGTGACCGTTGATGCGACCTCCGATCGCTCCGGCGTGCGACACGAAAACCGTCCGAGCGGACGACACCCGAATCGTGTCGTCCGGATGGTCTCGCGACAGAGATCAGCGTCTTGCCGCCCAGTTGTCGACGAGGCGCGGCAGCTCTCGGGCGCTGGCCGACAACGAGCGCTGAAAAGCACGGATGGCGAGCGCGTCGGCGACCCGGCCGATGGCTCCGCCGCCGACACCATCGTTGTGGACACGGTAGGTGAGTCGGACTCCGTCCAGCGCGTCATCGAAGGTGGCGGAGATGGTGAACCCGACGGGCGACTCCGTGGAGGTGAACTCGGTCGCCTCAGCGGGGTCGACGCGGATGAACTCGCCGACCCAGCCGACCGTGCGCCCCAGCGCTTTCATCTGGCCCTTCCACGTGGTGCCGACACGGATGGGCCCGTCCGACACCGGCACGATGCCGACGACACCCGGAGTGAGTGCCGCGACGTGCTCGGGGACCAGGCAATACTCCCAGACGGTCTCGACCGACTGCTTGATCACGACGGAGGCGGAGGCAACGGGCATGGGCGCGACGTTACCCGTGACCCCGGAATCCGTAGCGAAAGTTGGGATATGGCGCGCATTTTCGCGACGGATACCGCAGCGAGGATGGTGGGAATCGGGACAGCTCCACACCCGCTCGTCGTGCGTGATCGCGGGCATTGGATATGCTCCGACGACGGGATCATCACCGCAGTGTGTGGTGGCGGAATGTTGGAGCTCGAAGGTGATGTTCGCGTTTTCGGAGATCGGCGCGGCCGCGTTGCGCGGAACCACCTGGGTCGACCTGTTTCCGTGGCTCGACACCTACGAGTCATCGGACGCTGCGCACCTCGAAGCCCTCGTGCCGAACGTCCCTGACTGGTGGATCGCCGATTCCCCGCGCGAGACCGCGGCGGACACCTCACTCGACGAACTGGTCGCCGGCCTGGCACGTCTGGCCGTCCGTCGGCACCGAACCGCGACCTTCGGCGAACTCGCGCCGGGGATCGACCCGTCGGCGAGCCTCGTCGCACTGCGTCTGGGTCCGCGAGCCGAGACCGTCGTGCGGAGACTCACCGACCGGGACCGGGTGGAGGGCTTGTTGTCGACGACCGTCGGGTCGTTGTTCGACCTCAGGGGCACGAGTCCAGAGACCGTGCAGGACGTCGCCACCGGCGTCCTGGGTGCCTCGATCCTGGTCGACCCCGAGGACGGTCTGCCCGAGGACGAGAACACCGTCGATCCCGTCGTCACCCAACTCGTCGACGACCTGCGGGTACTGGCGCGATGGCGTGGGCTCCGCGGTGCGCAGGACGCACCCCTGATCCGCATCGACATCGAGGACGAGACGCCCGAGCAGGTGCAGGAGGTCGCTGCGCGTATCTCGGCGATCACCGGGCGGGACTTCGCGCGCACGGTTGAGTCGAATCCGGTCGACGAACTCGAGAACCTGATCGAGCAACTCGACGAGCGCGAGACCCTTGCCCTCACCGCCTTCGTGATGGCCACCGACCCGATCACGATCGGCGAGCTGAGCGTACGGCTGCACGTGAGCAAGAGTCGTGCTTCGGGGATCGTGGCGAAGCTCAGGCAGGACCTGGCCTCGGCCTGTGAGTACGAGACCACGGCCGGCGGTCTGTTGGCGAGCATGCGAGGGCAGATCCGGCCGGTGACCCCGTTGATCAGGCTGCTCGAGATGCAGCCCGTGCTCCGGACCGAGGTCCCGTCACTGGGCGTGCCGTTGTGGCTGGCGCTCGATCGGCTCGACGACGGATTCGAGGTCACCGGGCCGTGGGCGATCGCACCGGACCTCCGTTCGGCCACCGGGCGCACGATCGTCATGCTCGAGCAGTTCGAATCCGGCAACGGGGTCGTCCCTGTCGACGATGCCGCCGAAACGCTGCAGCTGACGCCCGACGAGACACGACAGTGGTTGGAGTACTGCGGGATCCCGGTCCTCGACGACCATGTGCTGCTGTCCACCCGACGCCTCGTCGACCATGCCGCAGCAGTCCTGGAGGTGGTCGGCGGACCCGTCGACATCCGCACACTGGTCGACCTGGTCGACACCGATCGTTCCGAACAGTACGTCGCCCGCCGGCTCTCCGACGACGAACGGTTCGAGACCACCGCTTCCGGGCTGTGGCGTCTGGCCGGACGGGAAATCGCTGCCGGCGGCGTGGGGTCCGTGCCCAGGCGGCCCGCCCTCCTCGACGTCGCAGGTGAACCCGGTGCTGTCGACGGAGTCGCCGGCATGGACTCCGTCCGTCCCAC
Organism: Gordonia amicalis; assembly: GCF_022059885.1. Taxonomy (NCBI): domain Bacteria; kingdom Bacillati; phylum Actinomycetota; class Actinomycetes; order Mycobacteriales; family Gordoniaceae; genus Gordonia; species Gordonia amicalis. The sequence goes on along the minus strand of NZ_CP091855.1, from coordinate 4,699,636 downwards.
GCGACGCCTCTACCGAATCGGCGACACCTGGTGCTTCCGGATGCGGGTCACCACCGAGCACCTGCGCGGATCGGGCTTCACGATTCCGGTTGGCGTGGCACAGGCATTCGGCTGCAACAGGGGTGAGACGCGTGAGCTGCGAAGTCCGCTCGGTCCACAGATGATCCGGTGGACCGGAATCAACCCGACGTGCGGGACCATCCGGCGGTTTCTGGTGGAGGAACAGGTCGCGCCCACGGACTACGTGTTCCTCACTTACTCGGCCACCGGTGGATTCGGGGTTGTTCCCTGCGTCGCGACGCTCGAAGACCCCGTCCGGGGTGCGCTGGCACTCGTCGGTGTCGCGCAGCCGGACACCGTGTCCGACAACGAGGCGGTTCCGTTGCTCGCGAGCGCGATCGGGATGGAGGCCTCCGCCAAACCCCGCCGAATCCTCAGTCGCTACCAGGCACGGGACGACGCGGTCGCCACTCTGCTGGAGTCTGCGTGGACGGTGGCCGTTCGATGACCGCAGAATCGGCGGAAACCCCGACCATCCGCGCGCTCGGGCTGCACCACACCCTGCTCACGGCAGTGGCCGATCTGATCGACAACAGCGTGGATGCCGGGGCGCAGCATGTGCTGGTGCGGTTCCTGCAGTCCGGACAACGGGTCAGCGGACTGCGGATCGTCGACGACGGACTCGGCATGGATCCGGTCACCATCGACGCCGCCATGCGGTACGGCACCCAGCGTGCCTACCGCGGGGACGAACAAGGCCACTTCGGAGTCGGTCTGAAAGCCGCATCCCTCAGCCAGGCGGACCAGGTCACGGTGTATTCGCATGCCGTACAGGGTGATCCGGTCGGCCGGCGGCTCACCGTCGAGGCTCGCCACGATGCGCCCCGGCTCGATGTCGTCGACGATGCCGACGCGGCCAGGGTGATCGACACGGCCGCACCGCGGTTCCCGTTCCGGTCGGGAACCATCGTCGAATGGCGCGGGATTCGGACCTTTCCCAACGGCGTCGCCACCGAGGAACAGGGTGCCTGGCTGGAGGTCACGGTCGCCGATCTGCAGGCGTGGCTAGGCCTGGTGTTCCACCGTCTGATCGCCGACGGCCTCACCATCACCGTCGATGTCGCCGACGAGTTGGCCGGGCGGGCCGGTGTACCAAGGTCGGTGCGGCCGGTCGACCCGTTCGGTTATCGCACCAGTGGCGGCACGGGCTATCCGAAGTCCGTGTCCGTTCTCGGCAGCGACGTGGTGACCGCACACATCTGGCCCGCACGCAGTACCTCGCCCGACTACAAACTCGATGGGCGACCCGGCCGGGATTCCCAGGGGTTCTTCGTGTATCGCAATGGCCGACTGTTACAGGCCGGTGGATGGCTGGGCGTGTTGCGTCCACGACCCGAGTGGGCGCTGGCGCGGGTTGCGATAGACATCGACCCCCTTCTGGCCGAACACATCACGATCAATCCGGAGAAGGCCGGGGTGACGCTCGACGCCACACTCGCCACGGCGCTTCACGACGCATTGGGCAACTACCTCGACGACGCGGCGGCGACCGCCGTCGCCGCGCGGCGGGTTCAGCGTCGTCCGATCACCGTGGTCGAACCGGGGACCGGGCTGCCCGATGAGGTGGCAGACGAGTTCGCGGACACCTTCACCTTCGTGGAGACCGCAGAACCCGTCCAGATCGGATGGCGGGTACTGCCGCAGGATCGCTTCTTCGAAATCGATCTCGAATCCCGTGCACTGTGGCTGAATGCGCGTCTCCGCAGGAAGCTGGGCGGCCGCCGACGTTCGAACGGCGCTGACCTCCCGGTATTGCGGACCTTGGTGTTCCTGCTGGCACAGGACATGTTCGACGCGGTGCGGCACAGTGCCAGGCAGGTCGAGCAGATCGACGCCTGGCAACGGGTGCTGATCGCTGCACTGGCTGCAGAGGATGGGGGTGACGAGTGATCGACGTGGTGATCGACGCTCTGGTGCGCGAGTTCAAGACCGATCTCGCTCCGGCTCGCTTCCTCGGTGCCGTGGCCGGACGTGTCCTGGACGCCGGCGGAGGTCCGGTCACGATGGAAGCCCTGATCGACATCATCGTCGACGACCGGGCTTCGGCGGTGCGGTCGGCCGTCCGATCGTCGCTCACACGCTGGGACGCGGAAGGAGCCGCGGAGTGGACTGCGGCAACCGCACCGCAGACCGACGGGCGTCGGACGCTGATCTACACACTCCTGGGCATTCCCGAAGTCGCTTTCGAAGCGCTCACCGCCGCGTTCCCGATCGCGGTCGGCCCCACTGTGATCGCCGCCCCGCAGCCATGGGAACCCTGGTATGTGCCCGAACGTCGTGTGGCACAGAACTTCTACTGGTCGGCCTATCGACGCGTGCTCGCCGTTAAGGGCTGGGAACCCGAGGTCATCACCGGTCTCGACGTCGCGACCACCGCCGTCGTCCAGCGTCTCGCCGATCCGACCCGTGACGAGCCCTACCAGTCCAAAGGACTTGTGGTGGGTCACGTCCAGAGCGGGAAGACCGCGAATTTCACCGGGGTGATCGCAAAGGCGATCGACGCCGGCTACCGGCTGGTCATCGTGCTGACCGGCACGATCGAGTTGTTGCGCAGTCAGACTCAGCGCCGACTCGACATGGAACTCATCGGCATGCAGAACATCGACGACGCCGAGTACGAAAATGACGAAGACTGGCATGCCGGTCGGTTCCTCGATCATGTGCTGGACCCGAACCACTCCAACGAAGCCCCGGCGATCCGCAGGTTGACCGGCCGCGTCGACGATTACCAGGCTCTGGCCAAGGGGATCGGCACCCTGCACTACGAATTCGCTGATCATTCACGGCCGCTCTTCGATCCGGTCAACCTGTACTCGAGCAACGTCCGGGTGGCGGTGGTCAAGAAGAACGCTGCCGTGCTGCGCAAACTCGTCGCCGACGTCGGGAGAATCCCGACGCCTCTGGAACAGATCCCGACCCTCATCATCGACGACGAGGCCGACCAGGCGTCGGTGAACACCCAGAATCCGAAGAACTTCGCCGCCGGCCGGATCGAACGGACCGCCATCAACGAGCAGATCTCGCGTCTACTCGACACCCTCAAACGCAGCCAGTACATCGGATACACGGCAACGCCGTTCGCGAATGTCTTCGTCGATCCCGACGACTCGGTGAACATCTTCCCGAACGACTTCATCGTGAGTCTCGACCGGCCCGAGAAGTACATGGGCGGAGCCGATTTCCACGACGCCGATCAACTCGACGACGGGGTCGAGAAAACGCCCGCGAATTCCAACGAGAAGGCGTTCGTCCGGGATCTACGTGCGCAGAGCGATGAGGATCGCACCGCCGAGATGCGGCGTGCGCTGGACTCGTTCGTCCTGGCCGGCGCGATCAAACTGTACCGGCAAAGTCGAGGTGTACCAGGGGATTTCCACCACCACACCATGCTGGTCCACGAGTCGGTGAAGCAGGCCGAGCACAAGGCGCTGGCCGACGACTTCGAAATGGTGTGGAAGAGAGCCGGGTACAGCCAGCCGCACGGATTGGCGCGGCTGGAGAACCTGTGGGACGACGACTTCCGTCGGGTGTCCGCGGTGCGAGCCGACCCGTCGACGGCAAGTCCGGCGTCATTCGGTGAGCTCGAGGTGTTCATCGGCGCGGCGTGTGACCGGATCGGTTCGGGCGTCAGCCCGGTCATCGTGGTGAACGGAGCGGCCGACAAGGACTACATCCAGGAGCCGCTGGACTTCCAGGAGCATCCCGTGTGGAAGATCTTGGTCGGCGGAACCAAGCTGAGCCGCGGGTTCACGGTGGAGGGGCTCACGACGACCTACTACACCCGGCGAACCGCGCAGGCCGACACGCTGATGCAGATGGGACGCTGGTTCGGCTTCCGCCCCGGCTACCGAGATCTGGTGCGGCTGTTCATCGGCCGGGAGGTGCCGGGACCGGGCGGCCGGATCGTGGACATGTACGAGGCGTTCGAGGCCGTCGTCGCCGACGAGGAGGAGTTCCGCGACGAACTCCGTCGGTTCAAAGGCGTGAATGAGGCCGGTGAGCCGATGATCACCCCGCGCGATGTACCACCGATGGTGTTCCAGCGGTTGCCGTGGCTGCGGCCGACCGCGACCAACAAGATGTACAACGCCGAACTGAGCTATCGCAGCGTCGGCGGCCAGAGTTTCAGCTTCACCATGCAGGCACCCCGCGGCGACGGCTCGTACAACGCCACCCATTTCGCGGCGGTGCGGCCACTGCTCGATGCCCTTGACGAGTCGGGCGAGTTCTCGTTCATCGACAAGGATTCCACGTCACGGATGTTCCATGCGCGGTACGGGATTGTCGACGCCGAGGTCGTTCTGGAGACGATCACCCGGTTCGTGTGGGATGCCAACTGGGACTTCGAACCGCATCGTCGGGCCTTCGAATCGGCGATGAAACGCGGGGCGCTGGAGGACATGGCGATCCTGCTGCCGATCCCCAAGACGAAGAAGCCTGCGACGATCGGCGACTACCCGACGGAACTTCCGCTCGTCAACCGCAAACGCGAAGAGGCTGACTATCGCACGGGTTTCACCGGAACCGCGGTGCGCGAACGCGACGCGATCGAACACATCGCGGGCAACCCGAGCAAGCTCGTCGGCGGCCGGTTGGCCGACGCGCTCCGGTCGCCCACCCGCGGAGCGATGATCCTCCTGTTCGCCAGCGATCCGCCCAAGGGGAGTCGCCACTTCAAGTCGCACAGGCGAGGCAGGGCCGATCCGCGTGACGTGGCGACCCTGTTCTCGTATGCGCTTCCGTATCTTGCTGATCCCTCCCCGAAGGTCGGGTTCACGGTACGCAAGGAAGGGGCGGGGGCAATCGTCGATGCATGACCGTATGGAAGGTAGGAATTCTCGATGGCGAAGGTGATCGCGACGATCAGCCTGAAAGGCGGTGTCGGCAAGACGACCGTGACCGCCGGGCTGGCCGAGTTCATGGCGGCGGAGTTCGGGCAGCGGGTCTTGCTCATCGATCTCGACTCGCAGATCAATCTGACCACCATGATGATCAGCGAGGAGCGATGGTTCGAGCTGAACACGAATGGCCGCACGCTGGCCACGTTGTTCTCCGACGCGATCAACGGTACCCAGTACTTCCGGCTGAACGACGCGATCGAACGGGGTGTCTCCCCGGTGAAGAAGGTGAATACCGTCGACCTGCTGGCGTCGTCCCTGGATCTCATCGAGGTCCAGGAGGAACTGAGTGCGCTGCGGGTGGAGGGGCGCGCTCGAGGCAACGGAACCCAGTTCCTGCGTGAAGCAATCGCACCGGTGGTCGACTTCTACGACTACGTGCTGATCGACTGCCCGCCGAACATCGGACCCGTCACGCTGAACGGTCTGGCCGCCGCGGATGCCTACATCATCCCGACGATCCCGGATGTGTTGTCCACGTACGGTATTCCCCAGATCCAGACCCGCGTGCGCAAGATCGGTGACGAGATCGGCCGGACGATCGTCGAACTCGGCGTGGTGATCACCAAGTACAAGGCGAACTCGGCCGTGCACCGGTCGACGGCCCTGCGTCTGCGTCGTGATCCCACCATCCAGCATGTGCTGCCCAGCTACATCAATGAGGCGAATTCCGTTGCGGCAGCTGCTGAGTTCACGCCCTACGGGACGCTCCGGGTCAAGTACGGCAATCAAGGACAGTTCGATCAGTTCCGTGGGCTGGCCATGGACGTGATGACCGAGGCGCAGGAGAAGATCCGATGAGTTCCGACGACACCCGCCGTCGAATGGAGTACCAGGCCGTCGGCGGGGCGCTCGCGCAGCTGGACGCCAAGAATCCGCAAGCCGCACAGCTCATCGCCGGACTGACCACGGTGATCATCGCGGAAGCCGAGCGGTCCTCCCGCTTCGCCGCCGCGCTGACCGGAGTCGTCGACGCATTGCGTCCGGCCGATGGTGTGCTCGGCGCAGCACCGGTGCCGGCGCCGCGGAAGCGTGCCGCGGCGCCGAAGAAGCGGGTGACGCGTCAACCGGGTGCGTTCGACCCGTTCGTCGTCTACCGCGAGAGCGGCGGGCAGGACCTGGCGGCGCGGCTTGGCGAGCTGACCATCGAGCAGCTCCGGGACATCATCGCCGAACAGGAACTCGACACCCGTAAGGAAACCGGCCGCAAGCGGAAGGCCGAGGTGCTGGTTGCCTGGATCGTCGAACGGGTCGAGGCGTCGGAGAACAAGGGGAGCGTCTTCCGGTAGGAGCCGCCGCCGGGCTCAGCGCCCGAGGATGCCGCCCAGCATCCCGCCGGCGCCGGAGCCCGCGGCCCCGCCGCCGCCCGTGCCGCCGATGAAGCCGCCCGGCGGCAGCTCCGACGGCTGCACGACGACGAAGCCCTGGCCGGAGAAGGCGAGGGTGAAACGTTCGCCGGTGCTGCGTCCCATCAGGGTGCCGAGGTTGAACGAGTCGTTGGACTTCACCGAGGTACGGAGACTCGACGACCAGGCGACCGCGGCCTGTGGGTCGGCGTAGGTCGCGGCGTCGACGTTGAGCACCACCGGGGTGCCGTCGGTGGTGATGGCGATGCGTCCGCGACCGGTGAACACGCAGTTGTACAGGCCCGCGTTGCTCATCGCGCCCGCCCCCTGGACGCGCTGGATGTCGTAGCGCAGGGTCGAGTCGAACGCCAGGACGTTCGCGCCGTTGATGGTCAGGCCGTCGGTGCCGTCGAGGTCGATGAGATGGACGTCCGACGCGGCGTTGGCGAGGAACAGGTCGCCGCGTCCGGTGACCTTCATCAGCGGGACACCCTCGCCGGTCATGGCCTGGCGCATCATCCGGCCCAGCCCGCCGGAGCCGAGGGCCTCGAAGTTGAGGTCACCCTGGTAGGCGACCATCGACCCGGTGCGGGCCATCACCTCACCCGAGAGACCGATACGGCACATCTTGCTGCCCTGCTTCTGGATTCCCTGGCCGCTGACCTCGGCGTGGGACGGGGCGAACAGATCGCTGTGCATGGGGACTCCCGTGGGTTGGGTGGTGGCCGGAGCCGGGGGCGGAGTGACGGGTGACGGCGCGGCCGCGGGTGGTGACTGTGGTTGCGAGGCGGGCGGCCACGGCTGGGGATCGGTCACCCGCGGTGGCCGGCCGGGCTCGGGTGGTGGTGCCGGGTCGTCCTCGACCTCGATGCCGAACGCCGAGACGAGACCCGCGAGCCCGGCGTCGTAGCCCTGACCGACGGCGCGGACCTTCCAGGTGTCGTTGCGGCGGTAGATCTCCAGGCAGACGACGGCGGCCTCGCTGGTGAGGCCCGTGGGCGCGAACGTGAGTTCCTCGCCGCCGCCGCTCAGCGTCGCGGTCAGCGCACCGGCGGTCGCGAAGGTGGACGGCCCGCTGCCGTCCAGGCTCGCGGCCACGACGACGGTCGTGATGTCGCGGGGTAGCGCGGCGGTGTCGACGGTGACGATGTCGACCGCCCCGGCGGACCGGTAGCCGACGCCCGGACCGGCCGGCTGGTTGTAGAAGATCAGGTCGGCGTCGGAGCGGACGCGACCGGCATCGGTGAGCAGGATCGCCGAGGTGTTGACCGGCGATGCCGAACGCACCGAGACCGTCACAGCCGACGACGGCAACGGGCGGTTCTCTCCGGCGGACAGGGTGAGCACGTCGTCCATTGTGCCAAGTCGGACGCGCGAGGGAACTGCCTGTATACCGACTGACGTCACCTGTGGGCCGTCCCGCGGCGTTCCAGGACCCACGGCACCGTGAGTTACGCGGTGTGCGTCAGTGAAGGGGCCAGTGAGTCGCGAGCTCCCGCGGATCGACACCACTTCACTCAACGTGGTCCTTGACCAACTCGTCGAGATCACCCTGCCCGCCGACGATCCCACCGGCCGTCTGACGTACGAGCAGCTGGAGTATTGGCGGTTGATCCGCAACGTGGCCGATCGCCAGATCGCCACGCACGCAGCATACCTCGACGACCTTGGCGTCGCGGAAAAGGCGGGTTCGACCACCAAGAAGCTGCTGATCGAGATGGGGTTCCCGCCCGCAGCGGCTACTCGCACCACTCGGATCGCCGACGCTCTCGGCACGCTGAGCAAGGTCGAGGCCTGCGCTGCCGATGGTCGTCTCTCGGGTGAAGTCGTCGATGCCATCGTCCGGGGCATCGCGGTGATCGAGAGACGTTCATCTGCAGCGCTTTCCGACGGCGACCGGACGATCTACGAAATCGAACTCCTCACCCAAGCCTTGTCGGGTGCCACGCCCACCGAGATTCACAGACGGCGAGACCGTGCCCTTGGCCATGGGCCGCGAACGACGACTGTTCCCGGCACGCCTGCGCAAGGCGATCATCCTGCGCGACGAGACCTGCATCAAATGCGGTGCGCCGCCGTCACATACGCAGGTCCATCACATCCAGCACTGGTCCGACGACGGTGATACCGACCTCGACAACGGGTGCCTGCTCTGTCAACGCTGCCACACCCAGGTCCACCACAACGGCTGGGACATCATGCTGGGCTTCCTCCGCCACCCGTGGCTCATCCCGCCCGCCGACGTCGATCCGCAACGGCGCGCCCTACCCGCCTACAAGCGGCGCACCATGCGACTCGACGACGCCGCCTGACTTTCGCGCAGCCGGCTTCGATACGGCTCGTCGCAAGCTCCTCGCGTACTCAACCAGCAGCGGGGTCCGCCACATGTCGGGACCGCATCTGTTCCTTGACAACTCCACAGTGTGAAGGCGCCGGAAAATCAGTGGCGCTCGTGGGCGGTGACGCCGCACCATGTTCACCGACAGTGCGTCCACGGCGATGTCCGTGGTGATTCGACGCTGCCGCAACGCAGTTCGCGTCTGTGGTGGCCGGCGGTGAGGAGGTCGTCATGACCGTGGTTCTACTGGCGATCGTGGGCGGCCTCATCCTGCTCGCGATCATCATCCGCACGGTTCTCGTCGTCGCCGGCGACGGTCGTCGGCGGGTGAGGTACCAGGACGCGTACGACACCCGGCGTCCGAGCCTCTGAGTATCAGCTGCCGGCCATCATTCGGCGCGCTTGAGTACTGCGAGGACCGTCAGCAGCAGGATCTTGACGTCGAGCCACAGCGACCAGTTCTCGATGTAGTAGTTGTCCCATTCGGCGCGGTCGGCGATCGAGGTCTGACCGCGGAGACCGTGCACCTGGGCCCAGCCGGTCACGCCGGCCTTGACCCGGTGCCGTTCGCCGTAGCGGCGGATCTGCACCTCGAACAGGGACACGAACTCGGGGCGTTCCGGGCGGGGCCCGACAAGACTCATCTCTCCGCGCACGACGTTGAGCAGCTGTGGCAACTCGTCCATCGACGTCGAACGCATGATCTTGCCGATCCTGGTGCGCCGGTCGACGCCCTCGACGCCGCCGGGGGCGTTGCCGGCCGCGGGCCGGAACTTCTCGGCCGTCGGGTCCTCGGGTCGCATCGAACGGAACTTGAGACAGTCGAAGACCCGGCCGTCGCGGCCCACACGCGGCTGGGCGAAGAAGATCGGGCCGGGGGAACTCAGGCGCACCAGCAACATGAGTGTCAGGAACACGGGCGAGATCGCGGCGAGGATCAGCGCTGCAACCACACGGTCGCCGATGTGCTTCGTCCGGAACTGCCATCCCTGCGGATTGGTGTGAGGAACCGACATCAACGGGAGGCCACCGATGTGGTCGACGCGGCTGCGTCGGCCGATGACGTCGAACATGCGGGGAACGATCCACACCTTGACCCCGTGCCGGTGTGCGATGCGGACCGACGCGGTCAATCGCTCGACGTTCGTGACCGCGAAGGCGACCACGAGGATTTCGGCATTCGTCGCCCGGATCGCCTGGTCGAGGTCGTCGACACCCCCGAGCTGAGGAACCCGGGACGCGCGTTCGTCCCGGTCACGCGGCGGTGCCCCGGCGGCCAGGACACCGACCGGCTTGAGGCCGTGCTCCGGCGCTGCGACCATGCGCCCGACCACCTGCTCGGTGACCGGTCCATCGCCGATGATCAGGGTCGGTGCCATCAGGTGTCCGTGGCGGCGGAGGTTGCGCTGAACGAGATCCCGGACCAGCCGCCCGAACGGGACCCAGAACAACGCGGAGATCCAGAGCTTCGTCGTGGCCGCGCCCGGACGTTCGTCGAGGCCGGCCAGGAGCATCAGCGACAGCAGGACCATCGCCGCGACGGTGCAACCGGTCATGACCTTGCCGACCTCGTCCAGGAATCGGCGATTGAGTCCGCGCCGGTAGATCTTTCGTAACCCGAAGACGCCCACGAGGGCGACCGGGTACAGCGCAATGGTCCAGAGTGGGGGATAGTCGGACTGGCGAAGGACGATCCACCAGATGGCGACAGCTGTGGCGATCGCCGAGGTCACGACGTCGATGGAAACCGTGATGGCGGTACTGAGCGGATCATCGCGCACCAGGTCGCCGAGTGAGCGCCGAGAATCAGGGGAGTCGGCAGGCCTGCCCGACCTGGGCAGCGCCTCGACCTCCGAGGTATGGGTAGCCAAGTCCACTCCATCGATGAACGGCCCCCCGGTCACCGCCAATTGTAAAGGTGGCTAACGGAAACATGCGACTCGGCCTCACATTTGCCGGCGAGTCGCGCTCAGTCGCGGAACACGGCTTCCCTCACCACCACCGACAGATCGGTGAGCAGGGCGATGTCGGTCGACGACCAGTGGTGCGGTTCGGTATCCCAGACGCAGAAGGTACCGATGACGTGTCCGTCGCCCGCGTGCAGCGGAATGCCGAGGTAGGAGGCCACCTCGCCGTTGCGTGCGGTCGAGTGCTCGGACAGGACCGGATGGTCGGCGATGTCGTCGATCACCAGCATTGCGTCACTCACAACGGGGTAGACGCACAGAGAGTCCAGCAGCGGCCGCGTACCCTTGTGCCCCGGCTTTCCGGACTGCCAGGCGATCGACGCGTTGGTCTGTCCTTCGGCGGTGACCACGTTGAGTGCCGCGTAGGCGACGCCAAGCGCATTGATCGTCAGGCTGATCGCGTCATCGACGGCCGGATGTGGCTGACCGGAGAGAAGCCCCGATTCCTCGATGGCTCGCACGCGGGCCGGGTCGGACAGCAGTTCGCGTAATGCCGCCGCGGTCTTCTCATCTGCCCCTCGAACCGCGTCGAAGATGGCCGACATGGTCGAGTCGCCCGGGACGCCCAGTACCGACGACAGTCGATCTGCGGACGCGTCCGCTTCGCGGTCGTCCGCCTCGTTCGGGTTGGTGTTCATGAGAGGTCTCCACTTCGCGAGCCACACCGCGCTTGCCCCGACGGCGGGTGGTGGGTCATCGACAGTCGTTCCGGACGGGATCCCCGTTCGACACGGCCTTCACCCAGTCTGCTGTTTTCGAGCCGACGTCGAGTATGCCGTGCGATTGCCCCCTGACGATCACCGTGTTGATCACATCACCTCGAGCGCAGGCCTGCTCTATCGCGCCCGCGGTCCACGACGGACGGATCACCTTGTCCTCGGAGCTGTAGGAGATCAGCATCGGAGCGCTCGCCCGACCCTGCGGCAGACTCGCCTCACCCAGCCACCCCCGCAGTCGTTCGGTGGCAGCGGCGTCGATCGGACGGTAGTCGGGGGGTTCCGTGATCTCGACGATGTCCTGTTTCTGCACCCGCGCGGCGTCGTTGCATTCGAGGAAGACCCGGAACGTGTCGCGGATGGGACCGCGGAGGTAGTCGTCGATGTTCAGTTCCGGGTGGACCGTCTTCAGTCCCGTCAGGATGACCGGAAGGAACGCGATCTGATCCGGTGTCAGCGTGCCGGCCGCCATGGAGTCGGCGAGGGGCCGGATGTCGAGTGCCGGACTCATGCTGACCGTCCCCATCAGGTTCAGTCCGTCGCCATAGGAATCGGCGATCTCGTTCGCCCGGAACACCGCGTGCGCACCTTGGGACACACCGAATCCCCACCAGTCGTCGGTGGTGTCGTGGACGATCGAGCGCACTGCGCGCACCGAGTCGATGATGTTGCGTGCGGCAACCGTGGGTTCGAGGTAGGCGTGATCACCCGGGGTGCCCAGACCCTGGTAGTCGGTCTGCACGACCACGAATCCCTGCTCGAGGAGGGTGGCGACGAGATCGACGGTGCCGAGCAGGTTGCCGTAGAACGACGGTGCGCAGTTGTTCGCGACGCCGGTCGTCGGGTGACCGAGCGCGATGACGGGCCAGCCGCCGGCGGGGGCCGTTCCACGGGGCACGAATGCGGCCGCCGACACAGGCACCAATTCGCCGGTGACGGGATGCTCCGAGCGATACCGGAAACGCAGCGCGCGCTCGGCGATCTTGGCCAGTGAGCGGTACTCGCTGGTGTCGGAGGCCGTGCCGATGACGTCGCCGGGCGATGCCCCCTCCGGCACCGTGCTCCCGGACGGGCCGGACTCGGAGGAGCCATCGGTGGCGCAGGACGTCCCGGTGAGGGCGACCAGCAGGGTCGTGAGGAACAGGACGGTCGAGATGATTCCCGAGCGCAACGGTGAGGATGTTCCCGAGCGCAGGGGTGAGGATCTTCCCGAGCGGAGCGATCGTGGGCCACGGAACCTGGGGCCGGGTGCACTCATGATCGGGTGAGGAGCCGTTCGAAAAGCGACACCGGATCGTCGCAGAGGTGCTGCTGGGCGGCTTCGATCAGGGCGGGGTCGATGAAGGCGCGGTAGAAGGTGGTGGTGAGAGAGCGGACCCCGCCGATCTCGCTGACGAAGGTGGTCGCCGCATCCGGACCGTCCGGTTCGAGGGAGGCATAGAGGTGGTGCGACGGCGCGGTCGGGTCCCAGTCGACGTCGTCGAACATGTCGATCCGCCCCATGTCGCTGACCGAGAGACGCAGTCGGTCGGGCACCTGGACGTCGTCGGATGCCTCCGGCTCGATCCCGGCCCCCGACTTGGGCAGCAGGCCGCGGAGTTCCGCCGAGGCCAGGATGGCGGCCGGCCACCCGGAACCGGCGACCGCGCGAATGCGGTCGCCGACCTCGGGCGGCGTCGCCCCGTCAGGGAAGCGGATCGGGATGCCGACGGCGAGGTTGCCGTGATCCGCGGCGTGCGTGGGGTCGAGGTAGCGCCGGCAGTCGAACAGCACTTGCGTGCGATCGTCGATCGAGACGCCCTGCGCGGTGACGGCCGCACGCCACAGTGCAACGGTCACGGCGGCCGAGGACGCCTTCATCCCGCTGTCGGCGACCGCGGCGCGTAGTGCGCGTGCCCGGTCGGCGGGCATCGAGGTGGCCACGACGTGGCGCGTGGTGCGCCAGTCCGACAGCGAACGGGTGGGGCCCGCCGGAGCGCCGGCCGCGTTCGCCGCGCGCAGGCGGGCGATCTCGCGCAGCCGTCCGGGGTTGCGCAACAGGTGCCTGCGGGCGGCGTGCCACGCCGAGTTCGCCGGCAGTGACCGTTCCAGGTTGGCTGCCATCGCGGCCTCGTCGCGGCCGGCCAGCCCGGCGAACTGCTCCAGACCGACCCGGCCGTCGCCGATCCCGTGGCTGTGTTCGAGAACGAGCCAACTCCCGCACAGCAGATACTCGGGGCGTCCCGCCGGTACCGGAGCGTTCCGCAGCCGTGTCAGGATCTCGCCGGGGGACAGCTCGGCCAGATCGGGCCGCACCGAGATGGGGATCGGCGAGACGTCGTGGGCCCACGTCTTCGACGCCGGGTCGGGGACGACGGTGAGGCGCGAGGTCGGGGTCAGCGCGGGTGCGAGGCGCTCGCGGATGCGGTCGGCGTCGAGTGAGGCCAGTGGACCGGTCATCGCGATCGTGCGAGACGTCGCGAGGGCGCGATCGAGGACCGTCGAACGCGTCGTGTCAGATTGCGGCACCGACGACCTCCCGCATCTCGGCGCGGAAGCGTTCCCGGCGGAATCGTTCGGCCCACGCCCGTATCTCGGTGCGGTCGTAATCGGCGACGGCGAAGTCGCGCATGGCTGCGGCGAACCGGTCGACGATGTCGTCGTCGGAGCCGGGTTCGACGAGGAGTCCGGTCGACCCGGGGACGACGGTGTCCAGCGCCCCGCCCTCGCCGAGAGCGATGACCGGCGTGCCCGTGGCCATGGCCTCGACCGGCACGATCCCGAAATCCTCGATGCCGGGCATCAGGACGGCACGCGCGCTGCGGTGCAGGTTCAGGAGCGTCTCGTGGGGAACCCGCCCGAGGAAGGTGGTCTTCGGGCCGGCCAGTTCACGGCACTGCTGCATGGCGCGGCCGTCTCCGGCGACCACCAGCCGGACATCGGCTTTCGCGGCAGCGGCGATGGCGAGGTCGGGACGTTTGTAGGGCACCAGGCGCCCGGCGAGGAGGTAGAAGTCCTCGCGTTCCACTGCCGGATCGGGGGTGAATCCATCGAGGTCGACGGGTGGGTGGACGACGATCGCGTCGCGGTCCCAGTGTTCGCGGATACGTGCCGCCACGGCCGTGGAATTCGCGACCACGGTGTGGAGTTCCGGTGCGGCTGCGACCTCACATCGGCGCGCGACGACCGACAGGGCCGACAGTATCGCGGCACCGGCAGCTCCGCCGCCTTCGCCTGCGCGCAGCGACGGGTCCCAGGCCCACCGGGCGGGACTGTGAACGTAGGCGATGACGGGTGCGTCGGTGGCGAACACCGACTGTGTCGCGAACGCGTGGTGGCTGGCCACGATCGCCGATGCGTCCCGGAGATGCATGTGGCGGAAAGCCCACGGCATCAGGGGAAGCAACGGGGCGTAACTGCGTTCGTGGAGCAACCGGTAGGCGCGGTTGAGTGGCGTGGTGATCGGGGGATCGGTCAGACCCGCCGGGATCCCTTCGGCGCGGGCGATGGGTGCGTGGACCTCGACCTCGCGCCACGTCGCGGCGAGCTGCTCGACGACGTGTTCGGATCCGGCGATCTCGGTGAGCCGTTCGTGGACGACGGCGATGCGATCACCGGGCATGGTCACCCATGTCCCACGTGGTGCCGTTCCGGTTCGGGGAGAACGGCTCCTGAGGACGAGGGTCCCGCGGGGACGCGTCCAGCGGGGACACGCGGAACCGGTCGGAGTCGAACGGCCGACCGTGCGAGTGCCGGTGGGCCGGTGTGCGTGGCGGCTGGGACGGCACCGCGGTCGTGGCCACGTCGCCGCTGGGGAAGGGGTCGACGTGGGCTCGCGGTGCGTGGACATCGACACCGGGACCCGGTGGCGGAGCGTCGTCGGACGGAGTGTCGTCGGCACCGACGGGAGGACGTCGCAGTACGACGAGGTGACGGTTGATGCCGATCTCGGCGAACTGGGCGAGCGCCCGCGCGGCGAGTGACCGGTCGGTGCCGGCGGTCGAGATGGCGACCACTGCGAGCGCGAGGTCACCCGGATCGACACGCTGCCACCACGGTTCGGTGAGCGGGAGCCGTTCGAGGCGCATCGGATGTCCAGCGGCGTCGTCGGCGGGCGGGGCGGTCCGGTCGACGAGGCCGTCCGCATCCACACCGGAACCGGTCAGGATGAGCGCGACCTGTGCGCGTCGGTGTCGTTGGGCGAGCGCGGGCAGCACGGTGTCCGGCAGTCCCGGGCCGGCGGTGGCGTCGTCGTAGGAGAGCTGCGCCCCGTACTTGTGGGCGATTCTCCTCGCCCAGATGGGATTCGGTGTCCGCCCGGCTCTGCCCCGGATCAGTACGAGCAGTTCGGCGGCGAGGATGGTTGCGGCGATGGCGGCCACGGCACCTTCCTGCGTCGGATTCGGGGCGATCGGCTTCGCGCCCGCCGAGGGGGCGGCGAGGATCGCGAGGCTGTCGGTCGAGGAGTTCTGCAGGCGGGTCAGTTGTGAGTTGAGGTCCGCCAAGGTGGCGTTGGACTCCGCCTTGGAGTCGCCCCGATCGGGCAGCGCGCGGTTGCGTGCCCGCTCGGCGGTGATCTGGGCGCGAAGCTGGTCGACGACCCGGCTGATGTCGCGGGCGTGGTTGGAGACCGCGGCCGCCGAGATCGCGGTCACCATGGCGCGTGCCACGTTCTCGGCCTGATCGGATGAGGGTGCCG
This sequence comes from Gordonia amicalis, assembly GCF_022059885.1. NCBI lineage: Bacteria > Bacillati > Actinomycetota > Actinomycetes > Mycobacteriales > Gordoniaceae > Gordonia > Gordonia amicalis. The sequence goes on along the minus strand of NZ_CP091855.1, from coordinate 4,683,633 downwards.
TCGCGGTGAACAGCAGCAGCGAGGGCGTCGTACCCGGTCCGGTGGTGACGTGCTCGCGGAGTTCGGTGGTGTCCCAACCGGTGTCGACCTGGGTCAGGACCTGCTGGAGCACGTTCTCGTCGGTCGAGAGCGCGATGAACGGGGCACGCATCTGTTCGATGTAGGCGTCTCCCGGGATGATGTCGCCGGACGGGGTGATCTCGGCGACCACGGTCGCCGAGTACTCCTTGGGTACGAGCGCGGTGCGCAGACCGAACACGCACGCGCCGACGAGCAGACCGATCAGAATGGCGGGCAGGGCGACACGGGCGAGATCGCGGAAATGCCCGAAGAGATCGACCGACGGTGGCGCGTCGCGGCGTCCGGCGGAGTCCAGACTGGAGGTCACACATCTCTCCTGTGGTGTTGGGTGCCCCCCGGCGGCCGCCGCCCGATGATCTTGCCGTCGGTCGACTTTCGGTTCACTTTAGCTAACGACCTGCCCTCATGTGTGACGTGACGTCTAGCGCGAGTCCAGAAAGGTGTACGCCTGCTTGGGCGACCAGTCGCGGCGCACCAGGCCGAAGTTGTGTTCCAGGTTGTTCGGGTCGGTCCCCGCGTCGCGCAGGGAATAGATGAACAGCGGCCCAAGCCACGGCGCATCGTTCTGCGCGCCGATCGCGATTTGGATGCTCTGAGCCTGGATCTCCTCGGACACCGCGTTGGTCCCGCTGCCGGTGGGTGCGCCGAACTCGGTCATCCAGATCTTCTTGTCGCCGTCACCCGCCGCGACCATCACGTCGCGCATGTCCCACATCCGTGCGGCCGTGCTCCACGATGCCGCCGCCGGGTCATTGGGGAGCGCCGGATAGGTGTAGGGGTGCACACTCAGCGCGTCGAGGGATCGGTTGAATCCGCCCTGATAGAGGTTGCGGACGAAGGTCAGCGGTGCGATGTCGCGACCGTTGTCGGTCCCGGGGGCGAGGCCGCCCGAGATCACCGCCGCCTCGGGGACGGCCCGCTTGATGGCGGTGTAGGACGCCGCGAGGAGCTGCCCGTACTCGGTGGTGTTGGACCGGGGCAGCCAGTAGTTGGCGAGGTTGGGCTCGTTCCAGATCTCCCACACCGCGATCGACTGTGAGTAGCGCTGGGCGGCCGCCGCGGCGAAGGAAGCGAACAGATTGGGGTCGGCGGGCCGGTAGTGGGAGTTGCGCGGGAAGTCGAGCGGCCGTGCGGCCCAGAGCGGGGTGTAGGTGGCCAGACCGACCGGGCACATGCCGTGGGCGACGACGGCATTCACCACTCGGTCGATGGGCGCCCAGTTGCGCTGGCCGCGACGGGGTTCGACGACCGACCAGTCCACGTCGATCCGAACCGCCCACATGTCGAGATCCTCGGCGAGCGACAGTTCCCGGTTCAGGTCGGCGTCCGACGCGGCGAGTATCGAGGCTCCGGGCGAGGCCGCCACCTTGTGGCTGCCGCTCGACAACGCGCAGGTGACCGGCGCCGAGTGGGCGTCGCTGTGCACCCACACGATGCCGGCGAGGGTCGCGAGCAGGACGCAGGTGAACGCCAGCACCGACCGGGAGGTCTTCCGTCGGCGGGAGAGGGACTGGTTCATGGGCAGCCTATCTAGGAAGGAGTGCAGTGCGCGCCACCTCTGTGTCGTCGTCACGACGACAACTCGTGCAGCATAAGCGGCAGGGTGACTGATTTGTCGTGTTTGGTGCCGATCCGGTCACGGGCCTGCGCGGTCATTGCTCGCCGGAGGTCCGCATCGTCGAGAACTCGTGTGATGGCCGCGGCCAATGCGGGCGCATCAGATGGTGGCACGAGGATTCCGGCGCCTCCGCGGAGAAACTCGGTCGTGCCGCCGTGATCGGTGCCGATGACCGGCTTACCGTAGGCCATCGCCTCGAGCACCGAGAGCGGACCGGCCTCGGGGGTCACGCTGGCCGACACGACGACATCCCACCGCTCGAGCGCGTCCTCCGTATCGGTGTGACCGAGAAATCGCACGCGACCGGCGAGATCGGGTCGTCCGGCACGCTCGTGCAGGAATGCGACGTGGTCGGCGTCCCCGGGGAAGGACCCGCCGGCGAACTCCAGTTCGACTCCGGGGAGTGAGGCGACGGCCTCGAGCAGGACCGCGTGACCCTTCCACGGGGTGAGCAGCGCGAGGATTCCGACGACGGGCGGGTCGTGGACTTCGGTCGACAGTGCGGGTACCGGCCACCGGACCCCGTTGTGTGCCACCACCGTGGGCAGGCCCATCGCCGTCAGCGGCGCCGCGGTTGCCTCCGAGACCGCCACCGCACGTCGGATCGCCGGCGCGCTGAGACGCACCACCGCACGCTGACGCCCGGAGGACAACGTGTCGTGCACCAGCCACGACGCGCGGCCGGGAGGACTCGCGACCCGTGCCGCGGGCAAGGCGAACAGAGAGTTCACGATCGTCGTGGCGTTGTGCCGGGTGATGCGGCGGAGGATGCGTCCGGCGCGAACCCAGTCCACCAGGAGACGCGAGGCCCCGGCCAGACGGCGGAGCCCGCGTTCACCACTCAGCCCGAGCGGTGGGATCGGCACGTGCTGCACACCGTCCGGCAACCGGTCGGGCAGGGGGCCGTCGGGACACACGACGACCACCCGCCGTCCGCGCTCGAGCGCGACGTCGATGAGGTCGAGCATCACCTTCTCCGCCCCCGACACCTGCCCGGTGTGTGCGACGAAGACGAGTGTGCCGGTGGACATCACTGGTTCGGTCATCGCATCACCTTTGCGTGGCGGCCGGCAGGAACGATGGTCAGCCGTAGCAGGGCGGCCGCGGGCAGGGCGACGACAAGCGCGGCCATGACGGACACGACGGGCCACGGCACCGGGTCGACGGCCCAGACCCCGACGACGCAGACGGCGGCGGTGAGGAGCGCCAACGCGATGAGTGCGCCGAGGGGCAACAACTCGGCAACGGGCAGCGTCCGGGCCACGACGACCCACAGCGCCACGGCGCACACGCCGAAGGTGATCACGGTCGTGATCGCCGCGCCGGTGTAGGAGTACCGCGGGATCAGCACCACGTTGAGGGCCACGTTGAGAGCGAGGCCGGCGACCGCGATCCATGGATACCGTCTCGCGGATCCGGTGGCGGCGAGGAGGAAGATCCCCAGTACGACGAAGGCCATGATCGCGGCCCCCAGCACCAGGAACCGCGCGGCGTCGGCTCCGTCGACGAAGCGGCGGCCGTAGAGGAGTTCGATGATCTGTCCGGCGCTCGGCCAGAACGCCGCCACCGTGACGGCGCCGGCCGCGCCGAAAGCGATCGCTGCGGTTCGGCATTGCCGGCGGAGTTCGGCCGGACGGTGCGGCCAGGCCGCCACCAGCAGTGTGCTGATCGGCCCGACGGCAGCGAGGATCAGCGTGTCCATGATGTCGGAGAACTTGTAGCCGATGCTGTAGATGCCCACCGCGTCGAGCGAGTCGAGCAGGCTCAGCAACAGCACGTCGATCTTCTGCAGTGCGATGGTCAGCGCGAACCCGATCGCCAGTGGCAGGGCGTCGGCGAGCATCGGTTTCCACCGTGACCACTCGACGACCCGGGACGGCCGGAGCCCCGACGATCGGCGGGCGATCCCGGCCACCTTCACGACCAGCGCGAAGATCTCGTTGGCGACGGGCGCGAGGACGAACACCAGCAGCCATGGTGCGGCGAACGCCGCGGCGACGGTGATCGCGAGTTGCAGGACCTGGCCGAGGCTCTCGGCGATCGCGGTGAGCAGCAGCCGATGCCGGCTCTGGAAGATGACCGTCAGTGCCTGCCCCGGAGTGGAGAACACGACGACGAGTCCGGCGATCGCGGTCGCCCGGATGACCTCGCCCGGATACTGCAGCACGACGACGTAGAGAACGGCGAGCACGTACCCGACGAGTCCCAGGAGTATCCGCAACGCGATGAAGGCGGACGAGGTCCTGGCGACGTCTTCGGGGTCGTCGGAGATGAGCCGGGCCATCACCGCCCGGCCCACGCCGAGGTCGGTGACGATCGCGGTCAGCCCGAGGAGTGCGAAGACGAACGAGTAGCTGCCCCAGTCCTCCGGGGACAGCGTGCGCGCGATGATGACACTGCCGGTCCAGCCGAGGGCGGCGATCACGATGCGACTCAGCAACATCGCCGCGGTGGCGCGCGTCGCCGCCCGAGCGTCGGATGCCGGATGGGCGGGGGGCGGTGCAAGGACCTGCCGCTCGATCTCGAGGTCGGAGGGCAGCGGCCCGGTGACGTCCGGGCTCACGGCGATGTCCCCGGACGCGGGAGCGGGGCGGGCACGTCGATTCCGGCCGCGCGATACGCCTCGACCGTGCGCCGGGCCGTGGTGTCCCAGCTCAGCGATGCCCCGACACGGGTGCCCGCATCCACCAGTCCGCGGCGGGTCTCCGAGTCCCGGACGAGGGGTTCCAGGGCGCGGACCCAGGCGTCCTCGTCGTGTCGTTCCACGAGCACGGCACCGTCGCCGACGACCTGGGGAAGTGCGCCGACGGCGCTCGCGACGACGGCGCCGCCACATGCCATCGCCTCCACCGGCGGCAGCCCGTAGCCCTCGTAGAACGACGCATATGCGGTCACGGTGGCCGCGGCGTAGAGCCCGGGAAGATCGTCGACGTCGACGTATCCGAGACCGAGCGCGGACGACGGGGCGTCCGGACCGGTGGATCCGGCACCACCCAGAACACACGGGATGCCGAGTCGGTGGGCGGCGGACGCGACCAGCGCCACGTTCTTACGTGGCTCGACGGTGCCGATCTGCAGGACGAAACGTTCGGGCAGTTCGTATTTCGTGCGGACCCGCTCGATGTCCGCGGTGCCGGGCGGCCGTGCCCAGGCTGCCGGCGCGAGTTCGGTGACGTACGCATCGCGTCCGCAGACTTCGCGGATGCGTTCGGCGGTGAACTCGGAAACCGCGATCAGGACGTCGGCCCGCCGCAGCGTGGCGCGGACCAGTACGGACTCGCCCGCAGCGCGAAACCGGCTCGACGCCGACGGCATGTCCAGCACCGACAGATCGTGCACCGTGGCCACGGTCGTCGTCGGGCCGGCGACCGGGAGATCGACGTCCAAGCCGTGGAACACCCCGCCGCGTCGCGTGGGCAGTACCCCGTGGACGGCGCGTCGGACGCCGTCGGCCACCGGCCGGCGTAGCGGGGCGACCGACGGGGGCAGCTCTCCGGTGGCGTCGTCCTGGACGACCGCGGCCAGCGGGATGTCACCGAGATGCGCCGGCAGCGCGCTCAATAGTTCGCGGATGTAGGTCTGGACGCCGCTTCCCCCGGGTCGAAGTGCAAGCGCACCGTACGTGATTCGTGTTGTGCAGTCGCGCATCCCACAGCTCCCAACAGCATCCAGAAGTAGAAGTCGAGCGGAAAGATCTCGAAATAGGTGGCCACCAGACTGGCTGCCATCGCCGCGACGATCGAGGCGCTGACACCCAGGACGAACGCCCCGTCGGGGTCGGGGAGCCGGCGGGCGGACTGCACACACCAGATCACTGCCGTCACGATCATCGCAAGAAAGAGCCACAGCCCGAGCGGTCCGAGCTCCAGCAGGAGCTTCACGTAGTAGTTGTCCGGCTGATAGTTCGACGACATCCCCTGAACGGTTCCGCCTGCACCAGCGGTGACCGTCTGGGTGTCCTCCCCGCGGGCCGCCGACATCGCATCGGCCGCCGACCCGCTGGAACCGAGCCCACGACCCAGTGGGTGCACGCCGATGCTGGAGAAGATCTCGCTCCACCCGGTACCGCGCTGGCTCAGGCTGCTCGACGAGAAGAACACGCTCGTGATCGATGGCGGCAGGAACGGCAGGGACACCAGGGCTAGCGCGGCGATCGCGAGCATCGGCGCGACGAGGCGCCGGAATCGTAACGCCGCGAGCCAGATCACGCCGATGGCGAGGCCGAGAATGGCCGCGCGGACCACCGAGGTCGCCATCGTGATCGCCATGACCGGCCAGCAGGCGAGGAACAACTGATTGCGCCGACGGGTCATGTCGGACAGGGCCACCGCGCCGCCGACCAGCAGGGCCATCGTCACGAACAGCCCGAAACCGAACGGCTGGTTGAACGTGCTGAACGTACGGAACAGCGGTCCGCTCGAACGGACCTGTTCGCCGTAGGTGTAGCCGAGTTCGACGAGTTTCGCCGGGCCGATGATCTGCTGCGCGATGCCCACGACGGTGGTGATCACGCCGAGCGCCATGATGATCGACACGAGCCGGTCGCGGTCGCGGGCGTCGAACGGTGTCAGCCACAGTGCGAGAACGGCGAACAGATAGAAGAAGGTCACCTTGATGCCGTAGAGCCCGACAGGTCCGTAGACCCACGCCGCGGAGATCAACCCGAAGACCACGAGCCCGGTCGCCGCAGGCCACCACGGCATATGGAGTGGAGGTCCGGTCCGTGCGGACGGGCGGACACGGCGGTTTGCCGCGCAGATCAGGGTGAGCGCGAGGAGGCCTTCCTTCCAGGCCGCCGCTATCCCCGGCACGGGTGCGACGTCGAGCAGGCCGTCGAGAGGGGTCAGCGCCGCGAGCAGCAGGATTCCTCGCTGGGGCCGTTGATAGATGGCGGCGGTGACAACTCCGCCGGCGACGACGAGACACAGAACGGCGAGCACGACGGGGAGGTGCTGCACGCGCGTCCGCCTTCCTCGCACCCCCGTCGGTTGTTACCCCCGGTGAACAATGTTGGCACCTCGGCGCCGGATTGTCCGTGGCAACCCCCAGATAGGGCGTGTCGCCACGGACGACACCGGCGTGTCAGTGGCCGGAGATCCGGCGGCCCCGGCGGGGTCGGGTGCGGTCGGGGCCCGACTCGGTGGTGACCAGGTGAGCGGTCCGCCGTGCGTGTGCCGAGAGGTCCGGGAGGCCCTTCACGGGTTGATGCATCGGCAGCAGGATGTAACCCTCCTCCCAGGGGAACCGGCCGTACTCATCGGGCCAGACGACTTGCAGCGTCGGGTAATCCGGGAACAGCAGATTCGCGAGGACGAGCTCGTCCTTGTCGACCTGTTCGATCAGCCGCACCGACACCGCCACCGTCTGCAGACGGATGTCGGTCTGGGTCGCGACCAGATCGCGCCAGTCCTCGCGGTGGAGCAGGTCGCCGAGCTCGTTCAGGATGTGGTGCGCGGTGAGCGGATCGACACCGTAGATGGCCAGTTCGGGGATCGAGTGCAGCGAGAGGCCCGCGGTGTAGGAGAACCCGCAGTCGGCCTCGCGGCTGCCGGCCTCGGGGAACCCTTCGCCGACGGAGGTCACCTGCCAGCCGCAGCGGCGGATGGTCTCGAGGGTCGAGCGGATGACGGGATTGGGATGCCACCGGGGCAGACCTCGGATTGCGGCAGCGTGGTCTGACATGGATCGCTCCTTTGTTCGAAGGGTGCGACCATGACACCACGGGGGTCCGACAACTCTGCTCGTCGAAGCCCGAGTGCCGGTCGGGCGCGGGCTCAGTCGGCCGGCCTTCCGCGGATGCCGAAGATCGTGAACACCATCGCACCTGCGGCGAACACCGCGAGCAGGGCGAGGCCGGTGGTGTAACTGTGGGTGGCGGCGTCGTAGGTGGCCCCCATGACCAGTGGCGGGAAGAAGCCGCCGACCCCGCCCGCGGCTCCGACGATGCCGGTCACCGAGCCCACGCGTTCGGCCGGCGCGGCCTGTGCGACCCAGCTGAACACGGACCCCGATCCGAGGCCCATGCAGATCGCCATCAGCACGAAATCGATGCCTGCCGGGATCTCCACCGGGGGTGTGGTGATCATCCAGGCGGCGAGGACCACCGCGCCGCCGCACGAGATCACCGTGATGATCCGCGGTCCGAACCGGTCGGACAGGATGCCGCCGAGCGGTCGGGCGAGTACCGCCGCGATCGCGAAACCCGCGGTTCGGGTGCCGGCCGCCTGCAGGTCGAAGTCGTAGACGTCCTTGAGGTAGGTCGGCAGATAGGTGCTGAACGCGACGAAACCGCCGAACGTCGCGGCATAGAGGAAACCGAGTTGCCAGGTGATGGGTAACTTGGCGGCGGCGGCGAGCTTCGGCACCACGGAGTCGTGGGACGGAACCCAGCGCGGTGAGTCGCGCATGAACATCCAGCAGACCGCCGCGGTCGCCGCCAGCGCCACCGCGATGACGACGTGGGTGGCGACGTATCCGAACCACGACACGAATCGCGGGGTGAAGAACGCCGACAGCGCGGTGCCGCCCATTCCCGCGCCGAACACCCCGGTCGCGAAGCCACGACGTGACTTGTCGTACCAGGCGTTCACGAAGGGAATGCCCACCGCGAACGTCGTACCGGCGACGCCGAGGAGGAACCCGGCGACGAGCAGCAGCGGGTAACTCGCGAGGCGACCGGCCGCCGCCACCAGCAACACGAACGGGATCGTGACGACCAGAAGCACCGTGAACATGAGACGACCACCGAACCGGTCGGTCAGGGCTCCGGTCAGGATTCGGCCCAGCGACCCCACGAGAACGGGGATCGCGACGAGGATCGACTTCTGGCTTGCCGACAGGTCCAGCTGATCGGTGTACACCACTCCGAGGGGGCCGATGAGATTCCATGCCCAGAAGCTGATCGTGAAGGCCAGCGTCGCGAGCGTGAGGTTGATCGACTGCGACCCGGTGGTTGCCCGGGTGGCTGCGGTGTCGGTGGTCATCGATCACGGTCCTTCACTCCGACCGGGGCCCAGCCCGGCCGAGACGGCCGGCTACCCGGTGCCGGTCGACGGTCGCGGCTCCGGTAGACGATGTACGGCCGGAACAGATAGTGCACGGGTGCGGTGAAGATGTGTACCAACCGGGTGAATGGCACCATCGCGAACAGGAGCATCCCGATCAGAATGTGGACGTGAAAGCGGAACGGGGCCTGCACCATCGCCGAGACGTCCGGTTGGAGGACGAAGATCGATCGGAACCACGGGGACACGGTCTCCCGGTAGTTCACGCCGTGCGCGTGCGGGTCCGCCGCGCCGATGATCGTGATGTAGGTGCCCGCGATCAACGCCGTGGTGAGCACGAGATACATCGCCTTGTCGTTGCGGGTGGTGGCCATGAACACCGGGCCGACGGTGCGGCGGCGGTAGACGAGCATGCCCACTCCGACGAGCGTCGCGACCGCGGCCAGCAGCCCGAAGATCGCCGCGCCCCAGTGGTAGGTCGTCTCGCTGACACCGACCGCGTCGGTCCACGACTCCGGGATCAGCAGACCCATCGCATGTCCGATGATGACCACGAGTATCCCGTAGTGGAACAGCGGCGAGGCCACTCGTAACAGGCGGGACTCGTAGAGTTCCGAGGATCTCGTGGTCCAGCCGAATTTGTCATAGCGATATCGCCAGATCGTGCCGCCGATCAGCAGTCCGAGCGTCACGTACGGCAGTACGCCCCAGAGGAAGATGTCCACGCGTCACCTCACGGTCGGGTTCGGGATCGGGGGTCGTGATGACGTCGGATCGATGGGGAGAAGCCGGGGATCGTAGGGTTCCAGTCCCACGGTCTCGGTGGGGACCGGCCGGCATCGTGCCATCGCCGTCTCGCGGTCGGGCGGGGACGGACTGGGCAGGGTAGTACACACCGCGGCCACCGCGCCGGCGTACGGTGAGTCCGCCTCCAGCAACGAGAACTTGATGAGTTCGAGTGCCGCGCGGTGTTTTTCGAGGAGTTCGACGCCTCGTCCGGGATCGGCGCGCGCACTGAACTCGAGGACGATCGGCAGATGGTCGGGTAGCTCGCCGTGGAGGTCGACGAGGAATCCGCTGTCCCGGTAGACCTGTTTGAACTCGCCGAGCGAGGATCCGCGCCGGCGGGTGTCGCCGTCCGACCAATAGGACAGGTACAGCGTGGATCGCTTCGACAGGTCGAACAGATCGATGTAGTTGCGACGCAGGGTCATCGCGTCCTCGCCGGCGAGGTGGTCGACGGTGCGTCCGAGCAACTGCACCGCGGCGTCCCGGCGCTGTTCGTCGAGAGCGGTGCGCATGAGGTCGATGCGCGAGAGCACGTCGTCGTCGGGATAGCTGAGGCACCAGGAGCTGATCTGGTGGATCACCCGGACTCCGGTCGATGTTCTCGCGGCGCGGTCGAACCGGGGGAAGGCCCTCATCCGCGATCGCCCCGTTCATTCTCTCGCCCGTGCTCCGCGCGGTCGGGGAACATCCCCGCGGGAACACCGTTCCCGTCCCAGTTCAGCAGGTTGGTGCGTCCGGCCAGCGTGTGCGAGCCGGCCGCGGTGTCGGTGGTCTGTCGCTGCCGCAGCGCGTGGAAGGTCTCCACCGAGACCGGTGCCGGACGGCCACTCGCCTCACCGAACGCGGACGAGTCGAACATGCCCGGACCCTCGTCGTAGTCGAGCGCACAGGCCATTTCGTCGAGTTTCTCGGCCTGTTCGAGATGTGCGGTCGGGATCACGTACCGCTCATCGTATTTCGCGATGGCCATCAGCCGGTACATCTCGTAGATCTGTTCCTCGGTCATCCCCACCGCCGCGGGGATGGCACCGTCGGGTTCCCGGCCGAGCGTGACATCACGCATGTAGGCACGCATCGCCGCCAGGCGGCGCAACACCGCGTCGACCACCGTGGTGTCACCGGCGGTGAACAGTTCGGCGAGGTACTCGACCGGGATACGCAGCGCCTCGATGGCGCCGAAGAGGGTTCCCGGGCTCTCCGCGTCGTGTCCTTGCTCGGCCAGCAGGTCGACGATCGGGGACAGCGGCGGGACGTACCAGACCATCGGCATGGTGCGGTATTCCGGATGCAGCGGAAGTGCGACCCGATACTTCTTGGCCAGCGCGTACACCGGTGAGCGGCGCGCCGCCGCCAGCCAGTCGTCGGGGATCCCGTCGGCCCGAGCCGCCGCGAGGACCTCGGGGTCGTCGGGGTCCAGCATCAGATCGAGTTGGGCCCCGTAAAGATCCTGCTCATCCGGGGTGGACGCGGCCGCGGTGACGGCGTCGGCGTCGTACAGGAAGATCCCGAGGTAGCGCAGGCGTCCGACGCAGGTCTCCGAACACACGGTGGGTTGACCCACCTCGATGCGCGGATAGCACAGGGTGCACTTCTCGGCCTTACCGGACTTGTGGTTGAAATAGATCTTCTTGTACGGACATCCGGTGATGCACTGACGCCAGCCGCGGCACCGGTCCTGGTCCACGAGCACGATCCCGTCCTCGCTGCGCTTGTAGATCGCGCCGGACGGGCACGACGCCATGCACGAAGGATTGAGGCAGTGCTCGCAGATCCGCGGCAGATAGAACATGAAGGTCTGCTCGAACCCGAGTTTGACCGCGTCCTCGCTGTCGCGCCGGAGCTTCTCGACGATGGGGTCGTGCGGCACGTGTTCTGTTGCGCCACCGAGGTTGTCGTCCCAGTTCGCCGACCAGGTCACCTTGGTGTCCTCGCCGGTGAGCAGGGATTTGGGACGCGCGACGGGGAAGTCGTCACCGAGCGGGGCATCGATCAGCGTCTGGTAGTCGTAGGTCCACGGCTCGTAGTAGTCGTTGATCGTGGGCTGCACGGGACTGGCGAACAGGGTCAACAGCTTCTGGAGCCGTCCCCCGGTGCGCAACCGCAACTTCCCGTTGCGGTTGAGTCGCCATCCACCGCGCCACGTGTCCTGATCCTCATAACGCCGTGGATAACCCTGCCCGGGACGGGTTTCGACGTTGTTGAACCACACGTACTCGGTGCCCGACCGGTTGGTCCAGGCCTGCTTGCAGGTCACCGAGCAGGTGTGGCATCCGATGCACTTGTCGAGATTCATCACCATCCCGACCTGGGCCATGACTCGCATCAGTACGTCACCTCCTGGCTGCGCTTGCGGATCGTCGACACCATGTCGCGTTGATTGCCGGTGGGGCCGAGATAGTTGAAGGCGTAGGACAACTGGGCGTATCCACCGATGAGGTGAGTGGGTTTGACGAGAAGTCGGGTGGGGGAGTTGTGGATTCCGCCGCGGCGCCCGGTCGCCTCCGACTTGGGTACGTCGATGGTGCGCTCCTGCGCGTGATGTACGTAGCAGACGCCCTCGGGCATCCGGTGACTCACGATCGCGCGGCAGACGAACACCCCGTTGGCGTTAACGCATTCGATCCAGTCGTTGTCGGACACCTCGATCGACGCGGCGTCCTGCGGACTCAGCCAGGCGACCGGACCACCACGCGACAGCGACAGCATGAACAGGTTGTCCTGGTACTCGGAGTGGATCGACCACTTGCTGTGCGGCGTCAGGTAACGCACCGTGATCTCGCGCGCGCCGTCGGGACCGAGTCGCGGTTCGCCGAACAGGCGGTGCATGTCCAGTGGGGGTCGGTAGATCGGCAGCGACTCGCCCATGTCGATCATCCAGTCGTGATCGAGGTAGAAGTGCATGCGTCCGGTGAGTGTGTGAAAAGGCTTGAGCCGCTCGATGTTCACGGTGAACGGGGCGTACCGCCGACCGCCGGTCTCGGAGCCGGACCATTCCGGCGAGGTGATCACCGGAACGGGTGCCTTCTGGGTGTCGGCGAACCTGATCCGCTTCTCCTCCGAACCTCGTGCGAGGTCGTCGAGTTGCACACCCACGCGGGTCTGGAGCTGTTCGAAACCGGCCACCGCGAGTGCGCCGTTGGTGGTGCCGGACAGCGTGAGGATCGCCTCGGCGAGCTTCTCGTCGGTGTCGATCGCCGGGCGGCCTTCGCCGGCACCGCTCGGCATGACGCCGTTGGACTCGGCGAGCGTCCGCGTGTGTTCCTCGAGAGGGTAGGTCACGCTCTTGACGGTGAAGCCCAGAGTGTCGGCCAGCGGTCCGATCGTCGCGAGCTTGTCGGCGATCGCCGTGTAATCACGTTCGACGACACTGAAGTTCGGCATGTTCCGACCAGGTGTGCCACGCACGCCGGTGTCGCGCCAGTCGACGACCCGCCCGTGCGGTTGGGCGGTTTCCCCGGGGGTGTCGTGCTGCATCGGCGCACTCACGAGGTCGTGACGTGTCCCGAGGTGCGTCCGAGCGAGCTCCGACAACTTGCGGGCGAGCCGGTGGAACAGCTCGAAGTCCGACTTCGCCTCCCAGGGGGGAGCGATGGCCGGGGTGAACGCGTGGACGAAGGGGTGCATGTCGGTGGACGAGAGATCGTACTTCTCGTACCAGGTCGCCGCAGGCAGCACGATGTCGGACAACAGCGTCGTGGAGGTCATGCGGAAGTCGGCGGACAGCAGCAGGTCGAGTTTCCCCTCGGGAGGCCGGTCATGCCACCGGATCTCGCTCGGACGCGGTGCCTCGGGATCTTCGGTCCCCAGCACGTTGTGATGTGTGCCGAGCAGAGTCCGCAGGAAGTACTCGTTGCCCTTGGCCGACGAACCGAGCAGGTTCGACCGCCACAGGACGAGAGTTCGCGGCCAGTTCTCCGGCGCGTCGACATCGGAGATGGCGGGTGTCAGGTCGCCGGTGTGCAGACGGTCGGCGACGTAACCGGCCACGTCGTCGGCGTCTCCACGGTCGACCGCTGCGGTGGCCTCGTCGGCGACGTCGAGGGGATTCGCCGAGAACTGCGGGTAGAAGGGCATCCACCCGAGCCGCGCGGACTGTGCGATCGCGTCGGCGGTGTGCTCGTGGTTCATCGAGCCGCGCGCCAGCGGCGAGGCGAGTGACGCGGTGGAATATCCATCGTTGCGCCACTGCCCGGTGTGCATGTACCAGTACGACGTCCCGGTCATCGTCCGAGGCGGACGCGACCAGTCGAGCGCGTTCGCCAGCGACACCCAACCGGTGATCGGACGACACTTCTCCTGCCCGACGTAGTGTGCCCAGCCGCCCCCGTTCCGGCCCATACAGCCGGTGAGGATGAGCAGCGAGAGGATCGCGCGGTAGGTCGCGTCGCCGTGGAACCATTGGCAGATTCCGGCGCCCATGATGATCATCGAGCGGCCCTGCGACTCTTCGGCATTGGCAGCGAATTCGCGGGCGACGCGGATCGCGGCCTCGGCCGGGACGCCGGTGATCTCGGCCTGCCACGCCGGGGTGTATGGCGTGGTCGCGTCGTCGTAGCCGGTGGGCCACTCGCCGGGAAGCCCGTCCCGGGCGACGCCGTACTGCGCGAGCATCAGGTCGAAGACGGTCGTGACGAGGCGGCCGTTGATCCGCCGGGCCGGGACACCGCGGCGGACCACCGAGCCGCTGCCGTCCGGTGCGTCGAAGACCGGGAAGGACACCGAGACGAGCTCCGCGTCGGGACCCAGGAGAGTCAGGGCGGGCCGCACGCCCTCGAGGTCGAGATTCCACCGTCCCACGCCGGACTCGGCGTACCGGAACCCCACCGAACCGTTCGGCACCGCGGGACCGTCGCGGTCCTCGTCCCAGAACACGGTCTTCCAGACGTCCTCGGCGGTGTGACCGGAGCCGACTTCGTCGGCGGTGGGGCTGGAGCCGACTTCGTCGGCGGTGGGCCTGGAGCCGACTTCGTCGGCGGTGGGGCTGGAGCCGACTTCGTCGGCGGTGACGAACTTGCCCGCCACCAGCGTGTCCTGGTCGTCGTGCTCGTCGAGGCGGATGAGGAACGGGAGGTCGGTGTAGGTGCGGACGTAGGAGTCGAAGAAGTCGGTCGTGCGGTCGCGGAAGAACTCGGTCAGGATGACGTGGCCCATGGCCATCGCGAGAGCGGCGTCGGTGCCGGCCTGCGCCGGTAGCCACTCGTCGGCGAACTTGGTGTTGTCGGCGTAATCGGGACTGACGGCGACCACCTTGGTGCCGCGATAGCGAACCTCGGCCATCCAGTGTGCGTCCGGGGTACGGGTGACGGGCACGTTCGATCCCCACATCATCAGGTAGGTCGCGTCCCACCAGTCCCCGGATTCCGGGACGTCGGTTTGGTCGCCGAACACCTGCGGACTCGCCACGGGCAGGTCGGCGTACCAGTCGTAGAACGACGTCATGACGCCGCCGATGAGCTGGATGAAGCGCGTGCCGACGCAGTGGCTCACGATCGACATCGCGGGGATCGGCGAGAATCCCGCACACCGGTCGGGCCCGTAGGTCTTGATGGTGTGGACATGTGCCGCGGCCGCCATCTCGGTGGCTTCGTCCCAGCTCACCCGCACCAGGCCGCCTTTGCCCCGGGCCTGCTGGTACGAGCGGCGCCGGAGCGGATCGGACACGACATCGGCCCAGGCGAGGACGGGGTCACCGAGCCGGGCTCTCGCCTCGCGGTACATCTCGACGAGAACACCTCGCGCGTACGGGTGCCGAACACGCGTGGGGGAGTAGGTATACCAGGAGAATGCGGCGCCGCGCGGACATCCGCGTGGCTCGTACTCGGGTCGGTCGGGTCCCACCGACGGGTAGTCGGTTTCCTGGGTCTCCCAGGTGATGATCCCGTCCTTGACGTAGACCTTCCACGAGCACGAACCGGTGCAGTTCACCCCGTGCGTGGAACGGACGATCTTGTCGTGGCTCCACCGGTCTCGATAGAAGACGTCGCCGGCGCGCCCACCGTCACGGAATACTGCGCGACGGTCGTCGGTCTCGTCCCAACGGGTGAAGAACTTGCCGATGTTCAGAAGGGCAGTGGCTGCAGTGCCCTGAGTGTCGCCGGACCGGGCCATGCGCGCAACGATACGGATCTGTGTCAGGCGATATCTGCTATTTCCTCGATTCGACGCGAATGCGACAGACAATCTCAAGAATGGTGTGTCGGGAAATCAAATCCGCACACTCGAACAATTGCGGACCCCAGGGCAGGTTGCGCTCATCGATTGCGTAGGTCTGACGTGCTTCGGCGTCGTGGGTCAGTGCGTGGCGACTGTCAGCAGCACCGCGGAATCCTCGCGGGCGGTGAGTCCGTGACGCTCGGGAGGGATCGTGACGAGGTCGCCCTGCCGGCCATCCCAGTTGTGCTCGCCCGTCTTGAGGGAGACGTGGCCCCGGAGGACGTGAAGGGTTGCCTCGGTGGGGCTTTCGTGATCGGACAACGTGGCTCCGGCGACCAGCGCGATAACCGTCTGTCGCAGGTGCCGTGAGGAGTCGCCGTACAGTGTGTGCGCAGCGCGACGGCTCCTGGCCCCATGTGCGGTGGTCAGGAGCTCGTCGACGAGTTCGGGCAGCCGGGTCGAGTGCATGGCTCGACGATGGCATACGGCGCGCACGATGGTTGTGGTTCTGCCGATCGACGCCGATTTGTTGCCGACCGGAACACTGCCGGAGCTTTCGCCGGCTTACACATGTGCGGCCTGGTGAATAGTGCGCTGCTCTGGGCGGAACTCGCGCTGAATACGCGATGTCGTCATGGTGCCTGCGGAAATCGGTGGTCTCTTCACGGGGCTGGTCGGATGATGATCGTGGCCGCGTCGGCTCGACGGGTCAGACACGCGAAGAGCGCCGATCGAGTGAGCCCCAGTCGAGAGAGCCGCCGTCGGGTGACCCGGATCTGCTGTCGACAGCGTCGTGTCATCCGGCAATCACGCGCAGTATGCGGTCGTCGTCATCGGTGGGCTGTCCGCGGCCGTCGGTGTTGCTCGTGCTCACCCAGAGCGAACCGTCGGGTGCTGCGGCCACCGCGCGGATCCGTCCGTAGTCGTCGGTGAGGTGACTCGCCGGTTGACCGGTCGACTCGCCGTCGAGGGGCACCTCCCACAGCCTCCGGCCGCGCAACGCGGCGACGTACGCGCGATCACCGACGATCGCGAGGCCGGCCGGCGAGGCCTCCTGCGGGGTCCAGGTGACCTTCGGGGCGATGAACCGAGGATCGTCGGATTCGCCTTCGAACTCGGGCCAGCCATAGTTGCCGCCGCGCCGGATGAGGTTGAGTTCGTCGCGCTTGTTCTGGCCGAACTCGGTTGCCCACAGGCGGCCCGCGCCGTCGAATGCCAACCCTTCCACGTTGCGATGGCCGTAGGAGTAGACCTCGTTGCCGAACGGGTTGCCGGGCCATGGGCGACCCTCGGTGTCCACACGTAGGATCTTGCCGTTGAGGGACCGTATGTCTTGTGCGACAGCGGGTTCGGCTGCATCGCCGACCGCGACGAAGAGGCTGCCGTCGGCATCGAAGACGAGCGCACCGCCGTGGTGGTTGTAGGCGGCGTCGAGGCCGCGCAGGAGTGTGCGCGGACCGGTGAGTCGCCGGCCGTCGAAGTCCAGCCGGACGAGCCGGTTGTCGGAGTCGGTGGTGTAGTAGACGAACACCGCGTCCTCGGCGCCCGGGGCGATCGCGATGCCCTGCAGCCCACCCTCGCCGCGAGGCGCGGCGTCGCCGATCTCGCCGACGGTCCGGACCTCACCCGACCCGGACACCCGCACGATCGTGGCGTCGTCGCGTTGGGTGACCAACGCATCGCCGCCGCGGAGGAATCCCATTGCCCACGGCACGTTAAGTCCCGAGGCGATCACCTCGACGGCTGTCCTCCCCGTGTCCTCGGTGTCTCTCTGCCCGTCGCGCGACGGTGAGGGGCGGACGCCGCCGGCGCCCGAGCAGCCGGAGGTGAGTACGGCGCCGGTGAACCCGAGCAGCCCGGCGGTGAGAAGCTGGCGGCGATCCATACCCTCGATGGTGCCCGATCTCGGTGGCGCTCCCGGGCCCGATTTGGGTCTGGCCAGCAGATTCCCTACACTAGACCGGTTGCCTGTGCACCTCAGGTGCCCGGGACACAACTGAATAGTCTCCGGTGCCGGCGAAAAGCCAAGGGCACCGGCGGCGAGAACCTTCAGAAACTATCCACTTCGTGGAAGGCCCACCGCAGGTCAGAGGGATTTCCCTCTCATCGGCGCTGTATGGGAACCGCCACGAGAAAGGTTGACGGTCACCCATGACCATGACTGACCCGATCGCAGACTTCTTGACACGTCTGCGCAACGCCAACTCGGCGTACCACGACGAGGTGAAACTCCCGTCGTCGAAGATCAAGGTGAACATCGCCGAGATCCTCAAGCGTGAGGGCTACATCACCGACTACCGCATCGAGGATGCGGAGGTCGGCAAGAGCCTCATCGTCTCCCTGAAGTACGGCCCCAGCCGTGAGCGCTCCATCGCAGGTCTGCGCCGCGTCTCGAAGCCGGGTCTCCGGGTTTATGCAAAGTCCACCAACCTGCCCAAGGTGCTGGGCGGCCTCGGCGTGGCCATCATCTCCACGTCGTCGGGTCTGCTCACCGATCGCCAGGCAGCCAACCAGGGCGTGGGCGGCGAAGTCCTCGCCTACGTCTGGTAGGGGAGGAAACGACATGTCGCGTATCGGTAAGAACCCCATCGAGATCCCCGCGGGCGTCGACGTCACCGTCGACGGACAGCGCGTCTCCGTCAAGGGCCCGAAGGGTGAGCTCTCGCTCACCGTCTCCGAGCCCATCGAGGTCGCCAAGGAGGACAACTCCGTCGTCGTGACCCGCCCCAACGACGAGCGTCGCAGCCGCGCGCTGCACGGCCTGAGCCGTTCGCTGATCAACAACCTGGTCATCGGCGTCACGCAGGGCTACACCACGAAGATGGAGATCTTCGGTGTCGGCTACCGCGTCCAGGCGAAGGGCAAGGACCTCGAGTTCGCCCTCGGTTACAGCCATCCCGTACCGATCGAGGCCCCCGAAGGCATCACCTTCGCCGTGGAGTCCCCGACCAAGTTCTCGGTCTCGGGTATCGACAAGCAGAAAGTCGGCCAGATCTCGGCGAACATCCGCCGCCTGCGTCGTCCGGACCCCTACAAGGGCAAGGGCATTCGCTACGAGGGTGAGCAGATCCGTCGCAAGGTCGGAAAGACGGGTAAGTAAGCCATGAGTGACACAGCTACCAAGACCAGCCGTAAGCCCCTCGGCAAGGACGTGTCGACGCGTCGTCGCACCGCGACCGCCAACCGGCACTTCCGTCTCCGCAAGAAGGTCAGCGGAACCCCGGAGCGTCCGCGTCTCGCCGTCAAGCGCAGCTCGCGCCACATCCACGTGCAGCTCATCGACGACCTGGCCGGCAAGACGCTGGCAGCCGCGTCGTCGATCGAGTCCGACGTGCGTGCGGCCGGCGGCGACAAGTCGGCGCAGGCCCGCAAGGTCGGCGAGCTCATCGCCGCTCGTGCCAAGGCCGCCGGCGTCGACGCCGTCGTGTTCGACCGTGGTGGCAAGGACTACCACGGCCGTATCGCCGCGCTCGCGGATGCCGCCCGTGAGGGAGGCCTGAGCTTCTGATGACCATCTTCACCAGCTACACCCACATGACCGGAGGGAACCTCTGATGCCCGGACGTCAGCGTGACGGCGGAAACGGACCCGCCGGTAACGACAGCAACCAGAACACCGCAGGTGGCGGCAACGACCGTCGCGGCGGTGGCCGCGGAGATCGCCGCGATCGCGGCGGCCGCGACCAGGACCGCAACCAGCTCGAGCGCGTGGTGACCATCAACCGCGTCTCGAAGGTGGT
Organism: Gordonia amicalis; assembly: GCF_022059885.1. Classification (NCBI taxonomy): domain Bacteria; kingdom Bacillati; phylum Actinomycetota; class Actinomycetes; order Mycobacteriales; family Gordoniaceae; genus Gordonia; species Gordonia amicalis. The sequence goes on along the minus strand of NZ_CP091855.1, from coordinate 4,664,249 downwards.
CAAGGGTGGACGTCGTTTCTCGTTCACCGCTCTCGTGGTGGTCGGCGACGGCCAGGGCATGGTCGGCGTCGGCTACGGCAAGGCCAAGGAAGTCCCGGCCGCGATCCAGAAGGGCGTCGAAGAGGCTCGCAAGAACTTCTTCCGCGTGCCGCTGATCGGTGGCACCGTCACCCACCCGGTTCAGGGTGAGGCCGCTGCCGGTGTCGTCATGCTGCGCCCGGCCAGCCCCGGTACCGGTGTGATCGCCGGTGGCGCGGTGCGTGCCGTGCTCGAGTGCGCGGGCGTCCACGACGTCCTCGCCAAGAGCCTCGGCTCCGACAACGCCATCAACGTCGTGCACGCAACGGTCGCCGCACTCAAGATGCTGCAGCGTCCCGAAGAGGTCGCGGCCCGTCGTGGTCTGCCGATCGAGGACGTCGCTCCGGCCGGTATGCTGCGCGCCCGTGCAGGACAGGGGGTCTGATCATGGCAGAGCTGAAGATCACTCAGGTCAAGGGCACCATCGGTACCAAGAAGAACCAGCGTGACAGCCTGCGGACCCTCGGACTGAAGGGCATCCGCCAGACCGTCACCCGCGAGGACACGCCGATCAACCGCGGCCTCATCAACGCGGTTCGTCACCTCGTGACAGTCGAAGAGGTTTAAGCAATGACCATCAAACTCCATCACCTTCGCCCCGCACCGGGGTCGAAGACCGACAAGACCCGTGTGGGTCGCGGTGAGGGGTCCAAGGGTAAGACCGCGGGCCGCGGCACCAAGGGCACCAAGGCGCGCAAGAACGTGCCGGCCGGTTTCGAGGGTGGCCAGATGCCGATCCACATGCGGCTGCCGAAGCTCAAGGGCTTCACCAACCGCAACCGGATCGAGTACCAGGTCGTCAACGTCGGCGACATCGCGCGCCTCTTCCCGCAGGGCGGCACCATCGGCGTCGACGAGCTCGTCGCAGCCGGCGCGGTGCGCAAGAACAAGTTGGTGAAGGTGCTCGGCGACGGTGACCTGTCGGTCAAGGTCGACATCACCGCCGACAAGTTCACCGCCTCCGCCAAGGAGAAGATCGCCGCTGCCGGAGGCAGCGTCACCGAACTCTGACGGAACAAACCCGCGGTCGGGCGGCAGCAGAGCTGCCGCCCGACCGGGGCGTTTCGGCGTCACTGTTAGAGTTTCAGACGTTGTCTGCCGCATCCGCACAGATCGCCGCATCCCGAACATTGTCGACTGCCGAGCACACGGGGGATCGGGTCGCCACCGACCCGGAACACAGACCTCGCGTGGTCGTTCCTAGGAGGAGTTAGTGCTTTCCCCCCTCTTCGCGGCCATACGGACGCCGGACCTGAGGAAGAAGATCCTCTTCGTTCTCGGCATCATCGTCCTGTATCGCCTCGGCGCGACCGTGCCGTCGCCCGGTGTGGACTACCAGGCCGTGCGGGCATGTCTGGACGAGGTCTCGGCCGGTGAGTCCAGCTCGGTCTACTCCCTGATCAACCTGTTCTCCGGCGGCGCGCTCCTGCAGCTGTCGGTGTTCGCGATCGGCATCATGCCGTACATCACGGCATCCATCATCGTCCAGCTGCTCACGGTGGTCATCCCACGGTTCGAGCAGCTGCGCAAGGAAGGCCAGGCCGGACAGGCCAAGATGACGCAGTACACGCGTTATCTCGCCGTGGCCCTGGCCCTCCTGCAATCGACCGGCATCGTCGCCCTCGCCGACCGCGGTCAGCTCCTCCCGCAGTCCTGTGCGACCAGCGGTGAGGTCCTCAACGACTCGAGCATCTTCGGTCTCGCGATCATCGTGCTCGTCATGACCGCCGGCGCCTGTGTCGTCATGTGGTTCGGCGAGCTCATCACCGAGCGTGGCATCGGCAACGGCATGTCGCTGCTGATCTTCGCCGGTATCGCCGCCCGTATCCCGGCCGAGGGTCGCACCATCCTGAACACCCGCGGCGGGCTCGTCTTCGCGCTGGTGTGTGTCGCCGCGCTGATCATCGTGGCCGGCGTCGTCTTCATCGAGCAGGGCCAGCGCCGCATCCCGGTGCAGTACGCCAAGCGCATGGTCGGCCGCAAGATGTACGGCGGGTCGTCGACCTACCTGCCGCTCAAGGTGAACCAGGCCGGCGTCATCCCGGTCATCTTCGCCTCGTCGCTGCTGTATCTGCCGCAGCTGATCGTCGAACTCACGCGCAGCACCGACGGCACACAGTCGACCTGGCAGGAATACGTCACCAAGTACCTGACCGATCCCAGCAACGGGGTCTACATCGCGGTCTACTTCCTGATGATCATCTTCTTCACGTACTTCTACGTGGCGGTGACGTTCAATCCGGAGGAACGCGCCGACGAGATGAAGAAGTACGGTGGCTTCATCCCAGGCATCCGGCCGGGCGCCCCGACCGCGGAGTACCTGGGCTACGTGCTCAGCCGCATCACTCTGCCGGGCTCGATCTACCTCGGTATCATCGCGGTGCTGCCGAACCTGTTCCTCGAGATCGGTAACAGCGGCAACGTCCAGAACCTGCCATTTGGGGGCACGGCCGTGTTGATCATGGTCGGTGTGGGTCTGGACACGATGAAACAGATCAACAGTCAATTGATGCAACGCAAGTACGAAGGATTCCTCAAGTGAGACTCGTTATTCTCGGCCCCCCCGGCGCAGGTAAAGGCACCCAGGCGGAATTGCTGAGCGAAGCCCTCGGCATCCCGCACATCTCCACCGGTGACCTGTTCCGCGCCAACATCTCCCAGGGCACCCCGGTCGGCATCGAGGCCAAGAAGTACCTCGACGCAGGCAACCTGGTCCCGTCCGAGATCACCGTCGACATGGTCCGTGCGCGCGTGAGCGAGCCGGATGCGACCAAGGGCTTCATCCTCGACGGGTTCCCGCGTTCGACCGAGCAGGCCGACGCGCTCAAGGAGATCCTGGCCGGCCTCGACGCCTCGCTCGACGCCGTGCTGTCCTTCGTCGTCGACACCGACGTCGTCGTGGAGCGCATGCTGGCCCGTGGTCGCGCCGACGACACCGAAGAGGTCATCCGCAACCGGATGGACGTCTACACCAAGGAGACCTCGCCCCTGCTCGCCTACTACGGCGATCAGGTCAAGACCATCGACGCGGTGGGCGACATCCAGGATGTCCACCAGCGTGTGCTGAGCGCCCTCGGCGCCGGCGTCTCCTGACATCGGTCACGACTGCGTCCGCTCATGGGCTTTCGTAAACGCAAACGCGTCCCGTTCCGCTCCGCCGGGGAACTCGACGCGATGGCGGCGGCGGGCGCGGTCGTCGGTGCGGCTCTGGTGGCCGTCCGCGCGGCGTCGAAGCCAGGGGTCACCACCCTCGACCTCGACGAGGTCGCCGAGTCCGTCATCCGCGAGGCCGGCGCCGTGCCGTCCTTCAAGGGCTACCACGGCTTCCCGGGATCGATCTGCAGTTCGGTGAACGAGGTCGTGGTCCACGGAATCCCGTCGGCCGATGTCGTTCTCGCCGACGGTGATCTGGTGTCCATCGACTGTGGTGCGGTCCTCGACGGCTGGCACGGTGACTCGGCCTGGACCTTCGGTGTCGGAGAGCTGTCGCAAGCCGATGCGGACCTGTCCGAGGCCACCCGGCTCTCGATGGAGGCCGGTATCGCCGCCATGGTCGACGGCGCGCGCCTGACCGACATCTCCCATGCGATCGAACTCGGTACCCGCGCCGCCGAGGAGAAGTTCAGCCGTCCCTTCGGCATCGTCGACGGGTACGGCGGTCACGGCATCGGCCGGGAGATGCACATGGACCCGTTCCTCGCGAACGAGGGCGCGCCGGGCAAGGGCCCGCTGCTGGTGATCGGGTCGACGCTCGCGATCGAGCCGATGCTGACTCTCGGCACCGTGGACACCACTGTCCTCGAGGACGACTGGACGGTCGTCACCGACGACGGATCCCGCGCCGCCCACTGGGAACACACGGTCGCGGTGACCGCCGACGGTCCGCGGATTCTGACGCCTCGCCCCGAATGAGGTTCTCGCCCTCTGGGTGTTGAACGCCGCCATCGGTCCGCCGCTGTCGGCGTCCCGCAGTGCTGACTGGCCGGGGTTCACGGCGTGGGCGGTTGCCCTCCGGCAGCAAACGCCATGGCTCGCCCAACGTCTCGGGCTCGGGCCGCCCGGACAGCCGACGCACGGTCCAGTTGTGCGCCGGAATCGCCCGGAGCGCATCGAATACGGGACATTGCCGAACAAGGAGGCACCGCGGGGCAGCGCGCCGTCGTACGGTTGACCATGCACTTCGACGTGTCGTGGTCCTCTGCTGTCCGCCGGTTGCCGTTCACCGCCGCGCTCGCCATCGCGCTTGCGGTCGTCGGGGTGGCGACCGGGTCGCTCTGGAGCCGGGCGAACGACAAGGCCTGGTATCACGAGGTGGCCTTCGGTCTGCCCGCTCTGCGTGAGGGCAAGTGGTGGACGCCGATCAGCTCCGCCTTCGTCGAACCCGGCCCGTGGCTGTACGTCCTCGCGTTCGTGGTCGTGATCGTCGGAATGGGTTGGGCCGAGTGGCAACTGGGCACCGTGAAGGCGATCCTGGTCGGCGTCGGCGGCCACCTCGTCGCCGGCTTCCTGACGGTCGGTCTGCTGTGGCTGTTGTCGACCGAGGTCACCTCCTGGCGGTGGGCCGAGGAGCTGGCCGATTCGCGGGGGACCGGTGTCGGCGCCCTGGTCGTGTCCGCGGTCGCGGTGGCCTCGGCGACCGTCCGGTCACCGTGGCGCCTGCGCGTGCGTGTGCTGATGGGTGCGGTCGTCGCCATCGCCTTCCTGTTCCAGGGGACGCTCGCCTCCGTCGAATACGTTCTCGCAGCGGTCATCATGCTGGTGATCGGGGCGGGGAAAGCGCTGGGCCTGGTGGGTCGCGGTCGTGATCGGCGCAGTGAACGTCGTCGCGACGGTGTTGACCGTCGTGCTCGTCATCTTCACCGACGTCTCCACCGAGGGTGCGGTGACACTGGGAACCACATTGCTGTGGGCGTTGTTGCTCGCCATCCTGATCCCCGGCCGGTTTGCGTTCGCCGTCCCGTGGCGGGTGCGGCATGTGGGCGCGGGAGATGACCCCGACGCCGACCCGGTCGACCGGGTCAAGGCGCTCCTGCGTGAACACGGCGGCGGCACGATGTCGTGGATGACGACCTGGCCTGGCAACTCCTATCAGTTCACCGGCAGTGCGGATGATTCCGCCGGGCAGTCGGTGGTCACCTACCAGAACCACGTCGGGACCCTTCTGGCACTGGCAGATCCGGTGTGCGCACCGGAGCGGGGCAAGGCGGCGGTCGACGCCTTCATCGAGCTCGCGGAGCGATCCGGTGCCACGCCGTGCTGGTTCTCCATCGGGTCGTCGACATCGGAGATCGTCACCGAACGCGGCTGGCTCAGCGTGCAGATCGCGGAGGACACGATCGTCGACCTGCCCGGCCTCGAGTTCAAGGGCAAGCCGTGGCAACACGTGCGGTCGGCGATGAACAAGGCCACCAAGCAGGACATCTCGATGAAGATGGTGACGCTCGCCGACGAGTCCTTCGCCGTGCGTACCCAGGTCCGCGCCATCTCCGAGGAATGGGTGGGGGACAAGGGCTTACCGGAGATGGGTTTCACGCTCGGCAGTGTGGAGGAGGCGATGGATCCCGCGGTGCGGGTCGCCCTCGCCGTCGATCCGGACGGCAACGTCCACGGTGTGCTGTCGTGGCTCCCGGTGTACGGGCCCGGCGGCGGGGTTGCGGGTTGGACCCTCGACATCATGCGGCGCCGGACCGACGGTTTCGGTCCCGTCGTCGAGTACCTCATCGCCTCCTCGGCTGTCGCGTTCAAAGACGAGGGCGCACAGTTCATCTCGCTGTCGGGTGCGCCGCTGGCCCGGACCGGGGATTTCGATCCCGAGCCGCTCGACAAACTGCTCGACGCGCTCGGCGCAGCGCTCGAACCCTACTACGGTTTCCGGTCGTTGCACACGTTCAAGAAGAAGTTCAATCCGCGCTACGAGCCCGTGTACCTGGCTGTTCGCGACGAAGGTGATCTTCCCCGCATCGGTCTCGCGATCTCGCGCGCCTATCTGCCCGACGCCACCGCCGGGCAGTTGCTCAAGCTCGCGGCGGCCGGCAAGGAGGCGTAGGCCGCCCGGCAACCGGTACGCTCGACCTGGACGACCGTACCGGTTGTGACACCCACCGGACACCCAGTTGTCACCGGATCGCCCCCGACTGGTTCGCGGGATGTCCGAATCGATCTGAATACTCCCCCGGATGCCCGCGGTCACCGAACGAGCCCTTCCCCAAGTAGACGGGACAAAGGGCTGCCCGACCGGCGGCGCCGGCCTCGCCATCCCGGCGAAGATCTCCGATGAGCGGAAGGTGAACGCGCTCAGGTTCATCGACTTCTTCACCAACACCGCGAACACCGCGTACTTCTCGCAGAACGTCGGTTACATGCCGGTGCGGACCGGGGCGGCCGACGACCCGTCGATGAAGAAGTTCCTGGCCGAGAACCCGAACTTCAAGACCGCCATCGAGCAGATGCCGAACACCAAGTCGCAGGATTACGCCCGGGTGTTCCTGCCCGGCGCCGACAAGGTGATCGGCACCGGCTACGAGCAGATCGGTCTGCGCAACGCCGATGTCACCAAGACCCTCGGCGATGTGCAGCAGCAGCTGCAGCGGATCTACGACGGACAGATCAAGTCCAAGCTGCCGAACTGATCACGCACCCCGCAACCATCTCCTAACAGCAAGACACAGGGCAGGATTCGATAGTTTCATGGCTTCAGTGACCTTCGACGCGGCGACCCGTCGGTTCGCCGACGACCTACCACCCGCGGTGGATTCGCTCGATCTCGACGTCGCCGACGGCGAGTTCATGGTGCTCGTCGGCCCGTCGGGTTGCGGTAAGTCGACCAGCCTCCGGATGGTCGCGGGCCTGGAGTCGGTGGAATCGGGGGCCATCCTGATCGACGGCGTCGACGTCGTCGGGATGGCCCCCAGGGCGCGCGACGTCGCAATGGTGTTCCAGAACTATGCGCTGTACCCGAACATGACGGTCGCCGACAACATGGGCTTTGCCCTCCGCAATGCCGGTATGAGCAAGCCGGACACCGGCAAGCGTGTGGCCGAAGTCGCCGAAATGCTCGACATCGCACATCTTCTCGACCGGAAGCCCGCCAAACTGTCGGGGGGACAACGGCAGCGGGTGGCGATGGGACGTGCGATCGTCCGGCGTCCCAAGATCTTCTGCATGGACGAGCCGTTGTTCAACCTCGACGCGAAGCTGCGAGTCAGCACCCGCGCGCAGATCGCCGCGATGCAGCGGGAACTGGGTGTCTCAATGCTGTACGTGACACACGACCAGATCGAGGCGATGACCATGGGGCACCGGGTGGCCGTCCTCGACCATGGTGTGTTGCAGCAGGTGGGCACTCCGCGGGAGATCTACTCGAGGCCGTCGAATCTGTTCGTCGCATCGTTCATGGGGTCGCCGCAGATGTGTCTGATCAACGGCCGTATCGACGCCGGTGTCGTGCGTCTGGGCGCGGCACACCTACCGGTGCCCGACTCCGTTCTCGCCGCTGCGACGTCCGCGGAGGTGGTCGTCGGACTCCGCGCCGAATCGTGGACGGTCTCGACCGTCTCGCACGACGGGGCGCTGCGCGGGACGGTTGATCTGGTCGAGGAACTCGGTGCCGAACAGTTCGTCTACTGCAGTGCCGATGTCCCGCTGCGGAACAGCCGTATCGTCGTTCGCGTCGACCATCGACGCACCATCGATGTCGGTGACGTGGTCGGTCTGGTGCCGGAGCCCTCCGAGACCTACTGGTTCGACCCGGTCACCGGTGCCGCACTCGACGATCCGCTGCGCCACGACCTCAACTCGTGACGGTCCCGGCGTGTTCGTCGACGGCGACGACCCGGTCCGGCCGCGTGTAGACCACCATCGACTCGCCGCGGGAGAACCCGATCAGGGTGATGCCGAGTTCGTCGGCGAGGTCGGCGGCAAGCGAGGACGGCGCCGACACCGCGCTCAGCATCGGGATGCCCGCCATCGCGGCCTTCTGCACCAGTTCGAAGCTCGCCCGGCCGGAAACCTGGAGGACGGTGCCGGTCAACGGGAGTCGGTCGGCGAGGACCGCCCAGCCGACGACCTTGTCGACGGCGTTGTGCCGGCCCACGTCCTCGCGGACGACGAGCAGTTCGCCGTCGGCGTCGAAGAGCGCCGCCGCGTGGAGCCCGCCGGTCTTGTCGAAGACGTCCTGTTCGACGCGTAGACGGTCGGGGAGACCCAGCAGCGTGTCGACGTCGACGGTCAAGGTGTCGGCTGCCGGGTCGTGGGCCGACGCGGTGTGGACGGACTCGATGCTGTCCTTGCCGCAGACACCACAGGCACTGGTCATGGTGTTGTGACGGACGACGCCGGGTGCGGGCGGCGGAACGTGGGCGGCCAGCGAGACGTCGACGACGTTGTAGGTGTTCGCGCCGGTGGAGTCGGTACCCGCGCAGTACCGCGCGGTGGCGTAGTCGCGGCCGGCGATGATGAGACCCTCGGAGACGAGGTATCCGGCCACGAGTTCGAAATCGTGGCCGGGGGTACGCATGGTGACGCTCAGCTGTCGACCGCCCACGCGGATCTCCAGCGGTTCCTCGACGGCGAGGGTGTCGGCACGCTGCGTCGGGGCCGCATCGCGTCGGATGCGGGTGACGCGGCGTCGTGCGGTTATTCGTCCCACGGTTCGACCCTAGCCGTCAGACGTCGAGGATCAGGGTGACCGGTCCGTCGTTGACCAGGCTCACCTGCATGTTCGCTCCGAACCGGCCGGTGGCGACGGTTGCCCCGGCGGCGCGCAGGGCGTCGGCGACCGCGTCGACCAGCGGTTCGGCCACCGGGCCCGGCGCCGCGGCGTTCCAGGACGGGCGTCGTCCCTTGGCGGTGTTGGCGTACAGGGTGAACTGGCTGATGACCAGGATCGGGGCGTCGATGTCGGCGGCGGCCTTCTCGGGGCCCTCGTCGCCGTTGAAGATCCGCAGACGCCAGATCTTGTCGGCCAGTTTCGCTGCGTGGTCGGGGGTGTCGTCGTGGGTGGCGCCGACGAGCGCGACCAGGCCCGAACCGCCGGCCGGGATGTCGAGTTCACCGACGACCTCGCCGTCGACGCTCACGCGGGCTTGACTGACTCGCTGGATGACGGCTCGCACCGGTCCAGGATGCCAGGCGCGCGTGGCTCTTTCGCGCCAGGGGAGACCCGGAGAGCTAGTTGATCTCGATGTCCCCGTCGAACTCGTACGGGGTGGCCCCGGGATTGCATCCACGGAAGGAGTGGGTGGGTGCCGGGCCGTTCACCCCGACCGTGTTCTCATCGCCCTTGCGTACGGTGATCTGCACCGCGAGCGCGTCCCTCAGCGGAGCGGGGACGAGGTTGGGCTCGGTGCCGGTGATCGGGTAGACCAGCGACGCCGTGTTGCCCTCGGTGTAGATGCATGTGATCGGTCCCTTGACCTTGAACGGGAGGGGATTGTCGTCGTCGCCGGCCAGCAGTGTCGCGACGTAGGTTCCGGTGGTCTTACCCTCCGCGTCGGTGGTGCCCTCGGCCTTGATCTCGAGGATCTCGAGGTCCGGCGCGATCTCGAGTTCGCCGGAGATCTTCAGCGACTTGGTCTCGGCGGCGTCGGCCGGTGCGGCGACCCCCAGGGTCGCAATCACTGCGGCCGCGGCCATCCCGGTGGCGGTGAGTACGCGTACTCGAATACCCGTCATGACAATCTCCTTCGATCGACCCCGTTCTGGTCCTCCCGACCCGCCTCACCGTAAGAGCGTGTTTCGGCGACGATGGGGAGTTGTCACCCAGTCGTTGCCGTTCTGTGCCGAGAATTCTCCGCGCACCGGGCAATTCGGACGCGTCTCACCGCGAACGTGCTCAGTTGAGCGCGAAGGTCACCGTGACCGTGAAGGTCAACTCCTGTTCGCCGGGCTCGATGGGGACGGGTGCGGCGGCGACGTCGCGCTCGAAGGTGCCGGGGGAGGCGGGCTGCTCCTGGCCACTGGTCGTCTCCTTGATGGTCAGCACCTTGCCGAGTGAATCGTCGGCGAGCGAGGCGTACTGCTCGGCGCGGCCGCGGGCGTCGTCGAACGCTGCCTTTCGGGCCTGCTCGAGGAGTTCCGAATCGTCGTCGATGGCGAATGCGACGTTGCTGATCCGGGTGTTGTCGCCGCCTACGGTCGCCGCGGCGCTCAGGACCGTGGACGCCTTGGAGATGTCGCGGATGGTGACCCGGATCGAGTTGGTCGCCACGTAGCCGCTGATCTGGCTGGAACCGCCGGGGACCGGACTGGCGTACTGCGGACTCACCGACACCTGCTGGGTGGCCACGTCCTTGCGATCCACGCCGGCGTCGACCACAGCGTCGGCGACCGCGCGGATCTTCTCGCTCGTCTCGTTCAGTGCGGTGGTCACGTCGCCGGCCGTGGACTCGACGCCGATGTCGGCTCGCAGGGTGTCCGGGGCGCCGCTGACCTGACCGGACCCGACGACGGTGACCGAGCGTTGTTGGTCGACGGCACCGTCGCTACCGCACGCGGTCAGTGCCAGCGCGGCCGCGAGGGCCGCCACGAATCCGACTCGACGGATGCCCATGCTCATCGTCCTCATCGATCGACCGGGTCCCGCATCAGCAGCGCGAGTAGCCAGCCCACGACCGAGACGACGATCGCGCCGAAGATCGCCGACCAGAAGAAGTCGTCGACCTCGAGACCCCAGTGCGTGGTGTTGCGGGTGATCCACGCGGTGATCTCCAACATCAACGCATTGATCACGATGTGGATGAGCCCCAGCGTCAGGATGTAGAAGGGGATCGAGATGATCTGCACGATCGGCTTCACGAAGGCGTTGAGGACGCCGAAGATCACGGCCACGACCAGCGCGATCCCGATCTTCTCGGCCGTCGTCGACCCGCCGACGAACTCGATGCCCGGGACGATCAGCGTCGCCACCCACAACGCCACCGCGGTGCACACGGTGCGGACCAGAAATGCCAGCATGCGCAACAGTCTGCCGGTACGGTCGTGCCGAAATCGTGGTCTCGTGTCCGAACCACGTGGATTGCCGGAGTGGATCGGCACGCATTTGGACTGTTCTCGCAGTTCGCGTAACATAGAACGTCGGTGCGTCTCGCGTGCCGGTGTCTGCGTGTCCCCACGCTGGTCCGGCAATCGCTCGCACCGGGTGCAGGTCCTCGCGGACCGGTGCCCACACCCTAACGGACAAACACTGATTCAACCGGGCCAACGACGCAGCACCACCCGGGTGTCGCGGAAACGGCCAGGATCGCGGAGGACATGGCGAAGAAAGACGGGGCCATCGAGGTCGAGGGTCGAGTGATCGAACCCCTGCCCAATGCGATGTTTCGTATTGAGCTGGAAAACGGACACAAGGTTCTCGCCCACATCAGCGGCAAGATGCGGCAGCACTACATCCGCATCCTGCCCGAGGACCGGGTCGTCGTGGAACTTTCGCCCTACGACCTGGCTCGTGGGCGGATTGTGTACCGCTACAAGTAAGACTTTCCCGGCACCGCCGGGAGAAGACTTCCCCGACATCCGTCTGGGAGGAGACCGACACCCACGTGTACGGCCGCGTTTCGGCGTGCGCGCGGGCGAGCCGAGCAGGAGAGATTGACGTGAAGGTTCAGCCGAGCGTCAAGCCGATCTGCGAGAAGTGCAAGGTGATCCGCCGCAACGGTCGGGTCATGGTGATCTGCGAGAACCTGCGTCACAAGCAGCGTCAGGGCTGATCACGCGCACCCTCCGGGTCGCTTGAGTCAAAACAACTGAAAAACGACAACTGAACATCAGAAGACCTCTCAGCACCAGCGGCGACAGACGAGTCACCGCCTACCTCCGGATCAGAGGCCGGAGCCCGCGAGGCCGAACACACGGTTCGGCACCAGCTCACGGGACGGACTGGGAGAAGACCTCTGGAAACCGAAAAGGAAATCCGCCACATGGCACGTGTTGCTGGTGTGGATCTCCCCCGCGAAAAGCGGCTGGAGATCGCACTGACCTACATCTACGGAGTTGGGCGCACCACCTCCAAGGAGATCCTCGCGGGAACGGGCCTCAGCCCCGACCTCCGTGCGAAGGACCTCACTGACGCAGACGTCTCGAAGCTGCGTGAGTACATCGAAGCCTCGGTGAAGGTCGAGGGTGACCTGCGTCGCGAGGTGCAGGCCGATATCCGTCGCAAGATCGAGATCGGCTGCTACCAGGGTCTGCGCCACCGTCGTGGCCTGCCCGTCCGTGGACAGCGCACCAAGACCAATGCCCGCACTCGCAAGGGCCCGAAGAAGACCATCGCCGGGAAGAAGAAGTAATGCCTCCGAAGTCACGTAGCGCAGGCCCCAAGAAGGGCACCCGCCGTCGCGATAAGAAGAACGTCCCGCACGGCCACGCACACATCAAGTCGACGTTCAACAACACCATCGTGTCGATCAGCGACCCCAGCGGAAACATCATCAGCTGGGCGTCGTCGGGCCACGTCGGTTTCAAGGGCTCGCGCAAGAGCACCCCGTTCGCGGCTCAGCTCGCGGCCGAGAACGCTGCGCGCAAGGCCCAGGAACACGGCGTCAAGAAGGTCGACGTGTTCGTCAAGGGACCGGGCTCGGGTCGTGAGACCGCCATCCGCTCCCTGCAGGCAGCCGGCCTCGAGGTCGGCACCATTTCCGATGTCACCCCGCAGCCGCACAACGGTTGCCGTCCGCCCAAGCGGCGTCGGGTCTAGCGGGAAAGGGAGGAACAGAGAAACATGGCTCGTTATACCGGCCCCGCAACAAAGAAGTCTCGTCGTCTTCGCGTCGATCTGATCGGTGGAGACGCTGCGTTCGAGCGTCGCCCCTACCCGCCCGGCCAGCACGGCCGCTCGCGGATCAAGGAGAGCGAATACCTCCTGCAGCTGCAGGAGAAGCAGAAGGCCCGCTTCACCTACGGAGTGATGGAGAAGCAGTTCCGTCGCTACTTCGAGGAGGCGAATCGTCGCACCGGCAAGACCGGTGACGAACTGCTGAAGCTGCTCGAGACCCGTCTCGACAACGTCGTGTACCGCTCGGGCATCGCGCGGACCCGTCGTCAGGCTCGCCAGCTGGTCAGCCACGGCCACTTCACCGTCAACGGTGTGAAGGTCGACGTCCCCAGCTACCGCGTCAGCCAGTACGACATCATCGACGTCCGTCCGAAGTCGCTGCAGACCGTCCCGTTCCAGATCGCCAAGGAGCTCGTCGGCGATCGTCCGGTCCCGGGTTGGCTCCAGGTCGTGCCCTCGACCCTGCGCATCCTCGTGCACTCGGTGCCCGAGCGCGCCCAGATCGAGGTCCCGCTGCAGGAACAGCTCATCGTCGAGTTCTACTCCAAGTAGTTCTTCGAGCAAGACCAGCCCGACAGCTACCTGCTGTTCGGTTCACCCTCGAGGCCGTCATATAGCGGGCGGCCAAAGGAGAAAACGAAATGCTCATCTCACAGCGACCCACCCTCACCGAGGAAGTCATCGCCGAGAACCGGTCGAAGTTCGTCATCGAACCGCTCGAGCCGGGCTTCGGTTACACCCTCGGTAACTCGCTGCGTCGTACTCTGCTCAGCTCGATCCCGGGTGCTGCGATCACCAGCATCCGCATCGACGGTGTCCTGCACGAGTTCACCACCGTCCCCGGGGTCAAGGAAGACGTCACCGACATCATCCTGAACCTCAAGGGCCTCGTGGTCTCCTCGGACGAGGACGAGCCGGTCACCATGTACGTGCGCAAGCAGGGTCCGGGCACCGTCACCGGCGCCGACATCGTGCCCCCGGCCGGTGTCACCGTGCACAACCCCGATCTGCACATCGCAACCCTGAACGACAAGGGCAAGCTCGAGATCGAGCTCGTCGTCGAGCGGGGCCGCGGCTACGTGCCGGCCGTGCAGAACAAGGCGTCGGGTGCCGAGATCGGCCGTATCCCGGTCGACTCGATCTACTCGCCGGTGCTCAAGGTGACCTACAAGGTCGAGGCCACCCGTGTCGAGCAGCGCACCGACTTCGATCGGCTCGTGCTCGACGTGGAGACCAAGAACTCGATCAGCGCGCGTGACGCGCTGGCGTCGGCGGGCAAGACCCTGGTGGAGCTCTTCGGGCTCGCCCGGGAGCTCAACGTCGAGGCCGAGGGCATCGAGATCGGGCCGTCTCCGGCGGAGGCCGACCACATCGCGTCGTTCAGCCTGCCGATCGAGGATCTCGAGCTGACCGTCCGTTCGTACAACTGCCTCAAGCGCGAGGGTGTTCACACCGTCGGCGAGCTGGTTGCCCGGACCGAGTCGGATCTGCTCGACATCCGCAACTTCGGCCAGAAGTCGATCGACGAGGTCAAGGTCAAGCTGCACGCGCTCGGCCTGTCCCTCAAGGACAGCCCGGCCAGCTTCGACCCGTCGCAGGTCGCCGGTTACGACCCCGCCACCGGTACGTGGTCGGAAGACGCGTCGTTCGACGCCGATTCCGGTGAGGATTTCGCCGAAACCGAACAGCTCTAGTCGCGTCGCCGCGGCAAGCTGTCACGCTCGCCCAAACCCTGACTTCCCGCTCGAGCGATCGGGAGTCCTCCTAGGAGAAGACAATGCCCAAGCCCACCAAGGGTGCCCGCCTCGGCGGGTCGGCCAGCCACCAGAAAGCGATGCTGGCGAACCTCGCCACCTCGCTCTTCGAGCACGGCCGCATCACCACCACCGAAGCAAAGGCCAAGCGCCTGCGCCCGTACGCGGAAAAGATCATCACCCACGCCAAGGCCGGCAAGCTGGCCAACCGTCGTGAGGTGCTGAAGGACATCCGCAACAAGGACGTCGTGCACACGCTGTTCGACGAGATCGGCCCGTTCTTCGCCGATCGCAACGGTGGCTACACCCGCATCATCAAGACGCTGCCGCGCAAGGGTGACAACGCCCCCATGGCCGTGATCGAGCTGGTGCGCGAGACCACCGCGTCGAGCGAGGCTTCGCGCGCGACCCGCGTCGCCGCCTCGAAGAAGGCCGCGGAGACCGAGAACGTGGTGGAGGCCGTCGAGGCCGACGCCACCGACGCCGAGGTCGCCAACGCCGAAGCTGTCGCCGAGGCCGTCGACGACGAGTCGACCGCCGCCATCGCCGTGGAGGCGGAAGAGGCGACCGACGCAGACGACGACAAGAAGTAGTCGACTGAGTCGAGAACTGCTGACCGAACCCGTCGGCCCGGATTCCGGTGCCGGCGGGTTCTGTCGTCTGCGCTTCGACCTCGGCTACGACGGCACCGATTTCGCCGGATGGGCACGGCAGATCGGTCAGCGCAGTGTGTGCGAGGAGCTCGAGACCCGGTTGTCGACGATCCTGCGGGTGCCGGTCCGGCTGACGGTGGCCGGGCGGACCGACGCCGGTGTGCATGCGACGGGGCAGGTCGCTCATGCCGTCATCCCGGCCTCGGCGCTGGAGACCCGGTCGATCGGCGGGGACCCGTCGACCCTCGTCGGTCGACTGGCGAAGATGTGCCCGGATGACATCCGGGTGAAAGAGGTCCGGGTGGTGCCGGACGCATTCGATGCGCGGTTCTCCGCGCTGCGACGCCACTACCGGTACCGGCTGGACGATTCGCGCTGGGGCCCGGAACCCGTGGTGGCTCGGACCACGGCGACGTGGCGCCGACCGCTCGATGTGCAAACGATGAACGCCGCGTCGTCGGAGTTGTTGGGACTGAACGATTTCGCCGCCTTCTGCCGTCGACGCGAGGGCGCGACGACGATCCGCGATCTCCAGCGTTTCGAGTGGACCCGCGACCCGGACGGTGTCCTCGTCGGTGAGGTCAGCGCGGATGCGTTCTGCTGGTCGATGGTGCGGTCGCTGGTGGGTGCCGTCGCGAGCGTCGGCGACGGCAGGCGCGACCTCGACTGGTGTCGAGGACTTCTCTCGGAGAAGGTGCGCAGCCCGCAGGTTCCGGTGGCGGAGGCCCGCGGCCTGTGTCTGGTGGGCGTCGACTATCCCGCCGACGACGAACTCGCCGCCCGCAACACGGTGACCCGCGACGTGCGCGGGTCCACCGGTTGCTGCGGCGGCTGAGTAGCCCTGCTCCCTGAGTAGCCCCGGAGCGTATCGAAGGGTCAGTTCCCGAGCTTGAGGCCGTTCTTGTCCCGGACGCTGCCGGTCAGCATCATGATGCCGTCGACGAGGGCCCAGATCGCCACGCCGAAGATCAGCACGAACCCGATCAGGAAGATCGCGGTGATGTAGCCGATGATGGTCAGGCCGAGCTGGATACCGCCGATGGTGTTGTCGCCGATGTAGAAGCGGCCGACGCCGAGGGAGCCGAGGAAGATCTGGAGCAGACCCGCGACGAGCTTCGACTTGTCCGACAGCGGTTCGCCGGTCGCGGGATCGCGACCGTACGGAGCGGTCGGGTCCGGTGCGCCGGGATATCCATAGCCCGCCGGTGCACCGTACTGAGGTGCTCCGTACTGAGGTGCTCCGTACTGAGGTGCTCCGTACTGGGGTGCTCCGTACTGGGGTGCTCCGTACTGGGGTGCTCCGTACTGGGGTGCTCCGTACTGGGGTGCTCCGTACTGGGGTGCTCCGTACTGGGGTGCTCCGTATTGGGCGGAACCGTACTGCGGCGGGGTGCCGTACTGCTGCTGGGCGTCATACCCCTGCGGCGACTGGTAACCCTCGGGCGCGCCGGGAGACGGCGGTGCCGCGTATCCCGCGCTGGGGTCGGTGCCGTGGGCCGGGCCGCCGTTCTGGGAGGTCTCCGCAGGCGGGGGCTGTTTCACGAACGGATCGTACGGCTTGTCTCCGGGGTTCTCCGGACTGGTCATCGGGGTCGTCCTCCTCGGTGTGGTCCTGCGTGGTGTCGAGCGTGCTCGGGGGTCGTGCGGTCAGGCCATCGCAGCCAGCGTGCGGGCGTAGTTGACGCGACCCGAGACGTCACCCATGGCGACCGGCGAAAAGGCCGGGATGTTGGTGACGTGCAGGAAGCCGCCCGCGCCGCGCACGGTCACCTGGATGTATCCGGTGGTACTGCGTTCCTTCATCAGCAGGAACAGCATGCTGAGAAAGCACACCATGAAGAACCCCACGATGGCCAGTACCAGACCGGTCTGTGACATCCGTTCGGTCGACACGGACATGTCGGTGACGGTCCACTGGGTGCCGGAAATGGGACAGGTGCCCGAGGGCGTGATGACGAAGTTCTGGGTGCACGTGATGTCGCCGATCACGACGAGCGGTTGCTCGGGGATCGGTCCTGCACCGTACTGGTATTGAGTCGGATCCGCCTGTGGCGCACCGTAGCCGGGCACGGCGAAACCGGGGCTCGAGTCGTACTCGGAACGTTGGTGCGGGAACGGTGTGGTGCCGTCGGGCCCGCCACCCGGGTAGGTCATGGACCCATGGTGGCACAGACCTCCGACGTGTGACGGCGGTGTGCGGGCTCACGCCCGGCGGCGGTGTGTGGGCTCAGGTCGCGTTGCGTTCGTCTTCGAACGCCTCGAGTACCTCCTCGACCGTGTCCTCGTCGCCGGTGAACTGCTCGGGATGAGCTCCCTTGGACATCAGATGACGCCAGTTCAGCGGGTCGAACACGATGGGCTCGTGCCGCGAGATGAAGTCGATGACCACTCGGCAGAAGCGTTCCGGATCGTCGTGGAACGGGAAATGTCCGGAGCCGACAAAGGTTTCGAGTTCGGAGTGCGGAATCGCCGAATGCGCGAGTTCGGCGTGGTGATACGGGATCACGATGTCCTCGTCACCCCAGACGAGCAGCACGGGGAGGCGTTCGGTGAGGTAGCTGCGGTCGAGCATCGTGACCGACTGTCCGCGCCAGTCGACCACGGCTCGCAGTGTTCGCAGGAACGCCGAACAGGCCGTCGGGTCGGCGAGGCCGCCGAGGACGCGCATCAGGTCCTCATGATCGGCGAGAAGGCGCGCGGGTGTGGCGCTCGCCGGCGCGAACGGGAGTACCGGGGCGGCCGCGGCGGCCTTCGCGGCGACCCGGAGTCCGGGTACGACGCCCGGGATCCGCAGCGCCGACAGGGCCTGGTGGACGACCGGCAGCGAGATCAGGCGCAGGGCCGGGTTGACCTCCCTGGTCACGCCGCCGGCGGCGACGAGGACCAGGCGCTCGACGAACCGCGGGAACTGATAGCAGAACTGCATCGCCACACCGCCGCCGAGGGAGTGCCCGACGACGGTGACCTTGGAGTGCCCCAGGACGACGAGGAGATCGCGCATCCCGTTGGCGAAAGCCGGGACCGAATAGTCGGCCCGGGGTTTGTCGGAAAGGCCGTGGCCGAGGAGATCCGGCGCGATGACCGTGTAGTGCTGCGCCAGAATCGGGATGACCTCGTCCCACGTCGACGAGTTGTCGCCGATGCCGTGGATGAGCAGCAGGGCGGGACCGCTGCCGGCGATCCGGTAGGCGCGACGGTAGCCGTGGATCGTGTGGTACTCGATGCGGACGTCGGTGTCGGTGACGGGTCGCAAGGACGGGCCTGGTGTCTTCGACGGACCGGGGGTCTTGGACGGCACTGTGGTTCCCCCTTCTGCTCGAGGTGTGCTGCTTTCAATCGAGTAAACCCCATCTCGTGGGAGGTCGCGCGCCGGTATGTGAGTGGGACGGATGACCAGGCCGGCCGTCGCCCGGACCTCGACCGGAATTCATCTGTTGGTCCGGTCCGAACAACCGTCTCACCTGCGCGAACCACTACTGTTGGCGCTGATGAATCCGTTCGATGTCGAATCCTTCGTGGCCACCGGTGGCCTGGTCGGTCTGTGCGTCCTGGTCTTCGTCGAGACCGGATTGCTGGTCGGCGTCGTCTTCCCCGGTGACTCGCTCCTGTTCACCGCGGGCGTCTTCGTCGCGCAACCCGACCCGTTCGCACCGGTCTGGCTGGTCATTCCCCTGGTGGCGCTGGCCGCGGTGGCGGGGGACCAGTGCGGCTACTTCATCGGTCGACGGCTGGGTCGCGGTGTCGTCGAGGGCCGGATGATGCGGAGCATCGGTCCCGAATATGTGGTGAAGACCAACGCCTTCTTCGACCGATTCGGTCCGCTGACGGTGTTTTTCGGCCGGTTCATCGGGATCGTCCGAACGCTGACGCCACTCGTCGCGGGCTTCAGCGGGATGTCGCACCGTGTGTTCACGCTGTTCAGCGTTCTGGGTAGCTTCGTCTGGGCGGGCGGGATAATCCTGGCGGGCTACCTGCTCGGCAACGTGCCGGTCGTCCGCGACAACATCGAGATCCTCATCATCGGATCTGTTTTCACGGTCGTGGTGCCGATGTTCGTGCACGCGGCGCGGCGCTGGCGGGAGACGCGACGACGGCAGCGCGCCGTCGCGCCGGTGGACTCGACCCCGTCGGAGGAACAGGTCCCGCCAGAAGCGACGTGAGATCCCGATCTATCCGAGGTAGGGATCTTCCCGCGGCAGCGTGGTACCCGAGAAATCGTCGGCGATGGTGGCCGCGAGCTCGACGAACGACCGCTTGGCGTCCTTCGACATCAGCTCGAGGTCGACGTCGGCGCCCTCCGCGAGATGGTCGTCGAACGGGATCTTGTGGACCGCACGGCACCTGGTCAGGAAGTGCTGGCCCAGCTGATCGGTGTCGATGGTCGACGACCCGGGACGCGACGAACTCAGCACGACGACGGCCCGCGACACGAGGTGTCCGAAACCGTGGGCCTCGAGCCAGTCCAGGGTCGCACCGGCGCTGCGTGCACCGTCGAGCGCCGGCGAGCTGACCAGGATGATCGTGTTGGCGAGGTCGAGGACACCGTTCATCGCCGAGTGGCTCAGACCGGTGCCGCAGTCGGTGATGATAAGGTTGTAGAACCGCTGGAGGATGGTGACGACCCCGCGGTACTCCTCCTCGTTGAACGCCTCGGCCACCGCCGGATCACGTTCGGAGGCAAGCACTTCCAGGCGGCTGGGCGCCTGAGATGTGTGAGCCCGGACATCGGAGTAGCGGTACACGTTCTGATCGGCGAGCAGATCGCGGACCGTGGACCGGGTCTGCTGCGGGATGCGCTGGGCAAGCGTGCCGAGGTCGGGGTTGGCGTCGACGGCGATCACCCGGTCACCGCGCAGGGAGGCGAAGGTCGAGCCGAGGCCGACGGTGGTCGTCGTCTTGCCGACGCCGCCCTTCAGCGACAGCACCGCGATCCGATAGTCGCCCCGCACGGGTCGGTTCACCCGTTCCAGGAGCTGCTGATAGGCGATGTCGCCCTGTGACTCGCCGGGATTTATGGCGCCGGCCGACAGGGTGTGGACCGCTCGTCGCCATCCGCGGCTCGGTGCACGACGGGCCTTGCGGATCAATGCAACTTCGTCCAGCGACGGTCCGCCCGGTGGCGGACCGTAACCCGCAGGCATCGGCTGACCCGGATATGCGGGCGCGGGGCCGGTGCCCGGGCCGAACTGTCCCGGCGGCATCTGCCCGTTCACCATCGGCGGGCCGGCGGGGCGAGCCGGGAAGTGGGCTCCGGACTCCGGGAACGACGGAGGCAGGTGAGGTGCGGGTGGGGGTGACTGGTCGAACGGGGGAGTGGGCCCGGGGTGGATGGGCGGTCCGGGCGGCGGCGTGTAGGGGTCGGCTGCCGGATGCGTGGCGGGGAACCGGCCCGGCTCGGGCGCGGGCGGAACCGGCGGTGGCGTGTACCGACCGGTGGTCGCGGGCGTGGTGCGGTCAGCGGGATTCGTCTCGGGTGGACGCGGTGCGTCGTGGCCGGGCGGCGCTGCGGAGTTCGGCGGGGTGTGGCCGGGGACCGGCGGAAAAGCGGTGTCCTGGCCGTCTTTCGACGAGGGCGGTGGCGCCGGTGCCGACGGTGGTTGCGGAGCCGGTGCGGCCTCCGGGGGAGGCGGTGCGAACTGCAGCCACGGCGGTGGTGCCGGCGCGTCGGCGCCGTTCGGCGTCGAGTTCTCGTACGTCATCGGGGAATCCTCTGGTCTTGCGGCCGGGCCGACGGGGCGAGCGGTGATCCGTGCGCGAGCACGATCACCGGCGGCATGCGAGGATCTGCTTGCACTGTGATCGACTCCGGCAGCGTCGACGAGAGTGTACCCAAGGGTGTGAGAGGATTTCGGACGAGATCCACAGTTCGTCTCACGCCTGGGTTCGAGATATCGGATTCGGTGTGTGGTGGCGTTGATCGGATTGTGGCAGGATCAGGCACTTGAATCCCAGGTGCGAGGCGGGGCGGCACCGTGGTCATGGTGAGGCATGACGCGGTGCACGGTATCTGGGAGATGGTTTCGTCGAACGAAAATTCGATGGAACCGGGAGGGACCCCGTCTGCGTCTAATTCGGCGTGAAGGGGGGTTCGGCTTCGATGAGCTACACCGAAGAGACGGCAACGTATGCCGATGACGCGCGCGACGGCGACGATCCGTGGGCGGCTGTGCATCAGTTCTCACAAGCACGTTCGCGATCTGGTGGCCTGGCCGTCCGGACAACGGCCCAAGGTCTGCCGGTTGCCGTGCACATCGCGTCCACCGAACTCGACAAACACCCCGAACTGCTGGCTGCTGACATCCTGCGTCTGTGCAAGCAGGCCGCGATGTCGGCCGGAATCCGGTTGCGGGAGAACCTGCTCGCGGCCGGAATCGATCGCGATCTCGTCAACGAGATGAAGCTGCCGCGTCCGGAGGATCTGTCCGCGGCCGAAGAGCGTGACGACGAGGAAGCCGACGCCATGACGTCGTGGTTGCGCCGATGAGCTGGGCCATGGACGAACTCGAGGCGCGTGCCGCCCGTCAGCTGGACGGACTGCGATCTTTCCAGGAGAACCTCGAGGCGATCACGGTGGCGGTGACCTCGGCCGACGGTCTGGTGACCGCCGAGGTCGACGCGAAGGGGGCCTTGATCGATCTTCGCCTCGAGCGTGGCGCGAACGAACTCGGCGCCGCACGGCTGGGTGAGCAGATCGTGGCGACTTCGGCTCTTGCCGCACAACGGGTCTACGCCCGCGTGGCGGCCGTGACCGAGGACTTCAACGAATCATTCGGCGACATGCTCGGTGCGCGTCCGGCGGGTGAATGACGTCGACCGGCCGACAGGTGGCCGACCGAGAAAGACTTGCACTCACGAGGGGGTTGTGATGACAAACGTGAAAGTGACATCCGAAGCGCTCGAAGGCTTCGCGGCGACGAATGCGGCCATGGCGTCCGCCATCGGAACGGCCGGGTCGATCGACGCCGCCGCCAACACGGCTGCGATGGTCCCGGTGTTCGGCCTCATCGGTCAGGAGTTCCTCGCGTCGTTCATCGTCGCTCAGGCCAATCACCTGATGTCGGTCGGACAGCTCGCCGCGGTACACGCCGCGACCGCCGCCTCCACGGTGGCAGGTCTCGCCGAGTACGAGGGCACCGACGCGGCGACCGCCGCGGCGATCCGTTCGGTGCTGTGACCCCGATTCCACCGTGGCCAGGCCCGCTGCCCGGCGTCCCGGACGTGCCCGCACTCGACCACATGACGGTGCAGGAGATGATCGACGCCAGTCCGCTCGGACCGATCCTCGACCGCACGGTTGCGGATGTGCTCGGGGGACTGGGACTTCCGCCCCTCCCCGCGCTGCCGTCGTTGCCGCCGATGCCGGGTCTGCCACCGATACAGCCACCGAACCTGGACATGTTCATCAAGCCGATCACCGACCTGCTCGGTGGGTTCGGCAGCGGTGATCTCAACGGGGCCGGCTTCGACCCGACGATCATCTTCGACAGCCTCACCAAGGTGCTCGAGACGTCGATGACGATGGGGCAGGGCGCACTCAAGCTCGCCGATCAGCTGTGGGCGGGCCAGGGTGCGGTCGGTGCGGCCACCAAGACTGCCGAGGCCGGAACGAACAGCACAGCCCTGGCAGCCCAGGGGTCCGGTATCTCGATCGACACCAAGACCGCCGCCGCCATCGTCGCGAAAGGGCTGGCCGTCGTCCAGGGAATCGTCGCCGCCACGGTCGCCAAGATCTCGGCTCTGGTCCCCGTCATCATGAGTCCGGCGATCGCGGTCGGGCTCAGTACGGCGGCAGTGGTCGCCGGAGCCGGGCTCGAACTGGCCACCGCGGCGGTCGCGGTGACCCGGGGAGAACTCCTCGCTCCCACGACGGCCATGACCGCGAACGGGGCGCCCGTCGCGGTCACGGGCGCGCCCAGCGCAGGTGCCGGGCAGTCCCCGTTCACCCTGGCCGGCTCGGTCCTCGACGTGGTCTCCCCGGCGGTGTCCACTGCCGTCGAACTCCCGTCCTCGTTGATGCAGCCGATCAGCAAGATGCTCGGCGTCGATCCCGATTCGGCGATCGTCGGTCCAGCTGGAATCCCGCTCACCAAGGCCAAGGCCGCCGGAGGCGGCGGCGGAGGGGGCGGCGGCGGTGGTGGCGGCGGAAGTGGTGGAGTCGGCGGCATCATGGCGCCGCTGAGCGCGTCCCGTCCGACGGTGCCGACCGGTTTCGGCGTCGGCGAGCCTGCGATGGGATCGCCGTCGGCGACGCGGGTCGTGACGACGCCGGCGGCGATGCCGATGGGCGGGGCGCCGATGGGCGCAGCCGGAGCCGGAGCGCGTGGAGCAGGCGCGGCCGAGGGGCAGCACAGCGTGCCCGATTATCTGGTCACCGAGGACAACGGGCGCGCGGTGGTCGGTGAAGATCCCGAGGTCGCACCCGCGGTCATCGGCCACGACGAGACGGCCGACACCGATTCCGGTCCGGACATCGAGCTACGGCTGGGCGTGCCCGGTCTGACACGAGACGAGGAAGTATGAGCAACACACAACTTCGCGTAGAGCCCGCCGAATTGTTCTCGGCTGCAGGTGATCTCGACAAGATCGCGGATCGACTCGAGCTGGCTCTCAACGGAGCGGGGCCGAAGCTCGCGGTTCACGCCCAGGGGCGGGATGAGGTGTCGACCGCGACCGCGGCCAGTTTCACCTCGGTGGCCCGGGAGTTCGAGAAGGACACGGCGACCGGCATTCTCGAGCTTCGCAAGATCGCCGCCCTGCTCCGGGCGCAGGCGTCCGGATTCATCGAGGGTGAAGCCGAGGCCGTCGCAGCATTCAAGACCGAGGCGTGAACCCACATACCTGACCGACCGCCGCCACCGCGGCAGTCGACTCGTACATCGCACCAGACTCGTGGACCAGCAGAGGGGAGGGACCATGACCAGCACGACCGGAGCAGGCTTCACCGGCGTCAACTGGGACGCGCGTACGAGCGAACAACTTGCCGCCGACCTCGGGGCGGGGCCGGGTCCCGCGCCACTGGTGGAAGCCGGGTTGGCGTGGGCGTCGCTCGCGACCGAGATAGGCGAGGCCGGGGTCGACTACGCTGCGGTACTCGCGCGGATGGGCGTGCACTGGCAGTCCGCACACACGAGTGCGGCGTTCGAGAAACTCACGGAGCTGGCTCCGTGGTTCGCCGACACCGCCGCCGAGGCTGCGGAGAATGCCCTGCGTGCGGAGGCGCAGGCAGCTGCGACCACCGTCGCGCGCCTGAACATGCCCAACCTCGCCGAGGTCGAGGTGGTGGCGAAGTTCCACGAGATCGCCACCAGCGCAACCGCGGTCGCGCCGATCATCGCCGGGGCCGCGGCGGAGGCCGAACGTGCTGTCGCACAGCAACGTATGCGCGCAGCCCGGGTCATGCAGACGTACGAGAACGCGACGGAACCGGTGGGCAAACCCTGGCCGTCTTCGCGCCGGGCTCCCGACCTGGTGTCCGGCGAGGCGCTCGCTTCCGAGCAGGCCGCCGCAGCTCGGGCTGCGGCGCGGGCCGAGGTCACGCCGCCGGTGACGCCTCCGATCGCGCCGATGGCCGGTGTGATGTCCGGCGCGTACGCGCCGCCCGCGGAAAAGCTCCGCTACGCACCGACGGTCGTGGCGAGCGCTGGACCCACGTCTGCGACTCCCGTTGCGGCACCCGCGAGTACGGCGACCACGCCGGGGGCCGGTGTGCCGCCACCGATGGCGCCGGGAACGGCGGCCGCCGGCGATCGTGGCGCCACCATCCGCAGCGTCTCCGTCGACTCCGAGTCGTCCGATCCCGACGATGGCCTCGCACGTGCGTCGGACGGCCTTGACGCCCCGCTCACCTGGGCCGACGTCGAAACCTCCGATCATCCTGCAGCCCACTATGTCTCGGCTCCGGCCTCCGAGTCTTCGAAGGTCGATCCGCGGTACCTGGCGGAGACGTTGTTCCTCGGTGATCACGGGGACCGCGCATGATGCCGACGACTCACGACGACCCCGTTGCGCTCGACGCGGCTGTGCTCCTTCGCCTCGGGGATCGCTTCGGCGTGCAGACCTGGCCGGTGGTGCTCGACATGCCCGTCGGTGCTGAGGACGAGTCCGCGCAGCGTGTGGCCGACCGTGAGCGCGATGCGGCCATCGCCGCCCTCGGCCTGGTGGACCATGACGAGCCCGTCCCGTGGCTGGCCACCGTTCTCCGTGTCCTCTCCCAGCCGCAACGTGAGATCGAGATCCGTTCCTTCACCGATACTGGTGTCCGCCGAATGTGCCTGGCACGCAGGGGTTATGAGCATGTTCTGGCCGAACGTGCCGGCGAACGGCTCGACCTGGCCGTCGTCGAGGTCGCCGACCTCGACGCGGTGGCCGACATCGTGCGCTCCCGGTTCGACGACGCCGCCGCATGCGAGTTCACCTCGTTCTCGGTACCCACCGACGAACTCGTCGACAGCCTCGGACGGAGTGGCACGGGTACCGAGGTCACCGACGCTCTGTACACGCTCGGCGTGCCGCTGTCCGATGCCGTCGTCATCTCCTCGGCATTCGCGTCCTGCCGGGTGCGCACCGAGATCGTCGCCTCCTCGAACGAGGACGGACGATTCTCCCAATCTTCTGGGGCCCTAGCCGTTTTCGACACCGCCCGGGGGCGGATCGTGTCGAGTCCCAGTAAGTCTCCGGACGGTCGGGTGTGGACCACCCTCTCACCGGGTTCGGGTCATCGGATCGCGCAGGCCGTGCGCCTGCTGATCGAGACCCTCCCGGACGGGACGTGGTCGACATGATCCGCATCGGGGGATCTCGCGGTCCACACCGCGAGAGACAACTGTCAGGGGTATCTGTGTCACGGATACCAACGGGGGCATCGCCAAACGGTGCCGTTACACAGGAGGACAACTCATGCTGAATCTGCCAGGTGCCAGTGGCCCCGGTGTGAAGGTCGATGTCGCGGAGGGCCAGGCCACCGCGGCCGGTGTCGGCGGGATCGTCGCCGATATGAAGGAAACGATCGATGTCATCGCGAAGCATGCGTCGAACGCGACGCCGACGTGGCAAGGCAAGGCGGGCGTGGCATTCGACGGCACACACACCGACTGGAACAAGGCCGCGAACACGATGAACCAGCTCCTCGATCAGATCAAGGCCCAGCTGACCAACGGCTTCACCGGCTACGAGGACCAGGACGCCGCCGCAGCCGGTGGCCTCAACATCACCGTCTGACCTGCTTCGCCTCTTCGAAAGGGACTTCCATGACCATCAACTACGATTTCGCGGCACTCGGTGACCTCAGTGGCGGACTGCAGCGGGCATTCAGTGAGCTCGACGCTCTCAACACGCAGCTCAAGAACCAGATCGCTGCGCTCGACGGCAACTGGAGCTCGGCTGAGGCGAAGGCGGCCTACCTCGACGCACAGATGAACTTCGACCGCATCTTCACGCAGTCGCGGGAGTCGCTGCAGTCGCTGCAGTCCGGCGTCAGCAACGCGAGCCGCATCATGTCGGACACCGACTCCTCGATCGCCAGCGGGTTCCGCTCGCTCGCCTGACCGACACCCCGACGGGGACTCCGCGGTCACCCCGCGGGGTTCCCGTCGTCTCTGCTCAATCGGGGGGCATCCGTCGACGGCATTCCGACAGGCCGACGTCAACGGACCCGCGTGACGGGTGGGTGCGATAGCGTCGGACTCCGACGTTCGTCGGGGCACCCGTGTCTCGAGGACTCAGCGCCCGACGAGGAGGTAGCAGTGGCATCTGCGAACGCCGCCGGAGAGCACCGGGAGTCCTTCACCCGGAATTCCGGCTTCATCTTCGCCGCAATCGGATCGGCGGTGGGGCTCGGCAACATCTGGCGATTCCCCGGCGTGGCCTACGAGAGTGGAGGTGGGGCATTCCTCATCCCGTATCTGGTCGCCCTACTCACCGCAGGCATCCCGGTGCTGTTCCTCGACTACGCAGTCGGTCACCGTTCCCGGGGCACCGCGCCGTTGTCCTTTCGGCGGATCAAGAAACCGGCCGAGGTGCTCGGCTGGTTCCAGACCGGCCTGCTGTTCGTCATCGGTGTCTATTACGCGGCGGTCATCGCCTGGGCCCTGAGCTATTTCTTCTTCTCGTTCAATCAGAGCTGGGGCGACGATCCCGCGGCCTTCTTCACCGGCGAGTACCTGAAGGTCGGCGACCCCGGGGTCTCCACGACCGTCGTCGGCGGCGTCGCGTTACCGCTGATCGTCGTGTGGCTGGCCGTGCTCGCCGTGCTGATGCTGGGCGTCGCGAACGGCATCGAAAAGGTCAACGTCGTCTTCATCCCGCTGCTCTTCGTCGGCTTCGCCGGGCTGGTGATCCGCGCTCTCACGCTGCCCGGTGCCGTCGACGGCCTCAATGCCCTGTTCACCCCGCAGTGGGCGGCGTTGAAGGACCTCGACGTGTGGATCGCGGCCTACAGCCAGATCTTCTTCTCGCTGTCGATTGCCTTCGGGATCATGATCGCCTACGCGTCGTTCCAGCGGCGTAAGGCGAACATGACCAGCTCCGGTCTCGTGGTCGCATTCGCGAACTCCTCGTTCGAGATCCTCGCCGGCATCGGCGTCTTCTCCGCGCTCGGCTTCCTCGCCTACCAGCAGCAGGTCGCCGTGTCCGACCTGGAAGGTCTCACCGGACCGATCCTGTCCTTCGTGACGTTCCCGGCGGTCATCTCGGAGATGCCCGGCGCCGCGTTCTTCGGTGCACTGTTCTTCGGCTCGCTGGTCATCGCCGGGTTCACGTCGTTGATCTCCTTGATGATCGGCGTGTCGAGTGCGCTGCAGGAGAAGTGGGGCCTGTCCCGGACCAAGGCCGCGGTCGGCGTGTCGGTGGTGTGCGGTCTCATCTCGGTCGGGTTGTTCTCGACCACCTCGGGTCTCATCGCCCTCGACACCGTCGACATGTTCGCCAACAACGTCGGCGTGGTCTCCTCGGCGATCCTGATGACGATCATCCTGATCTGGGTGCTGCGACGCGGAGACATGCTGCGCCACCACCTGAATGCCGTGTCGACGTTCAAGGTCGGCAAGATCTGGCTCGGGCTGGTCGGTGTGGTCGCGCCCATCTTCCTGACGATCATGCTCGTCCAGAAGGTCCGGTCGGTGATCGACGAGGGTTACGAGGGGTATCCCACCTGGTACATCAGCATCTTCGGGTGGGGCACCATCGCCCTGATCGTCGTCGGTGCCGTCGCCCTGACCCTGCCGTCGTGGAAGGGCCGCGACGAACCCGATTTCCTACCGTGGCCGCCACTGCCGGACGGTGTCCGCGGCGCCGCCCCCAATCCCACTGAGGAGGCCCTCCGATGAGTGGAGTCGCCATCGTCATGCTCCTCGTCTCCATCGGAATCGTGTGGGGAGGGCTGGTCGCGAGCATCATCTTCCTGAACCGTCGCCCCGAGGTGGAGGATCTGTTCGAGGATCCCGACCTCGTACGCGACGACGAGGAACGCGCAGCGCAGCCGCACCCGTTCCGCGACACCTGAACCGCAACGGCTGACCTGGGTCCGGCCTGGTGGTCCCATCTGAGCTCGGCCTACGACCAACCTCCGGTCAGCTAGCCTGGATGAGCTGCGATGCGCGTCACCTTCGGTCCTAGGAGGCACGATGAGTAACCCGTTCAAGCGCATCAAGTCGGTCGAGCAGTCGATCACCGACACGGACGAACCGGATACCAAACTCCGCAGAGACCTCACGGCGTGGGATCTCACCGTGTTCGGCGTCGCGGTCGTGGTCGGTGCCGGCATCTTCACCCTCACCGCCCGGACCGCGGGCAATCTCGCCGGGCCGTCGGTCTCGTTGGCCTTCGTGCTGGCCGCGATCGCCTGCGCGCTGGCCGCGCTCTGCTACGCCGAGTTCGCCTCGACCGTGCCCGTCGCCGGTAGTGCCTACACCTTCTCGTTCGCCACCTTCGGCGAGTTCGTCGCATGGGTGATCGGGTGGGATCTGATCCTCGAGTTCGCCTTGGCCGCGTCCGTGGTCGCGAAGGGCTGGTCGCTCTACCTGGGCAACATCCTCGGCTCCGCGGCATCTGTACAGATCACCGACTCGATCGGCTTCGACTGGGGCGCGGTGCTGCTGATCGCCGTGCTGACGGTGTTGCTGGCTCTCGGTACCAAACTGTCGTCGCGGGTGTCACTCGTCATCACCACCATCAAGGTCTTCGTCGTCCTGCTGGTCATCGTGGTCGGCGCGTTCTACATCAAGATGAAGAACTACGACCCCTACGTGCCGCCCGCCGCGCCGCCCGCCGAGGGCGACACCGGCCTCCACCAGACGCTCTTCTCGGCGATCACCGGTGCCGAGGGCAGCACCTTCGGCTGGTACGGCCTGCTGGCGGCGGCATCGCTGGTCTTCTTCGCCTTCATCGGTTTCGACGTCGTGGCCACGACCGCCGAGGAGACGAAGAACCCGCAGAAGGCGATGCCGCGCGGCATCCTGGGATCACTGGCCATCGTGACGGTCCTCTACGTCGCGGTCAGCCTGGTGGTGTCCGGGATGGTGCCCTACCCCGAACTGGCCGACCAGACCGATCCGGTGACCGGAGAGGTGACCGGGTCGACCCTCACCACGGCATTCGAGGCGAACGGTGTCACCTGGGCGGGCTGGGTCATCGACCTCGGCGCGCTCGCCGGCCTGACCACGGTCGTGATGGTGCTGCTGCTCGGTCAGACCCGCGTGGGATTCGCGATGGCGCGCGACGGACTGTTGCCCCGATCGCTGGCGCACACCGGCAGGCGCGGTACACCGGTGCGCTTCACCGTCGTCGTCGGCATCGTCTCGGGTGTGCTGGCGGCGTTCTTCCCCATGGGGACCCTGGAGGAGATGGTCAACATCGGCACCCTCTTCGCGTTCGTGCTGGTGAGCATCGGGGTGCTCGTCCTCCGCCGGACCCGGCCCGATCTCGAACGCGGCTTCCGGGTGCCCTTCGTTCCGCTCATCCCGATCCTCTCCATCCTCGCCTGCCTGTGGTTGATGCTGAACCTGTCCGTGGAGACATGGATCCGGTTCGTGGTGTGGATGGTGGTCGGCGTCGTCGTGTACTTCTCGTACGGATACCGGCATTCGGTCTTCGCCCGGCGCGAGCGGGGTGAGCAGATCGGAACGGCGGCGTAGCAGCCGGAGACGCCGGGCCCGACACCTGACAATGGGCTCGGCGGGCGTGGTCGGATAGCCTGGATCGAACGCATATCGCGCTGCAGACACGCGGCGTCCGACGCGAACGACAAGGGGATCAGATGACGACTGCTCAGGACGAGCTGAAGGCCGACAGCCGCAACGGGATCGACTACAAGGTGGCCGATCTGTCCCTGGCGGACTTCGGCCGCAAGGAGATCGAGCTCGCCGAGCACGAGATGCCCGGACTGATGGAACTGCGTCGTGAGAACGCAGACGTCCTGCCGCTCAAGGGTGCTCGAATCTCCGGATCGCTGCACATGACCGTTCAGACCGCCGTGCTGATCGAGACGCTTGTTGCGCTCGGCGCCGAGGTCCGCTGGGCGTCGTGCAACATCTTCTCGACCCAGGATCACGCGGCTGCGGCCGTCGTCGTGGGTCCCCACGGCACCCCGGACGAGCCCAAGGGCGTCCCGGTGTTCGCCTGGAAGGGCGAGACGCTCGAGGAGTACTGGTGGGCCGCCGAGCAGATGCTGACCTGGCCCGAGGCGGACAAGCCGGCCAACATGATCCTCGACGACGGTGGTGACGCCACCATGCTGGTGTTGCGCGGTGCCGAGTTCGAGAAGGCCGGTGTCGTGCCGCCCGCCGAGGATGATCACCCGGCCGAGTACAAGGTCTTCCTCGAACTGCTGCGCAAGCGTTTCGAGACCGACAAGAACAAGTGGACCACCATCTCCGAGTCGGTCCAGGGCGTGACCGAGGAGACCACCACCGGCGTGCTGCGGCTCTACCAGTTCGCGGCCGCCGGCGAGCTGACGTTCCCCGCGATCAACGTCAACGACTCGGTCACCAAGTCCAAGTTCGACAACAAGTACGGCACCCGCCATTCGCTGATCGACGGCATCAACCGCGGTACCGATGTCCTCATCGGCGGCAAGAAGGTGCTGATCTGTGGTTACGGCGACGTGGGCAAGGGTTGCGCGGAGTCGCTGGCCGGGCAGGGCGCCCGTGTCCAGGTCACCGAGATCGACCCGATCAACGCGCTGCAGGCCCTGATGGACGGCTACGACGTGGTCACCGTCGAGGACGCGATCGGTGACGCCGACATCGTGATCACCTCCACCGGCAATCTGGGCATCATCACCATCGACCACATGCGTCAGATGAAGCACCAGGCGATCCTGGGCAACATCGGTCACTTCGACAACGAGATCGACATGGCCGGCCTGGAGCGTTCGGGCGCCAAGCGCATCAACGTCAAGCCGCAGGTCGACCAGTGGATCTTCGACAGCGGCAAGTCGATCATCGTGCTGAGCGAGGGTCGTCTGCTCAACCTCGGCAACGCGACGGGCCATCCGTCGTTCGTGATGAGCAACAGCTTCTCCAACCAGGTCATCGCGCAGATCGAACTGTGGACCAAGAACGACGAGTACGACAACGAGGTCTACCGTCTGCCCAAGCATCTCGACGAGAAGGTCGCGCGCATCCACGTGGAGGCGCTCGGCGGCAAGCTGACGAAGCTCACCAAGGAGCAGGCCGAGTACATCGGCGTCGACGTCGAGGGTCCGTACAAGCCGGAGCACTACCGCTACTGATCGGACCCGCGTCGCAAACCCACCACTGATGGAGATATCCACCACCCGATCGGGTGGTGGATATCTCCAAAAGTGGTGGGTTTGCGGCTTTTTCGCTGTTCAGGCGCCGATGTCGGGTTCGGCGTCGGGGCAGTAGATCCACGAGCCCCGTTCCTTCAGGAACCGCTCCTTGGACTTCTCGGATTCGGTGCGCTGGTTGCCCTTCTCGAGGTGGGACACGACCTCGGACTGTGCGACGTCGCCGTCGAACACGGTCCCGAGGAAGCCGTCGACCACGATGTTGCCGTCGTCGTCGGGCGGCGGGCCGGTGATCCGGTCGCGCGATTGCGTGCAGACCGCGGCCTTCATGCGCACGACGTCACGCGCGTTGCGAGCCGACACGTAGTTCTGAAGGGCCGCTCGGATCTGGGAAAGCGCTGCGTCATCAGCGGATTCGGATTCCGATTCGTCCGCGGTGCTCGCGGAACCATCCGGCGAACCGCTCGACGAGGTGCTCGAACCCGTTGCCACGGAGGACTCGTCCGGTCCGGACGACGTCACCATGAGGGTGACCACGAGGGCGACGAGGGCCACCACGGCGACGCCGCCGGTGATCCAGGCGACGATCACGCCGGCGTTGCGCCGGGGCGGCGGGGGACCGTAGGGGCCGCCCGGAGGGCCTCCGTGACCGCCGCGCTGAGCGTATGGCCCGGGACCGTGGGCGCCGTACGGAGGCGGGGGGCCGTATGGTCCGTAGGGTGGTCGCGGCGGTGACGCGGGGGGTGTCTGCCCGGGCGGGAACTGTCCTGGACGGGGTCCGCCGGGCTGCCGCCCGCCGGGGCCCGGCCACTGGGGGCCTTCTCCGGGCCGACCGGGACCGAATGGTGGCGGCGCACCGCCGGGTGGTGGCGGTTGATAGGTCATGCGACCCTCTCCCCAGTCATTGATTCAGGCTATCGAAGTGCCGTCGTGGCGGCAGAGGCCCGTCATCGCCGGTGGCGTTCGTCCGAATGACACCTGTCTCGGGTGTCGCGCGGGCCCTGGGTCAGGGAATCAGGAGATCGGCCAGCGCGGCGATGTCCTGCCCGTCGTACCGGTACCACGGGGATGTCCAGTTGTCCTCGGCGAGCCGGCGGTACACCGCGTCGACGCGGCGCTGCAGGTCGCTGTCGCGTTCGTAGGCGTCGCGTACCCGGCTCGCATCGCCGGCGGCCCGGGTCCGGGCCCGCTGCATCGCCACCTCGGCGGGCACCCCCAGCAACACGTGTCGATCGGGTACGGGCATCCCGAACCGGCCGTATTCGAGGTCGGCGACCCATCGCACGACCTCTCCGTCGACGTCCTGTTCCAGGCGTCCGGCGTTGTAGGCCGCGTTCGACGCGACGTAACGGTCGAGGATGACGATGTCGTTGGCCTTGGTGGCCGCTGCGATGTCCTCCGCGGCATCGGCCCGGTCGAGGGCGAAGAGCAGGGCCATGGCGTACACGCTGTCCCGCAGGTCGCCGTGCGAACCGTGCAGCGCCTCGGAGGCGATGTCGGCGGTCGCGGACTTCCCGTAGCGCGGGAAGGTGAACGTCGCGATCCGCAGACCCGACGCCGTCCAGCGCTCGACCAGACCGGTGACCAACGTGTTCTTACCGGCGCCGTCGAGCCCCTCCACCGCAATCAACTGACCCACGCGGAGGAGTGTATGTGGTGGGACGAATCCGGCCAGTACGTCCGGTACGGCGCGTCATTCACCACGCTTTCATCACGATGGTGTCACCATTGAACACATGAAGCCTCGCATCCTCGTCGTCGACGACGACGCCGCTCTCGCCGAGATGCTGACGATCGTGTTGCGCGGCGAGGGTTTCGAACCCTTCGTGGTCGGTGACGGGACTCAGGCACTCACCGCGGTGCGGGAGATCCGGCCCGACCTCGTGCTCCTCGACCTCATGCTCCCGGGCATGAACGGTATCGACGTATGTCGCGTGCTGCGTGCCGACTCCGGTGTCCCGATCGTCATGCTGACCGCGAAGTCCGACACCGTCGACGTCGTGCTGGGTCTCGAGTCCGGCGCCGACGACTACATGGTCAAGCCGTTCAAGCCCAAGGAACTCGTCGCCCGTGTGCGCGCACGCCTGCGCCGGACGGACGAGGAGCCGGCCGAACTGCTCTCGATCGGTCCGGTGGAGATCGACGTCCCTGCACACAAGGTGACCCGGGACGGCGTGCCGATCTCGCTCACCCCGCTCGAGTTCGATCTGCTGGTCGCGCTCGCGCGGAAGCCGCGTCAGGTCTTCACCCGCGACGTCCTCCTCGAACAGGTGTGGGGCTACCGTCACCCGGCGGACACTAGACTCGTCAACGTGCATGTTCAGCGTCTGCGTGCGAAGGTCGAAACCGACCCGGAGAATCCCGAGGTCGTGCTGACTGTGAGGGGGGTCGGCTACAAGGCCGGCCCGCCGTGATCGGTCGTTCCCGACGACGGGTCAACAGCACCTTCGGACGCTTCACCCGCGCTGCCGGCGCTGTCGGACGTGCCTTCGGGCACATCTGGCGGCGCTCGCTGCAGCTGCGGGTCGTGGCGTCGACGCTGTCGCTGTCGGTCGTCGTGCTGCTCATCCTGGGTTTCGTGCTGGTCTCCCAGATCACCGACCGACTCCTCGACGTGAAGCTGGCGGCGGCGACCGAGGAGATCGACCGCGCCCGCATCTCGGTGGAACGCGATTTGTCCAGCGGCGCCGGCAACATGTCGGTGCAGAACCGGCTGCAGCAGACGCGGTCGCTGCTGACCGATCGTGACGCCGACACCGGACAGACCTCTGGAACCGTCGGCGCATTCGACACCGTCCTGCTCGTCCCCGGATCGTCGGGGGGCAGTGCGTCCAGCGGCGTCGGCCCGACCGCCGAGGTGCCGTCGAACCTCCGGGACATGGTCCGCGGCGGCCAGGTGGCCTATCAGTACACCCAGGTACCCAACGGTTCCGGCGGGCACGCGCCGGCGCTGATCGTGGGCACGCCGACCAACGCGTCGGTTCCCGGTCTCGAGCTGTATCTGGTCTTCCCCCTGACCGCGGAGCAGAACACCGTCGACCTCGTCCGCGGCACCCTGCTGACCGGCAGCATCGTGCTGCTCGGGTTGCTCGCGGCCATCGCCTGGCTCGTCTCGCGGCAGGTCGTCATCCCGGTGCGGTCGGCGTCCCGGATCGCGGTCCGCTTCGCCGACGGCCGCCTCAAGGAGCGCATGCCCGTGCGCGGTGAGGACGACATGGCCCGGCTCGCGATGTCGTTCAACGACATGGCGGAGAGCCTGTCCAAGCAGATCACCCACCTCGAGGAGTTCGGCGGGCTGCAGCGTCAGTTCACCTCCGACGTCAGTCACGAACTGCGGACGCCGCTGACCACGGTCCGCATGGCCTCGGACGTGCTCTACGAAGGCCGCGATGAGCTCGACCCCGTCCGGAAACGTTCGGTCGAGTTGCTGGACAAGGAGCTCGACCGCTTCGAGACGCTGCTCAACGAATTGCTGGAGATCTCCCGCCACGACGCCGGTATGGCCGAGCTGGCGGCCGAGCGGATGGACATGGCCATCCCGATCGACGGAGCTCTCGCCACGGTGCGGCATCTCGCCGAGGAGACCGGGACCGAACTCGTCCTCGATCTGCCCGCAGAACCGGTGCTCGCCGAGATCGATCCGCGCCGCGTCGAACGCATTCTGCGGAACCTGCTGGCAAACGCGATCGACCACGGCGAACGGAAGCCGGTGACGCTCACGATGCGGTCCGATGGCGACGCGGTCGCCATCACGGTCCGCGACCAGGGCATCGGGCTTCGGCCGGGGGAGGAGAAGCTGGTGTTCAACCGGTTCTGGCGCTCGGATCCGTCGCGGTTCCGCCGCTCGGGCGGCACCGGTCTCGGACTGGCCATCAGCATCGAGGACGCACGTCTTCACCAGGGCCGGCTCGAGGCGTGGGGCGAACCCGGCAAGGGTGCGTGCTTCCGGTTGACCCTGCCTCTGGTGCGCGGTCACAAGGTGCTCGGCTCGCCGTTGCCGCTGAAATCCGTCGGCTCGGCTCCTCGGACCGCCGCCAAGACGAGTGGCCGTACACCAGGCGTGGAGGCTGGTATCGAATGAGCGTCGCAGGTCGTCCGGAACACCCGCGTCGGAGTGTTCTGGGGTTCGTGATCGCCGTCGCGATGGCCACCGTCGCGATGGTGGTGGTGTCGGCGTGCGGGTCGATCCCGAGTGACTCGTCTCCGCAGCCCATCAAGTCCTTCCAGCGCGAGGGCGCCACCAACGCGGCCCCGGTGCCGCAGTCCGACATGGACCCGGAGGCCCTCGTCCGCGCATTTCTCAAGTCGACGGTCGACCCGGACTCCGGACACGACACCGCGCGTGCCTTCCTGACCCCGGTCGCCTCGCAGCAGTGGGACGACCGCGGGGACGCGCTGATCCTGGACGAGATCAGCATCTTCGTCGACCAGCGCAACGAGGACTCCGTCCGCATGCGGCTGACCGGCGACAACGTCGGCACCCTCAAATCGGACGGACAGCTGCTGCCCGCCTCGGGCCGGGTCGAGACCAGCATCAGCCTGACCCGGCAGGGCGACCAGTGGCGGATCGACGGGCCCCTGCCGAACGGGACGATGATCGACCGCGACCAGTTCGACAACACCTACCGTGCGGTCTCGCTCTACTTCTCCGACCGCACCGGCCGGCGACTGGTCCCGGACCCGCGGTGGTTCTACGCCGGGCAGGCCACCGACCCGACGGTGCTGGTCAACCGGCTCATCGCCGGTCCGGCGGCCGACCTGTCCGCCGCTGTCGACAGCGGATTCCCGAGCGGGGCGACGCTGCGCGGGCCGGTCGTGGGACTGGCCGGCGGCGGGGTACGCGTCGACCTCAACGGCATCGGCAACGCGTCGAGCCGGGATCGCGCGGTTCTGGCGGCCCAGATCGTCTGGACCCTCGACGGGGCCGACATCTCGGGGCCGTACGTGATCGACGCCGACGGTGCGCCACTGGTGGGCGAACGGGCCTCGGGGTGGCAGCCCGCCGACGTCCGGTCCTTCGATCCGAACGCGGTGCCGTCGACCGACGTCGGTCTGAACATCGTCACCGGCGGGGCGTTGCGCGCGGTGACCGACACGGGCACCGTGCCCGTGCGCGGACCGCTGGGATCGTCACGTGATGTGCGGGCGGCGACGATCTCCGACAACGGCGCGCGGGTTGCCGCGGTCCGGACCGCGAGCGACCGCCGGCTCGAATGCGTGATCGGCGACTACGGCGGCGACGTCGGTCCGATCGTCAGCGGCGTGTCCATCACCCGGCCGTCCTTCGGGGCGGACGAGAACTCCGTGTGGGTGGTCGTGGACGGCAAGCCCGTCCAGTGGCAGCGGGACGACGACGGGACCCAGACCGTCCCGGTCGAGGCGTCGTCGATCCCGACCGTGGCGCGCGGGGCCATCACCGAGATGCAGGTCGCACCGGACGGCGTCCGTGCGGCGCTCGTCGTCGGCGGGCAGATCGTGTTCGCGGTGCTGTCGACGAACGCCGAGGGGCAGGTGTCGCTGACAAGTCCGCGCATCGCGGCCTACAACGTCGGCAATCGTGCGGTGTCGCTGGACTGGGCGTCGCCGACGACGCTGGTCATCGCGCGGGAGGCACCCGAGTCCCCGGTCGTGCAGCTGTCGATCAACGGCACCCCGGCGGTCGGCCTGCTCAGCGGCAACGTGTCGCCACCGGTGCGGGCCGTGGTGGCGAACTCCTCGACCATCTACGTCGGGGATCAGCGTGGCGTGCTCCGCCTCGGCAGCAACAACGGGCAGCCCGACCAGTACTGGACCGAGGTCGAACCGGCCATGATCGCTGGCGCCATCCCGGTTCTGCCCTGATCTCTCGCTAGGCGGCGGCCAGCACCACGACCGCCGCGACCCCGACCCCGGCCGCACGCAGTACGCGCACCGACTCGGCCGCGGTGGCACCCGTGGTGATCACGTCGTCGATCAGTAGTGCCGCGCCACCGAGCGGTGGACACGGACCGGCGCGCAGACGGACCGCACCCGCGAGATTGCGGGCCCGCGCCCGGGCGTCGAGTCCGGCGGAGTCGCGAGCGGTCGCCGATGTCACCAGCAGCGGCGTCACGACGACCCGGGATCCCAGAAGAGGTGCGGCGTGTTCGGCGATCGCGGTCACCCGGTCGCCGCCGCGACGGCGGGCGCTCATCCGGCGGGTCGGTGCGGGGATCAATGTCAGGCGATCCGCGTCGGGCATCTCGCCCCAGCCGGCCAGGACCCGCACGGCGTGGGCGAGTGCGGCGCCCAGCGGTGGGATCAGATCACGCCGATCGTGTTCCTTGACCGCGATGATCCCCTGCCGGTGCGGACCCCGGTAGCGCCCGAGAGCCCACACCGGAACGCCGGGCGGGATGCGCGGCCGGGCGGCGACGGGAACGTCGTGCCACGCCCTGTCGCAGCGTGGGCACCACGGCGTCCCCGGCCGCCCGCACCCGCCGCACACCAGGGGAAAGACCAGATCCGCCGCCGCGGCCGGCACCTGTCGCCAGGTCATGTCCCGACCCTAGGTCCGGTCGTGGCCCAACCCGGTGGCGTCGCGCCGGCTGTGGACAGATCGGCCTGTTGGACGACGTGTGCCGAGACCTTGGGATCACCGTGCCGGGGCCTTCGTACCCCACTTGTCCCGACTCCGCCGACGCGGCAGGCCAAAACGTGGCCGATACCCGAACTTGCGACTACGGTCGTGGGTACATCGGGTTGCCGGGAGGACAACAGATTCCCCGCGCCGGTAACGACCGGTTTTCAGGAGGTGGTGCCCCTGCCGTTGAGTGTCAGCTGTCAGTTGGCATGGACTAATCCTCGACGTCGACCAAATCATCAGTGCGACAACAGATCACGATGTATCAGGCGCGCCGGGAACAATTCAGGAGGTAGTTGAATGTCCAACGTCATCCACCGCAGAGGCCAGCGCGAACCCAAACTCGCAGAGCAGAGGCCGACCGTGGAGGAGGGCCTCGAGCCCGACCACCAACCCGCCCAAACCGACTCCGACGACCAGGAGTTCGCGTTCGTCCGCCCACCGGGGACGGTGGAATCCGACGAACCCGCCGAGCCCATCGCCAAGATCGTGTTCAGCGGCCGGAACGTCGAAATACCCGACCACTACCGCATCTACGTCGGCGACAAGCTCGCCCGCCTCGAGCGATTCGATCCGACGATCTTCCAATTCGACGTCGAGCTGTACCACGAACGCAACCGGAGACAGTCCAAGGCCTGTCAGCAGGTCGAGATCACCGCGAAGGGCAAGGGTCCGATCGTCCGTTCGCAGGCCTGCGGCGAGAACTTCTACGCCGCACTCGAGCGGTCCCTGGACAAGCTCGAATCCCGCCTGCGCCGGGTCAAGGACCGGCGCCGTGTGCACCACGGCAACCGCCGTCCGCTGTCGGTGGCCGAGGCCACCGAGATCGGGGCACCGCCGTTGCGGGACAACCAATTGTCCGTGGAGGGGCTCGTCGGTGAGCCCGGGACCGCCGCGGCCGGTGCCACGACGTCCAATCATGACGACGTGGACGAGTACACGCCGGGTCAGATCGTCCGCGTGAAGGAACACACCGCGGTACCGATGAACGTCGACGACGCGCTCTACGAGATGGAGCTCGTCGGGCACGATTTCTTCCTGTTCCACGACAAGGAGACCGACAAGCCGTCGGTGGTGTACCGCAGGCATGCGTTCGACTACGGCCTCATCCGCCTGACCTGAACGCCGCTGAGCCGCCCTTCCGGTGAGCCGCCGACGAATCCGAAGGGATGAAGTCTTCGGCCAACGTGCCGGTCGATCAGGGTCTGCTCAGCTCACCTCGCTACCATGGGATCCGGTCTGTGTGTTCGCACGGGCCGGATTCCGTGTGTTTTCTACAGGTGAGGGACTCGATCCACGGTGCTGAACAAGCTGTTGCGTGTCGGCGAAGGCCGCATGGTCAAGCGACTCGACGCGATCGCGTCGCACGTCGAGGCGCTGTCCGACGAGTTCGAGGCGCTTTCCGACGCCGAACTGCGAGCCAAGACAGACGAGTTCAAGAAACGGATCGCCGACGGTGAGACGCTCGACGAGCTGCTGCCCGAGGCCTTCGCGGCAGCCCGCGAGGCGGCATGGCGCGTGCTCGACCAGAAGCACTTCCACGTGCAGCTCATGGGCGGCGCGGCGCTGCACTACGGCAACATCGCCGAGATGAAGACCGGTGAGGGCAAGACCCTCACCTGTGTGCTGCCGGCGTACCTCAATGCGCTGTCGGGCGACGGCGTCCACGTCGTCACGGTCAACGACTACCTCGCCAAGCGCGACTCCGAGTGGATGGGGCGCGTGCACCGCTTCCTCGGCCTCGAGACCGCGGTGATCCTCACCGGCATGTCCTCATCTGCGCGCCGCGAGGCCTACGCAGCCGACATCACCTACGGAACCAACAACGAGTTCGGCTTCGACTACCTGCGCGACAACATGGCGCACTCGCTCGCCGACCTCGTCCAGCGCGGCCACGCCTACGCGATCGTCGACGAGGTCGACTCGATCCTCATCGACGAGGCGCGCACCCCGCTGATCATCTCGGGCCCGGCCGAGGGGTCGAGCAAGTGGTACACCGAGTTCGCGCGCATCGCGCCGCTGCTCGAGAAGGATGTCCACTACGAGGTCGACATCAAGAAGAAGACGATCGGCGTGCACGAGGCCGGTGTCGAGTTCGTCGAGGACCGCCTCGGCATCGACAATCTGTACGAGGCCGCCAATTCGCCGCTGGTCAGCTACCTGAACAACGCCATCAAGGTCAAGGAGCTGTTCCAGCGCGACAAGGACTACATCGTTCGCAACGGTGAGGTCCTGATCGTCGACGAGTTCACCGGACGTGTGCTCGACGGCCGCCGCTTCAACGAGGGCCTGCACCAGGCGATCGAGGCCAAGGAAGGCGTCGAGATCAAGGCCGAGAACCAGACTCTCGCCACGATCACCCTGCAGAACTACTTCCGTCTCTACGACAAGTTGTCGGGTATGACCGGTACCGCCGAGACCGAGGCCGCCGAGTTCGACCAGATCTACAAGCTCGGGGTGCTACCGATCCCGACCAACCGACCCATGGTCCGCAAGGACCAGGGCGATCTGATCTACAAGACGGAAGAGGCCAAGTTCGCCGCGGTTGTCGACGACATCGTCGAGCGTCACGAGATCGGCCAGCCGGTGCTCATCGGTACCACCAGCGTCGAGCGGTCGGAGTACCTGTCGCGCCAGCTGAAGAAGCGCGAGATCCCGCACAACGTCCTCAACGCCAAGTTCCACGAGCAGGAAGCCCAGATCATCGCCGAGGCGGGCCGTCTGGGAGCGGTCACCGTGGCCACCAACATGGCCGGCCGTGGTACCGACGTCGTGCTCGGCGGCAACCCGGACATCATCGCCGACACCCGTCTGCGCAAGGCCGGTCTCGACCCGGTCAACACGCCCGACGAGTACGAGGCGGCCTGGGACGAGGCCATCGAGGTCGCGCGCAAGGAGGCGACCGACGAGGCGGAGGCCGTGCGCAAGGCCGGCGGCCTGTACGTGCTCGGCACCGAGCGCCACGAGTCGCGTCGTATCGACAACCAGCTGCGCGGCCGCTCGGGCCGTCAGGGCGATCCGGGCGAGTCGCGGTTCTACCTCTCCGTCGCCGACGAGCTCATGCGCCGCTTCAACGGCGGTGCGCTCGAGGCGATCATGAGCCGTCTGCCCGACGACGTGCCGATCGAGGCCAAGATGGTCACCAAGGCCATCCGCAGCGCTCAGACCCAGGTCGAGCAGCAGAACTTCGAGATGCGCAAGAACGTCCTCAAGTACGACGAGGTCATGAACGAGCAGCGCAGGATCATCTACGCCGAGCGCCGCCAGATCCTCGAGGGCGAGGATCACCACGAGCAGGTCAAGCAGATGATCGACGACGTGGTCAGCGCCTACGTCGACGGCGCGACCGCCGAGGGCTACGCCGAGGACTGGGATCTCGACGAACTGTGGACCGCCCTGCGCACCCTGTACCCGATCGAACTCGATCCCAAAGCGGTCGTCGGAGAGACGGAATACGGTGAGCGCGACGACATCTCGGCCGAGGAGCTCCGTGAGACCCTCGTCGCCGACGCGAAGGCCGCCTACGACAAGCGTGAGCAGGCCATCGACGAGCTCGCCGGTGAGGGTGCGATGCGCCAGCTCGAGCGCAGCGTCCTGCTGAGCGTCCTCGACCGCAAGTGGCGTGACCACCTGTACGAGATGGACTACCTCCGCGAGGGCATCCACCTGCGTTCGATGGCGCAGCGCGACCCGGTGGTCGAGTACCAGCGCGAGGGCTTCGACATGTTCACCGGCATGCTCGAGGGCCTCAAGGAGGAAGCGCTCGGCATTCTGTTCAACGCACAGGTGCAGACCGAGCAGCCGGCACCGCAGGCGCCGCTGCCCACCGCGGCCGATCTGCGTGCCGCGGTCGGTGCCGGTGCACCCGCCCCGGCGACCGACGCCGGTTCGCAGGTGCCCGCGGCATTGCGGGGGTCCGGCGTCACAGATGGTGACGTGCCGATGACGTTCTCCGGGCCCGACGAGGGTGGTGGCACGGTCGTCCACTCCGAGGAGGAGGAACTCGCCGGTGCCGCCGAGTCGGCCAGCCGTCGGGAGCGTCGTGCGGCCGCGCGTGCGAACACCAAGGGCAGCCGCCCGAAGCCGCCGAAGGCCAAGAAGCAGCGCCGCTGAAAAATTTTCGGGTGAAAAGCGGAACCTGACAGGGGAGTGGCTGCGTCCAATCCCCATGCAGACACTCACTTCCGCTCCACCCGCCGGCGCACAGACGACGAGGGTTCGGGTTCGGCCGGCCCCCACGTATGAACCGGCCGGGCCCGGCGCGATGGGGGCCGGGGCGACCGGTGCCGGGCCCGACCGGGAGCGCACCGTGTTCCCACGGCCGCGCTCCGGTGCGGGGCCGTCGCGCAAGACCGTGGCCGCCGCGGTGGAGGCCCGGAGGTTCACCGTCGCCACGTCTCGACTGCTCTTCGAGGTCATCGACCGCCGCCGCGGGATCGCGCACCTCGGCGACTCCGTCTCGCCCGCGATCGCCGACCAGGTGGTGGCACTGGTCCGCCACGACGCCTTCCG
Source organism: Gordonia amicalis (assembly GCF_022059885.1). Classification (NCBI taxonomy): domain Bacteria; kingdom Bacillati; phylum Actinomycetota; class Actinomycetes; order Mycobacteriales; family Gordoniaceae; genus Gordonia; species Gordonia amicalis. Next base: position 4,621,138 of record NZ_CP091855.1, on the reverse strand, counting down.
CGTCGCCGAGACGAGCGGTGCCCCCGGGGGACCGCCGGCTCGCGGTACGGTCCTCCACCGCGTCCACGTCCAGCTGCGCGATACCAGCAGCGCCGAGGTCTTCGGGTCGTACACCAGTGGCGGGCGGGTCCGCGCCTTCGCCGGGCGCGTCGAACGCAAGCCGTGCCGTGTGCGTGGAGCCGATCCGCGCGCCGCTGGCCGGGGTGCGCGAGCCGGCCTCGGTCAGGTCGAATACCGCTGGCAACTCGTGGCGCTCGAGTTCTGCTGACCGCTGTGCAGTTCTGCTGACACTGTCGATTCCGGCCACCACGCGTCCGGGCGGCTAGGATCGGCGGCGTGGTGAACCGTTTGTCGCCGCGCGACGCGATGTACTACTTCCTCGACGATGCCCGGTCGACGACCCATCTCGGGGCGCTGCTGGTCATCGACCCCTGCGCCGGCGAAGGGACGAAGGCAGGTGACACGGCGACCGGGGAGAACGGTTCCGCTTCCGCTTCCGTGTCCCGCAGACCCGCGATCGACTATCAGTCGCTGGTGTCGCTGGTCGAGAACCGACTCCAGCGTGCGCCCCGGTACCGGCAGGTGGTCCGCGAGGTCACGCTTGGGCTCGCTCGCCCGGTGTGGGTCGACGACCGGGATTTCGACATCAACTTCCACATCCGGCGCTCGGGACTACCGCGGCCGGGCGGTCCCACCGACCTCGCCGAGCTCATCTCCCGGGTGATGTCCCGACCGTTGGATCGCACACGGCCGCTGTGGGAGATGTACCTGATCGAGGGTCTGGCCGACGGACGGCTGGCGATCCTGACGAAGTCGCACCGCTGTCTGATCGATGGTCCGGAGCACCCGGAGATCAGCGAGGTCATCTGCGACGACACCGACACGCCGGAGTCGCTGCCCGAGGAACTGTGGATGCCCGGCTCCCCGCCGGGAACGACGAGCCTGGTCATCGGTGCGCTCGCCGAGGCGATGGCCCGTCCGGGCGACCTGGTCGAGACCATGGTGCACGGCAACGGCCTGGTGTCCGAGGTGCGTTCGGCGGTCGGCAACACCGTCCGGCGGTTCGGGGACGTCGTCGGCCAGCTCACCGACTCCGCTCCCCGCAGTCCGCTCAACAACTCGGGTACGACGACGCGGACCTTCACCACGGCGTCGGTGCCGCGCCGCGACTGCGCGAAGATCGCCGAACACCACAACTGCACCGTCACCGACGTCGAGCTCGCCATCATCTCCGGGGTGATGCGCAGGTGGATGCTGTCGGTCGACCCGGCTACGGTGCCGGCCGACACCGTCCGGGTGGTGATCCCGTTGTCGACCCGGGACCCCGGTGTGGAGGTCGAGGCGGAGTCCGAACCCGGCTGGATCAGTGTCGGCAAACCGAGCTTCGTGACGGACCTGCCGGTGGGGGAATCGAACCCGACCGTGCGGCTCGCCCAGGTCGCGGGACTCGCCGACCGGTACGCGCAGTCGTCGCGACGCATGAGTACCGGCCCGAGTCCGCTGTTTCCCGAGCTGGGTATGGTGCCGTTCGCCGACATCAGTTCCCGGGCGTTCCGGTCTCTCGACAGCCGCTCGTACAACGTGCCGGTGGCGATGAGTACGGCGCCGGTCGCCGACCGTTTCGTGCTCGGTGTTCCGGTGCGCGAGGTTTTCTACATCCCGGTTCTCGTGTCACCGCGGGCGCTCGCGGTCAGCGTCGTCGAGTACGGCGACCGGTTGCAGTTCGCGTTCATGGCCGACCGCGGTGTCATCCGGGACCTGCCCGACATGGCGGATTACGTCGCCGAGTCCTTCGAGGAGTTGCTGGTCACCGGCTGAGCCGAGGTCGCGGCTAAGGTGAGCGGGTACCGCAATCGGACCGCGAGGAGCGAAGGTCGAATGAGGGTCTACCTGCCGGCGACGTTGGCAATGTTGATGCAGCTCAACTCGAATGGCGAGTTCCGGCCGATCGGCGGTACCGGATTCTCCTTGACCCCGGCGCTGCGCGAGGCGTTCGTCTCCGGCGATGACGACGAACTCTCCGAGGTCGCGATGCGCGAGGCGGCACGGGCGTCGTTGCGCCTGCTCGCCGGGGAAGCGCCGGAGCCCGGCGACGCCGCCGCCGAGGGCGATCTCGCCGCCGACGAGGCCGTCACGAAGCCGGGCGACACCCCCTCGTTGCCGCCGCGTCGGGTCGTGGTGGCCGCCGACGTCGAGGAGGTGGAACTCCGTCCCGATCTCGACGACGCCGTGGTGAAGGTCTCCGGGACGATTCCGGTCTCGGCGATCGCCTCGGTCCACGTCGACGTAAAAGAGGCGGAGGACAAGGTCCGTGCCGCGGTGGTCGTCATCGACGCAGCCGACATGGGCGACCTGGACGCCGAACTGGCCGTCGGCGACGCCGAGGACTTCGACCTCGCGTGGTATGCCACCCAGGAGCTGCCGTTCCTGCTCGAACTGCTCTGACCCGACTCGTCCCCGACTCCTGACGGCGCTAACCTACGGTTGCGTAGGTTAGAGTGTCAACGCAGTGTTCCTGACGTCGAAGGCGGTGTGTGGGTTGGGTCTGCTCGAGCGATTCGAAGAACCGGTGGCCGGGGTCGCGGCGCGAAGTCGCGGTGCCCAGTGGGTCCGTGCGGCGGTCACCCGCATCACCACGCCGTTGCTGCCCGACGACTACCTGCATCTCGCCAACCCGTTGTGGTCGGCGCGCGAGCTGCGCGGCAAGGTCATCTCGGTGATCCGGGAGACCGAGGACACCGCGACCATCCGGATTCGTCCGGGCTGGGGATTCTCGTTCGACTACGCGCCCGGACAGTACGTCGGGATCGGCGTGCTCATGGAGGGCCGATGGACGTGGCGCTCGTATTCGCTCACCTCGACCCCCGATACGTCGGCGAACGACAAGACCATCGCGATCACCGTGAAGGCGATGCCGGAGGGTTTCCTGTCGACCCACCTCGTGAACGGCCTGACGCCGGGCACCGTGGTGCGCCTCGCCGCGCCGCGCGGTGAGTTCGTCCTGCCCGACCCGCTGCCGGAGAAGATCCTGTTCGCCACCGCCGGCAGCGGACTCACGCCGATCATCTCGATGCTGCGCACCGTCAAACAGCGCAAGCAGAACACCGACATCCGCCTGATCCACTCGACACCCACCGAGGCCGACCTGCTCTTCGCCGACGAACTCGAGGAGATGGCGTCTTCGGGTCTCGTCGACCTGCACGTGCAGTACACCCGCACGGCAGGCAAGATCACCCCTGAGGTGCTGCCGAACCTGTGCCCGGACTGGCGTGAGCGTCAGACCTGGGCGTGTGGCCCAGCAGGTTTCCTCGACGGTCTGCATCGCCTCTACTCCGACGCCGACCTGGCCGACCGCTTGCACATCGAACGGTTCGCCCTCGAACGCGGTGTGGTCGGTGCGCAGGGCGGGACGGTGACCTTCGGCCGGTCCGGCAAGACCGCGGCTGTCGACGGCGCCACCACTCTTCTCGAGGCCGGCGAGGCCGCGGGCGCGATCATGCCGTTCGGCTGCCGGATGGGGATCTGCCAGAGCTGCGTGGTGATGCTCGACAAGGGATGCGTGCGCGATCTCCGCTCCGGCGTCGAACATGTCGAGGGCGAACGCGTCCAGACGTGCATCAGTGCCGCTGCCGGGGACTGCACGCTGGACGTCTGACCTGCTTCTTCGTCTGTGACCCGGCGACGCCGCGGGAACAGCCGGTACGCTCGAAAACGTGCGTGGTCACAGTGATGGGTCCCGTCGAGCTCGGCGTCCAGTTCGGTCTGGAGGCTGACCGGTGAAAGCCGCGGTCCCGATTCCCGAAAACGTCCCCGTTCTCACCGACGGCGGAGTGACCCTGCGGCCTCATGAGCCCCGAGATCTCGATCGCATGGTCGAGCTCGCGGCTGATCCGGCCATGATGCGGTGGACACCCGTCCCGGCGCCCTACAGTCGCGCCGCCGCCGAGAGGTTCGCCCTCGACTATGCGCCCCGATCCTGGGCGGAGGGTTCCCGGATGTTGTGGGCCGTCGAGTTCGACGGCCGGTTCGTCGGCACCGTCGACCTCGAGGGGGAGGGGCCGCTCAGCAGGCTGAGTTACGACCTCCACCCCGACGCCCGTGGCTGGGGCGTGATGAAACGCGCGGTCCTCCTGGCGGTCGATTACGCCTTCACCGAGGCGGGCAAAGAGGTCGTCCGCTGGACCACGGTCGCGGGCAACATCGACGCCCTGCGCGTCGCGCACTCCTGCGGGTTCCGTCTCGACGCCGCGGTGCCCGACGGGATCGAGGTCCGCGGACACATCCGGGACGCGTGGGTCGGCTCGCTGCGTGCCGACGATGTGCGGAAACCGAAGACGGAATGGCGCACCGACGTGTTCGAGACCGAGCGGTTCCGTCTCCGGCCCCTCGCCGAGCACGATGATCCGCGCATCCGCGAAACCCTCGACGACCCGGTCTCCCGCAAATACCTTTTCGCACGACCCGACCCGCTGGAACTCGAGCACGCCGCGGCCGAACGTCTGCGCAAGTGGTGGACCGCGGCGCAGGGCCTTACCTGCACCTGGGCGGTCGCCGACCTGGAGACCGACGACTACCTCGGTGACATCACCCTGCTGCACATCGACGAGGTCACCGGTGCCGAGGCCGGCTTCTACACGCATCCCGAGGCGCGCGGTCAGGGCGTTCTGGGAGAAGCGTTCCCGGCGTCTGTGCGCTATGCCTTCGAGAAGCTGGGGTTCCGGCGGTTGACGCTGTTCGCCGCCGACAGCAACGAAGGCAGCAAGAAACTCGCCCGCGCGGCCGGTTTCCGCGAGGTCAGCAGGCAGAAGCTGGCTGCCCGCTCCGACGGTGTCTTCGAGGACCTCATCGGCTTCGAGCTGTTCGTCGACGACTACCGCGAGGCCGCGTCCGTGTGCCCTGCTCGTTGAGCCGGTACCGAGCGCAGCGAGGCACCGCGTCGAAACGGACCCGCCCGCCCCATCGCCGCGTCCGTGTGCCCTGCTCGTTGAGCCGGTACCGAGCGCAGCGAGGCACCGCGTCGAAACGACCCGCCCACCCCATCGCTGGACACACGCGCGATCAGTAACCTACGCTTGCGTAAGTTACGGAAACGTAGGGTTTGGAACCCAGGCATGAGCCGCACCGGTTGTCGACGCCGACACCAGCGCAGCCACCCACCCGGCGAAGGGACCACACGTATGGCTATCACCGACATCCCCGAATACGCGCATCTGTCCGAAGCCGACGTCGAAGCACTCGGCGCAGAGCTCGACGCGATCCGCGCCGACATCGAGGCCAGCCGCGGCGAGCGGGACGCCCGCTACCTGCGGAACACGATCCGCTTCCAGCGCGGGCTGGAGCTGACCGGACGCGCCCTGCTGTTCGGGTCGACCAAGAAGTCGGCCTGGTGGGCCGGTGCCGGTGCACTCGGGGTGGCCAAGATCGTCGAGAACATGGAGCTCGGCCACAACGTGATGCACGGGCAGTGGGACTGGATGAACGATCCCGAGGTCCACAGCACCACGTGGGAGTGGGACAACACCGACCCGTCGGCGCACTGGAAGCACACCCACAACTACATCCATCACAAGTACACCAACGTGCTCGGCATGGATGACGATGTGGGCTACGGCCTGCTGCGCGTCACGCGTGACCAGCGCTGGCGGCCGTTCAACTACGGCAACCTCGTCTACAACACGATCCTGGCGCTGGCGTTCCAGTACGGAGTCGCCGTGCAGCACCTCGAGCTCGGCAAGAAGCGCCGGACGCCCGAGGAGAAGGAACAGTACAAGCGCGACGTCGCCGACGTGTTGTCGAAGGTCGGCAAGCAGGTCGCCAAGGACTATCTCGCCTACCCGGCGCTGGTGGCCGCCACCACCGGACACAAGGTGGGATACGTCAACGCCTACCGCAAGGCGGCCACTGCGACCGCCCTGGGCAATGTGATCCGCAACGTGTGGAGCAACGCGGTCATCTTCTGTGGGCACTTCCCCGACGGTGCGGAGAAGTTCACCAAGCAGGACGTCGACCACGAGACCCAGGCCGAGTGGTACCTGCGTCAGATGCTCGGCAGCGCGAACTTCGACGCCGGTTTCGTGCTGGCGTTCATGAGCGGCAACCTGTCGTACCAGATCGAGCACCACATCTTCCCGGACCTTCCGAGCAACCGCTACGCCGAGATTGCCGTGCGCGTTCGTGAGCTGTGCGACAAGTACGACCTGCCCTACACCTCCGGCCCGTTCCCGGTGCAGTACGCCAAGACCTGGCGGACCATCGCCAAACTGTCGCTGCCGGACAAGTATCTGAAGGCGACCGCCGACGACGCCCCGGAGACCGCTTCCGAGCGTCGCTTCAAGCAGGGGCTGCCGGAAGGCGCGCGCCTGCAGGCCACCGTCGACGAGCAGACCGGTACCCGTCGCGGGCTGCGATCGGCCATCGCGGGTCTGCGCGAGCGGCGGCGCGCCGGCCGTGGAAGCCGTGCCGTCGTGACGCCGCTGCGCGCGACGCGCGACGACGAGGCGGCCGCCTGATTCTGGGATCGTGGTCGGCGGGCGCGTCGGACGCCCGCCCGGCTGCGTCCATGCATCGATTCGACAACGTCGGCATAATGGGACCCAATGGCGATCACTGACATCAACGAGTACGCACATCTGACGGACGCCGATGTGGAGGCGCTGGGTGCCGAACTCGACGCCCTCCGTCGTGAGATCGAGGCGGACCGGGGGATTCGCGACGTCAAGTACCTGCGCCGCACGATCCTGGCGCACCGCGCCCTCGAGGTCGCCGGCCGCGCAGCTCTGCTCGGCAGTCGATCGCGGCCGCTGTGGCTCCTCGGGTCCGGGGCTCTCGCGCTCTCGAAGATCATCGAGAACATGGAGCTCGGGCACAACGTGATGCACGGGCAGTGGGACTGGATGAACGACCCGGAGGTCCACTCGACCACCTGGGAATGGGACATGGTGTGCGCCTCGCCACACTGGAAGCACTCCCACAACTACATCCATCACAAGTACACCAACGTCCTCGGCATGGATCACGACGTCGGCTACAAGACGCTGCGCGTCACCCGCGACGAGCCGTGGCAGCCCAAACAGATCTTCCAGCCGTTCACCAACATCGTGCTCGCGGCGCTGTTCGAGTGGGGGATCGGTCTGCACGATCTCGACCTCAAGGACGTCATCTCCGGCGACAAGCCCAAGGAGATCGCGATCCCGCAGCTCAAGCTGTTCGCGCGCAAGGTGGGCAAGCAGGTCGCCAAGGACTACGTGCTGTTCCCGGTGTTGTCCGGACCGAATTTCAAACACACGCTGACCGCCAATCTCACCGCGAACCTCATCCGCAATGTCTGGGCCTATGTGGTGATCTTCTGCGGCCACTTCCCGGACGGTGCAGAGAAGTTCACCGCAGACACCCTCGACAACGAGACCCAGGGCCAGTGGTACCTGAGGCAGATGCTCGGCACGGCCAACTTCGACGCCGGACCCGCGATGGCGTTCTTCAGCGGCAACCTCTGCTATCAGATCGAACACCACCTGTATCCCGATCTGCCCAGCAATCGGTATGCCGAGATCGCGGTTCGGGTCCGTGCGCTGTGCGACAAGTACGACCTGCCCTACACGACGGGTTCGATCGTGGTGCAGTACTTGCAGACGCTGCGCACCATCAACAAACTGGCCGTGCCGGACTCGTTCCTGCGCGCGACCGCCGACGATGCCCCGGAAACCGCGTCGGAGAAGCGTTTTGCCGGGATGCCGAGGTCGACCGGGCTCAAGACGGCGATTCGTCAGCTGCGGGAACGGCGTCGTCGTCGCTGAGCGTTCCGCTGACGGCCGCCAGTAGGTGCCGGACGGCCATGCCGCGCCGGTAGGAGTGACCCCCGAGGTCGTCGAGCCGGCATTCGGGATCTGCCGGCGGGCCGAGATGCGTACAGCCCCTGGGGCATTCCTCGATGGCGTCGCGGAGATCGTCGAACGCTGCGATGATGTCGTCGGGACCGACATGGGCGAGTCCGAAGGACCGGATGCCGGGGGTGTCGACGACCCAGCTGCGCGGGATGCCAGTCCCGGGTAGCGGAAGCGCCACCGACTGGGTCGAGGTGTGGCGTCCCTTGCCGACACCGGAGACCACCCCCGTCGCTCGATATGCGTCGGGGACAAGGCGATTCACGAGTGTCGATTTTCCGACGCCGGAGTGTCCGATGAAGGCGGTGATGTGCCCGCGCAGCGCGTCGAGGATGTCGTCGATGGGGTCGTCGCGTCCGGCGCGGATGACGGGTAGGTCGAGGTCGGCGAAGGCGGCGGTGAACTCGATCGGATCGGCGAGGTCGGATTTGGTCAGGCACAGGATGGGGGACAGACCGCCGACGTAGGCCGCCGCCAGTGCTCGTTCGACGAACCCCGTGCGCGGCGGCGGGTCGGCCATCGCGGTGACGATCAACAACTGATCGGCGTTGGCCACCACGATCCGCTCATACGGGTCGGAGTCGTCTGCGGTGCGCCGCAACACACTTCGGCGCTCGGCGACACGCACGATCCGCGCCAGGGTGTCCGGCTTCCCGGAGAGGTCGCCGACCACCGACACGTCGTCGCCGACGACGATCGGAGTCCGGCCGAGCTCTCGGGCCCGCATCGTCACGACGCGACGGTCCGGATCGCCGCCGAGGACGACACCCCACCGGCCGCGATCCACCGACACGACCATGCCCTGTTCGGCATCGTCGTGGGACGGACGTTGTTTGGTGCGCGGACGCGTGCCTTTTCCCGGACGAACCCGGACATCGGATTCGTCGTAACTCGCCGCGCGGCGGCTCAAAGGCGACCGATCATCTGCTGCCACATACCGGGGAAGTCGGGCAGGGTCTTGCTCGTCGTCTCGATGTCGTCGACCACGACATCGGGCGTGACGAGTCCGACGATCGCGCCGGCGGTGGCCATGCGGTGGTCGGCGTAGGACTCCCAGGTCCCGCCGTGCAGCGTCGTCCCGGTGATCCGGAGCCCGTCCTCGGTCTCGGCGCAGATCCCGCCGAGCCGGGTGATCTCGGTGGTGAGGGCGGCCAACCGGTTGGTCTCGTGGCCGCGCAGATGGGCGATGCCGCTCAGCTCGGATTCGCCGTCGGCGACGGCACACAGGGCGGCGATGGTCGGGGTCAGTTCGCCGATGTCGCGCAGGTCGAGGTTCACCGCCTTCAGCACGGCGGGCCCGCGGACGGTCAGAGTGCCGTCGAGGTGCTCGACGGTGCAGCCCATCGCGGCCAGCACGTCGGCGATACGTGCACCGGGCTGCGTGGTGACCGCCGGCCAGTACGGGACGCGGACGGTGCCGCCGGTGACCGCGGCCGCGGCCAGGAACGCCGCGGCGTTCGAGAGGTCGGGTTCGACGGTCCAGTCGACGGCCCGGATCGCACCGGGGGACACGCGCCAGACATCGGCTTCGGAGGTGTCGACCTCGACGCCCGCGGTCGCCAGCATGTCGACCGTCATGTCGATGTGCGGTGTCGACGGGACGGGCGGCCCGACGTGGCGGATGACCAGTCCCTCGTCGAACCGGGCGGCCGACAGCAACAGACCCGACACGAACTGCGACGACCCGGACGCGTCGATGGTGACCTCGCCACCCCGCACCCGGCCGGTGCCGTCGATGGTGAAGGGCAGGCGGTCACCCTCGATCGCGACGCCGAGACCGCGCAGGGCGTCGAGGATCGTGGTCTGGGGGCGGACGCGGGCCTGCGGGTCGCCGTCGAAGCGGACCCGCCCGGTGGCCAGCGCACCCAGCGGCGGCAGGAACCGCATGACCGTTCCGGCGAGGCCGCAGTCGATGTCGGCTGCGTGTAGCGGCCCGGGGGAGAGGGAGACGGTGGTCTCGGCAGCGGGATCGACACGCACCTGCACCCCGAGCGCTGCCAGAGCATCCAGCATGAGGTTGGTGTCGCGGCTGCGGAGGGTTCCACGGACGGTCGACGGGCCGTCGGCGAGCGCGGCCAGGACGAGCGCGCGATTGGTGATGGACTTGGAACCGGGCAGCTCGACGGTGGCATTCAGACCGGCGTTCGGGCCGCTCGCGCAGGTGGGCGCGTTCCAGGTACTCATGCGAACCAGTTTGTCATGCCCGGTCCTGCCGGTTTCACCACCGCCGAGGCCGTCCGACTAGCGGGTGTCCTTGCGCAACGGGTGATCGGCGGGGATCTCCACGACGATGATCCGGCGTCCGTCGGGGTCCTCGGCATGCATCTCGATGAGGCCCCAAGGTTCGGTTCGCGGCTCGCGTGTGACGCTCACCCCGCAGTCGCGGAACTGCTTCTCGGTGGCCTCGGCGTCGCGGACCTGCAACCAGAGCGCCGCGTTGCTCGACGGGTCGGGTGCATCGGTCTTCATGTGCGACGAGATCTCGATGAGTCCGTTGCCGGCGAAGAACACGATTCCGCCGGTATACTCGCGGTGGATCGGGAGACCCAGCTGGTCACGGTAGAAGGCCTGCAGTCGTTCGGGATCTGCCGAGAGCAGGAGTACTCGGCTGGACAAGACCTCCATCTACTGCCCCTCGGTGCTTCCGTCGGACCCGCCCACCGCGTGGCCCCGGTTGTAATCGGCGTGACCGGCCGCCTCGTACGCGGCGCGTTCACGGGCCAGGCGATCGGTCTCGCCGATCGGCGTCGAATCACCGAAGGCGAAGGCCGAGGCGTGGGGCCATTCATGCGGGACGTCGGGATCGACGATGTGTTCGTCGGGGCCCGATTCCTCGGGGTCGAGTCTGGAGGCCATGTCCACAACGATATGCCCATTCGACGGCCCAGGATGCTCGGAGCGAGCGATGCGTCGGCAGATGTCGCCGATCGTGCCGCCCGCCGAGACGTTCGACGACATCTGACGCGTTTCCGCGATGATGTGTGGGTGACCGCTTCCACCACTCGCCGCAGCGCAGGAATCCTGCTGTTCCGCCGGACCGACTCCGATCAGGGCGTCGAGGTGCTCCTCGCCTATCCCGGCGGTCCGATCTGGGCCCGCAAGCCCGACGAGGGATCGTGGTCCATCCCCAAGGGCTTGATCGACCCGGACGAACCGGAATGGGAGGCAGCCCGACGCGAGTACCTCGAGGAGGTCGGCACCCCGGTGCCCGACGGCCCGCACATCGAACTCGGCGAGGTGAAACTCAAGAGCGGGAAGATCGTGATCGGGTTCGCCGTCGAAGGTGATCTCGACGTGTCGACGGTCATCAGCAACACCTTCGAGATGGCCTGGCCCCCGCGGTCGGGGCGGATGCAGTCGTTCCCCGAGATCGACCGCGCCGAGTGGTTCGACCCGGAGACCGCACGGAAGAAACTCAACCCGGCGCAGGCGGCGTTCGTCGACCGGTTGCTCGAGGCACTCCCGCCTGTCCCCTTTTAGAAGGGCGGCGGGTTGGCTGTGTCCCACTCGTCGAGTTGTCGACGATGAGTTGTGGTGCGGGCGGCCCGCTCGTCTGCGAGTCGTTGCCGGGCCGGGTGATCGGGTGGTTTCCGGGGCGTCAGGGCACCGAAGAGGTCACGTCCGGTGAACGCGTTGCCCAGATATGTGTGGCCGGTGGGTGCTTCGAACAATACGGCGAGGTAGTCGTCCTGGTGGTCGCGCCACCTCCCGAAGGTCTTGATGCGATGGTGTATGCGACTACGCGAAGTACACTCTAGGGTATGCCGATCAGCCCGACGCGCAAAGCCGCGATCTACGTCCGAATATCCCTGGACCGCACGGGCGAACGGCTCGGTGTCGAGCGCCAGCTGGAGGACTGCCGCGCACTGGCCGAGCGCCTGGGGTGGACGGTAGCCGCCACCTACGACGACAACGACCTGTCGGCCTACAGCGGCAAGACGCGCCCCGGATTCGAGGCACTGCTCGACGCGATCAAGCGCGACGAGGTCAACGCGGTGGTGTGCTGGCACCCCGACCGGCTGTATCGCAAGCTGTCTGATCTGGTGCGCCTGCTCGACGTGGCCGACGGCGTCGCGATCCGCACGGTCACCGCGGGCGACCTCGACCTGTCGACCTCGTCCGGCCGCATGATGGCCTCAATCCTCGGATCGGTGTCAGCCGCCGAGGTCGAGCACAAGTCCGAGCGGCAACGCCGCGCGTTCTCTCAGATGGCGAAGCTCGGGAAACCGAAGTGGCGCCGCGCGTTCGGCTACCTCGACGACACCCACCAGCCGGACCCGACGACCGCGCCGCTGGTCGCCCGGGCGTACGCGTCGATCCTCGCCGGTGGTTCGATCAGTGACATTGTGCGCCAGTGGAACTCGGCAGGACTCTACGGTTTGACCGGCAAGCCGTGGACGCCGACGACGATGAGCCTGTTCCTGCGCAACCCGCGTAACGCCGGCCTGCGCGCTCACCGTGGGGAGATCGTCGGCCCTGGCACGTGGCCCGGTCTGGTCGCCGAGGACACCTGGCGAGCGGCACAGACGATCCTCACAGCTCCTGGCCGCGGCCCTGGCCGTAAGAGTGTGCGTCGGCACCTGCTGACCGGGATGCTCACGTGCGGCAAGTGCGGCGGCGATCAGATGGCCGGTAAGCAAACGCTCGACAAGGCAATCGTCTACGGCTGCAAGCAATGCCACGGCGTGTCGATCCGCGCCGAGTACATCGAGCCATTCGTATACGAACTCATCGCCGGTCGGCTGGCGATGCCCGATGCGGTGGCGCTGCTCGAAGCCGAGCAGGACGAGGCCGACGTCGAGATGCTGCGCACCCAGCGGGCAACTCTGCTCGCACGGCTGGATGACATCGCCGACGAGCGTGCCGACGGACTGCTGACCGGCGCCCAGGCCAAGCGCGCCACCGACCGGATCACCGAGCAGATACGATCCCTCGAGGTGCAGGCGCACGACGCCGAGAAGGTGCGCGTGTTCGACGGGCTGCCGTTGGGCACCGACGACGTCGTGGCCGCGGTCGAGTCGCTGAGCCCTGATCGGCTGCGTGCGATCCTGGGTGTGCTGGCCGAGGTGGTCATCGCCCCGGTGGGTAAGGGGCACAGGGGAACCGACGGCGTCAGATTCGATCCCAAACGGATACAGGTGGTGTGGAAATGACAAGCATCTCGCTCTACTGCGACTCCCAACACGAGCGCGAGGACGTCGCGCGGTTCGTGCATCACGACGCGCTCGGTCGCGGCTGGACTCTCGAGCATCCGCTCGCCGGGTATCGCCGCGATCTGGTCAGGATGGTGCAGGTACTCGACGAGTCTGGTCGGCCCTCGACCACGATCGGAGCACCCGCCGAGCAGGTGTTCGCTCGGCGCTATCGCCTGTCGTGCCAGCAGTGCCACACGCGCGTGGTGGTCCGCGACAACCTGCCGTTGTGGGACTGCCTCGCCGAGCTGACTAAGCGTGGTGTCGTCGAGCTGCGACTCGCCGAACTTGCCGCTGCGCTGCGCTTCCGTGGCAAGTAACTGCTACTGTTTCTAGCAAGCGTTCCACGCGGATATGGATTCAAGGCCCTCGTGCTATCGGAATCCGCGGATCGTCAGAAAGCCTCCCAGCAGAGGGTGAATAACCCATGCTCGGAGGCTTCTGTTGTCTTCCCCGACCCATCATCGAGCGCGTGTCGCCGCGCTCTCACGCGTCAAGCGACCTGACGACCCCGCACTGATCGATGCTCGGCGTGATCTCAAGCTCGCCAACATCGAAAGCTACGTCGGAAAGGTTCTGGCCGAAGCGCCACCGCTGACCGATGAGCAACGCACCCGCCTTGCGGAGTTGCTCCGGCCCGCGCGTCAGGGCGGCGGTGCAGCTTGAGGCCCCCGAACAGCGAAGAGGCCCCCGCGCCACACGAGGACCTCTCCAAGTCAGTCGCCACCAAGCAAGCCGACACCACACAGTCTATCGGCGGTGGTGGCGAATGAGCAGCGCATACGAGCGTGTCATCGATGCTCTTCGAGCCAACGGCAGCAGGGTCGAGGACCGCGGTCGAAACGATGCAATGGCGCAATGCCCCGCTCACGACGACCGCAACCCCTCGCTGAGGGTGTCGGTCGGACGGGCCGGTGACCGGGCGGTAATCCACTGCTTCGCCGGGTGTGCCCGCGCCGAGGTTGTCGAGGCTCTCGGAATGAATATGCACGACCTCTACGACGACGATGTCGAGTACCGCTATGCCGGCGGTGCGGTGGTGCATCGTCGATCGGGAAAACGCTTCTCGCAGAGTGGCAACAAGGCAGACCGGTCGCTCTACCGTGTCGAGTATCTACCCGAGGATCACGCGCAAACGGTCTACGTGGTTGAAGGTGAAAAGGACGCCAACACCGCAATGGACCTCGACGGGGTCGTGGCCGTCTCGCCGCGGCAGGGCGCGAGCACTCGGCCAGAACGCTACGACTGGTCACCGCTCAAGCATCGACCCGTCGTGGTGGTGGCTGATCGCGACGAGAAGGGCCTCGAACACGCCCGCCGCGTCGGTGATCTCCTCGAGCCCATCGCGACGTCTGTGGTCATCGTCCAGGCCGCCGAAGGCAAAGACTTCACCGACCATATCCAAAGCGGTCACACCGTAGCCGAGCTGGTGCCGGTCGAGGAAGGCCCAGACCTGTTGGCGGGCTTGATCTCTGCCGCCGAGCTGGACTGCAAGACCTTCGCCGACCTCGTCGAGCACGTACCCGGCATCATCACCGAAGGATCGGGACTCATTGTCGGCCCACCGAAGGCCGGCAAGTCGTGGCTGATGGGCAATATCGCGCTCGCGTGTGCGTCCGGTGGTCGTGCGCTCGGCACCATCGAGGTCGAGCAGCGGCCGGTCCTGTACCTCGCGCTGGAGGACGGGCACAGGCGCCTGCAATACCGACTGCGTGCGATCAACGGCACCGACCCGCTACCGAAGGCACTCGACATCCTGACCAGTGTGGTGCCCGGTCAGGTGATCCCCACGATCGCAGCGTGGCTCGATCAACACCGCGGTGACGAGCCACTGGTCATCCTCGACACCCTCGGCAAGGCGCGCAAACAGCGTCGTTCGGGTGAGGATGCCTACCTGGCGGACTACCAGACGGGCTCAGAGCTCAAGGCGCTTGTCGACGTCGTGCCGGGCGCGTGCTTGTTGGCCGTCCACCACACCCGCAAGAGTAGCGGTGAGGACTTCGTCGACAGCGTCAGCGGTACGCAAGGCATCGCCGGTGCCGCCGACTTCGTCCTGGTGCTGCAACGACCACGCAAGAGCAACGAGGCCACCCTCGCAGTGACCGGGCGCGACATCGTCGAACGCGAAGTGGCGTTGGTGACCGAGGACGGGCGTTGGCGCTTAGACGGCGACAGCATCGAAGCCGCCGAAAGCCAAGGCGAGACGCGGAAGGACCGTCAGCGGCTCGGCGATCTAAGCATCGACGTGCTCGAGTACGTCAACGGGCGCGGCGCCACAACGCCAGCTGAGGTGGCAGCGGAGTTCGGCGTGGACAACAAGCACGCCGGGGTGATCCTGAGCCGCCTCTACGAGTCGGGACGACTGACGAAACCGAAGAGGGGCACCTATAGGGGTGTTGTATCTGTTGAATTGTTGAATTCGGAGCCTCAGAACCCCTCCACTTTCAACACATACAACGGATACAACACCACCCTTTTAGGCACTTGGGCCTGGTGCACGGATAGGTGACAGGGTTAGTCACGCGGCCTGAGGGGCCTCGTGGTTGATGATGGTCTCGAATTCAATGGGGGTCAATCTGCCGAGGCGGTCCTGTCGTCTGCGGCGGTGGTAGGTCCGTTCGATCCAGTGCACGATGGCGGCCCGGAGCTCGTCTCTGGTGGCCCAGGATCGACGGTCGAGGACGTTGTTCTGTAGCAGCGAGAAGAAGCTCTCCATCGCCGCGTTGTCACCACACGCACCGACCCTGCCCATCGACCCGAGCATGCCGTGCCGGGTGATGGCCTTCTGCATCTTCTTCGAACGAAATTGAGACCCTCTATCGCTGTGCAGAACGCAGCCGGCCACGTCCCCTCGCCTGGCGACAGCGCTGTTCAGGGCGGCCACGGCCAGGCGGGACTTCATTCTCGAGTCGATCGAGTACCCGACGATCCGGCCCGAGTAGACGTCCTTGATCGCGCACAGGTACAGCTTGCCCTCGGCCGTCCAGTGCTCGGTGATGTCGGTCAGCCACAGCTCGTTGGGGCCGGGCGCGGTGAAGTCTCTCTTGACGAGATCGTCGTGTACAGGCGGGCCGGCCTTGCGGTGCTTGCCGCGGCCTCTCTTGCTGATGGTGCTGGTCCAGCCGCCGGCGGAGCAGATCCGCCACGCCGTCCGCCGGCACATCTTCTCGCCTGCGGCTTCGGCCTCGTCGGCGAGGTAGCGGTAGCCGAACTCCGGGTCTTCGCGGTGGGCGTCGAACAGGGCGTTGGCCCGGTACGCCTCGGCGAGCTCGGCGTCGGTGATCGGGTTCTTGCGCCACCGGTAGTAGGGCTGGCGAGCGATCTTGAGTACCCGACACGCCACCGTGACGGGGATGCCGTCAGCGGCCAGCTCACTCACGAGCGGGTACCACCTTTTCCCGGCAGATTCGCTTGGGACAGGTACGCCGCCGCCCGGCGTAAGACCTCGTTCTCCTGTTCAAGCAGGCGCACACGCCGCTTGGCCTCGCGCAGCTCACGCGATTCGGCCGACGTGGTGCCGGGCTTGATCCCGGCCTCCACGTCGGCCTTGCGGATCCACTTGTTCAGGGTCATCGGGTGGATACCGAAGTCGGCAGCGATCTGTTCGAGAGTCACACCGTCTTCACGGTTCTGGGCGACGCGGACAACGTCGTCGCGGAACTCCTGGGGATAGGGCTTGGGCACAGCTGGCATCCTTCCAGGCCGCCCGGCAGGGCAAGCCAGATCAGATGTCACCTACTCGTGCACCAGCCCCCTTGTTCGGTCTGTGGCATTTCGTTGCCCTCCGACCTCGTCGATACGTGCGGGGGGTGTGCATCGTGATCGAGACCCGTCGCCTGCCCTACGGCCTCACCGCAGTCATCTACCTCCGTGACGAGCGTGACGACCTCGCACCCGAAACTCGCGACCGCCTCGACCACATCACCGAGTCGGAGTCGGAGTACACCCGGCGCTGCGAGAGGGGCAGCTCATGACCGAGTCACGGCCCCGCACCCGCCGACGCCTGGTGTCCCGGCTCTACGGCCTGGCCGCGCGCATCAACCACGACCGACTCAACGACGCCCAACTCGCCTACCTCACTGCGGTACTCGACCACTACAACCACGCCATCAAGGGGATGACCGATGACTGAGCCGACCAACCTCGACGACCTCGACCACCGCGACTCGATCAACCACTACCTCGCGTTGTGTGCCCTCGTCGGCGAAGGCCGACGCCTCGACGCATTCGCCTACATGAAGAGCCTGACCGACGTCGAACGCATCGACATGTGGCTCGCAGGCTGCTCCATCACCATCGCCTTTGCCGACGACTGCCGCCGCTTCCACAAGGTGCCGGTGGAGCTTCCGGCGTGGTTGCGCCTCATGGCGCTCGCCGACGAGGACGGCGCCCAGTGATGGGCCTCATGCGGCCGTGCGTCGAGTGCGGCGAACCCGCCGAGGACACCCGCTGCGCCGAGCACACCGTCAGCCACCGCGCGGTCACCCGTACGCCCGAATCCCGTCCGTCGCGGCGCGCGGGCTATTCGACGGCGTGGGACCGGCTCTCCAAGCGAGCCCGACGTCTGCAACCGTTCTGTTCCGACTGCGGTACGCGCGACGACTTGACCGCCGACCATTCGCCCGAGGCATGGCGCCGCCACGATGCCGGCAAGCCTGTACGGCTCTGTGACATCGACGTCGTGTGCCGCCGATGCAACTCCCGCAGAGGCCCCGCGAGGCCGTCAGCGGCCCGCTCAGACCCCAGGGGGGTGCCCCCTGCGCCGGGGGGTGGGAGCCGACGGGGGGAGTCGGGATGTCGCTCTCACACCCCCGGGGGGTACCCAATGGCGGGTGGTGCGGCATGAAGGCCGGCGTCAAGCAGCAGATCACGGTGGACCCGCTCGATCTGAGCGACTACCCGGCGGAGCGGGCGGCCCGCATCGCTCGGTTCATTGAGGAGTTCCTGGTGATCCCCAAGGGTGTGGGTGCCGGTGAGCCGGTGCGCCTGCCGGACTTTCAGCGCGAGATCATCGACGGCGCGTTCGCTGACGGTATCCGTCAGGCGTTGGTGAGCATCGCCCGCGCCAACGGTAAGACCGGCTTGGCCGCGATGGTGGGTGTCGCCGAGCTGTTCGTCGGTGGTGAGTCTCCCGAGGTGCTTGTGGTGGCCTCAGATCAGCGTCAGGCCAACATCACGTTGCGGGTGGCACGCCGCATGGTGGAGATGAGTCCGGCGCTCTCAGAGCGTTGTCACATTTACGCCGACAAGCTCCAGACCCCGCACAACGGAGGCCTGTTGCAGCCGTTGCCGGCCGATCCGGCTGCGCTGCATGGTTGGGACCCGACGCTGTTGATCGTCGACGAGTTGCATGTGGTGACTGAGGAAGTGTGGGAGGCGGTCACCTCGATGGTCGGCAAGCGGCCGGTGTCGACGACGCTGGCCATCTCGACGCCGGCGACCAGTATCGAGTCGGTGATGTGGCGGTTGGTGCAGCACGGTCGCACCAACGACGACCCGGCGTTCTATCTGCGAGAGTTCGCGGCGCCGGAGGGGTGCGACATCGACGACCGCGAGGCGTGGCGCATCGCGAACCCGGCGATGGGCCTGTTTCTCGCCGAGGACGGTATGGCCGCGGCGCGACGCACGTTGCGTGAGCCGGTGTTTCGTCAGCTCCGACTCGGCCAGTGGGTGGGGCAGGTGGACAGGTGGTTGCCGTGGGGTGCGTGGGAGCCGCTGGCCGACGCGAAACGCACGGTGGGCCGACGCGACAAGGTGGTGCTGGCGTTCGACGGGTCGGCCTCGGGGGACTCGACAGCGCTCGTTGGCTGCACGATCGGCCCTAAGCCGTTTCTGTTCACCGTCGGCATGTGGGAGAACCCCGGTGATCCGCGGTGGCGTGTGCCGCGCGGTGAGGTCGATGTCGCGGTGGCGCGCGCTTTCGACCGGTACGACGTGGTCGAGTTGGCCGCGGACCCGTGGGGGTGGCGCTCGGAGATCGAGGCATGGGCCACCCGGCACGGTCAGCGTCGGGTCCTGGAATGGAACACCGCTAACGCCGCCCGCATGGCCCCGGCGACCGATCGCCTCTATCAGGCGGTGGTCGACAAGACTGTGTCCCACGACGCCGACGAGCGTCTGGCCCAGCATCTGGGCAACTGCGTGGCCAAGTCGACGCCGGCGGGCGACCTGGTCAGCAAAGACAAGAAGGGCAGCAAGAACAAGATCGACGCCGCGGTCGCGGCAATCGTGGCTCTGGACCGGGCCGCGTTTCACACCAACAAACCTCGCAAGAGGGCAAGGAGTTTCCCATCATGACCAATGCTCTGCACACCGATCTACTGCAACGCATCGACGCCCCGCAGGCCCGCTACGCGGTGCTGGACCGCTACTACGCCGGCGAACAACCGCTGGCGTTTCTCGCCCCGGAGGCCCGTAAAGCGTTGGGGGACAGGTTCGGTCGTATCGCATCGAATCTGTGTCGTCTGTCGGTGACGTCGATCGCCGAACGGTTGCGCGTTACCGGATTCACCGGCGCCGACGTCTGGGACGACTGGCTGCGCAACGACCTCGACCAGCTCGCCCCGGTCGCTCACCGCGAAGCGCTGCTACTCGGCGCCACCTACGTCCTGGTGTGGGCCGACGCCCAGGGCCGCCCGCAGGTGTCCATCGAGTCGGCGCATCAGATGTCGGTCAAGGTCGACCCTGGCACTCGCCAGATCGTCGCCGCCTGTAAACGGTGGACTACTGACACCACTACCGAGGCAACGATTTTCGAGGCCGACAAGGTGACCCGGCTGCGTGCCAACAACACCGGTGCGACGACGGCAGGATTCGAGACCGTCGAGGTGCTCGACAACCCGCTCGGCGTGGTGCCGGTGGTCCGGCTGGCCAACACCGACCGCATCCTCGGCGACCCGGTCTCCGAGATCGCCGACCTGATCCCGCTCAGCGATGCGCTCAACAAGATTCTCGCCGACATGATGGTCGGCTCCGAGTTCTACGCCCGCCCCCGCCGTTGGGCCACCGGTGTCGAACTCGTCGAGGAACCTGTCGTTGACGACGAGGGCAACCCGGTCCTCGACGAGGACGGCGTACCGGTCGTCGAAGAGACATCGCCATATCCAGAGACCAACAGGATGATGCTCGCCGAGCAGGCCGAGGCGAAGTTCGGTCAGCTCGAAGCGTCCGGTCTGACGGCGTACTCGTCGAGCATCGAGGCGCTGCTCACTCAGATCATGGCCGTCAGCGCGCTACCGGCGCACTACGTCGGCATCACCTCGGCGAACCCGGCCAGCGCTGACGCCATGCGTGCCGCTGAGGCCGCGCTGACCGCCCGCGCCGAAGCCAAGCAGGCGCTGTTCGGTCGTGCCTGGGAGCAGGTGGCGCGGCTGATCGTTGCGGTGCGTGACGGCGTCGATCCGGCTGAGGTGCAGGCGTCGGTGCAGTGGGCCGACCCGTCGACCCGGTCGATCGCCCAGGAGGCCGACGCGGTCACCAAGCTCTACCAGGCGGGTCTCCTGCCGGCGACCTACGCGCTCAAGCGGCTGGGCTACTCCGACACCGACATCGTCGAGATCCGCACCGCCACAAGGCTTGAGGCTATGGACTCCGCCGGCGCCGACGTCACCAGCCTGTTGCCCGAGGCTCCGAGGTGAACGCGTACGCCGAGCGGGTGGCAACGCTGGCCCAGTCCACCAGCGACTCCGTCCAGGCGCTCTACGACCGTCTCCTGGCCGGTGAGCTGACCGAGGAGATGTTCGTCGAGCTGGCCATCACCGCGCTGACCGTCAACGATCACCGCGCCGCCACCCTGGCCGACGTCGGCGTCGCCGCAGTACTGACCGCGCAACTGCGCACGGTGGCGCTACCCGTCGGCATACCCGCGCCGAACCCACCGAAACGACTGTTGCACAACCTGATTCGGGAAGCGCTCGACGACCCAGACCCGCGTACCAAACTCGACACCGCCGCCCGCGGCCGGACGCTGGAAACCGCGCGCGAATCCTACGCCTCCGGTCTGCGCCGCCACGAGGTGCAGTTCTGGAAGCGCGTACCGAACTCCGGCGCGTGCCCGGCATGTCAGAACCTCGCCGGCACCGTCCTACCCATCGACACCCCGATGTGGCACCACACCGGTTGTGCCTGCACTCAGCAGCCAGCCACCCCCACCGAGAAGGAGAACGCAGATGCCCAACGATCCGCAGCAGCCCGACGAGCAGCAGCAACCCGACGAGCCAACGACACCCCCGACGCCGCAACCCGACGATCAGCCGCAGCCCAACGAGGCGCAGCAACCCGACGAGCCAACCGAGAACGAGCCGACGCCGGAGCCTGAGCCCGACACGTTCCCGCGGGCCTACGTCGAAGACCTCCGCAAGGAGAACGCCGACTACCGCACCCGCGCCAAGGCCGCCGACGACCTCGCCAAGCGGCTGCACACCGAACTGGTCCGGGCCACCGGCAAGCTCGCCGACCCCACCGACATGCCGTTCGATCCCGAGCACCTCGACGACCCGGACAAGCTGGCCGTGTCCATCGATCAGTTGCTTTCTGCCAAGCCGCATCTGAAGGCCCGCCGGGTTGTCGGTGCCGTGGGGCAGGGTGAGTCCGGCACCACCACCGGTGTCGACCTGCTCGGCATCATGCGCGGCACCGCCTAACGACAACCGTTGTCATCTGGCCTGCATCCTGTCATCATGGGTGCAGGCCAGATGCCTGTCTAAGAGACGTTGCGAGCCGGGCGCTCGACGTGAATCCCCAACACTCACGTAGGAGCCCCGTATGGCCACCCAGACCACCGCAACCCTGTCCACGCTGCAACAGACCCAGATTCAGCAGCTACTCGTCCAGCCCCTCGAGAGCGAGTCCGTGTTCCTCGCGTCGGGCCCGAAGGTCATCGACACCAACGGACCCATCCGCATCCCGCGTATCGCGTCCGGTCTGACCGTCGGATTCGTCGCCGAAGGCGGCACCATCCCCGAAAGCTCCGTCGGCCTCGACGAAGTCTCGATGCTGCCCTCGACGCTCAAGAGCCTCAAGGTCATCAGCCGCGTCACCTCCGAGGTGCTCCGCTCGTCGGCCCAGGCACTCGACGCAATCCTCAAGCAGCGCTTGGTAACTGATACCGCCAAGGCGCTCGACGTCGCCCTGTTCACCGGCACCGGTACCTCCAACACCATCCGCGGTCTGCTCAATCAGAGCGGCGTCGCGACCGGCACCCTCGATGCCGACGAGCCCGACAGCCTGCTCGACGGCATCGGCATCGCCCGCGCCAACGAGGTCAAGCCCAACCGCTGGTTCCTCAGCCCCGCCGACTACCTGTCGATCCGCAAGGTCAAGGACGCCGATGGTCGCTACATCCTGCAGCCTGATCTCACCCAGGCCGGCCAAGAGGTGCTGTTCGGTGTCCCGGTGACCGTGACCGCTCAGATGCCCACCGGCAAGGCAGCACTGGCCGATATGAGCATGGTGGCCATCGCCCGCGACATGAGCCCGAGCGTGACCGTCGACAGCTCGCGCTACTTCGACACCGACGAGGTCGCGCTGCGCGTCGTCGCCCGCTACGACCTGGCGCTGTTGCAGCCCAAGGCCGTCACCATCCTCACCGCCACGCCGTGATCGAGTCCTCTCAGGTGGTGGCCCTGCTCGGCCGCGACGGCGACACCGAACTCGCCGCCGTGGCCGAACGGGCACTACCGATCGTCACCGCCCAGGTGCGCGCCTACACCCGCGGTCGTGGATTCTCCGGCGACCAGCCGGCGCCCGACGTCGAGACGGTCATCCTCACCTCGACCGCACGCCTGGCCGCCAACCCCGAGAACCTGCGCGCCGAGAAGATCGGCGATTACGAGGTACAGCGTCAGGTGATCGACGGGTGGACGTTGCCCGAGCTGGCGATCCTCGGCCGCTACCGCA
Organism: Gordonia amicalis; assembly: GCF_022059885.1. NCBI lineage: Bacteria > Bacillati > Actinomycetota > Actinomycetes > Mycobacteriales > Gordoniaceae > Gordonia > Gordonia amicalis. Next base: position 4,598,169 of record NZ_CP091855.1, on the reverse strand, counting down.
GGCGTGCCCGATGATCCCGAAACGGCTGCTCCCTCAACGGCTGACCTACCGGCCGATCGTCGGTCGGGGCAGTTTCGGCCCGATCTACGACGACCCGGTCACCATTCCGGCGCGGGTGCAGTTCACCGCCAAGGCGGTCCGCAACGCCAACGGTGAGGATCTGGTCGCCGCCGCGACGATCTACGTGCAGCCCGGCGAGAACCTGCCCGACGTCGGCGACATCGTCACGTTGCCTGACGGCAGCGTCCGGCCGATCATCGCCCGCTCCGATCAGGTGGGCGCCCGAACTGTCGAGGTGGTGTCCCTCGACGTGTCCTGAATGGTGGACAGGACACACAGAACGACCCCGGTTCTCCTCTGGGCATGGTGGAGGACCGGGGTCGTTCGCTGTCTACGGTTAGCGGTGCAGACCTTTTCACGGTCAACCTTGAAAAGACCGGTGGCCGACCACCTACACCAAGCGCAGCACCGGCGCCGCGGTTGCCTGATGCAGAGCGTTGATGTTCTCCAGCATGACCGTCAGCGCGGCAATCTGCTCGGTCGACAGGTCGTCAGTGTGCAGCCGGTTGAGCGCGTCGCAGCAGCGGTCAATCCATGCAGTTCTGTCTGGTATCACGTCGGGCCTCTCGATAGAAGGGTTCTACGGCGAGTCGCTTGTGGAACCGGCACAACGGTTTGAGGTTGCGTTCGCTGGTCTTCCCGCCGCGGTCGGGGGTTTCGGGCGCGTCGGCGGATGCGTAGGTGGCGCTACTCTTTTCGGCGCTCACCCTGTCGGCGCTCACCTTGTCGGCGGGCTCCGGTACGTCGCGCTCGGTGGGCGCGTCGCCGGGCTCGCGGGCGTCGAGCTCCTGCTCAGCGGGTTCGGGCGTGCAGTCCGGGCAGAGGCAGTCCAGGGCTCGTTGCCCGTGAGCCAAGGCGAGGAGGGCGTCGGCGCGGCGTTGGTCGATGGTGCGCCCGTCACCGGGGTGGGCGGTGGTGGCGATCGCGGTCAGCTGTGCGTTGAGTGCGGCGGCGTCGGTGTGGGGTAGGTGGCCGGTGGTGCGTGACCGGCCGGGCTGGAATCGGTCCGGGCGGATCGTCACACCGCGGTCGCGGGTGGCGTGGTCGTTGCGTCGGCGTACCGCATCCGGTGCGTGCTTGTGCACGACCTGGTCGACCAGGGCGGTGAATCGCGTGGTGGACAGGGGTTCACGTGACAGGATCGCTTCGGCCAGGTGCGCGTCCACGATCCATGACCAACACCATACGATCAGCCACCGACAATCCTGCCCGACGTGCAATCGTGCGGATCGTCCTGGTGACAACGACTTTCGGTAGTAGAAGCTCCCGCTTATCGGTTTCCTTCCCGCCTATTGAGCTCAATAGGCGGGAAGGAAATGGTCAAGCGGGACCTCGATACGGTCCTCGGTCAGCAGGAGGGCGGGGCCTCACTTGTCCACCAGGTACACCCGGATCATGTCCTTCCACAGCGGCAGGTGCGGGTCGGTGCGCGGGTCGCGTCGATCGATGAGGTAGGTCGTCGCGGCACCGCGCATGCTCGTGAACAGGATCGGGTAGAGGTCTGCGTACCGCGGCGACGCCGTCAGTTCCGGCCCGAGGAACCCGGCGACCGCCTCGCGCACGGTCTTGCCGATCTCGCGTTCGGTCGGCAGCAACGCGGTGCGCAGGTTCTCGTTGGTCCGGGCGGCGACCCACAGTTCCATCGACGCCACGAAGTACGGCTGATGGAACGTCGACCACCCGACGTCGGTGGCGAGCGAGATGCGGGCGATCGGGTCGTCGGGCCAGTCCACCCGACTGGGGAGTTCCTCGATCCGGGTGCGGGCGAGGTGCCCGACCGCGGCCATCAGCAGTGCATCCCGCGACGGGTAGTGGTGCAGGAGCCGGCCGCGACTCATGCCGGCCTCGTTCTGGATGGCGACCGTGCTGGCACCGGAGTAGCCGCGCTCGACGAGCACGCGGATCGCTGCGTCGAGGATGCGGGTACGCGTCACGCCACTGCGTTGCTGGACGGCGGGGCGTGCGCCACCGGGTGAGGTGGTCACCTCCGCATCCTAGATCGCACGGCTCACACGTCGAGGATGTGCGGGAGGCCGGCGCGGTAGCGGTCGCGGTCGATCTGTTTGAGGGGGTCGAGCATCGGCAGCTCCCACAGGGGAAAGAGCGTCGCATTCTTCGCGGGACTGTCGGCCGCGGCGATGATCGCGTTGGTGACCCGACGACCGGATTCGTTGGCGCCCTCCATCGTTGCCAGGTCGATGTTGCTGCGGACGTGGTCGCCGCCGATGAACAGGTTCGGGATCCTGGTGTGCGCGTTCGGCCGGTTCGCATACGACCCGGCGGTGTTGACCATCAGCGGTGTCGCGTTGGCGATGTTCGGCGACCACGTGATCCCGGGATCGAGCGACCATGTCACGATGTCCGCGGAGTTCAGGATCTTTCGTCCACCGGCGTTCATCGCCCGGCTCATCTGCGCCCACACCTCCCGGGCGATCTCCTGCTTGGTGCACTGCTTCGCAGGCTTTCCGTACAGGATCCCGGGCTTCTCCCACTCCGAGATGTCGATGGACAGGCAGTCTTTCACGCGACCGTCGCCGTACTTGCGGGAGAAGTCGACCTGCCACGGAGGTGCCTGGTACAGGCCCGTCAGCGCCCACGGCGTCCCGAGCGCGGCGATGTGGCCCGGTGGCAACTCCGATCGCCTCGACAGGAAGTACTGGATGCCCACCATCCAGTCGTCCTGGAGCTGGTGGATGCCCGCGAGCGCCGGGTCCGCGGAGACCAGCTCGGGCGACAGCAGCGGCTTGAGCCGGTCGATCGGCATGGCTGCGACGTACCAATCGGATTCGACCGTCGTGCCGGTGGTCAACCGGGCACCGGTGATCCGGCCGCGTGCGACGTTCAGCTGCGCCAGACCCGTCCCCATCGCGAATCGGACGCCTCGACTCCGGAGATAGGCGACCCACGGGTCGATCCACGCATGGTTGGTGGGCCGGTTGAGAATACGGTCGACGTCACCGATGACCAGCCCGGACTGGTACTGCGGGATCAGGCCGCTGGCGGCGGTGGTGAGGGCCAGACCGATCTGGCCGATCGTACGGGCCGACGCCGAGTCGGGTTTCGCGGCCACCAGGGCGCGGGTGAGGGCACCGACGAGGTAACGCTGGTAGGAGCGCGATTTGCCCTTCGCCTTCACGAATTGCATCCAGGACTGGTTCTCCCACTGGCCGATCCGGCGTTCGGTGCAGCTCGTCGCGATCACCAACTCCCGCGACACGAAGTAGGCGAGTTCGGTCAGGGGGACGTCGACGACGAACTTCAGTCCGGTCATCATGGCGTTGCGTAGGTTGTCCAGGGTGACGATCTCGGGTGCGTGGTCGACGAAACCCAGGAGTGAGGCGGGCGCCGTGGTCGGTGCGTAGCCGGATTCGTCGAAGGCGATCGTCGCCGATTCGACGCTGATCAGGTGTCGTTCGCGAACGCTGCTGCGGCCCGCGGGGATTCGTTCCATCATTTCCGGAACGTGCTGATAGCAGCTGGGGAAGAAGCGGAATCCGTGCTCGCCGGGCAGCGCCAGGCGGCCGCCGCTCGCGGTGCCCGGCACGTCGTGGCTGCGGGCTTTCCCACCGAGGTGTGCGGGCTCGTAGACGGTGACCGCGAAGCCGCGCTCGACGAGCTCGTGCGCGGCGGCGAGACCCGACATCCCACCGCCGAAGACGGCGACATCGCGCCCGCGCCCGCGACCGTGGCGAGGCACTGCCCGTGCCGATGGCACGTGCGCGTGTGGGAGTGCCGTCGCGGTGCCGGCGAGCACGGCCGCGGCTGCCGATCCCCGCAGGACCGAGCGCCGGGAAAAGCCCTCCCGACCGCCTCCCGCACCCGAATCGCTCACCGTAGATTGCTGGTCATCCGACATGTGTCCGACCCTCCATCGACCCCAGAACAGTCAGTGCTGACTCATCTGGTGTGGTGTCTACCACATCGGTTGGCGCCGTCGGACGGATTTCCGAGAACGTCTCGGTCAGTCGTCCAGGTCATACGTCGGTCGGGTCAGGAGCGAAGGAACGGCGCCACCCAGTCCGGCGACACCTCGCCGGTGATCCCCGCGGCGGTCGGATCGTCGAGGTCGACCAGCGAATAGTGCTCGGAACCGGCGGCCGTTGCGAGGATCAGCGTGCTGACCCCGGCGCGACGCTGGAAGACCGACGCCCTGCTCGCCCAACCGATGACGCCGTCACGGTTGATGACGATCCGCTGTCGGGCGACGGTTGGGGGTGCGATGACGACCGACGACGGGGTGAGGCGGTGACCGAGGTGCCGTGCCCGGACCGCGCCGAGGCCGATCGACCCGGCGAGCGCGAGCACTCCCACGGCGATCCAGCCGACCGGGATCGCGCCGGTGACGACCGGGACGGTGATACCGACGAGGATCACCAGACCCGCGAGGAACCCGCGGTTGAGCCGCCGGAGGTAGGCGACGCGGCCGTGCCCGGTCAGCGATGCGGTGAGTTCGGAACGTTCGTGGGTGACCAGATCGGCCACCCGCATCGCCTCGTCGATCGGAGCGGGCGGGAGCAGGAGCGGGTGTTTGGTTGCCCCGGTGGCGATCGCCTGCAGTCGAGCGCCTCGAAATGGGCGCATCAGGACGGGTTCGGTGAGATGGCTGCCGCGGATGCGCTTCTCGTCGAAGCTGATCGCGGTGGTGGTGAGGAGTCCGCGTTCGGTGCGCAGCGTCCCGTCGGGATGTCGGGTGAGCCGGAAATCCCAGTAGCTCAGGACATATCCGATCACCGACAGGACGGCGCCCACGAGGATCACCGCCACCACGACCACGGCGATGATGAGCGCGAGTGGGATCGACCGCAGGCTGTGGAACGCATCGCGCGCCAGTCCGACCCCTTCGTCGAACATGCCTGCGTCGTTCGCGATCTGGAGTCCGATGCCGCCGACCGCGGCGGCGATCGCGAGACCGCCGAGGGAGAACGGTGAGTACCGCAGCCAGGCGTTCTGGAATCGCGTCAGCACCTCGGGTGCCGCCGCCGGTGTGTCGGGAGAGGCCGGCGAATTCGACGCCGCTGCAGCCGGTCGGGCTCCTGCCGTCGGCATCAGGTCGTCGTGCAGTGCGCGCGCTTCGGGGAGGGTGACGGCGCGGAGTTTGACCTGCGACGCCTGTTCGTCGCCGCCGGTTCCGATGGTGACCTTCTGCAGGTTCAGCACCCGGTGGACGAGGGATGCGGTGAGGTCGACGCTTCGGATCCGGTCGCGCCGAGCGGTGGCGACCTTCTTGGTGACCAGTCCGCTACGGACCCGGACGTGTTCGCCGGTCACCTGGTAGTGCGTCGTCAGCCACGGTACGACGGTCACCAGCGGCACGATCACGATCGTCGCGATCAGTGTGATCAACGGCGCGCCCTGACCCGCGAAGATCAGTGCGATGAGGATCGGCACCAGCGAGGGGAGTTGTTCGACCGGGGTCACGGCCATCATCCACGGCGACAGGCGATGCCACTCGTCGGGGGCGTCGATGTGCAGGCCCGGCACCGGGGTCGGTGGCGACTCGGGGCCGGGCTGCGGATCAGGTTGCGTCATCGGTGAACGCCTGCGTGCGGATGGTGAGGTCGGATGCGGTCGCGCGGGCCAGCTCGGCGTCGAGGCCGGCGATGTGGATCGTGCCCGCCGACGAGGCGGTGGTCACGGTCAGCTTCGCCAGCCTCAGCAACTGCTCGATCGGTCCGGCCTCGGTGTCGACGACCTGAATCCGTGCGATCGGGATGATCACCCGGTGCCGGACGAACCAGCCGGACTGCGCGTACACCGCGTCCTCGCTGACCTCCCAGCGGTGAAAGCGGTACCGCCACAACGGGACCACCGTTGTGTAGAACACGGTCAGCACCGCGAGCGCGATTGCGGCGAGCGCTGCGCCCCATCGTGCGTCGGCGACGACGACCGCGACCACGATCGCCGCGACGGTGGCCGGGACGCCCATGATCAGGGGTCCGATGCGCCACAGTGTCTTGGCCCGGGGGTCGACCTGGTTGACCGGTTCGCGCAGGGTGGGATGCAACGGATTGTCAGGAGCGGGTGCGGATTCCATTGCGGCCAGTCTAGGGCCGCGCGGCCCCCACTCGCCGCAATCGCGTGCCGCCTTCTAGGTGATTGTCACGCCACCGTCGACGGCGAGGGTCTGGCCGGTGACGTACCCGGCGGCCGCAGACGACAGCCAGATCGCGGTGGCGGCCAGTTCCTCGCCGTGGCCGGTGCGGCCCAGGACGACGCGCGGCATCTGGGAGTCGAGGTAGCCGGGCTTGTAGGTGTCGGTCATCTCGCTCTCGAAGAAGCCGGGCGCGATCGCGTTGACCCGGATGCCCTTGCGGGTGCCCCACTGCTGGGCGAGGTCGCGGGTGAGACCGATGACACCGGCCTTGCTCGCGGCGTAGGCAGCCTGCGGCAGTCCGGCGGTCGTGATGCCGAGGATCGACGAGATGTTCACGATCGCACTGCCCGGCAGCATCACCCGCCCACACGCCTGCGCCATCCAGTACGAGCCGTTGAGGTTGATGTCGATGACATCCCGGAACTGCTGAGGGGTCTCGCGGGTGGCGGGGTACGCGGTGCCGACACCGGCATTGTTGATGAGGACGTCGACCTTGCCGAAGGTCTCCATCGCCGCGTCGACGACGCGCTGGCACTGTTCGGGATCGGAGATGTCGGCGGGGACGACGAGCGCCTTGCGCCCCAGCGCCTCGACGGCCGCGGCGGTGTCGGCGAGTTTCTCGGCCCGACGCGCGGCGAGCACGACGTCGGCGCCGGCCTCGGCGAAGCCACGGGCGAAGGAGACACCGAGTCCCGACGAAGCGCCGGTCACGATGACCACCTTGCCGGTGGTGTCGAACAGATCCATCACGGACATCGTTGTCTCCCTTGCATATTCTTACGTGACGCGGCGCATCGGGCGCCGCGTCGATGTGGTGGTGAGGTCAGAACCAGGACGGTTCGACGTCGAGCGTGGTCCGGTCCAGAGCGGTCAGGAGATCGAGCTGCGGACCGGTCTTCGGTAGTTCATACCGGAAGAAGTACTGGGCCGCAGCACGTTTGCCATCGTAGAAGTCACCGGTCCGTCCGTCCGCGGCGAGCAGCTGCTCGAGCCACATCCAGGCTATGACGATGTGACCGGCGGCCTCGAGATAAAGCGTTGCGTTGGCCAGGGAGAGCTTCGGATCGCCCGCCGACCAGATGTGCGCGGTCACCTTGACGAGCCGGTCGACGGTCGACTGCAACACCTCGGCGTAGTCCGCCGCATCGGGTACCTCGAGTGCGCGCGTGACGGTCGCGCCGATGGTCTCGGCGAGCAGTGCCAGCCCGGCCCCGCCCTGCATGATCACCTTGCGGCCCAGCAGGTCGATTCCGTGGATGCCATGTGCCCCTTCGTGGATGGGGTTGAGCCGGTTGTCGCGGTAGTACTGCTCGACGTCGAACTCGCGGGTGTAGCCGTATCCGCCGTGGACCTGGATCGCCAGGCTGTTCGCCTCCAGGCACCACTGCGACGGCCAGCTCTTGGCGATCGGGGTCAGCACCTCGAGCAGCAACTCGATCCGCGCGCGTTCCTCGGCGTCCGCGGCCGTCGCGGCCTGGTCGACGAGGACACTGCAGTACAGCTCGAAGGCGAGTGCGCCTTCCACATAGGACTTCTGGGCCAGCAGCATGCGCCGGACGTCGGCGTGTTCGATGATCGGCACCGGCTTGGTCGACGGGTCCTTCTGGTCGACCGGCCGGCCCTGGGTGCGCACCTTCGCATACTCCAGCGAGGCCTGGTAGCCGGCGTAACCCAGTGCGGTGGCGAGGAATCCGACGCCGATCCGCGCCTCGTTCATCATGTGGAACATGTAGGAGAGGCCGCGGTGCTCTTCGCCGACCAGGAATCCGACAGCGCCGGGAGCGGAGCGAGCGGGCTGAGTGTCTACAGCGCCGGGAGCGGAGCGAGCGGGCTGAGTATCTACAGCGCCCGGCGTCGAGTCGTCGGAGAAGGTGCCGTCGCCGAAGTTCAGCAGGGTGTTGGTGGTGGCCCGGTTGCCCATCTTGTGGTTGAGGCCGACCAGGGCGACGTCGTTGCGGGTGCCGTCGGGGAGGAACTTGGGCACGATGAACAGCGAGATCCCCTTGACGCCCGGGCCTCCGCCGGGAACCTTCGCCAGCACGAGATGCACGATGTTCTCGGTCAGTTCGTGGTCGCCGGCGGAGATCCACATCTTGGTCCCGGTGATCCGGTAGGTGCCGTCACCGGCCGGTTCGGCCTTGGTCGTGATGTCGGCCAGCGACGATCCCGCCTGCGGCTCGGACAGGCACATGGTTCCGGAGAAGCGGCCCTCGACGAGTGGCCGGACCCAGGTGTCGCGCTGCTCGGCGGTTGCGTATTCCGCCAGCAGGTTGGCGTTGCCGACCGTGAGGAAGTTGTACGACGACATGGCGGCGTTGGCCGCCTGGAACCACACCGCCGACGCCTGCCGGATGACGGTCGGCAACTGCATGCCGCCGAGTTCCTCGTCGAACGAGGCCGCGATGAGGCCGGCCTTCCGGTACTCGGCGAGCCCCGACACCACCTCGTCGGGGAGCACGACCTTGCCGTCCTTGCCGATGTAGGGCTCGTTCGCGTCGCCGATCTTGTTGGCCGGAGCGAAGCATTTCATCGCGATGTCGGCGCTGAGTTCGAGGACGGCGTCGAAGGTGTCGCGTGAATGCGCGGCGAAGCGGTCCCGTGAGGTCAGTGCCTCGACATCGAGCCATTCGTACAGCAGGAACTCGAGATCCCGCCGGGACATGGGTGTGGTCATCGCACTTCCTCGTGATCGGACCGCTGTGTGGTGCCCGTCTCACGGGGCACTTGTTCATCATGCCCCTGCCGATCGTCCGCTCGGTATCGGGCCCTAGGTCGAGGGGTCGGGCCGCGCCGAAATCCAGCCGTCGCCGGACCCTGTTGCGGCCATCACACCTTGACACTTTTGCTTGTCACGGTGCGCGGAACATGCTGGACTATCCGGGATTCACGATCGTGAACAACTTCGGTCATGGCGTGCTCGTGCAGCCCACCGGGGCCGGGGACGATGCCATTCGGCGGGGGTGGCATCGTCCCGATCTGCCGGCCTCCCGATCTGGCCGCTAGACGTCGATGCCGAATTCCTTGATCTTGCGGTAAATCGTCGCGCGCGAGATGCCGAGCGCGTTCGCGGCCGCGACCTTGTTCTGGCCGTTCTCCTCCAGGCTCCGCACGATCGCATCCCGTTCGAGTGCCTCGATCCGCGTGAGGGTGTGCCGGCTCTGTGCGCGATACGTCGGTGGAAGATGCTGTGCGGCGATCGTTCCCGACCGATGGTGGGTCACCACGTCGCGCAACGCCTGGCGTAGCTCCGCGACGTTTCCCGGCCACGTGTACTTGCTCAATTGCCGCATGGCGTCTGGCGCGACGTCGAGTTCCCGTCCCCGCGTGAGCTGTCGGAGGATGGTCGGCACCAGCACCTGGAGGTCCTCGATGCGATGGCGCAGCGGCGGTACCTCGATGGTGTGCGAGAAGAACGGCAGGAGCGTCGCGCCCAGCGTCGGCATCGCGTCGCTGGTGCTGAGAGTGATCCCGAGCCAGCCTGCGTGCTCGCGTCCCTGCAGCACCTCGGCGACGTCGAACAACATGTCGTCGTCGAACTCGTCGACATCGCGCAGGATGATCGCGAATCCGTCTGTGTCGATCTCGGCAGCGAAGCCGTCGATCGTGTCGGTGTCCTGGAAGTCCTCGGCGGCGAACACCCGGGTCGTCCCGCGTCGGTACTGTCCCGCCGCTGCCCGCAGAACCGCCGACCGGCCGGAACCGCGTTCGCCCGAGACCGCGATCCATTGACCCGCCGCGACATGCTGGGCGATGCGCTCGCATCCCTGCCGCCACGAGGAACTGCGCCCGACGATCCCGGGTAACACCGAGGCCTTCGCCGGTTGGCGCTTCGGTGGTGTGGTGGCCGAATCCATCAGATGCACATGGAAAACCGCGATACCCGCGTCGGCGTCGGAGAACTCGGCGACCGGTGCGAGTCGTACCGAGCGACCGCTGGGCAGCGTGTTCACCCGACGCCCCGCGGCGACGTCGAGGGTCTGGTCGACGGCATGCTCGAGCATCGACACCTGATCCTGTGGGTCGATGCTCTGCCGGAGTCGCCGGTTCATCAGCACGACGTCGGCGGCGATGGCGAGCACCATCATCTGCGGTGCGCGCCGGCAGGTGGCGAGATAGGCCGAGAGAAGCCGGGATTCGCGTTCGCTGGCGTTGGCGAGCATCTGTTGTTCGATCTGCACGGTCGCCGACCTGGCCAGCGACAGCAGGAGGGAACCGCCCTCTTCGACCCACCCGGTGAGGTCGAGGGCACCGACGACGCCGCCGGAGAAGGGATTTCGGATGGGTACCCCGGCGCAACTGAGCTGCGCGAGGCATCCGGCGTAGTGTTCGGCACCCGTGACGAGGGTCGCCTGCCGGGTCTCGAGCGCGGTTCCGATCCCGTTGGTGCCGGCGTGTTCCTCGCTGTAGCTGTAGCCGGGGGCGAGGGACACCTCGTCGAGCCGGCCGAGGAGTTCGCCGCTGCCGGCCGCGCGGGAGAGCACGACGCCGTCCGGCGAGGTGAGGATGATGCTCACGGGTTCGGACGACAGGTCGGCGGCAAGCTGATCGAGAACCGGTTGGGCTGCGGTCATCAGCGGGCTGTCGGTGTTCGGCTCCCGCACGAACGGGAGTTCCAAGCGGTCGGCCTGGACCTTGAACGACCGGGAGCGGCGCCAGGAGGTGGAGATCGCATCGCGGACGGCGTCGTCGAGGCGACCGTCCCCGGAATCGTCGGCACTGAGGAACTTCTCGCGAGCCCGGGCCACGTGGGCGATGGGTTCACGAGAGCGGGCTGTAATTGGCTTTGGCTTCACCGGGACTGCAACTCCCTACTGTGATGTAGGTCTCGTGTCCACCGCAGTGTATCGGACAAAGCGCTGGTCATGGGGCGTTAACGACCAGTCGTGTCGACCAGGGTCATACCTGGTCAGGAGTCCGCAGACAGCCGGAAGTGGGCCGGTCGCGATCGACGCCGAGAACGAATCCGCAATCGCGACCGGCCCCCGTCGCCGCTGCAGCGGCGACGTCCCCGCCGGGGTCTTGGGGGAGGGAGGACTAGTAGATGTTGGAGGGCCGCACCATCCCCTCGGCGAGATCACCGAATCCGGGGGCTTCGATCGCGCCCGGGTGCGTCAACACCTCCTCGACCACCGCGGTCTCCGTGGTGATCAGCAGCGCCGCGATCGACGCGGCGCTCTCCAGCGCGGCCTTGGTGACCTTGGCCGGATCGATCACGCCCTCGTCGAACATGTCGCCGTAGTTGCCCGTCATCGCATTGAATCCGTGGCCGAGAGGAAGACCACTCACGACCTTGACCACTTCCTCGCCGTCGAATCCGGCGTTGGTGGCGATCCAGAACAGCGGTTCGGCCATCGACCTGCGGACGACGTCGATGCCGGCTCCTTCGTCACCGCCCACGTCGCCGAGGGCGTCGAGGGCCCGGTGCGCCTGGGCCAGTGCGGTTCCACCGCCGGAGACGATGCCGTCCTCGACCGCGGCACGCGTTGCGGCCAGGGCATCCTCGACACGGAGCATGCGTTCCTTGAGTTCGACGCTCGTCACGCCGCCCACCCGGATCACCGCCACCCGGCCCGTGAGCCGTGCGATACGCAGCTCCAGGCTGTCCCGGTCGGCGTCGATCCGGGCGCGCGCGTGTTGCGCCTCGAGTTGGGCGACCCGCGCATCGACGAGGGTCTGGTCGCCGCGTGCACCGACGATCGTGGTGGCGTCCTCGGTGACGGTGATCCGGTCGCACTGGCCGAGATGCTCCAGGGAGACCTCGTGCAGTTCGAGGCCGGTGTCCTTGGCGATCACATGACCGCCGAGCGCGACGGCGAGATCCTCGAGTTCGGCGACGCGGCGATGGCCGAATCCGGGCGCACGAACGACCACCGACTGCATCGTCTTGTGCATGTTGCCGCCGACGAGCAGCTGCAGGGCGGGACCGTCGACGTCCTCGGCGAGTACGACCAGCGGTCGGTCGGCCCGTTTGGCCGCCTCGATACTCGGCATGATCTCCTGCACCGAGGTGATCTTCTTGTTGGTCAGCAACACCACCGGATTGTCGAGAACCGCTTCCATCCGTTCGTGATTGGTGACCATGTACCCGGAGATGTAGCCGTGGTCGAACTCGATGCCGTCGACCACGTCCACCGACAGTCCCAGGGTGTCGCTCTCCTCGGTGGTGATGACGCCGTTGCGACCGACGTATTCGACCGCGGCGGCGATGGCCGAACCGATGACCTCGTCGTCACTCGCGGCCAGGGTCGCGATGCGTTCGAGATCGCCACGGCCGCCGAGCGAGACGGACTGTTCCGACAGCGCATCGATCACCGTGCTGATCGCACGCTCGATCCCGCGGCGCACGCGCATCGGGTTGGCACCCTGTTCGACCGCGCGCAGACCTTCGCGAACCATGGCCTGCGCCAGCACGGTTGCCGTGGTGGTGCCGTCACCCACGACGCCGTTGGTCTTCATCGCCACTTCTTTGACCAGCTGTGCGCCCATGTTGGCGAACGGGTCCCGCAGCTGGATCTCCCGGGCGATCGTCACCCCGTCGTTGGTGATGGTCGGTGGGCCGGTGAGCTTCTCGAGGACCGCGTTGCGGCCCTTCGGTCCCAATGTCACCTTGACCGCGTCGGCGAGTGCGTTCACTCCTCGCTCGAGCCGCAGTCGCGCTTCGGCGTTGTAGCGCAACTCCTTGGCCATGGTCGTCCTGCCTTTCTGTGGTGTTCTCGGCTTGGTGTTCTCGGCTGGGTACTGCGGGAAATCTGTTGTGCCTTCTGCTCGCTGCGGTGCGAGGGGCGGGTTCGGCCTGCGTGGGGCTTCGACGCGGTGCCTCGCTTCGCTCGGTACCGGCTCAGCCGGCGGGGGGTGCCTCGCTTCGCTCGGTACCGGCTCAGCCGGCGGGGGTGGTGCCTCGCTTCGCTCGGTACCGGCTCAGCCGGCGGGCGCGCGTCCTCTGCTCCCTGAGGTGCGAGGAGCGATAGCGACGAGCCTCGAAGGGTCAGGGGACGAGGATCGCGCGGCCGCGTACGCGACCGGCGTCGAGATCGTCGAGTGCCTGCTGGAAATCGGTGAGAGCGTAGGTGCTGGTGTGCAGCTTCACCTTTCCCCGGGCGGCGAGGTCCATCAGCTCACCGAGGTCGTTGTAGGAACCGACCAGGTTGCCGATGAAGTTGATCTCGGTGGAGATCACGTCGATGGTGGGGACGTCGATGTTCTCGCCGTAGCCGACCACGAAGAAGCTGCCGGCGCGGCGCAGCATCGCGGTACCCTCGGCGGTCGCCCCGCCCTCGCCGACGAAATCGAGCACGGCCTCGGCGCCGTGTCCGCCCGTCAGGTCGAGGACCTGCTGCACATGTGTTCCGTCGGCGACGATGCCGATCTCGGCACCCACTTCCTTGGCGAGTTCCACCGCATCGGGGTTCCGGTCGACGACGACGATCCGCAGCGCGGAGATCGCGGCGAGCACCTGGATTCCGATGTGCCCCAGACCGCCTGCGCCGATGACCACGCACGTGTCGCCGGGTCGGGTCATCCGCGCGACCTTGGCGGCCGCGTGATAGGCGGTCAGGCCGGCGTCGGCGAGTGCGGCCACGTCGGCGGGTTCGAGGGAATCGTCGATCTTCACCACGCTGCGGGCGGTGGTCTTGAGGAACTCCGCATAACCGCCGTCGGTGTCGATACCCGGGAACTGGCTGTTCTCGCAGTGGACGTCGTCGCCGAATCGGCAGGCCCGGCAGAGACCGCAGGTGATCAGCGGGTGCAGGATCACCTTGTCGCCGACGGCGACGTTGGTGACGGCGTCACCGATCGACTCGACCCAGCCGGCGTTCTCGTGCCCGATCGTGTAGGGAAGCGCGACACCGCTCTTCGCCTCCCACTGACCCTCGAGGATATGCAGATCGGTGCGGCACACACCGGCGCCGCCGATTCGGACGATGACGTCGTGGGGTCCGGTGATCTCGGGTGCCGGGACCTCGTTGAGTTGCAGTTTGTCGTGATAGCCGACGACCTGGACTGCGCGCATGGCTTACTCCTGTTCGCTTCGGTGGTGTGCGCGAGGGGTTTCGCGGCGGTTGGTGATGACCGGGCCGCTGGCCCCGTCGCATTCGTCGTCGTCGGCGTAGCGGGTGGCGAGCAGGCCGCGGCAGAAGTGGCTGTTGCCCTCCATCGAGATACGCACGGAGCGCGCGAATCTCAACCGCATGGGGACCTGATCGGCCGGCAGTGCGTGCCCCTCCTCGTCGACGACGACGAGGCTGTTGGGGCAGATGCTGAGGCCCAGTTCCATGCGTCGTCGCAGCAGCGCCGACTTGTGGTGTCCGCGGGGCAGATCGCGCAGTGCCAGCCGATCCACCTCGGCCACCGTGACCCGTCCCGCGGCGATCTCGGCGGCCACGGCGCGCTCCATCGCGGCCGTGTGGGCCTTGCGCTGGAACGTCAGGCGCAGTTCGTCGAGGCTCTCGAGTGCTTCGACGCCGAACGTCCCCTTGTAGCCGGCGCGGGCGTCGAGGCCGGCGTTGATCTTGTCGCTGTCGTGATGATCGTCCAGCAGCACCCGGACCTGACCGATGCCGTTGACGTCCTCGAGCGCGTCGAGGGCATCCGACCCCATCAGATAGGCGAAGTTGGGCGAGCAGAACGACGTCGGGAGCCGGAGGTGGACGGTCACCCCCGCCTCGTCGATCAGGATCGACCGCACGAACCTCAGTTCGGTGATGGGCTGGTCGAGTTCGGGATCGAGCACGGTGTCGAGTGCGGCGAGGACGTCGCGCTCGAGTTCCACCGCGGTACCGGCGACATATCCGGGAAGATGTGCGACCGCGGTCATGCCGTCACCGCGTCCTTCGCGCCGGCGGCCACCTCGACTTCCGGATCGGCCGCACTGGTCGGGAGCTTCAGTTCCTCGGGAACCTCGATGTGCGGGTACAGGGCGGCCGCGTTGAGGCCGAGGATCTTCTTCTTCTGTTCGACGGTGATCGGGGCGTATTCGGTCATGTCCTCCGGGATCTGGAAGTCGACGAACCGCTCGACCAGCCACTGCGGCGTCCACAGGGCGTAGTCGCTGGCGAAGAGGATCTTGTCCTCGCCGATCCAGTACAGGAGCTCACCGATGATCTGCGCGAAGTAGCGGGGCCGCGTGTGGATGAACGGAATGGCCACGGCCAGACCGCCGAAGACGTTGGACTCCTGCGTGGCGATCCAGCAGAAGTCCTCGAGACGCGGCAGGCCGACGTGCTCGATGATGAAGTTCAGATCCGTGTAGTCGGTGGCCACCTTGTCGACGTCGGCCACGTCGAAGGCGTCCCGGTCGAGCGGCCGGATGGTCGGCCCCTTGTGGACGTGGATGTTCTTGATGCCGAGCTTGAGGCACTCCTCGAGGTAGCGGCGTGACCACGCGTCGTCGAGCTTGTAACCCCGCGAGTCGCCGAACCATTCGGCGGTGTAGAGCTTCACGCCCTTCAAATTCATGTTCTCGGCGTCCTTGCGGAGCTGCTCGAGACCGGCTTCACCGTGACGCGGGTCGTAGGCGTGGTTGTACGTGAGCAGCCCGGGGTTGTCCTCGCACAGCTTCAGCGAGTCGTCGACCTGAGCGAAACCGTTGACGTAGAAGTCTTTCAGGATCGTCGCCTGGAAGATCGCATGGTCGGCCGGGCCGTTCTCGAACAGGTCGCTCATGAGGCGTTCGGGACCGTAATAGGTGTAGGTGTCGTAGTCCCAGACCTCCTCTTCCGGACTGAGATTGCGGTGGTAGTCGTAGAAACAATCGATGAACTGCTTGCCGTGGATGTTGCGCTGGTTGGATTCACGGCCGTCCCAGAGATGGACGTGCGCGTCGACGATGAAGTACTTGTCGCCATTCTTCTCGTACATCGATGACTCCCTTGTGTCGTGGGCTGGTTTCGAGGGCGGGGATGGTGATGAAAGGTGTTGGCGGGGATGGATGATGAGCTGGTGGTGGGTACGTCGTGACCGCCGGGCTCGGTCACCGGCGGTCACGACGTAGTCGTGTGGGGCGTCGGTTCGCCTCGCGTCAGCTCTCGGCGGTGAGGTCGAACCCGATGAACTCGGCGGCGTCCTCGGGGCTCGCGAACAGGTAGGTCCGATCGTCGAGGTGCACCATCCGCCCGTAATGGGTGGAGCTGATCTCCTCGAAGACCGAGCCGTCGAACTCCTGGCCCAGGGCGTCGGTGAGTTCGTCGTAGTCGAACTCGAGCCGGTTGACGCCGTCGACGCGGATCATCGACGGGTACTCGGTGAGTTCGACGCCTTCCTTGGCGCCCATGACGTCGGCGACCACGCGGCCGATGGGCGTGTTCATCAGGGTGACGCCGCACATGTTGGAGAACTCGGTCTGTGCGCCGAATTGCATGGTGCTCACTGGTTCAACTCCTCGGGGATGTCGACTTCGATGGCTTTGAGGACGTCACGGAACTTCTCGGTCGCCGCCTCGAGACTCGTGGCGAAGGTGACCGACTTGTCCGCCGGCTGGGACCAGATCGGCTGCAGTCCACGCGCTGCGTCGAGGCAACGCGGCACCCACTCCGACAGCCACTGTCCGAACAGCTCGCGGTTCTGCGCGCCGTACTGTTCGTCGCGGGAGAGCATCTGGAACAGGGCCCGCGTGTAGTTCAGGTCGCGGTCGTAGTCGTACTCACCGGTGCCGACGATCGTCGGCGTGATGTAGTCACCGTTGCGTGCCGCGACCTGCATGATCAGTTCGGTCCGGAACAGCGACCCGACGAGTTGCTCGAAGACGATGTTGGTGCAGAACAACAACTTCGCCCAGTCGCCGATCGCGGTCAGCCGTTCGACGGCCTCCCGGGTGGGCTGCCACTCCGGCGCGGACTGCCACACCTCCTTGTGTGCCGATCCGTCGAAGGCCTCCTCGGCCTCGGCGAGATCCAGGTTGAACAGTGCGAGGTCCTGGGCGAAGCGCAACTTGTGCGCCGCACTCACCGCGACCGCGTTGTTGATCATGTTGGTGGGTGCCGACCTCTGGATCGAGGTGAAGACATGCAGGCCCATTCCGCTCTCGGCATGCATCCAGGCGCCGAGGTTGCGCTCGATGAACTTGAGCCACGAGGGATTCCATCCGTCGTAGACCCGGGCCCGCTTGGCGTTCTGCAGACACAGGTCGACCTGGTGGACCACCGCCGAGTTGTTGCGGTAGATGGTCTGTTCCCACTCCTCGTTGGGGTCGAGGAAGGCATGCCAGTTGCTGGACTTCGCCGCCGTCCACTCCTGCGGATAACCGCCGGGACCGTTGCCGAAGCCGTAGATCCAGCCCTGGGTCAGGTGGCGTTCCGGGTCGGGCTGCACGTCGACGGTGACGTCCTCGTAGACGGTCGCCCGTTTCTTGGCCGGCTGATAGTAGTTGTACTTGCGGCTCTTGCTGCTCGGGAACTCCTTGGCGCCGGCCTCGGCGTCGGTGAATTCGATGGTCGGGAAACTACGTTCGCGCTGAGATCCCGTAGAGGACTTCGGTGCGGTGGGTGCGGACATACCTTTCGTTCCTGTCGTTCGGCGACTTCTAGTCGAAAGCCGGGCTGGTGAACTTGTCGTAGAAGATCTGGTCCCGGGGGACCGAATGCTGGTCGGCGAGAGCGAGTGCCGCATCGACCATGGGTGGGGGGCCGCAGAAATACACCTCCGTTCGGGCGAGATCGGATTCGTGCTCGTTGACGATGTCGGTGACGTTGCCCTCGGCGACCTCGACCCCGTCGGGGGCGCCGTCGGCGGACTCCGACAGGCAGGCGAGGAACCGGAAATCGGCAATCTTCTCGCCGAGCGCGGCGATCTCGTCGAGATAGAACAGATCCGCCGCGGTCCGGGCGCCGTAGTAGAAGCGCACCGGCCGGTTCAGGCCGGTCTCGCTGACATGACGCAGCAGCGAGAGCAGCGGCGCCATGCCGGCCCCGCCACCGATGCAGATGATCGGCAGCACATGGCCGTTGCGCAGCGTGCAGGACCCGTACGGACCGTTGACCATGATCTCGTCGCCTGGCGCGAGCCCTTCCTCGAGCAGGCCGGCGAAGAGACCGCCCGGGTACTTCTTGATCAGGAACTCGAGTTTGTCCGGGGTGGCCTGGGTCGTCGCGATGGAGAACGAACGCTTCTCGTCGGTACCGGGGACCGAGAGGTCCACGTACTGGCCGGGTTTGAACTCGAAGGTCTCCGGTTCGACCACGTCGAGGCGCAGCGACACGATGTCGGAGGTCACCGGCTCGATGGCGGTGACCCGGGTGCGGACGTCCTGGATCGGTGCGCCGCCGAGCAATTCGTCCTCGTCGAAGTTGAGGAGCTCGATCTCGCAGTCGCTGTAGGCGTAGGACCGGCACAGCAGCACATAGCCCTCGGCCTCTTCCGCCTCGTTGCAGGCGAAGGTGGAGTAGTCATCCATCTGGACGTCGCCGTCGAGCATGTACGACTTGCAGGCCGAACACCGGCCCTCGCGGCACCCGTGCATCAGGTGGATGCCCTGCCGGAACGCGGCGTCGAGGATCGACTCGTCCTCGGTGACCTCCATCTCGATGTCGACGGGGGCGAAGTTGATGCGATGTGTGTCGGCCACGATAACTCCTTCGGACGGTGACGACGGGAGGACGGGGAGGCGGGGGCGCCAGGGGGACGCCCCCGCCCGTGTGCCGTCAGGCCGGCACGGCCCCATTGGGATTGGCGCGATACGCCGCGATGTGCGCGTCCCGCTCGGCGTCGGACATCTCGTTGAGCAGCACGTTGGGACTGTTGAAGACGTTGCCGCGGACGTCGTCGAGCGTCCACATCTTCTTCGGGTCCAGGTTGAGGTGCGGCTGTGGGATCAGGGTCTTGCCGTCGTCGCGGACGTAACCCAGATCCGTGATGATGTCGGCGAGATCCTTGCCGTGGTGCAGGGTCTCCCATTCGCGGAAACCGGTGAGGCGACCCATGTTCGGAGTCTCCCGGCCGTCGTAGTGGTCGCGGAAGGCGACTGCGTCGGTCCAGTGGCAGGTCTCCGAGCAGTAGGTGCGCCACTGGTCGTCGACCTTGTCGACCACCATGTCCTCACGGATGAGGCAGGGCACCATGCAGGTCCAGCATCGATGCGGGTATTCGTAGTCGACGTCCTCGAAGGCGATCGGCTTGTTGCGGCCCGGGTAGGCGAGGCGGTTGTAGTTCTCCCACCACTTGCCGAACTTGTTGTACCAACCGGGATACTTCTCCTCGAACCACTCGAAGTCCTTGTCGGTCATCGCGTCGATGCGCCAGTAGTTGACCGGCCAGCCCGTCGCGAAGAACCGCGCGACCTCGTGGACATAGTGCTTGTTGGTGATCCGGTTCCAGGCCTCCTCGACCAGGTCGTGCGGGATGGTGAGCCCGTACTTCTCCAGCGGCAGAAGGTAACTGCGGTAGTAGTCGTCGTAGATCCACCGGCGCCACATCTCGGCGTAGCTCTCGCGGTCCTTGCGCCGGTCCTTGGTGCCGTACTCGATGAAGGTGCCGATCGCCGCGTCGACGACGCAATGGTTGTTCCACCATGCGTACCGCAGATCACGTTCCAGCAGAGGGCGATTGCGCTCGTCGGCCAGCGCCATCAGCAGGATCGAGTAACCGTTGGAGATGTGCCGCGACTCGTCGGACTGGACCGAGTGGAAGACGGTGGGCAGCAGGTAGTCGCCGTTGGCGGCCGCTTCGTCGGGCATTGCGACGAACAGGGTGTTGGTGAAGGCGGTCTCGGCGACCACGGTGAGGTAGATGTTGGCGGCGGTGATGGCGTCGCCGGTGATGAACCCCTCACCGAACTGGCGTCCGATGGTGCCGGCGTAGTTGTTCGCGAAGGCCTTCTCGGTGATGTCGAAGCCCGCCGGGTCGATGTAGTTGTTCATGTACAGCTTCTTGAGGTTCATCTGGATCGTCGAATGACGAACCTCGTCGATCATCTGCACGGCCAGGCCGTTGTGGATCTCGGGGTTGGGTACCGCGTCGATGGCCATCGGCATCGCGCGAGCCGCGGAGATCTCGGGGAACGGGATGATCGACAGGAACAGCTTCTGCCATTCCAGCCAGCGTTCCTGGACCTGGCGGAACATGTTGCCGCGGATCGCGCCGTCCATGGCGCCGTACACGCGGTTGTCCTTCTCCTCCTCCATCGGGAAGTACGACCGCATGATCTGCTTCAGCGGGTCCTTCTTCGGAGCTTTCTCGAAGGTGTAGTCGGTTCCGAACCGGGTTGCCGGGGTCGCAAAGGTGGGCTCCCAGGACAACTCGGTGATCTTCGCATGGGCTTTTGTCAAGCTCTGCCTGCTCAAAGTGCGCCTCCTCTTAGAGGGAGCCGACGGATGTGCCGGCCCGCATGGACTGGAGCGACTTCGATACAACCCTGTGATGCAGGTAACAAACGTCTCACTGTGAGACGGACGACCTACCTGGCCGGCGTCTCGCGACGAAAAAGGAGGGCCCGCAGCGCGGACCCTCTTCGTCGATGTGACGTCGACCTGCGGTTATGGGGTGGAGGCGTAGAAGCCCGACGGGGCGAGCGGCTCGTTGAGCCGCTGTGCGTACTGGTCGAAGTACACGCGTGCGATGAGTTCACGACGGCTGCGGACGCCGGCCTTGTCGAAAATAGACTTCAGGTGATCCTGCACCGTGTACGCCGATACGTGCAGGGTGGCGGCGATGTCCTTGGTCGCGACACTCTGCAACACCATCTGGGTCACGTCACGCTCCCGCGCGGTGAGCCCGAATGCCTCGACGACCAGCGGGATGATCTCCGGTGGCCGTGCCTCTTCGATCGTGATGACGACCTCGCCGGACCGTCCGTCGGCCGAGGACAGCGGAGAAGCGTTGATGACGAGCCACATACCCGACTTGCCGCGGACCCTCAGGCGGGGTGGTACGTCGGTCTCGCCCGCGCCGTAGCGCCGTGCGGCACCGATGAGTCCGAAGATCGGGTTGCCCGGCGACGCGGTGTTCGGCCCGGCCGCCAGGTCGTCGATGCGTTCCTGGCTTCCGGCGCTCATCTGCGCGATCTGGTTGTCGCGGTCGATGATCAGGACCGCCGGGCCCTGTGCGATCGACGTGCGTTCCTCGGCGACGATCGCGGTGAGCAGCCCGATCCGGACCCCGTGGGCCAGCGTCTGCGACAGCGAAGCGAGGAACCCGATCTCGTCCTCGTCGAACGGACGACATCCGGCGCCGCTGCGGAACATGGCGACCCCGGCCCACACCCGGTCCCCGTCGCGCACTGCCAGACGTGCCTCGTCGTGGAAGCAGTACTCTGGAATCATCAACTGCGCCATGCGATCCGAACGATGGGGCTCGCCCCGGGTCAGCAGGTTCATGCCGATGGCGTCACGCTTGTGCGCCACGAGTTCCCGGAACGCCGAGGGCTCGACCCGGCCGTATTCGAGGAGTCCGAATTCGGGGTCCTTGTGGTCCTGCCCCAGGAGATCGCCGTACTTGCGGGCGGACGTCAGCATGACCGTGTTCGGGTCGAAGGTCGCGACGCATGCGGCGTCGATCGGTACCGCGCGACGCAGCGAATCCACCGCCTCCGCGAAGAAGTCGTCGAGACCGAGACCCGCGTGCGCCACGACGTCGATGTCGCGGCGCACGCGTTCGGCGGTCAGGCTCGAGGTCATTGGACAATCATCGGCATGAGCTGCAGCGATGTCTATCCCACAAAGCTGGGATCATCCACTCGGAGGACACCGGTCGGGTCGTGGCGGCGCCGGATCGTCTCGAGGCGCATCCGCTGCTCGGGCGTCCACAATGCCGCCCGCTCGGCGGCGCCGAGGCCGCAGAAGTTGAGCAGTGCACCGCAGGACCACGGGGCGAGAGCCGCGGTCACGGCGCTCAGGTGTGCTCCCACCTGAGCGCCGAGGGGGCCTGCGGGCACACCGATCGCGATGACGTTGAAGGCGCCGTACCGCCCGGCGACCGCGTTGGGCACGCGCTGCGGTCGCTGCAACGCGCCGCCCATCAACCGGACCTCGACGATGGCCAGCGGGCTCGCGACCTGTGGTCCGGCCGCTTCGAGGAGGGCGTCGACGGCCGACGCCGGGAATTCGCTGAGGAGGCTGCCGCGCTCGGCGCTCGGCATCGGCCCGGGCGGGTCCATGTGCACGGCATCGAGTGCGGCGGTCGGCAGCACGTCGATGTTCTCGAGCAGGATGGGGCCGGCCGACCGCATGGGCGCGAGAAGCGCTGCCGCAGTTGCCGGGTCGCCGGTGTGGGTGTAGCGGACGTGCACGGCGAGCTGACCCTGCAGCGGGGCGGGCAGGTTGGGGTCCGGCGGGAGACGCAGGATGGCGACCGAGGTGCCGGCCTCGTCCGGGAGCGTCGGCGCCCACTCACGCCACGCGTGGAGGACGTCTGCCGCGGCCGAGCCGGCGAAGAAGATGCCGCCGCCGTAGACGGTGGGGAGCTCGAAGAGTTCGAACTCGATGGCGGTGACGATGCCGAAGCCGTCACGTCCGCCGAGGATCGCCCAGTACAGATCCGACCCGGCCGAGGGGTCGACCGTTCGGATGATCCCGTCCGCGGTCACCAGTTCGATCGACCGGACATGATCGGCGGCCCAGCCGAATCGGCGTCCGAGCGGGCTGAGGCCGCCTCCGAGGTGATAGCCGACCACGCCGACCGACGATGCGGACCCGACGATGCCGGTCAGTCCGTGCGGGGCGGTCACCGCGGCGAGGTCGCGCCAGCGGACGCCGGCGCCGACGCGGGCGGTCTTGGCGACCGGGTCGACGACGATCTCGGTCATCCGCGACGTGGTGACGACGACCGTGCCGCGCCCCTCGATCGGTGCCCCGTGCCCGGTGGCCCGCACGCCGACTCGCAGTCCGTTGGAACGCGCGTATCGCACTGCGGCGGCCACGTCTTCGGCAGTGGTCGCGCCGACGACGACCTGTGCGGCCGGGGTTGCCACCAGGTTGAAGCCGGTGAGTTCGGCGGTGTAGCCCTCGTCGGCTGCTGTCAGGACGGGGCCGGCGACCGTTGTCGCGAGGGCGTCGATGTCGGCGAAGTCGATGGGTTCGGAGGTGATCGGTGTGTTCATGGCACTCAGAGTCGCTGAACGCCTTTTGTTCCCGCCATCCCTCGAACGCCGGAAATCTCCTCGCCAGCATTCTGGATGAGTCGTACCCCCAGAACTCTGGGGGTCCCGGGGACGTCGCGTGACGCGCTTCCCGGCCGGACCGGTCAGGTGTCGTCCTGCGGTCCTTTTCCGTCTGGCGTCGCGCGCCGGTACCGGCGGCGTTTCCGCCGCTCGCGTCACGCGATCTCGGTGTCGCTGCCCGAACGCACGCCGACGAACGCCCCGAGACGATCGACGGCGAGGGCGAGATCCTCGGTCGAGGCCGCATAGGACAGCCGGACGAACCGGTCGGCGCCGGCCAGTCCGAAGTCCTTGCCCGGTGTGAGGGCGACGTGTGCCTCACGCAGGGCGCGGTCGCAGAACTCGGCCGCGGTCAATCCGGTCGAACTCACGTCGACGTAGACGTAGAACGCGCCGTCGGGGACGACCGGCACGTCGAGCCCGATGCGGGCGAGTCCGTCGATGACGAGGTGCCGACGACGTGCGAACTCCCGCCGGTTGTCCTCGGCGACGGCCAGCGACTCCGGGGTGAAGCACGCGAGTGCGGCGTACTGGGATGGGGTGGGCGGACAGACGTAGAAGTTCTGTGCGAGCCGTTCGACGACCCCGACCAGCTCGTCGGGCACGATGCACCAGCCCAGGCGCCAGCCGGTCATGCCGAAATACTTGGAGAAGCTGTTGACCACGATCGTCTCGGCCGTGCCCGGGGTATCGACGGCCAGGATGCTGCGCGGTGCGCGTCCGTCCGGACCGGGGTCGGAGAGCCCGAGGTAGATCTCGTCGACGATGGTCCAGCCGCCACGGGCGGCGACGAGATCGGTCATCGCGACCAGCTCGTCGTAGGGCACCGAGGTGCCGGTGGGATTCGAGGGGGTGGCGACGATGACGCCCCGCGTGGTGTCTGTCCACGCCCGCTCGACGTCGTCGGTGGTCAGCTGGAACCGTGTCTCGGCGCTGGTCTCGATCAGGCTGACCTGTGCCCCGAAGGCGTGGGCGAACTGGCGGTTACACGGGTACGACGGATCCCCGATGAGCACTCCGTCGCCGGGATCGATGAGCGCGGCACACGTCATGAGCAGTGCCGCAGAGGCGCCGGAGGTGACGGCGACCCGTCGAGGGTCCACATCGGCGCCGAAGTGGCGTCCGTAGAAGTCGGCGATCGCGATCCGCAGCTCGGGCAGTCCGAGTGCGCCGGTGTACGCGAGAGGTCTGCCGTCGCTGACCTCACGAGCCGCCGCGAGCACCGCCGGCGGCGGTCCGAAGTCGGGTTCGCCGATGTTGAGCTTGACCACGTGGTGGCCCTGCTCTTCCAGCTCGGCCGCGTTCCGCGCGAACTCCATCGCGTAGAACGGGGCGATCCCTTCGGCTCGTCGGGAGATCCTCATGAGTTCCATTGTGCGCACGGCCGATGCTCGCCACGTCGTGCGGGCGGGCAGGATGTGGGGATGCCCATTCCCGACTTCATCCGAGACCTGCGCGCCCACGTCGGCCATCGCGAACTCTGGTTGTCCGGTGTCAGCGTCGTGGTCCGCGACGCCGACGGCCGGTTGCTGCTCACCCGACGCGTCGACAACGGACAGTGGGCGGTGGTGTCCGGGGTCCTCGAACCAGGGGAGGAACCGGCTCGTGCGGCGTTGCGCGAGGTCGCCGAGGAGACCGCGGTGACCGCCGAGATCATCCGGCTGACCAGCATCGACGTTACGCCTCTGATCACCTACCCGAACGGCGATCAGACGCGCTACCTCGACGTCTGCTTCCTGGCGCGGTACCTCGAGGGTGAACCGCGGGCCGCCGATGACGAGAACTCCGATGTCGACTGGTTCGCGCCCGACGCGCTGCCCGACGATCTCACCGACACCTCGCGTCTGCGGATCTCCAAGGCGCTTAGCGGCAATCCCGAGGCCTGGTTTCAGCGGTAGGGCCCGACCTCAGGGAAGTCCCTGAACTTCGCCCCATATCCCGGCCGGCCGGTCGATTTCCGGGCTACGGCGGCGGAGACTCGAGGCATGAGCACATCAACGGATTCAGGAACCACGTTCTGGAAGGTCCTCGGGATCATCGCGGTCGTCCTCATCGCGCTGGCGGTGATCGGCCCACTCCTCAAGGGGCTTTTCTGGATCGCACTCATCGCACTGGCCCTCTACGGCGGCTACATGCTGTTCCGCTCGAAGTCGAAGGGCAACCATCCGACGCCCCTGTGACGTTCGTCCGGTGACGCGTCAGAAAGCCGGGACCGGGTAGCAGGCCCACGGGACGCAGATCTGCTCGGGAACCTGGATCTGCGGGAATCCCGGGACAGAGGGACGTGCGGGCTTCTCCGGTGTCGGCGCGGCGCGCCCGGCACCGGTGACCGTGACCCGGATCGGTGCGCCCGCCGTCGGGGTGATGTCCGTCAGCGGCGGGTTGGTGCCCCAGAACTCTTCGCGGGCGGAACCCGGAGGCAGGGTGATGGTGGCGCAACCCCAGTAGATGTCGTAGGTCCCGTTCGGGATGGTGCTGGACCCGGTGGGCTTCGGCGGCGTGCCCGTGGCGACCTGCATCGTCACATTCTTCGACGTGCCGGGCGAGATGAGGGCGCCGAGTTCTTCGGGGGTCTGATAGCCGAAAGCCACACCCGACGCGGCCGGAGGGGTATTCGCCGCCACGCCGAAGATCTCGCAGCCGATGCGCTTGGCCGATTTGTTGACGACGTTCAGCGTGATCGTGTTTCCCGACACCGACGGTGACACGGTGACGTCGGCCGGAGCTGCCGTCGCGACCGGTGCCAGTGCCGTCGCGAATGCTGCGGCCGCGATGAAAGCCGTTCCAGCGGTGAGCG
The DNA here is from genome assembly GCF_022059885.1 of Gordonia amicalis. Classification (NCBI taxonomy): domain Bacteria; kingdom Bacillati; phylum Actinomycetota; class Actinomycetes; order Mycobacteriales; family Gordoniaceae; genus Gordonia; species Gordonia amicalis. Next base: position 4,572,132 of record NZ_CP091855.1, on the reverse strand, counting down.
TTCGGAGGCGAGTGGTCATGATCGTCCTTCCCTCGCGGAAGTCGGGCGGCCGCGGTCGGTGAATGTGTGGGTACTCCGCAAACGAAGGAAACGGAAATCGGGACGAGTTTCCTCGCGGTTCACGAAATATGCCGATGATCTCCGCACGGTCTCGGCGTGAATGTTCGGCGAACGTCATTCTTACAGATTTCTCGTCGGTCGGCAGAATCGGGGCCGATATGAATTTCCCGGCCGCTCGAATAATCGCCACTTTCACTGTTCCGCGCGATGCGACGGACGACCACCGGCGTCGAGTCCGCTGCGGCCGGCGCCGACTGCACGGCCGAGGTTCAAACCGGATTGGACGCCGGCTCGTCGTCGGCTCCTCGACGGCTGGGTCGACGTGCCGGACCGTCTCCCCGAGACCGACGGCATCCACTTCGGCCGGCCGACTGCGCGCCGAGAGCCACCCGGTTAGTCTGTCTCGCGACGGGCACCACCGAACAGACCGGGGACTCCCATGCCGACGGTGATCGCGACCATCAGCCTCAAGGGTGGGGTCGGGAAGACCACGCTCACGGCCGGTCTCGCCGATTTTCTCGCCGGTGTGTTCGGCAAGAAGGTGCTCCTCGTCGATCTCGACGCCCAGACCAACCTCACGACGATGATGATCGGGGAGAAGACCTGGCAGGCGTGCAACGCGCGCGGCCACACCGTCGCCACCCTCTTCGCCGACGTCCTCGACGGCACCCGTCGCTTCGATCTCGAACGCACCGTGCAACGCGGTGTCTCGTCGATCGACGGGGTCGCGGGAATCGACCTCGTACCCTCGTCGCTCGATCTGATCGACCTACAGGAGGAGATGAGCGCGCACCGGGTCGTCGCCGACGATCATCTCGCCGCGGTCGGGGTGCTGCGGGGTGCGTTGGCGCCGGCCATGTCCCGCTACGACTACGTGCTCATCGACTGCCCGCCGAACGTCGGCCCGTTCAGTCTCAACGGATTGTTCATGGCCAGTGGATATCTCCTCCCGACGATCCCGGATGTGTTGTCCACCTACGCGATTCCGCGCATCCAGCGGCAGGTCGCCGATTTCGGCGCCGAGATCGGCCGAACGATCGTCGAACTGGGTGTCGTCATCACCAAGTACCGGTCGTCGTCGTCGCTGCACCGGGACACCGTCCACCGGCTCCGGCGCGATCCGACCATCCAGAACATCCTGCCGGCATACCTTCACGAGGCCAACGCGATCGGCGCGGCCGCCGCCCACACGCGGTGGCCGAGTCTGCATGCCAAATACGGGTATCACGGACACTACGAGCAATTTCGGGATCTGACGCGTGCGGTCATGGTCGAAGCCGGGGCCAAACTGCTGCCCATCGGCTGAGCCGCCCTGCTACGCCCAACGACGGCGAGATCCCCACGTTTCGGTTCCAACCCGCAGCTCAACGGCTAGATTCGTCTCAGTCCGCCGCCCGGCGGCATTCACGACTGCCCAGGAGTTCCCATGATGAACAAGGTGCACATCGCTTCAGTCCTCGGCGCGGCGGCACTGGCGATGGCCGTCACCGCATGCGGCTCGGACGACTCGGGTTCCGACGGTACCGACGCGGAGGCTTCGGTGACCGTAGACGGCAAAGAGGTGGAGCTGGCGGACAAGAGCGTCGGCTGCACCAACGCCGGCGACAAGGTCACCATCGGGATCGGTTCCGGATCGGGAACCTCCGGTGTGGGCGTCGTGCTGTCGTCGGGTGATTCGCCCGAGGTGGAATCGGTCGGGCTCGGTTCGGTGGACGGCGTGACGCTGGGCTTCCAGAAGGGATTGGGCGACGGCAAAGCCGAGGCCTCCAAGGACGGCGACACCTACACGATCACCGGCGACGCGACCGGAATCGACCTCGCCAACCCGACCCAGAAGGTGACCAAGTCGTACGAGATCAAGGTGACCTGCCCCTGACTCCGGTCACTCCGCCGACCCCCGGAAACGGCTGACCTCGGACCGGGCCGCGTCTGGGCTGCTCGGAGGTGTCGGTTGAGGCATCCGAGGGTCTCGATGCGCATACAGATCGAGGGCTCAGGTGTGAAGGGTGCGCGATCTGGGTACGTTCAGCCTTGTAGCAAATCGCACGATCTGGACGATTCGGACGATTTACACACGCAGGATCAACGACGACCTAGGAGGCAGACATGCTGGGAATTGGCATCATTGCGTGGATCATCATCGGTGGCCTGGCCGGCTGGATCGCCAGCAAGATCATGAAGACCGATGCGCAGCAGGGGATCATCCTCAACATCGTCGTCGGTGTGATCGGTGGTCTGCTCGGCGGTTGGTTGCTGACACTCTTCGGCGTGGACGTCGAAGGCGCCGGATGGATCTTCAGCTTCATCACGTGCCTGGTCGGTGCGTGCATCCTGCTGTTCCTGGTCAAGCTCGTGACCGGGCGAGGACGCCGCACACGCGTCTGACCGACCCGACCGTGACCCCGCCCCGGTTCCCGACGCACCACGCGTTCGGGCCGGGGCGGCGCCGTTCGCGGGTGAGTACGTTGGGAGAAGTACGTGTGTTCCTCGACTGCGAAAGTGAGCAACCAGTGACCCGAGTGGCCATCATCGGTGGACACGGCAAGATCGCGCTGCGCCTGGCGAAGATCTTGGCCGACCGAGGCGATCAGGTGACCTCGATCATCCGCAATCCCGAACATGCCCAGGACGTCGCGGAGACCGGCGCGGTGCCCGTGGTCGCCGACGTGGAGACCCTCGACACGACCGGGATCGCCACGGCGATCTCCGAACACGATGCCGTGGTGTGGTCGGCGGGTGCGGGCGGAGGCGACCCGGCACGGACCTTCGCCGTCGACCGTGACGCCGCGATCCGTTCGATGGACGCCGCGGCGAAGGTCGGGATCAACCGGTACGTGATGGTCTCCTATTTCGGCGCCCGCCCGGATCATGGTGTTCCCGAGGACAATTCGTTTCACGCATACGCCGAGGCCAAGGCGGCTGCCGACACCTACCTCAAGTCGGGCGATCTCGACTGGACGATCCTGGGACCCAGCCGGCTCACCGACGAGCCGGGGACGGGGAGGATCGCCGTCGGCGGGACCCGCGGCGGGGGTGACGAGGTCAGCCGCGACAACGTCGCCGCGGTTGCCGCAGCCGTTCTCGCGCGGCCCGAGACCGTACACAAGGTGATCGAGTTCAACGACGGACCCACGCCGGTCGCCGACGCGGTGGCACAGGTCTGACACGATGCCCGCGCGTGCGCATGCTCTGGTGACGCAGCTGCGCGACGTGGTCGGTGAGGGCCACGTCCTCACCGATCCCGAAGCGGTCGAGGGCTTTCTCGTCGACTGGACGGGCCGGTACCGGGGCGAGGCCGATGCGGTCGTGCGGCCGCGCACCACCGAGGAGGTCTCCCGGGTCGTCGGTGAATGCGCGTCCGTCGGTGCGCGGATCTGCGTGCAGGGTGGGAACACCGGACTGGTGGGCGGGTCGGTCCCGCCGGCCCGGGACGACACGGGACGACCGGTGATCGTGCTGTCGACGGTCCGGATGACCGACATCGACGAGGTCGACGCGGTCGGACGCTGCGTGGGCGCCCAGGCGGGGGCGACGATCGACGCGATCGACGGCCGGGCCGCCGAGGCCGGTCTCGCGTTCCCCGTCGACCTCGCCTCCAGGGAGTCGGCCACCGCCGGCGGGGTGGTGTCGACCAACGCCGGTGGCATCCGCATGATCCGTCGCGGTAACACGCGTTCCCAGGTGCTCGGGATCGAGGCGGTCCTCGCCGACGGTCGCGTCCTGCGCCGGTGGACGTCGCTGGTCAAAGACAATGTCGGATACGACCTCCCGGCACTCCTGGCCGGCAGTGAGGGCACTCTGGCGGTCATCACGCGCGTGCTGTTCAAACTCGTCGTGCCGCCGTCGGCGGCGACGGTCGCGGTGGCCGCCGTCGAGCACGTCGAGAACGCGATCGGGCTGATCGGGGCCGCATCGTCACGCGGCCTCACCGTCGAGGCGGCCGAACTCATGACCGAGGCCGGCATCCAACTCGTCCACGAGCACGGACAGCGTCGCCCGACCGCGACACCGGGCCCCTCCTACGTTCTGCTCGAGGTGTCCGGGGTCGGCGACATCGAGTCGACCATGGCCGAATTGTTCGGCGAGACCGACGGACTCATCGACGCCGTGCTCGAACCCGCGCCCGCCCGTGCGCTCTGGGGCGCGCGCGAGAGTCACACCGAGACGATCGCACGGTCGAGTACGACGCCGGTGGTCAAACTCGACATCTCGGTACCGATCAGGGCCCTGCCGGAGGCCTTCGCCGAACTGGCCGAGGTCGGCGAGATGAGCGAATTCCCCTGCCGGCCGATACTTTTCGGTCACATCGGCGACGGCAACATCCACGTGAACCTGCTCGACGTCCCCGAGGAACACACCGGGACGGTCACTGATCGGGTGTTCGGGATCGTCGCGGCCAACGGCGGGTCCATCAGCGCCGAACACGGCATCGGCCGCGCCAAGACCGCCTGGACGCACCTCGGCCGGTCCGACGTCGACCTCGACACGATGCGGCGCGTCAAGGCGTCCTTCGATCCGCAAGGGCTGTTGAATCCGGGCGTCATATTCGGTGCTCCTGCTTCCTGAGCAGCCCGGAGCGTGCGGAGGGCGTATCAGTCAGCAGACCCGTCTGAATCCTGAGACGATGGCGAGGTGGCTGACGTGAACCCCGACAGGTTGACCGAGCTGGCGCATCGTCACGGTGTGGCCACCGAGTATGTGGGCTGGGACGAGGAGACCCACGACGTGAGCGCGGAGACGCTCGTCGCCGTCCTGGGCGCCCTCGATGTCGCCGCGGACTCGGCCGAGGCGGTCGAGGAGTCGATCCGCGAGGTCGACGAGCGGCCGTGGCGCGAGTTCGTCCCCTCGGTCACCGTGGTGACCGAAGGCACCGGCCACACCTTCTGCGTCCATGTCCCGCACGGGAATCTGGTGAAGGTGTGGATCGCGACCGAGGACGGCCGCGACGTCGCACCCGAACAACTCGACGTATGGGTGGAGCCGCGCGAGATCGACGGCGCGCTGGTCGGGCGGGCCACCTTCGCGATCCCGGACGACCTCGAACCCGGATACCACCACATCAAGGCCCTGGACGTCGACGACTCGACGGCGTCGAGTGCACCGCTGATCGTCACCCCGCGCCGGCTCCACACCGCTGACCGGCTGCTCGGGCGGCAGCGGTGGGGTCTGGCCGTGCAGTTGTACTCGATTCGCTCGGCGGATTCGTGGGGCGTCGGCGACTTCGCCGATCTGACGGGCATCTGCGAGGTCGCGGGCAGCGCGTTCGGCGCCGACTTCGTCCAGGTCAACCCGTTGCACGCGGCGCAACCGCACCCCCCGATCGAGGCCTCGCCGTATCTGCCGGTGACCCGCCGCTTCCTCAACCCGCTCTACATCCGGGTCACCGACATCCCTGAACTCGACGGATTGTCGAAGGCGCAGCGCAAGTGGGTTCGCAAGCTCGCCCGCGGGTTCATGGGCGAGAACACCGCCACCGACAGGATTCGGCGCAACAAGGCCTACCGGGCCAAGCTGGAGGCGCTCGAACTGATCTACGACGTGCCACTGAGCCCGGAGCGGAAGACCGCCCTGCGCGAGTTCCGCCGGCGGGAGGGCAAGGGCCTCAAACGTTTCGCCACGTGGTGCGCGCTGGCCGAACGCTACGACGCCGACGACCCGCGCTGGCAGGACAAGTTCCTCGATCCCGTCCACCTGAAGAAGAAGCGCCGGAAACTGGCGCGGCGCATCGACTTCCACATCTGGTTGCAGTGGATCTGCGACGAGCAGCTCGCCACTGCGGCGCATGCGGCGAAGTCCGCCGGGATGTCGGTCGGCGTGATGACCGACCTCGCCGTGGGAGTGGGCCGGCACAGCGCCGACGCCTGGGCGCTCGGTCACGTGCTCGCGTCGGGGGCGACGGTGGGCGCGCCGCCGGACGGGTTCAACCAGCAGGGACAGGGCTGGGATCAGCCGCCCTGGCATCCGCGGCGTCTCGCCGAGGCCGGCTACGAGCCCTACCGCGACATGATCCGCACCGTGCTACGGCATGCGGGCGGCGTCCGCGTCGACCACATCCTGGGCCTGTTCCGGCTGTGGTGGATTCCCGACGGCATGACTCCGGCCGGCGGCACCTACGTGCACTACGACAGCGAGGCCCTCATCGGAATCCTCGCGCTCGAGGCGCAGCGGGCCGACGCGGTGGTCGTCGGCGAAGACCTCGGCGTCTTCGAGCCGACGGTGCAGGAGACGTTGCGCGAGCGCGGAATCCTGGGCACGTCCATCCTGTGGTTCGAGCAGGACCGCGCAGCCGCGATCGCGCCGGAGCGCTATCGCGAGCTGTGCCTGACGTCGGTGACGACCCACGATCTGCCGCCGACGTCGGGCTATCTGGCCGGCGACCACATCGCGCTTCGAGCGCGGCTGGGCCTCCTCGAGACGGGCGAAGAGGCCGAACGGGAGCGCAACGAACGCGAACGTGACGCCGTCCTCGAACTCGCCTACGAGCGCGGGCTGCTGTCCCGGGACACCCCGCTGTCGGACCCCAAGGTGGTCGATGCCCTGTATGCCGTCATCGCCCATTCGCCGTCGGTGCTGCTGAGCGTCGCCCTGGTGGATGCGGTGGGGGAGCGGCGGATTCAGAACCAGCCGGGTACCAGCGCCGAGCAGTACCCGAACTGGTGCATCCCGCTGGCCAACGCCGACGGCGAGGTGGTGCTGGTCGAGGACCTCGTCAGCAGCGTGCGGTTCCGTCGCCTGGTGAACGTGCTCAACGAGTGCGGTGTGCCGGGCTCCTGACCACAAAGATCGTCAGTATCAGCGCCACCAGCGCGAGCACCGCGACACCGATGTTGAAGGCGATCCCGGCCGGGCGCAGACCCCACTGTTGCGCGGCCACGCCCTGTCCCACGATGGGCAGCGAGATCGCGACGTAGGCGACCACGAAATAGGTCGAGGTGACCTCCGCGCGCCGATCCGCCGGGCTCGCCGCCACCACTGAGGCCAGTCCCTTGCTGAAGGACATGCCCTGCCCCACACCGCACACCACGGCGCCACCGAGCAGAGCGGCAGTCGACGCGGCGGTCAGACCGACGATCGACAGGCAGGTGCCGCCGATGAGGATCGCACAGCCGGCGATCAGTGCCGGGTCGGTGGGCATGCGCCGCACCACGATCTGCGTGACGGCCGACGAGGCGAACAGCACGAAGACGATGAATCCGGTGAAGGCGCGGTCGTCGATGCCGAGGATGTTCACCACAAAAGAGGGCATGACGCCGGTGAATGTCCCCATCACGGCGAAACCGGCGAAGGCGGCGATCGACGCGCGCACGAACACCCCGCGCATGTCGGCGGGCACGGACAGTCGCTGAACACCAAGACGTGCACCGGGTTTGACGTCGACCGTCTCCTGCAGTCGCCAGATCCCGACGCCGGCGAGCGTCAGCAGGACGAGATCGACGAGGAACGGGGTGCGCAGCGGTGACGGCGCGTATTCGGCGAGCAGGCCGGCCACCAGCGGTCCCAGTCCGAGACCGCCGATGTTGGCCGCGGTCGCCACCGCCGGCGCACGACCCCGCCACGAGGGTGGGGCCAGTTCGATGACCGCGGTCGTCGCCGCCCCGGCGTAGATGCCCGCCGACAGCCCGGACAGCACCCGCCCCACGAGCAGTTGCCAGACCGGTCCCGCGGTGAGGAAGACGACGGCGCTCGCGGCGGACAGCAGTGCGCCGGCGAGGAGCAGCTTGCGTCGGCCGACGACATCGGACCAGCGGCCGAATCCGATCAGTGCGGCGATCACGCCGGCCGCATACACCCCGAAGACGACCGTCGTCGTCGCGACCCCGAATCCGAGCTTCTCGCTGTAGATCGAATACAGCGGCGTCGGCAGCGTGGTCCCGAGCATGACAACGGCGAATGCGTACACCGCCGCGATGAACGACGGGGTGCTCGATCGATCAGACATGAGACTGCCAAACTACCGCCGGACCGGTTCCGGGCGTTCACCGGGAACAAATCCTCGACGTCTCGGCGCATCGCCGGACCGGGCGCCGTCGCGTCGCCTATGGTCCGTGGCATGCAGGCTTCTGAACCTCGTGTCCTGGTGACCACGTCACGGATGCCGTTCGCCGTCGACGAGATCCACAAACTCGGCGAGACCGGCCGCGATGTCACCGCCGCGGACACCTTCGCGGCGGCGCCGGGCAGCCATTCGCGCGGCGCGCGGAGGCATCTGGTGTTCCCCGCGCCCACCCAGCAGACCGCGGCCTTCATCGACGCGGTGATCGAAGCGATCGGCGATCACGACATCAACTGGCTGCTCCCGATGTTCGAGGAGGTCTTCTACCTCGCCAGGCATCGTGACCGCATCACGGCGGCGCATCCGGTCACCGAACTGTTCTTCCCCGACTTCGAGACCCTGGCCCGCGTCCACGACAAGGTCGAATTCACCGCACTGTGCCGCGAACTCGGGCTTCCGGCCGCGGAGTCGGTGACCACGACGAACCGCGACGAACTGCGCGAGGCCACGCAGCGCTGGCCGCACTGGTTCGCCCGGGCCGCCTACGGCCGTGGCGGACTCGACGTCCTCACCAACACCGGCCCGCTGGCCGGGGAGTCCTCGATCGATGACATCACCCCGACCCGCGACGATCCGTGGCTCGTCCAGGAATACCTCACCGGTGTCGACCGGTGCAGTTGGAGCGTCGCGCATCACGGGGAGATCGTGCTGCACTCCTGCTACGAGCATCCCCTCGCCATCGACGACCGCGGCGGTATCGTCTTCGAGTCGGTCGACTCCCCGGAGTCGCTCGCCGCCGCACAGAGCCTCGCGCGAGAACTGAACTGGCACGGGCAGATCAGTTTCGACTACCTCGTCACCGACGACGGCGTCCACCACATGGTCGAATGCAATCCGCGGCCGACCGCCGGGTGCACCGTCGCCACCGCCGACGAGTTCGACACCGCGTTGTTCGACCCGGGTGAACTGGTCGTCGTCCCCGCGGGGCGCAAGAAGATGATCACAGCGGCTGTACTGCGTGATGCGCTCAGGCATCCATCGCATCTGCGCAGGGACCTGGCCGCGGCGAAGGGTGCAGGCGGTGTCTACGACCAGCCGCACGACCACCTGCCGTTGCTCTACTCGGCACTGTCCCTGCAACACATCCTGGCCTATCGCAAGGAGCTCGGACTCAACCGCGACACGAGCGAGGAGCTGATGGCGACGCAGTTCTTCGACGTGCTGTGGGACGGGACCGCGATCGCATGATGGCGATGAGCGCCATGCGATGTCATTCGGGTGGCGCGACTTTCACCGAGTTCGCGGAGCCGGACCGATATCGCATGGGACGTCAACTCGGCGAATTCGGTTGTTGCACAACTGGACACCCCGGGCCATCACCGGCGACGACGCCCCGCCGCCGACTGATCGAACCGCCGCGAAACACGCCCGGCGGCGAGCCGAACGTGCCCGCAACCAGCGCGAGCGGGAACGTCGTCAGCGGGCGGACGGTCCGGCGCCTTTCTGAGGCGATCCGGAGCGGTTCCGGGCCGCCTGAGTGTGTGCTACGTTACGGTAACTGTCGGTAACAGTTATCGGGGAATTTTCCATGCAACCTGCACACGACGCTCCTGCTCACGAGGCTCCTGCCCACGACGTCCTGATCGTCGGCGCGGGATTCGGTGGGATGGGCGCGGCCATCGCATTCAAACGCCTGGGCATCGGCAACATCGCGATCCTTGAGCGGGAGGACGATCTCGGCGGGACCTGGCACGTGAACCACTATCCCGGTCTCGCCGTCGACATCGCCTCGGTCACCTACTCGTACTCCTTCGAGCCCAACCCGAACTGGTCTCGACTGTTCGCCCCCGGTCCCGAGCTCAAGCGGTATGCACATCACGTCGCGGACAAGTACGACCTCACACGGCACATGGAATTCCAGACGACGGTCGACGGCGCCGAGTGGGACGACACCGCGCGTCTCTGGCGGGTGCGCACCGGTGACGGAACCGAGCGCACCGCCCGGTACCTGGTGACCGCGACCGGCTTTCTCTCCCAGCCGCACGTCCCGGACTTCCCGGGGATCAAGAACTTCCAGGGCACGATCCTGCACACCGCGGCGTGGCAGGACGGCTTCGACTTCACCGGTAAGAAGGTGGCGGTCATCGGCACCGGCGCCACCGCCGTCCAGCTGATCCCGGAGATCGCCGAGCGTGCCGATGCGCTCACCGTCTTTCAGCGGACACCGATCTGGGTGGTGCCCAAGATCGACTTCGCGATCCCGTCGCCGGTGCAGCAGCTGTTCCGGCGAATCCCGTTGACCCAGCGCGCAGCACGGCTGGTCAACACCTCGTTGCTGGAGATGCTGATGGTCTTCGGCGTCCTCCACTTCAAGCAGTTCAAGCCGGGCAACAAGCTGGCTGCGGGACTCGGCAAGGCGCACCTGCGATCACAGGTCCCCGACCCGGAGTTGCGACGAAAGCTGACGCCGGACTACGACTTCGGATGCAAGCGTCCCACCTTCTCCAACACCTACTTCCCGAGCTTCGCCAGACCGAATGTGACACTGGAGACCAGCGGGATCGCCCGGCTCGAGGCGGACGGCATCCTCGCCGGCGACGGCACCAAGACCGAGATCGACACCCTGGTCCTGGCCACCGGATTCAACCTGTGGGACGTCAATTTTCCCGCCTTCGAGATCATCGGCCGGGAGGGCCGCGACCTCGGGAAGTTCTGGCGGGAGGGCCGATTCCAGGCCTACGAGGGCGTCGCGGTGCCGAAGTTCCCCAACTTCATCTCGCTCAACAGTCCGTACTCCTACAGCGGCCTGTCCTACTTCACCACCATCGAGGGGCAGATGAAACACATCACCCGCCTCTTCGGTGAACTCCGACGCCGCGGCCGGGACACCTTCGAGGTCACCGAGGCGGCCAACGCCGACTTCCTCGACGAGGCGACCCGCCGCCTGCAGTCGTCGGTGTTCTACAACGGCGACTGCACGACGTCGCGGAGCTACTACTTCAATCAGCACGGTGAGGCGACGCTCCTGCGTCCTGCCTCCACGCTGCGCACCCTGCGCGAGATGGACTCATTCCCCTTGAGTGACTACGCATTCCGCTGACCGGAGCCCAGGTCAGTGTCGGGGAGTCCGAGATAGCCGCCGAGCAACCGGCGGATCATCGCGGTGATCTCGGACCCGTCTGCGTTCGCAGGTGGCGACGTCGCCGTCTCGGAATGCTCGGCACCCAGTGACCTGCACGCCTGGACGATCACCGCGTCGATCAGCTGGGCCACCTCGAGCGGACGTTGCTCGCCGTGCGCGACGAGGGCTTCGACGAGCGGCTCCTGCAGTTCCCGATGGAACCGCTGCATCGGCTCCTGTAGGACACTCGGATCGACCACCCGGGCAAGCGCATTCGCCACAGCCTGTTCCGAACCGACGAACAATTCGACGTTGGCACAGATGTAACCCCAGATCTGCTGTCCGGGTTCGGTCTGCGCACCGACACGATCGCGGACGAACCGGCCCCAACTGGGGAACAGATCAGCCACGACCGCGGCCAGGAGTTCCTCGCTCGACGAGTAGTACTGGTAGACGCTCGAGCGGGCGAGGCCGACGCGCTTGCCGACCGCGGCCAGGGTCGGCGCCTCGCCGGTCTCGGCCAGGATGGCCTTCGCGCCGGCGAGGATCGCCTGGATCTGCTGTCGTCGATGCTCGGCGACAGTGGGCGCTTGAATGCGTGGCAAACGCCCACCTCCTCAGCTCATCTGGATGCCGGCGATCCCGGCGTGAGCTTTCCGTCGACCATTTCGTACACCTTGTCACAATGCGCGACGACCTCGTGGTCGTGTGTCACCATGACCGTCGCGACGCCGTGCTCATGGGCTTCATGGGCCAGGAGCTCGACGATCTCGTGGCTCCGCCGGCGGTCGAGCGCGGCCGTGGGCTCGTCTACGAGGAGTACATCCGGCCGGGTCATCAGTGCCCGGGCGATGCCCACACGCTGCCGCTCACCTCCGGAGAGCTGGTGGGGACGACGCTTGGCCTTGTGCGACATGCCGACGTCGGCGAGGAGCTCGTCGGGAGAGCGGGGGTCGGTGACGCGGCCGAAGGTCAGTGGCAACCGTAACTGATCCTCGACGGTCAGTGCGTCGAGAAGGTTGCCGCTCTGGAAGACGAATCCGATGTGTTCGCGCCGGATGCGGGTCAGCTCTCGTTTCGACGCGGTGCTCAGGTCGGTGTCGTCGACGGTGACCGTCCCCGAGGTCGGAGTGATCAGACCGCCCGCGACGGCCAGCAGGCTGGACTTACCCGAACCGGACGGCCCCATGACGGCGACGAACTCACCGGGCGCGACGTCGATGCTCACGGTGTCGAGTGCGGTGACGACGTCCTCGCCGTCCCCGTGCACGAGGCTGACCTCGGAGAGGGTGAGTGCGCTCATCGGTTGCCTCCCAGGGCGGTCAGGGGATCGACACGGGTGATGCGGAGGACGGCCACGGCGGCGCCGATCATGCCGAAGAGCACGAGCAGGGCGCCGGCCCCTGCGACCGAACCGGTCTCGAGGGCGAAGGGCATCGGGGTGGAGCCGATGGCGGCCCCGAGGCCGACGCCGATGCCTATACCCACCCCGGCCGAGACGAGCAGCAGGATGAACGACTGCATCAGCGAGTCGCGCAGCAGGTATCCGGTGGAGGCGCCCATCGCCCGCATCACCGCGATCTGCTGCCTGCGCTGGATCGTCCAGACGGTGAAGAACGCCCCGACGACGAGTGCCGAGATCGCGTACAGAAATGCCTCGATCAGTGTCAGGGTCGACGTCTCGGCGGTGTATCCCGGTGAGGCGCCGAAGGATTCGTCGAGGGTGAGCGAGGTGGTGTTCGCGGCTGCGTCACCGGCCGCCAGGTCGACGCCGTTGCCCGCCTGCACTGCGACAGCGGTGATGTCCTCGTAGACGCGGGGCGGCACCGGCTCGCCGGGACGCGACCCGGCGCCGATCTCCTGCCAGGTGCCGAGCGGCACGTAGGCGACGTCGACGTGTCCGAAAGTGCTCTGACCGTCGAGGATTCCCACGACGCGAAGCTGCGTACCCAGCGGCTCGACGGTGACCGTGTCGCCGATCGCGAGGCCGTCCTCGGCGGCGGTCTCGCTGATGACGAGCTCTCCCGGTGCACCGGAGAGCGAGTCGCCGTCCGCGGCGGCGGGGTTGACGAAGGTGTTCGGTTCGACGCCGAAAAGGGCGAGGTCGATGTCGACGCCGGTGTTGGTCCGGCCGTTGATCAACGTGTTGCCGAACGGGGCGGCGTCCTCGACCTCCGGCTGCTGCGCCCACTTCTCGACGGCCGAAGTCGGCACCAGAGAGCGCGAGAAAGCGGAATCCGTGGCGACGTCCTTCTGGAACGCGAAGGAGGTCACCGGCAACTTCTTCAGGCCGGAGACGCCGTCGTTCACCAGACCGACCGACAGCCCGCTGAGCAGCACCATCAGGATGGCGATGAGCGCGACCACCGAGCCCATCAGGGCGAATCGTCCGCGTGCGAATGAGAGTTCACGTAGTGCGAGGAACATGTCACTGCTCTCGCAGGTTTGCCGACACCATGTCGACAACGATACCGACACCCTGTCGGCATGATGACGTCCCCAGGAGTGATACCGGTCATGTTCAAGACCGCGCGGCGTCGTGTGTCCGGCACTAACCTGAGGGGCATGCGTGCTTGGGCGGTGACCGAGCCGGGGCCGATCGACACACGTCCGCTGCGGCTCGTCGACAAACCGGATCCGCGGCCCGGGCCCGGTGAACTGCTGGTCCGGGTGCGCGCGTGCGGCGTTTGTCGCACCGACCTGCATGTCGCCGAGGGTGATCTGCCGGTCCGCCGCACAGGCGTGACACCTGGTCACGAGGTGGTCGGGGAGGTCGTCGAACTCGGTCACGACGCCGACGGTTTCGCGCTCGGCGACCGGGTCGGCGTGGCCTGGCTGCACAGCACCGACGGCACCTGTGATCGTTGCGTCCGAGGTGCCGAGAACCTCTGTGCGGCATCGGTGTACACCGGATGGGCGGTCGACGGCGGTTACGCCGAGTTCGTCACCGTCCCCGCCGCGTTCGCGTATCCGCTGCCGTCCGGGATCGACGACGTGGCGATCGCCCCGCTGCTGTGTGCGGGCATCATCGGCTATCGCGCACTGCGCCGGACCGGCCTCCTCGACGATCTCGAGACTGATGGCCGACGTCCGAAGAGGTTGGGGCTCTACGGTTTCGGCGGCAGTGCCCACCTGTGTGCGCAGCTGGCGATCGCGCTCGGGATCGAGGTGCACGTCCTGACGCGCGGGGAACAGTCCCGGCGATTGGCCGCCGACCTCGGCGCGGCGTCGGTGGGAGACGCCACCGACGCCCCGCCGGTGCCGCTCGACGCGGCCATCACCTTCGCCCCGGTCGGCGAGCTGGTCCCGGTCGCGATGCGCGCACTCGACCGTGGCGGCGTCCTGTCGATCGCCGGCATCCATCTCAGTGACATCCCTCCGCTCAACTATGAGCGGGAGCTGTTCTACGAGAAGGAGATCCGCTCCGTCACCGCCAACACTCGCGCCGACGGCGTCGAGTTCCTGACGCTGGCCGCCCAGCACGGCGTCCGGGCGACGACCCACCGGTACCCGATGTCGCAGGCCGATCGCGCACTCGCCGACCTCGCGGCGGGACGCTTCGACGGGGCCGCAGTGCTGGTCGCGGATGCGTGAGTCGGCATCACAGGGGGTTGAGCAACTCCGGTCCGTTGTTGGCGACGCGGTTGACCAGCGGGGCGACCTCGCGGATGTCGATCGCCTCCGCGAGACGCTCCGCGGGCGCGGCGAACAGCTCGTCCGGTGCCCGGTGGTCGGGATCGAGCCAGGCATCCCAGTTGTCGAACGGCATGATCAGCGGCATCCGGTCATGCACGTCGCGCAGTTTGCCCACGGCATCGGTGGTGAGGATCGAGCAGCTCAGCAGGGGCGGCGCGTCGTCGGAGTTCTTGTCGTGCCAGACCGACCACAACCCGGCCATGAACAACCGCGTGCCGTCCTGCGGGGACATGTAGAACGGGACCTTGGTGGGCTTGCCCTTGCTGTCGAGCGGACCCTTCTTCCACTCGTACCAGCCGTCCATCGGCACGAGGCATCGCTTGGACTTCACCGAGGCACGGAACGAACTCTTCTCCGCGGCGCTCTCGGCCCGGGCGTTGAAGAGCAGCGGACCCTTGCCGACCTCCTTGCTCCACGGCGGCACGAGCCCCCACCGCATGGCGCGGATGCGCAGCAGCGGGTCGTCGTGCGGGTCCTCCGGTGAATGCCGCTTGACCACGGTCATCACCGTGGTCGTGGGCGCGACGTTGTAGTTCGGGCCGAGGGAGCGCGGACCAGGGGAGTCCAGGTCGGCGGCATCCGCCGCCGGGGGGTCGGGTACCTCGTTGACCGCGTCGATCTCCGCCGCCAGCTTCGCCGGATCGGTGGTCACCGCATAGCGTCCTCACATGGTCACCATGCTGCCCTACGCCTGCGACACAAGGGACCTCACACGGCGATGTCGGCGACCACCGCCTTGGTGACCGCCACGAGGTCGGCCGGTGCGAGGGCGATCTCGAGTCCGCGTCTGCCTGCGCTGCAGAGAATCCGGTCGAACTCGAGCGCCGAGGAGTCGACGACCGTCGGCAGGGCGGTGCGCTGGCCGACGGGCGAGACGCCGCCGAGGACGTAACCGGTGCTGCGGGTGACGGCCTTGGCCTCGGCCATCTGCGCCTTCGACGCACCGAGTGCGGCGGCGGCCGCCTTCACCGACAGTTTGCGGGGGACCGGGACCACGGCGACGGCGAGCCCGGGGCGATCGCCGCCGGACAATTCGACGACGAGCGTCTTGAAGATCTGTTCGCCGACCACCCCGAGCGAGTCGGCGAGGGCCTCGACGGCCTCGGCCCCGTAGGCCTCCGACCGCGGGTCGTGGTCGTAGCGGTGCACGGTGTGCACGACCTTCGCGCGTTCGAGTGCAGCGATCGCCGGTGTTGCCGCCATGGTCGGGAGCCTCCTGGGGGACGGAGTCGGGACGTGGAAAGCGTAAGCGAGCCGCCCCCGGTTCACCGTTGTCGGCGGAGCTGCCCTGCTCGGGGTCGAATTCCGCCGATGTGACGGATCACGTCGGGA
This sequence comes from Gordonia amicalis, assembly GCF_022059885.1. NCBI lineage: Bacteria > Bacillati > Actinomycetota > Actinomycetes > Mycobacteriales > Gordoniaceae > Gordonia > Gordonia amicalis. The sequence goes on along the minus strand of NZ_CP091855.1, from coordinate 4,555,930 downwards.
ACAAACCTCCCGTCCCGGCCTGTTGTGACTGGTTGCGACGTGATGATCGGGAGCGCATGCGAGGAGGTCGAACCGATATGAGCTCAACGGCGGTACTCGAACCACCGGAACTCGTGGAGGCGAGGCCTCTCCTGCCTGGGCCGAGGTCGGTAAGCTTGACCGGCAACGTCCCAGTGACGCCTCTCATCGAAGGGATCGTAGTGGCCGAAGCCGAGTCAGCCGACACCGAGAAGGGGTCTGCCGAGAAGGGTGCGCCGCGGCGCACCGATCCGAGCGAGTCGCCCGCGGAGCTCACCGAACGGTTCGAGCGCGACGCCCTGCCGCTGCTCGACCAGATGTACGGTGCCGCCCTGCGGATGACCCGCAATCCCGCCGATGCCGAGGACCTCGTCCAGGAGACCTACATCAAGGCGTTCACCGCCTTCGCGTCGTTCCGGGAGGGCACCAACCTCAAGGCGTGGCTCTACCGGATCCTGACCAACACCTACATCAACGGCTACCGCAAGAAACAGCGCCAACCCGCGCAGTACCCGACCGACGAGATCACCGACTGGCAGCTCGCGTCGACTGCCGAGCACACCTCACAGGGGTTGCGCTCGGCGGAGATCGAGGCCCTCGACGCCCTTCCGGACGACGACATCAAGGCCGCGCTGCAGGAGCTCCCGGAGGATTTCCGGATGGCCGTGTACTACGCCGACGTGGAAGGCCTGCCGTACAAGGAGATCGCCGAGATCATGGACACCCCCATCGGCACCGTCATGTCCCGACTCCACCGGGGACGCCGTCAGCTGCGTGAACTGCTGGCCGACGTCGCGCGGGAGCGTGGTTTCAACCGATCCGCCAGCGCGAAGGGTGCGGAGGTGGCGCGATGAGCGACATCGATCCGGAACTCACCCAGCTCGACTGCTCCGCGGTGATCGCCGACGTCTGGCTGCTGCTGGACAACGAATGCGACGAGAACGCCCGCAGGCGGCTCCAGGGGCACCTCGACACCTGCCCGTCCTGCCTCGCCCATTACGGCATCGAGCTGCAGCTGAAGGCGCTCGTCAACCGCAAATGCGGCGGCGACCAGGCACCTCAGGGTCTGCGCGATCGTCTGCGAGTGGAGATCCGTAAGACGGTCATCATCCAGGAGATCGCCGAAACCGACCGCTGAACCCGATCCGGCCTCCGACCGTGCGGAGGCCGGACACGAAAAAGCCCGGGCGGCCATGGTGGCCGTACCCGGGCGTTTTTCTTGGTGCTCGTTCGCCGAACCCCGCCGAGAGGCGAAGATCAGGCGTTGGGACGCTTGCCGTGGTTGGCAGCGTTCTTCTTACGAGCGCGCTTCTTGCGTCCGCGCTTTCCCATGACGCATCTCCTTTTGCCGGCGGATGGGGACATCACAGTGTCTCAGGCATTCTCCCACGTGCCAAAACCCGGTCGGTCATCGCCCGGCGCCGACGCGGCCCCGACCGATCGTCGGCCGCCATCACGTGGGCTAACTTATGTGCATGGCAGAAGACGTGGTGGCAGAGATCGTCGCGAGTGTCCTCGAGGTCCTGGTCGCCCCCGGACAGCAGATCGAGGTCGGTGACAGCCTGGTGCTGCTGGAGTCGATGAAGATGGAGATCCCTGTTCTCGCAGAAGAACCGGGCACCATCGCCGACATCAAAGTGCAGGTGGGCGATGTCATCCAGGCCGGCGACGTCATCGCGACCTTCGAGTAGCCCGCCCGCCCGCCCGCCGGTCCGCGAACCCGGAGCATCCCCATGTCGACCCTTGCCGACCTGCTCGCCGAGCACACCACCCTCTCCGACGCGGCTGCCGCGCACCTGCAGCGTCTGGTCGCCGAGTGGCAGCTGCTGGCCGACCTCTCCTTCGCGGACTTCCTCCTGTCGGTCCGCACGGCTGAGGGCGCCGTGGTCACCGTCGCACAGTGCCGGCCCAACACTGCGTCGACCGTGTTCCCCACCGACGAGGTGGGCCGCGTCATCGACACCGCGGTGCATCCGCAGGTGCTCCGCGCCTTCGACTCCGACAAGGTGCTCCGCGACGAGGACCCCACCTGGTTCGGGGCGACCGCCATGCGTCAGGAGGCGGTTCCGGTCGGTTTCGACGGGGCGGTGATCGGCGTGCTGACGCGGGCCGTCGACCTCACCCACCCGCGGTTGCCGTCGCCCCTGGAGCTCGCCTATCAGGACTCCGCGGACGATCTGTGCCAGATGGTCGCCGATGGCACGTTCCCGCACGAGGAGGGGAATCCGCGGGGTCTGTCGACGCCTCGCGCCGGGGACGGGTTCATCCGGCTCGACCGGACCGGCACGGTCACCTACACGAGCCCCAACGCGCTCTCGGCGTTCCACCGCATGGGCTGGACGGCGGAGCTCAACCACACCAGGCTGTCCGACGTCGTCAAACAACTCGTCACCGAGCCGTTCGAGGCCGACGATGTCGCGATGATGCTCGACATCGCCGCCGGGGTCGCCCAGGTACCGACCGGGCCGTACCGCGACATCGGCATGCGCGTGGAGGCCGACGCCCGACGCGCGACGGTCCTCATCCGGGCGGTGCCGCTCCGCCCGAAGGGCCAGGAATCCGGGACCGTGGTCCTGATCCGCGACGTCACCGAGGTCAAACGGCGCGACCGCGCGCTGATCAGCAAGGACGCGACCATCCGGGAGATCCACCACCGGGTCAAGAACAACCTGCAGTCGGTCTCGGCGCTCCTGCGTCTGCAGGCCCGGCGCACCTCCAACACCGACGCGCAGGAGGCCCTCAACGAGGCCGTGCGCCGCGTCGCCTCCATCGCCCTCGTGCACGAGCTGTTGTCCGGCAGCGTCGACGAGGAGGTCGATCTCGACGAGGTCGTCGATCGCCTGGTTCCGATCCTGGTCGATGTCGCGTCGAACGAGTCGCGGGTGACGGTGCGTCATCGCGACCGTCTCGGGGTGCTCACCGCGGAGCTCGCGATGCCGCTGGTGATGGTGCTCACCGAGCTCATCCAGAACGCGATCGAGCACGGCTTCGACGGCTCACCCCGGTCGGACGCCGAGATCGCCGTCATCGCCGAACGTGACGTGCGTAACCTCCGGATCGCCGTGCGCGACAACGGCTCCGGCCTACCCGAGCATTTCGACCTGTCCACCTCGGATCACCTCGGACTGCAGATCGTCAAGACACTCGTCTCGATCGAACTCGGCGGCGAATTGGACGTCCGTGCCAATCCCGAGGGCGCGGGAACCGAAGTCGGAGTGAACGTTCCCCTGCGGTCATGAGGGGCGGTCGGCAAAACCGTTGCCGGGCACGAAAAAACCCGGCCGTGGCCGGGTTTCTTCGAATCCGGGCGAACGCCGACTCGGATGAGCTCTAGACGCTGCTCCGGGTGCGGGTGCGTGCGGTACGACGCTTCAGTGCGCGACGCTCGTCCTCGCTCATGCCGCCCCAGACGCCTGCATCCTGGCCCGACTCGAGGGCCCACGAGAGGCAATCGGCGGTGACGGGGCACCGTGCACAGACGAGCTTCGCGTCGGCGACCTGTGCGATGGCCGGACCGCTGGTTCCCACGGGGAAGAACAGCTCCGGATCCTCGTCGCGACAGATGGCCTTGTGACGCCAGTCCATTCCACTACTCCTTCAGGCGCGTTTCCGCGCACCACTCGATTGGCTGATTGCTGATTTGTTGGCTGGTAACTCTCAGTTCACGCGGGCGCACCGTATGTTTCCGCGTTGTTGCTTGTGAATACTTTCACGAATCCGGCCGAAGTCAATGGTTCTCGGTTAACACGTGGGCAACATCACGTCTCGCGCCTACCACTCCGGCCGAAGCGGGACCCACGGGGGGTACGGACAGCAGGTTGACCGCCCGTGTAGTAGCCTACGCGCACCCCGCGACAACTGTCGATGAGTTTCCGCAGGTCGCGACCCTGGCATGGCACAAAATAGCCCGTGACGTGGACAGACCCATCGAGTACTCTTGCTCACATGCGTCGACGATGTTGATCCACACCACGCCGATCCGGCCATGACGGTCCGAGTCCACAACGGCGACTAACGGCCGCGGCCGTGAGCGCCGCCCTCTTCGAGGACCTGATACCGCTCTACCCGGTCTACGCGATTCTGTTCGCCGATGCCACCGTTCCCGGGGCCGGGCTGTCGGCCGTCGAGATCAGCGCCCTGTTCGCGCTCTGGTCGGTCTCGACGGTGGTCGTCGAAGTTCCCACCGGAATCCTGGCCGACCGGTTCTCACGACGCCGCCTGCTCGTCGCGGGGCCGCTGGTCACCGGTGCCGGCTTCGCGCTCTGGACCTTCGCTCCCTCGTTCCTCTCCTTCGGGGCCGGCTTCGTCCTGTGGGCGATCGGCGGCTCGCTGCGCTCCGGCACGAGCCAGGCGCTCGTCTACGACGAACTCGCGCATCTCGGCAGGTCACCGGACTATGCGCGTCTGGCCGGTGCGATGCGCGCGGCCGCCGCGGTCGGGCTGATCGGCGGCACGGCGCTGGCGGTGCCCCTGCTCGCGTGGGGCGGATACGCGGCGGTCGGTATCGCAAGCGTCGCGGCATGCGTGCTCTGCGCGGTCGCATCCGCGTTGTTGCCCGAGACCCGGCGCACCGGGCCACGACGCACAGGACAGGATGTGGCACCGGGCGCCGCCGTCACTGCCGTCGACGATGCGCCGACGGGGTGGCTCGCGATTCTCCGCAATGGGCTGCGCGACGTGCGCGAACAGCCGGTCGCCCGCCGGATGCTGATGCTTGTCGTCGCTCTGACCTGGGTCGCGGCGCTCGACGAGTATCTGCCGCTGCTGGTCGAGTCCTTCCTGGCCGATTCGGTCTCGGATACCCCGACCCCACAGTCGGTCGCACTGCTCATGATCGTGGTCGCCGCCGGCGACATCTGCGGTTCCCTCGCGGCGCGACGCGTCTGCGACTCCGCCGCGGTCGGCCCCGCGGTGGGAGCCGGTGCGGTCACGCTGATCCTCGCCGCGCTGTGGGGCCACCCGGCCGGTGTCCTCGGCGTGGCCGTCGCTTTCGGGATCTTCGGCTGGGCGCTGGTCGTCGCCGACGCCGCGCTGCAGGACCGGTTGGCTTCGGCGTCGCGGGCGACGGTCACGTCGATCGCGGGCGTGGGGGAGGAGGTGGTCGCGCTCCTGGCGTTCGCCGGATGGGCCGCGGGCTCGGCACATCTGGGCCCGGCGGCGCTGTTCGCGATCGCCGCGCTGCCCTACGCGGTGGCGGGCGGCGCGATGACGCCGAGGGCGTCGCGACGATGGCGAAAGCGTATGTCGCGGAACGCGCCGATGTAGTCGCCGTCCATCTGCACGTCGATCGGGGCCTCGGCGATGAAGCGGACCTCGTCGACATCGTCATCCCGGAATAGATGGTGCGCCTTGGGATCTGCTTGTGTCAGCAATCGAGTGGCCAGGGGAAGGTTGCGCAACACGCCGGTCGAGGTCGCCACGAACACGCCCAGACCGGTGTCGAAACCGGTGGTCGGATTGGTGCGGATCTCGCGCGGTCCGAGATAGGTCCAGGGGCTGGTGTTGGAGACGAAACCGAAACGGGCGCCGACGATCCGGTCGCGGCCGGGGATCTCGACGTCGAAGGTCGCCGAACTGCCCGCCTGCTTGAGGAAACTGGTGACGGTGGTCCACAGGTACCGGGCGGGAGTGGCGGCCTTGCCCGCATGGCGCTTGTCCTCCATCGCATGCACCACGACTGCGTCCATACCCATTCCGGTGTTGAACAGGAACCACCGGTCGTCGGTGTGACCGAGGCCGATCCGACGGCTCGCCCCCGCGTCGAGGAGTTCGATGATCTGCCGGGTCGCGAGCAACGGGTCGGGGTCGATGCCGAGGGTGCGCGCGAAGACATTGGCGCTGCCGCCCGGGATGACGGCGAGGGCGGGCCGGTGACGCGAGGGGTCACTCGTCCCCGGCGGGTCGAGGAGACCGTTGGTGGCCTCGTTCACCGAGCCGTCGCCGCCGTGGACGATGACCGTGTCGAAATCCTCGGCCGCCGCGCGGGCAGCGAGTTCGAAGGCATGCCCGCGGTGGGTGGTGAGCTCGACGTCGAGGTCGAAGTGTGCGCTCAGCGTGTGCACGAGAGCATCGCGACCGGCCGGACTGGTCGCGGTGGCGAAGGGGTTGACGATGAGCATGACGCGCACGACACCCGAGGATATGGGGTGGGTGGCATGGGCGCGCATCCGCCCTGCGTCCGCCGGCCCGGCAGATGTGCCCGCGTGGGGTGCACAGCCTCTCCCGACCCGCGCCGAATACCCTGGACGGGTGAGCACGGAGAAGGACCGCCCGGAGCACGACCGGCTTGAGATCGACGCCGATCCGTCGGTGACGCCCACCCAGATCAAGGTGGCCGGGGCGGTGACCACCGTCGAGGGACTGATCGGCGTGGTGGTGGCGGTGATCCTGGTGATCCGCGCGCTCGCCGGGCACGAGGAGACGACCATCAGCGGCTACGGCACCGCGGCCTGGTTCGGCATCATCGGCGGCGGCGTCCTCGCCGGGGGGATCGCGCTGTGGACGGGGCGGCGCTGGGGACGCTCGATCGCGATGATCGCCCAGATCCTGCTGCTCCCGGTGGCGTACTACCTGTTCACCAGCGGCCTGCCGGTTTTCAGCGTGCCGCTGGCCCTGGCGGCCCTCGCGGTGCTGGTGATGCTGTTCAGTCCGGCTTCGGTCCGGTGGCTGGCCGGCGACCTCGAACCCGGCCCCTGACCTGATCGCGGCGGAAATCGGGCATTCCGATCAGTTGACCCAGTTGTTACCGCGACGCCGACTCTAATATGTCGACTCGGTGCCGACCGGCCGTACAGTAGGGCCCATGACGCGCATCCTCGCGATTGCCAATCAGAAGGGTGGGGTCGCCAAGACCACCACGGTCGAGTCCCTCGGAGCCGCTCTCGCGGACCTCGACGTGTCGGTGCTCGTCGTCGATCTCGATCCGCAGGGCTGTCTCACGTTCTCCCTCGGGCACGATCCCGACCAGCTGGAGTCCTCGGTGCACGACGTGCTCCTCGGCGACGAGGAGATCGCCGACGTGCTCCTCGACACCGAGGACAAGGTGACCCTGCTGCCCGCCACCATCGACCTGGCCGGGGCCGAGGCACTGCTGCTGATGCGGCCCGGGCGGGAGTACGCACTGAAGCGGGCACTGGCCGAGGTCGGGCAGGACTTCGATGTCATCATCGTCGACTGCCCGCCGTCGCTGGGCGTGCTCACGCTCAACGGGCTCACCGCGGCCGACGAGGTGATCGTCCCGCTCCAGTGCGAGACGCTCGCGCATCGTGGTGTCGGGCAGTTGCTGCGCACCGTCCGCGAGGTCCAGCAGATCACCAACCCCAACCTCACGATGCTGGGTGCGGTGGCCACGCTGTTCGACGCTCGGACCACGCACAGCCGCGACGTCCTCTCCGACGTCGCCGATCGCTACGAGCTCCCGGTGCTGAACCCGCCGATCCCGCGAACCGTCCGGTTCGCGGAGGCCTCGGCCTCCGGGAGTTCGGTCATGCGCGGACGAAAGAACAAGGGCGCCACCGCATATCGCGAACTCGCGGAGAACCTGTGGAAGTACTGGGACGCGGGGGAGGGTGTACGCACCCTCGACTTCTGAGGCGTCGTGACGGGTGAGGTCAGGCCGGACCGAAGGCCTCGACCGTCGTGCCGCGCTGTTCGACGACCACGTCGCCGAGGACCCGCAGGCTCACCACTCCGTCCGGCGGGGCGTTGCGGGCGAGCGGGATCGAACGGATCTCGCGGCCGCCGGCAACATCACGCACGCTGATCCCGGCCGTACTCGGCAGCAGGAGCTGCCCGGCCATCACCTGGCCGGGTCCGAGCGTGCCGGGGACCTGGTAGATCGGTTTGAGGCTCTGTCCATCCAGCACGACCGTCGACTTGCCGGTCCAATAGGTGACGATGCCGTTCCCGTCGAGCGGGACGCTTCCCGACGGTGGTGTCGCATCCCCGGACACGGTGTTCGAGCCGGTCGCCACGCCCTCGGAGTCGAAGCGTCGGATGGACGGTCCGCTGTCGCCGCCGAGCGCCGGCGGTTCGGCGGGACTCGCGCCGCCGTCGTAGACGGCGATACCCGACGACGACATCGCGATGACCACCGGCGGTGGCCCGCTGACGTCACCGGTGATCAGTGTCGACCCGTACTGCTCGACGCGTTCGTCGTCGAGGAGGACGCCGAGCACGGTCAGCCGATACCCCGGGTCGTCGGCGCAGCGTTCGGTGACGGACATGCGGTCGCCGGAGATGGCCGAGGAATAGATGACGCAGTCCTTGCGCTTGGCCTCGTCCTCCGGGCGGACGCGCGCCTCCACCCGGCCGTACTCGATTCCGCGCACCAGGTTCGAGCCCCACGTCTCGAGCCGGCGGGGGCCCTGGGCGATCACGTACCCGTAGTCGCTGACCAGCCGTAGCTGGTCGTCGGCGTCACTGGTCCGGGCGCCCTTGCGGGCCCCGGTCTTCGCGTCGAGCGCGGTGACCTCCGAGCAGCCGCGGGAGTTGCGGTAGACCGCGAGCGCGAGGTCGGTGCTGGCGGTCCACGCGGTGCCGACGACGCAGAGGTCGAGATCTCGGCGGTAGGACCACAGCTCCGCCCCCGAGGCCGGGTCGTGCCCGGTGACGGTGCCGCCGTTGCCGGTCACGACCACCGAAGCGGCGATGGCCGGCGTGACGGTGGCGTCGGAGGCGGCGTGCCAGCGTGGCGCGAAGGAGCCCGGAACCGCCGCGGGTTGTTCGACCTTGGGTGGGGTGGACTGCGCCTGGACGCTGGTGGTCCCACGTACCGGACTCACCAGCCAGGCGATCAGCCCGGACACGGCGACGAGCACGACGATGATCGCGGTGACCGCGAGGTCGATCGGCCGGCGCCGCTCCGGTTTGACGCGTGCCACGCGTGGACTCGTGGTGGTTACTCGGCAGCTGCCGGTGCGGACTGGGCGGACACCGGGGTCGCGTCGCCTGCACCCTCACCGGCCGGCTTGCCCTTGGCTCCACCGCGACGGCGGCGACGACGGCGCGGCTTCGAGGCGCCCTCGCCGGTGCCCTCGTCGGAGGCCTCGGAATCGTTGCCCTTGGCTTCCTCGGCGGTCTCGGTGCTCGTGCTGGCGGTTTCCGCGGTGTCGCCCTCGGAGGTCTGGCCGCCGCGGGTACGACGACGGGTGCGGGTCGAACGCTTACGCGGTTCCCGGTCCTCGCGCGTCTCGCGGGTCTCGTTCGGGTCGCGCTCGGGCTTGGCGGCCACGATGCGGCCGGTGGCCGTCTCCGGGATGGACAGGTCCTCGCGCAGGTGCTCGGAGGTCGAGTAGGTCTCCGCGGGGTCGGGGATGCCGAGACCGAGGGCCTTGTCGATGAGTTCCCAGCGGTGCAGCTCGTCCCAGTCCACCAGGGTCACCGCGATGCCGGTGCGGCCGGCGCGCCCGGTACGGCCGATCCGGTGCACGTAGGTCTTGTCGTCCTCGGGGCACTGGTAGTTGATGACGTGGGTGACGTCGTCGATGTCGATGCCGCGGGCGGCGACATCGGTGGCGACCAGGACGTCGATGGCGCCGTCGCGGAACCGCTTGAGGGCCTTCTCGCGGGCGATCTGACCGAGGTCGCCGTGCACGGCACCCACCTTGAACCCGCGCTCGGCGAGGTCGTCGGCGACCTTCTGGGCCGTGCGCTTGGTGCGGGTGAAGACCATCGTCGCGCCGCGGCCGTCGGCCTGCAGGATGCGGGCGACGAGCTCGACCTTGTCGAGTGCGTGCGCGCGGTAGGCGTACTGCTTCGTGCGGTCGTGGACCGCCGAGTCGTTGGCGTTCTCGGCGCGGATGTGGGTAGGCCGGTGCAGGAAGGTCCGGGCCAGGGTGACGATCGGTCCGGGCATGGTCGCCGAGAACAGCATGGTCTGGCGCGGGGTCGGCAGCGCGGACATGATCCGCTCGATGTCCGGGAGGAAGCCGAGGTCGAGCATCTCGTCGGCCTCGTCGAGGACGAGGATCGAGACCTTGCCGAGCACGAGGTGGCCCTGCTGGGCGAGGTCGAGGAGGCGACCCGGGGTACCGACCACGACGTCGACGCCGGACTGCAGCTCGGCGATCTGCGCCTCGTAGGGGCGACCGCCGTAGATCGAGGTGACCTTCAGCGGCCGACGGGTGCCGTCGGCGAGAGTGACCTCGAGCGACGGCGCCGCCACCTGGAGGTCGCCGGTCACCTGAACGCACAGCTCACGTGTCGGCACGATGATCAGCGCGCGCGGGGTGTTGTCGAGGGGCCGCACGCCGGAGGCCTCGGCGTGGGCCAGGCGGTGCAGCAGCGGGATGCCGAAACCGAAGGTCTTGCCCATGCCGGTGCGGGCCTGACCGATCAGATCGTGACCCTCGAGGGCGAGCGGGAGCGTCAGTTCCTGGATCGCGAAGGTGTGGGTCTTGCCGTCGTCGGCGAGAGCCGAGACGATACGCTCATCCACGCCGAGTTCGGCGAAGGTGGGGGCGGTGTGGGTGTCGTCGACGATGGTCGTCTGCACGGCCGAATCGCTCATATGCGGTGGTTGCCTTTCTGGGCAGTCTCTTGCGCGCGTGTGATTCCTGCGCGCACGAGGAAAGCTCGAAAGTGCGCGCGCAAATGTCGTAGTGGCACCGGGGATCCGACCGGGCGTCGTGACACGAACTCTTGGCTCCCGCGAGAATCTCGCGAGCGGTTGTCGTCACATCCCATCGGCCGCATCCACACGCTCGCGCCGGAGAGCACGCGATGATCACGCAGCTCAGCGGGCAAGCGACGGGGGGTCCCGTCGGAGTGCACCGCAGTCGAGTGTACTTGGTGCTTCCGGAGCGGCCGCTACCATCACCTCATGGCGCATGCATCCGACCCCCTTGAGCCCATCCCGTCGTCCACGCCGGTTGCTGCGATCGAGAATCAGGACCGCGTGGTCGGGAAGCTGTTCGCGGTGCTGCTCGCCGGCGAATTCGCCGCCTTCCACCGACTCATCGAAGAGTCGGCGATGGCTCCCGATGTGCCGGGCAAGATCGCGATCGCGCGGCTGGCCGCCTCCGAGGTCGGCCACTTCGACCGGCTCGCCGAGCGCGTCGAGACGATGACCGGTCTCACCGCCGCCGAGGCCGTGGAACGCTATCGGTCGATCTTCGACCAGTACCACCGGGCCACCACCCCGAAGACCTGGTACGAGGCTCTGGTCAAGGCCTATGTCGGCGACGGGCTCGCCGCCGACTTCTACGTCGAACTGTCCGACATGCTCCCGCCCGACTCCCGCTCGGTGATGGCCGAGGTGATGGCCGAGACCGCGAACTCGGCCTTCGCCCGCGATCAGGTCCGGGCCGCGGTCGAGGCGGATCCGTCGATCAAATCGGCGCTGGTCCTCTGGGGTCGCCGTCTGCTCGGCGAGGCCATCACCCATGCGCAATGGGTGCTCGCCGCCGAGGAGGAGGTCACCGATCTGCTGTTCTCCGGGGCCTCGTCGCTGTCGGGGGTCGCTCGGTTCTTAGACGCGGTCGCGGCCAAACACGCCACGCGCATGGCCGATCTCGGACTCGACTGACCGGGCTCGCGCACCCCGCTGCTTTTCGCTGTCAGCGGAGCGGCTGTCCCGTCTGACAGCTGCTGGACTAGCCTTGTGCGGCAAGCGTTGTTGACACCGGAGGAGGGCGGCACATGGCCGTGGAAGTGAAGATCGGCATCACCGACAGCCCGCGTGAGCTGACCATCGCGACGTCGCTGACCAGCGACAAGGCCTACGCCGAGGTCGAGGCGGCACTCGGCGGCAAGCAGCAGCTGCTGGCCCTGGTGGACGAGAAGGGCGCCCGTTACCTGATCCCGGTCACCAAGATCGCCTACGTCGAGGTCGGTGCGTCGGAGAACCGTCGCGTCGGATTCGGTTCCTGACCGGACACAAGCCAACGAACAAGGGTCCTGTGCGCCCTCCGCGAATGATCGCGAGGTGCGCGCAGGACCCTTGTTCGTACGTCCGTGGTTCTCAGGCGGGACCGGGGTCGGAGTCCTCCGCCGGGGTCTCGGCGTCGTTCTGGGTCTCGGTGTTCTGGGGCGCCTGACGCGGGAAGTGGGACAGACCGCCCCAGAGGAGCGCGACGGTGGTGTCGACGGCGGTCTGCTTGTCGACGGGCCGCTTGGCCTCGAGCCAGTAGCGCGCGTTGACCTGACTGGCTCCGACGAGTCCGGAGGCGAGCATGCGCGAGCGGTACGGATCGAGTCCGGAATCGTGCATGACCAGGCCGTACACCGCATCCACACACGCCTCGGTGGCACCTTCGACGCGTCGGATGACGGCCGGATCGGAGGCGTCGGAGGAGAAGATCAGCCGGTAGCCGGAGTTGTCCTGGTCGATGAAGTCGAAGAACGCCTCCACCGCCGCACGCACACGCTTCCGGTTGTCGGTGGTGGTGCGCAGGGCGGTGTTCACATCGCTCACCAGCTTCTCGGCATGGGAGTCGACGACCGCGATGTAGAGGTCCAGCTTGGACGGGAAGTGCTGATACAGGACGGGTTTGCTCACTCCCGCGTGCACCGCGATCTCGTCCATCCCGGCGGCGTGGTAGCCGCGCTCGACGAAGATCTCACTGGCCGCGTCGAGCAACTGCATCCGCCGTGCGCTGCGCGGCAGGCGCGTACTGCGTCCGGGCACTGCGGACGCGTTGGTTGCGGTCGACATGGGCAAGATCGTACTCGGGAGACCTTCCTACGCAGTATCTGCGGTCCGCTGTGAGAAAGTTAGTCCGTGAGCCGCGCAGAGGATGGTGGCCCCGGCCTGGATCAGGGACCGGTGCGCACCAAGGATGTCGGCCCGAGATCGTCGGGACGTCCCAAGCCGGACCAGCCGCTGCGTGCGCGCTGGGACCCGACCGATGACAGCGGCCGTCCCCGCGTGGATCGCGATGCACAGCCCGAGTACAAGAAGCAGTCGGCTCTCGGCCGATTCGTCTCGACGTACGGCTGGCGCGCCTATGCCATCCCGGTTCTGACGATCCTCACGATCGCGCTGATAGTCGTGACCATCAAGGACAGCGGGAACGCCGATCTGGCACCGACCGCCGCGGTCAACCCCGACTCCGCTGCACGCAACCCGTACATCAGCACCGAGACGCGTCCGATCGGTGCCCCGACCGGCGACATCCAGGCGGCGGCACTGCCCGCCGGTACCCTCCCCCAGGGTGGCCCGTTCACCACGCAGGGCCGGCAGACCTTCCGGGTGCTGCGGGGTGCGGGCGAGAAGGTCGGCACCGGCGGCCAGGAGTACACCTACACCGTCGAGGTGGAGAACGGTCTCAACCCTCAGGACTACGGCGGCGACCCGACCTTCGCGAAGATGGTCGACACGACGCTGACCAATCCGCGCAGCTGGATCGGCGACGGACGCGTGAGCTTCCGGCGCATCGACCGCGGCGAGCCGGACCTGCGCATCACCCTGGTCTCCACCGGAACGACCCGCGAGCTGTGCGGGTACCAGATCAAGCTGGAGACCTCCTGCTTCTACCCGCCGCAGGGCCGCGTGACCCTGAACGAGGCGCGCTGGGTTCGCGGAGCATTGTCCTATGAGGGCGACGACGTCGCCTACCGGCAGTATCTCGTCAATCATGAGGTCGGGCACGGACTCGGCTACGCCGCACATGAGCCGTGCCGCGAGGACGGCGCGCTCGCGCCGGTGATGATGCAGCAGTCCTTCGGTACCGCCAACTCCGAGGTCATGGCCCTCGATCCGGACATGAAGGCCAATCGCGCGTTCGTCTGTCGTCCCAACCCCTGGCCGTTTCCCAGTCGCTGACCCACGGGAATGAGCCGGCCACCACGGTGGTTGTGCCAAGAGTCCGTGTACTCGCCGAATACTGGAGGCGTTCGTGTCGTCGCAAGGGTCGCTCACCGGGTCGTTGCCACCCCTCGTGGAGCCGGCAGCCGAACTGAGCAATGAAGAGGTGGCCCGCTACAGCCGCCACCTGATCATCCCGGACGTCGGGATGGACGGTCAGAAGCGCCTGAAGAACGCGAAGGTGCTCGTGATCGGCGCCGGCGGACTCGGCTCGCCCACGCTGCTGTATCTGGCCGCGGCGGGTGTCGGCACCATCGGCATCGTCGAATTCGACATCGTCGACGAGTCCAATCTGCAGCGCCAGGTCATCCACGGCCAGTCCGACATCGGGCGTCCGAAGGCAGAGAGCGCGCGGGACTCGATCCTCGAGATCAATCCGTACGTCACGGTGAACCTCCACGACGAGCGTCTCGAACCCGAAGGCGCTGTCGAGCTGTTCTCGCAGTACGACCTCATCCTCGACGGCACCGACAACTTCGCGACCCGCTACCTGGTCAACGACGCCGCGGTACTCGCGCACAAGCCGTACGTCTGGGGGTCGATCTACCGCTTCGAGGGTCAGGCGTCGGTGTTCTGGGAGGACGCTCCCGACGGCCGCGGCATCAACTACCGCGACCTGTATCCGCAGGCCCCGCCGCCCGGAATGGTGCCGTCGTGCGCCGAGGGCGGTGTGCTCGGCATCCTGTGCGCCTCCATCGGTTCGATCATGGGCACCGAGGCCATCAAACTCATCTGCGGTATCGGCGAGCCGCTGCTCGGCCGGCTCATGGTGTACGACGCCCTCGACATGACCTACCGCACCATCAAGATCCGCAAGGACCCCGAGGGTGAGCGCATCGCCGGCCTCATCGACTACGACGACTTCTGCGGCGTGGTGTCCAGTGAGGCATCCGACGCCGCGGCCGGATCGACGCTGACCGCCGTCGAACTCAAGCAGAAGATCGACGCGGGGGAGAAGCTCGCGATCATCGACGTACGTGAGCCGGTCGAGTGGGACATCGTCCGGATCGACGGAGCGACCCTCATCCCGAAGGGCGAGATCCTGTCGGGCGAGGGTCTGGCGAAGGTGCCGCAGGATCGTCCGACGGTCCTGTACTGCAAGACCGGCATCCGCTCGGCCGAGGCGCTCGCCGCACTCAAGCGGGCGGGCTTCGCCGACGCCACGCATCTCCAGGGCGGGGTGACCGCCTGGGCCAACCAGGTCGACAAGACGCTGCCGGTCTACTGACCGCGTCCGCGGGGGGCAGCGGTCGCCGCATCTCGGGCGCGGCACCGCGTGCCTCACCGAATCGGTCCACGGCGCTCGGTAATCTGGCCTGGTGAATACCGTCGAGCCGCCCGAACATGTGCTGAACACGTTCGGGCTCACCGCGCATCCGCCCGTCGCGATGGGCGACTCCTGGGTCGGTGGCTGGCGCGTCGGTGAGGTCGTGCTGTCGCTGGTGCCCGATCACGCGCGCGCCGCCTGGTCGGCCTCCGTCCGCGAGACGCTGTACGTCGAGGGTATGCGGATCGCACGGCCGTTCCGCGCGACCGACGGGCGCTACGTCGTCTCGGGATGGCGTGCCGACACCTACATCGCCGGGACCCCCGAGCCGCGGCACGACGAGGTCGTCCTCGTCGCCGACCGGTTGCACGAGGCCACCGCCGCACTGGAACGTCCGCGCTTCCTCCTGCAGCCCCCCGCGCCGCCGCACACCGACGTCGACGTCTTCACCGCGGCCGACCGTGCCGCGTGGGAGGACGTCCCGCTGCGGTCGGCGCGGGCCGCGGGGATGGCCGAGCCGACGGCACCCGACGGCGTGCAGAGCGTCGAGATGCTGAGAACCCTTGCGAAGCTTCGCAAGCCGGTCGACCTGCCGTCTCAGGTCGTGCACGGCGACCTGTTCGGCACCGTACTCTTCGCCGGTGCCGCCGCACCCGGCATCACCGACATCGTCCCGTACTGGCGACCGGCCCCCTGGGCGGCCGCGGTCGCGGTGGTCGACGCCCTCGCCTGGGGTGGCGCGGACACCGAACTCGTCCAGCGGTGGTCGGATCAGCCGGAGTGGCCGCAGATGATGCTGCGGGCGACCATGTTCCGGCTGGCGGTCCACGCGCTGCACCCGCGCTCCACCTCCGGCGCACTGCCCGGGTTGCAGCGGGTCGTCGAGCTGGTACGTTTGCTCGTATAACCGCAGCTCACAGCCCTGCGTCGGATCTGTCAGGGTTCTCACACCCCATCTGCGGCGAAGTGAGAACAACGTGACGGTCCGGTCACCTCGCGGAAAATCCCCGCAACACGCTCCCCACATGCTTGGTGTCAGTCGCACGACATCGGTGTCGGCGCCCGATACGACAGCCCGCTGTCGTGTCACAGATGACCGCCCGCACTGCTCGTGCAGTGACCACCAAGCATCGGAAGACGGGGACGCATGGCCTTCGCAGACCTCAGAGCACAGCTCACTCGTGACCACACCATCACCGACTGGGATCCCGAAGATCGGGTCGCCTGGGACAACGGCAACGCCGCGATCGCCAAGCGCAATCTGATCTGGTCGGTGATCTGCGAACACGTTGGCTTCTCCATCTGGTCGCTGTTCTCGGTGCTGGCCCTGTTCATGGGCCCCGAGTACGGCATCAGCATGGATCAGAAGTTCGTCATCGCCGCGACCGCGACCCTCGTCGGGTCGTGCCTGCGCATTCCCTACACCCAGGCGACCGCGAAGTTCGGTGGACGCAACTGGGCGATCTTCTCGGCCGTCGTGCTCCTCATCCCGACGGGCCTGACGATGATGCTGATGATGAACCCGGGCGAGTTCGGGTTCGGCTGGTTCCTGGCGGTCGCGGCCATCACCGGGTTCGGCGGCGGCAACTTCGCCTCCTCGATGACCAACATCAACGCCTTCTACCCGCAGCGTCTCAAGGGCTGGGCGCTCGGACTCAACGCCGGCGGCGGCAACATCGGTGTCCCGGTCGTCCAGGTCATCGGTCTGCTGGTCATCTGGCTCTTCGCCGACCAGCCCGAGATCGTCTGCGCGATCTACCTCGTGGCACTTGCCATCGCAGGTGTGGGCGCCGCGATCTACATGGACAACCTCGACCATCAGACGGCCAGCGGCAAGGCGATGATCGACTGCCTCAAGTACCGCGACACCTGGCTCATCTGCCTGCTCTACGTCGGCACCTTCGGCTCGTTCATCGGTTTCGGTTTCGCGTTCAGCCAGGTCCTCAACATCAGCTTCACCTCGGCCGGCGCTTCCAAGCCCGCCCTCGCGGCGGCCCAGATCGCCTGGATCGGACCGCTTCTGGGGTCGGTCGCACGTCCCTACGGCGGTAAGCTCGCCGACCGCATCGGGGGCGGCAAGGTGACGCTGTATTGCTTCATCGCGATGGCCGCATCGGCGTCGATCCTCGTGATCGCCGGTATGTCGGCCGATGCGAACGGCAAGGTGATCAGCGGAGGTGTCCTCGCGGCCTTCATCACCGGATTCATCTTGTTGTTCCTGCTCTCCGGGATCGCCAACGGTTCGGTGTACAAGATCATCCCGACGATCTGGGAGCACAAGGCGCAGTCGCTGTCGGGTCTGAACGCCTTCGGCAAGACCACCTGGTCGCGCAGCATGTCCGGCGCGCTCATCGGGATCGCCGGTGCGGCCGGCGGCCTCGGCGGTGTCGGCATCAACCTGGTACTGCGGTCCAGCTACAAGTCCAATCAGTCGGCCACACAGGCCTTCTGGGTGTTCCTCACCTTCTACGTGATGGCCGCGGTGGTCACCTGGTGGTTCTACGCACGGCGCCCGATCGTCGTCGGTGAGACCACCGATCTGCCGGTCGCGGACGCCGTGAGCGCCGGCACGGCCACCACCGGCGAGCCGGCCGCCAAGGAAGCGCTGGCCTGAGATCGCGCGCGGCGCAACTCGACCACCAGGCAAGGCACAGGGAGTAGACAATGAGCAGCGAGACCAACACGGGTTGCAGCACCGTCGTCGTGGTGGGTCACGGCATGGTCGGACACCGTTTCGTGCAGGAGATGCGGCAGCGTGACACCGACAACCGGTGGCGCGTCGAGATCGTCTGTGAGGAGACCGAACCGGCCTACGACCGCGTGGGTCTGTCCTCCTACGTCGGCGCATGGCAGCGGGATTCGCTGGCACTGGACGGCAACACCTACGACGGTGACGATCTCGTCGTCACCCATCTGGGTGAGGCCGTCACCGCGATCGACCGGCCGCAACGCCGCGTCGTCACGTCGTCGGGACGCGAGATCGCCTACGACGCACTCGTGCTCGCGACGGGTTCCTACGCCTTCGTACCGCCGGTCCCGGGTCACGACAACCCCAGGTGCTTCGTCTACCGCACGCTCGACGATCTCGACGACATCCGGGCGGCCGCCGACGCGGCCGGCCCGGGGGCCACGGGCGTCGTCGTCGGCGGTGGCCTGCTCGGACTCGAGGCGGCCAACGCGCTCAGGCTGATGGGTCTCAAACCGCATGTGGTCGAGTTCGCGCCGCGGCTCATGCCGATGCAGGTCGACGCCGGCGGCGGGGCGATCCTGGAGAACCTCGTCACCGACCTCGGTCTCGAGGTCCACACCGGGGTCGGCACCTCCGAGATCGCCGACGCCGAGAACGGCGGGCTGCGCGTCACGCTGTCGGACGAGTCGCTGATCGTCGCCTCGCTGGTCGTCTTCTCGGCCGGCGTCCGGCCCCGCGATCAGCTCGCCCGCGACGCCGGCCTCGCGGTCGCCGAGCGCGGCGGTGTGCTCGTCGACACCGATTGCGTCACCGACGACGAGAACATCTTCGCCATCGGCGAGGTCGCCGCGGTCGAGGGGCGCTGCTACGGGCTCGTCGCTCCCGGCTACTCGACCGCCGAAGTCGTCGCGGACCGCCTGCTCGGCGGCTCGTCGACCTTCCCCGGCGCCGACATGTCGACGAAGCTGAAGCTTCTCGGCGTCGACGTCGCGAGCTTCGGCGATGCGTTCGCGACCACCGAGAACGCCCTCGAGATCACCTACCACGACGCGGTGGCGGGCCGCTACGCCAAGATCGTCGTCAGCGACGACGCGAAGACCCTGCTCGGCGGCATCCTGGTCGGCGACGCCTCGGCCTACGCCCTGCTCAAGCCGATGGTGGGCCGGGAGATCCCCGGCGACCCGGCGGCTCTGATCGCGCCGGAGGGCGGCACCGGCGTCGGTATGGACGCGCTGCCCGACGACGCCGAGATCTGCTCCTGCAACGGGGTGTCGAAGGGGGCGATCTGCTCGGCGATCGCCGAGGGGGCCTGCGACATCGCGGCGATCAAGGGCTGCACCTCGGCCGGCACCACCTGCGGCGGTTGCCTGCCGAGCATCAAGCAGTTGCTCTCCGCGTCGGGCGTCGAGCTCAGCAAGTCGCTGTGCGACCACTTCTCCCAGTCTCGCGCCGAGTTGTTCGAGATCGTCGCGGTCACCGGCATCCGGACCTTCTCCGAGCTCATCGACCGCTACGGCACCGGGCAGGGCTGCGAGATCTGCAAGCCGACCGTCGCCTCGATCCTCGCCTCCACGTCGAGCGAGCACATCCTCGACGGCGAACAGGCCGCACTGCAGGACACCAACGACCACTTCCTCGCGAACATGCAGAAGAACGGGTCGTACTCGGTGGTGCCGCGCATGCCGGGAGGTGAGGTCACGCCCGAGCAGCTCATCGTGATCGGCGAGATCGCCCGCGACTACGGCCTGTACACCAAGATCACCGGCGGTCAGCGCATCGATCTGTTCGGCGCCCGCGTCGACCAGCTGCCCGAGATCTGGCGACGCCTCGTCGAGGCCGGGATGGAGTCCGGCCACGCCTACGGCAAGAGCCTGCGCACGGTGAAGAGCTGCGTCGGCTCCACCTGGTGCCGGTACGGCGTCCAGGACTCGGTCGGCATGGCGGTCTTCCTGGAGAAGCGATACCGGGGCCTGCGGTCGCCGCACAAGATCAAGTTCGGGGTCTCGGGATGTGCCCGCGAGTGCGCGGAGGCCCGCGGCAAGGACGTCGGCGTGATCGCCACCGAGCACGGCTGGAACCTCTACGTCGGCGGCAACGGGGGCCAGAGCCCCAAGCATGCGCAGCTGCTGGCCGGCGGAGTGGATGACGACACCCTGGTCGCTTACATTGATCGGTACCTCATGTTCTACATCCGTACCGCCGACCGACTGCAGCGCACAGCCCCGTGGCTGGAGTCTCTGGAGGGCGGTCTGGACCATCTCAAGGCGGTGGTCTGCGACGACAGCCTGGGACTCGCCGCCGAACTGGAGAACGCGATGGCCCGGCACGTCGCCGGATACCAGGACGAATGGGCAGCGGTGCTCGGCGACGAGGACAAGCTGAGGCGGTTCGTGTCGTTCGTGAACGCACCCGACGTGGTCGACCCGACCATCCGGTTCGCGGAGTACGAACGTAAGGTGCCGGTGCTGCTCGACATGCCGCAGGTACGTCCGGGGGCGGATGTGAACACCGGATCGGTCGTGGACGCGGCGCCGGTGAAGGAAGGAGTGCCGACATGACCATCGCACCAGACGAGACCGGACGGAGTTCCTTCGCTGTCGACGGGTCCGGCGCGGTCGAGGGAACCTGGGTGAGGGCCTGTTCGATCGACGACCTGATCGTCGGACGCGGGGTCGCGGTGCTCGGTCCTCGCGGAGAGCAGGCCGCGTTGTTCCGGCTGCTCGCCGCCGAGACCGACCGGGAGGCGGCACCCGGCCGCTCCCGCCTGTACGCGATCGGCAACATCGACCCGTTCGGCCGCGCCGCGGTGCTCTCGCGCGGACTCACCGGTGACCGCGCCGGCGAGCCGACGGTGGCCTCGCCGCTCGGTAAGCAGGTGTTCGCGCTGCGGACCGGTGTCTGCCTGGACGACGAGTCCGTCTCCGTGCCGAGCTACGGAGTACGCGTCGTCGAGCGGACCGTCGAGGTGTTCTTTCCCGCGTGAACGCCATCAATCATCCCGGTGACTCGACCGACAACGACCCGTTGCCCGCCGACCCGTTGCCCGCCGACCCCTTGCCACTGACCGGATTCACCATCGGTATCACCGCCGCCCGCCGGGCCGAGGAGTTCGCCGCGCTGCTGGAACGACGAGGTGCGCGGGTCGTGCAGGCGCCGACCATCCGCATCCTGCCACTGGTCGACGACACCGAACTCGAGCGGGTGACCGAGGAGATCATCGTCTCGCCGCCGCAGATCATGGTCGCAACGACCGGTATCGGGTTCCGGGGCTGGATCGAGGCGGCCGACGGCTGGGGCAGGGCCGAGGACGTGCTGCATTCGCTGTCGCAGAGCCGGTTGATCGCGCGCGGCCCCAAGGCAAAGGGAGCGATCCGCGCCGCGGGACTCCGGGAGGAGTGGTCGCCGGAGAGCGAATCCTCCTCGGAGGTGCTCGATCACCTGCTCGCCGAGGGCGTCGAAGGTGTGCGGATCGCCGTGCAGCTCCACGGCGCGACGAGCGAGTGGGAACCGCTGCCGGACTTCTGCACCGTCCTGCGCGCCGCAGGGGCCGAGGTCGTACCGATCCCGGTCTACCGCTGGAACATGCATCCGGATGTGGCGCGCATCGACAAGATGATCGCCTCGGTGCTGCGCGGCGACCTCGACGCGATCACCTTCACCAGTGCGCCGGCCGCGGCGTCGATCCTGACCCGCGCCAAGGAACTCGGGAAGCTGCAGCAGTTCGTCCACGCGTTGCGTACCGCGGTGCCGGTGATGTGTGTTGGATCGGTGACGGCCAGTCCACTGGAGGCGCTGCAGATCCCGACGACGTATCCGCGCCGGTTCCGGCTCGGTGCGCTCGCGCGCCTGATCACCGACGAACTCCCGCGCCGCACCCACGTGCTGCGTGTCGCCGGACACGACACCGCGATCCGCGGGCAGGCCGTCGTCGTCGACGGCGAACTGAAAGACCTGTCGGCGACGGGCCTGCTGCTCCTGAAACTGCTCGCGCGCAATCCCGGGCGGGTGGTGTCTCGGCAGGAGATGCTCGCTGTGCTGCCCGGCGACAGCTCCGACACCCACGCCGTCGAGGTCGCGGTCGCGCGACTCCGTGCGGCACTGGGGGATTCGAAGATGGTCCAGACCGTCGTGAAACGCGGTTACCGCCTGGCCGTCGACCTCGAGTACGACGCCGAAGACGAATGAACACATCCTGGGGAGAACACATGCGAGACAACCACGTACGGCTCCCGCACGGCGACCGCCTGCGCGACGTCAGTCCGGTGCTGGTCGCCCATGGCACCCGTAATCCGCACGGCGTCAACGTCATCGCCGAGATCGCCGAGGCCGTCAGCGCGCGGATCGGTGTGACCCGCACCGCGTTCGTCGACGTACTCGGACCCACGCCCAGTGAGGTGATCGCCGACCTCGACCGTCCGGCCGTGCTGGTGCCGGCCTTTCTGGCGTCGGGTTACCACGTCCGCAAGGACATCCCCGAACACGTCGCGCTGGCGGGCCGGTCCGACACCGTGGTGACCCGCGCGCTCGGCCCGGACCCGTCGATCGCGGCGGTGGCCCGCCTGCGGCTGGCCGAGGCCGGTTGGGAGCCGGGCGACGCGGTGGTCCTCGCGGCTGCCGGATCGTCGGACTCCAGTGCCTGCGGGCAGGTGTATCTGGCTGCGCGGCAACTGGAATCGCTGATCGGTGGGCGAGTGGAGGTCGGATTCATCGCCACTGCGCAGCCGTCGGTGCCGGAGGCGGTCGCATGTGCGCGCCGCACGGGTCGCCGCGTGGTGATCGCGAGCTACCTGCTCGCGCCGGGACTCTTCCACCAGCGTCTGGAGACCTACGGCGCCGACGCGGTGGCCGCACCTCTCGGCCCCGACCCGCGGATCGTCGACCTCATCGTCACGCGCATGCGTGCGGCGATCAGCCCGTATCGGCGCACCCCGGCCTGACGGGTCAGGGGATCTCCCACCGGCACTCGCGCAACCGGATCCGTCCGTCGTCGATCGGAACGCCCTCCGTGGCAAGTCGTTCCAGCTGACGTGTGGCGAGATGCGGTGCGGGACGACCGCTCGCGGGAACGACCCGGTGCCACGGCAGGTCGGCGGTGTCGGTGCGCATGATCCAGCCGACGATCCGCGCGCTGGACAGTCCGGCCGCGCCGGCGAGGTCGCCGTAGGTGCTCACCTGCCCGACCGGGATGGCCGCGACCAGCGCGCGGACGGTCTCCACCTGCTCCTCGGTGATCGCAGCCATCGGCGCAGGCCCTCAGAGCAGTGAGCGGATCAGGGTCGCGGTCAGTTCCGGTTCGAGGAACGGCACCATGTGCGCGCAGTCGGCGTGGTGCACCGTGACGTCGCCACCGCGTTCGCTCGCGCAGGCCTCCAGGAACGCGGGTCGGACGAACGGCGGCTGCACCTGGTCGGCGACGACGATGTGCGTCGGCACGCCCGGCGGCGGAAGTACTGCGGGCCTGGCCATTTCACTCCACGACGCGGCGGCCGCCGGGGCGCTGACCCGCCAGCCCACCCGGCCGTGCGGGCGGGGGATCAGGTGCTCGGTGAGCTCGGCCTCCATGATGTCGTCGGGAACATCCGCCCAGCCCTCGGACTTCTTGGCAGTGCGCGCGGCGTCGACGTTCGCGTAGTCCCAGTTGTCCAGACTGTCGGTGGCGACCTGGAGCGCGAACTCGGGGTCGAGGCCCTGCGCGGGATCGAGGAGGACGAGCCCCTTGACCGCATCGGGTCGGCGATTCGCCAGGTGCAGGGCGAGCGCACCGCCGAACGAGTGACCCGCGACGACGATCGGACGACCGTCGGGGACGTGTTCGTCGAGGACCGCCGACAGTGCACGTACGTGGTGCTCGATGCTCCACGGCGGACGCCACGGTGAGCGACCGTGGCCGATGAGATCGGGTGCGACGATGCGGACGCCACCCAGGTGCCGGGCCAGGGGCTCCCACCGGCGACCGTGACCGGTGAGCCCGTGGATCGCGAGAACCGTCGCGGTGCTCTCCGCCGAGCCGCCGCCGAAGACATACGTGTTGAGAGCTGTCACCCGTCCATCCTGCCGTATGCGCGGGGCCGGAGCCCGACCCACCCGCGTGACACCTCGGGGCCGACGGGGGCGTCGGTGGCACATGATTCGATGGAGCCCATGAGTCGGAAACCGGGCACCACGGCGCCACGCAGCGCCCTGCGCGCACGACTCGTCGCGGCTCCCGAGGCGGCGGACCGTCCCCGGACGTGGCCGGCGGTGATCGCGCAGGTCATCGACCCAGGCGCGAGCAATCCGGGCAGCGCGGAACAGCAGGCCTGGCGGCCGATCCGGGTCCACGGCGGACCCGGCAGCGGCAAGACGGCACTGATCGTCGACGCCGCCGTCGCGCGCCTGCTCGACCCCGCGACAGATCCGGAATCGGTGCTCGTCCTGGCGTCGAGTCGTCGTGCGGCGGTTGCGCTGCGTGAGGAGATCACCCGGCGCGTGCTCTCGGCCAACGCGGCCGGGCGGCGCGTGCTGGGCGGTGCGCTCCGCGAACCCCTCGTCCGCACCGTGCACTCCTATGCCTTCGCGATCCTGCGCCTGCAGGCGAGCGCGCACGGCAACCCGCCCCCGCGGCTCATCACCGGCTCGGAGCAGGACGTCGTGCTGCGTGAGCTGCTCGCCGGCGACATCGAGGACGGGGCGGAGTACTGGCCCGCGCATCTACGGCCGGCCCTGGGAACGGACGGTTTCGCGCAGGCCCTGCGTGACCTGATGATGCGGGCCGCCGAACGCGGCGTCGGACCGGAGGAACTCGCGGCGCTTGGCCGTGAACACAAACGCCCCGAGTGGACCGCCGCGGCCCGCGCCTACGCCCAGTACGAGCAGAACATGCTGCTGCGCGGCGCAGTCGGACTCGAGACCCCCGGTGCATCGGCGCCAGCCGTCGACGCGGCCGAGCTGATCGGTTCGGCGTTGTCGGCCTTCGCCACCGACCCGGAACTGCTGAGCGGTGAACGCCGCCGCATCCGCCACCTTCTCGTCGACGATGCGCAGCATCTGGATCCCCAGGCAGCACAGCTGATCCGGCTGGTCGGCACCGGCACCACCTCGACGATCATCGCGGCCGACACCGATCAGTCGGTCTTCGGTTTCCGCGGAGCCAGTCCGCGTTTCGCCGACGAGCTCGCCGACCCGGGCTCCGACCGTGACATCGTCCTCGAACACGACTTCCGCTCCCACCCCGACCTCGCTCGCCTGGGGCGTGCGATCGCCGCGCGGCTTCCCGGTGCGCGCCCCCACGCGTACCCGGAGCCGGTTCGGGCCGAGGGTGATGCCGACGTGCCGCGCGACGTCGCCGCGGTACGCGTCTACGGTTCGACGGCCAAGGAGGCCACCGCGATCGCCGATCTGCTCCGGCGGGCGCATCTGTTCGACGGCGTCCCGTGGTCGCAGATGGCGGTGATCGTGCGGTCGGTGTCGCTGGCGTTGCCGCCGCTCCGACGCGCGTTCCGGTCGGCCGGTGTCCCGGTCACGACACCGGCGAGCGATCTGCCGCTGCACCGGCAGCGCGCGGTGATCGCGCTGATGCTGGTGCTGCGGGTGGTGGCCGCCCGGCGCGAGGACCCGACGGCACGTGGTGAGGCGATCCCGGAGTTCGAGCTGTTCACCACCGAGGACACCCTGGCACTGCTGTCGGGTCCGGTCGGTGCCGCCGACCCCGGCGCGATGCGGCGTCTGCGGCGCGGCATCCGACGCCTCGACGAGAAGAGCGACCCGACGGCACAACCGGAGTCGCTGACCTCGCTCACCCGCGCCCTCCTCGACCCCGAACTCGGCGCACGGTACCGGCGCGCCCTCACCGAGACCGAGGCCGCCCCACTGGCACGAGTGCTCGACGTCGTGGCGGCCGGACAGCGGGCCCACGATGCCGGCCGTGGCGTCGAGGAGACGCTGTGGGCCGCATGGCAGGCCACCGGTCTGGAGCGGCGCTGGGCGGCGTCGGCGGTCCGCGGCGGTCCGGCCGGGGAGCAGGCCGACCGCGACCTCGACGCGGTGATGGCGATGTTCGAGGCGGCCGCCAACTTCGCCGACACGCTGCCCGCCGCCGGACCGGCCGGGTTCGTCCACTACCTCTCTCAGCTGCAGATCCCGCGCGACAGCCGAACCGCCACAGCGGCAACCGAATCGGTGACCGTACTGTCCACGCACGCCGCGGTGGGCCGGGAGTGGGAGGTCGTCGCGGTGGCCGGTGTCCAGGACGGTCTGTGGCCGTCGCTGCGCAGCCGGGGCGGCGTGCTCTCCACCGGCGCGCTGGTCGACATCCTCGACGGTATGGACGCCGGCGCGGTCGACACCGTCGCCCGTGGCGCCACGGCCCTGGCCGACGAGCGGCGGCTGTTCCTGGTCGCGTGCACGCGTGCGCGCAGCAGGCTGCTGGTGACGGCCGTGGAGGACGGCAGCGGCGACGCCTCGCCGTCTCGCTTTCTCACCGAACTGGCCGACCTCGTGGACGATCCCGACGAGGAGGCGCCGCAGGCCGAACTCCAGCTCGACCCGGGCGTCGACCGCGTGCTGTCGCTGCCGTCGCTGGTCGCCACGCTGCGGTCGGTGGTGATGGCCGGTGCGCACGAACCCGAACCGGATGAGCGGACGCGCGCGGCCGCCCGCCTGCTCGCCGTGCTCGCCGACTCCGACATCCCGGGTGCCCATCCGCGCGACTGGTTCGGGCTCGCCGCACCCAGCACCGACGCGCCGCTGTGGACACCGGACAACGGACCAGTCGTGCTGTCGCCGTCGAATGTCGAAGCGCTGAACCGCTGTTCGTTGCGCTGGGTGCTGGAACGCAACGGCGGCCGAGACGGCGACGGGACACCGGCGCTCACCGGCAGCCTGGTGCACACGCTGGTGCAGGCCGTCGCGGGACAGCTGGATCCGGCCGAGGTGACCGCGGCGCTACGCGGGATCTGGGACCGGGTCGACACGGGTGCGGGCTGGTATTCGGCGCGGGAACTCGAGCGTGCCGAGAACATGCTCGGCCATTTCCGCGACTGGCTGCGGATCTCGCGGGCCGACCTCGACGAGGTGGGCGTCGAATTGCCCGTCGACGCGACCATTCCCGGTGGTCCCACCGGCGAACCCGGCGAGGAGGACGCCCCCGACGTGCGGCTGCGCGGCCGGGTCGACCGCCTCGAGACCGATTCGGCCGGCCGCCCGGTGGTGGTCGACGTCAAGACGTCGAAGACCCCGATCACCAAGGCCGACGCCGACGAACACGCCCAGATGGCCGCCTACCAGGTCGCGCTGGCCCACGGGGGAGTGCCGCAGTTCGGCGATGTCGCACCCGGCGGGGCGCGTCTGGTGTACGTGTCCACCGCGAACCGTAATTCCGGTGCGGCCGAACGCGTTCAGTCACCGCTGACGCCGGAGCTGCTCGACGAGTGGATCGGCGTCGTGCGCCGGGCCGCTCGGGCCAGCATCGGCCCGACCTTCACCGCGACGCCCAACCCGGGCTGCGTGCACTGCAACCTCTCGACCAGCTGCCCCGCGAAGATCCCCGGAAAGGCGGTGACCGATGACTAGCGGAACCCAGACCGGTGGACTCGCGACCGGCCGGGCGATGATCGGCGCGAAGTCGCTGGCTGCGGCGCTCGGCCTCCCGGACCCGACCCCGGAACAGGTCGCGGTGATCGAGGCGCCGGTCGAACCGATGCTCGTCGTCGCCGGTGCCGGTGCGGGCAAGACCGAGACGATGGCGTCGCGCGTGGTGTGGCTCGTCGCCAACCAGGTGGTGGCGCCCGACGAGATCCTGGGACTCACATTCACCCGCAAGGCCGCCAGTGAACTCGGTGCGCGCATCCGCCGCCGGCTGTCGATGCTGTCGGGTGCACCGGCATTGCGGACCTGGGACCCGGACGGCTCGCTGGCCGCGCGCCTGCGCGGTGCGGACCCGGAGGTCAGCACCTATCACGCGTACGCCGGCCGGCTGATCGCCGACTACGGCCTGCTCCTGCCCGTCGAACCGTCGTCGACGCTGCTCACCGAGACCGAACTCTGGCAGCTCGCGTTCTCGCTCGTGTCGTCGTGGCCGGGGGAACTGAACACCAAGAAGGTTCCGGCCTCCGTCACCGAATCCGTCCTCAAGCTGTACGGCGAGATGTCCGAACATCTCGTCGACATCGACGATCTCGCCGAGGCGGGCTCGAAGCTGTACGAGCTCATCGACACCCTGCCGAAGGGGCCGAAGCAACGCGACAAGCCGACGCAGGCGCTGCTGAAGGTCCAGGAGGTGATCGACGAACGGCGCGAACTGATCCCGATGGTCATCGCCCTCGGCGAGACGATGCGGGTTCAGTCCGCACTGGACTTCGGCAGCCAGATGTCGCTCGCCGCACGGCTCGTCGTGTCCAATCCGGAGGTCGTGGCCGCTGAGCGCACGGCGTTCCGGGCGGTCCTCCTCGACGAGTACCAGGACACCGGGCACTCGCAGCGCGTGCTGCTCTCGACCCTGTTCGGCGGCCACGATCCGTCGCGCGATGCCGTCGCCGTCACCGCGGTCGGCGATCCGATCCAGTCGATCTACGGGTGGCGCGGCGCCTCCGCGGCGAATCTGCCGCGGTTCGCCCGGGACTTCCCGCGCCCCGACGGCACGCCCGCCGAGCGCCGCGAACTCCTCACCAGCTGGCGCAATGCCGCCCAGGGCCTTCGCCTGGCCAACCAGATCTCCGAGGAACTCCGCCGCCGCGGCATCCCGGTCTCCATCCTGCGGCCCCGGCCCGACGCCCCGCGCGGCACCGCGACCCTCGCTCTCACCGAGACGGTCATCGACGAACGGAACTGGATCGCCGACGAGATCGAGACGCGCTACCGGGCGGCCGAGACCGCCGGCGAGGCACCGCCGACCACGGCGATCCTGGTGCGGCGCAACGAGGATTCCGCACCGCTGGCCGCCGAGCTGGAGAGCCGCGGCATCCCCACCGAGGTCGTCGGCATCGGCGGACTGCTGCACGTCCCGGAGATCCAGGACATCGTCGCGACCCTGCGCGTGATGGCCGACCCGATGGCCGGCACCGCGGTGATGCGGCTCCTCACCGGTGCCCGCTGGCGGTTGGGGGCCAAAGACCTTGCGGCACTCTGGCGCCGGGCCACGACCCTGGCCGCCGAGAGTTACGCCGAAGCGGGTGGGGTCGTCACCAGCCGGGAAGAGCTCGACGCCGCGCTCGACGCGGTGCTGCCCACCGAGATCGTCGACCGGGCCGGGATCGCCGACGCCGTGATCGATCCCGGTGACCCCGGCGACTACAGCCCCGAGGGATACGCCCGCATCCGGGCGTTCGGCGCCCAACTGGAATCACTTCGGCGCCGCATCGGACAGCCACTGCCCGAACTCGTCGCCGACGTGGAGAACACCATCGGCGTCGGCGTGGAAGCACAGATCCGCGCACGGCGCATGCGCGGTGCGATCACCGGCCGCGAACATCTCGACGCGTTCGCCGACTACGTGAGTCACTACGCCGACCGTCCCGGCGCCAATCTGCCTGGGCTGCTGGCGTTCCTCGACGCCGCCGAGTCCATCGAGAAAGGCCTCGAACCGGGCCGGATCGAGGTTGCCGAACAGCGCGTGCAGATCCTCACCGTGCACGCGGCCAAGGGTCTGGAGTGGGATGTCGTGGCCGTCCCCCACCTGGCGAGGGGCATCTTCCCCAGTGCCAAGGCCGACACCACCTGGCTCGGCAGCGCGCGCGAACTCCCCGCCGACCTGCGCGGTGACCTCGCGATCCCCGCCGAGTCGGCCGACGGTGCGCCCGAGGGCTTTCCGCTGCTGAAGATCGACACGGTCGGCGACCGCAAACAGCTCGAGGACGCCCTGTCCGATCACAAGGCGGCGATCGGCGAACGACGCCTCGAGGAAGACCGGCGCCTGCTCTACGTCGCCCTCACCCGTGCCCGGCACGATCTGCTGATCTCGGCCCACCACTGGTCGGAGACCGGTGACAAGCCGCGCGGCGGTTCGGATTTCTTCGACGAGCTGATGGTTGCCGTCGACGAGGCGGTCACCGACCCGGCCGTCGACTCCACCGGTCTGTCCATCGCGGTCCGCACGCCGCCGCCCGCAGAGGACGCGACCAACCCGCTCGCCGAACGCGTTGTCGCGCAGCCCTGGCCGCGCGACCCGCTCGCCGGGCGCCGCGATGCGGTGCAGGCGGCCGCCGACCTCGTCCTGGCGGCCATCGCGGACCGCGAGGCGCCCGCGCTGTTCGAGACCCCCGCCACCTCGGCCGATCCGGAGACCCTGCCGATGCCACCGGATCCGGAGGACGAGGTCGCGGCCTGGGAGGCCGAGGTGGCGGCACTTCTGGCCGAACATCATCAGGCCAACCAGGCGCTCGTCGAGGTGACGTTGCCGACGCACCTCTCGGTCAGTCAGCTCGTCGAACTGGACGCCGACGAGGCCGAGTTCGCCCGTCGGCTCCGGCGTCCGACTCCCTTCCGGCCCAACCCGATGGCACGGCGCGGCACCGCATTCCACGCCTGGGTGGAACGCTGGTTCGGCGCCACCCGGCTGCTCGACATCGACGAACTGCCCGGTGCCGCCGACGCAACAGCGAGTCCCGACGCCGACCTCGACGCCCTTCGTGACGCATTCCTCGCCTCGCGCTGGGCCAATCGCAGCCCCACCGACGTGGAGGTGCCGTTCGAGACGGTGATCGGCGGCATCGTCGTGCGCGGCCGGATCGACGCGGTCTTCGCCGAGAAGGACGGCTCGTGGACGGTCGTGGACTGGAAGACCGGCGTCGTACCCGAACCGGCGAGACGGGAGTCGCTGTTCATCCAGCTGGCCGCGTATCGGATCGCCTGGGCGCAGCTCGCCGGTGTCCCGGTGGAGAAGGTGCACGCGGCGTTCCACTACGTGCGTGACGGACACACCCTGGAGGCCGACGACCTGCCCGACGAGGCAACCATCGCCGCCAAGCTCGCCAAATGAGCTATCGCGCCCCTCCGTGGGTTACATTTCAGCGTGTGAGCGAACTCCAGGAGCGCAAACGTGGCCGTGCGTAGCCGCTTCCGCGGCCGCTTCGGATCATCCGAGCTGGCCAACCGGCCCGACCACGCGCTGGTCGGTGTCGTCCGCATCCCCGAACTGCAGCAGAGCCCCAGCCGCGCCATCGGCCGGCGGGTGCTGTGGGCAACGCTGGCGCTGCTGTTCACCTCGGTGGTCGTCTGGCTCGACCGCGAAGGTTATCGCGACGCCCAGGACAACGAACTGTCCTACCTGGATGCGCTCTACTACTCGGCGGTCACGCTGTCCACGACCGGATACGGCGACATCACGCCGATCAGCCCCTTCGCTCGATTCATCAACCTCATCATCATCACGCCGCTGCGTGTGCTGTTCCTGATCGTGTTGATCGGCACCACTCTCGAGGTGCTCACCGAACGGTCCCGACAGGCGCTCAAGATCCAGCGTTGGAGGAATACCGTGCGCAATCACACCGTCGTCATCGGTTACGGCACCAAGGGCCGCACCGCGGTCGACGCCATGCGCGGCGACGGCATCAAGCCCTCGGAGATCGTGGTCGTCGACGCCGACCCCACCGTCCTGGAGTCCGCGGCCTCCAACGGGCTGGTCACCGTCCGTGGCGACGCCACCAAGTCCGACGTGCTCCGCCTCGCCGGTGTCGCACATGCCGCGAGCATCGTCGTGGCCACCAACCGGGACGACACCGCCGTCCTCGCCACGCTCACCGCACGCGAGATCAACCCGCGGGCCAAGATCGTGGCGTCGATCCGGGAGTCGGAGAACACGCATCTGATGCGGCAGTCGGGCGCGAACTCCGTGGTGGTGTCCTCGGAGACGGCGGGACGCCTGCTCGGCATCGCGACGATGACCCCGTCGGTGGTCGAGGTGATCGAAGACCTCCTCACGCCCGACGCGGGTTACGCCATCGCCGAACGCGAGGTCGACCCGACGGAGACCGGCGGCTCGCCGGCACACACCCGTGACATCGTGCTCGGTGTCGTCCGCAACGGGGTGCTGCACCGCGTCGACGACAGCGAGGTCGAGCAGATCGAGGTCGGCGACCGCCTCCTGTACGTCCGCAAGAGCCCCGGCGACGACTAGGGCTCGCCGACCATCCAGCACCGACCACGGAAAAGGGACACACCGACGTGCAGTTCGAACTTGTCCAGCAGCCGCTGCTGTCGCGCGCGACCTTCCACCGAGCCGACGGGATCCGCGACGACACCGAGCGGATGCTGGCGGGATGGTCTTCGGCGAAGGTGCTGCTGATCGACTCCAACGGCCGGTATCCGGTCGGGGATTCCGGTGCACTGCACTGGGTTCCGGCGGCCACCGTTGCCGATGCGCCGCCGGCCGACGCGGTGATTCTCGGTGTGGTCGACGGCATCGACCGGTGGACGCGCCGGGTCGACCACATCGACGGACCCACCGACGACGCGCGCCGCGGCGCGATCCATCTGACGCCGGACGAGGCGGGCCTGCTCGTCACCGCGCTGGGAATCCTGAATTGGCATGAGACGGCGCGTCATTCACCGGTCGACGGCTCGGCCACCCAGCCGGCGCGGGGCGGTTGGGTACGTCGTAGGGTCCAATCCGGCCGGGACGAGTTCCCGCGCACCGATCCCGCGATCATCACCGTGGTGCACGACGGCGCCGACCGGATTCTGCTGGGGCGCCAGGCCGTCTGGCCCGACGGCTGGTACTCGACCCTCGCCGGCTTCGTCGAGCCGGGGGAGTCGCTCGAACAGTGCGTCCTGCGGGAGGTGCACGAAGAGGTCGGCATCGTGGTGCGTGAACCGCGCTACCTGGGCAGCCAGCCGTGGCCGTTCCCGCGGTCGCTGATGCTGGGCTTCGCCGCGATCGGCGACCCGGCCGACGAACTGGCCTTCCTCGACGGCGAGATCGGCGACGCCCAGTGGTTCCACCGTGACGAGGTGCGCGAGGCGTTGTCGCGGGATGGATGGACGCGCGCCGATTCCGGTCCGGGCGGCGAAGCGCCCCGGCTGCAGTTGCCCGGCTCGATCTCGATCGCACGCACGCTGATCGAGTCCTGGGCCCAGGGAACGCAAGCGCCGGGCCGGTAGCCCGACAGACAGAAAACCCGGGTCCGGCGAGAGCCGGGCCCGGGTGATCGGGTCACGAGATCAGACGCCGAGCTTCTTCTTGACGTCGGCGATCGAGGGGTTGGTCGCGGTCGTGCCGTCGGCATAGAGCACGGTCGGGACGACGTGATTGCCGCCGTTGACGCTGCCGACGAACTCGGCGGCATCCGGGTTCAGCTCGATGTCGATCTCCTGCCAGGGGATCCCGCTGGCCTTCAGTCCGGTCTTGAGGCGGGCGCAATAGCCGCACCACGAGGTGGTGTACATGGTCAGTTCGCCGGTGTCGGAGGTGCGGGCGCCGGCCTCGTCGTCGATCACGTTGCTCATGCACCCATAACACCACGGTCATCGGGGCTGTTCCCGGCGGCGCCGTCGTCCCCGGCGTGGGACGCGTCACGCCGGCCCCGATCGCCGGCCCCGATCGCCGGTCCGGAGTGCGTCGGTGGGTGGTGACATAGTGGACCCCGTGCGCCACCCGACCTCTTCCGCGAACCCCGATGCCCGCTCCCGCGACGCCGGTGCGGTCGAGGGCCTCGACCCCGAGCAGTCTGCGGCCGTCCTCGCGCCGCGCGGACCGGTGTGCGTGCTCGCCGGTGCGGGTACGGGTAAGACGCGCACCATCACGCGCCGTATCGCGCATCTCGTCGACACCGGTCAGGTGAATCCCGGTCAGGTCCTCGCGGTGACGTTCACCGCCCGCGCGGCGGGGGAGATGCGGACCCGGTTGCGGAGCCTCGGCGTCGGCGGCTCCACCGGCAACGTCGCCGCCCAGACTTTCCACGCCGCCGCGATGCGGCAGCTGCGATACTTCTGGCCGCGCGCCTTCGGCGATGCCCGATGGGAGCTCCTCGACAACAAGTTCCCGCTCATCTCGCGCGCCGCACGCCGCGCCGGCCTGGACACCGCGACCGACACCCTGCGCGACCTGTCCTCGGAGATCGAGTGGGCCAAGGCCACCCTGATCTCGCCGGAGAACTACGTCGAGGCGGTCGGTCGTCTCGGTCGCGAGTCACCGGCACCCCCGCAGAAGGTCGCCGCGGTGTACGCGCACTACGAGGACTCCAAGGTCTCGCCCGACGGCGACCGTCTCCTCGACTTCGACGACCTGCTCATCTACATGACCCAGATCCTGACCATCGAACTCGGTGCGGCCGACGAATTCCGTTCGCGCTACCGGTGTTTCGTCGTCGACGAGTATCAGGACGTGACGCCGGTCCAGCAGGGCCTGCTCGACGCCTGGCTCGGCGAGCGCGACGATCTGACGGTGGTCGGTGACGCCAACCAGACGATCTATACGTTCACCGGCGCCTCGCCGAACTACCTGCTGGACTTCAGCCGTCGCTTCCCGGAGGCGACGGTCGTCCGACTGGAGCGGGGCTACCGGTCCACACCCCAGGTCGTCGACCTCGCCAACCGCGTGATCGGCGCCGCCCGCGGACGCATCGCCGGCACCCGGCTCCGGCTCATCGGCCAGCGCCCACCCGGCCCGGAACCGCAGTTCGCCGAGTACGCCGACGAACCGGCCGCGGCCACGTCGATCGCGATCGAGATCAAACACCTCATCAAGTCGGGTGTCTCACCGTCCGAGGTCGCGATCCTCTACCGCGTCAACGCCCAGTCGGAGAACTACGAGCAGGCGCTGACCGAGGCCGGGATCCCGTACCAGGTACGCGGCGGTGAGGCCTTCTTCGCCCGCACCGAGGTCCGGCAGGCGATGCGTCAGATCGCCACGGTTGCCGGCCGCGAGGTCAAGCCCGGTGTCACGACCATCGACGTCGTGCGCGCGGTTCTCGGCGAACTCGGACTCACCGACGAGGAGCCGTCGGGTGCCCAGGCGCGCGCCCGCTGGGAATCGCTGAAGGCGCTGGTGCAGCTGACCGAGGACATGGTCGCGGAGAACCCCGACCTCACGCTGCCGCAGTTGTCCGCGGAACTCACCACCCGGTCCGAGGCACGCCACCCACCGACCGTGCAGGGTGTCACGCTGTCGTCGCTGCACGCGGCGAAGGGACTCGAGTGGGACGCGGTCTACCTGGTGGGGCTGACCGACGGCTCGTTGCCGATCAGTCAGGCCATCAAGGGCTCCTGGGAGGACGTCGAAGAGGAACGTCGCCTGTTCTACGTGGGCGTGACCCGTGCGCGCGAACATCTGCACCTGTCGTGGGCGCTGGCCCGCAACGAGGGGGGCCGCGCACGCCGCCGGTCGCGGTTCCTGACCGATCTCATCCCCGACGATTCGCCGGCCTCGAAGATCGCCAAGGAACGTGCCCCCCGCAAGGGACCGACCTGCCGTGTCTGCGGCTCGCGGCTGATGGATTCGACGGCGACCCTGCTCGGCCGCTGTGCCGGATGCCCGTCCGACCTCGATGAGGACCTCCTGGTCGCTCTCAAGGAGTGGCGTCGCGATCGTGCGCACGAGAAGAAGGTGCCCGCCTTCGTCGTGTTCTCCGACAAGACGCTCACCGCGATCGCCGAACAACGCCCCACCGATACCGCTGCGCTGGTGTCGATCTCGGGGATCGGCGCGCAGAAACTCGACGAGTACGGAGAGGATCTTCTTGAGCTCGTCAAAACCGCAGGTCAAAAATAGGTTGTGCGCTTTCCGGCGCACCGTTTAGTCTGGTCTCCGTCAGCACGGGTGGGAGTATTCCTGCGTCC
The DNA here is from genome assembly GCF_022059885.1 of Gordonia amicalis. Lineage (NCBI taxonomy): Bacteria > Bacillati > Actinomycetota > Actinomycetes > Mycobacteriales > Gordoniaceae > Gordonia > Gordonia amicalis. The sequence goes on along the minus strand of NZ_CP091855.1, from coordinate 4,520,401 downwards.
GTCAGGGGCCCATCGCTCATGTGGGAGCCACCGAGAAGAGAAAGGAGCGGATCAGTGAACGGAAGCATCGTGAACCAGGCCGGCGTCGCCGTGCCTGCGGCCAAGCCGAATCAGGCGCACGCCGTCGTTCTGCGCGCCCGTCGCAACCGCTCCTGGCTGCCTGCCGTCTGTGCACGTCCGGTCGCTATTCGAACGATGGCACCGGCAGCGCATCCGGCTGCAGCAGCGCACGTAGCGCCGCCCGCGGCAGCCGCAGCAGCAGCCCCCGCGCCGCATGGGTTCCCCGTACCGACACGAATTCCACGGAGTTAGACCTCCGAGACATTCGGGCCACGGGCGAATCGCAGAGGCGAAACCCGTGGCCCTCTTTTTTTGTCACCCGATCAACGCCCCACCAGGGGTTCGGACCGACATCCACATCGAGGACATGGGTCACCATTTCCCAACGAGCAGATGTGGAGAAAACCAATGACTGTCGATTGCGTACTCGAGTCCTGTCCATCGGCGGACCGCGCAGCGACCGCCCGGCTCGACCTGCCCTGCCAGGTGGCCGACGCAGATCTGTGGTTCGCCGACAATCCCCGCGACCTCGAGCGTGCCAAGGCCATGTGTGCCGATTGCCCGCTGCGGACCCAGTGCCTGCAGGCGGCCCTGGATCGCGCCGAGCCCTGGGGCGTGTGGGGTGGCGAGATCTTCGAGCGCGGTGCGGTGATCGCACGCAAGCGCTCCCGTGGCCGGCCGCGGAAGAACGCGGCGGCCTGAGTCGAACCGAAAGCGACGACGCCGCGAGCACATGCTCGCGGCGTCGTCGTTCTGCGTGCTGTGGGGGATCAATCGCCCAGGCCGGGGACCCATTCCTCCATGATCGCGCGGTACGGCGCATGCGCCTCGAGCTGCGAGGCTATGCCGACACAGCCGCCGAGTACACGGAACACCATCACGAACCGCTTGGGCACGTTGAGGTTTCGCGAGGTCTTGTAGACCTCACCGCGAACGTCGGTCGCCTTGCCGGCGGCGCGCTGCATCCACTTGCGCGTGAAGTGGAACGACTCCGAGTACAGCGGGTCGACGTAGGGCCGCAGGTAGGTCTCGAGGTCGGCGCTCGTGACCTTCGACGCATGCGACGGCCGGATGAACTCGGCCTCGACCATGAGCTCCTTGAGCTCCTCGTACTTCTTGTCCCGGGCGAGCCGCAGGATCGGCCCGGTCTCCGGAGGCAGACCGCCGGGGTAGTGGCCGACGGCGCCGAAGTCGAGGACGCCGAACCGGCCGTCGTCGGCGATGAAGAAGTTGCCCGGATGCGGGTCGCCGTGGAGCAGGCCGACCCGGTAGGGCGAGCTGACCTCGAACTCGGCCATCTTCGCGGCCGCATTGTCGCGGGTCTTCTGGTCGCCGGTCGTGATGATCTTCGACAGTGCGACACCGTCGACCCATTCCGAGACCACGACCTTGGGTGCGCTGGCGATCACCTTGGGAATCAAGAAGTCCGGATGCCCGTCGTACGCCTTGGCGAAAGCCCGCTGGTTCTCGGCCTCGCCGAGGTAGTCGAGTTCGGCCTCGGTGCGATCGATGAGCTCGTCCATCATCGCCTTGACGTCGGTGCCCGGCGACAGCCGCTGCAGGAGTCCCGACATGCGCGACAACGTCTTCAGGTCGGCCTTGAGTGCGTGGTCGGCGCCCGGGTACTGCACCTTGACCGCGACCTCGCGCCCGTCGGACCAGACGCCCTTGTGGACCTGACCGATCGATGCCGACGCCGCCGGCTCGTCGGAGAACTCCTTGAAGCGCTCGCGCCAGCGGGTGCCGAGCTGCTGGTCGAGGACCTTGTGGACCTTGTCGGCCGACATCGGCGGTGCATCAGCCTGGAGCTTGGTGAGCGCCTCCCGAAACGGCTCACCGAATTCGTCGGGGATCGCGGCCTCCATGATCGACAGCGCCTGGCCGACCTTCATGGCGCCGCCCTTGAGCTCACCGAGGACCGCGAACAGCTGTTCCGCGGACTTCTCGAGGAGTTCTTGGTTGACCTCGTCCTTGTCTTTGCCGACCATGCGTTTGCCGAGCCCCGCCGCCGCACGTCCGGCCATACCGATGGGGAGAGACGCCAACTTCGCGTTGCGACGACCCTGCCCCCGAGTGATGTCGGTCATAGCATCCTTTCCGCGTCACACAATAGACGACTTGAGCCGTTCGTCTCCCACCGGACGACAATCGCAGCTCGGGTGGGGTAACCATTCTCTACGGTCCACCCGTGCGGGATCATCGCGGAACTCCAACACCTGATTCAACAGCTGCGGTTCGTGTCGTCTCGCGGCGGGGGAGGGTCGCCGCAAGCTGTTCACCAGACGTTCGATCTGGCCGTGCGCGATCGCTGCGGTCGGCCGCACGAGCGCGGGATCCGCATCGCCCGGCGCGCGGATGAGTTGCACCGCCATCATCGGCCATTCCGGATCGGCGTCGGAACGATGGTGATCGGCGCACATCAGACAACTCGAGAGTCCGGGCAGGACGAGCGGGCCGACGATGCCGACGCCGTCGCGCACGCGCACCAGCAGATGCGGGATCCGTGCCCTCGTCAGTGCGAAGACGACCCGCGGGTCGTGGACCAGGAAGTCGCTGAGGATCACCAGTCGGGTGTCGACGGTGTCGAGCGAGCCGTCGGCTCGGCGCCGCATCGTCCGGTGCACCTGCAGGCCCTGTGCGCGCAGGGAGGCGCCCAGCAGGTCCGACAACGGCCCCTGGCCGTGGATCTGAATCCGGAAGTCCGCGAGATCCGAACTGTCCGAGGACGTTTCGGCTCGGGTGTCGGAGATGGTCCGTCCGGCTGCGGCCAGGCCGTCGAGGAGCGTCCGGATCTCGTCGTCGGCGAGCCCGGCCGCCGACGCGCGACGGTTGAGCAGTTCCGGTGTGCAGGGGCGCTCCAGCAACCGCAACATCGCGGCAACCGAATGCGCCGAGATACCGGCGTCGAGCTCGATGATCACGCTGCCGGCCGGATCGATCCCCACGTGTACCCGGTTGCCCGGCCGCACCAGGATCGGTGTTCCCGGACGGATGCGCGGGACCGTGATGGACATGGCGCAACTCTGCCAGCGAAAGGACCTCGCCGGCGTCGTTCGGGCCGGTTATCCACAACATGATCGGGTTCGGCGTCGATTGTGGAGTTATGAGCCGGTCTGCCCGGGGTTCGGGCCGTCGTCCCCGGAGTCGGCGTCTCCCTGTTCGACCCCGTCCTGTTCGGCGAGCGACTTCTCGAGCTGCGCGATCGCGTCGTCGAGGTCGGTGTCCTTGTGCAGCAGACGGTCGATGAACGCCGCCGGGTTGTCCAGGTCGTCGGAGTCGGGCAGCAGGTCCGGATGCGCCCAGACACCGTCGCGGGTCGACAGATCGGTGGCCTCGAAGACCCGGCGCCACAGCTCGGACGCCTCCCGCACCTTGCGCGGGCGCAGTTCGAGACCGACGAGGGTCGCGAAGGTCTGCTCGGCGGGGCCGCCGGAGGCGCGGCGGCGACGGATGGTCTCGGTCAGCGCGCCGGTGCTCGGGATGCGGTCGCCCAGTGCTCGGGTCACCACCTGCTCCACCCAGCCCTCGATGAGCGCCAGCAGCGTCTCGAGGCGGCCGAGTGCCGCCTTCTGCTCGGGCGTGGTGGTCGGCTCGAAAGATGTCGACGAGCTGATGAGCTCCTCGAGCTTCGACGGATCGGACAGCAGTTCGGTGGGATCGATGTTCGCCGTGGCGTCGGTGATCCCGCTGAAGTCGATGCTGATCCCGCGGGCGTACTCCTCGACCGTCGACAGCAGGCGCTGACGCAGCCAGCCGACGTGGGTGAACAGGCGGACGTGCGCGGCCTCGCGGGCGGCGAGGAAGACGATGATCTCCTGTCCGGGCTGCTCGAGACCCTCGGCGAACTTCGCGATCGCCTCGGGGAGCAGCACCGCAATCCCCTCGGGAGCCAGCGGCAGGCCGATGTCGGTGGAGGTGAGCACCTCCTTGGCGAGCTGGCCGAGACCCTGGCCGAGCTGGGTCCCGAAGGCCATACCGCTCATCTGCGTCAGCATGCCCAGCATCGGGCCGGCGAACTGGGCCGCCTCGGCGGGCAGGTTGTCCTGCCAGGTGCGTGCGAGTTGTTCGGCGACCGGGTTGCACAGACCCTTCCAGGTGTCCATGGACTCCTCGAGCCACTGCACCGGGGTCCACGCGACGGTCTGGGTGACGCCGCTGGGGAAGGTCGTCGCGTCGTCGAGCCAGACGTCGGCGAGGCGCACCGCGTCGGCCGACGCGGAGATCTCCTTGTCCAGAATCGGCGTGAACGAACCGATCTGCTGGCGGGCGAGATTCATGGCGACCTGATAGTTCACCGGACCGCCGCCGCCACCGGACATGCCGGCGCCCATGCCGCTGAACATGCTGCCGAGCTGGGAGAACATCTGGCCGAGCATGTTCGGGTCGAAGTTCGACGGATCGAAGTCGCCGAAGCCCTGTCCCTGGCCGCCCATGGCGAATCCGAACGGGTTGGCCCCGCCGAAGGGGTTGCCGCCGGGGTTGTCGCCCGGCTTGTTCTGGTCACCGCTGTTCTTGTCGCGGTCGTCGTCGCCGTTGCCGGACGCCGAGAAGCCGAAGGGCAGATCACTCATATGTCCACCGTACCGCCCGGACAGGCCCCTCAACGGCGTCGGATGTTCGCCGTGCGCGTAGCGCCGCCGCACGTGCGCGGCCCGCCTTCGGGCGGTGTGGCGGCATGACGCCGGCCTGTGCGGAGCACGACGTCGACACTGTCCTCAGAGGTCGGGGCACTATCGTGTGCGGAATGAGTTCGAGCCCTCGCTTCCGCCGGATCGCCACCGCCGCGGTCAGCGCCCTGGTGTTGCTGGCGTTGCTCGTCGTCGGCACGCAGGTGCAGGTGCCCTACGCCGCTCTCGGTCCCGGACCGACGCTGAACACATTGGGCATGACGAAGGTCGAGCAGGACGGCAAGGTCGTCGAGCGCAAGGTCGTGCAGATCGACGGTGCACCCCTCGACAAGACCACCGGCAACCTGAACCTGACCACGGTGTCGGTCAGCGACGGGCTCACACTCTTCGACGCCCTGGGTTTGTGGATGTCCGGGAAATACGCACTGACCCCGCGCGACGAGGTGTATCCGCCGGACCGCAGCACCGAACAGGTACAGCAGGAGAACGCCCAGCAGATGGCGGGGTCGGAGGAGGACGCCACCGTCGCGGCCCTGCGGTTCCTGGACCGTCCCACGGTCCTGCGCATCGCCGCTGTGGGCGCCGACGGGCCGTCGGCCGACGTCCTGCGCGCCGGCGACGTGGTCACCAGGGCCGGGGGAGTCGAGGTCGAGACCAGCAAGGAACTGCGCGACGTCGTGTCGAAGAATCCGCCGGGCACGGTGCTTCCGCTGGAGATCGTGCGGCAGGGCACGCCGCAGACCGTGACCGTCACGCTCGCCCCGCATCCCGGCGACGAGAAGGCCGGATTCCTCGGGGTCACGGCCGAGGTCGCCAACGCCGACCCGTCGCTCAAGGTCACCTACACCGTCGGCGACATCGGCGGACCGTCGGCGGGCATGATGCTGGCGCTCTCGGTCGTCGACCAGTTGGGTCCCGGCGAACTGACGCACGGCAAGTTCATCGCGGGAACGGGCACGATCTCGGCCGACGGTGACGTCGGTCCGATCGGCGGCATCACCCACAAGACACGGGCGGCCCACGACGCCGGTGCGACCGTGTTCCTGGTCCCGGCCCGCAACTGCGCGGAGGCGGTCTCCGACCGTCCCGACGGACTCGAACTGGTCAAGGTCGAGACGCTCGACGGCGCGGTCGACGCCCTCGACGCGATCGGTTCGGGACGCCCGGCCCCGTCCTGCTGACGGACCGGCGGTCCACCGGTCAGGACTCCGGCGCGTCCGGGGCGAAGGTCTCGTGCAGCGCTGCCCGTAGCTCGAGCGCGAGCTGGGGATGGGTGAGCAGCTCGGGCACCTCGTCGGGCACGGGTCGAAGCCGCAGGAGCGCCAGGTCGGGCCCGTTGCGCAGCACACCGACGACCAACCGGGCGACGTCCTCGTCCGCGTGCTGATCGGCTGTCTCGGTGACCACGTACTTCGGTGTACCGTCGTCATCCGGACCCGGTGGCGTGACGACGATCTCGAGCGCCACCGCCGCCCCGGCGACCGCTGCGGGCCAGATCGCGGTGGCCAGGAATTCGTCGAGGTCGTCGCACTCCTCCTCGACGGGCGTGAAGACCGACCGGTCGTCGTCGGCGACGACGCCGGGAACGCGCTCGACGAGCAGAGACGTCGGCACGAGCGCGTACACCGCAGGCGGCTGCCCCCAGCCATCGGCATCGAGGTGATCCATGATCTCGCTCAGCGAGCTTCCGAGATCGTCGGTGGAGAAGGCTCGTGGTGTCGTCGCGTTGTCGGGCATCCGACCATCTTGCCCCGGCGGGGCGCACCCGGGAACCGTGACCAACCCCGGATCGTTGTCCCACCGCCCGAGTGTGATCGGCATCCGGGCGGTGCCAGTACAGTGGACACCACGCCCAGGCTTGCGCGTCACGCAGGGCGTTGTCCGAATTGAGAGCTTTGGAGAGTGGGTCTGGTGGGCGCTCGAGGGCCGGCAGGAATGCCGACACTGTCACGCAGGAGCAAGATCGGCATCGGACTCGGCGTTGCCGTGCTGGTCCTCTTGCTCATCGGACCACGACTGATCGGTCTTGCCACCGACTGGCTGTGGTTCCGTGATGTGGGGTACTCGAGCGTGTTCAGCACGGTCATCTGGACCCGCGTCATCCTCTTCCTGATCACGACTCTCGTCGTCGGCCTGATCATCTTCGGCGCGGTGGCCCTGGCCTACCGGTCCCGGCCGGTGTTCGTGCCCACCGCGGGACCCAACGATCCGCTCGCGCGCTACCGGACCGCCATCATGACCAAGGTCCGGTGGTTCGCCGTGGTGCCGGCCCTGATCATCGGCGCACTCGCCGGTCTCGTCGCGCAGGGTTCCTGGGCCACGGTCCAGATGTTCCTGCACGGGACCTCGTTCGGCCAGACCGATCCGCAGTTCAACCTCGACATCGGCTTCTACGCCTTCGACCTGCCGTTCTACCGGTTCGTGCTGAATCTCCTGTTCGTCGTGGTCGTCGTGGCGTTCCTCGCCAACCTGGTCACCCACTACCTCTTCGGCGGCATCCGGCTGGGCCAGGGCGGGGGTTCGGTCACGATGGCCGCCCGTATCCAGCTCGCCGTTCTGGCCGGCACCTTCTTGTTGCTCAAGGCAGCGGCCTACTGGCTCGACCGGTACAACCTGCTCTCGAGTCAGCGCAAGGCCGAGATCTTCCCGGGTGCCAGCTACACCGACATCAATGCGGTCCTGCCGTCCAAGCTCATCCTGATGGCGATCGCGATCATCTGTGCCGTCGCGTTCTTCGCCGCCATCGTGCTGCGTGATCTGCGCATCCCCGCCCTCGCAACCGTGCTGATGCTGTTCTCGGCACTGCTGATCGGTGTGGGCTGGCCGCTCACCATGGAGCAGTTCTCGGTGAAGCCGAACGCCGCCCAGAAGGAAGCCGAATACATCCAGCGGGCGATCAACTCCACGCGGGAGGCCTACGGCATCGGGCCGGACAAGGTCATCACGCAGAAGGACTGGACCGCCGAGCCCGCGAATCCCGCACTCGTCAACGGGGACACCCCGACGCTGTCGAACGTCCGCATCCTCGACCCGAACGTGGTGTCGCCGACATTCATCCAGCAGCAGCAGCGCCAGAACTTCTACGGCTTCCCGACGCAGCTCGCCGTCGACCGCTACAAGATCGACGGCGAACTGCGCGACTTCGTGGTCGCAGTGCGTGAACTCGACCCGAGCCGCTACCTCGAGAACCAGCAGAACTGGCTGAACAAGCATCTCGTCTACACCCACGGCAACGGCTTCGTCGCCGCGCCGGCGAACCGGGTCAACGAGTCGGTCGACGAGAACGACATCGACGGCGGCGGTGACCCGTTCTACTACGTCAGCGACACCACGAACTACCAGACCGAGGCGTACAAGCGCGACGCCCCGATCAAGGTGACACAGCCGCGCATCTACTTCGGTGAGCTTCTCGCAAAGATCGATCCCGACTACGCGATCGTCGGCTCCGAAGGCGGTGAGCCCCGCGAACACGACATGGGCGACGCCAAGTACACCTACCAGGGGCCCGCGGGCGTCCCGCTGAGCAACTGGTTCACCCGACTCCTCTATGCGGGCAAGTACGCGGAGCGGAACTTCCTGCTGTCGGGCGAGATCACCTCGGCGTCGAAGATCATCTACAACCGCGACCCGCGGGACCGCGTCGAGCAGATCGCGCCGTGGCTGACCGTCGACTCCAAGACCTACCCGGCGGTCATGGAGGACGGCTCGATCAAGTGGATCGTCGACGGCTACACCACGCTCGACAACTTCCCGTACTCGCAGCCGACGTCGCTGCAGAGCGCGACCGCCGACGCCCAGGACCTCAACCCCGGTCAGACCGGACGTACGCAGGTCAACAAGACCGTGTCGTACGTACGCAACTCGGTGAAGGCCACCGTCGACGCCTACACCGGTGAGGTCAAGCTGTACGAGTTCGACACCGAGGACCCCGTCCTCAAGACCTGGATGAAGGTCTTCCCGGGATCGGTCGCCTCGCGTGCCGAGTTCGACAAGCAGACCTCGTTGCGCGAGCACGTCCGGTACCCGGAGGATCTGTTCAAGATCCAGCGGGCGCTTCTGACGCGCTACCACGTCGACACCCCGGGAACGTTCTTCCAGGCGAACGACTTCTGGTCGGTGCCGTCGGACCCGACGAGCCCCGACGCCGAACAGCGTGGACTCGATCAGCCGCCGTACTACTTCGTGGCCTCGGACCCGGAGAGCAAGCAGGCGTCGTTCCAGCTCACCTCTGTCCTCACACGACTCAACCGTCCGATCCTCGGTGCTTACATCACCGTTGCCTCGGACCCGGAGAACTACGGACAGATCACCGTCAAGGAGTTGCCGGGCAACAACCAGCGGTCGGGACCGAAGCAGGCGTTCAACCCGATGAAGACCGATGGTCGAGTCGCCGAATCGCTCAAGTCCCTCGAGAACACGGCAAAGGTGACGTTCGGCAACTTGCTGACGCTGCCGGTCGGCGACAACGGGATCCTGTACGTCGTCCCGATGTATGCGCAGGCCCAGGGCGAAGAGGCCTTCCCCCGGTTGTTCCGGGTGATCACCCGGTACGAGCCGAAGGAACGAGAGGCCCGGATCGGTTATGCGCCGACGACGGCCGAGGCACTGCGCCAGGTCGGGATCACGCCGGCCGCCGGTGTGGTTCCCGGTGAACAGCAGCCCACCCAGCCGGACCGGCCTCAGCAGCAGGGCGGGACGACGAGTCCGCAGCTGCCGGCTCCTCCGCAGGGTGGTACACCCGAGCGCGATGCCGCGGTGAAGGCGATCGGAGACGCGCTCAGCGCGCTGCGCGACGCGCAGACCAAGGGCGACTTCGCCGGTTATGGCGCGGCCCTCGATCAGCTGAACAAGGCTGTGACACAGTACGAGTCACTACCGAAGCAGAACTGAACCGGGTGGATCCGATCGACGCGCCCCACACGGGGGCGTGTCGATCGGGCAGTAGTAACGATCCGAGCGTTACGTGCGTCGGGTACCGCTAGCCGCGGTACTTGCGCACGTAGCGCTCTTTTTCGTCCGCGGTGTTGTCCGGTAGCACCGGGCTGTGGTGATACCGGTGACCGATGGTGAAGAAGATCGAGACGGTCAAGCCGAACGCTGCGACCGTGACCACTGCGAACAGGACTGCGAGGCCTGTGTTGCCGGAGGCCATGTGGACCAGCCACAGTGCAGCCGACAGGAAGCCGCCGAGCGCGGATACGAATCCGATGAAGCTCATCGGATGGTTGCCGTGGCTCTCATGGTGGAAGTGGGCGGACATGGTCCCTCCTCGGTGGTGGGTCGGCCGGGTTCGGGTAGCGCCGATTCTACGCCCGAAGGTGACTCGGCTCACAGTGATGGTGGTCCGCCGACGCAGGTCAGGTACGGCGCCGTGACCTGTGCTTAACGGTCTTCCGTGACCGCGATCACTCCTATACGCCCAGTTCAGCCGCGGTTTCGGGATCGATTTGCATCGCTGACGAGCGCATGTGTAACGTGGTGTTCACCAACGCGGGGTGGAGCAGCTCGGTAGCTCGCTGGGCTCATAACCCAGAGGTCGCAGGTTCAAATCCTGTCCCCGCTACCAACACAAGAACCCCCGCCCGGGACTCCCGGGCGGGGGTTCTTGCTATGTGCTTCTCATGTGTGCGGAGCCGATGCCCGAGCGACGGCCGGCCTGGCGCGGTGCTCGAACCGCAGGTGCGTGGAGCTCGCCCGGTTGCGGGATGGGGGCCGATCCAGATCGGCCGGCACCGGTCTCCGGAGCGGACCGAGGAATTTCTTCACCGAATCTCGCGCGAATCCGCCGCGGTTGTGCATGCCGACCTCGGCGCCGATCCCCAATCACCCCTTCTGACCAGGCGATTTGACGTTGGGGACCCACGTGCGTAACTTATGTCGAGTCAGCGCGCCACGGCGCCGCCCCGGAAGGCCTGAGAGGGTCCGGCCGGGGAGTGGAGACCGGGCTTCGCGCAGACCGCCCCCGAACTTCGAGTTCGAGACTTCGTGTCTTGGATGAGGTGTGCGGGGTTGCCAGATCCCCTGAGTTCGAGAAACTTCGGATTTGCGGACTGAGGATCGGGTCTGGTAGGTTGGAAGAGTTGCCCCGGAGACGGGGTTGACGCGGAAAGTCAGAACAAGTCTGCTGGTGAAAGCCCTTGTCGGGGTGAGTATCTGGTGGGTGTGTGTTCTTTGAGAACTCGATAGTGTGATGATGAATTGTCTGATGCCAATTGTGGCATCGTGCATTCTTTATGGATGTAGATGTTTATTGTGTGTGGCGCTCGGCCCCGTCTGGGTGTCACATGTTTTTGCTAGTTTTGGATTGGTCAGGTTTTGCTTTCCTGATTGTGTTGAAACGCTGGCACCTTTTGGGTGTTGGTTTTGTTTCGCTATTTTTTCATGGAGAGTTTGATCCTGGCTCAGGACGAACGCTGGCGGCGTGCTTAACACATGCAAGTCGAACGGAAAGGCCCGCTTGCGGGTACTCGAGTGGCGAACGGGTGAGTAACACGTGGGTGATCTGCCCTGGACTCTGGGATAAGCCTGGGAAACTGGGTCTAATACCGGATATGACCTTACATCGCATGGTGTTTGGTGGAAAGCTTTTGCGGTTCAGGATGGGCCCGCGGCCTATCAGCTTGTTGGTGGGGTAATGGCCTACCAAGGCGACGACGGGTAGCCGACCTGAGAGGGTGATCGGCCACACTGGGACTGAGACACGGCCCAGACTCCTACGGGAGGCAGCAGTGGGGAATATTGCACAATGGGCGCAAGCCTGATGCAGCGACGCCGCGTGAGGGATGACGGCCTTCGGGTTGTAAACCTCTTTCACCAGGGACGAAGCGCAAGTGACGGTACCTGGAGAAGAAGCACCGGCCAACTACGTGCCAGCAGCCGCGGTAATACGTAGGGTGCGAGCGTTGTCCGGAATTACTGGGCGTAAAGAGCTCGTAGGCGGTTTGTCGCGTCGTCTGTGAAATTCTGCAACTCAATTGTAGGCGTGCAGGCGATACGGGCAGACTTGAGTACTACAGGGGAGACTGGAATTCCTGGTGTAGCGGTGAAATGCGCAGATATCAGGAGGAACACCGGTGGCGAAGGCGGGTCTCTGGGTAGTAACTGACGCTGAGGAGCGAAAGCGTGGGTAGCGAACAGGATTAGATACCCTGGTAGTCCACGCCGTAAACGGTGGGTACTAGGTGTGGGGCTCATTTCACGAGTTCCGTGCCGTAGCTAACGCATTAAGTACCCCGCCTGGGGAGTACGGCCGCAAGGCTAAAACTCAAAGGAATTGACGGGGGCCCGCACAAGCGGCGGAGCATGTGGATTAATTCGATGCAACGCGAAGAACCTTACCTGGGTTTGACATACACCAGAAAGCTATAGAGATATAGCCCCCCTTGTGGTTGGTGTACAGGTGGTGCATGGCTGTCGTCAGCTCGTGTCGTGAGATGTTGGGTTAAGTCCCGCAACGAGCGCAACCCTTGTCCTGTATTGCCAGCGGGTTATGCCGGGGACTTGCAGGAGACTGCCGGGGTCAACTCGGAGGAAGGTGGGGATGACGTCAAGTCATCATGCCCCTTATGTCCAGGGCTTCACACATGCTACAATGGCTGGTACAGAGGGCTGCGATACCGTGAGGTGGAGCGAATCCCTTAAAGCCAGTCTCAGTTCGGATTGGGGTCTGCAACTCGACCCCATGAAGTCGGAGTCGCTAGTAATCGCAGATCAGCAACGCTGCGGTGAATACGTTCCCGGGCCTTGTACACACCGCCCGTCACGTCATGAAAGTCGGTAACACCCGAAGCCGGTGGCCTAACCCCTTGTGGGAGGGAGCTGTCGAAGGTGGGATCGGCGATTGGGACGAAGTCGTAACAAGGTAGCCGTACCGGAAGGTGCGGCTGGATCACCTCCTTTCTAAGGAGCACACAACATCACGTGTTTCTGCAGGCGTATGTTCTGCGGCGCGTGTGTGTTCGAGGGTGAAACATCAGACAGGCTCACCGCTTCCACACCTGTGGAAGTTTGGGGGGTTGCTGCTGGGTCGTGAGGCCGGCGGGTTCATCGCACACTATCGGGGTTCTGAGAGAACACGCGGCATGCTTTCGGGTGTGCAACGGGTTGTCTCTGACCTAACTGTTCGGCCAATCATGCTGGTGAGGTGTCCTGTGATGGGGCGCGGAGGTGTGGGTGGTGGGATGGTGTGTGTTGTTTGAGAAGTGCATAGTGGATGCGAGCATCTTTATTTCAAATCAACAATTTTTTGTTGGTCTGTGATTTAGCAGAAAGAATGTTTTGTGTTGTCTACATTCGATCCTCGCCGAACATGATCCTTTGGGGTTGTGTGCAGCTTTCGGGTTGTGTGGTGGGGGTGGTTTGTAGGTGTTGTTGTAAGTGTGTAAGGGCGTTCGGTGGATGCCTTGGTACCAGGAGCCGATGAAGGACGTGGTAGGCCGCGATAGTCCTCGGGGAGTTGTCAAACGAGCTGTGATCCGAGGGTGTCCGAATGGGGAAACCCAGCACGAGTGATGTCGTGTTACCCACCTCTGAATGTATAGGGGGTGTGGAGGGAACGTGGGGAAGTGAAACATCTCAGTACCCATAGGAAGAGAAAACAAAAGTGATTCCGTGAGTAGTGGCGAGCGAAAGCGGATGAGGCTAAACCATGCGCATGTGATACCGGGTAGGGGTTGTGTGTGTGGTGTTGTGGGGTTCATCTTCTTCCATCTGCCTGTGGAAGCGTGAGTCAGAAAATCGTGTGTTAGGTGAAGTGGCCTGGAATGGTCTGCCGTAGACGGTGAGAGTCCGGTAGCTGAAAACACATGGTCTTGCGTGATGTTCTCCCAAGTAGCAGCGGGCTCGTGGAATCTGCTGTGAATCTGCCGGGACCACCCGGTAAGCCTGAATACTTCCTGGTGACCGATAGCGGACAAGTACCGTGAGGGAAAGGTGAAAAGTACCCCGGGAGGGGAGTGAAATAGTACCTGAAACCGGACGCTTACAATCCGTCAGAGCCTGCGCCTTCGGGGTGGGTGATGGCGTGCCTTTTGAAGAATGAGCCTGCGAGTTAGTGCTCGGTGGCGAGGTTAACCCGTGTGGGGTAGCCGTAGCGAAAGCGAGTCTGAATAGGGCGTTTGAGTCGCCGGGTCTAGACCCGAAGCGGAGTGATCTACCCATGGCCAGGGTGAAGCGACGGTAAGACGTCGTGGAGGCCCGAACCCACTTCAGTTGAAAATGGAGGGGATGAGCTGTGGGTAGGGGTGAAAGGCCAATCAAACTCCGTGATAGCTGGTTCTCCCCGAAATGCATTTAGGTGCAGCGTCACATGTTTCTTACCGGAGGTAGAGCTACTGGATGGCCGATGGGCCCCACAGGGTTACTGACGTCAGCCAAACTCCGAATGCCGGTAAGTGAGAGTGTGGCAGTGAGACTGCGGGCGATAAGGTTCGTAGTCGAGAGGGAAACAGCCCAGATCGCCGGCTAAGGCCCCTAAGCGTGTACTAAGTGGAAAAGGATGTGGGGTCGCGAAGACAACCAGGAGGTTGGCTTAGAAGCAGCCACCCTTGAAAGAGTGCGTAATAGCTCACTGGTCAAGTGATCCTGCGCCGACAATGTAGCGGGGCTCAAGTACACCGCCGAAGCCGCGGCACTCACACAATAGCCCGTTCTCCGTTTACGGATGGTGAACCAGGTGTGTGGGTGGGTAGGGGAGCGTCCTGCATCCGTGGAAGCCACAGAGTGATCTAGTGGTGGAGGGTGTGGGAGTGAGAATGCAGGCATGAGTAGCGAAAGCAGAGTGAGAAACTCTGCCGCCGAATGACCAAGGGTTCCTGGGCCAGGCTAATCCGCCCAGGGTGAGTCGGGACCTAAGGCGAGGCCGACAGGCGTAGTCGATGGACAACGGGTTGATATTCCCGTACCCGTGTATCCGCGCCCATGCTGAATCAGTTGTACTAACCATCCAGATCCCCCAGGAGCACCTTCGGGTGCCGGGTGGGGTGATGCATGGGACCTTGGCTGGTAGTAGGCAAGCGATGGGGTGACGCAGGAAGGTAGTGGGGCCAGTCAGTGGTTGTACTGGTGTAAGCCTGTAGGGCGTGTTCTAGGCAAATCCGGAACACAGTGAGCCTGAGAGGTGATGCGTAGCCGTTGCGGTGAATTCCATGATCCTATGCTGCCGAGAAAAGCCTCTAGTGAGTTGGTACACGGCCCGTACCCCAAACCAACACAGGTGGTCAGGTAGAGAATACTAAGGCGATCGAGAGAACTGTGGTTAAGGAACTCGGCAAAATGCCCCCGTAACTTCGGGAGAAGGGGGACCCATCCTGGTGACGAGATTTACTCTCTGAGCTGGTGTGGGTCGCAGAGACCAGAGAGAAGCGACTGTTTACTAAAAACACAGGTCCGTGCGAAGTCGTAAGACGATGTATACGGACTGACGCCTGCCCGGTGCTGGAAGGTTAAGAGGACCGGTTAGTTCCTTTCGGGGAGCGAAGCTGAGAATTTAAGCCCCAGTAAACGGCGGTGGTAACTATAACCATCCTAAGGTAGCGAAATTCCTTGTCGGGTAAGTTCCGACCTGCACGAATGGCGTAACGACTTCTCTGCTGTCTCAACCACAGACTCGGCGAAATTGCAGTACGAGTAAAGATGCTCGTTACGCGCGGCAGGACGAAAAGACCCCGGGACCTTCACTATAGCTTGGTATTGGTGTTCGGTTCGGTTTGTGTAGGATAGGTGGGAGACTGTGAAGTGGGCACGCCAGTGTTCATGGAGTCGTTGTTGAAATACCACTCTGATCGTATTGGACTTCTAACCTCGGACCCTGATCGGGTTCAGGGACAGTGCCTGGTGGGTAGTTTAACTGGGGCGGTTGCCTCCTAAAAGGTAACGGAGGCGCCCAAAGGTTCCCTCAGCCTGGTTGGCAATCAGGTGTTGAGTGTAAGTGCACAAGGGAGCTTGACTGTGAGACGTACATGTCGAGCAGGGACGAAAGTCGGGACTAGTGATCCGGCACCGGCAAGTGGAAGCGGTGTCGCTCAACGGATAAAAGGTACCCCGGGGATAACAGGCTGATCTTCCCCAAGAGTCCATATCGACGGGATGGTTTGGCACCTCGATGTCGGCTCGTCGCATCCTGGGGCTGGAGTAGGTCCCAAGGGTTGGGCTGTTCGCCCATTAAAGCGGCACGCGAGCTGGGTTTAGAACGTCGTGAGACAGTTCGGTCTCTATCCGCCGCGCGCGTAAGAAACTTGAGGAAACCTGTCCCTAGTACGAGAGGACCGGGACGGACGAACCTCTGGTGTGCCAGTTGTCCCGCCAGGGGCACCGCTGGTTAGCTACGTTCGGAAGGGATAACCGCTGAAAGCATCTAAGCGGGAAGCCTGTTCCAAGATGAGGTTTCTCACCCCCTTTGCGGGGTTAAGGCCCCCTACAGACCATGGGGTTGATAGGCCAGAACTGTACGCACAGCAATGTGTTCAGGTGACTGGTACTAATCGGCCGAGGACTTACCAACAACACCCACACACCACAAAAACATTCTGTTTTGGTGTGTTCGCATCCACTATGCATCTTCTGAGACAACACACGAACAAACAAACACCAGCGGTTTGTGGTTGTTTCACAATGTTACGGCGGCCATAGCGGAGGGGAAACGCCCGGCCCCATTCCGAACCCGGAAGCTAAGCCCTCCAGCGCCAATGGTACTGCACCTTAATCAGTGTGGGAGAGTAGGACACCGCCGAACACAACTTCCACTGTGGCCCTTCACGACACCGTTCGTGAAGGGCCACAGTGCATTTCAGCGCTCGCGTCGGTTCAGGACGGATGCGGCGTCCAAGCCATGAGAATGCCCCGCGACCTAGTTGTCGCGGGGCATTTCTCGTTCATGCGTCCTCAGCTGAGGTGGTGCACCTCGGCCAGGCCGTAGACCGGAGTGTCGAGGCCCTCGTACCGAGCCTTCAGCTGAAGGGCCAGGTACAGCGAGTAGTGGCGGGACTGGTGCAGATTGCCTCCGTGGAACCAGAGGCCCGGCTGCTGCGTCGGCTTCCACATGTTGCGCTGCTCGCCCTCCCACGGTCCGG
The DNA here is from genome assembly GCF_022059885.1 of Gordonia amicalis. Lineage (NCBI taxonomy): Bacteria > Bacillati > Actinomycetota > Actinomycetes > Mycobacteriales > Gordoniaceae > Gordonia > Gordonia amicalis. The sequence continues at coordinate 4,503,645 of NZ_CP091855.1, read as the reverse complement.
GGTCCTTGGTGGTCTCCGATCCCAGTCCCCAGACCTTGCCGACGCGGTCGGCGACCTCTTGTCCCATGAGGTCGGCGGCCCAGCCGTTCATCGATCCGAATCCGGTGGCGTAAACCACGACATCGGCTTCGAGTGCGGTGCCGTCGGACAGGACCACCGCGGTCTCGGTGAGATGATCGAGCTGACCGTGGACCAGCTTGATGGTGCCGTTGGCGATGAGTTCGCTGGCGCCGACATCGATGTAGTAGCCCGAGCCGCGTCGTAGGTACTTCATGAAGAGACCCGAGTCGTCGTCCCCGAAGTCGAGCTGGAAGCCGGCCGCCTCGAGACGGTCGTAGAACTGCTTGTCCTGCTCGCGGATCTGGTTGTACACCGGCACCTGGAACTCGTGCATGATCCGGTAGGGCAGCGAGGCGAAGGTGAGATCGGCTTTCTTGGTGGTCATCCCGGAGGCGACCGCCTCCTCGCTGTAGAGGCCGCCGAGAGCGATCGACCGTAGCGAATCCGACTTCACGATGTGCGTTGACGATCGTTGCACCATCGTGGTGTCGACGCCGGTGTCGACGAGCGCCTTGCAGATGTCGTGGGCGGAGTTGTTCGACCCGATCACGACCACCTTCTTGCCCGCGTAGGCGTCGGGTCCCGGATGCCGGCTGGAGTGATGCTGTTCGCCGGCGAAGATGTCCTGACCCGGAACGGTCGGGATCGAGGGCTTACCGGACATACCGGTGGCGAGAACGAGCTGCATCGGATGAAGAGTCAGGCGTTCGCCGTCGCGGTCGAGTTCGACCGTCCAGCGTTCCTGGTCCTCGTCGTAGGTGGCCGACAGGCAGGTGGTCTTGCTCCAGTACGGCACCTCCATGACCTTGGTGTAGAACTCCAGCCAGTCGCCGATCTTGTCCTTGGGTGCGAACACCGGCCAGTTCTCCGGGAAGGGGAGGTACGGGAGGTGGTCGTACCAGACCGGGTCGTGTAGGCAGAGAGACTTGTACCGCTTGCGCCACTGATCACCGGGCCGGTCGTGACGGTCCACGACGACCGACGGCACCCCGAGTTGCCGGAGGCGTGCGCCCAGCGCGATCCCGCCCTGTCCGCCGCCGATGACGAGGACGTAGGGCTGTGCCGTGCGGCCCAGCTCGCGCTCTTCGTCGGCCTTCTTCTCGGCCCAGGATCGGGTGTCGGGATCGGAACCATGTACGGCACCCAGCACGCGGGTGGGGCCCCGGCTCTCCTCGTACCCCTTCAGCTCCTGCATGGTGGTGAGGAGCGTCCAGGCGCGATCGGTGCCGTCGGCGTCCGGGCGGATACGTAGGTGACCCTCGCAGCGTCCGACGGCGGTCTCGAAGGAGATGAAGGCCGACGCCACACCGTCGCCGTCATCGGCGGCCTCCTCGGTCGTCGCGAAGCCCGCGGGACGGGTGTCGGCCAGACGAGCAAGGAGCATGTCGGTGATCTGCTCGTGGCCTTCGACGGTCTTGATGTTCCAGGTGAACGCCGTCAGATCGCGCCAATAGCTGTCGGTGAGGAACGCAGCTGTCGCCCGACCGACGTCGAGCGAGGCCAGCGCGGCTTCGAACTCCTCCAGCCACGCGTCGATCCGCTGCTGCGGGGTCCGGCCGGTGCTGACGACCGGCTCGAGCGTCTGGGTCATGGTGTCTCCTCAACAGTTCGGGTGGTCCACCCCCGAAAGTGACGCGGACCACAGTCTTGCTGAGGACAGCAGACGCCACGCCTATCCACCGCGGCAAGGGTTGCAGCCCGTTGCGACCCGACCCCTTCTTGCATCGATTCTGTGATGTGACGCACAATCTTCGTGATGATGACTTCCGACCACGTCTCCGATCTGGAGCCTGCGGTTCAGGCCGGCGACGATCCGAGGGAGTTCGCCCACGTCCTCAGCGCCGTCCACGACGCGGCGATGTCGGGTGGGCGGATGCCGGCACGTCCGCGGGCCGTGATCGACGACTCGTGGCAGCGGCTCCGTAAGGCGGGCCTCGACCCGGACGCGGACTCTGCCGTCGAAAGACGACTGGACGTGGAAGAACTCGAGGAGCGCCGCCGCCAATCGGGGCTTGTCGAGGTCGTCGACGAACTCGCCCGCGGTCTCGACTCGCTCATCGCCGACGGCGACAACATCCTGGTGATCGCGGATGCGCGGGGTCATGTGCTGTGGCGCAGCGGGTCGTCGAGGGTGCTCAGCCGCGCCGATCAGCTGGGCTTCATCGAGGGCGCCGACTGGGCCGAGAGCTCGGTGGGCACCAATGCGATCGGCACCGCCCTGATGTCCGGCCGGTCCATCCAGGTGTTCTCCGCCGAGCACTTCGTGCGCAGCCATCACTCCTGGACGTGCTCCGGCGCGCCGATCAAGGACCCGCGCACCGGTGACGTGCTCGGCGTCGTCGACGTGAGTGGGCCGGCGGCGACGATCCATCCCACCACGCTGGCGCTCGTGCACGCCGTCGCGCGGCTTGCCGAGTCCCAGCTGCGGGAACGGCATCATCGACGTCTGGACTGCCTACGCGCGGTCGCTGCCCCGATCCTGGCCCGCTCACCGGGTCCGGCGCTGGCCGTGGACGTCGACGGCTGGGTGGCGGCTGTCGACGCGGTGTCCCCGCGAGCCCGGCTGCTGTTGCCGCGTGGCGTGGGACCCGGCCGGACCTTCTTCGGTGCGCTCGGTGAGTGCGATGTGGAGGCGCTGCCGGGCGGCTGGCTGGTTCGGGTCGCCGACGCGGTGGATGCGTCGCCGACGCGGGTGTCGATGCGCACGGTCACGACCGCTTTCGGCGGTGAGTGCGTCGCGGTCTCGGTCGAGGGAGCCAGCGGCGGATGGACCCACCGGTGTTCGCCGCGTCACGGGGACATCCTCACCCACCTCGCCCGGCATCGCAGCGGGGTCGCCGCGGCGCAGATGTCGACGCACCTCTTCGGCGTCGATGACCGGACGGTGACCGTGCGCGCCGAGATGTCGCGGCTGCGCAAGCGGTTCGGCGGTCTCCTGGTGGCGGGGCCGTATCGCTTCGCCGACGGGGTCGAGGTGCGGCTGGACGGCTGAGTGCCGAGAACCGCCCCGGAAAACCAACCGATGGGGTCGCGCCGCGCGCATACCGTCGTCGGCTGCGTCCAGGAGGGCGGATCTCCGGGGTGGATTCGTTGTTCTCCGTCAGTCGAACTCGGCCAGGACCAGCCCTCGGTCATAGGCGAAGACGATTGCTGCCGCGCGATCCCGCAGGTCGAGCTTGGTGAAGATGTGGTTCACGTGGCTCTTCACCGTCACCTGCGAAATGCCGAGTGCTGAACCGATTTCGCCATTAGTCAGCCCGCGGGCGATCAGGCGCAGGACGTCGGTCTCGCGGTCGGTCAGGTCCGGCGCGGTCGAGGTCCGTTCGCGGCCGGCACGCCGGAAGCCGTTGAGTACGCGTTCGGTGACCGCGGGATCGAGGAAGGCGCCGTCGCGGACCACAGCCCGCACCGCCCAGATCAGCGCCTCGGCAGGCGAGTCCTTCAGGATGAAACCCGCGGCCCCCGCACGCAGTGCGCCGGACAGCAGATCGTCGTCGTCGAAGGTGGTCAGCACCAGCACCGGGGGCGGTTTCCGGAGTGTCCGCAGCATCGTCGTGGCCGTGATGCCGTCGATGTTGCGCATGCGGAGATCCATCACCACGATGTCCGGCCGGTGTTCGGCCACCGCCGCGAGAACCTCTGAGCCGTCTGCACATTCGCCGACGATGTCGAAACCGTCGCGGAGTCGGAGGATGCGCCGCAGTCCGGTGCGGATCAGTTCCTGGTCGTCGACGAGCAGGACGCGGATCGATTCGGCGACCGTGTCGGTGGGACCCGTGCCCGACCTGTTGCCGGTCGTCATACGCTCAGCCCGTCGGTCATGACCCGTGCCGGCAGTGTGGCGTGGACCATCCAGGTCCCATCGTCGTGCCGGGTCTCGAGTGTGCCGCCGAGCAGAGCGGCGCGTTGTGTCATGCCGTCGATGCCGGCGCCGCCCCGATCTCTCGCCCGCCCGCCGAGGTGTGGATTCTCGATGATGATCTCGACCGAATCGTCCACGGTGACGTTCACCGTGGCCCGGTTGGCGGTCGAGTGTTTGACGACGTTGGCGAGGGACTCCTGCGTGATCCGGTACAGGGCGGCCGAGACCGGATCGGGGAGCGAGGCGAGGTCGCCGGCCACCCGGTAGGAGACGTGGACGCCCGCCTTCCGGTAGTCGTCGATCAGCGCGGCGAGATCGCGGCCACCGGGCGCTGCGGTGGGCGGCTGTGACTCGTCGGCGCCGAGTACATGCACGATGGTCCGGATCTCGGACATGGCCTGCCGGCCCTGGCGTTCGGCGTCGGTGAGGGCGTCGATTGCCTCATCGACGTCGCGATCTTGTTCCAATGCGCGCCGCGCGCCGGTGACGTTGAGCATGGTGATCGACAACGAGTGTGCGATGACATCGTGGATCTCCCGGGCGATGCGGCGGCGCTCGTCGCTGGCGGCGCGGTCGGCACGCTCGCGCAGGACGCGGGCACGGTTGTCGGACAGGCGTTTCTGGATCAGGACCATGTAGCCGATCAGCCACCCGCACGCGACACCGAGTGCGTACAGCGCCGGGGACTCCAGACCACCGAAGATCCCGAACCCCACGACCAACGCGATACACAACGCCACCACGCGTATTCCGGTGCGCAGCGAGTACATCGCGGCACCGATGGCCGCCGACAGGATCAACTGCAGGGGCGCGGCGTCGTTGGGCACCGGATCCATCAGGAAGCACAGCGTGCTCGCGAGCACGGTGAAGCACACGAAGGACGACGGCGGCACACTCAGATCGAGGACGAGAGTGACGCAGGCGAGCACGAGCCCGGCGATCACCCAGCCAGGCCGATCGAACGGGTATCGCTGCGCCACCGAGACCACCGTGACGACCACACTCGCCGACAGGATGACCGCGGGATACAGCGGCGGATAGTCCCCGCCGGCGCGTTCGACCCGACGCCGCAGTTCGGCACCGAGGTCTGCTGTGAAGCTCGTCACCGTTCCAGAATAGGTCCGCAGCCCGCTCCCACCTCCGCCCACCGATGGATTCTGACCTCCACCCACGGGCGGAGGTCAGGTCATCCCACAGCATGGCGATTCGGGGTCTTCGTCTCTATAGCGTTGTGAGCAGCACGTTTACACCACTGGCGAGAGGACGAGACGATGACGCTGCACCCCGGACGCAACGGCCCGCAATGGCTCGCGTCACCCGCTGTTCCGGAACTACACGGCCTGTCCGCGGGACGCCCGGTGGTCGTCGGCGTCTCCGGAAGCGAGGCGTCGCGTCGGGCCATCAAGACCGCCGTGCGCGCGACCGGAGGGACGTCCGACATTCTTCTGGTCTGCGCGACACGACGCAGCCGGCGAGACGAGGCCCCGACCGGACTCCACGATGCCCTCAAGGGCGAGTCCTATCTGCTGACCGGGCAGGCCACGGTCGCCGAGCAGCTGCGGACCGCGCGCGAACTCGCGATCTGGCTCGGTGCGCGGTCGGTGGAGATCGTCACCGACTTCGGCGACCCGGTGACGGTGCTGCAGCACGCTGCCGATCGCTTCGGCGCCGGGGCGGTCGTGCTGGGCACGTCCGGTCGGCGGCCCGGGTGGACGGCGAAGAGCCTTGCCCGCCGACTCGATACCGAGGTGGATCTCGTCGTCACCGACGGGAGGCTGCATCACCACCGCCGGTTCGCGACGCGTGAGGCATCGCTCCGCACCATCCGCTGGACACCGGGATGGACCGTTCCGCAACGCGGCCTCGCCTCCCGCTGAACGCTTGGGAGGAGGTGCGCATGCGCATCACCGACGAGGCACGTCTCAGGGAGATCGTCGGGCATCCGATCCTGGTGGTGGGGACCGCAAGATCCTGTACTTGTCCCCTTCGACACGCTTCTCCGCAGGCTACTCGACCGCGTCGAGCACTGAGGTGGCAACCTCGTCCGCGGGCTCCAGTGGCAGTGTGTGGTGGGTTCCGCTGCCCAACATGATGATCCGCGCATCGGGTAAGTGCTCCCGAAGTCGCGCCGCGACACGGGGAGAGTGGTGTGCCCGGCTGTCGGGCGCGAAGATCGCGGTGACGATCTTGCCGCCCTGCAGCTTCGAGGATTCCTCTCGGGACGGGCGTTTCGGAACGATCGTGGGGCCGGTGGGGTACTGCGCTCCGGCGCAGTACATCTCGGTCCACGTGCGGTCGAGGGTGGCATCGCGGGTCTCCCACGACAGGAACCGGCGTTGCCGCCGCGGAGTCGGTGCGATGAGCGTCGGCACTGCGTGGGCGAGATAGCGCAGTCGGAGGCCGCCGAAACATGAGGTCGGGTCGAGGAGGACGAGTCGCCGCACCCTCTCTCGGTGGACGCCGGTCGCGTAGGCCAGCGCGATCATCGCGCCGTACGAATGGCCCACCAGGTCAACGGATTCGACATCGAGGGCGTCGAACGTCGCGTCCAGCCAGGTCGACAGTTCGTCGGTTGTGCGCGGCCGGCCGGGCCCGGGGCGAGAGCGTCCGGCGTCGCCGATGATGTCGACGGTGAGTACCCGACGCGACTCTGCGAGGCGGCCGACCACATTCACATACGACGCGGATGTCGCGCCACCGCCCGGGAGCAGGACGATGGGCGTGCCCGGCGAGGTGCCACAGGTGTTGACCCGAGTCACCCCGTGGCCGCTCTCGACCTCGAGGGGCCGACCTCCTCCGCGTGCGATGAGGGCGTCGTAGGCGGTGAAGAACCTGGTGCCGTCAGGCGAATCGGCGAACTCCTGCATGCCACCGACGTGCGTGCGCTCATCGCCCTCCTCGACCGTTCGCGGGCAGGGGAAATCGCAACCCCCGGCTGGCTTGCCGGGCACCTGGGACTCAACAGCGCGTCGACGACGGCGTTGATCGATCGGCTGGAAGGTCGGGGCCTGGTCTCCCGGGCGCGCGACGACGCGGATCGTCGACGGGTCACGCTGTACGTCACCGACGCGGCCCAGGAGATGGGTTGGGGCTTCTTCGGTCCGCTCATCGACCGGGTCCGGGCCGTAGCCGACGACTTCTCGGCGGCCGAGCTCGACACCGTCCGCGCCTTCCTCGACCACGTCACCGCGGCGGTGGGGGAGCTGCGCAACGCCTGACCGAGCGTGGTGCGTGACCGTTCGTCGCCTGCCGGTGACCGATCGGCGCAGGTTGAGAGATCCGATTCGGTGCCGGCCATCACACCGATACCCTCTAGGGGCGGCGTGGCACATGAGGTGTCCCGCCCTACGCGCGAGAACGGCGAAAGGATGGCCATGGGCCGGTACACCGAAGCATTCACCCAGGCGGTCGACGATCGTGAAGGCTTTTGGCTCGAGGCCGCCCGGGCCGTCGACTGGACCGTGCGGCCCACTCGCGCCCTCGACGACTCGGCCGCTCCGTTCTACCGCTGGTTTCCCGACGGCGAGCTGAACACGTCGTACAACGCCCTCGACCGGCACGTGCAGGCCGGAAACGGCGACCGCACCGTACTCATCTGGGATTCGGCGATGGTCGGCGAGGTCCGCCGTTACACCTATGCCGAACTGCTCGACGAGGTCTCGCGCTTCGCAGGTGTCCTCGCCGCCCGGGGCATCGCCGCCGGCGACCGTGTCGTCATCTACATGCCGATGATCCCGGAGGCCGCGATCGCGATGCTGGCCTGCGCGCGGATCGGTGCCGTCCACTCGGTGGTCTTCGGTGGGTTCGCCGCACCCGAACTCGCCACCCGCATCGACGACGCCGAGCCGGTCGCTGTCGTCACCGCCTCCGGTGGTCTGGAGCCGGGGCGCGCGGTCGAGTACCTGCCGATGGTGGCGAGGGCGATCGAACTGTCGGCCAGTGCTCCGCAGACCGTCATCGTCAAGGACCGTCCCGAGATCAACGGCTCCGCAGCCGATCACGACGGTTGGCTGGACTGGGATTCCGCGATGGGCGACGCCCGGGCCGTCGACCCAGTGCCCGTCGCCGCGACCGATCCGCTCTACATCCTCTACACCTCCGGCACCACCGGAAAGCCCAAGGGCGTGGTCCGCGACAACGGCGGCCATGCCGTCGCGCTGACCTGGTCGATGAAGAACATCTACGGCATCTCCGCCGGTGACCTGTGGTGGACGGCGTCCGACGTCGGCTGGGTCGTCGGCCACTCCTACATCGTGTACGCGCCGCTGCTGGTCGGTGCGACGACCGTGATGTACGAGGGCAAGCCGGTCGGTACGCCGGACGCCGGTGCCTTCTGGCGCGTCATCGCCGACCACGGCGTCAAGGCACTCTTCACCGCGCCGACCGCGATCCGCGCCGTCCGCAAAGCCGACCCGAATGCCGCGGAGCTGGCGAAGTACGACGTGTCCACGCTCCAAACGTTGTTCGCTGCAGGCGAGCGGCTCGACCCGGACACCTTCACCTGGGCCTCGGAGGTTCTCGGGGTGCCGGTCGTCGACCACTGGTGGCAGACCGAGACCGGCTGGGCCATTGCGGCGAATCTTCGTGGCCTGGAACCGATGCCGATCAAGGCGGGGTCGCCGACGGTCCCCGTCCCCGGTTATCAGGTGGGCGTCGTCGACGCCGAGGGCAAGCAGGTGGGCGCGAATGAGGAGGGCAACATCGTCATCACCCTCCCGCTGCCGCCGGGGACGCTGACCGGTTTGTGGCGCGACGAGGAGCGCTACCGCAAGTCCTACCTCGCCGCCTTCGAGGGGTACTACCTGACCGGCGACAGCGGATATCTCGACTCCGACGGGTACGTGTTCGTCCTGGGACGCTCGGATGACGTGATCAACGTTGCCGGGCACCGGCTTTCGACCGGAAGTATCGAGGCGGTCGTGGCGTCGCATCCGGCGGTCGCCGAATGCGCGGTCATCGGGATCCACGACGATCTCAAAGGACAGCGCCCGAGCGGTTACGTAGTGCTGAAGTCGGGTGTCGACATCGAGGCGGACACGCTGCGGAGCGAACTGGTCGCCATGGTGCGCAACGAGATCGGCGCCGTCGCGACCTTCCGCGATGTGACGGTGGTGCCGGCGCTGCCCAAGACTCGGTCGGGCAAGATCCTGCGCAAGACGATGCGCCAGATCGCCGACCACGAGGACTACACGGTCCCGTCGACCATCGAGGACCCGGACGTCCTGACCGCGCTCGCCGAGCAGCTCAAGGGTTGACGGGCGTCACGACGTGCGCGACCGCATCCTCCGCACCGCGATAGCCCTCGTCCCGTTCGTCGGGCTGGTCGGCACGATCGTCATGACGGTGATCGATGTGCTGTCACCTGGAGGCGAACCAGGCCGGGATCTGCTCGAGAACTCGGTGCTGTGGATGATCGGCGTACAGGGCTGGATGACCGGGTGCGGTCACATGTTCTTCGGCGAGCCGATCGCGGAGTCGATCGGCTGGCCGTCGAAGACGCCGTGGCAGTGGGAGGTCGGTCTCGCCAGCCTGGCGACCGGTGTGCTGGGTGTCATCGCCTCCGGTTTCGGTGACGAGTTCACCCTGGCCACGATCATCGCGTTCTCCGTGTTCTACCTGGGTGCCGCCGTCGGACACGTGCGGGAGATGGTGACGCACCGGAACTTCAAGGCGGGCAACGCCGGACCGATCTTCTTCTTCGACGTGCTGGTGCCGGTCTATCTGATCGTGTTGTACACGGTCGTCACGTAGCGGAGACTTGTCGCGTGCATGTGGACAAGCACGACGAACTCCCCGTCGATCCCGACGAACGGCCGCTGCATCTGCGCGTGCACGCCTTGGTGTGGGTGTTCGCGGGAGGGCTGATCGGTACGGGCGTGCGGTACTGGGCAGAGGAGACATTCCCCGCAGCCGAGGGGCACTGGCCGTGGGCGACGTTCGCGGTCAACATCATCGGCGCCTTCGTACTCGGTGCGCTCCTGGAACTGCTTGCGCGGCTTGGCCATGACGAGGGCTGGCGACAGCGGGTGAGGTTGTTCGGTGGCACCGGCATCTGCGGGGCACTGACCACCTACAGCACGTTCGCACTGGAGATCTCGGAACTGACCCGCGCGTCGGCGGTGGTGACCGCCATCGCGTACGCGGCGGTCAGCGTCGTGCTCGGTCTCGGCGCGGCAGCCTGTGGGATCGCTGCCGCCTCGGGGTTCGCGGCACGACGGAGGCGGCGATGATCGCCCTCGCCGTGGTGGTGGCGGGAGCGCTCGGAGCGGTGGTGCGCTTCGTCGTCGACGGTGCGGTCAAATGGAAGTGGCCCAGCATCACCCCGTGGGGAACCTTCGTCATCAACGTGACCGGTTCGGCGCTGCTCGGTGTGCTCGCCGGTCTGGTGATCTTCCAGGGGGCTCCGCATGAACTGCAGGCCGTCGTCGGCACCGGATTCTGTGGCGGTTACACCACTTTCAGCACCGCGAGCTTCGAGGTCGTCCGCCTGGCGGAGAACCGGCAGAGGCTGGTCGCGGCCGGGTACGCCGGAATCACGCTGACCGTATCGGTCGCCGCATGTGCCGTCGGTCTGGCACTAGTCGGGGCGGCCTGAGGTCGACCGGCGCCGAACGCATTCGTCCCCGCCACCTTCGTCGAGGCGGCGGGGACGAAAAGCGCACGGTCAGAGACTCACTTGAGCTCGGCGCTGCTCTTGTTCAGCACGCGGCGGGCGATGATGAGGTTCTGGATCTGCTGGGTGCCCTCGAAGATGTCGAGGATCTTCGAGTCGCGGGCCCACTTCTCCACCAGCAGGCGCTCCGAGTACCCGAGCGTGCCGGTCAGCTCGACCACCTTGTTGGTGATGTCGGTGACGGTGCGTCCGGCCTTGGCCTTCGACATCGACGCCTCGGTCGAGTTCGGTTGCTTGTTGTCGGCCATCCAGGTGGCGCGCATCGTGTGCAGGTAGGCCGCCTCGAAGTCGGCCTCCATGCGCAGGAACTCGGCGGCCGCGGCGTGCTGGTCGGCGGCGGGACGGTCGTAGTCGACCTCGATACCGGCCTCGTCGAGAATGCGGCGCAGTTCCTCGAGAGCGGCACGCGCGACACCGACCGCCATGCCCGCGACGAGGGGCCGCGTGTTGTCGAAGGTCTGCATGACCCCGCCGAACCCCTTCTTGGTGTCCACCTCGGGGGAGCCGAGCAGGTTCTCCTTGGGGATCCGGCAGTTCTCGAACCGGATCACCGCGGTGTCGGAGACGCGGATGCCCAGCTTGTGTTCCAGCCGAACGACTTCCACCCCGGGGTGCTCACGCGGGACCACGAAGCTCTTGATCGCGGCGCGGCCCAGGCTCTTGTCGACGGTCGCCCATACGACGATGTGGGTGGCGCGCGAGCCGGCGGTCACGAAGATCTTCTCGCCGTTGATGACGTACTCGTCGCCGTCGAGGGTGGCGGTGGTGCTCACGGCCGCCGAGTCGGAGCCGAAGCTGGGCTCGGTGATGGCCATCGCGGCCCACACCTTGCCGAACCGCTCCAGCTGTTCGTCGGTGGCCACCGCGGCGATCGCCGAGTTCCCCAGACCCTGGTAGGGGATGGACAGCATGAGACCGAGGTCGCCCCAGCCTGTTTCGATCACGTTGAGCGCCGACTGCATGTTGCCGCCGTTGACCACCGCGCCCTCTTCGCGCGGCTTCGCCTTCTTCTGCTGGCTGCGACCGCCGTCGGCACCCGCGCCGGCCTGGCCGGTCTCCGAGAGACCGTCGTAGAGGCTGGCCAGGGTGTCGAGTTCGACCGGGTAATCGTGTTCGCGCAGATCGTATTTGCGCGAGATGGGTCGGAAGATCTCCGCCGCCGCCTGATGTGCCTGGTCGATGGTGACGTGCAGCTTCTTCGGGAGTTCGAGATTGATGCTCATGTCAGTTTCCTTGGGTCACAGGCGGTCTAGAGGACGACGATGCCTTCGCCGATGCCGGCGCCGCGGAGGTCGCGGTACCAGCGCTCGACCGGGTGCTCCTTGGTGAAGCCGTGTCCGCCGAGCAGCTGGACGCCGTCGAGGCCGATCTGCAGGCCCTTGTCGATGGTGAGCTTGCGGGCGAGGGCGGCTTCGCGGGCGAAGCTCAGGCCCTGCTCGGCACGTGCGGCGCCGCGCAGCGTCACGAGGCGGATCGAATCGACCTCGGTGGCGATGTTGGCGACCATGAACGCGACCGCCTGCCGGTTGGAGATCGGCTCGCCGAAGGCCTCACGCTCGTTGACGTAGGGGATGACGTAGTCGAGGACCGCGCGGGCGGTACCGGCGGCCAGTGCGGACCAGCCGAGGCGTGACAGGCGCACCACGTCGCGGTACGCGGCGAAAGCGGCGTCGCCGTCGCCGGCCAGCAGTGCCGTCTCGGGAACGGCGACGTCCTGCAGGAGCAGGCGTCCCATGCCGGCGGCGCGGACACCCATGCCGGGATCGGCTTCGACGATCAGGCCCTTGGAGTCGGACTCGACCAGGAACAGCGCGGGTTTGCCGTCGAGCTGGGCTCCGACGACGAACAACTCCGACGACCCGGCGGCCGGGACGAAGGACTTCACGCCGTTGAGGCGGTAGCCGCTGGGTACGCGGGTTGCCTTGGTGCTCAACGCGAATGCGTCGAACAGTGGCTTGGGCTCGGCGATGACGACGGCCGACTGCGGCACGTTCTCGCCGGCGAAGTCGGGCAGGTAGGTGCGCTGCTGGGAGTCGGTGCCGAAGTTGGTGAGGGTGGTGGCCACACCACTCGGCGCCAGAAGCGGGAGGGCCAGGCCCATGTCGCCGTAGGCCATCGCCTCGGCGACGAGTGCGTTGGTGACCACGCCACGCTCGGAGGCCGCACCGTCGAAGGTCTCGGGCACGTTGATCATCGTGATGCCCAGCTCGGCCGAGCGCTTGACGATGTCCTCGGGCGCCGTGGCCGCGGCATCGGCGTCGTAGGCGGCGGGGCGCAGGATCTCGGTGGCGAACTCCTTCACCGTCTCCGCGATCATCTGCTGCTCGTCGTCGGGGGTGAGGTTGAAGTAGTTCTTGGGTGCGGTGGTCAGCCGCTTGGCGTCGCCCGAGCCGCCCTGGGCGGCCTTGAACGCGCGGTTGGCCGCACCGAGGGTCTGGAAGCCGGTCTTGGTGGCCTGGTAGGCGACCCGGTTGATGGGTTCGCGGATCTTGTACTTCTCCGCGAACTCCGAGCCGGTCACCGTCGTGAGGACACGCATCGCGGTGCCGATGAAGTTGCGGGGATGCGGGTTGCGGCCGACTGCGGAGGTGTCGCGCGGTTCGGTGTGAGTTGTCATGATCACCAGCCGTTCTTCCAGTCGCCCCGGTGAGGGGCTCTGCACAGGTATTTGCGGACCGATCTTACTCGGTGGTAAGTCCAAACCTTACTCTGCAGTAAGAAGTTTGTCACCTACTTGTCCGACGCCGGCGGGGGTGTTGCGCGCTAGGCTGGCCGGGTGACCGTGGAAGCCCGCTCCGACCTGCGCTTATCGTCCACCGGCGCGCTGGGTGCGGCGGTCGTCGGACTGGCCGGTGCCGCCGCGGTGGGAGCCGCGTGCGTGTTCACCCCGGCCGGGATCGACGCCGGTCCGGGGATCTGTCCGTTCGCGATGATGACGGGCCTGCCGTGTCCGGGTTGCGGTCTCACCCGTAGCTGGGTGGCGTTCATGCACGGCGACGTCGGAGCGGCGTTTCGCTTCAACGTCTTCGGGCCGATCCTGCTCGTCCTCACCATGGTGACCGTCGCCCTCGCGACCGCAACTCTGGTGTGGCGGCGGAAGTCTCCGCTCGGGAGCTGGCGCGACCTCGTGCTGGGCCGCGCGGGTGCAGTCCTGCTGGGCGTGTGGCTGACCTACGGGTTGGCGCGCATCGTCGACGCCGCCGCGGGCTGGGGGATCTTCCCGATCGTGGTCTGAAGAAGGCAGAGTGGATGCATGCAGATCACCCACTTCGGCCACTCCTGTCTGCTCGTCGAGATCGACGGGACCAAGGTGCTCTTCGACCCGGGCAACTTCTCGCACGGTTTCGAGGGCATCAGCGGTCTCGACGCCATCCTCATCACCCATCAGCATCCCGATCACTGTGATGTCGCGAAGCTGCCCGACCTCGTCGCGGGCAACCCCGACGCCGTGCTCTACGCCGACCCGCAGACCACCGCGCAGCTCAACGGCGACGACGTCGCGGGGGAGTGGACGGCTGCCCACAGTGGTGGCCTGATCGAGATCGGTTCACTCACCGCACGATTCACCGGCGGCCGGCACGCGGTCATCCACCCGGAGATCCCGGTCGTCGACAACGTCGCCTATATTCTCGGCACCCCCGAGAACCCGGGACAGTTCATGCACCCGGGTGACTCTTTCTACATCCCGTTCGAGCGCGTCGACGTCCTCGCGCTGCCGTCGGCCGCGCCGTGGATGAAGCTCAGCGAATCCGTCGACTACCTCCGCGCGATGGCCCCGCGGGTCGCGGTGCCGATCCACCAGGCGATCCTCTCCGACGCCGGGACCGGCATCCACTACGGGCGACTGTCGGACATGAAGAACGACGCGACCGAGTTCAAGGTCCTCGACAAGGAGACCGGTACGGAGCTCTAGGGACGAAGCTCTTGGGACTGCGCTCTAGGGACGGAGCGCGGCCAGCACCTTGTCGTGGAGCAGGCCGTTGCTGGCGACGGCACTGCCGCCGGCGGGACCCGGGGTCCCGTCGAGTGCGGTGAACCGCCCGCCGGCCTCCCGGACGAGGATGTCGAGGGGAGCGAGGTCCCAGAGGGAGACCTCCGGCTCGGCGGCGACGTCGACCGCGCCCTCGGCCACCAGGCAGTAGTTGAAGAAGTCGCCGTAGCCGCGGACCCGCCACACCTGATCGGTGAGGTCGACGAAACGGTCGCGGATGCCGCGGTCGGCCCAGCCGGAGAGGCTCGAGAACGCCAGGCTCGACGCGGAGAGGTCGCCGACCCCCGACACCGAGAGCTGACGGGCGTCCTCACCGTCGAAGCACGTGTGGGCGCCGAGTCCGCCGGCGGCCCACCAGCGTCGACGCAGGGCGGGTGCCGACACCACGCCGACCGTGGGCACGCCGTCGACGAGCAGGGCGATCAGCGTGGCCCAGACCGGGACACCGCGGACGAAGTTCTTGGTGCCGTCGATGGGGTCGATGACCCATTGGCGACCGGTGAGGGTCGCGTCACCGCCGAACTCCTCACCGAGGACCGTGTCGGCGGGCCGGCGGGCGGCCAACCGTTCGCGGAGCAGCGTCTCGCAGGCGAGGTCGGCGTCGGTGACGGGTGTCAGGTCCGGTTTGTCGTCGACGCGGAGGTCGACCGCCCCGAACCGGTCCGTGGTCAGCGCATCGGCGGAATCGGCGAGCGACAGCGCGAGTTCGAGGTCGTCGTCGTAGCTCTGTGCGGTTCTGGGGTTTTTCGGACCGGAGTCGGCGGACATGCCCGGTAGGGTAGCCGTCATGCTGCTCACCGTGACGTTCACCCTGTTGCTGGCCGCGCTGGTGGTGGTGCTGGTCGTCCAGTGGCAGCGAGGCCGGAATCCGCGGGCGATGTCCCCAGGTAAGGCCTCGCAGTATGTGCAGGGCACGCTGACGGTCGTCGGCGTCTCCGACGACCAGGTCGACCCGCAGAGCACGACGGACAAGAACGGCCAGCGCTTCTACACCATCACCGGGACCATCGTCGGACCGGAGACCAACCCGACCGAGGTCTACGGAACGCTTGTGCTCGGTCCCGACGATCCGTGGCCGCAGGTGGGCGACGACCTGCCGGTGATCTACAAGCCGCAGAAGGCCGTGACGTCCTGGCAGTTCGGTGTCCTGCCCGATCCGCAGCCGCCCGCGGGACCCGGCGGCATCTGAACTGCGGGGCCTGACACTGTCTGACCCGGCCCGCGGTCGGTACTCTGGATAACCGTGCATCCCGACGTGACCGCAGACCTCGAATCCCTCGACACCACCTTGACCACCGTGGAAAAGGTGCTCGACCTCGAGGAGCTCCGTCGTCGCATCGACGAGCTGGAGATGCAGGCCTCCGATCCCGACCTGTGGAACGACCAGGACCACGCGCAGAAGGTCACCAGCGAGCTCTCGCACGCCCAGTCCGAGCTGCGCAAGGTCTCCGAACTGCGTCAGCGCCTCGACGACCTGCCCGTGCACTACGAGCTCGCCGACGCCGAAGAGGGTGACGACAAGACCGCGGCCCTGGCCGACGCCGATGCCGAGCGGGCGAGCCTGCGCGCCGACATCGAGGCCATGGAGGTCAAGACGATGCTCGCGGGTGAGTACGACTCCCGCGAGGCACTGGTCAACATCCGCTCGGGCGCCGGTGGTGTGGACGCCGCCGACTGGGCGCAGATGCTGATGCGCATGTACATCCGCTGGGCCGAGCAGAAGGGGTACGGCGTCGAGGTCTACGACACCTCCTACGCCGAAGAGGCGGGCCTCAAGTCCGCGACCTTCGCGGTCAAGGCGCCCTACATGTACGGCACCCTCTCGGTCGAGCAGGGCACCCACCGCCTCGTGCGGATCAGCCCGTTCGACAACCAGAGCCGCCGCCAGACCTCGTTCGCCGAGGTGGAGGTGCTGCCGGTGGTCGAGACCACCGACCACATCGACGTCGACGAGAACGACGTGAAGGTCGACGTCTACCGCTCGTCCGGCCCCGGTGGTCAGTCGGTCAACACCACCGACTCCGCCGTGCGCCTGACACACATCCCGACCGGCATCGTCGTGACCTGTCAGAACGAGAAGAGCCAGCTGCAGAACAAGGCGTCGGCGATGCGGGTGCTGCAGGCCAAGCTCCTCGAACGCAAGCGACTGGAGGAGCGCGCCGAACTCGACGCACTGAAGGGTGACGGCGGTTCGAGCTGGGGCAACCAGATGCGTTCCTACGTGCTGCACCCGTACCAGATGGTCAAGGACCTGCGGACCGGCGTGGAGGACAACAACCCGACCGCGGTGCTCGACGGAGAGCTCGACAAGTTCATCGAAGCCGGCATTCGCTGGCGTATGGCGTCCGCCGAAGCGTGACCGTGCAGCCGGGAGCCGCGCTGCTGGCCGCCGGGCCGTCCCCGACCGAACTCCTCATCGGCCGGGTCTATGTCTGGCTGGCCACCAACGGACTCGAGATCGTGATCTGGATCCTGGGTGCGGTCCTGTTGGCCCGCGTCATCCGGTGGTTCGCCGGCAGATATGCCACGCGGGTCGAGTCGCGCTTCTCCACCAGCGACCTCATCGTCCAGACGGAGGACGCCAAACACCGTCGGGCGCTGGTCGATGTGGTGGCGTGGACGCTGATCGTCGGCATTGCGATCGTCGTCGTCATCCACATCCTGGGCGTGTTCGGGATCCCGCTCAGCGGGCTCACCGGACCGACCGCCGTGATCGGTGCAGCCCTCGGTTTCGGCGCGCAGCGCATCGTGCAGGACATCCTGGCGGGCTTCTTCGTCGTTGCCGAGAAGCAGTACGGCTACGGCGACGTGGTGAACCTGACCGTCACCGGCAACGCCCCGGCCGAGGGAACCGTCGAGGACGTGACCCTGCGGGTGACCAAGCTCCGCACCACCGAGGGCGAGGTCATCACCGTCCCCAACGGTCAGATCATCAAGGCCACCAACCTCTCCAAGGACTGGGCCCGCGCCGTGGTCGACGTGCCGGTGCCCTCCGAGGCCGACATCGGCCTCGTCAACGACACCCTCGATCGGGTGGGCCGCGAGTTCTACGAGCTGCCGCGCTGGCACGATCTGCTGCTCGACGCGCCGTCGTCGCTCGGCGTGATCAGCCTCGAACTGGACTCGATCACCGTGCGCATGGTGACGCGGACCCTGCCGGGCAAGCAGTTCGAAGTGGGCCGCGCCCTGCGCGTCCACATCATCCGGGCGCTGGCACGGGAGGGGATCAACGTGCCCCCACGCGACGTCCAGGCGTCGAGTGGGCCGCCGGCAACGTTGGCCGACCAGGTCGCGCGTGACCGGGGCGGGGACGAGTGATGGCCGAATCCCCACAGGGCTCGTCGCCGTCGGATCCGCAGGACGGACGTCGCTTCCGGTTCCGGTGGAATCAGCACATCGGTAGGACGTCGGTACGGATCAGCACCACGATCCTGTTCGCCGTGTTCATCCTCTGCTGTGTCCTCTACGGCTACACCTCGCAGCGCTACGGCGTGGTCGCGCCGGAACCTCCTCGGCCTGCACCGAAGACGTCGCAGGTCGTCGACACACCGGTCTATGAGGAACCGGTGCCGTCGACGTTCAGCGAAACCACGTCCAGTAGACCGTCGGAGTCGTCGACCAGCGAGCCGGGCATCGACGGCGGGACCGAGGGCGGTACACGCTCCACGTCGACGCCGTCCACCACCCGCCCGACGATCCCGGGTCTGCCGGGGGTGGAGATACCGCAGTTCGGCGCGCCGACGCCGACCACGCCCGTCCCGACACGCTGAGGTCGACACAACCGCTGCCGAAGGGGCAGGTCAGGAACATTCACGGTGTGGTGTGTCGCGCCTGAACGGACTCTCAGGCGTCGTCGTTACACTGGCTCATCGTGATCAAGCTGGAGAACGTCACGATGCAGTACAAGGCATCCTCTCGGCCGGCTCTGAAGGATTTGAGCTTCGAGGTCGACAAGGGGGAGTTCGCGTTCCTCATCGGACCGTCCGGATCGGGCAAGTCGACGTTCTTCCGACTGCTGCTCAAGGAGGACCGGCCGACGAGCGGCGACGTGTATCTCGGTGAGTTCCACGTCAACAAGCTCCGGGCCCGGGACGTGCCCAAGCTGCGACAGTCGATCGGCTGTGTGTTCCAGGACTTCCGTCTGCTGCAGAAGAAGACCGTCGCCGAGAACGTCGCCTTCGCGCTCGAGGTGATCGGCCGCCCGCGGTCGACGGTCCAGCGCGTGGTGCCCGAGGTGCTCGAGTACGTCGGCCTCGAGGGCAAGCACGACCGCATGCCCAACGAGCTGTCCGGCGGCGAGATGCAGCGAGTGGCGATCGCCCGTGCCATCGTCAACCGCCCGCTCGTTCTGCTGGCCGACGAACCCACCGGAAACCTCGATCCCGAGACCAGTGAGGAGATCGTCGACGTCCTCGACCGCGTCAATCGTCGGGGCACCACGGTGGTCATGGCCACTCACGACCGGCACATCGTCGACGCGATGCGGCGCCGGGTTCTCGAATTCGACAACGGGCAGCTCGTGCGCAACGACCCGCAGGGTGTGTACGGAATCGGCTGACGGCTCGGCCCACTCCCGACACACAACAACGACCCCCAAGGACGTCTGAGCAAGCATGCGAGCGAATTTCATCATCAGCGAGGTTCTCCACGGACTCCGCCGCAACGCGACCATGACCATCGCGATGATCATCACGACGGCGATCACGCTGGGCATGTTCGGCGGCGGTCTGTTGGTGATCCAGATGGCCGACAAGAGCCAGAAGATCTTCCTCGACCGGGTGGAGATGGAGTTCTACCTCAATCCTGAGATCACCGAACGCGATCCGCAGTGTGATGCGGACCCGTGTGCGCAGTTGCGCCAGGGACTCGAGAACGAGCCCGGGGTCACCTCGGTGACGTACCTGGACAAGGACGAGGCCTACAAGCGTGCGAAGGAGATCTTCGCCAACAACCCCGACCTCGCCGAGAACATCGTCGAGGGCACGCTGCCGGCGTCGTTGCGGGTCCGCGTCTCCGACCCGGCACAGTTCGACGCCGTGCTCACCAAGTACGCGGGCCGAAAAGACATGGGCGTGGACGCTTTCAAGGACGATCGCAAACTGGTGCAACGTATCTTCAGCGTGCTCGACGGCGTGCGGAACGCGACCTTCGCGATCGCATCGGTGCTCGCGATCGCGGCGATCCTGTTGATCATCAACACCGTTCAGATCGCTGCCTTCACCAGACGGACCGAGGTGTCGATCATGCGCCTGGTGGGCGCGACGCGGTGGTACACGCAGTTGCCGTTCCTGCTGGAGGCGGTGGTGTCCGCCCTGGCCGGTTCGCTGTTGGCGATCGGTGGTCTGCTGCTCGCGAAGAAGTTCTTCTTCGACACGGCGTTGAAGGAGTTGTACGGCGTCAGCTTCTTCGCCCGCATCGAGCTGACCGACGTGCTGTTCGTGGCGCCCTGGCTGATCCTCGGCGGAATTGTGTTGGCGGGTGCGACGGCATATGTCACCCTTCGTGTGTACGTCCGTGAGTGAGCGGACCCGCTGCTGCCGTTGTGGCGCGGCCAGTACGATTACCGGTTCGACGAGGAGGTGAGTGCGCGATGCCCAGGGAAAAGGGACGCAACGTGATTGCGACGAACCGCAAGGCGCGGCACAACTACACCATCCTCGACGTCTACGAGGCCGGCATCGTCCTCGTCGGAACCGAGGTGAAGAGCCTGCGCGCCGGAAAGGCGTCGCTCGTCGACGCCTTCGCCACCATCGACGACGGTGAGGTCTGGCTGCACGCCCTGCACATCGCCGAGTACGGCCAGGGCTCGTGGACCAATCACGCGGTCCGGCGTAAGCGCAAACTGCTGATGCATCGTCGTGAGATCGACAACCTGATCGGCAAGATCCGAGACGGCAACCTCACGCTCGTGCCGCTCTCGATGTACTTCAGCGATGGTCGCGTGAAGGTCGAGCTGGCGCTGGCCCGCGGTAAGCAGGCCCACGACAAGCGTCACGACATCGCCAAGCGGACCGCGCAGCGTGAGGTCGAGCGTGAGGTCGGCCGTCGGGTGAAGGGGATGTGACCTCACCTTCGGTGAGATAGCCGTCAGGCGGCCCGGTCGAGACGAGTGCCCTCGTCCGCGGGTGCGGTCGCGGGGGCCTCGACGGCTGCCACCCGTGCGCGACGGTAGGTCCGCTCGTACTGTTCGACGTCGGCACGTCGCAGCGGGGGAGTCATCGGATCCGACGAGATGATCATGTCGTCGGAGTGCTGCTCGCTGAGTGTGATCTGCAGCCGGAAAGCAGCGATGGACAGGGCGAACAGCACTGCCACCGCCAGGCCGAACGGCCATGCCGGCGCACCGATGCCGCCGGCCAGGGACACCACGAAGAGTCCCAGGAAAAGGAATCCGAGAAGCATCACCAGGTACCCGGCGAATGCGTACGACTTCGAGCTGGATGCATTGTGCACGTCCACCAACCTCCTTGTTGAGAATTGATCGCTACATCTCATGTATCGATACACCGACTGTAGCGCTACACTATATGTAGCGCTCGATGGGCGCGTGATATTCCTGAAGCACCGGATTCGACGACGAAGGGTTCCGCGGGTGCCTGCTGACAGCGGCTCGAAGATCATCACGGCTGCGCTGGAGTTGCTGCGCGCGAAAGGTCCGGCCGGGGTGACGATCGAGGCGGTCGCAGCTCATTCCGGCGTCGCCCGCACCACCATCTATCGGCGTCACCGCAACCGGGACGAGATGCTGACCGCCGCGCTCGTCGCCGTGGGAACGCCGCCGGCCCTCGACGAGGATCTGTCCGGTGAGCAGCGACTCAGGTGGGTGGTCCGGCAGGCGGCATCCATGGTGTCCGACGGCATCGGATTCGGCGGCATGGCGGCGCTGATCACCGATGCCGATCCCGCGTTCACCGAGATCTTCCGAACCGTGCTGTCCAAGCACCGCGCCGATCTCGCCGCCGTCATCGACGACGGCAAGGGCCGTGGTCTCGTGGCGTCGACCGTGGACCCGGACGCGCTGCTCGACGGGATCGTCGGGACGCTCGTGGCCGAAAAGGCCAGGTCGGGGAGTGTGGGCGACGACTGGGAGAACCGTGTCGTCGAGCTGTACGCCCCGCTCGTGCTCAGCCGGGAATAGACTCCGCTGTCCGACTTGTTAGACTGAAGTACTCGCTGACTTCGGTCGGCGGGTTCCTCCTCGGGGCTGATCGGTTTCGACTACGTGCGTCGAGGTAGGGGAAGCGTGTCGGTGCAGGCTGGAGACCACCGTATAAGCGTCGCAGCAACCAATTAAGCGCCGATTCCAATCAGCGCGACTACGCCCTCGCTGCCTAAGTAGCGACGGCTAGTCTGTCGGCCCGGATTTTGCTCCCGAATCCGGATGCCGGCATCATCTCAGGGAGCTCACCGTCCTCGCCGGTCGCGGGCGAGGTCGGAACATCAAACAGCGACTGGGATCGTCATCTCGGCTTGTTCGCGTGACCGGGAGATCCAAGTAGAGACATAGCGGACTGCACACGGAGAAGCCCTACCAACACGACGGAGGACCCGGGTTCAATTCCCGGCAGCTCCACGGCGAAGCGCCCCACCTGTTCGCAGGTGGGGCGCTTTTGCGTACAGCGGTTGGACACGTCACTCGCAACGGCACCGTAGGATTTGCTGGTCACTTCCGCAGCCCTTCCCATGAACTCGGAAACAGCGTGGGGTCAGTTCGGGAATCTGAGCTGACCTCAAACCTCGAGTTCGGCGAAAGCCGGGTGCTGGTTCTCCGGATGCCTATCTCAGTAGTAGTGCGCTCGACCGCCCACCGCGCGCCCGGTGGCACCGAGGATCGCCAGGATCGCGCCGATCACGGCGATGATGATGCCCAGGGTCCACAGGATCGGGATGCCGAAGATGAATCCGAGAACTAGAAGGATGATTCCGAGGATGATCACCGCGCACACTCCGGGGTTCGGTGTTACAGGATGCTCGACGCTGCTGCAAGCGATTCTCACCTTACTCCCGTCACATCCGGTGGTGCGCCAAATGATGCCGGACGTCGGATCCAGGTCTGCGGGCACGTGGGCAACACCCGATTGATACGGCGGATCTCGACAGCGGGCGGTCTCGGCCGGCGGCTCAAGCCGCCGTGGCGTCGGCCAGCGCGTTCTCGCGGTGACGGCGTCGCTTGCTGATGACGCCGTGGGTCGGGCTGAACAGGAAGACGAGCAGGAACAGGATGCCTTGCACCAGAACGACCATGCCGCCGGGCGAGGTGTCCTGGTAGTACGACACGTACAGGCCGATGACGCCGCACAGTGCAGAGGTGACCGGAGCGATGATGAGCATCCGGCTGAATCGGTTGGTGAGCAGCTGCGCGGTGGCGCCGGGGATGATCAGCATCGCCACCACCAGCACGATGCCGACGACCTGCAGGGCGGTCACGGCGGTCAGGGCGAGTAGGGCGAGGAGTGCAGCGCCGAGGAGTCTCGGACTCAGACCGATGGCGAAGGCGTGCGTGGGATCGAAGGCGTAGAGAGTGAAGTCGCGGCGCTTGAGCAGGAGGATGACCGCGACGATGGCGCCGAGGATGGCGATCTGGATGAGGTCGGACGTCGAGACGCCGAGCAGATTGCCGAAGATGATGTGGTTCAGATCGGTCTGGCTCGGCGTCACCGAGATCAGGACCAGGCCGAGCGCGAACAGCGTCGTGAAGACGATGCCGATTGCGGCGTCCTCCTTCACCCGCCCGCCGTCGCGGACCGCGCCGATCATCGTCACCGCGAGGAATCCGAAGACGGCCGCGCCGATGGCGAACGGGATTCCGACGATGTAGGCGAGGACCACGCCGGGCAGCACCGCGTGGGAGACCGCGTCACCCATCAGCGACCAGCCGATGAGCACCAGCCAGCAGGACAACAGGGCGCACACCACCGACGAGATCAGCGTCGCCCACAGCGCACGCGTCATGAACGCGTAGGCGAACGGGTCGAGGAGGTAGTCGACGATGCTCACGATGCCTCTCCTTGGCGGTCGCGTTCGAGCGGGTCGAGTCCGAAGGCGCGCACGAGATTGTCGGTGGTGATGACCTCTTCCGGAGCGCCCTGGGCGACGACCCGGCGCATCAGCAGGATCGCCTCGTCGGCGAGCGTCGGCAGGACCTGCAGGTCGTGAGTGGAGACCAGGATCGTCACACCGGAGTCGGCGAGTTCACGCAGGAGTGCGGTGATCGTGGCCTCGGTGCGCTTGTCGACGCCGGCGAACGGCTCATCGAGCAGGAGGATCGACGCCTCCTGGGCGATGCCGCGGGCGACGAAGGCGCGCTTGCGTTGACCGCCGGAGAGCTGGCCGATCTGGCGGTCGGCGTAGTCGGTGAGTTCGACGCGGGCGAGTGCTGCGTCGACGGCGTCGTGGTCGGCGCGTCTGGGGCGTCGGGTGAAGCCGAGATGGCCGTAGCGGCCGGTCATCACCACATCGCGTACCGACAGCGGGAACGACCAGTCGATGTCCTCGGACTGCGGTACGTACCCGACGAGGCCGGACTTGCGGGCAGCGGTCGGGCTCTTGCCCGCGAGGGTGACCGAGCCGGTGGTCGGGGTGACCGACCCGACGATGGTCTTGAACAGTGTCGACTTTCCTGATCCGTTCATGCCGATGAGGGCGCAGACGCGGCCGGTCGGCACCCGCACCGACGCGTGATCGAGTGCGAGGATTCGCCCGTAGCGCACGGTGACGTCGTCGACCTGGATTGCCTGCGAGGTGATCATCGGTTGTCTCCCGTCAGTCCCGACACGATGGTCCGGGCGTCGTGGCGGATCAGGTCGAGGTAGGTGGGCACGGGGCCGTCGGCCTCCGAGAGGGAGTCGACGTACAGGGTGCCCCCGAAGCGGGCGTCGGTGGCGCCGACGACCTGCTGCATCGCTGCGTCGGAGACGGTCGACTCGCAGAAGACAGCCGGCACCCGGTTCTTGCGCACGAAGTCGATGGTCGCGGCGACCTGCTGCGGGGTGGCCTGCTGCTCGGCGTTGACCGGCCAGATGTAGCGCTCGGTGAGCCCGGCGTCGCGTGCGAGGTAGGAGAAGGCGCCTTCGCAGGTGACCAGTGCGCGTTCGTTGGGCGGCAGGTGGTCGAGTGCGGAGACCAGTTCGGTCTGCACCTGCTGCAACTGTTTCTTGTACGACGCGCCGTTCGCCGCGAAGATCTCGGCGCCCTCGGGGTCGAGGTCGGTGAAGGCGTCGACCAGGTTGTCGACGTAGATGCCGACGTTGACCGGACTCATCCATGCATGCGGATTCGGTTTGCCCGCATAGGCATCCGAGGCGATGTCGATCGGTGCGATGCCGTCGCCGGCCACGACGTGCTCGACGTCGAGGCCCTCGACGAACTGCCCGAACCAGGCCTCGAGGTTGAGTCCGTTGTCGACGACGAGGGAAGCCGTCGCCGTGCGTCGGACGTCGCCGGGTGTTGGTTCGTAGCCGTGTATCTCCGCGCCGGGTTTGGTGATCGACTCGACGCGGAGACGGTCGCCGGCCACGTTCGACGCGATGTCGGCGAGCACGGTGAACGTGGTCAGCACGACCTTCTCGTCGGGGAGCCGGCTGGAGAGGGTGCAGCCCGAGATGAGAATCCCGATCGCAGCGATGAGTGCGCCGACTGGCAGGAGTCGGCGGGCAGCGTTCAACTTGGGCATGCCGACACTATAGTTTCGGGCCCCCGAACTTTCTACCTGGGTGGCCCGCATACCCCGTCATCCCCGAGATCCGCCCCCGAAAAGCGCCCTGCTCAGCGCGGTGGGCGACATATCGCCGCCGGTGGGTCCACGGCGGGCGGATACCAGGGGCGGATGTCGGGGTGGATTCCAGTTGGCGTCAGATGACACCCTCTTCACGCAACTCCTCGAGCTCCCCGGTCGACAACCCCAGCAGCTCGCCGTAGACGGTCTCGTTGTCGCATCCCGGGGCCGGGGGCCCGGCGTTGCGGATGCCGCCGGGGGTTTCACTGAACTGCGGCACGACGCCGGGTCCAAGGACCGTGCGCTGCGCCCGTTCGTCGTAGTGTTCGGCGATCATGCCGCGTGCCCGCAGATGTGGGTCGGCGACCACCTCGGCGACCGTGTTGACCGGTCCCACAACGACTCCCGCGGCGCTCAGGACCTCGGTGAGCTTGTCGGGCGAATACTGCGACGACCATTCGCCGATCAGTTCGTCGAGCTCGTCCTGGTTGCGACCGCGGGCGGCGTGGTCGGCGAACCGCTCGTCGGTCGCGAGTTCGGGCCGGCCCATCGCCTGACAGAGGCGTGCGAACACCGAGTCCTGGTTGGCCGCGATGATCACATGCGTGCCCTCGCTGGTGGGGTAGAGGTTCGACGGCGCGATGCCGTCGAGGCGTGTGCCCGACGGTCCGCGCACCACGCCACCGGCGTCGTAGTCCGCGATCGCCGACTCCTGAACGGCCACACAGGATTCGATGAGCGAGGTGTCGACGACCTGGCCCTTGCCGGTCACCGAACGACGGTACAGTGCCGCCAACGCGCCCTGCGCGGCGAACATCCCGGCGAGGGTGTCACCGAGCGAAAGTGCCAGTCGCGGAGGCAATTGCCCGGGGTAACCGTTGAGATACCGTAGGCCGCTCGCCGCTTCGGCGACGGATGCGTAACCGGCACGCGTCGAATCCGGTCCGGTCTGGCCGTAGCCGGACACACGTACGACGATGATGCCCGGGTTGCGCTCGGACAGCACCTCGGGGCCGATGCCGAGGCGTTCGAGGGTGCCGGGCCGGAAATTCTCGACGACGATGTCGGCGTGGTCGGCGAGCCGGAGGAAGATCTCGCGTCCACGATCGGAGCGCAGGTCGAGGGTGATCGCCTTCTTGTTGCGGCCGTGGATCGTCCAGTAGAAGCGATGGCCGTCGACCTCGGCCTGGCCCCAGGTGCGGATCGGGTCGGGCTTGCCCGGCGGCTCGATCTTGATGACGTCGGCGCCCATGTCGCCCAGGAGTCGGGCGGCATGCGGGCCCGCGATCAGGGTGCCCAGCTCGAGTACGGTGACGCCCTCGAGCGGTCCGGTCGGCGCTGCGGGCCGGTCCGGCGCGGCAACGGTGTTGTCGGTCATGGAAGACAGTGTGGCGGGTCACAACCGGCGACGCCATCACCAGGTGACCGATTCCCGGTTGGAACGAATCGCTACCGGCGTTTCATCGTCGCCGATCTCCCGCTATGGTGTGTGTCGTCGAACACATACTCGGGGAGGCTTTGAATGGTTGAACACGCATCGGGGACCGGGCTCTTGCCCGACATCCGTCTCGCCGACATGGCGGCGGGGGTCGCGTCACTGCGCAAGGACATCGGGACCGTTCTGCGTGTGCTGCCGGAGATGCTGCCCAAGCCGCCGACGACCAAGATGTCGATCGGCAAACGCTTCCAGCAGTCCGTCGACAAGTACCCGGACCGCGACTTCCTGCGCTTCGAGGGCTCGTCGATCACCTACCGCGAGGCCAACGCCCGCGCCAACAGGCTCGCCGACTTCCTGACCCGGGAAGGCGTCGGCAAGGGCGACGTGGTGGCGGTGCTGTCGAAGAACCACCCCGACGTCGTGATCGCCATGCTCGGCATCGTCAAGATCGGCGCGATCTGCGGCATGATCAACTTCCACCAGCGCGGCGCGGTGCTCGAGCACAGCCTGGGTCTGATCGGCGCCAAGGTCGTTCTCTACCAGGAGGATCTGGTCGAGGCTCTCGACTCGGTGCCGGAGAGTGCGCGTCCGTCAAAGGAATTCACGTTCGAGAAGCTGTCGTCGCTGACCGCGCCGTGCTCGCCGGTCAACCCGGCGGCGACGGAGACCGTCGAACTCGGGTCGACCGCGATCTACATCTTCACCTCCGGGACCACCGGATATCCCAAGGCCAGCAAGATGACCCATTACCGCTGGCTGGTGGCCATGAACGGTATCGGCGGTCTCGGCATCCGTCTCCGCGGTGACGACGTGATGTACACGGCGCTGCCCTTCTACCACAACAACGCGCTCACGATCTCGCTGTCGTCGGTGCTCGCCTCGGGCGCCTGCCTCGCGATCGGCAAGCAGTTCTCTGCGTCGCGGTTCTTCGACGAACTCATCGAGAACGACGCCACCGCGTTCAGCTACATCGGTGAGCTGTGCCGGTATCTCCTTGCGCAGCCGCCGAAGCCGACCGACCGCGCACACCGCGTGCGGCTCGCCGTCGGCAACGGACTGCGCCCTGACATCTGGGACGACTTCACCGAGCGTTTCGGCATCGACCGCATCGTCGAGCTGTATGCCGCCAGCGAGGCCAACATCGGCTTCGTGAATGTCTTCGGGTTGTCGAAGACCGCCGGATTCTCGCCGCTGCCGTACATCGTCGTCGAATACGACGAAGAGACCGGCGAGCCGTTGCGCGGCGGCGACGGACGGGTCCGCAAGGTCGGCAAGGGCGGTACGGGACTGCTTCTCGCGCAGATCAACTCGCGTGTCCCGTTCGACGGTTACACCGATCCCAAGGCCACCGAGAAGAAGATCGTCCGCGACGCCCTGAAGAAGGGTGACCAGTGGTACAACAGCGGCGACGTGGTCCGCGACCAGGGTTTCAACCACATCGGGTTCGTCGACCGGATCGGTGACACCTTCCGCTGGAAGGGAGAGAACGTCGCCACCACCGAGGTCGAGGCCGTCCTCGACGCGCACGACTCCGTCGAAGAGGCCGTCGTGTTCGGCGTGCCGGTGCCCGGCGTCGACGGCAAGGCCGGCATGGCAGCCGTGAGTCTCCGCGACCGTCAGGAATTCGACGCCGCGGGGTTCGCCGCGCACGTCCGCGATGGACTGCCGAGCTACGCGGTGCCGCTGTTCGTGCGGATCGTCCCCCAACTCGAACACACGTCGACCTTCAAGAACATGCGCACCGAACTGCGCAAGCAGGCCTACGGCGAGACCGGCGACGATCCGATGTACGTGCTCTCCGGCGACACCTACGTCGAGTTCTACGCGGAGTTCGTCGAGGAACTGTCGGGGTCGCGGCGCCCGGCCTGATCGAGCGCCTCGTAAACCCACCATTGATCGCCAGATCCTCCACCCATGGGGGTGCTGGGTTTGGCGATAAATGGTGGGTTTGTGGGTTGTCAGGCCCGACGCAGCGCGGAGAGCCGTTCGCCGACGAAGTCGAGGGCGGTGCGCTGCCACAGACCGATGTGGTCGAGCATGGCGTGACCGCCGTCGGGAACGTTGATGAACTCGGCGTCGACGCCCTGAGCCGACAGCTCGTCGATACCCTTCCGGGTTCGCTTGGCGAATGTGCGTTCGTCGGCGTCGCCGTGTACCGCCACCACCCGGGCGCCGGGCTGGATGTGCCGCCAGTCGGCGAACTGCCACCACGGGGCGAGCGCCAGGACGCCGATCACCCGGCGGTCGGTCGCCAGCTGGGCGGCGACCCGGCCGCCCATCGAATGTCCGATCGCCACCACGGGTGCGCCCGGGTGTCGACGGCACATCTCGTCGAGAGCGGCGCGCGCCGGCAGCATCGGACTGTTCTCCTCGCCGTTCCAGCCGTAGACGCGGTACCGCACCTGATGCACGCGCACCGCCCGTCCGTAGCGGAACCGCAGCGACCATGTGAACGGATACATCCGCAGCGCCGACGCCTGCCACGGGGTGAACGGCTTGCGGCTGTCGTCGGTGCCGCCGGGCAGTACCAGGACGACGAGGCCCGTCGAGTCGCGTCCCGGCGAGAACAGTCTCGGGGAGAACATGGCGGGTGGACCGGGGTTCAACATGGTCTGGCAGTCCTCCAACGGCGCGTCGGCGATCGTTCCACCCTAGCGATTCGATTCCGGGTGGAATACGGATCGCCTCTCGTCAGCCGTGCTGATCGGTGTCGTCGGAGAGTCGAATTCGGCGCAGGGTGGCAGAATCGCAATATGGCACATTCCCGAGCTGGAACATTGGCCCTGCCCGAAGACCTCATCGACGTGGACGCACTCGAGCGTGCCTATTACGACAACGTCCCCGATCCCTCGGACCCGTTGCAGCAGGTCGTGTTCGGGACGTCGGGTCATCGCGGTTCGAGTTTCGACACCGCATTCAACGAGGCGCACATTGTCGCGACAACCCAGGCGATCGTCGAATACCGGCGAGGCGCCGGAATCACGGGTCCGCTGTTCATCGGTTTCGATACCCACGCTTTGTCGATTCCGGCGTGGCGGACCGCGCTGGAGGTGCTCGCCGCCAACGAGGTGTCGGTGCTCACTGCCGAGGACGACTCGTTCACCCCGACTCCAGCGGTCAGCCGCGCCATCCTGACGTTCAACAAGGAGAACCCCGGTGTGCTCTCCGACGGCATCGTGGTGACGCCGTCGCACAACCCGCCCCGCGACGGCGGATTCAAGTACAACCCGCCGACCGGGGGGCCGGCGGACACCACGATCACCTCGGCGATCGCGGCGCGCGCCAACG
This sequence comes from Gordonia amicalis, assembly GCF_022059885.1. NCBI lineage: Bacteria > Bacillati > Actinomycetota > Actinomycetes > Mycobacteriales > Gordoniaceae > Gordonia > Gordonia amicalis. The sequence goes on along the minus strand of NZ_CP091855.1, from coordinate 4,473,619 downwards.
ACCTGCTCGCCTCACGCCTCGACGGGGTCAAGCGAATCCCTTTCGAACGCGCCCGGGCGAGCGAGTACGTCCAGGACTACTCGTTCCTGCACAACTACGTCGACGGCCTCGGCGACGTCGTCGACATGAAGGCCATCCGTGACGCCGACATCCACATCGGCGCCGACCCGCTCGGCGGGGCGTCGGTCGGGTACTGGGCCCACCTCGGTCTGCGCTACAACCTGGAACACCTCACCGTCGTCAACCCCACCGTCGACCCGACGTTCTCGTTCATGACGCTCGACACCGACGGCAAGATCCGGATGGATTGCTCGTCGGCGAACGCGATGGCGTCGCTCATCTCCGCGCGCGACTCGTTTGACATCGCCACCGGCAACGACGCCGACTCCGACCGCCACGGAATCGTCACGCCCGACGCCGGCCTGATGAATCCGAACCACTACCTCGCGGTGGCCATCGACTACCTGTTCACGCATCGCCCGCAGTGGTCGGCGCAGGCCGCGGTCGGCAAGACGCTGGTGTCGTCGTCGCTGATCGACCGGGTGGTCGCCGGAATAGGGCGGCCGCTCCTGGAGGTGCCGGTCGGCTTCAAGTGGTTCGTCGACGGGCTGCTGTCCGGCCGCGTCGCCTTCGGCGGCGAGGAGAGCGCCGGGGCGTCGTTCCTGATGTTCGACGGCAGTCCGTGGTCGACCGACAAGGACGGCATCATCATGGCGCTGCTCGCCTCGGAGATCCTGGCCGTCACCGGCAAGACGCCGTCGCAGCGCTACGCCGAGCTCGCGGAGGAGTACGGCGAGACCGCATACGCACGCATCGACGCGCCCGCCTCGCGCGAGCAGAAGGCGGTGCTGTCGAGGCTGTCGCCGGAGCAGGTCAAGGCCACCGAACTCGCCGGTGAACCGATCTCCGCGATCATGACCTCCGCGCCGGGCAACGGGGCGGCGATCGGTGGCCTGAAGGTCACCACCGAGAACGCGTGGTTCGCGGCACGGCCGTCGGGAACCGAGGACGTCTACAAGATCTACGCCGAGTCCTTCAAGGGTCCCGAGCATCTCGCGCAGGTGCAGAAGGAGGCGCAGCAGGTCGTCGACGCCGCACTCGGGAGCTGATCAGCCGCCCGCGGGGACGCCGATCGCCAGGCCCACCAGGTAGGTGGCGCCGGCGGCGACGACCCCGAAGCACAGCTGACGCAGCGCGCCCCGCACGATCGGATGACGGGTCACGTAGGCGGCGACGCCACCGGCGATGAGGAGTCCGACGGCACCCACCGACAGGCCGAGGATCAGCGACGAGAAGCCGAGTAGGTAGGGGATGAGCGGCACGATGCCGCCGATCGCGAACATGATGAACGACGAGACCGCGGCCACCCACGGGGACGGCTTGTCCGAGGGGGCGACGCCCAATTCGTGGATGATGTGAACGTTGACGGCGCCGTCGGTGTCTGCGTGGATCTCGTTCGCCGCGGTGGTCGCGGTCGACTCGGTCATCCCCATGTCGGTGAGCATGTCGATGAGTTCGTCGAGCTCGCCGCATGGGTTCTTCTCGATCTCGTTGCGCTCGACAGCGACCTCGGCGTCGAGCTGCTCGTTCTGCGTCGAGACCGAGGTGAATTCGCCGAGCGCCATCGAGAACGCGCCCGCGATGAGGCCCGCGACACCCGACAACACGATGGTGTGTGCGCTCGCACCGGCGCCTCCGACACCGGCGACCAGGCTGATGTTGGTGACCAGCCCGTCCATCGCCCCGAAGGTCGCGGCTCGCACACGGCCACCTGACACGTCCGCGTGCTCATGGCTGATCGGGTTCATGTCCTCGTCGAGCTCTCTGTCCGTCACCCGCCGAGCGTAACGACGCACGTTCCGGGCCGCTCACCGACCGGGGGCATCCACTCAGCGACTTATCAGTGCGGCGCGGATATTGTCGTAACGTGAGCGAAAAGCGTAAGTCGGGAGCCTCCGTGCCCCGCGCCACCAAGTCGAAGTATCAGCCGAGCGCGCCGTCGAGCACGATGACCTACGTCCTCGGCGGGATCGCGGTCCTGGTGATCGCGGGTCTGGTCATCGGCGGCATCTGGTGGAGTGGCCGCGACAAGGGCACTGCGGACCAGTCCGCGCTCGCGTCAAGCTCGACGATGATCGTCGGACCGGAGAACGCGCCGCTGATCGATCTGTTCGAGGATCCGTTGTGTCCGGTCTGCAAGCTCTTCGAGCAGCAGTCGGGGCCGGCGATCACCGCCGCGGTCACCGAAGGCAAGCTGCGTGTGCGCTATCACACGCTCAACTTCCTGAACTCCAGATCGGCGACGGGCGACTACAGCTCGCGGGCCGCGGGTGCCCTCACGTGTGTGGCGCAGGAGCAGAACACCGACCTGTTCCTCCGGTTCCACAGCGCGCTGTTCGGCGCCCAGCCGGCCGAGGACGGCACCGGCAACATCACCAGCCCGGAACTCGCGCGCCTTGCGACGGCGCAGGGTGCGACCCCCGCCACCGCGACGTGCATCACGAACAACGAGAAGGTCGCGCAGGCGGAGGCGAACGCCACGAAGTCGACCGACGAACTGAAGAAGGCCGCCGGCCAGGTGGGCACCCCGAGCGTTCTGCACGAGGGCAAGCCCGTCGAGAACCTGCTCGACGGCACCGGCTGGCTCGACGGAATCCTGGCCGGCAAGTCCTGATCCGGGAGGGACCGGGCCCTCCATCGGGCCCGGTTCCTGCGGATTTGGTCGCCGTCATGGCAGTGGTGTAACTTTCCTAGTGCCCTTGAACAGGGTGGAACAACAAAATACGGGGCTATGGCGCAGCTGGTAGCGCACCACACTGGCAGTGTGGGGGTCAGGGGTTCGAGTCCCCTTAGCTCCACAGAAAAGAAACCCGCTCTGACCTCGGTCGGAGCGGGTTTCTTTATGTCCTAGGCGATCTCGTCGCCGCGTGAAGTGTCCTAACTCTGTCCTACCGCTTTCGAGATCGCGTCCGAAGCGGCGGCAAGTCGGTCGTCGGACACGCGCCCGTAGACCGCCTGGGTCATCCGCTCGGAGTGGCCGTGCCAGGCGGCGACGACGTCGGCAGGGACACCCGCCGCGCGCATCCGTGAGACCGAGGAGTGCCGCAGGTTGCGCAGCGTGATCGAGGGCAACCCCGCCGCCTTGCGCCGGTCGGTGAACAACCGCGTGTAGTCGCGGACCGGCAGCGGCGACCCGTCGATGCGCGAGAGCACCAGATCGGCGTCGGTCATGGGCCGACCGACCGCCATACGCTCGCGCAGGTGCGCGGTCCGCATGGCCTTGATCATCGCCAGCTCGCGCGGCGGTATCGGCAGGTCGCGCACCGAGCGCGCGTTCTTGGGATCGCCGACGATGTCGCGCCCGTTGACATCGACCCGTGCCTGTCGGATGCGGAGCGTGCCCGCGTCGAGGTCGAGGTCGGACCACCGCAGACCGCCGACCTCCTCGCGCCGCAGACCGAGCAGGGTCAGGGCGAAACACCCGGCGAGGCGGTGATCGGCTACCGAGTCGAGAAACGCCGACATCTGCGCCGGTGTCCAGATGTCACCCTCGGCCACGGCCACGATGACCTTCTGCGCGGGCGCGTCGAGGTGCTGCGCCGGATCGAAGCTGACCCACCGCATCCGCAGCGCGTGAGCCATCACGGCCTTGACCGTCACGATCGCGCGACGCTTTGTCGAGGCGGCGAGCGGTGCCCCGGCCTTGGTCGTCATCGACAGCGACCAATCGACCAGCACCTCCGGCGTGAGCTTCTGCACCGCGACCGACCCGAACGCGCGACGGGCGTAGGCCAGGCTCTCGCGGTCGGCCCGGATCGTGTTCGCCCGCGTGCTGTCGTCGGCCTCGCGCACCTTGAGCCAGTGATCGGCGACGTCGCCGAACGTGCGCTCGGACCGCGCCGCCCACGTGCGCCCGTCCCACTGCTGGCGCTGCTCGCGTACCCATGTCTGTGCGTCGGCCTTGGTGGCGAACACCTTGGTCGGGCGCACCTGTTTGCCGGTCATCGGATCGGTGCCGAGGGTCGGACGTGCGCGCCACCCCTTGCCGTTCGGTAGGCGCTTGATCGAATCATCGGCGCGGGTGCCGCGCTTGCGGGGTTGAGCGGTGTTGTCGGCGGTGCTCATCGGTTCGTGTCTCTCTGTCGGGGTTGTGGGCGGCGTGGCAGGTCGTTGGCGTCGAGGAATCCCTCGGCCTTGGCCTTAGCGAGTAGTCGGTCGGCGGTGCGGGTCGAGACCGACAACTCATCGGCGACCGTCTGGCGTACCGGCAGGCCGAGCGCGAGGGCGCGGTCGGCGACCTGCGCGGCATCCCAGACACGAGGATCGGCGTCGTCTGGCCGGGTGCGCGTCTCGGTCTGGTCGCTGGGATAGGCGAGCGCGCCGCCGACGCGGGCGATCCACTGAGCGGCGGAGTAGGCCAGGCGGCGGGCCGGGACCTCGCGCAGCGCCGCATAGTCGACCGCTGACCCGTCGTCGGCGGTCATCGTCAGCTCGGTCAGGTAGGGCTCTCGGCCTGTAGTCGAGACGCGCACGACGTAGGTGCGCGGGTGGCCGCGAAGTCGGATGCTCACGCGCTCGCCGGGTTTCGGTGTCCGGAACGGGGTTCGGCCTCCGGGCGGCGGGTCGGCATAGGTCACCGACTCCACGTCGCCTCGGTCTCGCCGTGCTCTGCTCATGTTGGCGAGTCTACAGTCTCGACATTCGCCATGCGACCCGCCACGCTAGAGACATGACCACAACAGCCAACACCAGCGCCCCGACCCTCGACAGCCTGCGCGACGGTCCGCCCACCGTGAGCATCGAGACCGCCGCCGCCTACCTCGGCGTGAGCCGCGCCTACGGCTACCGCCTGGCCAAGGCTGGACATATACCGACGATCCGCCTCGGTGCGCGGCGTCTGCGCGTCCCCGCCGCCGCGCTCTACAAGCTGCTGACCGAGGGTGAGGGCGGGGAATGATCCCCGAAGTCCATGCGCGCCCGATCGGCATCAAGCAGATGATCACCTGGCGCGGTACCCGTCAGCCAGCGGAGCTGTCCGATGACATGCCGGTGAAGTGGGACCGGCTGATTACCGAGATGGAGACCTTCACCATGGTCACCCGTTGGGGTCTGGCCAACACGTGGGGATACGTCTACGCCGAGAACTACGCCGAGGCCGTCGCGTCATTCGAGACGACCAAGCGCGCCTACGCCGAGAGCCGGGCATCGCGGCCACTGCCGAATCACGCGCCCACCGAGATACCCGAGCCGATCGTCCTCGCCGCGCTCACTCGGTAAATCCAAAGCGCACCAAAGTAATTCAATCGGCCTCGACATATGGCGCGACCCCCGGCGAGACGTCCGGGGGTCGCAAGGAAGGTCTGACCATGACCAACAAAACCGACTCCGAGTCTACCTCGGATGACGGGCAGGAAACGGCACCCGCCGTGCCCCCTCGATACGTCACCGAGGTGCTGTGCCCGCACCTGCGCCAGACGGCGCGCCGCCGCCTCGGGCAGGTCCGGGGCCGCTACGTGAACCTCGATGACCTCGACACCCTCGGCCTGCTGTCCGGGCCACGACCGACGCTCGACGAGGTCGACACGTGGTGTCACCGGGTGCTCCGGCAGGTCTCCAGTTCTACACCGAGGACCTGCCCGTTGAGGACCTGCGGGCGATCGTCACAGGGATCGACCGACGCCGCCAGGTCGCATTGTCAACGCTTCAGGACGTGGCCACCTCGACGGGGAGTGAGTACGCGGTCCTGGCCGTGAAGCGCCTGCGGGACCGCAATACCGTGGCCCGTGCCGAGACTCGACGCGGTGCGCCCGCGTTGACGCTCACAGTCGGCGATCTCCTCGGACTCGGTGCGACCGAGGCGGATCTCGACCGCCTGGCGACCGCTGACGAGAGCACCCGCGCGGCGTCGGTGATGATCGCGGAGCGATGGACCGAGGCGGACCGGACGACCACCCGCCGCCCGGTACAGCCTGCCGGTCGGATCACTCTGACCCGTGCGTCCGAGGTCACCCGCGAACACATCGACTGGCTGTGGACGACAGAACGTCTGGACCCGAACACGTGCGTCGCAGCGGCGTTGATCCCGTTGCGTGGCCTGACGCTGGTCGCAGGCCGCGAGGGAGCGGCAAAGTCGCTGTTCACGCTCTGGCTTGCGGCGCAGGTGACGCGCGGCCTGCTCCCTGGCCACTACTTCGGTCGACCGCGTGACGTGGTGATCCTGGCAACCGAGGACACCGGTCGACTATCCGGCTCCGGCTGGAGGTAGCGGGTGCCGATCTCGACCGTGTTCATATGCCCGCTCACGTCCTCGATGACGGGACCGAACTGCCGATCTCGATCGCCGACGACATCGACCAGCTCGCCGAAGTCCTGGCCACTATCGAACCGGGCGCGGTGATCCTCGACCCGTTGAAGGACTTCCTCGGCGACGGCGTGAACACCGACCGGGAGGACGAAGTCCGGCCTGCGCTGACACCGCTGCTCAAGTTGACCGAGTCACTCGATGCTCCCGTGATCGGTCTGCACCACCTGAACAAGTCCCTCAAGGGAGACTTTCTGTCTCGGCTCACGGGGTCGGGCGCGTTCAAGAACGTGGCGCGCTCGATCCTCGGTATCGCCCACGACACCGAGAACGACGTGCGGGTCTTGGAACAGAAGAAGACCAATCTCGCTGCTGCCGCACATGGAGCCATGCAAGCGCGTGTCGAGTCGGTCGACGCCACGATCGGCGGGCGCACCGAGAGCGTGGGCCGGTGGGTAATGGACGGGGTCGCCGGGCATGGGCTTGACGCCGTGCTGGCTGTGAAGGAACAGGGTGGACACTCCCCGTCGAAGTCTGACGCGGCGACAACGTTCCTGCGCGGTTACCTCGGCGACGGGCAACCGCACCTGCGCGAGGACGTCCTCGCCGCTGCTGCGGTCATTGACGCATCCGATGTCACCATCGGCCGCGCGTTCCGCAAGCTCGGCGGCGTCGCCAAGCGTGCCAGTGAACAGGGAGCGCGCACGTTCTGGAGCCTCCCGACCGCCGACGCCTCGCCCTCGCGTGGGAGCGAATCTGACCATGATCTGAGTAAGGGAGATTAGGTAATGATCTCTCTTATTCGTGCAGGTCAGAGCGTCGCGACAGTCTCGACTTACTTAGATCATGGCTTGATGCAAGTAAGCACACACGCTGACCAGCGGCGACACCGCGAACGTGCCTACTCAGATCACGTCGGCGGTCGCTCCCACGCGAGGGGTGAAGCGGCGATGAGCTGACCGAGATCGGTACCGGCTCCAGTGCCTCGGCTGGAGCGGCGGTGCCAGATGACACCAACGCACCGCTACTCCCAACGGGAGCGGCGGCACCCACCACCGAGGAGACCGCTCGACATGACCACCAAGACCACCACCCTGACCGTCGCCGAGATCGAACGCGCGATCGTGGCGGCGCTGACCGAAACCGACCCCGAGGCCAGCACCATGACCAAGTTCCTGCCGATCCGGCGCGAGCTGGAGCGGCGACCCGATGTTGCCTATGCCGCACCGGTGACCGCACTGCTCTCGCTCTGGGGACGCGGCGAGGTCGAGATCGTGATGGTTCGGGGGTCGGCCTACGTGAAGCTGGCCGACACGTTCGACCACACCCCCGACCATCCCGCTGCCGTCGCGCGCGGCGAGCACCGCCGACTGATGGCGATCTGAGATGCCCGACTACACCGACCTCGGGCACCTGACCGCCGCTGCGATCCTGGCCGGTCGGCTCGACGCTGACGGCCTGGCCGAGGTCTGCCGAGCGGTGCTCGACCTCGACCGACCCCGCGCACTGGCCATCGTCCGCCCAAACCTGTCCGTCCCCAACCCCACTGGAGAGACCTATGCCCACCCCTGACGTGCCCACCACCGACGAGCGCACCCGCGCAGCTGCGGCGCTGGAGCTGCGCCGGACCGGCCTGCCCTACTACGAGATCGCCGATCGTCTCGGCTATGCCGACGAGAGCGGCGCACGCAAGGCAGTATCGCGGCTGCTCGATCGTCGGGAGGCTGAGGGCGTGGCCGAGCTGCGGGCGGTGGAAGGTGACCGGCTCGACGCGCTCCAGTCGGCAGCGTGGGACGCGGCGGTGTCCGGCGACCTCGACGCGATCAAGACCGTGCTGTCGGTGATCGACCGCCGGTGCCGCCTGTTCGGTCTCAACGCACCGATGCCCGTCGCGGTCGCCGCCGCCGTCGGGATCTCCGATGTCGGGTGGGCCGAACAGATCGCCGGGCTGCTGAGCAAGCTGGAGACCCCCGAGGAGGTCGTCGAAGCGGTCGCGGTCAGCGGCGGCGACGCCGGGCGGCGGATCGCCGCCGTGATCCGGGATCCCCGGCTTGACGCTGACGGGCGATCGGATGTTCCCGAGGGTGAACACCTCGGATCGCCTCTCCATCGCGCGAGCGGTGTACTCAGCGCCGGAAACGCCCGCTTGAGGCCCGAGGGGTGGTCGAACATCTGACCCGAGACCTGTTGCCTGACACCACAACACCGACTCTCGTTAGGAAATAGACACCATGCCCGTCCGGACCCGTTCACTGACCGCACTCGACGCCGCACGCGCCCGACGCAAGCCCCGCCCGGCGACGCCGCCGCCGACCTACTCGCAGGCCGAGCTGCGCGAGCGGCGGCGCAAGCACCTGCCCGTCACCTACGACGGTCGGTTCGACCTCACCGAGGAGATCCGCGCAATCGTCGGCCCGCTGGCCGATCGGATCGCCACCGACCCGCACCCGCTCACGTTCGCCGTCCAGGTCGATGACGTGGTCGTCGCGGTGGCCGGGTCGGTGCGGACCCTGGCGGTGCTGCTCGCCGAGCGCGAGGCTCGCCGCCGGTGCCAGAACGTGCCGATCGGCAACCGGGGCCAGGCCGTGCGCGCGCTGGTCGCGCTCGCCGACAAGCCTGCCGATCCCGAGATCACCGACGACGACATCCGGTCGGGTCGGTGGGCGGCGATCCTGACCGAGCACGCGGCGACGTACTCCGCCGACTTGGCCGACTACCTCGCGCACGCGATCCCGCCGGGCCAGACCCGAGGGCTGCTGTCTGTGTCGGAGCACACCGAGGACGCGCTACGCGAGATCGACACCGCCGCTACCAACCTCGCGCGGCGACTGTCCTACGTCGAGAACCTGCGCGAGCAGACCAACGACACCGGCACCAGCTCGACCGAGGCCGAGGCGGCACGGCAGACCTTGGCCGATCTCGGCATCACCCCCTAGACCGTCCACCCGAGGCGGCGCGGTTCCTGTCCCGCTGCCGCAGGTGTCGAGACACCGGCCCGACTGGTTGCGGACCGGGGCCGGTGTCTCGACACCCCGACCCGAAAGGATCACCCCATGACCGACACCCTGACCTACGCAAACATCACCCCTGATGAGCGGGCGCGGCTGCACCTGGCGATGCACGAAGCGGCGCACGCGGTGGCCGGCGTTTTGCTCGGCGCGACCGATGTCCGTGCTGCGATCGGCGACGGTCGCAGCGGCGGCGTGACCCGCTGCTACGGACTGCTCCCGGATCACGAACCGCTGGTCGCGTTCGCTGGACCGTGGGCCGAAGCTCGATGGCAAGCCGGTCAGCGTCCGCAGCTGCGCGAGGTCTGGCGACACCTCGACGGGTGCGGGCGGCGCGACCGCGACCAGATCGTCTCGACGTTCGGCGCCTCGGTGCCGCCGACCAGCGATCGGGTCGAGCGGCTGCTCGACATGACCTGGCCCGCTGTCGTCTCGGTCGCCCAAGTCCTGCACAAGACCTCCGAGGCCCGATACGACGACATCTGCGCCGCGCTCGACATCCCCGACACCGACAACGCCCACCACCTGGCCGCGATCGGATCGGGAACGTGGCCGGTGCGGATCACCCGGCCTCGGCTGTCTGCCGATTAGGCTTGTCGTCGTGGGGATAGTCCCCACGACAGGTGACGTGAACTCGGGTGTCCGCCTAGTCCCGCGTCCCGGACACACAACACCGCCGCTCCCGTGAGGCCATGGGAGCGGCGGTGTTGTCTGTTCTGGCGTTCAATCAGGCTTTGTCGGTCTTCTACGGGGGCGGACAGTAGCGTTGACCCCGTGGAGATTCGAAGCGAAGAGCAACTGAACCCGGTGGCAGACGAGGTATCTGCGATCACGGCGGTGGTAAGGCCAATCCTGACGGGCGTCCTGTACGCCCTCAAGGCCGACGTTGTAGCTGAGGCAGGGGGAAGAGAGAACGTAAAGCTGAAGATGCTCCCCCGTCTGCACCGAAAAGGGGACGGCGACACAGGGATCTGCTTCGAGTACGCCGTTCACGAAGCCATCACGAGCGGACATGCGGATGTTGCCGAACGTGTGGAAGACGCCCTCAAGCTCTGCAAGGTCAAGGGTCGGTCGAACTCGATACTCTTCGGCGCAGAGAAACAAGGCTCCCAGCAGCTGATCGACACGGCAGCTGAGCTGTTGACTGACGATTCGGCACTGTTGTCCGGTTCTCGCGGACGTCCCGTCAAGCTCAAGCGTCATCTGACGTCAGCAGCGTCGGCGTTCCGCCGAAAGGGTGCGCCCAGCGGACTGCCGCAGAGCGTGAGCGGTCTTTGGCGCGCTGACCTATTCCTCGGGTCAGCCGAGTCGGACTACTGGGTCGGCACGACTGTGAAGATCAATCCCACCGCATTGACAGGAGCGAAGGGGCTGCGCGTTGGGATCGTGCCCGCTGCGCAAGGCAAGTCCGACCGTGTACGGCTCGACGAGAAACGAAACCTGGTTGTATGTCCAGTTCCCTATGACGGCAGCTTCGTTGAGGCGTTTTACCTCGGATGGGAGGTGGTTACGGCCTTCATGGCCGCAGATGCCCAGCTCCCCAAGGAAGTAGCGTTGCCGCGACCCGCCGCTCGGACGGTTGCTCGATACCTGGCCGATCGGCGAGAGTTCACGGTCCTAGACGTTGTGGACGCCCTGGCGACCCTCGCCCAACCCGAGCTATTGCGCACCCAGACCGAGAGTGCCGGGATTGTTCTGAGTGGCGGCACGTCGGATCTGGTCACGACTGGCGCAGTTGTTGCGCCGATTCCAACCGTTGAGTGAATCTTGACTGAGATGATCCGAACGCCCGTTCGTCTGTCCTAACCGTGTCCTACGACGGCAGATCACCCGCCGACACTCGGTAGACAGATCAGACCCTGAAACCGCTGGCAGATGAGACGCGGCGAGACGCGAAAGACACCCGCCAACACCCCTATTCACACTGGCAGTGTGGGGGTCAGGGGTTCGAGTCCCCTTAGCTCCACAAGAAGACACCCTTTCCGATCCGTCGGAAAGGGTGTTTTCATTTCGGAGATCGTTGCTGCCCTGCCGTCGTTCACCGCCTCGATCCCGATGACATGCCAGTCGCGTTGTCGGTCGGCCGGCCCGGATGGGAACCGGCCCCGGCGTGCCAGGCCACCCCGGCGGCGATCACCCGATACGTGCCGTCGCGTTCGAGGACGAGCTGCGCGAGTGGTTCGAGCGTACGTCGACGTCGTACCCACCCGGGGTCCGCTGCCTGCGGGTGCGCGACATAAGGTGCCCCTGTGGTCGATTCGGCTGTCATCCGGGTGAGTGCGGTGGTCCTGCGGGACACCACCGGCGCAGTCCTGACCGTGCGCAAGCGCGGCACCGCCCGATTCATGTTTCCCGGGGGCAAGCCCGAACCCGGTGAGAGTGCGCTGCAGACAGCGATCCGGGAGTGCCGGGAGGAGTTACAGCTCGAGCTCGACCCCGCCCAGCTGGAGCCGCGCGGCGATTACCGTGCTGTCGCCGCCAACGAGGACGGATTCGACGTCGAGGCGGCGGTCTTCGTCCGCTCGGCACCGGTGGACAGGGCGACGTTGAGCCCCGCGGCCGAGATCGCCGAACTGCGCTGGCAGCCGCTGGACGGTTCGGTCTTGCCGCCGGATCTCGCTCCGCTCACCGAATGTGTACTGCCCGAATCGATCTGAGCGATCGGTCCTGAACGCAGAGTCGCCACCTCCGGATCAGAAGGGCTATCTCTGGCCAGCGCGTCGATTCGGGGTCGCGATCCTGCAACTGCGCCCACGACAGGATGAATCGCACGCGTCAGTGAACGCCTGGACCGGGCGCGTCCGGATCGGCCGGCGGTTCAGCCACGGTGAACGACAAAAGCCCGGGTAGTGCTCGCTGTATGTCCTCCGGGGAGATGGTCGGTAGGCCTTCGTGCCCGTGGATGTAGCCGATACCGGCGTAGACCAAGACGCCGGACAGCAAGCGGGCCTGAACCGTGCTCATCTCGAATTCCCGCAAGATGGCCTCGACTGCCTCGAAGATCTCCGTGTCGATGTTGCGCACCGTTTCGGCGACGGTGTCGTTGCTGCGCGCCCAATTCCGGATGGCACGTTCCACCGTCAGATGATCCCTGCTGACGAGCATCGTCGACAAAGCGATCAGGCGGCCCTCGGGCGGCACCTCGGAGAGCTCGTCCAGGTCGGCGACGCGTCGACGGTTCATCTCCTGCCAGCGCGCCGCCATCGCTTCCCACAAGGCGTCGAGGTCTCTGAAGTGCCAGTAGAAGCTGCCCTTGGTGACGCCCAACGTCGTGCACAACCGCGCGATCGTGACCCCGTGCACACCGCCGGCTTCGGAGGTGACCAGCGAGAATGCGGCGTCCACCCAGTCGGTGGCGCTCAGGCGTGCGCTCCGACGGGACTCGGTCATCGGTGGGGCGATCCTCTCTGGTCGGCGCGGACGATGTTCGCAACCGAGTACACCACGGCGACCAGCGGCGGTGTTGCATTCGTGGGGTCGCTTCGGCCGGGTCGAAAGAACCATACCGATGGTATGGTTCTCTCGTTTCAAGTCCGTTCGGGTTAGGGGATCGCGTGGGGCACAGCATCAATCGTCGGCAGTTTCTCTGGAGGACAACTGCCGCCGCCACCGCGTCGGCCGCGATGGCGGGCCGCCTCGGCGCAGGCTCGTCGAGCGCCGTGCCCGTGCCTGACATCGAGCTGCCGCCCGTCAAATTGCCGACCATCTTCCACTCGCCGGAGATGGCCCCGTACGTCGACGACCTTCGCGTGCCGAGCGCAATCACCTCATCGCCGTCGCAGCCGATCGAGATCATCGCCCGCACCACCAGCAGCCGGTTCCACCGGGATCAGCCGAAGGTGCCGACGATGGCGTACAACGACGAGTCGTACCTGGGGCCGACCATCGAGGCACACGTGGGCGAGCAGACCACCGTCCACTATCGCAGCGAACTCGGCAAGCACATCTTCGCGGCGGACCTCGACACGTCACTGCACGGCGTCGCCGAGCGGTACCGCGACGAGCCGGTCACCTCGATGCATCTCCACGGCGGTGCCACCCCGCCGGAATTCGACGGCAACCCCGAACGGCTGATGCTGCCGCATCACGGCACGGCCTTGTTCGAATTCCCCAATCGTCAAGAGGCCGGGCACCTCTGGTACCACGACCATGCGATGGCGATCACGCGCGCCAACGTCTACGCCGGGCTCGCCGGGATGTACTTTCTGCGCGACGACCACGACACCGGCACGCCCCAGAACCCACTCGGGCTCCCCGCCGGCGAGTACGAGATCCCACTGATCCTGCAGGAGAAGATCTTCCGCCCCGACGGGCATCAGTCACTGCGCTCGACGCCGGTGGTCCCGCAGGGGATGTGGGAGGGAGGCGCGGTCGGCGACCGCGGGCTGGTCAACGGCAAGGTGTGGCCGAAGATGACGGTGGCTCGTGGGCTGTACCGCTTCCGGCTGATCAACGCGGCGTCGTTCTCGGTGTGGAACCTCTTCTTCTCCAACCGCATGCGGTTCTGGGTCATCGGCAACGAGGGCGGCCTGCTCAACGCTCCGGTCGCGACCCGTTCGTTCCAGGCGGCGCCCGGCGAGCGGTTCGATCTACTGGTCGACTTCGGTTCGCTCGCACCAGGAGAGACCGTCGACCTCTGCAACGACCTCGTGCCGCCATTCCAGGCGGCGATTCTGGCTGAGGTCGCCATGCCGCGGTTCTGCCGGTTCATCGCAGGTGCCGATCGCGGTCACCGACGCGGTGTGCCGACCAGATTGCGCGGCGGCCACGGACAACCCAGACCGGTACCGCCGATCGCCACGCCGACGCGAGTGCGACGGGTGAGTGTTTCACAGCCCTACGCGCTGCGCGTCCCACCGGCCATCATGTCGCTGAACAATCTGCGCTACTCGGACCCGCAGATCGAGAAGCCGCGCGCCGGTACCACCGAGCGATGGGACATCATCAACATCACGCCGGATCCTCACCCGGTGCACCTGCATCTGGTGATGTTCCGTGTACTCGGAAGGCGTCCACTGCGGACCGTCGAGTACCAGGCCGCCCATCCGCAACCGCCGCTCGGAACCCGTTGGGCACCCGATCCGAGCGATTTCTACGCGGGACCGATGCGCGGTCCGGCGGCCTGGGAAGCGGGCTGGAAGGACACCGTGCACGCCACCGGTGGGCACGTGACGTCGATCATCGTCCGCTTCCCGACGGCCGACGAACTGGGATTCGACCCCGACGCGATCTTCTCCTCCGATCCGACACAGTCCTGGACACGCCCGTCACTCGGCCAGGAGGCCGACCGGCCGGCACCGTCTGCGCACCACAACCATGCCGGTGCGACGCCTGCGCACGGAATGGTCACCAAGGATCTGCAGGGGTACGTCTGGCACTGCCACATCCTCGACCACGAGGATCACGACATGATGTTGCGTTACCGGGTGGTGCCGTGACATAGGTCGGGTGGAGTTCTTCCGGACTCGTTCGGTTACTCGGTCGTCTTCTCGGCCGGCGCTTACGACTGAAATACCAAGTGCTGCAGCGTAAACGGATTCGCCAAGATGGAGGGTCGTACGTTCGGCGACGCGGGGTCGACCCGGCGTCGCGCCGTGCCGCCAGATCCAGTGTCCGACGTTGGTGATCCAGGAGCTTCCTCGGCGGCGAGTCGAGCAGCTGGTACCCCGACCTGGTCTACGACAACCATCCGATCGACGCCCCCGCAACCCCGAAAGACGGCTACCATCTGTCGAAAGACCTGGCGGACAAGACAATCGAATTCATCCGTGACGCCAGGGTCGTCGACCCGGACAAACCGTTCTTCATGTACCTGGCCCCACAGACCGGGCACGCCCCGCACCATGTCTTCACCGAATGGGCCGACCGGTACAAGCGCAGGTTCCGACCAGGGCTACGAGGCAATCCGTGCCGAAATCCTGCAGCGGCAGAAGGATCTCGGGTTGCTACCCGAGGACACCGAGCTCTCCCCGATCAATCCGCACGGGGAACCGGCCACCACCGGGCCCGACGGACAGTCGTGGCTCCTGCCCGACACGGTGCGACCTTGGCCAGTCTGCGATAGAGATAGGATCCCCGTCAGCTGGGTATCGCGGTAGATGAACGTCTCGTCGCGGTATGGGTTGTAATGGACAACCCGCCTCACTCATGGAGGGAAACATGAGCCGCAACCTGAACATAATCACCCCAGAGCTTTCGAAGGAGGTTATCGAAGACCTGAAGCGCAAGGGATACAACCAGACGGAGATCGCGAAGATGTTCAACGTGACCCGGCAGGCTGTGTCCTGGCACCTCAAGACATACGGTGGACAGATGTCCACCCGACAGATCGTGAACGAGGCGTGGCCGTGGAAGACCAACCACGCCCATACGAAGTCGGTTGTGTATCGACGGCTACGTGATCACGGCGAGTACATGCGAACCGGTGGCAAGGGCATGAACGACGACAAGCTCAAGCGACTGAGGCGCTGGTACAAGAAGATGTGGGACGAGAATCTCGTGGTCGAGTTCGAACCAGGGATACCGCCGATCAAGGGCGTCTCGTCTGTCGGGGACTTCGCGTACCGTCCACGTGCTATCGAGGACGACGATCTACTCATCCGAGTGAACGATCACACGAACCTAACCGACGAAGGCGAGACAATCTGGTGCTGGCCACCAGACATCGAGCGCCTGATTGACATATAGAAGTGGAGACCGACCCCCATGCCACTGACCAACCTCCTGTCGACGTTGCCAGGTGTTGTGCTTCAGGGAGATCCGGAAGTTATCTATACAAACCCAGTATGGTGACTTCGACGGCTCCGAGACCGTAACCACCAGATGGAGGTTCTGACCGTGAAAGCTGTGGCAGGCGAACGCTATGTCGACCACGAGGCGCAGGTGCGCGCCTGGTTCTCGATGGATTGACCGGCGCTGCTCAGCGGCGGCGGACGATGCAGCGGAACCCGATGTGGCAGGTGGAGGTTTCCGCGCTCTCGCCCTGCCTGGCTGCGGGCCGGTAGCGCAAGCAGTAGTTCGGGGCGCAGAGGTGCGAGCCGCCCTTGATGACTCGCCGGGGATGGGCCTCGGCGCCGGGCCCGGACGCGAGCGTGCGCGGATCGGCGGGCATGCAGCATGCCGTGGCCGGGGAGCTCCCACGTCTGTTCGGATCGTGGCGGGCGGCGAAGCGGTCCGTCGTCCATTCCCAGACGTTGCCGGTCACATCCACCAGGCCGTAACCGTTGGGCCGGAAGCTGCCCACCGGGGACGTGCCGACGTACCCGTCCTCCGCGAGGTTCTGCCACGGGAACTCGCCCTGCCAGGTGTTGGCCAGGTACCGCCCCTTCGGGGTGTATTCGTCGCCCCATGCGAACCGGGCCCGATCGAGGCCGCCGCGGGCCGCGAACTCCCACTCGGACTCGGTCGGCAGCTCCTTGCCCGCCCACCGGGCGTAGGCGAGCGCGTCATAGTGGGACACGTGGGTCACCGGATGGCGTTCGCGGCCGCCGACCGTACTTCCCGGACCCTCGGGATGGCGCCAATCCGCACCCGGCACCCACGACCACCACCGGCGATAGTCGTCGAGCGGTACGCGCCGAGCGGGCGGGGTGAACACCAACGACCCGGGTACCAGCAGCGCCGGGTCGGCATCGGGATACTCGGCCGGATCGGGCGCGACCTCCGCGGTCGTGACGTGACCGGTGTCCTTCACGAAACGCCGGAACTCGGCGACCGTCACCGGATGGGTGTCCATCCAGAACCCGCCGACACCCACCTGGTGGACCGGACGCTCCTCGGGGTAGAACTCCTCCGACCCCATCCAGAACATCCCGCCCGGAATCCAGCTCATGTTCTTCGGTGCGCGGCCGGTCGACGCTGCAGATTGCACACCTCGAGTATCCCGGAACCGGCGCGTTTCGAGTGCGGTCTCGGGACACCGTGCAGGTCTTGCCCTATCGGAATCGGAATCGGATGCCGGGGCGTCCAGTGCGTGTCCGACCCAGATGGTTTCCCAAAGCGGCCCGCGGGCTCACCCGCGGCGCTTGCGGCCCCAGAGCAGGTAGACAGCCGGCGCGATGCCGGCGGTCGAGCCGAGCGACAGTCCGATGACCCAGGCACGCTTGGGGCCGTTGATCTCGTCGGCCTGCCGTCCGGCGAGGTCTCGTAGTGCCCAAACTCGCGTACCGGCATCGACCGCGGCGACCGTCACGATCGCGGCCTTCGCGGTGGGGGACAGCTCTTTCCAGCTCTTCTTCTTGCTCATGGTCGAGAGCTTAGCCGAGCCGGTCCACGCTCTCGTGTAAGTGCTTCCGGCGGAAGCGATGCGACAGTTCAGGGGCCGTCGACCCAGAACTGGCCGCCGCACATGATCGCCTTTCCGGACGGATCCTGGGCGACCTTGTCGACCGCAGGGTCGCACGGCTCGCCGAGGTTGTGAACCGATCCGTCGTTGTCTGCGTGACGCGCCCAGCGGTA
This sequence comes from Gordonia amicalis, assembly GCF_022059885.1. Taxonomy (NCBI): domain Bacteria; kingdom Bacillati; phylum Actinomycetota; class Actinomycetes; order Mycobacteriales; family Gordoniaceae; genus Gordonia; species Gordonia amicalis. Next base: position 4,455,853 of record NZ_CP091855.1, on the reverse strand, counting down.
ACCACCGGACGCGCCCATGTAGACGCAGACCAGACTCGTTCCGTCTGCGGCGGTCCCGAAGGAACGTGCCTCCGACTCGTAACAGAAGCCGCCCTCCGTCGGAGTCGACCCGGTCGGGGTCGGTGGGGCGGTGACCGGGGGAGGCGGTGCCGGAGGTGCCGGTCGCTCCTGGGTCGGGATGTTGCTGACCGTCACCGTCACCGGAGCGGGCACCGCACGGTCCTCTCGGCTTCTCGTGACGGCGTAGACGCTGAGCGCGACGAGTACGGCCACGAGGATCACGGCGAGCGCCGCGAGAGTCCAGACGATGGGTCTGGTGCGGTCCGGTTTCATGGCGCAGACGTTAGCTCAGACACGTCCGCGCAGAATCAGATTCCAGTACAGCGAGGCCGCACAAAACGGTCGAAGCCCCGGCGCTGCGACGTATTTCGTGGGTCGACGATGGTCAGCAACGACAACACCACTGCTCCGTCCCGGTCGGATCCCGCTGACGACGACCACGTGTGCTTGTGTCCACGACAACGGGCGATGTCACCGCACGTAGCGCAGGAACACGTCGTCACCGTGCGGGACGGCATGTTTGAGCCGGAATCGACGAGGGGCGTCGAGCGGACTGAGCACTGCCGCGGCCGGGTCGGTCACCGGGTTGCCCTCGGCGGTCACCTGGGGCGCCAGGGTCACGCAGAACTCGTCGACGAGGTCGGCTTCGGACAGTTTGTCGAGCAGGCTCGGCCCGCCTTCGCAGTTGATCCGTCGCAGTCCTCGTGCACGGAGTTCGCCGATCGCGGCGGGCAGGTCGATGCCGTCGTCTCCCACGGCGATGATCTCCGCTCGGTCCCGCACCGCGGAGGTGTCCGCCTGCGCGGAGGTGATGACTATCGGTCGATGCTCCGGCGGTACGTCGAGAGACCGTTCGGGCAGTGCGCAGGACAGCGAGACGATCGCCAGTCGCGGGATGTCCGAGCTTCCCGACCCGTGAGTGCGCGAACGCAATTCGGCCAGCTCGGGGGAGAGGGTCGCGGGACCGTACTTTTCGACGCGCGCGGTCGCCGCACCGACGAGCACGACGTCCGAGAGTGCGCGGAGCGCGTGGAATAGGGCACGGTCAGCCGGTGAGGACAACGGGCCGACCTTACCGCGGAAACTCACCGAGCCGTCGATGCTCATCACCATGTTGGTGCGGAGCCCTTCGGGAAAGTCGGCGTAGAGGCGTTCGGCGAAGGCCGGGGCGTCGAAGCCCGGACCGTGCTCCTCGTTGGTCGTGTCGCTCATGCGTCGTGTCCGGGCTCGATGTGGCGGGTGTCGGCGAAGCTGACCCAGGAATCGCGCGAAGGGTCGTCGACCAACACCGCGCCGTCGATCGGCTCGACGATGTGCGCGGTGTGGTCGCCGACGTCGATGCGATCGAGAATCCGTGCGGCGAACCACATTTCCGAGTCTTCGAGGATCGGCAGACCGTGCGGGCCCGCCGACCATCGGCATCGCTCGAACTTGTCGACCTCGTCGCCCGTCTGTCCTCCGAACAGTTCGGCGAGTTCCTTATGATCGCTCGGTATCAGGTGAACCGCGAGATACTCGGCGGCCGTTGCGACGCCGTGCGTGTGATTGGCCTGGGAGATCCCGATCAGGAAGCGCCGGGGGTCGATGCTCGTCTGGGTCGCGAACCCCACGAGACATCCTGACCGTCGACCTTCGGCGACGGTCGTGATCACGAACACCGGGTAGTCGATGACCTCGACCATCTTGTCGAATGCGTCCGTGCCGGCCACACTCACCTCTTTCTCTCGCGGTACACAGTGCCTTGGTGTCGTACCCGATCGGTGTGAGTCTCAACCGCCTCGGAGCGTCGGGTTACGCGGCGTCCTTGATCTGCTGACGCTGCGCGGTGAACATCTCGGCGAGGCTGCTGGTGACCTCCGAGCTGACCGACGGCGCGCTGTCGCTGAAGGTGTTGTGGGCCACCGAGAACGACACACCGCGCTCTTCGCCGACCGCCAGGGTGCCCACCATGTGGACCTCGATGTCGGAGATGGTGAACTCGCCGGTCATCCGGAATGCCTTGTAGTCGCCACTGATCGGCAGGTTCTGCTTCTCGAGCTTGATCGCGACCGGCACGGTCTCGCCGTCCTCCTCCAGATTCAGAGTGAAGGATTGGCAGGCGGAGAGGATCTCGTCGAAGTCCTGGTAGCTTCCGTCGGCGGGCTTGGTCACGTCGACGCTGTACTCGTCGAGACCGAAGAAGACCTCTCCCGAGTCGGCGGTTTCGCTGAGCTGGCGTTCGGCGTACTCGGCGGTGGTGTCGGGGCTCTCCACCAGTCGCGCGCACTTCTCGTTGTCGACGCTGGTGCCGTCGTCCTCGTCGGACTGCTCGGTGTCCAGTGTGAATTCGCCGGTGATGTCGGGGAATTCGGCCTCCGGGAGCAGCATGGCGACGGCCGACGCGGTCGGCACCTTCGGCTCGTCGGAATTGTTGTCGCCGCCCAGTGTGAACGCCAGGACGACCGCCACGACGACGATGAGCACGAGTAGGAGTCCGCCGCCGCCGATGAACCACCACTTCTTGCCGCCGCCGGACGACGACGGGGGAGGAGGCGGTTGCTGACCGTACGGCTGTTGACCGTAGGGCTGCTGCCCGAACGGTTGTTGCTGCCCATAGGGCTGTTGCCCGTACGGCTGTTGGCCATAGGGCTGCTGCTGCGGGTACGGCTGCTGGCCATGGGGTTGCTGCTGCGGGTAGGGCTGCTGCCCATGGGGTTGCTGACCATACGGCTGCTGACCGGGCGCGGGTTGTCCACCCTGCGGGCCGAGCCGGGTGGGCTCATTCGGGTCGTAGGGACTGCCCACGATTGGCTCCTTTTCTCAGCGGAACGCGACCCATGACTCAGTGCGGTCGTCGACTCGGGGAGAGTACCGCGCGCAAAGAGGCCCACGGTGGTGTCCGAGAAAACCGGATCGTGCGGGATGGCCGAATTGTCTTCGCAGGTCATCGATGGTTCGAGGGTGGAGAACCGGGGCGGATTCAAGCGGTTTCCACGGCGTGACGAACGCCGTATTTCATGCGGTCGAATGAGAATGCCGAGGGATGCTCATCGGCGGTCGTGACGACGTGGCGATCCTCGACGGTTCGACGATGGCGACGGCGAGCAACCCCGATCGTCCGCTGGTCCCCGGCTCGTCCCCGAACTGAAGGACACGGGGGTTACTTCTGGGCATGGGATCCGTGAACCGCCGGACACCGCGTGCGTGGCTGCGTTCCACTCGGTATGCGGTGGTGGGGTACCCGGCTCGGCGCTGCCGTGCCCGTGATCGACGAGCCGGGCAGAGGAGAACGGTCTCATGGCAAGTACTCCACGCCGGTTGCTGGCCGAGTTGTTCGGCACCTTCTGGTTGGTCTTCGGCAGGTTGTGGCAGCGCGATCTTCGCGGCCAAATACGTCGCGAGCGCCGGCGACGACAGAGATACCCTGATCCAGTTGGGCATCGGGTTGCTCGGCGTCGCGTTGGCGTTCGGGCTGACGGTCGTCACGATGGCCTACGCGGTCGGGCATGTCTCGGGCGCGCACTTCAACCCGGCGATCACGCTGGGTGCGGTCATCGGCGGTCGCCTCCCGGTCAAGGATCTACCGGGCTACTGGATCGTGCAGGTCGTCGGCGGGCTCCTCGCCGGCACCCTGCTCTATGCCATCGCCAACGGCAAGCCGGGGTTCGAGGCGACCGGCAACATGGCGGCCAACGGTTACGGCGACCATTCGCCGAACAACTACAGTCTCGTCGCGGTGCTGATCGCCGAGGCGGTCCTCACCGCGTTCTTCCTGCTCGTGGTGCTCGGTGCCACCGACGGCCGGGCGCCCGCCGGATTCGGTCCGCTGGCCATCGGTCTGACGCTGACGGTGATCCACCTGGTCTCGATTCCGATCAGCAACACGTCGGTGAACCCGGCGCGTTCGACGGCGGTCGCGTTCTTCAACGGCAACGGGGCACCCGGTCAGCTGTGGTTGTTCTGGGTCGCACCGCTGCTGGGCGGCCTCATGGGCGGCATCCTGTATCCGCTGATGTTCGGCAACGGGAAGTTCGCTCTGGGCCGGGCGTCCGACGACGGACCGGCCGCCGAGCCGACCCGGAGCTGACCGCCCACGGACGGGGCCACCGGTGGTGCGACCATTGACCGATGACCGCAACTCTCGTCGCCAAGGACGTCGCGGGCGGATACGCCCACCGCGTCCTGTTCGATCATCTCGACCTCACCGTCGCGCCCGGCGATGTGGTCGGGGTGGTCGGAGCGAACGGAGCAGGCAAGACGACGCTGCTGCGCGTCCTCGCCGGTGACCTCGCACCCCTGGCCGGAACGGTCACCCGTGCACCGGCCGACGCATTCGTCGGCTGGTTGCCACAGGAGCACGAGCGGATCCCCGGGGAGACCGTTCGTGAGTACGTCGGGCGTCGTACCGGATGCACGGCTGCCACGCGGGCGATGGACGCCGCCGCCGCGGCTCTCGCGGACGACTCCGCTCCGGCCGGTGCCGACGATCCCGCCGACGTGTATGCGGTGGCCCTCGACCACTGGCTCACCACCGGTGCTGCAGACCTCGACGATCGTCTGCCGGCAGTCCTCGCCGACCTGGGCCTCGCCACCGATGTCATCGACCCGGACACCACCCCGATGACCGCGCTGTCGGGTGGCCAGGCGGCGCGCGTCGGCCTCGCGGCGCTGCTGTGCTCCCGCTTCGACATCGTGCTGCTCGACGAACCGACCAATGACCTCGACCTCGACGGCATCGCCCGCCTGGAGGATGTCGTCGCCGGTCTCCGCGGCGGCGTCGTGCTCGTCAGTCATGACCGAGAGTTCCTGGCGCGCACCGTGACCCGGGTCCTCGAGCTCGACCTCGCCCAGCACACGAACACGGTGTACGGCGGAGGTTACGAGAGTTACCTCGAGGAACGCGAAGTGGCGCGTCGGCACAAACGCGAGGAGTACGAGGAGTTCGCCGCCAAGAAGGCCGATCTGGTGGCGCGGGCGCGCACGCAACGAGAATGGTCGAGCCAAGGTGTGCGCAACGCGATGCGCAAGGCACCTGACAACGACAAGATCCGACGTCGTGCCGCCACCGAGTCCAGCGAGAAACAGGCGCAGAAGGTCCGGCAGATGGAAAGTCGGATCGCACGCCTGGACGAGGTCGCCGAACCGCGCAAGGAATGGGTCCTGGAGTTCACGATCGGCTCGGCACCCCGCTCGAGCTCTGTCGTCTCGACCCTCAACAACGCCGTTGTGCGCCAAGGTGATTTCGTGATGGGGCCGGTCTCGATCCAGGTGAACGCGGGTGAGCGCATCGGCATCACCGGGCCCAACGGCGCCGGGAAGTCGACGCTACTCCGACTGCTCCTCGGCCACCTCGAACCCGATTCGGGTTCCGCGCAGCTCGGCGCCAACGTGGCGATCGGTGAGATCGACCAGGCGCGAGGGCAATTCACCGGTACGACACCACTCGCCGACCGCTTCGCCGAACTCGTGCCCGACCACACCATGGCTGACGTCCGGACACTGCTCGCCAAGTTCGGCTTGCGCGCCGACCACGTCGACCGGGCGGTCGGCGAACTGTCACCGGGCGAGCGCACCCGCGCCGGGTTGGCGCTGCTGCAGGCCCGCGGTGTCAACGTCCTGGTGCTCGACGAGCCGACCAACCACCTCGACCTCCCGGCGATCGAACAACTCGAATCGGCCCTCGACTCCTACGACGGCGCACTGCTTCTGGTCACGCACGACCGGCGCATGCTCGCGAATGTGCGCGTCGACCGGCACTGGCACGTCGAGGGTGGACAGGTCACCGAGCGGTGACGCCGGCCCGTCACGGTCCGAAGCGCTCGTCCGGTAGTCCTGCGGCTTTGCGTGCCCGCCAGTTCTCCAGATAGGGGAGGGCTCGGTCTCGATCGAGCGCGGAGCGGACCGCCGCTGCCGGTCGGCCGAGAGCCGTCAGATCGCCGTCGTCGACGGCCCAGCCGAAGGGGAAGGGCGTTCGCGTCGTGAAGTGGGACATCCAGAGCAACACAAGGTCTCCGGGATGGGCGAGTCGCGTGTAGTGGTGACTGCCGCGCTCATGATCGTCGATCAACCAGCCGCCGTCGGTCCGGTGTGCGGTGAAGTCGGGATCGTTCAGCCACTCCCATCGACCGTGATGGTCTCGTGGAGCGGTACCGAAACCAGCTGTCTGCAGCTGTCGGGCGAGTGCTGTCGGCGTCCACGGCGCGGGGAAGAAGGACCTGATGGTCACATCGAGTTCGAGGCGGTGAAGATCGGGCCCGCTGTTTCCGCGTTCGGTGATGACAGCGTTGACGATCATGGTCGACGGGGACGGCGACCCGTCATCGATCAGCGCCAGGTGAAGCGCGAGCATCCGGGAGAACCGGCGGTGCTCGTCGGGAGAGGTGAACGGCGGCAGGGGAATGTCCGGCACACGAGGCATCCCCCAGGGCACGCCGGTCGCCTTGTGGAGCGGCGCCGCCGACCACTGCCGTCGAAGTTCATCGGAGTCCACGAACCCAGCCTAAGGCGAGTTCTTGCGTGGGCATTGACATACAACCAATCGGTTGTATGTTGGAGCTGTGGCCGAAACCACTGGCGCATCGCCAGACGACGAGGAGAGGGCCGACGCCCTGTTCCACGCGCTGTCCGATCGCACGCGCCGCGACATCATGCGACGTGTGCTCGCCGGTGAACACTCGGTCTCGGTACTCGCCGCGAAATACGACATGAGCTTCGCGGCGGTACAGAAGCACGTCGCCGTGCTCGAGAAGGCGGGCCTGCTGACCAAACGACGTCAGGGGCGCGAACAACTCGCCAGTGGCGATGTCGCCGCGGTGCGTTCGGTGGCGTCGATGCTCACCGAACTCGAACAGGTGTGGCGCGGCCGTATCGCGCGCATCGACGATCTGCTCACGCTCGAAACACCACCAACTGCAACACCATCGGAGGAATGACCAATGCCCGTCATCGATGTGACCCCGGACCTCGACGCCCGCACGATCACCATCAACGCCGAATTCGCCGCCCCCGTCGAACGCGTCTGGCAGATCTATGCCGATCCGCGCCAGCTGGAGAAGATCTGGGGTCCGCCCACCTACCCTGCGACCGTCGTCGACCACGAACTCAAGCCGGGCGGGAAGGTCACCTACTACATGACCAGTCCCGAAGGCGAGAAGTTCGGCGGCTATTGGAAAGTCGAGACGGTCGACGAGCCGCGCGGATTCACCTTCCTCGACGGATTCGCCGACGCCGACCTCAACCCGCTCACCGACATGCCCGAGTCCCGCAACGCATACACGTTCGCCGAGAAGGGTGACAAGACACTCGCCACGTATATCAGCACCTACGACTCCGCCGAAGCGCTTCAGAAGGTGCTCGACATGGGCGTCGTCGAAGGTGCTTCCAGCGCAATCAATCAGATCGACGACTTCCTGAAGGTCTGACCTCGATACGGCCTCGGCTTGCGCCTCGGCCTACTCGGCCGGCGGTGGGACGGCTCGGCTTGCGCCTCGGCCTACTCGGCCGGCGGTGGGACGGCTCGGCTTGCGCCTCGGCCTACTCGGCCGGCGGTGGGACGGGTCAGATGTTGGAGTTCAGCGCTGGGAAGCCTTCGGGCAGTTCGGCGGCCGGCGCGTCGCTGAACTGTCCGGCGTCCAGGTCCAGGCCGTGTGTGTAAGCAGCCATCGAGATCGATCCGGCCGCATGTCCGTCGACCAGCAGATCCAGTGGCGACTCCTGCGCCAGACCCGCGACGTAGAGCAGCGGCAGGTAGTGATCGGGTGTCGGCACGGAATTCTCGAAGTCGGGATGGCCGTCGAGGCTCAGGACGTGAGAGGGGTTGTCCTGCAGCACTTCGCGCGCAGCGTCGTCGAATCGGTGGGCCCAGTCGTATCCGCTGTCGGCCTTGCTGAAATCGACCGCCCGCAGGTTGTGGACGATGTTGCCGCTGCCGATGATGAGCACGCCCTGCTCCCGTAACGGCGCCAGCTTTCGGCCGAGTTCGTAGTGGTGCTCGAAGTCCTTGAAGGCGTTGAGGGACAGCTGCAGAACCGGGATCGACGCGTCCGGGAACGTGTGCACCAGAACCGACCAGGTGCCGTGGTCGATGCCCCAGCTGTCCAGGTCGAGGCCGCACCACGTGGGTTTGACCACGTCGGAGACCATCTCGGCGACGTCCGGGGCGCCGGGTGCGGGGTACTCCACGTCGAACAGGTCCTGCGGGAACCCGTAGAAGTCGTGGATGGTGCGCGGACGCGGCATGGCCGTCACTGCTGTCGCGTTGGTGTACCAGTGTGCGGAGATCACCAGGATCGCCCGCGGCTTCGGAACCGCCTGCCCCAACGCCCGCCACGCCTCGGTGTACCGGTTGCGCTCGAGTGCGTTCATCGGGTTGCCGTGTCCGATGAACGCTGTGGGCATCGTCGGTCGGGCAGTGGTCATGAAGGCCGCCTCGGGTCGCGCGGGTCGGGTCACCGACGACGGTACGCCGCCGGCCGCCGGACAGCTTCGCAACACGAAGTACCGCCATTTGTGTGCCGTGTCCGCCGAGTTCGGACTCGCGACGACGGCCGATGCCAGAAGCTGACCGTATGGCAAAGCGCTGGTCGGTGGTCGTGGCACTACTGTTGGTCGTCGTGCTCGCGGCTTGCGGGTCGTCCGGTTCGTCCTCGGATTCGCCCACCTCGGCAGCCTCCGCAGACCCGGAGAAAGCCGCGGCGATCGAGCGGATCGCCGAAGACCTGATGGCGTCGAAGCACCTCAAGGCAGTGATCGTCCGCGTGACCCAGGACGGCGACGAGGTGATCACCAAGGCGTTCGGTGAATCCCAGACCGGTATCCCGGCCACCCCCGACATGAACTTCCGCAACGGTGCCGTCGCGATCGCCTACGTCGCCGCGGTCCTCCTGCAGCTCGTCGACGAGGGCAAGGTGTCCCTCGACGACACCATCGGCAGGTGGGTTCCGGAGATCCCACACGCCGACGAGGTGACCCTCGGTCAGTTGGCGACCATGACCTCCGGATACCAGGATTACGTTCTCGGCAACGAAGCCTTCGAGAGGACTGAACTCAACAATCCCTTCAAGGCGTGGACGATCGACGAGATGCTGTCCTACGCAATGGACAAGCGGTTGCTGTACGAGCCCGGCACCAATTGGAACTACGCCCACACCAACTACGTGATCCTCGGTCTGGCGCTGCAGAAGATCACCGGCAAGCCCGTCGAAGATCTGCTCCGCGAGAGGATCTCGGAGCCGCTGGGTCTGACGAACACCGTGTCGAACCTGACCGCGACGATTCCCGAGTCGGCCCTGCACGCATACTCCTCCGAACGTCGCGGAATCCTGAATCTTCCGCCGGATACGCCCTTCTACGAGGAGACCACCGGCTGGAACCCGTCGTGGAGCATCACCCACGGTGCCATCCAGACGTCGAACATCTACGACGTCGAGGCCACCGGGCGCAAGCTCTTCGCCGGCGAGACGCTCTCGAAGGAGGGCTACGAGACGATGATCTCGACCCGCCTCCGCGGGATCGCCCGGCCGTTGTCCGGATGCGCGACGTGCCGGGAGATGAACGAGCGCTACACCTATGGGATGGGGGTGGTCCTCGCCAGGGAATGGATCGTCCAGAATCCGCTGTTCAACGGCTACGCCGCCGTGGTCGGATACCTGCCGGAGGAGAAGATCTCCATCGCCGTCGCGGTGACCTACGAAGCGGAGGCGTTCGGCCCCGACGGTTCCTACGACAACGGTGGCAACCCGATCTTCTCGCAGATCGGGGCGATGATGGCGCCCGATCACGCACCGCCGATCCCGCGGGACTGAGCGCGGTACCCGACACATCCCCTGGGAGGGGACTTGCGCTCAGGCTGAACTCAAGGGTGTCGCCGACCCCGCATCGGTTCGTAGCGTCGGCCCCGTGGCCGACCAGACCCTGAGTATCAGCGCGCCCGGCGTACATGTGCCCGGCGAATCCGATTCAGCGGATTCGACATCCGCACGCGCCACGACGAAGAGTCGGCGACTGTACACGCTGATCCGGGCGTTGTCGCCGGTCGCTGTTCTCGTCCTGTGGCAGGTGGGCAGTGCGCTCGGCATCATCCCGCAGGAGCGTCTCCCCGCGCCGTCGTTGATCGCCGAGGCCGGGTGGGAGGTGCTGTCCAACGGTCAGCTTCTCGACGCCATCGCCGCGTCCGCGCAGCGTGTCGCCATCGGTCTCGCGATCGGTGTCCTGGTCGGAGTCGGACTCGGTCTGCTCGTCGGGTTGAGCCGTTACGCCGACTCCATCGTCGACCCCAACATGCAGGCCATCCGGGCGCTTCCGCTGTTCGGCCTGATCCCGCTGTTCATCCTCTGGTTCGGCATCGGGGAGATGCCCAAGGTCTTGCTGGTCGCCCTCGGTGCGCTGTTCCCGCTGTACCTCAACACCTCGGCCGCCATCCGGCAGATCGACCCCCGGCTCGTGGAAACCGCACGGGTGCTGGGGTTCTCGCGGGCCACCACCGTACGCGACCTCATCATCCCGGGTGCGATGCCGCAGATCCTCGTCGGCCTCCGCCAGGCTCTCGCGATCGCGTGGCTCAGTCTCATCGTCGCCGAGCAGATCGCCGCCACCTCCGGGTTGGGCCATCTGATCAACAACGCACGCGACTTTCTCCGCACGGACATCATCTTCTTCGGCCTGATCGTCTATGCCGCACTGGGTTTGATCACCGACGCCATCGTGCGCGCCCTCGAGCGCCACACGACCCGGTACCAGAACCGTTGACATGCAACGCACCGCCCCGTCCGTCACCAGCCCGACCAGGAGAGGGTCACCCATGACCGCCATCGCCACCCGCGACCTCGAGGTCACCGTGCCCACCGCCCACGACGAGGTGCGCACGTACGCCGCCGAGGTCGAGAACGCCGGCCTCGCTTACGGCGACAACCCGGTCCTGCGCGACGTGACCCTCCGCGTCGGCGCGCACGAGATCGTCGCGCTCATCGGCCGCAGCGGCAGCGGTAAGTCGACCTTGTTGCGCTTGCTCGCCGGTCTGTCACAGACCGAATCCGGCAGTGTCCGCACCGCGGGCTTCCCGGCGGTGTCGTTCCAAGAGCCACGACTGTTCCCCTGGCGCACCGTGCTGCAGAACGTCGCCTTCGGCCTTGTCCGGGAGAAGGTCGGCAGATCCGAGGCCAGGGAACGCGCCCGCAAGACCCTCGACGAGGTCGGCCTGCACGACAAGACCGGTGCCTGGCCGGCGCAACTGTCCGGTGGTCAGGCACAACGCGTTTCGCTCGCCCGCGCACTGGTCGCACGTCCGCAACTCCTCCTGCTCGACGAACCGTTCGGCGCGCTCGACGCGCTCACGCGGCGCACCATGCACGAACTCCTGATCTCGCTATGGCGCGACAACCAGTTCGGCGCACTGCTCGTCACACATGACGTCGACGAGGCGCTGCGCCTCGCCGATCGGGTCGTCGTGCTGGCCGACGGCCGGATCGTGGAGGACATCGCCGTCCCCAACCCGCGCGCCGGTGCCACCGGGGCCGACGACTCCGACGAGGCCGTCGACCCGGAGATCCCACGCCTGCGTGCCGAACTCCTCACCGCGCTCGGCGTCGCCGACCCTGCGCGTTGACACCCCGCTCCACCTCTCTCGCCCAGTTCAGCCCACACCGAAAGCGCCCACCTCCATGAGAATGACCGACGTTCCCGCACGCTCGCCTCGGACCAGGTCCTCGCGACGTCGCGCCCTGACCGCCGTGTTGGCCGCTGCCGCACTCACATTGGGTCTCGCCGGCTGTGTCCAGCGCGACGATGCCGCCGACTCCGTCGCCGATGAGACCGTCGAGGTCTCCTCGCTGCAGGATCTGACACTCCACGTCGGCGACCAGAAGGGCGGCACCGCGGCGCTTCTGCGCGCGTCCGATGAGCTCGAGAAGCTGCCGTTCACGGTGGACTTCTCCACCTTCACCTCCGGGCCGCCGCAGATCGAGGCGGCCACCGCGGGCAAGATCGACTTCGCCGTCGCCGGCAACACCCCGCCCATCTTCGGCGCCGCGTCGAACGCGAAGGTCAAGGTGGTGGCGGCGTTCTCGAACAATGCGAGCGGCGATGCGATTTTGATCCCCGGCGACTCGACCCTCACCTCGGTCGCCGACCTCGCCGGCAAGAAGGTCGCCGTCGCCAAGGGCAGCTCGGCGCACGGACACCTGTTGCTGCAGCTGAACAAGGCGAATCTGACCCTCGGTCCCGGCAAGGACGTCGAACCGGTGTTCCTGCAGCCCGCAGATGCGCTGTCCGCGTTCACCTCCGGCAACGTCGACGCCTGGGCCATCTGGGACCCCTACACCGCGATCGTGCAACTCGAGAACAATCCGAAGACCCTCGTGACCGCAGAGGGGGTGTCGAACGGCTACGGATTCGGCATCGCCGGTGACCAGGCACTGGCCGATCCGCGACGCAATACCGCGGTACGCGAACTGGTGGCCGGTATCGCACGCGCCGGCAACTGGGCCAAGGCCAATCCCGATGTGTGGGCGGAGAAGTACTCCGCCGACATCGGCATCGATCCGCGCGCCGGCAAGGTCGCTCAGGGTCGGAGCCTGCGACCGGCGATCCCGCTCGACGAAGGTGTCGTCGAATCCCAGCAAAAGCTGGCCGACGCCTTTGCCGAGTCGGATCAGCTGCAGGGCGAGGTCGACTTCGCCACCTTCGTCGACAACCGTTACGACGGGGCGCTGACGGAGTACTTCGCGCAGCCCGCGTCCTGACCGAAGTTCTCGACATCATCCGGCACGACCCACCCGAATGGAAGGGAAGTCTGATCGATGAGCCATTTCCACTGGTTCCTGCCCACCGCCGGTGACAGCCGCGGGATCGTCGGGGCGTCGCACGCCTCGGCCACCAAGCGGCACCCGCCGGGATACCGCGCGCCGGAGTTGCCGTATCTGATCGACGTCGCGCGCACCGCGGACCGACTCGGCTACGAGAGCGTGCTGACCCCGACCGGAACCTGGTGCGAGGACGCCTGGCTCACCACCGCCGCGGCGATCACCCACACCGAACGACTCTCGTTCCTGGTCGCCTTCCGCCCCGGACTCATCTCGCCGACCCTGGCGGCACAACAGGCCGCCACGCTGCAGCGATTCTCCGGCGGCCGGGTGGCGGTGAACATCGTGACCGGTGGCGACGAGGTCGAACAGCGCCGGTTCGGCGACTGGGTCGACCACGACCGCCGGTATGCGCGCACCGACGAGTTCCTGCAGATCGTCGAGCGGCTGTGGACGGGGGAGACGGTCGACTTCGACGGCGAGTTCTACAAGATCGCCGGGGCGTTCCTGCCGGACCCGCCCGAGACGAAGCCGCGGGTGTACTTCGGCGGCTCGTCGGACCCGGCGCTGACCGTCGCCGCGGCTCGCGCCGAGGTGTACCTGACCTGGGGTGAACCCCCGGCAGTGGCAGGGGCGAAGATCGCCGAGGTCGCACGACGAGCCGCCGCGGTGGGACGGATCCTGGAATACGGTGTGCGCCTGCACGTCATCGCGCGGGAGACGTCCGAGGAGGCGTGGCGAGTCGCCGACACGCTGCTGCAGGGGATCACCGACGAGGAGATCTCGACCGCCTTCGCGTTGCACTCGGGTTCGGATTCGACGGGCCAGCGTCGGATGGCCGAGCTCCACGGCGGGCGGCGCGATGCTCTCGAGATCCATCCGGGACTCTGGGCGGGTGTCGGACTGATCCGCGGGGGAGCGGGCACCGCGCTCGTGGGCAGCTACGACGACGTCGCGTCGCTGATCCGTGAATACGAGGCGCAGGGTTTCGAGCACTTCATCCTGTCGGGCTACCCGCACGTCGAGGAGGCCCACTGGTTCGCCGAGGGCGTTCTCCCCGCGATCCGGGAGAGGGTCGACGCGCTGGCATGACGGCGGTGGCGTCATGCCACGATGTTTCGCATGATTCTCGCCGAGTCCGCGTCCACGGACACCTCAGTGATCGTGTCGCTGTTCTGGATCGTGCTCATCGCGGCGGTGTCGCCGCTGTTGTCGAGGCTGTCCCGCGGCTACGTTCCCGACGCCGTGCTGCTGCTGGTGCTCGGGATCGTGATCGGCCCGCACGCGCTGGACTGGGCCGACCGCACGGGCATCGACATGCTCAGCCAGCTCGGCCTGGGCATGCTGTTCCTCCTGGCCGGTTACGAACTCGACCCGAAGCTGTTGAGCGGCAGGCCTGGTCGCGTCGCGCAGCTGTCCTGGTTGGTGAGTCTCCTCATCGCCTGGGGGTCGGTGGCCCTGGTCGCCACGGTTCTCGCGCTGGGTCTGGGTGAGGCCGGCTTCACCGCCCACATCGCGATCGCGATCACCCTCACCTCGACGGCGCTCGGCACCCTGCTGCCCATCCTCAAACAAGCCGGTCTCGACGGCACCCGCCTGGGACGTGCGGTCATGGCGCACGGGGCGGTCGGCGAGCTCGGCCCGGTGCTCGCGATGTCGCTGCTGCTCACCAGCCGGAGTTTCGGCGGTGCGGTGATCGTACTGGTGCTCTTCGTGCTGGCCGCTCTGCTGATCGCGGTTGCCCCGCAGCACATCCTCGCGCGCATCCCCGGCATCGGGACGGCGATCGGTGAGATGGCCGGCGGAACCGTGCAGTTGCCGGTGCGCGTGGTGGTGCTGCTGCTCGTGTCACTCATGACGGTGGCCGCGGTCTTCGACCTCGACGTCGTGCTGGGCGCCTTCGCGGCCGGATTGATCCTGCGCCGGCTCATCGGACCCGAACACCCGCATGTCGGTAGGTCGTTGGAGGTCATCGGGTTCGGAGTCCTGATCCCGATCTTCTTCGTCACCTCGGGTATGAACATCGACGTGTCCGCGGTCGCGTCCAAGCCCGGGACGTGGGTCGTGCTGGTGCTGGCCATCGCGATCGCCCGCGGCGGTCCCGTCTGGTTCAGCGCCCGTTTCCTCGACGACGGGCACTTCCTGAGACACCCGCGCGAGCGTGGTCAGCTGGCGCTGTTCGCCGTGACCGGATTGCCGATCATCGTGGCCGTCACCGAGGTCGCGGTGTCCTCGGAACTGATCTCCGCCGCGCTCGCCTCCACACTGGTGGCCGCCGGCGCGACGACGGTCCTGCTGTTCCCGCTGGCCGCCAGGCTCATCGGGAGATCCACTCCAGCAACCGATCCGACGACCACGTCGTGACGATCCGGTCCGGGTCGATGTCGTGCTCCACGGCACGACGCGCACCCAGGACCTTGAACTCGAGCTGGCCGGGCGCGTGCGCGTCGGAATCGATCGCGAACAGACAGCCGGCTTCGAGGGCGATCTCGATCAGCTCGTCGGGCGGATCCACGCGTTCGGGTCGTGAGTTGATCTCCACGATCGTGTCGTTCGCGGCGCACGCCTCGAAGACCGCGCGAGCGTCGAAGGTCGACGGCGGTCGGTGGCCGCGTCCGCTGAGCACCCGGCGGCCGGTGCAGTGCCCCAGGACATGGACGCGAGGGTCGGACACGGCGTTGACGAGCCGGGTCGTCATCGCGTCGTGGTCCATCCGCAGGTGTGAGTGGACGGAGGCGGTCACGGTGTCGAGGCGTTCGATCATCTCGTCCGACTGATCGAGCGCGCCGTCGTCGAGGATGTCGATCTCGATTCCCCGGAGAAGTCGAAAACCATTGCCGTGCAAGCTGTTCCACTCGTCGATGGCTTCGATCTGGGAGGCCAGTCGTTCGGCACTCAACCCGTTGGCGACCGTCAGGCGCGGCGAGTGGTCGGTGATCGCCAGCCAATCGTGGCCCAGGGCCCGTGCGGCAGAGGCCATCTCGGTGATGGGGGCGCCGCCGTCGCTCCACTCGGTGTGTGCGTGGAGGTCCCCGACGACGGCGGTGACCAGATCGTCGGCGCCCTCCGGCGGGAACGGCGGATCCTCGTCCTGAAGCCGGGCGAGATAGTCGGGGACCCGGCCGTCGACGGCCTGTCCGATGACGTCCGCGGTGGTCTTCCCGATGCCCTTCACCGTGGTGAGGGATCGGCCCGATGCCCGGTCGCGCAGGTCGTCGGCGGAGAGTCGTGCCGCGGCCTGGGCGGCTCGTCGGAACGCCTCCACCCGGTACGTGCTCTCTCGTCGCTGTTCGAGAAGCCAGGAGATGCGGGTCAGCGCCTCTACCGGGTCGACCGGAGGGGTCAGCGGTTCGAGCGGCTTCACACGTGCACCGGGTCGGAGACGAGTACCGCCCGGCGCAGAAGATGCAGCCGGGCGGCCGATCGGGTCGCCGAGGAATTCCTCACGCGTGACCGGTCAGTGTGCGGCCTCGAAGGCCTCGATGATGCTCTGCGGGATGCGGCCGCGGTCGCTGAGTTCGTAGCCCTCGCGGATGGCCCACTCGCGGATCGCCTTGGTGGTCTCCTTGTTGCGTCCGCCGCCGGCAGCGGCGGTGGAGGCCGTCGCGCGCTTGGTGACCCGGCCGGTCTGACGCGAAATGTCGAGGTATTTCGCGAGCGAATCACGGAATTGCTGAGCGTGCTTCGATGAAGTGTCGAACTCGTAATTCTTACCGTCGAGTGACCACCGAACAGTTTCGTACTGATCCAAAACCTTGCCGTCGAGATCGTCGATGACCTGAACGATTTCCTTCTTCGCCATGAAACGCTTTCCCCTCGATTTGTGTCATGCGACCAAGACGGTCGTGGGAGGTCTATTAAACCTTATCCACCCGGTTTGATCTTTTCATCGGTACACAGCTTAGACCCAAACTATGAGTAGCCGCTGAGAACCCCCCCGCTTAGACCATAAAGTATCGAAAGGCCTCAGGGAAGCCGGGACGCCAGATTATTAGGGATTAGGCGCAATACTGCTGTTCGATGATCGCGTTCGGTGTGTCTCGGTCCGAGTTGTCGTCCGTGATGTCCGAGTTGTGGGCGTGATGGTCGTCGCACTCCGAGCGGATTCGCCCGTTTCTTCAGGGGAGAGTGCCACCAGATCTTCGGGTGCGCGATCGGCTGCGTAGATGGTTCGGTAACCACCGTCGGTCACCGAGAATCCGGATTTCGAACGCGATTCGAGACAGAACATGCCAATCGTCTCGATGAGGCAAGAGAATCGCGAAATGGAAATTGTGTGCCCGAAGTCGACTATTGAAGAGCGATAGAGAACCGGATAGCGATTGGCGCACGCACCATGTTGCGGACCGTCCGAACTGAGGATTGCGTAATCGGGCGCCCAGTCGCAGGATGCCGACGCCGTGGACGGAGCCTCGCGCCGCCTCGAAGGTCCGGAGTCGGCCCCGTCGTTGATACGGCAGACCAGCGACGACCGTCCGTTGGTGCCGGTCGAGCAATTGACTGATCGATCGGGTGTGGAGAAATGGAAGCCGGACGAGTCCTGTAACGGTGAATCCGCGGTCACCGAACCCTGATGAAAGCGCGAATTGTCGACTCGTGGGGCCAATGCGACCACTCGGCCGATTGTCCAATCGGGAAGATTCTGTGCCGTGTCCTCACCGGTGGTGGACGTCGTCGACGACGACTCGACCTCGGTGAGGGTGGACAGTTCGTCGGTCGGTGGAATGACGATTCGTGACGGCGTGGTGTCGGTGGGCAACGAGCAACCCGTGATCGTCACGATTGCCGCGACCGTCACGGTTGCGAATGACGCGCAGATCACACGGCCGAAGTGAGTCGGCCGCGGACGTGGGACGGGTACGGGCCGCCGTGGTCGATTTCCGTACCCTTGCATTGTGTCGACCCCCAAGATCGTTCTGTTCTACGTCTTCGTCCCGCTGCCCGATCCGGAAGCCATTCGGCTGTGGCAGCTGTCGGTGTGCGAGTCGCTCGGGCTGCGGGGCAGGATCATCGTGTCACGACACGGAATCAACAGCACCGTCGGTGGCGACATCGCCGCGGTCAAACGCTACGTCAGGACCACCCGTTCCTACCCCGGGTTCGCCGATGCCGACATCAAATGGTCGGACGGCGCCGGCGACGATTTCCCCCGCCTGAGTGTGAAGGTGCGCCCGGAGATCGTGACCTTCGGGGTTCCCGACGAGATCGTCGTCGACGAGAACGGGGTGGTCGGAGGCGGTGTCCGGCTGACGCCCGAAGAGGTCCACCGACTCGTCGACGAACGCGGTGACGAGGTCGTCTTCTTCGACGGCCGCAACGAGATCGAGGCGCAGGTCGGGCGGTTCGACGGGGCGGTGGTCACCAAGGCGCAGACCACGCGCGACTTCATCCCACTGATCGAGAGCGGTGCCTACGACCACCTCAAAGACCGTCCGGTGGTCACCTACTGCACCGGGGGCGTCCGGTGTGAGGTCCTCAGCACGGTCATGCGCAGCCGTGGATTCAACGAGGTCTATCAGCTCGACGGCGGCATCGTGCGATACGGCGAGCGGTACCGCGACGGAGGGCTCTGGAAAGGATCTCTCTACGTCTTCGACAACCGCATGAGCACGGAGTTCTCCGATCGCGCCGAGGTGCTCGGACAATGCGTCGAATGCGGGGGTTCGACGAACAACGTCGCGAATCATCCCGACCGCGAGGGTCGGGACCTCGCCGTGATCTGCCCGGCATGTCTGGCCTGAGCACGTCCCGGACGGCCCGGCCGCCGGTGCCGGTGATCGTGGTCGCCGGTTTCCTCGGGTCCGGCAAGACGACCCTGCTCAACCATCTGCTGCGCACCGCGGGAGCCACCGGTACGAGACTGGGCGTCCTGGTCAACGACTTCGGATCGGTCAACATCGATGCACTGCTGGTGTCCGCCCAGGCCGACGGTGCGGTGAGCCTGAGCAACGGATGTATGTGCTGCACGGTCGACGCTGACGGTCTCGCCGACGCGCTGACCTCCCTGGTCCGCCCGAGCGCGAAGATCGACGCGATCGTGATCGAGGCCAGCGGGATAGCCGAACCGAGATCACTCATCCGGATGGTCACCGCGGTGACGGATCCGCGGCTTCGTTATGGCGGTCTGGTCTACGTGGTCGACGCCGCGCACATCCACGCGCTGCGCGAGGAACACCCAGAGGTCGACGCGCACATGGCGATAGCCGATCTCATTCTGGTCAACAAGTCCGACCTGATCACCGGCGCGGACCTGCGAACCGTCGAAGAGATTGTCGCGCAGCTGAACCCGACCGTAGCGGCGATGGTGACCCAGGAGGCCCGGATCGACCCGGCGCTGTTGTTCGACATCGACGAGTCGGCCGGGACCGACGAACCGCGAAGCGGACAGCTCACCCTCGACGAGCTGTTGCTCGAGGAACACGACCATTCCGGTCACGACCACCTGCACGCCGGGTACGAGGCGATCACCTTTCGGAGCGATGAACCGCTCGACCCGCGTCGGCTCGCGCGGTTCCTGGAGCGACCGCCGAGCGGATGCTTCCGGATCAAGGGCATCGTGCACTTCGACCGGCCGCGGTATCGGCAGAAGTTCGTCGTACACGCTGTGGGCGGGTTCGTCCGGGTGAGCCGTGAGTCGTGGGCGCCGCGGACGCCGTCGACCGAACTGGTCGCGATCGGTCGCGGTCTCGACGCCGAGGCCGTCAACGCCGAGTTGCAGGCCGCGATCGCGCGTCCGGAGGATGCGGAGGACGAGCACGGCATTCTCGGTGTCCTGCGCCACGTGCCCGACTGAGCGCGATACCCGCGACACGTGTGGCGCGGATCATGCGACACGCCGGTCCGGATGTCACATTCGGCTAACGAAATCCGGAACGCCCAGGTAGCGCATTTCGCAAACTCCGCTCGCCCTGTTTCACTGTTAAGTCTGTGACCAGTGTGACCAATGGTGCCTAACGGGAGGAGTGAGGCGAATGACCGGAGCTGAGACGCGCGGTCGCCGCCTCGAAACGCCGATGTTCCAGAAGATGATGAAGAAGCGCATGTTGACGACCGCCTTCGCCGTGACGGCAATGGCGTCGACCGTGATGGCGTCGAACCTGGTGGTGGCGCCTGCACAGGCCGTGCCGGCCCGTGGGACCGCGCTCGCGGGGAAGACGATCTTCCTGGACCCGGGGCACCAGGCGAGTGCTGCCGGTCGGAGCCTCAGCGCGCAGGTGTCCGACGGGCGCGGCGGCAAGAAGGACTGCCAGACCACCGGGGCCACGGGGGTGAACGGGGCCGAGGAGCACACCGTCAACTGGCAGATCACCCAGCTGGTCAAGGCCGGCCTGGAAAGCCAGGGCGCCCGGGTGGTGCTGAGCCGGCCCGACGACCTCGGGTGGGGTGGCTGCGTCGACGAGCGTGCCGCCGCGGCGAGCCGGTCCGGCGCAGCGGTCGCGGTCAGCCTGCACGCCGATTCGACGAGCCGGGGAGCGGACGGCGCCAAGAAGGGCTTCCACATGATCGTGCCGTCGCTGCCGATCCCGGACGCCACCGTGAACCGCGTGCAGTCGGGTGAGGGGCGCAAGGCGTCGACCGTCATGCGCGATTCCTTCATCGCTGCCGGCTTCCCGTCGGCCAACTACGCGGGGGTGAACAACGGCATCCAGACGCGTCCGGACATCGCCGCGGTCAACCTGACCAAGGTCCCGGCCGTCTTCATCGAGATGGGCAACCTGTCCAACCCGGCCGAGGCGGCCGCCCTGGCCGGACGCGATGGCCAGCTGAAGTACGCGACGGCCATCACCGACGGCATCCTGAAATACGTCAACGGCAATGCGGCCACCGGCGCCGGACCCGCACCCTCGGTGCCGCCGGCCGACGACGCCAGCGGGCTGTCCGCGGTGATCCCGTTCGTGCAGCAGCTGCTCGCCACCGAGGAGCCCGAGGCCGTCGTCCAGTTGCTGGCCACACAGGGACAGGATGTGTCGGCGCAGGTCCTCAAGGCGATGCTCACGATTCTGTACGGCCTGTTCGACGGGAAGCTGCCGATCGGCTGAGCCCGTCCGCCTCAGGCGGCTAACCTCGGCCCCATGGGCATTCGAGATCTCCTGGTGATGGACACTCCGGTGCCGTCGTTGCGCGGACGCAAGGTACTGATCACCGGGGCGGCGAGCGGGATCGGACGCGCGACCGCCGAGGCAGCCGCCGCACGGGGTGCCGAACTGGTGCTGACCGACCTACACGCCGATCAGCTCGACGAGGTCGTCGCCGGAATCCTCCGCGCCGACGGAACCGTGCTCTACCACCTCGCCGGAGACGTCTCCGACTACGACTGGGTGGCCAACTTCGCGCGGCAGGTCGACGCCGAGGTCGGCGTGATGGACGTCGTGATGAACATCGCCGGGATCTCGGCATGGGGCACGGTGGAGAATCTCGAGCACCGCCATTGGCGATCGCTCGTCGACGTCAATCTCATGGGCCCGATCCACATCATCGAATGCTTTGTGCCGCAGATGGTCCGGCGGGGGAGTGGCGGACACATCGTCAACGTGTCGTCGGCCGCGGGGCTGCTCGCCCTGCCGTGGCACGCCGCCTACAGCGCGAGCAAGTTCGGGATCCGCGGTGTCTCCGAGGTGTTGCGGTTCGATCTGCGGCGTCACGGTATCGGGGTGTCGCTGGTGTGTCCGGGCGGTGTGGACACCCCGCTGGTCGACACCGTCGAGATCGTCGGCGTCGACCGTGCCGACCCGCGAGTCAAGGCCGCCATCAACAACTTCCACAAGGTCGCGGTGTCACCCGAGACCGCGGCCGCGGCGATCCTCAAGGGGATCCGCAAGAATCGGTTCATGGTCTACACGTCGTTCGACATACGGTTCGGATACTGGTGGGCGCGGAAGTTCGCCCTGCCCTACGAGATCGCGATGCGGGTGGCCAACGATCGTTTCGACAAGCTCGCGCGGGTCAGCGGCACGA
Source organism: Gordonia amicalis (assembly GCF_022059885.1). Taxonomy (NCBI): domain Bacteria; kingdom Bacillati; phylum Actinomycetota; class Actinomycetes; order Mycobacteriales; family Gordoniaceae; genus Gordonia; species Gordonia amicalis. The sequence continues at coordinate 4,434,062 of NZ_CP091855.1, read as the reverse complement.
CGCTCGAGGCGCGGGCACGCGACCACCATTCGGCGCAGTGAGCCGCGTCTTCCGTAAGACGCTGCGGGGCAGCGGCCCGCCGGGCGGTCACCGGGACTTCTTCGCGGCCGAGGTCGCCGGGTTGCGCTGGCTCGCCGACTCCGGCGCACCGGTGGCGAAGGTGCTCGCGGTGAGCGAGGACGCCATCGAACTCGAGTACCTCGACACGACGCGTCCGGATCGCGAGGCCGCCCGGGCCTTCGGAGCTGCGCTGGCGGGCATGCACGACGCCGGTGCCCCGCGGTTCGGTTCGCCGCCCGCGGGTTTCGACGGCCGGCTGTTCATCGGCCGGCGCCCGCTCAGTTCGATCGAATACGACTCGTGGGGCGAGTTCTACGCGCGGGAACGCGTCGAGCCGTATCTGCGTCCGGCGCGGGAGGCCGGCAATCTGACCGCTGAGGACGAGGATGCCGTTCGCGCCGCCTGCGAGCTGGTCGCGAGCGGAGCGTTCGACGACGACGAACCCGCGGCCCGCATCCACGGCGATCTGTGGAACGGCAACGTGCTCTGGACCTCCCAGGGCGTCGTGATGATAGACCCCGCCGCACACGGGGGTCACCGGGAGACCGACCTCGCGATGCTCGCGCTCTTCGGCTGCCCGCTGCTCGACGAGATCATCGACGGCTATCAGGAGACGCACCCCTTGGTGCCCGGTTGGCAGGACAGGGTCGAGGTCCACCAACTGCACCCGCTCGCGGTGCACGCCGCCGGGCACGGACCCGGCTACGGCACCGCTCTGGGCCGGGCCGCTCGGGCGTCCGCGGCGCTCGCGCGCAGATGACGCACGCGATAATCACCCGGTGTCTGATGACGATGTGCGGAGTGGTGTGTCCGGAAGTGTTCTGATCGTGTCGGCGACCCGCGCCGAGGCGCGGCATCTGCCGGCGGGTTCACGGTTGCTCATCACCGGGATCGGCAAGGTCCGGGCGACGATGGCGTTGAGTCGCGAGCTCGCCGCCGGTGCACCGGTCCGGCAGGTGATCAACATCGGCACCGCGGGGGTGCTGCGGGACGAAGTCGTCGGTCCCGGACGCGATCTGTTCATCCCGTCATCGGTGCTCGAACACGACATCAGCAGCGCCGAACTACGCGCCATGGGCTATGAGATGACCGACCGCTGGGAACTCCCGGACGGTGACGGAACGGTGCTGGCCTCGGGGGACACCTTCGTCGCCGACCCGGTGCGGCGGGCCCAACTGGCACGCCACGCCGATCTCGTCGACATGGAGGGATGCGCGGTCGCCCATGTGAGCGCGCAGTTCGGGATCCCGTGCCGGCTCGTCAAGGCCGTCACCGACAACGCCGACGAGGGTGCGATGGAGTGGCCCGAACTGGTCGACGCCGCGGCCCGAAAGCTGGGGCACTGGATCGAACTCAACGCCGGCGGCTGACGCTCGTCGGAGACCCCGCTGGTCACGACCGGTTGAAACCGCCTGGCGCGCGCGACCGGAGGTGGCGATTCGGCGCGCGTCAGGAGCGGGTGTCGGCGACGCCTGCCGGACCGCCGTCGGTGGCCGACTCGTACGTCTGGAAACCGGACGGGGCGGGGTCGGTACGAGGCGTGTCGGCCTGACCCGAGAGCGGTGCGTCCGACGGGGTGAGGTCGGGTGCGGCGAGATCCGCCACCGTCGGGCGCGCGGTTGCCGGGGTCCGCTGGGTCCGTTCGACGGTCGCCGTACGCGTCGACGAGGCCGGGCGTTCGGAGGCGGAGCCGGGACGGGAGCGCTGGGGGCGCGACTTGCTCGACGGCGCCTTGGCGGTCTGGCCGGGGCCGGCCTGCTGGGCCGTGCTGCTCTTGGCCCGACGATGCGTCGTCGCGCGCTCGGTCGACTCGCCGGTCTTGGCGCGGTCGTTCTTGTCTCGACTCGCGCGAGTCGACGCACCGCGGGACCCCGTCGGCTTCTCGCGACCACCGGAGTTCTTGTCGTCGTCGCCGCGGGTCAGGAACCATCGGACGAGCACCATGGCCAAGGTGACGAGGAAGACCGTCAGCATCCAGGGGAAATCCGCGGCGATCGGCAACAGCACCTTGAAGATCAGGCTCTTCAGACCGGACGACGCCTGCTCGGAATTGAGGCCGTACAGCGTGACGATGCTGACGAAGAACGCGATCAGCGGCGGCTGGGCGGCAGCGGTGAACAGTGCGCGGCGACGCACGGCCAGAGCAGCGAGGACGCAGCCGACGAGATAACAGAACTTGTAGATCCCGCCGAGCGAATCGTTGCTGCCGGCGTCGATCGCCGCACCGAGGGCCGTGATCCCGGTTGCCAGGAGAACGGCACCCCACCACGGCAGACCGCGGACCGCGGGCAGCACGGACTGCTGGTCCAGGGGTACCGCCGTCTGTAGGCGTTGCGGGGAAGGCACATGGTCACGGTACCGGTTCATCGGCGGAAAACGCTCCACCCCCGGACCGTGGCGTGGACGCGGCCGCCGATGTCGTCGCAGGTGTCGCGACGGATTCGGCGGACCTGCAGGTGTCGTGGATCACGCGGGGCCGCGGCGGTTCGGCGACCTCGCCCAGGGCGTCGAGTTCGGCCAGTCGTCGTGCGGTGACGCCCAGCCGGCTCTCGACCGACCCGATCGTCGAGTTGTAGGCGTCGACGGTGCGCTGCAGCGATGTGCCGAGCGAGCCCAGATGACCGAGTACACCGGCGAGCCGTTGGTGGAGTTCCATGCCGAGGGCATGGATGACCGCGGCGTCGCGGGCCATCGCGTCGTGGCGCCAGCCGAGGGCGACGGTCCGGAGCAACGCGATGAGGGTCGTCGGAGTGGCGATCACCACATTGCGTGCGAAGCCGTACTCGAGGACCTCGGAATCGGTGCGGACGGCGGCTTCGAGGACTGCGTCGGCGGGGAGGAACAGCACCACCATCTCCGGCGTGTTCTCGAAGGCCGTCCAGTAGGACTTCGCGGACAACCGGGCGATGTGTGCGCGCAGCGCCCGGGCATGCTCGCCGATCAGACGATCCCGGGCGGCGGCCTCGGTGGACTCGGCGGCACGCAGATACGCCTCGAGGGGCACCTTGGCGTCGACGACGATGTCGCGTCCGCCCGCGAGGTGGACGACGAGGTCGGGCCGGACCGTCGCGCCGGCCTTGGTCTTGTCCGGCAGCGACACCTGGGTGCTGAAGTCACAGTGTTTGGTCATCCCGGCGAGTTCGACGACCCGTTCGAGCTGCACCTCGCCCCAGCGGCCGCGCGAGTGGGAGCTGTGCAGTGCGTTGGCGAGCTGCCGGGTCTGGTCGTTGAGCGCGACGGATGCCGCGTGGATGCCGCGAACCTGCTCGGTGAGCCCGGCGTACGCGCCGATCCGATTGGACTCGACCCGACGCAGTTCGTCGGAGAGCTGGGCGAGGGTCGCGCGTAGCGGTTCCACGATGTGCTGCACCTGGCTGCCGATCGCCGTGGACTGCCGCCGTGCCGCATCCTCGGTGGCCCACGACAACGACGACGCCACCTCGCTGCGTCCCTCGCGCAGCATCTCCACCTCGGAGCGGGCGGCCGCCACCACCCCGGCGCTGCGCGCGGCATGCGCCCACCACCCGAGCGCGATGCCGAGCAGGACGCCGAACACGAGTGACAGGGCTGCAGCGATCATGCCCCGATGGTGGCGGATGCCTCCGACAAAACGCCGTCGCCGCAGCTCCGGCTCAGTCCTCCGCTGGTGCCTCGAAGTCGAGCAGCCACCTCTTGATGTCCAGTCCGTAGCGGAAGCCACCGAGCGTTCCGTCGCTGCGCTTGACCCGGTGGCACGGCACGAAGAGTGCGGCGGCATTGCGCGCACACGCGGTCGCCGCGGCGCGGATGGCGGCCGGTTCGCCCGCGCGCTCGGCGAACTCGGTGTAGGTGACCGGCCGCCCGGGTTCGACGAGACGCAGCGCGTCCCACGCCTTGTTCAGGAAGGTGCCGCCGGAGAGCTGGACCACCTCGACCCGGGACGGCGCATCGACCTCGCCCGCGTAGTACGCCGACACCGCGTCGGTGAGTCTCCCGAGCGTCACGGAACGCTGCAGTGACTCCGGACGCAACGATCGGTGGATGAGTGCGGAGAGATAGGCGGGATCGTCGGTCCACCCGGATGCGAGGACGCGCTCCGAGTCGTCGGCGATCACGGTGAACGGACCGTTCGGGGTGTCGAGGGTGGCGTAACCGGCGGCGGTGGCAGTGCCGGGGGTGACGGGGTCGTCGGCGGCCGTGGTGTGGGCGGTCGGTCCGTCGGTGACGGTGGGGGACGGTGCAGGCATGGCGTTCCTGTCGGGTCGGGGTTCGAGTCGAATCGGTGTCGGATGGGGCGTCATCGGATCAGGCGTCATCTGGGGTCCGCTCGTCATACGTCCTCGCCGGCGCCGGCGAGGCGGTGTCGCCACAGGTGCATCGTCGCGTACGACCGCCACGGTGCCCAGTGATGTGTGTCGCGCAGATCGAGTCCCAGGTCGGCCGCGGCCCGGGCGACGACCAGGTCGTTCGCGAGCAGGACGTCGGGATCGCCCGTCACTCGCATGGTGACGATGTCGGCGGTCCAGGGGCCGATTCCGGGCAGCTCGATCAGTTGCGCACGTAGGTCAGACGCATCGACCCCGGCATGCGGTTCCACCCGACCTTCGGCGAGCGCCTCGGCGACCCCGATGACGGCGTCGATCCGGCGGCGCGGTCCGCGCAACACTTCGCGTCCGTGGGCCGCGATGGCGGCCGAGGTGGGAAAAGCCTTCGGTACCCGATCGGCGCCCGAGGTGGCACCGTCGGGCAACGCTTCGCCGAGCGCGTCGACGAGCCGGTCGATCTGATGTCGTGCGGCCGCGAGACTGACCTGCTGTCCCAGCATGGTGCGGATGATCGTCTCCGCGGGGTCGAGACTGCCCGGCACGCGGAGTCCGGGCGCGGTCTCGACGACAAGGCGGAGAGTCGGGTCGTCGGCGAGGGTCTCCGCGGCGGCGGTGATGTCGGCATCGAGGTCGAGTAGCCGACGCAGACGGTTCACCGCAGCACCGAGGTCGCGCATGTCGAGTCGGGAGAGAACGACACCGACGTGGTCGTCATGGGGTTCGATCTCGGCGATCGCCGAGCCGTGCGGGAGGTTGATGACACGCCGGAACCGCCAACCGAGGGGTGCGTCGGAGTCGTCGATGACGGTCTCGACCCCCGCTGCCGCGTGTGCGGACAGAAACCAGCGCATCCACGTCCAGCGGTAGGGCGCGCGAAACGGCAGGCGCAGGCTGACACTGCCCGGAGCCGACGGTGCTTCGGCGTGTGGTCGGTCGCGACCGTTGCGGAGTCGCCGGAGTTCGGTCGGGGTGAGTCCGAAGACGGCGCGGATCGTGTCATTGAACTGCCGGATGCTGGCGAAGCCGGCGGCGAAGGCGACGTCGGACATCGGTAGCGTCGTGCACTGGATGAGCACCCGGGCGTTGGTGGCCCGGTGCGCGCGGGCGAGCGCGAGCGGACCGGCACCCAGGTGGTCGGTGAGGACACGGTTGAGATGGCGGGGTGAGTACTTCAGCCGTGCCGCGAGACCGCCGACACCCTCACGTTCGACGACCCCGTCCGCGATCAGCCGCATCGCGCGGGCGGACATGTCGGCGTTCACATTCCACAGCGGAGAACCGGGGACGGCGTCGGGAGCACATCGCCGGCAGGCACGGTAGCCCTGTTGCTGGGCCGCGGCCGCGGTCAGCACGAACGCGACATTGTGTGGTCGCGGCGTCTGCGCGGGGCACGACGGACGGCAGTAGATCCCGGTGGTCCGGACGGTGACGAAGAACTGGCCGTCGAAACGTGCATCCCGTGCCTGGAGGGCGCGATAGCAGCGGTCGAAGTCCGGAGCCGAGCCCGGGACGGTGTGTTCGACGGAAGCTGTGGTCACCTCTCCACTCTGACATTCGGCGGGATCGACTTCTGGCGGAAATCGGACGCGACGTGTACGGCCGAATCTGTGATCTGAGTAACAGTGCTGTGGCACGATTGCGCCATGTCCACACGGTTCGATGGCCGACGGCGAAGCCGGCACGACGACCTGCCCCTCGCCGGGCTGCCCGGATGGGGCCTGGAGATGATGATGGGTCTCTACGGCCCCGAGACCATCAGACGCGCACTAACCGAAGAGGCCGAACAAGGCATCGCGCCCGTGCCGTGGGATGGTCAGCGGGCCGACGAGTCGCCGATCCGGCCGTTCGACGCGCCGGAGTCGAGATGTGTGGCCGGGACGACATCCCGCCGGTCTTCAATCAGGTTGACGCCGAACTCGAGGCGCTCAATTCGCTGATCCGCTTCATCGGACGCAAACTGCGCCGACGCTGACCGGTCGCGGCATCCCTGAGCTGTTCGCATCCGCGGCGACCGTCATCCGTCGCGTCGACTCCGCGATGTCATCGTGGTGTGTGAGGATCCACGAGTGACTGACAGCTCGGACGACCAGCGTGCAGACGACGAAGCCGGAACCGGCAGCCCGGATTCCATCTCGGTGGGTGCCGACGCCGTCCTCGGGGATGATGCCGTACTCGGCGGCGTCGAGGAGAAGGCATACCCGACGCGCGCCCAGGTGATGATGGCCGGCCTGCGATCGTGCGCGACCGTGGGTCTGCAGATCGTGCTGGTGGCAGCCGCCCTGTGGGTGCTCTTCTGGGTGCTCGGCAAGTTCTGGGTGATCCTGCTGCCGGTCCTGCTCGCGATCATCGTGTGCACCATCCTGTGGCCGCCGGTGCGCTGGATGCGTAACCACGGCGTCCCGGCCGCGGCGGCGTCGTTGTTGATGATGCTGATCGGTCTCGGTGTGCTCGGAGGTGTCATCGGTCTGATCGTGCCGTCGATCGTCGACCAGGCTCCCGAACTCGCCAACCGGGCCACCGACGGTGTGAAGCATCTCCAGGACTGGGTTCAGGGGCCGCCGCTCAACATCGAGGACGAACAGCTCGACAACATCGTCAACGCCATCACGAGCAAGTTGCAGTCGAGTGCGTCGACCATCGCCTCGGGTGTGTTCAGCGGCGTGGGCACCGCGACATCGCTGCTCGTCACCGTCTTCACCACGTTCGTGCTGGTGTTCTTCTTCCTCAAGGACGGGCCGAAGTTCGTGCCGTGGCTCGACCGCTCGGTCGGCAAGCCCTCCGGCACCCACGTCGGTGAGGTCCTGACCCGGATGTGGAACAGCCTCGGTGGATTCATCCGGACGCAGGCGGTCGTCAGCTTCGTCGACGCCGCGCTCATCGGCCTCGGCTTGTTCATCCTCGGGGTTCCGCTCGCCGGCGTGTTGGTGGTGGTCACCTTCCTCGGCGGCTTCATCCCGATCGTCGGTGCGTTCGTCGCCGGAGCGCTCGCCGTGCTCATCGCCCTCGTGTCCAACGGCCTGACCACCGCGCTCATCCTGCTCGGCGTCATCCTGGCTGTGCAGCAGCTCGAGGGCAATGTGCTGCAGCCGTGGTTGCAGGCGAAGTCGATGGATCTGCACGCCGTGATCGTGCTGCTCTCGGTGACGTTGGGCGGCACCCTGTTCGGTATCACCGGTGCCTTCCTCGCGGTGCCGGCGGTCGCGTCGCTGGCGGTGGTGTTGCGCTACCTGAACGAGCGGATCGCCGAACGCGCGGGGGAGTCGCTGGCACCCGAAGGTGCGCCCGTCACCAAGCAGGTGGGCGTCCCCGACGAGGACCCGCCGAAGGAGCCGCCGAACCCGGTCAAGGGATTGCTGGACCGGGACTGACCGCCGGGTCCACGACGAGGTCCGACGCAGCGTCGGGCCTCGCGGCCGGTGCCGATAGACTGGTCGCCCGTGAGTCTCACCCTGGGAATTGTCGGTCTGCCCAACGTCGGTAAGTCGACCCTGTTCAACGCCCTGACCCGTAACGATGTGCTGGCGGCCAACTACCCGTTCGCCACCATCGAGCCCAACGTGGGCGTGGTCGAACTGCCCGACGCGCGACTGAAGCGTCTCGCGGAGATCTTCGGCAGCGAGCGCATCCTGCCCGCCACGGTGTCGTTCGTCGACATCGCCGGCATCGTCAAGGGTGCGTCCGAGGGCGAGGGCATGGGCAACCAGTTCCTCGCCAACATCCGTGAGGCCGACGCCATCTGCCAGGTGGTCCGTGTTTTCGACGACGGTGACGTCGTGCATGTCGACGGTCGCGTCGATCCGTTCGCCGACATCGAGGTCATCGAGACCGAACTGATCCTCGCCGACATGCAGACGCTGGAGAAGGCGCTCCCGCGTCTGGAGAAGGACTCGCGCAAGAACAAGGACCTCGTCGAGACCCTCGAGGCGGCCAAGAAGGCACAGGAGATCCTCGACAGCGGAAAAACGCTGTTCTCGCAGAAGGATTCGTTCGACCTGTCTTCGGTCCGCGAGCTGCACCTGATGACGGCGAAGCCGTTCCTCTACGTGTTCAACTCCGACGAGGGCGTGCTCACCGACGACGCGAAGAAGGCCGAACTGCGCGCCGCCATCGCACCGGCCGACGCGGTGTTCCTCGACGCGAAGGTCGAGAGCGAACTCCTCGAACTCGACGAGGAGGACGCCCTGGAACTGCTCGACTCCATCGGCCAGGACGAGCCCGGCCTGACTTCGCTCGCGCGCGCCGGTTTCCACACCCTCGGCCTGCAGACCTACCTCACCGCAGGTCCGAAGGAGGCGCGCGCCTGGACGATCCGCCAGGGCGACACCGCACCCAAGGCGGCCGGCGTCATCCACACCGACTTCGAGAAGGGCTTCATCAAGGCCGAGATCGTGTCCTTCGCCGACCTCGACGAGGCCGGATCGATGGCCGCCGCCAAGGCCGCCGGCAAGGTCCGCATGGAGGGCAAGGACTACATCATGCAGGACGGCGACGTGGTGGAGTTCCGCTTCAACGTGTAGCGGCGCACCGGCTCGCCCCGACGCCTATCGTGTTGGTGTGCCCAGATTTCTCGCGATCCTCAACGGCTCGGCCGGCGACATCGACAGGGTTGGGCTGACCGAGCAGCAGCAGGCCGACTTCATGGCGGCCTGGTCGGCCTGGGCACGAGCCCATCGAACGGCTCTGATCGATCCCGGTGCCCCACTGTTCCGGAAGCGTCGAGTGACCGCCGACGGCGTCGAGGAGTTCGAGGACGCCAAGGTTGCGTACGCGGTTGTCGAGGCCGATTCCCATGACGACGCGGTCCGCATCCTGGGCGAGCACCCACACCTGACACTCTTTCGTGGCAACTCGATCGAGGTCATCGAGTGCCCGGCGGTCCTGGGCTGAATGCGCCGGCGTTTCCGACGAGAGTCCATCCGAGATGAGGAAGCTCCGACAAACCTTCTTTCCGGGTCCAACGCCCAGCTGGTTGGCATGTTTGCGCAGGTGGCAGGCTATGCTCATGGGCATGCAAACGTTCCGCTTCTTCCATGTCTGACCAGCTGCCTCCGTGCCCGGAGTGTGCTCAGGAGTTCACCCACCCGCAGGGCGCGCTCCTGGTGTGCCCGATGTGCGGGCACGAGTGGTCGGCCGATGAATCGTCGGAAGTCGACGCCGCGGCCACGACCGAGATCAAGGATTCGGTCGGCAACGCCCTTGCCGATGGTGACACCGTGACCATCGTCAAGACCGTCAAGGTCAAGGGCGGTGGCGGCGGTGTCATCAAGATCGGCACGAAGGTGCGAAACATCCGGTTGATCTCCGACGGCGTGGGCGACCACGACATCGACGCGAAGGTCCCCGATTTCGGTCAGATGCAACTGAAGTCGAGCGTGGTGAAGAAGGTTCTCTGAGCCGATACCGATCCACAGCTTCGGGGAGTTACCGTGGCCGACATGGCCATCAAACTCGAGAACATCGGGATCGCGGTCCGCGACATCGAGGCGGCGATCGCGTTCTTCACCGACCTCGGCCTCAGCGTCGTCGGCCGGGACGAGGTGAGCGGCGAATGGGCCTCCACCGCAGTCGGTCTCGACGGAAACCACGCCAAGATCGCGATGCTGCGGACACCCGACGGGCAAGGCCGGCTCGAACTGTTCGAGTACCTCCATCCCGACGCCATCGAGACGACGCCGACGCTGCCCAACGAGATCGGCATGCACCGTGTCGCGTTCTCGGTCGACGACCTCGACGCGGCGCTCGAGATCGCCGCGCGGCACGGATGTCGTCCGCTTCGCGGGGTCGCGAACTACGAGAACATCTACAAGCTCACTTACGTGCGTGGGCCCAGCGGCATCATCGTGATGCTCGCGCAGGATCTGACGAAGAGCTGACGACCACCTATGGCGACCGTCATGCAGTAGCAGGAATCGATGGCTCGACATCGCCCTGGCGCCATCTGTCTCGCGGCCGGCGTTCGACGAATGTTCATTTGGTCGGCGGTTCGAGGTCTGTCAATATAGACGCATGTCGAATCAGGACCGGCTGCCCGACGTGGCGGACGAGGCGTGTTGTACGCCGTTGGTGCAGGAGCCTCTCAGCGTCGATGCGACGGTGGAGTTGGCGCGCATGTTCAAGGCGATGGGCGATCCGGTGCGATTGCGGTTGCTGAGCCTGGTGGCCAGCCATGCCGGCGGGGAGGCCTGCGTGTGCGACATCTCGGGATCGTTCGATTTGTCCCAGCCCACCATCTCGCACCATCTCAAGGTGTTGCGGCAGGCGGGTCTGCTGGACTGTGAGCGCCGGGGCACCTGGGTGTACTACTGGGTCATTCCTGCTGCGTTGCAGCAGCTCTCGTCCATTCTGAGCTCGGCGGATCCCACCGCGGACACGTTGGTGATCGCGTGAGTACCGCATCGAACACTTCCGAGCACCCCGCGGTCGTCGGCAAACTCTCCACCCTTGACCGGTTCCTGCCGGTGTGGATCGGGGTGGCGATGGTCGCCGGCCTGCTCCTGGGCCGGTTGATCCCCGGGTTGAACGATGTGCTGTCGGCCATCTCGATCGATGGCGTCTCGTTACCCATCGCGATCGGCCTGCTGATCATGATGTATCCGGTTCTGGCGAAGGTCCGCTACGACCGCCTCGACACGGTGACCGGAGACAAGCGACTCCTCATCGGATCGCTGGTCCTGAACTGGGTCGTCGGCCCTGCGTTGATGTTCGCTCTGGCCTGGATCTTCCTCGCCGACCTGCCCGAGTACCGCACCGGTCTGATCATCGTCGGGTTGGCGCGATGCATCGCGATGGTGATCATCTGGAATGATCTGGCGTGCGGTGACCGTGAAGCAGCTGCAGTGTTGGTGGCGATCAACTCGGTGTTCCAGGTCGTGATGTTCGCCGTCCTGGGCTGGTTCTACCTCTCGGTCTTGCCGGGTTGGCTGGGTCTGGAGCAGACAACGATCGATGCGTCTCCGTGGCAGATCGCCAAATCGGTGCTGGTCTTCCTGGGCATCCCGCTGGCCGCCGGATTCCTGTCCCGATATCTGGGGGAGCGGAACAGGGGTCGCGACTGGTATGAGTCGACGTTCATTCCCAGGATCAGTCCGTGGGCGCTGTACGGGTTGCTGTTCACTATCGTGATTCTCTTTGCCCTGCAAGGTGATCAGATCACCTCCCAACCGCTCGATGTCGTCCGCATCGCGATCCCGCTGCTGGTGTACTTCGCGGTGATGTGGGGCGGCGGTTATGCATTCGGTGCGGCCATGAAACTCGGGTACGAACGCACCACGACGATGGCGTTCACTGCTGCCGGCAACAACTTCGAACTGGCCATCGCGGTCGCGATCGCCACGTATGGCGCCACTTCGGGACAGGCATTGGCCGGTGTCGTGGGCCCGTTGATCGAGGTCCCGGTCCTCGTGGGGTTGGTGTACGTCTCGCTGGCGTTGCGCAAGCGCTTCATCGCCCCGCAGAAGTCCTGAGCTTGCTCGAGGGCTCGTCCCGCACCACACGCATAACCTCCTCTCACACCGAAAAGGAAGCCACGCCATGTCTGCACCGAGACCGAGTGTGTTGTTCGTCTGCGTCCACAACGCCGGCCGTTCTCAGATGGCCGCCGGGTTTCTCACCGCGCTGGGTGGCGGTCGGGTCGAGGTTCGCTCTGCGGGTTCGGCGCCGGCGGAAGCCATCAACCCCGTGGCCGTGGAGGCCATGGCCGAGGTCGGAATCGACATCTCCGACCAAGCTCCGAAGATCCTCACCCCCGACACCGTCGAGCGCTCCGACGCGGTCATCACCATGGGCTGCGGCGACGCCTGCCCGGTGTTTCCCGGGGTCGACTACCGCGACTGGGCACTCGCAGACCCCGCCGGCCAGGGTATTGACGCGGTGCGCCCAATCCGCGATCAGATCCGATCGCTGGTGGTCGACCTGCTCGCCGAGATCGTGCCCGCCGGCACGGAACAGAGCGTGCGATGAGCACATCACGATCGGTTCTGTTCGTGTGCGTGAGCAATCGAGGTAAGTCGGTCATGGCCCAAGGCCTGTCGAGCACGTTGGGCGCCGGCGCGATCAACGCCTCCTCCGCCGGAACCGACGCCGCGATCGGCAAGCATGTCAACGACCTGTCCGCTCAGGTGCTCGCCGAAGTCGGCGTGGACATCGACGGCCATACGCCACGCCAACTCACCGACGATCTGATGCGCGACGCCGACCTCACGGTCGTGCTGGGAACGTCCGCGCAAGTCACCCCGCCAGATGGGGCCGTCGTCGAGGTCTGGGAGACCGATGAACCCTCCGCACGCGGGATCGACGGCATCGAGCGCATGCGTCTGATCCGCGACGACATCGCCGCTCGCATCACCGACCTCACCGCGCGCCTGGCCGACCACGCCTGAGCCGGCGGCGGGCACCAGCAGCACTGCTGCTCGCCGACGGGTTCGGGAGATGTCAGCAGCAGGCGGTGGACGCACTCGGTGCGGGCTCGCCGGCCTCTGGGGCACCGGCAGTGCCACAACATGCCGGCGAGTCGGTCGAATCGCCGGTCGCGCTGTCGGCCAGCAGGTTTGGGCTGGTCCCGAAGGTGTCGGAGTCGGCCAGGACGGTGTAGACCTCCCACTTCTCACCTGCCGGACCCGTCACCCAGACTTTGTCCTGGGTGGCGAAACAACACGTGGTATTGATCTCTTCCTCGGTGAAGAGGCCTTCACCGCTGAGTCGGGCGATCTCGGCGTGCACCTGATCGCTGGACTCGACTTCCACACCGAGGTGGTTGATCGTGCCGCCCTTGCCCGGGTTCTCCAACAGCACCAGCTTCAGCGGCGGCTCGGCGACCGCAAAGTTCGCGTAACCCGGCTTCCGTTTGGCCGGGGCGACATTGAACAACTTCGAGTAGAACTCGACCGCTTGATTCAGATCATCAACGTTGAGTGCGAGCTGCATACGCGACATGACTACCTCCACCTGTGCGACTTATATCGAATTACTGACGCTGTCCAGAGTGCCAACCTCTTCGACATATGTCAATGATGTGGGTAGGATGGCCGTCATGCCCAAGGCGCTCCCGGTCATCGACATGATCGACCCCATCTGCTGCGAACCGGTGTCGGCCGCACCGCTCGACGATGACGCCGCACTGGAAATCGCCTTGCGACTCAAAGCGCTCGCCGATCCGGTGCGGATCAAGCTGATGTCGATCCTGCTCACCGACGGGGCCGGCGAGGTCTGCACCTGCGACCTGGCCACCGCCGTCGGACTGTCCGAACCCACGGTCAGCCACCACCTCGGTCAACTCAAGAAAGCCGGCATGGTCCGGTCCGAGCGTCGCGGCATGAACGTCTATTACCGTGCCCACGTCGACGCACTCCAGGCGCTGTGCCAGGTGCTCGACCCGGCGTGCTGCCGTTGAAAGTCAGATGCCTGCCCCGGTGATCGGCGGGTGATCTCGCTGGTGTCGGTCGATCGTCGTCGTAGGTGTGTCGTGGCTGTGAAGGTCCCGGCGCGGTGCAGGACGGCGCAGTCCCCAGTTGCCGCCTGAGGTCCCGATCGGCAATTCTTGCCAGATGAGTTCTCCCGTCGGACCTCCCCTCCGGTCTCGATCTCTCGCATCTGATGGACACCGCCTATCGGCAGGCCCGGTCGGGTCTCGAGGAGGGTGGCATCCCGACCGGTGCGGCCTTGTTCGCCGCCGACGGGAGCCTCCTCGGTGAGGGTCGGAATCGCCGTGTCCAGCAGGATGATCCGTCGGCGCATGCGGAGACCGACGCCTTCCGTGCGGCCGGTCGGCAACGGGACTACTCGTCGACGATCATGGTGACGACCCTCGCGCCCTGCTGGTACTGCAGCGGACTGATCCGGCAGTTCGGCATCGGATCGGTGGTGATCGGCGAGAACCGTTCGTTTCAGGGCGGAGAGGACTGGCTCGCCGACCTCGGGGTGTCGGTCACGATCCTCGACGACGAACGTTGCACGGCGATGATGTCGGAGTTCATCGCGGCCAATCCCGGCCCGTGGAACGAGGACATCGGCGTCGTCGACGACGAGGCTGACCGCGCATGACCGCGATTGGCGATCCTCACCGTCGGCTGAATGCAGCCGCGAGCGCTGCCAGGCGATCGAGATCCGCGGCGAGCGCACCCCTGCGGTCTCGATGGCCTTTGATGAGGAACCAGTAGATGCGGTCGAAACCCGGTGCGACATGGAGCAAGTCGTAGGTCTGAAGGATGCCGCGGAATCGTACGCCGGGAGCTGCCTCCCTCTCGGCGCCGACCCAGTGCGCGCCCCGACACTCGTGGCTCCACTCGCCGACCCGGGTCACGTCGGAGACGATGTCGAAGACGGCCTCGGGTGGTGCGTCGGCATACGACTCGGTGCGACCCTGGTGGGCGAGACGGCGTGTCATGACGGGTTCTTCGCCTCGACGGTCACCGGGCCGATCCTCGACGCCGGACCATGCCCCCACATGAGCTCGGCCCGACGCCGGTAGGCGCGTGCGAAGCCGTGGACGAGGATGAACCTGGGTACGGCCGGCACCACGCCGTAGATCCGTTCCCGGTCTTCATCTCCCAGACCGTCGACGACCCAGTGACCCTCGCGGCCGAGTTCGGCGAATCCCTTTGGCTTGACGAAGAATTCGTGTTCGACGTCCCGGAACTCCGCGGTGCTGATCGCGGCCGCGACCACCGGCATCGCCTCGAGTTCCTCGCGTTCGAGATGGGGGAGCAGTACTTCTGACAGCCGTTCCAGCGCGTCGAGCAGGGTGTCCCGTGCCTGTGGGTCCCGACGGTAGGCGGAGGTGGCTTCGATCAACGCGTCGACGGCCGGAGCGATCCGGAGATGATCGGCTTCCATGTCGTCGAGAAGGGGTGCGGCGTCGGGGTTTCTCGACCGGACGAGTGGCCACAACCCCTTGTCCTCGCCGGTGTGATGCATGTGGAGGAAGCCCATCATCCAGGTGATGTGGTCGGCGATGGCTCGTCGGCGGGCGTCGTCGGGATAAGGCGGTGCTCCGATGACGAGGCGGGCTCGCTGCAGGTCCCGTCGTAGTGCGCTGTGCACGATGCCCATGCTTCGTGTGTCGGCGGGTTCGCGTGTGGTGATGAACATGGCCCTGTCCTCTCGATCGAAGGGCTGAAGTCAATCGGGGCCGAGTAGTCGCACGGTGGCGTCGGCGATCCAGTTCCGATAGCGGGTGTGGCTCCACCCCGCGTTGTTGACGAGCAGGTCGTAGACCTCTGTGCTGATCACCGCCCACAATCCCTCGGCTTCATCGGTGGCGAGCGTGCGTCCGGCGACAGCCTCACCCGCTGCCCGCACATCTGAACGCTGACGGCGGTACGCCTCGACGAGCCTGGATGCGAGTTCGGGGTCGAAGGAGGCGCCTTCGCGCAGCGCCCGGTACAGACCAGCGGTGCGAGCGTAGATGTCGGCGGCCAGGGCGGCTCCGGCTGCGGCACGTTCACGGCGGTCGCCCGCGGACAGCGCGGCGAACTCCGGCCGCTGGGCGAGTGCGACAGGCCGATCGTCGCCGACGACCGCCACGTCGAACGCCGTGAGGAACAGCCGTGTCTTGGAGCCGAACTTCGCATAGACCGTCTCGAAGGACACGCCTGCCTCAGCAGCGATCTCGCGCACCCCGACGGACCAGCCGCGCTCGGCGAACAGGCGAGTGGCGGCCTCGAGGATCTGCGCGCGGGTCTGCTCCGCCTGGCTCCGCCGGAGGGTCGAGTCGTAACTCCTCCGGGTGGCCGTCGCTGCGGATGCGGGCTGATCGGACGAACCCATACCCGAAGTATGCGCCTGCTTTGTTTTCAATACAAGGGTTATCAGACGAAGTCTGCGCACCACCCGTCAGGCGGTCACGGAACCTGTCCGAACGGATTGATGCCGAAAGGGAGTCGAGATCCGTCCGGCCCGCCGTCGGAGCCGCCGCCCGACTCGGGCACCGTGGTCTGCTGCTTGTCGACGATGCTGCCGAGCTTCACCTTCACGGTGCGCGCGTCCGACCCCGAGCCGACGGTGACCGGCACGGTTTCACCCGGCGCGTGCGTGAGCACC
Organism: Gordonia amicalis; assembly: GCF_022059885.1. NCBI lineage: Bacteria > Bacillati > Actinomycetota > Actinomycetes > Mycobacteriales > Gordoniaceae > Gordonia > Gordonia amicalis. Next base: position 4,417,662 of record NZ_CP091855.1, on the reverse strand, counting down.
TGCGCCATCAGATCGGCATAGTCGGCGACGGGGGTGTCGCCGACCTTCGTGATCACGTCTCCGCGAGAGATACCGGCTTTCGCCGCCGGTCCGCCGTTCTCCACCGATGACACGGTCGCGCCGTCCTCGGCGCCGATTGACGACAGCGAACCCGACACGCCGAGAACGGGTTTGGTCGCCTCACCGTTCTGCAGCAGCTGGTTCGCGATGCGCTTGGCAGTGTTGATCGGGATGGCGAAACCGAGTCCGAAGGACTGAGGTCCGCCGCTGGCTGCCTGCCCGGTGTCGACGGCGGAGTTCACGGCGACCACCTGACCCTGCAGATTCACCAGGGGCCCACCGGAGTTGCCCGGGTTGATCGGGGTATCGGTCTGCAGGCCGTTGTACACCGTGACCGCCGAACCGCTTTCGTCGGCGGCGGTCACCGTGCGCGACAATGCGCTGATGATGCCAGAGGTGACGGTGTTGGTCAGGGCGTCCGGGCTGCCGACGGCCACCACCTGCTCGCCGACCTGCAGCGCGTCCGAGTCGCCGAGCACCGCGGGGGTCAGTCCCGACGCACCGTCGAGCTTGATCACGGCGAGGTCGTACGACGGCGAACTGCCGGTGATCGTCGCGGGATGCTGCTTGCCGTCGCTGGTGGTGACCGTGATCTTGCTGGCGGAGCCGGCCCCGGCGACCACGTGGTGGTTGGTCAGGACGTATCCGTCCTGCGAGAGCACGATCCCGCTGCCCACGGCGGTTCCGCGGGCCGTCTGGACCTTGATGTCCGCCGCCGACCTCGACGCCACCTGCGCCGCGTAGGTCACCGACCCCGGCTTGACGTCGGCGGCGCTCACGGTGTTCGCCGGTTGCGAGCTCAGGGTCGGCGCCGAGGGACTGCCGTGCTGGTCGAGCAGGGCGCTGCCGCCGACTCCGATCGCGCCGCCGAGCAGGCCCGCCAGCAGGGCGGTGACGACGATCGGCTTCGTCACGCCGCCGACACGCGGAGGTGGACTCGCCGCGTGCGGCGAACCCGAATGCAGGCCGTCCCAGTGGGCATGCGGCGGTGGAGGACCACCGGGTGCGCCCAGCGGTTCAGTGGGGGTGTGGTCGGGGGACTGAGGTGCGCTCACAGCACCACAGTGCCGGGGCTTCTTGAGAGTAAGGCGGTGATTTCCTGCGAGTTTCCTGACAACTGGACGAGAGTGGCGATGACAGTCCCTGCCCGGAATCATCGGGTGCAAGATCGCGCGGAGCGACCATGATCATGGACGAAAGGAGAGCCATGATCGGCACGCTGAATGACCTGGTCGACTTCGTCGACCGGCACACCGACGAGACCGTCGACGTCTCCGGCTTCGCCCGGTCCCATGGGACGACTGAGTACCACCTGCGCCGGATGTTCGCCGCGCTCGCCGGAATTCCGTTCTCGGAGTACGTGCGTCGTCGTCGGATGACGCTCGCGGCAACCGATCTGGTGAGCAGTGACACCGGCCTGTTGGACATCGCCGTGCGCTACGGCTATTCCTCGGTCGAGGCGTTCGGCCGGGCATTCCGGTCGGTCCACGGTGCGTCCCCGGCGGACGTGCGGGTCCATGGCGGTCCTTTCGCAACACAAGCCGTACTCAGGTTCCGCCTGACCGTCGAAGGGAGCCGTCCGATGGACGTCACGATCACCGACCGACCCGCATTCGTACTCGCCGGGCACGCCGCACAGGTGCCGCTCATCTACCAGGGGGTCAATCCGCACATCCAGCAACACCTCGCGTCGATCGCCCCCGAGGAGCACGCTCGACTCAAGTCGCTCAACGACACCGAACCCGTCGGCATCCTCGCCGTCACCGACCAGAGCCGGCCCGACGCCCCGGAGGGAACACCGATCACGTACCTCCATGGTGTGGCCGTGCAGCAGGATTCGACGGTTCCGCCGGATCTGTCGACCATCGCGGTGGCTCCGGGTGCGTGGGCGACCTTCCGCTCGTCCGGGCCGTTCCCGGCGACCCTCCAGGAAACCTGGGCGGCAACGGCAACCGAGTGGTTCCCGTCGAACCCCTGGCGGTTACGTCCCGGGCCGACCTTCGTGCGCTACCTCGACTTGGGCGGAACCTACGCCGACGCGGAAATCTGGATGCCGATCGAGCGGGCGTGACCTGCGCGATTCATAGCTCGGAACCGCGCTGAGCGGGTTGGAGCCATGAAACGGGACTGGTCACCAGTTGTAGTCGAGGAACTTCCCGTCGAAGGTCACGACGACCCGGTCACCGCCCGGGTCGGCGCGACGCGAGATGTCGACCTTGAAGTTGATCGCGCTCATGATCCCGTCGCCGAACTCCTCGTGGATGAGTTCCTTGAGGGCGGGACCGTAGACGTCGAGGGCCTCGTAGAAGCGATAGATGGTGGGATCACTGGTCGCGGCCTCGTCCGGGGTGCGCGTCGGTTGCTGTCGCAGGCTCTCGGCGACGCCCTCGCCGAGACCGAGCATCTCGACGACCGCCGTGGCCTTGTCCGCGGGCACCGGGTGTTTTCCGAGGAGTGCCGCCACCGTCCACACCAGCGGCGCATCGATCTTGTCGGCGATGGTCGCCCAGGTGAGTCCCTGCCGGATCCGGGCCGCGACGATGAGGTCGGCGGCGTCGGACTTCGGCATGATCGGGGTGGTCATCGTGTCTCCTCGGTCGGCGCTGATGATGGCCCGTCGACGTGTGGAACTGGCGACGTCGCCGAATCCTGTTGGCACGTCGAGGGATACCTCCACCATGCACAGTTCCCGGCGGAATTCCAAGGTGCCGCTGGAACTCTTGCCAGATTTCACACGGGCGACACCGCGCCACGAGGAAGCGGTAATCCCCGAGAAACATCACCGCACCGAATCGCCCGGGAGAGGTCGATGTAACACCAGGACGTCCCGACGACACATCGTCGACATGTGGTCTCGATTCGATGGAGGCAAGAGTCACGAATCGAAACGCTCGGGAGAATCTCTTGTCTTATGTGAATCCGTCCGAATTCGCGGTGAAGATGGTCGACGCCGGTGAGGCGAAGGTGTTCCTGTCCACCCGCGACACGATCATCCGCGCCTACATGGCGGGCGCGATCCTGGCGCTCGCGGCCGCATTCGCCGTGACTGTCACCGTCCGCACCGGAGAACCGCTGCTCGGGGCGCTGCTGTTCCCGGTCGGCTTCTGCCTCCTGTACCTGATGGGCTTCGACCTCCTCACCGGGGTGTTCACGCTCGTCCCGCTCGCACTGATCGACAAACGACGCGGTGTGACGGTCAGATCGATGTTGCGCAACTGGAGTTGGGTGTTCCTGGGGAACTTCCTGGGCGCCTTCACGGTCGCGGTGATGATGGCGGTGATCGTCACCTACGGCTTCAGCGTCGATCCTGACGAGATAGGGCAGCAGCTCGGTCACATCGGGGAGAGCCGCACCGTCGGTTACGCCGAACACGGGGCCGCGGGGATGCTGACGCTGTTCATCCGCGGGGTCCTGTGCAACTGGATGGTGTCCACCGGCGTCGTCGGGGCGATGATGTCGACGTCGTTGCCCGGCAAGGTCCTCGCCATGTGGATGCCGATCATGCTGTTCTTCTACATGGGATTCGAGCACTCGATCGTCAACATGTTCCTGTTCCCGTCCGGCTTGATGCTCGGTGGTGACTTCTCGATCGGCGACTACCTCGTCTGGAACGAGATCCCCACGGTGATCGGCAATCTCGTCGGCGGGCTCACCTTCGTCGGGCTGACGATCTACATCACCCATGCGCGCACCGCCGCCGACCGTCGGCCCGTCTCCCACGATGAGACGACCGAGGTCGACGTCGCTGCGCCCGCGGAGATCGAGGCCGTCAAGACGGTCTGACGGGAGTTCCGGTTCCCGGGGGCGTGGTCGACGACCCCGGGACCCGCTCGCCGTGGAGCGCCCGGGCGTACCAGGCCCCGAGCCCCAGCAGGATCAGGCCGGTCACGATGAAGACGAGGACCCGGAAGATCCCGTCGAGGGCGGCGAGGTCGAAGAGGAACAGTTTGGCCATCGCCGCGGCGACGAGCACCAGGCCTCCGGTGAGTGCGGCGGTGCGTTCGCCGCCGGTGCGGCGCCGGGCGAAAGCCAGTGTCGCGCCGGCGAGGACGACCCAGCAGGTGGTCGCGACGACATGGCCGCCGAGGAACCCGTCGGGACCGGCGATCAGGACCCCGGAGACCACGCTGATGGCGGTGACCGCGTACACCACGACCACGGCAGCAGCGCTGTAGGCCACGCGGGCGAGGTCGCCGGCGGTGAGTCGGGTCCACCCGACGGCGATCACGATGGCCCCCGCACCGGCGAGCAGGCTTCCGATCACGATCGACAGCGAGGCGTTCTCCTCGACGAGACGGGCCTGTGCGAGGACATAGGGCGGCATGTCGTCGAGCAGGGCCGCGAATCCGATGCCCCAGATCACGGTGCTCCCGCCCAGCAGGACCAGCGACGTCGCCGACCATGAACGGGCGACCAGAGCGGTCACCGTGGCGAGGCCCAGCATCGCGGAGACGGCCACCGGCCCGTCGAAGCACACGAGGATCGCAACGAACAGCACGACGAGCGAGGTCGCGGTCCAGATCTGCGCGACGACGTCGGGCAGCGGCCCGAGGCGTTCGGTCCGCACCACCGAGCAGATCACGGTGATGCCGATGACGAGCACGGCGACCGCGGCCTCCAGTGCGACCGCACCCGCGGTGTCCATCACCTCGCCGGCGAGCAGCACCGGAACCGTCGTCGCCGACGCCAGACCGGCGAGCACCGCACGGAAACGGGTGGTGGGCATCGCCACCAGCGCACCTGCGAAACCGAGGCCGATCACGACGAGTGTGGCACCGGCGAACTGGAATCCGGTGTGCGCGGTGTTCGTGCCGCCCAGTGCGGACAGGCCGACGACGGTGAGGGGGATGGTCGGGGCCGCCAGTCGCACCGTGTGCAACCAGATCCAGTCGCGGCGCCACTGCACCCACGCCGACGCCGCGGCGAGCACGATCATGAACGCGATCAGGGTTATGTCGAGGCCCCCGGTCAGCACCGGGCCGAGGACGATGAGGGGGACCACCACGAGGAGTCCGAGATGCTCACTGCGCCAGCGGTAGGCGAGGACCAGGCCGCCGGCGGCGACGGCGCCGGCGACCGCCAGACCCGCCACGACGGGCAGCCACTCGTAGATCTTGGTGGCCGCCAGGACGTCGAGGTACCCGGCCGCGATGCCCGTTGCGGCCGTGGCGATCGCCCCGGCCCGCCCGCCTGGCTTGCGGCGCAACCAGATCGCGGTGGAGACGAGTGCAACCGCGAACATCGCGCCGCCCGCGACACGGAACTCCGGGCGCAGGATGCCGGCCTGGGCGGCCAGCACGAGCAGGAGGGCGATGCCGATCAGCGTGACGCCCACCCCGGCGGTGGCGAGGACCTTGCCGACCAGCCCCCGCTCGGCCGCTGCCGCGACCCGTTCGGACAGCGGGCGCGCGGGCGGACGCGGCGGCCGCGGAGCGCTCGGCGGTTGCGCCACCGGGGCGTACGCGGGATGCGGCCCCGGACGCGGAACCGGACGGGCGGGCGGCCCGAAGGAAAAGCTCCCATAGTTCGGCGGACGTCCGGGTGACGACCAGGCAGTCGGCGGCTGCTGCGCCATCGGCGTGGTCATCGGCGGCGTGGTCATCGGTGGAGTTGGCGCCGGAGGCGTAGGCGCCGAAGCCACGGTCGGTGGGATGAGGGGACTCGCCTGAGCCTGTTCCGCGGACTGCTGACCGGTCTGCGCGGCGGGGTTTTCGACGATCCGCCTCAGCTCGGCGAATTCGGCTGAGACCGTGGACATCTGGCGGGCGATGGCCTCGAACTCGGTGGAGATTCGCGCGAGTGTCGCGACCCCGGGCTCGCGTCCGAACATGCTGCTGGAAGTGGTCATGCACCGACCCTGTCCGCTCGCGCTCGACGGGACATGAGTAGTGCTACTCGGCGAGGTTGAGGGTTTCGTGCGGCGGGAGACGGGGGTATGCCTCCGGCATGAACGATGTGCACGATCCCACAGACCGCGGTCGGCAGGATGTGGAGAAGAGGTGGCAGGGCGCCGCCTGGTTCCTCTTCGCGTTGATGCTGGTGACGCTGTCGTTTCCGGCCATGGCCGCGTGACGACCGATGGATTGCCGGCCGGTGAGGTGAACGCCTGGAGGTGACTCGGGAGGGCCGGCCGACGAGGCTGGGGCATGATGTCTGCCATGTCGACCCCGTCGCGTACGAGCACGCTTGCCGTCGGCACCATGGTCCTGCTCACGGCCCTCTATTTCGCGCAGGGCCTGCCGTACGGGTTCTTCAGTCAGGCGGTGCCCGTCATCCTGCGGGAGGAGGGGTACTCGCTCACACAGATCAGCGTGTACGGATTGCTGTTCGCGCCGTGGGGCCTGAAGTTCTTGTGGGCGCCGTACGTCGACCGGTACGGGACACGACGCCGCTGGCTCCTGGCGATGCAGTTGACGTCCGCGACGACCGCGCTCGTCCTGGCCTGTCTCGACCTGTCCGGGACACTCGTCTGGTTGCTCGTCGGCATCGCGGTCATCAACCTGGTCTCCGCCACCCAGGACATCGCGACCGACGGACTGGCGGTGCAGAGCCTCGGACCCCGACAACGCGGCCTGGGCAACGGGATCCAGGTGGGCGCCTACCGGGTCGGCATGATCGTCGGGGGCGGCGGATTGTTGTGGCTCTTCTCGCTCGCGGGCTGGCGCAGTCTCTTCGTCGCGATGTCGGTGCTGCTCGTGGCGCTGACGCTGCCGGTGTGGTTTCTCGCCCGTACTCCCGCGGACACGACGACGACGCCGTCGGAGGACCGGGCGCATCGTTCGCGACCGTCGCCGGCACTGCTGCTGACGGGCTGGCTCGCCAGGCTTCGACGTCCCGGAGTCCTCGTGTTCATCCTGGTCGTCGGGGCGTTCAAGTTCGGCAACTCGATGGGATCGGCACTCGTCGGGCCGTTCATGTCCGACGTCGGGCTCAGCCTGGGGCAGATCGCTCTCGTGGAAGGCGCGTTGTCCTCAGCCGGTGCGCTCGCCGGTGCGGCCCTCGGCGGTTGGCTGGCGTTCCGCTACGGCCGGCGGCCGGCACTGCTGTTCGGCGGTGTCACCCAAACCCTCAGTCTGGCGCTCTATCTGGCGGCCGCGGCGGGCGCCGGCGGGTTCTGGCTCGTGGTGACCGCGAGTCTGGCCGAACACATCCTCGGTGGGGCGGCAACCGTCGCGGTCTTCACCCTCATGATGGATGCGTGCGAGAAGGGCTACGAAGGAAGCGATTACACGCTGTTCGCCTGTGCGGTCGTCGGCGTCCAGGGTGCGGCCGGGTTCGTGGCGGGCGTCGTGGGTGATCTGTTCGGATTCCCGGCGCTGTTCGGGATTGCCCTGGTGCTCTCGGGCATCGGCGTCGTCGTGATGATCAGGGCACTCGACCGCGGCATGGGGCCCGCGTCGATCCAGGCGCTGCGGAGAGCGGGCCCGCGGATCAGCGACGACCTGGTATGAGTGTCGCCAGGGCGTCGTCGACGACCCGTTCGAGGTCGTCCCCGAGGCTGCCGGCGAGGAACTGCTGCGCCAGCTCGGCCATGGCCCCGGTGAAGACGGCCGCCCGCACCCGCCCGGTGAGCGGATCGACCTCCCGGGCGTCGGCCTCGGCGAAGGAGAGTTCGAAGAGCATCTCCTGCGTCGCGGCGCGTCGTTGCGCGAGTACGGGATTGGTGCGTGCCTCGGTGAACAGGATGCGGCCGCGACGGGGATCCTCGGAGGCGTGACCGAGGACCGCGAGCATGCCGGCGCGGGTCCGGGCACGGACGGAACGGCCGGCAGTCGTCATCGCGGCCTCGACCACCGTGCCCAGTTCGGCGGCCGTGGCGTCGTAGACGGCACCGAGGAGCTCGTCGGTGTCGGTGAAGCTCTCGTAGAAGTACCTGGTGTTGAAACCGCAGTGACGGCACACCGCGCGCACCGACAGCTCGGTCTCGGGTCCGTCGCCCCCGAAGATGTCGAAGGCCGCGGCGACGAGGATCGCTCGTCGCTCTGCGCGGCGGTCCTCCAGGGGAACGCCGGCCCACCGGGTCGGACTGGACATCGTTTCACCATAGACGGACCGCACCGGACCTGAGCCAGGTCTGGTCACATGTGTAACCAAAGCGTTAAAGTGGACACAACCGTGACCACACGGCGACCGTGCCGCACGGCGTCGCCGTATCGGCAGCCGGAGCCGGGACCAGCCCGCCCCCCGTGTGTCGGTACCGAGAAAGGACGACCGATGAACGTGCCTCTGGCGCCCGTACGATTGCCGTCGACCGAATGGGTTCCGCTGGACCTGCCGCACGAGATGCTCGGATCGTGGCTCAACGGCAAATTCGACGAGAACGTCCGCGCGAAGTTCTTCCGGGGGATGGAGTTCGAGAGTCCGGTCGGTGATCCCGGGTGGTTCGGTCCCGACAGCGCCACCTGGTACGTCCACTCGCACACGCCGGCGCTGATCTTCGGCCTGCAGTGTGCGTCGTACCTCGAGCGTCTCGACCCCAGCATCTTCTGGATGGGGATGCATCACTCCCGTCTGGTCCGGCGGCGTGAGGACGGCACCCCGACCATGTCGATAGACCCCGACGGCGCCATGGCCCGCCTCGGGCACTCCCTGGCCTTCTTCATGGGCACCGCCTATGGATCGACGGAAACCGCTGAGCGACTGGCACGTACGGTGCGCGCCATGCACCACACGATCAAGGGGGTCCGCCCGGACGGCGCCACCTACGACGCAGACGACCCGGACTGGCTGCGGTGGAACTACGCGACGGTCGTGTGGGGTATCGCCACGGCGCACGAGATCTACCATCCCCGACCCTTGCGGGGAGTCGAACTCGACCGGTACTACGGGGAATTCGTGCGCGTGGGGCATTCGCTCGGTGGCACCGACCTGCCGGCCACCAAGGCGGAGACCCTGGAATGTCTCGAGTCGTATCTGCCGCGTCTCGCCCTCACACACGGCAACGCGATGGCCACGGGCGTCAACGTGAAGAATCCTGCGCAGGCGGCAGTGGACTGGGCGATCCGCGACACCATGCCCCGGTGGGCGAAACAGTTGATCTCCTATGTGCCGCCGAATCCGCTCGAGCGTCGGGCCCGGCGTTCGGCGGTCTGGACCATCATCAACTCGGCGCACCTGTCGATGGGGGAGGCTCCGGAGTTCGCCGCCGCCCGGCGTCGCGTCGCCGGCGGTACCGATGTGCCGCACACCCTTCCGCGCTATGAACTCGGCTCCGACCCCGAGCTCAGTCGCGCAGAGGTCGAGGCCACCTTCTCCCACTAGGCTTCTCACCGGCCACCGCGCCCGCGGGCGGCACATCCTCATCGAGGTGCCGCCCTTCGCCTTTCAAAAGACCCTTGCCACAACAACATTCGCTTTCGTGAATCCGGCGTGAGCCGCACTGAAGCGGAAACAGGGAATTCATCTCACGTCACGCCGGTGTAACAAAGTCAAAATACGTTTACCCCCCATACGCCAGATCGCTACCCGAGTAGCGGCGCGTATGTCATCGGGGGGTCACCAGGCGCGCAGGTGCGCCGGGTATCTGTCACGGCCTTGCCCGAGCCGACCTGAGACGTATTGAGAAAGGCCTCCGGATGCCGTTTGATTCTTTGCCGTCCGCCGTCACCCCCACACGCCGTCGGCGGTACGGCATCCTCATCCCCGCGGCACTGTCCGCCGTCGCACTCGCGCTCAGCGCCTGTGGCAGTTCGGCCAGTGACGACTCGGCCTCCAGCGCCGAGTCCTGCGTCGACACCTCGGGCGACACCATCAAGGTCGGCTCGCTGAACTCGCTGTCGGGCACGATGGCGATCTCCGAGGTCACCGTGCGCGACTCGATCAAGCTGGCCGTCGACCAGATCAACGACGACGGAGGCGTGCTGGGCAAGCAGATCCAGCTCATCGGTGAGGACGGTGCGTCCGAGCCCACCATCTTCGCCGAGAAGGCCGAGAAGCTGATCTCGAGCGACTGTGTCGCAGCGGTGTTCGGCGGTTGGACGTCGTCGAGCCGCAAGGCCATGCTCCCGGTGTTCGAGGACAACAACTCGCTGCTGTACTACCCGGTGCAATACGAGGGACTCGAGTCGTCGAAGAACATCTTCTACACCGGCGCCACCACCAACCAGCAGATCGTGCCGGCGCTGGAGTACCTGAAGGAGAAGGGCGTCAAGTCCCTCTACCTGGTCGGCAGCGACTACGTCTTCCCGCAGACGGCCAACCGGATCATCAAGGCCTACGCCGCAGCGAACGGCATCGAGATCAAGGGCGAGGACTACACCCCGCTCGGTTCGACGGACTTCTCGACCATCGTCAACAAGGTCCGCACCGCCGACGCCGACGCCGTGTTCAACACCCTCAACGGCGACTCCAACGTGGCGTTCTTCCGTGAGTACAAGAATGTCGGACTGACCCCGCAGGCGATGCCGGTCGTGTCGGTGTCGATCGCCGAAGAAGAGGTCGGCGGCATCGGCGTGGACAACATCGAGGGCCAGCTCACCGCGTGGGACTACTACCAGACGGTCGACAACCCGGTGAACAAGTCCTTCGTCAAGGACTACAAGGACGCCTACGGTGCCAACAAGCCCACCTCGGACCCGATGGAGGCCGCCTACGTCTCGGTGTACCTGTGGAAGAACACCGTCGAGAAGGCGAAGTCCTTCGCGGTCGCCGATATCCAGAAGGCCGCCGGCGGGGTCACTTTCGACGCACCCGAGGGTCTGGTCACCATCGACGGGGAGAACCACCACATCACCAAGACCGCTCGCATCGGTGAGATCCGCGGCGACGGTCTCATCTACACGGTGTGGGATTCGGGCCAGCCGATCGAGCCGGACCCGTACCTCAAGTCCTACCCGTGGGCCGAGGGTCTCAGCAGCTGACGCGACGTGACCCGTCTCGAGCCGCGCGCTCGAGGCGGGTCACGCCTGTGCCCCTCACCGACACCCACGACGAACGGATGGTGACGTGGAAACCGTTATCGGACAGCTCTTCACCGGGCTCAGTCTCGGTTCGATCCTGTTGTTGGCAGCACTCGGCCTGTCCCTGACCTTCGGTCAGATGGGCGTGATCAACATGGCCCACGGGTCATTCATCATGGCCGGTTCCTACACCGCTTACTCGGTACAGGAATACCTGATCAGCAATGCCGGTGTGTCCCTGATCGTCTCGCTCGTCATCGGCTTCCTCGTCGGTGGTCTCATGGGTGTGCTACTCGAGGTCACCCTCATCAAACGCATGTATGACCGACCGCTCGACACCCTCCTGGTGACGTTCGGCGTCGGACTCATCCTGCAGCAGCTCGCCCGCGACATCTTCGGTGCGCCTGCGGTCGACGTGACCGCGCCGCCGTGGCTGTCGGGCGGTGTCGACATCCTCGGTGCGGTGGTTCCCAAGACCCGCCTGTTCATCATGCTGCTGGCCGTCATCGCCGTGGTCGCGATCGCCGTCACGATGAAGTACACCCCGATGGGGCGTCGCATCCGTGCCGTCGTGCAACACCGCGACCTGGCGGAGACCAGTGGGATCTCCAGCCGCACCACGGACATCACGACCTTCTTCATCGGTTCGGGACTGGCCGGCGTCGCCGGTGTGGCGCTGACCCTCATCGGTTCGACCAGTTCGAACACCGGCATGACGTACCTGATCGACGCCTTCCTCGTGGTCGTCATCGGCGGCCTGGGCCAGATCAAGGGCGCGGTCATCGCGGCCATCGCCCTGGGCATCCTGAACTCGTTCATCGAATACAACACGACCGCATCGGTGGCCAAGGTCGCCGTGTTCGTGATCATCGTGATCTTCCTGCAGATCCGCCCCCAGGGCCTGTTCACGGTCCAGTCGAGGAGTCTCGTGTGAAGGACTATTTCAGCGGTCACTGGAAGACCTACGCCGGATTTGCCGTCGCGGCGGTGCTCCTGTTCGGAGTCGCGCCGGCGGTGCTCTCCGATTTCCGGCTCAACCTGCTCGGCAAGTTCCTGTGCTTCGGCATCGTGGCCGTCGGTATCGGTCTGGCCTGGGGTCGCGGCGGCATGCTGACCCTCGGTCAGGGTGTGTACTTCGGACTCGGCGCCTACATCATGGCGATGCATCTGAAGATCGCCGACGCGGAACTCCGCGGCGACGACGTCCCGGACTTCATGCAGATCGCCGGCATTCGGGAACTGCCCGGATACTGGAAGCCGTTCGCGTCGCCGGTGGTGACGATCCTCGGCATCCTGTTCGTGCCCACCGTGATCGCCGTCCTGCTCGGCCTGGGTGTGTTCAAGCGGAAGGTGAAGGGCGCCTACTTCGCGATCCTGTCGCAGGCGCTGGCCGCGGCTTTCGCGATCCTGCTCATCGGACAGCAGAGCACCGGTGGCAGCAACGGGCTCAACCGCTTCCGCAGCTTCTTCGGTCTCGCACTCAACGACCCGGTCAACCGGCAGTTGCTGTTCTTCATCGCGGCGGGCACCCTGCTCGTGGTCGTCGCACTCACCCGGCAGCTGATGTACAGCCGCTACGGCGAGCTGCTCGTCGCCGTGCGCGACCAGGAGGAGCGCGTCCGCTTCCTGGGGTACGACCCGGCGAACGTCAAGGTCGTCGCCTACGCGATCGCGGCACTGTTCGCGAGCATCGCCGGCGCCCTGTTCGTGCCGATCGTCGGCATCATTTCGCCCGCCGACGTCGGGATCGTCCCGTCGATCGCCTTCCTCATCGGCGTCGCGATCGGTGGGCGCACCACACTGCTCGGCCCGGTCCTGGGCGCGATCGCGGTCGCGTGGGCGCAGACCAGCCTGTCGGAGAACTTCCCGTCCGGATGGACCTACGCCCAGGGCGTTCTGTTCGTCGTCGTCGTCGGCTTCTTCCCGGCCGGACTCGCCGGACTCGGCGCTGTGTTCCGGTGGCGTCGTCAGAGACCGGCCGCTCCGTCGCCCACCGGTGACATCGACGAGCACACCACCAGCAAGGTAGGAGCCTCCTCATGAGCGGAACCGAGACGAGCACGATCGAACCGGTCGCCGGTGGCAACGCCGGAATGGAGAGCGACTACCTCCAGGTGCGCGGCCTCAGCGTCGAGTTCGACGGTTTCAAGGCCGTATCCGATGTGGATCTCACACTGCTGCAAGGAGATCTGCGCTTCCTGATCGGTCCCAACGGCGCGGGCAAGACGACCATCATCGACGCGATCACCGGCCTCGTCAAACCCACCGGCTCGATTCAGAAGTCGGGTGTGGAACTCGTCGGCAAGAAGGTGCACCAGATCGCGCGTCTCGGCGTCGGCCGGACCTTCCAGACCGCCAGCGTGTTCGAGGAACTGAGCGTGCTGCAGAATCTCGACATCGCCGCCGGGGCGGGACGGTCGGTGTGGACCATGCTGCGCCGCCGGCCCGCCGAGATCCCCGAGGGAATAGCCGAAGCCCTGGAGACCATCGGCCTGCAGGACCTGCGCGACACCCCCGCCGGTGTGCTCGCGCACGGGCAGAAACAGTGGCTGGAGATCGGCATGCTGCTGGTGCAGAACGCCTCGGTGCTGCTGCTCGACGAACCGGTTGCCGGGATGAGCCACGAGGAGCGCGAGGAGACCGGAAACCTGTTGCGCCGCATCGGCGGTGAGCGGACGGTCGTGGTCGTCGAACACGACATGGACTTCATGCGGGCGTTCGCGACGTCGGTGACGGTGCTCGCCCGTGGCCAGGTGCTGGCCGAGGGCAGTGTCGCCGAGGTGCAGGCCAATCCGAAGGTCCAGGAGGTCTACCTCGGAACCGCCGCCGGCGGTGAGGAACTCGAGGAGATCGCCGCCGAATCAGCGGACGGACCCACCGCGTCGACCGAGAAGAAGGGCTGACGGGAGATGCTGAAACTCTCCGGAGTGCACGCCGGATACGGCCGGACCGAGGTGATCCACGGGGTCGACATCGAGGTCCCCACCGACGGTGTCGTCGCGGTGATGGGCCACAACGGCGCCGGCAAGACCACGCTGCTGCGTGCCGCCGTCGGCCTCGTGAAGACCACCCGGGGCTCCATCACCTTCGACGATGTCGACATCACCAAGGCTCGTCCGAGCTCGCGGGTGAAGCACGGCATCGCCTATGTCCCGCAGGGACAGCAGAGCTTCGCCCACCTGACCACCGCGGAGAACCTGCAGGTGGTGGCCGACGGTCGCAAACGTGGCAAGGAACTCGTCGCCGAGATGCTCGACATGTTCCCGGCGCTGAAAGAACTGCTCGGTCGACGTGCAGGTCTGCTGTCGGGTGGTCAGCGTCAGCAACTCGCGATCGCCCGGGCCCTCATCACCGAACCGCGCATGCTCATCCTCGACGAACCCACCGAGGGCATCCAGCCCTCGGTGGTCGCCGAGATCGAACAGACCATCACCACCCTCACCCGGCGAGGCGGGCTCGGCGTGCTGCTCGTCGAGCAGCACATCGGGTTCGCTCTCGAAGCGGCACAACAGTATTACGTGCTCGAGAGCGGCCGGGTCACGTCGTCGGGTGAGGGCGGTACGGCGGCGGAGACCACCGTCCGTGAGGCCATGACGATCTGACGAGCGTCTCTGACGGCGCGGTCATATGCCCTTCACGTTGAGCAGCTGGGTCAGCACCGCCTCGACCTCGACCAGATCACGGGCGTCGTCCATGATCTGGTCGATCGGCTTGTAGGCGGCCGGGATCTCGTCGATCCATTCCTTGCCGTGCCGGTACTCGATACCGGTCATCGCCGCGGCGAGGTCGTCGAGGGTGAACAGCTTCTTCGCCTTGGTCCGGGAGAACCGTCGTCCCGCGCCGTGCGGGGCGGAGAACAATCCCGACTCGTTTCCGCGCCCGCGCACCACATACGACTTGGTGCCCATCGACCCCGGGATCAGGCCGTACCTCCCGGCACTGGCGTCGATCGCGCCCTTCCGGGTGAGCCACACCGTCTTGCCGCCGATCTCCACGTGCTCGGTGTAGTTGTGGTGACAGTTGATCCGCCGCACCTCCACCTCGTCGGCCGGACGAAACGAGTTGTCTCCCAACCATTCGCCGAACACCGTGACGAAACGGTCCATCATCTCGGCCCGGTTCTCGAAGGCGAACCGCTGTGCCCACCGCAACTCCCGGATGTAGTCCCCGAACTCCGGTGTTCCGGCGGCGAGATGAGCAAGCTCGGGGTGGGCGAGCGGGATGTGCCGACGCCTGCACAGCTCCTGGGCGATCTTGATGTGCTTCTGCGCAATCTTGTTGCCGACGCCACGGCTGCCCGAGTGCAGGAACAACCAGATACTTCCCGAGCCGTCGCCCTCGACCTGTTCGGACAACTCGATGAAGTGGTTTCCGCCGCCGAGTGAACCCAGCTGTTCGCGCCACTTCGGGGAGTGGGACAGGTCGACGTTCTTCTCCGCTGCGGCCTTCTCCAGCTCGGCGACCCGGGACTCGGTGTGCGGGTAGAGGACGGCCTTGTTGTAGTTGCCCGGTGACAGCGGGATCGTCGACTCGACGCGACGCCGCAGGTCGGCGAGGTCGAAGCCGGCGATGTCGTCCTTGCCGATGGAGGTCTGCACGCCGATCATCCCGCAGCCGATGTCGACGCCGACCGCGGCCGGGATCACGGCGTCGATGGTCGGGATGACCGTGCCGACCGCGGATCCCTTGCCCGCGTGGGCGTCGGGCATGAGCGCGACGTGCGGATGGATGAACGGCAGTGTCGAGATCCCGTGCGCCTGCGACCGCGTCGTGTCGTCGAGGATCGAGGCGAAGCTGAGTACCTTCGGTGCGATCATCTCGGGCATTGTGTTCCCTACGAGAGATGGACCGCGATCTCCGGTCCGAGGGTGTGCGGTGCGTGGAGGGGGAGACGGTCGCCGCTCCAGAACCGGCCCGGGTCGAACCAGTTGGAGCCCTTGGTGGTGTCGAGAATGCCCATGTCGCGGTAGGTGATCGCGACGACCTCGGCGCAATACGCGGCTTCGAGGCTCACCGGCTCCGGCGCCGAGACCTCGTGCTGCCGTTGGTCACGACGTTCCCGGACCTTGCGATCGAGGTAGGGGATGCCGCGCACCAGGTCGACGGAGTTGGGGATACGACCACGGAACCATCGTCCGGCGAGACGTGCGGTGGTCGGTAACGGGGTGCCGTCGAGTCGCGCGATCACCTTGAGCAGATGGTCTTCCTGCTCCCTGGTGACCTCGGGACTGAGCTGACGAATCCAGCACGCCTGCTCGTACCGCACCATCCACTGTTCGACGGCCTCGCGCGCATCGTGCAGCTGGACGCCGCGGTGGTTCGACCCGGTCCAGACGTCGGTGAGTTTGTCGCCGAGTTCGGCGTGCCAGAGGAGCGGCGGCAGATCGTCGATGCAGACAGCCATCGCGACATGGTTCACCGGCGCGTTGGTGAGGGTGCGGATGGCGCGGTCGGGGCCTGAATCGCCGCGGAACAGCCAGACGTCGCCGGTGCGGGTGGCCTCGAGCGCTGTGGTCAGCGAGACGCCGCCGGACTCGCCGGCGAGGTCGGCGCGGCGCGGTTTTCTCCTGGTGGGCACCTCAGCAGGGTAGAGCCTCGTCGGCCCTCGCAGCCATCGGTGGCGGTGACGATCGTTCCGATGCGACTTATCCTGCCCCCATGAGGAATCTGTGGAAGTGGCTCGGCCTCGCCGGTGCCGTCGGCGTGACGACCGGCGGGGTGCTGATCGCGCGGGACCAGCGGCAGCGCAACGCCTACTCGGCCGACGATGTCCGCGAACGTCTGCATCGACGCCTGGCGGAGGCCGACACCGCAGGTGGCGGAGACGAACGATCCTGAGGACACTGGTGGGCGAGGTCGGCCCCGCGGTCGGCCGGGCAAAGCCGAACCACAGATAGGGAACACCATGAGCGACAACAGCGGATTCGGCGGCGGACCGTTCAACTTCGGCCCGGAGGACTTCGACCGGTTCGCGCGTGAGGCGGGAGAGGGCCTGCGCGACGTCTTCGGGAAGCTCTTCGAGGGTCAGGCCGGTCCCGGAGCGTTCTCGATGTTCTTCGACGAGGCGGCCCGAGGCCGCACCCGGACGCAGCCGCGTCCGGAGACAGCCGGTGAGACCGGATCGGGTGTGTGGGCCGTGTTCGTCGTCGACGAGGACGGCGGGGCCCGCGTCGAGCAGGTCTATGCCACCGAACTCGATGCGCTACGTGCCAACAAGAACAACACCGACCCGCGTCGCAAGGTGCGCTTCCTGCCGTATGGCATCGCGGTCAGTGCTCTCGACGAGGCGCTCGACGCGGAACCGGGTGACGACGAGAAATCGGACTGAGCGCGGTCGGGGAAACGCATGAGGCCGGTGAGTCCGAGGTGGACTCACCGGCCTCATGGTTTCGGTGATGCAGTCACGGCACCTGAGGCGCCGGTACTGCTATCAGAGGTTCGCGCCGCAGGTCGGCCACGCGCCGGGGCCCTGGGTGGCGAGGACGTTCTCCGCAACGCGGATCTGCTCCTCACGCGAGGCGTCTGCCGGGTTACCGGTGCCACCGTTGGCCTGCCAGGTGCTCATCGAGAACTGCAGGCCGCCGTAGTAGCCGTTGCCGGTGTTGATGGACCAGTCGCCACCGCTCTCGCACTGGGCGACAGCGTCCCAGTTGCCGGAGTCGGCCGAGGCGGTGGACGCCAGCATGCCGAACGGTGCTGCGGTGAGTGCGCCGACGACAGCGGCACGGGCGACGAGCTTGGTCGTATGCGTCTTGGTCATTCGCATGGTCTTCGTTCCTCCTATCACCACCCGGGGTTGGCAAGGTGGTTGATTTCGGACCGGGGCCGACCATACGGCTTGGTAACGTTAAGGTCACGTCATCCTCGTGACCTGCGGAATTTTGGTAACGCACGGATAACGGTGTTAGCTTTGGGGTAAAAGCCCAGCGCACCGCGGCATTCCGCGGAGGGGCGCGGAGCCCGGTGTTCGGACGCGTTCGATGACGAAGGTCACACACAAAATGTGGTGCGGACCACTTGCTCGCGGGGTGTTTGCGCGACTAGGGACGCCGTCTCACGGCGATGCGTCCACCGCCTGCAGGGGCGTAGGCGACGCCCCGCGAGAACCAGCGCTCCGCGCGGTCGTCGGTCGGGAGCAGCTCGAAGTCGCTCAGCACGGTCCGGAGCACCACGTCCATCTCCATCGTCGCGAAAGCGGCGCCGATGCAGCGCCGGGTCCCGCCGCCGAAGGGCAACCAGGCCGCTGGCGGCGCGGTGCCCAGGAAGCGGGTCGGATCGAACCGTTCCGGATTGCCGAACTCACGGCTGTCGGCGTGGAGCAGGGCGATGGAGACCATTACGTTGTATCCACGCGGGATGCGCCAGCGGCCGAGTTCGAGGTGGTCGGCGACCACGTGCCGGGCGGCGAAGTCGATGACGGGACGGCTGCGCTGGGTCTCGAGAATGGTCGCGTGCCGGTACTCGGTGCCGCCGGCGTCGACCTCGGTGACGAGTTCGGCCAGGGCGTCGGGGTGGCGACGGAGGCGTTCGAAAGCCCACGCGAGAGTCGTGCCCGTGGTCTCGTGACCCGCGGCCAGCATGGTGAGCAGCTCGTCGCCGATCTCCTCGTCGTCCATGCCCGTGCCGTCCTCATAGGTGCTGCGCAGCATGAGGGCGAGGATGTCGTCACGCTCTTCCAGGCGTGAGTCGTTGCGCGACTTGGTGATCAGGTCGCCGATGTAGGTCTTGTACTCCGCATGCATGCGGCGGTAGCGGTGGTTGGGATCGAGTGCCCGCAGGGCGTGGGGGAGATTCGGGAAGGTGGCCGCGCGCGAACCGGTGACGACCATCGGCGGGATCATCCTGCGTAGATTCTCGAGGTCCTTGCCCTGAGCGCCGAACACCGCCCGCAGGATCACGTTCAGCGTGATCCGCATCATCGGCTCCATCGAGGCGAACTCGGTCCCGTTCGGCCAGGTCGCCGCCTCGGTCCGGACCTCTTCCTCGACGATCTGCTCGTAGGTCTTCATCCGCTTGCCGTGCAGCGGCGGGGTCAGCAGTTTGCGGCGGGCGCGATGCTGCCTGCCCTCGAGGGAGAAGATCGACCCGGTGCCCAGGATGCGACCCAGGTTGGGCTGGACGTTGATGACCTTGTCGCCTGCGGTGAACAGTTCGCGCGCGAGCGCGGCGTCGGAGATGACGACGGCCGGGCCGAAGACGGGCAGTTTCACCGTGAAGGCCGAACCGTGCCGTCGGTGGAGGAGACCGAAGAAGTGTCTCCGGGAGGTGACCGCGGCGACGCCCTGCACAGCCGTCGGTAGGCGGGTGGCGGGCGGCAGGATCGCGTTGCCACTCATGACAGGTGTGCTCATCGGGAGTCGAGGCCTTCCGGAGGAGGGTGGTACGTCGGCGTACCAGTGACGGTACGCGGGGGTATCAGGCAGGGCAAGAGGCTTATGCTCGCTGCGTGAACTCGCATCTGTGGCCGGAAGGCGCGTCGTCGACGCGGGAACGGCTCCTGGCGGCGATGCTCGACTGTGTGGCCGGGTCGGGATACCGCGAGACCACCGTCGCCGATGTCGTCCGTGTGGCGCAGACCTCGCGGCGCTCCTTCTATCAGGAGTTCACCGACAAGCAGGACTGCTTTTTCACGCTGCTGCGGACCACCAACACGTTCATGATCTCCGAGATCGCGGCTGCGATAGATCGCGCAGCGACCCCGGAAGTGCAGGTGCGGCAGGCGGTTTCAGCCTATGTTCGCACCGGGGAAGGGTACCCCGGCCTCACGCTCAGCTGGATTCGCGAATTGCCGGCCCTGGGCCGGGAGGCGAAGTCGGTGAAGGACGAGGCGATGGAGGACTGGATCAGGTTGTTCGTCAGCCTGACATCCACCCCGGAGATGGTCGCCGCGGGCGTGTCGCCGATCAGCCGGGAGCGGGCGGTGTTCCTGTGGGGCGGGGTGCGCGAGCTGACCGCCGACGCCGTGGAATCGGGCGCGCCGCTGTCGGAGATCATCGAACCCGCGACAGCGGCATGCCTCGCCCTGATCAGAGCCGGCGGAAGCTAGCTGTTCTTCCCAGGGAGGTTGTGGACGGCGAGTCGCTCGATGGGTGATTTGCCGTCGATGCCTGTGTGGGGTCTGTGGTGATTGTAGTGATGAACCCAGTCCTGGTAGGTCTGGGCGCGGGCCTCGTCTGACAGGTAGGTCTGGGCGTAGGCCCATTCCTGGTTCAGCGTCCGGTTGAATCGTTCGACTTTGCCATTGGTTTGTGGTCGGTACGGACGGGTACGTTTGTGCGTGATCTCGGGACCCAGGGTTTGCTTGAAAAGGTGTGAGCGGTAGCAGGATCCGTTGTCGGTGAGTACCTGTTTGACGGTGACTCCGTGACTGTTGAAGTAGGCGTTCGCACGCGACCAGAATCCGGCGGCGGTCTCTTTACGTTCGTCGCCGAGGATCTCGGAGTAGGCCAGTCGGGTGTGGTCATCAGACGGCGTGATGAACGAAGGCGTAGCCGCGACCGTTCTTCTTGTTGTTGCGGTTACCGATCGTGCGTCCGAGTTTGCGGTGTCCGCCGCCGTTGGGGATCCGGCCGAGTTTCTTGATATCGACGTGGATCATGTCGCCGGGCTCTGGATGCTCGTAACGGCGTGGTCGAGGCCGGCGGACGACCAGGCCCGTGTTGTGGTCGAGATGCCGTAGCAGCGGCATCTGATACCGGCGTAACACCGCTCCGATGACGGTGCTGCAGGGCAGTTGGAGGTGGTAGGCGATGCGGTGTGGTCCCCAGCGGCGGGTGAAGCGCAGGTTGATGATTCGCCGTTCGCAGCGTGTGGGGGTCCGATTGGGGCTGCGGTGGGGTCGGCTGGATCGATCAGCCATCGCCGCGGGCCCGCCGTCCCGATAGCGGTCGGCCCATTTCTTGGCTGTGGTGGGCGAGCACTGGAACCGTTCGGCGGCTCGGCGGATCGACCAGCCCTCATCGATGATCACCGAAGCGAGTTTCAGACGCCCCTTTGGGGTCAGTGAGGCATTAGCGTGGGACATGAGGACCTCTTGGTAGCGGCGTGTGTTGTGGTAACCACACCGATACCGGAGGTCCTCACCTATTCACTGGCGCCACACCGTCCACAACGTCCCTGGTCATTACAGCTAGCGCCAGGCGCCGCGCAGATACTGAGGCGGATACGGCGCCTCGTCGCGGGGGAGGCCCAGTTCGTGTGCGGCGCGCTGCGGCCAGGACGGTTCGCGCAGGCGACGCGTCCGAAGAGGACGGCCGTGGGACGACGGCGACGGCCTCGGTGAGGATCAGACCGAAACCGCCGGCGGCACGGACGCCGAGGTGGGCGAGATGCCAGTCGGTGGGTACACCGTCGCCGGCGAAACAGCTGTATCGACACGTCGGCGCGAGCCAGATCCGGTTGGGGATCTCCAGGTCGCGGAGCGTCATCGGCTCGAAGAGCGCGGTACTGGTCACAGTTGGAGTCACCCGTCCCGGCGGCCGGCAATTCCCGGACGGTAGGTTGTGACTCAGGTCGCAGTGCCGGCGGCATCCGGTGCGCAGTTCCGGCCGATCGAGGTTCTCTGGGAGAGGGGTCCGCGGATGAGCGAGACGACAGACCGGGTGACGGTCGAGGTGGACGGGCCGCTGGGTGTGATCACCCTGTGCGCCGCGCGGCGTCGGAACCCGTTGTCCACCACCACGATGAAGGCCGTGACCGCGGGACTCCGCCGCTTCGACGAGAACTCCGAGGTGCGGGTCATCGTGATCCGAGCGGAAGGCCCGGCGTTCTCGGCCGGTCACGACCTCGGTGAACTCGTCGACCGCACGCTCGACGACGAACGCGCCGTCTTCGACACCTGCGCCGAGCTGATGCGGACCGTCCACGAGGTGCGCCAACCGGTGATCGCAGAGGTCGCCGGAATGGCCTTCGCCGCGGGGTGCCAGCTGGTTGCGACCTGTGATCTCGCGGTCGCCGGACGCAGCGCGACGTTCTCGACGCCCGGCGTACGGATCGG
This sequence comes from Gordonia amicalis, assembly GCF_022059885.1. Classification (NCBI taxonomy): domain Bacteria; kingdom Bacillati; phylum Actinomycetota; class Actinomycetes; order Mycobacteriales; family Gordoniaceae; genus Gordonia; species Gordonia amicalis. The sequence goes on along the minus strand of NZ_CP091855.1, from coordinate 4,395,708 downwards.
GCTGTTCTGCTCGACGCCGATGGTCGCGCTGACCCGCGCCATCGGTCGCAAGCGGGCCATGCACATGCTGCTGACCGGTGAGGCGATCGACGCCGAGACGGCCGCCGACTGGGGGCTCCTCAGCGGTGTCGTCGAGGACGACGAACTCGCCACGACGGTCCGCGAGTTGGCACTGCGGATCGCCGGGTCGAGTGCCCGGACGGTGTCCATCGGCAAACAGGCCTTCTACCGGCAGATCGAACTCGACGAGGCCTCGGCCTACAAGGAGATGTCGGAGACGATGGCGACCAATGCGATGACGTGCGATGCGCAGGAAGGGATGTCGGCGTTTCTGCAGAAGCGGACGCCCGTGTGGACCGAATAACCCACAAACCCACCACTTTTGGGCAAAGCCACCACCTTCAAGGTGGTGGCTTTGCCGATCTGTGGTGGGTTTGCGGATGCGTCAGACGCTGGTCTCCGCGGTCGCCTTGGCGAAACGCGCCAGATGGGCGTCGGCGGTATCGAATTCGTACTCGATGGCGGTGAGACGCTTGAAGAAGTGACCGATGGCCAGTTCCTCGGTCATGCCCATGCCTCCGTGCAGCTGCACCGAGTTCTGCCCGATGAAGCGTGCGGCGCGGCTGATCGTCGCCTTGGCGGCGGAGACCGCGGCGGCGCGCTCGGCGGGTTCGGCGTCGAGCGACAGGATCGCGAAGTACTGGGCGGCCACCGACTGCTCGAGCTGCAGGTGCATGTCCACCATGCGGTGCTGCAGCACCTGGAAGCTGCCGATCGGGACGCCGAACTGCTCGCGCTGCTTGGCGTATTCGACGGTGTCGGTGAAGACCTTCCGCATCAGTCCGACGGCATCGGAGACCACGGCTGCGGTGGCGGTGTCCCAGGCCTTCTCGAGCAGGTCGATGGCACCGTCGCCCGCGATGAGTGCGTCTCCGGGGAGCCGGACGTCGGTGAACGTGATGTCGGCGGCCTGCCGGTCGTCGATGGTGCGCAGCCGCTGGAGTTCGAGTCCCTGCGGCGCGCCGTCGGCGAGGTCGATGAGGAACAGCGACACACCCGCGGGGTCGTGCGGCTCGCCCGAGGTCCGGGCACTGACGATGAGGTAGTCGGCGATGGGTGCGGTGGTGACGACGGCCTTGCTGCCGTTGAGCACCCATCCCTCGCCGTCGCGGTCGGCGCTCGTCTCGATGCGCGACAGCACGCCGCCCGAACCGTCCTCCAGTGCGGCGAGCGCGCTGAGGGCCTCGCCCGCGGCGATACGACCGGCGGCTTCGAGCGCGACCGGGTTACCGGTGGAGTGCAGCAGTCCGGCACCGAGAACCACCGAGTCGACGAACGGCTCGACGACCAGGGCGTGTCCGAGTGCCTCGGTGACGACCATCAATTCCTCGGCGCCGCCGCCGAATCCGCCGATCTCCTCGGGCAGGTAGGCGCCGACGACGCCGAGGTCCTCGACGAAGGCCTTCCAGATCTTGGGCTGCCAGCCCTCGCCGACCTTCGCGGCGTCGCGGCTGACCTGCAGGTCGTAGCGTGCGTCGAGGAACTTGTTGAGTCCGTCGGACAGCAGCTGCTGTTCGGGGGTGAGTGTGAAGTCCATCAGTTTTCTCCTGTGACCCGTCAGAGACCCAGAGCCGCTTTGGCGAGGATGTTTCGTTGAATTTCGTTGCTACCCGCGTAGATCGAGCCGGCGCGGTCGTTGAAGTAGTGCAGGGGAGCGACGGCCTGCCAGGGCTCACCGCTGACGTAGCCGTCGGTGGGTGGCGTGTACTGGAAGATCGGACCACCGGGGCGGGTCGCATGCGGTTGGAAGACGCGGCCGTGCGGACCCGCGGCCTCGAGCGCCAGGGTGGTGATCTCCTGGCTCAGTTCGGTTCCCAGGATCTTCAGCATCGACGCGATCGAGCCGGGGTCCTTGCCCGACGTCATCGCGGCGAGCGCACGATACTCGAGGACCTCGAGGATCTTCGCGCGGATCTGGAGGTCGGTGAGCTTGGCCGCGAACGCCGGATTCTCCGACAGCGGGCCCCCGTCGGGTGCGGTCACCGTTGCTGCGTCACGACCGAGCTGCTCGGCCATGACCTGCAGCGCCGGGGCAGCCGCGCCGCCGCCACGCTCGAAGACGAGGAGGTATTTGGCGACGGTCCAGCCGTCGTCGATCTTGCCGAGGACGTTCTTCTTGGGGACGCGCACGCCGTCGAAGAACACCTGCGCCTGGACCTGCTCGCCCGAGGCGAAGACGAGGTTCTGGACCTCGATGCCGGGCGAGTTCATGTCGATGAGCAGGAAGGTGATGCCCTGCTGCTTGCGCTCCTGGCGCGAGGTGCGGACCAGGCAGAAGATCCAGTTGGCCTCCGAGGCGTGGGTGGTCCAGATCTTGGAGCCGGTGACGACGAGGTCGTCGCCGTCGTCGACCGCGGCCATCGACAGCGACGCGAGGTCGGAACCGGACTCGGGCTCGGAGTAGCCCTGGCAGAAGAAGACGCTGCCGTCGAGGATGCCCGGCAGGAAGAAGTTCTTCTGTCGAATGGCAATCTACCGAATGTTCGCTTCGGAGCGTAGCCCGGCTCACGATTCGCTTTCCAGTGTGACGTCCGGGGGGTCGTCCGGGAGCGGTTCCGGCTTCGACGACGACAGCAGGACATCGGCCCAGCGGGTCGCCGGATCGATGTCGATGAGCAGTGCCTTCGCCAACAGGGTGAGCGGGACCGCGAGGATCGCGCCCAGTGGCCCGATCGCCCAGGCCCAGAAGATCAGCGACAGGAACGTCAGGGTCGTCGACAGTCCGGCGGCATCTCCGACGAACTTCGGTTGGATGACCGACTGGATGATCACGTTGATGACGCTGTAGACCGCGATCACGATGAGCATCTTCACGACCCCGCCGTCGAGCAGGGCGAGGAGCGCCGGCGGGACGAGTCCGATGACGAAACCGACGTTCGGGATGTAGTTGGTGATGAACGAGAGCAGACCCCACAGGATCGGCAACGGGACCGACAGCAATGCCAGCGCGATGCTGTCGAACACGGCGACGATCAGTCCGAAGACCGTCGACACCCACAGGTAACTCCGGGTGCCCTGCGCGAAGGCGCCGAATGCGGAGGCGATGTCGGGCCGCATGTCGCGCAGATGTGTCATCCGGTCGTCGAATCCCACCGAGTCGGCCGCCATGAACAGCAACAGGGCGAGTACGAGGACGAGGGCCGACGCGACGCTGAGAGTGCCGGCCAGCACGTCGGTGACCACGTTGACGACCTTGCCGGTGTCTACGTGCGAGATCATGTCCTGGACCTTGTCCTGGCTCACGCCGTGGCTCGTCAGGAAGTCCTGGAAGCTCGTGATGATCTCGTTGAACTCCTCGTCGTAGTCGGGCAGTATCGTCGCAAGCCGGGCCACTGAGAACACCAGCGTCGCGAACAGCCCGATCAGGATGCCGTAGACGAGCACGACGGTCGTCAGGAACGCTGCCCAGCCGGGAAAGCCCTTGGTGCGCAACCATCTCGGCACCGGTTGAACGGCGACGGTCAGCATCAGCGCCAGGAACGTCGGCGCGGCGAACGACGAGACCGCCTTGATGCCCCCGACCGCGACCACCAGGCCGGCGATGGTGATCAGCACTATCGTCCCGCGGGGGAGCGTCCAGGCCGGTGGGTCGGTGCGATAGGACGGTGCCTCGGGCGGGCGCGCGGTGGTCCTGGAGCGGTTCGTGCCCCGACGTGCCATGCTCTCGCCTCACTCTCGCCCACGACGTGGGTCGTGCCCGGAGTGCGCGACCGTCATCCAGTGTTCAGTACGACGATCTGCGGCGGAGCGCTTTCCGGCGACGACTCCGCGCCTGCTCGAACTGCGCACGGGCGCGTCGGCGGGGTGTCAGCCGCGGCTTCACCCTTGAACCCGGTGCGTGGCGCCCGGAATGACGTCGCATGCGACATCATTCTGCGCTGGTTCACCGGTAGCTCCCTCACACCTCAGGGTGCGATTGTGCTCTGTCAGCGACCCTTCCACTCCGGGGTCCGCTTCATCACGAACGCCATGATGCCCTCGAGGGTGTCGCCGCTGACGATCAGCGAGTCGAGCACGTTGGTGCTCGCGCGGACCGCCTCGACGGTGTCGGTGATCGCGTCGGACTGCTCCATCGTCGTGATCGACGCGCGGACGGAGGTGGGGGAGGCGGCGAGGATCTCCTCGGCCACCCCGCGGGCGGTCTCGAGAACCTTTCCGGCCGGAGCGATCCGGCTCACCAGGCCGGCCGCGGCGGCCTCGGTGGCGGAGATCCGGCGACCGGTCAGGATCATGTCGCGGGCGAGCGCGGGCGGGATCATCCGCGGAAGACGCACCAGACCGCCTGCGGCGGCGGCCAATCCGACCTTCACCTCGGGCAGTCCGAAGGAGGCCTCCTCGTCGGCGACGATGATGTGGCAGGCCATCGCGATCTCGCAACCGCCGCCCAGCGCGAACCCGTTGACCGCGGCGATGACCGGCTTGGGCAGGCTCGCGCGCGCGGTGAGACCGGCGAATCCGTTCTTGGGCACCGACAGTGCGGCCGGGCTCGTTGTCGCGGTGAGGTCGTTGCCCGCCGAGAACGCCTTGTCGCCCTTGCCCGTCAGGATCGCCACCCACAGGTCGTCGTCGGCGAAGTAGGCGTCGAAGACCGAGTCCAGTTCGGCGTTCGCCGCCGGGTTCAGCGCGTTGCGGGCGTCGGGACGATTGATGGTCACCTCGAGCAGGTGTCCGTCACGACGGATCTCGATGTGTTCGTAGCTGTCCCGGAAGGCCGGCGCGACCGCGGGGTACTTGGCGTTCATCGCCGCCTCGGTCAGCTTGACCCGGTTGCCCTTGTCGAAGGAGCGCACCACGATCTTCGTGCCCGCGGGATCGTCAGATGTCAACAGGTGATCGAAGAACTCGTCGTCGTCGGAGTCGAGATTGGCCACGAAGCGTGCACCGAGTCCGTCCGGCGCTGCGTGGTCGATCAGGCGACCGATCACGACGCCCGTCCGCTTGCCGCTCTTGCTCGGGATGACGGTGTAGGTCTCGAGGATCGCCGGCCCGTCGGCGTCGCCGATGGTGGGAACGCTGGGCACCGCGTCGAGCCGAGCCTGGATCTGTGCGCTGTTGTCGGCACGCCAGGGCGCTGGCGTCGTAGAGTAGACACCGGCCGCATGCTTGCTCAGCACGCCGCCGTTGGCGACGACGAGACCGAAGTCGCCGGGGGACTGCCGCACGCGCGTCACGACCTCGGCGATCGCGTGCAGCGAGTAGTTGTTGCCCGGGCCGCCGAAGAACGGCAGGCCGCCGGTGACGGTGAGGCCACGCGGGTCGTCGGTGGCGAGGCCGAGGCCGTCGAGGATGTTGAAGACCGCGATCGGGAAGCAGCTGTAGATGTCGATGACGTCGATGTCGTGGAGACCCACCTCGGCGACCTCGAGTGCGTGCCGGACCGCGGCCGGTGCGGCCGGCGCGGCACCGAGGTCGGGACGGTTCAGCGAGGTGCGCTCGACGGTCTCGGCGTGACCGTGCAGGAACACCCACTTCGACGGGTCGATGCCGGCGGCCTGTGCGGCCCGGATCGACATGACGACGACGGCGGCGGACTGGTTCACCTGGTCGCGGGCGACGATGTAGCGCGTGAACGGATCGGCGACCACTCGGTTCTCGGGGGTCACGGTCACCAACTCCGCGGCGTCGCGAACAGTCGGGGCGGCTGAATGCGGATTCGCCGCGGCGACCTTCGTGAACGGAGCGAACAGCTCACCCATCGCGGCGGCGTACTCCTCGCGGCCCAGACCGGTGTTGTGCCGGCGCGCATTCTCCAGCAGCGCGTACTGCGGGATCACCGACGCGAGACCATGGCGCACCTCGGCGACGGTGATGATGCCCTTCACGCCGAATCCGCGGTCCTCGAGCTGCCCGCCGACCTCCTCGGCGAAGCTCGGACGCTCATTGTCCGGCTTCGACTGCAGATGCCGCACGGTCGACATGACCTCGGCGCCGAAGATGACGACTGCCTCGGAGTCGCCCGCCGCGATGACGCCGGCGAGCTCGGTGAGCATCGTCTGCGGGGTCTGCCCGCCGGTGACGGCCTGCACGGCGCGACGCGGGTCGGCGCCGACGCGCTTGGCGACGGCGCGCGGCATGTTGTCCGGCCGACCCAGCGGCGAGGAGGACAGGGGACTGGAGATCTCGAACGAGCGGATCGCGGCGATGGTGTCGATCGACGAGGCCAGGTCGGACGCGCCGGCGTCGTCGAAGGCGGCGGTGACGGCGCGCGCCGCGAGGTCCGCTTCACCCAGCGCCTCGTACCCGGGATCGGTCAAACGCTCGGAAGCCTGGCCGACACCGACGACGACGGGGGTGTTCGGATCGAGATCAGCGATCGAGATTGGCATACGCACACAATGGCACAAACGCGTGACAGGCGTCTCAACGTGGTCCGGCATCGGCCATACCTGCGGGTTCGGTACCCAGTCTGCCGCGGCATCGAGTGCTTGGGAACGTTGCGTTCACCGCGGTTTCAATCGTGGCCGGAGGGGCGGGAGCCGACGACACTATCGGCCGACAAGTCTGTATCGAAAGGACGTTTGATGACCGCAACCGTGCCCGCAAGCACGTCGGCCGCCGGCACAACCGACGAGCGGCTCGACGAGGTGTTCGCCCCGATCTTCGCGCGTATCGCAGAAGGCGCGGTGGCTCGTGAAGACGATCGGCGACTCGCACACGACGAGGTGTCGTGGCTGCGTGAGGCCAAGTTCGGCGCGCTGCGCGTGCCGGTCGAGCTCGGCGGGTACGGTGCCTCGGTGCGCCAGCTGTTCCGGCTGCTCATCGACCTGGCCACGGCAGAGTCGAATCTCCCGCAGGCGTTGCGCGTGCACTGGTCGTTCGTCGAGGATCAGCTCGCCGCGCTGCCCGATCACGAGGCGGAGCGCTGGCTGCGCAAGGTCGCCGAGGGCACGCTCGTCGGCAACGCCATCACCGAGCCCGGTGTCGGTGCCATCGACCGCTACCAGACCCGACTCACAGCCGACGGGGACTCGTGGCGCCTCGACGGCACCAAGTACTACAGCACCGGCAGCTTGTACTCCGACCACATCCTCGTCGCCGCGGACCAGGACGGCGAGCGCGTGTCGGTGCTCGTCGACGCCGACGCCGAGGGCGTCACCCAGCACGATGACTGGGACGGCTTCGGCCAGCGTCTGACCGCAAGCGGCACCACCGAGTTCAGCGGCGTGCAGGTGTCGGGCGATCGCATCCTCGGCCCGGGCTACGGCGTCGAGGGCCGCACCTACGCCACCTCGTACCTCCAGCTCGTGCAACTGTCGGTGCTGGCCGGTATCGCGCAGCGTGCCACCGACGACGTGAGCGAGTGGGTTCGGGAGCGCACGCGCACCTTCACCCACTCGACCGCCGACCTGCCCCGCCACGACCCGCTGGTGCAGCAGGTCATCGGCCGGCTGACGGCGGCCGCCTACTCAGCGCGCACCATCGTCCTGGACATCGCCGATCAGCTCGACCGTCTCGCCGAGACCGCCTGGCAGGACGAGAAGCTCCTCGACGAGGTCGAGTTCGACGTCGCCCGCGCCCAGGCGACCGTCATCCCGCTGGTGCTCGACGCGACCACCCAGCTGTTCGAGGTCGGTGGCGCCTCGATCACCTACGAGCGGCTGCGCCTCGACCGCCACTGGCGCAACGCGCGGGTGATCTCGGTCCACAACCCGCTGATCTTCAAACTGCAGGCCATCGGTGACCACGTCCTCAACGGCACCGAGCTGCCCTACGCGTGGAGTGCCGGCCAGAAGTAGGCGGCTACGCTGGCCCCATGCAGCGGATGGCGGCGGCGGACGCCGCGTCGTACTGGATGTCCGAGCGCATCGCCAACGACCAGTTCCTGCTGTATGGCTTTGCCACACCGGCGATTTCGCTCGACGAGTGCGCCCGGCGGCTGCTGGCGCGGGCGCGGCACGTAGACGATCTGTGCCTACGGATCCACGACGTTCCCGCCAGCGCCGACCGGCCGTACTGGGTCTCGGCCGAACCCACACCCGACCAGGTCCGCGTCGGCACCACGCCGCGGACCTGGTCGTCGTGTCTGGACACCGTCGGCGCGCTCGTTGCCGACCAGCTGGTGCCGTCCCGCGCGGCCTGGCGACTGCACCTGTTCGGTCCGGTGGCCGGTCTGCCGACCGGCGATGGCCATCCGGTCACGGGAGTCGTCGTGGTACTCCAGATCTCCCACGCGCTCGGGGACGGACGTCGGGCGTCGCAGATCGCGCGGGACCTCTTCGACGCTCCGTACCTCGAGAGCGTCGCCGGCGGTGGTGGCGTCCCCGGGCTCATCCGTGACGTCGGAACGTTCGCGCTGGGCGCGTTGCGGTTTCCGGCTGAGTTCGTCTCGACGATCCGACGCGGAATGCAGGTCGCGCAGGTTGGGGGACAGGCGAATCCGGGGAAGCCGGGTTATCCGCTGACGACGCTGAACCGCAATCCCGGGTCGCGGCGGCTCCTGCGGGTCGTCGTGCTCGACCGCGAGCGTCTCACCGCGTCCGGGTCTCCGGTCACGGTGGCGGTGTTGGTCGCGATCTCCCAGGCGCTACCGAGATATCTCGGCGACGGTTGTGAACGTCTCGGTGTGGAGCTCACCGTCGGACGATCCGACAAATCGAAGGCGCGCAACAATTTTCGCAACGTGGGGATCGATCTGCACCTCGAAGCCGACGAACCGCATGAACGTGCGCGACTCATCCGCGATGAGATCGACGCCGCCCGTGCGGCCGATGCCGATCCGGTACGAGTCGCGCAGCGGCGGGTCTCAGAAGCAACGCCGGCGATCCTCGCACACTGGGGCATCCGGGCCGTCGACCTCGACACCCGGCCGGAGACGGTCACCGGTGTCACCGTGGTGTCCTCGGTGGATCGGGGTGCCGCCGACGTCGACCTCGATGGTGGAGAGATCCTGTTCACCACGGGCTTTCCCGCGCTGTCGCCGGTGCAGGGACTCACACACGGCGTGCACGGCATCGGCGACCGCGTCGCGGTGTCGGTGACCACCAGCCCGGAGATCATGCCCGACGTCGACCGGTACATGGATTTGCTGCGGGCCGGTTTCGCCGCGCCTCGTCGCTAGGGTCCTCGACCGACCGTCTCTCCTATGTCGAGCGGCGGTGTGTTTTCCCGCTCAACCGTTTCCCTTCCGCGGTGGGATTTCCTTCCCGCGGGCGCTGGCCATTGAGCGGAAAGGAGACGACCACGCGAGAATGCCTACTTCCGAAAGTCGTTGACAAACACTCTGATCCACCGGTCATGTGCGGGAGAGATGTCGGTGGCCGCTCGTATGGTGTTGTCATGGCCTTCGAGTTCGGCACCATCGACCCCGCCGGGGAGCACCCCGACACGGGGTTCGATGTGTTCGGTCCCCTGGCCGGACTCTCGCCGGAAGCACTGATCGACTCAGCGCGGTATTCGGCGTCGATGATTGCGGTCAACACCTGCCGCACGTTGATGGCCGCCAGCCTGTTGCACGAGATCCGTACCGGGGATGCGATGCGATATCGATTGCCGTTGACCGGCACCGCGCTGGCGTGTGGGCGCATCGACCTGCACCGATTCCAGATCGCCGAGCGGCGAACCGATTTCGTCGACGATGCCACCATGCCGACCGTGGATGCCGCGTTGGCCGAGGTGATCCTGGCCCGTGACCCGATGTCGACGGCCCGGTTCACCGCACTCGTCGACAAGGTCGTCCACACCCATGCCCCAGAAGCGGTGAAGCGCCGCAACGAACATGCCGCCCGCGACCGTGGGGTGACGATCCGTCCGGACCGGTATCAGTCCGGCCGGTCTCGGATCACCGGGCATCTGCCGCACACCGATGCCGCCGCCCTGAACGCGCAGCTGTCGGCGATGGCCGCCGCCGTGCACACGCGCGATCCGCGCACCACTGCCCAGCGCCGCGCCGATGCGCTACTCGCGCTCGCTCACGGCAGACGAGCCGTGGACTGTCAATGCCGGGACTGCGTATCTGAACCTCTCGCACACGACCTCGATACCGATTCGACGGTCGGCACGACCGCCGGTGACATGCCGGTGGCCGAACCAGCTGGTGAATCCGGCACCGGCACAACGGTCGCCGCCCCTGCCGTGACCGACCCTGCCGCGATCGACACTGCTCCAACTGACTCCGGAACCGCCGCAACGACGAAGCCGACCGAGGAGTGCACGTGCTCCTGCTCCACGTGCCGTGCTCCTCGCCCGACCTATCACATCATCGGGAACCTGACGACGCTGCAGGGTCTGGACGATGATCCGGGCATGCTCGACGGTCACGGCATCATCGACGCCCACACCATGCGCCGACTCTTCGGCGACGCCATCCACACCTTCATCATGACCGGTGTTCGCACCGAACCCTCGGAGGCCGATGTCCAGGCCGCCACCGCAGCCAGCTCGTACGTGCCGAGTAAGAAGTTGCAGGCACTGGTGCGTGCCGGTGAGTTGTGTTGCACCTTCCCCGGCTGTAACCAGCCGGTGTGGACCGTCGACCTCGACCACACGCACCCGTTCGACCATCGGCACCCCGACCGTGGAGGCAAGACCACCCAGCGGAATCTCAAGCCCTTGTGCCGATTCCACCACCGCATCAAAACCTTCGGCGCCTGGCGGGATTCCCAGGACGAGTACATGGCGATCTGGTTCGAAGCGCCGACCGGCCATGTGTACCTGGGGAATCCGTACACCGGGCGAGACCTGTTCAGCTCGTTGAAAACCCAGCCGCCCGACCACCCGGCCCGGAGGCGACTCGGCGACGGCCGCGTTGCCCGCACAGCCACCCACCGCCGACAACAGGACGAATGGGACCGGAAGAACCCACCACCGTTCTGACACCGCCTGGTGGGCGGGTTTCGACGCGACGCCTCGCTTCGCTCGGTGTCGGCTCAACCGGCATGGGGTTGCGTGGTGTGGCGGGTTTCGACGCGACGCCTCGCTTCGCTCGGTGTCGGCTCAACCGGCGTGGGGTTGCGTGGTGTGGCGGGTTTCGACGCGACGCTTCGCTTCGCTCGGTGTCGGCTCAACCGGCATGGGGTTGCGTGGTGTGGCGGGTTTCGACGCGACGCCTCGCTTCGCTCGGTGTCGGCTCAACCGGCGTGGGGTTGCGTGGTGTGGAAGTTTCGTGCGTCGGCTCGTGCCTCCTGCAACGAGCAGTGGGGACTGGCTCTCAGGCGTTCGGGCGGCCGTTGGTGTCCGCGGGGGAGGCGTCGCTGTTGCCGCCGGAACCCTTGGGGCCGCGGGTGAGTCGCTTGGGCAGACGCTCGGCGAGACCGCCGAGGGGTGCCACGGTCTGATTCAGCAAGTCCACGGTTTCGGCGAGTTCGTGCACGGTGTCCTGCATGGCGATCAGGTTGGGTGCCAGCTGACCCATCACCTCGGTCAGCTCGGTGAACCGATCCAGCGGACCGCCCGGCGCGATGGCGCGCTCGACCGCGCCGCCCTCGCCGACAAGCTGGTCGAGGAGGCCCGCCTCTGCGGCGAAGCGGTCGAGGATGCCGCCCGGAGCGGTGACCTTCTCGAGCATGCCGTCGGGTGCGGTGAGTTTGTCGACGACGCCGCCCTCGGAGGTGAGACGTTCGAGGATGCCCTCGTTCTCGGTGAACTGGTCGACCACGCCGCCGGGTCGGGTGAGGCGATCGAGGGGCCCGTCCTTGGCGGTCAGGCGCATCAGGATGCCGCGGTCGTCGGCCAACTGGTCGAGCAGGCCGCCCTTGGCGGTGAGTCTCTCCAGCAGGCCGTCGGGTGCGGTCAGCCGGTCGATGACCCCGCCGGGGTTGAGTAGACGTTCCAGGGGGCCGCCCGAGGCCAGGATTCGTCCGAAGGGCCGCTCCGGACCCAGCAGTTCGGACAGCTGGTTGAGGAGCGCGAGGGGCGTACGCGCTGCATTGAGCTCGTCCTCGGCGCCGATCGCCAGGCTGATCTCATGCTGAACACTGCCCGCGGTGATCCGTGCGATCGTCACCGCGGATTCGGCTGCGGCGAGGACCACTCCGGTCACCGTGAATCCCAGCCGGAGCGGCATCTCGAGCAGCAGACGAGTCGGATTGGTCCCGGGAGGTGCGCTTGGTTCGGGCAGAGACTCCATGGTTCCCGACACTAGGCCACCGGATCGCGATCGGGGGTGAGGGTCGGGTGATTCGCGGTCAGGTGACCCACCGCGGCGCCCCTACTCCTTCGCGGCCTTCGCAGCCGCCTTGGCCGCCTTCTTGAAGTCACGGACCTTCTGCAACGAGTCGGGGTCGACGACGTCGGCGACCGACCGGTATCCCTGCTTGCTGTAGTCGCCGGCGACCTTGGTCCAGCCGGAGGGTTTCACGTCGAGCTGTTTGGCGACGAGTGCGACGAAGATCTTCGCCTTCTGCTCCCCGAATCCGGGCAGCTCACGCAACCTCTTCATGAGGTCGGCGCCACTGGTCGCCTCGGTCCAGATCTGGGCGGCGTCACCGCCGTACTGTTCGGCGACGACCTTCGCCAATGCCTGCACACGTCCGGCCATCGAGCGGCCGTACCGGTGGATGGCCGGGGGAGTGGAGCACAGATCCGCGAAGGCCTCGGGGTCTGCGTCGGCGATCTCGACCGGGTCCATCGTCCCGAAGCGGTCCCGGATCTTGGCCGGACCTGCGAAGGCCCGTTCCATCGGGAACTGCTGATCCAGCAACATCCCGACGAGCAGTGCGAACGAATCGGTCGAGAGCAGTTCGTCGGCCGCGGGTTCCTGGGCGATCTGGATCTTCGGCATGGGAACGATTCTGGCAGACGCGGTGACCGCGCGGCTCTAGACTTCCCCCATGATCAGCGGGGAGAGCGGTTCGGGGCGATGGAGATCACGTGCGGGCATCGGTGCGGTGATCGTCGGCATGGTGGCGGCGCTGATCGGCGTCGCCGGGCCGGGGAGCGCGACGGCCATCCCCGATCACACCGAACCGAACTACGTCACGACGCTGGTCTGCGACAGCGTGAACCCGTGGCCGGCGGGGACGGTGAAGATCCGGGTCGACGTGTTCAACGACATCCGCTTCCCGGCCGACGGACTGCCCGGACCCGCGATCGCACTCATCGGCACCGACCGTGCGAAACCCGTTGCGCTGGAATACACCTACGACGTCACCGTGTCGTGGCGCAATCTGCGCACCGGACGCACCGGCACGGTCTTCGTGCCCGGTCGCGGCTTCACCGTCAAGTGGCAGGTGGACATCCATCCCGGACGCGGGCCCGTCGCGTTCACGATCAGGCAGAAGCTCGGCGCGATGGCCTTCAACCCGATGGTCAATCCGCAGTACTCGTCGTGCAGCGGGCGGGCGACGGCCTGAGCCGTCCGACCGCGGTGATCAGCGTCGGCGTAGGCGTTCGGCAAGACCGCCGATCAGCAGGTACTGCGCGGCGAAATAGCTGCCGAGCACCCAGGCCTCACCCGCCATCCGGAGACGAGGATCGGTGATCAGGTGTCGGCGGTTGATGATGACCAGATCCGACAGCAGGAACGCGACACCGCCGATCCGTAGCCGCGGCTGCGGATCGGACATGGCGCTTGCCGTCGCCGACATCGTCGCGAGCGTGTTGCCGTAGGTGCCCAGCACCGGCAGCAGGGCCGGCCGATGACGTGCCAGGACGGCGGCCGATTCGCCGAGCAGGCCGACCCGGGGGAGGAGCTGCCGCGCCGACGGCCGGGCGCCTGCCCGCCACATCGTCGCGATGTAACTCAACTGGGCGCCGGCGAACAACGACGCCCCGAGGCGCAGATAGCGGTCCTTGGCGACCGGCTCGGTCTCGAACTCCTCGAGGAACATCAGCCGGTCGCCCGCCATCGAGAACGCCAGCGCGCCCGCCAATCCGGCGGTGTCGACGGCGTCGCGCCCCCGTGCCCCGGCGGCCACCCGTCCGGCGAGCAGCAGCATCGGCAGCGGTTTGGTCAGAGCCGCCGCCCGCCGGTGCCCCAGCGCGCCGGTGACCGTGGCGGCCGCCGTCGTCGCCGCATAGGCCAGATCGAACAGTCGTCGGTCCGGAGGACGGCGACCCATCATCGACTCATTTCAGGATCTTGGCGATGAAGGCGCGGATGTCGTTGTCGGACAGCTTCGCCGACTGCGCACCGTCGAGGGTGAGGTAGGTGCGGGACTGCACCTGGCGATCGGCGCGTGCCTCGTTGAGGTACTTCAGCGACAACGGTACGACGACCGAGGTGTCCTGGAGCGACTGCGTCATGATCACCGGCCTGACGAAGCCGCGGCTGGGCAGAGCGGTGGCCTCGGTGAGCAGGCTGGTCAGCTCCGTGTTCCCCGACACCGGCTTGGCGAAGAGGGAACCCATCGCGAGACCGTCGACGTCCTTGCGGAACTCGGTGATGCATTCGTTGGCCGCCTTGGCCATCCACTTCTTGCCGGTGTCGGTGAGCAGCGCGTCGACGTCCAGTCCCGGGCGCGCGTTGCGGATCGCGCTCAGCGTGTAGAGCGCATCCGCGGCGAGTCCGGAGGGGATGCTCGCCGACGACGGCCCGAGATTGGCCAGGAGCGCACCGAATTCGGCCGGGATCGACGACGCCGCCGCGCCCTTGAAGTTCAGCGAGTTACGCTGCTGGAGTTTCGGTGCGATGCGAGCCAGCGTGATCGCGGCCGCGGCACCCTGCCCCTCGCCGACGACCGCCCACGAACGCGACAGGTTGTCGGAGACGTCGCGTGAGGCGCTGACCGCGTCGACGATGTTGCGGGCGGTGGCCTCGAGGTCGTAGTACTGCGGGGTCCCCGGTGTCCCGACGCCCGCGTAATCGGTGGAGACGACCGCGTAGCCACGGCCGAGCCACCGGCTCAGTTCGGTGGTGTCGTCCTTGATCGGACGCTCCGACGGGGCGCACTTGTCGGCGATGCCACGCGAGCCGTGGGCCCATGCGACCACCGGCCAGCCGCCGGCGGGTGCCCGCCCGGCGGGCACCATCAGCACGCCGGAGGACAGGTGGGCCTTGCCGTCGGCGCCGGTGCTCCAGTAGGTGAAGTCGTTGCCGGAGACGGCGCCGGCCACCATGCGGGCACGGGCGAGGTCACGATTGGCGTGGACGGCACCCGGTGCCTGACCGGGGCCGCGGGTGTCGATCGTCCCGGCGTTGTCGTCGGCGGGGGCGCCCGTCTCCTCGTCGGCGGCGTCGGGCGTCGAGGTGCTGGTCGACGGTGTGGTCGTGGTCGGTTCCGCGACGGCCTCGGCGGCGACGCCGAAGGTGGTCAGGCCCATGGTGAGGGCTACGGCGAGGGCGACCGTGCGGGCGATGGAGGCACTCCGACGGGTTGACGAGATGCCGTGCGTGTTCATGTGTCGTCTATTCGTTCTGTGTGTGGGGGTGGGAGTGTCGTCGGTGAGTGGGGGTCTCACGCGTTGACGACGCCGACTGCCGGGAGGAACCAGCAGTTCTGCGCGCCGTTCTGCGCGGTGCCGAAGACGGCGGAGAGGATGGTGCCCTTGCCGGTCTTCACCGGGGCGAGACGCACACCCGAGAGCAGCGGCAGGGCGGCGAGTGTGGCCTGGTTGCTGACGGGCTCGAGATCGGCGAAGCCACCCTGCAGGGTGCTGGTGTTGAACCAGGCGACCTGCATGGTGCCGCCCTTGCCGGCCTTCGGGGAGGCGGGCACGAACGCGTACGCGGTCTCGCCGTTCTCCACCAGGTTCAGCTTGTCCGGGATCGAGACCCCCGGGAGCATGTCGAGCAGCGGCTTGAGCTGGGTGAGCGGATCGGTCTTCATCGGCCAGGGGCCCGCGACGGCGCCGGCGCCCGCGGTGACCAGACCCAGAGGGTTGTCGGCGGTGGGGGCGGTGCAGAACGGCGCGACGGACGGGGTCAGGGTCTGGATGCCCAGAGTCCTGAGCAGGGCGATCGGATCGGTGGCGGCCACCGGATGGGGAGCGGCGTCGGGAGCCGAGGCCGGCTGCGGCCGCGACGCGTCGAATGGCAGTGCGCCCGCGCGTCCGGAGATGTCCTGGACGGACAACTGGCCGGTACTGCCCAGGACCGCCTGCGCAGCCTGCACGGCCATTTGGTCCACGCCGGCCGACTTCAACAGACGGATTGCTCCGGCGAGTTCGGCGTCGAACGGGATGGAGTATGCGCTCAGCATGTTCGGCGGTAGCAGGGGGAGGGAGGGCGCGGCCGAGGCCGGCGCGGTCGTGGTGACCGCAGCAGCGGCAATCGCCACGCCCACGAGGCCCACACCGCAGCGCCGGATTCCGCGTCGCCCGACGAATGGACGTGTGAACCGAGACGTGATGGACATGGCACTCCTTCAAACAGCCGAACACCCCGCCACGTGTGGCGGGTGTGACAGATGGGATTCAAGTTAAAAGAGACCACGAGTGTGACGACCTGGGCAAGTCGCGAGTCCGAGCTGTGACATCCGCGCGATCGGCGAGATACCGACATTCCCGGCGACCTGGCGTTTTCGGATTTCAGTGCCTGAGACGCGCGCCACATGCTTCGTCACCGGCGGCGGCCGGTGCGTTGGGGGGCGGGCACAAAACAACGGCACCCCGGCGGTGAGCCGGGGTGCCGCTGAACGAAAGTGGACGTGCGTCAGATGATGGCGAGGCCGATCACCGGGACGATCGTGCAGGACACGACCTGCCCCTTGGTCTTGGTGGTCACGTTCCCGTGGATCGCGGAGATGACGCGGCCCTTGCCGGTCCGGGCGATGCCGGTGAAGGTGCCGGGGCCGTCCTTGACGTTGATCTTCGGGTTCCGCTTGAGCGTCGTGGTGCCGGTGCGTCCGGTGTCGACGTTGAGCCAGCTCGCGATGAGCGGCTGGGCCTCGTTGTCGATCGCGGGTCCGGTGCCGAGTGCGGTGTAGACGTAGCCGCCCTCGCCGCGCTTGGGTCCGGGTGCCGGTGCTTCCTGCGGGCCCGCGGTGACCAGTGCGCGTCCGAGGGAACCGCCGCCGGGGATGCAGCCGAGACCGAAGGTCGGGTACAGGAACTCCTGGATCTTCGGAGCGTTCGGGCCCTTCGGGATCTCGGGATCGCCCGGCTTGGTCTCGGCGGCCAGTTGACGGGCGGCCTCCTTGCGTCCGGGTTCCCCGAGGAAGTCGGCGACCGAACGCCAGATCTTGGTGACCTCGGCGGGCATCCCGGGCGTGTTGGCGAAGCTCTCGGCCTGCTGGAGGAGCTGGGCGTTGACCTTGCCATCGGGGCCGGGAGTGGCGACCGAGCCGATGATCGCCGGTGCGAACGCGCCGAGCGAGTCCAGCACGCGCTGATCGACCTTGGGAGCGGGAGCGGCCTGGGCGACGGCCGGAAGGGCGAGGCCGGCCGCGACGACGAGCGCCGATGCACTGAGGAGAAGGCGGTGGCGGCGGGTCCGGTGCGGGCTAGAGGCGGTGGAACGCAACCTCGACGGCCGTGTGAAACGCACTGGTGAGTCCTATCGGTCGTGGCGCTGCGTCGGCCGGAAAGTGCGAGCCTCGTGCGCCTCGTGGTCGTGTGGGTCGTGGTCGTGTGGGTCGCCCGGGGTCTTCAGGTTCTTCGATCATCCCACCCCGGACGTCGCGGGTCATTCTAAGCCCCTCGGCATCTGCTGTGTCCAGGCAGTCCCGTCGGCTGCGACTGTGACGTATGTGGTTATTGATGCAATTGTTACCAAAGTGGTCATGGTCGGCGGCGCATCGTGCGTTTCGGTGGCACCTGGTTGGATGTGGGGGTGGACAGGACAGGGACAGTCGGTCGCAAGGAGTCGGATGTGAACCAACTGCAGGGCGTGAACGAGCTGCAGCCCGTGGGCGGCACCGGTCGTCGGCGTGGGTGGGCGGGGATCGTCTCCCGGACGATCGCACTCACCGTCGGTGTGGGGCTGGCGTTCACGACTGCGGTGGCCTGTGCCGACGAGTCGACGGCGGGAGGTGAGGTCACTCTGCTGACCCATGAGTCCTTCGAGCTGCCCGAGTCGGTCATCGACGGCTTCCGTCAGGAGACCGGGCTCACCCTGAAGATCGTGCGTTCCGGTGATGCCGGGCAACTGGCGTCGACCGTGTCCCTGACCCCGGGCGCACCCAAGGGGGACGCGGTCTACGGCATCGACAACACCTTCGCCTCCCGGCCGATCGAGGCGGGCGCCCTGGAATCCTATGTGTCACCGCTCGCCGCCGGCGGGGCCGCCGAGTACGCGGTCCCCGGTGCGGCCGACCAGCTGACCGCCGTCGACCGCGGTGACGTCTGCCTGAACATCGACAACACCTGGTACGAGTCGCGATCGCTGACGCCGCCGGCGAGCTTCCGTGACCTGACGAAACCGGAGTACGCATCGCAGACCGTGCTGACCGATCCGGCCACCTCCTCGCCGGGCACGGCCTTCCTGCTGACGACGGTCGGGGCCCTCGGCGACGGCTGGCAGGACTACTGGAAGCAGGTCGTCGGCGGTGGCGCGACCATCGTCTCCGGCTGGGAGGTCGCCTACAACCAGTTGTTCAGCGCCGGCGAGGGCAAGGGAGACAAGCCGATCGTGCTGTCCTATGCGTCCTCGCCCGCCGCGACGCCCGGCACCAGCGCCCTGCTCGACAGTTGCTTTCCGCAGGTCGAGTACATCGGCGTCCTCAAGGGCACCCGCAACTCGACGGGGGCACGCAAGCTCGTCGACTACATGCTGAGCCCGGCAGTGCAGTCCGCGCTGCCGGAGTCGATGTATGTGTACCCGGTGCAGCGGGACGTCGCCCTGCCCGAGGGCTGGCCGGCCCGAGCGGCGGTGCCGGCGTGGATGTCATCGATGCCGCCGGCCACGATCGCGGAGAACCGCGAGAGCTGGCTCGACCAGTGGCGTGCCGCTGTCGGAAGGTGATCGCCCGGTGACCCGGGTGACGGCGCGGCCCGTGGCGCGGACGGCAACCGTCGCCGGCCGGGTGGCGCTGCGTCTGATCCCGGCGCTGTTCATCGCCGTCCTGTTCGCCTGGCCGGTCCTCGCGCTCGTCCGCCGAGCCGTGCATCTGGCCGGCGCGTCGGGCGAACGACTCGGCGATCTCCTCACGCGTACCGATGCGTGGGCGCTCCTGGGCGTGACCCTCGGGCAGGCGGCGGCGTCGACCGTGCTCGCGCTCCTCGCGGCCGCGCCGATAGCGTGGCTGTACGCCCATGTCGGTGGGCGCGCATCGGTTCTCCTCGCCGTCGCGGTGACGGTGCCGTTCGTGTTGCCGACGGTGGTGGTCGGCGTCGCCTTCCGATCGTTGCTGAGCGGCCCGCTCTCCTTCCTGCACATCCAGTCCGGGCTCGGCGCGGTGCTGGCGGCGCATGTGTTCATCAACGTCGCCGTCGTCGTGCGCGTGGTGGGTGCGGCGTGGCGGAACCTCGACCCCCGACTGCTGGAGGCTGCGCGCACGCTGGGCGCCGGACGACTGCGCGCGACGCTGACCGTCGTGATCCCCAGGCTGCTACCCGCCACAGCCGGTGCAGCCGCGTTGATCTTCCTGTTCTGTTCCACCAGTTTCGGCGTCGTGATCATCCTGGGTGCGGGACAGTTGCGCACCCTCGAGACCGAGATCTACACCCAGGCCATCGGCTACTTCCGCATCCCGGAGGCGGTGGTGTTGTCGATGGTGCAGATCGTCGTCGTGTTCGCGGCCCTGATGCTCACCCGTGTGTTCGCCGATCCCGCCGGGACCGGCTCCGCCCGTGGCGGCGCCGAGCGGCGTCGTCGGGATGCGGCGTTCGCGAACGCTCGGTTCGTGCTTCCGGCGAGGTGGTTGGTGGGCGCGTGGACGGTGCTGCTGCTCGTCGGGCCGGTCGTGGTCCTGATGGCGCGATCGGTGCGGCCGACGGCCGGGGGTGACTGGACGCTCGCCGGATACCGGGCCCTCGCCGAACCGGTCAACGGGGTCACCCCGCTGGAGAGTCTCGAGTATTCGCTGGTGTCGGCGGCGTTCGCGACCGTCATCGCCGTCGTCGTGGGCATGCTCGCCGCGGTCGCGCTCCACCGTTCCCGCGGGGTGGTCGGTGCGATCGCCTCGGCCATCTCTCTCGTCCCGCTCGGGATCAGTGCTGTCACCCTGGGTTTCGGATATCTGATCGTGCTGGCGTCGATGCCCTACGCGATCGCGGCGTCGCCCGCGATCATCCCGTGCGTGCAGGCGCTGATCGCCATCCCGATGGTCATCCGCATCATCCTGCCCGCGCTCGAGTCGGTACCGGTCCGGCTGCGGCAGGCGGCCGCGACGCTGGGCGCCCGGCCCGCCCGGGTGTTCGCGACGGTCGATCTGCCGATCATCGGCCGTTCGACGGGTGCGGCCGCCGGGTTCGCCTTCGTGATGGCGCTCGGTGAGTTCGGCGCCACCAGCTTCCTGGCCCGGGCCGACACGACGACTCTCCCGGTGCTGATCGGATCGGCTCTCAACCGGCCGGGCGCCGCCAACCTGGCGACCGCGATGGCCGCGTCGGTGGTCCTCGTCGCCGCGACCACCCTCGCCGTGCTGGTGGTCGAGGTGTTCCGGCCGCGAGCGGAGGTGCCGCTGCTGTGACCGGAACCGAACGAGACACCGCGACCGGTTCCCACGCCCTGCTGGAGATCTCCGATCTCACCGTCGCGTACGGCGGGCACACCGTGATCGACGGATTGTCCTGGCGCGTCGGGGGAGCGGGTTCCCTGGTGACCGCGGTCCTCGGCCCGTCCGGTTGCGGCAAGTCGACGCTGCTCCGCGCCGTCGCCGGGCTGGAGCAGCCGACACGCGGGGTCGTGCGCTTCGGCGGTGAGGACCTCGCCGGGGTCGAGGTACACCGTCGGGACTTCGGCGTGGTCTTCCAGGACGGGCAACTCTTCGGCGGGCGCAGCGTCGCGTCGAACATCGGCTACGGCCTGAGGATTCGTCGGTGGTCGCGCCACCGGACCGCCCAGCGCGTGACCGAACTGCTCGACGTCGTCGGTCTTCCCGGCTACGAGAAGCGTTCCGTCGACACGCTGTCCGGCGGTCAGGCGCAGCGCGTCGCACTGGCGCGTGCGCTCGCCCCGCATCCGCGGCTCCTGCTGCTCGACGAGCCGCTGGCAGCGCTCGACCGTAGGCTGAGAGATGAACTGGCGGTGGAGATCTCGGAGATCGTACGGGCGGCGGGTGTCCCCACCGTCGTCGTCACGCACGATCACGCCGAGGCCGCGACCATGGCCGACGAGATCGCGGTGATGCGCGCCGGTGCGATGGTGCAGGTCGCCACACCGTCGCTCCTGTGGCGCCGACCGGTCGACGAGTGGACGGCGCAGTTCCTCGGGGTCACCACCGTGATCGACGCGCAGCTGCGCGCCGGGGTCGCCGACACCGTGCTCGGTCCGATCGCGCTCGACCTGCCGGACGGTTCGCACCGGCTCGGCCTGCGGCCCGAGTCGGTGGCGGTCGCCAGGGCGTCCCCCGACGGCCCGGACGACGACGCGGACACGAACTCCGCCACGGTCGTGCTCGTCGCCGAACTGCCCGCGGGTCCACGCGTGCGCATCGAGACCGCGGTCGGCGAGATCGATGCCGTGGCAGACGAACCCGTCGTCATCGGCGACCGCGTGCGTATCCGTCTGGTGCCCGAGCGCGTCGCGGTGATCGGGTGAGGGCGACCCGGTGACGGAGCGCTGATGACCGACACAGCGCGGCGCGAACTGCTTCTCCCGCCCGGCCTGATGGTGCTCGGCGCGACGTCGATGTATCTCGGGGCGGCGGTCGCCGTCGGCATGTTCGACGACGTCTCGCCGTCGGCGGTGGCCTGGTTGCGCATCGCCGGCGCCGCACTGGTGCTGCTGATCTGGGTCCGGCCACCGCGGTCCGCGTGGCAGCCCTCCCGCCTCCGGTTGGCCGGTTGCTTCGGTCTGATCACGGCGGGTATGAACATCACCTTCTACGAGGCCCTCGCGCACCTGCCGATGGGCACCACCGTCGCACTGGAGTTTCTGGGACCGATCACGGTGGCGGCCTTGGGTTCTCGGACCCGCCGGGACATCGCGGCACTCGTGCTGGCGGGGCTCGGGGTGGTCCTCATCGCCGACGTCCGATGGTCGGGAACCGGTGTGGGGGTGTTGCTGGCCCTGGCCGCGGCCGCCTGCTGGGCCGGCTACATCGTGCTCGGCAAGCGGGTCGCGGCGCGTGGTGCGGGCGTCGAGGATCTCGCCACCGGTTTCGTGATCGCCGCGTTGGCAACCTCACCGCTGGCGTGGTGGGTGCTGGAGGCGGTAGCCGGTTGGGGTTCTTCCGAGGCGGTGCGCGACGGTGCGTCGGCGGCCGCGCTGATCGGCCAGGGCCTGGTGCTGGGCGTGGCGTCGACCGCCATCCCGTACGCCCTGGATCAGGTCGTGTTGCGCGGCGTGGGCCGGGCGCGGTTCGCGATCCTGCTCGCCCTGCTCCCGGTGACCGCGGCGGTGATCGGCCTGATCGTGCTCGGTCAGGTTCCCCGGCCGCTGGAGGCCGTGGGGATCGTGGCGGTCGCGCTGGCGGTCGCGGTGCGGTCGGCAGACCCCGCGGAGCGGTCGATGAACACCGACGAGATCCCGCCGAGCTGATCGTTCAGGCGGCGCGCGCCTTCTTCAGCGCCTTGCTGAGCTCCTTCTTGGTCATGTCCGAGGTGTCGAGCTTGCGCATCCGGTGGATCACCACGGGACACCGCACGCACCGCGTGGAGCTCTTGCAGCACTTCTTCTTGGGCTTCAGAGAGCCCACCTTGACCGCGTCGACCTTGCCCATGCGGCGAGGTTAGCAGGCCCTAATAATGGGTGTTCCGACGCCTGTGATCGCGGTCTCACCACATAAACCGATACTCTGTAGCGTTGAATCCCAAGGTGATCTGCACTTGTCGCCGGTCAGAGCTGTCCGCCGCGAGTCACTGAGTAGTTTCGGCTCGCGCCGAGTGCCGGCCGCCGAAGCGGTCCCCAACCACATGAAAGAGAGCCTGTGAGCGCTGCCCCCACCTTCCGTAACGTCGCGATCGTCGCGCACGTCGACCACGGAAAGACCACCCTCGTCGACGCCATGTTGCGCCAGTCCGGCGTCTTCGGAGAGCGTGCCGAGGTCGTCGACCGGGTGATGGACTCCGGTGACCTCGAACGTGAGAAGGGCATCACCATTCTCGCCAAGAACACCTCGGTGCACCGGCGTCAGCCGGACGGCACCGAAGTGGTCATCAACGTCATCGACACCCCCGGCCACGCCGACTTCGGCGGTGAGGTCGAGCGCGGCCTGTCGATGGTCGACGGCGTCGTGCTCCTGGTCGACTCCTCCGAAGGGCCCCTGCCGCAGACGCGCTTCGTGCTGCGCAAGGCGCTGGCCGCCGAGCTGCCGGTGATCGTGGTCGTCAACAAGACCGACCGCCCCGACGCCCGCATCCAGGAAGTTGTCGACGAGACCCAGGACCTGCTCCTGGACCTCGCGTCCGACCTCGACGAGGAGGCCGCGAAGGCCGCCGAGCTGGTGCTCGAGCTCCCCGTGCTCTACGCCTCCGGCCGCGCCGGTGTGTGCAGCACCGAACAGCCCGCCGACGGTGAGATCCCGGCCGCGGAGAACCTCGACGCTTTCTTCGACGTCCTGCTCGAGCACGTGCCCGCCCCCAAGGGTGATCCCGAAGCGCCGCTGCAGGCTCACGTGACCAACCTCGACGCATCGGCCTTCCTGGGCCGCCTCGCGCTCGTCCGCATCCACAACGGCACGCTCCGTAAGGGGCAGCAGGTGTCCTGGTGCCGCGAGGTCGACGGCAAGCCCGTCGTCGAACGCGCGAAGATCACCGAACTCCTCGCCACCGTCGGCGTCGAGCGCGAACCGGCGGAGTCCGCGTCGGCCGGCGACATCGTGGCCGTCGCCGGTATGCCGGAGATCATGATCGGCGACACCCTCGCCGACCTCGAGAACCCGCAGCCGTTGCCGCGGATCACCGTCGACGAGCCGGCCATCTCGGTGACCATCGGCACCAACTCCTCGCCGCTCGCGGGCCGCGTGTCCGGTCACAAGCTGACCGCCCGCATGGTCAAGCAGCGCCTGGACACCGAACTCATCGGCAACGTGTCGCTGCGGGTGCTCGACATCGGCCGTCCGGACGCCTGGGAGGTGCAGGGTCGAGGTGAGCTCGCGCTCGCGATCCTCGTCGAGCAGATGCGTCGCGAGGGCTTCGAGCTGACCGTCGGCAAGCCGCAGGTGGTCACCCGCAAGGTCGACGGCAAGGTCCAGGAGCCGTTCGAGCACCTGACCGTCGACGTGCCCGAGGAGTACCTCGGTGCGGTCACCCAGCTGCTGGCCGCCCGCAAGGGCCGGATGGAGCAGATGAACAACCACGGCACCGGCTGGGTCCGCATGGAGTTCATCGTGCCGTCGCGTGGCCTGATCGGCTTCCGCACCGACTTCCTCACCGAAACCCGCGGCACCGGTATCGCCAACGCCGTGTTCGACGGTTACGACGCCTGGGCAGGCGAGATCCGCGCCCGCCACACGGGCTCGCTCGTGAGCGACCGTTCCGGCACGGTGACCCCGTTCGCGATGATCCAGCTCGCCGACCGCGGCACGTTCTTCGTGAACCCCGGCGACGACAGCTACGAGGGCCACGTCGTGGGCATCAACCCGCGTCAGGAAGACCTCGACATCAACGTCACCCGCGAGAAGAAGCTGACCAACATGCGGCAGTCCTCCGCCGACGTGATGGAGACGCTGGCCAAGCCGATGCAGCTCGACCTCGAGGCCGCCATGGAGTTCTGTGCCGCCGACGAGTGTGTCGAGGTCACCCCTGAGGTCGTGCGTGTGCGTAAGGTGCACCTGGACTCGTCGACCCGTGCCCGTGAGCGCTCGCGGGCCAAGTCCCGGGACGCAGCGGTCAGCTGACCGCCGAGCCGGTCTCCCGCCGACGGCGGGGGACCGGCATCGTCTGATCGACCGAGAAGCATCTTCATGGGGGTATCCGAGGTGAAACGGGCGAGACCACAGCGGGGTCGCGACGCCACGAACCGGAGCCGTGTGCTCGGGTTGCTCTCGTGCGGTGTCGCACTGCTCATCGCCCTGACGGCGTGCACGGCGGATCCGCCGCCGCCCGTCCGGGACACCGGGCCGCCGCCGACGCCGACCGAGTATCCGGTCGAGAAGACGATCTTCATCGCCACCGACTCGGTGGGAAACGGGTTCAACCCGCACATCGCGGCAGATCAGAACCCGGTGACCACGGCAGTCGCCGCGATGACGCTCCCGAGTGCTTTTTCTCCCGTACAGACGCCCGCCGGACCGGTGTGGGAGCTGCAGCGCCAGTTCGTCACCTCCGCCGAGGTGACGTCGCGTCAGCCCTTCACGGTGACCTACCGCATCCACACCGACGCCCAGTGGTCGGACGGACTGCCGGTCACCGGCGACGATTTCGGCTACCTGTGGCAGCAGATGTCGCGGCAGCCCAACGTGGTGGCCCCGGCGGGCTACCGGCTCATCGACTCGGTGCAGTCCCGGGAGGGCGGCAAGGTCGTCGAGGTGCGCTTCGAGCGGCCGTATCCGGCCTGGCGCGAGCTGTTCACCGGGTTGCTGCCGAGTCACGTCTTCAAGGGCGCTCCGGCCGGCTTCCAGACCGGCATGGACACCGGCAAGCCGGTCTCGGCCGGCCCGTACGCGATCGTCGGGATCGACAAGACCCGCGACGAGGTACGCCTGGCCCGCAACGACCGCTACTGGGTGACGCCGCCGCGGCTGGACCAGATCGTGCTCCGCCGTGCCGGTAGTAACGCGCAGATGCTCGACTCCGTGCGCTCGGGTGACTCCGAGATCGTCGCGCTCGGTGCCTCGCCCGCGACCGCCGCCGAACTGACCGCACTGCCCGGCCTGAAGACCGAACGCAGTCTCACCTCACGCTCGCTGGGCATCAGCGTCAACGCCCGCACCGACGCGATGAGCTCGGTGGAGGTGCGGCGCGCCATCCTCGGCCTCGTCGATCCCCGGCTGACCACGTTCGCCGGTGCGGGGGACTGGATCGTCGAGCCGTATGCGAACACCGTGTTCGCGCCGTCCGACCCGGGTTACACCCCGATCTCTCGCCCGCGTCCCGACCGGGCCGCGGTGGATGCGCTCCTCGCCGGCGCCGGCTACCGCCGGGCGGACCCGGAGACGACCGGACAGACCTCCCCGGTACCCGAACCGTCGACCGAGGCGCCCGCGTCCGGGACGCCGTCCGCGGCCGGCTCCTCCACCCCGTCCAACCCGGCCGCGACGCCGACCCCGGGGGCGGTCGAGGTCGCGGAGCTGCCCGAGGGCATCCTGCCGTTCCAGAAGGACGGTCAGGACCTGCTCGTGCGCGTGGGAGCGGTGGCCGGTGACCCGCGCGCCATCTCGGCCGCGTCGAGTGTCGTCGACCAGCTGCGCAGCGCCGGAATCCGCTCGCAGGTGGTGACGATGCCGAACAGCGAGCTGTACGGCTCGGCGCTGACCCAGAAGCGCGTCGACCTCGTCGTCGGCTGGACCGGGCTCGGTGTGCCGCCGGCGGCGTCGTTGGCCTCGACCGTCGACTGCAATCAGCCCAAGCCGAGTACCGAGCCGTCGCCCGCCACCCCGCCGACCCCCACCAGCATCGCGCCGAGCGGTGGGGACGTCGGCGACAGCTACGCCAGCAACATCTCCGGTCTCTGCGACCCGAGGTTGATCGAGCTCGCGCGCAACGCGCTGTCCGAGGAGGACCCGATCGGGACCCTCGACCAGGCGGAGCCGCTGTTGGCCGCGCAGGCGATCTACCTGCCGCTGTACCAGGATTCGATGATCGTCGGTGTCACGCCCGCGGTCCGCGACGTGCCGCTCACCGGACCGATCCAGGAGTCGATCTTCGGGACCGCGGTCGACTGGAAGCTCTCGTGACCGAGGCCAACCGGGCCGCGGACCGGCGGCTGCTGCTCGTCCACGCCCATCCCGACGACGAGACGATCATGACCGGTGGGACCATCGCCCGCTATCTCGCCGAAGGCGTCGACGTGCGCGTCCTGACCTTCACCCTCGGCGAGGAGGGCGAGGTCATCGGTGACGAATACGCACAACTGGTCGCCGACGGCGGCGCCGACCAGCTCGGCGGCTACCGGATCGCGGAGCTGACGCGCGCCCTCGCGGCACTGAGCCCAGCCGACGGTCCGGCCCTGACCCCGCGCTTCCTCGGCGGCGCCGGACGCTGGCGCGACTCGGGCATGGCCGGCGCCCCGTCGGCGAACCATCCGCGCGCTCTCGTGCAGGCACCGTTCGACGAGCCGGTCGGCGTGTTGGTCGAGCTGCTCCTCGACTTCGCTCCGCAGGTGGTCGTCAGCTACGACGCGTCGGGAACCTACGGGCACCCCGACCACAAGCTCGTGCATGAGGTCACCGCTGCCGCGGTCGCACGCGCCCGTGCGGCCGGCGGCGGCCCCGTGAAGCTGTACGAGTCGGTCACCGAGCGCAGCGCGCTCGAGAACGGCCTGGCGGCGGCTCCCGGTGTGCCCGATGGCTGGCGGATGCCCCATCCCGGTGAACTGCCGAGCTACCCCGACGAGCAGATCACCACCGAGGTCGACGTGGCGGCGTACCACTCCCACAAGGTCGCCGCACTCGCCGCACATGTGACGCAGGTGACCGTCGCGCCGTCGGGAACCGAGTTCGCGCTGTCGAACAACATCCTGCAGCCGATCCACCACCACGAGCACTTCGTCCTCACCGACCACGATCCGCGTGACGCTCTCGGCGGCGACCGGGAGACGGACCTCTTCGCCGGGATCGTGTGAGGACGGTGGGGAACATGTCAGCCCGCGGTACACGCAATCGCACCTCCGGGACTCCGGACCCGAAGAGTCCGACGCGGGGCGGTGGTGGCTCGATGATCGATCCGCACGTCCGTGACCGGCTCCTCCTGGCGCTGCTGATCCTGGACGGCTTCGCGGTGGGCCTTCTCAGCGTGGCGTTCGCGTACCAGCGTTTCGGCGGGGTCGCGCTGCCGGTGGCGGCCCTCGTCGCCGGCCTCCTCAACGCGACGCTGCTCTGGCTGGCGGCCGGGTACACCTCGTCGCCGGTGCGGTATGCCCCGCTCGGCGCCTGGGGGCTGGTGGTTCTCATCGCCGGCGGCATCCCCGGACCGGGCGGTGACGTCATCCTGAGCACGTCGGGGAACTACCTGGTCCAGACCCTGCTGCTCCTCGCACTGGGCATCGGGCCGGCCGCGGTGCTCAGCTGGACTCACCGGCTACCCGAGGCCGACGACTGACTTTCGCCGGGGCCGATCCTGCGGCGCGCAGGCCGACTACGGCCGAGCGTTAGAGTGTGGACATGGTTCTGCGCGCGTGGGCCGAAGACATCACGGCCCCGATCGAGCGCGTCACAGCGGCCCTGAGCCGTCTCCGTGACGACCCGACAGCCCTCGGCCCGGACGCCCTCGACGACGAGGGCTGGGTCGCGTTGCTGGGCGCCTCCGGCACCGAGCTCGAGGAACTGTGCGAACTCGCCGATGCGGTCCGGGGCCGGGTCACCGAGCCGGGCGTCCTGACCTTCGTCGTGAACCGCAATCTCGACACCGGGGTCGCCGCCCGCCTCATCTCGGATGAACGGCGATCCGACGATCCGACACTCGCCGATCTGGTCGGGGAGGCCGTCGAACTCGGCGCCACCGAGATCTGCATGCAGGGGCCGTTGCCCGCCGACCGGCCGGCCGGTGACTACGTGCGCCTGGTCGAAGAGATCACCGGCGCGGCAGACGGTCTGCACCTGCACGCGTACCGCGCGGCGGAGATCGCCGACGGGGCGGCCCGAACCGGGACGACGGTCGACGAACATCTCCGCCGGTTGCGCGCCGCCGGACTCGGGTCGATCCCCGGAACGGCCGCCCAGATCCTCGACGACACCGTGCGCGGGTATCTGTCGCCGACGGGCTCCGCACCGGCGCGTGAGTGGATCGAGGTCGTCGAGGCCGCGCACGGCGTCGGCCTGTTCTCGACCGCAACCATCGTCTACGGGCACGTCGAGACCCCCGAGCAGCAGGTCGCACACCTGCGGACCCTGCTCGGAATCCAGCGCCGCACGGGTGGTTTCAGCGAGCTGATCCTGATGCCGATGGTCTCGTCGAACACGCCGCCGCATCTGATCGACGCCGCGACGTCGACCGCGTCGCAACGGGAGACCCGCGCCCTCCACGCGGTCGCCCGCCTGATGTCCACCGGGCTGATCGACCATCTACAGGTTGCCTGGACCAAGCTGGGGTCCGACACCGTCGACCTTCTGCTGCGCGGCGGTGCCGACGACATCGGCGGCCTGCTTCTCGACGGCCGGCTCATGCCGCATGCGGGTCCGGAGGCGGGTCGTGTCCTCGACGTCGACACCCTCGTCGCCGTCGCCGATCGTGCCGGGCGCACGCCACGTCAGCGCACCACCCGCTACACCGAGCCGGAAACGCATCGGCTGCTCCCGCTCCCGCAGGTACGTTCGTGACGGGAACGGCGACGCAGGGGGGTGACCGGGTGGACGAAAACGACGGGGTGCACGACATCGACGTCGCCATCGTCGGTGCCGGCTTCGCCGGCCTCGGCATGGCCACGCAGCTCGCCCGTCGCGGCCGCGAGTCCTTCGTCGTCCTCGAGCGGGCCGACGCAGTGGGCGGTACCTGGCGCGACAACGTCTACCCCGGCATCGCGTGTGACATCCCCGCGCATCTGTACTCGTTCTCGTTCCGCCCACCGGCCGACTGGGCGTCGCGGTATCCGAGCGGCCGCGAGATCCGTGATTATCTCGAACAGACCGTCGCCGACGAGGGTCTCGCCGAGCACATTCTGCTGAACTGCGAACTGCGGCAGGCGACCTGGGACGAGGCTGCAGCCGGCTGGATGATCACCGCGGCCGGCGCGGACGGCTCCGGCCGGACGTTTCGTGCGCGGACGCTCGTCCTCGCCGTCGGCCGTTTGTCCGAGGCCAGGATCCCCGACATCGAGGGTCTCGTGGGGTTCCCCGGTCAGGTCGTCCACACCGCGGCCTGGCACGACGACGTCGCCGTCGACGGGGCCCGGGTCGGTGTCGTGGGCACCGGTGCGTCGGCGGTGCAGCTCGTCCCGCACCTGGCCGACGCCGCCGAAGAGCTCGTCGTGTTCTGCCGGACCGCTCCCTACGTGGTGCCGCGAGAGGACCGCCGCTACACCGCTGAGGAACGTGCCGCCCTGCTCGATCCGGAGGTCGCCGGCGAGGTCCGCCACCAGCTCCTCACCGAGGCCGACGGCGCGTTCCGGCAGCGACTGGGCCTGCATCCCGACATCGACGAGATCCGGGCGCGGGCCCGCGACCACCTCCACCGCCAGGTCGACGATCCGCTGTTGCGTGAGCTCCTGACGCCCGACTACGAGATCGGATGCAAGAGAATCCTGCTCAGCGACGACTTCTATCCGTCGCTGCAGCGGCCGAACGTGGTCTTCGAGCCGAGCGCGCTCGATTCCGTCACCGAATCGAAGGCCACCGCACGCAGCGGACGCACCTTCGACCTCGACGTCCTCGTGATGGCAACGGGTTTCGAGTCCGCGCGGCCGCCCGCGGCGAGCCGCGTCGTCGGCCGGGCGGGACTTCGCTTGTCCGAGCACTGGTCGTCGGGGATGACCTCGTACGCGTCGACCGTCGTCAGCGGATTCCCCAACATGTTCGTCCTCGACGGGCCGAATGCGGCGCTCGGCCACAACTCGGCGATCTACATGATCGAGACGCAGCTCGACTATGTGCTCGGCGCTCTGGAGTTCCTCGGGGACAGTGATGTGGGGGCGTTGGAGGTCTCGCCCGAGGCCGAGGCCGCCTACACTCGTGAGATCGACGAGCGCAGTGCGTCGACCGTGTGGCTGACCGGTTGCGACAGTTGGTATGTCGACCCGGACAGCGGACGTCTCACGCTGCTCTGGCCGGGCACCGCGGCGTCGTTCCGCGAACGCAACGGGACCTTCGACCCCGCGCCGTACCTGACCAGTCGTGATCCTTCGGAAGGGGAACGATGACCGACCTCAGCATCCCCACGGTGCGGGCCGAGGCTGTGGAAAATCCTGCCGCGGAACGTTCTTCATGTGAGGCGATCGATGCCGCCCTGGCCGCTGCAGAGGCCCGCGAGTCCATCGACATCGACCAGGCGGTCACGCTGCTGTCTTGTGCGGGTGCGGATCTCGTCCGCCTGCAGTCGATCGCCGGTGCGATTCGCGACGAGGGGCTCGACGCGGTCGGGCGTTCGCGTCAGGTCACGTACTCGCGCAAGGTGTTCATCCCGCTGACCCGGCTGTGCCGGGACCGGTGTCACTACTGCACGTTCGTGACGGTGCCCGGCAAACTCGCCCGCGCCGGCGAGGGGTTGTACCTCGAACTCGACGAGGTCGTCGACCTCGCCCGTCGGGGTGCCGAACTCGGCTGCAAAGAGGCTTTGTTCACGCTCGGTGACCGCCCCGAGGACCGGTGGCCCGAGGCGCGCGAATGGCTTGCCGCGCGCGGCTATTCGTCGACCCTCGACTACGTCCGCGCGGCCGCCGTGGCCGTGCTGACCGAGACCGGCCTGCTGCCACATCTGAATCCCGGGGTGATGAGCCTCGAGGAGATCCTGCGTCTGCGTCCGGTGGCCCCGTCGATGGGCATGATGCTCGAGACCACGTCGCGCCGTCTGTACACCGAGAAGGGGCAACCGCACTACGGCAGCCCGGACAAGGACCCGCTGGTCCGGATGCAGGTGCTGCGCGACGCCGGGACCGCGCGGGTCCCGTTCACGACCGGCATCCTCGTCGGGATCGGCGAATCACTGTACGAGCGAGCCGAATCCCTGCTCGCCATCGCGAAGGTGCACGCCGCGGGCGGTCACATCCAGGAGGTGATCGTGCAGAACTTCCGGGCCAAGCCCGACACCGCGATGCGATCCACCCCCGACGCGGAGATGACCGAGTTCCTCGCGGCGGTCGCCGTGGCGCGCATCGTCCTCGGACCGCACATGCGGGTGCAGGCGCCGCCGAACCTGGTGTCGCCGGCCGAGTGTGCCGCGCTCATCGCCTCCGGCATCGACGACTGGGGTGGGGTGTCGCCGCTGACCCCCGACCACGTGAACCCCGAACGTCCCTGGCCGAATCTGGATGCACTGGCCGCCCGCACCGCCGAGTCGGATTTCGTTCTCACCGAACGGATCACGGCGCAGCCGACGTATGTGCTCGACGCCGCGGACTGGATCGACCCGGCACTCGCACACCATGTGTCCGCGCTCGCCGACCCGTCGACCGGCCTCGCCGTCGACACGTGCCCGGTGCCGCGTCCGTGGCCCGCGGTGGCCTAGACCCCCGCGAGATCGTCCCCTCTGGGCAGAAGGGCTCCTGACCAGCGGTTCCGGCGGCGAAGTGGCGATGTCTTCGCTCGCTGGAGGAGTCGCGATCGAGCCGTGTCGGCATCAGCCGAGCACGGGTGCGAGCGCCTCGTAACCGCCGATCACATCGGTCGCGCGATGCAATCCGAGGTCGTGAAGCGCCGCGGCCGCCAGACTCGACGTGTAACCCTGCTGGCACAGGATGATCCACCGCACATCGTGGTCGACGGCTTGGGGGATGCGTGCGTCGCTGGCCGGGTCGCATCGCCATTCGAGGACGTTGCGCTCGATGACCAGTGACCCCTGGGCCTCGCCCTCCGCGGCGCGCTGGGCCGCCGGTCGGATGTCGACGAGGACGGCGCCGGCCGCGAGTTCGTCGGGCACCGATGCGGCGTCGATCCGTTCGATACGTTCGCGGGCCGCGGCGAGGACGTCGTCGATGGTGCGCGGAGCGGGCTTGTCGCTCATTCGGGTTCGTCGGTCAGGACCGTGCGGGTACGACGCAGGTGGCCGGCGTCGGCCACCTCGTAGTACGACATCGCGGTCAGCGGCGGCGAATAGGCGTGCACACTCAGCGTCGGGCCGGTCACCTCGACCGTCGGGTTCTTCACGACGTCGTGCACCCACCCGAGCGGGAAGGCGGCCTGGTCGCCGGCATCGAGAACGCGCACGGCCAGATCGTCCCCCGTCCAGTGGTACTCCCGCAAGGACCCCGACAGGACGGTCAGCGCACCGAGGGAGCCGGCATGGTCGTGGAGTTCGGTGGCCTCCCCGGGAGTCCAGCTGATGAGCCACAGGTCGAGGTCGTCGTCCGCATGCAGGCGCGTCGACCATCGGTGGGTGGTGTCCCACTCGGCCGGTAGAAGGGTGTCGTGACGGCCGTCGAGCACATCGGCCACCCCCTGGTCGGTGATGCGGAGAAGGTCGGCCGGCCGCAGGTGCGTCGGCAGGTGGGTTCGTGTCCGCGGCGCGATCGCGGTCACCGGGCCTCGGGTGCTCGGGGTGACGTTCTTCGGTGGGGAAGCGGCGATCGAGGTGCGAGCCAGGGTCGAGGTCATGGCAGATCCTTGAGAGGGGAGTGGATGTGTGGGTCGGGGCTGATCAGGTCAGCGACAGCACATACACATCGACCGCGAGGTCGGTTCGAGTCCCGGAACGGCCCATCGGCCGGAACGGGGACGGTCTACCGCGACCGGGTTCGACACGACGATCATGCCGCCGAGAATGCCCGACGCCTCGGCCGGAGTCGAGAATTGTCGGCACACTGAGCGAAAGTCGCCCGTCACGCCGGTGGGCACCCGGTCATCGATGTGATCCTCGTTACAGCAAGGCCTTCTGCATGTCCTGGAGCCGGGGGCCGATTTCGTCGTGGACACCACCGCAGCGGATACTGTGGGATGCGATTCGACCAGCCCTCGGATCGCGCCGGCGCCGACGCCGGAGAGTCGTTCGACGCCGAGCTGCTCACCCTGTCGCGCCGACAACGATCTTCCCTAGCGAAGGAGTGAGTGGTGACCTACATCATCGCGGAGCCTTGCGTCGACGTCCTGGACAAGGCTTGCGTGGAGGAATGCCCCGTCGACTGCATCTACGAGGGTGAGCGCATGCTCTACATCCAGCCGGATGAGTGCGTCGACTGTGGCGCGTGCGAACCGGTGTGCCCGGTCGAGGCGATCTTCTACGAGGACGATGTCCCGGATGAGTGGGAGCCCTACGTCAGCGCGAACGCCGACTTCTTCGACGACCTCGGCTCGCCCGGTGGCGCCAGCAAGGTCGGCAAGACCGATGCCGACCCGGCCTTCATCAAGGGCCTGCCGCCGATGAACCAAGAAGACTGACAGCCGACAAGACCGACGGTACGACGCAGACAGACAGTACGAAGAAGACAGAGCGGCCCGCAGTGAGCACACCCATTTCCCGCGCAGCAGCGCCGCTCCGCGTGTCGTCGACGCGCGTGAGCGGTCGGCTGCCCGATTTCCCGTGGGACACCCTCGCGGGTGCGAAAGCCACGGCGCAGTCCCATCCCGACGGCATCGTCGACCTGTCGGTCGGCACGCCGGTGGATCCGGTGCCGGCGCTCATCCGGGACGCGCTGGCCGACGCCTCCGGCTTCCCTGGGTACCCGACCACCATCGGCACCACCGAGCTCCGTGAGGCCGCTGCCGAGTCGCTGACGCGGCGTCACGGTGTCACCGGGCTCGACGAGTCGGGCATCCTCCCGGTGATCGGCACCAAGGAGGCGATCGCCGGCCTGGCGTCGACCCTCGGCCTGGGACCGGGGGACGAGGTCGTGATCCCAGAGGTGGCCTACCCGACCTACGAGGTGAGTGCGCTGCTGGCCGGTGCTCGGCCGGTGCGCGCGGATTCGACCGTCGCGCTGGGGCCGTCGAAGCCCGCGCTGATGTTCATCAACTCGCCGTCGAACCCGACGGGCAAGATCCTCGGCGTCGACCACCTGCGCAAGGTCGTCGGATGGGCACGCGAACGCGGCACCGTCGTGGTGTCCGACGAGTGCTACCTCGGCTTGAGCTGGGAGGGCGAACCGCTGTCGATCCTCGACCCGCGGGTGTGCGACGGCGACCACACCGGTCTGCTGGCCGTGCACTCGCTGTCGAAGATCTCCAACCTCGCGTCGTACCGTGCCGGCTTCTTCGCCGGTGACCCCGATCTCATCGCCGAACTCCTCGCGGTGCGCAAGCACGCCGGCTTGATGCTGCCGTTCCCGATCCAGGGGGCCATGACCGCAGCCCTCCGCGACGACGCGCACGTCGACGAACAGCGTGCGCACTACGCGGATCGTCGTCGTACGTTGCTGGCCGCGGTCGAGGCGGCCAGGTTCCGCATCGACCATTCCGAGGCGGGCCTCTACCTCTGGGCCACCCGTGACGAGCCGTGCCGCGACACCGTCGCCTGGCTCGCCGAACGCGGAATCCTCTGTGCGCCCGGTGATTTCTATGGTCCGGCAGGGCAGAAGCACGTCCGCATGGCGCTCACCGCCTCCGACGAGCGCATCGCGGCCGCGGCCGCGCGACTCACCGCGTAAACCCACCACAAACGGAGAAACCCAGCACCCGATGGGTGCTGGGTTTCTCCATGAGTGGTGGGTTTGTGGAACCTCAGTTGTGCTTGTGCAGCGCCTCGTTGAGTGCGATGCCGTCGCCCTTCCACGGCACGACCTCGACCGCGCCGGTCAGGCTGTTGCGCCGGAACAGCAGATTCGACTGACCTGAGAGGTCGCGCGCCTTGATCTGGGTGCCGTCGGGGCCGGTCACCTTGGTGCCGGCGGTGACGTACAGCCCGGCCTCGATGACGCAGTCGTCGCCGAGCGGGATGCCGCAGCCGGCGTTCGCGCCGAGCAGGCAGCGCTTGCCGAGCGAGATGATCTCCTTGCCGCCGCCGGAGAGGGTGCCCATCGTCGACGCGCCGCCGCCGATGTCGGAGCCGTCACCGACGACCACGCCGGCCGAGATGCGACCTTCGACCATCGACGACCCGAGGGTGCCGGCGTTGAAGTTGACGAAGCCCTCGTGCATCACGGTGGTACCGGCGGCCAGGTGGGCGCCGAGCCGGACACGGTCGGCGTCGCCGATGCGGACTCCGCCGGGGACGACGTAATCGACCATGCGCGGGAACTTGTCGATGGAGTACACCGTGACCGGGCCGCGGGCGCGCAGCTTGGTGCGCACCGACTCGAAGTCCTCGACGGCGCACGGGCCGTGGTTGGTCCAGACGACATTGGTGAGCATCCCGAAGATGCCCTCGAGGTTCGCGCCGTGCGGCTCGATGAGCCGGTGGGAGAGCAGGTGCAGCCGGAGGTAGACGTCGTAGGCGTCGACGGGGGCGGCAGACAGGTCGGCGATGCCGGTGCGAACCGCGATGGTCCGGACGCCGCGGGCCTCGTCCACACCCACCAGGTCGCGCAGTTCGGACGGCGTCGACTCCTCGTCGAGGACGACGGTCTCGGCGGTCTCGACGCCGTCGAGTTCGGGTGCGGGGAACCAGACGTCGAGCACGACTCCCGGGGTCGACCCCCCGTCGGTCACGGTTGCGATACCAGTTGCGTGTGCGCCAGTAGTTGTCACGACTCGTCAGTCTAGGTGATCGAGGACGGCGACTCCCGCCGCCCACCGGTCGTCCAGGCATCGCGGTACTCGGTGCGCGGCGTCATCCGAATGGCTCAAAGTCCTGGTGGGAGCGTGTTCGCCGCTCGTATCGTCGCAGCCATGACCGGCCACGACCGACCTTCCCCACCCGCCCCGCGGCGCAGACGCCGCCGGCTCTGGGTACTCGGTGGCGTGGGGTTCGTGGTTGTCGTCGGCGTCGCGGTCGCGGCGGTGATCTTCCAGCCGTGGCTGATCTTCGTCGACACCGAGGTCGACGACGAGATCCCGGTCGCCGTGACGCCGTCCACCTCGCAGGTCGGTCAGCCGCCGCCGGTCGCGCCGGTCGTGGTGTCACAGGGACGATTCATCAGCCACGAGCACTCCACCTCCGGAACCGTGTCGATCATCGAGAAGCCGGACGGCTCGCGGGTTCTCGCCATCGAGGACCTCGACACCACCACCGGACCCGATGTCCACGTCTGGCTGTCGCAGGCCGAGGTCGTCGAAGGTCTCGGCGGTTGGCGAGCCGCGGCCGACCCGCCACACGTCGACCTCGGGATGATCAAGGGCAACAAGGGCAACCAGGTCTACGAGATCCCCGCCGATGTCGACCTCGACGACAATCCGGCGGTGTTCCTGTGGTGCGTGAAGTTCAGCGTCTCCTTCGGCGCCGCCGAACTGACCTCACCGCCCGCCGACTGACCCCGCTACCGTATGTGCGTGAGCACCGCACTCGACCTCGCCGCCGATCCCGTCGAACTGACCGCCGCCCTCGTCGACATCGAGAGCGAGTCACGCAACGAGACGGCGATCGCCGATGCGGTGGAAGCGGCACTGCGGGAACAGACGACGGGCTTCGAGATCCTTCGGCACGGTAATCGTGTGCTCGCCCGGACCGATCGTGGTCGCGCCCAGCGTGTCATCCTCGCCGGGCACCTCGACACCGTGCCGGTGGCCGGCAATCTGCCGTCGCGTCGGGAGACGCATCCCGAGGAGGGTGACGTCCTGCACGGTTGCGGCACCGTCGACATGAAGTCGGGCGACGCGGTGTTCCTGCACCTCGCCGCGACGCTCGACGAACCCGCGCACGACCTGACGCTGATCTTCTACGACTGCGAGGAGATCGCTGCCGAGTTCAACGGCCTCAACGACATCGAACGTGAGCTGCCCGAATGGCTCGCCGGCGACGTCGCCATCCTCGGCGAACCCACCGCCGGTCTGATCGAGGCGGGATGCCAAGGGACGCTTCGGGTTCGACTGTCCACCTCGGGTACTCGATCGCATTCGGCCCGCTCGTGGATGGGTGACAACGCGATCCACAAACTCGGGGGAGTGTTGACGAAGCTCGCCGCATACGAGGCTCGTCGCGTCGACATCGAGGGGTGCGAATACCGCGAGGGACTCTCGGCGGTCGGGCTCGGCGGCGGTGTCGCGGGCAACGTGATCCCCGATGCTGCGCACGTCGACGTGAACTTCCGCTTCGCCCCCGATCGTTCCGTCGAACAAGCCCTCGACCACGTGCGCGAGGTCTTCGCGACCGACCTCGCCGATGGCACGGTCACCCTCGAGGTCACCGACGCGGCGGCCGGTGCACTCCCCGGCCTGGCGCACCCGGCGGCGGCCGCGCTGGTCGAGGCCGCTCAGGGGCGCTTCCGGGCCAAGTACGGCTGGACCGACGTCTCGAGGTTCTCCGCACTCGGCATCCCGGCGGTGAACCTCGGACCCGGCGACCCCAACCTCGCCCACCGCGTCGACGAACGGGTTCCGGTCGAGCAGATCCGCATGGTCACCGACCTGCTGCGCAGCTATCTGTCCTGAGCCGCCCGACGCCGGGCGGGGGTGGATCGGCCCGCTGCTAGCGTGAGCCGCATGTCGACCAATCCGGAATCGTCCGCGTCCGATCCCGCCGCCGACGACGTCTACTACGTCGGACCCATCCGCGTTCGCCCGAAGCAGCGCGGCAAGACGACGGACCGGCGACTCCTCGAGTGGATCGACCCGCGCGACGAGAACCGTCGCGCCGAACGCACGATGCGCGATTCCTGGCGGGTGCTGCGCATCCAGTCGGAGTTCGTCGCGGGCTTCGACGCCATGAGCGAGGTCGCGGAGGCGGTGACGGTCTTCGGGTCGGCGCGTCTCGCGCCCGAATCGCCGGAGTACGCACTCGGCGTGCGGGTCGGACGTGCGCTCGGGGAGGCGGGCTATGCCGTCATCACCGGGGGCGGGCCCGGTGTGATGCGGGCGGCCAACCAGGGTGCGCACGAGGCGGGCGCCCAGTCGATCGGCCTCAACATCGAGCTGCCCTTCGAGCAGGACCTCAACCCGTGGGTCGACCTCGGCATGAACTTCCGCTACTTCTTCGTGCGCAAGACCATGTTCGTGAAGTACGCGCAGGCCTTCGTCTGCCTGCCCGGCGGGATGGGCACGCTCGACGAACTCTTCGAGGCGCTCACGCTGGTGCAGACGAAGAAGGTCGTGCGATTCCCGATCGTCCTGGTGGGTCGTGATTTCTGGGGCGGGTTGCTCGACTGGATGCGCGACGTCCTGGCCGCGCGCGGGATGATCTCTCCCGAGGACCTCGACCTGCTGACCGTCGTCGACGACCCCGACGACGTCGTCGCGGCGATCGAGGCGGCCGCTCCCACCCAGCCCGGCGCGAAACAACCCGGCGCCGATGGCACGATTGCCCGGTGAGTGCCGTCTGTGTCTACTGTGCGTCCGGTCCCGTCGAGCAACGTTTCCTCGACCTCGCTTCCGAGGTGGGCGCGGCGATCGCGCGTGCCGGGCACTCGGTCGTGTCCGGCGGTGGCAATGTCTCGATGATGGGTGCGCTCGTCACCGCGGCGCGCGCGGAGGGCGGCACCACGATCGGGATCATCCCGAAGGCGCTGATCCAGCGCGAAGTCGCCGATCTCGGGTCCGACGAACTCGTCATCACCGAGACCATGCGCGAGCGCAAG
Source organism: Gordonia amicalis (assembly GCF_022059885.1). Taxonomy (NCBI): domain Bacteria; kingdom Bacillati; phylum Actinomycetota; class Actinomycetes; order Mycobacteriales; family Gordoniaceae; genus Gordonia; species Gordonia amicalis. Next base: position 4,356,383 of record NZ_CP091855.1, on the reverse strand, counting down.
CGCCTCATGGATGAGCGCGCGGATGGTTTCATCACGCTTCCCGGGGGTATCGGAACACTGGAGGAGCTGTTCGAGACCTGGACGGGCGGCTACCTCGGGATGCACGACAAGCCGGTGGTTCTGCTCGATCCTTTCGATTTCTACGCGCCGCTCCTGGGCTGGCTGCGAGAGTTGTCGACAACCGGGTTCGTCTCCCGGCGATCGCTGGACCGGCTGCTGGTCACGGCATCGATCGACGAGGCGATCGAGTTGGCGACACAGCGGTAGAACTTCCTACCGGCCGGTAAGGTAGCCCGGTGAGTGCGCGGGGCACTCACGACGCCCAGCGGAGAGCGGAGCCCACATGTCCCCAGACACCCAGCGCAAGGACGTCCAGAACGACACGACCAACGGTTCGACCAAGGATGCGGTCAAGACCGTCGGGGTCGCGGATCTCCTCCGCGGAGTGGTGAAGATGGCGCCCCACGCGAGCGGGATGATCAAGCACGCACCCGGCCTGATCCGTCGGCCACCGGAGGCCAAGAAGACCATCGGATCGGTGTTCCAGAAGCACGCGGCTGCGCATCCGGACCGCCCGTTCGTCCGCTTCGAGGGACGCACGACCACCTACGGCGAAGCCAATCGCCGTGTGAACCGTTACGCCGCAGTCCTTTCCGAGGCGGGCGTCGGCAAGGGTGATGTGGTGGCGCTGCTGTCCAAGAACAACGCCACCGATCTGTTGCTGATGTTGGCGACGGTGAAACTCGGCGCGATCGCCGGGATGCTGAACTACAACCAGCGCGGTCACGTCCTCGAACACTCGGTCGGGTTGCTGGACGCCAAGGTGCTCGTCCACGATCCGGACTGTGCCGAGGCCTTCGAGTCGATCCCGAAATCGGCGCTGCCCGAACACGTCTACGACTTCGCCCGGTTCGACGCGGCCGCGGAGGGCAAGCCGGACTCGGACCCGGAGATCACCGCGCAGCTGCCGGCGTCGACCAAGGCCTTTTACATCTTCACCTCGGGGACCACCGGAATGCCCAAGGCCAGCGTGATGAGCCACAACCGCTGGCTGGCGAGCCTCTCCGGCATCGGTGGTCTCGCGGTCCGACTGCGCCACAGCGACACCATGTACGTGCCGCTGCCGCTCTATCACAACAACGCCTTGTCGGTGTCGCTGTCGTCGGTGCTCGCATCGGGTGCGTGCATCGCGATCGGCCGCTCGTTCTCGGCGTCGAAGTTCTGGGACGACGTGATCCTCAACCGCGCCACCGCCTTCTGCTACATCGGCGAGTTGTGTCGCTATCTGCTGGCGCAGCCGGAGAAGCCCACCGACCGGCAGCACTCGGTTCACACCGTGGTCGGCAACGGGATGCGGCCCGACATCTGGGACGAGTTCCGCGAGCGGTTCGGTGTGGACCGCGTCGTCGAGTTCTACGGCGCCAGCGAGCTCAACCTGGCCTTCGTCAACGCCTTCACCGTCGACAAGACGGCCGGGTTCTGCCCGTTGCCGTACAAGATCGTCGAGTACGACGATGAGGGCAACCCCAAGCGCAACGACGACGGGCGGCTCACCGAGGTGGGCAAGGGCGGCACCGGTCTGCTGCTCGCGCAGATCTCCGACCGGGTACCGATCGACGGCTACACCGACGAAGAGGAGACCGAGAAGAAGATCGTTCGGGACGCCTTCAAGAAGGGCGACGCGTACTTCAACTCGGGTGACCTCGTCCGCGACCAGGGCTTCGCGCACATCTCCTTCGTCGACCGGCTCGGCGACACGTTCCGCTGGAAGGGTGAGAACGTGGCCACCACCGAGGTCGAGGGTGCGGTCGACTCCTACGACGCGGTCGCCCAGTCGGTGGTCTACGGTGTCGAGGTGCCCGGCACCGACGGTCGCGCGGGGATGGTGGCCATCAAGCTGCGCGAGGGCGCCGACCTCGACCCCAAGCGTCTCGCCGAACACCTCTACGAGGAGCTGCCGTCGTATGCGGTCCCGCTGTTCGTGCGGATCGTCGACGACTTCGAGCGGACCTCCACCTTCAAGAACCGCAAGGTCGAGCTCCGCAAGGAGGGCTACGCGGAGGCCGATGCCGATGGCGGACAGGTCTATGTCCTGCTCGGCAAGGAGAAGGGTTACGTGGAGTACTACGAGGACTACGCCGACGAGGTGGCGGCCGCCAAGGTTCCCAAGGGATGACCGTTTCGCCGACCCTGTGCGGTCGTCCGGTGGCCACCGACCGCGCGTTGGTCATGGCGATCGTCAACCGCACGCCCGACTCCTTCTACGACCGTGGCGCCAGCTTCGACGACACGGCCGCGCAGCGACGCGTCGACCAGGTGGTCGCCGAGGGGGCCGACATCATCGATGTCGGAGGCGTGAAGGCAGGGCCGGGCGAAGAGGTCGACGCGACCACCGAAGCTGCCCGCGTGGTCCCGATGATCGCGTGGATCCGTGAGCGCCATCCCGACGTGCTGATCAGCGTCGACACCTGGCGCAGCGAGGTCGCCGACCAGGCGTGTGCGGCGGGCGCCGATCTCGTCAACGACACCTGGGCCGGCTACGACCCCGAGGTCGTCGCGGTGGCGGCGGAACGGGGAGCCGGGATCGTCTGTTCCCACACCGGTGGTGCTGTCGTGCGGACCCGGCCGCACCGTGTCGCCTACGGCGACTCCGTCGACGCCGTGGTCGCCGACGTGCTCGCCGAGGTGACCGGTGCGGCGGAGCGGGCGCTGGCAGCGGGCGTGCATCGAGATGCGATCGTTATCGACCCGACGCATGATTTTGGCAAGAACACTCACCACGGGCTTGCTCTGTTACGCCATGTGAAAGATCTTGTTAATACGGGCTGGCCGGTCCTGATGGCGCTGAGCAACAAGGATTTTGTGGGGGAGACTCTGGGTACAGATCTAGAGCAACGGTTGGAGGGAACTCTCGCCGCGACGAGTCTGGCAGCCGCCGACGGCGCCCGGATTTTTCGCGTACACGAGGTCGCCGCCACCCGTCGCGTGGTCGACATGGTCGCTGCCATCGCGGGAACGAGACCGCCCGCCCGAACAGTCAGGGGACTTGCATGACCAAGCAGAAGCGACGTAACCCCATCAGTCGTGACAAGGCCGCCGTGTGGCCGACGCCGGCCGAGTCGCTCGCGGCCGAGCGGCAGTGGTCGACGACCCACACCTGGGAACAGCCGAAGTGGACCATCGAGGAACTCGTCGCCGCCAAGGGCGGACGCACCGTCTCGGTGGTTCTGCCTGCCCTGAACGAGGAAGAGACCGTCGCCGACGTGATCGCCACGATCATGCCGCTGTACGGCACGCTCGTCGACGAACTGATCGTCCTGGACTCGGGCTCCACCGACGCCACCGCCGAACGTGCACTGGCCGCCGGGGCGCAGGTCATCACCCGCGAGGAGGCGGTTCCGGAACTCGAACCCGTCAAGGGCAAGGGGGAGGTGCTGTGGCGCTCGATCGCCGCGACCACCGGCGACATCATCGCCTTCGTCGACTCCGACCTGATCGATCCGGATCCGATGTTCGTGCCGAAGATGCTCGGCCCGCTTCTGGTGAATCCCGAGATCCACCTCGTCAAGGGGTACTACCGCCGTCCGCTGCGTACCGGCGGCACCCAGGACGCCAACGGCGGCGGTCGAGTCACCGAACTCGTCGCCCGGCCGCTGCTGGCCTCGCAGAAGCCCGACCTCACCGCGGTCCTGCAACCGCTTGGCGGCGAATACGCCGGAACCCGCGAGATGTTGTCGTCGGTGCCGTTCGCGCCCGGCTACGGCGTCGAGATCGGACTCCTCATCGACACCTACGACCGCTACGGCCTCGCGGGGATCGGCCAGGTGAACCTCGGCGTCCGCACCCACCGCAATCGTCCGCTGATCGAGCTCGGCGTGATGAGCCGTCAGATCGTGGGCACGCTCATGCGCCGGTGCGGCATCGAGGACTCCGGCGTCGGGCTGACGCAGTTCACCGCCGAGCCCGACGGCTCGTTCACGCCGCACACCACCGAGGTCTACCTCGAGGACCGTCCGCCGATGAACACCCTCCGCTCGATGGGCTCCAAGGTGATGGCCTCCTAGCGGGCCGATCCACCCGACTCCGGCGACACCGTGACATGCCCTCGGCGTGACGCGGTGTCGCCGGATGCTTGTGTGGGCCGGACGGAGGCGGCCAGGTGCCGGCGGGGCCGCGGGACGACGGTCTGTCAGGATGGAATGTATGCAGACCCTGCTGCTGTACCTGCTGATCATGGCGCTCGTCGCCGGGGCAGTGTTCGCCGTCGTGTGGTTCGTCTTCGGGCGCGGGGAGGACCTGCCGCCGGTCGAACCCGAAACCACACTCACCCGTCTGCCGACGGTCGGGATAAGTGGCGACGACGTCCGGGCGCTGCGGTTCGCGCAGACGTTGCGAGGCTACAAGCAGTCCGAGGTCGATTGGGCGCTGGCGCGTCTCGCACGAGAGGTCGACGACCTCCGGTCGGTCATCACACGTCTCCGGGAGCGCGAGTCCGGGACAGGTGTGATCCACGGCTCCGCAGGCGTTCCCGAGACCGGAACGGGCGACACCACCGGCTCCGAGAACGGCCGGGAGCGGACGGTTTACGACGACCCGACCCCCAATCCCGCATCCCGCGAAGAAGGTCCGTCGGTACCCTCCGACCGATGACCGGATCACGCCGGAACAGCGCTTGTGTCGCGCACTCGCATTCGATTGAGACGACGACACGTATCATGTTCAAAGCAGGGACACTGTGAAGGGAGCTTGAGAATGGCGGCAATGAAGCCACGTACTGGGGACGGCCCCCTCGAAGCGGCCAAGGAAGGGCGTGGAATCGTTGTCCGGATTCCGATCGAGGGCGGAGGTCGCCTCGTCGTCGAGCTGACCGCCGACGAAGCCGCCGCACTGGGTGAAGAACTCCGCGGGGTCACCGGCTGAACGGAGATCTCGCCGACGTCGTCGAGTTGCTTCGATGCCCGGTGTGTGCCGGGCCATTCGAGACCGGTCTCCCGGGGACCGGACACGACGAGACTTCCCCGGCTGTAGCCGGGTCTGGGCCGTCGCCGCGTGGAGGGACACTCCGCTGCGGTGACGGTCACTCCTTCGACGTCGCCAAGCAGGGTTATGTCTCACTGCTCGACGGACGTTCGGGATCGTTGCGCGCCGACACCGCCGCCATGGTCGCGGCCCGCGCGCGGGTGCACGACGCCGGGTTCTTCGCTCCGGTCCTCGACGCGGTGGCGGACCGAACGCGCGAATTGGGTGCCGGCGTCGACAAACCCGTCGTACTCGATGCGGGAGCCGGTGGCGGCCACTACCTTCGCGCCGCGGTCTCCGCACTCGCCGACGCCTCGCCGTCCGTCGCGGCCCGCGGGCTCGGCATCGATCTCTCCAAATTCTGCGCGCGGGCCATCTCCCGCGGCACCCCACGCCATGCGGCGATCGTCGCCGACATCTGGCGTGGCCTCCCGGTCGCCGATGACGCTGTGACTGTTGCGCTCTCGGTGTTCGCACCCCGCAACGTGGCCGAATTCGCGCGGGTACTGCAACCCGACGGTGGACTCGTCGTCGTCAGTCCGGCCGCCGACCACCTCGCCGAGATCATCGAACCCATGCGGATGCTGCGCGTCGACTCCGGCAAATCCGAACGGCTCCAGGCCACATTCGCCGACGGCTACGAGATCCTCGATTCGTCGGCGATCCGTTCCGTCACCGAACTCGACGCCCAGACCGTGGGCGACCTGGTTGCGATGGGCCCGTCGGCCTTCCATGCCGACGACGCCGACATCCGCTCACGTGCAGACGCATTCGTGGGGAAAGGCGTCGTCGATGTGACACTGTCGGTGGTCGTCACGGTCTGCCGCCCGACCCCGCAGGGCTGACCCCCGCTGGACGGAGATGCTCGGTCAGCGCAGTACGGACCGGTATACCCCGAGAGTCTGTTCGGCAATCGTCGCCCAGGAGAACTCGGCCTCGGCCCGTTCGCGGCCGGCCACTCCCATCGCCGCCGCCCCGGCGGGATCGCCGACGACCGCGTTGACCGTCTGGGCGAGATCGTGTTCGAAGGTTTGCGGATCGACCGGGTCGTAGGGCACCAGACGGCCGGTGACGTGATCGCGCACGACCTCCGGGATGCCACCGACCTCCGACGCCACCACGGCGGTCGCGCAGGCCATGGCCTCCAGGTTCACGATGCCCAGCGGTTCATACACCGACGGGCACACGAAGACCGATGCGGCGGTGAGGATCTCGCGGATGCGGGGAAGCGGCAGCATCTCCCGAACCCAGTGCACACCCGGTCGTGAGGCCGACAGTTCACCGACCGCCGCCTCGATCTCGGCGCCGATCTCCGGGGTGTCCGGTGCTCCGGCACAGAGCATGAGCTGGATGTCGGGAGCGAACCGGTGTGCGGCCGAAACCAGATGGGCGACGCCCTTCTGCCTGGTGATACGTCCGACGAAGGCGACGATCGGGCGGTCGGGATCGATGCCGAGCGCGGTCAGCGTCGACTCCGGCCCGAACGGATCGTCGACCGGATACCACTGGCCGGTGTCGATGCCGTTGCGCACCACGTGGACACGTTCGGGATCCAGTCGAGGGTAGGTGTTGCAGACGTCGTTGCGCATTCCGGAACTCACCGCGATCACCGCATCCGCGTATTCGACTGCGTTGCGCTCGACCCAGCTCGACACGCGATAGCCGCCCCCGAGTTGTTCGGCCTTCCACGGCCGCGACGGTTCGAGCGAATGCGCCGTGAGGATGTGCGGGACGCCGTACAGCTGCCCGGCGACGTGGCCGGCGAGTCCGGTGTACCAGGTGTGGGAGTGCACGACGTCGGCGCCCTCGGCGCCGACGGCCATCCGCAGATCGGCCGAGAGTGTCGTGATCGCCGCATTCGCACCGGCCAGACCCGGATCGGGTGAATAGACCGCTGCGGTCTCCCGTTCGGCACCCATGCAGTGCACGTCCACGGTCGCGAGATCGCGTAGATGGCGGACCAATTCGGTGACGTGTACACCGGCGCCGCCGTACACCTCGGGCGGGTACTCCCGTGTCATCATCGCCACCCTCATACCGACGACGCTAGTGGCATCGCGGGCAGTTCGCCATCGCTGTGCGAACACGACCACGAATCCGATGGCGCCGTCGTCTGGCCGAGGCTCCCGATCGCGGTTAAGTTGGGGGAGTGAGATCACAGCCGCACGTCCTCGGCATCGTCCTCGCCGGCGGCGAAGGCAAGCGCCTTTATCCGCTGACAGTCGACCGGGCCAAGCCCGCGGTGCCCTTCGGAGGTGCCTACCGGCTGATCGACTTCGTGCTGTCGAACCTGGTCAACGCCGGATACGAGCGCATTTGCGTGCTGACACAATACAAGTCGCATTCGCTGGACCGGCACATCTCGCAGACGTGGTGGACGTCGGGTTTCCACGGCGAATACATCACCCCGGTGCCGGCCCAGCAGCGACTCGGACCGCGCTGGTACACCGGCAGCGCCGACGCCATCTTCCAGTCGATGAACCTCATCACCGACGAACAACCAGAGTACATCGTGGTCTTCGGTGCCGATCACGTGTACCGCATGGACCCGTCGCAGATGGTCGATGCGCACATCGAATCGGGCGCCGACGTCACCGTCGCCGGCATCCGCGTACCGCGCGCCGAGGCGTTCGCCTTCGGGTGCATCGACTCCGACGCGTCCGGCAGGATCACGCGTTTTCTCGAGAAACCCGCGGACCCGCCCGGGACACCGGATGATCCGGACTCGACCTTCGCCTCGATGGGCAACTACGTGTTCACCACCGAGGCACTCGTCGAAGCCTTGCGCGCCGACGCCGCCGACTCCGACTCCGACCACGACATGGGCGGCGACATCATCCCGGCGTTCGTTGAGCGCGACACGGCCTACGTCTACGACTTCAAGGACAACGAGGTACCCGGGGCGACGGAGCGCGACAAGGGCTACTGGCGCGACGTGGGGACCCTCGACGCGTTCTACGAGGCACACATGGACCTCGTGTCGGTGCACCCGATCTTCAACCTCTACAATGGTCGCTGGCCGATCCGCGGTGAGACGCACAACCTGCCGCCGGCCAAATTCGTCCAAGGGGGAGTGGCCGAGGACTCGGTGGTCGGCTCGGGCTGCATCATCTCGGCTGGGACCGTACGCAATTCGGTGCTGTCGTCGAACGTCATCGTCGAGGACGGTGCAATCGTCGAGGGCAGTGTCCTCATGCCGGGCGTACGCGTCGGCAAGGGCGCCGTCGTCCGCCGGGCGATCCTGGACAAGAACGTCGTCGTCGGCGACGGTGAGCAACTCGGCGTCGACCCCGACTCCGATCGGGAACGCTTCTCCGTCAGCGCCGGTGGCGTGGTGACCGTCGGCAAGGGGATTCGGGTCTAGCGCCGAACTTCTGCTCCCTGACGAGCGTCCGGAGCGAGCCACGAAGCGCCGGTGAGGTCGACTCACCAGGCCTTCGTGGCTCGTCGCTTGCGCTCCTCGCACCTCAGCCTGGATGCACCGATGTGGTGTGCCGGTGGTGGTGGAGGGTGTTGTGGGCGTGCGGTTTTGGGGGTGGTGGTATGTGGGCGTGGGTGGTCTGCCGATCTCGGAATGTCGGCTTGTTTCACTGGGTGTCCTGGTTGGGCCCGGGGGTGGGCGGGGTTGGTAGGGGTTTACGCGGGTTTTCGATGGTGGGTGTGGTCGAAGAGGTTCTGCCAGTACGGTTGCCAGGGCCAGTCGCGGGGTAGGTGCAAGGTCACGCGGCGTGCTGAGCGGGAGATGCGGGCGGCGATGCTGATCAGGGTGCGGCGCACGGTGGCGGTGGTGGCGGTGGTCATCCCGGCCACACATCCCGCGGCGCGGGAGAGGTTGAACGCGATGACTGCGCAGGTCAGCCAGGCGTTGTTCGCGGCGAACTGTGCCGAGGGCAGGTGGGCCAGGGGCCCGTTTTTGAGGTCGGCGTGGACGTTTTCGATGATGGCGTGTCCGCGGTGGATGGCGTCGGCGGTGACCGGATCGGGGTCGGGTTGGCTGGTGAAAAACGCGTGGTAGCGCCAGATCGGGAACAACTCGCCGGTCTGGGTGCTTTGTTCGTCGGGTACTCGCCGCACGATCAGGTGACCAGGCACTGGCTTCTTGCCGCTCATGTTGCCGGTGAATGCGGTGAACGGGGTGGCCGCGACCTGGGCGCGGTGGACCACGGTGTGGGTGTCGGGGTCATAGACCGGGCGGGTGTAGGTGATCGGTGTCCAGGCGGTGGCGTCGATGTTGGCGATGGCGCGCAGGACGTCGGGTTGGCGCCGCAGGGTGATCGAGACGTGCGCACCGTGGGCCAGGCAGGCGCGGACCATGTCGTAGGAGTAGAACGCGGAATCGGCACGCACCAGCACTGGTGGTGCAGTGGTGGTGGGCCTCAGACGGGTGAGCGTCTTCAGTGCTGAGGTGATCATTGACGCTGCGCCGTGCGAGGAACCGCGAGCACCGCGGCGTAGGCGCTGCCCACAGATCACCGGGGCCCGTCCTGGGGCGGTGAGCGTGGTCAGCAACACGTTGAGTCCGCGGGTGCCGGTGTAACCGACCTGCGCGCCCTGTTTGCCATAGCCGTGGACCTCGATGACAGTGTCATCGATGTCGAGCATCACCGAGGCGCTGGGATTACTGAGATCACCGAGCAGGCTGGTCTGTCGTGTCAGTTCGCCGAGAAACCGGGTGGCGACTGCGTCGAGTTGGCGGGTGTGGCCGTAGGTGAACATCCGCAGAAACGATCCCAGCGTGGACGGTGCGTAGGTGCGGTCGAACAGGGTACCCATCGCTCCGTGACGCAGCACACCCATGTCGGCGATGCTGTCCGCACCCATGACCATGCCGGTGACCAGCGCCGATACCTTCGCTCCTGGGTGGGCGCCTTTGTCGGTGGGGATCGTGAGCCACTCGTCGGCCAGGTCGGCCAAGCTGCACGAGGTGGCCAAGCCCATCACCGGCACGACCCCCGCTGCGGCGATCAGGTTCGGGTCGTCGAACGAGGCTGCTGCTACCGGGTTGGTATGAGAGAATCGCATCTGCGAGATGCCTTTCTTCGTGCCTGAATGTGTTCCTTAGACAAGTCCCATTCTTGCACTGCAGCAAGGCATCTCGCTTCTCAACACCCCATCAAACACCAGAAACCTCACCCCAAATCGGTGCATCCAGGCTCAGGCAGCAGGGGCGACGACCGAGCGCAGTGAGGGCGCCGCGTATCGAGGTCACCCGCTGCTGCGGTCCACGCTCTGCACTAGGTATCGCCAAGCGATACCCATTGCTGACCGTCCTCGTCGATTGCCCGCCGATCTCGCCTGAGGTTCGAAAACTCGTCCCGCTCAGCGGTGTCCAAGGGCAATCTGCCCTCGGAGCCATCTCAGGGGGACGAGAATTTCGGAGCTTGCGGACCCCCGCTCCCTGAGGAGCGTCCGGAGCTTGCGGAGGACGCAGAACCCCCGCTCCCTGAGGAGCGTCCGGAGCTTGCGGAGGACGCGTCACGAAGGGCTTGCGAGGTCGACTCACCAGGTCTTCGTGGCTAGCGCGGCCCGGATGAGCTCCGGGATGTCGGCGTCGGTGTCCGCCGGCAGATCGTCGATCGGCCACCACTGCAGGTCCACCGATTCCTCACTGCGTTCGAACGCCGGGAGGCTGCCGTCGGCAGTCGGGGCGGCGACCACCCGGTAGCGCACGTCGAGATGCCTGGTCGGCACGCCGAGTGAGCAGGTGATCGGGTGGGTGTGCAGGTGCACGATGCCACCACTGCCGCCGACGCGATCGAGGTCGAGACCCGGGATGCCGGATTCTTCACGGGCTTCCCGCAATGCGGCGCCGGCCAAGGTCTCGTCGGTCGGCTCACAGTGTCCGCCGAGCTGAATCCACCTGCCCACGCGCGGATGCAGAGTCAGCAGCACATGGCTTCGATCGGCGTCGAAGACGATGGCCGAACCGGTGAGATGACCTGCCGCACAGGCGCGCAGGCAGGCGTCGGGAGTGGCGGCGAGAAACGCGAGGTAGGCGTGCCGCAGGCTGTCCTGCGCCGAGTCCGGCGCCTGCCAGGCGGTCAGGGCCTCGACCGCCGAGGCGTGCAGCGACTCCGCGGTCACAGCTCGACCACCCACTCGTCGGTCGGCGCGGCGTCGCGCAGCGGGGCGGCCTCGAGCGGGTGCCCGATGGCGACGGCGCCCAACGGCTCCCACGACGAGTCGAGTTCGAGGACGCGTCGCACCGTCGGCGCGGCGAAGATCGTCGATCCGACCCAGCAGCTGCCGATCCCGCGGACCGACAGCGCGATGAGCAGGCTCGCCACGGCGCCGCCCGCGGCCACCGTGAACATGGTGTGCTCGGCCGCGTTGCGTCGCTCGTCGGGGTACTCGTGCACACCGTCGGGCACCAGGAACGGGATCACCAACTCGGGTGCGTCGTACAGAATCCGACCGCGACGGAGCCGCTTCTCGATCGATTCGGGTGTCTTGGCATCGGATTCGAGGTCGGCGCGCCATTCGGCGTTCATCGCATCGAGCAACGCACGACGCCGCTCGACCGACCGCACCCACACGAACCGCACCGGATGGGTGTGGTGGGGCGCGGGCGCCGTCAGGGCTTCCCCGAGTGCGGTCCGCATGTCGTCGGGATCGACCGGTCGGTCGTCGAAGGCGCGCACCGAACGTCGTGTGCGGATGGCCTGACGCCGCCCCAGGGCGATGGCCTCCTCCGTGCCGAGCCGGAACAGGTCCTCTTCGGCGGGCCGGATCAGATCGGCGGCGGTCGAACCGTTGTCGACGGGTGCGAACCCGCGGACGACGGCCACCGGGACAGCCGCGAGCTTGCCCTTGACCAGGTCGGCGGCCGCGGCCAGTTCGTCGGCGACCGCGATGTCGGTCACCACCAACGGATTCCCGTAGTCGTCGGTGCCACCGTCATACGGGTGGGTGACGGCGATGCCCGCCGAGCCGATCGCGACATCGGTCTGCCCGGTGCGCCACGCACGGCCCATCGTGTCGGTGATGATCACCGCGACCTCGAGGCCCGTTCGCTCGGCGATGGCGGCCCGCAACCGTGCCGCGCTGCCGTCCGGATCCTCGGGGAGCAGGGCCAGCTGGTCGGAGCGCACGTTGGAACCGTCGATCCCGGCTGCGGCCTGGACCAGACCCAGACGGCTCTCGGTGATGAGCGTGCGGTTCTTGCGGGCGAGCACGCGCACCGACTCGGCCTCGACGAGCTTGCGCCGCAGCGCATCACGTTCCTCCGGGTCGGCGGGTGCGTCGACCATGCGGCCCTCGGCCTTGGAGATGATCTTGCTCGTCACCACCAGGACATCGCCGGATTCCAGCCACGGTGCGGCGGCGAGGACCTCGGCGGCGACGTCGGATTCGTCGGTGAATTCGGGGAGCCCGGTGACGGGCCGGATCTCCAGGCCGTCCGGGGCGCGATGATCGGCGAGCTCGCTCACGCGGTGCCCACGTTCTGGTCCGGCAGCGCCACGTCGACGAGCGCGCAGGCCGCACGGATCATCTGCGCGGTGGCCTGCGGGTCGGTCATCAGCAGCGGGGCCGAACCGATCGAGATGCCGTCGACGCGTGCGTGGTCGCCCTCGGCGATCAGCCAGCCGTCGAGGATGCCGTTGCCGCTGCGGGCCCCGTAATGGGCGGCGATGGCCTCGGCCGACGATTCCACGCCGATCACCGACAGGCATTCGTCGGCCATACCGCGCAGCGGTCGGTTGTCGATGACCGGGGAGACGCCGACCACCGGGGCCGTCGTGGTCCGCAGTGCGCTGCGCATTCCCGGAACACTCACGATCGCACCGATGCTCACCACCGGATTCGACGGCGCGAGCACGATGACGTCGGCGTCGGCGATCGCGTCGAGGACACCGGGTGCGGGCGTGGTGTCGTCCGAGCCCACCTGCGCGAAGCCGAAGGTCGGGACCTGCGCCCGGTGGCGCACCCACCATTCCTGGAAGTGGATCGCGACCCGCTCGCCCTCGTCGCCGTCCGGTTTCGCGATCACCACGTGGGTCTCGTGCCGGTCGTCGGTCACCGGCAGCAGGCGCACCCCCGGGTTCCATCGGCGGCTCAGGGCGGCGGTCACATCGGACAACCGGTACCCGGCGTCGAGCATCTGGGTGCGGATCAGATGGGTGGCGAGATCACGGTCGCCGAGGCCGAACCAGTCCGGGTCCGCCCCGTAGGCGGCGAGTTCCTCTTTCGCGTGCCAGGTTTCACCGCGCCGGCCCCACCCACGTTCGGGGTCGATGCCACCGCCCAGGGTGTACATGCACGTGTCGAGGTCGGGGCAGATGCGCACGCCGTGCATCCACGCGTCGTCGCCGACGTTCACGATCGCGGTGATCTGATGTTCGCCGACACCGAGAGTGGGGTCGTCCGGATGCGGCGGGAACGGGGTGACACCCAGCAATTCGCGCAGTCCGAGGAGGAAACGGGCACCCCCCACGCCGCCGACGAGTACGGTCACCTTCACAGCAGGTACTCCTTCACACCGCCACTCTAGTGGTCGGCCGCGAGGGTTCGTACGCCGCTGTCATGCCCGTCCGGCGGGCTGGGAGGAGGGCTCGTGAGTGTGATCTTCGCTTCGCCTTCGCGTCATCGTCGTGTCGAGTCACAGATTTGTCGGCACGCGATGGTAAAGGGAATTCTTCGATTCAACTTGACCGGGACCGCCCTCGGCGTGTCTAATCACATCAGTGTCATTCCGAGTTTGAGATCGAGAACATTCGAAGTCGAGAACTACTGGCCTCCAAGGGATTCGATCATGTGTTCGAACTCGGCAGAGGGTCGGTGCCGGCATCGAGTGCCGTCGCTCGGGCGCTGTGTACAACGGATGCAGGGAGTTCGCGCACCCGGAGTACAAGTGGTGTGGCAGCAGTGGTGGGTACGGCAGCACGTCGTGTTCGCAAAGGACAGATTACGACCAACATCCCGAGCTAGGAGGCGCCGACGATGGCTTTGAACAACCCGATCGGCAATCCGCTTGAACCACATGATCGCCCGCAGTTCATCGCAGAGTCTCCCGTGATGACATCCGCCCCGGAGATCGGTACCCCAGAATTCCGAACCCTTGGCCCCGTTGACGATTCGATGATCGGCGGCACCGCGCGTGCGGCCTCAGTCGAATTCGCCGCCGACGCAACCGGTCTCGCCGGTGCCGACGCGGACGAGTCGGCGGGTCGTCGTCATCTGGCCCTGGTGCCCAACGACTTCGACGACCTGTTCGACGCGGTCGAGGAGCAGTGGCAGGACCGCGCACTGTGTGCGCAGACCGATCCCGAGGCGTTCTTCCCGGAAAAGGGTGGATCGACACGTGAGGCCAAACGCATCTGCCAGGGCTGCGAGGTCAAGGCGGAATGCCTGGAGTATGCGCTCCACAACGACGAACGCTTCGGTATCTGGGGCGGGCTGTCGGAGCGCGAGCGCCGTCGCATCAAGCGCGGCATCATCTGACCGACGTCGCCGGAACGGCGTCGTCAGAACACACGAATACCCCAGCGACAGCTGGACGCTCGACGGTCATCGTCGAACGCGATCATCGACCGCGGATCACTCAGGTCCGCGGTCGATCGTGTCTTCGTCGACGCCCAGGTGGGTCGCGACCTGCTGGACGAGAACCTCGTGGACCAACTCGAGAAGATCCGTGCCCTTCTTCGCGCGGGACTCCAGCGGCCGGCGGAACAGGATGATCTGAGCCCGCGTCGGAACCCCGTGGACGTCCATCCCCGCCGGGATCAGGCGTGCGAGCGGAACCGCGCCGTCGGCGGTCACCTCGTCGGGCCACTCGACGGTCTCGGGATCTCTGGGGAGCAGTCGCGGGATCTCGTCGACGGCGATGTCGAGTCCGGAGAGCTGATCGTGCCACTGCGCGTCGATCTCGGCGAAGGCCTCCAGCGCGACGGCGTCGAACTCATCGGATCGGGTGTTGTAGGCGGGGACGTTCTGCGGCAGCAGCGGGGAACGCAGGCCGCGCCCTCGCCGGTCTCGGTACCGTCCGACCCGTCGTCGGCCCCGACGAAGTCCCGGCTGGCCGTATGAGCCGCGCTGCGTCGGCTTCGGGTGGATGCGCATGGCGCGAGTCTAAGAGGTGGCAGTGGCTCGTGTCGCCCCCGCCTCGGCCCGTTGTGAGCGTGTCGAATCTGTGGTTGCGGACGGGGCGGGCTAATCTCGTCACGTGAAGCTTCCCCGTCTGTGCTGCCGACCCGGCTGCGCCCGATCCGCGGTGGCTACCCTGACCTTCGTCTACGCCGAATCGACTGCGGTGATCGGTCCGCTGGCGACCTCGGAGGAGCCGCATTCCTGGGATCTGTGCGACGACCACGCCCGGCGGATCACCGTGCCGCGGGGGTGGGAGATGCTGCGCAGTGAGCGGGGATTCTCGGTACCTGCCGAGGACCACGAACTGACCGCCCTCGCCGAGGCCGTCCGTGAGGCCGGCGCCGTCGCCGGTGGTGCGCGCCCGGGCTTCGTCGATCGCGGGTCCCTCGGCCGTGGTCCGGACCGGATGCCGGTGGACTCCCTGGACGCCTTCGACTCGCGGGCACGGGACGAGGCACGTGCGGCCGATGCCGCCTACGAGGCCGCCCTCGCGGATCGCCGGAGCGGCCGCCATCGCGCCGGGCCGGTCGACTCGCCGTCGCAGCCGCCGGCCGTCCCGGGAGTGCCGCGCCACCAGACGCGGCCACGGCCAGGCCGCCGCGGTCATCTCCGCGTACTCCCGGATCCGGTCGACTGAGCGGACACCACCACGCGGGGGGCGTGGAACCCGTTGTCGCCGTCGGGGGCCGCGGATCATTCGTGCTCCGGCCCGGACCCGGCCTCCCGCCCGAACCCGGTCCGAGGATCGATCGGGTGACTGTGTCGCGTACCCGGGCGTGTGTCCCCGCACCTGGCTACGCTGGTTCCATGCGTACCGGTACACCCGACCTTGACGATGCCGAGGAGTTGTTCTCCGCGGACGTCGACGGACTGCTGCGGGCCGTCGCGCTCGCCGGAGCGCAGGTCCGTGCCACCGCCGAGGCCGTCCGCGAGGGTGTCCTCGCCCCTCTCGCGGATCTCCGGCCACGCAGCGTCGTGGTCGTCCACGGTTCCAGTGAGGTCTCGCATCGCGCGGCCGAGCTGGGTGTCGCCACCCTCGCAGCGCGTGTCGACGTACCGGTCGTGAGCGGTCCCGTCCTGCCGGGCTGGGTCGGTCCTCTCGACGTCGTGATCGTGGCCGGCGAGGATGCCGGCGACATGGCGCTGGCGGATGCCGCCGCGCGCGCCCAGCGTCGTCGGGCGGAGGTGGTCGTGGCCGCGCCGATCGCCGGCCCCCTGCGGGATGCCCTGGGCGGCAACGGGATCGACCTCTCTCCGCGGTTCGACGTCGAACCACGCTTCCGTTTCGTCGGTTTCGTCGCGGCACTGCTGGCGGTGTTCGGCGCACTGACGCAGGTCCGTGTCACCGGCCCGACGCCCGTCCTCGACGACCTGGCCGACGCGCTCGACGCCGAGGCCTCCGGATCGCATCCTTCCCGCGAGACCTTCCACAATCGCGCCAAGTCGCTGGCGGTCCGCGTGCAGGGCCGTCCCGCCGTCTGGACGTCGGATTCGTCGGCGGGTTCGGTACTGGCCGCTCATGCCGCCTCCAGCTTCGTCGGGTTCGCCGGGATCATCAGCGCAGTCGCCGAACTCGGCGACGTGGCGAGGATGTCCCGGCTCCTGGAGTCGCGGCCGGGCGGAGCGCCGGCCGCCGACTCGATCTTCTACGACCCGGAGTTCGACGGTCCGGCACAGGAGCCGGCTCCCCGCATCATGGTGGTGTCGACCCCCCGACGCGAGTGGTACACCCGGCAGCGAGTGATGGGACTGGGCGACGTCGATCTGGTTGTCGGTGCCGACGAGGCAGCCGGGGTGCCGCCGGGTGGCGGCCAACCGTGGGACGACCGGCGTCCGGCACCGGGTGAGGACCCGGTGGCCGACGGCCCGGGGGACGTTCTCGGTTTTTTGGTCGTGGCGTTGCGGGTCGAGATGGCGGCGGTGTATCTCCGCCTGATTGGGAACACGGTGCAATGAGGATTCTCGACGGAGTGGTGCGCCCCTATGCGTGGGGTTCACGGACGGCCATCGCGTCTATTCAGGGTAGGCCTGTCCCGTCCGCCCATCCGGAAGCCGAGCTGTGGTTCGGCTCGCACCCGGCGGGTTCGGCGCGATGTGTCGACCCCTCCGGTCCCGAGCAGGACCTCGTCGAGGTGATCGACGCCGATCCGCTGGCGACACTCGGCACGGCCAGTGCGGCCGAGTTCGGCAATCGGCTCCCGTTCCTGCTGAAAGTCCTCGCCGCCGAAGAGGCGTTGTCGCTGCAGGCGCACCCCTCCGCGGAACAGGCGCGAGAGGGGTTCGAACGGGAGAACGCGCGTGGCCTCGCCATCGACGCCCGCGACCGCAACTACCGCGATCCGTGGCACAAGCCGGAGCTGATGGTCGCCACCACGCCCTTCGATGCGCTGGCCGGTTTCCGCGATCCGCACAAGACCATCGCCCTGCTTCGCGAACTTCAGGTCAGCGAACTCGACCATTATCTGGGAATGCTTGTCGGGCAACCTGATTCAGAGGGGCTCCGGGCGGTGTTCACCACCTGGTTGACACTGCCGGAGTCGCTGATACGTCAGCTCGTGCCCGCGGTACTGCACGGCGCGATCGAGGTGCTGAGCGCGGGACGCACGGAGTTCGCCGCCGAACTGCGCACGGTGTGTGAACTCGGTGAGGACTATCCGAACGATCCCGGTGTGCTCGCCTCGTTGCTGCTCAATCACGTGCACCTCGAGCCGGGGCAGGGTCTGTACCTGCCGGCCGGCAATCTGCACGCGTACCTCCGTGGCACCGGCGTGGAGATCATGGCCAACTCCGACAACGTCTTGCGCGGCGGCCTCACGCCCAAGCACATCGATGTGCCCGAGCTGTTGCGCGTCCTCGATTTCACCCCGGTCGACTCCGCCCAGCTGGCACCGCCGGTGCGCATGATCGGCGCCGAACGCGTGTACCTCACCCCCGCGCCAGAGTTCCGGCTGTCCCGAATCGAGCTGGACGGCACCGGGTTGCATCATTCGTCGTCGATCTGTTTTGACATGCCGGGACCTCAGATCCTCGCGGTGCTCAGTGGTGCGGTCGAGGTTCGTCCCGCAGATGGCGCGCCGCTGACAGTGCAGTCCGGTCGTGCCCTGTGGATCACCGACGACGACCCGGATGTGATCGTGCGGGCCGCCTCGGCGCGCGCGGTGTTCTACCGGGCGCTCGTGCCGGTCGCGGTGTCGGCTGCCGACGGGGTGCCCGCGTCCGCGCCGGCCGCGGCGACAGCCGCTGAGTGATACCGCGGTGACCGCCGGTGAGTGATACGGGCTAGCGCCGAACGGGTCCGGCGGGTGTCTGTGCCGCGGGTTCGGGGTAGCCGCCGATCAGGTTCCACTCGTCCGGGGTCGCGACCATCGTCACCAGGATCGGTTCTCCGCCGGTGTCGAGTGAGAGGTCCTGTGGCGCACGCGGATTCTGCATCAGGGCGACGGTGTGCCCGCCGGCCGGGTCGTCGACGCCGGGTGCGGACACGATCATCCGCGTCGTATCCGGTTGTGGGGATGGAGGACTGACGCCGTCGACGATGACGAGCGCCGGTCCCGGGCGGGCCGGTGTGCGGTCGCCGGCCAGTGACAGTGCGCTCGGGTCGGCGACCGCGGTGACCAATGGCGTCCAGCGATGCGGGCGGTCGGTGTGGACCCGGACCGAGGCACCCACGGCGACCGCGCGCAGCGCCATCTGCGCGACGACGTGGATTCCGGCGGCAACGGAGACGGCGGCGATGCCGGGGCCGACGAGTCGGGTGGCGACGGCGCGGCCCGCGTGGTCGGCTCCGATGAGCTGACCGCATCCTCCGGCGGGGAGGCGAACCGATCCCAGGAAAGCCTGGGCCGCGTCGCCGGTGAGGGTCGGCAGGGCCCGGTCGAGGCGGGTGGGCGTCGCGATCGGAAGGCTGACCGCGAGGGCGTCGAACTGGCGTCCGTCGAGTGGTTGCAGACCGGCCGGCCACGACGGCACCGACCGGCGCGCATCCGGGAACTCGTTGAACCGGACGAACGCGGACACCTCGACCTCCCGTCGTCCATTGCGGTGGCGGCGGTCGGCGGCGATGTGCCGGAGTCGGATGGTGAGTGTCGTCGAGACGGCCGAGTTGACCCAGACGTCGCGGACGACGGCGGGCAGCGCTTCCGGATCGACTGCGGCACTGCGGATGCGGAGCCCCGACACCCCGACCGATTCCCACTCCTCGACCAGGGAGTCGATGCCGGCTCCCTCGGTCAGCTGGGTGGTGACGGAGGTGATCTGAGCGGCGGACAGGATGGTGGTGGTCAGTCCGTGCTCGGCAAGGCGTTTGGCGACGCGGCGCGTGGTGACCGTCGCGGTGCGCAGGGCACCGGTCGCGCCGCCGCCGCGCCGCGCCACGGCGTCGGGGCACTCGAGCGGGTCGAGCCGGAGCACGACGAACACCGAGCGCTGGGCGGTCGCCGACAGCGGTCCGAGGGTGCGGTCATAGGTCGCTGGTGCCACACCGGAACCCCACACGCGCACACCGTGACTGATGACCTCGATGGAACTGAGCGCGATGTCGTAGCGGTCGATGCATTCGGCGAGGACGTCGAGCGGAACCAGTTGGCCCGTCTCGTCGGCGAGCGTGCTGTTGCCGGGGGTCAGGTAGGTGACCCCGGGACCGCCGGGGTCGACCCGGACCACGGTGACCAGGGTGTCGCCCACCCAGCGGGCGCCGATGGTCGTGGGTGCCGACGAGCGGCGTGCTGATGGGCGAGTCGACGACCCGGACAGCGGGACGTCGAAGGGGGCCGGGTTGAGGTCGGCGGGGCTCCGGCGCATCCGCAACCAGGAGAACGACATCCGTGCGCCCACCCGCCCGAACAGAGACCGGCCGCCCACGCTGACCAGTCCGGCTGCGACCACCACGGCCACGATCAGGGCCGCCGAACCCCACACGCTGCCGGACAACGCCCACACGACGAGGCCGAGAGCCACGATCACCTCGATCACCAGGAGTGTGCGAAGCCCCGTCGCACGCGTGTTCCGATCCACGATCCCCCCTCGATCCCGGTGCCGCCCCGAATGCGGCGCCGCCCGTCGGTGTGTCCACAGGCGGCAGAGCCCCGCACGTGAGGGGCCTGATTGTCGGTTAGGCTACTACCGCGCGGCAGGGGGTATGCCGCGGGAGATCACAACCGGTCCACAGCGGCGCCCGTTCGCGGGTGGGTGGGATCGGTGCGGACAGGGGGAGTCGTGGCACGTCAGCTCACGACCAAGGCGCAGGTCAACGGCTATCGTTTCCTGATCAAGCGGCTCGAGCACGCGCTCGTGCGCCGTGATGTGCGAATGCTGCACGACCCGATGCGATCCCAGTTGCAGGCGTTGGTGGTCGGCACGATTCTGGGCCTGCTCGTTCTCGGCGGTTGCGGGGTGTACGGCCTCGTCCGGCCGCAGGGTTCGGTCGGGGACGCGACCATCATCGTCAGCAAGAACAGCGGAAGCACCCATGTCCTCGTCGAGGACACGCTGCACCCCGTGCTCAATCTCGCCTCGGCCCGGCTGATCACCGGGAGTTCCGAGAAGCCGACGTCGGTGGCGGACACCAAACTCAAGTCCTATCCGCGTGGCCCTCTGCTGGGTATCCCGGGTGCACCCGCGTCCCTGCCGGGTTCGGCGCACAAGGGCACCTCCATGTGGACGGTGTGCGATTCGTCGACCGTCGCGTCGGATTCGTCGAGCGAGTCGATCCGGCAGACGGTCATCGGCGAGAAGCCCGCGTTGGGTTCGTCGACCGTCGAGACCGCGCGCCCGGCCGACGCGGTGCTCGTCCGTGCCGGCGACGACACTTTCCTGGTCTATCAGTTGTTCCGGGACGGCGCATGGAGCCCGGTTCGCGCGGAGGTCGACACCGGCAGCGCCCCGGTCATGCGGGGTCTCGGACTCGACGGAGTGACGCCGCGGCGGATGACCCCCGGCCTGCTCAACAGCTTCCCGCTGGTCGATCCGCTGACGCTGCCCGCCATTCCGGGCGCCGGACAGCCGGGCGCGGTGGACTCGGCGACCGTCGGCTCGGTCGTGAAGTCGGTCGGCGTCGACGACGAGACGACCTTTCACGTCGTGCTCCGCGGCGGTGTCCAGGAGATCAGTGCCCCGACGGCCGAGATCCTGCGTCTGGCCGACCGCGACGGCGCCGCTCCCGTCAGAACGGTGGCGCCCGGCGAGCTCGCGACGCTGAAGGTGGTGGAGGAGTTGCCGATCGGCGACTTCCCGCAGGCCGACCCGTCGTTGCTCGGTCTCGCTGCCGATCCGACGCTGTGCCGCAGCTGGTCTCGTGAAACCGACGAGCCTCGGGCCGAGACCGCGTTGCTGGCCGGGCGTGCCCTTCCGCTCGCGTCCGATGCGGTGCCGGTCCGGCTCACCTCGGCCGACGGTGCCGGACCCGGTCTCGACGAGGTCTATCTGCCGCCTGGGTCGGGGGAGTATCTGCAGGTGACCGGTAACGAGGCCGACAGTGCCCGCACCGAATCGATGTTCTACGTGAACGATTCGGGTGTACGGTTCGGGATTCCCGACCTCGAGACCGGCGGGATCCTCGGGCTCGGTGACTCGCCGGCGCGTGCACCGTGGTCGGTGGTGTCACTGCTCGCGCCCGGTCCGACGCTCTCCCGGGAGGCCGCGCTGGTCGCTCACGACGGATTGAAGACGGCCGAGATCGCGCCGGCCGGGGGATAGTCGACACGCCTGCGGTCGTGTCGCGGTGGTCGACGGCCGCGCTCACCTGCGCGGTTGTGTTGTCGCGGGAGGCCGTTCAGCGGTCTCTGGCCGGCGGTTGTCCGACCTCGGGCGGCACGGTCGGCATCACCAGAGTGGTGAGATCACCACGGTCCGCGGAACGGATGGTGGCGGGCTGAGTGTCGCCTCGGAAGTCGATGAGTACCTCGGCACCGATCGCGGAGCTGATCCCGGGATACAGTGTGATCATCTCGAACCAGATGTCGAGCGATGGACCCCACACCGTCGCCGGTATCCGAATGTCGTTTTCCGACTCCAGATCCCGCAGCGTCACCGTCGACTGCTCGACGACCATGCCGATCTGATCCGCGTTCCGTTCCTCGAGCGCGTTCAGGAACGCCGTGGTGGGTATCGCGGCGCGAGTCGTCACCGGCGGGAGCGCGTCCAGCATGGCGCGATGGTCGGGGAAGGGTTCGGCGAGCAAGCGGCAGGACCGGTCGCCACGGCCGGTGAGTCGCAGCCACATCTCGTTCTCGTTGGCCTCGATCTCGACTCGCGGGCTACGCCGGAGGTCGGCGAGGGCCCTGCGCAGATCGCCGCCGTCGACCGTTTCGGCCCAGGTCGTCGGTCGGGAACCGGTCGGTACGACGGTGCGGGTGGCCAGGCGGTAACGGTCGGTGGCGGTGACGGTCAGACCGTCCGGGCCGGCTTCGAAGCGCACCCCGCCGAGCACCGCGATGTCCGGGTCGGCGGTGGCCGCGGTGACGACCTGCCCGATCGCCGCTGCCAACACCGGACCGCTGAGTGCCGCGACCGGCTCGACGGACCGGGCGAGGAGGGTGTCCTTGATCTGGAGTGCTTGTCGCCGAGCAGCCGCGGCATCGTCGACGACGATGTCCACGTGTTCGTCCACGAGACGGATCGCTTCGACCGGGTCGGCGTCGAGTGCCTTGCCGACCGCCGCGAGCGACATACCGATCTCGCGTAACCGGCGAAGCAGGACCGCGCGGCGGAGCTGGTCTTCGCCGTAGAGCCGATACCCCGTGGTCGGTGTTATCTGAGCCGGTGGCAACAGCCCGGCGTCGTCGTAGAAACGGAGGGCGCTGGCGGTCAGCCCGCATCTCTGTGCGAATGAACCGATCGGCATCAACTCGGGATTGGTCACCGTCACATCATTCGGCTTCCAGCTACCTGAAGGTCAAGCACTGAGCCGGCGATCAGGTCAGGGGGCCGCCGACGATGTTGCCGACGATGCCGCGGATGATGTTGGTGCCGTCCTCGCTGCGCAGTTCGTCGTACCAGGCGGCGGTCTTCTCCGGGTCCTTGCCATGGGTGACGTCGCTGCGCTTGCGGGCGCGGAGCACCAGATCGCCGGCGCGTTCGGTGCGCGCAGCCTGGTAGGCGTCCAGGGCGGCGATCGGATCGTCGGGGTGGTCGCGGAAGGCGAACTGCAGTGCGACCGCGTCCTCCATCGCCGAACATCCGCCCTGTCCGATGTCGGGGGTGGTGTTGTGCGCGGCGTCGCCGAGCACGGCGACGCGTCCCTTGACCCAGATGTCGAACGGGTCGAGGTCGAGGATCTCGACGCGATTGGTGGTCGCGGGATCGAGTTCCGCGATGAGGGTCTGGACGCCGGGCGCCCAGTCGGCGAACTCCGCGGCGAGCACCTCGCGCGCGGTGCCGCGTTCGAACGGAACGCCCTCGGGCATCGGGACGTCGAAGAAGAAGTAGAAGCGGTTGCCCGCCACCGGCATCACCGACACACGCCGTGAATCACCCACGTAGGTGGTCCATTCGGTGGCCGGGCCGATCTTCTCGTCGACCTCGACGAGTCCGTTGAAGTTGACGTACCCCGCGTAACGGCGCGCAACCGGGCCGCCCAGTACGTATTCGCGGGCCAGTGACCTCGCGCCGTCGGCGCCGATCACGATGTCGCCGGAATCGGTGGTCCCGTCGGCGAATTCGACGGTGGCACGATTCTCGTCGCTGCGGACCGCCACCATCTCCTTGCCGAAGTGGATGTCGTCGAAACCGTACGCGTCCATCAACATCTGCTGCAGTTCGGCCCGCGCGATCGGGTACGGACGCTGACCCACCTCGTCGATGAGTGGCTGCATGCTGAAGCGGCACATGGTGTCACCGGTGAAGCCGTCGACGTAGCTCATCGAGTCGAGGATCCCGCCGATCTCGGCAGTCTCCTTCTCCAGCCCGAGGTGGTTGAGGCACTTGACGCCGTTGGACCACACCGAGATCGCGGCACCGACGGGCTTGTTCTCGGTGACCTGCTCGTAGACCTCGACCTCGAATCCCAGCTGTTCGAGAGCGATGGCCGCCGACATACCGCCCATACCTGCGCCGACGATCACTGCCTTCACGCTCACCACCGCTTTCTCCGATGTCACCCGCCGGCCGCTTCTCACCGACACGACACAAGGCTAAGACGCGACCGACGCTGGTGCGCGACCAAACATCTCGTCCGGCCTACGAGAGGACAGCAGGGGGAGGGGAGTCACTGCGAACGGCGGGAGGCCACGAGGGCGGTGACCATCTCCTGCCACTGTGTGGTGATGGTCTCGAGATCGAGGCCGACCTCGACCATCAGATACCGGACCGATCCGGCGGCGAGCGGTGCCTGCACGGCCAGCGACATGAAGTCGAGCTCGTCCGCGAAACCCAACTGCCGCAGCAAGATCTGTACGTGCTGGGTCGACGCGCGACCCACCGGGTGGGTCATGAAGTCGTCCGCGGCCGCCCCGGCCTCCAGCAGGATGTCGAGGTGGTCGCAGGTGAGTTTGAGTCGGGCGCGGCCGTAGGCCAGCAACCGGTCGAGCGGGGGTGCGCCGGGACCCAGGGGTTCGGGTCCGGACAGGTAGGCCTGCTGCATCTCGGATTCGGAATGGTCGAGCAGTGCGAGCATCAATCCGGTGCGGTTGCCGAAGCGTCGGAACACCGTGCCCTTGCCCACACCTGCCTCGCGGGCGACCGCTTCCATGGTGACCGCCGCCGCGCCGTGGTGATCGATCAGGTTTTTGGCGGCAGCCAGCAACAGACGCCGATTTCGCGCGGCGTCGGCACGTTCGGTCCCCGAGGTGTTGAAGGAGATATGGAGCGGGGAGTGGTCTGGCCCGTTCGGCACGTGATGAGGGTAACTCTTTACCTCGGCCAGGAATCAATCGGACCCGGGTCCGGTTACTTGATGCGTATTCACGGTCCCCTCCGGGCCGATGCCCTCGTCGAAAGGAATGACATGTCGGATCGAACTGTCGAACTGGTTGCGCTCGTCGGAAGCCTTCGTGCTGCCTCCGTCAACCGGCAGCTGGCCCAGGTCGCTGCCGACAATGCTCCCGCCGGGGTCGACATCACGGTCGTCGACGATCTCGGTTCGCTGCCGTTCTACAGCGAGGACATCGACGTCGAGGGCGCCCTCCACGACGGTGTGGTCGCCCTCCGTGAGTCCGTGGCGAAGGCGGACGGAGTGCTCATCGCCACCCCCGAGTACAACGGCACCATTCCGGCCGCGCTCAAGAACGCCATCGACTGGCTGTCGCGTCCCTACGGCGCCGGGGCTCTGGGCGGCAAGCCGGTGGCGGTGCTGAGTGCGGGCCTCGGCCAGTACGGCGGACAGTGGACCCGTGAGGACACCCGCAAGTCGGTCGGCATCGCCGGCGCTCGCGCGATCGAGGAGGCCGACCTCGGTCTGCAGATCCCCGCGCTCCCCGAGGGCGGCCTCACCGATCCCACGATCGTGGCGAAGGTCGTCGCGTCGGTCGCCCGCCTCGTCGACGAGGTCGCCATCAGCGCCTGACCTGTTCTCTGGTTCTTCGACGCCGCACCGGGCCACGCCCGGTGCGGCGTCGTCTTGTCGGCGAGCTGGGGATTGTGGACATCCGGTGCACATGTTGTGGAGCAGTCCTGGACAACCTGTGAGCGACACGCCGTACGGGCCCGTGACACGCCGGAATTTCGAATCCTGCACCCCTCCGACCTGCATGTCTTCCACCGATGTTATTCACAACCCCTTGTGGTGAACAGAAATGTCAGCCACTAGGTGTAGTGTTTGCGGTACCAGTCAGGCGGACAAGAGGAAGTGGATCTACTCCTCCGGAAACGCCAGGAAGACGGTGACGTAGATCACCATCTTCACGCTGGGAAACTGCACGTCACTGGCGATTCCAACGACCGAGGAGAACCTCTCGATGTCTTCCATCACCGTCTACACGAAGCCGGCATGTGTCCAGTGCAACGCCACCTACAAGGCCCTGGACAAGCAGGGTCTGTCCTATGAGGTCGTCGACATCAGTCAGGACCCGGAGGCCCGCGACTATGTGATGGCGCTCGGTTACCTCCAGGCCCCGGTCGTCGTCGCCGGCGACGAGCACTGGTCGGGCTTCCGTCCCGACCGCATCAAAGCGCTCGCCACTGCTGCTGCCTGATCTCCGCAGTCTGCTGTCACCGTCGACCGGGGTGCGGGTGCGATCCGAAGGGGAAGCCGGATCCGCCGCGTCGGGATGTGACAGTCGAGAGTGACTCCGGTCTCGGATCGGGAAATGGTCACGAGGGTTCCGGTGTTGGAATCAGAAGGCGTCGGTGATCGGCGCCGTCGATCAGAACGCAAACGAACAGACGTTCCACACGGTCATCGTCAGCAGGGTTGGAGGGAGACATGTCGGCCACGTCGCCGTTGATCGTCTACTTCTCCTCGGTCTCCGAGAACACCCACCGATTCGTCGAGAAGCTGGATATGCGCTCGGTGCGTATCCCGCTGACCGGAGCAGCCGGTGAATTCCGTGTCGACGAGCCCTACGTGCTGATCTGCCCGACCTACGGGGGAGGCAAGGCGACGGGCAAGCCCGGCGGTTTCGTCCCCAAGCAGGTCATCCGCTTTCTCAACGACGAACACAACCGATCCCTCATCACGGGGGTGATCGCGGCCGGCAACACGAACTTCGGTGAGGAGTTCTGCTACGCCGGCGACATCATCTCGCGCAAATGTCGCGTGCCCTACCTGTACCGATTCGAATTGATGGGCACCACCGACGACGTCGACCGCGTGCGTACGGGACTGGCCGACTTCGCCCAGGGTCCCGCGTTCGCGGCAACCGGTTCCCTCCACGCCGCACCCGCCTGACAGTCGGCCGGGCGCGCCGCCACCGGACTGTCACACCCCGCCCATACTCTGCCCATGAGGCACTTGGTAAGCCCACCACTATCCGCAGGAGTCATCTGTCGTGTCGCCCACCGCCGCCGTCTCGGACACCTCTTCAGCAAGTAAGTCGGGCGTGCATGCCGGCCCGTCGGGTCATGAGCCCGGCGAGCTGGACTTCCACGCGCTCAACGCGATGCTCAACCTGTACGACGCCGACGGCAAGATCCAGTTCGACAAGGATCGTGAGGCCGCGCGCCAGTACTTCCTGCAGCACGTCAACCAGAACACCGTGTTCTTCCACGACCTCGACGAGAAGCTCGACTACCTCGTCGAGGAGAACTACTACGAGCCCGAGGTCCTCGCCAAGTACGACCGCGAGTTCGTGAAGGGCCTGTTCAAGCACGCCTACGACAAGAAGTTCCGGTTCCCGACGTTCCTCGGGGCGTTCAAGTACTACACGAGCTACACGCTCAAGACCTTCGACGGCAAGCGCTACCTGGAGCGCTTCGAGGATCGTGTCTGCATGGTGGCGCTGACGCTGGCCGACGGCGACACGGCACTGGCCCGTGACCTGGTCGACGAGATCATCTCCGGTCGCTTCCAGCCGGCCACGCCGACCTTCCTCAACTCGGGCAAGAAGCAGCGCGGCGAGCCGGTCTCGTGCTTCCTGCTCCGCATCGAGGACAACATGGAGTCGATCGGCCGCTCGATCAACTCGGCCCTGCAGCTGTCCAAGCGCGGTGGCGGAGTTGCGCTGCTGCTCTCCAACATTCGTGAGCACGGCGCTCCGATCAAGAAGATCGAGAACCAGAGCTCGGGTGTCATCCCGATCATGAAGCTGCTCGAGGACTCCTTCTCCTACGCCAACCAGCTCGGTGCGCGTCAGGGCGCGGGTGCGGTCTACCTGCACGCCCACCACCCCGACATCTACCGCTTCCTCGACACCAAACGCGAGAACGCGGACGAGAAGATCCGCATCAAGACGCTGTCGCTCGGCGTGGTCATCCCGGACATCACGTTCCAGCTGGCCAAGGCCAACGACGACATGTACCTGTTCAGCCCGTACGACGTCGAACGCGTCTACGGCGTGCCGTTCGCCGACATCAACGTCACCGACCGCTACCACGAGATGGTCGAGGATCGTCGTATCCGCAAGACCAAGATCAAGGCCCGCGAGTTCTTCCAGACCCTCGCCGAGCTGCAGTTCGAGTCGGGCTACCCCTACATCATGTTCGAGGACACGGTGAACCGGTCGAACCCCATCGACGGCAAGATCACCCACTCCAACCTGTGTTCGGAGATCCTGCAGGTCTCGACGGCGTCGACCTTCAACGACGATCTGTCGTACTCCCATGTGGGCAAGGACATCTCGTGCAACCTGGGGTCGCTCAACATCGCCAAGACGATGGACTCGCCGGACATCGGCCAGACCATCGAGACCGCGATCCGCGGACTCACCGCGGTGAGCGATCAGACCTCGATCACCTCGGTGCCCTCGATCGAGCACGGCAACAACAACTCTCACGCCATCGGTCTCGGCCAGATGAACCTGCACGGCTACCTGGCCCGCGAGCGCATCTTCTACGGCAGCGAAGAGGGCATCGACTTCACGAACATCTACTTCTACACGGTGCTCTTCCACGCACTGCGCGCGTCGAACCGGATCGCCCGCGAGCGCGGCCAGGCGTTCACCGGCTTCGAGAAGTCGAAGTACGCGTCGGGTGAGTTCTTCGACAAGTACACCAACAAGGCATGGGAGCCGGAGACCCAGAAGGTGCGGGACATCTTCGGGCAGGCGGGCATCCACATCCCGACCCAGGACGACTGGCGCGAGCTGAAGGAAGCCGTGCAGCGCGACGGCATCTACAACCAGAACCTGCAGGCGGTTCCGCCGACCGGTTCGATCAGCTACATCAACCACTCGACCAGCTCGATCCACCCGGTCGCGGCGAAGATCGAGATCCGCAAGGAAGGCAAGATCGGTCGCGTCTACTACCCGGCGCCGTACATGACCAACGACAACCTGGAGTACTACCAGGACGCGTACGACATCGGGTACGAGAAGATCATCGACACCTACGCGGCGGCGACCCAGCACGTCGACCAGGGCCTGAGCCTGACCCTGTTCTTCAAGGACACCGCCACCACGCGCGACGTCAACAGGGCGCAGATCTACGCATGGCGCAAGGGGATCAAGACGCTGTACTACATCCGTCTGCGCCAGATCGCCCTCGAGGGGACCGAGGTGGAGGGCTGCGTGTCATGCATGCTGTGACCCCCTGCTCCGCAATGCCTTTCAGCAATCCCGGCCCCCACACGACCCGTTAGACGAGGAACAGTCACATGACCTCCACCGAAAGCCACAGCCCCGCCGACGGCGCACCCATCAAGCTGGTCAGCCGGGTCTCGGCGATCAACTGGAACCGCGTCCCCGACGACAAGGACGCCGAGGTGTGGGATCGCCTCACCGGCAACTTCTGGCTACCGGAGAAGGTGCCGGTGTCCAATGACATCCCGTCGTGGGGCACGCTGACCGAGTACGAGAAGCAGCTCACCATGCGGGTCTTCACCGGCCTGACGCTGCTCGACACCATCCAGGGCACCGTCGGCGCGGTGTCGCTGATCCCGGACGCCACCACTCCGCACGAGGAGGCGGTGCTCACCAACATCGCGTTCATGGAGTCGGTGCACGCCAAGTCCTACAGCTCGATCTTCTCGACCCTGTGCTCCACCAAGGAGATCGACGAGGCCTTCCGCTGGTCGGAGGAGAACGAGCAGCTGCAGCGCAAGGCGCGCATCGTCATGGACTACTACCGTGGCGAGGACCCGCTCAAGCGCAAGGTCGCCTCGACACTGCTCGAGTCGTTCCTGTTCTACTCGGGCTTCTACCTGCCGATGTACTGGTCGAGCCGCGCCAAGCTCACCAACACCGCCGACCTGATCCGCCTCATCATCCGCGACGAGGCCGTTCACGGTTACTACATCGGCTACAAGTACCAGCGCGGTCTGGAGACGCAGTCGCCGGAGCGTCGTCAGGAACTCAAAGACTACACCTTCGAGTTGCTGTTCGAGCTGTACGACAACGAGAGCGACTACACCGAGTCGCTCTACGACGAGGTCGGGCTCACCGAGGACGTCAAGAAGTTCCTGCGCTACAACGCCAACAAGGCGCTGATGAACCTCGGCTACGAGGCGATGTTCCCGAAGGACGAGACCGATGTGAACCCGGCGATCCTGTCGGCGCTGTCGCCGAACGCCGACGAGAACCACGACTTCTTCTCGGGGTCGGGTAGCTCGTACGTCATCGGCAAGGCCGTCAACACCGAAGACGAGGACTGGGACTTCTAAGATCCCGCCCGATATATAGCCCGGAGCCGCGCTCAACGCGGGTTCGGGCTATAAATCTGTGGCGGTCAGGCGGTCGTAGAGATCGCCGAGTTCGTCGATCGCCTCGGCGATGTCGGCCGGCGCCACCCCGGTGGCACGCAGCGCGGCGCGCAGATCCGCGCCGTCGAGCGCGGTGAGGGGATTCATCCGCGGGACCGAGGGCAGCGGCGGCCGCGTCGACGCGGTGCCGTAGAAGTCGTCGGGCCGCAGCGTTCCCGACGATGAGTCGTCGTCGGCGACGGGGGAGGGCGCGGGGCGCGAGTCGATCTCGGCGAGCAGGTCGCGCAGGTCGGTACCCATCACGGTCAGCAGCGTCAGCGGCGACCGATCGATCTCGGCGGCGATCTCATAACTGGTCACCAGGGCGTGGACGCACCTCGGTGCCTCGTCCGGACAGGTGCAGTCGGTCGCGACGTCCGCCGATTCGGTGGGGACGAGCAGCTCACCGAGGATCGGTGGCTGCTCACCGCGGGTGAGTCGCATGAGTTCTTCGACGCCGCCGCGGTCACGGAGCAGACCGGCGAGAGTCGGGGTGTCGACGGTCCGGGTGGTGATGATGACGTCGAACGGTTCGAGTTGGGTGCCCTCCACCGAAGCCGTCACCTGGCCTGCCCCGATCCGCAGACCACGCACATGCCGGTCGCGGAAGTACCTGCGCGCCTTGGTGACATGTCGGCTGTCGGCGACCGCCTCACCGTCGGCGCCACGGCCCTCGACCACGTCGACGAACGCCCGCGACCACGGGGTGAGACCGTACCCGCGGACCGCGATGGTGCCCCGTTCGCCTTTACGCTGGGTACCCTTCTTGCGCACGGTCATTCGCTCACCGCCTCATCGCGGAGCCGGAACAGTTCGAAGAGTTCGTCATCGGCGAGGTCGGACACCCAGTTCTCGCCGGCCGCGACGGTCAGCCGGGACAGTTCGCGCTTCTTGGCGATCATGTCGTCGATCCGTTCCTCGATGGTGCCGACGCAGACGAAGCGGTGCACCGACACCTTCTGGTTCTGGCCGATGCGGTACGCGCGGTCGGTGGCCTGATCCTCGACCGCGGGATTCCACCAGCGGTCCACGTGGATGACGTGGTTGGCAGCGGTCAGGTTGAGGCCGGTGCCGCCGGCCTTGAGGGTCGCAAGCATCACCGGGGGACCGTCGTCGGACTGGAAGTCGGCGACCAGACGATCGCGTTCGGTGCGACCGAGACCACCGTGCAGCAGCGGGATCTCGGTGCCGAACTGTTCGCCGAGCCAGCCCGACAGCATCTCGCCGAATGCCGCGAACTGGGTGAAGACGAGTGCGCGGTCGCCCTCGTCGGCGACGGTGGAGACGATGTCGGCCAGCAATTCGACCTTGCCCGAGCGGTGTTCGCCGTCGCGGACGAGGTCGGTGCCGTCGGCGAGGTAGTGCGCAGGGTGGTTGCACACCTGCTTGAGCCGGGTGAGGGCGGCGAGCACGTTGCGACGACGCAGGGTTCGCTGTTGTTTGTCGCGCAGTGCCGCCATGAGTTCGTCGATGACGGCACGGTAGAGCGCGGCCTGTTCGACGGTGAGGTTGGCGCGCACCGCGAAATCCGCCTTCTCCGGCAGGTCGGCGGCGATGGCCGGATCGGTTTTCTCGCGCCGCAGGATGAACGGCCGCGTGATGGCGGACAGGCGTCGGAGGGCGCCGGGGTCGCGGTCCCGCTCGATGGGTTCGGCGTAACGGGCCCGGAACACCGAGGCGGACCCCAGGAGGCCGGGGTTCACCAGGTCGATCACCGCGCGCAGATCCTCGAGTCGGTTCTCCACGGGAGTGCCGGTCAGCGCGAGGCGACGGTCGGCCGGGATCGTCCGTATCGCCTTGGCGGCAATGGTGTTCACGTTCTTGAGGTGCTGGGCCTCGTCGACGACGACGCGGTGCCACGGATGTGCGGAGAGCAGTTCGAGGTCGCGGCCTGCGATCGCGAACGTCGTGATGACCGCGTCGACGGAGTCGCGGATGGCGGTGAAGGTGGCACCCGATGCCCGTGAAGGACCGTGATGGATGGCCACCCGAAGGGTCGGCGCGAAGCGCGCGAACTCACGAGACCAGTTGCCGACCAATGACATCGGGCAGATCACGAGGGTCGGCCCGGGTGTCTCGGCATCGTCGGCGACGACGCTGCGTTCGTGACACTCGAGTGCGATCACCTGCAGGGTCTTGCCCAGACCCATGTCGTCGGCGAGTACACCTCCGACGCCGAGGTTCGACAGGTGGGCCAACCAGTCCAGGCCGCGCTGCTGGTAGGGACGCAGGATCGCTTCCAGGTCGGCTGGAGGCGTGACGGGCTCGGGTCGGATGGCACCGCCCTCGGCGACATCGTCGAGCCACGAGAGTCCTTCGACCCGGGTGACGGGCACCGGAAGTCTGTCCGACTCGCCGGTCACGAGTCCGAACAGTTCGCCGAAGTCGGCAGGTGGCGCGGATGCGGCGAGCGCACGCTGGGTCGCGACGAAGGCGGCGGCACGCGTCAAAGCCGAACCCTCCGCGCGGACCCACACGCCGCGGACCCGCACCAGATCACCCTTCTGGCCGGACAAGTCGTCGAGATCCGCATCGGTCAGGGTGATGGCGTCGGGCGAATCTCCCAGTGCCAGTCGCCATTCGAATTCGCGGATCTCGCGGAGTCCGACCATCGCCGCCGGTGCGCCGCCGCCGGGCGGCGCCAGTGCACGCAGCGTGAGGCTCGGCCGGACCTCGGCGATGGTGCGGGGAAGCAGCACCGGAATCCCGGCGGCGCCCAGGGCTGCAGCGCCGGTGGCGAACAGTTCGGCGGCGACGTCGGTGGGCAACAGGAAGTCGAGGGAGCCGCGGTCCGGGTCGGCTCGATCGAGTTCGGGGAACTCCCGTACCGCGGCGGCCAGTGCCGTGGTCAGCTCGTCGAGTTCGTGGGCGTCCAGACGATGGGGTGCGACCGGCTCGATCTGACCGTCGATGCTGCGGCGGCAGACCTCCAGCCGCCATCGTGAGGCGTCGGCGACCTCGTCGCGGGTCGGCAGGTCGAACGTCTCGTCGTCCCACGCATCGTCCCAGTGACTGTCGGCGAGGTCGTCGTACTCGGGTTCGTGGAGCCGGAAGATGAGTGACTGGTCGTCCCGTGGCACGCCGGCATTCCATCGGGACCAGCTCCCGGCGGCGGCCGAGAGTCGTTCGGGGGAGCAGGGCGGACCGGCGTCGGTCCCGGGTAGGAGTGCACGGACGACCGGTGACGCCGGACGTGGTTCACCGAGCCGGGGGATCGAGCGGGCGATCGTGGTGCGGCACTCGTGATCGACGAGCTCGGCGAGGAAATCGTCGAGTGCGGCGTGGGAGCCGTTGTGCAGCAGTGCATCCGGCGCGCTACCGAGCACGACGGCGTGCCAGCTGCGCCACGTCGGCGTCGGGATGGCGACCCAGCGGAGCAACCATTCCCCGGCGACCTGCTCGGCCGACGGGGCGACGGCACCGGCGGTGACGAAGGCGCGCACACCGTCCAAGAGGTATCGGTACCACCGGACGTCGCCCGGGACCGTCACCGACCTCGACGCATCGAGCAGGGACACCGCCGAGGTCAGACCGAGTGTCGCCGCCCGGACGAATCGTCGCCGGTTGCCGTCGTCGACGATCGGGATCTCGCTGCGGAACCGGCGGCCGGACACGGCGTCGCGAAGCGGCTCGGGAAGGTCGGCCGGTTCGCCATCGATCCACACGGCCATACCGACACCGGGCCGCCACAGGACGTGGAGGGGTGCGAGGGAACGGGGCGACGGGGCGGAGTCCGGTGGAATCGGCCCACTGAGCTGCGGTTCTGATGGCATCGAGGATCGCCCGCCAGTCTAGCGACGACCCCCGACAGTGCCGGTTTCCGCATCGTTCGGCGGGGGTATGGACGAGGACTGGAGATCCGGCGCAGAGGCAACCGGCCGTGGCACGAGGAGGACGCGATGGGGCAGTCGAAGGACAGCGGAAAGGCCGAACACGAGGCGGGCACCGCCGAGGTGCGCCAGGACCCGCCCGGGCCGAGGGACCACGGACGCGAGGGCGGCATGGCGACCAGGGAGAACGCGCCCGACGCGGTTCAGCGCTCGGACGACTCCGCGGAGGACTGATCGCAGATCGCAGACGAACTGACCGGGTACGCGGCTCGACCGCGTACCCGGTCAGTTGTGTCAGAAGGTCAGGAAACCTCGCGCAGCAGACCCGTCGCGACGTCGAAGACGAATCCGCGCAGCGAACTCGTCTTGGTGATGAACGGACTGTTCTCGATGCGGGTGAGCGACTGGCGGACGTCCTCGTCGATGTCGGTGAACGACTCGGCGGCCCACTCCGGCTTCTGGCCGATCTCGGTCTGGATCTCCCGCTTGAACTCGTCGTCGGTGAAGGTCAGCATGCCGCAGTCGGTGTGGTGGATGAGGATGATCTCGGTGGTGCCGAGCAGTCGCTGGCTGATCGCGAGGGAGCGGATCTCGTCGTGGGTGATGACGCCGCCGGCGTTGCGGATGACGTGGGCTTCGCCTTCGTTGATGCCGAGGACGCGGTAGACGTCGAGGCGGGCATCCATGCAGGCGACCACCGCGACGTGCTTGCTCGGCGGCAGCGGCAGGGGACCCGTGAAGGTCGTGGCGTATTCGGCGTTGTTCGCCAGGTACTGATCGGTGACACTCATGCGTCAACAGTGATGGGTTGCGGCGGCACGGGCGAGGGTTTGGCCAGGCCTGATCGAAACGGTGGACGCGGTCGACGGTGTCCTCGTCGCAGAATGCGTGGTCGGTGCCGGAAAACGGCACTCGCGCCGCACTCTCGCGGCCGGGCGTGACTCACGAGTTCCCGTCGAGCGAACCCTTCACGTCGTTGAGCACCAGCCACGCGGCGGCCAGGCCCGACGAGTCGTACCAGACGGCGTCGTCGACGGCCAGGACGCGCTTCCACATGGAGGCGCCCAGATTCAGCCACTCGTCGCTCAGCAGGACCTCTTCGCCGTGTTTCTGACCCTGCTCGCCCTCGAAGCTCACATAGATGAGGTCGCCCTCGGCCTCGCGGAAGTCCGCGTCGTCGACGGGGAACGAATCAGGGACGCGCTGCGGACCGGGTCGTTGGACGCCGATCTCGCCCAGGATCTGCCCGGCGAAGGTGTCCATGCCGGCGATGGTCTCGGAGTCGTCGCCGAACCGGACCAGCGACACCTGGGTGTGCGAGGCGTCCATGCGCCTGCCGGTCTTGGTGGCCTCGGTGGTGAACTCGGCGAGCCGCTGACGGCCCGCGTCGCTGCGGTTCACCGCGTCGGCGACTGCTCGGAACTGCTTCTGCCAGTCGCCGGCCGGGATCGTCACGGAACGCACTGCACCGAAGGGTTTCGACGACGGGGCGGTCCCGGGAGTGGTGAGGACGAGGTCGGCGTCGGCCTTCGACACCGCTGCGGCGTCCGGGGTCGTCCCGATCGCCGGCACGGCCGTCAGCTGCGGTCCCAGATAGGCGGGCACCGAGCCGGGTGCCGCGGTCACCGCCGTCACCTTGTCGCCGATACCGAGTGCGCACAGCGCGTCCAGGAGCGCCGGATCGGTCACGACGATGCGGGCGGCGTCGGTCGTCCCGGCGTCGGCCGGCGTGGGCGCGAGACATGTCTTCGAGAAGTCGCGGTCGGCGGAGACGATGTTGACCTCCGCGACGCGCGTCACGGTGGTCGAGATGGGGGAGCCCTCGGGAGTGGTCAGCGGCTCGTCGCCGGAACAGGCGGCCGACGCGAGCGCGACCACACCGAGAAGGGCTGCCCAGACCGGCCGGCGACCCCGAATACGACGAACACGTACATCCGTGGCACCGTTACCCCTGCTCTGCACCCGCCCAACCTAGCACCGGCCCACAGGGGTCGAGCGTAGGCTCGGATGGGGCCGCGAGACCGTCGGCCGCCGACGCCGCCCAGGCTGTCCGGAACACCTGGCGCGTCGTACGGAAATGGGTTTGAGCACGGCCGATGTGGTGTGTCGGGCGTCGAATACGACAGATCGTAGGACCCGGTCGGCTCGGGCGCCGGTGAGGGTTTAGGATCAGTATTCAGCGCTCGGTTTGTTCATGTGCCGACCGACGTCCGAAGGGGTTCGGCGTCGCGCTCGGGCAAGAGGAGGATCTGTGACCGCGGTAGACCAACCCACCACGCAAGTGGCTCCAGTGCGTCCGTTCCCGGAGCGCTATCAGCCCAAGGGTTCGTTCATCTACAAGCTGCTGACCACGACCGATCACAAGCTGATCGGCATGATGTACATCTCTGCATGTTTTGCGTTCTTCCTCATCGGTGGCCTCATGGCGCTGCTGATGCGTGGCGAGCTCGCACAGCCGGGCATGCAGTTCTTGTCGACAGAGCAGTTCAACCAGCTCTTCACGATGCACGGCACCGTGATGCTGCTGATGTACGCGACGCCGATCGTCATCGGCTTCGCCAACTTCGTCCTGCCGCTGCAGATCGGTTCGCCCGACGTCGCCTTCCCGCGACTCAACGCGCTCGGCTTCTGGCTGTTCGTGTTCGGTTCGACCATCGCGATCGCCGGCTTCATCACCCCCGGTGGTGCTGCCGACTTCGGTTGGACCGCCTACACGCCGCTCACCGACGCCGTGCACAGTCCCGGCCTCGGTGCCGACCTGTGGATCATGGGTCTGGGTGTGTCCGGCCTGGGCACCATCCTCGGCGCCGTCAACATGATCACCACCGTGGTCTGCCTCCGTGCACCCGGTATGACGATGTTCCGGATGCCGATTTTCACCTGGAACATCCTGGTGACCAGCGTGCTCATCCTGCTGATCTTCCCGCTGCTGACCGCCGCCCTGATGGGCCTCGAGGTCGACCGCCAGTTCGGTGCCCACATCTACGACCCGGCCAACGGCGGCGTCATCCTGTGGCAGCACCTGTTCTGGTTCTTCGGACACCCCGAGGTGTACGTCATCGCGCTGCCGTTCTTCGGCATCGTCTCGGAGGTCTTCCCGGTCTTCTCGCGTAAGCCGATCTTCGGTTACTCGGGACTGATCTACGCGACCCTGGCCATCGCCGCCCTGTCGGCGGCCGTGTGGGCGCACCACATGTACGTCACCGGCGCCGTGCTGCTGCCGTTCTTCTCCTTCATGACGTTCTTGATCGCGGTTCCGACCGGCGTGAAGTTCTTCAACTGGGTGGGAACGATGTGGCGAGGTCACATAACGTTCGAATCGCCGATGCTGTTCGCGGTCGGCTTCATCGTGACCTTCCTCTTCGGTGGTCTGACCGGTGTTCTGCTCGCGAGCCCGCCGCTGGACTTCCACCTCTCCGACAGCTACTTCGTGGTCGCCCACTTCCACTACGTGCTCTTCGGCACCATCGTGTTCGCCACCTACTCGGGTATCTACTTCTGGTTCCCGAAGATGACCGGACGCATGCTCGACGAGCGCCTGGGCAAGATCCACTTCTGGCTGACGTTCATCGGTTTCCACATGACGTTCCTGGTGCAGCACTGGCTGGGCAACGAGGGCATGCCGCGTCGTTACGCCGACTACCTGCCGTCGGATGGCTTCACGACGCTGAACACCATCTCGACCGTGGGCGCGTTCATCCTCGGCCTGTCGACCCTGCCGTTCCTGTGGAACGTGTTCCGCAGCTACCGCTACGGCGAGGTCGTGACCGTCGACGATCCGTGGGGCTTCGGCAACTCGCTGGAGTGGGCGACCTCGTCGCCGCCGCCGCGCCACAACTTCACCGAGCTGCCCCGCATCCGTTCGGAGCGTCCGGCCTTCGAGCTGCACTACCCGCACATGATCGAGCGGATGCGTGCCGAGGCTCACGTCGGTCCGGGTCACGACGCGGGCAAGGATCGCCAGATGGAGGAGGCTCGTCGCGAGCCGTTCACCGTCGGATCGCACGAGGGGTCGCCGGATCCCGATCCGCGCTGACCGGTGAGCAAAGACTCAACAGGCAGTACCGGCACGACCGTTCTCTTCACTGTCACCGGTCCCGACCGGCCAGGTGTCACCTCCGTTCTGATGGGTGCCCTGGCCGGTCAGGCCGTTGCCCTGCTCGACGTCGAGCAGGTGGTCATCCGCGGTCAGCTGACGCTCGGCGTTCTCGTCTCGGCGACCAGGGACCCTGAAGGTCTCCAAGAGGTCGTCGAACAGGCCATGGCCTCCATCGGGTTCGACGTCCGTGTGGAGATCGGTGTCGGAGCCGGCAAGAGCTCGCCGTCTTCGCACGCGGTCGTCATCCTGGGCAGCCCGGTCACGGCCACCGCGTTCAGCGCGGTCGCCGCGAAACTGGCGAGCCAGGGTGGCAACATCGATTCGATCCGTGGCATCGCCGACTACCCGCTCACCGGCCTCGAACTGATGGTCAGCGTCGCGGGCCGGGGCGGGGTCGCTGCCGACGCCGCGCTGCGTAAGGGACTGGCCGAGGTCGCGGCCAGGCACTCGGTGGACATCGCTGTCGAACGGGGCGGTCTCGCCCGACGAGCCAAGCGCCTCATCGTCTTCGACGTCGACTCCACGCTCATCCAGGGCGAGGTCATCGAAATGCTGGCCGCACATGCCGGCCGCGAGGCCGAGGTCGCCGCGGTGACCGAAGCTGCGATGCGCGGTGAACTGGACTTCGCTCAGTCGCTCCACGAACGGGTCAAGGTATTGGCCGGTCTCGACGCGAGCGTGCTCGACGAGGTTGCCAAATCGCTGGAGCTCACCCCGGGCGCGCGGACCACGATCCGGACGTTGCATCGTCTCGGGTTCCATTGTGGGCTCGTGTCCGGTGGCTTCCGGCAGGTCATCGACGGTCTGGCACACGAACTCGAGCTCGACTTCGTGCGTGCCAACACGTTGGAGATCGTCGACGGCAAACTGACCGGCCGCGTGATCGGCGAGGTCGTCGACCGGATGGGCAAGGCGCAGGCGCTGCGCTCGTTCGCCGACCAGGTCGGCGTGCCGATGGAGCAGACGATCGCGGTCGGCGACGGTGCCAACGACATCGACATGCTCAGCGTCGCCGGGCTCGGCATCGCGTTCAACGCCAAGCCCGCGTTGCGAGAGGTCGCCGACGCGACGCTCAACCACCCGTTCCTCGACGCCGTGCTGTTCATACTCGGGGTGTCACGCGACGAGATCGAGGCCGCGGACGCCGCCGACGGTGTGTACCGGCGGGTCCCGCTGGGCTGAGATCGGGTCTCGAGGGGCCCGATCCGTCGGGTTCGTTCAAGGCGGGGGTCCGGATGGCGAGAGACGATGGAGATCCATTCGTTCCTGCCATGAAAGGACCTCCGATGACCATCTCGACGAGTGTCGCGAAGCTCGCCATGATCTCCCTCGACTGCGCCGATGCCGGTGCGTCGGCAGCCTTCTGGTCCGAGGTGCTCGGCTGGAAGATCGGCGCATCGGGCGAGGGGTACGCCATGATCGTCGGTGACGGTCCCGCCGTCGGCTTCGGCACGGTGCCCGACTATGTTGCACCGGCGTGGCCGAATGAGCACGGCTCCAAGCAGTTCCACTTCGACCTTGCCGTCGACGATCTCGACGCCGCGCAGACGCGCTGCGTGGAACTCGGCGCCACCGTACCGTCGGAACAACCGGGGGAGACGTGGCGTGTGCTGCTCGACCCCGCCGGGCATCCGTTCTGTCTGACGAAAGCCGAGAACTGGGGATGATGCGTGACCGATGACCTGACACCGACAGTCGAACAGTCGTCGTCCGAGGAGGTCGACGATCGGCCGGTGCCCGTCCCGGTGGTGCCGGAGGCGATCGTCGCCGATCACCGACGTCTCGTCGGGTACGTCGGCGGCGGTGAGGATCCCGAGGATCCCGCCGATGTGCTGGCTATGGCGATGGTGCTGCGCATCGAGAAGAACGACCCGCCGAATCGCACCGATCTGCTGGCCGCAGCTGCGCGGGCCGTCGCGCTGCTGTGCCTGGACCACCGCGCCGCCGGCGACGGACCGTGGGTATCGGCGATGGACGACTGGTGCAGCGCCCGGATTCGCAAGATCGCCCGGCGCGCCCGTGGAGCGCAATGGGCTGCGGCGCAAGAGGTGTGGGGTGTCACCGCGACCGAAGGCGACGCCGAGGCGCGCGCGTTCGTGCCCGGTCGTGTCGGTGATCTCGACCGCCGGGTCAAGAAGCTGCAGATCGGTGGGACCGAGGTCGACGGCGACATCCCCACCGAGGCGCCGGAACACGGTGTGGTGCTGTGGACCAACCCCGGACTGGACATGACGGTCGGCAAGCTCGCCGCGCAGGTCGGGCACGCGTCGATGCTCGCCGCCAAGCTGTTGACCGCCGACGAGGCGATCCGGTGGCGGCTCGACGGATGCCGGCTGGCGGTGCGTCGGGCCACGCCCGAACGATGGCGAGAACTGCTCGACGCCGATGCCGCCGGAACCGCGGTGGCGGTCCGCGATGCCGGGTTCACCGAGATAGCGCCCGGTTCGGTCACCGTCATCGCCGAGGTCATCGGAGACCTGATCACGAGACAGGGGAGCAGATGAGCGCGACGGAGTTGCCGGACTGGGCGAAAAGCCTTGACCTTCAGCCACACCCGGAGGGCGGCTGGTATCGCCAGACCTGGCGGAGCGAGGTCGGCCTGCCTCAGGCGGTGCTGCCGGCCGGTTACACCGGTGACCGGGCCGCCGGGACCGCCATCTACTTCGTCCTGATGCCCGGCGAGCAGTCCGCGTGGCACACCGTTCGCGGGACGGAGATCTGGCTGCACCACCGCGGGGCGCCCGTGCAACTCGACCTCGGCGGAGACGGCGATGCGCCGGGTGATCCGACCCCGCTCATGGTCGGACCCGACATCGCCGCCGGACATCAGCCGCAGGCGCTGGTCCCTCCGGGCGTGTGGCAACGGGCGCGGCCGATCGGGGACGAGGCGGCGCTGGTCAGCTGCATCGTGGTGCCCGGATTCGACTTCGCGGACTTCCGGCTGGCTTGAAACAGACTGTCACGCCGTGAGTGTGGCTTCAGCGCTGTAGGGGCAGCGGGCGATGTCGGGATGCGGGTCCATCAGGTCGTCGAACGTGCCGACGGGACAGGTTCCCGCCTGACCGTCCATGTCACCACGAACTCCTCGAAATAGGCGAGGGATAAAAAATCCATGCCTAGACTATTCTGATGGATCGGTGGTGTTCATCAGACGAGGAGGAAATTCGTGCTGAGTCCCTACGACGAGCTGCCCGTGCATCAGACGTCGCAACCGTTGTCGGTGGTGAGTGACACCAACACCGGCTTCGACGACGGGTACTACTTCGGTGCATTCTCCGCGGAGGCGAAGACCTTCTGTTTCCAGGGTCTGCGCATCTCTCCGAACACGGATCTGATCGGGGGGTATGTCGGTCTGAACCGGGATGGCCTCCAGCGCACCGTGCGATTCAGTCGCACGTGGCGGGAGAAGTGCGAACTCGAGGTCGGGCCCTATCGCGTCACCGTGGTGGAGCCATACCGCCACATCCGGTTGGAGCTCGCGCCGAACGAATCCGGTCTGTCGTGTTCGCTCGACTGGTTCGGCATGTCGCCGGCCTATCTCGAGGCGCATCACCTCGCGACCAATCGGGGACGCCCGACCACCGACCAGTCCCGCTACTCGCAGCCGGGAACGGTGGAGGGGTGGATCGAACTCGAAGGTCAACGGATCGAGGTGGGTGGGCCGAATTGGTATGGGAGCCGCGATCACTCATGGGGTGTCTACTTCGAGCGCCCGCCCATCGCCCCGAATCCGCAGCTCCTTCCTCCTCCCGCGCCGGAAGGTGTTGCGCGATCGCTGCGGTTCTGGACCCTGTTCGGGTCGGGGGATCTCTCCGGTTTCTACGCCATCCACGAGGACGCCCGGGGGCGTCAGGTGCCCATGAACGACACTTTCGGAACCCCCTTCGAAGGCCGGCTCGTCGTCGGATGGGACCAGGAGACCTACGAGTTGGTCAGCGGGCGTTGTGAACTCGAGCTGGTGCCGGGTACCCGGCTCCTGCGTCGAGGTCGAGTGATCCTGCACGACGCCGACGACGGCGAGTGGGTGCAGGAAGTGGAACCTGCTTGCCCGCCGTGGATCACCTCGACGATCGGATACCAGGCCGGTTCCTGGAGGGACGGAGGCTCGATGCGGACCTACCACGGACCGGGGGTCTCGCTCGAGTGGGACGACGTGGACGCACGGGACCAGCCGTTCGACCATGTCCGCCATGACGGCGTCGTCCAACGGGATCTCATTGGGAAGGAATACCTGGTGCGCACCAGGACAATTGCCCCGGACGGGCGCGAGTGGTCGGGCGCGGGTCAGACCGAACTGTTCCTCGATGGCCCCTATGCGCCACTCGGCCTATAGGTCAACGGAGCCTCATGTCGATAGGTCATAACTACCGATAAATCGACTTCAGTGGTGTGCTCATGCCGTGAGTGTGGCTGTGAACGAACGACCAACTGCCGGCGGCGAGCGCGTGACTCGTGGGCGCTCAGTCGAGCGCGGCGACCGGCGAGATCGCCGGGGCGAGGTGTCCGAGGGTGCTCAGCGACACGGCGCGACTCGGTGCCAGCGAGGCGACGATCAGCTCATCGGCGTCGGCATGTCCGGCGAACCAGCTCAGGTACTTCCGCACCTCGTCGGGCGTCCCGACACCGGCGTAGGTGAGCATCTCGTCGATCTGCCGGCCCTGAGGCATCGAGAGCACGGCGTCGGCTTCCTCGTCGGTGAAGGTCCGTCCGCGACCGTAGAGCAACGAGACACGCTGGCGCCGGGCGACCTGCAGTTGCTCCTGAGCGACATCCGGGTCGTCGTCGGCGATCACACCGACGCCGGCGATCACGTACGGTTCGGCGAGGACCTCCGACGGCCGGAACTCGCGGCGGTACAACTCGACTGCCTGAGTCAGTGCCTGCGGAGCGAAGTGCGACGCAAAGGCGTAGGGGAGTCCCAGAGCGGCGGCGAGCTGCGCACCGAAAAGGGACGAGCCCAGGATGTAGAGCGGCACATGGGTACCGGCGCCCGGCGTCGCGCGCACACCTTCGATACGGGACTCGTCGCCGAGGAACGCCTGCAGTTCGAGAACATCATGCGGGAACCGCTCCGCCGATGCGTGCGTGCGACGGAGAGCCTGGAAGGTCTGCTGGTCGCTGCCCGGCGCGCGGCCGAGTCCGAGGTCGATGCGGCCGGGGTGGAGTTCGGCGAGCGTGCCGAACTGCTCGGCGATGGTGAGCGGGGCGTGGTTGGGCAGCATGACGCCGCCGGCACCCAGGCGGATGGACGAGGTGTGGGCGGCGATGTGCGCGATGAGCACCGCCGGCGCCGACGACGCGATCGCCGACATGTTGTGGTGTTCGGCGTACCAGATCCGCTTGTATCCCCACTTCTCCGCATGCTGCGCGAGATCGACACTGGCGGCGAGACTTTGCGCGACCGTTTCGTCGCGGCCGACGGTGGCGAGATCCAGGATGGACAGGGGAAGGTGTTGAGCGGTCACGTAGTCCCTCAACCCGGCGAACCGGTCCGAGTATTCCCGCGCCCGTCTCCGACACGGCTGATCCGAGCCGGTCGACTCCGCCGCCGTGAGGCAGGATAGGGGCGTGACCGAATCCGATCCCGACCTCTTGATCGACTTCCGCGACGTCGCGATAGTCCGCGGTGGCAAAACGCTTGTCGGCCCGCTGTCCTGGCAGGTCGAGCTGGACGAACGCTGGGTCATCATCGGCCCGAACGGTGCCGGGAAGACGACCCTGCTGCGCCTCGCCGGTGCGGAGCTCCACCCGACGTCGGGTACGGCTTTCGTGCTGAACGAGAAGCTCGGCCGGATCGAGATCCGGGAACTCGCGACTCGGATCGGCGTCGCCAGTCCCGCGCTCGTCGATCGTGTGCCCGACTCCGAGGTCGTCAGCGACGTCGTCATCTCGGCTGGTTACGCGGTGCTGGGTCGCTGGCGCGAGGCCTACGACGAGATGGATCGGGACCAGGCGGTCGAGTCGCTGGAGTCGATGGGCGCCGAGCATCTCGCCGAACGCACCTTCGGCACCCTTTCGGAGGGTGAACGCAAACGTGTGATCATCTCCCGTGCGCTCATGACCGACCCC
The DNA here is from genome assembly GCF_022059885.1 of Gordonia amicalis. Lineage (NCBI taxonomy): Bacteria > Bacillati > Actinomycetota > Actinomycetes > Mycobacteriales > Gordoniaceae > Gordonia > Gordonia amicalis. The sequence goes on along the minus strand of NZ_CP091855.1, from coordinate 4,312,015 downwards.
GAGCTGCTGCTGCTCGACGAACCGGCCGCCGGTCTCGACCTCGGCGGGCGCGAGGAACTCGTCGATCGCCTCGCCACGCTTGCCGCCGACCCCGACGCTCCGGCCATCGTGCTGATCACCCATCATGTGGAGGAGATCCCGGAGGGGTTCACGCACGCGCTGATCCTGTCCGAGGGCGGCGTCGTCGCACAGGGCCTGCTCGAAGAGGTGCTGACCAGCGAGAACCTGACGGCCGCCTTCCGGCAGCAGATCATCCTCGACAAGGTCGACGGACGGTACTTCGCTCGACGCCGTCGCCGCGCGGGCGGTCACCGTCGAGCAGGAGGCAACCGATGACATCCACCGATCAGGGACCCGAGGTCGTGTCCGCACCGATCCGCGACGCCGCGACGGTGGTTCTGGTCCGGAACTCCGCCGACGGCATCGAGGTGTTCCTCCAGCGTCGGGTGAAGCAGATGGCGTTCGCCGGCGGCATGACCGTCTTCCCGGGCGGCGGCGTCGACAAGCGTGACGCCGGTGCCCACGTGGCCTGGACCGGTCCGGACGCGGCGTGGTGGGCCGACCGGTTCAACACCGACGACGAGCTGGCGCAGGCACTCGTCTGCGCGGCCGTCCGGGAGACCTTCGAGGAATGCGGCGTCCTGCTCGCGACCACCGCCGACGGTGTCTTCGCCGATCCGGGAGCACTCGCCGACGATCGACAGAGGCTCGTCGAGAAGTCGCTGTCGTTCGCGGAGTTCCTCACCGCGCGGGGCCTCACCCTGCGCGCCGATCTGCTGAGTCCGCTCGCGCACTGGATCACCCCGGTCAACGAGAAGCGCCGCTACGACACCCGCTTCTTCCTCGCCGCCATGCCCGAAGGGCAGGAGGCCGACGCCGAGACCACCGAGGCCGAGGTGGCGCGCTGGGTCAACGCCCGAGGCGCGATCGACTCGTGGGCCGACGGCAAGCACTTCCTGATGCCGCCGACCTGGGCGCAGCTGCACTACGTCAGTGGCTTCGCGACCGTCGACGAACTGCTGGCCGCCGACCGGGCCATCGAATGCATACTCCCCGACACCACCCCGGGCGCCGGTCTCTCCGGCCTCGGTTTCCCGGGCTCCGACGAGTACTTCCGCACGCTCGGCGACCAGACGCCGCCCGACATCACTCTCTGACGGATCACTGCTCGTCGAGGTCGACTGCCTCCACAGAGTCCTCGTCCTCGCCGATGTCCTCGCGATCAGCCCATTCGAGCAGCGTGTCGAGACGGTGGGCGACGTCGTCGATCTCGGCGTGCAGATCGCCTAGTTCGGCGAACCGTGCGGGCACGGTGGCGATCGTGAAGTCGTCGGGTGCGATGTCGTCGATCTCGTCCCAGCGCACCGGCGTCGACACCGTCGCGCGCTGGTTGCCGCGTACCGAATAGGCCGACGCCATAGTGTGGTCGCGCGTGTTCTGGTTGTAATCCACGAAGACGGCGGCCGGGTCGCGGTCCTTACGCCACCACGTCGTCGTCACGTCCTTCGGGGCCCGGCGTTCCACCTCGCGGGCGAAGGCGAGGGCGGCGCGCCGGACTTGCGGAAAGCCCCATTCGGGTGCGATCCGCACGTAGATGTGGAGACCGCGCCCGCCCGACGTCTTCGGGAAACCGCGCATGCCGAGTTCGTCGAGAACCTCCGCGACCACGTGTGACACCCGCTGGATGCGCGAGAACGGGCAGTCGGGCATCGGATCGAGGTCGATGCGCCACTCGTCGGGGGATTCGGGGTCGGCGCGGCGCGAGTTCCAGGGATGGAACTCGACCGTCGACATCTGCACGGCCCAGATCACCGACGCCAGCTCGGTCACGCACAGTTCGTCGGCGGTCCGTCCGTAGCGGGGGAAGTAGATCTCGGTGGTCTCCAGCCAGTCGGGTGCGCCGGCCGGGACACGCTTCTGATGTACCTTGTTGCCGCTGACGCCTTTGGGGAAGCGGTGCAGCATGCACGGGCGGTCGCGCAGCGCCCGCACGATGCCGTCACCCACCGACAGGTAATACTCCGCGAGGTCGCGTTTGGTCTCGCCGCGTTCGGTGAAATAGATGCGGTCCGGACTCGAAAGGCGGACCGTTCGGTCGCCCACCTGCAGCTCGATCGGCTCACCTGCGGAACCCGCACCCTTCGCCATGCGCCCACTGTAAGGCGCAACCGCGCGTGAGCGGGGTTGTCCGGCCTGGGACACCGGGCCGACTTACCAGACGGTAGCCTTCGAGGATGCCTGAGTTCGTGACACTCGAGACGTCCGACGACCATCCCGGCGTGGGCACCATCCTCCTGGCCCGCCCGCCGATGAACGCGTTGAGCCGCCAGGTGCAGGCCGAACTGGCCGCAGCTGCCGAGGAGGCGACACTGCGCGACGACATCAAGGCCGTCGTCGTCTACGGCGGACCCAAGGTCCTCGCCGCCGGCGCCGACATCAAGGAGATGAACGACCTCACCTACGCCGAGATGAGCAAGGTCGCCGGTCGCCTGCAACGCGACCTGGGCGCCATTGCCTCGATCCCGAAGCCGACGGTCGCGGCCATCACCGGTTACGCACTGGGCGGCGGCCTCGAGGTCGCACTCGGCGCCGACCGCCGGATTGCCGGCGACAACGCGAAGCTCGGTGTGCCCGAGGTCCTGCTGGGCCTCATCCCCGGTGGCGGCGGCACGCAGCGTCTCGCGCGGCTCATCGGCCCGGCCAAGGCCAAGGACCTCATCTTCACGGGCCGTTTCGTCGGTGCCGAGGAAGCACTCGCCATCGGTCTGGTCGACGAGGTCGTCGCCCCCGACGAGGTGTACAACGCCGCCCTCGCCTGGGCGGGACAGTTCACCGACGCCGCGTCGGTTGCCATCGCCGCCGCCAAGAAGGCCGTCGATCAGGGCCTCGGCGTCGACCTCGACACCGGCCTCAAGATCGAGGAACAGCTCTTCGCCGCGCTGTTCGCCACCGACGACCGTGCCATCGGCATGAAGTCGTTCGTGGAGAACGGCCCCGGTAAGGCGAAGTTCACCGGGCGCTGAGCGGAGCGAACTCCATCGGGGCGCTGAGCGGAGCGAACCTCACCGGCCCACAACGACATCAGCAGTGACCGACCCACGCGACAAGGAAGCGATCATGACCACCGACGCCACTCCGGGTATCGATCCGGCGCCGAATCCGCATGCCACCGAGGAGCAGGTGCAGGCCGCACTGAAGGACACCAAACTCGCCCAGGTGCTGTACCACGACTGGGAGGCCGAGACCTACGACGAGAAGTGGTCGATCAGCTTCGACGAACGCTGCATCGATTACGCGCGTGGCCGTTTCGACGCCATCGCCGCCGACGAGCCACTGCCGTACGGGCGGGCGATGGAACTCGGTTGCGGGACCGGCTTCTTCCTGCTGAACCTCATGCAGTCCGGTGTCGCCGAGAAGGGTTCGGTCACCGACCTGTCGCCTGGCATGGTCAAGGTCGCGCTGCGCAACGCCGAGAATCTGGGCCTCGATGTCGACGGGCGGGTCGCCGACGCGGAGAAGATCCCCTACGGTGACAACACCTTCGACCTCGTCGTCGGACATGCTGTGCTGCACCACATCCCGGATGTCGAGCAGGCGCTGCGCGAGGTGCTCCGGGTGCTCAAGCCGGGCGGCCGTTTCGTGTTCGCCGGTGAGCCGTCGACGATCGGCGACTTCTACGCACGCTGGATGAGCCGCGCGACGTGGTTCGCCACCACCAACGTCACCAAGTTCGGTCCGCTCAAGAGCTGGCGGCGCCCGCAGGAGGAGCTGGACGAGTCCTCGCGCGCCGCGGCGCTCGAGGCCGTCGTCGACATCCACACCTTCGATCCCGACGAGCTGGCCGGTATCGCCCGTTCCGCCGGTGCGGCCAAGGTCTCCACCGCCACCGAGGAACTGGCCGCGGCGATGCTCGGCTGGCCGGTCCGCACCTTCGAGGCCGCTGTCCCGCCGGAGAAGCTCGGCTGGGGCTGGGCGCGGTTCGCCTTCGGCGGCTGGAAGCGTCTCACCTGGCTCGACGAGAACGTCCTGCGCAAGGTCGTGCCGCCGAAGTTCTTCTACAACGTGGTCGTCACCGGCACCAAGCCGGAGTAACCGGACCTATGTAGAAAGCGCGGGACCATCGCGCGCATTCTCGCTACCGATCGGGTCGCCCCGTGCCACCATGGGCTATGGCCACGCTCCTCACATCCGACGAGTTCGACCTCCGATTGCTCTTCGCCGAGCCGGTGGCGGAGGTGAAGAAGTTCCTCCGGGAAGTCGTCGACAAGCGGGAACCGATCGCGCTCGAGGTCGAGGGCACGGCCCACTTCCTGAATCTCGGCAACGTCAAACACTTCACGCTGGTCGACCAGGATCCCGGCGACGAGTCGCTGGGCACCGATGACGGCAAGACGGTGGTGCTGGCGATCTCCGAAGTGCGCGGGTAGCGCCGACGAACCTGGCCGCGGGTACCCGGGCCCGGCGACGGTAGCCTGCAAGGATCATGGGCTACTCCTTCAGTCTCGACGACGTCGGCTTCCTGCGGTCGCGGCACGGCGAGAAGGCGCTGGAAACGGTGTCGGGTCTCGCGCTCACGTCGTCGTCGATGCTGTCCGACATCACCGAGGTCCGCAGCCGGTATGCACCGCACGACGCCGCGTTGATCGAAACCGTGCGCTGTCGTCGGCGGGCGACGACGAAACTGCGGGATCCCGCCGAGCTGCTGCTCACCGACGACGCACTGCAACAGGCGACCGCCTCGGTGGTTGCCGAACACCGCGCCGCCGAGATCGCCGGCCGTTTCCCGGCGTCGGTCGTCCACGACATGACCTGCTCGATCGGGGCCGAGCTCCGAGAACTGGTGCGCGCCAGCGGGATCTCGGGAGCTATCGGCAGCGACCTCGACCGGGTCCGGCTCGCGATGGCACGCCACAACGTACCCGACGCGACGCTCCTGGTCGCCGATGCGCTGACCCCGACCTCGAGTGCCGACGTCCTGCTCGCCGACCCGGCCCGCCGCTCCGACGCCGGCCGGATCTTCCGGCTCGACCAGCTGACCCCGCCGCTCCTCGAACTGCTCGCCACCTATGCCGGTCGCGTGCTCATCGTGAAATGTGCTCCCGGACTGGATCATCAGATGCTGCGCAACAGGTTCGGTTTCGACGGTGAGGTCCAGGTGACCTCGCTCGACGGCGGCGTCCGGGAAGCCTGCCTGTGGTCGGGGCCGGGGATCGAGACCCGACGCCGGGCAACCGTGCTGCGCACGCGACCCGACGGGTCGGTGTCGCTGTTCGAGATCACCGACCACGAGGACGACGAGGTGCCGGCCGGCGAGGCGGGGGAGTGGATCGTCGATCCGGACGGCGCCATCGTGCGCGCCGGACTCGTCAAGCATTACGCGCACCGTTTCGGTCTCTGGCAGCTCGACCCGCAGATCGCTTATCTGACCGGCGATTCGGTGCCGGCCGGGGCACGTGGCTTCCGGGTGATCGAACAGGTCGGGGTGACCGAGAAGGTCCTCCGCAAGGCTCTGGCCGTCCATGATTGCGGACCGCTCGAGATCCTTGTCCGCGGGTTGGACGTCGACCCGGACCAGCTCCGCAAGAAGCTCAAACCCAAGGGCGATCGCCCACTGTCGGTGGTGCTCACCCGGATCGGACGCAAGGGGACCGCGTTCATCTGCGAACCGGGTGTGCGCTTCTGAGCGACCACGCACAAACAGAATGCGGGCTGAGTGCCGGTTTCCGGCACTCAGCCCGCATTCTTGTTCGGACGCTTATCCCAGGTTCGCCTTGCTGTCGAAGAAGTACACCTCACCGAGGTTGGTCGCGGTGGCGACCTGACCCGAGTAGGAGATCGAGACACCGGTCGCGAAACCCGCGGAGTTCGGTAGCGGCAGAGACCGTTTGGTCGTACCGTCCGCGGTGGAGACCTCCACCAGCGACAGCGTGTCCTTGCCGGCGTCCCGGACAACGCTCCACGCGGTCTTCTGCTGGGTGAGCGCCGACAGGCTCACCGTGGCGAGATCGGTGCGCTGCCAGAGGCGTTCGGCACGGTCACCCGCGTCGCGGTAAAGGGTGAGCGGGGCGCCGAGCGAACCGGTGGGGATGATCAGGCCGTCGGGCGACACGGTCATCGTCGCGAAGCCGTGACCGCCGATGTCCTGCGTCCACTTGGTCGACCCGTCCTCGGTGTTCAGCGCGACGATCTTGCCGTCGCGCGAGAACGCATAGAGCGTCGCACCGTCGGCGGACAGGGTCGGCGTACCGACGACTCCGCTCGGGACATCGGCCGTCCAGGCGGTCCGCACCTCGCGCTTGCCGCCCACCTTGTTGTACTTCATCGACCGGATCTGCGACGACGCGGCGCCCTCGGGAAAGAAGTTGAGGTAGAAGCGTTCTCGGCCGGTGTCGACGGCGGCGGGCGCGGGAATCGCGCACTGCGGTCCGTTGCGCACACAGTCGCCGAAGCCGAGGAGCGGCTGCTCCGGATCGGCGTCGTCGCGCAGCTTCACCTCGGGGGCGACGAGTTCGTTGCGCTGGGTGTCGATCAGCAGGATCTGGCCCTGGGTCGTGGTCACCAGCACTTCATTCGGCGCGGCGAACTTCGCCGACAGAGGGACGCCGATCACGCCGGCACGCCAGCGGATCGCGCCGCCGGCGTTGAACGCCAGGAAAGTGGTCTCCTCGCCGAGGTACGGCTGGTCGTACTGGTCGACGAGCATCGCGTTGATCTCGACCCCTGCGCGCATGTCCTTGCAGAAGTTCTTGCGACCCGACCGGCCGTCAAGCACCAGCACGTTGCAGCCCTGGGCGGCATTCGACGTGACGCCGACATTGCCCTTGCCCGAGATGGTGACGGGCGCGGTGACCGGTCCGCCGGTGGGACGCGTCCAACTCAGGGCGAGGTCGTCGGGGACGTCGGCGTAGGCGAAGTTCGCATTGCCGGCGACGCCGCCGTAGCTGGGCCAGCCGACGCTCGGGATCGATCGGACGTCGATGTGTCCGTCGGAGCAGCCGGCGAGCACCAGCGAGCACGCGGCGGTGACGGCGACGAACAGGCGGGTCACCGCGGATCTGCGGTGTCGGGACACCTGCGGTCGTGCCAAGGCCATCGCGCTCCTCATCGTCGGTCCTCACGGGCACTGCACGTGCCAGGAGTGAGCCTATCGTGTGCGAAAAACGGGTCGTTTAGGGTTTGTCCCATGACCACCATGTGGAACGCCTCCTACCGGTCCCGGCGCCGCGCGGGCCGTCGCCGCGATCCGGAGCAGGCACGATTCCTCACTCTCGATTCGCTGCGCTGGGTGAAACGCAACCGGGCGTACACGCCGTGGTACCTGGTCCGCTACTACCGTCTCGCGAAGTTCCGCCTGGCCAACCCGCATGTCGTACTGCGGGGCATGGTCTTCCTCGGGCGCAACGTGGAAATCCATTGCACGCCCGAGCTCGCCCGGATGGAGATCGGGCGCTGGGTGCACATCGGCGACGGCAACTCGATCCGCTGCCACGAGGGCAGCCTCAAGATCGGCGACAAGACCGTCTTCGGCTGCAACAACGTCGTGAATTCCTACCTCGACCTCGAGATCGGCGGTTCGACGCTCATCGCCGACTGGTGCTACATCTGCGACTTCGACCACAAGATGGACGACATCACGCTGCCCATCAAGGACCAGGGCATCGTCAAGGGTCCGGTTCGGATCGGGCCGGACACCTGGGTCGCCGCCAAGGTGTCGGTGCTGCGGAACACCATCGTCGGCCGAGGCTGTGTCCTCGGTTCGCACGCGGTGGTCAAGGGGGTGATCCCCGACTACTCGATAGCGGTCGGTGCCCCGGCCCGCGTGGTCAAGAACCGCGTGGACGACTGGGCGAAGAACGCCGAGCAGCGTGCCGAACTCGAACGCGCCCTGGCCGACATCGAACGCAAGAAGGCGGCGGCGGAGAAGGCTGCCGCGCAGAAAGCCGACAAGTAGATCTGTCGGCACGTCACGGTTCGGTCGGCTCGACTGCCGCGGGCACCGGGGACGCAATCGTTGCCGACGTGGTCTCTGCCGACCCGAGTTCGCCGGCCGGGGTCGTCGTCTCGGTCGCGTCGGGCTCGTCGACGGTCTCCGTCCATCGCGAGCCGCTCCGGTCGACGAGCGTGACCGTGCCATCGGGTTCGCTGATCTCCAGCGTCGACGTGTCGGGAAGCCAGCGGACCAGGCTGTCGGACGAGAACTGCGCCCGGTACTCGACATCGGTGGTCTCCACGTCCCGGATCGTCACCTCGGTGTCGTCGTAGTAGAAAGCGAACTCTCCGGAGCCGCTGAGGGTCCCGCCGGCCGGCAGCTCGGAGACGGTCGAGGAACTGGCCGTCGGGTCGGCGGAGTCCTCGGTGACGCTCGGGACGGGCGACTCATCGGCCGTTGTCGAGGTCGTCTCTTCGGCTACCGACGCCTCCGGTGCGGCGAGGAATGCCACCGCGCCCGCAGGTGCGGTGACGGTGCCCGGGGGTTTGCATTCGATACCGACGGGGAGCCCCAGATCAGCGCCGATCTGGTGACTGAGGCTGACTGCCGACGGGAAGTTCCCGGCCTTGACGGTCAGGGTCACGGTGGTATCACCCGCCAGGAGGGCAAGGAGTGCTCCGATCAGGGTCGACGAGAACTCATAGTGTGCTGGATCCCCTAGTCCCGAAGTCGCCGGCACGGAGATGGGATTGATCGTGGGGAGGGACGGGAACCGGAGTTCGTAGATGTACCCCGCGGTCACGTTCGCCGGTGGGTTCGGCCAGCTGAGGGTGACCGTGTCGGAGATGAGCGGCCGAACCGTGTTGGTACAGGTGAACGATGGGTTCGACGGTCGTCCGGTGGTCACCGAACCGGTGGCGGTGGCCTGACCGGTGAGCGCGCTCGCCTCGCCCGTGCCGTGGACGTTCGATACGCTCAGTGCGACAACGGTTGCGGCGGCGGTCCCGGCTACGATTCGTTGCCCGGCAGGCGAATTGCGCCATCCCCGTCGAGGTGCGAACGCGACCGCGAGCAGGAACACGACCGCGACAGCCTGCAGTGTCAGGGTGTACGGATTCTTCAGCCAGGCCGCCACATAGCCGAGAATCGGCGTGGTGCCGACGATCCGCTGTACCTCGGTGATCACGTACGTCTGCGGGTCGGGGGCGCTGTTCGCATCGCCGCGCAAGGTCAGCGAGACGGAGTTGCCGACTGGCTCGCCGGTTGCGGTGACGCGGTGGGTCACCCGGACGCCATCGTCGCGGATGACACTGACCACGTCGCCCGGATGCACCGACGTGGCGGGCACCGTGCGGCTGAGTCCCAGTGATCCGGTGGGAATCGTGGGCGCCATCGAACCGGTCTCGAAGATCACCGGGCGCACCCCGAGGATCAGCGCGAGAGCTGTTGCGGCCAGACAGATGCCGCCCAGGATCGCGCCGACGGTCAGCAAGCGGTCACCCCGACGGCGCTGCTGCTGCGCCGCGAACTCGGCGGTCGGGAAGTTCTCCGATCCGGTGCTGTCCATCACGGGCCCGTCGCATCGAAGGTGAAGGTGACGGACCCGCTCGTGCCGGCGAGAGATCCGGCTGCCGTGGACGGCAGGGTGAGCTGCATGCAGAGCGCCTCGGTGCCGGTCGTGGCGGCCAAGGGACCACGGCTCGTGGCGAAGGCGACGGCGCCGGCGGTGATCGCGAGATCGGACGCGATCTGGGTACCGCCCGAACAGGTCGATCCGCTGACGGTGCCGCCGCTGACCACGCGCAGTCTCATGGCCCGCCCCAACACGGTGGAACTGGAGACCTTGGCGTCGTAGCGGAACTGCACCGACCCGGTGTTCTGAACGTTCACCACATAGGCGGTCGTGTTCCCGGGAAGGAGGGCTCCGGGGAACGCGAAAGTGTGTGCGACCGAACCGTTGGCCTTGATCTCGAGGTTCGCGGTGGTGAATGTGCCCGACGTGGTCGCTGCAGTTGTCGACCACAGTGCCGTGGTACCGATAGCGCCGGTCGTCAGCAGGACTCCGCACGTCAGCAGCGCACGCACTCGGCGTGACGTGCCCGGTGACCACCTCGGACGATTCATGCAATCGTCTCCGGACCGGATGGTGCCGTGCCGCATTCTTCCTCGTCCTGGCGCTCGCGCCGATCGGCGATGAATTGCCATGCGCCGTAGACGAACAGCGTGCCCGCCAGTACGAATATCAGCACCGTGCGACGCTGCCCGATGAACCAGTTGTTGACCCAACCGAAGTAGGGCGCCGAGTACCAGAGCGTGCCACGCACCTGGACGGGGCGGACCGGGTCTTCGTCGGCGCCGCCGTTGGCATCACCCTGGGTGATGAATCGTGGCTCGCCGTCGTCATCCCGTGTCACCTCGATGACCCGGTGCGTGATGACTTCCGGTGAACCCGAACGGATCTGATACGTGATCACATCGCCGACACCGATCTCATCCGCCGGGCGGGGTTTCACGACGATGAGCGTGCCCGGGGGATAGTCCGGCTCCATCGAGCCGGTGAGAACCGTATAGGGCTGTGCTCCGGCGATCTTCGGGATGAGGATCGTCAGGCACATGATCGCGACGGCCCCGATGAGCAGCAGCCAGGACAGAACCTGCCAGAGGTGGTGGAGGACGCTGCGTCGCTCGGCCGGTTGCTCGGCAGAACTGTCTGTGGCTTCGAGAGATTCATCCCGGCCGAACTTGACGGTAGGACTCTCGTCGACAGCGGGTGCTGTGGGTTCGTTCATGGCCGGGTCTGCTCCGCTGCGAAACTGAAGTTGATGGTGAACGTCGCCGGTTGTGTTCCGGTCACCGAGACGAGCTCGGCGCGGACGCACCAGGAGGTGGAGGCACTCTTGGCGAGAGGCGTCCACGGCGAGGTGAAACCGGTACCGGGACTCGACGTGTCCTGCGCGGTGAACGCACCGGTCAGCGGAGTTCCGGTCCCGGGACAACTCGCCCCCGGGGCACCTGAGAGGTTCACCGTGACCGTCGCGCCGGGCGTCGACACCGACGGTCCGGCAGACGCGAGCCGGAACCGCAACGGCGTCGAGCCGGCGTTGGTGATGGTCAGGACGGCCTGCTGGGCCTGGCCCGGAATCACATTGGTGCCGTTCAGCGCAGGAAATGTGAACGACGAACCGCCGCCGGTACCCGGTGCCAAACCGATTGTCCCGGTGGTGATGTCGGTGTCAGAGACATCTGCCTGCTCGGCCCACAGCGCCCCGGTGGTCCGCACCGATCCGAAGAGCAGTACGGCCACCAGGATCGCCAGGGCGGCGTAGAGGACGCCCCGCCGCTTTCGGGCTTCGGACATCGAATCAGCCGTTAGGGCCGCACCTGATTCAGTGCGATCTTCATTCCGCTGACATTGATCGTGCCGTTGGTGAATTCGGTGTCTGGTGTCGTCGACGAGAATGCGACGGTCACGGTCACCGCGAGAACCTGACCGTTTGTGACGACCACGGGCGTATTAGGAGTACCGCCGGCCACCTGAGTCGTCGTGGTCACATAAGTCGTCGACGGGGTGGTGGAACCGGTGCCGACCCCGGTGACCGACAATTCGGCTTTCATGTTCTTGCCAGTGGCCGTCACGGTGCAGTTGGCGCTGTATTCCCAGGTATCGCCCGGCACCATCAGATCGGTGGTCGTGTCGATCGCGACCACAGGTACGTCCCCGGAAACATCGGTCCACGTGCCTGCGGGACAGTTGAGCCCGAAGTCGCCCGTGGTGATCGCATCGCCGGCCACGTCCTCTTCATCACTCCACAACGCATACGATCCCATCCCCCCGAGGAGTAGGATCGCCCCCGCACCGACCGATATTGCGCCTTTGGTTTTCCGATTCATGATCGTGCCCCTCCGAGGGAAATGTCATACCCCATCACCTTGGAGATGAGGAACGAACGTCACGCTAACGAATAAAAAAAGGGGCCGTACTTGAAACGGATGTTATTCCTGTGACTGGTGACACTTTTGTTACGGAAAGTGCAAATTAGTGCTCGACCGGTTTCCCGGGGTCGCGTTCCGGTAACGGTCGCATCGGAATATCCGGGCGCCCAACCGGATGACGCACTCGCCGTTTGGCGGCCAGATGCACCGACTCCGTGCGTTCGGCCACCTCGGCCCAGGAGAATTCGGCCGTGAGCCGGGCCCGCGCACGTAAGGCACGTTGCGCTGCCGCATCCGGATCCGACAGCGTCGCCCGCACCGCGGTGGCAAGACCTGCCACGTCAGCCGGTTCGAAAGTGAGGCCGGTATCCGGTTCCTGCACCGCTTCACCCAGACCGCCGGCGGTCGAGACGATCAGCGGGATACCGGTGGCCGCCGCCTCGAGGGCGACGATGCCGAACGGCTCGTACCGACTCGGCAACACGATCGCGTCGCACCGATGCATGTGGGTCACCAGTTCGTCGTGGTCGACGGCGCCGATGAACCGTACCGCCTTGCTCACCCGGTGCTTGCGAGCCTGTTCCATCAGCCAGTCTCGCTGTGTACCGTCACCGGCGATGGTCAGCGTGGTGCCCGGATGGCTGCGCCGGATGCGGGGGAGTGCGGCCAGCAGATCCTGCACGCCCTTCTCGTACTCGAGTCGCCCCGCGAACAGCAGTTCCGCGGGACCGGTCGTCCGCGTTCGTGGCGCGAACGGCCATGTGCGGATGTCGATCCCGTTGTGGATCACCGCGATGTCGGCTGCGTCGTAGCCGAAGAGACGATTCACCTCGTCGCGCATGGACGCCGAACATGTGATGAGAGCATCGGATTCGGCGACGAGCCACCACTCGACCGAGTGCACCTGCCGGTTCGTCCGGCCGCTGACCCAGCCGCTGTGCCGGCCGGCCTCGGTGGCATGGATCGTGGAAACCAATGGCACGTCGAAGAATTCGGCAAGAGCAATCGACGGGTGGGCCACCAGCCAGTCGTGTGCGTGCACGACTTCGGGAATCCATCGAGTCGAAGAATCCGCGAATGCCCTTTCACCGGCCAGGATCTTGAGACCGGCTCGGATGAACGAGTGCCCCATGGCGAGAGTCCAGGCCATCATGTCCTGCCCGAACTCGAACTCCGGCGGATCCTCGGCGACCGCGATCACGCGTACACCCTCGACGACGGTGTCGGTCGTCGGATGGCTCACCGCATCGGTCCCCGACGGGCGGCGGGTCAGGACCACCACATCGTGTCCGGCGGCGGCCATCTCGGTGGCGAGGTGATGCACATGCCGGCCGAGGCCACCGACCACCACGGGTGGGTACTCCCACGACACGAACAGCACTCTCATCAGATGCCCCCCTCGGCACTACACCCATCTGCGGTCATGATCGCGTGCAACCGGCGCGCGTCGAGTCCGGGAAAGAGATTGTCGGCCCGCGCCCAGTTCTGCGCGAGCGTCGCCGCCGCGTCGTCGCGACCGCGCATCGCGGCATCGCTGATCTCCCGCGTGGCGTGTGCGTGGGTGTGCGCTCGGGAGACAGCGTACTGCGCGGCGGTGTCCTTCGACACCATGAACGGCCAGTCCGAGGACAACGTCAGCAGTGCCTCCCGCACGATCTGATCGGCAACGCGGCTCCGTTCGCCTCCGTGGGCGAGGAGTTTGGCGACGGCATCGAGAGCGGTCTCGGTGACCTCCGCGTTGAGCGTGACGAGATGCTGAACCTGCGGGCCGTTCCACACCCGCCAGTCCTTGCCCGATCCCCACGACGACGCCGGGAGATCGACCGGCTCGCCGACGAGTCCGGATCGGGTTGCGCCGGCGAGGGTTCCGACCTTCACCCCGACCTCCGGAAGACGGCGTAGGACCCGTTCGAGCCACACCGGACCTTCATGCCACCAGTGTCCGAACAGTTCGGTGTCGAAGGCTGCGACGACGAGTGCGTCCCGGCCGATGCGCGCGGATTCCTCGATGAGGCGGTCGCGGACGTGTCCGACGAAATCCTCGACGTGGCGGTCGATCACGGCGTCGACGCGCGCGGGGTCGTAAGGCTTCTTCTCGTCGCCGGGTACCGAGCGTCCGGTGACGCGGAACCGCTTGAGTCCCGATTCGTGGTCGTAGGTGTGGAAGTCGCGGTAGGCGGCATGGCCGGGGTAGCCCGACTTCGGCGACCACACCCGGTAACTCACGGTCAGGTCACGCCCGTAGGCGATGACGCCGCTGTCGCCGACGGGCCGCCCGAGAGCGGTGTCGCCGTGCAGGGTCGGGCCGTCGACCATGAAATGCCCGACGCCGGCGCGGGCGTACTCGAATTCCATGCCCGGAGCGAAGGCGCACTCGGGGGCCCAGATCCCGACCGGGTCGAAACCCCAACGCGCGCGGGCGTCCGCAAGTCCCTCTCGGAGGAAGAACATCCGTAGGCGAGGATCGAGGAGCGGGGCGAAAGGATGCGCGAGCGGTCCGCCGAGGATCTCGGCGACCCCGCTCGAGGCGACGTGGCGGATCAGCGGCGAGGCCCCGTGGCGCCACTTGGTCTCGAAGGTGTCCAGCGCACGCTGGGCGGCGAGGTACTCGCGGCGGCCGGCGTCGGCGCGGTCGGTATCGCTCGACGTCGCGGCCTGGATGGCCCGCAGCTGCCAGTCGGCGAGCCACTCGTACATCGACGACGCACAGTGCGGGTCGTCGAGCTGCGCGACCAGGACCGGGGTGAGGCCGAGGGTCAACTGGTCGGTGAAGCCGTCGGCGGCCAGCCGCTCGAGCACATCGAACAACGGCAGATACGACGACGCCCACGACTGGTAGAGCCATTCCTCGCCGACCGGCCAGCGACCGTGATTGGCCAGCCAGGGGAGGTGTGAGTGCAGGACGAAGGTGAACTGTCCCGGAACCTCTGTGGTGCTGATGGTCATTCCTCAGTCCCGGATCGCCACCACGAACAGGTCGAGCGAGGCGTCGATGTCGGAGTCGCGCGCGTCGAGTACCGCGAAGTCCTCCGCGACGACGGCGGCGACGTCGTCGACCAGGTCGGCGGGCCATGGTTGGCCGGCGAGGGCCCGCTCGATCTGGGCGTCGATCAGCGATCCGCCCCACTTGTCGTCGAGTGCGGCCAGGCGGGGGCCGTGGTGCACGCCGAGCATCGCCTCGAGGGTGAACCCGCCCTCGACGATGAGTTCGGTGAGTTCGGCGGCGTTCAGCTCACGGGTGTGGAACGGGTTGAGCGGTGTGTCGCGACCGGGGGAGAAAGTGATCCGGTTGGGGGTCGAGATCAGCAGCTCGCCACCCGGACGCAGCACCCGGCGGCACTCGGCGATGAACGCGGCCTGGTCCCAGAGGTGCTCTATCACCTGGAAGTTCACCACGAGATCCACCGATGCGTCGGCCAGCGGGAGGTCGATCAGATTGCCCTGGTGCACGACGAGTCCGGGGTAACGGCGACGCGTGTGTTCGACCGCAGCGGTGTCGTAGTCGACGCAGACCACAGACGACGCCCCGGCGTCGGCCATCATCGCGGCGCCGTAACCCTCGCCCGAGCCCGCCTCGAGGATCTCGCGGCCCGTGCAGCGGTCCAGGATGTGGCGGTACGCGATCTCGTGGCGGCGAAACCAGTAGTTCTCCGCGGGGATGCCCGGAACCGTCCGTTCACCGGTCAGTGCCAGTTGCCGGTCGGTGTCGAGGGCCTCCAGACCGGTCGTCCCGGCGGTCGGCGGAGAACCGAGGTCTGCGTCAGTCATCTGCACGAGCGTAGGGCATGGGGTCGCGGCCTCCCGGTTCGTCCCGGCGCCGATGACCGAACAAGCGATCGGCCGTCGTCGCCGCTGGGCTCACCCGCAGGTCCGGTGCCGCTCCATAGTGTGAGGTAGTCGGTGTTTAGTGAGAACATAGGAAACGCTAAAGTGGGGGAGACCCATGGCCTTACCCGCCGGTAAGTTGCCGAACCCGACGCAGGAGGTCGACGTAGACCCATGACAAACATTGTCGTACTGATCAAGCAGGTTCCCGACACGTGGTCCGAGCGCAAGTTGTCCGACGACGACTACACCCTGGACCGTGAGGCAGCTGACGCCGTGCTGGACGAGATCAACGAGCGCGCCGTCGAAGAAGCGCTGAAGATCAAGGAGGCCGACGGCGGTGAGGTCACCATCCTGACTGCTGGTCCCGACCGGGCCACCGACGCCATCCGTAAGGCACTGTCGATGGGTGCGGACAAGGCGATCCACATCAAGGACGATCTGCTGCACGGTTCGGATGCGGTTCAGACCGCCTATGTACTGGCCCGCGCGCTGGGCACGGTCGAGGGTGTCGAGCTCGTCATCGCCGGTAACGAGGCCACCGACGGCCGTGTCGGCGCGATCCCGGCGATGATCGCCGAGTACCTCGAACTGCCGCACCTGACGCATCTGCGCAAGCTGACCCTGGAGGGCGAGACCCTCAAGGGCGAGCGTGAGACCGACGAGGGCATCTTCCACGTCGAGGCGCAGCTCCCGGCGATCGTCAGCGTCAACGAGAAGATCAACGAGCCCCGCTTCCCGTCCTTCAAGGGCATTATGGCCGCGAAGAAGAAGGAAGTCACCGTCGTCTCGCTGGCCGAGATCGATGTCGAGCCGACCGATGTGGGCCTGGCCAACGCCGGCAGCGTCGTGAACTCCTCGACCCCGAAGCCGCCGAAGACCGCCGGCGAGCGCGTCACCGACGAAGGCGACGGCGGCACGAAGGTCGCCGAGTACCTGGTCGGTCAGAAGATCATCTGATCTTCCCCACCAGACAATCCGGCGAACCCCAGACATTCAGGAGAAAACCAACATGGCAGAAGTACTCGTGCTCGTGGAGCAGGACGCCGAAGGCGCCCTGAAGAAGGTCACCAGCGAGCTCATCACCGCCGCCCGCGCCCTCGGTACCCCGTCGGCTGTCGTCGTCGGCAAGCCCGGCTCGGCCGATGCGATCATCGACGGCCTCAAGGAAGCCGGCGCTGAGAAGGTCTACGTCGCCGAGTCCGACGACGCGGCCACCTACCTGATCAACCCGCAGGTCGACGTGCTGTCCTCGATCGCCGAGAGTGCTGCTCCGGCAGCGATCCTGGTCGCGGCCACCGCCGACGGCAAGGAGATCGCCGGCCGTCTCGCCGTGCGTCTCGGCTCGGGTGTCCTCGCCGACGTCGTCGACGTCAAGGAAGGCGGGGTGGGCATCCACTCCATCTTCGGTGGTGCGTTCACCGTCGAGGCGCAGGCCAAGGGCGACACCCCGGTCATCTCGATCCGCCCGGGTGGTGTGGAGGCCGCTCCGCAGGCCGGTGCCGGCGAGCGTGTCGATGTCGAGGTCCCGGCTGCGGCCGAGAACGCCGTCAAGATCACCAAGGTCGAGCCGAACATCGGTGGCGATCGTCCCGAGCTCACCGAGGCCTCGATCGTGGTCTCCGGTGGTCGCGGTGTCGGTAGCGCCGAGAAGTTCTCGGTCGTCGAGGAGCTCGCCGACGCCCTCGGTGCCGCCGTGGGTGCTTCGCGTGCCGCGGTCGACTCCGGGTACTACCCGGGTCAGTTCCAGGTCGGTCAGACCGGTAAGACCGTGTCGCCGCAGCTCTACGTCGCCCTGGGTATCTCGGGTGCGATCCAGCACCGGGCCGGTATGCAGACCTCGAAGACCATCGTCGCGGTCAACAAGGACGAAGAGGCGCCGATCTTCGAGATCGCCGATTACGGCGTCGTGGGCGACCTGTTCAACGTCGCACCGCAGCTGACCGAAGAGGTCAAGAAGCGCAAGTGATCTGCTGATCACGCAGAACTCCGGTGGCCCCCGACGTTCGCGTCGGGGGCCACCGTGCGTTCGCGTTCCGTTCACCCGGAATCCCGGTGCGTCTCGTGTTCACCCGGTTCGCCCCGACACGTCACGCCGACGTGGCCGTGGCGACGCAGACGCTGGCTTTCATTCGGGGCATGAACGCTCTGCAGTCCATCGCCTCGTCCGCTGCAACCGCTTCCGCCGTCTCGACCACCTTGTTGACCGCCGGCCCGGTCCGGGTGCTCGTGTCCGAAGACCCGGCCGACATCGTTGCCGTCCAACAACTCCGCTACCGGGTCTTCGCCGACGAGCCCGGGTTCTCCGATCGCATCGGCGACGCCGTCACCGGACGCGACGCCGATCGTTTCGACGAGTTCTGTGAACACCTCGTCGTGCGGCACGACGACCACGGCGTCATCGGATGCGCACGGCTGCTGGCCCCGCCACGCGCGATCGCCGCCGGCGGCTGGTATTCGTCCACCGAGTTCGACCTCGGAGCCGTGGCCGACATCTTCGCGGAGACAGTCGAACTGGGTCGTGCCTGCGTCCACTCCGAGCATCGTGACGGGTCGGTCACCGCGCTCATGTGGGCGGCCCTGCTGCAGTACATGGATCAGGCCGGCTACCGCTATCTGATGGGTTGTGTATCGGTGCCCCTGCACAGCCCGGGGGAGTGGATGCCCGGGTCGGTCTTGCGCGCGGTCCGTGACCGGCTGCGTGAGGACTACACCGACCCCGTCCTGCATGTCTCTCCACTGACGCCCCCACGCATCGGCGGGCGGTTGCTCGAGGACATCACGCCGTCGGACACCGTCGGCATGCCGCCCCTGATGCGCGGATACCTGCGGATGGGTGCCCGTATCTGCGGCGAACCCGCCGTCGACGACGTCTTCGATGTCGCGGACTTCCTCACGGTGCTCGATCGGGAAGGTACCAACCGGCGCTACCTCGAACGCCTGCGATCGAGCGCCCAGCGCCTCGGCTCGGCCGCCCCGTCGCGATGATCCCGCTGTCGGCGGAACCGGCGCGGCACCCGTGGTTCCCGGTCAGCACCTGCGGAGACAGTTGCCTCGGTCCCCGGGGCACGAGGCGTGTCGCACTGCTCGTCGACGCGGTGGTCGTGGGTCAGCGACTGTGCCGCCTCGCCGCCGTCGTCTGCTGGATCGTCGGGATGCTCGTCGCCGACGAGGCGGTGGCGCGCCTGCGGCATCGGCCACGGCGAGCGCTTCGGGCGCGGGCCTCGGGCCCGCTGCTCGCCGCGCTCGGTATCCGGGTCGTCGTCGACGACCGGCGACGCGACCCGCGCGCGACCGGGCTCATCGTCGCCAATCACATCTCGTTCCTCGACGTCCTCGCGCTGGCCCTGGTGAGCTCGGCGCATGTGGTGGCGAAATCGGACGTCGTCGACATGCCGGTCGTCGCGGGGATCGCGCGCAGATTCGGCGTGATCGCCGTCGACCGTGGAACGCTGCGCGGACTCCCGGCGGCGGTGGGCGGGGTCTGCGCGCGCCTGGCCGCCGACTCCTCGGTGATCGTGTTCCCGGAGGGGACCACCTTCTGCGGCCGCACCGGCGGTGAGTTCCGTCCGGCGTTCTTCCAGGCCGCGATCGACGCCGCGGTGCCGGTGCTCCCGGTCCGTCTGAGGTTTCTCGGGCCGGACGGACACGCCGCGACCGACCCGAGTTTCATCGGCGACGACTCTCCCCTGGACACCCTCCGGAGAGTGCTGCGGGCCCGCGGACTGACCGTGGTCGTCCGTCTCGAGCCCGCCGAAGCGCCGGGAACCGACCGTCGCGAGTTGGCGCGTCGCTGCGAACGCGTCCTGAGTTCGGCGGAAAGTGACATCGACTGTTCTCTGATATAGGTTCCTTCGGAGCGGCCGCGCACGCGGCCGAGAAGATCGCCGTATGTCGAAGGAGTCCGACGATGACGTCCACCCTGACCCGGGAAGCGGCCCGCGCCAAGTTCTTCGAGCTGCGGGAAGCGGAAGGGCTCGTCGACGACGCGGTCCTCGACACCGTCTGGGCGGGGCTCGCGACGCTGCGTCCCGAAGAGATGCTGGGGGCGTGGAAGGGTGGCGAGTTCACCACCGGCCACGCCATCAACGGGGTGCTGGGGAAGGCCAATTGGTTCGGCAAGACCTTCACCTCGCGCAGTGATGTGCAGCCGCTGGTCTGTCGCGACGAGAACGGCAAGCTGTTCTCCAACGTCGCACTCGGCAAGGGCGAGGCGAGCCTGTGGGCGATCGAGTTCCGCGGCGAGATCACCGCGTCGATGGTTTACGACGGCCAGCCGGTCATCGATCACTTCAAGCGCGTCGACGACACCACCGTCATGGGCATCATGAACGGCAAGGGCGGCGTCATCGACGGACGCCACCTGTACTTCTATCTCGAACGCGTCTGAGGCAGGCACGCGGTCGCGGAATTTGTCGACGTCGGCCGCGCGTTTATCCTTGCTAGCGATGCCCCTGCCAACCCGAGTGCCTCCGCGCACGTCCGTCTACCTCGACCACGCCGCTTCGACGCAGATGCTGCCCGAAGCCGTCGAGGCGATGACCGCTGTCTTCAGCACGCCGGGTAACGCCTCCTCCCTGCACGGATCCGGCCGCACCGCCCGACGCCGCCTCGAGGAGGCGCGCGAGGCGATCGCCGCGGCGGTCGGTGCGCGGCCGTCGGAGGTCATCTTCACCGGGGGCGGTACCGAATCTGACAATCTCGCGGTCAAGGGGATCTACTGGGCCCGTCGCCGGGCCGATGAGCAGCGTCGCCGCATCATCGTGTCGGGGGTCGAGCACCACGCGGTCCTCGACCCCGCGCAGTGGCTCGCGGCCGACGCCGGAGCCGAGCTGGTGGTGCTGCCGGTCGACGCCGACGGCGTGGTCTCACCCGCCGATCTCCGTGCCGAACTGGAGGCACACGCCGACCAGACCGCCCTCATCTCGGTCATGTGGGCCAACAACGAGGTCGGTTCCATTCAGCCCATCGCCGAGATCGTGGCGCTCGGCGCCGAGTTCGGCGTGCCGGTGCACTCCGACGCCGTCCAGGCCGTCGGCCACCTGCCGATCGACTTCACCGCCAGCGGACTGTCCGCGCTGAGCCTCGCCGCCCACAAGTTCGGCGGACCGCAGGGCGTCGGTGCGTTGCTGCTGGGTCGTGAGGTCGCCTGCGTCCCGCTACAGCACGGTGGAGGCCACGAACGTGACGTGCGGTCGGGCACCCAGGACGTCGCCGGGGCCGCCGGCATGGCCGCTGCGCTGACCTGGTGTGTCGAGCACATGGAGGAGAACACGACCCGCGTACGCGCCCTCGCGTCGCGGCTCACCGACGTCCTGCTCGGCGTCGAGGGCACGGTGCGCAACGGGGCCGATGTGGACGCACGCCTGCCCGGAAACGTGCATGTCTCCTTCGCCGGCTGCGAAGGAGACTCCCTGCTGATGCTGCTCGACGCCAAGGGCATCGAGTGCTCCACCGGTTCCGCCTGCACCGCGGGTGTCGCGCAGGCGAGCCACGTGTTGCTCGCGATGGGACTCGACATGGCCGACGCCCGCTCGTCGCTGCGGTTCTCGCTCTCCCACACGACCACCGACGCCGACATCGACGCGGTGGCCCAGGTCAT
The DNA here is from genome assembly GCF_022059885.1 of Gordonia amicalis. Classification (NCBI taxonomy): domain Bacteria; kingdom Bacillati; phylum Actinomycetota; class Actinomycetes; order Mycobacteriales; family Gordoniaceae; genus Gordonia; species Gordonia amicalis. The sequence goes on along the minus strand of NZ_CP091855.1, from coordinate 4,290,725 downwards.
CGACGAGGTCGTGGATCGTGCTCGCGCCGCCGGCCTCGTCTCCGCACCCGGCGGAAAGGTCTCCTGATGCGCGTACTCGCAGCGATGAGTGGCGGCGTCGACTCGGCGGTCGCGGCCGCGCGTGCCGTCGACGCCGGACACGAGGTCGTCGGCGTCCACCTCGCTCTCTCGACCGCACCGGGAGCACTGCGTACCGGCTCCCGCGGCTGCTGCTCCCGGGAGGACGCCTCGGATGCGCGCCGTGCCGCGGACGTGCTCGGAATCCCGTTCTACGTCTGGGATTTCGCCGACCGGTTCAAGGACGACGTCATCGACGAGTTCGTCGAGGCCTACGCCGCCGGACGCACCCCCAACCCGTGCCTGACGTGCAACGAGAAGATCAAGTTCGCCGCGCTCGCCGACAAGGCGATCGCCCTCGGCTTCGACGCGCTGGCCACCGGTCACTACGCCCAGCTCGTCGACGGTGAGCTGCGCCGGGCCGTCGACGACGACAAGGACCAGTCCTACGTGCTCGCCGTCCTCACCCGCGAGCAGCTCTCCCGTGCGCTGTTCCCGGTCGGGGACACCCCGAAGGCCGAGATCCGGGCGGAGGCCGCGCGCCGCGGTCTCGCGGTCGCCGACAAGCCCGACTCGCATGACATCTGCTTCATCCCCAGCGGTGACACCCGCGCCTTCCTCGGCGCCAAGATCGGGATCCGTCCGGGCGCGGTCGTCGACGCCTCGTCCGGTGAGCGCCTCGCCGACCACGAGGGTGTCCACGGTTTCACCATCGGACAGCGCAAGGGGCTCGGCATCGACGCCCCCGCCGCGGACGGCAAGCCCCGCTACGTCACCGAGATCGACCCGGACTCGGGCACCGTCACGGTCGGCACCGCGGAGGATCTGCAGGTCTGGGGCATCACCGCCACCCGCGCGGTGTGGACGTCGGGCATCACCCCCGACGAGCCGTTCGAGGCCGTGGTCCAGGTCCGCGCCCACGGCGGGCTCGCGCCGGTGACCGCGACGCCGACCACCGTCGACGGCGAACCCGCGATCGACATCGTCCTGCACGAACCGCTGACCGGCGTCGCACGCGGCCAGGCCGCCGTGCTGTACCTGCCCGACGCGGAGCGCGGCGATCAGGTCGTCGGATGCGGACGCATCGCGTCGACCACGTCGCGACCGACCGCTGTCGCGGCTCGGTGACCACACCCGATCTGCCCACCGGTATCGGCACCGGCGTGGGCTCGATGCCCGGCACCGATCCGCGCGCGGCCGCTGCCGTCGTCAACGGTGAACTCGACCTCGCGCACCTCGTCGAACTCCCCGGTCGCGGAGCGGGCTCGGACCTGATCGGCCGGATGGCCGCGATCCTCGTCGACCTCCCGATGGACACCGCGACCTGGGGATACCGGTTGGCGCAACGGGAGTCGCAACTGACCCGGCGAGCGCGTGACTACCTCAAAGAGGATCTCGACGTCGCCGAGGAGCTGTGGGAGACAGCGGGATTCGTCGGTACCGGCCGAGCCTACAAGGTCCAGGTCGCCGGTCCGTTCACGACGTCGGCGTCGGTCGAACTGCCCAACGGTCATCGTGTGCTGAAGGATCCGGGCGCGGTCCGCGACATCGTCGCGTCCACCGCCGAAGGAATCCGCGAACACGTCGGCGAGGTCACCCGGCGCCTGGGCGCACAGGTCGTGGTCCAGATCGACGAACCGATGATCGGCCGGGTCATCGACGGAACCGTCACACCCCTCACCCGATTCGACCCGATCCGGGCGATCCCGGCGGTCGAGGTGGCGCGGGCCCTCACCGAGCTGATCGATCACGTCGACGCCCCGGTGGTGCTCCACGACTGCAGCCGTCCCCGTTGGGATCTCCTCGAACACCTTCGGGGCGTGGCGTATTCGATAGACGTCACCGCACCCGGCGACGCCGACCTCGACGGCATCGGGATGCTCATCGATCGCGGGGATGTACTGGTTGCCGGTCGGGTGCCGTCCACCGCGCCGAAACAGCCGGTCAACGCCGAGACCGTGGCGACCGGCCTCGCCGCACTCACCGACCGAATCGGCCTCAACCGGAAAGTGTTGTCGGAGAGCGTCATCGTCACACCGACCTGCGGTATGGCCGGAGCGTCGGAGAGCTGGGCGCGCAAGGCTCTCGCGGTGGTTGCCGAAGCGGGTCAGCTGCTCGCCGGCGACCCGACCGCCCTCTGACGACCCGGAACGACTGCGGAACCCGGGCGGCCGGAACTATCCTGCGGGCATGCCGCATCCGATCATGTTCGACGACGCCGACCCGATCCTGGGTCGCGTCCGCGAGATCGCGCTCGCGCTTCCCGACGCCACCGAGGTCGTGGCGCACGGTCGCCCGACGTTCCGGTGCGGCAAGATGTTCGCCAACTACGGCGGCGGTCTGAAGGGTGGCAAGATCCGCTACGACCACTCGGTCCTGTTCATCCCCGACGAGTCGGAGAAGCCCGCGCTCGAAGAGGATCCGCGGTTCTACGTGCCGGCCTACTACGGCCCCTACGGGTGGCTGGCCCTGATCCTCGACGGTGACGGGGACCCCGACTGGGACGAGGTCGCCGAACTCCTCGACGCCAGCTACCGTCAGGTCGCGCCGAAACGGTCGCTGGCGAAGCTCGACTCGACCGCTCCGTGATCCGAGAGCAGCGGCTTCGCCACTTCTCCCCGAGGTGTTGACGTCGCGCGCGACGTCATTCCGTAGGGGCGGTGCAGTTGCCCGGTGAGCTCCGGGCTCGTTGTCCGGGTACTCCGATACCCTCGGTGCGTGGCAGAAACAACGGAGTCGGGGCGGCCGGCGACCGAACAGTCGGGACCCGAGGGAGACCTGCGGGAGCAGTGGACGGAGCTCGCCGAGGAGATCCGCGAGCATCAGTTCCGGTACTACGTGAAGGATGCGCCGGTCATCTCCGACGGCGAGTTCGATGCTCTCCTACGACGCCTGCAGGACCTCGAGGACAGTCACCCCGAGCTCGCGACGCCCGACTCGCCGACAAAACTGGTCGGCGGCGGTTTCTCCACCGCGTTCTCCCCGGTCGACCATCTCGAGCGGATGATGTCGCTGGACAACGTCTTCGACTACGACGAGATGACCTCCTGGGTCCAGAGGGTCAACTCCGACGCCGGTGCCGAGGTCGAGTTCCTCTGCGAACTCAAGATCGACGGTGTCGCCCTGGCGCTCGTATACCGCAACGGAGTCCTCGAACGCGGTGTCACCCGTGGCGACGGTCGCACCGGTGAGGACGTCTCGCTCAACGCGCGCACCATCGACGACATCCCGCACCGACTGACGGCCGCCGACGGCTATCCGATCCCGGACGTCCTCGAGGTGCGCGGCGAGGTCTTCTTCCGTGTCGAGGATTTCGAGGCGCTCAACGCGTCCCTGGTGGCCGATGGCAAGCCGCCGTTCGCCAATCCACGCAACTCGGCGGCTGGGTCGCTGCGGCAGAAGAACCCGCAGGTCACCGCTCGTCGAAAACTGCGGATGATCTGTCACGGCATCGGCCACACCGAGGGGTGGCGGCCGGAGTCGTTGCATGATGCCTATCTCGCGCTCGGCGCGTGGGGACTTCCGGTGTCCACCCACACCACCAAGGCCTCGACCGCCGCCGAGATCCTCGACAAGATCTCCTACTGGGGCGAACACCGCCACGACGTCGACCACGAGATCGACGGCATCGTGGTCAAGGTCGACGACTTCGGCGTCCAACGCCGCCTCGGTTCCACCTCGCGCGCACCGCGGTGGGCGATCGCCTACAAGTACCCGCCGGAAGAGGCCACGACCAAGCTGCGCGACATCCAGGTCGGCGTCGGGCGCACCGGTCGCGTCACACCGTTCGCGGTGCTCGAACCGGTCCTCGTCGCGGGTTCGACGGTCTCTCGCGCGACCCTCCACAACGGCTCGGAGGTCAAGCGCAAGGGTGTGCTCATCGGCGACACCGTGACCATCCGCAAGGCCGGCGATGTGATCCCCGAGGTGCTCGGGCCGGTGGTCGACCTGCGCGACGGTTCCGAGCTCGAGTTCGAGATGCCCGAGCGCTGTCCGGAATGCGGTACGCCGTTGCGTCCGGAGAAGGAATCCGACGTCGACGTCCGGTGCCCGAATCAGGAGAGTTGCCCGGCTCAATTGCGGGAGCGGCTCTTTCATCTCGCCGGTCGTGGTTCGTTCGACATCGAGGCGCTCGGTTACGAGGCAGCCACCGCGCTGCTGTCGGCAAAGGTGATCCGCAACGAGGGTGATCTGTTCTCCATCTCCGCCGACGACCTCGCCCGCACGGAGTTGTTCACCACCAAGGCGGGCGCGTTGTCGGCGAACGGGAAACGCTTGCTGGCCAACCTCGACAAGGCCAAGGACGTGGCGTTGTGGCGCGTGCTGGTGGGTCTGTCGATCCGCCACGTCGGGCCCACCGCGGCGCGCGCGCTGGCCACCGAGTTCGGCTCACTGGAGGCCATCGAGGCCGCCGACGTCGAACAGCTCGCCGACGTCGAGGGCCTCGGCATGACTCTCGCGCAGTCGATCCACGACTGGTTCACCATCGACTGGCATCGGGAGATCGTGGAGAAGTGGCGCGCCGCAGGCGTTTCCATGGAGGACGAGCGTGACGACTCGATCGCGCGGACCCTCGAGGGCAAGACCATCGTCGTGACCGGATCGCTGGTGGACTTCTCCCGCGACGGCGCCAAGGAGGCGATCCTGCAGCGTGGCGGCAAGGCATCGGGATCGGTGTCGAAGAAGACCGACTACGTGGTCGTGGGTGACTCGCCGGGGAGCAAGGCCGACAAGGCCGAGCAACTCGGTGTGCCGGTCCTCGACGAGGACGCGTTCAAGCGTCTCCTGGAGACCGGCAGTCCCGAGTGACCCCCTCGCGGCCGGATCGAAAGAACGCGGCACGACCCTTCGCTGCCTGAGGTGTGAGGAGCGCAAGCGACGAGCCTCGAAGGCCTGATGAGATCGCGTCGTCGACCCTTCGAGACGCGTCCTCCGCAAGCTCCGGTCGCTCCTCAGGGAGCAGGGATTCCGCTTCGTCAGTCCGCTCCGGACGCTCCTCAGGGAGCAGGGATTCCGCTTCGTCAGTCCGCTCCGGTCGCTCCTCAGGGAGCAGGGATTCCGCTTCGTAAGTCCGCTCCTCAGGAGCGAATTCTTTTCGTTGAGCAGCGCTAACCGTTGAGCGCGGCGTCGAAGGCGCGGTACGCCCGCGGATCGAACAACACGAACCGGATCTCGGTCATCGCGGTGTCCACGGACCGGACGGTGTCGATGGCCCGGCGTGCGCCATCGGCCATGGGCCAACCGTAGACGCCGGTCGAGATGGCCGGGAAGGCGATCGTCGTCGCACCCAATTCGTCTGCCACGCGGAGGGATTCGCGATAGCAGGCGACCAGGAATTCGGATCGGTCCTCATCGTGGGAGTGCACCGGTCCGACCGTGTGGATGACCCAGCGTGCATCCAGATCGCCGGCGGTGGTGGCAACTGCTTCGCCGACGGGGAGTCCGCGCTTGTAGCGTCCGGCCCGGAGTTCCTTGCACTCGGCGAGAATCGCGGGACCTCCACGCCGATGGATGGCGCCGTCGACCCCGCCACCGCCGAGGAGTGTCGAATTGGCGGCATTGACGATCGCGTCGACCGACTGAAGGGTGATGTCTCCTTGCGTGAGTGTGATGGAGGTCATGCCTCCATCATCCTGCTAACCGTCGGCGCGCAACACCGTACTGACGATCCCGGCGAGGTAGCCGAGTCGGGCGACCTCCGAGGGCCGGAAATCCGGCCCGCCGATGCGGCCGAGCAGGATCGCCTTGTCATTGGAGCCGATCGGCGCCGCGGCGAGGCGGGTGTCCATGTCCTGCCATGCACCCGGCACCCAGTCGCCTTCGGCGTCGAGTTGCGCCGCATGCTCCAGAGGCAGCCAATCAGCCCTGGTGAGTGGGGTTTCCGGGGCGCCGGAGGAGCCGAACAGCTGTAGGACGCCGCCGCTGGCCCTGGTGATGACCATCGCCCACGACACCCGCAGCACGCGCGGGGCGTTGTCGACGAGGACCTGGAGGCGATCCTTGCGCTTCGCGGTGGCGACCTGGTCGACGAGCTCGAGTTCGCGGTGGGTGTCGAGCACGCCGGAATACGGGCGGATCGAATCCACGCGAACGCCGTTGACCTTCTCGGCTGCCGTGATCAGGCTGTCCGGCAGCGCACCGGGTGCCACCTCGACGACCAGGTCGTCGACGGCATAACCGTTGCCGCGTTCGACCACTTCGAGTGACAGGATGTCGGCACCGACCGAACCGAGCTGCACGGCGAGCACGCCGAGACTGCCGGGACGGTCCTCGAGCTGGACGCGCAACAGGTAAGACACGTGGGTCATTCTCGCACCCGTGGCGACGGCGCGCGCAGCGCCGGGGGCGACCGGGTGCGCCGCGCCGGAGGCGACCGGGTGCGCCGCGCCGGGGGCGGGGCGGGTGTGTCCGGGAGGTGCAACCGGTGGCTGGGGTGAGTCGGGTTGGCGCGTTCCCATAGGCTGGAGAGGCGCATCTGCGTCGCATGGGCGTCGGGTGAGCGACATGACCGAGCAAGTGATGGTGAGAGAGGACGCTGACGGTGGCTGGCGAACCGAAGTCCATATCGCGTGAAGAGGTCGCGCATCTGGCGCGACTGTCGCGACTGGCGCTGAGCGAGGACGAACTCGATGTCTACGCCAAGCAGCTGGACTCGATCCTGACCCACGTCGCGTCGGTGTCGGAGGTGGCCGCCGACGACGTGCCCGGAACCGCGCATCCGGCCGAACTCGCCAACGTGCTGCGTCCCGACGTCGTCGTGCCCGGCCTGAGCACCGACGCCGCGCTGTCCGGTGCGCCGGCCGTCGAACAGGACCGTTTCGCCGTTCCGCAGATCCTGGGAGAAGAGCAGTGAGCCCCGATTCGCACGCCGCAGCTCCTCGTCCCGCCGGTGACCTGACCGGTCTGTCCGCGGCCGAACTCGCCACCAAGATCGCGACCCGCGAGGTCAGCTCGGTCGAGGTCACGCAGGCCCACCTCGACCGCATCGCCGAGGTCGACGGCGAGCTGGGTGCCTTCCTGCACGTCAGCGGCGCCGAGGCGCTCGTCGCCGCCAAGGCCGCCGACGACGCGATCGCATCGGGCGAGCCCGTGTCGTCGCTCGCCGGGGTGCCGATCGCGCTCAAGGACGTCTTCACCACCACCGACGCCCCCACGACGTGCGGTTCCAAGATCCTCGAGGGTTGGGTTCCGCCCTACGACGCCGCGGTCACCGAACGGCTCCGCGCCGCAGGCATCCCGATCCTGGGCAAGACCAACATGGACGAGTTCGCCATGGGCAGTTCGACCGAGAACTCCGCCTACCAGCTGACCCGAAATCCGTGGGACCCCACCAAGATCCCCGGCGGGTCGGGCGGCGGTAGCGCCGCGGCGCTCGCGTCGTATGAGGCCCCGCTCGCGATCGGTACCGACACGGGCGGCTCGATCCGGCAGCCGGCCGCCGTCACCGCGACCGTCGGCGTCAAGCCGACCTACGGCACCGTCTCCCGCTACGGACTCGTCGCATGCGCGTCGTCGCTCGACCAGGGTGGCCCGTGTGGCCGCACGGTCCTCGACACCGCGATGCTGCACGAGGTCATCGCCGGACACGACCCGCGTGACTCCACCTCGATCAACGTGCCGGTACCCGACGTGGTCGCGGCCGCTCGCGAAGGTGCGGAACAGGACCTCAAAGGTGTAAAGATCGGCGTCGTCACCGAACTGCAGGGCGAGGGCTACCAGTCCGGCGTGCTCGACTCCTTTCACCAGGCGGTCGAACTGCTCACCGAGCGCGGCGCGGAGGTCGTCGAGGTCAGCTGCCCGCACTTCACCTACGCGCTCGGCGCCTACTATCTGATCCTTCCGTCAGAGGTGTCGTCGAACCTCGCACGCTTCGACGCCATGCGGTACGGACTACGCGTCGGCGACGACGGTTCGCATTCGGCCGACGAGGTCATGGCGCTGAGCCGCGAAGCCGGTTTCGGCCCAGAGGTGAAGCGCCGCATCATGATCGGCACGTACGCGCTGTCCTCGGGCTACTACGACGCCTACTACGGTCAGGCGCAGAAGGTCCGCACCCTGATCTCGCGCGACTTCACCGCCGCCTTCGAGAAGGTCGACGTACTGATCTCGCCGACCACCCCGACCACTGCCTTCCCGATCGGGGAGAAGGTCGACGATCCGCTCGCGATGTACCTGTTCGACCTCTGCACGCTGCCGGTGAACCTGGCTGGCATCGGGTCGATGTCGGTGCCGTCCGGACTGTCGAAGGACGACGGCATGCCCGTCGGCCTGCAGATCATGGCGCCCGCACTCGCCGACGACCGGCTCTACCGGGTCGGCGCGTCGTATGAGGCGGCTCGCGGCCCGATCATCTGACGCCCCTTGCTCCCTGAGGTGCGAGGTCACCGCGGCAGGCCGCTGACCGGTCGCGCCTGCTCGGTCCCGTAGCGGTGACCGACGCCCGTCGGTCCGTCGAGCGCGGCCAGCAGGTCGACGCTGGACTGCAGGAATCCGACGACCGGCAGCCAGGGGACCTCGGGTACCCGTCGACCGCCGAGCACGGTGTCGTCGGGATACGCAGGCGGACGCCACAGCGAGCCGAGCGACCAGCGGACCACCGGATCGCTGCGATTGGCCACGACGATCCGCGGCGTCCTCGACGCCTGCGCCACCGTCCCCGCGGGCGGCGCGGTCAGGACGGTCTCCGCGAGCAGTGACGGGTGATGGTCCTCGAGCCAGACCCGGGCGGCGTCGGCCCCCACCGCGCCGAGGCTCTGGCCGTAGAGCACCAACCGGGGCCGGTCGCCCGCGGGCCGGTTCGCCAGAACCTTCGCGAGTTCGCGGACCAGCGTGATCGACGATTCCGTCGCGGTCGCGTCGTCGGAGATGAACGCCTTCCACGACGGCACGTCGGCGTAGGGGAGTGTCAGTATCCGGACGTCGCCGTCGAAGCGGTCGACGAAACCGGCGACCGCGGCCTGGTCGACCCAGCCCGACCCGGTGGGGACCGCAACGATCACCGCACGAGCCGCCAGTCCGCCGCTGTGCATCCAGGACCTCACCAACCGTTCTGCCGGATGATCGAATTCCGGTGCCGCGAGTTCTCCGCGCAGCAGAGTCCCGAACTCGGAGACGACGATGGTGCGCGGCGACGGTTGTCCGCGGTCGGCACCGGCGTCGGCCGGGGCGAGGAGTCCGGCGGCGAGCGCGACCGCCGACGCCGCGATCACCGCGGTGACGCGGGGGATCAGCACGATCGCGGCGACCGCTGCAGCGGGTGCGACCGTGGCCGCAACCCACCAGTCGGGCCCAACGGGCGGCGCCCCGACCGCGGCGCGGATCAAGCTCTGCCACCACACCGACAGTCCCGCACCGCCGGCCGCGATCAGCACCCCGGCACCGAAGACGACGCGACGGGTCTGCGTGTCCGGGTGCGGGCGTCGTCGGGAAGCCCATCGTGACAACAACATTCCCACGACCGCGCCCACGGCGGCGAAGCCGGACGTCACGACCGCGGTCGTCGTCGCGTCGCGCGGAAGCGTTCCGGGATGGAGCGCCAGGAGATACGAAGAGACGATACTGACCACGAGAACCGGGGGAGGCAGGGCTCGCCCGGCGTCCATCGACGCGCGAGCGGCAGGCGCGCTGGTCATGAGAACTCCTCGGTGGGTTGCCGATCGACCAGCGCGCGTTCGACCGTGGTGGACACCAGCTGGGGAATCGATTCCTGTCGGGTCGGCGGTCCACCGAACTGGCGCCAGGTGTTCCAGGCCAGACCGATGCGGGCTACGCGGGCCGCGGTCGCGCAGGCGGGATCATCGCAGGAACGCTGCATCGCCTCGATCAGCATGCGGTCCAAAGCGAATCGCGCCCACGATCCCAGCGGTCGGCCGTCTGCCGCGGCAGCACGCAACAGGTCGTAGCCGAAATCGTGTGTGCGGCGCAGTGGTGTGAACCGGTCCGGGAGCGGTACCGGCGACGAGCAGCCGCCGTCCGGGTCCGTGGGCACACCGGTCACGACCGTCGGCGTGTATCCCATGTGCATCTCGAAGGATGCGGGCAGGACGTCCATCGTCGTGGCCGGCGCCGGTCCGGTCAGTGCGACGACGGCAGCGGCATATGGATTGTCGGCGTCCTCGGGGTGCGAGATCACCGGCCCCGCGCTGGAACCGGTGTCACCGGCAACTGCTTGCGCCGTCGACATCCATTGTCCGGCAAGGAGAACAGCGAGTGTCATCGCGGCGACGAGAGTTCGGATCCGGCCCCGTCGGTGCACCGGGCCCGATCCGTGATCAGGGTGAGAAGTGTTGTCCGAAGGCCATTTCCGCAGTGATCCGGGAGGGTCCATGGCCTTTGACGCTAAGGGGTGAAACCGCCGGTCCACATCGCTCCGACGGGCGGTTCGTACTCACCGGCGGGACGGGGATGCCGGGCTGCGGATACTACTCGGGAACGAGGCCGTCTCCCCCGAAAGTATGAGGACTGCCGGGCCCCTCGGAGCCTAGGGTGAACCTCATGTTCGGTTTACGCAAGCATCTGCGCGCGGCCGGCGGCGACTTCGTCGACTGGGCGTCCACCGCGCCGGTCGCCCAGGACCCCGCGGTGCGTGCCTATTTCTCCTCGCGGGTCAACTGGTTCTTCCTGATCGTGGCCCTGATCATGTATTCGATCGCCTGGCCGACGCTGCCGGTGACGCACTCCGTGCCGACGTTCGTCCTGCCCGTCGTCGCGGCGTTCGCCGCGCTCCCCATCGCGCTCGCCTGGTCGGCGCCGCTCGTCGGCTGGGCGGTCTCGGTGGTCTCGGCGCAGGTCATCGGTCTCGTCGTGCCCACGCGCAACGATTGGGAACTCACCATCCAGGTCACCCATTTCATCGAGCTGCTCGTGCTGACGGCCATGGTGATGCTGCGCTGCCCGTTGCGATGGATTCCGCTGGTGTGGCTCACGACCTCGCTCGTCGTCGCCTACGCGGTGCACCCCGCGTGGATCGTCGGGATCTCGGTGCTCGCGGTCGTCGTGGCACTGCTCCGCGGACTGATGGCGTCGCGGCGGCAGCTCGCCGCTCGCACGAGACAAACCGAGGAGGCGGAGGCCGAATCCGCGGTGCTGCAGGAACGCGCGCGCATCGCCCGCGACCTGCACGACGTGGTGGCACACCGCATGTCGATGGTCGTCGTGATGTCGCAGACCGCGCGCTACCGGATCGACGACGTCTCGCCTGCGGCGGCAGCCGAATTCGACGCCATCGCCGATGCCGCCCGGACCTCACTCGACGAGGTCCGGCAGCTGCTCGGGGTGCTGCGGGTCGAGGGCGCCGAGACCACCGCCCCCAATCCAGTCCTGGCGCAGATCGATTCGCTCGTCGCCGAGACTTCTCGGGCCGGCTCCGAGGTCACGCTGATCCGCGAGGTCGACGATGCCGGGGTGGGGGAATCGGCGGCACTGGTGATCTACCGGATCGTTCAGGAGTCGCTGGCCAACGCCACCCGGCACGCGCCGGGCAGCCGCACGCTGGTGAGTGTGACACCGGGTGAGCACGGCACCGTCGAGGTGGCCGTGGTCAATTCGGCGCCGACGGCCGAACCGCTCGGGATCGGCGGCAACGGCGTCGGTATCCCCGGGATGCTCGAACGTGCGCAGGCCGTAGGGGGTTCGCTCGTCGCGGCACCGACGGTCGACGGCGGGTTCGCGGTGCGTGCGCGCATCCCGATGACGCCACCACGCGACGGAGTCGTCGCCGGCGCACCGTCGTCGGTGACCGTGCCGAAGGTCTCCTCGCCGGTCTCCGACCAGTAGCGTGTCAGGCGTGCCGATCAACGCGGAATCGCAGCAAGCACAGGGCAACACCGGTCCGATCACCGTCGTCGTCGCCGACGATCAGGCGATGGTGCGTCAGGGTTTCTCGGCGTTGCTCGCCGCCCAGCCCGACCTGTCCGTGCTCGGGGACGCCGCCGACGGGGTCGAAGCGGTCGAGGTGTGCCGGCGTGCGCGTCCCGACGTCGTCCTGATGGACGTGCGGATGCCGCGCAAGGACGGGTTGTGGGCCGCCGAACAGATCCTGTCGGCCGGGCTGGAACCGCCGACCCGCGTGCTGATGCTCACCACCTTCGACATCGATGACTACGTCTACGAGGCATTGCGGATCGGTGCGTCCGGCTCCTGCTGAAGGACGCGCCCGCCGACGAACTCGTGCGTGCGGTGCGCGTGGTCGCCGCCGGCGAAGCGCTGCTCGCGCCGTCGATCACCAAGCGACTCATCACCGAGGTGACCGCACGCCGTCGACGCCCCAGCCGCAACCCGGCACTCGAACACCTCACCCCGCGCGAGCGGGAGGTACTCGACCTCGTGGCCGACGGCAAGTCGAACGCCGAGATCGGCGCCGATCTCTACGTCACCGAACAGACCGTCAAGACCCACGTGAGCAGTCTCCTGGGCAAACTGGCGCTGCGGGACCGTGCGCAGGCCGTGGTGTTCGCCTACGAGAACGGGATCAAGTGATTTCGTGGTCAGCGGGTCGGGCCCGCGGGCACTAGATTGGGGGTGTCCGTCGCGCTCGAGAAGGAGGGTCTCACCACATGGCCAAGAGATTCGGCATTCTCACCTCCGGCGGTGACTGCCCCGGTCTGAACGCCGTCATCCGCGGTGCGGTGCTCAAGGGTGAGACCGTCTACGGTCACGAGTTCGTCGGCTTCAAGGACGGCTGGGCGGGCCTCGTCTACGGCGACATCATGGAACTGAACCGATCCACGGTGCGCGGTCTGTCCAATCAGGGTGGAACGATCCTGGGGACGAGCAGGTTCGGTCCGTACACCGAACCCGACGGCGGCGCGGACAACATCAAGAAGGTGCTCGAGAACCTCGGCGTCGACGGTGTCATCGCGATCGGCGGCGAGGGCACGGCGTCGGCGTCGAAGCGACTGTTCGACGACGGCATCAACATCGTCGGCGTCCCGAAGACGATCGACAACGACATCGACGCCACCGACTACACGTTCGGATTCAACACCGCCGTCGAGATCGCGACCGAGGCCATCGACCGCCTCCGGACCACCGGCAACTCGCACAGGAGGTGCATGGTGCTCGAGGTGATGGGGCGCCATGCCGGCTGGATCGCCCTGCACTCGGGTATCGCCGGCGGCGCGCACGTCATCCTCATCCCCGAGAACCCCGAGAGTCTCGATCAGATCTGCGCCTGGGTGACCAGTGTCAAGGCGCGCGGTCGTGCACCGATGGTCGTCGTCGCCGAGGGTTTCAAACTCCCCGAGATGACGGAGGCGTACTCCACCAAGGGGCGCGACGAATTCAACCGGCCACGCCTCGGGGGAGTCGCGGAGGTGCTGGCGCCGCTCATCGAGGAACGGACCGGCATCGAGACCCGGGCCACGGTCCTCGGCCACATCCAGCGCGGCGGTGTGCCGTCGGCCTACGACCGGGTTCTCGCCACCCGCATGGGCATGGCCACCGCGGACCTCGTCGCCGAGAAGGGCTGGGGACAGATGGTCGCCCTGCACGGGACCCGGATCGACCGGATCACCTTCGACGAGGCGCTCGGCGAACTGAAGACCGTGCCCCTGGATCAGTACAAGGAGATCCGGGTCATCTTCGGCTAGGTGTACTGACCCGCCAGGTTGGGTACGCGGTCGGCGGGTGAGTCGCCTCTGAGTGCGGTGTGGCTGCGTTCGTGATTGTAGATGCGCAGGAACTCGTCGAAGGCGGCCACGCGTTCGGTCTCGCTGTTGTAGGGGCGGGCGTAGGCCCATTCCTCTTGCAGTGTGCGGTTGAATCGTTCCACCTTGCCGTTGGTTTGCGGCCGGTACGGTCGTGTCCATTTGTGTTTGATCCCGTTGTCGGCCAATCGTTTCCGGAACATTCTGGACCGGTAACAGGACCCGTTGTCGGTCATCACCCGTGTGGTGGTGACGCCGATCGAGGCAAAGTGGGCCAAGGCCCGGGTCATGAACGCGGTCGCGGTTTCCTTCTTCTCATCAGCGAGGATCTCCGAATAGGCGTATCGGGAGTGATCATCGACGGCGTGGTGCAGGTAGGCGTATCCCAGGTTGGGGCGGCCCTGCACGGTGCGGGGCCGGGACGGATCGCGATGGGCACTGGAGTTGCGGCCGCCTCGGGCGCGGCCGTGCACGCGGTGCCCGCCACCGTCGGGGATCCTGCCCAGCTTCTTGATGTCGACGTGGATCAAGTCCCCGGCAGCTTCGCGTTCATACCGGCGAACCTCACGTCGTCGTGCACGCACCGGTGCTCCGGTGGCCGGGTCGGTCCACGACAACCGCACACACTGGTACCGGGTGAGGATGCGGTGGACTGTGGACACGTTCAACCCCAGGTGGAACCCGATCCGAGCTGGTCCCCAACGGCGCGACACGCGTAACCCCACCACCCGGCGTTCCCGGCGACGGGTGGTGCGATGCGGGCATGAGCGGGGCCGGCTTGAGCGGTCAACCATCCCTGCGGGCCCGTGGTCGCGGTAGCGGTCGGCCCACCGTTTGGCCGTGGTCACCGAGACATTGAAACGGTCCGCGGCACGCCGCAGCGGCCACCCATCCTCGACAACACACCGAGCCAGACGCAGCCGGCCAGTCGGGGACAACGGTGAATTACGGTGAGACATGAAGACCTCCGGGTTGAGGAGCGGTTCTTAGACAGCTCCACACCTCACTCGGAGGTCTTCCCTATGTCACGCCGACTCGCCGAACCCCGTACCTAACGTCCCGGGTCAGTACAGCTAGACCACGGTGACGGCCGGTGCGGGTTCGCGGGGGATGACGATCCACAGCGCCAGGTAGATGAGCACCTGGGGGCCGGGGAGAAGCATCGACAGCACGAACAGGACACGCACCAGGGTCGGGTCCCAGCCCCATCGTTCGGCGATACCACCGCAGACACCGCCCAGCCATGCGTTCGAGCGTGATCGCGTCAGTCGCGGTGCGGGGGAAGCGGGTTGTGCGGTGGTCATCGGGACTCCTCGGTCGGTGAACTGATGTCTTCGACGGTAGGTTCGACGACCGGTTCCCGGCATCGGTGATCACCCTGAACGTATCCCTGGGATATCGCCGCATAAACTGGCAGCCATGACTTCCGCCGCCGTCGAACTGTTGGAGTACGACGAGGTCATCGCCGCTTTCGATCCGGTGATGGGCCTCGAGGTGCACGTCGAGCTGGGTACCGCGACCAAGATGTTCTGCGGATGCCCGACCGACTTCGGCGCCGACCCCAATACCCAGGTGTGCCCGGTGTGCATCGGTCTGCCCGGCTCGCTGCCGGTCGCCAACGCCAAGGCCATCGAATCGGCGATCCGTATCGGCCTGGCGCTGAACTGCTCGATCCGGCCGTCGAGCAAGTTCGCGCGGAAGAACTACTTCTACCCGGACCAGCCGAAGAACTACCAGATCTCGCAGTACGACGAGCCCACCTCATACGACGGCTACCTCGACGTCCTGCTCGGCGACGGCACCACGTGGCGCGTGGAGATCGAGCGCGCACACATCGAGGAGGACACCGGCAAGTCGCTGCACATCGGCGGCGCCACCGGGCGAATCCACGGCGCGAGCCACTCGCTGCTCGACTACAACCGCGCCGGTGTGCCGCTCGTCGAGATCGTCACCCGTCCCATCGTGGGCGCGGGCGACCGCGCACCCGAGGTGGCCCGCGCGTATGTGACGGCGCTGCGTGATCTGCTCAAGTCCCTCGACGTGTCGGACGTGCGGATGGACCAGGGCTCGATGCGCTGCGACGTGAACCTGTCGCTGATGGCCAAGGACGCGACCGAATTCGGCACCCGCACCGAGACCAAGAACGTCAACTCGCTCAAGAGCGTCGAGGTCGCCGTTCGCTACGAGATGCGCCGCCAGGCCGCGATTCTGCAGGCCGGGGGCGAGATCGTGCAGGAGACCCGGCACTTCCACGAGGCCGACGGCACCACCTCGGCCGGACGCCGCAAGGAGACCGCCGAGGACTACCGCTACTTCCCGGAGCCGGATCTGCCTCCGGTCCAGCCGGATTCGGCGTGGATCGAGGAACTCCGAGCCACGCTGCCCGAGTTGCCGTGGTTGCGTCGCGCGCGCATCCAGGAGGAATG
This sequence comes from Gordonia amicalis, assembly GCF_022059885.1. NCBI lineage: Bacteria > Bacillati > Actinomycetota > Actinomycetes > Mycobacteriales > Gordoniaceae > Gordonia > Gordonia amicalis. The sequence continues at coordinate 4,274,596 of NZ_CP091855.1, read as the reverse complement.
GGGTGTGTCCGACGAGGTCATGCGCGACCTGGTCAACGTGGGTGCCGTCGACCTGATCATCGCCACCGTCGACGCCGGCGCGTCACCTGAGGCGGCCCGCGGATGGTGGGTGTCGTTCCTTGCGCAGCAGGCCAATTCGCGTGGCGTGGAACTCGCCGACCTGTCCGTCACGCCGGCGCAGGTCGCCGAGATCATCGGACTCGTCGACGAGGGCAAGCTGACCACCAAGCTCGCCCAGCAGGTCGCCACCGCGGTGCTCGACGGCGAGGGCGAACCCGCTCAGATCGTCGCCGATCGCGGCCTCGAGGTCGTCCGCGACGACTCGGCCCTGCAGAAGGCCGTCGACGACGCACTGGCCGCCAACCCCGACATCGCCGAGAAGATCCGCGGGGGCAAGGTCGCCGCGGCCGGCAAGATCGTCGGCGACGTCATGAAGGCCACCCGCGGACAGGCCGACCCGGCACGGGTCAAGGAACTGGTGCTCGCGGCCTGCTCGTAGTCGGTGGCCCTTGCTGCCGGCTGAGCCGGTACCGAGCGCAGCGTCGGTGGCGCTTGCTGTCGGCTGAGCCGGTACCGAGCGCAGTGCCGGTGGCGCTTGCTGCCGGCTGAGTCGGTACCGAGCGCAGTGCCGGTGGCGCTTGCTGCCGGCTGAGTCGGTACCGAGCGCAGCGAGGAACCGCGTCGAAGCCCGGTGCGGTCGAAGCCCGCTCAGGTCCGGTCGTTGCCCCCTCCCTGCGGGAGGAAGCGGAACACGCGGTCGTCGGTCGGCTTCGGATTGCCGACCTGCTTGTTGACGGTGGCCACCTGCAGGAGTCCGTTGGGAAGAGCGGCCATCCGGCCGAGCGCGCCGTAGCGGCGGTCGAGGGCTACGACGGGAGGGGTGATCGTCGGGTCCTCGCGGGTCGGTTCGCGGATGCCCTCGATCCGCTGGGTGCGGGTCGTCGAGACGAAGATGCTGCCGCCGACCACGCCGCACCCGGCGATCTGCGGCTTGTCGGGCCACGTCCAGAGCACCTTGGGGCCACCTTCTTCGATGACCTGCACGCGGTCCTCGGTGGCCTTCTGGTCGGCGACGTAGATGGTCCCGGTGGATGCGTTGGGGCACAGGGCGACCGATGATCCGAAGCCCGAGGCCAGGATCTGCGGGCGCGGGCTCACACCCGAGGTGAACGAGGTGATCAGCAGCAGCTTCCCGGCCAGTGACGACGCGTCGTCAGCGGCGGCCGGGTACCCGGCGTCGCCGGTGGCGACCACCAGCTCGGTGGGCGAGCGGAAGTACATAGAGCCCATGTTCCCGGTGGCCCCCTTGGGGATTCCGGTCAGGATCGGCTTCGGCACGTCGCCGGGGGCGAGACGGACGACCCGGTTGTCCGACGGCGTGGTGATCAGTGCGTAGATCAGGCGGTCCTGGGAGTAGGTGGGGGAGAAGGCGAAATCGATGAGTCCGCCGTCGCCCGACGCGTCGACCGGCGCCTGACCGAGGACCCGTTCGGGGCCATAGCGCTTGGTGGTGATGATCTTCCCGGTCGTGCGTTCGGCGACCACCGTGACCTCGCCCTGCTCGTCCCCGGGCATCACCCCACCCGTCGACGCGAGACAGGTCGCGATCACCGCGGGATCGGGGTCGACGCACGGTCCCGTCGGCGGCGGCTGGGTCTCCCGCGGCGTCTCCGGGGGCGGCGTCGGCTCGGCCTGGCCACTCGGACGGTTGTTGGGACTGAACGCGCCGGCCTCCCGCTGACGGTCCTGTTCGGTGAAGTTCGCGCAGCCGCCCAGAGCGAGCGCGATCACCGCCAGAACCGCCACCAGCATTCGGCCCGTCGGCCGCCCCTTCCACATGGCGTCCACAGTAATGGTGTGCCGACTCACCCCGTCGGGGTGCGGGGACCGCACACCGCGAGCCTCTAGAGTCGGGCATGTGAGCGAACGCGACACGCCGAGCGACAGGGAGCCCGATACGTCGAGCCCGTCCGCGACCAGCCCATACGACGAGCCGACCGGTCAGATCCCGGTGACGGACCATCCACCGACCGCCGTACCGCCGCCCGCGGTCGACCGGGACGACTTCTACAACCGGCACGCACGGCGTTCGCCGGCACCGTATTCGCGGGTCGACGAACTCGACGACATCGATCCCGGCGATGTGGAGACCCGCCAGATCAGGGGCACCGTGGACAACCCGCCACCGGCACCTGTACACGAAACCGTGCGCACCCCGGAACCTGCGAGCAGCCCCGTACCTGCTCGCTCCCCGGAACCTCGGGGCACCGCGGGACCTGCGAGCACTCCGGAGTCCCGGAGCCCGCAGTCGGACGGCGAATTGACCGTCGCGTTCGGGCGCCGCCCGGCCGCCCAGACCGGTACCTCCGTCGAGATCCCCGCCGACGACACCGCGACCAGGCCCGAACCCGCGTTGCCACCGGTCGGCACCGGCCGCTACGACTTCCTCGACGACGAGGACGACACCGGCCGTTACCGCGCGCACCCGGACGAACCGCGTTCGTCGGACACCGCTTTGCTCGACGACGAGTCACCGGGTCGGCGACTGTTCGGTCGTCGACGGAGCCGGGCGCATGAGGACGAGTACGACACGAGGTCGGTGGCCGACGACGAACTCGAGGACGCTGTCGCGAAGTCGCGGCGCGGCACCATCGACCTCGGCCTGTTGCTGCTGCGGATCGCGCTCGGCGCGTTCGTCGGCGCACACGGCCTGCAGAAACTGTTCGGCCTCTGGAACGGGCCGCGGCTCAGCGGATTCGAGCAGATGCTCGTCGACGGCGGGTTCAACGCCGACTACGCGCAGATCCTCGCGATCGTCGGCGCACTCGCGGAGACGGTCGGCGGCCTCATGGTGATCCTCGGCTTGCTGACCCCGATCGGCGCGTCGGCGATCCTCGGCACGATGCTCGTCGCCGCGGCGTACCGGGTGTCCTCGGCCGGCGGCTTCGAATTCTTCGCCGCGGCACAGGGAGCGGAGTACGAGTTGTTCCTCGCGGCCACCGCGGCCGCGGTCATCCTCACCGGTCCCGGCCTGTACTCACTGGACTACCCGCGGGGCTGGGCCCGTCGACCGTTCGTCGGGTCCTTCGTGTGGCTGATCGTCGGCATCGGGGCGGCCGCTGCCGTCTGGATTCTGGCGAACGGCACCAACCCGCTCAACTGAGTCGCACGACGAGCAAGCTCCGACACAGGATGCGGGGTGCGTACCGGACTCCGGTACGCACCCCGCATCTTCTGCTGAGAGGCGTCAGTCGACCTGACGGACCGCGCCCTTGTCGGCCGAGGTCGCGAGCTTCGCGTACGCGCGCAGCGCGGTCGTGACCGTGCGCTGACGGTCCTTCGGCTGCCACGGACGCTCGGAGGCCTCCATCTTCGCCCGGCGCTCGGCGAGCACGTCGTCGTCGACGAGCACCTCGAGTCGACGCGTCTTGACGTCGATGAGGATCCGGTCGCCGTCCTCGACGAGTCCGATCGCGCCCCCCGACGCCGCCTCCGGCGACATGTGGCCGACCGACAGACCCGACGATCCGCCGGAGAACCGGCCGTCGGTGATGAGCGCGCACTTCTTGCCCATGCCGGTGCCCTTCATGAAGGCGGTCGGGTGCAGCATCTCCTGCATGCCCGGACCACCCGCAGGGCCTTCGTAGCGCACGACCAGGACCTCGCCGGCCTGGATGGTCTTCGAGAGGATGACCTGGACGGCATCCTCCTGGCTCTCGACCACGCGGGCCGGACCCTCGAAGTGCCACAGGTCCTCGTCGATGCCGGCGGTCTTGAGAACGGCACCGTCGGGCGCGAGGTTGCCGCGCAGCACGCACAGCCCGCCTTCGACGGTGTAGGCGTGCTCGAGGTCGCGGATGCAGCCCCCGGCGGCGTCGGTGTCGAGTGAACTCCACCGGTTCGCCGTGGAGAACGGGGTCGTCGTCCGCACGCCACCCGGCGCCGCGTGGAACAGTTCGACGGCCTCGTCGAGAGCCTTGCCGCCGCGGATGTCCCAGTCGTCGAGGGCCTGAGCCATCGTCGGCGTGTGGACGGTCGAGGTGGTGTCGTCGAGCAGTCCGGCGCGACGGAGTTCACCGAGGATCGCCGGGATTCCGCCGGCGCGGTGGACGTCCTCCATGTGGTAGTCGGAGTTGGGGGACACCTTCGACAGGCACGGGACCCTGCGGCTGATCTCGTCGATGGTCGACAGGTCGAAATCGGCGACCTCGCCCTCCTGTGCCGCGGCGAGGATGTGCAGCACGGTGTTGGTCGAGCCGCCCATCGCGACGTCGAGCGCCATCGCGTTCCGGAAGGCGGCCGGGGTCGCGATGTTGCGGGGCAGGACCGAGGCGTCGTCGTCGCGGTACCAGCGGTTCGCGGCGTCGATGACCACCTTGCCCGCGCGCTCGAACAACGCACGCCGCGCCTCGTGGGTGGCCAGCGTGGAACCGTTGCCCGGCAGGGCGAGTCCGAGAGCCTCGGTGAGGCAGTTCATCGAGTTGGCGGTGAACATGCCCGAACACGAGCCACAGGTCGGGCAGGCCGACCGTTCGACCTCGTCCAGCCCGGCCTCGTCGACGTCGCTGTTGGCCGACGCGGAGATGGTGGTGATGAGGTCCGAAGACGGATGAGCGACATCGCCGACGACGACGGCCTTGCCGGCCTCCATCGGTCCGCCGGAGACGAACACGGTCGGGATGTTCAGGCGCATCGCGGCATTGAGCATGCCGGGGGTGATCTTGTCGCAGTTGGAGATGCACACCAGCGCGTCGGCGGTGTGGGCGTTGACCATGTATTCGACCGAGTCGGCGATGATCTCGCGGCTGGGCAGCGAGTACAGCATGCCGCCGTGACCCATCGCGATGCCGTCGTCGACGGCGATGGTGTGGAATTCGCGGGGGACGCCACCGGCGGCGCGCACTGCGTCGGCGACGATCTCGCCGACATCCTTGAGGTGCACATGCCCCGGCACGAACTGCGTGTACGAGTTGGCGATCGCCACGATCGGCTTGCCGAAATCGTCGTCGGTCATCCCGGTGGCGCGCCACAGGGAGCGGGCGCCGGCGGCTTCGCGGCCGACGGTGGTGGTGCGTGACCTCAGGGCTGGCATGGCTTCCTCATATCGATCGTCGGGTCGGGCGGAGTCGTTCCGGCCGAACGCCTTCGGGCTCCTGGGCCGGAGGCGTTCGCCGCGTCGGACTCGTGGCGTCAACACCGGGATCCCGAGGGTGTTTTTCACAGGGCCGTGTGCCCCGGGAACTGGGTTGAACGGGGCGTCGCACGCTGAGGGTGGGCGTCGCGAGTCGCCGAGAGACCAGGCTACTCCGCTGTGACATGCGGAAACAAAACGATTCGGCCGTGGACGGACGCTCGCGATGCCGGGTGGCGGCGTCAGATTCCCAAGACCGCCTTGGCGATGGAGAAGTAGACGATGAGACCGGTCGCGTCGCAGAACGTGGAGATGAACGGGGTCGAGAACACCGCCGGGTCCACGCGGATGGATTTCGCGACCAGCGGCATCACCCCGCCGACGGTCGCGGCCATCGTGCAGATCGACACGATGGTCAGGCCGATCACCGTGCCGATGTCGATGCCGTACACCAGTGCGGCGACGGCGAATCCGACGACGCCGAGCAGCGAGCCCATCGTCAGACCGACCCGGATCTCCTTGCCGGCGACGCGCACGACGTCGCGGGTCGTCACGTCGTCGGTCGCGAGGGCGCGGGTGACGGTGGTCGCGGCCTGCGAACCGGTGTTGCCGCCGATCCCGGTGAGCAGTGGGATGAACAGCGCGAGGGCGACCTTCTGTTCGAGCGTGCCCTCGAAGATCTCCAGAACGTTCACGGTGAGGATCGCCGACACCGCGAGGACGAACAGCCACACGATCCGGGCGCGGGTGATCGACAGTATCGACGCATGCAGGTACGGCTCGCGAAGTGGTTCGCGGGCACCGGCACGGGCTTCGTCGGTGTCGCGGGCCTGTTCGACGACTTCGACCGCGTCGTCGATGGTGAGGACGCCGACGAGTCGGTTGTCGCGGTCGACGACGGGCATCGCGAGGATGCCCCGATCGACGCACCGCTGGGCGGTGGACTCCGCGTCGTCGTCGGAGTGCGCGAACATCGGCTTGCGCATCAGACCGGCGACGGGTGCCTCCGGATCGGCGAGTAGCAGGTCACGAAGACTGACGACGCCGCTCAGCGTGCGGGCATCGTCGAGCACGGGCACGGTGTAGATGGTCTCGGCGGCGTGCCCGCGCTCCTTCACTCGGCTCAGCGCCGCGCCGGCGGTCTCGTCGAGTCGGGCGTGCACGAACTCCGGGCTCATCCGCCGCCCCACCGAACCGCGGGGATAACCCAGTACGACGGCGGTGACGTCGCGTTCGGCCCGGGTCAGTTGCTGGATGAGTGCCCGGGCGACACCGGCGGGCAGTTCGTCGAGGAGTTCCGCGCGGTCGTCGGGGTCGAGGTGATCGAACGCGGCGACCACTTCGACCGTCCCGAGGTCGTCGATGAGCCTGCGCTGGGAGTCGGCGGAGAGATCGTCGAAGACCTCGACGGCGAGATCCTTGGGCAGGAGGCGGAACGCCACGCCCCGCGACTGGTGGGGGAGACGGTCGAGGAGAGCGGCGATGTCACCGGCGGGGATCGCGGACAGCGCGGTCGCGACCGCGCCGAGTTCACCGTCGGAGATCAGGTCGTCGAGTTGGTTCGCGTCGAGCGTCGCGTACGTCACCCGACGAGCCTAACGGCCGAGTCCGTGTCAAAGCCGTTCGCGCAGCGTCGATTCTGTGCCTCTGGGGCGTGCCGGTTCTACTCGTCGGGGCTCGCGGCCGCCTCGAACGGATCCGGAATCCGTCCTCCGCTGACGATCGACAGCGCGGGCAGGTCGCGGAAACCGATGGCGGGGAGGCGAACTCGCTCACCGTTGTGGAGGACGGCGCGCACCGAACTCCACTTGGGGAACTGCAGGCCCGCGATGTCGGACCAGGCCACCTCGGTGGTCGAGAATCCGACCGCACGCAATCCGTCCTCGGTGACGATCGTGCGCAGACGATGAATCCAGAACCACAGCACGGCCGGCACCACGAAGGCGAAGGCGAACCACGGCGAGGCGCCGATCAGCAGGACCACGACCAGTGCGAGCATCGGCACGGTGAAGTAGGCGAGCCGATTCATCCGGAAGGTCACCGGGTAGGTGATCTCGAGGGAGTCGTCGGCGGCCGCCGCGTCGCGTGGTGTCCGGGAGCTGCGCGGAGGCTGGGCGGCAGGGTCGCTGGAATCAGTCGGCACGTCTCCATTGTGCCAACCCGGCCGCGGCGAGTCCGGCGTCGGGTGTACCCGTGAGTAGTGGGTGAGACGTCCGTCACCACCTGTGCCTTCCCATCATGTGGGACGGCATGGTCCGGAGTTTGACTCAGAACGACGCGCGGTCCTACCGTGATCAACGTGATGATTAACGGGATCCTCGTAGTAATCGGCTGGCGCGTCGCCTGACCGGTCACTTCGCAGACCCCTACCGGCATCGACGCGCCACCCTCGAACAGCGGAAGCTGTCGGGGGTTTTTTCATGTCAGGTAGTCACATCACCCCACCACCGAAATACAGACAAGATGAGGATCGTGCAGTGAGCGCACCAACAGCACGCAACGACGCCGGCCGCAGTGAGCCGACGCGTAACGCCGGACTGCGTCAGCAGTCGCCCGCGGCGGGCAACATCCGTGCGGTAGGTCAGCACACCGTCGCGCCGGAGCGCGTCAGCGGTGCGCAGTCGGTGGTCCGATCCCTCGAGGAGCTCGGTGTCGAGGTCGTCTTCGGCATCCCCGGCGGCGCGGTCCTGCCGGTCTACGACCCGCTTCTGGACTCCACCAAGGTCCGTCACGTCCTGGTCCGCCATGAGCAGGGTGCCGGCCACGCCGCCACCGGTTACGCCCAGGTCGCCGGTCGCGCGGGCGTCATGATGGCCACCTCGGGCCCGGGTGCCACCAACCTGGTGACCCCGCTGGCCGATGCGCAGATGGACTCGGTGCCGGTCGTGGCCATCACCGGTCAGGTCGGTCGGTCGCTGATCGGCACCGACGCCTTCCAGGAGGCCGACATCTCCGGCATCACGATGCCGATCACGAAGCACAACTTCCTGGTCAGCCGTGCGATCGACATCCCCAAGACCATCGCCGAGGCGTTCCACATCGCCGAGAGCGGACGTCCGGGTGCGGTTCTCGTCGACATCCCCAAGGACATCCTGCAGAGCCAGACCACGTTCTCGTGGCCGCCTCAGATCGACCTGCCCGGCTACCGTCCCGTCACCAAGCCGCACGGCAAGCAGGTCCGCGAGGCGGCTCGGATGATCAACGCCGCGAAGTCGCCGGTTCTCTACGTCGGTGGCGGTGTGATCAAGGCCAACGCGTCCGCGGAGCTGCTCGAGCTCGCCGAGCTGACCGGCATCCCGGTCGTCACGACCCTGATGGCGCGCGGCGCGTTCCCCGACAGCCACAACCAGCACCTGGGTATGCCGGGTATGCACGGCACCGTGGCCGCCGTCGGTGCGCTGCAGCGAAGCGATCTGCTGATCACGCTGGGCGCACGGTTCGACGACCGGGTGACCGGACAGCTGGATTCCTTCGCCCCCGACGCCAAGGTCATCCACGCCGACATCGACCCGGCCGAGATCGGCAAGAACCGGCCGGTCGACGTCCCGATCGTCGGCGACTGCAAAGCCGTCATCGCCGAGCTGACCGAGACGCTGCGCGACGAGCGGGCGACCAGTGGCGCCACGCCGGATCTGTCGGAGTGGTGGACCTACCTCGACGGCATCCGGAAGACGTACCCACTGAGCTACGACCGTCAGACCGACGGTTCGATGTCGCCGGAGTTCGTCATCCAGGCGCTGGGCAAGGCCGCCGGACCCGACGCGGTCTACTGCGCCGGCGTCGGCCAGCATCAGATGTGGGCGGCGCAGTTCATCTCCTATGAGAAGCCGCGCACCTGGCTCAACTCCGGTGGTCTGGGCACGATGGGCTACGCCGTCCCCGCTGCCATGGGCGCCAAGGCCGCCGCACCCGACACCGAGGTGTGGGCCATCGACGGCGACGGTTGCTTCCAGATGACCAACCAGGAACTGGCCACCTGCGCGATCGAGGGCATCCCGATCAAGGTCGCGCTGATCAACAACGGCAACCTGGGCATGGTCCGGCAGTGGCAGACCCTGTTCTACGAGGAGCGGTACTCCAACACCGATCTGGCGACGCATTCGCGGATGATCCCGGACTTCGTCAAGCTGTCAGAAGCGTTGGGCTGCGTCGCTTTCCGCGTCGAGCGTGAGGAGGACGTCGACGACGTCATCGCTCAGGCACGCGCGATCAACGACCGTCCGGTCGTCATCGACTTCATCGTCGGCAAGGACGCCCAGGTGTGGCCGATGGTCGCCGCGGGCACCGGCAACGACGAGATCATGGCGGCCCGCGACATCCGGCCGCTGTTCGACGACGACGAGTCGGCGTCGGACCCGGTCGAGATCCACGAGACGATGAACGCCCCACGCGGGACTGTGGACCAGAAGGTCGACAACGCTCCGGCCGACCGCGCAGCAGAGAAGGACCAGAAGTGAGCACCACCCATACCCTCAGCGTCCTGGTCGAGGACCGGCCGGGCGTCCTCGCCCGCGTCTCCGGATTGTTCTCGCGTCGCGGGTTCAACATCGAGTCGCTTGCCGTCGGACCGACCGAGCTCAAGGGGATCTCGCGGATGACCATCATGGTCTCCGTCGAGGACTTCCCGCTCGAGCAGGTCACCAAGCAGCTCAACAAGCTGGTGAACGTGATCAAGATCGTCGAGCAGGACCCGGCCAACTCGGTGTCCCGCGAGCTGATGATGGTCAAGGTCCGTTCCGATTCGACGGTGCGCACCGAGGTCATCGAGGTGGTGAACCTGTTCCGCGCCAAGGTCATCGACGTGTCGCCGGAGTCGCTCACCATCGAGGCCACCGGTACGTCGGAGAAGCTCGAGGCTCTTCTGCGGATGCTCGATCCTTACGGCATCCGTGAGATCGCCCAGTCCGGTGCAGTCGCGCTGGGTCGCGGACCGAAGAGCATGTCGGTCAATCGCTGACCGATACACTCCGCTGGAAACAGCGGCGAAGAATTTAGAAGTCCCTCGGCGAGAGAGAAAATCGCGAGGGGCGCCACAAATCGAAGGGAAACAAAGTGGCCATCGAACTGTTCTACGACGACGACGCGGATCTGTCGATCATCCAGGGTCGCAAGGTCGCGGTGATCGGCTACGGCAGCCAGGGCCATGCGCATTCGCTGTCGCTGCGTGACTCGGGCGTCGACGTCGTCATCGGTCTGCGTGAGGGCTCCAAGTCCAAGGCCAAGGCCGAGGAGCAGGGCCTCAAGGTCCTCACCGCAGCCGAGGCTGCTGCCTGGGCCGACGTCATCATGGTCCTCGCGCCCGACACCTCGCAGGCACAGATCTTCACCGAGGACATCGAGCCGAACCTCAAGGACGGCGACGCGCTGTTCTTCGGTCACGGCCTGAACATCCACTTCGGCCTGATCAAGGCTCCGGCCAACGTCACCGTCGCCATGGTCGCCCCCAAGGGCCCCGGCCACCTGGTGCGTCGTCAGTTCGTCGACGGCAAGGGCGTCCCCGCGCTCATCGCGGTCCACCAGGACCCGAAGGGTGAGGGCCAGGCCCTCGCACTCAGCTACGCCAGCGCCATCGGCGGTGGCCGTGCCGGCATCATCAAGACCACCTTCAAGGAAGAGACCGAGACCGACCTCTTCGGTGAGCAGGCCGTGCTCTGCGGTGGCACCGAGGAACTGGTCAAGGCCGGCTTCGAGGTCATGGTCGAGGCCGGTTACGCGCCGGAGATGGCCTACTTCGAAGTGCTGCACGAGCTCAAGCTCATCGTCGACCTCATGTACGAGGGTGGCATCGCCCGCATGAACTACTCGGTCTCCGACACCGCCGAGTTCGGTGGCTACGTCTCCGGTCCGCGCGTCATCGATGCCGACACCAAGGAGCGCATGCGCGCCATCCTCAAGGACATCCAGGACGGCACCTTCGTCAAGCGCCTCGTCGCCAACGTCGAGGGCGGCAACAAGGAGCTCGAAGGCCTGCGCAAGCAGAACGCCGAGCACCCGATCGAGGTCACCGGCAAGAAGCTGCGCGACCTGATGAGCTGGGTTGATCGTCCGATCACCGAGACCGCCTGAGTCTCAGCCACTCTGACAGCAGGCCCGCACCTCTTCGGAGGTGCGGGCCTGCCGTCGTCTGCCAACGACAGAGCCACCCTTTTTCGGCATTTCCACCACCCCGCGAGGTGGTGGAAATGCCGAAAAAGGGTGGCTTTGCGTAAGGCCCAGGGAAAGCGCGACGCCCCGGGTGGTAACCCGGGGCGTCGCGAGGGAAGTTCGATCAGGCGTCAGGCGACGCGGTATCCCTTGTAGTCGGGGAGCGAGGCCACCCGATCGAGGATCGGTTTGATGTTGGTACCGGTCTCCGGGCCGAAGCAGCCGAGGAAGTAGTAGGCGTTCACCATGCCGACGAGGCGGTCGCCGACGACGACCGGGCTACCGGAGTCGCCCTCGATCACGCACAGCTGGCTCAGATGGACGTCGCCGTCGGAGAACCAGGCGATGCCGCAGGTGTTGCCGGTGGTGCGGCCTTCCTTGCAGGCAATGGTGGGGAAGCCGATCGGCCGGGTGTCGACCGATCGGATCGTCACGCCACGCACGGTCCGGAGCGGCACCACGCGCGAGGCGTCCATCTCGATGATCGCCATGTCGAGGTCGGAGGCCGAGTAGGTGATGGTGCCGGCCTGTCCACGGTCCTGGAAGGTCTCCGAATAGACCTTCTGGCCCGGGTTGCCACAGTGGCCCGCGGTGATGCCGATCAGTTTGCCGGTCTTCGAGCGGCCGATCGTCGTCAAGGTGCAGGCCGCAGCCGAGTTCCCACCTTTGAGAACCAGGATTCCTGAGCCGCCCCCGAGGAAGATCTTCGCCGGGGCCGCGACCGCGACGCCCGCTCCCCAGCCGGCCAGCACCGTCGCAGCCAAAACCGCCAACAGTGCCGTCAGCTTCTTCGTCATCCGCTCTCCACTTCTGATTTCGCAAATGCGCCGAAACGCCTGCCGCAACTCGTCGCGGCAGGCGGTCAAACACACCGTACCGGGAGCCACCGTCGTTCGCGCCCGCGTGGGATCGACCCGCGGTCGGTTTGCAACCCTTCCGTGATGCAGGCAACAGCGTGTCGTAATGCCCGTCACACTCTACCCAGCCGCACGGAGGCGACTGCTCTATTGGGGTAGACCGCCTGTTCTGAGCCATCGTCCAGACCTTTAAGCTGTGGTACGGAGAGTCTCCGACGCTCCGTCCCGCCAAAGGTGAGAAATCGCACCTGCCCCGAACCTGGAGAAAAGACTGTGAGCTCTGCTGGCCGCCCGGTTGTACTCATCGCCGACAAACTGGCGCCGTCCACCGTGGAAGCACTCGGTGACGGTGTCGAGGTGCGGTGGGTCGACGGCCCGGACCGTCCCAAGCTGCTCGAGGCCGTCGTCGACGCCGACGCCATCCTCGTGCGTTCCGCGACGACTGTCGACGCCGAGGTCCTGGACGCCGGCAAGAAGCTGAAGATCATCGCGCGCGCCGGTGTCGGTCTGGACAACGTCGACGTCCCCGCCGCCACCGCTCGCGGTGTCATGGTCGTCAACGCGCCGACCTCCAACATCCACACCGCTGCCGAGCACGCGATCGCGCTGCTGATGTCGGCGTCGCGCCAGATCCCGGCCGCTGACGCCACCCTGCGTGAGAAGACCTGGAAGCGTTCGGCGTTCAACGGTGTCGAGATCTTCGACAAGACCGTCGGCGTCGTCGGTCTCGGACGCATCGGCCAACTGGTCGCCGCACGCCTGGCCGCCTTCGAGACCCACGTCATCGCGTATGACCCCTACGTCTCCCCGGCCCGCGCCGCTCAGCTCGGCATCGAGCTGGTCAGCCTCGACGAGCTCCTCGAGCGCGCCGACTTCATCACCGTGCACCTGCCGAAGACCCCGGAGACCCTCGGCCTCATCGGCGCCGAGCAGCTCGCCCGCACCAAGAAGGGTGTCGTCATCGTCAACGCCGCCCGCGGTGGCCTGATCGACGAGCAGGCACTGGCCGACGCCATCAACTCCGGTCAGGTCCGCGCCGCCGGCCTCGACGTCTTCGCCACCGAGCCCTGCACCGACTCGCCCCTGTTCGACCTCCCGCAGGTCGTCGTGACCCCGCACCTCGGTGCGTCCACCAGCGAGGCTCAGGATCGCGCGGGCACCGACGTCGCCAAGAGCGTGCGTCTCGCCCTGGCCGGTCACTTCGTGCCCGACGCCGTCAACATCACCGGCGGCGCGATCGACGAAGAGGTCGCACCGTGGCTCGAAGTCGCCCGCAAGGCCGGTGTCCTCGTCGGCGCCATCAGCAAGGAGCCGCCGACCTCGCTGGTCATCGACGTCCGCGGCGAACTGGCCGCCAAGAACGTCGAGGTGCTCGGACTCTCTGCTCTGCGCGGTCTGTTCTCGGCCGTCCTCGACGAGCCGGTCACCTTCGTCAACGCCCCGGCCGTCGCCGAGAGCCGCGGCGTCACCAGTGAGGTGACCACCGCTCCGGAGAGCCCGAACCACCGCAGCGTCGTCGACGTCAAGGCCGTCTTCGCCGACGGTTCGATCCACAACGTCTCCGGCACGCTCACCGAACCGCGTCTCGTCGAGAAGATCGTCAACATCAACGGACGCAACTTCGACCTCCGCGCCGAGGGCCACAACCTGATCGTGAGCTACGCCGACCGTCCCGGTTCGCTCGGCAAGATCGGCACCCTGCTCGGCGATGCCGGCGTCGACATCCTCGCGGCAGGCCTGTCGCAGGACGTCGAGGGTGGAGGCGCCACCATGATGCTGCGCGTGAGCAGCGTCTTGGCCGACGAGGTCGTCGAGGCCATCGGTGCGGCCGTGGGCGCCACGCTGATCGTCCAGGTGGATCTGTCGTGAAGCTCGCCGTCATCGCCGGCGACGGCATCGGCCCCGAGGTCATCGGGGAGGCGCTCGGCGTCCTCGAAGCGGTCGTCCCGTCGGTGAGCACCACCGAGTTCGATCTCGGCGCTCGCCGCTACCACCGTAACGGTGAACTCCTCACCGAGGCCGACCTCGAGTCGCTGCGTCGTCACGACGCAATCCTGTTGGGAGCCATCGGCGATCCGTCGGTGCCGCCCGGAATCCTCGAACGCGGTCTCTTGCTCACCATGCGCTTCGCACTGGACCACCATGTGAACCTGCGTCCGTCGCGCCGGTTCCCGGGTGTGTCCTCGCCGCTGGCGGGCGACCCCGAGATCGACTTCGTCGTGGTCCGTGAGGGCACCGAGGGGCCCTACACCGGCAACGGCGGTGCGATCCGCGTCGGCACCCCGCACGAGGTGGCGACGGAGGTCAGCGTCAACACCCGCTTCGGCGTAGAACGTGTGGTGCGCAACGCGTTCCAGCGCGCGCAGCAGCGTCGTAAGAAGCTCACCCTGGTCCACAAGACCAACGTGCTCGGCTTCGCCGGATCGTTGTGGAGCCGCGCGGTCGAGGAGATCGGCGCAGAATTCCCCGACGTCACCACCGATTACTGCCACGTGGACGCGGCGACCATCTACCTGGTCACCGATCCGGGCCGCTTCGACGTGATCGTCACCGACAACCTGTTCGGCGACATCATCACCGACATCGCGGCTGCCGTCAGCGGTGGCATCGGACTCGCGGCGTCGGGCAACATCGATGCCACCGGCGCGAATCCGTCGATGTTCGAACCGGTTCACGGCTCGGCACCCGACATCGCCGGCCAGGGCAAGGCCGATCCGACCGCGGCGATCCTGTCGACGGCGCTGCTTCTCCAGCATCTCGGCGAGGACGACGCCGCGGCACGGATCGAGAAGGCCGTTGCCGATGACCTTGCCGAACGCAGCGGACCGGTGAACACCAGCGAGGTCGGCAAGCGCATCCGCCAACGGCTCAGCTGAGACGTTTGGCGGATCGCCACAGCTCCACCGGATACGGATCATCCCACCACCCGACTCGGGTGGTGGGATGATCTGTTTCCGCTGGGTTTGCGGGGCGGATCAGACCTCGGCCAGTTCCTCGACCTGCAGGTCCTGATCGTTGGGGACCAGGGGGGCGGCGACCAGCGGCGCGAGCGCGGTGACCGCGAATGCCGCCGGGAAACCGGCAGCGGCGATCAGCGCACCCAGTACGGGCGTGGTCGCGGCGGTGACCAGGAACTGGCCGGTGTTCTGTACCGCGAGTCCGCGCCCGCTCCAGTCGGGACCCGCGAACTCGGCGATGGCGGTGAACGCCAGCCCGTTGTCGGCCACCGAGATGATGCTCGCCACCGCCATCAGTGCGGGGGCGACCGGGCTGTCGAACCAATCCGCCAGTGCGAGAGCGCACATCGAAGCGACCCCGGTCACGGCGATGATGCGAACGGGGCGCATCCGTGACAACCACGCGTCCGACCATCGGCCCGCGGCGATCCGGCCGAACGCGCCGATCACCTGGGTCACGGTGATCAGCAGGCCCGCTGCGGCCGGTGACCAGTCGTGCGCGACGATCAGCCAGGTGGGCACGAAGGTCCACATCATCGACTGCGGGATGACGAGCAGCATGCTGACGGCGTGGACGCGCGCGAGGAACGAATTGCCGCGGTACGGGTTTGGACTGGTGGCCGGAACATCGCCGGTTCCGCTCGGGGCCGCACGCCGCGGCGGGTCGCTGATCCCGACGAGCACGGCCAGCAGCCCCGCGGCCGTGATCACGGCCGGGATCGCCAGTGCCGCAGCGGGTCCCTGAGTCGCGGCGACGACCGGCATCGTCAGTGCGCACACGCCGATGCCCAGGGGTTGCGCCATCTGGCGGATGCCCATCGCGGTGCCACGTTGATGAGCGGGGAACCAGCCCACCACGATTCGGCCGCTGGCCCCGTTGGCGGCACCGGAGCCGATCCCGCCCACCAGGAGAGCCGCACCGACGACGACATACGACGCGTCGGCGGCTGCGGCCACGGCCGCTCCGGTGGCGCCGGCCAGCGAGATCGACAGGGAGATCGTCAGGATCCGGCGTTCGCCATAGCGGTCCAGCAGGATTCCCCACAGGATGGTGGCGGTGGTGAGGCCGATCGTGGGGATCGCGGCCAGGGTAGACGCCTCGGTCAGGGTGAGTCCGGCGTCGGTGTGCAGTGAGGGGATCAGATATGCGATGCCGCTGACGACGCAGGTGGTGGTCAGTGCGGCGAGAAGTGAACTACCGAGGATGACCCACCGTCTGGTGTCGGAAATGACTCTGGCGTCATCCATGGAACTCACCTCTCCCGTTGCACACGTGAACTCGCCTCTATCGAATCTCAGAATATGGAACAAACTGTTCACATTCTAAAACTGCTGGCCGGGTCCGCCAACTCGGCTCCCAACGGATGGGATCGGTCGGTGCGATAGGGTCTGGACATGCGCTTAGGTCGAATTGCGAGTCCCGACGGAGTGGCTTTCGTGTCCGTCGAAGGGGAGGGCGACGACGCCGTCGCCAAGGAGATCGCCGAGCATCCGTTCGGCACCCCGACGTTCACGGGACGTTCCTGGAAAATGGCCGACGTCCGTGTGCTGGCCCCGATCCTGGCCAGCAAGGTGATCTGCATCGGCAAGAACTACGCCGCCCACGCGGCCGAGATGGGTGGTGAGGCGCCCGCGGACCCGGTGATCTTCATCAAGCCGAACACCTCGATCATCGGACCCGAGGTCCCGATCGTGCGTCCGCCGTCGTCGGAACGCGTGGACTACGAAGGTGAGCTCGCCGTCGTCATCGGCCGGCCCTGCAAGGATGTCAAGGCCGCACAGGCCAAGGACGTCATCCTCGGCTACACGATCGCCAACGACGTGACCGCCCGGGATCAGCAGAAGATCGATGGACAGTGGACGCGCGGGAAGAGCTACGACACCTTCTGTCCGCTCGGTCCCTGGATCGAGACCTCCTTCGACCCTTCCGACGTCGAACTCGTCACCGAACTCGACGGTGAGGTCAAGCAGCGGACGCGGACCTCGTTGATGCTGCACGACATCGGCGAGATCGTCGAGTGGATCACACGGATCATGACCCTGCTCCCCGGCGACGTGATTCTCACGGGCACGCCCGAGGGAGTGGGACCAATGGTTGCCGGACAGCGGGTCTCGGTGACCGTCAACGGAATCGGCACGCTCTCCAACCCGGTGGTGGACAAGGCATGACAGCTCCCAATACGGCACGCGTCAACGGCATCGACATCTCCTACAGCGTGGCCGGGAGCGGCCCGCTGGTCGTGATGGTCATGGGCACGGGCAGTCCCGGCCGCGTGTGGAAGGCCAATCAGGAACCGGCACTGGTGAAGGCCGGCCACACCGTCGTCACGTTCGACAACCGTGGCATCGCCCCGTCGTCGGAATGTCCCGAGGGTTTCGGCCTGGATGACATGGTCGCCGACACCGCCGCGCTGATCGAACATCTCGGCCGTGGTCCGGCGATCGTCGTGGGCACCTCACTGGGCGCCCGGATCACCCAGGAACTCGCCCTGGCGCGGCCCGACGTCGTCAAGGCCGCTGTTCTGATCGCCACCTACGGCCGCAACACGCCTCTGCAGGAAGCGATCTCGGCCGGTGAGCGTGCGCTCTACGACAACAAGATCAAGCTGCCGCTGGAGTACGAGGCCGCGATCACGGCTCATCTGAACCTGTCGCCGCACACGCTCGACGACGACCGCTCCGCACGGGACTGGCTCGACATCATCGGGTTCTCGCCGCAGACGGTGACCCCGGGGGTGCGCGCTCAGCTCGAGCTCCACAACAAGGAGTCGGACCGCCTCGCGGCGTATCGCAACATCACGCGCCCGACACTCGTCGTCGGGTTCGCCGACGATCGCACGTTGCCGCCCCACCTCGCGCGTGAGGTGGCCGAGGCGATCCCGGGTGCGGAGTACGTACAGATCGAACGTGCCGGGCATTTCGGCTATCTCGAACAACCGGCCGAGGTGAACCGCGTCCTGGTCGACTTCTGCGGGCGTTTCCGGGACTGAACGCGCCGGTCAGGGCTCGACGGGGTTTCGATACCCTGACGGTCATGACCAGTAGTGAAGCCGTACGAGTCCGATTCTGTCCGTCACCGACCGGTACACCCCATGTCGGACTCGTACGGACCGCGCTGTTCAACTTCGCCCAGGCGCGTCATGACGGTGGAACCTTCGTGTTCCGCATCGAGGACACCGACTCCTCCCGTGACAGCGAGGAGTCCTACCTGGCCATCCTCGATGCCCTGCGGTGGCTCGGAATGGACTGGGACGAGGGACCCGAGGTCGGTGGACCCTACGGTCCCTACCGTCAGTCGGAGCGTCGTGACATCCACGCCGGCGTCGTCGCACGCCTTCTCGAGGCGGGGGAGGCCTACGAGGCCTTCTCCACCCCCGAGGAGGTCGAGGCGCGTCACAAGGCGGCCGGACGTGATCCCAAGTTGGGCTACGACAACTTCGATCGCGACCTCACCGACGAACAGCGCGCGGCCTACCGCGCCGAAGGTCGCAAACCGGTTGTGCGCCTGCGGATGCCGGACACCGATCTCTCCTGGGACGACCTGGTCCGCGGTACGACGACGATCAAGGCGGGCACCGTTCCGGACTTCGCGCTGACGCGTGCGTCGGGCGACCCGCTGTACACCCTGGTCAATCCCGTGGACGACGCCATGATGAAGATCACCCACGTGCTGCGTGGCGAAGATCTCCTCTCGTCGACGCCGCGTCAGCTCGCGCTGTACGAGGCACTCATCCGCATCGGTGTCGCAGAGTTCGTCCCGGAGTTCGGCCATCTCCCGTTCGTGATGGGCGAGGGCAATAAGAAGCTGTCCAAGCGCGACCCGCAGTCGAACCTCTTCCATCACCGCGACCGTGGATTCATCCCGGAAGGCCTGCTCAACTACCTCGCGCTGCTCGGCTGGGGCTACTCCAGCGACACCGATGTCTTCTCACTCGACGAGATGATCGCCGCTTTCGATGTGCGGCAGGTGAACTCGAATCCGGCGCGCTTCGATCAGAAGAAGGCCGACGCGATCAACGCCGAGCACATCCGCCGGCTCGAGACCGATGACTTCACTGCGCGCCTCAAGGAGTTCCTGATCGGTCACGGACACCTGTCGGAGCCGGTCGACGATGTGAGATTCGCCGCACTCGCCGAACTCGTGCAGACGCGCATCCAGGTACTCGCCGACGCCTGGGACCTCATCAAGTTCGTCTACGTGTCCGACGACGAGTTCACGATCGACGAGAAGGCCGCGAGCAAGAACCTGGGAGCCGACGCAGTGGCCGTTCTCGACGCCGCCATCGCCGCCATCGAGCCGTTGACGTCCTGGACCACCCAGGAGCTGCAGGACGCCCTCAACGCGGCTCTGGTCGACGGTATGGAGCTCAAGCCACGTAAGGCGTTCGGTCCGGTGCGCGTCGCCGTCACCGGTTCGCAGGTGAGTCCGCCGCTCTTCGAGTCGATGGAGATCCTCGGTCGCGACAAGACCCTCGCCCGTCTGGCCGCGGCTCGTGAGATCGCTGCGAAATAGGCCTCTGAACTGCACGTTTGTGGACTTCCGGTAACCCTTTGCTATTGTCTTTCTCGGCACTTTTCCTCAGGGAAAAGGGAAGTCCGTGGGGTATGGTGTAATTGGCAACACAGCTGATTCTGGTTCAGCCATTCTAGGTTCGAGTCCTGGTACCCCAGCGAACTGAATGAGTTCGAGACCGTGCTAGGGTCTTGATCGCAACAAAGTTCCAAGGCCCCGTCGTCTAGCGGCCTAGGACGCCGCCCTCTCAAGGCGGTAGCGCGGGTTCGAATCCCGTCGGGGCTACAGAAACACCCTCCCTCTGCATCGCAGCGGGAGGGTGTTTTTCTTTGTGGTGCAGACGATCTCGCCCGTGTTGCGATGATCACATCGCGACACGGGCGAGGGGGATCCGCCTATCGGGTGGGCGGATTCACAGGAACTGGGCGGTGCTTCCCGACGCCGGCATCTCCGGGATACCGAGTTTGCGGTGATCCCACGAACGGGTGCGTGTGGGCACCAGACGGACGGCCACACGCTTGTGCATCATCTGCTCGACGAAGGGGCGCGATTCCTCGGTGTAGGGCGCCGTGTAGCGCTCCCAGACGCTGATCCCGACCTTCAGGCAGGAGTCGGGGTCGTCGAGGATCTCGGCGGTCCCCTCGAAGCTCACGCCCCGCAGCGTGTCGTAGGTGTCGCCGTCCTCGATCATCACCGTGCAGCGGTTGTTGCGGCGGAGGTTGACCGCCTTCTGCGACTTCGACTTCGTCTCGAACCAGATCTCGCCGTCGATGACCCCGTACCACATGGCGACGAGGTGGATGCCACCGTCGGGGCCCGTGGTGGCGAGGGTGGCCGTGCGGCTGCGCGCGACGAATTCCTCGATCTCGGCGTCGGACATGACGATCTGGTTGCGTTGGTTGACTCCCATGTGACGAAGCTATCCGACCCGTCCGCTGCGCGGAACGGTCACGCCGGGAACGCCTGCGGCGGCGGGTCAGGCGCGGGAGGTCTGCAGCCGCTTGTGGATCGCATCGGCGGCGGCGAGGAGATCGGCGGCCCAGCGGGCGCCCGGCCGACGGCCCATGCGGTCGATGGGGCCGGAGACCGAGATCGCGGCGACGACGTCACCGTTGCCGTCGCGCACGGGCGCCGAGACGCTCGCCACGCCCGCCGCGCGCTCGCCGGCACTCTGGGCCCAGCCGCGGCGTCGGATCTCGTGCAGGGCTCGCTCGCTGAACACGCTGTCGTGCAGCAGCGCGCGCTGCGTCGCCGGGTCGGCCCAGGCGAGCAGGACCTTGGCTGCGGAGCCGGCGCTCATCGGGAACCGTGTTCCGACGGGCACGGTGTCGCGCAGGCCGGTAGGCGGTTCCATCGCGGCCACGCACACGCGTTCGGCACCTTCGCGGCGGTAGACCTGGACGGATTCGCCGGTGATGTCACGGAGTCGGGGAAGGACCATCAACGCGGACTCGGTCACGGGATCATGGGCGGAGGCGGCGAGTTCGCCCAGTGCCGGCCCCGGTTGCCAGCGTCCGGTGATGTCTCGTGCGAGGAAGCGATGGGTCTCGAGGCCGACCGCGAGCCGGTGTGCGGTGGCGCGCGGGAGTCCGGTGCGCCCACACAACTCCGAGAGATTGCACGGGGCCTCGGCGATGGCGTGGAGTACCGCCACGGATTTGTCGAGTACGCCGATTCCGCTGCTGACCGCGGATGCGCTATCCTGTCCCATAGGACGATACTAGCTGTCCAAATAGTGAGATGCACGTTTCAGCGCGAGCTGAGCGCGCACCGTCCGCCGAACCCGAGAAGATATCGAGTGCAGCCATGAGCAACAGCCCAGCCCAGCCGCTAACTCTTGCCGAGAAGGTCTGGCGCGACCACGTTGTCGTGCCCGGTGAGGCCGATGCGTCCGGAAACAACAATCCGGACCTGATCTACATCGACCTGCATCTCGTCCACGAGGTCACCAGTCCGCAGGCCTTCGACGGCCTCCGACTGGCGGGTCGCCCCGTGCGACGCCCCGACCTGACGATCGCCACCGAGGATCACAACGTCCCGACGGTCGACATCGACAAGCCGATCGCCGATCCGGTGTCGCGCACGCAGGTCGAGACCCTTCGCAAGAACTGCGAGGAGTTCGGTATCCGGCTGCACCCGATGGGAGACGCCGAACAGGGCATCGTGCACGTGGTCGGTCCGCAGCTGGGTCTGACCCAGCCCGGAATGACCGTGGTGTGCGGTGACAGCCACACGGCCACCCACGGTGCTTTCGGTGCGATCGCCATGGGGATCGGCACCAGCGAGGTGGAGCACGTCCTCGCGACGCAGACCCTTTCGCTGCGCCCGTTCAAGACGATGGCGATCAACGTCGACGGCCGCCTGCCCCCCGGCGTCACGGCCAAGGATCTGATCCTGGCGATCATCGCGAAGATCGGCACCGGCGGTGGACAGGGCTACGTCCTCGAGTACCGCGGCGAGGCGATCCGCAACCTGTCGATGGAAGCGCGGATGACCGTGTGCAACATGTCGATCGAAGCGGGCGCCCGCGCCGGCATGATCGCTCCCGACGAGGTCACCTACGAGTTCCTCAAGGGTCGTCCGCACGCTCCGAAGGGTGCCGAATGGGATGCGGCTGTTGAGTATTGGGACAGCCTGCGCACCGACGACGACGCCGTCTTCGACGCCGAGGTCCACATCGACGCCGGCGAGTTGACCCCGTTCGTCACCTGGGGGACCAACCCGGGGCAGGGTGCGCCGTTGGGAGCGACCGTCCCGGACCCCGCCGACTTCGGTGACGAGGTCGCATCGAGCGCCGCGTCGAAGGCCCTCGAGTACATGGATCTCCAGCCGGGTACGCCGTTGCGTGACATCAAGGTCGACACGGTGTTCGTCGGATCGTGCACCAACGGTCGCATCGAGGACCTGCGCGCGGTCGCCGACATCCTCAAGGGCCGCAAGATCGCCGACGGCATGCGGATGCTCATCGTGCCCGGTTCGATGCGCGTGCGCGCCCAGGCCGAGGAAGAGGGCCTCGGGGAGGTCTTCCTGAACGCCGGCGCCGAATGGCGACAGGCCGGATGCTCGATGTGTCTGGGGATGAACCCGGATCAGCTTGCGCCCGGTGAGCGGTGCGCCTCGACGTCGAACCGCAATTTCGAAGGGCGGCAGGGCAAGGGCGGACGCACCCACCTGGTGTCACCGGCCGTCGCGGCCGCCACCGCGATCCGCGGGACGCTGTCCGCTCCGGCCGATCTCGGTTGAGTAACCCCCAGACCACATTCCAGACAACTTCCGAACAGGGACTTTCATCATGCAGCCGTTCACCGAACACACGGGCATTGGCGTCCCGCTGCGCCGCAGCAACGTCGACACCGACCAGATCATCCCGGCCGAATACCTGAAGCGGGTGACCCGCACTGGCTTTGAGGACGGTCTCTTCGCCGGGTGGCGCACCGACCCGGGCTTCATCCTCAACAACGAGCCGTGGAGCAACGGCTCCGTTCTGGTCGCCGGGCCGGACTTCGGCACCGGCTCCTCGCGCGAGCACGCGGTATGGGCGCTGTCCGATTTCGGGTTCCGCGTGGTGATCTCGTCCCGGTTCGCCGACATCTTCCGCGGGAACGCCGGCAAGGCCGGACTGGTCGCCGCCCAGGTCGAACAGTCCGACGTCGAGTTGCTGTGGAAGCGACTCGAGGAGAGCCCCGGGATGGAAATCACGGTGAGCCTTGTCGATAAGAGCGTCACGGCAGGAGACCTCGTGGTGCCGTTGGCAATTGATGACTACACCAGGTGGCGCCTGATTGAGGGTCTCGACGACATCGGATTGACGTTGCGGCAGGTAGACGCGATTTCCGAGTACGAGTCGAAGCGTCCGTCGTTCAAACCGAGGACTCTCGCGGACTGACCGGAGACCCCTCTCGAGGCCGCGCGGACGGTCCGGTCCCGCGACGCGGAGACCCTGTGAGCTGCTATGCGATTTCGCAACACGGCGTCCTAATTGGCGTGGAAGATGGACGTTTTCAAATTCGACGTTTACCGTGTGTGGGTAGCTGGCCGAAAACCGGTCAGATCAGCTTGCGGAGGTACTCATGAACAAGGCGGAGCTCATTGATGAGCTGACCAAGAAGCTCGACGCGGATCGCAAGACTGCGACTGAAGCCGTCGAGCTCGTCGTCGACACGATCGTTCGCGCGGTCAACAAGGGCGAGAGCGTGACGATCACCGGCTTCGGTGTTTTCGAGAAGCGGAAGCGTGCGCCGCGCGTCGCTCGCAATCCGCGCACCGGCGAGACCGTGAAGGTCCGTGCTACTTCGGTTCCCGCGTTCCGTCCGGGTGCTCAGTTCAAGGCCGTCGTGGCCGGCAAGCAGAAGCTCGCCGCCACCGGTCCGGCTGTGAAGCGCGGCAGCGGCACCACGGCGGCCAAGAAGGCTGCTCCGGCCAAGAAGACCGCGGCCAAGAAGGCTGCTCCGGCCAAGAAGACCGCGGCGAAGAAGGCTCCGGCCAAGACCACGGCGGCCAAGAAGACCACCGCGGCAAAGAAGACCACGGCGGCCAAGAAGACCGCGCCGGCCAAGAAGACCACGACCGCGGCGAAGAAGGCCGCTCCGGCCAAGAAGGCTGCTCCGGCCAAGAAGACCGCAGCCAAGAAGGCTCCGGCCAAGAAGGCCGCGGCGAAGAAGGCTCCGGCCAAGAAGTCGACGCGCCGCTGAAGACCGGCCCGGTAGGGCACACCGCTTTTCAGATCAACCCCTGGTGACTTCCCCACCAGGGGTTGATCTGTGTTCGGAGGGACTCTCAGTCGGACGGAAGCGGACTCGCGATGTGATCGGCCGCCACGAGCCGGCCGTCGTGGAGCGAGCACACCCACACGCTGCCCTTGCGGTTCGAGGCCTTCGGCAGGGTGATGCCGTCGCGCTCGGCCCACCAGTCCATCAGCGGTGGGATCACCTTGCCCTGACTGCACACCGCCAGGGTGTCCGGCATTTCGGACGCCAGCTCCCGGATTCGGCGTTGTGCCGCGGTCGGATCCGCGCGATAAACCTCCTCGGAGAGGTCCGGCTCGCTGCAGGACTCGACACCGAGACGGGAGCGTAGCGGCTCCAGTGTCTGCTCACAGCGCACTCGATCCGCGGAGTGGATCCGTTGCGCACCGAAGGCCAGCAGCAGCGGGACGAGCGCCGCTGCCTGGGTGCGACCGAGGGCGTCGAGCGGGCGGAGGCGGTCGTCACCTTTGTAAACAGAGCGCCGCCCCGCCTTGGCGTGGCGCACCAGCAGCAACGTGTGCAGATCGGCCGGCAGTCGCGTGAACTCGCGCAGAATTTCGCGATCCAGGTCATAGCTCAGCGTCTTTCGCGCTTTCTCGACCGTGAGCCAGCGTAATTCGTCGACCTCGTCGTCGGGGGTGAACGCACCGTTGTCGCCTCGCGCGGACCAGTAGCGCACATGCTTGCGCCCCGACCCGAGGTCATAGTGAACATCGCCGAGGTGCCGTCCGAGGACGACGTGTTGCCCCGTCTCCTCGGCGATCTCACGGACCGCGGTGTCGACGAGGGTCTCGCCCGGCTCACCCCTCCCCTTGGGGATGGTCCAGTCGTCGTAGCGCGGCCGATGGACAACGGCGATCTCCAGGTCTTCCGGAGCGGTGGAGCCCGACGTACCCGGCCGCCAGACGACGGCGCCGGCGGCCCACACACTTTTCCGAGGCACCGTCTTCGTCATCGGGAATCGCTGCCCGGATGCGGCGTCAAGGCGGAGCCGGTCACGAATTGATCTCCGGCCGACGACGATTGCGGCGCATCATCTGTCGCTGATGGTCGCGGACCTCCTCGCCCGCGGCAGGGGAGGCCACCCAACTGCCGTCGGTCTGCAGGACCCAGCATCGCGTGCGCGGGTCGAGCGCCGAGGCGAAGATGTCGCCGAGTTCACCGGCGAGGCGCTTGTCGCGCACGTTCACCATCACCTCGATCCGACGATCCAGGTTGCGATGCATCATGTCGGCGCTGCCGATCCAATACTCGTTCTGGGCACCGAAATGCAGGATGCGGGAATGTTCGAGGAACTGGCCGAGGATCGACCGGACGTGGATGTTGTCGCTGACGCCGGCAATCCCCGGACGCAGAGCGCTGATCCCGCGGACCACGACATCGACCGGGACCCCTTCCTGCGAGGCCCGGTACAGCGCGTCGATCACCTGCTCGTCGACCAACGCATTGGCCTTGAGCTGCACGCGAGCGCGGTCGTCGCCCGCGCGGAAGAGTTCGATCTCGCGGTGGATGCGCTCGATGATGCCCGCCCGGATGCCCTGGGGGGCAACGAGGATGTTGCGGTACTCCTTCTTGCGTGAATACCCGGTCAGTGTGTTGAACAGGTCCGTCAGGTCCGCGCCGATGTCGGGGGCGGCGGTGAGCAGGCCCACGTCCTCGTACAGCCGCGCGGTCTTCGGGTTGTAGTTGCCGGTACCGATGTGGCAGTAGCGCTTGATCGTCGAGCCCTCGCGGCGGACCACCAGACATGTCTTGCAGTGCGTCTTGAGCCCCACCAGTCCATAGACGACGTGGACACCGGCCTGCTCGAGTTTGCGCGCCCACTTGATGTTGGCCTGCTCGTCGAAGCGTGCCTTGATCTCCACCAGCGCCACGACCTGTTTGCCCGCCTCGGCGGCATCGATGAGCGCATTGACGATCGGGGAATCACCCGAGGTGCGGTAGAGGGTCTGCTTGATCGCGAGAACCTGTGGGTCGGCCGCCGCCTGTTCGATGAACCGTTGCACGCTCGTGGAGAACGAATCGTACGGGTGATGAACGAGGACGTCGCCCTCGCGCAACGTCGAGAAGACACTCTTGGGTGTCTCGCGCTCGCCGAACGCCGGGTGGGTGGCCGGCACGAACGGACGATCCTTCAGATGCGGCCGATCCAGGTCGTAGATCTCGAAAAGCGATGACAGATCGAGCAGACCGGGCACCTGGATGACATCGGCCGGGTTGACGTCGAGCTCGCGCAGCAACAGCTCGAGCATGTGCTCGCTCATGTCGTCGGCCACCTCGAGACGCACCGGTGAACCGAACCGGCGTCGGGCGAGTTCACGCTCGAGGGCCTGCAGGAGGTCCTCGTCGCGGTCCTCCTCGACCTCGAAATCGGCGTTTCGGGTGATCCGGAAGGCATGATGTTCAACTACTTCCATGCCCGGGAACAACGTGCCGAGATTGGCCGCGATGAGATGTTCCATCGGCAGGAACACCGCGCTCTTCGTGTGCGTCCCGTCGTCCGGGCCGCGGTAGGGCGCGAGCTGATCGACCCGGATGAAGCGGTTCACGTTGTCCGGGACCTTCACTCGGGCGAAGTGCTCGCCGCTCTCGTTGATGTCCTTGACGGTCACCGCGAGATTCAGCGACAGGCCACTGATGTAGGGGAACGGGTGAGCCGGGTCGACCGCGAGCGGGGTGAGGACGGGGAAGACCTCGTCCTGGAAGTAGTCGACCATCCGGGCACGCTGGTCATCGGTGAGCTGTGACCAGGACACGACATAGATGTCGTTGTCGGCCAATGCCGGTCGGACCGAGTCGAGGAAGACGCGGGCGTGACGGTCGGCGATGCTCTGGGTCCGCCCGGCGATGCGCATCAGCTGCTCCCGCGGGGAGAGTCCGTCTGCCGATCGGACCGACAGGCCCGTCTCGTCGCGGCGTTTGAGGCCCGCGACCCGGACCATGAAGAACTCATCGAGGTTGGAGGCGAAGATGGCGAGAAACTTCGCGCGTTCGAGCAACGGCAGCGAGGTGTCCTCGGCGAGTGCCAGCACCCGGGAGTTGAAGTCGAGCCAACTCAATTCTCGGTTGAGATACCGATCCTCGGGCAGGTCCGCGGACTCGTCGGGGACGAGCGTTGCGGCCGGCGGGGCATTGGGGATCGGCGTGGTCGTGACCGTGGCGGTCGTCGATGAGGTGTCGTCGGCAGGGCTCACCCATCAATGATGACCCATACTCGGAGCCCGTGGCATGAGCAGGACCCGTGAACCCCGTCGTCCACGGCACGATGTCCCTGTCGCCGTCACACGACAAGCGGAGTCATGCGGCAGTCACAGACGACGCAGAGCCTCGGCGGTGTGGGGGCCGATGCCGAGTGCGCGTGCGGCGACGAGATCGGTTGCGGTGTCGACGTCTGTGCGCAGATCGATCCACCGGGTGTGTGCGGGGTCGAGTTCGACGGCGCCGGCGGCCCGGTGCGCAGCCGCCGAACCCGGGCCGAATCGAGGTGCGTCGTCGAGAGCACCGGTCTCGTCGGGGAGGAGATTGCCGTGCAGGAGAACCGTGCCGGTACCGTCGCGGTCGGTCAGGAAGCTGAGACGGTGTGCCGGCGCCTCCCGCAGGACCGCGCGCAGCGAATCGCTGGTCGCGGCCGGCAGGTCGGCCTGCACGAACACCAGCCGCGTCGAATCCGGCCATGTCTCACGGGCCCACCGCGCACCGTGGCCGAAGGCGCTGTTGAGGCCCGAACCGGTCGTGGGCGAGTCCACCTCGGGTAGTCCGTGCGTGCCCGCCCGTCGCGCCGCGTCAAGTACCTCGTCGTCCGGACTGACGACCACCACTCTCGAGACGCCGGCACCTCGAAGGGCCTCGACGGTGTCGAGAAACATCGCCAGGACAAGAGAGCCCCGCGTGGTCGGTTCGTCGTGGCCGGTGGCGGCCGACAGCGTGGCCACCAGCCGCGACTTCGCGCGCTGGAGACTCTTGACGGCCAGCACGGCCGCGACCGTCGCCCCGCCGGCCGCGGGGCTCCCCGTGGCGGCGCTGAGGTCGACGCTCATGTCGACGGCGCTGTGGTCCATGCTGACCATCATGGTGCACCGCGCGATGGTGGGTGACATTCCGGGTCGGTCAGCCGGTGCGTGGCATTAGGGTGGGCAGGTAGTCGTTCGGTCCGAAGAGACGGACCCGGGGCAGGAGGAGTGCGGTGCGCGCGGCGGTCATGGGTGCTGGTTCCTGGGGTACGGCGGTGGCGAAAGTCCTCGTGGATGCGGGAACCGAGACGGTCATCTGGGCACGACGCCCGGAACTGGCGGATGCGATCAACTCCGAACACGTGAACCCGAACTATCTGTCGGACATCACGTTGCCCGGCGAGCTGACGGCCACCAGTGACGCGGTGGACGCACTGACAGGTGCAGACATCGTCGTGTGCGGCGTGCCGTCGCAGTCCCTGCGGGAGAACCTGACGCAGTGGACCCCGCACATCGGTTCCGACGCATCGCTCGTGTCGCTGGCCAAAGGCATCGAGACCAGCACGCTGTTGCGGATGAGTGAGGTCATCGCCGAGGTCACCGGCGTCGCCGATGACCGGATCGCCGTGCTCACCGGACCCAACCTCGCGCATGAGGTCGCCGAGGGGCAGCCGGCGGCGACCGTCATCGCAAGCGTCGACGAGTCCCGCGCCGTCACCCTGCAGAGCGCGTTCAGCACCCGCTATTTCCGGCCGTACACCAACACAGACGTCATCGGCTGCGAGATCGGTGGCTCGGCCAAGAACGTGATCGCGCTCGCCTGCGGCATCGCGAGCGGAGTCGGATTCGGTCAGAACACGCTCGCCACGATCATCACGCGCGGCCTTGCGGAGACCATCCGTCTCGGGGTGGCCGTCGGCGCACAGATCGAGACCCTGGCCGGGCTCGCAGGAGTCGGCGATCTGGTCGCGACCTGCTCGTCGCCGCTGTCCCGGAATCGGACCTTCGGAGCCCGACTCGGCGAGGGCGCGACGATGGCCGAAGCGCAGGCGGCCACCAACGGACAGGTCGCCGAGGGTGTGAAGTCGTGTTCGTCGGTGCGCGCGCTCGCCGAGAAGCACCAGGTGCCGATGCCGCTGACCGACGCGGTGCACAAGGTGTGCCATGACGGGCAATCGGTCGCCGACGCGATCAACTCCCTGCTCGGCCGCAGCGCCAAGCCGGAGATCTACCGGGACTGACCTGAAGCGTCAGCCGAAGTCGAGCGGACCGCGTTCGAGCGTCTGGTCGATGAGGCCCGAGATGTCGGTGATCGGACCGTTCCCGGCATTGGACGGAACCCACAGTGCGACGTAGGGACGATGATCGACGCTCACGTAGGCCTGTCCGGAACCGTCGACGGTGTCGGTGATGAACCACTGCACACCGGCCCGGCCGGCCGCGTGGATCTCCTGCAGGTTGCTCGTCGGGGACAGCTCGGCCGGCCGCGTCACGCCGCAGCGCAGCGTCAGGTCGTCGCCGGACGCTTCCGCGGGCCAGGTCGCGCGGTCCCCGGAGATCTCCTTGTCGCCGAATCCTTCGAACCGCTGGGGCGCCGCGTCGAGCAGACGCGTGCAGTCCGCAGACGCGCTGCCGTCCGAGGCGTATGACTCGACGGGGTTCACCGTCTCGGGCCGCAACGCGGCGAAAGCGATGAAGCCCGCGATCACCATCACCGGGATGGCGACGAGAGTCGCGATGAGCGCGGGACTCAGGCGGGAGCCGGCACCATACCGTTCGTCGACCGCAGGGTCCTCCGGGCCGGCGAGGTCACCGGCCGCCGGATCGTCCGCCTTGTCGTTCTCGGGATCCTGAGGGGTGTCATCCGAACCTGCTGACGTCACGCCACCACCCTAGGAGCCGGCCGCGTCCCGGCCGAAGCCGGGACCGGCAAACCCGACTCAGCGGGTGTGGTCGACCACCGGGCAGGTCAAGGTGCGGGTGATCCCGGCTACCTTCTGGATCTGGGGAACCACACTCTCGGTGAGCTGCGTGGCATCGGCGGCATCCACCCGGACGATCACGTCATAAGGTCCGCTGACCTCTTCGGATGAGGCGACCCCCGAGATCTCGGCGATGGTCGCCGCCGCGAGGGCGGCCCGACCGACCTCGGTCTGGATCAGTATGTACGCCTGAACCACGGGCATCCTCTCCGTTTGTGCCCCCATCGCCGACACGGGTTCGAATCCGGCGGCAGTGGGCGCTGCGCGGCGAACACCGTTCGCCGTGAGCCCAATACACTGTGGCACACATTGTCACCGACAATCCCGTTCGCGCGCGACTCGACGGGGACCCGACGAGAGTGAGACCGGACAAGTGACCTCCGACGACGTCGGCACCGAGCGCCTCGACATTGTCGACACCGACCACACCGACTCTGTCGACACCGACCACACCGACACCGTGGGGGAGATCGGTGAGCGTGCGGTGATCGCCGCGCTCACCGCAGCGGCGACCGCGGCCGGACCCGCCGACGACATCGTGATCGGCTCGGGCGACGACGCGGCCGTCCTCGAGATCGGCGGGTCGGCGGTGATCAGCACCGACACGGTCGTCGAGGGACGGCATTTCCGGTTCGACTGGTCGACGCCGCAGCAGGTCGGGGCGCGGGCGGTGGTCCAGAGTTCGGCCGACGTCGCCGCGATGGGCGGCCGGACGACCGGGCTCGTGGTGTCCATCGCCTGCCCGTCGGCCACTCCCGTGAGCGTCGTCCTCGACCTCAACGACGGAGTCGTGGGCGCCGCACATGCCCTGGGCGCACGGGTTCTCGGTGGTGACCTGGTCGCCGCGGAGCAGGTGGTGGTGAGCGTCACCGCCGTCGGGGCGCTCGAAGGTCGCCGGCCGGTCTCGCTGGGTGGTGCCCGCAGCGGCGATGTCCTCGCGGTGAGTGGTCCGCTGGGCGCCAGTGCAGCCGGTCTGGCGGTGTTGTCGACCCCGGGCATCGACGAGTCACTGTGGTCGGAAGTCGTTGCTCTGCATCGTGTTCCGATGCCCGACCTGAGCCAGGGGCCCGTCGCGGCCGCGGCCGGAGCGCATGCGATGACCGACATCTCCGACGGGCTCGTCGAAGAACTGATCACCATGTCGCGTGCCGCGCAGTTGGCGATGGCCGTCGAGGTCGACGCGGTGCCGCGGCGTCCCGATCTGGCCCCACTGGCCACAGAACTCGGTGTCGAGGTGGACGAATGGGTGCTGACCGGCGGTGAGGATCACCACCTTCTCGCCGCCTTCGACGTCACGTCCGTGCCCGACGGCTGGACGGTGATCGGGTCGGTCCGGGAGGCCTCTTCGCCGACACCAGAGGTGTGGGTCGACGGCCGGCGCGTCGGCGGACCGGACGGGCCCGATCTACACGGGTGGCAGTCGTTCGCCGTTCCGCGCGGATGATCCGACGGACCGTGCGGTTCCGCCACCGGAATCGCCCCGCTCCATGACACTGTGGACATGGTCTCGCGATCGGATGCCGCCGACGACGCATCGTCGTCGATCCTTCTCGCGACCGTCGTCAATCCGGCCGGACTGACGCTGGCGAAGACGGTCACTCCCGAACGAGTGCCGGCGTTCGCGTCGGCGGGTCTCGGGGCCAGCCCGTCATGGCATGCGTTCGCGATCGATCAGACCGGTATCGCGTTCAGCGACGAGGTCGGAGTGGTGGGGGATCAGCGCATCCGGATCGATCTCGACGCCCGGGTGGTGGTCGACCCGACCTTGAGCTGGGCACCCGGAGAGTTCTTCGGCCTCACGGGTGATCCGGTGCCGCAGTGCGCTCGCGGCACACTGCGTCGCGTCGTCGCCGATCTCGCCGACGCCGGACTGCACGCCATGGTGGGTCACGAACTCGAGTTCGTGCTCGTCGCATCGGACGGGACGCCGCTGCCGTCCGCCCTGTGGACGCCGTACGGTGCGGTCGGCCTCGTCGAACTCGAGGGGTTCGTCCGGGATGTCCTCATCTCGTGTCGGGCCGCGGGGATCATCGTCGAACAGTTTCATCCCGAACACGCGCGCTGGCAGTTCGAGGTGTCACTCGGTCCGTCCGACCCCATCACCGCGGCCGATCGACTCGTGCTCACCCGAATCCTGATCGGACGGCTCGCCCGCAAACACGGTCTGCGTGCCAGCTTTTCACCCAAACCGTTCGTGGACGAGGCGGGATGCGGTGCCCATCAGCACATCTCGCTGCACCGCGGTGATCGGCCACTGCTGTCCGGGGGAACCGGGGTCGCCGGGATGACGCCCGACGGCGAGCGCGCGGTCGCGGGCATCCTCGACGCGATCCTCGAGCTGCAGGGTGTGCTGTGTGGATCGGTGGTGTCCGGGCTGCGCATGCTGCCCGGGCAGTGGGCCGGCGCCCACGCCTGCTGGGGTGTGGAGAACCGCGAAGCGGCGGTGCGACTGGTCCGTGCGGATGCGGTGGACATCGCGAGTGTCGTTGGTACGCAAGAGGATGCTCCGGGAACGCGGGGTCGGGGCGCCAATGTCGAGGTGAAGATCATCGATCCGTCCGCAAACGTCTACTTCGCCACCGCGGCCATCCTGGGCGCGGCCGCGGCCGGGATCGAACGCAGGGCCACCCTGCCGCCCGAGGTCGGCGTCGATCCCCGCACCCGCCCACTGGGTGAGCGAAGGCCGCTGTCCACCGATCAAGGTGAGGTCGTCGACCGGATGGAGGTGTCCCCGCTGCTTCGCGGGATCCTCGGCGACCCCGCGGTCGACGCACTCGTGGCGGTCCGGCGGTACGAGGTCACCCATTTCCCCGATCACACCCCCGAGACACTGACCGAGCGGTTCCGGCTGGCCTGGAGCGTGTGACCGGCGCGGGTGGGCACGGGTCGGTATCTGCACGTGGCTAGAGTCTCCGTATGGCGATCTACGCACTCGACGACCGCGTGCCCGTCCTGGGCGACGAGACCTATGTCCACCCCGACGCGGTGGTGATCGGAGCCGTCACGCTCGGCGACGGTGTCTCGGTGTGGCCGGGGGCCGTTCTGCGGGGCGACTACGGCACCATCACCATCGGTGAGCGCAGCAACATCCAGGACGGCACGGTCATCCACTGCACAGTCTTCGAGCCGACCGTGATCGGCGCGCGGTGCGTGGTCGGACACAATGCGCACATCGAGGGTGCGACCATCGGCGACGACTGTCTCATCGCCTCCGGCTCGGTGGTCCTGAACGGGTCGACGATCGGCAGCGGTGCGATCGTCGGGGCAGGGGCCGTCGTCCCGTTCAAATTCGACGTGCCGCCGCGTCGTATGGCACTCGGTGTGCCCGCGCGACTACGGGAGAACTACGAGGTCCCCGAGGGACACACCGAACTCAACAGCGAGATGTACTTCCAGAACGCCAAGTACTACCGCGAATCGCTGCGGCGACTCGACTGACACACATGATCCACCGATGGGACTGATGGGGAGACCGGAGTGACCGCACCGACCAAACCGCTCGCCGAGATCATCGACCCCGGCTGGGCCGAGGCCCTGGCCCCGGTCGAGCCGATCATCACCGAGATGGGCCGGTTCCTGCGCAACGAGATCGCCGAGGGCCGCCGCTATCTGCCCGCCGGACAACACATCCTGCGGGCCTTCACCCGGCCGATCGACGACGTGCGGGTGCTCATCGTCGGGCAGGACCCGTACCCGACCCCGGGGCATGCTGTCGGCCTGAGCTTCTCCGTGGCCCCCGACGTGCGTCCGATTCCGCGGTCCTTGGCCAACATCTACACCGAGTACTGTTCGGATCTCGGGTATCCGATGCCGACCAACGGAGATCTCACCCCGTGGGCCGACAACGGCGTCCTGTTGCTGAACCGGGTGCTGACGGTCGCGCCGGGGGAGCCCGCATCTCACCGCAAGAAGGGCTGGGAAGCGGTCACCGAATGCGCGATCAAGGCGCTTGTCGCCCGTGACGAACCGCTCGTCGCGATCCTGTGGGGCAAGGATGCGGCCGGGCTTCAGGAGTGGTTGCCGGACGTCCCGGCCATCGTCTCGGCACACCCGTCGCCGCTGTCGGCGTCGCGCGGCTTCTTCGGTTCGCGGCCGTTCAGCCGGGCCAACGAAGAACTCGCCGATCTCGGCGCCGATCCGGTGGACTGGCGGCTGCCCTGAGTTCCGCTCTCGTCTCCGAGAGAACCCGGGACAACCACCCATCTCAGGGAGCGGTGGCCTACTCGGTAAGCCGAGAAGATCAGCGCGTCTTGCCGAAGTCCGGCGCGCGCTTGCCGACGAACGCGTCGACGCCTTCGATGCCCTCGGCGAGGCCGGACCGTTCGGAGATGGAACGTCCCTCGATGGTGAGCTGTTCGATCAGCGAGTTCTCCGACGACACGGCCAGCAGGCGTTTGGTGCCGGAGTCGGCGGAGCGGGGCCCTGCCGCGATCGTCTCGGCGTTGGCGCGGGCCACGGTCTCGACGTCCTCGTCGGCGACGATCTCCGACAGGATTCCCCAGTTCAGCGCGTCGTCGGCGGAGAGGACGCGGTCGGTGAGGATGATCTGGCGTGCCCGCGCGGCGCCGACCGCGCGGGGAAGGGTCCAGGTGAGCCCGCCGTCGGGGGTGAGTCCGATGCCGCGGTAGGCGGGACGGAGTTTGGAGGAGGTGCCGCCGATGGCGACGTCGGCGTGCAGCACCAGCGACATGCCGGCACCGGCAGCCCAGCCCTTGGCGGCGGCGACAACCGGGACCTCGGCCTCGTAGAGGGCGTTGACAAAGGCGTGGAAGTTGTCGGCGATCAGACGCAGATAGGTGGGTCGATCGTCGGCGGCGGCGAAGGCCCGCACGTTGCCGCCGGCGCAGAAGTTCTTGCCCGCACCGACGAGGAGCACCGCGCCGACGTCGCGACGACCGCGTGCCACCTCGCGCAGCGCCTGGGTGCCCGCGGCGATCCCGTCGTCGTCGAGTGAGTTGCCCGCGCCCGCAGCCGACACCGCGATCGTCAGGACGCCGTTGGCCTCACTCACGGGAGCCGACGCGTCGGGCTGGGGGGTTTCGGTGGTGGGGATTGCGTGGAAGTCATGCGCGGAACATTATCTCGCACACACCAAAGACCCGACGCCGGGGAGCTTACGCTCGGTGGCATCGGGTCTCGTGCTCTCGAACCCCATCACCCGCGTACGGGTGATGACGATCAGACAGCTGCGGTCTTGCCGGCCTTCAGGCAGGAGGTGCAGACGTTCTTGCGCTTGCGGTTGCCCGGGGCGACCTCGACGCGAACAGACTGGATGTTCGGGTTCCAGCGGCGGTTGGTACGGCGGTGCGAGTGAGACACCGACTTGCCGAAGCCCGGGCCCTTGCCGCAAATGTCGCAGACGGCAGCCATCGTCGAACTCCCTTGATAGATGAATATGGTCTCGTGGTCAGCCTCGCGGATCGGCACCACCGGAAGTGTGCGCGTGGACCGAAAGGCAACCCTGCAAGGATAACCAGCTCGGGTGGGCGTGGCCAAATCCGGGTCGCGGTGCCCCGCCTCGAGGCGCGGACGTCTCCGGGTCGTCGGGGACGCCGAGTAACCTTGCACACATCCTTCCAGACCGTCCCCTCGGCCCGCGGCGCAGCCCCGTCGTATGCCCAGGTCAGAGCGAGAAAGAGTCACCGCGTGATCGCCCGCACCATCAACCCGCAGCTGCTGCGTGACTGGGCCCGTGTCTGTGTCGACCAGCTCGAGGATCTGCGAGGCGAGATCAACGACCTCAACGTCTTCCCGATCCCGGACTCGGACACCGGCAGCAACATGCTGTTCACCATGCGGGCGGCTGCGGACGCCGCCGAGGCCGCACCGGACGACGCGTCGTTGCCGCAGGTCGCCCGCGCGATGGCCGACGGTGCGGTGGCGCAGGCACGCGGCAACTCGGGCATCATCCTGTCGCAGGTCCTCGTCGGCCTGGCCGACGGCGCCGAGATCCTCGGCGACACCGAATCCCTGACCTTCGGTGATCTGGCGACGCTCGGCCTCCGCCTCGGGTCGCTCGCCGCGACCCGCGCGGTCAGCGAACCGCGCGAGGGAACGGTGCTGACCCTGGTTCGAGTGGCCGCCGAGGCGGCCGCCGCACATGAGAAGGAGACCGCCGCCGACATCGTCCGCGCCGTCGCCGACGACTGCGCCGAGGCGCTCGAACGTACGCCGGAGCAGTTGTCGGTCCTCGCCTCCGCGGGGGTCGTCGACGCAGGCGGACGCGGGTTCCTCGTGATCGTCGATGCCATGGTCCGGGTGATCACCGGGGTGGCCAACCGCCGGCGCCGTTACCGGGGCATCCTCACCGACAGCACGACCCTCGGACACGGGGTCGACGACGCCTGCGTGGAGAGCAGCGATCAGGACTTCGAGGTGATGTACCTGCTCGACGGCGCGGCGGGTGAACAGATCGCCGAACTCCGCGAGCGTCTGAACGAACTGGGCGACGCCGTGGTCATCGTCGGCGACAGCTCGAGCGGCGAGGGCGAGCGCTTCTCCGTCCACGTCCACACCTGTGAGCCCGGTCCCGCGGTGGAGGCCGGCGCGGGACTCGGCCGGCTCTCGGAT
Source organism: Gordonia amicalis (assembly GCF_022059885.1). NCBI lineage: Bacteria > Bacillati > Actinomycetota > Actinomycetes > Mycobacteriales > Gordoniaceae > Gordonia > Gordonia amicalis. The sequence goes on along the minus strand of NZ_CP091855.1, from coordinate 4,237,747 downwards.
GTCCGCATCAGCTGCTTCGCGCTCGATGCCATTCGCGCACAAGTCGATTCGAGCGAACCTCCGCCGCGGCACAAGCGTGCCGTGGTGGCGGTGGCGCTCGGCGACGGTGCGGCCGACCTCTTCGCCGAGGCCGGGGCGACCGTGCTGCGCGCCGACGGCGGGCTGACCGCACAGGCCTTGGGACGGTCGATCCGCGACACCGACAGTGCCCACGTGGTGGTCATGGCCAACGGCGCGTTGAGTTCTCAGGATCTCGTCACCGTCACCACCGAAGTGCGTTCGACGCAGCGTTCGGTGCTGATGCTCCCGACGTCGTCGATGACCCAGTGCCTGGCGGCGCTCGCGGTGCACGATCCGAGTGAGACCCCCGACATCGACGCCTATGCGATGGCCGAGGCCGCCGCCGGTGCGCGGTGGGGGTCCCTGCAGCTCGCGACCACGAAGATGATGACGCTGGCCGGGATGTCGGACGTCGGTGACGTCCTCGGGCTCATCGGCGACGACGTCCTGGTGGTGGCGCCCGACCAGACCTCGGCTGGAACCGCCCTGATCGACCTGATGCTCGCGACCGGTGGTGAGCTGGTGACCGTGCTCGCCGGCACCGCCGTCGACGAGTCCGCGCTGGAGGCCGTCGCGGAACAGATGCGCCGCAGCTACCCGGGTATCGAACTCGCGGTCTACCGCACCGGGCAGCGCAGCGATCTGCTGCAGGTGGGTGTCGAGTGACCGAACTGGCGCTGGCGGATTCGCTGTCCGACGTTCTCGGCCCTAAGCCGGCGGAGAAGCTCGCCGCACTCGGCGTGACCACCGTCGGCGAACTGCTGCGCTACACGCCCCGTCGCTACATCCGCCGTGGTCTCGTGGCCGACCATCAGCGGCCCGAACCCGGCGAGTGGCTGACCATCGTCGGCCGGATCACCAAGTCCGATCTGATCCAGATGAAGAGCCGCCGTGGACAGTTCCTGAAGGTCAAGGTCACCGACGAGAACGAGGTCTACGAGGCGAGCTTCTTCAATCCGAAGTTCATCAGGCATCAGCTGCGCCCGGGTGCCCGGGTGATGATGGCCGGTACGGTCAAGTACTTCCGCGAGCAGATCCAGTTGTCCCACCCGGAGTGGATGATCCTGCCCGACGGCGATCCCGAGATCGATCACGTCGTCGGCTCCAAGATGCTGACCGAGATGTACGCGATCGAGGAGGAGGTCACCCGGGAACATGGCGGTGCGCATCCGTTGGTCGCGATGTTCGACCGCGAGATCCTCCCGATGTATCCGGCCACCAAAGACGTACAGACCTGGGACATCCTGGGCGCCGTGCGGCGGGTGCTGGACCATTGCGCGCCGATCCCCGACGCGCTGACCGACGCGCAGCGCCGGGAACGCGGACTGGTCTCCACCGACGAGGCGATCCGCAAGATCCACCTACCCGACTCCGAGGACGATGTGAAGGTCGCCTCGCATCGGCTGAAGTTCGACGAGGCGCTGGCGATCCAGACGGTGCTCGCACAGCGACGGCTCGCGGGCCGCAGTGAAGCGGCTCCGCCGTGCCCGCATGTGCCCGGCGGTCTCGAGGACAAGCTGCGGGAGCGTCTTCCGTTCACGCTCACCGAGGGGCAGCTCGCGGTGGGGGAGGAACTCGCCGAGGACCTGGCTCTGGCGCAACCGATGTCGCGGCTGCTGCAGGGTGAGGTCGGTTCCGGTAAGACCCTCGTCTCGCTGCTCGCGATGCTGCGGGTCGTCGACAACGGATACCAGTGCGCGATCCTCGCACCCACCGAAGTGCTTGCGGCGCAGCATCACCGAACGATGAAGAAGATGCTGGGTGACCTGGCCGAGGGTGGTGAGCTGACCGCGGCCGAGGGGGCGACCCGTATCGCCCTGCTGACCGGATCGATGAAGACCAAAGGCCGGCGCGAGACGCTGCTCGACGTGGTCACCGGCTCGGCGGGCATCGTCATCGGTACGCACGCCCTGCTGGAGGAGAAGGTCGAGTTCTTCGACCTCGGCCTCGTGGTGATCGACGAACAACACCGGTTCGGTGTCGAACAGCGTGATGTGTTGCGCGGCAAGGGGCGTGACGGCCGTATCCCGCACTTCCTGGTGATGACCGCGACGCCGATCCCGCGCACCGTCGCGATGACCGCCTTCGGCGATCTCGAGACGTCGGTCCTGCGCGAGTTGCCGCGCGGCCGCCAGCCGATCTCGACGTCGGTGGTCCCGATGGGCAGGCAGAACTGGGTCGACCGGGTGTGGTCACGTGCCAACGAGGAGATCGACGCCGGCCGACAGGTCTACGTCGTGTGCTCGCGCATCGGCGACGACGACGCCCCGGAACCCGCAGCCGACGACGACGAGAAGGGTCCGAAGACCACGTCGGTCGTCGAGCAGTACGAGGCTCTCGTGGCCGGTCCGTTCGCGCATCGGCGAGTCGAGATGTTGCACGGTCGCCTGGCGCCCGAGGAGAAGAACGCGATCATGGACGCGTTCGGACGGGGCGAGGTCGATGTCCTGGTGTCCACCACCGTCATCGAGGTCGGTGTGGACGTGCCGAACGCGACCACGATGGTGATCGTCGACGCCGAACGGTTCGGGGTGAGCCAGCTTCATCAGCTGCGTGGACGTGTCGGTCGTGGCCAGCACGCCGGCCTGTGTCTGCTGATGACGCACAGCAAGGACATCTCCCAATCGATGCAGCGTCTGCGTGCCGTGGCGGGGTCCAACGACGGCTTCGAACTGGCCCGTGTGGACCTCGAACAACGCCGCGAAGGTGACCTGCTCGGGTCGCTGCAGTCCGGCGTCAACACCTCGCTGCGGTTCCTGTCCTTGCTCGAGGACGTGGAGGTCATCGAGGATGCGCGCGGACTCGCCGAGGACGTGGTGAGCGAGGACATCACGCTTCTGCACCACCGCCCGCTCGCGGACCTCGTCGACGGGATTCTGGTGCCGCAGAAGATCGCGTATCTCGACAAGTCCTGACCGTCGGCTGATCCCGCCGTCGTGTTTCCCTCACGCCGAGCAGATCCGGTCAGCGCGAAGGAAACCGCCCATCGCGAGGTGAACCGCTGCGCGGAAACAGGTTTCACGTTTCGTGGAACCTCGCCGCCCGGCGCTGCGTCAAAGTCCCATGGTCCTCCGCGACGCGACGTTCCGATCGCCGACGCTCCGGCGGCTCCGCATGCGGGTGCGGTGGATCGCCTGGAAGTCATCGGCATCGGGGTCGTGGTCGGCCCGACAGTGGTCGCTGCTGGTCTTCGCGGTCGTCACGGCGATCGTGGTCGCGGTGGGATCAGGTGGATTCGGTCCGCAGTCCGACATCGACTCGCGAGTGCGGACGCTGGCGCGAGAAGCTCTGGCGCGCTTGGCGTCCATCCCCGTGCACGCACAGCGTCCCGACCGCGACGACTACGACCGAAGCGCGTTCGGCGCGGCGTGGACGGATGCGGTGGCCGTGGCCGGGGGTGGCAACGGATGCGACACCCGCAACGACATCCTGGCCCGAGATCTACAGGACATCCGGGCGGGACCGGTGTCGAGTTGTCCGCGCGCGGTTCTCGCGGGGGAGTTCCGGAGCCCGTACAGCGGCGAGTTCGTGGTGTTCCGCCGCGACCGCAACGCGTCGAGTGTGCAGATCGACCACATCGTGCCGCTGGCCTACGCATGGGACATGGGTGCGTGGTCGTGGGAACTCGGCCGACGACTGAGCTTCGCCAACGACCCGGCCAACCTCGTCGCCGTCGACGGCCCCTCGAATCAGGACAAGAGTGACTCCGAACCGGGCCGGTGGATGCCACCGGTCCGCGGGTTCTGGTGCCAGTACGCGATCCAGTTCGTGATGGTCAGCGCGACATACGGTTTGACGGTCGATGCCGAATCGCGTGAGGTGCTGACCGACGCGTTGCGGTGCGGACAGTGAGGCGGCGAGCTCAGGCCGAGAACGTCGGTTTGCCTCCGGTGGGCCGTTTGAGCTGCGAGAAGGCAGACGTGGCCCCGAGCGTGACGATCGCGGAGTAGAGGGCCTCGGCCTCGTCACCGGTCGGGATGTCGGAGAGCACCGGGCCGAAGAAGTGGGTTCCGTTGATCCCGGTGATCGGGCTGCCGCCGGTCTCGCCCAGGACATCCTGACTGCGTTGGTGCGCTGTCCTCAGGGCATCGTCGAACGAGTCGTCGTCCATGGCCTCGGCCAGTTCACCGGGGAGTCCGGCCTCGACGAGGATCTCCGAGACGACCGCGGGGGTCATCTCGTCGCCCGCGTGGTGAAAACGCCGGCCGACCGCCGAGTAGAGGGGCCCGATCGCGTCCGCGCCGTTCTTCGCGACGGCGGCCATGAACACCCGGCCGAGCCGGCGGGAGGTGTCCAGTTGCCGTCGCTGCTGGTCCGATGCGGGTTCCCGATCCTCGTTGAGGACGGCCAGACTCATGACGTGCCAGTCGACCGAGTCATCGTGTCTCCCGGCCTGGTCGGCGAGCCACCGCGATGCGGCCCACGCGAAGGGACACACCGGATCGAAGTAGAAGTCGAAGCGGTTCATGACAACTCCTGTCGTGTCAGGGATTCTGTTCTGGGATCGGCGGGGGTCAGGACTGGTTCGACAGTGCGTCGATCGCGGCCTGCAGCTTCGTGGCGGCATCACGTGCGACGGACTCGAGTTCGGGCTCACCCGAGACCTGAACCATCAGATCCGGATTCATCGCCTCGACGAGTGTCGTGCCGGGATGGTCCGGGTCCGACCGGACGACGACGTTGCACGGCAGCAGCAGTCCGATCTGGCGTTGGACCCCGAGTGCTCGGTTTGCCAGAGGCGGATTGCAGGCGCCCAGGATCAGGTACTGCTCCATGTCCTCGTCGAGCTTCTTCTTCATGGTGGCCTGGACATCGATCTCGGTGAGGACTCCGAAACCCTGGTCGGCGAGTGCGGCGCGGGTGCGCTCGACCGCTTCGTCGAAGGGGACGGCCAGCGTGGTGTTCAGTGCGAGGGACATTGTGTTCCTTTCGGTTCGGACCCGGCCCGGGCCAGACGGTTGTCCGCTGGCCCGGGACGGAATCCGGTTCGGGTTGTCAGTGCGCGAAGCTGATCTTGGGCAGGATGCGGCGCAACCAGGCGGGCGACCACCATGCCGCGCGACGCGTGATCCGCAACAGCGCCGGAAGGAGTGTGAGACGGATCAGGACGGCATCCAGCAGAACGGCGACACCGAGGATGATCCCCATCTCCTTCGGGGGAAGAGGTTCGGCCAGGGCGAAGGTGAAGAACACCGCCACCATGACCGCTGCCGCGGCGAAGATGATCCGGCCGGAGTGCGCCATCCCGTCGATCTGTGCCTGTGTGGCGTTGTCGGACCGCTCGAAGTGTTCCTTCGCGGTGGCGAGCAGGAAGACCGTGTAGTCCATCGCGATCGCGAAGATCATCGCGAAGAAGAACACCGGTCCCCACCCGTCGAGGAAGCCCTGTGGTGTGAAGCCCAACAGGTCCGCGAGGTGCCCGTCCTGGAAGATGAGCTTTGCGACGCCGAAGGCAGCTGCCGTCGACAACAGGCTGACCACGGTGCCGATCAGGGCGATCAGAGGTGCCTGCAGCGAGACCAGGAGCAACAGGAAGCCCAGGATGAGGATGACGGCGACAACCAGCGGGAAGTAGTCGTTCAGGGCCTGCTGGAGGTCCAGGTTCTCAGTGGGCGCGCCACCGACCAGTGCACCGTCGGGCAGGGTGCTGCGCAGGTCGTCGACGATCGTGCCCATCTGCTCGTCGGACGGGTCGACCGACGGGAGTGCCTGCATCAGAACGTAATCCGAGCCATCTGCGGAGGGCATCGGGGGAGTCACCATCTCGATTCCCGGCGACTGAGAAGCGGCCTGGGCGGTCTGCTGTGCCTCGTTGGCAGGTGCGACGATCTGCAACATCCCGGGTGCGCCCTCACCCATCTGTGACTGGACGAGTTCGTAGCCCTGACGCACCGGTGCATCCTCGGGGACGACGGTGATCGACGGCATCGCGACCTTCAGGCCGAAGACCGGGATCGCCAACGCGATGAGAACGGCGAGGGAACCGGCGGCCACGGTCCACGGGTGACGGTGCAGGAAGAGTCCCCAGCGGGCGAACACCGGTGAACGGTGCTGCTGACGGCGGGCATACGGCATCGACACCGCATTGACCCGGGGACCCAGCTTGCCCAGCGCGGCGGGCAGAAGTGTCAGGGTTGCCGCCAGGACGAAGACGACGGCGAGCATGATGCCCACGGCCATCGTTCGCACCGCGGGTGCGGGAACCAGCAACACGGCCGACAAGCTCACCAGGACGGTGATGCCGGAGAGCAACACCGCTTTTCCTGCGGTGTCCATGGTCTCGGCGACCGCGGCACGCATGTTGTCGCCGTAACCGCGCATGGCATCGCGGAAGCGCGACACGATGAACAGTGCGTAGTCGATGCCCAGGGCCAGAGCGAACATCATGGCGAAGTTGATCGCCCACACCGAGATCGGGGTGACCTGGTTCAGCAGGACCAGTCCGCCGGCGGACGCGACGAGTCCGGCGATGGTCAGCAGCAAGGGAAGTCCGGCCGCGACCAGCGACCCGAAGGCCAGCACCATGATCGTCAAGGTGACCGGCCAGGAGAACAGCTCGGCCTTGATCATCGCGTCGTGATTGGCCTTGTTGAAGTCACTCCACAACGCGGACGCACCGGTCGGGTAGACCTCGACACCGTTCCCGGACAGCCCGGTCAGCTCGTCTTTGTGTTCGTCGACTGCCCGCACCATGTCGTCGGTGTTGGCAGCAGCGCCGATGATGACGATGCCGGTGTGACCGTCGGGACTGATGGACATTCCCGGTTGTGGTGGCACGACCTGGGCGAATCGGTCATCGGTCGCCGCGAGTTCGGTGATCTTTCCGACGACGGCCTGGACCGCGGGACTCTCGACGCGATCGCGGTCGGAATGGACGACCACCTGCACCGCAGCCGAGGAGTTGCCGCCGAAGTGCTGCTGGGCCAGTTCGCGGACCTGGACGGACTCGGACCCGTTCGCCTGCCATCCGGCGCCGGCGAGTGAGGAGAACACCGAGGGCGCCGCCGCTCCCAGAACCACCAGGAGGAGCACCCACACACCGAACACCCAACGGGCGCGGCCGGCCATCGTCGCGCCCCAGCGACCGAGGATTCCGGCTGCGGAACCTGTTGGGTCAGGTGTTGCTTCGTCTTCGGACAGGGCCGTCTTCGGCGCCATGAGATTCCTTTCGTCTGATACCCGTAGGGGTATTGGATCTGGCGCGAAGATACCCCGGGGGGTATGGTGGCGTCAAGGATCCACAGCTCCGACTACCGAGAGCTGTGGGTGTTGAAACATGAGGAGGAATCACCATGGCCGCAGACGAGAGGCCGCGCTTGACCGTCGGGGAAGAGGCGATGGGGGCTGTTCTGAATCGGCTGAAGCGTGCTCAGGGCCAGCTTGCCGGGGTGATCGCCATGATCGAGGCGGGCCGGGACTGCGCGGACGTGGTCACCCAGCTCGCGGCGGTGTCGCGAGCGCTCGACCGGGCCGGCTTCAAGGTCGTGGCGTCGGGGATGCGGCAGTGTGTCGAGACCGCCGACGGTGAGCAGCCGCCGTTGTCCGAGGCTGCACTGGAGAAGCTGTTCCTCGCGCTGGCGTGACGGGCGGTCCGGGGCCGGTGGCCGAGTAGGAGCGAACGAAAGAGGGGGCCGAGGCATCGGCCCCCTCTTTCGTGGATGTGGGTGTTTTCGTGGGTGGGTGAGCAGGGCGCTCAGCGGGGGTATGTGGCGCGAGGGAGTCCCGCCTTCGACATGAGCAGGCTGGCGGGGCACCATCCGACGGCGCTGTAGAGCAGCAGATTGGCGGCCACGAAGAGGGTGAGCACGGTCCACCACGGGGACACTGTCAGTACGAGGATGACGCTGATCGTCACCATCACGCCCGCGAGCGCGGGCACCATTCTCTCCACCGTCAATCGGGGCTCGTGAGTACCGGTTGCGCGTGTCATGGGGTCTTCCTTCTGCTGGGGACGTGTGAACGCCCGGGATCGATGGCAATGCCACTATACCCCCTGGGGTATAGTGGCGGCGTTGTCTCGAACTCGAACGTAAGGACCGAGAGCATGTGTTCACCGGTGAAGTGCCCAACGTGTGGCAAGACGACCTGGTCGGGGTGCGGTCGTCATGTCGACGCCCTCAAACGCCGCATTCTCGACTCTCAGTGGTGCGACGGGCACAAGCAGGCGCCGTCCCCGCGCTCGAAGTGGTGGTCCAGAGCCTGACCGGACCGGATAGCTCTTTGGGGACGTGCTCGGCCCGGCGCTACTCTTGAGGACGGCATACATCCCGCGGCGGCATCGTCGCGGCGACCACCCGCGAAGTCGAGGATGTTGATGAGCGCACCCACCGCAGAGCCCTCCGTCGCAAGAGACGAGTCCGGAACCGAGAAGGTCGTCCTCGGACTCGCGCGAGCGGCGAAATCGGCATCCCGCTCGCTGGGTGGTCTCACGTCGGCGGACAAGAACGAGGTCCTGCTCGCGGCAGCTGACGCCATCGAATCCGCGTCGGAGACGATCCTCACCGCCAACGCCGAGGACATCGCGCGCGCCGAGGAGGCGGGCACCGAGGCGAGCCTGCTCGATCGCCTGCGTCTCGACGAATCCCGTGTCGTCGGCATCGCGAACGGTCTGCGTCAGGTCGCGGTCCTGCCCGATCCGATCGGTGAGATCGTCTCCGGCAAGACGCTGCCCAACGGACTTCAACTCCGACAGGTACGGGTTCCCCTCGGTGTCGTCGGCATCGTCTACGAGGCGCGGCCCAACGTCACGGTCGACGCCTTCGGGATCGCCTTCAAGTCGGGTAACGCGGTGCTGCTCCGCGGTTCGTCGTCGGCCGCGTCGTCGAACGCCGAACTCGTCCGCGTCCTGCGAGAGACCCTGTCCGCGAAGGGCGTCAGCGCTGATGCCGTGTCGCTGCTGCCCAGCGAGGACCGCTCGAGCGTCACCGCGCTCATCCGCGCCCGCGGACTCGTCGACGTCGTGATCCCGCGCGGCGGTGCCGGTCTCATCGAGGCCGTCGTCTCCAACGCGACCGTCCCCACCATCGAGACCGGCGTGGGCAACTGCCACGTCTACGTGCACGCCCTCGCCGACCTCGACGTCGCCGTCCGCGTCATCCTGAACTCCAAGACCCGCCGGCCGAGTGTCTGTAACACCGCCGAGACGGTCCTGATCGACAAGGCGGTGGCGGCCGACGCGCTGCCTCGCATCACCCAGGTCCTGCAGTCCCAGGGCGTCGTGATCCACGGTGACGAGCCGGGCATGGAACCGGCCACCGAGGACGACTGGACCAAGGAGTATCTGTCGATGGACATCGCGATGAAGGTCGTCGACGACCTCGACGCCGCCGTCTCCCACATCGACTCCTACGGCACCGGTCACACCGAGGCGATCATCACCACCGACCTCGCCGCCGCGGACGAGTTCACCCGCCGCGTGGACGCCGCCGCCGTCATGGTGAACGCCTCCACCGCCTTCACCGACGGCGAGCAGTTCGGGTTCGGCGCCGAGATCGGCATCTCCACCCAGAAGCTGCACGCCCGCGGCCCGATGGGCCTGCCCGAGCTGACCTCGACCAAGTGGCTGGTCTGGGGCAACGGCCACGTTCGGCCGGCCTGATGACGGGCTCCACGGAGTACACCGGTTCCGGACCACAGGTCGTCCCGTCGTTCACCTCCGTCGACGACGTCGTCGCACGGCTCCGCGACACCGGCTACCTCGCCGACGACGCCACGGCGACGTCGACCTTCCTCGCCGACCGGCTGGGCAAGCCGCTGCTCGTCGAGGGACCCGCGGGTGTCGGCAAGACCGAACTGGCCAAGTCGATCGCCGCAGCCACGGATGCCGAGCTCGTCCGCCTGCAGTGCTACGAGGGCATCGACGAGGCCCGCGCGCTCTACGAGTGGAACCATGCCAAGCAGATCCTGCACATCCAGGCGACGGGCAACCGCGCCTGGGAAGAGGCGAAGACCGACATCTTCTCCGACGAGTTCCTGCTGCCGCGGCCGCTGCTGAAGGCGATCTCGCGCGAGGGTTCGACCGTGCTGCTGATCGACGAGGTCGACAAGGCCGACGTCGACATGGAGGGGCTGCTCCTCGAGGTGCTCAGCGACTTCGCGATCACCATCCCCGAGATGGGAACCGTTGCCGCGCAGCGCCGACCGATCGTGCTGCTCACCTCGAACGCCACGCGTGAACTGTCCGAGGCGCTCAAGCGTCGCTGCCTGTACCTCTACATCGACTTCCCCGACGCCGAGCGGGAGAAGGAGATCCTCGCGTCGCGGGTGCCGAACCTGTCGGCGTCGCTGAGTGCAGAACTGGTCCGGATCGTCGGTGTGCTGCGGACGCTGGACATCCGCAAGAAGCCGTCGGTGGCCGAGACGATCGACTGGGCCCACACGCTGCTCGCGCTCGGTGCGGGAGAACAGGCCGACGCCAAGCGCGGCGGACTCGACGACGGCCTCATCGCCCGCACCCTCGGTGTGGTGCTCAAACACCGGCCCGATCTGAAGACGGCTCTCAAAGAACTCAAGCTGGGCTGATGACGACTCCGCTCGTCGCGCACCTCACCGATTTCGTCGATGAGCTGCGTCGTCGCGGGATCGTCGTCGGGCCGTCGGCGCTGATCGACGCGGCGAGTGCGATGGAGGTGCTCGATCTGCTCGAGCGGTCCCGCCTCCGTGAGGGTCTGGCGACGACGCTGCTCGTCGACCATGCGCATCGAGGGGTTTTCGACCGTGTCTTCGACCTGTGGTTCCCGGTCGGCGCGGGAATGCGCACCGTCACCGAGGATCTGCCGCGCGACGAGGACGGAAACCTCGACGTCGAGGCGGTGCGGGACGCGCTGGCGGAGATGCTGGCCGACGATGCGGCGGCCGGTGACGGGCGGCTCGAGCAGGCGATCGCGATGATCGTCGACGAACTGGGGCGCTACGGGTCGACGAAGGGCGAGGCCTTCTCGGCGTATCAGGCGATCTCCGCGGTCAACCCGCAGACGTTGATCGCCAAGATCGCCGCGGCGATGGCCGGTGGCGACGGTGCCCGACCGGGTACCGAGCCGCTGTACCGGCAAGCCGCGCGTCAGAAGGCCACCGACCTGCGGGCCGCGATCGAGCGTGAGACGCAGCGTCGGATGGCCGATCGCAACGGCCGGGACAAGGTCGGCGCGTATGCGGTGCCGCCCCTGCCGGAGAACGTCAACTTCCTCTCCGCGGGCGCCAAGGAGCAGGTGGAGATCCGCAAGACGATCGAGCCACTGGCCCGGTTGCTCGCCGCCAAGCTCGAGACGCGGCGGCGTCGTGCCCATCGCGGGGCGGTCGACGTGCGCAAGACACTGCGCGCGTCGATGTCCACTGGCGGCGTCCCGATCGAACTCAGTCACCGCAAGCCGCGTCCCGGACGCCCGGAGCTGATCGTCATCTGCGATGTGTCGGGGTCGGTCGCCGGGTTCAGCCAGTTCACGCTGCGGCTGGTATATGCACTGCGGCAACAGTTCTCGAAGGTACGGGTGTTCGCCTTCGTCGACACCGTCGACGAGGTCACCGACTTCTTCGACCATGGCGAAGAGGATTTCGGTGCTGCGATGCACCACATGATCTCGACCGCGCGGATCTCCACGCGCGACGGACATTCGGATTACGGCAACATGCTCGCCGGTTTCGTCGCCGACCACGTCGAGACGCTGACGCACCGGGGCGCCCTGTTGGTGCTCGGCGACGCGCGCAACAACTACCACGACGCGCACGCCGACGCGCTCGCGGAACTGGTCGAACGCGCCCGGCACGCGTACTGGCTGAACCCCGAGGCCAAGGAGCACTGGGGAACCGGTGATTCGGTCGCCACCGACTACGCGGAGGTCATCGACATGTTCGAATGCCGCAATGCGACGCAGCTGGGAACCGTCATCGCCGACCTGCTGCCGGTCTGACCCGGCCGTCACCGCGTAGACTGACCGTCCATGTCAACCGACCGCCACCGCGCGCGCCGCATCGGCGTCATGGGTGGCACGTTCGATCCGATCCACAACGGGCACCTGGTGGCGGCCAGCGAGGTCGCCCACCGTTTCGAGCTGGACGAGGTGATCTTCGTCCCGACCGGGCGTCCGTGGCAGAAGCTGGGCGAGCACACGATGGTCAGCCCACCCGAGGACCGGTACCTGATGACGGTCATCGCGACGGCGTCGAATCCGCAGTTCAGCGTGAGTCGCGTCGACATCGACCGTGACGGTGACACCTATACCGTGGACACGCTGCGTGATCTGCGGAAACAGCTGCCCGATGCGCAGCTGTACTTCATCACCGGGGCCGATGCGCTGGAGTCGATCCTGTCGTGGCAGGACTGGGAGGAACTGTTCGAGCTGGCGCGGTTCGTGGGTGTGAGCCGGCCGGGGTATGAGCTCGACGCCACGCATCTGGCGCAGCATCTCGCCCAGATGCCGGATGACACGCTGCACCTGCTGGAGATCCCGGCGCTGGCGATCTCGTCGACCGAATGCCGCACGCGTGCGGCACAGAGACGACCGGTCTGGTACCTGGTGCCCGACGGCGTCGTGCAGTACATCGCCAAGAGGAAGCTGTATCGTGCGCCTCGGGCGTCGTCGCCCGGGGTGTCCGCGCCGGGAGCGGAGCGAGCGGGCGGTAATGATCCTGCGCCGGGAGCGGAGCGAGCGGGCAGAGTTGATCCTGCGCCGGGAGCGCCTGCGGCCTCGGCCGGTAAGTGAATTTTCGAGAGGACTTGTGTGACTGCGTCAGCTGAAGCGTTGGAGATGGCCAAGGTGGCTGCTCTGGCGGCCGCGGAGAAGCTCGCCCATGAGGTGACCGTGATCGATGTGTCGGAACAGTTGGTGATCACCGACGCCTTCGTCATCGCGTCGGCGGACAACGAGCGACAGGTCAATGCGATCGTCGACGAGGTCGAGGAGAAGTTGCGGGAGGCCGGGCACAAGCCGCTGCGCCGCGAGGGTACCCGTGAGGGCCGGTGGGCTCTGCTCGACTACGCCGACATCGTGGTGCACATCCAGCACACCGACGAACGACGCTTCTACGCACTGGAGAGTCTGTGGAAGGACTGTCCGGTGGTCGAGGTGGAAGGGCTTTCGTGAGCGGCGGTCCCGACAATCACGACACCTCGGTCGAGCGCCTGACCCCGGTCGTCCGGCGCCTGATCCTGTTGCGTCACGGGCAGACCGAGTACAACGCGGGCAGCCGCATGCAAGGCCAGCTCGACACCGACCTCTCCGAGCTTGGTGTGCGGCAGGCGAATTCGGCTGCCATCGAACTGGCCAAGCGGCAGCCCCTGGTGATCTGGTCGTCGGATCTGAAGCGTGCACGGGAGACCGCGGAGGCGCTGGCGCAGCGCACCGGGCTCTCGGTGACAGTCGACCAGCGCCTCCGTGAGACCCATCTCGGCGAGTGGCAGGGTCTCACCCATCTCGACGTGGACGCGGCGATGCCGGGAGCGCGTGTGGTGTGGCGCGACGACGCGACGTGGACGCCGCCGGGTGGCGAGAGCCGCGTCGACGTGGCGAAGCGTTCCACCCCGCTGGTGGACGAGCTGATCGAGCAGCTGCCGGAATGGGGCGTGGGTGACAACCCCGAGGCTCCGGTCGTGCTGGTGGCCCACGGCGGGGTGATCGCGGCGATGACCGCTGCGCTGCTCGGACTGCCGGTGGACAACTGGCCGGTTTTCGGTGGGTTGGCGAACACCAGCTGGGTTCAGCTGTCCGGGCACGGCATGCCCGGCGAGCTCCCGCGCTGGCGTCTCGACGTGTGGAATGCGTCGGCCGAGGACTCCGATCCAGCCGTGCAGTGACCGATCCGGCTCTCGATGCCCCTGCGGGGGAGCGCTGTGTACTGGTCCTGTCCGACTCGCTGGCCTACTACGGCCCGGTCGGCGGGCTGCCCGCGGACGATCCGCGGATCTGGCCGTCGCTGGTCGGCGCCGACGTCGGTCTGCCCGTGCGGTTGTTCGGCCGGATCGGCTGGACGAGCCGCGACGTGTGGTGGGCGCTGACCCAGGACCCGAACATCTGGGCCACGGTGCCGCATGCCGACGTCGTCGTGCTGGCATTCGGGGGGATGGACACGCTGCCCTCGCCGCTGCCGACCGCGCTGCGGGAGCAGATCCGATATGTGCGGCCGAATCGGTTGCGGCAGTTGGTGCGGAACGCGTATTCATGGGTGCAGCCGCGCGGCTCGCGTCTGGGCTGGCCGCTGGCGTTGCCGCCGAAGGTGACCGTCGAATACCTGGACAAGATCCGAGAGGCCCTCACACAGCTACGCCCGGAGCTGCCGATCGTCGTGTGTCTGCCACCGACCCATCGCAGCCCGTATTACGGCTACGTCCACACGGGTCGTATCCCGACGACGGCGGCGATCGCGCGGTGGGCGGAGAGACACGGGTTGCCCTGCGTCGACTTCTACCCGGTGACCCGGGACGCGTTCGACGATCCGGCCGCGGAGATGAACCCGGACGGCATCCACTGGGGCTTCTCGTGCCATCGCCGGATCGCCGATGCGGTGGCGCCGGTGGTCGAGAAGAGCCGCGCGAACCGATAGTCGACGGACGCCACGACTCCCGTGTGAGGTCGGGCCGGTGAACCGGCTAACGTAGACGGGTGCCTGTCGTCGTCGTCACAGATTCCTCTTCTCGGTTGCCGGAGTCGGTCACCGAGCATTACGGGATCCGGCAGGTGCCGCTGCACGTGACGGTCGAGGACAAGGACTACCGCGAGGGCATCGACCCCATTCCGGAGGATGTCGTCTCGATGCCCGGCGTGACCACGTCTGGAGCTAATCCCGCCGAACTCACCGAGTACTTCGAATCCGCGCTGGAGGCCAGCGAGGGAGCGGGTGTGGTGAGCGTGCACATGTCCCGGAGATTGTCCGGCACCTGGGGTTCGGCACGGCTGGCGGCGGAGAAGTTCTCTGGGCAGGTCCGCATCGTCGATTCCCGATCTGTCGGTCTCGCAGTGGGTTTGACCGCCATCGCCGCGGCCCAGGCGGCCGCCGGTGGGGCCGACCGCGACCGCGTCTACGAGTCCGCGATCCGGCAGGCCGCGACGGTGGACTCACTGCTGTGCGTACAGCAGCTCGACAACCTGCGTCAGAGTGGCCGGATCTCCGCGGCCGGAAGACTCTTCGGGTCGGCGCTGTCGATCAAGCCGATCCTGCACATGGTCGACGGCACGCTCCAGCTCAAGGAACGCCATCGCACGTTCTCCAAGGCGCTCGACAAGATGGTCGGCGCCGCGGTCGAGTCGGCGGGAGGTCGCGCGGTCACCGTCGGAGTGCAGCACTGCGAGACCCCGGACGTCGCGGCCGAACTTCTCGCCACCCTGCGCAACCGGCTGCGGATGGTGACCTCCGAGCTGACCGTCGACCTCGGGCCGATCCTCGGTTCCCACGTGGGTCCCGGGGCGGTGGGCGTCGTCATCGCGTCGCATCTCGAACCGATCGAAGGGCTCGAGGAGGGCTGACGGCGCCCGTTTCCTGTCGACAGCCGCGCTCCTGTCCACAGATCTCGTGGTCGGCGTCCACAGCTCACGTGATCGGTTCTGAACAC
Organism: Gordonia amicalis; assembly: GCF_022059885.1. NCBI lineage: Bacteria > Bacillati > Actinomycetota > Actinomycetes > Mycobacteriales > Gordoniaceae > Gordonia > Gordonia amicalis. The sequence goes on along the minus strand of NZ_CP091855.1, from coordinate 4,222,146 downwards.
CCCTAGCGTGTGACGCCATGAGCGCATCAGGACGGCGGAATCCGCTGGACCGGTTGGGGCCGGTCGTCGAGCGGCCGGCGAGCCGGGACGACTTGTCGCCGGCCGCGGCCGGCTCCGACCCACCGCCGGGTGCCGGTGACCCTGCCGCGGCAGCCGTGGCGGTCGAGGAGCCCGAGCATCCGGGGTGGGGGATCGGTGGGATGCCGACGTGGCTGGATGCGCCGCCGCCCACGTCGCCGACGCGTGGGCATTTCGACGATGTGCTCGACCCCGACGACGATCGGTCGGGTGAGGACCGGGACGAGGACGAGGATCCCGTTCCGCGCCGACGCTTCGCCGTGGCACCGCCCGCGGCGATCGCGTTGATCGCGGTCGGGGTGATCGCCTGTGTCGTGGCCGGATTCGGACTGTTCCGCGGAACGGATTCCGCACCAGTCGTGGATTTCGGCGCGACGGCCGGTTCGTCGTCGATGCCGGATGCATCGGTGCCTCCGGTCAGCGCGCCACCGAGTACGACGCCGGCCCGGTTGGTGGTGAGCGTCGTCGGACTGGTGAACAGACCCGGACTGGTGCGTCTCGCTCCGGGAGCCAGGGTCGCCGAGGCGATCGACCAGGCCGGTGGGCCGCGCAAGGGCGCGGACCTCTTGTCGCTCAATCTCGCTCGGATTCTGCGCGACGGAGATCAGATCCTCGTCGGTTATGCCGCGGGCGAGGGGCGGATGTCGCTGCGTAGTGCGGTGGTCGGAGCCGAAGGTGGTGTGCCTGCACCGGGCCCGTCGGTCGGGCGGGGAAGTCCGCCACCGGCATCGTCGGCTGCCGAACCGGGCGGCCGGGTCAACCTCAACACGGCGACCGAGGCCGAGCTGGATGCGCTCCCCGGCGTCGGTCCGGTGACGGCGAAGGCGATCCTCGACTGGCGAGAACGCAACGGCCGCTTCACATCTGTGGACCAGCTCGCCGAAGTCGACGGGATCGGTCCGGCCCGGCTGGCGAAGCTGGTGAACCTCGTGACGGTCTGAGGCGATGGACTTCCGGCTGCTGGTGCCGGCGGTGATGGTGTGGTCGGTGACGGCGTGCGGGCTGGTGGCCCCGGTCGGTGTCGGCGTCGGCGTCGCGATCGTCTCGGCGGTGGTGGCCCTCGCCGGGGTGCTGGCATGCGGTGCTCACCGGCTCGGCTGGGAGGCGGTGGGGCTGGTCGTCGTAGGAGCGGGTTTGGCCGCGGCTTGTGCGACATCCCTCTCGCTCCGGCAGGAGGCCCGTGCCGATCATCCGCTGTCGCATGTGTCGGGGAAGGCGACGGTGGTCATGACTCTTCGCAGCGATCCGTTGCCGATCGGCCCGACGGGGCAGGGACGCATCCGCGCGCGCGTCGACGTCGAACAGATCGGTACCGAGCGGGTCTCGACCGCGCCGGCAGACCTTCGTGGTGCAACGCAGGCATGGGCGGGGTTGCTGCCCGGTCAACGAGTCGTCGCCGTCGTGAAGGTGCGGCCACCACCGGACCGAACTCTTCTCGTCGCGTCCCTCACCGCGTCTTCCCCGAAGCTCGTCGGCGGACCGCCCGCGTACCAGACCGTCGCGGGATCGATCCGGCAACGCCTACAACTGGTGGCGACCCGCGCCCTCGGTCCGGAGGCCGCGGGTCTGCTGCCGGGGCTCGTGCTCGGCGACGAGAGCGGGGTGGACGAGGGACTGCGCGATGACTTCCGGGCCGCGGGCCTGAGCCATCTCACCGCGGTGTCCGGAGCGAATTTCGCGATCGTCTGCGGCGCAGCGCTTCTCATCGTCCGCAGCATCGGGGTGCCGCCGCGCTCGTCGGCGATCGTCGGCCTCGTGGTGATCGTCGGTTTCGTGATGCTCGTCCGGCCGACACCCAGCGTGTTGCGCGCGGCGCTGATGGGTGGGGTCGGGGTGTTGGCTCTGTTCGCGTCGCGACGCTCGCAGTCGCTGCCTGCTCTGGGGGCCGCAGTGATCGGCGGTCTGCTGTGGTGGCCGGAGTTGGCGCTGCAGCCGGGCTTTGCGCTGTCGGTGGCGGCCACCTGCGCCATCGTGCTGTGGGCGCCTCGTCTCCGGGATCGGTTGCGGGCGTGGCGTTGTCCGCCGGGATTGGCGGAGGTGATCGCGATGGCGGTCACCGCGCAAGTGGTGACCGCGCCGGTCGTCGTGCTGGTGACAGGTCAGTTGTCCGTGGTCGGGATCGTGGCCAACCTTCTCGTCGCACCCGTGGTCGCGATCATCAGCGTCGTCGGTACCGCTGCCGCCCTCATCGGTGCGATCGGTCCGCCCGACGGCCTCGGTGCCGGGATCGCCGAACTCTTGGTCCGAGCTCTGGGGCCGGAACTGTGGTGGATGATCTGGTGCGCGCACGCCTTCGGCGGGCCGGGGTGGGCGAGTGTGGAGGTGCTGGGGTGGGCGAGTGTGGAGGTGCTGGGGTGAGGGGAAGATGAGGCAGATGCCCCACGCGGGTGAGGCGTATGGCGGACGACTCTGGGGTCATGAACACACGAACACCCCGAGAGGTCGTCACCGATGTCCGCGCTCACCCGCGACTCGCTGACGGCGACGATGAACGTTTCGCCGGATACGGCGTCATGGGCCTGCCGTTCAGGTCGGGCCACTATCTGGCTCTGCGTGACATGGTCGCCAGTTCCATCGGTCCGGCGTACCGGTCCGTATGGCACCGAGATCCGAACGGACACTGGACGATCTATACGACAACAGAACCCGAGCGGAGCTGCCCGCGGTATTTCGATGCGGGCGCGACGACCCGTCAGGTTCCGGCGATCGATGTCGGGTGGACCGATGACCACACGTTCGAGGTGACACTCGGCAACACCCTCACCTGGCAGGTCGAGCTGACCTCGTCACCCACGACGCGCGTGATGACTGCGCTGAGCGGTGCGACGCCCGCAGCAGCGTGGCGCAGCCGGGCGGTGCTGCACGCGGTGGGACCGATGGCAACCATCATGCTGCGTGCCGGCCGAGTCCGGATGTGTGCACGGACCCCCAACGGGCCCGAGTTCCGGGGAACACCTCTGTACATCTGGCGCGTCGCCGACAGCCGGGCATCGCTCAACGGCGAGACTCTCGGTGCTCCCGGACCATTCGACGAGCAGGTCCGGATCGGCGACATCCCGCTTCCGCAACGCGGTCTGTTCTTCGTCGGTCGATCGGCGTTCGACACTCCGAGCACCACCACGACCGACCCGGACTCACTTCACCACACGGGAGCAGTGCGATGACCACCACCGAAACCGGCGCTACGACAGGAGTTCTCGTCCGCCTCGGATGCCTCGCCTACGGTGTGATCGCCTACGTTGCCTTCCTGATCGTGTTCCTGTGGGCGATCGCCTTCGTCGAGAATGCCTCGATCGTCGTCGGAGGCGTCGAGATCGTCCCGCGGACCGTCGATCGGGGCGGACCGTCGACGGGGGTGGCCCTGGCGGTGGTGATCGACCTGGCGTTGCTGACTTTGTTCGCCGCGCAGCACAGCGTGATGGCGCGAAGGTTTCAAGAAGAGGTGGACCAGGATCGTGCCCACCCCGATCGAACGCAGCACCTACGTGCTGGCGGCGACAGCCTGTCTCGCCGCACTCCTGTGGTGGTGGCATCCGGTCACGGCCACCATCTGGGATGTCTCGGCGCCGATTGCGCGGGCGCTTCTCGTCGGGGTGTCCGTGTTCGGCTGGCTTCTCGTCCTCACCTCGACGTTCCTCATCAACCACTTCGACCTGTTCGGGCTGCGGCAGGTGGTCGCCAATGCGCGCCGGCGTCCGCTCCCGCCATATCGGTTCATCACGCCCCTCTGGTACGGGGTCGTGCGTCATCCGATCTATCTGGGCTTCGTGATCGCCTTCTGGGTGACGCCGACGATGACCGTCGGGCACCTTCTGTTCGCCTGCGCGACAACCGGTTACATCTTCGTCGGCATACATCTCGAGGAACGGGACCTGATCCGGGTCTTCGGGAACGACTACGTCGAATACCGCCGTCGCGTGCCGATGCTGCTGCCGGGGTTGCGTACACGTCGGGCGTCGCACCCGGTGCATGTGCCGGTCAGCTGACACCCGGGCCGAAGAGCGCGACAATGAACGTCATGGGTGCGCAGGATGTGCTGCCTCGTCGTGTCGAGGTGCTGGCCGGGCTCTCGGTCGCGATCGCGATCTCGGGCTCGGTCAGCCGGCCGAGCACATGTTGCGCTCGGCGGTCATCGCCAGTCGGTTGGCTCACCGGCTCGGGCTCGACCGTCACCAGCAGGACACCGTCTACTACACGACGCTCGTGATGTGGATCGGGTGCCATGCCGACTCCGCGGAGTACGCCCACTGGTTCGGCGACGACATCGCGGTGCGGCGCAACGCCTACCTCGTCGACTGGTCGGGTCTGCCGTACCTGCGGTTCGTCGTCGGCAATCTCGGTCGGGGAGAATCCCTCCCCAGACGGATGCGGACGATGGCCGAACTCTTCCGGGATGCGCGCGGCCAGATGTCGCTGCTCGTGCACTCACACTGCCTGTCGGCGGCCGCCCTGGCCGGCCACATCGGACTCGGTGCCGACGTCGAGCACGCGATCACGTTCACTTTCGAACGATTCGACGGGGGAGGACTACCCGGCGGGGTGTCGGGCGCGGGTATCCCGATCGAGATGCGGGTGGCGCAACTGGCCGACATGGCGGAGGTTCACCACCGCATGTACGGGGTCGAGGGCGCGGTGGCGATGGCCCGGAGTCGCCGGGGCGGTCATTTCGATCCCGACGTCGTCGACGCGTTCGTCGACGACCCCGCGACACTGTTCCCGGCCGACTCCGACGATCCCTGGGAGCTGGCGCTTTCCATCGCACCCGACGCGGAGTTGCGCCTCGACGATCCGGATCTCGACCACCTCCTACTCGCCATCGGTGATTTCGTCGACCTGAAATGTCCTTTTGCGCTGGGTCATTCGCGCGATGTGTCGGCATTGGCCGAGTCGGCCGCCGGACACCTCGGTCTCGACCGGCACGACATCGCGGTGATCCGTCGTGCCGGCTGTCTCCACGACGTCGGCCGGATCGGGGTCTCCAACCAGATCTGGTCGAAAGCCGGTGACCTCACCGCGGCCGAGTGGGAGCGAGTACGTATGCACCCGTATCTCACCGACCGCGTCCTCACGCGCATTCCCGGGCTCCGAGACGAGGCTCGCATCGCCCGGACCCATCACGAGCACCTGGACGGCACGGGCTATCCCCTGGGACTCGGCGGGCCGGCGCTCGGACGACCGGAACGCATCCTCGCCGCGGCAGTCGCATATCGATCGGCGATCGAACCGCGGCCCTATCGGGATGCGATGTCCACGGAGGACGCGGTGGCGCGGCTCGGACGCCGCGCCGCTCGCGGGGAGCTCGACGCCGACTGCGTCGAGGCCGTCCTCGCCGCCGCCGGCCACGCCCGGACCCGGGCACGGCGCACCGACGCGCTCACACCTCGCGAGCGGGAAATCCTTGGCCTCGTCGCGCGAGGGTTGTCCAATCGGGAGATCGCGTCGAAACTGGTGCTCAGCGAGAAGACGGTGCGCAATCACGTCGAGCGCACCTACACGAAGATCGGGGCATCCAACCGGGTCGGCGCGAGCCTGTACGCCCTGGAGAACGGACTCGCGGGACCGTCGTGAGTCCGCGGCCGGAGCCCGCAGCCGGAGCCCGCCCCCGAAATGCGCCCCCGGGATCCGCCCCCGAACAGCGCCCCGGAAATGCGCCCCCGGAATGCGCCCTCGAGGGGACAGCGGGAGACAATACGTCGTCGACGCCGCTTGACAGGGTGCTTGTCAGGGGCGGTTTTCGGCGCGGGGCAGGTCGATCACACGGCGCTGAGACCGTCGCAGTAGCCCCCGCGGCGTTGTCGGCCGGATCTGGCACGATGAGCACGTGACCGATCGCCTGCACCTGCTCCTCGGAGACGACGACTTCCTGACCGGTCGGGTGATCTCCGCGGTGGCCGAGGCCACGTCCAAGGAGGCGGGCACTCCGGTCCCGGTGACCCGGGTGCGCGCGGGCGACGTCAGCGAACACGAGCTGGCCGAATTGCTGAGCCCGTCGCTCTTCGCCGAGGAGCGGGTCGTCGTCATCGAGGCGGCCGCCGACGCGGGCAAGGAACCTGCGGCCCTCATCGCCGCGTCGGCCACATCCCTGCCCGAGGGCATCACGCTGATGGTGATCCACCACGGTGGGGGGCGCGCCAAGTCGATGGTGCCGGCGCTCAAGAAGGCCGGCGCGGTGGAACACGCGACCACCGCACCGAAGTGGCCGTCGGACCGGATGACGTTCGTCCGCGACGAGTTCCGGTCCCTCGGGGTGAAGGTCAGCGCCGACGTCGTCGAGCAGGTCGTGGAGAGTGTGGGTTCCGAGCTGCGTGAGCTCGCCGCCGCGTGTGCCCAGCTCGTCGCCGACACCGGTGGCAAGGTCAACCGCGAGACCGTCCAGCTCTACTACCAGGGTCGGTCCGAGGTGACCGGCTTCGAGGTGGCCGACAAAGCGGTCCTCGGTGACCGGGCCGGTGCACTCGAGTCGCTGGCCTGGGCTCTGCATCACGGCGTGCCGCGCGTCTTGCTGGCCGATGCCCTCGCCGAGGCCGTGCACGCCATCGCCCGTATCAGGCCGATGGGGTCGATCGATCACTTCGCGGCCGCTTCCGAACTCGGCATGCCGCCGAACCGGGTGAAAAGCGTGCAGGCGAAGGCCAAGGCGTGGGATTCGGAGTCGATCGCTCACGCGATCGGCGTGGTCGCCAAGCTCAACGGCGACGTCAAGGGCCAGGCCGCGGACGCCGATTACGCATTGACGCACGCCGTTGCGGCCGTCGCCGACCTCAGGCCTGACGGGCGTCGTCGGAGCTGAGGTTTCGACGCGGCTCTCGCTGCGCTCGTGGCCGGCTCAACAGGCGGAGGGGGGCTCTCGCTGCGCTCGTGGCCGGCTCAACAGGCGGAGGGGGGCTCTCGCTGCGCTCGTGGCCGGCTCAACAGGCGGAGGGGGGCTCTCGCTGCGCTCGTGGCCGGCTCAACAGGCGGAGGGGGGCTCTCACTGCGCTCGTGGCCGGCTCAACCAGCGGGAGGGGGCGGCTCAACCGGCGAAGGGGCGGCTCCACAGCGGGCGACTCTGCGAGTAACAGGGCCCATCGTCCGAAGGCGCCCGAGAACGACGATCACCCCGGCAACCGCGTGGATGCCGCCGGGGTGATCGTACGTATGAGGATATGGCGGCGCGCCGCGCCGAGGCGACCCGGAGGTCGGAGTGGGTCAGCTCAGAGCTTGTTGACCGCGAGAGCGATGGCCGACTTCTTGTTGGCGGCCTGGTTGGCGTGGATGACACCCTTGCTGGCGGCCTTGTCGAGCTTGCGGCTCGCGGCCTGCCCGAGCTCGGCAGCCTTTGCCTTGTCGCCGGCCTCGACGGCCTCGCGGAAGCTACGGATCGAGGTACGCAGCGCCGACTTCACCGACACGTTGCGCTGCCGGTTCTTCTCGTTGGTGCGGTTGCGCTTGATCTGAGACTTGATGTTCGCCACGCGTGTTACCTCTGTCGTTGCTGGTGGATATGACTGTCTGTTCTGGGTCGGGGCGGCGGACCGGGTGGTCCGGGCTCGCCCCGCGCGGTGTCGGCGCGTGAAGTATCTTCACGGCGTCACCGCAACAGCGGACAACATTACCAGCCGGGTTCGGCCAGCCCAAAATCCGTTGCGCGCGCGACGCACGCCGGAAAGAATCATCGTGCATGAAAGTCTAGGCTCGATTCATCATGTCCGTCGTTTACGTACACATAGGTCTCCCCAAGACCGGCACCACGCACCTGCAGGATCGACTCTGGCGCAACCGTGACCTGGCGTTACAGACGTCGGGGCTGCTCTATCCGGGCAATGTGATCTCCGATCACTTCCACGCCGCGGTCCACCTCCAGTCGGAGCGCTACCTCGACTGGGCCGACCCGGCCTTCGCCGGCGTGTGGCCCAAGCTGCTCGGGCAGATGCGGGCCTGGCCGCAGACGTCACTGCTGTCCCACGAGCTGTACAGCACCGCAACCAGCGAGCAGATCGAGCGGCTGCTGGCCGGTCTGTCGTTCGCCGACGAGGTCCACGTCATCGCCACCGTCCGCGACCTCGGTAGGCAGCTCCCGTCGGTGTGGCAGGAGAACGTCAAGAATCAGCGTCGTGCCTCCTTCGACGAGTTCGTCGACGCGGTGGCTTTCGCGGCCGAGTCGAACTCGGTGGACGAGGCGGCCACCGAGGACGCCGGTCCGCTCGTCGAGGACGAACCGTTCTGGGAGTTCCAGGACCACGTCGGCATCCTCGCCAAATGGGCGAAGTTCGTCGGGCCCGGACGGGTGCACGTGGTGACCGTGCCGCGCGGCCGGCCGGCGACGGGCGACACCCTGTGGGATCGCTTCCTCCGGGTCATCAACGTCGACCCCGCACCGCTGAGCATCCCGGTGCCGAGCCTCAACAGTTCGTTGTCGGCCGCTCAGGCCGAGTTCCTGCGCGGTCTCAACCAGCGCCTCCAGCCCGAGACCATCGAATGGCGTCGCTACGAACGCATCATCAAGGGGCAGCTGATCGGCGAGATCCTGTTCGAAGCGCGGTCGGGCGCGCCGCAGGGGCTGACCGTCGAACATCGGCAGTGGGCCGCTGCCCAGGCGGCCACGATGGTGGAGTCGGTGCGCAACGCCGGATACGACGTCGCCGGCGACCTCGCCGACCTCGAGGTGTCCGCGGAGGGCGCCGCCGACGCGCCGATGCCGTCGGACCGGGAGGTGCTCGACGTGGCGCTGGACACGATTGCGTCGATGGTGCTGGCGGCGCCGCTGCCCAAGGTGGGGCCACCGGTCAAGACCCGCGCGGCCAATGTCCTGCGGCGAGTCAAGCGCCGCGCTCTGGCGATGCGTCGCTCGCGCTGAACTGCGGTCGCGTGCCCTGCGCGACACGGGTGGCCAACCGTCGTGCCGATTACGCGGTTATGCGGCACCATGGCACTTTATGACCCCCGCATCGACAAGTGCGCCCGCCAAGAAGGCGGCGCGTAAGTCCGCATCCGCGAAGACGACGACGTCGAGCTCGTCCGGGAAATCGGCGTCGGGCCGCACCGGCGCGACGAAGGGTTCGGGATCGGCCGCCAAACCGACGAAGTCGAGTGGCGAGGGAAACTTCACCGGAAACTTCGGTGGATACGCAAAAGGCCCGTACGGCAAGGCATATGACGAGATGTTCGATGCCGCGGGGGAGGTGCGTACGCCCTACCGCGGCATCTACAAGGCGATGGCCGACGAGGACCAGTCCGATGTGGTCGAGGCCCGCGTCGAAGCACTGGGCCGCGCCTACCTCGACCAGGGCGTGACCTTCTCGCTGTCCGGCAAGGAGCGTCCGTTCCCGTTGGACATTGTGCCGCGCGTGATTTCGGCCAGTGAGTGGAGCAAGCTCGAAGCGGGCATCACCCAGCGTGTGCAGGCGCTCGAGTTGTTCCTCGACGACATCTACGGCGAGCAGGAGATCCTGCGCGACGGTGTGCTGCCGAAACGCCTCGTCCACTCGTGTGAGCATTTCCACCGACAGGCGGCAAACATCCGGCCGCCCAACGGTGTTCGCATCCACGTCGCCGGCATCGACCTGATCCGGGACGAGAACGGCGACTTCCGTGTCCTCGAGGACAATCTGCGCTCGCCGTCGGGTGTGTCGTACGTGCTCGAGAACCGTCGTGCGATGGCACGCGTGTTCCCCGACCTCTTCTCCAAACACCGGGTCCGTGCGGTGGCCGACTATCCGAGCCATCTGCTGCGGGCACTGCGGGCGTCGGCCGCGTTCAACGAGGCCGACCCGAACATCGTCGTGCTGACGCCGGGTGTGGCGAACTCCGCCTACTTCGAGCACTCGCTGCTCGCGCGGCTGATGGGCGTCGAGCTGGTCGAGGGCCGAGATCTCTTCTGCCGCGACAACGTCGTGTACATGCGGACCACCGAGGGCGAACAGCGCGTCGACGTCATCTACCGCCGGATCGACGACGACTTCCTCGATCCGATGCAGTTCCGCCCCGATTCGATGCTGGGTGTCGCCGGATTGCTCAACGCGGCCCGCGCCGGCAACGTGGTCATCTCGAGCGCGGTCGGCAACGGAGTGGGCGACGACAAGCTGATCTACACCTACGTCCCGGAGATCATCCAGTACTACCTCGGGGAGAAGCCCAGCCTGCAGAACGTCGACACCCTGCGCTGCTGGCTTCCCGAGGAATGCGAGGAAGTGCTCGACCGGATCGACGAACTCGTCGTGAAACCCGTTGAGGGATCGGGCGGATACGGCATCGTCTTCGGGCCGGAGGCCACCAAGGCGGAGCTGGACACGCTGGCGCGCAAAGTCCGCAACGATCCGCGCGGCTGGATCGCGCAGCCCGTCGTGCAGTTGTCGACGGTGCCGACGAAGATCGGCAACGAGATCCGGCCACGTCACGTCGACCTGCGTCCGTTCGCCGTCAACGACGGTGAGTCCGTGTGGGTCCTGCCCGGTGGGCTGACGCGTGTCGCACTGCCGGAGGGGTCGCTGGTGGTGAACTCCAGTCAGGGTGGCGGTTCCAAGGACACCTGGGTGTTGGCCAGCCGGACGTCGGAGGCCGAACGCGAACTGTCCGGGGCGAAGGTGGTCACCTCCAGCGGCGTCGCCGCGGCCCGACCCGCCGACAGCGCCCCCGACCCGGTCCACACACAGACCCAGCAGCAGCAGCAGGGCACGACATCCCGGTCGCAGTCGTCCGGCGGGCCGTGTCAGCAACTCGGCGACATGATCCAGCAGCAGGGCGGTGATCCCCGATGATGTTGGCGCGCAACGCCGAATCCCTCTACTGGATCGGCCGGTACGTGGAACGCGCCGACGACATGGCGCGCATCCTCGACGTCGCGATCCATCAGCTGCTCGAGGACACCACCGTCGACGTCGACCAGCAGGCGCGACTGATCATCCAGGTGCTCGGCCTCGAGGCCCCCGAGACCGACGAGGAGCTCGACGTCTGGACGCTGACCGAGCGCGTCGCCTACGACGCCGACGCGGTCGGGTCGATCGTCGACCTGATCCGTGCGGCACGCGAGAATGCGCGGGGCGCAAGGGAAGTCACGTCGAGCGAGCTGTGGGAGTGTCTGAACACCACCTACAACGGGCTCGACGCCGCCGAACGCCGCTCACGTCGCCTGGGACCGCACGAGTTCCTCTCGTACGTGAAGAACCGTGCGGCGATGTTCGCCGGCCTCGCCGACGCCACCCTGAGCCACGACGACGGTTATCGTTACCTGCTGCTCGGCCGATCGGTCGAGCGGGTGGACATGACGATCCGGATGTTGTTGTCGCGTGCGGGGGATCGCACGTCGTCGCCCGCATGGGTCAACGTGCTGGTGTCCGCCGGCGGTCACGACACCTTCCTGCGCACCTACCGCGGCGTCCTCGACGCGGAGAACATCGTCGAGTTCATGCTGCTCGACCGTCTGTTCCCGCGGGCGATCTTCCATGCGCTCAGCGTCGCCGAGCGCAACCTCGCCCAGCTCGAGAAGGGCCCCAGCCGCGTCGGCGCACAGGCCGAGGCCCAGTTGCTGCTCGGTCGGGCGCGGAGTTCGCTGGAGTTCCTCGAACCGGGTGAGCTGCTCGACGGGCTGCAGGAACGGCTCGTCGATCTGCAGGACACCTGCCGTGCCGTCAACGAGGCGGTCACCAAGCAGTACTTCCATGTGTCGCCGTACGTCTCGTGGGCCGACGCCCGGGTCAGCGACGGGCAAGTCATCGAGGAGAGTGAACTGTGAGCTGGCGTCTACGCGTCGTCCATTCCACCGGTTTCGCGTACAACGGTCCCGTCACCTCGTCGTACAACGAGGCCCGGCTCACGCCTCGAAGCGATGCCCGGCAGAACGTCATCGTCAACCGTGTCGAGACGGTCCCGGCCACCAGGTCGTACCGCTACACCGACTATTGGGGAACCGCGGTCACCGCCTTCGATCTCCACGCGCCCCACGAGGAACTCGAGGTGTCGGGGATGTCGGTGGTCGAGACCGATCGCGGGCAACGGCCGGGCGAGGACGAGCAGGCGACCTGGGAGGACATCACCAGCGACGCCGTGATCGACCGCTATGACGAGATGCTGTCCAACACCACGTACGTGCCGAGAAACCGTCAGCTGATCTCGGCGGCCAAGAAGGTGGCCAAAGGCCTGACACCGGGGGAGACGGTCGAGGCGATCTCGCGGTTCGTCCACGACGAGATGGAGTACGTTCCGGGCACCACGGGCGTGCACACCACCGCCGTCGACGCCTGGAACGAGCGCAAGGGCGTCTGTCAGGACTACGCACATCTCACCCTGGTGATGTTGCGCGGCCTGGGGATTCCCGCTCGCTACGTGTCGGGTTACCTGCATCCGGAACCCGATGCCGCGATCGACAAGACGGTCCAGGGCCAGAGCCATGCGTGGATCGAGGCGTGGACCGGTGGCTGGTGGGGTTATGACCCGACCAACGACACCTCGATCAGCGAACAGCACGTGTCGGTGGGCGTGGGTCGCGACTACGCGGACGTCTCGCCGCTCAAGGGTGTCTACACCGGCGGCGGCGCAACGGATCTCGACGTCATCGTGGAGATCACCCGGTTGGCGTGATCCTGGTTGCTGACGGCCGGTCCGTGCTGCCGGAGAGGGCGATCGCAGGTAGCGCGATGGTGAAGGCTGCGCCGTGCCCGAGACCATTGCTCTCGGCGATCAGCGTTCCGCCGTGGTCTTCGACGATCGAGCGCGCGATCGTGAGGCCGATTCCGCTGCCTCCGACGTCTCTTGTACGCGAGGAATCAGTGCGGTAGAACCGGTCGAAGACATGGGAAAGATGTTGTGGTGCAATACCGTCACCCTCGTCCACGACCGCGATGTGGACGGTCCGACCAGCCGATACCCGCGCCGCAACGGTCACGCGGTCACCAGGTGAACTATGTCGTAGGGCATTGCTGAGCAGGTTGAGGAGAACCTGACTCATCCGGTCGAGGTCGATGTCGAGGTAGATGCGTGATGTGGGGGCGGCCATGGCCATCTCCACACCGGCCTCCGCGAACAGGTCGATGGCTTGGCCGCGCGCGGTCTCGAGGAGTCTGTCGAGGGCGACCGGCCCTCGGTGGAGGGGTAGCTGGTGCTCGTCGGCGCTGGAGACGGCGGCGATGTCCTCGGCCAGTCGTTGCAGCCGGGTCGTGGCCGAACGCACCACGTCGAAAGTCTGTGAATCTGCGGGCCGTACACCGTCTTCGATCGCATCGGTGACGGCGCCGATGGTGGTCAACGGAGTGCGCAGTTCGTGCGCGAGGTCGGAGAGCATGCGTTTGCGGACGTCTTCTTGTGAGTTCAACCGCTCTGCGAGTTGATTGATGGCGTCGCTGAGTTGGGTGAATTCGTGGCCTAGTCGGTGATCGGATACCCGTGAGCGGTAGTTACCCGCGCCGATCGCCACCGCCGACTGCGCGACACTGGCCACCGAACGCTGGACCCGACGCGCGAGGAACCAACTCACCGCCGTGGCCAGCACCGTCGAGGTGATCAGTGCGACGCTCATCGAGACGATGATCGAGAAGGTGAACGCGGATTCGAGATGGCGGGCCGGGGCGGAGCCGACCGCGGGGTTGTACTGGCCGAGGTGTCCATGGAAGGCGTGCGGGGCGAGGAACAGCAGCACGAGCGCTACGCTGATGCCGCCGCCGCCGATCACGATGGCCTGGGCCAGTAGCAGGCGGGAGCCGAAGCCGTCGGGGAACCTGAGCCGGCGACGATCAATTCGCATGGTCTACTCCCGGAGGTCGGCCACTTCCCATGCGGTATCCCACGCCGCGCACGGTACGAATGAACTGTCCGGTCGCGGCGCTGTCGCCGAGTTTGCGGCGGAGGCTCGCTACGTGGACTTCGACGACGTGAGTGTCACCAACCCAGTCCGACCCCCAGATTTCGGCGAGCACCTGTTCCCGGCGCAAGACCATGCCCGGCCGCCGGCTGAGGACCTCGAGCACATCGAATTCGGTACGCGTGAGCTCGACGATTCTTCCCGATACCTGGACTTCACGAGACTGTGGATCGATGGAGAGATCGCCGAGCCGGCGTGAGTGCGCCCCGACGGAGTCGGTCGATTCTCGTGGTCTACGCAGCATGGCGTCGATACGAGCGACCAGTTCACGTGGGCGGAACGGTTTGGTGACGTAGTCGTCGGCTCCCACCGCCAGACCGATCAGAGTGTCGACCTCGTCTGCGCGCGCGGTGACCATCACGATGTAGGCGTCGGTGAAGGTACGCAGTTGTCGACAGACTTCGACGCCGTCTATCGATGGTAGACCGAGGTCGAGGATCACCACCACCGGAGTCACCGCGCGCGCTGCGGTGATTCCCTCGCGGCCGTCATGCGCGATGGTGACCTGAAAGCCGCTGCGCTGCATATAGCCGGCCACGACCTCAGCGATGTCGGGCTCGTCTTCGATGATCAACGCATGCTGGCCCTGCGCTTGGCGGACTGCCGGAACGAGTGGGTCGTCGACGAAGCGGTTATCGTGCACGCCTTCCATGGTGGCGGGCAATACCGAACGGGCCAACCCGGTGGGCGTTCTTGAGCAGATCTTGAACTTGTCTGTCGATCAGCTTGAGCTTCGGTCGGCAAGGTGGAGTTGTCGCCGATCGGAGCGTTGTCATGACGCAGTCCCTCTCACACTGTCGATGTTGTTGCGGCCGGCGGCCCCCTTTCCAACGACGCAGAGGATGCTCGGGTGACCGTTTCATACAACCCCATCACCAGTGACCCATTCGCCGCCGTATCTGCCACCGAAGCCACCTCTCGCCATGCAAGCTTGAGCCGTCAACTAGTAGGTGGCACTCCGGTGCTCCGGATCTCCGAACCTTTCGCCGGAGCAGGACACGGATTCTGGGCCAAGCTCGAGGGATTCAACCCAGGCGGAATGAAGGACCGCCCGGCGTTGCACATGGTCGAACGCGCCCGTGCACGAGGCGATTTGGCCCCAGGCGCGCAGATTGTCGAATCGACCAGCGGAACCCTGGGTCTGGGATTGGCGTTGGCTGGCATCGTCTTCGGTCATCCGGTGACATTGGTGACCGACCCGGGACTGGAGCCGATTCTGCGGCAGATGCTGGCAGCCTATGGCGCTCACGTCGATATCGTGACCGAGCCCCACCCGACCGGCGGATGGCAACAGGCACGACGTGACCGGGTGCGTTCGCTGCTGCAACTCGACGACACCGCGTGGTGCCCCGATCAGTACTCCAACCCGGACAATGTGACGGGATACAACCCGCTCGGGGTGGAGCTGATCGCACAGCTGCGGCACGTCGATGTGCTGGTGTGTTCAGTGGGTACCGGCGGGCACTCCGCGGGTGTGGCGCACGCCCTGCGACAGTTCAACCCCGATCTGGAGGTCGTGGGTGTGGACACGGTCGGCTCGACGATCTTCGGGCAACCCGCACAATCGCGAGTCATGCGCGGCCTCGGCTCGAGTATCTATCCGCGCAACGTGGACTACGACCAGTTCAGTGAGGTTCACTGGGTGGGGCCGGCCGAGGCGGTGTGGGCATGCAGGACCCTCGCCGCCACGCATTATGCGACCGGTGGGTGGAGCGTCGGCGCCGTGGCCCTGGTGGCAGGCTGGCTGGCACGAACCCGATTGGCCGATACCCGGATCGCGGCAATCTTCCCGGATGGACCCGCGCGTTACTACGGAACCGTCTACAACGACGAGTACTGCCGCGCACACCACCTGCTCGACGTGCCGGTGCCGACCGGGCCTCGCACCATCGATGATCCGTTGAACGAGGTGGCGACCAGTTGGACGCGGTGTGGTTCTGTTGTCGATCCGACTCGCATTCGACGCGCCGAGCCTGCGAGCTGATAGATGCGCCGGTTGTATCGCACTTTCCGCAGTTTTGACCGTCCTAGCCAGGTGTTGATGGTCAACCAGTTCACCATCAATCTCGGCTTCTACATGCTCATGCCCTACCTGGCGGCCTATCTCGCCGGACCGTTGGCGTTGGCCGCGTGGGCGGTCGGACTGGTCTTGGGTATCCGGAACTTCTCACAGCAAGGCATGTTCCTGGTCGGAGGAACACTGGCCGATCGCTGGGGTTACAAGCCACTGATCGTTGCGGGCTGTCTCATCCGAGTCATCGGATTCATTTTGCTGGCATGTGCCACGTCGTTGCCCGCGATTCTGATTGCCTCGGCGGCAACGGGATTCGCCGGTGCATTGTTCAACCCGGCGGTGCGTGCCTACCTGGCCGCTGATGCCGGGGAGCGTCGAGTCGAGGCGTTCGCCGTCTTCAACGTCTTCTACCAGGCCGGAATCCTCTTGGGGCCGCTCGTCGGACTGGCATTGACCGCACTCGACTTTCGGCTCACTTCCCTGTGTGCGGCGGGAATCTTCGCGATTCTCACGATCGTTCAGATCAAGGCACTACCGTCGGCCAAACCGCCCGCGAGCGACAACTCGGTTGTTCAAGACTGGCGAACTGTGCTGGTCAACCGCCGATTCTTGCTCTTTGCGGTGGCTATGACCAGCTCGTATGTGTTGTCGTTCCAGATCTACCTCGCCTTGCCCCTTCATGCCGATCGGATCGCGGACAGTCCAACGGCGGCAACCGGAGTCGTCACTGCAATGTTCGCGGTGACCGGGTTGGTGGCCATAGCGGGGCAGCTGCGCATCACCTCCTGGTTCGCCAGGAAATGGGGCAACGCCGGGAGTCTGAGTGTGGGTATGGCTGTGATGGCGGCAGCTTTCCTGCCACTGATCGTGACCACCACCACCGATCAGGGCAATCTCGCCGTCAACATCGCCGCACTGCTGTTGACTGCCGCGATACTTGCCGCGGCAACCGCAGCGGTCTTTCCGTTCGAGATGGACACGATGATCGGACTTGCGAACGGCAAACTGGTCGCGACCCATTACGGCCTCTACAACACGATCGTAGGAGCGGGAATCCTGTTGGGTAATGCCGTGACGGGATGGCTGTACAGCGTTGCTGCGACCCAGGGCAGAGCGGAGCTGATCTGGGTCGTGCTGCTATTGACGGGTACGGCTTCGGCATCAGCGCTGTTCGTGCTGAACCGTCGTGGTTGGCTCGCCCTCGACGTCGGTCTCGGTCGGGAAGTTGCGACGAGCCAGTAGGTCTCGCGGGTGGGTTACCGCCAGCCGAAGCGTTCGCGGAGTTGCTCGGCGACGGCATCGAAACGTGCACGATCGAGGACGGCGCCCTCGCGTCGGATTCCGTCGGCGTCGACGACGAGGACCCGATCCAGGCGAACCCAGCTGGGGCGGTTCGACGAGTCCCAGCCGCCGGACCCGACACCGAACCAGTCGTCGTCGGCGGCGCGTCGGTCGTTGCTCGAGAGCATCAGCCCTAGGACGTCGTCGGTGGTCTCGGCGCGCGCATCGCGGCCGACCACGAGGACTGGTCGGTCCTTACCCTGCGTGGGGTCCTCCTCGTAGGCGACCCAGGTCCAGACGATCTCGCCGGGATCGGCGTCGCCGTCGAGGTCCGGGACGTAGCTGATCGTGCGCGCCAGCTCCCGACTCGGTCGGAGAGCGGCGGGGCGATTGGTGCGGGTCATGCGGAAGTTTCTCCCATCAGGAACTCGTCCACCGCGTCGGCGGTCAGCGCGGCGGTCGGCTTCTTCTTCGGGTTCAGGTCGTGACCGACCTTCTCGAGTTCGACGATCCGCGTCGGCGCGTCGATCAGGCCGATGGCCTCGGCCATCTCCTCGGTGGTTCCGAACGGGTCGGTGCTGCCGTGGACGACGAGGGTCGGCACCGTGATCGACGGCAGGTGTTCGGTGCGCAGCCGGTCGGGCTTGCCCGGTGGGTGCAGCGGATAGGAGCTGAGCAGGAGACCGTCGGCGAGGGCCGGCCCGTCCTCGGCAACGGCCATCGACGCCTGGCGGCCGCCATAGGAGTGACCGCCGACGAACAGCGGGCCGTCGGACTCGGCCCGGAACATCGCGCAGGCGGCGCGGATGCCGTCGCGGTCGGCCGGCGACGTCGACGGACTGGGAGGTCCCTTGGGGCGGCGGCGGCGATAGGAGAGGTCGATCCGGGCGACGACATACCCGCGCGAACTCAGCTCGTCTGCCAGCGCGCGCAGGATGACGGCGGAACGGTTCCCGCCGGCGCCGTGCGCGAGGACGATCGTGGCGCGCGGTGTGCCGTCGGGACGGTGCACGTCGGCGGCGACGTCGTCGGTCTCGACGATGGTGATGGTGGTCCCTGGCTTTTCCGACTCGTCGGACTCGGCTGTCACGGCTGCCACGGTAGCGCCCCGCCATCCGCCTGGGCACCATTCGCGGCGCTCATGAGAACATGGTGGTCAACGCCCGTGTCCATCCTCGAGGAGTAGTTCCAATTCCCACCTTCGCCGACCAGACCTTCACCGACCCGGCGCGCATCCGGAACTTCTGCATCATCGCCCACATCGACCACGGAAAGTCGACGCTGGCCGACCGGATGCTGCAGCTCACCGGCGTGGTGGAAGAGCGCCAGATGCGGGCGCAGTACCTCGACCGCATGGACATCGAGCGTGAGCGCGGTATCACCATCAAGGCGCAGAACGTACGCCTGCCCTGGCAGCTCGACGGTGACGACTACGTCGTGCACCTCATCGACACCCCCGGTCACGTCGACTTCACCTACGAGGTGTCGCGTGCGCTCGAGGCGTGTGAGGGTGCGGTGCTGCTCGTCGACGCGGCCCAGGGCATCGAGGCACAGACCCTCGCCAACCTCTATCTGGCGATGGAGAACGACCTCACCATCATCCCGGTGCTCAACAAGATCGACCTGCCCGCGGCCGACCCCGACCGTTACGCCGCCGAGCTCGCCCACATCGTGGGTTGTGAGCCCGAGGACGTCCTGCGGGTGTCGGGCAAGACCGGTGTCGGCGTGTCGGAGCTGCTCGACGAGGTCATCCGCAAGGTGCCGGCACCCGTCGGCGACGCCGACGCCCCGGCGCGAGCCATGATCTTCGACTCGGTCTACGACACCTACCGCGGCGTCGTCACCTACGTCCGTGTGGTCGACGGCAAGATCGTGCCCCGCGAGAAGATCCAGATGATGTCGACCGGCGCCACGCACGAACTGCTCGAGGTGGGCATCGTGTCACCGGAACCGAAGGTCACCCAGGGTCTCGGTGTGGGCGAGGTGGGCTACCTCATCACCGGTGTGAAGGACGTGCGGCAGTCGAAGGTCGGTGACACCGTCACCACCGCCCGGCACGGCGCGACCCAGGCCCTGACCGGCTACCGCGAACCGCGGCCGATGGTCTACTCGGGCCTGTACCCGATGGACGGCTCGGACTATCCGGTGCTGCGTGAGGCGCTGGAGAAGCTGCAGCTCAACGACGCCGCGCTCACCTACGAGCCGGAGACGTCCGTGGCGCTCGGGTTCGGATTCCGGTGCGGCTTCCTCGGGCTGCTCCACATGGAGATCACCCGCGAACGTCTCGAGCGCGAGTTCAATCTGGACCTCATCTCGACCGCTCCCAACGTGGTGTACCGCGTGGTGATGGAGGACGGCTCCGAGCATGTCGTCACCAACCCGTCGGACTGGCCGGAGGGCAAGACCCGCCACATCTACGAGCCGGTCGTGAAGACCACCGTGATCGCGCCGAGCGAGTTCATCGGCGCCATCATGGAACTGTGCCAGTCGCGCCGCGGCGAGCTCGGCGGCATGGACTACCTCTCCGAGACCCGCGTCGAACTCCGCTACACGCTGCCCATGGCGGAGATCATCTTCGACTTCTTCGACTCGCTGAAGTCGCGGACCCGCGGTTACGCCTCGCTCGACTACGAGGAGGCGGGCGAGCAGGAAGCGGACCTGGTGAAGGTCGACATCCTGCTGCAGGGTGAGGCCGTCGACGCGTTCAGCGCGATCGTCCACCGCGACGCCGCCTACGCCTACGGCAACCGGATGGCGCTCAAGCTCCGGGAACTCATCCCGCGCCAGCAGTTCGAGGTTCCGATCCAGGCGGCCATCGGCTCCAAGATCATCGCGCGCGAGAACATCCGGGCGATCCGCAAGGACGTGCTCGCGAAGTGCTACGGCGGCGACATCAGCCGTAAGCGCAAACTGCTCGAGAAGCAGAAGGAAGGCAAGAAGCGGATGAAGACGATCGGCCGCGTCGACGTCCCGCAGGAGGCGTTCGTCGCGGCGCTCTCCACCGATGCAGCAGGTGACAAACCGAAGGGCAAATAGATGGCGGGGCAGGACAGCGCAACCAATCCGGTACTGGCACAGAGCGATCTGCCCTACGAGCTGCCGGACTTCACGTCGATCTCCGACGACGATTTCCTGCCTGCCTTCACCTCGGCGATGGCGTCGCATCTCGCCGAGGTCGAGGCCATCGCGTGGGACCCCGCGGAGCCGACGTTCGCCAACACCGTCGAGGCGCTGGAGTTGTCGGGCCGTGACCTGGCTCGCGCGTCGGGAATCTTCTTCAACCTCGTCGGCCCCGACACCAACCCCAAGCGCAACGAGATCTCCCAAGAACTCTCGACGCTGCTCACCGATCACGGCAACACCATCGCGATGAACCCGGTTCTGTTCGGCCGGATCTCGGAACTCGCCTCCCGGACCGACGAACTCGACCTGACCGAGCCGCAGCGTCGTCTCCTCGACAAGCGGTACCGCGAGTCGGTGCGCGCCGGCGCCGGTCTGCCCGCGGCGGAGCAGGAGGAGATGCGTCAGATCGCCTCTCGGCTGGCGTATCTCACGACCACGTTCTCGCAGAAGATCCTCGACGACACCAACGAGTCGGCGGTGCTCGTCGACGACGCGGCCGACCTCGACGGGTTGTCCGCAGGCCAGATCACGGCCGCCCGACGAGCGGCCGCCGATGCCGGTCACGAGAGCGGATACCTGATCACCCTGGAACTGCCGACCAGTCAGGCCGTGCTCACCGAGCTGACGAACCCCGCTGTGCGTCAACGGGTCTTCGATGCGTCGGTGAACCGTTGCTCGCGCGGCAATGACCACGACACCCGTGACCTCGTCCTCGAGATCGTGCGTCTGCGTGCCCGCCGCGCCGAGCTCCTCGGTTACCGCGACCATGCCGAGTTCGTGATCGCCGAGCAGACCGCACCCGACCCGTCGGCGGTCGACGACATGCTCCGTGAGCTGAACGAGACCGCGATGCGTGCCGGTGGTCGGGAACTGACGCGGCTCACCGAGTTCGCCGGCGACGTCGAGATCGGTCCCGCCGACCTGACCTTCTGGCTCGAGCGCGAGAAGCAGGCCAGATCGTCGGTCCCGCTCGACGGTTTCGCCGACTACTGCGAACTCGACACCGTGCTCACGCGGGGCGTCTTTTACGCCGCGAACAAGCTGTACGGCCTGCAGTTCGTCGAACGGACCGGCCTGCCCGTCTATCACCCCGACGTGCGCGTGTGGGAGGTGCGGGACGACGCCGGCACCGGCATCGGCCTGTTCCTCGGTGACTTCTACGCGCGGCCGTCGAAGCGCGGCGGTGCCTGGATGAACAACATCGTCGACCAGTCGTCGGTGTTGCAGACCCAGCCGATCATCGTGAACGTCCTGAACCTGACGAAACCCGATGAGGGGCAGCCGTGTCTGCTCAGCATCGATCAGCTCACGACCCTGTTCCACGAGTTCGGACACGCACTGCACGGTCTGCTGTCGTCGGTCGAGTACCCGTCGCAGTCGGGGACATCCGTGCCGCGCGACTTCGTCGAGTTCCCCTCTCAGGTCAACGAGATGTGGGCGCTGCATCCGGAGGTGCTCGCCAACTACGCGCTGCACCACGCGACCGGCGACCCGATCCCGGCCGAGCTGGCCGCTGCCGCACGCGAATCCGCGGGCGCCGAGACCGCACACGGGACCCTCGAGTACCTGGCGGCGTCGTCGCTGGACCTGGCCTGGCACCGGCTGACGGTCGAGGAGGCCGCTGCCGTCACCGATGTCGAGGCCTTCGAGGCGAAGGCCCTCACCGAGGTCGGCCTGCAGACCGATCTGATCCCGCCCCGCTATCGCAGCGCCTACTTCAACCACGTTTTCGGCGGCGGATACTCGGCCGGTTACTACAGCTACATCTGGTCGGAGGTCCTCGACGCCGAGACCGAACAGTGGTTCCTCGCCTCGGGCGGCCTGGAGCGCGAGAACGGCCGGCGGTTCGCCGAGGCGACGCTGTCGCGCGGTGACAGCGTCGACCCGCTCGTGTCGCACGAGACGCTGATCGGCCGCAAGCCGCAGATCGAGCCGCTGCTGCGTCGTCGTGGCCTTGCTGCCTGATCGGGGCCGGTCATGACGAGCAACCATCGCCGGAACCTGTCGCGGTTCGCGATGCTCAGCATCGTGACCGCCGTCGCGGTCTTCGGGCTCAAACTGCTCGCCTGGTGGGTCACCGGATCGGTGGGGCTGTTGTCCGACGCGCTCGAGTCGATCGTCAACGTCATCGCGGCCGTGGGTGCGTTCGTCGCTCTTCGGGTCGCGGCGAAACCGCCGGACCAGCGTCACAACTTCGGGCACACCAAGGCCGAGTACTTCTCGGCGGTCTTCGAGGGTGTGCTGATCGTCGTCGCAGCGGTCATCATCGTGGTAACCGCGGTGGACCGGCTCATCAACCCGCGTGAGCTCGAGGAAGTCGGACTCGGCCTCGGCATATCCGTGGGCGCCACGGTCCTGAACGCGGTGGTGGCCTGGATTCTCATCAGCGCCGGCCGGAAACACCGCTCGTTGACCCTCGAGGCCGACGGCAAGCACCTGATGACCGATGTGTGGACGACGGTGGGCGTCGTCGTGGGCGTGTTCCTGGTCGCGTGGACCGGTTGGCTCCCGCTCGACCCGCTGATCGCCATCGCGGTCGCCGTCAACATCATGGTCGTCGGCACCCAACTCGTGTGGCGGTCGGGCGCCGGTCTGATGGATTCCGCACTACCGGCAGAACAGCGCAACGCGATCAACGACGTGCTCGACCGGCACCGCGCCGACGGTATCGTCTTCCACGACATCCGCACGCGCGAGGCGGGTCACCAGAGATTCGTGCAGTTGCACATGCTGGTGCCGGGGGACTGGTCGGTACAGCACGCCCACGACCTCACCGAGGTCGTCGAAGACGATCTGCATGCCGCGGTCCCCGATCTGAACATCACGACACACCTCGAGCCGGTCAACGATCCGCGGGCCTACGAGGACTGGCGGCTGGAGTAGCAGGACGTGTGCCGGCCGACCGCAGGTGTGGCCTGGGCAGAGTTTCGATCTCACTGATTTGAAATCCGATGACGATCACGCTGGTTGCTAGCGTGGTTCGGTCCGCCGGTCACAGCCCGTACCGGCCGGTCCCGTTGAGTCTTGGAGGAAGAGTGAGCGCTGGCCCGGCCGCGCGGCGCGGCATCCGTCGGACGAGCACCGCTGTGCTGGTGAGCTTGCTGGCAGCGGTGATGGTGGTCGTCGCGGGTTGCGGTGGCGGATCGACCGACGAACCCGGCGGAGTGGACATCTCCAGCGGTGATCGACACCTCGATCTGGTCGCCTACGCAGTCCCCAAGATCGGCTTCGACGAGATCATCCCGGCCTTCCGCGAAACCCCGGCGGGTGAGGACCTCGGCTTCTCGGTGTCGTACGGCGCGTCCGGTGACCAGTCGCGCAAGGTGGCCCGTCGTGTTCCGTCCGACGTGGTGAACTTCTCGGTCGAGCCCGACATCACCCGACTGGTGAAGGCTGGTCTGGTCGACGAGGACTGGAAGAAGCAGGCTCCCAACAACAGCACCCCGTTCGGGTCGGTCGTCGCGCTGGTGGTTCGCAAGGGCAACCCGAAGAACATCCGCGACTGGGCGGATCTGCTGAAGCCCGGCGTGCAGGTGGTCACCCCGAATCCGGGCAGCTCCGGCTCGGCGAAGTGGAATCTGCTGGCACCGTACGCCGCGATCAGCGACGGCGGTCGCAACCCGCAGGCCGGCCTCGACTACGTGGCCGAACTGGTGCGTGACCACATCAAGGTGGTCCCCAAGTCGGGTCGCGAAGCCACCACGGCCTTCGAGCAGGGCCAGGGCGATGTGCTGATCAGCTACGAGAACGAGGCGATCATGCTCGACCGGGCGAACGCCACCGCCGGCCCGGACAATGAGGTCGAGTACGTGATCCCGCCGCAGACGTTCAAGATCGAGAACCCGGTCGCGGTGATCAACACTTCCGACGACCTCGCCGGCGCGCGGTCGTTCGTGGACTTCCTGTTCACCCCGGAGGCGCAACGAATCTGGGCCGAGCAGGGCTTCCGGCCCGTCGACCCGGCGGTCATCGACGAGACCCGGAACCTGTTCCCGGGTGACATCGCGAAGCTGTGGACGATCGCCGAACTCGGCAAGGTACTCGGGGAGGGAACCGCCGAGGAGAACGACGGCACGGACCTGACGGGTTGGAAAGCCGTGGACGACGCCCTGTTCGGGAAGAAGGGCGCCATCACCAAGATCTACGACTCAGGGGGTGTGCAGTGACCTCGGTCGATCCTGTCGGAACACCGGTCACGGCCCCGGACACCGGCTCGCCGGTCCCCGATGCCGGACCGCCGCGCGGATTCCTCGGACGCTCGCGGACGTTCGCCGGCGTGAGCCCGATGACCATCGGCATCGCCTGGCTCTGGCTCAGCATCATCGTGCTGCTCCCACTGGCCGCGATCACGGTGCAGTCCTTCGACGACGGCTGGAGCGGTTTCTGGGAGGCCATCTCCGCGCCCGTCGCGGTGGACGCCATCTGGATCACGGTCCTCGTGTCCGTGGTGGCCGCGCTCATCAACGTCGTGTTCGGCACCCTGATCGCGTGGGTGCTGGTGCGCGACGAGTTCCCCGGTAAGGGATTCGTCAACGCGATCATCGACCTGCCGTTCGCACTGCCGACGATCGTTGCCAGCCTCGTGCTGCTGTCGCTGTACGGGCCGAACAGTCCCATCGACATCCAGCTCAACGCCACCAAGCCGGCACTGGTGATCGCGCTGACCTTCGTCACCCTGCCGTTCGTGGTGCGCCAGGTACAGCCGGTGCTCATCGAACTCGACGTCGATGTCGAGGAGGCCGCTGCGGTGCTCGGCGCCAACAACGCCACGATCTTCCGCAAGATCGTCCTGCCGGCACTGCTGCCGGCGATCCTGACCGGTGCCGGCCTCGCGTTCACCCGTGCGATCGGTGAATTCGGTTCGGTGGTGCTCATCGGCGGCAACATTCCCGGAGACACCCAGGTGGCGTCGCAGTACATCCAGCAGCAGGTCGAGATCGACGCACCGGTCGACGCGGCCGCGATCTCGGTGGTACTGCTGCTGATTGCCTTCGTCACCCTGCTCGTCCTGCGTGTCGCGGGCCGGTGGCAGTCCAAGCGGGAGGACGCAGACCGATGAAGGTTTCACCGCTGACCAGGTACGGGCTGCGCACCGTCGCGCTGGTCTACCTGTTCATCCTGCTGGTCGTCCCGGTCGGCACCATCTTCTATCGCTCCTTCGAACACGGCATCGTCCAGTTCTGGGAGTGGATCACCACTCCCGCGGCCATCTCTGCGCTCCAGCTCAGTCTGCTCATCGTCGCGATCGTGGTGCCGCTCAACGTGGTGTTCGGGGTGATCACGGCGCTGGCACTGGCCCGCGGCCGGTTTCCCGGCAAGGGTCTCCTGCAGGCGGTCGTCGACCTGCCGTTCGCGGTGTCGCCGGTGGTCGCCGGTGTCGCGCTGATCCTGTTGTGGGGCCACGGGGGCTGGTTCGGCGGCGTCGAGAGTCTCGGATTCCGGATCATCTTCGGCTTCCCCGGCCTGGTGCTGGCCACGCTGTTCGTCACCCTGCCGTTCGTCGCCCGTGAGGTCGAACCGGTGTTGCGTGAGATCGGCACCGAACAGGAGGAGGCGGCCGCGACGCTGGGAGCGAACTCGTGGCAGGTCTTCTGGCGGATCACCCTTCCGGCGATCCGCTGGGGTCTGACCTACGGCATCGTCCTGACCGTCGCCCGAGCGCTCGGTGAATACGGTGCGGTGACCATGGTCTCGTCGAACTATCCCGGTGTCTCCCAGACGCTGACCCTGTTGGTTCACTCCCGCTACACCGACGACTACAACGAGTTCGGCGCCTACGCGGCGGCGACGCTGCTGATGTTCGTCGCCATCCTGGTGCTCGTGCTCATGTCGCTCATCGAGCGCCGCGCCAAGTCCCGTCTCGTCGACGCCAGTGAATCCACCTCGGGCGACGCCGAACTCACCGAAGTCGACCTGACCCCGCCGCACGGGCCGGAGTCCGTCGACGCCAAGCAGGTCGTCCACTCGAACGCCCACAACAAGGAAGGCGTGTGACATGTCCATCCAGGTGATCGGTGCGAACAAGCGCTACGGCGACTTCGCCGCCCTCGACAACGTCTCCATCGACATCCCGGACGGGCAGCTGACCTCGCTGCTGGGTCCGTCGGGTTCGGGGAAGTCGACTCTGCTGCGCGCGATCGCCGGCCTCGACACACTGGACTCGGGCATCGTCCGCATCAACGACAACGACGTGTCGCAGAAGTCGCCGCAGAAGCGCGACATCGGATTCGTGTTCCAGCACTACGCCGCGTTCAAACACCTCACGGTGCGCGACAACATCGCCTTCGGCCTCAAGATCCGCAAGCGGCCCAAGAAGGAGATCGACGCGAAGGTCGACCAGTTGCTCGAGGTGGTCGGACTGACCGTCTTCCAGCAGCGGTTCCCGGCACAGCTGTCGGGCGGTCAGCGGCAGCGTATGGCGCTGGCCCGTGCACTCGCCGTCGACCCCAAGGTGCTGCTCCTCGACGAACCGTTCGGTGCGCTCGACGCGAAGGTGCGAGATGACCTGCGCCGCTGGCTACGTCGACTGCATGAAGAGGTCCACGTCACCACCGTGCTGGTCACCCACGACCAGCAGGAGGCGCTCGACGTGAGCGACCGCATCGCTGTCCTGAACAAGGGGCGCATCGAGCAGGTCGGCACTCCCGACGACCTCTACGACCGCCCGGCCAACGAGTTCGTCGCGTCGTTCCTCGGATCCACGGTGCGTCTGAACGGCGAACTCGTCCGCCCACACGACATCCGGATCGGACGTACCCCGGAGATGGCGTCGCCGGCGGCCGACGCGTCCCTCGACACCGGTGTGATCAAGGCGACCGTCCTGCGTGTGGTCAACCTCGGTTTCGAGACCCGGGTTGAGCTCGTCGCCGCGACGACGGGAGACGAGTTCGCGGCCCAGATCACCCGAGGGGACCAGAACGCCCTCAACCTGAAGACCGGCGAGACCGTGTACGCGCGGGCCACCAAGGTCGCCGCCCTGACCGAGGTCTGAGGGCACGATAGATCCTGCATCCGCAGGCACCGGCTACGGTGACCGGCCGATGCATGGTGCCGTCAGCCGGTCGAGGACGGACTGCAGTAGCCCGGCGGCGATCTGAACGCAGTCACGCATCCCGACCCGGACGTGTCCGGTGGACCTTCCGGGCGAGGCTTCGCTGTGCCCCGATCCGGCGATGATCGGGCACGAATCCGCATGTCAGCACGTCTACCACGTTCGTCAGTCAAACGTTTGTGAACCCCCGTTCTGCGCGATCGAGGGAATCCGGTGGGGAAAAGTACTGGAAAAGTCTTCCGTAGTTAGTAGTAACTATGTAGTCTCGCTCACAGCCCGACGGAAGGTGTTGTCGGGATCACGCCCCCATCTCGGAGGAATGATGGTCTGGAAACAACCGATCCAACGTGCGCGAAGCCTTCCCCAGGCGGCCACGTCGAGCACCGCAACCCACGCATCGGTGATGCTGCTTGCCAGGAGTGGCCAGTGAGCGTGTCATTTGCCACCGTGAAGGGACCACCTGGGCTGATTGTTTGCCATAGGGATGGGACCACCTGGATTGCCAGTTATGGGACCACCGGCGTGTCGCGCTGGTGGTCCTTCATTTTGTCCGTTGACTCGGCCGTGACGATGTTCACGGAAGGGGCCGACGGCATGGGCTACCGGGAGGTTGCAGTGGAAGAGATCAGAGAAGTCCTGCGGTTGTGGTTGGGCCTTGCGGTGGGGTTACCGGCGCCGGGTCTGCGCACGATCGCCGCGCGTGCGGGTGTCGATAGGAAGACGGTGCGACGCTACATCGCGGCGGCGCAGGCGGCGGGGTTGACGCGCGATGTCGGTGCGTCGGCACTGACCGATGAGTTGCTCGGTGCGGTGGTGGCCGGGGTGCGTCCGGCGCGGCCGAAGGGTCATGGCCAGGCGTGGGAAGCGTTGGTGCCGTTCAGCGAACAGATCACGCAGTGGGTGAGGGGAGGAACGCCGGAGAATCCAGAACCGTTGACGGTGACGAAGATTCACATCCTGCTGGCCCGTCAGGGGTGTGTGGTCCCGTATCGGACGCTGGTGCGGTTCGCGACCGAGTGCTGTGGGTATCGCCGCACCACGACCACGGTGCGGGTGGCCGATGGGGATCCCGGGGTGGAGTGCCAGATCGACTTCGGCTACCTCGGGATGCTCGATGATGCGGCAACAGGTAAGCGCCGCAAAGTGTTCGCGCTGGTGTTCACCGCCGTGTACTCGCGGCACACGTTCGTGTGGCTCTCACACACCCAAACCCTGTCAACGATCCTCGAGGGCTGTTCAGCGGCGTGGGAGTTCTTCGGCGGCGTGTTCGCTGTGATCATTCCGGACAACATGAAACCTATTGTCACCCAGACAGACACCCTCAATCCGAGGTTGTCTCGGGGCTGGTTGGACTACGGCCAGCATGCCGGGTTCGTCACCGACACCGCCCGAGTCGCCACACCAACCGACAAGCCGCGGGTAGAACGCACCATCCACTACGTGCAGAACAACTTTTGGGCCGGTGAGCGATTCTCGAGCCTGCCCGATGCCCAGGCCGCCGCGGTGGCGTGGTGCCAGAGCACCGCGGGGCTGCGGATTCACGGCACCACCGCCGCCGCGCCAGCGGTGCTGTTCGACACAGACGAGCGCGCCCACCTGTTACCGATACCGGCCGACTACGACGTACCGATCTTCAAAACTGTCAAGGTGCACAGAGACTTTCACGCCTCGGTCGGCAAAGCACTGTACTCACTGCCCGAAACCTGGATCGGCTCGACACTGGACGTTCGCCTGGACAGCGAAGCGGTGAAGTTCTATCACCGCGGCGAGTTGGTCAAGCAACACCCGCGCCAGCCCGCCGGTGGGCAGAGCACCGACCCCAACGACTACCCCGCAGACAAGGCCGCCTACGCGCTGCGCAACATCAGCAAGCTGCAGGCCACCTGCGAGCATCACGGCCCCCATATCGGGCTCTACGCGGCCCGTATCGTCGACGACCCGCGCCCGTGGTCTCGGGTGCGGGCGGTGTACACCCTGCTCGGCCTGGTGCGCACCTACGGGCCCGGACCTGTCGATGCTGCCTGTGCCACCGCCCTGGAGTTCGATGTCATCGCCGTGCCCAAGATCGCCTCGATGCTTGAGCAGGCCACCGAGAACACCACCCCGGACATGCCCGTGGCCGCCGGGTCGGAATCGTCTCGCTTTGCCCGCGACCCCTCCGAATACGCAACCAACAGAACACAGTTGACACTTGTTCCTGACCCCGACAACACCATTCAGGAGTGAACCGATGACCCGAACCACCAACAGTGTGCCCGAACCTGTCGGCGCCGACATGCTCGGCCTGCTCAAAACCCTCAAACTCGGAGCCCTCGCCGACACTGAATCACCCCAGGTTTGATGCCGCTTCCTTCTGAGTCAGGAAGGATGGGCACATGCCTAAGAAAATCGATCCGGAGGTCCGTTCGAGGGCCTTGCGGTTGCTGGAGGCCCACGGCGGCGAGTACACGTCGTTGACTGCCGCGGCCGAAGCGATCGCCAAGCAGGTCGGTGTCGGCGGGGAGACGGTACGTCGATGGGCCGTACAAGCCCAGATCGATGCCGGCGCCCGCTCCGGGACCACTACGAAGGAGTCCGCCGAGATCAAGCGCCTCAAGGCCGAGAACAAGCAGTTACGAGAAGACGTTGCCATTCTGAAAGCAGCGACAACTTTCTTCGCGGGGGAACTCGACCCCCGCAACCGATGATCGTGGCGTTCATAGATCAGATGCGCGCCAACGGGTTTGCGGTCGAGTCGATCTGCCGGGTCCTGCGTGGGCAGGGCTGCCAGATTGCCGCACGAACCTACCGGGCATGGCGATCACGCACGCCTGCCGCACGGACGGTCTCTGATGCCCACGTCGTCGATGCGGTGCGCACTGTCGTCTGGCGCACCGGTGACGACGGCCGGCGGAAGATGACTCCCGAGGGCCTCTACGGGCGGGTGAAGATGCGCGCCCATCTGCATCGCACAACTCTGCCTGGGGTGTCCTATGGTGCCGTTGATCGAGCGATGAAAGTGTTAGGCCACCAAGGAATTCGACGGTCGAAGGGAGTCCGAACGACCGTCAGATCCGCTGATGGTGTCCGCGCGGAGGATCTGTTGAACCGACAGTTCAGTGCTGCCGAACCGAACCGGGTTTGGGTGACCGATTTCACCTACTGCCGGACCTGGGCTGGGTGGGTGTATGTGGTGTTCATCATCGACGTGTTCTCCCGTCGAATCGTGGCATGGCATGCCTCGACATCGAAGTCGGTGGAGTTGGTGACAGTCCCGCTTCGGATGGCACTGTGGCAGCGCAATCGGGAAGGGCATCCGGTGAAAGCTGCTGAGCTTATTCATCATTCGGATGCCGAAGTCAGTACACATCGGTTACACTGACTGAGCGTCTGCGACTCGAAGACATCGCAGCGTCGATCGGATCGGTCGGGGACGCCTACGACAACGCGCTGGCCGAGTCGGTGAACGGCTTGTACAAGACCGAGTGCATCCGGACCACGATCTTCCACTCCGGCCCGTACCGGACGATCTCCGACGTCGAGTTCGCGACCGCTGGTTGGGTCGACTGGTACAACAACAGCAGGTTGCACTCGAGTATTGGCCAGATTCCCCCGACCGAGTTCGAAACGCTCCACTACGCTGGCCTCGGCCCCGAGGACCAGCCCACATTGGAGGCGGCACAAAACCTGGGGTGATTCACACCCTGCCCCAACGCGCAGCCCTGGCCCGCCAACACAAAACCTCGCACCTGACGTTCCTGCAACAATTGCTCGCCGATGAAGTCTCACGGCGTGAATCCAGCTCCGCCGCCCGACGATCAGCCAAGGCAGGTCTCGACCCCAGCATGCGGATCGACAACTGGCGCGCGGCAGACGATCTACTCTACGACCGCCCCCTGCTCGAGGACCTCACCACCCTGCGGTTCATCGACGCCGGCCACTCCGCGATCCTGCTCGGCCCCGTCGGAGTCGGCAAAACACACCTAGCAAACGCGTTGGGCCACATGGCCATCGGCCGACGCACAACAGTGCTGTTCGCGCGAGCGGACAAACTGTTCCACCGACTCAAAGCCGCCCGCCTCGACAACAGCGTCGACACCGAACTCCGCCGCATCACCGCCGTCGACATCCTGATCATCGACGACTTCGCACTCACAGCGCTCGACGCGACCGAAACCAACGACTTCTACGAACTCATCGTCGAACGCCACCAGCAGACCAAGACCTACCATCGTCACATCCAACCGAGAACCCGCCGAATGGCTCACCATGACCGCCGACGCGCTACTGGCCCAATCGGCCATCGACCGACTCACCTCACGCGCGCACACCCTCGTCATCGAAGGCCCCTCCTACCGCCAACGACACCGACCCGGACTTGACCGACCCAACCCCGCAGAGCATCCTCAATAACGCGCCAAGGTGGTCCCATCCTCGTGGCAATCCAGGCGGTCCCATAGCAGTGGCAAATAACAGTGAGCGTGGTGACTACTGCGCACCAACGAAACACCCGACCGGTGTCGAATGTCGTTGCGACCGTGCGCCGGACGTGCTCGAACTCGGGAAACCGCGTCGTTGACAGTCTCAACACATTGGGGCGGTCCGTGCGACTTGCGGCTGCGGTGGCCACATTCTCGGCCACGGACATCGTGCGCTTGCGCCTCCCGGTCGGGGAGGTCATCGACCAGATATGGCGACTGTTCAAGGTGACCGCACTGCCGGCGCTGCTGATGGCGATCCCGATCGGTGGTGAGGTATCGGTGCAGGTCGGCGGGATCATGGATCAGGTCGGCGCCAACTCGCTCGCGGGTGCAGCCAGTGGACTCGGAGTGGTGGGACAAGGTGCCCCGATGGCCGCGGGACTGCTGATGTCGGGAGCTGCGGCCTCGGCGATCGCCTCGGATCTCGGTGCGCGCTCGATCCGCGAAGAGATAGAGGCCATGCGGGTGATGGGTATCGATCCCGTGCAGCGTCTGGTGGTGCCGCGATTCCTGGCGATGCTCATCCTCGCGCCCGCGCTGTGCATCATCATCGTCGCTTCGGGTGTCGGTGCGGGACTGGCGATCTCGGCCAACGTCAACAACGTGGTCCCGGCCAGCTTCTGGCAGACCTTCGGCGCCTTCGCGACGCCGGTCGACCTGGGCTTCTCGGTCCTGAAATCGGTTCTGTTCGCCATGATCGTCGTCATCATCGCGAGTCTTCGCGGCCTCGAGGCAAAGGGCGGACCGAAAGGTGTTGCCAACGCCGTGAACGCGTCGGTCGTCCTGTCGGTGTTCTGCATCTTCATGACCAACCTGATGGTCTCGCAACTGCAGACCATGTTCTTCCCGGCCCAGTTGGCGTGACATGACTACCACAGAGAAACGACGGGCGTCGTCGTATGGTGGCCGGTCGATGCACGTCCGCCGTCGGGTCGCCGGGGTGTTGACAGATGTGGTGCTGGGGCTCGGTCAGATCACGGTGTTCGTCGGCAAGACGATCTCGTTGCTGCCGGTGACCATTCGGCAATACCGCAAGCAGACCGCGAAGACGATGAACGACATGGCCTGGGGTTCGGGCTCGTTGATCGTCGACGGTGGTGTCGTCAGCCTGATGTTCTTCCTCGGCATCGCGGTCGGCGCGGTGGTCGCCATCATGTCGTTCATGGCCTTCGACCTTCTCGGGTTCGGGGCACTGACGGGGATCACCGGGTCGTTCGGCAACATCCGGGTGATCGCTCCGATCATCACCGGCATCGGGTTTGCCGCCCAGGCGGGCTGTCGGATGACCGCGGAGATCGGCGCGATGCGGATCTCGGAGGAGATCGACGCCACCGAGGCGATGGGACTGCGTGCCATCCCGTTCGTCGTCGGGACGCGGCTGATCGGCGGGATGCTCGTCGTCCTGCCGAGTTATCTGTTGGCGCTTGTCGTCTCATTCTTCACCGGCGGTCTGATCGTCAAACTCTTCCATGATCAGCCCGACGGCACGTACGACCACTACTTCGCCCAGTTCGTCACCCTGCCCGATCTGCTGGCCTCGGTGGCGAAGGCGCTGCTGTTCTGTGCAGTGGTCACGCTCATCCACTGCTACTACGGCTACTTCGCATCAGGCGGTCCAGCCGGCGTGGGTCAGGCATCGGGGCGGGCGATCCGCGCGAGTCTGGTGGCCATCCTCGTACTGAACTTCGTACTTACCGTGGCGATCTGGGGGCTGAATCCCGTTCTGCCGTTTAGGGGTTGAGATGGCGAGACACACCAATCAGGATTTCATTCGAGGTGACCTACGGGGTCAGTTGCGCACACTCGCCGTCGCGGGTGGTGTGTGCCTGGTCGTCCTCGTCGTCGCGTTGACCGCGACGTCGGTGATCTTCCCGAAGGCGAAGGAGCCCGCGGGCACAGTCATCCATCTGGTGGTGCTGGCGTTGGGCCCGGGGATCAAGAAGGGGTCCAGCGTGCTGTTGCGCGGAGCCCAGGTCGGGGAGGTGACCGGTGTGCAGGCGCCCGTCCCCGGTTCGGTGAACGTCGACTTGGTGCTGACCGATGCCGGGGCACGTGGGCTGCTCACCGATTCCTTCGACGTCGACTTCCGCCCGGAGAACTACTTCGGGATCACGGCGGTGAACCTCGTTGCGAGAGAGGGTGGCTCGCCCATCAGCGAGGGACAGGTGATCCGGAGGCAGTCGTCGCCCGACTTCACGATGTCGACGATGCTCGAGAACGGATCGCTGGTCGTGGACGGCGCGCTGACCAAGGAGATGATCGCCGGTCTCAACGAGGTCATCCGGTATGCGAACGGCCTGGCCCCGTTGATCCAGGCCGGTGTCATCGTCGCCGACAGCGTGGCCCAGACGCAGAGGCAGCTGCCGACGACACTCCTCCGGAAGACGAACGACACACTCGAGGAGTTTCCCGGGTTCGGCCGCGAGGTCCTCGGTGCGATCTATGCCTTCTCCCGCAACGAGTACAACACCGGACCCGAGTACGTGACCAAGGCCGACGACGTGCTGCTCGGCAAGACCGATCGCGGGTTGCAGCTGGCGGCCGATCGGCTTTTCGGTGCTGCCGGATCCCTGCTGTCCTCACATGACTCGGAGCTCGACGTGTTGACCACCATGCTCAAGTACATGTTCGACCCGCTACCGACGGCTCTCGGCGGTGGAGATGTCGTCGACGACACCGTCACGATCACCAGACGGCTGGAGTCGGCGTTCACCGGAACCCCCGATCAGAAGACACTGCAGCTGCAGATCGTGCTGGGGCAACTCCCGGCGGTCAAGAGTTCGCTGAACCAGATGGGCATCGCGTCCGTTGCAGGAGGCCGTTGACATGTCACAACGAACCAGAACTCTGCTGACCGCATCCAAAGTCGCTGTGGTGGCACTGATCACGGCGATGCTGTTCATCCTGGTGATCAACGCCATGCGCAACCCGGTGGACACCGCGACCAACAGGTACAGCGCGGAGTTCACCGACGCCTCCCGGCTGCACGTCAACGGTGACGTCCGGATGAAGGGCATGCGCATCGGGAAGGTCGAGGCGGTCGAACTCGACAAGGCCTCAGACGGAACTCCCGTGGCGCATGTCGAATTCTCGATGGACGAGAAGTTCACCCTGACCGACTCGACCGAGTTGGCGATCAAGTACCAGAGCCTGACGGGGGTTCGCTACCTCGATGTCGCGCAGAACGGGGTGCCCGGTCGGCCGGTCCGGACGATCTCCGCGAGCCAGACGACGCCGTCGTACGACATCACTCTGCTGTTCAACGGATTACAGCCGGTGCTGTCCACGATGAACACCGATGAGATCAACGAGTTCAGTCAGAACGCCATCGCGCTCCTGCAGGGCGACGGCGAAGGTCTCGGGCCGATGCTGGACAGTGCCCAGAAACTGGCCGACTACGCCTCGGATCGACAGCAGGTCATCTCGACACTGACCACGAACATGGCCAGGATCGCCGACTCGATGGGCGGACGTTCCAAGAACGTCCTCGGCTTCATGCAGGCCGCCGACATCCCGATCAGTTCGGCGATGACGGTCCTCGACGAATTCCAGAAGACGGCCACGACCGGCCCTGCGCTGATGGAACCCATCTGGCGACTGATGTCCGCGATGGGCTTGAACGAAGGTTTTGATGTGGACAAGTTCCTGAAGAACGCCTACGGGTCGATGGCCGAAGCGGCCTCGTCGTTCACCCTGATGCCCAGTGCGCTCGCCGGACTCACCGTCTCGCAGAACACCGGGGCCAACCGCACGTGCAGCAAGGGCCAAGCGCAGCTACCCAGCGATGTGAAGGTGCTGCTGGCGGGAAGTGAGGTGGTCCTGTGCAACGAGTAGGACTTCGCAAGGCCGTCGGTGGCGACGCCGCTCTCGGGATCGGGTTCGTGGTGATCGTGGTCGTGACGCTTCTCGTGCTGGGTCTGCTGTACATGCGGCCCCCCGCGCAGAAGACCTTCTCTTTCGAGACCACCGATGCTTCCGCGGTCACCGCGGGCCAGGATGTTCGCGTCGCCGGGATCAGCGTCGCAAGGTGCAGTCGGTGAAAATGCGTGAGCAGCGCGTCGCGGTCACCGCCCGGGTCGACGCGAACACCGAGATCGGTGACCGCTCGCGGGTCGAGGTGCGAATGCTCACTCCCGTAGGCGGTTACGCGGTGACCCTGATCCCCCTGGGATCGAGGCCGCTCGACGGTCCCATCCCGACCGAGCGGGTGGCGGTGCCCTATTCGATCGGTGACGTGCTGCAGAGCGCCCCCACACTGACCGGCAAGGTCGATGCGGGGGAGGTCAATGCAAGCGTGCACCAGGTCGCCGAGGCGCTCACGGGTAACTCGACGTCGTTGAGATCGATCGTCGACGGCATGAATGCGATCAGCGGTGTTCTCGATCGACAACGAGAGCAGGTGCATCAGATCGCCGGCCTGGCCGGCGAATACATGCAGACGTTCAACGGAAGTCGAGAGTTCGTCTTCTCCCTGATCAACAAGATCGATCAGGTGGTGGCCGCCTACAACAACTCGTCTGTCGGCTTCAACCGGACCTACTGGTTGCTGGCTGACGTCTTCGGCAAGCTCACTCCGTTCCTGCGGTTCTATCGGGACAACTCGGAGTTGGTCAGCACCAACTTGCATCGACTCCGCGACAGCATCGGCAACGCGCAACAGCACCTCGATCCGATGCTGGACAACCTGATGGCGATGCGTGCCCGGCTCGCCGAGTGGGTGACGCCCGAGGGGATGAAGCAACTCGGTGGCGGCACGCAATGGGTGCGCGGGATCTGTGTTCCCATCGCGGGAAGGGACTGTTGACATGACCGGACAACGATTGAAGAGCGTTGCGATCGCAGTGGTCGCAGCAGTCGGCATCGTCGGCTCGGGTGTACTCGTCGCCCAGTCCGGGGACACCGTGAAGCTCGCCGCGGACCGTGGGGACGGGCGAGAGGGCTACTGCGCGGACCTGCCCGACGTCATCGGCTTGTACGTGGGCAACCCGATCACCCAGATGGGTCACCAGATCGGCGAGGTGACGTCGGTCAGGGGCAACGGCGCGACGGTCCGGGTGATGTTCGACCTCGACGGCGGGCGAGCATATCCGGCAGACGTGAAAGCGGTCACCCGATCGAAATCACTGCTGGCAGATCGCAGTCTGGAACTGGTCGGCAACTACGTCGGCGGTCCGCAACTGCAGCCGGGTCGGTGCATCACTTCCGACCGGTCGTTCACGCCGAAGAGCATCTCGGAGATCTCCGGCTCGGCGTCGGACTTCATCGAGGCACTGACCGACGCGGGTTCGCCCGACGTGCAGGACGCCGTCACCGGCCTCGACGAGGCGCTCGCCGGCACGTCCCCGGATGCGGCGAACATGTACCGGCATGCCGCGGAGGCCGCCCGCAACCCCGACCAGGTGATCTCCGATATCGGCACCACCATCTCCAACATGGCCCCGCTGACGGATGAGGCACTCGCGCAGTGGAACACGATCGATGCCCTGCTGTCGAAGGCGCCCGTAGCGGCAAGTCAAGGCGCGGAGCTGTTGTCGAAGGAGTGGGTTCCCGACTTCAACGACGGAGTCGGTTGGCTGGTGACCGTGCTGTGGGACATCCACATCAATTACGGCGACACACTCTGGCCGACCTTGAAGGGGCCTGTGCGCGACATCATCGAGACCGCAGCCACCCGGGCGCCCGATCTTCGTCGTCTCTACGAGACGGTCCCGTCCATCGCGGCAGTCCTGAAGCAACAGGCCAGGGCCTCAGGCGGACTCGCCGTCCCGTACCGATCCCCGAAGATCACCGACGGCAGGACCTCTACCGACCTGTTCACCTTCATGCTGTCGACGGCGGGTGCGAAATGAGAACTCGGGCGGGAATCCGTGCGCGGTTGACTGCGGTGGTCGCCGTGGCGACGATGACGGTCGGCGTCGGCGCGTGCTCCCTCACGCCCAACGATCTGCCCTCGGTACGAGCCGGTGTGAGTAGCGACTACTCGATCACCCTGCAGTTCGCGAACATCCTCAACCTTCCGCAGGGAGCGGACGTGATGATGAACGGTCTGAGGGTCGGTACCGTCGAATCCACCTCCCAGACACCGTAGGGTGTCGACGTCGTCGCCGGCTTGGCCGGGGATACCAAGATCCCGGTGGGCTCGACCGCGATCATCCGGCAGAACACGCTGCTGGGCGACACCTACGTCGCGTTGACGCCGGCCCAGGATGACGGAGCGAGCGGCGCGGGATTCCTGGGCGATGGCGGGATCATCGGCCTGGACAAGACCACGTCGCCGCCCCCACTCGAGGACACGATCGCGGTGCTGGCCTACTTCGTGAACGGCGGCACCATCCAGAAGGTGCAGGACACCATGGCGACGTTGAACCAGACCATGCCCCCCTGAGCCGGGTCCGTGACCTGGCGGCCACCGTCTCGATCGACCTGACCGACCTCGCTCGGGAACCACCGAGATCGATCGACTCATCGCCGGCCTCGATGACACATCGAAGGTGTTCGCCGACAAGCGAAAAGAGATCGGTGCGGTGTTCACCGACGACGGTGTCCACTATTTCACCGGTGTGGCGAAGAGCGCAGTGGCCCACATCTCCACTCTGCTCCCGTCCATCGGTTCGGTCTTCATCGGCGGCCTGTGGCTCGTCCCGATGCTGGAATCGGCCGCCACCCTCGTGGAATCGGGACGCGGCGAGTTCGACGCCGCGACCGGCGCCGAAGCGGCGACAACGGTGACGAACTTCCTGCGGAATACCCTGCTGCCCTGGGCATCTCGACCACAGGGCGACATCAGGACGGTGAAGGCCGCCGGCGGGCACGACGAGCTCGTCGACGACGCGACGACGATTCTCCGGATGCTGGGGGCGATTCGATGATCACCAAAACTCGTATCTCGGTGATCGCGATGATCGCGCCGGCCGTGGTGTCGGTCGGCTACATCATGAATGTCGGTCTCCACGTACGCACTCCGAATCTGCGGTCGGCGACCATGGTGGTGCCCGACACGAACGGCATCCTCGTCGGATCGCGAGTGCTGATGCGCGGCATCGAGATCGGGCATGTCACGGGTATCGCACAGGTCGTCGAGGGGGTTGAGGTCGCGTGGGACTACGACGCCGACGTCCAGATCCCCGAGAGCAGCATCTTCCGTCTCGACAATCTGTCGGCGCTCGGCGAGTCCTACGTCGCGGTGATGCCCGACGGCAAGGCCGGTCCGTTCCTGAGTGAGGGGCAGCGCGTCGACCAACGGCGCGTGCTGGTCCCCACCACGTTCAAGGAACTGTCCCAGCGGCTGACGGTCCTGCTGCGGCAAGTGGATCCGACCAAGGTCCGGCGCATCGTAGGGGAGGTGGACGCGGGCCTGCCCGATGGCGCGGAGGTCCTGACCAGCATCAGTCGGGCGGGGTCGTTGTTGGCCGGCGAACTGACCGAGCAATCCGATGCTTTCGTAACCCTCCTGAGTACCTTGCAACCGCTGATCATGAGCACCGGAAACGTACCGGCCCAACTGGCCGCCACGACGCCGCTGGTTCCGCGCTTCGGACGTGAGTTCAACGTCACTCTCGAAGCCATCGCAGACGTCACCGTCCTTCGGTGTGGGCACCGAGAAGGGAATCGGCGAGGGGGCGGGGCCGGTGGTCGACGAACTCCAGGCGTTCCTGGACGCCAACGCGAAGGACCTGAACACCATCGGCGTCAACCTGCTGCCCGCGGCACGTGCCGGTGCCGCATCGCTGAACGGAGTCGACATCAGCCGCGTGCTCGACAGCTTCCTGGCGGCGACCCGGGACAAGGGCGTTCTCACTCTCACCGTGCCCACGGGAGGGCGTTGATGGTTTGAGTTCACGCTCGACCGGCCCGACGGTCGGGACGACCCACATCCGAATCCGTTCCACACGACGAAGAAAGCAGGTCATCGACATGGCATCGTCGACTTCCACCGACAAGCACACCCCCCTCACCGATCAGGCAGTCACCGACGCCGCAGACACCTCCGCCGCAGCTGACAGCGATACCGAAAAGGTTGTCGTCGAGGGACAGTCACGGACTTCGGCATCAGGCAAGCTCTCGGGCCTGCGGCAGAAACCGATCATCGTACAGCAATTGTTGACCGGTGGCGCCCTGGTGATCCTGCTGGTCGTCGTTGCGGTTCTGAGCTGGCGCTTGATGGACAAGTCCGACGACTACTCGGCACTCGAGCAGACCCGGGCGAATGAGGCCCGTGCCGAACAGGTCGCACTGGACTACGCCGTCGGTGCGGCATCGATGAACTTCCAGGATCCGGCCGAGTGGCAGAACCGCCTGACGGCGGGCACCACACCGGAACTCGCCGACCGGCTCCGTAAGGCGTCGACGTCCATGGAACAGCTGATCAAACCGATGCAGTGGACGTCGTCGTCGGAGAAGTTGACGGCGAAGGTGCAGTCGGAGCGTGACGGTGTCTACCAGGTGGCTGCATTCGTCAGTGTGCTCACCAAGAACGTGCAGGCGCCCGCCGGCATCGAGTCGACGGCCACCTACAGGATGACCATCGACTCCAACAATGACTGGGTCATCAGTGAGATCAGCGGCATCCCCACGTCGCTCGGCGGCGGATCAGGTCCGAAATAGTCCGAGGCCAGAATCATTCGCGCGGTCCGCGGGAATGATCCTGCCGGCCCTGCGTCAGTGATTCGCCGGCTGGAACGTGTGCTGGTGCTCGGCCTCCTCGGCGCGGATGACGTGCATGACCGCGTTGATCAGCGCCAGGTGGGTGAACGCCTGCGGGAAGTTCCCGAGCTGCTGACCGGTCTTCGCGTCGATCTCCTCCGCGTACAGCTTGAGCGGACTCGAGTAGGACAGGAGACGTTCGCACAGCGTCTTGGCCCGCTCCAGCTCACCGATCTCGACCAGTGCCGACACCAGCCAGAACGAACAGATCGTGAAGGTGCCCTCCTCGCCGGTGAGGCCGTCGTCGGTCTCCTCGACCTTGTAGCGCAGCACGAGACCGTTGTCGGTGAGTTCGTCGGCGATCGCGAGAACCGTTGCGCGGACGCGGTAGTCGTCGGGCGGCAGGAACCGCAGGAGGGGTACGAGGAGCAGCGAGGCGTCGAGGGCGTCGTCGCCATAGCGCTGGGTGAAGACCCCGCGGTCGTTGACGCCATGGGCCAGGACGTCGGCCTTGATCTCGTCGGCGATCGCCGCCCACTCCCGGGCATGGGTGACCTCGCCGTGCATGGTGGCGAGGCGGGAGCCGCGATCCAGTGCCACCCAGCACATCACCTTCGACGAGGTGAAGTGCTTCGGTTCGCCGCGGACCTCCCAGATGCCGCGATCGGGGTTGCGCCAGTGCTTGATCGCCTCCTCGACCTGCGCCTTGAGGACGGGCCAGAGGGTCTCGGGGACGGACTCGTGGGACTTGATGTTGAGGTACACCGAGTCGAGCATCGTGCCCCAGATGTCGTGCTGCGCTTGGTTGTACGCACCATTGCCGATCCGGACCGGGCGTGCGCCGTCGTAGCCGGAGAGGTGGGTGAGTTCCTCCTCCTCGAGGGTCCGCTCGCCGCCGACCCCGTACATCACCTGCAGCGGATGGCGTTCACCGTTGGTGATGCCCGAGACATCGGCGATGAAGGAGAAGAAGTCGTCGGCCTCACGGTCGAGGCCCAGCGTGTACAGACCCCACAGGGCGAACGTCGAATCACGCACCCACGCATAGCGGTAGTCCCAGTTGCGTTCGCCCTGAGGGGTCTCCGGCAGCGAGGTGGTCGCGGCAGCCAGCAGGGCGCCGGTCGGGGAGTAGGTGAGTCCCTTGAGGGTCAGCGCGGAGCGCTGCAGATGGGAGCGCCACGGATGGTCGGGGAAGGTTCCGATGTTGATCCACTGCCGCCACGATTCGGCCGTGGACCACATCTTCTGGGCCGCCTCGTCCCAGTTCTGCGGTGCCGGGAACCGAGACCAGCTCAACGCGACGAACCGATTGTCGCCCTCGACGAGGCGGGTGCGGGCACGTGCCTCGCGGCCCTCGAGCCCGAGGCGGAGGTCGGTCGTGAGCTTGAGGGTCGGGGTGTCGGCGTCGGTGTCCCGGGCGGTGGCGATGGCCTCGCCGTACGCCGGACCCGAGTACTCCCACTTGGTCGTCCCGCGGTGGTAATCGAACGCCGGCTCACAGCTCATGTGCAGTTCGACAGTGCCGGATACACAGCGCACCGTGCGGAGCAGGATGTGCTCGGCATCCCAGTCGGTGGGCGTGCGGCGATGGGTACGGGAGCGTCGGTCGTTGTCGTGCCACGGGCCCATGACCAGGGCATCGCGCACGATGATCCAGCCGGTGTCGGTCTGCCAGGTCGTCTCGACCATCAGGCTGCCCGGCAGGTACCGGCGATCGACGGGCACGTTGACGCCGTACGGCGCGAGGCGGAAGTGGCCGGCGCTCCGGTCGAGCACCGCCCCGAAGACGCTCGGCGAATCGGGTCGCGGCACGCACATCCACTCGACCGAACCGTTGCGGGCGATCAGGCAGTTCGTCTCGGTGTCGGACAGGAATGCGTAGTCGCCGATGGGTGGGAAGGCGCTCCCGTGCGCCGGGTTGGTCGGGGCCATCGGCGCCGGTCCCGGGACGCTGACTCGTGCGGCGTCGGTGCCGGTGCCCTGTGCGGAGGTCGCCGTCGGCAGGGACGTTACGGTGGAGTCATCTGCAACAGACATGGGATCTATCATTGCGACGGGCGCTGTCCGACGCCAGTCGGTCTCGACGGGGCCGGGCAGAAGGATGATCCGAATCGGACGGACGAGGTGATGAGGTGACGGCGTTCTTCGCCTGGTGGGACGGTGTGGAGGAGTGGCTGACCGGCCTTTCCTTCGTTCCGCAGCTCTTGGTCACCGTCGCCGTGGTGATTCCGGTCGCGATCCTGATCGCCTATGTTCTCAGTCTCATGGTCGATCTGGCGGCGACGCTGTTCGACCGCAGACGCTTCGCCGACGACGATGGGACCGGACTGTGAAACTACTGCGCTCGCCGGTCACCCTCGCGCTGCTGGCGCTGCTGGTCCTCGTCGTGATCGCCTGGCTCGTCACGATCTAGGAGTCGTCAACGTGACGCGATGACGGCCCGATCCCGAGCGGCCGCGCGATAGAGGCTGCAGATGCCCCCGACGACATCGGGGTGCGCGCCGAGCGGGCCGGCCACGAGCATCTCCTCGACCAGCGCGTCGAGAGCGGTCTCGACCCGCTCGATCAGCAGACCCGCCGACAGGAAGTACGGACTGAGCGCGACGCGCTCGGCACCGGCGGCACGGAGCCGGCGGACAGCCGAGGCGACCGCGCGGTCACCTGAACCGAGTTTGGTCGCGAAGACCACCTCGACCGGTCGATGCAGGTGGGTCGAGAGCTCGAGGGCCCTCCGCCGGACGTGACGGTCGGCGGACTCGTCGGAGGAACCCACCGCCGACAGGATCACGCCGTAGCGCTCGTCGAGGCCTGCTTCGAGCAGACGGTCGGCGAGGGCCGCGGTGAACGACCGCGTTCCGATGACATCGGTCTGATACGCGAACGGCCGGTGCTCGGCGATGATCGCCGGCAGGTCGATCTTGTGGTGATAACCCGCGGACAGCAGCAACGGCACCACAATAGGATCGCCGCCCGCCCCATCCCCGCCGGCGTCGTTCCCGGTCCGACCGAGGACATCGCCGACGAGCGGCTCGTCGAGGTCGAGGTAGGACAAGACCACCTCGACGCCCGGCAGGGTCGCCGCGACGGCGTCGCGCACACGGCGTGCGGTCGCGCCGAAGCGCGGGTCGCGACTGCCGTGTGCGACGAGGACGAGAGCCGGATTCACACCAACTCTCTGAGGTGCAGCGGCGCGAGCGCGTCGCCGACCAGGCCGGCTGCGAGGGTGTTGCCACCCTGCGGGTCGATCAGCAGGAAGCTGCCCGACTCGCGGTTCACCTGATAGTCGTCGGCCGGGATCGGCTCGGCGGTCTGCACCGAGATCCGCACGATCTGGTTGAGTTCCACCGATTCCGGAGCCTGCTCCAGCGCGAGGTTCTGTTCGTCGAAGAGCGCGTCGAGCCCGCCGACGATGGCCTGCGTGGTCTTGGTGCCGTGCTTGAGGAGCAGGCGGGCACCGGGGCGCAACGGTTTCTCGGCGAGCCAGCACACGGTGGCGATGAACTGCTGCACCGGCTCCGGAGCGTCCGCCGCAGCCGCGATCAGGTCG
Source organism: Gordonia amicalis (assembly GCF_022059885.1). Lineage (NCBI taxonomy): Bacteria > Bacillati > Actinomycetota > Actinomycetes > Mycobacteriales > Gordoniaceae > Gordonia > Gordonia amicalis. The sequence continues at coordinate 4,178,118 of NZ_CP091855.1, read as the reverse complement.
CCGCGCGAGATGTCGACGTCGTCGGCGAGCAGGATCGTGACGCTGCGTCCGGTGTGCGCGGTCTCCAACGGTCCGTCGGCGGTGTCGATCTGGCTGACGGTGGTCCGCTGACCCGACGGCAGGACGACGACCTCGTCACCGACCGACACCCGCCCGGCCGCGATCTGACCCGCGTAACCGCGGTAGTCGGGGTACTCGGAGGTGCGGGGACGGATCACGTACTGCACCGGGAAACGTAGTCCCACCGGGGCACGCTCGGTGAGGTTCGGCACCGTCTCGAGGTGCTCGATGAGGGTGGGGCCATCGTAGAACGGGGTGTTCTCCGAACGGTTCGCGATGTTGTCGCCGTGCAGCGCCGAGACGGGGATCGAGGTGACCTGCTCGTCCGACCAGCCCAGCGAGCGCGTCAGATCGGCGAACTCGGCGGAGATCTCGGCGAACACCGACGCCTGATCGGAGACGAGGTCGATCTTGTTGACCGCCAGCACGAGCTGCGGAACACCGAGCAGGGCCATCACCGCGGCGTGGCGACGGGTCTGCGAGACGACGCCGTTGCGGGCGTCGACGAGCAGGATCACCAGCTGTGCGGTGGAGGCGCCGGACACCGTGTTACGCGTGTACTGCACGTGTCCGGGGGTGTCGGCGAGCACGAAAGAGCGTGCGGGCGTTGCGAAGTAGCGGTACGCCACGTCGATGGTGATGCCCTGTTCGCGTTCGGCCCGCAGGCCGTCGACGAGCAGCGACAGGTCGGGCCCCTCGAGTCCGCGGTCGACCGAGGCCTTGGTCACTGCGTCGATCTGATCGGCCAGAACGGACTTCGTGTCGTACAGCAGGCGACCGACGAGCGTCGACTTGCCGTCGTCCACACTGCCCGCGGTGGCGATGCGGAGAAGGTCGGGTGCATGCCTCATGTCAGAAATATCCTTCGCGCTTGCGGTCTTCCATGGCGGCCTCGGAGACCCGGTCGTCGCCACGGGTGGCGCCGCGCTCGGTCAGCCGCGACGCGGCCACCTCGTCGAGCACGGCCTCGTTGTCGGCGGCGTCGGAGAGCACCGCGCCGGTCGACGAGCCGTCGCCGACGGTGCGGTAGCGCACCGAGAGACGTTGCAGCTCTTCGCCTTCACGGGGTCCACCCCAGACGCCGGGGGTCATCCACATGCCGTCCCGCAGGAAGACGTCACGTTCATGGGCGTAGTAGATCGAGGGGAGCAGAACCTGCTCGCGGGCGATGTAGCGCCAGATGTCGAGCTCGGTCCAGTTCGACAGCGGGAACACGCGCACGTGCTCGCCCGGTGCGTGCCGGCCGTTGTAGAGATTCCACAGCTCGGGACGCTGACGCTTCGGGTCCCACTGGCCGAAGGCGTTGCGCAGCGAGAAGATCCGCTCCTTGGCGCGCGACCGCTCCTCGTCGCGGCGGCCACCGCCGAAGACCGCGTCGAAGCGGTTCTCGGTGATCGCGTCGAGCAGCGGGATGGTCTGCAGCGGATTGCGGACGCCGTCGGGGCGCTCGGTCAGCCGGCCGTCGGCGAGGTAGTCCTCGACCTTGGCGACGTGGAGCCGGAGGTTGTGACGCTCGACGACGTTGTCGCGGAACTCGAGGACCTCGGGCAGATTGTGGCCGGTGTCGACGTGCAGCAGCGAGAACGGCAGCGGCGCAGGCCAGAACGCCTTGAGTGCGACGTGGAGCAGGACGGTGGAGTCCTTGCCGCCGGAGAAGAGGATCACCGGGCGCTCGAATTCGCCTGCCACCTCACGGAAGACGTGAATGGCCTCGGATTCGAGGGCGTCGAGCGTGGTGAAGTCGTCGGCCTCGGCGGAGACGGTTGCGTCGTGGACGGGTTCGGTGACGGTCATGCGTGGAGCCCACATTCTGTCTTGGCGCGGCCGGCCCAGCGGCCACTGCGCGGATCGGATCCGGGTTCGGGTTTGGCGGTGCACGGTGCACAACCGATCGAGGGGTAGCCCTCGTCGACCAACGGGTTGACCAGCACTCCGTTGGAGTCGATGTAGTCCTGCATCGTCTCGTCGGACCACGGTGCGATCGGGTTGATCTTGACGAGCCCGAAGCCCTCGTCGAACGAGATGAGCGGCGCATTGGCCCGGGTCGGCGCCTCGACGCGGCGGATGCCGGTGATCCAGGCGTCGTAACCCGCCAGACCCGCCTTGAGCGGGACGACCTTGCGCAACCGGCAGCACTCACCGGGGTCGCGTGCGAAGAGGTTGCGGCCCAACAGTTCGTCCTGTTCGGCGACGGTGTGCTCGGGGGTCAGGTTGACCATGTCCACGCCGTACACCTGCTCGACGGCGTCACGGGTGCCGATGGTCTCGGCGAAGTGGTAGCCGGTGTCGAGGAACAGGACCTTGACCGGGTCGCCGCCGAGGAGTTCGCGGTCGACGTTCTTGACCGCGAGGTCGACGAGGGCGGCGTCCTGCATGTTCGACGCAACGACGAAGTTGGTGCCGAAGGTCTCGGCAGTCCACCGGATCAGTTCCTCCGGGGTGGCATCGGGGCCGAGGTCGGCCGCGCCCTTCGCCGCGATCGCGCGGAGCTCTTCCTCGCTGTACCGGCGGCCGGTGGCCGGCGCCGAGGTGCCGATCGTCATCGGAGAGCCTCCTCGTCGGCACGAACGGCCCACTGCGCGAACCGTTCACCCTCTTCACGCTGGTCCACGAAGTTGCGGACCACGCGCTCGATGTAGTCGCCGAGCTCGGTGCCGAGCACCTTGTGCTGGCGCAGCTTGCGACCGAAACCGGAGTCCAGGCCGAGGCTGCCGCCCAGGTGGACCTGGAAGCCGTCGGTCTGGTTGCCGTCGGCGTCCTCGACGAGCTGTCCCTTGAAACCGATGTCGGCGATCTGCGACCGTCCGCAGGAGTTGGGGCAGCCGTTGATGTTCACCGTGATCGGCACGTCGAGCTGCGAGTTGATGTCCGCGAGCCGCTCGTCCAGCTCGGGGGCGAGGACCTGCGACTGCTTGCGGGTCTCGGTGAACGAGAGTTTGCAGAATTCGATACCGCTGCACGCCAGGAGATTCCGTCGCCACTGCGTCGGGCGGCCGTGCAGACCGAGCGGCTTGAGCTCGTCGATCAGCCAGTCCACCTTGTCGTCGGGGACGTCGAGCACGATCAGCTTCTGATACGGGGTGAAGCGGACGCGGTCGGAACCGACCGCGGCGACGGCCTCGGCGGTCTTGGTCAGGATGGTGCCCGAGACGCGGCCGGCGATGGGGGAGAAGCCGATCGCGTTCAGTCCGTTGCGCAGCTTCTGCACACCGATGTGGTCGATCGGGCGCTCGGGCTGTTCCGGAGCCGGGCCGTCGATCAGCTTGCGGCCGAGGTATTCGTCCTCGAGCACCTGACGGAACTTCTCGATGCCCCAGTCCTTGATGAGGAACTTCAGACGGGCCTTGGCGCGGAGACGTCGGTATCCGTAGTCGCGGAAGATCGAGACCACGGCCTCCCACACGTCGGGCACCTCGTCGAGCGGGACCCAGGCGCCGACGCGCTGGGCGAGCATCGGGTTGGTGGACAGTCCGCCACCGACCCAGAGGTCGAGACCCGGGCCGTGCTCGGGATGTACGACGCCGACGAAGGCGACGTCGTTGATCTCGTGCACCACGTCCTGCTGGCCCGAGATCGCGGTCTTGAACTTGCGCGGCAGGTTCGAGTACTTCGGGTCGCCGATGTAGCGACGGACGATCTCGTCGATGGCCGGGGTGGGATCGAGGACCTCGTCGAGGGATTCACCGGCGAGCGGCGAGCCCAGCACGACGCGGGGGCAGTCGCCGCAGGCCTCGGTGGTCTTGAGTCCGACACCTTCGAGACGTTCCCAGATCGTCGGGACGTCCTCGATCCGGATCCAGTGGTACTGGACGTTCTGGCGGTCGGAGAGGTCGGCGGTGTCGCGGGCGAACTCGGTGGAGAGCTCGCCGAGCGTGCGCAACTGCTCGACGTTCAGCGCGCCGGCGTCGCAGCGCACGCGCATCATGAAGTGGCTGTCTTCGAGGAGGTCGATGTTCTCGTCGCCGGTCCAGGTGCCGTCGTAGCCCTCGGCGCGCTGGGTGTAGAGGCCCCACCAGCGCATCCGGCCGCGCAGGTCCTGCTTGTCGATGGAGTCGAAACCCTGCTTGGAGTAGATGTTCTCGATGCGGGCGCGCACGTTGAGCGGGTTGTCGTCCTTCTTGACCTGCTCGTTCGGGTTCAGCGGCTCGCGGTAACCGAGCTTCCACTGGCCTTCGGCGCGGCGCTTGACCGGGCGCGCCTTGCGGGCGGGACGAGTTCGCTTCTCGGCGGCCGGAGCGGGAACGGCATCGGGCACAGCTGGGGCATCAGTTGTGGACGTCATGAAATCTCCTGTGCCGGCGCACAGGGGCCGGCTTCAATCGCACGAAAAGGTGGGCTGAAACGTGCCGGCATCCCTGGATTCAGGGATCAATCGGGGCCGAGACGTCGCTAGACGCGACAGAAGGCGCTGTTGACGCGCTTGAGATCAATGTGGCGACGCGCTGCGAGCCACACCCCGGGGAAAATCACGGGGTCCATAGTGCCACGACCATCATCGCCTCGTCTACTTGGGGTTATTTTCCATCATGATGATGGAAACGCGCCGGTGCCGGCGGGGCCGGAGGTCCTACCTGAGCCGGTCAAGCAGCCCGGCCGCCTGGTTGTTCCCCGGCCCCACCGACGAGGGGGACAGAACGCGACGATTTCGGTGCAGACGCCGAGGTCGGCATGATGGAACGGTGAACGTCGACATCGAAGCGCCCGCCCGAGAGCTCACCACCGAGCTCGTCGCCGGGGCCTGCCGCGACGTCGACCCCGAGGTGCCGTTCGGTCTCTACCTGCACGTCCCGTTCTGTGCCACCCGCTGCGGCTACTGCGATTTCAACACCTACACCGCGGGGGAGCTGGGTTCGACGTCGTCGCCGGAGTCGTGGCAGCAGGCCGTGGCCGCGGAACTGGAGTCGGCCGCGCGGCTGTTGCAGCCGGCGAGGAAGGTGTCGACGATCTTCGTCGGCGGCGGCACGCCGTCGCTGCTCGGTGCCGACGGTCTCACGCGATTGCTCGACGCGGTGCGCGCCCACTTCGACCTCGCTCCCGACGCGGAGGTCACCACCGAGTCGAACCCGGAGTCGACGTCGCCGGAGTTCTTCGAGCAGCTGCGCGCCGCCGGGTTCACCCGGATCTCGCTCGGCATGCAGTCCGCGGCCCAGCATGTCCTCAAGGTCCTCGACCGGGTCCACACGCCGGGACGGGCGGTCGCCGCGGCGCGCGAGGCCCGGGCGGCCGGCTTCGAACACGTCAACCTCGACCTGATCTACGGCACGCCCGGCGAGACCGACGCCGACCTGCACGCCACCCTCGACGCCGTGCTGTCCGCGGGTGTCGACCATGTGTCGGCCTACGCGCTCATCGTCGAGGACGGCACGGCCCTGGCGCGCCGAATCCGGCGCGGCGAGATGCCCGCACCGGACGACGACGTCCTCGCCGACCGCTACAAGATCCTCGACGACCGGTTGAGCGCCAACGGTTTCGGCTGGTACGAGGTGTCGAACTGGGCACTCGACGACGCCGGTGCGTGCCGGCACAACATCGCCTACTGGAACAGTCACGACTGGTGGGGGATCGGTCCCGGCGCGCACTCGCATGTCAACGGGGTGCGCTGGTGGAACGTGAAGCATCCGGCGCGCTATGCGCAGACGCTCGGTGAGGGTGTGTTGCCCGCCGCGTCGTCGGAGGAACTCACCGCCGAGGACCGCCACATGGAGGCGGTCATGCTCACCACACGGTGCCGTACCGGACTGCCGGGCGGGCTGCTCGACGACACCGAACGCGCGAACGCCGACGCACTCTGCGCCGACGGCCTGCTCACCTCGACCGGGGACGCCTACGTCCTCACCGACGCCGGCCGGCTCCTCGCCGACGGTGTGATCCGCTGCGTCCTCTGGGGCTGATCCGCTCCGCAAACCCTCCACTTTTCGGCAAATCCACCGCCGCGTCGCGGGGTGGGTTCGGCGAAAAGTGGTGGATCTCGCCGGCTACCAGGGGCGAGTCGGCCTCGTCCAGCCCGGCGACTGGGGGCCTCGACGATGGGCGCCGCCGCCGCTGTGCGGATCGGAGGCGCCACGGTTCGGCCGGACCGGTTCGGACGGGACGTCGACGACGCGGGGACGCGCCGGGATCTCGGCGGTGTCATCGAGCTGCTCCTCCAGAGGGCGGGCGCCCTCGGAGAGATCGAGGGCGTCGAGGTCGAGGGTGCGCGCGTGGATGATGTTGCGGTTCCGCAGCGCCGAGCGCACGGCGCGATGCAGTCCGTCCTCGAGGTAGAGCTCGCCCTCCCAGCGCACGACATGCGCGAACAGGTCGCCGTAGAACGTCGAGTCCTCGCTCAGCAGCTTGTCCAGGGCCAAGACCTTGGTCAGCGTGATCAGCTGGTCGAGCCGCAGCTGACGCGGCGGGATCTTCGCCCAGCCCCGCGTCGACAGCTTGTGGTCGGGATAGGGCTTACCCTCCCGTACCCCCTTGAAGATCATGTGACTCCGCGCCGGTTTCGTAGTATGGAACCTACCCAGTATGGGACGTACCCGACTCTATGGCCCAACTCCATGGACCGGGACTCGGATCAGGAGGTGTACCGCGTGTCCACTACGGACGACCGTAGGTTCGAGATCCTCCGCGCGATCGTGACCGACTACGTCGAATCGCAGGAGCCCATCGGATCGAAGGCACTCGTCGAACGACATCAGCTAGGGGTGTCGAGCGCCACCGTTCGCAACGACATGGCGGTGCTCGAGGCCGAGGGGTACATCACCCAGCCGCACACCAGCTCCGGCCGTGTCCCCACGGACAAGGGCTACCGGATGTTCGTGGACCGCATCAGCGAGATCAAACCGCTCTCCTCCGCCGAACGACGGGCCATCCTGTCGGTGCTCGACTCCGGAGTCGACCTCGACGACGTGCTGCGGCGCTCGGTGAAGCTGCTGGCCCAGCTGACCCGTCAGGTGGCGGTCATCCAGTACCCGGTCCTGTCGGTTTCGCGCGTTCGGCATCTCGAGGTCGTGTCCCTCTCGCCGTCGCGACTGCTGCTCGTGGTGATCGTCGACAACGGCCGGGTCGAACAGCGCATGGTCGCGCTGAACGAGGATCACGACGAGGGGGACATCGCGCGCCTGCGCGACATGTTCTCCGCGGCACTCCACGGCAAACGACTGGAAGAAGCGTCGGCGGCGGTCGCGGAACTCGCCAACTCCGCACCCGACGACATCCGCGGCGCGGTCCTCAACATCGTGATGGTTCTCGTCGAGACCCTCGTCGAACGCGGCGACGACCGTCTCGTGTTGGGCGGCACCTCGAACCTCGCGCGGTCGGCGGCCGACTTCACGCCCGTCGTCGGCGGCATGGACACCGTCCTCGAAGCACTCGAGGAGCAGGTCGTCGTGCTCAAGATCCTCGCCACGACGCAGGACATGGGCCAGGTCACCGTGCAGATCGGAGAAGAGACGCAGACCGAGAACCTGCGTGGAACCTCGGTGGTGTCCACAGGGTACGGTGCATCGGGAACCGTGTTCGGCGGCGTCGGTGTGCTCGGCCCCACACGAATGGACTATCCGGGAACCATCGCCTCGGTCGCAGCCGTTGCCAAATACATCGGTGAGGTGCTCGCCGAACGATGACCGCCGCCCCGGCGACGGACGTCGGGTGAGGGCCTCGACCGGTCGTCGGCAGAATCGAGTGGTTCCACTGCGTACCGCGCGGACGTACGTCCATCCCGATGAGGCACGCACCGCGCGGGCATCACCCGAGACCGCTTGGGTACCAAACTGAACCGAAGGATCACTACAACCGTGGCACGTGACTATTACGCAATCCTGGGTGTGGCGAAGGGTGCCAGTGACCAGGAGCTCAAGCGCGCCTACCGCAAGAAGGCCCGCGAACTGCACCCCGACGTCAACCCGGGCAAGGAAGACGAGTTCAAGGAAGTCAGCACCGCCTACGAGGTGCTGACCGATCCGGAGAAGCGTCGCATCGTCGACGCCGGAGGCGATCCCCTGGCGGGTGCGGGCGCCGGCGGTTTCGGCGGGGGTGGCGGCGGCTTCGGCGACGTCTTCGAGGCGTTCTTCGGCAACGGCGGCGCCTTCGGTGGCGGCGGCGGATTCGGCTCGGGGCGCGGTCCCCGCTCGCGCGTCCAGCCGGGTGAGCCCGCGCTGGTCAACGTCAAACTCGATCTCGCCGAGTGTGCCAAGGGCGTCAACAAGGAGATCACGGTCGACACCGCGATCCTGTGCGACGCGTGCACCGGGTCGGGAACCAACGGCGACAGCAAGCCGGTTGCCTGCGACACCTGCAACGGGGCCGGCGAGATCCAGTCGGTGCAGCGGTCGTTCCTCGGTCAGGTGATGACCGTGCGCGAGTGCCCCACCTGTCACGGCGTCGGCGAGGTCATCCCCGACCCCTGTCACAAGTGCGGCGGCGATGGGCGTGTGCGCTCGCGCCGCACCATGACCGTCCGCATCCCGGCCGGTATCGAGAGTGGCATGCGGGTCCGCCTCAGCGGTCAGGGCGAGGTCGGTCCCGGAGGCGGGCCCGCCGGCGATCTCTACGTCGAGGTCACCGAACGCCCGCACGAGGTCTTCCTGCGTGACAAGGACGACCTGCACTGCACGGTGAAGGTGCCGATGGTCGACGCCGCGCTCGGCGCCGAGTTCGACGTCGAGACCATCCTCGGCGACCCGGTCACCGTCACGATCGCTCCGGGAACGCAGCCCGGTCAGGTCGTCAAGCTGCGCGGCCAGGGCATGCCGCACGTCAGCGCCGGTGTCCGCGGCAACCTGCACGTCCACCTCGACGTGGTCGTCCCGACCAAGCTCGACGGTGCCCAGACCGACGCCCTCAAGAAGTTCAAGACGGTGGCGCAGGACGAGATCGAGGTGGTCAACACCTCGGCCGCGTCCGCCCCGGGCGGCCTCTTCTCACGACTGCGCAACGCGTTCGCGGGCAAGTGAGCCCACCGCTTTTCTGGGCGGACTCCGTCCCCGCCCCGGGAGCCGACCTCGTTCTCAGCGGGCCAGAGGGCCGGCATGCGGTGACGGTCGCACGGCTTGGGGCGGGGGAGCGCATCCTCGTCGGGGACGGCGCCGGTTCGGTCGCCGGGTGCGAGATCCGGGAGATCACCGGGAAGGACACCCTCGTCGCCTCGGTGCGTGAGTTCTCGTTCCAGGCGCGCCCCACCCCGCAGGTGACCGTCGTCCAGGCGTTGCCGAAGTCCGAACGGTCCGAACTCGCCGTCGACCTCGCGACCGAAGCGGGCGTCGACGTCATCGTGCCGTGGCAGGCCATGCGTTGTGTCGCCCGATGGACGGGCAAGGCGGACAAGGGTGTTGCCAAGTGGAGGGCCGCCGCGTCGGCCGCCGCGAAGCAGAGTCGACGGCCGTGGATCCCCGAGGTCGCCGAGCTCGCCTCGACCATCGACGTCCGCGCGCGGTGTGCCGACGCGGTCGCCGGCGGTGGAGTCGTCGCCGTGCTGCATGAGGAGGCCGCCCGGCCCCTTGCCGAACTGCCGCTCGCCGATGCGAGCGAGATCGTGCTCGTCGTGGGTCCCGAAGGCGGACTCGACGACACCGAGGTCGCCGACCTCACAGCTCTCGGCGCGCATTCGGTGGTGCTCGGCCCGGAGGTCCTGCGGACCTCCACGGCGGCAGCCGTCGCGCTGGGTGCGATCGGCGTGCTGACCCGACGGTGGTCGCGGTGAGTGCCGTCCGACGCTGCGCCGTGCGCCGCACCAAGATCGAATACGGCACCGAGCTTTCACAATTCGGCCACCTCTACGTGCCGCGTGACGTTCTCGACCCCGCCACCCCGGCCCGTGTGGTCGTGCTCGTCCACGGCGGTTCGTGGTCGGTGGAGTACGGCTCCACGATCCAGACCGCGGTCGCCCGCACGATGGCCGAGCGCGGCGCGGTCGTGTGGAACATCGAGTATCGCCGCGTCGGGGAGCCCGGCGGCGGCTGGCCGAACACCGGCCGCGATGTGGTCGGCGCGATCCGTGCCCTCGACGGCCCGGTGCGCGAGGCGCTGCAGGAGCAGGAGGTCGATCTCGCCGCGGTCGACTTCTCCACAGTCGGCGTGGTCGGGCATTCGGCCGGCGGCCAGCTCGCGGTGTGGGCCGTCGGCAAGCTGGGGGCGCGGACCGCCTCGACCACCATCACCACCGTCGTCGCCCAGGCGGCGGTCCTCGACACGGTCTCCGCGGCGGACAAACAATCCCTGCGGGCCCTCATGGGGCGGCCGTACAGTGAGTCGCCGCGCCGCTACGAGGAGGCCTCGCCTCTGCTCGCGCCGGTCTTCGACGCGCACGTGGTCGCGATCACCGGCGACGAGGACGACCTGGTACCCGACGTGGTGAGCCGCCGCTACGTCGACGACGCGATCTCCCGCGGACAGTCGGCCGAACTGATCGTCGTACCGGGCGAAGGTCACGAGGCCTTCGTCGACCCGGGCACCGGGTGCGCCCGGCAGACGATCCGGGTCCTGGGGATCTGAAGCACGCGGTCCGGCGGTGACGTGGCCGTGCTGAGAAATATTGCCTGCTGACCGGCCGTTGCATAGCGATACACTGTTCACACAGCTGTGTGTTTCCTTCAGTGAATTCTCACTGTGAGGTGACGGACGCGCAGCCCACAACCGCAGACCACCAGGAGTGATTTCATACGTGAGTGACGACAACCCCGACCCGAGCGCGCAATCCAGCCGTACGCAGCCGCGCCGGTCTGGGGTCACATCCACCGTCGAAGTCTCTCCCGGAGTGGTGTTCGGGCTGCTCGGCGCCAGTGACGTCAACCTTCGGACGCTCGAGCAGCTGCTGCCCGCCGACATCCACGTGCGTGGCAACCAGGTGACGCTGACCGGCGAGCCCGCCGATGTCGCCGCCTCCGAACGTGTCATCGCCGAACTCACCGACCTCGTCGGACGTGGCACCCCGCTGACCCCGGACCTCGTCCGGCACAGCGTGTCGATGCTCTCCGACGGCAGCCAGGAGTCGCCCGCCGAGGTGCTGTCGCTGGACATCCTGTCGCGCCGCGGCAAGACGATCCGACCCAAGACGCTGAACCAGAAGCACTACGTCGACGCGATCGACAACCACACCATCGTCTTCGGTCTGGGGCCGGCCGGTACCGGCAAGACCTACCTCGCGATGGCCAAGGCCGTGCAGGCGCTGCAGTCGAAGTCGGTCAACCGCATCATCCTCACTCGTCCCGCCGTCGAGGCCGGCGAACGTCTCGGCTTCCTGCCGGGCACGTTGAGCGAGAAGATCGACCCGTACCTGCGCCCGCTCTACGACGCGCTGCACGACATGATGGACCCCGAGGCGATCCCGAAGCTGATGGCCGCCGGGGTCATCGAGGTTGCGCCGCTGGCCTACATGCGCGGGCGGACCCTCAACGACGCTTTCATCATCCTCGACGAGGCGCAGAACACGACGAGCGAACAGATGAAGATGTTCCTGACGCGCCTGGGCTTCGGCTCCAAGGTCGTCGTCACGGGCGATGTCACCCAGGTGGACCTGCCGGGCGGCGCGAAGAGCGGCCTGATGGCGGCGACCGCGATCCTCGAGGGCATCGACGACATCCACTTCTCCCGTCTCACCAGCCAGGACGTCGTCCGGCATCGTCTGGTCGCCGACATCGTCGACGCCTACGGGCGCGCGGAGGAATCCCAGCGAGCCGGTGCACGCATCGATACCGCGATCGGCGGCAACCGCGCGGCGCGTCGTGCGGCTTCCCACGGACGTCGCTCATGAGCATCGAACTGGCCAACGAGTCCGGGGTCGAGGTCCCGGCCGAGCTGATCATCGACGCCGCACGTTTCGCCGTGAACGCGATGGACGTCAACCCCGGCGCGCTCCTGTCGGTCCTCTGCGTCGACGAGGACACCATGGCCGACATGCACGTGCAGTGGATGGACCTGCCCGGACCCACCGACGTGATGAGCTTCCCGATGGACGAGCTCGTCCCGGGCGGCCGACCCGACGCCACCGATCTGGGACCGGCCATCCTCGGCGACATCGTCCTGTGCCCCGAGTTCGCACGGAAGCAGGCCCGCGAGGCGCGCAGGTCCTTCGAACACGAGCTCGCGATGCTCACCATCCACGGTGTGCTCCATCTCCTCGGCTACGACCACGCCGAACCCGAGGAAGAGCGCGAGATGTTCGGGCTGCAGAACGAGATCCTCGACGCGTTCTATGCCGAGCGGAACCGACGCGCGCAGGAACAGCGGCAGACCGATCGTGATTCGCGGTTGCTGTCCAACATCGGATTCACCGGGACCGAACAGGGAACCGGGGACGCGGGGGCGACCGGACGGTCCGAGGAGGACTGAGCGTGTCCTCCGGTTATTGGTTCATCGTGGCCGCAGTCGTTCTGATCGGGCTCGGCGGACTGTTCGCCGCCGTCGACACCGCCGTGTCCACCGTCTCGAACGCCCGCGTCGACGACATGGTCCGGGAGGGCCGCGGCGGTGCACGACGCCTCGCGATCATCCTCGACGCCCGCGCCACCTACGTGGGACTCGTGGTCCTGCTGCGCGTGGTCTGCGAGACCGCGGCCGCCGCACTCATCGCCCTGTCCGCGGCCGAATGGCTCGGCGTCGGTTGGGGACTCGTCGTCGCCATCACCGCGATGACGGTCATCTCCTATGTCGCCATGGGCGTCGGGCCGCGCACCCTGGGCCGGCAGCACGCGTACACCATCGCACTGTCGATGTCGTATCTGTTGTTCGCGCTGGGCATCCTGCTCAAGCCCGTGACGCGGCTGCTCATCCTCATCGGTAACGCGCTGACCCCGGGTCGCGGCTACCGGAACGGCCCGTTCGCCACCGAGATCGAGCTGCGTGAGGTCGTCGACCTCGCCGAGGCCCGCGGAGTGGTGGCGGCCGGCGAGCGCCGGATGATCCACTCGGTGTTCGACCTCGGCGACACCAGCGCGCGCGAGGTCATGGTGCCACGTCCGGAGATGGTCTGGATCGAGGCCGACAAGAACGTCCTGCAGGCCACCAACCTCGCGACCCGGTCGGGACATTCGCGTATCCCGGTCATCGGCGAGAACACCGACGACGTGCTCGGGATCGTGTACCTCAAGGACATGGTCGAACGGACGGTCGCCAAACGCACCGACCCCACCACGCTGCGCGTCTCCGAGATCATGCGCGACGCCGAGTTCATCCCGGACTCCAAACCGCTCGACAAGGTCCTCGCCGACATGCAGCTCACGCGCAACCACATGGCGATCCTCGTCGACGAATACGGTGGCATCGCCGGCCTGGTGACGATCGAGGACGTGCTCGAGGAGATCGTCGGTGAGATCACCGACGAGTACGACACCGACGAACTCGCACCGGTCGAGGACCTCGGCGACGGGTCGTACCGGGTGTCGGCGCGTCTTCCGGTCGAGGATCTCGGTGAGCTGTTCGACGTCGAGATCGAGGAGGAAGAGGTCGAGACGGTGGGTGGACTCGTCGCACTCGAACTCGGCCGCGTCCCGCTCCCCGGCGCCCGGGTCAAGTCCCACGGCCTGCAGCTCGTCGCGGAGGGCGGTCCCAATCGCAAGGGGCGCCAACGCATCATCACCGTCCTCGTCACCCGGGTACCCGGGGAGGGCGCCGACGGACCGGACCCGCAGCGGCACGAATCCTCGGGCGGTCGTGGGCACTCCGGCCGTTCCGGACGTCATGACCGCACCGCGGCGCGTGAACACGAGGACGAATCCCATCGCAGTACACACGAGCAGACGACAGCAAGGATGAATCAGTGACCGAGACCCTCGCAGACGAGGATCAGAAGCTCGTGGTGCTCGCTCGCGGCGCGCTCGCGCGTGCCGAAGCGCGATCGGGAGCCGCCGTTCGCGACGGCGACGGTCGGACCTACGCGGGTGCCGAGGTCCGCACCAAGACCCTCACACTCAGCGGTCTGCAGGTCGCGGTCGCCTCGGCGATCTCGAGCGGGGCCGGCTCCTTCGAGGCGGCCGTCCTGGTCAACGGCGACGCCGACGATCCCGGTCTCGCGACCCTGCACGAACTGAGTCCGCAGGCCTACGCGTACGTCACCGATGCCGCCGGGCGGCCGCAGCAGCGACTCGGTGGCGCCGATGTCTGAGTCCGGCTCCGCTCCTGAATTCCGCTCCGGTTTCGTCTGTTTCGTCGGGCGCCCCAACACCGGCAAGTCGACGCTCACCAACGCGCTGGTGGGGGAGAAGATCGCGATCACCTCCAACCGGCCGCAGACCACCCGCCACACGATCCGCGGAATCGTCAACCGGCCCGACGCCCAGCTGATCCTCGTCGACACCCCGGGACTGCACCGGCCCCGCACGCTGCTGGGGCAGCGGCTCAACGACCTGGTGCGCGACACGTACTCCGAGGTCGACGTGATCGGTGTGTGCATCCCGGCCGACGAGGCGATCGGCCCGGGTGACCGCTGGATCATCTCCCAGGTCCGCGAGATGGCCCCGCGCACCACACTTCTCGGCGTGGTCACCAAGATCGACCGGGTGGGTCCCGAGCAGGTTGCCAAGCAGCTCGTGGCGCTCTCCGAGATCCTCGGCCCGGACGCCGAGGTGGTCCCCGTGTCGGCGAAGTCCGGCAAGCAGCTCGACGTCCTCAGCGACGTGCTCGTCGGTCTGATGGAGGAAGGTCCGGCGTTCTATCCCGACGGTGAGCTCACCGACGAACCCGAGCAGGTCCTGATGGCGGAATTCATCCGCGAGGCCGCCCTCGAAGGCGTCCACGACGAACTGCCGCATTCGCTCGCCGTGGTCATCGAGGAGGTCATCGATCGCGAGGACCGGCGCCCGGACCAGCCGCCGATGGTCGACGTCCACGCCGTGCTCTTCGTCGAACGGGACAGCCAGAAGGGCATCATCATCGGGCGCAAGGGGGCGCGTCTGAAAGAGGTCGGTACAGTTGCGCGCGCACAGATCGAGCGGCTGCTGGGGACCAAGGTGTACCTGGATCTGCACGTGAAGGTCGCCAAGGACTGGCAGCGCGACCCCAAGCAGCTACGCCGACTGGGCTTCTAGAGGAGAGAATGCCGGCACCGTCCTCGCGACGGTGTTCAGACGGCGGGCACGCGCCTGCGGGGGAGGTACGTCGATGGGAACGCACGAGTCGCACAAGGTCTCGGACTCCGACGCCGACACTGGTCGCGGAGCCCATGAGGCACCCGAGGTCGAACAGCCGACCGGCCGGACGATCGCCGGCGTACTCGGGTCACCCCGGTTCTGGCTCGCCCCACTGGTCCTCGTGGCGGTGCTGTTCTCCCTCATGGCCGCGCTCTACATGTCGGCCGTCGTCGACCCGCAACGCCACCTCCACGACTTCCCGGTCGCCCTCGTCAACGAGGACTCCGGCGGTGAGGTGACCGGCGCGGACGGAAAGGCCACCGAGCAGAACATCGGGAACGAGGTCGCGAACGGGATCATCTCGTCGGCCGCTGACAGCGGCATCGTCGTCCGGCGCACCGACCGCTCGACCGCGATCGGTGAACTGAACAGCGGCAAGGTGTACGGCGTCGTCGTCATCGGCTCGAACTTCACCAATCGCGCAGTCGCGCTGGGACGTTCGACGGTCCTTCCGGCGCAGCCCACGCGTCCGGCGATCGACATCTTCATCAACCGCGGCTCGGGCGCTTTCGCGTCGTCGATCACCTCGACCTTCGCCGAGCAACTGACCGAGCGGGTCAACGCCGAGGTCGGCGCGCAGCTGACCGCACAGGTCCGAGATCAGCTCGACCGCAACGACGTCACGTTCACCGGTGCCGCACAGCTCGCGCTGGCCGATCCGGTCGCGGTCTCGGTGTCGGAGCCCACGCCGCTGCCCCAGGGTGCCGGAAACGGACTGTCGGCGTTCTACCTCACGCTTCTCCTGGTGCTCGCCGGCTTCACCGGCGCGATGATGGTGAGCATCGTCGTCGACGGCATGCTCGGTCAGACGCCCATCGAGTACGGCCCGTTCTACCAACTCCGTGAACGTCTGGCGATCAGCCGCTGGGCGACCCTCGCCGCCAAGTGGACGATCATGTTCCTCGTCGCGGTGGTCCTCTCGACCCTGTTCATCGTGGTGGGCGCCTGGGTGGGCACGTCCCTGCCGAATGCCTTCGTGCTGTGGGTGATCTCGATCCTCGGCATCTTCGCCGTCGGCGTGAGCGCGAGCGCGATGATGGCCGTCTTCGGCAACGCCGGTCTGCTGTTCAACCTCCTGTTCTTCGTGGTCTTCGGCCTGCCGTCGTCGGGCGGGACCCTGCCGCTGGAGGCCAGTCCGCGGATCTTCGAGTGGATCGCCGCGATCGAACCGATGCACGTCATCTACCTCGGGGTGCGGTCGGTCCTGTACTTCGACGCCGACCTGTCGGCGGGGCTCGCGCGGTCGGTCGTCCAGTGCCTGATCGGACTGTGCATCGGTGTCCTGCTGGGTCTGCTCGGCACCAAGTACTACGACCGCAAGGGTTGGCACCGCTACCCGGGGGGCATGACGCTGCCGCCCAAACTCGACAAGATCGTGAACGCTGGATGAGCAGGCCGCTGTCGCCGCGCCCCCCGAGGCGGAAACCTGGCAGGGTGGAGGCATGGGGTTCCCGGTGGAGATGTCGATCGAGGAGATGTCGGACGCTCTGCACGACCTGCGAGACGAGCTCGACCGCGCGGAGAAGCACGCCGGTCCGCTGATCTCCGCGGTCGCCGTACAGCATCGGCAGAGTGCACGCAATCTCGTGCATTACGTCACCGTCCGTCGTCGTGACCTGCGACCGCTGCAGGCGTCGATGGCCGCTCACGGGCTGTCGAGTCTCGGCCGGATGGAGTCGATCGTCTACTCCTGGATCGAGACGGTCATCGAAACCGTTGACGCACTCGCCGAAGGCCGACGGCGACAACCGATCTGGGGCGATCTCTCCGACGGCGTGCGGGTTCTCAGCGCCAACCGGGACCGACTGCTGGGGAGTGTGCACCCCGGCGGGGTCGACGACGTCACCGCCGATCGGTCCGGCGACGAGCACGGTGAGCGGACGAGTCGGGTGATGGTCACGATGCCGACGCAGGCCGCC
Source organism: Gordonia amicalis (assembly GCF_022059885.1). Classification (NCBI taxonomy): domain Bacteria; kingdom Bacillati; phylum Actinomycetota; class Actinomycetes; order Mycobacteriales; family Gordoniaceae; genus Gordonia; species Gordonia amicalis. The sequence goes on along the minus strand of NZ_CP091855.1, from coordinate 4,161,032 downwards.
GACGAGCCGGACCTGGTGCGACGCATGGGCGCGGCCGGCATGGATGTGGCGCGGGTGAACTGCGCCCACGACGGACCCGCGGAATGGGCGCGGATGATCGAGTCGGTGCGTGCACTCCCCGGACGGGTGCGCGTGGCTATGGACCTGGCCGGACCCAAACTCCGGACCGGGCCGCTCGAGCCGGGACCGAAGGTCGTGAAGGTCAAACCCGTTCGCGCCGACGACGGGACCGTCGAACGGCGGTCACGGGTGCGGTTGAGCACAACCCCCCACGATGCCGAGCACGACCTTCCCGACGGTATCGATGCGGTAATCCCGGTGGACGACCTCGGCAGCCTGTCCGACGGTGACCGGCTCGTGTTGCGCGATGCGCGGGGCCGGCGTCGACGCCTCGACGTCGTCGGGGCCTCCGAGGACGGGATCGACGCCGAATGCGACCGCACCGTCTACTACCGGACGGGCGCGTCGATCAGGGTCAAACGGTTCGGCGGCGGAACACTCGTCATCGGTGAACTGCCGGAGAAGCCACAGCATCTGCTGATCCGCACCGGCGATGAGATCCGACTCCGGCGCGACCTGTCGCCCATGCCCGCGACCAGGGTCGGGCCGCATCGGATCGGGTGTGAACTCGGAGACGCCTTCGACGACGTGGAGCCCGGACACCGGGTGCTGTTCGACGACGGGAAGATCGCCGGACGGGTGCGTGAGAGGCTCGACGACGAGATCGTCGTCGACGTCGAACGCGCCGGCCCGAAGGGTTCCAAACTGCGTGCGGAGAAGGGCGTCAACCTCCCGGACACGACCCTCCACATTCCCGCGCTGACACCGGATGACCGCGCGGCTCTCGAGTTCGTGGCGACGCACGCGGACATGGTCAACTACTCGTTCGTCCGGTCGCCGGAGGATGTCGCCGACCTCATCGCCGAACTCGAGCGCCTCGACGCCCGGAACGTCGGGATCGTCCTCAAGATCGAGACCCGCGCCGCGTTCGAATCGCTGCCGCAGATGCTGCTCGAGGCGATGCGGTGGGACGAGGTCGGGGTGATGATCGCGCGCGGAGACCTCGCCGTCGAGGTCGGTTTCGGGCGGCTCGCCGAGGTCCAGGAGGAGATCCTCTGGCTGTGCGAGGCCGCCCACATCCCGGTCGTGTGGGCGACGCAGGTGCTCGACGGTCTGGCGAAGACAGGCGTGCCGACGCGCGCGGAGGTCACCGACGCCGCGATGAGCCGCCGCGCGGAGGGGGTCATGCTCAACAAGGGCCCTTACATCGTCGAGGCCATCGAAGCGCTGACCTCGATCCTCGACCGGATGGGCGGTCACGTCGAGAAGAAGCGGTCGCTGCTGCGACCCCTGACCTCTTTCGACATCGGCTTGGACTGACGTCACTGGTGGTCCCGGGGCGTGTGTGAGGGGCTGGTCTACTGCGGTCTTGGGGCGTGTGAGGGGGCTGGTCTGCTGCGGTCTCGGCGCTTGTGAGGGGGCTGGTCTGCTGCGGTCTCGGCGCTTGTGAGGGGGCTGGTCTGCTGCGGTCTCGGGGCGTGTGAGGGCTGGTCTGCTGCGGCCCCGGGGCGTGTGAGGGCTGTCTGCTGCTCCTTGAGTAGCCCCGGAGCTTGCGGAGGGGCGTATCGAAAGGACCTTGCCAGTGTCGGTACCCGGTGGTGTCGGTACACAGTGGGACAATCGGCGGGTGAGGTTCTACCGGGATGAGGCCGTCGTGCTCCGTCAGCACAAGCTGGGCGAGGCCGACCGCATCATCACCCTGCTGACCGCGGAGCACGGGCTCGTGCGTGCGGTCGCCAAGGGGGTGCGTCGGACACGGTCGAAGTTCGGTGCCCGTCTCGAACCCTTCGCGCACATCGACGTACATCTGTATCCGGGCCGCAGCCTCGACGTCGTGACGCAGGTGCACAGTCTGCACGCCTTCGCCGACGCGATCGTCGCGGATTACGGCCGCTACACGACGGCCTGCGCGGTCCTCGAGACCGCAGAACGGCTCGCCGGCGAGGAGCGCGCCCCCACCCGCCAGTTGCACCGCCTGACGGTGGGTGCGCTGGAGGCGCTGGCCGACGACCGCCGGCCGCGGGAACTGATCCTCGACGCGTACCTGCTGCGCGCCATGTACAGCGCCGGTTGGATGCCAGCGTTGGAGGAGTGCGCGCGCTGCGCCACCCCCGGCCCGCACCGCGCCTTCCATGTCGCCGCCGGTGGGGCAGTGTGCCTGCATTGCCGTCCGCCGGGCTCGGCCACGCCGTCGCCCGGCGTTCTCGATCTCATGGAAGCACTGTTCCGCGGTCAGTGGGACCACGTGGAGGAGTCCTCGAACTCGCTGCGCCGCCAGGCCAGCGGCCTCACGGCCGCGCATCTGCAGTGGCATCTCGAACGTCAGCTGCGAACCCTGCCGCTCATCGAACGCACCGCGCCTCATAGGCTGATGGAAACGGGTGTCGAACCAGGTGCGGTCGGCGGGATGCGGGACAACGGGGTGAGGAGAGTCGACGATGGCGTTGCGGCCGGGTAGTTCGTCGAAGGGTCGCAAGCCGACGAGCCCACGCACGGAGGTTCGCCCCCCCGATCCCCATCCCAGTGGAGCGCGACCCCCGGCCATCCCCGCCCAATTCGTGCCCAGGCACGTCGCTCTGGTCATGGACGGCAACGGCCGCTGGGCCACTGACCGCGGACTGCCGCGCACCGAAGGACACAAGCGCGGCGAAGCAGTCCTGATGGACACCGTGTGCGGTTGCATCGAGTTGGGCGTCGGCTGGCTGTCTGCGTACGCCTTCTCGACCGAGAACTGGTCACGCAGCCCCGACGAAGTCCGCTTCCTCATGGGCTTCAACCGCGACGTCATCCGTCGCCGGCGCGACGAGATGCACGAGATGGGTGTCCGCGTCCGCTGGGCCGGCCGCCGACCCCGCCTGTGGCGCAGCGTCATCCGTGAACTCGAGATCGCCGAGGAGCTCACGAAGGACAACACCGTGATGACGCTGACGATGTGCGTCAACTATGGTGGCCGCGCCGAGATCGCCGACGCCGCCCGCGAGATCGCCCGGCGCGCTGCGCGCGGAGAGATCGACCCCGAACGCATCTCCGAGTCGACCTTCGCCCGCTACCTCGACGAGCCCGACATGCCCGACGTCGACCTGTTTCTGCGTCCCTCGGGTGAACAGCGCATCTCGAACTTCCTGCTGTGGCAGTCGGCGTATGCGGAGATGGTCTACCAGGAGAAACTCTTTCCCGACTTCGACCGTCGGGACCTGTGGGATGCCTGCCTGGAGTACGCCTCCCGTGACCGGCGCTTCGGTGGGGTGAAGCCGTCGTGACCGATGCCGCCGCGCTGCTCGAGCGTGCCGCCGTCATCGTGGCAGAGCTCGGCCCCACCGACCGCCCTGATGCGGAATCCGTTGTGGTGCAGGTTGGCCCGACTCGAGCGTCGCTTCGCGTGCTTACGCTCGCGGACGGCCTCGACGTGCTCGCCGTGACCCAGATGGTCGCCATGGACCTGCCGAACACCCCGACCCTGCGTGACGATGTGGAGACCTTCGGCGCGCAGCTGAGCTTCGGCAGTCTGCGTCGTTCCGATCCGACCGGTGTCACCACAGATGTGTTGCAGTACTACACATTTCCCGCCGGTCGGCTCGACGACCTGCCGTTGCTGACGGTGCTGCACATCGTGCTGGCAGCGGGTGTCGACGCCGCCGAGCGGCTGGTGGCCACGTAGCTGGTCGCGCTCGTCGCTCCGCGATCTCATTGCGCCCTTGCCCGGCGATCGGGCACGAGGGCAACCACGACTCGACGGCAGGCCGCTGGGTCAGTTGTCCTGGCACCCTTGGCAATCGGCGCAGAGGCCGAAGACCTCGACCGTGTGGTTGATGTCGGTGAAGCCGTGTTCGGCGGCGATCGTGGCCGCCCACTTCTCGACCGGATCGGCCTGTACCTCGACCGTGGTGCCGCAGTTGCGGCACACCAGGTGATGGTGATGTCCGGACGAGCAGTGGCGATAGCGGGTCTCGCCGGAACCGTCCCACAGAACATCGATCTGACCGGCCTGGCTCAGTGCTTGCAGGTTGCGGTAGACGGTGGTCAGGCCGATGGATTCGCCCCGGCCCTTGAGGATCTCGTGGAGTTCCTGGGCCGAGCAGAAGTCGTCGGTGCCGGCCAGCGCGTCGGCGATGGCCGCGCGCTGACGCGTGGAGCGGATTCCGGTGACCGGCTGCGGGCCGGTGGCCTCGACGCCGGTCACTCGTTCACCACCGACGGGCCGCGGTTGGTCTCGTTCGCGTGGACCAGTGCGTCGACGACGATGTGGGCGACGTGGTCGTCGAGCAGTTCGTAGGTGATCTCGCGGCCGTTGCGGTGGCCGCGGACGACGCCGGCGTCCTTGAGTACGCGGAGGTGCTGGCTGACGAGCGGTTGGCTCAGACCGAGGTGTCCGACGAGTTCGTGCACGCACTGGACACGTTCGCGCAGGGACAGGACGATCGCGACGCGGGTGGGGGAGGCGAGGGCTCGCAGGAGATCGGCAGCGGCCTCACGGGCGGTGGCGTCGGAGTCCGCGACCGGCCCGGACGCGCCGAACTGCCCGGACCCTTCGATCGGTTCGGTCGACATGTCACTCCTCCCGGACTGCTCGCGTCACAGCACTGCCGCCATTCTAACGGAAATCGTTTTCAAACAGCGAGGGCGGACTCAGCCCTCGGCTCGCTGCCGCACGCCGACCGCCGGAACGCCGTCGGGGCCGTTCGTCGCGAGCGCGTAAGTGGCGACCGCATGGGCGACGGCGGCGGCGTTGACGGCCAGTGATTCGGTGTTGACGTTGTCCACGGTGTCGCGCGGGCTGTGATAGTTCGGATCGAAGGGCTCGCCGGCCGTACCGCCCCACATCTCGGCCTGTTCCTTGCTCTTCTTCCGCTCGGCGCCGGTCGCCACGCCACCGGACGGTATGCCGGCCGCGATGAACGGTCCGTAGTCGGATCGACCGTCGAAGTCGTTCGGGCCCAACGGGATTCCGCGATCGGCGTAGAACTTCGCGAAGACGCGTTCGATGCCGTCGGAGCCGCCGGGCCCGGCGCCGGCACCCTGGTGTTCGGAGTCGTCGCCGTCGTAGGTGAAGTACCCGCCGTTCGGTGAGGCGAGCATGTCGAAGTTCAGGTAGAGCGCGATGGCGCGTCGCTCGGCGGCGTCGAGTCCACGAACGTATTCCGTGGAGCCGACCAGCCCGTCCTCCTCGCCACCCCAGAAGGCGAAACGCACCCGGTGGGGAACGCGCGGCGACGACCCGAGTCGCAACGCGGTCTCGAGAACTGCCGCGCTGCCGCTCCCGTTGTCGTTCATGCCGGGTCCCTCGACGACGCTGTCGAGGTGGGCGCCCGCCATCACGACGTCGTCGGTGGCCCCGGTGCGCGTCTCGGCGACGACATTGCGGGTGGTGACGGGGGTCGTCTCGGCATCGACCGACAGGCTCACCTCTGATGACGACCGCACGCGCTGCCCGTCGTCGGAGCTGATCCCGACCACCGGGATCCCCGGCCGGTCGTCGGGTCCGAGGGTCGAGCCGAGCATCGGCTTCGGCTCGTTGTTCACCACCACGACCCCGACCGCGCCGGCCGTCTCGGCGGTGCGCGCCTTGTCGGCGAAGGTGCACTGACCTCGGGTGACCACCGCGACGGAGTCGCGCACGGCCGGCGGATAGTCGCCGGGTGCGCATCCCAGTGCGCCGACCTCCACCGGTTTTCCGGTCACGGACTTGCCGCCGGTGCCTGCCGAGTACTCGAGAACGTGCGCATCGATCTTGTCCCCGTCGGCCGTCAGTTCCACGGGCCCGGCGTCGAATCGCTGGTAGCCGAACTCGGGTGTGGTGACCTCGAACCCGGCGGTACGCAGGAGCCCGGCGACGTAATCCACCGACGCGGCATGTCCGGGTGTGCCCGACGCCCGGGTTCCGCCGTGGTTGTCCGCGGTCTGCTGGAACGCCCGGACATGGCCCATGACACGGTCGAGGGTGACCGCGTCGGCCAGCCCATCCGGAGTGACCTCGACGACCGGCGGGCCGACCGCCGGCGTCGACACCGGAGCCGAGGACACGCTGCGTGCCGGACCCTCGCGTTGGTCTCCGCCGCAACCGGCGAGAAAGGCCACCGCGGCCGCGGTCGCGGCGACGACGGGCAACAGTCGTGCTCGAGTGATCACCCTGCCACTGTGACAGTTCCGGGGAGACGGCATCGGCCGGGCCGCGATCGGCCTGCTGGGGCGACTGGTTTAGTCGAACGGAGGGCCCGCTCGGTAGTCTGTAGGGGTTGCCGTGCGCGCCCGACCCCACCCGGTCGCACGCGCATGCGCAGAACAGTTCGAAGCCGAGAACCTCAACCCGTGGAGAGCAGTTAACCGTGGCCGCCCAGTCCAAAGTGGAATCCGTCGTCAACCTCGCCAAGCGCCGGGGTCTGGTCTACCAGTGCGGTGAGATCTACGGCGGCACCAAGTCGGCCTGGGATTACGGCCCGCTCGGCGTCGAGCTCAAGGACAACATCAAGCGGCAGTGGTGGCGGAACATGGTCATCAGCCGTGAGGACGTCGTCGGTCTCGACTCGTCGGTCATCCTGCCGCGTCAGGTCTGGGAGGCCTCGGGCCACGTCGAGGTGTTCACCGATCCGCTCGTCGAGTCGCTGCACACCCACAAGCGCTACCGCGCCGATCACCTGATCGAGGCCTACGAGGCCAAGCACGGGCACCCGCCGGAGAACGGCCTCGCCGACATCAACGACCCGGAGACCGGCCAGCCCGGCAACTGGACCGAGCCCAAGGCGTTCAGCGGGCTGATGAAGACCTTCCTCGGCCCCGTCGACGACGAAGAGGGTCTGCATTACCTCCGTCCGGAGACCGCGCAGGGCATCTTCGTGAACTTCAAGAACGTGATGACCACCGCGCGCAAGAAGCCGCCGTTCGGCATCGCGCAGATCGGCAAGAGCTTCCGCAACGAGATCACACCGGGCAACTTCATCTTCCGCACCCGCGAATTCGAGCAGATGGAGATGGAGTTCTTCGTCAAGCCGGGCGAGGACGAAGAGTGGCACCAGTACTGGATCGATCAGCGTTTCAACTGGTACGTCAACCTGGGCATCGATCCGGAGAACCTGCGACTCTACGACCACCCCAAGGAGAAGCTGTCGCACTACTCCAAGCGGACCGTCGACGTCGAGTACAAGTTCGGGTTCGCCGGCAACCCCTGGGGTGAGCTCGAGGGCGTCGCCAACCGCACCGACTACGACCTCACCACCCACAGCAAGCACTCCGGCGAGGACCTGTCGTTCTTCGACCAGGCCACCGGCGAGCGCTACACCCCGTACGTCATCGAGCCCGCAGCCGGCCTGACCCGTTCGCTGATGGCGTTCCTGTGCGACGCGTACACCGAGGAAGAGGTGCCGAATGCCAAGGGCGGCACCGACACCCGTACCGTGCTGCGCCTCGACCGTCGTCTCGCCCCGATCAAGGTCGCGGTGCTGCCGTTGTCGCGCAACGAGAAACTGTCGCCGAAGGCACGCGACCTCGCCGCAGAACTGCGCAAGCACTGGAACGTCGAGTTCGACGACGCGCAGGGCATCGGCAAGCGTTACCGCCGCCAGGACGAGATCGGTACGCCGTTCTGCGTGACCGTCGACTTCGACACCCTCGACGATCAGGCCGTGACCGTGCGTGAGCGCGACACCATGAGCCAGGAGCGTGTCGCCCTCGACAAGGTCGCCGAATACCTCGGCGGCAAGCTGCTCGGCGCCTGACCACCGCCCGCCACACCTGGTACCCCCGGTGTGGCGGGACGGGCACGATTCCGCCTGACCTGCGGTTGTCTGTCACAATTGAGGGCGAGTTGTCGCGCGGAGGAGGGCATGGGGCCCGTCATGCGCGCGACGAGAGAGTGAGTGGAGTCGTGTCTGTCAGCGGGAAAGTCGTCCATTACGACGCGAATCGGGGATTCGGGTTTCTGGCGCCGGAATCGGGCGGTGCCGATGTGTTCCTTCACATCAACGACATCGACATCGACGAGGACTCGCTGAAACCGGGTGCCAAGGTGACCTTCGACATCGAGGAGACCGACCGCGGTTCCAAGGCGATCAACGTCGCCGTGACCGAAGAGGCTCCGGCCGACGATTCGGCGGGTGCACGTGCGCATCGCCGCGACGATCACCACGGACGTGGCGACCGCGGCGATCGTGGTGACCGCGGGCATCGTCGTGACGATCACGGTCGGCGTCCGCGCGGTGGCGGTGGCTCGCTCGACGCCGGCGCGTTCACCGAGGAGCTGACCGAGCTTCTCCTCGACGCCGACGACGACCTGACCGCACGCCAGATCGTGGCCATCCGCCAGCGGGTCACCGATTTCGCGGTCGGCCGGGGCTGGGTGCTTGACTAGCAGTCAATCCGGTTCCGGCGCCGCCGGCCATGTCCTTCCGGACATGGCCACCTACGGCGACGAGGCCGTCGAACGTTTTGTCCCCGAAGGTGCCAAGGTCGCGAGCCTGCCGGGCACCCGGACGGATCACCGCAGCGCCTTCGCCCGCGACCGCGCTCGCGTGCTGCATTCCGCCGCATTGCGTCGCCTCGCCGACAAGACACAGGTCGTCGGGCCCCGCGAGGGCGACACCGCGCGTACCCGCCTGACCCATTCGCTCGAGGTCGGGCAGATCGGTCGCGGTATCGCCATCGGGCTGGGCGCCGAACCCGACCTCGTCGAACTCGCGGGCCTCGCCCACGACATCGGGCACCCGCCCTACGGGCACAACGGCGAGCGCGCGCTCGACGAGGTGGCCGCCGACCACGGCGGCTTCGAGGGCAACGCGCAGAACCTGCGCATCCTCACCCGGCTCGAGCCGAAGCTGCTCGACGCCGAGGGCCACAGCGCAGGGCTCAACCTGACGCGTGCCTCGCTCGACGCGACGTTGAAGTACCCGTGGACTCGACGCACCCCCGGCGGGAAGTTCGGCGCCTACGATGACGACGCCGCGACGCTCGACTGGGTTCGCCGGAACGCGCCCGGAACCCGGAAGTGCATCGAAGCCCAGATCATGGACTGGTCCGACGACGTCGCCTATTCGGTGCACGATCTCGAGGACGGCGTCATCGGCGGCCGAATCGACCTGCGTAGCCTCGGCGACCCGCAGGACCGACGGGAGATGGCGGAGATCGGCGCCAAGGAATTCCCCGGCCTGGACCCGGAGGCACTCGTCGACGCCGCCCGGCGACTCCACGAGATGGACATCGTGCGGGCGGTCGGAGTCTTCGACGGCACCCTCGACTCGTATGTCGCCCTCAAACGTCTCACCAGTGAGCTCATCGGACGATTCGCGTCGGCCGCCATCACCGGTACGCGCGCGATGGTGGGGGACCGGCCGGTGTCACGCTACGACGCCGATCTCGAGGTGCCCCCGCTCATCGCCGCCGAGGTCCCCATGCTCAAGACCATGGCGCTGCGGTTCATCTTCTCCAACGAACGACACAAGGCGACCCAGCAGCGGCAGCGCGAGCGGATTCACCGCGTCGCCAACTGGTTCGTCGAAGCCGCTCCCGGTGGACTCGACCCGATCTTCGTGCCCCGGTGGAACGCCGCGGCCGACGACGCGGCCCGGATGCGGGTCATCGTCGATCAGATCGCGTCGATGACCGAGGGCCGTCTGGAGCGCACGGACAAGCAGAACTCCGGGGCTCAAGCGCACCTGGGGTGAGGCCGTGGGCGGGGCGGCGTCTGAAAAGCGCCCCTGGTTTCCGCCCCGCGCTGAAAACCGCCCCGGGAAAGCGCCCCGGGCATCCGCCCCGCTCCGATAACCGCCCCGGGAAAGCGCCCCCGGTTTCCGCCCCGCTCCGATAACCGCCCCGGGAAAGCGCCCCCGGTTTCCGCCCCGCTCCGATAACCGCCCCGGGAAAGCGCCCCCGGTTTCCGCCCCGCTCCGATAACCGCCCCGGGAAAGCGCCCCCGGTTTCCGCCCCGCACCGATAACCGCCCCGGGAAAGCGCCCTCCACAGCTCCGGCGGCGACATATGGGTCGCGGCGCGGCGCTGTGGGGTTGTTTCCAGGGGCGGTTTTCCGGCCGGGGCGGATACCCGGGGCGGATATGAGGGGTGCTTTTCCGGCCTGGGCGGAAACCCGGGGCGGCTATCAGGGGCGGTTCTCGGCGCGGAGCGGAACTCGGGGGCGGAAACCAGGGGCCCTTCTCCGGGGTGGTTTTCGGGCCGGGGACCTGCCGAGACGCCTGATCCCTCTCGCGGACGGCGTGTGTCGAGTGCCCGGCCGGACCGATCGACCGGGGTCACTACACTGGACGCGTGGCAGGCCGAATTCCCGATCGTGACATCACGGCGATCCGTGAGCAGACGAGGATCGAGGACATCGTCGGCGACTACGTCGCACTGCGGCGAGCAGGTGCCGACAGCCTCAAGGGTCTGTGCCCGTTCCACGACGAGAAGTCGCCGTCGTTCCACGTTCGTCCCAACCACGGCCACTTCCATTGTTTCGGCTGCGGGGAGGGCGGCGACGTCTACAGCTTCCTGCAGAAGCAGGAGCACATCAGTTTCGTCGAGGCCGTGGAGCAGCTCGCCGACCGGCTCGGCTATCAGATCAACTACGAGGGCGGCGGCACCGCGATCAAGCGGGACCGTGGTACGCGTGCCCGGCTCGTCGCCGCCAACGCCGCCGCCGCGAAGTTCTACCAGGCCGCACTGCAGACCCCCGAGGCGCAGGCGGCGCGGGACTATCTGTCCGAGCGGGATTTCGACGCCGCGGCCGCCATCCAGTTCGGGTGCGGCTATGCGCCCGCCGGCTGGGACACGATGACCAAGGCGTTGTTGTCGCAGGGCTTCGAGTTCAGCGAACTCGAGGCGGCCGGTCTCTCCAAACAGGGCCGCAAGGGACCGATCGACCGATTCCATCGGCGACTGCTCTGGCCGATCCGCAATCTCGGCGGGGACATCATCGGCTTCGGCGCTCGCAAGCTGTTCGACGACGACAACCTCGGCAAGTACATGAACACGCCGGAGACCATGCTGTACAAGAAGTCTCAGGTCTTGTTCGGTCTCGACCACGCGAAGAAGAGCATCGCCAAGGGGCATCAGGTGGTCGTGGTCGAGGGTTACACCGATGTCATGGCGATGCATCTCGCCGGCGTCACCACCGCCGTTGCCTCGTGTGGCACCGCCTTCGGGGAGGATCACCTCGCGCTGATCCGGCGCCTGATGATGGACGACTCGTACTTCCGCGGTGAGGTCATCTACACCTTCGACGGCGACGACGCAGGAAAGGCCGCCGCGCTCAAGGCTTTCGAGGGAGAGCAGTCCATCTCGGGTCAGACCTTCGTGGCGATCGCACCGGAGGGCATGGACCCGTGCGAGCTCCGTCAGGCCAGGGGAGACGCCGCGGTGCGCGACCTCATCGCCCGCCGGGTGCCGATGTTCGAGTTCGCGATCAAGACGCTGCTGACCGAACACGACCTCGACACCGCCGAGGGTCGCGTGCACGCCCTGCGTGACACGGTCCCGGTGGTCGCCCGCATCAAGGACGTCGCGCTGCGCGACGAATACGCCCGCCAGCTCGCCGGCTGGGTCGGCTGGGAAGAAGTGAGCCAGGTCCTCGGTCGGGTGCGCGAAGAAGGCGCAAAGATCCGGAAGGCCAAGGGCGGCGCCGATTCCGGGCGAGGCGGTCGACGCGGTGCTCCCGCGCGCAACCGGCCGGAAGCGGAGACGGCACCGACGTCCGCACGCCCCCAGCCCAACGACCCGCGGCTGTGGCCCCAGCGTGAAGCCCTCAAGGCCGCGCTGCAGTACCCGGCGATTGCTGGGACCGTCTTCGACTCGCTACCCGTCGAATGCTTCGACGAGCCTGCGTATGCCATTGTGCGACAGGCGATGATCAGCATCGGCGGCACGTCGTCGGGTCTGGGCGGGGCCGCCTGGGTCGACTCCGTGCGCAACGCCGTCGACGACCCGGTCATCGACCCGCTGGTCACCGAGCTCGCCGTCGAGTCGATGCGCGTCGACGAGGACAACATCGCCCGCTACATCACGAGCGTCCTCGCTCGACTGCAGGAAGTGTGGGTCGGTTCGCAGATCGCCGACATCAAGTCACGACTGCGTCGGATGGCACCCAGCGACGACCCGGACGGTTACAACGCCGTCTTCGGCGACCTCGTGGCCCTGGAGGCCTATCGCCGTAGCCTGCTGGAGCAGGCCCTCGACCCGACCGTCGACGTCGGCTGAGTCGCTCTCGGCAAAGGCCTTCCGCCGGGCGCGATGAGTCGGAACGGTTCAGGCGGTCTGTACATCGACCACGTCTGAACGGAGAACACCATGGCGACCACCATCTATTCGGCGACCGCGTCCCTCGACGGGTTCATCGCAGGTCCCGGCGGAGACATGTCCTGGCTGACGCGGTTCTTCGGCGAGGACGAGGACAATTCAGCCGCCCGGCGGCTCCGGGACCAGACGGGCTCCCTGCTCGTGGGGAATCGCAGTTTCGGGGGCGACGACCCGAACAAGGGCACCGACCGCGAAGGTGCGTTCGAGGGCGAATACCAGGGCCCGACAGTGGTTCTCACGCACAATCCGCCCGCCGACCCGGTGGAGGGCGTCACCTTCGTCACCGACCTGCACCGTGCTGTCGCGGAGGCCACGAGGATGGCGGGAGATGGGTACGTCACGGTCATCGGCGCCGACGTCGCGCGGCAGATGATCGACGCCGGCTTGCTCGACGAGGTCCTCGTCTTCCACGTCCCGGTCTTCCTGGGCGACGGGGTCCGGATCTTCGATCGTCCCGGTGGCGGCGAGGTGCGGCTGACGCGGATTCCGGGCGAGACCGAGTTCTGGTGCCGGGTCGAGAGGTGAGCGGGGCCGGGTGTCGCGCGTGTGAGAGCCTGAATCCATGACGATGGTGTCGATCGGCGATCTCACAGTGAACTACTCGGAACAGGGGAGCGACGAATCAATCTCGGCGCCAATCGTTCTGGTGCACGGACTGGGTGAAGACGGTCGGAGTTGGGCGCACACGCAGCGCGACCTCGCCGACCGGCACACCTTCGCCGTCGACCTGCGCGGCCACGGCTCGACGACGGTCGGGGAGGCCGAGGGGACCCTGGAGCAGCTCGGCCGGGATCTCGTCGGGTTCCTCGAGGCCGTGACCGGGCCGGCCGTCGTCGTCGGCTTCTCCGCCGGTGGGACGATCGTCCTCTGGGCGGCTGCCGAGCGGCCGGATCTGGTGAGCCGGGCGATCGTGCTCGGTACGTCGTCGGTGGTGGGGCGAGCCGCGGCCGAGTTCTACACGCATCGCGCCGGTCAGGCCGCCGACACCTCGAGCGACGAGTTCCGGGCGGCGATGCGCGACGACACCGTCTCCGGGCTGGTGTCCGCCCATGATCGTGTCGACGAGATCGCGGCCAGGAGACTCGAGGCGATCGGGGAGGGTGCCGGCTATGCCAACGCTGCACGCGCGATGGCCCGGGTGCGCGAGCAGCCGCTGACCCCACGGCTTTCCGAGATCCGTCAGCACGTCGATGTGATCGCCGCGCAGGGCGACACACTCTGCCCGGAGAAGGCCGCTCGCATGATCGTCGACGGTCTGACGGACGTGACCTACCGCGTGATCCCGGACGCCGGGCACCTGATGAACGTCGACAACCCCTCCGCGGTGACGGCCGCGCTGCGGGAGGCGATCGCGGGCGACGACTGATCGTCGCCGAATGGTGGGGAGTGCGGGACTTGAACCCGCGACCAATCGATTATGAGTCGACGGCTCTAACCAACTGAGCTAACTCCCCGTACGGGCACCCGGCCCGCGGGAGGAGATTACCGCACTGTGCTTCGGTGGCTGCAGCCAACTGTCATGGAAAACGGTCGACAGTCGACGGCGCTACACTAGCGCAAAATCGGACACGGCGGACGGGAGGGTGCGCGGATGACGGTCGGGGAGGCGTCTCACGGTGGCGGTGAGCTGCCGGAGAGTCTTGTCGACGTGGCCGGCCGCCGTATCCGGGACGCCATTTTGAGTGGTGCTCTCGCGCCGGGTGCGAAGATCGTCGAAGAGACGTTGTGTGCCGATCTCGGGATCAGCCGGGCACCGGTACGTGAGGCGTTGCGGCTGCTCGCCCAGCAGGGGCTCGTCGAACACCAGCCACGTCGTGGGGTCCGGGTCGCGGAGTGGTCGCCCCGGGACATCCTGCAGCTGTTCGAGCTGCGCCAGGTGCTCGAACGGTATGCCGTCGAGGCCGCCCTGCCGTTGACCGATCCGGCATCGCAGCTCGCGCCTGTTCGTGCGGCGATCGATGCGATGCGCCGTGCCACAGACGATCTCGCGCGCGATGACGCGCACCGTCGATTCCATGCCGCCGTCGTCGGACTGGCCGGGAATCGACAGCTCGACATCACCCTCGAACCGATCCTGCTGAAGTTACAGCTGCCGATGGCGGTCAACCTGCGAACCGAGACCGCCGACCACCACGGCCCCGACGACGGGTTCCACCGGCACCAGGCGATCCTCGACGCACTCGAACGCAATGACGCCGCGGCGGCGATCGCGGCCCTCCACGATCACGGCCACCTCCACTACCTGGACCTGGTTTCGGCCACAGCCGGGGACGAACAGCCGCGCTGACCAGCTAACACAATCGACACACAGCCGTTCCGCAGGCGCCATGATTCTGTCGACAATCGACGGTATGACTCTTTTGGGCGGGCCCACCACCGGTCCCACGGTTGCCGAGATCCTCGACTCGCACCTACACGGGAGCGGATCCCCGACGCGGACCGCACGCATGGTCCTCGACGCCATCGAGGCGCGGGGTGACGACGGGACCTGGCTGTCGACCGTGCCGCGCGACGAGGTGCTCGCCGCGGCGGCGGAACTCGAGAGTCGTCCCGACGCACGCGACCTCCCGCTCTACGGCGTGCCGTTCGGCGTCAAGGACTCCATCGACGTGGCCGGCGTCCCGACGACTCTCTCCTGCCCCGGGTACGCGTACGTCCCCGACACGACCGCGCCTGTCGTACAGCGCCTGCTCGACGCCGGCGCGCTGTTCATCGGGAAGACCAATCTGGACCAGTTCGCCACCGGCCTGAACGGCACGCGGACCCCGTCCACGATGCCGCGCGGGGTCTACGGCAACGAGATGATCTCCGGCGGTTCGAGTTCCGGCTCAGCCCTCGCGGTGGCACACGGCGACGTCCCCTTCGCCGTCGCCACTGACACCGCCGGATCGGGGCGGGTGCCTGCTGCACTCAATGGCATCGTCGGATACAAACCGTCGCGCGGTCTGATCAGCACGGTGGGGCTGGTCCCGGCCTGCAAGTCCCTCGACTGCATCACGGCGATGACCGCGACCGTCGACGACATGGATCGTGTCATGAGCGTGATGATGGGCCGCGACGACGCTGATCCGTGGTCCCGCGACCGCGGACCCGGATTCGACGGCTCGACGATCACGGTCGGCCTCCCGCCGGTCGAGGAATTGGAGTTCTTCGGCGACGACGCCATGCGCGAGGCGCACCTCGCATTCCGAAACCGTCTGGCACATCTGGCCTTACCGGGTGGCGTCGAGATCGTCGACGTCTCCTTGGTGCCGTTCCTGGCGGCCGGGGAGCTCCTGTACTCGGGACCGTGGGTCGCGGAGCGACTGGTCGTCTTCGGGGGCTTCCTCGCCGAGAAGCCCGACGAGATCCATCCCGTGGTCCGCGACATTCTTCGCAGCGGCGAGAAGTACACCGCCGTCGACGCTTTCGCTGCGCTGCAGCGATTGCAGGAGCTGCGGGCCGAGGTCGGTCGGGTGTGGAAGGGGATCGATGTCCTCGTGGTACCGACGATCGGGCGGACGTTCACCGTCGAGGAGGTCCTGGCGCAACCGATCGCGACCAACACGATGCTCGGTCATTACACGCATTTCGGAAATCTCCTCGACCTCACCGGGATCGCCGTTCCGCAAGGTGTGACATCCGACGGTCGGCCCCACAGCGCGATGCTTCTCGGGGCCGCACTCACCGACGACACCGTGCTCCAGTTGGCGGCCGCTCTGCTCGACGAACCGCGCGACCGGTCGTCGTCGGCCGGTGAGGTCCGCACCTCGACCACGCTTCCCGCGTCCTGAAACCCGCGAACACCCACCTCGGAAGGCCATTCGATGCCCACGACCGTCATCCTCGACGCGCTGCCCGGTCCGATCGAACTCGACCTGGACCAGACCGCGCTGATCATCATCGACATGCAGCGGGACTTCCTGTTGCCGGGCGGTTTCGGCGAAACCCTCGGCAACGACGTCTCGCAACTGCAGCGCGTCGTAGAACCCCTCGCTGCTCTGCTCGACGCCGCGCGGGCGGTCGGGATGCTCGTCATCCACACCCGGGAGGGGCATCTGCCAGACCTGTCGGATTGCCCGCCGGCCAAGCTCAACCGCGGCCAACCGTCGAAGCGGATCGGCGACCCGGGGGCGTTCGGGCGCATCCTGATCCGCGGTGAGTACGGGCACGACATCATCGATGAACTCGCCCCGCTCGACACCGAGGTCGTCATCGACAAGCCCGGCAAGGGGGCGTTCTATGCGACCGAACTGTCGAAGGTGCTGGCCGACAACGAGATCACGCAACTACTGGTGACCGGCGTGACCACCGAGGTGTGCGTCCACACCACCACGCGTGAGGCCAACGACCGAGGTTTCGAGTGCGTCGTCGTATCCGATTGTGTCGGTTCGTACTTCCCCGATTTCCAGCGCGTCGGCCTGGAGATGATCGCGGCGCAGGGAGGCATCTTCGGCTGGACCGCGCCCGGCACGGCGATCATCCCGCTGCTGAACGGGCGAGCGCCTGTGGAACCCGCCGTCTGAGAACGATCCAACCTACCCAGACGAGACATCGGCGTCTCGTTTTCCCCATCAAACCCCAGCAGTCCGGAGGAATTCATGAGCGCCACCACCGATCCAGCCCCGACCACCGACCCGCCGTCACCGGCTGCAACCCCGAAGGTCGCGTGGTGGACGCGCGGAGACACCAACGCCTTCTTCGGTCTCGGTTTCAACATCCTCGTCAACGTGCTGACGTTGACCGGCTTGATGATCGGCGTGATCGGTCTCAGCCCGGACAACGTCCTCGGCACCGTGCTGCCCGCGCTGGGCGTCGCGCTGATCCTGGGCAACCTGTACTACACGTTCCTGGCCCGACGCCTCGCCGCGCGGGAGGGACGCGACGACGTGACGGCCCTGCCGTACGGGCCGAGCGTCCCGCACATGTTCATCGTGGTGTTCGTGGTGATGCTGCCGGTGTATCTGAACACCAAGGACGCCATCCAGGCGTGGCAGGCCGGTCTGGCGTGGGCGTTCATGATCGGTGTCATCGTCATGATCGGTGCCTTCGTCGGCCCCTACGTGCGCAAGCTGACGCCGCGCGCCGCGATGCTCGGCACCCTGGCCGGTATCTCGATCACGTTCATCTCGATGCGTCCGGCAGGGCAGATCTGGGAGGCCGCGTGGATCGGTCTGCCGGTGCTGGCGATCATCCTCATCGGCTTCTTCACCGATGTGAAGCTGCCCGGCAACGTGCCCGTCGGACTCGCCGCGCTGCTCGTCGGTACGGCGATCGGCTGGGCAGGCGGGTTCATGTCGGTGCCGGACCTGACCGCGGCCGTCGAAGACATCGCCGTCGGCATCCCGGACCAGCGATTCGACCTGTTGTTCAACGGCCTCGGTGATCTCGCTCCGCTACTCGGTACGGCAATACCGCTGGGCGTCTACAACTTCACCGAGGCGATGAGCAATGTGGAGAGCGCGGCGGCCGCCGGGGACAACTACAACCTCCGCAGCGTCCTGTTGGCCGACGGCGCCGGTGCATGCATCGGTGCGGCGTTCGGTTCGCCGTTCCCGCCGGCCGTGTACATCGGTCATCCGGGTTGGAAGGACGCCGGTGGTCGCGCGAGCTACTCGCTGGCCAGTGGAGCAGCGATCGGCCTGCTGTGTTTCCTCGGTCTGTTCGGGGTGCTGAACTACCTGCTGCCGGTGCCGGCGATCGTGCCGATCCTGCTGTTCATCGGCTTGCTGATCGGGGCACAGGCCTTCCAGGCGGTGCCGCGCCTGCACGCGGTCGCGGTGGTCGCGGCGCTGCTGCCGAACCTGGCCGAGTGGGGGCGCGGACTCATCGACAACGCGCTCTCGGCGGCGGGGACCACGGTCGACGAGGTAGGCATGGAGGCGATGAACAGTGCCGGCGTGATCTACGAGGGCCTCAAGACGCTCGGCGAGGGAGCGGTGCTCGTCGGGCTGATCCTCGGCACGATCGTCACCTTCATCCTGGAGAAGAAGTTCCACTTCGCGGCCATCGCCGCGGCGGTGGGGGCGGTGCTCTCGTTCATCGGCCTCATCCACGCGCCGGAGGTGTCGTGGGCGGCCGCGCCCGAGGTCTCGCTGGGCTACCTGTTCTTCGGGGCGGTGTGCTTCGCCTACTGGTTCCTGCCCGGTGCGCGGACGCCGGTGGAGGTCGACGAAGCCGACGTCGTCGCCGGTCACTGAAGTCGTAGGATCTGCGGCAGTTGTGTCCGATGTCCGGACACAACTGCCGCCACGTCGTATGCCGTTGACCTGCCGTTTTGTCGTCCGGCAGCGGCATGCGCTAGAGTCTGTCCTCGGTTCAAGTGAAGCGCCCGCGGCGCCGAACGAGGGCCGAGCAATCCCCCATAGCTCAATTGGCAGAGCATTCGACTGTTAATCGAACGGTTACTGGTTCGAGTCCAGTTGGGGGAGCAGAGAAATAGCAGGTCAGGCCCGGTTTCCACCGGGCCTTTCTTGTTTCGTGCGGAATACGTGCGGAATGTCCGAGCGGGTCGCCGACATACAAGTCGGCCCCGCTCGGTGTTCGTAGCACCGCCGGGGCCTCGATCCACGGAGGTCGCCGTGAACCGTTCCCACACCTTATCCGCCTGCGCCACCGCAGTTGTGGCGCTGGCCTTCTACTTCATCCCGCTCGCCGTGATGGCCGTGTGCATCGAACTTGGTTGGCACGCATGACCGCGCCGACGACCGTCTCGGCCGAGACCCTGATCCGTCACGCCTGGGACCTCTACGAACAAGACACCGAGTGCGACCACGCTGCCAACCTTCGCGAGGCAGTATGGCGGCTCGAGGAAGCCGTCGACTACGACCGTGGCGACGTCGAGCAGTTAGCCCGCCGCGTCGTTCAGGCCCTCTGCATCGCGACCGGCGACGAGGTCGACGACCTTCTCGCACCGATGCCCGCGGTGGCGACATGGCTGGGGCTGGACCAGTGAGCGCCTACAACGCCGGCGTCCGAGCCGCCGAGAAGGAACTCGCAGAACGTCAGGCCGCATCGGGCGACGACAAGACCCGCGTCGCCGAACAGATGTTGAGCACAATGACCCTCCGTGACGACGACGATTTCGAGCGCGGTTACCGTGACCAGCTCGCCTACGTCCTCGACCGCTGGTGCAAACACTGCAGACGCGTCTTCCAGACACCCAACCACTGGCGAGCCTGCCCCGACTGCCTGCACATCGAGTACGCCGATGGCGAGAACTACACGATCCACGATCACGCAAGCACCGAGGCGATGAGTGATCGCTGGGAGCTTCACACCCTCATCGGCTCCGCTGGCGGTGAGTATCTCTGGTTGTACGACACCGAACATGCGGATGAGAAGTGCCCCGGACGGACCCCGCCGGCGCACGAGCGGCTGGGCAAGCTGCCAGCCGAGTTCGCGGTGAAGGTTCGGCGCACCCGGTGCGGGCGTATGACCCGCTCGGGCAAGCCATGCCGCAACGGTCCCTGGTGCAAAGTCCACCGCCAGTGAAGGGTCGGACCTGAAATCCAGACCCCCTTGCCGTTAGTCACATTGTGATCAAGGGCATCCGCGTCAACCACTGCTGTAACGCCCGTGGTTGCCCGACCTGGACTGGCGTAACGCTAGTGCAGGCCCACGGCTGTAACGGCCGTGCAGAGAACTCCACCTCGAAAGAGGGGAAATTCCCCACTTTCCCTCATGGGGGTGAGTCTGACTCACACCCAATCAGCCCTGACGGTCAACCACGTACTTTGTGGTTCCCCCGGAATCGTGGAGGACTCCTCTATGCGGCTTCGGGCTCGGTGACTGCGGTGTTCTCGTAGTCGACCGGACTCATCATCCCGATCGCGCTGTGGCGACGCTGGTGATTGTAGAAGCCGTAGCACCACTCCAACACGACCGCCTGCGCCTCCATGATAGTATGGAACTCGTTGCGTGACAACACTTCCCACTCCAAAGAAGAGAAGAATGCCTCCGCTGCGGCGTTGTCGAAACACGATCCGACCCGGCCCATCGACTGCCGGATACCCATCTTCTGGCACAGCCTGGTGAACCGTTTCGCGGTGTACGTCGACCCACGATCGGTGTGGAAAATCAGCTTCTGCGCATCGTCATCACGCCATATCGCCTGCATACCGCCCCGCGTGGCGACCGCCATCTCGATCGCCGCACACGCCAACGCTGCATCCGGGTGACGACTGGTGGCCGCCCCCAGCAGGCGGCGACTGTAGAGGTCGATGACCGTGGCCAGATACAGCTTGCCCGCCGCGGTCGGGATCTCGGTGATGTCGCCGACCCACCGCTGATCGGGGCACTGTGCGGTGAAATCGCGACCCAACAAATCGGGGAACTTCGGGGCGGTCTTGTCCTGACGGGTCAGCCCGTTGCGCCGGCGGATCCGCCGCGCGACCAGGCCCTGACGACACATCGAATCAGCGACAGTCTTCTCGGTCACCGTCCACCCGTCAGCACGCAGATCCGCATGCAGGCGCGGTGACCCGTGCAGGCCGCGGGCCTTGTCGAACGCCACCGCCACGGCCCGGTCGATGGTGTCCCGGCGATAGTCGCGGGTGGTGTGCAAACCCGTTGCCGCACCCGGCGATTGGGTCCGCTTATGCCATTTGTAGAACCACGCCTCGCTGACCCCGAGCAGCCGGCAGGACACCGCGTGTGGCACCCGATAGCTGGTCCTCTGGTCGGCGATAAAGCGTGCCACGCTCACTTCGTCGCCTCCTTCACCCACAGGACCACTGATCGCTTGAGGACATCACGCTCCATGCGCAGCTCGGCGACCTCGTCACGCAACCGTTTGAGCTCAGCAGCGTCATCAACGGTCAGCTCGCCGCGGCCCTCCCGCTCGGCGCGCGCCCGGTTGACCCAGTTACCCAAGGTGCCCTCGTTGACCCCCAGGTCTCGAGCGACCTGGGCGATCGGCTTACCTGTCTCCTCGACGATCCGGACCGCCCCATCACGAAACTCCCGGTCGTACTTCTTCCGCTTCTCTGGCATCGTGCTCCTCATTATCGATGCCTCTACGGTTCGGGGGGAACCTCACTTCACGGCGATGGTTGCCGGGTTCGACTCCCGGCCAGGGCACGACGCACGCAACCGAACTCCGACCGCGTGCCCGGCGTTATCCGCAGAGCCCGCCGCAACCACCAGCCTGCTCCCCGTAGCCCAGTCGTACGCCGGGGACGTACGCCACCACTCGCGTCGTCGCGAAACGAGAGCCTGGTGCCACAGCGGTACCGCCTACCCATGGGGGTCAGGTGGCAATCGGACGTGGCCTGACGCGATCAAGGGCGTGGGTTCGTGGGTCGAACGGGATGGGGTCAACGACACCGGCACCCGAAGGGTGCTCCGCCGGAACCGATCTCGAGCAGCTGCTGCGGGAGGCCCACGGACAGTGCAAGATGTGCCTTCCCAGCGTCGAACCGGAGTGGCGCAAGTTGCGGTTGCGTGCTCACCAGAAGATGACAGGATCTCGGCGTGACGAGGCGATGGTTCTGGGTATGTGTCGGCGCGGCCGCGGCGGGCGGGTTGCTCGCTGGAGGACTGTTCGGGTGGTTCGTGCGCGGAGGCTGGACATCCCAGTGGGTTGCTGCGAGCGGCGCATGGGTCGGCGCGATCGGCACCATCCTCGCCGTTGCGACAGCTCTCGGAATAGCGATCCGCGACGGACGAATCGATCGAGAGGACCGCTACGACCGTGATGCACGCCAAGCCCGCAACGTCTTGACCACTCCCGGGGTGGAGAAGGTGTTCGGTCGTCCAGAAAATGCGTTCGCGTTCACTGTCACCAACTACAGCGAGCTACCGATACGGAACATCCTGCTCGAGGAGATCCGGGTCGCATGGCATCGAGAGACGAAGGAGGCCGGCCGCCCGGTCTATCGCTCGGTCCCCTGGACGATGACCGACAACGGCGACCCGCGGAACATCAAGGCGTGGCCGCTGCTGGTCGCAGGAGAAAGCCACACCTTCGTAGTTGACCTCGACACCGGCAAACCGTTCCGCGAGAGCTACCGCTCAATCGGCACCTACCAGGTCAGCCTCTCGCTGACCGACATCAACGGGCACCGGTGGAGGAACGTCAACGGACAAGTGACACTGCAACAACGTGCCGAACCCCTCGGGAAGGGCGCAGAAGACCCAGGCTCCTCGGCCGGTTAGTCTCAGGCCGGCTCGAGCCGGGTACCGCGGACCACGAACCGAGACTTGAAATCGTGTCCCCGCCAGCTGAACCGGCCGGCGTCGGAGGTGCGACCAGCCCACTGCAGGGCCCGGAACAGCTGACCCGACGACACCGGCACGTCAGCGCCGGCGCGCAGGGCGCGTTCGAAGTCGCTGACCCCACGAGGTTCGGGTCGCGGTCCACGAGTCTCAGGCCGCCGGCGCTCCCAGTTCACCACCGCGGCAGCATCCCACCGCTCGCGCTCGTAGGCGTGGTGAGCGGAGAGCAAGTCCCGCAACTCCGACGACCCGCCGGCACGGCGCGGCATCAGTCGCCGTCCTGGTCGAACACCTCGACGACTCCGTCGAGTACGACCTCCTCGGGGCCGTATCCCCAGGACGCCGGGTAGCTCGGGCCGGGCTGGACCGTGAGAGGGAACCGGTTCCCGGAGCCGGTCGACGTAAACACGTGACGCTGGACCGGTTCGGATCGACGTTCGGCCGACGGCTTCCAGAGGTCGGGGTACTCGTCACTCATCGCTGTCTCCCATCGGGGTTGGTCAGAGGGCTGCGAGGCCCGGGCCGCCGCCGGTGCGCCAGCGCGTGTTCGCAGCCTTCTGATGCGTCCACGACTTCGCCGCGGTCTGCTTGGGCCGCAACGACGCCGCCCACTGACCGACCTGCTTCTCCAACAGCCGGATCTCGGCGGACAGCTCGGTGACCCGCCGCGTCGACACCTCCGCCTTGGCCAGCTCGGCGGCCAGGACGGCCCGCAACGCGGCCACCCGATCGGTCTCGGCCTCGAGCATCGACAGCAGATGCTCCTCGGCCTCGTCGAACTCGTAGCCGTCCTCAAGCAGGCCGCGCAGGGACTCAACCAGGCGCGAACCGGGCGTCTTCCGAGGGGTCACAACCGCCTCCCACCTGCGGCAACAGCCGCGAGGGTCTGGGGCTGGGCATCATGCATGCGCCCACCCGGAATAGCCATGTCTCCCGGCTGCGGCGTGTGGGTGGGGCTGGGCCATCCCCCTGGGGTGGTCATGGTGTGGCTCCGGGGTGGGGTTCGGCAGGGAGTCGGAGTTGAGCTCGTCTGCGGGCTTTCGCGGCGGCGCTTTCCTGGAGTGTCTTCACGTTGTGACAGGGCACGCACGCGGCTTGGCAGTTGCCGTCGGTCTCGGCGTCGGCTGGGTTGGCGAAGCTGGCAACGTTCACGATGTGGTCGCAGATGGTCGCGGTGTTGATGCAATGTTCTGTGCGGATTTGGCATTGATGTTTGTCGCGGTTGAGGACTCGTTGGCGGCGGTTGCGGTGGTCGGTGGTGCTGGTGCGTCGGCTGCTGCCGGTTCCCCAGTGGTGGCTGGCAGGCATGGGGTTCCTTCGGGGTGGTTGGGTCGGCATCGTGGCGCAGGTCGCGGCTCGCGCTAACAACGGGCGGTCGTGGCTACGCCTTGCCGACGTTGGGTCGGGTTGACGCCACGATGCCGATGGGGTCTAGGTGATGCTGAGGGCGACGTAGGTGGGTAGTCCGGTGGTGCCGTTGGCGACTGCGAGGCCGACTGTTCGGCCGGTGGTGCGTGGGACGACGCGGCCTTGGGCGTCGGACTGCAGGGACTGACCGGCGGTGACGGCGGCGCCTGCGGTGACGGGTACGACTCCTTCTCGCAGTAGGGTTCCGAGTTGCCCGGACGGGATGTCGGCGGATGCGACTCCGAGTGGTGAGGCTCCGTCGCCGCAGTGGGTCACGGGGAAGTTGCCGTCGTAGGTGCCGCTGGGTGCGACGAGGCGACTGCCGGTGACTGCGGTGGTGGCTCGGGCGGTTATGGCGGCGGCCGGCCGAAACAGTGGTTTCGATTCGTTGGTCATCGGGTGTCCTTTCAGGCGGCGGTGCGACCGGGTCGGGTAGCTGCCTCGTTCGTCTGGACGTTGTTGCGTTCCGCGGCAACCTCTTCGAGGTGGGTGTGGTGGGCGGTGTCGAGGATGGAGCGCGCCGCGCTGGGGGTGTTGAGGGTGAGAGCGGCGGCGGTGGAGTGCCATCGGCCGGCGCGTGCCCCGCCGGTCCCGTTGGGTGCGAGCAGTGCTCGAGCAACGAGGGCGAGGTGGTCGGCGTTGGGGGTGTACATGGCTGCCCGGATGGCGTTGCCGACGTGCCAGGGTTGCGGGACTCCGAGGACTTCGAACCGGTCGGTGAGGATGTCGACGACCGCGGAGATTCGGTCGAGGGTGACCTTGTGTTCGCCGAGGGCCTGCCATGCCCGGATGGTGTTGTCGTCGGCGTCGGTGAGGATGTCGACTCGGTCACCCGGTGCGACGATGTTGGCGGCGTCAGCCACTGCGGTGCACGCCTGCTGGAACGCGGGCCGGAGGGATTCGACGAGTTCGTCTCCTGCGGGTCCGGCGAGGACGTGTGCGAACCGTTGGGTGAGTTCGTGTTTGGCGGTGATCTTGAGGTCGCCGGGTTGCCGGTTGGGTTGGACGAGGGCGGCGTCGAGGACGCTGCCGGCGTTGTCGGCGGTGAGGTCGCCGCGACGGCAGAGGGAGGCGAGGTCTCCGGGCTGGGGTGGGTCCCAGTGGTTGACGGCGTCGATGGTGGCGATGATGTCGACGAGTTCGGTGGGGATGGTGCCGCCGAGGCCGGTGGTTTGCTCGACGAGGTTGGCGATGTCGCCTGCGGTTGCGGTGCTCACTTGGTGCCCTTCGCGCCGTAACCCCAGGACGCCGGGTAGTCGGTGGCGGCGGCTTTCGGTTCGGTCTTCGGTTCGGTGTCGGCGGGTGGGCGGACGCGGGCGACGAGCTGCTGCCAGGCGTCGTCGTCGAGCTCGGAGAGCATCTGCTCGACTCCGGCGACGAGAGCGGACAGTGGGTCCTTGGTCTTGCGGGGAGCGGGCGTGGGTGCAGTCATCGGGTTCTTCCTTCGGCGTATTCGGTGACGGTGTGTCGGTTGAAGACCCAGCGGCCGGCGATGCGCTGGGCGTCGAGGTCGGCTGCGAGTCGACGTGCGTGCCGGGGGGTGATGCCGAGGATGGTCGCCGCCTCCTGGGCGTCGATCCCCTCGATGGGTCTTGACTTCGATTGTGGTGCAGTCGGTTCGGGTGAAGGTCCGTGTGCGGACATGATGAGGTGGTGGTGAAGGTTGGCGAGTGCCAGCGGAACCGGTTGCCCGACCAGGCGCCGCCGGCGCCGTAGCTCCTCGATGGCCCACAACGCGGTTTGCGCCTGCGCGGCGGTCAGGGTCACCATCACGCGCACCGAGTTCTCGACGATCGGCCCGGGCCTTTCGGTGTCCGAGCGGCGACGACTGCCGACTCCTGACCGCGCTGAGAACTCGCCCAGTCGCGACACGCGTCGAGGGCCGGGCAGCTCCGACACATACGGGCCGCCGCCTCATGACGGAACCTGGTGTCGTCTGGGTCCTCGTTCGGGTCGCGGGGGTCGAACAGGCCGGGTGATCCGACGCACGCCGCGCCGCGAAGGTTCGGCATGCCCCGCAGGATCGCGGCCAGCAGACCGAGTTCGCCGCCGTCTCGACGGCCGCCCGTTGCGCGGCTCATCCCGGCCTGCGCTCGTCAGCATGAACGACCGCTGGGTTCAACTCCGCGGTTGTCCAGATTCTGCGGCCCTCCGGTCGCGGGTTCGCGCGGCCGATTGCGTTGCGCTGGCGCCGTTGTGCCCGCTGCTTCGCACGGTGGGTGGGCCACGGACACCCCGACCGGCCGTAGTGCGCGCTCATTCGCTCACCTTCCCGATTCGGGTGGCCCAGGCATTGCGGGCGGCGTCCGCGAGGCGTGTTCGCATCTCGTAGTCCCCGCCGCGTTCCTCGACGACCTGGAGCATCGGTTTGATGACGTGATCGGCGAGGGTGTCGATCGCCGCGGCGAACACCAACATCAGGTGGTCGGTGTCGCGGATGTCGCCGAAGTAGTCCTGCACGATGTCGTTGGCGGGCCGGTCGGACGAGGCGACGTCGAACGCGAGCCGGCATCCCCAGATTTCCTTCGCGGCGATCGAGGGCATCGACAGGATGCCGTGCAGTTCTGCTGTCTCGCCGTCGGTGCGGTAGCTGGGGATCGCGCCGAGGGTCGATGACCACGGTTCGTGGATGCGGGTCCAGTCGCGTTCGGTGTCGGCCTGAGACCGCATCTCGGCGAGCTTGTCTGGTTGCTCATCGCGGTGGCGTTCGAGGTCGGCGAGGAGTTGTCGGGCGGCCGCGGCACCTGACTCGATCAGGTCGAGGTCGGCGTCGTGCTGGGCGTCGATCCGACGTTGGAGGATGTGGTCTGCCTCGGTGATGAATTCGTCGTCAGTCATGGTCAGTGCTCCTGGTTCAGGATTTCGAGGACTCTCGGGGTGAGTCCCGGGGTGTTTTCGGTGGTGTCGCCGGGGATCGTTTCCCCAGGTGACTTGGCAGCGCTGGGGTCCAGGGTGGACGCACGGTCCACCCCCTCTGAACTGGGGTTTTCGTGGGTGGACCCCCGGTCCAGGGTGGACCGCCCAGCGAGCCGATAGCGGGTCCCTCGGTCGACCCGGATCTCGGTCACCGTTCCGTTGGCGACGAGGTCGGCCAACGCCGCGGAAACCTGGTCACGCCAGTCCGACCGAGCCCGCGACCGCAACTCATTTCGGGGTAGCTCCCCGTCACGTTCGAGCCACCTAAGAACGCCGGCCTTGGCGCGTTCGAGTTTGCGCTCGGACACCACCTCGTCACGTTCAGCGACGGCGTGCGCCTTCGCACGATTCGAGCGGCGCGCGGCGTCACTCATAACGGTCTGAATCTGCTCACGGGTCCGGGTCGATCGGCGCATCAAGGCACCGGCCAGCTTCCAATCCTCGTCGGTGATGGCGTCAGTGCGTCCGTCGAGAAGCATGAACCCGGCGGCGACCTTCAATCGGGTGAACATTGCGTGTCCGTCGAGCGGGTCCACTTCGCCTGAGTCGGTGAGCACATGCCAGCGATGCTCAGCCAGAGCGTCACGGGCAACGTCCGGGATTTCGATAGTCCCACCGACCCCATCGACCTCGACCGAGATCGGATCTGGGAGCGGAGGTCTCGCGCGGGGTGCGTCAGGATCGCTGACGGGCACCCAGAGTGTCCGTTGTGCGGTGCCCGCACGGTCTCCGAGTAGGGCCTCGGCGCGCTCAGGCTGGACCCCCACGGAGATGATGGCGCGGTAGGAGTGCGCGGGCGCATATCGGCGTGCCGCGGCGTTCAACTGTCCGATGGGCTCACCGGACCAGACCTGTCTGATAGTCGACATGATCGTCGACCCCTGCCGCTTGGCGAGCGCGGCAAGACCATCGACCTCGTGAACGTCGATGACAGCGGAGCGGCACGCTTGGTTGCCGTCCTTGTCAGTAGCGAACAGAGCGGCGAGTCCTTCGCCTGAACCGATCGACCACCGTTCGACGTTGCCGCCGCGCGGGAATCGCACCGCGTGCTGCGCGGCTCGTTCGCCGCGTCCCTTCCCTGCTCCTGACTGGCCGACGAACGCGATGCACAGGTTGAGCGATCCGCCGTCGGGGAGTTGAAGGTCGGGATCGGTGGATGCGATGGCGTTGCCGATGACGCCAGCCAGAACAGCGACGGGGCCGGCGCCGCTCGCGCGGGCATAGTCGCGGATGTGACGCAGAACAGGGCGGGCTTCCCAGAAGTCGGTCATACGCTCACCCGCCGTTCGACGTACGCGCCGGATCGCAGCGCCTGGTCTCGGTTACGGACCCGACGGGCCACGGCCGACCAGTCCTCAGCCTGGGCGACCTCTACCGCTGCAGCCTTTGACTCCCGGCGGCGGTCGTCGATTGCGGCAACGCAGTCCTCGAGGACGGCGCGGGTGCCGGCGTGCAGGACCGCGAGCATCTTCGCCCGGTCGCTGTCGGCAAGATCGCACCATGCAGGCGATCCGGCTGCGGGCGCAGGACCGCCGTGCGTGCCAACGATGCGCTGGACGTACGCACGGACCTCGGTGTAGGCGTCACTCATGGGCGCACCGCCTTGCGTCGACACTTCGGACCTACCACCGCTGCAACAGATTTCGGTGCTGTCAGCGGGTGCCCGCAGACGCGGCATGGGATCGACACGGTGTAGCCGAGGTCGGTCGCTGCCTGTACGACGGCGCGTTCGTAGATTTCGTCGGCGGTCGGTGACGTTGTGCGGGCATCGGGGCTAGACTGGTGGTAATCCCGCTCCCACGTGGATTTTCGTCGAGCCCCGGTCCGCCCGCCAGCGCCGGGGTTTCGTCTTGTCTGGGTCATTCCACGTCACCGCCAACGGTGTCGCCGTCGTCAGCGAGCCCGAGATCCGCGTGGTCTTCGATCTGCTCGTAGTTGGCGTGCCTCATGCGGCACCGCCAAAGGGCCTCATTGCAGCATCAACCTCGTTGAGGTCGACTCGAATCACTTTGCGGCCGTTGCGGTATCCGCAGATTCGTCCGTCAGCAATCATCTGCCGAATCGTGCGATCACTGACGCCGAGATAGTCGGCGGTTGTGTTGATTGATGCCCAGCGTCGGGGCAAGGCGGCGGTCTTTCCCACCGGAACCTCCAAAGACGAAAAATGGAGAACACCAAGCTTCGCCACAGATGTGCTGTGGTTCTGCTCGACGTTCTCCTCGCCTTAGGGGAAATCGGCCGACCAACCAGGGTCTTTAAAGGAGGGGCCCGAAGGGCCTCCAACGCCGTTCGACCGTTTGGGAAATCGGTTGTCGCTCACTCGACGCGGGGAGGGGCCGTAAACGGCGGCTGACCTGATCCCTGACGCGATACCTACTCGGGTCTAGCGGGTTAGTGTTCAGTTGTCCGACACAATCTTCCGTGTCTAGAACAAGAACAGCACGGTTTTCCGCGATCGGCAAGTTACTCGTTCGGCGTGTCCGGTACTGCTACTAGCAGCGATAGCGCTTCGGCGATCTTTCGATCGCGACCTTTCGCGGCGTGCTGATACTTCATCGCGGCTGATACCGTCGAATGTCCAAGTCGCTGTTGTAATTCCGCGAGCGTGGCACCAGTGAGGGCGGCGAGGACCGCGCCGGTGTGGCGGAGGTCGTGGAACCGGAGATCGTCGCGGCCTGCGGCCCGTCGGGCGGGGTAGTACCAGCGATAGAGCGAGGTCGGGGTGAGGTACCCGCCGTTGCCGGCCTCGAATAGCAGCGCATCGCGTCCGCGGCCGACGTGTTGCTCGAGGTGCTCGGTAGCGAGCGGGATCAGGTGGGGTGGCATGTGGACCACGCGGACGCCGGCCTCGGACTTGGGCGTGGTCACGACGTACTGACCGTCGGCACGTCTGATCGCTGCGCGCGTGACTGACACGGTGCCTTGGGCAAGGTCGATGTCACTTCGACGCAGCTCGATCAGTTCGCCGTACCGCAGGGCGCACCAGGCGGCGAACTGCACCATGAGGCGCAGCCGTTCGGGCATGTTCTCCACGATGGTCATGAGTTCTTCGACTGTCGCCGGCGTTGTGCGTGACTTCCGCTGGGCTGACCCGGCACCCTCGACCCGGCATGGGTTGGCGTCGATGTACTCGGCGCTCACTGCCGAGGACATGATGGTCCGCATCAGGCTGTAGGCGTGCGCCCGCATCGTGGCCTTGGTCGGGAGGAGGTGGGCGTGCCACTGGCGGATCATCGCGGGCGTGATGGCATCGAGGGGTGAGTCACCGAACTCGGGCACGAGGTGCTTGTTGAGTAGTTCGCGGTAGTGGTCGCGGGTGCGGGTCTTGAGTGGCCGGCCGCGGACTGTGCGGGTGTCGAGCCATTCGTCGGCGTAATCGCCGAAGAGCGGGACCACGGGGCGGTCAGCATCGACTGGGTTCCAGAGGTCCCGGTCGATCTCGCGGCGACGGTCCGAGAGCCACGCCTCCGCGTCGAGCTTCGTCTCGAACGTCGATGGCGCTTTGTGCAGTGCCCCGTCGGGGCCGGTGTAGTTGGCTTGCCACCGGCCGCTAGGAAGCTTGCGGAGTCCGCCGAATGCGCGCCGGGTCCGTCTCTGTGCCATGCGAAACCCTCTCGGCGTGCAGAATACGTGCAGAATCAGCCTACATAATCTGCCGCTTGCTTCCGGGCTCTTCCGGCGCTACTGTCAAGCGTGTTGGCAGGTCACAGACGTGAAATCGCTGACTAGCGGCCCGATCGGCACTCCGCTTCGTTCACTGGTTCGAGTCCAGTTGGGGGAGCAACAACGACAGCCCGCCACTTGCGACAGCAGGTGGCGGGCTTCTTCGTGGGCCCGCAAAACCACCCTTTTTCGGCAGAATCACCGCCGCGCGCGTCGGGGTGGAAATGTCGAAAAGGGGTGGGTTTGCCGGGGCTGGCCCGACCTGCCGTCCCACCGATGAGTTCCGCTGCGGTGGTGAGTCTGTCCTGCATAGATCCCTCATGCCGGACGACGACAGGAAACGACAAACCATGCCGCAGCTACTCAGAGTGCAGAATTTCGCGGTCTCGCAGGACGGGATCGGTGCAGGTGAGAATCAGACCTTCGAGAGGCCCTTCGGCGACACCGTCGAGCCCTGGGAACTGATGTCGTGGGCGGGCGCCACTGCCAGCTGGCCCAACCGCACCGATCCCGGCGGGACCCGGGGCCTCGACGACTACTTCACCCGGGACTTCACCCACAACATCGGCGCGGAAATCATGGGCCGCAACAAGTTCGGTCATCAGCGCGGCCCGTGGACCGACCACGACTGGCAGGGGTGGTGGGGCGACGAACCGCCGTTCCGAACCCCGGTGTTCGTCCTGACTCACCACCTCCGACCGTCGTTCACCCTGGGTGAGAGCACTTTCCACTTCCTCGACGCCACACCGGCGGAGGCAGCCGAGAAGGCGAAAGCGGCAGCCGACGGCAAAGACGTCCGGATCGGTGGCGGCGTCAGCACCGTGCGGGAGTTCCTCGACGCCGATCTCATCGACACGCTGCACATCGCGGTCGCGCCCGTCACCTATGGGAACGGACTGCGCCTGTGGGATTCGCCGGAGGACCTGGAGGATCGCTTCGAGCACGAGGCGATCCCGAGTCCCAGCGGAGTCACCCACCATTTGTTCTGGCGGAAGTAGTTTTTCGCCAAGCCCCGGAATGTCTGCTGCGAGCGGGGTAGTTGTAGGGGTCATGACGGAACTAGCCGACAAGGCCGCGACTCTGCTCCAACTCCACAAACCGGGCGACCCGGTGATCCTGCCGACGGTGTGGGACGCATGGTCGGCGAACCTGGCGGTGTCCGCCGGGTTCACCGCACTCACCGTCGGCAGTCACCCGGTCTCCGATTCGATCGGCAAACCCGACAACGAGGGAATCGCCTTCGACGAGCTGACGACTCGGATCAAACAGATCACCGCAGCAGTCGACGTCCCGATCTCCGTCGACATCGAATCCGGCTACGGCGAAGACCCGAAGACGCTGATCGAGGGACTCATCGACGCCGGGGCCGTCGGCCTCAACATCGAGGACACCGTCCACAGCGAAGGCGGCCGACTCCGCGAGGCGCAGGAACACGCCGACTTCGTGGGCGCATTGCGCGCAGCGTCGGACGCCACCGATGTCCACGTCGTCATCAACGCCCGCACCGACCTGTTCATCAAGCAGGTCGGCGACGAGTCCGACCGCGTCGACCGTGCCATCGCCCGGATGAAGCTCTGCGCGGAGGCCGGAGCCGACGTGCTCTACCCGGTCGGCTTCCACGACGACGCCACGCAGAAGAGACTTGCCGACGAGTTGCCGCTTCCGGTCAACGCCATCGGGCACCCGACCAAGAACAACAAGGCGGCACTCGCCGCGCTCGGCGTCGGACGCGTGAGCTTCGGCCCGCTGTTCCAGAAGGTGCTCGCCGAACGGGCGACCGAGGTGCTCGCTCCCTGGAAGTAGGGTCGGACCGAGCGAATCGGGCGCGGGTGTCAGAGGTCGGGTTTACCGTCGGGACATGGCACTCAGCAAGAGCGAACGAGAAGCGTTTCTGGCAGAACCGCATGTCGCGGCGCTGTCTGTGGAAGCCGAACCGGGGAGGGCGCCGCTGACGGTGCCGATCTGGTACCACTACACACCCGGCGGAAGACCGTGGGTGCTCACCGGCACCGAGTCCCGGAAGCTGAATCTCATCCGGGCGGCGGGACGGTTCACCCTCATGGTCGACGAGGTGTCGCCGCGGCTGAAGTACGTATCGGTGTCCGGCAACGCCGTCGACATGGTCGCCGGAACCCGAGACGACCTGCGCGAGTTGGCCTCTCGGTACCTCCCGCCGCAGGCCGTCGAACCGTACATCGAGATGGCGGAGAAGGAGCACGGCCCGCAGACCAAGCTGTACCTCGATCCCGAGCAGTGGGTGTCACTGGACCTCGGCAGCCTCGGAGATCTGCCGGTCATATGACGCCGGACACAGTGCCCGACGCGGCATCGCTACATTGAACCCATGCCGAAGCCTCGTCAGACCTCCGACGCCCCCGACGCCACCCCGGCGACGACCGACGTCGAAGATGGCGTGACCCCGCTCGACGGCGAGCAGTTCCTGCAGGCCAACCGCACGAACCGGGAGAAGTTCCGGGCCGAGGCGGAGGCCAGGGCGGCAAAGGCCGCACGCAAGGCGGGGCATCGTAGGGAAGCAGACGACGCCGTCGTCGAGGGCGAGACCGAGCCGGACAGCACGGAAGCACGGGCCACGGGGGAGTCCGCTGAGGACCGCACACCCCGCAAGCTCGACCGGAAAGCCGCCACCAGCAAGAACAATCGCTGGACCGGCTGGGCGACCGGTCTCGGCAAGAAGACGTGGGCGGTCGTCGCGTTGACGGCCGTCGCCGTTGTGCTCACGGCGTCGACCGCGGTCCTGGCCGTCGCCTACGTCGACGCCGACCGCCGGGCCGACACCGCGGTCAGCACGATCGACACGACGATCCTCGACACCGCCCGCAAGTACGCCACCGAGATCACGACCTACAACTCGGCCGACTATTCGGACCTCGACCGTCGAATCCGGGAGATCTCGACCCCCGCGTTCACCCAGACCTACATCGAGTCCTCGCAGGACGCCCGTCGCGGCTCCACCGAGGCAGAAGCGGTGTCAACCGCGAAAGCCGACAACGCCGGCATCATGTCCCTCGACGAGGGAAAGGCCGTCGTGCTCGTCACCCTCGATCAGACCATCAAGTCGCCGCAGACCGCGAAACAGTTCCCCGAGGGATTCCCGTACCAGTCGCGGGTGAAGGTGACGTTGGTCCAGAACGACGGTCGCTGGCTGATGGACGACTTCGCGGTGCTGTAGGGCTGGTTTCGACGCGACGCCTCGCGTCGCTCGGTGTCGGCTCAACCGGCAGGGGGTGCGGCCCATCGCTGCGCTCGTCGCCTACTCAAGGCTCCTATGTCAAGCGGCGGTCGGGCTTGCTGGTTGAGCCGGTAGCGAGCGGAGCGAGCCACCGCGTCGAAACCTCGCGCCATGCTGGTTGAGCCGGTCGGTGGGGTGTGGTGGCGAACAGGTTTCGACGCGACGCCTCGCGTCGCTCGGTGTCGGCTCAACCGGCAGGGGGTGCGGTGAGCGGGGTTTCGACGCGACGCCTCGCTTCGCTCGGTGTCGGCTCAACTGGCAGGACGACGCTCGGCGTCGGCTCAACGAGCGGGGCTTCGACTCAGCCGTTCTCTCCCAACAGGATTCGCGTCGACAGCGCCTCGATGCGCTCAGGGGAGGGTTGTGGTCTCAATCGCGTCAGGTCGGTGACGACGTTGAGCGCGGCGTGCACCAGGAAGCGGGCGTGGGTGATCGAGAGGTTTTCGCGTTCGCGGCTCACCCAGGTCGCCCACTCTTCCACGGTGATGCGCTGCTGGTTGCGGAGCGCGTTCCGCGCCTCCGGGGTGGCGTGGCCGATCTCGGTCTCGTAGACGCTGATCAGATCGGTTGTGCTGCAAGTCAACCGGACGTATCTGTGAACCATGCCGACGATTGCCTCGCGTGGTGTCGTCGAGTTGGCCAGGGCGTCGGAGATGGCGCTGGTGACGCGATCGGTCGCCCGCCAGAACGCGGCCTCGAGGATGGCGACCTTGCTCGGGAAGTGGCGGTACACGCCGGATGCCGGTAGGTCGGCGGCATGGGCGATGTCTTCGATGGTCACGTCGCGGAATCCGCGGGCCGCGAAGAGGTTGATCGCCTCGGTCAGGATGATCTCGCGTTTCGCGGCCGGCGCGAGGCCGTGAACGCCGGAGGCCACCGGTTCCACCGGATCGGGGAGGTCGACGTCGAGGAGGCTCATCGCGGCGTCGGGAATGAGGCTGGTGACCTCGCGTGCGGGCAGCGAGGCGCGGTGGGTGGTCGGACTGGCGGCGACGCTGGTCATCGCGGCGGCGATCAGATTCGCGTCAGCATCACCGAGCCCGGGACGAAGACGTCGCGCAGCCGCTCGGACGCGCCGGTGCTGATGGACGACGACATCCCGGACGATGGCGCGATCGTCCGGCTCGAGATACCGGGACTCCCACCGGTAGAGGCCACCCTTGCGACGGTTCTCGAACGAGGCGGCCGTGATCGCCACGAGAAGGGAGCGCAGCTCGTCGTCGCCACCGGTCTCCACCGCGTCGAGTGCGGACCGCAGCGACTGCGCGAGTACGGCGGTCGTCTCGGCGAACAGTGCGTACTTGTTCGGGAAGTGCCTGTACAGCGCGGGCGCGGAGATCCCGACCGCGTCGGCGATGTCCTCGAGACGGACCGCGTGATAGCCGCCGTCACTGAATGCCTTGGCCGACGCGTCGACGATGAGTCGTCTCCGGTCGGCGGGGCGGCGGCGTCGGGTGCCCGGAGCATCGGTCTGGGACGTCTCGGAAGGCGGCGTCCCCGGGCGCACGGTCATGGCGACCCACTCTAGCCGGATACGACGTTCACGAGACACATTCCGGTGCCTCGACCAAAAACACCAGGAAGAATCGTTGGAACGCGAGAATAAGTTAACCAAGATTCTCGTGATCTGCGTCGCACTGTGGTAAAAATCTAGGCGATGGCACAGATGGGATCACCTGTGTCTATTTGTCCGGTCACCAGTGGGGAGAACAGTGAGCGACGAGACCAGCCAGAGCGCAATCGTGACCTCGGTCGACGACCGCGGGGTTGCGCGGCTGACGATTTCCGTCCGGGGAAGATGAACGCTCTCGACACCGAGGCGAACCTCGGCATCAGGGCTGCGATGGAGCAGTGGTCGTCGAGTGACGACGTCCGGGTCATCGTGATCGACGGTGCGGGCGGAAGCTTCAGCGCCGGGGCCGATGTCGTCTCCATCAACTCGCAGTCGACCGCCAACGGGTCGTCGGGGCTCGACCCCGACCAGGCCCGCGGGATCATCTCCGCCGGTTCCGAGCTCGTGCGCGCGGTGCGGTCGGTCCAGGTCCCGGTCATCGCCTCCGTCGACGGACCGGCCGCGGGAATCGGCGCCTCGCTGGCTCTGGCCGCCGACCTCATCTACACGACCCAGCGGTCGTACTTCCTGCTCGCCTTCATCAACATCGGTCTGATGCCCGACGGTGGCGCGTCGATGCTGTTCACCTCGGCCGTGGGCCGGGTCCGCGCCAATGAGCTCGCCCTCCTCGGTGAGAAGCTCCGCGCGCCGGAGGCTCTCGCCGCGGGCCTGATCAACGGGGTCTACGACGATCGCGCCGCACTCGACGAAGCTGTCGACAAGGTCGCCGCGAAGCTGGCCGGCAAGAGCCGCTCCGCGCTGCGCCTGACGAAGTCGGCCCTCGACGCACACACGATGTCCGGCTTCGAAGCGGCCATCGAGCGGGAACTCGAAGGCCAGACCGAACTGCTGCAGTCGCCGGAGTTCCAGGCCGCCATCGCCGCCTTCGCGGGCGCCCAGAAGTGAACCTCGGCCCACGCCGAACACTCACCACCACACACGTTTTCACCCATCGCTCGACACGATGAAAGACAACAAGGAGACCGATCGTATGACCGCGACCGTCGACACCGTCACCGACCTCGCCACCGAACCGCTGCGCTCGCGCCGCAACCACTGGATCAACCAGGTCAAGCGCCACGCCTTCATGAACCCCGACGGCCCGGCCCTGAAGTTCCTCGGGAAGGTCACCACCTGGAAGGAGCTCGACGAACGGACCCGCGCCTTCGCCGCGGCGCTGACCCGTCGCGGCGTCGGGTTCGGTGACCGGATCCTCATCGTCCTGCTCAACCGCACCGAGTATGTCGAAGCGACGTTGGGTGCCAACCTGATCGGCGCCATCCCGGTGCCGGTGAACATCCGCATGAGCCCCGCCGAGATCGCCTTCCTGGTCAACGACAGCGGCGCCAAGGTCGTCGTCACCGAAACCCTGCTCGCCCCGCTCGTCGATGCCGTCGCGGCCTCGACCAATGCGATCGACCACATCGTCGTCGTGGGGGGATCCGACAAGGACAACCACCTCGATTACGAGGCGCTCGTCGCCGAGGACTCCTCGGATCTGCCGGAGATCGACGTCCCCGAAGAGACCGTCGCGCTGATCATGTACACCTCGGGCACCACCGGAAAGCCCAAGGGCGCCATGCTCACCCACACCAACCTGCAGGCGCAGGCAGCCACCTGCATGCAGGCGCTGCACACCCGGTCCGACGACATCGGCTCGTGCGTCGCGCCGATGTTCCACATCGCCGGGCTTGGTGCCATGACGCCGCTGTTCTACATGGGGGCACTGTCGGTCATCCACCCACTCGGAGCGTTCGACCCGAACGACATGCTCGACACCATCGAGCGAGAGGGCACCACCTCGATCTTCCTGGTGCCGGCTCAGTGGCAGGCCGTGTGCGCCGCCCAGCAGGCCAAGCCGCGCGACCTGAAGCTGCGCGTGATCAGCTGGGGCGCGGCCCCGGCCTCGGACACCGTGCTGCGCGCGATGAACGAGACCTTCCCGGACGCGCTGAACGTCGCGGTCTTCGGTCAGACCGAGATGTCGCCGATCACCTGCGTACTCGAAGGCAAGGACGCCCTGCGCAAGATCGGCTCGATCGGCAAGGTCGTGCCCGCGGTGACCGCCCGCGTCATCGACCCGGAGGGCAACGACGTCGCCCAGGGTGAGGTCGGCGAGATCGTCTACCGCGGACCCAACATGATGAAGGGCTACTGGCAGAACGAGCAGGGGACCGCCGACGCCTTCGCCGGTGGCTGGTTCCACTCCGGCGACCTCGTGCGTCAGGATGAGGAGGGGTTCCTCTACGTCGTCGACCGCGCCAAGGACATGATCATCTCGGGTGGCGAGAACATCTACTGCGCCGAGGTCGAAAACGTGCTGTTCGGTCACCCGAGCATCAGCGAGGCGGCGATCATCGGTCGCGCGCACGAGAAGTGGGGCGAGGTGCCGGTCGCGGTCGTCGTCCCCGCCGCAGGCGTCGAGGATCTGACCCTCGCCGACCTCGAGCCGTACCTGAACGAGAACCTGGCCCGCTTCAAGCACCCCAAGGACCTGGTCATCGTCGAGGAACTGCCGCGCAACGCCGGTGGCAAGGTCGTCAAGCCGACCCTGCGTCAGACCTACGGGTCCAAGGACGCCGGTCTGGCGAACTGACCGCTTCGATCGTTTCTTCGGCCCGTCCGGGCCCGCGCTGATCGGCGCACACACTCCGACCTGGGCGCGTGTTCCCAAGCGCCCAGGTCGCCGTGTTTCCAGCGTCTCGACGGTCCGTCGAACGGCGTAGGGAGTCGATGGAACACGGACTAGGACACGTTCCAATTTTGTGGTTGAGTGACTACAGTCACAAGCGTCGGCAACGACGCGGGTAGACCTCCCGGGGCGAGACGTTGCCGGGTCGAACGGAGGAGATCAGTGAAGACCAAAGGTGCGCTGCTGCGCGAGAACAACAAGCCGTGGGCGATCGAGGAGATCGAGATCGGTGACCCCAAGGCGCACGAGATCAAGATCAAGATGGAAGCAGCAGGCATGTGCCACTCCGATCACCATCTGGTGACCGGTGGCATCCCCATGGCGGGTTTCCCGATCCTGGGTGGGCACGAGGGTGCCGGCGTCGTCGCCGAGGTCGGCGAGGGTGTCACCGATTTCGAGGTCGGCGACCACGTCGTGCTGTCGTTCATCCCGTCGTGTGGCAAGTGTCCGTCGTGCCAGTCGGGCATGGCCAACCTGTGCGACTTCGGCGCCATGCTGCTGCAGGGCGAAGCCGTGTCGGACAACACCTTCCGCATCCAGACGGCAGCCGGCGAGAACGTCTACCCGATGACCTTGCTGGGCACCTTCGCGCCCTATATGGTGGTGCACGAGGCGTCGGCGGTGAAGATCGACAAGGACATCCCGTTCGAGGTCGCCGCTCTGTGCGGCTGCGGCGTCCCCACCGGCTACGGCTCGTCGACCCGCAGCGGTGACGTCCGCCCCGGCGAGGACGTGGCCATCGTGGGCGTCGGCGGCGTCGGTACGGCAGCCCTGCAGGGGGCGGTCATCTCGGGTGCCCGCAACGTGTTCGCCATCGATCCGGTGGAGTGGAAGCGTGAGCAGGCGTTGAAGTTCGGGGCCACCGCGGCATTCGCATCGGTCGAAGAGGCCGCCATGGCCATCGCGGAGACCACCCACGGCGGTATGTGCCAGAAGGTGATCGTCACCGTCGGTGAGGTCCACGGCAAGGATGTCGATCTGTGGATGGGGATCACCGGCAAGGGCGGCACCTGTGTGCTGACCGGTATGGGCAACATGCTCGAGAGCGACGTGACCCTGAACCTCGCCATGCTGACGCTGCTGCAGAAGAACCTGCAGGGCTCCATCTTCGGCGGCGCCAATCCCAAGCTCGACATCCCGCAGCTGCTCTCGATGTACAAGATCGGCAAGCTCAACATCGCCGACATGATCACCCGCCAGTACCGCCTGGACCAGATCAACGAGGGCTACCAGGACATGCTGGAAGGCCGCAACATTCGCGGTGTCATCCGCTACACCGAAGAGGATTGGTGAGCCCTGTGCCCACCGGCCGGCACGCGTCCACGGGTAACGTGACCCGATGTGTCGGTCCTTGAATCTCTGACGGAATGGCCCGTCGACAATGTGTCGGCGGCGATCATCACCCGTGACGGGGTCGCCGAGGAATTCGGCGACCCCGCTCGCGACTATGAGCTCGCCTCGGTCACCAAACTCCTCGTCGCGGAGGCGGTTCTGGTGGCCGTCGAGGAGGGGGCCGTCGAACTCGACGACCCCGCCGGTCCGCCCGGTGCCACTGTCGCGCATCTCCTGGCCCACGCATCGGGACTCGCCTTCGACTCGCGGGACATCGAGGCGGGGGTCGCGGAGAAGCGCATCTATTCGAGTGCGGGGTTCGAGATCCTGGCCGAGACCGTCGAACAGGCGGCGGGCATCGCGTTTCCGGAGTACCTCGCCGACGCCGTCAGCGCGCCTCTCGGACTCGAATCGACCGAGCTCCACGGACCGGCCGGCCACGGTGCACGATCCAGCACCGCAGATCTGGCCCGTTTCGCGCAGGAGCTCCTCGCACCGCAGATCCTCGCCCCCGAGACGCTCGCCG
Organism: Gordonia amicalis; assembly: GCF_022059885.1. Classification (NCBI taxonomy): domain Bacteria; kingdom Bacillati; phylum Actinomycetota; class Actinomycetes; order Mycobacteriales; family Gordoniaceae; genus Gordonia; species Gordonia amicalis. Next base: position 4,121,104 of record NZ_CP091855.1, on the reverse strand, counting down.
ATGCGACATCGGTGCAGTTCCCGGGACTCGACGGGTTCGTGCCGGGATACGGGAGGCATCGTCCCAACGACTGGGGCCTGGGCTTCGAGATCCGGTCGAAGAAGTCTCCGCACTGGACCGGGGCGGGCAACTCGCCGCGGACTTTCGGGCACTTCGGCCAGGCTGGGACTTTTCTCTGGGTCGACCCCGACCTGCAGGCCGCCTGCGTCGTCCTCACCGACCGGTCGTTCGGACCGTGGGCGAAGCCGTTGTGGAGTGAGTTCAACGATCGAGTCGTCAGTGAACTTTCGTCACAGAAATGAAGTTTTCTCGCACGAGAAACTAGCGCAACACGTGCATCTTGAGGCACAATAAATCCCACGAGTGTGATATCCGGAGTCGCGAGGTGTGTTGGGGAAGACGTTCCTCGTCGACAACGGAGGTGAAAAGGTGCGCAATCTGAACCAGTTTGCGGACATGACAACGGGAGTGGTCTACATCCACTCGGCGCCGGTGGCGCTGTGCCCGCATGTGGAGTGGGCTCTGTCGTCGACCCTGAATGCACGCGCGAACCTGAAATGGTCGGCACAGGACGCCGAGCCGGGTATGCAGCGTGCGACTGTCGACTGGGCGGGGCCGGTCGGGACAGCGGCACGTTTGGTGACCGCTCTGCGCGAGTGGTCGGCGCTGCGGTTCGAGGTCACCGAGAACCCGAGCGAGGGTGTCGACGGCGAACGCTACAGCTACGTGCCGGGTCTCGGGCTCTGGCGCGGATCGACCAGCGCCAACGGCGACGTCATCGTCGGCGAGAACCAACTGCGCTCGCTGATCGAATCGCAGCCCGACCGTGCCGGACTCGCCGGCGAACTCGAAGCCGCCCTCGGCACGGCCTGGGACGACGCCCTCGAGCAGTACCGCATGGGCGGTGCCGGGGCCGAGGTCACCTGGCTGCAGCAGCGGGTCGGCTGAGGAGCGCCCTCCGCAAGCTCTGGGGCTACTCAGGGAGCGTGAACTTCCCAGGGAGCGCGGTGAGTACATCCCGCGATCTCAGGGACACACGAGAAACGCCACCGGTGAGAACCGGTGGCGTTCTTCGTATGTCTGTCGACGTGTGGGTCCGTCAGGCGGTCACAGCGGGATGTTCTTGTGCCGACCGCGTCGGGCGGGTGCAGCCGCGAGTGCCTCGGCGATGATGCTGCGCGTGCGGGCCGGGTCGATGATCTCGTCCACGACGCCGATCGACTGGGCCCGTCCCACGCCACCGGCGATGGCCTCGTGCTCGGCGGCCAGGCGATCGTGGAGGGCGTCACGCTCATCGTCGGGTGCGGCGGCGAGTGCCTTCTTGTGCAGGATGCCCACGGCGGCCTTGGCACCCATGACGGCGACCTCGGAACCGGGCCAGGCGAACACCGCGGTGGCACCGAGCGCACGCGAGTTCATCGCGATGTAGGCGCCGCCGTAGATCTTTCGGGTCACGAGCGTGACGCGGGGAACCGAGCACTCGGCGAAGGCGTGGAGCAGCTTCGCGCCGCGGCGGACGACACCGTTCCATTCCTGGCCGACACCCGGCAGGTAACCGGGGACATCGGTGAGGACGATGAGGGGGATACCGAAGGCGTCGCAGAGGCGGACGAACCGGGAGGCCTTCTCGGCGCTCTCCGAGTTCAGACACCCACCCATGCGCAGCGGGTTGTTGGCGATGACGCCGACGCTGCGGCCCGACAGCCGACCGAATCCGACGACGATGTTCGGCGCCCACTTCGCCTGCAACTCTTCGAAACTCGAGATCTCGGTCTCGCCGTCGGCGGCCAGCGCCGTGTCGAGCAGCTTCTCGACGACCGGGTGGACGTCATAGGCGCGACGGGCGGATTCGGGCAGCAGGGCCTTGAGGTCGGTGTCGCCGGCGGCGGCCAGCTCACGGTTGAAGTGGCCCTGCTGGGTGAAGGTCGAGACGAGACGGCGTGCGCGCCACAGGGCGTCGGGCTCGGAATCGGCCACGATGTGGCAGACACCGGACTTCTTGCCGTGTGTGGTGGGACCGCCGAGCGACTCCATGTCGACGTCCTCGCCGGTGACGCTGCGGACGACATCGGGTCCGGTGACGAAGACGCGACCGGCCGGAGCCATGATCACGATGTCGGTGAGGGCGGGTCCGTACGCCGCGCCGCCGGCCGCGAAGCCGACGACCACCGAGATCTGCGGGATGTACCCGGAGGCCCGGACCATGGCCTCGAAGACCTGACCCACCGCGTGCAACGCCTCGACCCCCTCGGCGAGGCGTGCGCCACCCGAGTGCCAGATACCGATGACCGGCGCCTGCTCGGAGATGGCGGTGTCGATGGCGTTGACGATGTGAGCACAACCGACGACACCCATGGCACCGCCCATGACGGTGCCATCGGTGCAGTAGGAGACCGTGCGAACGCCGTTGACCAGGCCGACCGCGGCCTGGACACCGGACTTGTCGCGAGGGTGCAGCAACGACATGGTGCCTTCGTCGAAGAAGTTCGTCAGCCGCAACAGGGGGTCGCGGGGATCGGCGGCTTCTTCGCGGCCGGGCATGGGAGCCAAGGTCGTCATCGCAGTCTCCTCCAGGGGTGTCGGGCGTGGTTCGTCTCGGGCGCTGCCGAGATCGGCGAGGAGGCCGAGGACTCAGTAGTGACCGAAGGCGAGCGCCACGTTGTGCCCACCGAAACCGAACGAGTTGTTGATCGCGTAGTCGATCTGTCCGTAGCGCGGCTCACCGTGGACGACGTCGATGTCGCATTCCGGGTCTTGGTTCTCGAGGTTGAGGGTCGGCGGGATGACGCCTTCCTCGACGCTCTTGATGGTGAGGACCGACTCGAGAGCACCGACGGCACCGATCGAGTGTCCGAGAGCGGACTTCGGTGCGTACACCGCGGCATGCTGACCGATGGCGGCGATGATGCCCGCGGACTCGGCGGTGTCGCCGATCGGGGTCGACGTCGCATGCGCGTTGATGTGGGTGATGTCGGACTTCTGGAGACCGGCGGTCTGCAGGGCGCGAGTCATCGCGCGGGCATTGCCCTGACCGCTGGGATCCGGGGCCACCAGGTGGAATCCGTCGGAGGTGATGCCGGAGCCGAGGAGACGCGCGTGGATGTGCGCACCGCGGGCCCGAGCGTGCTCCTCGCGTTCGAGGATGAGCATCGCGGCACCTTCGCCGAAGACGAAGCCGTCGCGGTCCTTGTCGAACGGACGAGAGGCGGCTGCGGGGTCCTCGTTGCGGGTGCTCATGGCACGCATCATCGAGAATGCCGCGATCGGCACCGCGTCGATGCGTCCCTCGACGCCACCGGTGACGACCATGTCGGCGTCACCCATGACGATGTGGCGCCACGCGTGTGCGATCGCCTCGGCCCCCGACGAGCACGCCGAGACCGGGGTGATGACGCCTGCGCGGGCGCCGACGTTCAGACCGACGACGGCGGCCGGACCGTTGGGCATGGCCATCGACACGGCGAGCGGGGACACCTTGCGGTAGTTGCCCGTGCTTTCCATGGCCTTGACGGCGTCGACCATCGCGTCGCCGCCACCCTGACCGGTGCCGACGACCACGGCGAGACGGTCGGGGTCGACCTCGGGTTCGCCGGCCTGCGTCCAGAGACGCTTGCTCAGCACGTGGGCGATGCGCTCGACATAGGCCATCCGGCGGGCCTCGACTCGGGTGACCTCGTCGGTCGGATCCTTCAGCAGACGACCGCCGATACGAACCGGCAGGTTGTACCTGGTGATGAAGTCGTCGGTCAGGACGCGGATGCCCGACTCACCCGCCAGCAGTGCTTTCCACGTCGAGTCGAGATCTTCGCCGAGCGAGGTGGTCGCCACCATGGAGGTGACGACCACGCTCGGGAAGTTCCCACCCAGCGTCGAGTAGTCGCGGAGGGAGGGGGAGCTCATCAGTTCTGGTCTGCCTCGACCTGAGCCTTGATGGCAGCCGCAGCCTCGGGGTTCTCGCTCTCGAGCTTCTGGATGTACGAGACGGCGTCGCCGACGGTGCGCAGACCGGCCAGGTCCTCGTCGGGGATCTTCACGCCGTACTTGTCCTCGGTCTGGACGGCGATCTCGACCATGGACAGCGAATCGATGTCGAGGTCGTCGACGAACGACTTCTCGAGGGTCACCTCGGACGGCTCGATGCCGGTGACTTCCTCGATGATCTCGGCGATGCCGGCAATGAGTTGTTCCTGGGTGGCAGCCACTGTGTGGTTCCCTTTCCGTGTATCGGGTAGATGAGTTTCCGGAGCGCAGGACGGACCCGAGAGAGTCCGCGCGCTTGGACAGATCGGCGTCGGGGCCGATCTTCCGGGGGTCGCGGACTAACCGCGACCGCTATCCAAGTTCAGTGATCTTCGCGATGTCGCCGGGCTCCTTGAGCGCCAGCGATGGGGTGCCCTTCAGCTCGCGCTTGGCGATCCCCACGAGCGTGCCCGCCGGCGGCAGTTCCACGACGGCGGTGGCCGAGTTCTCACGCAGGTACGCCGAGCAGAGATCCCAGCGGACCGGCCTGGTCACCTGGCCCACCAGTTTTGTCAGTGCTTCGGAGCCATTCGTTACAGGCTGCCCGTCGGAGTTCGACAGCAACGTGCGATTCGGGTCGGACGGGGTGATCTTCGCGGCCGCCGCGGCGACGGCGTCCTGCGCCGGAGCCATGAAGTGGGTGTGGAAGGCGCCGGCGACCGCGAGCTTGCGGATACGGGCCTTCTCCGGCGGGGACGCGATGAGCTCGTCGATCTTGTCGACGGCTCCGGCCGCGACGATCTGGCCGACCGCGTTGCGGTTGGCCGGGACGAGTTCGAGTTCCTCGAGGCGGGCGAGCACGGCGGCTTCGTCGCCACCGAGAACGGCGGCCATGGTGGTCGGTACGAGAGCGCAGGCCTTGGCCATCTCGGCACCGCGGATCGCGGCGAGGGTGACGGCCTCGTCGGCCGAGATCACACCGGTGATGGCGGCGGCGGCGAGCTCGCCGACCGAGTGGCCGGCGACGACCGCGTCCGCGGGCAGCTCGCCGTTCTTGCGGGCCTCGTCGAAGGCGAGCAGGGCGGCGACCACGACCAGCGGCTGGGTCACCGCGGTGTCGGTGATCTCTTCCGCGGTGGCGGTGGTACCGAGTCGTTCCAAGTCCAGTTGAGTGAGCTTGGACCACGTGGCGATCTGATCACGGGTACCGGGCAGGTCGAGCCACGGCGTGAGCATGCCGGGTGTCTGGGAACCCTGGCCGGGAGCAAGCAACGAAAGCACGTGACCAGAGAACACCCTTTCCCCGCCCTATGTGGGTGTAGAGAAGCATGAACCTTGTCGCAGGGTTTTGTAGGGTTCCCACAAACTTCACCGAAGTGCCACCTGCTTCGTCATCAGGCTGAGATTCGTTACCGAAACGTGTTCTTAAGGCTCATATCAGCATAAATGGCGAATCGGACATGTTACTCGTGTGGCCTATGGGGCAGAAGACTCCGTTTTGTGCCGTAAGTGTGTCAAACGACCGACGGTCGTCGCGATCCGTAGTACATACGCGTCGCGGGGGTTCGTCGGGTCGCGCCGTGTGATTTCCGCAATCTTCTTCAGCCGGTACCGGACCGTATTTGGATGTATGTACAGAACGCGCGCGCAGGATTCGACCGATCCGCCGGAGTCGAGATAGGCCTCGAGCGTCGTCGTCAGAGTGGAGCCTCCCGCCGACAGCGGACGGACCACCGATTCGACCAGAGCGGTCACCGCTGACTCGTCACCTTTGAGTGCACGTTCGGGTAACAGTTCGAGACTGTGGACCGGTCGCGGTGCACTCGGCCAGCCCACCACCGCCTCGATCGCGGCCATCGCCTCGGCGGCACTGGTGTGGGCGCTGCCGAGGTTCGGCATGGTCGGCCCGATGACCACCGGGCCGTCGGCGAAGTGCGTGAGGAGAGCCGAGACGAACTTCTCCGTCGGCCGTGCCGGTCCGCTCACGATCGCGACCAGCACCGAGCCCTGGACCACCGACAGCGCCGACCGGTCGAACTGCCGTGCCGTGTTGTGGATGGCCAGTGGCACCGAGACGTTCTGTTCGGGCGGCGGAGTGCCCACGATCACCGTCGCCGGGGCGTCCGAATCCCAATTCAGGGCGGCCGCCCGAGAGAGGAGCTGCGGTCCGGTGTCGCCGCGAACCACCGCGTCGACGACCAGGGCCTCGAGTCGGGAGTCCCAGGCGCCACGCGACTCGGCGGCCGAGGCGTAGATCGCCGCTGCGGCGAAACCGATCTCCCGTCCGTAGCGCAGGACCGACTCGGTGAGTGCACGGAGCTGGGCGTCGTTCCGGGCGAGCAGCGGCAGCCACTTCTCGAAGAACTCCATCGCCACGCGGACCATCTCGACGGTCTGCAGCAGGGTGATGCGGCGGGCGAGGTCCTGCGGTACCACCTGGAACGCTTGGACCGTGAACTTCACGTTGCCCTCGGGATCCTGGATCCACTCGACGAAGTTCACGACCGCGGTCTGCACGACCAGCTGCACACTCGCGCGCTGCGCGGCGTCGAGGTCGCCGAAATAGGGCAGCTGGTCCTGCATCGAGTGGACCGCCTCGGTGGCGAGGCGGCCGCTGTACTGCTTGACCCGCCGGAGCAGCGTGTCGGGCAGCGCGTCGTGCACGGTGGCGGGGGCCGGCACATGGGCACCCCGCGCACCGAACACGTCAGCCGGCGGTGTTGTGGGCTGATTCACTCGCGCGTCGGACACGACCTCAATCTAGTCCCTGTTCAGGCCATGCCGGGATCGCCGGTTCCCCTCGAACGGCGGCGGCCCGGTTTCCGGGTCAGGCCACGCCCGGATCGCTGGTCTGCTCGGGAGCGGCGGCCACGTCGTCGATCTTGTACTTGTCCGCTGCCTGCTTGGCCACCGACATGTCGAGGTGGCCGTCGCGGGCGAGCGCGACGAGGACCGCGACCACGATCGACTCGGCGTCGACGTTGAAGAAACGCCGCGCGGCCGGGCGGGTGTCGGAAAAGCCGAACCCGTCGGTGCCGAGCGTCAGGTACGTACCGGGCAGGTACGCACGGACCTGCTCCTGGACGCCGCGCATGTAGTCGCTGACGCCGACGAACGGTCCGGCCGCGTCGGCCATCAGTTCGGTCAGGTAGGCGGGCGCGGGCTCGGTGCCGGGATCGCGCAGTGCCTCCCGGTCGGCGCGGATGCCGTCGCGGGCCAGCTCACTCCACGATGTCACCGAGTAGACGTTCGCGCCGACGTTCCACTCCTCGGCGAGCAGTTCGGACGCACGCAGCGCGTCGGGCATCGTGACGCCGGAGACCAGGATGTTGGCCGGGTACTTCTTGTTCTCGGGAGCCTTCTGGAACAGATATCCGCCCTTGACGATGCCCGTGGCGTCGAGGCCCTCCGGCTTCGCCGGCTGGCTGATCGGCTCGTTGTAGACGGTGATGTAGTAGAAGACGTTCTCCGGGTCCTCGCCGTACATGCGCGTGAGACCGTCGTCCACGATGTGGCCGAGTTCGTAGGCGAACGCGGGGTCGTAGGCGATCACGGCCGGGTTGGTCGCGGCGAGCAACGGCGAGTGGCCGTCGGCGTGCTGCAGGCCCTCACCGGTGAGCGTCGTGCGGCCCGCGGTGGCGCCGATGATGAAACCGCGCGCCATCTGGTCGCCGGCCGCCCAGAAGCTGTCGCCGGTGCGCTGGAAACCGAACATCGAATAGAAGATGTACAGCGGGATCATCGGTTCGTGGTGGGTGGCGTACGACGTGCCGACCGCGGCGAAGCTGGCCGTCGAACCGGCCTCGTTGATGCCTTCGTGCAGGATCTGCCCCTCGGAGCTCTCCTTGTAGGCGAGCATCAGTTCGGCGTCGACCGAGGTGTACAGCTGGCCGTTACGGTTGTAGATCTTCAGGGTCGGGAACCACGAGTCCATGCCGAAGGTGCGGGCCTCGTCGGGGATGATCGGCACGATGCGCTTGCCGATTTCCTTGTCGCGCAACAGTTCCTTGAAGACACGGACCAGCGCCATGGTGGTCGCGACCTGCTGCTTGCCCGAACCCTTCGCGGTGGCCTTGAGGGCCGAGGAGGTGTCGGCCTTGAGCACCTTGGACTTCGTGCGACGGCTCGGCAGGAACCCGCCGAGGGTCTTGCGGCGGTCCAGCATGTACTGGAGCTCCGGAGAATCCTCGCCGGGATGGTAGTACGGCGGCAGATACGGATCCTTCTCGAGCTGCTCGTCGCTGATCGGGATGCGCGTGCTGTCGCGGAACGCCTTGAGGTCGTCGAGCGTCAGCTTCTTCATCTGGTGGGTCGCATTGCGTCCCTCGAAGTGCTTGCCGAGCGTGTAGCCCTTGATCGTGTGGGCCAGGATGACCGTCGGCTGGCCCTTGTGCGTCATCGCCGAGGCGTAGGCGGCGTGGATCTTTCGGTAGTCGTGGCCGCCGCGCTTGAGGTTCCAGATCTCGGCGTCGGAGAGGTCCTTGACGAGCTCCTTGGTCCGCGGGTCGCGGTTGAAGAAGTGTTCGCGGACGAAGGCGCCGTCGTTGGCCTTGTAGGTCTGGTAGTCGCCGTCGGGCGTGGTGTTCATCAGGTTGACCAGCGCGCCGTCACGGTCGGCGTGCAGCAACGCATCCCACTCGCGGCCCCAGATGACCTTGATGACGTTCCAGCCGGCGCCGCGGAAGAACGACTCCAGCTCCTGGATGATCTTGCCGTTGCCGCGCACCGGGCCGTCGAGTCGCTGCAGATTGCAGTTGACGACGAAGGTCAGATTGTCGAGACCCTCGGTGGCCGCGAAGCTGGCGAAGCCGCGCGATTCCGGCTCGTCCATCTCGCCATCGCCGAGGAACGCCCACACATGCTGGTCGGAGGTGTCCTTGATGCCGCGGTCGTGCAGGTAGTGGTTGAAGCGCGCCTGGTAGATCGCGTTCATCGGGCCGAGACCCATCGAGACGGTCGGGAACTCCCAGAAGTCCGGCATCAGGCGCGGGTGCGGATACGACGGCAGACCGCCGCCCTCACCCGCGTGGCTGTGTTCCTGGCGGAAGCCGTCCATGCGGGCCTCGTCGATGCGGCCCTCGAGGTAGGCGCGTGCATAGATGCCGGGGGAGGCGTGGCCCTGGATGAAGATGTGGTCGCCGCCGCCGGAGTGGTTCTTGCCGCGGAAGAAGTGGTTGAAGCCGACCTCGTAGAGCGACGCCGACGACGCGTACGTCGAGATGTGGCCGCCCACACCGACTCCCGGGCGCTGGGCGCGATGCACCATGATCGCGGCGTTCCAGCGGATCATCTGACGGAAGCGGCGCTCGACCTCCTCGTCACCGGGGAACCAGGGTTCTGCCTCGGTGGGGATGGTGTTCACGTAGTCGGTGGAGGTGAGCGCGGGGATCGACACCCGCTTCTCGCCGGCGCGTTCGAGGAGCCGCAGCATCAGGTAACGGGCGCGTCCGGGCCCCGCGGCGTCGAGAAGGGCGTCGAACGAATCGAGCCACTCGGTGGTCTCGTCGGGGTCGATGTCGGGCAGATAGGACGCGACTCCTTCGCGGATGACGCGGACCCGGTGTCCGCTTCGTCCGGCAGCACGTCCATTGGAGCTCGAGTCGGCTTGGCCGGCGTGCTCGCTGGGAATCGTGTCCTGCGTCGCCTGGTCCATCTGGTCGGTCACGGTGATGCCTACTCCCTCTGACAGGCCGGACTCGGGGTGGTGGTCCGACTGCATGGCGTACGACACTGCAACTCCTTTTGTTGTGCGGTGTCACCCCTCATCGTGCCCCATGTGAGGGGGCTTGGCACCGCTGGATCTGTGTAGGCTGTCGCGATCGCGAAGGTGCTGTAGCGTCCTTGCAGCGTTACCGATGAGTAGGGGGATGGCGATGCTGGGCACAGGGGAGGCCGGGCCCGGCCGCGGCGGACATCGGGGTGTCCGGGTGAGCGCGACCATCGGCATGGCATTCGGGGGAATCATGCTGTCGGCGTGCACGTCCACGGTCGGAGGTGCCGGTGTGCCGGCGCCCGGCGAGGTGGCGGTCTACCGGTCGGAGGTGTCGGCCTCGGCGGCTGCGCAGGTACGTGCCGAGGGCGTCGAACTCTGTCGGGAGTCGATGTCGTCGATGGTCGTGATGCTGCGCGGCTACAACACCTTCATCAAGCGGCTCAACACGACGCATTCGTATCCGGAGGTCGGGGACCTCGCCGACAAGGCGCGGGCGAGCCTCATCGCGGGTGCCGACCAGATCCGGCCGAAGATCACCGACACCTCACCGCCGGAGATCGCGTCGCCGGCGCGGACGTTCCTGGATGCGACGACGCGTCTCGAGAACGCGATCCGCAAGGAACTGCGCACCGAACTCAACCCGGTGTCGGGGCAGTGGACGCGCGACAAGGCGCGCCTTCTCGAGGTCTGCGGGGAATACACGCCCGTCCCGGCGGCCTCCTCGGCCACGCCCCGGACCTCGGTTCCCGCTGGCCCGGCTCCGACGAGTCCCGGTCGCTGATGCGCCGTCGCCCGGTGTCGGGGGTTCGTGCGATCGTGCAACCGTCGTCTGAAAAGAAACGCCCGAAATCGAGTGACGTCGGTCGGCTTGCAATGTGAGGCTCTAGGCTGTTGCCTATGCTGACAGGCGAGTTGGCGAAAAGAGACGTACAGACCGGCGACGAGAAAAACGTCCCATCACCCTCAGGAGGTCACGCGCGGTGGTAGCCGCCACAGACGGTACGGGCAGCAACGCCCAAAAACTGGGCTTGAAGGCAGGCTTGGTCGTGCAGGAAGTCGGTTGGGACGATGACACGGACGACGAGCTCCGGGCCGACATCGAGGACGCGATCGATGCCGAGATGGTCGATGAGGATGCCGACGACGTCGTCGACGTCGTGGTCCTCTGGTGGCGTGAAGGCGACGGAGACCTCGTCGACGCGCTGATGGACGCCATCGGACCGCTGGCCGAAGACGGATACGTGTGGGTGTTCTCGCCCAAGACCGGGAAACCCGGATATGTGGATCCGAGCGAGATCGCCGAGGCGGCCCCCACTGCGGGTCTCACCCAGACATCGGCGATCAGCCTGGGGGATTGGTCGGCCGCCCGACTCGTCCAGCCCAAGGCACGCTCGGGCAAGAAAGCATGAGCGATGCTCTGCCCACCGCGCCGCTGAGCGTCGGTGATCGGGCACCTGATTTCGAACTGCGGGATCAGAACAACCAGCTCGTGTCCCTGAGCGCGTTGCGTGCCGAGCGCAACGTTCTCGTGGTCTTCTTCCCGCTCGCATTCACCGGCACCTGCCAGGGCGAGCTGGGCTACATCCGCGACCAGCAGCCGCGTTTCGAGAACGACGACGTGACCACGGTGACGGTCTCGGTGGGACCCTCGCCGACGCACAAGGTGTGGTCGGCGGCGCAGGGCTTCTTGTTCCCGCTGCTGTCCGACTTCTGGCCGCACGGTGAGGTGGCGAAGGCCTACGGCGTGTTCAACGAGGAACGCGGCTACGCGAACCGTGGCACGTTCCTCGTCGACCGCGAGGGTGTCATCGTCTACGCCGACATGGTCGGGCCGGGCGAGGTGCGCGAGAACGACGTCTGGGACCAGGCTCTCAGCTCGGTCGGCTGATCCGTCCTATGGCTCCAAGCCGCGCTGAGCGCGGGTTGGAGCCATAGATCTCGGTGCGCGCAAAGGGATTCGAACCCCTGACCGCTGGTGTGTAAGACCAGAGCTCTACCGCTGAGCTATACGCGCGTGCGCCGCCTCCGCGGCGGCACTTGCGAGAACGAATCTAGCGGGTCGACGCCGAACGCCCAAACTGCGGAGCGGTGACCGGCGAACCTCACCTCGACATGCAGACGTCGATCGAGGTCTGCATGTCGAGGCCGAGGTCCACCGGTCACGCAGCGGATCAGCGATTCACGCGAAGACCGGCGGGAGTGCGAGGACCATGACGGCGCCCCAGATGACGTGCGTGATCGCGGGCGCGAGGACACCGGCGGTGCTGCGTCGGAGGATGGCGCAGACGGTGCCCAGGACGGCACCGGCGAAGCCGAGCATCACATTGCCGCTCGCCATGGTGACGAGCACGTAGATGACTGTCGACACCAGCACCGGGTTGTGGGGGCGGGCCGCCGAGTAGACCGCCCCGCGGAAGAACAGCTCCTCGGCGAGTCCGTTGATCATGGTGATCGCGGCGACGACGGCGAGGCTGCCGTAGTCGGCGAAGGCGAGCACCTGGTTCGCCAGGTCGCTGACGCCGGGGATCATCCGGGCGATGAGACCGCCGACAACGAACGCGGCACCGACCGCGAGGCCGACGACGACGCCCAGTCCCACGGCGCCGAGACGATCCGGGGGCCGGGACGTCGTCGGGCTGTAGGCACCGAGTCGCAGTTTGCCGGAGGTGAATGCCCCGGCGATCCACACCACGGCCATTCCGGCCGTCAGCGGGTAGAACGCGGTGTCGCCGGGCTCCACACGCATCGAGACGCCGAGCAACACGGCCCCGATGACGAGGAAGACGCCGACGATCCAGCGGCGTCGGACGTAGTGGGAACCCGGATCGGGATCCCGATCCGTGGCTATCGAGTTGTAGAGGTCGCGCGCCAGTGCAGTCACCAGCACTCATCACCACCTAGGTCGGTCGTCTATGGACACGAATCATTCAGGGACGGCTCGACAGAAAAGCTCCGGCGATCTTCGCCGACACCCGCAGCGTGCCACCGATCGTCTCACCGATGGTGCGTTTGACGCGCAACCAATCGCCGCCGGCCCAGGCGGGGTCGGTATCGGCCAGATGGTGCAGGTCGTTCAGATCGCAGACGGAACGGGGATACGGGGACTCCACAGATGCCCGCACGGCATCGCGCATGGGCGTCAGACCGCCCTCCGGTGGTGGCACCAGTTCGCGGATGCGATGCTCCGACGCCGTCATCGGATGGTTGAGCGACGTGACCAGCTCCTCGGTCAGCGACGCCGGAACCGGCACGAACATGCCACCCAGCCGGCCCGCGACGCGGGTACTGACGCCGAAGACCGGAAGCCGCAGCCGCGGGAAGCGGACCGCGGAGATGTACTCGTGCAGGATCGAGATGTAGCGGGCGTGGTCGGGGCCGGATATATCGTATTCGCCCGGCGGGAGCGATGATTCACATGCCGCGACGAGGTAGTGGATGGCGTCGCGGATGGAGATCGGGTCCATCTCGTTGGTGATCCAGTCGGGCTCGGGGATCACCGGGAGGCGGTCGGCCATGTAGCGGATGATCTCGAACGACGTCGACCCGGCGCCGATGATCACCGCCGCACGCAACCAGACGAGTTCCGGGCCGCCTTCGACGACCAGCCCCTCGGCGACGTCGGCGCGGCTCTGCAGATGCGACGAGAGGTCGCCTCCCCCCGGCACGAAGCCACCCAGGTAGATGATCCGGGCGACGTCGGCATCGCGTGCCGCCTCGGCGACGTTGCGTGCCGCATCCCGATCGCCGCTGGCGAAGTCGGCCGTCCCGATGGCATGGACCAGGTAGTAGATCGCGTCGATGGGGCCGGCGTCGGACATCGCCTTCTTCACCGAGATCGGATCGTCGACGTCCATGGCGACCTTGGTGACGTTCGGCGACCAGCCGAACCGGTCGAGCTTGCGGGTGTCCCTGGACGTGACCACCACCTCGTGGCCCTGCCTGAGCAATGCGCATACGAGTCGGGAGCCCACGTACCCGGTCGCCCCCGTGATGAGTAGCCTCATGCCTTCGACCGTAGAGAAGAATCGGCGATCCGGTCGGACGAGCAGGTCAGCGCAGCTAGGGCTGGGCGGTCATCGCGCGCCGATAGCGTTCGGCGACCTGGTCGTGATAGTCCGCGGCGGCGCCGAGTTCGACGCGCAGTTCGGCGGGTTCGATGACGGTGAAATCGGCCCCGAAGGCGTACATCCAGCGCGCGATCGACGTCAGCGACGTGCTGTAGACGGTCACCTCGCAGGTGTGTTCGTCGCCCGACTCCAGAGTGCCCCACGATTGGTGGATCATCGGTGCGACCTCGTCCAGCGGCAGGTGGATGCGTACCCGGGCCGTCGCCCGTTGCTGGAGTGCGCCGAGACCGCGGGCGACGAAGGCTGCCGCGCCGCCCTCGGGCGGCTCGCGCGGTGTGAATCGCGGTCCGGTGGGGATCTTCGGGTCCATGCGATCGACGCGGAACGAACGCCAGTCGGCGCGGGCGAGGTCGAAGCCCACGAGGTACCAGCGATTCCCGTTGCGCACCAGACGATATGGCTCGACCTCGCGTCGGCCCTCCTCGCCGTCGTTGCGCCGGTAGTCGAAACGCAGGCGTTCGTGGCGATGACAGGCCGTCGCGATCTCGGTGAGGCGATCGGCTGGGACAGCGCTCGATGGCGCCTCCCTGGGTATGGCCTCGATGCGCAGCGCGTCGAGACGGTGCTGGAGTCGCGAGGGCATGACCTGGCGCAGTTTGGCGAGAGCCCCGGCGGACGCCTCGGCCATGTCGGCGACCGCTCCAGTGGTCACCGCGTCGAGCCCCAGGGCGACGGCGAGCACCTCCTGGTCGTCGAGGAGCAGGGGCGGCATCTCCGCACCCGCGCCGAGGCGATACCCGCCGCGTGCACCGACATTCGCGTCGACCGGATAGCCGAGCTCGCGAAGCTTGTCGATGTCGCGACGCACCGTGCGGGTCGTGATGTCGAGGCGTTCCGCGAGTTCCCTGCCCGACCATTCCCGTCGCGTCTGCAACAACGACAGCAGAGCGAGCAACCGGGCCGAGGTTTCCAACATGAAGACATCCTGCCGCACGATGCGGACAGGTTCTGTCCTTGTTCGTCGGAGCGCGGGTTTCGGAACGGTTCGACGTGGTCAATGTGGCCGCTGAGCGCAACTGCCCGGCTAGGGTTGTCCCGGTCCGGTGTCCCGCCGGACGCACGACCGCAAGGAGCACTCTCATGGCCACGACCATCCTGCCGCTCGACGAGGTCACCGCGGGTCTGATCGCCCAGTGGGCCGCGATCGCCGACGTTGCCGGCGGACTCACCGATGAACAGTGGTCGGCTGCTTCGGTGTTGCACGGATGGACCAACGCCGACATCGTCGCGCACATCATCGGCACCGAGAGCATGCTCGACGGCCGCGACGTCGAGGCCACCCGCACGGTGAGTGCGCTCGACCACGTGCGCAACCCGATCGGCGAACTCAACGAGAAGTGGGTCGACCACTACCGCCCCAAGTCGCGTGCCGAGGTTCTCGCGGCGCTCGAGGAGATCGTCGGGATTCGTACCGCAGCGCTGCAGGCGATGACGCAGGAGCAGTTCGAGGCTCCCTCGATGACCCCGGCCGGAGCCGACACCTACGGGCGCTTCATGCGAATCCGCATCTTCGACTGCTGGGTCCACGAGATCGACCTGCGCGACGGCACCGACGGTTCGGCCGTCACCGACCCCGTCCCCGCGTCGTGGGCGCTCGACGAGATCGGGGCGTCACTGCCGTTCGTCGTCGGCAAGCGAGCCGACGCGCCCAAGGGCAGCAAGGTGCTGTTCGACATCACCGGCCTGTCCCCCCGGACGGTCCGGATCGCGGTCGGCGACCGGGCGTCGGCGGTCGAGGAGTTCGAGGGCGGCGACGCCTCTGCCGATGTGCGGCTCCGGATCGACGCGGCGAACCTGGCCCGGTGCGCCGGTGGCCGGCGGGACGCCGATCCGGGCGCGGTGGAGATCGACGGCGATGAGGCACTGGGCAACGCGATCCTCAACCGGATGAACTACGTGATCTGACCCGGAGCGGAGATGTGACGAGCTCAGGAGGGTTTCAGTCAGCAACAGGTATCGCCAGGCGATACCTATTGCTGACTCCGCCGCACAAGCGGCGAGCAGCGGGGCTACTCATCGACGGTCGCCTTCTGGATGAGCAGGTTCTGGTTCGGTGGTCCTGACTGCGCGCCGGGCTTGGCGGGCGTGAACCCGCCCGCGACGATCCTGTCCAATACGGCAAGACCGGCGGGGTCCATGGTTCCGACGATCGAGTAGGTCAGCGGGAGATCGGTGTCGTCGGCGAGCATGAAAAACGTCGTCGACCCGGTGGCGCCCTCGTCGTCGGGCAGATCGAGGATGCCGACGGTACCGCGCGGATATGTCACCTGCGGGACGCCGTTGTCGTCCGTGCCCACCGACGGCAGATCCTCGGGCAGTTCATCAGGACTGGTCCAGCCGGGATTGGTGCCCTCCTTGCCGCCCGACGACCCACAGATCAGGTATTTGGCCGACGCACGGTGGCACTTGCTGCCGTCGTAGAAGCCGGACTTGATCAGCGAGACCATGGCACCGACGTTGCACGGCGCCTCGGCCCGGTTGAGGGTCATGCTGATGGTGCCCTGCGCGGCGATCGGGATCGTCGCGTCCACGGTGCCGGTGTTGGGCTGGGTCGATGCGGGCGGCGGCTGGGTGATGCCGCCGACCACCGGCCGCGTCGGATAGTCACAGGCGACGGTGCCCGCGGGCATGGCCTGGGTCGAGGTGTCGGGGCCCGGCGGATCCTCGCCACCGCCCGACAGCGCGACGACGATGCCGGTGACCGCGAGAGCGATCACCACCACACCGACGCCGATGGCGACCGCCAGGTTGCGTCCGGTGTGCGACTTGCGTGGAGGCGGAGTCGGGGGGATGCCCCACTGGTTGGGCCCCGAATACGATTGCGGCCCGGAATAGGACTGTGGCCCTGAGTAGGACTGCGGTCCTGAGTAGGACTGCGGTCCTGAGTACGACTGGGGTCCCGAATGCGATGGCCCCGAAAATGATTGGGGGCCCGAGAATCCCTGCGGCCCGGAATGGCCGGGCGGGGAGCCGTATCCGCCACCCGCGCCGGGCGCATGCTGCGGGCCCGAGGCGGTCGGGCCAGAACTCAGGCCGCGGACCATCGTCGGGTCCGATGCCATGGAGCCGCCCGGCGTTTGGTGGGCGGCCGGCGGGTGCTGTTGCGGTGGACGCGGCGCATACGTCGGCGGGGTCAGGCCCGACGGTGGGATCGGCTGCGGCACGACAGTGGGCGGGGCTTGCTCGGCCGGAGGTGTCTGCGCTCGGGCGGCCGATGCGGACCCGCTGCCAGACAGCGCGTCGGAGGCCGCGTGGATGAGTTCGCGCGCACTCGCATAACGATGCGCGGGGTCCTTGGCGAGGCCTCGGGCGATCACCGGGTCGAGCGGTCCGCCCGTCTGCGGTGGCGGCTTGGTGATGTGCGCGGTCATCAGCCCCTGGTCGGTCTTCGCCGGGAAAGGGAGCTGCCCGGTGACACATTCGTAGAGGACGCAGGCGAGGGAGTAGTTGTCCGATGCCGGGCCGGCCGGCTCGTCGCCGAACCGTTCCGGCGCCATGTACGCCAGCGTGCCCAGCGCGGTCCCGACCTGTGTCAGCCGGCTGTCGGTGGTGCCCTGCGCGATACCGAAATCGACGAGGTAGGCGAAATCGTCGGCGTCGACGAGGATGTTGTCGGGTTTGATGTCGCGGTGAACCAGACCGTCGCGGTGCGCCGCGTCGAGCGCCGCCGCGACCTGACCCAGGATGTGGACCGCCCGAGCAGGTGCCAGAGGACCGGAGTCGAGGACCTTGCGCAGGTCCTGACCGTCGACGAGGCGCATGTCGATGAACAGGACGCCGTCCTTCTCGCCCCAGTCGTGGATCGGGATGACGTGCGGATCGGACAGTTTGGCCGCGGTCTTCGACTCGCGCTCGAATCGTTCGCGGAAGTCGTTGTCGTGGACCAGATGTGGCGGAAGCAGCTTCAGGGCGACACGGCGTTCCCGGACGGTGTCGTAGGCCTCGTACACCTCACCCATGCCGCCGCGACCCAGCAGTCTGTCGATGCGGTACGGGCCCAGCGTGGTGCCCGCTCTCGACGATGGATCGGTCACGTCATCCTCGGTTCTTCGATCGTCAGATCCTCAGCCGGCAGTCGAAACCACCCTAACGACTGTCGAGCGGGTTCGTACATCGACCGGACGCGGGACCGGCGACGGCTCACGCCCTGCTCGACGCGACGTCGGCGTCCGTCAGTCCCGGACCGCGTGCGAAGTCGCGCGCCTTGGCGCCCGAGAGGATCTGCGCAGGTAGCGGATCGCTGAGCAGGGTGCGGACCAGTGTCGCCGACGCGTCGAGCGGGGCGTCGCTGCCGACGATGACGATGTTTCCGGTGCGGCGCCCCTTGAACATCGCGGCGTCGGCGATGAGCAGCAGGTGCTCGAAGACCGACGCCACGGTTGCGGCCTCGGCGCGAGCGCCCGCCAGATCGCGGCTGTCCCCGCAGTTGGCGAGATACAGCCCGCCCGGCACGAGCACATCGCGGACGGCGGCGGTGAACTCGCGGGTCGTCAGATGGGCCGGCGTGCGGTCACCGGCAAATGCGTCGCGCACGATCACCTCACGCGTGCCCGGTTGCAGGGAGGTCACCACCTCACGCGCGTCGCCGACCCGGATCCGCAGCCGGGGGGCGCGGGGGAGGTCGAACCACTCGCGCACCAGTCGGGCGAGCTCACCGTCGACCTCGACGGCCACCTGCCGGGCATCGGGGTACTGGTGGTCGAGATAGCGGGCGAGTGCGCAGGCGGCACCGCCGAGGTGCAGGACGCGCAGTCGATCCGAGGTGGGGTGGCGTTCGGCGATGACGGCGGCCATCTGGCGCAGGTACTCGAAGTCGAGCACGGTCGGGTCGTCGGGATCGATGTGCGAGCTGTGCGCCCCGTTCACGGTCAGCAACCAGCCGCCGGCGATGGTGTCACGTGCCAGTTCGGCGACACCGGTGTCGATGACGTGCCGACCCGGCGACGGTTCTGCAGATGACCTGGCCACGGGTCGAGTCTGGCACGACCGGATCATGGAGGAGATAGGGGCCGCTACCATCGCGCGGTGCCCCTCGCCTGTGTGTCCAAGACCAGTGAGCAGCGAAACCGACCCGGACGACGTTCGTTGTCGACCGCAGCCGGTCTCGTCGTCGGCCTCCTCCTCGACGAGGCGCTGGGTGACCCGTCCCGGGGACACCCGGTCGCGGGTTTCGGTCGGCTGACGTCGGCGCTGGAACGCCGCATGTACCGCGACTCGCGCGCGGCGGGCGCCGGCCTGGTCGCGGTGGCGGCCGGCGGTGTCGTGGCAGCGGGACTTGCCGCATCGACCGGACGCCGGGCACCGACAGCGGTGGCGCTGACCGCGGCGTCGACCTGGATCGCGCTGGGCGGGACCTCGCTGTGCCGGGTGGGTGATGCGGTCGCCGACGCCCTCGAATCGGACGACATCGACGCCGCGCGAGCCCTCATCCCGAGCCTCTGCGGGCGTGACCCCGAGTCACTCGACGAGAGCGGGATCTGTCGAGCGGCGCTGGAGTCGATCGCCGAGAACACCTCCGACGCGACCGTCGGACCGCTGTTCTGGGGTGCGGTCGCCGGTGTTCCCGGAATCCTCGGCTACCGTGCGATCAACACTCTCGACGCCATGGTCGGGTACCGCAACGAGCGCTATCGCGACTTCGGTTGGGCGGCCGCGCGACTCGACGACATCGCCAACATCCTCCCCGCACGCCTCGCGGGTGCGCTGATCGTCCTGGTCTCCGGCGCGCCTCGACGCGCTGCCGAAGCCTGGCGCCGCGACAGCCGTGCACATCCGAGTCCCAACGCGGGGGTCGTCGAAGCGGCCTTCGCCGGTGCCCTCGGGGTGCAGCTCGGGGGCCGGACGGTGTACCCGCACGGCGTCGAACAACGGCCGAGGCTGGGACGGGGGCCGGCGCCACGACCCGGCGATCTGCGAGCAGCTGTCGAGCTGTCGCGTCGGGTTCAGCGTGCAACGCTGGCCGCGTGTGTCGCGGGTTGCCTGGCTCGGGCCGCGCTCAGCCGCCGTAGCGCCGGCTGAGCTTGTCCCGCACGTCGCCGTCCTGACTCCGGGGGTCGGGCTTCACGTCGCGGACGTCGCCGACCGTGTCCTCGGCAACCGGACCGTGGCCGATGCGTCCGACGTTGTGGACCATCGTGGTGCCGCTCGCGGCGCGCAGTTCCTCGCGGATCTGCCGGCGTCGCTCGGCGCGCGAGGCGGCGGTACTCGGCTCGGGCCGAGGCGCGGACTCCGCGGCGGGGGCCGCGCCGGTGTCCTCCGCGACCGGAGCCGCGTTCGCGGCGGCGGCCCGACGGCGCGAACGGATCTCGGCGATCAGGAAGTACAGGACACCGAGGGGCGCCATGATCCCGAAGGCGAGCCACTGCAACCCGTACGAGAGGTAGGGGCCGGTGTCGAGCTGGGGGAGCGGGATCTCGCCCAGCGAGCCCGGCTGATCCGGGGACAGCTGCAGATAGAAGTCGTCCATCGGCGTCGACGTCGCGGTCGCGACCAGACCCGGGTTGATCGACGGCACGGTCAGCACGCCGTTGTCGGCGCGTGAGCCGCGGTCGGCGCTGACACTCTCTGCCGCGCGGATCCGTCCCTGAACGGTCTGCTCACCGGCCGGCGGCGACGGGATGGCCGGGACACCGCCCTCCACCGGGCGGACGAAACCGCGGTTGATCAGGATCACCCGATCCGAACCGGTCACGGCGAACGGGGCGAGGACCACGACCGCCGGACGTTCCTGGATGTTGCGCAACCGCACCAGTGCCTGCCGGTCCTCGAGATACCGGCCCGTCACCGCGACCTGACGCCACTCGGTCGACGGGTCGAGGGTCGACGACGGTGCCACGTCGGCCAGTGGGACGGTCTCGAGCGAGGACGCGGTACGGATCAGGTCGTTGCGGCGTTCGGTGTCCGAGTTCTTCCCGAGCTGCCACGGCGCGAGGAGTGTGAAGCAGGCCACTGCGAACGCCACGACCACGACTCCGAGGGCAATCCACCCTGGACGCAGGATTGTTCGCAGTACGTGCACAGCTCCCAGGTTACCGAGCACGGGTAGCGTGATCGAAATGCGAGACTTCATCTGCTTGAACTGCGGCCAGCGTCTCTCCTTCGAAAACAGTCTCTGCCTGAACTGCAAGAGTGCGCTCGGGTTCTGGCTCGAGTCCCGCTCCATCCAAGTGCTCGACGACAAGGGGCGTGCCCAGGTCGACGGCGTCCTCATCGAACGGTGCGCGAACATCAAGGTGGCGCAGTGCAATTGGCTGGTGAAGTGGACGGGCAATCCGGAGCTGTGCCAGTCCTGCCGGCTGACGCGCACTCGTCCGGGTGACGACGATCCGGACGCGCTCGTCGCGTTCGGCCAGGCCGAGACCGCGAAACGGCGGCTCGTCCTCGAACTCGCCGAACTGGGACTGCCGATCGAGGACCGTGACGAGAATCCCGACACGGGACTCGCCTTCGACCTCCTGTCCAGCGCTCGGCAGAACGTCATCACCGGTCACGCCAACGGGGTCATCACCCTCGACCTCGCCGAGGGCGACGACGTCCACCGCGAACAGATGCGCGTCGAGCTGGACGAGCCGTACCGCACGGTTCTCGGACACTTCCGGCATGAGATCGGTCACTACTACCAGCTCGTCCTCATCACCGACGACCGCCGCCCCGGCTTCGAGGAGCTGTTCGGCAACCCCGACGACGACTATCAGGCCGCCCTGGACCGTCACTACAAGGAGGGTGCGCCCGAAGGATGGCGGAAGAACTTCGTCTCCTCCTACGCCACGATGCACCCGGCCGAGGATTTCGCCGAGACCTTCGCGCACTACCTGCACATCCGCGACACCCTCGACACCGCCGCGGCGTTCGCGATGGCACCGTCGGGTACGACGCTGGACAGTGTGCCGCCCGGCGATGTCGGCTTCGATCGGATCATCGACGAGTGGCTACCGCTGACGTGGGCGCTCAATCAGATCAACCGGTCGATGGGTCACCCGGACCTCTACCCGTTCGTGCTCCCGGCGCCGGTGCTCGAGAAGATCCGCTTCGTGCACAACCTGGTGGCGCCGGTCGGCTGAGACCGGTCGCGCTGGGCGTGGCGTCAGTCCACGCCCAGCTGCAGGCGCACCCAGTCGATCAGTCCGGGGACGGCGCTCTCGATCTGCTCGCGGGTGGCGACGAAGTCCTCGGTGCCGCCGTAATAGGGGTCGAGGAGGGCGAGGTCGTCGGCGGGTGCCGACGGATCGAACGATCGCAGCAGTCGCGTCCGGTCACCGAGCCGCTTGCGTTCGAGTTCCCGAAAGTGGCCGTCGTCCATCGCCAGGAAGAGATCGGCGTCGAAGTGTTCGGGTCCGAGCAGCGCCGCCACGTGCGCGTCGGAGTAGCCGTGGGCCAGCAACTCGGTGCGGGCGCGGTTGTCGGCCGGTTCGCCGACGTGGAAACCGGTTGTCCCGCAGCTGGTGACGCGTACCTTGCCGCCCAGTCCGGCGTCGTCCAGAGCCGTCCGGAAGATGTTCTGCGCCATCGGTGACCGGCAGATGTTGCCCGTACACACAAAACAGACGTGTAGTTCTTCAGTCACTGGTGCCCACCTCAGCTCGACATGCCGACGCGCTCGGTGGTCCAGGGCGTCGGTCACATACCCAGGACGTCGCGCAATTCGGCTGTGGAATCAACCGTCCAGGCTGCGCCCTGTTCCTCCCCGTGCAGAGAATAACCCCATCTGACCAGGAGCGCTGAGATGCCGAACGCCGCTGCGCCGTGCACATCGTGGCTGCGATCGCCGATCATCACCACCGGTGCGGTCACGTGACCGGTGTCGGCATCCACGGGAAGTCCCAGCTCCGCGATCGCATGAGCGATGACATCGGACTTGTGGCGGCGCGAACCGTCGTCGCTGGCGCCGGCGATGTACTTGAAATGGTCGGCCAGGCCGAAGTGCTCGAGGATCCTGCGCGCGGTGGTCTGGTTCTTCGACGTCGCGATCGCCATCGTGCGCCCCGACGCGGCGAGATCGGCCAGGACGTCGGCCATCCCGTCGTACACCGAGTTCTCCCGCCAGCCGATCTCGGTGTAGCGCTCCCGGTAGGCGCGCATCGCCTCGTCGGCGACCGCGGGTGCGAGCCCCAGACTGTTGAGGGTGTCGAGCATCGGCGGCCCGACGATGCCCGCGACGACCTCGGGACCGGGCTCGGCCGCGCCGACGGCGGCGAGGGCGTGCCGGAAGCTGTTGGCGATACCCGCGAAGCTGTCGGTGATGGTGCCGTCGAGATCGACGAGCAGGACGGTGTCGGGATGGCGGGGATCTGGCGGCGTCAACACGCGTCCATCGTGCACGTAAGGTCAGTAGACATGACAGCTGGGTATGGCGTGGCATCCACATCCGACCTGTCCGACCCGGACCGGCACGGCGATCAGGACGCGGCGCCCGGGCTGGCGGACTTCGCGGTCAATGTCCGCGGCACGCCACCACCTTTCGTCCTCGACGCCATCATGCGCGGTCTCGGCGATCTGGCCCGGTACCCCGGCCACGACGACGAGCGGCGCGCGGTCGACGCCATCGCCGCCGCCCACGGCCGGTCGCCCGACGAGGTGTTGCTGCTGTCCGGCGCGGCCGACGGCTTCGAGATGCTGCCGCGACTGGGGGTGCGCCATGCCGCCCTCATCCAGCCGTCGTTCACCGAACCGGAACTCGCGCTGCGTGCCGCCGCGGTGCCCATCACCCAGGTGACGCTCGACGAGCCGTGGCGGCTCGACCGGGCGGTCGTACCCGACACCGCCGACCTGGTGATCCTGGGCAACCCCACCAACCCGACGTCGGTGCTGCACCCGCGGGAAGCGATCGGGGCGCTGCGTCGTCCGGGACGCATCATCGTCGTCGACGAGGCGTTCGCCGACCTCACCCTCGGCGCGGACGGCACCCTCGAACCACAGTCACTGGCCTCGTCCGACTGGCCGGATCTCATTGTGATCCGGAGTGTGACAAAGACTTTCGGTCTGGCCGGGCTACGAGCCGGTTACCTGCTCGCCGCACCGGGGATCATCTCGCGCCTGCGTGCGGGACGTCGGCCGTGGGCGCTGTCCACACCGGCTCTGGCCGCACTGACCGCGTGCCTCGGCGACGAGGGGCATCGCTACTGCTCGGACCAGGCCCGCCGGGTCGCGGCCGAACGCGCCGAGATGGTCGACGAACTGACCCGGGTCGGGCTCGTCGTCGTGGCGGAACCGGCCGCGCCGTTCGTCCTCGTCGAGGTGCCACGGGCGACGGACGTCAAACGGCGTCTCGTCGATCACGGGTTCGCGGTGCGCAGTTGCGCCAACTTCGTCGGACTCGGCGACGACCATCTGCGGCTCGCGGTACGTCCGGTCGAGCAGGTCCGTGCGTTGACCGCGGCGATCGAGCAGGTAAGAGAGGAGATGAGGGATGGGAACCGAGTCGACATCTGAGGGCATCACCGTCGGCGACGTGGTCGACGCCGTCGAACGCGCGTATCCGCCGGCGCTCGCCGAGTCCTGGGATGCGGTGGGGCTCGTGTGCGGCGACCGCTCCGAACCGGTGCGTCGGGTGCTGGCGTGCGTCGACGTGACGGACGCCGTCGTCGACGCGGCCGTGGCCGAGAAGGCGGACCTGGTGATCGCGCATCACCCGCTGCTGATGCGCGGGGTCACGTCGGTGGCCGCCGACACCCCCAAGGGCCGCATCGTGCACCGCCTGATCCGCCACGGCATCGCGTTGCTGTCGGCCCACACCAACGCCGACCGGGCGCGGCCGGGCGTGTCCGACGCACTCGCCGACCTGCTCGGTGTGGTCGACACCGTGCCCATCGAGCCCAAATCTGCTGCGCCCCTAGATAAATGGGTGGTGATGGTGCCCGAGGGCAACGTCGAACAGGTCAGTGAGGCGATGTTCGCCGCCGGCGCGGGTGCGATCGGCGACTACCGCGACTGCTCGTGGACGGTCGTGGGCACGGGCCAGTTCGAGGCGCAGGAAGAGGCGACGCCGACGATCGGCGAGATCGGCACCCGAACCCACGTCGACGAGGCGCGGGTGGAGATGGTCGCCGCGCGATCCATCCGCGGATCCGTGCTGCGGGCACTGCGCAACGCGCACCCGTACGAGGAACCGGCGTTCGACGTCTTCGAGCTCGCCGACCTCGGCAGCGACCTGGGCCTGGGTCGGGTCGGTTCGCTCACCGAGCCGATGACATTGCGCGACTTCACCGCGGTTGTCGCACGGGCACTGCGCGCCCCGTCGGGAATCCGGGCGGCCGGCGATCCGGATGCGCTCGTGCGCACGGTCGCGGTGTGCGGCGGTGCGGGCGATTCACTTCTCGGTCGTGTCCGCGGGCTCGGCGTCGACGTCTATGTGACCGGCGACCTGCGGCACCATCCGGCCGACGAGAGTCTGCGCGACGGTGGGCCGGCCCTCGTCGACGCGGGCCACTGGGCCACCGAGTTCCCGTGGTGCGGCCAGGTCGCGGAACTGCTCGGCAAGGAATTCCACGTGCCGGTGACGGTGTTCGACACACCGACGGACCCCTTCGGGCTGCACAGCTTCGGCTGACCCCCGAGGGAATGCCGACCAAAGCCCATCCGCCGCCGGAACGCCGGGACCACCCGCGTACGGTAGGGGGACTTCAGAGACAGGAGGCCGCAATGAAAGTCGACGCCGGTGTGCAGCGACTGCTGCTCGATCTCGCGGACTCCGATGCCGAGATCAACCGACTCGAGCATCGCCGCAAGAACTTGCCCGAGGACACCGAGATCGCCGAGCACGACAAGGCGATCGATGCTGCCCGCGACGATCTGGTGCGTGCGGAGATCTCCGCCGAGGACCTGAGCCGCGAGTACCGCCGCATCGAATCCGAGGTGACCGGGATGACCAACCGTGAGGCCAAGGACTCCAAACTCCTGACCGCCGGCGGGTTGGCACCCAAGGCGCTGTCGGAACTGCAGCACGAGCTCGCCGGACTCGGACGCCGCCGCGCGGTGCTCGAGGACGAACTGCTGACGCTGATGGAGCAGCAGGAGGCCGTCGAGGCCGAACGCAGCCGCGCCGCCGCGACGATCTCCCACCTCGAGGAGAAGGTCGCCGACGCGCGGACCCGCCGCGACAAGTCGCTCGCGACCATCGACGAGGACCTGGCCCGTGTACGCGACAAGCGGGACTCGCTCGCCGCGGAGATCGACACCGACCTGCTGGCCGTCTACGACAAGCAGCGTGCCAACGGTCGGATCGGTGCGGGGCTCCTGCGTGCACGTCGATGCGGCGCCTGCCGGATGGAACTCGACCGGGGCACCATCGCCTCGATCAGCGCGGCACTGTCCGACGAGGTCATCCGCTGTGAGGAATGCGGCGCGATCCTGGTGCGCACCGCCGAATCGGGAATCTGACGCCTTGAGCGCGGGTTCCGAGCGCGTGTCGACGCCGGGCGCGGGTTCCGAGCGCGTGTCGACGCCGGGCGCGAGCTCCGAGCGCGTATCGACGCCGGGCGCGAGCTCCGAGCGCGTATCGACACCGGGCCGGAAATCGCCGTCCTGGCAGGGACAGCTGAGTTCGCCGACGAGATTCATCCTGTTGCGGCACGGGCAGACCGCGTTGTCGGTGGATCGCCGGTACTCCGGGCGCGGCAACCCCGAGCTGACCCTGGAAGGTCGGCGCCAGGCGCGTGCGGCGGCCCAGCGGGTCATGCGTGAAAAGGACATTTCGGCGATCGTGACCTCGCCGCTGAGCCGCGCCCGCGCCACTGCGGAGGAGGTCGCCGCGGTGACCGGGGTCGACATCGTCGAACATCCCGGACTCATCGAGAACGACTTCGGCGAATGGGAGGGCCTCACCTTCGTCGAGGCCGCCGAACGGCACCCCGAGATCCACCGCAAGTGGCTGTCGGACATCACCGTGCCCGCGCCGGGTGGCGAGAGTTTCGCGCAGGTCGCCGAGCGGGTGTCCGAAACGAAAGACGATCTGCTGCAGCGTTATCCGGGACAGACGATCGTGCTCGTCTCGCACGTTACCCCGATCAAGCTGATGCTGCGGGAGGCGCTGGGCGTCGGACCGGAGCTGCTGTTTCGGCTCCACCTCGACCTGGCGTCGGTCTCGATCGCGGAGTTCTTCCCCGACGGTGGTTCCGTGGTCCGGCTCGTCAACGACGCCGCGCACTGCCACTGACGGTCGGGGTGCTCTGCGCCATCGGATGAAGAGCTGTGCCGGGGCTGCCGTATCCTGGGTTCGCGAACGAGTCGGCCGGGCGGCCGCGGTGAGCGGAACGGGCGGAAGACCGCCACGCCGCGCACCGAGGAAAGTCCGGACTCCACAGAGCAGGGTGGTTGCTAACGGCAACCCGGGGTGACCCGCGGGACAGTGCCACAGAGAACAGTCCGCCGGCCGCGAGGCCGGTAAGGGTGAAACGGTGCGGTAAGAGCGCACCAGCGGCGCGGGTGACCGCGTCGGCTCGGTAAACCCCACCCGGAGCAAGGCCGAAGCACGCACCTCACGGTGCGTGTGCGCGGGTGTTACGAGGGCTGCTCGCCCCAGCCCGCGGGTGGGCCGCTCGAGGTACCCGGCGACGGTGTGCCCAGATGGATGGTCGCCGCCCGCGATGGTCGAGAGGCCTCGCGGGTACAGGATCCGGCTTACGCGCCGACTCGTTCGCCTTCGGCCCGCGGTTTCGGTTCACCGGGGGATCCGCGCGCTAGGGTTCGACACGTGACACGCTTCCTCTTCGCCCCCGACATCGACTTCGCCGGCATCCGCGATCAACTCGGGGTGGACGAGTCATACGGCGACGACGCGCTCGCCGAGGCGCGGGAGGCCGTCGACCGGTTCGCCGACACCCGCGAGGACCACACCGGCGTCCCGTTCGTCACCATCGACCCGCCGACGTCGCGGGACCTCGACCAGGCCGTCCATCTCGTCGCCGACGGGGACGGGTTCGTCGTGGACTACGCCATCGCCGACGTCGCGGCACTCGTGATCCCCGAAGGCGCGCTCGACCAGGAGAGCCGACGCCGCGGGACCACCGTGTACTTCCCGGACGGCTCCGTGCCCCTGCATCCGCGGGAACTGTCCGAGGGGATCGGATCGCTTCTGCCCGAACAGGTTCGGCCGTGCGTGCTATGGACGATCCGGGTGGCGGGGGACGGCACGGTCATCGATGTGCGGGTTCGGCGATCGCGGATTCGATCCGTGGCGCGCTTCGACTACGCCGGTGTCAGCGCGGATGCCGAGGCCGGACGGTTGCATCCGTCGATCGCGGCGTTACCGGCTTTCGGCGAGCTCCGGCAGAAGGTGGCGCTCGACCGCG
This sequence comes from Gordonia amicalis, assembly GCF_022059885.1. Classification (NCBI taxonomy): domain Bacteria; kingdom Bacillati; phylum Actinomycetota; class Actinomycetes; order Mycobacteriales; family Gordoniaceae; genus Gordonia; species Gordonia amicalis. The sequence goes on along the minus strand of NZ_CP091855.1, from coordinate 4,093,019 downwards.
GCGCCGTCGAACTGGATCTGCCGGACCAAAAGGTGTCACGTACCGAGGCGGGGTGGCGGTTGGACCTGCAGGCCCACACGCCGGCGGACATGTGGAACTCGCAGCTCTCCCTGCTCGCCGGGATGTGCGCCGGCTCGATCATGGCCGAGGCCGGCGTCGGGTTGTTGCGGACGTTGCCGCCGGCCGACCCCGACGCGGTCGAGGACCTGCGCGCCGCCGCACGAGCGCTGGGCGTCGAATGGCCCGAGGGGTTGGCGGTGGGCTGGTTCCTGGCCGGACTGCCCGGCAATAGGACGAGCACCCTGGCCCTCCAGTCGGCCGCGAGTGGTCTCATGCGCGGCGCCAACTATCTCGCACTCGACGGCACCGACGAGGCGCGCGCGATCCCGGACGACAAGAAGCGGCACGGCGCGATCGCGGGCGTCTACGCCCACGTCACCGCACCCCTGCGTCGGCTGGGTGACCGGTTCGCCACCGAGGTGTGCCTTGCCGTCACCACCGGCGACGACGTGCCCGACTGGGTGACGCGTGCCCTGCCGACCCTCCCGAAGATCCTGCGCTCGGCCGACACCCTGAGCTCCACGGCCGACCGGGCGGCCATCGACCTCGCCGAGGCGGTCATCCTGGGCGGCCGCGTCGGGGAGCGCTTCGACGCGGTGGTGATGTCGGCGGCCAGCGAACGCAAGCCGGCCCAGATCTTCATCGCCGATCCGCCCGTCGTCGCGGGTTGCGAAGGTGATCTGCGTCCGGGCACCCGACTCGAGGTCGAGCTGGTGACCGCGGACGAGGTGACGAGAACGGTCAGGTTCCGGCCGGCGTAGGGCGATGCGACTTCGTTTCGACGCCGGGTCACCGGGTGGTTTCGACACGGTTACTCGCTGGGCGGGTTCAAGGGATCAGCCCTGCGCTCGTGACCGGCTCAACCAGCAGCGGGACGGCTCACAGGTCCTTGGCGGCCCTGCGGTACTCCGCGACGGCGCGGTCGGACGCGGCCTCGAGACGCGCGTCGAGACGGCCGACGATGAACATGTCGGCGGCGCTGAGCTTTCCGTCCTCGACGATCGTGGCGAGCTGGGCGCGGTTGATGCGGATGTCGTTGTGGTCGCCGAGGGCGGACTGGATCTTCTTGGCGACCGCGCCGATCGCACGGTACTTCTTCTTGTTCAGCGGCTCGGTCGCATCGATGCTGTAGCGCAACCGCTTTGCGCGTTTACGGATCGTGTGCAGCTGTTCCTGCCACTCGTCCGATCCTTCGGTGAGGCCGGCGAGTTCGGCCTGGGCTTTGTGGATGTGCTTGCGGCTCTTCGCGATTGCCTTGTCGACGACCTCGGTTGCGGGGAGTTCCGCGTCGGGTCCCGGCGGGGGAGAGGCGAGGAGGGCGTCGACGGAGTCGAGGAGGGTGAAGTAGCGCTTCGACGACATCGCCGCATGCGCCGCGCGGATCGCGCGATCGTGGGTCCGGGTCTCGGCACCCGCAAGGGCGGCGAGCAGCTCGGGCGAGGCGTTCTCGCCGCGCAGCAGGGACTGGTCGAGTTCGAGCTGGACCTCGGAATCCCGTGCATCACCGAGGATTCGGGCCAGCAGCTTGAGTTCGGCACCGATGTGGGCGGTGCGTTCGGCGTCGAGAACCGTCGGGTATCCCGACAGCACGCTGCGCAGGCGACGGCACGACACCCGCATCTGGTGGACGGCGTCCTCCGCGTCCTCGCGGACGAGCGGGTCGTAGGCGATCAGGCTGTTTCGGTGCATCGCGATGTCGGTGATGACGAGTTCGAGCGCGGTGGGGCGCTTGGACAACCGGGGTTTGTGGACGGTCGGCGTCGAACCGATCGCGCGGGCCAGCTTCGACGCACTCGACGACGAGCGGCCGCCACCGGCGCGCAGGACCTTGTCGGCGGCCTTCAACAGCTTGCCGGTGCCGCCGGAGAGGAGTTCGAACTCCCATTCGGCCCACTGCTGGGAGTGCCCGCCCGGCAGCAGGGACTGGGTGGTCACCAGATCCTCGGCGAGTTCGGCGAGCGGCTCGTCGTCGACGCCGAGCAGGCGCGTCACCGTGCGCGTGGTCGAGATGACGGCGACGGGCGTGAGGGGCCGGCAGCGGGTCAGTGCGAGGACCGGGGTCACCAGTGCCTCGGGGACGTCACCGTCGGCCGGGGCCTCGTCGAAACCCACGTGGAGTTCGCGACGTGTTCCGGGGATGTCGGTGGGGCGCTTGAGATGCCAGCCCTGATCGGTGCCGCCGGTGCGGCGTCGCATGGTGATCCTGTTGCCGGCGAGGTCGAGGTTCTCGGTGTCGAAATAGGTGGCATCGAGCGAGAACGTCTCGGGTGCGGTGGCCGACACCACTCCGGGTAGTGCCCGTAGATCCGGGGCCACATGGCCGGGGTCCACGTCGAACTTGAGTTCCACCTCGACCTGCTCGGATGCGGCCACCTGTTCCTCCTGACGCCTACGACGATGTCGAGTCTAGTGGCCGCGGGTGCGGCGGCCGATCATTCCGCGAAGCGGTCGGTCGCTTCCAGCAGGTGATGGCGGATGCCTTCTTCGAAGGACGCGTGACCCGCGTCGTCGACGATGCGCAGGTCGGCGGCCGGCCAGGCGCGGTGGAGATCCCAGGCGCTGCGCATCGGGCACACGACGTCGTAGCGACCCTGGACGATGACGCCGGGGATGTGCGCGATGACGTCGATGTTGTCGAGGAGCTGCCCGTCGTCGAGGAAGCCGTGGTTGACGAAGTAGTGGTTCTCGATCGAGGCGAAGGCTAGGTCGAAGCGGTGGGCGTCATCGGGGTTCTGGCCCGATTCCTCCTCTGAGCGGGGGAGGAGGTAGCTGGTGGCCTGTTCCCAGCCGGTCCAGGCGCGGGCCGCCGCCCGGGCGACCGCGGCGTCGTCGGAGGTCAGCAGACGGTGGTACGCGGCGACCAGATCGCCGTCGCGCTCGTTCTCCGGGATCGGGTCGAGATAGGTCTCCCAAACGTCGGGGAAGATGTGCGCGGCGCCGCCGTTGTAGTACCAGTCGATCTCGCTGCGGCGCAGCAGGAAGATGCCGCGCAGAACGAGTTCGGTGACCCGGTCGGGATGCGTCTGCGCGTAGGCGAGTCCCAGCGTCGACCCCCAGGAGCCGCCGAAGACCTGCCAGCGGTCGATGCCGAGATGGGTACGAAGCCTCTCCATGTCGGCGATGAGGTGGGGCGTGGTGTTCACGCTCAGATCCGCGCCGTCGGCGATGTGCGGGCGGGACTGTCCGCAACCGCGCTGGTCGAACAGCACGATCCGGTACTTCGCGGGGTCGAAGAAGCGTCGCTGGGTCGGCGAGGTCCCACCGCCGGGGCCGCCGTGCACGAAGACCACGGGCTTCCCCTCCGGGTTGCCCGTGGTCTCCCAATAGATCTGCTGGCCGTCGCCGACATCCAGGTGACCGGACTCGTAGGGCTCGATCTCCGGATAGAAGTCACGCATGGACGCCAGCGTAGGCGCCGAAGCTCAGTAGCTGTGCTCAGGGCCGGGGAACACGCCGCGACGGACCTCGTCGGCGTACTGCTCGGCGGCCGAACGCAATTCGGAGCCGACGTCGGCGAACCGCTTGACGAACCTCGCGGTCTTGCCGTGGGTGAGGCCCGCCATGTCCTGCCACACGAGGACCTGGGCGTCGGTCTCGTTGCCGGCGCCGATGCCCACGGTCGGGATGGTGAGCTTGCGGGAGATCTGTCCGGCCAGCTCGGCGGGCACCATCTCCATCACGACGGCGAAGGCACCGGCCTCCTGGACCGCGATCGCGTCGGCGATGAGCTGGTCGGCGCCGTCGCCGCGACCCTGGACGCGGAAGCCGCCGAGGCCGTTGACGCTCTGCGGGGTGAACCCGATGTGCGCCATGACCGGGATGCCGGCGGCGGTCAGTGCCGCGATCTGGGGGGCGACGCGCTCACCACCCTCGAGCTTGACCGCATGGGCGCCGGTCTCCTTGAAGATCCGGAAGGCGTTCTCGAGGGCGTGCTGCGGCCCGATCTCGTAGCTGCCGAAGGGCATGTCGGCGACGACGAGGGCGTGCGGCGCACCGCGCACGACCGCGCGGATCAGCGGGATCATCTCGTCGACGCTGACCGGGATGGTGGTGTCGTAGCCGAGGACTACGTTGGCCGCCGAGTCGCCGACGAGCAGCACCGGGATTCCGGCGGCGTCGAAGATCCGGGCCGTCGAGTAGTCGTAGGCGGTGAGCATCGACCACTTCTCGCCCTCGGACTTCATCTGGGCGAGGTGGTGGACGCGGGTCACACGACGTTTGGGCGCGTCGGTGGCGGGGGTTGCGGTGGAAGCACCATAGACCGAGGTTTCGGACATCGTCGTCTCTTTTCCTGCCTCGAGTCCCGGCTGGCCAGAAGGGCGCGGCGGGTACCCGGGTTGAACACGGACAAGCGCCATTGTGTCACCGCGGATTTGTGGTGTAACCGCCGTACGTTATGCAATTGGTCACACCCCGCTCGGGGGTGGGCAGGGACCGTTGTGCAGCGGCCGTCGCGGTCCTTCGGCATCCGGGCTGTTCGGGGGCTTCCCAGCCCTACGGGTGGTTGTCCCAGATGATGGGATGGCGCCGACAAACTCGCTGGACAGCGAGTTGGACTTGCGCGTGTAACACAGATTTAACAGCCGACTTCTAATGTCGGCGACCATGGATCGCCAAAAGGAATTCGTGCTGCGGACCCTCGAAGAGCGCGACATCCGTTTCGTTCGACTGTGGTTCACCGACGTACTGGGTTATCTGAAGTCCGTGGCGATCGCGCCGGCCGAGCTCGAAGGCGCCTTCTCCGAGGGCATCGGCTTCGACGGCTCGGCCATCGAGGGCTTCTCCCGCGTGTCCGAGGCGGACACGGTCGCCAAGCCCGATCCGTCCACCTTCCAGATCCTGCCGTGGACCACCTCCGCGGGTCGGCACCACTCGGCCCGCATGTTCTGCGACATCGCGATGCCCGACGGCACCCCGAGCTGGGCCGACTCGCGCCACGTGCTGCGTCGCCAGCTGAACAAGGCGGCAGACCTCGGCTTCAGCTGCTACGTGCACCCCGAGATCGAGTTCTTCCTCCTCAAGGACGCGCCGCTCGACGGATCGGTGCCGACCCCGGCCGACTCCGGCGGCTACTTCGACCAGGCCGTGCACGACGCCGCTCCCAACTTCCGCCGCCACGCCATCGAGGCGCTGGAGTCGATGGGCATATCGGTCGAGTTCTCCCACCACGAGGGCGCACCCGGCCAGCAGGAGATCGACCTCCGATACGCCGACGCCCTGTCGATGGCCGACAACGTGATGACCTTCCGCTACCTCATCAAGGAGGTCGCGATCAACGAGGGTGTGTGGGCCACCTTCATGCCCAAGCCGTTCAGCGAGCACCCCGGTTCGGCGATGCACACGCACATGAGTCTGTTCGAGGGCGACATCAACGCCTTCCACAATCCCGACGACCCGATGCAGCTGTCGGCCACCGGGAAGAAGTTCATCGCCGGCATCCTGCACCACGCGTCGGAGATCAGCGCCGTCACCAACCAGTGGGTGAACAGCTACAAGCGTCTGATCCACGGCGGGGAGGCCCCGACCGCCGCGACCTGGGGCGGTGCCAACCGGTCCGCGCTCATCCGGCTGCCGCTGTACACGCCCAACAAGGCGTCGTCGCGCCGCATCGAGGTGCGCAGCCCCGACTCGGCCTGCAACCCCTACCTCACCTTCGCCGTCCTGCTCGCGGCGGGTCTGAAGGGCATCGAGGAGGACTACGAACTCCCCGACGAGGCCGAGGACGACGTCTGGGCCCTCACGTCCGCCGAGCGCCGGGCGATGGGATACCAGGAGCTCCCCGGAAGCCTCGCGGAAGCACTCACCAAGATGGAGAACTCGGAGCTGGTCGCCGAAGCCCTCGGCGAGCACGTGTTCGACTACTTCCTGCGCAACAAGTGGTCCGAGTGGACGGGCTATCGCAGCATGGTCACCCCGTACGAGCTGAAGAACTACCTGCCGCTGTAGGGACCAACCCGGTCACGTTCACCGACCGCGATGACATCATCGGTGGTCGGGCCGCTACTTTTGTGATGTGACAAGACAATCGGGACGCAGCGCGGTACCCAGCACGGGACGGCTGGGACTTCTGGACACCGCCGCGCCACAGAACCTCGCCGAGCTCGGCTGGAACACGCCCGAGTCCGTCGACGTGCTGTGGGCGCTGTCGCGGGCGCCCGACGCCGACCTCGCCCTGCGTACGCTCGTCCGTCTACGTGGGGCCGTCGAGGACGAGTGGTCCGAGATCGACTCGACGCTGCGCACCAACCGGTCGTTCCGGGGTCGTCTGTTCGGCCTCATCGGTTCCTCCGACGCTCTCGCCGATCATCTCGTCGCCGAGCCGGCGAGCTGGCGTCTGTTGCTCGCCGACGAGCTGCTCGACCGGGACGAGGTCGATCGCCGGATGCTCGAAGCCGTCGGCGCCGAGCCCGAGCCCGGGGAGATCGAGAAGGGTAATCGCGTCTACCGCGCGAAGCTCACCGGACCCAAGTCCGTCGTCGCCCTCCGCCGCGCCTACCGCGACCTGATCCTGCAGCTCGCCGCGCACGACGTCGCCTCGACGGTCGAGGACGAACCGGTGATGTGGCTGCCCGAGGTTGGTGCCTATCTCTCCGACCTCGCCGACGCAGCGCTGACCGCGGCACTCGCCGTCGCCTTCGCCGAGGTGTGCGGCGAGGACCCGATCCCCGTCCGGATCGCGGTCATCGCGATGGGCAAATGTGGCGCGCGCGAGCTGAATTACGTGAGCGATGTGGACGTCATCTTCGTCAGCGATCCCGCCGACGGGGTCGCGTCGCGCATCGCGGGCGAGATGATGCGGATCGGTTCGCTGGCCTTCTTCGAGGTCGACGCCGCGCTGCGGCCGGAGGGCAAGTCCGGCGCGCTGACCCGCACCCTCGAATCCCATGTCGCGTACTACGAGCGATGGGCCAAGACCTGGGAGTTCCAGGCGCTGCTCAAGTCCCGCGCGATGACCGGTGACATGGAACTCGCGAACGAGTACATCGCGGCGGTCAAGCCGATGGTGTGGAAGGCCGCCGAGCGTCCCGACTTCGTGCCCGAGGTGCAGAAGATGCGACGCCGTGTCGAGTCGCTGGTTCCGGAGGGGGAGCGCGAGCGCAATCTCAAACTGGGACAGGGAAGTCTGCGCGACGTCGAGTTCGCGGTGCAGCTGCTGCAGATGGTCCACGGACGAGTCGACGAGAACCTCCGGGTGATGCCGACGGTCGACGCGCTCGCGGCACTGACCGCCGGGGGATACGTCGGACGTGACGACGGCGCGAATCTCAGTGCGTCATACCAGTTCCTGCGGTTGCTCGAGCACCGGCTGCAGCTGCAGCGGATGAAGCGGACCCACCTCCTCCCGAAGCCCGAGGACACCGAGGCCCTGCGCTGGCTCGCGCGTGCAGCCCACATCCGGCGCGAGGGTGAACTCGACGCGACCGGCGTGCTGCGCGAACAGATCCGCCATCAGACCCTCCGCGTGCGGCGTCTGCACCAGAAGCTGTTCTACCGTCCGCTGCTCGAGGCGGTCACCCGGTTCAAGCCCGACGAGCTGACCCTGAGTGACGAGTCGGCCGAGAGGCGTCTGGCCGCACTGGGTTACGCCATGCCCGACCGTGCGCTCAGCCATATCCGCGCGCTGTCGAACGCACCCGGACGCCGTGGTCAGATCCAGCTCCTCATCCTGCCGCAGCTGCTCGAGCACATCGGTGACACCCCGGATCCCGACGCCGGCCTGCTCAACTACCGGCGGCTGTGCGAGGCGCTCGAGGACAAGGACTGGTTCCTCCGTCTGCTCCGCGATGACGGGGTCGTCGCCGAACGGCTGATGAAGGTGCTCGGCACCTCGGAGTTCATCGCCAACATGCTGATGCGGTCGCCGGAGGTGATCCATCAGTACTCCGACGGTCCCGACGGTCCGAAGCTGTGCGACATCCGGCCCGAGGACGTGGCCAAGGGGCTCATCGCCTCGACCGTGCGTCAGCAGGACATGAAACGTGCGGTCGCCGTTGCCCGCTCGCATCGTCGTGCCGAACTCGTCCGGGTCGCCTCGGCGGATGTGCTCGGCCTGATGGACGTGCCGACCGTGTGCAAGGCGCTGTCGAGTGTGTGGGCCGCGGTCCTCAACGCCGCACTCACCGTCGCGATCAGAATCTCCGAACGAGACCGCGGCAAGCCCGCGCCCGCACGCATCGCGGTGATCGGCATGGGCCGGCTCGGCGGCGGCGAACTCGGATACGGCTCGGACGCCGACGTGCTGTTCGTGTGCCAGCCGAACCGCGACGCCGACGAATCGGAGGCCGTCCGGTGGTCGCAGACCATCGCCGAGACCGTCCGATCCGCGCTCGGCAGTCCCAGCGCCGACCCGCCGCTCGAGGTCGACACGGGGCTGCGTCCCGAGGGACGGAACGGGCCGGTCGTGCGAACCCTGGCCGCCTACTCCGCCTACTACGCGCAGTGGGCCCAGGCGTGGGAGGTGCAGGCGCTGCTGCGCGCGCACCAGGTAGCCGGCGACGAGGCCCTGGGGATCGACTTCCTGCACATGATCGATCACGTGCGCTACCCGGTCGGCGGGGTCAGCAACGAGGCGGTCAAGGAGATCCGGCGCATCAAGGCCCGCGTCGACGCCGAGAGGCTGCCGCGCGGAGCCGATCCGGCGACCCACACCAAGCTCGGCCGCGGCGGACTCGCCGACATCGAATGGACGGTACAGCTGCTCCAGCTGCGCTACGCCCACCGCTACCGCAGTCTCCACAACACGTCGACGCTCGAATCGCTCGATGCGATCGGTGCCGCGGAGTTGTTGTCGGAGAACGACGTCGCGTTGCTCAAGAACGCGTGGATCACCGCGACCAAGGCACGCAACGCCCTGGTTCTGGTGCGCGGCAAGCCCGTCGACCAGCTGCCCGGCCCGGGCAAGCAGCTACGACAGATCGCGTTCGCCGCCGGCTGGCCGGAGGACAAGGCGTCGGACTTCCTGGAGAACTACCTGCGGGTGACGCGCCGGGCGAAGGCCGTGGTGCGCAAGGTCTTCGGCGCATAGGCGCCGCCGCTGGTGTACGGGGGGACAGATGAAGAGGTTTCTGTGGGTGTCGGCGTACATCCTCGGCTGGGCGATGCTGGCCGGGGTCCTGCTGGGGGTGTGGCTGCACTTCTACCCGTCGCGCGGGAGTGCCGCCCTGTATCTGACGAGCGGGGTGCAGTTCGCGCTCATCCCGGCGCTCATGGCCATCGCGATCTTCGCGGCGCTGCGTCGCTGGTTCATGCTGGTGATCGCGCTCGCGGTGTCCGGTGTGCTGGCCTACACCCAGATCCCGCTGGTGATCCCGGCGAGCGCCCCGCAGGGGCAGGAGTTCACCGTCGTCTCCGCCAACCTGCTGTTCGGTGGTGGCGACATCGGCGTGCTGGAGAAGATCGTGGCCGACGCGGACCCCGACCTGGTCTCCCTACAGGAAGTGACTCCCGAAGCGCTGGAACGCATTCGCGGGAGTGAGATCGCGCGCCGGCTGCCGAACGAGTTCGCGATCCCGTATCCGCAGGCCGCGGGCACCGCGTTGTTCACCAGGCAGCCGCTGTCGGAGCAGTTCAACATCCCCGACACCATCCTCCACAATCTCCAGGCGCGCACAGATCTACCCGGTGCGCCCGGGACGCAGGTCCTCGCCATCCACCCGGCCGCACCGCTGTGGGGCGAGAAGGACGGCTGGTTCCACGACATGGGCATCCTGGCCGACCACTTCGCGAAACTGCCCGCGGGGCGCGTTCTCGCGATCGGTGACTTCAACTCCACCTGGAACCACGCGACGTATCGCAAACTGCTGGGCAACGGGCTCGTCGACGGTACCGACGTGGCGGGTGCGGGCTTCCTGCCGACATATCCGACCGACAAGCGGATCGGCAACCGCCCGCTCGTCGCCATAGATCGGGTCATCCTGCGCGGATTTGTGGCCACGTCGATGGACAGTCATCACCTGCCCGGTTCCGATCATCGGGCGCTGGTGGTAACACTGGTTGCATCATGAGCGCCAGCATCTCCGGACCCGGCACCGCGGGCCCCAGTATTTCCCAACGCCTTCGCGAGGCCACCTCCGTCGCCCACCAGCGTGCGGAGCACGCCCCATTCATCGACGACCTCATGTCCGGTCGTCTCGACAGCGGTGACTACCAGCGGCTGGCCGTGCAGTTGTACTTCGTCTACGAAGCCCTCGAAGCCGTCGGCGACGGTCTCGCCGATGATCCGGTCGCGGGCGCCGTCGTCGACGACAAGTTGCGCCGGCTGCCCAGGCTCGGAGCAGATCTAGCGTCGTTCGGCATCGACCCGAGGTCGTGCGCGCCGCTGCCGGCCGTCGCGCGGTACGTCGAGGCCATCGAGGCCACGCGAGATGACCCGGCTCGATTCGTGGCACACCACTACACGCGGTACCTGGGAGACCTGAGCGGGGGACAGGTCGTGGCCCATCGCATGCGTGAGCACTACGGTGTCGATGCCTCGGCTCTGAGCTTCTACAGCTTCGACGGCATCGAGAAGCTCAAGCGCTACAAGGATGCCTACCGTGCGAGACTCGACGCCCTGCCGCTCGACGCCGCGGCCACTGAACGACTCGTCGAGGAGGCCATCGCGGCATTCGACCACAATCAGGCGGTCTTCGGCGATCTCGACGGGGCCGACGCCGCCTGAGAGTGACAGGACAGCTCGGTCGGGGTTCTAGTTCACCTGGAGCTTGACGGTGCGATCCAGCACGACCTCGTGGAGGTCGTCGCGGCCCTTGACCAGTTCGATGCGCAACTGATTGTCGTCGAGGCGGCTGGTGGTGCGAACCACGCGCGGGGTGCCTTCGAGGCTGATGCGGTCCCCGGGGACAAGATCTTCGACATAAACATCTCTGGTCATACGACCAAATTAAGGCCGGACAGTGTGGCTTGGCAGAGCAAGAGGTCACATTTGTGCGGCAGATCACATAAGCGGATGTTCAGTTCACGGCAACGAAACGTTTTACTACCTCGCGGTGGGTGGCAGGGGGATCGTGGAGGACGAGACGTCACCGCGATCCCAGGCGGGCTACCCCGGGCGCGAACCGGCGCCGTGTCGCAGTAGAGACATCGCCGCGATGGCTCTGGACGACGAACGCCCCGCCCGCGAGAACGCGGACGGGGCGGTCGTAGGCGATTGCCCGGATCAGCAGTCGTAGTAGAGCGAGAACTCGTACGGGTGCGGACGGATCTGCACCGGCTCGATCTCGTTCTCACGCTTGAGCGCGATCCAGGTCTCGATGAGGTCCTCGGTGAAGACGCCACCGGCGGTGAGGTACTCGTGGTCCTCCTCGAGGCGGTCGATGACGGCAGACAGCGAGGTCGGGGCCTGCGGGATCGACTTGGCCTCCTCCGGCGGGAGCTCGTAGAGGTCCTTGTCGACCGGCTCGTGCGGCTCGATCTTGTTCTTGATGCCGTCCAGGCCGGCCATCATCATCGCAGCGAACGCCAGATACGGGTTACCCGAGCTGTCCGGGCAGCGGAACTCGAGGCGCTTGGCCTTCGGGTTGTTGCCGGTGATCGGGATACGCACACAGGCCGAACGGTTGCGCTGGCTGTAGACCAGGTTGATCGGGGCCTCGTAACCCGGGACCAGACGCTTGTAGGAGTTGACCGTCGGGTTGGTGAACGCCAGCAACGACGGCGCGTGGTGCAGGATGCCGCCGATGTAGTAGCGAGCCAGATCCGACAGGCCTGCGTAGCCGGCCTCGTCGTGGAACAGCGGCTTGCCGTCCTTCCACAGCGACTGGTGGGCGTGCATGCCCGAGCCATTGTCACCGAAGAGCGGCTTCGGCATGAAGGTGACCGACTTGCCGTTCTGCCATGCGGTGTTCTTGATGATGTACTTGAACAGCTGCACGTCATCGGCCGCGTGGAGCAGCGTGTTGAACTTGTAGTTGATCTCCGCCTGGCCCGCGGTACCGACCTCGTGATGGCCGCGCTCGAGCTCGAAGCCCGAGTTGGTCAGGTTGGTCGACATCTCGTCGCGCAGGTCGACGTAGTGGTCGTACGGAGCAACCGGGAAGTAACCACCCTTGGGGCGGACCTTGTAGCCCAGGTTGGGGCTGCCGTCCGGGTCGCTCGGCGAGGCGGTGTTCCACCAGCCCGACTCCGACTCGATCTCGTAGAAGGTGCCGTTCATCTCCGAACCGAAGGACACCGAATCGAAGATGTAGAACTCGGCTTCGGCACCGAAGAAGCAGGTGTCGGCGATGCCGGTCGAGGCAAGGTAGTCCTCGGCCTTGCGCGCGACGTTACGCGGGTCGCGGCTGTAGGCCTCGCGGGTGAACGGGTCGTGGACGAAGAAGCTGACGTTCATCGTCTTCGCCTTGCGGAACGGGTCGATCCGCGCGGTGGCCGGGTCGGGCAGCAGCATCATGTCCGACTCGTTGATCGACTGGAAGCCGCGCACCGACGAACCGTCGAATGCCAGACCGTCCTCGAACACGTCCTCGTCGAACGCCGAAGCGGGGATCGAGAAGTGCTGCATGACACCGGGCAGGTCGCAGAATCGGATGTCGACGTACTCGACACCTTCCTTCTTGATGCCCTCGAGTAGTTCTTCTTTACTGCTGTACACCGTGCGGTGACTCCTTCGTGATCGGGTGGTCAGTGGTACTGACACGCCACACACATCCGCCGCCGAGAAACAGCAGCGGATCTCAGCGGCAACCGTATGGAGGCGAAGTTGCCCAGGCGTCAAGTCCGTGTTTCCCCCGTGTTACACACCCGGTGTTCTTGGCGACACACGGCTCATACCTCGGAGAACGCACTCGGCGAATCCCACCCTAGCCCGCTGGGACGACCGGGGAAGACCGAAGGGGTGACGCCCACGACTACGATGGACACCAGTGAACGCCGCGGTCGTCGACGATGACGCCGCGGTCGCGAGAGGAGTCATCACGATGGGACGAGTCACCGGTTCCTGGCTGTCGGGACCGCAGATCGGTCCCGGCGAAGGCGTCGACAATGATTTCCGCGGTCAGGACCTCGGTCTGCCCGCGTCCGGACCCGGGTCGCTGGCCACCGGATGGCCGCGCGTGGCCGGGTTGCTCGTCGACTGGCTGATCGCCGGCGGGCTCGCGATCCTGTTCGTCGGCTTCGATTCGTCGATCCTGGGCACCACTCAGCTCGGCATCTGGTTCGTGATGGGCATCTTCGCGGTGTCACTCTTCGGATTCACCCCCGGCCAGTACGTCCTCGGAATGCGCGTGGCCCGCGTCGACTACGGGCCCGAACGGAACACCGCCGAGGCCACCGGCAAGGAGAGCCCCGCCGCCGTCGGCATCGTGCGCGCCTTCTTCCGGCAGCTGCTGATGGTGTTCCTCGTGCCGGCCCTGATCAACGACTACAACGGTCGCGCCCTGCACGATCGCGCGACCGGGACGGCGATCCTCCGCACACGCTGAGCCCCACCCCGCAGAACCACCACCAATGGAAAGATCCACCACCCGATCGGTGGTGGATCTCTCCATAAAGGGTGGGTTTGCGCAGTCGGTCAGCCGCGACGACGCGCGGTGCGCTGCATGCTCTTCATCTTCGCGTTCCCGGGCAGCGGGCCCTTCGGCATGCCGGGACCGGGAGCCTTGCTGCTGAGTGCGGCGAGACGACCCTCGAGGGTCTCCATGCGCTTGCGGTCGATGTTGCTGGGCAGCTTGTTGAGGTGGCGTTCCAGCTTCGACAGCGGGACCTGACCGTCGTCGTTACCGACCATGATCTCGTAGATCGGGGTGTCTCCGACGACACGCGCGGCCTTCTTCTTCTCCTGGTTCAGCAGCGACTTCACGCGAGTCGGGGAGCCCTCACCGACGAGGATCACGCCCGGCTTGCCGATCACGCGGTGCACGGCGTCGAGGTGCGAGGTACCCGACACGGCCTGGGCCACGCGCCACTGACCCCGCATGTTGCTCAGCGCCCACCCGGCGGCACCGGGCTGGCCCTCGGCCTTGGTGTAGACGTTCTTCTGCACGCGACGGCCGAACAGGATGAACGCGCCCAGCACGCCCAGCACGACGCCGAGCGGGATGAGCAGCCACGGCGAGCCCAGCAGGAAGCCGAGTGCCGTGAACACCGCGATGGACAGCACGATCACACCCACCATGTAGGGGATGAGTCGCTTGTCTTCCTTGCGCTGCATCTGGAACGCCTGCCACAACTGCTGGCGCCGTTCCTTCGATGCAGCCTTGCGGGCCTGCTTCTTCGCGGCCTTTGCTTCCTTGCTCACGGACTGCGCCTTTGCCATATGGCCAGTTTACGTCCGGTCGTCGGGCGACCTGCCGCATGGTCGGCGGGCGCGGCTACGAATGCGTCAGCGGGCGAGCCGTGCCATCAGGCTCGACGCCTCCTGGCTGGCCGAACCTTCGGCGGCGAGGTGCGCCAGGGCGGGCGAGATCTCGCGGCCGTGGTGAGCCATGGCCTGCGCGTACAGCCGACCGGCACGGTAGGACGACCGCACCAGCGGACCGGCCATGACCCCGGCGAACCCGACCTCCTGGGCGAACTCGGAGTGGTCGACGAACTCCTCCGGCTTGACCCACCGCTCGACGGGATGGTGTCGCGGCGAGGGACGCAGATACTGGGTGATCGTCAGGATGTCGCAACCGGCCTCATGCAGGTCGACGATGGCCGACTGCACCTCCTGCGGCGTCTCGCCCATGCCGAGGATCAGGTTCGACTTGGTCACCAGGCCGAAATCCCGGGCGGCGGTGATGACCTCGAGGGAGCGTTCGTACCGGAACGCCGGACGGATGCGCTTGAAGATGCGGGGCACCGTCTCGAGGTTGTGCGCCAACACTTCCGGCCGGGCCTCGAAGACCTCGGCCAGCAGGTCGGGCTTGGCGTGGAAATCCGGGATCAGGTTCTCGACGCCGGTGCCCGGGTTGAGCCGGTGGATGGCGCGGACGGTCTCGGCGTAGAGCCAGGCGCCCTCGTCGGGCAGGTCGTCGCGGGCGACGCCGGTGATCGTCGAGTAGCGCAGGCCCATGGCCTGGACGCTCTCGGCGACGCGACGCGGCTCGTCGCGGTCGAGTTCGGCGGGCTTGCCGGTGTCGATCTGGCAGAAGTCGCAGCGTCGGGTGCACTGCTCACCCCCGATGAGGAAGGTGGCCTCGCGGTCTTCCCAGCATTCGTAGATGTTGGGGCAACCGGCCTCTTCGCAGACCGTGTGCAGGCCCTCGCGCTTCACGAGTCCCTTGAGTCCGGTGAACTCAGGGCCCATCGTCGCGCGGGTCTTGATCCAGCTGGGCTTGCGCTCGATCGGGGTCTGCGCGTTGCGCACCTCGAGTCGCAGAAGTTTGCGGCCTTCGGGAGCCGGTGAGGTGGGAGCGGTGGTCTCCGGTGCGGTGGCCGAGGCCGGGGGTGTGGCGTCGGGGGCACCGGGTCCGGGGGTGAGAGGGGACGCGGTCACCGGACCGATCCTACGCTCGCGGTCGTGGCGGCTTCGGTTGCCGTCGGGTCGGCCTCCCGCGGGGTGTCCAGGGCAGTCAGAACCGCGGTCGCGGTGGCGTCGAGAAGGGACGCGACCGAAAGCGGTTGTGCCAGTTCACGGGCCAGCGAGGTGACGCCCGCGTCGGCGATCCCGCACGGCACGATGGCCTCGAAGGCGGACATGTCGGGATCGACGTTGAGGGCGAACCCGTGCAGCGCGACCCCGCGCGCCACGCGGATGCCGATCTGGCCGAGCTTGCGTTCACCCGCGTCGTCGTCGATCCAGACTCCGGATCGTCCCTCGACGCGCCCGGTGGTGACCCCGAGGTCGGCGCACACGGAGATGAGGGCACTCTCGAGGCGCCGCACGTATTCGACGACGTCGAGCGGCTCCGCCAGCTTCACGATCGGGTAGCCGACGAGCTGTCCCGGTCCGTGCCAGGTGATGCGCCCACCGCGGTCGACGTCGATGACCGGCGCGCCGTTCGTGGGCCGGTCGGCGTCCTCGGTGCGTTTGCCGGCCGTGTAGGTCGACGGGTGTTCGAGCAGGAGGAGCACGTCGTGGTCGAGCGTGCCGTCGGCGCGCTCGGTCGCCAGACGGTGCTGCATCTCGTAGGCCGCACGGTAGTCGACGATGCCCAGGCGCCGGACCTCGATCGGAGCCGAGTCGGCGCGGACGGAACGGTGGGTCATGTCGCCGGCTTCATCGCGTAGGTCAGGGCCTGGCGGATCTCGGGATGGTTGAACGTGAATCCGTGTTCGGTGAGCACGCGGGGTTCAACGCGTTGACTGAACAGAATCATTTCCTCCGCCATCTCACCACCGACGCGGCGTGCCACGAATTCGGGCACCTGCAGTACCGCGGGACGGTGCACGGCCTTGCCGAGGGCCTTGCAGAACTCGCCGAACGGCAGGGATCCCGGAGCACTCAGGTTGACCGGGCCGGCGATGCCGGGGGAGTCGAGGAGGAACTCGATCGCCCTGACCTCGTCGATGAGGCTGATCCAGGAGAAGTACTGCTTGCCGTTGCCGATCGGACCGCCCAGCCCGAGCTTGAACAGCGGCCGCAACTTGCCGAGCAGACCACCCTGCGCGCTGAGGACCGGCGCGGTCCGCAGCAGGACGACCCGGGTGTCGGGGCCCGCGTTGGCGGTGGCGGCGCGCTCCCAGTCGACGACCAGCCCGGCGAGGAATCCCTCACCGGGACCATCGGTTTCGACCGCCGCCCGGGTCCCGGTGTCACCGTAGAAACCGGTGGCGCTGGCGCTGATGAACGTCGGGATGCCCAGGTCGCGCACGGCCTCGGCGAGTACTTCGGTCGGCGTGATGCGGGAGTTGCGCAACTCCTGCTTGAACCGCCCGGTCCATCGACCGTTGCCGACGCCGACCCCGCCGAGCGAGACGACCGCGTCGACGCCGTCGAGACTCTCGGCGGGCATCCCGATGGTCTCGGGATCCCAACTGAACTCGTCATCGGCGAGTGCCTCGCGGCGGACCAGACGGATGACCGTGTGGCCCGCCGCGCGCAGCGAGTTGACCAGGGCGTTTCCGATGAGCCCCTGTGAACCTGCGACGGCTATGCGCATCGATCGCCTCGACGTCGTCGTGTACCTAGAGACCGAGGTCCGCGGCGAACGAGGCCTCTTCGAGGCGCTTCTTCACCGTGGTGAGGAAACGGCCCGCGTCGGCGCCGTCGATGAGACGGTGATCGTAGGTCAGCGGCAGGTACGACATCGACCGCACCGCGATCGACTCCGAGCCGTCCTCCCCGGTGATGACGACCGGACGCTTGACGATCGCGCCGGTGCCCAGCATCGCCGCCTGCGGCGGGACCAGGATCGGGGTGTCGAACAGGGCGCCCTGGCTGCCGATGTTGGTGATGGTGAAGGTGCCGCCGGCGAGCTCGTCGGGCTTGAGGCCGTTGGAGCGTGCACGGGAAGCGATGTCGGCGATGGCGCGGGCGAGACCGGCCACCGACAGGTCATCGGCGTTGTGGATGACCGGCGACAGCAGACCCTGCGGGGTGTCGACGGCGATGCCGAGGTGCACCTTGTCGTAGTAGGTGATCTCCTTGGCGTCCTCGTCGATCGACGCGTTGACGTTCGGGTGGACCTTCAGCGCCTCGACGACGGCCTTGGCGATGAACGGCAGGAAGGTGAGGTTGACACCCTCGGAAGCCTTGAAGTTGTCCTTGGCCGCCTTGCGCAGGCCGACGATCTTGCTCATGTCGACCTCGAAGACCTGAGTGAGCTGAGCGCTCTGCTGCAGCGACTCGCGGGTCTTCTTGGCGGTGATCTGACGGATGCGGTTGATCTTCTGGGTGGTCCCGCGCAGCTCGGCGAGCTCGGGTCGGATCTCCGGCGATGCCGACGGCGCAGCCTCGGCGGCGGCCGGCTCGGCCTTCTTCTCCGGCGCGGCGGCCGGCTTCTTGGCGGCCTCGGCGGCGGCCAGCACATCCTGCTTGCGGATGCGGCCGCCGACCCCGGTGCCCTTGATCGAGTTCAGGTCGATGTCGTTCTCCGCGGCCAGCTTGCGCACCAGCGGGGTCACGTACGGGGTCGACTCGACGGTCGGCGGGGCCGACTTCGCGGGGGCCTCTGCCTTGGGCTCTTGCTTCGGCTCCGCCTTGGGTTCTTCCTTCGGCTCTGCCTTGGGTTCTTCCTTCGGCTCCGACTTGGCCTCGGGCTCCGGCTCCGGCTCCGGTTCGGGTTCCGGCTCGGGCTCCTTCTTCGCCGGGGCCGCCGAGGCGTCACCGATGACCGCCAGCTTGCCGCCGACCTCGACGACGTCGTCCTCCTGGGCGAGGATCTCGAGCAGGGTGCCGGCAACCGGGGAGGGGATCTCGGTGTCGACCTTATCGGTGGAGACCTCCAGCAGCGGTTCGTCGGCGGCGACCTCGTCACCGACGGCCTTCAGCCAGTTGGTCACCGTGCCCTCGGTGACGGACTCGCCGAGTTCGGGCATCAGCACGTCGGTGCCTTCCGCCGAACCCGAACCGGTGTCGGCGGTGGGCTTCTCGGCCGGCGCCTCTTCTTCGGTGGAGGGCTCCTCGGCGGCCTGCTCGGGCTCGGGCTCGGGGGCAGCGTCGGTGGGTTCGTCGCCCCCCGCGGAATCGTCGGAGCCGGAATCGTCGGAGCCGGCCTCGTCGGCGTCGCCGATCAGTGCGAGTTCACCACCGACCTCGACGACATCGTCCTCCTGGGCGATGATCTTCGTCAGCACGCCCGCGGTCGGAGCCGGGATCTCGGTGTCGACCTTGTCGGTCGACACCTCCAGCAAGGGCTCGTCGGCCTCGACGGTGTCGCCTTCCTCCTTCAGCCACCGGGTGACTGTCCCCTCGGTGACACTTTCACCAAGGGCGGGCATCTGGACGGAGAAGGCCATCGTTGTGAACTCCTGAACTCGACGTGGTGGTCTGTGGATGTGGCCCGTCGGTGTGTGCTCCGTGGGCACGGGGGTGGGAAGCGGTCAGGGGACCGCCGAGATGAGGGGCGGGTCAGCCACTCATCCCCGCGGATCACCCTACCCGTACGCCGCGTCGCCGACTGGATTCGGCTCGTACTCGGCGGTAACGATTCTCAAGCGTGGGATGCCGGTCATGTCAGCCGTTGGCCGCGATGTCCTCGAGCACGGCGGCGATGGTCCGGACGGGTACGCCCGTGCCGCCCTTGGTGGTGTAGCCCCACGGGCTGCCGGTGTTGAACGCCGGTCCCGCGATGTCGATGTGGGCCCACTGGACATCCTCCGGCACGAACTCCTTGAGGAAGATGCCCGCGGCGAGCATCCCGCCCCAGCGATGCGGGGTGATGTTGGCCAGATCGGCGACACGGGATTTGAGGTCGGCACGCAGTTCGGCGGGCAACGGCATCGCCCAGGCGTTCTCGCCGACCTCGGCCGACCGTGCGGCCACCCGATCGCGGAACTCGTCGGTGCCCATGACGCCCGGGGTGCGGGTGCCGAGCGCGACCATCTGCGCACCGGTCAGCGTCGCGGTGTCGATGAGGTAGTCGGGGTCGTCCTCGGCCGCGCGCACGATCGCGTCGGCCAGGATCAGCCGGCCCTCGGCGTCGGTGTTGAGGACCTCGACCGTGCGTCCGCCGTACTGGGTCAGCACGTCACCGGGACGCTGGGCGGTGGCCGACGGCATGTTCTCGGCCATCGGCACGGTCGCGGTGACCGAGACGTCGAGGTCGAGGCGGGCGGCCAGGATGGTCGCGGCGATGACCGCAGCGGCCCCGCCCATGTCCGAGGTCATCTGGTCCATGTTCGCGGCGGGCTTGATGGAGATGCCGCCGGTGTCGAAGGTGATCCCCTTGCCGACGAGGGCGACCTTCTTGGCCGGCTTCTTGCCGGTGTGGGTCAGCCGCACCAGGCGCGGAAGGCGCGCGGAGCCCTTGCCGACACCGATGATCCCGCCGTAACCCTGCGCCTCGAGTTCCTTGTCGTCGAGGATCTCAACCTTCAGGCCGGCTTTGCTGCCGAGGGTGCGGGCGCGGGCCGCGAACTCCTCGGGGAAGAGGTGGCTGGGCGGGGTGTTGACGAAGTCGCGGGCGATGGCCACGGAGTCGGCGACCGCGATCGCGCGGTCGAGCTCCGCCCTGGCCTCCTTGGACTTCGACTCGACCAGCAATGTGATGCGTTGCGGCGGAGTCTTCTTCGGCTTCGACGACTCGGAGCGGAACTCGTCGAACCGGTAGGCGCCGAGGAACAGGCCTTCGGCGGCGGCGGCGAGGTCCACCGACGACAGGGTGGTCGCGACCGACTCGAGGCCGTCGAGTTCGCGGGCGACGATGCCCGCGGCCTGACGGACCTGGTCGGCGTCGTCGAGATCGTCGGCGTCCCCGAGACCGACCGCGACGACGAGGTCGACCGGCAGCGACTCGGGTGCCGCCAGGCGGGTCACCTCGCCGTGCGAACCGGTGGCCCCGAGTGCGGTCAGGGCCGCGGTGATCGCGACTGCCTGCGCGTCGTCGAGGACGCCGTCACCGATGGCGAGCGTCGGTTCGGCGGTGGACTCCTCCTTGCCGCCGGCCTTCTCGTCGCCCTCCGGCGCACTGATCAGGCCGATGACCAGGGCGGTGTCGCCCTTGCCGATCGAGGTGGACAGGTCGAATTCGGGGCCGCGCACGCGGTCGACGGTGTCGTTCTTGCTCACCCGCTCAACTCTGCCACAGCGCGCCGCATGTCGGCGGCGACCGCGGGACCGCTCCGGTCGGCGTGCGTGGCCCGATAGCGTATGGCCCATGAGTGAACTCCTCGCCGGACCCATCGCCGACCGTCATGCCGCACTCGGTGCGAGTTTCGCCGAGTTCGGCGGCTGGAACATGCCGGTGTCCTACGCGGGCACCGTCGCCGAACACACCGCGGTGCGTGAGGCCGTGGCGATCTTCGACGTCAGCCATCTCGGCAAGGCGCTGGTGGCGGGACCCGGCGCCGCCGAGTTCGTGAACTCCACCCTCACCAACGATCTCGGCAAGATCGTTCCCGGCAAGGCGCAGTACACGTTGTGCTGCAACTCCTCCGGTGGCGTCGTCGACGACCTGATCGCCTACCTCGTGAGCGACGACGAGGTGTTTCTGGTCCCCAACGCCGCGAACACTGCGGCCGTCGTGGCACAGATGTCCGCCGTTGCGCCCGAACAGATCTCGATCACCGACCAGCACCGCGACCTCGCGGTGTTCGCGGTGCAGGGTCCGCGCTCGCCGGAGGTCCTCACCGCACTGGGCCTGCCCGCCGACATGGAGTACATGGCCTTCGTCGACGCCGAGCTGTCGACGGCGGACGGGAACAAGCCGGTCCGCGTGTGCCGCACCGGGTACACCGGGGAACGCGGTTACGAGCTACTGCCGCGGTGGGACGACGCCGGCGCCGTCTTCGACGTGTTGCTCGAGGCGATCACCGAGGCCGGTGGACAGCCCGCCGGCCTCGGTGCCCGTGACACCCTGCGCACCGAGATGGGTTACGCCCTCCACGGTCACGAACTGAGCCCGGAGATCACCCCGGTGCAGGCGCGTTCGAGCTGGGCGGTCGGCTGGGACAAGCCGTCGTTCTTCGGGCGCGATGCCCTGGTCGCCGAGAAGGAGGCCGGCCCGGCGCGTCGGCTCTACGGACTCAAGGCCACCGGCCGCGGCGTGCCGCGCGCCGACTGCGCGGTCCGGTTGGGGGACAACGCGATCGGCGTGTGCACGTCCGGGACGTTCTCGCCGACCCTCAAGCAGGGCATCGCGCTGGCCTTGCTGGACACCGCGTCGGGCGTCGCCAAGGGCGATCAGGTGATCGTCGACGTGCGGGGGCGTGATCTCACGTGCGAGGTCGTCATCCCGCCGTTCGTGCCCTCCCACGTGTGACCCCGGCGGTGTGACGCTGCTCCGTGGGCCGTCTCACGCCTCGCGGACGGGCTCGATAATGCTTTTGCGGCCAGCGGTACCATGGGCCGCATGACCTTGGAGTTCAACCGTACCGAGCATCCCCATCCGGTGTCGGACAGCCGTCGCGCGGAGATCCTCTCCGCCCCGGGATTCGGCCGCTACTTCACCGACAACATGGTGATGGTCGACTACGACGCGGACAAGGGCTGGCACAACGCGCAGGTACGTCCGTACGGTCCGATCGCGCTCGATCCCTCGGCGATGGTCCTGCACTACGGTCAAGAGGTCTTCGAGGGTCTCAAGGCCTACCGGCAGCCCGA
Source organism: Gordonia amicalis (assembly GCF_022059885.1). Taxonomy (NCBI): domain Bacteria; kingdom Bacillati; phylum Actinomycetota; class Actinomycetes; order Mycobacteriales; family Gordoniaceae; genus Gordonia; species Gordonia amicalis. The sequence goes on along the minus strand of NZ_CP091855.1, from coordinate 4,070,833 downwards.
CGGTTCGATCGCCGCGTTCCGCCCGGAGGCCAACGCGGCGCGACTGCAGCTCAGCGCCGAGCGTCTGGCGATGCCGGCGCTGCCCGTCGAGGACTTCATCGCCTCGCTCGAGGCGCTGCTCGCCGCCGACCACGAGTGGGTTCCCCCGTCAGGTGGCGAGGAGGCGCTCTACCTGCGTCCGTTCATGTTCGCCTCGCAGGCAGGCCTGGGTGTCAACGCGCCCTCGTCGCAGTACATCTACTCCGTCATCGCCTCGCCGGCCGGTGCGTACTTCTCGGGCGGCATCAAGCCCGTCAGCGTGTGGCTGTCCGCCGAATACGTGCGCGCAGCTCCCGGTGGCACCGGCTTCGCCAAGTGCGGCGGCAACTACGCCGCGGCCTTCCTCGCGCAGCGTCAGGCCTCCGAGCAGGGCTGCGATCAGGTCGTCTGGCTCGACGCCATCGAGCGCCGCTACATCGAGGAGATGGGCGGAATGAACCTGTTCTTCGTGTTCGGCTCCGGTGCCGATGCACGCCTCGTGACCCCGGAACTGTCGGGTTCGCTGCTGCCGGGCATCACCCGGTCGTCGCTGCTGACGCTGGCCACCGACGCCGGCTTCGCGGTCGAGGAGCGCAAGATCACCACCGAGGAACTCCGCAAGGGCGTCGCCTCGGGTGACATCACCGAGGTCTTCGCCTGTGGCACCGCCGCGGTGATCACCCCGGTGGGCCGCGTCAAGGGCGTGGGCGAGGACTACACGATCAACAACGGTGAGACCGGTGAGGTCACCCAGGCCCTGCGCGACACCCTCACGGGTATCCAGCGTGGCACCTTCGCCGACACCCACGGGTGGATGACGGAGTTGTACCGGGCCTGAGTCCCAGGGATCTCCTGCGGCACAGACATTCTGGCGTCACGATCGGCGGATCGTGGCGCCAGAACTGTTGTGTGCGGGTCTAGACGAGCAGACCGACCACGGCGAGCGCGACACCGAGTTCGATGGTCGCGCCCAGGACGTCGCCGTTCAGTCCGCCCATGCGACGCGCACAGTGCCGGGTGAAAACCCATGCGAACACCACGATCACGAGGACGACGACGAGTCCCTGCACCACCGCGACGAGGTCGAGGTCGATGCCGGACCCGTTGTCGCGCAGTCCGATCGGGATCGTCGCCACCGCGGCGACCAGACACCACACCGGGATCGAGAGCCGCTGGGTGCCGGCGACGAGGGCGCCGAAACCGTTCGGATGAGCGGGCGAGATCGACGTCCGGGTGCCGACGACTGCCCCGAGTCGGCCCAGCGCGACCGCGAAAGCGATTTCATACCAGCGGGATTCGCCCACGAGGCCGGTGAATCCGGCGGTCTGCAGACCCAGTGTGAGGACGAGGGTCGCCACCCCGAACGGGCCGACGGTCCCGCTCCGCATCACTTCGGCGACGCGCTCCGGCGGTCCGTAACACCCGAGCCCGTCGGCGGTGTCGGCCAGGCCGTCGAGGTGCATTCCCCGGGTGAGCGCCGATGTCAGGACGACGACGAGGATGCCGGTGAGCGTGGCCGGGAGGGCGGTGAACGACAGTCCGGCGGCCAGGGCAGCCGCCGCGGCACCCACCACGATGCCGACGACGGGGAGTGCGGCCATCACCGCACCGCCCAGCGCGCGATCCGGCGTCTCGTCCGGGTCGGTGTCCGTGCCGACGGGAAGGACGGTCATCCAGCACAGCGCGGTCCGGACCGCCCGAGACGGCGAGATCAACGGTGAACCGGCCGTGTCATGCGTTCAGGTCGACGCCGTGTCATGCGGTCAGGATGACTCGGGGGCGGGTTCGGGTACGGCTGAGTCGTCGCGGTCGGTCACCCCGGCTTCGGCGAAGGTCGCCATCGAGATGAGGATGTCGGCGGCCGACTGAACGACCGGCAACGCCAGGACCGCACCGCTGCCCTCACCGAGTCGCATCGAGAGGTCGAGGACCGGCTCGAGGTCGAGATGGTCGAGCGCGATCCGGTGTGCGGGCTCGACCGAGCGATGTCCGGCGATCCACCAGCGCATGGCGCCGGGCGCGAGTTCGTTGGCGACCATCGCGGCCGCGGTGATCACGACGCCGTCGAGGATCACCGGCGTGCGACGGAGTGCGGCCTGGGCAAGGAATCCCGCGGTGGCCGTCAGGTCCGCGCCGCCGACCGCGGCGAGCAGGGCGAGCGGGTCGTGGACCACCTTGCGGGCGCGGCGCATGCCGTCCCGGATCGCGGCGGTTTTCCGCATCCAGCCATGGTCGTCGACACCCGTTCCGCGCCCGACGATCTCGACCGGCTCGCGGCGGGTGAGCGCACCGATGAGGACGGTCGCCGGGGTGGTGTTTCCGATCCCCATCTCGCCGGCGATCAGCAGGTCGCTACCCGAGTCGATGAGCCGATCGGCGATGGCCCGACCGGCGGCCAGCGCGGCGCGGGCCTCGGCGAGGGTGATCGCGTCGGTGGTACGCAGGTCCTCGCTGCTGCGACGGACCTTGAACGTCGACAGGTGGGGAGCGGTGTCGGCGTCGACGGACATGTCGACGACCGTCACCGAGGCGCCGACACGTGCGGCCATCACGTTGACCGCGGCGCCGCCGGCGGAGATGTTCGCGACCATCTGCGCGGTCACCTCGGGCGGGAACGCCGAGACGCCGCCGCGGGCGACGCCGTGGTCGCCGGCGAAGACGACGACGCTCGGCGACGTGATCGGTGCGGGTGGGCACTGGCCCTGGCACGCCGAGATCCAGACGCCGATCTCCTCGAGGCGTCCCAGTGAACCCGGCGGCTTGGTGAGCGTCGCCTGGCGCTCGCGGGCCTCGAAGGCGATCGCCTCGCTCGGCGGGGTGACCGGTTCGAAGACCTCGGCGTCGGTGGGATCGGGGAGCTCGCCGGCGGTCGTGACGGGGGTGGGCTCGACAACGTGTCCGTGCGTGACGGGGGCTGGTGTGACCACCGGAGCAGTCATGGCGTGGTGGGGGGCCGGTGCGGTTGCCGCCACCGTTGCGCCGGAGGTGTCGTCGGCGACCGCGTCGCGCGGTAGGTCGAGCACCCGGCCCGCCACGACGAGCGACACCCGGTCGCACGCCTGAGCCACCGCGGAGTTGAGTGTGCCCAGCAGATCCTGGAACAGCCGGCCGGCCGGGGTCGGGGGAACCAGGGAGAGCCCCACCTCGGAACTGATCAGCACCACGTCGGCGTTCATCGTCTGCAGCGCGTCGCAGAGGTCCGCCACGTCGGCGTCGAGATCGATCTCCGAACCCGAGTCCCAGCCGTCGACGGCGTCGATCCGGGCGGTGAGCCAGCTCCCGAGGTCGTCGACGAGTGCCGGGATGTCCGGTGCCGCGCGCAAGGCGTCGGCGAGCTCGGTGGTCTCGATGGTCGTGTAGCGATCATCGCGACGCTGCCGGTGGGTGTTGACCCGCGCCGTCCACTCGGCGTCCGACGTCGTGACCGGGCCGGTGGCCAGGTACCGGATCTGCCGATGCGCGCGGAGCAGCGACTCGCCGTATGCGGATTTTCCCGAACGCACACCACCCAGGACGAGTGTGCGCGTAGCGCGATCGGCCATTGATCAGACTTCGTCGCCGCGCGACACCGACGGCTTGGGCGCACGCATCTTCCGGAGCTGCATGGCTCGGGTGAACGCGTACCAACCGAGCTTGAAGCCGCCGTCCTGTGAATCGGGATAGCGTTCGGCGACACGGCGGTTCACGAGACGACCGAGGATGACGCCGTCGACGGCCATCAGGACGACGAAGGCGACGAGGATCAGGTTGGTGAGCGCGGCCGCCCGCGGCACCATGAACATCAGCACGATCAGCACGATCGCGAACGGCATGAACAGCCCGGCGAAATTGCGGCGCGCGTCGACGAGGTCGCGGGTGTAACGGCGGACCGGGCCCTTGTCGCGAGGCATGAGGTAGGCCTCGTCGCCCTCCATCATCCGCTCACGCTGCTCGAGGCGCTTGGCGCGCCGCTCCGCGGAGAGCTGCTTCTTCTCTTCCTTGGAAAGAGTGTTCTTCAGTTCCTTCTTGCGTGCGCGCGCTTCGGACCGGGTGGTCGGCGGCGGCGCGACGGGACCACGGCGACGGTTCTCGGCCTCACGACGCTTGGGCGTCGGACGGCCCTTGCCGGGGGTGGTCTTGCTGCCCTTGGCCGGCGCGGAGTCCTCGGTGGCCGCGTCGTCGGCGGCGTACGTGGTCACCGAGCTCTCGCCGGAATCCTCCGACGTTTCGTCCTTCTTCCATGGCAGCTTCACGCCTACGAGCGTAGGTGATCGTGATTGCGGTCGAAACGCGTGGTCGTCGCTTTTCGGTGGACCCTTGCGGTCGCCCAAATCGGTCACGCTGCCGGGTGGCCACCGCGTCCCTATACTTCGTGCCCATGACCCGGGACGGAAGTCGGCGTTTGCACGTTCTGATCGCGCCGGATTCCTTCGGCGACACGATGTCGGCCGTGGTGGCCGCGACCGCGATCGCCCGCGGATGGGCGGCCGCCCGACCCGGCGACACCCTCGTCCTCGCCCCGCAGTCCGACGGCGGACCCGGCTTCGTCGACGTCCTGGCCGCGCGGTTCGGCACTCTCGTCACCGCGGACGTGCACGGTCCGCTCGGCGCGGGTGTCACCGCGCGCTGGCTCTTCGACGACGCCTCGTCGACGGCCTACGTCGAATGTGCGCAGGCGTGTGGTCTCCATCAGCTGGGCGGACGGCCGACCCCGCGGACCGCGGTCGCGGCCACCACGCACGGTGTCGGTGAGCTCGTGGCGGCGGCTCTGGCACGCGGGGTCCGGCGGCTCGTCGTCGGGCTCGGCGGCAGCTCGACGACAGATGGCGGTGCGGGACTCGTCGACGCCCTGGGCGGGCCGGAGCGGGCGCGAGAGAGGCTGGCCGGCATCGAGATCGTCGTGGCGTCGGACGTGGAGAACCCGCTGCTCGGCCCGCTCGGTGCCGCGACGGTGTTCGGGCCGCAGAAGGGTGCCGACCCCGACACCGTCGAACTGCTCGAGGAGCGCCTCACCGAATGGTCGGCGACCCTGAACGGGCTCGCGTGCCGGGACATCACCGCCGACGCCGGTGCCGGCGCCGCCGGTGGGCTCGGCGCCGCGCTGCTCGCCCTCGGTGGCCGTCGCGTGTCCGGGGCGACGGTCGTCGCGGAGGCAACCGACCTGACGGCCGACGTCGCGGCCGCCGACCTCGTCATCACCGGCGAGGGGAAGTTCGACTCCCAGACACTCCGCGGAAAAGTGGTCTCGGCCCTGCACCATGAGGCGTCGACCGCGGGCGCATCCGGTGCCGGCGCGCCGACCCTGGTCCTCGCCGGACAGGTCGCGCTGTCGGCGGCTGAGATCGAGGAGGCCGGCATCGCGGAAGCGCATGCCATCGTCGACGTGGCCGGGTCGGTCGAGGTCGCCATGAGCGACGCCGAGAACCAACTCGTGAAGCTCGCGGAGACGGTCGCCGGCTCCTACCCCGCGCACTGGGGGAAACGCACGTCCGAGTAGGCGGGAATACAGCGCGAAGGAGTACGGTTGTACGCACGGGCACAACCGGTCGACCTCCCGGCGAGCGGGGTGTTTCCCGATCATGCGCGGGCAGCAGGTCTCGCGACGCGATCGGGCCACGTCACACCGGGACCACACCACTACAGGAGCATCAATGACCGTGCAGAACGAAACGGGCACTGCCACCGGCGTCATCCTGAGCGACGCAGCAGCCAGCAAGGCCAAGGCACTGCTCGACCAGGAAGGTCGCGACGACCTCGCGTTGCGCATCGCCGTGCAGCCGGGTGGATGCGCTGGTCTGCGCTACCAGCTCTTCTTCGACGACCGCACCCTCGACGGCGACATCACCTCGGACTTCGGCGGCGTCACGCTGGCCGTGGACCGGATGAGCGCTCCCTACGTCCAGGGCGCCACGATCGACTTCGTCGACACCATCGAGAAGCAGGGTTTCACCATCGACAACCCGAACGCGACCGGCAGCTGCGCCTGCGGTGACTCGTTCAACTGAGTCGAACACGTCTTCCGGCACCGGCCGTATCCCTTTTCGGGATGCGGCCGGTGTCGTATGTCGGGGCAGTGGGTAGCGTGGACAGCTGTCCGACCAAACAACTGAAGGGCTGAGAGCGCCAGTGGCAATCGTTGTATGCGGCTCCATCGCAACCGACCATCTGATGAAGTTCCCCGGCAAGTTCTCCGAGCAGCTGCTCGGCGACCACCTCGAACACATCTCTCTCAGCTTCCTGGTGGAGGACCTCGTCGTCCGCCGCGGCGGCGTCGGGGGCAACATCTGCTACGCCATGGGACAGCTCGGCGGCAACCCGGTGCTCGTCGGGGCGGTCGGCTCGGACTTCCACGACTACCGCAAGTGGCTCGAGTCCAACGGCGTCGACTGCCGGGGAGTACGGGTCTCCGAGACCCATCACACCGCCCGCTTCATGTGCACGACCGACGAGACGATGGCGCAGCTCGCCACCTTCTACGCGGGCGCCATGAGCGAGAGCCGCGACATCTCGCTCGCCGACGTCATCGCCGAGACCGGTACGCCGGAACTCGTGCTGATCGGCGCCGACGACCCGGCCGGCATGCTCAGCCACACCGAGGCCTGCCGCGCCGCGGGAATCCCGTTCGCCGCCGACCCGAGCCAGCAGCTCGCCCGTCTCGACGGCGAGCAGGTCCGCACGCTGATCGACGGCGCCGCCTACCTGTTCACCAACGAGTACGAGTGGGGCCTGCTGCGCCAGAAGACCGGCCTGTCCGAGACGCAGGTCGCGGAGATGGTCGGCGTGCGCGTCACGACCCTCGGCAAGGACGGCGTCGAGATCGTCGAGCGCGACGGGACCCGTCTCCATGTCCCGGTCGTCCCGGAGACCGAGAAGGTCGACCCGACCGGCGTCGGCGACGGCTTCCGGGCCGGCTTCCTGTCGGCGCTCTCCAAGGGGCTCGGTTTCGAACGCGCCGCGCAGGTCGGTTCGATGGTCGCCGTCCTCGTCCTCGAGACCGTGTCGACGCAGGACTGGACCTGGGACGTCGAGTCGGCACTCGCACGCATCGAGGGTGCGTACGGCGCCGATGCCGCCGCGGAGATCAAAGCGGCTTTCTGACAACGTCTTTCGCTGACGGGTGGTGCGGGCAATGGCCTGCGCCACCCGTTTTCGCTCAGCAGTGGTCGGTGACCGGTCTGACATTGCCGTCGCGATCGGTGATGTGACAACGTGGAGGCAGAGTCCGCTCTCCTGGACTCCCGGACGAGGGGTGCTGTACCCGGTGTGCGACAAGACGGCCCGCGGGAGGCTGTCATGTCGTGGTTGATACTCGTGCTGTCCGGTGTTCTCGAGGCGGTGTGGGCCACCGCGCTCGGCAAGTCCGACGGTTTCACCAAGGTGGCGCCGTCCGTGGTCTTCTTCGTGGCCCTCGCCGCCAGCATGGGCGGTCTGGCCTTCGCGATGCGTGACCTCCCGGTGGGCACTGCCTATGCCGTCTGGGTCGGTATCGGTGCGGTGCTGACCGTCGTCTTCGCGATGGTCACCGGGGAGCAGCCGGTGTCGCTGGTCCAGGCGTTGTGCCTGGTGATGATCGTCGGCGGTGTCATCGGCCTCAAACTGGCCCACTGAGCGCGCGCCTGACCACTGAAAACCGCCCCTGGCAAGCGCCCTTCAGAGGCTCGCCGACGACAATGTGTCGTCGGTTCGCCTGGTGAGGGTCGTTTCCAGGGGCGGTTTTCGGGGCCGGGCAGCGACAGGGGCTAGAGGCGGACCGGGTAGGTGTGGTCGACGATCTCCGGCACGATCGAGCCCTCGACGAAGATGCCGTGCCAGATCATGAAGATCAGCACCGTCCAGAGGCGACGGCTGTTGTCCACCACGCCTTCCCGGTGCTCGTTCAGCATCGCGATCACGGCGTTCTTGTCGAAGATGTGGTCGGTCTGGCTCTCGGTGATCGTGTCGTGCGCCCAGTCGTACATCTCGGTGCCGGCCAGCCAGTGGCGGATCGGGACCGGGAAGCCGAGCTTCTTGCGGTGCAGGACATGCGCCGGGACGATCTGCTCGAGCGCCTTGCGCAGCGCGTACTTGGTGGTGCCGTGCGAGATCTTCTCGTCGTGCGGCAGCTGCTCGGCGATCGCGAAGACCTCCGGGTCGAGGAACGGCACGCGCAGCTCGAGCGAGTTGGCCATCGTGATCTTGTCGGCCTTCACCAGGATGTCGCCGCGCAGCCACGTGAACAGATCGAGATGCTGCATGCGGGCCACCGGATCCCAGCCCTCGCTCATCGCGTAGATCGGCGCGGTGACGTCGGTGTGGGTCCACTCCGGGCGATAGTCGCGCAGTACCGCACGCAGCCTGGCGTCGTCGAAGCTGCGGGCGTTGCCGTAGTAGCGCTCCTCGAGCGTGAGCGAGCCGCGGTGCAGCAGGCTCTTGCCGCGAGTGCCCTCCGGGATGCGGTCGGACAGTTTGCCGGCCGCCCGACGCAGCGGGCGGGGGAGACGGTCGAAGGCCGCGAGCGACAGCGGTTCCTTGTAGATGGTGTAACCACCGAAGAGTTCGTCGGCGCCTTCCCCGGACAGCACGACCTTGACGTGCTTGCGTGCCTCGGCGGCGACGAAGTAGAGGGGGACGAGGGCCGGGTCGGCGACCGGGTCGTCGAGATACCAGACGATCGACGGCAACGCCTCGATGAACTCCGACGGTCCGACGACCTTGACGACGTGCTTCGCGCCGATCGCCTCGGCCGACTCGGCGGCCACATCGACCTCCGAATACCCCTCGCGCTCGAACCCGGTGGTGAAGGTGATCAGGTCGGGGTTGTGGCGGATCGCCAGCGCGGCGATGGCCGTCGAGTCGATGCCGCCGGACAGGAACGAGCCGACGGTGACGTCGGCACGCATGTGCTTGGCGACCGAGTCCGCGAGAACGTCGGCGATCTCGTCATAGCGTTTCTGGCGCGTGGCGTCGGTGACGGGACGCACCCCGAACTGCGGCGTGAAGTAGCGGCGGACCGAGAGCGGACTGCCAGGGGAGGCGGTGGCGTGGCAGCCCGACTCGAGCCGGCGGATCGAGGCGTGGATGGTCTCGGGCTCCGGGACGTACTGCAACACCGTGTAGTGCTCGACCGCCCGCGGGTCCAGGTCCTTGGACAGGCCGACGCGCTCGATCAGGTCGAGGAGGGACTTCTTCTCGCTGCCGAAGATCAGGCCACCGGGCCCAGATGCCACGAACAGCGGCTTGATGCCGAACGGGTCACGGGCCAGGAACAGCGACCGGTTCTCGGTGTCCCAGATGGCGAAGGCGAACATGCCGCGGAGGCGGCGCACCGCGTCGGGGCCCCAGTGGTGGAACGCGGCGACGATGGCCTCCCCGTCCCCCTCGGTACGGAAGGTCGCACCCTCGTCCTCGGCCAGCTCGGCGCGGATCTCCAGGTAGTTGTAGATCTCGCCGTTGAAGACCAGTGCGTAGCGGTCGGGGTTCTCCGGCGGGCCCCAGCGGAGCGGCTGGTGAGAGTGCTCGATGTCGATGATGGAGAGTCGGTTGAAGCCGAAGACGATGTTCTCGTCGTGCCAGGTGCCGGGCTCGTCGGGACCACGATGCCGCATGCAGTGCGAGGCCACCGCCACCGCGTCGACGACCTCGGTGGCCGTCCGGTCGGATGTCAGAAGGCCGAGCAGACCACACACGTTGGCTTCTCCCCAATCTCGTCGCGAGCACAGGCCCCGACGGGCGTCGGGTCGGGTCCGAGTATGCCTGAGCCACCAGCGGGATTCCGACCTGGAGTGCTCGGACACGGCCGGATCAAACCCCGATCACGAAAGCTTCGCCGGGTTGGTCTACGCTGCGTAGTACTAGGTGCAAGACTCGTTGTGTGTCCACGACGGGTACTTGCCCTGTGCAGGTCATGTGGCATGCACTCACTGCGGCGCAAGGGCGCCGGTGAGCGAGCAGGAAGGCGTGAAATTGGCACACGGTGGACGGCCCCGAGCGCGGCGTGTCTCATCCGCGTCGCAGACGATGAAGCGACTGGGAATCGTCGTCGCTCTCGGACTCGGCGCACTGCTGATGTCGGGATGCGACGCCAATGAGGCGATGCGTTTCGGTTGGCCCGAGGGCGTCACGCCCCAGGGTAAGAAGATGGTCGATCTCTGGACCTGGTCCGTCATCGCCGCACTCGTCATGGGCATTCTGGTCTGGGCCCTGATCTTCTGGACGATCACGTTCCATCGTGCGAACGACGCCAAGAAGGGCGTGTTCCCGCGGCAGACCGCATACAACGTGCCGCTGGAGCTCACGTACACGGCGATTCCGTTCGTCATCATCGCGGTGCTGTTCTACTTCACCGTGATCGTGCAGAACGACGTCGAGGGCAAGAACGACGACTCCAAGGTCGTCGTCGACGTGACCGCGTTCCAGTGGAACTGGAAGTTCGGCTACAACAAGGTCGTCTTCAGCGACGGTTCGACCTACGACGGCTTCGAGGCCGACGGCAACCCGTTCGAACTGCAGCAGCAGAAGGACGGCGAGGTCGAGCCCGAGCCGGCTGTCGAGGGTGAGCACGGCGGCGAGCTGCCCGGTCCGGCCGGTGGGCGCGACGACGACATCCGCGATTACCTGCGGTTCGACAAGATCGAGACCGTCGGCTCGTCGAGCGAGATCCCGGTCCTGGTCCTGCCGACCGACAAGCGCATCGAGTTCAATCTCGCCTCGGGCGACGTCGTCCACTCGTTCTGGGTGCCGGAGTTCCTGTACAAGCGCGACGTGATGCCGTTCCCGAAGGAGAACTCGACCGACCCGATCTTCCAGATCGGCTCGCTCGACCGGACCGGAGCCTTCGTCGGGCGCTGTGCCGAGATGTGCGGCACCTACCACTCGATGATGAACTTCGAGGTCCGCGCGGTGACACCGGAGGACTTCGACAGCTACATCCGCTTCCGCCAGTCGAATCCGGAGGCCACCAACGCCGAGGCGCTCGCGTCGATCTGCCAGGCACCGGAAGCCGTCACCACGGTTCCGTTCGACACCCGTCGCAAGACCGACGGTTCGGTGGGTGCCACCGGCAACCCGGATGACCCGACCCTCGCCAACTGCACCAAGAAGGAGAGCTGACGATGAAGATCGAAGCACGCCTCTTCGAGATGTTGACAGCCTTCTTCGTGCTGACCGGCGTCGCGTACACGCTGTTCACCGCGTTCACCAGCAAGGGCATCGAGTGGGTCGGCGTCGTCGGCCTGTTCTTCGCCGGGGGTCTGACGCTGATCGCGGGCACGTTCTTCCGGTTCGTGTCGCGGCGCGTCGAGATCCGCCCCGAGGACTACGAGGATGCCGAGATCGAGGACGGCGCCGGCGAGTTGGGCTTCTTCAGCCCGCACTCGTGGTGGCCGATCCTGATCGCCCTGGGCGCCTCGATCTTCGCGGTCGGGTTCGCCTCTGGCAACTTCTGGCTCGCGATCTTCGCCGTGGCGGTGATCCTGGGTACCGCTGCCGGACTCGTCTTCGAGTACCACGTCGGACCCGAGAAGCACTGAGCCTTCGGTAGAACCACAAGAGACGACGCCCCACCGCATAGGTGGGGCGTCGTCTTTTCTTGTCTCGTGTCCGGGCGAGCCCTTCAGATCCGCCTGGAGCGAACCGGGCCGTACACCTTCAGCCGGCGGTAGTCGGCGCGGAAGTGCGCGTTCGAGTAGCTTTCCTCGACCTCGCCGTCGTGGGACACCGCCACCGGACCGTCGACGGCCGTGAACCGGAACTCGGGTACCTGCATCTCGTGGTACAGCCGGGATCGTTCCAGGCGGCCGGCGGCGAGAGATCCCAACAGCCGCAGGGTCGCCCAGCGATGTCCCATCTCGAGTATCCGGACATCGAGGAGCCCGTCGTCGAGCCGTAGGCGTCGCGTGGGCAGGAATCCCGTGGGTTGATAGATCGAGTTCCCGAGGAGGAACAGGGAGACGTCGAGCACCTGGCCGTCGACCTCGATCCGTACGTTGGCGTCCTCGCGGAGCACCCGGATGATCGCGGTGGCGGTGGCGAGTGGTCGGCTGATGCGGCGCCGGAGACGTTCCCGGATGCGGACGAAATGCGGATAGGCACCGATGCTGGCGGTGTTCAGGATCAGACGAGAATCGTTGAGCCACACCGCGTCGACCTTGGACACCGACCCGGAGGCAATGGCGTGGACGGTGTCCTGGACTGTCCCGCAACCGATGTCACGCGCGAAGTGATTGAAGGTGCCCGCCGGGAACACCGCGAGCGGAAGCTCCGCGTCGATCGCCGCGCCTGCGGCGCACGCCACCGTGCCGTCCCCGCCCGCGACGCCGATGATCGAGGCGCGCGCCGCGACATCGGCGAACACCGCGGCGACATCGTCGTTGTCGTCGAGTTCGACGATCTCGGCGGCGGGGAGCGCCGTCTGGATGTCTCCCAGCACACGACGTCCGCGCCCGTCCGAGGAAGCCGGGTTCACCACTACGACGAGACCGGCACCGTCGGGTCGAGGTTCGGCCTCGACGAGCGTCGGATCGGCGAGCGACAGGGATGGCCGGGCGATCGGCGGCACGACCCGGGTACCCAGTGTCGCGACGGCGGCCCCGATGCTCAGCCCGGCGACCACGTCGCCGGGGTAGTGGGCGCCGGTGGCGACCCGGGAGAGCCCGACGAGGGCGGCCAGCCCGGACAGCACGAGGCCGGCGGGTGGGTTCTCGACTGCGACACCGATCGCGAAGGCCGCAGCGCTCGCGGAGTGCCCGGAGGGCAGGGAGTTCGACGTCGGCTGTCTGCGGCCGCGTCGTGGGTCGGGGATGAGTCCCGGATGCGGGCGTGTGCGACGTCGAATCCGCTTGGCCGCCTGATTGGTCACGAGACTGGTGACGGCCAGCGAGGCGATACCCCGGGCCGCTCCGCGCTGAAGTGACGGCCGGCCGGAGACGGCCAACCCGGCGGCGATCGCCATCCACAGCTTCGAGTGATCAGCCGCGTGGGTCAGTACCGGCATCGTGGAGTCGAGCAGCGGACTCGGCGAGCGGGCGATCGTGTCATAGATCTCGGCGTCGAGAGTGCCCATCCCACGGGTGATCTGGGACAGGCCGGAACCACGATGACGTAACCGGCGCATGGTGTCCACCGTGCCACATCCGGGCAGTGGCCGTGGGGGCGAGGCCAGAAGGCCCGGCGGGGGAGGGGAGAGGGGGTTTCGACAAGCTCAACCGGCGGAGGAACGCTCAACCGGCGGAGCGGCTCATCCGGCGGGTGACACCAAAAAGCGGGCCGTCATGCACCGGATGGTGCGTGACGGCCCGCTTTCTGGTGTCGGAAGCTACTCGCCGAAGGGGTTGCCACCCTTGGCCTGGAGCTCGCGTAGAGCCTTGCGTTCGGCGGCCTCGAGTTCGTGCTCGAGTTCGACGTTGCGCAGCTGCTCCTCGACCGGGTCGGCGGTCAGGATCGAACCCGTACCCGGTGCGCCGGCGGAACCGAGCTTGTTCATCCGCTTCGGCAGTGCAGCGCCCTGGTAGGGGAGCGGGATCGGGTGACCGTGGTCGTCGACCGGTCCGAGCGGCTGGTGCAGCTCGATGTACTCGCCCTGCGGCAGACGCTTGATGATGCCGGTCTCGATGCCGTGTGCAAGAACCTCACGGTCGCTGCGCTGCAACGAGATCGCCCAGCGATAGGCGATGAAGTACACCAGCGGCGGCAGGATGATCAGACCGATCCGGCCGATCCACGTCGTCGCGTTGAGCGAGATGTGGAACTTGAACGCGATGATGTCGTTCATGCAGGCCAGCGTCAGCAGGATGTAGAACGAGAACGCCATCGCACCGATCGCGGTACGGACCGGGGTGTCACGCGGACGCTGCAGCAGGTTGTGGTGAGCGTCGTCTCCGGTGAGCTTCTTCTCGATCCACGGGTAGGCGAACATCACGCCGAACATGATGGTGATGATCAGGACGACCCAGTTGGACATCACGACGGTGTAGTTGCCCAGGTAGAGCTCCCACGCGGGGAACAGACGTATCAGACCGTCGGTCCACATCATGTAGATGTCCGGCTGCGAACCTGCCGACACCTGCGCCGGGTTGTACGGGCCGATGTTCCAGACCGGGTTGATCTGGAAGATGCCCGCCATGACGGCCAGCACACCGGTGACGAAGGCGAACATCGCGCCGGCCTTGGCGGCGAACACCGGCATGATCCGGACACCGACGACGTTCTTCTCGGTGCGGCCGGGGCCGGGGAACTGGGTGTGCTTCTGGTACCAGACGAGCGCCAGGTGAGCACCGATCAAGGCCAGGATGATGCCGGGGAACAGCAGGATGTGCAGCACGTACAGGCGCGGGATGATGATGTCGCCGGGGAAGTCCCCACCGAACAGCGCCCAGTGGATCCAGGTGCCCACGACGGGGATGCCGAGGACGATGCCACTCATGGCGGCGCGGACGCCGGTGCCCGAGAGCAGGTCGTCGGGAAGCGAGTAGCCGAAGAAGCCCTCGAACATCGCCAGTACCAGCAGCAGGGAGCCGATGATCCAGTTGGCCTCACGCGGACGGCGGAACGCACCGGTGAAGAAGATGCGCGCCATGTGGATGATGATCGACGCCGCGAACAGCAGAGCTGCCCAGTGATGGATCTGACGGACGAACAGGCCGCCGCGAACCTCGAAGGAGAGGTCCAGCGTGGTCTCGTACGCCTTGGTCATCATGACGCCGTTGAGGGGCTGGTACGCGCCGTCGTAGACGACGTGCGTCATCGACGGATCGAAGAACAGCGAGAGGTAGACGCCCGAGATCAGCAGGATGATGAAGCTGTAGAGCGCGATCTCACCCAGCATGAACGACCAGTGGGTGGGGAATACCTTGTTGATCTGGCGACGCATACCCGCGGCGAGGTGATACCGCGAGTCCATTTCTTCGGCTTGTGCGCCGAGACGGTCGGCGATGGTCATGACTTACGCTCCCAGAATGCCGGTCCGACGGGCTCGATGAAGTCACCTGCCGCAACGAGGTAACCCTCATTGTTCACCGTGATCGGCAGCTGTGCGAGAGCACGGGCCGCCGGTCCGAAGATCGGCTTGGCGTACTCGAGCGCGTCGAACTGCGACTGGTGGCAGGGACACAGGATGCGGTTGCTCCGCTGTTCGTACAGCGAGGCGGGGCAACCGAGGTGGCTGCAGACCTTGGTGTAGGCGAAGTAGTCACCGTAGTTGAAGCTCTCCTGGCCCGTGCGCTTGATGGCGCGGGCCGTGTCCTCGGGGCGAAGACGGATGAGCATGACGGGGTTGCGGACCTCGTGGAGGCTCTCCATCAGCGCGTGACGGGAGTGCTCGGTCTCGCCGAACCCGTTGGAACGACGCCACGGGAAGACGGTTTCCATGCCGCCGGCGTCGAGATCCTCCGGACGGACCAGGGCGACCTGGTACGGGTTGCCCGTGTCGCGACGCAGGTAGATCGTCTCGTTGGGGTCTTCCTCGGAGTTGTAGATCGGCGACCAGCCCGAGTGCCACAGCGGGGCGTTCTCGCGCTCGGCCCACGGGTTCTTGATGAAGCCACCGAGGAAGGCGACGAGGCCGGTCAGCGCGAAGGCGCCCAGACCGAACCCGGCCGAACCGATGATCATCTTGCGACGACCCAGGGTCGAGGTGGTGCCGGTGTCCTGGAGGAGTCCGACGATCGTCTTCTTGTCGACCTCGGCCGAACCGCCGTCGTGGCGATCCTGCACGGAGATCTCCGACGGGATGAACTTCTTGGTGATCAGGATCATCGCGATGCCGATGGACAGCACCGAGAGTCCGAACGTCGCACCGAGGAGCGGCGTGTTGAAGGTGTACCACCAGTAGTTCGGATCGTCGGGGAGGGCGAATTCCCAGTGGTTGAACAGGAAGATGCCCAGGCAGGCGAGTGCGGAGATACCTGCGATCGTGAACCAGACCGCGACCTGGCGCTCGGCGCGCTTCTCGACCTTGGTACCGGCCTCGGTGTACCGCTCGGCCCGGTGGATGATCTCGACACCGTCGAGATTGGTGCCGAGTTTGACGAGCTCATCCGTGCTCATCTGCTCCAGTTCGTCCCGCGACGGGACGTCCTTGTCACTGCCGCTCATGCTCGAGATCCCATCCACATGGCGCCTGCGACGATGGCGATGACGCCGACGAACCACATCACCATGCCCTCACTGACCGGCCCGAAGCCGCCCAGTCCGAGTCCGCCGCTGGGCTTGGCCTCGGTCGCGTACTTGACGTAGGCGATGATGTCTTTCTTTTCTTCCGGATTCAGTTGACGGTTCGAGAACTTGGGCATGTTCTGCGGACCGGTCAGCATCGCGGTGTAGATCTGTGCCTCACTGACGCCGTCGAGGTTCGGGGCGTACTTACCCGACGACAGGGCGCCGCCACGACCGGTGAAGTTGTGGCACGAGGCGCAGTTCAGGCGGAACAGCTCGCTGCCGCGTCCGATGCTGTCGCCACGGAGCGAACCCTGGGCGACCTCGCCGTTGGCGTCGCGGGGGACCTGCGGTCCGCCGCCCTCGGCCTGGATGAAGGCGCCGAGCTGGTCGATCTGCTCGGTCGTGAACTTCGCGGGCTTTCGCTGCGCCTGTGCCTCACCACGTGCGGCCGGCATGCGGCCGGTCGACACCTGGAAGTACACGGCGGCGTCGCCGACGCCGAGCAGGGCGGGACCACGGTCGGGCACACCCTGCAGGTTTGCGCCGTGGCAGGTGATGCACGAGGTCTCGTAGAGCTTGCGGCCGTCGTTGATCATCGCGGCGTTGCTCTCGTCGGCCACCGCGACCTGAGGGTCGGGGGTCAGAACCGAAGCGAGCACACCGGCCATGACCAGACCGGCCAGGAGCACGATGGTGCCGCTGGCGCGTCGACGGAGCTTGCGCCGTGCCTTGGCGCGGCGGGCGTCGGTGCCGCTATCCGACGGTCGCGGTGGAGATGAACTCATCTGTGACTCTCTACTAAGCGGGACGGACTGGTGTTCTAGAGCGAGCTGCGCTCTGGGTTGGCGGATCGCGCGTGGCGCGGTGTCGCCGGGGTCATCGGATGAAGTAGATCGTGACGAACAGTCCGATCCAGACGATGTCGACGAAGTGCCAGTAGTAGGAGACAACGATTGCGGCGGTTGCCTGCGCCGGGGTGAACTTTGACAGCTTGGTGCGGATGAGGAGGTAGACGAATGCGATCAGACCGCCGATGACGTGCAGGCCGTGGAAGCCGGTCGTCATGTAGAAGACGGAACCGTATGCACTCGACGACAGCGTCGTGCCCTCGTGCACCAGGTGGTAGTACTCGTATGCCTGGCCGCACACGAAGAACGTGCCCATGGCCAAGGTGAGTACGTACCAGCGGCGGAGGCCGAAGACGTCACCTCGTTCGGCGGCGAACACACCCATCTGGCACGTGACCGACGAGAGGATCAGCACCGTCGTCACCGGTATGGCGAGGGCGAGATTCAGCTCGGTCGGCTCTGGTGGCCAGCCGATGGCGGAGTTGGCTCGGGCGACGAAGTACATCGCGAAGAGGCCAGCGAAGAACATGAGCTCACTGGACAGCCACACAATCGTGCCGACGCTGACCATGTTGGGCCGGTTCAGCGAGTGCACGCGCGAGGTGATGGCTGTTCCTGAGGTACCTACAGCGCTTGTCACAAGTGAAGTATGACGGTTCGTAGTAAGCGGTGGCCACCCGGGTCGGATATTGGGGGCAGGTTTTTCTCCCGCTGCAGGTCGGGCGGGCCGATGACGGCGTCTCCGGCGTGTTCGGCGGCGTGTTCGGCGGCGTGTCCGGGGCGTCCCCGGCACCGTGTCCGGGGCGTTGGCACGGTGGCTACGGTGAGTTCATGTCGAGTTCGGATTCCTCCGGTCCCCGCGACCTGAACGGGCGGGTCGTCGCCCGGGGTCGCCTGGCGCGCCTGCGATCCCGGCTCCGGGGCGGTGGCGGCACCGCTCCCCTCGGACTACGGGACGAGGTGGTTGTCGTCGCCGGTTCGGACGACGATGCGATCGCGAGTTCGGTCGCCCTCGACGAGTCGTCCTGGCGCGGGGAGGAAGAGGTGATCCTCCGTCACGATCTCGAGCTGCCGGCAGATCGCGTGAGCGATGCCGCGGCGGTGGCGGCACTCGACGGATATGAGGTGGTCGGCGACGACCGCTGGGGGCCGCGGCCCGAGGCCGGCGACGACCGGCTCGAGGTGCTCGTCCTCGCACGTGTCCAGTTGCTCGACGCCATGCATCTGTCCCAGGAACGGTCCCGCATGGCCAGTCTGGGTTCCCGTCACGGCGGAATCGCACGACGGTGGTCTGTACTGCAGCGTCCGGCCGGCGGGGCGGGGCACTAGGCTCTCTGCCTGTGAGTACCGCAAAGTCTGCCTTCAGCTGGCCGCAGATCCTCGGCAAGATCACCGATCGCATCGACCTCACCGCCGAAGAGGCCGCCTGGGCGATGAACGAGATCATGACCGACAGTGCCAGCGGCGCACAGATCGCCGCCTTCGGTGTCGGCGTGAAGATGAAGGGCGCGGCTCCCGGCGAGCTCATCGGCCTGGCGCAGGCGATGCTCGACCATGCGACGCTCGTCGAGGTGAGTCGTCCGGCGGTCGACGTGGTCGGTACGGGCGGCGACCGGTCGCACACCGTGAACATCTCCACGATGACGTCGATCGTCATCGCGGCCGCCGGGGTGGCGGTCGTGAAGCACGGGAACCGGGCGGCGTCGTCGAAGAGCGGCGGTGCCGACGTGCTGGAGGCGCTCGGCGTGGACATCACCCTGTCCGCCGACGCGGTCGCGCGCTGTGTGGACGAACTCGGTATCGGGTTCTGCTTCGCGCCGGTGTTCCACCCGGCCTTCCGTTTCACCGGTCCGCCGCGCAAGGAGATCGGCATCCCGACCGTGTTCAACGTGCTCGGGCCGCTGACGAACCCGGCACGTCCCACCGCGGGCCTCATCGGGTGCGCCTTCGCCGACCTTGCACCGGTTCTCGCCGGCGCTTTTGCCGACCGCGGTGGATCGGCACTGGTGGTGCGCGGCGACGACGGCCTCGACGAACTCACCACGACCACCACCTCGACGGTGTGGCAGGTCGTCGGCGGCAGCGTCACCCAGCTCGGCGTCGACCCGGCCGATCTCGGCATCGCGCGCGTCGAGCTGTCCGCGCTGCAGGGCGGCGATGCGGTCGCAAACGCCGCGATCGCGCGGGAATTGTTCGCGGGCACAACCGGTCCCGTACGTGACGCGGTGCTGCTGAACTCGGCCGGCGCGATCGTGGCATTCGAACAGCAGGCGCCGATGACCTCCGCCGAACTCACCGAGGCGCTCGGTGCCGCGAAGGACCGTGCGGCCGACGCCATCGACTCCGGGGCGGCGGCGTCCCTGCTCGACCGCTGGGCCTCACTCAGCACCCAGTTGGGGTCGGCCGCGCGAAACTAGTTCTCGCCGATGGAGAAGCCACCCTCGACGTCCGAGCTCGAGTAGCTGCGGAACGCGATGTGGGTGGCGCTCTTGAGCACCCCGGGCAGCCGGTTGATCTCTCCGGTCACCACTGTCGCGATCTGCTCGTGGTCGCGGACGCGGATCTTCGCGATGAGGTCGACGTCACCCGCGCAGGAGTACACCTCTTCGACGCCGGCGATGTCGGCCACGGCCTGAGCGGTCTCCGGGATCTGGTGGACGTCGGCCTGGATGAGGACGATGGCAGTGATCATGGCGCAAGCCTAGTGGCCACGAGCCGGTGGACCGGCGAGCGCTGTGCGGGCCGTGGTGTCCGGTGCGTCACCGAGTGGGCATCCGAGCGTGCCTCTCGCGCCGACTGCGACCAGCCGCGCCGGCGCTCGGCGCATCCGGCCGGCAGTGCCACCGGATCGGTCGTGGACACGATCCGGGCACCCGGCTCGGTCATCCACCGGTAGATCAGCGCGACTTCTTCCGCGGGTGCCCCGCGTAGCGGACCTGGTCCGGCGATGACCGTCTCGGCGGCGGCGACGAGCGCGTCGACCACCGGCATGGGGGAGACGCCCCGACGGGCACGTCCCGCCGCCGCGAGGCGTCCGTGGCGGACGACGGCGAAATGCCAGCCGCGGTCGTCGTCGGGACGGGCGACGACGATCTCGGCGATCGCACACAGTGCGGCCAGCCGCTGACAACGCGCCAGGGCGTCGATGGTGAGGGCGAGCCGGTCTCGGTGGCGGGCGGCGGTCTCGAACATCTGCGCCTCGGAGAGATCCGCGAGGCGCGCGGTGAGGTCGTCGAGGAGGTCGTCGGCCTCCCCACGCATCAGGCGGCGGGCCGCGGTCACGCGCGGCAGATAGTCCGGGACCGTCTGGGGCGCTGCGGCGGCGGCATGACATCCGCCGGGCTGCCGGACGCCGTCGGGAGTCGGGCACCAGTGGTAGCCGGTGACCCCGAGGCGTTTGGTGCACGTGCGGAGTCCGGCGGCTGCGGCGATCACGTCGGCAACCGTCGACGCGTTGTTGCGGTTGCCCACCGGACCGATGGATTCGTCGGTGGGGGTGCGGCTGACCTTGAGACGCGGGAAACGTTCCTCGGTCAGGGTCACCCACCACCCCTTGTGGGGCTGTGTCGAACGTCCGTTGTAGGCAGGTGCGTGCGCCGCCAGCAGTCGCAACTCGCGGACGGCCGCCTCCAGGGCGTGGGAACACTCGACGGCGTCGACACGCTCGGCGAGCAGGACCATCTCGGTGATGCGTCGCCGGGGATCGCTGCCGGAGAAATAGGAACGGACCCGGCGTCGTAGATCCACCGCGGTGCCGACATAGAGGACCTCGTTCGAGGGCCCGCGGAACAGGTAGACGCCGGGTCGGGCCGGTACCCGGTCGGCGAGGTGACGTTTGCCGCGCAGACGGGGATCGGTGCGCGGCAGGTAAGAGGTGAGGTCCCCGACCGTCGCGATGCCCTGGTTCCCGACGCGCTCGAGCAGACGGTGGAAGACCTCGACGGTGGCGCGGGCGTCGTCCAGTGCCCGGTGGGTGGGACGGACCGAGACGTCGAACAGATCGGCGAGGGCGCTCAGCTTGACCGTCGGCGCCTCGTCGCGCGACAGGATGCGCCGGGCCATTGTCACCGTGCACAGACTCAGGCTGAACGGCCAGTCGAGGTGGAGCCGGAGTGCGTTCTGCCGGAGGAACCCCATGTCGAAGCGAGCGTTGTGCGCGACCAGGATCGCCCCGCGGGCGAACTCGAGGAACGCCGGTAGTACCGACTCGATACGGGGTGCGTCGGTGACCATCGCGGTCGTGATCCCGGTGAGGGTGACGATCTGGGGCGGGATGGGGCGGCCGGGATCGACGAGGGTGGCGAACTCGCCGATCACCTCGCCTCCCCGGATCTTCACGGCGCCGATCTCGGTGATGCGGTCGCCCGCGGGATCGGACCCGGTGGTCTCGAGGTCGACGACGACGAGGGTGGTGTCGAAGAGTGCCCGGTCGCTGAACTCGTTCGATGTCGCGTCGCCACCGGTGGCCTGATCGGCGGCTTCGAGGTCGGCGAAGGTCAGTTGGCCCGAGGTCGTCTGTCCCGCGGCTGCACCGCCACCATCCATGCGCGTCACGGGCCGAACATTAGTTCGACGCACCGACAGGCCGGATGTGACACCCCGATCGATCGTTCTGTTCTCGGCGGAGATCGGCGAGAGGGGCGTTCGTCGATGTCGCCTGTTACCTCTGTGACGCATGTGTCGAACACTGTGCGAACGAGTTTGTCGGTGGTGCCCCCTAGTCTCCACCTCGAAGTGAGAGATCGTCGCCGGCGGCGGCGAACCACACCCCCACGAACCGCCCGATTCGGAGGTCAAACGCCTCCGGCGCCAAGATGAGATGGAGATCACACCATGCACGTTGACTGCGCGACCTGCCCGGCCCGCCCCGTCGCCTGTGACGGGTGCATGATGACAGTGCTTTTCGGCGGCCCGAACTGGGACGATGGGCCCGCTGAAGGTGGAGTTACGGTAACGGCGCAGGCCCTCGACGACGATGCTGAACTGGACCTCGCGATCGATGTGTTCCAGTCTGCTGCAATGGTCACCAGCAATGCTGCACGATCTGCAAGAAACTCGAAAACTGCACGTCATAGGGCATTTCAGGTCGTCGCCGGGACTGATCTCCGCGCGGGCTGAAAGTCGGGTGCGATCTGCGTGTCCGTTGCGTAGTGGACACAGGGCCGTCGATTTCGTAACCTTTCTGAGACCTTTGCGGAGCGTCCCGCTTCAACAGAAGTGGTCCGCACAAGTCACCGCTCAATCGCCCTTGCGGGCGAACCGGGGAACCACACACTTCGGGCAGCGCGGCCAGTCGATGTCAGTCCTGACACGACCTGGTGAGACTGTCCCGAATCGGGGTGAATCGCGTCAACGCGCAAGCGTGTCCTCTCGGGATACGGCTGTGCCGAAAACGCGTAGGGCCACTCTTCCGGCCCGAACCCGACAGCTAACTCGGTCGGCGGTACAGGGAGAAACTGAAGGAGAACTCGCTTCGTGGCCAAACATCGTTTGGAACAGCCCAATCGTGGGAGCAAGGTAGCCAAGAAGGCGGTGATCGCTGGATCGATCACGCTCGGTTCGCTCGCTGCTGCGGCCGGCCCTGCTCTTGCGGCCCCGGTCCACACCCCGCTCGGAACCTTCGAGATCCCGGCTCTGCCCGGCGAGCAGAAGGCTCCCGAGGCTGCGCCCGCGCCCAAGCCCGTCGCGAAGTCGCCGGCCGCAACGGTCGAGATCCCGAACGTCGGCCAGTTCACCATCCCGGGCATCGGCCAGAACCAGATCCCGGACCAGTTCCGTCCGCACGGTGGCGCCCCGCTCGGGCAGCCCCAACTGACCGCAGGCGAGAAGGCCGTCAAGGCCGCGGAGAGCAAGATCGGCTCGCCCTACTCCTACGGCTCGGCCGGCCCGAACGCCTTCGACTGCTCGGGTCTCGTCTACTGGTCCTACAAGCAGGCCGGCAAGACCATCCCGCGTGACAGCTACGGCCAGCTCGGTGGCGGTCGCCCGGTCTCGTACAGCGAGGCCAAGCCCGGCGACGTGATGATCTTCAACGGTGGCGGCCATGCCGGCATCTACGCCGGAAACGGACAGTTCGTCCATTCCTCGACCTACGGCACCCCCGTCAAGCGTGACGCGGTCAAGGAGTGGCAGCTCACCGGCATCCGCCGCTACTGACATCAACTGAACAAGAGCATCAGGGAAAGGGCGGGTCGCGGTTTGGTGCGATCCGCCCGATCCGGTCCTTGGGGTCATCGGGGGAACTTACGGTGGTCCGCGGACGATAACGAAGCGGTAAGGAAGTGACTGGCACCGTGCTTTCCGGGGAGGGGCGAGTGAACGCGACTCGTATCCGTGCACGATCGGGCCCGATGGTGCTCGTCATGTGTCTGCTGGCGGCCATTGTGACCGTCGTCCCACTGACGACCGGCGGAACCGGGCAGGCGCGGGCCGTGCCCGCGCGATCTGCCGATCAGCTTCTCGATCGGTACAAGCAGCTCGGCACCGAGGCCGAGAAGACCACCGAGGCGATGCACAACGCCAAGATCGAGTACGACAAGCAGCGCTCGATCGTCGTGCAGGCCAAGAAGGCCGCCGCCGACGCCCAGCGCAAGCTCGACATCAGCCGTGAGCAGCTCGCCGCTTACCAGGCGAGGGTCGACGCCATCGTGCGGGCCAGCTACCAGGGAGCCCGCGTCAGCGGACTCTATGCGGTGATGGTCAGCGACTCGCCGCAGGCCCTGCTCGACCAGATGTCGGGACTCGACATGATCTCGCGGCAGGCCGCATCGGACCTGACCGCCATCAAGAAGGTCCGCGCCCAGACCGCGGCCGCCAAGAAGGACGCCGACCAGACCGCGCTCGCCGCGTCGGAGGCGGTCTCGCGCGCCGAACGCGTCCGCGGAGACCTCCAGACCAAGCAGGCCGACCTGCAGATGCAGGCGATCCAGATCCGCGCGATCTACCAGTCGATGACCGGCAAGCAGCTCGCCGCCCTGCGCGGCCCGAGCTTCGACTTCGACCCGCGGATCGTCCCGAGGGGCACCGCCGCCGCACTCGTCGCCGTCCAGGCGGCGTTGACGCGAATCGGTGATCCCTATGTGTGGGGTGCCACCGGTCCGAGTTCCTTCGACTGCTCTGGTCTGATGGTGTGGGCCTACAAGCAGGCCGGCAAGACCCTCCCGCGGTCGAGTGAGGCGCAGATGGCCGGCGGACAGCCGGTGTCCCGCGAGGACCTCAAGCCCGGCGACCTGGTCATCTACTACCCGGACGCCCACCACGTGGGGATGTACGTCGGCGACGGATACGTCATCCACGCCTCGACCTTCGGTGTCCCGGTCAAGGTCGTCCCGCTCGACGAGGCCGGTCCCTTCAACTCCGGCCGTCGGTTCTAGACTCCTCTGGTGGTCTCACTCCGCGGGCGTTGGCGCCCGACGCTCGCCTCCGCGGTGGTGCTGCTGATCGGTGTGACCACCGGATGTGGGGGTCCGGGTCCGTCCTCGAACGTCGCATCGGTCTCCACCGGGTCCACCACGACGTCGACGACCCCGGCGAATGTGTATGAGCAGCAGCGTGCCGAGGGTGTGACGCGCCTGCTCGACGACCTCACCACCGCCGTGTCCGCGGGGGACCTGCGGGCGATCGGCCGCCTCGTGGACGACACGGCGATCCCGGCCTTCGAGAATCGATGGGTGACCGCCGCGGAGAACTTCCGTCCCCGGCCGTTCTCCGGCGACGAGTCCGACGGTCGATTGCAGTTCGCCCGTTTTCGCTATCAGCTCGCACCCACCGAGGAAGCCGAGACACTGGTGCCCGCCGATGTCCAGGGGCTTCTCGACGTGAAGGGGAGTTCCGACTCCTGGGTCGCGCCGGTGGAGCTGCGATATGCCCTCGGAGGCGAGCGTGCGCCCGGGGTCGACGAACCCGAGGTGGTGGTGACCAACCAGTTCGTGGTCGCCAGGTACGGCGACGAGTGGAAGCTCGTCGGCGACGCCGAGGCGCTCGGCGGCGAACCGTCCCCGACCCAGCTGTGGGAGCTCCCCGGACTCTCGGTCTCCGATGTGGAGACCGCGGGTGGGACGTCGGTGATCGCCTGGTACCTGCGCACCAACCCGGCGCTGGCGAACCTGCGCCGGCTGCTGCCCGATGCCGTCGACGCGGTGACCGCCTTCTGGGGCAACTCCTGGGATCGACGCGCAGTGCTCGTCGCGACCTCGACACCGAAGGAGTTCGACGAGCTCGTGGCGCCGGGACGCGGGGTGACCGGCACCGCAGCCGCCGCGACCGTGTACAGCCGAGTGGACTTCCCCCGGCGCACCGCCTCCGGCCAGCGCATCGTCTTCACCCCAGCCGCCGACGACCTGGCCGCGCCGACGCTCGCCGTCGTGCTGCGCCACGAACTCACCCACGTCGCGGCCCGGGCCCAGACCGCCCTCGACGCTCCCCTCTGGATCACCGAGGGCGTGGCCGAGTACGTTGGCCGCAAGGGCACCTACACCCGATTCCCCGACGCCGCACCCGACCTGACCGAGGCGGTCCGTGCGGGCAACACCCCCACTGCGTTGCCCGACGACGCTGCCTTCGCCATGAACGGGCAGAACTCTCAGATCGCCTATCAGAGTGCGTGGTCGATGGCTGCCTATGTCGCCGACCGCTACGACGAGGCGCGTCTGAAGAGGCTCTACCTCGGGGTCGCGGCAACCTCCGACCCGGCTCGCCAGGAAGCCGCCATCCGGGCCGCGCTCGGCGTCGGTCGTGACGAACTGGTGGCGGGGTGGGGCCGATGGCTCGAGGGGCAGGTCCGCTGATGTCACGAACCCTGTTGATCACGAACGACTTTCCGCCGCGGCCGGGCGGGATCCAGTCCTATCTGCAGAATCTGGTGGATCTGCTACCGCCGGAGGACATCGTCGTCTATGCGCCGCGCTGGCGCGGCCGGTCGCACATCGACTTCGACGCGGCAGCGCCGTACCGGGTGTACCGCCATCGCACGACGCTGATGCTGCCGACGCCGTTCGTCGCCCGACGTGCCGCGGAGATCGTTCGGCGCGAAGAGATCTCGACGGTCTGGTTCGGTGCGGCCGCACCGCTGGCCGTCCTGGCCCCCGCGATGAGGCGTGCCGGTGCCCAGCGCGTCCTCGCCAGTACGCACGGGCACGAGGTCGGCTGGTCGATGCTCCCGGTGGCGCGTCAGGTGCTCGGACACATCGGCCGCCACACCGACGTGATCACCTTCGTCAGTCGGTACACGCGCGGCCGATTCGCCTCCGCCTTCGGTCCGCACGCCGCACTCGAATATCTGCCGCCCGGTGTCGATGTCGACCGGTTCGCGCCCGATCCGATTCTGCGGCAGAAGTTCCGCGACCGTCACGAACTGGGGGACCGGCCGACCATCCTGTGTCTCTCGCGACTGGTGCCGCGCAAGGGGCAGGACGTGCTGATCCGGGCGCTGCCGCTGATCCGTCGCCGGATGCCCGATGCCGTGCTGGTGGTCGTCGGCGGCGGTCCGTATGCGGAGAAGCTGCACGCACTCGCTGCCGAGGCGGATGTCAGCGATCACGTGATCTTCACCGGATCGGTTCCG
Source organism: Gordonia amicalis (assembly GCF_022059885.1). NCBI lineage: Bacteria > Bacillati > Actinomycetota > Actinomycetes > Mycobacteriales > Gordoniaceae > Gordonia > Gordonia amicalis. Next base: position 4,044,295 of record NZ_CP091855.1, on the reverse strand, counting down.
GCCGAAGAACTCTCGGCATATCACAACGTCGCCGACGTCTTCGCGATGCCGTCCCGCACCCGCGGGGGCGGACTCGACGTCGAAGGGCTCGGAATCGTCTATCTCGAGGCCTCGGCGACCGGCGTACCGGTGGTCGCCGGACTCTCGGGTGGTGCGCCGGAGACGGTGGTGGAGGGGGTGACGGGGACGACGGTCGACGGCACCGACGTCGACGCCGTCGCCCTGGCGATCCTGGCGATCCTCGGCGACCGGGCGGCGGCGGCCGATATGGGGGCTGCCGGAAGGCGTTTCGTCGTGGAGAACTGGCAGTGGAGTCAGATGGCGGCCCGGCTGCGCCAATTGCTCTGAGTCGTCCCTACGCCTCGGTAGAGACTCGTACCACGATCTTTCCTCGCACATGACCGGACTGGCTGCGCTCGTGAGCGCCGGCAGCGTCGGCTAGGTCGAAGACCTCGGCGATCTCCGGCTTGAGGTCGCCCGCGTCGGCGAGCCGGGCGAGCTCGGCGAGGTCCGCGGAGTCGGGACGCACCCATGCGTACTGGCCCCCGAACTCATCTCGCGCCCGTGCGTCGATGACGGAGGCGACAGTGCCGCCGTCGCGCAATACCTCTGGCACCGAGTCGAGTGCGTCTCCACCGACATAGTCGAGGACGACGTCGACACCGGCGGGCTCCAGCGCACGTACCCGGTCTGCCAGACCATCCCCGTACATGGTCGGCTCGGCGCCGAGGGTTCGGAGGTAGTCGTGATTGGACTCCGAGGCGGTGCCGATCACCCGTGCGCCCAGAGATCGCGCGATCTGAACCGCGAACGACCCGACGCCGCCCGCGGCGGCATGGACCAGCACAGTGTGACCCGACTGCACGCCCGCCCGTCGAATCGTCTGGTACGCCGTCAGTCCGGCGAGCGGTACGGCCGCAGCCTCCTCGAACGACAAGCTGGACGGCTTGTGCGCGAGTGTGCGGACCGGTGCGGCGACCAGGTCGGCGAACGTGCCGCCGGCGACTTCACCGCCGACGACGTCCTTCCGCACGTAACCGAACACCTCGTCGCCCACCCGGAACTCGGGCGTGTCCAGGCCGACCTGCTCGACCACGCCCGCGACATCCCAACCCGGGATCACCGGGAACACGGTGTCCATCACCTCGGCGAGGTGACCCTCGCGGACCTTCCAGTCCACGGGGTTGACACTCGAGGCGCGCACTCGGATCAGTACGGAGTCCGGACCGACCTTGGGTGTGGGGAGATCGGTGACCTCCAGGACATCAGGGCCACCGAAGCGGCGGTAGGTGACTGCACGCATGGTGGCACCAACGGGTGCTCGGGCGGATTGATTCCTGATCCGGCGAACGGATCAGCTCTGGAAGATCACTTCTGGTAGATCGCCTCGATGTCGTCGGAGAACTTCTCCACGACCACGTTGCGCTTGACCTTGAGGGTCGGGGTCATCTCGCCGGTCTCCTCGGTGAAGTCCGACGGCAGGATGCGGAACTTCTTGATCGCCTCCGCGCTCGACACCGTCTTGTTCGCGGCGTCGATGGCCGACTGGATCTCGGCCCGGAGGTCGGCGTCGTCGGAGAGATCGGCGACCGAGGCCGACTCCGGCTTGTTGTTGCGTTCCTTCCATGCGGGGAACGCTTCGGAGTCGATCGTGATCAGCACGCCGATGAACGGCTTCGCGTCGCCGACGACCATCGCCTGGGAGATCAGGGCGTTGGCGCGGATGACGTCCTCGAGTCCGGCGGGGGAGACGTTCTTGCCGCCCGCGGTCACGATGAGTTCCTTCTTGCGTCCGGTGATCGTGATGAAGCCGTCGGCGTCGACGGTGCCGAGGTCGCCGGTGTGGAACCAGCCGTCGACGATCGCGGTGGCCGTCGCCTCGGGGTTCTGCCAGTACTCCTTGAACACGACGCCGCCCTTGAGTAGGATCTCGCCGTCCTCGGCGAGGCGAACGGCGTTGCCCGACAAGGGCTTGCCGACGGTGCCGATCTTCCAGGCGGAGGGGGTGTTCACACTGAACGCGGCGGTCGACTCGGTCAGGCCGTAACCCTCGAACACCGGGATGCCGACGCCGGAGAAGAAGTGGCCCAGGCGTGCACCGAGGGGGCCGCCACCGGAGATCGCCATCCCGCACTCGCCGCCGAGGGCGTCGCGGAGCTTCTTGTAGACGAGCGCGTCGAACAGGGCGTGCTTGAGCTTGAGGACCAGCCCGATCCGACCCTTCTCGCGCGCCTCGGAGTAGGCGATGGCGGTCTCTGCCGCGGCGTCGAAGATCTTGCCCTTGCCGCCGTCGTGGGCCTTCTGGCGCGCGGAGTTGTAGACCTTTTCGAACACGCGCGGCACCGAGAGGATGAGCGACGGCTTGAAGACCGCGAACTCGTCGACGAGGGTCGTGATGTCACTGGTGTGCCCGACCTCGGCACCGGCCTCGATCGCGACCAGGGTGATGGCGCGGGCCAGGACGTGAGCGAGCGGCAGGAACATCAGGAGACGCTTCTCGTCGCGCGTGATGAGGTCGTCGAGGATGTCGCCGGCGAGGACCGCGCGCACCTCGGAGAGCATGTTCGAATGGGTCAGCTCGCACCCCTTCGGGCGCCCGGTGGTGCCCGAGGTGTAGATGAGGGTCGCCGGGTCGGCGGCACCGACGTTCGCGCGGCGCTTGGCGACCTCGTCGTCGTGGACATCGGTGCCGGCGGACACGAGTTCGTCGACGGCACCCGGTCCGTCGGCGCGATCGATCTGGAACACCTTGACCGACTCGGTCAGCGAGTCGATGGACTCGAAGGCGGCACGATGGCCGTCGTCTTCGAGGACGATCGCGACGGCGCCGGAATCACGCATGATCCACTCGATCTGGCTGGCCGACGACGAGTCGTAGATCGGCACGGTGATCGCGCCCGCCGACCAGATCGCGAAGTCGAAGAGGTTCCACTCGAGGCGGGTGCGCGAGAGAAGTGCGACGCGGTCGCCCGGGTTCACGCCGGAGGCGATCAGGCCCTTGGCGATCGACGAGATGCGTGCTGCGGCATCAGCGGCCGTGATCGGCGCCCAGGTGTCGCCCTGTTTGTGGCGGAACACGACGTGCTGAGGTGATCGCTGTGCCAGATCGAAGATGATGTTCGTGCAGTTCTCGTCGTCGGCGATCGAGAATTTCGCAGGCACGCTGTACTCACTCATCGTGGTTACCCTCCAATAGATGCCGTTGTGCAGATCGTAACTCTGTTGGGAACCGGGACGTTCACGGCATCGCCCGTCGGGTGCACTACCCTGCGCCGACACGAGTATGTGAAGCTAGTGGGCGTGACGAGCATCCAGGTGGCCGACGAGGTCTTCGTCGCCGCGGCACCCCGCCTGGCCGCTGCCGTGATCGGCGACCCCGCGAACTGGCGGCGATGGTGGCCCGACCTGCGTCTGGCGGTCACCGAAGACCGTGCCGAGCAGGGGGTCCGGTGGCGTGTCGACGGACCGGTGGCCGGAACGATGGAGATCTGGAACGAAGCGATTCTCGACGGCTTCGTACTGCACTACTTCCTCCATGCGGAACCGACGGAGCCGCTGGCCGGCGAGCGGGGAGACGATCCGCGCGCACGCGCCGACGCGCTGGCGGAGGAGAACAAGCGTCGTCGTGTGGCCGGAAAGGACATGTCCTTCGAGGTGAAGAAGCTCCTCGAGGGCGGCCGGCACGTGGGCGGTCCGGCCGCCGGTGCCGAGACCGCGGAGGCCGTGTGATGGCCGATCACACCGAACGCGACATCGTCATCGGCGCGGACGCCGAGGACATCCTGGCCGTGATCTCCGATTTCGATCACTACCCCGACTGGGTCACCGCGGCGCGTGAGGTCGAGGTGCTGCGCGCCGACCCCGCCGGGCGCGCGCTCGAGGTGCGGTTCGTGCTCGACGCCGGGGTCCTGGAGGACACGTATGTGCTTGCCTACGAGTGGGATCCGGACGGGTCATCGGTGTCGTGGCGGCTGGTCTCCAGCGATCTGCAGAAGGACCAGCGGGGCCGCTACATCCTGACCCAGCAGGTTCCCGGTTCGACGAAGGTCACCTATGAGCTGATGGTCGACCTGCAGGTGCCGATGATCGGACAGCTGAAACGTCGTGCGGAGAAGGCGATCACCGATGCCGCCCTGCACGAGCTGAAGAAGAGGGTCGAAGGCTGATCGATCTCACACCCATTCATGTGGTGCTCGGTCCCGGAGGCTCCGGTGTCTCCGCTGTCGCCGCCGCGGCGGCGTCCCAACGGCCCAGCACGCCCAGGGATTCGCGTCGTGCCGTCACCCGGCCGGAGCAGCACACTCTGCTCATCACGGTCGACCGTTGGTCGCCGGTGCACGACTGGGCTCGGGTCTACCGGCAACCCGGTGAGCCGGTGGCGGTCTCGAAGTTCCTCCACCTGTTGACACTCGACCGGCTCGATCTCACCGAACGCACGTGGTCGGGCTTCGTCGACGTCCTCGAGCACACGGTCGGGCGCAGCAAGGCGGTCATGCCGGGGGTGGGGACCCTCGCGGGCATCGACGCCGCGGAGCTGACCTCGTTGCCGGGTATCGACGACTTCCTGTTGCTCCGGCGGATCCGCGACGAGGCGACGAGCGGCCGGTGGCAACGGATCGTCGTCGACTGCTCGGGGTGTGGCGATCCCTTGCAGTTCCTGCGTGGGGGAGCGGTGCTGAGTCAGGCCCTCAACCGGTTCTGGCCGCGGCACCGGCGGCTCGCGATGGCGGCCGAACGGCCGGTGATGGCACAGTTGACCGCCGCGGTCGACGCCATCGACCGTGACTGCGCGGACGTCGCCGAGTTGTTCGCCGACGCGCATGCGGTGGCCGTCCACCTGGTTCTCGGCGCGGAGGATCGGGCACGCCGCCTCGCTGAGCACTATGTCGCGGGGGCGGACGTCATGGGACTACCGCTGACCTCGGTTCAGGTGAACCGCGGTGTGGGCGCGGAGTCGCCGGAAGACCTCGCCGCGCACGTCAAGGGGCTTCTCGCCGGAAGCGGCGATGTGCGGGTCGCACTGGTGGACCGGTCCACGGAGACGATCGACCGGATGGCGCGGCTGCGCAAACTCGCGGTCCGGTTGCCCGATCCGTACGGCATCCCGCGCGGATCGGCTGCCGCGGTCGTCGAGACCGCCTCCGAGGAGCCGGTCGCCTTCCGGCTGTCGTGGTCACAGCGCCTGCCCGAACCCGATTCGCTGGCCCTCGGCCGCAGCGGCGACGACCTGCTCGTGACCGTCTCCGGGTTCCGTCACCCGGTGCGTCTGCCATCGGTGTTACGCCGGTGCATGGTGGTCGACGCGGCCTGGGACGACGGCCGGCTGACCGTCTGTTTCGTCCCCGACCCCGCCGTCTGGCCGCGCCGGTAGTCGACGCCGCACGGACACCGGGTACGTTCGAAGACCGCCCGCGCAGTCGTGTGCGAGAACGCACGTTCGGCGACCACACGGTACGGTGCTGGGACGCCCGTCCATTTATGGTGGCGAGAGCGAGCGGCACCAGGCCTCCGGGTACGAGCGGTGAGGGGAGACTACGCGAATGGGCACGGACGAGGGGACGTCACGGGGTGACGGGCCCGATCGTGACGACCGCGGTGGTTCGCACGGCGATCCGGTCCGGGACCTGTTGCTCGGTGTGGCCAATCAGATCGACGCGCTGGCGGGTCTCTTCGCAGGTGGCACGCACGACGCGGGTGCGGCTGCCGCCGGGTATGCCGCCGCGTTCGGTGCCGACGGCCCGGTCGGCCAGACACTCGCCGGTGCGTCGGGGGAGATCACCTCGTTGCTGCGCGAGATCGGCGACCTCATCGCCCGGCTTCTCGCGACGGTCATCGCCGTCCTCGAGGCCATCGCGGAGGCTCTGCGGTCGGCTCCCAGTTCGGTGTCCGAACCGCGGAACTACGAGCCGATCGCGGTTCGGATCGGCAGCCCGCGTCGTCCGGACGCGCCCACCGGACCCGAACAGGAGCAGTGATGGGTGAGCTGACGATCGGGATCGACATCGGCGGCACGAGTGTGCGTGCGTCGGTGGTCGACGACCGCGGCACGATGCTCGACACCCTCCGCGCGCAGACGCCGCCCACCGCTCAGGCCCTCGAACACTGCCTGGACCGTCTCGTCGGCGAGCTGACCTCGAGGTGGGACGCGAAGGCCGTCGGGCTCGCGATCGCCGGGTTCCTGACCACCGACCGCAGCATTGTCCGGTTCGCGCCCCATCTGCCGTGGCGTGAGGCCCCGGTGGCCGAGGACATGACCCGACGCGTCGGCATCCCGGTGTTCGCCGAACACGACGCCAACGCGGCGGCGGTGGCCGAGGTGCGGTTCGGTGCGGCCGCGCGTGGACACAACACCGTGGTGCTCGCGATCGGTACCGGCATCGGTGCCGGTCTCGTCATCGACGGCGAGATCTACCGCGGGAGTTACGGCGTCGCACCGGAACTCGGACACCTCGCGATCGTCCCCGACGGTCGTGCCTGTGCCTGTGGCAAACGCGGATGCTGGGAAAGGTATTGCAGCGGAACCGCTTTGGTTGACACCGTGGTCGAGTTGCTGGCCGACGGCGACTGGGGGCGCAGCCAGCTCGCCGCCGACGTCGCCGCCGACCCCGGTTCCCTGACCGGCCGGCGGGTCGCCGGTGCGGCCGCCGACGGCGATGCCGTGGCCCTGGCGGCCTTCGCCCGGTTCGCGACCTCCCTGGGACAGGGTCTGGCGATGATCGCAGACATCTTCGACCCGGACCTGATCGTGCTGGCCGGCGGCGTCGGCGCGGCCTCGGGCTTGTTCCTCGACGAGGCGCGCGAGCACTACGCACGGCAGGTCACCGGTGCCGGCCACCGTCAGCTCGCCCGGATTCGTGGCACCCAGCTCGGTGAGACGGCCGGTGTCGTCGGCGCGGCCGAGGTTGCGCGCCAAGCACTTCGGGCGGCGGCGAGCCGGTCGGCGCCGCCGTCTGCCGCCCGCTGAGGAAACCGGGGCCGGTCGGTAGAGTCGACGCAGGTAAGGTCTTGATGTCGGGACCACGGGGTGCGGGTTCCGGCGGTGGGGGTCCGCTGTCGACACCGGCATCGGGTCAGGAGTAGTGCGCGGCGAGGAGAGTCTCATGTGGTACTGGGCGTTCAAGTACATCTTCCTGGGACCGTTCCTCCGCGTCCTGGGTCGCCCGACGATCGAGGGGCACGAGAACATCCCGGTCGACGGGCCCGCCATCCTGGCGAGCAATCACCTCGCGGTGATGGACAGCTTCTTCCTCCCGCTGATGGTCGACCGCCGGATCTACTTCCTCGCCAAGAGCGAGTACTTCACCGGCACGGGTCTCAAGGGCGCGTTCCAGCGGTGGTTCTTCACCGCGGTCGGTCAGATCCCCATCGACCGGTCGGGTGCGGCCGCCGCCGAAGGTGCCTTCACCGGCGCACGCCGCCAACTCGACAAGGGCAAGCTGATGGGCATGTACCCGGAAGGCACCCGCTCACCCGATGGCCGCCTGTACAAGGGCAAGACCGGACTCGCGCGTCTGGCGATGGACACCGGAGTGCCGGTCATCCCGGTCGCCATGATCGACACCCACAAGTTCAACCCGCCCGGGTCGATCCTGCCGCGCCCCACGAAGGTGACCGTCCGCATCGGCAAGCCGCTCGACTTCTCCCGCTTCGAGGGAATGGAGGGCAACCGCTACATCGAGCGCGCCGTCACCGACGAGATCATGTACGAACTCATGCAGCTCTCCGGCCAGCAGTACGTCGACGTCTACGCCGCGAGCCTCAAGAACAAGGCCCCGTCCACCGAGTCGCAGGCCGCCGACGCGGTCGCCTGAGCAGTGCGACCCGCAGCCCGGTGCACGGCACCCTGATCGAGGTCGCGTGCGACATCAACCAGGGGTGAACGACGTCGACCGAGCTGTGCGCCGAGCGGCGGCCCAACTCACGCATGTAAAGCGTTGACGATCGAAGTGATGACTAACCCGCTTCGCCCACCCGCGCGTCGTCGAGGACGGCGCACAGCTCGGGAATCCAGTCACGGTCGGCGGGTACGACGTCGTCGAGGTCGAGCCGGCGCAGTTCGTCGGCCGAGAACCACTGCATGTCCAGATGTTCCAGGGCGGCCGGGGTTCCGGAACGTAGGCGAGCGCGGTAGGCGTACAGCATCAGGCCGTTGGGGAGGGTGACCTCCGCCCCGATACGCCCAGCCACCTCGATCTCGGCCCCGAGTTCCTCGCGGATCTCGCGGGTGAGAGCGGTCGCGTGGGTCTCGCCGGATTCGACTCGGCCACCGGGCAGTTCCCACTTGCCGGCGAGCTCGGCCGGATGTGCGCGCTGGGCGAGCAGAACCCGACCGTCGTCGACGATGGCCGCTGCCACCACATCCTGCGGGCGGTCGTCGGTCCGGTGGGCGCCGCGCGCCGCACGGGTGGCGATCAGCCAGCCCATCGTGACGAAGGTGGCGATCGACCAGGCCGCTCCGAACACGGCCTCGACGGCAGCCTGGGGCTCGGGTCCGTATTCGATGAGGACGCGCAGGATCCACGGGATGCCGAGCCCGGCGACGACCACCCACATGCCCAGGATCGCGCGGGCGCCGGGGCGTCGAGCGCCCGCGCCGTGTACGAGCCAGACGCCGAGCGGCACCACCCACACCCAGTGGTGGACCCAGGAGATCGGTGAGATCAGCAGGCCGAAGAACTGCACGACGAGCAGGACGCCGAGGGCGTCGGACACCGACCGCCAGGTGAACACGGCCACGACGGTGGCGACCAGGACGCCGAGGAACCAGATCCAGCCGGTGCCGACGTCGAAACCGACGAACCGCGAGAGGGTCCCGCGCAGGCTCTGGTTGATGACCGCCTGGACGGGGCCGATGCGTTCGGCGTCCCCGAACAGGGTGCCGTAGTAGGTCCGGGTGACCTCCGGGAAGAGCAGCAGGCAGCCGAGGACCGTGAGCACGAAGGCGAACGCCGCCGACAGCGCACCCGACGGCTTGCGGACGGCGAGGTACCAGAGGCCGCTGATGGCCGGGGTGAGCTTGATGCCGGCCATGAGGCCGATCAGTGCGCCGCCCGCGAGCACACCGCGCTCGCTCGGGGTCCCGTCGGCGCGACGCGCCCAGGAGATCGCCATCAGGGTGCCGAGCATCAGGAAGACGTTGATCTGGCCGTAGTCCAGGGTCACCCGGACCGGCTCACACCAGATGGCCGGTGCGGTCCACAGCGCCGCGAGTGCGTGGACGTCGGTGGACCGGCCGCACAGTCGGAGCGCGAGCACCACACAGGCGTAGAGGGCGGCGAAGGTCGCGAGCTGCCAGCCGATCGCCACGATGTCCCACGGGATCAGCGACAGGGGATAGAGCACCACCGCGGCGAACGGTGGGTAGGTGAAGGGCAGCGCGAAGTCCGTCTCACCGGAATAGGTGAACAAATAGAGCGACCCGTCGGCGAGACCCGCCGAACCGTCGCGGTAAACATGCAGGTCGACGAAGTTCCTGCCGTTCACGGTCAGCGTGTCCCAGACGAGCCGCGCGATGATCGACGCCGCCAGGAGAGCGGTCGCCAGCACAGACCTGGAGCGCACGAATTACCAGGGTAGCCAGCAAACGACGGCAATGGCGAAACGTACATCGCCCGGGCGCGTGTGCGGGTCCCGTCCGAGGGTGTCCCGGGACGTGGAAAAACGGCGTGTGAAACTGTCCCCATGCGGTTCTTCTACGACTCGGAGTTCATCGAGGACGGAAACACCATCGAGCTGGTCTCGATCGGGGTCGTCGGCGAGGACGGCCGTGAGTTCTATGCGGTGTCCACCGAGTTCGATCCCGGCCGCGCCGGTGACTGGGTGCGGGCGAACGTGTTGCCCAAACTGCCGTCCCCGTCGTCGCCGGTGTGGAAGGACCGCCGCCGGATCCGTGAGGACCTCCTCGAGTTCCTCACCGCCGACGGGACCGACATCGAACTGTGGGCGTGGGTGGGTGCCTACGACCACGTCGTCCTGTGTCAGATGTGGGGTCCGATGACCGCGCTGCCGCGTCCCATCCCGCGTTTCACCCGGGAACTCCGGCAGCACTGGGACGCCGCCGGCCGTCCCGCACTCCCGCCGGCGCCCTCCGACGCCCACGACGCACTGAGCGATGCGCGCCACAACCTGCGCCGCTGGGAGGCGATCGAGGAGGCCCGTCGGAAGATGGCCGGCTGACCCGGCGTAAATCCCGGGCGCGTCTGCTTTACGCTGGACCAGTGGTGAACTGGACCGTAGACGTTCCGATCGACGAACTCCCCGAGCTGCCGCCGTTGCCCGGTGGCCTCCAGGAGCGCTTCGACGACGCGATGAGCCGCCCCGCGCTGCAGCAGCCGAGCTGGCCCGCCGAGGAAGCACGCAAGATCCGCACCGTCCTGGAGTCGGTGCCGCCGATCTGCATGCCCGCCGAGGTCCAGTCGCTGTCGTCGCAGCTTGCCGACGTCGCCGAGGGACGGGCCTTCCTGTTGCAGGGCGGAGACTGCGCGGAGACCTTCGCCGACAACACTGAACCCCACATCAAGGCGAACATCCGCACGCTGCTGCAGATGGCCGTCGTGCTCACCTACGGTGCGAGCCTTCCGGTGGTGAAGGTCGCGCGCATCGCCGGCCAGTACGCCAAGCCGCGGTCGTCGAACGTCGACGCCCTCGGCCTGCCGTCGTACCGCGGCGACATGGTCAACGGCTTCCCGGCCGACGAGGCCGTGCGTGCCCACGATCCGTCGCGCCTGGTGCGCGCCTACGCGAACGCCGCCGCGGCCATGAACCTGGTCCGCGCGCTCACCCAGGCCGAGGCCGATCTGCACCGGGTCCACGACTGGAACCGCGAATTCGTACGGACGTCGCCCGCCGGCGCCCGGTACGAGGCCCTCGCAGCCGAGATCGACCGCGGTCTGCGGTTCATGGACGCCTGCGGCGTCACCGATTCGAGCCTCCACTCGGCGTCGATCTTCGCCTCGCACGAAGCGCTCGTCCTCGACTACGAACGCGCCATGCTGCGACTGGCCGACGACCCCGCGGCCGACGCGAAGAGCGGGGACAAGGTCCTCTACGACCTCTCGGCGCACTTCCTGTGGATCGGTGAGCGCACCCGTCAGCTCGACGGCGCGCACATCGCGTTCGCCGAGCTGATCAACAACCCGATCGGCGTGAAGATCGGACCGACGACGACGCCCGAGCAGGCCGTCGAGTACGTCGAACGACTCGACCCGCACAACGTTCCGGGCCGCCTGACCCTCGTCGCCCGGATGGGCAACGGAAAGGTGCGCGAGGTGCTCCCGGCGATCGTCGCCGCCGTCGAGGCGACCGGTCACAAGGTCATCTGGCAGTGCGACCCCATGCACGGCAACACCCATGAGGCCTCGACCGGCTTCAAGACGCGGCACTTCGACCGCATCGTCGACGAGGTGCAGGGCTTCTTCGAGGTCCACCGCGCGCTCGGCAGCCATCCGGGCGGCGTGCACGTCGAGCTGACCGGTGAGAACGTCACCGAGTGTCTCGGTGGCGCACAGGAGATCTCGGACCTCGACCTCGCCGGCCGCTACGAGACCGCCTGCGACCCGCGCCTCAACACCCAGCAGTCGCTCGAGCTGGCGTTCCTCGTCGCGGAGATGCTGCGCGGCTGACACTTCCCGGCGACGGGGCGGGTGGTTTCGATACGCCTCGTCGCAGGCTCCTCGGCTACTCAACCGGCGGTGGGGGTGTGCCTCGTCGCAGGCTCCTCGGCTACTCAACCGGCGGTGGGGGTGTGCCTCGTCGCAGGCTTCTCGGCTACTCAACCGGCGACGCTCTCCGCCGGCCGAGTAGGTCCGAGGCGCCGGCCGAGGACCGTATCGAGGTCAGCCGATCGTGAGATAGGTGCTGCCGACCCAGAACCCGGCAGCACCCAGACCGACGGCGATCGCCAGCACCAGGAGAATCCACAGCAGCGCGCCCAGGCGTCCGCCCCCGACGAGTTCGGGTTCGAGCGGGGCCTGGTCGCGCGTGTCGGCGGCGTCCCGCCCGCGCGATCCCGGTCGGTCGTTCCGCTCACGGGCAGGTGTGACGGGCCGATCGTCGGCGGGTTCGGCGACCGGTCGGACCGGTGCCGCGGGGGCTTCCGGCGACGAGGCGCCCGGTTCATACGGGCCTGGTGCCGTCTGGATCCGGGTTCCGTGACCGCCCGGTCCGGCCGCGCGATAGCGCGATTTCATCTCGCGCTCGCGCGACCGCTTCGGCGCGGGCACGGTGAACGGCGGCAGATCGAGGTCGTCGGCGACCGTGAGCAGGGCGCGCTGCATCTCGAAACCGTCGGCGTACCGGTCGGCGGGGTTGCGCTCGGTCGCCCGCAGCACGATCTCGTCGAATTCCGCGGGGACACCCGCGATCACGTCGCCCGGCGCGGGGACGTCGTAGGTGAGTCGCTGGTAGGCGAGAGACAGTGGCGAGTCGCCGTGGAAAGGTGTTCGGCCCGTCAGCATCTCGAACATCATCACGCCCATCGAGTAGACGTCGCTACGCGCGTCGGCGTGGGTGGACTCGACCTGTTCGGGCGAGAGGTAGGCGGCGGTACCGAGGATCACGCTGGCCGAGGTCACCCCTGCCTCCGCGACGGCGCGCACCAGTCCGAAGTCGGCGACCTTGACCTCACCGGCGTCGGAGATCAGCACGTTCTCGGGTTTGACGTCGCGATGGACCAGTCCCGCGGCGTGGGCGGTCCCGAGACCGCCGAGTACGGGTTCGGCGACGGCCACCACGGCGTGCGGGGGCATCGGTCCGCGCTCGCGCAGCAGTTCACGCAGGCTTCCGCCGTCGACGAGTTCCATGACCAGGAAGGCGATGCCGTTGTCGATGCCCTGGTCGTAGACCGCGACGAGACCCGGGTGTTTGAGGCCGGCGACCGCGCGCGCCTCGAACTCGAAGCGGCGCAGGAACTGCGGATCGCCCGAATACCGCGAGTCCATCACCTTGACCGCCACCTCGCGGCCGAGCCGGAGGTCGACACCGAGGTAGACCGCCGACATGCCACCCCGCGCGATGGGAGCGTCGATGCGGTACCGGTCCTCGAGGACGGTCCCGAGCATCGGGTCGACGGGGGAGTTCACCCCGCTGAATCTACCTGCAGCACCGTACCGTCGGGGTCATCGGCGCGTGTGAGCTGCGGTCGGTGTCGGACCTCGGGCGGGCACGCGGAGATCGGCGGTTTCACCGGACCCGGAAGTACCGCTACGCTTCTTCCCGTGGGTTCCATACCGTTGTCGCCTGACACCCTGTCCGCAGATGTCGAGATGCTGTCGGTCGACGAGGTCGCCGACCGGCTCGCGGTGTCCACCAACCGGGTGCGCACACTCATCCGCGACCACAATCTGCTCGCCGTCTCCCGCGGTGGACATCCGGTGATCCCGGCGCTGTTCTTCGACGACGACGGCGTCGTCAAACACTTCTACGGCCTCGTCGGGGTCCTGCTCGACGGGGGTTACACCCGGGACGAAGCGATGACCTGGCTGTTCACCGTGCAGGAAGACCTCGATCTGCATCCCGCCGCGGCACTGCACACCGACTCCGCCCGCGAGGTCATCCGCCGGGCGCAGGCTCAGGCCTTCTGACCCCGTCCTCCTCGGCCGCCGGCTCGTCCGGTGCGCCGGAGTGGCCCGAGCCCCACGCCCATCGCCCGAACCGGCCGAGCCGCAACGGATCCGGGCGCAGCAGTGACCAGGCTGCGAGTCCGGCCAGCAGGAACGCCAGGGTGAGTTCGAAGGGCTTGTAGAAGACGATCGCATCGTCGGGCTGGAACACGATCAGCATGAAAGCAGACACCCCGACCACGCTCGCCCGCGCCCACGGCGGCAGTGTGAACGCCACCGCGATCGCCAGCACCCACGTGTAATACCAGGGGAGCGTGGACGGTTCGAGCACGAGCACGGCCAGCATCGCCCACGCCATACCCGCGACCGCGTCCCGGGCGTCGTGCCGGTGACGCCACCACAACGCGACGAGTGTGACCGCGAGGATCACCGCACCGATCGTGTGCGTGATCTCGAGCACCGGTTGCAGATTGAGAGCGGCGAATGGGGCGGCGACCAACGTGACGAGATGGGCGACGAAGGTGGGGAGCGTGAACCAGTTGATGATCACGTCGGCCCAGCCCAGACCCGTCAGCCAGCCGAATCCCAGACCGACCAGCAGAGTCCAGACGCCGAACACCGCGAGCGAGACACCCACGATCGCGGCGAAGACGCCGACGACGTCGCGGGCGGTCACCGGGCGGCGGGACCGTATGTGGGACAGCCAGATCCACAGCAAGAACGGGATCGCGATCCCCGCGGTGATCTTGATCGACACCGCGAGTGCCAGCACCGCGGTGCCGGTGACGTGCCGGCCGGTCACGACCAGGACGAGACCCGTGGTGAGCACCCCGGCCATGAGGAGTTCGACGTGAGGTCCCGCGACGAGATGGATGAGGACCATCGGGTTGAACAGTGCGAGCCAGAGACCGGCCTGCGGCGAGGCGCCGAAGTGGCGGGCGAGTCGCGGGATCGCCCACAGCGACAGGAACAGCCCGGGCAGCAGCACGAGCCGCACGGCCAGGACACCGGCGACGACATGGTCACCGGTGATCTCGGTGACGACACGCAGCAGTCCCATGGTGAACGGTCCGTACGGCGCCGTGGTGGTGGCCCAGACCGTGGCCATGCTGTCGACGAGCGGGCCCGGATGATGGGCCGGACCGTCGGCGTAGGGATCGAACCCCGCACCGAACACCGCACCCTGGGCGAGGTAGGCGTAGACGTCACGGCTGTAGACCGGAACGGCCACGAGCAGCGGCGCTGCCCAGACCAGTAGCCACCGCTGCAGGGTCCGGGTGGACGGGGAGTTCGCGGAGCCGGTCGCGACCCGGCGACCCAGCCGGACCCAGGCGAAGACCATCAGAAAGACCCCGAGCCAGAAGAAGGTCCCGAAGAGGTTCTTGCCGTGGCCGTAGGTGATCCAGCTCAGCCCCAGGTCGGTGAGCGTCGTGCTGTTGCGGGGCGGATCACCGACTCCGAAACTGCCCACGCACACCAGGATCGAGCCGATCGCGCCGATGATCAGATCGCCACGTGCGGGACGGTCGCGGCCGTCCGCGTGCGTGGGCGTCGCAGTTGGTGCTTCCACGCCGGGGTTCACGCCTCGCGATGTGCGGTCCGGTGGGCGACCGCGGTGAGTTCGGTGCGGATGTCGTCGCCGATGTCGGCGGCGTCGAGTGCAGCGAGAGCGGCGCCGAGCAGGTCGTCGATCTTGCCCTCCATCTCGGCGACCGCGCCGACGTCGACGAGAAGTGCTCGCGCGGAACCCAGTTCGTCGTCGTCGAGAGGGCGGCCGATGAACGTGCGCAGGCGGCTCCCGAGTGCGGGGTCGGAGTCGTCCGCTCGTCGCAGCGCGGTGGCGAGCAGGGCGGTGCGCTTACCCGAGACCAGGTCGTCGCCGGACGGTTTGCCGGTCCGTTCGGGATCGCCGAAGACGCCGAGCTGATCGTCGCGCAACTGGAAGGCGATGCCCAGGTCGTGTCCGATCTTCCGCAGCGTCGCGACCAGATCCTCCGACGCGCCGGCGAGTCGCGCCCCGAGTTCGAGCGGGCGGGCCACCGTGTACGCGGCGGTCTTGAACTCCATCACGCGATAGGCCGCGGCCGCGGAGTCGTCGCCGCTGGCCTCGTTCACGATGTCCAGGAACTGGCCACCGAGCACCTCCGTGCGCATCGCCGCCCAGGTGGCGCCGACGGCGGGCGGCAGTGGACGGTACTCGGGGGTGGCTGAGCTCCGATCGCCGGTCGAGCTCGTTTGTCCGCTGGTTGAGCTTGTTTGTCCGCTGGTTGAGCTTGTTTGTCCGCTGGTTGAGCTTGTCGAAACCCCCGGCCGGTGATCGTGCACGAGGTCGTCGGCCCACGCGAGTGCGAGATCGCCGGCCAGGATCGCCGCGGCCACCCCGTGGTCGGCGGGGTCACCCGCCCAGGAGGCCGCGGCATGTCGCGACTGGAACACACGGTGCAGCGTCGGCTGTCCGCGCCGGGTGTCGGACCGATCGATGATGTCGTCGTGGATCAGGGCACAGGCCTGCACGAGTTCGAGGGCCGCGCCCACCCGCAGCGCGTCGCGGGCCTCGCGGCCGACGGTCGACGCCTCATCGGAGTCGACGCGTCCCGACTCGCTCATGCCGCACCGCCACCCGGCGAAGGCGAAGACCGGCCGGATCCGCTTCCCGCCCTGCAGCACGAAATCCCGGACCAGCTCCGCTGCGGTGCCGACCACCGGGGCGATGTCGGACGCAGCGGGTACCGCGACGTCGAAGAAATTGCGCAATTCGGTCTCGACGGCCGCCGGGACCGCATCGAGCGAGGTCGGCGTGGGGAAGGCGGAGGTCACCCTGCCAGGCTATGCGAATCGCTCTCTACACTGTTTGGGTGACCCCAACCGCTCCGGCACCCTCGATCGTCGAACGCCTGTCCGCCCCGCACCGTGGACCGGTGCCGTTCTCCGTCGAGTTCATGCCCCCGCGGGACGCCGAGGGCGAGGCCCGTCTGTGGCGCGCGGTGCGCATCTTCGAGCGGCTGTCCCCGGCGTTCGTCTCGATGACCTACGGCGCCGGCGGGTCGACGCGCGACCGCACGGTCCGCATCACCGGCGAGCTCGCCGCCCAGACCACCCTGCTACCGGTGGCGCACCTGACCGCGGTCAACCACAGCGTCGCCGAACTGCGCGCGCTCGTCGGTGCATACGCCGACCAGGGCATCACCAACATCCTCGCCCTCCGCGGCGACCCGCCCGGCGATCCGCTCGGAGAGTGGATCAAGCACCCCGACGGCGTCGAATACGCGGAGGAACTGGTCCGTCTCATCGGCACCCTCGGCGACTTCCACGTCGGCGTGGCGTCGTTCCCGGAGGGTCACCACCGTGCCCCCGACCTCGAACACGACACCCGCAACCTGGTGAACAAGCTGCGCGCGGGCGCCGAGTACTCCATCACCCAGATGTTCTTCGACGTCGAGGACTACCTGCGGCTGCGTGACCGGGTGCAGGCGGCCGACCCCGAGCAGGGCGCCAAGCCGATCATCCCGGGCATCATGCCGGTGACCTCGCTGGCCAGCATCAAGCGCATGGCCGAGCTGTCCGGTTCGGTGATCCCGCCGAACGTGGTGGAACGGTTCGCCAGGGCTGCGGGCGACGGACCCGAGGAGGATCGGGCCGCCGTGCGCGCGGTCGGCATCGACTTCGCGACCGAGACCGCGGAACGACTCATCGCCGAGGGCGCACCCTGCCTGCACTTCTGCAGCCTCAACTTCGCCAAGGCGACCAGCGAGGTGCTCGCCCGGCTCGGCGTGGACGTCGACGCCGCGCTGCACGTGCCGGCCTGAGCGTCCCCGCCCGACGTCCGGCCCGGCGGCCCTAGCTGTCCTTGGGCGCAGTCGCCGCAGTCGGGTCGGCGGCTGCCGAGAGTCCCTCGCCGGACAGGGTCGACGGCGCGGTGTTGGTGGAAACCGGTCGTCCCGGCCGTGGGCCGCGGTACCGCTTCGAATAGGCGATCCGCACGATGACCAGCACCGCGATCAGGCAGACGATGGCGACGAACCACGACCAACTGCTCACTGCGGCGGTCGCCGGATCCGGGTAGGTGGCGTCGGCGCTGAAGTCCGACGGTTCGCCCGGCGCCGGGGTCCAGGTGACCGTCGACTCGCCGACCTGGTCGCCGTTGGTCGCCGTCACCGGCCCGCCGAACGTGACCGTCAGCTGCACGAAGTCGCGGACCGGGGTGAGGTCGGAGAGGTCGGTGTCACCGCGGAAGCGGACGACCTCGCCGCTGCGCTTGGCCGTGAGGTCCATCGTCAGCGAGGTCTCGCCGTAGGCGTCGGCGATGATGTCGCCGAGCTGCCCGAACTGGCCGGCGGTGAGATCGCTGAAACTCGCGCGGCTGCCGACGCGCGTGACCGCCTCGTCGAGCTTGTCACCGGAGTCCTCGTTGTCGTCTCCCGCGGACCCCGACGGCGCGGCCGATTCCGCGCTCTCCTCCGGCGTCTCCTTGAACTCGGTCACCGAGACCTGCCCCAACATCGATTCGGGGAGATCCAGCTGCGGCGCGCCACGAGGATTGTCCGGCGACGTCGCGACGATGACGCTGCCGGAATACCGGTCACCCACCGTCGTCGACCGCTCGAGACAACCGGCCATCAGCGGGGACAGAAGGAGCGCCACGATCACCACCGCCACCGGCATCAGCCGGCGGCGTCGGGACTGATCGCGGGGGGACTCAGGTGCACCCTGCTCGGGAATCGACGATCGCACGCTGCTCATCGTGCCAGACGCTCAGCCGAACAGACGTCTCCGACGCTCAGCCGAACAAACGTCTCCGTCGCTCAGCCGAACAAACGTCTCCGACGCAGTGCGGCGTGGCCGGCGATGTATCCACTCGCACCGGTCACCCCGCCACCGGGATGTGTCGACGCACCTGCCAGGAGGAGACCGTCGGCACCGGGGACACGGTGGCCCGCCAGGTCCGGGGTCGGACGCCACATGAACATCTGGTCGATCGACATCTCCACGTGCATGATGTTGCCGCCGATCAGGCCCAGTTCGGATTCGAGGTCCTCCGGGGTCTGCACATGGCGATGGGCGATCGACTCCGCGAAACCCGGTGCATGACGGTCCACCTCGGCGCAGACCGCCGCTGCGGCCTGCGCGCCCAGTGTCGACCAGTCGCCCTCGGCGAGCCGATACGGATGCCACTGCGCCCACAGGTTGATCGCGTGCCGACCCTCCGGGGCGAGGGTGGGATCGATCGCCGAGAAGCTCATCGCAACGACAGCGGGCCGCGGCGGCAGTGCGCCGACCGCCGCTGCCGCATGCGCGCCGACCAGGTGTGCGCGATCGGTGACCAACAGCCCGAGGGCCGAGTGGACGCCGTGCGCGGGCAGGTCGTCGGGGAGGTCGCGATAGGCGGGCAGTGCCGTCGTACCGAGGCGCACCGCCATCCCGATCCCGCTGCCGACCACGATGTCCCGTCGCCAGCGGTCGAGGGTTCCGGCGTCGAAACCGCCCGCCGCCAACATGTCCAGGGTCGTCAGCACGTGGCAGGCGCTGATCACCGTCGGCGCGCACCGACGTTCGCCGGATGCGGTCTGCACCCGCCAGTGGTTCCCGCACCGGGTGATCGAGACGGCCGGGTCCCCGCACGCGATCCGCCCACCGTCGGCCTCGATGCGGTGGACGAGCGCGTCGGTCAACGCGCCGCTGCCACCGATCGCCCGGCCGGGCGGGATGCGGTGCATCAGCGCGGCGAACCCGACCATCGGAGCGCTACCGGGTGCATTCATCGGCGGTCCCGACTGGGCGCCGAACCAGGCGAGTCCCGCCTTGAGCTGTTCGGAGTCGAAATAGCGGTCGAGGAGGGAGTCGCCCGAGGCCATGAGCTCGGCGGTCAGGTTCATCATCGCGCCGCTGCGGCGTCCGATGAGGCCGGTGCGTTCGGTGCTGGCGGTCGAACCGAGACCTCTGAACGCCCGGCCGAACTGCCGCATGGTCGCCGGCCGGTAGAACGCGTCCATGACGGCCGCCGACCGCGGCGTCCACGTCTCGACGAACTGTCGGTACGCCGCGGCATCCTTCGCGCCACAGGCCCGTTCGATGGAGGCGCAGGTGGCCTCCAGGTCGGTGCGGAAGACGATCGCCGGTGCGGTCGCGGTCGCCGGGACGAAAGCCCAGGGGTCGCAGTCGACGTAGCGCAGTCCGTGCGCGGCGAGGTCGAGGTCGTCGAGGACGGGGGAGTGCCGGATCATCAGGTGCGCCGAGGAACCGCGATCGATCCGATGACCGGGGAAGCGCTCGACGGTCGACACGGCGCCGCCGGGGATCTCGTCGCGTTCGAGCACCTCGACGTCCCGCCCGGCCTGCGCGAGATACGCCGCGGCGATCAGGCCGTTGTGACCGGCGCCGACGATCACCGCGTCGCGCCGCTCGCCGTGCCCGCTCATGCGGGTCCTGTGCCGTGCGCGATCGTTTCCGGGTGTGCCATGTCCTTTATCCTGCGGGTCGTGCTGGACCAGCCGACGGCGGTTGGAGTTCCAGGGGGAGCGGGCGGCCCAGGAATGCGAACGGCCGCGGGTCGCCGGTGAACGTGAAATGCCGGAGCACGTCGGAGAACCCCATCCGCCGGTACAGCGACCACGCGCGGTTCTGCTCGGCCGGGATCTCCGGGGTCGACAGCAGGACGTGGCGTTCGGGCCGGTCGGCGAGTAGGCGTGCGAGCAGCAACTGGCCGATGCCGCGTCCCTGTGCGGTCGGGTGTACGTGCAGTTCGGTCAGCTCGAAGTAGTCGCGGGCGATCATCTCGATCTCCGCGGGCGAGCGTCCGGTCTGCCGCAGCCCGAGCCGGAGTTGCTGATTCCACCACTGGCCGGTCGCCCCCGTGTACCCGTAGGCGATGCCCACGAGAACGTCGTCGGGACCTGAGCCGACGGGCGTTCCGACCCGACGCCGGGCGGTCGGCATCGCCTGCGCCTCGTGCGGGGGCAGCGAGGCGATCGCGCCGATCGCGCGCCAGCCCGGCCGGGCGATGTGCTCGCGCCAGAGGGCGGCTCGGTGCACCTCGGTCCCACGGGGATATCCCATCGCGGTCACGTAGACGTCGAGCGCGGGCTCCAGCCACACGCGGGAGTCCTGACCACTGAGGTTCACCAGGCGGACGGTCACCGGCGGGTCGTCTTCCGGCTCGCCGTGCGGGCCCGCACCGACCCGGCCAAGCGTTCTCCGACCATCTGGTGTGACTGTCCTCTCGGTGCGGCGGACTCGGCGGAATCGGGTCGCGGGACGCGGTGTTGTAGAAGGGTGCGGGTCGCGGACCCACGCCTTGAAGAGACGCGTGCCGCTAGCTATATTGAACGTGTCGAACGGGTGTTCGATGAATGTGCCTCCGCAAGCTGTTCGCGTTCATCCCGACGACATGACGGTCCGGTGGCGGACGAGGGAAGCGTCTGCCACCGGCCACCGTCGTCCGCGAGTGAGGAGGATGCCATGCCCGGTCGGCCCACATCCCGCCGGTCCGCCCCCGTCGACCCGGTGATGGTCGGACGCGCGCGCGACCTCCTCCAGCGCGCACATCTCCTACTCGACAATGCCGACGGGGTCGAGGACGACGCCGAGCGATTTCGTCAGTTCTATCTTGCCGCGCTCCGTGCCGCCGGAGCCGCGCTCGCGATCGGTGAACCGATCGGTCCCGCTCGCCGTAAGACGTCGAACGCCTGGACCCGGATTGGTGTGGTCGCCCCTGAACTCGCGCCGCTGGCGGCGCGCTTCGCCGCGCTGTCGCCCGTGCGGATGAAGATCGAGTCGGGGATCATCCGAACGCTCGACCCCGACAGTGTCGCCGGCATGCGACTCCTCGTCCTCGACTTCCTTCGTCGGGTCGAAACCCTGGTCATCGCTTACGAGCAAGGCAAATTCGGGACAGAGGACCCCCAAATCGGGCGAACAGCGTGAGGCCGGACACACTTTCGGCGTTCCGTTGTCGTACCGGTATGTGCATCCGGCGCTGCAACAGCGAGTAATGGTGGTCGCGGCAGATTTCACCTCGTATCATGGGAGAATAAGGCGCAGACGCCTCACTGGTCGTGGTTGACCGTCGTCGGCGTCGCGGATCAGGGAGAAGGAGGGTCGGTGCCACTTTCGGAGCACGAGCAACGCATGCTCGAACAGATCGAGAGCGCTCTGTACGCGGAAGACCCCAAGTTTGCGTCCAGTGTCAAGCGTCGTCGGCTGGGCAAGTCGAGTGGCCGTCGTCGCCTACAGGCGGTGGCGATCTTCGTCGTCGGCCTCGTGATGCTCGTCGGCGGTCTCATCGTCAAGATCGACATCGGAGGATTTCCGATCGTCAGCCTCCTGGGTTTCCTGGTGATGTTCGGTGCCGGCCTCTTCGCCCTCTGGGGTGACGACCTCGGCGACTCCGCGACGTCCTCGCCACGCGGGGGAGGCAAGAAACAGTCCGGGTCATCGGGCTCCAAGCGCAAGCTGTCGGAGCGGATGGAAGAACGATTCAACCGTCGGTTCGAGCAGGAGTAGGTTTCCGCCGGCCTGACGGGCACAACTCGTAGAAGAGCCGCGCACCCCACGGGGTGCGCGGCTCTTTTGTCTGTCCTCCCCTCGGCTCTCCCCGCCGTGACCCACTCCCGGCCCCTTCCTCCAACCGGGGTTCCCCACCTTCCCCCACAGGGAGGCCCCACTTTCCCCCACCCGGGCACCCCACCTTGCCCCACCGGCGCGGAGACGCAGGTCGCACGGGTATCTGGCGCCTCATCCAACGCGTCTGTCACACGCCTGACCGACGTCCAGCGGACGCGGATCGCCGTGGACACGCAGGTAGCTCCAAATATTTTGCGTGCCTGAACTGCGAATTTGCTGATCGTGGGAGCTGGTGTGGGCCTCTGGGGTGGAAAGTGGAGGAAAGTGGGGTACTGTGGCATCACTGGGTGAGGCGATCCGGAGCGTGGAACCCAGGGGCAGGAGGTGTCGACATGTCCGTGCGATTTGTCGGCACCTACACGCCGAAATTGGACGACAAGGGGCGACTCACGTTGCCCGCCAAGTTCCGCGACGCACTGGCAGGAGGGGTAGTGGTCACCAAGGGCCAAGACCACAGCTTGTCGGTGTACCGGACCGAAGAGTTCGACGCGATCGCGGCGAGGATCGTCGAGGCGTCACGCAACGACCCTGACCTGCGTGCGTTTCAGCGGACGTTCTTCGCCGGTTCGGAAGAACAGCGACCGGACGGCCAGGGCAGGATCAGCCTGTCCTCCGACCATCGCGTCTACGCGGGACTGTCCAAGGAATGCGTGGTGTTCGGCAGCTTCGATCACCTCGAGATCTGGGATTCGGCCGCATGGGACGAGTACCAGTCGCAGCACGAGGAGAACTTCTCGGCGGCGAACTCGGCCGCGCTGAACGCGGTCTTGTAGCCGAGAGGGGACGAGGCGGAAGCGGTGCACGGGCTTCGGGTGGCACGAGGCCCCGATCCGGTCCGACCCTGGCGTACTTCCCCAACGCCAGGTGCGTGATCGGGTCGGGACCTCGCTCCATCCGGGCGCGGCACGAGGCGAGAGTCCACCGTCCGCGACACGACACTCCGACAAGTCCTTTCGCACCGAAACGCCGACTCTGCCGACCGACATGGCCGACACGCCGATGGGGGCCCTCCGTGGATGACACTGGTGACGACACTCGCCGCTCCGGCGAGTTCGGCCACATCCCGGTCATGGGCCGGCGGATCGTCGAATTGCTCACCCCGGCACTGGAATCCGAAGACCGACGCGTGTTCCTCGATGCGACGCTCGGTGCCGGCGGACACAGCGAACTCATCCTGAACACGTTCCCGAACGTGCACCTCGTCGGCATCGACCGCGACGCCTCGGCCCTGGAGATCGCTCGACGCAGACTCGAACCGCACGCGGACCGGATCTCGCTGCACCAGGCCACCTTCCACGAGATCGCCGATGTCCTCGACGAGGCCGGTGAGGAATCCATCGACGCCGCCCTGTTCGACCTCGGTGTCTCGTCGATGCAGCTCGACCAGGCCGGCCGGGGATTCGCCTACTCGGTGGACGCCCCGCTGGACATGCGGATGAACCCCGACGACCCGCTCACCGCAGCGGACGTGCTCAACACTTACAGCCACGGCGAATTGGCCCGGGTCCTTTCCGAATACGGGGAGGAGCGCTTCGCCGGCAAGATCGCCTCGGCGGTGCTGCGCGAGCGGGAGAAGGAACCGTTCACCACCAGCGCACGCCTCGTCGAGCTGCTCTACGCCACCATCCCGGCGGCGACGCGGCGCACGGGTGGTCACCCGGCGAAGCGGACCTTCCAGGCGTTGCGCATCGAGGTCAACCACGAGCTCGACGTCCTCCGCGAGGCGTTGCCGACAGCACTCTCCGTGCTCACGGTCGGCGGACGCGTCGCGGTGATGAGCTACCAGTCGCTCGAGGACCGAATCGTCAAGCGGGAGTTCGCGGCTCGCACGACCTCGACCTCGCCGCCCGGTCTGCCCGTCGAGTTGCCGGGAACCGCCGCGGAGTTCCGCCTCCTGACCCGCGGCGCCGAGCGTCCCGACGAGGAAGAACTGACCACCAATCCGCGATCGGCACCGGTGCGAGTCCGGGCGGTCGAAAGAGTCGAGAAGAAGGGCTGATCATGACGATCCTGCACGAGGCCCCCAATCGTCCCGGCTCCGGACGTTCCGGCGGCAGGCGTTCCGACACCGGACGTTCCGAGGAGGAACGCGACACCCGGCGGTCGCGGAGGGCGCGCATCGAATCCGAGCGGGCGACGCGCTCGCGGGCGGCCCAGCGTGCGCTGGATCGCCGTCACAAGCGCATGGCGGCCGGTACGAGCGCACCCCGCGCGGTCCGTGGTGGTCTGTCGATGTCCGGCGTCTCGTTCCGGGAACGGTTGCAGCACACGCCTTTCGTGGTCCCGGTGATCGCGTTGCTCGTCCTGGGTCTCGGTCTGAGCCTGTGGCTGTCCACCAAGTCGGCCCAGGACTCCTACAAGCTCGGCATCGAGCGGACGGAGAACCAGTCGCTCATCGATCAGCGGGATGCGCTGAAGCGAAGCTACGAATCCGGCAACTCTGCTCCCGAACTGTCCCGGGAGGCAACGCGTCTCGGCATGATCCCGGCGGACAATCCGGCGCGGATGATCGTCGACGACCCGCGACGGCCCCGTATCGTCGGGAAGCCGGCACCGGCATCGGGGAAGCCGATGGCCGATCTCAACCCCGAGCCGAAGCCCGACCCCACCGAGACCATCGATCCGCGCAAGGTGGACGACTCGATCGGGCTCGGCGGTGGTGCCGCCGGCACACCCAACCCGCCTGCGCAGCAGAGTCCGACGCAACCGAGCCCGACGCAACCGAGCCCGACGCAACCCGATCCGGATCCGGCCCAACCGAATCCATCGGCGACACCTGGTCAGGGAGAGGGTCCGTCGACGTCGACCGATCCGGGGACAACACCTCAGCCGTCGCCCTCGACACCGGTCCCGGCACCGAATGTCGTGCCCCGTACGTGAGGTGCTCGCCGGCCGTGGGGGCCGTCACAGTGCTCCCATCGATCTGCAACCCGCCGATGCCAAATCCCTGTCACGACCTTGAAGCGGTGAACAATTGACGACCATGACACGTGCGACCTTCGAGCGACTCGGCCATGGGCCGTCTCGCCCGGGACGTCGTCCGGGCCACGGGCCGTCTGGCCCGGGACCTCGTCCGGGCCATGGGCCGTCTGGCCCGGGACTTCGTCCGGGCCGGGGATCGAGCGCCGCCGGCGGCCCGCGTGGCCGCGGGCCGGGCAAGGGCGGCCCGCGCAAGGGCGGGGGGCTGCACAGCTTCGGTTTCCGGACGCGGGTGGCCGGTGTCGTCGTGCTGCTCGTGGTCCTCGCGGTGGCGGCCAAGATGATCGTCGTCCACACCGTCCAGGCCGGGTCCATCTCGGCCGAGGCCGCCCAGCAACGCGAGTACACCCAGGTCCTCACGGCCAAGCGGGGTTCCATCCTCGATCGCAACGGACGTCCGCTGGCCTACACGGACGAGGCCCGGTCACTGACGTTCCTGCCCAAGGCGGTTCGCAAGTCGATCGAGGAGGAACACCGCAAGAACGCCGAACTGCCCGGTGTCGACGAGCGGCTCAAAGAGATCGCCAAGGGCGTGTCGGTCGCACTCGGCGGTTCGATCAGCGAAGAGGACCTACTCGGGAAGGTGACCGGCGACGAGCCCTTCGTGTACCTGGCGCGGGCGGTCAGCCCGGACGTCGCCAAGCGCATCACCGAGGAGTTCCCGGAGGTCGGCGCCGACCCGGAGAGCATTCGGCTCTACCCCGGAGGCTCCCTGGCGGCCAACGTCATCGGCGATGTCAACTACGACGGCAACGGCCTCATCGGTCTCGAGGCCTCGCTCGACGCGATCCTCTCCGGCAGCGACGGTTCCCGTACCTATGACCGCGGATCTGACGGCGCGATCATCCCGGGCAGCACGCGCAACGTGCACCCGGCGATCAACGGTTCCACCGTTCGTCTGACCCTGGACTCCGACACCCAGTGGTTCGTCCAGAGCCAGGTCATCAAGGCCA
Organism: Gordonia amicalis; assembly: GCF_022059885.1. Taxonomy (NCBI): domain Bacteria; kingdom Bacillati; phylum Actinomycetota; class Actinomycetes; order Mycobacteriales; family Gordoniaceae; genus Gordonia; species Gordonia amicalis. The sequence goes on along the minus strand of NZ_CP091855.1, from coordinate 4,018,185 downwards.
AACAGGCATCCGGTGCACGCGCCGCCTCGGCGGTGGTGCTCGACGCCAAGACCGGCGAGGTGCTGGCGATGGCCAACGACGGCACGTTCAACGCCTCGCTGCCGCTGTCGGATCAGCCGAAGGCCGAACTCGGCAACCCGTCGGTCACCTCCCCGTTCGAGCCCGGCTCGGTCAACAAGCTCGTCGCGGCCTCGGCCGCAATCGAGTACGGCCTCACCCGGCCGGACACCGTCCACCAGGTGCCCGGCAGCATTCAGATGTCCGGTGTCACCGTCCGGGACGCCTGGCCGCACGGTGTCGAGCCGTACACGACCACCGGCATCTTCGGGAAGTCGTCGAACGTGGGCACGCTGATGCTCGCGAAGCGGATCGGCGAGGAACGTTTCGCCGACATGCTCAAGCGATTCGGACTCGGCCAGCGCACCGGTGTCGGACTCCCGGCGGAGAGTGCCGGAGAGGTTCCCGCCCTGAGTCAGTGGTCGGGCGGTTCGTTCGCGAATCTGCCCATCGGCCAGGGGCTTTCGATGACGCTGCTGCAGATGACCGCGATGTACCAGGCGATCGCCAACGACGGTCTGCGTGTCCCGCCGCGCATCCTCGTCTCCGAGGAGCGCGATGGCAGTACCCGGGAGGGGCGTGCCCGTCCGGAGCCGGTGCGGGTCGTCAGCGAGCAGACGGCGCGGACCGTTCGCGACATGTTCCGTTCGGTGGTGCAGGACGATCCGATGGGCGTGCAGATGGGTACCGGTACCAAGGCCGCCGTCAGCGGTTATCAGGTCTCCGGCAAGACCGGCACCGCCCAGCAGGTCGATCCGTCCTGTGGCTGCTACTCGAACTCGCGGTACAACATCACGTTCGCCGGGATCGCCCCGGCCGACGCCCCCCGCTACGTCATCGGGATCATGCTCGACAACCCGCGGCGCAGCTCCGACGGCTCCGGGGGACAGTCCGCCGGTCCGCTCTTCTCGACCATCGCGTCGTGGATGCTGCAACGCGCCCAGGTCCCGCTCTCCGCGCCGGCGCCGAGGCTGACCCTCACCGCCAACTGATCACGACCGCCATGGTCGGCGCACCGCGTCCCGATCGCCGATCCCCGGTCGGTATCGTGAGTGCAATTCTGCGCCGATCACGACCACCGACCGACAGACTGCACGTACACCGACAGGAAGAACCGAGGAGGCGAACTCATGACGTCTCGTGGTTCCACGGGCAAGGGGTCGGCCGGTAGGCGCAAGGGCAAGAAGCTCCCCGGTCGTCCGCGTGAGGTCGCGCCGACATCGGCGACCGTCCTGTCGACGGCCACCGGCGCCCGGCTCGACCTCGTCGGCGGCGCCGACCGCGACACCAGCGTGCAGGGCGTGACCCTGCGCGCCCAGGACGTGCAGCCGGGCGACCTGTTCGCGGCACTGCCCGGAGCGGCCACCCACGGTGCGCGTTTCGCCGACCAGGCGGTCGCCGCGGGTGCGACCGCGATCCTCACCGACCCGGCCGGCCGGGTCGAACTCAGCCGCGTCCTGCCGCCCGAGACCGCAGTCGCGGTGCTCATCCACCCGGCCCCGCGGACCGTGCTCGGCACGGTGAGCGCCCGCGTGTACGGCAATCCCTCGCAGCGGCTCAAGCTGATCGGGATCACCGGCACCTCGGGGAAGACCACCACGTCGTATCTCGTCGAGGCGGCCCTGCTCGCCGCCGGTCATTCGGTGGGACTCATCGGGACCGTCGAGACCCGCGTGAACGGCGTCGCCCAGCCCAGCTCGCTGACGACGCCCGAGGCGCCCACCCTGCAGGCCCTGCTGGCGGCGATGCTCGAGGACGGCGTCGACGTCGTCGTCATGGAGGTGTCCAGCCACGCGCTGTCGCTCGGACGCGTCGACGGCGCCCACTTCGCGATCGGGGCCTTCACCAATCTCTCGCAGGATCATCTGGACTTCCACGGGACGATGCGCGCCTACTTCGACGCCAAGGCGCAGCTGTTCGTGCCGTCGTCGCCCACCCATGCGGTGCGCGCCGTGGTGTGCGTCGACGACGAGTGGGGTCGGCGGATGGCCGATCTCGCGCGCCGGCCGGGGGAGGCGGCGCACCTGCAGCCGGTGACGGTGTCGACCGGTGCGACGCCCGCACACTGGCACGCCGGCCCGTCGGATCTCGTCGGCGACGGCACCTCGCACACCCCCTTCACCGAACCCGACGGCGACCACGTTCTCGTCATCCCGCTGCCGGGCCGCTACAACGTGGCGAACGGCCTGCTGGCCGTCGCCGTGGCGCATGCCGCGGGGGTGCCGATCTCCACCGCCCTCGACGCGGTCGCGTCGGTGAGTGTCCCGGGACGCCTGCAGCGCGTCGATCGTGGACAGCCGTTCCTCGCGCTGGTCGACTACGCCCACAAACCCGGCGCCGTCGAGGCTGTCCTGGCGACCCTGCGGGGTCAGCTCGGCGAGGGACCCGGTCGCGTGGCCATCGTGATCGGTGCCGGCGGAGACCGCGACGCGGGCAAGCGCCCGCTGATGGGGGAGGCCGCGGCACGCGGTGCCGAACTCGTCATCGTCACCGACGACAATCCGAGGTCGGAGGAGCCGGCCGCCATCCGGTCCGAGGTTCTCGCGGGCGCGCGTGCGGTCGACGCCGCCGAACGTCCGGTGGCTGCCGAACCGATACGCGAGGTCGCCGACCGCGCGGCCGCGATCGCCGAGGCCATCGCCTGGGCGGGTCCCGGCGACATCGTGCTCGTCGCGGGCAAGGGACACGAGGCAGGGCAGGAGATCAACGGCGTGAAGCATCCGTTCGACGACCGCGACGTCGTCGCCCGAGCGCTGGAATCGTCGACCCCGCAGAGCGCACCCGCCGGCTCGGTGGCCGCGGAGGGTGATCGATGACCGGACCGTTCGTCACGGTGATCCGCGGGGATACGCCGGTGACGGTCGACGACGCACGTCTGCTCATCCGCCGGCTCGCCGAGCACGCCGGTGCGATGCGGGGCAGCACCTCGGTGGAGATGCGCGGCGACGCCGCGGGGGATCGGCCGCGCACCTGGGCGATCATCGCCGAGGTCGCCACCCCCGAGGGGAGCGCCGAGAATCAGCGTGTCGTCGAACACGATCTCCTCGGACGTCTGGCCGTCCGGTTGGCCGTCGACAAGACTCTCTGCGTGGGCGACTCCCGATCGGTGCGCGCCCTGCACCAGGGCGCCGTCATGGAGGGTTCCTGGGGTGACGAGGCGCGCATCGTCGAATCGGTCGAGGACGCCGCGGCGCTCGTCGACACCGACCCCGATTGGCGTCCCGCCGCCGGTGATGTCATTCTCCTCGCGGCCGCGAGCGCCGACCTGGACTCGGTGATCACCGCCTGGGGTACGAGCTGCGGATGGCAGATCCGCGAGGAGACGAGCGGCGGTCCCGCGGACGAAGGGACCGCACCATGAGGGCGCGCGACAAGGCGTGCCGGCCGAGAACATCGAACAGAGTCGGAGAGAAGAGCGTGGCCCGGAACGGACGAGCGAACACGAGGGCAACACGGTGACCCAGATCCTTCTCGCGGGTGCGATCGCGATCGCGGTGTCGATCCTGCTGACCCCCGTGCTCATCAAGGTGTTCTCCCGTCAGGGATTCGGCCAGGAGATCCGGGTCGAGGGTCCCCAGAGCCATCAGACCAAGCGCGGCACACCGTCGATGGGCGGCGTCGCGATCCTGGCCGCGCTGTGGGCGGGTTACTTCGGTTCGCACCTGGTCGGCCTGTTCACCGATGCCGGCAACGGCCCCACGGCGTCGGGTCTGCTCGTGCTGGGACTGGCGACCGCGCTGGGCATCGTCGGCTTCCTCGACGACATCATCAAGATCCGCAAGCACCGCAACCTGGGACTGAACAAGACCGCCAAGTCGATCGGGCAGTTCATCGCCGCGATCCTGTTCGGCATCCTCGTGCTGCAGTTCCGCAACGACTACGGCCTCACCCCGGCCAGCACCCACCTCAGCTATGTGCGCGACATCAACGCCATCGGCCTCGGCTCGGTGGTCTTCGTGATCTTCTGCTGGCTGGTGGTCGCCGCCTGGTCCAACGCGGTGAACTTCACCGACGGACTCGACGGCCTGGCCGCCGGTTCGATGGCGATGGTCCTCGGGTCCTATGTCCTCGTGACGTTCTTCCAGTTCGTCAACGCCTGCGCCGGCGGCGCCAAGCCGCCCAGCGACATCCCGACCGGGTGCTACCAGGTCCGCGACCCACTCGACCTCGCGATCATCGCGGTCGCCGGCGGCGGTGCGTGCCTCGGCTTCCTGTGGTGGAACGCCGCACCGGCCAAGATCTTCATGGGTGACACCGGTTCGCTGGCGCTCGGCGGCATGCTCGCCGGTCTGTCCATCACGACCCGCACCGAACTCCTCGCGGTCGTCATCGGCGCGCTGTTCGTGGCGGAGATCATGTCGGTGGTCATCCAGATCGCCTTCTTCCGCACCACCGGCCGCCGGGTCTTCCGGATGGCGCCCTTCCACCACCACTTCGAACTCGGCGGATGGGCCGAGACCACGGTGATCATCAGGTTCTGGCTGCTCACGGCCATCGCCTGTGCGCTGGGACTGTCCCTGTTCTACGGAGAGTTCCTGACCACCAATGGCTGATCCGCTCACCGCCGAGAACCCCACGCCGGGCAGCGACCCGCTGGGGCTGACCGGCCGGACCGTGGTGGTCGGCGGGGCGGGTACCGCCGGCATGTCCGCGGCCCGGTACCTGGTGACCCGCGACGTCCACATCGTGCTCGCCGACGACCGGTTCGCCTCGCGGAACGCCGAGACCGCCGCCCGGGAAGCGGCCGTGCGTGCGGTGGCGGGGGTCGCGGATCTGCTCTCGCAGGGTGCGGAGGCGGTCGCGATCGCCGATCTGCTCGCGGACCCGTCGTGGACCGCTGACGCCGCGGTCGTGATCGTGTCACCGGGGTTCGCACCCACGCACGACCTCGTCGGTCAGGCCGCGGCGGGCGGCGTACCGGTGTGGGGTGAGGTCGAACTGGCCTGGCGTGTCGACGCCGCGGGACTGCTCGGCGAGCCGCGCACCTGGCTGGTCGTCACCGGCACCAACGGAAAGACCACGACCACCTCGATGCTCGCCGACATCGTCGAGCGTTCCGGCCGCGCCGGCGCGGCATGCGGCAACATCGGCCTGCCGGTCCTCGACGCCATGCGGGCGACGCCCCGCGTCGACGTGCTGTGCGCCGAGTTGTCGTCGTTCCAGCTGCACTGGGCGCCGTCGGTCCGCCCGGCCGCGGGGGTGGTGCTCAACGTCGCCGAGGACCACCTCGACTGGCACGGCACCTTCGACGCCTACGCGATCGCCAAGGCCGGCGCGCTGCGCGGCGACATCGCGGTCGTGGGTCTCGACGACCCGGTCGCGTCGGGCCTGCCGGGCGCGGGACGCCGTGTCGGCTTCACTCTCGGCGCGCCGCAGGACGGTCAGCTGGGGGTCGAGGACGGCCATCTCGTCGACCGTGCCTTCGGTGCCGGTCGCCTGCTGCCCGCCGACGCCGTGCATCCGGCCGGTCCATCAGGTGTGTCCGATGCCCTCGCCGCCTCCGCACTCGCCCTCGCGATCGGTGTCGGGCGCGACGCCGTCGAGGCGGCGCTGACCGACTTCCGGCCGGCCGCCCACCGCGGCGAGGTGGTGGCGACCCGCGACGGCGTCCTCTTCGTCGACGACTCGAAGGCCACCAACCCCCATGCCGCCCAGGCGGCGGTCGCCGCCTACGACCGCGTGGTGCTGATCGCCGGCGGCCTGCTCAAGGGTGCGTCGATGGACGGGATGCTCACCGCGGTCGGCGATCGGCTCGCCGGGGTGGTCGCCATCGGGCGGGATCGTGACCTGGTCGTCGAAGCGATCGTGCGACACGCCCCAGAAGTCCCAACAGTCACAGTATTCACAGGGGACGATGGCACGGTGAACGTGCATCGCCAGGGTCAGACCGAACCCGTCCTCTCGTCGACACCATTCTCGTCGTCGGCAGAAGCCTCGGAGTCAGACAGCGCCGTCGCCGTGATGGACCGGGCGGTCGCCGAGGCATGGGAGCTCGCCGCAGCGAGTGACCCGACGCCCGACGCGGTGCTCCTCGCACCCGCCGCGGCCTCGCTGGACATGTTCGCCGGTTACGGCCGGCGCGGTGACGCGTTCGCGCACGCCGCCCGGGACATCGCCGGCACCTCCTCGTCCTCGCGGTGAGTCGCGTGAGCAGCGACAAGACCTCGGTCGACGCCGCGGCGGTGGACGACGGCGACCTCGACGATGCGACGGACGACGTGACCGACGGCGAGAACCCGTCCGGTGCGGCGCGGAACACGGCGTCGGAGCGCGCGTCGGCACGGTCGAGGCCGGGCGCGGACGTCTCGGCGGCGGCCTCGACCGCCGCCTCCGTCACCGCCTCGCTGCCGGCGCTGATCATCGACGCCGTCCGGAGCCTCCTGGCCCGACCGCTGGCCTCATATCAGCTGGTCCTCACGATGGCGTTCATGCTGACGGCCTTCGGTCTGGTGATGGTGCTGTCGGCGTCGTCGGTCGAGGGGTACTCGCAAGAGGGATCGTCCTACGGGCTCTTCACGACGCAGGTCATCTTCGCCGGGCTGGGTCTCATCGTCTTCTATCTGATGCTGCGGGTCCCCGTCCGACTGCTCCGGCGCTTCGCCGCGCCGTCGATGGCCATCGCGATCCTGCTGCTCGGGCTGGTGCTCATTCCCGGTGTCGGCACGCTCAGCCAGGGCGCGCGGCGCTGGTTCGTCATCTCCGGCGTGTCGGTGCAGCCCTCGGAGCTGGTCAAGGTGGCGCTGTGTATCTGGGGTGCGCACCTGCTGGCGTCGCGGCGACGTGACAACGCGTCGATCAAGGAACTCCTGATCCCGCTGGTTCCGGTCGCGATGCTGGTCTGCGTGCTGATCATCCTCGAGCCGAACCTCTCGACGACGATCACCATCGCGATCATCGTCGGCGCGATGCTCTGGTTCGCCGGTCTGCCGATCAAGGTCTTCTCGGCGTTCGCCGTGTCCGGTGTGATCCTCGCGGTGATCCTCGCCCTCGCCGAGGGGTACCGGTCGCAGCGCGTGATGAGCTTCCTCGGCGGCATCGACGATCCTCAGGGTGCCGGCTACCAGGCGCGCCAGGCGACCTATGCCCTGGCCAACGGCGGAGTGTTCGGTGTGGGCCTCGGTCAGTCGAGCGCCAAGTGGAACTATCTGCCCAACGCGCACAACGACTTCATCTTCGCCATCATCGGCGAGGAACTCGGCCTCCTCGGCGGGCTGCTGGTGGTGTTCCTCTTCGTCCTGCTGGGTTACATCGGGTTCCGTATCGCGCACCGCTCCACCGATCCGTTCCTGCGCCTGATGACGGCGACCATCACCGTGCTGATCCTCGCGCAGGCGTTCATCAACATCGGCTACGTGATCGGCCTGCTGCCGGTCACCGGTATCCAGCTGCCGCTCATCTCGGCCGGCGGTACCTCGACCCTGACCGTGCTCGCAATGCTCGGTCTCCTGGCCAACGCCGCACGACACGAGCCGGAGGCGGTCGCGGCGCTCACCGCCGGAACACCGGGCCGGCTGGCCCGTGTACTGCGGCTCCCGACACCGGTGGGCTACCGGCAGTCGCGAGCGGAGACCCTGCGCGATCGTCTCGACCAGCGCCGGTCGTCGGGCGGCCGGACGGCCGGACATCCGGGTGCGTCGGGACGGCCTCGGGCGACCGGACGAACCGGGGCGCCGAACCGTCGCGGACGACCGGCCGAGCCGGCTCCGAGCCGGGGTCGTTTCACGATGCCGTGGAAACGGGCGAAGTCCGCCGAACCGGCACCCGCACGCGGTGCGTCGACGCGGCGCCCTGCTACGGGTGGCCGCACCCGACCTGCGCCGTCGACACGAGCGGGCGTCGACTACCGTGGCGGGTATCCCGGCGCCGGCAGTGCACGTCGCTCGGCGTCACCGGGATGGCGGGCGGGCGCGCATCAGCCGCGTACGCCGCGGTCCGCCGATCCCGGGCGCGATCGGCCGACACACGGCCGTGTGGGACGCCGCTGATCCGGTGTTCGCGGTACGGATCTCGCTGCGCGGGACAGACGTGCACAGTGGCTGGAGATGGAGTGACAACGCCGGTGAATTCGGGTGCAGCACAATCTGATACGACCGGAGGCCCGGGTGGCCGGCCGTTGTCGGTGGTCGTCGCCGGCGGCGGGACCGCCGGCCACATCGAACCCGCGCTCGCCGTGGCCGATGCGATCACCCGTATCGACCCCACGGCCCTCGTCACCGCGCTCGGGACCAACCGCGGACTCGAGGTCGACCTGGTGCCCGAGCGGGGATACGACCTCCGGTTGATCCCGCCGGTCCCGTTGCCGCGCAAGCCCGGGATGGATCTCGCCAAGACCCCCGGCCGGCTCGTGTCCTCGGTCGCCGCGACCCGGAGGGTGCTCGCCGACGTGGACGCCGACGTCGTCATCGGCTTCGGCGGGTACGTGTCGGTCCCGGCCTACCTCGCCGCGCAGATGCACCTGCGGCGACGCAACCGCATCCCGATCGTCATCCACGAGGCGAACGCCTCGGCGGGCATCGCCAACAAGGTGGGCGCCCGGTTCGCCGACCGCGTCCTGGCCGCCGTCGACGGCTCGGGACTCGATGCGACCGTCGTCGGCATGCCCGTCCGCGGTGTCCTCACCGAACTCGACCGCCCGGCCCTGCGTGCCAAGGCCCGGCACTACTTCGGCCTCGACGAGGACGCCCCGACCCTGCTTGTCTTCGGTGGATCCCAAGGCGCGCAACGTCTCAACGATGCGGTGTCGGGGGCGGCCGAGGCTCTTGGTGAAGCGGGCGTCGGAGTCCTGCACGCGTACGGACCCAAGAACTCGATCGATCCGGTGATCGTCGACGGCGCGCCGCCGTACCGCGGTGTCGGCTATCTCAAGCGGATGGATCTCGCCTACGCCGCAGCCGATCTGGTGATGTGCCGGTCCGGGGCGATGACCGTCGCGGAGGTCTCGGCGACCGGTCTGCCCGCGATCTACGTGCCGCTGCCGCACGGCAACGGCGAACAGCGGCTCAATGCGCTACCCGTCGTCGAGGCCGGCGGTGGACTCATCATCGAGGACTCGGCGGTGAACCCGGAGTGGGTGGCACGTGAGGTGCCGGCACTGCTGCACGACGCGGAGCGGCTGCGGAAGATGTCGGCGGCCGCCGCGGGTACGGGTCATCGCGATGCCGCCGCGGCCGTGGCCGACGCCGCTCTCGAACTCGCCCGCGGGTTCCGTGCGGGCCGGAGGCCGTCGCGCAGGGCGTTTCGATCCCACCGATCGGCCGTCGAACAGTGACAATCGGACGGGACGGTGCGGGAGGTGACGACATGAGCGAGGGGACGACCGTGGGAACCGGAGGACTGCCGCCGCAGCTGGCCCGCGTGCACATGGTCGGCATCGGCGGCGCCGGGATGTCCGGGCTCGCGCGAATCCTGCTGGCCCGCGGTGGTCAGGTGTCGGGCTCCGATGCCAAGAACAGCCGCGGAATCCTCGAACTCCGCACCCGTGGAGCCCGCGTCCAGGTGGGGCACGATCCGTCGGCACTCGACCAGATCCCGGGCGGGCCGTCGGTGGTGGTGACCACGCATGCCGCGATTCCCAAGACCAACCCCGAGCTGGTGGCCGCCCGCTCGCGGGGCATCCCGATCCTGTTGCGCCCCCGCGTGCTGGCCCAGCTCATGGAGGGCGACCGGACACTGCTGCTCGCCGGGACCCACGGCAAGACCTCGACCACCTCGATGGCCGTCGTCGCGCTCCAGCACGCCGGCAGCGACCCGTCGTTCGCCATCGGCGGCGAGCTCAACGAGTCCGGCACCAACGCCCATCACGGCGGCGACCCCGTCTTCGTGGCCGAGGCCGACGAGAGCGACGGTTCGCTGCTCGAATACACCCCCGACGTCGTCGTCGTCACCAACATCGACGCCGACCATCTCGACTTCTTCGGGTCGATCGAGGCCTATGTGGAGGTGTTCGACAAGTTCACCGAACGTATCCGGACCGGCGGCACCCTCGTGGTGTGCCTCGACGACCCCGGATCGGCCGCACTGGCCGGACGTGTCTCCGACGCCCTGGCCGCGCGCGGGGTCACGACCGTCGGCTACGGCCGCGGGACCCACGCCGGGCTGGCGCCGGTGGTGCCCAACGTGGCGACGCTGCTGTCCTGGGAGCCGCGCGGCACCGGGGGAGCGGCACGGGTCCGGTTCACGACGCCGGTGACCGGCCCCGCCGACGAGGCCGGCACGGTCGTCGACCGTGAACTCGTGCTCCCGCTTCCGGGAGAACACATGGCGCTCAACGCCATCGCCGCGGTGATCGGCGCCGTCCGGATGAACGGTGCCGACACCGGCACCGACTTGGTCGGGGCCCTCGACCGAGTCCTCGCGGGGATCGGCGCATTCGGCGGCGTCCATCGCCGTTTCGAGTTCCGCGGACGCCGGGGCGGCGTCGAGGTCATCGACGACTACGCCCACCATCCGACCGAGGTGCGGTCGGTGCTCTCTGCGGCCCAGGCGATGATGGCCGCACGGGTCGGACCCGACGCGCCGCGCGGCCGTGTCATCGCGGTCTTCCAGCCCCACCTGTATTCCCGCACTCTCGAATTCGCCGACGAGTTCGCCACCGCTCTCGACCTCGCCGACACCGTGGTCGTCGCCGACGTCTACGGCGCCCGCGAGGCGCCGATCCCGGGTGTGAGCGGGCGGACGATCGCGGACCAGCTCACCTCGCCGTCGGTGTTCGCACCGGATCTGTCGCGTCTGGCCGGTCAGGTCGCCGAACTCGCCCGGCCCGGCGACATCGTGCTGACCCTGGGCGCCGGCGACATCACCATGCAGGGACCCGAGATCCTCGCCGCCCTCGGCGGGAGCACCGGGAACGACGCCGTGCACGAGAACGGTGAGGGCTCCGGAAACGGGGACCTCACGGGAGTGCCGTGATCCGCTGGCCGACCCGCCGCCGGTCGCGCCTGATCCTCGGCACCCTCATGGTCGTCGCCGCCGGGGTCGGGCTGGTCCTGATCGCCTATCTGACCCCGCTGATGTCGGTGCGCAACACCGACATCCGGGACAACGGTTCGGTCCCGGCCGACGAGATACTCCGCGCCGCCGCCGTCGCACCGGGCACCCCGCTGCTCCAGGTGGACACCCGAGCCGTCGCGCAGCGGGTCGCCACCATCCCGTCGGTCGAATCGGTCCGGGTGCAGCGGTCCTACCCGTCGTCGCTGACGATCACCGTCGTCGAGCGGATGCCGGTGGTGATCGTGACGAGCGGGGACGAGGTCCACGTCCTCGATCGTTCGGGGGTGTCCTTCCTCCACTATGTCCGCGCCCAGGGCGTGCCGCCCGAGGTGCTCAAGCTCCCCGTGCTCGAGACCCCGAATCCCGGCCCGGCCGATCCCACCACCCGGGAGGCGATCGCCGCGGTCGCCGGACTCCCGGAATCGCTGGCGCGGCAGGTCATCCGGGTGACGGCGACCTCGCCGGTCGACATCGAGTTCATCCTCACCGAGAACCGGCGGGTCGTGTGGGGGGACAGCGACCGGGGAGCGGAGAAGGCGCGAACCCTCACGTACCTGTTGAGCCGCGACGCCAAGATGTACAACGTGTCGAGTCCCGAATTCCCGGCGTACAAGTGATCCCGGCGGTCTCCGTCGGCCGGAGCGGCGCCAGATTCGTTGACGATCGGCCGGATTCACCGAAATTCGGGTGCGACTTCCCGACACGCCGGGCGCTGTTGTGGATACCGGGGCCCGCGATGCCTAGCGTCATCTCCACAACGAACTACTTGACATAACTCTAAATCTATGGTTCAGGTTTAGGGTTTTGCCAGCACCTGGTGCTGAGAAATCAGCACCCGAAACACAGAGCACGATCCATTACGAGGAAGGCGAGCGCATGACGCCACCGCACAACTACCTGGCCGTCATCAAGGTCGTCGGCATCGGCGGCGGCGGCGTGAATGCCGTCAACCGCATGATCGAGCAGGGGCTCAAGGGAGTCGAGTTCATCGCGATCAACACCGACGCGCAGGCCCTGCTGATGAGCGACGCCGACGTCAAGCTCGACGTCGGTCGCGACTCCACCCGTGGCCTGGGTGCCGGCGCCGACCCGGAGGTCGGCCGACGCGCCGCCGAGGACGCCCGCGACGAGATCGAGGAACTCCTCAAGGGTGCGGACATGGTCTTCGTGACCGCGGGTGAGGGTGGCGGCACCGGTACCGGCGGTGCTCCGGTCGTCGCGCAGATCGCCCGCAAACTCGGCGCGCTCACCGTCGGTGTGGTCACCCGCCCGTTCTCCTTCGAGGGCAAGCGTCGCGGGGGACAGGCCGAGGCGGGCATCACCGCCCTGCGTGAATCCTGCGACACGCTCATCGTCATCCCGAACGACCGCCTGCTGCAGCTCGGCGACGCCCAGGTGAGCCTCATGGACGCGTTCCGCAGCGCCGACGAGGTGCTCCTCAACGGTGTCCAGGGCATCACCGATCTCATCACCACCCCGGGTCTGATCAACGTCGACTTCGCCGACGTGAAGGGCGTCATGAGTGACGCCGGCAGCGCGCTGATGGGTATCGGTTCCGCCCGCGGCGAGGACCGCGCCAAGAAGGCGGCGGAGTCGGCCATCAACTCGCCGCTGCTCGAGGCGTCGATGGAAGGCGCCCGGGGCGTGCTGATCTCGATCGCCGGCGGCAGCGACCTCGGACTGTTCGAGATCCACAACGCGGCGACCCAGGTCCAGGAGGCGGCCCACGAGGACGCCAACATCATCTTCGGCACCGTGATCGACGACAACCTCGGCGACGAGGTCCGCGTCACCGTCATCGCCGCCGGATTCGACGGCGGCACCCCGAAGAAGCGTTCCGACGTCCCGGCCGCGTCCGGTCGCACGGCCGTCGGCCAGGGACAGGCCGGTGCGGTCTCGGCGCCGCCGAAGAACGACCCGCTCTTCGGCGACATGCCGAAGGGCTCGGGTGACCCCTTCGGTGGCGAGCGTGAGCCGGAGCCCCCGCGTCGCAACACCGTGCACCTCGACGACGACGACGTCGACGTGCCGTCCTTCATGAAGCGCTGACCCGCATGCGGGTTCGTCGTGTGGTCACCACGCGTGCCGGCGGCGTCTCGGTGGCACCGTATGACTCGTTCAATCTCGGTGACCACGTCGGAGACGACCCGGCGGCGGTGGCCGCCAACCGGAATCGTCTGGCCGAGCAGATCGGGTTGCCCGCATCGTCGGTCGTCTGGATGGAACAGATCCACAGCCGGAATGTGACCGTGGTCGAGGGACCCGTCGACGAGCCGGTCCCCGCGACCGACGCGCTCGTGACCACCACGCCGGGTCTCGCGCTCGCGGTGCTGTCGGCCGACTGCGTGCCGGTGCTCCTCAGCGACGACGAGGCCGGGGTGATCGCCGGCGTCCACGCCGGCCGCATGGGCGCTCGCGTCGGCATCGTGCGCGAGACCCTGAAGGTGATGGTCGAACTCGGTGCGCGCGTCGAGTCGATCGGTGCGTTCCTCGGGCCGGCGGCCTCCGGTGAGCAGTACGAGGTGCCCCCGGCGATGCAGGCCGACGTCGAAAAGCATCTGCCCGGAAGTGCCAGTCGCACCAAGAAGGGCACCACGGGCCTCGACCTCCGGGCGGGCCTGCGCCGCCAGCTCCTCGAGGCCGGGGTCGCCGGGGTCGCGGTGGACCCGCGCTGCACGATCTCGGATACGAGCCTCTTCAGCCACCGGCGTGGCGCGCCGACCGGCCGCCTGGCATCGGTGATCTGGATGGACGAGAGTGCGCCGGACGGGGAGTAGGCCCCCGGTGCTCCGCGCGGAGAATGATGGGGGACATGAACGACTCTCTCGATGACGCACGCACCGCCGAGCTCTCCGGGCGTCTCGACGCGGTGCGCGGGCGACTCGACGCAGCCGTCGCATCCGCGGGCCGTCCGGCGGGTTCGTGTGCGCTCATGGTCGTCACCAAGTACTTCCCGGCCGACGACGTCCGGCGGTTGCTGACGCTGGGGGTCCGATTGTTCGGCGAGTCCCGTGAACCCGAGGCCGGGCGGAAGGTCGCCGAGGTGCTCGCCGACTGGAGTCCGGCCGATGTGGCCGACGTACCGGTGTTCGACATGATCGGCACGGTCCAGTCGAAAAAGGCCCGTAGTATCGCGCGCTGGGCGCGTGCGGTGCACTCGGTGGACCGTCCGAAGGTGGTCGACGCCCTCGGTCGGGCCGCGCGCGCCGCGCTCGACGAAGGGGAGCGGGCCGAGCCTCTCGGCGTGCTGCTCCAGGTGAGTCTCGACGGAGACCCGCAGCGTGGTGGAGTCGTCGAGGTCGGTCTTCCGGCACTCGCCGAACAGGTGTCGAACGACGATGCGCTGACGCTGCGCGGCCTCATGGTCATCGCTCCGCTCAGTGGCGAGCGGAAGCACTGGATGGCCGAATCCGCCCGTATCCACAACGCTTTTCGCGAGCAGTACGCCGACGCCGTCGAACTGTCCGCGGGAATGTCCGGTGACATGGAAGATGCGATTGAAGCCGGGTCGACATGCGTGCGTGTCGGAACCGCGATCATGGGCGAGCGGCCGCTACTCTCTCAGTAATCACATTGGTAACACCAGAACCAAGTGACACAGACATCTCAACAAGCTCAGTGACATCAGATGCACCATCCGGCGGGGTTGCACACACCGGCGTCGCACGACAGAGAGGCCGACAATGACCACGATGCAGAAGTTCAAGGCGTATTTCGGCATGGTGCCGCCCAGCGAGTACGAGGACGACTACCTCGAGGAGTCGGGCTCGGCGCTGCGTGTCCCGTCGCGTGAGCGCGCCTACCGTGACGACTACTACGGCGACTCCTCCTACGACCCCGGCTACGAGCCGTCGCTCCGCGATGTCGGTTTCCGCGACGCCGGCTACCGCGACGAGATGGCCTACGACGACCGTCGTTTCGACGGCGGATACGAACTCGCCGGCGACTTCGCCCCCGAATTCGCCTACGCCGGACCGCGACCCGCCCCCGAGGCGCCGATGCGTTCGGCAGCTCGCCTCGAGCCGCTGCAGCGTTCGTCGAGTGCCGCCCTGCGTGCCGCCTCGTCGCGACCGATGAGTGCCGAGCACCGGGAACTCGAGCGTGTCTTCGCCGACGGCCCGCTGCAGAAGATCACCACCCTGCGTCCCTCGGACTACGGCGAGGCCCGCACGATCGGTGAGCGCTTCCGCGACGGCAACCCGGTCATCATGGACCTCGTCGACATGACCAACGACGACGCCAAGCGTCTCGTCGACTTCGCCGCGGGCCTGGCCTTCGCGCTCCGCGGTTCGTTCGACAAGGTCGCGACCAAGGTCTTCCTGCTGTCGCCGGCCGACGTGGACGTGTCGCCCGAGGATCGGCGCAAGATCGCCGAGACCGGCTTCTACAACCACGCCTGATGCAGGTGGGCGCCCTCGGTTCGCATCGTTCGGTGCTCTTCAGGCAATCTTGACGCGTGGCTGCGATTTTGTTGGGCGTCCTGTACTACGTCCTGTTGGTTTTCTGGTTGCTTCTCCTGGGTCGGCTCGTCGTCGAGTTGGTGCGGACGTTCGCCCGTGAGTGGCGACCCACCGGGGTGGCGGTGGTGATCATCGAGACGGTGTTCACCCTGACCGATCCGCCGATCAAGGCGTTGCGCCGCATCCTGCCGCCGATCCCGCTGGGTCCGATCCGCCTGGATCTGTCGCTGATGATCGTCATGCTCGTCGTC
Organism: Gordonia amicalis; assembly: GCF_022059885.1. Classification (NCBI taxonomy): domain Bacteria; kingdom Bacillati; phylum Actinomycetota; class Actinomycetes; order Mycobacteriales; family Gordoniaceae; genus Gordonia; species Gordonia amicalis. The sequence goes on along the minus strand of NZ_CP091855.1, from coordinate 4,002,428 downwards.
ATCATCGCCATGAATGTCGTCAATGGTCTCCGCGCCGACGCGGTCGCCGAGTCGCTGGCCGCCGCACTGGTTCTCACCCGCTCCTAGTCCGCCCGCGGCTCGGCCCCCGGCACCCCTCCGACCCGAGTACCTTGAGGTACGGCGATGAACTACCGTTGGTGGTCGTCTTCAGATGTCCCTGCCGAATCGGACAGTTTCGATCCGGCCGAAGATCAAGGGTGCAACCTACGGTTCGCATGTGACAGGATTGGACGCCAGTTACTATTTTTGACTGGTATGAATAGTTAGTGACAACCTGTATTGGTCGAACGACTCACGTCGCGCGATCCGGGTTGGACGGCACGCCAATTGAACACAAGCTCCACCACAGACACGAGGGGAACCGACATGCGGCTGACTCCAGCTGATGTGCACAACGTCGCGTTCAGCAAACCGCCTATCGGTAAGCGCGGCTACAACGAGGATGAGGTCGATCAGTTCCTCGATTTCGTCGAGGCCGAGCTCGCCCGGCTGATCGAAGAGAACACCGACCTGAAGCAGCGCGTCGAGGAGCTCGAGGGTGAGCTCGCCGACGCCCGGTCGGGAGCCGGCGCCGCCCCCGCCGAAGAGCGGACCCAGATGTTCGCCAAGCCGCCGGTGCAGGAGCAGCCCGCTCCCGTCCAGCAGCCCGCCGCGCCTGCCGCCAACGACGACGCCAACGTCCGCGCCGCCCGCGTCCTCGCGCTGGCGCAGGACACCGCGGATCGCCTGACCGGCAGCGCACGCGCCGATGCCGACGCGATGCTGGCCGATGCGCAGACCCGCGCCGACACGATGGTTTCGGAGGCGCAGAGCAAGTCCGATGCCATGCTTGCCGACGCGCGTCAGCGTTCGGAGGCCATCCTGGCCGACGCGCAGACCCGTTCCGAGGCGCAGCTGCGGCAAGCGCAGGAGCGTGCGGACGCACTGCAGAGCGATGCCGAGCGCAAGCACAGCGAGATCATGGGCACGATCAACCAGCAGCGTGGTGTGCTCGAGGGTCGGATCGAGCAGCTCAAGACGTTCGAGCGTGAGTATCGCACCCGCCTGAAGACCTACCTCGAATCGCAGCTCGAGGAGCTGCAGCAGCGCGGCAGCGCGGCACCGGTCGAGGGTGGTCGTCCCGATCAGTCGTTCTCGAACGACCCGGGCAGCGGCGGTTTCAGCAGCTACTCGCCGAGCTGACCGCGCGCCGGTCATGCACCCTAGGCTGGTGATGTGCTGAGCTTGGCCCTGGGCGCGACCCTCATCGGGTTCGTGCTGCTCATCCTCGGTCTCATCACCGGGACCGTGTGGCTTGCCGTTGCCTGCATCGTCATCTGTCTCCTCGGCCTGGCCTTCCTGCTCGTCGATGTGTTCTCGGGTCGTAACCGGGACGCCGCGCGATCTCTGGAAGACATGGTCCCGGGAGTCGGACGCGAGGACGAGACCGACGACAACGCCGATCGCGAAAAGGCTGCCTACGAGCCTCCGTCCTTCGAACCCGGGATGGCCGAACCGTCGGGACCGTCGGCTTCTCGGCCGGCGTCACCCGAGAGTCGTCCGGCGCCGGAACGTCGCGAGGGCAACCTCGAGGACTACCTGCGGTCGGTCGGCGAGCCCGTCGGCCCCGCAGCCGACTCCGGCCCGACGCCGTCACCGGGTCCGACGCCGGGTGGACAGGCGGCCCCTGGCCGGGCGCCATCGGGGCCGCCGCCGCGTGCGCCCCAGCGGACGGCGGGTCCGCAGCAGTCCGGGGGCCGGCCACCCCAGGCTCCCCGCTCGCCGCAATCCGGTCCCTTCCGGTCCGGTCCGTCCCAGCCCGGTCCACGTCCTCCGCAGTACGGGGCGCCGACTTCGGGTCCCCAGCCGCAGTACGGGCAGGGGCCTTCCGGACAGTTGCCGGGGTGGGGGCAGGACTCCCCGCGATCCGATCCGGCACAGGCCGGCGAACGGCCGCCGGGGGAACAGACCGAATCCCCTGAACCGAGGCCGGGACGGCGACGCGCGCCGGACTTCGATCCGCTCGACCCGAACTGGCGTCCGCCGATCGACTGATCTTGTTCATACGAGGATCTGATTCTCGCGACGATGCACCGCCCGGACGGCGATAGGCGATTCGCCCGTTCGGGCGGTGCGTCGTTACACTGGTTGACGCGTTGATCCGGCCATCACCGGGGAGCACCCGGAAGAACGGCACCGTGAGGCGCTCAGTAGAACCGGGCGGGCGTGGCCCGTTACAGCCACAGGACCGTACGGGGTGACCCGCGCGATCCGATGAGTGGCGCCGGAGTTCCGGCGCAAGCGGGGTGGTACCGCGCAGACCTGACGGTGTGCGTCCCCGTGCCGAGGAGCGACATCACCAGGCACGAGGAGACGAGCCGTGACCAACGCCAACGAGACGGGCGCGAATGCGACCGGGCGTGTGTACCCCAAAGTCGACATGACGGGTGGGACGGGGCGAAGCGCCCCCGATTTCCCGTCCGTGGAGCAGAACGTCCTGAAATACTGGGACGACGACTCGACCTTCGCCGCCTCCATCGACAACCGTGCCGACGCCGAGGAGTTCGTCTTCTACGACGGCCCGCCCTTCGCCAACGGCCTGCCCCACTACGGCCATCTGCTGACCGGCTACGTCAAGGATGTGGTACCGCGGTACCAGACCATGCGTGGCAAGAAGGTCGATCGCCGATTCGGTTGGGATACACACGGTCTGCCCGCCGAACTCGAGGCCGAGCGGCAGCTCGGGATCACCGACAAGTCGGAGATCGAGAAGATGGGCATGGCGAAGTTCAACGAGTACTGTCGTGACTCGGTTCTCCGCTACACCGGCGAGTGGCGCGACTACGTCACCCGCCAGGCGCGCTGGGTGGACTTCGACAACGACTACAAGACGCTCGACCTCGACTTCATGGAGTCGGTCATGTGGGCGTTCAAGGCGCTCTACGACAAGGGCCTGATCTACCAGGGCTACCGCGTGCTGCCCTACAGCTGGTACGAGCAGACGCCGTTGTCGAACCAGGAGTCCAAGCTCGACGACGCCTACCGGATGCGTCAGGACCCGGCGGTGACCGTTCTGATGCCGCTGTCGGTGCCCGAGGGTCCGCTGGCCTCGCTCGACGGTGTCAACGCACTGATCTGGACCACGACGCCCTGGACGCTGCCCTCGAACCTCGCGATCGCGGTCAACCCCGAGGTCACCTACGTCCACGTCAAGGCCGCCGACGGCCGTCAGTACCTGCTGGCCGAGGCGCTGCTGGGCGCGTACGCCAAGGAGATCGCCGAACCCGAGGTGGTCGGCACCCATCTGGGCAAGGATCTCGAGAACCTCTCCTACACACCGCCCTTCGACTTCTTCGTCGGACACCCGAACGCGCACCGGGTGTTGGTCGGCGACTACGTGACCACCGAGAGCGGCACCGGCGTCGTGCACCTCGCGCCCGCGTTCGGTGAAGAGGACATGGAACTCGCGACCGCCAACGGCATCGAGGTCGTGCAGCCGCTCGACCCGGGCGGCCGTTTCACCGCGCAGGTCCCGCCGTACGAGGGCCAGATGGTCTTCGACGCCAACCCGGTCATCATCAAGGACCTCAAGGCGGCCGGCCGCATCCTGCGACACGAGACCATCGAGCACTCCTACCCGCACTCGTGGCGGTCGGGACAGCCGCTGATCTACATGGCGGTGCCGTCGTGGTTCGTGGCCGTCACCCAGTTCCGCGACCGCATGGTGGAGCTGAACAAGCAGATCACCTGGGTGCCCGAACACATCCGTGACGGCCAGTTCGGCAAGTGGCTCGAGGGTGCGCGCGACTGGAACATCAGCCGCAACCGCTACTGGGGTGCGCCGCTGCCCGTGTGGATCTCCGACAACCCGGAGTACCCGCGCACCGACGTCTACGGTTCGCTCGACGAACTCGAGCGCGACTTCGGCGTGCGCCCGGACAACCTGCACCGGCCTCACATCGACGAGCTGACCCGGCCGAACCCGGACGATCCGACCGGGCGGTCGACCATGCGCCGGGTGCCCGAGGTGCTCGACTGCTGGTTCGAGTCCGGTTCGATGCCGTATGCCCAGGTGCACTACCCGTTCGAGAACCGCGACTGGTTCGACGGTGGGGACTCGGCAGGCGCCCCGCCGCACAACCCGGGCGACTTCATCGTCGAATACAACGGACAGACGCGCGGCTGGTTCTACACCATGCACGTGCTGGCGACGGCCCTCTTCGACCGCCCGGCATTCAAAACCGTTGCCGCGCACGGCATCGTGCTGGGCGACGACGGCCAGAAGATGTCCAAGTCCAAGCGCAACTACCCGGATGTCAACGAGGTCTTCGACCGCGACGGCTCCGACGCCATGCGCTGGTTCCTGATGGCGTCGCCGATCCTGCGCGGTGGCAACCTGGTGGTGACCGAGCGCGGCATCCGGGAGGGTGTGCGTCAGGCGCTGCTGCCGTTGTGGAACGCCTACAGCTTCCTGCAGCTGTACGCGGAGCGTCCGGCGACGTGGCGGACCGACTCCCGGCACGTCCTCGACCGGTACATCCTGGCGAAGCTCGCGACCACCCGGGACGCGATGACCGAGGCGCTCGACGTCTACGACATCGCGGGTGCATGCGACGCCTTCCGCGAGTTCGTCGAGGCGCTGACCAACTGGTACGTGCGTCGTTCGCGGGCACGGTTCTGGGCCGGTCAGGACGAGGACACCGACGCCTTCGACACCCTGTACACGGTGCTCGAAGTGGCCTCCCGCCTCGCGTCGCCCCTGCTGCCGCTGGCGACCGAGGCCATCTGGCGCGGGCTCACCGGCGAACGGTCGGTCCACCTGACCGACTGGCCGACCGCCGACGAGCTGCCCGCCGACGCCGACCTGGTCGCCGCGATGGACGAGGTGCAGGCGGTCTGTTCGGTCGCGTCGAGCGTGCGCAAGGCCAACAAGCTGCGTGTGCGTCTCCCGCTGCCCGGTCTGACCGTCGCGTCGCCGACCGCCGCCGCGCTCGAGCCCTACGTCGACCTGGTCAAGGACGAGATGAACGTCAAGGCGGTCACGCTCGCCACCGACGCCAGCGAGTACGGGCGCTATGAGATCGCGGTCAACGCCCGCGCGGCCGGGCCGCGTCTGGGCAAGGACGTGCAGCGCGCCATCAAGGCGGTGAAGTCGGGCAACTGGTCGGTGCAGGCCGGGGCCGACGGTTCCGAGGTCGTCGTCGCCGACGGCATCGAGCTGCACGACGGTGAGTTCACCAGGAAGCTCGTGGCCGTCGAACCCGATTCCACCGCGGAGCTGCCCGGTGGTCGGGGACTGGTCGTCCTCGACACCGCGGTGACCCCCGAGCTGGAGGCCGAGGGCTGGGCGAAGGACCGTGTGCGCGAGCTGCAGGACGCGCGCCGCAACCTCGACCTCGACGTCTCCGATCGCATCACGGTGCGCCTCGTCGTCCCCGCCGAGCGTCTCGAGTGGGCGCAGACCCACGCCGGACTCATCGCCGGTGAGGTTCTCGCCGTGGAGTTCGACGTCACCGCGGAGGGCGCGCCGGGGTCCGTCGAACTCGGTGACGGGGTCACCGCCGACGTCGCGAAGGCCGGCTTACCACCGATTTCGCGGTAGCTGTCACATTTCTGCCGCCGTCGGTGTCTCGAGGATGACCACCTCGAACACCGACGGAAGGCAGAACCATGAGCACCACCGACACCACGCAGGAAATCCAGGTAGTCGCACGGACGCACGTGGTCGTCCTCGGCGCGGGCTATGCCGGCGCGATGGCGGCCAACCGGCTCCGGCGCAACCCCGCCGTCGCCGTCACGGTCGTGAACCCGCAACCGTTCTTCGTGCAGCGCATCCGGTTGCACCAGTTCGTCTCGGGAACCGGTGATCCGCTGGTCGGCTTCGACGACGTGCTGGCCGACGACATCCGCGTCGTCGTCGACACCGCTACCCGTATCGACGCCGGTGCGCGCCGTGTGCATCTCGCGTCGGGCGCGCACCTCGACTACGACCACCTGATCTATGCGATCGGTACCCGGCACCGAACCCCGGAGATCCCCGGGGCGGAGCATGCCCTGTTCATCGCCGATTGGGCGAGCGCACAACGGATTCGCGAACGCGTGGAAGGTCTCGGCGCACACGAGATGATCACCGTCGTCGGTGGGGGACTCACCGGGATCGAGGTCGCCGCCGAACTCGCCGAACGCGGCCACGACGTGCGTCTGGTGGGCGGCAGGGGGATCGCGTCATCGGTGGGGGAGCGGGCCCGGAGCGCCACGGAGAAGCAGCTGATCCGACTCGGCGTCGACGTCGTGGACACGGGCCGCGTGGTCGAGATCGGCGAGCGGACCGTCACCGTCGACATCGACGGCGAACGAAACGTACTGCCGAGCGCGGCAACGATTCTCGCCACCGGCTTCGAGGCCCCGGAACTGGCGGCCGACAGCGGCCTGGCGACCGACGAGATCGGCCGCCTGCGCACCGACGCGACCCTGGCCGGCATCGACGACGATCGGATCGTCGGCGCCGGTGACGCGGTCGCGGTCGAGGGCATGCCCCTGAGGATGAGCTGCCAGGCCGCCGAGCCGCTGGGTGCTCAGGCGGCCGAAGCGGTGCTCGCCCGGATCGCCGGTGAGCAGCCGAATCCCGTCGACCAGGGTTTCGTCGCGCAGTGCGCCAGCATCGGCCGCCGCGCGGCCACCCTACAGTTCACGCGTCGCGACGATTCGCCGGCGCGTGCAGTGGTGACCGGTCGTCTCGCGGCCTGGACCAAGGAGTTGGTGTGCCGCGGTACGGTGTGGAACATCCGTCATGAGGCCACCCACCCCGGTGCGTTCCGGTGGTTCCGCGGCGGCGACCTGACCACGACGACCGAACCGGCCCTCCGATGAGAGGCACGATGGTGAACAGCAGCGAATCCGACCGTCGAGCAACACGTTTCGCGGAACTTCGGCCGCTGCTGTTCACGGTCGCCTACGAGATCGTCGGGTCCGCGGCCGACGCGGACGACGTCCTGCAGGAGAGCTACCTGAGGTGGGCCGAGGTCGACGACGCCGATGTCACCGACCCGAAGGCCTACCTCGCGAAGATCGTCACGCGCCAGGCACTCAACGCCCTGCGTTCCCGCTCGCGGCGTCGGGAGGAGTACGTCGGCCCGTGGCTTCCAGAGCCGATCCTGCTCGACGACCGCGATCTCGCCGACGACGTCGTACTGGCCGAGTCGGTGTCCACGGCGATGCTGGTGGTGCTGGAGTCCCTGAACCCCGACGAGCGTGCGGTGTTCGTCCTGCGTGAGGTGTTCGGTTTCTCCTACACCGAGATCGGGACGATGGTCTCGAAGTCCTCGGCTGCGGTTCGCCAGATCGCGCATCGGGCACGGTCGCATGTCGAGTCGCGGCGGCCCCGTTTCGAACCGGTCGATGCGCAACGTGCCGGCGCGGTCGTCGAGGAGTTCCTTGCCGCCGCGCAGTCCGGGGAGGTCGAGTCCCTCATGGCGCTGCTGTCTCCCGACGTCGTGTTCACGGCCGACAGCGACGGCAAGGCCACCGCGGTCAAACGGCCGGTCCGGGGCGCCCTGCCGGTGGCACGCCTGCTCACCGGCTTCGCGCGGCTCGGGGCGACGATCGACGACTACCGGGTCGAGGTCGCCGTGTTCAATCACGAGCCGGGCATGCTGGTGTACTTCGACGGGAAACTACAGGGCGCCTTCACGTTCCACATCGTGGACGGTGTGATCGAGCAGATCTACGCGATGCGCAATCCCGACAAGCTGGTCGGGGTGGAGGAGCCGCGCACGATCGCCCGCTGACGCGACCGACTCATGCACCTACATGTGCGCAGTTGCGCACATGTAGGATGGCTGCATCGTGTAGTCAGGCGGAATGAGGAGACGCTGTGTGGGATGTCCTGGCCCATCCGGTCTACCGAAGGCTGTTCACCGCTCAGGTGGTGGCCCTGGTGGGGACGGGGCTGTTGACCATTGCGCTGGGGCTGCTCGCCTACGACATCGCCGGCGAGGACGCCGGGGCGGTGCTGGGCACCGCACTGGCGATCAAGATGGTCGCCTATGTCGTCGTCGCGCCGGTGATCACGGCGGTGACCGAGCGTCTGCCGCGGCGAGCGGTGATGGTCTCGGCCGATGCGGTGCGGGCCGTGATCGCGCTGATGCTGCCGTTCATCGGTTCGACGTGGCAGATCTATGTGCTCATCTTCGTGTTGCAGGCCGCCTCGGCGACCTTCACTCCTACCTTCCAGGCCGTGATCCCGTCCGTGCTCACCCACACCGACGACTACACCAAGGGCCTGTCGCTCTCGCGGCTGGCGTATGACCTCGAGTCGCTGACCAGCCCCGCGATCGCCGGCGCACTGCTGCTGGTCATCTCCTACAACCAACTCTTCGTCGCCACGGCGCTCGGGTTCCTCGTATCCGCGGCGCTGGTCATCTCCACCCGACTTCCGCGCATCACCGCGGCCGCCGAGAACGAGCGACTACGTACGCGGATCACCAAGGGAGCCCGGGTGATGGTCGGCCACGCACCTCTCCGGGGCCTGCTCGCACTGAATATGGTGGTCGCCACCGCGACCGGCCTGGTGGTCGTCAACACCGTCGTCTATGTCCGATCGCTGCTCGGCGGGGTCAATGCCGGTGTCGCCATGGCGTTGGCAGCGTACGGCGGTGGGTCGATGCTCGTCGCATTGGCGATGCCGAGACTTCTCGGACGGATGTCGGATCGGCGCGTGATGATGACCGGCGCGCTGCTCGTCGTCGTCGGTCTGGTGTGTACGGCGATCCTGCTCGCCACCTCGGTGTCCCCGGTCGTCGGATGGGTCTGGCTGATCACTGCGTGGACGGTGATCGGCGCGGCGACGTCGGCCATCAGCACCCCGACGGCCCGTCTGCTGCGCGACTACTCCACCGAGTCGAACAGGCCCGCGGTGTTCACCGCGCAGTTCTCGCTGTCGCATGCGTGTTTTCTCGTCACCTACCCGCTTGCCGGCTGGGTGGGGGCGCAGGTGTCCCAGCTCACTGCCGCCATCATCCTGGCAGCCCTGGCTACACTTTCAGCGATGGCGGCCACACGACTCTGGCCGGCTACTTACCCGAGGCCCATCATGGCCGGTGTGGAAAGGTGAACACGAATGGGCAGTGGCACGGAAGGCGCCGATCCCGCCCCTTCGCTCACGTCGACGAGGCCTAGTCTCGACCACCGCACACCACCGGATGCCGAGAGGCTCGACGCGGCCACCCGGACATTCCGGATGCTCGCCGATTCCACTCGGCTCCACATCCTGTGGCAACTCAGTCACGGCGAAGCCGACGTCTCCGCGCTCGCCGAAGCCTGCGATGCATCGCGCACCGCGGTCAGCCAGCACCTCGCCAAGCTGCGCTTCACGGGCCTCGTCGAGACCCGCAGAGACGGCCGCCGGATCGTCTACCGCCTTCACGACGGACACCTCGCACGCCTCGTCCGGGAAGGGCTCAACCATGCCGACCACTTCGTCACCGGCGAACCACCGCACGACTGACCGGCCGTGCGCTGTCACGTGAACAGCATCGACAGCGTCAGTTCGATCTGGGACCGGAAGAGCGCACGCGGATGGGCGAAGGTGTCCGTGCCGTACTGGCCGAAGGTCTCCAGGCTGATGGCGCCGACCAGGACCGCCCACAGGGTGGTCGACGCCGCCAGCACGCGGACCGGGGTGTCGATGCCGAACTCGTCGCGGATGGCGGCCATGTCATCGGTGACTTCGATTGCGGGAGTAGGTAGGTCGTCCCGGATGAGACCCTCGGAGTAGGCGGCCGCGCACTCGCGCAGGAGCAGGGCGGGGATGCGCGTACCCGGCTCGATGGTCTGGTCGCCGGGTGCGGTGTAGCCCGGGACCGGACTGCCGTAGAGCAGTGCCCAGCGGGCGGGGTCGGCGAGTGCCCAGTCCCGGGCGGCCTCGGCCGCGGCGAGCAGTCGCTCCCGGCGGCGGGTGGGGTCGACCGTCTCGACCGCCGCGTCGATCGCATCGCCGACGTCGTTGTAGGCCTCGACGAGCAGCATCGTCAGCAGGTCGTCGCGACTGGGGACGTATCGGTAGACCGCCGACGACACGACACCCATCTCGCGGGCGATCGCCCGCAGTGACAGACCCGCTGCGCCGTGGGTGGCGAGATGCTCGCGTCCGAGTCTGCGGATCTCGTCGGTCATCATCGCGCGGTTCTCCGCGCGGCTTCGTCCGGTCGCCATGCGACGATCCTTCCACAATTCGAGAGCAGTGCTCTTGATTTCTACCGCGTCCGGGTGCACACTTGAAACGAGAGCGGTGCTCTCGAATTCTTCCGGCCACCATGAAAGGCGTCGACACCATGACCTCGACCACCCACTACCGCGCCCCCGAGGGCTTCGACAACGTCGTCAACCGCACCGTCCGCTGGCTCGCCGACCACGGCGTCAACCTGGCCGGTGCCCAGAACCTCACCGTCGTCGGTCGCCGCAGCGGTGATCCGCAGCGCGTCCCGGTGAACGTCCTGCGATTCGACGGCGGCGAGTACCTCGTCTCGCCGCGCGGCAACACCCAGTGGGTTCGCAACGTGCGCGCCGCCGGAACGGCCGAACTCAGCCGGGGCCGCCGGCGGACCGTCGTCGCCCTGACCGAGGTCGACGCGGACCGGCGTCCGCCGATCATCGGCGAGTATCTGCGCAAGTGGGGCTGGGAGGTCGGCCGGTTCCTGCCCGAGGGGCTCGGCACCAAGCCGTCCGACGACGACCTCGCGCGCCATGCAGGTTCGATCCCCGTCTTCGTCATCCGTCCTGCTCACTAGACTCGGACGAGTGGTGCGCCCGGATCCCGACTCGACGATCGCCGACGGTTCATCGGTTCCCGAGCGGTGGATGTCCGGCGGGCAGTCGGGTGCCGCGCCGGCGGGCGACGACTCCGAGCGCGGGGCCCGTTGGGTGATGCATCTCGACATGGATGCGTTCTTCGCCTCGGTCGAACAGCTCACCCGGCCCACTTTGCGTGGCCGCCCGGTCCTCGTGGGCGGTTCCGGTGGCCGGGGAGTGGTGGCCGGGGCGAGCTACGAAGCACGGGTGTTCGGAGCCAGGTCGGCGATGCCGATGCATCAGGCCCGACGCCTCATCGGCCCGACCGGCGTCGTCGTACCCCCGCGCGGCGCGGTCTACGGCAAGGTCAGCAAGCGGGTGTTCCGCATTGTTCGCGAAGCGGTTCCGGTGATCGAAACGCTCTCTTTCGACGAGGCGTTCGCGGAACCGGCCGAACTCGCCGGGGCGACGGTCGCGCATGCGCGGGAGTTCGCGGAGATGTTGCGTACCCGCATCCGCACCGAATGCGGACTCGCCGCCTCGGTCGGGCTCGGCAGCGGAAAGCAACTCGCCAAGATCGCGTCGGGAATGGCGAAACCCGATGGCGTGATGGTGATCCCGCCGTCTGGGGAGATCGATTTCCTGCACGAACTGCCGGTGCGCAAACTGTGGGGGATCGGTCCGGTCTCGGGGGATCGCCTCGCACGTCTGGGAATCGACACCATCGGCGACCTCGCCGCGATGTCGCCGATCGAGGTCGCCTCGGTACTCGGCGCCACGGTCGGACCGGCACTGCACCGTCTCGCCCAGGGGGTCGACGACCGACCGGTGGCCGAGCGTGCCTCGGCCAAACAGATCAGCGCCGAGTCGACCTTCGCCACCGACATCGTCGACCTCGACGAACTGCGCAAGGCGATACGAAAAGCCGCCGCCGACGCGCATCGTCGGCTGCTCAAGGACGGGCGCGGCGCGCGCACGGTGGTGTTGAAGCTCAAACGTTCCGACATGTCGATCCTCACCCGGTCGGCGACCACCGCCGCGGCCACGACCGATCTCGACGACCTCGAGCGCACCGCCCAGCGCCTCGCTCTCGACCCGCGGACGGTCGGGTCGATACGGCTTGTGGGCGTGGGCTTCTCGGGTCTCACGGCGGTGCAGCAGTACGCACTGTTCGACGACCTCGACACCTCGCCCGACGAGACGACGCACCACGACACCGCGTCGGCGGGATCCGCCCCGGGATCGTCACCGGAATCCGGTGACGTCGTCGAGGTGTCGGAGACGGTTCACGATCCCACCGCCGACACCGAATCACCCGAACCCGTGCGATTCGCTCCCGGCGGCAATCCGCTGAGCCGGGCGCCGTTCGCTCCCGGCGCCGATGTGGAACACCCCGAGTTCGGTCACGGGTGGGTGCAGGGGAGTGGGCACGGCGTCGTCACCGTCCGCTTCGAGACACGGACCACCGGGCCCGGACGGACGCGCACCTTCGGCGTCGACGACCCCGACCTACGCCTCGCCGACCCGCTCGACAGCCTCGAATGGGATCTCGCCGGCGACGAGGAGTGATCGCCGCGCCGGCCACTCGTGCGGCGTCACGTCCCGGACGCGGAGAAGAACTCGGCGATGGCCTCGGGGCTCGAGCGTGCCGTCAGCAGCGCGATCAGCGCCATCCGGGCCTGCGGCGCACGCAGCCACGGTGACACGATCGCGCCCGCACGATGCAGGTCGACGGCGCCGCCCCCACCGCCGTAGGTCGCCGACACCTCGCCGTACGGCACCCGACTCGTCACCACGACGGTCACCCCGTGCGCGACCGCGAGCACGACCTCGGCGGTGATGTCCGGATGGGTGTTGCCCGAACCCGTCGCGGCGAGCACGATGCCGGCGGCGTTCTGCGCGACCGCGGCCGCGATCAGCCCGGGCGACACGCCGGGATACAGCGCGAAGGTGTCGACTCGCGCGGTCCGGCCGATGGGGATCTCGTCGGTCAGCACCGGACGCGGCAGGTCGGTGCGCACCGAATCGAAGGCGGCGGTGTCGGTCGTCGACACCTTGAACAGCCCGCGGGCCGGCAGGACGCGGCCGCCGGCGACCACGAGGACGCCGCGACCGCGCGACTCCGGGTCGCGGACCGCCGCCAGGGCCGCGCCGAGGTTCCGGGGACCGTCCGCGTGGGGGTGGTCGGCCGGCAACTGCGCGCCGGTGAAGACGACCGGCCGCTCGTCGAGGCAGTAGAGATCCGCCAGGAAGGCCGTCTCCTCCATCGTGTCGGTGCCGTGGGTCACCACCACGCCGTCGACCTCGGGGTCGGCGAGCGCCTCGGCGATGGACCGCACCACCGCGAACTGGTCGGCGACGGTCATCGCCGAACTGTCCACCGACATCAGGTCGACGCTGCGAACGGTGCCCGCGCCGGTGTCCCCGGTCGCCGACAACAGGTCGTCGGCACCGAGCGCGGGCACGGCACCGTCGGCGGTGGTCTGGGCGGCGATGGTGCCACCGGTGGTGAGCAGCACGGTCGACCGGGCGGGCGGCGGATTAGCGGTCATGGACGTCAAGCCTCACGGCACGTCGCCGGGCCGTCAAGCACCGTGACCGCGTCGAGCCCGCTGGCATCTCCAGGAGCCGTCGAGCGTCGTCGCCCACGGCGTGGAACCCGGATGTCGCGGCTGCGTTTGGCATAGTGGTGTGGGCTGTCGCCGGGCTCGCCCGGCAGACCCCATCGGCGAACCACGGGAAAGCGCCCCGGCGCGCCCACGTCCACAGACATAGTGAGGGAGATCGTTGAAGTATCGGAAGTTTCTTGGCGCGACCATGATCGCGGCCGCATTGATGACCGGCGTCGCCGCCTGCGGTGGTGACGACAGCGACGCACCGCCCGCCCCGACCCTGACCAGCACCGCCGACGCCGCCGCCGGCGGTGACACCGGCTCCGCGATCACCAACGGTGACAAGCCGCCGTCGATCGCCGCCCTCAACGAGCTCGTCGCCACCGCCGTGGACCCGAAGGTCCCCCGTGACGAGAAGATCGTCCTCGTCCAGGGTTCGGAGAAGGATCCGGCCATCTTCGACGAGCTGGTCAAGGCCCGTGCGGAGAACTCGGACGTGGACTGGGTCCTGGTGAACCCGGTCATCAGCTCCGGCCCGAAGAAGGCCCGCGTCAAGGTCCGCATCGAGACCGCAGGCAACCCGCCGACCAACGCCGAGTCGACCATCGTCTACGACGACGGCCGCTGGAAGCTGTCCAACGAGACCGTGTGCAACCTGCTCGGCCTGTACCAGGTCCAGAGCGCCATGTGCAAGCCTGCGAGCTAGGCAGGCGGCCTCTCGGCTGACCCCGGGGAAACCGGGTTGTCCCTCACCGCCAGGTGACGGTCAACCCGGTTTTCTGTACCAGGGGACGCGACGGGTCCGCCCCGACGAGTTCGCGCGCACCGGTGTAGGTCAGCTCGCCGCCGACCGGGAGCCCGCGCGTGAGGTCGACTTCCACGGTTCCACCGCCTTCGGAACTGAACCGGCTGATCGTGAGCGTGTCGTTGCCGCCCGGGATGGCGAACACCGAGTTGACCGGGGTCTCCTCCGCGGAGAACTGGATGGTGAGACGGTTGCCGTCCCAGGCCGAGAGTCGTGCGTCGATCGTCTGCGTGACCGTCGCGGCCGCCGAGATGACGCGTTCGGTGCGCCACCTGGCGCCCACCGCGATCGGTTCGGTCGGCAGTGCGATCGAGGTGTTCAGCGCCGTCACCAGGGACTGTTCGACCGCCAGGCGCGCTTCCTCGCCCGCCTGCTCCGGCGGGGCGAGACGCAACGCGACGGGTGCGAGCCCGGGACCCGTCGTCAGTCCGGCCTTCGTCCCGGCCATCGCCGGCAGTTGTCCGTTGAGGGACGCATCCGGCGAGGTCACGGTGCCCAGCTCGAGTTCCACCTCCGACCTGTCGGTGCAGGAGAACCGCGCGGTCAGCGGTGTCTCGACGGTCTCGGCGTCCGCCGACCCCGGCGAGGCGACCTCGGAGGTCGTCACCAAGGTCACCGACTGTGTGGAGGAGGTGTCAGGAGCGGGGGAGGCGACCCGGCGCTCGCCTTCACCTGCGTCGACCAGCGTGACCGTGGCCGGCGAGATCGGCACCGGCGCCGCTCCGGCTGCCCGGGAGGGTGATTCGTTCACACAGCCGGCCGAGGTCGCCGAACCTGTGCCGGTGTCGTCGTCGGAGTCCGACGAGCACCCCGCGACCAGCACGGACACCGCCGTGACGACTGCGCACGCGGAGACAACGGACCGGAACAAACGACGATGCGAGGACACGGGTAGCCAGCGTATTCGACCGGTCGTGGACAATGAGGCTGTGGATGACCAACCCCTGACGGATTCCGGCAACGCGGATCCGCGCGGCGCCCGCTCTCCGGACGCCGACCGCGATCAGGTCCGATCGGACGACGCGACCCCCGGACGACGCTTCTCCAAGGTGACCGCAGCGCTCCTCGGCGTCGCGCTCGTCGTCATCGGGCTCGATCTGCTGACCAAGACCATCGCCGTCGCCACCCTCGATCCGCAGCGCCCGATCGAGATCATCGGCGACGTCGTCACGCTGCGACTCGTGCGCAACAGCGGCGCCGCCTTCTCGCTGGCCTCGGGATACACCTGGGTCCTGACCGTCATCGCACTGATCGTCGTGGCCGTCATCATCCGCTACAGCAGTCGACTGAACTCGTGGGGATGGGCGATCGGTCTCGCGCTCGTGCTCGGCGGCGCGATCGGCAACCTCATCGACCGCATCTTCCGCGCACCGGAGCCGCTTCAGGGCCACGTCGTCGACTTCGTCTCGGTGGGCTGGTGGCCGGTCTTCAACGTGGCCGACTCCGCCGTGGTCTGCGGGGCGATCCTGCTGGTGGCCCTGTCGGCCCTGGGCTTCGACTACGACGGCAGCCGCACCGGGTGGGCGGCCCGGCGTGACCGGCATCCCGACGACACCGGCAGCACCGACAAGACCGACGGCAACGAGGACGGGGGCAGTACCCATGCGTGAATCACGCGTCGTACCGGTACCCGACGGACTCGACGGCATGCGCGTCGACGCGGGCGTCTCCCGCATGCTGGGACTGTCGCGCAACGTCGTGGCCACCCTGGCCGAGGACGGCGACGTCCTCGTCGACGGGATCGTCGTCGGCAAGTCACACAAGCTCGCCGCGGGCACCCTGCTGCACGTCACGCTGCCCGAACCCGAGGAACCGCTGCGGGTCGAGCCGACGCCGGTGGAGGACCTCGAGGTGATCTACCACGATTCCGACATCGTGGTCGTCGACAAGCCGGTCGGAGTGGCCGCGCATCCATCGCTCGGCTGGAGTGGTCCCACCGTGATCGGCGCGCTGGCCGCCGCCGGGTTCCGGATCTCGACCTCCGGCGCGCACGAGCGGCAGGGGATCGTCCACCGCCTCGACGTCGGAACCTCCGGCGTCATGGTGGTCGCCGTCTCCGAACGCGCCTACACGCTGCTCAAGCGGGCGTTCAAGCAGCGGACCGTTTACAAGGGCTACCACGCCCTCGTCCAAGGACATCTCGACCCGCCGTCGGGCACCATCGACGCGCCGATCGGCCGGCATCGGGGCAACGACTGGAAGTTCGCCGTGACCGCGAACGGCAAGCCGAGCATCACCCACTACGACACCCTCGAGATGTTCGCGGCGGCGTCGTTGCTCGACGTCCACCTCGAAACCGGCCGTACGCATCAGATCCGCGTCCACTTCGCGGCGCTGCACCATCCGTGCTGCGGCGACCCGACCTACGGTGCGGACCCGGTCCTGGCCCGCAGGCTCGGTCTCGAACGACAGTGGCTGCATGCGCGGACGCTGCGTTTCGCGCATCCCGCGGACGGTCGCACGGTCGAGTTCACCTCGGACTATCCAGAGGACCTCCAGCACGCACTCGACGTCCTGCGCGCCACCTGAGCATCGGGTCGGGCCTCGCCGGAGGCGTTGCATTCGTTCGGCCGTCAACCGGCGACATCGTCGGTGAACTCGCCTAGATTGAGAGAGTGTTCGAGCCTGGAACGGTGATCGCCGGGTACCGCGTCGAGCGACTCCTCGGCAGCGGCGGCATGGGCGCTGTCTTCCTCGCCCGGCACCCGGAGCTCCCCAGGTATGACGCACTGAAGGTGCTGAAGGACTCGGCAGGCTTGACCGACAACAACTTCCGGCGCCGATTCCTCCGCGAGGCCGAGGTCGCGGCCACCCTGGACCACCCGAACATCGTGACCGTCTTCAATCGCGGCCGGGCGACGGTCCCCACCGCGTCCGAGACCGGTCGGTCGGATGTGCTGTGGATCGCGATGCAGTACGTGCCGGGCACCGACTGTGCCCGTGAGCTCGCCGACATCGGGAGATTCACACCGTCGCGGGTCGCGCACATCGCGTCGCAGGTCGCCCGCGGCATCGACCACGCCAACCGCCGGGGTCTCACCCACCGCGACGTCAAACCCGGGAACATCCTGCTCGCCGAGGTCGACGAGGACTCGACGGTCGAGGAACAGCGGGTGTTGCTCACCGACTTCGGCGTCGCCAAGATCTCCGACGAGACCGAGGCCCTCACCTCGGTCGGCACCGTGCTGGCCACCCTGTCCTACGCCTCACCGGAACAGCTGATGGGACGGACGCTGGACGGTCGTAGCGATCAGTACTCGCTGGCGGCCTCGACCTTCCACCTGCTCACCGGCCGGGTGCCGTTCGACGACCGCGACACCGGCGCGGTCATCGGCGCACACCTCAAGGACCCGGTGCCGCGGGCATCCGAACTCGTCGCCGGGTTGCCCACCGGGGTCGACGCGGTGATCACCAGGGCGATGGCGAAGACACCCGAGGAGCGGTTCGCGAACTGCCGCGAGTTCGCCGACGCACTGACGGCGAGTCTCCGGCACGTGCCTCGACCGTCGGTTCCCGACGCCGAGGCCGTCACCGTGCGCGGACTCTCGCCGCGCCCGGCCGGCGGGAACCATCAGGCCTCGCGAAACCAACCCGGGCCGATGCCGGCCACACGTCGCGCGGTTCCGCCGCCGGCGCCGGGACGTCCGTACCGCGGCGGACCTCCGCCCGCCCCGCCCGGCGGGGAGGCGACGCGGCGGGCCGCACCCCGGCCGAACCCGGATCGGCGTGCCGGTGAACGCCCGTCCGGGGACAGGCAGCCGCGAGACCGGCCGGCACCACCGCGTCCGGCCACCGGAGCCGATCCCGCCGTGTGGCAGCACCCACCGTCCGGTCCGCACCGCCAGACCAACGACCATCTCCGCGCCGCGGGGTCGGGACCGATGGGACGGCCGCCGGGTGGTGCACCGTTCCCAGGCGGGCCGATGTCGTCCGGCGGTCCGCGTCCGTCGTCGAGCCCGAACCGCCTGCCCCTGGTGCTGGCAGGGGTGGCGGCCGTGCTGCTGATCCTGATCGTCGTCGTGTTTCTCGTTGCGCTGTAGCCCGACGTGGATCGGGGTGTGCGCGAGGCGGCCATGCTGTCACAGCTGTCCCATTCGTCACCGCCCGGAGTGCCTCCCAGGAGGTGTCGGTGGGCGCGCCTAGAGTAGACCCGGACTCGGCGACCGGCGGCACGAGATCAGCGTGCGCATGATCCCCGCGAGACAGCAACCAGCGAGCACAGAAGAGGCACAGTGACGGACTCGTTTGTTCACCTGCACAACCACACCGAGTACTCGATGCTCGACGGTGCGGCCAAGGTGTCACCGTTGTTCGCCGAGGCCAAGCGGCTGGGCATGACCGCCATCGGCATGACCGACCACGGAAACATGTTCGGCGCCAGCGAGTTCTACAACACCGCGATCAAGAACGACATCAAGCCGATCATCGGCATCGAGGCCTACATCGCGCCGGGTTCGAGGTTCGACACCAAACGCGTCCAGTGGGGCACGCGTGAGCAGAAGAGCGACGACGTCTCCGGTTCGGGCGCGTACACGCACATGACGATGGTCGCGGAGAACGCGACCGGCCTGCGCAACCTGTTCAAGCTGTCCTCGCTCGCCTCCATCGAGGGTCAGCTCGGCAAGTGGGCGCGTATGGACGCCGACGTGATCGCCCAGTACGCCGAGGGCATCATCGCGACCACCGGCTGCCCGTCCGGTGAGGTGCAGACCCGTCTGCGTCTGGGGCATGACCGTGAAGCCCTCGAAGCCGCGGCGAAGTGGCAGGAGATCTTCGGCAAGGAGAACTTCTATCTCGAGCTGATGGAGCACGGACTCGAGATCGAGCGCCGCGTGCGCGACGGTCTCCTCGACATCGGCCGCAAGCTCGGCATCAAGCCGATCGTCACCAACGACTGCCACTACGTCACCAAGGAACACGCCGCCGCCCACGAGGCGCTGCTGTGCGTGCAGACCGGCAAGACGCTGTCCGACCCGACCCGCTTCAAGTTCGACGGCGACGGCTACTACCTGAAGTCGGCCGCGGAGATGCGCGAGCAGTGGGACTCGGTGGTCCCGGGCGCCTGCGACAACACGCTCGAGATCGGTGAGCGCGTCGAGTCCTACAAAGATGTCTTCACCCACCGCGACCGCATGCCGGTCTTCCCGGTGCCCGACGGCGAGACCCAGCAGACCTTCTTGCGCAAGGAGGTCGCGAAGGGACTCCAGGAGCGTCGTTTCGCCGGTACCGAGGTGCCGCAGGAATACCTCGACCGGGCCAACTACGAGCTCGACGTCATCATCCAGATGGGCTTCCCCGCCTACTTCCTCGTGGTCGGCGACCTGATCCGCCACGCCCTCGAGGTCGGCATCCGAGTCGGCCCGGGCCGCGGTTCGGCGGCCGGCTCGCTGGTCGCCTGGGCGCTGGGTATCACCAACATCGACCCGATCCCGCACGGACTGCTGTTCGAGCGATTCCTCAACCCCGAACGCGTGTCGATGCCCGATATCGACATCGACTTCGACGACCGTCGTCGAGGCGAGATGGTGCGCTACGCGACGGAGCGATGGGGAAGCGACAAGGTCGCCCAGGTCATCACCTTCGGAACGATCAAGACGAAGGCCGCGATCAAGGACTCCGCGCGAGTCCAGTTCGGCCAGCCGGGGTTCGCGATCGCCGACCGCATCACCAAGGCGCTGCCGCCGCCCATCATGGCCAAGGACATCCCGGTCTGGGGCATCACCAACCCCGAACACGAGCGCTACGGCGAGGCCGCCGAGGTCCGCACGCTCATCGAGACCGACCCGGACGTCAAGAAGATCTACGACACCGCGCTCGGCCTCGAGGGCCTGATCCGCAATGCGGGCGTGCACGCCTGTGCGGTGATCATGTCCTCGGAGCCGCTGACCGACGCGATCCCGGTGTGGAAGCGCGCCCAGGACGGCGCGATCATCACCGGCTGGGACTACCCGTCGTGTGAGGCCATCGGACTGCTGAAGATGGACTTCCTGGGTCTGCGCAACCTCACCGTCATCGGTGACGCCCTGGAGAACATCAAACTCAACCGCGGGATCGACCTCGACCTCGACTCGTTGCCGCTCGAGGACGAGAAGACCTACGAACTGCTCGCCCGCGGTGACACGCTCGGCGTGTTCCAGCTCGACGGCGCGGCCATGCGCGAACTCCTGAAGATGATGCAGCCGACCGGGTTCGAGGACATCGTGGCCGTCCTCGCGCTGTACCGGCCCGGTCCGATGGGTGTGAACGCACACACCGACTACGCCAAGCGCAAGAACGGTCTCCAGGAGATCCGGCCGATCCACCCGGAGCTCGAGGAACCGCTCAAGGAGATCCTCTCCGAGACCTACGGTCTGATCGTCTACCAAGAGCAGATCATGCAGATCGCGCAGAAGGTCGCCGGCTACTCGCTCGGACAGGCAGACCTGCTCCGTCGCGCGATGGGCAAGAAGAAGAAGGAGATCCTCGACGAGGCCTACGACGGCTTCGCGGAGGGCATGCGCAACAACGGATTCTCGCAGGCGGCGATCACCGCGCTGTGGGACACGGTGTTGCCGTTCGCCGGTTACGCGTTCAACAAGTCGCACGCCGCCGGCTACGGCCTCGTCTCGTTCTGGACCGCCTACCTCAAGGCGAACTATCCCGCCGAGTACATGGCCGGTCTGCTCACCTCCGTCGGCGACGACAAGGACAAGGCGGCCATCTACCTCGCCGACTGCCGCAAGCTGGGCATCACGGTTCTGCCGCCGGACGTCAACGAGTCGCAGCGCAACTTCGCGGCCGTCGGCGCCGACATCCGCTTCGGTCTCGCCGCGATCCGCAACGTCGGTTCGGGCGTGGTCGGCTCGATCATCAACGCCCGTGAGGAGAAGGGGAAGTTCACCAGCTTCTCCGACTACCTCGGCAAGATCGACGTCACCGCCTGCAACAAGAAGGTGACGGAATCGCTGATCAAGGCCGGCGCGTTCGACTCGCTCGGCCACCCGCGCAAGGGGCTGTTCCTCGTGCACGCCGAGGCCGTCGAATCGGTCATCGGCACCAAGAAGGCCGAGGCGATCGGTCAGTTCGACCTGTTCGGCGGAGGGGACGACGCCGCGGATCCCGGACTGGCCGAGGTCTTCGCGGTCAAGGTGCCCGAGGAGGAGTGGGACACCAAGCACAAGCTCGCGATCGAGCGGGAGATGCTGGGTCTCTACGTCTCCGGGCACCCGCTGGCCGGCGTCGAACACGCCATCGCCGCGCACACCGACACCTCGATCACGTCGCTGCTGGAAGGCAACATCTCCGACGGTGCCCAGATCACCATCGGCGGCATCATCTCGTCGGTGACGCGCCGGGTGAACAAGAAGGGGGAGCCGTGGGCCGCGGTCACCCTCGAGGACATGGTCGGTGGCGTCGAGGTCTACTTCTTCCCGCGCGCGTACGTGGCGTACGGGATGGACATCGTGGCCGACAACATCGTGCTGATCAAGGCCCGGGTCAACCTGCGTGAGGACAGCATGATGATCAGCGCCAACGACCTGGCCGTTCCCGATCTGGAGACCGCGGGAGCCACCAAACCGGTCGCACTGACACTGTCCGCGCGACTCTGCACCCCTGATCGGGTCCAGGCGCTCAAGCAGGTACTCACGCGCCATCCGGGGATGGCGGACGTGCATGTGACGCTCGTCAGCGACAAACGACAGACGCAGCTCAAGCTGACCGAGTCCCTACGTGTGGCGCCGAGTTCGGCCTTGATGGGCGACCTGAAAGCGCTGCTGGGACCGAGCTGCCTGGGCTGACCTGCTGGTCGAGCCGTGTTCTGCTGGTGAAGCCGCTCCCTGCTGGTTGAGCCGGTAGCGAGCGCTGGCGGCGAGGCGTGTCCTGCTGGTTGAGCCAGAGGAGCGCTGGCGGCGAGGCGTGTCCTGCTGGTTGAGCCGGTAGCGAGCGAAGCGAGCCACCGCGTCGAAACCGCCCGACCAGAACACCGACAGGGTCCCCGTCACCAGGATTTCGGTCCACCGAACATTTCTCTTCGCTGTGGCGCTATACTCGACGCCACGTCCAGTAGCGCCCAGCCGTAGAGGGGAGTGTTCGCAGATGACCACGATGATCGGCATCAACGTGCACCGTCCGGTTCGGCGCGCGCCGCGCACGATCGACGTCTTCGGCATCGAGTGGCCCGCCCACAAGGCTCACGCCGTCCTCGCCGGCATCGCCACCGCCGTCGTGACCCTGCTGATCCTCGGATCGTTACAGGCCACTGCGTGGGCGACGGCGGTGGCAGTCCTCGCGGTGTGGTGGGGCGAGCGCTACCTGGCGGGGAATGCGGCGGTCGCGCCCCGATCGAATCCGCCCGGGATCTCGTAGATCCGTCCGTCGAATCCGGCCCGGTACAGGCGCCCGGCGGAGAACCCGCGGTCGCCGCGACCGTACGAGAGAACGCTCGAGGTCGACAGACCGGTCGCCAGCACGCAGTGACGTCCGGGAGAGGTGATCCGGACGATCTCGCCGGTCGCGTTGAACGGCACGACCGGCCGGTCCCGGGAATCGAGGGTCAGCCCATCGGGAGTCGACGGTGTACCGACGCCGAGCAGACTCTGCACGTTCCGCGGGTCGGCGGTGGAGATCCGGCTGACGCCCGGGTTCACGAATGTCCGCGAGACGTAGAGCCAACGGTCGTCGCGGCTCAGGACCGCGCCGTTGGCGCTCGGCAGGGCGCCCCACGCGGCGTTCACGGCACCGCCGGGTGAGACGCGTCCGATGAGGTTGCCGAAATCATTGGTGGCGTAGACGTTTCCACGCGCGGACACATCCATCCCGTTCGCCGCGGACAGGCCGGTCACCCACGGACGGAATGCGCGTGTGTTGACGTCCAGACGGCCGATGGACGCGTGCCGCAGCGCATCGCCGACGAACACGCGCGGATCGGCGCCGTACCCGACGAGCAGGGTCCCGTCGGGCGTCCAGGCGAGTGCACCCGCCCCGCTCCCACCGGGCACGCGGGCGATCGGCACCGCCGGTGCACCCGGCCCGGACAGCCGATACACGCGCCCCGAGACGAGATCGGTGGTGTAGAGGCGTCCACTGGCGTCGACCGTCAGGCCTTCGAGTGCGGCACCCGGCACGACGCCGACGAGCCGTGCGGGAGCGGCTCCCGGACAGAGCGGCGCGGCCGAGGCGGGGGCGGGGCCGACGGCGGTGGCGAGACCGAGCGCCACGGCGGCGGCCGATGCGCCGGCGGCGATCCGGGTGAGGCGAGAGGTGCGCCGGCGCCGGCGCCGGGATGGGTGGCGAGATGTCATGACTGCTCCCTGGTCAGGTGGCGGGCCGTGCTGCTGCCGTGATCTCGCCCGGTCTTGCGCACGGGTGCGGGGCGACGAGTGGCTCCGCGGGTATACCCACCCGTCCGTCAGGGCAACCCCGGCACCCACCCGCCGTGTCGGAATCGGTGCACCCGGACGGTCCGAACGATCCTGCGCAGTGAGAACATGGCAGTCGTGAGTACGCACCACGTCCCCGTTCACCAGCACGGTCCGGCACTGACCCTCGACGCCATCGAGTCGGCGTCGACGCGAATCGCCGACGCGGTGGCGCGTACCCCGCTCGAGGCCTGCCCGCGACTGTCGACGTCGGGCGCGCAGATCTACCTCAAGCGCGAGGACCTGCAGACCGTCCGCTCCTACAAGATCCGCGGCGCCTACAACGTGATGGCGCAGCTCTCGGCCGACGAACTGTCCCGAGGTGTGGTCGCGGCCAGTGCCGGAAACCACGCGCAGGGAGTCGCATTCGCGTGCCGGAGCATGAAGGTGCCGGGACGGATCTACGTCCCGACCACCACCCCGAAACAGAAGCGCGACCGGATCGCCTGGCACGGCGGTGAATTCGTCGAGCTGAAAGCGATCGGGGACACCTACGATGCGGCCGCTGCCGCCGCACAGGCCGATGTGATGCGCACCGGGTCCGCGTGGATCCATGCCTTCGACGACCCGCGGACCGCGGCCGGTCAGGGAACCATCGCACGCGAGATCGTCGAGCAGCTCGGCCGGATGCCCGACGTCGTCGTCGCACCGGTCGGCGGCGGCGGCTGCCTGGCCGGCATGGCGACCTACCTGCGTGGGCTCTCCGCCGAGGTGGCGATCGTCGGCGTCGAACCGACCGGCGCCGTGTCACTGAGCGCGGCGCTCGTCAACGGCGGGCCGGTCACCCTCGACGACATCGACCCCTTCGTCGACGGCGCGGCGGTGAAGCGGATCGGCACCATCGGACACCGGGTGATGTCCGAGCTCGGCGCGAGCGTCAGCGATCATCCGGTCCTGGCGAGCATCTCGGCGAACCCGGCCGTCCGGGTCATCCCCGACGGCCCGGTGTCGCCGACCCCGGGCTCCGCCCACATCACACATGTGGACGAGGGCGCCATCTGCTCGGCGATGCTGGAGCTGTACCAGAACGAGGGCATCATCGCCGAACCCGCGGGAGCGCTGGCGGTCGCTGCACTCGACAAGCTGCGGCTGCCCGCCGACGCGGTCGTCGTATGTCTGGTGTCCGGCGGCAACAACGACGTGTCCCGCTACGGCGAGATCATCGAACGCTCGCTGGTGCACCGGGGCCTCAAGCACTACTTCCTGGTCGACTTCCCTCAGGAGCCGGGTGCGCTGCGCCGTTTCCTCGACGAGGTCCTGGGACCGGATGACGACATCACGCTGTTCGAGTACGTCAAGCGCAACAACCGCGAGACCGGTGCCGCACTGGTCGGTGTCGAACTCGGCACCCCGGATGACCTGGGCGATCTGATGGACCGGATGTCGCGTTCCCGCCTGCACTGCGAACGCCTCGAGCCGGGGTCGCCGGCCTACGAGTACCTGACCTGATCGTTTATGGCCGGGACCCGCCCGGCGCGGCTTCGGGCTATGAATCGCGCCGGACGCCGACGATCACGTTGTGTCCGGGTGACACTCCGTCGTCCGGTTGCTCCCAGGCCAGCCGGACGTCGAGTGGCCAGGGGAGTGTCACGGACGCGCCGCCGGGGACGCACACCACCGACCAGTCGGCGCGATGCATCGCGAACCACCCTGCCGCCTCGTCGAATTCGGCGTCGACCGAGGCGAATGCCGGATCATGGAGGGCCGGTTCGGCTTTCCGTAATGCGATCAGTGACCGGTAGAAGTCGAGCACCCGCGCGTGGTCGGTACGGGTGAGCTCCGACCAGTCCAGCTTCGACCGTTCGAAGGTCTCCGGGTCCTGCGGGTCGGGCACGTCCTCACTGTCCCACCCGTGTTCGGCGAACTCCGCCTTCCGGCCCTGCGCGGTCGCCCGGCCCAGCTCCGGTTCGGGGTGCGAGGTGAAGAACTGGAAAGGCGTTGCCGCGCCCCATTCCTCGCCCATGAACAGCATCGGGGTGTAGGGGGACAACAGGACCAGGGCGGCCTTGATGGCGAGTTGCCCGCCGTCCAGGTAGGCACTCGGCCGGTCACCGATCGCCCGGTTGCCCACCTGGTCGTGGGTGCACGTGTAGGCCAGCAACGACGACGCGGGCACGAGGTCGGTCGGGATCGGCCGGCCGTGGCAGCGGCGCCGGAACGACGAGTAGGTGCCGTCGTGGAAGAACCCACCGGTCAGGACCTTCGCGAGGCAGCCGAAGCTGCCGAAATCGGCGTAGTAGCCCTGTCGCTCGCCGGAGACGAGCGTGTGGACGGCGTGGTGGATGTCGTCGTCCCACTGGGCCGCCAGCCCGAGACCGCCGCGAGATCGCGGCATGATCATCCGGGGGTCGTTGAGATCGCTCTCCGCGATGAGTGACAGCGGGCGCCCGAGCTCGGCCGAGAGGGCGTCGGTCGCCGCGGCGAGTTCTTCGAGGATGTGGACCGCACGATGGTCGGCGAGGGCGTGGACGGCGTCGAGACGCAGTCCGTCGATGTGGAATTCGGTGAACCAGCGTAGGGCGGTGCCGGCGATGAAAGCGCGCACCTCGTCGGAATCGGGTCCCGACAGGTTCACCGACGACCCCCACGACGTCGTGCCCTCACTGAGATACGGTCCGAAGTCCGGCAGATAGTTGCCGGACGGTCCCAGGTGGTTGTAGACGACGTCGAGGACGACGCCGAGTCCCTTGGCGTGACAGGCGTCGACGAAGCGGGCGAGTGCGGCCGGGCCGCCGTAGGTCTCGTGCACCGCGTACCAGCCGACGCCGTCGTACCCCCAGTTGTGGGTGCCGTTGAATGCGTTCACCGGCATCAGCTCGACCAGATCGACGCCGAGGGTGACGAGGTGGTCGAGCCGTTCGATCGCGGAGTCGAGAGTGCCTGCGGGGGTGAAGTTCCCGAGGTGCAGTTCGTAGATCACGGCCCCGTGCGCGTCGCGGCCGGCCCAGTCGTCGTCGGTCCACCGGCTCTCGTCGACGCCGAAGAGTGCGGACAATTCGTGGACCCCGTCGGGCTGGCGGACGGAACGCGGGTCGGGCCGGGCCGGGCCGTCATCCAGCGAGAACCCGTAGCGCAGGTCCGGGCCGGTCTCGATCGCGTTGTCCGACGGGACCTGCCACCACCCGCCGGCGCCGGCGGACATCGGCACCGACCGGGTGGGGGAGCCGGGACCGCCGGATCGTACGACGAGGTCCACCTTCCCGGCCTCGGGCGCCCACACCCGGATCTCGTTCACCGAGCGTGGCGGGTGGTAAGGGCCCACATTGGAACGAAGTGGTAGGTATTGTTCCCGTTGGTCGACTGACCAAGTTTTGGTGCTCTGGTCATCAGTCGCGGACGTCGTCGGGGAATTCCTCACATCATGCAAGGTATGTCGGGGCTCTCGAAGGCGCATCGCGCGATACTGTGAGGCCGATCACAATCGCCGGACGAAAGCGGGGTATATTACGGCGACGCTCATGTCCAAGGGGGCACCTCGAGCAGATCAGCCGAGCCGATGCGCACGAGTTGGCGCATCACGTGCTCGGCGACCTGACGGCCGGTGAACGGGTGAGCCGAGACGCAAGGGTAGGGATTGAGCACAGACGCAGTCACCTCGGACGACGAGGAGGTCGGTCGGAAGAGACCGAATGCGGTTCGGGCGTGGTTCGACAAGCATGTCGTCGCGTCCTTCGACACCTTCGGACGCCAGCTGGGCATGTTCGTCGAGGTGTTCCGCACGCTCTTCGTCGACCTCGCCAAGCGGCGGTTCCCGTTCGGTGAGTTCATCCGCCAGTGCGCTTTCATGGCGACCACGTCGGTGTTCCCGACCCTCCTCGTCGCCATCCCGATCGGCGTCATCGTCTCGATCCAGGTGTCCAACATCGCCGGCCAGGTCGGCGCCACGTCGTTCTCCGGTGCCGCCACCGGTCTCGGCGTGATCCGGCAGGGCGCACCCCTGGTCACCTCGTTGCTCCTCGCGGGCGCGGTCGGCTCGGCCATCGCCGCCGATCTGGGTTCGCGCACCATCCGCGACGAGATCGACGCCATGAAGGTGATGGGCGTCAACCCCATCGAGCGGCTGATCTCGCCGCGACTCCTCGCCACCATGGTGGTCAGCTTCCTGCTCTGCGGCTTCGTGTGCTTCGTCGGTTTCATCACCGGCTACGTCTTCAACGTGTACTTCCAGGGCGGTACGCCAGGCAGTTACACGGGCACTTTCGCATCGTTCGCGACGACCGCGGACCTGATGTTCGCGTTGGCGAAAGCGGTCATATTCGGCGCGATCGTGGCGATCGTCGCCTGCGATCGCGGCCTCTCGACGAAGGGCGGTCCCGCCGGTGTCGCGAACTCGGTGAATGCTGCGGTGGTCAACTCGGTTCTGCTCCTGTTCACCGTGAACGTGATCCTCACGCAGTTGTTCGCGATCCTCTTCCCGTCGAAGGTGGTGTGAGATGACCGCGTCACGGTATGTGCCACCCGCGCTCAGGCCCGTGGAGGCCGCCAAAGCCGTCTATCGGGGGCCGCGCGACGCGCTCGCGGCGATGGGTCACCTCATCACCTTCCTGGTCCGGTCCATCGGTGCCGTCCCGCTGGCCTTCCGGCACTACAGCAAAGAGGTCTGGCGGCTGCTCGCCGACGTCGCGTGGGGCAACGGCGCCATCGTCGTGGGCGGCGGCACGGTCGGTGTCATGGTGATCCTCGGGATCATGGGCGGTGCGACCGTGGGGATCGAGGGCTACACCGCGCTGAACCTGCTCGGCATGTCGCCGGTGACCGGCGGACTGTCGGCGTTCGCGACGACGCGTGAGATCGCCCCGCTCCTCGCGGCCACGGCGTTCACCGCGCAGTCGGGCTGCCGCTTCACCGCACAGCTCGGTTCGATGCGCATCGCCGAGGAGATCGACGCCCTCGAGGCGATCGCGATCCGGCCGCTGCCGTACCTGGTCACCACCCGCATGCTGGCCGCGGTGCTCGCGATCATCCCGCTGTACTCGGTGTCGCTGGCCGCCAACTACCTTGCGTGCCAGTTCATGTTCATGGTCCAGAGCGGCCAGGGCGAGGGCACCTACCTGTACTACTTCAACCAGTTCATCGTGTCGTGGGACATGGTGTTCTCGTTCATCAAGGTGATCGTCTTCGTGCTGCTGACGACGTTCATCCAGTGCTACTACGGATACTTCGCCTCTGGGGGGCCCGAAGGTGTGGGAGTTGCTGCCGGACATGCCATCCGACTCGCGATCATCGTCATCGTGTTCGCGAATCTGATCATGACCCTCGTGTTCTGGGGCACCTCGCCCGGAATCAAGATCTCGGGCTGAGGGGGAGCCGGTGAACATCGCGACCGATGGGCGCAACCCATCGCTGCTGCAGTACGTGCTGCGGGGCGTCGCCTTCCTGCTGGTCCTGCTGGTGATCTTCGTGCTGCTGTTCATGCGGTACCAGGGCACATTCAGCAAGACGGTGGCCGTGACCGCCGACCTCGTCGATGTCGGTGACGGTCTGACGTCGGGTGCCGACGTCCGGTACAACGGGCTCATCGTCGGCTCGGTGAAGTCGATCTCGGTCGCCGACACCGGCGAGACCGACGCGACGAAGGTGATCAAGAAGGTCGAGATCGACATCGTGCCCGCGCAGGCCGAGGGCATCCCGGCATCGGTGACCGCGCGGACCGTGCCGTCGAACCTGTTCGGCGTCAACTCGGTCGAACTGGTGCGGCCCGCCGAACCGGGCACCGAGCGGCTGTCGTCGGGCGATTCCGTCCCCGCCGACAAGTCTCTCGAGACGATCAAACTGCAGGACGCGCAGAACGAGTTGAGTGCCATCCTCGACGCGGTGCCGCCGGAGGAACTCGCCCAGGTGCTCGGTGTCATCGCCGACGCCCTCAAGGGCGGCGGTTCGGTGTTCGGTTCGTTCGTCGGCGTGCTGCGCAACTACTTCGACTCGATCAACGCGCAGTTCCCGCCGGGTGCACCCCCGGGGTTCGACAACTTCGACGCCGCGATCAGCGGCCTCGCGGAGTCCGCGCCGGAACTGCTCGACACCCTGGGGCGCAGCGTGATACCGGCGGTGACGCTCGCCGAGAAGCAGCGCGACCTCGCAGCACTGCTCTCCGGCAGCCAGGGACTGCTCGACCAGACGCAGCTGATGTTCGCCCGCAACGGAAACGGCGGTCAGCGACTCGTCACCGACCTCAACCGCATGCTCGGTGCCACCGTCCTCGAACCGAACTCGCTGCCGCAGGCGGTCATCGCGCTCAACAACCTGGCCGCCCGGGTGCTCACGGTCTTCACCGGGACCAACGGACACGTCAAGCTCAACCTCGGTGTGAGCTTCGGTGCGTTCGTGCGCTACACCCGGCAGAACTGCCCGGTCTACAACGGCGGCCCGTACGGGACCTTGCGCGGCCCGGGATGTGTCGGGCCGGGAACCGGTACCGGACCGACGATGTCGGGTCCGCTGCAGATCTACCCGTCCGACGGCATGCGCAAGAACCGGCCGGTGGGCATGGTGACCACCGACTCCGACAACAAGACCCTCGGTGCGGTGCGGCGCCGGGAGCCGTCGGCCGCCGACACGGTCATGCTCGGACCGCTGGTCCAGTCGATCGACGCGCGTGATGCTGCCACCGACCACGGAGGGGGACGATGAGCGCGGCCTCGGATTCGATCCGAAAACCGTTGATCGGCTTCCCGATCTTCGCCATCGCCGCGTTGCTCGTGTCGTATGTGATCTTCTCGACCCTGGAACGATCGGTGTCGGGATCGACGAACAAGTACACGACGTTCTTCACCGACGCCTCGGGTCTCTCCAGCGGCGACGACGTCCGGATGGCCGGTGTCCGCGTCGGCCGCGTCGACAAGATCGAACTCGACAACGGCCGCGCCCGAGTCGAATTCGAGGTGCAGAACGACCAGCAGGTCTACACCAACACCCGTGCCGCGATCCGCTACCAGAACCTCATCGGTCAGCGGTACCTCAACCTGACGCTGGTGGAGGGCCGGGACAGCAAGCCGTTGTCGCCCGGGTCGACACTGGAGTTGCCGTCCGAGGACTCCTTCGACGTCACCAAGCTGCTCGCCGGGTTCCAGCCGGTGTTCGAGACACTCGACGCCGAGCAGGTCAACGCACTCTCGCAGGGTCTTCTCGAGGCCTTCCAGGGCAATTCGGTCTCGCTGAGCTACACGGTCGCCGAGGTGGGCAGGCTCGCCGAGGACACCGCCAACCGCGACATCGTGATCGGCGCGATCATCAACAACCTGAGCACCGTGATGCGTGACCTGTCCCGCCAGGGCGGTCAGCTCGGCACGGTCATCGGGTCGATGTCCGATCTGATCGCGAACCTCAACTCGAACTCGGCGGCGTTCGGCAGTGCGGTCTCCGACATCGGACGCACCGCAAGCGGTTTCGCCGACGTCCTGAGCCGCAGCCGGGACAGCCTCGCCGCCGCCGCGACCGACGGACGGATCGCCACCAAGACGCTCATCCAGAACGGCTCCAAGCTCGACCGGATGGCCGTCGACGCGCCGGTCTTCCTCGGTCACTTCCCGCTGGTACTCGGAGAGGGTGCGTACCTGAACATCTATGCCTGTGACCTCGACGTCGCGATCGGTGACGTCCTGCTGCCGCCGGGGATCTTCAACAAGATCGGTGGCACGAATCATTCGGTGGTGTGCCGATGAACTGGTTCCGTAAGAACTTCCGCAGCAACACCCGGATCTGGTACGGCGTGATCGGCGCGGTCGTCATCGTCGCCCTCCTGCTGGGCGTGACGGCACTGGCGGGCGCGCATCTCGGCAAGAAGACGCTCACCGCGGACTTCGCCCAGGCCGGCGGAATCCGGCCCGGGGACAAAGTGCGGGTGGCCGGCATCGACGTCGGTGAGGTCACCGAGACCGAACTCGCCGGGAACCACGTCGCGCTGACGATGAAGGTCGACACCGACGTGCGGGTGACGTCGAACGGTATGGCCGAGATCAAGATGTCGACGCTGCTGGGTCAGCGCTACGTCGATGTGTCGCTGGGCGATTCGCCCGAGGAGGCACCCGACGGTCACATCGAGCGGACCGCGGTGCCCTACGACCTCAACCGCACCATCGAGGAGGGGGCGCCGATCCTGACCGGCGTCGACGACAAGACCCTCTCGCAGAGCATCCGCACCCTCAACCGTCAGCTCGCCGGTGTTCCCGCGATCACCGAACCGACATTCGAGGCCCTGACGCAGATGTCCGAGGTGATCACCAACCGCAAGGACCAGATCAACCAGCTGATCGCCGACACCAAGACGATCACCATCATCGTCAACGACAATCAGGCGCAGCTCGCGGTGATCGTCGGCCAGGGTCGCGACCTGACCCAGAAGATCGTGGCCCGTGAGGAATTGGTCACCCGCCTGCTCGACGGCATCGCCGAACTGACCGAACAGGCCAGTGCGGTGGCGGGTGAGAACGCCAACCAGTTCGCCCCGATCATGGCGAACCTCAACACGATCACGCAGGGTCTCGAGAAGAACCGCAACAACCTGCGCAAGCTGCTGGAGATCCTGCCCGTGACGGCTCGACTGACCAACAACGTCATCGGCGACGGGCCGTACGTGAACGGCTACCTGCCCTGGGGCATCTTCCCCGACAACTGGTTGTGCCTGGCCCGGGTGGTGGACGGATGCTGAACCCGCAGAGACTGCGTCGTTCGACGCTCCTCGTGTGCGTCTCCCTGCTCGGCATCCTGGGGCTGTCGGGATGTTCGATGATCCCGGGAAGCTGGAAGGCCGCATTCGGGCAGGCGATCGAGGTCACCGCGTACTTCGACAACGTCGCCGGCCTCTACGTCAGCAACGACGTCGCGGTGCTCGGCATGCCGGTCGGTCAGGTGACCGCGGTGGAGCCGCAGGGTGACCGGGTCAAGGTCACCATGACCATCGACAACGACGTGCCGGTGCCCGCCGACGCCACGGCCGCCATCGTCAACACCTCCATCGTGACCACGCGCCACGTCGAGCTCACCCCCGCCTACGAGGGCGGACCCAGGCTGGAGGACGGTTCGGTGCTGAAGGAGACCAAGGCCCCGGTGTCCGTCGGGGAACTGTTCGACGCCATCGACGGTCTCGTCGTGTCCCTGAAGGGCGAGGGCCCGGGCTCCGGCCCGCTCGCGGACATGATCGACATCACCTCGGGGATCGCCACCGGCAACGGCGAGGAGATCCGCGCCGCCCTCGACCAGCTGGGCCAGGCGTCGAACGTGGTGTCGGGCAACAGCGATGCACTCGTCGACATCATCGAGACCATCGAGGGACTCACCACCACGCTGGTGAAGAACTACCCGAAGATGACCGCCTTCTCGAAGTCGGTCAACGAGGTGTCCGAGCTGCTCGGCAGCCAGTCACCCGGTCTCGTCGCCACGCTGCGCAACCTCAACCAGACCCTGCAGAACACCACGGCCTTCCTGCAGAACAACACCAACACGATCTCGGTCTCCTTCGACCGGCTCGCCGCGCTGACCGCGAACCTGAGCGACTACTCACGGCAGGTGGTGGAGACCATCGACGTCGGTCCGCTGCTCTTCCAGAACCTTGGCAACTCGATCTCCGCCGAGCAGGGCACCTGGCGCGCCCAGGTCCTGCTGGACAAGTCGCTCGTCGACAACGAGCTGCTCGCCGAGTTCTGTGAGGCGATCAACCTGCAGAAAGACGGCTGCCGCACCGGCAAGCTGAAGGACTTCGGTCCGGACATGGGCATCTACTCCGCGATGCTGGAGCTGACGAAATGAGAGCGGTGACAAGCGCTTCCCTGGGTCGCACGGTCGCTGAACCGGCACGACGCCGCTCCCGCATGCGACGCGGCGCGGTGACGGCGTTGCTCCTCAGCGCGCTGATGGGGCTCACCGGTTGTGGGGTGCTGCCCGGGCTGACCGTCGAGCAGATCCCGCTGCCGGCCCCCGGTGGCATCGGCGACTCCATCAGGCTGACGGCGAATTTCGACAACGCCCTGAACCTGCCGACGCGCGCGAAGGTGAAGCTCAACGGCACCGACGTGGGGCAGGTCGACACCATCGTCGCCAAGGACTACTCCGCGATCGTCACGATGGACGTCAGCAAGAAGACCAAGCTGCCCGTGGGCACGGGCGCCGAACTCCGACAGGCGACGCCGCTCGGAGACGTGTTCGTGGCCCTGCTGCCGCCGCCCAACGCGCCGAAGGGTTTCATGGTCGACGGGGACACCCTGACCGGACCCACCTCCGCGGCGGCGACGGTCGAGGACCTGCTCATCAGCATGAGCGGTGTGGTGGACAGCGGCTCGCTGAACTCGCTCACGGTCATCCTGACCGAACTGAGTGCCGCGGTCGCGACCAACCCGTCGGACCTCAACGGCGCGATCCGCGGACTGACGACCGGTATTCGCAAGCTCAACCAGAGTTCGGCGCAGGTCGACCGGTCACTGGCGAACACCCGGATCCTGACCGGACAACTGGCCGACGGTCGTGCCCAGATCATGGCGTCGATCAACAAGCTCGGCCCCGCCCTCGAGTCGCTGAACGGTCAGATCGGCTCGATCCTGACCGCGCTGGACAAGACCCAGCAGGTGACCTCGGCGACCAATGACTTCCTGCGTACCGACCAGGACAATTTCGTCGAGATGCTCGGTCATCTGTCGACCGTCCTGGCCGGTCTGCGACAGGCGGCGGGTCCGCTCGGTTCGCTGGCCGACAATCTGCACACGTTGACCCCCAAGTGGATCAAGTCCACACCGGGTAGCGCGGCCGCGGTGTCGTCGAAGGTCTACTGGCTCAACCCGGGCGTCGGGTTCGATTCGGCGAGCAGGCTTCCCGAGCTCGAGGACATCGACTCGGGCTCGGCAGCGCTCCAGCAGACCCTCACCCGGTTGCTGGCCCGACTCACCGGAACCAAGGGGTGCTGCGGATGAGCGGCGTATTCGGTTTCCTGCGTAGAAATTCGGTGCTCGTCGGGAACATCGGGCTCGTGCTGGTCATGGTCGTCGGACTCGGTTACCTGGCGCTCGGCACGTTGCGGTGGGAACCGTTCGCGGACAAGTACAAGCTGACCGTCGAGTTCCCGATCTCCGGTGGTCTGCAGGAGACCTCGGGTGTGACGCTGCGCGGTGCGCGTATCGGCGAGGTCGACACCATCCGCGTGGAACCGGATTCGGTGACGGTGAAGGTGACGGTCGACGACCGGTACAAGATCAACCGCGACAGCACCGTTGCGGCGCTGGGGTTGTCGGCGGCGGGCGAGCAGTACGTCGACTTCCAGCCGACCACCTCCGAGGGGCCGTACCTGAAGGACGGCGACGTGATCAAGGCCGGCCAGACCAAGGTCACCGTGCCGTTCTCCGACCTTCTCGAGTCCTCCCTGGATCTCATCCAGCAGATCGATCCGGCCGAACTCCGCTCGGCGGTGGACAATCTGAAGGTCGCGCTGTATTCCGAGGACGGCTCCAACGATCTGGAAGTGCTGTTCGACTCGGGCGGCACGATCTTCGCGCGGCTGTACACCGCATTGCCCGAGACCACGAGGCTGATCCAGAACGCGGGCACCATCTTCAAGACGACCGCCGACATCCAGCCCGACTTCGGGAACACGGTGTCGTCGCTGAGCGACCTGATCAACAACGCCGCCGCCTCCGACAGGGAACTGCGCACCCTGCTCGATCGCGGCCCGTCGCAGATGACCAGCCTCGCCGGTTCGATCAATCAGCTCACCGATCCGGTGACCGACGTGATGAAGCAGTTCCTCGACATCGCCGAGCAGGGCGCGCTGCGAGCACCGGCTCTGGCGACGCTGATGCCGTCGATCCGGGACGCGAGCATCAAGAGCCTCACCATGTTCCACGACGGCGCGTGGTGGACTTTCGGTTCGGTGTATCCGCGGCCGAGCTGCAACTACCCGGTCACCCCGCGTCGGCCGACCAAAGTCCTCGAGCTGACCATCCCGACCAATCTGTACTGTGTGACCGAGGATCCGAACCAGCAGATCCGTGGCTCGGCCAACGCACCACGACCGCCGGGCGACGACACTGCCGGGCCGCCACCGGGTTACGACCCGAATGCCCGCACAGTGCCGCTCGACAAATGACGACCAGACAAGTTGCGTGACCTGTAGATGACAGACCGTGAGAATCCAGATCTCGACAAGAACACCGACGTGACCGCGGACAGCGCCACCGGCGAGGAGAGCGGCACGGACGAACTCGGCGCCGGCGCATCGGGAGCCGAGGAGAAGACCACCGCAGCGCGGCAGACCACGGACGCTGCCACGACTCCGCGCGGAAAGTCGGCTCGTCGCACCGGTTCCGGAGCGGCGGTCAGCGAGCCCGATCCCGAGCCCGGCCCCGCGGCCGCCGGCAAGAGGGAGTTCTCGCTGACGGTCACCGCGAGCGGGATCAAGCGCGCACTCGGTGCGTTGGTGATCGTCGTGCTGATCGTGGCCGGCGTGTTCCTCGGCTGGCGGACCTACACGCTGCAGAGCGAGGCGAATGCCTTCGCCGACGCAAAGACCGCGTCGGCGGATTTCGTCACCAAGCTGGTGACGACCCTCAACGCAGACAATGCGGGCAACTCCAAGGAGCTACTCGGTCCGCTGTCGACCGGTGAGCTGCGTCAGCGTCTCGAGCAGGAGCGCGCGGACACCGAGCAGAACGTCGAGTCGCTCAAGATCGAGGTCTCGTCGAAGATCAGTGTCGTCGCGGTCGAGACCGTGGACACCGACGCCGCCCAGACGGTCGTGATGGCGGAGGTGACCGGACGCAGCGTCAAACTGCCCAGCGGGGGAACCAGTCTCATGGTGTTCCGGCTCGACCTGAGCAAGGAAGACGGCAAGTGGCTGGTCTCGAAGGTCGACGGTCCGCCCGGTAGCCCGAGCGGTCAGATCGACCCGTCGCAGTCGTTGCCGGGGGCCGGTGGGGCACCCGCACCTGCGCCGACTCCCGCGCCGGCTCCCGCTCCCGCCGGCTGACCGACCGCGGGTTGCACTCCAACCGTGCGGGAACTCAGTCCCGGACGAGGATCGCGACCGAATGGTCGGCCCTGGCCGTGGCCAGGTCGACGGTCTCGTCGTAGACCGCACCGGTGCGGACATCGCGCCAGTGCACCCCCGAGGGCAGTCCGATGACGGTGTCGACCGCCGCGTCCGGGTCGAGACTGTGCGTGAACCGTGCGGTGATCACGACGACCTCGGCGACCTCGCCGGAACCGCGGGTGAATGCGACGGTGCGGTCGGAGGCCGGACCGTCGACGGGAAGGCGGTCATAGGTGCTCGTGGCACCGAACGCGTCCGGGTATCGGGCACGGACACCGAGCGCGGTCCGTACCAGCTCCGCTTTCGGGTGATCCAGGGATTGACCGAAGTCCACGGGCCGCCGGTTGTCGGGGTCGACGAGCGAGTCCTCCCACCACTCGGTGCCCTGATAGATGTCCGGGACGCCGGGACCGAGTAGAGCTATCGCCTTGCGCGCGAGGCTTTCCTGCCGCCAGGCGGATTCGGTCCGGGCGACGAGTTCACCGACCGCGCTCGCGATCGGTTCGGTGGTGACCTGGGTGATCCAGCGTTCGATCGCGGCTTCGAAGTCCTCGTCGACCTCGGTCCAGGTGGTACGAAGACCGGCCTCACGGGCAGCCTTGCGGGCGTAATCGACGATGCGGGTGCGCAACTCGTCGGTGACCACCCCGTCGGCGAGTTCTGCGCCGGGCCGGGGCCCGACGGCCGGCCACACCCCGAAGATGTTCTGCAGCAGGAAATAGCACGTCAGGTTGTCCGGGATGTCCGTGCCCAGCCAGACGCGTTCGATGAGCAGGGACCACCGCTCGGGCACCTGGGCGAGGAGGGCGATACGAGCGCGGACGTCCTCACCGCGTTTGGTGTCGTGGGTCGACGTCGCGGTCATCGCGAGCGGCCAGCGGCGGGACCGATCGATGTTGTGATCGTGGAAAGCGTTGAGCGACACCGACGGGTTCGCCGGATCGCCGCCGACCTCCTGCGCCGACACCAGGCGCGCGGTGCGGTAGAAAAGGCTGTCCTCGACGCTCTTCGCGGTCACCGCACCGCAGGTCTGCGCCAGGCGTGAGGTGGCCGCGCCCGGACTGCGTGTCGCCCGCACGATCGTGTCGAGCGCTCGTGTCAGCGAAGGCTTCTCGGTCGCGATCCGTACGGCTGTGATCTCCAGTCGCGGCCGTAGCGACGGATAGTCCGCCCGGTAGACGCCGAGGGAGGCGATCAGCTCGGCGCACGCCTCGGCGATGGCGTCGGCGTCGGCGGCGGGGTCGGAGTGGGTGATCGCGCGGACGAGTCGCCGGAGTTCGGTGGGGAAGGATTCGCGCAGAGTCGTCAGCTTGCGCTGGTGTTCCACCGATGCCATCCACT
This sequence comes from Gordonia amicalis, assembly GCF_022059885.1. NCBI lineage: Bacteria > Bacillati > Actinomycetota > Actinomycetes > Mycobacteriales > Gordoniaceae > Gordonia > Gordonia amicalis. The sequence continues at coordinate 3,964,475 of NZ_CP091855.1, read as the reverse complement.
GCGCATCGCCGGTGTCACCGGTGAGGTGCTCGTTGAGTTCGGTGAGCTGGACGACGCCTGACGGAGCGACGAACAGGGCGTCGATGACGCGCATCTGGTCGTAGCCAGTGGTGCCCTCGACGGGGAGGGTCGGTTCCAGGGGTTCGTCCGGAGCGAGGATCTTCTCGATGTAGAGCAGTCGGTCGTCGCCGACATCGGAGCGGAGTCGGTGGAGGTACTGCTGGGGGTCCCAGAGTCCGTCCGGATGGTCGACGCGGACACCGTCGATGAGGTCCTCGGCGAGGAGTTCGCGCAGCCACTCGTGCGTGGCGTCGTAGACCGCGGGGTCCTCCTGCCGAAGGCCCGCGAGCTCGTTGACGGTGAAGAATCGGCGGTACCCGATCAGGCCGCTGTTCCACGGCACGAGCTTGTAGTGCTGTCGCGCATGGATTTCCGCGGGGGTGCCGTCCTCGGTGCCGGGTGCCACCGGGAAAGCGTGGTCGTAGTAGCGCAGGTTGCCCTGCTCGTCGATCTCGAGCGGACTCAGGTCACCGTCGGCGGCGACGACCGGGAGTGCGATCTTGCCGCCGGCACCGTTGTCGTCGCTGAGGTCGATGTCGAAGAACGAGGCGTAGGGCGAATGGACGCCGTGACGCAACAGGTCCGCGAACCACGGGTTGGCTAGAGCATCCGCCACGCCGGTGTGGTTGGGGACGATGTCGATGATGAGGCCGAGGCCGCGGTCGGTTGCGGCCCTGCGAAGCGCACGCAGACCGTCGACACCGCCGAGGAGGTCGGACACGGCCGGTGGCGGGAGCCAGTCGTAGCCGTGGGTCGACCCGGCCGAGGCGGTGCCGATGGGAGAGAGGTAGACGTGACTGACCCCGAGCTCGACGAGATGGTCGAGCGTCTTCGCGACGTCGGCGAACCCGAAGTCGGCGTTGAGTTGGAAGCGGTACGTGGCCCGAGGCGTCGGACGTGTGCTCATCGTGTCAGGACGTCTTCCGCAGGACGAGTACGGACCGGCCGCCGACCGTCACCGAATCACCGGACGCGGCAGTCAGATCCGAGTCGCCGGTCGGGTGGGTGGTGTCGAGTTCACCGGACCATTCGAGCCCGTACTGCTCCGGCGGGAGGTGGAAGTCGATGGGCTCGTAATGGGCGTTGAAGCAGATGAAGAACGAGTCGTCGACGACCCACTCGCCTCGTTCGTCCTTCTCGCCGAGTCCCTTCCCGTTGAGGAACACCGCGAGACTCTTCCCGAATCCGCTGTCCCAGTCCGCGCTGGTCATCTCCACGCCGGCGGGGGTGAGCCACGCGATGTCGAGGGACTGGTCGCCCCACCGGATCGGCTTGCCGCCGAAGAAGCGGCGTCGACGGAACACCGGATGCGCGGTGCGCAGGGCGATGGCCTTGCGGGTGAACTCCAGCAGGTCGGCGTTCTCCTCGGCGAGTGACCAGTCCACCCAGGACAATTCGGAGTCCTGGCAGTACACGTTGTTGTTGCCCTGCTGGGTGCGGCCGATCTCGTCGCCGTGGGCCAGCATCGGTGTGCCCTGCGACAAGAACAGGGTCGCCAGGATGTTGCGCTGCTGCCGGGCGCGCAGCGCGTTGATCTCGGGGTCGTCGGTCGGACCCTCGACGCCGCAGTTCCAGGACCGGTTGTGGCTTTCGCCGTCGCGGTTGTCCTCGCCGTTGGCCATGTTGTGTTTCTCGTTGTACGACACCAGGTCGCGCAGCGTGAAGCCGTCGTGTGCGATCACGAAGTTGATGCTCGCCAGCGGTCGTCGGCCGGTCGCCTCGTAGAGATCCGACGACCCGGTGAGCCGGGACGCGAACTCGCCCAGCGTGGACGGTTCCCCGCGCCAGTAGTCGCGGACCGTGTCGCGGTACTTCCCGTTCCATTCGGTCCACAACGGCGGGAAGTTGCCGACCTGATAGCCGCCTTCGCCGATGTCCCACGGTTCGGCGATCAGCTTGACCTGGCTCACCACCGGATCCTGTTGCACCAGATCGAAGAACGCCGACAGACGGTCGACGTCGTGGAGTTCGCGGGCCAGCGTGGAGGCGAGGTCGAAGCGGAAACCGTCGACGTGCATCTCCAGGATCCAGTAGCGCAGCGAGTCCATGATGAGCTGCAGCGTGTGCGGATGCCGTCCGTTGAGACTGTTCCCGGTCCCCGTGTAATCCATGTACATCTCGGGGTCGTCGTCGACGAGTCGGTAGTAGGCCGCGTTGTCGATGCCGCGGAAGCTGATCGTCGGGCCGAGGTGGTTGCCCTCGGCGGTGTGGTTGTAGACCACGTCGAGGATGACCTCGATGTCCGCGTTGTGGAACTCCCGTACCATCGCCTTGAACTCGGTCACCGCACTCGCGGGCTGGTCGGGCGTCGAGGAGTACTCGATGTGCGGTGCCAGGAACCCGAAGGTGTTGTACCCCCAGTAGTTTCGCAGTCCCTTGTCGCGGAGGACGAAGTCCTGCATGAACTGGTGGACCGGCATCAGTTCGATCGCGGTGACACCCAACGACTTCAGGTGGTCGATGATCACCGGGTGGCAGAGACCGGCGTAGGTGCCGCGCAGATGCTCGGGCACCCCGGGATGGGTGGCGGTCATACCCTTGACGTGGGCCTCGTAGATGACCGTCTGGTGGTAGGGCCGGTTGGGCGACCGGTCGTTCTGCCAGTCGAAGTACGGGTTGATGACCACCGAGACCATCGTGTGTCCCAGCGAGTCGAGCGCGGGCATCGGGTTCTCGGGCGCGGGCTGGTTCTCCGGAAGTGGTTCCAGCACAGTCGCTTCTGGGGCCGGTGCGCCGTCGGCGCCGGAATCCTCAGCGTCGGAATCCTCAGCGCCGGAATCCTCAGCGCCGGAATCCTCAGCGCCGGAATCCTCCGTTCCCGAATCCTCGGCCCCCGAATCCTCTGCTCCGGTGTCCCCGGTGTCGGTGTCATCGGCTCCGGTGTCATCGGCTCCGGCGGCGTCCGCGTCCGACGCCTCGGGCGACTCCTCCGTGTCGTCGTGCGTCGGCAGGGGATAGGAGAAGAGCGAGGCGTCGCCGTCGAAGTCGCCGTGAAAAGCCTTGCCGTACGGGTCGAGAAGGAGTTTGCTCGGGTCACACCTCAGGCCGCGGGCGGGATCATAGGGGCCGTAGACGCGGAAACCGTAGAACTGTCCGGGCACCACATTCGGCAGATAGCAGTGCCAACAATAGCCGTCGACCTCTTCGAGGCGGATGCGCCGTTCTTTGCCCTCGCGGTCGATGAGGCACAGCTCGACGGCTTCGGCGACCTCGGAGAACAACGAGAAGTTCGTCCCCGCACCGTCGTAGGTCGCGCCGAGCGGGAACGGGGTGCCCGGCCAGACGGGGATCGGCGCGGGTTCGGGTTCGACGAGCGCGTCGGCCTGAACCGGATCCTCCGGCATGGGGACCGGCGGGGTGTCGGTCGTGCTCGGGTCCGGGTGTTCACCCGTGGTTGGCGAAGCGGTAGTGCCCACCTTCGGAGACGACGTCATGGGTCGACACTAGTCGTGTTGCGTCAGGCGGTCATCTCGGACAGGGCATCATCGGGCAAAGCGGTCACGTCCACCGTTCGCGTGTCCGCGGGTGGACCGCGATGCGGAAGACACAGGTCATGGAACCAGTGGGCCGGTCCACGGCAGTTGGGCCTCCATCTGCCGGCCGAGTTCGTCGGTGAGACTCCGGACATACGTCGCCGAGAGGTGATGGGGATCCTTGTACACGGTGATGTTGCCGACGATCGCCGGGCAGAAGTCGTCGGTGCAGATGCCGTTCGACATGTCCAGCGGGTGGAAGTCTCGGCGGGTGGCGGCGAGTTCGCGCGCCGGGTCCTCTGGAGCGAGGACGGCAGCGCGCCGCGAACCACAGCTCTCCGCGTCGCCGCCGTCGGCGAGGCAGATCGGGGTGTCGATGGTGCCCTTGCCGTTCTTCGGCCACGGGGTGTCCCGCATGCCGAGCACCGGGATGCCGGCGTCGAGGAAGCGATCGAAGATCGGGGAGTAGTCCGGCGGCATCCAGTCGCCGGGCTGGTAGTCGCGCGGACGCGTCGAATTGGTGAAGACGGCGTCGGGTTTCTCGGAGATCACCCGGTCGATGACCCGCTGGCCCCAGTCGTAGCACTCGGGATAGGGGACGCCGCGCTGCTTGGGGATCTTGTTGGTCGACAGCGGGCAACCCATCTTCAGATAGGTCTTGACCTTGAACCCGTTGCGCTTGCCGAGGGTGTCGAGCGCGGAGATCCACATCTCCGCGTGGGAACCGCCGGCCAGAGCGATCGTGCGGGTCGCATTCGGGTCGCCGTAGACGCCGACGTGGATCTCGTTGTCGGTGAAGTCGCTCATGTACCCGTCGGTCGAGGTCTCCGGGAAGTCCTGGATCACCTCCAGGGCCGACGGCTGCGGGTCGAGCGCGGGGACGGGCCACCCGTCGAGCAGTGCGCGCGCACCCGGGTACGACCGCGGGTCGAGATTCTTGGTGTCGACGACGATGTTGTCGACGTGGTTCTCCCACAGCTTAATACCGACGCCGGCCACGACGGTGCCGAGCAGCAGGATCGAGGTCACCACCGACGTGTAGGAGAGCCAGCGCGACCGGCCGTCGCGGGTGCCTCGAGTGAGGGCCGACCGGTCACCGCCGCGGAGCGGGTCCTCGATGTAGCGTTTCGTGAGCCAGGCCACACCGATCGAGAACCCGAGAATCCCGACGCCCTCGAGGAAGTTCGCGTGGTTCTTGTCACGCCAGGTGAGATAGAAGATCAGGAACGGCCAGTGCCACAGGTACAGCGAGTAGGCGATGGTTCCCAGCCACACCGGCCAGGTGCTCGCCAGTATCCGGTTGACCGCGGGCATCGTGTCCGGCGCCGCGTGACCGCCTCGCGCCGGCTTCTGCAGCGCGGTCGCGCCGGCCCAGATGATGAGCAGTGTCGCGCCGACCGGGACCAGCGCCATCGGACCCGGGTACTCGTCGACGCCGTCGATCCAGAAGCCGCAGGTGATGATCAGTGCCAGGGCCACGACGGTCGCGGCGTTGCGCACCCAGTTCGGCACCCGCAAACTCGGCAGCCAGATCGCCAGAAGGCCGCCGGCGAGCGGCTCCCAGAGCCGCGAGATCGTGGAGTAGTAGTTGTACGGCTGGTTGATGGCCATCCCACGATGTGCCCAGTAGAACGACCCCAGCGCGACCACGAACACCGCGGCGCCGACGAGGAACTTGATGACGCGAGAGTCGGCGAACGGACGCGCGAACCGGGCGGCGACTTTCAGGAACCCGGCGAAGGCCAGCGCGACGAGCAGGGTCAGAACGAAGAACTGTCCCTGCATCGACATCGACCAGATGTGCTGCAGCGGGCTGTTCGCCGAACTCGCGGCCAGGTAGTCCTGCGAATTCAACGCGAGATACCAGTTCTGGTAGTACAGCGCGCTCGCGACGACCTCCTGCCCGATGTTGGCCCAGCGCGTCTGCGGCAGGACCACGACGGTGAGGACGGTGACGGCCAGGAGCACGGTGACCAGCGCGGGCAGTAGGCGCTTCAGCAGTCGCTTCAGTCGCGGCCACGGGTTGAGGGTGTCGCGGAAGGTGACGTTCGGCTTCTGGACGTAGATCGCATGTCGCAGTAGTGAACCGAGGAAGAAGTACCCCGACAGGGTGAGGAAGACGTCGACGCCGCCGGAGACCTTGCCGAACCACACGTGAAAACAGGCCACGAGGGTGATCGCGATACCGCGCAGACCGTCGAGGTCGGTGCGGTAGGCAGGGGTCGTCGGCGTCGAGGGGGCCGACTCCGGCGCCACTACTCGGGTCGTCGATGCCACAGGGAAGTCTTTCGGGTCGGGGACGGGCGGTTCGGCCGCGTAGCAATCTACCCGTCGAACCTGTGATTTCTCGATTCGCACCGCCCGGGACGGTCGGTGGACTCGGTCACGGGTCGGGGGATCTCACCGACGCGCACGGGTGCGTGCCCCGTCGAGGATGATCGTCAGCCCGTCCACGAATTCGCCGTCGAAGTCCCGGCCCGACGGTCCGGTGACGCCGAGGCGTTCCATCTGCGCGCGGGTCTGTTCCTCGATGGTCAGACCGATGACGAGCTGACAGACGGCAGTGCTGACGGCCTCCGCGTCGCGGAGCGACAACCCGCCGGCATGTCCGGCCGAGACGATGTCGGCGGTGATCGCCTTCGTGGACAGGCCGCTCGCCCAGCTCGACGACACGACCTCGGCACTGTCGGGCACATCGAGCAGGGCGGCACGCATCCCGGTGGCGAGCAGACGTAGCCGCTCGTCCCACGCCAGGTCGGTGGCCGGAATCGAGACGGCACCCAGGATGTCGTCGGCAAGTGCGGCCAACAGGGTCTGTTTGTTGGGGAAATGCCAGTACAGGGCGTTGGGACGCACTCCGAGCTCGGTGGCGAGCCGGCGCATCGACAGGTCGGCCAGGCTGTGCTCGCGCAGGATGTCGCGGGCAGCGCGGAGGACGTCGGTCCGGCTGTTGCTCACGCGGTCAGCGTAGTCACCGGTTCGACGCCGGCCCGCGCGAGCCACCTGTACACCGTCCAGGCCTCCCTGTACGGTGTTCAGGAATCCTGGACGGTGTCCAGGTGATCCCCGGGGTTGAAGAAGGAGGAGCGCGCCGTGGACCAGGGCGAGATCAGCCGTGTCGACGCGGAGCACATCTGGCATCCCTACGGGGCGTTGCCCGCGACGACCGACCCCCTGGTGGTGTCGTCGGCGTCGGGAGTTCACCTCGAACTCGCCGACGGGCGCTCCGTCGTCGACGGCATGAGTTCCTGGTGGGCGGCGATCCACGGCTACCGGCACCCGCGCCTCGATGCCGCGGCCGCGGTTCAGATGGGACGGATGTCGCACGTGATGTTCGGTGGGCTCACCCACGAACCCGCCGCCCGGCTCGCACAACTCCTCGTCGAACTCACCCCCGAACCGCTGCAGAAGGTGTTCTTCTGCGACTCGGGCTCGGTCTCGGTGGAGGTCGCGGTGAAGATGGCGCTGCAGTACTGGCGCAGCCGCGGCCAGTCGCAGCGCACACGCCTGCTGACCTGGCGTGGTGGTTACCACGGCGACACCTTCACCCCGATGAGCGTCTGCGACCCCGAGGGCGGCATGCACTCGATGTGGTCGGCGGTCCTCACGCGGCAGGTTTTCGTCGACGCTCCGCCCGCCGAGTATCGACCCGAGTACGTCGCCACGCTGGAGGCCTCGATCCGCGAGCACCGCGACGAGCTCGCCGCCGTCATCGTCGAACCGGTCGTCCAGGGCGCCGGCGGCATGCGCTTCCACGACCCGGCATATCTGTCCGCCCTGCGCGACATCTGCGACCGCCACGGCGTCCTGCTGATCTTCGACGAGATCGCCACCGGTTTCGGTCGGACCGGGACGCTCTTCGCCGCCGACGCCGCGGACGTCGCCCCCGACATCATGTGCGTCGGCAAGGCGCTGACGGGCGGGTACATGACGCTTGCCGCCACACTCTGCACCTCACACCTCGCCGAGGTCATCAGTGCGGGGGAGGCCGGCGGACTCGCCCACGGCCCGACCTTCATGGCCAACCCGCTCGCCTGCGCGGTGGCGGTCGCCGCCATCGAGTTGTTGCTGGAGACGCCCTGGGCCGAACGCGTGGCGGAGATCGAGAGAGGTCTCTCCGACGGCCTGGCGCCACTGCAGGAGCTCGACGGCGTCGTCGACGTGCGGATCCACGGCGCGATCGGGGTCGTCGAACTCGACCGTCCCGTCGACATGTCCGCGGCCACCGCGGCCGCCGTCGACGCCGGTGCGTGGCTGCGGCCCTTCCGCAACCTCGTCTACACGATGCCGCCGTTCATCTCCACGCCCGACGACATCTCGACGATCGTTCGCGGTATCTCGGCCGCGGTGCGGGCGACCCTCGGCGACGAGAACTCGACGACCACCGAACTCGTGGGAGCACGGTCATGACCATCACCTCGGGACAGCCCACGACCGGCCAGGCCGACGACATCGCCTCGGGTGGGGTGGCTTCGGGCGAGGTCGGACTCGCCTGGCTTGCCGGGGCCGCACGCGACCGCGCCGCCGCCGGACTGCATCGCGAGCCGCACGTCCGCCGAGTCGGTGCCGACGCGATCAATCTCGGCTCCAACGACTACCTCGGTCTGTCGACGCACCCCGACGTCGTCGCCGGCGCGCGGGCCGCGGCCGCGCAGTGGGGTGGCGGATCGACGGCGTCGAGGCTGGTCGTCGGCACCACGCAGGCGCACGTCGACCTCGAGACGGAACTCGCCGACTTCCTCGGTTTCCCTGCCGCACTTGTCTTTTCCTCCGGCTATCTGGCCAATGTCGGCGCGGTCACCGCACTCGCTGGGCGCGGCGCCGGGAGCAGAGCGAGCGGGCCGGATGACTCCGGCGATCTCATCGTGAGTGACACCGGTTCGCATGCGTCGCTGATCGACGGGTGCCGGCTGTCACGGGCACGGGTCGTCGTGGTGGATCGTGGGGATCATGAGGGCGTGCGGGCCGCCCTCGCCGAACGCACCGAGGAACGCGCACTCGTCGTCACCGACTCGGTGTACAGCATCGACGGCGAACCGGCCCCCGTCGCCGATCTGTATGCGGCTGCTCGCGCGCACGGTGCGGTGCTGCTCGTCGACGAGGCCCATGCCGTCGGCGTCCGTGGTCCCGGCGGGCGTGGACTCGTTGCCGAACAAGGACTTTCCGGCGCGCCGGACCTCGTGGTCACCACCGTGCTGTCCAAGTCGTTCGGATCGCAGGGCGGAGTGGTCCTCGGGCCGGAGATCCTACGGTCACACCTGATCGACTGTGCGCGTCCGTTCATCTTCGACACCGGACTGAATCCGGCGGCGGTCGGCGCGGCTCGGGCCGCACTGCGTGTCCTGCGTTCCGATCCCGCGCTACCGGACCGATTGCGCGGCAACGCCCGTCGCCTGGCCCGCGCATGCGGCGCCGAGGAACCCGCCGCAGCGGTGATCTCGATCATCGTCGGCGACCCGCAACGCGCCGTCGACGCGGCTGCGGCCTGCCGTGACCGCGGAGTGCTCGTCGGGTGTTTTCGCCCGCCATCGGTCCCGCCGGGCACCTCCCGGCTGCGCATCACCGTGCGCGCCGACCTCGATGCCGCGACCCTCGACCACGTCGCCGAGGTCGTCGACGCCGCACTGCGTGAGGTGGGTGCACGATGAGCGCGACGACACCATCACCGGAACGCGGACGCGTTCTCGCCGTCACCGGCACCTCGACCGACGTCGGCAAGACGGTCGCGACGGCGGCCCTCGCCGCCGCCGTTTGTGCGAACAGCGCCGTCGCCGTCTGCAAACCCGTCCAAACCGGCGTCGCACCAGGCGAACCCGGCGATCTCGCCGAAGTCGCGCGTCTTGCGGGTGAGGTGACCACGGTCGAGTCCTACCGCTATCCCGAACCGCTCGCCCCGGACACCGCGGCGCGACGCGCGGGGATGCCGCTCGCCGATCCTGACGTCATCGTGCGGGCGGTCGACGACCTCGCGGCCAAGCATGACCTGACCCTCGTCGAAGGCGCCGGCGGTGTGCTGGTGCGACTGGGGGAGTCCGCTACGATCCTCGACGTCGCCGCAGCGACACTGGCACCCGGGACGAACGACGGCGTCGTCATCGTCGTCGCACCGGGCCTCGGTGCGCTCAACCATGCCGAGCTGACCGTGAACGCCGTGCGCGCTCGAGGCCTCCGGCCCGCCGGACTCGTCATCGGGTGGTGGCCGCCGGACCCCGACCTCGCCATGCGCTGCAACCGATCCGACCTGCCGCGGATCACCGGCGTCCCGGTGATCGGCGTGCTGCCCGCGGGTGCCGCCGCCCTCGATCCCGCCCGGTTCCGCCGGACCGCGCCGACCTGGTTCGACCCCGACTGGCTCGCCGGCTCCCTCACCAACCATCCGGCATCGCTCGCCGGGACCTCATAGACCGTTTTTTCCAGCCCGCCCAATCAGTTCCAGTACAAGGAGTTCAGCCCGTGACACAGGCAACCGTCGACACCGCCCGCGACGCACAGACGTCCGACGACATCCTCGCCATCGCCCGCGAGCAGGTGCTCGAGCGCGGTGAACCGCTCGACCGCGACCAGGTCCTGGCGGTGCTGCGCCTGGACGACGACCGGTTGACCGAGTTGCTGCAGTTGGCCCACGACGTCCGCATGCGCTGGTGCGGACCGGAGGTCGAGGTCGAGGGCATCATCTCGCTGAAGACCGGTGGCTGCCCCGAGGACTGCCATTTCTGTTCGCAGTCGGGTCTGTTCGCCTCGCCGGTGCGCAGTGCCTGGATCGACATCCCGTCGCTGGTGGAGGCCGCCAAGCAGACCGCCAAGACCGGTGCCACCGAGTTCTGCATCGTCGCCGCCGTCCGCGGACCCGACAAGCGTCTGCTGAGCCAGGTCGCCGCCGGCATCGAGGCCATCCGCAACGAGGTCGACATCCAGATCGCCTGCAGCCTCGGCATGCTCACCCAGGAGCAGGTCGACCAGCTCCGCGACATGGGCGTGCACCGCTACAACCACAACCTCGAGACGGCGCGCAGCCACTTCCCGAACGTCGTCACCACCCACACGTGGGAGGAGCGCTGGGACACGCTGCGCATGGTCCGCGAGGCCGGCATGGAGGTGTGCTGCGGCGGCATCCTCGGCATGGGTGAGAGCCTCGAGCAGCGCGCCGAATTCGCCGCCGACCTGGCCGCACTCGAGCCCGACGAAGTCCCGCTGAACTTCCTCAACCCGCGTCCGGGTACGCCCTTCGGTGACCTCGACGTGCTGCCCGCGTCCGAGGCGCTGAAGTCGGTGGCGGCCTTCCGCCTCGCTCTGCCGCGCACGATCCTGCGTTTCGCCGGCGGCCGCGAGATCACCCTGGGCGACCTCGGCGCCAAGCAGGGCATCCTCGGCGGCATCAACGCGGTCATCGTCGGCAACTACCTGACGACGCTCGGCCGGCCCGCGGAGGACGACCTCGACCTGCTCAGCGACCTGTCGATGCCGATCAAGTCACTCAACGACACCATCTGAGGGACGCGATCGACGCTGGTCCTCTCCTACATCCTCGCCACGATCGGTAGCGTGTTCTCTCATGATCGACACCGTCCCGGGGCCGCTCGCCGAACCGTGCAGGTACGGCGTGTACACGGGCCTCGAACTGGAACTGCAGGCACCCGACGCCATCCCGCCGGCCGCGCGTCTGGGGCTTGAACCTCCGCGCTTCTGCGGGCAGTGCGGGCGCCGCATGGTCGTGCAGGTCCGACCCGACGGCTGGAGCGCCAGGTGCTCCCGCCACGGGACGGTCGACTCGGCCGAACTGGGTCGTCGGTGAGCGGTCCGGCGTCCGGGCGGCATGTCGCCCGGCCGGTCGCGACACTGCTCACCGCGACCGCGGCGGTGATCGTGCTCGGCGCGGTCGCCGGCGCGATCTGGGCGCTGGTGACACCGCCCACGACCGGCGTCGTCGTCAAGGGCCTGACCCGTGAGGACATCCCGACTGGATTCGACGCTGTCGGCGCCTTCGCGCTGATCATGTTCGCCTACGGTGGCATCGCCGCACTCGTCGCATGGGCGGCGGCGCGGCCGTGGCGCGGCGTCACCGGATTCCTCGTCCCCGCGCTCGGTACGGTGGCCGGGTCCGCGATCGGTGCGCAGGTCGGAATGTGGTTGGCCGGCCTGCGATTCGACGACGACATCGCCGGGCTCCCGCTCGAATCGGTGTACCGCGTGCTGCCCGAACTCTGGCTCGACGGCGGTACGCGCGCCGGACACAGCGCACCCTGGACCCTGCTCATCTGCGCGCCGTTCGCCTTCGCGATGGTCTACCTGGTCTGCGTGTTGTCCTCACGCACGGCGGACCTCGGCGTCGGCGATCTCGACGTCGATCACCGTGCCGGTGACGATCCGTCAGGGTCCGAGGTCACATCGGTGGACGCAGTGTCGCGAACTCATCCGTGACGCGTAACTCGTTGTCGGCGAAGGCATAGAGCGCCGGCGGCCGCCCGCCGGATCGCCCGGTCTTGCCGACGGTGCCGGTCGACACCACCACGGCGCGTCGACTCAGGATGCGTAGCAGGTTGGTCGTGTCCACCGCGTAGCCGAGTGCGGCGCAATAGATCTCCGACAGCTCCGACATCGGGAACTGCTTCGGTGCCAGCGCGAAGGCGATGTTGGTGTAGGAGAGCTTGGCGGCCAGCCGGTGCCGGGCGGTGTCGATGATCTCGGCGTGGTCGAAGGCCACCGGGGGCAGTGCGTCCACGTCGAACCAGGCCGCGCCGTCGGGAAGGGTCACCGGGCTGTCCGAGCGGACGAGGCCCATGTACGTCGAGGCGATCGTGCGGATGCCGGGAACGCGTCCGGGATCGGAGAAGACCGACAGCTGTTCGAGGTGAGCGATGTCGCGGACGTCCATCTTGTCGGCGACGAGGCGTCGAGCGACGACCGACAGCTTCTCGTCACCGGCGACGTCGCCGCCCGGAAGAGACCACCGGCCGGGCTCGGCGTCGGTACCGGCCCGAGAGAGCAGGACGCAGAGCGCGGGGCGGACGTCGGAGCCGTCGGCAGAGGGCGGAGTGCGGACCTGGAAGACGACGCTGAGGACCTCGACCCGCAGAACGCCGGAGCCACTGAACGCTTCGGGGCCACTGAACGCTTCGGGGCCACTGAACGCTTCGGGGCCGTTGACCACTTCTGGGCCGTCGGAGCTGGAGGGGTCGGACCCGGCGGCTGGCATGGCGTCGATTGTATGGGTCAGACGCCCGGCGACCGGCCAATCGGAGACGTCAACACGCGCGCCGCGCCGTCGGTGATCGCGATGGTGTGTTCGCTGTGCGCGCCGCGAGAGCCGTCGAACGATCGGATCGTCCAGCCGTCGGCGTCGAACTTGACCCGCTCGGAGCCGAGCGTGAACCAGGGCTCGAGCGCCAGCGTCAACCCGGGCTGCAGTTTCATTCCGCGACCGGCCTTGCCGATGTTCGCGACATGCGGGTCCTCGTGCATCGTGCGGCCGAGTCCGTGGCCACCGAACTCGGTGTTGACGCGGTATCCGTACGACTTGGCGATGGCCCCGATCGCCGCGGAGATGTCGCCGAGCCGGGCGTCGGGCCGGGCGGCGTCGATGGCTGCTTCCAACGCTTCCTCGGTTGCCTGTACGAGTCGCCGGTCCTCGGGGCGGGGCGTGCCGACGATGACGCTGCGGGCCGAGTCGGCCACCCAACCGTCGATCGAGACCGCGATGTCCATGGACAGCAGATCGCCGTCGGCCAGGACGTAGTCGTGGGGCAGCCCGTGCAGCACGGCGTCGTTCACGGACAGGCAGATGACGTTGCGGAAGGGGCCGCGGCCGAAGGACGGGGAATAGTCCCAGTAGCAGGACTGCGCGCCGCGTTCGGCGATGAGGTCACGGGCGCGCTGCTCGAGATCGAGCAGGTTGACGCCGACATCGGCTCGTTCGGCGAGGTCGGCGAGCAGATCGGCGATGAACGCACCGGTCACCCCCATGGCACCTATCTCGGATGGTGACTTCAGCTCGACCATTCTCGTTCCCTTCGCGATCGGATGAGTGGACTGGTATAGAAATACCAGCAATCGGTATATGTATACCGGAGATCCGCTAGGCTCTGTGCATGGTCCGCAACCCGTTGACCCCGGAACAGATCGCCGCCGGCCGCCGTCTGGGCGCGCGGCTGCGCGAACTCCGCGCCGACCGGTCCCTCGGTGAGGTCGCCGTCAGCGCCGGCATCTCTCCGGAGACGCTGCGCAAGATCGAGACGGGCCGGATGCCGACTCCCGCGTTCGCCACGATCGCTGCACTCGCGCGGTCGCTGAACACCTCCCTCGACGACCTGGCCCTGGTGTTCACCGACACGGTCCTCGACGCCGCCGGACTCGACTCCGCGGTGGTGCGCGCCGGGTGACCCCGCGCCCGTCGGACCTCACCTACGAGGAGGTCGGTGCGACCGCCGGAGAGCTACCGGCGGGCTATCACCATCTGCGCCGCTCGCGTGTGATCGGTGCCGGCGAGGGATGTTTCGACCTGGCCGCGCAACGAATCCTGAACTGGGACATGCATCGTCGTGCCGGAGTGGGCGTCGATGCCTCGACCCCGCGTGCCGCGGTCGGCTCGGTGGTGACGATGCGTCTGGGGCTGGGTCCGGTGGGCATCTCCGCCGCGTGCCGGGTCATCGAGGTGATCGACTCGGTCTCGAGCGATGCGGGGACCGAACGCGGCTTCGCGTACGGCACCTTGTCGGGGCATCCCGAGATCGGGGAGGAGCGGTTCTGGGTTCAGCGACTTCCGGACGATTCCGTGATCGCGCACGTCGTCGCCTTCTCCCGGCCAGGTCGTTGGTTCACGCGGATCGGCGGCCCGATCGGGCGAGTGGTGCAGTCGCGGATCGCCGAACGCTACCTCGATGCCCTGATGTGCGCCTGAGGGTGCGTGATCTGCCGCGAGGGTGACGGGAATGAACCCGGTGTGGTGAATGTTACGATGCATAGTGTTTTCGACCATGAGTCGAAAACCATGCCTCGGACACACGGCCCGTGCTCCGGGGACCCGATGACCCGGGGTCGTAGACGCCCCCCGGGACAGCCAGAGGAGTGGCAATGAGCATCACCAGTGATCGCCCGGCGGCCGTGACCGCGCCAGCAGCCGGGCTCCTCGATGCCGAATGGTTCGACGCACCGGGTGGCTACGCCGGTGTGGAGCCGACTCAGGAGTGGGCGGACGAGGTCCGACGCCTCGCACGTGCCCGCAACGCGACCCTGCTCGCGCACAACTATCAGCTTCCCGCCATCCAGGATGTCGCCGACCACGTCGGTGACTCTCTCGCCCTGTCGCGTATTGCGGCCGAGGTCGACTCCGACGAGATCATCTTCTGCGGCGTCCACTTCATGGCGGAGACCGCCAAGATCCTCAGCCCCGAGAAACGCGTCCTCATCCCGGACGAGCGCGCCGGTTGCTCGCTGGCCGACTCGATCACCGCCGACGAACTGCGCGCCTGGAAGGCCGAGTTCCCCGATGCGGTCGTGGTGTCCTACGTGAACACCACCGCCGAGGTGAAGGGTCTGACCGACATCTGCTGCACCTCGTCGAACGCCGTCGACGTCGTCGCGTCGATCGACCCCGATCGCGACGTCCTGTTCCTTCCGGACCAGTTCCTCGGTGCGCACGTCAAGCGTGAGACCGGCCGCGACAACATCCACATCTGGGCGGGTGAGTGCCACGTGCACGCCGGCATCAACGGTGACGAGCTGGCCGATCAGGCCGCGTCGCACCCCGATGCCGACCTTTTCATCCACCCCGAATGCGGTTGTGCGACCTCGGCTCTCTACCTGGCGGGTGAGGGTGCCGTGCCCGAGGATCGAGTCAAGATCCTGTCGACCGGCGGCATGCTCGACGCTGCTCGCGAGACCGGCGCCAAGCAGGTTCTCGTCGCCACCGAGGTCGGCATGCTGCACCAGCTGCGCAAGGCCGCGCCCGGGGTCGACTTCCAGGCGGTGAACGACCGCGCGTCGTGCCCCTACATGAAGATGATCACGCCGGCTGCGCTGCTGCGGTGCCTGCGTGAGGGTCGCGACGAGGTGTTCGTCGACACCGACGTCGCGGAGAAGGCCCGGAAGAGCGTCGAGCGGATGATCGCGATCGGTAACCCGGGTTCGGGCGAGTGACCGGAAGCTCTGCGGTGAGTGACGGTTTCATCGGTCAGGCGTCGGCCGGCGGCGCGCTGGAACTGGTTGTCGACGACGAGATCCGTGCGCTGATCAGGACCGCGCTCGACGAGGACCTGCGGTACGGACCGGACATCACGACCGCGTCGACCGTCCCGGCCGGCTCCGTCGTCGACGCCGCGATCGTCAGTCGTGCACATGGCGTCATCGCCGGCGTTCCGGTGGTGATCGCGGTGTTCGACGAGGTCATCGGCGAGGGCAATTTCGAGGTGACGGACGTTGTCGCCGACGGCAGTGTCGTCCAACCCGGCGACACCGTCCTGCGCGTCCACGCTCCGACGGCCGCTCTGCTGACGGCCGAACGCACTGCGCTGAACCTCATCTGCCACCTGTCCGGGATCGCGACTGCGACCCGGGCGTGGGTCGATGCGGTCTCCGGTACGTCCGCTCAGATCCGTGACTCGCGTAAGACGCTGCCAGGTCTGCGTCTGCTGCAGAAGTACGCGGTGCGCGCCGGTGGCGGAGTCAACCACCGGATGGGTCTCGGCGATGCCGCCCTGATCAAGGACAACCACGTCGTCGCCGCCGGTTCGGTCGCGGCTGCGTTGGAAGCCGTTCGTGCGGCGGCTCCGGGTCTGCCCGTAGAGGTCGAGGTCGACTCGCTCGCCCAGCTCGACGAGGTCCTTCCCCTCGAACCGCAGCTGGTGCTTCTCGACAACTTCGAGCCGTGGGAAACCCAGATGGCCGTGCAGCGACGCAACACTCGTTCGCCGCATACCAAGCTGGAGAGCTCCGGCGGCCTGACCCTCGACGTCGCCGAGGACTATGCCCGTACCGGCGTCGACTACCTCGCCGTCGGTGCACTGACGCATTCGGTCACGGTGCTCGACCTCGGGCTGGACGTCCCCGCGCCGCAGGTCTGATCGACGGTCAGCCCGCGGCGTCGTAGGCCTCGCCGAGCCACCGGCGGACCTCCGCGTCCACGTCCGCCCTGGCACGCATCTCCAGATGATGCATCCACACGTGCGGTGACGGGTGCGCGACCTCCTTGAAACGAGCAGAGTCGACGCGGTGCCGAAGGGCGATCGACAACACCGCCGGCACATCGGATCGCACGTACATGCCGGGGCGCCACACGTAGGCGAAGCCGGTCCGGCGTCGGAAAGCTATCTGGCTCTTGGTGACTCGGACAGCGATGTCGTCTCCCAGATCACGGATGGCTTCCTCGACCGCGCCATGGATCGACAGGCCCTCCGGCGAGCCTGCGAAGAAGTCCTCGACGTCGTGCGGGGTGTCCGTGGTCATGCTTGCTCCAGAATCGCACGTGATCTTCGAAGGCGGTCCACCATTTCTTCCCGAGCGTGATTCTCAGGCGCGCGGGTATGCGGCGGCGAGCATTATCGAGGCGAGGGTGGCTTCGGCGTCGGAGGCGTTGCGTAGGTCGATGATCTGGCGCAGGTGCAGGCGCGGCTGATCGCCGGACGCCGTTGTGGGTCCGTGGATTTCGGTGCGCACCTGTTCAAGGTGCTCGGCGAACCGTCGGGGTAGGTCGGGTCGCCGGTTGATGCGTTCGGGATTCGGGGGTGCGCCGGGTTCGGCGTTGAGCCGCCAGACGCAGCGGCCCTCATCGGGTCCTTCCCGCACCATGCGGGTGGTGTATTGTCCGGGTTGATCGCCGACCATGCGGTTGTGTTTCGGGCATGCGGGGGCGAGGTCGGTGATGTCGGTGAGGCCACCGAGACCCCAATCCAGTTGCGCGTGGTGCATTTCCACGTGTGCGGCGGATAGGTCGCAGTCGGGTGTGGAGCAGGCCTCGCCGTCGGGACGGGCGAAGGACACCAGTCGCTGTTCGCGGGTGGCCAGGCGTTTGCCGCGCCCGAAGTACAGCGGGACGGCGGTGGCGTCTTTGAACACCGCCAGCCAGGATTGGGCGTCGGCGGCCATGTCGATTAGATCGGGGATGGGGATCAGGGTGCCGGTGGCGGTGGTGGCGAACCCGGCTTCGCGGATCAGATCGTTGAGGTCGGCTTTGACGATCACCTGTATCGGCAACCCGCGGTGACTCTTGCCGAGCAGGCCGTCCTCGAGCACAGCCTTCAGCAAGGCGTTGAACGCGTCGTGGTTGCGCTGCGCATCGCTGCGATCATCACGTGCGGCAGCGGCTTCGACCATCTCGGGGTCGGCATTCTCGATCGACCCGTGCGGTGATTCGGGGTCGTCGGGGTTGTTCATGCCGGGTTTGGCCCAGACCGCGAGCAGCATGGTGATCCGCGCGAGGAGTTCGGGGGTGAGGTCGGCGGACATCTTGGCGGTGCCGTCGGCGCGTTGCCGGTTGACCGACAGTTTGCGACGGCGTTTGCGGTCGGTGTCGTCGGCGAGTGTTCCGTCGGGGTCGAGGTGGGCCAACAGGCGGGCGCCGAGGGCGGTGATGTCGGCGGGGGTGTGGTCGACGGCGATTTCGGTCATCTGTCGTTCGGCGGCGAGCTTCACGTCGTGGTCGACGGCGTGCGGGATCTGGTCGAGCACGTCGAGTACCGCCCGGATGTGGGAGGTGTTGATCTTGCCGTCGGCCAATGCCTCTGCCAGAGCGGGGTGTTCGGGTTCGAGTGGTTCGCCGGTCGGGCTGAGGTGGGTGGCGGTTGCGTGGCGTTGTTTGGTGCGGCGCATGGGGTCGGCCACGCGCAGGCGGTGGGTCATGAACTGGGTGATGCTGCGGTGCCCGGTTTTGTGGGGCAGGTCGCGGTCGGCGATCTCGACGATCTGCCGGTCGCCGGCGAAAGTGAGTCGGGCGATGGCGCGTTCGGTGTCGGCGGCGACATCGACCAGTTCGGCATCCGAGCACTGCGTCAGGTCGACGGTCTGTAGTTCGGCGGTGATCCGATGGAGTTCACTCACCAGTTCCTTTGCGCGCGAGGGCGGGCCGTCGGCGACACCGGACTCGGAGATATCGGTCAAGACGGTCACCCCCGGAACTCGTTGATGCGAATGTGTGTTCGACTGTACGCGCAATCACGCTGCCGTGCAACGACTATCGCCGCCATTCCAGCCATCCCGCATTGTCGGTGGTGCGTGATATGGGCATCCCCATCCGGGTCGGAGGTGTCCGACCAGTGGCTCGAGAAAAATGACCCTTACGGTATACCGGTAGGGGGTATATAGTCGACGGCATGAGTGCAACGATGACCCATTCCGGGCGTGAAGCGAAGATGCACGAAGGTCACCAGCATGCTGGTGGCGAACACGGCGGTCACGCCGACCATGTCGGGCAGTTCCGCCGACTGTTCTGGATCATGCTGGTCCTCGCGGTACCGACGGTGGCGTTCAACGAGATGTTCGCCCATCTGATCGGCTACTCGTTACCGCATCACGGGTGGGTCATGTGGATCTCACCGGTGCTGGGCACGGTCATCTATCTCTGGGGCGGTCGCCCGTTCCTCATGGGCGCGGTAGGAGAGATACGTTCCCGCGCCCCGGGGATGATGCTGCTGATCGGGCTGGCCATCACCGTCGCGTTCGTGGCGTCGTGGGGTGCGAGTCTGGACCTGCTGTCCGCCGAGCTGAACTTCTGGTGGGAGTTGGCGCTCCTCGTCGTGATCATGCTGCTGGGGCATTGGGTCGAGATGCGTGCGCTGGCACAGACGACATCGGCTCTCGACTCGCTGGCCGCGTTGCTGCCCGACAAGGCAGAGAAGGTCGACGGCGCCGGAACGGTCGCCGTCGCCGTCGACGAGCTGGTGGTGGGCGATGTGGTGCTGGTCCGGCCGGGCGCTTCCATCCCGGCCGACGGTGAGATCCTCGACGGTGCCGCCGACATCGACGAGTCGATGATCACCGGTGAGTCGCGCCCGGTGCGACGATCGGTCGGGGAGCACGTGGTCGCCGGGACGGTAGCCACCGATTCGGCGGTTCGGGTGCAGGTCACCGCAATTGGTGACGACACGGCGCTGGCCGGGATCGAACGGCTCGTCGCTCTGGCCCAGGCCTCATCGTCGCGTGCCCAACGACTTGCCGATCGCGCCGCCGGGTGGCTTTTCTGGTTCGCCGTCGCGGCGGCGGCTGCCACCGCCGTGGTCTGGACCGCGGTCGGAATGCCGGACTCGGCGGTCGTACGTGTGATCACGGTGCTCGTCATCGCCTGTCCACACGCGCTGGGTCTTGCCATCCCCTTGGTGGTGTCGATCGCGACAGAGCGTGCCGCGCGTGGGGGAGTGCTGATCTCCGACCGGCTCGCCCTCGAGAGCATGCGGTCGGTCGACGCCGTTCTGTTCGACAAGACCGGGACCTTGACCCGCGGAACCCCGACGGTCCGCGACGTCGAACCCGCCGACGGCCGCACGGCCGACGAAGTCCTGGCGCTGGCCGCGTCGGCGGAGGCCGACAGTGAGCATCCGCTCGCTGTCGCGATCGTCAAGGCCGCACGAGATCGGGGATTGATCGTCTCGCCGGCACAGGATTTCGCTTCGTCACCGGCCGTGGGTGTCTCGGCACGAGTGGACGGAGTCGTCGTGGCGGTCGGCGGGCCGAGATTGCTCGACAGTTACGCGGCTGTGGAACTCCCGGTCGCCGGGACCTGGCGGAACGACGGGGCGATCATCCTGCACGTCGTCGCCGACGGTGAGGTTGTCGGCGCCCTCGCGCTGACCGACGAGGTGCGTCCGGAATCGCGGGACGCCGTCGACGGCCTGCGTCGGCGTGGGATCGAGGCGGTGATGGTCACCGGGGACGCCCGTGCCGTGGCCGACGACGTGGCTCGCCATCTGGGGATCGAGCGCGTCTACGCGGGTGTCCGGCCCGAGGACAAGGCCGAGAAGGTGGCCGAATTGCAGCGCGAGGGCAAGCGGGTCGCGATGGTCGGGGACGGGGTGAACGACGCTCCGGCACTTGCGCAGGCTGACGTGGGTATTGCCATCGGCGCGGGTACCGACGTCGCCATCGCCTCCGCGGGTGTGATCCTGGCGTCCTCGGACCCTCGGTCGGTGCTGTCGGTGATCGAACTGTCGCGGGCGAGCTACCGGAAGATGGTGCAGAACCTGTGGTGGGCAGCCGGGTACAACCTGATCTCGGTTCCGCTCGCCGCGGGCGTCCTCGCGCCGGTCGGATTCGTGCTGCCCATGGGCGTCGGCGCGATCCTGATGTCGGTGTCGACGGTCGTCGTCGCGCTCAACGCTCAATTGCTCCGCCGACTCGATCTGTCCCCAGGTGGGCAACCGTCCCGGTGAACTGCGACTGATGAACTGACCGAGCGCTTCCTCTGAGGGCCCGGACCCGCTGTCCACCGGCGGGATCCGGGCCCTTCGTCGTCGGCCGGGATGGCTCCGACCGCAGGTTCGCCATCCGAAATGACGAGATTACTCAAGTGATGTCACTCACATGGGGTCATTTGTCCAAGGTGTGCACCCGTTTAGTCGGTGATGAGACCCGTTGTGTGGCAGTGGGTTTCGATTTCATATATGACAGCGGGCGTTTCGGATGCCGAAACCGCAATTGTCGATTCCTGGAATCGTGCCGCAAGACGCGCAAATTGATATTTGCTGGCCGGTGACACGACGAGAAATAGGAGGTTGAAAATGTCTCGTCTTCGGGCACCCGCCCCGTTCCTACTCATCGATGCGAAGATTTGTGACATCTACTCATGAATTGCAGCTTCCCTACCCACGCCACACCTCACGCATGTGGCACATCAGCAAATGTGTCGCGGCGTCGTCGAGGCGGCACCATCAAACAATTGTCGTCGGCCTTGATCGGGGTGACCATGACCGCGAGCGTCGTGGTGACCGGATTCGGCGGCGTCGGCGCTGCGCTCGCGTCGCCGACCGTTCCCACTTTCAATCTGTTCATTCCCGGGACATGGGAAACGGATGCTGCTGCTGATCCGACCCGCGCCACCGGCGCGCTGGCAGCGGTCGCCGACTCGATCTCGCGCCGCCACGGCGACTCGGCCACCATCTACTTCCTGCCGTACATGGCGCGCGCCTTCGACAACGGGCGGACATACGGTGACAGCAAGGCCACGGCGATCGCGAATGCATCGCGGGTGCTCGCCGACCGTGCGGAGGCCGACCCGGATCTGAAGTTCACGATCAGCGGCTACAGCCAGGGTGCCGACGCCGCCGGCGACCTGGCCGAGGCCATCGGCAATGGCGAAGGACCGATCCCTGCCGACCGGGTTCTTGCAGTCGGTCTCCTGGCCGACCCGGGTAACGGAACCGCCGGTCAGGAGACGGTCGGCCCGACGGCTCGCGGCACGGGGATCGCCGACCCGCGCCCGAGAGGGATGGGGGACCTGTCCGGCAGGGTGACGAGTATCTGTGCCCCGGCCGACCTGTACTGCTCGATAGACAAGCGACGGCATCCCGTCCTGGGGAAGATCGGCACGGTTCTCAGTGAGGGGGCGGAGGAGGTTGCGGACGCGGTCGAGACCGCCATCGACGTCATCGGCACGATCACGAGGATCGACTACGCCGCACTCGGGGCCGAGATCGGCCGATTGCCGCAGCTCATCGGGATGGGAGACCTCCGTCGGGCCCACCGGGTGGCGGGCCGTCTGAATACTCGGATGCGTCCGTTCGTCAAGCTCGCGGACATGGTTGACTACGCGCGAACGGCACGGGTCCTCGACCTCATCCCGGACCAGACCGGTCTCGCGAAGGTCGGCGCCTCGATCTGCCGGGTGCTCGATCGCGTCGACTTCGTGCGTGCCGCGGACCTCGTCGGCGAGGTTCAGGAGCTCACCTGGACTGCGGCAGGGGCGGTGGGGGCACGAGTCGGTGCCGCGTCGCTGCCCACATCCGAGGTCTCGGTCGAGCAGGTCCTGGGCCTGGGGAAGGAGTTGGTGTCGCTGGTCTCGGACTCGTCGGTCGAGGTATCCGGCAACGGGGTGAACGACGGCGCGTCGGACACCGGGGTGTTGTCCGAGCTGATCTCGCCCGAGTTCAAGAAACTGGGTAAGGAGCTGGCCGCGATCATCACGAGGCAAGCTCTTACCGACCCGGCGTCGTTGATCCGTGACGCCGTCACGGCGAAGGACTTCTACTCGGGCAACGTGCACACGAACTACGCGAAGTTGGTCGTGGACGAGGTCGGTCGCAGCGCGATCGGTTGGCTCGGGGTATGGCTCGCGGAGGCCATCGACAAGGCCGGCTCGAAGTCGCGAGCCGGTTCCGGCTAGGGATCGGCACGGGCCGGAGGCGCCCGCGTGGGCCCTTCGGCCCGATCTTTCGGGGCCTTTGTCTCGATTTCACCCATGGTCACGGAGATGGATCACAACGTTTTATTGCCTCTTCTTCATTGTGCGTTGTCATCATTGCAATGGGTGTTGTCGCAAATTTTGGGCCACTGACGAACTGGGTCGAATGTCCATTGGGTGATTAGTTCGAACGATCTACAAAAAGGGCGACAGATGTATCCGAAATAGTGGAACGAATGACCTAGATGCGGTGATCGACTTCACGTGGCTATTGTCGAGAAACCGGCAATAACAATCGCCAGACGATCTAAATTTCTCCTCGGCAGCAATGGGCTGCCTTCCTGCAGAACGATGGACGGAAGATGACTGACAACCAGACCCCCACCAGTGCCCCTCTGGCCGACGAGCGCAACCGAAAGAACCGGAAGCGCAAGGCCATCCTCGCCTCGGGCGCGGTCCTCGGCATCGGCGCCGTGGTCACCCTCGCCGCGTGGAACGACACCGTGTTCAGCAACGGGACGTTCGGTATCGGCGACACCGCCTGGAACGTGCAGGGCAGCGTCAACGGGACGGACTTCCTGGAGTACGAGACCAGCCCCGGTGGCACCGTCGCGTTCCCGGTGGAGCTCGGGGTCGACCCGGCAAACCTGATGCCCGGTCAAACCACCAAGGGCAGCTTCTGGCTGAAGGAGACCAAGGGCAACCTGGCTGCCGACATCACCATCCATCCGTCCAACGCCACCAACACGCTCGGGCAGGCGTTGCGGGTGACCGTCAAGGACGGGACCACGAACTTGATCAGCGATCAGCCGCTGAGCAGCACCACGGCCGCGACCACCTTCCAGGTCGCGGCGGGCGCCACCAAGAAGATCGACTTCGAGGTGACCCTCCCGGCGAATGCCAACCCGAACGCCATCGCTGACACCAGCGTGAATGCGATCTGGGAAATGAGGGCACAGAGCGTCGGGGGCTGATGAACCGGCCCCGAGCCGGCGGAGCGCTCCCCCTCGGCCTCCGCCGGCCGGGGCCGACTCGCCCGCAACCGATCTCGGGTCGGCGCGACCCGCAAACACTTCAGAGAGACAGTCCGATGACGACGACCGCGACCCCACGACCCGACCAGTCCCCGGAGACCGGAATACGCGAGTCGTGGAACGTGACCGACCCGAGGCGGATCGGGACACCCGATTCGAACGCGGCCTGGCCGTCGACTCCTCGGATGTTCATCCCCGCGTCGGACGCGGTCACCCAGCCGCTTTCTCCCGTCACACCCCCGGCGACAGCGGTCCCGGGGGAGCCTGCCGAAACACCGGTCGCCGCATCCGTTCCCCGGCCCGGCGCGCACTCGGCGATCGCCAAGCTCGGAGATTGGGTGCTGAACATCCTCGCGGTCTTCGGCGTGCTGTGCATCGCGCTGACCATCCTCGCCTTCGTCGGCAATTACACGATCATCCTGTTCAAGACCGGCTCGATGGATCCGACGATCCCGCAGGGGTCGGTCGCTGTCGTCCACGAGATTCCGGCCACCGAGGTGAAGGTCGGCGACGTCATCACCGTCGATCGTGAACCCGGCCTGAAGCCGATCACCCACCGCGTCATCGCGGTAGAGCAACTGGGCGGCGGCGAGGCGCTCATCTCGATGCAGGGCGACGCCAATCCCAATCCTGATCCGGAGCCGTACCGCGAGAGCACGGTGCGCAAAGTCGTCTGGCACATACCGGGTCTCGCGAAGCAGGTCGTCTGGTTGTCGAATCCCTACGTTCTGGGCGGCATCACCCTGGGCGCCGCGCTCCTCGTGCTGTGGGCGTTCTGGCCGAGAGCCGAGACCGCTCGACGCAGACACTGACCGGCACCTCACCGGCACACCACAACCACGGAAACACAACGGCGTATGAGCATGCATCTCACCAAGCGCAGCAAGATCCTTGTCGCCACCGTCGGCGTCGTCGCGATCCTCGGCGTCATCGCGCAGGCCACCGGCGTGCTGGCCGCGTGGAACGACAAGGTCTGGGGGAACTCGAGTTTCACGCGGGCTGCCAATCTCGAGGGGTATGCCCGGTCGACGACCGCACACGCATACACCAATCGTGCGATCACCAGTGGCGAGTTCACGGCGACGAACGCCACCCACACCCACGTGAATCCCGGCTCCACCCTGATTCCCAGCGCGACCGGCTGGACCCATGCCTCGAGTACCGGAATCCTGCTGCTGGGAACGGTGGCGGCGGACGGCCGGTCGTCGGCGACGTACACGATGAACGGCAGTGTCGTGACGGCCACCGCTGCGTCGAACGCCAAGAACATCGAGCTCTTCCCGACCGGCTTTGCCTCTGTGCTGAACACCGACAACAGCCAGTATTCGGCCTCGGTGAGCTGCTCGTCCAGCAACTGGGGCGGGACCGTCTCCACCAATGCAGTGGCCCCGGCCGGAGGCAACTTCCGGGTCGGGCTCACCAACTCCTACGCTGTTCCGGCCGCGAACCAGACCACCACCATCGATTCGCTCGCCGTCGGGTTTCGAGTGCAGGGAACCCTCAAGAGCGTGGTGACCACTACCGCGAAACATGCACTGTCCACCCTGATCCTCGACGTGGACATCAAGACCGCGATCACACAGGCCACCGTGTGGACGGTCACTGTGCAGTTCGTCCGCGCCGAGTGCGGCATCGGTGAACCGCTTCCGAGCGCCGGCGTCCAGACTGCGGCGGCACGGATAGCCCGCCTCGCCCCGAGTTCGTCGAGCACAGCGCCCTCGGAGTCGGCGGTGAGTTCCAGTGCGGAGAGTTCGGAACCGGCGAGTCCCGACAGTGAATCTGCGTCCTCGGGGTCGGAGAGTTCCTCGGCAGCCGACTCGGAGTCCAAGGGTTCTTCGTCGGCGACACCCTCCGCCGGCGAGAGTGCAGATGCCCCGGTTCTGAAGGAGGGGCCGACGACACCGACCGACGTCGACGTAGGGAGTAGTTTCCCGGTGATCGCCACCGACGGCACCGATCTCGGTACGGCGACCTTCCAGAAGATAGAGTCCACCGCACCGTCGGACGGGGCCCGGGCGACGATCGCGGTCAAGATGACGGTCACGACATCCGACGCCGAGGGCGACGGACGGTTGTCGTCGATCGCCTGGGACGACTTCGCCCCGCTGGTCGGGGGAGTGCAACAGGCGGCCGGAGAAGCCGCTGCCGAGGGGCCGCCGCTACCGGCGCAACTCGAGCCGGGTGGGACCTACACCGGATGGGTGGCGTTCACGGTGCCGAGCGCTGCGGGTAGCGCCATCTGGAAGGTCTCGGGCACATCGGGATTCACGTTCGTCCTGCCGGAGCCCACGGTCCCGGTGACGTCGACGACCTCGCAGCCCGCACCCGTTGCCGAGGCACCGGAGACGGGCGCACCGGAAACGAGTGAGCCGGCCGCCGACGCACCGGAGGCCGACGCGTCCGTGCCCGAGGACTCCGACCCGGTACCCACCCCGGAGAAGACCAGCTCAGGGTCGGGTTTCGACGATTCGTCGGCCTCTTCCGGAAGTGAGTAGCCCGCCTCTGATCCCGTTGTGTCTTTGCCCGCCAAGCGGGCCGAAACACAACGGGATTCGCTATCACAATGAGTTGTCTCCAGGATGGTCTGTCTGCACCAACCCGGCGAGAGCGCTTGCCAGATAGTCGTCTTCGGCCTCGTTGCCGGGCAGGTCGAGTGCGCGTCGGTAGGCGTCGGCCGCACCGTCATGGTCGTCCAGCTCTTCGAGCGTGAGCGCGCGTGCGACGTGGAACGGGCGATACCGGTCGAGAGCGGGGTTCGACGCCAGGCGGTCGAGCATCGCCAGTCCGCGCGTCGGACCGAACGCCCGGCCGACGGCGACGGCTCGTCCCACCCGCACAACCGGTCCCGGGTCGTGGGTTTCCAGCATGCGATACAGAACCGCGATCTGCGCCCAGTCGGTAGCGTCTGAGGTCGCCGCCTCGGCGTGGACCGCAGCGATTGCCGCCTGGACCGTGTACGCGCCCGCGCCCCGTTGTGCGGCAGCCGATTCCGCCAGCATCGTTCCTTCCTCGATGAGCCGTGCATCCCATCGGGTCCGGTCCTGGTCGGACAACGGAATCGGACGACCCGAAGGCTCCACCCGTGCCGGCCGCCGCGACTCGGTGAGCAACAGCAGCGCGAGCAGCCCGGACGTCTCGGCGCGGGGGAGTAGGCCATGCAGAGTCCGCGCGAGCGAGATGGCCTCGACGGTGATGTCGTCGCGGATGTGCTCGCTGCCCGTGGACCGTGCGTAGCCTTCCGAATACGTCAGGTACACAACTAGTAAGACGCCACCGAGTCGTTCAGGTAGGTCATCGGGACGCGGCGGATGGAAGGGGACACCGAGTGTTCTGATCCGGTTCTTCGCGCGCACCAGCCGTTGCTGTGCGGTGGGAACCGGGATCAGGAGTGCGTGCGCGACCTCGGGTGTGGTGAGACCGGCGACGAATCGCAACATGAGAGCGATCCGATCGTCGACCCGCAGCACCGGGTGGGTGTAGGCGAAGAACATGCCGAGGCGTTCGTCGGGTAGTGGCATCGGCACGGTGTCGGCCGGGTCACCGAAGTCGGCCGGAATGGGTGCGCGATCCGAATCGGTCTGCAGCTGCGCGAGTTTCCCGGCGAGCACGTTCTCCCGCCGCAAGGCGTCGAGCACCCGACGTTTGGCAGTCGTCGTCAGCCACGCCTCCGGCGACTCGGGGACGCCGGTCCGCGGCCAGGTCACCAACGCCTGTGCCAGAGCATCCTGCAAGGCGTCCTCGGCACGATCGAGGTCGCCGAATCTCTTGGTGAGAGTGGCGATGACGCGCGTGCGGACGTCGCGGTCGACAGCGGCCACCGCTCGACGGGTCACGAACTCCGCGCCCGTCGAGCGGTCCGATGGTCCGGTCACGGCTCAGTACGGTGCGAGCGGCCGGATCTCCACGTGCCCTCCCGGCGCCGAACCAGGGCTTCGACGGGCCCAGTCGATCGCCTCATCGATGTCGGCGACGTCGATGACGTACACGCCGCCGACGAACTCGCGCACCTCGGCGAACGGACCGGACGATGCCACGACACGTTCGCCGCTCCCATCCGTGTGCACGACTGCGCGTTCGTCCTCGAGGGCGAACGAGCTGACCACGACGCCGGCCTTGGTGATCTCCTCGTCGAAGGCGAAGAACTCTTCGGGCGTGGCGCCGCCGTCCTCGCCGCACGCCGGGGCGTCGACATGTCCCATGAGCAGCAGTGCGTACTTCATCGTTCCTCCAGTCATCTGCCGCCGGACCGGAGTGGCCCGACACCATGGTGACGTACGGATGACTCGGATATCGACAGCCGCAGACAACTGGTTATCCCGACGGACTGGCTCCCGACGCGGTGACCTGTGAAACGAAAAGTGGGAGGTCCGAAAACGGACCTCCCACTCGTCGGGGTGGATGACGGGACTCGAACCCGCGACAGCCAGGATCACAACCTGGTGCTCTACCAACTGAACTACATCCACCATCGGCGCCGGAAACCTGGGCTTTCACCCGGGCCTCAGAGCCAAGAACACTCTAGCGGGTCGATGCCTCAGAACTCCAATCGGTTTTCTGACCTGGGCTTTCAGGTGGGCCCGAGGTCCTTGACGATGTTCGCCAACGCGTCGACGTCGGGGCCGGGCGTCGGCACGAACGCCGCCGCGCGGTAGTAACGGAGCTCGCGGATCGACTCGCGGATGTCGGCGAGTGCGCGGTGGGCGAGGCCCTTCTCGGGCTGGCCGAAGTACACGCGCGGGTACCAGCGGCGGCACAGTTCCTTGATGGAACTGACGTCGACCATCCGATAGTGCAGGTAGGCGTCGAGTTCGGGCATGTCGCGGGCGATGAAACCGCGGTCGGTGGCGATCGAGTTGCCGGCCAGCGGGACGGCTCCGGGCGTCGTCACGTGTTTGCGGATGTAGTCGAGGACCATCTTCTCGGCCTCGGCGAGAGTGACGGTGGACTTGCGTACCTCGTCGGTGAGGCCGGAGTCCGCATGCATCTTGGTCACGACGTCGGGCATCGACGCGAGAGCCTCGTCGTCGGCGTGGATGACGACGTCGACGCCGTCACCCAGGATGTTGAGGTCACCGTCGGTGACCAGGGCCGCGATCTCGATCAGCTTGTCCGATTCGAGTCGGAGGCCGGTCATCTCGCAATCTATCCACACCAGTTTGTCCTGCACCCGACAACCTTAGCCAACCGTCACGACAAGCCCGCGTGAGACGCGGAACAGCGAACCGACCCGGGCTATCGTGTCCCTCGTGACCGAAGCCCTCAGCCCTGCTCAGACGATCGCCGCCGGCTACGCCTTCACCTCGACCGCGCTCGAACTGGGGACGGTGTCGGTGGACGGTCAGGTCGATCCCACCGCCTCGGTCCGCATCCCGCTCGCGATGATGAACCGGCACGGCCTGGTCGCCGGGGCCACGGGTACCGGCAAGACGAAAACGCTGCAGTTGCTGGCCGAACAGCTCTCCGCCAACGGGGTGCCCGTGGTGATGGCCGACATCAAGGGCGACCTGTCGGGACTGAGTCGCGAGGGCGTCAGCAGCGACAAGATCGTCGAACGCGCACAGCAGACCGGCGATGCCTGGCGGCCGGCCTCCCATCCGGTGGAATTCGTCTCGCTCGGGTCCACCGGCATCGGTGTGCCCATCCGGGCGACGATCACGTCGTTCGGTCCGATCCTGCTCTCGAAGGTGTTGGGACTCAACGACACCCAGGAGTCCACTCTCGGGCTCATCTTCCATTGGGCGGACAAGAAGGGCCTGCCGCTGCTCGACCTGAAGGATCTGCGGTCGGTCATCGCCTTCCTCACCGGCGACGAGGGCAAGGCGGAGCTGAAGAACATCGGCGGGGTCTCCCGCCAGACCGCGGGCGTGATCCTGCGTGCGCTCACCAATCTCGAGGCCGACGGCGGCGACACCTTCTTCGGTGAGCCCGAGGTGGAACCCGCCGACCTGATCCGGCTCGCGGCCGACGGCCGCGGCATCATCACGCTTTTCGAACTCGGTGCGCAGGCCGCCCGTCCGGCGCTCTTCTCGACGTTTCTCATGTGGATTCTGGCCGACCTCTTCGAGTTCCTGCCGGAGGTCGGCGACCTCGACAAGCCGAAGCTGGTCTTCATCTTCGACGAGTCGCATCTGCTGTTCGACGACGCGTCCAAGGCGTTCGACGACCAGGTCGTGCAGACGGTGAAGCTGATCCGTTCGAAGGGCGTGGGCGTGTTCTTCTGCTCTCAGCTGCCCACCGACATCCCCAACGAGGTGCTCTCGCAGCTCGGCGCCCGTATCCAGCATGCGTTGCGCGCCTTCACCCCTGACGATCAGAAGGCGCTGAGGAAGACGGTCAAGACCTATCCGGTGTCGGAGATCTACCAGCTCGAGCAGGTCCTCACGTCGCTGGGTACGGGCGAGGCCGTGGTGACGGTGTTGTCGGAGAAGGGTGCGCCGACGCCGGTCGCGTGGACGGTGGTGCGCCCGCCGCGTTCGTCGATGGATGCCATCGGGGCGGAGGCGATCACGGCTGCGGCCACGACGAGTCCGTTGTACGCCAAGTACGGGCAGTCGATAGATCGCGAGTCGGCCTACGAGATGCTCGCCGCGAACACCCTGTCACCCGGGGAGTCCGCCGACGCGCCGGCCCCCGTGCCGGTACCGTCACCCGCCCCTGCACCGAAACGGGCTCCGGCACCGACACAGGCACCGAAGCCGGCACCCGAGGAGCCGGACATCATCACCGAGGTGCTGACCAGCAAGCCGGTCCAGAGCTTCCTCCGTTCGGCGGCCAGTGCCGCGGGACGCGAGTTCAGTCGCGCGATCTTCGGTACGGGTCGACGTCGCCGGCGGTGAGGAGTCTCGCTACTCGGCGCTGAACTTCCGGTAGAAACCGCCGACGATGGGTGCGACCACGGCGCGCGGGGTGTATCCACCGGCGACCGACATCGCTTTGGACAGCGTTCCCGGCACGATACGCATCTTGTTGTGCGCCAACGCGTCCAGGCTCATCTCCGCGACCTTGGCCGACGAGTGCCAGAGGAAGTCGGGGACGACCTTGTCCACGATCGACGCCTCGTCGGGCGACGGGGTGTGAGTGCGGACGGGTCCGGGTGCGAGAAGCGTGACGTGGACGCCCTGCGAGGAGACCTCGCCGCGCAGCGACTCGCTGAAGGTGTTGACGAAGGCCTTCGTCGCCGCATACGTGGCGTTGTTGGGGATCGGCATGTTGCCGGCTGCCGAGCCCACCATGAGGATGCCGCCGGAACCGCGCTTGACCATCTGGGGGAGCACCGCGAGGGTCAGGTCGTGAACGGCGTTGACGTTCAGCAGGACCTGGGCCCGTTCGTATTCGGCGTCGAGGTCGGCGACGGGGCCGAAGGTGGCGATGCCGGCGTTGTTGCACAGGATCGAGATCTCGCGGCCGGCGAATTCCGCGGCGAGGACCGCGACATTGGTGGGGTCGGACAGATCGACGGCGCGGACCTCGACGGCCACCTGATGCGCTGTGCGCAGCTCGCCGGCGAGTTCTTCGAGGAGGTCGCCGCGACGGGCGACGAGGATGACCGAATGGCCGCGGGCGGCCAGTGCCCGGGCGAGCTCGCGGCCGATGCCCGACGAGGCTCCGGTGACGACGGCGCGGGCGTTTGCTGAAGGCGGCGGTACCGGCATGGGGCAATCGTAGCCGTCGCTGTGCTCCGGCCCGGAAAGCCGGAGCACAGCGACGTCGATGTCGTGCGAGGTCAGTCGATACCGGCGGCGACCTCGGTGCCCTGCCGGATCGCGCGCTTGGCGTCGAGCTCGCCCGCGTAGTCGGCCCCGCCGATCACATGGGTCGTGACCCCGGCGAGGGTCAGCGGATCGATGAGCTCGCGCACCGATTCCTGGCCGGCGCAGATCACCACGTTGTCGACCTCGAGGATCCGGGTCTCCTTCACGTTGCCCTCGTCGTCGCGGAAGCTGAGGTGTAGTCCCTGGTCGTCGATCTTGTCGTAGGTTGCGCCGCTGATCTGCTCGACGCCCTTCATCTTCATCGTGGCGCGGTGCACCCAGCCGGTCGTCTTGCCGAGCGTCTTGCCCTGCTTACCGGACTTGCGCTGCACCATGTAGACCTGACGCACGGCGGGCAGGGGACGGGGCTTGGTGACGAAACCGGGCTTCTCCGGATCGTCGGTGACGCCCCATTCCTGTTCCCATTCCTTCAGATTCAGCGTCGGCGACTCGTCGGTGGTGAGGAATTCGCTGACGTCGAAGCCGATACCGCCGGCACCGATGACGGCGACGCGCTTGCCGATCTCGCGGTGGCCGAGCACGGCGTCGGCGTAGGACATCGCCATGGGGTGGTCGACGCCGGGGAAGTTCGGGATACGCGGCACGACGCCGGTGGCGACGATGACGTCGTCGAATTTCTCGGCGATGATCGTGTCCGCGTCGACCCGGGTGTTGAGTCGGACGTCGACGCCGAGGACCTCGAGTTTGCGGGTGAAGTAGCGGATCGTCTCGTTGAACTCCTCCTTGCCCGGGATGCGGGCGGCGATGGAGAACTGGCCGCCGATGGACTTGCCGCCCTCGAAGAGAGTCACCTTGTGGCCGCGTTCGGCGCTCGCCACGGCGGCCGACAGGCCGGCCGGTCCGGCGCCGACGACGGCCACCCGCTTGGCCTTGCGGGTCGGGCTGAGGATCAGCGTGGTCTCACGCCCGGCGCGCGGATTGACCAGGCACGACACCTTCTTGCCGACGAAGGCGTGGTCGAGGCAGGCCTGGTTGCAGCCGATGCAGGTGTTGATCTCGTCGGCGCGTCCCTCGCGGGCCTTGTTCGCCAGATGCGGGTCGGCGAGGAACGGGCGGGCCATCTGGATGGCGTCGACGCGGCCGTTGCCGAGGATCTCCTCGGCGAACTCTGCGGTGTTGATGCGGTTGGCGGCGATCAGCGGGATGGACACCTCGTCGCGGAGACGCTCGGTGAACTTCACGAATGCGCCACGCGGGACCGAGGTCACGATGGTGGGGACCTGTGCCTCGTGCCAGCCGATGTCGGTGTTGATCGCGTCGACGCCGAACTCCTCGGCCTTGCGTGCCATGAGGGCGATCTCGTCCCAGGTCTGTCCCTTGCGGATCAGGTCGGCGACGGACTGGCGCAGGATGATCGGGAAGTCGCGGGGAACCTGACGCCGGATCTCCTTGATGACCTCGACCAGGAAGCGCTGCCGGTTCTCGGTGTTGCCGCCCCACTTGTCGGTGCGGTCATTGGTGTGGGGGCAGAGGAACTGGTTGATCAGGTAGCCCTCGCCGCCCATGATCTCGATCGCGTCGTATCCGGCCTTGCGCGCCAGCTTCGCCGACTGGCCGAAGGACTTGATCACATGCCGAATGATCGGCTCGGTCATGCGCAGGTGCTTGAACGGGTGGATCGGCGAGGGCTCCTTGCCCGGCGCGACCTTGAACGGGGTGTACCCGTAGCGTCCGGCGTGGATGAGCTGCATGGCGATCTTGCCGCCCTCGTCGTGCACCGCCTTGGTGACGCGCTGGTGACGCTTCCAGTCGACGACGTTGGTCATCTTGCCGCCGGCGAAGGCGAGCAGACCGGTGCGGCTGGTGCCGAAACCGCCGGTGATGATCAGTCCCGCACCACCTTTGGCGCGCTCGGCGAAATAGGCGGCCAGTTTGTCGGTGTCCCAGAGCCGATCCTCGAGACCGGTGTGCATCGACCCCATCACGAGACGGTTCTCGATGGTCATGCCGCCGATCTGGAGCGGGGTGAACAGATGCGGATAATGCGGATTGGGTTGTGCCGTGTGGGCTGACATGGCGCGACCTTTCATCTCGGTGTCGTCGTATCGCTTCGGGTGGGTGTTGCTTTCGTGCAGTTGCCGTCGGGTGACGTGATCACCTGCCGGCGAGTTCGCGTTCGAGTGCGGGGATGACCTCGTCACACCACTCGATGTAGCTCTCCTCCTGGCGGATGCCGCCGCGCAAGACGAGGTACCGGTGCAGCTTGCGGCCCGTGAGGGTATCGGGCTCGGGGTAGTAGTCCGCCTGGAAACCCTTGTACAGCTTCAGCAGCGCGAGGTGTTCGTCGCGGTGTGCCTTGAACTCGCCGATGATGGCGGCGAGGTCGCCGAACTCCGCGGCGCGAAGCTTCACGCCGATGTCGCTGCGCAACGGTTGCCGGGGAGTGGGACTCATCGCCCACTGCGCCAACGCATCCCGGCCGGCGTCGGAGATGGTGTAGACCTTCTTGTCCGGACGGCCGTCCTGGCTGATCGACTCGACGCTGACCAGTCCGTCGTCGAGGAGCTTTTTGAGCGTCCGGTAGATCTGCTGGTGGGTGGCCGACCAGAAGTAGCCGATGGACCGGTCGAATTGCTGACCGATCTCGTAACCCGTGCCGGGCCGCTCAGCCAGCGACACGAGGATCGCATGTTCGAGCGCCATGTGGGCACGCTAACACTGCAACAGTGCACTATGCAACAAGGTGTATATGAGTCTTGTTGCATATGCGCGGGGGGCGTGGCCGGGGTGAGGAGAGCGGGCGAGCCGTGAGTACCGCAAACTATTGCGCATGACCGAACCGGGGACGAGATCCCAGAACTTGCTGTCGTGGACGCTCACGACGAACACCGTGGTGGCACCGGAGGAACGCCTGACGTGGCCGCGGACCGTGAGCATCGGACTGCAGCATGTGGTCGCGATGTTCGGCGCGACCTTCCTGGTGCCGGTGCTGACCGGGTTCCCGCCGTCGACGACCCTGTTCTTCTCGGGTGTCGGCACCATCCTCTTCCTGCTGATCACCCGCAACCGGCTGCCCAGCTACCTCGGCTCGAGCTTCGCGATCATCGCCCCGGTCACGGCCGCGGTCGCCTCCGACGGTGCGTCGTCGGCTCTCGGTGGCCTCGTCGCCGTCGGCGCTCTACTCGTCATCATCGGCCTGATCAGCCACTTCGCCGGTGTGAAGTGGATCGAGACGCTGATGCCGCCGGTGGTCACCGGCACGATCGTCGCATTGATCGGACTCAATCTCGCTCCGGCCGCGAAGAACAATTTCGTCGCCGACCCCGTCCTCGCGACCATCGTGCTCGTCCTGCTCGTGGCGTCGGCGGTGCTGTTCCGCGGGTTGCTGGGTCGTCTCGCGATCTTCCTCAGCGTCGCCGTCGGTTATCTGCTGGCACTCCTGCTCGACTGGGTCGACTCCGACAACGACTACATCGACACCTCGGGGATCGGCGACGCCGCGTGGATCGGCCTGCCCGACTTCCAGACCCCGACCCTCGACCTCGGCGTGCTGCCGCTGTTCCTGCCCGTGGTCCTGGTGCTCGTCGTCGAGAACATCGGTCACGTGAAGTCGGTCGCGATGATGACCGGCAAGGACTACGACGACACGATGGGCCGTGCGCTCGCCGCCGACGGTCTGGCAACGATGCTCGCGGGCAGCGGTGGCGGGTCGGCGACGACCACCTACGCCGAGAACATCGGCGTGATGTCGGCGACCAAGGTGTATTCGACGGCGGCCTACTGGGTGGCCGGTGCGGCCGCGATCCTGCTCGGCCTCTCGCCGAAGATCGGTGCCGTGATCGCCGCCATCCCGCCGGGCGTCCTGGGCGGCGTCACCACCGCGCTCTACGGTCTGGTCGGCATCATCGGCGTCCAGATCTGGGTGACCAACAAGGTCGACTTCTCCAAGCCCATCAACCAGTTCACCGCCGCGATTCCGCTCATCATCGGCATCGCCGACTACACCTGGCAGATCGGCGATCTGGTGTTCGCGGGGATCTCGCTGGGTTCGGTGGCCGCACTGGTGATCTATCACTCCATGCGGATCATCGGTGGCTGGCGGGGGACGGTGGTTCCCGACAAGAGCTGATCGACCGATGGACGGCGGTCACCACGGGAGTCGCAGTGGTATGTCGGGGATGGGGCCCGGCAGGTCCACGTCGCCGTCGGCGCGGTCGTTGAGCAGATACAGCCACCACAGCGGGGCGAACGCGGCACCGGGTGGAGGTGGCGGGAGCTCGGGCACATCGGGCTTTCGCGGGACATAGAGCTCGGGCGGTTGACCGGTGATGACCTTCACCATGTTCCGGAAGGCCGTCGAGTCCGGGTCGTTCCAGTAGCCGCCATGTGTCTTGACCCCGCTGTCATACCGGCGGCCGTCGATCTCGACGGTGCCGGTGTCCAACCGCCGCACGCCGGGTGCGGAATCGGGGTCGGAGCCATGTGGATTGCCGGGTAGGGATTGCGCATAGTGGATCGGATCGCCCGGGAAGGTCAGTGAATAACGTTCGACGCCGCCCGGGTGGGGCAGATCGTGCACTCCGGTGCCGGCCGACGACGCATAGATGACGCGATCCGGTGTCAGTCCGAGTTGTTCGGCCGTGCCGACGACCGATCCGCCGTACGAGTGGCCTATGTAGGTGGTGCTCGCCCCGGGCGCATGGTGGGCGATCTCGGCGTCGAGTTCGGATCCGAACAGTGCGAGCCGATGCGCCATGGCGGCGGCGAAGGCCGGACTCGTGGCGGCGCGAAGATCTCTCGGCAGATCACCGTCGAGGTAGAGGAACACCGGCCCGTTGGTCTGGGCGGCGAGTTCGGCTGCGGCACGACGGTTGTCGCCGCCGGCGGTGTCGACGGTGGTGCCCGTTCCCGGGACGTACGTGGCGACGTTCCTGATACCGGGACGCAGAGATCCGATCATCTCGACGGTGCGACCCCGCGGTGTGTTCACGAAGGTCACGAACTGCCGCTCGACCAGGCCGTCGTCACCGGCGTGAGGCACCGGAGCGGTCGGATCGCTTGTCTGCGTCAACATGTCTCGCAGCGTTCGCGCTCGACGGCCCTCGCCCCGGCCGGCCTGGATCTCGTCGACGAGGGCGTTGCGGATGTTGATCTCGTTGGCCTGAATGCGGAGGTCGAAGGGAACGCCCGGAAGGTTGCCCATGACATGTGGATTCGCCTGCACCAGGCGGCGAACGTCGTCGGGTGCCATTCGTTCGAGAACGGTGCGGATCTGGGAGGGCGTCAAGCTCTCGAGGGTGCGTACCGCGGCGTCGGCGTCCATCGTTCGGTTGCCGGGCAGGGTGACCTCGGGTTGGCCGTCGACCATCGATGCGAGATCGGCGGCGAACCCGACGAGTCGGGCGCCGTAGCGTTCGTCGAGGGTGTCGATCGTGGTGAGTCCCGAGTCGATGCTGTCGGTGAGCTCGGCGGCGGTCAGGTCGCGAAGGGGATCGGGATGGGTGACGGTCCCGTCGTCGGCGACGAGGAACCCGTCATCGGTCGCGGCGTCGACGAGTCGCAGGACGTGATCGCGGGCGTGGGTGAGATCGGTCCCGGCGTCGGAGGCCTCGTCGGCGATCATCTGCAGGACGTTGCGGACCTCGCCGGCGTGATCGTGCTCCTGCCAGATCCGTCGATGTGCGGCGTCGTGGGTTCGGCCACGCCAAGCCGCGGCGGAATCGAACCTCGCGACGGCGCGGTCGAGTCCGGTGTCGAGGGTCTCGGCGGTGACTGCGGCCGCCGTTCCCGCGTCGCAGAAGGACTGCGGGTTCCACCTGCGTAACGCCGAGATCGTCGGGCGCATCAGCGATTCCGGAGCGAGTCGAGCTTCGACGCGGCTCGGGTGTCGGTGGTGATCGTCGTCGACACGAAGGCGTCGAGGATCTCGCTCATCGCGATCAGACGGTTTCCGATCGACTCGGCGGCGCGTCGTGCGGGTTCGGCCGTGTCGCGAAGTGCATGCGCGACCCGACTCGACGAGCCCCGGGCGTCGCCGATGGCCGCGGTGTCGATCGCGTGGACGGCGATGCCGTTGGCGCGCCACGAGGTGACGACTCCCTCGATCTCGGCCGGCGACACCCCGAAAGTGTCGTCGGGCGTCCGGTTTCCGCGGTCGGGCGATGGAATCCGAAGTGGGAGAGTGGGAATGGTGAACGGGAGCGTCATGATCCTCCGTGGCGTGATCCTCGAGGACTGCGACCACCCGGAGAGGTGGTGCGATTCTTGGACGCGCGGCGCGCCTCGCCGGTTCCGAAAAGGGTTTCGCCGCGAAAGTGTCCGGGGGCTACGTTTGGGGACACTCAGCCACACCGGACGGGAGACACCGATGCCGCAGCAGGCCTGGCGTACGAGAGCGGAGCGGGCTGACGACGTCGCCCGCGTCCACGAGATCAACGCCGACGCCTTCGAGAGGCCGGAGGAGGCCGAGCTGGTCGACGTACTGCGAGCCGACCCGGCGTGGATCGACGGACTGTCCATGGTCTCCGTCGACGACGACGATCGACCGGTCGGCTACGCACTGTTGACGCGGTGTCACATCGGTCACGCCCCGGCGCTCTGCCTCGCGCCCTGCTCGGTGGTCACTGCGCACCAGCGCACGGGTGCCGGTTCGGCAACGATCATCGCGGCCCTCGACGCCGCGCGTGCGATGGGGGAGAGCACCGTCGTTGTGCTCGGTCACGCTGACTACTACCCGCGTTTCGGCTTCCGACGAGCCGTCGACCACGGCGTCCGGCTGAGCATCGAGGTGCCCGAAGAGGCCCTGATGGTGCTCAGCCTCGACGGCAGCGACGTCCCGTCCGGGACGGTCCGCTACGCGGCTCCGTTCGGACTCTGAGCGACCCCTGGTAGTGCAGAGAAGGTAGTACGAAAAGAGCAGTTAACAGACTGTTTTCGGGGACTATTGTCAGATTCGTGCCCCTGCACGACGTCGATCCGGCGATGAAACGGAGCTTCGTCTACCGGGCCAACGAGCGATTCGGACGGTCACGGTGGGGCAGAGGCTATGCCCTCCGCTACGGCCACCGGCTCGATCCGCACATCTATCGAGCCACCGGGGGGCGCTATTTGTGGATCATCGGCGCGATGGCCACCGCTCCGCTCGTGACCACCGGCGCCAGGTCGGGGCTGAGGAGAGAGGTTCAGCTCGCGTACTTCCACGACGGGCCGGACGTCATCCTCATCGCGTCGAACGGCGGCGGGGACAGGCATCCGCACTGGTATCACAACCTGAAGGCACACCCGGAGTGCGAGCTCGGAGACGAGAGATTCCGCGCTGCCGAAGTCATCGACACCGACGAACGCGATCGCCTCTTCGGACTCGCCGACCGTGTCTTCTCCGGCTACACCGAGTACCGGGTGAAGGCTGCATCGATCGGCCGTCAGATTCCGATCTTCCGGCTCGAGCCGCGCTGACATCCGCACGGAGGACGTGACTCCGACCGGAGGTCGGCACAAATGTGATGGTGCCCCCGGCAGGACTCGAACCTGCGACCTAGGGATTAGAAGGCCCTTGCTCTATCCACCTGAGCTACGGAGGCTGACCGGCGCACGTGGCGTCGGGCACATGGAGTTTACGACATGACTCCACACCCGCTGCAGGTGTGCCGCACACCACGGCGTCACCAGGTCGGACGGTGTGTCATCCGTGCCCGGACCTACAGTTGAGTAATGACCCGCACGTCGACGTCCGCCTCGCCGGATCAGAATCGCGACGCGATGAACGAACCGCGCGGCGTCGTCTCCGCGGTCCTCTGGGCGTTGGGATGGCTCGCCGCGATCGTGGCCGTCGCCGTCACCGCCGTGTCCGCGTCCACCGCCCTCAAGCTGACCGGCGTCCCCGACCCGGGGCCGCTCACGACCTACGGTCTTCCGACGCTCACGGCGATCGGTGAGTTCGCGGCCGCGATCGCCCTTGGGTGTGCAGTGTTCGCCGCGTTCTTCGTGCCACCGCAGTCCGACCACGTGCTCGACGTCGGCGGCTATCGCGCCATCCGGATCGCAGCCTCATCGGCACTGGTGTGGTCGGTGTGCGCGCTGCTGCTGATGCCGCTCTCGGCGTCGGAGGTCAGCGGGTCGCCGCTGTCGGAGGCGATCAAACCGGCCAACCTGATCAATGCATACGGCCAGGTCGCCGAGGTGCGCACCTGGTTCTGGACGGCGGTGTTCGCCCTGGTCGCCGCAGTCATCGCGCGGATGGTCCTCAAGTGGGGTCCGACGGTCGCGGTCATCGTGTTCATGATCTTCAGCCTGATGCCGTCGGCGCTCGCCGGGCACTCGTCGTCGGGCGGCAACCACGACATCGCCACCAACAGCCTCATCCTGCACCTGGTCGGGGCGACGCTGTGGCTCGGTGGTCTCGCCGCCGTCGTGGTCTATGCGCTCGCGTCGGGCCGTTGGCGTGCACTGGCTGTTCGACGCTTCTCCCGGGTCGCCTTCTGGTGCATCATCGTCGTCGGCCTCAGCGGCGTGATCAACGCCGCTGTCCGCGTGCCCCTCGATCAGCTCTTCTCCGACACCTACGGTCAGCTCGTCCTCGCCAAGGTCGCGGCGCTCGTCGTGCTCGGAGCTCTCGGTGCGTGGCACCGCCGCGTGACCATCGCGCAGCTCGAATTGGAGGAACGGCCCTCGCTGTTGGTGCGGTTCGGACTCGTGGAGTTGGCCGTCTTCGCGGCCACCTTCGGTCTGGCGGTAGGCCTGAGCCGGACCCCGCCGCCGGCCCTGGACACTGCGAACGTCTCCGCGGTCGAGAACACCATCGGCTACGACATCGACAGTCCGCCGACCTTCGCCCGGTTCTTCACCGACTGGCGTTTCGACCTCATCTTCGGTCTCGCCGCCATCGTCCTGGCACTCGTGTACATCCGCGGCGTCGTGCGGTTGAAGCGCCGCGGCGACGACTGGCCGATCGGCCGCACCTTCGCGTGGCTCCTCGGATGTCTGCTGCTTCTCCTGGCGACCTCGTCGGGTCTCGGTCGATACGGCCCGGCGATGTTCAGCATCCACATGATCGCCCACATGCTGATGTCGATGATGATCCCCGTGCTGCTGGTCCTGGGCGGTCCGGTGACCCTGGCACTCCGCGCGCTGCCACCCGCCGGCCGCGGCAACCCACCCGGGCCGCGCGAGTGGATTCAGGCAGGTGTCCACTCGGCGCCGTCGCGCATCCTCACGCACCCGCTGATTGCGGCCGTCATGTTCGTCGGCAGCTTCTACATCCTCTACCTCGGCGGCCTGTACGAGGCGGTGGTCCAGTACCACGCGGCACACCTGCTGATGAACCTGCACTTCCTGCTCAGCGGCTACCTGTTCTACTGGCTCGTCATCGGCATCGACCCCGCGCCCCGTCAGGTGAAACCCGTGGCCAAACTGGGGATCGTGCTGGGCTCCTTGCCTTTCCACGCCTTCTTCGGGGTGGCACTGATGATGACCACCGCCGTCATCGCCGAGAGCTACTACCGCGGCCTGCACCTGCCGTGGACCTACAACCTCTTCGACGACCAGCGCGTCGGCGGCGGAATCGCCTGGGCTGCGGGCGAGATCCCCCTCGTCGTCATCATGCTGGCGCTGCTGGTCCAGTGGCAGCGCAGCGACACCCGCCAGGCCAAACGCTACGACCGCAACGCGATCCGCGACCACGATGCCGAACTCGAGAGCTACAACGACATGCTCAAGGAACTCAACAAGCGCGGCTGACTCGTCACGGTCCTCAGCTCGAGCCGGTCGAGACCGCACAGACGGATGCCCCGGCCTGGACCAGCGCGGCGACGTGGAGCGGATCGAAACCGATGCCGGCGGCGGTGCGCGTGGTCGCGACGGTCAGCTCCGGAGGGCATCGGAGGGTCGTCACGAGGCCGTGGGTCGCCGCGAGTTCGTCGACGATCGCAACATTGAACTCGTTGATCGCCGCCCGGACCGGACCGAGATCCGGTGTCGCGGGTGGGGCCGTCTGCCCGGGTAGCCGCCACTGGGCGAACAGCCCGCGCTGCACGGTCTTGCTCGCCTCGATCTGGTCGCGGAACACGCCGCGTACGTAGGCGGGGTCGAGGTCCCGATCGAGGGCCAGCTGCGACACGGTGTCGAGGACGATCTGTTCGCGTGCCGGATCGTCGATGGCCGCGCCGGACGCCCACTTCGTCGCGGCCACAGTGTCCGCCAGGGCGAGGCGGCCGGCGATCGCGTCGGTCAGTCCGGACAACCCGGGGGCCGGTGCCGCCGCGGACAAGGGCGGCGCAACCAACATCGTGGCCGCCGCGATCAGACCCACCAGGAAGACTCGTGCTCGCATTTCGCGATCCTATGGGCGAAACGCCAGAGGCACCGGCGATCTGTGGGTAACCCGAAGAGAGTTCTCCACAGCCCGATCGGGTCCCCGTCTCCGACCCTCGTCCGGCGAGATGCTGATGCGGCCACACTTCCCGTGGCCGACACCAGTAGGAGACGACCATGTTTGAGACGTACACGACTGTCATAGGAACCGTTGTGTCCGAGCCCCGCCGACGCCAGACCACCACCGGCGAGGACGTGATCTCGTTCCGCGTGGCCTGCACCTCGCGCCGCATCGACAAGCGCACCGGCGAGTGGATGGACGGGCCGACGCTGTATCTGACGGTGAGCTGCTGGCGCCGACTCCTCGCCGGCGTCGGCCTTGCCATCGCGAAGGGTCGCCCGGTCATGGCCCACGGTCAGATCAAGACCAACGAATATCCCGCGGCCGACGGTTCGCGCCGCTCCGACCTCGAGATGACCGCCGTCGCAGTGGGAC
The DNA here is from genome assembly GCF_022059885.1 of Gordonia amicalis. Lineage (NCBI taxonomy): Bacteria > Bacillati > Actinomycetota > Actinomycetes > Mycobacteriales > Gordoniaceae > Gordonia > Gordonia amicalis. Next base: position 3,922,074 of record NZ_CP091855.1, on the reverse strand, counting down.
TCGACCTGAGCCGCTGCATCGTCACCTATCGGGGCACGCCGTCGTCGGAACGGGTCGTCGAGGCCGCGGCGCCGGTCGACGACCGGCGGGCGACGGAAACCCCGTCGGCTGCATGAGACCTCAGGCGGTCCGGTTGCGGACCAGTCGCCAGTGGTTGTGGCCGTCGGCGCGCCGGTAGGACAACTCGTCGAGGATCTGGATGGCGATGGCGAGCCCGCGGCCACGCTCGGCGACGTCGTCGGGCAGGCTCACCGCGTCGAGATCGACGCGGGCCGGGTGACCATCGTCGCTGTAGCGACCCTCGATCCGGTCCGCGGCGACCTCGAGTTCGAGTCGCAGGCTCACCCGGCTGCCGTCCCGGGCGTGCTCGATGATGTTCGCGCCGATCTCGGCCAGGGCCAGTTCGAACTGCATGGCGTCCATGTCGTCGATCGGGCAGGCGCGCAACAGATCCGCGAGCAACTCGTGAATGTGCTCGAGGGTCTCGTCCGAGGTGACCTCGTCGAGAACCCGCCTCCCGCCGGTCTCGGTCATGAGAGTGACCCGTCGGCTCTCACTCGGGACCGAACGCGGTGTCCGCGGACTCGTGAACGCGCAGAACCCGATTGAGATTGGTCAACTCGAGAACGGTGACGACCTGTTCGGTGGGAGCCGCGATCCGCAGGTCGCCACCAGCCTGTCGCGCGATCTTCAGGCCGGACACGAGGGCACCCAGACCGGACGAGTCGATGAACTCCGTACCGGACAGATCGACGACGATGCGGGAAGATCCGGCGCCGACGAGTTCGTGCAACTGATCGCGCAGCTTGGGGGCGGCGACCATGTTGAGCCGTCCCTCCGGCCTGATCGCCACGGCATCGCCGTCGACGGCACGACTCGCGAATCTCGTCATCACTACCTCTCGGTTTCAGGGTCTGCGTCGGGGCCGCGGTAGCGCACCGCCATGATGACCACGCTCAGGATCACCAGATCGAACAGTACCCAGAACAGGTTGACTCCGACCCCCAGAACGGAGATGGCGCCCCGCCACAGCTGCACGATGCCGATCACCGACGCCACCACGAGCAGCACCATCGCCGCCAACTGCGGACGAACCAGATGCCAGGGCAACGCGTCCTGGGACTGCTTGGTCTTCGGTGTCACGGCAAAGCCCAGCGGCTTGTTCAGATAGACATTGCGGAATGCGGTGGTGCAGGACCTGATCCAGACCGGGAACAACGCCAGACTGTACTGCTGCCCACGCCAGGTCGGGGTCCCGCGGGCCACCACGAGGAACAGCAGCTGGTTGACCAGCAGGAAGGGGATGAGCCGGAGGAAGAAGTCCCAGCTGTATGCCTGCACGGGGAGGACACCCAGCACGAGGTACACCACGGGTGCGGCGATGTAGGCGATCGCCGCGAAGCCGGCCAGGTAGCTCCACATCGTCGCCCAGTACATGAGTCGCTGGGTGATGGTGAGTCCCTTCTGGACCAGCGGATTCTCGCGCAACATCACCTGGATGGTGCCCTGGGCCCACCGAAGCCGTTGGGTGAGCATCGTTTTCAGGTCCTCAGGGGCGAGACCGTACGCGAGGTTCTCGTGATGGTAGGCGGAGTTCCAGCCGAGGGCGTGTAGCCGCATACAGGTCGCCATGTCCTCGGTGACCGAGATGGTCGCGAGCGGCAGCATCGGTTGCGCCTCATCGGATCTACCGACATCGACGGCGGCCACCAGTGCCCGTATCGATTCGATGGCACCGAGCGGGGACCATTCGCGATCGGCGAGCACCGCGAGGGCGTCGTAGTCGAGCGACCCGGCGCCGGCTTCCTGCTCGCTGAACTCGGTGAGGGCCTCGATCGCCTCGAGGTCGGCCCGCATCGCCTCGACGTCGGCGTCGACGAGTCCTCGTGCGGCCTCGTCCACGCGCGCCTGGAAGCGATAGGTCACGTCGGCCAGTGGTTCACGCTTCTTCAGCGCACCCCGCGCTTCCCGGACCGCGGCATTCACCTCGTCGAGCGCGGCGAGTGCGGTCGGGTTGTCACCGATCCGCCGGCGGGTCTTCCGCAGCACGGTCCGCGCGGTCCGCAGAGCGCGGTCGACGCCGTCCTCGACGGCTCTGACGTACTGGGTGATCCCGAGTTGCATCAAGGCCTCCCGACGCAGGACCGCGTTGGAGCCGCAGAAGAACGCGGCGTTCCAGCCGTCCTTGCCCTGCTGGATCGGGCCGTAGAAGAGGGGTGCTTGCGAACCCAGCGGGTCCGACGGCGGCACGTTGACGAAGTACTGCGGGGTCTGGACGAGCGCCATCTTCTCGTCGTGGAAGTAACCGAGTGTGCGGTCGAGGATCTGGGGTTCGGGAACCTGGTCGGCGTCGAGGATCAGGATGAACTCGCCCTCGGTCTGCATCAGGGCGTTGTTGAGGTTGCCCGCCTTGGCATGTCTCGGTTTGTCCAGCCAGCTCGACGACCGGGTCAGGTACTTCACCCCTGCCTGCGCAGCCTCGGCGGCGAGATCGGCGCGGTCACCGTCGTCGAGGATCCATGTGGTGTGCGGATAGGTGATGGCCTTCGCGGCGAGGGCGGTCTTCATCACGAGTTCGATGGGCTCGTTGTAGGTCGTGATGAAGACGTCGACGGTGGCCCCCGCCGGAGGAGGCGGTGGATCGGGGCGGTGCTGCAGCTTCCACATGGTGAGTCCGAAGAGCAGCGAGTCGATGAGGCTGTAGGTCTCGGCGACCACCAGGGGAACGGCTATCCACCAGGCGTCCCAGTTCACCGAGGCGAGCCAGCGCCACACGATGTAGTTGAGCCCGAGTATCGCGGCGACGACGATGAGCAGCCGTAGCCACGGCGACGGGGCGGTCCGGGCGAGGGTGGCCTCCTCGATGCTCTCGCTCATCCGGCCTCGTCGCGCCGGACCGCGATCAGGGTCACGTCGTCGACCGCAGGCCGGGCGGCGACGAGATCGTCGACCCTCGCCCGGACCTCCGCGGGAGTGCCTGCGGCGGAGAGCAACCGGAGCAGTTCGGTCGCGTCCTCGTCGACGAGATCCAGGACGCCGTCGGAGGCGATCACGAGCATGTCGCCGGGGGCGAGGTCGACGGCGGCCGACCGCCAGGTGTCATTGGGCAGGATGCCGATCGGGAGGCCGCGGCCGCGCAGGATCGTGCACCGTCCGTCGCTGCGGCGCACGGTCGCGAGTCCGTGCCCACCGTCTATGTACTCCACGTGGCCGTCCCGGGTGCGCAGACGGGCGTGGAACAGGGTCGCGTACGTCTCCGTCCCGGCGAAGTCGTCGGCGAGCTGGTCGGTAACGGTGCCGACGACCTCGCCGAGATCGGGCCCGGGGGCCTCCGTCCGGGCGGCGTCGAACGCCCGTGACGTAGCGCGCATCGCCGACTTCACGGTGGCGGTGACGATCGCGGCGGCCAGCCCTTTGCCCATGACATCGGCGACGGTGAACACGAGTCCGTCACGGCAGCGGTAGTGGTCGTAGAAGTCGCCGCCGACCGCGAAAGCCGGCAGGCACATCGCCTCGATCGAATAACCGGGCACCGCGCCGAGCGGCGGTGGGAGCAACCGCCGCTGGACCTGCGCGGCGCGTTCGAGGTCGTCGGAGTTCTCGATCTCGCGCTGTGCCCACGCCGCGAGCTCCCGGAACGCGGTGAGCTGGTCGGCGGTCAACTGCCGGGGCCGGGTGTCGTACACGCAGAAGGTCCCCACCGGGTGGCCGCCGGGCCCGTACAGCGGATACCCCGCGTAGAACCGGATCCCGCCGTCGGCGGCGATCTGGGGGATCTCGGCGAAGCAGGGGATCGCGGAGACGTCCTCGATCACCAGCGCCGGCTCGGCGGGCTGGGAGTACGCCCGCGCGACCGTCACCTGGCAGACCGACTCCTCACGCGGCTGGTCCTGGATGTCGATTCCGTCGACCGCCTTGAACCACTGGCGGTCCCGGTCGAGGAGCGAGACGGTCGACATCGGTACCCCGAACACCCCTTGGCCATGCGGGTGATCTGCGCGAACCGGTCCTCGGGCTCGGAGTCGAGCAGATTGAGCTGTTCCACCGCACGCAGGCGTGCCTCCTCGACGGCGGGCTCGATGAACGCATCGGCCGCATCGATCCCGTGGCCACCGGCCCCCGCTGTGTCCGCACCCGCCGCGTCATACCGCACGTCCGTCACCGAAGCCCCACTTTCCCGAGCGCGCGCGCCATCGCCTGGCCCGCTGCTGCTGAACTCGTCAAACCCCAATCCGCTTCCTTGTCGTGGTCGAACCAGACGAAGCCGGTGACGCCGTCGGCCTCGTCGAGATAGCTGACCAGATCGGCTATCCAGTCCGCCTTGGAGCCGCCTGCCTCGGCGCACCCGACTTCGGTGACGAGGACGGGTTTGCCCGGGGCGAGGTCCCGCAGCTGGTCGAGAGACGAACCGAACAGTTCTTTCGGCGACGTCCATCGGTGGCCGGGTACCGAACCCCAGTTGTATCCGTCGACGCCCAGCACGTCGACGTAGTCGTCGCCGGGATACCAGCGGGACAGGGGAGCGTCGGAGATCGGGACGTTGGGCGCCCACACCCACTTCACGTTCGCCGCGTTCTTCGACGCGAACAGGTCGTGGACGTGCCGCCACGCCGCGATGTACAGCTCCGGCGGGGTCCCGCCCGCCGGACTCCACGGGTACCAGTCGCCGTTGGGTTCGTGGGCGAACCTCAGGTACACCGTCGAACCCCAGGCGACGAGTTCGTCGGCCCAGCGGTACAGGTAGTCGTCGTGCGTCCCGTCGACGATCGACGACATCGAGAACGCGGACCGGTCGTAGGTGCCGTCACCGAGGTGCCGCCAGGGTTCCCAGGTGACGATCGGCTCGGCCCCGGAACCGACCACGGCGTTCAGCGCGGCGATCGGCGGGATCGCGGTGAAGTCCTCGAAGAACATGTTGACCGTGGGGGCCACTCCGGTCACCCGGGTGACCGCGGCGACGTCGGCGGGCTCGAGCGGACCGTTCGGCGTCGTGACCCCGAACCGCAGGCACGGACCGGGCGGGCCGTACAGCGGGGAGATGGTCGACGGGCACTCCCGCGGGGCCGCGGAACAGGCGCCGACCGCACCCAGAGAGGTGACGATCACACCCACGACCACAACCACGGTCCATCTGCCCACCGAGTGCATGACACTCCCATGGCGCTGCCCCCCAGTGCCGCACGTGTGCTCGCCGGCGCTGCACCCACACCCGTCGCCGGCACCAGCCGACGAGGATCATTGTTGCGACAAACCGCGCATCGCGCGCGGCATCCGGCCAAATGCGCACCGCAGGACCCGCGGCGGGGTCACCGGGCGGCGAGCCCACCGGGGCCGACCACTAGGCTGGGGGGCCATGTATGCGCATCGCCCGAGCGTGCGCCAGAGCATCCAGTGCTGACATCCACCCCGGCATCGAGCAGGTCCGAAGGAGTTCTCCGTGGCAGAGTTCATTTACACGATGAAGAAGGTGCGCAAGGCGCACGGTGACAAGGTCATCCTCGACGACGTCACCATGTCCTTCTACCCGGGCGCCAAGATCGGCGTCGTCGGTCCCAACGGTGCGGGTAAGTCGTCGATCCTGAAGATCATGGCGGGCCTCGACCAGCCGTCGAACGGCGAGGCCTTCCTCGACCCCGACGCCACCGTCGGCATCCTCCTGCAGGAGCCCCCTCTCAACGAGGAGAAGACGGTCAAGGAGAACGTCGAAGAGGGTATGGGCGACATCAAGGTCAAGCTCGACCGCTTCAACGAGATCGCCGAACTGCTCGCCACCGACTACTCCGACGAGTTGATGGAGGAGATGGGCAAGCTCCAGGAAGACCTGGACAACAACGACGCCTGGGACCTCGACTCACAGCTCGAGCAGGCGATGGACGCGCTGCGCTGCCCGCCCGCGGACTCCCCGGTCACGCATCTCTCCGGCGGTGAGCGTCGCCGCGTCGCGCTGTGCAAGCTGCTGCTGCAGAAGCCCGACCTGCTGCTCCTCGACGAGCCCACCAACCACCTCGACGCCGAGTCGGTGCTGTGGCTCGAGCAGTTCCTCGCGAGCTACCCGGGCGCCGTCCTGGCCGTGACCCACGACCGGTACTTCCTCGATCACGTCGCGCAGTGGATCTGTGAGGTCGACCGCGGCAAGCTGCACCCCTACGAGGGCAACTACTCCACCTACCTGGAGAAGAAGGCCGAGCGGCTCGAGGTCCAGGGCAAGAAGGACCAGAAGCTGCAGCGCCGCCTGAAGGAAGAGCTCGCCTGGGTTCGTTCCGGTTCCAAGGCGCGCCAGACCAAGAACAAGGCCCGCCTGTCCCGCTACGAGGAGATGGTCGCCGAGGCGGAGAAGACGCGCAAGCTCGACTTCGAGGAGATCCAGATCCCGACGCCGCCGCGTCTCGGCGACGTGGTGGTCGAGGTCTCCCACCTCGACAAGGGCTTCGAGGGCCGCGTCCTCATCAAGGACCTGTCCTTCACCCTGCCGCGTAACGGCATCGTCGGCGTCATCGGCCCCAACGGCGTCGGTAAGACCACGCTGTTCAAGACCATCGTCGGTCTCGAGCAACCCGACTCGGGCACCGTGAAGGTCGGCGAGACGGTCAAGCTGAGCTACGTCGACCAGACGCGCGCCAACATCGACCCCAAGAAGAACGTCTGGGAGGTCGTCTCCGACGGACTCGACTACATCGAGGTCGGCCAGAACGAGATGCCGTCGCGCGCCTACGTCAGTGCCTTCGGCTTCAAGGGGCCGGATCAGCAGAAGAAGGCGGAGGTCCTCTCCGGTGGTGAGCGCAACCGTCTCAACCTCGCGCTCACCCTGAAAGAGGGCGGCAACCTGATCCTCCTCGACGAGCCGACCAACGACCTCGACGTCGAAACCCTGGGTTCGCTTGAGAACGCCCTCGAGAACTTCCCCGGCTGCGCCGTGGTCATCAGCCACGACCGCTGGTTCCTCGACCGCACCTGTACCCACATCCTGGCGTGGGAGGGCAACGTCGAAGAAGGACAGTGGTTCTGGTTCGAGGGCAACTTCGAGGCGTATGAGGCCAACAAGGTGGAGCGCCTCGGCGCCGACGCGGCCCGTCCGCACCGGGTGACCCACCGCAAACTCACTCGCGATTAATCCCATCCCCGTCCGGCACGGGTGACTAGCATCGGCGATGTGACGTCACTCGTGCCGGACGCGGTGAACCACTACTTCAAGTCGCGGGCCGACGGCTCGGCGACGGACAGTGCCGAGCAGGTGGTGCGTCACCTTGACGTCGCGACTCGGCGCGACCCCGGCGAGGCTCTCGTCGAAGTCGCCGTCGACGCCGGCGGCGCGGTCGAGATCGTCGTCGTCAACGACGACATGCCCCTGCTGGTCGAGGCGGTGCTCGCCACCGTCGAGGCGCATGACCTCGCCATCGGGAAGATGGATCACCCGGTGATGCCGGTCCGGCGCGACGCCGACGGCGGACTCGAGGCGATCGACGACGTACCCGGCGCCCGCTGGGAGTCGTGGATCTTCGTCGGCGGACTCGCCGGGCATCCCGATGTCGATCCGCAGGCGCTCCGTTCCGATCTCCTCGAGGTCGTGTCCCGGGTGGGCGACGTCGATCACGACGCCACCCGGATGAGGTCGCGGATGACGTCGTGCGCGGCAGATCTGTCGGTCGCCCCGCTGGGCGGGTCGACCGGCATCTCCGACTCGGATCGTTTCGAATACTCGAAGCTCCTCGAGTGGTTCTCCGGGAACCACTTCCACCCGCTCGGTTACACGCGGGTGGGAACCGACGGTCTCGCCGACGCCGATGAACGACTCGGCGTGTGGCGTACCGACTCGATCACTCGCGACTTCCCGTCGGTCACCGCGCGACCGTTGCTGCCGCAAGCGAGTCGTGTCTACGTCGCCACCGGCATCCAGCGGTCAAATTTTCCTGTGCTGCTCCAGGTCCCGGCGTTCGATCGGCAGGGAAACCACGACGGCGAACACCGCTTCCTCGGCACGCTCACCTCGTCCGGCCTGCACCAGACCGTGCTCGACGTCCCGGTGCTGCGCACCAAGGTGCACGACGTCCTCGCAGGTGCCGGGGTCGACGAGGATTCCTTCGCCGGCCAGTCCATGATCGAGCTGCTGCAGAACTATCCGCTGGTGGAGATGTTCGCCTCCACCACCGAGGAGCTCACCAGACGCGTCACCGAGATGCTCGACGCGGTCGCGACCCGGTCGTTGCGGCTGTTCGTGCGCACGAGCGTCGACGGTAAGACCGCGGTGGCCCTCGTCTACCTGCCGCGAGACCGGTACAACACGCAGAGCCGACTGGCCCTCGAACGGGCCCTGATGGACGAATTGCACGGCAGCGCACTGGAATACACCGCTCGAGTGAGTGAGATGCCACTCGCGCTCCTGCAGGTGCTGGTGTGTATCGAGCCGGCCACCGCGTCCGAGCTCGGTTCGGTCGACACCGGATCACCGGCGCACGCCCGTATGCAGGCGGCGCTCGCGACGGCGATCCGCGGATGGGACGAACGTGTCCGTGAACTGGCCGCGGACCTCGGCGGCCGCTTGGAAAACCTCGGCGGCGGCCCCGAACTCGTTCTGCGACAATTGCCCTCGCTCTCCGACGATTACAAGGAACTCCGTGAACCGCACGATGCCCTCGAGGACCTGATACGAGTCGTCGCACTCGAACCGGGAGCACTGGCGGTGACGCTCGACGCCACCGAGGAGCGCGGGCCGAACGGCCATGCCCGTTGGCGGTTCACCCTCTATCTGTGTGGGGAGTCGGCGACCCTCACCGACGTCCTACCGGTGCTGCACAGTCTCGGCCTCGACGTTCTCGAAGAGCATCCGTACGAGATCCGCCGGGCCGACGGCACCGTCTGCTGGGCGTACGAGTTCATCGTGGAACTGGCTGCCGGGATGTCGGTGGACCTCCATCACGCCGACGACCTCGAGGAGCGTTTCACCGAGGCGTTCCGTCAGATCTGGCTCGCCGCCGCGGAAGTCGACGACTACAACGAACTGATCATCCGGTGCGGATTGGACTGGCGTTCGGCGGCGATGCTGCGCGCATACGGTCAGTACCTGAGGCAGTGTGGATTCTCCTACAGCACAGCCCATGTCGCGAACGTGCTGGGTCGTAACCGGCGGATCACGCGCGGGCTGGTCGAGTTGTTCGTGGCCTCCTTCGATCCGTCCGCCGCCGACCGTGAACGCCGGGAACGGGTGAGTGAACAACTCCGTGCGGACATCGGCACCGTGCTGAGTCTCGACGCCGACCGCGTCGTGTCGGCCTTCGCCGCCGTCATGAGTGCAACATCACGGACGAACTACTTCGTCACGGTCGGCGATCGGGATGGCGGTGACCGGGATTCCGGCGACGGCCGACCAGGCGAGTACTGCCCGGTCATCTCGTTCAAGCTGCGGCCGCGCGAGATCCCGCAGACCCCCGAACCCCGTCCGCTGCACGAGATCTTCGTGTACTCGCCCCGGGTCGAAGGCGTCCACCTGCGGTTCGGCGCAGTGGCCCGCGGCGGCCTGCGCTGGTCGGACCGCAGAGAGGACTTCCGCACCGAGATCCTCGGGCTGGTCAAGGCGCAGGCGGTGAAGAACGCCGTCATCGTCCCGCTCGGCGCGAAAGGCGGTTTCGTCGTCAAACGGCTGCCGGCACCGACCGGGGACGCCGCCGTGGACCGGGATGCGCAGCGCGACGAAGGGATCGCCTGCTATCGCCAGTTCATCGCGGGTCTGCTCGACATCACCGACAACATCGATCGCTCGACCGGGGAGGTCATCCCGGCGCGCGGTGTGGTCCGCCTCGACGAGGACGACACCTACCTGGTCGTCGCGGCCGACAAGGGCACCGCGGCGTTCTCCGACATCGCCAACGAGGTGTCGCGGTCCTACGGCTTCTGGCTCGGTGACGCGTTCGCCTCGGGCGGGTCGGCCGGCTACGACCACAAGGCCATGGGCATCACCGCGCGTGGTGCCTGGGAGTCGGTGAAACGGCATTTCCGCGAGATGGGCTTCGACACCCAGTCGCAGGACTTCACCGTCGTCGGCATCGGCGACATGAGCGGGGACGTGTTCGGCAACGGGATGTTGCTCAGCGAGCACATACGCCTCGTCGCCGCCTTCGACCACCGGCATATCTTCGTCGACCCGGACCCGGTCGCGGACCGGTCCTTCACCGAACGCCGCAGACTGTTCGACCTGCCACGGTCGTCGTGGGCGGACTACGACACCGGCCTGATCAGTGCGGGCGGCGGGGTGTGGTCCCGTGACCGCAAGTCGATACCCGTCAGTGCGGAGATGGCGGTCGCGCTCGGCATCGAGGAGGGCATCGACGAGCTCCCACCGCCCGAACTGATCCGCGCGATCCTGCTCGCGCCGGTCGACCTGCTGTGGAACGGCGGGATCGGCACCTACGTCAAGGCGTCGACGGAGTCCCATGGGAGCGTCGGTGACAAGTCGAACGACGCGATCCGCGTCGACGGTGATCAGGTGCGGGCCAAGGTGATCGGGGAGGGCGGCAACCTCGGGGTCACCGAGCGCGGCCGGATCGAGTTCGATCTCGCGGGCGGCCGGATCAACACCGACGCGCTCGACAACTCGGCAGGCGTCGACTGCTCGGACCACGAGGTCAACATCAAGATCCTGCTCGACTCTGCGGTGTCGAGCGGTGTGCTCGAGCCCGACGACCGGGACCCGCTGCTCGAGTCGATGACCGACGACGTCGCCGATCTCGTTCTCGCCGACAACATCTCACAGAACTCGGAGTTGGGGTTCTGCCGCACCTTCGAGCTGACCCGGGTGGAGGTTCACGCGCGGATGCTCGACCAGCTCTCGCGTGAACGCGGCGTCGACCTGCGGCTCGAAGCCCTCCCACAAGCGCGCGAGCTCCGTAAACGGTTCGACGGGGAGTTGCATCGCGGACTCACCTCACCCGAGTTCGCGACCTTGATGGCGCACGTCAAACTCGAGGCGAAATCGGATCTGCTGGACAGCGACCTCCCCGACAACGATGTCTTCGCCGCACGAGTGGCCCGCTATTTTCCAGAGGCGTTGCGCGAGAAGTTCGGCGAGCAGATCAACTCGCATCGATTGCGCCGCCAGATCGTCACGACCACCCTCGTCAACGACGTCATCGATCACGCCGGGATGACCCATCTGTTCCGGCTCGGCGAGGGCACCGGATGCACCACGGAGGAAGGGGTCCGCGCGTACGTCGTCTCCAACGAGGTCTTCGGTATGCGCGAGGTGTTCGAGAGTGTCAGGCACGCACCGGCGCCGGCGGCGGTCGTCGACGAGATGATGCTGTACGTCCGCCGGCTGCTGTTCCGGTCGTCGCGGTGGCTGCTCGCGTTCCGCCCGCAGCCGCTCGCCATGGCCGCCGAGATCAAGCGCTATTCCGGCCGGATCACGCAGCTGTCCGCGCTGATCGACGGCTGGCTGGGGGAGAGCTCGTTGCGCGAGATCTCCGACCGGGTGGACACATACGTCGACAAGGGCGTCCCCGCCGACCTCGCGCAGGCCGTCGCGGTCAGCCTTCACCGGTTCTGCCTGCTCGACATCATCGACGCGGCCGAGATCTCCGACCGCGGCCTCGAGGAGGTCGGTGAGCTCTACTTCGCCGTGATGGAACACTTCGGCCTCGAGGAACTGCTCACCGCGGTGTCCCGACTCGACTACGGCGACCGTTGGCATGCGCTCGCCCGGCTGGCGTTGCGCGACGACATGCACGGCGCGCTGCGTGCCCTCACGCTCAAGATCCTGGAGGTCAGCGAACCCGACGAACCGAGCGCCGACAAGATCGCGGAATGGGAGTCCTCCCAGTCGAACCGGCTGAGCCGTGTCCGCAGCATCCTGGCGGAGATCGAGGAGACCGGGACGCTCGACCTCGCGACGCTGTCGGTCGCCGCGCGGCAGCTTCGCAGTGTGATCAGGTGAGCGGCTTCGCAGTGTGATCAGGTGAGCGGCTTCGCCGCGGTGATTCGCTGATCCGTTTCGCCCCCGCCGACCCGATCTCCGGGCCTAGCCTGGGCACATGACGCGCACGGCACCGCGAATCTGTCCGCTCTGCGAGGCGACCTGCGGGTTGACCCTCGTGGTCGATTCCCACCACCATCCCGGTGACGGCGGCGAGGAGTTCGTCACCGGTGCCCGCGGAGACGCCGACGACGTGTTCAGCCACGGCTACATCTGTCCGAAGGGGGCGAGCTTCCCGCAGCTCGACAACGACCCCGACCGCCTCCGGAACCCGCTCGTCAAACGCGATGGACGATTCGTCGAAGTCGGCTGGGACGAGGCGCTCGAGCTCGCGGTCGAGCGCCTCGGGCGGGTCATCGCCGATCACGGGGGATCGTCGGTCGGCTTCTACCTCGGCAATCCGTCGGCCCACACGATCGCGGGCACGCTGTACGCGCCCCTGCTGGTCCGGGCGCTGCGCACCCGCAACGTGTTCAGCGCCGGCACGCTCGACCAGATGCCCAAACAGGCCGCCTCGGGCTACCTCTTCGGTCACGCCGGGACCTTCGCCGTCCCCGACCTCGACCGCACCGACCATCTGGTGATCATCGGCGCGAATCCCGTTGTCTCCAACGGCAGTATGACCACCGCCGCGAACTTCCCGGGCAAGCTGGACGCCCTGCGGCACCGCGGGGGTCGTCTCACGGTGATCGACCCGGCGCGGACCCGCACGGCCCGGCTCGCCGACACCCATCTGGCACCTCGACCGGGTACCGACGCCGCGCTGCTGGCCGGTGTCGTCACGTGCCTGTTCGACGAGGGACTCGTCGCCGACGACCTCGGCGGCATCGGGCCCCATGTGCAGGGTGTCGACGAACTGCGCAGGGAGATCGGTGATCTCACACCCGAGCGGGTCGCGCCGTACTGCGACGTGCCGGCGGAGGACATCCGCGGGCTCGCCCGCGCGATCGCGGCGTCGTCGTCGGCCGCGGTCTACGGGCGCCTGGGTACCACGGCGGTCGAATTCGGCACTCTCGGAAGCTGGCTCATCGACGTCGTGAACGTCCTCACCGGCAACCTCGACCGACCGGGCGGTGTTCTGTTCCCGATGGCGCCGACCGCGCCGGCACCCCGTCCGGCACACCCGGGTCGGGGCTTCCGGACCGGACGCTGGCGCAGCCGGGTGTCGGGACATCCCGAGGTGGCGGGGGAATTGCCCGCGGTCGCGATGGCCGAGGAGTTCGAGATACCCGGCGAGGGACGGCTACGAGCACTGGTGACGGTGGCGGGCAATCCCGTGCTGTCCGCGCCCGACGGGGGCCGGCTGGCGACCGCACTCGACGCCGCCGACGTCGTCGTGTGCGTCGACCCGTATCTGAACGAGACCACCCGGCACGCCGACATCATCCTGCCGCCCCCGCGCCCCTCGCAGACGCCGCACTTCGATGCGATCCTCAACAACCTGGCCGTGCGGGCCACCGTCCGCTACTCGCTGCCGGTGCTGCCGCTTCCCGACGGGCGGCCCGACGAGATCGAGATCGTCTGCCGTCTGATCCTGGGCCTGTCCGGAGTCGGCGTCGACGCCGATCCGGGTCTGGTCGACGAGCAGGTCATCGCCGCCACCCTGGCCAAGGAGGTGACCGATCCGCATTCGCCGGTCGCCGGTCGCGACGTGGAGTCGCTGGTGGCGATGCTGCCCGACGCCCCGGGCCACCAGCGCCGCCTGGACATGATGCTGCGCATCGGCGCCTACGGGGACGGGTTCGGCGCCCGGGAGGGCCTCACGTTCGCCGACGTCCTGGCGGCTCCGCACGGCATCGACCTCGGACCCATGCGGCCGCGTCTGCTCACCGTGCTCCGCACCGCCTCGGGGAAGGTCGAGTTGGCGCCGGACCCGCTGATCGCCGATCTCGCCCGGCTGCGCGCCGCCGTCGACGCCGAGAACCCGGCGGACAGCGACCCTGCGTCGCTCCTCCTCGTCGGACGCCGGCACCTGCGGTCCAACAACAGCTGGATGCACAACCTGCCCGCGCTCACCGGCGGCACCAATCGGTGCACGCTGCAGATCCACCCGGACGATGCGTCACGGCTGGGCATCGACGGGCTCGCGACGGTCCGCGGAGCAGGCGGATCACTCACCGTCCCGGTCGAGATCACCACCGACATCAAACCCGGCGTGGCGTCGATGCCGCACGGCTGGGGGCATGACGATGCCGGGTCCCGTCTCCAGGTGGCAGCCGTGGAGCCCGGCGTCAACGTGAACAACCTCAACGACGGCACACGACTCGATCCGCTGTCGGGAACCGCCGTCCTCAACGGCCTGCGGGTCGAGATCGGTCCGGCCTGAGCCGGCGGCGTCCGGCCGCCCATCGGCGAGCGCCGCGGGACGGCGTGCGTAGGGTTGAATCCGCGGCGCCCGGCGGCGTCGTACCAGGAGATCTCGGACCGAACAGGGGATGACGCACGTGCTCAACGAGGACTCGGGAACCGCGACGGCCGACGGCTACGTGGTGAAGGTCCCGGTGCGATGGTCGGACATGGACGTCTACCAGCACATCAACCATGCCCGGATGGTCACGCTGCTCGAGGAGGCGCGCATCCCGTGGCTGTTCCTCGACGGCCGCCCCACCGCGTCACTGCGTGACGGCTGCCTCGTGGCCGACCTGCACGTGAGGTATCAGGCACAGTTGCGGCACTCCGAGGGGCCGATCGAGGTCACCATGTACGTCCAGCGCCTGCGCGCCGTCGACTTCACCGTCGGTTATGAGGTCCGTCCCGCCGGTGCCGACCCCGAATCGAAACCGGCAGTCGTCGCCAGTACCCAACTCGTCGCGTTCGACGTCGGCGCGCAGCGCGTCGCACGGCTCACCCCGGAGCAGAAGGACTATCTAGACCGGTTCCGGCGCGCCGACGACACGTCAGCGACGCCGCGCTGATGGAACGTTTCATCCAGATCGCGGAATCGGATCGGTCCAACGCATCGGCGTTCCTCGCGCATGCCCGAAGGCTCGACGACGCCGCCGTGGTGCGGGTCGTGGCGCGCTCCGACGGCCTGGTCGGCCTGTGGACCCACACGGGGTTCGAGGTACTCGCGACCCGCGCGGTCTCGGGACGCGTGGCGCCGGCCGACATCGTCTGCGACGCCGCGTCGTTGCACTCGGCGCTCGTCGCCGCACCCGCGGGCGCGCAGATCGATCCCGGGTTCTCCCTCGACAGTGCCTGGCGCGGTGCACTTCCCGTATCCGCCGGCTACCGGCACGTCGACGACGTGCCCGCGCGCAGCATCGTCGGTCTGGCACGTGACGGTGCCCGCGTGGCGCGCGACGAGGGCAGCGCTCATGGACCCGCCACGGGATTGCTCGACCAGGACGTGCTCGAGGTCTCGACCGAGGACGGCGCGTTACACGCGGCGGTCACCATGCGGTCGCTCTTCGCCCTGACCGGGATGGGGTTCATCCGTGACCGCGATGGGCGCGCGGTCACCGAGACCTCGCCCGTCGAGGACATCGATGCTGCTGAGCCGGTCCGGATCCGATTGTCGGCGGCGTGGATCCGGATAGACGCCCGGTACGGCTCGGTGTACCAGCGTCGTCATCGCGACCTGTCGGTCACGGTTCTCTGACCGGTCCTCAGACCAGCCAGGCGGCGGCGTCGGGTGCCAGCATGCCGTCCACCAGCGGCGAACTGATCAGCAGCAGTTCACCCGGTGGCAGCGGCACCGGCACCTCGCCCGCGTTCAAGGCGCAGATCAGGAATCCCTCGGACCGCCGGAATGCCAGGCAACCCTCCGGGGCCTCGTACCATTCGATCGATTCGCCGGCGAATTCCGCTCGATCGTAACGCAATTCGATGGCTGCCCGGTACAGCGACAGCATCGAGCCGACATCCTCGAGCTGTGCCTCGGCGGTCAGCGACTGCCACGACTCCGGCATCGGCAGCCAGGTGTCGGCCGACGAGCTGAAGCCGAACGGTGGCTCGGTGCCCTGCCACGGCAACGGGACACGGCATCCGTCGCGGCCGCGTTCGGTGTGACCCGACCGCTCCCACACCGGATCCTGGAGGACCTCCTCGGGTAGGTCGTCGACGTTGGGGAGACCGAGTTCGGAGCCGTTGTAGAGGAAGATCGTTCCGGGCAGGGCCATCTCGACGACGAGCATCGCCCGCGCACGACGCGTCCCGCGTGCGAGGTCGGGTTCACCGGTCTCCGGGTCGACGGGGGCGTAGCGCGTCACCTCTCGTTCCACGTCGTGGTTGGACAGCGTCCACGTCGGGGTGCCGGACACCGAGAGGACGGCGTCGAGCGAGTTCTCGATGGCCTCGCGGATGGCGCCGGACTCGAAGGGCGCCTTGGCGAGTCGGAAGTTGAAACCGAGATGCAGTTCGTCGGGACGGAGGTACTCCGCGAATCGTTCGTTGTCGTTGACCCAGATCTCGCCGACGTTCGCGGCACCCGGGTACTCGTCGAGCACCTTTCGGATCTTGCGGTGGATGTCGTGTACCGCATAGTTGTTGAACCGCGGATCGTCGTCGTCGTTGGTGAGCAGAGCGGTGGTGGTGAGATCCATGTCGGGCAGATCCGCGGGCTTTGCCATCCCGTGCGCCACGTCGATCCGGAAGCCGTCGACGCCGCGATCCAGCCAGAACCGCAGCGTCTTCTCGAGATCCTCGAAGACCTCGGGATTCTCCCAGTTCAGGTCGGGCTGTTCGGCGGCGAAGATGTGGAGGTACCACTGTCCGGGGCTGCCGTCGGCCTCGGTGATCCGGGTCCATGCCGGCCCGCCGAAGATGCTGTGCCAGTTGTTCGGTGGCTCATCGCCGTTCTCTCCGCGACCGTCCCGGAAGATGTAGCGGGCGCGCTCCGGACTGCCCGGACCGGCGGCCAGTGCTGCGCGGAACCACTCGTGCTGATCGCTGGTGTGGTTCGGGACGAGGTCCATGGTGACTCGGATGTCGCGCTCGTGGGCCTCGGCGATGAGCGAGTCGAACGTCGCGAGATCGCCGAAGAGCGGGTCGATGTCGCGCGGATCGGCGACGTCGTACCCGTGGTCGGCCATCGGCGAGGTCATGATGGGACTCAGCCAGATCGCGTCGATGCCCAGCAGCTCGAGATATCCGAGTTTGCCGATGACACCGGCCAGATCGCCCACGCCGTCGCCGTTCGCGTCGCAGAACGACCGCGGGTAGATCTGGTAGAAGACCGCGGACTTCCACCAGGTGGTGTCGGTCGGATCCAGCTGCGGCACGATCGCCGGCGCCAAGTCCTCTTGTGGGTCCGCGGATTCCGCGGGCTCGGTCTCGAACGGTCCGGCTGCCGCGTCGGTTTCGGCGTCGGGATCGAGTTCGGCGTCGGCCTCGGCCTCGATGGCCTCCTCGTCGAGGGCCTCGGGATCGGTCGTCGCGGGATCGATCACCTCGACACCGGCCACGGCATCCGGTGCGTCTCCGGCGATCTCGGGGGTGTCGTCCGACGAGTCACTCACGTTGCCCTCGGTACCCGAGGTCTCCGGTACGACGGTGTGTGCGCCGTCGGGCTGACCCCCGTCAGATGGCTCGGCGGGGACAACATCTGGTGTCTCATCGCTCACCGTGGTCATTCTGCCTTACCTGAGTTTTCGGCGAGAAATCCAGGTCAATCGGCGCGTCGTCGGCGTGTCGAGAGTACGGGTGGCGAACGGCAGAAGGTTTCTGCGAGACCTCAGATCGGCGAGTTCATCATCGACTGGGCGGCCATCTCCATGTAGTCGACGAGCGCCTGCCGATGCGGCGGGTCGAGGGTCTCGTCGTCGATGGCGGCGATCGCGGTGTGCATGCACCGCAGCCAGGCGTCGCGCTCGATCGGGCCGACGCGATAAGGGTTGTGGCGCATGCGCAGCCTCGGATGGCCGCGTTCGTCGGAGTAGGTCCGGGGGCCGCCCCAGTACTGCTCGAGGAACATCCGGAGCCGTCGCTCGGCGGGTCCGAGGTCCTCTTCGGGGTACAGCGGGCGCAACACCTCGTCCTTCGCCACCTCGGTGTAGAAGACCTCGGTGAGCCGTCGGAACGTCTCCGAGCCGCCGATCTCCTCGTAGAAGCTGCGCGGGGACGGGTCGGGGGAGTTGCCGGATTCGCCAGTCACAGCCGCCATTGTCCCCACGACCGCGGAGTGCCTCAACGTGACGCGCTGCCGGCCTGGTCCCCGGCGGGCCGTCTTGCGTCGGATTTTCCCTGCACGACGTCGGCGTCCGTGGTGAACTGTGCAGGTCAACCTGTTCACGCGGGCCTGGCGGGAGGTCGAATGACGCACAGGTCACATTCCACGACGACCGAGGTGACGAGGCTCCACGGCGGACCGGCCTCGCAGGCGGCCGGGTCACGAACGTGGACACGCCGCCGGGTGCTGCTGCTCAACGCCACGTACGAGCCGCTCAGCGCGGTCACCGTCCGCCGCGCCGTCGTCCTGATCCTGCGTGGACGTGCCGACACGGTCCACGCCGACGAGTCCGGGGGAGCGTTCCACTCGCCCGCGACGGCGGTGCCGGTGCCGACGGTGATCCGGCTGCGGACCTATGTGCGGGTCCCGTACCGCGCGACGGTGCCGTTGACCCGCTCCGCGCTGATGCACCGTGACCGGTTCCGCTGCGGATACTGCGGCAGACCCGCGACCACCATCGATCACGTCGTCCCACGTAGCCGGGGCGGCGCGCACAACTGGGAGAACTGCGTCGCCTGCTGTGCGTCGTGCAATCACCTCAAGGCGGACCGGTTGCTCGGCGAACTGGGCTGGTCGTTGCGGACGCGGCCGATCGCCCCGAGAGGCCGGCACTGGGGCCTCATCGCCGCGGTCAAGGACATCCATCCGGCGTGGATGCAGTACATCGACGCGGGTGCCGCGTGATGCGGGGGGAAGCCACTCGAAACGCCGGCCGGAATGTCGCCGGGAAGTGTCTACGACGCGCTGTAGGGGCCCCTGCACCGGTCGGTCTGATGTGGGCTAGATTGATCACCGATGACCTGTGCCGACAACCGGCCGGGTCCGGCGCGACCATCGAAAGGGTGACATGGACAGCCTGATCGTCCCCATCGGAGTGCCAGTCACGATCGTGACGGTGCTCTTCGTCGTGCTCTGCGTTGTCGCGATGGTGTTCTCCGGCGGGGTCAAGTACCCGAAGGTCAAGGAGTACACCCTCGATCAGCAATGGGAGCATGCACCGCTTCTCTTCAGTGCCACCGACATCGAACCGATGGCACTTCCGCGGCACGCGGAACCCGGCGACGTTGATGGGAGCTCGGCAAGTGGCAAGTGGTGAGGTTTCGCACGCGAAAGTGAGTGCAGAGGTCGCGGCCCGGTCGGCGGCGGAACTTCCGCTGGGCGCCGTGGTCACCAACAGCGGACGCATCTCGGCGGCCCGCTACCCGGGTGATGCGCCGTCGACGCCGCCCTTCAGCAAGAAGGACCTGATCGCTCTCGACGACACCCTGAAGGCCGCGAGCGAGAAGGCCCTCGTGCGTTTCTCGGTCTACGTCGGGGACCTCGACGGTGACCTCGACGCGAGTGCCCGGGCCATCCTTGCAAAGTCGCCCGAACCCGCGCACGGAACGCTCATCGCGGTGTCGCCGAACACGCGCGACGTCGTCATCGTCTCGGGTCGCGAGGTGTCGAGCCGCGTCAACGACCGCGTCGCCGCACTCGGTGTGACCGCTGCGGTCACCGGCTTCCGTCAGGGCAACCTGATCGACGGCCTGATCGCGTCGCTGCGTGTGATGGCGACCGCCGCCGCAGCCGGCTGATCCGGCCACCGGAACCACGCACGAGGCCGCCCCACTTCCGGTGGGGCGGCCTCGTGCGTCTGTCTGTGCGGACGCGTCGGTGACGCGTTCGGTGCGGGTCAGCGGTACATACGGACCAGCGGGCAGGTGAAGGGGTCACGGTCGCTGAGCCCGACCTGGTTGAGGTAACGGATCACGATCCCGTAGGACGCGATCAGTGAGGTCTCGGTGTACTGGACGCCGTGACGCTCGCAGTGGGCACGAACGAGCGGTTGCACCTTGATGAGGTTGGGTCGAGGCATGCTGGGGAACAGATGGTGTTCGATCTGGTAGTTCAATCCGCCCATCATGAAGTCGGTGAACCGTCCTCCCCGGATGTTGCGCGACATCAGGACCTGCCGGCGTAGGAAGTCGACGCGCATGTCCTTGGGCACCAGCGGCATGCCCTTGTGGTTCGGGGCGAACGACCCGCCGAGCAGGAGTCCGAACACCGCGAGCTGTACCGCGATGAAGGCGATGGCCTGCGCCGGGGTCATCACGATGAACGGGACCGCGACACCGAGGGCGAGCCGGAGCACGATCAGCGAGATCTCGACGGCACGGTGGGGAACGGCGTTTCGTGCGGCGAGACCCTGAAGACTCGCAACGTGGAGCGCGGCCCCTTCGAGCGTCAGCAGCGGGACGAAGAACCAACCCTGCCGGCGGGTGAACCAGCCGTACAGACCCGACCGCTGCCCGGCGATCTCCGGCACGAAGGCGATGGGGCCGTCGGCGATGTCGGGGTCGACGCCCACCTGGTTCGGGGCCTTGTGATGGCGGTTGTGTTTGTTCTTCCACCAGTGGAACGACAATCCGGCTCCGGCGGCGGCGAGGACCCGTGCGCTCCACTCGTTGGCACCGGCCGAGGCGAACATCTGACGGTGGGCGCCGTCGTGGCCGAGGAAGCCGAACTGGGTGCTCACCACGGCGAGCACGGCGGCGGGTACGAGCTGCCACCACGTGTCGCCGAGTGCGACCACCACGGCCCACACGCCGATGAAGGCGGCGACGGTCAACGCCATCCGGGTGATGTAGAAACCGCGGCGACGGTCCAGTAGCCCCGATGCGCGGACCTCCGCCGCCAGTTCTGTGTAGGAACTGACGAACTTCGTGTCGCGGGCAGGTGACACCGATGAAAGGGACAAGAGTGCGTACCTCTGGCCTTCTGATTGTTGCCAGGTACGCCGGAGAGATCAGCTTTCGGAACTGAGGCGCGTCACGAGAGACATGAACCGGAATTGCGATGCATCAAGGGGCGAGTCCCATCATGCCATGCTTCCGGGCGAGAAGTCCGGCCCGCGCCGATCGCGCGCGGGCCGGAATCGGCTCACGGCCGCGTCGCGGTTCCCTCGAGCACCTTGTCGTCGGCACCGGTCCCGGCGTGGTCGAGTTCGTCGTCGACCATGTTGGTCTCGTCGAACGGGGCACGCCCCGAGAGCACCTCGTCGATCTGGTGCTTGTCCATGGTGTGCGTCCACGAGCCGACGAGCAGGGTGGCGACTGCATTGCCCGAGAAGTTGGTGACCGCGCGCGCCTCGGACATGAACCGGTCGATCCCGACGATCACCCCGACACCGTCGAGCATCTCGGGGCGATGTGCCTGGAGTCCGCCAGCGAGGGTGGCCAGTCCGGCACCGCTGACGCCTGCCGCCCCCTTCGACGCGATGATCATGAACGCGAGCAGGCCGATCTGTTCGCCGACCGAGAGCGGATCGCCCATCGCGTCGGCGATGAAGATCGACGCCATCGTCAGGTAGATCGCGGTGCCGTCCAGGTTGAACGAGTAGCCGGTGGGCACCACTACACCGACGGTCGTCTTCTCCACGCCCAGGTGCTCCATCTTCGCGATCAGGCGGGGCAGTGCCGACTCCGACGACGACGTCGCGAAGATCAGCAGGTACTCGCGGGCCAGGTAGCGGACGAGACGGAAGATCGACACGCCCGCGATCGTCCGGAGCATCACCCCCAGAACACCGAAGACGAACACCACACAGGTCAGGTAGAAGGCGAGCATCAGGGTCAGCAATTGCTGTACGGCAGCCCAGCCGGTCTGTCCGACGACGTTCGCGATGGCACCGAAAGCACCGATCGGCGCCACCCACAGCACCATCGTCAAGACCTTGAAGACCAGCTTCTGGAAGTACGAGACCGCCGTCAGGATCGGTTCTCCGGTACGTCCCATCGCCTGGATCGCGAACCCGACCAGCAGCGCGACGAACAGTGCCTGCAGGACGCTGCCGTCGGTCAGTGCGGACAGCATGGATTCCGGGATGATGCCCTGGATGAAGTCGATGGTTCCGCCGGACTCGTGGGCCTCTTTGGCCAGTTCCTCGCCCTTGCCCGACATCGACGAGATGTTGAGGCCCTCACCGGGTTGGATGAGATTGCCGACGACCAGCCCGATCGCGAGCGCCACCGTCGACATCACGAGGAAGTAGACGAAGGCGAGGCCGCCGACCTTGCCCACCGTCGCCGCTTTACGGACCGATCCGATGCCCAGCACGATGGTGCAGAAGATCACCGGCGCGATCATCATCTTGATCAGGCTGACGAACATGGTCCCGAGCACGCCGAGTTCCTTGCCGACCGACGGTGCGACGAGTCCGACGACGACGCCGGCCACCACCGCGACGATGACCGCGATGTAGAGCCAGTGCGTGCGATCGCGTTTGACCGGCGGTGCGGTCTTCGTGGCGTCACCCGCCGCCCGGTCGTCACCGGCCGGACCGTCACCGGCGTTCTGATCTGTGTTCATCGGCAGTTCTCTCCTCGTTTGCCGGGGACTTCGGTGGTTAGGATTGTGAACCGGTGTGGTGACGCCGGTCACGATTCTGTTCATTACGTTCAGACGATCCGGCGAGGGATATCCCCGAACGGGGTCTGACGAAACACGTCTGAGGAAACGAGGGCCGGGCATGCGGTGGTATCCGCGAACGCTGGCCGGTCAGGTGGCGGCGCTCGCGCTGATCGTCGTGGCCGTGGTGGTCGTCGGGGGCAGCGTCCTGGCCGCGGTCGATGCGCGTGTCGACGGGGATCGCGCTGCGCGTGCCGAGGTCACCGCCGTGGCCGTGAGCCTCGCGGAGTCACCGTCGACGGTGTCCGCACTGACCTCGCCGGACCCGAGTGCGATCCTGCAGCCGGTCACCGACCGAATCCGGAATGCGACCGGTATCGCGTTCATCACGGTGCTCGGTCCGGACCGCACCCGCTACACCCACACCGACCCGGCCCTGATCGGCGCGCCCTACATCGGCAGCATCGACGCGGCCCTCCGCGGCGAGACGATGACCGAGACGTATACCGGGACCCTGGGCCCCTCCATCCGCACCATCGCGCCGGTGCAGACGGCCGACGGTCGGGTCGTCGGCATGGTCGCGGCGGGCATCACCCAGCGTTCCCTCACGTCGACGTGGCGCGGGGAACTGCCGCTGATCGCGGTCACCGCGTTCGCAGCACTGATGACTGCCGTCGTCGGGGTCTGGTGGATCCGGCGGCGCCTCCTGAGACAGACCGGTGGGCTGGCACCGGACGAACTCCGGCTCATGTACGACCATCACGATGCGGTGTTGCGCGCGGTCCGCGAGGGGCTGATCGTCGTCGAGGACGGCCGACCGGTTCTGGTCAACGACGAGGCGCGGCGTCTGCTCGGGGTCGGGACCCACACGCCCGCAACCGATCTGCCCTCCTTCCTGACCGGCGCGGACGGTGCGGCCACCGACGAGCTCTATGCCGAGGGCGGGCGGGTCCTACTGGTCAGCAGGTCGCCGGTGTCCGGGCGACGCCGCTCGTCGGTCATCACGATCCGCGACCGGACCGAATTGGCCGAGACCATAGGCGAACTGGACTCGATGACACGATTCGCCGAGGCCCTCCGCTCTCAGGCACACGAGGCCGCCAACCGACTCCACACGTTGGTCGCGCTGGTCGAGATGGGACGTCCGGCGGAGGCGATCCGGCTGGCGACGACGGAACTCGAACTGTCGCAACAGCTCATCGACCGGATGACCCAGGCGGTGGCCGAACCGGCGCTCGTGGCGCTGCTCCTGGGCAAGAGTGCGCAGGCGGCCGAACGGGGAATCGCGTTCTCGCTCACCGAGGATTCCCAGATGAGTGACGACACCACCCAGATCTTGTCGCCGGGCGAGATGATCACCGTCGTGGGCAACCTCGTCGACAACGCCCTCGATGCGTGCGATCCGGCCGACCCGTGGGTGGAGGTCGGTGTCGTCGGGGACCAGCACGCGCTCGAGATCGTCGTCGCCGACAGTGGTTCCGGGATGGACGACGACCTCTGCCGCCGGGCGACGGCCCGGGGATACTCCACCAAGTCCGGTGGCGACGAGGCAGGCCGCGGACTGGGTCTGGCACTGGTCGCCCAGGTGGTCGCGCGACATCATGGGACGCTGACCGCGGAGAACACCTACGGGTCCGTGGTCACGGTGCGGATAGGGGCGGTGCCGTCAGGTGCGGGGGTGACGCGGTGATCCGCGTGCTGATCGTGGAGGACGAATCGCTCATCGCCGCGGCGCACCGGGACTATCTCGGCCGCATCGGCGGATTCGAGGTCGTCGGTGCGGTGACCACCGCCCAAGAGGCGTTGCGCACCACGAAGACCCATGCCGTCGACCTGGTGCTCCTCGATCTCGGTCTGCCCGACGCCCGGGGCACCGACCTCGCCTCCGCACTGGCCGGGGTGCGCCCGGCGCCCGACATCATCGCGATCACCGCACAACGCGACCTGCAGACCGTGCGCACCGCGATGTCCAGTGGGGTGTTGCTCTACTTGCTGAAACCCTTCACCTTTGCGGCTTTCCGCGAGAAGATCGAGCAGTATCTGCGGTACCGGGAAGCGCTGGCCGGGGACACCGATGCGGTCAGCCAGCGCGACGTCGACCGGGCATTGGCGCAGCTCCGAGCCGTGGACCCCCGACGCTCGGCGAAGAAGGGAGCCGCGCCGCAGACCGAGGATGCGGTCTGCCGCGCGGTGCGTGACAGTGTCGACGGACTCACCGCCTCGGAGGTGGCCCGCGCGCTCGGTTCGTCGCGGGTCACCGCATGGCGATACCTCGAGCGGCTCGCCGACGACGGTGTGCTCAATCGCGACACCCAGTACGGTTCGGCCGGCCGACCACGGGTCCGGTACCGGTGGCCGGCCCGACGGTGATCGGCATCGATGAACCCGCAGGTGACGGGGGTGCTGGACGGGCGGAGTAGACTGGACCTCACCGGATCGCACGTTGAAGGAGTCACCGTCGGCGGCGCCGGGTCACCGCGGCCGCATCCAGACGGCGACCGAGTCAGGCGCACGCCATGATCACCACGACCCGAATTCTCGATGCACTTCCACGAAGTCGCCTGTTCGGACGCATGCGCGATTATCACCGCGCACGCCCTGGTCACTCCTCTAGACCACAGACGATCGTGAGCGGAATCCAGGAACAAGACCCTCGCGACGTACCGGGCGACATCCTCGCCGAATGGGACGTCCAGTTCCACGCCGCCACCCGTGCCGATCCGAATGAGGTCATCGGTGATGTCCTCGCGTGCCGGGTCCTCCGCCGAGCACGACACTCACGGACGACGGTTCTCGATCCCGACTCGCACCCGGTGATCCTGCTCGCCGACGATGTACCCAGAGACCATGCCGGAGACGTCTGGGAGAAAGTCATGAGGACTGTCCAGGGGGGCGGAACCCTGTCAGATGTCCTGTTCGAAAACCAGAGACGGGAACCCTGATGTCTACACGCCTCGATCTACCTCCCATCGCCCGCCGGCTCAACGAGCGACTACTCGCGTCCAAGCAGGCTTACCGAACCGATGACGACACCGCCGCCATGGTCGGTGACCTGCGTTCGCTGATCGTCGATGCGGTGACCGAACTGGAGAATGACGTGATCATCAACAACAACCGATCTCACAGTGCCGCAACGCAATCGATCGGCCTTGCGACCCCCTCCACCTCGGAAGCCGGAACCACCTGGCGGGCCGGGATCGAAGAAGGGCTGGAGTCATGACCGTCATCATCGGGCTCATCCTTCTCGTCGCCGCGGTGATCGCGACGGCGGCGGGCTTCTTCGCCAACAACGGCGCCGCAAACGAACTGCCTTCGGACAGCTTCGCCGTTTTCGGTTACCACGTGACCGGAACGACTGGCGCCCTCTTACTACACGGCGTCGCCTTGGGTGCTCTCGCCATGCTCGGACTGGCGTTGATCCTGGCCGGGGCGCGACGGTCCTCGCGCCGCGGACATGCGGCACGACGCGACCTCCAACGATCGGAACGGCGTGTCGCGGCCGCGGGCCAGGAGGGGGTCGCGGACCACACGAGGGGCGCCGTCGCCGCAACGTCGTCGAACGGGTCGCGTCACGGGCCGCGAACTTGGCGCCATCCGTTGGGTAGCAGGGCATGAACGCGCCGACCGCGCACCCGCCGCGCCAGTAGCGGTTGCGGCTCAAGCCGGCCGATTCGGTCCGGGGATCGGTCGACGGCGCGTGGTGGCCGCGGACACGCGACCTGGTGACCGAGCTCCCGGACATCGCCCAGGCGATGGACTTCCGGTTGCCCCACCTCGAACGCGTGGGTTATCAGATCGCCGACTGGGATGTCCCAGCCGGCAGAAAGATCCCGGCCTGGGACACCCATGAGACGCCATCACCGATCGGCTGATCGGGCGGAGGCGTGAGGTGAGCCGATGGGGCGAGGCCGATCGCTTGTTCCTCAGCCCTGCGCGTCGAACTCGCGTGCCCGCAGCGAACGCGCCACGCCGTCACGGCCTTCGGAGATCAGCCGCTTGAGGGCGGGCGGATGATCACCGGCCAGGAACTCCTCCGCGAGATCGAGGGCCCGCTGGCTCATCGCCCAGCTCGGGTACAGGCCGATGACGACGGTCTGGGCGACCTCGCTCGAGCGTCGGGCCCACACCTGCGGGACCGCCTCGAAGTACTTCTCGACATACGGCTCGAGCAGCTCTCCCTGGCCCGGACGCGCGAAACCCTCGATCATGGTGCGGGTGTAGATGTTCGACAGCGAGTCGTCGTCGATCGCCTGCAACCATGCGTCGGCCTTGGCCTCGGGAAGAGGGCGCGCCGCGCGTGCCGCAGCGGCCTGCCTGGTGCCGGTGGCGGTGTTGTCGCGCTGAGCCTCGGCGTCGATGATCGGCGCCGAACCGGCTTCGGGGTCGATCGCGCCAGCGGTCGCCAACGCGCGCACCAGTTTCCAGCGGAGGTCGGTGTCCACGGCCAGCCCGTCGAGACCGTGTTCGGCCGGGTCCGCCCCGGCTAGGAGGGCACCTGCCACGTCGGTCTGGTCGTCGTTGAGCTTGCCGGCCAGCCAGGTGTTGACGAAGGCGAGCTGATGGTCGGATCCGGCATCGGCACCCCGGGCCAGTTCCAGCAGGCGGGCGCTGAACGCGGGCCGGCCGGTCGTGGCCGCCCAGTCGGGATCGGCGTAGGACTCGATGGCGGTGGTCGCCTGCATCAGAACACGCTGCACCACGCCGATCTCGGTCTCGGAAGCGATACCGCGCTGCACGAGTTCGACGAAGTCGCGGGCACGCATCTCGGCCTGTCGGGTCATCTCCCAGGCCGCCGACCACACCAGGGTGCGCGGCATCGAGTCGGTGATGTCGCCGATGCGGGCGGTCGCGGTGGCCAGCGACTCGGGATCGAGCCGGATCGAGGCGTAGGTGAGGTCACCGTCGTTGAGCAGCACCAGATCTCCGCGGTTCACGCCGATCAGGCCGGGCACGTCGGTGCGCTCGCCGTCGACGTCGAGTTCGACGCTGTGGGTCTGTTCGATCGCACCCGAACCGTTGTCGGCGTAGACGCCCACGCGCAACCGGTGCACGCGGGTCTCGCCCGCGCCCGGGGCGGCGCCGTCCTGGACGATGGTGAACCGGGTAAACGCCCCGGACCCGTCGACCTCGAAGTCGGGACGCATGACGTTGATGCCCGTGGTGCGCAGCCACTGGTCGCCCCAGTCCGACAGGTCGCGACCGGACGAGCGCTCCAGTGCGCCCAGCAGATCCGAGAAGGTTGCGTTGCCGAACTTGTGGGCGGCGAAGTAGTCGCGCAGGCCGGCGAGGAAGTCCTCCACGCCGACGTAGGCGACGAGCTGCTTGAGCACCGAGGCGCCCTTGGCGTAGGTGATGCCGTCGAAGTTGACCTCGACGGCGGCGATGTCGGGGATGTCGGCGGCGACCGGGTGGGTCGAGGGCAGCTGATCCTGCCGGTAGGCCCACGACTTCTCGACGTTCGCGAACGTCGTCCAGGCGTTGGTGTACTCGGTGGCCTCCGACTGGCAGAGCACCGAGGCGAAGGTGGCGAAGGATTCGTTGAGCCACAGGTCATCCCACCACTGCATGGTGACCAGGTCGCCGAACCACATGTGCGCCATCTCGTGCAGTACGGTCTCGGCGCGACGTTCGTAGAGGTACTTGGTGACGCGTGACCGGAAGACGTAGTCCTCCAGGAAGGTCACCGCGCCGGCATTCTCCATCGCGCCCGCGTTGAACTCGGGTACGAAGAGCTGGTCGTACTTCCCGAAGGCGTAGGGGATGCCGAAGTTCTTGTGGTAGAAGGCGAATCCCTGCTTGGTCTCGGTGAACAACCGGTCGGCGTCCATGTGCTCGGCGAGCGAGGCACGGCAGTAGATGCCCAGCGGGATGTCGCCGTGGTCGTCGGAGTAGACGTCGGTCCACTCGGCGTACGGTCCGGCGATCAGCGCGACGAGGTAGGTGCTCATCGGTGCGGTCTCGCGGAAGCGATGGATTCCCGGTTCGGCGGCGACGGTCTCCACATGTGCGGCGTTGGAGATGACCTTCCAGTCCTCCGGGGCCGTGACCGTGAGCGTGTAGGTCGCCTTCAGGTCGGGCTGGTCGAAACAGGCGAACATGCGCTTGGCGTCGGCGGTTTCGAACTGGGAGTACAGGTACACCGAGTCGTCGGACTGATCGACGAAGCGGTGCAGTCCCTCACCGGTGTTGGAGTAGGCGCAGTCGGCGACCACGGTGAGGGTGTTCTCCGCGGCCAGGCCGGGCAGCACGATGCCGACGGATTCGTCGAAGTCGGAGACGTCGAGCTCGACGCCGTTGAGGGTCGCCGAGTGCAGCGTGGATGCGACGAGGTCGATGAAGGTCTCGGCGCCCTCGGTCGCGGTGAACGTGACCGTGGAGGTGGAACGGAACGTCTCGGTGCCGGGCGCACCCATCCCGTCGGTGAGGTCGAGTTCGATCCGGTAATTCGACACGTCGACGATCGCGGCGCGTTCGCGGGCCTGGTCTCTGGTGAGGTTCGGAGCAGTCACATCGGCCAGCTTATCGAGACCGACGGTGCTCAGCCGTTCGACAGCAGACCGACAGGCTGCAGGATCGTCTTCGACAGCGTGGCGAGGTCGTCGGTGATCCCGGGCCGCGCGCGTAGATCCGGGGCCTGGACGATGTCGCCGGCCACTCCGATGAACGCCCGGGTGAGGGCTGCGGCGTCGGCCTCGGACAGTTCCGGCGTCCGGGCACGGATCGCGGCGACCCATTCGGCGATGTACGCGCGCTGGGCCGAACGCAACGCATCCTGGTCCGCCTCGGGGAGGTAGACGATGTCGCGGGTCAAGACGGGGATGGTCCGCCCGTGGACACCGAGTGCCTGCTCGACGTGGATCGAGATCAGCACGTCGAGGGCGTCCCCGGGATCGACGCCGGTGAGGGCGTGGGTCGTCAGGTAGAGCATGCCCTCGACTCCCCGGACCAGGACGGCCCGCAGGATCTCGGTCTTGCCCGGGACCTGCTGGTAGAAGGTGGCGACGGAGATGTCGGCCGCCCGCGCGATGTCGTCGATCCGGACGTCGTGGAAACCACGCTCGGCGAACAGATCCGTCGCCGCGTCGAGGATGCGTTCGTGCCGGCCGGCCGGACGCCGCGTGATCGGAACCGCCGGAGTGGCGTCCGGTTTCGTCTCGGGCAGTGAGCAGTCGACGATCGAACGCGCGACGGCGCGCTGGATCTGCATCACATGTACAGGGGCCATCGTCCCGCGGATGACGGAGGTGTTGGAGTACAGGCTCAGGACGGCGAAACCGAGTAGCCGTCCGTCGTCGAACGACAGATCCGGCCGCGCGGCGGCGACCTTGTCGGCGATGTAGTCGCTGAACCTCGTGAAGTAGCTCCGCATCTGCTCGAGCTGGGTGGGGTGGAGGTGGCGTTGCTCCCGGCGCCAGAGGATGGACACGTCGTGGTTGGCAGTCAGATCGCCGAGGCGATCGAGAAAGCGCCACAGTTGGGGCTCGGGTGCGCCGGCATACTCGTCGGCCTCGCGCACGAGTTCATCCATCAGGTCGACCTGGGTGAGCAGCGCCTGCACGAGGATGTCGTGTTTGCCGGGGAAGTGGCGGTACACCGCGGGTCCGGTCAGACCGACGGCGGCACCGATCTGTTCGATGCTGACATTGCGGTACCCAGCGTCCTGGAAGAGGACCGTCGCAGCCCGGATGATCTGTTCCGCCCGCGGACCCCGGGGACTGGAATGCCCGCTCGCCGGCCCGGGACCGGAGTCCGGATCGAGCGGCGGCGGCGACATGGACGTTTCCTCTCCGAGAACGATGGCAAAATCGTCCCCCGAGAAAACCGTAACCGGATTCGTCGCGAATTTTCGCCGCACACATCACAAACGGGGAACAGCCGGGCCCGTATGGATGTTGAGCCGGGTTGGCGGTGCCGCCGGTACGGTCCAGATCGACCACAACTTCTGAGAGGACGCCGAGGATGTCAGAGCAGACGATGTCAGAGCAGGCCCAGTCCACCACCGATCGTGTCGATTTCTGGTTCGACCCGCTCTGTCCGTGGTGCTGGATCACTTCCCGGTGGATTCTCGAGGCCGAGAAGGTCCGGCCGATCGACGTGAACTTCCACATCATGAGCCTTGCGGTTCTCAACGAGGGCAAGGACATCCCCGAGGAGTATCGCGAGGCGCTCAAGGGTGCGTGGCGCCCGGTCCGCGTCATCGCGGCCGCCGCGGCACACAAGGGCGACGAGATCCTCGCCCCGCTCTACACCGCGATGGGCACACGAATCCACAACCAGGGGATCAAGGACTTCGACGAGGTCATCGCAGGCGCGCTCGCCGAGCTCGGACTCGACGCCTCGCTGGCGCAGGCCGCCGACTCCGAGGAGTTCGACGACGCCATCCGCAAGAGCCACCACGAGGGCATGGACAAGGTCGGCGACGACGTCGGCACACCGACGATCCACGTGAACGGCGTCGCCTTCTTCGGCCCGGTGCTCTCCCGCATCCCACGTGGAGAGGACGCCGGCAAGGTGTGGGACGGTGCGCTCGCACTCGCCTCCTACCCGCACTTCTACGAAATCAAGCGCAGCCGCACCGAGGGTCCCGAGTTCGACTGACACACGACAGCCCAACCGACTGACAACCGATTGGGCCCGGTTGGCGCAAAACTGGAACCGGGGTGGCGGGAGGGTATGAGCACCCGGTCCCGCCACCCCAGAGTTTCTTCTGGCGCCGGTCCTCAGGCCTTGGCGGCCTCGGCGTAGATCGGCAGGAGCACTGCGGCCGCGTCGACCATCATCTTGGGATCGACCAGCAGGTGCTGGGTGGCCACGTGCATGTCACGGACGTAGCGACCGAGCTCGCTGGTGCGTCCGATGCTGCGGCTGCCGCCCCAGCGGTGCGCGAAGGCCACGACCTGGTCGGTGACCTCGTGAATCCACGCGAGCATTTGGCTGCCCCGCGCGAGGTCTTCCGGCGTGACCGAGCCGCCGACGAACTCGTTGGACAGCTTGTACATGATGTCCGAGCGGGTCGGGGTGCCCCCGAAGGTCGGGATCGTGTACTCGGCCGGAACGAAGTTCTCCGAGATGGAGTAGTCGTGGCTACCGGTTCCGGCGAGGCCCCAGACGTCCCAGTTGTACTTCAGGTCGACCTGGTCCTTGGGCATCATCGCGACGCGTGCCTGCGGCTGGCCGTTCTCGCCGAGGATCGGGTTGCCGTCGGCGTCGGCGACGAAGAAGCCGGCACCCATCCAGTTGGCGTGATCGGAACCGCTGGCGAAGGAGAAGTCGCCGTTGATGATGTACCCGCCGTCGACCTGGACACCGGGATGCCGCGGCAGGAGCTGACCGGCCATGATGAAACCGCCCGGCTGCGCCAGCAGCTTCTCGATGACGGTCGGCTCGAGGTAGCCGAGCACCTCTGCGGTGGCCCAGGACGACGCCATGTACGCCCATGCGGTCGAGGCGTCGGCCTTGGCCATCTCCTCGTAGAGATGCATGCCCTGGCTCGGGCTCAGGCCGCCTCCGCCGAGATCGGTGGGCACGAGCGCCATGTGGAGCTGCTTGTCCTCGAAGGCCTGGGCGACCGCGGGGGTGAGCTTGCGCTCGCGCTCCATCGTCTCGGCCTCGGCGCGGATCAGCGGGGTGATCTCGCGAACCCGTGCGAGGTAGTCGGCCGCGTTCGCCTCGGAAGTCTCGCCGGTGGTGGTTTCCCGGCTCAGGGTCTGGGTCATGACAATGCCTTTCGGAAGTGGGGGGTCGAGGTGGGGGTCACTCGTTGGCGCCGGCGGTCATCTGACCGAAACGCACCATGTCGGCGACGAACGGCTGGTGGGCGAGCAGGCCGCCGTCGACGCGGATCGCCTCGCCGTTGATCCCGCGCGAGTCGTCCGACGCCAGGAACAGGTACGCCTTGGCCAGCTCGGTGGGGCCGTTGAGGTCCGGGTTGGGGGTGTGGCTGATGTAGATGTCCTTGATCACCTGCGGGAGCTGTTGTGCCGGAGGAGTTGTCGTGGTTCCCGGCAGGATCGCGTTGCAGCGCACGCCCTCCTTGCCGTACTGGGTGGCGGTGAACTTGGTCAGCGCGATCAGTGCGGCCTTGCTCGCGCCGTAACCGGTGAGGCTGCTGTCGCCGGCCATGGCGTGCGTGGACGAGGTGTTGATGACCGAGCCGCCGTTCTTGCGCAGGTGCGGCAGGGCGTGCTTGGTCATCAGCATCGCGGCCCGAACGTTGACGGCCATGACGTTGTCCCACGCCTCGATGGTCATGTTCGCCACGTCGACGTCGTCACCGGGAAAGATGCCCGCGTTGTTGACGACGACGTCGATCGTCCCGAAGGTCGAGACGGTCTGGGCGATCAGGGCCTCGATCTCGGACTCGTTGCGGAGGTCGAGTCCGTAAGGGAGAACGGTGTTCTCGCCGAACTTGTCGTTGAGGATCTTCGCGAGTGCCTCGGCGCCCGCGACGTTGATGTCGGCGACGACGACCTTCGCACCCTCGGCGGCGAGCTCGGTGGCGGTGGCACCTCCGATGTTCAGACCGCCCGCGTCGACATACGTCGCGCCGGTGACGATCGCGACCTTCCCCTGCACACGTCCCATGGTGATTCTCCTTCGGATGGTTGTTCTCTGTGGTGGCGGTCCGGCCCGGTGTCCGGGTCCGGAGGTCCGGTTTTCAGTGGTCCGGCGTCACAGGTCGATGACCAGACGGTCTCCGACACAGCGTGATACGCAGATGAGCATGAACTCGTTGGTGGCCCGCTCCTCGAGGGTGAGGATCGAGTCACGGTGATCGGGGATGCCGTCGAGGACATCGACCTCGCACCGTCCGCACATGCCCTGGTGGCAGGAGGACAGGGCGTCGATCCCGTTGGACTCCAGGGTGCCGAGGATGCTCTCGCCGGGTTTGATGGTGAAGCTCTTGCCCTGCCTGGCGAGTACCACCTCGAACTCGTGGTCGTCTGCCGACGATGCGTTGCCGCCGGCGAACCGTTCGGTGTGCAGCGACGCGACGACACCGTCCTTGTGAAGACGCTCGATCGCCTCCAGCAATCCCGCGGGCCCGCAGCAGTAGACGGCGGTGCCGTCCGCGAGGCCGGTGAGCTCACGCTCGAGATCGATCGGTCCGTCGCCGTCGTCGGTGTAGATCGCGACCTTCGGGCCGTACACCTCGAGCTCGTCGCGGAACGCCATGGTCTCGGCGCTCCGGCCGCCGTAGACCAGTCGCCAGGGGACCCCGCGCCGCTGTGCATCGGCGATCATCGGCAGGATCGGTGTGATCCCGATCCCGCCCGCGACGAAGACGAACGCCGGCGCATCGACGAGCTCGAAATTGTTGCGCGGCAACCCGACCCGTAGTTCGTTGCCGGTGTGGACGTCGGTGTGGATGTACTCCGAGCCGCCGCGGCCGCGGCCGATGGCCTCCCGGAGCACCGCGATGCGCCACGAGTGGTTGTCTTCGGGGTCGCCGCACAGCGAGTACTGACGCACGGCTCCCGACGGAAGGATGACGTCGACATGGGCGCCCGGCTGCCACGCGGGCAGCGGAGCCCCGTCGGCGGACTGCAGGGTCAGTGCCTTGATGTCCTTGGCGACGGTGATGGACTGTGCCACGACGACGTCGAGGTCGTCGGCGAGGTCCTCACCGAGACGGGTTCCGCCCGTGCGGGTTCCATCCGCCCGTGTCACATCATGCCTTTCGTCGAAATCCGTTGTCTTCTCAGGTGATCAGCGCGACCGGTGGCGCGGTGATCAGGCTCGATCCCAGGTGACCGGCACCGAGTGGGCACCTCGGATCCGCGCGTCGCCCTTGATCTGGACCTGATCGGCGGGAACCGCCAGGCGCAGCGTCGGGATGCGCTCGAGGAGCGTCGTGAAGACGACGTCGAGCTCGAGGCGGGCCAGCGGCGCGCCGAGGCAGGTGTGGATTCCGTGACCGAAGGTCAGGTGCCGGCTGGCGTCGCGGTGGATGTCGAAACGGTCCGGGTCCTCGAAGACCGCGGGGTCGCGGTTGCCGGCCTCGGTGGAGACCATCACCAGCGAACCGGCGGGAACGGTCTGTCCTTCGATCTCGATGTCCTCGGTCGCCATCCGCGGGAGGTTGCTGATGATGTCGAGGTGACGCAGCAGTTCCTCGATGGCCTGCGGCATCAGGGACGGGTCCTCGCGCAGTGCAGCCAGCTGGTCAGGGTGTTCGAGCAGCGCGAAGGTGCCCAGGCCGATCATGTTCGCGGTGGTCTCGTGGCCGGCCATGAGCAGCAGGCTCGCCATGCCGACGACGTCGGGCACGGAGACGGCGCCGGACTCGATGTGCTTGGTGAGCAGGCTCAACAGGTCGTCACCGGGCTCGGTCATCTTGATGGTGACGAGCTCACCGAGGTAGCCCATGACGGCACCGATCGCGGCGGCGATGTCCTCGGGGGTGCTGCCGCTGGCGAGGACCGCGCGGGTCTGCTCCTGGAAGAAGTCGTGCTTGTCGTAGGGGACGCCGAGCAGCTCACAGATGACCAGTGACGGCAGCGGAAGAGCAAGGGATTCCACCAGATCGACCGGTTCGGTCGAGGTGAGCATCTCGTCGATGAGCTCGTTGGCGATCCGCTCGACGTTCTCGCGCATGGCCTTCATGCGGCGGGGGGTGAACTCGCGGGCCAGGACCCGGCGGAGATCGTCGTGCTCCGGCGGGTCCATGGCGACGAAGAAGCCCGGCACTGCCGCTTCGCCGGCATCGCCGCGCGAGGCGTCGTCGATGCCGCGCACGCTCATGCGGGGGTCGCCCAGAACCGAGCGGACGTTGTTGTAGCCGGTGACGAGAGTGGCAGGGGTGCCGTTGAAGTCGACCTTGCGGAGGCGATCATCGGAGAAGTCCTGGTACTCCTCGGCGAGGCTGAACGGACACTTCTTGCGGCCGAACGGGTACGAGGGGAGTTCGCCGGATTCGTCGGGGGCGTACACGGTCTCGGGCTGAGTCGTCATGAGTTCTCCTGAATCGGGATGGGGACGTCGTCGTATCGACGGAGGTCCGTGAGAGGACCTGGAACTGACTGCAGTCGACTCACGGGGGAGTAGCTCACCCTCGTGATCTGCTGTGCGATGGGTCACACGTTGTGTTAACGGTCATATCGTCGCATGCTCGACGTGGATCGTCAATGAGTTTGGGCCATCTTGATTGCTGAGATTTGCGGCGCCGGTGTGTCGCACGGTCGGTACGGAAGCAGAAAAATGCGTCTGAACTTGGTTAACGGAAGTTTGTGCACGTTGCGGACGGGGCGATTCGGGCTGTCACGACCCGGCCCCGTGGACCGCCGGAGACGTTTGGAGAGGCGCTGAAGTTAGTAACAATTGTGAAAGTGTGCGGGGATGGGTGCCGCGGCCGTGCGGCCGGAGCCGGGAGCGCGGGCGAGTCGACCAGGTACGACGAAATGCCCGTCACACCCACCTCGGTGCCGTGGCCGGCCTGCCGGCCGTCGTGGAGGACGCCGCGAGTGGGGACGGGCGAAGCAACCCGACCCTTCGACGAGGTGCGAGTGCAGCAGGGGTTGGCCGTGCCGGTTCTCTCGGATCAGGGTGGGGCGGAACGGGTCCGGATGCGGCCGCCGTCAGACGGCGGCGCGGGTGAGGTGACCGAGGAGGTCGGGATAACACTTCAGATGTGCGCCACCGTTGAGATCGAGGGTGACGCCGGTGAGCCACGATGCGCCGGCCACATAAACCGCGGCCTCGGCGATGTCCTCCGGCGTGCCGGGGCGGCCGAGGGGCGTGTTGTCGAGGTAATCCTCTTCGAGTCCGGGGACGGACATGGAGGGGTTGGTCAGCGGTGTGTGGACGAGTCCCGGAGCGATTGCGTTGACACGGATTCCGCGCTCGGCGAGCTCGAGCGCGGCGATCTCGGTGAGCATCCCGAGGCCGGCCTTCGCGGAGCCGTACGCGGCCATCCCGGTGGCTGGCTGCCGCGCGTTCAGCGACGACAGCGAGATGATCGACCCGCCCTCGTCGAGGACCCGCCCGGCGTGCTTGATGACGAGGAAGGCGCCGTTCAGGCAGACGTCGACGACACGACGGAAGCGCTCGGCGTCGAGGTCGGTGACGGCGCCCGCCGCGGTGATGCCGGCGCTGTTCACCACTATGTCGAGACGTCCGTGGGATTCGCGCGCGGTCTCGAGGAGCGCGGCGACCGAGGCCTCGTCGGTGACGTTCACCGCGGCGGCATCATGAAGAGGTCCGAGATCGGAGGCGACCTCTTGCGCCAGAGCGGAATTGCGGTCGGCGACGGTGACGCTGACGCCGATCGAGGCGAACGCGCGGGCGATCGCGGCGCCGATTCCCGACGCTCCGCCGATGACAACCGCGTGGCGTCCGTCGCTCCGGTGGCGTCCTTCGTCGAGTGACATCTGTCAGTACCCTTCTATGTCTGTGTCCTGCTCATGAATCGATGAGTTCGGTCGGTAGTGCGATGGCATGCGCGAGGGCGACGAGCTCGTCGCCGATTCCCGGTCGTGCACGGAGATCCGGTGCCTGGGTGACATCGGTCAGGACGCCGATGACGGCGTGGGCCAGGGCTCTGGCC
This sequence comes from Gordonia amicalis, assembly GCF_022059885.1. Lineage (NCBI taxonomy): Bacteria > Bacillati > Actinomycetota > Actinomycetes > Mycobacteriales > Gordoniaceae > Gordonia > Gordonia amicalis. The sequence continues at coordinate 3,885,009 of NZ_CP091855.1, read as the reverse complement.
TCCGGTCCCGAGAGATTTCCCGAGAGCGTCCGGATGGCATCCACCCATTCGGCGACGTACTCGCGCTGCGTCTCGCGGAGAGAGACCTGCTCGTCCTCGGAGAGGTAGAGCAGGTCGCGTGTCAGGATGTGCATGATCCGTCCGTGGATGCCGAGTGCCTGCCGGACGTACACGCGGATGAGTGCGTCGAGTGCCTCGTGTGCATTCCCCGCCATCGCCAGTGCATCGGCCGAGACGTACAGCAGGCCTTCGGCTCCGCGCTCGAGGATGGCGCGAAGGACCTGTGCCTTGCCCGACACGTGCTGGTACAGGGTGGCCACCGACATCTCCGCGGCCCGGGCGATGTCGTCGATGCGGACATCGTAGAAGCCGCGCTCGTCGAACAACTGCGTCGAGACCTCGATGATCCTCTCCCGCCGCCCGGCCGGTCGCCAGGGGACCGGTTTCCGCTCCGGCTGCGCGTCCGGAGCGGGCTCGGGCAACGGGCAGGAGATGATCGCGTGGAAGACCGCCTTCTGCAATTGGATCAGTCTGTCCGGCTGGAGATTTCCGCGGATCGTCGACGTATTGGAGAACACCGTCAGGACCGCGAAACCGAGTAGCTCGGCGCGATCGGGGGTGACGGTGGGATCCGCGGCGACGATCTTGCCGGCGATGTAGTCGCGGAATCCGCGGAAGTAGTCGACCATCTCGTGTTGCTCGGCGACCTCCAGATGGCGTTGCTCGCGGCGCCACAGCGTCGACTCGTCGCCGTTGGCGGTGATGTCGGCGAGTCCGTCCAGGAACAGCTCGAGTTGCTGTGCGGGGGTCTCCCCGGTGGTGTCGGCGTGCAACGTCAACTGCTCCACCAGGTCGACCTGATCGCGCAGTGCGCGTACGAGGATTCCGTACTTGCCCTTGAAATGGCGGTACACCGCAGGCCCGGTCAACCCGACCGCGGCACCGATCTGGTCGATGCTCACGTTCTGGTATCCGGTCTCCTGGAAGAGGAACGCCGCGGCCCGGACGATCTGTTCGGACCGCTGCTGACCACGCGTGGTGGTGGGAACGGGGATCGTCCCTCCTCTGTTCGGCCGTGAGGTCACGGTTGCTCTGTCTGTTCCGTCATGCGGGCTCGCCATGTGTCAAGTCTCGCATCCGGAGGTACGGGCCGGGCACAACGAGGTCTAACAATCGGCCCTCACAGTGCGACGACCGCGGTGCCCTTGAGCGTCGTCGTCCCATCGGCGAGTTCGACCTCGAGGTCGAGCCGGGCACGTTCCTGGCCGTCGACGACCTCGGTGTCCCGGATCTCGGCGCGCAGGACCGGCTCGGCGTGGACCGGGGTGATCGCGGTGAACCTGGTGGTCAGCTCCAGAATCCGGGACTGCGGGATCCAGTCGGTGAGGAGCCGGCCGAGGTAGGCCATCGAGAGCATCCCGTGTGCGAACACATCGTCCATCCCCGATGCCTTCGCGGAGTCGATGTCGATGTGGATCGGGTTGTGGTCCCCAGAGGCGCCCGCGAACAGCGCGAGAGTGGTCCGGGTGATGGCACCCGGCCGCAGCTCGCTGATCGACGAGGGAACACTTGTCGGTGCGTTCATGAGGGACTCCCGGGATTCTTGATGACGCTGACGCTTTCGAGCTCCGCGACGACGTCGTCGCCGCGCGACACCGTCGTGCGACGCACCAGGAAGTCCAGTGCGCCACCGGCCTTGGAGTAGGCATCGACGTAGGCGGTCTCGAAGCGCACCCGGTCGCCGGCATGCACCGGCGCGAAGTACCGGAAACGCTGCTCGCCGTGGAGAACGTTGCCCAGGTCGACGCCGTGCGCGGCGAGATCGCCGAAGACGTCGGAATTCTCGAGTTCGAGGCCGAAGAGGAAGGTCGGCGGTGCGAGGACGTCCGGATGGCCGGCGGCGATCGCCGCCTCGCGGTCGGAGTAGATCGGGTTCGTCTCGCCGATCGCGTGTGCGAACTGCCGGATACGTCCGCGCTCCACGTCGACGGTGGCAACGGGAGGGGTCAGATCGAGGATGGCGTGGTCGAGTCCCATCACGACACCTTCTCGTACATGGTGACCACGCAGGCGCCGCCGAGTCCGAGATTGTGCTGCAACGCGATTCGGGCGTCGGTGACCTGGCGGTCGCCGGCCTGGCCGCGCAGCTGCCAGACCAGTTCGGCGCACTGTGCCAGACCGGTGGCGCCGAGCGGATGTCCCTTGGACAGCAGACCGCCGGAGGGGTTGGTCACCACACGTCCGCCGTAGGTGTTGTCGCCGTCGAGGATGAACTTCTCGGCCGTGCCCTCGGGGGTGAGGCCCAGCCCCTCGTAGGTGATGACCTCGTTGGTGCTGAAGCAGTCGTGCAGTTCGACCACGGGGATGTCGGTGGGCTCGACGCCGGACTGCTCGTAGACCTCCGCGGCGGCCTTGGCCGTCATGTCGTAGCCGGCGACACGCATCATGTCGGTGGTGTCGTAGGTGCCGGGCAGATCGGTGACCAGCGACTGGGCGCGGATACGAATGGTGGAGTCGATGCCGCGCGCACGTGCGAACTCTTCGCTGCACACGATCGCGGCGGCGGCGCCGTTGGTCGGCGGGCAGCACATGAGGAGGGTGAGCGGGCCCCAGATCTGCTTGGAGTTCATCACCGTGTCGAGATCGATGGGGTCACGGAACACCGCGTGCGGGTTGCGGCCGGCGTGCGTGCGGGCCTTCACCGACACCCGGCCGAAGATCTCGTTGGTGACGCCGTAACGGGACATGTACTCCACGCCCGCCCCACCGAACATCTTTGCGGCCATCGGAGCAGGCTGGTCACCGTTCGGGCGGGAGGCGGCGATGTTCTCCCCGCGTTCGGTGGGACTGGGCCGGTCGCCGTAACCGTTGACGAGGGCGCCGGGCTGCATCTGTTCGAAACCGAGGGCCAGCACGCAGTCGGCCTGACCGGAGGCGACTGCCTGCCGTGCGAGCCAGAGCGCCGAGGAACCCGTCGAACAGTTGTTGTTGACGTTCACGACCGGGATGCCGGTCATGCCGACCTCGTAGAGGGCGTTCTGGCCCGACGTCGAGTCGCCGTACACGTAGCCGACGTAGGCCTGCTGCACGTCGGAGTAGTCCAGGCCGGCGTCGGCCAAGGCCGATCTGGTTGCCGCAGCACCCATCTCGTTGTACGTGCCGCTCTTGCCGGGCTTGGTGAACGGGACCATCCCGACACCGCTGATGCAGACGTTTGCCATGGGCGTTCGTCCTTCCTGTGTGAGACTCAGAAGAGTGTGATGTGGAGCCTACTATAACGACGACTAACAAACGAGCGGATATCGCGACTAAAACTGGGGACTGACTCCAGATTTGCTTGTAGTTAGTATTCACCACGATTGTGACTCACGTCGCAGCAAGTCATGTAGGGCGGTGTCGCACACGCGAGCCCCGCCGGCGACGACCATCGCCGGCGCATCCACCATCCATCGATCAACGCCCGGCCGTTCGCCGAACGGGATCGATCAATCACGAGGAGAAACACGTGAACCAGCCGAAACTGCAGAACAAGGTGGCACTGGTGTCGGGATCCGGACGCGGGATCGGCCGGGCCGTCGCGCTGAAGCTGGCCTCGGAAGGCGCGAAGGTCGTCGTCAACGATCTCGATCCAGAGCCCGCCAAAGAGGTCATCGCCGAGATCGAGGCGCTCGGCGGACAGGCGGTGTCCTGCATCGGCAGCGTGACCGACGCGGATTTCGCCCAGCGGTTCGTCACCACTGCGACCGACAACTTCGGCGGTATCGACATCATCGTCAACAACGCCGGGTACACGTGGGACAACGTCATCCAGAAGATGACCGACCAGCAGTGGGAGGACATCATCGACGTCCACCTCACCGCACCGTTCCGCATCCTCCGCGCGGCCCAGCCGGTCATCAGTGCGGCGGTCAAGCGCGAGCGCGAGCAGGGTGCCGTCCCGTGCCGCAAGGTCGTCAACATCTCGTCGACCTCGGGCCTGCAGGGCAACCCCGGCCAGGCCAACTACTCGTCGGCCAAGGCCGGCATGATCGGCCTGACCAAGACGATCGCCAAGGAGTGGGGTCGCTACAACGTCACCGTCAACGCCGTGGCCTACGGCGTCATCAACACCCGGCTGACGTCGGTCACCACCCCGGCCAAGACCATCAAGGTCGAGGACCGCGACATCAAGGTCGGCGTCAACCCGGCGGTCATGGAGGCGGCGACCAAGCAGATCGCGCTCGGCCGGGCCGGCACCGTCGAGGAAGCGGCCGGCGCCGTCTACCTGCTCTGCAGCCCCGAGTCGAGCTACATCACCGGCGAGACGATCGTCTGCGGCGGCGGGCTGTGACCACGAGCGTGCACACCCGGCACGCGGGGCAGGAGTACATCGAGATCTCCTACGAGGCGGCCGACGGTGTCGCGGTCATCACTCTCGACGCGCCGGACCGGATGAATGCCTTCCGGGTGCCGATGCTGGTGGACCTGCTGCGTGCGCTCGCAGTCGCCGAAGAGGATCCGGACGTGCGGGCAGTCATCGTCACCGGCGCGGGCAGGGCCTTCTCCGTGGGGGCCGCACTCGACGGTCCCGACACGCTGACCAAGGCGCTCGCCGAGGATGTCGACGGGCACACCCCGACGGGTTACCGCGAACCCGCGGGCCGGATCAGCGAGTTCCTCTTCACCATGCGCAGCCGGTCATCGCCGCGTTCAACGGGCACGCGATCGGCGGCGGCGCGACCATCGCCGCGGCGATGGACATCCGGATCGCCAGTGAGAAGGCGCGTTTCGGGTTCGTCTTCAATCGTCGCGGGGTGGTCCCCGAAGGCGGATCGTCGTGGTTCCTGCCCCGTCTGGTCGGGATCGGACGCGCCACCGACTGGATCCTGTCCGGTCGGGTGTTCGGAGCCGACGAGGCCCTCGCGGCCGGATTCCTCACCAAGGTGGTGCCCGCGGATCAGGTGCTGGCCGCGGCCCACGAATACGCCCAGCAGTTCGTGCGGGACACCTCGCCGACGTCGGTGGCTCTGGCCAAGCACCTCATCGCCAACAGCTGGCGTCACGACCATCCGGCGGCGGCCGCGGCCGACGAGTCCCGTGCGTACGCCGCACGTGTCGAATCCGTGGATGCCGGCGAGGGGATCATGTCGTTCATCGAGCATCGCGATGCGACCTTCCCCGCGCTGGATGCCGAGGCCTACCAGTCGATCCTGGATCTCAACGACGCTCATCGAGGAGCATCATCATGACGACCGACTTCACCGTCTGCAAGTACGGCGCCGACGCCGAGGGCACACACGAGTACGCCGGGGTCCACAACTTCAACGAGAGTGTGTACTTCAATTTCGTCGATCCCATCTCGCAACTCGGCGGACTGGTCCGCATCGGCAATCGCCCCGGACTGGGCTACAGCGAGACGTCGGTCCAGCTGACCCTGCCGGGCGGGGCGATCGCGTTCCGTGCGGGACGGATCAAGCGGGAGGACAACGACGATTTCCGCGGTGGGCAGGGGCTCGACATCGTCATCACCGAGCCCACCCGCAAGGCCGAGATCACCTAGCGCAATTCTGTTGCGCGGGTGGTTCATCCGTCGCTGATGGCCGAGAACGGCCGGATCGCCCTGAAGAACGCACCGGCCGAGGAATGCGAGATCTCGCTGTCCTATGAGGCGTCGACCCCGATGTTCACGATCCGCGGCGACGGCGACTGCACCCCGGGCAGTTCCACGATCGCCAGTGACCACTACGAGCAGTTCGGCCACCTGTCGGGGAGTATCCGCGTCGGCGGCCGCACCTGGGTGCTGGACAAGGTGACCTCGTTCCGGGACCACTCCTGGGGTCCTCGCGAGTGGGCTTCCTACACAGGCCCTCGCCGAGATCGGCGCCGGACGTGTGGTCGTCCTCGCCGACCCGCCCAGCGGACGGTCGTATCTGCTCCTCGCCGGCGAGGTGGCGACCACCGAATCGCTGGCATTCGTCATCCGGCACGGTTCCGGTCTGGTGCAGGTGGCGATGGCGTTCGAGGATTGCGTCCGACTGCAGCTTCCGCCGATGTGGCCGCTCGCCGAGCAGCCGGGTGGAGCGTTCCAGACGGTCGCGGTCGACGCCGCGACGGGCATCGGGACCGGCATCTCCGCGGCGGATCGGGCGCACACGGTCCGCACGCTCGCCGACCCCACGACCACGGCGTCGGATCTGACGCGGCCGGGTCATGTCGTCCCGCTGCTGGTCCGATCCGATGTACCGGGCCCGGAAGCAGCGGCCCTCCGGTTCGCGGCCACGGCCGGTGTCCGCCCTGCGATGGCGTTGTGTGAACTGGTCTCTCACGTCGACGAGACCGCGATGGCCGGCGTCGACGAGGCACTGGTCTTCGCCCGGGATTTCGCGCTGAGCGCGGTGTTCACCTCCGACCTCGAGGAGGTCCTGCTGCGGGCGTCGTGACCCCTCGGCGCTTCAGAACCGGGGCGGGAGTTCGAGACCGTTCGGGAGCGAACCGGGCGGCACCGAGGCCGGGTGCGGTGGCGGCGGCACGGCCACGACGTTCCCGCTGCCGACGCCGCGGACGATCCGGCGCGGCCGGAGCAGCATCGCTCCGGCCCGGGTGCGGTCACGAAGAGCCGCGGCGCGCCAGGTGAGGACCGGATGAGTCGAGACCGCGTTGACCAGATGCACGAAGAATCCGCGTTCGTGGGTGGCGCGGTCGGCGAACTGGTCGAAATCGACCGCGGACAGCATGTACTTTCCGGCGGCCAGGACACCGATCGCCCCCGGTGCGCCCACCGGTTTCGCGTAGTAGCCGTAGTTGTCGGCGCTGTACTCCTGTGCTCGCGAGAGGGCACCGCCGAGCAGCGGGATGCTCGTCCCGAGGACCGTCGCCAACTGACGCCAGTACGACGTGTGACCGGCCGCGATGTGCCCGATCTCGTGGCCGATGATGAACTCCAGCGCCTCCGGGCTGCGGGCGGCACCGCCGACCTCGAACAGGTCGGAGTAGACCACGACGAATCGCCGGAACCCGTGGCCGGACGCGAAGGCATTGATCTGCCCGTTGCCGAGTACGACGTAGGCGTCCGGCACGTACTCCAGACCGAAGCGGGCGGCGGCCTCGACCACCATCCGATAGCCCTCCGGGAACTGGGTGGGCGTCATCTGCACACCGTTCACCCGCGGCGTCGCATAGGTGAGACCGCGGATCACGAACAGCACCAACGGAAAGGCCAACGCGCCCAACAGGATCTGGTTCACCATGCCGAGTGCGACGAGGATGATGATCGCCGCGTAGAGCACCGTCGTGGTCAGGATGACGAGGATCAGGACGGGGATCTCCCAGGGATGCAGTTGCGGACGCACGGCGAAGCGGGCCGCTCGCAGCCAGTGTCGTGACGGATCGGGGGCTGTTTCCGGGAGGGGATCGACGACCCCGGGCACGTTCGGGATCGGGTTCATCGACGCTCGGGGGATGGGCGCAGGCGTGTCCACGCCCTCAATCTATAGTGGCGCCATGCGTGTCTATCTCGGTGCCGACCATGCCGGATTCGAACTCAAGAACCAGATCGCCGACCATCTGAAGGCGAACGGCCACGAGGTGGTGGACTGCGGCGCCCACGTCTACGACGCCCTCGACGACTATCCGGCCTTCTGCATCGACGCCGCGGCTCGGACCGTGGCCGATCCCGGCAGCCTGGGCATCGTGCTCGGCGGAAGCGGCAACGGCGAGCAGATCGCGGCCAACAAGGTGCCCGGCGCCCGCTGCGCATTGGCCTGGAGCGTGGAGACCGCGCAGCTCGCCCGCCAGCACAACAACGCCCAGCTGATCGGCATCGGAGGGCGCATGCACTCGACCGAGGAAGCCCTCGCCATCGTCGACGCCTTCCTGGCCACTTCGTGGTCGGAGGAGCCCCGTCACCAGCGCCGCATCGACATCCTCGCCGAGTACGAGCGCACCGGCGTGGCTCCCGAGGTCCCGCGGCCGCCGGCCTGACCGGTGCCCGAGGGCCACACCCTGCACCGGCTCGCCCGCCGGCAGCAGCGACTCTTCGGAGGTCGCCGGGTCCGGGTGAGCAGCCCTCAGGGGCGATTCGCCGACGGCGCGGCCGCCGTGGACGGGATGACCTTCCACGCTGCGGAGGCGTGGGGCAAACACCTGCTGCACCGCTATCGCGACGGTCGGACCGAGCGGATGGTGCACATCCACCTCGGCCTCTACGGTGCCTTCACCGAGCTGACCGCACCGTTGCCCGAACCGGTCGGACAGGTTCGGCTGCGCATCGAGAGCGAGGAGACCGGTACCGATCTGCGCGGTCCGACGGCGTGTGAGCTCTACCACCCCACCGACCTCGACGCTCTGATCGCGAGGCTGGGTCCGGATCCTCTCCGCCGTGACGCCGACCCGGAACGGGCGTGGGCGGCCATCTCCCGGTCGTCGCGCCCGATCGGTGCGCTGCTGATGGACCAGAAAGTCATCGCGGGCATCGGGAACGTGTATCGCGCCGAAGTGCTCTTCCGCGCCGGGATCGATCCCATGCGTCCCGGAAATCGGCTTCTCCGAAGCGAATTCGACGAGATGTGGCACGACCTCGTGGCGTTGATGAAGGTTGGCGTGCGTCGGGGACGTATCCATGTGGTCCGTCCTGAGGACGACCACGGAGCGCCGTCGTATGCGGCGAACCGTCCCCGGACCTATGTCTATCGCCGGGCGGGGGAGCCGTGTCGCATCTGCGGTACACCGGTCCTGCTCGCCGAACTCGATGCGCGCAAGATCTATTGGTGCCCCGTCTGCCAGACGTGACGCGACGCCGAGTAGAAAGGCTAGGCAAACCTCAGTAATATCTCGGGAGGATCGGGGCAGGGCGCCCCATGCCGAGACTGGGGGAAGTGTGTCGATAGCCGAGGACTCCCGTGTCCACGCGGGTCTGATCTCACGCGGTGAGATCTCGCCACTGAAGGACGTGCCGTTTCACGGCGCGTCCGAAGCGCCGGTCACCCGACGCGTGCTCGCCGGGGGCGATCTGTTCCCCGAAGCCGAGAAGCGCGTCGTCGCCCACGAGATGCGGGCCGTGTCGGCCGGGAACCGGGATTACTGCGAACCGCACGTGCACGACTGTCCCGAGATCAACATCCTCCTGTCCCTCGATCATCTGGTGTACGAGATCACCTTGGGCGACGAGTCGTATGTGGTGGAGGCGCCGGCGAGCATCTACATCCCGGCCGGACTGGTCCACAGCGCGAACGTGATCGAGGGGAGCGGATTCTTCATCGCGATCATCGAGACGGCCGACTACGTCGCCAAGCCGCCACCCGGCGGCATGCTCTGATCCTCCCCGTCGGGGGACGCGCTCGCGGATCTCAGCGAACCCACAGCGTCGTCTGACGTCCGCTCACATGTGCGGCCGCCACGATGGATGGGGTGTACAGCGACGATCAGACCCGCGATCACGTCGTCGATGACGCCGCGCCGGCGGGTATCACGGTGTTCGTGGTGGGCGGAACCGGTGAGTCGTACCCCGGCGATGTCCGTACCGAGGTCACCGGTCTCCTCTCGGCGGTGACCGATGAACTCGACGAACGATTCGACTCCCGCTGGGTCGCCTACCCGGCGAGCTACGGTCCGGCACCCCACCCCGGCGGCATGAGCTTCGCCGACAGCGTGGCGATCGGCGCCCGACGACTGTCCGGGCTGCTCGAGCGGACCGCGGGACCGGTTGCCCTGCTGGGCTATTCGCAGGGCGCCGTGGTGATCCGGGCTGCGCTCGCCGGGTTGTGGACGCGGGGTGATCCCGTCGTCACGCGTCTTCTCGGCGTCGGACTCGTCGCGGACCCGCACCAGCCGCCCGGTGCGGTACCCGGCTGCGACGGATGGGGTGTCGCGGGTCCCGGTGCGGAACTGCCGCCAGGACTCCCGGTGATGTGGGTGGGCGCTCCCGACGACGTGATCTGCAACGCGCGTGCCGACTCACTCGTCCGTGACTTCGCCGACCTGACGCGGGCGATGACCTTCGCCGCACTGGGCCGGTGGGGATGCAATGCGTGGGAGGTGCTGCGTCGCAATGCTTTCCAGAACGCGCGCCGCACCGCGGTGCGCCCGTCGCAGTGGCGGCGCGACGTTCACCGACTGGCCTCGGCTTGGTGGGAGATCCGCTGCTATCTGCCGTCGATGATGCGCATTCTCGGGATCGTGCTGACGAACTCGCCGGGCGGACGCCACACCTCGTACCAGTACGAGCCGTACCGTCGCGGATCCGTCACCGATCCCGCCTCGACCGGATGCCAGGTGATCGCGGGTTGGCTCCAGGTGCAGGCGACCTTCGCCGATGAGGTCCCCGCTGTTTCCCCGGGCCCCGTCCGGGCCGCATGAGGAATCCATACGACGACGAGGGCCGGTCACCGTGTCGGTGACCGGCCCTCGTCGGAGTCGGATGCGGGGGAGAGGGTCAGTCGCCCTGGTACTGGCCGCCGACGGTGTTGCGCACCACGATCGGGGTCCCGCGCGGGACGTTGTCGTAAACCCACTTGCCGTACTCGGTCGTGACGTTGATGCAGCCGTGGCTCACATTGCTGTTGCCCTGCTGTGCGACCGACCACGGTGCGGCATGGATGAAGATGCCGTCCCAGGACATGCGGGTCGCGTACTCGACGTAGGTGCGGTAGCCCTCGGCGGAGTCGACCGGCACGCCGTACGTGGACGAGTCCATGTACATGTCGCGGTACTTCTCCTTGGTGTGGTAGACGCCGTTCGGGGTGGGGTGTTTGTCCGAACCCATCGAGATCGGCATCTTCTTCACGACCTCGCCGTTCTTCCACCAGGTGATGGTGTGGGTCTTGTCGTCGGCGAGTGCGATGTAGCCGGTCGGGGTCTTCACGTTCGGGATCGCCGGGTCGGCCGGCTTCTCCGGAGTGGTGCTGCTCGACGGCGGTTCCGGAGCCTTCGGGGCGCTCGGTGCCGGCGGAGTGGGCAGACCGGGGATCGCCGGGATCTCCACCGGGGGCAGACCCGGGATCACGGTGACTGGTGCAGCGTTCGCGACGCCGGGGAGGGCGAGAGCCATGGCGAGGACGCCGACGGCGATCCCGGTGAGGCGTCGAGTCGAGCGTCGACGAGACCGCGTGATCGGCACTGTATTGGTCTGCACTAGTCGTACCTTCGGTTCGATGAATGTCTCGCGCATAACATCTGAAAGCGCGAATCCATCGTTACACAACCGTTGTCGGGCGGCCAAAGAATGCCGACGCCGCACGGGTGCCGCGATCGCAAACAGTGGGTGCGGGCTGGCAATAACCCGTGGTGAGCGCATCGACCGTGCTGCGTGTGACGGTCGTCACAAATCGGCGGCAGGTTGAACCGATCATCTCGACGACCTACATCATCGTCCCTGTCGCGATGGTGTCAACCCGATCGCTTGTCCCAGAGCGGCGTCGGAGGGTCAGGCGGGTTGCGTGTGCTCGGTGCGCAGGTGGCGGACCGGCTCGGTACATGCCTCGTCGCGACAGACGAGCATGACGTCGACCCGGCTGACGCCGGTCTCGGATTCGGTGATGTCCCTGCGTAGATACAGCGGCGCCCCGCAGGTCGGACACTTTCGCTGGGTTTTGGTGTGTGAAGAGGACATGGCCCCACCTTACGCGGAATGTGTCGTGGGTCACAGCCTGGTTTCAGGTTCGCGAACGTTGCCCGATCTCGCGGCCCGGGGGAGCAACGTATATGACGGCACTCGGGAAGGACGGGGCGCGTGAACGGGGGAGGCACGCAGGTCGGGAGACATTTCCGCGCGGAGGGGGGTGCTGAGCTTCGATGAGAGATCAGACCCATGAACCGAGCTTTGATGGGGTCGACCGTCACTCTTGCTGCCTTCGCCGGCGTCCTCGTCATGGGCGCCGGATATGCAGGAGCGGAAGACAAGCCCTGCCAGATGTACATCGAGAACGGTCAGTACGCGCCGTGTCCTCCGCCGGTCATTTCGACGGGCCCCGGTGACGATTCGCCGGATTCGAACCCTGAGGTGGAACGATCCCGTCCGCAGGACTACGAGTACCCGTGGGACTACTACCGTCCGTACCCGTATTGGTACGAATGGGAGTTTCACGACTACCAGTACTGAACGCACCCGACGGATCGGCGAGTGCACGCTGACTCAGGCGGTCGGCGTGCACTCTCGTCGAGGCCGCCGGAGCCGGCGTGGGCTCGTTGTGGAGCGGGTGACGGGAATCGAACCCGCGTAGCTAGTTTGGAAGACTAGGGCTCTACCATTGAGCTACACCCGCGTGCTCGCGATCACCGGTAACCCGGTACGCCGCGTGCGATGAGTGAGTGTACCTGGCGGCGCGCCGGATCTGGAAATCGGGGTGGGCGTCGGTGCGGTGGGCACCCGTTGGTCGTGGCGCTGGAGGCGCCCCGTACTATCTTCTGTTGGCCCTGATGCGCGGTCGGCCATGAGGCCTACACCGCGACCACGGACCGCGGGATGTGGCGCAGCTTGGTAGCGCATCCGCTTTGGGAGCGGAGGGTCGCAGGTTCAAATCCTGTCATCCCGACTTGTCGATGTGACCGCGTAGGTCGCGGCGGCACAACCGCCGAACCGAACTTTCATCACCACCGCAGATATAAGGAGCACCAGGCGTGAAGAGCACTGTCGAGCAACTCACCCCGACCCGAGTGAAGCTCAACGTCGAGGTCCCGTTCGAGGAGCTGTCCGCAGACTTCGACCGGGCATACCGGTCGTTGGCCCAGCAGATCCGGATTCCCGGCTTCCGTCCGGGCAAGGCGCCCGCCAAGCTGATCGAGGCCCGCGTCGGTCGCGACTCGATCCTGGCGCAGGTCGTCAACGACGCCATCCCTGCGAAGTACTCGGAGGCCGTCGCCGAGACCGAGACCAAGGCCATCGGCCAGCCGGAGATCGATCTGTCGGAGCTGAAGTACGGCGAGTCCGTCACCTTCAGCGCCGAGGTCGACGTACGCCCGGAGATCACCCTGCCCGACTACTCGACCCTCTCGGTCGAGGTCGACGCCATCGAGATCGACGACGCCGCCGTCGACGAGCAGCTCGAGGGCCTGCGCGCCCGCTTCGGCACCCTCAAGGGTGTCGAGCGCGGCATCGAGAACGGTGACTTCGTCTCGATCGATCTCGAGGCCACCGTCGACGGCGAGGCTGTCGAGGAGGCGACCACCGAGGGGCTTTCTCACGAGGTCGGCTCCGGTCAGCTCATCGACGGACTCGACGACGCCCTCATCGGTCTGAAGGCCGGCGAGAGCAAGGAATTCACCACCAAGCTCGTCGCCGGCGACCACGCCGGTGAGGAGGCTTTGGTGAAGGTCACCGTGCAGTCGGTCAAGGAGCGCGAGCTCCCCGAGGTCGACGACGAGTTCGCCCAGATGGCCAGCGAGTTCGACACCGTCGAGGAGCTGCGTGCGAGCCTGGCGGAGCGCGTCGAGCAGTCGGCGAAGCTCGAGCAGGCCAACAAGATCCGCGACGCCGTGCTCGAGAAGCTGATCGAGACCGTCGAGGTCCCGTTGCCGGAGAAGGTCGTCGAGGAAGAGATCGAGGGCCAGCAGCACCAGATCGTCCACGCTCTCGGCCATGACGACGAGCAGGTCGCGAAGTTCCTCGAGGCGCAGGGCAAGACCCGCGAGGAGTGGGACGCCGAGGCCCGCGAGGAGGCCGAGAAGTCGGTCAAGCAGCAGCTGCTCCTCGACGCGATCGCCGACCAGCAGGAGACCGAGGTCAGCCAGGACGAGCTGACCCAGCAGATCATCTTCACCGCGCAGCGCTACGGCATGCAGCCGCAGGAGTTCATCCAGCAGCTGACGCAGGCCAACCAGGTGGGCGCGGTCTACGCCGACGTCCGTCGCGGCAAGTCGCTGGCGGGCATCGTCGGCGAGTTCACCGTCACCGACAGCAAGGGCGCGACCGTCGACACCTCCGAGTTCTTCGGGGGCAAGGACGAGGACGGCGATTCGGACGAAGCCGCCGACACCGACAACTGAGTCGGCCGGAGCCTCCACTCCCACCACCGATCGCCGGTCCCCGTTCGCGGGGGCCGGCGATCGTCGTCGAATCCGTCGAACTGCATTCGCCATTCATTGTGATGGCCCGTTCTGCTCTCAGCGAATAGACGTGTCCTCGGGAGTGCCGGGGGGTGTGGATTGGTTAGTGTCGGTGAGGACGTCATCAGACAGATCGGAACGTGTGCGACGCCCGAGACGGCGCGCACAGGTCATGACAACAAGGCAAAGGTAGGAACCCGTGAGTGAGCCGACCATCCACACACCCTCGATGAGTTCGGGTGTGGCTGGGTTGAACCTGACCGATTCGGTGTTCGAGCGTCTGCTGCGCGAACGCATCATCTTCCTGGGCACCCAGGTGGACGACGACATCGCCAACCGGCTGTGCGCGCAGATCCTGCTGCTCGCCGCCGAGGACCCGACCAAGGACATCCACCTCTACATCAACTCGCCCGGTGGCTCGGTCACCGCGGGCATGGCCATCTTCGACACCATGCAGCTCGCCGAGTGCGACGTCGCCACCTACGCGATGGGCATGGCGGCATCGATGGGGCAGTTCCTCCTCGCGGCCGGCGCCAAGGGCAAGCGCCACGCCCTGCCCCACGCGCGGATCATGATGCACCAGCCGTCGGCCGGTATCGGTGGTACCGCCGCCGACATCGCCATCCAGGCCGAGCAGTTCGCGCTCACCAAGAAGGAGATGAACCGGCTCAACGCCGAGTTCAGTGGTCAGCCGCTCGAGAAGATCGAGGCCGACGCGGATCGCGACAAGTGGTTCACCGCCGAGGAGGCCAAAGAGTACGGCTTCGTCGACAAGGTGATCTCGCGTCCGGGGCAGTGATCCGGCCCCGAGCATCCAGCCACCTCCGAGCCACACCTACTCATTGGAGCAACAGATGACCAACTCCCTTTCCCTGGACGGCATGCCCGCCGAGGTCGCCGCCGGAATCCCCGCGTCGGCGTTGGCGCTCAAGAACATCGAGGCGCGCTACATCCTGCCGCAGTTCATCGAGCACACCCCGAACGGTCAGCGTCAGTACGACCCCTACGCCAAGCTGTTCGAGGAGCGCATCGTCTTCGTCGGCACCCCGATCGACCAGGTCGTGTCCAACGACGTGATGGCCCAGCTGCTCGTCCTCGAGTCGCAGGACCCCGATCGCGACATCACGATGTACATCAACTCGCCCGGCGGCAGCGTGCCCGACATGCTCGCCATCTACGACACGATGCAGTACGTCCACTGCGACATCGTGACGGTGTGCCTGGGTGAGGCCGCCTCGGCCGCGGCGATCCTGCTCGCGGGTGGCACCCCGGGCAAGCGCGCCGCGCTGCCCAACGCGACCGTCCTGATCCACCAGCCGCGCACCGGCGGCGCCTACCAGGGCCAGGTCTCCGACCTCGAGATCCAGGCCGCCGAGATCGAGCGCATCCGCGACCGGCTCGACGAGATCCTGGCCGGCCACACCGGGCAGGACAAGGAGAAGATCCGCAAGGACACCGACCGCGACAACATCCTGACCGCCGCGGCGGCCAAGGAATACGGAATCATCGACGAGGTCTTCGAATACCGCAAGAAGTCGATGAAGAAGTCCTAGCGGCAACGCAACCAGCACAGGAGTCGCGGGATTTTCTGTCGCGACATTTGGCCTTATCGGTCGAAGTTCGAGCGGTGCGCGGGTACCGTCGGGTTACTGGGCATTCGGATGTCGTTCAGATGACCCGTGCCCGGCTGCGTGCGACGCGACGGACCATGACGACAGTCCGGCAACGAGGAAGTAGGTACTACGCGAGATGGCACGAATCGGAGACGGCGGCGACCTGCTGAAGTGCTCTTTCTGCGGGAAGAGTCAGAAGCAGGTGAAGAAGCTCATCGCCGGTCCCGGCGTGTACATCTGCGATGAGTGCATCGACCTCTGCAACGAGATCATCGAGGAGGAGCTCGCCGAGAACGGCGACGTGAAACTCGACGAACTCCCGAAGCCCGCGGAGATCCGCGACTTCCTCGAGAAGTACGTCATCGGTCAGGACACCGCCAAGCGCACGCTCGCGGTGGCCGTCTACAACCACTACAAGCGCATCCAGGCGGGGGAGAAGAAGGACTCCCGCACGGGTGAGACCGTCGAGCTGATGAAGTCGAACATCCTGATGCTCGGCCCGACCGGATGTGGCAAGACGTACCTCGCGCAGACACTGGCCAAGATGCTGAACGTGCCGTTCGCCATCGCCGACGCGACCGCCCTCACCGAGGCCGGTTATGTCGGTGAGGATGTCGAGAACATCCTGCTGAAGCTGATCCAGGCCGCCGACTACGACGTCAAGCGCGCCGAGACCGGCATCATCTACATCGACGAGGTCGACAAGATCGCCCGCAAGAGCGAGAACCCGTCGATCACCCGCGATGTGTCCGGCGAGGGCGTTCAGCAGGCTCTGCTGAAGATCCTCGAGGGCACTCAGGCGTCGGTGCCGCCCCAGGGTGGGCGCAAGCATCCCCATCAGGAGTTCATCCAGATCGACACAACCAACGTGTTGTTCATCGTCGCGGGTGCGTTCGCGGGTCTCGAGAAGATCGTGTCCGAGCGAATCGGCAAGCGGGGCTTGGGCTTCGGCAACGACGTGGCGAGCAAGGACGACGTCGACACGACCGATCAGTTCGCCGACGTCATGCCCGAGGACCTGATCAAGTTCGGTCTGATCCCGGAGTTCATCGGCCGTCTGCCGGTCGTCGCGTCGGTGACCAACCTCGACAAGGCCTCGCTGGTGAGCATCCTGTCGGAGCCGAAGAACGCACTGGTGAAGCAGTACACCCGACTGTTCGAGATGGACAACGTCGAACTCGAGTTCACGCAGGACGCTCTCGAGGCCGTCGCCGACCAGGCGATCCATCGGGGCACCGGTGCTCGTGGTCTGCGCGCCATCATGGAAGAGGTGCTGCTCCCGGTGATGTACGACATCCCGAGCCGCGACGACGTCGAGAAGGTCGTCGTCACCGGTGAGACGGTGCGCGACAACGTGTTGCCGACGATCGTGCCGCGCAAGGCGTCGAGCGACGAGCGTCGCGACAAGAGCGCCTGACGCACAGGCTTCGTCGAAGACGACAATCCCCGCCCGGTGGCCCGGGCGGGGATTCTTCGTCGTGGGGCATGATGACCATCTCGCCTCGCCGCGGTGACGGATCACGCACACTGGGAGCTGTGACTCAAGACACGGGATCAGACGGTTCGAAACTCGCGGCGATCGTGCTGGCCGGCGGGCGCTCACGGCGGATGGGCAGCGACAAGGCGGCATTGGACTGGGAAGGCGAGCCGATGCTCGCCCGCGTCGTGCGGGTCGTCGCGCAGCGGTGCGACCCGGTGCTGGTGGTGGCCGGCGAGACGTCCGCGGCCTTCCGCAGCATCGACGACATCCGCGACCGCGCCGCCCCTGGCATCGACCGGTCCAAGGTGCACTGGGTGACCGACGAACAGGAGGGGACCGGCCCTCTGGGTGGCCTGGTCGCGGGCCTGGCCAAGGCCGCCGCGGCAGGCGCCGACCTCGCCTTCGTGTGCGCCACCGACATGCCGCTCATCGCCCCCGAACTCATCGACGAACTACGGCGGGGGCTGACCGGCTCGACCCAGGCGGTGATCGCCCGCGACGCACAGCGCGACCATCCGATGGCCGGGATCTACCGGACCGACGCGGGCCCGGTGATCGCCGATCTCGTGGCCGGCGGCGAACGCCGGATGCTCGGTGCGATCGACGCCCTCAACGCCCATCGGGTGGGCGTCTCCGACGCCGACTGGCTCGTGAACGTGAACGCGCCGGAGGACGTGCACCGGCTGCGTGTGTCGACGAGTTGACGGCGTGGCCGAGTCCGATCGAGGACTCAGTCGTGGGTGGTCGTCCCCGACCCGGTCGTGGCGTATCGGGCGACGGTGGTGCGGACGGCCTCGTCGACCACCTCTGCGACGCGTTCGGCGCTGACCTCCCATCCAGGAACCAGGAGTGTCGGCCAGAAGACGTAATTGGAGATCATCCCCAGGAACTGGGTGGCTGCGAGCTCCACGTCCTCGACCCGTACCGTTCCCGCCTCGTGTTCGGCCAGGAGGTAGGTGCGCACGGACTCGAAGTAGGGCATCTTTCCGTGCGCGAACTGCGCGTCGGCCAACTCGGGGAACCGCGGGAGCTCGGAGATGACGATCCGGAACAGGTCGGTCATCCGCGGACGGCGCAGCAGTTCGGCGTAACGGCGACCGATGGTGCTCAGCCCGTCGATGATGTCGCCCGCCGGGGGAGTGTCCTCCTCGCTGGCGGTCGACCAGGATTCGGTCACCATGGCGTCGAACAGGGCGGCCTTGCTCGGGAACTGTTTGAACAGCGTGGCCCGTGAGACGCCTGAGCGTTCCGCGATTCGCGCCAGCGACGTTCGGTCGTAGCCCAGCTCGAGGAACAGCGCGTTCGCGGCCGTCAGGATCAGCGCGCGCTTCTCCTGTGCGATGCGCTGGTGATAGGTCGTCCCGGCTCCGGTCATGATCAGAGCATATGAGGTGAGTGGCTTGACTCACCATTCACACGGGCCTAGCGTCAATGGTGAGTTAGTCAACTCACCATCGACCGCGGACCGTCATCGCCGATGTCCCCGGTCGCCGCCCAGTGACCGGAGGAACCTCAGATGCGCCGATTCGACGACCAGACCGTGCTCGTGACCGGTGGGACCGGTGGACAGGGAGCGAGCCATGTACGCGCTTTTCACGCGGAGGGGGCGAACGTGGTGATCGGCGCGCGCGACGCCGAGCGCGGCGCGGCTCTCGCCGACGAGCTCGGGGCCAGGGCCTGCGCGATCCCCCTCGACGTCACAGACGAGAGCTCGTGGTCGAGCGCCCTTCAGGCCGCCGAGAACGCGTTCGGCGGCCTGAACGTGCTCGTCAACAACGCGGGCGTCCAGAACCCGCCTGCGTTGCTCGAGGACACGGACGAGGCCACGTGGTCGCGCATTCTCGGCACCAACTTGACCGGGACCTTCTTGGGCATCAGGGCCGCCGTACCGGCGCTGCGCCGCGCGGGAGGTGGAGCGATCGTCAACATCGGCTCGACAATGGGACTGGGCGGCACTGCGCTCTACGCGCCATACGTCGCCGGCAAGTGGGCCGTTCGTGGTCTCACCCGAACGGCAGCGCTCGAGCTCGGCCGCGACCGTATCCGCGTGAACGCCATCCACCCCGGCGTGATCGCGACGTCATTCATCCGAGAGCCGGCAGCCGGTGCCACGGCGGCGATCGCCGATTCCTACTCACCTGAGCCGTTCGCCTCCCGCGACTCGGCGAACCGACCGACGTGACCCGGCTTCTCCTGTTCCTCACGTCGTCAGACGCGTCGTTCATCACGGGATCGGAGTACGTCATCGACGGCGGACTTCTCCTCGGGCCGGCCCTTCCGGCCGAGACCGCATGAACCGACGCGCCGCTGCCGGGTACTGACGTGAGGTCCGGGGCGAGGTCACACCCGGCGGAAACATAGAATGGCGGCCGTGACATCACTCGACCCCACATCCGCGCCGCCCGAGAACGAGTTGCCGAAATCCTGGGACCCCGCCCAGCACGAGGCGACGCTCTACCAGGGCTGGGTCGATGCCGGCTACTTCACCGCCGACGCCAAGAGTGACAAGCCCCCGTTCTCCATCGTGATCCCGCCGCCCAACGTCAACGGGTCGCTGCACATGGGTCACGCGTATGAGC
This sequence comes from Gordonia amicalis, assembly GCF_022059885.1. Taxonomy (NCBI): domain Bacteria; kingdom Bacillati; phylum Actinomycetota; class Actinomycetes; order Mycobacteriales; family Gordoniaceae; genus Gordonia; species Gordonia amicalis. The sequence goes on along the minus strand of NZ_CP091855.1, from coordinate 3,865,321 downwards.
ACGTCCTCATGGACGCGTTGTCGCGCCGTCGCCGGATGCAGGGCTACGAGGTGCTGTGGCTGCCCGGCATGGACCACGCGGCGATCGCGATGCAGACGATGGTCGAGCGCAAGCTGGCCACCGAGGGCAAAACCCGCGACGACCTGGGCCGCGACGCCTTCATCGAGCGCGTCTGGGCCGAGAAGGCCGAGATCGGCGGCAACATCGGCGAGCAGATGCGTCGCCTCGGTGACGGCGTGGACTGGTCGCGCGAGCGCTTCACGATGGACGAGGGTCTGTCGCGCGCGGTGCACACCGTCTTCAAGAAGATGTTCGACGACGGGCTGATCTACCAGGCCGAGCGTCTGGTCAACTGGTCTCCGGTCCTCAAGACCGCGGTCAGTGACATCGAGGTCAGCTACGCCGACGTCGAGGGTGAACTCGTCAGCTTCCGCTACGGCTCCCTCGACGACTCCGAACCCCACATCGTGGTGGCCACGACGCGTCTGGAGACGATGCTCGGCGACACCGCGATCGCCGTGCACCCCGACGACGAGCGCTATGCGCATCTGATCGGCACCGAACTGCCACACCCTTTCCTCGATCGGAAGATCCCGGTCGTCGCCGACGACTACGTCGACCCCGAATTCGGCAGCGGCGCAGTGAAGATCACCCCGGCGCACGACCCCAACGACTTCGCGCTCGGCCAGCGGCACAACTTGCCGATGCCGACGATCATGGACGAATCGGCCCGAATCGCCGACACGGGAACGCAATTCGACGGCATGGACCGTTTCGAGGCGCGGGTCAAGGTCCGCGAGGCCCTCGCCGAGCAGGGGCGCATCGTCAAGGAGGTGCGTCCGTACCTGCACAGCGTCGGACACTCCGAGCGCACCGGTGAGCCGATCGAACCCCGACTGTCGATGCAGTGGTGGGTCGACGTCTCGTCGCTGGCGCAGGCCGCCGGCGACGCCGTCCGGGACGGGTCCACGGTGATCCACCCGAAGTCGATGGAGCCGCGCTGGTTCGGCTGGGTCGACGACATGCACGACTGGTGCATCTCGCGTCAGCTGTGGTGGGGACATCGCATCCCGATCTGGTACGGCCCGGACGGCGAGGTCGTGTGCGTCGGACCCGATGAGGAGGCCCCGGAGGGGTACGTCCAGGAAACCGACGTCCTCGACACCTGGTTCTCCTCGGGCCTGTGGCCGTTCTCCACCATGGGCTGGCCGGAGAAGACCGACGACCTCGAGAAGTTCTATCCCACCTCGGTTCTCGTCACCGGATACGACATCCTGTTCTTCTGGGTGGCGCGGATGATGATGTTCGGGACCTACGTCGGCAAGGATCTGGGTCCGGGTAACGAGATACCGTTCCACAATTTGTTCCTGCACGGCCTGGTCCGCGACGAGCACGGCCGCAAGATGTCGAAGTCGAAGGGCAACGGCATCGATCCGCTCGACTGGGTCGAGCGCTTCGGGGCCGACGCGCTGCGCTTCACCCTGGCTCGCGGTGCCAACCCGGGCGCGGACATCTCGGTGGGCGAGGATCACGCCCAGTCGTCGCGCAACTTCGCGACCAAGCTGTACAACGCGACCAAGTTCGCGCTGATGAACGGCGCCAAGGTCGCCGAGCTCCCCGATGCGTCGGCCCTGACCGACGCCGACCGGTGGATTCTCGGCCGTCTCGACGAGGTGCTCGCCGAGGTCGACGCCGGCTTCGAGTCCTACGAGTTCTCCAAGGCCTGTGAGTCGCTCTATCACTTCGCCTGGGACGAGGTGTGCGACTGGTACCTCGAGCTGGCCAAGGTCCAGTTCGCCGAGAATGACGAGAAGCGTTCGGAGACAACATCTGTCGTGCTCGGTGCGGTTCTCGAACCGCTGCTGCGCGCGCTGTCGCCGGTGATGCCCTTCGTCACCGAGGTGCTGTGGAAGACGCTCACCGGGGGCGAATCGCTCGTCATCGCCGAGTGGCCGACCCCGTCGGGACGCGACTGGTCGAGCGATTCGGCGGCTCGCATCGCCGATCTGCAGCGCCTCATCACCGAGGTGCGCCGCTTCCGCAGCGACCAGGGACTGCGTCCGGGGCAGCGGGTCGCCGCCCAGTTCGACGGACTGGGGGAGTCCGGCCTCGAGCCGTTGCTGCCCTACGTGCAGTCGCTGGCGCGTCTCGATGCCGCCGGACCCGGCTTCGGGGCCACCGCGACCATCGAGGTCCGCCTGTCCGTCGCAACCGTCACCGTCGCCATCGACACCTCCGGAACCGTGGACGTCGAAGCCGAACGGAAGCGTCTCACCAAGGACCTGGCGGTCGCCGAGAAGGAACTGGCGACCACCTCGGCCAAACTCGGCAACGAGCAGTTCCTGTCCAAGGCTCCCGACCAGGTGGTGAGCAAGATCCGGAACCGCCAGCGGATCGCCACCGAAGAGGTCGAGCGGCTGAACGCGAAGCTGGCGAGTCTGGCCGGCGGCGCGTGAGCGACGAGACCGGCTTCCCGGAAGAGGATCCCGCCGTCGTCGGCGAGGACCCGCTGGGATTGTCGGAGCTGCTCGACGCCGAGGAACGAGCGGCAGACGCCGAGACCGACCGGCCGCCGCTGACCGTCCACGACAGTGCAGACGATCTCGCCGAACTCGCCGAGGTCGAGGCCGAACTCGACACCCGCTGGCCCGAGACCAGGATCGAACCGTCGCTGACGCGCATCGCGGCCCTGATGGACCTGCTCGGGTCGCCCCAGCACAGCTACCCGGCGATCCACGTCGCGGGTACCAACGGCAAGACGTCGGTGACGCGGATGATCGATGCGCTGATGACCGCTCTGCACCGCCGGACCGGCCGGATCACGAGCCCGCACCTGCAGCGGGTCACCGAGCGGATCTCGGTCGACGGCAAGCCGATCCGCGCGCGGACCTACATCGACACCTACCGCGAGCTCGAGCCGTACATCACGATGGTCGACGACAGCTCGACCGCCGCGGGCGGCCCGCGGATGAGCAAGTTCGAGGTGCTGACCGCGATGGCCTACGCGGTCTTCGCCGAGGCCCCGGTCGACGTCGCGGTGGTCGAGACCGGCATGGGTGGACGCTGGGACGCCACCAACGTCATCGACGGAATCGTTTCGGTCATCACGCCGATCGCGATGGACCACGCCGACTACCTCGGCGACACGCTCACCGCCATCGCGGGGGAGAAGGCAGGGATCATCAAACCCGGCGAGCCCGGCGCACTCGGCGCCGTCGACCCGGTCACGATCATCGCCGAGCAGAGCCCCGAGGTGATGGACGTGCTGCTGCGCGCTGCCGTCGAGGCGGGCACGGTCGTCGCCCGTCAGGGTTCGGAGTTCGCGGTTCTCGACTCCGCCACCGCCGTCGGCGGCCAGATGCTGAGAATCCAGGGACTCGGCGGCGTCTACGACGAGGTCTTCCTGCCGTTGCACGGCGCCCACCAGGCCGCCAACGCATCTCTGGCCCTCGCCGCGGTGGAGGCGTTCTTCGGGGCCGGCCCCGATCGCCAGCTCGACATCGACGCGATCCGGAGCGGGTTCGCCGCCGTCGGCAACCCCGGACGGCTCGAGCGGCTGCGCAGTGCACCGACGGTCTTCGCCGACGCCGCACACAACCCGCACGGTGCGACCGCATTGGCTCAGGCGCTGGCCGAGGAATTCGACTTCCGCCGCCTCATCGGCGTCATCGGAGTGCTCGGCGACAAGGACGCCCGAGGACTACTCGAGGCTCTCGAGCCCGTGTTCGACGCCGTCGTCATCACCAACAACGGCTCGCCGCGTGCCCTCGACGCCGAGACGCTCGCAGAGTACGCACACGAGGTGTTCGGCGAGGAACGGGTCGTCGTCAAGCCGTTCCTGCCCGACGCCGTCGAAGAAGCCATCGCCCTCGCGGAGGACTCCGAAGGTCAGCGTGTCTCGGGTGCGGGAGTCGTCATCACCGGGTCGGTCGTGACCGCCGGCGCCGCCCGCACCCTGTTCGGTAAGGAACCCTCATGACCCGGTACACGCCGCCCACCAACGACCCGTGGAAGGGCCTGCGCGGGGTGATGGCCGGCACGATGATCCTCGAGGTCATCGTGATCATCCTGGCGTTCCCGATCGTCTGGCGACTCGGCGGCGGCCTGACCTGGCTGTCCGGCGGCTACCTGACCCTCCTCGTGCTCGCGATGATCGCGGCCGCAGGGATGCAGGGCCGCCCGTACGCGCTGAAGCTCGACCTCGGCCTGCAGGTGGCGGTGATCGTCGGTGGCATCTTCCACTGGTCCATCGCCGTCGTCGGTGTGGTCTTCGGATCGGTCTGGCTCTACATCGTCTACATCAAGCGAGATGTGGAGAAACGCGTCGAACTGGGCATGCTCCCCGGTCAGGAACCGATCGACTGACGCGCGTTCCACCTGGGGAGTCAACGCTGTCCCGACGGCGGTTTGGTGGTCGCAAGACCTGTGTCCGGACCGTTATCGGCGAACGGGAGCGGACCGGGAGGGTTGCTGCAACAATGGCGCAAGCCGTGGGGAGCCGGCGAGTTCCCGCCTGGCTTCATCCCACCGCAACCCGCCATCGTGACGACATCCAACGTGAGGACGTACGTGCAGTTCCTGTTTTCCCGGACCCCCGCCGGTTCTGATCGCCCCCGCACCTCCGCTCGAATCGGCCGCTCGGCCGGAATGGCCCTCGTCGGTGCGGCGGCATTCGCTCTGACCGCGCCCGCCGTCGCCTCGGCGGCACCCGCACCAGAGCAGACGCCGCCGGCCCTGGAAGCGTTCGCGGTACCCGAGGCAGGCGCTCCGGTGCCCGTTTCGCAGGGTGAGTTCAGCTACCTTGCGACCCACTCCGTCACCAAGCGCGCGGCCGGCATGAAGGCGCCCGAGGCCATCGCGACGTTGCCGGTGCCCGCCCAGTACCGTCCGGCGAATCTCGCTCTCGCGCAACAATTCGACCTCGCTCTCGCCGGTGCGTTGGCCTCGCCCGGTGGGTGTCTCCAGGTCGTCGTCGACCCGCAGTCGCGGTCGGGCAGCCTGTTCAACTACGGCTTCTTCCCGGTCGCCGGTGAGTACTGCTCCTGACCGTCGGAATCCGGTCGCCGGTCGTTAAGGTGTGAGTCGTGACTGAACGCACTCTCGTACTCATCAAGCCGGACGGCGTCCAACGCTTGCTCGTCGGCGACATCATCAGCCGCATCGAGCGCAAGGGGCTCACTCTTGTGGCTCTCGAGCTCAAGACCGCAAGCGACGAGGTCGCCCGCGGCCACTACGCGGAACACGAGGGCAAGCCCTTCTACCCCTCGTTGCTGGAGTTCATCACCTCCGGCCCGCTGGTCGCGGCCGTCCTCGAGGGGCCGCGCGCCGTCGCGGCCTTCCGGCAGATCGCCGGCGGCACCGATCCCGTCGAGAAGGCGGTGCCCGGCACCATCCGCGCGGACTACGCCCTGAACACCCAGTACAACCTGGTCCACGGCTCGGACTCGCCGGAATCGGCCGAGCGTGAGATCGCTCTCTGGTTCCCCGAACTCGCAGGCTGACCGGGGTTCCCTCGGTTCGACGCGCGGCTCAAACGCGCATACTTTGCGGTCATCCGACCACCGTGTGGGATACTTGCAGGGTTATCGTCGGCACACTTTGCCGACGATGGCCGGATGACGCGCCCTGGTTCGGCGCGTCTCGGTGCGGTAGGTCCGCATCGCGACGCCCACAACCACAGCTGATCCCGCCGAGGTTCGTACTGCTGCCAGCAGCCGAACACTCAGGCTCTGCCCTGTGCCCGGTGGCGTGGAAGGCGCCCGGGATGCGGTCATCGACACAGCAAGAGCGTTCTCTGCTGAACCGACTCTCGGATCAGCGTGATGACGCGGAGACCACACAACACCGGTCATACGTGACCGGGACACAGAGCAGACCCTCGCGTGGCCGCGTCAGCCCGACGCGCCCGGGGGTTCGAGGAGACTGAGTGACCGACAACGGGTCACCGGCTGACGCGAACGCAGCGTCAGAACCGGTGGAAGAATTTCCCAGCAAACTTCGTGTGCACGCACTGGCCCGCTTCCTGGGCCTGACGAGTCGGCAGGTGCTGGCGCACCTGGCCAATCTCGGGGTGCAGACGCGCAGCCCGCAATCCAGCGTCGACCGTGAGTTGGCGCAGGCCGTGGCCGAACGGGTGCGGGCCAACGTGGAGGCGGACGAGGCGGTGACGCCGGTCCCGGCCGAAGAGGCCACCCCCGAGGCGCCGCAGGTCGAAGAACCGGCCCCCGAGGCCCCGAAGGTCGAAGAGGCCACCCTTGAGGCCCCGACGGTCGAAGAGCCGGCCGTCGAGGTTCCGAAGGTCGAGGAGCCGCCGAGTCTGTTCTCGGCCGCGGCTACCCGCTACGACGAGCCGGTCGCCGCGCAGGCCGCCGAGGACGACACGTCCTTCGGCACCCAGCCGCTGTTCCTCCAGCCACAGGCGCCCGCCGAGAAGCCGAAGACCGCACGTGCGGCGAAGCAGGCCGAGAAGCCGGCGCAGCCCGAGAAGCCGGCGCAGCCCGAGAAGCCAGCGCAGCCCGAGAAGTCAGAGCAGCCCGACAAGCCGGCGAAAGCCGAGAAGAAGGCGCCGCCGACCGGCGCACCTTCTGCCGACACCTCCGCTGACGACCAGGCTCCCGAAGAGGACGCCGACGAGACCGACACCGACAGCACCGACGCCGACGACTCGGGTTCGGGTCGTAGCCGTCGTCGCCGTCGCGGACGTCGTGGTCGTGGTCGCGGCCGCGGTGACCAGGGCGAGTCCGGCGATTCGTCGGATGACACCGAGTCGGACGAGACCGGTGACCGCGCCGAGGACTCGGCAACCGACTCCGAGTCGACGGCCGACGAGTCCGGCGACGAGAAGAAGACGGATGAGTCGCAGTCCGAGGAGTCTGCCGCCGGTGATGGCGAGCCGACCGGACGCCGACGTCGTCGCAGCCGGCGGTCAGCCGGAGAGAACTCGGAGGAGGCCGATCAGAAGGAGGCCGCTTCCGCGGATGTGTCGGAGGGCGACTCCTCGACGGCCACCGATTCCGGTGACGACACCGAGTCGGACGACGGTGAAGGCGACGACTCGGATGAGGCGTCCTCGACCCGCCGTCGGCGTCGCCGCCGTCGGCGCAAGGGCGGGGGGGAGCCCGACGAGGGTTCGCCGGACGATCCGCCGAACACGGTGGTCCACGAACGCGAGCCCCGGAGCAAGCGTGCGCGCGACGAGGTGCAGGGCATCTCCGGTTCGACCCGGCTCGAGGCCAAGCGTCAGCGCCGTCGCGACGGACGCGACGCGGGCCGTCGACGCCCGCCGATCCTGACCGAGTCGGAGTTCCTCGCCCGTCGCGAGGCCGTCGACCGCGTGATGGTGGTGCGCGAGCGCAGCGCCAACAGCAGCATCTCCGACGGCGACGGCCACGAGCTCGCCGCGGTGGAGGACTACACCCAGGTCGCGGTGCTCGAGGACGGCGTCCTCGTCGAGCACTTCGTCACCACGGCGACGTCGTCGTCGATGGTGGGCAACATCTACCTCGGCCGCGTGCAGAACGTGCTTCCCGGCATGGAGGCGGCTTTCGTCGACATCGGCCGCGGCCGCAACGGTGTGCTGTACGCCGGCGAGGTCAACTGGGATGCTGCCGGACTCGACGGCGGCTCGCGGAAGATCGAGCAGGCGCTCAAGCCCGGCGACAACGTGCTGGTGCAGGTCAGCAAGGACCCGGTGGGACACAAGGGCGCCCGCCTGACCACGCAGATCTCGCTGGCCGGCCGGTACCTCGTCTACGTGCCGGGCGGGTCGTCGACCGGTATCAGCCGCAAGCTGCCCGACGTCGAGCGCAAGCGTCTCAAGCAGATCCTGGCGAAGCTCGTGCCCGACGAGGCCGGGGTGATCATCCGCACCGCCTCGGAAGGCGTCAGTGCCGAGGAGCTCGGTGCCGACATCGCTCGTCTCGAATCGCAGTGGAAGTCGATCGAGGAATCGGTCGCGCAGGCCAAGAAGGGTGGCTCGTCGGCTCCGCGTGCGCTGTACGAGGAGCCCGATCTGCTGGTTCGCGTGGTGCGTGACCTGTTCAACGAAGACTTCAAGAAGCTCGTCGTGGAGGGCGACAAGGCGTGGAACCTCGTCGAGGGTTACGTCAGTTCCGTCGCACCCGACCTCATGGAGCGGGTCGAGCAGTTCAGCAAGCCGCACGCCGATGCACCCGACTCGTTCGTGGTCCATCGCATCGACGAGCAACTGGCAAAGGCGCTCGACCGCAAGGTGTGGCTGCCGTCGGGCGGCACGCTGATCATCGAGCACACCGAGGCCATGACGGTCGTCGACGTCAACACCGGCAAGTTCACCGGTTCGGGGGGCAACCTCGAGGAGACGGTCACCCGCAACAACCTCGAGGCGGCCGAGGAGATCGTGCGGCAGATGCGCCTGCGCGACATCGGCGGCATGATCATCGTCGACTTCATCGACATGGTCCTCGAGTCCAACCGTGACCTGGTGCTGCGTCGCCTCACCGAGGCCCTGGCTCGGGACCGAACCCGCCACCAGGTGTCGGAGGTGACCTCGCTCGGCCTGGTGCAGATGACCCGCAAGCGTCTCGGAACCGGTCTGCTCGAGGCGTTCTCGACCCCGTGCTCGACGTGCGGCGGTCGCGGCCTGATCGTGCACACCAACCCGGTCGAGGTGCGCGGCGACGACTCGGCGCGTTCGGAGAGCGCCGGTCCCAAGCGTTCGCGCCGCGGCAAGAAGAAGTCGGAGGCACCCGCCGAGACCAAGCCGGCGCCGCAGCCGGCACACAAGCCCGCTGCCGAACACCCGTTGTTCCGGGCCATGGCCGCACACAACCACGACGACGAGCACCCCGAGGGCGAGTACCACGAGGGTGATCACACCGAGGGCGCGCCCGAGGAGTCGACCGCCGCCGGCGCCCCAGTGGCGACGGAAGCGACCGAGACGAAGGCGCCGTCCGAGAAGCCGGAGAAGCCCGAGCCGGTGGCCGAGACCGTGTCGGAACCGGACACCGCGGAACCGGAAGCGGCGGAAGCGGAGCCGGTGAAGGTCGAGGAACCGGTCGTGTCGACCGACGGGCAGGCTCCCGCGGTGGCCAAGCGCCGCCGCCGGGTGGTCCGGCGCCCGGCGCAGACGACCACCGCACCGGAGAACGTGGTGATGACGGCCGTCGACGCGGCACCGGAGGCGCCCAAGACGACCTTCGGTCCGGTCTCCACCGGGGAGTCCGTGGTCGCGGTCCGCCGGCGCCCGCGGAAGCGCACGGCGGGCCGGCCCGCCGGACCGCCGCCGACCGACAGCTGATCGCCGAGGGACGGGCCGGCGGGGCTGGTTTGACCCGGCCACCGCCGTTCCCGTAACCTTGGAAAGTCGCCTCCCGCGGAGGGTCTGCGCTGTTCTGCGTGCCACGTGCACCGGCGGCGGCGCGAATCCCGTGGCAGGCCCTCTGGTGTGATCTGCAGCCACTCCCGGTCAGCTGACTGGGTCGACTGCGGCCCGCGCCGGGATGCACTACACGAACGCCTTCGAGAGCGCCTCGGCGCTGGCGAGGGCCCGACCAGACGAGTAAGAGGAAGAACTTCGATGGCAACGTACGCGATCGTCAAGACCGGCGGTAAGCAGTACAAGGTCGCTGAGGGCGACATTGTCAAGGTCGAGAAGATCGACGAGAAGGTCGGCTCCACGGTGAGCCTGCCGGTCGCGTTGGTCGTCGACGGCTCGACCCTGACCACCGACGCCGACAAGCTGGCCAAGATCTCGGTCACCGGCGAGGTCGTGGAGCACGTCAAGGGCCCCAAGATCCGCATCCACAAGTTCAAGAACAAGACCGGCTACCACAAGCGCCAGGGTCACCGTCAGAAGCTGACGCTCCTGAAGGTCACCGGGATCAAGTAGTTCGACCAGCTTCGCGAAGACCTCAGGAGGACTGACACATGGCACATAAGAAGGGCGCATCGAGCTCGCGCAACGGTCGCGATTCCAATGCCCAGCGACTCGGGGTGAAGCGCTTCGGCGGCCAGCAGGTGAGCGCGGGAGAGATCCTGGTTCGTCAGCGCGGCACCAAGTTCCACCCCGGCGTGAACGTCGGTCGCGGTGGCGACGACACCCTGTTCGCGCTCGCCGCAGGCGCGGTGGAGTTCGGCAGCAAGCGTGGCCGCAAGACGGTCAACATCGTCCCGGAAACCGCTCAGGTCTGACCCGAGCTATCCGGCACGACAAGCCTTTTCGCAGGGCGGGCAGGGTCATCACGTACCCGGCCCGCCCTGTTCTTTTTTGGATGGAAGAAGGATTCGATGTCACGGTTCGTCGACCGCGTGACCATTCACGTCGCGGCGGGCAACGGTGGCCACGGCTGCGCCTCGGTCCACCGGGAGAAGTTCAAACCTCTCGGCGGCCCGGACGGCGGTAATGGCGGGAACGGCGGGTCGGTGCGCCTCGTCGTCGACCCGCAGGTGCACACTCTGCTCGACTTCCACTTCCGTCCGCATGCCAAGGCGAGCAACGGCAAACCCGGTGCCGGCGACAACCGTGACGGCGCCAACGGCGAGGATCTCGTCCTCAAGGTGCCCGACGGTACCGTCGTGCTCGACGAGAACGGCACCATTCTCGCCGACCTGGTCGGCGCCGGAACGACTTTCGAGGCGGCACAGGGCGGTCGAGGCGGCCTCGGCAACGCCTCGCTCGCGTCGAAGGCCCGCAAGGCCCCCGGCTTCGCCCTCCTCGGTGAGGACGGCCAGGAACGTTCCCTCGTTCTCGAGCTGAAGTCCGTGGCCGACGTCGGTCTCGTCGGCTTCCCGTCGGCGGGTAAGTCGTCGCTGGTGTCGGTGCTGTCGGCGGCCAAGCCGAAGATCGCCGACTATCCGTTCACCACCCTCGTGCCGAATCTCGGTGTGGTCCAGACCGCCGGTGAGGTGTTCACCATCGCCGACGTGCCCGGCCTGATCCCAGGTGCGTCGACCGGCCGTGGTCTCGGACTCGAGTTCCTGCGCCACCTCGAGCGGTGCGCCGTCCTCGCGCATGTCGTGGACTGCGCGACCCTCGAACCCGGTCGCGACCCGGTGTCCGACATCGATGCCCTCGAGGCCGAACTCGCCGCCTACCGCCCGGCGCTCGACGCCGATCACGGTCTGGGCGACCTGGCCGAGCGTCCGCGTGTGGTGATCCTCAACAAGATCGACGTCCCCGATGCCGCCGAACTCGCCGACCTCGTCGAACCCGAACTCGCCGAACGCGGTTGGCCGGTCTTCCGGATCTCGGCCGTGGCCCACGAGGGTCTGCGCGAACTGACCTTCGCACTGGCGAAGATGGTCCGCGAGTACCGGGAAGCCCAGCCCGCCAAGGTGCCCCGCCGCGCGATCATCCGTCCGAAGGCTGTCGACGACACCGGGTTCACCATCGTCCGCGATCCGGAGATCGAGGGCGGTTTCATCGTGCGCGGTTCACGTCCGGAGCGCTGGATCGCGCAGACGCAGTTCGACAACGACGAGGCCGTCGGCTACCTGGCGGACCGCCTCAACCGGCTCGGCGTCGAAGACGAACTGGTGAAGCTGGGTGCGGAGCCCGGTGCGCCGGTCACCATCGGTGCGGTCACCTTCGACTGGGAGCCGAGCACGCCCATGGGCGAGGACGTCCCGGTCACCGGACGCGGCACCGACATCCGACTCGACCGCAACGATCGCGTGGGCGCCGCCGAACGTAAGCAGGCGCGCCGGCTGCGCCGCGGGCTGCCCGTCGAGGACGGAGAGCAGGACCAGTCGTGACCGCGGAAGCCCGCATCGAGGTTCGGGGCGTTCGGGAACAGATCGCGCACGCGCGCAGCGTCGTGGTGAAGATCGGCTCGTCGGCTCTGACCGACCTGACCGAGGGACTCGATCGGGATCGGCTCAACGCCTTGGCCGACGCGCTCGAAGCGCGGATGCGTGCCGGCTCCGATGTCATCGTGGTGTCGTCGGGTGCGATCGGCGCGGGTATCGCCCCGCTGGGTCTCAAGAAGCGTCCGACGGACCTCGCAACCAAGCAGGCCGCGGCAAGCGTCGGACAACTGGCGCTGGCGCATGCCTGGGGGACCTCGTTCGCCCGCTACGGCCGCACCGTGGGGCAGGTCCTGCTGACCGCAGACGACATCTCCAACCGGTCGCATCACGCCAACGCCCAACGCACGCTTGATCGTCTGCGGTCGTTGGGTGCGGTGGCCGTGGTCAACGAGAACGACACGGTGGCGACGAACGAGATCAGGTTCGGCGACAACGACCGGCTCGCCGCCCTCGTCGCCCACCTCAGCGGCGCCGACGCGCTCGTGCTGCTCTCCGATGTCGACGGACTCTACGACGGCGACCCGCGCAAGGTGGGCGTCGACGGTCGACGTGCCCGTCTGATCCCCGAGGTGAATGGGCCCGAGGATCTCGACGGCGTCATCGCCGGGTCGGGGGGAGCGCTCGGTACCGGCGGGATGGCCTCGAAACTGGCCGCGGCCCGCCTGTCCGCGGATGCCGGTGTCCCGGTCCTGCTGGCCGCCGCCTCGTCGGCGGCGCAAGCTCTCGCCGACGCCTCGGTGGGTACGGTGTTCGCCGCCCGCGAGGAGCGGTTGTCCGCACGTCGGTTCTGGGTGCGTCACGCCGCGGACACGCGGGGTCGGATCGTCCTCGACGACGGTGCGGTGGCTGCGGTATCCCATCGGCGTCGTTCGCTTCTCGCCGCCGGCGTGGTCGGCGTCGAGGGCCGGTTCTTCGATGGCGACGTCGTCGAACTGGTGGACCAGCGCGGGGCGGTGAAGGCGCGCGGGGTCGCCTCGTATGACTCCGACGACGTCACCTCGATGGTCGGCCGCCAGACCGACGAACTCCCGGCCGAACTGCAGCGGCCCGTCGTGCACGCCGACGACCTGGTCGTCGTGTCGCGCTGAACTTCTAGCCTGCAGCCAGGGCCGGCAGCACGACCCCGGCCCGATGGTCGATCTTGAGCACGGCCAGCTCGTCGGCGCGGGTGTGTCCGCGGTTCACGATGATCAGCGGCTTACCGGCGCGATGGGCCCGGCGCGCGAACCGCAGGCCGGACATGACCGTCAGGGACGACCCCACCACCAGCAGCGCGTCGGACTCGTCGACCGCGGAGAATGCCTGGGCGACAAGTGGTTTCGGAACCGTCTCGCCGAAGTAGACGATGTCGGGTTTGAGGATGCCCCCGCAGTGCGGGCAGTCGATCATCACGAAGTCGGAGGTGTCGGAGAGCGTCGCATCCGCATCGGGTGCCACCTCGATGGCGCCGCGTCCCGCGACCCGGTCGGCGAAGCCGGTGTTGACCTTCTCGAGCTCCTCTGCGAGCCGGTGCCGGGAGATCCGCCAGTCGCAGGTCAGGCAGCGTACGCGCCCATAGCACCCGTGGAGTTCCAGCACTCCCTTCGTCCCGGCCTTCGTGTGCAGCATGTCGACGTTCTGAGTGATCACCGTCGAGACCGCGCCGCGGCGTTGCAGTTCGGTGAGCGCCAGATGCGCCGTGTTGGGTAGTGCGGCGTCCATGTGACGCCAGCCGAGATGATTACGCGCCCAGTAGTGCCGGCGGAACTCGGGGGAGGACAGGAACATCTCCAGGGTCATCGGCGTGCGTGGCGGTGAACCCGGGCTGCGGTAGTCGGGTATTCCCGAGTCGGTGGAGATGCCGGCTCCGGTCAGGACCGCGACGCGACGCCCGGCCAGGATGTCGGACGCGAGCTCGATGCGCTCGGCGACATCATCGTCGAGGGGCGTGTGTTCGGCCGGGGCGTGGCCGAGCTGAAGACGAGTGCGCACCCTGCCCAGGATAGGCAGGGTGCGCACTCGGAATGCTCTTCTGAGCTGGCGTCCGTCAGGACACGACGGTCTCCTCGGCATGTTTGCCGGCCGGCTGCGGCACGGCGACCAGCGGGTACACGCCGTTCTCGTCGTGCACCTCGGTGCCGACGACCGGCGGATTGAACACGCACAGCATCCGCATCTGCGTGTCGGCGGTGACCGTGTGGCGTTCGTGACCGTTCAGCAGGTACATCGTGCCGGGGGCCAGCGGATAGGTCTCGCCGGTCTCCCGGTCGAGCAGGGTACCCGTGCCCTCGACGAGCCAGACGGCCTCGATGTGGTTGGCGTAGTGGAATTCGTTCACGCTGCCGGCGGCGATGGTGGTCTCGTGGAACGAGAACCCCACGCCGTCGCCGCCGAGGACGATGCGCTTGGAGACCCAGTTGCCCTTGGGGTCCGCGACATCGCGATCGGTACCGGTGATCTCCTGGGTGGTTCGGACGATCATCCGATCACCTCCTTGACTGCGTCGGAAAGGATGGACAGGCCGCGGTCGAGGTCCTCGCGGGAGATGGTCAGCGGCGGGAGCAGCTTGACGACCTCGTCGGACGGACCCGACGTCTCGGCGAGCAACCCGGCGCCGAAGGCCTGCGCACAGACCTTCCCGGCTGCCGTGTGATCGTCGAACGCCAGGCCGCGGACCATGCCGCGACCGCGGGTCGAGATGCCCTCGTAACGGTTGCAGAGCTCGGAGAAGACCTCGTGGATGCGCTCACCCTTCGCGTGGATCTCCCGGGTCAGGGTGTCGTCGGACCAGTAGGTCTCGATGGCCTTGGCGGCGGTGACGAAGGCGGGGTTGTTGCCGCGGAACGTGCCGTTGTGTTCGCCGGGGGTCCAGACGTCGAGCTCGGGCTTGAACAGGGTCAGCGCGAAGGGCAGACCGTAGCCGCTGATCGACTTGGACAGCGTGACGATGTCGGGCTTGATGCCGGCCTCCTCGAACGAGAAGAACTCGCCGGTCCGGCCGCAGCCCATCTGGACGTCGTCGACGATGAGCAGGATGTCGCGGCGCTCGCACAGGTCCGACAGCGCGCGCAGCCACTCGGCGCGTGCGACGTTGACGCCGCCCTCGCCCTGCACGGTCTCGACGATCACCGCGGCGGGACGGTTCAGGCCGCTGCCCGAGTCGTCGAGGACGCGCTCGAACCAGGCGAAGTCCTCCATGACGCCGCCGAAGTAGTTGTCGAACGGCATCGGGGTGGCGTGGACCAGGGGGATACCGGCGCCCGCGCGCTTCATCGAGTTGCCGGTGACCGACAGCGAACCCAGGGTCATGCCGTGGAAGGCGTTGGTGAAGCTGATGATCGACTCACGGCCGGTCACCTTGCGGGCCAGCTTGAGGGCCGACTCGACGGCGTTGGTGCCCGTCGGACCGGGGAACTGGATCTTGTAGTCGAGTCCGCGCGGCTGAAGGATGTGCTGGTGGAACTTCTCGATGAAGTTCCCCTTGGCGACGGTGGCCATGTCCAGGCCGTGGGTGATGCCGTCGGACTCGATGTACTCGATCAGAGCCTTCTTAAGCGCGGGGTTGTTGTGCCCGTAGTTCAGCGAACCGGCGCCCGCGAAGAAGTCCAGGTACTCCCGACCGTTCTGGTCGGTGATGTAGGAACCCTTGGCGGTGGTGAAGACCGCAGGCCAGTTGCGGCAGTAGCTGCGCACCTCGGATTCGTGGGTCGTGAAGATGGAATCGTCGAAGGACTTTTCCAGAACGGGGGTGGCGTCGAGAAGTTGCATATCGGTGCTTCCTTCTATGGGTGACATCGTGAGTTCGGTGCCCATCGGCGATATGAACTCGAAAAGCGGCGTCGCGCAGCGACGCTGTGGTGGATCAGCGCCAACGATGTTGCGGCACTGCGCATCCGGAAACCGTCGGTCAGGGGCTGTGCCGCGGTCCGGGGTGCTGAGGGATCACGCGCGAGCTCAGGGCTCGGGGATCTCCGGTTCCAGCATGTAGAGGTCCTCGGGCTCGTGCGAGTCCGGGAAAGCGTTGGCGGCGAACAGATCACGGCGTTCGAAACGCAGGCCGCGAGCCTTCGCCACCGACTCGAACAGTCGCTGCGACGGAATGTTGTCGGGACTGATCGTGGTGTGCATCGCCACCATGCCGAGGCGGTTCACGCGATCGAAGAGGTGGTGCAGCATGGACCCGGCGATGCCGTGTCCGCGCATCGAGTCGTCGACGGCGACCTGCCACACCATGAGGGTGGATGGATCGTTCTGGCGACGATATCCGGTGACGAAACCGACCGGACGGCCATCGACTTCGGCGATGATCGAGGTCTGGGCGAAGTCGTGACACCACAGCACATAGGAATACGACGAGTTGACGTCGAGAACCTTTGAGTCCGAGGCGATTTCCCAGAGGCGGGTACCGTCGGCGACAGTCGGCATCCGATAGTCGACGGTAAGGACAGTTGTTGGGGCCGTTCTTGTTTGTGAAGGGCTCATAACGCCATCGACGTTAACAACGCGTGTCGGCGAAGTCACCCACCTGCGGAAATTGCCTCGTCGAACCCCTACCTTCTACCTGATCAGACATGCAATGTGAAGTGAGTCACAAGAGTGTCACCCACGGGTGTCATCGGGGCTTCACGGGAGAGCAGAATGGCCCCATGACGAGGATTATCGCGGGCGAGCTGCGGGGGAGACGGCTCCGCGTTCCGGGCGAGGGAACTCGTCCCACTTCCGATCGTGTGCGGGAGTCGGTATTCAACATCCTCGACGCCCGATTCGATCTCGACGGGCTCTGGGTTCTCGATCTGTACGCCGGTTCCGGCGCCCTCGGCATCGAGGCGGTCTCACGAGGAGCGGCCGGCGCGACCTTCGTCGACTCGGCACGGAAGGCGGCCGCGGTCATCGGGGCCAATGTGCAGGCCTGTGGCATCGCCTCGTCGACCACGGTACTGACGAGACCGGTGTCCGCCTATCTGTCCTCGCCGCCCGAACGGAAGTACGACCTCGTGTTCTCCGACCCGCCGTACGCGGTCGACGCGACGGCGCTCTCCGAGGACCTGACCAGACTGGCCGCGACACGGCTCGCCGACGATGCCCTGGTGGTCGTGGAGCGCTCCGCCCGCTCCACCGGCCGGATCTGGCCCGCCGGCTTCGAGGTGTTGGTGGACAAGAACTACGGCGACACCCGGGTCGAGGTCGCAGAGTTCACCGGTGCCTGAGACGCCGCCGCGCAGCTCCTGACGACACTGAGGCGTAGGACCTGACGGTAAGTTCAGGCCATGACGACGGCAGTGTGTCCCGGTTCCTTCGATCCCTTCACCCTCGGCCACCGTTACGTGGTCGAACGCGCCGCGGCGTGTTTCGACGAGGTGGTCATCACCGTGGTGGTCAATCCCAACAAGCGCGGGATGTTCAGCGTCGAGGAGCGGATCGCGCTCATCGAGGAGGATTGTGCCGATCTGCCCGGCGTGCGGGTCGATCGCTGGGAAGGGCTTCTCGTCGACTATCTGAAGCAGGAGTCGATCCACACGATCGTCAAGGGCCTCCGGTCGGCGGTCGACTTCGACTACGAGGTTCCGATGGCCCAGATGAACCGCGCGCTCGCCGATGTGGAGACGGTCTTCCTTCTCACCGATCCCCGGTTCGCGCATGTCTCGAGTTCGCTCGTCAAAGAGGTGGCCAAGCTCGGCGGCGACGTCGCGCCGTTCTTGTCGTCGCACATCCACAAGCGCCTCACGGCAAAGCTGACCGGTGAGCGGTCCGTCTGAGGAATCACCTGGGGAAACCCGCGACACACCCCACGCGCTTCACTAATCACAGGCGCAACATTCGGCACAATAGTCACAGATTCACCAACTGTTGCAAACAGGCAAGCGCCGGATTGGAGTGGCTGTGTACCGGGTATTTGAGGCTCTCGACGAGCTCGTGGCGATTGTCGAGGAGGCACGGAGTGTGCCGATGACCGCGGGTTGCGTCGTGCCGCGTGGTGACGTGCTCGAACTCCTCGACGACATCAAGGACTCGATCCCGGGCGAGCTCGACGACGCTCAGGACGTCCTCGACCAGCGCGACACGCTCATCGGTGATGCGCGTGAGCACGCCGAGACGACGGTCGCCAAGGCCGACTCCGAATCCGAGGCCGTCCTCGCCCACGCCCGGGCGGAGGCCGATCGCATCCTGTCCGAGGCCAAGGCTCAGGCCGATCGCATGGTCGACGAGGCGAGCTCGCATTCGCACTCGCTCGTCGAGGATGCCACCGAAGAGGCACGCCGGCTCCAGACCAGTGCTGCCCGCGAATTCGAGGCCGTCACCGGGCGCGCACGGGCCGAGGCGCAGCGCACCATCGACGCGGCGAACAACACCTACGACAAGTCGGTGGCCGACGGCATCGCCGAACAGCAGCGCCTCGTCTCCGAGACCGAGGTCGTCGGCGCCGCCAAGTCGGAGGCCGAGCGCATCATCGACGCCGCGCACGCCGAGGCGGACCGTCTGCGTGGCGACTGCGACGTCTACGTCGACGAGAAGCTGGCCCAGTTCGAGGAGATCCTCACCGGGACACTGCGTTCGGTGAACCGCGGACGGCACCAGCTGCGCACCGGCGCCGGCATGCACGACTACGTCGAATACCCACGCAGCGTGGACGATGCGGCACGCGACTCGCGCGGCGACCACTCGCGGTCGCGCGAGACGTCGACCCGGAATTCCTACGACCGTGACCAGGGATCCCCGCTGGCGGTGTGACCGGTCGGGCGACCGACCCGGCACACACCGTGGCGTCAGTCGATGATTCGCGATCGCGAGCGTATGGTGCAGTTTGTGTCTGATCATGCTGTGACATCAGAACCGTCGCACGGTCCCGATTCCGCGCCACGGCGCGATCCCTTCGTCCTCGACGTCCGGTCGCTGGGTCGTCGCCCGGGCACCATGTCAGAGGTGCACCGGACGGTGGCGACCCCGGACAAGCTCGGAGTCGAGATGATCGGCATCCCGGCCGGCTCGGACGTCGATCTCGACCTCCGGCTCGAGTCGGTGAGCGAGGGAATCCTGGTGACCGGCACCGCGTGCGGCGAGACCGCGGGGCAGTGTTCGCGCTGCCTCGAGCCGATCGACGGCACGGTGACGGTGTTCCTCACCGAACTGTTCGCGTACCCGGACAGTGTGACCGAGCAGACCACCGAGGAAGACGACGTGCACCGCATCGTCGACGACCGCATCGATCTCGAACAGTCGATCATCGACGCGGTGGCGCTGGAACTCCCGATGTCGCCGCTGTGTTCACCGGACTGCCCCGGGCTCTGCCAGGTGTGCGGTATCCGGTTGGCGGTCGCCGAACCCGGCCACGCGCACGAGCTGATCGACCCTCGGTGGGCCGGTCTCGCTAACAAGTTCTCCGAGCTCGCAGAGGAAGACAAGGCGGACGAGGACAAACCGGGCGATCAGGAACGTCGTGACTGAGACCACTCGCGAGGACGGTCGGCGTGCCGCGCTGCTCGCCGCTCTCGACACCGACATCCCCGAACACCTTCTGACACTGGCGCTCACGCACCGTTCCTATGCCTACGAGCACGGCGGGCTGCCGACCAACGAGCGCCTCGAGTTCCTCGGGGACTCCGTTCTCGGTGTGGTGATCACCGAACGCCTGTACCTCCGATTCCCGGACCGCCCCGAGGGTGAGCTCGCCAAGATCCGTGCCAGCGTGGTGAACATGCACGCGCTCGCCGACGTGGCCCGCGGGCTCGGCGACGAGGGCGGCCTGGGCAAGTACCTGTATCTCGGCCGCGGCGAGGAGATGACCGGCGGCCGCGACAAGGACTCGATCCTCGCGGACGGCCTCGAATCGCTGTTCGGCGCAGTGTTTCTCAGTCACGGGCTGGAGACCTCGCAGCGGATCATCCTGCGACTCTTCGACGAACGCATCGAGAAGGCCGGGCAACTCGGCGCGGGGCTGGACTGGAAGACCTCGCTGCAGGAGCTGAGCTCGGAACGCGGTTACGGCCCGCCGCAGTACCAGATCTCGTCCACCGGACCGGACCACAACAAGGAGTTCACCGCGATCGCGATGGTCGCGGGGGAGAACCTGGGCGAGGGCGTCGGACGCACCAAGAAAGAGGCCGAGCAGCAGGCGGCGGCCCTCGCGTGGACGGCGCTCACCGAACGCGCCGCCGCCTCCTCGTGACACCGGCAGTCCATGCCTGAACTACCCGAGGTCGAGACCGTGCGCATGGGTCTCGAGAAGCATCTGACCGGGCGCACGGTGACCTCGGTCGAGGTACGCCATCCGCGTGCCGCGCGTCGCCACGTCGGCGGCGAACCGGACCTGATCGGTCGCCTGTCCGGCAAACGTGTCACCGGGGTGCGTCGTCGCGGCAAGTACATGTGGATCGATGTCGCCGACGACACCGACCGCGCCGCCCTCGTGGTGCATCTCGGCATGAGCGGTCAGATGCTGATCGCCCGCGACGGGGCACCCGATCACACCCACCTGCGCATCCGCGCCGCCCTCGACGACGACAACGAGTTGCGTTTCGTCGACCAGCGAACCTTCGGCGGATGGCATCTCGACGACTACGCGGTGTCCGAGGGCGCCGACGACATCCCGGTGTCGGTCGCGCACATCGCGCCCGACCCGTTCGACCCGGCCTTCGACGCGGCAGCGGTCGTGACCCGGATGCGCGCCAAACACTCGGAGATCAAGCGCGTCCTGCTCGACCAGACCGTCATCTCCGGGGTCGGCAACATCTACGCCGACGAGGCGCTGTGGCGTGCGCGACTGCACGGCGCACGTATCGCGGAGACGATCTCGCGCAAGAAGCTGCTCGAACTGATCGACGCGGCGACCGCGGTGATGACCGAGGCGGTGGAGGTCGGGGGTACGTCCTTCGACGCGCTGTACGTCAACGTCAACGGCCAGTCGGGCTACTTCGAACGCTCGCTCAACGCCTACGGACGCGAGGGGCTGCCGTGCCGCCGCTGCGGGGCGATCATGCGCCGGGAGTCGTTCATGAACCGCAGCTCGTACTTCTGCCCGAAGTGCCAGACCGTGCCTCGGCGCCGTGCACGTTGAGTCACTGATACTTCCTGCGCAGCTCTGACGCGTCCGGTGAAGGTGACGAGCGTTCCGCGGAACGCTCGAAGCGCCGTGACCAGCTACTTTGTCGGTGGGCGCCGATACGTTGTTCGTATATCCGTTCGAACGGCTGGGGGCCTGGGGTGTCTGTTTCGGTGCTGCACGGTGAGAACGTGTCGTCGATGTTCGATGGCGCGGATCCGGCGTCTCTGTCAGATGACGCGCTGGAAAGACGAGTACTCGGTTATGCCGCGCAGATCACCGCGCTCACCGCCGAGTTCTTGTCTCTGGTGGCGGAATTGGATGAGCGGCAGTCGTGGAGGGGGCCGGGTGTTCATTCGCTCGCGCACTGGATGTCGTGGAAGGCAGGTGTCTCTCAGCGCACGGCGCAGGAGCAGATACGGGTGGCGAAGGCATTGACGGAGTTGCCGCTGATCCGGGAGGCGTTCGGTGCGGGGCGGTTGTCGTATTCGAAGGTGCGGGCGCTGACGCGGGTCGCGACCTCGTTGCGGGAGAAGGAGCTGGTGAATCTGGCGTTGTCCTGTACGGCGTCGCAGCTGGAGCGGGCGGTACGTGTGTCATTTGCCACTGCTATGGGACCGCCTGGATTGCCACGAGGATGGGACCACCTTGGCGCGTTATTGAGGATGCTCTGCGGGGTTGGGTCGGTCAAGTCCGGGTCGGTGTCGTTGGCGGTAGGAGGGGCCTTCGATGACGAGGGTGTGCGCGCGTGAGGTGAGTCGGTCGATGGCCGATTGGGCCAGTAGCGCGTCGGCGGTCATGGTGAGCCATTCGGCGGGTTCTCGGTTGGATGTGACGATGGTGGTCTTGGTCTGCTGGTGGCGTTCGACGATGAGTTCGTAGAAGTCGTTGGTTTCGGTCGCGTCGAGCGCTCTGAGTGCGAAGTCGTCGATGATCAGGATGTCGACGGCGGTGATGCGGCGGAGTTCGGCGTCGACGCTGTTGTCGAGGCGGGCGGCTTTGAGTCGGTGGAACAGTTTGTCCGCTCGCGCGAACAGCACTGTTTTGCGTCGGCCGATGGCCATGTGGCCCAACGCGTTTGCTAGGTGTGTTTTGCCGACTCCGACGGGGCCGAGCAGGATCGCGGAGTGGCCGGCGTCGATGAACCGCAGGGTGGTGAGGTCCTCGAGCAGGGGGCGGTCGTAGAGTAGATCGTCTGCCGCGCGCCAGTTGTCGATCCGCATGCTGGGGTCGAGACCTGCCTTGGCTGATCGTCGGGCGGCGGAGCTGGATTCACGCCGTGAGACTTCATCGGCGAGCAATTGTTGCAGGAACGTCAGGTGCGAGGTTTTGTGTTGGCGGGCCAGGGCTGCGCGTTGGGGCAGGGTGTCGGCGAGGGCTCCGAGTTTGAGGGTTTTGAGCAGGCCGAGCATGTCGGCGCCGACAGGTTCGGGCACACTGTTGGTGGTTCGGGTCATCGGTTCACTCCTGAATGGTGTTGTCGGGGTTAGGAACAAGTGTCAACTGTGTTCTGTTGGTTGCGTATTCGGAGGGGTCGCGGGCAAAGCGAGACGATTCCGACCCGGCGGCCACGGGCATGTCCGGGGTGGTGTTCTCGGTGGCCTGCTCAAGCATCGAGGCGATCTTGGGCACGGCGATGACATCGAACTCCAGGGCGGTGGCACAGGCAGCATCGACAGGTCCGGGCCCGTAGGTGCGCACCAGGCCGAGCAGGGTGTACACCGCCCGCACCCGAGACCACGGGCGCGGGTCGTCGACGATACGGGCCGCGTAGAGCCCGATATGGGGGCCGTGATGCTCGCAGGTGGCCTGCAGCTTGCTGATGTTGCGCAGCGCGTAGGCGGCCTTGTCTGCGGGGTAGTCGTTGGGGTCGGTGCTCTGCCCACCGGCGGGCTGGCGCGGGTGTTGCTTGACCAACTCGCCGCGGTGATAGAACTTCACCGCTTCGCTGTCCAGGCGAACGTCCAGTGTCGAGCCGATCCAGGTTTCGGGCAGTGAGTACAGTGCTTTGCCGACCGAGGCGTGAAAGTCTCTGTGCACCTTGACAGTTTTGAAGATCGGTACGTCGTAGTCGGCCGGTATCGGTAACAGGTGGGCGCGCTCGTCTGTGTCGAACAGCACCGCTGGCGCGGCGGCGGTGGTGCCGTGAATCCGCAGCCCCGCGGTGCTCTGGCACCACGCCACCGCGGCGGCCTGGGCATCGGGCAGGCTCGAGAATCGCTCACCGGCCCAAAAGTTGTTCTGCACGTAGTGGATGGTGCGTTCTACCCGCGGCTTGTCGGTTGGTGTGGCGACTCGGGCGGTGTCGGTGACGAACCCGGCATGCTGGCCGTAGTCCAACCAGCCCCGAGACAACCTCGGATTGAGGGTGTCTGCTTGGGTGACAATAGGTTTCATGTTGTCCGGAATGATCACAGCGAACACGCCGCCGAAGAACTCCCACGCCGCTGAACAGCCCTCGAGGATCGTTGACAGGGTTTGGGTGTGTGAGAGCCACACGAACGTGTGCCGCGAGTACACGGCGGTGAACACCAGCGCGAACACTTTGCGGCGCTTACCTGTTGCCGCATCATCGAGCATCCCGAGGTAGCCGAAGTCGATCTGGCACTCCACCCCGGGATCCCCATCGGCCACCCGCACCGTGGTCGTGGTGCGGCGATACCCACAGCACTCGGTCGCGAACCGCACCAGCGTCCGATACGGGACCACACACCCCTGACGGGCCAGCAGGATGTGAATCTTCGTCACCGTCAACGGTTCTGGATTCTCCGGCGTTCCTCCCCTCACCCACTGCGTGATCTGTTCGCTGAACGGCACCAACGCTTCCCACGCCTGGCCATGACCCTTCGGCCGCGCCGGACGCACCCCGGCCACCACCGCACCGAGCAACTCATCGGTCAGTGCCGACGCACCGACATCGCGCGTCAACCCCGCCGCCTGCGCCGCCGCGATGTAGCGTCGCACCGTCTTCCTATCGACACCCGCACGCGCGGCGATCGTGCGCAGACCCGGCGCCGGTAACCCCACCGCAAGGCCCAACCACAACCG
The DNA here is from genome assembly GCF_022059885.1 of Gordonia amicalis. Lineage (NCBI taxonomy): Bacteria > Bacillati > Actinomycetota > Actinomycetes > Mycobacteriales > Gordoniaceae > Gordonia > Gordonia amicalis. Next base: position 3,841,470 of record NZ_CP091855.1, on the reverse strand, counting down.
CAGGACTTCTCTGATCTCTTCCACTGCAACCTCCCGGTAGCCCATGCCGTCGGCCCCTTCCGTGAACATCGTCACGGCCGAGTCAACGGACAAAATGAAGGACCACCAGCGCGACGCGCCGGTGGTCCCATAACTGGCAATCCAGGTGGTCCCATCCCTATGGCAAACAATCAGCCCAGGTGGTCCCTTCACGGTGGCAAATGACAACGTGCGATGGGACAGATCGATCGGGATCGTGGCATCGAGTCGGAGAATCGCCCACCGGTGGAGTCGACAGGCCGGTGGAAGTGGAATGCGGATGGCTCGTTGTCTGTGTCGCTGACGCTGTCTCCGCTCGATGGTGCCGGCTTCTGGCCGGTGCGGTTCGTGCGGAGTACGAACGCACCCGGACCTGCGACGATGCGGATTTGCACGCGGTGTCGAGCGTTCCGCGGAACGCTGCGAGCGAGTTGGAAACCGTGGATGGTGAACGGGATTCCGAGGCCAAGCCGGCGAATCGTCGGGACCTGTGGCGGAATGTGCCGTCGAATCCGGCGCCGGCGATGGTGGCCATGGCCGACATGGTGCACGAGGGGATCGCGATGCCTGATCTCGCACCGGGCGCCGAGATTCTGATCCATACCGACGAGGGTGGGGAGCAGGCCCACCTCGATGACGGGCCGGCGCTGTCGGAGGCTGAGTTGGACGAGGCGCACTGCGGTGCTGCGGTTCGGAAGGTGTTGTCCAGCAGGGTTTCCGGAGCGCCGGGAAAGTTGGCGTTGCTGGGGTTGGGGCGTAAGTCGCGAACGCCGAACAAGGCACTGGTCAGGGCGTTGTTCCTGAGAGACCGGTGCTGTCAGGTGCCCGGCTGTGAACGCACACGGCATCTGCACGCCCACCATGTGGTGTTCTGGTCGGCCGGTGGACCGACCGACCTGGACAACCTGATTTTGTTGTGTGGAAGCTGTCACCGTGCGTTGCATCGGGGTGAGTTCAGTATCACCGGTCATGGGTCGCAACGGTTTTCGTTCCACCGGCCGGGCGGTTCAGTGATCGACGTGAGTCCCGCGACACGTGCGCCAGGTCGGTGGTCGCCGGATGAGCGGGTGGCAGCGAATGCGACGGTGCCCGTGGGTGGCGGCAAGCTCGACCTCGGGTATGCGACCGAGGTGATCTACGCGGTGTGGGAATGGAAGGAACGCAACGCAGGCCGAGAGGTGACAGCGGCCTGACGACCCGCCCGGCCGCGTCAGGATCTCGGCGTGCCACCGGAAACGCTGACGACCCGGAGCATCCTCGTCGCCGCGTCCCGGACCAGGTCTCGAAGCTCATCGGGTCGCTCGATGACGACATCGGCGTCCATGGCGGCGATGATCGGCGGCAGCCAGTCGAGGCTGTCGGCGTGGATCTCGACTCGGTGCCGGCCGGGCCGTCGCCCGTCGGTCCGTCGGTTGCGTCGTCCATGCGCTCTATCCGAGCGACGCTGCGCGGCAGGCGTGCGCGCAGGCGTTCCTCGGTCTCACGGATACGCATGACCACCCGCCAGCGATAGTCCGCGGTGGCGAAGAGGTCCAGGAGCCGTTGCTCCACGTCGAGATCCGCCGGCGGGGCGAAGGTCTGGGGCATAGACCGCGCGGTGCGGATCCGGTCGACACGAAATGTGCGTTCCTGCTTCGTGTCTGGGTCGGCGGCGACCAGGTACCAGTTGTCCGAGTGCGCGGCCAGGCCATAGGGGTGAATCGTCCGGCGAGACGGCGCGCCCGTCCCGTTGCGGTAGCGCAGGTCGACCACGCGTCGAAGATGCACCGCCTCCGCAAGCGTCAGCATCAGGGCGGGGTCCGGATCCATCCCGCGGCGCGAGACCGGCGTCATCAACCCGAGGAGCACGTCGACCTGCCTCGCGTCAGCCGCCGGCAGCGCCCGCATGACCTTGGCCATCGCCGTCTGCGCTGAAAGGTCGGTCTCGCCCGTGGCGGCTCGGCTGCGGGCGAGCCCGAGGAAGACCGCCACCGCCTCCTCTTTGCTGAACATGAGCGGGAGGACGCGCTGACCCGGCGCGAGCTGGTATCCGCCATACCGTCCGCGCAGCGTTTCGATGGGGATTCCCGACTCGGTGAGCCGACCCACGTCTCGGCGCACGGTGCGCTCGTCGACCCCGAGGTGTTCTGCCAGTTCGCCCACGGTGCGTTGGTGCGCTGACTGCAGTAGCTCGAGGAGTCGCAGCGCCCGCGCGGTGGTGTCGGCCATGAATCCATGATCGCCCATCAAACCGGGCGGTTTCTGTCCGGTATTGCTCCTACCGTCGCACCTGCGGCCGGGCGAACGGTCGCGTCCACGCACATCGGAGGAGAAAATCCAATGCAGTTGGCAGCCACCCGAATCTTCACCGACGACGTCGACGCGCTCATCGCGTTCTACGAAGCGGCGACCGGACTCACCGCTGCGCGGTTGCACCCGATGTTCGCTGAGCTCCGCACCCCGTCCGGCACGCTGGCCATTGCCGATACCGCCACGGTCCCGTTGCTCGGTGACGGTGCCGCGCAGGCGCGCGCGAACCGCAGCGTCGCCCTCGACTTCCGGGTCGACGACGTCGACGCTGTCTACGCAGTGCTGCGTGATGTCGTGACGGTGTTCGTCAACGAGCCGACGAACATGCCATGGGGCAACCGCTCGCTGCTGGTCAGGGACCCGGACGGCACGCTGGTCAACTTCTTCACCCCGGTCGGCGACGAGGCCGCGGGGAATCTCTTCTGATCCCCGGCTCTTATGATTGTGCGCGGTGTCAGCGCCGCCCCGCCGCCCGAGAGGATTCACCCAGCATGACGATCGAACAGAACACCGCCGAAGAGAACAGCACAGCCCCGGCGCACACCGAGCTCTGGGTCGAGCGCACCGGGACCCGGCGGTACACCGGGCGCAGCTCACGTGGTGCCGAGGTGCTGATCGGCTCGCAGGACGTCGACGGGGTCTTCACGCCGGGCGAACTGCTCAAGATCGCGCTGGCGGCCTGCACCGGCCTGTCCTCGGACCGTCCGCTCTCGCGTCGCCTCGGCGACGACTACGACGCCACCATCCGGGTCAGCGGTGACGCCGACCGCGAGAACGAGGTGTACCCGCGGATCGAGGAGGTCCTCGAGGTCGACCTCTCCGAACTCGACCCCGACGCGGCGCAACGCCTACTCGTCGTCGTCGAGCGTGCGATCGACGCGGTGTGCACGGTGGGACGCACCATCAAGGCCGGCGCCGAGGTCGACCTGAAGATCGTGACGGACTGAGTCATGAGTGCCGACCCTGTCCGGTTATCTGCGTTCGTCCACGGACACGTCCAGGGCGTGGGCTTCCGATGGTGGACGCGGTCGCGGGCCCTGGAGCTCGGTCTGGTCGGTTACGCGTCCAATCAGGCCGACGGGCGGGTGCACGTCGTGGCCGAGGGACCCCGCGACAAGGTGCAGGCTCTGCTCGATGCGCTGCGGTCCGGCGAGACCCCCGGTCGGGTGGATCTGGTGGTCGACAGCCTGGACCCCGCTCGCGGAGACCTGGTCGGTTTCCTCGAACGGTGAGCGTTGCCCGAAACGCATCACGATGGTGAGTACTCTGTACCGTCGTGCACCTCAAAAGCCTGACCCTGAAGGGCTTCAAGTCGTTCGCCTCGGCGACGACCCTGCGCTTCGAGCCGGGCATCACGTGCGTCGTCGGCCCCAACGGCTCCGGTAAGTCCAATGTCGTCGACGCCCTGACCTGGGTCATGGGCGAGCAGGGCGCCAAGGCGCTGCGCGGCGGCAAGATGCAGGACGTGATCTTCGCCGGCACCTCCGGACGTCCGCCGCTGGGACGTGCGGAGGTGACGCTCACCATCGACAACGCCGACGGCGCGCTCCCGATCGAGTACTCCGAGGTCTCGATCACCCGCCGCATGTTCCGCGACGGCGCGGGCGAATACGAGATCAACGGCAGCACCTGTCGCCTCATGGATGTTCAGGAGCTGCTCTCCGACTCCGGTATCGGCCGCGAGATGCACGTCATCGTCGGTCAGGGTCGTCTGTCGGCGATTCTCGAGTCGCGTCCAGAGGACCGTCGCGCGTTCATCGAGGAGGCGGCCGGCGTCCTCAAACACCGCAAGCGCAAGGAAAAGGCGGTCCGCAAGCTCGACGCGATGCAGGCCAACCTGGCGCGCCTGACCGACCTCACCGCCGAACTGCGACGCCAGCTCAAGCCGCTCGGCCGGCAGGCGGAGGTCGCCCGCCGCGCGCAGACCGTCCAGGCCGACCTCCGTGACGCCCGACTGCGCCTCGCCGCCGACGACCTGGTCATCCGGCGCGCCGAGATGGCCGAACACGCCGCCGTCGAGGACGAGGTGCGGCGCCGCCAGGACGAGGTGGCCGCGGAACTCGACCGCGCCAATGCCGAGGTGACCGAGCACGAGCAGCATCTCGCCGAGGTCACCCCGGCGGCCGCGGCGGCCAGCCGCGCCTGGTTCCGGTTGTCGGCCCTGGCCGAGCGCGTCGACGCGACCCGCCGGGTCGCCGCCGAGCGCAGCCGCTATCTGAGCGAAGCCGCCACCGAGGCGACCGGACCCGACCCGGAGGAACTCGAGGAGCAGGCCCTGGAGGCCGCCGAACTCGAGGCCGAACTGACCGAGGGCGTCGAGATCGCCGCCGAACAACTCGAGACGGCCCGCGAGGTGCTCCGCGAGCGCGAGTCGATCGCCGAGGCCGCGGAGGCCGCCCATCTCGCCGCCGTCCAGGCGATCGCCGACCGTCGGGAAGGACTGGCCCGTCTCGAGGGACAGGTCGACAACCTGCGAACGCGTTCCGAGGGGGTCGACGCCGAGGCCGACCGTCTGACGGCTGCCATCGCCCACGCCACCGAACGCGCCGAAAGCGCTGCCATGCAACAGGATTCGGCAGCGGGGGAACTCGCGCAGCTGGAGGCGTCCGAGCAGGCCCTCGACGAGCACCACGAGCGGTGCGTCACCGCGCTGAACCTGTCCAACGAACGTGTCGCGACCCTGCAGGCGCAGCACCGCGAGGCCGAACAGTCCATCGCCTCGCTGTCGGCGCGGGTCGAGGCCCTCGCCATGGGCCTGGAACGCAACGACGGCGGCGCCTGGCTGCTCGACAACGCGCCCGACGGCCTGCTCGGACCGATGTCGGAGCTGGTCACCGTCGAACCCGGCTTCGAGACCGCGATCGCCGGTGCGCTCGGCCCGGCGGTCGACGGCATCGTGACGGTCGACGGCATGGCGGCCATCCGCGCGCTCGAGGCCCTCAAGTCCGGCGACGGGGGACGGGCCGCCCTGATCTGCGGCGGCCTCACCGACTCCGTACGGCAACGAGACGCTGCCTTGCCCGAAGGCGCTCGCTGGGCATCCTCCGCGGTGACCTGTGGTCCGGAGATCCGCACCGCGATCGACACCGTCCTCGCCGACACCGTCGTAGTCGACGACCCCGCCCGGGGCCTGGAACTGGCCCGCAGCCTCGGCGTGCGCGTGGTGACCCACGCCGGTGACCGCATCGGTCCCGCCTCGATCGAGGGTGGATCGTCGCGGCGTCCGTCGACGCTCGAGGTGCAGTCCGCCATCGACGCCGCGACCGAGGACCTGGCCGCGACCCGACGGCGCGTCGAAGAGCTGGAGGCCGCACTCGACGGGGCACTCACCGAACAGCGGGAACGTCGGGAAGCGGCCGAGGAGGCACTCGCCGCGCTCCACGAATCGGATTCCAGTGTCGGCGCCGCGTATGAGCAGATGGCCCGGCTGGGCCACGAGATCCGCACCGCCCGGGCGGAGGCCGATCGCTTCACCCGTCAGCGCAACCTGCTGGAGAAGGGTCGCGCCGAGACCCTGGAGTCCCTTCGCGAACTGGAGGAACGGCTGCGGCTGGCCCGCGACGAGTCGGACTCGGGTCCGGAGATGGCCGCCGACGACTCCGAGCGGTCGACCGCCGCGGCGGCCGTCGGGATCGCCCGCGGTACCGAGATGGAGGCGCGTCTGGCACTGCGCACCGCCGAGGAACGCCTCTCGTCGGTGCGCGGCAAGGCCGACTCGCTGCGGCGCGCCGCCCAGCGTGAGCGGGAGGCCCGCGAGCGGGCACGTCGTCAGGACGAGATCCGGCGACAGGCCGCCGGGGTGGCGGTGGCCGTCGAGCGGGCCGGCGCGCAGGTCGCCGAGCGTCTCGCGGCGGCGGTCGCGTCGGCGCAGGCGGGTCGCGACGAGCTCGAGGAGCTCCGGGTCGCGCGCTCGGCGACCCTCGACGAGCTGCGCCTGAAATCCGGGGAACTGACCACCACGCTGAACTCGTTGCGCGACACCGTGCATCGTGACGAGGTGGCCCGTGCCCAGGTGGCGCTGCGGATCGAACAGCTCGAGGAGCAGATTCTCGAGACGTTCGCGATGTCGCCGGACGACCTCATCGCCGAATACGGCCCCGACGTCCCGATGCCGCCGTCGGCCCTGGAGATGCAGGAGTACGAGGAGGCGAAGGCGCGCGGTGAACAGGTGGTGGCCCCGGCACCCATGCCGTACGACCGCGCCACCCAGGAAGCCCGGGCGAAGAAGGCGCAGAAAGACCTCAACACGCTCGGCAAGGTCAACCCGCTCGCGCTCGAGGAGTTCGCCGCGCTGGAGGAGCGCTACAACTTCCTGTCCTCGCAGCTCGAGGACGTCAAGGCCGCACGCAAGGACCTGCTCGACGTCGTCGAGGACGTGGACGCCCGCATCCTGCAGGTGTTCACCGAGGCCTACGCCGACGTCGAGCGCGAGTTCGGCCAGGTCTTCCAGACGCTGTTCCCCGGCGGCGAGGGCCGGCTCGTGCTGACCGAGCCCAACGACATGCTGACCACCGGCATCGAGGTGGAGGCCCGGCCGCCGGGTAAGAAGGTGAAGAGACTGTCGCTGCTGTCGGGCGGGGAGAAATCCCTGACCGCGGTCGCGATGCTGGTGGCGATCTTCCGTGCCCGCCCGTCACCGTTCTATGTCATGGACGAGGTCGAGGCGGCGCTCGACGACACCAACCTGCGTCGTCTCATCAAGCTGTTCGAGCAGTTGCGGGAGAAGTCGCAGCTCATCGTCATCACCCATCAGAAGCCCACGATGGAGATCGCCGACGCCCTCTACGGCGTCAGCATGCGCGGGGACGGCATCACGACCGTCATCTCGCAGCGCATGCGGGGCGTCAACATGCCCGTGGCTCAACAGGAGGACACCAGCCAGTGAACACCGGAATCATCATCGGGATCGTCGTCGCGGTGCTCGTCGTCGCCGCGCTGATCGTGCTCGGACTGGTGCTGGCGCGTCGTCGTCGCATCTCGCTGTCCGACACCACGACGAAGCCGGAGATCGTCGACGGGACCACCCGTCAGGTCGACCGGTCCGGGGGCTATCAGGCGGGGTCGGGTTTCAGTTTCAGTCGTGGTGACACGGCCCTGGCCGAGCCGCCGGCGCGCAAGCCGGCACCGGAGCCCAAGCCGGAGCCGCCGGTCCGGCCGGAACCACCGATCCAGCCGGTCGAGGAGCGCACCGACGTCGACGGCCAGCCCGCGGTCGGCGACGACGCCGCGGTGCCGCGCGACTCCCACCGCCGCGGGATCACCGAGGTGTCCCTGCCCGACGTCATCGAGCCGGTAGAAGCCGAGCCCGAGACAGCAGAGCCCGAGACAGCAGAGCCCGAGACAGCCGCACCCGAGGCAGCGGCGCCGGAGACCGCAGCACCCGAGGTCGCCGAGCCGGACGTCATCGCGCCCGAGGCGACCGCGCCCGAGGTGGCTGCACCCGACGACGCGTCCGGCGCGGTCACGGCACCGCCGCGCGAGGAGATCGCACCGACCGCCGGCCGTCTGGGCCGGCTGCGTGGTCGGCTGTCCCGGTCGCAGGGCGCGATCGGCAAGAGTGTGCTCGGTCTGCTCGGCGCCGGTGACCTGGACGAGGACAGCTGGGAGGAGATCGAGGACACCCTGGTGATGGCCGACCTCGGTACGGCGACCACCACGACCGTCGTCGAGACCCTGCGGTCCGAGCTGGCCGCGAACCCGGTCAAGTCGGCGGCAGAGGCCCGCGCACTGCTGAAGCGGGTGCTTGTCGAGCAGCTCGACCCGACGCTGGACCGTTCGATCCGCGCGCTGCCGCATGCGGGGCGCCCGGCCGTCGTGCTGGTCGTGGGCGTCAACGGCACCGGCAAGACCACGACGACGGGCAAGCTGGCCCGCGTTCTCGTCGCCGACGGACGTCGCGTGCTCTTGGGTGCAGCCGACACCTTCCGCGCGGCCGCCGCCGACCAGCTGCAGACCTGGGGCGAGCGCGTCGGTGCGGAGATCGTTCGCGGCAAGGAACAGGCCGATCCGGCCGCGGTGGCGTTCGACGCGGTCGACCGCGGCATCGCGTCGGGCGTCGACGTCGTCATGATCGACACCGCCGGCCGTCTGCACACCAAGACCGGTCTGATGGACGAGCTGGGCAAGGTCAAGCGCGTCGTGGAGAAGAAGGCACCGGTCGACGAGGTGCTGCTCGTGCTCGACGCCACGGTCGGCCAGAACGGGCTGATGCAGGCACGGGTGTTCGCCGAGGTCGTCGACATCACCGGTGTGGTGCTGACCAAGCTGGACGGCACCGCCAAGGGCGGCATCGTCTTCCACGTGCAGAAGGAACTGGGCGTGCCGGTGAAACTGGTCGGTCTGGGCGAGGGCGCCGATGATCTGGCGCCGTTCGAGCCGGAGGCCTTCGTCGACGCGCTGCTGTGATCGCCGCACGCTGGTGAATTTGATCGCCGATCGGAAATCGCGGGTGAGAGATCGCCGGGACAAAACTGAGACAGCCCTCAGAGCGAACCTGCTGTTTTACACCCGCGAAATATAAATCGCTCATCGGGTTACGTACCCGAAACGTGAAGGCACCACTGCGGAAACCGAGTGCCGACAATCTCTTTGCAGGCGCCGAGCCGTCGGTGCATCTGAGGAGGTTTTCGTAGTGGATTTGGCTCTGTTGCCAAACGAATCGTTTGGCCCCATCGACACGGGCAACACGGCATTCATGCTCGTGTCGGCCGCGCTCGTCCTGCTGATGACCCCGGGCCTTGCCTTCTTCTACGGGGGGTTGGCACGCGGCAAGTCCGTCCTGAACATGATGATGATGTCGTTCGGCTCCCTGGCGACGATCAGCGTCGTCTACGTGCTGTGGGGCTTCTCGATGTCCTTCAGCGACGGCATCACCGGCGAGAACGACATTCTGGGCATCTTCGCGAACCCGTTCGCGCTGTTCGGTTCCGACCAGCTCATGAGCACGATCGGTGAGGGCGATTCCGAGCAGTACGTCACCGGCGGGCTGTCGATCCCGGCGATCGTCTTCATGGGCTTCCAGCTGACCTTCGCGGTCATCACCGTTGCCCTCATCAGCGGTGCCCTCGCCGAACGCGTGAAGTTCTCGACCTGGATGGTCTTCACCGTCCTGTGGTCGACGATCGTGTACTTCCCGCTGTCCCACATGGTCTGGGGCGGCCTGGTCGGCGGCGGCGGTCTGCTCGGTGCGGGTGAGGACGGTCTGGCGGCCAAGATGTTCGGCACCGACGACGAGGGTGCGGCTGTCGTTGCGCCCATCGACTTCGCCGGCGGCACCGTGGTCCACATCAACGCCGGTATCGCTGCTCTGGTCCTGGTTCTCATCATCGGCAAGCGCGTCGGCTTCGGTCGTACCGCCTACCGTCCGCACAACATCCCGTTCGTCATGCTCGGTGCGGCACTCCTCTGGTTCGGCTGGTTCGGGTTCAACGTCGGCTCGGAGCTGGGCGCCGACCTCCTCGCCGGCCAGGTGTGGGTCAACACCACGGCCGCGACGGCAGCCGCGATCATCGGCTGGCTCATCGTCGAACTCATCCGCGACAAGCACGCCACCAGCGTCGGCGCCGCCTCGGGCATCGTGGCCGGCCTGGTCGCGATCACCCCGGCCTGTGGTGCGCTGACCCCGGTCGGCTCGCTGATCCTGGGTCTCATCGCCGGTGCCCTGGCCGCGGTGGCCATCGGCCTGAAGAACAAGTTCGGCTACGACGATTCGCTCGACGTCGTCGGCGTCCACCTCGTCGCCGGCCTGTGGGGCACTCTCGCCATCGGTCTCCTCGGCAAGGACGTGGGCCTCCTCTGGGGTGGCGATTACAAGCAGCTCGTGGTCCAGGCGGTCATCGCCTTCTTCGCCCTGGCGTTCACCGCCGTGCTCACCGCGATCATCGCCTTCGCCCTCAAGCCGCTCGGCTGGCGCGTCAGCGATGAGGACGAGAAGAGCGGCATCGACGAGGCAGAACACGCTGAGACTGCCTACGAGCTGGCATGACGATCGAGTCCAATCGCTACTACGCTGACACCCGTGGAGAGGGATAACTAATGAAGCTGATCACTGCAATCGTCAAACCGTTCACGCTCGAGGACGTCAAGGCCGGTCTGGAGCAGGCGGGCATCCTGGGCATGACCGTCAGCGAGGTCCAGGGTTACGGACGCCAGAAGGGCCACACCGAGGTCTACCGCGGGGCCGAGTACTCGGTCGACTTCGTGCCGAAGGTCCGCGTCGAGGTCGTCGTGGACGACGCGGCCGTGGACAAGGTCGTCGACGTCATCGTCGAGGCCGCCCGTACCGGCAAGATCGGTGACGGCAAGGTGTGGGTCTCGCCGGTCGAATCGGTCGTGCGTGTCCGCACCGGCGAGCGCGGCGGCGACGCTCTGTAAGTGAGCTCGTGCCCTTTCTGAACCCCAAGCGCGGCCCCGCGTCCGACGACCAGTCGGGCGCGGGGCCGCACCGTTCAACCCCCGAAACCGAGGAGGCTCCCGTAGCCGCGACCGATCTGGCCAAGACCCGCCGGCAGCTCACCGAGTCGAGCCGGAACGGGAAACTCGACGCACCGGCGTTGCGCCAGGTGCTCGTCGACCTGCACGAGTTCTGGCTGACCAGCAAGGGCGCCGAACTCGGCATCAAACCCCACAGCGGATTCGCGATCGTCGCGGTCGGCGGACTGGGACGTGGCGAACTGCTGCCGTACTCCGACCTAGATCTGATCCTGCTGCACGACGACATGCCCCTCGAGCGGGTGTCCGAGGTCGCCGACGGACTCTGGTATCCGTTGTGGGACGCGAACATTCCGCTCGATCACAGTGTCCGGACCGTTCCGCAGGCGCTGCAGGTCGCCGCTGAGGACGTCACCGCGGCCCTCGGATTGCTCGAGGCCCGCCACATCGCGGGTGACGAGGATCTGTCGAATCTGCTGATCGGTGGTGTGCGCCAGCAGTGGCGCAACGACATCCGTCATCGGTTCCCCGATGTGGTCGCCCACGCTCAGGATCGCTGGCGCCGTGCCGGCGACATCGCGCATCGCGCCGAACCCGACCTGAAGAACGGTCGGGGAGGGTTGCGCGATGTACAGCTCCTCGGTGCTCTGGCGATCGCCCAGCTCACCCACGGGATGGCCGGTCTGCGGCCGGATTCGCCGGGCGCCGGACCGCAGGTCGCCTACGCGCGGCTCCTCGACATCCGGACCGAACTGCACCGCATCGCGGGCCGTCCGCGCGAACAGGTGCGCGCGCAGGACGCCGACGAGATCGGGGCCGCCCTGCGGATCGGGGACCGGTTCGATCTGGCGCGTGTCATCAGCGACTCGGCCCGCACGATCAGCTATTCCATCGACGTCGGTCTGCGGACCGCGGGCAACGCACTGCCGAGGCGCGGCCTGGCCAAGCTGCGCCGGTCGCCGCTGCGCCGCCCGCTCGACGAGGGCGTGGTCGAGCACAGCGGCGAGATCGTCTTGGCGCGCAACGCTATTCCCAGCAAGGACCCGGGGCTCATCCTCCGGGTCGCGGCCGCGTCGGCGAGGACGGGTCTGCCGATCAGCGCGTCGACCCTGAGCCGGCTGGCCGACTACGCACCCGAACTGCGGGAACCGTGGCCGGCGGAGGCGTTGAGCGACCTGTTGGTCCTGCTCAGCTCGGGTCATCACATGGTGGACCCGATCGAGGCGCTCGACCGCACCGGACTCTGGGGCCGGCTGCTGCCGGAATGGGGTGCGGTGCGCGACCTTCCGCCGCGCGACGCGATCCACACCTGGACAGTCGACCGTCACCTGGTGGAGACCGCGGCGTATGCGAGTTCGATGACGACGCGGGTATCGCGGCCGGATCTTCTCGTTCTCGGGGCGCTCATCCACGATCTCGGCAAGGGACGCGGGGCCGACCACAGCATCGTCGGCGCCGAACTCGCCGTCCAGATCGGCAACCGGTTCGGCCTGTGGCCGCAGGACGTGACGACCCTGTCCGACATGGTGCGACACCACCTGTTGCTGCCGCAGGTCGCGACGCGTCGCGATCTCGACGACCCGGCGACCGCCGAGTTCGTCGCCACCGCACTGGGTCACAACCGCGTCCTGCTGGAACTCCTTGCGGCACTGGCCGAAGCGGATTCGCTGGCGACCGGCCCGGGCGTGTGGGGCGAGTGGAAGGCCTCACTGATCGGTGAACTCGTCCGGCGCTCGATGAGCCACATCGAGGGCATCCCGCCGTCGGTACCCGAACCGCTGACACCCGAGCAGCTGGCGATCGCCGCCGAGGGGGACTACGCGGTCCGGCTCGTGCGCGCCGACGGTCCGCACACCTACGACGTCACGATGGTCGCGCCCGATCAGCCCGGGTTGCTGTCGAAGATGGCCGGAGTGCTCGCGCTCGGCGGGTTGCGTTCACACAAGGCCTGCGCGCAGAGCCACGACGGCAAGGCCGTCAACTCCTTCATCGTCGTGCCGATGTTCGGCAGTCCGCCGGACGCAGGTCTGCTGCGCCAGCAGCTCATCGCGTCGGTCAACGGCAAACTCGATGTGCTCGCGCGTCTCGATGCACGGGAACGGGAGTCGCCGATACCCACCATCGGCTCGGTCAGCACCCCGCCGGGGACGATGGTGACTCTCGGGGCGAGCGCCGGCAGCACCGACCCCGACGTCGACGGTGCCGGTCACCCCAAGAACGCGGTACCCGCCCTGTTCGCGGTCGCGCCGCCGCGGGTGACCTGGCTCGACACCCCCGAACCCGACGCCACCGAAGGGGCGGTGCTGCTCGAGGTCCGGTCGGACGACCGGATCGGGCTGCTGAGCCGGGTGAGCGCGGTCCTGGAGCAGCACGGCGCCGACATCCGCTGGGCGAAGGTCTCCACCCTCGGCGCGACCGTCGTCGACATCTTCAGCCTGAGGTTGGCCGAGGACACCGCGGAGATGCGTGCGACGCTCACCGACGCGATCATCGCGGTGTGCCCGCCGCCGCAGCCCAAGCGGGACGAGGACGGTGACGGGCCGCAGCCCTCCGGCGGCACCGGCCGGTCGGGGGTGCCGATCTCCTAGATGTGAGGTCCCAGCAGCCGAGGTTCCCCGACCCACATGGAAGGATGGGACCCATGTTCGATTCCCTCTCCGACCGGTTGACCGGTGCCCTGAAGGACCTGCGTGGCAAGGGGCGGCTCTCCGACGCCGACATCGACCGCACCTGCCGCGAGATCCGGCTCGCCCTGCTCGAGGCCGACGTCTCGCTGCCGGTGGTGCGCGCCTTCATCGCGCGGATCAAGGAACGGGCGAAGGGCGCCGAGGTCTCCGCGGCGCTGAACCCGGCCCAGACGGTCGTCAAGATCGTCAACGAGGAGCTCATCGGCATCCTCGGCGGCGAGACCCGTCGGGTGCGCTTCGCGAAGAACCCGCCCACGGTCATCATGCTGGCGGGTCTGCAGGGTGCCGGTAAGACGACCCTCGCCGGCAAGCTGGGCAAGTGGCTCAAGCAGCAGGGCCACACACCGCTGCTGGTGGCCTGTGACCTCCAGCGTCCGGGCGCCGTCTCGCAGCTGCAGATCGTCGGCGAGCGTGCCGGCGTCCAGGTCTTCGCGCCGCACCCGGGCACCAGCGTCGGCGGTGAGGGAACACTCGGCGTCACCTCCGGTGACCCGGTCTCCGTCGCGCGCGCCGGTGTGGAGGAGGCGAAGAACAAGCACTACGACGTCGTCGTCATCGACACCGCGGGCCGCCTCGGTATCGACGCCGAGCTGATGAAGCAGGCCTCCGACATCCGTGACGCGACCGCTCCCGACGAGGTGCTGTTCGTCGTCGACGCGATGATCGGTCAGGACGCGGTCACGACCGCCGAGGCCTTCGCCGACGGCGTCGGCTTCACCGGTGTGGTGCTCACCAAGCTCGACGGCGACGCCCGCGGCGGTGCCGCCCTGTCGGTGCGCGAGGTCACCGGTCAGCCGATCATGTTCGCGTCCTCCGGTGAGAAGCTCGAGGACTTCGACGTCTTCCACCCCGACCGCATGGCCAGCCGGATCCTCGGCATGGGCGACGTGCTCAGCCTCATCGAGCAGGCCGAACAGCACTGGGACGCACAGCAGGCCGAGGCCGCCGCGGCCAAGATCACCCAGGGTGACCTGACCCTCGAGGACTTCCTCGACCAGATGCTGATGATCCGCAAGATGGGTCCCATCGGCAACATCCTCGGCATGCTCCCCGGCGCCGGCCAGATGAAGGACGTGCTGAGCCAGGTCGACGACAAGCAACTCGACCGGGTCCAGGCGATCATCCGCGGCATGACCCCCGCCGAGCGGGAGAACCCGAAGATCATCAACGCCTCCCGCCGGCTGCGTATCGCCAACGGTTCCGGCGTCACCGTCAGCGAGGTCAACCAGCTGGTCGACCGATTCTTCGAGGCCCGCAAGATGATGGCGCAGATGTCCGGTCGCATGGGCATGGGCGGGATGAACCGGAAGTCCAACCGCAAGGGGAAGAAGGGCAAGAAGGGCAAGGGGCGCGGTCCCACTCCGCCGAAGGTGCGCGGTGGTTTCCCGGCGATGCCGGGCGGCATGCCCGCCGGGTTCCCGGACCTGTCCGACATGCCCGCCGGACTCGACCAGCTGCCCCCGGGACTCGAGGGCATCGACGTCTCGCAGTTCCAGCAGCCCAAGAAGAAGAAATAGCGATGAGTAGCCCGGCAATGGATGTCACCGCCCGCCACTATCGGGGCACCGATCCGCTCACCGGCGAACCGATCGAGTTCTGGGTCTCCGGTGAGACCATCAGCCACACACCCGTCGCAGAGGCCGAGACCGCTGTCGACGACGGCTGGATTCTGCCGGGACTCGTCGACGCCCACAACCACGTCGGCATCGCGCCGGGGCTCGGCGTCGACATCGAGCAAGCCCGTGGTTACGCGTACGCCGACGCCCGGGCCGGGACGCTCCTGATCCGTGAGGTCGGGTCACCGCTGGACACCCATCCGCTCGACGACGACCCCGCCTGTCCGCGGTTCATCCGCTCGGGTAAACACATCGCCCGCCCGAAACGCTATCTGCGTGACTACGGCGTCGACCTCGACGATCCCGACGAGCTGGCGGCCGAGGTGGCACGACAGGCGGAGGCCGGCGACGGCTGGGTGAAGATCGTGGGGGACTGGATCGATCGCGAGGTCGGGGACCTCGCGCCGCTGTGGACGCGGGACCAGATCGAAGCCGCGGTCGCCGTCGCGCACGAACACGGCGCCCGGATCACCGCCACGTCTTCGGGACCGACGCCCTCGTCGACCTGATCGGAGCAGGTGTCGACTGCATCGAACACGGCTCCGGACTCACCGCCGACTTGATCGATCAGCTCGTCGAACGCTCGATCGCATTGGTGCCCACCATGATCCAGGTGGAGAACTTCCCGGGGATCGCCGACGGCGCCGAGCGCTTCCCGACCTATGCGGCGCATATGCGGCAGTTGCACGCCGACGCCCCGAAGGTCTTCGAATCCGCGCGCGAGGCAGGCGTGGCCATCTTCGCGGGCACCGATGCCGGCGGCTTCGTCGAGCACGGCCGCATCGTCGACGAGATCGAGGCGCTGTCGAAGGTGGGGCTGGGGAACGCCGGGCGCCATCGCGGCCGCGTCGGTGCGCCCCCGCCGCTGGCTGGGCGCAGACCTTCTCGGTGACGGCGACCGCGCCGATTTCGTGGTCTACGGCGAGAACCCGTGCGAAGACCTGGGCGTCCTGCGCCATCCGGTAGCAGTGGTGTCGTCGGGTCGCCACCTCGTGTGAGCAACGCCACAAGGTGGACTCTGGTTGCAGTTACCTACTGACACGTAAGGTAGCAACCGCGTTGCAGAGGTTCGTTTGGGGACGAACCGATCAGCTCAATGCAGACCCTGCCGAATCCGGGGGTGAGGACGGGGTTTCGGCAGGAGTCGCAAGCCTGGGGACCGATTCTTCGGTAGGCGAGTGGCGTTGGCGACGTACGGCATGTGGTTGTTCTCGCGGGGTGGACAACCACATGCCGGATCTCCGTCCGATACATGAGGCGGACTTCGTCCGGGCGACGTGACGGATTTCTTTCTGAAGCCGCTGTTCTGGCAGAATGGCTCGACGGTTCGTCGGATACGGTCACGGCCGCCCGACGGTCACACCGAAACAGACGCAAAACCGGGTCCACCATTCCGGGTGGGTTGCAGAATTGCGCAGTGACCACACGAAAGTAGAAGTAGACATGGCTGTCAAGATCAAGCTCACGCGGCTCGGCAAGATCCGCAACCCGCAGTACCGCATCGTCGTCGCCGACGCTCGGACCCGCCGCAACGGCCGGGTGATCGAGACCATCGGCAAGTACCACCCGAAGGAAGAGCCCTCGCTGATCGAGGTCGATTCCGAGCGCGCACAGTACTGGCTGGGCGTCGGCGCGCAGCCGACCGAGCCCGTGGCCGCGATCCTCAAGGTGACCGGTGACTGGCAGAAGTTCAAGGGCCTGCCGGGCACCGAGGGCACCCTGAAGACCGCCGAGGCCAAGCCCTCGAAGCTCGACCTGTTCAACGCCGCTCTCGCAGCTGCCGACAACGAGCCGGTCGCCGCGGCCACCACCCCGAAGAAGAAGGCCGCCAAGAAGGACGAGGCCCCGGCAGAAGCTGCCGCCGAGGCTCCCGCCGCCGAGGGTGACGCGTGAGCGCAGTCGTCGCCGACGCGGTCGAGCATCTCGTCCGCGGAATCGTCTCGAACCCGGACGACGTCCGGGTCGACCTCGTCACCGGTCGTCGCGGCCGGCTCGTCGAGGTCCACGTGAACCCCGAGGATCTCGGTAAGGTCATCGGCCGCAACGGTCGTACCGCCACCGCCCTGCGCACCCTCGTCTCCGGTATCGGCGGACGCGGCATGCGCGTCGACATCGTCGACACCGACCGCTGACGGTCACGTCGTAGGACGAAACGCATCGTGGATCTCGTCGTCGGGCGCGTGGTGAAGTCGCACGGCATTCGTGGCGAACTCGTCGTCGATGTCCGTACCGACAACCCCGACCTGCGCTTCGCTCGCGGCGCGGTGCTGCGCGGCCGACTGCCGCGCGGTGGCGGCGAACGTGAATTCACCGTGACAGCCGCCCGGGAACACTCCGGGCGGCTGTTGGTGTCTCTCGACGGCGTCGCGAGCCGGGATGCGGCCGATGCCCTGCGCGGCACGTTGTTCCTCATCGACTCCTCGCTGGTCGAACCGTCCGACGATCCGGACGAGTTCTACGACCACGAACTCGAGGGGGTCCCCGTCCAGCTCACCGACGGGACCGAGGTGGGCGTCGTCGAGTCGGTGCTGCACATGCCCGGCGGTGAGCTGCTCGCGGTGCGCACCCCCGACAAGCGTGAGGTCCTGATCCCGTTCGTACGGGAGATCGTGCCGACGGTGACCCGCGAACTGATCGTCATCGACCCGCCCGAGGGTCTTCTCGATCCGGACTCGGCCGACGGCGCGCAGTGATGCGGCTCGACATCGTCTCGATCTTCCCCGAGTATCTCGAGCCCCTTCGGGTTGCCCTGCTGGGCAAGGCGATCGACGCCGGACGCATCAGCGTCGACGTCCACGACCTGCGGAACTGGACGCATGACGTGCACCGCAGCGTCGACGACTCGCCGTACGGCGGCGGTCCCGGCATGGTCATGAAGCCCGAGGTCTGGGGTCCGTGTCTCGACGACGTGTGCCCCGACGACGCGCTCCTCGTCGTCCCCACCCCGGCCGGTGTGCCGTTCACCCAGGCGACCGCACAGCGGTGGAGCGCCGAGAAACATCTCGTCTTCGCCTGCGGTCGCTACGAGGGCATCGATCAGCGTGTCTTCGACGACGCAGCCCGCCGGGTGCGCGTCGAAGAGGTGTCCCTCGGCGACTTCGTCCTCATCGGCGGCGAGGTCGCGGTGATGGCGATGATCGAGGCGACCGTCCGGCTGATCGACGGCGTCCTCGGGAATCCTCGCTCGCACCAGGAGGATTCGTTCTCCGACGGGCTCCTCGAAGGGTCGAGTTACACGCGTCCGGTGAGCTGGCGCGGGCTCGACGTCCCGCCGGTCCTCCTCTCCGGCGACCATGCGAAAGTCGCGCAGTGGCGACACGAGCAGGCGCTCGAGCGGACCCGCGCCCGTCGACCCGACCTTCTCGCCGACCCTGTGAAACCAGCCGGTGACCGCGGGCCGGATTCCGGCTAGGATTCGGCACGACTCGAGTCGCACGGTGGGAGGGCTATGCAGGGCTATGAGGCCATGGTCGACGAACTCGACCGTCAGCGTGCCGAACTCGCGCGGACCCGGGCGGCGTTGTCGGAGCTGACCTCCCGAGCCATCAGCCGGGACCGCCTCGTCGCGGTCACCGTCAATGCGCGCGGGCTCGCTGTCGACATCTCCATCGATCCCACCGCCCTGCGTCGCTACCGTGCCGATCAGCTGTCCGAGCTCCTCACCACCCTCATCGCCGAAGCGGATCGTGCGCTCAGTTCCCGGCGTGGTGAACTCCTCGCTGCCGCAACGGTTTCCGGTGTGGACTACGCCGACGCGCGCCTCGAACCAGAACGGACGCCCGGATGACCTCTGGTGGCCGCTCCCACAACCGGGTCGCCGCCGACGTGGGCACCGCGGCGGACCTGTCCGCGCGTCTGGCCAATGCCGAGACACGGTTGGGCACGGTGCATTCCGAACTCGTCGAACTGCTCGCCGACATCGACTGCGCGGTCGGGGTCGGGGAGGGGGCGTTGGCATTTCGGCGGGGTTTCGGGCCCCCGAGCGCCGAAACGGGTGACCTCCTGCGGTCCGTGATCGTGCGTCTCGCCGAGCACCGGCAGGCCCTCACACACGGCGTCGAATCGCTCGCCGACGCCGATGCGGATGCCGCCGGCGCCGTCGATTCCGGTGACACGCGATGAACTCCTCGGCGAGGCAGATCGCGGATGAACTCGCGCCGGGTGTGTGGCCTGGCGCGGATCCGGTGTCGCTGCGCGAGGCCGCGCGGCGGGCGCGGGCTCTGGCCGAGTCCGTGGAGCGGGTGACCGACGTGGTCGTCTCGGCGACCGCCGCCTACGCCTCGCCGGCCATCGGTGGCGTGGCCGTGGAGGGGGAGTTCGGCGACGCCACCGTCGACGGACTGGCCCAGATCACCGGTGCCGGTCCGGATTCGTTGCCGCACGTCGCCGGGCGGCTTCGCGTCATGGCGGCGTCGCTGGAGAGCTTTGCCGACGTCGTCGTCGAGACCGAGCAGCAGATGACGACCATCGCCCTCGTCGCCGACCGTGACCGGCGTCGGGCGGAGGTCTTCGCCGAGGTCGGTGACGACTCGTGGCGGGTGAGTGCGTCGAGTGCGGGCCGTCTGGCCCTGACGGCCGCCGGCGACGACTACACGCAACGGTCGGAGGAGGCGGGGCAATCCGCGGGCGGAACCCCGCCCGCAGCGACCAGCGGGATGATGCCGTTCGCACCGATGGGTGCGCTGGGCGGTGCGGGAGCCCTCGGTGCCGGATTGGGGGCCGCCGGACTGGGCGCGGCGATCGGCGCCGCCGGGTCGCGAGCCGGCCGGGACACCACCGGCGGAGACCTGACCTGGCTTCGCCGGCGCGCCGAGAACCTGCAGGCGAGCGTGCCGCCGGCCATCGCCGGGTGGTTCCGCACCGCGGTGGGGGTCGGTGTGGGGGCGCGTGGGCGGCGGGTGGTGGTCGTGGGGACCAACGATCCGCAGCCGTACCAGCGCGCGGGACTCGAACTCGCCGACGACGAGGCCCTGACCGCGAACGGCCGGGCACCCGAACTCGCGATCGTCGAACACATGACCGCCTCGGGGATCACTCCCACCGCGATCGCCGCCGCGACCCCGATGGAGTCGGCCACACTCTCGGCTCTCCGGGCCGCAGACATCGTCGCGGTGGGGCCCGGTTCACGCCCCTGACCGGCGATTTCGTCGGACCGGGGTCTCTCTGGCACAATAGTCGGGTTGCCTGTCCCGCTGACGGGCACCGACGACTCGGAGTACGAACCGGTTCGAAGCCCGACGGCCCGCCAGGTTCCTCTGCTCAACGTTCACGCCAGACAAGGACCCAACCAATGAACACGCTCGACTTCCTCGACAAGCAGTCCCTCCGCGACGATGTCCCGGACTTCGGCCCCGGCGACACCCTCGACGTCCACGTCAAGGTCATCGAGGGCAGCAAGGAACGCGTCCAGGTGTTCAAGGGTGTCGTCATCCGTCGCCAGGGTGGCGGCGTCCGCGAGACCTTCACCGTTCGCAAGGTGTCCTTCGGCGTCGGCGTTGAGCGCACCTTCCCGGTGCACAGCCCGAACATCGCCAAGATCGACGTCCTCACCCGCGGTGACGTCCGTCGCGCCAAGCTCTACTACCTGCGTGATCTGCGTGGCAAGGCCGCAAAGATCAAGGAAAAGCGCTGACGCGTCTACCCTGACGAGGTGGCCGACACACAGCGACCCAGCGACGATCGCGACCTTGACACCGACGGCGACGACGGTGCGAAGCGTCCCTGGCGGTTGAAGTCCGATCCGGACGAGACCGAGGACGGCAAGCGCAAGTCGGGATCCGGCTCGCTCTTGCGCGAGGTCGTGATCATCGTGGGGTGCGTCCTGCTCCTCACCTGGCTGCTGCAGACCTTCATCGGACGGCAGTACGTCATCCCGTCGGAGTCGATGGAGTCGACTCTGATCGGCTGCGACGGGTGCACCAACGATCGCATCGTCATCGACAAGATGGTCTACCGCTTCGGTGACCCCCAGCCCGGTGACGTCGTCGTCTTCAAGGGGCCGTCCGAGTCCTGGAACGGGTCGTGGGTGTCCCCGCGATCGACGAACCCGGTCATGCACAAGGCGCAGGATGCGTTGTCGTGGTTCGGTTTCGCCCCGCCCGACGAGAACAACCTCGTCAAGCGGGTGATCGCGACCGGCGGGCAGACCGTCGAGTGCCGCAACGACGAAGGTGTCGGTGTGAAGGTCGACGGGAAGCCGCTGCACGAGCCGTACATCAACATGGAGCTGCAGCGCGAGACCGTCGCCGCATTCGGTCCCGGTGTCGCCGGCCCGGGTGAATCGGTCCCGCCGTGCCTCGGTCCCGACTTCGGCCCGATCAAGGTGCCCGAGGGCAACGTGTGGGTGATGGGCGACAACCGCCTCAACTCGCAGGACTCGCGTTACCACGTCGACGACCGGTACCAGGGCACCGTGCCGATCAGTGACATCCGCGGCAAGGTCCGAACCATCATCTATCCTTTCTCGCGGATCGGTGGTGTCGGTTCGATCAATCCCCAGCAATGATCATGTGGGGACTACGCACACCATGAGTCGCTGGCCACCGCGCTCGCCCGTCCGTCGTGCGGCGGGACTGCGGACTTTCGAATTCGCGCTCTACCGGCAGGGCCTCGGCCCGGTCGCGGGGGTCGACGAGGCCGGTCGCGGTGCGTGCGCCGGCCCGCTGGTGGTGGCGGCGTGCGTGCTGAAGCCGACGCAGTTGGCCTCGCTCGCCGAACTCGACGACTCCAAGCGGCTGACCGAGAAGACCCGAGAAACGCTGTACCGATCGGTGACCAGGTATGCCGACGCGTGGAGCGCGGTCGTCATCGACGCCGCCGAGATCGACCGGATCGGCATCCACGTCGCGAACATCGAGGGCATGCGCCGAGCGGTCGCAGCCCTCGACGTGACGCCCGGATATGTGCTGTCCGACGGTTTCGTCGTCCCCGGGCTGACCGCGCCGTCGCTGCCGGTGATCGGTGGAGACGGGGCCGCAGCCTGCATCGCCGCCGCGAGCATCATCGCGAAGGTGACGCGGGATCGGATCATGGTCGCGATGGACTCCGACCTGCCCGGTTACGACTTCGCGATCCACAAGGGATACAGCACGCCACTTCACATGTCCCGCATCGATGCGGCGGGACCGTCACCACAACACCGCATGTCGTACCGAAATGTCGCGGCACGAGTGGTCTCCAGCGCAAACGACAACAGGGATAGGCTTACAGGATGAGTGCTGAGGATCTCGAGAAGTACGAAACCGAGATGGAACTCTCTCTGTACCGCGAGTACAAGGACATTGTCGGGCAGTTCACCTACGTGGTGGAGACGGAGCGGCGCTTCTACCTCGCCAACGCGGTCGAGATGATTCCCCGCAACACCGATGGTGAGGTGTACTTCGAGCTACGGATGAGCGACGCCTGGGTCTGGGACATGTACCGGCCGGCGCGCTTCGTCAAACAGGTTCGGGTGATCACGTTCAAGGACGTCAACATCGAGGAACTCGAGAAGCCGGAACTGCGGCTTCCCGACGAACCCTGAACTCTTCTCGGGTGAGCAACTCAGCAGTGTGCAGAACCCGATGGTTGTCCACAGATGCGGCCGCGGCGGGAGCAGTCCCACCGCGGCCGTGCTGTGTTCGGTGAAGCTCAGGGCATGAGCGATACCGTTCCGTCTGCCGGTCGTCCCGTCAATCGTCGCGCGCACGTCGGCAAGCTGGGGGAGGACATCGCCGCCGACTTCGTCGGGTCACTGGGTTGGATTGTCCTGGAACGTAACTGGCGCAACCGATACGGCGAACTCGACCTCGTCGGCGTCGACCCGCACACCACGGACGGCCCGACGCTGGTGGTCGTCGAGGTCAAGACCCGTGCGAGCCGGACTTTCGACGATCCCGTCATGGCGGTGACGCCGGACAAGCTCGCCCGGATGCGTCGGCTCGCGCGCACCTGGCTCGCCGGGCAGGAACGACGATGGCGTCAGATCCGGTTCGACGTCATCAGCGTGCAACTCGACGGCTTCACCCCGGACGATCCCGCACGTGCCCGGGTGAGACATCACCGGGGCGTCTACGACTGAGTGGTCGAGAGCTTTGGCGGTTCTAGAGCTTGCTGAGATCGGAGCGGATCAGCATGACGTTGTAGTCGCTCCAGCGTGAGGCGTTGAAGTACAGATCTTTGCCCGTGCCCAGCAGCGCAGGCGAGTTCGGCAGCATCATGGGTCCGTACACGACCGGGTTGCCGGGTGCCACGATGGTGCGCGGGCCGCTCCAGGGGCCTTCCGGATGGTCGGCGGTGCGGAGCCGAATGCCGTTGTCCCCATCGAGCATGATGTATTTCTTCAGATACGGGCTCCACGAGACCGACAGTTCGCTGACGGGTTGGCGGGCGACGACACCTTCGGTGTCGTGGATGTCGCTGATGCTGTCGACCCAGCCGATCCGCTCGCCCGACCAGTACTCGTACTTGTCGAGGTCGAGAATGTCCTCCGGCTTGAACCGCGCCAGGAACGCGGCGCCGAAACGGCCGTTGGGCGTACCGAACTGGTAGATGTAGCCCGCTTCATCGGTGCCGGGCCGGCCGCGCATGTACGCGTTCTGCTGGAACTTGCCGTTGTTGACGTCGATCGCGCGGAGGTTGCCGGGCAGGGCGAGATCGATCGGCGCGTTGATGAGGATCGTGTCGGGGTCGCTGGTCCAGGTTTGGCCGTTGTTGTCGGAGTAGGCGATGCCCGAGTAGTTGGTGACCCAGTTGCCCGCCGAACCCCACGACCGTACCGACATGTAGTTGATGTACTGGCGGAAGCCGTCGCCGTGGGGGATCGAGATCGCCGCGGTCGGGATCGTGGTGACCTCGATGTTCGAGATGCCCAGTGAGGGAATGAGTTCCTGGGCGAAGTTCGGCCGATCCCCGATCACGGTGCCCGAGTTGATGTCTCCCGCGACTCCGTTCGGTACCTTCAGCCCGTCGGCGAGGTCGTTGTCGTTCGAGCGCAAGAGGACATTGTGCCGCCACTCTTGTCTCGGGGCGTTGCAGTTGCCGAAGGTGTCGCCGAAGGCCATGAGGGTCTGGCCGCGGCCGTTGTCCCAGGCGATTCCCAGATCTGTGCCGCCGATGCCGAAGCGGTCGTAGGTGTCGTTCTTGCTGTACGGGCCGGTCACCCAGCCCACGCTGCGGGAGATGGACCCGACATAGGGGATGAGTGGTCGCTGAGGTCCCGGGTCGGGGACGTTGGAGCCGGAACCCGAGCCGGAGCCCGAACCCAATGAGCCCGACGAGCCGAATCCGAGGAAGCTCGAACCGTTTCCGGAATTCCCGCACGGCGCGGCCTCGGCGATGCCGGTACCGGCGGTCAGGACGATCGCGGTGGTACCGATTGCGAAGGCTCCCGCCAGCGCCAGTCGGACACCCTTGGTGAAACGGCTGGGCACGCAGACCTCCGTGTGACAGGTGTTTCTGAAGTTATTGACGTGACCATTGTTACTGGAGTTGTGTTACAGGAGGGTCCGAGAAGGGTCACGATGCGGTGTCAACGGATGAGGTGCCGCGTCTCCGAGTCGGTGCGTGATTGCCACCCGACGCGTTCGAGTTCGGGGATGTCGTTCTCGTGTTCGGGATATCCAACGCAGAGGTAGGCGACCAGTTTCCACGTGGCCGGAACCGCGAGTGCTTCGGTCACTGCATCGGGTTCGAGAATGGACACCCAGCCGATGCCGACGCCGCGGGCCCGGGCCGCCAACCACATCGTGGTGATGGCCGTGACGACCGAGTATTCGAGCGTCTCCGGCACGGTCTGGCGACCCAGGCCGTGGCCCTGCTCGGCGTCGGGCGCGCAGAAGACGGCGAGATGGACTGGTGCGTCGTCGAGGCCGGCGAGCTTCAGTGACGAATACAGTTGTGCGCGTTCGCCGGTGTAGCCGTCGAGTGCTTCGGTGTTGCATCGGATGAAGCTGTCGCGCACCGCCTCCCGCGCCGATGCGGTTTGCACCTCGACCCAGCGCCAGGGCTGGCTGTTGCCGACCGACGGAGAGAACTCCGCTGACTCGAGGATCTCGGGGAGGAGGTGTGGTTCGAGGGGTTCGCGGCTGAATCGACGGACGTCGCGTCGCCAGCGGAAGAGTCGGTCGAGGTCGCCGACGAACGCCTTGTCGAAAGTTCCGTCAGTCATCGGTTGTCGAGCTTAGCGACGACGATCGATCAGAACGGCGCCGGTCCGTCGGTCTGCTCGCGCCGTTCGCGTTCGCGCTGGTTGCGGGCGCGTTCGGCCCTCCGCCGGGCGTGTTTCGCGGCGGTTCGGTTGTTCGGTGGCGGAGTGTCGGCACCGGTGATGACCCGTGGTGTGGGTGGGGCTTGGGCAGGTTGTTCGAATCGGATTCGGCGCAGGTTCGGGAACAGGTCTTCCAGGGTTTCGGCGTCACCGTGGATGCGGTAGCCCTCGGGGGTGATGTATTCGGTGACCAGGCGGCCGTCCTCGTCGCGGTACTGGACGTCGACCCAGTCGCCGAAGGTCTTGTGCAGGTGGCCGAACCGGCACTTCGCGTTGAGGTTCTCACTCGAGGTGAGACCGCCGCGGGTCGGGCGCTGATGGTCGAACTCGGTGACGTGGTCGAGGTCGCAGCTGAAAGACGAACGCTCACAACCCGGCTCGGCACAGTAGCCGTCACGGATGCGGACGAAGTCGGCGCACGCGGTGGTCGGGCGGTAGGGGTCAGACGGTTGAGAACCGGGGTAGATGACGACGACATCCGACGACGGCGCGACGGGAACGTTCGGCGCGACCGGCTCATCGTTCGGAGTGGCTGCGGGTTGCGGGCGCCGGGCTTCGCGGGACTGTGCGTCACGCTCGTCGCGGCCGTCTTCCGGAGAGGGCGCTTCGGCGGCAAAACGTGTGGGTGCTGTACGTGCCGGCGTGACCGGCTTGATCGTCGCGTCGGGCCGGTTGGCGAGGTCGCGGACGTGCTCGTCGGAGATGACGCCGTGGCCGTCGATCCAGCCGATCCCGGGTGCGCCGTTGAGCGTCGCGGGATCGGTGACGGCATGGATGATGACTTCGCTGCGCACCGAGGCGAGTGCCGCTCCGGGCTCGGGGACCTCGGCCGTGCAGTCCTCACGGTCGCAGCAGCACTCGAACACGGTGCCGGTCAACAGCGCGAACATGGCGTCGGAGTTGCGTTGCCCGACGGTGCGACCGTCGTGCTTGCACACCGAATCAGCCAACACGCGAACGGCTTTGGCCGCGATGCGCACGTTCTCCGCGGCCATCACACCGGTGATCTCGGCGGTCCCGTCGTCCAGGGTGTGAGTCGACATGCCACGGTTGTCGAGTGCTTCTTTGCGCCGTTCCCGGACGAGGTCGGGATCGTGCCGGAAGACCAGCCGGTCGACCATGTCACGCAACCGTGCCCTGGTCCACGACCCTTTCTTGCTGCGCAGGGTGGCGGCGATCGCGGCGTCGAGGGTCGGGGTGATCGATGAGTCGGGCGGGACGAGTGCGGTGCGGGACAGGATCACCTGAAGCTGCCAGCGGGTGGTGATGCCGTCACGGAGTGTGTCGAGAACTTCGGGAAGGGACTCGCGCAGGCCGATGGCCTCGTCGACGAGGATCTCTGCCTGTCGTCGAGTGAGCGATAGTTGCCGTGCCACTCGGATGACGCAGTCGGCTTCGCCACTGACGACGATCCCGCCGGCCAGGGTGCTGCGGACCGCGATGCAACGGTCGGCGATGGCGGTGACCAGCTGGTACCGCAACCAGTCCTCGTGAGAATCCCGGCGCTGCGACTCTGCCAACGCGTCCATGAGGGAGTTCATGTCGGCGTCGTAGGGGTGGGCAGGATCGACCCCGGCGAATGATCCGCCCGATGGGTCGATCCGATCGTCCGACACCCTGCCCCCAGAAGTGTTGCAGATCCGGCACATTCGACCGGATCACTTGCTGACCACCAATGTAGACCCGATCACCGACAAGATCTGATTCGTGTCCACAGGGTCCGGCTGTCAGGTAGTGCGCGACAGTCGAATCCGCCGGATTGACATCGCGTGCGACATCGATCCGTCGACGCGATCTCAGCCGAAGTCGTTTAGCCGGATTGACATCGCGTGCGACTTCGTTCCGTAGAACCCAGGCCATGGTCCGGCCGCTGAACAACTCGACGTTCATCCACAGATCACCCGTCCGCCGGTGGTGACACGGTTCCGGGTAGGGGCTCCTCGACCACACTGTGCCCATGCTGGGGCAAACGCAGGCGGTGGGGCTCAACGCCTTTGCGGCGCATGTCGTCGACGTACAGGCGAGTGTGGGGTCGGGGTTGCCGGGTTTCTCGGTGACCGGTAGCCCGGATGCGTCGGTGCGGGAGGCTAGGGACCGAGTGCGGGCGGCGATCAAGAACTCGGGGTTCACGTTTCCCGATCTGAAGGTGACGGTGGCGTTGTCGCCGGCCGACATGCCGAAGGTCGGGTCGGGGTTCGATCTGTCGATGGCCGTGGCGATTCTGGCTGCGACAGAACAGGTGTCGTCGGAGAAGCTGGTGTCGACGATCTTCCTGGGTGAACTCGGGCTCGATGGGAACGTGCGGCCGATCCGGGGAGTGTTGCCGGCGGTGATCGCTGCGCGTCAAGCCGGTTATCGACGTGCGGTGGTGCCGATCGAGACGGTGGCGGAGGCTGCGCTGGTCGAGGGGATGGACGTCGGTGGTGCGTCGAGCCTCAAGGAGGTGGCGGCCTGGCTCGCGGGTGATCTCGTACTCGACAACTTCCACCGGACGGCACCCACGAAGCCGCCGCCGATCCCGGACATGGCCGACGTGGTGGGTCAGCACGAGGCGCGGCACGCACTCGAGATCGCCGCGGCCGGAGCGCATCACGTCCTGATGACCGGGTCGCCGGGCATCGGCAAGACCATGCTCGCGCGACGACTGCCGGGCATCCTCCCGCCGTTGGGTCTCGAGGATTCCCTGGAGGTGACGGCGATCCACTCGCTGGTCGGGGAGCTGTCAGCAGGGCGTCCGCTGATCACCGAACCGCCGTTCGTCGCCCCGCATCACAGTTCGTCGACGACGGCGCTCCTCGGTGGCGGAACCGGGTTCGCCCGTCCCGGTGCGGTCTCCAAGGCACACCGCGGAGTTCTGTTTCTCGACGAATGTGCCGAGATGAGCGTCAAGGTCCTGGAATCCCTGCGGGAGCCGCTCGAAGACGGCGAGGTGCGAGTGCCGCGCCGAGACGGGGTCGCCGTATATCCCGCGCGGTTTCAGCTCATCCTCGCGGCGAACCCGTGCCCGTGTGCACCCGCACACGACGTCGACTGTGTGTGCACCGCGGTCGTGCGACGCCGCTATCTCGGCAAGTTGTCCGGACCCCTGTTGGACCGTGTCGACATCCGGGTCCGCATGGACCCGCCGGGAAATGCCGCGCTGATGAGTGGGGCGGGAGAGTCGAGTGCCGAAGTTCGCGCGCGGGTCACCGCGGCGCGTGCGGCTGCGGTCGAGCGGTGGTCGGAATTCGGGTGGCGCACCAACGCCGAGGTGCCGGGATCGGCCTTGCGGCAGAAGTTCCGGCTACCCCCCGACGTCCTCCGGCCCATCGAACTGTTTCTCCGCGACGGGCGGGTGACGGCACGCGGCGCCGACCGTGCGTTGCGCCTGGCCTGGACCCTCAGCGATCTGCGCGGCACCGACGCTCCCGTCGAAGACGATGTCGCACAAGCACTTCTGTACCGAGACCGAGGAGCGACCTGGTGAGTGGCAAGTACCCGTCGGAGCTGTCGGCGTGGACCTACTTGGCGCGCGTGGCCGAACCGCCGTGTGCGGACGTGATCGCGCTCGTGGACGAGGTCGGTGCGGTCGAGGCGGCGTCGGCCATCCGCAGCCGCACGGTGCCCGACGGTCATGAACCGGTGCTGGCCGCGACCGCGGCACGATGCGATTCCGACCGTGCGGCCGAGGACCTCGATGCCGCCGCCGCGATCGGGGCGCGGTTGGTGACCCGTTCCGATCCCGAATGGCCGGCGTGGTCGCTGCTCGCGTTGAGCCAGGCCGACACCGCCGCTCGCGGTGGTGAACCCCTGGCACTCTGGGTCCGCGGACCGGCCCGCCTCGACGATCTCGCCGCCGCCTCGATCGCCCTCATCGGCTCCCGCGCGGCGTCGGCCTACGGCGAACACGTCACGCAGGTGCTGGCGTCGGGTCTCGTCGGTGAGGGATTCGCGGTGATCTCCGGTGGCGCCTTCGGCATCGACGGTGCCGCCCACCGCGCCGTCGTGTCCGCCGGTGGGGTGACCGCGGCCGTGATGGCCTGCGGGATAGACCGTGACTATCCGGCCGCGCATTCGGCGCTCCTGACCGAGATCGCCCGGACCGGCGCGGTCATCAGCGAGTATCCGCCGGGGACGACCGCGGCCAAACACCGCTTCCTGACCCGTAATCGGCTGGTCGCATCACTGTCCGGGGCAACCGTTGTCGTCGAAGCGGGCCGGCGGTCGGGTGCGGCGAACACCGCTGCGTGGGCGCGCAAGCTCGGCCGTCCGCTGGGCGCGGTCCCCGGACCGGTGACGTCGGCGACCTCGGTCGGCAGTCATCGGATGATCGCCGACGGATTGGCGGTTCTGGTGTCCGACGTCGCGTCGGCGGTGAACCTCGTCCGGCCCGACGGCGGGGGAGACTTCGGCCGAGGACGGGCGAAGCCAACCGATGGGCTCAGCGCCGATCAGTTGCGGGTACACGACGCGATCCCCGGTCGGGGTGGTGTCGGGATCGAGGAGATCGCCTTCGCGGCCGGGCTCGAGGTACCGGCCGTGCGGGCGGCTCTGGCGCGACTGGACATCGACGGGCTGGTGGAGAACGTCGGCGGCCAGTGGCGACTGGCCACCGGGTGACTCACTTCCGCGTCAGGATGTCGAGGAAGATGCGGAGGTCGTCGGGCGTCGCCTCGCCGAGGCGTCCGTGGGCGTGGACGAAGCCGATAGCGGCGTAGAGCAGCGTGGTCGCGCGGGCATGGGCCTCCGCCTCGTCGAAGCCGAGTTCACGCATCGCCTGATGGGCGATCTGGAAGATCTGACCGTCCAGCTCGGAGATCGAGTCCGCGATCGACTCGTCGGTCTCGGCCCACCTGCGCATCGCGGCCTCCATGCGCCAACGCCGGGGGTCGGACATGAGCCGCGTCATGCCCTCGATCCGCTCGATGGGCGGGAGCACCTCGAGCTCCGCGATCTGTGCCACGGCTGCGGCCTGAACCTTCTTGCAGTGGGCGGCGAGCTCGGACTTCATCGTCGCGAGGTCGGTGAAATGCCAGTAGAAGCTGCCCTTGGTGACGCCGAGCCGGGCACTGAGGTGGGAGATCTTCAGACCGTCGATCCCGTCCTCGAGAAGGACCTCCACCGCCGCGTCGAGCCAGTCGTCGGCGCCGAGACGCGATCCGCGCGTCGGAGCGCCCTCTCGGGTCGGCTGGGGCTCCGCGGGGTGGTCCGGCATGGAATCGCCTCTGGTCGGGTCTCGCGACGTCGGATCTCAAGAACTGCAAACTCTCGGATCACATCGCTTGATCGTGAGAAAACCTTACAAGCGCGTACCGCGAGTTCGCCGGAATGAACCGAAATCATCTCTTATGTGGGCCTAAGTAGGAGGCGTAAGGTGGTCGCGACAAGGAGGTTCCATGGCCAAGCGCGTGAACACGATGACGGTGCTCCGACGGGAACAGATCAGCCCGCACTTCGTCCGCCTCTACCTGGGCGGAGAAGGTTTCGACGACTTCCAGGAGGCGGTCGGGGCACCCGATGACGCCGACACCGACATGTACGTGAAGTTCGTCTTCGCGCCGGACGGGGTGACCTACCCGGAGCCCTTCGACCTCCAGGAACTGCGGACGACGCTGCCTCCCGAACAGCAACCCGTCCTGCGCACCTACACCGTTCGCCGTGTCGATCCCCAGGCCCGGGAGATCCTCGTCGATTTCGTCGTCCACGGCACCGAGGGCATCGCCGGCCCATGGGCCGCCTCGGTGGAGCCGGGCGAAACCGTCCGGTTCATCGGACCGGGCAGCGGGTATCGGCCGAAGTCCGAAGCTCCGTGGCACCTGCTCGCCGCCGACGAGGCGGGACTGCCCGCCGTCGCCGCCGCACTCGAGGCGCTGCCCGCCGACGCGGTCGCCAAGGTGTTCATCGAGGTCGCCGGGCCGGACGACGAGCTCGACCTCACCGCGCCCCCGGGCGCGGAGATCGTCTGGGTACACCGCGGCGGACCGGCCGGGGAGGTCGACGACTCGGTCGCCGGCGACAACGCACCCCTCATCGCCGCGGTCCGCGAGGCGCAGTGGCTCGACGGCGAACCCCACGTCTTCATCCACGGCGAGGCCCAGGCCGTCATGCACAACCTGCGCAGCTACATCCGCAAGGAGCGCAAGGTGAGCGCGGGCAACGCCTCGATCTCCGGGTACTGGCGGCGCGGCCGCACGGAGGAGGGCTTCCGGAAATGGAAGGCCGAACTGCGCGCCGCCGAAGAGGCGCCGGTGTCGGTCGGTAGAGCCGGCCGATAGGCATCGATCCGGCCACGGCACCGCGTGTGGGGTTGCACCCGCTCCTGCCGCACGCTGTGCTGACGGACATGCTCGACGACTTCGCCGATCACCTGCGCCTGGAGAAAGGTCGCAGTGAACACACCATCCGCGCATACGTCGGTGGTGCGCGGGCGCTGCTGTCGTTCGCCGGTGCCCGCGGAGTCGCCGCGGCGGACATCGACCTCGCCCTCCTGCGCGCCTGGCTGGCCGAACTGACACGCCGCGGCGCCGCCCGCACGACGATCGCGCGGCAGGTCTCCGCGGCGAAGACCTTCTGCACCTGGGCGGTTCGCGAGGGCATCATGGCCACCGATCCGTCACAGCGACTCAAGGCTCCGAAAGCACATCGCACCCTGCCTGCGGTGCTCGCGCCCGGACAGGCCGACGCCGCGATCGATGCGACCGCTCAGGACCGCGACCCCGGAGACCCGATCGCACTCCGAGATCGCCTGATCCTGGAGTTGTTGTACGCCAGTGGAATCCGTGTCGGAGAACTGTGCGGGCTCGACGTCGACGACGTGGACGCCGGGCGACGCATCCTGCGGGTGATCGGCAAGGGTGACAAAGAACGTGCCGTGCCCTACGGCGAACCGGCGGCCAAGGCCATCGACGACTGGCTGCGACGCGGGCGTCCCGCCCTGGCCACCGACACATCAGGAGCCGCGCTGCTCCTCGGGGCACGCGGCGGCCGGCTCGACCAGCGGATGGCACGGTCGGTCGTGTCCCAAGCGGTCGCGGCCGCCGGCGGCCCGGCGATGGGACCACACGGCCTCCGGCACAGCGCCGCGACACACCTCCTCGAAGGTGGAGCCGACCTACGCGTCGTGCAGGAACTGCTCGGGCACTCGTCGTTGGCGACGACGCAGATCTACACCCACGTGAGCGTCGAACGCCTGCGAGCGGTGCACCGCCAGGCACACCCCCGCGCCTGATCACGGTGGTGGCCCCGGCTTCAGCGGTTTGAGCCGGACCCGCACCGCCCCGAGGAGGCCCAGCGGGTTCAGGTACTCCGCATCGCGTCCGACCCCGCGTCGAGCGCCCCAGTGCAGGCACGCCGGCACCGGACAGCCCGGATGCCCGGCGACGAGCGTGCCGATCAGCTCGCCGCGGGACACATGGTCGCCCTCGTCGACGGCGGCATCGACCGGTTCGTACGTCGTGATCACCCCGTCCGGATGCTGCACCGAGATGACCGGGCGTCCGGCGACCCGGCCCGCGAACCGCACGCGACCCGCTCCCGCCGCGGCGACCGGCACTCCGGGTGCGGCCGCGAGATCGACACCCCGGTGACCCCGTTGCCATCTCTTCTCCGGCGCATCGAAGCCGGTCACGACCGTCGGACGCGGAGACAGCGGGGCAGAATAGGGGCGAGGTGCGGCGGTACCGGCCTGCGGGGTCGGGCACAGGACGGCCAGCCACAACAACGCGGTGAGCACAAGGCGGGAACAAGCGGGCGG
Source organism: Gordonia amicalis (assembly GCF_022059885.1). Taxonomy (NCBI): domain Bacteria; kingdom Bacillati; phylum Actinomycetota; class Actinomycetes; order Mycobacteriales; family Gordoniaceae; genus Gordonia; species Gordonia amicalis. Next base: position 3,808,452 of record NZ_CP091855.1, on the reverse strand, counting down.
CACACCTCTTGGACGCACGCGGCGCCGATCCGGATCCGTGGCCTGGGTCGGCGGCCGGAACGTTTTGGTTTTCGCTGGTCGACGCGCGTAAACTTTCGTCCGCACCTCATCGGTTGTTGATGGGGTGACTTCGCGCGCCTGCGAAAACACACGCCGAGTGGGCAGTCCCGGGCCTGGTCATCGACCGGTTCGGGTGGCACTCGCCGGCAGGCGCCAGGGTCGGCACCAACCCGGTGTCGACAGACAACTGCGACAAAAGGACATCTCATGGCTGTCGTGACCATGAAGCAGCTGCTTGACAGCGGCGCACACTTCGGGCACCAGACCCGCCGTTGGAACCCCAAGATGAAGCGATTCATCTTCACCGACCGCAACGGCATCTACATCATCGACCTGCAGCAGACGCTGACCTACATCGACAAGGCCTACGAGTTCGTCAAGGAGACCGTCGCCCACGGCGGCACCATCCTGTTCGTCGGCACCAAGAAGCAGGCTCAGGAGTCGATCGCCGCTGAGGCAACCCGCGTCGGCATGCCGTACGTGAACCAGCGTTGGCTCGGTGGCATGCTCACCAACTTCAACACCGTGCACAAGCGTCTCCAGCGCATGAAGGAGCTGGAGACCATGGAGCAGACCGGTGGCTTCGAGGGTCGCACCAAGAAGGAAATCTTGATGCTGACCCGCGAGAAGAACAAGCTCGAGCGCACGCTCGGCGGCATCCGCGACATGGCCAAGGTTCCCTCGGCCGTGTGGGTCGTCGACACCAACAAGGAGCACATCGCCGTCGGTGAGGCTCGCAAGCTGAACATCCCGGTCATCGCGATCCTGGACACCAACTGCGACCCCGACCTGGTCGACTACCCGATCCCGGGCAACGACGATGCCATCCGCAGCGCCGCCCTGCTCACCCGCGTCGTGGCCTCGGCCGTCGCCGAGGGTCTCCAGGCCCGCGCCGGTGCCGCCGGTGGCGACGCCAAGCCGGAAGCCGGCAGCGAGCCGCTCGCCGAGTGGGAGCAGGAGCTGCTGACCCAGGCCGCAGCTCCCGCCGGTGGCGAGGCAGCCACCGACGCCCCGGCTGCTCAGTAACACCGCCGCAGCAATTCGGTCCCACCACACTCTTTCGAAGGAGGCTCGCCAACGATGGCGAACTACACCGCAGCCGATGTGAAGCGTCTTCGCGAACTCACCGGCTCTGGAATGCTGGACTGCAAGAACGCGCTGGCCAACAACGACGGTGATTTCGACAAGGCCGTCGAGGAGCTGCGCATCAAGGGTGCCAAGGACGTGGGCAAGCGCGCTGAGCGCTCCACCGCCGAGGGCCTGGTCGCCGCCAAGGGCGGCGCCATGATCGAGATCAACTCCGAGACCGACTTCGTCGCCAAGAACGACGAATTCCAGAAGCTCGCCGATGACATCGTGGCCGCGGCCGCCGAGGCCAAGACCAACGACGTCGAGGAGCTGAAGAAGGCTGCTCTCGGCAGCGGCACCGTCGACGAGGCCATCGCTGCCCTCTCCGCCAAGATCGGCGAGAAGCTCGAGCTCCGTCGCGTCGTCTACTACGACGGCCCGGTCGCCGTGTACCTGCACAAGCGTGCTTCGGATCTCCCGCCCGCCGTCGGCGTGCTGGTGTCCTACTCCGGTGAGGGCGAGGGTGCCGATGAGGCCGCCCGCGGCGCCGCCATGCAGGTCGCAGCTCTCAAGGCGCGCTACGCAACCCGCGACGAGGTCCCCGCGGACGTCGTCGAGAACGAGCGTCGCATCGCCGAGCAGACCGCCAAGGAGGAGGGCAAGCCGGAGCAGGCTCTGCCCAAGATCGTGGAGGGTCGCGTCAACGGCTTCTACAAGGACGTCGTGCTGCTCGACCAGCCGTCCGTCCAGGACTCGAAGAAGACCGTCAAGGCCCTGCTCGACGAGGCCGGCGTGACCGTCAAGGGCTTCACCCGCTTCGAGGTCGGCCAGGCCTGATCGTTTCCCGGGCCTCCCCGGACGACGACTCGACCGCCCCGTCTCCCATCGTGGAGGCGGGGCGGTTGTCGTTTCGCCGCAGCACCAGCGTCAGGCAGCCGACACCGATCGCGAGTGCGGCCAGAACCCACAGCGTCATGCGGAATGCACCCAGGAAGGTGCGTGCGGTGACCGCGCGTGCCGCACTCTGCGTCCAGGGCTGCGCCTCGCCGGCGATCGCCGCGACCGTGCTGTTCGCCGGGGTGCCCGCACATCCGGTGGCAGGTCGTTCCGGATGTGGCGAGGTGAGCTGTCGTGTCGCGCACCAGGTGAACCGGTCGGCCACCGCCGGCCGGAACATCGGATCGACCGGCGAATCCTCCAGTGCGACGGCGAGTTCCGCGTGCACGGCGGGCACGCTCGTGCCGGTCTGCCCGGCCACCTGTCCGAAGAAGAACATCGTCACGAGCGCCAGTCCGATCGATGCGCCGATCTGTTGCACCGTCGGGATCGTGCCGCTGGCCGACCCGACCGTCTCCGCCGAGGTGTCGGAGAGGATGACCGCCTGCAGGGGGGGGCGACGAACAATCCTGTACCGACACCACCGAGGACCAGGGGAGCCAGGATCGCCGTCACCGGAAGGATTTCCGACGCCGGGTCGAGGACCAGCGCGATCCAGGCGAACGCCACCCCGACGGTGAGAACACCGCCGAGCAGAACCCGTGGCGCGCTCAGGTGGGCGACGGCCCACGGCGAGGCGACCGATCCCACGGCCGCCCCACAGGCGAACGGCAGAGCGAGCAGTCCGGTCTCCAGCGCCGAGTACCCGAGACCGAACTGCGCCGTGATCGACACGGTGAAGAAGAAGCCCGCGAAGACGCTGAAGAACAGCAGCGACATGCCCAGTCCGACCGCGAACCGGCGGGAAGAGAAGAGATCGATGCGCAGCAACGGTGTTCCGCCCCGGGCCGCGAGCCGTTTCTGCTGCCACACGAAGGCGACCGACAGGACCACGGCGGCGCCGAGCATGACCCAGAGGAGTGCCGGCCACTGTTGTTCCCGCCCCACGGCGAGTCGGTACAACAGCAGGAGCAGCGCGGTTGCCGAGAGCGTCATCCCGACGATGTCGGGCCGGTCGGGATCGGGGTCGACGTCGGCGGGGAGTCGACGCCACGCCAGCACGCAGGCGACGACCCCGAGCGGCAGGTTGACGAAGAAGGTGGTGCGCCAACCCCATCCGGCGACGTCGGCGTGCACGAGCAGTCCACCGACGACGGGACCCAGGATCGCGGCGAGACCCGCCACGGCGCCGTAGATCCCGAAGACCAGCCCGTGGCGTTCCCTGGTGAACAGGGCGGCGATCAAGGCCAGTGTCTGTGCGGACATCAGCGCCGCGCTGATGCCCTGCGCACCGCGGAACACGATGAGCATCACCGGAGCCGTTGCCATGCCGCACAACATCGAGGTGACGGTGAAGGCGATCATCGCGATCAGGAACAAGCGCCGACGCCCGTACCGTCCGCGGAGGGTCGCCGCGGTGAGCAGCGTGCACGCGAACGACAACGTGTAGACCGTCAGCACGAGAAGTTGCTGCGAGGTCGACGCCCCGAGGTCGACCGTCAGGTCGGGGAGCGCGATGTTGACGATCGTCGTGTCCAGCATCTGCATGAACACGCCCAGCAGACACCCGGCAAGGGCCAGCCACGCCGGGCCTGCGGTCACGAGGTGAGTGCGGGCAAGGAGGCTCGATAGTCACCCTGCTCGGCCGCCGTGCTGATGACCTCGACGAAGCGTTCGACGTAGCGCTGCACCGATTCCCGCGCGATGTCGGTGTTCGGGTACAGGAAGGTGATCGAGGTCGTGGTGGGGAAGCGGTTCACCCACATGTAGACCTCTTCGCTGCTACCGCGGTTGCCGAACAGGCAACCGTTTCCGGCCTCGAAGATCTCTACACCCGGCAGCTTGCGAACGTCGATGTAGGAGATCATCGGCACCGACCAGCCGGGCACGACATCGAGCCCGTCCCGGGGTTCGGCCAGCTCCAGCACCCGGTGGAAGGAGATGTCGGTTAGCTCTTTTCCGGCGGCGTAGCTGCGTGCCGCCTGCGGTGCGAGGCTGCGGAACGTCGTCGTGTCGTCGACCGTCAGTGGTACCGGGATGAGGCTGGTGAACCAGCCCACCGAGTTCATCTCCTCGGCGCCGGACCTGGTGCTCTTCGGTGTCATGCCGAAATACTCGTTCTTGCCGGTGAATTCGGCGTAGACCAAGGCGGCGGTGGCCATGACCCCGGAGATCACGTTGGAACCCAGTTCGCGGCAGACGTCCTCGAAGCGCTGGGCGGCAGCCTCGTCGAACACCGTCGCGTTGAGAAGCGCACTCCGCGTGTAGCCTTCGTCGCCGGTGCCGAGGGGGAGCGGGAAGCTGGGCAACCGGCCCTCGTTGGCCCGGACCAGCTCGATCCACCTTTCGACGTGGGGCGAGCGCCGGGTGAGCTGCCGGGAGATGGCGCGTTCACGTGCGCAATAGTCGATGTAGCTTCCCACGGAGGGGAGTTCGGCCCCGGCGCCGAACGCGGCGTTCATGTAGAGCGTCATGAGCTCCAGGCAGGTGGACGCCTGGGAGATGCCGTCGGTGTTGAGGTGGTCGACGGCGGCGTAGACCGTGAAACCGCCATCCCATTCGATCGCACCGAAGGTGAAGCAGTCCCAGTTGAACGGACCGGCCGTCTCGTCCTGGACGAGAGTGCAGAGACGCTCGGCGTCGAGATCGCCGTGGTCGACGGGCACGGCATGTGGGGTCCAGTTGAGCGAAGACTGGCGTTAGCGAGTGCCGGTGGCGAAACCCGTTGCTATGGCGGTTGATTCGCCGGATTGGTGGGTGTTGGCGGGCGTGTGGTGGTTGCATGTCGGGTTGTGCGTGATGAGGGCGGGGCCGGGTACGGCCAGTTCGGTGTGCTGTCGAGGGGCGAGCTGGAGCGGTTCTTCTACCTCGATGACGAGGATCGTCGTCTGATCGCGGGCCGGCGGCGGGATTCGAATCGGCTCGGTTTCGCGCTTCAGCTGGTGACTGTTCGGTACTTGGGGATGTTTTTGCCCGATCCGCTCGATGTTCCGGGCGAGGTCGATTACCTGGCTGAGCAGTTGGAGATCGCGGATCCGTCGTGTGTGAAGTCCTACACCGACCGGGAGAAGACCCGGTTCGAACACGCGTGGGAGATCCAGCGCAGGGAGGGGCTGGTCTCGTACGCGCAGGTCGAGGCCGAGCTGCTGACGTGGATCGCGGATCAGGCGTGGATGACCGGCGACGGCCCGAAGGCCCTGCTTGCGGGCGCGGTGGACTGGTTGCGCAAACGCAACGCTCTACTGCCTGGTGTCACGACCCTGGAGCGGCTGGTCACCGACGGCAAGCAGGATGCTGACCGGCGCCTGTGGGCGCAGCTGGCCAGCCAGATGTCGGGCAGGGAGGCTGGGCAGCTGCTGGGGCTGCTGGACACCCAGGAGGGGAACCGCCGCAGGTATGTCGAGCTGGAGCGGCTGCGTAAGGGCGCGTTCACCCCTTCGTCGACGGGCATGAAGAACGCTCTTGCCCGGGTGCGTGACGTGAACGCGGTGATCCCGGCCTCGGTGGATATCGCGGCGGTGCCGGCGCGCCGGTTGATCGCCTTGGCCGCGCACGGCCTGACCGGCAAGACCGCGCACCTGCGGCGGCTGAAATCCCAGCGGGAGCGGTTACTGGCGTTGCTGTGCGCGACGGTGTTCACCTTGCGCGCCAAAGCCATCGATGACGTGCTGGAGCTGTTCGACCTGCTGATGGTCACCGACTTGATGGCCAAGGCCGAACGCCAGTCCAAGGACGAGAAGCTGAAGCGCTACCCGCGGGTGAGCCGCAACGCCGGCAAGCTGGCCCAGGCGGTGCGGGTGCTGCTGGAGATGAGCGAAAACGAGCCGGGCTTGTCGCTGGAGCTGGTGTGGGATCTGATCGAGAATACCGTGTCCAAGGCGGAGCTGCGTGCGGCGCTCGCGGCGATCGATGAGCTGGTGCCGCAGGCGGATCCGGAGTGCGACTCGCAGCGGCTCGAGGAGCTGGCGAACCGGTACGCCACGGTGCGGGCGTTCCTGCCCGCGATGATGCGCAACATCGATTTCGGTGCCACCGCCGATGCCGCGCCGGTGTTGAAAGCCGTTGCCGCGCTGGCGGATCTGATCTCTCCGCAACGCACTGGTCGCGGCGGGTTACCGGCCCGCTGGCTTGATGCCCGCCGTGTCGATCACGACCTGGTCGGGGGCGGCTGGCAGCGCCTGGTCTACCCGCCCGAGCGGCCGGAACAGACCGTGGACCGGGCCGCCTACACCCTGTGTGTGCTCGAGCAGTTCCACGGGCATCTCAAGCACCGCAACATCTTCGCCGAGAACTCCTCCAAATGGCGTGACCCGCGTGCGCACCTGTTGTCGGGCATGGCGTGGGAATCCGCCCGCGACAGCGGCATGAACGTCCTCGGCCTGCCGGACAATCCGCGCTCGATGCTGGGCGAGCTGGGCGAAAGCCTCGACGCCACCTACCGGGAGCTGGCCGCACGGTTGGGTGCCGACACTCCGGCGACGGTGGACGAGGACGGGAAACTGCACGTGGCGGCGTTGAACGCGGTGCCGGACCCGCCGAGCCTGGTCGATCTGCGCCGCCGCACCGCGGCGATGATCCCGCGTGTGGACCTGCCGGAGATGGTCCTGGAGGTGATGAGCTGGTATCCGGAATTCGGGGAGTCGTTCACCCACGTCGCCGGCACCAAGGCCCGCGTCGCGGACTTGGGTGTGTCGGTGGCCGCACTCCTGTGCGCCCAGGCTATGAATGTCGGGCTCACACCGGTGACCTCGCCTGGCGCCGACGCGCGATCGGCTGCGCCACGTCGACCAGCACTACCTACGGGCGGAGACGATGGCCGCGGCGAACACGGTGCTGGTCAACGCCCAAGCCGAGGTGGCGTTGGCCCAGCTGTGGGGCGGCGGCTGCGTCGCCAGCGTGGACGGGATGCGGTTCGTGGTACCTGTCCGGTCGATCCACGCCCGACCCAACCGAAAGTACTTCGGGCCGAAACGGGGCAGTACCTGGCTGAACATGCTCAACGACCAGGCCGCTGGGCTCAACGCGATGGTTGTGTCGGGCACGCCGCGCGACTCGCTCAACGCCATCGACGTGATCCTGCGTCAACCCGAGGGCAGCAAGGTTCCCGACGACATCATTTCCGACGCCGGATCATATTCCGACATTGTCTTCGGCCTGCTGCATCTGCTGGGCCGCAAGTACCGGCCGCAGCTGAAGCACTTGCCCGACCAGCGGTTGTGGCGCATCGACCCGGCCGCCGACTACGGGCCCCTGGACAAGGCCGCACGAGGGCGGATCGACATCGAGAAAGTTTGCTCTCACTGGGAGGACATGTGCCGGGTGGCGGTGTCGATGAACCGTGGTGAGGTCTCCGCGCACGAGGTCACGCGCATGATTTCCCGCGACGGCAATCCCACCCATCTCGGCCAGGCCATCGCCCACTACGGCCGGATCTTCAAGACCCTGCATATCCTGCGGCTGGCCGACGACGAACCCTACCGGCGGGAAGCCAAGGCACAGGCCAACCTTCAGGAAGGACGCCACGACCTGGGCCGTACCGTGTTCCACGGCCGCAAGGGTGAACTCGTGCGCGCCTACCTCGACGGCATGGAAGATCAGCTGTCCGCGCTGGGGCTCGTTTTGAACATCATTGTGCTGTGGAATTCGGTGTATCTGAGCCGTGCTCTGGATGAGCTGCGTGCCCAGGGCTACCCGGTGCGTGACGAGGATGCCGCCCGGCTGTCGCCGTTCGTCCGCCGCCACATCCGTCTCGACGGTCACTACTCCTTTCTGCTGCCCGACCTCGGTGGTGCGCACCGGCCACTGCGGGATCCGGACGCTCCCGATGATGACGACTGATGAGTCTCGAGCGCCGGGCGTTCGGAACCGATCGCCACTGTTCACGGGCTGTTATCGTTGTCCGATATCGGTTTGGTCATTGCTGGTGTGGAGGGTGGCATGCGGGAGTTTCAGCGGGGTGCGGTGCGGTTGCACATCCTGCACCACGCCGCGCTCGAGGATGTGCACGGTGCGTGGTTGACCGAGGAGCTCGGCCACCACGGGTACCGGATCAGCCCGGGGACGTTGTATCCGACGCTGCATCGGCTCGAGGCCGACGGGCTGTTGACCTCGCGGCAGGAGGTGGTCGAGGGCCGGGCGCGGCGGGTGTATCGGGCCACCGACGCCGGGCGGGCGGCGTTGGCCGAGGACCGCCGTGCCCTGCTGGAGCTGGCGAGAGAGGTCCTCGGAGACGAGCTCGGCGAGCGGTCAGCGTGAATCCGCGGTGGCGGACGTGGCGGGGCGCAGCCGGGCGTCGAGGGACCAGGCGCCGGCGCCGACGATGAGCAGGAACAGGCTGCCGCACAGTTGCGCGAGGTCGGTGCGGGATTCGTGGACGAAGTCCCACCACCCGGACTTGCCGGTGAACAACGCCGCATCACCCCACAGGATGGGCAGTTTCGTGATCAGTAGTGCGCCTGCCATGTTGACGATCATCGGGATCACGGCCAGGCGGGTGAGCAGTCCCACGAGAATGAGGGCGCCGCACGCGATTTCGAAGATGCCGTCCAAGGGTGCGAGGACATCGGGGGCGGGGATGCCGGCCTTGTCGAAGCGTCCGGTGCCGAGCTGGTCGGGGTAGAGGAATTTCTGGATGCCTTCGAACAGGAAGACCGCGCCGACGTAGAAGCGGATCAGGACCACCGCCGCGGGTGCGGTGGTGGTGGTCAGTCGGGCCTGCCAGGTGTCGAACGGGGACACGGGATACCTCTCTGATCGGATGTGTCGAGGGTCAATCGTTGTTGTGGTTGCCCTCGCCCGGCACGGGTGCTGTGCGTGCCAGCGCGCGGCGGGTGAGGTAGGCGAGGGCGCCGAGCGCCAGGACCGTGGCCCCGGCCAGTACCGAAGACAGCGGCAGGGAGAAGGCCAGCACGAGGCATCCGGCCAGGCCCACCACCATGATGGGGCGCGCGGGACGGCCTTCGGCGGGGGTGAGGGTCCAGGCGGCGGCGTTGGCGATCGCGTAATAGGCCAGGACACCGAACGAGGAGAAGCCGATCGCACCGCGCACGTCCACGGTCGCGGCGAGGACGGCCACGATCACGCCGACGGTGAGTTCGGCGCGGTGGGGCACCTTGAACCGGGGGTGGACCGCGGCCAGGGCGTGGGGCAGGTGCCGGTCGCGCGCCATGGCCAGACTGGTGCGCGAGACCCCGAGGATCAGCGCGAGCAGCGACCCCAGTGCGGCCACCGCCGCGCCGACCCGCACCACCGGGGAAAGCCAGCCGCAACCGGCGGCGCGCACGGCATCCGACAGCGGCGCGGTGGCCGTGGCCAGGGTATCCGGGCCGAGCACGCTCAGCACCGCGACGGCGATGACGGTGTAGACGACCAGCGTGATACCCAGTGCGAGGGGAATGGCGCGCGGGATGGTGCGGGCCGGGTCGCGGACCTCTTCGCCGAGGGTGGCGATTCGCGCGTAGCCGGCGAAGGCGAAGAACAGCAGGCCCGCCGCTTGCAGGACACCGGCGGCGGTGACGTCGCCTCCGAGGTCGAGCCGGGTGGCGTGCGCGGTATCGGAGGTGAGGGTGGCCACGGCGACGGCGGCGAGCACGGCCAGCACGATCGCGACGATCGTGCGAGTCAGCCACGCGGTCTTCTGCACCCCGGCATAGTTGACCGCCGTCAGCGCGACCACCGCGCCGACGGCGACGGCGTGCGAATGCGCGGGCCAGGCGTAGCTGCCGACGGTCAGCGCCATCGCCGCGCAGGAGGCGGTCTTGCCGACGACGAACCCCCACCCCGCGAGGTATCCCCAGAAATCGCCGAGCCGTTCCCGCCCGTACACGTAGGTGCCACCCGAGGCCGGGTATCGTGCGGCCAGCCGCGCCGAGGAGGTCGCGTTGCAGTAGGCCACCACCGCCGCGACCGCCAAGCCCAGCAACAGCCCCGACCCCGCCGCGCGGGCCGCCGGAGCCAGGGCGGCGAAGATGCCCGCGCCGATCATCGACCCCAGCCCGATCACCACCGCGTCGGCGACCCCCAGCCGCCGGTGCAGCTCGTCGGGCACGTCGGTGGCCCGCGCCGTGCCCGACGGGTTGCTGTTCGACACCACCGGTTTCTCCTATCGTTCTCCGATATCGGGAGACGATATACGCGCGGCGTGTTGGTCGCCACCCGTCGGTTCGCGAGTCGACCACTCTGTCGGACGTGTGTGTCGCCGGATGCCGATGCGTGACACCGGCTGGGGCAGGGGATCCGGCGGTGCCCACCGGGATCAGGGACGGGAGACGGCCGGGGTGCGCAGGTGACGGCGCAGGGGTGGCAGTTCGACCAGACCGGCGGCCAGCAACGCCGCGCAGATGGCGGCCAGTACGCCACCGAGGACATCAATGGGGTAGTGCACGCCCAGATACACCCGGGCCGCCGCCACGACCAGGGTTGCGGTGGCGCCGACGGCCCCAGCCAGGATGCGCCAGCCGCCCTGCGTCACGAGCACCGCGGCCAGCGCGGCGGCGGCCGCGAGGGTGGTGTGGCCGCTGGGGAAGCTCTGTGCGTTGTCGGGAGCGATCACCCACAGCCGGCTCGGGGGCCGGGCCTCGGCCACACCCAGCTTGATCACGGACGCGATCATCAGCGCACCGCCGAGCACCAGCAGTGTCTGTACCGCGTCGCGACCTCGGCGGCGCCACCACAGTGCGGCCGGAGCCAGGATCGTCGCCGCGACCCCGACCGCCGCGGACGCCGCGTGCGTCGCGGCGATCGACAGCGCGGTCGACACCCCGTTACGCCACCCGGCCACCGCGTCATCGACCGCGATACCCCATCGCGTCACCTCGGTGCTCGTTGCCGCCGCCCCCACGCCAAGGAGCACCATCAGCATCACCGAGGCCGCAGCAAGCCTCTTCCACGCCGGGGAAGTCACGGCGCTGGGTGATCCTCGGTGCCGCACGCGGCCACCGCCAGCGGCACCGCACCGAGCCCGATCAGGAACCTACGACGTGTCAGCACAGACAATTGCGCACCCTTCGTCACGATCACGAGCCCATCGCTCGCACCCACACAACAAGATATCGACTCACGATATCGAACTCCGATAGTGTTTCCCAGGTATGCAGCTGGGCTGCCCGGGGTTCGAGGAGGTCGGATGAGTGCGGCAGACTTCGGGTTCGACGATGTCGTGGTGGTGCGCGACAGTGTGCGTGCGCTCGATGGGTTCAGCGCGGTCGTCCCCGGCCACGGTGTGACGGCCATTTACGGGCCCTCGGGGTCGGGAAAGTCCACGCTGCTACGGCTGTGCAATCGGCTCGAGATTCCCACCACGGGACGCGTGCTCTACGGTGGCCGCGATATCGCCGAACTCGATCCCCTGCGGCTGCGCCGACAGGTGGGCATAGTGTTCCAGCGACCCACACCATTTCCCGGCACGATCGCCGAGAACCTGCACACCGCCGACCCGGACGCGGATCCGCCGCGCATGCGGGAGGTGCTGGCGCGGGTCGGGCTGTCCGGGTCCTGGCTCGACCGCGACGCGACCGCGCTGTCCGGGGGTGAGGCGCAGCGAATGTGCCTGGCGCGCACCCTGATCACCGGACCCGAGGTCTTGCTGCTCGATGAACCCACCTCCGCACTCGACGAATCGGCCGTAGACATCGTGGAACGCGCGGTACTCGGGCTGGCAGGCGACGGAGTGACCGTGCTGTGGGTGACCCACGATCCACAGCAGGTCCGGCGTGTCGCCGACCGGGTGCTACGCATCGACGCCGGACGATGCGTCGGCCTCGACCCGGTCAACCCGCCACCGGACACCCTCGAGGAGATCCCATCGTGAACGATCTGATCAGCATCGCCGGGCTGGCGACCTCCCTGGCCCTGGTCGGGGTCGCCGCCACGATCTCGCTGTGGCAGCGCCTCGGCTTGCACCGGCAGATCCTGTGGGCCGCGGTCCGGGCGCTGGTTCAGCTGCTGCTGGTCGGGGCCGCGCTGAGCCTGCTGCTCGAACCCGGCCGGTCACTGGCGTGGTCGTGGCTGTGGACCGCGGCGATGGTCGCCTACGCCGGCGACGTCGCCCGCCGACGCGCACCCGAGTTCCCCCGCATCATGGCGCTGACCATCACCGCGTTCGCCGCCGCCGCCGCGATCACCCTCGGCGTCGTCTTCGGATTCCGGGTCCTTCCCCTGGAAGCACGCACCCTGGTCCCCATCGCCGGGATGATGGTCGGCAACTCCATGACCGCCACCGTGCTGGCCGCCCGCCGCCTCGTCGAGGAACTGCGCGACAAGCGCGACGAGGTCGAGGCCCGGCTCGCACTCGGCCAACCCTCCAGCCAAGCCGCCCGACCGTACGTGCGCGCGGCACTGCGCTCGGCGCTGACACCGCAGATCGAAACCACCAAAGCCACCGGCCTGGTATTCCTGCCCGGAGCGATGACCGGACTCATCCTCGCGGGCGTCGCACCGGTACAGGCCGTGCGGCTGCAAGCCGTCGTCATGTTCCTGGTCCTGGCATCGGTATCCACCACCACCGTCGTCGTGACTCTCGGACTCGTGCGGCGCGTGTTCACCACCGACCACCGACTCCTGCCGCTACCCCGACCACAACAAACCAGCCACGGCAGCACCGGCCCCGCGACGACCTGACCGTTTCGATCCCGTCGGCAGGCTCAGCGACCCGGACGGCGACGCGCGGCCGGGTCGGTGTCGGCCTGATAGCGCCGCAGCCCCTCGTCGGAGACCCTCGCGTACTTGGCGAGGCTGCGCACCGACGTGTGCCCCGACAGCTTCATCAGCAGCGGCGTCGACGCGCCGTCCTCGGCCGCGTGCGTCAACCGGGAATGCCGCAACTGGTGCAGCGTGTACGGGCCGTTGTCGTAGTGCCCGGTGTGGGCCTCGAACAGCTCGGCCGCGCGCCGGTAGGACAACCTGGCCCGGCCCGTCACCGGGTCGACATCGTTGCGGGCCACCGAGGGGCGGGCCCTGCGGTCGGTGAGGAACAACGGGCCGGTCCTGCGGCCCGCCAGCATCCGCGGCAACAACCGTGAAGTGCCGGTCTGCCACGCGATGACCTCACGCGCCCCACCCTTACGGGTCACCACCGCACACCGGTTCGCGATGTCGAGATCGGGCACATCCAGCATCAACACCTCCTCGGCACGCGCCGAGGACTCATACAGCAAATGCCACAACACCCGCTGCCGCAGGCCCGCATCCGATCCCAAGATCTCCGCGACGCGGTCCCGGCTCAGCGCCTTGCTGGTGTCGGGCGGCGCGGGCCGTGCCCGCAGCCGCACCAGCGGATCACCGGCCAGCCACTGCTGCTCCCGCCAGTACCCGCACGCCGACCCCAGCGCGGTCAACCGGATGTTGAACGTCTTCGCCGACTTGCCACCCCACACGAACGTGAACCACCCACTCACCCGATCCGGCTCCGAACCCAGCAGCGCCACATCCGTATCCGCCCCGAAGTCGGCGACGAGGCGAACCAGCGCCGCCGCGTACGTCGCGCGCGTGTTCGGCACCGTGATCGTCGCCAGATAGATCCGCACCGCATCGGCCAGCCGCACACCACCCGCCGACCGCGGCAGCCTCCGAACCTGTCCCATCCCACCGACCTCCCCACGCACTACCGCAGATAGTTTCCCGAGTCGCCCCCGCCCACGAGACGCATCGCGCCAGGACTCGCCCGAGACTACCGCACATAGTGCGTCACTATGTGCGGTAGATGCTTAGCGCCAGTTTCCGCAGAAAAAATGGGCAGAAGGCGAAAATCCTTCCACGCGAACGACTCTCACTCCTCAACCAGGCGACACGCCGGCCACCCAGGGAAGTCGCCGCAGGCACCGTTTCGTCGCGACCGAGCGCTACGAGCCGATTTATCTGGCCCGAATCCGATGCCCCGAGGGATCCTCTGGGCATCACCACACCAGCACTCGCTAACGCCAGTCTTCGCTCAACTGGACCCCACATGCCGGCACCATCTCGATGTCCTCGGTCGGCACGAGATGACGAAGCACCGAACCGTCGTTCTCGATCGAGAACCACGAACGGAAGCTGTCGTGACGCCGGATGAACTCGTTGACCGCCGTGGTCATCGCCTCCACATCCAGCGGGGCCGCGACGTCGAATGCCATGAGGCACAACCGGGCGAACCGGAAACCGGCGGATTCGTTGCGCCACGCAACTTTCAGGTATTCCTCCTGCTAATGCGACGCGGGGACGGGATGGGCGGGCGCCTGTCCGGCGGCGGTGACCGAGGCGAGTGAGGCCACCCAACTCGTCAGATGACCGGGGCGCGGGTCCCACTCCTCGATCAGTCCGAACTTAATCATCGTGTGACCACCTCTTTGCTGAAGGGGATTTGCTACCGGGTGAACCGGGTTTCGAGGCGCTTGTCATTCAGGTGACTTATAGCACTTCGACGGTCGCCCGGACGCTACATGAGATTGGTCGACGATGTAACGGGGTTCCGACGGATGGGCCTCGTTCTGGTGAAAATGTCAGGCTTCCTGGACAATTGACCACATCTGATGTCAGTTGGTCCCCTGGTGGACACCGTCGCTCTCGTCCGGCAGACTGCCTCCGCATCGCCTGTGATGCGGATCGCATCGCTGTGGTGCTGTGGGAAAGCGGAGTGGATGAACGAACAAGGTCTCACCGGGGTGAACGGTCGCCGCATGTTCGGTGCAGTGGGTCTCGTCGCGCTGTCGTGCTGGCGATGATGGTCGGTCTGCCCAGCCGTGCTGCCGCGGAGCCGAACCCGGCGTCGATCGTCGCCGAACACGTGCAGCCTGCGGGTGAGATCGACCTGGCGGTGCGGTCGACGGCGATGCGTCAGACGGTGACCGTCAAAGTTCTTCCCGCACGAGGGGATCGGCCGGCGCCCACGCTGTACCTGCTGAACGGCGCCGCCGGCGGTGACGGCGGCAGCAGCTGGTTCGACCGCACGGACATCCGGACGTACTTCGCCGATCAGAACGTCAACGTGGTCGTACCCATGGGTGGCACCGCGAGTTACTTCACCGACTGGCAGCATCCGGATCCCGTGCTCGGGGTGCAAAAATGGGCCACGTTTCTCACCTCGGAACTGCCCGCGGTGATCGACCGTCGTCTCGACGGGAACGGCCGCAACGCGATCGCGGGCATCTCGATGGCCGGGGCCTCGGTGTTCCAGCTCTCGCTGCACGCCCCCGAACTGTACGAGGCGCTCGGCTCGTTCAGCGGGTGTGCCCAGACCAGCGACCCGATGGGCCAGGCGGTCGTGCGAATGGTCGTGGAGGGACGCGGCCACGGCAACACCCTCAACATGTGGGGGCCGCCGACGAGTCCGGCATGGCGGGCCAACGACCCGTATGTGCACGCGGCGTCGTTTCGCGGCAAGTCGATCTATGTGTCCAATGGTTCCGGCACACCTGGGCGCTACGACACGATCGATGGCCCGGGCATCGACGGGAACCTCTCCAAACTGTTCGATCAGCTCGCCGTCGGTGCGGTGATCGAGACCGCGACGGCCGAGTGCACGCGCAACCTCCAGCGCCGGCTGCGCGAGGTCGGGGTGCCGGCGACCTTCCACCTTTACCCCGGCGGCACCCACTCGTGGCCGTACTGGCAGGACGAACTGCACCGCGCCTGGCCCCAGTTCCGCGCGGCGCTCGCACGCTGACACCTACGCGTGTCGCGGGTCGCATTCGGTGAGGACGTACCATAGTTCTCCGAACCGACGAGTGAGGAAGCGAATGAGCGAAGCGCCCGATCCCACCCCATCCGATCTCGACAAGTCCGAGCGTTCCGGGTCCGGGCGTTCCGGATTCCATCGAGTCCTGTTGAAGCTGGGCGGTGAGATGTTCGGCGGGGGAGAGGTCGGTCTGGACCCGGACGTCGTCGCGACCGTGGCCGATCAGATCGCCGACGTCGTCAACTCCGGTGTCCAGGTGGCCGTCGTCATCGGCGGCGGCAACTTCTTCCGCGGCGCCGAGCTGCAGCAGCGTGGCCTCGACCGTAGCCGCTCGGACTACATGGGCATGCTCGGGACGGTGATGAATTGCCTTGCTCTGCAGGACTTCCTGGAGAAGCGCGGCATCAGCACACGCGTGCAGACCGCCATCACCATGGGTCAGGTCGCCGAGCCGTACCTGCCGCTGCGCGCCCAGCGTCACCTCGAGAAGGGACGCGTGGTCATCTTCGGCGCCGGAATGGGCATGCCGTACTTCTCCACCGACACCACCGCCGCCCAGCGCGCGCTGGAGATCAAGGCGGAGGTGGTCCTCATGGCCAAGGCCGTCGACGGGGTCTACGACGCGGACCCGCGTACCGACCCGAACGCCCGAATGTTCACCGAGATCACCCACCGCGAGGTCCTCGACAAGGAACTCAAGGTCGCCGACGCGACCGCCTTCAGTCTGTGTATGGACAACAAGATGCCGATCTTGGTGTTCAATTTGCTCCAACAGGGCAACATCGCCAGGGCGGTGGCCGGAGACCGGATCGGCACGCTGGTCAGCACCTGACGAACACCCGCGCCCCGCACGAGAACACGGCCTCGCCAGGCCCTACCGAACGGAACAAGGACGAAGATGATCGACGACGCGCTGCTCGACGCCGAGGAGAAGATGGAAAAGGCGGTCAACGTCGCCAAGGAGGACATGGGCTCCATCCGCACCGGACGGGCGAATCCGTCCATGTTCAACAAGATCAACATCGAGTACTACGGCGCGATGACCCCGGTGACCCAGGTCGCGTCGATCAACACCCCGGAGCCGCGCCTGGTCGTCATCAAGCCGTACGAGGCGTCGACGCTGCGAGACATCGAGACCGCGATCCGCAACTCCGACCTCGGTGTGAACCCGACCAACGACGGCACGATCATCCGCGTCGCCATCCCGCAGCTCACCGAGGAGCGTCGTCGCGACCTGGTCAAGCAGGCCAAGGGCAAGGGTGAGGATGCGAAGGTCGCCATCCGTAACGTGCGTCGCAAGGCCGCCGACGAGCTCAAGCGCATCCAGAAGGACGGCGAGGCCGGCGAGGACGAGGTCACCCGTGCCGAGAAGGAACTGGACAAGACCACGGCCACCTACGTGCATCAGATCGACGAGCTGGTGAAGCACAAAGAAGACGAATTGCTCGAGGTGTGAGCGAGAAGGCATCCGACCCCGAGAAGAAGTCCGGGCCCGAGAAGAAGTCCGGGCCCGAGAAGAAGTCACGGGCAGGTCGTGACCTCCCGGCTGCGATCGCAGTCGGAGGCACGCTCGGGGTCAGCATCATCCTGATCCTGCTGTTCGCGCCGATGCTCTGGTACGGCCTCGTCGCCGTCGCGTTCGCGATCGCCACCTGGGAGGTCACCAAGCGGCTGCACACCGCCGGGTACAACGTCGCCTTCTGGCCACTGCTCATCGGCGGCCAGGTCATCATCTGGATCAGCTGGCCGTACGGGCCCACCGGAGTGCTGGTCGCCTTCGTCGCGACCGTCCTGGTGTCGATGGTGTGGAAGCTGCTCGCCCAGGGCATCTCGAACGCACCGGAGGACTATCTCGTAGACCTGGCACTCACCGTGTTCGTGCTGGCCTGGCTGCCGCTCCTGGCATCCTTCGGCGTCCACCTGGTGACGCAGGAGGACGGTGCGGCCCGGGTCGCGACGCTCATGGTGGTCGTCGTCTGCTCCGACGTCGGTGGATATGCCGCCGGTGTCCTGTTCGGCAAACACCCCATGGCGCCGGCGATCAGCCCCAAGAAGTCGTGGGAGGGCCTGGTCGGTTCGCTGCTCGTCGGCACGGTCGGCGCGGTCGGCTGCATCACGTTCCTGATCGGCAGCCACTGGTGGATCGGATTGATCCTGGGACCCGTCCTGGTCGTGTGCGCGACTCTCGGCGACCTGGTGGAGTCACAGGTCAAGCGCGATCTCGGCATCAAGGACATGGGGACGCTGCTCCCCGGCCACGGCGGCATCATGGACCGCCTCGACAGCCTGCTGCCCTCGGCGTTCGTGGTGTGGGCGGTGCTGACCGCTCTCCTCTGAAACGTGGGGCGCTAGCTGTACTGACCCGCCAGGTTGGGTACGCGGTCGGCGGGTGAGTCGCCTCTGAGTGCGGTGTGGCTGCGTTCGTGATTGTAGATGCGCAGGAACTCGTCGAAGGCGGCCACGCGTTCGGTCTCGCTGTTGTAGGGGCGGGCGTAGGCCCATTCCTCTTGCAGTGTGCGGTTGAATCGTTCCACCTTGCCGTTGGTTTGCGGCCGGTACGGTCGTGTCCATTTGTGTTTGATCCCGTTGTCGGCCAATCGTTTCCGGAACATTCTGGACCGGTAACAGGACCCGTTGTCGGTCATCACCCGTGTGGTCGTGACGCCGATCGAGGCAAAGTGGGCCAAGGCACGCGTCATGAACGCGGTCGCGGTTTCCTTCTTCTCATCAGCGAGGATCTCCGAATAGGCGTATCGGGAGTGATCATCGACGGCGTGGTGCAGGTAGGCGTATCCCAGGTTGGGGCGGCCATGCACGGTGCGGGGCCGGGACGGATCGCGATGGGCACTGGAATTGCGGCCGCCTCGGGCGCGGCCGTGCACGCGGTGCCCACCACCGTCGGGGATCCTGCCCAGCTTCTTGATGTCGACGTGGATCAAGTCCCCGGCAGCTTCGCGTTCATACCGGCGAACCTCACGTCGTCGTGCACGCACCGGTGCTCCGGTGGCCGGGTCGGTCCACGACAACCGCACACACTGGTACCGGGTGAGGATGCGGTGGACTGTGGACACGTTCAACCCCAGGTGGAACCCGATCCGAGCTGGTCCCCAACGGCGCGACACGCGTAACCCCACCACCCGGCGTTCCCGGCGACGGGTGGTGCGATGCGGGCATGAGCGGGGCCGGCTTGAGCGGTCAACCATCCCTGCGGGCCCGTGGTCGCGGTAGCGGTCGGCCCACCGTTTGGCCGTGGTCACCGAGACATTGAAACGGTCCGCGGCACGCCGCAGCGGCCACCCATCCTCGACAACACACCGAGCCAGACGCAGCCGGCCAGTCGGGGACAACGGTGAATTACGGTGAGACATGAAGACCTCCGGGTTGAGGAGCGGTTCTTAGACAGCTCCACACCTCACTCGGAGGTCTTCCCTATGTCGCGCCGACTCGCCGAACCCCGTACCTAACGTCCCGGGTCAGTACAGCTAGCCGGCGGCCTTCTTCAATGCCCGACGCAACTGCAGCATGCGGAGTCCGCCGACCAGGGCGACGATCAGCGCACCCGCGATCGCGGCGATCAGCAGGCTCACGCCCAGCGGGAGATTGACCTCCCAGAAGAGCAACTCGATCCGCTGACTCTCCAGGTTCTGCACGATGAACACCAGCAGCAGGACCAGGATGATCGCCCCGATGACCACGCCGAACCACGTCGCGCGCGTACGGGTGTGCTCGACGTCGGCGACGGTCTGCCGCAGGCGGTCGCGCTCGGCGAGGACGGCGTCGGGGTCGTCGCCGGCCGCTGCCGGGGTCGGTGGCACGGGCGCGGGATCAGAGGCGGACGCGGAGCCGGGCTCTCCCCGCGAACCCCACTGCGGGACCGGGTTCCCGCTTCGGCGGTGATCGGGTGTGGTCATGGGTTCATCATGACATGCGACAATGGGTCGATGACCTCATTACCGCTGGTGTTCGACGCGCCCAAACGCGGGCTGCCGCCGACACACTTCGCCGATCTCGACGCCGCCGGCCGCGTCGCGGCGCTGGCCGAAGTGGGTCTCCCGAAGTTCCGGGCCAACCAGTTGGCCCGGCAGTACTACGCCCGCCTCAACGGCGACGTCGAGGAGATGACCGATCTGCCCGCGGCGTCCCGCGACGCCGTGCGCGAGAAGCTGTTCCCGCAGCTCCTGACGCCGGTCCGGCACATCTCGTGCGATGACGACTCCACCCGCAAGACGCTGTGGCGACTGCATGACGGCACTCTCCTGGAGAGCGTGCTGATGCGATACACCGAGCGCAACACCCTGTGCATCTCCAGTCAGGCGGGCTGTGGCATGGCCTGCCCGTTCTGTGCGACCGGCCAGGGCGGTCTCGACCGCAACCTGTCGACGGCCGAGATCGTCGACCAGGTGCGGGCCGCCGCCCGCGCCCTTCGTGACGGTGAGCTCGGCGAGCCGGGTCGCCTGTCGAACGTCGTGTTCATGGGTATGGGAGAGCCGCTCGCCAACTACAAGCGCGTGGTCAGCGCGGTCCGGCAGATCACCTCGCCGGCACCCGACGGGCTCGGCATCTCGGCGCGGTCGGTGACCGTCTCGACCGTCGGTCTCGCACCGTCCATCCGGCGCCTCGCCGACGAGGGGCTCGCGGTCACGCTGGCCGTGTCCCTGCACACGCCCGACGACGAGCTGCGCGACACGCTCGTCCCGGTGAACAACCGCTGGTCGGTGGCCGAGGTCCTCGAGGCCGCACGCTATTACGCCGACACCACCGGACGCCGCGTCTCCATCGAGTACGCCCTGATCCGCGATGTCAACGATCAGCCCTGGCGCGCCGATCTCCTCGGGCAGAAGCTGCACAAGGCGCTCGGGTCCCTCGTGCACGTGAACCTCATCCCGCTCAACCCGACACCCGGCTCGGAGTGGGATGCCAGCCCCAAGCCGGTGGAACGTGAGTTCGTGCGCCGCGTCCGCGAGCAGGGCGTGTCCTGCACCGTGCGCGACACCCGTGGTCAGGAGATCGCCGCGGCGTGCGGGCAGCTCGCCGCGGAAGAGCGCTGAGCGGGCGAGACGCAACCAGGACACGAAAAACGCCGAGCGGCCAGGCCGCTCGGCGTTTCTCGGGGTCTTGGTCAGTGGTGGTTCAGGACCACTTGCCGCGGTTCATCCACCAGCCGCGTACGACGAAGAACAGGACGCCGGCCGCAAACGCGATGAGCCAGATGTCCTCGACATGACCGGTGTGGTTACCGATGAGCATGAACAGCAGGAAGGCCGCGAAGAAGAGGGCGGCACCGTAGAAGGTCTTCGTCGCCGATCCGAACCAGCCGAAGCGGGCGGACGGTGCATCGGCGGGCTCACGGCGCCAGCCGGTGTCGATGACCTCGGCGTGTCCGCCAGTGTGCTCCACATCGGTGCTTGCCACAGCCACTCCTCACAGCGCGGGTCGTCAGATGTCTGACGAACGGTAGTAGTTCCCGATCAGCATAGCGGCACAGTGATCTCGGAGACCGAGCCCGGTCGGTGATTCGATGACAGAATGCGGCTCATGGCTTCGTCCGACTTCCGCGCGGGCCCGAGCGCGGGCCGTTCCCTCGCCGACTTCCGCACCGAGAACTATCCCCGCGACATGGTCGGATACGGTTCCACGCCACCGGACCCGCAGTGGCCCGACGGCGCGAAGATCGCCGTCCAGTTCGTGCTCAACTACGAGGAGGGTGGCGAGAACAACGTCCTCGAGAACGACCGCGGCAGTGAGACGTTCCTGTCGGAGATGGTCGGCGCTCAGGCGTTCCCGAACCGGCACATGAGCATGGAGAGCATGTACGAGTACGGGTCGCGGGCCGGGGTGTGGCGCGTGCTGCGGACGTTCTCGCGGCGCGGGCTGCCGCTGACGATCTTCGCGGTGTCCCAGGCGATGGCCCGCAACCCCGAGGTGGCGGCCGCCTTCGTCGAGCGCGGCGACGAGATCGCCTGTCACGGATACCGATGGCTCAACTACCAGCTCATCGACCCCGAGGTCGAGCGCGAGCACATGCGGGCCGGCATCGAACTGCTGACCGAGATCACCGGCGAACGACCCCGCGGCTGGTACACCGGCCGGGATTCGCCGAACACCCGGCGGCTCGTCGTCGAGCAGGGCGGATTCACCTACGACTCCGACAGTTACGCCGACGACCTGCCCTACTGGGTGAAGGTCCCGCGCGGCGACGAACTCGTCGATCACCTCGTCGTGCCCTACACGCTCGACACCAACGACATGCGGTTCGCCTCACCCGGCGGATTCCCGTCGGGTGAGCAGTTCTTCGCGCATCTGCGCGATGCCTTCGACGTGCTCTACCGGGAGGGCGTCGAGGGGGCGCCGAAGATGCTGTCGGTCGGACTGCACTGCCGTCTCGTCGGCCGGCCGGCACGACTGGCCGCACTGGAACGGTTCCTCGATCACATCCAGTCCCACGACGACGTCTGGGTCACCCGACGCATCGACATCGCCGACCACTGGCGGCAGACCCATCCAGCGGAGCACTGACGGAAGGTGCACCCGACCGGCTGACACAATGGATACGTGCCCACACGTGTGTTGATCCTCGGTTCCACCGGTTCCATCGGCGTCCAGGCGCTCGAGGTGATCGCGGAACATCCCGATCGCTTCGAGGTCGCCGGCCTCGGGGCGGGCGGCGGAAATCTCGACCGGCTGGCCGAACAGGCCGCTGCCTTCGGCGTCCCCGCCACGCGGTTGGCCGTGGCCGACGCCGCCCGCGCCTCCGAACTGTCGGAGCGTCTCGGGGCGCCCGTGCTCGGCGGACCAGACGCCATGTGCGACCTCGTCGACGCCGTCACCGCGGAGACCGGCGTCGACGTCGTGCTGAACGCCGTCGTCGGATCGATCGGCCTGGCACCCTCGCTCGCCGTCCTCCGGACGGGCGCGCGCCTCGCGCTCGCGAACAAGGAGTCGCTCGTCGCCGGCGGGTCGCTGGTCCTCGACGCGGCGGCGCCCGGACAGATCGTGCCGGTGGACTCGGAGCACTCGGCGATCGCCCAGTGCCTGCGCGCCGGGACCGCCGCCGAGGTGGACCGACTGGTCCTCACCGCGTCGGGTGGACCGTTCCGCGGATGGAGCGCAGAACAGCTCGAGGAGGTGACCCCCGAGCAGGCCGGCCGCCATCCGACCTGGTCCATGGGCCCGATGATCACCCTCAACTCGGCGACGCTGGTCAACAAGGCCCTGGAGGTCGTCGAAGCGCATCTGCTCTTCGGCGTCGACTACGACCACATCGACGTGACCGTCCATCCGCAGTCGATCGTGCACTCGATGGTGACCTTCGTCGACGGTGCGACCGTCGCCAAGGCCTCCCCGCCCTCGATGAAACTGCCCATCGCGCTGGCGCTGGGCTGGCCGGATCGCGTACCCGGGGCGTCGACCGCCTGCGATTTCTCCACCGCCTCCGCGTGGACGTTCGAACCCGTCGACGACAAGGTGTTCCCGGCGATCGAGCTCGCCCGGACGGCCGGACGGGGCGGGGGGAGTCTGACGGCGGTGTACAACGCGGCGAACGAGGCGGCTGCCGAGGGCTTCTTCGCAGGTGCGATCCGATTCCCGCGCATCGTCGAGATCATCGGTGAGGTGCTCGGCGAGGCAGATCAGTGGCGTGTCGCGCCAGGTACTGTGGAGGAGGTCTTCGCCGCCGATCGGTGGGCCCGGGAACGCGCAGCTCAGCTGGTCGCGGCCGCTGTGTAGCTGGATGGAGTGAGTACGTGAGTTTCGCGATCGGTGTCACGCTCTTCGCGTTGGCGCTGTTGCTGTCGGTGGCCTGGCATGAGTGCGGTCACATGTGGGCCGCACAGGCCACCGGCATGAAGGTGCGTCGCTACTTCGTCGGCTTCGGACCCACGATCTGGTCCACGCGCCGCGGCGAGACCGAATACGGACTCAAGGCGATCCCACTCGGCGGCTTCTGTGACATCGCGGGCATGACCCCGCACGAGGAGCTCGCCGCCGACGAGCAAGACCGGGCGATGTACAAGCAGAAGGCCTGGAAACGCCTCGTCGTCCTGTTCGCCGGTCCCGCGCAGAACTTCATCCTCGGTTTCGTCCTGATCATCATCGTCGGCCTGAGTTTCGGACTGCCCGACCTCAGCCCGCCGCCGACCCCGGCCAAGGTCGCCGAGACCCAGTGCGTGTCGTCGACGATCACCATCTCCGGCGGTGAGCAGACCAACTCGCCGTGCACCGGCGGCGGTCCCGCGGCAGCGGCGGGCCTGCGGCCGGGGGACGAGATCGTGGCCGTCAACGGACAGCCCGTCGGCCAGGCCTCCGACCTGACCCCGGTCATCCGGGAATCGAAGGGCCCGGTCGTACTGACCGTCGACCGCGGCGACGAACGACTCGAGCTGACCATGACCCCCGAACCGGTCACGGTGACCGCGACCCGGTCCGATGGCACGACCGAGACCGTCAACTACAACATGGTCGGCATCGCCTACGACGCCCCACCGGCGATCAAGGACTTCAGCGGCTTCGACGTCATCCCGGGCGCCTTCGTCTTCACCGGCGACCTGATCAAGGAGACGTGGAACGCGCTCCTGTCGCTGCCCACCAAGATCGGTGCACTCTGGACCGCGGTGACCGGTGGCGAACGCGCCCTCGACACCCCGGTCAGCGTCTACGGCGCCTCGGTGCTCGGCGGCCAGGCGGTCGAACGCGGCCTGTGGGACATGTTCTGGATGCTGCTGATCAGCATCAACTTCTTCCTCGGCCTGTTCAATCTGGTCCCGCTGCTCCCGCTCGACGGCGGACACATGGCGATCGTCGGCTACGAGAAGGGCCGCGACACCGTCCGTCGCTGGTTCGGACGGGCCCCCGGCGCCGCCGTCGACTACTACAAACTCCTCCCGATCACCTACGCCGCGGTGGTGGTGATGGCCGGGTTCATGGTGCTCACGCTCACCGCCGACATCATCAACCCGATCAATCCGTGGTGACCTCCCACAACGAATCCCCAGCAGAGACCCGACAGCCCACCCGAATCACAGAGGTGAATCAGATGAACGCCCCGACTCCTGCCAACGCCGTGCCGATCGGACTCGGCATGCCGGCCGGACCCCCGCCGGTGCTGGCTCCGCGCCGCAAGACCCGGCAACTGTTCGTCGGCTCCGTCGGCGTCGGCAGCGACCACCCGATCTCGGTGCAGTCGATGACGACCACGAAGACCCACGACATCAACGCGACCCTGCAGCAGATCGCCGAGCTGACCGCGTCCGGCTGCGACATCGTGCGCGTGGCGTGCCCGCGACCCGAGGACGCCGAGGCGCTGCCGATCATCGCCAAGAAGTCCAAGATCCCGGTCATCGCCGACATCCACTTCCAGCCGAAGTACATCTTCGCAGCGATCGACGCCGGCTGTGCGGCGGTGCGCGTGAACCCGGGCAACATCAAGGAATTCGACGGCCGCGTGAAAGAGGTCGCGAAGGCCGCGGGCGAGGCCGGCATCCCGATCCGCATCGGCGTCAACGCGGGCTCCCTCGACAAGCGCATCCTGCAGAAGTACGGCAAGGCGACGCCCGAGGCGCTCGTCGAGTCGGCGCTGTGGGAGGCGAGCCTGTTCGAGGAGCACGGCTTCGGCGACATCAAGATCTCGGTCAAGCACAACGACCCGGTGATCATGGTCGAGGCCTACCGCCAGCTGGCCGCCCAGTGCGACTACCCGCTGCACCTCGGCGTCACCGAGGCCGGTCCGGCGTTCCAGGGCACCATCAAGTCCGCCGTCGCCTTCGGCGCGTTGCTGAGTGAGGGCATCGGCGACACCATCCGGGTGTCGCTGTCGGCGCCGCCGGCCGAGGAGATCAAGGTCGGCGATCAGATCCTGCAGTCGCTCAACCTGCGTCCCCGCAAGCTCGAGATCGTGTCCTGTCCGTCGTGCGGCCGCGCCCAGGTCGACGTCTACAAGCTGGCCGATGAGGTGACCGCCGGTCTCGAGGGCATGGAGGTCCCGCTGCGCGTCGCGGTCATGGGCTGCGTGGTGAACGGGCCGGGTGAGGCCCGCGAGGCAGACCTGGGCGTCGCCTCCGGAAACGGCAAGGGACAGATCTTCGTCAAGGGCGAGGTCATCAAGACCGTCCCGGAGGCGCAGATCGTGGAGACCTTGATCGAAGAAGCGCTGCGGATCGCCGAGGAAACAGGGGAAACTGGAGACGGCACGCACGTAGGCCCGCCTGTGGTCACCGTCTCCTAGGCCCTGCATCTCGGACCGAACAGGCGCTGCGCGAGTCCCTTGTCAGGGAAGTGAGGAGCGGTGGTGCTGAAGCTACTGGGCGACAAACCGCTCGGCGCGCGTGACGCGGCTGCCGTCGAACGCGTGCTCATGTCCGACCCGGTCGCGATGTGCATGGTCGCCGCGAGGTTCGAGACGCACGGCATCAACCCGCGGCTGCTCGGTGGGGAGCTCTGGACCGCACAGGACCCTTCGACATCGCTGTGCTTCTCCGGCGCCAACCTGATCCCGCTGATCGGGTCCCCCGACGACCTCGACCACTTCTCCGACCGCGCGGTCGCCGCACCTCGTGCCTGCTCGTCGATCGTCGGCCGGGCCGACCTGGTGCTGCCGATGTGGCAGCAGATCGAACCCGTGTGGGGGCCGGCGCGCGAGGTGCGGCCGGTCCAGCCGCTGCTGGTCCTGACCGGATGCCCGGCGGTCCCGTCGGATCCGGCCGTGCGGCTGGTCACCCTCGATGACCTCGACGCATACATGCCGGCCGCGATCGACATGTTCATCGGCGAGGTCGGCGTCGATCCCACTGCCGGCGACGGCGGGCGTTCGTACCGCAGACGACTGTCCTCGCTCATCTCGGCACAACGGGTTTTCGCGCGTTTCGACGGCCCCGACGTCGTGTTCAAGGCGGAGATCGGGTCGCTGTCCCGGCGGGTCGGCCAGATCCAGGGTGTGTGGGTGTCGCCGGAACGACGCGGCGAGGGTCTCGGCCTGGGCGGCACCGCCGCGGTCGCCGAGGCGGTTGCCGCCCACGGGCGACTCCCCAGCCTGTACGTCAACAGCTTCAACGAGACGGCTCGAGCGGTGTACGACCGCATCGGGTTCACCGAGGTCGGCACCTTCGCCACTGTCCTCGTCGACTGATCCGATCCCGTCTCAGGTCACAGCGAGACCTCCCGCGTGGCTACCGGGGATCGGTGCGTCGCAGCCATAGACTCGACCGCGATGTGGCGCACGAGAACTCGATGGACCCCGGCGGTGATCGTCGCGGTCTGTGCTGTCGTGATCACCGCCACCGCCGCCTGTTCCTCCTCGGAGGACGACGGTCCGCGCGGGGCCGCCGAACGATTCCTCGAGGCGTACTCGCAACAGGAACTCGACGCGGCCGCCGCCCTCACCGACGTGCCGCAGACCTCGCGGTCGGCGATGGAGTCGGCGTGGTCGGGACTGGCCGCCGAAGAACTCGAGACGAAGGCCGGTCGGGTACGCGTCACCGGTGACACGGCCGAGGTGCAGGTCGGCTACACGTGGACGCTCCCGCGCGGCCGGGACTGGTCCTACGACGCGACCCTGCGCATGGGCCGATCCGACGCCGGCTGGGCGGTTCGTTGGGCGTCGACCGCGATCCACCCGAAACTCGGCGCCGATCAACGCCTCTCGCTGCAGATCATCGAGGCGCCGCGGGCGACGGTCAACGAGGCCGACGGTTCGGAGGTCATGGTCAACGGCACGGTCGTCGGCGTGAACTTCGATGCCGGAGAGGCCACCGAGCAGGGTGCTTCGGTGGCGACCTCGGTCACGAGCGCGGTCGGCGTGCTGCGCCGGCTCAACCCGGATCTCGACGAACAGCTGATCACCGAACAGGTCACCTCGAGTCGCCGGCAGTATCCGCTGGCCCGCCTGTCGCACGCCCAGTTCGACCGGCTCCGCGACCAGCTCGCGATCCCCGGTGTCGTCACCAACGAACAGGCCGAGCTGGTTCCCAAGGACCCCAAGTTCGCGCCGGCACTGCTGACCGAGGTCAAGAAGGTCGTCGACGGCGAGGTCGCCGGGCGTGCCGGCTGGCGCGTGGTCTCGGTGAACCCCAACGGACTCGACGCCGCCGTGCTCGCCGACCACGACCCCGACCCGTCGCCGGCGGTGTCGCTCAGCCTGTCGCGGACGGTGCAGAACGCGGCGCAGCGAGCAGTCAACGCCACCAACAGGTTCCAGGTCGCGATGGTCGTCGTGCAGCCGTCCACCGGTCGCATCCTCGCCGTCGCGCAGAACCCCGCCGCGGACACGCAGGGGCCGATCGCGACGACCGGCCTGTACCCGCCGGGTTCGACGTTCAAGATGGTCACCGCCGCGGCCGCGATCAACCGCAAGATGGCCGGGCCCGATTCCGTCGTGGGTTGCCCGGGGGAGGTCCAGATCGGACCGCGTCTGATCCCGAACTACAACGGCTTCGCGCTGGGCACCGTGTCGATGCTGCAGGCGTTCGCCGCGTCGTGCAACACCACTTTCGCCAAGCTCGCCAGCCAGATGGGACCGTCCGATCTCGCCCACGCGGCCGCGGCGATGGGGGTCGGCCAGCAGTACACGATCGCCGGACTCGACGCGGTGTCCGGATCGGTGCCCATCGAGAACGAACTGGTCGCACGGAGCGAGGACGGTTTCGGGCAGGGGAAGGTGCTGGTGTCGCCCCTCGGACTGGCGCTCGTCGCTGCGACCGTCGCCAACGGTGTCAAAACGCCGGTGCCGCAACTGATCCTGGACAAGCCCACCAAGGTCGAAGGCCCGACCCCGACGATGCCGCCCGAGGTCTATCAGCAACTGCGGCCGATGATGCGGGCGGTGATCACCAGCGGTACCGCGTCGGTGATCGACGGTCGCGGAGCGGTCTTCGGGAAAACCGGTGAAGCCGAGTTCGAGGGCGGGTCGCACGCCTGGTTCGCGGGGTACCGCGGCGACATCGCCTTCGCGACCCTCGTGGTCCGTGGTGGCGACTCGAACAACGCCGTCGCCGTCACCCGCGACTTCTTCGACGGGCTGGGGCCGGGTTACGCGGTCCGCACGCCCTAACGGCGTTCGGGCAGGATCACCCGGCGGCCGCCGTGGTCGATGACCTCGACCGGATGGTCGTAGGTACGGCTCAACAGCTCGGCGGTCATCACCTCGTCGGTGGGGCCGACGGCCAGCAGCTCCCCGTGCTTCATGACTGCCACCCGGTCGGCGTAGGCGGCGGCGAGGGTCAGGTCGTGCACCACGAGCAGCACGGCGTTTCCGGCGTCGCGATGAACACGCAGGATCTCGAGGACCTGCTCCTGGTGGTGGATGTCGAGTGCGGCGGTCGGCTCGTCGAGCATCATGACCGGCGTGTCCTGGGCCAGGGCCCGCGCCAGCGACACCCGCGCCTGCTGCCCGCCGGACAGCTGGGCGAAGGGCCGGTCGACGATGTCGGCGAGTTCGCACAGGTCGACGGCGTCGGCGATGACCGCGGGGGAGTCGGCGGCCTCCGGGGTCCGCAGCCAGGGGTAGCGCCCCATGGCGACGACCTCGGCGACGGTGAACGGGGTGTCCACCCGGTTCTGTTGGGTGACCACACTGCGATGACGCGCGAGCTCTCGCAACGAGGTGGTGGCGACGTTCCGGCCGTCGATCGTCACGCGGCCACTGTGCGGGCGGCGCGTACCGGACAACACCGACAGCAGCGTCGACTTGCCGCACCCGTTGGGCCCGACCAGTGCGACGAGCTCGCCGGGATGGACCTCGAGGGAGACGCCGCGCACGACCTCGCGCCCGCCGAGTTCGACCCGGATGTCCTCGGCCGCGATCCCCGGCGTCCCGACGGCACGTGCGGCGGTCACCAGCCGGCTCCCGCGTGACGACTGCGGCGCAGCAGGATGAAGAAGACGGGCCCGCCGATCAGCGAGGTGAACATGCCGAGGGGGAGATCGGCGTCGCCGAGCATCGTGCGGGCCGCGAGATCGGCGCCGGTGATGACGAGCGCGCCGCCGATCACGCTGGTGGGCAGCAGGATGGAGTGTTTGGGTCCGACGATCAGCCGCATCACGTGCGGGACGACCAGGCCGACGAAGGCGATGATGCCGGCGAAGGCGACGGCCGCGGCGGTGAGGACCGCGGTCAGCACGATCGCCTGGCGTCGAACGGATTCCACGTTGACGCCCAGGGACGCCGCCTGGATCTCGCCGAGGGCGAGGAGGTCGAGCTTGTGGACGAGCAGTGCGCAGGCGGCAACACCTCCGATGACCAGCGGTGCCACCACCCAGATCTCGCTCCAGGTGCGGCCGGCC
Source organism: Gordonia amicalis (assembly GCF_022059885.1). Taxonomy (NCBI): domain Bacteria; kingdom Bacillati; phylum Actinomycetota; class Actinomycetes; order Mycobacteriales; family Gordoniaceae; genus Gordonia; species Gordonia amicalis. The sequence continues at coordinate 3,778,469 of NZ_CP091855.1, read as the reverse complement.
AGCGATCCCAGCTGCCAGAAGATGATCTGCTCGCGGGCGGCGGTGGAGGCGACGAAGGTCAGGAAGGCGATGACGCCCGCGGCGAAGGCGTTCACCGCGATGCCGGTGAGCACCAGCATGATCGCCGACGACGATCCGTCGCGCAGCGAGAGGAGGTAGACCGCGGCGGCGGTGACGAGGCCGAAGAGGAAGGCGGCCCCGGCCAGTGCCCAATTCCCGCCGGCCCCACCGACTCCCGCCGTGCCGCCGGCCAGGACGATGACCAGGCAGGCGCCGACGGCCGACCCGGAGGACACCCCGATGATGCTCGGTTCGGCGAGGGGATTGGCCAGTACGCCCTGCAACAGACAGCCCGCAGCGCCGAGGGCTGCACCGACGAAGAGCCCGAGCACGATCCGCGGGAACCGCACGTTCCACAGAGCCCCCTCACCGTTGGGGTGCGAGGGAAGCGGCCCGATCTCGAGATGGAAGTGGTGGGCGATGCTGCCCAGGACCTCCAGCGGCGGGATCTCCACCTGACCGATTCCGGCGGAGACGATCGCCAGCGTCGCGGTGGCGATCAGCATCACGAGCACCACGGTGAGGTTGCGGACCCGGTGCGAGCGGCCGACCGGCGGCGCGGTCGTGGCGTCGGCGGTCTGGACGCTCACGTGTAGATCGCCTTCGCCAGGGCCGCGAGCACCAGGCCGACGTCGGGGCCGAAGGCGAGGATCTTGCTCTCGTCGATCTGCACGACGCGGCGGTTGCGACCGGCCTCGGTGTCGGCGACTCCGGGAAGGGTGAGCACTCCGTCCGGACCGCCTACCGTGTCCGCGCCCTGTGTCATGACGATCAGGACGTCCGGGTCGGCGGTGATCATCGCCTCCGCGGTGATGGCGGTGAAGGCGCCGGTGAGCTGCGCGGCCTCGCCGGCATCCCGGCCACGTAGTTCGGCGATCAGATCATCGGCGCCCGAACCGGGTCCCGCGAGGAGCAGGAGATTGCGGCCGCGGATGTAGAGAAAGGCCATCGTCGGGTCGCCGGAGGGGTCGGGGACGAGATCGCGGGCCGCCTCGATCTGCGCATCGGTGCGTTCGACGAGCTTCTCACCGGCCGCGGGGACACCGAGCGCCTCGGCGACCGACCGCATCAACGTGTCGTTGGACGCGAGGTCGCGGATGGCGGGGAAGACCACCACGGTGACACCGGAGTCGCGGATCTGATCCACCGCGGTCGCCGGGACCGTCGATTCGCTGACCAGCAAGAGCGTCGGCGCAAGCGCCAGAACGGATTCGGCGTTGAGGCTGTGGCCGCGGTTGGTCACCACGGGGAGACCGACCGCGGACGGGAACGCCGTCGAGGTGTCGCGGCCGACGACGTGGGAGCCCAGACCGAGCGCGAAGACGATGCTGCCTAGGGTGCCGCTGATGTCGGCGGCGATGATCCGGCTGGTGTCGGTGACGGTGACCGGTCCGTAGCGCACCGAGTCGACGGTGACCGGCAGCGTCGAGGTCGGGTCGTCCTCGACGGGTGTCACGTCGGTGTCGTCGAGGACAGCCGTCTGTGGGCCGTTGCGCAGGTGGGCTCCGGGAGAGTGCCGGTCCTGTTCGATCGGGGTGACGAAGCACGCCGAGACGGTCAACGCGGTGAGGACCACCACCAGCCAGGTCCGCACCGATCTGATCGACGCGCCCACCGCCACCACCTTCGATTCGGGTTCCGACGCTCAACGGCGCGGATGTCTTAGGGCGAGCTTAGTTGTCGCGTCCGGGTCGTCCGCGCGCCGGTCCGCTTCGGAGGAGGTGGATAAAGTGGTCGCATGCCAGTTCGCAGCGCCCTGACTCCCGGTACCCCTACGCCGATCCGGACCGTGCCCGACTCCATCGAGCGGCCGGAGTACGTGTGGAAGCCGACGGTCGCCGAGGGACACGAACCATGGGTGCAGACCCCCGAGACCATCGAGAAGATGCGCCTCGCCGGCAAGATCGCCGCCAATGCGCTCGCCGAGGCGGGCAAGGCCGTCGCACCCGGCGTGACGACCGATGAACTCGACCGGATCGCCCACGAGTACATGGTTGATCACGGTGCCTACCCGTCGACGCTGGGCTACAAGGACTTCCCGAAGTCGTGCTGCACGTCGCTCAACGAGGTGATCTGTCACGGCATCCCGGATTCGACCGTCATCGCCGACGGCGACATCGTCAACATCGATGTCACCGCCTACATCGACGGCGTCCACGGCGACACCAATGCGACCTTCCTCGCCGGGGACGTCGAGCAGGAGGTCGTCGATCTCGTCGAGCGCACCCGCATCGCCACCGAGCGGGCGATCAAGGCGGTCAAGCCGGGTCGCGAACTCAACGTCGTCGGACGAGTCATCGAGTCGTACGCGAACCGCTTCGGCTACACCGTCGTCCGTGACTTCACCGGTCACGGCATCGGGGAGACCTTCCACAACGGGCTCGTCGTGCTGCATTACGACGAACCCAACGTCGACACCGTCCTCGAACCGGGCATGGTGTTCACCATCGAGCCGATGATCAACCTCGGCGGGCTGGCCTGGGAGATGTGGGACGACGGCTGGACGGTCGTCACCGCGGACCGGAAGTGGACCGCGCAGTTCGAGCACACCCTCGTGGTCACCGAGGACGGCGCGGAGATCCTGACCCTGCCGGACGCCTGATCCGGGGCCCCGCCTGATCAGGCGGGGAAGCGCACGGCCTGCGGCTCGTTGCTCGTCGTGGTGGTGCCGTTGCCGAGCTGGCCCTTGCCGTTGAGTCCCCAGCAATACATCCCGGAACCGGCGACCGCACACACGTTGGCCGAGCCGGTGGTGATCGCGGTGACGCCGGACAAGCCGTTGACCCGGTCCGGCGCGTGGTCGGGAAGCGCGCTCCGCGAACCCCAGCAGTAGGCGGAACCGCCCGCCGCGGCGCACGCGCCGTAACCCGCGGTCGAGACCTGCGTCGCGCCCCGCACGTCGATCGGCGTCGGCCGCAGCCGGTTGACCTCGGTGCCGTCGCCGAGCTGCCCGGACTCGTTCTCCCCCCAGCAGAAGACGGTGCCCGAGGCGCCGCCCGAGCCGTCGGCGACCGCGCAGGTCGAGTAGAGACTCGTGCTGATCGAGGTGGGGGAATCGAGGTCGAGCTTCGTCGGAACCGCCCGGTTGGTGGTGGTGCCGTCGCCGACCTGCCCGTCGGCGTTGTTGCCCCAGCAGTAGGCGGATCCCGCCGCGATGGCACAGGTCGTCGTGTGCGCGGACGAGACCGCCGTCACGTCGGACAGGCCCGGGACCCGCGTCGGCACCGGGACCGACGCGCCCGTGCCCGCGCCGGTCTGCCCGTTGAGGTTGTTCCCCCAGCAGTACAGGTCGCCCGAACTGATCGCGCAGGTGGTGAGGCCGACCGAGACCGCGCTCACATCGCCGAGACCGGACACCTTGGTCGGCAGCGTGACCTGCCGGCCGGACTGTCCGGCGCCGTGGCCCCAGCAGTACAGGTCACCCGAGGCGATCGCGCAGGTCTTGCCGAGCCCACCCATACTGACCGCCGACACCTCGTCGACGCCGGACACCTTCGCCGGTCGCGAGCGGTCTGTCGTGGAGCCGTCGCCGAGCGTGCCGTACTGGTTCCCGCCCCAGCAGAACAGCTCACCGCCACGCACCGCGCAGGTACTGTCGCCGCTCGAGGCGATGGACTCGAGGTCACCGCCCGAACCCGGTGTGGTGCTGGATGATCCGCCGGTCGAGGAACTCGCGGACGTCGACGCCCCCGAGGCCGTGCTTGCGGGGGCGTCGTCAGAACCGAGAAGGACGATCGCGGTGACGACGAGCGCCAGGACGAGGACGAACGCACCCACCCCGACACCCACGAACAATCCCGTTCGCTTCTGCGGCCGGGGTGGGCCCCCGGGCGGTGGGTTGAAGCCGCCGGCGAAGGCCGGGGCGGGGGTGTGCGGGTTGTAGCCGAGCGGATGCGTCCGAGGGGGTTGCCGGGTCTGCGGGTAGCGCTGCGCGGGTGGCTGGGCCCGTGGGGGGAACGCAGGTGCCGGGGTGGTGGGCGCGGCTCGGCGCGGGCCGGTCGCGGCCGCCCGCTCGAGGGCGGTCGCGAACTCTGCGCACGACGCGTACCGGTCGCCGGGCCGTTTGGCCAGCGCCCGGGCGAAGACCGCGTCGAGGTGTGCCAGTGCCGGATCGAGGTCCGAGGGCCGGGATACGGGTGAGTTCACATGGCCGGAGATGAGTGCCATCGGCGTCGTGCCCGGGAACGGCTGACTGCCGGTGAGGAGCTGGAAGGGTGGTGCAGGCCAGGGCGTACTGGTCCGAGGCGGGGATCGCGGTCTCTCCGGTGAGCAGTTCGGGAGCGGCGTAGGCCAGCGTGCCCACGAACAGGTTGGTCGCCGTCATCTTGTTCCCGTCGACGAGGCGGGCGATGCCGAAGTCGAGGACGGTCACGCGGCTGATGCGGCCATCCGGTCCGCGGGCGACGACGATGTTCGCCGGCTTGATGTCTCGGTGGATGACCCGCTGACCATGTGCGTGATCGAGGGCGTCGGCCACGCGGCCGGCGATGGTGACGACCTCGTCGACGGGCATCGGGCCGGCGCCGGTGAGGTCCTTGCCATCGAGGTAGGTCATCGAGAACCACGGGCTGCCGTTCTCCACACCGTGGGTGTAGACGGTGACGATGCCCGGGTGATCGAGGGCCGCCGCGGTACGGGCCTCGTTGCGGAACCGCTCGTGGAAGCTCGGGTCCGAGGGGTTGGGCGAGATGATCTTCAGGGCCTCACGGCGGCCCAGCGTCGGATGTTCGACGAGCCAGACCTGACCCATGCCGCCGCGTCCCAGCAGAGAGATGACGCGATACCCGGCGAACGTCGCCCCGGGTTCCACGATCTGCACGCCCGACGACCCCCGTTCCCGACCTGCCCTCACGGGCTCTCCCGACCACGCCCTCGCAGGCGTTGACGTCACTGTAACCAGCGTGGGCGGGTCGCGAGGTGAGTGGTGGTTCGTGTGAACGACGCCACCACTACGCTGTCGTGGTGGCCGATCTCGGTGGGGCGTTGCTGATTGGCGGGACCAGCAGTGACGCCGGTAAGAGTCTCGTCGTCGCAGGCCTGTGCCGTGCCCTGGCGCGCGACGGTGTCCGGGTCGCGCCGTTCAAGGCGCAGAACATGTCGAACAATTCCGTGGTCACCCCCGACGGTGGTGAGATCGGACGCGCCCAGGCGCTGCAGGCCTTCGCCTGTGGCCTCGAACCCTCGACGCGCTTCAATCCCGTGCTGCTGAAACCCGGCAGCGACCGACGTTCGCACGTGGTGCTGCGCGGGCGTCCCGCCGGTGACGTCGGCGCGCGCGACTACCTGACCTGGCGGTCTCGGCTGCGTGAGGTAGTCGCCGAGGAGCTCGCCGCGCTCCGCCGCGACTTCGACATCGTTCTCTGCGAGGGCGCGGGATCGGTCGCCGAGATCAACCTCCGCGACAGCGACATCGCCAACATGGGCCTCGCCCGATCCGCACGACTCCCGGTGCTGCTGGTCACCGACATCGATCGCGGCGGTTCCCTGGCCTCGCTGTTCGGTACCACCGCGATCCTCGAACCCGCCGATCAGGCGCTGATCGCGGGTTACGTCATCAACAAGTTCCGCGGCGACCCGACGATTCTCGAACCCGGACTACAGCAGGTCCGGGCGATCACCGGTCGTCCCACACTCGGCGTCGTGCCGTTCGCCGACGATCTCTGGCTCGACGCCGAGGACTCCCTGTCCGCACCCGTCGGGCGGCGGGTCGGCCCCCCGCTCGAGCCGGCTCGTTCACGCGCGCGGCTCCGCGTCGCCGCGATCCGGTTGCCGCGGATCTCGAACTCCACCGATGTCGAGGCGCTCGCCTGCGAACCCGGCGTCGACGTCACCTGGGTCGACGACCCGGGTAGCGTCGCTGCGGCGGACCTGGTGGTGATCCCCGGTACCCGTGCCACGGTCGCCGACCTGACCTGGATGCGCGATCGCGGGATCGCCGACGCGGTCACCGACCGCGCGGCACGAGGTGCCCCGACCATCGCCGTCTGCGGCGGCTTCCAGATGCTGGCCCGCACCATCGACGACGCGATCGAATCCGGCCGTGGCCGCGTCGACGGACTCGGCGTGTTCGACCTCGACATCGCCTTCGCGGCCGACAAGACGTTGCGGCAGGTCACCGGCACCGGCGGCGGGGGAGAGGCCATCGGCGGCTACGAGATCCATCACGGCCGCGTGGTCGGGTCGCGGGAGGACACCTGGATCGTCGACGACGTCGCCGGGCCGGAGGGGGCCGTGCGAGGTGCCGTTCGTGGGACGCACTGGCACGGACTGCTGGCCAATGACGCATTCCGCCGCCGGCTGCTCACCGAGGTGGCCGGCGAAGCCGGGGTCGCAGACTTCCGGGTCGCCGGGGACACCGAGGTCGAGGCGATCCGACGACGTCAGGTCGACACGATGGCGGATCTGGTGAGCGAGCACCTCGACCTCGACGCGGTGATGCATCTCATAGCGAACGGACCCCCGGCCTCGGCGCCGGTCATCCGCCACCAACTCGACGACCGCACCGGCCGGTCCCAGACGCTATCGTGGCCCAATGACTGAAGATCAGCGTCAGGTGACCGTCAACGGCCTCACCTTCGACGTCCGGATCGGGGGCCCGGATCAGGGCCCCTGGGTCCTGCTGCTTCACGGATTCCCGGTCAACGGAACCTGCTACGACGCGGTGCTTCCCCGACTCCACGAATCGGGTCTGCGCACGCTGGTCCTGAACCAGCGCGGTTACAGCCCGGGCGCGCGCCCGCCGGCCGTCGAGGACTATCACCTCAGCCATCTGGTGTCCGACGTCATCGGGGTGCTCGACGAACTGAAGGTCGGATACGCGATCCTCGTGGGACACGACTGGGGCGGCATCGTCGCGTGGCATCTGGCCGGCAAGTACCCCGACCGATTCACCGGGCTCGTGGTCGCGAGCACCGGCCACCCTTCGGCGATGCGGGACGCACTCGCGGCGAGCGATCAGCGCGAACGATCCTCGTACATCCTCGATTTCGTCGCCGATGGCGCCGAGGAGAAGCTGCTCGCCGACGACGGCGCGAAGCTGCGGGCCGCCGGTGTGACCGCCGACGAACTCGCCCCGTTGCGTGAACCGGGCGCGCTGACAGCTGCGCTGAACTGGTACCGGGCCAACTTCGTCGGCGACATCAAGGGGACCATGGCGTGCCCGCCGGTGGAGATCCCGACGACCCTGCTCTGGAGCGACGCCGACCCCGCGCTCGGCCGGGAGCAGGCGCAGGGCAGCGGCCGATACGCCTACTCCGACTTCCGGTTCTGCGAACTCGCCGGCGTCGACCACTGGATCCCGCAGAACGCCCCCGCGGCCCTCGCCAGCGAGATCGCCCTGCGGTCGACGGTGTTCTAGATCTCCAGGCCGAGGAGCGCGTTCTCGAGGACCTCGGGCATCGCCGGGTGAATCCAGTACTGGCCCTTGGCGACCTCGAGCGCGGTCTGGCCGAAGGACATCGCCTGGATGACGGGCTGGATCACGGTCGGTGCCTGCGGGCCGAGGATGTGCGCGCCGAGGATCTTGCCGGTGCCGCGTTCGGCGATCACCTTGCAGAACCCGGTGGTGTCCTCCATCGCCCAGCCGTAGGCGACGTCGCCGTAGGCCTGGACCTTCACCGTGATGTCGTACCCGGCGTCGCGTGCCTCGTCCTCGGTCAGGCCGACCGAAGCGATCTGCGGGTGCGTGAAGACGGCCGCGGGGACGAATCGATGGTCGAACTCGATGAGATCGTCGGCGTCCCACCCCTTCAGCAGGTTGGCCTGCACCACCCGCTCCTCGTGGTTGGCGACGTGCTTGAGCTGATACGGCGAGCTGACGTCGCCGAGCGTCCAGACCCCGCGCGCGGCGGTGCGGCCGTGGGCGTCGCAGCGCACGCGACCCTCCTCGTCGAGTTCGACGCCGATCGAGGACAGATTGAGGCGGTCGCCGTTGGGCTTTCGGCCGGTCGCGACGAGCAGGACGTCGGCCTCCAGCTGGGCCCCGTCCGAGAGCTGTAGGCGTACGCCGCCGTCGGGCAGGTTCTCCGCACCGGAGATCCCGGCGTGGAGGTGGACGTCCCACTTGTCCTTGGCCACCTGCGTGAAGCGGTTGGAGATGTCGGCATCCTGCTTGCGCAGCAGGGCGGGTCCGCGGGCGATGATCGACACCTTGGCTCCGAGCGCACCGAAGACGTGCGCGAATTCGGCTGCGATGTAACCGCTTCCGACGATGATCAGCCGCTCGGGCAGCTCCGGGAGCCGCATGACGTCGTTGTTGGTGTAGTACTTCACGCCGGAGTCGGCGATGACCGGCGGGATGACCGGCCGTGAACCGGCGGCCAGGACGACCTCGCGAGCGAGAACCGTCGCGCCGTCCGCGGTGACGAGACGGTAGCGGCCGTCCTCGTCACGGCCGTCGAACTCCACGTGCGAGCTGTAGACGGTGATGTTCTCGCAACGGTCGACGCGATACTCCTTGCCGCCCTCGGAGATCGGGTCGATCCGCCCGAAGACACGCTCGACGATGCCGGGCCAGTCCACCGAGTCGACCTTGGCGTGCACGCCGAGCCGCGCGCCCTGCGTGGCGACCTCGGCGACCTCGGCCGCGTAGACGAACATCTTGGTCGGGATGCATCCGACATTGAGGCAGGTGCCGCCGTAGACCCCCTCCTCGAAGATGGCGATCGTCGTGTCGGCGTAGCGCTCGTCGGGGATGGAGTTGCCGCTGCCGGAGCCGATGATGGCCAGGTCGACGACCTGCGTGGCGGTCATAGGATGCTCTCTTTTCTGGTGGGTTCCGATGCGTCGGTGCCGGAAGAGTCGGTGGCCGGACGGATGGTGTGCGTCAGCCAGGTGTCGACCTCGCGATAGGCCTGTTCACGTGCGTGCGTCACGGAGAGGAAAACATCGTGGCGGGCGTCGAGGATGGGGACCGTCGACACGCGTCCCCCGAGGCATCCGCTCCAGCGGGCGATCTGCCGGACGTCGAGGACGGCGTCGGCGCGATCGGTGGACGCCGAATAGGTCTTCGCGAAATGTGTCTTGTCCGAACGTAATACGAGCGTCGGTGTGCCGACGTCGATACCGTGATGCAGGTGACGCTGCCCGCTGCGGACCGCGTCGAGAAAACCGAAGGTGACGGGGAAGCCGCCCATCGGCTTGAGGGCGAGGTCGTAGGTCCACTCGCCGTACGCACTCTCGTGGAGACTCTCGCCATATGCAGAGGACAGCTCCTGCGGGATCACCCGGGTCGGGGACACCGCGGCGATCGCCTTGATGAGCATCGTCACCGGCAGCGTCCGCAGCACGGCATCACCCTGGAGATCGAACCACGGTGAGTTGAGCAGCAGGCCGTCGACGAGGGCGTGGCGGTCCGGGTTCTGCTCACGCAACCGGTCCAGCCACAGCGCGGTGATCAGGCCACCCGTCGAATGTCCGGCGATGATCATGCGGGTGTCCGCACCGACCTCCTCGGCGATCAGCGCCAGTGCGAGGCCGAGCTCCTCGTCGTAGCGGGCGAGATCCGTGGTGAAGTGGGCGGTGTGGTGCGCCTCCCGCGACCGTCCGCATTTGCGCAGGTCGATCGCATAGAACGCATAGCCGCGGTCGGTGAAGAAATCGGCCAGCGGCTCATGGAAGAAGTAGTCGGTGAAGCCGTGGACATAGAGCACCGCGCCGGCCACGGGGCGGTGACCCGCGATCCGCGCACCCGCCTCGGCACGGCGGATCAGGGTCGCGGTGACGGGGGACTCCCCGTCCGGATCGTCGCCCAGCGGGATCGTGCGGAGTTGGTAGTGGTCCAGGAAGCGGTCGGGTTGCCAGCCGGTGCCTGTGGATACGCTCACAGCAGCCAGCTTAGTGACCTGCCCGCGGGTCCATGGGGCCGTCGGGGTGTCGCGGATACCACAGTTGAGCAGCTCGATTCTGTGACAGAACGTGCCATGCTGGACAATGGCCGATGAAAAGATCGTTGATCAGCTTGAAGTGGAGTCCAGGTGTCGAAAACGGTGATCAAGACCGATGTGGCGTTGGTGGGTGCGGGCATCATGAGTGCCACCCTGGGAGCGCTGCTCCGGCAGCTGCAGCCCGATTGGTCGATCAGCCTGTTCGAACGGCTCGACGCGGCCGCCGCGGAGAGCAGCGACCCGTGGAACAACGCCGGTACCGGGCACTCGGCGCTCTGCGAGCTCAACTACACCCCCAAGACCGCCGACGGCGACGTCGACATCACCAAGGCGCTCAACATCAACGAGCAGTTCCAGGTGTCGCGCCAGTTCTGGGCACATGCTGTCGACAACGGCATCCTGGGTGATCCCTCGGAGTTCATCAACCCGATCCCGCATGTCGCCTTCACCCACGGCGAAGCCGGCGTGAAGTACCTGCGCAAGCGCTACGACAACCTCGCCGGCCAGACCCTGTTCGAGGGCATGGAGTTCATCGACGACCCCGCCGAGTTCACCAAGCGTCTCCCGCTGATGTCGGCCGGTCGCGACTTCTCCGACCCGGTCGCGCTGAACTGGTTCGACCAGGGCACCGACGTCGACTTCGGTGCGCTCACCCAGCAGCTGCTCAACTACGTCGCGCAGGGTGCCGACATCTACTTCGGTCACTCGGTGACCAACCTCTCGAAGCAGTCCGACGGCAGCTGGATCGTCAAGGTCCGCAACGGTCGCACCGGAGACACCCTGAAGGTCCACGCGAAGTTCGTCTTCGTCGGTGCCGGCGGCGGTGCGCTCCACCTGCTGCAGAAGTCGGGCATCAAGGAGGCCAAGGGCTTCGGCGGCTTCCCGGTGTCGGGTGAGTTCTTCCGCTGCACCAACCCCGAACTGATCGGCGAGCACCAGGCCAAGGTCTACGGTCAGGCCGCCGTCGGTGCGCCGCCGATGTCGGTGCCCCACCTCGACACGCGCGTCATCAACCACAAACCGGGTCTGCTGTTCGGCCCGTACGCCGGTTGGTCGCCCAAGTTCCTCAAGTCCGGCAAGATCACCGACCTCCCTGCCTCGATCAAACCGGGCAACCTGCTGCCGATGGTGTCGATCGCGCCGCAGGAGTTCGGTCTGCTCAAGTACCTCATCGGCGAGCTCGCCGCGAACAAGGCCGATCGCGTCAACACGCTGTCGGAGTTCGTGCCGCGTGCGCTCGGCGCGGACTGGGAGCTCATCACCGCCGGCCAGCGTGTCCAGGTGATCCGCAAGACGGGTGTCGGCGGCAAGCTCGAGTTCGGTACGGCCGTCGTGACCTCCGAGGACGGCACCATGTCCGGCCTACTCGGTGCGTCCCCCGGCGCCTCGACCGCGGTCCCGGCGATGCTGTCGGTGCTCGAGAAGTGCTTCCCGGCCGAGTACGCCGGCTGGTCGTCGAAGCTGACCGAGCTCATCCCGTCGTTCGGCCAGAAGCTCAATGGCAACCGTGACCTGTACCGACAGGTGTGGGACTGGACCAACAAGTCGCTGCGGCTGACCGGTCGTGACGCGAGCACCGTCGAGACCGACGCGCTCGCCCCCGCCACCGCGGGGTGATCCGCGGCGGCCATCTGTGCTAACCACGACACATGAGCCCGCAACCGCAGGAACATCAGCGACCACAGGTACATCGCAGTACGGCTGCCGACATCGACGCGGCGACGCTGTATCGCATCCTGAGGCTTCGGGTCGACGTCTTCGTCGTGGAGCAGGCCTGTCCGTACCCGGAACTCGACGGGCGTGACCTGGAGCCGACGACCCGCCAGTTCTGGATCACCGACAGCGCTGACGGTGACGTCGTGCTGGCGACCCTGCGCCTCCTCGACGAGCCGCCGGGTGCCGACGGTGGGCCCGTGTACCGGATCGGCCGTGCCTGTACGGAACGCGCGCATCGTGGCCGCGGTCTGGTCTCCCGGCTCCTGACTGCCGCGCTGGACGAGGTCGGCGAGCACCCCTGCCGGATCGAGGCACAGGCCTATCTGACCGAGATGTACGGAAAGTTCGGATTCGTCGCCGACAGCGACGAATACCTCGAAGACGGGATCCCACACGTGTCGATGCTCCGCCCCGGTTCGCGATGACCGAGATCTCCGAGCAGACCCCGGTACCGGTCCGCTACCCGTTCAGTGCGGTCGTCGGGCAGGACCGGCTCAAGCTCGCCCTCATCCTGTCCGCGATCTCACCGGGCATCGGCGGCGTCCTCATCCGCGGCGAGAAGGGGACCGCCAAGTCGACGATCGTGCGCGGGCTCGGACCGCTGATCGGTGGCGACGACCGGTCGGGGCGCGTCGTCGAACTGCCGATCGGGGCCACCGAGGACCGCGTGATCGGTTCACTCGACCTGACCTCCGTGCTGCGCGACGGCCGCGCGGAGTTCACCCCGGGACTTCTCGCCCGAGCGCATCGGGGCGTCCTCTACATCGACGAGGTCAACCTCCTCGCCGATCATCTCGTCGACGTCCTGCTCGACGCCGCGGCCAGCGGACGCGTGACCATCGAGCGGGACGGTGTTTCCCACACGCAGGCAGCAGATTTCGTACTCGTCGGCACGATGAACCCGGAAGAGGGAGAGCTGCGCCCGCAGCTGCTCGACCGCTTCGGTCTCGCGGTCGACGTCGCGGCCGGCAAGGACCTCGACGAACGAGTCGAGGTCGTCCGGCGGCGGATGGCGTTCGACGCCGACCCGGCCGGGTTCGCGGCGGAACACCTCGCCATCGAACACGAACTCGCACAGCGGATCGACGAGGCCCGCCGAGCGGTGGGCGGGGTCGAGGTCCCGACGCGTGAGCTGCGCCGGATCGCAGGCATCTGCGCGCACCTCGACGTCGACGGGCTCCGCGGCGACATCGTCGTGGCGCGTACCGCCGCCGCACACGCGGCCTGGCGCGGGGCGACCACGGTGTCCGAGGAGGACGTGCGGGCCGCCGTCGAACTCGCCCTGCCGCACCGCAGGCGCCGCAACCCGTTCGACGAATCCGGCCTGTCCACCGACCAGCTCGACGACGCGATGTCGGCCGGTCAGGATGCCGCCGGTCCCGAATCCCCCGAACCTCCCGACGACGACCCGACCTCACCCGGGGGCGGCCCGGACGGTGGCGCGCCCGCCCCAGGTGATCCTTCGGAAACCTCTGAGGCGCAATCGGATTCAGAAACGCAGTCGCAACCGGCGCCGGGGCCCGCCTTCGGTGCCGCGCCGAGGCCGACGGGGCGTCGCGTACGCGCACTCCGCGTCTCCGGGGTGGGGGACGGAGACCCGGGACGCCGGTCGAAGGCGCGCAGCCGGCGCGGCCACACCATCCACGCGGTCGACTTCGAGGACGGCCGGCCGGTGCACCTGTTCGCCACCGTCCTCGCCGCGGCAGGTCGGGCACCGCAGTCGTCGGTCCGGATCGCCGCACCCGACCTGCGCTCCGCCGAGCGTATCGGCCAGGAGGCGAATCTCGTTGTCTTCGTGGTGGACCTGAGCGGTTCGATGACCGCCCGGCGTCGGCTCACCGCGGTCGCGGAACTGTGCGTGGAGATGCTGCGGGATTCCTACACGCGTCGCGACCGGGTCGCCGTCGTCGTCGCCCGCGGCGGTTCGGCGACGCTGGCCGTGCCGCCCACCAAGTCGGTGGACATCGCGGTGCGCCGCCTCGCCGAGATCCGTACCGGTGGCCGTACGCCGCTGGCCGAGGGGCTGACGCTGGCCGGTGACGTCGTCGAACGCTGCCGGCGTACCGAGCCGAACCGGCGACCGCTCCTGGTGGTCCTCACCGACGGTCGGGCCACGTCGGGCCGGGACGCACCCGCACGCGCGCGGCTTGCGGCGTCGGTGATCCGGCGCCGCGGGATCGAGTCGGTGGTCGTCGACTGCGAGCAGGGGATGGTGCGACTCGGTCTCGCCGCCGACCTCGCCGGACACCTCGGCGCCGAGTTGCTGACCATGGACGAGCTGTCCGCGACCGCGCTGACGCGCGGCGCGGCCTGAGTCCGCCGAAGAAGGAGACAACCAGTGCCCCAGGGGGTTCCCGCGTCGGTTCCCGACGACGGTCTGACCACGCGCCAGCGTCGTAACCAGCCGGTTCTCGCCGTCCACACCGGAGACGGGAAGGGGAAATCCACCGCCGCGTTCGGGATGGCGATGCGCGCCTGGAACGCCGGGATGCGGGTCGCCGTCTTCCAGTTCGTCAAGAGCGCCAAGTGGAAGGTCGGGGAGGAGTCGGCGTTGCTGACCCTCGGACAGTGTCACACCGACACCGGCGCGGGCGGTCCGGTCGAGTGGCACAAGATGGGCCAGGGCTGGTCGTGGTTGCGGGCCAATACCGAGCACGCCGACGACCACGCCGCCGCGGCGCGAGCCGGCTGGGCCGAGATCGCCCGGCGGCTCGACGCCGGCGAACACGACTTCTACGTCCTGGACGAGTTCACCTACCCGCTCGACTGGGGTTGGGTCGACACCGATGAGGTCATCGAGACCCTCGCCCGCCGCCCCGGGCGTCAGCACGTCGTCATCACCGGCCGACGCGCGCCGCAGAAGCTGATCGATACCGCGGACCTCGTGACGGAGATGCGCAAAATCGCCCACCCGATGGATGCCGGCCGTAAGGGTCAGAAGGGCATCGAGTGGTAGCGGCCGCGGGCGGAGTGCCCACCGTCGTGATCGCCGCGCCGTCGTCGGGCAGCGGCAAGACGACGGTGACGACCGGCCTCATCGGCGCGTTGCGCGCGGCCGGTCACCGGGTGGCACCGTTCAAGGTCGGTCCCGACTACATCGACCCCGGCTATCACGCCGTCGCCGCCGGGCGTCCGGGCCGCAACCTGGACCCGAACCTGGTGGGCGAGGACCTGATCGCGCCCCTGTTCGCCCATGGCTCGATCGGAGCCGACATCGCCGTCGTCGAAGGGGTGATGGGCCTGTTCGACGGCCGGATCACCGGCGATGAGGTCGGCGCAGCCGGCACCGACGCGCTGGGCATCGGCTCGACCGCGCACGTGGCGTCGATCATCGGTGCGCCCGTCGTGCTGGTCGTCGACGCCGGCGGACACAGCCAGTCCCTCGCCGCAGTGCTGCACGGGTTCCTGTCCTACGACTCCTCGGTGCACATCGCCGGGGTCATCCTCAACCGGGTCGGCTCGCCGCGGCACGAGATGGTGCTGCGCCAGGCGTGCGCTCGCGTCGGTGTTCCGGTGTTCGGAGTGGTCCGACGCGATCCGTCCCTGACCGTGCCGTCCCGTCACCTCGGACTCATCCCCGCGGCCGAACGCAGCGCCGACGCGGTCGCCGCGGTGGCGTCGATGACCCATCACCTGCGGGGCTCCCTCGACCTCCCGGCGATAGTGGCGGCAGCGCGGCAGCGCCGGAGTCCCGACGCCGCACCGTGGTCGGCGGCCGAGGCACTCGCTCCCTATGTGGACGGCGCCCCGGCCCCGGCTGCGCGGCCCGTCGTCGCCGTCGCCGGGGGAGCGGCGTTCACCTTCGGTTATGCCGAACACGCCGAGATGCTGCGTGCCGCGGGCGCCGAGGTGGTCGCCTTCGACCCACTCTGTGACCGACTTCCGCCGGATA
The DNA here is from genome assembly GCF_022059885.1 of Gordonia amicalis. Taxonomy (NCBI): domain Bacteria; kingdom Bacillati; phylum Actinomycetota; class Actinomycetes; order Mycobacteriales; family Gordoniaceae; genus Gordonia; species Gordonia amicalis. Next base: position 3,762,917 of record NZ_CP091855.1, on the reverse strand, counting down.
CCGCCGGAGTCGTCATCGGTGGTGGCTTCCCCGAGGAGCACGCCGAGGAACTCGGCGCCAACGTCGAACTGCGTGCCGACCTGCGTGCGCACGCGGCTGCCGGCCGGCCCATCCATGCCGAATGCGCGGGTCTGGTCTATCTGGCCGAACACCTCGACGGACGTCCCATGAGCGGTGTCCTCGACATCGCCGGCAGCTTCGGGCCGAGGCTGACGCTGGGTTACCGCGACGCGGTGGCCGTGTCCGACTCGGTGCTGTTCCGTGCCGGGGAGCGCGTCACCGGGCACGAGTTCCACCGCAGCACCGTGACGACCGGGGAGGGAGCAGCGACGCCCGCATGGGCGTGGCGCGATGCCGAAGGTCGAAGCGCCACGGACGGCGTCATCACCGCCGCGGTCCACGCGTCGTATCTGCATCTGCATCCGGCGGCCATCCCGGAGGCGCTGCACCGCTTCCTGGCCCGAGTAGGCTCCAGATCGTGCACGATGCCGACCAACTGTTAGACGCAGGTTCCCCGATGACGGCACGCCGACTGCGCGAGACCCTTGACGCGTTGGCCACCCACGGTGCCGACGACCCCGATCTGCTGCGTCAGCTCCTCGAGGCCGTGCTCGTCGTCGGGCAGGGCGTCGAACTCGACCGCGCGTTGCAGCGCATCGTCGAGGTGGCCGCCGGTCTGGTGGATGCGCAGTACGGAGCGCTGGGTGTGCGCGGTCCCGACGGTGGTCTCAGCGAGTTCGTCCACATCGGGATCACCGATGCGCAGCGGGCGACGATGGGGCATCTGCCGGTGGGCCGGGGCGTACTGGGACTGTTGATCGACGACCCACGACTGCACCGCATCCACGACCTCGGCGCACATCCGACCTCGGTCGGGTTCCCGCCGAATCACCCGCCCATGCACACCTTTCTCGGTGCGCCGATCCTGGTGCGCGGCGAGGTGTTCGGCAGCATCTACCTCACCGAGAAGCGTTCGGCCGACGACTTCTCCGAGGTCGACGAGACGGTCGTCGCCGTACTCGCGGTGGCCGCGGGAATCGCCATCGACAACGCCGGACTCTTCGAACGCGCGCGGACCCGGCATCGCTGGATGCAGGTGCTGGCCCGTCGCGGTTCGGAACCACTGGCCGGTATCGCGTTGTCCGACACCATGTCCCGGATGTGTGTCGACGTCGCCGACCTGGTGGGCGCGGTCGACGTCTTCCTCGTCACCGAACTCGACGGCGAGGTGGAGTTGCGTGGTCACACCGGTGACCGTCTCGAGATCGACAGCTTCACCGCACCGCCGGCGAACGCCCTGGCCGTTCTGCGCGCGGGCTCGATCGCGCCGTCGCTGGTTCGCCGCGGGGCCCGTTGGACGTCGGTGCAACCGCTGCAGCGCGCGTCGGGAGCGTTCGGCTGGATGCTCATCACCCATCGTGACCGGCCGTACTGGGACGAGGAGGAGATCGCCGGACTGGCCGGTGTCGCCGAGATCGCCTCGCTGGCGGTGGTCTACGCCGAACAGCAGCAGATCGCCCGCGATCTCGAGGTGCTCGAGGACCGCCACCGCATCGCGCGGGATCTCCACGACCACGTCATCCAGCGGCTCTTCGCGGTCGGCATGTCGGTGCAGACCCTGCTGGCCGGATCGACCGATCCCGCTGCCGCCACCGCGCGTCTCGAACAGATCATGACCGACCTCGATCGCACGATCGCGCAGATCCGGACCTCGATCTTCGATCTTCAGACGGCGACGGCCAACGCCGACGGTTCGACCCTGCGTCGGCGCGTCCTCGACATCGTCTCCGAATTGTCCGGGCATGCGTCGATCTCGCCGAGCGTCGAGTTCGACGGTCCTGTCGACACCGTGGTGCCGGACACGCTGGGACCGCACATCGACGCGGTGCTGCGCGAAGGGCTCAGCAACGCCTTGCGCCATGCGCAGGCCGACCACATCGCGGTGGCGGTCCGAGCCGACGACGTGCTGACCGTCGAGATCACCGACGACGGCGTCGGCATCGGCACCGACGTCACCTACCGCGGTCTGGAGAACCTGACCCGGCGCGCCGAGGAGTGTGACGGGACGTTCAGCGTGGTCACCCGTCCGCGCGGCAACCGCGACGAGGGCGGGACAACACTCACCTGGTCGGTGCCGTTGATCGGTTGACGCCGGTCGGCTCCGCGGATCAGCCCTTGGGGTCGCGGAGTTTGGTCGCCATCACCGCGACCTGGGTTCGGCGCTGCATGTCCAGCTTGCCGAGGATGCGGGACACGTAGTTCTTGATCGTCTTCTCCGCCAAGAACATCCGTTCGGCGATCTGCCGGTTGGTCAGACCCTCCCCGATGAGGTTGAACACCTCACGCTCCTGATGGGTGAGCTCCTCGAGAGGGTCCTTCTCGGCCTGCTTGCCGTCGCGCAACTTGGCCAGCAGGGCAGCGGTCGACCGGTCGTCGAGCAGCGAACCGCCCTGTCCCACGGTGCGGACCGCGGCCACCAGGTTGTGGCCGAGGATCTGTTTGAGCACGAAGCCCGACGCGCCGGCGAGGACCGCGGCGAGGAGGGCGTCGTCGTCGGCGTAGCTCGTGAGCATCAGGCACTTCACGTTCGGGTCGGCGGCGCGGACGTCGCGACAGAGTTCGACGCCGTTGCCGTCGGGCAGACGGACGTCGAGGACCGCCACGTCGGGCTTGGTCGCGAGGATGCCGACCAGGGCCTCACCGACGGACGCGGCCTCACCGACGACCTCGATGTCGTCAGCGGTGCCGAGGAGGTCGCGGAGTCCACGTCGGACGAGCTCGTGGTCGTCGACGAGGTAGACGCGGACCGGGGCGGGGGTCGAATCGTCAGCCATGGTCTGAACGTACCGGACCGTCTCAGCTGCGAGAACTCACGACGCGGGTGCTGTGTCGACGGCGACAGTGACATTGTGTCGCCGGCAACAGTGACATTGTGTCGCGGGCGACAGCGTCCCGACCGGATTCGCGACGTCGGGCCCCAACGATGCGGGACTTTCTCCCCACGAGCAACACCCGTCTCCGGGAGCAGAGTGGTTGTCGACGGATTCTCGATCCGCCTGTCCACCCCGAACTTCGGACCAGGAGAGCACGTGACCACCCTCATCGGACCCCCCGAAACGATCGACAACGGGATGACCGGATCGGACCTGCTGCGCGAACTGCTACCCGTGTGCGAGACCGAGGTGGAGCGTCACATGCGGATGACCAAGGACTGGCATCCGCACCATTACGTGCCGTGGGACGAGGGCCGGAACTTCGCGATGCTCGGCGGCATCGACTGGGACCCCGAACAGTCGCAGCTGTCGGAGACCGCCAAGGCCGCGATGATCACCAACCTGCTCACCGAGGACAACCTGCCGTCCTACCACCGCGTCATCGCCCAGAACTTCAGCCTCGACGACGCGTGGGGCTGGTGGGTCGGCCGCTGGACCGCCGAGGAGAACCGCCACTCCGTGGTCATGCGCGACTACCTGGTCGTCACCCGCGGCGTCGACCCGGTGGAACTCGAAGAGATCCGGATGGCCCACATGACGGCGGGTTTCAATCCGCTGCCCGAGGACGACGGACAGCGGGACCACAGCTTCGACATGCTGTACGCCGTGGCGTATGTCAGCTTCCAGGAACTCGCGACCCGCGTCTCGCACCGCAACACCGGCAAGGCCTGCGGCGACCCGATCGCCGACCGCATGCTGCAGCGCGTGGCCGCCGACGAGAACCTGCACATGCTCTTCTATCGCAACATCGTGGCCGGTGCCCTCGACCTGGTTCCCGACCAGACGATGGCCGCCGTCTACGCGATCGTGTCGAACTTCCAGATGCCCGGCGCCACGATGCCGAACTTCCGGCGCAACGCGGTACTGATCGCCAAGGGCGGTATCTACGACCTGCCCCAGCACATGTCCGAGGTGGTCATGCCGGTGCTGCGCAAGTGGCGCATCTTCGAGCGCGACGACTTCGGTCCGCTCGGTGAGCACTACCGCGAACTGCTCGCCGACTTCCTCGAGCAGATGAACGTCAAGGTCGAGAAGTTCGAGGCGTCGCGCGAACGCGCCCTGCAGCGCGAGCGGGCACGGAGCCGGGCATGACTCTCGCGGAGCCGGTCGGGATGGATGGGTTCGGGAGTTCCGTGGGCGCGGATGCGTGCGGTTGTGACTCCGGGTTCGTCACGGCGATCTCGATGGCCGAGGCGGCCGCGGACCGGAACCCGGCCTGGTGGAACGAGATCCGGACCAGCGCCGACGACGCGCTCGACGCGGCCTACTGCAGCTCCAAGCTGCTCGGTGCGCTGATCCAGCGGCCGCCCACCGGCTCGGCGTCCCGGCCGCCGACATCTGGGGCCACATCCGCCGCACCGGCGAGCTGCCGCTCTAGATCACACCGGCTGAACACCGAGGGCCAGGTCTCGGCCCGGTAGTGTCACCTCCCATGTCTGGTCACTACCTCGTCGGCCTCGATCTCGCGGGCCGCAGGGTCGTCGTCGTCGGCGGCGGGTCCGTCGCACAGCGACGACTGCCGAACCTCATCGCGGCCGGAGCCGACGTACACGTCATCGCCATCGACCCCACACCGGCCGTCGAATCGTTCCAGGGCATCACTGTGACCCGCCGTGCGTACGCCGACGGTGATCTCGCCGGAGCGTGGTACGTGATGGCGTGCACCGACGATCCCGACGTCAACGCGGCCGTCGTCGCCGAGGCCGAACGCCGCCACACCTTCTGCGTGCGCGCCGACGACGCCCGGTACGGAACCGCGGTCACCCCCGCCTCCGGCCGCCACCGCGACGTACAGTTCGGCGTCCTCGCCGGCGGCGACCACAAACTGTCGGCGGCACTGCGCGCCGCGATCAGCCGAGCGCTGTCCGACGGTTCGCTGTCGGTCGCCGACGCCGCGCCGCACGCCGCGGGTGTCGCCCTGGTCGGCGGCGGTCCCGGCGACCCCGACCTCATCACCGTGCGCGGCCAGCGGCTCCTCGCCGAGGCCGACGTCGTGGTCGCCGACCGGCTGGCGCCGCCCGAGTTGCTCGCCGAGCTGGGCCCGCAGGTCGAGGTCATCGACGCCGCGAAGGTGCCCTACGGACGCGCGATGAAGCAGGAGGCCATCAACGACGTCCTCGTCACCAAGGCGAAGGAGGGCAAGTTCGTCGTCCGGCTCAAGGGTGGCGACCCGTACGTCTACGGCCGCGGCTTCGAGGAGCTGCAGGCCTGTGTCGCCGCCGGCGTGCCGGTCACCGTGGTGCCCGGCATCAGCAGCTCGATCGCCGCACCCGCATCGGCCGGCATCCCGGTGACCCACCGCGGCGTCACCCACGAGGTGGTCATCGCCTCCGGCCACGTCCCGCCCGGACATCCCGACTCGCTGATCGACTGGTCGGCGATGGGCAGGTTGCGCGGCACCCTCGTGCTGATGATGGCCGTCGAGCGTGTCGACCTCTTCGCCGACGCCCTGCTCGAGGCCGGCCGGCCCGCCGACACCCCGGTCGCCCTGATCGAGAACGGATCCCTGCCGACGCAGCGCCTGCTGCGCACCGACCTCGCGCATGCCGCCGAGGTCGCGGCGGCGGAGGGATTGCGCCCGCCGGCCATCGTCGTCATCGGTGAGGTCGCCGGGTTCACCGAGGGCTCCTGAGCCCGGACATCGGGTGAGCGGGGACACCGAACCAACGGGGATTGGCACATCGGCGCGCTCGGCCGGTACCGTCGTGCCTTATGTCGACTCCCGGATCCGTGCACGCTGGAGCTGTGGACAACTCCCAGTTCCGTCCGGTCTTCGGACTGCCGATCCTGGTGCTGTCCGGAATGCAGCTTCTCATGGTGCTCGACGGCACTGTCGCGGCGCTGGCACTCCCACGCATCCGCGATGCCCTGAGCCTCTCCGAATCGAGCGCGAACTGGGTCATCAGCAGCTATGTCCTGGCCTTCGGCGGGCTGATGCTGCTGGGTGGCCGTCTCGGCGACACCTTCGGTCGCAAGCGGATGTTCATGGTGGGCGTCGTGGCGTTCACCCTGACCTCACTGCTCTGCGGACTGGCGTGGAACGAGGCGAGCCTGATCGTCGGCCGCGCGCTGCAGGGCGCGTCGGCGGCGGTGGCCGCGCCCACCGCGATGGCGCTGGTCGCGACCACCTTCGCGCCGGGTAAACCCCGTAGCCAGGCCTTCGCGATCTACGCGGCGATGACGGGTGTCGGCTCGGTGGCCGGGCTGATCCTCGGCGGTGTGCTGACCGAGGTGTCGTGGCGCCTCGTGTTCCTCATCAACGTGCCCATCGGACTGGTCGTCGTCATCGGTGCGATGCTCGCGCTGCGTGAGTCGCAGGGGGAACGGTTGCCCCTCGACGTCCCCGGCGCGGTGCTCGGCACCCTCGGCTGCACCCTGCTGGTGCTCGGTGTCAACGAGGGGCCCAACGGGTGGGACTCGCCGGTCGTGATCGTCTCGTTCGTGCTCGGCGCACTGGCACTCATCGCCTTCGTGATCGTCGAGCGCCGCGCTCCCAACCCGATCCTGCCGTTCTCCCTGTTCGACAACAGCTCACGCGTCGCGGCACTGCTGGCGATCCTGTTCGCCAGCATGATCATGATGTGCATGGCGGTCTTCATCTCGCTCTACCTGCAGGGCATCTTGAAGTACTCGCCGATCCAGAGCGGTCTGGCGGTCGTCCCGTTCGCCTTCGGTCTCGGAATCGCCGCGGCGATCGCGTCGAAACTCGCCCTGATGGTCCAGCCCCGCTGGCTGGTCCTGGTCGGCGGTGCGGTCATCCTCGCCGGCTGCTTCTATGCGTCGTCGATCGCCACCGATGCGCCCGATTACTTCCCGGGCATCTTCATCCCGGTCGTCGTGATCGGCTTCGGTGTGGGGCTCGCGGTGATCCCGCTGACCCTGGCCGTGGTCGCCGGCGTCGGACCCCATGAGATCGGTCCGCTGACCGCCCTCGCACAGGTCGCCCAGAACCTCGGCGGTGCTGTCGGTCTGGTCGTGGTCGGTGCGCTGGTGACGTCGCGGGCGCTGTCCAGGGGCGGCACCACCGAACCGGTCGAGACCATGAATCCCGCCCAGCTGGCGGCCCAGGCGGAGGGTTACGGTCTCGCCTTCGCGGCCTGCGCCGGTATCGCGGTCATCGCCGCGATCGTGGTCCTGTTCATGCGGTTCACCCCTGAGCAGGTCGCCGAGGGGCAGGCGGCCCAGGAAGCCGCCGACGCGGGCGTCGACAAGTGACCGACGATCAGTCGGTGAGCACCACGATCTGATCGGGTGCGGCGATCTCGACGCGCTGGCCCGCGTCGGACAGTACGGCGGCCAGACCGTTGACGTCCCGCACGTTCCGCCGCGTGCGGACCAGCTCGCGGGCCATCAGGCCCTTGTAGTGCTTGTTGAAGTGACTCACGACCTTGCGTGAGCCGTCGGGCTGTTCGGTCATCACCGTTGCGGTGACCGCACCGCGGACGGGGCCGAGCTGCTGGTAGACGCCCGACCGCAGATCGATGACGAAGTCGTCCACGGCGTCGAGGGCCGGCGACAGTTCCGGCTTCCAGATCGACGCGAGCGTCGGCATCCCGGGGAGCTTCGAACCACCCGACAGCCGGTAGGCGGGGATCGGGTCGGCGGCGCGCACCACACCGAACAGTGCCGATCCGATGGCCAGGCGTTCGGCGGCCTTGGTCTTGCCCGCCTTCGTCAGCGAGGCGTGATCCAGGGCGTCATAGAGCACGCCGGTGTAGCGCTCGATGGCCGGGCGGGTGGGGGAGAGCCAGAGGTCGGCGTTGCGGTCGACCTCGGCGAGCTGAGTCGTCCCCAGACCCAGGGCCCGGCGGCTCGCGTCGAGGTCGCCGGCGAGATCGACGATGGCCTCACCGATGCGTTTGCGGACGGGGTTCAGTTCCGGAAACGACAGCGTGTCCAGGTCGAGGGGAGCCCCGTGCCCACCGTCGGATTTGGTCTCGGAGGGAGGCAGGATGACGAGCACCGGAACACCATAACTAAGCTGGTTTGTCGTGATCACACGCATGTCGACCCTGTTCCTGCGGACCCTGCGCGACGACCCGGCCGATGCCGAGGTGCCCAGCCACAAGCTGCTGGTGAGAGCGGGCTACGTCCGCCGCGTCGCGCCCGGTGTCTACTCCTGGCTGCCGCTGGGTCTGCGCGTCCTCAAGGCCATCGAGAACGTGGTGCGCGAGGAGATGAACGCGATCGGCGGCCAGGAGATCCTGCTGCCGGCGCTGCTGCCGCGTGAACCGTACGAGGCGACCAACCGCTGGACCGAGTACGGCGACGCGCTGTTCCGCCTCAAGGACCGCAAGGGTGCCGACATGCTCCTCGGGCCCACGCACGAGGAACTCTTCGCGACGCTGGTCAAGGGCGAGTACTCGTCCTACAAGGACATGCCGGTCATCCTGTACCAGATCCAGACCAAGTACCGCGACGAGGAACGGCCCCGCGCGGGCATCCTCCGCGGTCGCGAGTTCGTGATGAAGGACGCCTACTCCTTCGACCTCGACGACGACGGCCTCAAGAAGGCCTACAACCTGCATCGCGAGGCGTACCAGAAGATCTTCGAACGCCTGCAGATCAAGTACGTCATCGTCTCCGCCACGTCCGGCGCGATGGGCGGCAGCGCCTCCGAGGAGTTCCTGGCCGAGTCCGAGGTCGGCGAGGACACCTTCGTGCGGTGCCTGGAGTCGGGTTACGCGGCGAACGTCGAGGCGGTCGTGACGCGTTCGCCCGAACCGAAGCCGATCGACGGCCTGCCCGAGGCCGTGGCACACGACACCCCGGACACCTCGACGATCGAGACCTTGGTGACGTGGGCGAACGAGACCCTCGACGGTGAGTTCGCCGCGGCCGACACCCTCAAGAACGTGATGGTGAAACTGCGTGCGCCGGGCAAGGACTGGGAGATCGTCGGCGTCGGCGTCCCCGGTGACCGCGAGGTCGACATGAAGCGTCTCGAGGCATCCGTCGAGCCGGCCGAGGTCGAGTTGCTCACCGACGCCGACTTCGCCGCCAACCCGTTCCTCGTCAAGGGGTACATCGGGCCGAAGGCCTTGGCCGCCAACGGTATCCGTTATCTCGTCGACCCGCGTGTGGTCGACGGCACGTCGTGGATCACCGGTGCCGACGAGCCCGGACGCCACTACGTCGGCCTCGTGGCCGGCCGTGACTTCACGCCCGACGGCACCGTCGAGGCCGCGGAGGTCCGCGACGGCGATCCGTCGCCGGACGGCGCCGGAGTGCTGGTGAGCGCCAAGGGCATCGAGATCGGGCACATCTTCCAGCTCGGCCAGAAGTACACCGATGCCTTCGAGGTCGACGTGCTGGGCGAGAACGGCAAGCCGGTCCGGCTGACCCAGGGGTCCTACGGCGTCGGCGTGTCACGTCTGGTGGCGGTCATCGCGGAGCAGTCGCACGACGACAATGGGCTGCGCTGGCCGAAGACCGTGGCGCCGTTCGCCGTTCACCTCGTCATCGCGAACAAGGACGAGGCCGCGATCTCCGGTGCCGAGCAACTCGCCGCCGATCTCGATGCCGCCGGACTCGAGGTTCTCCTCGACGACCGCAAGGCGTCGCCCGGCGTGAAGTTCAAGGACGCCGAGCTCCTCGGCATGCCGACGGTGGTGGTCGTCGGACGCGGTTACGCCAAGGGCACCATCGAGATCCGCGACCGCTTCACCGGTGAGACCACGGAGGTGGCCGTAGACGGGGCGGTGGACGCGATCGTCGCGGCCGCCCGCGCCTGAGAATCAGCCCCTGCTTGTGATCAACCCGAGACAGGCGACCCCGGGAACGCGACCGTGACCGGGGTCTTCTGCAGCAGCGCCCGCCAGGTGGCGGCGCGGACCGCGCAGTCCGACAGGCCGTCGACGCCGATCCGGCGGCCGGCCTCGTCATCGGCCTGCTCGAGCAGGGCCCGGTATGCCGTCGTGCAATCCACCTCGGCCGCGAGTGCGGCCTGCGCGGCGGATTCGGGATCGGTCACCTGTACGGGGAGTGTGTAGCCCGCCGCGGCGAGCGGCGGGGTGCCACCGGCGGCGGAGATCGTCCGGTCGATCTCGTCACGACGGGCACGGTGCTCGGCGGCGTAGTCGTCGACCATGCGACGACGCGCGGCCGCGACGTACGCGGTGATCACCCCGTAGGCGAAGATCGCGGCGTTCTCGGCGCCGGCGGCGACGGCGAGCGGATCGCCGCTGTCGGCCACGGGCGACGGAGACGGGACGGGTGTGGTCATGCCAGTTGCACCTCTCGCATCGAGGTCACGGCGGCCGCGACCGATCCGACCAGTCCGGCCGGGTACCCGGACAGGGATATCGCCACATCACGGGCCTCACCCGACGACCGCTCGAGTTCGGCCCGCAGGCTCACGAGGGTCGGCGGTGCGGCGGGTGCGGGTGACGTCGAGGGTTGCGGCTCGTCGACGGTCGCCGCGACCTCCTGGTCGAGACGGATGATCTCCTCCCGCAGCGCCCGCCCATGCTCGGCGCGCTGATCGGCCACGACGGTGAGCGCCGCCGTATACCCGGGTTCGGCGGTCGCGAGCGAGCGAGCGCTCTTCTCGTCGGCGAGAGCGCTCCGCACTAGGGGTACCAGTCGCTCGGCGGTGACGGTCTCCTCCGACGGCCCGGTGCTGCAGCCCGACACGCCGACAACGCCCAGGCCGGCCACCGCGACCCCGGCAACGAGTCCGCCGCGCAGCACGGTGCGCCGATCCAATGTGGTCACGCGACACATGATGCCAGCCGCGAAACCGAGGTGGTCGGGGCACGCCCGGCGATCCACTAGGATGTGTCAAGCAACGACGTGCGAAACCAGGCACGGCCCGACAACTGAAGACGAGGGGAGTGGCATGCCGATCAGCCCGCCGCAGGTGAGTGAACTCGTCGAAAAGCTTGTCGCAGAGCAAGGTTTCGACCTCGAAGACGTCACCGTCAACCGGCGCGACGGCCAGGACGAACTGACGATCGTCGTCGACCGCGACGGCGGCAGCGACCTCGACGTCCTCGCCGACCTGTCCAACCGGATCTCCGAGGTCCTCGACGCGGATCCCGAACTCGCCGAAGGCGACCCCTACGTCCTCGAGGTGACCTCGCCGGGGGTCGACCGTCCGCTGACCCTTCCGCGCCACTGGCGCCGCAACGCCGGTCGCCGCGTCGCCGTCGACGTGGCCGCGCGGGAGGGGAGTGAGGCCCGCTCCGTGACGGGCCGCATCGGCAGGCTCACCGGGGAGACCATCGAGATCGTGATGAACCACCGCGGGCGGATCGCGGTCGAGTCCGTCCCGCTCGACGCGGTGACGACAGCGGTCGTGCAGGTCGACTTCTCGCAGCCGAGCGTGACCGAGCTCGAACTCTGCGGCCTCGACGCCGACGAGATCGAACGCCGGCGGGCGCGAGACCGGACGCAACTGAACAACTGAACAACCACGGACGAGAGAACAGCAGCGACAAGTGAAAAGCGGGGGACAAGTGAATAGGAGCCAGACCGCATGAACATCGACATCGGCGCACTGCGCATGATCGAGGCTGACAAGGGCATCTCGATCGAGACGGTCATCACCGCCATCGAGACCGCCCTGCTGACCGCCTACCGTCACACCGACGGCTTCGCGCCGCACGCGCGCGTCGACATCAACCGCAAGTCGGGTGCCGTCCGGGTGATGGCGCAGGAGGTCGACCAGAACGGCGACGTCGTCCACGAGTGGGACGACACCCCCGAGGGCTTCGGCCGGATCGCGGCCACCACCGCGCGCCAGGTCATCCTGCAGCGGCTGCGCGACGCGGAGAACGAGAAGAACTTCGGTGACCTCGTCGCCCACGAGGGTGAAATCGTCGGCGGCGTCGTCCAGCAGGACTCCCGCGCCAACGCCCGCGGCATGGTCGTGGTGCAGATCGGCAGCGACGCCAACAGCACCGAGGGCGTCATCCCGCCCGCCGAGCAGGTACCCGGCGAGGTCTACACCCACGGTGACCGCATCAAGTGCTACGTCGTCGGCGTGAGCCGCGGCCCCCGCGGACCCCAGATCACGCTCTCGCGAACCCATCCGAACCTGGTCCGCAAGCTGTTCTCGCTCGAGGTGCCCGAGATCGAGGACGGCTCCGTCGAGATCGTCGCGGTCGCCCGCGAGGCCGGCCACCGCTCCAAGATCGCCGTCCACACCGGTGTGGCCGGGCTCAACGCCAAGGGTGCCTGTATCGGCCCGATGGGACAGCGCGTGCGCAACGTGATGAGCGAACTCGCCGGCGAGAAGATCGACATCATCGACTACGACACCGATCCCGGGGTGTTCGTCGGGAATGCGCTGTCGCCTGCGAAGGTTGTATCGGTCACCGTGGTCGACGCGGCCGCGAAGGCGGCCCGCGTCGTCGTCCCCGACTATCAGCTCTCCCTCGCCATCGGCAAGGAAGGGCAGAATGCCCGGTTGGCCGCCCGGCTGACCGGTTGGCGGATCGACATCCGCTCCGACGCCGCGCCCGCGGTCGAAGGAGCCGCCGAGTGACGCGTGTGACAGCCGATTGTTCGCGATCGGCCCGGTCGCGCTAGACTGATCGATGGTTCAGCGTTCCGCCCCCCGCACGTCAACCAACCACAGGCCCGTCCGGATGTGTGTCGGTTGTCGGCAACGGGCAGAGATCACCGAATTGGTTCGTGTCGTCGCGCAGAAGTGTGACGACACCACCGGACTCGTGGTCGATCCCGCGAAGACCATGCCGGGACGTGGCGCTTGGTTGCATGCGAGGGCGGAGTGCATCTCTGTCGCGACGCGACGCAGGGCCTTCGCCGCGGCACTCCGGTCCCCCGGTCTGACCGCGGACCCGGAAGATCTCGCCGAACAGCTCGGCGTGATCACCCACTAAAAGATGGCTCCTCGGAGCCGGAACAGGTTGCAGAAGACATGAGCACACCGTGAAGTCCCCACGATGAGCATGTACCGGACATAAATCGAGGCCGTAGCGGGTTAGCCGCTTGGCCTCCAACAAAGGAGAGCAGTGGCAGGCAAAGCCCGCGTGCACGAACTGGCCAAAGAGCTCGGCGTGACGAGCAAGCAGGTGCTCGAGCGCCTCAAGGAACAGGGCGAGTTCGTCAAATCGGCGTCGTCGACGGTAGAGGCCCCAGTGGCCCGTCGACTGCGTGAATCATTCCCAGGCAAGGACGGGGCGAGCAAGGACGGCGGTTCGTCGTCGGCACCCGGTCCTCGCCAGTCGGCCAAACCCGGACCCAAGCCGTCCGGTGCGCCGAAGCCCGGAGCCGCCCCGGCAGCGCCGGCGGCGGGTCGTCCCACCCCGGGACCCCAGTCCACCGCGCCCCAGACCGGCGCACCCCAGACCGGCGCACCCCAGACCGGCGCACCCAAGCCGGGCGGCCCGAAGCCGGGTCCCGCCCCGGTCGAGACCCCCGCACCGGCTGCGGCCGAGCGTCCCAGTCCGGCCCCCGCCCCCGGCGGTCCCAAGCCGGCACCGGCACCTGCGGCCCCGGCCGCGTCGGCAGCTCCCACGCCGCCGACCAAGGCCCCGGGTCCCCGTCCCGGCCCCAAGCCCGGCCCGCGTGCTCCGCGCGTCGGCAACAACCCGTATTCGTCGGCCCCGGCTCCCGCGCCGCGCCCGGCGGCTCGTCCCGGCCCCGGCCAGGGCGGTCCGCGTCCCGGTGGCGGTCGTCCCGGTCCCGCCGGCCAGGGCGGACCCCGTCCCGGTGGCGGTCGTCCCGCACCCGGCCAGGGTGGTCCGCGTCCCAACCCGGGCAACATGCCCCCTCGCCCCAGCCCCGGCGCGATGCCCTCGCGCGCGGCGCGTCCTGACGCCCGTCCGGGTGGTCGCGGCGGTGCCGGCGGCGGCCGTGGCGGAGGCGCCGGCGGCGGCGGTTACCGCGGCGGACCCGGTGGCGGCGGCGCGCCCGGCGCACCCGCAGGTGGTGGCTTCCGCGGTCGTCCCGGTGGCGGCGGCGGTCGTGGCCGCGGTGGTGCAGCCGGTGCGTTCGGTCGTCCCGGCGGCGCCCCCCGCAAGGGTCGCAAGTCGAAGCGCGCAAAACGCGCCGAGTACGAGAGCATGCAAGCACCGGCCGTCGGTGGCGTCCGGCTGCCGCGCGGCAACGGCGAGATCATCCGTCTCGCACGTGGTGCCTCGCTCTCCGACTTCGCCGACAAGATCGACGCCAACCCGGCATCGCTGGTCCAGGCGCTGTTCAACCTCGGCGAGATGGTGACGGCGACCGAGTCGGTCAACGACGAGACGCTCGAGCTGCTGGGCTCGGAGATGAACTACCGCGTCCAGGTCGTCAGCCCGGAGGACGAGGACCGCGAGCTGCTCGGCAGCTTCGACCTCACCTATGGCGAGAACGAGGGCGGCGAGGAAGATCTCGAACAGCGCCCGCCGGTGGTCACCGTCATGGGCCACGTCGATCACGGTAAGACCCGACTGCTCGACACGATCCGTAAGGCCAACGTCCGCGAGGGCGAGGCCGGCGGTATCACGCAGCACATCGGTGCCTACCAGGTGAACACCCACCTCAACGGTGAGGATCGCCTGATCACCTTCATCGACACCCCGGGTCACGAGGCGTTCACCGCCATGCGTGCCCGTGGCGCCAAGGCGACCGACATCGCGATCCTCGTGGTCGCGGCCGACGACGGCGTCATGCCGCAGACGGTGGAAGCGGTCAACCACGCCCAGGCGGCCGACGTCCCGATCGTGGTCGCGGTGAACAAGATCGACAAGGAAGGCGCCGATCCGCAGAAGATCCGCGGACAGCTGACCGAGTACGGCCTGATCCCCGAGGAGTACGGCGGCGACGCCATGTTCGTCGACATCTCGGCCAAGCAGGGCGAGAACATCGACGCACTGCTCGAGGCCGTGTTGCTCACCGCGGACGCATCGCTCGACCTGCGTGCCAACCCGGACATGGACGCCCAGGGTGTCGCCATCGAGGCGCACCTCGACCGCGGCCGTGGCCCGGTGGCGACCGTGCTGGTCCAGCGCGGCACGCTCCGCGTCGGCGACTCGATCGTCGCCGGTGACGCCTACGGTCGTGTCCGTCGCATGGTCGACGAGCACGGCGAGGACGTCCCCGAGGCACTGCCGTCGCGTCCGGTCCAGGTCATCGGTTTCACCTCGGTCCCCGGTGCAGGTGACAACCTGCTCGTGGTCGAGGAGGACCGCATCGCCCGGCAGATCGCCGACCGTCGCAATGCGCGCAAGCGCAACGCGCTGGCCGCGCGCAGCCGCAAGCGGATCAGTCTGGAAGACCTGGATTCGGCTCTCAAGGAGACCAGCCAGCTCAACCTCATCCTCAAGGGTGACAACTCGGGTACGGTCGAGGCCCTCGAAGAGGCCCTGCTGGGCATCGAGATGGGCGACGAGGTGTCGCTGCGCATCATCGACCGCGGTGTCGGTGGTGTCACCGAGACCAACGTCAACCTGGCGGCGGCATCGGATGCGATCATCATCGGCTTCAACGTCCGCGCGGAGGGCAAGGCCACCGAGCTGGCCAACCGCGAGGGCGTCGACATCCGGTACTACTCGGTGATCTACCAGGCCATCGACGAGATCGAGAGCGCGCTCAAGGGCATGCTCAAGCCGATCTACGAAGAGGTGGAGCTCGGCCGCGCCGAGATCCGCGCCATCTTCAAGTCGTCGAAGGTCGGCAACATCGCCGGTTGCCTCGTCCAGTCGGGCATCATGCGCCGCAACGCGAAGGCGCGCCTGCTGCGTGACAATGTCGTGGTCGCCGAGAACCTCACCGTGTCGTCGCTCAAGCGCGAGAAGGACGATGCCACCGAGGTTCGCGAAGGTTACGAATGTGGTCTCACGCTGACCTACTCGGACATCAAGGTGGACGACGTGATCGAGACCTACGAGCTGCAGGAGAAGCCGCGCGACTGATGCGCGTGGGCTCCGAGCTCTCGTAAGACAACTCTCGACCCGCTGCCGTGCGCGTCGTCCCCGACGAGGGGACGGCGCGCACGGCACCGCTTACGGAAGGACTCCCGATGGCTGATCCAGCACGGGCACAGCGCCTGGCCAAGCGGATCTCGACGATCGTCGCCTCGGCGATCGCCTCCGAGATCAAGGACCCACGCCTGGCCTACGTGACGGTCACCGACACCCGCGTGACCAATGATCTGCACGACGCGACCGTCTACTACACGGTGATGGGCGAATCCATCGACGCCGAACCCGACTACGACGCCGCCGCGGCCGGACTGGCCAAGGCGACCGGCGTGCTGCGGTCCAAGGTCGGTGCCGGAACCGGCGTCCGCTTCACCCCGACCCTGCGTTTCGTCCTCGACACGGTGCCCGACGCGGCTCGTCAGATGGAGGAGCTCGTCGCACGCGCCCGCGCCAACGACGAACTCGTCGCACGGCGTCGGGCAGAGGCGTCACCGGCCGGTGACGCCGATCCCTACCGTTCGGCAGACGACGCCGGCGACGACGAGTGAACGCTTCGGCGAGTGCCGCGATCGCCGCGGAGCTGGCGACCGCGTCGGCGGTGACCATCTGCTGTCACGTCCGCCCGGATGCGGACACGATCGGCAGCGGTCTCGCACTGGGACTGGCCCTCGACCGGCGTGGCGTCGACGTCGAGGTGTCCTATCCCGGTGCCGAACAGCTACCGGCATCGCTCGGCGGTCTGCCCGGCAGCAAACTCCTGTGTTCACCGAACCAGGTGATCGGGCACCCGGTGGTGGTGTCGGTCGACGCTGCGAACCTCGAACGCCTCGACTCGCTGGGCGCCGTCTTCAGTGCGGCCGACACCTCGATCACCATCGACCATCACGCATCGAATCCCGGTTTCGGCGACCTCGATCTCATAGACCCGGCCGCCGACTGCACGTCGGTCCTCGTGCTCGACGTCCTCGACGAACTCGGGGTCGAACTCGACGCCGACATCGCCACCTGTATCTACGCCGGGCTGACCACCGACACCGGGTCGTTCCGCTGGGCCCGACCGCAGTCCTTCCGGATCGCGGCGCGCCTGTTGGAGACCGGCGTCGACGCACGCAAGTGGAGCCGCATCCTCTTCGATTCGCACCCGTTCGAGTGGTTCGCCATGATGTCGGACGTGCTGGCGTCGGCGAAGCTGGTCCCGTCGGCGTGCAACGGCGAGGGACTCGTCTACGCGATCGTCGACCAGCGGGCCCTCGCCGGAATGAGCTGGGAAGAGTCCGAGAGCGTCGTGGACACCATCCGGACCGCCCGTGACGCCGAGGTGGCCGCGGTGTTCAAAGAGAGCGCGCCCGGCGTCTGGACGGTGTCGCTGCGGTCCAAGGACGTCGTCGACCTCGTCCCGATCGCCCGCGCCCATGGCGGCGGCGGGCACCGGCAGGCGTCCGGTTACAGCGACACCGGCACCGCCGACGAGGTGGTCGCGAGATTGTTGGAGTCGCTCTGAGCGATGATGCGGGTGTCGCGCGGATCGCGACGCTGACCGTCTCGGCGCTCGCGGTCCTGATCGCACCACCGCTCTACCTGCTTCTCGACCTCGCGGTCGTCGGTCGTCTCGGCGGCGAGCAGCTCGCCGCACTCGGCGTCGGAACGCTGGTCCTCTCGATCGTCAGCACCCAGCTCACCTTCCTGTCGTACGGCACCACGGCCCGTGCGGCGCGCAGGTTCGGCGCGGGTGATCGGGCCGGTGCGGTGCACGAGGGCGTCCAGGCCAGCTGGATCGCGGTCGCCGTCGGTGTGGTGATCGTCGCGGTCGCCTATCCGCTCGCGCCCGTGGTCATGAGGTTGCTCGTCGGTGCGTCGTCGCCGGATTCGGCCGCGGTGGCCGCCGACGCCGCCCACTGGTTGCGGATCGCGATGTTCGGGGTGCCGCTGATCCTGCTGTCGATGGCCGGCAACGGCTGGATGCGCGGCGTGCAGGACACGCGCCGGCCGGTCTTCTACGTGGTCATCGGGCTGTCGCTCGCGGCGGTACTGGTCGCCGGCCTCGTGCACGGCATCGGACCGTTTCCGCGTCTCGGCCTTCCCGGTAGCGCCGTCGCGAACGTGATCGGGCAAGGGGTCACGGGCATGCTGTTCGCGGTGCGGGTGATCCCCGAGGCGTCCGGGGAGTCGCAGGGATTCCGACCGGACCGTCCGATCATCGTCGCCCAGTTCGCGATGGCACGCGATCTGATCGTGCGCAGTCTCTCGTTCCAGATCTGTTTCGTCTCGGCCGCCGCGGTGGCCGCCCGGTTCGGCGTCGCACAGGTCGCGGCCCATCAGCTCGTGCTGCAGCTCTGGGAGTTCATGGCGCTGTTCCTCGACTCGGTCGCGATCGCCGCCCAGGCACTCGTCGGTGCCGCGCTCGGCGGTGGTCGCCTGACGATCGCCGACGCCGTGGCCCGCCGCGTGACCGGGGTGTCGGTGGTCGCCGCGACCGCGATGGCCGCCGTTTTCGCCGCCGGTGCGTCGCTCATCCCGCGCATCTTCACCACCGACGACGCCGTGCTCGACGCCATCGGGGTGCCCTGGTGGTTCTTCGTCGGCATGCTGCCGATCGCCGGGGTGGTCTTCGCGCTCGACGGCGTGCTCCTCGGCAGTGGCGACGCCGCCTTCCTGCGCACCGCGACACTGACCGGTGCGCTCGTCGGGTTCCTGCCGTTGATCTGGCTGTCGCTGATCTTCGACTGGGGCCTGGCCGGCGTGTGGTCCGGCCTGGTGGTCTTCACGGTCATCCGGCTCGCGACCGTCGTGTGGCGTATCCGTTCCGGCCGGTGGCGGCAGGCGGGGGTCGTACCCGCCTGACCTGGCCTCGTCCCCGGTCAGCGCTGATCGTCGCCGGGACGCCCGATCTGGGTGGTGCGGAACGACGGGTCGTCGGGACGCCGTGGGGGCTGAGCGAGCGGTGGCGGTGACACGGGATACCGTTCGGTCTCCCGCTGGTCGATCTGATGGGCCTGGGTCCGGTACAGCTGGGTGGCGCGGTGGTCCTCGACGCTCGCCGCGGCCGCGGGTGCGCCTGCCGCCCGGGGTCTCCGCGTGGCGAGGCCGATGCCGTCGCATGCCCACAGGATCAGGATCGCCGCGAGCACGAACGCGATCTCGAACGTCACCACGCCCACGTGGTAACCGAGGGGTAGAGTGCCCCCGCTCGTGAGGTCCGCGCCGAAGTCGGGCTGATGGAAGTAGATCGCCCACGTCCCCAGGGAGAGCACCCCGGCCGCCGGGATCACGCCCAGCCAGGTGGCTGCCGACTGTCGCCGGGCGATGGACCAGACGATGACGACGCCGCTGTCGAACAGGGCGATGTTCGCCATCGCCGCCGCGTCGAGTACCCGTGTATTCCAGTCGGCGATCACGGACGAGTCGAGATAGAAGGGGAGGATCGCGACTCGTTCCAGGGCCAGGAGGAGCAGTCCCACGGACAGCACGAGCGCAAGGCGCAGACCGCTGCGCGTCCACGCCGCGGTGATCAGCAGGAACACGAGCGGCACGACTGCCGACGCGCCGAATCGAGCCCAGGAGTCGGTGCCCGCCGAATCCAGGGCGTAGAGCGACATCACGAGGGCGACGGTGAACGCGACGAGGATCGCGGTACTCACCAGCGCCTGCACCCACCAGGGTCCTCGATTGCCTATCACCGTTCGATCGTCCCACGTGAGACCGCCCCCGGCACGGGGTGATCACGACCTCTGGCACGATGGATCCTCGTGGCAACTTTGTGGGCGATCAGCGATCTGCACGTCGCCCATCGGGGCAACGAGCACATCATCGACGACATCCGGCCGACATCGCCGGAGGACTGGCTCATCGTGGCCGGTGACGTCGCCGAACGCACCGACGACATCGTCGACACCCTCCGCCGCCTGCGGACCCGTTTCCACACCGTCATCTGGGTCCCGGGCAATCACGAGCTGTACACCACGGCCAAGGACCCGCTGCAGGTGTTCGGTGTCGCCCGGTACGACTATCTGGTGCAGGCGTGCCGCGACATCGGCGTGGTGACCCCCGAGGACATCTATCCGCTGTTCGATCCCGGTGACGGCGGCGACCCGGTCCGCGTCGTCCCGATGTTCCTGCTGTACGACTACACGTTCCGGCCGGAGGGCACGGCCAACAAGCTCACCGCGCTGGCGCTGGCGCGCGAACGCAACGTGGTGGCGACCGACGAGTTCCTGCTCTCGCCCGAGCCGTTCCCGACCCGCGACGCATGGGGCCGGGCACGCATCGAGATCACCCGCCGCCGGTTGCAGGCGCTCGACCCGTCGGAGAAGACGGTCCTGATCAACCACTGGCCGTTGCGCCGCGAACCGTGTGATGCGCTCATCTACCCGGAGTTCGCGCTGTGGTGCGGCAGCGAGCTGACCGCCGAATGGCACACCGAGTTCAACGCCGCGTGCTGCGTGTACGGGCACCTGCACATCCCGCGGACCACCTGGTATGACGGCATCCGGTTCGAGGAGGTGTCCGTCGGCTATCCGCGTGAGTGGAAGCGACGCGGCCTGCCGAATCCGTTGATGCGCAACATCGTGCCCGGTGACGGTCTCGGCGAGACCGATCTGCCCGAGCACGGGGTGCGCTTCGACCTGCCGCCCGACTATGCCGAGCGGGCCGCGGAATTCCGGGCGCGTGTGGAGCAGCGGCAGGCAGAGCGCCGGACCCGGCAGGTGGAACGGCAAGCACGAAAGGACGACCGGTGATCGAACAACTCCTTCCATCCGGGGTCGCCTCGGCGGAGGCGTTCGACGATCCGCCCGGGCTGACCCCGATGCCCGCCGAGCAGGCGCTCATCGGCAAGGCCGTCGAGAAGCGTCGCCGCGAGTTCACCACCGTCCGTCACTGTGCGCGGCAGGCGCTGGCGGAGCTGGGTTACGAGCCGGTGCCGATCCTCAAGGGGGACAAAGGCGCTCCGATCTGGCCGGCCGGGATCGTGGGCAGTCTCACGCACTGCGACGGCTACCGCGCGGCGATCGTCGCCCACTCGATGGGGGTGCGATCCCTCGGCATGGACGCCGAACCGCACGACGCGTTGCCCGACGGCGTGCTCGAGCACACCAGCCTGCCCGCCGAACGTGAGGTCCTGGCGACCCGTCCGTCCGGCCTGCACTGGGACCGGCTGCTGTTCTGCGCCAAGGAGGCCACCTACAAGGCGTGGTTCCCGATCACCAAGCGGTGGTTGGGTTTCGAGGACGCCCTGATCACCTTCGAACAGACCGCGGAGACGTCCGGGACGTTCATCTCCCGCATCCTCATCGACCCGGCCGCGGCCGACGGCGGCGCGCCGGTGCTCGAGTTCCACGGCCGTTGGCTCGTCGAGCGGGGCATCATCACCACGACGATCGCGATGGTCTGAATGGCCGACGCAACCATCGAGAAGGCCGGTCTGCTCATCGTGGACAAGCAGGCCGGGATCACCAGCCACGACGTCGTCTCGCGGTGCCG
This sequence comes from Gordonia amicalis, assembly GCF_022059885.1. Taxonomy (NCBI): domain Bacteria; kingdom Bacillati; phylum Actinomycetota; class Actinomycetes; order Mycobacteriales; family Gordoniaceae; genus Gordonia; species Gordonia amicalis. Next base: position 3,741,571 of record NZ_CP091855.1, on the reverse strand, counting down.
CAAGATCTTCGACACCCGCCGGGTCGGCCACGCCGGCACCCTCGACCCGATGGCCACCGGCGTCCTCGTCGTCGGGATCGAGAGGGCGACAAAGCTTCTCGGTCTGCTGTCGCTGACCACCAAGTCCTACACCGCGACCATCCGCCTCGGTGCCTCGACCACCACGGACGACCGCGAGGGCGAGATCCTCACCACCGCGGACGCCTCCGGTGTCAGCGACGACGAGATCGCCTCGGCCGTCGCCGATCTCACCGGCGACATCCAGCAGGTTCCGGCGAAGGTCTCGGCGATCAAGGTCGACGGCCGGCGCGCGCATGCGCTCGTCCGCACCGGCGCCGAGTTCGACCTGCAGGCCCGGCCGGTCACCGTGTCACGATTCGACGTCCTGGCCACGCGGCGTGCGGGGGACACCGACAACGACACCGCGGGCGTCGTGGATCTCGATGTCGCGGTGGACTGTTCGTCGGGCACCTACATCCGGTCGCTCGCACGCGATCTCGGTGCCGCCCTCGGCGTCGGTGGGCACCTGACCGCGTTGCGCCGTACCGCCGTGGGGCCCTTCACCCTCGAACACGCCCGCACGCTCGACGAGGTCCGCGAGGACGGCCGCGTCAGCCTCGACATCGACGAGGCGGTGAAGCTGTCCTTTCCCCGCCGCGACATCAGCGACGACGAGGCCGAATCCATCAGCCAGGGACGATGGCTCGAGCCGATCGGCATGAAGGGCGTCTACGTCGTCGTCGACCCGCACGAGCAGGCCATCGCGCTCATCCAGGAGAAGGGCCGCCGGGCGAGTTCGGTGATGGTGGTGCGTCCGGCCACCCTGCGCTAGCGCGGGACGACGAAGATCGCGCGCGCGGCGATGTCGCCGAGGTCGATCGGCGTCGCGTCGTCGAGGGACACCGAGATGGTGCCGGCGAAGGGCCGCTTCTCGGCGACGGTGACGACACGGTCGAGGGCCACGCCGACCTCGTCGAAGTAGCGGAGCATCTCCGGGTCGGTGTCGGAGATGCGGGCGATGCATCCCGACGCCCCGACCTCGAGGTCGGCGAGCAGTGCCGCGGCGGGCGTGGGGATCGAACCGTCGAGTGCGGGGATCGGGTCGCCGTGCGGATCCCGGTCGGGGAAGCCGAGTTTCGCGTCGAGCCGGGCCATCAGCCGATCCGAGACGGCGTGCTCGAGGATCTCGGCCTCGTCGTGCACCTCGTCCCAGCGGTATCCGAGTTCGCGGACGAGGAAGGTCTCGAGGAGACGGTGGCGCCGCACCATCAGGATCGCCGCCTCGCGGCCCTCGTCGGTCAGCGTCACCGCGCCGTAGGGCTCATGGGAGACCAGGCCCTGATCGGCGAGTTTGCGGATGGCCTCCGAGGCCGTCGACGGGGACACTCCGAGGGACTGGGCCAGCAGCTTGGTCGTGACCTTGACGTCTTCCCACTCCTGGCTGGTCCAGATGACCTTCAGATAGTCCTGGGTGACCTGTGACAGTTCGGTCACCGGACGGTCTGATCCCCTGGGCATGGGTATGAGCTTAGCGTCACCTTGTCTGCTCGCCGACATCTCGTCGTCGACACCCCGTCCGTTCGTAGGCGTGTGGCGGTGGTGGTTTGGAACTGGTGCTCCCCGTAGGCTGGTCGCGTGTTGCGATGGCGAGGTCTTGATGACATCCCCGCGGACTGGGGACGGTGCGTGGTCACCATCGGTGTCTTCGACGGTGTGCACCGTGGGCATGCCGAACTGATCCATGCCGCCACCAAGGCGGCCGAAGAGCACGGGGTGCCGTCCGTGCTGATGACCTTCGACCCGCATCCGTCGGAGGTCGTGCGGCCGGGATCCCATCCGCCGCAACTGACCACGCTGACGCGACGGGCGGAGCTGGCCGAGGAACTGGGGATCGACGTCTTCTGCGTCATGCCGTTCACGCCGGAACTCGCCGCGCGCTCGCCCAAGGACTTCGCCCACGACATCCTCGTGGAGACACTGCATGCCGCCGACGTCGTGGTGGGGGACAACTTCACCTTCGGGCGCAAGGCCGCCGGCGACGTCGCGAAACTGACCGAGCTGGGTGCCAAGTTCGGCTTCGAGGTGCAGGCCATCTCACTGTTCGGCGAACAAGCGGTGACCTACTCGTCGACCTACATCCGTTCCTGCGTCGCGGCCGGTGACATGGACCGCGCCGCCGAGGCGCTCGGCCGCCCGCACCGGGTGGAGGGTGTCGTGGTGCGTGGGGACGGCCGGGGACGTGATCTCGGGTACCCGACCGCGAACGTCGCGCCGCCGATGTACGCCGCGATCCCCGCCGACGGCGTGTACGCCGCGTGGTTCACGATCCTGGGCGTGGGACCGGCCGTCGGCGAGGTGCTGCCGGGAGAGCGGTACCAGGCGGCGGTGTCGGTGGGCACCAACCCGACCTTCTCCGGGCGCACCCGCACCGTCGAGGCCTTCGTCCTGGACAAGAACGCCGACCTCTACGGCCAGCACGTGGCCGTGGACTTCGTGCACCGCATCCGCGGCATGGTCCAGTTCGACGGGATCGACGACCTCGTCACCGCCATGGGCGACGACGTGGCGAAGACCAGGGAGATCCTGGCGGCGGCCGAGACGCCGTGAGTACACCGCGCACAGGTGGCGCGCAGACCTCGGCGGTCGCCGCGGCCCTCGCGTCGGTCGTGCTGGGCCTGGTGGTCGTGGCCGCCACCTTCATGGAGTGGGTCGACCTCGGTTCGGTGGGGCTCGCACCGCTCAACCCGAACGGTTTCGGGGTTCACAACGGGCACTACGCGCAGACACTCGGAACCCAGCTGACGCTGGGGTGGTTCACCACCGCACTCGGCCTTCTCATCATCATCGGTGGTCTCCTGGTCCTGTTCGCCGTCGTGCGTCGGGTGGGGGCGCCTCATCCGGGTTTCGCCCTGGTCGCCGGGGCCGGTGTGGGCGTCGTCGTCATGGCCGGTGCGGTACCCGTGCGGCCTCTCGGTCTGACGCTGCCGCTGGGCCAGATCGGGGCGACGTCGGCGGCCGCCGACGTCGGCGAACCGACCGCCGGGTTGTTCCTGCTGCTCGCCGCCGCTCTGACCTCGGTCGTCCTCGGCCTGGTCGGTGTATCGCTCACCGGTCGCGAGTCCGCCGGAGCGGCCCGTCGCCTCCTCGCGATCGCGATCGTCGTCGGCGCCCTCATCGGCGTCATCGCGGTCGCGCTGGTGTGGTGGTGGCTCGGCCGCGATGCGGCCCTGAGCATCCACGGATTTGGGTCCGCACCGGGCGACAGGTAGCCTGATCAGTCGGTGTTGCTGCAGTCCGCGGTGGCACACCAGTGGTTCTCTTCCAGACGCGGCACTGAGAAACAGGAGTATCTCCATGGCATTGACTGCCGAGCAGAAGAAGGAAATCCTCACCGAATACGGTCTGCACGAGACCGACACCGGTTCGCCCGAGGCCCAGGTCGCGCTGCTGACCAAGCGCATCGTCGACCTGACCGAGCACCTCAAGCAGCACAAGCACGACCACCACAGCCGTCGCGGTCTGCTGCTGCTCGTCGGCCGTCGTCGTCGCCTGCTGAAGTACGTCGCCAAGGTCGACATCAACCGCTACCGTTCGCTCATCGAGCGTCTCGGCCTGCGTCGCTGATCGCGGGCCTGCGCGGAACAGACTTGCCGACCGGCCACCTCCCATCGGGGAGGTGGCCGGTTTCGTCTGTGTGCGGGCTCGTCATATTGAGGTATTGACAGCACGCGGTGATAGGCTGACAGACGGATCGTTGCCGTGAACTGATGGCAGTGCGTGACGACGAGCCAGATCGGTCCTCGGTAGTGGCCGCCGGAGCAAAGGTTCCGGCCGCTTCGATCGAAGGCCGTCTGAGCACTCAACCGGGCGCGAACACGTCGCGCCATTCACCCGCTGCCGTGTTTTCTCGGCGCGTTCTGGGTCGGTCCGATCCGCGCGTGCGACGAGTTCGACAGCACGACTGCACCGGCATCGGTGCACGCTGCGCACCTCGCGATGACCACCCTCAACCGCACAAGCGGCCATGTCTGAGTGGCCGCGCATCATGACGGCCGCTTACGGCAGCCGCTACGAAGGGATTCCACCCCACATGACAGATGTGACCACCACCGAAGACTTCACCGACGAGTACGACGACGCGATCACCGAGGCCACCGCGATCATCGACAACGGGAGCTTCGGCACCCGCACGATCCGGTTCGAGACCGGACGTCTCGCCCTGCAGGCCGCCGGTTCGGTGACCGCCTACCTCGATGACGAGAACATGCTGCTCTCGACCACCACGGCGTCGAAGCACCCGAAGGAGCACTTCGACTTCTTCCCGCTGACCGTGGACGTCGAGGAGCGGATGTACGCCGCCGGCCGCATCCCCGGGTCGTTCTTCCGTCGCGAGGGTCGTCCCTCGACCGACGCGATCCTGACCTGCCGCCTGATCGACCGCCCGCTGCGCCCGTCCTTCGTCGACGGTCTCCGCAACGAGATCCAGGTCGTCGTGACCGTGCTGTCGCTCAACCCGGACGACCTCTACGACGTCGTGGCCATCAATGCCGCGTCGGCGTCGACCCAGCTCGCGGGTCTGCCGTTCTCCGGCCCGGTGGGTGGCGTGCGCGTCGCGCTCATCCCGACCGAGGAGAACAAGGCCGGTCAGTGGGTCGCGTTCCCGACCGTCGAGCAGCTCGAAGGTGCCGTGTTCGACATGGTCGTCGCGGGCCGCATCGTGAGCGGTGAAGGCGACACCGCCGACGTCGCGATCATGATGGTCGAAGCCGAGGCGACCGACAACGTCATCGACCTGATCGCCGGTGGCGCGCAGGCCCCGACCGAGGCCATCGTCGCCGAGGGCCTCGAGGCCGCCAAGCCGTTCATCGCCCGCCTGTGCGAGGCGCAGAAGTCGCTGGCCGCGGCCGCTGCCAAGGACACCGGCGAGTTCCCGCTGTACCCGCCGTACCAGGACGACGTCTACGAAGCCGTCGCCGCCGCCGGCACCGAGCGCCTCGCGGAGATCCTGACGATCGCCGGCAAGCAGGAGCGCGACGACAAGACCGACGAGCTCAAGGCCGACATCCTCGCCCAGCTCGGCGAGCAGTTCGAGGGTCGTGAGAAGGAGATCGGCGGCGCCTACCGTTCGCTGACCAAGAAGCTGGTGCGCCAGCGCATCCTGACCGACCACTTCCGCATCGACGGTCGCGGCATCACCGACATCCGTGCACTCTCCGCCGAGGTCGGCGTGATCCCGCGCGCCCACGGCAGTGCGCTGTTCGAGCGTGGCGAGACCCAGATCATGGGCGTCACCACCCTCGACATGGTGAAGATGGCGCAGCAGGTCGACTCGCTCGGACCCGAGACGTCCAAGCGGTACATGCACCACTACAACTTCCCGCCGTACTCGACCGGTGAGACCGGCCGCGTCGGTTCGCCCAAGCGTCGCGAGATCGGCCACGGAGCGCTCGCCGAGCGTGCCCTGATGCCGGTGCTCCCGAGCGTCGAGGACTTCCCGTACGCGATCCGTCAGGTCTCGGAGGCGTTGGGCTCCAACGGTTCCACCTCGATGGGTTCGGTCTGCGCCTCGACCATGTCGCTGCTCAACGCCGGTGTGCCGCTGCGCGCCCCGGTCGCCGGCATCGCCATGGGCCTCGTCTCCGACACCGTCGACGGCGAGACCCGCTATGTCGCACTGACCGACATCCTCGGTGCCGAGGATGCCTTCGGCGACATGGACTTCAAGGTCGCGGGCACGAAGGACTTCGTGACCGCGCTGCAGCTCGACACCAAGCTCGACGGCATCCCCTCGCAGGTGCTCGCGGGTGCGCTCAGCCAGGCCAAGGACGCCCGACTGACCATCCTCGACGTCATGGCCGAGGCCATCGACGAGCCCGACGAGATGAGCCCGTTCGCACCGCGGATCACGACCATCAAGATCCCGATGGACAAGATCGGCGAGCTGATCGGCCCCAAGGGCAAGACGATCAACGGCATCACCGAGGAGACCGGCGCCAACGTCTCGATCGAGGACGACGGCACCGTGTTCGTCGGCGCCTCGGACGGTGTCAAGGCACAGGCTGCGATCGACCGCATCAACGCGATCGCCAACCCGCAGCTGCCGAAGGTCGGCGAGCGCTTCCTCGGCACCGTCGTCAAGACCACCGCGTTCGGTGCGTTCGTGTCGTTGCTGCCGGGTCGCGACGGCCTGGTGCACATCTCGAAGCTCGGTAAGGGCAAGCGTGTCAACAAGGTCGAGGACGTCGTGAACGTGGGCTCCAAGCTCCGTGTGGAGATCGCCGACATCGACGAGCGCGGCAAGATCAGCCTCGTCCCGGTCGACGAAGAGGCCGACAAGGCCGAGGCCGCGGCTGCCGAAGCGGCCACCGCCGACGCCTGATCCGTTCTGATCGAACCCACACCGGGCCCGTCGTCCATCACGGACGGCGGGCCCGGTGTCGTCTTCGACTCTCGGCCGCGTCCGCCTATCATCCGAGGGATGAACGGTCCGTCCGACCAGTTGACCGTCGCGCACCGCCGCGACGCGCAGCGCACACCTTCCGCGCGAACCGTGGCGGATCTGCTGCGGACCGCACCGGTGATCGGGCGGGCCGACATGACCGTGCGGCAGGCCGCGGTGCTGATGACCGAACGCGGTCAGGATTACGTGGTGATCCCGTTGTCCGACGCTGGACAAGGACCGGGCGGACACGGACCGGGGAGCCACGGGCTGCTCACCGACGCCGACATCCGGGCGCGGGTCGTCGGCGCCGGACGAAGCATCGACACCCCGGTGGGTGAGGTCATCGACGGTCCGGCGTTCGTCGTCGACTCCCGGACGGCGCCGGTCGACGCCCTCACCGAACTCGTCGACCGCGACCTCGCGGTCATCCCGGTCTGCGATGCCGCCGGGGCGGTGCTCGGTGTAGTCGGCGCCGGGGACTTCGTCGCCGACCCTGCGGGCGCGAGTATGCCGCTGCGCGAACAGATCTCGCGGTCGCAGACGGTCGGGGAACTACAGGAGCACGCCCGCCGGCTACCGCAGCTGGTCGCCGATCTCGTGCGACGGGACCGGCCGGCACACGAGGTCACCCGGGTCGCATCGCTCATCGTCGACGCCGTCGTGGTGCGGGGCCTGGCATTGGTCGTCGATCCGCATCCCGGCGTCGATCCCGCTGCCTACACGTGGTTGTCGCTCGGCAGCAACGCGCGCCGGGAACCGGTGCTGAGTTCCGATGTCGACTCGGCGGTGGTGTTCGACGACGCTCTCGGCAGTTCTGACCTCGACGCCCATCGCACGGCGTTCGAGAAGCTGGACGACCTGCTCCGCGGTGCCGGGCTGACCGTCGACACCAACGGGGCGGTCGCATCGAAGCCCCTGTTCTCGCGGACCCGCGCCCAGTGGCAGACGGCGGCGCGCGGCTGGATCGACGAGCCGCTGGCGAACAAGGGGATGATCTTCACCTCGCTGATCCTCGATGGCCGGCCCCTGTTTGCGTCGCGTCGGGAACTGTCCGGTTCACGTCGGGAATCGACCACGCCGACACCGGGAGTCGAGATCATCGGCGCATTGCGTGCCGATCCGCGCACCATGCGTCTACTGCTGGCGGAGTCGTTGTCGACCAAGGCGCGGCTGCGGTCGATGCGCGATGTCCTGACGCGGCGCGGCGGGACCCTCGACCTGAAGACCCATGCGCTGACTCCGCTGATCAACATCGCCCGGTGGGCGGCACTGAGCGTCGAATCCACCGAGGTGAACACGCGGGCACGGCTGCAGGCCGCCGCGGGCAGTGCATTGCTGCCGACCGGCGATGCAGCGACGCTGATGGAGGTGTTCGACGTCCTGCAACGGGTGCGGTTGCGGTACCAGGTGGCGCAGTTCGATCAGGGTGAGACGCCGACCGACGTCCTGGAGATGAAGCGGCTGTCTCCGCTCGACCGGAGCCTGGTGGCCCAGGCGGTGCGGGAGATCGCCGGCGTCCAGCGCAGAATGGCCGGTATGAGCCACTACCAGGTGAACTGAGATGCCATGTGCCTGATCCTCTTCGCGTGGAATGCGCATCCCGAGCATCGTCTGATCGTCGCGGCCAACCGCGACGAGTATCACCGGCGACGCACGTATGCGCTGTCCCGATGGGATGACCTGCCGATCATGGCCGGACGCGATGCGCTGGCCGGCGGCACCTGGTTGGGTGTCTCCGCGGAGGTGCCCGGCCGTGTGGCGATGGTGACGAACGTGCGGGTCGGTCCGCCGGAACGCACGGGCGTCCGTTCACGTGGGCAGCTGCCGGTGGACTTCCTCGGCGGTGGCGATGACCCGAAGGTGTTCGCCGACCGCGTCGTCGAACAGGCCGCCGACTACGACCCGGTGAACCTGCTCGTCGGTGACACCGGGACCAACGGGGACGCCGACGACCTCTGGTGGGTGACGAACCGACCGCACCCGCAGGCCGAACGGGTCGCCGACGGTGTGCACGGCGTGTCCAACGGTGCGCTCGACAACGACTGGCCGAAGGTCGTCGACGGTACTGCTGCGCTGCGTGAGCTGATCGCCGGCGGCGCCTCCGACGAGGACTACTTCGCGATGCTGGCCGACCAGGACCGGCCCGATCCGGTGCGTCTGCCCGACACCGGTGTCGGACCCGAGTTCGAGGCGGCCCTGTCGTCGAAGTTCATCAACATCCCGGGGTACGGCACGAGGGCGTCGACCGTGCTGCGCATCGGCTACGACGGCCACGGCGAGATCACCGAACGCCGCTACGGGTGGCGCGGGAAGCGGCGAGGGACCACCACGCTCAGGTTTTGAACTGCGCTCAGGTTTTGAACTGCGCACCGGTTCTGAACTAGTTGTGTGCGAACGGCAGAACCGCGACCGGTAGGCCGAGGGCCTCGCCGACCTCGGCGGTGAACAGCTCGCCGCCATGGGTGCTCAACCCGGACGCGAGAGCTGGATCAACCGCGCAGGCCGTCTCCCAGCCCTGATCTGCCAGACGCACGACGTAGGGGAGGGTCGCGCCGGTCAGCGCCTGTGTCGACGTGCGCGCGACCGTGCCCGGCATGTTGGCCACGCAGTAGAAGGTGGTGTCGTGCACGGCGAAGGTCGGTTCGGCGTGCGTCGTCGGATGCGAGTCCTCGAAGCAGCCGCCCTGGTCGATGGCGATGTCGACGAGGACTGTGCCGGGCTTCATCTCTGCGACAAGGCTGTTGGGCACCAGGACCGGTGCCTTCGCGCCGGGGACGAGGACGGCGCCGATGACGAGGTCGGCGTTCTTCACCGCCTCGTCGAGCGCGAGCCGGGTGCTGTAGCGCGTGTGGACGCGGCCGCCGAAGCGGGCGTCGATCGCGCGGAGTTTGGCGATGTCGAGGTCGAAGACGCTGACCTGCGCGCCCATGCCCACCGCGATGGTCGCGGCGTTCACGCCGCTGACCCCACCGCCGATGATCACGACCTCGGCGGGCTCGGTGCCGGGGACACCGCCCATGAGGACGCCGCGACCGCCCTCGGACTTCATCAGGTGATAGGCACCGACCTGTGGTGCGAGACGTCCGGCGACCTCACTCATCGGGGCGAGAAGGGGAAGTGCGCCGTCGGCGGTGCGGACCATCTCGTAGGCGATGGACGTGGTGCCGGAGGCGAGCAGGGCCGCGGTGCACTCCTCGCCCGCTGCCAGGTGGAGATAGGTGAAGATCGTCTGGCCCGCCCGCAGCAGGCCGAACTCCGAGGCGATCGGTTCCTTGACTTTGAGCAGCAGGTCGGCCTGCTCCCACACCTCGGCGGCCGTACCGAGGATCTGCGCGCCGGCGGCCTTGTAATCGTTGTCGGTGATCGCCGAACCCTCGCCAGCGCCCGCCTGGATGATCACGTCGTGCCCGCGATGGTGCAGTTCGGTGACGCCGGCCGGGGTGATGGCGACGCGGTATTCGTGGTTCTTGATCTCGGTGGGGACGCCGACGCGCATGATGCTCACTCTCGTCTCGAAGTTTGTACTGATAACCTGCCTTCAGGGTGAAGGAACTTCGGAAGTGTCACAATGTGCGCGAGGAAGATTCTCAACAGACCGGAAATCGTGAAGATGGTTCAGATCAGGAGGCTGAGATGCCCGCCACTCCGAAGGATGTTCAGCCCGGCGACCTCGACGCAACCGACCGCGAACTGCTGAAGCTCCTGCAGTCCGACGCCCGCATGCCCAACAGTGAGCTGGCCCAACGCGTCGGGATCGCTGCGTCGACGTGTCACGGCCGCATGCGCAGGCTCGTCGACCTCGGGGTCATCCGTGGATTCTTCGCCGACGTCGACCCGGCCGCTGTCGGCCGCCCGTTGCGCGCGATGGTCGCGGTCAGTCTCCAATCCGATGCGCGTGGTCAGATCCGACGATTCGTCGGCGAGATCGCCGCCTACGACGAGGTGATCGACGTGTTCTTCCTCGCCGGTGCCGACGACTACATGCTCCACGTGGCCACCGCCGACACCGAGGCGCTGCGCCAGTTCGTCGAGCGGCTCAACAGTCGACGCGAGGTCGCGGGCACCACCACGTCGCTGGTCTTCGAGCATCGTCGCGGCGATGCGCCGATCTACTGAGCAGGTGGTCGCCACTAGACTGGGCCCGTTGGCACGTCGAGATCGAAGAGGGTGGACATGAGCGGTATCAAGGTGGGCGTCCTGGGTAGCCAGGGCAAGGTCGGGCAGGCGATCGTCACGGCGGTCGAGAAGGCCGACGACCTCACCTACACCGTGGGCGTCGACAAGGGCGACTCGCTGGAGTTCTTCTCCGACACCGACACCGAGGTGGTCGTCGACTTCACCCACCCCGACGTCGTCATGGACAACCTGAAATTCCTCATCGCCAACGGGATTCACGCCGTCGTCGGCACCACCGGCTTCACCGAGGAACGTCTCGGGACCGTCCGCGGCTGGCTCGCCGAGAACCCGAAGGTCGGCGTGCTGATCGCCCCGAACTTCGCCATCGGCGCGGTGCTGTCGATGCGGTTCGCCGCGCAGGCCGCCAAGTACTACGACTCGGTGGAGGTCGTCGAACTCCACCATCCGCACAAGGCCGACGCACCGTCGGGCACCGCCTACCGCACCGCCGCACTGATCGGCCGCGCACGCGCCGAGGCCGGTGTCGGACCGAGTCCCGACGCCACCACCGAAGAACTCGACGGCGCGCGTGGGGCGGTGGTCGACGGTGTGCACGTCCACTCGGTGCGCCTTGCCGGCCTCGTCGCCCACCAGGAAGTGCTGCTGGGCACAGAGGGCGAGACCCTCACCATCCGCCACGACTCCCTCGACCGGTCGTCGTTCGCGCCCGGTGTGCTCCTCGGGGTGCGCAGCATCGCCGACCGTCCGGGTCTGACCATCGGGCTCGAAGAACTGATGGACCTCTGATTCCCATGGTCGATGACGGCACGCACGACGAGGGCACCCACACCGGCGACACCGAGGGTGGCGCGCCGCAGCTGGGTCCGAAGAAGAAGGACGCCCGGCCGATCGTCTGGATGATCGGCTTCCTCGTCGTGGCGCTGGTCGTCTACTTCGTACTTCTCGGCTGGCGTGGGTTCCAGCTGATCGCGACGGGCACCGTCGCGGGAATCGGGCTGGGACTCGGTGTCATCGCACTGCCGCTCATCGGCGCGTGGCTGATCTACGCGACGCTGCGGGCGGGTCTGGAACACCAGAAGCTCGCGGCGATCATGGCCGAGGAAGGCCGCGAGCTCGACATCTCGAACCTCCCGCACCGCGCTTCGGGCCGCATGGAACGCGACGCCGCCGACGAATTGTTCGCGCAGGTCAAGGCCGAGTGGGAAGCCGACCCGAACGACTGGCGCAACACGTACCGCATCGCCCGCGCCTACGACTACGCCGGCGACCGCCCCCGCGCCCGCGCGATGATGAAACGCGCGGTCGCACAGTTCCACGGGCGCGAACAGTAACGGGCAGGCCAGATGAGCGATCCGACGAGCCGGCTCGACGAGGCCGCCCGTCTCTGGGCCGACCACCTGGGGAACGCCGGACCCGAAAGACTCGGGGAGGCAAGCGGTTGCGCGGGTTGGACCATTCGCGACCTGATCAACCACCTGATCGGCGGCGGCTACCGTTACGCCATGTTGCTCGAAGGTGCCAGCGCCGCCGACACCTTGGCGACACGCGACGTCGACTATGTGGGTGCCGGCGACCCGATCGCCGAATTCTGGCGCAGCGACAACGCCTTTCGGGCTGCCGTCGAGTCGGCCGACCTCGACGTCGAGGTCGATCACCGCGCCGGCCGACGCCCGGGCCGCCAACTGCTGGTGATGCGAATCATGGAGCTGGCCCTGCACTCCCACGATCTGTGCGTGGGCCTCGATGCGGAGTGGGCTCCGTCGGACGGGCTGGTCGAGTTCGTGCTCACCGATGCGGCGCCGGTCATCGAGGAGCTGCGCGGGGTCGGATTGTTCGAGGCGCCGATCGAGCCGGCGTCCGATAGCGCGGCCGATCGGTTGCTGGCGTTCGCGGGGAGGTCCTGATGGCGGCCAAGCGGCTGTTGATCGTCCACCACACGCCGTCGCCGGCATGTCAGGAAATGTTCGAGGCGGTGCTCTCCGGTGCCACGGATCCGGAGATCGAGGGCGTCGAGGTGGTGCGTCGAGCCGCTCTGGCAGTCACCGCGAGCGACTTCCTCGAGGCCGACGGTTACATCCTCGGCACGCCCGCCAATCTCGGATACATCAGTGGCGCACTGAAACACGCTTTCGACGTCAGCTACTACCAGATCCTCGACTCGACGCAGGGTCGCCCGTTCGGTGCGTACTTCCACGGGAACCAGGGAACCGAGGGTGCGGAGAAGGCTGTCGACGCCATCACCACGGGCCTTGGCTGGGTGAAGTCTGCTGAGTACGTGGTGGTCTCGGAGAAGCCGACGAAAGACGACCGCGAGGCGTGCTGGGAGTTGGGCGCGACGGTCGCGGCGCAGCTGATGGGCTGAACGTCCGGCAAACCCACCACTTTTCGGCAGAATCACCACCTCGCGGGGTGCTGGGTTTGCCGAAAAAGGGTGGGTCTGTAGCTACTTGGCGGTCAGCTTGATGATCGGCAGTTCCCGATCGGTCTTCTCCTGGTACCCGGCGAAGCGCTCGTTCTTGTTGATCGTGTTCCAGGCCTGGGCGCGTTCGTCGCCGTGGAGCTGCTGGGCGCGGACCTCGACGGTCCTGCCGTCCACCTCGATCCGGGCCTTGTCGGGGTTCGCCTTCAGGTTGTGGTACCAACCGGGGTTGTTCACCGCGCCGTTCGCCGACGCCACGATCAGCCAACTGCCGTCGGGGCCCGGGAACCAGGCGAGCGGGGTCACCCGTTCCTGACCGCTCTTGCGGCCGACGGTCGTCAGCACGAGCGCGTTCATCCCGCCGAACTGTCCCTTGCGGCGGATCATAGGCGCGACGACCTTGTTCACGATCCGCATGAACGGTCCCTTCGGCACACGGCCGCCACGTGTACCTGCCGAGATCTCGAAGCTCATCGTCGTCTCTCCTTCGCCGGGATGGTCCCAGTGTGCTGCAACCGAGCGTTCCGCGGAACACTTCCGGAGCAGCCCGGACGTGGACTCCGGGCTATTCCACGTCGGCGAGGAGTCTGCTCACCTCGTACTGCCGCACCAGGAACGCCTTCTCGTCGAGCTTCTTGCGGCGCATCCAGGAGGTAACTTCCGAGTTGCACTTGCTGGCGTTGCACGAACCGCAGCACGGCACGACGTTGGTCACGGTGTAGCGGCCGCCGCGGGAGATCGCGAGCATGCAGTCGCGCTGGAGAGCCACCCCGGCCGCGCCGCAGTACGCACACCCGCCCCAGGCCTCCCGGAGTGAGAGCCACTGGGTGTCGGTGAGGTCGTTGTCGCGGGCGGCGACACGCTTGCGGCGTCGCTTCGCATAGCGATTGGCGCGGGTCGTGCTGCGAGTGGCCACGGGAGGAGACTACCGCGCGGACCACAAGAGTCACAGCGGTCACGCAGCGTGCGTGGGATCGAGGAGTAGTCGGCACCATGCGTCGTGCAGCCAGTTGGAGAACCGGTCCGATGTCCATCCGCGGCTCGTCACGAGCATCGAGTAGTACTCGGAGGAGTTCATGGTCCAGACGATGTCGGCGATCTCCTCGACGGTCAGATCGGTGCGCGTGGCGCCGGTCGAGACGAGATCTGCGGCGAGTCGACGCATGTTCTCGGCGCGTCGCGCAGTGATCTCGTCCCACAGGCTCCTCAGGTCGCCGTCGAGGGCCGCGGCGTCCCGGAGGACGAGGAACAACGGTGCGAGACGCCCCTGGATCGCGGTGACCGCGTCGGCGTAGATCGCCAGCTTCCGGCGTGCGTCGTCCTCGGCGCGCATGCGTGCGACGTAGTCGCGGTGAGCGCCGGGTATCGGCTGATCGGTCCCCGACAGTGCGAGTTCGATCAGTTCCCGGAACATCGCCGGCTTCCGGCCGACGACCGTGTAGACGGTGTCGGGCACGACTCCGGCACCGCGGGCGATCTCGGCGACGGTTGTCGCGGCATAACCCTGGGACAGGAACAATCCGCGGGCCGTGTCGAGGATGTTCGTACGGGTCTGCGCCGCGGCCGCGCGGCGCCGGCTTGCGTCATAGCGGCGCGTGGTCTGACCTGCAGATTGCTCATTGACTGTGTCGGGCATCAGCCCTAGTCTAAGGGCATCACAATTGATCCGATACATAGTCGGATGAAATTAGAGGAGCATCATCATGGCCGTCTTCGCCTGGACCCAGGACGTCCCCATCGACGCCGAGATGTACGGCGAGATCGCCCAGCGGATCGGGGACACCCCGATGCCCGGGCTCATCGTTCACTTGGTGATCGAGAACGCCGACAAGACCGTGAGCTACCTCGACGTCTGGGACTCGGAGGAGAGCTGCTTCGACGCGATGGAGAAGGTGGTACATCCCGCCGTGCGCCCGGTGCTCGCGGCGCACGGCGTCAACCCGCCGGGTGAGCCGCCCCGCACCCCGGCGACAGTCCTCGAGGTGCGCTTCGCGGACGGTGCGGCGGTCGGCCCGTAGACTGTCCGGCGTGAGCACGGCCATCCGCGATATCTCATCGACCGGGACGATCCCCACCCCGTACGAGGACCTGCTGCGCCTCGCGCTCGAGACGGGTACCCCGAAGGCGGACCGCACCGGCACAGGCACAAAGAGCCTCTTCGGTCATCAGCTGCGCTACGACCTGGCCGAGGGCTTCCCGCTGATCACCACCAAGAAGGTCCACCTCAAGTCGATCATCTACGAACTGCTCTGGTTCCTGCGCGGCGACTCCAACGTCCGCTGGCTCCAGGAACGCGGCGTCACCATCTGGGACGAGTGGGCCGACGAGAACGGTGACCTCGGACCGATCTACGGCGTCCAGTGGCGCAGCTGGCCGACGCCGTCGGGGAAGCAGATCGACCAGATCTCCGTGGCCCTCGAGACGCTCAAGAGCAATCCCGATTCGCGACGCAACATCGTGTCCGCGTGGAACGTGGGCGAGATCCCGCAGATGGCGCTGCCGCCGTGCCACGCGTTCTTCCAGTTCTACGTCGCCGACGGCAAGCTCTCCTGCCAGCTCTATCAGCGTTCCGCCGACCTGTTCCTCGGGGTGCCGTTCAACATCGCGTCGTACGCGCTGCTGACCCACATGATGGCGCAGCAGGCGGGCCTCGAGGTCGGCGAGTTCGTGTGGACCGGCGGCGACTGCCATATCTACGACAATCACGTCGACCAGGTGAACCTCCAGCTCTCGCGCGAGCCCTACCCGTATCCGAAACTCGAACTGCGCAAGCGTGATTCGATCTTCGACTACGAGTACGACGACATCGAGATCGTCGGCTACCAGTCGCATCCGGGGATCAAGGCGCCGGTGGCGGTGTGAGTTCCGACCTCTCGTGGGTCGCACTCCCGACGCGCGTCCGGTTGGTCTGGGCGCAGGCGCACGGCGGTGCGATCGGTCGCGACAACACCATCCCGTGGCGCGTCCCCGAGGACATGGCCCGGTTCAAGGAGAAGACCCTCGGCTATCCGGTCATCATGGGCCGCAAGACGTGGGATTCGCTGCCGCCGAAGTTCCGGCCGTTGCCGGGCCGCGTCAACATCGTGGTGACGCGCAACCCGGACTGGTCGGCCGAGGGGGCGGTGGTGGCCCGGACCATCGCCGAGGCACTGGTCCTCGCCGACGGCGAACCTGTCGGCATCATCGGCGGCGGCGAGATCTACGGCGCCGCAATGCGGTTCGCGACCGAGCTCTGCGTCACTGAGATCGACGTCGACGTTCTGGGTGCCGATGCATTCGCGCCGGAGATCGGACCGGAGTGGACGGTCGCCGACAAGGGGGAGTGGCAGACGTCCTCGACCGGCCTTCGCTACCGCTTCATCGACTACACACACGCCGGCAGAGACTGAGGGCACGGGGCTGATGGCGACGGAACGGTTGTCCGCGGCCCAGGCGCGTCGAACCGCGCTGGCCGCACAGGGATTCACCGATCGCTCACCGTCGGGCGCGCCGACCATGGCCCACCTCAAGAGGGTTGTCGGACGGACCGGTCTGCTCCAGATGGACTCCGTCAACATCGTCGCGCGGGCGCACTTCATGCCGCTCTACAGCCGGCTGGGTCCCTACGACCCCGACCTCCTGCATCGCGCTGCCTGGCAACCGGTGCGGGGCCGACGCCGTCTGGTCGAGTACTGGGCGCACGAGGCCGCGCTCATCCCGGTCGAGGACTGGCCGCTGTTCCGTTGGCGGATGGACGAATTCGCCGATGGCCGCTATCGGCACACCCGGGAGATCATGCGTCGCAACCGGAGTCTCGCCGACGACGTACGGGGTGTGATCGACGAGATCGGTGCCGCGACGCCGCGCACCATCGAGGCGGAACTCGGCATCGAGCGTGAACCCGGAACGGCCGGGAGTTGGTGGCAGCGTGGCGAGGTCAAACACCTGTGCGAGGCGATGTTCGCCGCCGGCGACCTGTCGGCCGTGCGGAACGGCAACTTCGTTCGCCACTACGATCTCACCGACCGTGTCGTCGGCGCCGACGTCGCCGCGGTGCGACCTGATCGTGCGCAGGCGCAACGCGAGCTCATCGCCCGAGCCGCACGCTCGCTCGGGGTCGCGACCGTCACCGACCTCGCCGACTACTACCGCATCAAGCCGGCGGATGCCCGGCCGGCCGTCGCCGACCTCGTCGAAGCGGGTGTGCTGCACGAGGTCTCGGTCGACGGGTGGCGTGACCCCGCCTACCTCGCCGACGGCGCGCCCATGCCGCGACGCATCGACACCTCGGCGATCCTGTCGCCGTTCGACCCCCTCGTGTTCTTCCGCCCACGTGCGCAGCGACTCTTCGACTTCCACTACCGCATCGAGATCTACGTCCCCGAACACAAACGCGTGCACGGCTACTACGTGCTGCCCTACCTGTTGGGCACCGACCTCGCCGCACGCGTCGACCTCAAGGCCGACCGGAGATCCCGAACCCTGTTGGTACTCGCCGCCTTCGGTGAGCCCGGCCACGATCGCCGCGTCGTCGCCGAGCGATTGGCTGCCGACCTGCGGAGATTCGCGGGCTGGCTCGACCTGGATGACGTGACGGTCGGCGCGAAGGGCGACCTCGCGCGCGATCTGCGAGCGGTGATGGGATGCTGAGCACCGGGAGATCGAAGAAACATGACGGGGACGACCTGAAGGAGAGATGCGACGATGACCGTGTCGTATGAAGGCAACGACTATCGCTTGGTGATGTTCGACCTCGACGACACCCTCGCACCGTCGAAGAGCCCGCTCGACGACCAGATGGTGGACCTGCTGCACCGGATGCTCGAGGTCAGCCTCGGTTGCATCATCTCCGGCGGCAACTTCACCCAGTTCGAGAAGCAGGTTCTCGCGCGCCTCGGCACCTTCGACTCGGTGGGCAACCTCCATCTGATGCCCACCTGCGGCACCCAATACGTCCGCTGGGACGGCGGCGAGTGGGAGACCGTCTACGCGGAGTACCTCAGCGACGACGAGAAGAAGCGCACGCTCGACGTCCTCGAGACCGGTGCCAAGGAACTGGGACTGTGGGAGAGCGAGACCTGGGGCGACATCCTCGAGGACCGCGGCAGCCAGATCACCTTCAGTGCGCTCGGGCAGAAGGCCCCGGTCGATGCCAAGGCCGCTTGGGATCCCGACGGCGCGAAGAAGGAGTCGCTGCGGGCATATGCCGCCGAGCGGCTGCCCGACCTCGAGGTGCGCAGCGGTGGTTCGACGTCGGTCGACGTCACCAAGAAGGGCATCGACAAGGCGTACGGCGCGCTCAAGCTGATGGACATCCTCGGCCTGACCACCTCCGACATCCTGTTCTTCGGCGACCGTCTCGACGAGGGCGGCAACGACTACCCCGTCAAGGCACTCGGTATCACCTCGATCGCCGTCCACGGCTGGCCCGACACCCACGCCAAACTGTCGGCGATCCTGGATCAGAGCACGTAGGTCACACGGCGGGGCGCCCGACGGGTTGGACACGCTGCGTCCCGCTGCGCACCCGAAAGGACTTCGCGTAGAACTGGCCCGACCGCGGATCGGTCTTGTCGTTCAGGAAATACCAGTCCATCTGGGTGGCGGACGGGGTGACGGTCAGCACCGAGTATCCGTGCGAGTCCAGCTCGCAGTAGCGGACGTGGTGATTGGCCGCACTGAACGCGGCCGCGATCGTCGGACCGGCGGTGTTCGCCGGCACGTTGAACATCTCGTCGATGTTGGTCGACGTCACCGACGTCCCGACCAGTTCCGTCGCGACGGTCCCGGCACCCGGATAGTTCGCGACGTCCACCGGGATGTCGCATGCCCACGACGAGTGGATGTCCCCGGTGATGAACACGACGTTGTCGACGCCGTTGTTCCTGATCGAGTCGAGGAGGCGCCGACGGTCGGCGGCGTAGCCGTCCCATTGATCCGCGTTGTAGGGGATGCCCTCCTCCGGTATCCCGAGCAGTTCGGTGACCGCCCCGGTGGTCTTCGGGTCGAGCGGCGGGATCAGTACCGGCGAGATCATGACCGGATTGCCGACGATCTTCCACCGGGTCTCCGACGAGGTGAGGCCGTTGGTCAGCCAGGACATCTGAGCCCGACCCAGCATCGTGCGGGACGGCTCGTCGATCCGTGCCGACACCGCGCTCACCTGGAGGTCGCGGTAGGAGCGCAGATCCAGCATCGACAGCTCGAGAAGTTTCCCGAACCGCAGGCGGCGGAACAGATGTCGGCCTTGCGGGTCGACGCCGGGGCGGATCGGCATCCACTCGGAGTAGGCGCGCAGGGCGGCGGCGCGTCGAACCTGCCACGACCCTTCGCCGGGCTGGTGATTCTCGGCACCCCCGCGCCAGCTGTCGTTCGACGACTCGTGGTCGTCCCAGATGCAGATGAACGGCGTCGACCGGTGCAGCGCGGCGAGGTCGGGATCGGTCTTGTACTGACCGTGACGGGTCCGGTAGTCACGCAGCGTTCGGATCTCGTGACGCGGGTCGTGGATCCGGACCGCGCCGGTCTTACCCGTGTACCGGCCGGTTTGGTACTCGTAGTAGTAATCGCCCAGGTGCACCACGGCGTCGAGGTCCCTCTGGTTGTTCAGGTGCCGGTAGGCGGCGAAATACCCGGCCTCCCAGTTGGCGCAGGACACGACGCCGAAGCGGATTCGTCCGACGTCGGCGCCGGTGGCGGGTGCGGTGCGGGTCGTACCGATCGGTGACGTAGCCCCGGCGACCGGTCCGGATGTCACGGTGAACCGGTAGTGGTACGTCGTCCGCGGACTCAGCCCGGTGGCGTCGACCTTGACGGTGAAGTCCCGCTCGGCCGAGGTCTGCACGACACCCGACCCGACGACCGCACCGAAGCCCGCGTCGCGCGCGATCTCCCAGCGCACCGAACATGCCGGTCCCACACCGGAACCCGGCGTCGAGGCGGCGGACTGGGTGATCCGGGTCCACAGGATGACCGCGTCGGGCAGCGGGTCGCCGGAAGCCACGCCGTGGGCGAAGGCCCGCGGGGAAGCAGCCTGAGCCGGGCCGGGATCAGCGACGACGGCGGGCAGGGTGAGTGCGGCCCCGGTGGCGACTGCACCGGTCCGCAGGAAAGTCCGTCGGGTGGACTCATGTCGGGTGGACACACAGGGACCTTACCCACCGTGGCCCGCGACGTCAGGCCGAATCCGAGCCCTTCGGGGCAGTGGGGGACAATCAGGGCACACAA
This sequence comes from Gordonia amicalis, assembly GCF_022059885.1. NCBI lineage: Bacteria > Bacillati > Actinomycetota > Actinomycetes > Mycobacteriales > Gordoniaceae > Gordonia > Gordonia amicalis. The sequence continues at coordinate 3,721,367 of NZ_CP091855.1, read as the reverse complement.
ACGTCGAATGGAGGGGACTGCGTGTCCGAATTGGTGCCGCTGAAGGTGCAGATGGTCGCCATGACCCAGTTCACCCCACCGGAGGACGTGACGTGGAGCACGGACGCCGAGGGCGGTGAGGCGCTCGTCGAGTTCGCCGGCCGCGCCTGCTACCAGAGCTGGGACAAGCCGAACCCGCGCACCGCCACCAATGCCGGATACCTTCGGCACATCCTCGAGGTGGGGCACCTGTCGCTGCTCGAACACGCGTCGGTCACCTTCTACATCAGCGGGATCTCGCGCTCGTGCACCCATGAGCTGATCCGGCACCGGCACTTCTCCTATTCGCAGCTGTCGCAGCGGTTCGTGCCCGAACACGACTCCAACGTCGTCGCGCCGCCCGCGATCGTCGGCGACGACCACCTCGAGGAACTCTTCACGGCCGCCACCGATGCGAGTCGTGAGGCGTACACCGAACTCCTCGCCGCACTGGAGGCGAAGTTCGCCGACGTGCCCAACGCGATCCTGCGTCGCAAGCAGGCACGTCAGGCCGCACGGTCGGTGCTGCCCAACGCCACCGAGACCAAGATCGTCGTGACCGGCAACTACCGTGCGTGGCGGCACTTCGTCGGTATGCGCGCCACCGAGCACGCCGACGTCGAGATCCGCCAGCTCGCGGTCGAGTGCCTGCGGCAATTGATGCAGGTGGCTCCCACCGTCTTCGGCGATTTCGAGATCGGCACGCTCGCCGACGGCACCGAGGTCGCGACCTCACCGTTCGTGCTGGAAGGGTGAGGCCCGTCACGGATACGGAGGCGGTAGCCTTGAGCACCATGAACGCAGTCCAGGAACCGCTGCACGAGCATCCCTTCGGGACGAACGTGGTGGCGATGGTGACCCCCTTCCGTCCCGACGGAAGTCTCGATCTGGACAAGGCCGCCGTCCTGGCCGATCACCTCGTGTCGAAGGGGTGCGACGGACTCGTCGTGTCCGGCACCACCGGCGAATCGCCGACCACCACCGTGCCCGAGAAGCTCGATCTGTTGCGCGTCGTGCTGGACGCCGTCGGCGACCGCGCCCGGATCACCCAGGGGGCGGGTAGCTACGACACCGCCGAGAGCGTGCGGTTCGCGATCGAGTCGGAGAAGGTCGGTGCCCACGGCCTGCTCGTCGTGACCCCGTACTACTCCAAGCCGCCGCAGTCCGGCATCCTCGCGCACTTCCGGACCGTCGCCGACGCCACCGCACTTCCCGTGCTGCTCTACGACATCCCGCCGCGCTCGATCGTGCCCATCGCCAACGAGACGATGCTCGCGCTCGCCGAACACCCGAACATCCGCGGTGTCAAGGACGCCAAGGGTGACCTGCACTCGGCCGCCGGCCTCATCGCCACCACCAAGCTCGAATACCTCTCGGGTGAGGACGCACTGAACCTCCCGTGGCTGTCGATCGGCGCCACCGGATTCGTCAGCGTCATCGGGCACCTGGTGCCGGATCGCTTGCGCGAGATGCAGATCGCGGTCGAGAAGGGTGATCTCGCGACGGCGCGGACGCTCAACACGTCGATGCTTCCGCTCGTCAACGCGATGGGACGCCTCGGAGGTGTCACGATGGTGAAGGCGGCGCTGCGCGTTCTCGGACTCGAGGTGGGCGATCCGCGTCTGCCCCAGGTGCCCGCCACCGGGCCCCAGATCGAGGAGCTGATCGTGGATCTTCGTGCGGCAGGTGTTCTCGCCTGATGATCGACAACACCGGCAGCGACAGCGGCGGGCCCGAAGCGCGGCCGGCGCGCACCCGTCGCCGCGCCGCCTCCCGCAAGGCCGGACCGCCCGCCACTCCGCCGGTGTCCGCGGAGCCGACCCCCGCGGAGCCGACCCCCTTGGAAGCCGTCCCGGTGGACTCCGTCCCGGCCATGATCGCGCCCGACCCGGCACCGCCTCGCGCCCCGAAGTCCGAGTCCGCCCCGAAGCATGCGTCCCGGCAGCGGTCCGGGTCGTCGTCCGGTGCCCGGCGCGGTCGCCACGAACGCGGCGGCGACGCGCGTGGTCGCCGGAACGAGCCGGCGACCCCGGCACCGGTCGATCGTCTCGGCACCCCGCGGCGCCTGCCCAAGGGCGGACTCCGGATCGTCGCGCTCGGCGGCATCGGCGAGATCGGCCGCAACATGACCGTCTTCGAGTACGACGGCCGTCTCCTGATCGTCGACTGCGGCGTGCTGTTCCCCGAGGACCAGCAGCCCGGCGTCGACCTGATCCTGCCGGACTTCCGCTACATCGAGGACCGCATGGACGATGTCGACGCGGTGATCCTCACCCATGGGCACGAGGATCACATCGGCGCGATCCCGTTCCTTCTGCGGCTGCGCAGCGACATCCCCGTCGTCGGGTCGAAGTTCACCCTCGCCCTCGTCGAGGCCAAGTGTCGGGAACATCGCCTGCGGCCCAAGCTCGTTCAGGTCACCGAGGGGGAGCGGACCACCCACGGTCCGTTCGACTGCGAGTACTTCGCGGTCAACCACTCGATCCCGGACGCCATCGCGCTCGCGATCCGCACGCCGGCGGGTCTCGCCCTGCACACCGGCGACATCAAGCTCGACCAGCTGCCCCTCGACGGTCGTCTCACCGACCTGGCCGGGTTCAGCCGTCTCGGTGACGAGGGCGTCGACCTGTTCCTCGTCGACTCGACCAACGCCGAGGTCCCCGGCTTCGTCACCCCCGAACGTGAGATCGGTGGTGTGCTCGACCAGGTCATCGGCAAGGCCAGGCAACGCGTCATCGTCGCGTCCTTCGCCAGCCACGTGCACCGCATCCAGCAGATCATCGACGTCGCGCACACCCACAACCGGCGCGTCTGCTTCGTCGGCCGGTCGATGGTGCGGAACATGCAGATCGCGCAGGACCTCGGCTACCTGTCGGTGCCGGACGGGGTGGTCGTCGACCTCGACACCGCCGCAACGCTTCCCGACCATCGCATCGTGCTGATCTCGACCGGTTCGCAGGGCGAGCCGCTGTCGGCGTTGTCGCGGATGGCGCGCGGTGAGCACCGCCAGATCAACATCCGCGCCGATGACCTGGTCGTGCTGGCCTCGTCGCTGATCCCGGGCAACGAGAACTCGGTCTTCGCCGTCGTCAACGGCCTGGCCAAGCGCGGTGCCACCGTGATCACCCAGCAGAGCGCCAAGGTCCACGTGTCCGGCCACGCCTCGGCGGGTGAGCTGCTGTACCTGTACAACGCGGTGCGGCCGTCGAATGTGATGCCGGTGCACGGTGAATGGCGCCACCTGCGTGCGAATGCCGCGCTCGCGGTCGCGACCGGTGTGTCCGAGGATCAGGTCGTGCTGGCCGAGGACGGCGTCGTGGTCGACCTCGTCGACGGCCGGGCCGAGATCGTCGGGCGCGTGCCGGTCGGACACGTCTACGTCGACGGACTGTCGGTCGGTGACGTCGGCGAGTCGACCCTGTCGGAGCGTCTCGTGCTCGGTGAGGGCGGTTTCATCGCGATCACCGTCGCGATCGATGCGACGACGGGGCGCGCGGTCAGCTCGCCGGAGGTCTCCGGCCGTGGCTTCTCCGACGACCCGGATGCGCTGAAGGCGGCTGCCGACCTGGTCAACCAGGTTCTCGACTCCCTGGCCGCCGAGGGTGTGAGCGACGCGCATCGCATCGCGCAGGGGATCCGGCGCGCCGTGGGCCGGTGGGTCTCCGAGGCCTACCGCCGCCGCCCGATGATCGTGCCGACGGTTCTCGCGGTGGGAGCCGACTGAACGGTACGACCGTATCGGAAACGCTCGCTACTGTGGACGGGGTGACAGGTGCACAGGAGGAACGAGCGGCTCTCGTCGAGACCCTGAAGAAGGTGGGCCCGGACGCGCCCACCCTCTGTGAGGGCTGGACCACCCGCGATCTGTTGGCTCATCTCGTCGTTCGCGAACGACGCCCCGACACCGGGCCGGGCATCCTGATCCCGGCGTTCGCCGGATACACCGAGAAGGTGCGGAGCAAGGCCGCCCGACGGGACTTCGACGAGTTGCTCGACGAACTCGCCTCGGGTCCGCCGGTCTACTCACCGTTCAAGCTCGTCGACCGGTTCGCCAATCTCGCCGAGATGTTCGTCCACCACGAGGACGTGCTGCGCGGGGGAGCGGACCCGAAGGGCCGCTGGACGCCGCGGATGCTGTCACCCGAGCTCGAGGCCGAGCTGCGCGGTCCGGCCACCTCGATGGGCAGGATGACGCTCAAGAAGATCCCCGCACGCGTCACCCTCCGTACGACCGCCGGTGAGGACCTGCTGACCGTCGGCTCCGGGAAGGACGTCGTGGTCACCGGGTCGATCGGTGAACTCGTCCTGTTCGCGTTCGGACGGGCACCCGTCGCCGTGAGCTTCGACGGCGATGCGGACGCGATCGCCGCGGTTCGTGAGAGTTCTCACGGCCTCTAGGGCGTGTCCCGATGCGACCGGGTAACAACTTCGACACGGCGCCGTTATCAGTGTTGCCCATGTGACTGAAGTGAACTCTGCCGACTAGTCTGTCGGTATGGCTTCGAAGGCAAGCACGGGTACGCGCACGTCCGCGTCTGGGTCGCGGGCATCCGGCACACGGTCGGGTGCGAAAAGTGCCGGACGGTCGACGGGTTCGGCGGCACGTTCGGGCGCGAGCAAGTCGGCCGGGACACGCTCCGGTTCCACCCGCTCCGGCGCGGGCAAAGCCGGATCGTCGCGCGCGTCGAACCGATCCACCGGCAGCGGCAAGTCCCGCGCACGGCAGTCCGCCACCGCGACGCCGCGCCGCCGGAACACGTCGGCCTCCGCCGAATCGGTCGATCTGCACCGCCGTTCGGTCGCCGCCGCCGGCGCCTCCGCGGTGGGGAAGGGGATCGGAGCCGGCTGGTCACTGTTCGCTCGTGGTGTCGGCAGCGCGGCCCGCGTGGGTTCCGGAGTCGGCCGCGGACCGCGGACCGAGTCGCGTCCGTTCGACGACGACGATTTCGATCTGGATGCCGTCGACGGTGACGACGCCGAGTACGACGATGTCGACGCGGACGTGGTGGGTCCGCGCGGTCAGGGACACAGTCATCGCCGGGACGGCGTCGCGCTCGGCCTGCTCGGGTTGGGGCTCCTGTTCGCGGCCAGTGTGTGGTTCGGCGCCGCCGGGCCGGTCGGTGCATTCTTCGAGGCGTTGATCCGCGCGATCGTCGGGTCCGCGGCCGTCGTGATGCCGGTCGCGCTCGTCGTGGTCGCGATCATGCTGATGCGGCGTCCGGCCGCACCCGAACGCCGTGGGCGCTACCTCGGCGGTGGCTCCCTCGTCGTGCTTCCCCTGCTCGGCATCATGCATCTGATCGCCGGTGCGCCGCTGGATCTGCCGGGCCGTTCGGCGGCGGCGGGCTTCGTCGGTTTCGCCATCGGCACGCCGCTCACCGCGGGGGTCACCGCCTGGGTGTCCGTCCCGATCCTGTTGCTGTGCATGGCCTTCGGTGTGCTGATCCTCAGTGGCCGGACCGTGCGCGAAGTCGTCGACGCCGCCGCCGGATACCTCGGCCTGGGGGTGTCCGGTGCCGACGGCGCGCCGTGGGAGGGCGACCTCGACTGGGACGAGGACGCGGAGAACTACGAGGATCCCGATTTCGGGGATCCCGCGGCGGACGATGCCGACGACGATGACGCGGACACCTACGGCTCCCGGGCGACCCGTCGCTCGTACTCGTCGAACCCGTACGACAACTACCCGCCCGACGAGACCCCGTCGCGGCCCTCGAGCCGGTCGCGGCGCAAGCCGGCCAAGGTCGCCGAGGAACCGATCGAAGACGCGGTCACCGAGAGCTTCGCCGATGCGTTCACCGAGCCGTTCGGGGACAACGCCCCCGACGAGCAGATGACCGAGGTGATCGACCCCCCGGCCCGTCCGGCTGCTCGCCGCACGGCGCCCGCCGCGCGTCCGGCACCCAAACCGGCGCCGAAACCGGCACCCGAGCCCGAACCCGACCTCGACGACGAGGAGGCCTTCTCACCGGCGGTCCCGGCTGCCGAGGGCGACTACCTGCTGCCGCCCCCGCATCTGCTGCTCGAAGGCGACCCGCCGAAGGCCGGCACCAGCGCCAACGACGAGATGATCGACCGGATGACCGGTGTCCTCGAACAGTTCAAGATCGATGCCGCGGTCACCGGCTACACGCGCGGACCGACGGTCACCCGGTACGAGGTCGAGCTGGGACCGGGCGTGAAGGTCGAGAAGATCACCGCGCTCCAGCGCAACATCGCCTACGCCGCGGCCACCGACAACGTCCGCCTGCTCGCGCCGATCCCGGGCAAGTCCGCGGTCGGTATCGAGGTACCCAACGCCGATCGTGAGATGGTCCGCCTGGCCGACGTCCTCAGCGCGTCGTCGACCCGCAAGGACAAGCATCCGCTCGTGATCGGTCTGGGCAAGGACATCGAGGGCGACTTCGTCAGCGCGAACCTGGCGAAGATGCCGCACCTGCTCGTCGCCGGTTCGACCGGCTCCGGTAAGTCGAGCTTCGTCAACTCCATGCTGGTGTCGCTGCTGAGCCGCGCCACCCCGGAGCAGGTCCGGATGATCCTCATCGACCCGAAGATGGTGGAACTCACGCCTTACGAGGGCATCCCGCACCTGATCACCCCCATCATCACCCAGCCCAAGAAGGCGGCCGCCGCCCTCGCATGGCTGGTGGAGGAGATGGAGCAGCGCTACCAGGACATGAAGGCGTCGCGGGTGCGTCACATCGACGACTTCAACGCGAAGGTGCGCTCCGGCGAGATCACCACTCCGCTCGGCAGCGAGCGGGTGTACAAGCCGTACCCGTACATCCTCGCCATCGTCGACGAGCTCGCGGACCTGATGATGACCGCGCCGCGCGACGTGGAAGAGGCGATCGTCCGCATCACGCAGAAGGCGCGCGCCGCCGGCATCCACCTGGTCCTCGCGACGCAGCGTCCGTCGGTCGACGTCGTCACCGGTCTGATCAAGACCAACGTGCCGTCGCGCCTGGCGTTCGCCACGTCGTCGCTGACCGACTCGCGCGTCATCCTCGATCAGCCGGGCGCCGAGAAGCTCATCGGCATGGGTGACGGCCTGTTCCTGCCGATGGGTGCCAACAAGCCGATCCGCATGCAGGGCGCCTACATCTCCGACGAGGAGATCGCGGCCGTCGTCGACTTCACCAAGGAGCAGGCCGAGCCGGAGTACACCGAGGGTGTCACCGCGGCGAAGGCCGGCGAGAAGAAGGACATCGACAGCGACATCGGCAACGACCTCGACGACCTGCTGCAGGCGATCGAACTCGTCGTCTCCAGCCAGTTCGGGTCGACGTCGATGCTGCAGCGCAAGCTGCGGGTCGGCTTCGCGAAGGCGGGGCGCCTGATGGACCTCATGGAGACCCGCGGCGTCGTCGGACCCAGCGAGGGTTCCAAGGCGCGTGAGGTGCTCGTCAAGCCCGACGATCTCGCGGGCGTGATCGCCTCGATCACCGGCGGTGGAGACGAAACAGACGGATCGGGCGACTGAAGAACTCTCTGACCTGAGGTTTCTGCGGAACTACTACCGCCTGTACTAAAGTGACGGCAGATCCATGAGGGGAGTATCCCCGACGCGGCGTCTCCGTCAATACGGTCAGGGCCCGCGATGATGCCGATCATCGTCGCAACCCTGGCCCGGAGCGTCGGCCGCCATCTCGGCGGGAGAGACCTCTGGCTCGTCAGCTGATGCTGCCTGCTGGAGGAATACCGTGGATGTCTCTGTATCCGTGTGGCTGATCACCTGCGTGGTGATCCTCGGATTGTTCGTGTTCGACTTCTTCTCCCACGTGCGCGTGCCGCACGCCCCGTCGCTCAAGGAATCGGGCATCTGGTCGGCGGTGTACATCGCGCTCGCCATCGTGTTCGGGCTGTTCGTCTGGTGGAAGTGGGGATCGACGTTCGGCGGCGAGTACTTCGCCGGCTACGTGACCGAGAAGGCGCTCTCGGTGGACAACCTGTTCGTGTTCGTCATCATCATGGCGAAATTCGCGGTGCCCCGTGAGTATCAGCAGAAGGTGCTGCTGCTCGGCATCGTCATGGCGCTGGGCATGCGCGGCATCTTCATCGCCGTCGGCGCCGCCGCGATCAACGCCTACAGCTGGGTGTTCTACCTGTTCGGCGCGTTCCTGATCTTCACCGCCGTCAAACTCGTCCGCGAGAGCGACGACCCCGTGGAGCACGAGGAACAGCGGGAGAGTCGTCTCGAGCGGTTCGTCAAGCGATTCCTGCGCACGCACGACTCCTACGACCGCGACAAGCTGTTCACCCGCGTCAACGGCAAGCGTCTCGCGACGCCGATGCTGATGGTCCTCATCGTCATCGGGTTCACCGACGTGCTCTTCGCCCTCGACTCGATCCCGGCGATCTACGGCCTGACCCAGGAGCCGTACCTGGTGTTCACCGCCAACGCCTTCGCGCTGATGGGCCTGCGTCAGCTGTACTTCCTGCTCGGCGGGCTGCTCGACCGGCTGGTGTACCTGTCGATCGGCCTGTCGATCATCCTCGCGTTCATCGGTGCGAAGCTCGTCCTGCACGCGCTGCACGAGAACACCCTGCCGTTCGTCAACGGCGGTGAGCATGTGAGCGTCCCGGAGATCTCGACGCCGGTGTCGTTGTCGGTGATCGTCGGTGTCCTGGTGATCACCACCGTCGCAAGCCTGGTCAGGAGCAGGTCAGCTGTGTCGAAGAGTTAGCGGCAGGGGTCAGAACGGTCCGAAGACCTGGGTCCACTCGTCGATCCGGACGGCGTCGACGGCCTCGTGCGCCTGGAACGGGTCGTTGGCGAAGAACGCCTCGGCGGCCTCGAGGTCGGCCGCGCTGATGATGATCAGCGCGCCCGACCCGTCCGGGTACGGTCCCGCGATGAGCACGTTGCCCGCCTTGTTCTCCTCGCCGAGCCACTGCCGATGAAGCGGCCGGTGCTGGTCGCGGAGCGCGGCCTTGGCCGGACGGTAGGTGTACTGGACGGCGAAATAGGGCATCGGTTCACTCCCGGGTGATGGTGGCCAGCATCCTGGTGTTCCCCAGGGTGTTGGGTTTGACGTAACTCAGGTCGAGGAACTCCGCGACACCGGTGTCGTACGAACGGCACATCTCCTCGAACACCTCGCGCGTGACCGGGGTGCCCTCGATCTCGCGGAAGCCGTGCTTGGCGAAGAAGCTCGTCTCGAAGGTCAGCACGAAGACGCGGGCCAGTTCGAGTTCGCGGGCGATCTCCATCAGCCGGCCGACGATCTTGTGCCCGATGCCACGTCCGGAGAACACGGGATCGACCGCGACCGTGCGAACCTCGCCGAGATCGGCCCACAGTACGTGGAGCGCACCACATCCCACGACCAGCCCGTCGAGTTCGGCGACCCAGAACTCCTGGACCGACTCGTAGAGGGTGACGAGGTTCTTCTCCAGGAGGATCCTGCCCGCGTACTTGTCGATCAGTTCCTTGATGCGCGGTACGTCCGACGTACGCGCGCGCCGGACGGCGATGTCCCGAGTAGTCGGTTCGGGCGCAACGGGATCCGCCGCGGACTCGGGTTGGGCGGGCTCCGGGGAGACGGGGGACATGGGAACTCACCTTAGTCCTGTGAGGGCGTGCGCCCCACGGTGATGTCGGGGCGCGTAGCGGCCCGGGTGACCTTCCGCGGGGCGTGGACCGATACCCTGTGGGGTGTGAGTACGAGAATTCCCGTGTATCGCGGAACCTGTCCGCGCTCGGGGGTGTGCTCATGACCGATCGCATTCGGCGGGCCGTCGACGAAAAAGGTATCGCAAATGTGGGCCGCGGGCCGGACCACATCACCGATCCCGTCGACCCGGTCCCGGTCGTCAACATCGCGAACGCCCTGACCGTCTTCCGGATCCTCCTGGTTCCGGTGTTCCTGACGGTGCTGTTCCTCGAGTCCGGAGAATCCACGCTGTGGCGCACGGTGGCGACGGTCGTCTTCGCCGTCGCGGCCCTGACCGATCGGTACGACGGCCGCATCGCCCGCGCGCGCGGACTGATCACCGACTTCGGCAAGATGGCCGACCCGATCGCGGACAAGGCCCTGATCGGTGGTGCGCTCGTCGGACTCTCGATCCTCGGCATCCTGCCCTGGTGGGTCACCGCGGTCATCATCGCGCGCGAACTGTGGGTCACCGCGCTGCGCTTCTGGGTGCTGCGGCACAAGGTCATCCCCGCCAGTCGCGGCGGAAAACTCAAGACGCTGCTGCAGGCGGTCGCCATCGGCCTGTACCTGGCGCCCCTCGGCGGCGGATGGGACATCGCCGCCGGCATCGTGATGGGTCTCGCGGTGGTCGTCACCATCTACACCGGCCTCGACTACACCTGGCAGGCGATCAAGGTCAGGTCCGGCGGCGGTTCCCGCACCGGCACCCCCGATCCGGAGCCGGCACCGCAGACGCGACGGGCCGTGGGAGGAACCGGCGCAGGGCGCTGAGTTCGACTACTGTCGGTGGAACCGCGGCCGGGGAACGATCCGGCTGCGTGAGGCGTTGGCCGAGGAGTGGACAGGGAGAGGAGACTCGATGGCGATGCTCTTACGTGAGGCGCTCGGCGACAGCCTGCGTCGGGTCCGCACGCAGCAAGGCCGGACCCTGCGTGAGGTGTCCACCGGTGCACGCGTGAGCCTGGGCTACCTCTCCGAGGTCGAGCGCGGCCAGAAAGAGGCCTCGAGCGAACTGCTCGCGGCCATCTGCGATGCACTCGACGTGGAGATCGCCGACCTCCTCCTCGACGTCGGGAACGCGATGCGTCCGGCCGAGACCATGACCCCCGAGGTCGCCGAGGCCGGTCTCACCGCGACCAAGGTGGTCATCCCCGCACCCGCCGGACGCCGGGACGCGACGGCGCTCGCGGCCGCCTGATCCACGTCGTCCGAATGACCATTTGAGTGCTGCGGCACTATCGGGAACCCGCAGCCACTAAATTGGTCTGCACAGTTCTCTCAAACCCCTGAATGGAGTGACGTAGAGCATGGCGAACCCGTTCGTGAAGTTGTGGCGGTACCTGACGGCACTCGGCAACGCGAAGATCGACGAACACGCCGACCCGAAGGTCCAGATCCAGCAGGCGATCGAAGATGCCCAGCGTCAGCACCAGGCGTTGTCGCAGCAGGCCGCCTCGGTCATCGGCAACCAGCGACAGCTCGAGATGAAGCTCAACCGGCAGCTCGAGGACATCGAGCGTCTGCAGGCCAACACCCGCCAGGCACTGACGCTGGCCGATCAGGCCGCTGCCGCCGGCGACACCCAGAAGGCCACCGAGTACACGAACGCCGCCGAGGCGTTCGCGGCGCAGCTGGTGACCGCCGAGCAGAGCGTCGAGGACCTCAAGTCCCTGCACGACCAGTCGCTTCAGGCCGCCGACCAGGCCAAGAAGGCCGTCGAGCGCAACGCGATGATCCTCCAGCAGAAACTCGCCGAGCGTTCCAAGCTGCTCAGCCAGCTCGAGCAGGCCAAGATGCAGGAGCAGGTCAGCGCATCGCTCAACCAGATGAGCGAGTTGTCGGTGCCCGGCAACACCCCGAGCCTCGACCAGGTCCGCGAGAAGATCGAGCGCCGCTACGCCAACGCCCTCGGTTCGGCCGAGCTGGCCAAGAACTCGGTCCAGGGCCGCATGCAGGAGGTCGAGCAGGCGGGCATCCAGATGGCCGGTCATTCGCGCCTGGAGCAGATCCGCGCCAGCATGCGCGGCGATGCCCTGCCGTCCGCGGGCGCCACCGCACCACCGTTGCAGAAGGGTCAGCCGGCGACGCAGGCCACCCCGCCGACCACCGAGCCGCCCGCGCAGAACTGATCCGCGGCACGTGCATGTTGCACTTGTCGCGGGTTCCGATGCGGGACATGCCTTTCCGGCGTTCGCCCTCGCCGAGCGGTTCGCCGCGGCCGGGCATCGGACCACTGTCCACACCGGACTGAACTGGTCGGCCGCCGCGCGTCGCCGTGGCATCGACATCGCCGAGCTCCCGGGTCTCGCGGCCACGGACGACGATGACGACGCCGACGCCGGGGACAAACTCAGCGCCCGCGCGGCACGCATGGCCGATCTGCTCGCGCCCCTGCTGGCGGAGTCCGGTGCCGACCTCGTCGTCTCCGACGTCATCACGGTCTGCGGGGGATGGGCCGCGCAGCTCCGGGGCCTTCCGTGGATCGAGCTGTCGCCGCACCCGCTGTACCTGCCGTCTCGCGGCCTGCCGCCGATCGGTTCGGGGCTCGCCCCGGGAACCGGCATCCGCGGTCGCGTTCGGGACACGCTGATGCGTGCCGCGACCGCGACCTCCATCCGCAAAGGCGAACGGCAGCGTGCTGCGGCACGGCTGTCGATCGGTCTCCCGGCGCACGACGGTGGTCCGTGCGCGCGATTCGTGGCGACGCTGCCGGGGCTCGAGGTGCCGCGGCCCGACTGGCCGGCCGACACCCATCTCATCGGTCCACTCCTGTGGGAACCCACCGACGACCTCTTCGACCGTCCCGACGGCGATGCACCGCTGGTGGTGCTCGCCCCGTCGACGGCGCAGACCGGCGCCCCCGACATGGTCGGTGTGGTCCTCGAGGCGCTGTCCGAGCGGATTCTGGGCCGTCGTGTCCGGGTGGTGGTCTCCGGGCTGCATCGTCCGTCCACCGCGGATCTCGCCCGCTTCGGCGACTCCTCGGCCCCGATCACCGCAGGGCTGGGACGGCAGGACGAGGTGCTGGCCGACGCGCAGGTACTGATCTGCGGCTCCGGTCACGGGATCCTGGCCAAGGCGATGAGCGCCGGGGTTCCGGTCGTCGCAGTACCCGGCGGCGGCGACCAGTGGGAGCTGGCGAACCGTCTCCGGCGCGCGGGTGCCGGCCGAGTGGTCCGCCCGCTCACGGTCGAGGCCGTCGCCGATGCCGTTTGCACCGTTCTCGACGACCCGGAGTGCACCCGGAGCGCACGGCGGATCGGGGCGAGCGGTGCCGACACCGTCGACCCGGTGGCGGTGGCCCACGCCGTCCTGGACCGTGCCGCGTTCCGTAGGGTGGGGCCGTGCGCCTGACCGAGTTCAACGAACTGATGACCACCGAATTCGGTGTGTCCAGGGCGGATTCGATTCTCGTCGACCACGTGCTCACCGAATTCGGTGGACGCACCGGGGCGCAGGCGATCGACGACGGGGTCGACCCGCGCGACGTCTGGGTCGCCATCTGCCGCGACTTCGACGTACCGCGCCGGCGTTGGTGACACGCCCCGCGTGTCACACTTGCCATCGAACACCTGTTCGTTCATCCTGGTGATCAGACGGAACCGTACGGACCGCCGCCGCGTCTGAGGTATGTGGATCGGGAAGCAGTATCGGGCTCGGGAGGGCCGCCGAGACTTGTCGGACCCACGCGATACCTTTCAGACATGAACGCCCGGACCGCACCGACCACCCGCCGGAAATCCGGCTCACAACCGAGGAGAACTCCCATGGCACCTGCGCCTCAAGACCGTGAGAAGGCCCTCGATCTGGCCCTCGCCCAGATCGACAAGAACTTCGGCAAGGGCTCGGTGATGCGCCTGGGCGAGGAGACCCGCCAGCCGATCGAGATCATCCCGACCGGTTCGATCGCACTCGACGTCGCCCTCGGTATCGGTGGTCTGCCCCGCGGCCGCGTCGTCGAGATCTACGGTCCGGAATCCTCGGGTAAGACCACGGTCGCGCTGCACGCCGTCGCGAACGCCCAGGCCCTGGGCGGTATCGCCGCGTTCATCGACGCCGAGCATGCGCTGGACCCCGATTACGCCGCGAAGCTCGGCGTCGACACCGACGCCCTGCTCGTGTCGCAGCCCGACACCGGTGAGCAGGCGCTCGAGATCGCCGACATGCTGATCCGCTCCGGCGCGCTCGACATCCTGGTCATCGACTCGGTGGCCGCACTCGTGCCCAAGGCCGAGATCGAGGGTGAGATGGGCGACAGCCACGTCGGCCTGCAGGCCCGCCTGATGAGCCAGGCGCTGCGCAAGATGACCTCCGCGCTGAACCAGTCGAAGACCACCGCGATCTTCATCAACCAGTTGCGCGAGAAGATCGGCGTGATGTTCGGTTCCCCCGAGACCACGACGGGCGGTAAGGCTCTCAAGTTCTACTCGTCGGTTCGCCTGGATGTCCGCCGTATCGAGACCCTGAAGGACGGCACCGATGCGGTGGGTAACCGTACCCGCGTGAAGGTCGTCAAGAACAAGGTCGCGCCGCCGTTCAAGCAGGCCGAGTTCGACATCCTCTACGGGCAGGGCATCAGCAAGGAGGGCTCACTGATCGACATGGGTGTGGCCGAGGGCTTCATCCGTAAGTCGGGCTCGTGGTTCACCTACGAGGGCGATCAGCTGGGCCAGGGCAAGGAGAATGCCCGCAAATTCCTGCTCGAGAACGTCGACATCCGCGACGAGATCGAGAAGAAGATCAAGGAGAAGCTCGGCATCGGCGCGACCGTCGACGCCGACGACATCGCCCCGGCACCGGTCGAATTCTGATCGGCTCCGCCTGATCCGATATGAACGAGGCATCAAGCCCCGAACCGACGGACCCCGAACGGACGCGCACGCGTCGGGATGACAATCCCGACCGGCGAGGCCCCAGCGCATGGGACTCTGCACTGCGACTGCTCGGGGTCCGTGCGCGTTCACGGCACGAGATGCGGGAGCGGTTGACCCGCAAGGGGTTCGACACGGACACCGTCGACGAGGTGATGGCCCGACTCGACAAGCACCAGTTGCTCGACGACACCGATTTCGCCGCCGAGTGGGTACGCTCCCGCCACCTGAACTCCGGAAAGGGACGCGTGGTGCTGCGTCATGAGCTCCGGACCAAGGGAATCTCCGAGTCGATCATCGCCGAGACCCTCGCCGAGATCGATCCCGACGACGAACGCGAGATCGCGGCCGGACTCGTCGCACGGAAGCTGACGCCGTCGGTCGTCGAACGCGTTGTCGCCGACCGTGCCGAACGAGAGAAGACCCTGCGTCGTCTGGTCGGTTTCCTTGTCCGGCGTGGCTATTCGCAGTCGCTGGCGTTCGACGTGGTGGGGGAGGCGCTCGGCGCACTGGAAGACGCCTGAGGCCTCCCCGTCACTCCGACGGCCTGGCTCAGAGCAGGTTCTCCGACGCGGCCAGTTCGGTCTTCTCCGGGTCGGCCGGCTCGGCGGCCGACCGTCGACCCTGACGCAGACGTCGTTCGACGTAGGTCGCGAGGTTCGAGAGCCCGAAGTTGATGACGATCATGATGATCGCCACCACGATCAGCGCCGGGATGTAGTTGCCGTAGCGGGAGGCCGACAGCAGGCCGCTGCGCACGACCTCCGAGTAGCCGATGATGTAGCCCAGCGCACTGTCCTTGAGTGCCACCACCATCTGCGAGATCAGTGCCGGCATCATCGCGGTGATCGCCTGGGGGAGCAGCACGATGCGCATCATCTGGCTCTTGCGCAGACCGAGCGACATGGATGCCTCGGTCTGGCCCTTGGGCAGCGAGTTGATGCCGGAGCGCAGGATCTCGGCCATCACCGATCCGTTGTAGAGCGTCAGCCCGGTGACCACCGCGGCGAACGCCAGCATCGACGACGGGAATATGCCGTAGATGGCGAACAGGAACCAGGTGAACACCATCAGGATCAGGACCGGGATCGCGCGGAAGACCTCGACGAACACACCCGAGACGGCCCGTACCCAGCGATGATCCGACAGCCGGCCGATGCCGAGGACGGCGCCGAGGATCAGCGAGAACACGATCGAGACGGCGGCCGCCGCCAGAGTGCGCCATAGTCCGGGCAGGATGTAGCCGGTCCAGGTGGACCAGGTGACGAACGGGCTCCACTTCTCGCCGGTGAACTGCTCGTTGGCGGCGAGTACGGAGATCACGTAGATCGCCATCGCCGCGAGGATCGCGATGAACAGGATCGCCATCAGGCGGTTCCGGGCCCGTGCGCGTGGTCCGGGTGCGTCGTACAGGACAGTCGATTCGGCGCTCATCGTTTCACCGCCAGTCGCTTGGCGAGGTAGCCGAAGACGGCCCCCTCGGTGAGGGTGATGATCATGAAGCCCACGGCGATGACGCCGAAGATCACGAACAGCTGGTCGGAGAAGGTCTCGATCTCGGTCTTCATGAGAGCCGCGGCCTCGGCGACACCGATGACCGAGGCGACCGTGGTGTTCTTGGTGAGCGCGATCAGGACGCTGCCCAGCGGGCCGATGACCGATCGGATCGCCTGCGGCAACACGATGACCCCGAACACCTGGGTGAACGACAGACCCAGCGACCGGGCCGCCTCGGCCTGCCCCAGGGGCACGGTGTTGAAGCCGGACCGGAGCGTCTCGCAGACGAAGGTCGACGTGTAGAGGACGAACGCGAGCACCGCGAGCCAGAAGTTGTTGGACTTGATCGTCGGCGCGAAGGTCAGGCCCAGATTCTGGTAGAGACCGATCGCGCAGAACAGCACGACGAGCATCAGCGGGGTGTTGCGGACCACGTTCACATAGACCCCGGCGAAACCGCGCATCACCGGGACGGGGGAGACCCGCATCGCGGCGAGGGCCGTGCCCCACACCAGCGAACCGATCGCCGAGTAGAAGGTCAGCTGGATCGTCACCCAGAAGGCGGGCCACAGCTGAGGACCCATGCTCTCCCACAGAGAGGCGTCATTCATCGATGGTTCCTCTCACTCGAGTCCGGGCGGGCACGGCTTGGATGGTGAATCGAGGAACTCGAGGTCACCGGGGTCGGGTTTGTAGGGGAACTTGGAGCCGGGGCGATCCGCGCGGGCGATGATCTCGTCCACGTACTCGTTGCCGAGGGCCTCGCGCAGGTCGGCGTTCCATGGTGACTCCCCGAGCCCGGCATCAGAGCTCCCGGCCGGGGTCAGCATGGCGTCGAGGGCCTTGTTGATCGCATCCACGGCGGCTTTGTCGCCGAGAGCGACACCGACGCCGTAGCGCTCGGTCGAGAACGGACTGCCGGCCGTTTTCAAGGCGTCCTTCACGCACGCGTCCTTGAGGTAGGTCATCTCGACGAGCTTGAACTCGTCCTTCCAGAAGTTGGCGTAACCGGCGAGGATCGCCTCGTCGGTCGTCAGGGCGTCGACCTTGTCGCGGCGCAGCGCTTCGACACACGCCGAGTAGGAGTCGTACTCCTGCAGCTGGACCGTCGGCAGCTGGGCCTTCACGTTCTGCGCCGATGTCGAGCCGGTGACCGAACAGAGCTTCTTGCCGTTGTCTAGGTCGGCCAGCTGCTTGATCGAGTTGTCGTCGGCGCGCACCATCAGGCCCTGGTAGGTCTGCAGGTAGGGGCCGCCGAACGACACCTTCTTGGAGCGGCTCGCGTTGATCGAATAGGTGGCGGCGATGAGATCGACCTCACCGTTGTCGATCATCGCCTCGCGACGGGCCGACGGCGTCTCCCGCCAGGTGATCTCCGGGTGGTCCACGCCGAGGTCGTCGGCGATCGAATTGACCACATACGTGGCGACCGAGGCGTCGAAGCCGGTGACGTTGCCGTTCGGCTCGTAGAGCCCGAGCCCCGGCTGGTCGAACTTGACGCCCAGGACCACCGAACCGTCGCGGATCGAGTTCAGCAGGCTGCGGGGCTCGGTGCTCCCGCAGGCCGACAGCAGTCCGGTCAGCAGTGCCCCGACCGCGAGAAGCAGTCCGGCACGACGCCATCGGGACAAGTGTTGATGTGTGTGTGGTGTGGTGTGGCTCATCCGCATCTCAGTGCCCCAGGATCTTGCCGAGGAAGTCGCGTGCTCGGTCGGTCTTGGGGGCGGTGAAGAAGGTGTCGGGTTCGGAGTCCTCGATGATCGCGCCGTCGGCCATGAAGATCACCCGATCGGCTGCCTTGCGGGCGAAGCCCATCTCATGGGTCACGACCAGCATCGTCATGCCCTCCTTGGCAAGGGAGACCATCACGTCGAGCACCTCGTTGACCATCTCCGGGTCGAGCGCCGACGTCGGCTCGTCGAACAGCATGATCTTCGGGTCCATCGCGAGGGAGCGGGCGATGGCGACACGCTGCTGCTGGCCCCCGGACAGCTGGGCCGGGTACTTGTCCTTCTGGCTCGCGATGCCGACCCGCTCGAGCAGTTCGAGTGCGCGCTTGTCGGCGTCGGCCTTGGACTTCTTGCGCACCTTCGTCGGTGCGAGGGTCACATTCTCGAGAATCGTCTTGTGCGAGAACAGGTTGAAGGACTGGAACACCATGCCGACATCGGCCCGCAGTCGCGCGAGATCCTTGCCCTCGGCCGGCAGGACCTGACCCTCGACCCGGATCTCGCCCTCATCGATCGGCTCGAGCCGGTTGATGGTCCGGCACAGCGTCGACTTGCCCGACCCGGATGGACCGAGGACCACCACCACCTGTCCGGCGGGAACCTCGAGGTCGATGTCCTTGAGTACGTGCAGCGAACCGAAGTGCTTCTGCACCCCGCGCATCGCGATCATCGGCTGGGACCCTGGGCCCGCGGACTTGCTCGGCGAAACGGTCATTCGTGAACCCTAACCAAATCCGTGCCATCGAGTCGCGCAGGTGACGCCGAATCGGCGATTTGCGTCGGCCCCGTACCCTGGTAGGAGTGAGTATCGAGTTGTCGGATCGGCCTGACGAGGCTGCATCAGCCCAGTCACCCCGCAGCTATCAGGTCCGGACCTATGGCTGCCAGATGAACGTCCACGACTCCGAACGCATCTCCGGTCTTCTCGAGGACGCGGGATACGTCCGTGCGGCCGAGGACGACGACGCCGATCTGGTCGTCTTCAACACCTGCGCGATCCGCGAGAACGCCGACAACAAGCTCTACGGCAACCTGTCGCATCTCGCGCCGGTGAAGACCAGCCGTCCGGGCATGCAGATCGCCGTCGGTGGATGCCTCGCGCAGAAGGACAAGGACACCGTCGTCGCCAAGGCGCCGTGGGTCGACGTCGTGTTCGGCACCCACAACATCGGCTCGCTGCCGGCGCTGCTCGACCGTGCCCGTCACAACGCGGAAGCGCAGGTCGAGATCCTCGACTCCCTCGAACGATTCCCTTCGACGCTGCCCGCCAAGCGCGACTCGGCCTACTCCGGCTGGGTCTCGGTGTCGGTGGGCTGCAACAACACGTGCACCTTCTGCATCGTGCCGTCGCTGCGCGGCAAGGAGGTCGACCGACGACCCGGTGACGTACTCGCCGAGGTCCAGGCGCTCGTCGACCAGGGCGTCGTCGAGGTGACCCTGCTCGGTCAGAACGTCAACGCCTACGGCATGTCCTTCGCCGATCCCGACCAGCCCCGCAACCGCGGCGCCTTCGCCGAGTTGCTGCGGGCCTGCGGGACCATCGAGGGGCTCGAACGGGTCCGCTTCACCTCGCCGCATCCCGCCGAGTTCACCGACGACGTGATCGAGGCGATGGCGCAGACCCCCAACGTGTGCCCGCAGCTGCACATGCCGCTGCAGTCCGGCTCCGATCGCATCCTGCGTGCCATGCGACGCAGCTACCGCCAGACCAGATTCCTCGGCATCCTCGACAAGGTCCGTGAGGCGATGCCGCATGCGGCGATCACCACCGACATCATCGTCGGGTTCCCGGGAGAGACCGAGGAGGACTTCCAGGCGACCCTCGACGTCGTCGAACGTGCGCGGTTCTCCAGCGCTTTCACCTTCCAGTACTCGCCGCGTCCCGGTACGCCGGCCGCGACGATGCCCGACCAGGTGCCGGCCGAGGTCGTCGGCGAGCGTTACCAGCGCCTCATCGCCCTGCAGGAGCGGATCTGCCTGTCCGAGAACGAATCCCTGACCGGCACCGAGGTGGAGCTGCTCGTCGTCGCCGACGAGGGACGCAAGTCCGCCAAGACCCGGCGCATGACCGGTCGCGCGCGTGACGGACGCCTGGTGCACTTCGCGCCCGGCGACGTCGCCTCCGGGATCCGTCCCGGCGACGTGGTCCACACCGTCGTGACCGCGGCCGCGCCGCACCACCTGATCGCCGACGCCGGGGTGCTCTCGCACCGCCGCACGCGCGCCGGCGACGCCTACGAGCAGAGCCGCACGCCGACCACGGCGCCCGTCGGGGTGGGCCTCGGTCTGCCGACTGTTGGTCCCCCCGCACCCGCGCCCGCGCCGACCGCCGACGCCGGATGCGGCAGCGCGTGCGGTGGCTGAGCGTGCACGAACTCGAGATCGAAACAAAGTGAGGCGATGACGATGTCCGAGGACCCGTTCAAGGAGTATGAGAGCGATCTCCGCAAGGCGGAGCGTCGTGTGGCCGGTGAGATCGACCCCGGAGCCCGCGCGGTCGTCGTGGCCGTCGCCGTGTTGCTCGCCATGGTGTCGCTGGTCCTGCCGCACACGGGCTCCGTGACCGGTCTCGAGGTGCTGTCCCTGACACCCGAGGCAGCGGCCGAACGAGTCACCATCGTGTCGAAGATCTTCGTCTACCTGGTGGCGATCTTCGGCATCGCGATGTCGATGCTCGCGCTGCTGACCCGCCGATGGGTTCTGGCGTGGATCGCGTTGTGCGGCTGTGCGATCGCCTGCGTGGCGGGCATGCTCGCGTGGTGGTCGCGCAACACCCCCGGCGTCGGTGGCGTCGAACCCCCGTCGGGTGTGGGCATCGGCCTGATCCTCGGCTGGATCGCGGTCTTCGTCCTCACCTTCCACTGGTCGCGCGTGGTGTGGGCGCGTTCGTCCTACCACCTGGCGATGGAGGCCGAGCGTCGCAGGCAGGCCGCCGAGCAGGAGGCCTACGCCTCCGCGCTCTACCGCAAGGACCCCGACGACCAGTCCTGAACGATCGGCTCCGCAGGCTCCGCTCCCTGAGGAGGCCCGGAGCCTGCGGAGGGCGTCAGCGGTCGGTCACGGCGCTCTGGGCGGCCACGGCCCACTCGCGCCACTGTGCGGCCTGTTCCCGCAGAGACGCCGCATCGCGGTCCTTGCCGCGTTCGGCTGCCTTGCGGGCCTGCTCCTCGAACTGTGCGGCGCGATCCGCGAACTGGGCGGCACGCGCCTGGGCCTCGGGGTCGGTGCGCTGCCATTGCGCGTCTTCGGCGTCGCGGATGCGCTTCTCGAGAGCACGCGCGCGTGCCTCCAGCGAGTGCATCTGATCGCGCGGCACCTTGCCGATCTCATCCCACTTGTCTCGGAACGCCCGGAACTCACGGCGTGCGCCGTCCAGGTCGGCGGACGGGTTGATGGCGCGCTCGGCGGCGTCGAGCAGCGCGATCTTGGCGGTCGCATTGGCGGCGAACTCGGCGTCGCGTTCGGAGGTCGCGGCGTTGCGGGCATTGAAGAAGACGTCCTGGGCGGCCTTGAATCGCTGCCACAGGGCTTCGTCGGTGTCGCGGGGGGCGCGGCCGGCGGCCTTCCACTCACCCAGGAGTTCGCGGAACTTCGCCGAGGTGGGGCCCCATTCGGTCGACGAGGACAGTTCCTCGGCGCGGGCGATCAGCGCCTCTTTGCGTTCCTTGGCGCCCGCTCGTTCGCGGTCGAGTTCGGCGAAGTGCGCACCGCGGCGGCGATTGAAGGCATCGCGTGCCTTCGCGTAGCGCTTCCACAGGGCGTCGTCGGTCTTGCGATCGATGCCCTTGATCGCCTTCCACTCGTCGAGGATCTCGCGGAGCCGGTCGCCGGCGCTCTTCCAGTTGGTGGCCTCGGCGCCGATCTGTTCGGCCTCGGTGGCGAGGGTCTCCTTGCGGGCGATGGCGGCGGCGCGGGTCTTCTCGCGCTCGGCGCGCAGCGACTCGGCGACCTCGTCGGCGCTGCCCACGATCGCCTCCAGCCGCCGCTGCAGCGCGGCGACGTCGCCGATGACATGGGCGTTGGGCAGATCGTCGAGCAGGTGCTTGGCCGCCGCCTGCGCCTTGCGCGGATCACCCGAGCGTGCGCTGAGGCGTTCCTCGAGGATCTCGACCTCGGTGGCGAGATCGTCGAAGCGGCGCGCGAAGTGGGCGAGACCCTCTTCGATCGTGCCGGCCTGCCACTGGCCGATCTCGCGCTCACCGTCGGCGGTCTTGAGCCAGACCACACCCGAGGAGTCGATCCGGCCGTAGCGGTGCGGGTCGCCGGCGCTGATGTGCGGAACGACAGGTTCGTGGGCTCCCGGCCGCGGGCCCGGCTTGGGGCGGGGGCCGGGTTTGGGTCCGGGCTTCGGCCCCGGCGCGCCCGTCTGGGGTGCCTGGGTGGCCGCGGAGGGATCGGTCGGGTGGGTCATCTGCACAAGTCCTGCCGCTCATTGGTGCCGCGCGTCACGGCTGCCGGTCGCTGGGTCGGTTCTCGCCGGGCATCGTAACGCCGCGGCGACAGCCGACAGTACGGATCCATTCAAGCAGTTCAGGCGCGTGCATGTGGCGTGCGTGCCGGCTTGCCGACATCCGTGTCGGGGTTCGGCCGTCGGCGGCCGCGCCCGGTTCGACTAGCGTCGTGGTGTGC
The DNA here is from genome assembly GCF_022059885.1 of Gordonia amicalis. NCBI lineage: Bacteria > Bacillati > Actinomycetota > Actinomycetes > Mycobacteriales > Gordoniaceae > Gordonia > Gordonia amicalis. Next base: position 3,698,963 of record NZ_CP091855.1, on the reverse strand, counting down.
TTGCGGCCGTCGTCTTCGTACCGAGTGCCCCGTTGCTGGTACCCGAGTTGACCGGTCCGTCGGCGTTCGACACCGAACCCGTGCGATCGGCGGTCGGTGATGCCCTCGCCGACGCCGCGGCGACCGGGATCGACAGGTGGGTCGTGGTCGGTGCGACCGACGACCCGGTGGCCGGGCCGGTCGCCGAGGCGGAATCGGGCAGTTTCGCCCGCTTCGGGGTCGATCTCCGGGTGAGCCTGGGCAGTGTCGGGCCGGACGCCGAGACCGGCCCCCGGATGAGCCTGTCGGGGCTGATCGGTGCCTGGCTGCGGGAGTCGGCGTCGCTGGGCCCGATGACCGCGTTCATCGTCGGCCGGGAGACGACGCCTCGTGAGTGCGCCGCGATCGGTGCGGATCTCGCCGCGCGGCTGGGCGAGTCGTCCGAGCGCGTCGGACTCCTCGTGGTCGGCGACGGCTCGACCGCGCTGACGCCCAAGGCGCCGGGCGGTGGTCGACGGGACTCCGCGGTCGCCCTCAACAAGGCGATCGTCGCCGCGATCGGCGGCGCCGACACGGCAACCCTGGCCGCACTCGAAGCCGGACCCTGTGACACCGAGGGGGTCGGCGGCCGGGTGGCGTGGCAGGTCGTCGCGGCCGCAGTCGAGAACTCCGGTTCCACCCTCGTCGCGAAGACGGGCTACGCCGACGCGCCGTTCGGTGTCGGCTACGTCGTCGCGACATGGACCGTCACCGGTGATCCGGCATGAGCGATCACTCGGCACCGCGGCCGATCATGGTCGTCGGTCCGACGGCGTGCGGGAAATCCGACCTCGCCCTCGACCTGGCCGAGCGGCTGGACGGGGAGATCATCAACATCGACGCCATGCAGCAGTACCGCGGCATGGACATCGGGACCGCCAAGGTGCCCGTCGCCAACCGCCGCGGCATCGTGCATCACCAGATCGACGTCCTCGACGTGACCGAGGTGGCCACCGTCGCCCGGTATCAGCAGGCTGCCTCCGCCGACGTGGAGCGTCTCCTCCACGCGGGGCGCATACCGGTGATCGTCGGCGGATCGATGATGTACATCCAGGGACTGCTCGACAACTGGCAGTTCCCGGCGACCGATCCCGAGGTTCGCGGCCGCTACGAGGAGATGCTCGCCGAGCGCGGTGTCGCCGAGATGCACCGCTTGCTCGCCTCGGTCGATCCGGCGGCGGCCGCCACCATTCTCGACACCGACGGTCGGCGCATCGTCCGTGCGCTCGAGGTGGTCGAACTGACCGGGCAGCCGTTCGCGGCATCGCAGCCGACGATCGGTGAACCCCGTTGGGGTACCACGATTCTCGCGCTCGACCGGGAGACCGTCGAACTCGACGACCGGATCGCGCGGCGTACCCGGCTGATGTTCGAGACCGGTCTGGCCGACGAGGTCGAGGCCCTGTGCGCCGCCGGACTGCGAGAAGGGCGGACGGCGTCGCAGGCGATCGGGTACAAACAGGTCCTCGCGGCACTCGACGGTGAGTACGACATGGCGCAGGCCGAGGAACTCACCTTCATCGGCACCCGCCGGTACGTGCGCAGGCAGCGGTCGTGGTTCCGGCGCGATCACCGCGCCGTCTGGCTCGACGCTGCCGCCCCCGATCTCGCCGACCGTGCCCTCGCGGCCGCCGCCGTGTGAGATCACCGGCAGCTGACGCTCTGCGGGACAAGTAGTCTGGTGCCCGTGAGTTCTCACCAGACCGGTCTGCGCTTCGTGAAGGGGCACGGCACCCAGAACGATTTCGTCGTGCTCGCCGACCCGGCCGCCGAACTGACCCTCGACACCGAGATGGTCGCGGCGCTGTGCGATCGTCAGCGGGGCATCGGGGCCGACGGACTGCTCCGCGTGGCGCGCACGGGTGCGCTCGTCGAACGCGGCGTCCTCGCCGCCCTTCCCGACGGGGTCGCGGCCGACGACTGGTTCATGGATTACCGCAACGGGGACGGCTCGATCGCCGAGATGTGCGGCAACGGGGTCCGGGTCTTCGCCCACTTCGTCCGCGCCACCGGACTCACCGCCACCGACGCCTTCACCGTGGGATCGCGCGCCGGTGCGCGGCCGGTGATCATCCACCACTTCGACGACGTGCACGCCGAGGTCACCGTGGAGATGGGCGTCGCGCGCCTCGACGGCACCTCGGTGGTGCGGATCGGTGACGACGTCTACCCGGGTGCCAAGGTCGACGTCGGCAACCCGCACCTGGCGTGCGTGGTCGCCGATCTCACCGCCGACGACCTCGCGGCCGTCGACTTCACCGCCGGAGTGGTCATCGAACCGGGCGACTTCCCGAACGGGGCCAATGTCGAGTTGCTGACCCCACCGGTCGAGGACGTCGACGGGCGCCTGTATGCACGGATGCGGGTCTTCGAACGCGGCGTCGGCGAGACGCGCAGTTGCGGAACGGGCCTGGTCGCGGCCACGCGAGCGGCTCTCGATGCACGCGGTCAGGACACCGGTGAACTGCGCATCGGCATCCCGGGCGGCGAGGTCACCGTGACCATCCGGCCCGACGGCTCCACCCTGCGCGGGCCCTCCATGCTGGTCGCCGACGGTGTCCTGCGACCCGGTTGGGATCGCTGAGCCGATAATCACGTGCTGAGCAGGGGTCGGACGTGAGACCATGGATCCCGTATGACCGAATCATCAGCACAGATCCTTTCCTCAGCGGACCTCGACGATCGCACCGGTGACATCCGGGACGACGATCCGACGGTCGGCGAACTCCAACTCTCCGAGCGCGCGTCACTGCAGCGCGTCGCCGGACTCTCCACCGAACTCACCGACGTCACCGAGGTCGAGTACCGGCAGCTCCGTCTCGAGAAGGTGGTCCTCGTCGGTGTCTGGACCGAGGGCAGCGCCGCCTCGGCCAAGGCCAACATGGCCGAACTCGCGGCCCTGGCCGAGACCGCCGGCTCGCAGGTCCTCGACGCGGTGATCCAGCGTCGCTCCAAACCGGACTCGGCCACCTACATCGGCAGCGGCAAGGCCGACGAACTCCGCGAGATCGTCCTCTCGACCGGCGCCGACACCGTCATCTGCGACGGTGAGCTCACCCCGGCGCAGCTCACCGCGCTGGAGAAGGTCGTCAAGGTCAAGGTCATCGACCGTACCGCGCTGATCCTCGACATCTTCGCCCAGCACGCCACATCCCGGGAGGGCAAGGCGCAGGTCTCGCTCGCGCAGATGGAGTACATGCTCCCGCGCCTGCGTGGTTGGGGTGAGTCGATGTCCCGCCAGGCCGGCGGCCGTGCCGGCAGCAACGGCGGCGTGGGCCTGCGTGGTCCCGGTGAGACCAAGATCGAGACCGACCGCCGTCGCATCCGTGAGCGGATGGCCAAGCTGCGGCGCGAGATCCGCGACATGAAGAAGGCGCGCACCACCAAACGTGCGGCGCGCCATCGTTCGTCGATCCCGTCGATCACGGTCGCCGGCTACACCAACGCCGGCAAGTCGAGTCTCGTCAACGCCATGACCGGCGCCGGCGTCCTCGTCCAGGACGCGCTGTTCGCGACCCTCGACCCGACAACCCGGCGCGCCACCCTCGACGACGGCCGGGCCGTGGTCTTCACCGACACCGTCGGTTTCGTCCGCCACCTGCCGACCCAGCTCGTCGAGGCGTTCCGGTCGACGCTCGAAGAGGTCGTCGACGCCGATCTCCTCCTGCATGTGGTCGACGGGTCGGACCCGTTCCCGATGGAACAGATCTCGGCCGTCCGTCAGGTCATCGGCGAGATCGTCGCCGAGGAGAAGGTCGAGGCGCCACCGGAACTGTTGGTCATCAACAAGATCGACGCGATCGACGGCAACCGGCTCACCGAGCTGCGCGGCGCGGTGGGTGCCGACGCGGTCTTCGTCTCGGCACGCACCGGTGAGGGACTGCCCGAACTGTTCGACCGGGTCCGCGAGTTCGTGGGCCGCGAGGACGTCGAACTCACCATCGAGGTGCCGTTCTCGCGCGGCGACATCGTCTCGCGGATCCACAGCGAGGGCGAGATCCTCGACTCCGAGCACACCGAGTCGGGCACCACCATGAAGGTCCGCGTCCCGGCCGCTTTCGCGGGCGAGATCGCGGACCTCACGGTGTAGACCTGCTCAGCCGGGGTCCGTTCAGTCGGCATCCAGATCGGTCTCGACGAGGGTGACGATCTTGTCGAGCGCAGCCTGATCCTCGGCGGTGACCACTACCTTGGCGCCCTTCTCGGCGCCGAGGGTCATGATCATCAGTGCCGAACCGGCGTCGACCGGGTCGCCGCCCTCGAGTTCGAGGGTCACGGTGCTGCCGGAGTCGGCGACGGCCTCGGCGATGATCGTGGCCGGCCGGGCGTGCAGGCCGACGGCCGATCCGACGGTGGCGGTGGTGCTGGGCATGGTGCCTCCTGTGTTGCTGGGATATCCGGTTGTCGTGCTGGATGAAACGTCGGGTATGAGTGGGTCTGGGATCAGGCTGCCACGGCCTCGAGGTCGGCCGCTGCCACCTCCCTGGTCCTGCCGAACTGCTTCGCCGCGGTCACCGCGACCGCGCTGAGCACGGTGCCGGCGACGAGGGCCACGAGGAACAGCACCCAGTTGTTCATGGCGAAGAAGACGAAGATGCCGCCGTGTGGGGCGCGGAGCTCCACACCGAACGCCATGATGAGCGCACCGGACAGTGCGCCGCCGGCCATCATCGACGGGATGACGCGGAACGGGTCGACCGCGGCGAACGGGATGGCACCCTCGGAGATGAACGATGCGCCGAGAAGCCAGGCGGCCTTGCCGTTCTCGCGTTCGGGTTCGGTGAACAGCCCGGGACGCAGCACCGTGGCGAGGGCCAGGGCGAGCGGCGGGACCATGCCGGCGCACATCACCGCGGCCATGATCTGGAACTGTGCGGGACCGGCGGTCGCCGCGTCGGCGATCCCGGCGGTGGCGAACAGGTATGCGGTCTTGTTGACCGGACCGCCGAGGTCGAAGCACATCATCAGGCCCAGCACGACGCCGAGGACGACGGCTGATCCGCCGGACATGCTCTCCAGGCCGGAGTTCATCTGCTCGGTCAGCCAGGCGAGCGGCTTGCCGAGCACCATGTAGAGCAGTCCGCCGACGATCATGCTGCCGAACAGTGGGATGACGACCACCGGCATCAGTCCGCGAGCCCACTGCGGGACCGGGAGCCGCGAGATCCACAGGCACGCCGCGCCGGCGATGAGACCGCCGATGAGTGCGCCGATGAAGCTGGCGCCGACCGAGAGGGACACGATGCCCGCGACGAAACCGGGGGCGATGCCGGGACGGTCGGCGATGGCGAAGGAGATGTAACCGGCGAGGACCGGGACGGCGAGTCCCATCACCCCCGACCCGATCGCGAAACTCACCGCGCCGAGGTACTGCAGGAGCCCGCCGGACGGCAGATCCCAGACGCTGTTGTTGAGCGCGATGTAGACGGCGTCGTTCAGGGACCCGGCGCTGTCGAGGGTGCTGTTGGCGATCTCGTACCCGGCCAGCAGGAAACCGAGGGCGATGAGCAGGCCGCCTGCCGCGACGAACGGGATCATGTAGCTGACACCGGTCATGAGTGCCTGACGGGTGCGCGCACCGAGTCCGACACCCGACGACGCGCCGGTCTCGGCGCCCTCGGTGCCTCCGTCGTCGGTCACCCGCGCGGCGTCCGGGTTCCGTCCGGCCGCAACGGCTTCGGCGATCATCGCATCGGGTTCGTTGATGGCTCGTTTGACGCCCGAGGCGATCACCGGCTTGCCGTGGAAGCGACCCTTGCCCTTCACCCCGATGTCGGTGGCGAAGATGACGGCGTCCGCGTTCGCGATGACCTCGGGGTCGAACGGCGTGGTGGCCGACGACCCCTGGGTCTCCACCGCGAAGTCGACATCGGCCCGGTCCGCGGCATACCTGAGCGCGTCCGCGGCCATGTAGGTGTGCGCTATCCCGGTGGGGCAGGCGGTGATCGCGACGATGTGCGGCCGGTTCTGCGTCGGCGTCCGGGCGGTGACCGGGGTGTCCGTGGCCGGCGCCATCGGCGCTGCCGGGGGAGTGGTTGCGGTCTTCTTGGCGTCGGGATCGATGGCCTCGGTGACCAGTTCGATGATGCGTTCGTCGTTCTCGGCGGCGCGGAGGGACGCGACGAAGTCGGGGCGGACCAGCGAACGCGCCAGGGAGCTCAGCACTTTCATGTGCGCCGCCGCACCGCCCTCGGGGGCGGCGATGAGGAAGACGAGGTCGGCCGGCCCGTCGGGTGCCCCGAAGTCGACCTGGCGCGACAGTCGCGCCATGGCGAGGCTCGCCGTCGTCACCGATGCGGTGCGCGCGTGAGGGATGGCGATGCCGCCGGGGAGCCCGGTGGCCGACTTGGCTTCCCGCTCGAGTGCCGCGCGGGCCAGATCGGCGGGGTCGGTGGTCCGTCCGGCAGCGGCCAGGGTGTCGGCGAGGGTGGTGATGACGGCGGCGGGGTCTGCACCGGCGTCGACGTCGAGACTCACCGTCTGGGCGGTGATGATCTGCTCGGTCATAGGATGTCCTTCGGCATGGAGGGGGTGGAGTGGTCGGGTGCCCGGTGGGGATTCGGTTCAGTTCATCGGGGCGGCCCCGGAGAGTTCCGTGACCGTGACCCCGGACAGGTCGAGGTGGTGGGGGGCGGGGGAGGAGGTGCCCGCCAGTGCGGCGGCGGCCGAACCGTAGGCGACGGCGGACCGCACACAGTCGGGAGCCGACGCGCCACGCGTCTGCGCGACGAGGAATCCGGCGAGGGAGGAATCACCCGCGCCGACGGTGCTGCGCGGAACGATGGGTGGCGGCGTCGCGCACCAGACGCCCGCCGGGGTGGCGAGTACGGCGCCCCGCGCCCCGAGCGTGGCCAGCACGGTGCCGCCGATCTGCTCGACGAGCGCCGTGGACGCGGCGACGATGGGACGGAGGTCGTTGCGGGAGAGCGATTCCCGCAACTCTGCCGGATCGGTGCCGGTGAGTTCGGCGAGTTCGTCCTCGTTCGGCTTGATCAGGTCGACCCGTCCGGCGGCGGCCGCACGCAGCGGTGCTCCCGAGGTGTCCACCGCCACGCGGCAACCGGCGGTGACCAGCGCGTCGGCGACGGTCCGATACCAGTCCTCCGGTACGCCGGGCGGCAGTGATCCGCACAGCGTGACCCAGTCCGCGCCGTCCGCGTAGGTGCGGATCAGTGCGCTCAGCGCGGCCAGTTGAGCCGCCGTCAGGTTGACGCCCGGGGCATTGATCTTGGTGGTGGTGCCGTCGGCTTCGGCAATGGTCACGTTCGAGCGCACCTCGCCGTCCACGGGGACCGCGTCGTAGGGGAGTCCGAGTTCGTCGAGGGCGGCGAGCAGCGGGTCGCCCGCACGCGCCGGGAGCAGTGCCCGGGTCGGTAGTCCGGCGGCGGCGACGGTGCGGGCCACGTTGACGCCCTTGCCGCCCGGCTGGGCGCGGACCACACCGGCTCGCTGCACCTCGCCGCGCCGGAGCGGGGTGTCGAGTTCGAGGGTGCGGTCGACGCTGGGATTGGCTGTGACGGTGAGGATCATGCGATCACGACCTCGACGCCGCGGGCGGACAGGGCGGCCGAGAACCTCGGATCGATGCCGGAGTCGGTGATCAGGACGTCGATGTCGTCGATGCCGGCGAATCCCGACAGCTCCTCGCGCTCCATCTTCGAACTGTCGGCGAGGACGACGACGCGTCGGGCCGCGGCAACCATCGCCGCCTTCACCGCCGACTCGTCGGGGTCGGGGGTGGACAGGCCGTGCGCCTCGCTGAGGCCGTTGGTGCCGATGAATGCGGTCGTCACGCGAAGCCGTCCCAGTGCGGCGACCGTCTCGGCGCCGACCGTGGCCTGGGTGAGTCCGCGGACGCGACCGCCCAGGGCGTGCAGACCGTCCGCGTGGCGGCCGGCGAGCAACCCGGCGATCGGCAGGCTGTTGGTGATCAGCGTCAGATCGCGGTCCCGCGGCATGGCCTCCGCCGCGCGGAACGTGGTGGTGCCGGCGTCGAAGAGCACCGATCCGCCGTCGGGCGGCAGGAAACGGAGGGCGGCGCGGCCGATGGCGGCCTTCTCCTCGATCTGTTCGGTCTCCCGTTCGGCGATGCCGAGTTCACCGATCACCCGCATCACCTCGGGGCGGACGGCACCGCCGTGCACGCGCTGCAGGTGCCCGCCGCGCTCGAGAACGGCCAGGTCGCGCCGAACCGTCTCGCTGGTCACGTCGAACTTCGCGGCGAGCTCGGCGACCGAGGCGCGCCCTGCGACGCGCACCTCCTCGGCGATGGCCTGCTGTCTCTCCTCGGCGTACACACCGGCTCCGTTCTGATCGTTCCTGCACACTCGGCCACCCCGTGAATGTGGGAATATGTGGCTTTCAATGTTGTAGTAACTGTGTTTACGCCTGTTTATGTTGACAAGTCAAGCCAAATTTGTAACCGTGGTCACATGACGCAGATTCTGACGGGGACGCCGGTCGTCGGTGGTGTGGCTCATGGACCCGCACTGTCGCCGGGACGCCGTCCCGACCACAGTGCGGAGGCGCTCGGCGCCGGTGTCGAGATCTCCGAGGACCAGCGCCCGGAGGAGGTCGCACGATTCACCGCGGCGGCAGGCGTCGTCGCCGCGCGACTCCGTGAGCGCGCGTCGCAGAACACCGGCGTCGCCGCGGAAGTACTCGCCGCCACCGCCGGACTCGCGGAAGACCGCGGCTGGATCGGTGCGGCGTCGGCCCTGATCGCCAGGGGTGCGTCGGCACCGTCGGCCGCCGTTGCCGCCACCGAACAGTTCGCCGCGGTGTTCACCAAGCTGGGCGGCCTGATGGCCGAGCGGGTCACCGACCTCAACGACGTCCGCGACCGCGTGCTCGCCGAACTCCTGGGACTGCCCGAACCCGGGGTGCCCACGCCGGAGGTGCCCTCGATCCTGCTGGCCGACGACCTCGCACCCGCCGACACCGCCGGCCTCGACCCCACCACCACGATTGCCCTCGTGACGCGACTGGGTGGGCCCACCAGTCACACCGCGATCATCGCCCGCCAGCTCGGCATCCCGTGCGTCGTCGCGGTGTCCGGACTCGTCGGGATCGATGCGGGTACGGCGATCCTCGTCGACGGCACCACGGGTGAGATCGCCGTCGACCCCGACGACACCGCCGCGCGAGCCCGAGTCGAGGAGTATCGGCGTCACGCCGCTCGCATCGCCGGGTGGTCGGGTCCGGGCCGCACCGGCGACGGGGTGGAGGTGGCGATCCTGGCCCACGTCGCCGACGGGTCGTCGGCCCGCGCGGCCACCGATCACCCGGTGGAGGGTGTCGGACTGTTCCGTACCGAACTGGCCTTCCTCGAGCGCGCCGACGAGCCGTCGGTCGACGAGCAGGCGTGCATCTATCGCGAGGTGCTGGACGCTTTCGATGGCCGCAAGGTGGTCATCCGCACCCTCGACGCCGGCTCGGACAAGCCGCTGCGCTTCGTGACCCATCCCGACGAGGCCAACCCGGCACTCGGTGTGCGCGGCGACCGAATCGCCTTGGCGCACCCCGAGATCCGCGCGCGCCAGCTCGACGCGATCGCCCGGGCGGCGCAGGAGGCCGACGCGCAGCCGTGGGTCATGGCCCCGATGATCGCCTCACCCGCCGAGGCTGCGGCATTCGCCGCGCAGGTGCGCGAGCGTGGACTCGTCGCCGGTGTGATGATCGAGGTCCCCGCCGCGGCGATCCTGGCCCCGGCGATCCTGGCCGAGGTGGACTTCGTCTCGATCGGCACCAATGACCTCACGCAGTACACGATGGCCGCTGACCGAATGTCCGCCGAGCTCGCATCGCTGACCGATCCGTGGCAGCCGGCCGTGCTGCATCTCGTCGCAACGGTCGCCCGGGCCGGACGTGATCAGGGGAAACCGGTGGGCGTCTGCGGAGAGGCCGCGGCCGATCCGCATCTCGCCTGCGTGCTGGTCGGACTCGGGGTCACCTCGTTGTCGAGCGCTCCCGTCGCGGCGCCCGCGGTCGGCGCCCAACTCGGCGCGGTCACCCTGGCAACCTGCGAAAACGCGGCGGCCGCCGCGCTGGCCGCCACCGATCCGGCTACGGCTCGCGCGGCGGCCGCCGCGGTACTCGACAGTGGCGCCGACACTGACAGCGACGAGGTCAGACTCGCCGCATCACGGTGACGACCTTGCCGAGGATGACGGCCTCGTCGCCCGGGATCGGGTCGAACAACTCGTTGTGCGGCATCAGCCAGACATGACCCTTCTGGCGTTTGAAGGTCTTGACCGTGGCCTCGCCGTCGATCATCGCGGCCACGATGTCGCCGTTGTCGGCCACGTTCTGCTGGCGGACGACGACCCAGTCCCCGTCGCAGATCGCGGCGTCGATCATCGACTCGCCGACGACCTTCAGCAGGAACAGCGATCCCTCGCCGACGAGCTCCCGGGGGAGTGGGAACACGTCCTCGACGGCTTCCTCGGCGAGGATCGGCCCGCCTGCGGCGATCCGGCCGAGCACCGGTACGAAAGTGGGCTCGGGTAGTGCTCCGCCGGTCGGCGACGTCGGCGTCGGGGGTTCGCTCGGCGCGATGTTCACCGCCCGCGGACGGTTGGCATCACGTTTGAGAAGGCCCTTGCGTTCGAGGGTCCGCAGCTGATGGGCGACCGAGGAGGTCGAGGTGAGACCCACCTCGTCACCGATCTCGCGGATACTCGGCGGGTAACCGCGTTCTCGCACGGATTTGCGGATCACCTCGAGAACTCCGCGCTGCCGCGGCGTCAGCGACGCCTCGGCCGCCGCCATGTCCGCCGGGGTGACGGGCTCGTCGGCGCCCCGCGCTCCGGTGCGCTTACCGCCGTCATCGCTCATGATCGGGTTCCTCTCGATTCCGAACGTGCTGGTAGATCGCTTGTCTGTCGACGAGCCTAGCCGAGAACGCCGACCGAATCAAACATTTGTTCGACGTGTCGCGAGACAATTGTCGGAGTGCCGTGCTACAAATCGAACATCAGTTCATCGAACAGATGATCGACATTCGAACAGTTCGATCGGGACGACGCGGTCCCACTCACGAACACCGTTCGACCGGATACACGGAGGGCACCATGCGCACCGCCACTCTCATCGACCCCGTCCACCTCGACCCCGTCCACCTCGACCCCGCCCGGCACGGCGGTCCCGTCCGCGGCGACGTCCTGGAGCGTCCGCGCCCGACACGTCGGGGAGACGCCCGGCGGCCCGTCGACAACCGTCCGGTGCCGGAATCGGTGGTCCGGGTCCGCCGCGTCGCCTCCACCCAGTGCGCGTCGCCGGTGGGTATGCGTGGTCGTGGACCGGTGGTCCCGGCGTCGCCTCCCGCCGAAACGGTTCCCGCGGCCGTCATCCGCCGGCGTCGCCGCACGGCGACCGCTGTCCTCGCCGGCGTCGCGCTCGCCCTGGCCGTGTGGGTCATCGCGGTCGTCGGCCAGAACTACGCCGCGTCGGTCACGCCTGCCGCGGTCGGCACCGAGGTCGTGCACGTTCGGTCGGGTGACTCGCTGAGCACGATCGCCTCGCGGGTCGCCCCCGAGATGCCGCGTGAGGCCGTCGTCGACGAGATCATCCAGCTGAATGACCTCGCGTCGAGCGGGCTGCGCGTCGGCCAGCCGCTCCTCACCCCCCGGTACCACTGAGGCCGGGCGGTATCCTCGATGACACAGGGACCAGCCGAGCACCGGCCCGGCATGCGGCGCGGCTGCATCAGAGCGTCCCGTGACCTGCGTGAGGATACGATGCGCTGCCCCTTCTGCAAGAACGACGACACCAAGGTCATCGACTCGCGTGTCGCTGATGAGGGGCAGGCCATCCGGCGCCGCCGCTCCTGCGTGGAGTGTGGGCGACGCTTCTCGACCGTGGAGAGTGCGGTCCTCTCGGTGGTGAAACGCAACGGCGTCACCGAACCGTTCAGTCGCGAGAAGGTGATGCGAGGTGTCCGGCGCGCATGCCAGGGGCGGCACGTCGCCGAGGACGCTCTCGCCCAGCTCGCCCAGCAGGTCGAGGACACCGTCCGCGCCAGTGGTTCGGCCGAGATCCCCAGCAACGAGGTGGGACTCGCGATCCTGAAGCCGCTGCGGGACCTCGACGAGGTCGCCTACCTGCGTTTCGCGTCGGTCTACCGGTCCTTCGACTCCCTCGAGGACTTCCAGCGCGAGATCGATGACCTCCGTGCCGCCTCAGCCGAGTCGGTCAAGAGTTCGTAGGACCCGCTTCTCCGACACCGGGAACGCGGTGCCCAGCCGTTCGGCGAACAATCCGACCCGCAGCTCCTCGACGAGCCACTGCGCCTCGTCGTTGACGTGCGCTTTCCGGTGTTCGGGTACCTGGGCCAGCCGCTGCGCCCAGCGTTCGGTCACGCGGTCGATCACGGCGACTCCGGCCTGATCGCGCGCGGCGGAAGCCGGCAGTGCCGTCAACCGTGCCTCGGCGGCCGCGAGGTAGCGCGGCACGTTCTCCAGATGACGTCGCGGAGTGGCGGCCACGAATCCGTCGAAGACGAGGTTGTCGAGTTGTTCGGCGACGTCGTCGGCGGCGAGCGAACCCGCATGACGGTCGATCGCGGCGCGTACCGGCGCCACCGAGCCGAGCGATTCCACCGCGAGGGAGAAATACTCCGGAGCCGACTCGGTGATCCGTGGACGGATCTTCTCGGTCAGGGTGCGGAACGCCTCGGGTGAACGCACGGCGGACACGGCCCCGGCGTCGAGGCCGGCGACGACGTCGCGGATAGCCCGGCGTGTGCAGTCGGCCAGCAGTGTATCGAGATCCGCATAGGGACTCTGGCTCAACGCGAGCCGGCCGGCGGCCCCGAGCGAACTCGCCACGCGCCGGTGCAGTGGCGGGATCGCCAGGTCGAGGAGTGCGACGATCCCCCTCTCCGCCAGGCGATCTCGGGCCTGCTCCGACACCGCGTCGATCACGACGACCCCGCGTGTACGTCCGGCGTCGTCGGTGATCGCGTCGACGGTCGGGTACCGGGTGAGGCGCTGACCGGCGATGTCGACGGTCCGCTGCGCGGCGAGAGTGCCGATGCCGTCGTCGGTCCAGTTGCGATACAGCGTGCGTTTCACCGTCTTCGACGCCGCGGGCGTCGTCGCACGCCGAAGCTCGTCGATCGAGTCGGCACGCGCGGTGATCCGTCCGTCGTCGTCGACGACCGCGAAATGCATCCGCAGATGGGTGGGAATCCGGTCGAGGTCGAAATCGGCTGCGGTGACCGTCATCTGGGTGATCGTGGTGAGTTCGCGGGCGAGCCCGACCGCGAGCGGTTCGCTGCGCGGCGTGAGACGGGCCAGCGCCAGGTCGGCGAACCGCTGGGCGGGTGACATCGACTTGCGCAACCTCTTGGGCAGCGATCTCACCAGTGCGGTGGCCAGTTCCGACCGCATCCCGGGCACGGACCAGTCGAAGCCCGCCGGCCGGACGTGGGGGAGCAGCGCGCGCGGGATGATCACGGTGACACCGTCATCGGGTGCGCCGGGTTCGAACCGGTAGCGGAGCTCGAGTCGGGTGTCGCCCTGCTGCCACGCACCCGGATAGTCGGTCGGTGCGGCCTCGGCGGTCGCCGTGACATCCTCGGGCTTCAGGTCCAGAAGAGCAGGATCGCTGCGCCGTGCCTTCTTCCACCACGTGTCGAAGTGACGTGCGGAGGTGACCTCGGCACCGACCCGGTTGTCGTAGAACTCGAAGAGCTGATCCTCGGTGATCACGAGTCCGCGTTCGCGCCTACGGTTCTCGACGTCGGCGGCGGCCTCGAGGAGGGCGCGGTTGCGTTCGAAGAACGGGTGCTGGGTACGCCAGTCTCCCTCGACGAGGGCATGGCGGATGAACAGCTCGCGCGAGACGACCGGGTCGATGGGACCGTAGTCGACGCGGCGACGGGCGACGAGGGTGACGCCGTAGAGGGTGACCCCCTCGTACGCCATCGCGGCGCCGCGTTTCGACGACCAGTGCGGCTCGCTGTGCGTGCGCTTGACCAGATCGCCGGCCAGTTTCTCCGCCCACAACGGATCGATCCCGGCGACCGTGTGCGCGAACAGCCGGGAGGTCTCCAGGACCTCCGCGGCCATGATGAACGCCGGCGGTTTCTTGGCCAGCGGTGACGCCGGGAAGATCATGAGCGTCGTGTTCCGCGCCCCGGTGAACTCACGACCCTCGGTGTTGCGGACCGCGATGTTGCTGAGCAGACCCGACAGGATCGCGCGGTGGACGGCGTCGGCGTCGACCTCCGGCAACTCCTCGCCGGCCGGACGCACGGGCCAGTCGAGATCCTTGACGATCTCGGTGAGCTGACGGTGCAGGTCCCGCCATTCCCGGATGCGCAGGAAGTGCAGGAACTCCCGCTCGCACATCCGCCGGAAGCTGCTGCTGGACAACTCCTTACGCTGTTCGTCCAGGTATCGCCACAGTTCGACGTAGGACAGGAAGTCCGACTGCGGCACGACGAATCGACGATGGGAGGCGTCGGCCGCCTCGCGATGTTCGGCCGGTCGTTCGCGCGGATCGGGTAGCGACATCGCGGATGCGATGACCAGCAGGTGGTCGAGGCAGCCGAGTTCGCGGCCGGCGATCAGCATGCGGGCGATCCGCGGGTCGACCGGGATCCGCGACATCGAACGGCCGATGGGGGTGAGGCGCGGCGGGCCGCCGTCGCGGCTCACGGTGATCGCGCCGAGTTCGGTCAGCACGCCCATGCCGTCGCGGATCGCGCGCTCGTCGGGCGGTTGGACGAACGGGAAATCTGCGATCTCACCGAGTTTGAGCGAGGTCATCTGCAGGATGACCGCGGCCAGGTTGGTGCGCAGGATCTCCGGGTCGGTGAACGCCGGCCGCGAGTCGAAGTCGTTCTCGCTGTAGAGCCGGATACAGACACCCGGGGCGACGCGACCGCATCGGCCGGCGCGCTGGCGGGCGCTGGCCTGCGAGACCGGTTCGATGGGAAGACGATTGACCTTGGTGCGGGTCGAGTACCGGCTGATGCGAGCGGTGCCGGTGTCGATGACGTAGCGGATGCCGGGCACCGTGACCGACGTCTCGGCGACGTTGGTGGCCAGGACGATCCGTCGGCCGTTCGACGGAGCGAAGACCTTCTGTTGGTCGGCGATCGACAGACGTGCGAACAGCGGGACGATCTCCGCACCGCCATCGCGGCCGGTTCCGGTCCGGCGCCGCAACGCATCCGCGGTCTCGCGGATGTCGCGCTCGGTGGGTAGGAACACCAGGATGTCGCCCCGGCCGCCGGCCCACAACTCGTCGATCGCGGCGTCGATGCCCTGGATCTGGTCGAGGTCGGCGTGCTCGCCGCCCCCGGTGTCGTCGCCGCTGTCCGGGCGTTCCTGCAGGCTCAGGGGCCGGTAACGGATCTCGACGGGGTAGGTGCGACCGGACACCTCGATGACCGGCACCGAGGCGTCGGGTGTGCTGAAATGCCGTGCGAAACGGGCGGGTTCGATGGTGGCCGAGGTGATGATCACCTTCAGGTCCGGTCGTTGCGGCAGCAGCCGGCGCAGATAGCCGAGGATGAAGTCGATGTTGAGGCTGCGCTCGTGGGCTTCGTCGATGATCAGGGTGTCGTAGCGCCGCAGCATCGGATCGGTGGCGATCTCGCGGAGCAGGATGCCGTCGGTCATCACGCGGATCAGGGTGTCGGCCCCCGAACGGTCGGTGAACCGGACCGAGTAGCCGACCGCGTCACCGAGTTCGGTGTCGGTCTCGTCGGCAATGCGCTTGGCCACCGAGCTCGCCGCGATACGACGCGGCTGGGTGTGCCCGATCGTGCCGCGGATGCCGCGCCCGAGTTCGAGGCAGATCTTCGGCAGCTGGGTGGTCTTGCCGGAACCGGTCTCACCGGCGACCACCACGACCTGGTGGTCCCGGATGGCGTCGGCGATCTCCTCACGAGCTGCCGACACGGGGAGTTCGTCCGGGAAGCGCAGCACCGGCACGCCTGCCCGGCGCCGTTCGAGGCGGTTGCGTGCCTTGGCCACGTCGGCGACGAGCTGCTCCCACTTCCGTGGGTCGGGGGTGCGGCCCAGCTCGTCGACCCGGCGGCGGAGTCGGTGAGCGTCGAGGATCCCCACCTGGTCGAGCGAGCGCAACAGCTGGGATCGGGAGATGCCGGGCTCAGGATCTCGCGGGGCTGGATCTGGGGACTCGACCGACATGATGACTCCAGGATATGGGTCGCTGCCGGGGGTGTTCACCTCGCCCGGCATCATGGGGGCATGGCTGATTCTTCGAGGGCACTGTCCGATACTCCTGGCGCTCTGTGGCACGGTTTCGCCGACATGGGTGCGGTGACCGCGAGTGGCCCGTTCGTCGTGACCAAGGGTGAGGGAACCCGCATCTGGGACCGCGACGGCAAGTCCTATCTCGACGCGACGGCCGGTCTCTGGTTCACCAACGTGGGCCACGGCCGCACCGAGATCGCCGACGCGGTGGCGCGTCAGCTCGGCACCATCGCGCACTATTCCAACTTCGGGGACATCGCGAGCGACGTCACGCTGCAGCTCGCCGACGAGCTGGCCGCGATCGCACCGGTGCCCGGGTCCAAGATCTTCTTCACCTCGGGCGGCAGCGACTCGATCGACACGGCGGTCAAGCTCGCCCGCCGGTACTGGGTGGAGCAGGGCAAGCCCGGCAAGCGCGTCGTCGTCAGCCGCACGAAGGCCTATCACGGCATGCACGTCGCCGGTACGTCGCTGGCGGGCATCCCCCTCAATCACGACGGCTACGGCGAGCTCATGCACGACGTGCAGAACGTCGACTGGGATGACGCGAAGAGCCTGCTCGGCCTCATCGAGCGAGTCGGTGCGGACAACATCGCCGCGTTCTTCTGCGAGCCGATCATCGGTGCCGGTGGCATCTACCTGCCGCCGGCCGGATACCTGGACGAGGTTCGCGCGATCTGCCGCGACCACGACGTCCTGTTCGTCGTCGACGAGGTCGTCACCGGCTTCGGGCGTATCGGCGGCGACTCGTGGTTCGCCTCGGCGCGCTTCGACCTGCAGCCGGACATGATCACCACCGCCAAGGGTCTCACCTCGGGCTATGTGCCGATGGGTGCGGTCTTCATCGCGCCGCGCGTCGCCGAACCGTTCTTCGCCGGCGGCGTCTGGTGGCGCCACGGCTACACCTACGGCGGTCACGCCGCCGCGGCGGCCGCCGCGCTGGCCAACCTCGAGATCATCCGCCGCGAGAACCTGCTCGCGGAGGCGACGCGGCTCGAGGGGGATCTCGCCACGGCGTTGTCCCCGCTGGCCGACCTCGATTCGGTCGCCGAGGTGCGCACCGGCCTCGGTGCCGTCACCGCGGTCCAGCTAGCCGACCCGGCATCGGCCCCGGCGGCGGTGGTGAAGCTGCGTGAGCACGGTGTCAGCACGCGCGCCGCGGGACAGGGTGCGCTGCAGATCTCGCCGGCCTTCGTGATGACGACCGAGGAGGTCGGCGAGCTCGCCGACCGTATGCGGGCCGCGCTGAGCTGACCTCGATACACGGCGTCCTCGCTCCGCTCGGTCGACGTACTCGGCCGGCGGAGGCCCTCCCGAAGACACCAGCCCATACACCAAGGCCCGGTTACCGAATCGATAACCGGGCCTTGTTGTCTGGACGCGCTATCAGGCGTTCGCGAGCACCTCGGTGGTGGCGATGGCCTGGGCCACGCCGGTCACGATCGAGGCGACCTTGAGGGCTTCGAAGATCGCCTCCCGGTCGACGCCGGCCTCGCGCAGGGTGTTCTCGTGGGCGGCGACGCAGTGTCCGCAGCCGTTGATCGAGGACACGGCGAACGACCACAGCTCGAATGCGGCCTTGTCCACGCCCGGGTTGCCGATGATGTTCATCCGCAGGCCGGGACGCAGGTCGTCGTACTTGCCGTCGAGAAAGCCGCGGCCGCGGTAGAACACGTTGTTCATGCCCATGATCGACGCGGCGCCCAGGGCGGCGTTGTATGCCTCGGCCGACAGGATGTCGGCGGCCTCGTCGGCGATCTCGCCGAGCACCTTGGCGTTCTTCGTGGCGGCGGCGGTCGACAGCAGCGTGCCCCACAGCTGCTCTTCGTTCAGCGCGGTGGTCCGGCTGATCGAGCCCAGGTTGAGCTTGAGGTCCTTCGCGTACTCCGGAAGGGCTTCCTTGAGGTTGTCGATACTCATCTGATCCCCTCTAGACGCCCGAGGTCATGAGCTCGCCGGCGTTGATCGTCGGGTCGCCCTTCTTCCAGTTGCAGGCGCACAGCTCGTCGGACTGCAGGGCGTCGAGGACACGCAGGACCTCGTCGACGTTGCGTCCCACCGAGCCCGCGGTGACCGACACGAACTGGATCTCGTTGTTCGGATCGACGATGAAGGTGGCGCGGTCGGCGACCCCGTCGGCGTTGAGAACGCCTGCAGCAGTAGCCAGTTCACGCTTGAGGTCGCTCATCATCGGGAAGGGGAGGGTCTTCAGGTCCTCGTGCTGTGCACGCCACTGGAAGTGGACGAACTCGTTGTCGACCGAGGCGCCGAGCACCTGGGTGTCGCGATCGGCGAACTCGTCGTTCAGCTTGCCGAATGCGGCGATCTCCGTCGGGCACACGAACGTGAAGTCCTTGGGCCAGAAGAAGACGACGCGCCACTGACCGGGGTGGTCGTCGGAGGTGACGGTGGTGAAGTAGTCATCGGGCTGCTGGGCGTTGACCTTGCTGAGGTCGCCGCCGATCACGGCGGTGAGGTTGTAGGCGGGGAACTGGTCACCGATGGTGAGCAGGGCCATGTATCGCTCCTTCAGCTGAGTGAGTGAGTGTACGGAAACTGCGCGCGAACGAATTTCGCGACGTACGAGTACCATCGTGCCGGATTTTGCGCGAAAGCGAAACGTGATTAGTAGCACTACACTGATAGCCATGCCCGATAAAACTTATCAGCCGACCGTCGCCGGACTGCGCGCCTTCGTCGCCCTGGCCCAGCGCAGACACTTCGGTGCCGCCGCAACGGATTTGGGCGTGAGTCAGCCCTCGCTCTCGCAGGCCTTGTCGGCGCTCGAGGCGGGCCTCGGGGTGACGCTCGTGGAGCGCACCACGCGCCGCGTCCTGCTGACCCCGGACGGAGAGGAACTGCTGCCGCGGGCGATCGCGGCCGTCGACGCCGTCGACGAGTTCACGGCGGCGGCCGCGGGTGCCGGACGGCCGTTGCACGGGACGATCCGTCTCGGTGTCATCCCGACCGTCGCGCCCTATGTGCTGCCGGCCGTGCTGCGCGGTCTCGGTGAGAGACTTCCCGACCTGCGCCCTCGAGTCGTCGAGGAGCAGACCGCCCGTCTCGTCGAGCAACTGCGGGGCGGGACGCTCGACGTGGCGCTCCTCGCGCTGCCGCTCGAGATCCCAGGGATCGTCGAGGTGCCGCTCTACACTGAGGATTTCGTCCTCGCCCTGCCGGCCGGGCACGCTCTCGCCGGAAAGCGCCGAGTGGATCCCAGCGCCCTGGCCGACCTGCCGTTGCTGCTCCTCGACGAGGGGCATTGCCTGCGGGACCAGGCGCTGGAGGTGTGCGCGCTCGCGGGTGTGCGTCCTGATCTGGGACAGACCCGCGCGGCGTCGCTGACGACGGCCGTGCACTGCGTCGTCGGCGGTCTCGGGGTGACCCTCATCCCGCAGACCGCGGTCGCCTCGGAGACCGCATCGGGGGACCTGGCGATCGCCACGTTCGCCTCGCCGCGTCCGGGGCGCCGGATCGGGCTGGTGTTCCGGCGGTCCGCACGCCACGACGAGTCGTATCGGGAACTCGGGTCGATCATCGGTGAGCTCGTCGCCGAGACGGGCGCCGTCACGTCGGTCTAGGCGGTCAGGCCTCCGCAGCCTCGGCGGCGAGTGCCTCCCACTCGTCGACGAGGCTCGAATCGACCTCGCGGACCATGGTGCCGAGGTCGACGACGATCTGTTCGATCTCCGGCGTCACGGCGCTGGTCGGAACACCTTGGCGCAGAACCCGATAGCAGTCGGACAGGTAACGCAGCACGACGCCCTCGCTCCGGGCCAGCCCGTACGCGGAGATCAGCTCGGTGAAGGTCATGGCCTTCTCCAGCATCTCGCGGAGTACCGACTTCGGGTTGGGCGGGAACGACGCCACCCAGGGGTGGCCGCGCCGATAGATCTCGAACGCGCCGAAGATCTCCTCGAAGAGGGGTTGCGGCCAGGAGATGTCCTCCAGGCGCGACATCCGTTCCTCGTACTCGATCCCGTCGGCCTTCATCTCGGCGATCGCCGCGTCCCGGGCCACCTTGCGCTGGGCCAGCAGCAACGGCCGCGGGTTCTCCAGCGTCGACTCGAGAATCGAGATCACATCCAGTGCGTACGTGGAGGACTCCGGGTCGAGGATCTCGAACGTGGCCATCGCGAAGGCCGACAGCGGATTGGTCAGCGCGAAGTTCTCCGGCATGTCCACGCTCATCGCGATGTGCCGTCCGGTCTCATCGGGGGCGTCGAGCTGCACGACGATCCCGGCATCGCGCAGACCGCGGTACAACTCGATGGTGTGCTTGATGTGGCGCAGTTGACGATCACGCGGTTCGTGGTTGTCCTCGAGCAGGTGCCGGACGGCGGCGAAACAATCGCCGGGCCGACCCAGGACCTCGAGCAGCATCGCGGTGGTCATCTGGAAATGCGACCGCAACGGCTCGTCGGGTGCGTCGATCAGCTGGGTGAAGGTCTTCTCACCCCAGGATACGAAGCCTTCGGGAGGCTTGCGGCGCACCAGCTTCCGCAGCTTCTTGGGATCGTCGCCGGCCTTGGCGACGGCGCGGGCGTTCTCCACGTCGTGCTCGGGTGCCTGGGCCACCACATAGCCGACGGTGTCGAAGCCGGCCCGGCCGGCGCGGCCCGCGATCTGATGGAACTCCCGCGCCCGGAGGCGGCGGACGCGACGGCCGTCGTATTTGCTCAGCCCGGCGAACAACACCGTCCGGATCGGCACGTTGATGCCCACGCCGAGGGTGTCGGTGCCGGCGATGACCTTCAGCAGTCCCTGCTGCGCAAGACGTTCGACGAGCCGCCGGTATCGGGGGAGCATCCCGGCGTGATGGACGCCGATGCCCGAGCGCAGCAGCTTCGACAAGGTGTTGCCGAAGCCGGTGGAGAACCGGAAGTCGCCGATGGCCTCGGCGATCGCGGCCTTCTGCTCCTTGTCGCAGATCTTGACGCTCAGCAATGCCTGCGCGCGTTCGACGGCAGCGGCCTGGGTGAAGTGCACCACGTAGATCGGTGCACGTCCGCGCTCGACGAGATCGGCGATCGTCTCGTGGATGGGCGTCATCGCATAGTCGTGTTCGAGGGGCACGGGACGCTGGGCGCCGGTGACCTCGACCGTGTCCCGGCCGGTGCGGCGGGTGAGGTCGTCGACGAAGAAGGAGACGTCGCCGAGCGTCGCCGACATCAGCAGGAACTGGGTGGAGGGCAGCTCGATGAGCGGCACCTGCCACGCCCAGCCACGGTCGGGCTCACCGTAATAGTGGAACTCGTCGGCGACGAGCGTGCCGATGTCGCTGTCGCCACCGGCCGCTAGGGCGAGGTTCGCGACGATCTCGGCGGTGGCGCAGATGATCGGCGCGTCCGGGTTGACCGTCGCGTCACCGGTCAGCAGGCCGACCTGGTCGGCACCGAACATCGCGCACAGCTCGAAGAACTTCTCGCTGACGAGGGCCTTGATCGGCGCGGTGTAGAAGGCGCGCTCACCCCGGCAGCGCGCGAAATACAGGGCGCCGGCGGCCACGAGCGACTTCCCCGAGCCGGTCGGGGTCGCCAGGATGACGTGGCTGCCGGCGAGCAGCTCGAGCAGTGCCTCTTCCTGGTGCTCGTACAGGTCGAGGCCGCGATCGGTCCACCACTGCGTGTAGGTGTCGAGCGCCTGGTCCTCGTCGTCGACGGGCGCCAGGGCCGCCGCGCTCGCGGTCAGATCGACGATTGCGGTCCCTCGTCTCCGGGCTCGTCGTCCTTCGAACTCTGCTCGGCGGCCTGTTCGGCGAGGAATCGTTCGAGTTCGGCACCGAGCTCGTCACCGCTGGGCAGCGACTCCTCGGCGGCCAACAGCGACGCGCGCTCCTCGGCGGCCTGCGTGAAGGTGTCGTACTGGGTCTCCAGTGCGGTGACGACCGACTCGATCTCGCTGTTGCCCTCGACCTCGGTGTCCACCTGTGCGCGCACCTTCGCGGCGGCGCTCTCCAGCGCGGCGAGCGGCAGGTCCAGACCGGCCAGCTCGGCGACTGCGCCGAGCAGTCGCGCGGACGCGGCCGGGTAGTTGGTCTGCGCCAGGTAGTGCGGCACGTGGACCGACAGGCCCGAGGCTCGGTAGTCGTGCTCGCTCATCCGCAGTTCGAGCAGCATCGAGGCACTGGCCGGCAGCTTCATCGCCGAACCCCAGCGGGGGAGGTTCCCCAGGGCGTCGGGGTCGCTGCCGTGTGCGGTGATCGACGGCGGGCGCGTATGCGGCACCGCCATCGGGATCGCGTTGAGACCGATGACATCCGTGACTCCGAGTCGGTCGGACAGGCGGCGCACCGCGTCGACGAACTGTTCCCAGCGCAGGTCGGGTTCGGCGCCCGCCAACAGCAGGAAGCCCTTGCCCGCGTTGTCGCGGATCGCGTGCAGCGTCAGTGCCGGCATCTCGACCTCGGTGAAGGTCTCCCCGCTGAACGAGATCGTCGGGCGCCGGGAGCGGTAGTCCATCAGTTCGTCGGAGGAGAACGTCGCGACCAGTTCCGACTCCAGGCTGTCCCGGAGATGGGTGGCCGCCAGCGCGACGGCGTGGCCGGCGTCGGCGAACCCCTCGAGCGCATGGATCAGAACCGGGCCCGTGCCATCGGCACGGGTGACCTGCGGAGCGGGAAAGGCGAGTTCGTACAGCGCGTCGTTCCGCGCAGGTTGCTCGTCCACGTCATCCCTCCTTGTACGTGGCAGCCGTGGCACAGCACGGCTGGATTCTCGTCATATGTCTCATTGTCTCGCACCGGGGTCGCGGGTGAGCACGGGCATCCGGCGAAACACCAACAGTGCAACGACATCGTCGCGCCGGGGATTCCCGAATTGGGTGTGTCACCCGCGTGGGTGAGCGGTCGCGGTGGCACAGTAGATCGCTGTGACCCCGGCAACCGTTACGCCCCGTACGTCTTGTGGCCGCCGCCTGCGCGTGTTCGTGCTGGCCGCTGCCTGCACCGTTCTCGCCGGTGGCGTCCTGTCGGCGTGCTCGATCCAGGGCGACGCCCAGTCGTCGAATCCGGACCTGTCGTCGAGGTCGGTGGCCGCCTCGGATTTCCCGGGTGGTCCGGCGAGCCCGATCCCGCCTCAGGCGGTGGCCAACGCGCTCGCCGACGTCACCGGTGGTCCGGCACCCGGACAGGGGAGCAACACCGAGGTGTCACCGGCCGAGTGCGCACCCTCACCGGTGTCCGCCGACGGCGCGGTCGCCCTTCTCGGTCCCGGGACCGCGGAACGATCGACCCTGACCACCGTCGTCGCACACGTCGACACGTCGCTCGCCGAGGTCGTGGGCCGCGCCGAGAAATGCCCGGAACTGACCACGACGACCTTCGGTGCGTCGTCGACAGTGACCACTGAGGTCCTGCCCGCACCGCCGGCACCCGACGGCGTCGCGACCGCGACCATCCGTCGCACGATCGTCACCGGTGGTGGTACCGCGCCGGTGACCACCAGCTCGCTCGCCCTGATCGGCGAGCGCGACGGGGTTCGCGTGTATGCCGAATATCGTTGGCCCGCAGCAGGTCCGGTACCCGCAGAGGATTCGGCGGCGCTCGACGAGCTGTTCACGAAGGCGGTGTCGGCGGCCTTCGGCTGAGACCCGCCGGCCTGTGGACGGGCCGCGGAGGTTGTCCACAGGTCTCCCGGCTCGCCGTCGTGGGGGCCGGGCACGACAGATGCTCTCGTGCATGCCCGGATTCTCGGCGTCCTCGCGCCTCTACCGTGACCCCATCGATCCGACGACGCTGCTCACGGCGATCCCGGCGCTGCTCGGCTTCCTGCCGGAGCGCTCGATCATCGTCGTCGCCTTCGCGCCCGACCGTGGGATCTCGGCCACCATGCGACACGACCTGGCCCTCGACGACACCGGGAACCCGACACCCGAGCTGTCCACGGTGCTGGCCGGCCTCGGGTCGATCACAGATTCCTATGGCGCCGAGGAGGTCGTGGCGATAGTCGCCGACGACCGTTTTCCGGCCGACAGTGCGCAATATCGGCGGGTGCTCGCGATCGCCGACCGGCACTTCGGCGCGATCGGGGGCGTCGCTGCCGGATTCGCGGTGGCCGCGTTCGATCCCGGGGCGCCGTGGTCGGTCATCTGGTGTCCCGACGGGCAGGCGTGGTCGATCGACGTCGTCGACGACCACGGTGGAGTTCTCGACGATCCGCAGACCTGTCCGACCGCCATCGCCGAGGCCGTGAAATCGGGCCGTCGAATCCTGCCGCGCCGGTCGGAGATGCGGGCGATGCTCGAACCCGTCGACGGCGAATGCAGCGCCTCACGGCCGGGCCCGGACTGCGACGACTGTCGGGTCCTCCCGGTCGGGTCGCTGTCCGACGCACACCTGCTGGACCTGGTGATGGACTCGATCGCCGACGCCGGGGAGTCGCTGGACTGCACCGAGGTCGCGCTGCTGGAACAGGCCGTCGTACGACCCCGCACCCGCGATGCGCTGCTCGTCCTCGCGGTCACCGACCTACGGGAGGACGCTGAGCTGGTCTGGCGGGAACTCACCCGGCGACTCGCCGGGCCCGGACGGGCCGGGGCCGCGACCCTGCTCGCGCACCTGCACTACATCGGTGGGGAAGGGGCCTACGCGGGCGTCGCACTCGACGTCGCCCTCGAATCCGACCCGGACGCGAAGCTCGCCGGACTCCTCGACGGCTGCCTGCGCTCGGGAGTCCGACCCGGCAAACTGTGGGAGATGATCGACGGTTCGTACGCCACCGCCCTGGCGCTCGGGGTGCGGATGCCGGAGATCACCCGGCGCGCCGCCGGGTGATCTCCGGATGTGACGGCCTCAGACCTTCACTGCCTCAGACTTCTACTGCCTCAGACCTTCACTGCCTCAGACCTTCTCGACGACCTTCTCGACGAACACCGAGTGCGCCATGTCCGGGGAGAGCTCCAGACCCTCGTGCCCGGGCGTGTTGATCGTGATGATGCCCGCGGAGTTGGTCACCGTCACCCGGGCATTCGGCACCACCCCGGCCTCCCGCAGCTGCGAGATGAGACCCACGTCGGACTGTGCGTGCTCCGACAGGCGCCGCACGATGACGGCCACGGTGTCGCCGGCGGGCAGATCTGCGAGACGGGTCGCGCCGTCGTCGGTAGTGGGCACCTCGACGCCGAGCAGTTCCAGACCCGGGATCGGGTTGCCGTAGGGCGAGGTCGTCGGGTACTCGAGCACGGCGAGCAGACGACGTTCGACGTTCTCGCTCATGACGTGCTCCCAGCGGCAGGCCTCCTCGTGGACCTGATCCCAGGGCATGCCGATCACATCGACCAGGAGCCGCTCGGCGAGGCGATGCTTGCGCATCACCGCGACGGCCAGCGAACGGCCGCGCTCGGTCAGCTCGAGGTGGCGGTCGCCCGCGACGCGCAGAAGTCCGTCGCGCTCCATCCGGGCAACGGTCTGGGACACGGTCGGACCGCTTTGGTCGAGGCGCTCGGCGATGCGCGCCCGCAGCGGCACGATCCCCTCTTCCTCGAGGTCGTAGATCGTCCGCAGATACATCTCGGTGGTGTCAACCAGATCGTTCACTGTGCCCAATCCCTTTCGTCCCCGCCAAGATTACCCTGTTTACCCACGGTGACCGCCCTCTCAGGGGCCGTCGTCTCGTCACCACGACCCTGACGGTACGCACGTGTGGTCGAACCGACATCGCTCACCCGGCCGCGAGTTGAACCACTAGCCTGAACGTGTGACCGACACTTCTGCGACGGCCGTCATCTGGAGCGAGGACTTCCTGTCCTACCGGTGGGCCCACACCCACCCGATGAACCCCGTGAGGCTCGCGCTGACGATGACCCTCGCCCAGAGCCTCGGCGTGCTCGACGACGTCGAGACCGTCCCGCCGCAGGCCATCGACGACGACGCGCTCACCGTGGTGCACAGCCGCGACTACATCGACGCCGTCCGCGCGGTGGGTTCCGGCACCGCGTCGCTGTCCGGTCCGCTCCTCGAGCGGCTGTTCGGACTCGGCGACGCCGACAACCCGGTGTTCGCCGGGATGCACGAGGCCGCCCGGCTCCTCGTCGGCGGCACCCTCGCCGCCGCGCAGACCGTGGCCTCCGGCGCTGCGACCCGCGCGGTCAACATCGGCGGCGGCATGCATCACGCGATGCGGGCACGCGCCGCGGGCTTCTGCATCTACAACGACTGCGCGATCGCGATCAGATATCTGCTGGACAAGGGATTCGACCGGATCGCCTACATCGACGTCGACGCCCATCACGGCGACGGCGTCCAGGTGGAGTTCGCGGCGGATCCGCGGGTGATGACGGTCTCGCTGCACCAGCATCCGGCGACGCTGTGGCCGGGGACCGGCTGGCCGACCGAGGTCGGCGACGGCGACGCGCAGGGGAGTGCGGTCAACCTCGCGCTGATGCCCAACACCGAGGATCGGCTGTGGCTGCGGGCCTTCCACGCCGTCGTGCCGTCGCTGATCGCCGGGTTCAAACCGCAGATCATCGTCAGCCAGTGCGGCGCCGACAGTCATCGCGCCGACCCGCTCACCGACCTGTCGCTCACCGTCGACGGTCAGCGCGCGGCGATGATCGCGATGCGTGAGCTCGCCGACAAGTACTGCGAGGGGCGCTGGATCGCGGTCGGCGGCGGCGGATACGGCGTGGTCAACGTGGTGCCGCGCAGCTGGACCCACCTGCTGGGCGTGGCGCTCGACCGCGAGGTGGACGTCACCGCGACCATCGACGAATCCTGGTGCGCCACAGCCGAACAGATCTCGACGCAGGTGCATTCCGACTACGCCCGGCCGCCGGTCGGGGTGATGGGTGACGGCGGTGACGTCGATTATCAGCCGTGGGACGGCGACGCCGGCCAGGAGCCGCCCGAGGGGGTGAGCGCGACGGCACAGCGACAGACCGATCGCGCCATCCTCGCGACCCGCCGCGCGGTGTACCCTCTGCACGGTCTCGACCCGGAGGATCCCCGTGACTGATCAGGACGTGTCGTCCACCCCAGAACACTCCACGACCGCGCCGCAGGCGTTGGCCGATCAGCCCGAACCCCGTGGCGCCTGGGACTATCCGCGGCACTGGATAGCCGACGTGCTGGCCTCCGACGGCGGTGTCGTGCACCTGCGGCCCATCGTGCCCGACGACGCCGACCGGATCGTCGCCTTCCATTCCAAGCTCTCCGAACGAACCCGCTACATGCGGTACTTCGGTCCGACGCCCACCCTGCCGCCCCGTGAGGTGGCGCGGATGACGACCGTCGACCACCAGCAGCGCGTCGCGATCGTGGCGGTGCTCGGTGGCGAGATCATCGCCGTCGGCATCTACGAGGGGCTCGCCTTCGACGGCAAGCCGGAGTCGGCCGAGGTCGCCTTCGTCGTCGCCGACGAACACCAGGGCCGCGGCCTCGGACCGGTCCTGCTCGAACATCTCGCCGGCGCCGCGGCCGAGAACGGTTTCACCCGCTTCGAGGCCGAGGTGCTCAGCGAGAACCCGAACATGGTCGCCGTGTTCCGGGACGCCGGCTACCAGCTGGCCCGCAGCTTCGACGGCTCGACGGTGCATGTGGAGTTCCTGATCGACCCCACCGAGGCACTGCTGTCGGTGCGCAACGCCCGCGAGAACGCGTCGGAAGCCCGCAGCGTCGCGAACCTGCTGCGCCCGACCTCGGTCGCGGTGATCGGCGCGTCGACCGACCCGAACAAGGTCGGAAACGCGCTGCTGGCCAACATCATCGCCGGGGGGTTCACCGGTCCGGTCTTCCCGGTGAACGGGCCCGCCCGAGTCGAGGAGGAACCGCCGAGCCCCGGGTCACAGCGCCCGGGCCGCCCGACGTCGCCGAACCGGCGGCGCACTCACGAACGTCCGCCGTCGGTGCGCGGCATCCGCGCCTACGAGACGGTGCGCGACATCCCGGATCCGGTGGACCTCGCGGTGGTCGCGGTCCCGGCGTCCCGGGTCAACGACGTCCTCGACGACTGCCTGGTGAAGGGCGTGCGGACCCTCGTCGTCGTGTCGTCCGGTTTCGGTGACTCCGGCGAGGAGGAGGGTCTGGAGAACGAGCGACGCCTCGTCGCGCAGGTCCGCGAACACGGCATGCGGCTCGTCGGCCCGAACGCGCTGGGCGTGGCCAACAACGACGCCGGTATCGCGCTGAACGCCACGCTCGCGCCGCGCATCCCCGCCGCCGGCCGGGTCGGGTTCTTCTGCCAGTCCGGCGCATTGGGCATCGCGATCCTCGACACCGCCGCCCGGCGCCAGATCGGGTTGTCGACCTTCGTCTCCGCCGGGAATCGCGCGGACGTCTCCGGCAACGACCTGCTGCAGTACTGGGACAGCGACGCCTCGACCGATGTGATCCTGCTCTACCTCGAGAGCTTCGGTAACCCGCGGAAGTTCTCCCGCATCTCCCGCCGGGTGTCGCGGGCCAAGCCGATCGTGGCGGTGAAGTCGGGCAGGGGAGCGATGAGCCCGGTGCGCGCGGCCCGGTCCGCGGCCAACTTCGACGACCAGATCGCGCGCATGATGCTCGAGCAGGCCGGTGTCATCCAGGTCGACACGATCCCCGAACTGTTCGACTGCGCGGCGTTGTTCGCCTATCAGCCGCTGCCGCGCGGACCCCGCGTCCGCATCATCGGCAACTCGTCGGTGTTGGGCAGCCTCGCCGCCGACCAGGCCCGCAACGGCGGCCTGGAGGTGGTCGACAACATCGATCTCGGCGCGGGGGCGACGGAGGAACTGTTCGAGGACGCCGTGTCGGCGGCAATGACCGACACCGGCGTCGACGCGATCGTCGTCGTCTTCGTGCCGCCGGTGGCCGTCGACGCCGACTGGCACGCCCGCGCGCTCATGGCCGCGGCCAACACCCCCGGTGCCGACGGTGCCAAACCGATCGTCACCACGTTCCTCGCCGTCGAGGGTATCCCGCCGGGCCTCACGAAACCCGGCCCGAACGGTCTGCCCGAACGCGGCTCCATCCCGTCCTATGCCAGCCCGGAGCGCGCCGCAGCAGCTCTCGCGCGCGCCTGGCAGTACGCCAAGTGGCGGATGCGGCCGGAGTCGGTCGTCCATCGGGCCGAGGGCACCGATCCGGAGGCGGCCCGCATGTACGTCCGCGAGGCGATGGACTCCGACGGCTCGTCGTCGGACCGTCTTCTCGGCCAGGTCGAGTCGGCGAGGCTGCTGCGGTGGTACGGCATCTCGGTCGTCCCGTTCCGTGAGGTCACGACGATGCACGAGGCGTCGGCGGCGGCCCGCGAACTCGGCTTCCCGGTCGCGGTGAAGGCGACCTCGTCGAAGTGGCGGGGACGTCTCGACCGCGAGGGCGCCCGGCTCGACCTGCCCGACGCGACCGCCGTCGTGAACGCCTTCGCCGAGCTGAGCGAGCTGACCGGCGACCACGTCCTCCACGTCCAGAAGATGGCACCGAAGGGCGTCGGCACGGTCATCCGAGTCCGCGACGACGAGTCCTTCGGTTCGGTGATCTCGTTCGGGCTGTCGGGACGGACCTTCGACCTGCTGGGCGATCACGGGTATCGCGCGATCCCGCTCGCCGAACTCGACGCGCGAGAACTGATCGACGAGCCGCGATCGGCGCCGCTCCTCAACGGCTACCGCGGTGAGGAGCCAGCCGACAAGGAGGCGCTCGTCGACCTGCTCCTGCGGATCTCCACCCTGGTCGACGACATCCCCGAGGTGCGCGAGGTGCTGTGCGACCCCATCCTCGTCTCGGTGGACGGCGCATCGGTACTCAATGCCCAGATACGCGTCGGCCCGGTGCCCGACAGGCGGGACACCGGACCGAGGCGGTTGAGCTAGGAGGCTCTCGAACCAGAGGACGTCAGCTGGCGTAGGCGCGCAGACGCTCGGCACGATCGCCGGCGCGGAGCTTGCCCATGACCTCGCGCTCGATCTGTCGCACGCGCTCGCGCGACAGCCCGAACATGCGGCCGATCTGATCGAGGGTGCGCGGCTGACCGTCATCGAGGCCGTAGCGCATCCGGATGACCTGCTGTTCGCGCTCGTCCAGGGTCGCCAGTACCGCACGGATGTCCGAGTGCAGCAGACCGGCGATGACGGCGTTCTCGGCGGAAGTGGCCTCGGCGTCCTCGATGAAGTCGCCGAGCGGGGCCTCCTCGTCGCTGCCGACCGGCATGTCCAGGCTCACCGGGTCGCGGCTGTGGTCGAGCAGATCGGCGATCTTCTCGGCCGGGATGCCCGACTCGCTGGCCAGTTCATCGTCGGTGGCCTCGCGACCGAGCTGCTGATGAAGCTCCCGCTTGATGCGGGCGAGCTTGTTCACCTGCTCGACGAGATGGACGGGGAGCCGGATGGTGCGGCTCTGGTCGGCCATGCCGCGGGTGATCGCCTGGCGGATCCACCACGTCGCGTAGGTCGAGAACTTGAAGCCCTTCGCGTAGTCGAACTTCTCCATGGCGCGGATCAGACCCAGGTTGCCCTCCTGGATGAGGTCGAGGAGCGGCATTCCGCGACCGGTGTAGCGCTTGGCCAGCGAGACGACGAGACGGAGATTCGCCTCGAGCAGATGGGACCGTGCGGCCTCACCCTCGCGGACGATGGTCGCCAGGTCGCGCTTCTTGGTTGCCGAGAGGCGCTTCTTGGTTGCCAGGACGTGCTTGGCGTAGAGGCCGGCCTCGATCTGCTTGGCGAGTTCGACCTCCTGCTCTGCGTTGAGGAGAGCGGTGCGTCCGATCCCGTTGAGGTAGACGCGGACGAGGTCCGCGGCGGGCGACTGGGCGTCGAGATCCTGTTCCGTCATCGCCGGGCGGGTGCCCGGGGCGGACGGATCCGCGAAACCTGTGGTCGGGGTCGAACGTGCAACTGTCGAGCGTGACATGCGGCCTCCTGACTTGAATACGTTCACTGGGTCCAACGTCCATGCGTTGGCGATAGTTCCCGAAAGTGATTCGTCGCAAACCCGGAGGAGGCTTGGTGACCTGCGAAGACTTTCACCGATTCGCAGGGACGGCTGAGAAGTTGCTGAGATGTCGGGCCGCGGGGGAACCCGCTGCGGTCCCGCCCCGTCGGTCGTCGGGATCGACGGTGACTCAGTCGTCGTCGGGGTCGACCACGTGACCGTCGACGGTGCGGTGGGGGAGTTGCTGTTCGGTGCGCGAGAGGGCGGGAGGGCCGACGACGTGATGATCGGCGCCGTACTTGTAGAGAGGTACCTCCCCCCGCTTGCGCGGCGGCCGGTCGTTGGCGATGAGCACCGCCATCCAGGGCAGCGGGATGGAGACGGCGACGATGGCCAGCGCAAGAAGCCCCGAACCGGTGAGCGAGTAGGCGACGCCGGCGATGATCAGCGCGGGGACGCGGAACGCCATCATGATCAGGTACTTGCGGACACGGGCCTTCTGCTGCGCCTCGAGGGAGTCCTGGGCGTCGGTGATCAGGAAGGTCTCGGCGGGCACGGCCGGATGTTCCGACCTGCCGAAGCGCTTCGAGTCCTCGTGGTGGCCGTGCGGCTCATTGCCGTTCGCGCCCATGGAATCCCTTTGTTCGAACACCCTCTCCACTGTCCCACTTTCGGTTGCTCTTTGCACTCACGGATTCCGGGCCCGGGCGCCGCCCTGTGCCGGATGCGCAGCGGCCTCTCTGTGCCCCGGGTGCCCCGGTGACGCACAATAGAGCAATGGCAACTGAAACCATCGAACGCCCCGATCTCGACGAGTGGACCGACACCGAGACCGACGAGCGGTCCGAAGCCGACGCCACCGACAGCAGTGACGACGACCGGCCCAAGTTCTTCCACTACGTCAAGAAGGACAAGATCGCGGAGAGCGCCGTGATGGGCAGCCACGTGGTCGCGCTCTGCGGCGAGACCTTCCCGGTGACCCGGGCGGCCAAGCCGGGTTCGCCGGTGTGCCCGAAGTGCAAGAAGATCTACGCCAAACTGCGCAAATAGCCGAGCGGGCGCCGGGACCGGTCAGTCGCTCCCGCGGTCACGCGTGGGCCGGCGGATCGGTCCCGACGACAGCCGGTCGGGGATCGTCTTGAGCTGACCGGTGATGTCGGAGGTCTGCGAGTTGACCCAATGCCGGACCTGGGTCGTCGTGGACGCCTTGGCCGGCCAGAACTGCTGCACCGCCGCGTTGAACTCGGCGCCGATGACGATGCCGAAGCCGAGCGAGAAGGTGAACAGCAGGAAGGCGATGGGCGTCGCCAGCGCACCGTAGGACACGCCGGCCTCGGTGATCTTCGTCAGGTAGATGCGCAAGACGTAGCTGGCGACCCAGAAGAAGACGCCCGCGACGATCGCGCCGCCGATGAGCCGGTGCCACGGGAGCGGATTGGGCAGTGCCAGGTGGTAGAGCGTCGTGAGGACGAACAGCAGCAGGACGGCGACGAACGGGAAGTAGCCGTAGTCGATGAGTGTGGTCACGAACGATCCCCAGGACGCGGGCACGATGGCCCGCAGATAGTTCGGTCCGAGGGCGACCAGCGGCAGCAGGAAGACCGCCACGAAGAGGAAGCCGACATAGAGGAACAGCGCGAAGAAGCGCTGCCACACCGGATGTCGGACCTCGTGCTGGTCGTGCGCCTTCGCGATCGAGGCGATGAAGCACGACATCGCCGAGGAGCCCGCCCACAGCGACAGGATGAAACCCACCGACATGAGTCCGATGCGGCCCCGGCCCAGCACGCTGTCGACGGTCGGGGTGATCAGGTCGTCGACGACGGTCTCGGTGAAGGTGCGCTGCGCGAATTCGATGATGCGGTCGTAGACGATGTCGACGGTGCCGGGACCGAACCAGCCCGCGACGTAACCGACCGAGCCGAGGAGCCCGAGCAGTAGCGGGGGCAGGGAGAGCGCCTGCCAGAACGCGGCCTGCGCCGCCCAACCGATGATCCCGTCGTCCCAGGATTTCACGATCGTGCGCCACACCACCCGGTGGATGTTGGGTAGTACCGGGGGGCCGGGTTCGTCCTCGGTGCCGTCGGAGTCGGGCGCCTTCGCGCGGCTCGCGGGGACGGGTTCGTCGACGCCTTCGGGCTTCGCCTCCTTCTCGGCGTCCTCGGGCTCCGCCCGCTTCTCCGCTCCGGTCGTCGTCCTGGGGGATTCGGGCATGACGGGGACGTCTCGTGATGCAGGAGCGGTGTCGCCGGACGCCGAGGTGTCCCCGACGAACGGGGCGGGCCGGCGAGGAGTCCGAAACGTGGTGTCGAGTGGACTGGTGTCGCGTTGACCGGCGTCGAGCGGCGCGGTCACGGCGTTCGACGGATTCGGACACACGGCAGCCACCGGCGACGTCGCGTCGCCGGCCAGCGGTACCGGGTTCCTCTTTCGCGTTGTGATGAGTTCAATATCCCCGATCAAGGGCCCGGAAGGGTACCCGGGTCACCAGGCGCGTCGTTCGGAGTGACCACGCGGGGATGCGCACGCGGCTGTCGGCGAGCCGCGACGAGGGGGTGTCGCGATGCGGGGGCGGGGCGGCCCCGGCGGTACGATTGCCGGGTCCCCTTCGGCGCGGGTCCTCCCAACGCGAGGGGTCATTTCATGCCCGGTAGGGAATCCGTACGCCGTCAGGAGCAGCACACACGTGACGTCAGCCGAACCCTCCACCAGCGCCGGGACCGATGCCGCGGCCCCCAACCGGCCTCAGCTGCGTGCGTGGCAGCGCCGTGCACTCACCAAGTACCTGACGCGCAAGCCGAAGGACTTCCTCGCGGTGGCGACCCCCGGTGCCGGTAAGACGACGTTCGGTCTACGGGTCG
Organism: Gordonia amicalis; assembly: GCF_022059885.1. NCBI lineage: Bacteria > Bacillati > Actinomycetota > Actinomycetes > Mycobacteriales > Gordoniaceae > Gordonia > Gordonia amicalis. The sequence goes on along the minus strand of NZ_CP091855.1, from coordinate 3,665,007 downwards.
CCCGCGAGTTGCTCGACGACCGCACCGTCGAGCAGATCACCGTCGTCGCGCCGACCGAGCACCTCAAGCACCAGTGGGCGGAGGCGGCCGCGCGCGTGGGTATCGCACTGGATTCGCGTTTCTCCAACTCGGCCGGTCAGACCAGCTCCGACTACCACGGCGTGGTCCTCACCTACGCCCAGGTCGCGGCACACCCGACCAAGCACCGGGTCCGCACCGAGAACCGGCGGACCCTCGTGATCCTCGACGAGATCCACCACGGCGGCGACGCCAAGTCGTGGGGCGAAGCGATCCGCGAGGCCTTCGACGACGCCGAACGCCGACTGCTGCTCACCGGTACGCCGTTCCGCTCCGACGACTCGCCGATCCCGTTCGTCGTCTACGAGCCCGAACCCGGCGGAAACCAGCGTTCCAAGGCCGACCACACCTACGGCTACGCCGACGCCCTGAAGGACGGCGTCGTCCGTCCGGTGGTGTTCCTCGCGTACTCGGGTGAGGCGAGCTGGCGGACCAGCGCCGGTGAGGAGTTCACCGCTCGGCTTGGTGAGCCGCTGTCGGCCGAGCACACCGCCCGGGCCTGGCGGACCGCCCTGGATCCCCACGGCGACTGGATCCCCGCGGTCCTCACCGCCGCTCACACCCGACTCGGCCAGCTGCGTGCCAGCGGCATGCCCGACGCCGGCGGTCTGGTCATCGCGACCGACCAGTCGACCGCCCGCGACTATGCCGAACTGCTTACCGCCATCACCGGCAAGCAGCCGACCCTGGTCCTCTCCGACGACCCCAAGTCGTCGTCGCGGATCGCTGAGTTCTCCGCGTCGAAGGACGAGTGGATGATCGCGGTGCGCATGGTGTCCGAGGGCGTCGACGTGCCGCGGCTCGCGGTCGGCGTCTACGCCACCAGCTCGTCGACGCCGCTGTTCTTCGCGCAGGCGATCGGTCGATTCGTGCGGTCGCGGCGCCCCGGCGAGACCGCGAGCGTGTTCCTGCCGTCCGTCCCGGTGCTGCTCGACCTCGCGAGCCAGATGGAGGCCCAGCGCGACCACGTCCTCGGCAAGCCGCACCGCGAGAGCGACGGTCTCGACGATCAGCTGTTGATCGATGCGAACAAACAGAAGGACGAACCGGGGGAGGACGAGCCGGCGTTCCAGTCGCTGCACGCCGACGCCGAACTCGACCAGGTCATCTTCGACGGCGCGTCGTTCGGCACGGCGACCTTCGCCGGCAGCGACGAGGAATCGGACTATCTCGGCCTGCCGGGGCTCCTCGACGCCGATCAGGTGCGGGCACTCCTGCAGAAGCGTCAGGCCGAGCAGGTCGTGTCCCGGACGTCGGCCCCCGCGGCGGAGTCCGCGTCCGAACAACCGGAGCCCGGGCGCGGTCCCGGCACCACCGGGGAGAACCTGCACGCGCTGCGCAAGGAACTCAACACCCTGGTCGCCATGCACCATCACCGCACCGGCAAGCCGCACGGCATGGTGCACAACGAGCTCCGAACCAGGTTGGGTGGTCCGCCGACGGCGATGGCCAGCGCCGAGCAGCTCAAGGAACGCATTGCCGCTCTGCGGACGTGGCGCTGACCGGCACCGGACCCGAACACGAGAGAACCCGGCCGGATGATCCGGCCGGGTTCTTCTTCGTCTGTGGCTGTCGCCCGTCAGGCCATGACGAGTGTCAGACCAGTTCGCCCGCGGCTTCGACCACGGTGGCGCTGAGCTCCACCAGGCGCGCTTCGTGCTCGTTGAAGTGATGACGGCAGAAGAGAAGCTCGCCGCCCTTGGGCAGGACGGCACGTACCTTGGCTGCTGCGCCGCAGCGATCACAGCGATCGGCGGCGGTGAGCGGCAGGTAGATCGGGGCTGTGGTGGCGATGTCAGTCATGGTTCCTCCGTCCCGGTCCGGCGCCGGTGTCCGGTCGCCTTCCCTTCGAGCCGACACATCCGGGCGATGCGTCAACCTCACTCTGTCAGACGTTCGGCGGGTTCGTATTGTTCCGGCAGGTGCCATCGGTGTGTCGTCACTCACCGTTTACCTCGGGCAACAATGTGACAACGTCTGCCGGAAACCGTTTCAGGCTGCTGTCAGCCGGCTGGGGTCGGCGACTGGGAGCCGGCGACATCGGAGTCCGCATCCGGCACCTGCGCATCGGTGTCGGCGCCGACGAGCGCCACCTCCTGCTCCTCGCGGAAGTGGGTGATCGCGTCGGAGGACTCGTTCTCGCGGTCGCGCAGGTATTCGCGGAGCGAGTAGGCGAAGGCGGCCGCCCACCCGACGGCGATGACGACATAGAAGATGTTCCGCACACCGCCGGGGGCGTCGATGAAGTCGCTCTTGAGCAGGCTGCGCGTGTTGGTCAGGACGATGAGGCCGCCGACCGAGGCGCCGAGCAGGCGCGGCGGGATGTGGCGGACCAGCCAGGCGGCGATCGGGGCCGCGATGACACCGCCGACGAGAATGGCACCGACCCACGCGAAGTTGATGCCCTGGGAGCCGAGGCTGAACAGGAAGCCGAGGCTGGCAGCGACGGCGATGATGAACTCACTGGTGTCGATCGAACCGATCACCTTGCGGGGCTCGAGCCGGCCACTGGCCAGGATCGCCGGGGTACCGACCGGCCCCCAGCCGCCGCCACCGGTGGCGTCGACGAAGCCGGCGACGAAGCCCAGCGGGCTCAGGAAGCGCTTGCGCAGCGGCTTGCCGAGGTTGTGTCGGGGGATGCCCTGGAAGGTGAAACGGATCAGGATGTAGAGCCCGAGCAGCAGCAGGATGACGGCCATGAGGGGTGCGGCCGCCTCGGTCGACAGATTGGCGAGAATCGTCGCACCGAGGAAGGCGCCGATGGCACCCGGGATGGCGATGCGGCGGACCACGCGCCAGTCGACGTTGCCGAACTTCCAGTGGGAGACACCGGACACCAGCGTGGTGCCGATCTCGGCGAGGTGGACGGTGGCCGACGCCGCGGCCGGGTTGGTGCCGATCGCGAGGAGCAGCGTGGTGGTGGTGACGCCGTAGGCCATACCGAGGCTGCCGTCGACGAGTTGGGCGGCGAGGCCGACGAGGCCGATCAGGACAATCGTTCTCATGGAGGATCTTTCGGGGCTGGCACGCGGTCAGGGCGCGCCGAGGCTGGGACGAGCGCACGAAGGGCTCGCGATGACGGGTGGGGACAGGACGGTCCCGGGTGGGGTCGGTCGCATCAGCGACACAGCATCGAGGCCACCCGCAGCAGATCGACGGCGGGGCGGGTCACCAGAAGGGGACCACTCGCCGAGAGGGGACCATGGGGGCTGCTCCCGGACGACGTCAACGCATACGGCACCGGGTCAGCGTACGCAGCAACCTGCGGAAACAGAATCTGTCGGCCCGTCTCGGAATCTCTCCGCGTACAACCCTTGACAGAAGTCGACATGCCCTGCTCGATCTGCGAACCCGGAATTCGGCCCCGACAACGCGTTCGCCCCCGTCGCCGAGTGACGGCAACGGGGGCGACGGAGAGTGCGTGACTAGTCCAGGTAGTCCCGGAGGACCTGCGACCGCGACGGGTGGCGCAGCTTGGACATCGTCTTCGACTCGATCTGGCGGATGCGCTCACGCGTGACGCCGTAGACCTGGCCGATCTCGTCGAGGGTGCGCGGCTGGCCGTCGGTGAGACCGAAGCGCAGACGCACGACACCCGCCTCGCGCTCGGAGAGCGTCTCGAGCACCGACTGCAGCTGGTCCTGGAGGAGAGTGAAGCTCACCGCGTCGACCGCGACGACTGCCTCGGAGTCCTCGATGAAGTCGCCGAGCTGGCTGTCGCCTTCGTCGCCGATGGTCTGGTCGAGAGAGATGGGCTCCCGGGCGTACTGCTGGATCTCCAGCACCTTCTCCGGGGTGATGTCCATCTCCTTGGCGAGCTCCTCGGGCGTCGGCTCGCGGCCGAGGTCCTGGAGGAGTTCACGCTGGATCCGGCCCAGCTTGTTGATGACCTCGACCATGTGCACCGGGATGCGGATGGTGCGGGCCTGGTCGGCCATCGCGCGGGTGATGGCCTGGCGGATCCACCACGTGGCGTAGGTCGAGAACTTGTAACCCTTTGTGTAGTCGAACTTCTCGACCGCGCGGATCAGACCGAGGTTGCCCTCCTGGATGAGATCCAGGAACGCCATGCCGCGGCCGGTGTAGCGCTTGGCGAGCGAGACGACCAGTCGGAGGTTGGCCTCGAGCAGGTGGTTCTTCGCACGGTTGCCGTCACGGGAGATCCAGTTCAGGTCGCGCTTCTGCGCGGTGCTGATCTTCTCGCCGGAGTCCATCATGCGGCGAAGACGTTCGGTGGCGAACAGGCCGGCTTCGATGCGCTTGGCCAGCTCGACCTCTTCCTCGGCGTTGAGGAGGGCGACCTTGCCGATCTGCTTGAGGTAGGCACGCACGCTGTCGGCCGACGCGGTGAGCTCGGCGTCCTTGCGGGCCTGGCGAAGTGCCTCCGACTCCTCTTCGTCCCAGACGAAGTCGCCGGACTTGGCGGCGGGTTCGGTCTTCGCCGACTCCTTGGCCGGGGTCTTGGCGCCGGCGGGTGCCGTTTCGGCTTCCTCGTCCTCGTCGTCGGAGTCTTCGGCGTCGTCCTCGTCGTCGACCTCGAGGTCGTCGTCGATCTCCACGTCCTCGAGATCGGCGTCGGGACCGTCGATGTCGTCGATCGAGTCCGGATCGTCGGGCTCGGCGTCGGTGTTGTCCACACCCTCGGCGGAGGTGGCCTTCTTGGCAGCCTTCTTGGGGGCTGCCTTCTTGGTGGCCTTCTTCGCTGCTGCCTTCTTCGCAGGCGCCTTACGGGCAGCGGTCTTCTTCGCAGCCTTCTTGGCGGTCCGCTTGGCCGGGGCTTCGGTCGAGGCGGTGGTCGACTGGGTCTCGTCGGCCTCGGCGTCCCCCTGGCGGGTCTTGATGGCTGCCACGTACAACCTTTCGAACTTCTCTTCTGCGGTGTCTTTGTCGAGTCTTGTGAGACGTGACACGGCAGCACGAGCCGCCGTGGACAAGGGCTTGGTTTCTCGGTTCAGATGACCGGTGACGACCATTGTAACGACATCGGCCGGTCCGATGTGACAAAGCCCTGGTCAATCCAGGCGCGGCCTAGGTTTTGAGGCCTTGTGAGACGGCCATCGCCGCGCCGACGATCCCGGCGGTGTTCAACAGCGTGGCCGCCACGACCGGGGTCTGGTTGGTGAGCAGCGGGATCCACTTGTCGGCCTTGCGGCTGATGCCGCCGCCGGCGATGAACACCTTGGGCCAGAACAGTGCCTCGTAGGCCTTCAGCACGTCGGAGACCTTCTCGGTCCACTTCTCGTAGGACCAACCCTTCTCCTCCTTGATCCGCGAGGACGCCTGGTGCTCGGCCTCTTTCTTGCCGACCTGCATATGGCCCAGCTCGGTGTTGGGCACGAGGTTGCCGTTGATGAGGATCGCCGACCCGATGCCGGTGCCGAACGTCAGCAACATCACCACGCCGTCGACACCTTTGCCGGCGCCGTAGGCGTCCTCCGCCATCCCGGCCGCGTCGGCGTCGTTGAGCACCGACACCGCGCGACCCCCGAGGTGCCGGCTGAACAGTTCGTAGACGTCGGTACCGATCCACCCCTTGTCGATGTTGGCGGCGGTCCGCATGATGCCCTCGGTGACCACGCCCGGCAGGGTGATGCCGACGGGACCCGCCCAGTCGAAATGGGCGACGACCTCGGCGACGGCGGCTGCGACCGCCTCCGGGGTGGCCGGCTGCGGGGTGAGCACCTTGAATCGATCGCCGACGAGTTCACCGGAGTCGAGATCGACGATGCCGCCCTTGATTCCGGAGCCGCCGACGTCGACGCCGAAGCCCAGATGAGTGGGTGACGGCGAATCGTCGGTGGCGGGCGTTTCGGTCATGGCGGAGTCCCCTTCCGGGCCGGCGGTGATCGACACCAGGCTATCGGCGCCCGCAGCCGCCCGCGCGGCATCCTCCGGATGCGGCACTTCACGTCACCGGTGAGCGGCCCCGGCCGCCGATGTGCTGACATGGAACACGTGGATCAGACAATTCCGGTGGACGAACTGGCCGCCATCGCGGTGGACGTGGCGCAGGAGGCGGCCGCCCACGTGCGCCGCCGCCGACCCGAATTGTTCGGTGCGACAACGCCGCCGACAGCGGACGCGGCACCCGTCGATTCGGCCGCCGTGAACCCCGTCTCGACGAAGTCGACGGAAACCGACCCGGTCACCGTCGCCGACACCGAGACCGAACGGCTGATCCGGCAGCGCCTGCACGAGTCCCGGCCCACCGACGAGGTCCTGGGGGAGGAGCACGGTGGGAGTCGCGCCGTCCCGTCCGGAGTGCGCTGGGTGGTCGACCCCATCGACGGCACGGTCAACTTCATGTACGGGGTCCCGGCCTACGCGGTGTCGGTCGCCGCGCAGGTCGACGGCCGCTCGGTCGCCGGTGTCGTCGTCGACGTGGCGCGCGAGGTGGTCTATGGCGCCACCCTCGGTGGCGGTGCCTGGGTGGCCGACGGCGACGGCCTGCGCGTACCGCTGCGGTGCAACCCCGTCGATCGTGCGGAACTCGCCCTCGTGGCAACCGGTTTCGGCTATGCCGCGGACCGTCGGCGCGCGCAGGGACGGATCGTCGCGGACCTGCTCCCGCGGGTGCGGGACATCCGGCGGATCGGTGCCGCGGCACTCGACCTGTGCATGGTGGCCTCCGGCGCCGTCGACGCTCATTACGAGCACGGTCTCAGTCCCTGGGACTGGGCGGCCGGTGGTCTCATCGCCGCCGAGGCGGGTGCGGTCGTGGTGACGCCGCCACCGGACTCGCGCGCGGACGAGGGGCACATCACCGTGGCGGTGGCGCCGGGGATCGCCGACGAGTTCCTCGCCCTGCTCGATGGGGCCGGGGCCCGGGAACCGCTGACCTAGCGGGGTCGGTGGGGCCGATTCAGCACGGAGCCGAGTGGACCGCCTTCACCAACGCGGGATCGGCGCCGGTCTCGGGGTTCTTGGGGTCGGCCGACCGCAGCGCCTCGAGTGTCGCCTGCGCGTCCTGGGAGAGCTCGCCGCCCGAGTGATAGGTGCCGAGGGCGACATCGACCCCGGTGCCACGGCGTCCGTCGTCGACGAGCTGGGCGCAGGGGAACGCGAGCCAGGTCGCCGCCGCGGCGGCACGGCCGGCGGGCCCGAACCGGATCTGCGCCACGCAGTTGAGATCTCGGTTCGCGTAGACGGGATCGTCGGCGAACGGGGTGTCGGCGGCCGGCGTGAATCCCTGCGCCGCGAGGTCCTCGGACACCGACCGGGCAGCGCCCCGTTCCTCGGATGCGTTGAGGACCCGGACCTGGAAGGTCGACAGTGCGGCCGGAGCGACCTCCAGCATCTCGTCGCGCGGGACCTGGGTGAGGACGGGCGGTTCGGCCGGCTGTTGTGCGCCGGGTTCGACCGCGGTCGACGGAGTGGGCTGATTGCATGCGGTGGGGACCGATTCGCTGTTGTCGCCGCCGAGGACGATCGCCCAGACGACGACGCCGAGGACCAGCAGGACCACCACCGTGATGATCGCCGGGGCGTACCGGCGCCGCGGATACGGGCGGCCCTGTTCGTCGGTCGGGTAGCCGGTCGTAATCTTCGAGACCACCGTGGAACGACTCCTCACTGGGATTTCCCACTCGACCACGCCGTGGGCGCACTGCTCGAGCGGATGTACTTCACCGGGAGCGACGCCCCGCGCAATCTCCGCAACACTCTAGAGGGTCGATCCCACGGTGGGTGCGAGCCTCGCCGCGGGAGCCGTGTCTCGCCGTCTCCGAGGCGTCCGACCTGCCTGAATCGCGAGATTCCGGACGAGTTCGCGTTGCCACATTGACGATTGACCGGGCATGGTCTATTCTTCGGGCGCCCGCGCTTCCAGCCTCGGGGTGCAGCCGACATCAAATCGTGACCGAAGTCACACAATACGCCGGATTCTTGGGTACGAATCGTGCTCGAGACGACGTTGTAGTGACCCCACCGGCAAGACAATCCCGGCGGAGTCGTGCGCACACCCTCAGGTGACGGCCACGAGCCGGAACCGAGAGCGCCCCCTCACTCTCTGAACAAGTAAGGCACACAATGGCTACTGATTACGATGCGCCACGACGCACCGAGGCCGAGGACCTCAACGAAGACTCGCTCGAGGAACTGAAGGCCCGCCGCAGCGAGGCGCAGTCCGCGGCGGTCGACGTGGATGAAAGCGACACCGCGGAGTCCTTCGAGCTGCCCGGTGCGGACCTCTCCGGCGAAGAGCTGTCGGTTCGGGTCGTCCCGAAGCAGGCCGACGAATTCACTTGTACCAGCTGCTTTCTCGTCTACCACCGCAGCCGGCTGGCGGAGGAGAACGGCAACTCGCTGATCTGCGTCGACTGCGCATGAGATCCGCGGGACACCCGCGGAAGTGAACGACGACTCCCTGACCCACAGGGCCTGACGACGAAGGGGCCGCGCCATCAGGCGCGGCCCCTTCGTCGTATGGGGGTGCGGGTCGATCGGTCAGGCGCCTGCCGACGGGCGGTCGGCCGCGGCATCCGGGAGGTCGAGGGCGGCCAGCAGTTCGGCGGGGCGCCGGGTGGACACCAGCCAGTAGGGGGTCGGGTCGTCGGGGTCGTCGAGTACGACGAGGACCATCGTCTTCACCCAGAAGCGGTGCACCAGATAGGCGGCGGGGTCGAGCTGACGGCCGAGGGCGGCACTCTTGGCGGTCGCCGGGATGGAGGCCCCGCGGGCGACGACGGCCCGCGGCAGGCGGGCGCGATGTGCCTGGAGTTCGCGGTCGGCGGTCACCCGGACGCGGGTACGGCTCATCGACCACAGCACCAGGACGCTGAGGATCGCGGTGACGACGTAGCCGATCACGCTCCACTTGCTGCCGTGGGCGGACAACTGGATCTCGTAGCCCACCACACCGGTCACGACGGCGGCGGCCAGCCACCACCACCACGGCACGGTGAGACGCTCGTCGAAGAGGTCCGCGGAACCAGCGTCCCGGCGAGCCGCCGGATTCTCCGACGTGCCGCCGGTGTTGTCAGGCGATTGGGGTGCGGTCACGGTGACCAGCGTAGTCTGCGTGCGTGACCACAGCTCTTCCCCCTCTGCCGCCCATCGCGGTACGTCGACTCGACCCCGATCTGCCGTTGCCCACCCGAGCACATCCCGGGGATGCGGGCGTGGACCTGTGCTCGGCGATCGACCTGGAACTGCCGGCGGGACGACGTCAGTTGGTCGGTACCGGGATCGCGATCGCGTTGCCGTTCGGCACCGTCGGCCTGATCCACCCGCGCTCCGGACTGGCCGCGCGCGCCGGCCTCTCCATCGTCAACACCCCGGGCACCGTCGACGCGGGCTACCGCGGGGAGATCAAGGTGTGCCTGATCAACCTCGACCCCGAGCAGTCCATCACCATCTCGCGCGGTGACCGGATCGCGCAGCTGATCGTGCAGCGCGTCGAGCTTCCCGATTTCGTCGAGGTCGAGGAACTCGACGACACCAGCCGCGGCGACGGCGGATACGGATCCAGCGGCGGCCACGCCATCCTGAGCTGAGCACGACACGCCGAGGTCGGTCCGACGCCGCGTCGATTACTGTTCACACGGAACGCGGATTGACGAGGAGTAGACGATGACGAAGAACGGTTCGGATGAACTGCGGGTCGGTCAGGCACTGGGCCCCTACGACATCGACGCCCTCGCGACGGAACCCCACGAGCTGGAGAACTCCCACCTCGACCTGGGGTCGGTGCTCGTCCCGGTGGTCGAGGGCGGGCAGGTCACCGTCGAGATGTCGGAGGCGCACCAGCCGCAGAACGTCTATCTGGTCACCCCGATCGGCCGGATCTCGGTGAGTGCGTTCGCGGCGCCCAAGTCGCCGGGTACGTGGCGCGAGGTGGTCCGCGAACTGGCCGAGTCGTTGCGTGACGGCGGCGCTACGACCAGCATCGAGGACGGCCACTGGGGCCGGGAGGTCGTGGCCGAGGTCGAGGGCGCCACGCATCGCTTCATCGGCGTCGACGGCCCCCGGTGGCTGGTGCGCTGTGTCGGTAGCGGGCCGTCGGAGAGCGCCGAGGACCTCGCGCGCCTGAGTCGTGCCGTGCTGGCCGAGACCGTCGTGCGTCGCGGTTCGGATCCGCACCCGCCGCGGGAACCGCTTCCGATCGTCCTGCCGCCGGTCCTCGCCCATCAGGTGGCCGCCGCCCAGCAGCAGATCTTCGCCGAGGCGGAGGCGGGCGCGGAGGCCCCGGGCGGACCCCAGACACCTACCGGCGAGGTGGCCGGCTCCGACGACGAGTCGGAGGCCGTCGCCGGGGGAGCGCTGGACCAGGTGGCGCACGCCGCGGTCTACGGCGAGAACACTTATACCGACGCCCCGGCCGAGGGCGGTTCGGGCGGCCACGACGATCCGTCGGTCACCGCCGACCCGGACCCCGAGGACGACGCCCCGCTGCCGCCGTCGTCGGGCTCGGCGATGCAGCGCTTCTTCCGTCGTCGCTGAATCCGCTGCGGACGGGGTCTCACCTCGACAGGCGCGTGTATGCGGCGAGGCAACTGTCGCCGAGGAGCGCGGGATCGCGGCCCCACCCCTCGAGGGTGACCTCGACCAGTGCCGAACGCGGCGCGGCGTCATGCCAGGTGCGGGCGACCGCGATCGGGTGGATGGCGTCGTCCGGGGCCGCGACGAGTGCCAGTGGAACGGTGAGTCGGGTGATCTGCTCCGGTGTGGGCGCCGAGTAGTCCGCGGCATCGCGTAGCTGTCCGATGACCTCGGGGTGCAGGCGTCCCCAGGAGCGGGAGAGTTCGGCGGCCAGCCAGTCCGGGCTGCTCGCGGCCATCGCGGTGACCGTTGCGTCGAGCCCGTCGCGTTCCATCGCATCGGCCGTCGCCCGTGCGCTCGCCGCGGCGAGCGCGGAATCGGCGTCGCCGCTCCAGGCGGGCAGGGCCGCGAACACGCCCGCACATCGGTCGCCGGTGTCGGCGAGTGCCCATTCGAGGGCGATGGCGGCGCCGATCGACACCCCGCCGACCAGAACCGAGTCGTGTTCGACGGCCGCACGTTCGAGACCACGCCGATGGCCGGCGACCAGATCCGGCGTCGGCTCGAGCGCCACGAGCTCGACTCCGAGCATCGCCGCGGCGTGACCGAAGGCACGTGTGACGTGGTCGGCATCGGAGCCGGTCCCGGGAATCACCACCAGCGCGGTGGGTGTTCGTGTGGACGGACGGTCCATGTGGGGCATCAAAAGTTCATCCGGATGCAGGGCACCTGGAGATCATCCCCTAGGGTGTCCCGGGACTGCGGGTGAGCCCCGGTCGTCCACGTTGTCACCGGCCGATGCCGGGTCTACGCTGGCGGACAGTCACCGATCAATCGTTCGGTGGCCACGGACGCTGACGCGAAAGCCTGGTGCCCGGCTGAAATCCATTGGGAGGTTGGGATGCCCACCACTGCTGGTTATCTCAAGCGTCTGACCCGCCGACTCACCGAAGATCTCGGGAACGTCGAAGCGGAGCGAATCGCGGAGGAGTCGAAGGCGACGGGCGCACAACGCGCGTCGGACTGCACTCGCGGCGAGGAGGTCACCATGCACGGTGAGCTGCGTGCGGTGGAGACGTGTTCACGCGCGGCCAAGGCCGGCGTGAAGGCGGAGTTCTTCGACGGCTCCGACATCGTCATGCTCAAGTGGCTGGGCCGCAATCGCATCGCGGGTATCGAACCCGGCCGCAAGGTGACCGTGCGGGGACGTCTCGCCCTGCAGGACGGTCACAAGGTGATCTACAACCCCTACTACGAGCTGCAGGGCAGCGACGACGAGTGACACCCACGAGCGACACCGGCGAGCCGGGTGACGAGTCCATCGGCCACGACGTCGAACCGGATTCGGGTCCCGCCCCGACCCCGACGGTGCTCGAACAGATCGGCGGCGTCTCCGGGCTGATCTACTCCACGGTTCCGGTCGTGGTGTTCGTACCGGTGAACTCGTTCCTCGGCCTCCGGGCCGCCATCGTCGCCGCGCTCGCCGCCGCAGCCCTCGTCTTCGGCGTGCGGATCATCCGCCGCGAAGGTCTCACCCCGGCGATCTCCGGCCTCCTCGGCGTCGCGATCTGCGTGTTCATCGCCAGTCGCGTGGGGGACGCGAAGGGGTACTTCCTGTTCGGGATCTGGACCACTCTCGTCTACGCGGTGCTGTTCGTGGTCTCCATCCTGGTGCGCTGGCCCCTGATCGGCGTCGCCTGGCATCTGGTGAACGGGCAGGGGACCGCCTGGCGAAGGCATGGCCGGACGCTGCGCGCCTATGACATCGCCACCGCCCTGTGGGCACTGGTCTTCGCGGCACGCTATCTCACCCAGTCCGAGCTCTACGACCTCGGCGCCACCGGATGGCTGGCCTTCGCGCGGATCGCGATGGGATGGCCGCTGACGGCCCTGGCGGTGCTCGCGACCGTCCTGCTCGTCCGCCGCGCGGTCCGCGAGGAGGAGACCGTCAGCGCGTGATCCGCATGGCGTCGTAGAGCGCGGGTTCCGCCTCGGCCGGCGCGATGAAGACCAGTTCGTCACCGCCCTCGATCGGGTCGTCACTCTGCGGCACGATGACACGCCCGCCGCGCAGGATCGCGACCAGTGCCACGTCCCGCGGTAGCTCGAGCTTGCGGACCGGCTTGCCCGCCACCGGTGTGTTCGCGGGCAGGGTGAGTTCGACGAGATTGGCCTGGCCCTGTCGAAAGGTCATGAGCCGGACCAGATCCCCCACCGACACCGCCTCCTCGACGAGGGAGGCGAGCAGGCGCGGGGTCGAGACCGCGACGTCGACACCCCAGTCGTCGCCGAACAGCCATTCGTTGCGCGGGTCGTTGACCCGGGCAACGACCCGGTTGATCGCGAACTCGGTCTTGGCGAGCAGGCTCACGACCAGATTGGCCTTGTCGTCACCGGTCGCGGCGATCATCACGTCGAAGGTCTGCAGTTGCGCGTCCTCGAGCTTCGTGAGCTCGCACGCGTCGGCGAGAATCCACTTCGCGCCCGGCACCGCGTCCGGGTCGACGTGGTCGGCCTTCCGCTCGAACAGGGTGACGTCATGCGAGTTGACCAGGAGTTCGCGGGCGATCGAGCGCCCGACCGCGCCGGCTCCGGCGATGGCGACCTTCACGGATGACTCCTCGTCACTCAGGATTCGGGATGGGTGAACGGTTCCGCGGCGACTCGGCGCGCGTTGACCAGATTGTCGAGCAGGACGGCGACATAGATCACGTCGTCCTGCTGGAGAACGGTTTTGGCGTCGGGCAGGACCGGTCGGCCGACCCGGTTGAGGAAGGCTACGCGGGCACCGGTCTGTTCCTGGAACCTGCCTACCGAGACCCCGATCCACGACTCGTGGACGTCGACCTCGGCGACCGCGAGCGAACCCGACGGGTCACGCCACTCCGCCGTCGCCGTCTCACCGAGCGCGGAGACGAACCGTTCGGTCGTCCACGGCACCGTGGCGACGGTCGGGATGCCGAGCCGTTCGTAGACCTCGGCGCGTTTGGCGTCGTAGATGCGTGCGACGACACGTTCGACGTCGAAGGTCTCCCGGGCGACCCGCGCGGCGATGATGTTGGAGTTGTCACCGGAGGAGACCGCGGCGAAGGCGTCGGCGTGCTCGATCCCGGACTTCACCAGGATGTCCCGGTCGAACCCCACGCCGGTGATCGTGCGGCCCGCGAAGTCGGCGGACAACCGCGAGAAGGCGGACGGGTCCCGGTCGATGATCGCGACGTCGTGTCCGCGTTTCTGCATCGCCATCGCGAGCGACGATCCGACCCGCCCGCAACCCATGATGACTACCTGCACGACATTCCTCTCCCGATGCGGCGTGCGTGCCGCGAGTCGAACCTACCCGCCACGACGCGGACGCTCTAGGGTTGCCTGGTGTCCACCGTCTCCAAGGTGTCCGTTGCGACGAAGCGGCTCCTGCTCGGCAGGCCCTTCCGCAGCGACAAGCTGGGCCACACCCTGCTACCCAAGCGCATCGCCCTCCCGGTCTTCGCCTCCGACGCGATGAGCTCCGTGGCGTATGCGCCACAGGAGATCTTCCTGGTCCTCTCGGTCGCCGGGATCACCGCTCTCACCTTCACCCCGTGGGTTGCGATCGCCGTCGCCGTGGTCCTCGCGGTGGTGGTCGCCAGCTACCGGCAGAACGTGCACGCATATCCGTCGGGTGGTGGCGATTACGAGGTCGCCACCGTCAACCTGGGACCCAATGCGGGCCTCACCGTCGGCAGCGCCCTGCTGGTCGACTACGTCCTGACGGTGGCGGTGTCGGTGACCTCGGCGGCGGAGAACATCGGTTCGGCCGTTCCGTTCGTCAACGAGCACAAGGTCTGGTTCTGCGTCGGGGCGATCGTGATCCTGGCGGCGGTGAACCTGCGCGGCATCAAGGAATCCGGGGCGGTGCTGGCCATCCCGACCTATGCCTTCATCGTCGGCGTGCTGGGCATGCTCATCTGGGGCTTCACCGAGATCTTCGTCCTCGGCGAGGAGATCCGTTCGGAGACCGCCGACTTCGGAATCGTGGCGGAACAGGACAACCTCACCGGGCTCGCGCTGGCGTTCCTCGTGGCCCGATCGTTCTCCTCCGGGTGTGCCGCGCTGACGGGGGTCGAGGCCATCAGCAACGGCGTACCGGCCTTCCGGAAACCCAAGTCGCGCAACGCCGCGACCACGCTCCTGATGCTCGGTGGCTTCTCGATCACCCTGCTGCTCGGCATCGTCCTCCTCGCCCAGGAGATCGGCGCGAAGTACGTGATGGATCCCGCCCAGGACCTCGTCGGCACTCCCGAGGGCTACCAGCAGAAGGCGATGATCGCGCAGCTCGCGCACGCGGTGTTCGATTCGTTCCCGGCCGGTTTCTTCTTCGTCGCGACCGTGACGGCGCTGATCCTGTTGCTGGCCGCGAACACCGCGTTCAACGGCTTTCCGGTGCTCGGTTCGGTGCTGGCCCAGGATCGGTATCTGCCGCGTCAGCTGCACACCCGTGGTGACCGGCTGGCGTTCAGCAACGGCATCCTGTTCCTGGCCGTCGCGGCGATCATCTTCGTGGTCGCTTTCGGCGCGCAGGTGACCGCGCTGATCCAGCTCTACATCGTCGGCGTGTTCGTCTCGTTCACGCTGAGTCAGACCGGCATGGTGCGGCACTGGACGCGTCTGCTGCGCACCGAGACCGACCCGAGCGCCCGGCGCCGGATGGTGCAGTCGCGGGTGGTGAACTCGATCGGCCTGGTGATGACGGCGACGGTCCTCGTGGTGGTCCTGATCACGAAATTCACCGCGGGCGCGTGGATCGCGGTGCTGGCGATGGTCTCGATCTTCGTGCTGATGAAGCTGATCCACCACCACTACGCGTCGGTACAACGTGAACTCGATCGGGCCGAGACCGACGACGAGGGCGTGCTGCCCAGCCGGACGCATTCGATCGTTCTCGTGTCGAGTCTGCACATGGCCTCCAAGCGTGCCCTGCGCTATGCCCGGGCGACGAGACCGGACGTCCTCGAGGCGATCACGGTGAACGTCGACGACCGCGACACCCGCAAACTCGTGTCCGAGTGGGAGGCCAGCGACATCACGGTCCCGCTGAAGGTCATCGCCTCCCCGTACCGTGAGGTCACCCGGCCGGTGATCGACTACGTGCGGCGTGTGCGCCGGGAGTCGCCGCGCGACGTGGTGACCGTGTTCATCCCCGAGTACGTCGTCGGACACTGGTGGGAGCAGATCCTGCACAACCAGTCCGCGCTGCGGCTCAAGGGGCGCCTGCTGTTCGAGCCCGGGGTGATGGTGACCTCGGTGCCCTGGCAGCTCACGTCGTCGGACCGCCGCAAGGAGACCAAGAGGTACTGGGCGCCGGGTGAGACCCGCCGCGCCCTCGGCGAATCGGAGCGCACCCCATGACGCCATCGCCCCCGGCGCGCCGGGTCGAGGTCGCCGTCGACCGTCCGGCGAACGGCGGGGAGGCCGTCGGCCGTGCCGACGGCCGGGTGCTGTTCGTACGCGGCGCGATCCCCGGTGAGCGTGTGATCGCCGAGATCACCGACGACCGTCACGACTCGTATTGGCGGGCCGAGGCCGTCGAGATCCTCGACCCGTCGCCGTATCGGATTCCGGTGGCGTGCCCGGCGGCGGCCGGGGGAGCGGGATGCTGCGACCTCGGGCACATCGAACCCGGGCATGCGCGCGATCTGAAGCAGGCCGTGCTGCTCGACGTCCTGAGCCGGGTCGGCCATCTCGACGAGGCGACGATCGCCGACACCGACCTCGCGACCCGCGGGGTCGACCGGTTGCCCGGAACCGACACCGGCTGGCGCATCCGGACGCGGCTGGCCGTCGACGGACGTGGTCGCGCCGGGCAGCGCGCGTTCCGCGGTTCCGCGGTGATCCACGACGTCTGCGTACAGCCGGCGGCGGGGATGGTCGACGACCTCGCCGGTCGCCGGTTCACGCCGCACGCCGAGCTGGCGGTGGTCCTCGACGCCGACGGCACCCGGCACATCACCGAACTCGCGCCGATCGCCGAGGTTCGTCACGGCGACCCCCGCCGGCGCGCTCAGCAGAACCGTCGGCGCCGTTCCCGACCCCGCGCACAGGTCGTCGTCGAGGGCGCCGAGTTCGCGGTGCACCGCGTCGGCGGCCGCTCGTGGAACATCCCGGTGACCGGATTCTGGCAGGCGCACCGCGCCGCGCCGCAGACCTACGCCGACACGGTGGTCGGTTTCGTCGGTGAACATCTCGATTCCGGCCCCCGGGTCGCCTGGGACCTCTACGGCGGTGCGGGGGTGTTCGCCGGCGCCCTGCTGGACACATACGACACGGGCCTCGACGAGGTCCACATCGTCGACTCCGACGCCGGTGCGCTGGCGGCCGCGTCGGAGACCTTCGCCGACGACGGCGACCGCGTGGTCACCCACCGGGGTGAGGTGGCGGTCCGGATCCACGCCCTCGGCGAGGCGCCCGACATCGTCGTCCTCGATCCGCCGCGTACCGGTGCCGGCGAGCGCGTCGTCGACGCGATCACCGCCGCCCGACCGGCCGTGGTGGTGCACGTGGGCTGTGATGCGGCGCGGTTCGCGCGTGATCTCGGTCTCTTCGTCCGTTCCGGATATCGCGTCGCGCAGGTCCGCGGCTTCGACGCTTTCCCGCTGACACACCATGTGGAGGCGGTCGCGTGTTTGGTGCCGGCCTGAGCCGTCACCCGCGGTGTGGGTCCGTCGACCATCCGCGGGGCGGGGTGGATCCGAATGCTTCCGTAGACTGACGGGTTATGGGCCGGGGGTGTCTCCGGCGGCGTCGCGCGATGGAGGAAACGATGAGTGTGCTCGACCGGATCAGCTCGCCGGCCGATCTGCGGTCACTGGCGGAAGCGGAGTTGGAGACTCTCGCCTCCGAGATCCGGACGTTCCTGATCGAGAAGGTGGCGGCCACCGGCGGCCATCTCGGACCGAACCTCGGGGTGGTCGAACTGACCCTCGGGATCCATCGTGTCTTCGACTCACCGCACGATCCGGTCCTCTTCGACACCGGCCACCAGTGCTACGTCCACAAGATCGTGACCGGCCGCAAAGACGGGTTCGACAGTCTGCGCCAGCGTGGCGGCCTGACCGGCTACCAGGAGCGCGCGGAATCCGAACACGACTGGATCGAGTCCTCGCACGCCTCGGCGGCCCTCTCCTACGCCGACGGCCTGGCCAAGTCCTTCGAACTGACCGGGCAGCCGGACCGAACCGTCGTCGCGGTGGTCGGCGACGGTGCGCTCACCGGCGGTATGTGCTGGGAGGCGATCAACAACATCGCCGCGTGCAACCGGCCCGTCGTGATCGTCGTCAACGACAACGGCCGGTCCTACGCGCCGACCATCGGCGGCCTGGCGAGTCACCTCTCGGGTCTGCGCCTGCAGCCCGCCTACGAGAAGTTCCTCGACGAGAGTAGGCGCGTCGTGAAGCAGATGCCCGTGGTCGGCGAACCCGCCTACGCGGTGCTCCACGGTGTGAAGAGCGGCCTCAAGGACCTGCTGGCGCCCCAGGCGATGTTCACCGACCTCGGCCTCAAGTACGTCGGACCCGTCGACGGACACGACGTCGGTGCCGTCGAGTCGGCTCTGCGGCATGCCCGTGACTTCGGCGGCCCGGTCATCGTGCACACCGTCACCCGCAAGGGCATGGGCTATGCCCACGCCGAGAACCACGTGGCCGATCAGATGCACGCCACCGGGATCATCGACCCGGTCACCGGCCGGCCCACGAGCGTCGCCCCGCAGGACTGGACCAAGGTCTTCTCCGCGGCACTGCTCGATGCCGGCGCCAACCGTCCCGATGTCGTCGCGATCACCGCTGCGATGCCCGGACCAACCGGACTGACGCCGTTCGGCGAGCGCTACCCGGACCGCATGTTCGACGTCGGCATCGCCGAACAGCACGCGATGACCTCGGCGGCGGGCCTCGCCCTCGGCGGCCTGCATCCGGTCGTGGCCATCTACTCGACCTTCCTCAACCGCGCGTTCGATCAGCTGCTGATGGACGTCGCGCTGTTGAGACAACCGGTCACCCTCGTCCTCGACCGGTCGGGCATCACCGGACCCGACGGGCCCAGCCACCACGGCATGTGGGATCTGTCGCTCATGGCGATGGTTCCCGGCCTGCGGGTGGCCGCGCCGCGTGACGCGGTCCGGCTGCGCGAGGAGTTCGACGAGGCCCTCGGCGTCGACGACGGCCCGACCGCGCTCCGTTTCCCCAAAGGTGCGGTGCCGGAGGACATCCGGGCGGTCGAACGACTCGACGACGGTGTCGACGTGCTGCACCGCAGCGACCACGATCTCGGTCCGGCGACCGGCGATGTGGTCATCGTCGCGGTCGGCGCCTTCTGCAGCCTGGCCGTCGACACCGCAGAGCGCCTGGCCCGGCAGGGCATCGAGGCCACGGTCATCGACCCGCGCTGGGTACTGCCGGTCGCGACCTCGGTGGTCGAGGTCGCCCGTCGTCACCGCCTGGTCGTGACCCTCGAGGACGGATGCGTCAGCGGTGGTGTGGGATCGGCTGTCGCGGGAGCACTCTCGGCGGCCGAGGTACCGGTTCCGGTGCAGATCAAGGGCATCCCGCAGACATTCATCGAGCACGCCTCGCGCGGGGAGATCCTCGGCGAGCTCGGTCTGACCGCCCAGGACCTCGCCCGTTCGATCACCGCGACGGTGGCGGGAATGCAGGCCGGTCCCGCGCTGGAACGCCAGCTCGAGAACCCCGCCGATCCCGCGGAGAGCCGCGCCGAGGACTGACATCGGAGGACACGTGGCCGGGCAGGTGCCGCCGCTGGGTGTCGAGGAGGAATTCGTCCTCGTCGACCGCGAGACGGCACGTCCGGTCGCACGCAACCGCGAGGTGGCCGCGGCGGCCTCGGCTCGTGGACTCGACCTCGCCCTGGAGCTCACCTCATGTCAGGTCGAGATCGCCACGCCGACCTCCGACACCGCCAAGGAGATCGGTGATCACCTGTACCGGCTGCGGAGCATCGTCGCGGCGGCTGCCGACGACGTGGGGGTCGACGTCGTCGCATGCGGACTGCCGCCGCGGGTCCCGGAATCCTTCCCGGTGACCGACACGCCGCGGTATCGCGCGATGGCCGGACGATACGGCATGCTCGCCCACGAACAGGGCATCAACGGTTGTCACGTCCACGTCGGCGTACCCGACCGGGACGCCGCCGTGGCGGTGTGCAACTGGCTGCGCCCGTGGCTACCCGCGCTGCTCGCCCTGACGGCCAACTCCGCGATCTACCGTGATGCCGACTCGGGTCATGCGAGCTGGCGGTCGGTGTTGTGGTCCCGATGGCCGGCCGCGGGTCCGCCGCCGCACCTGCGATCGGCGGCCCATTTCGCCGAGCTGGTGGAGCTGCTGGTGGCGACCGGTGTGATCCTCGACCCGCACATGCTCTACTGGGATGCCCGGCCGTCGGATCATCTCCCGACCGTGGAGATCCGCGTGGCCGATGTGCAGATGCGCGTGGACGAGGCCCGGGCCTTCGCCACGATCGTCCGCGCCGCGGTGATGACCGCGCTCGACGACGTGGAGCGCGGGGCCGAATCCGTCTCGGCCACACTCGATCCGATGGTGCTGGCGGCCGCCTACTCGAAGGCGGCCCATGACGGTCTCGACGGTGACGCACTCGATCCCGTGACGGGCGGGCGCATGCCCGCCTGGACCAGGATCTCTGAGCTCGTCACCGTGGTCGGACCGGCGCTGAACCGGTTGGGACAGCGCGAGGAGGTCGACGCCGCGCTGCGCCGGACGTGGAGCGAGGGGAACGGCGCGTCACGTCAGCGGCGCATCTTCCGCGAGACTCATTCGGCGCCCGCGATCACCCGCGCGGCCACCGTGCGCGTCGACCGGTGACGGTCGATCTCGGCCCGGGCTCTCAGCGCAGGGTGGCGAGATTCGAGATCGACTTGTGCACATCGGACTCCAGCACCCTGGCGACCAGGCTCCCGACGGGTCCGTTGAGCAATCCGCCGGACACCTCGGCGGACAGATCGAAGTAGGAACCGTCGGCGATCTCGTCGACCTTCATGGCGAGGTCGATCTGGATGCCGCCGCGCCCGGTGCCGGCGAGCGCGATCAGCCTGGGCTCGTCGTATTGCGTGACGGTCCAGTGGATGACGTTCCGGAACCCCTTCACCTTGATCAGCGACGAGACCTTCGTCCCCTCGTCGATCGTGGCGGGGACCGGGGACTTCCAGCCGCCGAAGATGGTCATCCACTCGTCGAAGCGCGAGAGGTTGGCGGCGAGTGCCCAGGCCGCGCTGGGGTCGAGGTCCGAGTCGATGCCGACCGAGACTGTGGCCACTGAGTGCTCCCATTCCGTGAGGTCGTGCCTGGTGCGAGGTCGTGCCTGTCGGGGAGTCTCTTACCCAGGTCGGCCGCTGCCTATTCGGGTCCGTCGCCGGTCTCGGTCGCGCCGCCCCCGCGCAGGGCCTCGGTCAGCGCGTCGACGCTCAGCCGCCGCTGCCAGGGACGGGCTCCGGCGGCGGCGAGATGCGCGTCCACCGCCTCGGTGGTGACCGGTTTCCGCAGTCCGTCCCAGCACAGCTGGCGGACCACATCGGGGGCGAGGAGGTTCTCCACCGGGAGGTTGCGGCTCTCGGCGACCTCTTTGAGAGCGGGACGCACCTTCTGCATCCGGGCCGCGGCCTCCGGGTTGCGCTGTTCCCAGCGACTCACCGGTGGCAGTCCGGGGCCGTTGGTCTTGCGGGCCGGCAACTCGTTGTCGGGCAGTTCGCGGGCCCGTTGGAGGGCACTGAGCCAGATCCCGGCCTGGCGTCGCTGGCGGGGACCGCCGAAGATCGGCAGGCGGGTCAGCTCCGAGTTGGACCGGGGGTCGGCGGTGGCGGCGTTCACGATCGCGGTGTCGGGCAGCACCCGGCCCGGGGCGACATCCCGCCGTTCGGCCAATTCCTCACGCGCCATCCACAATTCGCGCACCGCGGCGAGGGCGCGGGCGGACTTCACGGTGTGGATGTTCGAGGTCTTGCGCCATCGGTCGGTGCGTGGCGGTGCCGGCGGACGGGACAGGACGTAGGCGAATTCCTCACGAGCCCAGCCGTCCTTGCCGGATTCGGCCAGCGCCGCGTCCATCGCGTCCCGCAACTCGACCAGAACCTCGACGTCGAGCGCGGCGTAGTTCAGCCATTCGTCGGGGAGGGGCCGTCGCGACCAATCCGCCGCACCGTGACCCTTGAGCAGGCCGAGGCCGAGGAACTGGGCGACCATGGCCGCCAGGTTCACCTTCGCCAGGCCGAGGAGTCGACCGGCCAACTCGGTGTCGTACAGCTCGACGCACTCGAAACCCAGCTCGCGCAGACACGGGAGGTCCTGATCGGCGGCATGCAGCACCCATTCGGGACCGCGCAATGCGTCGATCACCGGGGCGAGGGCCCCGGGATCGGCGATGGGGTCGAGCAGGAAGCTGCCGGCACCGCGTCGTTTGATCTGGATCAGATACGCACGCTGCGAATAGCGGTAGCCGGAGGCGCGTTCGGTGTCGACGGCGATGGGGCCCTCGCCCGCCGCGAGTGCTCGCGCCGCGTCGGCGAACTCCGCCGCGGTCGACAGCACCGGCGGGACACCGCCGGCGGGCGCGAGCAGCGGCTCGACCTCGGGAGCCTCGTCCTCCGGCGTCGGGTTCTCTGGTGGTGTGTCCACGGTGCTCACGTCGCGCCGAGTCGGGTCACGCCCGTCGGCGGGAGGCCGGCAGCCGATGCCAGCACCTCGCAGAACGCTTCGAGGTGTCCGTTGAGACCCTCGGCGGTCAACGCGGTCCACGACGCGCGGACCTCGAGCTGGTGGGCGCGCGGCGGTCCGGCGATGTCGCCGTAGCGCACCGACGTGGTGGAGGTGACGGTTCCACCGAGCGCGGTCACCTCGATGCGGCGGGCGGTGCCGTCGAGGGACGGGCCGTTCCCGGAGTGCTCGGGGGTGCTGCTCTCGCCGACCGGCACACCGAGGGCGTCGGACAGCCAGCTCCAGGCCACCTCGGGCAGCAGCGGATCCATCGCCAGTGCGGCCTCGACCTCGGCCTGCAGATAGGCGACGAGGCGGATCGTGCCGTTCCAGGCGTCCTGACCGGCGGGGTCGTACAGCAGGATCAGTCGTCCGAACGCGGAGCCCTGGGAATCGGTGGGAACGACGTCGGGGTCGTCCGGCGGGCGCACCTCGGCGCCGACCGCGTAGCTGTACGGCGCCAGGCGCTGCGGCGGGCGGATGGGCCCGACCTCGATCTCACGGCGGACGCGGGCAGCATGCAGCGACTCCACCGCCGCGCGGAAATCACCAGGCTCGTCCGGAGCTCCCGAAGAAGTCACCGTTCGACCGTAGGTGTGTCGCGCCTGGCAGCGGCGGAGGCGCGCCGGTTCACCGCCCCCGGAAATGGGGACGCGGGGTGAAGTCCCTGCCCTGATCCGTGCGGAACGTCGACATGGCAGAGTAAGCGGTGATGTCGAACGTAACTGGTACTCGGGTCCATCGGTCGCACCTGCCGCTCGTCGCCGCGGCCACGGGTGGGACTCCGTCACGCCGTCCGGTGTGGTTCATGCGGCAGGCGGGCCGTTCCCTGCCCGAGTACCGCGCGATCCGCGCGAACCACGGGATGCTCGAATCGTGCTTCGACGCCGAGTTGGTGTGCGAGATCACGATGCAGCCCGTCCGCCGTCACGACGTCGACGCCGCGATCCTGTTCTCCGACATCGTCGTGCCGCTCAAGGCCGCGGGGATCGACCTCGACATCGTGGCCGGGACCGGCCCGGTGATCGCCGAACCCGTGCGGTCGGCGGAGGCCGTCTCGCGCATCCCGCGTCTGGAGCCCGCCTCGGTCGGGGCGATCTCCCACGCCATCGAGCTGTTGCTCGCCCAACTCGGCGACACCGCGCTGATCGGCTTCGCCGGTGCGCCGTTCACCCTCGCCTCCTACCTCATCGAGGGTGGGCCGAGCCGCAATTACGAGCGCACCAAGGCGATGATGCACGGCGATCCGGAGACCTGGGCCGAGCTGATGGCGCGCCTGGCCGACATCACCATCGCCTTCCTGCAGGTCCAGCTCGAGGCCGGCGTCGACGCCATCCAGCTCTTCGACTCCTGGGCGGGCATGCTGTCGGCCGCCGACTACCAGCGTTTCGTGGCGCCGCACAGTGCCCGTGTCCTCGCGGAGGTCGCCGGGTACGGGGTCCCGCGCATCCACTTCGGCGTCGGGACCGGCGAGCTGCTGGCGCCGATGGCCCACGTCGGGGCCGACGTCATCGGTGTCGACTGGCGGGTGCCGCTCGACGAGGCCGTACGGCGAGTGGGACCGGGCAAGGCGGTCCAGGGCAACCTCGACCCGACGCTGCTCTTCGCGGGACCGGAGGTCGTGGAGAGCGAGGTCCGCCGCGTGGTCGCCGACGGTGACCGGGCGATCGCGGCCGGCGCCGTCGGCCACATCTTCAATCTCGGCCACGGGGTGCTTCCGGGTACCGATCCGGATGTCCTCACCCGCACGGTCGAACTGGTCCACAGCCTCTGATGAGTGCCGGGCCCCGGATCGCGGTCGTCGGCGGAGGTGTCTCCGGCCTGACGGCGGCGTACCGACTGCGGCGCGAACTCGGCGCCGACGCACGTATCGACGTTCTGGAAGCGGGTGAGCGGCTCGGCGGCGTCCTGCACACCACGACGGTCGGCGGACAGGCCGTCGACGTCGGGGCCGAGGCGTTCATCGTGCGGCGGCCGGAGGCTCTCGGCCTGGTCGACGAACTCGGGCTGGGGGATCGGGTCGTCTCACCGACCGGGCGCCGACCGGCCGTCTGGTCCGGCGGTCGCCTTCACCCGCTGCCGACGCCGGCGGTGATGGGTATCCCCGCGACGCCCGACGCGGTCGCCGGCCTCGCCGATCCGGCCGACCTCGAACTCATCCGCACCGAACCCGATCGCCCCTGGCACTGGGACCCGTCCGCGGACCCGACGGTCGGGGACCTCGTGACCGAACGTTTCGGCCCATCGGTGGTCGCCCGCAGCGTCGATCCCATGCTCGGCGGAGTCTATTCGAGCCTCGCCGGCGACATCGGTCTCCGGGAAGCACTGCCCGCCCTCGCCGCGCGTCTCGACGCCGGTGTGGCGAATCTCACCGACGCCGTCGCCGGTCTCGTCGCCGACGCCACCGGCTCGGGTCCCGTCTTCGGCACCCTCGTGGGCGGTTACCGGGTCCTCCTCGACGCCCTGCAACAGGCTGCGGCGGTGCGGCCTGAGCTCTGCGCCCACGTCCGTGAGCTCGAGCCGACTGCCACCGGCTGGACGCTGCACGTCGGCGGTCCTGCACGCGACGACGTCCGCGACTACGACGGTGTGATCCTCGCGATCCCCGCCTGGATGGCCGGCCACCTGCTGCGTCGTTCGCTGGCCGACTTCGCCGCCCCGCTGCGGGCGGTACAGGGCGCGTCGTCGGTGGTGATCTCGATCGCGCTCGCCCCCGGAACCCCGCTTCCCGATCACTCCGGGGTCCTGGTCGGCACCGGAGAAAGTCTGCGCGCCAAGGCCTTCACCCTCAGTTCGCAGAAGTGGGCGCATCTGTCACACGACGACGCGCCCGTCTCGGTCCGGGCGTCGTTCGGCCGGTTCGGTGCCCCGGTGCCGAGCGTCGACGACGAACCCGGCGTCGACGACCGATTGCGGACCGAGGCACTCGAGGACCTCGACGAGGTCTGCCGGGCCGCCGGCGTGGCACCCGCCTCGCCGCACGTCGTCGACACGTACGTGCAGCGCTGGACCGACGGGCTGCCCGTGTACGGACCGGGACACCTGGCCGCCATGGCGCGGCTCGCCGAGGCCCGCCCTCGCCGTCTCGTGCTCGCCGGCTCGTCGTATGCGGGCGTCGGCGTCCCGGCCTGTATCGGACAGGCCGGGCGCGCGGTGGCGGCGCTGCTCACCGACCTGACCTGACTGTTCGTCCGGGCGGACACGGTGGCACCATGTCAGATATGGCCCGCTTGGATTACTCAGAACTCAACTCGACGATCCGCTACCTCATGTTCTCGGTGTTCGCTGTTCGCCCCGGCGAGCTCGGCACCGACCGTGACCAGGCGAAATCGGATGCCGCCGACTTCTTCAAGTCCCTCGAGGACACCGGCGTCGTGGTCCGCGGGGTGTACGACGTGTCGGGTCTCCGCGCCGACGCCGACTTCATGATCTGGTGGCACGCCGCCGACGTCGAGTCCATCCAGGCCGCCTACGCGAAGTTCCGTCGCGAGACGGTTCTGGGACGCGCCTGCAACGCGGTGTGGAGCAACGTCGCCCTGCACCGTCCCGCCGAGTTCAACAAGAGCCACATCCCGGCCTTCCTCGCCGGTGAGGATCCGGGCAACTACATCTGCGTGTACCCGTTCGTGCGGTCCTACGAGTGGTACCTGCTTCCCGACGAGGAGCGTCGCAAGATGCTCGCCGACCACGGCAAGGCCGCCCGCGAGTACAAGGACGTGCGCGCCAACACGGTGTCGTCGTTCGCGCTCGGCGACTACGAATGGCTGCTCGCGTTCGAGGCACCCGAACTGCATCGGATCGTCGACCTCATGCGCGACCTGCGCGCCACCGAGGCGCGGATGCACGTCCGCGAGGAGACGCCGTTCTTCACCGGGCCCCGCGTCGAGGTCTCGGCACTCATCGACGCCCTGCCCTGACCTGAGAATCCAGAGAGGTACTCGCGTGAAACGCGAGTACCTGTACTTTTTGGTGTGTCCGATGTCACTGGAACGGATGAACATCGACCGGAAGCGCCGCGGGTGACGCGAACGGGACGGAACGTAAACGGAGCCTCAACACGAGGCAAAGACTGTCCTGATAAACGTGGAGGAGACTCTGATGGTCCGTATCATTCCCGCGGCCCGCGTCATCGCAGCACTGATGTTCGCGACTGCTCTCGCCGGCGCCGCCACCGCGACCGCGCAACCGTGCCAGATAGTGCTCCCCGACGGCCAGCTCGCACCGTGCGCTCCCGGTGTCGTCTCGACCGCGCCCAGCGACCCGGGGGCGAACAACGTCCCGGCGCCCGAGGCGGCACAGTTCGCCCACACGCCGCTCGAGCACGGACCGGATCTTCCAGCGCCGGAAGAGGAGGAGCCCGCGGACGACGGTGGCGAAGAGCTGCCTCCCGAGGAGTGAGGGTCGGGCAGTGACGCGCCGCGCTACTCGGCGGGCTCGAGCTTCAGGCTGATCGAGTTGATGCAGTAGCGCAGATCGGTGGGGGTGTCGTAGCCCTCACCGGCGAACACGTGGCCCAGGTGACTCCTGCAGTTCGCGCAGAGCACCTCGACTCGCTTCATGCCGAGCGAGTTGTCCTCGACCTCGATGATCTTGTCGCCGGCGAGGGGTGAGAAGAACGACGGCCAGCCACAGTGGGATTCGAACTTCTGCTCGCTGCGGAACAGCTCCGCGTCGCACGCCCGGCAGCGGTAGACGCCGACCGTCTTGGTGTCGGTGTACTCACCGGTGAAGGGCGCTTCGGTGCCGGCCTGGCGCAGAACCCGGTACTCGGCCGGGGTGAGGCGCTGCTTCCACTCCTCGTCGGTGAGGGTCGCCGGGTTCGTGGCGGGTGCGGTGCTCTCGGGCGTGCTGTCGGTCATGTCGTCCACGGTAGCGCGGGACGCGACAGCGTCGCGTTCCACGCTGTGCTACACGGACTTCGACAACGACAGCTCGTCGTCGGACTTCGTCGCCGGCACCGGGGGAGTGTCGGACTCCGACCGCATCACGGCATCCTCACCGGCGACGCCGTCGGAGCGCATGTCGAGGTAGCGGAACAGCAGCGAGCAGAACACCGCGATCATCAGCAAGGACCAGCCCCAGGTCACCTTGTTGTACTCGACCATCCAGCCGAAGGCCGTCCACCGCTGCGAGTAGAAGCTGTCGAAGGTCATGCAGCCGTACACGCCGAGCCAGGCCGGCCAGTTGCGCATCGCCGATCCGGGTAGCAGCACCGTCATGAGCAGCGGGAACAGCAGCATCGAGTAGTAGCCCTGGCCCAGCGAGCCGACGAGGAAAGTGGTGCCCAGCAGCACACCCGACGACGTCGCGAGCCACAGCAGTTCGTTGGTCTTGCGGTAGTAGCGGTACAGGAACCACAGCGAGAACGCGGCCATCAGCACGAAGGCGACACGCAGCAGCATCACCAGCCACGGTGCGACCCCGAAGTAGGCGCCGTTGCCGGCGATCGAGCTGTTGTAGTAGTCGCGGGCCTCGCCGAGGTAGGGGACGGTCCGGCTGATGAAGGCGTCGGCATCCACCGACAGCGGCAACGCGATCACCGTCAACACGAGGGGGACCGCGATGGCGAAGGCGAACACCCGCCACTGCCGGTTGAGCAGGGGCAGCAGCAGCAGCGGCGCCAGAACGGGTTTCACGGCCAGCGTCAGACCCATCGGGATGCCCGCCCACCAGTCGTGCCGTGAGCGCATCAGCATCAGGAAGGCGATCATGCCCAGCAGGACGAACGAGTTGAAGTTCGTGAAGATCAGTGTGTGCGAGACGGTTTCGGTGAAGAAGAAGACGAACAGGACCGTCGGCATCACCCATGAGTCCAGGGCATGGCCGAACATCCGGGTCAGCAGGTAGGCGCAGATCAGCAGGGCCACGACGCTGACCGCGATGAACGCCCAGCGTGCGCGTTCGTAGTCGATCACCGCGACCGGCGCCATCAGCAGGGTGCCCGACGGCGGGTACAGGTAGTGCGGGTCGACCGTGGCGTAGTTCTCGCCGTAGACCGGCAGGTTGTTGAGGAAGTTGTAGGCCGCGGCGTACACCGGCTTGAAATCGTCGGTGCGGTCGCCGTTGACGCCGAGGAACACCGACCGGTGCACGACCATGAGCAGGCTGATCGGCCACAGGATCATCGGGATGATCCGCTGCGCACTCATCTGGGGATACAGATACCTGTCGAGATTGGCCACCCGCGCACCGTACTACGGTCGGCCTCGGACACTCCGCAGAACCCTCCGGGCTGCACCGGGTCGGACCCGGTCAGGTGGGGCAACCGCGCTGGGTCGGCCCCCCGAGAGGCGTCTTGGTCACGTACTCGGCCGCGACCTGGGCCGCGCAGGCGCTGCGACCCAGCACCGAGAAGCCCAGTCCGTCCCAGCTGACGGTGACCGGCTCGGCCCCGGCGTTCATGAACAGCGGGACGAGTGTGCTCGCGCCGTTGCCCCCGTTCACCGGGTCCCGGGTGCCGTTGAGGATCAGCGGGTCGGCGGGCAGCGATGACGGTGGGCGCACCGCGGTGCCCGACGCCCAGCCGTTGCAGCGCACCAGCGACAGCGCGCTGTCGGAGCCGGTCAGCGGACTCTGCTTCGTCCAGGCCTCGACGAGACCAGGGATCTCGTTCTGCCCCACCGGGCCGGTGACGTCGTTGCACCGGGACACCAGGGCACCGTCACTCATCCGCAGGGTCGCGGCCCGATCGGCGAGCCGGACCAGCGCGGCCGTGTCGCCTCGGTCGGCGGCGGTGATGGCGCGGGACAGGTCGAGCAACGCGTCGGGACGGTCCGCCGCGAGGGCGAGTGTGGTGGTGATGGCGTTCAGTGCGGTGGTGTCCGACAATCCGTCGAGGCGTCCGGCACGTGCCTTGGCGAGCAGCCCGGTCATCGCACCGACGCCGTTCGTGCCGAGCGTGCAGCCGTCCAGTGCGGAACATCGCTGCGCGAAACCCTGCAGCGCCGTCTGCACACCCTGTGCGCGCAGGTTGGCCCTGTCCCGAGCGTTGGCACCGAAGGGGGTGGGGGTGTCGAGGATGATGCGTCCCGCTCGACCCCCGTACAGGGAGGCGTAGGACAGCACGACGTCGGAGCCCTCGCCGACGCCGATGAGACCCAGGTGTTCGACGCCCCACCGCTGCCGAAGCGTTTCGAGGTCGGCGGCGGCGAACTGTGCGCCGAAGTTGAGTTGGTAGGGCGTCAGGGTCTCCGTGCACCCGTCCGAGGCCGACGAGGCGGCCGAGGCGAGGCGGGAGATGCGCGCCTGGGTGGTGGTCCCACGGGTGGTGAGGCCGTTGTCGGCGATCGTGCTCCGCTCGAGCCGGGTCATGCAGTCCAGGTCCCCACTCTGGGGGATGCCGCGATGATCGACGGCCACCACCGGGTGGGCGTCCAGGAACGCCCGGCCCGCACCGGTGGACATCACCATCAGGGTTCGCGACGACGGGAGATCCGACCCCGAGGTGAGCACGAGCGGCGGGGCGTCGGCGGGCGTCGCCGCGGTACGGGCCCGGGTCGCCGCGATCCTCACGACCTCGCCGTCGGGTTTGTTCCGGTCGACCGGGGAGTCGAACTCCGCACATTCGATGGTCACCCCGGCCGGGCGGGTGATGCCGAAGCGTCCGCTGGTGCCAGCGGCGCAGTCGGTCCACTCGAGATCGGTCTTCGGTACGGCCAGCGCCGGCGCCGGGGGCGGCGCCGACGACGATGCGGCCGGGCCCTCACCGCCACCGCCACCGGGGATGAGTTCCGGACCGCGGTCGGGGCCCACCGCGCACGACGACACGACGATCGCGACGATCACACCCAGGACAGCCGTGACGGCGTGCGCTCTTCGCATGACCGCGAGCGTAGTCAACGACTCCCGCCGACGACCGTGCAGTGATCGGTTCAGTGGATGGACGACCGGCCGTGGCGCAACCAGCGCGTGAAGACGAAGCCGTCGTCGTCGGTGATGATCGCGGCCGGCGTCATCGCCCTGAGCGCCGCCGCGTCCTCGTCACTGTCATCTCCGTCGCCGGCGCGGACCGCGATCCGGCCGGAATGTCCGCCCGCAAGATGAGGGCTGGTCGTCAGGCAGATCTCGTCGAGCAGGTCGTCGGCGATGATCGAGCCGAGCAGGCTCGGTCCGCCCTCGCACAGCACCCGTGGCCAGCCCCGGTCCCCGCAGGTCGCGATCAGCGTCGACGACTCGACATCGTCCTCGCCGCAGTCGACGAGGGTGGCGCCGGCGTCGACGAGTGCGGCGCGTCGATCCCGAGGTGCCGACGCGCAGGTGAGCACCACGGTGTCGGGGTGGCTCAGCGGCGGATAGTCCGGTGGCACGGACAGTGACCGCGAGACCAGGGCGAGTGCCGGCGCCGGTGCCTGGCCGTTCTCCTTCCGGAGGTCGGCGAACACGTCGTCGGGTTGCGGCTGGCGATAACCCTCGGTGGCCGCGGTCCCGGCTCCGACGAGGACCACGTCGGCCAGCCCACGCAGCACGCGGAAGACGGCCTTGTCGCCGGGGCCGCCGAGGCCGCCCGACTTCCCGTCGTGCGTTGCCGCGCCGTCGATCGAGGACACCATGTTGGCCCGGACGAACGGTGCCGCGGCGCCGGGACCGGCGGCCGGGCGTGGGGGATACCGATAGTGTTCGGCCAGCGCGAGGAGGGTCTCGGGCCCCTCCCGGTCGGCATCTGCGGATGTGACCTGGGTCGCTTTCTGCAGGTGGAACATGCATCCATCATTCCGTGGATCGCTACTCTCCACACATGGCGGCCCGACTTTGCGATCGCAACCCTGCGACCTCGCCGGATGCACTCATCGACGAGATGGTGCCTCCGTCGACCTTCGACGACGTGAGTTTCGACTCCTACATCCCCGATCCGAAGGAGCCGTCGCAGGCCCAGGCGGTGGCCAAGGCCCGCGACTTCGTCGCCCGCGCGTCGAAGGCGCGCTCGGGGAAGAAGGGCCTGTTCTCCCGCAAGGCGCCCTCGCAGGGGATCGGGCTGTACCTCGACGGTGGGTTCGGCGTCGGCAAGACCCACCTGCTCGCCTCGATCTACCACTCGATGCCGGAGCCGAAGTCGTTCGCGACCTTCGTCGAGATGACCCACGTGGTCGGCGCGCTGGGGTTCGTGAACGCCGTCGAGCGGCTCTCGCAGCACACGGTGCTGTGCATCGACGAGTTCGAACTCGACGATCCCGGCGACACGATGCTGGTGTCCCGGCTGCTCACTGAGCTCACCGCGAAGGGTGTGTCGGTCGTCGCCACCTCGAACACCCTGCCCGGCCAGCTCGGCGAGGGCCGCTTCGCGGCGCAGGACTTCCTGCGCGAGATTCGCAAGCTGTCCGCCGTGTTCGAGACCATCCGCGTCGACGGCCCGGACTACCGCCACCGCGACCTCCCGCCCGCTCCGGACCCGCGCACCGAGGGTGAGCTTGTCGACATTGCCGATTCCACCGAGGGTGCGACCCTCGACGACTTCGACGCCCTGTGCGATCACCTGAGCACGCTGCACCCGTCGAAGTACAAGGATCTCGTCGACGGCATCTCGCTGGTGTGCATCACCGGCGTGCACCCTGCCAAAGACCAGTCGGTGGCTCTGCGGCTCGTGGTGCTCGCCGACCGCCTCTACGACGCGCACGTCCCGGTGACCGTGTCGGGCGCCAAACTCGACGAGATCTTCACCGACGAGATGCTCGCCGGCGGTTACCGCAAGAAGTACCTGCGCGCGACCTCGCGCCTGCTGGCGCTGTCGCGGTTCGCCGAATTGGCTGTCTGAGACACCCTGTCCGCTTCACGAGCGTTCCGCGGAACACTCGGGTTCCCGCTCGACCGCTTCCCTCCCGCTTATTGCGCCCGGTAAGCGGGAAGTAGACACGCCGGTCGGAGGGAAACACGCCCGCGGGAAGTTCTCACTCCCCGAACACTCCGCTACAGCTTCTGCGTGAACACATAGTCGTGTTCGACGCTGCCGCCGAGGTCGAAGGTCCGCACTCCGGCACGGGTGAAACCCGTCTTGGTGTAGAACTTCTGGGCCCGTTCGTTGAGCTGGTTCACACCGAGCCAGACCACTGCGCTACCGCGATCGCGGGCGCGGTCGAGTGCTGCGTTCATCAGCCCACGTGACGGGCTGAGGCCGGGACGCGAATGGTGGTCGGGGAGTACGTACATCTTCGACACCTCGGTCGCCGGCCGATCGGGAACGACCGCCGCGACAACGGGATCCGACGGATCGCCGTGCAGCACCAGCGCGTAGCCCAGGATCGCTCCGTCCTCTCCGTCCCGGGCGACGAGCACGTCGGCGTCCGGGTCGGTGATGTAGCCGCGGAAGTTCTTCTCGCCGAGGTTGGTCGCGATGAACTCGGCGATGTCCTCGGCGGCGGCGTGTGGCGGGCAGGCCAGCGGGAAGGTCGCACCGGCCACCTCGGCGACCGCCGCCGCCCGGTCGGGATCGGTGACGAGTTCGACGGTCACCGCGGGGGACGTCATGGCCGGGAGTCGGCCGATGCCAGGGGGCGTGCCGGATCGGCGGTCCAGGCGTTCATCGATCCGTCGTACACCGCGACGTCGTTCCGTCCGAGTGCCCGCAAAGCGAAAGCCGCTGCGGTGGCGGCGATCCCGCCGCCGCAGTAAGTGACCGGACGCACCGTGGGGTCGAGGGCGCCGACCTCGGTGAACAGACCGCGCAGCTCGTCGAGCGGCCTGAGGGCGCCGGATTCGTCGACGAGTTCGCCGAACGGGACATTGACGCTGCTCGGGATGTGACCGCCGGAGAACGATTCCCGGTCGAGCGCGTTGACCAACAGAACCGACGAATCCGCGGTGGCCGCGGCGACCTCGTCGGTCGACGCGATGCGTTCCGGCCGGCGTCGTGCGGTGAAAGTTGCTGCCGGATGGGTTGATTCGCCTGTTTCGGTGGGGAGTCCGGCCTTCGCCCAGGCGTCGAATCCGCCGTCGAGGACCACGACGTCGTCGAATCCTTCGAGACCGAACTGCCACCACAGTCGGGTCGCCCAGATGCCGTTGACGGTGTCGTAGACGACGACCGTCGAGTCGTCACCGATGCCGGCCTCGCCGACGGCCGCGGCGAACTTCTCCGACGACGCCGCCGCGAACGGGGCCTCGCCGTCCGGATCGGACAGCCCGGCGATCTGGTCGACGAACACCGCACCGGGCAGGTGTCCCTGCAGGTACGAATCGCGGCCGGAGGCGACGTGCGCACCGTCGGCGTCGAAGCTGAGATGAACCGTCGCGTCGACGATGCGCAGACGTCCCTCGCCGAGACGGGCATGCAGTTCATCCGGGGTGATCAGCGGTACGGAGGTCATGGCTGACACCGTAGTCCTGCCACTCCGCGGCGCGCCGTCAGGGATCGAGCGGCTCGTCCGGGATGGTTTCGGCGCTGATCGGTTCCGCATGGAAGTCGGCGAGATCGACGTGGCGGGTCCTGGCCCAGTAGTCGACGATCCGCCACGGGAGTACCGCCACGACACGACCCTCGGGGTTGCGGTACCAGTTGGTCATCGCCGGGTGCGTCCACACCATCTGCGCGTGCGCGCGGTCGACGGCGTCGTTGTACTCGTCGGTGACGTCGCGGCGCACCTCGAGTGCGCCGAGTCGGTTCTCGATCATGGCGCGGATGGCGTCGCAGACGTAGCGCACCTGGTACTCGAGGATGCTGATGAAGCTTCCGCCGTGTCCGAGTGCGGTGTTGGGGCCGGTCAGGATGAACAGGTTGGGGAAGTCGGGTGCGGTGATGCCGAGGTAGGCGTACGCGTCGTGATCGCCCCAGGCCTCGACCGTCGTCTTGCCGCTGCGACCGACGACGTCCATCGGGTACAGGTAGCGGTCGCTGTGGAAACCGGTCGCGAACACGATGATGTCGAAGTCGTGCGCCCGGCCGGTGCTGTCGACGAGACCGGTGGCGGTGACGGAGTCCACGCCGTGGCCCACCAGCTCGACGTTCGGCTGCCGCAACATGCGGAACCAGCCGTTGTCCAACAGCATCCGCTTGCCGAAGGGCGGGTAGTCGGGTGTCGACAGCTCGATCAGGTCGTCGCGGTCGCCCAGTTCGGCGCGCATGTAGCGCAGGTAGAACTCGCGGTGACCGTGATTCACGGCGTTGATCGATGCGGTGGGCTCGGGCCATTCGGGATCGACGTGCAGGGTGGAGTGGACCTTGTCGTTGAAGATCCAGGACAGCCGGGCGCGATACCACTCGCGGTAGCCGGGCAGGTTGTTCATCAGCCAGTGCACGCCGTCGCCGACGGGGGCGAAGTAGTCGTCGTTGGGGGCGATCCACTGCGGGGACCGCTGGAAGATCGTCAGCGACCCGACCTTGCCGGCGATGGCGGGACCGATCTGCATCGCCGAGGCGCCGGAGCCGACGATGGCGACGCGTTTGCCGGCCAGGGCGCCGGGCTCGTCGAGTTCCGTGGGCCAGTCGGCGGAGTGGAACATGCGGCCGGCGAAGGAGTCCATGCCGCTCAGCTGGGGGAGCTTGGGGCGATTGAGGATTCCGACGGCACTGATGAGAATCCGCGAGGTGAGGGTGCTCTGACTCCCGTCCCGGTCCCGGACCCGGACGATCCACTGCTGGGCGGCGGAATCATAGGTGGCGGAGAGGACCTCGGTGCCGAACCGGACGCGGTCGCGCACCGCGTGGCGGTCGGCGAAGGCCTGCAGGTAGCCCTGGACCTCGTCGCGTTTGCCGAAGTGGGTCGACCAGTCGTGGTCGAAGGACGAGATCGAGTACAGGTAGCTCGGGGTGTCCACACCGGCGCCGGGGTAGTGGTTCTCGTACCAGGAACCGCCGACGTCGTCGTTCTTCTCGAGAACGGTGTGCTCGATGCCGGCCTCCGCGAGCTGGGTGGAGATCAGCATCCCGGCCACGCCCGCGCCGATGACGAGGGCGGTCATCGTCGTGCCGAGGTCCGCGGGCAGCGTCGACAGGTGGCTGCCGCGGAGGTCGCCCCGCACGATCTCACTCATCATGGGGCCGAATTCCGGCGCCACCGGCTCGCCGGCGGTGAAGGACATCAAGGCGGCGACCAGTTCCTCGTCGGCCGGTTCGCGTGCGGGTGAACCCTGCTCGTACCAGTTCTCCAGGGCCTCGACGACGGCGTCGTGGATCTCGGCCTGCACCTCCTCGGGCAGCCCGCCCGTGGAGTTGTCGTCCATGCCGCGACTGCGCGTCGGACGGTATCGGTCACTCAGCCACCGGCGATCGCCGGTCATCTCCACCAACACGGCCAGCAGTGTCGGGATGTTGCCCGCGGCGACGGCCGAACGGATCTCCGAGGTGGTGGGGCGCGTCTCCGGACGGAGGGAAACTGATGTCATAGATGCAACTAACCACTGTTAGTCCCGTCCCGTCAACACCGGTGATCTCCCATCAATCGGCGCTTGACGCCTCCGATCCGGTATGGAACTGTGTGCTCAGTCATACTAACAACGGTTAGTGATCACGGAGGTTGACATGGAACTCAGCGAGGCAATGCGCACGACGGGCACCTGCCGCTACTTCAGCGACAAGCCGGTCGAGGACGAGGTGTTCTACCAGGCGTTCGACGACGCGCGCTTCGGCCCGCAGGGCGGCAACCGCCAGCCCGTCCGCTGGGTCGTGGTCCGCGACGACGCCACCAAGAAGGCCCTCGCCGACCTCTACCTGCCGTTCTGGGAGCCGTACTACAACTCGATCCTCGAGGGATCGAAGAAGGTCGGCGCCGTCCCCAAGACCATCGAGAGCGCGAACTACTTCGCACACCACCTCGCCGAGGTGCCCGCGCTCGTCGTGGTGTGCGCCGAGATGGAGGGACTGCACCCCACCGATCACGAGCTCGGCCGGCTCAGTGTCGTCGGCGGTGCGTCGATCTACCCGAGTGTGCAGAACCTGACACTCGCGCTCCGCCAGCAGGGCGTCGCCACCGCACTCACGACCCTGCTCTGTGCGGCCGAGAACGACGTCAAGGAACTGCTCGGCATCCCGGACGACTACATCACCGCCGCGCACATCGCCGTCGGCTACCCGCGAGACGGCTTCCCGCGCAAGCTCACCCGCAGCCCGGTCGAGGACATCGCCTACCTCGACCGCTTCGACAACCGGATGTTCGCGTGAGTGCCCCCGTCATGGCCTCGGACCGCACCTTGACCGAGATCCAGACCTCGCCGCTGGGTCGCGCGACCATCGGTGACCAGCTGCGCAGGCTGTCACGTTCGCAGGGTGGCAAGCCCGCGATCATCGCGTACGACGCCGACGGCGGCCGCACGTCGACCAGCTATCGCGAGCTCAACGGGATGGCCAACCGGGTCGCGCACGTCCTCGCCGACCTCGGTGTCCGACGCGGCGACCGCGTCGCGGTGATGAGCCGCAACCGCGTCGAGTCCGTAGCCACCTACTACGGCACGCTGAAGCTCGGGGCGGCGTACTCCGGGGTCAGCCCGATGTTCCGCGAGAAGGAGATCGCCCAGCAGCTGGGTCATCTGGAGCCCGCGGTGCTCGTTGTCGAGCGCGACCTGGCCTCGCTCGCCGGGCCGATCGCCGACAGCCTCGGGATCTCGGTCCTCGTCGTCGGGGAGTCGGCGTCGAACTCGTGGAACTCCTTCGACGACCTCGTCGGGCGGGCCGAGGACGCCGAGCCCGACGCCGACGTCGACGAACACGATCTGGCCATGATCGTCTACACCAGCGGTACCGAGTCGACGCCGAAGGGCGTGGAGATCGCGCACCGCAACTACCTGATCTCCACGGCCCCGGCGTACACGTGGGGACTGCGCTGCCAGAACGACGACGTCTGGCTGTACGTCATGCCTTTCCACACGATCGCCGGGATCGGCTCGCTCACGTCCCTGACCCTGCTGGGCGCCACGCTCGTGCTGCCGGCCGCGGTCGACCCGGCGACGTCCCTGCGGATGATCCGCGACGAGAAGATCTCGGTGCTCGCCCAGACCCCGACCTTCTTCATCGCCTTGGCCAACCACCCCGACTTTGGGCCCGACACCGTCGGCACGGTCCGCCGCTGTCTCACCTACGGCGGCCAGGTGTCGCCGCATGCGGTCGACGCATGGGCCTCCGCCACCCCGGAATCGGTGTGGGGAACGTACTGGGGCCAGTCCGAACTCACCCAGTTGGGGTCGGTCGGGTGGTTCAAGCGGCTCGAGGACGTGCCCGGTGCGGACCCGACCTGGATCGGCCGGCCGGTCGGCCATCTCGAGGTGCGTGTCGTCGACGCCGACGGCAATGATGCCGAGGAAGGCGAACTGCTCTGCCGCACACCGTCGGTCATGCTCGGGTACTTCAAGGACCCGGAGAAGACGGCGCAGGTCCTCGAGGGCGGCTGGGTCCACACCGGCGACATCGTGCGCATCGACGACGAGGGCAACATGTTCTTCCGCGACCGGCGCAAGGACATGATCAAGACCGGCGGATACAACGTCGCCTCCCAGGAGGTCGAGCGTGTGCTGCAGGCGCATCCCGACGTGGAACGGGCCGCGGTCGTGGGTCTGCCCGACCCGTACTGGTCCGAGGCGGTCACCGGTTTCGTCGTGCTCCGCGCGGGTACCTCGGTGTCCGCGGAGGACATTCGCGAGCACTGCCGATCCGAACTGGCATCGTACAAGGTGCCCAAGGCGGTGTATCTCGTCGACGAACTGCCGACCGACGCCCAGGGCAAGTTGCTCAAGCGCGAGTTGAGGAGAGCCTATGGAACCCCTCAGGGCTGACGACCCCACTGCGGTCGCTGCCGAGGTCGTCCCGGGTCGGGTGGCGGAGGAGCGTCCACGCACCCGCCGGGACGAGATCGCGGAGGCCGCGGCGCGCTACTTCGCCGAACACGGGTACGCCAACGCGGGGATGCGTGACATCGCCGAGGCCGTGGGCATGCGAGGTGCGAGTCTCTACAACCACTTCCACTCCAAAGAGGAGATCCTCTACGCGATCGCGCTGCGGATGACCGAGGATCCGCAGGCGGACCTGCTCCTGCTCGACGGTGAGGGCGGACCGGTTCAGCGGCTCACCGGCCTGGTCGAGGCCCACGTCCGGCGCCTCGCGCGCCACCGGGTGGAACACCTTGTGGCGCTGCGGGAACTGTCGGCGCTGACGCCCGAACACCGCCGGATCGTCACCGACTAC
Source organism: Gordonia amicalis (assembly GCF_022059885.1). Lineage (NCBI taxonomy): Bacteria > Bacillati > Actinomycetota > Actinomycetes > Mycobacteriales > Gordoniaceae > Gordonia > Gordonia amicalis. Next base: position 3,626,595 of record NZ_CP091855.1, on the reverse strand, counting down.
CGCAAGTACTACCAGCGGCGCATCCGGGACGTGATCGAGGCCGGCGCCCGCATGGGCGTGTTCGAGGTGCGCGACGCCCATCAGTCCGCCATCGCGGTGCTCGACCTGATGAACGGCATCAGCTGGTGGCTGCGCGACGACCACGACGTCGACCAGTTGGTCGGCGACTACGTCGATTTCACGATCCGCGGGATCCTCCACCATCAGGCGGATTCGTGAGCGGTCCGCTCGCCGGTGTGCGCGTCGTAGAGATGCCGGGACTGGGTCCGACGCCGCACGCGGCGATGATGCTCGCCGACCTCGGCGCCGACGTCATCCGGATTCGACGCCCCGGCCCCGAGGCGCCCGGCCCGGACGGCATCGTCGAGGCGGACGCCGGCCTGTACCGGTCCCGCCGCAGTGTCGAGGCCGACCTCAAGGACCCCGCCGACCTGGCTCGCATCCGCGAGATGATCGTGCGCGCGGACATCCTCGTCGAGGGTTTCCGGCCGGGCGTCATGGAACGGCTCGGACTCGGACCCGAGATCTGCGACGACGCACCGCAACTCGTCTATGCCCGGATGACCGGGTGGGGACAGGACGGTGACCGCGCTATGTTCGCCGGTCACGACATCAACTACCTCGCCGTGACGGGTGTGCTCGAGGCGATGGGTCCGGCCGGATCACCGCCCGTGCCGCCACTGTCGCTGGCCGGCGACTTCGGCGGAGGATCGATGCTCCTCGTGGTCGGAGTGCTGGCCGCGCTGCACGACCGGTCGCGCACCGGGCGCGGGCAGGTCGTCGACGCCGCGATGGTCGACGGGGCCGGTCTGCTCGCACAACTGCAGTGGTCGTGGAAGGCGGCCGGCCGCTGGGTGTCCCGGTCGGAGGGCAACCTCCTCGACGGCTCCGCTCCCTTCTACGCGACGTACGAGTGCGCGGACGGCAGGTTCGTCGCCGTCGGGGCACTCGAGGAGAAGTTCTGGCGCAACCTGATCGGCACCCTCGGCCTCGGTGACCTACCCGACCGCTGGGATCGCACACACTGGCCGGTCATCTCCGCCGCGCTCGCCGCCCGGTTCGCCACGCGCAGCCGCGATCAGTGGGCCGATGAGTTCGCCGGTGTCGACGCGTGCCTGACGCCCGTGCTCGACTTCGACGAGGCGGCCGCCGATCCCGTTGCGCGGCAACGCGGTAGCTACGTCATCGTCGACGACGCCGTCCAGCCCGCACCCGCACCACGGTTCTCCCGAACTGTCCTGCCCGCACCGTCAGAGTCCTCGACCGCGGACCTGACGCAGATTCTCGATCATTGGTCGACCGATTCACCTGTGGAGGTGTCGTGAGTTTCGCCAGCCCGTTCCCCGACGTCGAGATCCCCGAGGTCAGCGTCCACGAGTTCCTGTTCGGCTCCATCGCCGACGACGAGCTCGAGCGCACCGCGCTGGTGGACCCGAAATCCGGTGCGGTGACGTCGTATGGGGAACTCATCACCCAGATCGACGCGGTTGCCGGCTGGCTGGCGTCGCGGGGGATCGGTGTCGGCGACGTGGTGGGCATCCTGTCGCCGAACATTCCGGCGTTTGCGACGGTGTTCCACGGCATCCTGCGCGCCGGTGGCACGGCGACGACGATCAACGCGCTGTTCACCGCACCTGAGATCGCCAAGCAACTCCGGGATTCCGGCGCCGCGATGCTGGTCACGATCTCGCCGATGGCAGCGCAGGCAAAGGCCGCCGTCGCCGAGGTCGGATTGGACGACACGAGCCTCGTCGTCCTCGACGGAGACGGACAGGAGATCTCGGGACATCCGAACGCCGCCCACGTGCTCGGCGCCGGACTACCCGCGCCCCAGGTGACCTTCGATCCGGCCACCCACGTGGCGGTCCTGCCCTACAGTTCCGGGACCACCGGCAATCCGAAGGGTGTCGCACTCTCGCACCGGAATCTGGTCGCTAACGTCGCGCAACTGAAGCCGTTGCAGGGCATGACCGCCGACGACGTGGTGATCGCGGTCCTGCCGTTCTTCCACATCTACGGCATGACCGTGTTGCTGAACGCGGCGCTGTTCAACCGTGCCTCGCTCGTCGTGATGCCGAAGTTCGACCTGGTGGAGTTCCTGGAGAACATCCAGAACCACAAGGTGACGATGGCCTACATCGCGCCGCCGGTCGCGGTGGCGCTGGCCAAGCATCCGATCGTGGACGACTACGATCTGTCGTCGTTGCACACGATGATGTCGGGTGCGGCCCCGCTCGATGACGAGCTGGGTCAGGCGGTCGCCAAGCGTCTGGACCTGCACATGCTGCAGGGCTACGGCATGAGCGAGCTGTCCCCGGTGTCCCACATCATCCCGTTCGATGCGAAAGCGATTCTCGGCCTCGAGGATCCACCCCTGTCGTCGACAGGCTGGCCGGTTCCGAACTCGGAGAACAAGATCGTCGACCCGGCCACCGGCGACGAAGTCCCGATGCCGACCGAGGGCCTGTCGGAGCCGGGTGAGTTGTGGGTGCAGGGGCCGAACGTGATGCTCGGCTATCTCAACAACGAGCAGGCCACCGCCGACACCATCGACGCCGACGGCTTTCTCCACACCGGCGATCTCGCGCAGGTCGACCCGACCGGTTGCGTGTACATCGTCGACCGCCTCAAGGAGCTCATCAAGTACAAGGGCTACCAGGTGCCCCCGGCCGAGTTGGAGGCGCTGCTCCTGACCCACGAGAAGATCGCTGACTCGGCGGTGATCGGCGTCATCGATGCGGAGTCGGGGGAGGAGATCCCCAAGGCGTTTGTGGTGCGGCAGCCGGATGCGCAGCTCACCGCTGATGAGGTGATGGGGTTCGTGGCGTCGAAGGTGGCTCCGCACAAGAAGGTTCGTGCGGTGGAGTTCATCGAGGCGATCCCGAAGTCGGCGTCGGGCAAGATCCTGCGCAAGGACCTGCGCACCTAGACGCGGAAAACGCTAGTCACAAACTAAATATGTCTCAATTGATTGACAGGCGACCAAATCTTTGTGATGGTGACCACACCCTGATCGATTGGAGACATACTGTGGCAGCCACCATTCCGACAACCGACCTGGAGCTGACGACGGCGGAGGGCGGGATCGCTCCGTACCCGGCAATCCTGGGTATCGCCGAACTGGGACCGGTCGTCTACCACGAGCCCAGCAGCTCGTATGTGGTCACCACCTACTACGACTGCGCCCGGGTGCTGGGTGACGCGAGGTCCTTCCGGCAGCCCGCGGTGATGTACGAGACCCTGTTCGGTGCTCCGACGATGACGAGCGTGGAAGGCAAGCGGCACAAGGAGCTTCGGAGTATCTGGTCGTCGGCTTTCACCCGTGCCGAAGTGCGGTCCCGATGCGAGGGAATGGTCGAGGAGGCCGTCCGTAGGCGCGTCGACGACGTGTGTCGCCGGGTCGCTGCCGGCGAACAGGTGGAGGTCGTCAGGAATCTGACCCGCCAGATCCCTTCCGACGTCATCGCCGAGATGACGGGTGTGCCGCGCGAGGACAAGAGCGACTTCATCCGTTGGAGCGATCAGTTGGTGGCGATTTTCGAGTCGGAGGCAGCGACGGGGGAGCGCAAGGCCGAGCTCCAGATGCACGGTGCGCAAGGGGTTGCCTCGCTCAACGACTATGTGGCGGGCCGTCTCCGGTCCGGAGCGCACGACGACGCCCCGGACCTGATCGGGGACATGGTGCGGAGCGACGTGTCCATGTCCGTCGAGGAGATGGTGGCGTCGGTGTCGCTTCTGGTCTTCGGCGGCAATGACACGAGCTCGAACCTGATGGCGACGACGCTGTGGGCATTGGGCCGGCATCCGGAGCAGTGGGAACTGCTCAAACAGGATCGATCACTCGTCCCCCACGCGATCGAGGAGGTCAACCGCTGGTGGAGTGTCGGTCAGACAAACTGGCGGGTCGCCGACGAGGGTGCGGAGGTCGCCGGCGTGTCGATTCCGGCGGGCTCGACAGTGCTGTGCCTGGTGGGTGCGGCCAACCGGGACCCGAGCCGCTGGGATGACCCGCACAAGTTCGACATCACGAGAGAGTACTTGCGGAATCTCGGCTTCGGCTCCGGGTCTCACATGTGTCTCGGCAAGTCGCTGGCACAACTCGAGATCGAGACGTGGCTCAACAACATGCTCGACGGTCTGCCCCGGTGGCGGGTTGCGCGTGCCGACTGGAACGCGCCCTTCGGCACTCCACTCGGCCCGGCGGCGTTGGTCATCGAGGCCGACCCGGTGGCCGATGGCGCGGTGATGTCTGCGGCGACGGGCGCGGTGTGAATGAACACCGTCCTGTGTCCGGCATGCGGGGCGATCGTGGAGAGTGACGACGAGGGCGACCTCATCGCGCGCGTCCGGGAGCACACCGAGACCGCGCATGACTACGTCATCCCGTCGGAACATGTCCTGCTCGCCATGAACCGGGACGACGAGTTCCACTGACTCCGACGGCAACAGGTATCCCGGGATCGCCAAGATTCTCGGTGGCTACCCGGCACCCACGTGTCGGTCGACACGTGGGAACGCTGGGTCGTCGACAGGGACTTGGGGGCTACAGCTAGCGAGACCGGGGTGCGTCTAACCCACGTCGCGCTTGCTGAATCCGGCGACGCCGAGGGCCACGGCGACGGCTGCCAGTGCGGTGACGCCGAGAACTCCGCCCGCCGTCACGGTGTCGAGGGGAGCCTGCGGCAGATGATGGAACGGCGACGCCACGCGTGTCCACTCGGGTAGCTGGAAGGACTCGGCCAGTATCTCGGCGACGAGGCAGTACGCGAAGTACGTCCAGGCGAGGATCGCGGCGGCCCGGGGCAGGCAACCGACGCCGGCCACGGCGACCGTGACGATCAGCCAGACGGCCGGGACGTACACCGCGGCCGCGGCGAGCAGGCGTGGGATCTGGCCGAGATCACCGATGGTGAGGCCATAGGCCAACCCTTCGCCGACCGCGCCGGCAGCCAGGACGACGGTGCTGCCCGCGAGTGCCATCGCGATATGGCCGGCGAGCCAGGCGATCCGGTTGGTGTTCGCCGCGATGATCGGCTCCGCCCGTCCGGCGGTCTCCTCTCGGCGCGCCCGCAGGGCACTGTTCACCCCGTATCCCGCCGACAGCAGGGCGGCGATCGTGAGCGTGAGCGCGAGGTAGGCGTCGACGGCGTCCGCGGCGCCGCCGGGCAGGAACTCCGCGATCTGCGGGTTGTCCGCGATGAAGTCGGTGATCGCGTCGCCGAACGATCCGTATGCGGCCGACAGGACGAACACGCCGGCCACCCAGGCGGCGATGGATCCGCGGTGCAGACGCCACGCCATCCCTGTCGTCGTCTGCGACAGTCGCGATGCCTCCGCACGCCCGGCGCGGTTGCCGAAGATCCCGGCGCCGAAATCGCGGTGTTCGGAGACGGCCACTGCGGCTGCGAGGGTGAGCAACGACGCGACCAGTGGCAGGAGGAGGGGCCACCATCGGTCGGTGGTGTAGGGAAGCGTGCGCTGGCCCCAACCGATCGGCGAGAGCCACGACGCCGCTCCGTTGCCGACATCACCGATTGCCCGCAGCACATACGCCAGCCCGAGCATGGCCGTGATCGATCCGTACACACTGCGGGGGTTCTCGAAGATCTGCGCGGCCAGCGCCGTGAGCGTCGCGAAGGTGAGACCCACACCTGCCAGTGCCGCTCCGAAGAGCACCGACCCGCCGAGCGGGAGCCCGGTGGCCGCGGCGGTGACTGCGACGGCGACCCCGGCGGCTAGGTTCGCGAGGGCGGCGAGGGCCAGTGCGGTGGCGACCGGTGCATCGCGGCCCACACGCGTCGACCGGAGGAGTTCGGCGCGGCCGTTCTCCTCGTCGGTGCGTGTGTGGCGACCGACGAGAAACATCGACATGAGTCCGAGAACGATTGCGGCATAGCCGGATATCTCGAACACGACCTCGCCGCCGATGCTGGCGAGCAGTTCTTTGGGTCCGGCGAGTGCGACGACTGCAGGACTTCCGCCGAGGGTCTCGCGCAGGGCGGCCAGTTTGGCGGGGGTGTCGTAGAGGTTCTGGCTGCCGACGGCTTGGAAGCCCACCAGGGCTGCGGTTCCGCCGATCCACGCGAGGAGGGCGGCTCGTTCGCGTCGCAGGTAGAACCGGAGCAGGGTGCCGAGACCGGTGGCGTCCGCCTTCCGCCCCGCGCTGCCCACCGATCGCCGCTCGGCGACCTGCGTCATCTCGATCTCCGCCATCCGGTCTCAGCCCCCGTAGTGCCGGAGGAAGATGTCCTCCAAGGTCGGTGGAGCACTGGTCAGGTCGCGGACGCCCAGGGTCGCGAGTTCGCGGACCACGGTGTCCAGTGCGTTGGCGTCGACGGTGCAGCGGATGCGATGCCCGTCACGGATCAGGTCGTGCACGCCGGGAACCTCGTCGAGTGGCGCGGGATTGTGGGCGGTCTCGGCACTGATCTCGAGGCGGCCGAGGTGGCGGAGTTCGGTCAGCGAGCCGCTGTCCACCGTCCGGCCCGCCCGGACGAGGGTGACCCGATCGCAGAGGGCTTCGACCTGGGCCAGGATGTGGCTCGACAGCAACACGGTGCGTCCACGCCGGCGCTCCTCCTCGATGCACCGCTGGAACTCGGCTTCCTTGAGCGGGTCCAACCCGGCCGTCGGCTCGTCGAGGAGGAGGAGTTCGGCATCGGAGGCCAGCGCGGCGATCAGCGCGACCTTCTGCCGATTGCCCTTCGAGTACGTGCGGGACTTCTTGCGCGGGTCTAGTTCGAAGCGCTCGATCAGTTCGTCGCGACGACGCCGGTTCCGGTCGCCGCGGAGATTGCACAGGAGATCGATGACCTCGCCGCCGGTGACGCCCGGCCACAGATTCACCTCACCGGGCACATAGGCGATGCGTCCGTGCAGGTTCACGTCGTCCCGCCACGGATCGCGGTCCAGAACGCGTACGACACCCGAATCCGCCCGCAGCAGCCCGAGCAGAATCCGGATCGTGGTCGTCTTGCCGGAGCCGTTCGGTCCCAGGAAGCCGTGGACCTCGCCGTCGTCGACGGTCAGGTCGAATCCGTCGAGGGCCTTGACATGGCCGAACGACTTGGTCAAGTTCTGGATCGTGATCGCGGCCACGATCTCAGATTAGAACGCTTCGGGCGTTTTGGTCGCGGGGCCGAAAGTCATCTGATCGCGGATCGGGCGTCCGGACCGGGAAGTGGCGGAGCGGAGGCGTCGCTCGGGTGGCGTGTCGCGGGGGAGGACTGCGATAAAGTCTATTGATGAACCATTCACTGATAGAGTATGTGGCGGTCGGGTGCCGTTCTTCCAGTGCATGAGAGGACCACGATGACGAAGGTCGCGGGGATACCAGCAGAGTCGGTTCGGCATCGGTATCCGCACGTGTTCGAGCCGTTGCAGCTCGGCTCGGTGACGATACCGAACCGGATCGTCAGAACCGCGCACACGACGCACCAGCCGCTGACCCCGGGTGGCGGACTGGCCGAATATCACCTCGAACGGGCTCGCGGCGGCGTCGGTCTGTCGATCCTGGGTGCCGCCTCGGTGCACCCGTCCGCGGCCATGGAACTGGCGCCCTACGATCCCGCGACGGTCCCGGCATACAGCCGACTGATGTCGCGGATCGAGCGGTATCCGATGAGACTCATGCAGCAGTTGTGGCACCCGGGATCCGCGGCCCATGCGAATGCGCTGGGCGGGCCGATGTGGTCGGCCGGCGATGTTCCCAACCCCGTCCGGGGTCTCGTGCCGATCCCGATGACGCAGACCATGATCGACGATGTCGTCGAGGGATTCGCCGTCTCGGCCCGTCATGTCCGGGAAGGCGGGCTGCACGGTGTGGAGATCCACGCCGGACACAACTACCTGGTCTCGCAGTTCCTGTCGCCGGTGACCAACAACCGGACCGATGACTACGGGGGGTGCGAGGAGAACCGGTTGCGGTTCCTGCGCGAGATCGTTGCCGCGATCCGGCAGGAGACCGGTGCCGATTTCCCGATCGGTGTGCGATTGTCCAGCGACGAGGACGTCCCCGGTGGCAACACTCCGGCCGACGCCCGGAGGATCGCCGAGGCGCTCGGGGACTCGGTCGATTTCGTCGATGCCTCGTTCGGCGGGTACTACCGCTTCGTGCGGATGATGGCGACAGGAGACGGCTATCCCCTCGGCTATGAGCTGCCCGCCTCGGAGCAGGTGACGCGTGGACTGGCCGTTCCCACGATCGTCACCGGCCGGATCATGACACTCGACGACGCGGAGCGTGTCCTGGCCTCCGGCCAGGCCGACATGGTGAGCATGGTCCGGGCACTGATCGCCGATCCGGAGATCGTCCGCAAGACGGTCGACGGTCGGGAGGCCGAGATCCGGCCGTGTATCGGCACCAACGAGGGGTGCGTCGCGGGCCGTCGTGGGACCTTCGGCTGCGTGGTGAATCCCGTTGCCGGCAAAGAGGTCACGTGGACAGCTGATCCGTCGCCGGCGCCGCGGGCGAAACGTGTGCTGGTGGGTGGGGGCGGTCCCGCGGGGATGGAGGCGGCCCGCGCCGCTGCGCTGCGCGGCCATGACGTCGAGCTGCTGGAGATGACGCGGCAGCTCGGCGGGCAGGTCGCGATCGGCGCGGCGGCACCCCACCGGTCGGACTACGGGGCGCATGTCCGTTGGCTGGCCGACGAGCTCACCCGATTGGGGGTGAGGATTCGCCTGGGCGTGCCACTGGAGCCGGACATCGTGAGCAGTCTGGCGCCGGATGTGGTGATCGTCGCGGTCGGTGCCTCACCGCGGACGGACGGGTTCACCGCGGCCCGGCCGGCCTTCCGGTTGTCGACGGCGGCCCGCCGCCGGGTCCGGACATCGTGGGAGGTACTGGGTTTCGGTGGGCGGATCGACCGCGCGTCGAGGGTGGTGGTCTACGACGACGACGGCGACTTCGAGGCCATCTCCGTGGTGGAGAGCCTGCTCGACCGGGCGTGCGACGTCATCCTGGTGACCCGGCATCCCACGTTCGGGGTGGGTCTGCCGGAGCCGGCGTCCACCGCGCAGGCCGCGCGCGACCGGATCGCGGGCCATCCGGGCTTCGAACTCATCGCGGACGCGGTGCTGACCGATATCGGGGAGGACGGAGTAGGGGTCGAGTTCCTCGGCTCCGGTCGCACCCGCCGGGTCGTCGCCGACACGGTCGTGATGGTTGGGGCGCGGGAACCCAATCGTGAAGTGGCCGAGGTGATCACCGAGGTCTTCGAAGGTGAGGTCCACGTCATCGGTGACGCGTCGGTGCCGGGCCGGCTGCGCACTGCCGTCCTGGACGGGGCGACGGTCGGGCGAAGCATCTGAATCAACCTGTTCAGGCGATCTGCCACGAACCCGGTCGCGGCCCGGTAGTGTCCCGGTATCAGTGAAGTCTAGTAGTCAATAGTCTCGATAAAGACTATTGGGTTGCGTGCCGGGCGCTGATCATCCGCGACCATCTCGCCCCGGATCTGGCTGGACCCCAGGGACAAGGAGAACTCATGAAGATCGGCTTGCGGTACGACATGCGAGCGCCCGATCTCGGTTCGGGGTCGGCGAGCCCGCGCGACCTGTACCGGGCCGCCGTCGAGCAATGCCTCTGGGCCGACAAGAAGGGCTTCAACACCGTCTACCTGGCCGAACATCATGGGGCAGAGGACAACTACTGTCCGTCGCCGCTGATCCTGGCGGCCGCGATCGCCGGAGCCACCGAACAGATAGAACTGCACTTCTCCGCACTGTGCGTCACGATGCACGACCCCCTGCGGCTCGCGGAGGACCTCGCTGTGCTCGACCTCATCGCAGGTCCCGGCCGGGTGTTGGTCACCGCCGGAATCGGGTACCGGCCCGAGGAATTCGACATGTTCGGCGTCGACTTCCCCAATCGTGGCAAGGTCTTCGAGGACAAGCTCGAAGTCCTCCGCGCCGCGTGGCGCGGTGCGGAATTCGACTACCGAGGCACCCGCGTCCGCGTCACACCGGTCCCGGGAACCCCGGGTGGACCGACTCTGTACATCGGGGGAAACGCCAAACCGTCCGCCCGGCGAGCGGCACGGATGGGCCTGGGTTACCGGCCGGCCACCGAGGACCTCTACCGCTTCTACGTGGAGGAGTGTGTCAGGCTCGGGCATCCCGAACCCGAACCGTTCCCGCGGCACGGTCCGGCGTTCCTTTACGTGGCCGAGGATCCGGAACAGGCCCTGGAGCAGGTGGCACCGCACGTCATCTATGCCAGCAACATGTACGCCTCCTGGGCAGGCGAGCGGGCGAACGCCACCACGAATGGGTACTGGGCCCAGAAGAGCGATCTCGACTCCATCCGGAACGATCCCTCGATGTGGATCGTGAGTCCGGATGAAGCGGTACGACGGCTCTCCGAACTCGACGACGGCTACGAGTTGCGGGTGCATTCGTTACTCGGTGGTCTCTCACCCGAATTGTCCTGGCGCAGCCTCGAATTGCTGGTCGACAAGGTGCTTCCTCACGTTCGCTCGGCACAGCCGGTGAGTTGACTGTTGACTGGCCGTCCATCCGACCGGCAGGGGAGCGAGGCTCCGTGACGGTTATGTCTCACTTCACGGTCGAATCCGAGTGTGAGCCAGTTCATAGGTAGGTACCTAGGTACTTTTGCGAATGGATTCGGGTGTCCGCGCCGACCAAGGTGGGAGGTGGCAAAAGGAGGCCTGGTCATGAACGCTATGCAGCTGGACGTACTGGAGCGAGTGGCTGTCGATCAATTGGCAGCACACATCGTCGGGTCGCGCGACGTGGTGATGTCGGCCCCGCGCACGTGCGTCGCCGAGACGGACACCTCGGCCGTGCGCAGGCTCGTCGAACTGGGTCTCGTCGACGACAATGCGGATTCGACCGGTCGGCCGCGAATCCGGGTCACGCCCGCCGGTGTCGAGGCGCTGGCCTACCTCGCGTCGGTGGCTTGAGAAGGATCAGAGGCTCTCGTCGGCGCTGACCCACCGCGCGATCTGCGTGCGCGACCGGAACCCGAGCTTGGTCAGGATGTGGTCGACGTGGGCGTCGACGGTACGGGCGGAGATCGTCAGTTTGGTGGCGATCTCCTTGTTCGTGAGGCCGTCCGCGACCAACGTCGCCACCTCGTTCTCGCGGCGGGTGAGGGAGGAGCGTAGAGATGCGGTCCCCGAGCGTCCCTGGGTCGCGGGCGTCCGGCCGGAGACGAGCTGGACCGCGACCTCGAGAGTCGACTCTCGCCCCATCGCATAGGACTTCTCGAAGCCCTCGTCGCCCAGCTCCGCGCGCAACTTCTTCTCGACGGTGGTCGTCACCGGGTTGATCGCGGCCTGGGCGAGAGTCATGTGACTGTGTTGGTGCCACACGGTCTGCGCCGACCCCAAGAGTGTCGCCGCCCGTTCGGGGTCGGTGCCGGCGGCACACCACCCGCTGACCTCGATGCACACGGCAACCATGCCGGGATAGTCGAAGGCCCGATACAATTCGATCGCTTCGGCCATCAACGCCTTTGCGGCGCTGATGTCTCCCTGGTGCCAGCGAAGAATGCCCATCGGACCCAGTGCGATGGCCTTCACCAGGTGCGTGCCGTGCTGATCGGCATAGTCGAGGTAGCGAGTCGTGTACTGGTCTGCGTTCTCGTCTTCGGTGATGAAGGCATACAGCGCGGACAGTGCCAGACAATCCGCGACGAACCCGACGTTCACCCGGTCTGACCTCCCCGCGATCGCTTCCTCGGCGAGGTCGAAGGCCCGGGGTGCGTCGTGACGCAACGACGCTTCCAATCCTGCCGCGAACCGCGCGCTGAAGACGAGCTCGTCGGTCGCGGCCACTCGTTCGGCGAGTTCGGTGTACTCGGCGAGATACGTGTGTGCTCGCTCGACCTCACCGACGAGGAAACCGAGGACACTGCCGATGAGCAGTGCATTCGTCCGATCGACCGTCGGCTCGCCGAGCAGGTCGACCGCGCGGTTCGCCCACTCGAATCCTTCCCGCAGGGTCCCCGACTGTGACCAGTACGGGCGAAGGGTGCGCACCATCTCGGCCGCCGCGGCCCCGTCTCCCGTCTCGAGGCTGAACGCCAGTGCCTCGCGGATGTTCGCGTGTTCGGCGCGGGTGCGCCGGAACCACTCGACGTCGTCCGGACTGCAGTAGTCGGTGTCCGAGGTCTGGGCCAGGCGTAGGAAATGGTCGCGATGGCGCATTCGCACCGCAGTCGCATCGGAGGACGACTCGAGCTTCGCGAGGGCGTACTGGCGCATCGGTTCCAACAATCGATAGCGTCCCTGCGGCTCGTGGTCCTCGTCGACGCGCACGATCATCGACTTGTCGAGGAGCCCGATCAGTTCCCGCAGCACCCCTGCGCCCGTCTCGGAGGGTAGGCAGACGCCATCGGCGGTCTCCGCGGTGAAACCGCCTGCGAAGACCGAGAGCTGTTCCCACACTTGACGTTCGCGTGGTGAACACAGCTGATAACTCCAGTCCACCACGGACTCCAGGGTCCGGTGGCGTGCCGACCGGTTCCGTTCGCTCGACATCATCATCGCGGAGTCGCCCAGTCGCGCTGCTATCTCGGCGGGCCCGAAGACCCTGATATTGGCGGCGGCCAGTTCGATCGCCAGCGGCAGTCCCTCGAGTCGTCGGCAGATCTCCTCGACCGCGGCGCGATTGTCCTCGGTGACGCGGAAATGGGGCTGTGCGGCCGAGGCGCGTTCTTCGAACAGTTGCATCGCCTCGCCCAGGCCTCCCGGCGATCCCAGGGTCAGCGGACTGACGGGGAACAGCTGTTCGCCCTCGACGCCGAGTACCTGGCGGCTGGTCGCGAGGATCTTCACGGCTGGGGCCACCGACAGCAATCGGCCGACCACCTCGGCGCACGCGTCGATGAGATGCTCACAGTTGTCGAGCACCAGGAGGAGCTTCTTCGCGCGCAGGTGCTCGGCCAACGTGCCGAACGCGTCGGAGGAATCACTCGGGAGGCCGAAGAGTCCGCACAGGGTCTGTGTCAGCAGACCGGTCTGCCGGAGGTCGGCGAGTTCGACGAGCCAGACGCCGTCGGGGAACTCGCGTCGTACGCTGGCGGCGACGGCGAGGGCCAGACGGGTCTTCCCGACTCCGCCGACGCCGGTCAGCGTCAGCAGTCGTGCGGTTCCGAGCAGCGATCGTGCTCTGGTCAGATCGTCACGCCGGCCGACGAAGCTCGTCAGTTCCACCGGGAGGTTGCCGCTCGGACGCGCAGTCACCGGCCCAGTATCTCACCTTGCCTGCGGGAGAAGTCGGCCTCCATCGGACCGGTCGGCGACGGTCATCGGTCTCCTTCGTCTGTCGGCCGACCGGCGTTGAGTGCAGCGGCCTTTCGCTGCCGCCAGGTGTCGAGGTCGGCGTAGTCGCGGATGGCACCGATCGTGTCGCCGGCGAGTTCGAAGACTCCGGGACCTCGATCGCTGCTTCGTGAGCTCCGAACCAGAACCGGTCGACGCGCTCGACGAATGTCCGATCGTGATCGGCGAGGTGACTTATCGGTTCCCAGCTGACTCGGTCGGCGGCCGTCAAGGAGACACGTAACGCATCCACGACGGCGGTGCGGCCCGTCACCGGTGGGTGGGGCACGGCCAGGTGGTACGAGATGTCCTCGGCGAGACAGCAGGCGAGGGCGTCGAAGTCGCGGGAGTTGACGGCGTCGAAGAATTCCGCGACGGGGCGGGGCAACTCGATCAACACGGCTCCTTCGTCCTCGGCGATTGTGACGTAGCCTACAAGTAAGTAGTCTATAACTCAATTAATGAAAACACGATATAACAGCGCGTCAGGAGGGATCGGGATGACCGAAACAGTAGGCGGCGTAACGGAATCGGGCGTGGAGATGAACCGCGTCGACCTGGACGGCGCCGGCGCCGACGCCGACCGCGTGGAGCGGTGGCGCGCGGAGGTCGAGGCCGTCTTCGAGTCCCGGACCGCGACATCGCGCGAGGCGTTCGCTCGGGCACGCGAGCACATTCCGGGCGGGGTTCCCGGCGGTCTCGGCTTCATGAGTCCCCATCCGGTCTACTTCGAGCGCGCCGACGGCGCCTACGCGTGGGACGCCGACGGCAACAAGTATCTGGATGTGATGTCCGGCGACTGGTTGCTGCCGCTCGGGCACTGTCACCCGGATGTGTTGGACGCGACAATCACTCAGTTGCGGCGGGGCACCACCTATTGCTCGCCGCACGTATCGCTGGGTGCCGACCTGGCGGCCGAACTCCATCGTCGTCTCCCGTCGATGGAGCAGATCAGGTTCACCGCGTCCGGTACCGAGGCGACGATGACGGCGCTACGTCTGGCGCGTGCTTTCACCGGCCGGCCGAAGATCGCCAAGATGCGCGGTGGCTACCACGGCACCCACGACCTGTCGCTCGTCGCCAACGGCCGCTTCGCGGATCCGGGCGCGATCCCGCCCGGCCTCATCCCCGGCGTCGAGGATGCCGTGGTGCTGTTGCCGTACAACCACTCCGATGAGTCCGAGCAGATCCTGGACCGGCATGCCGACGAGATCGCCGCGGTCATCGTCGAGCCGATCCTCGGTGGAACCGGGATGATTCCGGCGACCCCGGAGTTCCTGGCCAGACTCCGCGAGGTCACGAGGCGGCACGGAATGCTCCTCATCCTCGACGAGGTCGTCTCGTTCCCGATGGGTGTCCACGGGGCGCAGGGGCATTTCGGGATCGAACCCGACCTGACCACCCTGGGCAAGGCCATCGGCGGCGGCCTGCCGCTGGCCGCCTACGGTGGCCGCGCCGACATCATGTCGCTGGTCGATCCGGTTCTCGATCCGATGACGCAGATGCGGCACGCGACCACTCTCGGCGGGATACCGGCGACCCTCGCCGCGGGGCTGGCGCAGGTCCGCGCGCTGACACCCGAGGTACACGACCATCTCAACCGGCTCGGCGAACAGCTCCGGCAGGGTGTCCGCGACATCGGCCGCCGGCGTCACGCGCCGCTCCAGGTCACCGGCTTCGCCCACGTCTTCGGCATCCACTGGACCCCGACGCCGGTCGTCGACCTGGAGACGGCTCTCACCTCGGACAAGGCGGTGACCAACCTGCTCACCACCAGCCTCTACAACCAGGGGATCCTGATGTTCAAATCGGCACTCGGGACGGTGACGTCCCCGATGACCGACGACGACGTCGCGATGTTCCTCGACGCGCTGGAACGCTCGGTCGTCGACAGCGGGCTCGTGGGCTGAGGCGTTCCGGGCCGGCCGCGCCGATCCGGTCGGCCCGGGCGGCCCGGTCAGCCCCGCGCGGCGTCGACGAGCGGGGCCAGGTTCGCGAGGACTCCGAGCCAGTCGGCGGCTTCGGTGATCTCCGAGCAGAAGTTGGTCTCGACGATGACGCCTTCCAGGCCGGCGGCAACGCATTCGCTGACGCGTGTGGTCATCTCTGCCACGTCGAGCCGTACGCCCGCGGTGGATTGCTGGGCGACGCGATAGATGGCGTCGAGTGGCGCCATCGAGGCCGGACGCCGGCTGTTCATCTGTCCCAGGGTGTCCACGACCGTGGCGATCGGGACGGAACCGGGATTCCAGAGGTCGAAATCCCTTGCCGTCCTCGCGAGTCCCTGCTCGGAGTACATGCCGGACATCAGTTTGGGTGGGGACACCGGTTTCGGACGCATCACTGCGGGGCCGATCTCGAAGAACTCCCCGTGATGCTCGACCGGATCCTCGCCCCAGCAGGCTCGCAGGGCTGGAACGAAATCGTCCATACGCCGGCCGCGGGTTCGGGGGTCGACACCCATGGCCACATGCTCTTCCACCGACCAGCCCACACTCAGCCCGACGACGGTCAACCGTCCGGCGCTGAGCTGGTCGATCGTGGCCAGACGATTGGCAAGTTGGGCGGGCCAGTGATTTCCGCCCACCAGGATGCTCGTGCCCAGCTCCATGCGAGTCGTCCAGGTGGCCACCGCGGCCAGCAGCTCGGTCGGGGCCCAGACCGAGCGGTAGACGTCGGGTTGCGACTGGGCGCTGCCGCCGTACTCGCCGGCCTGCTTGAGTGAGTACAAGAAGTGGTCCTGCACCCAGAGCGAGTCGAAACCCATGTCGTCCGCCTGCTGGACGAAGTCGCGGACGAGTGACGCGGACACGGCTGGACCGAGCTGGGGGAGTGTCAACCCGATCGAGGTCATGATCGCTCCGTCCGACGGTCGGTGGGCGCACATCCCCTAAGTACTCGCATGCAAAATAACTTAGCAGTCGACTTATTGGGGAGGGGTTGTTCACGTGCCCCGGGTATGGCCACACAACGAATTCAGCCCCGATCCGCAGATCGGGGCTGAATGACGATGGTGCGCGATACAAGGATTGAACTTGTGACCTCTTCCGTGTCAGTTTTCGTATCTGGGCGTTTGCGAGAAACCGTGAGAAACTGCCGCCGACTCGGAAATACGCCCTGAACTGTGGATAATCCGATTCGTCACACCGTGGGCCGACAAGCGCAAACCGCGGGCAACCGGATCATCTGGCAACCCGTTGGCAACCCGGACGGGTTCTGATCGTCAATAGCCGTACGCGAATCAGGAACCCGACCAGGTGACCGTGTCGTCCTGTTCGAACGCGTCTAGGTCATCGCTGAGCTGTGCGTACTTCGGATCGTCGAGGACAAGGAATAGTGCCACTACGGCCGCCACGGCCGCGGTCGCAATGTCGCGGATGGGGAAAGGTTGTTTCGTAGTCACCCTCGCCGTGGTCGGGTGCGCCAGCTGCTTGTTGATTCGTTGCAGGACGGCGTCACTGAGGACGGGGTCCAGTCCCATGTCCCCGTCCGCATCCTTCAGGTCGGGACATACTTGCCATGCTCGGATGTCGTCGGCGCGACTGGGAGACTCGGGCCGAAAGAACTCGTGGATCACGCGCGCGTGGATCAGGAACGATTCGAGATACGCGTCGTGATCGGCCTTCTCGATTGAGCCGGGGGTCATCGCGTCGTAATCCGGATACGCCGAAAGTCGGCGCGCCGTGTGCATCAGCATTCGGACTTCGTATTCAATATGCGGC
The DNA here is from genome assembly GCF_022059885.1 of Gordonia amicalis. Taxonomy (NCBI): domain Bacteria; kingdom Bacillati; phylum Actinomycetota; class Actinomycetes; order Mycobacteriales; family Gordoniaceae; genus Gordonia; species Gordonia amicalis. Next base: position 3,609,584 of record NZ_CP091855.1, on the reverse strand, counting down.
AGGAAATCGTCGTGGGGCATGCGGTCGAACGCTACCTTCACGAGCCGCCGCCAGGCGGAGAATCCGATGACTGTTAAGGGGGCGTTGAGCGGATGAGCTTTGCGGACGTCGGGGTCGTCGCCTCGGTAGTGGCTGCAGTGGGTTCGGTAGCAGTGCTCTGGACTGGCCGGAAACGTCAAGCCTTCGAGCTGACGCGGGTCAACGACAACACCATGTTGCTGCGCCGGGTTCGGCGGCCTGCGGTTGTACTCCTCGACGACCCGTTTGTCCTGTGCCACGGGACCGTTCCGACACTCCACCGGGCGGGTACGCTCCGGAACCACCTGATGCGGTTTGGGGACGAGCGATTACTCGACGTCACAGGTATTCCCGTTGGTGAGTCGGTCGGCATCTTCTATGCCAGGGTTTGGTCACCACGTCCGACTCAGGCTCGGGTTGCAACCGAGAAAAACCAGAGGCGCTGGGCCCGCAGACGCGACCGTGGGAAGGTTTCAAGCTGGGGCGGCCTCCGACTGTGACGGCGCCCCGATTCTGAGGGGCTGGCGACGATATCCATTGCGCGGCAGCGTAATTCGAGTTTCATCTGACATGGGTCGACGGCCTTTAGGTCTTTCATGGGGCTCTCAGGGGCCTGTTTGCCCTGGTCAGGGGCGTATAGGCCCTATACCCCCAGACCCGCACATCCACGAGAGGACAGTACGCGGCGGTGCTCTGCGCGAGACGGTGGGGGAGGGGTGGACACCCCCCTCCCTGGCCGACGTGCCGAACCGACGACCCTCGGATACGACGTGACCCCGACACCGCACGTGGCAGTATCGGGGTCCCAGATCGACGCAGACGGCCGATCCCTCGTTAGTCGGGCAAGTACCGGCCGAAGCCCCGATCGGTGGCGTCAGCGCGTCCGAGTCCGCGTCGGGTCGTCGGCGGACGGTGTTCGGCGGCGTCGTCCGTGGTGCTCGTCGATTCGTCCGTGGTGCGACCCCTCGTCTCCCGTTCGGCTTCCGCTTCCGTGCTCGTGTGCGGCCGGTCCCTCATCGCCTCGTCGAGGTAGCGGCCGAAGCCTCGATCAGCCATCAGTTCCCCTCCTCGCTGAGCACACCACGAGGCGCAGGACGAGACCCCTCGTCCAGGCCGCACCACCACCGCAACGCCGTGTGCGAGGACCCCTCCCCAACAGCACGCGGCGCAGTGGACCCCTCCCACTGCGCCCCCTGGGTCCGGGCCTCGGCCTGCGGCGAGTTGTGCTCTCGCGCCTGCTCGTCGGTCACGAAGTCGCCGACCTTGACCCGCGGCGGCGGTACCACGCGCAACACACCACGATGGACCTCGAAACCGCGGTCGAGGACGGCCGCAACCCACATGCGGACGGCCTGCACGTGCTCCCAACGCGAGACCGCGGAACGCCACAGACGCAGCGCCGACAGCGCGCCGTCGTCGCCAGCGTCGACCAGCTCACCCGCGTCTGCATCGACGGTGAGGCCGGCCAAATTGAGCCGCTTGTGAGCCTGCGCCGCGTCGCGCAGCACCTTCCCCGCCTCCTCGATCACGGCGGCGTCGATCTCGGCGAGAACGGCCACCACCGCGGCCTCGGCGCGCTCTGCGGCTCCCCGTTCGATCGCCTTGCGCAACGTGGATTCCACGCCTTGGTCGATGTGGTCGATTCGGTCTCGCTGCCAGTCGATCAACGGCGCCAGGGTCGGCGGCACCTTCTCCCGCTTCTCGGCCGCGTCCAGGGCCGCGGCGGCGGCGTCAGTCGTGCGGGCTCGCAGATTGTCGGCCTTGATCCGCGCGGTCATCTCCCGGGACTCCTCGTCGACCCGGGACAGCGCGCGGGACAGCGCACCTTCGGCGTGCCTGTAGCGCACGAGGTCGAGCACGGTGGCCCCGACCTCCCCGGCGTCGGCCAGCTTCGGCGTCATAGGGTGCTGCGCGACGCTGCGCGGGGCCCTCTGCGGCACCACCAACGCGTTCGCGCGTGCGGTCTCGCGGGCCATACGGGCATCGGAGTTTCGGGCTTCGGTGTCCCTGTTGGCCGCTGCGATCTCGGCTCGGCTCATCGGCGGGCGGTCGAGCTCGTACGGGTCGGGGTCGCGGCGGCGGCTCTCGCGGAACGCCTCGGGCGGCGGCGGCGTGTTGGGATCGAAGCTCGTCGTCATGGGTCCTCACTTCCCGGCCGGATGGCCGTTGTTGGTGTCGGTCTGTTGGGGGTGCGTGGTCTCGGTGCGGCGTCGTGCCGCGTAGGTCTCGTCTGACTCACTGGGCCACTGGTATTCGGGGTGCCACGTGGTGCCCGCCGTCGGATCTCGCATCTGCCGATCGCAGTACTCCGCGAACTGCGCTCGGCGGGCCTCCTGCCGCTCGACGTCGCGCTGTCGGCGGGGTCCCTCACCGCGTGTCATCTGGTCGGCTCCTCGTCTTGTTCTGTTCCCCTATAGGGATTGACCGGAACGGAACGGCTTACGCCGTTGCCGTTCCTCCGGGCGTGTTCCGAAATATTCCGAGCGACGGAACAACACGAATTGCGTCGTGACCTGCGACGATGGGCGGGTCTCGCGTGAAGTTGTTCCGTCTCGTTCCGGTGCTCAGAACGTCTCCACTCGGTTGTCGGTGAGGTCGTCTTGTTCCGAGGGTCGGAATAAGAGGACCGCGCGTCGCAAGGTTGGTCATTAGTGCAGGTAGGAGTGATTTATAAACGGACCGCTCGACTCTTAGGCGCATTCGGTCCCATCCTCGTCGGGGTCGGGAACACCGAGATTGCCACCGGGCCGGAACGGCAACACGAGCTTGTGAGCGCTCGCGCGGTACACCGTGACCCGACGACCACCGGCACCCCGTGGCTCAGTCGTGGCGGACACCTTGCCCTCACCCACCAACTCGGCCACGACGTCGCTGCGCTTCTGTGCGTTGCCCGGGATCACCGACTTGAGTTGGCCCGCGGTGAGCCCGCCATCGGAGGTGCGGAGGTGATGCAGGATCGTCGTTCGGAGATCGGCGACCGGGCTCGCGGGGGCAACATCACCGACCTGCCAGCGAACCGGCGCAATGGTGCCGTCGTCGCGCTGAGGGGGAACCGTGATGTCGACCCCGTACCGCGCACCACCGGTCTGCCGTGAGCCGTACTCGACCTCCAGCCAGAACGCCCCCTGGTCGAGGTCGGGGTCGGCACGGTGGCGCTGGAGCACCCAACTGTCGGCCCACTCACCTACGCCGCTCATGGAGATGTCGTGCAGGTCGAGCGACCCTCCGGTGCCTTTTCTGAAATGGTCGAGAACCAATAGCGCGCAACGATTCTCAGTGAGTGCAGACAGATCGGCGAGCATCCCGCCGCGGGCGTAGAGGTTGCTGGTCTCGACGTCGGACGCGTGTACGTTGTACAGGCTGTCCACGATCAACAGGCGGGGCCGGAATGCCTCGATAGCGGCGTCGATGTTGGCTGACCACTCCGGTGTGCCCATCCGTGCGCGGTCGTGGGTGACGTGAAACGGTAACGCGCGCATGTCATCCCCAACGATCCCGTAACCCGCGCACACCGCCTGGAACCGTCGCTGAAACGGAACCGCGCCACCTTCGGCGGCAACGTAGAGAACCGGACCGGGCTCGGGCACCCGGAACCGTCCGAGGAACGGCTTCCCGCTGGCGACTGCGACCGCCATCATCAGCGCGTGATAGGTCTTCAGGGTCTTCTTTTGACCAGCGATAACGCCGTACGTCAGAGCAGGAATCAGGGGCTCGATGAGGTACTCGATCGGCGCTACCGGTGCGGCCAGGTCGGCTGACGAATGCCACGACCAACCGTCGCCATCGTCGTCCCCGGCGTCGGTGTCGGTGACGGTTGGCGGGGTCGAAGCCAACTCAAGGCTCGCCCGGAACGCCTCGATGTCGATGTCGCCGTCCTTGGCGGTGTACCCGCCGACGGTCGAGATCCGGATGAGGTCATCGGCGATGTCGGCGCGCAGCTTCGAGACCTCGCCGCACAGCGCGCGCCGCCACTCAGACTTCGCCTGCAAGATGTCCCGGCGGGCCTCACCACCCTCGGCCCCGCCCAGGGTCTCGGTGAGGAAGGCCTTGCGGACGCGGCTGATCGCGAGCTTCAGTCCGTGGTGCCCCTCGGCCGCGAGCTGCACGACCTCGTGCAGTCGGCCGAGCATCATGTCGTGCGCGCCGGAGGACATCTCCTCGGCCAGCTTCTCGGGGTTGGTCGCCCGATTCATGTGGCCGGACGGGTCCTCCTCGTAGCCGGGGATCTCGGTTTCGAGCCACTGGACGGCCTCTTCGACGTCGTCGATCTCCTCGATCACGCGCGTCTGACCGGCCTCACCCTTACACAGATGCTCGATCCACGGCTCCGGCAGGCTCGGCAGGTCGGCCACGTCCGGCGGGCCGTCCATCGGCTGCTCGTCGAGGTCGTACCAGCGGTAGACCCGGTCCTCGGTCTCCGACGGCCACGCGACGGCGTACCGGTGGGTGCGCTGGATGACCTCGATGTCGCGGCCCGGCTTGCCCTTCCACTTCAGGTCGGCGGGGACGAGGAAGAACCGGATCCCCGACGGGTTGTCGGGGTCGCGCGAGGTCGAGCGGTACGTCATCGGCAGCGGGCCGAGCTCGTCGATCAGATCGCGCAGGGTCTCGTAGCCGTGCTTGTCGTCGTAGTCGTCGACGTCGAGACCGATGACCTCCCAGGTCGTGTTGTCTTCGGCGTCGACGAAGCGCGGCATCCGGAGACCGAGGTTCGGCCGAACCGGACCGCGCCACAGCTCGGGGATCTCGTTTTCGTCCGGGTACGGCTTGTTGCCGGTGGTGTCGTCCGGCGGCGGGTACTTCATGCCCTCGGGCAGCGGCAGCGGACAGTGCCAACCGGCGTCGAGGTAGAGGTCGAGCGCGGCAGTGGCCAGATGTCCGACCTCCGAAGTACTCTCGATCCGAGCGTTCTCCTGCTCTCTGGGGCCTCGGCTGGCAACCGTGGCGGCGGCGTCCGACTTCCGGGTCGGGCGCCGTTTCTCATTCCTGGGCAATTTTCCTCATTTCGATTGCGCGCGAGACGTTTCGCGCCGAGCGCTCCCCGGTTGTGTGCGAGATCAGGCGGCGACGTGTTGCTCGATCCAGAGTTCGACGTCCAGGCGCCGGTAGCGAATGCGGCGGGCGAGCTTCACATACCGCGGCCCGCGGCCCTCTTTGCGGATATTGCGCATCGTGAACGGGCTGAGCCCCGCCAGGTATGCCGCTTGGCGCTCGTCGAGCAGAACCGAATGATCGGCGGGCAAGACTGGCGCGGGGGCAGCGTCGGCGGCGCTGCGAGCTTCGGTGACGTCGATTGTGTCGTTCACGGTGTTTTCCTCCGGTGCGGTCGCTTGCAGTACTCAAATGACACCACACAGAATCACCGACGACGGGCATAAAAGCATTGCAGCACAATAGTTCTCACGGTTGATAGTCAACCGAGACAAGTTCCGCTGTCCTCTGCGGCCGACGCTGGCGAACCGCTGACCAGCTACGACACTCGCGCTCATGATCGCCAACCGTGACAACTATCTAGCCTGGTCAGGGCTGTTTTTGAGGAGTGATCTGTGTCACAACTAGATGTCAGTCGGCAAGTGTGGCCGGTAGACGTCAACTGTGAACGCGTCACTGACGTAGGCTGCGACCGTGAACAACTCAGAGAATCGGCACGACCGGGTCACGGGCAAGCCGATCGACAACCATTACAGCGAATGGAAGACGCGCACCAAGCGGCCGAGCGGATGGAAGAAAGACGCCGCTGGCAACCTCACTGAGCCGCGCGGGAGACGGTGGCGGGTCAAGTACCAACTAGACGGCGCCCGGCGGGCCGAAGACTTCGACCGCAAGGATGAGGCGGAGAACCGGATCGCGCAGCTTCAGGCAGAGTTCCGCGACGGCTCGCACGTCGACCGACGCAAGTCGTCCACGACCGTCGCGACCGTCGCCGACGCATGGCTGAAGTCGCTCGTCATCGACAAGAGCGCGAGCACACAAAAGAACTACGCCTCGATACTGAACAACCACGTCACGCCGGTATGGGGCACGCGCGAGCTGGGGGCGATCACGCACGGTGATGTGGTGTCGTGGGTCGCCGACCTGAAGGGGTCCGGCCTCTCGGCGGCAACTGTCCACCGGTGCTACGTCGTCCTGTCCGGGATCCTCGACTATGCCGTGGCCGACGGCCGACTCCGCGGGAATCCGGCCGCGAAAGTGAAACTGCCCAAGGTCGACGACGGCGGCGACGTGTTTCTGTCTGCCGAGGAGGTCGACCGGATGGCGCGCGCCGCGGACTACCTGGCGATGCTGCGCACCAACCGCTCGCGCGTCGGCCGCGACCGCGATGCAGAACTGACCCTAGATCGCGACGACAATGGTGTGCCGGTCATCCCTCCCGCTCCTGCCTCACCCGACGGTCTACTGATCCGGTTCGCGGCGTACTCGGGCCTGCGCGTCGGCGAACTGTCCGGACTCCAGGTGCGCGACCTCGATCTCGCGAAGGGCCTTATTCACGTCCGGCGCGCAAACACAGAGGTCGCCGGTCGCCTCGTGCCCGGTCTGCCGAAGGGGGACAAGGTGCGCGACGTCGAACTGGCACCGCATCTCGCGAACGATCTCCGCGCACACGTCGCGGGCAGGGTGGCGACCGACCCGGTGTTTGTCGGGGCCACCGGGGCGCCGATCAGACGGAGCAACCTCAACAAGCGCGTCATCATCCCCGCGGCCGGTCTGTCGGGGGTGTCGAGCGCCGATCGCGTCGTGACCATTCACGCGCTGCGGCACACGTTCGCCTCCCTCTGCGCGTCCGCGGGGGTGCGCATCGAGATCGTCAGTCGGTGGATGGGCCACGCGTCGGTGGCGATCACGCAACGGGTGTACGTCGGTCTGTTCCGGGAGGACTTGGCGGCGTCCGCTGGGTTGCTCTCGGCGGTTGCCACGGCGGTCACTCCGGCGACCCCGACACTGCGCGTCGTGGGGGAGTGAGTGCGTGCAGGTGCGTGCAGAACGTTCCCGGTTTGCCCCGGTTTGGGGAACAACTGGCAACCCGTTGGCAACCCATACGGTTCAGACAGCAAGAGAGGCGGTCCCGATTGTCTCGGAAACCGCCTCTGACCTGTTCTAACTGTGGTGCGCGATACAAGGATTGAACTTGTGACCTCTTCCGTGTCAGGGAAGCGCTCTCCCACTGAGCTAATCGCGCGGGTATATGAAATTGTGGTGTGGAGGTGGCGACGGGAATCGAACCCGTGTACACGGCTTTGCAGGCCGTTGCCTCACCACTCGGCCACACCACCAGATGCGAGTCGACTCGCGCCGAGCGGATGACGGGATTCGAACCCGCGACCCTCACCTTGGCAAGGTGATGCGCTACCAGCTGCGCTACATCCGCATGCCCACGAGCGATCTTGTGGATCTTGCTGCTCGCGGTGCGAAGAGAAACTTACGCGATGGATTCCGAACTTTACAAATCGCCTGGTCAGAGGGCTGGAGAAAGACGAATTCCCAGCGTGTGATTACTCCGGACCGGCAAAACCGATGACTGTGACGTGGCGCACGTCCGTGATTTGGGAACTCTGCGGAACCCGTGTAATCTTCTGGCTCGTGCGCAGGCGCCCCTGTCACCGACATCAGGCGCCCGACACGGTCCCGTGGCTCAGTGGAAGAGCGTCCCGTTCACACCGGGAAGGTCGCTGGTTCGATCCCAGCCGGGACCACAGAGACAAAGGCCTCATCGTGACGACGAGGCCTTTGTTGTCTCCTCACGAGAGCCGATCGCTCCCGGAACCCGCTGAGCGTCGTCTAGTCCTCCAACGGCCACACGATCAGGGTCTGCATCGACGACAGATCGTTCTCGTCGGGCTCGGTCAGGTAGCTCTCCCACATCACCCCGGCCGGCCTCAGATTCTGGGCCTGCATCCACTGCATCAGCCGGCCGTAGGTCTGCTCCATCGCATCGTAGGAGCCGATGTGCAGGATCTGCGCGGCGCGACCGCCCGGAAGGGTTTCGGTAGTGACTTCTCCGTCCACCGAGACGTCGCGGTCGGTGGGAAACCCGGCCGCCACATCCACAGTGTCCGTGGGCATGCCGTAGTAGAGGCCCAGCGGCGGTCCGACAACGCTTGCTCCCGCGTTCCGCATCGCGTCGTCCACCGCGTGGAACGAACGATCGAAGAATTGGGGAAGGCCGGTCATCGGGACCTTCTCGCGATGTACCGCGACCCGCGCCGGGGTCAGCTCGACGATCTGGGGTTCGGTGGACGGATCTGTCATGCCTGGTCTCCTTCGCGTCGTGTCGGTGCGGGTTCGGATCTCACTTGGCGAAACGTTTCGTCAAACCGGTCAGTGTGCTGTCCACGAGTCCCTTGATCACCCTTTTGCGCACGAACCCGGGCAGCGGCAGATTGTGATGGATCGTGAGCTCATAGGTGACCGAGGTCGTGTCAGGGCCCGTCGCGTCGAGTTGGTAGCGGCCTTCCTGGCCGGTCTGCATGCGCCCTTCGAGCATCGACCAGCTCATGCCGTCGTCGCGGTGCTCATAGGTGAGCGTGTAACTGTCTGTCCCGACGGTCGCGGACGCCTTGAACCTGGCCGTGCGGGGAAGTCCGGTCTTCGGGTCGGTCTCGAGTACCTCCGCCTCGAGGATCTCCGGAATCCACTCGGGCTGGCTCTCGAGGTCGCGCAGCGTCGCGAGCACGGTCTCGAGCGGGGCGCCGACCTCGACGGTCTGGGAAGCGCGGTCAGTGGGCATGATCATCCTCACCGTAGTAGCCGAGTTTGAGCAGGTCGGTGATCTCGCTGATGAGCGGCATCCGCGGGTTGGTGCGGTTGCTCAGGTCCTGGAACGCATTCATCGCGAGTTCGGGCAACGCTTCGAGGAACTCGTCCTCGGCCACGCCGATCTCCTTGAGGGTCTGGGGGATTGCCAACCGGCGCAGCAGACCGTCGACACCTGCGAACAGCCGGCGTCGGCTCTCGTCGGGCTCGCGTCCGCCGAAGATGACCCGTCCCAGCTGTGCGTACTTCTCCGGCGCGACGTACGCCGAGTATCCCGGCGCGGGCATGAACTTCGTCGGCACCGCGGCGTTGTAGCGCAGCGTGTGAGGCAGGAACACGCCGTTCACCCGACCGTGCGCGATACCGAATGCAGCGCCGACGGCGTGGGCGAGCGCGTGATTGGTCCCCACGAACGCGTTCGAGAAGGCGAGCCCCGCGAGAGTGGCGGCGTTGGCCATGTCGGTGCGGGCCGCGAGGTCGGTCGGATCGTCGTACGCACGGGGCAACGCGTCGAAGATGAGTCGTGCGGCCTGGACGCAGAACGCGTCGGTGTACGGGGAGGCGAAGATCGAGGCGACGGCTTCCAATGCGTGGGTGAGCGCGTCGACGCCGGTGTCGACGGTCAGTGCGCGGGGCATGGAGAGGGTCAGCGTCGGATCCACGATCGCCATGTCCGGGACGAGGGAGTAGTCGACGAGGGTCTCCTTGCGGCCCGCGACGGTCAGTACCGCGGCCGGTGACACCTCGGACCCGGTGCCCGCGGTGGTGGGAATCGCCACCAGCCGCAGGGTGTGCGGGTCCTGCGGGTACTCCGCCAACCGCTTGCGGGGATCGAGGAACGGCAGGGTCAGCTCGGCCAGGTCGGTGTCGGGGTGCTCGTGGAAGAGCCGGATCGCCTTGGCGGCGTCGATCACCGACCCGCCTCCGACGGCGATGAGCAGATCCGGCGGCTGACCCTCCAGCACGGCGACGCCACGACGGATCGTCGCCTCGTCCGGTTCCGGCTCGACCTCGGCGAAGACCCGGACGTGTTGGGCGTGCAAGTGGGCACGCACTTCGTCGACCACTCCGCGTTCGGCGCTCAGGGCGGCGGTGACGACCACGACATCCGTGCACGGGACGTCGCGAAGATTGTCCAGTGCGCCGGCGTTGAAGAACGTGTTCGCGGGCACGCGGAACCACTGGGACGGGGTACGTCGATGAGCGACGGTCTTGATGTTCAGCAGCTGGAGATAGTTCACGTTCTCGGTGGTGCTCGACCCGCCCCAGGTGCCGCAGCCCAGCGAGAAGGTGGGCGGGAGATCGTTGTAGATCCCGCCCAGGGCTCCGACTGCGGTGGGTGCGTTGACGAGGATCCGTCCGGTGCGTACTGCGGCACTGTAGGCGTCGACGACCGACTGATCGTTGGCATAGACGGCAGAGGTGTGGCCGAGACCGCCGTGTTCGGCGACCAGGACCGCGGCGTCGATCCCGTGATGCACGTCGCGGGCGCGGACGAGTCCGAGGACGGGCATCAGCTTCTCCTGCACGAGCGGGTGTGCCGCGAGCTCGTCGAGATCCGACGGCAGCGGCGCCAGCAGCACCTTCACCGAAGGGTCCAGGGTGAAACCGGCGCGGGCGGCCAGTTCCGGAGCCGGCTGGCCGAGGGCGCCGAGATTGACCTTGTCGCCGTCGCCGAACGCGAAGTCGGCGATGGCCGCGGACTGCTCGTCGGTGAGCAGGTGTGCGCCCATCCGGCGGAACTCCTCGACCGTGGCGTCGTAGATCGCGTCGTCGACGATGCAGGTCTGTTCCGCGGGGCAGATGACGGAGGCGTCGAAGGTCTTGGAGATCAGGATGTCGACGACAGCGGCTTCGATGTCGGCGGTCCGGTGCAGGTAGATCGGCGCGTTGCCGGGTCCGACGCTGAGTCCGGGTTTGCCGGCCGCGTTGGCGAGCGCGACGATCTTCCGCCCGCCGGTGACCCAGATGAAGTCGACGAGCCGGTGCCGGAACAGATAATGGGTCACCTCGTGGGCGGCGTCGGGGATCACCTGCAGAGCGCCGGGGGGCATCCCGGCCGCCTCGGCGGCCTCACGCAGGATTGCCACCGTCCGTTCACAGGAACGCGCCGCCACCGGCGAGGGGCGGAAGACGATGGCATTGCGCGTCTTCGCCGCGACGATCGCCTTGTACAGCACCGTCGACGTGGGATTGGTGACCGGAGTGATCGCGAGCACGACGCCGATGGGCTCGGCCACCCGCACGACACCGCGTTCGTGGTCCTCCCCGATCACGCCCACCGACTTCTTGTCCTTGAGGTGGTCGTGGAGGAACTCCGTCGCGACATAGTTCTTGACGACCTTGTCCTCGAAGACCCCGAAACCGGTTTCCTCGATCGCCACCGCGGCGAGTTCGGCGGCGGCCCGCACCCCGGCCCGCGCCATGGCCGCGACGATCGCGTCGACCCGTTGCTGGTCGAGTGTGCGGAACTCGGTCGCTGCGGCCGCGGCCCTCTCGACCACGGCATCGACCTCGGCGGTGGTCTCGGGTGTCAGCGTCGACGCTCGGGAGTGGTCTGGCGTCTGCGATCCGGTGTCCACATGGGGGTTCGGCATTCGATATCACCTCGAACCGGTGTCGTCGCGCCCTCGGTCCATGCGCGGCCGTGTGGGCGCACGTTACTCGCGCTCGTGGCGCGAAGGACCCGTTTGCCACTCCGCGGCGCGAACTTTCGCTTCATGGCCGGCGACCGCCTCATCCGGGTCGGGATTCCACGAAATCGGCGATCACCTCCTTCACCCGGTCGCGCTGACCGAGGAGGAGATGTCCGCCGGAATCGAGGCCGAGCAGTCGTGCGCCGGGGATCCTCGACGCCGCGTCACGGGCCGCGTCGTAGGACGCCAGCGGATCATCGGCGGCGTGCACGATCAGAGTCGGCGCCTCGATCGCCTCGAGGTCGTAGGTGCCGATCTCCGGGTCGGCGACATAGGCGTCGAACACCGCGCCCCGCCGACGCCAGGCGACGGGGAAGATGCTCTCCGAGATCTCCTCGGCGACACGGCGCTCATCGGCCGAACGAGGGAACCCCGGCGGCACACCGAGGAGGCGGAGGAACGTCGGGTGGGCGAAGGCTTTCAGGGGCCACAGCGCGTGATCGGAATAGAACCACCGTGCCCACCGGGGTGGTATGCGTGCCGTGCGGCTCCCCGGAAAGTTCCCGGAGAGGATGATCAGGTGCCGAACCCGGTGGGGATGGCGCAGCGTGAACTGGACCGCTGCGCTCGTGCCCGCGGAGATCCCGATGACGTCGACCTCGTGGTGGCCGAGGTGATCGAGCAGTTCGGCGAAGACGTCGGACTGGGCGGCGACCGAGGGCTCGGCGGGCATCACCGATCCCAGATATCCGAAGCGGGACGGGACGATGATCCTTCGGTCTGGCAGCAGGTCGCGCACCGACAGCAGTCCACCGTCGCAGCCCTGGAAGATGCCGTGGCTCACCAGGACCGACTCACCCGCGCCGTGTGCCGCGTATTCGACAGCGCCACAGCGGGATTCCATCACATGGCGGGTGACCGCCCCGACCCGCTTCCGTGCTGCGACGAGGTCTCGGACATAGGCGATGCCGAGCACCCCGGCGACCGATGCCAGGGCGCCACCGGCGATCAGGCCTCCGGCCCACGCCCTGCTGGTTCGTCCGTCCGGGGGAGTCATCGGAAGCGGACCGTTGTCCCGGGCGCCAACTGGACCAGTTTCTCGCGACACTGCACATCGATCGGAGCGACGTCGCGTTTCTCAGACGTGACCTCGACGCCGCTGCCGCTGACCCGCAATTGCAGACGGTGCCGACGGTAGTAGACGCGGAAGGACAAGACGCCCAGGGATCGCGGCCACCGCGGGTTGAGGATCAGGCGGTCGTCGCGGAGCTCGAGGCCCGTGAAACAGCGCTGCAACAGGTCGATGCTCCCGGACATGGCCGCGAGGTGGATACCCTCCGACGTCGTACCGCCCTGGATGTCGGTGATATCGGAGTCGAGGACTCTCTCGAAGAACGACACCGCGTGTTCGCGATCGCCGCGGGCGAGCACCCACGCGTGGACGACCGAACTCAATGTCGACCCGTGCGAGGTCCGGGACATGTAGTAGTCGATGGTGTGCGGGATCATCTCGGGCGGCAGCCCATAGCCCAGGCGTTCCAGCAACTCTCGCAACTCCTCCGCAGAAAGAAGATAGAAGAGCATGAGAACGTCGGCCTGCTTGGACACCTTGTACCGGTTCACGTCGTCGTTCTCGGCCTCCAGGATGCGGTCCAGCCGCTGGATGTTCCCGTACTCGGCGCGGTAGGCGTCCCAATCCAGTTCGACCAGTTCGTCATATCCCTCGAACTGGCTGATCGTGCCGTCGTGGAAGGGGACGAACATCCGGCAGGTCAGTGTCCGCCACAGCTCGAGTTCTGGTTCGCGCAAGCCGATCTCGTCGAGCAGATTGACCCGATCACGCTGCGGGATGGTCGCCAGGGCATCAAGAGCGCGCCGGATGACCCACACCGCCATCACATTCGTGAACGCGTTGTTGTCGATCCCGTCGTAGGGTGCCTCGGGGTAGCCGGAGTGGAACTCGTCGGGCCCGATGACGCCCCGGATCGCGTACCGGTCGTGGCGCGGGTCGTAGGTCGTGATGTCGGCCCAGAACCGGGCGATCTCGACGAGCAGTTCCGCGCCGGATTCGATGAGGAAGTCGAGGTCGTGCGTCACCTGGAAGTACTGCCACACGTTGTAGGCCACAGCCAGGCCGATGTGGTGCTGGCGGGCGCTGGGGTCCGGGTTCCACCGTCCCGAGCGCGGGTTGAGGTGCAGCTTCTGGCTCTCCTCCCGGCCGTCGCTTCCGGACTGCCAGGGGTACATCGCACCCCGGTGGCCGGCTTCGCGGGCGGCGACCCGCGCTTCCCCGAGACGCCGGAACCGATAGCGGAGCAGTGCCTTGGCGAGTTTGGGGAGCCGGGGGGTGAGCACGGGCAGGACGAAGACCTCGTCCCAGAAGATGTGGCCGCGATAAGCCTCACCGTGCAGGCCCCGCGCCGGGATTCCGACGTCCATGTCGATGGTGTTCGGTGAGACCACCTGCAGAATGTGGAGCATGTGGAACCGGAGCGCCCGTTGCGCGTCGGGGTGCCCTTCGAGGTCGGTGCGGCACAGATCCCACATGCGCACGCACGCCCTGGCGTGATCGGTGAGCAGGTCGTGGAACCGTCCGAGCCGGGCAAGGGTGCGCGACGCGGCGACACCGGGTTCGGAGATCCCGTTGTCGCGTGAGGTGTACAGCGTCGCGACCTTCTCCACGATGACCTCTTCACCCGCGGCGATGTCGACACCGATCCGGTGCCCGATCCGACCCTGATCGGAGATCAGGTCGTAGTGGGCGGGCAGCTGTTCGTTCCCGCGCCACACCGTGGTCCGAGCGCCCACCGCGATGATGACGCGGGACTGGTTGGTCTGCACCCGCAACAGAACCGAATCTGTCGAATCCGCCGTCCCCTCCGGGACGGTGAGATGCCTGCTCGCCAGCTCCCGGTAACGCTCCACCCCGGAATTGGTGACGGTGCCGTCGATCATCGAGGAGACCTCGATCCTGCCCGACCAGTCCTCGGCCAGGATTCTGGTGTCCAGGGCGCCGACATGACGTTGGTCCATCGACACGAATCGGCGTTGCCGGACGGTGGTGGTGCGGCCGTGCGCATCGCGGTAGCGGAGGTCGCGGGTCAGCATCGCGCGCCGTAGGTCGAGCGTCTGACGGAACGACAACACCTCGACATCGTCGATGCTGAACCAGTCACCGCTGTCGATCCGGAAGGTCAGCGGCAACCAGTTCGGCAGGTTGACCAGGCTCTCGTTCTCCACCTCTCCGGCGGGCAGTCGGTCGGTGAGCCGGTTGTACACGCCGGCGGCGTAGGTGCCCGGGTAGTGCACCGGTCCGGCATCGCACTCCGAGGCCGCCCCACGCGTCGCGAAGTAGCCGTTGCCGACGGTGCACAGGGCTTCGCGGAGCTTCTCCGCGGGCGGATCGTAGGAGTCGTAGGTCAGTGACCAGTCCGACGGGGGCTCGCTCGCCTGCTCGACGTGATCGGCGATCTGGGCCAGCAGTGCCGGGATCGCCGCGGGTGACTCCGCGGCGAACTGGGCGGCCGTGCGGCGGTCGCGGTTCTCCTCGGCGCGCACCACGATCCCGATCCCGTCGGTGGCGATCCGGTCGAAGGCGTCCTCGTCGGTGAGGTCGTCGCCGAAGTAGATCGTGATCCACCCCCGGTCGACGGCGCCCACCTGGTGGCGGACCCACTCCAGCGCCTGCCCCTTGTCCCAGTCGACGTCGGGTTTCAGTTCGAGGACCATGCGGCCGGGGAGGGCTCGCAATCCCTGGCGCACACCGATCTCGCGCGCCGCCACGATGATGTCCTCGACATCGTCGGGGGAGGCGTTGCGGAAGTGGACGGCGACACTGAAATGTTTGGGCTCGACCAGGACTCCGTCGACAGCGGCAAACCGCTGCCGAAGTTCCTCGGATGCCGCCGCGATCGTCGGCGTGGACGTGCGGGCCACCTCGTTGACGAGGTGCTCGCCCCCCGGTCCGAGGAGTTCGAGGCCGTGACAACCGGCGTACCAGAGGCCGGGAAGCCCCACGCGCTCGCGGATGTCGTCGAGGTCGCGGCCGCTGATGACGGCGACCGGACACAACTTCGCCAACCGGGTCAGCGCCTCGGCGGCACCCTCGACGAGGACCGCAGCGGACGGATCGTCGACGATGTCGGACAGGGTTCCGTCGAAATCGAGGAAGACCACGGGGCGTCGAGATGCGGCGATGGCGTGCAGGTGCTCGAGGTAGGTCAGTGCGTCGGGCATCGTCGAGATCCGGGCGCCGCCGAGGCGTACCCGGATGTCGGCGGGATCACCGACCACGGCGTCGGCGCCGAGACGGCGGAGTTCCTCGGCCCGCGCCGGTGTCCCGATCGCCACGACCAGCGCGAAACCGCCCCGGCGAGCTGCGGCCACGCCTTCCGGGGTGTATTCGACGACAGCGCATCGCAGAGGTGACACGCCGAGGCGCCGGGCGATGTCGAGCAACCCGGCCGGGTCGGGGTGAGCGGTGCCCTCGAGCTGTTCGGGCGGGGTGTCGGTCATGTTCGCGGCGAACAGGCCGTCGAGCTCGGGGCCCAGGGTGCGCCCGACCGAGCGGGCCCCGCAGACGATTCCGAACCCGCGGAGACGCTGGACGAGACCGGCGGTGGACTCGATCGCCCGCGGGTGCGCCTCAGTGGTCGGGTGGCCGAAGCCGACGATCACGCCGTCGTGCAGACGCGCGTCGATCGTCACCGGTCGTGTCGGGGCCGCCGTGGTCGCCATCGTTCCAGCATGCCCCCGGGCACCGGGTGATCGGGCGAACTTCTGGTAAAGGTATCGCGGCGGCGGGCCTCATGTCCGCGTCGGCGATGGTCGCCGAGATGCCGGTAGCCTGAACACGGCTTGGGCGACGGCGGAGTAGGGGAGACATGACGGAGTCGTGGTGGAAGCGACTGCGGATCCGGGCGCGTCATCGCCGGTACGTGGTTCGCTCCAATCCCCGCTGGCATCGGATCTACCGCATCGCGGTCGCCGTCGTCGGCACCGTCGTCCTGCTGTGCGGGCTCGTCACCATCCCGTACCCGGGTCCCGGCTGGCTCATCGTCTTCCTCGGACTGGGAATCCTGGCGTCGGAGTTCGACTGGGCTCATCGCCTGCTGAAGTTCGCACGCGCGAAGTACGACGCCTGGATGGAATGGATCGGCCGGCAACACTGGTCGGTGCAGTCCGTCTTCTGGATCGGTACCTGCGCGATCGTCGTGGGCACCCTCTGGCTCCTCGGGGCCCTGCAGACGGCGGCCGGTTGGGTGAACCTCCACTACGAGTGGCTCGCGAGTCCCATTTTCTCCTGATCGCTCACCCGAGCCGCGCCGCAGAGGAGGGGTTCGGTCGGGCGGGATGACACGCGGATACCATCAGAGTCGCAAACGTCCCCTACGGACGCGCCCTTCGCGTGTCCGAACCTATTCGAGGAGCGTCCCCGTGCCCGACGACGTCCAGGTGACCAGCCCAGCCACGATCCGTGTGCCGGCTGGAACGACCGCGGGCACCGCACTTCGTGATCACGACCTCCCCAACAAGGGGCCGGATGCGATCGTCGTCGTCCGCGACGCGCACGGCGACCTTCGTGACCTGTCCTGGGCGCCGGCCGAGGACGCCGAGGTCGAACCCGTTGCGGCCGACACCGAGACCGGACGCAGCGTCATCCGGCACTCGTGTGCCCACGTGCTCGCGCAGGCGGTCCAGGATCTGTTCCCCGAGGCCAAGCTGGGTATCGGACCGCCCATCAAGGACGGCTTCTACTACGACTTCGATGTCGCCGAGCCGTTCACACCCGAGGACCTCAAGGCCCTCGAGAAGAAGATGAAGCAGATCATCAAGTCCGGCCAGCGCTTCTCGCGCCGCGTCTACGACTCGAAGGACGAGGCGCGCGCCGAGCTGGCGGACGAGCCGTTCAAGCTCGAGCTGATCGACGACAAGGGCGCCGCCGACGATGCCGAGGTCATGGAGGTCGGCGGCGGTGAGCTGTCCGTCTACGACAACCTCAATCCGCGCACCGGCGAACGGATCTGGTGCGATCTGTGCCGCGGTCCGCACGTGCCGACCACCAAATACATCGCGGCCTTCAAGCTGACCCGGTCGTCGGCCGCCTACTGGCGCGGTGACCAGGACAATGCCGACCTACAGCGCGTGTACGGCACCGCATGGGAGTCGGCGGAGGCGCTCGACGCCCATCTCGAACTGCTCGCGGAAGCGGAGAAGCGCGACCACCGCAAGCTGGGTGCCGAACTCGACCTGTTCAGCTTCCCCGACGAACTCGGCTCGGGACTGCCGGTCTTCCACCCCAAGGGCGGCATCATCCGCAAGGAGATGGAGGACTACTCACGGGCGCGTCACGTCGCCGCGGGATATGAGTTCGTCAACACCCCGCACATCACCAAGTCGCACCTCTACGAGGTCTCCGGTCACCTCGACTGGTACCGCGACGGGATGTTCCCGCCCATGCACGTCGACGCCGAGTACGACGAGAACGGCGAGCTTCGCAAGCCCGGCCAGGACTACTACCTGAAGCCGATGAACTGCCCGATGCACAACCTGATCTTCCGGGGTCGGGGACGTTCGTACCGGGAACTGCCGCTGCGCATGTTCGAGTTCGGGTCGGTGTACCGGTACGAGAAGTCCGGCGTGATCCACGGGCTGACCCGAGTGCGCGGTATGACGCAGGACGACGCGCACATCTACTGCACGCAAGACCAGATGCGCGACGAGCTGACGTCGATCCTCACCTTCGTCCTGGGGCTGCTCAAGGACTACGGTCTCGACGACTTCTACCTCGAACTGTCGACGAAGGACCCGAAGAAGTTCGTCGGCTCCGACGAGGTGTGGGAGGCGGCGACGAACACGCTCGCCGAGGTGGCACAGGCCTCCGGTCTGGATCTGGTGCCCGATCCGGGTGGTGCCGCGTTCTACGGCCCGAAGATCTCGGTGCAGGCCAAGGATGCGCTCGGTCGCACCTGGCAGATGTCGACGATCCAGCTCGACTTCAACCTGCCGGAGCTGTTCGGTCTCGAATACACCGCGTCGGACGGGACCAAGCAGCGGCCGGTGATGATCCACCGCGCGCTGTTCGGTTCCATCGAGCGGTTCTTCGGCGTGCTCACCGAGCACTACGCGGGCGCTTTTCCGGCGTGGCTGTCCCCGGTCCAGGTCATGGGCATCCCGGTCGCCGAGGCGTTCGCCGATCACCTGCAGGGCGTCGTCGACGCGCTGCGGGCCGCCGGTGTCCGTGCCGAGGTCGACCACTCCGACGACCGCATGCAGAAGAAGATCCGCAACCACACCACCGGCAAGGTTCCCTTCATGCTGCTCGCGGGCGAGCGCGACGTCGAAGCGCATGCGGTGAGCTTCCGGTTCCGCGACGGGTCCCAGATCAACGGTGTCCCGGTGGGTCCCGCGATCGCCGCGATCACCGACTGGGTGGCGAGCCGGCGCAACGAGTCGCCGACCGGGGAACTCCTGGAGGCGAAGCTCGGCCCGGTGGGGGCGGTCGATGGCTGAGGCATCCGGCGAGATCCGCGACGAGGGCGTCGGTGTCGGTGATCGTCTGGAGCGGCTGTGGAGTCCGCACCGGATGACCTACATCGCCGACCCGCAGCCGGCGGCGAAGACCGGTCACCCCTTCCTCGACATCCCGACGATGTCCGACGAGGACGGTCTGATCGTCGCGCGCGGCGAAGCCGTGTACGCGGTGCTCAACCTCTACCCGTACAACCCCGGTCACACGATGGTGGTCCCGTACCGCCAGGTCGCCGACCTCGAGGACCTGACACCCGCCGAGTCGGCCGAGCTGATGGCGTTCACGCAGCGGATGATCCGCACGATCAAGGCGGTCTCGAACCCGAACGCCTTCAACGTGGGACTCAACCTGGGCTATGCCGCGGGTGGCTCGCTGTCCGAGCACTTGCATCAGCACATCGTGCCTCGCTGGATGGGCGACGCGAACTTCATCACCATCGTCGGCGAGACGAAGGTGATGCCGCAGTTGCTGCGCGACACCCGGTTGCTGCTCGCCGAGGCGTGGCAGCGCTTTGATGACTGAGGGGGAGGGAGCTCGCGGATGCTGAGCATTCTGGGTCGGGCGTCGGTCTCCAAGGTGACGCTGCCGATGGGGCGGGCGCTGCTGCGGACCGGTCTGACCCCGGACATCATGACCGTCATCGGAACGGTCGCGACCGTGGCCGCCGCCCTCACGCTGTTCCCCATGGGGTACCTCTTCCTGGGCACCCTGGTGATCTGGCTGTTCGTCATGTTCGACATGCTCGACGGCGCGATGGCGCGTGCCCGTGGTGGCGGGACACGGTTCGGCGCCGTCCTCGACGCCACCTGTGACCGCATCGCCGACGGCGCGATCTTCGCCGGACTCGTGTGGTGGTGCACCGTCACCGAACCGCACCACCTGCTCCTGGTCGCGACCCTGATCTGCCTGGTCACCTCTCAGGTCATCTCGTACGCGAAGGCCCGGGCCGAGGCCAGCGGCCTCTACGGCGACGGGGGGCTCATCGAGCGTCCCGACCGGCTCATCATCGTGCTCGTCGGTACCGGTCTCACCGGTCTGGGCCTGCCCTGGGCGGTCCACGTGGCGATGTGGCTGCTCGCCGTCGGCAGCGTGATCACCGTCGGCCAGCGCATGTGGTCGATCTCGAACTCGCCCGGTGCCCGCGACCTGATCCCGCTGAAGGCAGACCCCGACGGCGACACCGGGAACGACGGCACCGCGAACGACGGCACCGATTCCGGCGCCAACGGATCGACTCCCCCCGACGGAGCGCGATGACCGACGTCGCCGCTCTCGCCGCCGACCTCGGATACCGGGCCGGCTGGGCCGCGGTGCGGAGGGCGCCGGAACGCGCCGCACGCGCCGTGTTCGACCGTGCCGGAGAATTCGCCGGTCGCCGCCACGGCGGCCCGGAACAGCTGCGCCGCAACCTGGCCCGCGTGATCGGCACCGACCCGGCGAACGTCCCCGACGACCTCGTCGCCGACGCCGTGCGGTCCTACGCCCGGTACTGGTGCGAGGCCTTCCGCCTACCCACCCAGGACCGGGCCACGGCGGCGTCGACTGCCACGCTGCCGGACCCCGACCACGCCCGTCTCGACGCCGCGGTGGCCCGCGGCAAGGGCGTCGTGCTGGCGTTGCCGCACACCGGCAACTGGGACATGGCCGGGGTGTGGCTCGTCCATCACTACGGCAAGTTCGCGACGGTCGCCGAGCGGCTGAAGCCGGAGTCGCTGTTCACCCAGTTCGTCGAGTACCGCGAGTCGCTGGGTTTCGAGATCTTCCCGCTCAGCGGCGGTGAACAGCCACCGTTCGGTCTACTCGCCGACCGGCTGCGCGCCGGCGGCATCGTGTGTCTGCTGGGGGAACGCGACATCGCCCGTCAGGGCGCCCCGGTCACCTTCTTCGGCGAACGAACCCGGATGCCGGCCGGGTCGGCGCGCCTGGCCATCGAGACCGGGGCAGCGCTGATCCCCGTCCACCACTGGTTCGAGGAGGCGCCGTACTCCGCGATGTCCTGTGGTGAGGAGATCGACGTCTCCGGTGGGGTCGAGGCGACGACGCAGGCGCTCGCCGACGCATTCGCGGTGAACATCGCCGCGCATCCCGCCGACTGGCACATGCTGCAGCCGCTCTGGGAAGCCGACTGGACCGACAAGCAGAAGGCGCGGCTGGCCGACACCGGGGGAGCGACATGAGAATCGGGATGATCTGCCCCTACTCCTTCGACGTTCCCGGAGGTGTGCAGGCGCACGTCACCGAACTCGCCCACGTCTTCATCGGCCGCGGCCACGAGGTCAGCGTCCTCGCCCCGGCATCGCGTCGTACCGAACTGCCCGAGTACGTCGTGCGTGCGGGCCCGTCGCTGGCGATCCCGTACAACGGGTCGGTGTCGCGGGTGAACTTCAGTCCGAAAGGCTATCTACGACTGCGTCGTTGGATCGCGGAGAACGGCTTCGACGTCCTCCACGTCCACGAGCCCAATTCGCCGTCGATCTCCATGCTCTCGCTGATGGTCGCCTCCGGCCCGATCGTCACGACCTTCCATACCGCGACGTCGAAGTCGCTGTGGCTCAGTGCTTTCCAGGGAATCCTTCGTCCGTACCACGAACGCATCGCCGGCAAGATCGCGGTCTCCGAACTCGCCCGGCGCTGGCAGATGGAGTCGCTGGGGTCGGATGCCGTGGAGATCCCCAACGGCATCGATGTCGGCAGCTTCGCCAACGCCAGACCGCTCGACGGCTATCCGCATGCGGGCGGCACGATCCTGTTCCTCGGTCGCTTCGACGAACCGCGCAAGGGCATCGACATCCTGATGCGCGCGCTGCCGGCGGTCGTCGCCCGGTTCCCCGACGTGCGCGTCCTCGTCGTCGGTGGCGGCAACCAGGCCGCTCTGCGCCGGCGGGCCGGGACCCTCGCCGGCCACCTCGTGTTCCTCGGTCAGGTCGACGACGCCACCAAGGCGCGCGCGCTCGCATCGGCCGACGTCTACTGCGCACCCAACCTCGGCGGCGAGAGCTTCGGAATCGTCCTCGTCGAGGCGATGGCCGCCGGAGCCGCAGTGATCGCCAGCTCGCTGAACGCCTTCCGGCGCGTCCTCGACGACGGCCGGGCGGGCAAGCTCGTCGACACCGGGTCGCCGGATGAGCTGGCCGCGGGGATCATCTCGCTGCTCTCCGACGACGAGGCGCGTGAGCAGCTGGTGGCCGCGGGTCGCGTCCGGGCGGACAAATACGACTGGTCACGGGTGGCCGACCAGATCCTGCGCGTCTACGACACCGTGACGGTCGGTGCCGGACCGGTGGTGGTGTCGGACTGATGGCCACCTGGATCGTCATCGGGATCGTCCTGGTCCTGCTGGTCGTCGGCTGGGCTTATCACACCGCCAACCGGCTCGACCGCCTCAACGTACGGGTCGACCTCGCCCGGCAGTCCCTCTATGCGAGTCTCGACCGTCGCGCCGTCGTCGTCCGCGCCATCGCCGCCGAACTGGCTGCCGCCGAGGCGGGCGGCCCGTCCGCATCGGCCCGAGAGCTGGCCGCACTGGCCGACCGTGCCGAACGATCCGCTCCCGAGGCGCGTGAGGACGCGGAGAACGCGGTGTCGGCGGCACTGGCCCGCACCGACGGCCGCGGACGGTCTCCGGCCCTGGTCATCGAGCTCGCCGACGCCGAGACGCGGGTGATGATGGCCCGCCGTTTCTACAACGATGCGGTGCGCGACACCCGGGCGCTCGCCGAGCGGCGACTGGTCCGCTGGCTGCGTCTCGGCGGCCGCGCGTCGCCGCCGACGTACTTCGAGATCAACGAACGCGTCACGCCGGGTCAGGGCGAGTGATCCTGGTACCAGCGCGTTCGCCGGGCTGACCTAGACTGGTTCCACGCTGCCGCGGGCTCCGCTGGGGCGGATCGGCTGCGGCACGCCGAGACAGCGACATGAGGAGAAATCAGTGAGTCACAACGGCGCGACCGTTCCCGAGGTCGGTCAGGGCACCGCCCGGGTCAAGCGGGGGATGGCCGAGATGCTCAAGGGCGGCGTGATCATGGATGTGGTCACCCCCGAGCAGGCGAAGATCGCCGAGGACGCCGGCGCGGTGGCCGTGATGGCTCTCGAGCGGGTGCCCGCCGACATCCGCGCCCAGGGTGGGGTCTCGCGGATGAGCGACCCGGACATGATCGACGGGATCATCTCCGCGGTGTCGATCCCGGTGATGGCCAAGGCGCGCATCGGGCATTTCGTCGAGGCGCAGATCCTGCAGAGTCTCGGCGTCGACTACGTCGACGAGTCCGAGGTGCTGACCCCGGCCGACTACTCCAACCACATCGACAAGTGGGCGTTCACCGTGCCGTTCGTGTGCGGTGCGACCAATCTGGGTGAGGCGCTGCGTCGCATCACCGAGGGTGCGGCGATGATCCGTTCCAAGGGTGAGGCCGGTACCGGTGACGTGTCCAACGCCACCACGCACATGCGCAAGATCCGCGACGAGATCCGCCGCCTGACGTCGCTGCCGAAGGACGAGTTGTACGTGGCGGCAAAGGAACTGCAGGCTCCCTACGACCTGGTGGTCGAGGTCGCCGAGGCCGGCAAGCTGCCGGTGACGCTGTTCACCGCCGGCGGTATCGCCACCCCGGCGGATGCGGCGATGATGATGCAGCTCGGCGCCGAGGGCGTGTTCGTGGGTTCGGGGATCTTCAAGTCCGGCAACCCGGCTCAGCGTGCGGCCGCGATCGTGCAGGCCACCACCTTCCACGACGACCCCGACGTGCTGGCGAAGGTCTCGCGCGGTCTGGGCGAGGCCATGGTCGGCATCAACGTCGACGACATCCCGCAGCCGCACCGCCTGGCCGAGCGCGGCTGGTGACCCCGTCCGCCGGAACGCCCCTGTTCAACACGCCGGAGACCGAACAGTCGACATGCGTAGCGAGCCGGGGGTGTTCCGGCGGTAGGATCTGCTGATCATGGATGCGGCGACCATTGTTCGGGACACCTCCGTCTCGGGCACACACATCGTGGGTGACTTGCGGCTCGAGTGGTCGGCGGCGTGCAACGTCGGACGGGTCCGCGAGACCAACGAGGACGCCGCACTCGCCCTTCCGGGCATGTACCTCATCGCCGACGGCATGGGCGGTCACGACAGCGGCGAACTCGCCAGCGAGGCCGCGCTGCTCACCCTCGCCGAGGCGACGAGCGCCGGCGAACTGAACGCCACCAGGCTCCAGCTCGACGATCTGCTGGTCGCGGCGCAGCGCCGCATCGGCGAGATCGACACCGAGACCGACCGCCGCGCGGGTACCACCGCCACCGGCGCCGTGCTCGTCACCCACGAACAGAGTCCGCACTGGCTGGTCCTGAACATCGGCGACTCGCGGACCTACCGGTACCAGAACGGGTCGCTGCAGCAGCTGACGACCGACCACTCGCAGGTCCAGGAATTCATCGACGCGGGCTTCCTGACGCCGGAGGAGGCGCGAACCGACCCGCGCCGCAACGTCATCACCCGCGCACTCGGTGCGGGGATGGTCGATCCTGTACCGGACTTCTTCAACACGCCGGCCTTCCCGGGCGACGTCCTGCTCCTGTGTACCGACGGGCTCACCGGTGAACTGCCCGACGAGGAGATCGGCGACATCCTCGCCAACGCATCGACCTCTGACGAGGCCGCCGAACGTCTCGTCGACGCGGCGCTCGCGCTCGGTGCCCACGACAACGTCACCGTCATCGTGGTGACCGTGCACGAGTCGGTCCCGACCCTGACGATGCCCGCTCTCGACGGGGAGACCACCGGCGAGGCGACGGTCGCCGGCCCCGAGTGACCGAGGCGATCTGATGAATCCAGGTCACGACCCCTCGGTGCACGACCACCCCGGGACTCCGAGCGCCTCCGAGAGCGCCGACACCGGGATGGACGCCGGCGCAACCTATGTCGAGTACTGCGGCGAACGGATCGCACTCGATGCCGAGCGGCGCTTCTTCATCGGTCGTGAGGCCGATCTGTCCATCGACGACAACCCGTATCTCCATCGCCGATTCCTGGTGGTGCACAACGAGAACGGGCTGTGGTGGCTGACCAATCTGGGCACCCACCTGTCGGCGAGCGTCTCCGCAGGCGACGTCGGATTCTCGGCCACGCTCGGCCCGGGCGCGCGGATGCCGCTCGTGTTCGGCGAGACGACCATCGTGTTCACCGCCGGACCCACCACCTACGAGCTGAGCGTGTTCGCCCGTGCGCCGCAGGTGAAGTCGGTGACCCGCCCGGAGTTCAGCGGCGGCCACACCACCCAGGGCGTTCCGACCCTGACCGAGAGTCAGAAGCTGCTGATCGTCGTGCTGGCAGAGGAGATCCTGCGCCGCGAGGGGACCGGTGCCTCGGCGATCCCGTCCTCGGCACAGGCGGCGCGGCGCCTGGGCTGGCCGCTGACCAAGTTCAACCGCAAGCTCGACAACGTCTGCGACAAGCTCGACCAGCTCGGGGTCAGCGGAATGCGCGGCGGTGGCGGCAAACTCGCCAGCAACCGCCGGACCAAGCTCGTCGAGTACGCGGTGTCCTCGCGCATCGTGACCCGCGAAGACCTCCCGCTCATCGACGCCGAGGCGGCGAGGAACGCCGCCGGCTGATGCCGACCGTCTGACCTGCGGTCATGGCATGGGTAGTTCTCCCCATGCGGTGGGGAGTTCTCCCCATCGACCGGGACGCGAAACGCTCATAATCTTCAACTCATCGCCGGAACGACCCGGCACCGACCATCCGGTTCGATTGAGTGAAGAGGAAGCACCCATGACTGCGATCGCCCACCCGGCCCCCCAGCACCTGCGCCAGATCAACGCTCGACGCGACGCCGAGGCACAGGCCCGCCGGCAGGAGGCCCTGGCCCGTCTCGCAGCCCGCCGGATGCCGCTTCCCGGACAGGTCTCCCGCCAGAGTCAGCCCGGACTCGGCCACCGCGCGGGTCACCCCCACCTGCACCGCGTCGCCTCGCCGATGCCGGTCGCGGAGAGCGCGGTGAAGGTGGAGACCTCCACCGGTCGCGCGAAGCCGAACCTCACCTCCCGCGAGGTCGAGGTGCTCCGGACCTGGATGCTCGTCGACTCCAAGCCCGCCGTCGCCCAGGAGCTCTACATCTCGCTGGGCACGGTCAACACCCATCTGACCCGGATTCGCGCCAAGTACGCCGAGATCGGTCGTCCCGCCCCCACCAAGGCGTCGCTCGTCGCCCGCGCCATCCAGGACGGGATCATGACGCTCGACGAGCTCTGAGGCCCGGCGTCCGGACCGGTGAACTCTGTGGTCCGGCCTCCGGCCGGGTCGCCCGGTGCGGAATACTGGTCTGCGTGGCAGCCATCGAGGACATACTCCAGGTCGAGCGGATCGAGACCGACATCTACCGGGGTGGTGCGTTCCCGAGTCACCTCCAGCGCACCTTCGGCGGACAGGTCGCCGGACAGGCGCTGATGTCGGCGACGCGGACGGTCGACGACGACCATCATGTCCATTCGCTGCACGGATACTTCCTGCGGCCCGGTGACCCGGACATTCCCACCGTGTTCCTCGTCGACCGCGTCCGCGACGGTCGTTCCTTCGTCACCCGGCGGGTCACCGGAATCCAGCGCGGCGAGGCGATCTTCATGATGTCGGCCTCGTTCCACGTCCGCACCGACCAGGGCTATGAACACCAGGACCGTATGCCACCGGTCCCGGACCCCGAAGAACTCAACGACCGCCTCGACGAGCTCGCGGAGGAAGAGCGTGCGGTGTTCAAGGAGTGGCGCAACTTCGACCTCCGCATCGTGCCGCCCGAGAAGTTGGTGACCTCGCCGTATTTGGCTGCGCAACAACGGGTCTGGTTCCGTTATCGGCATCCGCTGCCCGGCGACACGGTGTTCCACGTGGGAACGCTCGCCTACATGAGCGACATGACGCTCCTCGGGTCGTCGCGGGTGCCACACCCCGAGGTCAACCCCCAGGTCGCCTCCCTGGACCACGCGATGTGGTTCATGCGCCCGTTCCGCGCCGACGACTGGTTGCTCTACGACCAGACCTCGCCGTCGGCCGACGGCGGCCGCGCCCTGACGCAGGGCCGGATCTTCGACCGGCAGGGACGCATGGTCGCGGCCGTCACACAGGAGGGACTCGCCCGCACCGGTCGCGAGATGCCCGAGGATCAGCACGCCCGGACCGATCGGTGAGCGCCGGATCGCGACCGCGGATCGGGGTTCTCGCGCTACAGGGTGACGTACGCGAGCACGTCCACGCCTTGCAGGCCAGCGGCGCAGAGGCCCTGCCCATCCGCAGGCGGGCCGAACTCGACGAGATCGACGGCATCGTCATCCCGGGCGGGGAGTCGACGACGATGAGCAAGCTGCTCGGCATCTTCGATCTCTTCGATCCACTCGTCGAGCGCCTCTCCGACGGACTGCCGGCCTACGGTTCCTGCGCGGGCATGATCATGCTCGCCTCCACCATCCTCGACACCCGTCCCGATGCGCGGCACCTCGACGCCCTCGACATCACGGTGCGCCGCAACGCCTTCGGTCGTCAGGTGGAGAGTTTCGAGACCGATCTCGACTTCGCCGGCATCACCGATCGCGTCGGCGCCCCGGCGATGCGCGCGGTCTTCATCCGGGCGCCGTGGGTCGAGTCGATCTCGCCCGACGTCGAGGTTCTCGCCCGGGTCCCACGGGGTCCGGCCGAGGGGAGGATCGTCGCCGTACGCCAGGGGAAGGTGCTCGCGACGTCGTTCCATCCGGAAGTGACCGGCGACCGTCGTGTACATGAATACTTCGTGGAGATGGTGCGTCGGTAAGATCGTGCCGAACCAGCGATAGTGCAAGCGCCTGCGGCAGGAGTCGGCAGGTAGAGGAACGCCGGATGTGGGGCTCGTGGGCCCGGCAGCGTGCCGCGGGCACCCCCCGCCGCGCACCGGCACCGGGAAAGGACGGACATGAGCGGCCATTCCAAATGGGCCACCACCAAGCACAAGAAGGCGGTCATCGATGCCAAGCGCGGCAAGATGTTCGCCAAGCTCATCAAGAACATCGAGGTGGCGGCACGTACCGGCGGTGGTGACCCGGCCGGCAACCCGACTCTCTTCGACGCCATCCAGAAGGCGAAGAAGTCCTCGGTGCCCAACGACAACATCGAACGCGCCCGTAAGCGCGGCGGTGGTGAAGAGGCGGGCGGCGCCGACTGGCAGACCATCATGTACGAGGGCTACGGCCCCAACGGCGTGGCGATCCTGATCGAGTGCCTCACCGACAACCGCAACCGCGCCGCCGGTGAGGTCCGCACCGCGATGACCCGCAACGGCGGCAACATGGCCGACCCGGGCTCGGTGTCGTACCTGTTCACCCGTAAGGGCGTCGTCACGCTCGAGAAGAACGGCCAGTCCGAGGACGACGTCCTGATGGCCGTGCTCGACGCCGGTGCCGAAGAGGTCACCGATCTCGGGGACACCTTCGAGATCGTCAGCGAGCCGACCGACCTGGTCGCGGTGCGCAGCGCCCTGCAGGACGCGGGTATCGACTACGACTCGGCCGAGGCCAGCTTCCGCGCATCGGTGGAGGTCGCCGTCGATGCCGACGGCGCGCGCAAGGTCTTCAAGCTGATCGACGCACTCGAGGACTCCGACGACGTGCAGAACGTCTACAGCAACGTCGACATCAGCGACGAGGTCCTCGCCGAGCTCGAGAACGACTGATCGCCCACCGCCTTCACGAGGGCGTGTTGATCATCGGAGTTGTCCCCGCGCCCCGATAGGATCTCGAACAACTGTTCGTAACACTGTTCGGATTCCTGGGAGGGTACGAGTGCGCGTCATGGGCGTCGATCCGGGTCTCACCCGGTGCGGTATCGCACTGGTGGAGTCGGGTCGTGGGAGGTCGGTGACCGCACTCGACGTGGACGTGGTGCGCACGCCGAGCGACATGGAACTGGCCGAGCGTCTGCTGGCCGTCTACACCTCGGCGTGTCACTGGCTCGATGTCCATCAGCCCGATGTGGTCGCCATCGAACGGGTCTTCGCGCAGAACCAGGTGTCGACCGCGATGGGTACCGCGCAGGCCGGCGGCGTGATCGCGCTCGCGGCGAGCCAGCGTGGCGTACCCGTACGCTTCCACACGCCGTCGGAGGTCAAGGCCGCCGTCACCGGCAGCGGTCGCGCGGACAAGGCGCAGGTCACCGCGATGGTCACCCGGATTCTCGGCATGCAGACCAAGCCGAAACCCGCCGACGCCGCGGACGCACTCGCGCTCGCGATCTGTCACTGCTGGCGCGGGCCCATGATGGAGCGGATGGCCGCCGCGCAGAAACAGGCCGACGCGGCCGCCGCGAAGCACCGTCAGCGGCTCGCCCAGGCACGAGAGGGGAGTCGCGCATGATCGCGTCAGTCCGCGGTCCGGTTCTCGAGATCGCCCTCGACCATGCCGTGATCGACTGTGCCGGAGTCGGTTACCGGGTGCTCGCGACCCCGGTGACGTTGTCGCGGCTGCGGCGCGGCGACGAGGCGACGCTTCTCACCTCGATGATCGTCCGCGAGGACTCGATGACGCTGTACGGGTTCACCGAACCCGACGCCCGCGCGCTGTTCGCGCTGCTGCAGACGGTGACCGGGGTCGGTCCGCGGCTGGCGATGGCGACTCTCGCAGTCCTCGAGCCGGAGGCGTTACGTCGCGCACTCGCCGACTCCGACACCAAGGCGCTGACGTCGGTGCCCGGCATCGGCAAGCGCGTCGCCGAACGACTCTGCGTCGAACTCCGGGACAAGGTCGACCGGCCGGCGGGCGACACGTCGGCCGGCACCGTCGTCGCCGGCGGAATCCGCGAACAGGTCGCCGAGGCGCTCGTCGGCCTCGGCTTCACCGCCGGCCCGGCCGAGAAGGCGGTCACCGCGGTGCTCGCCGAGAATCCCGACGCCGACGCCTCCACCGCGCTCCGCCGCTCGTTGGCGCTGCTGGGCAAGGCCTCGTGATGACGGGCGACCCCGACGACCTCGAGGAACGCGAGGTCAACGCGACACCGGTCCGTTCCGACGGTGACCTCGACGCAGGCCTGCGTCCCCGGTCGCTGGCCGACTTCATCGGTCAACCGCGCGTCTGCGAACAGCTCGAGCTCGTCCTGCACGGGGCGAAGGGACGCGGCGGGACCCCCGACCACATCCTGCTGTCCGGTCCACCGGGACTCGGCAAGACCTCGCTCGCCATGATCATCGCCTCGGAGATGGGCGCCGCGATCCGCGTGACGTCGGGACCGGCGCTCGAACGCGCCGGTGACCTCGCCGCGATGCTGTCGAATCTCGTCGAGGGTGACGTCCTGTTCATCGACGAGATCCACCGCATCGCCCGGCCGGCCGAGGAGATGCTGTACCTCGCGATGGAGGACTTCCGCGTCGACGTGGTGGTCGGCAAGGGGCCGGGCGCCACGTCGATTCCGCTGGACGTCGCCCCGTTCACCCTGGTCGGCGCCACCACCCGCTCCGGCTCGCTGACCGGCCCGCTGCGCGACCGCTTCGGGTTCACCGCGCACATGGAGTTCTACGACCCGGCCGAACTCGTCCAGGTCCTGAACCGTTCCGCGGGAATCCTCGGCATGGGACTGCGTCCCGACGCCTCGGAGGAGATCGCGCGCCGCTCGCGCGGCACGCCCCGCATCGCCAACCGTCTGCTTCGCCGTGTCCGTGACTACGCCGAGGTCCGCGGTGACGGCTCGATCACCGTCGACGTCGCCCGGGCCGCGCTCGCGGTCTACGACGTGGACGAACTGGGCTTCGACCGCCTCGACCGGGCCGTCCTCGACGCTCTGATCCGGGCGTTCGGCGGGGGACCGGTCGGGGTCTCGACGCTCGCCGTGGCGGTGGGCGAGGAGCCCGCGACCGTCGAAGAGGTCTGCGAGCCCTTCCTCGTCCGCGCGGGGATGATCGCCCGCACGCCGCGTGGCCGGGTCGCCACCGCAGCGGCGTGGCATCACCTCGGTCTGACGCCGCCCGCCGGCGCGATGAACGCGTCCTTCGGCGCCCGGCCCCGCGACATCGGGACGGACCCGCTGTTCGACGAGCTGTGACCCCCACCCGCGCTGCGTGACGTCGCCGCATGTGACGCGGGGCACCACCTGCGGGGATGATCTTGCCGGCGGACGTGGCACACTGTGTGGAGCACAGCGTGGCCGTTGCCGCCTCACGCCCGTCGGCGCGGGGCGGTGGTCCACGCGGTACACCCCGAAAACACAAAGGACTGACTCTCACCCATGGACGCTCTGCTCTTCCCCCTCTTGCTGGCCCTTCTCGCCGGCTTCATGTTCTTGTCGATGCGGAAGCAGAAGAAGCGCATGGCCGAGATGCAGGACATGCAGAACTCGGTGTCCACGGGTGCGCGTATCCAGCTGACCTCCGGCCTGTACGGCACCGTCATCGACGCCACGTCGTCGGATTTCGTCGATGTGGAGATCGCCACCGGCGTGATGACCCGCTGGAACCGCCTCGCGATCATGCGCGTCATCCCCACCGACGAGGCCGCCGCCACCTACGCGGGCCACACCGCACCCGAGGTCGAGTACGACGACTACGCCGACCACTCGGACTCGGTGAGCCTGGACAAGCCGTCGTCCGACGACGCGCGCGACACCGACAAGTAATCCCCGCGCAGCGCCGCGCCGTCCAACGGCATGGCGCCTCCTGCCCACCTCCCGCGCAACGCCTGTCTTGCTGAGGTCTGCGTGCCGCGCTGTGATCTCGGCGCGCGCACGCAGACCTTCGGAGTCGGTGGGTCATGCGGTCCCAGCATCCTCGGCCGGTTGACGTTCCCAAAGGAGACCTGAACAGCTGTGACTACTCCTCGTTCGACTGCAAAGGCGGACAAGCCCGCCGGCAAGCGGTCGCGACCGAGTCGAGAGATCCCGCCGTGGCGTCCGCTCGTGGCCTTCCTCGCGCTCCTCGCCGTCGTGTACGGGCTGATCTACTTCACCGGTCCCCAGACGCTCGAACCCAAACTGGGCATCGACCTCCAGGGCGGAACCCGGGTGACGCTCACCGCGCGCACCGAGGACGGCAAGGAGCCGACGCGGCAACAGCTCGACCAGGCCAAGCAGATCATCGAGCAGCGTGTGAACGGGCTCGGTGTGTCCGGCTCCGAGGTCGTCGTCACCGGCAACAACCTCGTGATCACGGTGCCCGGCGAGGACGGCGCGCAGGCCAAGTCGCTGAGTCAGACCGCGCGGCTGTACGTGCGGCCGGTGGTCGGCGCCACCGCGGCGACCCCGCAGCCGCCGAAGCCGGAGGACCAGACCGCGAAACAGGCCGACGCGATGCCCACCGAGGTGGCCGCGGCGGCGATCGCCGAACAGCGCAAGCTCCGCCAGGCCCCCGGCGACGCCAAGCAGGAACAGCTGGTGCCGCTGCAGGAGCAGATGGCGAAAATGGACTGCTCGCCGACCGCCAACGACCCCCTCCGGGGCAACGACCTGCCCGACCAGTACCTGGTGGCCTGTTCCACCGACGGCAAGGAGGTCTACCTCCTCGGCCCGCAGATCATCGACGGTCGCGACATCAAGGACGCGTCCGCCGGCACCGATCCGCAGACCGGTGAGTGGGTCGTCACCCTCGAGTTCAAGGGCAAGGCGGCGGACTTCTGGCCCAAGTACACCGCGCAGGAGGCCCCCAACCGCACGCAGACCGCGTTCACCCTCGACTCGGCGGTCGTCTCGGCGCCGGCGATCAACGAGCCGATCCCCGGTGGCCAGACCCGCATCAGCGGCAGCAGCGCCGACCCGTTCACCGAGAAGTCGTCGAACGAGCTCGCGAACGTGCTGAAGTACGGCTCGCTGCCCCTGTCGTTCAATGCCTCCGATGCCGAAACCGTCTCGGCGACACTGGGTCTCTCGTCGCTGAAGGCAGGTCTGCTCGCCGGCGCGATCGGTCTCGTCGCGGTGTTGATCTACGCGCTGGCCTACTACCGGATGCTCGGCCTCCTGACGACG
This sequence comes from Gordonia amicalis, assembly GCF_022059885.1. Lineage (NCBI taxonomy): Bacteria > Bacillati > Actinomycetota > Actinomycetes > Mycobacteriales > Gordoniaceae > Gordonia > Gordonia amicalis. Next base: position 3,576,706 of record NZ_CP091855.1, on the reverse strand, counting down.
CTGTCACTGGTGCTCGCCGGTGCGATGGTCTACGGCATCATCGTGCTGCTCGGACGCTGGATCGGGTTCACGCTCGACCTCGCCGGCATCGCCGGTCTGATCATCGGTATCGGTATGACCGCGGACTCGTTCGTCGTCTACTTCGAACGCATCAAGGACGAGATGCGCGAGGGCCGGAGTTTCCGTTCGGCCGTGCCACGCGGTTGGGCCAGCGCCCGCCGCACCATCTGGTCGGGTAACGCGGTCAGCTTCATCGCCGCCGCGGTGATCTACATCCTCGCGATCGGCGAGGTGCGCGGCTTCGCGTTCACGCTGGGCCTCACCACGATTCTCGACGTCATGGTCGTCTTCCTGGTGACCCACCCACTGGTGGTCTACGCCAGCCGGTCGGCGTTCCTGTCCAAGCCGAGCGTCAACGGCCTCGGCGCGGTCACCGAGGTGGCCCGCGAGCGAAAGGTCGCAGCCCGCCGCCAGGCCGAGGCCACCGGCACCGAAGCGGCCCGCGTCGACGCGTCCACCAGCGAGAAGGGGACTGTGCGATGACCCGTCCGGACAACCCGAACAAGGACGCGCGGGAGACCACCGGCACCACGGTCGCCGAACCGCCGGCGCCGTCCACCGGGACCGACGCCGACTTCGTCTCCGACACCCGGCGAGGGTTCTTCGCCCGGCTCTACACCGGCACCGGCGCCTTCGAGATCGTGGGCAAGCGGAAGACCTGGTACATCGTCACCGCCGTGATCATGCTGATCTGCCTGGCGTCCATCGCCATCCGCGGGTTCACCTTCGGCATCGACTTCGAGGGCGGCACCCAGATGTCGGTCCCCGTCGTCTCGTCGGAGGTCACCGCGGACTCGGTCGAGAAGGTCGTCGCCGAGGCCCTCGGCGAAGAGCCCGAATCGGTCCAGACCGCGGGCGCCGGCGACAGCGCCACCGTGCAGGTGCGCACCGAGACCCTCGACATCGCCCAGGCCGAGGCGGTCACGCGCGCGCTCGCCACGGAGTTCGGTCCCGAGCTGGCACCCAACGAGGTCAGCATCTCCGACGTCAGTTCCACCTGGGGCCGTGAGATCACCGAGAAGATGGTTCTCGCGCTCGCGGTGTTCCTGGTCATCGTGTTCGCCTACATCGCCGTCCGGTTCGACCGGGAGATGTCGATCGCGGCCATGGCATCGCTGTTCTTCGACATCGTGTGCACCGCGGGTGTCTACTCGCTGGTCGGCTGGGAGGTGACGCCGGCGACGGTGATCGGCCTGCTGACCATCCTCGGCTTCTCGCTGTACGACACGGTCGTCGTGTTCGACAAGGTCGCCGAGAACACCCGCTCGGTCCTGCAGACGACGCGTCGTACCTACGGCGAGCAGGCGAACCTCGCCATCAACCAGACCCTGATGCGATCGATCAACACGACGATCATCTCGGTGCTGCCGATCATCGCCCTGATGGTCGTGGCGGTGTGGCTGCTCGGGGTCGGCACGCTGAAGGACCTCGGCCTGATCCAGCTCGTCGGCGTCGTGGTCGGCGCCTACTCGTCGATCTTCCTCGCCGCGCCGCTGCTGGTGACGTTGAAGGAACGCCGTCCGGACGTCGCCCGGCACACCACGAAGGTGATGAACCGTCGTGCCGGGATCACGTCCGGCGCCGGCTCGACCGACACCGAGCGGCCGGTGCGTCGTCGCCGCGGCGCGGCCGACACGGACGACACCGACCGGGCGGTACCGACCGGCAAACGCCGTCGCAACCGCTAGTCTCACCGACGTGATCGTCAGGCACCGGGAGTTCATCAGGGTCCTGAGCCTGCTCGTCGGGGTCGTCACGGGCGCGGGCGTCCTGACGGCGTGCGGGGACGACGGGCCACCGACCCTCGACTACGTGGTCGACGCCCACGTGACCAGCTACAACGCGAACACCGTGGACGGCAACGCCGACGGAGTGATCATGGCGACCAGTCGCCTCCTGCCGGGTTTCAGCCTGCTCGGACCCCGGGGGCAGGTCATCCCGGACCGCGACGTCGGCACCGTGACCCGGATCCCCGGACGCGCCACGGCGCTGCGGTACGAGTTCACCCCCGAGGCCGCCTTCACCGACGACGTCGCCCTCGACTGCGACGACCTGGTGTTGGCGTGGGCAGCGATGAGTGGGCGCTTCCCCGGTTTCACGCCGGCGACGACGGCCGGGTACCGCGACATCGAGAAGGTGGAGTGCGCGCCCGGCGCGAAGTCGGCGACGGTGACGTTCGCGCCAGGACGTGAGTACCGCGACTGGCTGTCGCTGTTCGGCGCGGGCACGTTGCTGCCCGCCCACGTGGTGGCCCGCGAGGCCGGAGTCGCCAACGTCGTCGACCCCATCCGGGCGATGGACCGCGGTGCGCTGGCCCGCATCGCCACCGCCTGGAACACGGGCTTCGATCTGACCTTCGGTCCGGTCGACCATGCGCGGTTCCCGGCCTCCGGGCCCTACCGCATCGACCGCTACTCACGGTCGGGCGGACTCGTCCTGATCCCCAACGAATCGTGGTGGGGCGACAAGCCCGAGACCTCGCGCATCGCGATCTGGGGCCGCGGCACCGATTCGGCGCGCCGCCTTCCCGACGGGAAGTTCGACATCGTCGACGTCACCGCGGGAATCGTGGAGGGTGACATCGCCGGCACACCCGGCGCGGACGGACCGGCCTCACCCGCCCGGGCGCTCGGCGTGGAACAGGTCGTGCTCGCGGGACGAGGCGTCTTCGGGGACGTGCGGATGCGGCAGGCCTTCGCCTCCTGCGTTCCGCGTGCCGACCTCGCCCGTGACTTCTCCGGCGGCGCCCAGGTGTGGAATCTGCGCGTGCTCGCACCCGCCGACAACCTCGCCGGGCCGATGAACACCGAGTTCGGCCGCGCCTACCAGCGCCCGGATCTCGAACGGGCACGGACGCTGCTGCGCGCCGCGACCGGTCAGGGCGCGGGGGACGGGACATCGACGACCTCGGGTCTGCAGCCGCGTCGTGTCCGCATCGGGTACGTGGCGCCGACCCTGCGGTGGCAGCAGATGGTGGCGGCCATCGCGGCGTCCTGCCGGGAAGCCGGATTCGTCGTCGAGGATGTCGCCACGCCCGACGTGCAACCAGAATCACTGGGCAAGGATGTCGATGCCCTGATCACCGCCGGGGGAGACTCCTTCGCCGCATCCGGCGCCGCGGACCCGAGCCGGGACGCCTACACGCTGCGCGGCGGTGACCCGCTCAACCTCTCCGGCACCGGGGGCCCTCAGGTCAGTCGTGGGATCGACCAGTTCGCGGTCACCGTGTCCGTACCCGACCGGCTCCGTCTGGTCCGCTCGATCGAGAACGCGAGCTGGTCGTCGATGCCGTCGATCCCCCTGTTCGCCGCGCCGCGCATACGGCAGTGGAAGGATCAGGTGGGTGGCGTCGCGGCCGGACTCAGTCGCGCAGGCACCGGGTGGAACATGGATCGATGGACGATCGGCAAATGACGGTCGAGTGGCAGTGCAGACAAGCGGTAGGGGAGAACTGATGGGTGGCGTGGTACCCGAACGGACCGCGGAAGCGGTGGCACGTGCCCAGGCGGCGATCGCCCGGCACACCCGCCTCGTCGACGACTTCCCGAGCGCCGGGATCGCCTTCAAGGACCTGACACCGGTCCTGGCCGACGCGGAGGGATTGTCCGCGATCGTCACGGCCCTGACCCACGGCTGCGGCGCGATCGACCTCGTCGCCGGCATCGACGCACGCGGCTTCCTCCTCGGTGGTGCGGTCGCCCGCGAACTCGAGGTCGGGGTGCTCGCGGTGCGCAAGGGCGGCAAGCTGCCGCCTCCGGTGCACGCGGTCAGCTACAGCCTCGAATACGGCAGCGCGACGCTGGAGATCCCCGCCAACGGTCTCGACCTGAGCGGGCAGCGCGTCCTTCTCGTCGACGACGTGCTGGCCACCGGCGGTACCGCGGTGGCCGCTGCGGGTCTGCTCAGCCGGGCCGGGGCGAGTGTCACCGGCGTCGCGGTGATCATGGAGCTCGTCGGGCTCGGCGGGCGCGACACGATCGCTCGCGGGCTGGGCCCAGAGGTGCCCGTCCACTCGGTGGCGCTCGACTGACGGTCGCGGGTGACCGAGGATCTAGACTCGATTGAGACCACGACAGGACACGGACCATACGGAGGAGGACCGGCGATGCCCGATGAATCCGGCACGGCTGAGCGCTCCGTGACTCCCGCGGCCGACTCGTCTGCCTCGCCGGTCGGCGAGGGCACCGGACCCGGCGTCCCCACCGCGACGTCGACCTCGACCTCGCCATCCGCCTCGCGGCGCGTGCGCGCCCGTCTGGCCCGCCGCATGACCGCCACCCGCAGCCAGGTCCGGCCGGTCCTCGAGCCCCTGGTCACGCTGCACCGCGAGATCTACCCGAAGGCCGACGTCGCCCTGCTGCAGCGGGCCTACGACGTCGCCGAGGAGCGCCACAGCGGACAGAAACGCAAGTCCGGCGACCCGTACATCACCCATCCGCTGGCGGTCGCGACGATCCTCGCCGACCTCGGCATGGACACCACCACCCTGATCGCCGCACTGCTGCACGACACGGTCGAGGACACCGGCTACTCGTTGCAGGCGCTCGAACGTGACTTCGGCCCCGAGGTCGCCCATCTCGTCGACGGCGTGACCAAACTCGACAAGGTCGCGCTGGGCAGTGCCGCCGAGGCCGAGACCATCCGCAAGATGATCATCGCGATGGCCCGCGACCCGCGTGTCCTCGTGATCAAGGTCGCCGACCGGCTCCACAACATGCGGACGATGCGCTTCCTCCCGCCGGAGAAGCAGGCGCGCAAGGCGCGCGAGACGTTGGAAGTCATTGCGCCGCTTGCGCATCGGCTCGGTATGGCGACCGTGAAGTGGGAGCTCGAGGACCTCTCGTTCGCGATCCTGCATCCCAAGCGCTACGAGGAGATCGTGCGTCTGGTCGCCGACCGCGCCCCGTCGCGTGACACCTACCTCGCGCGGGTGCGGGCCGACATCAACAACGCGTTGTCCGCGGCGCGGATCCACGCGACGGTCGAGGGGCGTCCCAAGCACTACTGGTCGATCTATCAGAAGATGATCGTCAAGGGACGCGACTTCGACGACATCCACGACCTGGTCGGCATGCGCATCCTGTGCGAAGAGGACCGTGACTGCTACGCCGCGGTCGGCGTCGTCCACTCGCTGTGGCAGCCCATGGCGGGACGCTTCAAGGACTACATAGCCCAGCCGCGCTTCGGCGTCTATCAGTCGTTGCACACCACCGTGATCGGGCCCGAGGGCAAGCCGCTCGAGGTGCAGATCCGGACGCACGAGATGCACCGGACCGCCGAGTTCGGCATCGCCGCGCACTGGCGCTACAAGGAGAACGGCTACCGGAAGTCGGGCAAGAAGTCCGACACCACCGAGATCGACGACATGGCGTGGATGCGCCAGCTGCTCGACTGGCAGCGTGAGGCCGCCGACCCCGGTGAGTTCCTCGAATCGTTGCGGTACGACCTCGCGGTCCGGGAGATCTTCGTCTTCACGCCGAAGGGCGACGTGGTCACCCTCCCGGCCGGTTCGACGCCGGTCGACTTCGCCTACGCGGTCCACACCGAGGTCGGTCACCGCTGTATCGGTGCCCGCGTCAACGGCCGGCTGGTCGCGCTCGAACGCAAGCTCGAGAACGGCGAGGTGGTGGAGGTGTTCACCTCCAAGGCGCCCACCGCCGGCCCGTCGAAGGACTGGCAGACCTTCGTGGTGTCGCCGCGGGCCAAGGCCAAGATCCGCCAGTGGTTCGCCAAGGAACGCCGCGAGGAGGCCCTCGAAGCCGGTAAGGATGCGATCGCCAAGGAGGTCCGCCGCGGCGGACTTCCGTTGCAGCGCTTGCTGTCGGCGGAGTCGATGGCGGCGATCGCCAAGGAGCTGCGGTACACCGACGTCACCGCGCTGTACACGGCGGTGGGGGAGAATCATGTCTCCGCACGGCATGTCGTCAACCGGCTCGTGGCATCTCTGGGTGGTATCGAGGACGCGGAGGAGGCGCTCGCCGAGCGGTCCACACCGTCGACGATGCCGACCCGCTCGCGTCAGGGCGGGGATGCCGGCGTGGTCGTCGACGGCGTCGACAACGTGGTGATCAAACTCGCCAAATGTTGTACGCCCGTACCAGGCGACGACATCATGGGCTTCGTCACCCGCGGCGGCGGTATCAGCGTGCACCGCACGGACTGCACCAATGCGACCTCGCTCCAGCAGCAGTCGGAACGGATCCTCGACGTGTCGTGGGCGCCGTCCCCGGAGTCGGTCTTCCTCGTCGCCATCCAGGTCGAGGCCCTCGACCGTCACCGCCTGCTGTCCGACGTCACCAAGGTGCTCGCCGACGAACGCGTCAACATCCTCTCGGCGTCGGTGACCACCAGCCGCGACCGCGTGGCCATCAGCAAGTTCACCTTCGAGATGGGCGACCCCAAGCATCTCGGCCACGTGCTCAACGTGGTCCGCAACGTGGAGGGCGTCTACGACGTCTACCGCGTCACCTCGGCGGCGTGACCTCGATACGCGGCGTCCTCGCTACGCTCGGTCGACGCTACTCGGCCAGCGGGGCGCTGGTTGAGCCGGCACCGAGCGCGGCGAGGAACCCTCCTGCTGGTTGAGCCGGCACCGAGCGCAGCGAGGAACCTCCCTGCTGGTTGAGCCGGCACCGAGCGCAGCGAGGAACCTCCCTGCTGGTTGAGCCGGCACCGAGCGAAGCGAGGAACCCTCCCGCTGGTTGAGCCGACACCGAGCGAAGCGAGGAAACCTCCCGCTGGTTGAGCCGGCACCGAGCGCAGCGAGGAGCCGTGTCGAAACCACAGATCCCGTTGCGTCTTGTCCCGGTAGCCGGGCCAGAACGCAACGGGATCTGTGTCGTCGGAGCCGGTTTCGCTAGTCGATGACCGCGGTCTCGATCGTCACCGGGAGCTTCGGCTTGCCGTCGCCGGGTTGGCTGCCGGCCGGGCCGGGGGTGATGCCGCCGGCGTAGACCTTGTCCAGCACGGCGAGGCCGGGCTCGTCGACCTTGCCCACGATGGAGTAGTCGGGACCTAGTTCGCTGTCGTTGATCACGATGAACAACTGGCTGGACCCGGTGTTCGGGTTCTGCCCGCCCTGGCTGCTGTTGGCGATCGCCACCGTGCCGCGCGGGTAGACCACCGGCTGCGATCCGCTCATCGGGTCGGGCTGTCCGACCTTCTTCAGGTCGGTCGGTGGCTCGTCGGGGCTGGTCCAGCCGGGCCCGCTCATGCCGGTGCCGGTCGGGTCGCCGCACTGCAGGATCTTCAGCTTGTCGCTGGTGGTCATGCGGTGGCAGGTCGTGTCGTCGTAGAACTTGTTCTCGATCAGCGAGGTGACCGCGGCGACATTGCACGGGGCGCTGTCACGTTCCAGTGTGACCGGCAGGACACCCTGGGTGGTCGTGAAGGTGGCCTGCTCGGTGCCGGACTTCAGGACCTTGTCGTCGGGCTTGGGGGACTTGCGCTCGTTCTTCGCCGCCGCCTTCAGCTCGTCGAGTTCGGCCTGGTACTGCGGCTTCTGATCGGCCGGCACGGTGTCGGGAACCTGGTCGGGGAGCTGGTCGAACCGGCTCGGCGAGTCCTCGAACGCGCAGGTGGTCCAGCGTGCGGCCTCCCGGTCGTCCATGATCTTCTTCACCACGACGGCGGTCACGCCGGCGACGACGGCGACCACGACGGCGGTCGAGACCGAGGCGATGACGATCTTCCGCTTGCGCCGTGCGAGACGCTCGGTTTCGAGGCGTTCCTCGAGCTTCCGCTTGGCCGCCTCGCGGCGCTCCTCATTGGTGGTCACGCGGGTGGATCCTCCTGAATCCCGGCATAGTCTGCCGACGATCTGCGCGGACGTCACTTACTCGAGAGGCAAGTGTGCCAGTTGTACCTGAGAACAGCGTTCAGTGGGTGGTGGAGTGGGGTGTCGCGGCACGCGTGCCAGCGCGACCGCACCGCCTGTCGGCCGCCGTGGGCAGCTAGGACACAATGGAGGGACCCGCGACCCGATCCGAGACCCTCGAGGAGTGCCATGCTGATCACCGGATTCCCTGCCGGCATGTTTCAGACGAACTGCTACCTCGTGGCGGCCGAAGCCGGATCTGATGCGGTGATCATCGACCCGGGCCAGGACGCCGCGCCGCGCGTGCGCGAACTGCTCGCCGAGAACGACCTCACCCCGGTCGCCGTCCTGCTGACCCACGGCCATCTGGACCACACCTGGAACGCCACGCAGTTGTGCGACGAGTACTCCATTCCCGTCTACATCCATGCCGCCGACCGGCCGATGCTGACCGATCCCGGCCTGGGCATCGGGCGCGCGCTCGGCGCGATGATCGGCGACGAGAAGTTCCGCGAACCGGAGAAGGTCGTCGAGTTCGACGACGGTGAGCCCGTCGAACTCGCCGGCATCCACTTCTCGGTGGACCTCGCACCCGGCCACACCCAGGGCTCGGTGCTGTTGGGCATCGAGGTGACCGTTCCGGGGGAGCCCGGGTCCGACGCTCCGACGACGGTCCCGGTCTGCTTCTCCGGTGACGTGTTGTTCGCCGGGTCCATCGGACGCACCGACCTGCCCGGCGGCAACCATCAGCAGCTGCTCGACTCCATCGCCGCGAAGCTGCTGCCGTTGCCGGACGACACCCTGGTGCTGCCCGGGCACGGACCGCAGACCACGATCGCGCAGGAACGCGCTGCAAACCCCTTCCTGGTCGACCTTCGGGCACCGGGAACCGACACCATCGCCACTGATCGACCGAAGGGACGACACGGACTGTGAGCGGAGCATTTCAGGCACCCCGGGGTATCCCGGACTACTTCCCGCCGAGTTCGGCGGACTTCCGGAAGGTGCGGGACACGCTCACCGACGCGGCGCGTCGTGCGGGATACGGACACATCGAGCTGCCGATCTTCGAGGAGACGGCGCTGTTCGCCCGCGGCGTCGGCGAGTCGACCGACGTCGTCAGCAAGGAGATGTACACCTTCACCGACCGCGGTGACCGGTCGGTGACGCTGCGACCCGAGGGCACCGCGGGCGTGGTGCGCGCGGTCATCCAGCACGGCCTCGACCGCGGTCAGTTGCCGGTCAAGGTCTGCTACGCCGGACCGTTCTTCCGCTACGAGAAGCCGCAGACGGGTCGCTACCGGCAGCTGCAGCAGGTCGGCGTCGAGGCGATCGGCGTCGACGACCCGGCACTCGACGCCGAGGTCGTGGCCGTCGCCGACGAGGGTTACAAGCGACTCGGACTGTCCGGCTATCGCCTGGAGATCACCTCGCTCGGTGACGATGCGAGCCGTCCGCGCTACCGGGAGGCGTTGCAGGAGTTCCTCTTCGGGCTCGATCTCGACGAGGCGACCCGTAAGCGCGCCGAGATCAACCCGCTGCGCGTGCTCGACGACAAGCGTCCGGAGATCCGTGAGGCGACCGCGAACGCGCCGTTGCTGATCGACTACCTGTCCGACGAGTCGAAGACGCACTTCGACCTCGTGCTGGCCAACCTGGACCGCCTCGGCGTGGCCTACGAGATCAACCCGCGACTCGTGCGCGGCCTGGACTACTACACCAAGACCACCTTCGAGTTCGTGCACGACGGTCTCGGCGCGCAGTCGGGCATCGGCGGCGGCGGACGCTACGACGGACTGATGCGCCAGCTGGGCGCCAAACAGGATCTGTCGGGCATCGGTTTCGGCATCGGTGTCGACCGCACGATGCTGGCGCTCGAGGCCGAGGGTGTCGCCGGCACCCAGGCGGCGCGCTGCCAGGTCTTCGGCGTCCCGCTCGGTGCAGACGCCAAGGCTGAACTCGTCGGCGTCGCAGGCTCATTGCGTGCTGCGGGCATCAGCGTCGACATCGCCTACGGCGATCGCGGACTCAAGGGTGCGATGAAGGCCGCCGACCGCTCCGGCGCGCGTCTCGCGCTCGTGCTCGGCGAGAACGAACTCGCGGGGCGCCGCATCGAGATCAAGGATCTGGGCAACGGTGAGCAGCAGCAGGTCTCGCTCGACGACGTCGTCGCCGAGGTCACCCGCCTCCTGGGCTGAGGCGCGAGCGCGCCAGATCGCTCGCGGACGCGCCTATTCCGAGCCATAGTTCGGCGAGGTCGTCGGCAAGTTGCTCCCGGCTGACCGGGAGGGTGCCCTCGGCCCACGAGAGGATCGCCTGGGCCGTGCCGCCGATGACGAAGGCCGGCGCGGTGTGGGCGAGGGAATCGGCCTCGAGTTCGACGCCGTGGATGGTCCGCGCGTGTTCGACGAGGATCGCGGTGAGGCCGGCCATCGCGTCGCTTCGCCGGGTGAGCGCGGCAGGTGTCCCGGCTGCCCCGCCCAACAGGATTCGAGCCTTGCGCCGATCGGTGCCGAGCACACCGATGATCGCGTCGACCGCTCTGCGGGCCTGTACGTCGAGGGGGGCGTCCAGCGATGCCAGGTATGCGGCGATCGCCGACTGTGCGACCTCGGTCGAGATGGTGTCGATCACCGCGTCCGCGAGGGTGTCGAGATCGGGGAAGCTCTCGTAGAAGTAGCGCTTGTTGAGGCCGGCATCGGCGCAGATGCCGGCCACGGTCGCCGCCCGCCACCGTCCTTCACTCATGAGGGTCGAGGCGACGTCGACGAGCGCCGTGCGTCGGCGCGCGGACCTGTCCGCGGCGGACTCGCCGCCGTAGCTGCGCTCGCTGCTCGTCGAACTCACCGGCCCATCCTTCCATCCGCGATGCCTCGGGTGTTGACACCCCACACCCTATCTGGCACATTTCGGTACCACATGGATGTGGCACGCGCTGGTACCAGAAATGAGGATGCGATGAGTGCAGAGTTGACCACGGCCGATCAGAGACGCGGAGGGGAGCGGGCGCCGCTCGCCATGCTGTCCGAACTTCGAGCGCTTGCCGCCGACCATCCGCACCGGGCGCGCGTGGAGACCTGGAACTATCTGCGCCAGTTGGGATCTCGTCAGGACCGGGAAGCTCTGCGGTTGTTGTTCGGCGAGGGTGACGAACCGGAAGGCCTCGACGGCAAACTCGAAGGCCAGATCGTCGGCAAGCTGTTCGGGATCCACGAGGCCGCGCTGGCCAATCCGCTGATGAAGATCGATCCCACGTGGCGAGGGAAGTCGTTCGACGCGCGGGCGGGTACGGGTCTCAACCGGTTGTCTCCGATCGCGGCGGTGGTCATGCCGATCATCACCGCCGGCCACCTCGGTCTGCGCTACGTCGACGGTGAGATGGAGGGGTTCCACTTCGACCATGCCCCGGACATCGGGCTCATCGAGCCGCGGGTCCGGGTGCGGCCCTCGATTACGGTGTCCCGCAGTACAACAACCCGGCGGTGCGCACGTTCCCGATCCGCCGGACCCGCGACGAGATCGTCGAACTGACACCGGGCGTGTACCTCGGTCGTGCGCTGCTGTTCGCGTCGGACGAGGACGTGCGCCTGATCGCCTACTTCGCGCTGCGTCAGCCCGTGGGCAGCCCGCTGTGATCGCGCTTGCGGGTGCTCGCGTCTGCGTGACCGGCGGTGCTCGCGGGATCGGTGCCGCGACCGCCGCGGCGCTGGTCGAGCGTGGGGCGACGGTGTGGATCGGCGACCGTGACCTGGTGGCGGCCACCGCGACCGCCGACCGGCTCGGACCCCGGGCACACGCCCATCATCTCGATGTCACCGACACCGACTCCTTCGCCGGGTTCATCGACGCGGCCTCGGCACGCGGGCCGGTCGACATGCTGGTCAACAACGCCGGAATCCAACACATGGGACGTCTCGTCGACCAGGACCTCGACGCGTTGCAGCGCGAGCTGGACATCAATCTCGGCGCGGTGCTGACGGGCACCCGCCTCGTTCTGCCCGAGATGATCGAGCGCGGACGCGGCCACGTGGTCAACGTGTCGTCGATGGCGGGCAAGATCACCACGCCGGGGATCGCGACCTACTGCGCCTCGAAGTTCGGGGTCGTGGCGCTCTCACGGGCGGTCCGCGCCGAACTGGCGGGCACCGGTGTCACGTTGACGACGATCATGCCCGCGGCCACCCGCACCGACCTCACCTCGGGGGTGCTGCTGCGACTGCAGCCGACGCTCGATCCCGCGGAGGTGGCGGCGGCGATCGTCGACAGCGCGCGGCACGGCCGGGGAGAGGTCACCGTCCCGCGGTACCTCGCCGGCATGGGAGTCCTCGAGGAACTCATCCCGTCGCCGATCATGTGGTGGCTCAAGAGGTTCGTCGGGGGAGTCGACTACGGGGCCTTCGACCCCGCCAGGCGGAAGGCCTACCTGGACCGCAGTCGGGCGTCGTAGGGGTCAGGCCTCGTGCCGGCCGGTCATCTCGTCGGCCAGTACGTCCAGCGACACACCGCCCAACGCCAGTGCGCGCGAGTGGAAGTCCTTGAGCGTCCACTCCGGATGAGCGCTCAGTGCGGCGTGCCTGGTGTGCTCCCAGACCCGTTGTCCCAGTGCGTATGACGGCGCCTGCCCGGGCCAGCCGAGGTAGCGGTCGAGTTCGAAGCGCAGCACCGAGTGGTCCATGGCGACCGAGGCGGTCAGGAACTCCCAGGCCTTCTCCGCGTCCCAGATCCCGCCACCGAGCGGCTCCGGAGCCGGCAGGCGGCAGTGCACACCGATGTCGACGACCACCCGGGCCGCGCGCAGCCGCTGGGAATCGAGCATGCCCATCCGATCGCCCGGATCCTCGAGCCAGCCGAGTTCGTCCATCAGCCGCTCGGCGTAGAGTGCCCAGCCCTCACCGTGTCCCGAGGTGAACGACGCCAGCTTGCGCCACGCGTTGAGGTCGGGATCGACGATGGCCGAACCGAGTTGGAGATGATGGCCGGGGACGCCCTCGTGGTAGACGGTCGTCTTCTCCTGCCACGTGTGGAAAACGGTCTGGTCGTCGGGGACCGCCCACCACATGCGGCCCGGCCGCGACAGGTCGGCGGTCGGCTGGGTGTAGTAGATGATCCCGGTCGACGACGGCGCCAGGCGGCATTCGATGCGGGACAGTCGTTCCGGGATGTCGAAGTGGCGGCCGCCTAGTCCGGCGACGGCGGCGTCGGAGGTCTCCTGCATCCACTCCACGAATTCGTGACGATCGTGGATCTGGTACTGCGGCTGCCGATCCAGCCAGGCGAGGGTCTCGGCGACCCCGCGTCCGGGGAGGAGCCCCTCCGCGATCTCGTGCTGCTCGGCGACGATCTGTTCGAGGCGCGTGATCGCCCACGCGTAGGCCTCCTCCGGATCGGCGTCGGCGCCCAGATACGACGGCAGGTGGAGCAGGTAGCGGTCCCGGCCCACCGCGTCGTCGTCGACGGCGGACGGGAGGACCTGGGTCTCGAGGTAGTGGGCGAAGGTGCCGAACGCGGTCCGGGCCGCGTCGAGGGCGGTGCCCAGCGTGCCGGCGAGCGCCGGGTCGTCGGCGATGGCCCCCGTGTTCTCGGCGATGGCATCGGTGGCCGAATCGGCCTGCCGGACCACCGCGGCGACCTGACGGCGCGCGATCGGGGGACCGTGCCGCAGTCGGTGTGCCAACCCGTCGACGGCCCGGTTCAACGCGCCGGGGATCGCGGTGAGGCGGGCGAGGAACACCTCGCGATCGGACCGGGTGTCGGTGGGCATCAGGTCGAAGATGTCCCGCATGGCCTGCAGCGGTGAAGCGATGACGTTGCACTCGCCGATGTGCTCACCCGCGTCCGCGAGGGCGAGTTCCCGTCGCAGTGATGCGGTCATCGTCGCGACGGTCACCCGGTCGATCGCGTCGGCGACGGGAGCGTCGGCCAGTGCGGCCAGGGTGTCTGCGGCGACCGCGGCCCGTTCGGCACACCCGTGCGCGGAGAAGTCGGTCAGCGCGTCGTTCCGGCCGTCGTACCCGATCTCGGTGCTCAGCAGCGGATCGAGCTCGCACAGTCGATCGAGGTGGGCCTCGGCGATCGCGTCCACTTCGGTGCGTCGACGGGGACTCGTGGGGGTTGCGGCCATGGGGGTCATCTCGACATCGCGTCAGAGGTCGTTGGTGGCGAAGGTGTCACACCGGTTGGGGTCGCCGGACTGGTATCCGATGCCGAACCACCGCGCACGCTGCGTGGCCGAACCGTGCGTCCAGCCCTCCGGGTTGGAGCCCGGTCCCTGGATGGTGTCGTCGCCGATCGCCTTCGCGGTCTGGATGACGGTCGTGATCTGCTGCTCGGAGATGGGGGCGAGCAGGGCATCGGGACCGTCGTCGGCGTGATTGGCCCAGACGCCGGCGAGGCAGTCGGCCTGCAGTTCCACGCGCACCGACCCCGAGCGCGGGCCCTGCGAACCCATCCGCTGGCCCTTGGCGAGGGCACCGGTGAGGTTCTGCACGTGATGCCCGTACTCGTGGGCGACCACGTATTCCTGGGCGAGCGGACCGTCGCTGCCGCCCATGCGGCGCAGCTGCGTGAAGAAGGACGGATCGAAGTAGGCGGTACGGTCGGCGGGGCAGTAGAACGGCCCGGTCGCCGCACTGGCCGCGCCGCACCCGGTGTTGACCGAGTCGGCGAAGATGACGGTCTTCGGCGGCTGGTAACCCGGCATGAGGTCCGACCACACGTCGTCGACGCTGACCGTGGTCGCCTTGATGCGGCAGATGGTGTTCTCGTTCGCCATCTCATAGGTGCAGGCGTCGAGCTGCTGCTGGATCTCGGCCGCAGCCGACGACGTTCCCTGCTGGCCGGTCTCGCCGCCGAGTAGTTCGCCGGGGTTCACGCCGAACAGCAGGGCGACGATGGTGATGAGCAGCCCTGCACCGCCGCCGAGCGCGATCCGCCCGCCACCGCCGCCACCGCCGGAGACGTTGCCGGTGTCGATCGATCCGCTGCCTTGGAAGGTCACGCGGTCATTCTGGCACGCCGTGGTGCCCGCGCCGGACATCTCCGGGTGGCCGGATTCGGGGCACCGACGCCGATGCGGCACGATGGGTACCTGGCCTGCGTTTCCACCGGGTCACGAACAAGCCGACACAAACAACGCTTCTCCACGCCGCCCGCCAGCCGGGCCGGCCGTGTGACGTTGGGAAGGACTCTCAGTGCTCCGCACGCATTCCGCAGGTTCGCTGCGCCGCGCCGACACGTCGCAGACCGTCACCGTCGCCGGTTGGGTCGCGCGCCGACGCGACCACGGCGGTGTGGTGTTCATCGACCTGCGCGACTCCACCGGCCTGGTGCAGGTGGTGTTCCGCGAGGAGACGGTGGCCACGGCCGCCCACCGCCTGCGCGCCGAGTACTGCGTCGCCGTCACCGGTGTGGTCGAGGTCCGTCCGGAGGGCAGCGAGAACCCGAACCTCAGCTCCGGCGAGGTCGAGATCAACGCCGTCGAACTCGAGGTGCTCAACGAATCGGCACCGCTGCCGTTCCAGCTCGACGAGTCGCCGGGCGAGGAGGCGCGTCTGCGTCACCGCTACCTCGACCTCCGGCGCGAGGGGCCGAGCGCCGCTCTGCGTCTGCGGTCGAAGGCCAACGCCGCCGCCCGCGGTGTCCTCGCCGCCCACGAGTTCGTGGAGATCGAGACCCCGACGCTGACCCGTTCGACGCCGGAGGGCGCCCGCGACTTCCTGGTGCCCGCGCGTCTGCAGCCCGGCACCTTCTACGCCCTGCCGCAGAGCCCGCAGCTGTTCAAGCAGCTGCTGATGGTCGCGGGCATGGAACGCTACTACCAGATCGCGCGCTGCTACCGCGACGAGGATTTCCGCGCCGACCGCCAGCCCGAGTTCACCCAGCTCGACATCGAGATGAGCTTCGTCGACCAGGACGACGTCATCGCGGTCGCCGAGGAGGTCCTGGTGGCGCTGTGGAAGCTCATCGGCGTCGAGATCTCGACCCCGATCCCGCGCATGACCTATGCCGACGCGATGCGCCGGTTCGGTTCGGACAAGCCGGATCTGCGCTTCGACATCGAACTCGTCGAATGTGCCGAGTACTTCGCGAACACCCCGTTCCGCGTGTTCCAGGCGCCGTATGTCGGCGCCGTCGTCATGCCCGGTGGTGCCTCGCAGCCGCGCCGTCAGCTCGACGCCTGGCAGGAGTGGGCGAAGCAGCGCGGCGCCCGCGGCCTCGCGTACGTGCTCGTCGGCGAGGACGGAACCCTCACCGGTCCGGTCGCCAAGAACCTGTCCGAGGAGGAGCGCGCCGGGCTCGCCGCTCACGTCGGTGCACAGCCGGGCGACTGCGTCTTCTTCGCCGCCGGCGAGGTCAAGTCCTCCCGCGCCCTGCTCGGCGCCGCCCGCGGCGAGATCGCCTCGAAGCTCGGTCTGATCAAGCCGGACGACTGGGCATTCGTGTGGGTCGTCGACGCGCCGATGTTCGAGCCGACGGCCGAGGCCACCGCCTCCGGCGACGTCGCACTCGGCAACTCGGCATGGACCGCGGTGCACCACGCGTTCACCTCGCCCAAGCCGGAGTCGATCGAGAAGCTCGACACCGCTCCGGGTGAGGCGCTCGCCTATGCCTACGACATCGTCTGCAACGGCAACGAGATCGGCGGCGGCTCGATCCGTATCCATCAGCGTGACGTGCAGGAGCGCGTCTTCGAGATCATGGGCATCGGCCACGACGAGGCGCAGGAGAAGTTCGGCTTCCTCCTCGACGCCTTCGCCTACGGCGCCCCGCCGCACGGCGGCATCGCCTTCGGCTGGGACCGGATCACCGCGCTGCTCGCGGGTGAGGCCTCGATCCGCGAGGTCATCGCGTTCCCGAAGTCCGGCGGCGGCGTCGACCCGTTGACCGAGGCGCCCGCGGCGATCACCCCGCAGCAGCGCAAGGAGTCGGGCATCGACGCCAAGCCGGTGCCGCGTGGCGGTGCCGAGCAGGACGCGAGCGTCCCGGGCAAGGCGACGACGGACAAGGCAACGACGGACAAGGACAAGGCAACGACGGACAAGTAGTTCCGTCGAGCAACGAAAAGCGGTGGCCGAGCGTGAGTTCGGCCACCGCTTTCGTTTCCGGACGGTTGCCGCCGAGCGGGCGCCCACCACCTGTGAGAGATTCTCCCCATGTCTGCGAGCAAGGGATTCCCGGAGGTGCGTCGGTGACGATCAAGGTGGCTCTCGAACACCGGACGAGCTACTCCTTCGATCGCCCGACGAAGATCTACCCGCATGTGGTCCGCCTGCGCCCCGCGCCGCACTCGCGGACGCCGATCGAGGCCTATTCGCTGAGGGTCGAGCCCGGTGAGCACTTCCTCAACTGGCAGCAGGACGCGTTCAGCAACTACCTCGCGCGGCTCGTGTTCCCCGAGCCGTCGACCTCGCTGAGCATCACCGTCAGCCTCGTCGCCGACCTGACGGCGATCAACCCCTTCGACTTCTTCATCGAGGACTGGGCCGAGCACTACGGGTTCGAGTACCCCGAGGAGCTACGCCGCGATCTCGAGATCTTCCTGCGGCCGGTGGGCGTCGGCGAGGGCGAATTCGCCGGTGCGCCGGTCCATCCGGAGGTCGCCGCCTTCGCCGCGCAGAACAAGCCGGTCGGCAGGACGCGTGTCATCGACTTCCTGGTGGCGCTGAACACCGCCGTGCGCGAGGCCGTCGGTTACACCGTGCGTCTCGAGGCAGGGGTGCAGCCACCCGAGTTCACGCTGTCGAGTGCCATCGGTTCGTGCCGCGACTCGGCGTGGCTCCTCGTGGCGTTGCTCCGCGAACTCGGCCTGGCTGCGCGGTTCGTCTCCGGCTACCTCGTGCAGCTGACCTCCGACATCACGTCGCTCGACGGGCCCTCGGGTCCCGACGCCGACTTCACCGACCTGCACGCCTGGACCGAGGTCTACCTGCCCGGCGCCGGTTGGGTCGGTCTGGACCCGACGTCCGGCCTGTTCGCCGGCGAGGGACACATCCCGCTCGCGGCCACGCCGCATCCGGTGGGGGCCGCACCGATCACCGGCGCGACCGGTCCCTGTCACGCGACGCTCGATTTCTCCAACACCGTCACGAGATTCCACGAGGACCCGCGCGTCACCCTGCCGTACACACCCGAGCAGTGGAACCGCGTCGTCGACCTCGGTGCACTCGTGGACGAACGCATGGAGCGCGACGACGTCCGCCTCACGATGGGTGGCGAACCGACCTTCGTCTCCATCGACAACCAGGCCGACCCCGAGTGGAACACCGCCGCCGACGGACCCCACAAACGGCTCCTGGCATCCCGTCTCGCCGAACGGCTCAGGGGGGCCTACGCCCCGCAGGGTCTGGTGCGGCGCAGCCAGGGCAAGTGGTATCCCGGAGAACCGTTGCCGCGCTGGCAGATCGAGATCATCTGGCGCGCCGACGGCGAACCGATCTGGCGTGACCCAGACCTGCTCGCCGATCCGTGGTCGATGCCCGAACAGTGTGGCGCGGCGATCGAGACGGAGACCTACGGCGCCCACCCGGACACGAGCGGCGGTGGAGAACCGGCCCGGGCCGAACCGGCACACAAACTGCTGACCGCGTTCGCGGCGAATCTCGGTCTGCCCACGGAACAGGTGCTGCCCGCCTACGAGGATCCGCTCGTGCGGATGCGCGAGCTGTCCACCATGCCGCCCGGAGACCCCGGCGACGACCCGACCCTGCCCACCGCACGGAGGTTCACCCAGGCGGAGTTCGACGTCGAGCTGGATAGCCTGGCGGACGGCGACGAGGAGGTACTGGCGCCCGAGAACGATTCGGTGGCCCGGCGTCGCTCCGTGTTGTCCCGGCTCGACGCCGCGGTCACCGACCCCAGCGCCCACGTCCTTCCGCTGAACCGGTCGGAGGACCGGACCGCCTGGCAGAGTGCGGTGTGGTCGACCCGGCGCGGTCGGATCGTCCTCACGCCGGGTACCTCGCCCGCGGGTCTGCGCCTGCCGCTGAACTCACTGTCATGGGGGCCGTCGCCGACCCTGTTCGAGGCCGACCCGTCGGCGCGCCACGACGCTCTGCCCATCGACCCGGCCGCCGCACTCGGGCACACCGTGCGCGCGGTGGACCCGACGCAGTTCCTGCCGCGCACGGCGCTCGTCGCCGAGGTCCGCGACGGCGTCACATACGTGTTCATGCCGCCCACGTCGATGGGCGAGGAGTTCCTCGCCCTCGTCGAACTGGTGGAGGGCGCCGCCGCGACGACCGCGACCCCGGTCGTGATCGAAGGCTATGGGCCGCCGTCGGATCCGCGCCTGACGTCGCTGTCGGTGACTCCCGACCCGGGCGTCATCGAGGTCAACATCCAGCCGACGGCGAGCTTCGCCGAACAGTCCGAACTGCTCGAGTCCCTCTACGATCACGCCCGCCGCGTCCGGCTCGGCACGGAGAGCTTCGACCTCGACGGCAGCCACGGCGGCACCGGCGGCGGCAACCACATCACGCTGGGCGGTACGACGCCCGCCGACTCGCCGATGTTGCGCCGCCCCGATCTGCTGGTGTCGATGCTGACCTACTGGCAGCGCCACCCGTCGCTGTCCTATCTGTTCTCCGGACGCTTCGTCGGCACCACCTCGCAGGCGCCGCGCGTCGACGAGGGCCGGGAATCGGCGCTCTACGAGTTGGAGATCGCCTTCGCCGAGATCGACCGGCTCGCCGCGAGGACCGGAACCGGCGAGGGGTCGCCGCCGAATCCGTGGGTCGCCGACCGTGCGTTGCGGCATCTGCTCACCGACATCACCGGCAACACCCACCGCGCCGAGTTCTGCATCGACAAGCTCTACAGCCCCGACTCGGTGCGCGGGCGGCTCGGACTGCTGGAACTGCGTGCCTTCGAGATGCCGCCGCACCACCGGATGGCGATGGTCCAGTCGCTGCTGGTGCGCAGCCTGGTGTCGTGGTTCTGGGGCAAGCCCTACCGGGCCCGGCTCATCCGCCACGGCGGCGACCTGCACGGCAAACATCTGTTGCCGCACCACGTCATCGCCGACATCGCGCTCGTCGCCGAGGAACTCCGCGAGGCGGGCTACCCATCGAGACCGCCTGGCTCGATCCGTTCACCGAGTTCCGTTTCCCGCGGCTGGGGACCGTGCAGATCCGCGACCAGGAAGTCGAACTGCGCGGCGCCATCGAACCGTGGAACACGCTGGGGGAGGAGTCGACCGGAACCGGTACCGCCCGCTACGTCGATTCCTCGATCGAACGGGTCCAGGTGCGTGTCCTCGGCGGTGAGGACGATCGTTACCTGTTGACCTGCAACGGTTTCCCGATCCCGCTCCGGTCCACCGGCCGATCCGGCGAACGGGTGGCGGGCATCCGGTTCCGGGCCTGGCAGCCGCCGAGCGCTTTGCATCCGACGATCAGCATCGATACCCCGCTGACCTTCGACCTCGTCGACACCGTCAACGGGCGGTCGGTGGGCGGCGCGACCTACCACGTCGTCCATCCGGGTGGACGCGCCTACGACCGACCACCGGTGAACGCCGTGGAGGCCGAATCGCGCCGCAACGGGCGCTTCGAGGCGACCGGTCACACAACCGGCACCGTCGACGTCGGGCTTCTCCGGGAACGACAGGCCCGGCAGGCCATCGACTTCGGGGTCCCTGGGATCCTGGATCTGCGTCGGGCACGTACAGTTCTCCGGTGACTTCTTCGCCGGGCAACGCTTCCGCGGTGTTCGATGCCTCCACGGTCTTCGATCGTTACCGGAACGAGGGTTACACGCTCTTCGACGTCCCCGGACCCGGCGATGCCGAACCGGCCGCCGGCGCCCACCACGACGAGCTCCTCGACTCCGCCGGCATCGTTCGTCCCGCGTGGGAAGATCTCGTCCGGCTCTATCAGCGGCGCGGTGACGCCCGGTTGCGCGAGTCCGCGGATCGTCTCGCCGCGGCGGTCCGTGACGACGGTGTGGTCTACAACGAGTTCGACGGTCAGGCCACGCACACCCGAGACTGGGACATCGACGCGGTGCCGCTCATCGTCGACGGTGTCGAGTGGGCCGAGCTGGAGAGGGCCATCACCCAGCGGTCGATGCTGCTCGATCTGCTGCTGCGTGATCTCTACCGCGACCAGAAGACCATCACCTCCGGTCTCGTGGCCCCCGAGATGGTCTTCGGGCACCCCGGCTACATCCGCAAGGCGGCACGTCTCGAGGTCGCCGGACCTCACGCCCTGTTCCTGCACGCGGTCGACGTATCGCGTTCCGCCGATGGGCGTTTCGTGGTCTACCGGGACCGCACCCAGGCCCCGTCGGGCATCGGCTTCTCGATCGTCGGCCGCAGACTGCTGACCAAGACGTTCCCGCAGGTGTTCCAGGCCTGCGCGCCGCGACCGGTGACCGGTTTCGTCGGGACGATGCGCCTCGCGCTCGCCGAGTACGCCCCGCCCGGGGTCGACGACCCGACGGTCGCCGTGCTCAGCCCGGGAAGCATGTCCGAGACTGCCTTCGACCAGGCCTACCTCGCCTCGGTCCTCGGCTATCCGCTGGTCGAAGGTGCGGACCTCACCGTGCGTGACGGCGCGGTCTACATGCGTTCGCTCGGGCGGTACAAGCGGGTCGACGTCCTGCTGCGCCGCGTCGACGCCGCATATGCCGACCCGCTCGATCTGCGGACCGATTCCCGACTCGGCGTCGCCGGTCTGGTGGAGGCGATCTCGCGAGGCAACGTCACGGTGCTGAACACGCTGGGGTCCGGTGTTCTCGAGAATCCCGCGCTGCACACCGTGCTCGAACGGCTTGCGCCGGTCCTGCTCGACGAGGAACTCGCGCTCGGGTCGGTCACCACCTACTGGGCCGGAGATGCGCTGGAGCGCAGCAAGATCCAGAGTCGCATCGGTTCGCTGGTGCTGACCGACACCCGCACCGACGACGAGTTCATCGGGCCGTTGCTCGACGCGCGAACCCGTGCCGAGGTCGCCGCGCGGATCGAATCGCGACCGTGGGCCTGGGTCGGGCGCGAACTCGACGCCTACTCGGTGGCGCCGACCGTCACCGCCGGGACGCGACCCGGACGTCACACGACCGCGCTGCGTGCCGCGCCCGTGTCGGTGCGGGCCTTCAGCGTCGCCCAGGGGCCCACCTACGCGGTGATGCCGGGTGGTCTCGGCGCCGTCCTGGCCGACGGGGTCGAAGGGGCCGCCCACCACGTCGTGTCGGCCAAGGACGTCTGGGTCACCAGCACGGAGGTCGGCGGACACGTGTCGCGCCGTTCGGAGACCCGCGTCGAACCGGCCGGCGAGGTCGTACCGGAGACGGGCCGGCCCGTGCCGCTCGAGTACTCGGAGGTCGCGGCTGCCGCGAGTCCCCGCGTGCTCGCCGATCTGTTCTGGCTCGGCCGCTACGCCGAACGCACCGAGCAGGTCACCCGGCTGGCGAAGGTCTCGCGCCAGCGCTATCAGGATTTCCAGTACCGCCCATGGATGTCGGGGACCCCGGCGGTACCGCTGCTGCTGCACGCGGTCGCCACGATCACCGGAACCGACGGCTACCTCGACACCGCCGATCTGCTGGTCTCGGGCACCGACCGTCAGCCCTCGCCGGACCAGGTCAACGAGGCTATCGAGAAGATCGCCGATCTGACCGTCGCCCGCTCGATCCCGGGTACGGTCGCCTACTCGGTCGACCGGCTCGTCGGTTCTGCCCGGGCGGTCCGTGACCAGATGTCGACCAGTACCTGGATGGTCCTGGCGCCCGTCGAACGGGTCGTCGCGGGCACCGCGCGGCTGGTCTCGCGGTCGCGGGCGGAATCCGATTCCGCCCTGGACCTAGGTCCGGATCTGGCGCGGGCCCACGAGGAGGTCCTCCACGGCGTGCTCGCGCTGACCGGCCTGCAGGAGGAGTCGATGGTCCACGACCCGGGCTGGATGTTCATGGATCTGGGCCGGCGCATCGAACGCGCGATCACCCTCGCCCACCTGACTCTCGCGATGTTCGCGCAGGCGCACGACACCGACGTCGAACAGGCGCTGCTGGAGTCGTATCTGGTCGCCAACGAGTCGTCGGTGATCTACCGGCGCCGCAACCGCGGTCTGTACCGGTTCTCGAGCGTCGCCGAGTTGCTGCTGTTCGACCCGACCAACCCGCGGTCGATGATCTTCCAGCTCGAGAAGATGAACCACGATCTGACGTCGGTACCCGAACCGCTGCGCTCGGCCGGGGCCGAACGAGGTGTGCAGGACATGATCGCCGAGCTGCGTCGGAGCGGGCCGGCGGACCTCGCCGGCGTCGACTCACAGGGCCGCCGGGCAGCGCTCGCCGACCTGATGACCGCGCTCCGCGCGGGGGCCCGCGACCTGTCCGATCTGCTGGCCAGGAGCCGTTTCGCCATGCCTCGCCAGGCGCAGCCGATCTGGGGCGGAGGTGAGATGTGAGCACGCGCGTCTACCGGGTCATGCATCGCACCCGGTACACCTACAACGACGACGTGTCCTCGTCGTACGGCCGCTGCTACCTGACCCCGCGCGACCTGCCCGGACAACGGGTGCGGTCGACCACGGTCGACATCGAACCCGAACCCGACGACCGGTCGACGGGCATCGACGTCTACGGGAACCACGACAGCTACTTCCACGTCCGCACCGCGCACCGGGAACTGACGGTCACCGCACGGTCGGTCGTCGAGGTGGATCCGGTCGATCAGGGCGTGCTCATCGGCCCCGCGGCCCGGGCCCCGTGGGAGTCGGCACGCCCGGCGGTGCTCGGGGGCCGCGAGGCCGCGCTCGCCGTCGAGTTCGTCCTCGATCTCGACCCGCCGGAGATCACCCGGGCGGTACGCGACTACGCCGCCGCGGTGTTCACCCCTCAGCGTCCGCTGATCGAGGCGGTCACCGACCTCACGACCCGGATCTTCACCGACTTCGCCTATCGTTCCGGTTCGACGGCCATCTCGACTCGGGTCGACACCGTGATGCAACGACGCGAGGGCGTCTGCCAGGACTTCGCCCGGGTCGCGATCGCGTGCCTGCGCTCGGTCGGACTCGCCGCCCGCTACGAATCGGGCTACCTGGCGACCGACCCGCCGCCGGGCAAGGAGAAGATCTTCGGCGCCGACGCGAGCCATGCGTGGGCGGCGGTCTGGATGCCCGACGGCCGCTGGCTGGCGTTCGACCCGACCAACGACAAACTGGTCGACGAACGCCACGTCACGCTGGCCTGGGGCCGCGACTACGACGACGTCCCGCCGTTGCGCGGGGTCATCTACACCGACTCGACGAAGAGCCACATCGACGTATCCGTCGACGTGAGTCCGGCGCAGTCACCCGCACCCGGAACCGGGGCCTGAGACACCGCGCGTCGGGACCATCACGGGCACATCGCGGCACGAATGTGACGAGGGCACCGAAACCCCTGCGACGCAGTGGTTTCGACGCACACACTCGCGGGTACAAGATCCGCAACGTCGTACAGAAGGATGAAGAATGGTGTTGCACCCCCGTTGCAACGGGTACCTTGGGATACGCCATGACGGTCATTACTGAAAGCCGCATCACCAGCGTGGTGCGGGCGGCAGAGGCGCTGCTGTCACACCGCGCCGGTTCCTCGGTAGTCCTCGACGACCCCGAGGACCTCGGAGGTAGCGGCCGTACGACGGTCGTGCGGGTGCGGGTGGCGCAGAACCCCCTCAGCATGGACCGTTCGCTGGTGATCAAGGCGTTGCCCGAGCACGAGGACCCGCAGGCCTTCCACCGCGAGATCGCGTCGTACAAGTACGCCACCGCGCTCCCGAACGAATCGCGACCGGGCCCGCAGCTCATCGCCTCCGACCCCGACCTGCGCCTGATGGTTCTCTCTGATCTCGGTCACGGCCGGTCGATGATGGAGTTCCTCGACGGCGACGACCCGGTGGAGACCTCCCGCGCGGTGAGCGCCTGGGGTCAGGCCCTGGGCCGCATGCACGCGGCGACCGTCGGCGGCGAGATCGACTTCCTGGCGCTGGTCCGCCGCGGCCCGTCGGGTACCGAGGGGCGCGACATTCTCCGTGACGAGGCCAGACGCTCGGTCGATGCGCTCTCCGGACACGCCGCCGCGCTCGGCGTGCAGGTGCCGGATCGGGTTCTCGAGGCGCTCGAGGCCGCCGCCGCCCTGTTCGACGACGGCGAGCACCGCGCGTTCAGCCCGTCGGACGTCGGTCCCGAGAACATCATGCTCAACGACGACGGCGTGCAGTTCATGGACTACGAGTGGGGCGGGTTCCGCGACGCCACCCTCGACATCGCCTACGCCGTGGTCACCATGTCCGCGCAGCTGCCCGCGCGCGCCGCGTCCCGCGCCACCGACCTCGAGGTGTCCATGGTCGACGCCTGGCGCTCCGAGGTGAACCCGATCTGGCCGGCCCTCGCGCACGAGCGCGAGATGCAGCGCAAGGTGCTCGTCGCCCGGCTGCTGTGGGTGTGGCTGTCGACCGCCTGGATGCTGCCTGCCGACACCGACCTGGTCGACCCGGAGTCCGCGATCGGTCAGGACGCCGACGCGAGCCTGGAGATGCCCCCGTTCGACCCGGCACTCCAGAACTCCGCAGTGGGTACCCCGATCGAGAGTGGCGGATTCACCCACGACTGGGCGCTGCACACGAACGATCCGCGCGTCCTCGTGTCCCGCTGGACCGATCTCGCGGCAGCCGCCGGCCGTGCCGGTGAGGACGCGATCGCCGACTTCGCGACCGCAACGGGCCTCGCGTTGCAGCGCATCTGGATGGCCTGATCGGCTCGTGGACGGATTGTTCGACCCGCCCGTGGATCCCCGGGCCGGAACCGGTGTGCCGACGCCCGGCGCCAACGGACTGACCGCGGCGCCGTCACCGACCGCACCGCTCGCGGTCCGGATGCGCCCACAGACCCTCGACGAGATCGTCGGCCAGCAGCACCTGCTCGGCGACGGTTCTCCGCTGCGGCGACTGATCAGCGGGGTCGGTGCGGCATCGGTGCTGCTCTATGGCCCGCCCGGCACCGGCAAGACGACGATGGCGTCGCTGATCGCGCGCGCGACGGGCGGCCGGTTCGAGGCGCTGTCGGCGCTGTCCGCGGGCGTCAAGGAGGTGCGCGCCGTCATCGACGTGGCGAGGCGCCGCTTGATCGAGGGCCAGCAGACGGTCCTGTTCATCGACGAGGTCCATCGCTTCTCCAAGACCCAGCAGGACGCGCTGCTCGACGCGGTGGAGAACCGCATCGTGCTGCTCGTGGCGGCGACCACCGAGAACCCGTCGTTCTCTGTCGTCGCGCCCCTGCTGTCGCGGTCGCTCGTGCTCCAGTTGCGGTCGCTCACCGACGACGACATCCGTGAGGTGCTCATCCGGGCCGTCGCCGACCCGCGCGGCCTCGACGGGCAGGTGGAGGTGACCGACGCCGCCTACGACCACCTGGTGGCGGTCGCCGGCGGCGACGCCCGCCGGGCGCTGACGGCGCTCGAGGCGAGCGCCGACTCGACCACCCGGGTCGACCTCGCCGACGTCGAGACGGCCATCGACCGCGCGGCGGTGCGCTACGACCGCGACGGCGACCAGCATTACGACGTGACCAGCGCGTTCATCAAGTCGATCCGCGGTTCCGACGTCGATGCCGCGGTGCACTATCTGGCGCGGATGATCGCGGCGGGGGAGGACCCGCGCTTCATCGCGAGGCGCCTGATGATCCACGCCAGCGAGGACATCGGCATGGCCGATCCCACCGCGCTGCAGACCGCGGTGGCCGCCGCGCAGGTGGTCAACCTCGTCGGCATGCCCGAGGCCAAGCTGGCACTGACCCAGGCCACCATCCATCTGGCGACCGCACCCAAGTCGGCCGGAGTGGTGTCGGCGATCGGCGCCGCGCTCGCCGACGTCGAGGCCGGCAAGGCCCGAGCGGTACCCGCCCACCTGCGCGACAGCCACTACGCAGGTGCCAAGAAACTCGGCAACGGCGTCGCCTACCAGTACCCGCACGACCATCCGGACGGAGTGGTGGCCCAGCAGTACGCGCCGGACGAACTCGTCGGCGTCGACTACTACGAGCCCACCGATCACGGGCTCGAACGCGAGATCGGGCCGCGCGTCGCACGCCTGAGATCCATCGTGCGGGGTGCCGTCACACGTCGCCGATCCCGCTGATCACGGCGGGGATGACGTACCGGGACCGGTTCCGCGACGCGCCGACGGTACTCTGGGATGTCGCGACAACCAACGGCGAGGACAAGACCAACAGTGCAGACGCATGACATCCGGAAGCGTTTTCTGGACCACTTCATCAAGGCCGGCCACACCGAGGTGCCCAGCGCCTCGCTGTTGCTCGACGACCCCAACCTGCTGTTCGTCAACGCCGGCATGGTTCCGTTCAAGCCGTACTTCCTGGGCGAGCAGACCCCGCCGTACTCCCGCGCGACCAGCGTCCAGAAGTGTGTCCGTACCCTCGACATCGACGAGGTCGGCATCACCACCCGCCACAACACCTTCTTCCAGATGGCGGGCAACTTCGCCTTCGGTGACTACTTCAAGCGCGAGGCCATCAACTTCGCGTGGACGCTGCTGACCAACAGCGTGGAAGACGGCGGCTACGGCATCGATCCGCAGAAGCTGTGGCCCACCGTCTATCTCGACGACGACGAGGCCGAGGCCATCTGGCGCGACGAGATCGGCGTGCCCGCCGAGCGCATCCAGCGTCGCGGCCTGAAGGACAACTACTGGTCGATGGGCGTCCCCGGTCCGTGCGGTCCTTGTTCGGAGATCTTCTACGACCGCGGCCCCGAATACGGCGTCGAAGGCGGCCCGGAGGCCGACGAGGACCGCTACATCGAGATCTGGAATCTCGTGTTCATGCAGAACGTCCGTGGTCCGGGGGGTGGCAAGGACAATTACGAGATCCTCGGGCCCCTGCCCAAGAAGAACATCGACACCGGCATGGGCGTCGAGCGCGTCGCCTGCATCCTGCAGGGCGTCGACAACGTCTACGAGACCGACCTGCTCAAGCCGATCATCGATCTGGCCGCCGAACTCACCGGCCGCGCCTACGGCGCCGGCTCGCATGCCGACGATGTGCGCTTCCGCGTGATCGCCGACCACGCCCGCACCTCGGCGATGCTGATCGGTGACGGGGTGCTGCCCGGCAACGACGGCCGCGGCTACGTGCTGCGTCGCCTGCTGCGCCGCGTCGTGCGGTCGATGCGTCTGCTGGGCGCCGGGAGCGGAGCGAGCGGGCCGGATGGGCTGGGGGCCGGGGACAACCAGGCCACCATGGGCGCGATCATCGGCAAGGTCATCGACCTGATGGCCCCGTCGTATCCGGAACTCGAGACCGAGCGCACCCACATCGTGGACGTCGCGGTGGGCGAGGAGACCTCCTTCGCCAAGACGCTGGCCGCCGGTTCCAAGCTGTTCGCCGACGCCGCGACCGCCACCAAGAAGTCTTCGAGCACCACCATCACCGGCGCCGACGCGTTCACCCTGCACGACACGTACGGCTTCCCGATCGACCTCACGCTCGAGATGGCCGCCGAGGCCGGGCTGTCGGTGGACCAGGAGGGCTTCACCGCCCTGATGGCCGAGCAGAAGCAGCGCGCCAAGGCCGATGCCACGGCGCGCAAGACCGGGCACGCCGACCTGAGCGTGTACCGCGACTTCCTCGACCGCGGACCCACCGAGTTCACCGGCTTCGACGAGCTCGTCTCCGAGGCGCGCGTCCTCGGACTCGTCGCCGACGGCGCACGTGTGCCGGCGGCGACGGCCGGGCAGGAACTCACCCTCGTGCTCGACCGCACCCCGCTCTATGCCGAGTCGGGTGGCCAGATGGCCGACGTCGGCACCATCACCACCGGTTCCGGTGTGCGCCTGTCGGTCACCGACGTGCAGAAGGTCGGAAAGTCGGTGTGGCTGCACAAGGTTCGGGTGGACGAGGGCGAGATCGAGGAGGGCGACGAGGTCCTCGCCGCCGTCGACACCGCATGGCGCCACGGAGCGACGCAGGGCCACTCGGGCACCCACATGGTGCATGCCGCCCTGCGCGAGGTGCTCGGACCCGGTGCGACGCAGGCCGGTTCGCTGAACCGTCCGGGCTACCTGCGTTTCGACTTCAACGCCCGCGGCCCGGTGACCGAGTCCCAGCGTCGGGAGATCGAGGAGATCGCCAACGCGGCCGTCGAGGCCAACTATCAGGTCAACACCTTCGAGACCGGACTCACCGAGGCCAAGGCGATGGGCGCGATGGCGCTCTTCGGCGAGAACTACGGCGATGTCGTCCGCGTCGTCGAGATCGGCGGCCCGTTCTCGATGGAGCTGTGCGGTGGCACACATGTCGTGTCGTCGTCGCAGATCGGTCCGATCACGCTGATCGGCGAGTCCTCGGTCGGCTCCGGGGTGCGCCGCGTCGAGGCTTACGTCGGCATGGACTCGTTCCGTTTCCTGTCGAAGGAGCGAGCGCTGCTCGCCGGGCTGGCGTCGTCGCTGAAGGTGCCGTCCGAGGAGGTGCCCGGCCGCGTCGAGCAGCTCGTCACCAAGCTGCGCGACGCCGAGAAGGAACTCGCCCGGGTGCGTGCCGAACAGGCTCAGGCGGCCGTTTCCGGTCTCCTCGACACCGCGACCACCATCGGCTCCACGCTCGTCGTCGAGGGCCGGGTCCCCGGGCTCGACGCCAACGGACTGCGTTCGGTCGTCACCGACCTGCGTGGCCGGGTCGCCGACCGCCAGGCCGTGATCGCCATCTTCTCGCCGAACGGCGAGGGACCGGATGCCAAGGTGCCGTTCGTGATCGCCACGACTGCCGCGGCTCGCGACGCCGGTATCAAGGCCGGCGACCTCGTCAAGGAGGTGGCGCCGCTCGTCGGTGGCCGTGGAGGTGGCAAACCCGACCTCGCCCAGGGATCGGGAACCGAACCCGGTGGTGTCGACGCCGCCCTGTCGCGTGTCCGCGAGTTCGTCGGCTGATGCCGTCAGATCAGGGCCCGTCGCCCCGACGCGGTCGCCGGCTCGGCATCGACGTCGGGAGTGTCCGGATCGGTGTCGCGGTGTGCGACCCCGACGGCATCCTCGCCACACCGGTCGAGACGGTCCGCCGAACCCCTTCGGCCGCAACCGATCTCGACCGGATCGTAGCCCTGGTGAACGAGTACGAGGCGATCGGCGTCGTCATCGGGCTGCCGAAGACGCTGAAGAACACGACCGGGGTGGCCGCGGAGACCGCGCGCGCCTTCGGGGACCGGCTCGCCGAGCGCATCGCGCCGGCCGAAGTGCATTGGCAGGATGAACGTTTCACCACCGTGACCGCGCAGCAGGCCCTGCACGCGAGCGGCCGGTCGGTGAAGTCGTCACGAGGGGTCATCGATCAGGCGGCCGCGGTCGCTATCCTTCAGGGATGGCTGGATGCGCGACGGTGAGTCCGATGGTCCCTCGACAGAGTCGGGAGGGGAACCGGCGGTGACCGAAGAACGGCGTCGTACGCGACACCGGGACAACCATGGCGGTCGTGCCGAGGGCATGGATCCGGAACGTCTGCGGTATTTCACGCAGCCGGCCGAGGGGTCGCCCAACACACGGCATCGTCGTCGGCGTACGGGACAGCTCGGCCAGCCCGGTGACCTCGCGAACCCGCCTCAGGGCGGCACGGCCGATCAGGTCGGCGCCCCCCGGCGTGCGACGCCCGTCCGGATCCCGCCGGGCGGACAGCCCCCGCGGCCTCCGCGTACCCAGGCGGCACCTCCGCCGCCGGTCGCTCCGCGCCGGCCCGCGCCGCCGCCCCCTCCGCCGACGCCCACTCACGAGGCGGCCGACACCGCCGAGCCCGAGTTGCCGCAGGCCGCAACCGGGTACCTCGAACAACGCTACGACGAGCGCGAGTTCAGCGACGTCGACAATCAGGAGTCCGCGTACCCCGACTCCGCGTACACCGAACCCGCGTACACCGAACCCGCGTACGCCGAACCCGAGCCGGACGGCCGGCGCGGACACGGTGGTCGCGACGAGGAGGACTGGTGGCCGGGCGCCGACGACGTCGAGCCGGCACCGGCATCACGGCGCCCGCGACGACGCTCCCGCGCGAACCAGAAGAAGCGCCGGGTGATTCTGGCGCTCGCTGTCGTGTTCATGCTCGCGCTCGTCGGCGGTGTCGGATACTACGGTCTGCGTGCGACCGGGGTTCTGGAGTCGCGTAAGGACTACACCACCACGGCGGGCGCCGGCGACGTGATCGTCGACATCCCCGAGAACTCGACCCTCGCCGACTTCGGGCGCATCCTGGTCGACGCCGATGTCGTCGGCAGTGTGCGTGCCTTCATCGACGCCGCGGACGGTCAGCCGATGTCGGGTGGGCTCTACAAGATGAGGACCCAGATCCCGGCGTCGACCGCCGTGGAGATGCTCACCGACGACAGCGCCCAGCACCGCGTCGGGCGCGTGGTGATCCCGCCGGGTCTCCAACTCGACTCCAAGACCGGGATAGACGGCAAGATCACGCCGGGTATCTTCCAGATGATCCAGGACGCCACGTCGACCGAGGTCAACGGCCAGCCCGAGGGCGTCACCGTGGCCCAACTCGAGGAGGCGGCCGCGAAGGCGACCCCCGAGGAGCTCGGGGTGCCCGAGTGGGCGAAGGAGAACGTGGCGTCGATGACCGGGGACCACCGCCGCATCGAGGGCCTCATCGCGCCGACGACGTGGGAACGGGTCGAACCCGATCACACCGCCGTGCAGATCCTCAACGAGATGATCTCCCAGAGCGCGGTGATGTTCGACCAGTGGGGCCTGGTGGACAGCAACAAGTCGGGACTGGCGCCGTACGAGACGCTGATCGCCGCGTCGATCGTCGAACGCGAGGTGCGCCACGTCGAGGACGCCCCGAAGGTCGCCCGTGTCATCCGCAACCGTCTCGACGAGGATCAGCGGCTGGAGATGGACTCGACGCAGAACTACACCGCCGCTGTCACCAACATCGACGTGCACGGTGAGGCCTACAAGGCCGACAACGAGTGGAACACCTACCGCTACAAGGGTCTTCCGCCGACCCCGATCGCGGCCGTCGGTGTCCCGGCACTCGAGGCGATGCTCGACCCGGCACCGGGATCGTGGCTGTACTTCGTGACCGTCGACACGGCGGGAACCACGTTGTTCGCGAACACCTTCGAAGAACACAAGCGCAATCGCCTCGTCGCCTGTCAGAACAAGCTGGTGTCGACGGGATGCCGGTGATCCGTTCGCCGTACGGGGATCACCGTCGGGCGGCGGTGCTCGGTTCGCCGATCGGCCATTCGCGGTCACCGGCGGTGCACCTCGCCGCCTATCACGCCCTCGGACTCGACGGCTGGTCCTACGACCGGATCGAGTGCACGGCCGACGAGCTGCCCGGGATCGTGTCGGGCGCGGCACCCGAGTTCATCGGGTTCTCGGTGACGATGCCGAACAAGCTGGCCGCGCTGGACTTCGCGACCGAGCGGACCGAACGTGCTGCGCTGGTCGGATCGGCGAACACTCTGGTGCGCACCGATGACGGGTGGCGGGCCGACTGCACCGACATCGACGGCATGACGGGCGCGCTGGCGGCACTGGGCGTCGACGCCGACATCGCCGCGGGGGCCGCCCCCGATGCGGTCGTGATCGGCGCCGGCGGCACGGCGCTGCCGACCGTCGTGGCGCTCGCCGAGGTCGGCGTCTCGACGATCTCGATCGTGGCGCGCGACGCCGGACGTGCCGCGGCGGTCCTCGACCTGTGCGACCGCCTGGGCATCGCCGGTGAGGTCATCGCCTTCGCGGCCGGTGCCGCACTCGAACATCGCTGTCACGACGCCTCCGTCGTGGTGTCGACGGTGCCCGCGCCGGCCGCCGAGATCCTCGCGCCGGCCATCGCCCACGCGGGCAAGGTCGTGGACGTGATCTACGACCCCTGGCCGACGCCGCTGGCGCGGGCCGTCGAGGCGGCGGGTGGTGCCGTCGTCGGGGGACTGGTCATGCTGCTGAACCAGGCGTTCCGTCAGGTCGAACTGTTCACCGGGTTGCCGGCACCTCGCGAGGCGATGACGAAGGTGCTCATCCCCAACGCGTGAGGCTGTGGAGACCTCGCTCGCCGGCACCCACCGGGGGCGCGATGCTCGGCGCATGGTCGAGCTCTCGATTTCGGTGTGGCTGCTCACGATCGCCGTCACCGACGCGCGCACCCGGCGCATCCCCAACGTGATGGTCTGGCCCGGACTCGGGGCGGTGGCGCTCAGCGCGGTAGCGCAGCCGTCCGTCGGACTCGCCGCCGCGGCGGCCGCGACGCCGTATCTGCTGACCTTCGTCGCCGGGTGGTGCGGCGGCGGTGACGTGAAGCTGGCCTTCGCCTGCGGCGGTCTCACGCTGTCCTGGGACACCGCGCTGGTCATGGTGGCTCTCGCCGCCCTGCTCTCCCTGGTCGCGGTCCCGGTCCCGACGATGGCAGAGACATCGCCGACGGCGCAGTCACGAGGCCGGGCGCACGCACCGGCGCTCGTCGGCGCGTTGATCGTCGTGTCCGATCTGCTCTGACGACGCCCGCCCCACGACCGCTGTCGGCCACTCGTGGGGCACATGGAACAATTGATCACTGTGCTGCGCTGGATAACTGCCGGAGAATCCCACGGACCCGCCTTGGTCGCCCTCGTCGAGGGCATGGTCGCCGGGGTCGAGGTGACCTCGTCGGACATCGCCGAACAGCTCGCCCGCCGTCGCCTCGGTTACGGCCGGGGCGCGCGGATGAAGTTCGAGGCCGACAAGGTCACCGTGCTCGGTGGCGTGCGCCACGGCCGCACGATGGGCGGCCCGGTGGCCATCGAGATCGGCAACACCGAGTGGCCCAAGTGGGAGACCGTGATGGCGGCCGACCCGGTCGATCCCGCCGAACTCGAGGGCAGCGCCCGGAACGCGCCGCTGACCCGTCCGCGCCCCGGGCACGCCGACTACTCGGGCATGCTCAAATACGGCTTCGACGACGCCCGCCCGGTCCTCGAACGTGCCAGCGCCCGGGAGACCGCTGCCCGCGTGGCCGCGGGCACCGTCGCCCGCAACTTCCTCCGCCAGGTCTTCGGCATCGAGGTCGTCTCCCACGTCATCTCGATCGGCGCGAGCGATCCCTATGTCGGTCCGCCGCCGCGCTTCAGCGACCTCGAGGCCATCGACGCCAGCCCGGTCCGCGCGTTCGACGCCGCCGCCGAGAAGTCGATGATCGACGAGATCGAGGCCGCCAAGAAGGACGGCGACACCCTCGGCGGTGTCGTCGAGATCGTCGCCACCGGCGTGCCGGTCGGACTGGGTTCGCATGTCAGCGGAGAGACCCGGCTCGACGCGCGCCTGGCGGCCGCTCTCATGGGCATCCAGGCCATCAAGGGAGTGGAGGTCGGCGACGGCTTCACGACCGCCCGCCGCCGCGGCAGCGAGGCCCACGACGAGATGGTGCCCGGACCCGACGGCGTGCTGCGGTCGACCAACCGCGCGGGCGGCCTCGAGGGCGGCATGACCAACGGCGAGGACCTGCGCGTCCGGATCGCGATGAAGCCGATCTCGACGGTGCCGCGCGCGCTGTCGACGATCGACATGGAGACGGGGGAGACCGCCAGCGCGATCCACCAGCGTTCGGACGTGTGCGCGGTGCCCGCGGCCGGTGTGGTCGCCGAGGCGATGGTGGCGCTCGTCGTCGCCCAGGCGGCACTGGACAAGTTCGGCGGCGACTCGGTCGCCGAGACCTCCACGAACCTCGGCGCCTACCTGACAGCCGTCCACGCGCGCCCGCCGCGCCCATGACGCAGACGCCGACCCCCACGCGGCCGACCACGGGGCGCCGCCCCGCCGCAGTGCTGATCGGCTTCATGGGTGCGGGCAAGTCGACCGTCGGTCGTCTGCTCGCCGACCGGCTCGGGGTCGACTTCGTCGACACCGACATCGAGCTGGTCCGGCGTACCGGGCGCAGCATCCCCGAGATCTTCTCCTCCGACGGGGTCGACGGGTTCCGCATGATCGAGGAGAACGTCGTCACCGACGTCCTCGACAACCACAGCGGGGTGGTATCGCTCGGTGGAGGTGCGGTGACCACCGCCGGAGTGCGGGATGCACTGACCGGTCACCGTGTGGTCTACCTGCGGGTCAGCGCCGAACGCGGCTACGAGCGGGTCTCCGGCACCGACCGGCCGCTGCTCGACACCGAGGACCCGGCCGCCCGCTATGCCGAACTTCTCGCCGAGCGCACCGACATCTATTCGTCGGTGTGCTCCTTCGAGGTGGACGCCGATGCCGCTCCCGAGGACGTCGCCGACGCCATCGTCACCGAACTCGCCCGCGAACTGATGTGAGGACAGACCCATGACCGACACCGAACCCGTTGCGATCCGCGTCGATGCCGGCGCGCCCTATGACGTGACGATCGGCCGCGGGCTGCTCGGCGAGGTCGCCGCGGCCGCGGCCGGCGCCGACCGCATCGCGATCCTGTACCAGCCCCCGCTCAACAAGACCGCCGAGCAGATCCGGGAATTCCTGGCGGACAAGGGCTTCGACGCGCACCGCATCGAGATCCCGGACGCCGAGGCGGGCAAGGACCTGTCGGTGGCCGCGTTCTGCTGGGAGGTCTTCGGCCGGATCGGTCTCAAGCGCAACGACAAGGTCATCAGCCTCGGCGGCGGTGCCGCCACCGACCTCTCCGGGTTCGTCGCCGCCACCTGGATGCGCGGCATCGGGGTCATCCACGTCCCGACCACGCTGCTGGCGATGGTCGACGCCGCGGTGGGCGGCAAGACCGGCATCAACACCGAGGCGGGCAAGAACCTCGTCGGGTCGTTCCACGAGCCCGACGCGGTCCTGATCGACATCGGCACGCTCGAGACGGTGCCGCGCAACGAGATCGTGGCCGGGCTCGCGGAGGTCATCAAGACCGGCTTCATCGCCGACCCGACCATCCTCGACATCATCGAGGCCGATCCGGAGGCCGCCCTCGACCCGACCGGGCCGGTGCTCCCGGATCTCATCCGCCGGTCGGTGCAGGTGAAGGCCGACGTCGTCTCGGCCGACCTGAAGGAGTCCTCGCTGCGCGAGATCCTCAACTACGGCCACACCCTGGGTCATGCGATCGAGCGTCGCGAGCGCTACCGCTGGCGTCACGGTGCCGCGGTGTCGGTGGGCCTGGTGTTCGCCGCCGAACTGGCGCGCCTGGCCGGGCGTCTCGACGACGCGACGGCCGACCGTCACCGGTCGGTGCTCGAACTCGTGGGACTGCCGACCTCCTACGACCCCGACGCCTTCGCCGACCTGCTCGAGGGCATGGCGGGGGACAAGAAGAACCGTTCGGGTGTGCTCCGCTTCG
Organism: Gordonia amicalis; assembly: GCF_022059885.1. Lineage (NCBI taxonomy): Bacteria > Bacillati > Actinomycetota > Actinomycetes > Mycobacteriales > Gordoniaceae > Gordonia > Gordonia amicalis. Next base: position 3,540,544 of record NZ_CP091855.1, on the reverse strand, counting down.
TCGTGCTCGACGGACTGGCCAAGCCGGGCCGTCTGGAAGGACCCGATCCCGGCCTCCTCGCCGCCGCCTACTCCGCGGTGGCCGGTGGGGCGGGGAAGAGCACCTCGGTCCTCCTCTAGTCCGACGGCACCAACCGACAGACGAACGAACCCACCGCCTCGAAGCGGTGGGTTCGTTGCTGTCAGAGGTGCGAAACCGGTTACCGGGCCGCGTCGGCGTGCCGGTCCTCGTGGACCGACCAGTCGTCGGAGGCGCCCTTGTTCTGCTCGCGGCGGATCAACCAGCGGCCGATGGCGGCGCCGACGAACGCGGGGACGAACACGAGCAGCGCGGTGAACGAGGCACCGGCGATCAGCTCGACGAACAGGCCGGCCTGGCCGATCCCGGCGAGCACCGTGTTGCCGAGGATCCAGGAGATCAGCCCGGCGGCGACGCCGGCCAGGACGCCGGCCTTCAGCCAGCGCACGGTGAGGTCCTCGTAGTCGTCCGGATCGGGATTGGCGCGTGCATCGCGAATACCGTCGAAACCACCCCAGACCAGGGCTACCAGGACGACCGCCGCGATGGCGACGGTGCGCCACACGGTGGAGTTCAGCGGGGCCTCGACCACTGCGACGCCGAGCAGGATTCGGGCGAGGACGTGAACAGCGGTCATCGCCAGACCGCGTACCAACCACGTAGACATGCGCGTCATACTACGCATCCGTGCCGTGATTGCGGACACACCTGGCCGATGTGGCCGGCTCCGCGTGCCGGGTTCGCACAGTCGGACGTCCCGCCGTAGCGTTGCTCGGGTGCCGATCATCCACGACACCGCCGGCCGACGAGACCGGCTGCGGAACCAGCTACGCGACCACTCGGGTGCCGACGCGCAGGTCGCGGCGTTCATCGTCTCCGACCTCGTCAACGTCCGGTACCTGACCGGCTTCACGGGTTCCAACGCGGCAGTCCTCATCGACGTGTCCGACCCCGCGGGGGACCGGATCGCCACCGACGGCCGCTACCTCACCCAGGTCGCCGCGCAGGTCCCCGATGTCGAGCCCGTCATCGAACGCGCCTGCGTCCCCGCCCTGGTTGCGCACGCGCGGACCGCGGGTGCCGCCCGTATCGGCTTCGAGGCTGATGCCGAAACCGTCGCCGGGCACCGTGCCCTGACCGCGTCGATCGAGGATTCCGGGGTCGAACTGGTCGGTCTCGCCAGCGTCGTGCAGGGTCTGCGGGCCGTCAAGGATGCGGGGGAGATCGCGTTGCTGCGCGCTGCCTGCGCGATCGGCGATGCCGCGCTGGCCCGGATCATCGCCGACGGTGTCCTGCGCGCCGGAACCACCGAACGCGAAGCCGCCCGCGCCCTGGAGTTCGAGATGTATCGCCTCGGCGCCGACGGCATCGCCTTCGAGACGATCGTCGCCGCCGGGCCGCACTCGGCGATTCCGCACCACCGGCCCACGCACACCGCGCTGGCGGACGGCGACCTCGTCAAGATCGACTTCGGCGCCGTCGTCGGCGGCTACCACTCCGACATGACCCGAACCTTCGTGCTGCACCGCGCCGCGGACTGGCAGCGCGACATCTACGACCTCGTCGCCACCGCGCAGGCCGCCGGACGGACGGCTCTCGCTCCGGGCATGGAGCTGCGGGACGTCGACGCCGCGGCGCGTGCCGTCATCGACGACGCCGGGCACGGCGACCACTACGTGCACGGACTCGGCCACGGCGTGGGCCTCGAGATCCACGAAGCGCCGGGAATCGGCAAACTCTCGACGGGTACACTGCCATGCGGTGCTGCGGTCACCGTGGAGCCCGGTGTGTACCTACCCGGATGGGGTGGGGTCAGGATCGAGGACACCCTGGTCGTCACACAAGGCGACCCGGAACTGTTGACCACCACCGACAAGACATTCACCGTCATCTGACTGCAAGGGAAGAAACACCACATGGCGACCACCGCCGATTTCAAGAACGGCCTCGTGCTGCGCATGGACGACCAGCTCTGGCAGATCCAGGAGTTCCAGCACGTCAAGCCGGGCAAGGGTCCCGCATTCGTGCGCACCAAGATCAAGAACGTGATGAGCGGCAAGACCGTCGACAAGACCTTCAACGCCGGCGTCAAGGTCGAGACCGCCACCGTCGACCGTCGGGACATGACCTTCCTGTACAACGACGGCACCGACTACGTCTTCATGGACGCGCAGGACTACGAGCAGTTCGCCCTGCCGCCGGCCGTGGTCGGCGACGGCGCGCGCTTCCTGCTCGAGAACATGACCGTGCAGGTCTCGCTCAACGAGGGCACCCCGCTGTTCGTCGAACTCCCGGTCACCGTCGAGCTCATCGTCGCCCAGACCGACCCGGGTCTGCAGGGTGACCGCTCCACCGGCGGCACCAAGCCCGCCACGCTGGAGACCGGCGCCGAGATCCAGGTGCCGCTGTTCATCAACACCGGCGACAAGCTGAAGGTCGATTCGCGCGACGGCAGCTACCTCGGCCGCGTCAACTCCTGACCTGTGAAACAACCCGGAACCCGACACAAGGCGCGGCGGCGCGCGGTGGACCTGCTCTTCGAGGCCGAGGCCAAGAAGGTCAGTCCCAGCCAGCTCGTCGCCGAACGCCGAGAGTACGTCCGCAGCGACGAGAGCGTCGGCTCGATCCACGACTACACCGCCACGGTGATCGGGGGTCTCGCAGACGATCAGGACCAGATCGATGCGGTCATCTCCTCCCATCTGCGCGAGTGGACGCTGGAGCGTCTGCCCGCCGTCGACCGCGCCATCATGCGCCTGGCGACCTGGGAGCTGTTCAACTCGCTCGACGTCGACCCCATCGTGGTGGTCGACGAGGCGGTGGAGCTCGCCAAGGAGCTGTCCACCGATGATTCGCCGGCCTTCGTCAACGGCGTGCTCGCCAAGATCGCCGAGCTCGCACCGCAGGTGCGGGCGGCCGCATCGGCCGAGCCGAGCGGTCCGGCCGCCGGCGATTCCGCCGCCGACTGACGGCAGCCCTCCGGGTCTCCGGAGTGACGCGATGCGTCGAGAATGTGGCGCAGGTCGCGGGAATTCGTCTGTCTCGCGACGCGGTGTAAAGTGTCGCGAGACAGACATCCTTTAACGATCCGTCCTGCGAGGCGGAGAAGGAGGTCGGCTTTGGCCAGCCCCGCTCCCAGGGTGCTGCTCGATGCCGCTGACGTGTCGCGCACGATTGCTCGTGTCGCACACCAGGTGATCGAGAAGACAGCTCTGGACTCGCCCGACGCCCCGCGCGTCGTTCTCATCGGAATTCCCACTCGCGGAACATCTCTCGCGACTCGTCTGGGTTCCAAGATCGGCGAGTTCGCCGGTGTCGAGGTGCCGGTGGGCTACCTCGACATCACTCTCTACCGCGACGATCTGCGCGGCAAGCCACATCGCCCGCTCGAACGGACGATGGTCCCCGCCGGCGGCGTCGACGGCGCGATCGTGATCCTCGTCGACGACGTGCTCTACTCGGGGCGTACGGTCCGCGCCGCCCTGGACGCGCTGCGCGATCTCGGACGCCCCGCCGCGGTCCAGCTCGCGGTGCTGGTGGACCGCGGCCACCGCGAATTGCCGCTGCGCGCCGACTATGTCGGCAAGAACATCCCGACCGCTCGCGACGAGCAGGTGTCGGTGCATCTCACCGAACACGACGGAGTCGACGAGGTCGTCCTCAGCTCGGCTTCGAATGCCGTTGCCGCCGAGGGCGATTCGTGATGCGGCATCTGCTCTCCACGCAGGACCTGAACCGCGACGAGGCCACTGCGCTCCTCGATGACGCCGAGCGTTTCGAACAGGCCCTCACCGGTCGTGAGGTCCGCAAGCTCCCGACGCTCCGTGGCCGGACCGTCATGACGGTCTTCTACGAGAACTCCACCCGCACCCGCGTCTCCTTCGAGGTCGCCGGCAAGTGGATGAGCGCCGATGTCATCAACGTCAGCGCCTCGAGTTCCTCGGTGGGCAAAGGCGAATCGCTGCGCGACACGGTCAAGACCCTGCACGCCGCCGGTGCCGACGCCCTGATCGTCCGCCACCCCGCGTCGGGCGCGCCGGCCCAGATCGCCGACTGGACAACCGATTCGAACGGTGAGGGTCCGGCGATCATCAACGCCGGAGACGGCACACACGAACATCCCACGCAGGCCCTGCTCGACGCGCTCACGCTGCGCCAGCGGCTCGGCTCGCTGGAGGGACGTCGCATCGCGATCGTCGGCGACGTCGTGCACTCACGGGTCGCGCGGTCCAACGCGCACCTGCTGTCGACCCTCGGCGCCGAGGTCGTCCTCGTCGCCCCGCCGACCCTGCTCCCGGCGGGAGTGGGTGAGTGGCCGGTCACCGTCTCGGGCAACCTCGACGCCGAACTGCCCGCCGTCGACGCGGTGATGATGCTGCGCGTCCAGGCCGAGCGGATGAACGGCGGATACTTCCCGAGTCCCCGTGAGTACTCGGTCCGCTTCGGTCTCAGCGACCGCCGCCTGGCGATGCTCGCCGACGATGCGGTCGTCCTGCATCCGGGTCCGATGCTGCGCGGTATGGAGATCGGCTGGTCGGTCGCCGACTCGCCGAAGGCCACCGTCCTCGAGCAGGTCCGCAACGGCGTCCACGTACGCATGGCGGTCCTCTTCCGGCTGCTCGTCGGGTCCGACTCCGCGGGAGCCCACCTGTGACCACCACCCCCAGCACGTCAGGAGTTCGCCCGTGACCGCCCCGGCAACCGGAACCGTCCTCATCGGCGAGGTCCGTCCCTACGGCGAGGGCGAGCCGATCGATGTCCTCGTCGTCGATGGCGTGATCACCGACATCGGCGCGGGCCTGTCCGCACCCGAAGGTGCCGAGCGCATCGAGGGCAGAGGCGGTGTGCTGCTGCCCGGTTTCGTCGACCTCCACACCCATCTGCGTGAACCCGGCCGCGAGGACACCGAGACCATCCGGTCCGGCTCCGAGGCCGCCGCCCTGGGTGGTTACACCGCAGTGTTCGCGATGGCCAACACCAGCCCGGTCGCCGACAACTCCACCGTCACCGACAACGTGTGGCGCTCCGGCCGCGAGGTCGGGCTCGTCGACGTGTACCCGGTGGGTGCGGTCACCGTCGGGCTCGAGGGCGAACAGCTCGCCGAGATGGGCATGATGAACGCCGGCGCCGCGGGCGTCCGGATGTTCAGCGACGACGGCAAATGCGTCCACGACCCGCTCCTCATGCGCCGCGCCCTGGAGTACGCGACCGGACTGGGCGTGCTCATCGCCCAGCACGCCGAGGAGCCGCGCCTGACCGTCGGCGCCGTCGCCAACGAGGGCGCCACCGCGTCCCGGCTCGGACTGGCCGGCTGGCCGCGTGCCGCCGAGGAGTCGATCGTCATCCGCGACGCGCTTCTCGCCCGCGACGCCGGAGCGCGCATCCACATCTGCCACGCCTCGACCGAGGGCACCGTCGAGCTGCTGCGCTGGGCCAAGGACCAGGGGATCGCGATCACCGCCGAGGTGACCCCGCACCACCTGCTCCTCGACGATTCCCGACTTGAAACGTACGACCCGGTGAACAAGGTCAATCCGCCGCTGCGGGAGGTCCGTGACAAGGAAGCCCTGCGCCAGGCCCTGGCTGATGGGATCGTCGACTGTGTGGCCACCGACCATGCGCCGCACGCCGCGCAGGAGAAGTGCTGCGAGTTCGCCCAGGCGAAGCCGGGCATGCTCGGGCTGCAGACCGCGCTCCCGATCGTCGTCGAGACCCTGGTGAAGCCCGGGCTTCTCGATTGGCGAGGCGTCGCGCGGGTCATGAGCGAACGGCCGGCGCAGATCGTCGAACTGACCGATCAGGGCCGCCCGATCGAGGTCGGCGAGCCCGCCAACCTCACGGTCGTCGACCCGGACACCTCGTGGGTGGTCCGCGGAGACGAGCTGGCCAGCCTGTCGCGCAACACTCCGTTCGAGGAGATGACGATGCCGGCGACCATCACCGCCACCGTCCTGCGCGGGGTCGTCACCACACGCGAGGGCCAGGTGACCCGATGAACATCCGGCGCGGCCTCATCCCCGGCATCCTCGTGGTCGTCGTGGTCGCCTCGGTGATCGGCACCGTGCTCGGCTACGGGCGAGTGGTGTTCAACGCGTGGTTCATCGGCGTATGCGTGCTCATCGTGCTCGGCCTGCTGTCGATGTTCTACCTGCTGATCACCGGCAACAAGAAGAAGCAGACGGCACAGGCCGAACTCATCGGCGAACTACCGTCCACCCCGGCCGATCCCGGGGCGCAACAACGCGGCCCCGACACCGGCCTCTACCTCGGTTCCACGATGGCGCCGAGTTGGCAGAACCGCGTGGTCGTCGGTGACATCTCCGACCGCGCGTCGGCGACGATCGCCGAGTTCGCAGCGGGCGTCCTCATCTCCCGCCAGGGTGCGAGCGACATCTGGATCCCGCGAGAGGCGATCACCGCGGTCCGCACCGAACGCGGTATCGCGGGCAAGGTGATGAGCGCCGACGGCGTCCTGGTGATCCGATGGGTCCTGCCCAGCGGCACCGAGATCGACTCGGGAATCCGCGCCGACGACAAATCGATCTACCCCGGCTGGGTGAACGCCTTTGCCGGGCAGCATGACAGTGGACAGGGGACACAGGAATGAACACAGCGGTCTTGGTGCTGGAGAACGGCCAGGTGTTCACCGGCCGGAGCTTCGGCGCAGTGGGCGAGACCCTCGGTGAAGCGGTGTTCTGCACCGCGATGACCGGCTACCAGGAAACCCTGACCGACCCGAGTTACCACCGGCAGATCGTCGTGGCCACCGCGCCGCAGATCGGCAACACCGGCTGGAACACCGAGGACGGCGAGAGCACCGGCAGCGCGGGCAGCACCGGGGTCGACGGCGACTCCGGAAAGATCTGGGTGGCCGGATATGCGGTGCGAAACCCCACCCGACGAGTCTCGAACTGGCGCGCGACCACCTCGCTCGAGGACGAACTCGTCAAGCAGGGGATCGTCGGCATCGGCGGGATCGACACCCGCACCGTGGTCCGCATCCTCCGCGACCACGGCTCGATGAAGGCCGGCATCTTCTCCGGACCGGCGCTCGCCGACACCGACGAACTCGTCGGCCGGGTGCGCAACCAGCCGGACATGAAGGGCGCCAGGCTCGCCGACGAGGTCACCACGTCCGACGGGTATGTCGTGGAGCCCCTCGAGGCGCACCGGTTCACCGTCGCCGCCATCGACCTCGGGATCAAGACCAACACCCCGCGGATGTTCGCCGAGCGTGGCGTCCGTACGCATGTGCTGCCGGCGACGGTCGCGCTCGACGCGATCGCCGACCTCAGGCCCGACGGCGTGTTCCTGTCCAACGGTCCGGGCGACCCGGCGACCGCCGACGACATCGTCGAGCTCACGCGTGGTGTCCTCGGGCAGGACCTGCCGCTGTTCGGCATCTGCTTCGGCAACCAGATCCTGGGCCGGGCCCTCGGCCGGTCCACCTACAAGATGAAGTTCGGGCACCGGGGCATCAACATCCCGGTTGTCGACCACGCCACCGGCAAGGTCTCGATCACCTCGCAGAACCACGGCTTCGCACTCGAGGGCGAGGCGGGGGAGGAGTTCGACTCCGACTTCGGCCGCGCACGGGTCAGTCACGTCTGCGCCAACGACGGCACCGTGGAGGGCGTCGAGCTGCTTTCCGGCCGCGCCTTCTCCGTGCAGTACCACCCGGAAGCGGCCGCCGGCCCCCACGACGCCGCGTATCTGTTCGACAAATTCGTCACCCTGCTCGAGGGTGACCGTGCGTCCCGGAAGACCAAGAATCAAGGAGCGAGTGCCTGATGCCGCGCCGCGAAGACATCAACCACGTCCTGGTCATCGGCTCGGGGCCGATCGTCATCGGTCAGGCTTGTGAATTCGACTACTCGGGTACCCAGGCCTGCCGCGTCCTCAAGGCCGAAGGCCTGCGTGTCAGCCTGGTGAACTCCAACCCGGCGACGATCATGACCGACCCCGAGTTCGCCGATGCCACCTACATCGAGCCGATCACCGCCGAGTTCGTCGAGAAGGTGATCGAGGCCGAGCGCGACGCCGGACATCCCATCGACGCCGTGCTCGCCACCCTCGGCGGGCAGACCGCGTTGAACACCGCGGTCGCGCTGCACGACCGCGGCTCGCTGGAGAAGTACGGCATCGAGCTGATCGGCGCCGACTTCGACGCCATCCAGCGCGGTGAGGACCGCCAGATGTTCAAGGACATCGTGGAGAAGGTCGGCGGCGAGAGCGCGCGCTCCCGCGTCTGCCACACGATGGACGAGGTCCGCGAGACCGTCGCCGAACTCGGCTTCCCGGTCGTCGTGCGTCCGTCGTTCACCATGGGCGGCCTCGGCTCGGGCATGGCCTACGACGACAACGATCTGGAGCGGATCGCCGGCGGCGGTCTCGCCGCGTCGCCGACCGCCAACGTCCTCATCGAGGAGTCGATCCTGGGCTGGAAGGAGTACGAGCTCGAGCTGATGCGCGACAACCGCGACAACGTCGTGGTCGTCTGCTCCATCGAGAACCTCGACCCGGTCGGTGTGCACACCGGCGACTCGGTGACCGTCGCCCCGGCGATGACCCTCACCGACCGCGAGTACCAGATCATGCGTGACCTCTCGATCGACATCCTGCGCGAGGTCGGCGTCGACACCGGCGGCTGCAACATCCAGTTCGCCCAGGACCCGCGCGACGGACGCCTCGTCGTGATCGAGATGAACCCGCGTGTGTCGCGGTCGTCGGCACTGGCGTCGAAGGCGACCGGCTTCCCGATCGCCAAGATCGCCGCGAAGCTGGCCATCGGCTACAGCCTCGACGAGATCGTCAACGACATCACCAAGGAGACCCCGGCCTGTTTCGAGCCCACGCTCGACTATGTCGTGGTCAAGGCGCCGCGGTTCGCGTTCGAGAAGTTCCCGGGCGCCGACGACACGCTGACCACCACGATGAAGTCGGTGGGCGAGGCGATGAGCCTCGGCCGCAGCTTCGCCGAGGCGCTCGGCAAGGTCATGCGCTCGCTGGAGACCAAGGCCGGCGGTTTCTGGGCGGAGGCCAACCGGCCCGACCCGGAGACCGTCGATCTGCCCGCGCTGCTCGAGGAGATCAAGACGCCGAAGGACGGGCGTCTCTACAAGCTGATGCTGGCCTTCGAGGCCGGCGCCACGATCGAGGACCTGTACGAGGCCACCGCCATCGATCCGTGGTTCCTGGCCGAGATCGGCGGGATCGCCGCGCTGGGTGCGGAGATCCGCGACGCCGACATCCTCGACGAGGCCTTGCTGCGCGAGGCGAAGTCGACCGGCTTCTCCGACCGTCAGATCGCCGCTCTCCGTTCGGATTTCGAGGACGAGGCCGCGGTGCGTACGCATCGCCTGTCGCTCGGTGTGCGCCCGGTCTACAAGACCGTGGACACCTGTGCGGCCGAGTTCGAGGCGAAGACGCCCTACCACTACTCGACCTATGAGCTCGATCCCGCGGCCACCAGCGAGATCGCGCCGCAGCCGGATCGTCCCAAGGTGCTGATCCTCGGTTCGGGCCCGAACCGCATCGGACAGGGCATCGAATTCGACTACTCGTGTGTCCACGCCGCACTCACGCTGAGCGAGGCCGGCTACGAGACCGTGATGGTCAACTGCAACCCGGAGACGGTCTCGACCGACTACGACACCGCCGATCGCCTGTACTTCGAGCCGCTGACCTTCGAGGACGTGCTCGAGGTCTACCACGCCGAATCCCAGTCGGGCACCGTCGCCGGTGTCATCGTGCAGCTCGGTGGCCAGACTCCGCTGGGTCTCGCACGTCGCCTCGAGGAGGCGGGTGTCCCGATAGTCGGGACCAGCCCGGCCGCCATCGACCTCGCCGAGGATCGCGGCGAGTTCGGCAAGGTCCTCGCCGAGGCCGGTCTGCCGGCCCCGGCGTTCGGCACCGCGACGAGCTTCGCCGAGGCCCGTGACACCGCCGCTCGCATCGGCTATCCGGTGCTGGTGCGTCCGTCCTACGTCCTGGGCGGCCGCGGCATGGAGATCGTCTACGACGAGAAGTCCCTGGAGGACTACATCTCCCGCGCCACGGAACTGACCCCCGACCATCCGGTGCTGGTCGACCGGTTCCTCGAGGATGCGGTGGAGATCGACGTCGACGCCCTGTGCGACGGCGAGGAGGTCTTCATCGGCGGCGTGATGGAGCACATCGAAGAGGCCGGTATCCACTCCGGTGACTCGGCGTGTGCGCTGCCGCCGGTCACCCTCGGCCGCGCCGACCTGGCGATGGTCCGCACCTCCACCGAGGCACTCGCCAGGGGTATCGGGGTGAAGGGTCTGCTCAACGTCCAGTACGCGCTCAAGGACGACATCCTCTATGTCCTGGAGGCGAATCCGCGCGCGAGCCGCACGGTGCCGTTCGTGTCGAAGGCGACCGCGGTGCCGCTGGCCAAGGCGTGTGCCCGCGTCATGCTCGGGTCGTCGATCGCCGACCTGCGCAAGCAGGGCATCCTGCCGGAGGCCGGCGACGGTGGCGAGACCCCGGCGACCGCGCCGATCTCGGTGAAGGAAGCGGTCCTGCCGTTCAACCGGTTCCGTCGCCACGACGGCAGCGGGGTCGACAACCTGCTGAGCCCGGAGATGAAGTCCACCGGCGAGGTGATGGGCATCGACGCCGACTTCGGTCGCGCGTTCGCCAAGTCGCAGACCGCCGCCTACGGGTCGCTGCCGACCAGCGGCAAGATCTTCGTGTCGGTGGCCAACAAGGACAAGCGGGCGCTGATCTTCCCGGTCAAGCACCTCGCCGACCTCGGCTTCGAGATCCTGGCCACCGAGGGAACCGCAGATGTGTTGCGCCGCAACGGAATCAAGTGTGAGACCGTCCTCAAGCACTTCGAGGCCACCGCGGGAGAGCGGACGGTTGTGGACATCATCCGGGCGGGCGAGGTCACGATGGTGATCAACACCCCGTTCGGCAACTCCGGCCCGCGCGTCGACGGCTACGAGATCCGCAGTGCCGCGGTGTCGGTGAACATCCCGTGCATCACCACGGTGCAGGGCGCCAGTGCAGCGGTGCAGGGCATCGAGGCCGCGATCAACGGCGATGTCCGGGTCCGCTCCATCCAGCGACGCCACGCGGACATGGCCGGCCTCTCATGACGGTGGCGTCCGCATGACGGGGGCGTCCGGCTTCGGCGCCCGCTACCGGCGGGTGACGGCCGAACGCGGACGCCTGTGCGCGGGTATCGACCCGCACGCGGGGCTGCTGACCGGCTGGGGCCTGGACATGTCCGTCGACGGGTTGTCGCGGTTCGCCGACATCTGCGTCGAGGCGCTGGCCCCGTCGGCGGCGGTGATCAAGCCCCAGGTCGCCTTCTTCGAGCCGTTCGGCGCCGCGGGCTTCGCGGTGCTCGAACGGGTCATCGCGGGCTGCCGCGAGGCGGGTGCCCTGGTGATCGCCGACGCCAAGCGCGGTGACATCGGCTCGACCATGTCGGCGTACGCACAGGCGTGGTTGGCCGACGCCTCACCGCTGTGCGCCGACTCGGTGACCGCCTCGCCGTACCTCGGCTACGAATCGCTGCGCCCGGCGCTTGACCTGGCACGGGCGGGGGAACGCAGCGTGTTCGTCCTCGCGCGAACCTCCAACCCGGAGGGCGGGGACGTGCAGCAGGCGCGGACGGGGGAGCGGACGGTCGCCCAGTCGATCGTCGATGCCGCGGCGGCCGAGAACGCCGACGGCACCGCGACCGCCGGCCTCGTCGTGGGTGCGACCCGCGAGCACGGACTCGACCTGGCCGACCTGAACGGCCCGATCCTGGCGCCGGGTCTGGGTGCTCAGGGAGCCACCGCCGAGGATCTGAAGGTGGTCTTCGCCGACGCCGACCCCGGGTGGGTGCTGCCGGCGAGTTCGCGCGGAGTGCTCCGCGCCGGTCCCGACGTCGACGCACTGCGCGACGCGTTCGTCCGGGCCCGCGACGAGGTCGAGACCGCACTGGGCTGAGGCGACCGCCCGGTTCCGTGCGACGGCGCGACACGCGCAAAGCGCCGTCGAATTCCAGACGAATCTGGTCACACCACTCCAGTCACATCTGTCTCAGTACGTCGATCGCTCGATCGCGAGTACTTCGCATTGCTATCGATCTCGTTCACCGGCGCCACTGTCGTGACCTGCGGGTATGATGTAAAACCCGTCGTCAGAGCGGTGCAACACCGAGTGGAGCGCCGGTGTGCCGGGCCGAAGTGCCGCGGTGCACTACAACATGAGAAAACACCGCGAAAACGGGGGGTCGCGCTCGCAAATGCCTGATCACGTGGGTACGGTCGCATTCGCCGCCAACAATCGGCAGTGCCGGACGGGTACCCCACCCGACCGCATCGTTGCGAAGACGACGCAGCGCCGCCCGCGTGGCAACAGCCGTCGGACGCCTCACGGCGGACGACGACAGTCCCAATCAAGAACGAAAGACGGAGGAACCCGTGGCCCTTCCCCAGTTGACTGACGAGCAGCGCGCCGCTGCGTTGGAGAAGGCAGCTGCCGCTCGTCGCGTCCGCGCTGAGCTCAAGGAGCGCCTGAAGCGCGGTGGCACCGATCTCCAGCAGGTGCTCAAGGACGCCGAGAACGACGAGATCCTGGGCAAGATGAAGGTCTCGGCACTGCTCGAGGCCCTGCCCAAGGTCGGCAAGGTCAAGGCTCAGGAGATCATGACCGAGCTGGAGATCGCTCCGACCCGCCGCCTGCGCGGTCTCGGCGACCGTCAGCGCAAGGCCCTGCTCGAGAAGTTCAGCTCCTGAACGTGAGCAATGCAACCGAACACGGCAGCGTGACGGTTTCGTGGGACCGGCGGTGACCAACCGGCCGGAAACCGCGGGAGCCGCACGCACGAGGGGTCGACTGATCGTCTTGGTCGGCCCCTCGGCCGTCGGCAAGTCCACCGTCGTCGCCAGGGTGCGCGCCGCATTGCCGGACCTGTACTTCAGCGTCTCGGCGACGACCCGCGCACCGCGTCCCGGTGAGGTCGACGGCCGCGACTACCACTTCGTCTCGGCCGAGGACTTCGACCGGATGATCGCCGGCGACGAGCTCTTGGAGTGGGCGGAGATCCACGGTGGCCTGCAGCGATCGGGTACCCCGCTCGCGCCCGTCCTCGCTGCCCTGGAGGCCGGTAAACCCGTTCTGGTGGAGGTCGACCTCGTCGGTGCGCGCAACGTCGTCACCCGTCTGCCCGAGGCGACCACCGTCTTCCTCGCCCCGCCGAGCTGGGACGAACTCGTCGCCCGGCTGACCGGCCGCGGCACCGAGAGCCCCGAGGCGATCGAGCGCCGGCTCGCCACCGCGAAGGTCGAGATGGCTGCCCGAGACGAGTTCGACCACGTCATCGTGAACAGCGAAGTCGACCGAGCGGCCTCCGACTTGGTATCCTTGCTGGTCGGACCTGAGCAGCCCACCGCGCCCGCGACCTGACCAGCCTCTCTGACATCCCAGACCTCGACGCAGGAGTTTGTGTGACCACCCCGACCAATTTCGACATCACCGAGATCGCCGACGCACCGGCATACGACACACCGCTGGGTATCACCAATCCCCCGATCGACGATCTCCTCGAGCGCGCCTCGTCGAAGTACGCCCTCGTCATCTACGCGGCCAAGCGTGCGCGCCAGATCAACGACTACTACAACCAGCTCGGTGACGGCATCCTCGAGTACGTCGGCCCGCTGGTCGAGCCCGGCCTCCAGGAGAAGCCGCTGTCGATCGCGCTCCGCGAGATCCACTCCGATCTGCTCGAGCACACCGAGGGCGAATAGTCGCGGCGTCGGGTATGACCACACCGACCAAGAAACGACGCCGAATCCTCATCGGCGTCGGTGGAGGCATCGCCGCATACAAGGTGTGCTCGGTGATCCGCCACTTCACCGAGTCCGGGCACGACGTCCGCGTGGTGCCGACCCCGGCGGCCCTCGAGTTCGTCGGCAAGGCCACCTTCGAGGCGCTCAGCGGTAACCCGGTCAGCACCACCGTCTTCGACGACGTCGACGAGGTCGCGCATGTGCGTCTGGGCCAGGGCGCCGACCTCGTGATCATCGCGCCGGCGACCGCGGACCTCATGGCCCGCGCTGCTCAGGGACGCGCCGACGATCTGCTCACCGCATCGCTGCTCACCGTGCGGTGCCCGGTGCTGTTCGTGCCGGCCATGCACACCGAGATGTGGGAGCACCCCGCCACCCAGGCCAACATCGCGACCCTGCGCGAACACGGTTCGACCGTCATGACGCCGGCGTTCGGTCGCCTCACCGGCACCGACTCCGGCCGCGGTCGTCTCCCGGACCCGCAGGAGATCGCCCTCATCGGCGAGCTGCTCCTCGACCGCGCCGACGCACTGCCGTACGACCTCGCCGGTGTCCGCGTGCTGATCAGTGCCGGCGGCACCCGCGAACCGCTCGATCCGGTGCGCTACCTGGGCAATCACAGCTCGGGCAAGCAGGGATTCGCCCTGGCCCGGGCAGCTGCACAGCGTGGGGCGAGCGTCACCGTCGTCGCCGGTTCGACGACCGACCCCGGTGACCCCGCCGGCGTGCACATCGTCCGGATCTCGAACGCCCAGGAACTCTCCGAGGAGATGACCAAGCGCGCGGCCGACGCCGACGTCGTCATCATGGCCGCCGCCGTGGCCGACTTCCGGCCCGTCGCGGTGGCCGACGCCAAGATCAAGAAGGGCGATCAGGGTCCGGCCCCGATCGAGCTGACCACCAACCCGGACATTCTCCGCGGGCTCGTCGAGGCGCGGGACGACGGCCGTATCCCCTCGGAGACCGTCATCGTCGGATTCGCCGCCGAGACCGGCGACGAGACCGGCGGGGTCCTCGACCACGGTCGCGCAAAGCTCGCCCGCAAGGGTTGCGACCTGCTGGTGGTGAACGCGGTCGGCGACGGCAAGGCGTTCGGCACCGAGGACAACACCGGCTGGCTGCTGTCGGCCAAGGGCGACGAGACCGCGCTGCCCTTCGGGTCGAAAACACTCATGTCGAGTCGAATACTTGACGAAGTGCGACAACTGGTGCCTGATGGTCCGGGGGCCTGAGCGGCACCGCAGCGAAACCGACCGCTGTGTAGTTTTGAAGTGACTCCCACCGGCCACGACGACCGGACGATACCTGCCAAACGGCGCCGGAAGATCCGCGCGCGAGATCTCGAGAGGATCTGATGACCACCTCGTCACGCCTGTTCACGAGCGAATCCGTCACCGAGGGGCATCCCGACAAGATCTGTGACGCGATCAGCGACTCGATCCTCGACGCCATCCTCACCGACGACCCCAACGCGCGGGTCGCGGTGGAGACGCTGGTGACCACCGGCCAGGTCCACGTCGCGGGTGAGGTCACGACCACCGCGTACGCAGACATCCCCGGCATCGTCCGCGCCAAGATCCTCGAGATCGGCTACGACTCCTCCACCAAGGGCTTCGACGGCGCGTCGTGCGGCGTCAACGTCGCGATCGGCGCTCAGTCGCCGGACATCGCCGGCGGCGTCTTCAACTCCCACGAGAGCCGCAGCGGTATCTCCGAGGACGAGATCGACAGCCAGGGCGCCGGTGACCAGGGCCTGATGTTCGGTTACGCCACCAACGAGACCCCCGAGCTGATGCCGGTGCCGATCGCGCTGGCCCACCGTCTCTCCCGTCGTCTCACCGAGGTCCGCAAGGACGGCACGCTGCCGTACCTGCGTCCCGACGGCAAGACCCAGGTCACCATCGAGTACGACGGTGACACCCCGGTCCGCCTCGACACCGTCGTCCTGTCGACCCAGCATGCGGCCGACATCGACCTCCACAACCTCCTGGCTCCCGACATCAAGAAGCAGGTCGTCGACGCGGTGCTCGCCGACATCGACCTGCCGACCCTCGACACCTCCGACTACCGACTGCTGGTCAACCCGACCGGCAAATTCGTCCTCGGCGGCCCGATGGGTGACGCCGGCCTGACCGGCCGAAAGATCATCGTCGACACCTACGGCGGCATGGCCCGCCACGGCGGCGGCGCCTTCTCCGGCAAGGACCCGTCGAAGGTCGATCGCAGCGCCGCCTATGCGATGCGCTGGGTCGCCAAGAACGCGGTCGCCGCCGGCCTGGCCGATCGCATCGAGGTCCAGGTGGCCTACGCGATCGGCAAGGCCGCGCCGGTCGGTCTGTTCGTCGAGACCTTCGGCACCGAACACGTCGACCCCGCGGTCATCGAGCGGGTCATCAAGGAGAACTTCGACCTGCGTCCGCTCGCGATCATCCGCGACCTGGACCTGCTGCGACCGATCTACGGCCCGACCGCCGCGTACGGCCACTTCGGTCGTACCGACGTCGATCTGCCGTGGGAGCGGACCGACCGCGCGGACAAGCTGCGCGCGGCCGCCGGTCTCTGACCCCGAAGGGCGCAGTCCCTGCCCCCGAAAGGCGCACGGGTCCCGGCTGATTCGCTGCCGGTGGCCCGTGTTCTGCCCATTCTCGGACTCGCACACCTCGACCGGCCGTTCGACTACCTGATCGACTCCGATCAGGATGCGACGGCGGTTCCGGGCGTGCGGGTCCGTGTTCGGTTCTCCGGTCGTCTCGTCGACGGGTACCTGCTCGACCGGATCGAGAAGAGCGATCACCCCGGCAAACTGGGGTGGCTCGACCGGGTCGTCTCCGCCGAGCCGGTCCTGTCGCCGGAGTTGGCGACGCTGTGCCGTGCGGTCGCCGATCGCTACGCCGGCACGATGGGAGACGTTGTCCGTCTGGCGATCCCGCCGCGCCATGCGCGGACCGAGAAGGAGACGACGCCCGAGCCCGCGACTGTCGTCGAGGCGCCCGACCTGGAGGCGTGGTGTCGCTATCCGTTGGCCGAATCGTTCCTCGAGGCGCTCGCCGACGGTGGGCACCCGCGGGCGGCGTGGCAGGCCCTGCCGGGTGAGGACTGGGCGCGTCGGCTCGCCGAACTCGCCGCGGCGACCCTGGCGGTCGGACGCGGATGCATCATCGTCGTGCCCGACCAGCGGGACCTCGACCGGGTGTGGGCGGAATGTGAACCACTCATCGGCGATCGGGGAGTGGCTCTGGCCGCCGGGCTCGGGCCCACCGCGCGGTACCGCCGCTGGCTGGCCGCGCGCCGGGGTGCGGCGAAGCTCGTGATCGGCACGCGCAGTGCGATTTTCGCGCCGGTCACCGACCTCGGTCTGGTGGTCGTCTGGGACGACGGCGACGACAGCATGGCCGATCCGCGGGCGCCGTATCCGCACCCGCGGGAAGTCGCGGTGCTGCGGTCGCACCGGGAACGCTGCGGACTCATCCTCGGCGGCTTCGCCCGGACGGCGGAGGCGCAGGCGCTCGTCGCATCGGGCTGGGCACACGACCTCGTCGCCGACCGTCCGCTCGTCCGCCACCGCAGCCCACGGGTGCAGGCCATCTCCGACGACGACCGCCAGATCGCGCGCGATCCGATGGCGAGGTCCGCACGCATCCCCGAGGTCGCCTTCGATGCAGCCCGTTCGGCGTTCGCCGCCGACCAGCCGGTGGTGTTCAGCGTTCCGCGCCGCGGTTACGTGCCGTCGCTGGCGTGTACCCGGTGCCGGGAACACGCGCGGTGTCGTGCCTGCAACGGACCACTGCAGATGGACGGCCACCAACGTCTCAGTTGCCGATGGTGTGGCCGCCCGGAGCGATCGTTCCGCTGCCCCGAGTGCGGCAACACGAAGGTGCGGGCGACGGTCACCGGCGCCCGACGGACCGCCGAGGAACTCGGACGCGCCTTCGCGGGCGTGCCGGTCCACACCAGTGGCGGAGACACCATCATCGACGAGATCGAGCCCGGCGCACGGCTCGTCGTCGCGACACCGGGGGCCGAACCGGTCGCCCCGGACGGCTACGGGGCGGCGATCGTCGTCGACACGTGGGCACAACTCGACCGCGCCGATCTTCGTGCGGAGGAACACGCGGTGCGACGCTGGATGGCGCTGGCCGGCATGGTCCGACCGCACGGCGACGGAGGTCGCGTGGTGATCGTCGCCGACTCGACGCTGGCGCCGGTCCAGGCGCTGATCCGTTGGGATCCGGTCGGTTTCGCGTCGCTGCAGCTGACTCAGCGTGTCGAACTGGGCTTCCCGCCGGCGGTCACGATGGCGTCGGTGGACGGTCCGACGCAGGTGATCACCGACTTCGTGGAACATCTCGAACTACCCGAGGGGTCGGACGTGCTCGGGCCCGTGCCGCTTCCACCGGGGGTGCGGCCGCCGGCCGGTAGCGCCGAGTGGGAGGCCGCCGCGGACGACGAGATGGACCGCATCCTGGTGCGGTTGCCGCGCAAGCACGGACGGCTCCTCGCGCAGGCTCTCGCCGCGGGGCAGGCGCGGCGCAACACGCACCGGCAGACCGGGCCGATCCGGGTTCAGGTGGACCCGCCTACGATCGGATGAATGCGCATCGTTTTCGCCGGCACCCCCGAGGTGGCCGTGCCGTCGTTGCAGGCCCTGCTGGACTCGCCGTCGCATGAGGTCGTCGGCGTCATCACCCGGCCCGACGCGGTGTCGGGCCGTGGTCGCAAGGTCGTGCGGTCACCGATCGGCGTGCTCGCCGACGAGCACGGCCTCGAGGTGATCACCCCGCGACGGATGTCCGAGCCGGACGTCGCCGAGGTTCTGCGACGCTGGGCCCCGGATTGCGGTGCGGTGGTGGCCTACGGCGGACTCGTGCCGGAGGATCTTCTCGCGCTCCCGACCCACGGCTGGATCAACCTGCATCTCTCGGTGCTGCCGGCCTGGCGTGGCGCCGCGCCGGTGCAGGCAGCGATCGCCGCGGGCGATGAGGTGACCGGTGCGAGCACCTTCCGCCTGGAGAAGGGTCTCGACACCGGGCCGGTGTTCGGCGTCCTCACCGAGACCATCCGGCCCACCGACACGAGCGGTGATCTCCTCGGGCGTCTGGCCGAGGCCGGGTCGGGTCTACTGGTGAACACGCTCGACGGCATCGAGGCCGGGGGACTCGTCCCGGAACCGCAGCCCGCTGCTGGTGTCAGCCACGCGCCGAAGGTCGAGGTCGAGGATGCGCGGATCCGCTGGGATCTGCCCGCGCACATCATCGATCGTCTCATCCGCGCCTACACGCCGGCGCCGGGATCGTGGACGAGTCTCGACGACGCGCGGATCAAGGTGGGTCCGGTGCGGCCCGTCGATTCCGATGACGCGGCACTCCCGGAAGCAGTGCGTGCCGAATCGCCGGCGCCGGGAGTCATCGCGGTGACCAAGAAGGCGGTGTTCGTCGGTACCGGTTCGACGCCGGTGAAACTCGGCACCGTGCAGCCGCCGGGGAAGAAGCCGATGCCGGCCGCCGACTGGGCCCGTGGCGCCCGACTCACCGATGGGACGGTGCTGGGATGAGTACAGATCGACGACCGAACCAGGGCAAGCGCGACAACAGCTCCGCGAAGTTCCGGCAGAAGGATCTGGACCCGGCGCGCGTCGCGGCGCGGGACACGCTGCGCGCGATCCGTGAGCGTGACGCCTACGCGAATCTGGTTCTCCCGAAGATGCTGCGGGACCGCAGGATCGAAGGTCGCGACGCGGCCTTCGCGACCGAACTCGCCTACGGCACGGCGCGGGCCCAGGGGCTGCTGGATGCGGTGATCGCCTCGGCCGCCAAGCGTCCCGTCGACGAGATCGACGGCCCGGTGCTCGATGTGCTGCGGTTGGGCGCTTACCAATTGCTGCGTACGCGCGTCGGATCCCATGCCGCGGTGTCGACGTCGGTGGACCTGGTGCGTTCCGAGAACGGGATGGGGCCTTCGGGTTTCGCGAATGCCGTGCTGCGCAAGGTGTCGCAGAAGACCGAGGAGATGTGGGTCGACGAGCTCGCGCCGTCGCCCGCCGAGGATCTCGTCGGCTACCTTGCCTTCCAGTATGCGCATCCCCGCTGGATCGCGGAGGTGTTCCGGGATGCCCTCGGCGGGTCGGCAGGCCAGTTGCAGGCGGCACTCGCTGCCGACGACGAACGTCCGCCCGTACATCTGGTCGCCCGGCCGGGTTACATCACCGCCGAGGAGCTGGCGCTGACCAGCGGGGGAGAGGAAGGCAGGTTCTCGCCGTACTGCGTGTATCTGCCGAGCGGTGATCCGGGCGACGTGGATGCGATCCGTGATGGCTATGCCGGTGTGCAGGACGAGGGCAGCCAGCTTATCGCGCGCGCGGTGACGGTCGCCGAGGTCGCCGACGACTCCGGCCGCTGGCTCGACATGTGCGCCGGCCCGGGCGGCAAGGCCGCGCTGATCGGTGCGCTCGCCGACATCGACGGCGCCCGGCTGGATGCGATCGAGGTGTCGAAGCATCGCGCTGAGCTGATCCGAAAGGTGGTCAGCGACCTGCCGGTGACGATCCATGTCGCCGACGCCCGGTCGAGTGGTCTCGAACCGGGATACGACCGCATCCTGCTCGACGCACCCTGTTCCGGGCTCGGCTCGCTGCGTCGTCGGCCCGAATCGCGTTGGCGCCGAACCGCTGCCGATGTCGACGAGCTCGTCGCGCTGCAGAAGCAGTTGCTGACCGAGGCGCTTCGGCTCGTGAAACCCGGTGGAATCGTGGTCTATTCGACCTGTTCACCGCACCCGGCCGAGACCACCGCGGTGGTCGCCGACGTGCTGGCTTCGGTCGACGGGGCCCGCCGGCTCGACGCCCGCCCGCTGGTGACCGTCGGGGAGCTCGGACCGGAACTGCTCGGCGATGGTCCGCATGTGCAGTTGTGGCCGCACGTCCACGGCACGGATGCGATGTTCATGGCCGCCCTGACCCGCGACTGACGCGGGCCAGGACGGCCACGGAGAGAAGGAGGCGTCGGGACTAGACCGACGCCTTGTCGTCATCGGTATCGGCGACTGCCGCGGAGACTGATTCCGCCGCACCGCGATCCTTGGGGATGAGGGCCGCGACCACGAAGGCGACCAGGGCGACACCGGCACCGATCGTCAGCGCCACGCGGAAGCCGCTCTCCGAGGCGAGTTCGTGGCCGCCGAGGTTGATCGTCATCTGGGCGAGCACCGCACCGACAACGGCGGCGCCCACCGAGGTGCCGATCGACCGCATCAGGGTGTTGAAACCGTTGGCGGCCGCGGTCTCGGTGACCGGGACCGATCCCATGATGAGTGCGGGCATCGAGCCGTACGCGAGGCCGACGCCGCTGTTGATCACCATCATCGCCAGCATCAGGCCCCAGGTGGTACCGAGCAGCAGCAGCGACAGGCCGTAACCGGCGGCGATCACGAGCACACCGGACATCAAGGTGAACTTGGGTCCGCGTGTGTCGGTGAGCTTTCCGCCGAGCGGGGAGACGACCATCATCATCAAGCCGCCGGGCAGCATCCACAGGCCGGCCGCCAGCATCGACTGGCCGAGCCCGTAGCCGGTGGCCTCGGGGAACTGCAGGATCTGGGGCACTACGAGCATGGCCGCGTACATGCCCATGCCGACGAAGATCGACGCGATGTTGGTGGTCAGCACGCGCGGACGTGCAGTCGTACGGAGGTCGACGAGCGGTTCGACAATGCGGAGCTCCCAGAAGCCCCAGCCGAGCAGCAGTACGACGGCGGTGATGAACAGGCCCACGATGGAGCCGGACGCCCATCCCCAGTCAGCACCCTTCGACACGGCGAGGAGCAGGCAGACGAGGCCGGCGCCGAGACCGACCGCACCCAAATAGTCGAACTTCTGGCCCTTGGCCGCCGGCGGAACATCGGGGATCTGGGTGAAGATGAGTGCGAGGATCATCGCGCCCAGGGCGGCGGTCACCCAGAACAGCACGCGCCAGTTGGTGTACTCGGCGATCGCCGCCGACAGCGGCAGGCCGATACCGCCACCGATGCCCATCGAGGCGCTGACGAGCGCGATCGAGGAGCTGAGTTTCTCCGGCGGAACGGCGTCTCGGAGAAGGGCGATGCCGAGCGGGATCATGCCCATACCGAGGCCTTGGAGGCCGCGGCCGACAATCATCGGGATCACCGACGACGCCAGTGCGCACAGGATCGAACCCGCGATGAGCGGGACGGTGAGCGCGAGCAGGACGCGACGCTTGCCGAGGAGGTCGCCGAGGCGACCGGTGATCGGTACGAAGACACCGCCGACGAGAAGGGTCACGGTGATGACCCAGTTGGAGTTGGACGCAGTGGTGTTGAGGATGCGCGGCAACTCGGGAAGCAACGGCGTTACGAGAGTTTGCGTGATTGCGGCCACCGTGCCCGCGAGGGCCAGTGTGAGGATCACGCCACCCGGTCGCGTTGTGGCGCCGCTTGGCGTAATGGCGACGGTCTTGGATGAGGACATGGTGACGAACTCCTCGAGGAGGTTAGGGCTGAAGGCCGCCAGAACCGGTAAGTCAACGATTGACGACTTAGCGACGGTAGGTTACTCCGGACCTATTAGTCAATGCCTGATGACTTGGGACACAGTCGGGCCGGATTTGCGACGTCGTCGACGCTAAGCTTGCGGGCAACACTGTCCGGACGAGTGGGAGATGATGGCTGACCCGACCCAGCGGCGTCGTAATGCAGAGGCGACCCGCGAGGCTCTGCTGGAGGCTGCCCGGACCCTGCTCGCCGAACGCGGGGCCACGCAGACGACGACTCGCGACATCGCTGCCGTCGTGGGGGTCAACCAGGCGTTGATCAACCGTTATTTCGGCTCCAAGGAGAATCTGTTCGTCGAGGCGGTGCGGACTGGCGGAAGCGGCGCCGCGGGACTGGTGGCCTCAACCCCGCTGGCGGATCTGCCCGACAAGATCCTGCGCGAGGTCCTCGACGTGAGCGCCTCGGGTGGCGGCAGCACCGCCCTGCTCGCCGGGGTGGTCAACAACGAGACCATCAACGACCTGATCCGCAGCATCATCGAGGATGTGTTCACCCGGCAGCTGGGAGACCGGCTCGGCGGTGATTCGGGTGGATTGCGGGCGGAGTTGCTCAACGCCCTGGTCGTCGGGATCACCATCATGCGGCACAAGATCGAGAGTCCGGCCCTCTCTCAGGCCTCCATGGACGAGATTTCGGACTATGTCACGCGGATGGCTGCGCCGTTGCTGACCGACGATCGGTGATTTTCATTGCGTGGCCTCGCTTTCCACCAGTTCGGCGAGCGCGGCGGTCACCGAATCCCAGCCGTCGTAGAAGCCGAGTTCATGATGTCGGTGGCGATCGGATGGATTGCCGTGGCGGACGACGACGCTGTACTCGGTTCCGTCGGCGTGTTCGGCGAAGGTGATCTCGGCGGTCATGGGGACCGGCGCGGGTTCGGCGGGCCGCCAGGAACTGTCGATCGCGTTGGTGAACACCAGGCGTTCGTTGTCGTCGACGACGAGGAAGACAGCATCCATGTGCGGGACGAAGGTCTCGCCGTCGTCGCTCATCTGCGTGACGAGAGCGCCGCCGGGGCGTGGCTCGAGTCGTTCGACCCGGGTGATGGTCGGGGAGGGCGTCCACCATTTCGCAAGCTGCTCGGGTCGGGTCCACGCATTCCAGATCCGTTGTCGCGGTGCGCGGATGATGCGTTGCAGGGTCAGGTCGAGTTCGGGGTCGATCATGGTGTCTCCTCGGGTTCGGTGACGAAGGCTTCGAGTCGGTCGGTGCGTTCGGTCCAGACGATGCGCTGGTGTTCGAGCCAGGTCTGCAGGCGTCGCAGGCGTCGACGGTCGAGCGTGCACATTCGGGTTCTGCCGGTCTTCTTGGTCATCACCAGTCCGCTGTCCTCGAGGACCTTCAGGTGCTTCATGAACGACGGAAGGGTCATGGGGAAGGGGTCGGCGAGTTCGCCGACGCTCGCGGGTCCGCGCCCGAGGCGTTCGACGACGGCGCGGCGGGTCGGATCCGACAGTGCGCCGAAGAGGTCGTCGAGTGTGACCGAACTGTTTGCCATGTGGCTAAGTGTTGCATGATTGTTCACTGAACTCAACAGCTAAGTGATCCGGGTGGGATGTGGTTGTGGAAAGATGCGGCGGAGCAGTAAGTATTCACGTACTATCGAACGTATGTACGAGACTGATGTACCGGAAACACGGAGGCCGGCAACGGGCGACTTGCGCGCTCTCGTGAGCCTCCTTGCCGGCATGGCTGCGGGGGCTGGCGAGGCCGAGTCGGTGGAGCGGCTGACTCTGCTCGAGGAGATCAAGTCGGCGTGCACTGCGGCCCAGGTGCGTGAGACCGCGAATCTCGACCGGCTGCGTGCGGACGACGAGGCCGCGCGCAATGTTCCGCAACCGCGCCGGGGTCGAGGGCTCGCCGCCGAAGTCGGCTTGGCGCGCAAGGCCTCACCGCAGAAGGGGAGTCAGTACCTCGGGTTCGCTCGTGCTCTGGCGCACGAGATGCCGCACACGATGGCCGCACTCACGGACGGGGTGTTGACAGAATGGCGAGCCACGATCCTCGTCCGCGAAACCGCTTATCTGACTCGCGAATCGCGGGAGGAGATCGACCGGCGGGTGTGTGGCGATCCGGAGGCGCTGGTGGGCGCCTCGGACCGAGAGATCGAAGCGCGGGCGAAGCGTCACGCGTACGAACTCGAGCCGGCGGCCGTGGTCGCGCGAAAGGCCAAGGCCGAGAAAGACCGTCGCGTCAGCGTGCGGCCGGCGCCCGATCTGATGACCAAGCTGTCGGCGCTGTTGCCGATGACGCAGGGGATCTCGGTGTATGCCGCGCTCAAGAAGCACGCCGATTCGGTCGTCGGTGCGGACGATCGCACGCATGCGCAGATCATGGCCGACGCGCTGGTCGAACGAGTCACCGGTCGATCCGCAGCGGAACCGGTTCCGGTGTCGGTGGACATGGTCCTGTCCGACGAGTGCCTGCTCGGGCTCAACGATTCGGCGGCCGAAGTGAAGGGGTACGGACCGATTCCGGCAGCAGTGGCACGGGAACTCGTCGCCGCGTCGGTGTCGCCCGATGGTGAGACCGCCTCGACGCTGCGCCGTGTCTATGCGCGTCCGTCCGATGGTGTGCTGGTGGCGATGGAGTCCCGTTCCCGCGGATTCCCGCCCGCACTGGCGCATTTCATCCGGTTGCGAGATCAGCGGTGTCGCACCCCGTACTGCGGGGCGCCTATCGCCGAGATCGACCACGCCAAACCGCATCGGCATGAAGGCCCGACCAGCGAGGCGAATGCCGACGGCATCTGCGTCACCCATAATCGCGCGAAAGAGGCCGATGGCTGGACGTACTCGGTCCGCATGTCCGGCGACATCCGGGTCATCGACGTCATCACTCCGACCGGTGCACGACATCGGAGTACGGCACCGCCGGCCGTCGGGCATCGAGACCCTGAACAAAGCGTCATCGAAACGAAGCTGCTGCAGCTGTTCGCGGTCGCCTGAGCGGTGTCGGCGCCGGGTAACGTCCAACGGCGTGACGATCCGCGCTTTTGATTCGGCAGGCGACTCCGGCTGACGTCGACGCTGCGCAGAAACCCTCGGCCAGGCCTTCGCCGACTATCCGTTCACATGGCGCACGGTGGATGCGCGTGACCATGGCGACCGAGTGCGGTCGTTGCAGCGGTTGTTCCTCGCCGAGAATGGCAGCGGTGCGGCCGCGTCTGGGTATCGGACGACCTTGCCGCCGTGGCGGTGTGGATCACTCCGTCCTCGACAGGTCTCGACGAGGCGTTCGGCGACATCGCATCCCGAGTTGTCGACCTGTACGGAGACAGAGCGGACATTGCCGCGCGGGCGGACGACTCGGGTTCGAGGTGGCCGGGAAGGTGTCTTTGCCCGACGACGGTCCAGATGTGTGGGCGATGGTGAGGGTTCCGTAAACGAACCTTGCGCTACCTGGGCGGTGTGCGACTCGGCTCGGCCGGTTGTGGATGCTGAATCCCCACTTCGTAGTGTCTCGTACTAGGTTGTCTGAGTCGAGGGGCGTCAAGGGGCATTGATGCCGGGGACGGGGGACTCACAGTGACTTATCGCCTGGAAGCTGAAAAGGGAGTGATCGAGGGCGTCGGCAAGACGTTGGCCGGGTGTTCGGATGCCACGCGGGCGCTCTGGTCGGGCAGTGCCGGTCTCGCTGACGCAGCTGCCGCGATGCCTGGATCAGCGTTCAGCGCCGCTTGCGCCGGTAAGGACGACGTCGTTCGTACCCTTCTCGGACGCGCGGCCGCCCGCATGGATGCGGTGTCGCAGACGTGCTACCAGGTGGCCACCGAGTTCGCCGATACCGATGAAGAGTTGGCGAGCGGTTTCCGAGCCATTTCCGTGTTCTGATGAGCCGTCCGACTCGATCGACGGTCACCAGCTGGGATGTGATGGTCCTGCTCCAGTCTGCGAAATCGCTGGAGACAACGGCCGAAAACCTACGAACCCAGACCAGGACAATGGCCGACGCCCCGATGAACGTGACGGGCTGGTCGGGCAAATCCAGGCGTGCGTGTGAAGACCGCACGGCGTCTGACCGAGACGAGATCAACAAGCTCGGAACCGAACTCAACGCGGCCGCAAGGGTGCTGCACGACACCGCCGCCGCGATCAGCCCCAACCGAAGCACTGCTCTGACGAAAGCGCTCGGCCTCGAATTCGACAAGTTCAGCGTCTCGGATGACTGGACCGTGCGCGACGCTCGTGACTACGCGGCTGAGTTGAAGGGGGTAGACGCCGGCAGCGCAGCCGAGCAGTCGATTCTGAACGACCAAGCCAAGCGTGCGGAGGAGGCGAAGACTGCGACACTGTCGCTGCAGTCGCTGGCGGACCAGATCGGGGAAGACGACCGGAACGGTGCACGCGCGCTGAATGTGGTCTTCGGCAATGCAGAGATCAGTGCTCCGCTCAGATCGAGCTTCTCCGCAGGACAGGCGAGCCGCGACGTTCAGGCGATCATGAGCGGGACCGCGACACCGGAGCAGAAGGAACGCTTCTACCGCGCGACCAGCTCGACCCCCGAACAGCGTGCGGCACTGGCACGCGGCGAGGAAGCGGTCATCTCGAAGGAGCAGTTCGATTACCTGAAGGCCATCTACACGCCTAATTGGGGGCAGAGCGCTGAAGGCTCCGCGCCATACTCACTCGACGCGTTGAAGCGTTTCGGCGACGAATACAGTGGCGCGGAAAGATCCAAGCTCAAGAATGCACTCGGTGATGGTATCTATATGCTTGGCAACCCTAATTTACGGACAGATCAGCAGGTCGAGCCGACGTTCTTGGCTGGTCCCTTGCAACAGATGGGACTGTCCCCTGAGTCGAAGTTCGTTAGCGGCGGTATGGGTCAGCTTTCGTCGCCGATACGTGAAGTCCTGACCAATCCCGCGGCCAGCAAAGCAAACGTCACCGTGCCAGATACGGGTCCGCACTCAGGCGGGCACAGGCCGGTGACCGACCTGAAGACTTTCAATGATTTGAAAACCGTGATGGATATCCTGGAGCATCGCTCGGTTGACACCGAGGGCGGGTCTACGTCGGTTCAGCTCGGTAGCGATGTCGACCGAGCATTGGTTGCGCGGGCGGGAGAGATCGCTGCAGTCGGGGGTGATGAGCTCGTCTCGAATCCTGGACTTTTCAACCCCCACAACGTGTCCAAGACAGATGCCGAAGCCCTGATGATACGGATGCTCGACGTCGCTGGGAGTGATCACATTGCGATCCACGACGCCGTGTTGGCCGCGACTGGTGGCGCAACAACCGGTTCAATGCCTTCCGTGTACGACGTCGAGGGCCGCGAGCAGACTTTCAAGGACGCTGAAAGCTTGAAGCACCTGTTCACTTTCGACTGGACCGACGGTGCGGGCAACGAGAGTTCGGGTGTCAACAAGCTCTTCAATTGGATGCCCGGGGCCGCCTATGCCGCCGACGGTAGCTCACTGGAGGCTCTGGCGGAGAGTGAACGAGCAGGGCAGATCGCTACCTCCCTCACCCAGTACTTCGGTGACAACAAGGAGGCGTTCATAGACATCGGGGACGACAAGAGTGCGTTGGGAGAACTGAACGGTGAGCTGGCCCGTACCCTGGCTTCGGCTATAGGTCCCCACACTGCTGTGATGGGTGGAGCAGATCCTCGACTGTTCGACTCGCATGGAGTTGCTGAAGTCGATCTAGCCGATTTGAAGGCGACTTTCCAGATTCTGAACTCGGACGCCGACGCCGGGCGAATTGTTAATTCGATGACTGCTTTGCAGATCGACGTCCTCCAAGAGGAATTCGGCCGCAACCCGCACGACTACGGACTCGGCGAAGTCACCGGTCGTTTGGAAGGTGCGATGGCCAGCGGTCTGGATTCGCACATCGAGGAAACCAAGGTTGACGGTCGTCACTTGGCGGCGCGCGATGCCGCTGCCAGGGGTGCAATGTTCGAGAGTGCGTACGGTTTGCTCTCGGCAGTACCGGGTCTGGACCCTGCTGTGAGAGTCTTGCTCGGTGGTGTGGCCCCACAGGCGCAACTTCATTTCTCGGGGCTGCCCACGGACCCGGACACGATAATCGCGGACCCGGAACTACAGAGGTTGCGAACCGAGATGTACACATCGCAGATTGAGCCCAACGCCAAATACGCGCAGATACTGGAAGGCTACTTCAGTTCGCATCCCGAGATAGCTGATGATCCAGATTTCCGAAAACTGTTTGCTCCAGACGGTGAGGTTGATTTCGAGGAGATGAAACGCACCAAGGTCATGCCGGAGGTAGCTGATGTTGAGGAGGCTGCCTCTTATGCTCAGCGCTTGCTGAAGTCGGATATCAATTCATTTGCTCTCCGTCACAACGAAAACTTCGAACACGCGTACAAGAGGTAGTTGAGTGCAAGCGAGTTTTTCAGAGAGAGCGCGTTTCGTCGGGTGCTTACTCGTTGCGGTCCTTGCGATCGGAGCTGCGGGCTGTGGTGTGCCTCAGGACTCGCCCTCAGTTTCCGGCGTATCGCGTACCACGAAACCCCCGGAAGACGCTGGCATGCCGCCGAACCTGGATACTTCCTTTCGCTGGGTGCCCGGAAGCGCCCTCGATTTCATGAGTGGGGAAGGAACGTTCGTTCGTGCTTACGTCGAATCCTTTGAGCTCGCGTTCCAGGGACAATCCGCCGAGTGGGGGTACCCCGGGTTCGTCGACGCATCTCCGAGAGGAATTGATGAACAAGTCAAAGAAGTGGTGAGCAACAGTTCCACTCGCAAGGTTGTCAACACCGTCTTCTATCGTCCGCTACGACGCGTGGACAGCGGCGCCACGAGTCGTCTGATTCTTTGTCGGAGCGAGATTCTGTCGATCGAGCAACGGTTTCCGTCGCGCGATTCTGAGTGGAGGAAGATCGGGAAGCCGTGGGGATATCCGGTCACGATCGAGTTCACGCGATCTGCAAACGGGAGCCCGCCGGAAAAACAACAAGGTGCCAGACGGGCTCCTTCGTATTCAGTGTTCGGAAATTGGCACGTCACCTTCTACGACCGACTCGGCGTCGGACGAGAAAACCGAGCCGATATCGTGGCATGCGATGCCCTTCCCTCGAACCCGGATTTGCCCGCGGTGGGTGTTGAGACGGGTTCGCAACCCTGGCCGACTCTCCCTCCGTCCCCCGGCTGGCCGGCCAACGGAGTCTGAGACGCCCGAACGCTTTCGTCCGCACCGCCCACCTCGCCCTACACTTGTCCACCATGTGCACCGCTGTTAACGCGCCCATGATCGCCCCGTCCATCCTGTCCGCGGACTTCGCGAATCTCGCCGACGAGGCGGCGGCCGTTGCCAAGCCCGGAGCCACCCGTGCCGACTGGTTGCACGTCGACGTCATGGACGCGCACTTCGTGCCGAACCTCACCCTGGGTCTGCCGATCGTCGAGAGCCTGCTGAAGGCGACCGACATCCCGCTCGACTGCCATCTGATGATCGAGAACCCCGAGCGCTGGGCGCCGCCGTACGCCGAGGCCGGCGCGTACAACGTCACCTTTCACGCGGAGGCCGCCGAGAATCCGATCGGCGTCGCCCGCGACATCCGCGCCGCCGGCGCGAAGGCCGGCCTGTCGATCAAGCCGGGTACCCCGCTCGATCCCTATCTGGAGATCCTCCGCGACTTCGACACCCTACTGATCATGAGTGTCGAACCCGGCTTCGGCGGACAGAAGTTCATGCCCGAGGTCCTCGAGAAGGCCCGCGCCATCCGCAAGTTCATCGACGCCGAGGACCTGAGGCTGCTCGTCGAGATCGACGGCGGAATCAACGCCGACACCATCGAAGAAGCCGCCGAGGCCGGAATCGACTGCTTCGTCGCCGGCTCGGCCGTCTACGGTGCCGCCGACCCGGGCCAGGCCGTCGCCGCCCTGCGCGAATCCGCCGCCCGGGCGCGCGCCAAGAGCGACGTCTGACGCACCTCGTGGACATCGCCGCCGCCATGGATCGCGCCGTCGAGGCGTCGTATGCGGCCATGGGTGTCAGCTCGCCCAATCCTCCTGTCGGAGCAGTGATCCTGGCGGCCGACGGCACCCTGGCGGGCGTCGGTGCGACCCAACCGCCGGGCGGCCCGCATGCCGAGGTGATGGCACTGCGCGCGGCCGGCGAGGCAGCGCGGGGTGGTACCGCGATCGTCACGCTCGAGCCCTGCAACCACACCGGGCGCACCGGGCCGTGTTCGCAGGCACTCATCGAAGCGGGGGTTGCCGAGGTTCACTACGCAGTCGGTGACCCCAACCCGGTCGCCGCGGGCGGCGCCGACACCCTGCGGGCTGCCGGCGTCCGGGTGACCGGGGGAGTCGCGGCCGACACCGTGGAGAACGGTCCACTGCGTCCGTGGCTCACCCGCCAGCGGCTCGGGCGGCCGATGGTCACCGCCAAGATCGCCGCCGGCGTCGACGGCCGGATCGCCGCACCCGACGGCACCAGTCAGTGGATCACCGGTCCCGAAGCGCGCGACCACGCCCACCGGCAGCGCGCACACCTCGACGCCATCGTGATCGGCACCGGCACCGCACTCGCCGACAACCCCACACTCACCGCCCGCACCTCTGCCGGCGGCCTGTACCCACAGCAGCCGTCACGCGTGGTGCTCGGACACCGCGACCTGCCCGCCGACGCCAACCTCCGCGACGACACCGGAGGGCCGCTGGTCCTGGTCCGATCACACGACCCGGCCGACGTCCTCGCCGCACTTCCCGACGCGCTCTGGGTCCTGGTGGAGGGCGGCCCGCACATCCTGGGCGCCTTCTTCGACGCCGGGCTCGTCGACGAGGTGCACGCCTACGTGGCGCCGATGGTGCTGGGCGCCGGTCGTAGCTCCGTCGAGATACCCGGGGTCATCACGCTCGCCGACGCCAAGAGGTTCCGCACCGCGCACACGACGACGCTCGGCGATGACGTCTTAATCACACTCGCACGGCGTTCGCCGACGATCCGGCAGGACTGAGCAGGCCGAGATGAGCGACACGCCGACAGGCATCCATTTCACTCAGCGAAATCGCAATGCGACGCCGTTCCTGCATCGTGCTAGCGTCGATATCACCAGTTCTCGGGGCGGGGTGAAATTCCCCACCGGCGGTGATGAGGGTGCGGTGGATACGCATCTTCCAGCCCGCGAGCGCCTGTCGAACGGCAGGGACAGCAGATTCGGTGAGATTCCGGAGCCGACGGTCACAGTCCGGATGCGAGAGAACAGGCGACACAGTGCCGCCCTGTCTGCTCCGAGCGAGCAGGAGGAGTGCGTGTTCACCGGAATCGTGGAGGAACTCGGCGTCATCGCCGACCGCGAGGATCTCTCTGATGCAGCCCGCTTCACCGTGCGGGGACCCATCGTCACCGCCGATGCGGGCCACGGCGACTCCATCGCGGTCAACGGCGTGTGTCTGACCGTCGTCGACCTCCGTCCCGGCGAGTTCACCGTGGACGTGATGGGTGAGACGCTGCGCCGCAGCTCCCTGTCCGACCTCGCCGCGGGAAGCACCGTCAATCTCGAGCGCGCCATGCCCGCGAACGGGCGTTTCGGCGGCCACATCGTGCAGGGCCACGTCGACGGGACCGGGCGCGTCCTGTCCGTCAGTCCGTCGGAGAACTGGACGGTCGTGCGGATCGGCGTCCCGGAGAAGCTGACCCGCTACCTCGTCGAGAAGGGGTCGATCACCGTCGACGGGGTGTCGTTGACCGTCTCGTCGGTGGGCGGATCGGGTGACGACTCGTGGTTCGAGATCTCCCTGATCCCCACCACCCTCAACGAGACCAATCTCGGTGCCACCGCGCCGGGCACCGTGGTCAACCTCGAGGTCGACGTGATCGCGAAGTACGTGGAGCGCCTTCACCTGGGCTCCGGCAACAAGGATGTCGCGGGGGCGAAATGAGCACAACGAGTGAGGTTCTGATGAACGAATCGCCGCGTGACGGTGACGACGTGACCAGTGGTGAGGGAGTCACGTTCGACACGATCGAACGGGCCATCGCCGACATCGCCGCGGGCAAGGCCGTCGTCGTGGTCGACGACGAGGACCGCGAGAACGAGGGCGACCTGATCTTCGCGGCCGAGATGGCCACCCCGGAGCTCGTCGCCTTCATGGTCCGCTACACCTCGGGCTACCTGTGCGTCCCGCTCGACGGCGACGCCTGCGACCGCCTCGGCCTGCCGCCGATGTACTCGATGAACCAGGACAAGCACGGCACCGCCTACACCGTGACCGTCGATGCCCGCGAGGGCATCGGCACCGGGATCAGCGCCTCGGACCGCGCCACCACGATGCGTCTGCTCGCCGACCCGGCGGCCACGGCCGGCGACTTCACCCGTCCCGGACACGTCGTCCCGCTGCGGGCCAAGGAGGGCGGCGTGCTGCGTCGTCCCGGCCACACGGAGGCCGCCGTCGACCTGGCCCGCCTCGCCGACCTCGCACCGGCCGGCGTCATCTGCGAGATCGTCAGCCAGAAGGACGTGGGCTCGATGGCCCGCACCGACGAGCTGCGCGTCTTCGCCGACGAACACGACCTCGCGCTGATCTCGATCGCCGACCTCATCGCGTGGCGTCGCCGCCACGAGAAGCACGTCGTGCGCGTCGCCGACGCCCGGATCCCGACCCGCCACGGCGACTTCCGCGCCGTCGGCTACTCCAGCGTCTACGACGACGTCGAGCACGTCGCCCTGGTGAAGGGCGACATCGCCGGCGAGGACGGCGAGGGACACGACGTCCTGGTGCGTGTGCACTCGGAGTGCCTCACCGGCGATGTCTTCGGCTCGCTGCGCTGCGACTGCGGTCCGCAGCTCGACGCCGCGATGGAGATGGTGGCCGCCGAAGGCCGCGGCATCATCCTGTACATGCGCGGTCACGAGGGACGCGGCATCGGCCTGCTGCACAAGCTGCAGGCCTACCAGCTGCAGGACGCCGGGGCCGACACCGTCGACGCCAACCTGGAACTGGGCCTGCCCGCCGACTCCCGCGACTATGGCCTCGGCGCCCAGATCCTCGTCGATCTCGGGGTGACGTCGATGCGTCTGCTCACCAACAACCCGGCCAAGCGCGTCGGCCTCGACGGCTACGGCCTGCACATCGTCGACCGCGTGCCGATGCCGGTGCGCGCCAACGCCGAGAACCTGCGCTACCTTCGCACCAAGCGCGACCGGATGGGACACGACCTCGTGGGCCTCGACGATCACGCGCATCCCAGCGACGACGCATCCGAAGGAGCCCCCGCATGAGCGGCCACGGAGAACCGACCCTCGAACTCGCCGACGCCGGCACGCTCCGGCTGGCGATCGTGTCGTCGCAGTGGCACGAGAAGATCTGCGGCGCACTGCTCGACGGTGCGCTCCGGGCGGCCGGCGAGAACGGTGTCACCGAGCCCACCGTCGTGCAGGTCGCCGGTGCGATCGAACTGCCGGTCATCGTGCAGGCGCTCGCCCGCACCCATGACGCCGTCGTCGCGCTCGGTGTCGTGATCAAGGGCGAGACACCGCATTTCGAGTACGTGTGCGACGCGGTGACCGCCGGGCTGACCCGGGTCTCGCTCGACGAGTCGACCCCCGTCGGCAACGGTGTGCTGACGGTGCTGACCGAGGACCAGGCGATCGCGCGGTCCGGCCTGCCCGGCTCGACCGAGGACAAGGGCGCGCAGGCGACCGTCGCCGCGCTGGCCTCGGCACTGACTCTTCGTGCACTGCAACGCGGCGAAGCCCTGCCGACTGCGGTCGGAGGAGCATCGGCGTGACCTCCCCTCGTTGGGACCTGGTGTACCGGCCGCGCAAGCTGCCGCGATACGCGATCGCGGCAGCCGTCGTGATCATGGCGATCCACATCACCTTCGGGCTGCTGCTGACGATCGACGACGTCGGCGTCCGTAACCTCGGCGGCGCCGACCAGGTCGCGATCATCCTCATCGGTGTCCTGTTCACGGGCGCCGCCCTGCTGCTGACCCGGCCGCGGTTGCGTGTCGGCCCCGAGGGCGTCGAGGTGCGCAACCTGGTACCCACGCGCCTGTTCACCTGGGACAAGGTCCTCGGACTGACCTATCCGGAGAAGGGGTTCGGCGCCTGGCTGCTGTTCCCGTCCGACGAACACATCACCGTGCTGGCGGTCCAGGCGGGCGACGGTCCGCGGGCCATCGAGGCGATGGCGCGGTTCCGCGAGCTCGAAGAGCGCTATCGCGGGACCGTCCGACCCGCCAACTAGCCTGGAACACGTGGCCGACCCGACTACCTACCGTCCTGCTCACGGAACCATCCCGACCGATCCCGGGGTGTACAAGTTCCGTGACGAGCACGGTCGTGTCATCTACGTGGGCAAGGCCAAGAACCTCCGGTCACGCCTGACGTCGTACTTCGCCGACATCGCCTCGTTGCACCCGCGCACCCGCCAGATGGTGACGACGGCGGCGTCGGTCGAGTGGACCGTCGTGGGCACCGAGGTGGAGGCACTCCAGCTCGAATACAACTGGATCAAGGAATTCGATCCGCGGTTCAACGTCCGCTACCGCGACGACAAGACCTATCCGATGCTGGCCGTCACCCTCAACGAGGAGTACCCGCGGCTGTTCGTCTACCGCGGTCCTCGGCGCCGCGGCGTGCGCTACTTCGGGCCGTACTCCCACGCGTGGGCGATCCGTGAGACCGTCGACCTGCTGACGCGGGTGTTCCCGGCGCGGACCTGCTCGGCGGGCGTGTTCAAGCGGCATCAGCAGATCGACCGTCCGTGCCTGCTGGGCTACATCGACAAATGTGCCGCGCCGTGCATCGGCCGGGTCGACGCCGAGGAACACCGCGAGATCGTCGAGGACTTCTGCGACTTCCTGGCCGGCCGCACCGACCTGTTGATCCGCAAGCTGGAACGTGACATGACGGCTGCGGCCGAGGACCTCGACTTCGAGCGCGCGGCCCGCCTGCGCGACGACATCGGCGCACTGCGGCGTGCCATGGAGAAGCAGGCCGTGGTGCTCGGAGACGGCACCACCGCCGACGTCGTCGCGGTTGCCGGCGACGAACTCGAGGTGTCGGTCCAGGTCTTCCACGTGCGCGACGGCCGAGTCCGAGGTCAGCGAGGCTGGGTCGTCGAACGCAGCGACAACGGAACCGACGGCGATGTCATCGGTGACTTCATCACCCAGTTCTACGGTGCGCAGGTCGATTTCGACGCCACGGTCGACGTGGGTGAGGACCGCGCACACGGCGAGTCGGTGCCGCGTGAGGTGCTGGTCCCCGAATTGCCGGCCAACGCAGCCGAACTCGAGGAATGGCTGTCCGGACTGCGGGGGAGCAGGGTCACCCTGCGGGTGCCGCAGCGCGGTGACAAGAAGGCGCTGTTCGAGACCGTCGCCCGGAACGCCGGGGAAGCGCTCACACAGCACAAGCTCCGACGCGCCGGCGACCTGACCACCCGGTCGGCCGCGCTCACCGAGCTTCAGGAGTCCTTGATGCTCGACCAGGCGCCGTTGCGCATCGAGTGCGTCGACATCTCGCACGTGCAGGGCACCGACGTGGTCGCCTCCCTCGTCGTGTTCGAGGACGGTCTGCCGCGCAAGTCCGACTACCGGCACTACTCGATCCGCCACGCCGCCGGTGACGGCCATTCCGACGACGTCGCGTCGATCGCCGAGGTCACCCGCCGCCGTTTCCTGCGTCACCGTGCCGACCGCGACGCACCACCACCGGAGTCGGGGGAGGTCGGCGCCGAGCCCCAGACCCCCGCGCAGCCACGGAAGTTCGCGTATCCGCCCAACCTGTTCGTCGTCGACGGCGGTGCACCACAGGTGCATGCGGCGGCAGCGGTCCTCGACGAACTGGGCGTCACCGACGTCTCGGTGATCGGCCTCGCCAAACGCCTCGAAGAGGTGTGGGTGCCCGGCGAGGACGACCCCATGATCCTGCCGCGCAGCAGTCAGGCCCTGTTCCTGCTGCAACGTGTACGCGACGAGGCGCACCGGTTCGCCATCACCTTCCACCGCAGCAAGCGCAGCAAGCGGATGACCGAGTCGGTGCTCGACGGCATCCCGGGTCTCGGGAAGACGCGACGCACCGCGCTGGTGACGTACTTCGGATCGGTCGCGCGTCTGCGTGAGGCATCCTTGGAGGAGATCGCCAAGGTACCCGGGATCGGCCTGACCACCGCGCGTGCCGTGCAGACCGCACTCGGCGGTGACATGGTTGCAGAGACCGTGTCGCCGGTGATGAGCGAGACGGTGAACGAGGCAGAGATGACGGTGGTGACCGGTGACGCGGGACGGGGTGTCGATGAGTGAGCGGGCCGAGGCCGAACACGACGAGAGGCCGGCTGATGGCACGCCCGACGCGGCGCCGGACGAACTGACCGTCCTGTTCGTCACGGGCATGTCCGGCGCGGGTCGCTCGACGGCGGCCAACGTACTCGAGGACGACGGCTGGTACGTCGCCGACAACGTTCCGCCCTCACTGATCTCGACGATGGTCGGGATGGTCCGCGAGAGCGACCCCACGATCACTCGTCTCGCCATGGTGCTGCGTGCTTCCGACCCCAACCTCGCCCATGAACTCGAGCAGCTGCGGGACAGCCTCGGACAGTCGGGGATTCGTACCCGTCTGCTGTACCTCGACGCGAGCGAGGAGGCACTGGTCCGCCGGTTCGAACAGGTTCGTCGCCGACACCCGTTGCAGGGCAAGGAGACCCTCATCGAGGGCATCGCCCGCGAACGTGCGATCCTGGCGCC
Organism: Gordonia amicalis; assembly: GCF_022059885.1. NCBI lineage: Bacteria > Bacillati > Actinomycetota > Actinomycetes > Mycobacteriales > Gordoniaceae > Gordonia > Gordonia amicalis. The sequence continues at coordinate 3,503,475 of NZ_CP091855.1, read as the reverse complement.
CATCAAGAACGTCGCGGACCTCGTCGTGGAGACCTCGGGGCTGACCGCGGCCAAGTTGCGTTCCGTGGTGGAGGGTGTGGCACCCGGTGACACCGAACCGCGGCTGAGCATCGCGGTGCAGTCCTTCGGCTTCAAATACGGATTGCCCATCGACTCCGATCTCGTCGCCGACGTCCGGTTCCTGCCCAATCCGCACTGGATCGACGAACTGCGCGACCACAACGGTCAGGAGGCGCCGGTCCGCGATTACGTCCTCGGTCAGCCCGACGCCGGTGACTTCCTGGACCTCTACACCGGTCTGGTGTCCATCGTCGGTCGCGGCTACCTGCGGGAAGGCAAGCGCTACATGACGATCAGTGTCGGCTGCACCGGCGGTAAACATCGCAGTGTCGCCATCTCCGAGGAGCTCGCCCACCGGCTCCGCAAGGCCGTCGACGACGCCGGCGCGGCCTCCTACGACGTGCGCGTGATGCACCGTGATCTGGGGCGCGAATGACCCAGAAGATCGTCGCCCTCGGAGGCGGCCACGGCCTGTACGCGACACTGACCGCGATGCGCTATCTGAGTACCGACATCACCGCGGTGGTGACGGTCGCCGACGACGGGGGATCGTCGGGCCGCCTGCGTGCGGAGCTCGGACTCATCCCGCCCGGTGATCTGCGAATGGCGCTGGCCGCGTTGATGTCTGCGCCGAAGGCCCTCGAGGACTTCCAGACCGCCGGAGATCCCGACACCCGACGCCGCCACGAGCTGTGGGCGGAGGTGCTGCAACACCGCTTCGGTGGTCGCGGCGCACTCGCCGGACACCCCATCGGCAACCTGATGCTCGCCGGTCTCACCGAGGTTCTCGGCGACACGGTCGCCGCACTGCAGGAGCTGCGGTCGATGTTCGGGATCGTCGGACAGGTGCTGCCCATGTCGACCGTCCCGCTCGACATCGAGGCCGACGTGTCCGGGCTCGAGGCCGACCCGCGCATCAGCCGCGAGATCCGCGGTCAGGTCGCGGTCGCGACGACGCCCGGCAAGGTGCGCCGCGTGCGGTTGATCCCCGAGGATCCACCGGCCTGTGAAAGTGCGGTCGAGGCAATCGAATCCGCCGACCTGGTGATGCTCGGCCCGGGTTCCTGGTTCTCCAGCGTGATCCCGCATGTGCTGGTGCCGGAGCAGCTCAAGGCGTTGCAGCGCACCGGCGCCCGAAAGGTGCTCGCGGTCAACCTCGCACCCGAACCGGGGGAGACGCCCGGGTTCTCGGTGGAGCGGCATCTGCACGTCCTGCACGCCCATGCCGACACGTTCCGCGTCGACCACGTCCTGGTCGACGCGTCGTCGGTACCGGCCGGACGCGAACGCGAGCATCTCGTACGCGCGGCCGGACTGTTCGGCGCCGAACTGAACGTCGGCGATGTGGCGGTACCCGGCCGCCAGGTCCATGACCCGGCGAAAGTCGCCGCCGTGGTGAACGAACTGTGCGAAGGTGAATCGAACCGTTACTCTGACCGGGCGGACGCCTGAGCCAGGCGATGATTCGGCGTTTTCTCGAGGGACGTGTGGGCTGTTGACAGGAGGACAGGGACCGGTGGCGATGACGGCGGCGGTGAAAGACGAGCTGAGTCGCCTGTCGGTGACTCAGGTGAGTTGCCGGAGAGCCGAGGTGTCGGCGCTGCTGCGTTTCGCCGGCGGTCTGCACATCGTGGCGGGCCGCGTCGTGGTGGAGGCCGAGGTCGACATGGGCAATGTCGCGCGGCGCCTGCGACGCGAGATCCACGACCTCTTCGGCTACGGCTCCGACGTTCACGTCCTGCGCGGCGGCGGGCTGCGCAAGTCGGCGCGCTACATCGTGCGCATCACCAAGGACGGCGAGGGCCTCGCCCGGCAGACCGGCCTGCTCGACCTGCGTGGCCGCCCGGTGCGCGGCCTTCCGGCCCAGGTCGTCGGCGGTAGCGTCGCGGATGCCGAAGCCGCTTGGCGCGGAGCATTTCTCGCCCATGGATCACTGACCGAGCCCGGGCGTTCGTCGGCGCTGGAGGTCAGCTGCCCCGGACCCGAGGCCGCGCTCGCGCTCGTCGGCGCAGCCCGCCGGCTCGGCGTCACCGCGAAGGCCCGCGAGGTCCGCGGCGCCGACCGTGTCGTCATCCGCGACGGCGAGGCGATCGGCGCGCTGCTCACGCGGATGGGTGCCCACGACACACGCCTGGTATGGGAGGAACGCCGCATGCGCCGCGAGGTGCGTGCGACCGCCAACCGCCTCGCCAATTTCGACGACGCCAACCTCCGACGTTCGGCCCGTGCGGCGGTGGCCGCGGCCGCTCGCGTCGAACGCGCTCTGGAGATCCTCGGCGACGAGGTGCCCGATCACCTCGTCGCGGCGGGCCAGCTGCGCATCACCCACCGGCAGGCCTCTCTCGAGGAACTCGGCCAGCTCGCCGACCCGCCGATGACCAAGGACGCGGTCGCCGGACGCATCCGCCGTCTGCTGTCGATGGCCGACAAGAAGGCGCGCCAGGACGGCATCCCGGATACCGAGGCGGCGGTCACCTCGGAGCTCCTCGACGAAGCCTGAGCGGAGCGGGAAAGCCGACAGACCGACCTGCGGTGTGCCGGACCGAACCCCTCCTACTAGGCTGAGGTCGACGTGTGCGGACCGGGGATCACTCGTGTGCCATCGGTGACCGCTCACGGCGCGGCCAGCAGGGCTTGACCCACAGGCCTGACCATGAATACCGCTAAGGAGCACAACTGTGACTGTTCGGGTAGGCGTCAACGGATTCGGCCGGATCGGCCGCAACTTCTTCCGTGCCGTCGAAGCGCAAAAGGCTTTGGGCACCACTGACATCGAGATCGTCGCGGTCAACGATCTCACCGACAACGCGACTCTCGCACACCTGCTGAAGTTCGACTCGATCCTCGGCCGCCTGTCCGACGACGTCAGCCTCGAGGGCGACGACACCATCGTGGTCGGCGACAAGAAGATCAAGGCGCTCGAGGTCAAGGAAGGCCCCGCCGCGATCCCGTGGGGCGACCTGGGCGTCGACGTCGTCGTCGAGTCGACCGGCATCTTCACCGCACGCGCCAAGGCCCAGGGTCACCTGGATGCCGGCGCCAAGAAGGTCATCATCTCGGCCCCCGCGTCGGATGAGGACATCACCATCGTCATGGGCGTCAACGACGACAAGTACGACGGCAGCCAGAACATCATCTCGAACGCCTCGTGCACCACGAACTGCCTCGGCCCGCTGGCCAAGGTCCTCAACGACGAGTTCGGCATCGTCAAGGGCCTCATGACCACGATCCACGCCTACACCCAGGACCAGAACCTGCAGGACGGTCCGCACAAGGATCTGCGTCGCGCCCGCGCCGCCGCCATCAACATCGTGCCCACCTCGACCGGTGCCGCCAAGGCCATCGGCCTGGTGCTTCCGGAGCTGAAGGGCAAACTCGACGGCTACGCCCTGCGTGTGCCGATCCCCACCGGCTCGGTCACCGACCTCACCGCGCAGCTGGCCAAGTCGGCCACCGCCGATGAGATCAACGCCGCGCTCAAGGCCGCTGCCGAGGGCCCGCTGAAGGGCATCCTGAAGTACTACGACGCCCCGATCGTCTCCTCCGACATCGTCACCGACCCGCACAGCTCGCTGTTCGACGCCGGGCTGACCAAGGTCATCGACGATCAGGCCAAGGTCGTGTCCTGGTACGACAACGAGTGGGGCTACTCGAACCGCCTCGTCGACCTCATCGGTCTCGTCGGCAACTCGCTCTAGTCCACTCGTCGTACAACGGAAAGAGGAGTCAACGCCTCATGGGTGTTCCCACTCTGAAGAACCTTCTGGAAGAGGGTGTCTCGGGTCGGGGAGTGCTGGTCCGCTCGGATTTCAACGTCCCGCTCGACGGGTCGACGATCACCGATCCCGGCCGCATCCTCGCCTCCCTGCCCACCCTCAACGCGCTCATCGACGCCGGTGCCAAGGTGATCATCACCGCGCACCTCGGTCGTCCGAAGGGCGAGCCCGACCCGAAGTTCTCGCTCGCGCCCGTCGCGGCGCGCCTCGGCGAGGAACTCGGCCGCAACGTGCAGCTCGCCGGTGACGTGGTCGGAACCGACGCGCTCGCCCGCGCGGAGGGTCTCACCGACGGCGACGTCCTGCTCCTGGAGAACATCCGCTTCGATCCGCGGGAGACCTCCAAGGACGACGCCGAACGCGAGAAGCTCGCCGAGGCCCTCGTCGAACTGGTCGGCGAGGACGGCGCGTTCGTGTCGGACGGCTTCGGAGTGGTCCACCGCAAGCAGGCCTCGGTCTACGACGTCGCCAAGCTCCTCCCGCACTACGCGGGAGAGCTGGTGGCGGCCGAGGTCGAGGTCCTGTCGAAGCTCACCGACGAGGTGACCCGCCCCTACGCGGTCGTCCTCGGCGGCTCGAAGGTCTCCGACAAGCTCGGGGTCATCGAGGCGTTGGCTCCCAAGGTCGACACGCTGGTCATCGGCGGCGGCATGGCGTTCACCTTCCTGGCCGCACAAGGCCATCCGGTGGGTACCTCGCTGCTGCAGGAGGACCAGATCGACGTCTGCAAGAGCCTGCTCGAGCGTTTCGGCGACGTCATCCACCTGCCCGTCGACGTGGTGGTGGCCGACAAGTTCGCCCCCGACGCCCAGGCGCAGACGGTGGCCGCCGACGCCATCCCCGACGGCTGGATGGGTCTCGACATCGGACCGGAGTCGGTGAAGCGATTCGCCGCGGTCCTCTCGGGTGCCCAGACCGTCTTCTGGAACGGTCCGTCCGGTGTGTTCGAGTTCGAGAAGTTCTCGGCCGGCACCCGCGGGGTCGCGGAGGCCATCGCCGGTGCGACCGGCAACGGCGCGTTCACCGTGGTCGGTGGCGGCGACTCGGCCGCCGCGGTGCGGACCCTGGGTCTGCCCGACTCCGACTTCTCGCACATCTCCACCGGAGGTGGCGCATCGCTGGAGTACCTCGAGGGCAAGGAACTCCCCGGACTGAAGGTGCTGGAGAGCTGAACCATGGCAACTCGTAAACCGCTCATCGCGGGCAACTGGAAGATGAACCTCAACCACCTCGAGGCCATCGCGCTGGTTCAGAAGATCGCCTTCGCGTTGCCCGCGAAGTACTTCGACAAGGTCGACGTGACGGTGATCCCGCCGTTCACCGACATCCGCAGCGTGCAGACCGTCGTCGACGGCGACAAGCTCCTGCTCACCTACGGTGCGCAGGACCTGTCGCAGCACGACTCGGGTGCCTACACCGGCGAGATCAGCGGTGCCTTCCTCGCGAAGCTCGGCTGCACGTTCGTCGTCGTCGGCCACTCGGAGCGTCGGACCCTGCACGGTGAGACCGACGAGATCGTGCTGGCCAAGACCAAGGCCGCGCTCAAGCACGATCTCACCCCGATCGTCTGCATCGGCGAGGGGCTCGAGATCCGCGAGGCGGGTGAGCACGTCGCGTACAACGTGGCACAGCTCAAGGGCTCCCTCGCCGGCCTGTCGGCCGCCGAGATCGCCAAGACCGTCATCGCCTACGAGCCGGTCTGGGCCATCGGCACCGGCCGGGTGGCCGGCGCCGCCGACGCCCAGGAGGTCTGCAAGGCGATCCGCGAGACCCTCGCGGAGATCGCCGACGAGCAGACCGCGGCCTCGGTCCGCATCCTCTACGGCGGCTCGGTGAATGCCAAGAACGTCGGCGACATCGTCGGCCAGACCGACGTCGACGGAGCTCTCGTCGGCGGCGCGTCGCTGAAGTCGGACGAGTTCGCGACACTGTCGGCGATCGCCGCGGGTGGCCCCTTGCCCTGACGGGTCACACCCACGCGTACACTGTGGCAGGTTGGTGTCGGCTCACGTCGGCACCACCTGCTACAGCTGTATCTCCAGGTGTTTACGGAAGGGCGTTTCGACTCGTGACTGTGCAAGGTGCACTCGACATCGGATTGATCGTGACCAGCGTGCTGCTGATCGTGCTCGTCCTGCTGCACCGCGGCAAGGGTGGCGGTCTGTCGTCGCTGTTCGGCGGCGGTGTCCAGTCCAGCCTGTCGGGTTCGAGCGTCGTCGAACGCAACCTCGACCGGCTGACCATCTTCGTCGGCCTCATCTGGGTGATCTTCATCGTCGGCGTGGGCGTCGACATCAAACTCTCCTGAGCTGGTTTCTGCTCCGTACCTCGGGCGACGCGTGATACGCGTCGCCCGACGCTTTCCCCGGGATGCCGGATGGCCCCGATCTCGGGATACTTGGTCGCATGAGTGAAACCGCCTCCTCCCGGGGAGCCCCGGCATCTCGTCCGTCCATGTCGATCGTCGACCACATCGTCGTCGACGACGAGGGCCGTGCACTCACCGAACCCTTGCGTGAGGACATCCGTCTGCTCGGCGGCATCCTCGGCGAGGTCGTCGCCGAACATTCCGGCACCGACGTCTTCGATCTCGTCGAATCGGCTCGTGTGGCCGCTTTCGGCGTGCGCCGCAACGAGATCGACCGCAACGAACTCGCGGAGATGTTCACCGACCTCGACGTGTCCACCGCGGTTCCGGTCATCCGCGCCTTCAGTCACTTCGCGTTGTTGGCCAACCTGGCCGAGGACATCCACCGCGAACGTCGCCGTGCCATCCACGTGCGAGCCGGTGACCCGCCGCAGAAGTCCAGCCTGGCCGCGACCTACCGGCAGCTCGCAGACGCCGGACTCGGCGACGAGGAGGTCGGTAAGGCACTCGCCGACGCCAACGTCGTGCCGGTCATCACCGCCCATCCCACCGAGACCCGGCGCCGCACGGTGTTCGAGGCGCAGAACCGGATCACCGAGCTGATGCGCTTCCGCGGCCGTACCGAACTGACCCCCGACGAGGACGCCGAGGTCACCGAGGCGATCCGGCGTCAGATCCTCACGCTGTGGCAGACCGCGCTCATCCGCCTCGAACGACTCACCATCCAGGACGAGATCCGTTCGGGGCTGCGCTATTACGACGCCTCGTTCTTCGACGTGGTGCCGGCCATCAACACCTCCGTGCGCGCCGCCCTGCGGTCGGCCTACCCCGGCGCGGGTCTCGCCGACGAGCCGATGATCCGCATGGGGTCCTGGATCGGCGGCGACCGCGACGGGAACCCGTTCGTGACCGCCGAGGTGGTCACCCTGGCGGCCACCCTGGCTGCCGAGACCGCGGTGGGACACCACCTCGCCGAACTCGAGAACCTTGCCCAGGAACTGAGCATGTCGGCGCGGCTGATCACGGGAACCGAACCGCTGCTCGAACTCGCCGGTGCCGACTCCGAGGACCCCGGTGCCGACGAGCCGTTTCGGCTTGCGTTGCGGCACATCCGATCCCGCCTCGCGGCGACCGCCAACCAGATGTTCGACGAGGACTTCCTCTCGTCGAGCGATCTGTTCCTCGTCGACGGCAAACCGCCCTACTCCGACGCCGCCGAGTTGCTCGTCGACCTCGACGTCATCGACGCGGCCCTGCGGGTCAACAACGACGCCTCCATCGCCGACGACCGGCTCCTCGCCCTCCGGGAGTCGGTGCGCACGTTCGGCTTCCACCTGTCCGGGCTCGACATGCGGCAGAACTCCGACATGCACGAGGAAGTGGTCGCCGAGCTTCTCGCCTGGGCGGGCGTGCACGGCGACTACGCCTCGCTCGACGAGGCGGAACGCGTCGAGATCCTGTCCGCCGAACTGCAGCGGCGCCGTCCGCTCACCAGCCCCGACGCGGAACTGAGCGAGCTGGCGACCAAGGAACTCGCGATCGTGCGGGCGGCCGCGAAGGCGGTCGCGACGTTCGGTCCGGAAGCGGTGCCCAACTACATCATCAGCATGTGCACCTCGGTGAGCGACATGCTCGAAGCGCTCATCCTGCTCAAGGAGGCCGGCCTCTACGACCCCGGTGCCGCCGGCGAGAACGACCCGCGCTCCACGGTGCGGGTCGTACCGCTGTTCGAGACGATCGAGGATCTGCAGCAGGGCGCTGCGACCCTGCTCGCCGTTCTCGAGGTGCCCTTCTACCGGGCGCTCGTGGAGTACCAGAACGGCATGCAGGAGATCATGCTCGGTTACTCCGACTCCAACAAGGACGGCGGCTACATGGCCGCCAACTGGGCGCTGTACCGCGCCGAACTCGACCTCGTGGAGGCGGCGTCCCGGTCGGGGATCCGGTTGCGGCTCTTTCACGGTCGCGGTGGAACGGTCGGCCGCGGCGGCGGCCCCAGCTACGACGCCATCCTCGCTCAGCCGCCCGGGGCGGTGCAGGGGTCGCTGCGCATCACCGAGCAGGGCGAGATCATCGCCGCCAAGTACGCCGAGCCGGTGACCGCCCGCCGCAATCTGGAGACACTGCTGGCCGCGACCATCGAATCGTCGCTGCTCGACGTCGAAGGTCTCGGCGACGAATCGGAGTCGGCGTACGAGATCATGGACGACATCGCCGCCAGGGCACGTGCGGCCTACAGCCGCCTCGTGCACGAGACACCGGGATTCGTCGAGTACTTCACCACGTCGACCCCGTTGTCGGAGATCGGTGCGCTCAACATCGGCAGTCGTCCGGCGTCTCGTAAGCAGACCGAGAAGATCACCGATCTCCGCGCGATCCCGTGGGTGCTGTCGTGGACGCAGTCGCGGGTGATGCTGCCGGGCTGGTACGGCACCGGTTCCGCGTTCGAGGAGTGGGTGGCCGACGACCCGACCCGCCTGGAGGCCCTGCAGCGCTACTACGAGAAGTGGCCGTTCTTCCGCACCGTCATGTCCAACATGGCGCAGGTGTTGGCGAAGTCCGACATGGGGCTGGCGCATCGCTACGCACAGCTCGTACCCGACGAGGAACTGCGCGAGCAGGTCTTCGGAATGATCGTCGACGAGCACGAGCGGACGATCGGCATGTGCGCCAAGATCACCGGCATCGATGATCTGCTGCACGACAACGCGGCCCTCAAACGTTCGGTCTACAACCGGTTCCCGTACCTCGAGCCGCTCAATCTGCTCCAGGTGGAACTGCTGCGCCGGTTCCGCGCGGGGGAGGACACCCCACTCGTGCGCCGCGGTATCCAGCTGACCATGAACGGCCTGGCAACCGCGTTGCGCAACAGCGGTTAGCGCGCCTGCGGCCCCCGGGATCGGCGAGGACGTGCCGTTCCCGGCGGGTCGACGGGTATGCGGCGGAGCAGCCAGATCCCGTAAGCGGCGGCCATCGCACCCATCACCAGTTCGATCACCACGGTGAAGACGTCCGGGCCAGAACTCCCCTTCGGTAGTAGGAGCGTCCAGATCTGACCGACAGCGGTGATGAGGACCAGTGGCGGATCACTCCGCGGAAGGTGGCCTCGTCGCCGAACCCCACTGCGACTGCGGCGACGGCGACCAGCGCGAAGTAACCGAGGCTGTGGTCGGCAAATTCGGAGAGTGCCGGTATCACCAGGACGATCACCGGGACGACGACGTAGAGCAGAATGAGCGGCAGTAACAGAACCAGGCTGCGCCAGGTGGGTCGACCGGTGAATCCGGCAGCACCCCAACAGCCCAACGCTGTCAGTAAGACCGCTGGCACCAGGACCATCCACGCGAACTGGACGAACTGCGCCGGACTCGCCGAGGCCGTGACGTCAGCGGCCTCCGGATCGAGCAGCCTCAGTCCCAGCAGTGGCAGCGCGTAGGCGAGTGTGGTGAGCACCGCGAACCACTCGGGCCGTCGGCTGGCGAAGGTCCGCAGCGTGCCGTCGGCGCGGCGACTCTCGGCCAATGCTCTGCGGGACCTTCCCTCGGCTCACACCGTCGACTCAGATGTGCACCGCCGCCGCGTCGTCGAGGAACCAGATGGTCTCGTCGGTGCCGCGGGCGCCTGCGCACGGCCAGTCGGCGGGATCGGCGCCGTTGTGCGCGGCCGCGACGGCCTCGGCCTTGTCGGCACCGGCGACGAGGAACCACACGTTGCGAGACCGGTTGACCACCGGCAGGGTCAAGGTGATCCGACGCGGCGGCGGCTTGGGTGAGTCCTCAACGGCGACAACCGATTTCTCGGTCTCCGCAGTGGCCGCGGTGTGTGGGAAGAGGGAGTTGATGTGGCCTTCGCCGCCCATGCCGAGCAGGTGCAGGTCGAACTGCGGAGCCACGCCGTCGGTGGACCGTCCCGCGAGGACCGCCGCGTAATCGGCGGCGGCGGCATCGATGTCGTCACCGAACGGCCCGTCCGAGGGTGCCATCGGGAACACCCGCGTCGGATCCACCGGCACGTGGTCGAGCAGTGCCTCCCGTGCCTGGCCGGAGTTGCGTTCCGGATCGTCGGCAGGGACGAATCGGTCGTCGCCCCAGTACACGTCGACGCGCGACCAGTCGATGGTGCCGCTGTCGTCGGCCAGGGCCGACAGGATGCCGATCCCGTTGCTGCCGCCGGTCAACACGATGCTCGCGACCCCGCGCTCGGACTGCGCATGGGTCACCAGGTCGACGAAGCGGGCCGCCGCGGTGACGACCAGTTCCTGCTTGGACTCGAAGACCAGCGTCTCGGCAGCGGTCATGGTGTGAGAACTCCTTCGTTCGTGTCGATGAAGTCGACGCCGGGGACACCCCGCAAGGCGACGGCATAGACCTCGTCGGTGTCGAGTCGCCGGAGCTCCTCGGCGATGCACACGGGTAGGTCGCGGTGGCCCATCGCGATTCGGCCGTCGGGCTTGCCCGGCATCGTCAGCACCGCGTTGTTGCCCTCGTCCACGGCGAGGATCGTCGGACCCTCGTCGCGGTGAAGACGGATCTCGAAACTGCCGCGACGGCGCCGCGTGGGTACGTCGAGCGCCGAATGCAACCACCCGGCGATGAGGTCCACCGCCGGGGAATCGTGCGCGCCCGTGACGTCCACCGCGGTGATGCGCGAATGCGGCGGACGGTCGACCGCCGAGGCGAGGATGGCCCGCCAGTGCGTGATGCGCGACCACGCGATGTCGGTGTCGCCGGGGGAGTATGTCTCGAGGCGACGCGCGAGCACCGTGGCCGGATCGGCGTCCTTCGTGGCATCGAGGATGCGACGGTGACCGAGCCTGCCGAGGGGATCGTCCGCGGGGCGTGCGGGGCCCTCACCGGGCCACCATGTGACGACGGGGGTGTCCGGCAACAGGAACGGTGTGACGACGCTTGCCGGTTCGTCGGCGAGGGCGCCGTACAGCGACAGCACCACGACCTCCGACGCGCCGGCGTCCCCGCCCACTCGAATCTGTGCGTCGAGGCGCGAATTCCCTTCGCGAGTACCGCGATACACGACGATGACGCGGCTGGGGTGCTCGCGGCTGGCACCGATGACGGCCTCGATGGCGCCCTCCATGGGTTCGCCCTGTTCGACGCAGACGACCAGGGTGAGCACGCGACCGAGACTGAGCGCGCCGCCGGCCGCCCGCACCTCGATGATCCTCTTCGCGACACTTCGGGTGTCCGTGTCGGGCAGCTCGACGATCATCGCGGATCCTCCTGGAGGGGCTGGGCGGTGGACATCAGGGCCGGCGCCACGCGCGTCCCACGCGGGCCATCATCTCGTCCGCCGACCGCGGACCCCAGGTTCCCGACTCGTAGGTGTCGGGGGAGTCCTCGGCGGCCCACTGTTCGAGCACGGGATCGAGGATCTTCCACGACAATTCGACTTCCTCGTTGACCGGGAACAGTGACGGCACGCCGAGTAGGACGTCGAGGATGAGGCGCTCGTATGCCTCCGGGGACGCCTCGGTGAACGCGGTGCCGTAGCTGAAGTCCATGTTCACGTCGCGGACCTCCATGCTGGAGCCCGGCACCTTGGATCCGAAGCGCAGGGTGATGCCCTCGTCGGGCTGCACCCGGATGACCAGCGCGTTCTGGCTGAGCTCCTCGGTCATCGTCTGGTCGAACGGCAGATGCGGGGCGCGCTTGAAGACCAGCGCGATCTCGGTGACGCGCCGGCCGAGACGCTTGCCGGTCCGCAGGTAGAACGGCACACCCGCCCAGCGACGGGAGTCGACCTCGAGGGCGATCGCGGCGAAGGTCTCGGTCTTGGAGTCCTTGGCGAAGCCGTCCTCCTCTTTGAGCCCGGCCACCTTCTCGCTGCCCTGCCAGCCCGGACCGTACTGGCCGCGGGCGGTGTTCTGATCGATCGGCAGGACGTTGCGAGTGGCCGCCAGGACCTTGATCTTCTCGGCCTGTAACTGCTTGGGCTCGAAGGAGATCGGTTCCTCCATCGCCACCAGGGCCATCAGCTGCAGCAGATGGTTCTGGATGACGTCGCGCGCGGCACCGATGCCGTCGTAGTAGCCGGCCCGCCCACCGATGCCGATGTCCTCGGCCATCGTGATCTGGACGTGGTCGACGTAGTGCGAACTCCACAGCGGGTCGAACAGCTGGTTGGCGAAGCGCAGCGCCAGGATATTCTGCACCGTCTCCTTGCCCAGGTAGTGGTCGATGCGGAACACCGACGACTCCGGGAAGACGTTGTTGACGATGGCGTTGAGTTCGCGGGCCGACTCGAGATCGTGGCCGAACGGCTTCTCGATGACCACGCGGCGCCAACTGTCGCCGTCCGGTGTCGCCAGCCCGCTGCGCTCGAGCTGTTCGCACACCGTCGGGAACGCCTTGGGCGGGATCGACAGGTAGAACGCATGATTTCCGTCCGTGCCGCGTTCGTCGTCGAGCGACTTGAGGGTGTCGCACAACTTGTCGAACGCGGCGTCGTCGTCGAAATCGCCCTGCACGAAGCGGAAGCCCTCCGCGAGGCGCTCCCACACCTCCTCGCGGAAGCCCGTGCGGGCGTGTTCCCGCACGGCGTCGTGCACGATCGCCCCGAAGTCCTCGTCGGTCCAGTCGCGTCGGGCGAAACCGACGAGAGCGAACGACGGGGGGAGCAGGCCGCGGTTGGCGAGGTCGTAGACCGCAGGCATCAACTTCTTCCGTGCCAGGTCACCGGTGACGCCGAAGATGATCAGACTGCACGGACCCGCGATGCGGGGCAGCCGTTTGTCCTGTGGGTCACGGAGCGGGTTGGTCCAAGAACCGGGTCCCACTGAATCCTCACCGGCGGCCACGACGGCCTCAGCCCTTGATCGCCGCGGACAACTGCTCGGCGGTCGCGTTGAGCAGGTCGTTCCAGGCGTCCTCGAACTTGCTCACGCCCTCCTCCTCGAGGACCTTGAAGACGTCGACCGTGTCGACGCCGAGCGCCGCGATCTTGTCGAAGACCTCCTGCGACTCCTGCGCGAGTCCGATGATCGAGCCGGTGTTGACCCAACCGTGGTCGGCGAAGGCGTCCATCGTCTTGCCCGGCATGGTGTTGACCGTGTTGGGCGCGACGAGCTCGCTGACGTACAGGGTGTCTGGGTAGTCCGGGTTCTTCACGCCGGTCGACGCCCAGAGCGCGCGCTGCGGGCGAGCGCCCTTGGCGAGGAGGTCCGGGAAGCGCGACTCGACCTCGAAGACCTGCTGGTAGGCCGAGTAGGCGAGACGGGCGTTGGCCAGCGCCGCCTTGCCCTTCAGTTCGGTGGCCTCCGGGGTGCCGATGGCGTCGAGGCGCTTGTCGATCTCGGTGTCGACGCGGGAGACGAAGAACGACGCCACCGAGTGGATGTTCGACAGGTCGTGGCCGGCTTCCGCGGCGGCGTCGAGGCCGTCGAGGTAGGCGTCCATGACCTCCTTGTAGCGCTCGACCGAAAAGATCAGCGTCACGTTGACGCTGATGCCCTCGGCGATGACCCGGGTGATCGCCGGGAGTCCGGCCTTGGTGGCCGGGATCTTGATCAGCAGGTTCGGGCGGTCCACGATCTTCCACAGCTCGATGGCCTGGGCGACCGTGGCGTCGGTGTCGTGCGCCAGACGGGGATCGACCTCGATGGACACCCGGCCGTCGACGCCGTCGGACTCCTCGTACACCGGGGCCAGTACGTCGCAGGCGTCGCGGACGTCATCGGTGGTCACCGTGCGGATGGTGCCGTCGACATCGGTGCCGCGGGCGGCCAGCTCGGTGACCTGTGCGTTGTAGGCGGTGCCCTTCGACAGTGCCGCCTGGAAGATCGACGGGTTGGTGGTCACGCCGACCACCGACTTGGTCGAGATCAGTTCGGCGAGATCACCGGAGGTGATCAGGTCCCGGGACAGGTCGTCCAGCCACACCGAGACACCGGCGGCGGACAGTTCGGCGAGCTTCTCGTTCTGGGTCACGATTCTCTCCTTGATGAGTGTGGATGAGCCGGTGTCGTGGGCGGCCGGTCAGCCGGCGACGACTCGTTCGGCGGCGGCGGTGACCGCCTCTGCGGTGATCCCGAACTTGGTGAAGAGCACCTTGTAGTCGGCCGACGCGCCGAAGTGCTCGATGCCGACGATCTCGCCGCCGGCACCGACGATCCGGTACCACGGCATCGCGATGCCGGCCTCGACGGCGACACGCGGAACCGAGGGAGGCAGCACGTGGTCCCGGTACCCCTTGGGCTGCTCGTCGAACCACTCGACACACGGCATCGACACGACGCGGGCCTTGATTCCCTTGTCGGCCAAGGCCTTCTGTGCCTCGACCGCCAGGTGCACCTCGGAACCGGTGCCGATCAGCACGACCTGCGGGTCGCCGTCGGAATCGCTGAGCACGTAGCCGCCGTTGGCGACGCCCTGCGCCGAGGTGCCCTCGAGGATCGGGACGTTCTGGCGGGTGAGCGCCAGACCGACCGGGTGGTTGCGCCGGGTCAGCAGGTGCGCCCATGCGTGAGCGGTTTCGTTGGCATCGGCCGGGCGCACGACGTCGAGGTTCGGGATCGCGCGCAGTGCGGCCAGGTGCTCGATCGGCTGGTGGGTCGGGCCGTCCTCGCCGAGACCGATGGAGTCGTGGGTCCAGACGTAGATCGGGTCGATCTCCATCAGCGCGGCCAGGCGCACGGCCGGACGCATGTAGTCGGCGAACTGCAGGAAGGTGCCGCCGTAGGCGCGGGTCGGGCCGTGCAGGGCGATGCCCGACAGGATCGAACCCATCGCGTGCTCGCGGACACCGAAGTGCAGGGTGCGCCCGTACGGGTTGGCCGACCACTTCTTGGTGCTGATCGACGTCGGGCCGAACGAGGGCTCGCCGTCCATCGTGGTGTTGTTCGAGCCGGCGAGGTCGGCGGAACCGCCCCACAGCTCGGGAAGGACGGGCGCGAGGGCGCCGAGGACCTTGCCCGACGCGCTGCGCGTGGCCACGTCCTTGTCGCCGACGTTCCAGGTCGGCAGCTGCTCGGTCCAGCCCTCCGGGAGCTCATGGGCGGTCAGGCGATCGAACAGTGCCTTGGCGTCGGGGTTCTTCTCGGCCCACGCGTCGAACGATGCGGTCCAGGCCTTGCGCTCCTCGGCGCCGCGGTCGACGAGCTTGCGGGTGTGCGCGATGACCTCGTCGGTGACCTCGAAGTTCTTCTCCGGGTCGAAGCCGAGGACCTTCTTGGTGGCGGCGACCTCGTCCTCGCCGAGTGCGGCGCCATGAGCCATGCCGGTGTTCATCATGTTGGGCGCCGGGTAGCCGATGATGGTGCGCAGGCAGATGATCGACGGACGGTCGACGACCTCCTGGGCGGCCTTGATCGCGGCCTCGATGGCCACGACGTCCTCGCCGCCCTCGACGGTCTGGACGTGCCAGCCGTACGCCTCGTAGCGCTTGGCGACATCCTCGGACAGGGCGATGTCGGTGTCGTCCTCGATCGAGATCTGGTTCTGGTCGTAGAACACGATCAGGTTGCCGAGCTGCTGGGTGCCGGCGAGTGAGCTCGCCTCGGAGGTGACGCCCTCCTCGATGTCACCGTCGGAGGCGATCACGTAGATGTAGTGGTCGAACGGGCTCGCGTCGACCGCGGCATCTGGGTCGAACAGGCCGCGCTCGCGGCGGGCGGCCATCGCCATGCCGACCGACGAGGCGAGACCCTGACCGAGCGGACCGGTGGTGATCTCGACGCCGCGGGTGTGGCGGAACTCCGGGTGACCCGGGGTCAGCGAATCCCAGGTGCGCAGCGCCTCGATGTCCTCGAGCTCGAGACCGAAGCCACCCAGGTACAGCTGGATGTAGAGGGTCAGGCTGGAATGTCCGCACGAGAGCACGAAGCGGTCGCGGCCGGCCCAGTCGGTATCGGTGGGATCGTGACGCATGACGCGCTGGAAGAGCGTGTAGGCCAGGGGGGCGAGGCTCATCGCGGTGCCGGGATGACCACTGCCACACTTCTGCACCGCATCGGCGGCCAGCAGGCGGGCCGTGTCGACGGCCCGGGTGTCGAGGTCGCTCCAGTCGTCCGGATGGCGAGGGGTGGTCAGTGCGCGGATCTCATCTGTGTCGGCCACGATGGTGATTGTCTCCTGTGCCTGCTCGGGTTTTCGGCGCGTTCGGGTCCAGAGTAATCGGCCGCGAGGGTGCCCTGCGCGCCGACCGAAACTTACCGCCCGGTTCGCCGATCGGCGCCGGTCGCGGGCTCGGCCACGACGCGATTACGGTTCGCGAAGGCAAACGTCTACCATGCTCTGTAGTAGCCCGCGGCGATCTGTGCGGGCGGACGAGGAGTGTTCGTGAGGATAGGGGAGCGTGTGAGCGGAGACCATCCCGCCGCATCCCACTCGACCGACACCGCATCACCGCAGGTCTCGACCGAGCCGGTCCTGCCGGCGGATCTGACGTGGGCCGGACGTGTGCGCGCGACGGTGCTCGCCTATGTCGCGCTCACCAAACCGCGGGTCATCGAGCTGCTGCTGGTGGCGACGATCCCGGTGATGCTGCAGGCCGACCGCGGCCATGTCGACATCGCCGTCATCGCCTTCACCCTGATCGGTGGCTGGCTCGGCGCCGGCAGCGCGAACACCCTCAACATGGTCGTCGACGCCGACATCGACAAGAAGATGAAGCGCACCGAGCGCCGACCGCTCGCCCGGCGCGCCGTGGCCACCCGGAGTGCGCTGATCTTCGGTCTCGTGCTCTGGGCCGCCTCGTTCGCGGTGCTGTACTTCGCCGCGAACCTGCTGTCCTCGCTGCTCGTCTCGGCGACGATCATCTTCTACGTCGGCGTCTACACGATGATCCTCAAGCGCCGCACCTGGCAGAACGTGGTGTGGGGCGGTGCCGCCGGATGCATGCCGACGCTCGTCGGCTGGGCAGCGGTGACCGGCTCACTCAGCTGGCAGCCGATCGTGCTGTTCCTGGTCATCTTCTTCTGGACCCCGCCACACACCTGGGCGCTGGCGATGCGCTACAAGGAGGACTACAAGGCGGCCGGCGTACCGATGCTCCCGGTCATCGCGACCGAGGAACGCGTCACCCGGCAGATGCTGGTCTACACGTGGCTGACCGTCGTCACCTCGCTGGCCCTGATCCCGGCGACGAGCTGGATCTACACGGTGATCGCGCTGGTCGCCGGCGGCTGGTTCCTCGAGCGGGTCACCAAGCTCTACCGCGACACCAGGCGCGGCGCCGAGGTGAAACCCCTCAAGGTCTTCCTGCAGTCCAACGAGTACCTGGCGATCGTCTTCTGCGGTCTCGCGGTCGACGCGGTCGTCGGCCTGCAGACGATCTCGTCGTACTTCTGATTTCCGTTCGCCGCCGCCGTCAGGAATCCGAGGGCAGTAGCACCGTCGTACCCGTCGTCTTGCGGGCTTCGAGATCAGCATGGGCCTGTGCGGCGTCGGCCAGGCGGTAACGCTGTCCCACCCGCACGTCCACGTCGCCGTCGAGGACGGCCTCGAAGTACTCGCCGGCCCGCCAGTTCAGTTCCTCCGGCGTCGCGGTGAAGTGCGCCAAGGTGGGTCGTGTCACCGCCAGCGAACCGGCCGGGTTGAGGCGCTGCAGATCGAACGGCGGCACCGGTCCACTCGACGCCCCGAACAGCACGATGATGCCGCGGACCGCCGTGGCGGCCAGCGACTGCTCGAAGGTGTCCGCGCCGACGCCGTCGTAGACCACCGGGACACCGAGGCCGTCGGTGAGTTCCCGGACGCGCGCGGCCAGGTCGTCCCCGTACCGCAGCACATGGTCGGCGCCGGCCTGCCGGGACAGGTCCGCCTTCTCGTCGGAGGACACCGTCGTGATGACCCGCAGTCCATGACGTTTGGCCATCTGGGTGAGGATCAGCCCGACCCCGCCGGCCCCCGCGTGGATCAGCACGGTGTCCTCCGGATGAGGGTGGGCGCTGCCGTCGAGGAGGTAGTGGGCGGTGAGACCCCGGAGCAGCGACGAACCGGCGACCGCGTCGTCGACACCGTCGGGCACGACCACCGCCTGCGCGGCGGGGACCGCGACGAGTTCGGCGTACGACGCAGGTGCGGCACACCAGGCGACCCGCTGTCCCACCTCGAAGCCGGTGACCTCCGGACCCACGGAGACGATCTCGCCGGCACCCTCGGTGCCCGGGATGTACGGCGGGATCGACGGGTACAGGCCCCGCCGGAGATAGGTGTCGATGTAGTTCACGCCCACCGCGGAGGTCCGGACGATCACCTCGTCGGCGGCCGGGATCGGGTCGTCGACGGTACCGAAGGCCAGGACGTCCGGGCCGCCGTGACGGGTCACCTGTATCGCACGCACGACACCGTTCTACACGCCGTACAGGCCGGATGTGACGCCCATCCCGGTATCGGGACTGCCCTGCGCTCACCGGTATGCTGAGCGTCATGACTGACAGTGCCGCCACCGACACCACCGCAACGCCGACGGTTCAGGCCCCGGGCGATGTCGTCGCCTCGGTGAAGAAGTTCGTCGCCCGTGAGGGCGGCAGCGCCAAGGTCGTCCTGCAGGCGATCGGTGCGGCCGGTGTCCGTATCACGCTCGTCGGTGAGGCCGGTGGAGTCCTCGGCGACCGGGTCGTCCCCGACCTCGCCACTGCACAGGCCGTCGTCGACGCCGTCGATGGCCTCGAGATCGCCGAGTGGGACCGTGACCTCACCTCGGAGACCACCGTCAAGCCGTCGCATTACCGCAAGATGGCCGGCTGGGTCGCCCGGCAGAAGCGCTTCCCGAAGCCGCGCAACCGCGCGATCCTCTGACGCGGCCGTCCACCCGTACACGAGAACGACCCCCGACGTGCACATCGTCGGGGGTCGTTCTCGTTGTGGGCCGTTCTCGTTGTGGCAGGGACTCAGGCAGCGTCGACGCGCGGCTGATCGGTCGCCCGCGCTACCAACACCTGCCAGGTCGCGCCGATGAGCAGCAGCGCGCTGCCGAACATGTGCGCGATGACGAGCGCGACGGGGAGATCGGTCGCGAACTGGACGAATCCGATCACGCCCTGCAGTGCGAGCAGCGCCACGAAGACCAGCGCCGAGCGCTGCTGCGGACGCGCGAACACGCGGGCGTACACGAGTGCGGCCAGGGCCAGACCGACCAGGACGAACACCGCGTCGGCGTGGAGCTGGGTGGCGTTGTCGGGGTCGAGTCCGTTCCGTGGGGCGTCCACGTCGCCGGCGTGCGGACCGGAACCCGTGACCACCGTGCCGAGGTAGATCGTCACCCAGGTCACCACATAGATCAGCCAGGCGAGGTAGACCCCGAGCCGGCGCGTGGCCGACGCGGGGACATCGGCGTCGACGGCGGCGGGTTCGGCGGGCGTCGGGTAGGGCCGCAGCCGATAGACCAGGACGGTTGCGGCCGACACGAGCGCCATCGACAGCAGGAAGTGCAGGGCGACGACCCATGGGTTGAGGTCGGTGAGGACGGTGATCCCGCCGATCACGCCCTGGAATGGGATGCCCAGCGCGATCAGGGTGACCGTCCACTTGTCGCGGCGCGCCGACCCGGCGTAGCGGAGCACCGCGACCCAGGCGGCGATCGCGATGATGATCAGCACCCAGGTGAGCATCCGGTTGCCGAACTCGATGGCTCCGTGAATGCCCAGTTCCTCGTGCGGGACGAAGGAGTTGTCGGTGCATCGCGGCCAGGTCGGACAACCGAGACCGGAACCGGTCACCCGAACCGCGCCGCCGGTGGCGACGATGCCGACGTTCGACACGAGCAGGGCGATCGCCCAGCGGTGGACGAAGCGGATCGTCGGCCGGCCGAATCCGGGTATGTACCGCCAGACCCCACGCGCCGCCGGCCGGGGGTCGCGCTCGGCGGGAGCCGGGTCGTCGGGTCGTGTCGAAGAAGTCTGCGACGTCGTCATCGGAATCGGAACCACCTCACGGCCAAGGTGCCGGCCACTGCGGCCCACACCAGCAAGACGCCCACCCCGAAGGCGTCGAACGAACCTCCTGCGGCCATCTCCAGGGCCTCACTGAGCGCACCCGAGGGGATGCACCGTGCAAGGGTGTGCACGGGGCCGGGCACGTTGGAATCGACGACCACGAGGCTGCCGAGACCGATGAACGCGAACCACAGCAGGTTCGCCAGGGCCAGGACGACCTCGGCCTTGAGCGTGCCGCCCAGGAGCAGGCCGAGGGTGGCGAAGCAGGTGGTGCCGACGGTGATCACCAGTGCGCCGATGAGCAGGCCGAGTGCGTCGGGCCGCCAGCCGAAGGCGAATCCGATGGCGCCCAGGATGACCGACTGCAGGGCCACCACGATCAGCACCGCCACCGATTTCCCGACGATGATGCCCCACCTCGGGATCGGTGTGGCGCCCAACCGTTTCAGCGCGCCGTAGCGCCGGTCGAAGCCGACGGCGATCGCCTGGCCGGTGAACGCCGTCGACATCACGGCGACCGTCAGGATCGCCGGGACGAAGAGCGTGGCGCGCTCGGCCGGACCGTCGCCGAAGGTCGTGTTGATGGGCAGCAGGCACAACCCGATGAGCAAGGTGATCGGGATGAACATGGTGAGCAGCAACTGTTCACCGTTGCGGAGCAGGAGCTTGAGCTCGAGGGTCGACTGGGCGACGATCATCGCCGTCAGGGATGCCGGGCGCGGCGCGGGACGGAACATGCCCTCGGCGAAGAGAGCCTTCTGGGGAGCGGGGGAGTTCACTGTGGGGCTGTTCACTGTCGTAGGGCCCGTCCGGTCAGGTCGAGGAAGACGTCTTCGAGACTCCGGGTCTCGACCCGCAGGTCGGTGGCGAGGACGTTGATCTTGGCGCACCAGGCGGTCACGGTCGCGAGCACCTGCGGGGTCATCGGGCCGAGGACGAGGTAGGAGCCCGGGTTGGGCTCCGTGCAGTGATATCCCTCGGGCAGTGCGAGCGTCAGCATCGACAGATCGAGTCCGCGGGGCGCGGTGAACCGCAATTCGTTCTCGGCGCCGGTGCTGGTGAGGTCGGCGGGGGTCCCGGCGGCGACCGCGCGGCCGTGATCGATGATCACGACCTGATCGGCGAGCTGCTCCGCCTCGTCCATGAGATGGGTCGTGAGGAGGACGGACACGCCGTCGGCGCGGAGGCGGTCGACGAGCTCCCAGACGACGAGACGTGCGTGGGCGTCGAGGCCGGCGGTCGGCTCGTCGAGGAACACGAGCTCGGGACGGCCGACGATGGCGCAGGCGAGGGCAAGGCGCTGCTGCTGCCCGCCGGACAGCCTGCGGTACGACGTGCGCCGGACCTCGCCGAGCCCCAGCGCTTCGATGAGGAACTCGGGGTCGATGGGGTCGGCCGAATACGCCGCGACCAGCCGCAACATCTCCTCGGCACGAGCTCCGGGGTAGGCGCCGCCGCCTTGCAGCATCACGCCGACGCGGCGCCGGAGCGCGTCGTTGTCGGCGATCGGATCGAGTCCGAGGACCCGCACGGTGCCGGCGTCCGGCTCGGTGAAGCCCTCACAGATCTCGACGGTGGTGGTCTTGCCCGCGCCGTTCGGTCCGAGGAGGGCGAGGATCTGGCCGCGTTCCACGGTCAGATCAAGCCTGTCGACCGCGGTACGGTCGCCGAAGGTCTTGACCAGTCCGCGTACCTCGACCGCGGGAACACTCAGCAGACGATCGTTCATCTGATCGTCGTCGTTGATCTGCCGAGAGGTCGTGCCGCGCACACAGGTCAGACTAGGCGCTCGGACCCCGCGGACGAAAAACGCCGTGCGCGGGTGCGGTGGGGGATCGTCACCGCGTCGGCGCGTTCTCCGCGGGCTCCGGGGTGTCGTCGGAGGCCCCCCTTCTGCGACGACGCCATCGGCGGGGTGACCGGTCTTCGAAGAACAGCGCGGTCAGCGCTGCGACCATGATCACACCTGCCAGAAGACCCTGCGCGAGAACGACTCCGCTGGTGTTGGAGCTCGTCGGCATCACCACGATGGCGATGATCGCCGATGCGGAGATGGTCGAGATCCGGAACCACGGGCCGGTCGCCCAGGCAGCCAGCGGAATGACCGCCCACAGCAGGTACCAGGCCTGGACGAACGGAAAGAACAGCACGACTGTGGCCATCGACACACCGAGTGCGCCCAGCGGATGCAGGCGTCCGCCCAGCGTCGCGAGCATCCACCGGATGATGAAGAGGCCGGCGACGAGCTGCCCGATCGGGCGTGCGACCTCGAGGATCGCCTGGGTGTGCTCGCCGAGTCCGAGGGTCACACCGATCCGACCCGTCGTCACCCCGAGCAGTGTCGGCATCGACATCCACGACCGGACGATCTCGCCGGTCGACAGCGTGCCCGTCCAGCCGAATCCGAGCCCGGTCGCCAGCGAGATCCCGACCATCACGATGCCGAGCACGACCACGTAGAACCCGGCGGAGACGCCGAGGGCGTACACCGACCACTTCGACCGCGTCCACCACTCCCGGACGGGTGCGTACCGCAGGGCAGGCAGCGTGGCACCCCACCGCATCGCCAGGGCGATGCCGACGAAGCCGAGCGCGAGCATCGAGGTCACCTTGATCATCGACGACGCGGCGAGCACGGCTCCACCGGCGATCAGGATCCAGCCTGCTCTCGTGGGTATCAGCGTCCCCGGTTTCCGCAACCGGTCGACGCCGTAGATGGCGCGGAAGCTCAGCTCGAGGCCCACGAGCATCAGACCGAGCATGAGTGCCTCGTTGTGGATGCCGCCCACCAGATGCAGGATCACCAGCGGGTTCATCGCGCCGAGCCACAGGGCGGCCACCGACGACACCCCGCAGCGCTTCGCCAGTCGCGGCAGCGCCCACACGATGAGCGCGATGCCGATCAGGGCGACGATGCGGTGCAGGAAGATCGCGGCGGTGATGTTCGCGCCGGTCACCTTGGTGATGCCCTCGCCGATCCACAGGAACAGCGGCCCGTAGGGCGCGGGGGTGTCCCGCCACAGGTTGGGCACCGACCGCGTGAGGATGTGGTCGACGCCGAGACCGCGAACCGGGCTCACCGAGTAGGGATCCATGCCGCGGGAGGCGATCGCACTCTGGGCCAGGTAGGAGTAGATGTCCTTGCTCAGCAGCGGGGGAGCCAGCACGATCGGTGTGATCCACAGCATGAGGGTCCGGTCGGCCTGGCGGCGGCTCATCCGTCGTTCCGGACTCCGTCCGTGCCGGACCTCGACGCTGAGGCGGCCGACGGCGAAGCGGCCGATCAGCAGCCATGCGACCACCAGGGTGATCGTGCCGCCGATCGACAGCGCGAGGGCGGTGCCGAACATCCGGGACGGCAGTGACAGCACGCGCATGCCGGCGACGGGGTTCTGCAGCACGGGCACCGCACCGGTGCCGAGGGCGCCGATCAGGATCAGGACCGAACCGGTGGCGCCGAAGAGCTTGATGCGGCGGAGACGACGGGTCTCCGCGGCGTTGAGGGGTCCGACCTCGCGTTCGTCGTCGTGTAGGCGGGCGACGGTCTTTCCGTAGTCGCCGCGCTGCTCGGTGGTGTCGGTGTCGGGGCCGACGGGGCGCTGTTTGCGCAGACCGAGGTAGTTCAGCACGGTGAGCAGGTGATTCCACACGAGTCCGAAGAAGTCCGGCACGCGGCGGCCAGCTGTGGTTTCGGGCACACGACGACTCTAAACGGCGGGGACGGATCCCTCGCCACCACCCTTTATCGGCGACGCGCGGGACGGGAGGAGGGAATCGGACGCATCGCTAAGGGCACCCTTGCTGGCAGCGAGGAATCAATTACGTCACACTCGTGTTGTGAAAACCATGCGGAACGATGTTGTGCTGCCCTCGGGCGGCCGCAATGCCGTGCCCTCCGCTGGTACGGCAACCCCTCACACGACCGCCGGTGCCGATGCGCACCACGACGGTCAGACCCGTGATGCGGTCCTGAACCTGCTCGTCGAAGACGGCCCGCTGACCGCGGGCGAGATCGGCGAGCGTCTCGGTATCTCCGCGGCCGGCGTGCGCCGCCACCTCGACGCGCTCACCGCGGCCGGGGACATCGAGGTCGCATCGACCGGTTTCGGTCAGCGGGGCCGCGGACGTCCGGCCAAATGGTTCCAGCTCACCGCATCCGGACGCGGCAAGATGCGCCACGCCTACGACGACCTGGCCGGGGCGGCGATGCGCAAGCTCCGTGACCTCGGTGGTCACGACGCGGTCGCCGAGTTCGCCCGTGAACGCGTCGAGCGGATCGTCGCCGACGTCGAGCCGAGCACCGATCCGCTGAATGTCGCAGACACCGTCGACGAGATCGCCGATGCGTTGACGGGTGCGGGCTACGCCGCCAACACCCGCCAGGTTGGCAACGGCATCCAGATCTGCCAGCACCACTGCCCGGTGGCGCACGTCGCCACCGAGTTCCCCGAACTGTGCGAGGCCGAGACCGCGGTCTTCACCGAACTGCTCGGCACGCATGTGCAGCGCCTGGCGACCATCGCCAACGGTGACTGCGCCTGCACGACCCACGTGCCGATGCATCCACCTCCGGAATCGCCCTCGCGCGAGACCCCACTCTCCACGACCGCACCCGCCCAGCCCACGACAACCCGAAAGGCCACGCGATGACCGTCACCGATCCGGCCGCCACCACGCCGTCCGCCGCGGCTCCCCTCACACAGGAGGAGACGATTGCGTCCCTCGGGACGTACGGCTACGGCTGGGCCGACTCCGACGTCGCCGGCGCCAGCGCCAAGCGCGGCCTGTCCCCGGCCGTCGTCGCCGACATCTCATCGAAGAAGAGCGAGCCCGAGTGGATGCTCGAGCAGCGACTCAAGGCTCTGAAGATCTTCGACAAGAAGCCGATGCCGCACTGGGGTGCCGGACTCGAGGGCATCGACTTCGACAACATCAAGTACTTCGTGCGCTCGAGCGAGAAGCAGGCCGCCTCGTGGGAGGACCTGCCCGAGGACATCAAGAACACCTACGACAAGCTCGGCATCCCGGAAGCGGAGAAGCAGCGGCTGGTCGCCGGTGTCGCCGCGCAGTACGAGTCCGAGGTCGTCTACCACTCGATCCGCGAGGATCTCGAGAAGCAGGGCGTGATCTTCCTCGACACCGACACCGGCCTCAAGGAGCACCCGGAGCTGTTCCAGGAGTACTTCGGTTCGGTCATCCCGGCCGGCGACAACAAGTTCTCCGCGTTGAACACCGCCGTGTGGTCGGGTGGATCGTTCATCTACGTCCCGCCGGGTGTCCACGTCGACATCCCGCTGCAGGCCTACTTCCGGATCAACACCGAGAACATGGGCCAGTTCGAACGCACGCTGATCATCGTCGACGAGGGTGCCTACGTGCACTACGTCGAGGGTTGTACCGCGCCGATCTACAAGACCGACTCGCTGCACTCCGCGGTCGTCGAGATCATCGTCAAGAAGGGCGGCCGCTGCCGCTACACGACCATCCAGAACTGGTCGAACAACGTCTACAACCTGGTCACCAAGCGTGCCAAGGCCGAGGCCGGCGCCACCATGGAGTGGATCGACGGCAACATCGGTTCCAAGGTCACCATGAAGTACCCGGCCGTGTGGCTGACCGGTGAGCACGCCAAGGGCGAGGTCCTCTCGGTCGCATTCGCCGGCGAGGGACAGCACCAGGACACCGGTTCGAAGATGGTCCACCTGGCACCGAACACCTCGAGCAACATCGTCTCGAAGTCGGTGGCCCGCGGCGGTGGCCGTGCCTCCTACCGCGGTCTGATCAAGATCAACAACGGCGCCCACGGCAGCCGGTCGACGGTCAAATGCGATGCGCTGCTGGTCGACACGATCTCGCGCAGCGACACCTACCCCTACGTCGACATCCGTGAGGACGATGTGACGATGGGGCATGAGGCGACCGTCTCGAAGGTCAGTGACGATCAGCTCTTCTACCTGATGAGCCGCGGCCTGACCGAGGACGAGGCGATGGCCATGGTGGTCCGCGGCTTCGTCGAGCCGATCGCCAAGGAACTCCCGATGGAATACGCGCTCGAGCTCAACCGCCTGATCGAGCTTCAGATGGAAGGAGCCGTCGGCTGATGGCCGATCCGACACTCCCGGTCTCCACACCGGGCTCGCATTCGCCTGTCGTCAACAAGGGTGAACTGTTCACCTCGTTCGACGTCGACGCCTTCGAGGTGCCCAGCCCTCGCGAAGAGGCCTGGCGCTTCACCCCGTTCCGCCGCCTGCGCGGTCTGCACAACGGTTCCGCCCAGCGGACGGGTGAGGCGACCGTCGAGGTCACCGGTATCGCAGACGGTGTGACCGTGGACACCGTCGGACGCGATGACGAGCGTCTCGGCCAGGGCGGCGTGCCCTTCGATCGGGTTGCCGCACAGGCGTACTCGTCGTTCACCCAGGCCACGGTGGTCACCGTGGGCCGCGAGGTCGAGCTGTCCGAACCGGTCACCATCACGGTCACCGGCCCCGGGGAGGGCGAGACCGCCTTCGGGCACACCCAGGTCCGGCTTGAACCCTTTGCCCGCGCCGTCGTGGTGCTGGACCAGAAGGGCGGCGGGACCTTTGCCGAGAACGTCGAATTCGTCGTCGGCGACAGCGCCGCGCTCACCGTCGTCAACGTGCACGACTGGGATGACGACGCCGTGCACGTCGCCGCCCATCACGTGCGCACCGGCCGCGACGCCGTGGTCCGCCACTTCGCGGTCAGCTTCGGCGGCAACCTCGTCCGGCTGTCGCCGATCGTCCACTACGACGCGCCGGGTGGCGACGTCGAGCTGTGGGGGCTGTACTTCGCCGACGCCGGACAGCATCTCGAGCAGCGCCTGCTCGTCGACCACAGCCAGCCCAACTGCCGCTCGAACGTGGTGTACAAGGGTGCGCTGCAGGGCGACACGAGCGGCGACCGGTCGCGCGAGGCCCACACCGTCTGGATCGGCGATGTGCTGATCCGCGCCGAGGCCGAGGGCACCGACACCTTCGAGCTCAACCGCAACCTGGTGCTCACCGACAACGCCCGCGCCGACTCGGTGCCCAACCTCGAGATCGAGACGGGCGAGATCGTCGGTGCCGGCCACGCCAGTGCCACCGGACGTTTCGACGACGAGCAGCTGTTCTACCTGCAGGCTCGCGGCATCCCCGAGGATCAGGCGCGCCGCCTGGTCATCCGCGGATTCTTCGGCGAGGTGATCGCCAAGATCGCCGTTCCCGAGCTGCGCGAGCGTCTGTCCGCCGCCGTCGAGCGCGAGCTCGAACTCGCCGGCGCCTGAACCGCTTCCGCGCCCGACCGAACCTTCCTCAGCCCGTAAGAGAGAACACAGAACATGACCACACTGGAAATCCGTGACCTGCACGTCGACGTCGCCCAGACCGACGCCGACGCCGAGCCCATCCACATCCTCAAGGGTGTGAACCTGACCGTGAAGTCCGGTGAGACGCACGCGATCATGGGCCCCAACGGCTCGGGCAAGTCGACGCTGTCCTACGCGATCGCCGGCCACCCCAAGTACCAGGTGACCTCGGGTTCGATCACCCTCGACGGCGAAGACGTCCTGGAGATGAGCGTCGACGAGCGTGCGCGTGCCGGCCTTTTCCTGGCCATGCAGTACCCCGTCGAGGTGCCCGGCGTCTCGATGTCGAACTTCCTGCGCACCGCCGCCACCGCGGTCCGCGGCGAGGCCCCGAAGCTGCGCCACTGGGTCAAGGAGACCAAGGAGGCGATGACCGCGCTGGACATCGATCCGTCGTTCTCCGAGCGCAGCGTCAACGAGGGCTTCTCCGGCGGTGAGAAGAAGCGTCACGAGATCCTCCAGCTCGACCTGCTCAAGCCGAAGATCGCCATCCTCGACGAGACCGACTCGGGTCTCGACGTCGACGCGCTGCGCGTCGTGAGCGAGGGCGTCAACCGGTACAAGGAGCAGGAGAACGGCGGCATCCTGCTGATCACGCACTACACGCGCATCCTTCGGTACATCAAGCCCGACTACGTCCACGTCTTCGTCAATGGCCGCGTCGTCGAATCCGCCGGTCCGGAGCTGGCCGACGAGCTCGAGGAGAACGGCTACGAGCGCTTCACCTCGGCGGCCAAGGCCGGCTGAACCAACACCCCAGGAGGTGCACGTACGTGACACTCTCGCCTGAGACGACAACCGCGGCAACCGCTCTCGATGTCGAGGCGCTGCGGGCGGACTTCCCGATCCTGTCGCGCACCGTTCGCGACGAGAAACCGTTGGTGTACCTCGATTCCGGGGCGACCTCGCAGCGTCCGGTCCAGGTGCTCGACGCCGAGCGGTACTTCCTGACGCACCACAATGCGGCGGTGCATCGGGGAGCCCATCAGCTCGCCGAAGAGGCCACCGACGCCTACGAGGACGCGCGCGAGGTCATCGCCGGGTTCGTCGGGGCGTCGTCGGACCAGTTGGTGTTCACCAAGAACGCCACCGAGGCTCTCAACCTGGTGACCTTCACGCTCGGAGATCCGCGCTCGGCGTCGATCCTCGGCGGATCGGCGCTGGGTCCGGGCGACACCGTGGTGATCACCGAACTCGAACACCACGCGAATCTGGTTCCATGGCAGGAACTCTGCCGTCGGACCGGTGCGACCCTGCGCTGGTACGGCGTGACCGACGACGGTCGTATCGACCTGGATTCGCTGACCCTCGACGAGTCGGTGAAGGTCATCGCGTTCACCCATCAGTCGAATGTCACCGGTGCCGTCGCCGACGTCGCCGAACTCGTCTCGCGTGCCCGTGCAGTCGGTGCGCTGGTCGTGCTCGACGCCTGCCAGTCGGTGCCGCACATGCCGGTCGACTTCTCGGCGCTCGACGTCGACTTCGCCGCCTTCTCCGGACACAAGATGTTCGGTCCGAGCGGTGTCGGCGCGCTCTACGGCAAGTCCGAACTCCTGGATGCGTTGCCGCCCTTCATCACCGGTGGCTCGATGATCGAGACCGTGACGATGGAGGTGTCCACCTACGCGCCGCCGCCGCAGCGTTTCGAGGCGGGCGTTCCGATGACCTCGCAGGTCGTGGGTCTCGGCGCCGCGGTGCGCTACCTGCAGACGATCGGCATGGAAGCCGTTGCCGCACACGAGCACGCGCTCGTCGGACATGCGCTCTCCCGGCTCGGTGAGATTGACGGTCTGCGCATCGTCGGACCCACCACGACCGAGAACCGTGGGGGAGCGGTCGCGTTCGTCGTCGACGGCATCCACGCGCACGACCTCGGTCAGATCCTCGACGACGAGGGCGTCGCGATCCGTGTCGGCCACCACTGTGCCTGGCCGCTTCACCGCCGGTTCGGTGTGGCCGCGACCGCACGTGCATCGTTCGCCGCCTACAACACATTCGCCGAGGTCGACGCGCTGGCCGCGGCGATCGTCAAGGCGCAGAAGTTCTTCGGGGTGAACTGAGCAATGCGTATGGAGCAGATGTACCAGGAAGTGATCCTGGACCACTACAAGCACCCGCACGGTAGGGGACTGCGTGAGCCGTTCGGCGCAGAGGTGCACCACGTCAATCCGACGTGCGGTGACGAGGTGACCCTCCGCGTCGCGGTGTCCGGAGACGGCGCCACCATCGACGACGTCTCCTACGATGGCCAGGGCTGCTCGATCTCCCAGGCCTCGACGTCGGTTCTCCACGACCTGATCGTCGGCAAGCCGATCGGCGAGGCGCTGGCCACCGTCGAGTCGTTCACCGCGATGATGACCTCCCGTGGCAAGGACCCGGGCGACGAGGACATCATCGGTGACGGCATCGCCTTCACCGGGGTCAGCAAGTACCCGGCGCGCGTGAAATGCGCACTCCTCGGCTGGATGGCGTTCAAGGACGCACTTTCCCAGACGGAGAACGCCTACATCGACAGTCAGAAAACAGAAGTGGAGTCAGCATGAGTGACGAGACCACCACCGCGACAGACACACCGGCAACCGACACCACGGCTGCCGGCACACCCGCCGCCCCGTCCACCTCGCTGCCGGCCGTCGAGGACGTCGAGGAGGCGATGCGCGACGTCGTCGACCCCGAACTGGGTATCAACGTCGTCGACCTCGGACTCGTCTACGGCATCGAGGTGACCGACGACGCCGTCGCGAAGATCGACATGACCCTCACCTCCGCCGCGTGCCCGCTGACCGACGTCATCGAGGACCAGTCTCGCGGCGCGCTGGTCAACAGTGGTCTCTGCACCGATCTGGAGATCAACTGGGTCTGGCTGCCGCCGTGGGGCCCGGACAAGATCACCGATGACGGCCGGGAACAGCTGCGGGCCCTCGGCTTCACCGTCTAGATCGACTATGCGACATGCGATCCGGCCGCCTCTGAGGCGGCCGGATCGATCGCTTTCGCGACGACCACCTCGTGAACGGTTGGCGTGCCATGGGCGACACTGACGCCCCGGGAGCCGGCCGTGGACCAGATCTTCTCGAGAACCCCGACGTAGGCCCGGGTGCGGGCGACGTCGGCGAAATCGAGTTCGATCGTGACCTCGGTCGGGTCGGTGACGCTGCGCATCACCCGGTAGGCGAGGACCCCGTTGTCGGCGCGCACACGTTCGTAGCCGTCGAACGCGCGGCGCCAGGCGTCGAAGTCGGGGATGGTGTCGGTGATCCGGAGCTGATACATGGCGGTCGCCCTTCTCGATGGGTGGATTCTCCGACCGTATGAGCGGGAGCCCCGTCCGAACATCCCCACCACGGGGGATTTCCGGCCTAGTGGTTCGTTTCTGAAGTTGTTTGACGGTTGGCCTTCTGCAGGATCTCTTCTGTGGTTTTGGTCCAGACGAATGGGTGTTTGCGGTCGTTCCAGCCGTTGATGAATTGCCGGATCTTTGAGTTGAGGTCGGCGACGCTGGTGAACACCCCGCGTCGGATCGCTTGGCGATCGATGAGTGCAAACCACACCTCGACGAGGTTGAGCCATGACCCCGAGGTCGGAGTGAAGTGCACGTGAAAGCGGGGATGGTCATCAAGCCATTGACGGACCTCAGCGGTCTTGTGGGTGGCGTAGTTGTCCATCACCAGATGGAGATCCTGTGTGGGGTAGGCACGAGCGAGTTGGCGCAGGAACGCCAGAAACTCCTGGCGGCGATGTTTGGGCTTGACCGCTGCGGTGACGTGGCCGGTCGCGATCTCCAATGCGGCGAACAACGTCGTCGTGCCGTGTCGCTTGTAATCATGAGTGCGTCTTTCGACGTCACCAGGCCGCATTGGCAGCATCGGCGCGGTCCGGTCCAACGCCTGGATCTGACTCTTCTCGTCCACGCACAACACGATCGCGTTGTCCGGCGGCGCGAGATACAAGCCCACCACATCGGTCACCTTGGCGACCAGTTCCGGATCGGTGGAGAACTTGAATGTCTCAGCCCGCCAGGGCTGTACACCATATTCGCGCCATGCCCGGGCCACCGTGGCGTTGCCGATCTTGAGGTGGCGTGCCAGCAAACGCGAGGACCAATGGGTGACTCCGAACTTCTTCGGCGGAGGCCGCAGCGTCGTGGCGATGATCTGCTCGGCATCGATATGACGTGGCCGACCCGACCGTGGTGCATCCTCGAGACCGGGCAGACCGTCCTCGGCATATCGCTTGCGCCACTTCCACACCGAGGTCGTCGTAGTGGCTACCTCGACCGCGATCTGCGCATTCGATACCCCCTCTGCGGCCAGCAGTACGATCCGAGCTCGCTGCGCCAGCCCCGCACGAATCGTCGTCGACCGCGTCCACGAGATCAACCTCTCCCGATCACCCTCACGCAAGACCAACGCCGGAGCCGCAGAATTCGCCACACCTCATTATCCCAAGACAATAACCATTTAGGAATTAACGACACGAGCCACTAGCCTTGACCGATGGGCGTCGATCTCCTGAGTCGGGTCGAGCGCTCCTGCGCACGAAACGCCGGTGTGAAGAGTCTTCGGCTGGCGGTGCTCGCTGACCTCGGAGCGGCAGTGGCGTTCGACGGCCACGTGTGGCTTCTGACCGACCCCGCGACCTCGGTCGGCACCTCTCCGCTGGCGACGCTGCCAGGCTTCCCGATGACCCGTCTGCCGGATCTGATCCGTGCCCGATATCTGACGACGAGCACTCGCTGGACCTGCCTCACCGGATCGCGGGTGCCGGCCACGTCGTGGTGTCGAGCCAGGGATCGCGAAGCTGCATCGTCATCCCCGTGGCGCGAGATCCTGGCGGAGTTCGGCGTCTGCGACGTGGCGACGCTCGCCTTCGCCGACCGGTTCGGGTGTTGGGGCTGGCTGGATCTCTGGCGCTTCGAGCCCCGTCCGCAGTTCTCCGCCGAGGACATCGACCGGATGTCGCAGATCACTCCGCTTGTCACGGCCGCGTTGCGATCTCGGCAGGCCGGATACTTCACCGACCCCGTCCGCACCGCGGCCTCCACCGGACCCGCCGTCGTGGTGCTCGATCAGGGTCTGCGACTTCGCGGACAGACAGCGGGGGCGGGATCGCGGCTCTATCAACTCAATCCACCCGATGCCGGGCCGGACGGGCGCATCCCGGACGTACCGGCGATCCCGGCGGCGGCCTACAACGTGGCGGCACAGCTCATCGCCCGCGAGCAGGACGTTGCCGCCGCGCCGCCGCGCGCGAGAGTGTTTCTCGAGCAGTACGGATGGCTGACCCTGGAGGCCGACCGGATCAGCGGGGCCGGACCGCCGGCCGGCCGCGAGATCGCCGTCACGATCGAACCCAGTGGTTTCACCGACCGTCTCGACCTCTTCGCCCGGGTGAACGGCCTGTCCGGTCGTGAGCGGGAGGTGCTCGGCCACCTCTGTGCCGGTATGGACAACCGGTCGATCGCCGCTGCGGTGTCGGTGTCCGAACACACCGTGCACGACCATGTGAAGTCGGTCCTGGCCAAGTCGGGATGCGGCAATCGCACCATTCTGCTGGCGCGGGTCGCGGGATGACCGACGCGGTCGAAGGCGAGTAGAACCGTTGGTGTGAATCGGTTCGAGAGTCGAGTCGAGCGGATGATCCGCGAGGCGACCGAGCGCGGGGAGTTCGACAACCTGCCCGGGGCGGGCAAGCCGTTGGACCTCTCCGACAGCGACGATCCCGACTGGTGGGTCAAACGCAAGATCCGCGACGAGAACCTGGACTCGTCGGCTCTCCTTCCCGCGCCTCTCCAATTACGCCGGGAGGCGCAGGATTTCCCGGAGTCGTTGCGCGACATCGCCGACGAGGACGCCGTGCGTGAGATCCTCGACGACTTCAACCGCCGCGTGCGCGAAGCTCATCTCGCCGCGCGTCAGATCGCGATGCCCCACAGCGTCGTCGCCCACACCATCGACGTCGACGACATGATCCGGCAATGGCGTGAACTTCGCCGACGCGGATGAATCCTGCTCGCGATCCAAGAGGTCATGTCACCTGC
This sequence comes from Gordonia amicalis, assembly GCF_022059885.1. Taxonomy (NCBI): domain Bacteria; kingdom Bacillati; phylum Actinomycetota; class Actinomycetes; order Mycobacteriales; family Gordoniaceae; genus Gordonia; species Gordonia amicalis. The sequence goes on along the minus strand of NZ_CP091855.1, from coordinate 3,469,971 downwards.
GCTGACCGCCACGAGCCGAGACGCCGACCGGCAGTCACCGATTCCGGGCCGACGGGTCCGCGGTGGCCTCGATCCTGACCACCCGGCCGTCCCGGATGCTCAGCACGACGACGGCGAACAACCGGCGGCGGTCGTACGCCAGCAGGACCGGATCCCCGGCCGGCCCACACACCAACGTCGCGCCGGGCCCGAGATGACGCAGCAGGTTCGTGGCCACGGAATCGGGACCGTGGTTGACCTGTTTCGTCGGGGCCGGGTCGGCCAGCACCGTGCCCACACCCCAGACGGTCGGGTCGAGCACGGCGGTCAACGCCTGCAGATCGCCGGTGGCACACGCCGCGATGAATGTGTCCATGACCTGCCGGTGCTGGATTTCGGGGACATCGACGGGGCGGCGGACTGCGGCGGTGAACTTCGCCCTGGCGCGGCGGGCCAACTGCCGACAGGTGCCCGCCGGTCTGCCGACCGTCTCGGCGATCTGATCGAACGGCACGGCGAACACATCGTGCAGCACGAATGCGACCCGCTCTCCCGGGGACAACCGGTTGAGCACCTCGAACAGTGCGGCCCGCACCTCGTCGTCGAGTGTGATCCGGTCGGCAGGATCTGCACCCGGGGCGGCGGTCTCGATGACGTCGTCGGTGTCCACACGTTCCAGGCGCGCTCGGGCGGATCGGACGTGGTCCAGACACAACCGCCCAGTCACCACGGTCAGCCACGCTCGGATGTCCTGCAGGCGTTCGATCTCGACGCGGGCCAGCCGCAGGAAAGCCTCCTGTGCGGTGTCCTCGGCAGCCCCGATGTCACCCAGCATCTGGTAGGCGAGATTCACCGTGTACGGGTGGTGCTCACGCCAGGCCTGTTCGAGGGCCGCCGGATCGGTCATGTCTTCACGACGAACAAGCGGCCCGGAAAGTTACCGCGCGCAGAGGTAACTTCCCCGGCCTGCGCCCCGTCCTAGATGACATGACCAACGATGACATGACCAACGACGACAGGACCAACGATGACACGGCCGACGACGACATCGCCGGTCTCGATCCCCGGCCACCCCGCTGGCTCACACCGATGAACAAGCTGGTGACGGCGGCGCAACGGGTGGGCATTCGCACCGGTCCCGCGATGGTGCTGACGGTGCCCGGTCGGAGATCCGGGGTGCCCCGCAGCACGCCGATGACACCGTTCGGGCATGACGGCGGCCTCTACACGGTCGCGGGTTATCCGGGCTCGGACTGGGCGGCCAATGCCCGGGCCGCCGGCGCCGGGACGTTGAGCCGGGGCCGGCGGTCCCGTCCGGTCAGGATCGTTGAACTCACGCCCGAGGAGTCGCGACCGGTGCTGCGCGCCTTCGCGATCAAGGTTCCGGTCGGTGTCGGTTTCGCCAAGCGCAGCGGCCTCGTGGTCGACGGCACGCCGGACGAGTTCGAGGCACTCGCAGGACGACTGGCGGTGTTCCGGTTCGACGGCTGGGACAGCGAGAAGTGCGGTCACCGGCGCTGGAAGCGCGGGGTCGAGCCGAGGTCCCCGGCCCATTCCGGCGTGGACATCGCACCGCGGGCCACGACGCTGCGGGTGCGCATGTCGACCGCCCGAATGACCCGGGTCATCGCGCCCATGGTGCCGGTCAGGTCGTTGCGACGGCTGAGGTAGCTGCGCTGCGACTCGATCGGCATGGCGAAGAACGCCTCGAAGAACGCGATCGTCTGGGTGGGGCTGAGCCGCAGCAGCGCGCTGAGCCCGCGCAGTCGAAGGTTGTGGACGGCACGCGCCGAGGCGGGCCACAGGTCGGGGACCGGATCGCGCCCCGCGGCCAGCGCGCCCACCACCGCATCGACGCACATCAGTGACGTGGCGACGCTGTAGCCGGTCGTCGGATTCTTGAATCCGCCTGCGGCGCCGAAGCAGAACGTCGGGTCCCGCCACGGCTGAGGCGAGGACCCGGTCAGCGGGAACGCCACGTGTTCGACGCGACGGATACCCGACGGCAACCCGCCGAGCCGGACCTCGAGCCGCCGCTTCAGCTCGTCGAGATCCAGGGCGGGCAACCCGGCCAGGCACGTCTCCTCCAGGAGATACTCGTCCCCGCCGAGCGGCACGACGTACAGGAACGACGGCAACGAGCGGCGGTCGACGATCCCGCCTCGCCAGTCCATCAGCAACGCCCCGTGGCCCTCCAGAACCGGTGCGGCGGTGGCCTTGTCGACGACGATGCCGTAGGCGGTCTGTCGTGGCGCCTCGTGGGGGAGTGCGCCACGGCAGTCGACCACCACGTCCCCGGTCAGTGCCCGACCGGTGTCGAGTTGCACTCGCGCACCGTCGATCCCGATGACGCGGTCGGTCACGATCTCGGCGCCGTCGAGAGTCAGCGAACGTTGCAGTCCCGGGGTGTCGAACACCGTGTAACCGCGGTCGACCTCTTCGAGGGCGGTGCCGGCGACGCCGATGCGTTCGAGGCGGGCGGCGAAGGCCGTCGGATCGAGCCAGCCGGGCAACTCGTCGGACCAGCAGGCGAAGGTGGACTGCCAGACCCGTTCGGGACGAGGGTCGACCACGGTCACCGGTATCGCGGCGGCCAGCAGCCGGTGCGCGAGTGCGCGCCCTGCCGGTCCCGCGCCCACAACGATCACTCCAGCGCTCACACGTCTTCCTTCGTCGCAGCCGGTGATCCGGACGGGAACTCCGGGCCGCCGGGCGTCGTCACGAGCCGCCGGTCGCCAGCATGCCCCCGTCGACGGCGAGGGTCTCGCCCGTGATCCAGGCCGATTCATCACTGGCGAGGAACGCGACCGCGCGGGCGACGTCCTCGGGTTCGCCGATGCGCTTCATCGGATACGCCGCGGCGGCCCGGGCCTCGTTCTCGCCCGCGATCAGTCCGGAGGCGAACTTGGTGCGCACGATCGCGGGCGCGATTGCGTTCACCCGGATGTTCGGCCCCAGTTCCCACGCCAATTCCGCGGTGAGGCGGATCAGCGCCGCTTTCGACGTGCCGTAGGCCGCGATCACCCCCGTCGACCGCAGGCCGGCGACCGAGGAGATGTTGATCACCGAACCACCGGTGTCCTTCATTCCCGCCCGGTACGCCTCCTGCACGAAGCCGAGGGCGGCGACGACATTGGTGTCGAAGGTCTTACGGTAGGCGCCCAGATCGGCGTCCATCAGCGGTCCGGCGAGGGGGGCGATGCCGGTGTTGTTGACCAGGATGTGGATTCCGCCACCCTGCTCCACAGCCGCCGCGACCGCACCCGCCCGGTCGTCGGCGTCACCGGTGTTGGCCGCGAACGCGGTCACCGTCGCCGACGGCACGGCCTGGCGGATGCGCTCCGCGGCCTCGGCAAGGGGCTCCGGCTTGCGACTCGTGATGACCACCGAGGCACCGCGCCGGGCGAGCTCGGTGGCGATGGCCTCGCCGATGCCCCGGCTGGCGCCGGTGACCAGAGCAGAGCGGCCGGTGAGGTCGGAGGTCTGGGGAAACGAGGACTGGGGAATCGTTGTGGATTGCGTCACGTCTGCCACCGTATCGGTCCACCGTGTCGCCGTGGGGCGACTCCGCAGCGCGGTCTGGGGCCTTGTCGTGGCAAAACCACTGGATTCGCCCCGGTAGACTGGTCCGTCGTGATCACCGCGACCGACCTGGAGGTACGAGCGGGCGCTCGGACCCTGTTGTCGGCGCCCGGCGACGCCCTCCGTATCCAGCCCGGCGACCGGATCGGCCTCGTGGGCCGCAACGGCGCCGGCAAGACCACCACCCTGCGCATCCTGGCGGGGGAGACCGAACCCTACGCCGGCACCGTCCGGCGCTCGGGTGAACTCGGCTACCTGCCCCAGGACCCCAAAGAGGGCGACCTGGAGGTCCTCGCCAAAGACCGGGTGCTGTCCGCACGCGGACTCGACGAGATCCTGCGCGACATGGAGAAGCAGCAGGCGCGCATGGCCGAGGCCGCCGACGACAAGCTGCGCGACAAGGCCGTCGCCCGATACGGACGTCTGGAAGAGCGTTTCGCCGCCCTGGGTGGCTACGTCGCCGAATCCGAGGCCGCGCGCATCTGCAACAGCCTGGGCCTGCCGGACCGCGTCCTGAACCAGCCGCTGCGCACCCTCTCGGGTGGTCAGCGTCGCCGCATCGAGCTCGCACGCATCCTGTTCGCCGCCTCCGACGGCTCCGGAAAGTCCGACACCACGCTGCTGCTCGACGAGCCGACCAACCACCTCGACGCCGACTCGATCGCCTGGCTGCGCAGCTTCCTGATGAACCACGAGGGTGGGCTGGTCGTGATCAGCCACGACGTCGACCTGCTCGCCGACGTCGTGAACCGGGTGTGGTTCCTCGACGCCGTCCGCGGCGAGGCCGACATCTACAACATGAGCTGGAAGCGCTACCTCGACGCGCGCGCCACCGACGAACAACGGCGTCGCCGCGAACGCGCCAACGCCGAGAAGAAGGCCTCCGCACTGCGTGCGCAGGCCGCGAAGCTCGGTGCCAAGGCCACCAAGGCCACCGCCGCGCAGAACATGCTCAAGCGCGCCGAGCGCATGATCGACTCGCTCGACGAGGAGCGGGTGGCCGACCGCACCGCACGGATCCGCTTCCCGGAGCCGGCGACCTGCGGCAAGACGCCGCTGATGGCCTCGGGCCTGTCGAAGAGCTATGGCTCACTGGAGATCTTCACCGGTGTCGACCTCGCCATCGACAGGGGCAGTCGCGTCGTCGTCCTCGGGCTCAACGGTGCCGGTAAGACGACGCTCCTGAAAATGCTTGCCGGCGTGGAGAAGCCGGACACCGGGCAGCTCGAACCCGGGTACGGCCTGAAGATCGGCTATTTCGCACAGGAGCACGACACCCTCGACGACCAGGCATCGGTGTGGGAGAACATCCGCCACGCCGCACCGGACGCGGGTGAACAGGAACTGCGAGGCCTGTTGGGCGCGTTCATGTTCAGCGGCGCCCAGCTCGACCAGCCCGCCGGCACCCTGTCCGGTGGTGAGAAGACCCGCCTGACGCTGGCCGGTCTGGTGTCGTCGGCCGCCAACGTCCTGCTCCTCGACGAGCCGACCAACAACCTCGACCCGGTGTCACGCGAACAGGTGCTCGACGCCCTGCGCAGCTACACCGGGGCCGTCGTCCTCGTGACCCACGACCCCGGCGCAGCCGCCGCACTCGATCCGCAACGCGTGATCCTCCTGCCCGACGGCACCGAGGACCACTGGAGCGACGAGTATCAGGAGATCATCGAGCTCGCCTGACCCTTCGAGGCTCGCTTCGCTCGCACCTCAGGGAGCGAGAGATGGCTCGCTTCGCTCGCACCTCAGGGAGCGAGAGATGGCTCGCTTCGGTCGCACCTCAGGGAGCGAGAGATGGCTCGCTTCGGTCGCACCTCAGGGAGCGAGAGATGGCTCGCTTCGGTCGCACCTCAGGGAGCGGTGGCGCGACCGCTCCCTGAGGGATCGTGAACTAACCTGCGGGCCAGTACTTCTTGCGCAGTTCGCCCTTGACCAGCTTGCCGGTGGGCGTGCGCGGCAGTTCGTCGACGAAGTCCACCGACCGCGGCGCCTTGTACGCGGCGATGCTGTCCTTGGTGAACGTGATGAGCTCGTCCGCGAGTTCGTCGGAGGGCTCGTGTCCCTCGGCGAGCTGCACACACGCTTTGGCCACCTCGCCGAGGTCGGGATCGGGGACACCGATCACCGCGACGTCGAAGACGGCGGGATGGTTGATGAGGACGTTCTCGGCCTCCTGCGGGTAGATGTTCACCCCGCCGGAGATGATCATGAACGCCTTGCGGTCGGTCAGGTACAGGTAACCGTCGGCGTCGACATACCCGACATCGCCTGTCGTGGACCAGTTCTCGTGTTCCGGGTGCTGGGCCTTGCGGGTCTTCTCCGGATCGTTGTGGTACTGGAAGGTCACATCCTCGCGTTCGAAGAAGACCTGTCCGACCTCGCCGACCGGGAGCTCCTTGCCGTCCTCGTCGCAGATGTGGATGACGCCCAGCAGCGGCTTGCCCACCGAGCCGGGGTGATCGAGTGCTTCCTGCGGGCCGATGAACGTCGCGCCGGCGGCCTCGGTGGAGGCGTAATACTCATGGATGACCGGGCCCCACCAGTCGATCATCGCCTTCTTGACCTCGACCGGGCAGGGTGCCGCGGCGTGGACCGCGATCTTGAGGCTGCTGACGTCGTAGGAGTTGCGGACCTCCTCGGGCAGCTTCAGCATGCGGATGAACATCGTGGGCACCCACTGGCTGTGTGTCACCTTGTAATTCTGGATGGCGGCCAGTGCGGCCTCGGGCTCGAAGCGGTCGAGCATGATCACGGTGCCGCCGACCGAGTTGGTCACGCCGCAATAGCGCAGCGGCGCAGCATGATACAGCGGTGCGGGGGACAGGTAGACGGCGTTCTCGTCGAAGCCGTACATCGGCGCGAAAATCGCCGTGTAGGTGTCGGGGACCTGATCGACCTGGCCGTCGGGCATCGGGGTCTTGATGCCCTTGGGGCGGCCGGTGGTGCCCGACGAGTAGAGCATGTCGGTGCCGCGCGGCTGATCGGTGCGCGGTTCGGCGGAAGCGTTGGCGAGAACCTTGTCGTAGCTGTCGAAGCCCTCGAGATCGCCGCCCCACACGACCCGGCGACCGGTGCCCGTCAGTGCCTCGATCTCGCCGGAACGCGAGACGGCGTCGGCGACCGAGGCGCCGGCGAACAGGACCTGGGCGTTGCAGTCGTTCAGGATGTAGTTGGTCTCGGCTGCTGTCAGGTGGTGGTTGATCGCCGTCACGTACAGGCCGCTGCGCAGGGCCGCCCAGTACACCTCGAAGACACGGAGATCGTTGGCGGACACCACCGCGATGTTGTCGCCGCGCTTGAGGCCCAGCGACTCCAGGTAGTTGGCGAGCCGCGTCGAGTTCTCGTCGAGCTGACGGTAGGTCAACTGTTCGCCGGTCGCGGCGCGGATGACGGCGGGCTTGTCCGGAGTGGACTTGGCGAAGACTCCAGGGAACAAGGGTGCACTCCTCTGACGAAGGGGACATTGACCCCGAACGTCCGTTATCTAACGATCGTTCGGAGTGTCGTGAGTCACAGTACCCCAGGTCCCGCGACGGACCTCATCTCTGTCGGGAGAAGACCCGAATCCGCGGTCAGTGCTCGGCGAGGAACCGGTCCATCCTCCGTTCGGCGAGCGCGGCGATCGTCAGGGCGGGATTCACCAGTCCGACGGCACCCGGCACGAACGAGCCGTCGACGACGTAGAGGTTGTCGTAGCCGCGGACCGCACCGGCCATCGACGCCGCCTCGCCCATGACGACCCCGCCGAGTCCGTGATATCTACCCGCCGAACCGAATCCGACGGCGCGGGAGTGGTTCGGGACGCCGTTCGCGCGCCGGCTGGGGCGGAGTGCCTTTCGCTCGCCTCGACGAGCATGCGGGTGGTGTGGAACGAGCCGACCGCCATGAAGAGATGATCGGCCTCGGCGGTCACCGTCCGGATCGTGCGGCGGACGATGTCCCAGTCGATCGCGAAGTCGAAGATAGTTCGGGTGGTCGAGGATGTCGGCGGGCAGTGGCGAGACGCCGAGGGTGCGCTTCGCGCGCGGGTAGTACGTGGATAGGAGTTCGGAGTAGTTCGCCGCGGCGGGGAAGATGTGCTCGAAGTCCTGACGCCGGGGGACCGGGGTGAACGATCCGAACACCGGCGAACCGCCGCCGTAGACGGCTTCGATGCCGTTGCCGACCATCTGGTCGAGCACGCCCGCATGCGGATCGACGGGGATGGCGGTCGCGCTGTTGGCGTCCGGACTTGTTGCCGAACCAGGCGGCGCGCTTGTCGGGGCTGGAGAAGGTGGCGAAGGTGCTGCCGTCGGGTCGGATCGGCCAGCGTTGGCCACACTCGAACACCGTTGTGGCGAAACCGGATCACCGAGTCGCAGGCGGCGACCGAGCCGCCGAAACCGGTGCCGATGAGTGGGATACACCACGCGATGCCTCGTCGCCCGCGCTCGAATACACTCCCGCTTGTGACGACTCCGCTGTCGATCGAGGTGGACCGCGACAGCGTCGCCATGGGCGACGACGTGCACTCCCATACCCGCCGGATCTCGGTGATGTCCGGAACCACGCTGAGTTCTGTGCTCGCCGAGGCTGCACCCGAGATCCGTTCGCGCGGCTGGAGCTGGGTGGCCGAGGTCGACGGACGGACGGCCGCGGTCTGGTCGATCGATCGCGGCGTCGAGATGCTCGTCGAAGACAATGTGGTGATCGCGGACAATGCGCCGCGTCGGATCTTCTTCCGCTATTTCCTGCAGATCGATCCCGAGTGGCTGTACCGGCGGCTCGTCGACGGCGCAGAAGCGAATCGATATGTGCTGGAACGTGAATACCAGCCGATCGGCGACCGGCTCCGTGAGGAGGAGGAGCGGCGCCGAGAGCGGGAACTCTCGGGGCGGCTCCTGGGCGTCGAATGTTCCGCGGCGCTGCGCGGCCTCGGCGTGGAGTTCGACCTACACAACGATCGGATGGCGCGGTTCGATGTGTTCGGGTCGTTGTGGCGGGTGCGGCGTATGGACACGATGACAGTCACCGCCCGCGGGGAGAACAGATTCTTGTCGTCCATCCGGCCGGTGGCTGTGGCCGAGGTCTGGCTGGTGGCGGCCGTAGGGGAACGGATGCGCCAGGTCCGGGGCCTGTCACCGGCCCCGGACCGACTGTTGTCGCACCCGGATCTGTACCCGATGTCCCTGGGTGTGTTCCGGGAACCTCGCTGGTCGACGAGGGGGCACCCCACCGTCCAGCTCACCGGTGTCGAGGCGGTCCACGCGTACCGGATTGCGGCGGGGCGCACGATCGCCGAGGTCATGCAGATCCTCAACGCGCGGTGATCAGTCCTTGGCCCGCACTGATTCCTCGACGAGATCGAGGACCGCGTGCAGATCGTCGGTGGGCTGACCCGACGCCAGTCGGGTGATCAGTCCGTCGAGAACGAGATCCAGATACTTGACCAGGACGTCGGTGGGGACATCGTCGCGGAGACGCCCGGCCTGACGTCCGCGTTCTAGGCGGGAGAGTGTCGCCTGTTCCAGTTCGGCCGACCGTGCCATCCACTCGGCCCGGAAACTGTTGTCGGTGCGCAGCTTTCGCGCGATCTCGAGTCGGGTCCCGAGCCAGTCGAAATCCTCTGGCCGCGTGAGCATGTCACGCATGACCTGCACGAGACCCTCTTCGGCGGCGACATCCGCCATGCGTTCGGCGTCCTCGTGCGCGAGCGCGAGGAACAGCGCCTCTTTGTCCCGGTAGTGGTGGAAGATCGCGCCGCGGGACAGACCCGTGGACTCCTCGATCCGCTTGACCGTCGCACCGTCGTATCCGTACTCCGCGAAGCAATGCCGCGCGCCGTCGAGAATCTCCCGACGACGCGCGGCAAGGCGGTCATCACTGACCTTGGGCACGTCGCGTGCTCCTGTCAGCTCTTGATCATGTTCCGCAGCACGTACTGCAGGATGCCTCCGTTGCGGTAGTAATCGGCTTCACCGGGGGTGTCGATGCGCACCTTGGCATCGAACTCCACCTTCGAGCCGTCCTCCTTGGTGGCGGTGACGTGCACGGTCTTCGGGGTCTTGCCCTCGTTGAGCTCCTCGATACCGGTGATGTCGAAGGTCTCGGTGCCGTCGAGGCCCAGCGACTTGTGCGACTCACCCTCGGGGAACTGCAGCGGGATGACGCCCATACCGATCAGGTTCGAGCGGTGGATGCGCTCGAAGCTCTCGGTAATGACCGCCTTGACGCCCAGCAGGCTGGTGCCCTTGGCCGCCCAGTCGCGCGACGAGCCGGTGCCGTACTCCTTGCCGCCGAGCACGACGAGCGGGATGTTCTGCTCGGCGTAGTTCTGCGCGGCGTCGTAGATGAACGACTGCGGTGCACCCTCCTGGGTGAAGTCGCGGGTGTAGCCACCGGACACACCGTCGAGCAGCTGGTTCTGCAGGCGGATGTTGCCGAAGGTCGAACGGATCATCACCTCGTGGTTGCCACGACGGGCGCCCAACGAGTTGTAGTCCTTGCGCGCCACACCGTTGGCGTCGAGGTACTGCGCGGCGGGGGTGCCGGGTTTGATCGTCGACGCGGGGGAGATGTGGTCGGTGGTCACCGAGTCGCCGAGCTTCGCGAGCACGCGAGCGCCCTTGATGTCGGAGACGGGTGCCGGCTCGAGCTGCATGCCCTCGAAGTACGGAGGCTTCCGCACATAGGTCGACTTCTCGTCCCACTCGAAGGTCTTGCCCGACGGCGTGGGCAGGTTCTGCCAGCGCTCGTCGCCCTTGAAGACGTCGGCGTAGTCGGCGGCGTACTGCTCCGGCGAGATCGACGACGCGATGGTCGCCTCGATCTCCTCGTTGGTCGGCCAGATGTCCTTGAGGAAGACGTCGTTACCGTCGGTGTCCTTGCCCAGCGGGTCGGACTCGAAGTCGAAGTCCATGGTGCCGGCCAGGGCGTAGGCGATGACCAGCGGCGGCGAGGCCAGGTAGTTCATCTTCACGTCGGGGTTGATGCGACCCTCGAAGTTGCGGTTGCCCGAGAGCACCGCGGTGGCGGTCAGGTCGTTGTCGTTGATCGCCTTCGAGATCTCCTCGGGCAGCGGGCCCGAGTTGCCGATGCAGGTGGTGCAGCCGTAGCCGACCAGGTAGAAGCCCAGCTTCTCCAGGTAGGGCCACAGGCCGGCCTTCTCGTAGTAACCGGTGACGACCTGCGAGCCCGGAGCCATCGAGGTCTTCACCCACGGCTTGGAGGTCAGGCCCTTCTCGACCGCCTTCTTGGCGAGCAGCGCCGCGCCGAGCATGACCGACGGGTTGGAGGTGTTGGTGCAGCTGGTGATCGATGCGATGGTCACGATGCCGTGGTCGAGGATCATCGAGCCGCGCTCTTCGGAGTCCACGCGCACCGGCTTCGTCGGACGGCCCTCGGCGCCGTTGGCGGCCGAGTGCAGCGGTTCCGCGTCATCGTCGGCGAAGGTCAGCGTGGCCGGGTCGGAGGCCGGGAAGCTCTCTTCGACGGCCTCGTCGAGCTTGGTGTGAGCCGGGCTGTTGCCGTTCTCGACGTAGTTGTGGATGTCCTTGCGGAAGGCGTTCTTGGCGTCCCACAGCTCGATGCGGTCCTGCGGACGCTTCGGGCCGGCGATCGACGGGACGACGTCGGCGAGATCGAGCTCGAGGTACTCCGAGTACACGGCCTCCTCGGCGTCCTTCTCGAGCCACATGCCCTGTTCCTTGGCGTAGGCCTCGACGAGGGCGAGCGTCTCTTCGCTGCGGCCGGTGAGGCGCAGGTACTTCACGGTCTCCTCGTCGATGGGGAACATCGCACAGGTCGAACCGAATTCGGGGCTCATGTTGCCGATGGTGGCGCGGTTGGCCAGCGGCACCTCGGCGACGCCGTTGCCGTAGAACTCGACGAACTTGCCGACCACACCGTGCTTGCGCAGCATCTCGGTGATGGTGAGGACCACGTCGGTGGCGGTCACGCCGGGCTTGGTGGCACCGGTCAGCTTGAAGCCGACGACACGCGGGATGAGCATCGAGACCGGCTGGCCGAGCATCGCGGCCTCTGCCTCGATGCCGCCGACGCCCCAGCCCAGGACGCCGAGGCCGTTCTCCATCGTGGTGTGCGAGTCGGTGCCGATGCAGGTGTCGGGGTAGGCGACGCCGTCACGGACCATGACCGAGCGCGCGAGGTGCTCGATGTTGACCTGGTGGACGATGCCGGTGCCCGGCGGGACGACGCGGAAGTCGTCGAAGGCGCCCTGGCCCCAGCGGAGGAACTTGTATCGCTCTTCGTTGCGCTGGTACTCGATCTCGACGTTGCGCTCGAAGGCCTGGGCGTTGCCGAAGGCCTCGATGATCACAGAGTGGTCGATGACCATCTCGGCGGGCGCGAGCGGGTTGACCTTGTTCGGGTCGCCGCCGAGTTCCTTGACGGCGTCGCGCATCGTGGTGAGGTCGACGATGCAGGGAACGCCGGTGAAGTCCTGCATGATCACGCGGGCCGGCGTGAACTGGATCTCGACGCTGGGCTCGGCGTTCGGATCCCAGTTGGCCAGGGCCTCGATGTGCTCGGCGGTGATGTTCGCGCCGTCCTCGGTACGAAGGAGGTTCTCGGTCAGCACTTTGAGGGCGTAGGGGAGCTTCTCGGCGCCCTTGACGGCATTCAGGCGGTAGATCTCGTAGCTGTTGTCGCCGACGTCCAGCGTGCCGCGGGCGCCGAAGGAATTGATACTCACTTCTAAATCCACTCTCCTCGTGTGCCGACGGGCCGCGTCGGCGATGCTCGATGAATTGTTGAACCGGCGGGCTGCACCGGTGCCATCGGGTGTCCGCGAGACGACCCGCGACAACTTCGTCCAGCCTAACAGTACGAGCGTACTGTCCCAGCGGGGTGGCGACGACACGCCGTCGAGGCCGCACGCGTAGGCGAATACCCGGACGACTCCATTGTGTCGTACGGTGCAGGGCGAAGTCCGGTGAGCGTCCGCTTTGCTCGCCGCGGGGGTTACCGACAGACAGGGGTGAGGCCGTATGGGTCCCGAGCCGACGATGCTGATGCTGGCCGCTCCCGCGGAGAACAGCGAACTCACCGGGCTGGTCGGGGTCGACATGGCGGAGCTCTCGCGCGACATCGCCGACGACGGCGTCGCGGGTGCCACCCCCGAGCAGGTGCCCGCGATGCGCGAGGTCATCGAGTACGCCAAGAGCAAGGGGCACGACGTCAGCTTCGTGGTCATCGAGCAGACGCAGCCGCGGTTCACCCTGTACCGCGACATCGCCAATCAGCTGCAGGAGCAGGTCGGTGGCACCGTCATCGTGCTCGGTCCCAACTCCGTCGGCAGCTCGTCGCCGGACTTCAGCCGGGTGATCCAGGAACAGGCGACCCAGAACCTGGCGCTCACCGACCCGCCCGGGGCAGCCCGGCAGATGATCGACTCGATGACGGAACCGCACGTCGACTGGACCCTCGTCGGCCTGGTCCTCATCCTCGTCGTCGTCCTCGGTGCGGTGGGCGCGCGATTTCGTACCCGACGCGCCCGCGCAGCGGCGGCGGGCGGCCCCCTCGGTCCGGTGAACCCGACCGGTGCGCACACGTCGTCGGTCGACGACCCGGACGCGTCTCGCGACGGGGCGACTGCCGACTCCTCGACGTCTTCCTGACGCCCGGTCTTCACTTTCGTCTGCGTCACTGACGACCGCTCGTCGCGGTCCGGTGGCGCCGGTGGCGTCGTGCTCGCCCCCGAATCGGTTCGTCCACCGGTTTGTTGCGAATTCGAGACCTGAGCCGCACTGGTGAACTATCTGCAGTTCACAGCATTTTCCCAGGTAATCACGTCTTTGTAATTCATTTCGTTAGGTTTTCTCGTGTGGTTGATGTGACGTACGGTTCTGATGTCGCATGTGTGACCTGTGTTCCCTATAGGGGCATCTGCGACCCATGTGCAGTGTGTGGTCGGGGCACAGTGGCCGTTCGATCAACATCCGGGATCGGGCACGTCCCCGGAAGAACCGCGAGGAGTTCAGGTGAGGCGAGGAAGAACAGGTGCGTCCTGGCCGGCGCGCGTCACGGCGGCCATGGCTGCCGTTCTCATCTGTGCGGTCGGCGCCGGTCATGCGGTCGCCACCCCGAAGAAGGCGCCCGAGTCGCCGGTGTCCGGGCTGATCAACGAGATCGCGGCGGTCAACCAGGACATCGTCGACCTCGACCAGGCCCTGGCGATGCGGCAGGAGAACGTCAACCGCGCGATCGTCGACTTCCAGAACTCACTCGCCCAGCGGCGACTGGCCACGGTCGCCGCGCGCGGTGCGCGCACCGAACTCGACCGGGCCGGCCAGGCCGTCGTCGAGGCGCAGAAGGCCTTCGACGGGTTCGTCCGCCTCGCCTACCAGCAGGGCGCCGAGCAGGGTTCGATGTCCAACTACGTGGCCTCTCCGGACCCGCAGGCGGTCCTGGACCGGATGAAGCTGCTCGACCAGGTCGGCAAGAAGCAGCAGGAGACCATCCGTCGACTGCAGGTCGCCCGCAACCAGAAGGCCAATCGCCTCGCCGCGGTCGAGGCGACCCGCCGGCAGGCGTCGTTCGCCGCCAAGAGCGCCGAACAGCGCAAGCGCGACGCGCTGGCCGCGGTCGCCGAGGCCCGGACCGCCGTCACCGAGCAGCAGCAGCGCAAGGCGACCCTGGTCGCCAAGCGGGACCGCGTGCAGAAGAAGATCGACTCGATCCGCGGCTACGTCCCGAAGAAGAACGCCGCCGGGCCGTCCACCCGTGAACTGCTGTCCGACCTCTTTCCGTCGGCCCCGGCCGCCCTCCCGGATCTGCCGACCACCAACGTCTCCGACAACGAGCTGCTCGCGATCGCCGCGCGTGCCGCCGCGAAGATCGCGGTGGAGGTGGGATCGGCGGCTCTCGGCGTCGGCCTCGACATGGGTTCGCAGATGCTCTCGGGCATCATCGGGGAGCAGCGGCTCCCGCAGTCCGAACTCCTCAACGAGCTCGGCCTCGGTGGCGTGGACCTCACCGGCAGCAGCGGCAACGACAGCCTGAGCTCACGGCTGGGTTCGGGCAGCCTGGGCTCCCTGTTCGGCGGTTCCGGTGGCGGCGGCGGATCGGGCGGCATGGTGCGCCCGGGCCTGCGCGGCCCGCAGGCGGTGGAGATCGTCGTCAACCGTGCCCTGTCGCAGCTGGGTGTCACCTACGCCTGGGGCGGTGGCGACGCCAACGGTCCGACGCAGGGCATCCGCGACGGCGGTGTCGCCGACAGCTACGGCGACTACCGCAAGGTCGGTTTCGACTGCTCGGGCCTGATGATGTACGCCTTCGGCGGCGTGGGCATCGAACTGCCGCACTACACGGGCTACCAGTACACCTCGGGTCCGCACTTCCCGCTCTCGCAGATGCGTCGCGGCGACATGATCTTCTACGGTCCCAACGCGAGTCAGCACGTCGCGCTCTACCTGGGCGACAACAAGATGGTCGAGGCCCCGCAGTCCGGTGATGTGGTGAAGGTGTCGCCACTGCGCACCAGCGGTGCGATGCCGAACGTGGTCCGCCTGCTCTGAATGCGTCTGACCGACGAGCCGTGGATCTTCTTGGCAGCTTTTCAGTTCGCACGGCTAGGCTGGCACAAACACGCGGGGGTGCCTTCGGTCCCGGCGTGTCCTCACCAGCGAGCAGCAGAGTTCAGATGAACAGGAGCACGGGTTGACCGAATCGCACTCCCTCGACAAGGCGGCCACGGGGGACCCGGCCGCGGCAGGCGCCGATTCGTCGGTGCTGAGCGACGCCGACGTCGCCCTGCTCGAGCGGGCCATCTACGAGGTCAAGCGCGTCATCGTCGGTCAGGACCAGCTCGTCGAGCGAATCCTCGTGGGTCTGCTCGCCCGCGGGCACATCCTCCTCGAAGGTGTTCCCGGCGTCGCCAAGACGCTCGCGGTCGAGACCTTCGCCAAGGTCGTCGGCGGGTCCTTCTCCCGGGTGCAGTTCACCCCCGACCTGGTGCCGACC
This sequence comes from Gordonia amicalis, assembly GCF_022059885.1. Classification (NCBI taxonomy): domain Bacteria; kingdom Bacillati; phylum Actinomycetota; class Actinomycetes; order Mycobacteriales; family Gordoniaceae; genus Gordonia; species Gordonia amicalis. The sequence goes on along the minus strand of NZ_CP091855.1, from coordinate 3,454,452 downwards.
GACCTCATCGGTACGCGGATCTACCGCCAGGGCCGCGAGGAGTTCGACACCGAGCTCGGTCCGGTGGTCGCGAACTTCCTCCTCGCCGACGAGATCAACCGCGCGCCCGCCAAGGTGCAGTCCGCGCTGCTCGAGGTCATGGCCGAACGGCACGTGTCGATCGGCGGCAAGACCTATCCGATGCCCGACCCGTTCCTCGTGATGGCGACGCAGAACCCCATCGAGAACGAGGGTGTCTACCCCCTGCCGGAGGCACAGCGCGACCGCTTCCTGTTCAAGGTGCTCGTCGACTACCCGTCGGTGGAGGAGGAGCGCGAGATCGTCTACCGGATGGGCAATGTCCCGCCGACGGCCTCGCAGGTCCTCGACCCCGCCGCGATGCTGCGGCTGCAGAAGACCGCCGCGAACGTCTTCGTCCACCACGCGCTCGTCGACTACGTCGTCCGCGTCATCAACGCGACGCGCCGCCCGGCCGAGCTCGGTCTCAGCGACGTCGCATCGTGGCTGTCCTACGGTGCCTCGCCCCGCGCGACCCTGGGTATCGTCGCCGCCGCTCGCGCGCTCGCGTTGGTCCGCGGGCGCGACTACGTCATCCCGCAGGACATCGTCGAGATCATGCCCGACGTCCTCCGTCACCGTCTGGTGTTGTCATACGACGCCCTGGCCGACGAGATCGACGCCGACCAGGTCATCACCCGGGTCTTGCAGACCGTGGGACTCCCGCAGGTCGGCGCGCAGCCGGTGGCGCAGAACTCCTACCAGTCGGGTCCCGGTCCGCAGGGCCACGCCGCCGGCGTGCCGCAGGGTGCCAACGGCTATGCCGCGCAACAGGTTCCGCAGGGTTCCGGTCCGGTGAACCCGAATTCGCGGTATGGCGGCTAATCGGGACCTGCCGAGCCTCGGTGCCGGGTTGCTCGAGGAGCCCCAGCTCACCGCGGCTCTGAAGATGTTGGAGCTCACGGTTCGCCGCAAGCTCGACGGTGTGCTGCAGGGCGAGCACCTCGGACTCATCCCCGGACCGGGTTCGGAGCCGGGCGAGGCGCGCGCCTACCAGCCGGGGGACGACGTCCGTCGCATGGAGTGGTCGGTCACCGCGCGGACCACCCAACCGCACGTGCGCCAGATGATCGCCGACCGCGAGCTCGAGACCTGGCTCGTGGTCGATGCGTCGGCGAGCCTCGACTTCGGCACCGTCGGCTGCACCAAACGAGACCTCGCGGTGGCCGCGGCAGCCGCGATCGTGCACCTGACCACCGGCGGCGGTAACCGTCACGGCGCCCTCGTCGTGACCGGCGACGACCTCGTGCGGGTACCGGCGCGGGCCGGTCGCGCCCATGCACAGAACCTGCTCAAGGCGATCGCGACGACGCACCGGAGTGCTCCCGGTGTCCGCGGAGACCTCAAGGCCGGCATCGAGGCACTGCGGCGGCCGCAGCGCCGTCGGGGTCTCGCGGTCGTGATCAGCGACTTCCTCGGGCCGATCGACTGGGAACGATCGCTGCGCGCGATCGGCGCCCACCACGAGTTGCTCGCGGTCGAGGTCCTCGACCCGCGTGACCTCGAACTGCCGCCGATCGGCGAGGTCACCCTCGCCGACGCCGAATCGGGGGAGATCCACGACGTGACGGTCACCGAGGACCTCCGACGCGACTTCGCCGCGGCCGCGCGGGCGCATCAGCAGCGCGTGCACCGGACGCTGCGCAGCTGCGGTGGCGCCACGCTGACGCTGCGCACCGACCGCGAGTGGATCGCCGACACCGTGAAGTTCATCGCCCAGCGACGTCGCGGCCTCGCCGCCGGGGTGGGGTAGACCATGCTGTCCAGTCCCTGGTGGTTGTTGCTGCTGCTCGTCGTGGCGCTGCTCGGCGCCGCGTACGTGTACATGCTGCGTCGTCGTCGGCAGCGGGCGCTGACCTTCGCGAACCTCGATCTCCTGAAATCCGTCGCACCCGCCGACCGCAACCGGTTCCGCCATGTGCCGATCGCGCTGCTGATCATCTCGCTGATCCTGCTGACGGTCGCGCTGTCGGGTCCGCAGGCCGACCGCAAGGTCCCGCGCAACAAGGCGACGGTGATCCTCGTGATGGACGTGTCCCGGTCGATGAACGCGACCGACGTGGCGCCGTCGCGCATCAGGGCCGCCCAGCAGTCGGCGAAGAAGTTCGCCGACGAGTTGACCGAGGGCATCAACCTCGGGCTGATCTCCTTCGCCGGGACCGCGGCGAGTCTGGTGTCACCGACCCCCGACCACAACGCGACAAAGGTCGCCGTCGACAAACTGAGACTCGACGACAAGACGGCGACCGGCGAGGGCATTTTCGCGGCACTGCAGCAGATCAGCACGCTCAACGCCGTCCTCGGCGGTGGTGAGGCGGCCCCGCCGGCGCGGATCGTGCTCCTGTCGGACGGCAAGGAGACCGTGCCCGACGATCCCGACGACCCCCGCGGCGCCTTCACCGCGGCCCGCAAGGCCAAGGAGGAGAAGATCCCGGTCTCCACCATCTCCTTCGGAACCCGGACGGGCACCGTCGAACTCGAGGGCGACCGGGTGCCGGTCCCCGTCGACGACGATTCGCTCCGCAAGATCGCGAACCTGTCCGGCGGCGACTTCTTCACCGCGGCGAGCCTCGACGAGCTCAACAAGGTGTACGAGAAGCTGCAGAACGAGATCGGCTACGAGACCCGGCGGGGGGACAATTCGAAGCCGTGGCTCATCGCAGGTACGTTGTTCGCGCTGGTCTCGGCGTTCGCAGCCCTGGCGATCAATCGCCGGCTGCCCTGACCCGAACCCACTGGTCCGACCCACTGGCGTGCCACGTCCGCCGACCACCGCGACGCCGCCCCCAACAGAACGGATAGGTTAGACACCCATGACGGCATCCAGCAGCGAAGCGCAGAATCCTTCCCGGTCGGTCCTGGTCACCGGCGGCAACCGCGGGATCGGCCTGGCCGTGGCCCAGCGCCTGGCCGCCGACGGACACAAGGTCGCGGTCACCCACCGCGGGTCGGGTGCGCCCGAGGGGCTCTTCGGTGTGAAGTGCGACGTGACGGACTCGGAGTCCGTCGACGCGGCCTTCGCCGAGGTCGAGGCCCACCAGGGGCCGGTGGAGATCCTCGTGGCCAACGCGGGTATCACCGACAACATGCTGCTCATGCGATTGTCCGAGGAGTCCTTCGAAAAGGTCATCGACGCCAACCTGACCGGCGCCTTCCGTTGTGCGAAGCGCGCCACCAAGGGCATGCAGCGCGCGAAGTGGGGCCGCATGATCTTCCTCGGCTCGGTGGTTGCCATGTCGGGTATCCCCGGCCAGGTCAACTACGCGGCGTCCAAGGCCGGCCTGATCGGTATGGCACGTTCGATCGCCCGCGAGATCGGGTCCCGCAACATCACCTCCAACGTCGTCGCACCGGGATTCATCGAGACCGACATGACCGCGGCGATGGAGGATCGCTACATCGAGATGGCCAAGCAGGCCATCCCGCTGGGCCGTACGGGCAAGCCCGAAGACGTCGCCGCCGCCATCAGCTTCCTGGCCTCCGACGAAGGCGGCTACATCTCCGGCGCGGTCATCCCGGTCGACGGCGGCATGGGCATGGGCCACTGACCCACCCGGGTCAGACCCGCCACCGGCCACACCACATCTCAATCAACGTCGATCTCAGGAGCACATCTTCGTGAGCGGAATCCTGGACGGGAAGACCGTCCTCATCACGGGCATCATCACCGATGCGTCGATCGCCTTCCACGCGGCCGCCATGGCGCAGGAACAGGGCGCGACGGTGATTATCACCGGCATCCCCGAGCGGCTACGGCTGATCGACCGGATCGCGAAGCGGCTGCCCAAGGAGGTGCCGCCGGCCATCGGCCTCGACGTGACCAACGAGGAGGACCTCGAGGCGCTCGCCGGCAAGATCCGCGAGATCGCCCCGCAGGGCGTCGACGGACTCATGCACTCGATCGCGTTCGCGCCGCGCACCCTGATGGGTCCGGACGCCAAGCCGTTCCTCGAGGGGCCCGGCCCCGACGCCGCGAAGGCCTTCGAGATCTCGGCCTGGAGCTATGCGTCGCTGGCCCGCGCCGTGCTGCCCGTCATGAACGAGGGCGGCTCCATCGTCGGCATGGACTTCGATCCGCGCACCGCCATGCCGTTCTACAACTGGATGGGCGTCGCGAAGGCAGCGCTCGAGTCGGTGAACCGCTACGTGGCGCGAGAGGTGGGCAACGCCAAGAACGTTCGCTCCAACCTGGTCGCCGCCGGACCCATCAAGACCCTCGCGGCCAAGGCCATCGCCGGCACCGCGACCGATGATGCCAAGCAGCTCAACATGCTCAACGAGTACTGGGACGGTGCCTCGCCGATCGGCTGGGACGTCGACGATCCGACCGTGGTCGCGAAGTCGGTCTGTGCGTTGCTGAGCGACTGGCTGCCGGGCACCACCGGCTCCATCGTCTACGTCGACGGCGGCGCCAGCCACAACACCTGGTTCCCGGAGGGCATGACCTCCGGGTCGTGACCCGGGGAGACACGCAGTGGAGACCGCTTTCGATTCCGTCCTGTTCCTGTCCTTCGGCGGCCCCGAGGGGCCCGACGAGGTGATGCCCTTCCTGGAGAACGTGACCAGGGGCCGGGGGATACCACGGGAGCGACTGGAGTCGGTCGCCGAGCACTACCTGCATTTCGGCGGGGTGTCGCCGATCAACCGGCTCAACCTGGACATGATCGACGGCCTGCGCGCCGAACTGGCACGCCGCGGTCTCGACCTGCCGGTCTACTTCGGCAACCGCAACTGGCACCCGATGGCCGAGGACACCCTCGTCGAGATGTACCGGGCCGGGCATCGCCGGATCCTCGTCTTCCCGACGTCCGCATGGGGCGGCTACTCGGGATGCCGTCAGTACCACGAGGACATCGACCGCTCGCTGACGGCGCTCGCCGAACGCGAACCCGCGAGCACCACACGCGAGGGCGCTGTGGTGCTGCGCAAGCTGCCGCAGTACTGGTCGCATCCCGCATTCACCGCAGCCGGTGCAGATGCCGTTCGTCGGGGGATCGAGGCGCTCGGTGAGTCCGCCGACCCGGTGCGCCTGGTCTTCACCGCGCACTCCGTCCCGAACTCGGCCGACGCCGCCTCCGGGCCGGCCGCCGAGGGTGGCGGTCTGTACTCCCGCCAGGTGCTGGCGGCGTCGCGGGCCGTCGCCGACGCGCTCGGCATCGACGACTTCGACCAGGTCTGGCAGTCACGGTCGGGACCCCCGCAGATCCCGTGGCTCGAGCCGGACATCTGTGACCACCTGGAAGATCTTGCGGCACAGGGCGTCCGACGGGTCGTGGTCTATCCCGTCGGATTCATCTCCGATCACCTCGAGGTGATCTGGGACCTCGACAACGAGGCCGCCGAGACCGCGCAACGACTCGGCATGCAGTACGTCCGCGCCGACACCGTCGGTACGGACCCGCGGTTCGTCGAGATGATCGGCGAGCTCGTGGAGAACTATGCCACCGGCGGTGGCGACCTGGCCGCCATGGGCTGCGGCGACAACGGTCGGGTGTGCCGGGACCGGTGCTGTGTTCCGGCCCGACCGTCTCGGCCTCGGCCCGCAGACGCCTGACCGCTCGCGGGCGTCGAATCGACGTCGCGAGCACGTGCGCCGTTTTCTCGGAATAGTCGTGTGGGTCGTTCGACCAATTCTGGTCGACTACAGAAAACGCACCGGGACGATTTCTTGGTTCTATCCCAAATCGATCTCGGTAAACATTACTTGGTCGTCCGACCCATTGTTAGCCGGTTAAATCGAAATATAACAAAAGCGTAACGTAATAGCCGATGTGTGCCCTGCGTCACGATTCCAGTGGAAGCCTGCATATGCGCACGTCCAGTCCGGGGCGGCGACTGTAGGAGAGGAATCCACCATGGCAGAAGGACCAATTCGGCTCGAGATCGATTTTCTCGGCCCGATCCTCGAAGCGCTCTTCACTGGCTCCAGCAGTGGTAGCGAGGAGCCGACGACGCCCCCGCCTCCGGCTTGATTCGACTTCTCGGTGGGCCGCGTCGATGATGCGGCCCACCATTCATCTGCGATTCAGATGACCGAGACGGTTGTCCTGGCCGGCGACGATCTCGGGCCGGCAATCGAATTGCTCTCGGAATCCATCGGCGAGATCCCGATGTACGGATGGCTGCTCGGAGAGCACATCACCGACCGCGGACTGCGTGAGTGGCTGGCGGAGATCCTCGTGAGGCCGCTGCTGAACGCGGGGTGTGTACTCGGCTCCCGCCACGACGGGCAGCTCGTCGGGATGGTGATCTGGCAGCCTCACGACGTGGATCTCTCCCCGGACGGGACCCCGCCGCTGACGCCGGCCGATTTCACCCGGCTTGCGACCGTTCCCGGGGTGCGGGAGCGGATGGTCGAACTGCTCACCGGTCCTCAGTTGCCCCGTCCGGCAGCTGACGCGGTGGACCTCCGCATCGCGGCGGTCTCAGCCGCGGCCCGCGGAAGCCGGGCGATGACCGATATGATGCGCGAGGTCGAGAAGTTCTGTGTGACGACCTCCCGCCCGTACTATGCCTGGACCGGTTCGCCCCGACTGCGCGACTGGTACTCGCAGGCATGGGGCGCCTCCGTGTTCGCCGTCGAGGAGTGGAACGGAATCACCATGTACGGCCTCGTGTCCGAGCGTCCACCCCGGCCCCGACCGGAATCGGCGCGGTACCGCGAGATCTCGAGCCCTCAGCGCCGCAGCAGTTCGCCGATCGTGTGATTGACGGCCGCGGCTCGTGCGGTGCGCGTCAGCGTCTGTAACCCGCGCAGGGCGGAGTCACCCGAATCCCATTGGCCCGCACTGTCCCCGATCTCCACCCGGCGGGCGCCGGCCAGGTCGACGATCGCCTCGACCTGGGCGGCGGTGTCGATCAGGCGGGTCGAGCGGGCGTCGAGCGCATGCGGCGGCAGGGCGACGCGATGCCGGGCGGTGAGGATCGCGAGCTCCTTGCGGAGGTCGCCCGCGTCGAGCGATCGGCGTCCGCCGAGGCCGCCGATGATCATGGCCGCATCGCGGACTGCTTGCCGCAGATCGTATTCCAGGTCACCCGCAGACGGTCCGGACGACACCAGATGGTCGAGGTCCAGCCGATCCGCATACCGGAAGACCGTCCAGCGGCACGTCACGTACGGGGGATCGATGCCGAGGGTGGAGAACTCGGGGACGAGTGCGAGGGTGCCGGCCGTGTCCGAGTCGTCGACCAGGAGAACCTCGCCGGTGATCAGTGCCTTCGAGGTCGCGGGACCCGGTGGCAGTCCCTGCGGATCGCCGGTGGACGGCAGGCGCACGGCCAACCGTCGGGCTGATTTCAGCAAGCCCAGCAGGTCGAGTACGCCGCTGCCGTCGTGTATGTTGCTGCCGGATTCCGTTGCGGACGTGGACTGTTCGCTCTGCACCTCGTGCCGGTCGGCGGATTCGGCCAGTGCCTCGATCACGTCGTCGGGGGAGCAGCGTCCGGTCAGCCACGCAGCCGCCCAGGCGCCGAGGGCGCAGGTCGGCCACGCGACGATGTGAGGGAGGATGTCGCTGCGATTCATCAGGAGACAACGATACCGCCGTCCCCCTCCCGGTCGCCGGGCGTGGCAACCCGCTGCCGGTGTCCCGGGCGCATACGGTGTTGGACGCAGATGTCCAGGGACCGGAGAGGTGGAACGCGATGGATGACCGGTACGGACGCGATGTGCTGTCCCAGCCACGCCGGGCCAAGCCGCGTCCGGTGGAGGTCGCCGCCGACCGGGACCTCGTGGTCGAGGACGCCGCCACCGGATTCTGCGGTGCCGTCGTCGGTCTCGAGAAGAGTTACGCCGGCGACCTCGTCCGCCTCGAGGACCGGCACGGCCGGACCCGGGTGTTCCTCATGAACCCCGGCGCATTCCTCATCGACGGCCGTACCGTGACCCTCGTGCGCCCGCGCACGCGCGGCCCCCAGAAGCCCGCGACGACGGCGTCGGGTTCGCGCGCCGCACCCCGCACCCGCGCCCGCACCGCGCGGGCGAGCCGGATCTTCGTCGAAGGCGTGCACGACGCGACCCTGCTCGAACGAGTGTGGGGCGACGACCTGCGGGCCGAGGGCGTGGTGGTCGTCAGCCTCGACGGCCTCGACAACCTCGAAGAGGCGCTCGCCGAGTTCCAGCCCGCCCCGCACCGGCGCGCGGGGGTACTCGTCGACCATCTCGTCGCCGGTTCGAAGGAAGCCCATCTCACCGCCGAGGTCGGCGAGCACGTGCTGGTGTGCGGCCATCCCTACATCGACGTGTGGGAGGCGGTGAAGCCCGCGTCGGTGAAGATCACGGCCTGGCCGAAGATCCCGCGCGGCACCGACTGGAAGACCGGCGTGTGCGCCGAGCTGGGCTGGGGTGACCCCCGAGACGGATGGCGCCGGGTGCTCGGCGGAGTGAGTAGTTTCCGCGACCTCGAGGTGGATCTGCTGCGGTCCGTCGAGGAACTCATCGACTTCGTGACGGCCGCGGAAGAGGCCGGCTAGATGTACTGACCTGCCAGGTTGGGTACGCGGTCGGCGGGTGAGTTGCCTGCGAGTGCGGTGTGGCCGCGTTCGTGATTGTAGATGCGAAGGAACTCGGGGAACGCCGCGACGCGTTCGGACTCGCTGAGGTAGGGGCGAGCGTAGGCCCATTCCTCCTGCAGGGTGCGGTTGAAGCGTTCGACCTTGCCGTTGGTCTGCGGCCGGTACGGTCGGGTCCACTTATGTTTAATCCCGTTGTCGGCCAACAAGTCCCGAAATAATCGCGACCGGTAACACGACCCGTTATCAGTCATGACCCGCGCGGTGGTGACACCGATCGAGGCGAAGTGCGCCAACGCGCGGGTCATGAACGCGGTCGCGGTTTCCTTCTTCTCATCACCAAGGATCTCTGAGTAGGCGTAGCGGGAATGGTCGTCGACAGCGTGATGGAGGAACGCATACCCCAGGTTGGGGCGGCCGTGGACTTTGCGGGGTCGCCCGGGCTCGCGGTGGGCGCTGGAGTTGCGGCTGCCCTGAGCGCGGCCATGGACACGATGGCCGCCTCCGTCGGGGATTCTGCCGAGTTTCTTGATGTCGACGTGGATCAAGTCCCCGGGCGCTTGGCGTTCATACCGGCGAACCTCGCGTCTGCGGGCACGCACCGCGACCCCGGTCGCCGGATCGGTCCACGACAGTCGCAGACAGCCGTAACGGGTGAGGATGCGGTGCACCGTGGAGACGTTCAACCCCAGGTGAAACCCGATCCGTGCAGGCCCCCAGCGGCGCGAGACGCGCAACCCGACCACCCGGCGTTCCCGGCGCCGGTTGGTGCGATGCGGACACGAACGGGGCCGGCTGGACCGGTCGACCATTCCGGCCGACCCGAATTCACGGTATCGATCCGCCCACCGCTTGGCCGTGGTGACCGACACGTTGAACCGGTCAGCCGCGCGGCGCAATGGCCACCGGTCGTGCACGACGCACCGAGCCAGACGCAACCGACCAGTCGGGGACAACGGTGAATTACGGTGAGACACGAAGACCTCCGGGTTGAGGAGCGGTTCCTAGACAGCTCCACACCTCACTCGGAGGTCTTCCCTATGTCACGTCGACTCGCCGAACGCCGTACCTAACGTCCCGGGTCAGAACAGCTAGAGCATTCCGCATGCTCGCGCGTCCGAGGACCGGAGGGCCCCCGACAACTCTGGCAGACTGGACACATGAGCGCCCTGCTGTGGTTGGCGGCCGCGATCGTCCTGGTGGTCGCGGAGATGTTCGGTGGCGAACTGGTGCTGCTCATGCTGGCCGGTGGTGCTTTTGCCGCGGCCGGTGTCGATTTCGTCTGGGAACCGCCCCTGTGGGTCGAGGGTCTGGTCTTCGCCGTCGTGTCGGTGCTGCTGCTCGTCGCGGTCCGTCCGGTTGCCAAACGCCACATGCTCAACCGTCCCGCCGTGCTCATGAACACCGAGGCCCTCGAGGGGCGAGCGGCGATCGTCACCGAGAAGGTGGACCAGCACGACGGCCGGGTCAAGATCGGGGGCGACATCTGGTCCGCTCGGACGATGGATCCCGCAGAGGTCATCGAACCCGGAACCCATGTGACCGTCGTGCAGATCGACGGTGCGACCGCGGTGGTGTGGCGCCCCTGATCCCTCGACCCTGACCTGCTCGACGTTTCGCGAGGAAGGTGAATGATGGACGATTATCAGATCTTCGGCCTGGTCGTGGTCGTACTGCTGGTTCTGCTCGTGGTGGTGGTGCTGGTCAAATCGGTGGCCCTGATCCCGCAGGCGGAAGCCGCGGTGATCGAACGGCTCGGCCGCTACACCCGCACCGCGTCGGGACAGCTCACCCTGCTGTTGCCGTTCATCGACCGGATTCGGGCGCGCGTCGACATCCGTGAGCGGGTCGTGTCCTTTCCGCCGCAGCCGGTGATCACCGAGGACAACCTCACCCTGTCCATCGACACCGTCGTCTACTTCCAGGTGACCAACCCGCGTTCGGCGGTCTACGAGATCGACGATTACATCGCCGGCGTCGAGCAGCTCACCATCACCACGCTGCGCAACGTGGTCGGCGGCATGACCCTCGAGGAGACCCTCACCTCGCGCGATTCCATCAACGGGCAGCTGCGCGGAGTGCTCGACGAGGCAACCGGCCGGTGGGGTCTGCGCGTCGCCCGCGTCGAACTCAAGTCGATCATGCCGCCGCCGTCGATCCAGGAGTCGATGGAGAAGCAGATGAAGGCCGACCGCGAGAAGCGCGCGACGATCCTGGCCGCGGAAGGACAGCGGGAGTCGGCGATCAAGACGGCCGAGGGCAACAAGCAGTCGCAGATCCTCGCGGCCGAGGGCGCCAAGCAGGCTGCGATCCTCGCCGCCGAGGCGGACCGGCAGTCGCGCATCCTGCGCGCGCAGGGTGATCGCGCGGCGTACTACCTGAACGCGCAGGGCGAGGCGAAGGCCATCGAGAAGACCTTCGCGGCGATCAAGGCCGCCAAGCCCACCCCGGAACTGCTTGCCTACCAATATCTCCAGCAGCTGCCGGAGATGGCGAAGGGCGAGGGCAGCAAGGTCTGGGTCGTGCCGTCCGACTTCGGTTCGGCACTGCAGGGTTTCGCGAAGTCCTTCGGCGTCCAGGGCGACGACGGTGTGTTCCGGTACGAGCCGACTGACTCGCCGCCCTCGCAGATCGACGAGCCGGAGACCGAGGACTGGTTCTCGCTGGCCTCCGACCCCAAGGTTGCGCAGGCCGTCGCCGAGGCCGAGGCGGTGGCCCGCAAACCCGTCGCCCCGGAGATCGGTACCGGGATGGGCCGGTCGTCACGGCACCCGTCGCTCGATGCCGCGATCGAGGAGACCGGTACCACCCCCGGCACTTCCGGCTAGGTCACGACAGCTGGGACCGGACGCGCGTATCAGGTCGTGATGAGGTGTTCGATGCCCGCGAGTCCGATCGCCCACAACACCGATGCGAAGGTGCCCATGATGAACTGCTCCGAGGCCTGCGGGGCACGTAGTTCGGGATAGCGCGCGAGGCTCTTCACGGCGAGGATGATCGCGAGTCCCTCCGGCCATCCGGCCATCAGCGTCGTGACGACCGCGAGTCGCTCGAGGTAGCCGATCACGCGTCCACCGCGGAGCGGGCCGACCTCCGTCGGGTCGGACGGTTCCGTCTCGGTGGTGTCGGTGTCGGTGTCGTCGGTGTCAGGGTCGTGCGGTGGCGTCGGACCCGCCCGGACGCCGCCGAGTTGCAGTACCGCGCGCACCACCGGACCGCCACCGGTGATGGCCGCGATCGCCGCGATCACCGGCGCCGCCGCGGCGGCGAATCCGGCGGCGGGTCCGGCCGTCGCCGCGACGATCGCGGTCGCGGCCGCGAGGCCCAGCAGGATGATCAGGCCGATGGTGTGGATGATCGCCGCCGAACGCGGCACGGCCAGTCCATCCCGGGCACGTCCGCGCATCCAGTGTTCGACACCGAGCCAGAGCACGGGCGCGACGACGGTCAGCACGAGGAGGACGAGTGCGGTGCCGGTCATCGCGCGAGCTCCGCGTCCGAGGCATGACGATCGGCCTCGGCGAGCGCGTCGGCGAGGAGGTCGAGCGCATCCGGTTCCAGATCCCAACCGGCGGCGCGGAGCCGTTGGCTCATGGCCTGCGGCGTGATGTCGAGGGCGCCCGCGGCGTCGGCCTGGGTGAGTCCCCGCCGCATGAGTGCCACCGCCTCGATCCCGGCGGCACTCCGGGTGGCGACGATGTCGCTGATCAGGCGTCCGGCGGTCTGTGCGTGACGGCACCATCGGGCGTCGGGTCCGCGCACGCACAGCGGTATCCGCTGTCGTTTGGCCGCCTCGACCGCGTCTCGGGCGTAGAGGAAGGCGGTTCCGCGGCCGGCGCGGGTGGAGGAGGGCAGCGGCTGTTCCACGCCGCCGGTGCCGATGCCGACACTCCAGTGGCCGTCGGCGGTCAGTTCCACGGCGAGATGTGCCAGGGTCGTCGGATCGTCGAGAACACCCTGGATCTCGTCGCCGGCGGTGCGCTCGAAGGAGCGCACCGTGTCGACGTCGCCCAGGCGGGTGAGCACAGCGTCGACGCGATCGATGTCGGTGCGGCTTCCCCGCTGATCGACGGTCATGACGAACATCACACAAGCCTACGAGCTTGATCGAGCACGATCAAGTCCTAGGACTAGATGAATCAAGTGAGGGAGCTTGATGATCCCTTCTCAAGCCTGGGTGCTTGAGGACTATCGGACGCGACCGGCAACCGGGCGTCGAGGATCAATCCCGCGATCCCGACCGCGAAGAGTGCGCCGCTGACCAGTAGCTGCAGCGGATCGGTGTCGCCGGTCAGCGAATCGCCGAGCATCACCACGGCCGCGGTGCCCGGAGCCATGCCGATGATGCTCGCCACCGTGAACGGCACCGGTCGTACCGAGGACAACGCCGAGCAGTAGTTCGCGACCGAGAACGGGCAGGCCGCGATCAAGCGGAGGGAACCGACGGCCAGCCAGCCGCGACGTTCCAGGCGGTACTCGACGGCCTTGACGACCGGCTTCTTGAGGAACGGCCGCACCCGGTCGCGTCCGAGTGCCCGCACGAGACCGAAGGCCGCGACCGCCGCGATCGACGACGCGATCATCGCCCCCACGAAGCCGACGACCGGACCGAAGAAGATCCCGGACATGACGGTGAAGGTCGAGCGGGGGATGGGGGCGATCGTGACGACCGCATATGCCGCGAAGAACAGCCACGGAAAAGCCGGCCCGAGGTCGTCGCCCCAGGCGCGGACGCTGCCGATAGAGGGCAGTGGGATGAAGTAGGACCCGAGCAGGACCAGTGCCACGAGAGCGGCGGCGGCGAGTGCGCGCCGCACGACCCGACGGTCGAAGACGACGCGCCGTCGGCTGCCCGCCGCGTCGGGGGTCACCTCGGTGACGGGGGCTGGCTCGGGCACCCGGACACTCTACTCTGGATCCCACGAGACCCCTCGACCCTGCGACCTGCACGCACCCCGCTGGGTGGCACAGCTCACGCCGACCTTGTTGATGGGCCGAGCGAGCGATCGGCTAAGGTCGTGTACGCGCTCGCACAGAGCACTCACGGAGGTGTGCTTCCCCACATGCCACAGCAAACTGACCAGCCCAAACCCGAGTCAGATCTCGACGGCGCCTACCAGGCGTGGTCGAAGGCCGCCGCGGCCGTTCTGGCGAAATCGCGTCGGGTCGACGTCGACGAGCTCCCGGATACTCCGGAAGCCCTGCTCTCGACCGACACCGCCGACGGGCTGACCATCCGGCCGCTGTACACACGTCGCGACGAGACGACCGAACCAGGCCTGCCGGGCCGGTTCCCGTTCGTCCGTGGCGCCGATCCCGCTCGTGACGTCACCACCGGGTGGCGCGTCACCGAGCGGTTCGGCGACGACGCGACCCAGGCCGAGGACGTCAACGAACTCGTTCTCGAGGCGATGGCCAACGGCACCAGTGGACTCTGGCTGTCCGTCGGCAAGCCCGGTGGCGGTCTCGGTGTCGCCGACCTCGCCACTGTCCTGCGCGGCGTCTACCTCGACCTCGTGCCGGTGACGCTCGACGCCGGTACCGAGGGCATCGCCGCCGCCCGGGAACTGTTGTCGCTCAAGGAGAAGGCGCAGGCCGCCCCGGTCGCCGCACCTCCCACCGCGGCGACCACGCACTCCTTCGGACTCTCGCCGCTGACCGCGGCGTTCTCCGGTCGTGCCACCGTCGACGCCGACGAGGCCACCGCGCTCGCCGCGTCGAACCTCCCCGCCGGGGTCCGGACCTTCCGCGTCGACGGCAGTGACTTCGCGACGGCCGGCGCCGACAACGGCCTCGAACTCGCCCTCGTGGCGGCCGCCGCGGTCGCGCATCTGCGTGACCTGACCGCCGCCGGTCTGTCCGCCGAGGCGGCACTGAACCAGATCACCTTCGGTGTCTCGGCCGACGACGACCAGTTCGCGACGATCGCCAAGTTCCGTGCGCTGCGCAAGATCTGGGCCCGGGTGGCCGAGGTCGTCGGTGCGCCCGACGCCGGTGGTGCACTGACCCACGGCGTGACGGACCTGTCGATGTACTCCCAGCGTGACCCGTGGGTCAACATGCTGCGCAGCACCATCGCCGCATTCGGCGCGGGTGTCGGCGGCGCCGACCAGCTGACCGTCCTGGCGTACGACGCGACGATCCCGGCCGACAAGCGCACCTCGAGTGCGTCCTTCTCGCGCCGCATAGCCCGCAACACCCAGCTGTTGCTGCTCGAGGAGTCCAACATCGGACGTGTCCTCGACCCGGCCGGCGGTTCGTGGTTCGTCGAGTCGCTGACCGACGACCTCGCCGCCAACGCATGGGCCGTCTTCACCGAGGTCGAGGCCGCCGGTGGCTACCGCGCCGCTCTCGACAGCGGCTGGATCGCCGAGAAGGTCGAGGCCTCGCTGGCCCGACGCGACGCCGAGGTCGCACACCGACGCATCTCGGTCACCGGCGTCAACGAGTTCCCGAACATCGACGAGCGGGCCCTCTCCGATGCCCAGGGCGCCTCGGTGTCGGGCGTGACCGACGTGGTCACCGGAACCCCGAAGCTGGCCCGTGTCGGCCGTGCCTTCGAGGCGCTGCGCGATCGCTCCGACGTGGTGCTCGCCGAGCAGGGTGCGCGCCCGTCGATCCTGCTCATTCCGCTGGGCAGCGTCGCCGAACACAACGGACGCACCACCTTCGTGGCTAACCTGCTGGGTGCCGGCGGCATCACCGTGGTCAACCCGGGCCCGCTGACCGCCGACAAGATCGGCGACGCGGTGGCCGGCTCGAAGGCCACGATCGCGGTCATCTGCGGTACCAAGGCGCGCTATGCCGAGGAAGGTCCGGCGGCGCTCGCGGCCGCACGTGCGGCCGGTCTCTCCAAGGTCCTGCTCGCCGGCCCGGACAAGGAATGGCCCGAATCCGATGATCGTCCCGACGGTTCGCTGCGTGTCGGTATCGACGCGGTGAGCACCCTCGGGGATCTCCTCGATCAGCTTCTCTCTACTTCGGGAGCGACGGCATGACCCAGACCGAACCCAACCTGTCACAGTCCGATTCGGCCCAGTCGATCCCGAGCTTCGCCGGGGTTGAGCTCACCGGGGGACCGGCCACGACAGTCGCCGGACCCGGTGCGCCGGTCACCGAGGAACTGGCCTCCGCACACGGCTACTCGGTCGACCAGGTCACCTGGAACACGCCCGAGCAGATCGACGTTGTGCCGGTGTACACCCGCACCGATCGCAACGAGATCCTCGACGACGCCGAGCATCCGTACCCGCTCGACTCGGTTCCCGGAGAGGCCCCGTTCATCCGTGGCCCGTACCCGACGATGTACGTGAACCAGCCGTGGACGATCCGGCAGTACGCGGGTTTCTCGACCGCCGCCGAGTCCAATGCCTTCTACCGCCGCAACCTCGCGGCCGGTCAGAAGGGTCTGTCCGTGGCCTTCGACCTCGCGACCCACCGTGGGTACGACTCCGACCACCCGCGCGTCGCCGGAGACGTCGGCATGGCCGGTGTGGCGATCGACTCGATCCTCGACATGCGTCAGCTCTTCGACGGCATCGACCTGGGCAACGTCTCGGTGTCGATGACGATGAACGGTGCGGTGCTGCCGATCCTGGCGCTCTACGTCGTGGCGGCCGAGGAGCAGGGTGTGCCACCGGAGAAGCTGGCCGGGACCATCCAGAACGACATCCTCAAAGAGTTCATGGTCCGCAACACCTACATCTATCCGCCGAAGCCGTCGATGCGGATCATCTCGAACATCTTCGAGTACACCAGCCAGAAGATGCCGAAGTTCAACTCGATCTCGATCTCCGGCTACCACATCCAGGAAGCCGGTGCGACCGCCGACCTGGAGCTGGCCTACACGCTGGCCGATGGCGTCGAGTACATCCGTGCGGGCCTCGAGGCCGGTCTGGACATCGACAAGTTCGCGCCGCGTCTGTCCTTCTTCTGGGGCATCGGCATGAACTTCTTCATGGAGGTCGCCAAGCTGCGCGCGGCGCGTCTCCTGTGGAGCGAGCTCGTCGCCGAGTTCGATCCGAAGAACGCGAAATCGCTGTCGCTGCGGACACATTCGCAGACATCGGGCTGGTCGTTGACCGCACAGGACGTGTTCAACAACGTGGCACGCACCTGTGTGGAGGCGATGGCGGCGACGCAGGGTCACACCCAGTCGCTGCACACCAACGCGCTCGACGAGGCGATCGCCCTGCCGACCGACTTCTCGGCCCGCATCGCGCGTAACACCCAGCTGCTGCTGCAGCAGGAGTCCGGCACCACCCGTCCGATCGATCCGTGGGCCGGTTCGAACTATGTCGAGTCGCTCACCCACCAGCTGGCGCAGAAGGCGCGCAAGCACATCCGCGAGGTCGAAGAGGCCGGCGGCATGACGCAGGCCATCAACGAGGGTCTGCCGAAGCTGCGCATCGAGGAGGCCGCGGCGCGCACGCAGGCCCGCATCGACTCGGGGCAGCAGCCGCTGATCGGTGTGAACAAGTACCAGGTGGCCGACGACGAGGAGATCGAGGTCCTCAAGGTCGAGAACTCCAAGGTGCGCGCCGAGCAGCTCGAGAAGCTCAGCACCCTTCGCGCACAGCGGGATTCCGCCGCGGTCGAGTCGGCACTGGCCGACCTGACCCGCGCCGCGGCGTCGTCGGAGGGTGGCATGGAGAACAACCTGATGGCCCTGGCCATCGAGGCCGCGCGTCATCAGGCGACGGTCGGGGAGATCTCCGAGGCGCTGGAGAAGGTCTACGGTCGTCATCAGGCGGAGATCAAGACGATCAGCGGGGTGTATCGACATGAGGCAGGCGAGGTGAGCAACATCGACGCGGCGATCGAGGCGGTACGCCAGTTCGCCGAGGCCGAGGGCCGCCAGCCGCGCGTGCTGGTCGCCAAGATGGGCCAGGACGGTCACGACCGCGGCCAGAAGGTCATCGCGACCGCCTTCGCCGACCTCGGCTTCGACGTCGACGTGGGCCCGCTGTTCGCCACGCCGGAGGAGGTGGCCGCCCAGGCCGCCGACAACGACGTGCACGTGGTGGGTGTGTCGTCGCTGGCCGCCGGTCACCTCACCCTGGTTCCCGCGCTGCGGGAGGCGCTCAAGGAAGTCGGGCGCGAGGACATCATGATCGTCGTCGGCGGCGTCATCCCGCCGGGTGACTTCGCCGAGCTGTACGAAGCGGGCGCCGCCGCGATCTTCCCGCCCGGATCGGTCATCGCCGACTCGGCCGTGGAGCTCATCGGCAAGCTCGCCGACACCCTCGGCCTGGAACTGCCCGGGGTGGCCGCGAACTGATGGCGGACAGTCCTCGGCGTCGCGTCGACGTCGACGCGCTGGCCGATGCCGTGCTGGCCGATCGTCGCGCCGACCTGGCGCGTGCGATCACCCTGGTGGAGTCCAGGCGCCCCGATCATCGGGCGGCCGCGCAGGAGTTGTTGCTCAAGCTGACCCCGCATGCGGGCAACTCGTTCCGGGTCGGCATCACCGGTGTTCCGGGTGTGGGTAAGTCGACGACCATCGAGGCGCTCGGCATGCACCTGGTCGAGTTGGGGCACAAGGTGGCGGTTCTCGCCGTCGACCCCAGTTCGACGCGCACCCGCGGCTCCATCCTGGGCGACAAGACCCGCATGGGCAGGTTGTCGACGGAGAAGAACGCGTACATCCGTCCGTCACCGACCTCGGGCACGCTCGGGGGTGTGGCGAAGGCCACCCGTGAGTCGATCGTGCTCGTGGAGGCCGCGGGATTCGACGTCGTCCTCGTGGAGACCGTCGGCGTCGGGCAGTCCGAGGTCACCGTGGCCAACATGGTCGACACCTTCACCTTCCTGACGCTGGCCCGCACCGGGGATTCGTTGCAGGGCATCAAGAAGGGTGTCCTGGAACTCGCCGACGTGGTGGTGGTGAACAAGGCCGACGGCAAACACCTCAACGAGGCGAAGGGTGCGGCTCGCGAACTGCGGAACGCCCTGGGACTGATCTACCCGCACGACGCCCTCTGGACACCGCCGGTGCTCACGATGAGCGCGATCGAGAAGACCGGCATCGACGAGTTCTGGGCCACCGTCGTCAAACACAACCAAACCCTCAGGGAGGCAGGCGAATTCACTGCCCGCCGCAACCAGCAGCAGATCGACTGGACGTGGTCGATGGTCCACGACATCGTGCTCAGCCGGCTCGCGGAGTCGCCCGGCGTCCGCGACATCCGCGGCACCGTCGAGGAGGAGCTGCGCGAAGGTGTGCTCACGCCGGCGCTCGCCGCCCAGCGCATCGTCGACGCCTTCGACAATCGCTGAGCGGCGCGCCGACCCGGCTCAACCGATCAGCGGCGCGAGCGTCTCACCCAGCAGGGAAACCCGTCCCGGCACATGGCCGTTGGCGGCTGCATTGACCGTGAAACCGTCGACGCCGGCGGCGAGGATGTCGGCGTAGCGGGCACCGACCTCGTCCGGATCACCGATGATCGTCATCCCGCGACGCGCCTCGGCCGCCGGCGTGCGGCGCACATAGGCCTCGTAGTCGGCGACCGCCTCCTCATGGGTGGGTGCCATGCAGGTGTAGGTCTGCACGGTCACCGTGATCTCCGCCCGGTCGCGTCCGAGGCGCTCGCAGTGTTCGGCGAGGGCCTCGAGCTTGCGGGGTATGTGGGACGGCGGGCACAGCAGATTCGATTCGTCGGCGTACTGCGCGACCATTCGCAGCGTCTTGCGTTCACCGCCACCGCCGATCATCACCGGGATCGTCGACAGCGGCGCGGGGACGTTGAGCGCGTCGGCGACGCGATACCGCTCACCGTCGAGGCTGGGCCGCTCGCCGGCGAGCATGCCGCGGATGATCTGCAGGGCCTCCTCGAGCTTCTCGAACCGGTCGCTGAAGGTACCGAACTCGAAGCCGAGTGAATCATGTTCGAGCTCATACCATCCCGCGCCGATCCCGAGTTGCGCCCGACCGCCGGAGACCACGTCGAGTGCGGTCACGGTCTTCGCCAGCAACGCGGGGTTGCGGTAGGTGTTACCGGTGACCAGCGATGACAGGCGGACCGTCGAGGTGTGCTGGGCCAGGGCCGACAGCAACGTGTAGCACTCGATCATCGGATCGTCGGGTTCGCCGAGCATGGGCAACTGATAGAGATGGTCCATCACGAAGACGGTGTCGAAACCGGAGTCCTCGGCCTCCCGCGCCTGCGCGACGACGGTGGGGAAGAGCCGTTCGGCGGGAACGTCCGGGTAGGTGAAGTTGGCGATCTGATAACCGAGTCGAGTCACCGGTCAACCGTAGGTGCCGATGGGCCGTCGTGCTCGCTTCTCTGACACCTCAGACGGCGGGGGTCTCAGATCCGGACCAGTGCGCGAGCGTAGGTCCCGATCGTCTCGATGAGATCGTCGAACACGGAGTCGAGGTCGGTGGCCGTGGCGATGCGGGCGTTGGGTCCCAGCGGCGACATCCAGCGTTCGTCGGCGACCGTCATCCCGCGCGTCAGGGTTCCGGTGAGCTCGACGCCCACGCGCGCCGGAATGGTGGTTACGAGGTCGGGGTTCAGCGCCACCATCGCCGCGAACGGGTCATGGAGATGGGCGATGTAGCCCTCGTCGTGGTCGTGATGGAACTCGAAGTAGAAGCGCAGGGCATCGGTGAGGTGCCGGATGATCTCGTTGTCGGCAACCGATCGCAGACCCCGTTCGTCGCCGGGGTCCGGGCATTCGAGCGGTGTGCTCCCCGACGCGGCGGCCAGGCGCACCACGTGGTCCGGGGTCATCACGACCTGCTCGGTGAGATCCAGCGCGCACACGATGGGCTCCGGTGCGCCTGCCGTACCGAACGCCGCGAAGACCTCCGCGGCGGCCTCCGGGTCGACGGCGACATTCCACTCCGAGGTCGGCGTCGTGTTGCCGTGGGTGTGGAACGCGCCGCCCATGATCACCAGCCGGCGCATGCGGGAGGGCAGTGCCGGATCTCGGCGGACCGCGGTCGCCAGCGAGGTCAGGGGCCCGGTCACCAGCCCGACGAGTTCGCCGTCGTGAGCTCGCGATGCCTCGATCCAGGCGTCGGCGGCGTCGACGTGGCTCGCCGTGATGGTCGGGGTGGGCAGTTCGGCATGGCCGACGCCCAGTGGACCGTGGGTGTCCTCGGTCGTCATCAGGTCGGCGACGAGGGGAGTGGCCGACCCGACGTGGACGGGAATCTCTGCACGGCCGCAGAGTTCGAGCCAGGACAGGTTGTTCGTCGTGACCACGTCCACGGGGACGTTGCCGGCCGTCGAGGCGATCCCGAGGAGGTCGACATCGGCGCGGGCCAGCAGATAGAGCAGTGCCACCGAATCATCGATACCGGTGTCGCAGTCGAAGAACAGGCGCTGGGTCACGTCACAATTGTGCCCGGTCTGCGGTGACCCCACCCGCGCCGCCCCGGCGTTCCCTAGTATCCCTGCCGATGCCGGACGGACCGCCGTCGGCGCGACGGCCGCAGAGGAACGCGATGCACCCACAACGACTCTCATCGACAGTTCTCGGCCTGTGTGCCGCGCTCGTCCTGGCCGGCTGCGGCGGTGCCGACGATTCCCGTGGTGGTACGGAAGTACCGGTTCCCGCCGAACCGGTCGTCACCCCGGTGGTGGGGTCGGTGATGTTCGCGCCCACGCCGTTCGCCGGATCGGACGGTTCCAACCATCTCGTCTACGAGGTGTCGCTGACGAACTACCTGCGCACCCCGGTCACGATCACCGGGGTCGAGGTGTTCGACGCCGACACCGAAGGCAGCCCTGCACTGATCGGCCTCGACCAGGCCGGTGTCGCGGGACGGCTCAAGCCCGCCGGGGCGCCTTCGGTCCAGCCGAGACCAGGTGCGCCCGACGGGTATTCCGAGGTGCTCGCACCGGGGCAGAACGGCGTGTTGTTCCTCCACCTGCGATTCGCGGGTGGCGCACCGAAGAAGCTGATCCACGAGATCTCGGTCCGCGCCGACGAGGCGCCACCCGAGATGCGCGAGACCACCGAGAGGATCGCGGCGGTCGACGTGAACGACGGCGTGGTCCCGGTCCTGGGTCCGCCGCTCGCCGGTGAGCACTACATCGCCGCCGACGCCTGCTGCGACGCGGTCCGGCACACCCGGGCCCTGTTGCCACTCGATGGCACGCCCGTCCTCGCGCAGCGCTACGCCGTCGACTGGGAGCAGGCCGGACCCGACGGGAAGATCTTCGTCGGCGACGCCAGGGATCCGGCCGGCTACCGGATCTTCGGCGACGACGCGCTCGCCGTCGCCGACGGGACGGTCGTCGCCAGCCGCAACGACTTGCCGGAGCAGGTGCCGGGTGAGTACCCGGCGAATCTGCCGATCGCCGATGCCGACGGCAACAACCTCGTCCTCGACATCGGCGACGGCTTCTACGTGAACTACGCCCACATGCAACCCGGCTCGGTGCGATTCAAGCCGGGGGACCGTGTGCGTCGGGGTGAGGTCATCGGCAAGGTGGGCAACAGCGGCAACTCGGTCGCGCCGCACCTGCACGTCCACGTGATGAACGGTCCGTCGTTCCTGGTGTCGCAAGGCGTGCCGAGTGTGACCGATCTCTTCACCATCACCGGCCGGGTGGCCGACACCGCGGCCTTCGACGCCTCGGAGGGGACCGGCGTCCCCCTGGTCCTGGCACCCGATGTGGCCGTCGCCACACAGGAGGACCGGATGATCCTCGATCAGAACATCGTCACGTTCCGCGCAGGCTGACAACGGTTTTCGGGTTCGACGACGCCGGTCTGCGAACGATCACGACTGGACAACGATCTCATCGTCCGTACGGTCGGGGTCATGACCATTCAGAACCTGGCCTTCGAATGGACCGACACGAATCGTGAATGGCTGATCGAGAATCCGATCCGCATCGCGGCCTACATCCTGCTCGCGCTGGTCGTGCGCTACGCCATCCATCGCGTCATCGACCGGGCAACCCGGCCCCGCTCCCGGGACGGCGGGAGAACGCGGGGCGCGTCTCTCATCCGTGGTTTCCGGTCCAAGACGCCGACGACCGAACGCAGCGCCCAGATCGCCGCCCGGCGCGCCCAGCGGGCCGCGACCATCGGCTCGGTGCTGAAGTCCACCGTGTCGATCGTGCTGCTCGTCTGGGTGGTGCTGTCGGTGCTGAGCGTCCTCGGGGTGAACATCGCACCGTTCATCGCCTCGGCCGGCATCGTGGGTCTCGCGATCGGCTTCGGCGCCCAGAACCTGGTCCGCGACTTCGTCTCCGGGGTGTTCATGCTCCTCGAGGACCAGTACGGGGTCGGTGACATCGTCGATCTCGGCGAGGCGATCGGCGAGGTGGAGACCGTGGGTCTGCGCGTCACCACGCTCCGCGACATCGACGGCACCCTCTGGTATGTCCGCAACGGCGAGATCGCCCGCGTCGGCAACATGAGCCAGGAGTTCGCGGTGGCACGCGTCGACGTGCCGGTCGCGCCGGGCGCCGACATCGACAAGGCGCAGCGGGTGGCCGCCGAGGCGGCGCGGCTCGCCGTCGAACAGGACGACACCGACATCCTCGGCGCGATCGAGATGCTCGGCGTGCAGGAGGTCTCCTCCGAGAAGGTCGTCCTGCGCCTGACGGTCAAGACCATGCCGAACGGCCAGTGGGCGGTCCAGCGGCGGCTGCGTCGCGTCATCCTGCAGGCCTTCGTGGAGAACTCGATCGACCTGCCGTACTCGCGCGCCTGGGCGGGGTTCATGGAGCCCGTCGGGAGCTGACCCTGCCGCGTCCGCGCGGTAGCGCCTCCAACGAGAAGAACCCCGGCCGGAGCCGGGGTTCTTCTGTGATCTGTGGTGTCCGAGGGGGGACTTGAACCCCCACGTCCGTTAATAGGACACTAGCACCTCAAGCTAGCGCGTCTGCCATTCCGCCACTCGGACTTGCTCTGCTGCGTTGCTCCGGCGGTGATTTCTCCCCGTCGTCTCTCGGCAGCGGGATAACACTAACCGAGGTTGCCCGTGTATCCCAAATCCCGTAGGAGTGAGGGGTGTCTTTCCAGTCTGCGACCACTGAAGTAGTCGATCTCGTCAGCCGTTTGATCCGGTTCGACACCTCCAACACGGGGGAGCCGGAGACCACGAAAGGCGAGGAAGAGTGCGCCAAGTGGGTGGCGCAGCAACTCGAGGAAGTGGGATACACCACACAGTATGTCGAGTCGGGCCGCCCGGGACGCGGCAACGTCTTCGCGCGCCTCGCGGGACCGCCCGACTCCGACCGCGGCGCCCTCCTGATCCACGCCCATCTCGACGTGGTGCCGGCCGAGCCGGCCGACTGGAGTGTCCACCCGTTCTCCGGCACGGTGAAGGACGGCTACATCTGGGGACGCGGTGCGGTCGACATGAAGGACATGGCCGGGATGGCGCTCGCGCTGGCCCGCCAGTTCAAACGCGACGGCACCGTCCCGCCGCGGGAGATCGTGTTCGCCTTCCTCGCCGACGAGGAGGCCGGCGGGACGTGGGGCGCCCACTGGCTGGTCGAGAACCGGCCGGATCTCTTCGAGGGGATCACCGAGGCGGTGGGTGAGGTCGGCGGTTTCTCGCTGACCGTCGATCGACCCGACGGCACCCAGAAACGCCTGTATCTCGTCGAGACGGCCGAGAAGGGTCTGGGCTGGATGCGTCTCACCGCGGAGGCGCGGGCGGGTCACGGCTCGTTCCTGCACGCCGACAACGCGGTCACCGAGGTGGCCGAAGCCGTGGCGCGGATCGGCCGGCACACCTTCCCGCTCGTCATGACGGAGTCGGTGAGCCAGTTCCTCGCCGAGGTCAGCGCCGAGACCGGACTGGACTTCAGCCCCGACGCGCCCGACCTGGAGACATCGCTGTTCAAGCTCGGCAATCTCGCCCGCATCATCGGCGCCACGCTGCGCGACACCGCCAACCCGACGATGCTGAAAGCCGGCTACAAGGCCAACGTCATCCCGCAGAAGGCCGAAGCCGTCATCGACTGCCGCGTACTGCCGGGGCGTCAGGCGGCCTTCGAGAAGGAGATCGACGAACTCATCGGGCCGAACGTCACCCGGGAATGGATCACGCACCTCGATTCATACGAGACGACGTTCGACGGCGACCTCGTCGACGCCATGAACAACGCCATTCTCGCTCACGACGAGCAGGGAAAGACGGTGCCCTACATGCTCTCCGGCGGCACCGACGCCAAGGCGTTCGCCAAGTTGGGCATCCGCTGCTTCGGGTTCGCGCCGCTGCAGCTGCCGCCCGAGCTCGACTTCGCGGCGTTGTTCCACGGCGTCGACGAGCGGGTGCCGGTCGACGCGGTTCTGTTCGGCACCAAGGTCTTCGAACACTTCCTGCTCCACAGCTGAGCCCTCACATAGAGTGGTGGGCAGATCGATCCGATGCGCGAAACGTCAGAAAGGTGAACACATGTCGTCCTTCGACCCGTACTCCCCGCTACCGAGTCTGCCGGGTTTCACGCTCACCTCGGAGAGCCTCACCGACGGCTCGCCGCTGGCCAGCGGTCAGGTCAGCGGGATCATGGGCGCGGGTGGAGATGACCTGTCACCGCAGCTGACCTGGTCCGGATTCCCCGCGGAGACGAAGTCTTTCGCCGTCACCGTCTACGACCCCGACGCGCCGACCGCGTCGGGGTTCTGGCACTGGGCCGTCGCCGACATCCCCGCGTCCGTCACGAGCCTGCCCGAGGGGGCCGGTGACGACGAGGGTTCGGGTCTGCCCGATGGCGCCGTGACGCTCACCAACGACGCCTCGCTGCGCCGCTACATCGGTGCCGCCCCGCCGCCCGGACACGGACCGCATCGCTACTTCGTCGCCGTGCACGCGGTCGACACCGAGTCGCTGAACCTGCCCGAGGGAGCCACCCCGGCCTACCTCGGCTTCAACCTCTTCTCGCACGCGATCGCCCGCGCAGTCCTCGTGGGCACCTACGAACAGCCCGGCGAGAACGTCTGAGACGCAACGACAACCAGGCGTCCTGATCGCTCGTCGAGCGGTCGGGACGCCTTCTTTGCGACGTCGTCGGCGTCGGAGCGTCCGATCAGGGCTGCGCGGTCGCGGCGCTGCCCACCGCATCGGCGACCGACGCGAAACCGCCCGCCCGCACACGCTCGGCGAGACCGGCGTGCAATTCGTACAGCCACAGCGGTCCGCCGTAGATGAACCCGGTGTAGACCTGCAGCAGATCGGCGCCGGCACAGATGCGTTCCCACGCCTGATCGACGGTCTCGATGCCGCCGACACTCACGATCGCGATCTTCCCGCCGACGCGGTTGTAGAGCCGTTTCAGGACGGACAGCGACCGGTCGGCCACCGGTGCTCCAGACAGACCACCCGCGCCGATCTCGCGCACGTCGGCGTCCGGGGTGCGCAGACCCTCGCGGCCGATGGTGGTGTTGGTGGCGACGATGCCGGCGAGACCGAGCTCGACGGCGAGGTCGGCGACCGCGTCGATGTCGTCGTCGACGAGGTCGGGAGCGATCTTCACCAGGACCGGGACGTGGACCTCGGACTGGACTGCGGCGAGGATCGGCCGCAACGAGTCGACGGCCTGGAGATCGCGTAGCCCGGGAGTGTTGGGAGAACTCACGTTGACGACGACGAAGTCGGCGAGGGGGCCGAGCAGGCTCGCCGAGAGACGGTAGTCGTCGATGGCCTCGTCGAGCGGGACCACCTTGGTCTTGCCGATGTTCGCGCCGATCGGCACCGACACCGGGCCGCGCCGGACCTCGGTGAGGTGTTCGGCGGCGACGTGCGCCCCCGGATTGTTGAAGCCCATCCGGTTGATGAGGGCCCGGTCGGCGGGTAGCCGGAACAGGCGCGGCTGCGGGTTGCCGGGCTGTCCCCGGCCGGTGATGGTGCCGATCTCGGCGAAGCCGAAACCGATCTGACCCCAGGTGTTGACGGCACCCGCGGTCTTGTCGAAACCGGCCGCCAGCCCGATGGGCGCCGGGAAATCGATGCCGAACACACGGCTTCGCAGGACCGGGTCGTGGTGGGCGAGCAGCTTGGCCACCGGGACGGAGAGCAGCGAGAACCGGCCCACCGCACGCAGCAGCACGAAGACGATGTGATGAATGCGTTCCGGCGGCAGCAGGAACATCGCCTTGAGCAGCAGGGGATAGCACCACCGGTTGAGTGCGATCAGCACCCTGGTGGCGGTTCGTGCGGTCAGCATGCCTGGGCGCTCCGGGGATCGTGGTCGGTGGAACGGTCCTCGTCGAGTTCGCGGGCGCCGCGCGGCGGACGCCGGCGCTTGAGCAGGACCTTGCGCGTGCCGTCGGAGTAGAGGCGGACCCGGGACAGCTCCCAGCCGCCGAACTCGGCCTGGAGTGCCAGCCGCATCGACGCGGTCACCCGGGTGACGTCCGGCGGCAACTTCAGCAGGATGCACTCGACGTCCTCGGACGTGACCTCCCAGCCGGTGGGGTAGCGCGACCCCAGGCGGGCGGATGTCCGTGCGTGCCGGGTGTGGGGTCGTCGATCAGCAGTCACAGGTCACCGGCCCGGCTCGACCGCCGCGACACCGAGAGGAGTGCCGGGCGGGGGTACGACCTGGAGTCGGCCGTCGCGTGCCGACAGGACGTAGACGGTGCCGGCATCGTCGACGGTGAGGGCGTCGGGCTGGACGACAGACGCGAACCGCTGCTTCTCGGTCGGCTCGCCGTCGGCCAGGTCATACGCCACCACCTCGTTGTTCGCGGTTGTCGACACCCAGAGCAGGTTGCGGGTGTCGTCGTAGTCTACGGCGTACGGGCCATCGGCCACCGGATAGCGGAACCGCATGACCAGCGGTGAACCGTAGAAGCCGAGGATCTCGCCGTCGCGGGTGTTGGCGACCAGGATGCGTCCGAAACGGTCGACCGTCGAGGTCGTGGCGCCGTTGCCGGCGCGCAACGCGGGCCCGGGTTCGCCGGATTCGGGGTCGATCGGGGTCACCGACGACTGCGCGCGGTCCAGGACGACGATCTGGCCGTCGAGGCCCTCGGCCGCGGCCGGAGCCGCGGTGAGTGAATCCACCCGGACGAACTCGCGCAGATCGTGCCTCATGCGGAGTTGCCCGTTTTCGAAGTCGCCGTCGTAGATCAGCACCCGGCCGTCGGCGGTGCCGACCACGATCTCGCCGGACGCGGCGCGCACGACCGCGGTCGGGGAGTCGGTGTCGAGTCCGGCGGTGCGCGCGGCGCCCTGCGCGTCGACGACGACCAGCGCACCCGGCCCCACCCCGAGGTAGCCGCCATCGGTGTCCGGGGCGAGCGCGGTCAGGCCGGGTACCTCGACCGATGTGGGTGGCGCGGTCATCCTCGCGGCGTCGAAGCGGAGCAGTTGCCTGCCGTCCGGCGAGACGACGGCGACCGTGCGGCCGGACGAGGCGAGCGTCCGGGAACCGGCGGGTGCGGGGACGGTGAGTCCGGCAGGTTGGGAGGTCGCGGGCGCCTCGGCCGCGGTCGCCGGGGTGACGGTCGGGACGTCCGGGATGCCGGAGTCGTCGGACCCGCACGCCGTGATCATCGCCACACCCACGGCGAGCGTCGCCGCTACGGCGACCGGACGCCGCAACCGTGCGAGACCGCTCGGGGGCTGGTGACGGGGGCGCGGTCGTCGAGACGAGTACATGAACCCATCTTGCGTGACCCGCCGCGTCCGGGTCTCAGGCGGGTCGGCGCGTGTCGCCGAGCGCGGTGGCGGGCGGGCCTCCGCGTAGCATCGGGCGCCGTGACCGACACCATGACCTGGACCCAGTCGATCGTCCTCGGGACGTTGCAGGGCCTCACCGAGTTCCTGCCGATCTCGTCGTCCGGGCACCTCCGTATCGCCTCGGAACTCATGTTCGGCGAGGACGCCGGGGCGTCGTTCACCGCGGTCACCCAGCTCGGTACCGAGGCAGCCGTGCTGCTGTTCTTCGCCCGCGACATCTTCCGCATCATCGGGGCGTGGTTCCGCGGCCTGTTCCACGCGGAGGAGCGCAACCTCGACTACCGCATCGGCTGGTATGTGATCCTCGCGACCATCCCCATCGGGCTCATCGGTTACCTCGCCAAGGACCAGATCCGCACCACCGGCCGCAACCTGTGGCTCGTCGCGATCATGCTGATCGTCTTCGCGGGTGTGTTCTGGCTGGCCGAGCGATACGGGACGAAGCAGCGTCCGCTCGAGAAGCTGACGCTGCGCGACGGGCTGGTCATGGGCGGCGCACAGTGCCTCGCGCTGGTCCCCGGCGTCTCCCGGTCGGGTGCGACGGCGAGCGCCGGGCTGTTCCTCGGGCTCGAACGCGAGGCCGCGTTCCGGTTCTCGTTCCTGCTGGCCATCCCGGCGGTGACCGCGTCGGGCCTGTTCAGCCTGCCGGACGCGTTCAACCCGAGCGGTGAGGGCATGGAGGCGACCGGGCCGCAGCTGCTGGTGGCGACGATCGTCGCGTTCATCGTGGGTTATGCGGCCATCGCCTGGCTGCTGAAGTTCGTCAGCGGGCACTCGATGAACTGGTTCGGCGCCTACCGCGTGATCTTGGGCGTCACGCTCATCGTCCTGCTGTCCACCGGCACGATCGCCGCGACCTGACGTCTGAGGCGTCCTCGCCGCGTCCTCGCCGCGTGCGGGCCGCAGGCGCGCATGCCTATGGTTGTGGGATGACCGTGATCCTTCTCCGGCACGGCCGTTCGACGGCGAACACCTCGGGTGTGCTCGCGGGTCGTAGCCCCGGAGTCCACCTCGACGACCGGGGCCGCGAACAGGCCGACGCACTCGTGAGCCGTTTGGGCGAGCACCTCGGCGCGATCAGGGCTGTGGTCCGTTCACCGCTCGATCGCTGCGCGGAGACCGTCGCACCGCTGCTCGCCGCCCTCGGCACCAACGGGGAGCGTCCTCCGGAGGTCGTCGTCGACGACCTCGCCGAGGTCGACTACGGCGGCTGGACCGGACGCCCCATCTCCGAGCTGCTCTCCGAGCCGCTCTGGAAGGTCGTGCAGCAGCAGCCGTCGGCCGCGGTCTTCCCTGACGGGGAGGGCCTCGCCGACGTCCAGGCCCGTGCGGTACGTGCCATCCGCGAACTCGACCGCGTCTACGGCGGCTCCGACGGGGCCGGTGTCTGGATCGCCTGCTCGCACGGTGACGTCATCAAGTCGATCATCGCCGACGCGATGGGCAGTCATCTCGACGCGTTCCAGCGCATCGTCGTCGAACCCGCGTCGATCAGCGTCGTCCGTTACTCCTCGTCGAGGCCGTACGTGCACACGGTCAACAACACGCAGAAGCTCTCGGTATCGACACCGCGTCCGGCCACCGGTGACGACCAGCAGGCGTCCGATGACGCCGTCGTGGGCGGGGACACCGGTGCCGCTGCGACGATCCCGGCGACATCGGGATAATGAACACAACAATGAAGGAGGTGTGATGTCCCGAGCGATACACGTGTTCCGCAGCCCGGACCGGTTCGTCGCCGGCACGATCGGACAACCCGGCGACCGCACGTTCTACCTCCAGGCCGTCCACGAGACACGCATCATCAGCGTGATGCTCGAAAAGCAGCAGGTCCAGATCCTCGCGGACCGGATCGGCGCACTGCTCGACGAGATCCACCGCCGCTTCGGCACCCCGATCCCGCCGGCGACCGATCGGGTCGGCGACCTGAGCCCGCTGGTCATGCCCGTCGACGCCGAGTTCCGCGTCGGCACCATGGGGCTGGGCTGGGACGCCGAATCCGAGGCCGTCGTCGTGGAGTTGCTGGCCATCACCGAGGGGGAGTTCGACGAGAGCGTCGTGCTCGACGACACCGACGAGGGACCCGACGCGGTGCGCGTGTTCCTCACCACTGCCGCGGCACGCGAATTCGCGGCACGGTCGTCGAAGGTCATCTCCGCCGGCCGCCAGCCGTGCCCGCTCTGCAGCGAGCCGCTCGACCCCGACGGCCACCTGTGCGTGCGCACCAACGGCTACAAGCGTGACGCGCAGTTGAGCAAGTCGATCGACTTCATCGATCCCGAGGTGTTCAACAGCCTTGCCGCGCAAACCGATCCGAGCTTCCTCGTCGACGAGGACGACGACGATCCGGACGACCCCGACGACGAAGACCCGGGCACACCCGGACCCTCTTCCCAGGCGTGAGCGAGTCCCGACGGTGAGACAGGGGCGCGGCCGTTGACACCGGAAGCCGCGAGTCCGCACCAGCCGGAGTCCTCGGACCCCGTTCCGGCTGAGGTGTCACCGCTCGAGATCCTCCGCGACGGGGAGCTGACGATCCTCGGGCGGATCCCGTCGGCCAGCAACGCCACCCTGGTGTGCGACGCCGTGCTCGAGGAACAGTCGATGCGCTGCGTGTACAAGCCGATCCGTGGCGAGGTCCCGCTGTGGGACTTCCCCGACGGCACCCTGGCCGGACGCGAGGTCGCGTCGTATCTGATCTCGGAGGCCCTCGGGTGGGGTGCGATCCCGACGACGATCCACCGTGACGGACCAGTCGGTCCGGGCATGGTGCAGCGCTGGATCGAGACGCCGGACAACTCCGAGCACCCGCCCGTCGAGGCGCAGCCGCGGATCGATCTGGTCGATCTGTGCCCGGTCGACCGGGTGCCGACCGGATTCTTCGCCGTCCTGCAGGCCTACGACCCGTATGGCGAACCCGTCGTGCTCGTCCACGCCGACGACCCGCGTCTCCAGCGACTCGCAGTGCTCGACGTCGTGCTGAACAACGCCGACCGCAAGGGTGGCCACGTGCTCGAGGGCCTCGACGGCGGTGTCTACGGCATCGATCACGGCATCTGCCTGCACACCGAGGACAAGCTCCGGACCGTTCTGTGGGGCTGGGCGGGGGAGAAGGTGCCCGGACATCTGGTCGCCGACGTGGCCGAGCTCGCAGAGCACCTGGAGACCGACGCCTCGGCCTTGCGCCGCGATCTGCTGCGCCACATCACCGCTGACGAGGTCGACGCGCTCACGGTGCGGGCGATCGTTCTCGCCGAGAGCGAGACCATGCCGCTGCCGCCGGGCCATCGGCCCATTCCGTGGCCCCCGTTCTGATCGACACCGCGGGATCGACGATCCCATCGGCTCCGGGTGATCACGATCGCAGCGGACGGGCCGTGAACACGTCGCGGTCGGTGGGCAATACAGTGGACGCCATGCAGTCGTGGCCCGATGTGGAACTTCCGGCGGTACCCGGCGAAGGACCAGCCCTCCGCCTCTATGACACCGCCGACCGTGCTGTCCGTCCGGTGAGCCCGGGACCGACCGCCACCATGTACGTCTGCGGGATCACCCCGTACGACGCGACCCACCTCGGCCATGCCGCGACGTACGTGACCTTCGATCAGGTGAACCGCGTCCTGCGGGACCAGGGTCATGACGTCCACTACGTGCAGAACGTGACCGACGTCGACGACCCGCTGTTCGAACGTGCCGACCGTGACGGCGTCGACTGGCGTGACCTCGGTGCGCGCGAGACCCAGCTTTTCCGCGATGACATGACCGCCCTGCGGGTGCTGCCGCCGCGCGACTACATCGGTGCCGTCGAGTCGATCGGCGAGGTCATCGAGGTGGTCGAGAAACTACTCGCCTCGGGTGCCGCCTACACCGTCGACGACGCGGAGTATCCCGACGTCTACTTCCGGACCGACGCCACCGAACAGTTCGGATACGAGTCCGGCTACGACCGCGAGACGATGGCGCGGTTCTTCGCCGAGCGTGGCGGCGACCCCGACCGGGCGGGCAAGCGTGACCCGCTCGACGCCCTGTTGTGGCGCGCCAAGCGTCCCGGCGAGCCGTCCTGGGACTCGCCGTTCGGTCCCGGACGCCCGGGCTGGCACATCGAGTGCTCGGCGATCGCTCTGAACCGGCTCGGGATCGAGTTCGACATCCAAGGCGGCGGCAACGACCTGATCTTCCCGCACCACGAGTTCTCGGCCGCCCACGGTGAGGCGCTGACCGATTCGCGACGGTTCGCGCGCCACTACGTGCACACCGGCATGGTCGGTCTCGACGGCGAGAAGATGTCGAAGAGCCGCGGCAACCTGGTGTTCGTGTCGGTGCTTCGCCGCGAGGACGTCGACCCGGCCGCGATCCGGCTCGCACTGCTCGCCGACCACTACCGCGGCGACCGCATGTGGACCCAGTCGATCCTCGACACCGCCGTCGAACGTCTCGACCGGTGGCGGACGGCATTCGTTGCACCCGCCGGACCCGATGCGTCCGATGTGATCGCACGCGTCCGCCAGCACCTCGCCGACGACCTCGACACCCCGAAAGCGCTTGCCGCAGTGGACGCCTGGTGCGCCGACGTGCGGGCCGGCATCGGGTCGTCGGCGGAGTCGCCCGCGGCACTCGCCGCGGCGGTCGACGCCCTGCTCGGCATCCCGGCGACCCGGCAGGACTGATCGGGCCGCGTGCGGCGCCGGAGGTGGGGCCGGACGTCGTTTGGGCTGCACGGGCCGAACAGTGTGCGATGGCTCTGGGTACAGTGCTCTCGTGGCGCGTGTGCAAGAGATCAGACCCGACACCGACTCCGGGGTGTTCACCGTGGTCACCCGGACATCCACCTACCTGCTGGACTTCGAGGAGATGACGCTCCTGCGCGCTCCCGGCGTCGGCGGCACCGACAGCGAGGACTGGACCGTCAGTCGGCTGCGCCGTGACTCGGAGGACATCCCGCTGCTCGGGGTGAAGTCCTGCCGGCTCGGCGAATCGGCTCAGTTCTGGGTGCGAGCGGCCGACGATCCCGACGTCCGTACGTGGCGTATCACCACGCCGGTCGTCTCCATCGAGAGGATCGGCTGAGCGCTGCCCCGCTCGGTCGTCACCGGTGAATCCGCCCGGGCAGGGCGTTGATCGAGTCGACGAACAACGCCGGACGCTGGCGATGGATGTCGTGCCCGGCCGGGATGTGGTCGACGAGTAGGCAATCCGGCATCAGGACGTGGGCCCGGCGCGCGTCGTCGTCGGTCATCGCGCCCAGCAGGACACCGTCCTGTTCGTGCACGGTGGCGTGCAGCAGGGTCACCGGCACGCGGACTCTCGCGAGGGTCTCGGCCTGGTCGAATCCCTCGAACCACGTGCCGTCGTAGAACATCTCGCCGTAGCAGAGGTCGTAGTCGCCGGTGCCGTCCTGCAGGCATGCCGTGAGGTCGAGGGCGCGGTTCATCGTGGGCGGCAGCCACCAGAGTCGTGGGATGCGGCGCGGATCGCGATCGAGCCGGCGTTCGACCGGATCGCGGACCAGTCGCGTCCAGCCCTTGTCGCCGAACAGCGCACGCAGGTGGCTGTGGCGCACCCAGTGGCGCGTCCAGGTCATCTCGGCTTCCCGCGGTGCCGTCAGAAAGTCGTGCATGGGCCGGAAGCCGTCCCGCCACGCGAACGTGGCGGGGGCGCGGTCGGGTTCGGTCGCGAAGAACGGCGCGTCCTCGATGAGGACGGCGCGGACGAGGGCGGGGCAGTCGGCTGCAAGACGTGCGGCGAGCAGCCCGCCCGACGAATGCCCGGCAACCACTGCGGACGAGCCGATCACCGTGTCGACGAACCAGCCGAGTGCGGCGGTCTGTCGGAGCGCCGGATACCACGCCGGATCCTTGGCGGAGCCGCCGTGGCCGAAACAGTCCACGGCGAAGACATGCCAGTCCTCCGACAGTGCGCCGAGCACGGCCGCGTAGTCGCTCCACGAGACCTGCTGTCCGGGGATCAGGAGCAGCGGCTCGCCGCCCGGTGGGCCCTCGCCGTAGCTGATCACCGCGCCGCCGGGCATGGTGACCGACCGTGGGATCACACCGCTGGATGTGAGGAGGGCCGACTCTCGCCGGTCGTAGGTGAGATTTCGGGTGACGTACCCGGCGACGGCCGCCGCCGTGACACCCAGACCGACCGCGCCCGCGACACCGGCACGACGCGCCGCTGCCATTCGGTGGGTGTTCACCCGCCGAACGGCCCCTGTCCGCGTCGCTTGAGATAGCGCTCGAACTCGGCGGCGAGCGCGTCGCCGTCGATCTTCGCCATCACCTCGTCGGGATCCATCTCGGCGTCGCCGCGTTCCTCGAGCCCCCGGACGTAGTCGGCGATCTCCTCGTCGTCCTCGGTCATCTCGGTGACCGCCCGTTCCCACTCCTCGGCCTGCTCGGGCAGCGTGCCGAGCGGGACCTCGATGTCGAGGACCTCCTCGACGCGCGTCAGGAGCGCCACGGTGGCCTTCGGGTTGGGCGGGGTCGACACGTAGTGCGGCACCGCGGCCCAGAAGGACACGGCGGGCAGGCCCGCCTGCACGAAGAGGTCTTGAAGCACGCCGGTGATGCCGGTCGGGCCCTCGTATCGGCTCTCGGTGAGGTTGTACCGGGCCGCCGACTCGCTGCTGTAGGCAGTTCCGGTGACGGGCACCGGGCGGGTGTGCGGGGTGTCGGCGAGCAGCGCGCCCAGCATGACGGTGGTCTCGACCTCGAGCTCCTGGGCGAGTTCGACGATCTCGGCGCAGAACGCACGCCACCGCATGTTCGGTTCGATGCCGCGGACCAGCACGATGTCGCGGTCGGCACCGCGCGGGCTGCAGTACGAGATCGACGTCGTGGGCCATTCGATGCGCCGCGTCACACCGTCGATCTGCTTGACAGTGGGACGGTTGACCTGGAAGTCGTAGTATTCGTCAGAGTCGATGTCGACGAGCGGACGAGCATCCCACTCGAGGGCGAGATGCTCGACGGCACTGCTGGCGGCGTCCCCGGCGTCGTTCCAGCCCTCGAAGGCTGCGAGCAGAATGGGTCTGCGCAGCTGGGGAAGGTTCGACATCTGCTCAGCGTTCACCGAACCAGCCTACGACCGAACACGCAGAGAGGGCGAACTACGCTGTCAACCATGTCCTTCGAATATCCCGGTGATCGCGGCCACAAACCGCGCGACTTCGACACGACCTTCCTGTCGGCGATGTCGCGGCGGGTGCTGATCGGCGACGGGGCGATGGGCACGATGCTCCAGGCCGCGGATCTCACCCTCGACGACTTCCGCAACCTCGAAGGTTGCAACGAGATCCTCAACGACACGCGGCCCGACATCCTCGAAGGAATCCATCGCGCCTACTTCGAGGCCGGCGCCGACGCCGTCGAGACCAACACCTTCGGTTGCAACCTCTCGAACCTCGGTGACTACGACATCGCCGACCGCATCCGCGAGTTGGCCTACAAGGGCACCGCGATCGCGCGTGGGGTGGCCGACGAGATGGGGCCGTCCGCCGACGGCACCGGACGGTACGTGCTCGGCTCGATGGGTCCCGGGACCAAGTTGCCGAGCCTCGGGCACACGACGTTCGCGGTGATCCGCGACGCCTACCAGGAATGTGTCATCGGCATGCTCGAGGGCGGCGCCGACGCGGTGCTCATCGAGACCTCTCAAGACCTGCTGCAGGTGAAGGCCGCCGTGATCGCGGCCCAGCGGGCCATGGATCAGGTGGGTCGCCGGATCCCGATCATCAGCCACGTCACGGTCGAGACCACCGGCACGATGCTGCTCGGTTCGGAGATCGGTGCCGCGCTGGCGGCCATCGAGCCGCTCGGCGTCGACCTCATCGGCCTGAACTGTGCCACCGGTCCGGCCGAGATGAGCGAGCACCTGCGCTACCTGTCGAAGCATGCGCGCATCCCGGTGTCGGTGATGCCGAACGCCGGTCTGCCCGTACTCGGCGCCAACGGTGCCGAGTACCCGCTGACACCGGAGGAGCTGGCCGAGTCGATGGCCCAGTTCGTCGGCGAGTTCGGTCTGTCCTTCGTCGGCGGCTGCTGCGGTACGACGCCGGAGCACATCCGCCAGGTCGCCGCGGCCGTGGCGCAGGTCACCCCCGCGACCCGCACCCCGGAGCACGAGTCGGAGACGTCGTCGCTGTACACCGCAGTGCCCTTCGACCAGGACGCAAGCTTCCTGGTCATCGGCGAGCGCACGAACACGAACGGCTCCAAGGCATTCCGCGAGGCGATGATCGCCGAGGACTACCAGAAGTGCCTCGACATCGCCAAGGACCAGACGCGCGACGGTGCGCACATGCTGGACCTCAACGTCGACTACGTGGGTCGTGACGGTGCCGCGGACATGACTGCACTGGCGAGCCGCTTCGCGACATCGTCGACGTTGCCGATCATGCTCGACTCGACCGAGCCGGAGGTCATCCGCGCCGGACTCGAGGCCCTCGGTGGCCGTTGCGCGGTGAACTCGGTGAACTACGAGGACGGCGACGGACCGGACTCGCGCTTCAACAAGATCATGCGGCTCGTCGTCGAGCACGGTGCGGCCGTCGTCGCCCTGACCATCGACGAGGAGGGTCAGGCACGTACCGCGGACTGGAAGGTCCGTGTCGCCGAGCGTCTCATCGACGACATCACCGGCAACTGGGGCCTGGCCGAAGAAGACATCATCATCGACGCCCTGACCTTCCCGATCTCCACGGGTCAGGAAGAGGTCCGACGCGACGGCATCGAGACCATCGAGGCCATCCGCCGGCTGCACGAGTCGCACCCGGATGTGCACTTCACGCTGGGCATCTCGAACATCTCGTTCGGTCTGAACCCGGCCGCTCGGCAGGTGCTGAACTCGGTGTTCCTGCACGAGTGCGTGCAGGCCGGCCTCGACACCGCCATCGTGCACGCGTCGAAGATCCTGCCGATGGCGCGTATCCCGGAGGAGCATCGTCAGATCGCGCTGGATCTGGTCTACGACCGCCGACGCGAGGGCTATGACCCGTTGCAGAAGCTGATGGAGCTCTTCGAGGGTGTGTCGGCCGCATCGGCTCGGGAGTCGCGTGCCCAGGAGCTCGCGAAGCTGCCGCTGTTCGAGCGGCTGGAACGGCGCATCGTCGACGGTGAGCGCAACGGGCTGACCGACGATCTCGACGAGGCGATGACCCAGGTCCCGCCGCTGTCGATCATCAACGACACGCTGCTGTCGGGCATGAAGACCGTCGGCGAACTGTTCGGCTCGGGCCAGATGCAGCTGCCGTTCGTGCTGCAGTCCGCCGAGGTCATGAAAGCCGCTGTGGCACACCTCGAACCGCACATGGAGTCGACGGGTGAGGACGGCAAGGGCCGCATCGTGCTGGCGACCGTCAAGGGCGACGTGCACGACATCGGCAAGAACCTCGTCGACATCATCCTGTCCAACAACGGATACGAGGTCGTCAACATCGGCATCAAACAGCCGATCGCGACGATCCTCGAGGTCGCCTCCGACAAGAAGGTCGACGTCATCGGCATGTCGGGTCTGCTCGTGAAGTCGACCGTGGTCATGAAGGAGAACCTCGAGGAGATCAACACCCGGGGTCTCGCCGACGAGTACCCGGTGCTGCTCGGGGGTGCGGCGCTGACGCGTTCGTACGTCGAGAACGACCTGTCGGATGTCTACGAGGGTGACGTGCACTATGCGCGTGACGCGTTCGAGGGTCTGCGACTGATGGACGACATCATGGCCCGCAAGCGCGGCGGGGGCCCGGACCCGGACAGCGACGAGGCGAAGGCCGAGGCGGCCAAGACCGCCGAGCGCAAAGCCCGCCACGAACGGTCCAAGCGCATCGCCGCGAAGCGCAAGGCGGCCGAGGTGCCGGTCGAGGTGCCGGCACGTTCGGATGTGGCTTCCGACAACGAGATCCCCACCCCGCCGTTCTGGGGTTCGCGCATCGTCAAGGGGGTGCCGATCGCCGACTATCTGCAGTTGCTCGACGAGCGCGCGCTGTTCCTCGGCCAGTGGGGTCTGCGCGGTGCCCGCGGTGGCGACGGCCCGTCGTATGAGGAGCTCGTCGAGACCGAGGGACGTCCGCGTCTGCGCTACTGGATCGACCGGCTCTCGACCGAGAACATCCTGCAGCACGCAGCGGTTGTGTACGGCTACTATCCGGCGGTCAGCGAGGGCGACACGGTGCACGTGCTCACCGAGCCGGACCCCGACGCGCCGGTGCGGTTCAGCTTCTCGTTCCCGCGCCAGCAGCGGTCGAGGTTCCTGTGCATCGCCGACTTCATCCAGTCACGCGAGGCCGCGAAGGCCGCGGGCCGGGTCGACGTCATGCCGTTCCAGCTCGTCACGATGGGGCAGCCGATCGCGGACTTCGCGAACAAGCTGTTCGCCGAGGACGCCTACCGCGACTACCTCGAGGTGCACGGCATCGGTGTGCAGCTGACCGAGGCGTTGGCCGAGTACTGGCATCAGCGCGTGCGCAGCGAGCTGAAGTTCGGTGACCGGTCGATGGACAGCGAGGATCCCGAGCACGCTCAGGGCTTCTTCGACCTCGAATACCGCGGTGCGCGTTTCTCCTTCGGTTACGGCGCCTGCCCGGATCTCGAGGACCGCGCGAAGATGATCGAGCTGCTCGAGCCCGAGCGGATCGGCGTTCAGCTGTCGGAGGAGCTGCAGCTCCATCCGGAGCAGTCCACCGACGCGTTCGTGCTGCATCACCCCGAAGCCAAGTACTTCAATACCTGAGTCTTCAACACCTGACGGGACGGTGGTCATGGGCGAGTCGGGAGTGATCGAACGGTCGCAGGGGCCGGTCCGGATCATCGGGATCGATCGCCCCGACCGCCGTAACGCCGTCGACCGCGCGACCGCCGACGCCCTGGCCGACGCATTCCGGCGGTTCGACGCCGACGACGCGGTGTCGGTGGCCGTAATCCACGGCGAAGGTGGGACCTTCTGTGCGGGCGCCGATCTCAAGGCCATCGCCGACGGCACGCCCAACCGGGTGGAGTTCGACGGTGATGGTCCGATGGGGCCGACCCGGTTACGGTTGTCCAAGCCGGTGATCGCGGCGATCTCCGGTCACGCCGTCGCCGGTGGTCTCGAACTCGCATTGTGGGCCGATCTGCGCGTCGTCGAGGAGGATGCCGTGTTCGGCGTCTTCTGCCGTCGCTGGGGCGTCCCGCTGATAGACGGTGGGACGGTGCGTCTTCCGCGGTTGATCGGGGAGAGCCGGGCGATGGACCTGATCCTCACCGGGCGCCCGGTGGCCGCCGATGAGGCCCTGCAGATGGGACTCGCGAATCGCGTGGTCCCGTCGGGTACCGCTCTCGACGCCGCCGTCGAGCTCGCGACCCAGATCGCCGGGTTCCCGCAGACGTGCCTGCGTCACGACCGGATGTCCGTGCTCGAGCAGAACGGTCTGGACACCGACGCCGCGTTGATGAACGAACTGCAACACGGCATGGTGTCCCTGGCAGCCGACACCGTCGCCGGCGCAACCCGATTCGCCGGTGGAGCGGGCCGTCACGGTGAGGGTGTCGGGAACTGAGAACTGAGTGTTGTACCGGGCCTATCAGGCCAACTCCTCCGTCAACTGCGGCACGATCTGCTTCTTCCGCGACACGATGCCCTTGCCGAAGGCGTGTCCGTCGGCGACGGTGATTCCGAGGGCGCGCTCGACGGCCTCCACCGGTTCGCCGATCACCAGAAGGTCTGAGTCGCAGGCGATCACGTCGGTGATGAGCAACAGGAAGAGGTCGTAGCCGGCAGTCTTCTTCTCGGCAGTCATGGCCTCGAAGAACTCGTCTCGGCGGGCGAGGACGGCGTCGGAGTCGACGGTCGTCAGCTGCGCGACGCGAACACTGCTGGATCCCATCGAAAAGGTCTTGGCGTCGAGGCCGATGATCGTCGACGCCGGTTTGTCGCCCACTTCTGTTCCCGCACGGAGCAATTGGTTTCCGTATTCGTCGAGATCGACGCCGGCGATGGTGGCGAGTTCCTCGGCGGCGATGCGGTCGGAGTCGGTGGTGGTGGGGGAGTTGAGCAGCAGGGTGTCGGAGATGATCGCCGACAACATGATCCCGGCGGTGTCGGCGGGGATCTCGACCTCGCTCTCGGCGTACATGCGCGTCAGGATCGAACA
Organism: Gordonia amicalis; assembly: GCF_022059885.1. NCBI lineage: Bacteria > Bacillati > Actinomycetota > Actinomycetes > Mycobacteriales > Gordoniaceae > Gordonia > Gordonia amicalis. Next base: position 3,414,097 of record NZ_CP091855.1, on the reverse strand, counting down.
CGTGCAGCCCACCGGCTCCACCCGCATGTAGAGCGGCGCGGCGGTCTCGAAGTTGGCGATGCGGTGATGGTCGATCACTTTCCGGACCGTCACGTCGGCGATGTCGGCGACACTCTGCTGGTGTTCGTTGTGGTCGACGAGCATCACGTCGTGGGGGCTCGCGTGGTCGATGACGCGCGGCGCGTCCAGGCCGAAGTGGTCGAGGGCGAAGGCCGTCTCCGGACCGGGTGCGCCGAGGGCGACGGCTTCCGCATCGACGCCGAGAGCCTGCTCGAGGCGCGCCAGCCCGATTGCGGAGCCGATCGCGTCCGTGTCGGGATTGCGGTGTCCGAACACGAGGATCTTCGACATGGCGACTCAGCTTTCGCTCGACGATGCTGCGTCCCAGCCTACGGCGGAGACCTGTAGCTCACTGATTGCCCGAAGATAGTTGTAAAACTACAATCGTTTTATGTCGACGACCGAAGCGGGCGCGCAGACCGCGACCGAGATCTGGTTCACGATGAACAGCCTCGTGCGTGACCAGGCCAAACAGTCGCGCGCCCGGATCAGCGAGGTCATCGACATCCCCTTCAGCCGGTTCCGGGCACTCCGCCGCGTCGCGCTGCGGCCGATGACGCAGCGGGACCTCGCCGAACGGATGGGTGTCGACGCGTCGGCGATGAGCGGGATCGTCAACGACCTCGTCGGCCGAGGACTCGTGACCCGGGAGGCCGACGCCGACGACGGCCGGTGCAAGCGCGTCACGATCACCGACGCCGGACGGCGAGTGGTGGACGAGGTGACCGAGAACCCGGCCACTGCTCCCGACATGTTCGCCGCGCTCGACGACGAGCAACTCCGGCGACTGGGGGAACTGCTCGACCTCCTCCGTGAGGCGGCCGAGTCGTGAACGCCGCACGGGCCGCCCTGCGCGCCCGCTCGGCCGACGGTGCCCTCACACGGCGGGACCGGCTCGTCATCCTCGCCACCTGCTGCTTGAGCCTGTTCATCGTCGGATTGGACGTCTCGGCGGTGAACGTCGCACTGCCGTCGATCAGCTCGGACCTCGGTGCCACACCGTCGCAGTTGCAGTGGGTCCTCGACGCGTATGCACTGGTGATCGCCAGCCTGCTGATCTTCGGCGGATCGCTCGGAGATCGCCTGGGTCGCAAGCGGATCTTCCAGGTGGGATTGGTGACCTTCGGTGTCGCCTCCGTGCTGTGCTCGCTGGCGCCCACCCCGGAGGTCCTCATCGGGGCGCGCATGCTGCAGGCCGTCGGCGGGGCGATGCTCAACCCGGTTGCGCTGTCGATCGTCACCAATGTCTTCGTCGACCCACGCGAACGCGCTCAGGCAATCGGATTGTGGGGCACCGCATTCGGATTGAGCTTGGCGTTCGGTCCGGTCGTCGGCGGAGCGCTCGTCTCCGGGATCGGCTGGGAGGCGATCTTCTGGCTCAACGTTCCGGTATGCGTGCTCGCCCTCGCGCTGACGATGCGTTTCGTCCCGGAGTCGAAGGCCGAGCGCTCTCGTCGCGCAGACCCGGTCGGTCAGGTCCTGATCCTGGCCTTCCTGGCCACCCTCACGTTCGCGATCATCGAGGGGCGTCCCCAGGGCTGGACCTCACCGGGCGTCCTCGTATGTTTCGTCATCTCCGCCGGTGCGCTCGTCGCGATGGTCGCGTACGAGAGTCGGCGCGCGGAGCCCCTTCTGGACCCACGGTTCTTCCGGAGCGTGCCCTTCTCGTGTGCGGTGGGATGTGCGGTCATCGCCTTCGCCGCCACCGGTGGCTTCCTGTTCCTCAACACCCTGTATCTGCAAGAGGTTCGCGGGATGTCGCCGCTCGACGCGGGACTGATGACCTTGCCGATGGCGGCCGCCTCGGTGGTCTGCGCGCCGATCGCCGGTCGGCTCGTGGGCGATCGGGGAGCCCGGCCGCCGATGGTGATCGGGGGAGCGGCGATGGTGGCGGGCGCCCTGATGCTCACCGGCCTCGGCAACGACACCGCCCTCGTCTACGTGGGCGCGGCATACCTGGTCTTCGGACTGGGATTCGGGTTCCTCAACGCACCGATCACCAACGGGGCGGTGTCGGGGATGCCCCGCACCCAGGCGGGACTGGCGTCGGCGATGGCGTCGACCGGTCGTCAGGTGGGTACCGCGCTCGGTGTGGCGGTGTTCGGTGCGGTGGCGTTCGCGGGGATCGACGGGACGGTTGCCGACGGGCTCGCCGTCGCCGCCCGTCCGGTCTGGCTGATCATGGCGGCGTGCGGCGCCGCGGTCCTTGTTCTCGCGTTCGTGTCGACCGGTGCCTGGGCTCGCGGTACGGCTGCCCGCACGCGGGAACGGATCGAGTCCACGTCGGGGACCTGGGTGACCTGAGTCAGCCCGGCCGGTGCCGAGTTCCGGATTCGATGGCTGCCGGCCCAACGGTGGCCTGCGAGTCCCACCACTCGGCGATCCGCTGCGCGACGGTGTCGGGGGTGCGGACCCAGCCGACGTGCGTCGTGTTCCCGCCCGCCGGGCAGTGCCCGTCGTCGTAGCGCCAGTGGGAGATCGCCTCCGGTGCGAACGCGGCATCGAACGCCGATGCCGCGCCGTCGGTGACGATCTCGTCGCCGTCGAGCCTGATCGCCAGGGTCGGTGTCTGGATCGACCGGTCGACGGCGAACGGCGCCTGACCGGTGAGGACCATACGTGCCCACTGCCGCATCAATGTTCGGGCGGCCGGACCGCCGAAACCCGGTCGTGGCCAATGGCCGACGATCGCCGACACCGGCGTGACGGCTCCCGCGATCGCGCTCAGGGCCACACCGCGGAGGCCGTAGTGGCGGACCGCAGGCACCGACGCCCCGACCGCGACGATTCCGTCGGGCGTGTGATCGGAGGACTGGGCCACCATCGCCGCCAGCTGAGCGCCGAGACTGTGACCGATCACGACCACCCGCGTGCCGGGGACATCGGCGCGCGCGCCGGCGATCGCGTCGGCGAGGTCGGCGGCTTCGTCCTCGTAGGACCAGTCCGCGGTGCGGGAGGGCGGTGCCGAACCTTCTTCGACGCGCGACGCGCGACGACGCGGACCTCGAGGCCGTATCCGGCGAGCGCCTCCGCCAGTCGTCGGTAGACGCGGGACCGTACGGCCATCGCCGGGGAGATGAGGACGGTGGTGGGCGCAGCGGTGCCGGTCTGGGTCATGACCCAAGACTGACGTCGGGTCGTCGCTGACACCACTACCTACCAGGTAGTGGTTTGACCAGGTCGTGGTTTGACGCGGGCCCGATCCGGATACCGTCCGGGGTGCTGTGATCTGACCACCGACCGAGAGGCGAGTGACCGATGTCCGACGTGACCGATTTCTCCGAGACCTGCGCGCGACTGGCCGAGGCGATCGTGGAGCAGGGTGTGCACGTCGCCGTCGCCGAGTCGCTGACCGGCGGCAACCTTGCCAGTGAGCTGAGCAAGGCGCCGCAGGCCGGGGACTGGTTCCGGGGCGGCGTCATCGCCTACCACGAGGACGTCAAGTACGGTCTGCTCGAGGTGCCCGAGGGTCCGGTCGTCAGCGAGACGGCGGCGCGCGCGATGGTGGCCACCACCGCGCGGCTCTTCGACGCCGAGATCGTCGTCGCGGTGACCGGTGAAGCGGGTCCGGAACCCGACGAGGCCGCGCCCGGAACCGTCTGGTTCGGCCTCGATCATCGTGGCCGGGTCTCGGCGGTCCGCAAGGAGTTCGACGGCGGGCCCGAAGACGTTCTCGCCCAGACCATCGCGTACTCGCTCGAACTGATCGAGAGCTGTCTACGATGACCCCATGACCGTCGAGGTGGGAACCCTGCTGCAGCAGTGGCGGTCTCGTCGGTCCATCAGTCAGCTCGACCTCGCCTACGAGGTCGGGGTCTCACCCAAACACCTCAGTTTCGTGGAGACGGGTAAGTCCCGCCCGAGTCCGACGCTCCTCCATGCGCTGTCCGAGCGTCTCGACATCCCTCTGCGAGAACGCAATTCGCTTCTACTCGCGGCGGGACACGCTCCTCGCTACAGTGAGGAACCCCTCGATTCGGAGACCATGACCCGCGTGCGTGCCGAGGTCAGACGGTTGCTCGACGCCCACAACCCCAACATGGGGATGGCCTTGGACCGTGCCTGGAACGTGGTGCTGGCCAACGACACCGCGATGCTGCTCCTGGAGATGCTTCCGGCGGAGCTCCGGACCGGGCCGGTCAACCTGTTCCGGGTGTCGCTCCATCCCGACGGTTTCGCGCGGATGACGCGCAACTTCGACGAGTGGGCGGCCTACCTGCTCGACCTGCTCCGTCGGATGGTGCGGATCACCGGTGACGAACGACTCGCCGAACTCGAGCGCGAGGTGTCGTCCTATCCGACGGTCGCCGGCCTGAGCGGGGACGCCGCGTCCCACAGATCGGGGGCGGCGGGCTCGTTGCTCGTCCCGCTCGAGCTCGCGGTCGGCGACCAGATGCTGTCCTTCTTCAGTACGTTGACCACGTTCGGGTCACCTCGGGACGTGACGCTCGAGGAGCTGACCATCGAGCTGTTCTATCCGGCCGACGAGCCGACCGAGAAGTGGGTTGCGATGATGCAGGGGTGACCGACACCGCTGATTCCGCACTCCGAGCCGACCCCGCCCTCCGACTCCCGGCCGCCGTCCTCTGGGATATGGACGGCACGTTGCTGGACTCCGAGCCGATCTGGGAGATCGCGATGACCGGCCTGGCGGCACGTCACGGCATGGCGATGACGCCGCAACTGCGGGAATCGACGCTGGGAAATTCGCTGCCCGACGCGTTGGCGAAGCTGCACGACGCCGCCGGGATCCCGCCCGAGGACCGCGACCCCGACGCCGACGGTCGGTGGACGCTCGATCGGGTGACCGAACTCTTCGACGAAGGCCTTCCCTGGCGACCCGGCGCTCTCGAGGCGCTCGATCTCGTCGCCGGCGCCGGTATCCCCATGGCGCTGGTGACCAACACGGTGCGCGAGGCGGCCGAGGTGGCGCTGGAGACGATCGGGCGGCATCGTTTCGCCACCACGGTCTGCGGCGACGAGGTGGCCGTCGGCAAACCCGCACCCGATCCGTACCTCCGCGCCGCGGAACTCCTGGGTTTCTCGACCGCGCAGTGCCTGGCGGTCGAGGATTCTCCGACCGGTGCCGCGGCTGCCACCGCGGCCGGATGTCCCACGCTCGTCGTGCCTTCGGCCGCCGCCGTACCCACGGGCGGGCTGCGCACCTTCCGCACGTCGTTGGTCGATCTGGCACGGGACGACCTCGCGAGTGCCTGGGCGGGGCTCCGCGGCGCTGTCCGGATGGCCTGACCCCAGGGCAGGGACGTCCCGCTCACGTGCAAAAATGTCGGGGTGAAGACCTTCGAGGAGCTGTTCGCCGAACTCAGCGACAAGGCCGAGAACCGCCCCGAGGGGTCGGGCACGGTCGCCGCGCTCGACTCGGGTGTGCACACCCTGGGCAAGAAGATCATCGAGGAGGCGGGCGAGGTATGGCTCGCCGCCGAACACGAGTCCGACGAATCGCTCGGTGAGGAGATCTCCCAGCTCGTCTACTGGCTGCAGGTGATGATGATCAAGCGGGGACTGAAACTGGAGGACGTGTACCGACATCTGTGACCGGACGACCCGGCTTCACAGACCACCACCTCCTGCTCAGCTGAGCGCAACCCCACGAAAAGGACATCGAGATGCTGCGAGTGGCCGTACCCAACAAGGGTGCGCTCTCCGAATCCGCGTCGGCCATCCTCGCCGAGGCCGGCTACCGCAAACGAAGTGACTCCAAGGACCTGACGGTTCTCGACAACAACAACGACGTCGAGTTCTTCTTCCTGCGTCCCAAGGACATCGCCATCTACGTCGGGTCGGGGCGCCTCGACCTCGGCATCACCGGACGCGACCTCGCCCGCGACTCGGGGGCCCAGGTCCACGAGCAGCTCGCGATGGGCTTCGGCTCGTCGACCTTCCGCTACGCGGCACCCGCCGACCAGGAGTGGAATGTCACCGACCTCGCCGGCAAGCGCGTCGCGACCTCGTACCCCAACCTGGTGCGCGACGACCTCGCCGGCCGCGGCATCACCGCCGACATCATCCGGCTCGACGGCGCGGTCGAGATCTCCATCCAACTCGGTGTGGCCGACGCCATCGCCGACGTCGTCGGTTCCGGGCGGACCCTGCGCCAGCACGGGTTGGCCGCCTTCGGCGAGTCGCTGTGCGACTCCGAGGCCGTCCTGATCTCGCGTCGCGACGCGGAGCTCACCAAGGCCGAGAAGCAGTTCGTCGCCCGCGTCCAGGGCGTCGTCTTCGGTCAGCAGTACGTGATGATCGACTACGACTGCCCCAAGACGCTTCTCGATCAGGCGTCGGCGATCACCCCGGGTCTCGAGTCGCCGACGGTGGCCCCGATGGCCGACCCCGACTGGGTCGCCGTGCGCGCGATGGTCCCGCGCAAGGATCACCAGAACCTGATGGACGAGCTCTCCGAGCTCGGCGCCAAGGCGATCCTCGCCACCGACATCCGTTCCTGCCGCTTCTAGGCGTTTGCGGGTCAGCCCACGGCGTTGAGCATCACCGTCTGCGCCGACCGGCCGATGTAGCCGGACGTGTCGTAGAGGTCGGCGAAGGTGCCGCCGAAGCCGTCCGGACCGGCGACCATGTGCGCGTCGATACCGACCCACGGTCCACTCGGCACCCGGGTCAGATGCACGGTCGTGTCCGTGTTCATCCAGGACCAGCGGTCCGGTCGGAGCTGGGTGCCCAGCCCGTTCGCGACGTCGATGACCGTGAAGATCGACTCCAGATCGGAGGTCTTCTCACCCTCGACCAGCGGGATGGCCGGCCGCAGCCAGACCGCGGGCGTCGAGCCGTTCCGGCCCGTGGTCCGCGCCGACTCGACGGTGCCGATGAATCCGAGCGTGCCCCAGTCCACCGCCTCGCCGCTGTCGTCGGGGAATCCGATCTGGCTGGGCAGTTCGTCGGGCAGCGGGGACAGGGGAACGGGACCGTTGGCGATCTCACCGGTGTCCGCGGCGCGGATGCGCCAGCCGACGGAACGGGCTGCTGTCCGGAACGATCCGTCTGGCTGCTGCACGTCGAGTTCGGTCTCGACGAGGCTGATCTGCCGGCCGGGGCGGATCACCCGAGCGTGAATCCGGTTGATGCCCAGCCCTATCGGGCCCAGGATCTCGGTCGTCACCCGGGTGAAGTGCTGCGCGGGATCCGGATCGCACCGCAGCAGCGAGCGCATCATCAGCGCCGACGGCGGGCCGCCGTGCTGCATCGTCGGTGACCACACGCTCAGGGTGGCGTCGGTCGGCCGGAAGTATTCATGAGGCGCCGACGGGTCGGCGGCCGGGCTGCTGCCGTCCGACGCCGGGGCGTCGACGGGTACGTAGTACGAACTCTCCACGCTTCCAGCCTATGTCTGTCGACATAGTCGAGCATTCCGGGGTGTGGTTCAGGACACGAACCCCGGCGGCGGACCCGGGTAGGGCGGAATCTCGCCGCCGAACTCCGGACACCGCGCCTGATGCTCGCAGAACCTGCACAGGCGCGACTTCCGCGGCCGGAAGTCCCCGGAGGCGACGGCGGTGCGGATGGCCTGCCAGATCGCGCGCAACGTCCGCTCGAAGCGGAGGAGCTCGTCATGATCGGGGTGATAGATCAGCTGCTGGCCGTCGGACAGGTACATCAGTTGCAGACGGTTCGGCACGGCGCCCCGCGTCCGCAGGATCGCCAGTGCGTAGAACTTCATCTGGAACAGGGCCTTGGCCTCATAGGCCTCGCCCGGGGAGCGTCCGGTCTTGTAGTCGACGACGCGGATCTCACCGGTCGGTGCGACGTCGATGCGGTCGATGAACCCGCGCATCAGCATGTCGTCGGCCTCGATCTCGACGTGCTCCTCCACCGCGTCGGCGTCGAAGGCGGTCGGGTTCTCCATCGTGTAGTACGTCGCGATGAGCTTGTGCGCGCCGGCGATGAACGCCTCCTGACCGCCCTCGCCGATCACCCGCGCGAGCTGTGGGTCTTCTTCGCACAGGGCCGCCCAGGCGCCCTCGACGAGCAGTTCCGCGGAATCCTGGGTCCGGAGTTCGGCCGGCATGTCGAAGAGATTCTCGAGCGCGGCGTGTACGACGGTGCCCCGCGTCTGTGCGGCGGTGGGAGTCTCCGGGAAGCGGTCGATGGCACGGAAGCGGTACAGCAGCGGACACTGTTTGAAGTCCGCCGCCCGCGACGGAGACAACGCGAGCCGGCGTCCGACGATCCCGCGCGTGCTGTCCGACGGGGGCGGTTCCGGCGCGGGGGCCGCGCTCGTCGAGGTGTCGCCGGTGCCGGTCATCGTGCTCACATCTCGCAGGGTAGGCCGCGGCCCCGACACTCTGCCGATCCGACACCCATCTGCGGTCGGGTATCGTCCTCACGGCCCACCGGACTCCCGACCACCACAGTTTCCGCGTACCGCGGGAGGTCGGAGCCGTCCCGTTCACGAGAGGAAGCACCAGTGCCCACCACCGGACCGTTCGCCGTAGGCGACCGGGTTCAGCTGACCGATGCCAAGGGCCGAAAGTTCACGGTGCACCTCGAAGAGGGCAAGCTGTTCCACACCCACCGCGGCGCCATCGCGCACGACGACCTCATCGGCTCGCCGGAAGGCAGCGTCGTCTCGGCCACCAGCGGGACCCAGTACCTCGCACTGCGGCCACTGCTCGTCGACTACGTGCTCTCGATGCCGCGCGGTGCGCAGGTCATCTACCCCAAGGACGCCGCCCAGATCGTCCTCGAAGGCGACATCTTCCCGGGCGCCCGCGTCCTGGAGGCCGGCGCCGGTTCGGGCGCGCTGACATGTTCGCTGCTGCGGGCCGTCGGCGCCGACGGCGAGCTGGTCTCCTACGAGATCCGCGACGACCACGCCGAACATGCGATCCGCAATGTCGAGACCTTCTTCGGCGGCCGCCCGGCCAACTGGAACATCGTCGTCGACGACCTCGCCAATGTCGGCCAGGACGAGCGCTTCGACCGCATCATCCTCGACATGCTCGCGCCCTGGGAGCCCCTCGACGTCGTGCGGACCATATTGAAACCAGGCGGAGTCCTGACCATCTACGTGGCGACCGTCACGCAGCTCTCACGCGTGATCGAGGCGTTGCGGGAGCAGGAGTGCTGGACCGAACCGCGTGCCTGGGAAACCCTGCTACGGGAATGGTCGGCCGTCGGTCTGGCCGTGCGCCCCGAGCACAAGATGCAAGGCCACACCGCGTTTCTGATCACCGCCCGCCGACTCGCCGACGGCACGACCACGTTGCGACCGCAACGTCGTCCGACGAAGGGCTGAGGTCGGCTCGTCCCGAGCGGGAGTGAAGATCGCGAACACGTTGCGAAGACGCACATTTAACACACCGTCAACACTGCCGATCGCGGGGTGAAGGGCGATTCTGCGTCCGTGCCGGTAGCGTAGGGATACGGCGCGAGCATTCCGATCGTGGGATCGGGTGATTGCCGGGGAGAGGAGTCAGCAATGACCGAATCTGACCGCCATGACGCCACCGGGGACCGTGCGGTCCCCGAGAGCGCGAGTGCACCCGACGAGGGCTTCACCCCTGCCTATACCCCGCCTCTCGCGAGGAGTGGGTCCGAACGCCCGTCGTTCGGACGCCAGGCAGACAACACAGACCTCCAGGAACGCGTCGACAGCCTGACGGCGCGCAACGCGAAGCTGCTCGACACGCTGAAAGAAGCGCGTCAGCAACTCGTCGCCCTGCGCGAGGAGGTCGACCGCCTGGGTCAGCCGCCGAGCGGCTACGGAGTCCTGCTCGACGTCTATCCGGACGCCACCGTCGACGTGTTCACCTCCGGTCGCAAGATGCGGCTCACCTGCTCGCCGAACATCGACACCGAAACCCTCACCAAGGGTCAGACGCTGCGTCTCAACGAGGCCCTGACCATCGTGGAGGCCTGCGAGTTCGACACGGTCGGCGAGATCAGCACCCTGCGCGAGGTTCTCGGGGACGGCAGGCGGGCACTGGTCGTCGGTCACGCCGACGAAGAACGAGTCGTGTGGCTCGCCGAGCCCCTGCTGGGCGAGGTCGACGCCGAGGACGGCAAGCGTCGCAAGCTCCGCCCGGGCGACTCGCTGCTCATCGACACCAAGGCCGGTTTCGCCTTCGAACGGGTCCCCAAGGCAGAGGTCGAGGACCTGGTCCTCGAAGAGGTGCCCGATGTCGGTTACGAGGACATCGGCGGCCTGGGCCGGCAGATCGAGCAGATCCGCGACGCCGTGGAACTGCCGTTCCTGCACAAGGACCTGTTCCGCGACTACCAGCTGCGTCCGCCGAAGGGTGTCCTGCTCTACGGTCCGCCCGGTTGCGGTAAGACGCTCATCGCCAAGGCCGTCGCCAACTCACTGGCCAAGAAGATCGCGCTGGCCCGTGGCGACGACGCCAAGGAGGCGAAGTCCTACTTCCTGAACATCAAGGGCCCCGAGCTGCTCAACAAGTTCGTCGGTGAGACCGAACGTCACATCCGGCTGATCTTCCAGCGCGCCCGGGAGAAGGCATCCGAGGGCACCCCGGTCATCGTGTTCTTCGACGAGATGGACTCGATCTTCCGCACCCGCGGATCCGGTGTCTCCTCGGACGTGGAGACCACGGTCGTGCCGCAGCTCCTCAGCGAGATCGACGGTGTGGAAGGCCTCGAGAACGTCATCGTGATCGGAGCGTCGAACCGCGAGGACATGATCGACCCCGCGATCCTGCGTCCCGGCCGACTCGACGTGAAGATCAAGATCGAGCGTCCCGACGCCGAGTCGGCGATCGACATCTTCTCGAAGTACCTCACCGAGGAGTTGCCGATCCACGCCGACGACATCGGCGAGTTCGGCGGCGATCGCACGGCATGCATCAAGGCGATGATCGAGAAGGTCGTCGAGCGGATGTACGCCGAGAGCGAGGACAACCGGTTCCTGGAGGTCACCTACGCCAACGGCGACAAGGAGATCATGTACTTCAAGGACTTCAACTCGGGCGCGATGATCCAGAATGTCGTCGACCGGGCGAAGAAGTACGCGATCAAGTCGCAGCTCGACACCGGTGCCCCCGGTCTGCGTGTGCAGCACCTCTTCGATTCGATCCTCGACGAGTTCGCCGAGAACGAAGATCTGCCCAACACCACCAACCCGGACGACTGGGCCCGCATCTCGGGCAAGAAGGGCGAGCGCATCGTCTACATCCGGACCCTGGTCACCGGCAAGTCCTCCGGGGCGAGCCGCGCCATCGACACCGAGACGAACACCGGGCAGTACCTGTAACACGAGCCCTGTCCAGCAGACGGCCGACTCCCCAGGGGGTCGGCCGTCTACTCGACAGAACGGCGTGAAAACCGTCGTCAAGCACTAAAGTTGGCGGCGATGAACAGTACATCGATGGCGCGCGGGCGGGTGATCGTCGACGGTGGGGTGCCGCATCCGTTGGGCGAGTCCCCACGTATCACCCTGGGCCGCGAACCCGACAACGACATCGTGATCAACCATCCGATGGTGTCGCGTCGTCATCTCGCCATCGAATGGCGCGGAGCTGCCTGGTACCTCGTCGACATCGGTAGCACCAACGGCTTTTTCGCCGGTGGCCGGCGTATGGCGGAGCTCATGGTCGCCGGACCGACGCAGGTCCGGCTCGGGGACGTGAGCACCGGTCCGGTCGTCGACCTGGTGATCGACCCGGCCGCGTACCCGCCGCCGCCCGGCGGCCCGATGCCGTCACCCGGCCGGTCCGGTGCCTTCCCTCCAAGTCCGCGGTCGGCGGGCTTCGCCGCTCGCAGCCATCCGGGACCGAACATGCCGCCCTCGGGCCGCGTTCCGTCACGACCGCCGAGCGGCCCGTCTCGACCGGGCACGCCGGAGCCGATGCCCGCCGAGCTGCGCAACGCCCCGCATCTGCAGGCCCTGCAGCAGAACGTGTCCGCGGTCTACCGGCTGCCGGGCGCGCCCACTCCACCCGAGCGCGAATCGATCTCACTGCGCGGTGTACAGCGGATCGGCCGTACCCCGGACAACGACATCGTCGTCAGTGACGTCCTCGCCTCGCGTCACCACGCCCAGGTGTCCAGCCGCGGCGGGGTCCTGGTCATCGAGGACCTGGGCAGCGTCAACGGCACCTTCGTCAACGGCCGGCGAGTGAGCACAGCGCCGCTGTCCGACGGCGACGTGGTGACGATCGGCAACAGCGACTTCGTGGTGTCCGGCGGCACCCTCATGCGCGGCCAGGAGAGCGCCGCGGTCGCCGACGGTCTCCACGTGCACGGTGTGAGCCTCGTCGTCGACGGTGGCAAGCGACTCCTGGCCGACGTCGATTTCAGCGCCAGCCCCGGTACGCTCACCGCCGTGATCGGCCCGTCCGGCGCCGGCAAGTCGACCGTGTCGAAGATCGCCGCCGGCCTGAACTCGCCGACGAGTGGCCTCGTCACCTTCGAGAGCCGCAACGTCCACGCCGAATACGACGCGCTCCGTACCCGTATCGGCATGGTCCCGCAGAAAGACGTGCTCCACCACAAGCTCACCCTCCGGCAGGCGCTGCGCTACGCGGCCGAGCTGCGACTGCCGCCCGACCTGTCGAAGGACGACCGCGACCGGGTCATCGACGGCGTTCTGCACGAACTTCAGCTGACCGAACACGTCGACACCCGGGTGGAGAAGCTGTCCGGCGGACAGCAGAAGCGTGCATCGGTGGCGATGGAGCTGCTCACGGGCCCGTCGTTGCTGATCCTCGACGAGCCGACCTCGGGCCTCGACCCGGCCCTCGACCGCCAGGTGATGGCGACCCTACGACGCCTCGCCGACGCCGGCCGCGTCGTCCTCGTGGTCACCCACTCGCTCACGTACCTCTCGATGTGCGACCAGGTGCTGCTGCTCGCCCCGGGCGGCAAGACGTCGTTCTGCGGTGCGCCCGCCCAGGTCGAGCAGGAGATGGGCACCTCCGACTGGGCGGAGATCTTCGCCTACGTCGCCGACCAGCCGGACGCCGCGCACACGCGCTACCTCGAACGGCATCGGCGCGCACCGAATCCACCACCGCCGCAACGTCCTCCCGGACCGCCGATACCGGTGCCGCACACCAGCTTCACCAGACAGGCGTCGACCATCGCCCGACGCCAGGTGCGGCTGATCTTCGCCGACATCGGCTACCTGGTGTTCCTCGTGCTGCTCCCGGTGGTCCTCGGTCTGCTGACGCTGGTCATCCCGGGGTCCAGCGGGTTCGCCCGGCTCGATGTCATACCCAACGCGCCGCCGCCCAAGGACGGCGCCGAGGCCATTCAGATCCTGGTCGTCCTCGTCGTCGGTGCGGCATTCATGGGTGCGGCCCTGACGGTGCGCGACCTCGTCGGTGAACGCGACATCTTCGAACGGGAGAGAGCGGTCGGATTGCGTCCCGGCGCATACCTGTTCGCGAAGATCGTGGTCTTCTTCATCGCCGCGATCCTGCAGACGATCATCATGGTCGGCATCACCTTCGCCGGTCGCGGGCTCCCGGACTTCGGCGGTCCGATCCTGCCGCCGCCGCTGGCCCTGCTGGTCGCGGTCGCCGTATTGGCTTGTGTGAGCACCCTTCTCGGACTCGCCATCTCCTCGGCGGTCAAGTCCAACGAGCAGGTGATGCCGCCACTGGTCATCGTGGTGATGGTGCAGCTGGTCTTCTGTGGCGGTCTGTTCAAGTTGGACGGGGCCGGCCTGCAGCAGCTCTCGTGGATCTTCCCGTCGTTCTGGGGATACGTCACCGCTGCCGGCAGCGTCGACCTCTACAACATCAACGTCGCCGCACCCCAGCGGATCACGCTGTGGGAGACGTCGATCGCCCACAGCGCGATCGCCTACGCCGTGCTTGCCTTCATCAGCATCCTGCTGCTGGCGTTCACCTACTCGCGGTTGCGTCTGAAGAAGCGCTGACGCACGACCCCACTGCTGCCTGAGGTGCGAGGAGCGCAAGCGAGGACTTCACTGCTACCTGAGGTGCGAGGAGCGCAAGCGACGAGCCTCGAAGGCCCGGTGAGACGACGTCGAAACTCCTATCCGCCCGCCACCGGATACCGGACGAGACCGAGTTCGGCGTCGTGCGAGAGCTGTTCGTGGTGGGGGAGGACCCGCACCGTGTACCCGAGGTGACCCGACGCGGGCGGGGTGGCCAGAACCGAGAAGACCACGCGGCCCGACGGATCCCGGTCGCCCTCCGACTTCATGTCGATGATCGCGGGATCGACGATCTCACCGTCGTCGGTCACCCGGCCGAGCACCAGCTGGACCCGAAGGTGCTCGGGTGCGATCTCGCCGACCGCGACATGGGCGGACACACGCAGCAGCCCGTCCTCGTGTTCCTCGTCCACGCCCGCGACGACGACCGAGCCCCACCCGGTTTCCACCTCGCGGCGGTACTCCGCGAGATCGCGTGCTCCCGCATGGTCGTCGGCACAGGCCGCGACGTAGGCGGTCGCGGCCGGGCAGTACAGCTCGGTGGTGTAATCCCGGACCATGCGGGACGCGAGGACCTGCGGTCCCAGACGAGTGAGAGTGTGGCGCATCATCTCCACCCACCGCGTCGGCAGCCCGTTCTCGTCCCGCCGATAGAACAGCGGGATCACCGTGTCCTCGAGAAGTGCGTAGAGCGCCTCGGCCTCGAGGTCGTCGCGCCGGTTCTCGTCCTCGACGCCTTCGGCCGACGGGATGGCCCACCCGTTGTCGTCGTCGGCCATCTCGTCCCACCAGCCGTCGAGGATGGACAGGTTGAGTCCGCCGTTGAGCGCCGACTTCATCCCCGACGTCCCGCATGCCTCCATCGGCCGCACCGGGTTGTTGAGCCACACGTCGCAGCCGGCGTAGATGTGCCGGGCCATCGAGATGTCGTAGTCGGGCAAGAAGACGATGCGGTCGCGCAGTTGCGGATCCTCGGCGAAGCGCACCACCTCTTGGATGAGCGACTTGCCGCCGTCGTCGGCCGGGTGCGCCTTGCCCGCGATGACGAGCTGCACGGGCCGGTCGGGGTCGGTGAGGATGCGGCGCATCCGTTCCGGATCGCGCAGCATCAGCGTGAGGCGCTTGTAGGTGGCTGCGCGGCGCGCGAAGCCGATGGTCAGCACGCCGGGATCGAAGAGGTCGGCGGTCCAGGTGAGTTCGGCGTCGGTGAACCCGCGCTCGCGTCCACTGGCGTGCGCCCGGCGCCGCACCTCGGCGACGAGCTCGGCCCGCAACGATTCGTGGGTGGACCAGATGGTCTCCGACGGCAGTCCGGCATAGACCTCCGGCGCCGAATCCTCGTCACCGGCCGCGAAGTCGCGCCACACCCGCGACACCCAGGTGGGTCCGTGAACGCCGTTGGTGACGGCACCGATCGGCACATCCGCGACGTCGAACCCGGGCCACAGGTCGGCGAACATCTCCCGGCTCACCGCGCCATGCAGCTGTGAGACGCCGTTGCTGCGCTGGCCGAGCCGAAAGCCCATGTGCGCCATGTTGAACACGCCGGGGTCGGCTTCGTCGCCGAGTTCGGTGATCGTCGACGCGGGCAGCCCGGACAGCAGGCGCGAGATCCCGGAGTCGTCGGCGTCGAGATAGCGGTTCACCAGATCGGTGGGGAAGCGGTCGATCCCGGCCGGCACCGGGGTGTGCGTGGTGAAGATGTTCGATGCCCGGACGACGGCTTCGGCGGTGTCGAAGTCGAGTCCGGCGGCCACGTACTCCCGGATGCGTTCGGTGCCCAGGAATCCGGCGTGACCCTCGTTCATGTGGAACACGGTCGGCTCGTCCCGACCGGTGATCCGGATGTAGGCGCGCAGCGCACGTACACCGCCGATGCCGAGCAGGATCTCCTGCAGGATGCGGTGTTCCTGGTCGCCGCCGTAGAGCCGATCCGTGACGCCGCGGAGCTGGTCGTCGGTGTTGGCGGCGATGTCGGAGTCGAGGAGCAGCAACGGGATCCGGCCGACGTTCGCCACCCACACCTGGGCCGACAGCGTGCGTCCGCCGGGCATCGCGATCTCGATGACGACGGGTGCGTCCCCGTCGGTGAGGAGAGTGAGCGGTAGATCCCGCGGGTCGTTGACCGGGTACCGCTCCACCTGCCAGCCCTCGTGGTCGAGGCTCTGACGAAAGTAGCCGGACCGGTAGAACAGCCCGACGCCGATCAGGGGGAGGCCGAGATCCGAGGCGGCCTTCAGATGGTCACCCGCGAGGATCCCGAGTCCGCCGGAGTAGATGGGCAGCACCTCGGAGACACCGAACTCCATGGAGAAGTACGCGATCCCGGGCGGCACCGGATGGGTCTGCGCGTATCCGCCGAACCACTGCGGCGCGTCGAGGTACTCCTCGAGGTCCGCGTGGACCGCCGACACCCGCGCGCGGAAGTCCTCGTCGGCCGCCAGTTCGGTGAGCCGGGCCGGATCGACGTCGGCGAGCACCCGGAGCGGGTCGCCGGTCGCCTCCCACCGCTCGGCGTCGATCGTGGCGAACAACTCCTGGGTCGGCGGGTTCCACACCCAGCGCAGGTTGTGCGACAGGGGGCCCAGAGCGGCGAGTTCGGTGGGCAGCGGCACCCGAACGGTGAACCGGCGGAAAGCTTTCACGGCGACGACGGTACTGCCACCGGGCCCGCCCTGCGAGCGGGACGCTGTTGGCGTCTCCGCATCACCCTCTACCCTCGAAGCATGCAGCGAATCATCGGTACCGAGGTCGAGTACGGAATCTCCGCCCCCGGCGACCCGACCGCGAATCCGATCATGACCTCCACCCAGGCTGTTCTCGCCTATGCGGCGGCCGCCGGGGTGCCCCGGGCCAAGCGCACGCGCTGGGACTACGAGGTCGAATCCCCGCTCCGCGACGCCCGCGGCTTCGACCTCGGTCGCGGGTCCGGGCCGGCCCCGATCATCGACGCCGACGAGATCGGCGCCGCCAACATGATCCTCACCAACGGCGCCCGCCTGTACGTCGACCACGCCCATCCCGAGTACTCCGCACCCGAGGTGACCGACCCGCTCGACGCCGTGATCTGGGACAAGGCGGGCGAACGCGTCATGGAGGCCGCCGCGCGTCACGTGGCGAGCGTGCCGGGCGCCCCGAAACTCCAGCTCTACAAGAACAACATCGACGGCAAGGGCGCCTCCTACGGCACCCACGAGAACTACCTCATGGCCCGCGAGACACCGTTCACCGCGGTCATCGCCGGTCTGACCACGTTCTTCGCCTCGCGCCAGGTCATCACCGGTTCGGGCCGCGTGGGCATCGGGCAGTCTGGCGACGAGTCGGGCTACCAGCTGTCCCAGCGCTCCGACTACATCGAGGTCGAGGTCGGACTCGAGACCACCCTCAAACGCGGCATCATCAACACCCGCGACGAGCCGCACGCCGACCCGGAGCGCTACCGCCGGCTGCACGTCATCATCGGCGACGCCAACCTGGCCGAGACCGCCACCTACCTCAAGGTCGGGACCACCGCGCTGGTCCTCGACCTCATCGAGGCGGGCGTCGACTTCTCCGACATCGAGCTCGCCCGCCCGGTCCAGGCCGTGCACACCATCAGTCACGACCCGACCCTGACCGCCACGGTGGCGCTCACCGACGGTCGCGAGCTGACCGGTCTGGCCCTGCAGCGGGAGTACCTGGAACGCTGCATGAAGTTCCACGAGCAGGAGCACTCCGACGACGAGCGCGCCAAACACGTCCTCGAGACCTGGGCGGATGTGCTCGACCGCCTCGAACGCGACCCCATGGAGTGCGCCGACATCCTCGACTGGCCCGCCAAGCTGCGGATCCTGGAGGGCTTCCGCCAGCGTGAGGGCCTGTCGTGGTCGGCGCCGCGGCTGCACCTCATCGACCTGCAGTACTCCGATGTCCGACTCGACAAGGGGCTCTACAATCGCCTCGTCGCGCGCGGCTCGATGAAGCGCCTCGTCGACGAGAACGACGTGCTCGCCGCCATCCACGAACCGCCGCGCAACACCCGCGCCTATTTCCGCGGGGAGTGTCTGCGTCGTTTCGGAGCCGATGTCGCCGCGGCCAGCTGGGATTCGGTCATCTTCGACCTCGGTGGGGACTCGCTCGTCCGCATCCCGACCCTCGAGCCGCTCCGCGGGACGCAGGCCCACGTGGGCAAGCTTCTCGATTCGGTCAACTCCGCCGCCGAATTGGTCGACCAGCTGACGACCTGACACGCGCGTGGCATGTGCTTCGTTTCGCCCGAGTTGTCGCCGCCACAGGTAGTGTGGGACCACACGATTCCGAGGCCGATTCACCAGGGATCACCGCCCGGCGGAAGCCGGTGAGATCCCAGGGTCTTCAGACCCGATGGTGGTCGGTCGCGGGTAGCCCGCCAAGGGGCGATCGGTTTCAAGGAGGCAGCAGATGGCGCAGGAACAGACCAAGCGTGGTGGCGGCGGCGACGATGAGGGCGTTGGCCCCGATTCCGGTGCCGGACAGGAACGTCGCGAGAAGCTGGCCGAGGACACCGACGACCTGCTCGACGAGATCGATGACGTGCTCGAGGAGAACGCCGAGGACTTCGTGCGTGCTTACGTGCAGAAGGGCGGCCAGTGAACGACGGGTTCGGATCACTGCCCCCTTTCTCACAACTTCGTACGGGTTCCGCTGCCCCCAGATCCTCTCTGAGTGCGGACATCTCGTCGTTCACCGAATTCCTGCGGATGCACGCGCCCGAGCAGCTTCCGCAGGCTCAGGTTGATCGCGTGGGGTCCTTCGCGGGCGGCGCGGACGGCGCCGGAGACATCCCGCACGGCACGACGATCGTCGCCGTGTCGTACCCGGGCGGGGTGGTGCTCGCCGGTGATCGTCGCGCCACGATGGGCAACCTGATCGCGACGCGAGACGTCAAGAAGGTCTACATCACCGACGAGTACTCGGCGGCCGGCATCGCCGGCACCGCGGGTATCGCGATCGAGATGGTGCGGCTCTTCGCCGTCGAACTCGAGCACTACGAGAAGATCGAGGGCGTCCCGCTCACCCTCGACGGCAAGGTCAGCCGGCTCGCGACCATGGTTCGCGGCAACCTCGGGGCGGCCCTGCAGGGTCTCGCCGCCATCCCGCTGCTCGTCGGCTACGACATCGACCACGAGGATCCGACCGAGCGTGGCCGGATCTTCAGCTTCGACGTCGCAGGTGACCGGCACGAGGAGTTCGGCGGCTACACCGCGATCGGTTCCGGATCGGTGTTCGCGAAGTCCTCGCTGAAGAAGCTCTACCGCTCCGATCTGACCGCCGGCGAGGCGCTCGCGATCGCGGTCGAGTCGCTCTACGACGCCGCCGACGACGATTCGGCGACCGGCGGACCCGACCTGGTGCGCAAGATCTTCCCGATGGCCGCCGTCGTCGACGCCGAGGGCGCGCGGGAGGTGGACGCGACCGAGATCGAGAATGCGGCGCGGGCCGTCGTCGAACGCCGGACCGCCGAGCACGAGGGAGGTGCCCGATGACCTTCCCGTACTACGCCAGTGCCGAGCAGATCATGCGCGATCGCTCGGAGCTCGCGCGCAAGGGCATCGCGCGTGGCCGTTCGGTCGTCATCCTGACCTACGCCGACGGCGTGCTGTTCGTCGCGGAGAACCCGTCGAACACCCTGCGCAAGACCAGCGAGATCTACGACCGCATCGGCTTCGCCGCGGTGGGCAAGTACAACGAGTTCGAGAGTCTGCGCAAGGCGGGCATCCAGCTCGCCGACATGCGCGGCTACAGCTACGACCGCGCCGACGTGTCCGGTCTGTCGCTGGCGAACACCTACGCCAACGCATTGGGCAGCGTCTTCACCGAACAGCCCAAGCCGTTCGAGGTCGAGCTCTGCGTGGCCGAGGTCGGCCGGGCGGGCAAGCCGAAACAGTCTCAGCTGTACCGCATCTCCTACGACGGGTCGATCACCGACGAGACCCGGTTCCTGGTGATGGGCGGCGCGACCGAACCGATCGCGGCGGCTCTCAAGGAGAGTTACGCGCCCGACATGCCGCTCGCCGAGGCGATCGGGGTCGCGGTCCGGGCACTCGCCACGCCGGCCGACTCCGGAAACGGCGCCCCGGCGTCGCCGCGGGAGCTGACCGCCGGTGACCTCGAGGTCGCGATTCTCGATCGCAACCGGCCGCGACGGGCGTTCAAACGCCTGACCTCCGCCGCGGTCGAGGAACTCCTGCCGACGGCCGAGACCCCCGCCGCCGATGCGTCGGCGCAGGATGCCCCGGCGGACGACACCACTTCCGGCGGGGACACTTCCGACGGATCGAATTAGAACGCGACGAAACGCGGTCGGCCTGGCTGTTATGGCCGGTCGACCGCGGGTCCCGCGAGTAGGGTTGATCAAGTGCAGCGACGAATCATGGGCATCGAGACCGAGTTCGGTGTCACGTGCACCTTCCACGGTCATCGGCGGCTGAGTCCTGACGAGGTCGCCCGGTATCTGTTCCGCCGGGTCGTGTCGTGGGGCCGCTCCTCGAACGTCTTCCTGCAGAACGGCGCACGGCTGTATCTCGACGTCGGGTCGCATCCCGAGTACGCGACTGCCGAGTGCGACAGCCTCATCCAGTTGATCAACCACGACCGCGCCGGCGAACTCGTCCTGGAGGATCTGCTCGTCGACGCCGAGCAGCGTCTCGCCGACGAGGGCATCGGTGGCGACATCTACCTGTTCAAGAACAACACCGACTCCGCAGGCAACTCCTACGGCTGCCACGAGAACTACCTCGTCGTGCGGGCGGGGGAGTTCTCCCGGATCTCCGACGTGCTCCTGCCGTTCTTGGTGACCCGACAGCTGATCTGCGGCGCCGGCAAGGTGCTGCAGACCCCGAAGGCCGCCACCTTCTGCCTGTCCCAGCGCGCCGAGCACATCTGGGAGGGCGTCTCCTCGGCGACGACCCGGTCGCGTCCCATCATCAACACGCGCGACGAGCCGCATGCCGACGCCGAGAAGTACCGACGCCTGCACGTCATCGTCGGCGATTCGAACATGTCCGAGATGACGACGCTGCTCAAGGTCGGATCGGCGGCACTGGTGCTCGAGATGATCGAGGCCGGCGTGGCGTTCCGGGATTTCGCCCTGGACAATCCGATCCGCGCCATCCGCGAGGTCAGCCACGACCCCACCGGCCGGCGTCCCGTCCGTCTCGCGGGCGGACGCCAGGCCAGCGCTCTCGACATCCAGCGCGAGTACCACGCACGTGCCGTCGAGCACCTCACCAACCGTCGTCCCGATCCCGAGATGGACATGGTCGTCGACCTGTGGGGTCGCATGCTCGACGCGGTCGAGGCCGACGACTTCGCCAAGGTCGACACCGAGATCGACTGGGTCATCAAGCGCAAGCTGTTCCAGCGCTATCAGGACAAGTACTCGATGGAGCTGTCGGACCCGAAGATCGCCCAGCTCGACCTCGCCTTTCACGACATCAAGCGCGGACGCGGTGTGTTCGACGTCTTGATGCGTAAGGGACTCGTGGCCCGCGCGACCACCGACGAGGCCATCAAGACAGCGGTCAACGAGCCGCCGCAGACGACCCGCGCCAAGCTGCGTGGTGACTTCATCTCGGCGGCGCAGAAGGCCGGACGCGACTTCACCGTCGACTGGGTGCACCTCAAGCTGAACGACCAGGCCCAGCGCACCGTGCTGTGCAAGGACCCGTTCCGCAGCGTCGACGAGCGGGTCGACCGGCTGATCGCATCCATGTGAGCGTGCCTCCGCACGGCCCGATCGGCGACGATCTAACCTGACGCAGTGGCCACTCCCAAAGTCGAGCGACTGCTCAATCTGGTGATCTGTCTGTTGTGGACGCGGCAGTACGTCACCGCCGAGTACATCCGACGCAATGTCGCCGGCTACCAGGACGGCGACAAGTCCGACGAGGCGTTCAACCGGATGTTCGAGCGCGACAAGAACGAACTGCGCGACCTCGGTATCCCGCTGGTCACCGGCCGTTCGCCGATGGCGGCGGGCGCCGAGGGATACCGCATCGACCGGGACACCTATGAGCTGCCCGACATCTCCCTGGACTCCGACGAGGCGGCCGCGATCGCGATGGCCGCCGCACTGTGGGACACCCCCGAGGTGTCCACGCTGTCGCAGACCGCGATCCTCAAACTCCGCGCCGCCGGCCTCGACGTCCGCTCCGAGGACGACCTCGGCATCACCGCGGGCGGCTCGTCGCGCTCGATGGGTTCCGAACAGGTCATCGCCGGACTGCTGGCCGCGATCCAGGCCAGGCGGGCCGTCGAGTTCACCCACCGGTCGTCGGCGACGGCAACCCCCGCGGCCCGTCGAGTCGAGCCGTGGGGAGTGGTGTCGCACCGGGGTCGCTGGTACGTCGTCGGTCACGACCTCGATCGCGCCGCCACCCGTACTTTCCGGTTGTCGCGGATCTCGTCGGTGACCCCGGTCGGCCCGGCCGACGCCGTCGTGGTGCCCGTCGGCACCGACCTCCAGCAGATCGTGTCCGCGGCGGTCGACTCCGCGGCGGGCACCGATGGACGTACCGCCGGTATCTGGGTGGCCGCGGGCCGTGCCGCGGGTCTGCGCCGGGCCGCGACGTCGTCGGAGCCCGGTGACCTCGATGGTGAGCCAGGCGACGTGTTGACCGTCGACATCCACTCACTGTCCGCGGTGGCGCGCATGGTGCTGGGTGTGGGTCGGGACGCGGTCGTCCTCGACCCGCCGGAACTGCGCGACCTCGTCATCGCCGGCCTGGACCGGCTGACGGGGGTGAACGCCTGATGGCCGGTGCACAGCCGTCGCGCCTCAACCGGCTGCTGGCGATGGTCCCGTATTTCCAGGCTCGACGCGGCATCTCGATCGAGCAGGCCGCGCGTGAACTCGGCGTCACGCAGACGCAGCTCACCAAGGATCTCGAACTGCTCTTCGTGTGTGGGCTCCCCGGTTACTACCCCGACGACCTGATCGAGCTCGAGTTCAGCGAGGGCTTCGTCAACGTGGGGTTCACCGCGGGTATGGACCGGCCGCTCCGACTCACCACCGTCGAGGCCAGCACGCTCCTCGTGGCACTGCGTGCCCTCGTGGAGACGCCCGGTGTCGTCGACGTGGCCGCCGCGCGGCGTGCGATCGCCAAGATCGAGGAGGCGGTGGGTGCCACCGCCGTGCCCGGCCTGTCCGGCGCCGGCACGGAATCGGAGGCGGCGCCGGGGGAGAACCCGACCTTCACGACCGTCCGCGAAGCCGTGCGGCGGGCACGCGCGCTCCGGCTGAATTACTACTCGGCGAGCCGGGACAGCGTCACCGAACGCGTCGTCGACCCGATCCGCCTGCAGGTGATGGATCAGCACACCTACCTCGAGGCGTGGTGCCGGATGGCCGAAGGCGTGCGGCTGTTCCGCTTCGACCGCATCGACACCGCCGTCGCCCTCGACGAACCGAGCAACCCGCCGGCCGAGGCCGAGTCGTCGTCGCAGTCGGTGCTGGTCCCGGAGAATCCGGATCTACCCGCGGTCGAACTCGACATCGACCCCGATCACCTGTGGATCCTCGACTACTACCCGGTCGAGCCGGTCACCTCGATCTCCGACCGCGATCCACAGGCACCGGTTCGGGCCCGCATGGTCTACGGTTCGCCGGAATGGCTCACCCGCCTCCTGCTCGGGTTCGGCGGAGCGGTCCGCGTCGTCGACGACCCCGGGGTCGCGGCGGCGGTCGTCGAATCGGCGGCGAGCGCTCGCGAACGCTACCGCTGACCGGCGGTCCACCCCGCGCGGGCAACTCGGGTAGCATTGGCCTCGGTCTGGATCCGATCTGAAGGGTGATCTCATGGGCTTCACTTCGTGGTGGCACTGGGCGATCGTCGCCGTCGTGCTGCTGATCCTGTTCGGCTCGAAGAAGCTGCCGGACGCCGCCCGAGGTCTCGGACAGTCGTTGCGCATCTTCAAGAGTGAGGTCAAGGAGATGCAGAAGGACGACAAGCCGACCGATACGACGGCTAACCCCGACGCTACGCAGCGTGAGCTGCCGCCGGCCGACACGACTCAGCCGGGCACGCCGTCGAACTCCGACGTCAAGAAATCGGCTTAGGGGCGCGTCGGAGAATCCGAGTGCGCATTCCCTTCGACCCCCGCAAACGCAAACGCAAACTCAATCCCGACGGCACGATGTCGTTGGTCGAGCACCTCTATGAGTTGCGTACGCGTGTGGTCATCTCGCTGCTGGCGATCGTGGCCACCACCATCGTCGGCTTCATCTGGTACAGCCACGGCTTCCTGGGTGTTCCGTCGCTCGGCGACATGCTGCGCGGGCCCTACTGTGACCTGCCGCCCTCGTCGCGAGCGACCCTGACCGCCGACGACTCGTGCAGGCTCCTCGCGACCGGTCCGTTCGATCAGTTCATGCTTCGGCTCAAGGTCGCGCTCACCGCCGGCATCGTCCTTGCCTGCCCCGTGTGGATCTACCAGGTCTGGCAGTTCATCACGCCCGGTCTCCACGACAACGAACGCCGCTACGGACTCGTTTTCGTCACCCTGGCGACGACTCTCTTCGTCGCCGGCGCCGTGCTGGCCTATCTGGTGGTCGCCAAGGCGTTCCACTTCCTGCTGACGGTCGGCAACGAGGTCCAGGTCACCGCCCTGGCGGGTGATCAGTACTTCGGCTTCATGATCAATGTGCTCGTCATCTTCGGCGTGAGCTTCGAGTTGCCGTTGCTGATCGTGGCGCTCAACGGCGTGGGAGTCCTCACCTACGCCCGGCTGAAGCAGTGGCGCCGTGGACTCATCTTCGCCGTCTTCGTCTTCGCGGCGGTGGTGACCCCGGGCCAGGATCCGTTCACCATGCTCGCGCTGGCAGTGGCGCTGACGGTGTTGATGGAGTTCGCGATCCAGTTCGCCCGCATCGTCGACCGGCGTCGTGGCAAGCGGGCACCGACATGGGCCGGACTCTCCGACGACGAGGCGAGCCCCCTGCCGCCGACCCGCCCGGTCTCGCCGCCGTCGCCGGTCGCGACCTCGGCCGCCGGAAACCCGAACGCCACTCGCACGTCGACACGGGCACACGAGACATTCGACGACGTCCTGTGAGTCAACTCGACGCGTTCACGTCGCGGCTGGAATTCGGACTCGACCCCTTCCAACGGCGGGCCTGCGAGGCTCTCGAAGCCGGGCACGGTGTTCTCGTCTGTGCGCCGACCGGTGCCGGTAAGACGATCGTCGGCGAATTCGCGGTCCATCTCGCGCTCGCCGGGGGCACCAAGTGCTTCTACACCACCCCGATCAAGGCGCTGAGCAATCAGAAGTACGCCGACCTCGCCGCGGTGCACGGGCACGAGTCGGTCGGTCTGCTCACCGGTGACAGTTCCATCAACCCCGACGCGCCGATCGTCGTGATGACGACCGAGGTCGTGCGGAACATGATCTACGCCGAATCCCGCGCCCTCGACGGCCTCTCGCATGTGGTGATGGACGAGGTGCACTTTCTCGCCGACCGCTTCCGCGGTGCGGTCTGGGAAGAGGTGATCCTGCACCTCGAACCGTCCGTGCGCGTGGTGAGCCTGTCCGCGACCGTCAGCAACGCCGAGGAGTTCGGCGACTGGATCCAGACGGTCCGCGGCGACACCTCCGTCATCGTCGACGAGCACCGGCCGGTCCCGCTGTCGCAGCACATGCTGGTCGGACAGCGGATGTTCGACCTCTTCGACCCGGCCGACCGCGATCCGGCGGATCGCAAGGGATCGCGTCCGCGGGTGAACCCGGAGCTCAAACGGCACATCCGCCATCGCATCCTGCTCGCCGACGACGAACGGGAATCGTCCCGGGGCCGAGGTCGCCGAGGCGGCGGGGGAGTCCCACGCCGCCGTGACGGACGAGGTCCGCTGCTCTCACGGCCCAACCTCGTCGCCCGTCTCGACCGTGAGGGGCTGCTGCCCGCGATCGGGTTCATCTTCTCCCGGGCGGGCTGCGATGCCGCTCTGGCGCAGTGCTTGCGGTCGGGTATCGCGCTGCTGACTCCCGAGGAGGTCGCCGAGGTCGACGCCGTCGTCGACCGGCGCCTCACCGAACTCTCACCGAGCGATGCCGACGTGCTGGGTGTCCAGGAGTGGCGCGAGGGTCTCCGGCGCGGCCTCGCATCGCACCACGCCGGAATGCTCCCGACCTTCCGGCACGCGGTCGAAGAACTCTTCGTCCGCGGACTCGTGCGCATGGTTTTCGCCACGGAGACACTGGCGCTCGGGATCAACATGCCGGCCCGGTCCGTTGTCCTCGAACGGCTCGTCAAATACAACGGGGAGTCGCACGTCGACCTCACCCCCGGCGAGTTCACCCAGCTGACCGGCCGCGCCGGACGCCGCGGGATCGACATCGAGGGTCATGCCGTCGTGGTGTGGACACCCGAAGTCGTCCCCGAGGAGGTCGCCGGTCTCGCGGGTGCCCGCACCTTCCCGCTGCGCAGCTCGTTCTCGCCCGAGTACAACATGGCGGTCAATCTGCTCGGCCGTCTCGGTCTCGACGGTGCCCGCGAACTCCTGCACCGGTCGTTCGCCCAGTTCCAGGCCGACCGATCGGTGGTCGGACAGGCCCGCAAGCTCCACGAGTCCCAACGCGCACTGCGCAAACTCGACGGCGAGTTGGCCCGCGCCGCGGAGGCACGAGGTCTGGAACCCGGCGGAGCGGACGCCACCGGCGAGCCTGCGGTGGGCGACTCCGAGGCGTATGCGGGGTTCCTCGGTTATGTCACGCTTCGCGAGGACATCCGTCGCCGCGAGCGAGACCTGAAGTACCGCAGGCGGATCGACACCGAGGACACGATCGTCGCCGATCTCGCCGCTCTCAAACGCGGCCACGTCATCGGCGTACCGGTCGGACGCCACCGCGGTCTCGCGGTGATCGTCGAACCGGCCACGCAGGCGGCCGATCCCAAGCCGCTGGTGGTCACCGAGGATGCCTGGTGCGGGCGGATCGGGCTGCGTGACTTCGTCAATCCGCCGGAGGTCCTCGGCAACATGCGGTTACCGAAGAACGCCGACCGCCGGACGGGTCGCGGACGCCGTGACCTCGCGTCGGCGTTGCGGTCCACCGGGATCGAGATGCCCCGCGGTCGATCGAAGAAGCGTGCCGACGCCGCCGACGACACCGAACTGGCCCAGATGCGTCGCGCTCTGCGTGCCCATCCCGCGCACCAGATCCCGAACGGCGACGAGCTGTTCCGCCTCGCCGAGAAACGCAACCGTCTGCTCCGCGACATCGTCAACGCCGAGCGCAGCATCGGCGAACGCACCTCGACACTCGGGGTCACCTTCGATCACATCGTCGGGGTCCTCAGCGAGCTCGGGTACCTCGAACGCGCTCGCGAGGCGTCCGAATCGACCGGGCACACCATGCGGGTGACCGACTCGGGCAAACTGCTGGCCCGCATCTACAGCGAGAGCGATCTCGTGGTGACCGAGTGCATCCGTGCCGGCGTCTGGGATGACCTGTCACCCGCCGACCTGGCCGCGGTCGTCGCGGCCCTGGTCTACGAGAGCCGCCGCGACAGCTACGGCGGTGTGGATGCCCTCCCGGGTAGCACCTCGCTGCGTACGGCGATCGCCGCGACCGTCGACATCTGGTCGAAGGTGACTGCGGTCGAGTCGCGTCACCGCGTCAGTCCCACCCGGGAACCGGACACCGGTTTCTCGCTGGCGGTGGCGACGTGGGCGTCGGGCCGCACGCTCAGCGAAGCCCTTCTCCTCGCGGGCGAACGGGGCCAACTGCTCTCGCCGGGCGACTTCGTCCGGTGGAACCGCCAGGTCATCGACCTTCTTGAACAGATCCGGCTCTGCGTCGGAACGGATACTCGTCTCGGTGGGACCGCGCGGTCCGCGGTCCGGGCGATCCGCCGGGGTGTGGTGGCAGCGGAGCTCGGCTGAGCCCGTCGGTCCACCAGACGACGCCCGGGAGCGCCCCGTGCAAGGTTGACTGATAGTCGTCTGTGCCTGAGGTAACGTTCATCCCGCATTCGGTGTCGGGGTGCGATTTTCCGGCACTGCGCGTGACGTCACAAGTTCGCCGACGCCTCGTCGAGGTGGGTGGCCCAGTGGGAGGGGACTCATGACCGACCCGTACAACCCGAATCCGTCCCAACCCCAGCAGGGTCAGCCCGATGCCGGTGACAAGACCGAGATCGTGAACACAGGCGGTTCCCCTCAGGGTGGTTCGCAGGCCGACCCCACGACGATGGCGCCCAACCCCGGCTACGGTCAGCCCACGGATCCATACCAGCCTGATCCCTACCAGGCGAATCCCTACCAGCAGAACCCTTACCAGCAGCCGCCGGGTTACGGCGCCGGAGGTCAGGCACCCGGCCAGCCGCCTCACAACCAGCCGACGCAGGTCGGGTACCCGGGCGCACAGCCCGGCCAGTACGGCCAACCGGGCGGTCAGCCCGGATACGGCGGCCCGGCGCAGTACGGACAGCAGCCCTACGGCCAGCCCGACGCCGGTCAATACGGTGCGCCGGGCCAGTACGGGCAGCAACCGTACGGCCAGCCGCAGCAGGCCCCCGGTCTCTACGGCCAGAACCAGGTCGGCGGACCCGACCAGTTCAGCGGTATGGCGACCCCCAAGTCGAACAAGACGCTCCGGACGCTGCTGTTCGCCGGTGGCGGTGCGTTGATCGTGATCGCCGCGATCGTCCTGATCACCGCATTCGTCACACCTGGATGGGCGCCGAAGAATCTCGACCAGCAGGCGGCCCAGGACGGCGTGCAGAAGATCCTGACCGAGGACTACCAGGCCAGCGATGTCAGCAACGTGAAGTGCCCGTCCGGCCAGCGCGTCAAGGAGGGCTCGTCGTTCACCTGCTCGGTGACCGTCGGCGGGCAGGACCAGCAGGTCACCGTCACCTTCATCGACGACGAGGGTCGCTACGAGGTCTCGCGCCCCAGCTGAGCTTCTGCTGGTCGAGTAGGTTCGAGGCGCAGGCCGAGGACGGTATCGAGGCCACCGTCGGTGCAGCTCACCAGCCGAGCGCTTTCGCCAGCCGGCCCACCGACGCGCCGATGCCCAGCTCGTCGACGAGCGCGGCGAGTGCCTCGGGGTCGGCGGGCTCCGACGGCAGCCGGTCAGGTCCGCTGTCGATGGTCTCGGCGTCCGTGCGCACGAACACCACCGTGCGTGCCGCGTCGAGATAGTCGGTGGCCGCGAGCAGCGCCTTGCGTGCCCGCGTCGGAACCGTCGACGACGAATCCCGCGCGGCCGCCTGGAGCGCGTCCAGGCTGCCGAACTCGCTGATCAGTTTCGCCGCGGTCTTCTCACCGATGCCCGGCACACCGGGCAGGCCGTCCGACGCGTCGCCGCGCAGCATCGACATCTCCGCGTAGCCGATCCCGGCGCGATCGGCGGGCACGCCGTACTTCTCGCCGACCTCTGCCGGCCCCATCATCTCGGCCTTCGCCAGTCCGCGTCCCACGTAGAGCACCCGCACCGGCACCGGGTCGTCGGAGACCACCTGCAACAGGTCGCGATCACCGCTGACGACGATCACCGGATCCTGTGCCTCCTCCCAGGCCAGAGTCCCGATGACATCGTCGGCCTCGCAGCCGACCGCACCGGAGGTCGCGATCCCGGCGGCGGCGAGGACGTCCATGATCATGTCGACCTGCGGTGTCAGGGTGTCCGGGACTTCTTCGACGTCGATGGTCAGTGTTCCGGTGACATCAGTGGCGCCGTCTTCGACCGCGACCCGATGTGCCTTGTAGGTCGGGATGAGGGCGGTGCGGAACTCGGGACGCCAGTCGAGGTCGAGGCAGACGACGAGGCGCGTCGGATGTTCGCGCGTCACGAGATTCGCGATCGTGTCGATGAATCCCCGTACCGCGTTGACCGGTCGCCCGTCGGGACTGGTCATCTTCTCGGGCAGGGCGAAGAACGACCGGAACCACAGGCTCGCGCCGTCGAGCAGCATCAACGAATCCGTCACCTCCACACTTTCGCATTGACGGTGTCGCCGCGTCACCACGACCCGCGCTACCGGCGGTAGTCTTCGACCATGGCAGCCACTTCGACCACCGCCGGCTCGGCGGCCCCGCTGTGCGGTGCCCCGCTGTTCGGTTCTGACGTGTACCGCGAACGCATGCGGCGTGCCGCGGAACTCACTCGCGAAGCGGGCCTCGACGCACTGGTGGTGGCCCCCGGTCCCGACCTCCGCTACCTGGTGGGCTCGCGCGCCGAGACCTTCGAACGCCTCACCGCCCTCGTCATCCCCGCGGCCGGTGACCCCAAGCTGGTCATCGCGCGACTCGAGGTGCCGTCGCTGTCTGCTTCGGCGGTAGGGGATCTCGGCATCGAGGTCGCCGACTGGGTCGACGGCGACGATGCCCACGGCCTCGCGCTGGCCGGTCTGTCGCCGAATCCGGCCATCGCGGTGTCGGATTCGATGCCCGCTTTACACGTGATCCCGCTCGCCCGACACACCGGTGCCACACCGCAACTCGCGACTTCCGTGCTGCGCGAGCTCCGGATGACCAAGGACGACGCGGAGATCGAGGCCCTGCGTCGGGCCGGCGCGGCCATCGACCGCGTCCATGCCCGGATGGGCGAGTGGCTTCAGCCCGGACGCACCGAGCGTGAGGTCTCCGACGACATCGCGGCCGCGATCCTCGAGGAGGGGCACACCGAGGCGGCGTTCATCATCGTCGGCTCCGGCCCCAACGGAGCCGATCCCCATCACGAGTTCTCCGACCGTGTCATCGAACGTTCCGACATCGTCGTCATCGACATCGGCGGGCCGGTGGAGCCCGGCTACAACTCCGACTCCACCCGAACCTATTGCTTCGAGACGCCGGCCGCCGACATCGCCGACGCCTACGCGGCGCTCCACGAGGCACAGCGGGCCGCGGTCGCTGCCGTCCGACCCGGGGTCACCGCGGCCTCGATCGACGCGGCCGCCCGCGACCTGCTTCGCGAACGCGGTCTCGCCGACCAGTTCATCCACCGCACCGGACACGGCATCGGCCTCTCGGTTCACGAAGAGCCCTACATCGTGAACGGCAACGACATCGTGCTGCGTCGCGGCATGGCGTTCAGCGTGGAACCCGGGGTGTATTTCTCCGGCCACTGGGGTGCCCGCATCGAGGACATCGTCGTGGTCACCGAGGATGGCTGCGAATCCGTCAACAATCGCCCGCACGAGCTGGTGCAGCTGTAGGTCACGCGCTCCCGCCGCCAGTCGGCCGGCGTGCGCCTCCTCTGCCGGCTCAGACCAGGCAACCCCATGCGGGTTGAGCCGACACCGAGCGTATCGAGGCGTCGCGTCGAAATCCGTCTGCCCGCAGGCTCTGCCGACCGGTTCGGTCAGGGTGGAGGCGAGGTTTCGACGCGGTGGCTCGCTTCGCTCGCTGCCGGCTCAACCAGCGATCCCTAGCGCGCGTCCGTTGGCTGGGGCTGTGTCGGGGTTGATGAGCGGGGCTCGAGACTTTCAGACCAGGCACTCCCACGCGGGTTGAGGTGGCAGGGTTGATGAGCCCGGGCACGTAACTTTCCGACCAGGCGACCCCATGCGGGTTGAGCCGACACCGAGCGTAGCGAGGCGTCGCGTCGAAATCCGTCTGCCCGCAGGCTCTGCCGACCGGTTCGGTCAGGGTGGAGGCGAGGTTTCGACGCGGTGGCTCGCTTCGCTCGCTACCGGCTCAACCAGCGATCCCCGGCGCGCGCCTCCGCTGCTGGCTGGCGGCGCCCATCTCTGCTGGCCGCGTATCGAGGTCATCCGAACAGCGAGGCCGATCCGAGCACTTTCGCCACGCTGATCTCGATGACGACGCGTCGCGGGTTCGGCTTGGGCTGCCGGTACCGCTGCGCGTAGCGCTGTTCCGCCTCGCGGACGCGTTCGGGTTCGCGGCTGACCCGCGCCGGACCCTCCAGGGTCAGCCAGCGCGGGCCGTCGACATTCGTCACCGCCGCATAGCCACCGCGTTCGACGTTGCGCACCTTCTGACTGCCGTCGAAGGTGATGACCCGTGCCAGCCCGGCTTCGGGATCCCAGGTGAAGCCCACCGCGACCGAATGCGGTGTCCCGTCGGCGCGCACCGTCGTGAGGGTGCCGAGATGGCGTTCGGTCAGGAACTCGACAGCGGCAGGGCCGACGTCGGCAGCGGTACGTGACATGGCTGCCACGCTAGCGCCGGTGGGGTGGCCGGGGCGGGCCGGGGCTGGTGCGATACTGCTGTGCATGGCGTCTGACACATCTCCGGGTTCGCTCGTCCTGTTCGGCGGACGGAGTGAGATCGGTGTGGCCACGGCGCAACGCCTGGCCGAGGGCAGGACGGTCGTGCTCGCCGCGCGCCGGCCCGACGACCTCGCCCGAGAGACCGCGCTGCTGCTCGACGCGGGCGCGACGGCCGTCCACACCGTGGCCTTCGACGCCGACGACACCGACAGTCATCCCGGCCTCATCGCCTCCCTGGTCGAGGAGTTCGGACCGATCGGGATCGCGATCATCGCGTTCGGGATTCTCGGCGATCAGGCCCGCGCGGAAGCCGATGTCGCGCATGCCCTGCAGATCGCGCACACGGATTACTACGCACACGTCAGTGTGCTGATCCCGCTCGCCGCCGCGCTGCGAGAACAGGGCTCGGGCACGATCATCGTCTTCTCCTCGGTCGCCGGAATCCGGGTGCGCCGAGCCAACTATGTGTACGGCTCCACCAAGGCCGGCCTCGACGGCTTCGCCAGTGGAATGTCGGATTCGTTGCACGGCACCGGCGTCCGAATGCTGATCGCCCGTCCCGGCTTCGTGATCGGCGCGATGACGAAGGAGCTGATGGAGTCCGGGGTGAAGCCCGCACCCATGTCGAAGACCCCCGACCAGGTCGCCGACGCGGTTGCCCGCGCGTATCGCCGGGGCCGCGGTGAGGTCTGGATCCCGGCGGCGTTGCGGCCGATCTTCTTCGGCATGCGCCTGCTGCCACGCGCGGTCTGGCGGAGACTGCCGCGATGAGATCCACACCGGCCGACTCGGCCGCAGCGCGGTTCGTCATCGTCGGCATCGGTGCCGACGGGTGGCG
This sequence comes from Gordonia amicalis, assembly GCF_022059885.1. Classification (NCBI taxonomy): domain Bacteria; kingdom Bacillati; phylum Actinomycetota; class Actinomycetes; order Mycobacteriales; family Gordoniaceae; genus Gordonia; species Gordonia amicalis. The sequence continues at coordinate 3,381,115 of NZ_CP091855.1, read as the reverse complement.
CGGACTGGCCGACATGTCACGCGACGAACTCCGCGGTGCCGAGGTGATCTACGGTGCACCAAGGCAACTCGCACTCCTCGACGACGGGGCGAACGAGCTCGCCGGCGCGCGGGAGCCGTGGCGGTCGCCGATGTCGGAACACCTCACCGAAGTGCTCGCGAACAGCACCGGACGCACCCACATACTGGCCAGCGGCGATCCGATGTTCCATGGCGTCGGTGCGAGCATCGTCGCCCGTGTGGGGGCCGATCGAGTGCAGGTGTTCCCGGCGGTGTCGAGCGCGAGCCTGGCATGCGCGCGTCTCGGGTGGGACCTTGCCACGACGCGGATCGTCAGTGCCGTGACCGCCGATCCCGAGGTGGTTCTCACCGAGGCCACCGGCGGAGGACGTCTCCTCGTCCTCAGCCGAGACGCCACGACCCCGGTAGCCGTGGCGGACCTCCTCGTGCACAACGGATTCGGCGCCTCGACGCTGACCGTGCTCGAACAACTCGGCGGACCGGACGAGCGCATCCGGTCCGCGTCCGCCGAATCCTGGGCGCACCCTGCCGTCGACCCGCTCAACATCGTGGCGGTCGAGTGCGTCGGACCGCGTCGCAGCCGGATGCCCGGTCGCGAGGACCACACCTACGCCCACGACGGTCAGATCACCAAGTCCACCATCCGGGCGGTCACCGTGGCGGCGCTCGAACCCGCAGGGCCGCAACTCCTCTGGGACATCGGCTCCGGGTCCGGAAGCGTGGCCATCGAATGGCTGCGCGCCGACGAGCGAGGTCGGGCGATCTCCTTCGAACAGAACGCGGACCGCGCCGAACGGCTGACGGGCAACGCGCGCCGGCACGGCGTCGGTCATCGCCTGTCGCTACGAGGCGCCGCGCCCGACGCCCTCGCCGACGCGTCGTCTCCCGATGCGGTGTTCATCGGCGGCGGCCTCGACGACGAGGTCCTGACCGCCGCTTGGAACGCACTGCGACCGTCGGGGCGGATCGTGGTGAACGCCGTCACCGTGGAGAACCAGGAGATCCTTGTCCGGTGGCACGCCGAACGCGGCGGCACCTTGCGGCGTCTGTCCGTGGAGACCGTCGCACCCCTCGGGACCATGACCACCTGGCGGCCGGCGCTGCCGATCATCCAGTGGGCCGCAACCAAAGACGACCCAGCGCAAGAAACGGGGCTCACGTCGTGACCGTCTACTTCATCGGCGCCGGACCCGGTGCGCCCGACCTCATCACGCTGCGCGGCGCGCGGTTGCTGGGAGAGTGCCGCACCTGTCTGTACGCGGGGTCGCTGGTACCCGACGAGTTGCTGGAATCGTGTCCCGGCGATGCCGTCCTCGTCGACACCGCGCGGATGCCGCTGTCCGACATCGTCGACCACATCGTCGCCGCCCACGATCGCGGACACGACGTCGCCCGCCTGCATTCCGGCGACGTGTCGATCTATTCGGCGCTGGCCGAACAGCAACGAGAACTCCGTGCCCGGGGTATTCCGTATGAGATCGTGCCAGGGGTACCGGCCTTCGCCGCGGCCGCCGCTGCGCTCGACACCGAACTGACCGTCCCGGGTGTTGGGCAGAGCCTGCTCATCACCCGCGTGTCGACGCTGTCGACCGACATGCCCGCCGGCGAGGATCTCGCACGTCTCGCCGCGACCGGCGTGACGCTCGCCCTGCATCTGGCCGCCCACCGGGCCGAGCAGATCGTCGATGCGCTGACACCGCACTACGGGCCGGAATGTCCCACGGCGACCGTCTCCTTCGCGAGCCGCCCGAACCAGCAGGTGGTGCGCTGCCCGCTGAATCGACTGCCGGAGACCCTCCAGGCCGCCGACATCCGCAAGACCGCGGTCATCTTCGTCGGCCGGGTCCTCGACGCGGCGGCACATCCCGAGGTCACCGACAGCTACCTGTACTCCCACGCCCGGATGGCCAAACTCCGCGAGACACCGCACCGATGACCGACGAACAGATCCTCATCCTCGGCGGCACCGGCGAGGCCCGGGCGCTGGCAGCGTCCCTGACCGAGGCGGGGTGGTCCGTCATCAGCTCACTCGCCGGGCGCGTCGCCGATCCGCGACTGCCGGTCGGTCCGGTCCGGATCGGCGGCTTCGGCGGTGTCGAAGGATTGCGGGAGTGGCTGCGCGGCAATGGTATTCACGCCGTCGTCGACGCCACCCACCCCTTCGCGGCCACCATCACCCGCAACGCTGCGCAGGCCGCGTCCGACCTCGGTGTGCCGCTGCTCCGCCTGCGTCGTGAACCCTGGGTCCCGACCGAATCCGACCACTGGGTACAGGTACCGGATCTCGCCGCTGCCGCCGACGAGGTACGACGCCGCGGCACGCGAGTTCTTCTGACCACGGGACGTCAGGACGTCGGCGTGTTCGCCGATGTCGATGATGTGTGGTTCCTGATCCGGGTGGTCGATCCGCCGACCTCGGAACTCCCTGCGCGCAGAGAGATCCTGCGTTCGCGCGGGCCCTACGACTACGACTCCGAACTGGCCCTGCTCCGGGAGCACCGGATCGACCTGCTCGTCACCAAGAACAGCGGCGGATCACTCACGAAGGCGAAACTCGACGCCGCCGCAACCCTGGGCATCGAGGTGATCGTCGTCGACCGGCCGACCGAACCCGACGTTCCGGCGGTCTCAGACGTCGCTGCCGCCGAGGCTTGGCTCGAGCGGCTGCTCGGCTGAAACCTGTTCCGGCTCATCGGCCGGAGTGTGCCGTCGGGGCGTGAACACCAGGGGACCCGCGGCCCGGGGCACCACCCGGGTGGCCGAGGAACCGATGAGGAGCAGTGTCCGCATGTCGACGACGTCCGGGTCGAGGTCGGCGACCGTGGTCGTGGTCAGCGTCTGCTCGGGACCGCCCACGTCGCGACCGAGGACGACGACGCGGTCGGGCGAAACCGTCTGCAGAAGAGTGTGTTTGAGGGCTCCGACCTGCCATGCCCGGCTCGCCGATCCGGGGTTGTAGATGGCGATGACCAGGTCGGCTGCCAGGGCGGCACGGATGCGACGGTCGATCACCGACCACGGCTTGAGCCGGTCGGACAGCGAGATCACCGCGAAGTCGTGGCCCAGGGGCGCCCCGACGGCAGCGGCCACCGCGGTGGCCGCTGTGACACCGGGAACAACCCGCACCGGGACGTCGTGCCACTGCGGTTCGGCGGCCACCTCGGCCACCGCGGCCGCCATCGCGAACACGCCGGGATCACCCGACGACACGACCGCCACGCGCGCACCCCGTCGGGCGAGATCGAGTGCGAACTCGGCACGTTCGGACTCGACCCGGTTGTCACTCGCGTGGACGCGCTGACCGGGTCGTGGCGTCACCCGCTTGAGATAGGTCGTATAGCCGACGAGGTCGGTGGCCGTGGCCAGTTCGGTGCGCACCTCCGGCGTGGTCCAACTGTCGTGACCGGGCCCGAGCCCGACGACCACGAGTTCGCCTGGCACCGGCTCCGCCTCGAAGCGTGGATTGTTCCGTCGTCCGGGAATCACGAGGATCGAGAAGTACGGCACCTCAGCCGGATTCACCTCTGATGCGGGAAGCACTCGCTCGACGGTGGTCGAGGCCCGTTCGACATAGAACGCCTCGTCGAGCCGTCCCGCCTCCCGCAACGCCTCTCGCACCCGTTCGAAGGTGCGGCCCAGCTTCATCACCACGACGGCGTCGGCCGACCGGAAACGGAAGAGCAGCTCCTCGGTCGTGGCCGTGCCCGGCACCACCGTGAGTGTCTCGTCGCCCTCGACGAGCGGCACGCCGGTGGCCGCCGACGCCGCGCTGACCGAGGTCACCCCGGGCACGATCTCCGCATCGAAGTGCGGCGAGAGCCGTTTGTGCATGTGCATGTAGGAGCTGTAGAAGAGCGGATCCCCCTCGGCGAGCAGGACCACGTCCCGACCGGCGCGCAGATGGACGGCCAGTCGTTCCGCGCTGTCGGCGTAGAAGTCGTCGAGCGCTCCCTGATAGCCACCGGGATGGTCGGTGGTCTCGGTGGTGACCGGGTACATGAGCCGCTCTTCGGTCTGCCCGTCGCGCAGGTACGGTTCGGCGACCGAGCGTGCGATGCTGTTGCCGTGCCGCGCACAGTGATACGCGACCACGTCGGCCGTGCTGATCACTCGCGCGGCCTTGACGGTCATCAGCTCGCTGTCGCCGGGGCCCAGACCGATTCCCCAGAGCTTGCCCTGATCGCCTGTTCGTAGCTGAGTTGTTTCGTTCACGACTGCAGGCACATTCACTCCTGGGGGGTGGCGAGCGCGTTGACGGCGGCGGCGGTGATCGCCGACCCGCCCCGGCGGCCGGTGACCGTGATGAACTCGAGGTCGGTGCGGGCGGCGAGGGCTTCGCAGGACTCCGCGGCACCGACGAAGCCGACGGGTGCGCCGACGATCGCCGCCGGGCGGGGTGCGCCCTCGTCGATCATGTCGAGCAGTGCGAACAGTGCCGTCGGGGCATTGCCGATCGCGACGACCGCGCCGTCGAGGCGAGGCAACCAGAACTGCAGGGCGGCAGCGGTTCTCGTCGTCCCCATCTCCTCGGCCAGAGCGGGAAGGGTGGGTTCGGAGAGGTGGCAGAGCACGTCGTTGTCGGCGGGCAGCCGCTTGCGGGTGATGCCGGAGGCCACCATCGACGCGTCGCAGAGGATCGGTGCCCCGGCTTCGAGCGCCCCGCGGGCCGCCCGGACGACCCCGGGGGTCGCGACGACGTCGCGCGTGAGGTCGGTCTGTCCGCAGGCGTGGATCATCCGTACGACCACGGTCGCCACGTCAGGGGCGAAGGCGGACAGATCCGACTCCTCCCGGATCGTCGCAAAGGACTGGCGATAGATCGCGGCGCCGTCGCGCAAGTACTCGGTCATGGTGCGCACGAGCCTAGCGGCGACGTCGGTCGTAACCGCCGTCGGGCGTGGCCTGCACCGACAGGTGCGGGCCGGCGGGGGAGCCACAGCGCCGCTCACAACCGACCCAGTGCTCGCGATCGCCCACCGGAAGTCCTGCCTCGACATGCACGAGCAGGTCCTCGCGCACCGGGGCCTGGGCCGATGCACAGCCGGGGGCGCCGACGCAGCAGCTGACCCTCGCCCACGGCGAGTTCGCGTCGAAGATCAGTCCTATCGGCGCGAGAACCCGCACCACGGTCTCGGCGACACCCTCGCCCAGGTCGCAGATGAGGATCTCCCGGTCCGGGGTGAACACGACCGGCGACTCGACCGCGGCGATGAACTCGGCCAGGCGTGCGGGCAGGCGTCCGAGTTCCACGACCGATCCGAGCAACACCGACCCGTCGTCCTGGTCGAACCAGCCGACGATCGGCTCGGTCGGATTCGGTACGGCGTCGTCGTCGGACCCGACAACCGGTGCCAGGTTCGCCGCGACGAGCCGCTCCAGCCGACCCCGGTCCTCGGCGCCCAGGTCACCGATGCGCCACGCGCCCGGAGCCACCTCGTTCAGGCCCGCCGCCACCCCGATCATCGCGTCGACGATCCTGTCGACGCCGTCGACGGATCCGACCGCGACCCCGCCGACGAGGATGTCGGCGACCACGGGCTCCGCCGCGCGCACCACCGCACACGCGTCGGCGCCGCGGTGCCGGATGTCACCTCGGCCGTCGTCGAACCCGAACAGGAAGCGGCCCGAGATCGAGGTCGCCGCGGGATCGGCACGCAGGGCATCGTCGAGAGCGGCGGCCAGTGGACCGGCGTCGGCGATGCCGCCGATGCGCCCGGTCAGTGGGCTCACCTCGATGTTCCGCACCTTGTCGTGTGACGAGCTGGGTGCGAGTCCGGCGGTCACCACGGCGTCGGCCACGGCGCCGACGTCGGTGATCCCGCGCAACTGGAGATTCCCGCGGGCGGTCAGCTCCAGGAACCCGTCGGCGTGGGCGGCCGACGCCTGGGCCAGGGTGGCGAGCTGATCGGACCGGATCCGGCCTCCGGGGAGCCGGATTCGGGCCAGCGCACCGTCCTGCGCCGCGTGGGTGCTGAACACGCCGGGACAGCGGTCCGTGGACTCTCGGATCGCTGTCTCGGGGGCGGGGTCCGGCGCCTCGGTCATCTCACAAGCCTACGACCGGCCCAGGTGAGGGGTTCCCCGACGGGCCGCCGTAGGCTGAGACCCAACCGCGAGCGGGCTGAAGCCGGTGAGAATCCGGCGCGGTCGCGCCACTGTGATGGGTTCCGGTGCTGCCGGGTGCCCCAGCCAGACCAGTCCCTCGCCCACACCTGACACTCCGGGCGCGACAACCCGGCGAGGAGAAACGATGATCCTGCTGCTCTCGACCTCGGACACCGATCTGCTGACCGCGGCGGCCGCGAGCGATGCGAACTCCGAGGTGAGCGTCCGCGGCGCCAATCCTTCGAGGATCCTCGTCGAGGAGATCCCGGCGCTCGCCGCAGATGCGGACCTGATCGTGGTCCGCATCCTGGGCGGTACCCGCGCCTGGGAGGAGGGACTCGCGTCGGTCGAGGCGACCGGTAAGCCGGTCGTGGTCTGTTCGGGCGAACAGCAGCCGGACCCGGACCTGATGGCGCATTCGACGGTGCCGGCCGGTGTCGTCGCCCAGGCCCACGACTATCTCGCCGCCGGCGGCGTCGCGAACATGGTCAACCTGCACCACTTCCTCTCCGACACCGTGCTCTTCACCGGTCACGGGTTCGAACCACCGCAACAGACGCCCGCCTGGGGAATCCTGGAGCGTGGCGCGATCGAAGAGGTGGCCCCCTCGCTCCCTGAGGTGCGAGGAGCGCAAGCGACGAGCCTCGAAGGGCCGACCATCGCGGTGCTCTACTACCGGGCCCAGCACCTGGCCGGCAACACCCGCTACATCGACGCCCTCTGTCGCGCCATCGAGGACCGCGGCGCCCGGCCGTTGCCGGTGTTCTGTGCGTCGTTGCGGACGGCACCCGACGACCTCATCGAGTTGCTCGGCACGGCCGACGCCCTCGTGGTCACCGTCCTGGCCGCCGGGGGAGCGACCCCGGCGACCGCGTCGGCCGGCGGCGACGACGAGGCGTGGAACATCGAACGGCTCGCGGCCCTCGACATCCCGATCCTGCAGGGCCTCTGCCTCACCGGTTCGCGCGCGGACTGGGAGGCGAGCGACGACGGTCTCTCACCGCTCGATGTCGCGACGCAGGTCGCGGTGCCGGAGTTCGACGGCCGGATCATCACGGTCCCGTTCTCCTTCAAGGAGTTCGACGACGACGGCCTGCCGTGGTACCAGCCGGATCCCGAACGCTGTGCCCGGGTGGCGGGTATCGCGGTGTCGCACGCACGGCTGCGCCGGATTCCCGTCGCGGACAAGCGTATCGCCATCATGCTGTCGGCGTACCCGACGAAGCACGCCCGCATCGGCAACGCCGTCGGCCTCGACACCCCGCGCAGCCTGCTCCGGCTTCTCGCCGCGCTGCGTGCGGCCGGCTACGACCTCGGACCGGAATCGGGTCCGGATGCGATACCCGGCCTGGCCGAAGACGATTCGGATGCGCTGATCCACGAGATCATCGCCACCGGCGGACAGGACCCGGACTGGCTGACCGAGGAGACCCTCGCCGCCAATCCGATCCGGCTGCCCGCAGCGGAGTACCGCGCGTGGTTCGACACGCTGCCGGAGGACCTGCGCGGCGCGGTCGTCGAACACTGGGGTGCGGCGCCGGGCGAGCTGTTCGTCGACCGGTCGGCCAACCCTGACGGCGACATCGTCGTCGCCGCACTGACTTTCGGCAACATCGCCATCATGGTGCAGCCGCCGCGCGGTTTCGGAGAGAATCCGGTCGCGATCTACCACGATCCGGATCTGCCCCCGTCGCATCACTATCTGGCGTCGTATCGGTGGATCGCCGCCCAGCAGTCCGACGGACACCTGGCCGGTTTCGGAGCCGACGCGATCGTGCACGTCGGCAAACACGGCAACCTCGAATGGTTGCCGGGCAAGAACCTCGGCATGTCGGCCAACTGCGGAACCGACGCCGCGCTCGGCGACCTCCCGCTCATCTACCCGTTCCTCGTCAACGACCCGGGGGAGGGGACTCAGGCCAAGCGTCGAGCCCACGCGGTGCTCGTCGACCATCTGATCCCGCCGATGGCGCGTGCCGAGTCCTACGGCGACATCGCCCGGCTCGAACAGCTGCTCGACGAACACGCGAACATCTCCGCCCTCGACCCGGCGAAGCTGCCCGCGATCCGCCAGCAGATCTGGACGCTGCTCACCGCCGCGAAGATGGACCACGACCTCGGGCTCACCGAACGTCCCGACGAAGAGGTCTTCGACGACATGCTGCTGCATGTCGACGGCTGGCTGTGCGAGATCAAGGACGTCCAGATCCGCGACGGTCTGCACGTTCTCGGCGAGGCGCCGCGCGACGACGCCGAGGTCGACCTCGTCCTGGCGATGCTGCGCGCCCGGCAGCTGTGGGGCGGCACGTCCGCGCTCCCCGGACTCCGTGAGGCGCTCGGCCTGGTCGAGGACGGGACCGCCGAACGCGGGACCGTGGATGCCGTCGAGGCGCAGGCCCGCGATCTCGTCGCCGCGTGCGCGAAGGACGACTGGTCGCCGGCCGCCGTCGCCGAGGCCACCGCCGGACTGCCCGACGCGGTCGGTGACGTCCTGCGATTCGCGGCCACCGAGGTGGTTCCTCGCCTGCGGCAGACCACCGGCGAGGTGCCTCGCGTACTGCACGCCCTCGACGGCGGCTTCATCCCCGCCGGCCCCAGCGGATCCCCGCTGCGCGGACTGATCAACGTCCTGCCGACCGGCCGCAACTTCTACTCGGTCGACCCGAAGGCCGTGCCCTCGCGGCTGGCGTGGGAGACCGGCCGCGCGATGGCCGACTCGCTGCTGGAGCGCTACGTCGCCGACCACGGTCATCACCCGGCGTCGGTCGGGCTGTCGGTGTGGGGGACGAGTGCGATGCGTACGTCCGGCGACGACGTCGCCGAGGTCCTCGCCCTGCTCGGCGTGATGCCGGTCTGGGATGAGATGTCGCGCCGCGTCGTCGATCTCGAACCGATCGACCTCGCCGAACTCGGGCGCCCGCGCATCGATGTCACCGTCCGCATCTCCGGGTTCTTCCGGGACGCCTTCCCTCATGTGGTGGCGATGCTCGACGACGCGGTCGCGCTTGCCGCTGCCGCCGATGAACCCGACGAGCAGAACTTCGTCGCCGCCCACGTCCGTGCGTCGATGGCCGAACACGGCGACCGTCGTCGCGCCGTCACCCGCGTCTTCGGCTCCAAGCCCGGAACGTACGGTGCCGGAATCCTGCAACTCATCGATTCCCGCGACTGGCGCAGCGACGAGGACCTGGCGCGCGTGTACACGGAGTGGGGCGGCTATGCCTACGGTCGCGGTCTCGACGGTGTGCCCGCGGTCGACGACATGCGCGCCGCCTACAGACGGATCGCGGTGGCCGCCAAGAACACCGACACCCGTGAGCACGACATCGCCGACTCCGACGACTACTTCCAGTATCACGGCGGCATGGTCGCGACCGTGCGCGCGCTGACCGGTACCTCGCCGGAGGCCTACATCGGCGACAGCACCCGGCCCGATTCGGTGCGCACCCGCACGCTGTCCGAGGAGACCGCCCGCGTCTTCCGGGCCCGCGTCGTCAATCCGCGCTGGATCTCGGCGATGCAGCGCCACGGATACAAGGGCGCCTTCGAGATGGCCGCGACCGTCGACTATCTCTTCGGCTACGACGCCACCACCGACGTCGTCGCCGACTGGATGTACGAGAAACTCACCGAGTCCTACGTCCTGGACGAGACCAACCAGGAATTCATGCAGCAGTCCAACCCCTGGGCGCTGCACGGGATCGCCGAACGGCTGCTCGAGGCCGTCGAACGGGACATGTGGCGCGAACCACCCCCCGAACTCCTCGACGCGCTGCGCAACGTCTACCTGCAGACCGAGGGTGACATCGAGGCCCGGGGCGAGACGCCTGCTGGTTGAGCCTCTCGACCCTTCGGGAGAAAAATCGCCGCCTCGTTCGTTACACCGCCAGACCCTGACACCGAGGGTGCCCACAAGGCACCGAAAGACAGGTGAGACGACCATGGCACTCCGCTACTTCGCCGTGTATGCGCTGCTGGAGATCGCCGCCTTCGTGGCGATGGCGGTGACACTCGGGTTCGGCTGGGCGGTGCTGATCAGTATCGCGGCCGGCGTCCTCGGGTTCCTGACGCTGCGCTGGCAGGGCCGCAAGGTCTTCGGCGAGCTCCGGCGGGCGGCCAACAACGAGGTGGACGCCCGGGCCCCGCTCGCCGACACCGCCCTGGTCGCCACGTCGACGATCCTGCTGGTCGTCCCCGGGGTCGTGTCGACCGTCGCAGGCATCCTGCTGCTGTTCCCGCCGACCCGCAAGGTGATGCGTCCGGTCGTGGTGGCCGTGGGAGCGCGGCGGATGGCCACGGCGATGGACCGCGCGGGCCTGTACGCCACCGGCATCTACGGCGGCGGAATCCGCGGAGGTGGCGCGACCGTCGTCGATGGCACGGTTGTCGAGTCGGACACGCCCGAAACAGGCTTCGGCGCGGCATCTCCACAGATGACCACCCCGCAGCTCCCACCCACTCGTTGACCTGGGACCGTCCGCCCTACCCCTCTCGGCCACATTCACTCACGGCAAGGCAGACTGAACGATCGTGGCAACCCAACTGCTTCTCGGCGGTGCCGTGTACTCGGCGGCCGCCCCCGACGCGACCGCGATGGCCATCACCGATGGGGTGGTGGTGTGGGTCGGGACCGATGACGTCGGCCGTGCGCTCCATCCGGATGCGGAGACCGTCGACCTGAACGGGCTGTTCGTCAGCCCGGGTTTCGTCGACTCGCACGTGCATCTCACCTCGACGGGGCTCTCGCTCGACGGTCTCACCCTGAACGAGGCGACCAGCCGGACGCATTGCCTGCGGCTCGTCGAGAAGACCGTTGCCGACGATGCGGCGGCTGGCCACGACGAGGGTGACCTCCTGTGGGGTCTCGGTTGGGACGACTCGACCTGGGCGGGTCCCGAACCCGAGGACGGCCGGTTCCCGACGACCAGCGAACTCGACGCCGCGGTCGGTGGGCGCCCGGTGTACCTGGCTCGCGTCGACGAACACTCTGCCGTTGCTTCCACAGCCCTGCGTCGTCTCGTCCCGGAACTCGCGGACGCCGTCGGCTATCACCCGGAGGAACCGCTCGTCGCTGAGGCGCATCATCTCGTCCGGGGCGCGGCCCGCCTCCTGGTGACGGCCGCCCATCGGGAGCGTGCGCAGCGTCGCGCGCTCGACGTCGCCGCGGCTCACGGCGTCGTCGCCGTCCACGAGAACGGCGGACCCGACATCAGCGGCCTGGACGACTTCCTCGCCCTCGCCGACCTCGACCATCCCGTCGAGATCCGCCGTTACTGGGGACAGGCCGTCACCGACGCCGACCACGCGGCCGAGCTGCTGGCCATCACCCGCGCCGACGCACTCGGTGGCGACCTCTTCATCGACGGCGCGATCGGCTCGCACACCGCCTGGCTCAACGAGCCCTACACCGACGATCCGAGCACCAGCGGCATCAGCTACCTCGACGCCGGCACGATTCGCGATCACCTCCGGGGTTGCACGCTCGCCGGTATCCAGTCCGGCTTCCACGTCATCGGCGACGCCGCCACCGGTGCCGTCGTCGCCGCGCTCACCGAACTCGCCGACGAGCTGGGCACCCCGGCGCTCGCCCGCTGCGCCCATCGGCTCGAGCACGCTGAGATGGTCACCGCCCGCGACGCGGAGGTCCTCGCGCGCTGCGGCGTCATCGCCAGCATGCAGCCGCATTTCGACGCCGAATGGGGCGGCGAGGGCGACCTCTACGACGCCCGGCTCGGCAAGGCCCGCGCCGCCACTCTCAACGACTTTGCCATGCTTGCGAAAACCGGTGTGGCGCTGTCGTTCTCCTCGGACGCACCGGTGACGCCCATCGACCCCTGGTCGACGATTCGGGCCGCCGTCCACCACCACCAGCCGACCAACGCGATCTCGGCCCGCGGCGCCTTCGCGGCGGCGACCCGCGGTGGGTGGCGTGCCGGCGGCATCAACGACGGTCTCACCGGCACCCTGACCCCTGGCGCACCGGCGAGCTATGCGGTGTGGGAGGTCGACGACCTCGTCGTCGCGGGCTCCCACGAGAAGGTGCAGCGCTGGTCCACCGACCCGCGGTCCCGCGTGCCCGCGCTACCGGACGTCTCGCCGGGCGCCGAGCTGCCGCGGTGCGTGCGGACCGTGCATCGCGGACAGGTTCTCTACGACCGGGACGCCGGGTGAACGCCGCAGACACGGCAACGCTTCGCGAGGAGAGACCGGCACGGGGCCGCCGCTTCACCCGCACCTGGGACTGGAGTCTCCGGACCCTGGCCGCGATCGTCGCCGGCGTGGCGATGTGGGCGGCCTTCCCGCCCCGCAACTGGTGGTTCCTCGCGGTCATCGCACTCGGCGTGCTCTTCACCGCGCTCTACGTGCGCCGCCCCCGGGTACGTACCGGGGCGTGGATCGGCTTCGTCTTCGGACTCGCCTTCTTCATCCCGCTGCTGCCGTGGATCGGGGTCTACGTCGGCCCCTTGCCGTGGATCGCGTTGTCGGTGGTGCTGTCCGGATACCTGGCCCTGTTCGGCGCGATCGCGACCCTGACCATGCGACTGCCGGTCCCACCGGTCTGGTTCACCCTCTCCTGGGTGCTGATCGAGGCTCTGCGCTCGGCCTTTCCGTTCGGCGGGTTCCCGTGGGGGAGAGCCGCCTTCAGTCAGGTGGACGGGCCGCTGCTGCCGCTGGCCTCGGTACTCGGCGCACCCGGGCTCTCCGCCGGGGTCGCGCTGTTCGGTGCGGCGGTCGCCTGGCTGCTGACCATCCTCGCCTCCGCGTATCGCCGGTCCGCCCGGTCTGCGGCCGCACCGCTCGGCGGTGACCAGTCCTCGGGGATCGTGCGCGTCGCGACCCTCGCGGTCGCCATCGCGTTGCTCGCACCGGTGGCGGCGATCGCTCTGACACCGGCCACCATCGATCGCACCATCTCGCCGAAGTCCGTGCACATCGGGGCGGTCCAGGGCAACGTGCCGCGCCTCGGTCTGGACTTCAACGCGCAGCGCCGCGCCGTGCTCGACAACCACGTACGCACCACCATGGGCTACGCCGAGGCCATCGACGCCGGCCTCGCCGCCCATCCGGATTTCGTGCTGTGGCCGGAGAACGCATCGGACATCTCGCCGCTCGACAACGAGGACGCCGCCGCCGAGATCACCGCCGCCTCCGAGGCGGTCCGTGCGCCGATCCTCGTCGGCACGCTGCTGCGCAACTCCGACGGCCGTCCCACGAACTCGGTGCTCGTCTGGGACGAGGCGAGGGGGCCGGTCGACCGCTACGACAAGCACATCGTGCAGCCGTTCGGCGAATACCTGCCCTGGCGACCGTTCTTCCGTCTCTTCTCGTCGTATGCGGACATGGCCGGCAACTTCAAGCCCGGCAGCGGCCCGACGGTGGTGGACGTGCCCGGTCGCTCGGGTGAGGTCACCGTGGGCGTGGCCACCTGCTGGGAGGTCGCCTTCGACCGCGCCGCCCGGCAGTCGATCCGCGACGGCGCGCAGATGCTCTACGTCCCGACCAACAATGCGACGTTCGGCCGCACCGAGATGACCTATCAGCAGCTGGCCATGTCGCAGGTTCGTGCCGTCGAGCACGGACGTGCCGTGGTCGTCGCCGCGACCAGCGGTGTGAGCGCGATCATCGACGCCGACGGCTCGATCACCGAGCAGTCCGGCGTCTTCGCCTCGGACGTGCTGACCAGCACCCTGCCGCTGCACGACGACACCACTCTCGCGACCCGCCTCGGGGTGTGGCCGCAGGCACTCGCGATCGTCGTGGCCATGGGCGGCCTTTTGTTTGCACTGGCCTCGCGTACTAGGTTCACACTCAAGCCACGCAGGGACGCCGCACGGGTGTCCGGTGACATTTAAGGAGCTCGATGGCATCGGGGATTGACGCCTCGGCAGGACAACGGCAGTCAGGGGACGTGCCGCAGCCGGTGGTCGGCGCCGACGGAGCGGGCGCATTGGTCGTCGTGCCGACGTTCAACGAGCGCGACAACCTGCCGGTGATCGTCGAACGCCTCCAGGCCGCCCTGCCCGGCGTGCACCTGCTCGTGGTCGACGACTCGAGTCCGGACGGCACCGGCGACGTCGCCGACGAGCTGGCCCGCAAGGACGAGCCGGCCGGCCGCGTGCACGTGATGCATCGCCAGGAGAAGGACGGCCTCGGCAAGGCCTACCTCGCCGGCTTCGCCTGGGGCCTGGGTCGCGACTACCCGGTCATCGTCGAGATGGACGCGGACGGCAGCCACGCCCCCGAGCAGCTGCACCGGCTCTTCGATGCGATCAACGCAGGCGCCGACCTCGTGATCGGGTCCCGGTACGTCTCCGGCGGCAAGCTCGTCAACTGGCCCAAGCACCGCGAGTTCCTCTCCCGCGGGGCCAACACCTACGCGCGACTCGCGCTCGGCGCCAAGGTCCATGACATCACTGCCGGGTTCCGCGCCTACCGACGCTCGGTGCTCGAGAAGATCCAGCTCGATACCGTGGAGTCCGCGGGTTACTGCTTCCAGATCGATCTGGCCTGGCGGACCGTCCAGGCAGGTTTCGACGTCCGCGAGGTGCCGATCACGTTCACCGAACGCGAGCTCGGGGTCTCCAAGATGAGTGGCGGTGTCATGTCGGAGGCCTTCACGATGGTGGCCCGATGGGGCATTCAGAGCCGTCTCGAGCGCCTGGGCATCCTGAAGAACTCCTAGGTCCAACCGGCGACAGACCGGATACAGCGGACACACAGATCGGCCCGGCAGGTGTTCCTGCCGGGCCGATCTGTGTGCGTCAGCTGTTCGGGATCAGTGCGAGATGCCCTTGCGGCGCTGCTTCAGCAGGTCGAGGCGCTCGTTGAGGAGCACCTCGAGCTCTTCCTCGCTACGACGTTCGAGCAGCATGTCCCAGTGGGTGCGCGGCGGCTTCGTCTTCTTCTCCTCGGGCTCGGCGCCCTCGAGGATCGTGCCTTCCATACCGTTCTTGCACGGCCACTTCGACGGCACCTCCGCGTCGTCGGCGAAGGGGACGTCGAAGATCTCACCGTTGTCGGTGCGGTACTGGACGATGCGACGCGGCGCGAGGTCGTGGTCGCGATCGGTCTCGTAGCTCACCGCGCCGAGGCGGCTACCCCGAAGTACTCGATCTGCCATGAAGGGTTCCTCTCAAAGCTTCGTCAGATTTCTCAGTTTTGCCGGATCTATCAGCTGTGTTCACGCGGCGTTCACCATCGAACGCAGCCAACTGAGTCGTCAACAGGAACATTCTACGCGCAATCTCGCCGGCGCCTTGCCACCGCCGACGACCCGTGTTGACCGGTGGCGGCCACCTGAGGTGCCGTGCCGGTTTCGGGCCGTCTCATCGGGGTACGGTTCCGGTGTGGAACAGGCCTCCCATACCCGACGCCGCCCGTACAACTGTGCGTGGTGCGGGTCGATGATGGTCGACTCCGAACTCGGGCGGCGTCGCAAGTATTGCAAGCGTTCCTGCAGGCAGCGCGCCTATGAGCAGAGAACGCTTCTCGAGGGCACGTCCATTCCCGCCGACGCCGTGATCCTGTCGGCCGCCGAGGCCGCCGACTTCGGTGACCGGATGTTCGCCCTTCGCTGCGCCGCCGAGGATCTGGGCACCGCCGTCGCCGAACGCGCGGATCACGTGGTCCTCGCCGAGCTGACCGACACCCTGCTCGAGCTGGCGAGGGAAGCCGAGAAGCTGCGGTGACCGCCCGCATCTTCGGTCTCTCGGCCGGCGTGTCCATGGTGGCGCTGGCCGTCGCCTACTTCTACATGGGGTGGACCGGGCTGGCTTTGTGCGCGATCCTCGGCGTGCTCGAGGTGTCGCTGTCCTTCGACAACGCCGTCATCAACGCGACGATCCTGGAGCGGATGTCGGAATTCTGGCAGCGGATGTTCCTCACCGTGGGTGTGCTCATCGCGGTCTTCGGGATGCGGCTGCTCTTCCCGTTGCTGATCGTCTGGATCACCGGTGGTCTGAACCCGGCAGAGGCTCTACGGCTGGCCACCAATCCGCCGCCGGAGGGACAGACCCACTTCGCCGACGGACACCCGAGCTACGAGACCATCCTGACCGAGGCCCATCCGCAGATCGCGGCGTTCGGTGGGATGTTCCTGTTGCTGCTGTTCCTCAACTTCGTGCTGACCGACCGTGAGCGCACGTGGCTCACCTGGCTCGAGCGCCCACTGGCCAAGATCGGCAAGCTCGACCAGCTGCCGGTGGTGCTGGCGGCCATCGGCCTCGTCCTGACCGCCGAATTCCTCGCCGACGACGAGATCCGGGCGACTGTGCTGATCGCCGGCATCCTCGGCTTGGTCACCTACATCACCGTCGACGGACTCAGCTCACTGTTCATGTCCGACGGTCCCGAACAGAACGAGCCGGGTCCGACCCCGGCGACCAAGGCGACCGGTAAGGCCGCGTTCTTCCTGTTCCTCTACCTCGAGGTGCTCGACGCGTCCTTCTCGTTCGACGGCGTGATCGGTGCGTTCGCGATCACCTCGGACCCGATCATCATCGCGCTCGGACTCGGCTTCATCGGTGCGATGTTCGTCCGTTCCATCACGATCTACCTGGTGCGACAGGGCACGCTGGGGGAGTACCGCTACCTCGAACACGGGGCACACTGGGCGATCGGTGCGCTCGCCGTCATCCTTCTGCTGGGGGTCGAATACCATATCGACGAGGTCGTCACGGGACTCGTCGGCGTGGCGTTCATCGGTGCCTCGCTCGCCAGCAGTATCCGCGCCAACCGTCGCGAATCGCGACGCGGCGCCGCGCCCTCCTCAGTGAACGCCTGACCCCGCCGCGGCATCGGTCGGCGGGGTCTTCATGACCATCCGATGAATGTTCTGAGACACATTCGAATCACCTTGGGCAGGCTGCTTCAATCTGTCGGGTGACAGGTGTACAAAGGACGGCGTCGGTGACGTGCGTCACGCAGAGTTTCACGATTCCGGTGCCCGTGGCAGAAGGTCACGGGCGCGATGTTCAACAGCAGATCTGGTGGTGGGAATGAACGACAGGCAGCAGCAGATGATCCAGTTCGAGAGGGATTGGGCCCCGCTGGGCGGGGGCTCGTCGCAGCAGATCATCGAGGAATTCGGCCTGTCTGATCGGGACTTCTTCGCCGAGCTCAACCGGATCGTCGACGCCGATCCGCCGGAGGCACTCAGCGCATCCGAACTCCGGCGCATGCGTGAGGTCATCCGCCGTCGACTGTGGATGGCTCGCTGACCGACGCCGGACGCGGTCCTGCCGAGCATCCGCGTTGAGGGGATAATCGAGCCCGTGCCCTTCTCCGACGACGATCTCGAATCGTTCTACCGCGAGATCGAGGCACGCACGGCTTTCCACGAGCTGATGCATCGACGCCCCGCTCCACGATCGGAGCGTCGCATCGAGACGGTGGAGTGCCCGACGCCGGACAAGCTTCCCTTCTCGTCTCCCGCGGACGCGCTCGACGGCATCGACCGCATCAAGCGACGAGCGGTCGGAGCCCTGTCGCTTCGCTATTACGAGTGCATGTGCGGCGCTTGGCACATCACCAGTTCGGCCCGGCTGACATATCGACCCATCCCGTCGGCACCCCGCAGGCGAAAGGGTAAGAAGAAGCGGTGATCCCGCCGAACCCGTCTCCGACCACGATCGTCGAACTCGCCTGCACCGACCCGGAGCTCGCCGGGCAGACTCACGAAACACTCCTCGGCTTCACCGGTACGCCGGGCGGCGTGGGCCGTCCGGAGGCTCTCGTGCTCGGCAACACCCGACTCCGGTTGCGCCAGGCGTCCGCCGTCGACGATGGCGCGGACGGCGGCCATCGGGTGTACTTCACCGTCGACGACGTGCCCGCGATGCAGCGTCTGTTGACCCGGCGTGGTTTCCCGGTCGTCGAGTCAGCGGTCGGGGTCATCGGGGAGACGACCTCACTCGGCGTCGCCGCACGTGGGCCCGCGGCGGAGTCCGGTCCGGCCGGTGATGTGACGGGGATGGACCATCTCGTGTTCACCTGCGACAACCGCGATCGCGCGGTGGCGTTGTTCGGCGGGGTCTTCGACCTCGACTTCCGGCTCGACCAGCCGATCGGCGACAACGCCCGGCAGTTGTTCTTCCGCGCCGGCGACCTCATCGTCGAGGTCGTCACGGCAGTCGCGTCGACGGAGCCGCCGACACTCGCGGTGACCTCGCTGTGGGGTGTCGCCTGGCGCTCCACCGATGTCGAGGCCACGCATGCGCGCCTGTCCGCGGCGGGGCTGGAGCTCAGCGAGATCCGCACCGGCCGCAAGAGGGGCACCAGCATTTTCACCGTCCGGGAACGCGCCCTCGGCACCCGCACGGTGATCATCGGCCCTGCCTGATTAGCGACGAGCCGTATCGAAACCCCCGAATGGTGGGTTTTCGACGCTTCCTGCGGTAATCTGACTACGAACGTTGTCGAAATCCATGCTTTGGAGAATCAGGTTGGGGGCACCATGACCGCGGTACACGACGAACCGACGACCGCCGCACTCGAGCACACCGATCGGCTGATCAACCACCGTGACGACGAGATCGAGCTGATCCCGCCGGACTCACTCACCGCGCAGCTCACCGGTCTGTACACCTTCCTGCCGATCAACGGCGCGGCGTTCGTGATGCAGGTGATGCACCCGGTGATCGGCGACGTCGTCGACAAGTACTCGGTGTTCCGTACCGACCCGCTCGGGCGTGCCATTCGTTCTGCGGACTCGGTTCTGCGCTGGACCTACGGCGGTCAGGAGGCCCTCGAAGAGGGCAAGCGCCTGCGGAAGCTGCACCAGCCCCTGCAGACGCGGAATGCGGAGGGCAAGCACATCAGTGCACTGAACCCGGAGGCCTATGCGTGGGTCATCGCGACCGCGTTCCCGACGATGAACACGGCGGCACCGCTCGTCCTGGGTCGTGAGTTCACGCTCGAGGAGCGCAAGGAACTGCTCCGCGACAACCGCCGCATCGCCAAGATCGTCCAGGTTCCCATGAAGGGCTACCCGGAGACCCTCGAGGAGTTCGAGGAGTACTTCGACGACTTCGTCGAGAACAAGCTGGTCCGCCATCCCGTGGCCGTCGAACTCATCGAGCAGATGCGTGCCGCCCCGCCGGTGCCGAAGACAGTGCCCAAGGCGTTGCGTCCGGTCGTCAAGAAGGTCGCCGCCACCGCGTCGGTGCCGTTCCAGGACTTCAACTACCTGACAACGGTGGGCGTCATGGATCCGCGCGTGCGCGAGATCCTCGGCCTGACGTGGACCAACGAGGAGCAGCGTCACCTCGAGAAGATCCACCGCCGCCTGCGGTTCGCCTACCGCACCCTGCCCGAGCGTGCGATCTACTTCCCCCTCGCCTACCACGCCCGTCGCCACAACGACGCCATCCAGGCCATGAAGAGGCGCGAAAAGCAGAGTGCGGCTTACAAATACGCAGCCAAGTGAGCTGGGCTGGGCCGACGCGCGGTCGGGGCGCGTCGGTTCGGTCTACTCGCTGACTTGCACGCGATCCCGCTCTCGAATTCCGTTGCCGCTCACACGCGGAAAACGTGCGCCGGAACGGAAGCGGTGCGCGGGACACGAGTCAGTTACCCATCAACCCGACGACGTGTTCGGCGATCGCCAGGCATGAGGTGATGCCGGGTGACTCGATGCCGAACAGGTTCACCAACCCGGCGACGCCGTGCATGGCGGGTCCGTGGATGACGAAATCCGCGGCCGCCTCGCCGGGTCCGCTAGTCTTGGGCCTGATGCCGGCATAGGCGGGAGTCAGTGTGCCGGAAGGCAACCCGGGCCAGTAGCGGCGTATCGAATCCTCGAAGCCGGTGAGGCGTGCGTCGTCGACCGAGTAGTCCAGGTCCTTGTCGTGGAGATCGCCGGCAGGCTCGTCCAGCCACTCGACATCCGGGCCGAACCGGGCCGCGCCGGCCAGGTCCATCGTGAAGTGCACCCCCAGGCCGCCGTCGACCGGCACCGGGTACACCAGGTGATCGAATGGTGCTCGTGCACCGGACAATCCGAAGTAGTTGCCCTTCGCGAGATGTCGCGGCGGAATCGGCCCGTCGAAGCCGTCGAGCGAGCTCGCCACCTGCCATGCGCCCAGCCCGGCACAGTTGACGAGCATGTGCGCCGACGCCGATCCGCCCTCGGCGGTGTCGACGGTGACACCGCCCGATTCGATGCGTCCGCCGATCACTCTGCTGCGCAATGCCACCGCGCCACCCAGCGACTCGAGGTCACGGCGCAGGGCACGGACCATCCCGTCGACGTCGACGATCCCGGTCGACGGGGACAACAGCGCCGCCACGCCGCGCACCTCGGGCTCCAGTTCGTGGAGTTCGTCGCCGTCGATTCGTCGTAGGTTGTCGACACCGTTCGCGATGCCGTGCCGGAACAGCACGTCGAGTCGGTCGAGCTGGGTGTCGTCGGTGGCCACGATCAGCTTCCCGGGGCGGCTCCACGAGACGCCCCGCCCGTCGCAGTATCGGGTGAGGAGCTCGCGACCCTGCACGCACAGCCGCGCCTTCAGACTGCCCTCGGGGTAGTAGATGCCGGCATGGATGACCTCCGAACTCCGTGACGTCGTCTGCGCACCCACCGCATCGGCGGCCTCCAGGACGATCACCTCGCGCCCGGTCGTCGCGAGCGCACGGGCCACCGCCAGACCGATGATGCCGCCGCCCACCACCAGGCAGTCCGTCCGTTCCACCGTTCCTCCAACTTTGTTGCGTGCCCAGGACCTCGCCGTGCCGTGAGGAAACCATCCCGGGTCTCGACGCGCCTGTCGGGCACACTGGGCTGATGCGGCACTCTGATGTTCTCGCGATCGTGCAAGCCGGTGGACGTGGTTCCCGAATGGAGGTGCTGACCGATCGGCGGGCCAAGCCGGCGTTGCCGTTCGCCGGAAACTACCAGCTCATCGACTTCCCGCTCTCGAACTTGCACCACAGTCACATCGACGACGTCTGGCTGTGCGTGCAGTACCAGGCCGAGAGTCTCACGCAACTGGTCGCGGGCGGGCGCCCGTGGGACCTCGACCGCACCAGCGGCGGGCTGCGGATCGTGATGCCCGAACAGACCGACGCCCCGGAGACCGAGGACGGCTTCGCCACGGGCAACGCCGATCTGCTGTACCGGATGCGCGACCGGATCGCTCAGCACGGACCGGCCGAGGTGATCGTGATGAGTGCCGACCACGTCTACGACTTCGACTTCCGGGATGCGCTCGACACCCATCGACGGCATGGTGCGGAGTGCACGGTCGTCACCACGACGTGTTCGCTCGAGGAAGCGTCTCAGCACGCCACGGTCAGTTCCCGACGCGACGGCGCGGTGCGTGAGTTCCGCTACAAACCCGACCGTGCGACGACCCGCACGATCGCCACCGAGATCTTCATCTACGACCCCCGCGTGCTCATCGAGGGTCTGGAACTCCTGGCCCGGGAGACCGCCGTCGGTTCGGCCTCCGGCGACACCGGTCTCGGTGACTTCGGCGAACATCTGCTGCCGTGGTTCGTCGGTCGTGGCAAGACGGTCGCGCATGCGATGTCGGGGTACTGGATCGACGCCGGCCGTCCGGAAACGTACCTGCAGGCCCATCGCGACCTGATCGGCGGCAAGCTCGACGTCTTCCGGGCCGACCGTCCGATCCTGACCAATCAGCCGCAGCGAACCGCAGCGCGCATCGAGGCCGGGGCGATCGTCGAGGACAGTCTCGTCAGCAGCGGCGCCCACGTGAGTGGGACCGTGCGCCGCAGCGTGCTCGGACCGGGCGTGGTCGTGGAGAAGGGTGCCACCGTCGTGGACTCGGTCGTGTTCAGCGACTCCGTCATCGGCGCCGGCGCGTCGGTCGCCTGGTCCATCCTCGACGAGCGGGTCCGGGTCGGGCCCAACGCGACCGTCGGTGGCCATCCCCGGACCCGTCCGGTCCCCACCGACAAGATCACCCTCATCGGCATGGACACCCAGATTCTCCGCGGGGCACGGGTCGCCCTCGGTGACCGCATCGAATGCAACCGCCGGATCCGCTGACTGATAGCGTCGCGCGGATGATCGAGACCGCGCGTACCTGGCGAGACCACGACCCGGACCCCGCGACCCGCGCCGAACTGACACGCCTGATCGAGGCGGCCGACACCGGCGATCCCGCGGCGGTCGCCGACCTCGACTCACGCTTCCGCGGCCCGCTCACGTTCGGCACGGCGGGACTTCGCGGCGAGGTGGGAGCGGGGGAGACGCGGATGAATGTCGCGGTGGTCCTCCGCGCGACCCACGGCCTCGCCCGCCACCTGATCGACACGGTCGGATCGGATGCGCGTGTCGTCGTCGGCTGCGACGCCCGGCACGGATCGGATGACTTCCTCGACGCCACCGCCGAAGTCCTTGCCGCGCAGGGTCTTACCGTGATGACCCTCCCGCGCCGGCTGCCCACGCCGGTCACCGCGTACGCCACCCGGGCGCTCGACTGCGATGCCGGGGTGATGATCACCGCGTCGCACAATCCGTCCGCCGACAACGGATACAAGGTGTACCTCGGTGGTCGCGCCACCGACTCCACAGGCCGAGGCGTCCAGATCGTCCCGCCCGCCGACGAGCAGATCGCCACCTTCATCGACGCCGCGCCGCCGGCAGACCAGATCGCCCGCGATCCTGCGGCGGTCATGGCGCTCGACGAGACGATCCTCGACGCCTACATCGCCCGGACCGCATCACTTCGGCCCGGCGGCGAACCGAGTACGGTTCGGGTCGTTTTCACCCCCATGCATGGTGTCGGCGGCACAACTGCCCTCGCCGTGTTGCGCGCCGCGGGTGTCGGCGACGTGCATGTCGTCGACGTGCAATCCGCGCCCGATCCCGATTTCCCGACCGTCGCCTTCCCGAACCCCGAGGAACCCGGGGCCCTCGACCGTGCGCTCGAACTCGCCCGCGATGTCGACGCGCACGTGGTGGTCGCGCTGGATCCGGATGCCGACCGCTGCTCGGTGGCCACCCCGACCGAAGATGGCTGGCGCCAGCTCACCGGCGACGAGATCGGTTGGCTGCTGGGCGAACAGGCCGCCCGCGACCCGGGTCGGGGCGGGGACACGCTGGCCTGCTCGATCGTGTCGAGCCGGCTGCTCGCGAAAATCGCGGCCCAACACGGTCTTCGATCCGCCGTAACGCTCACCGGTTTCAAATGGATCGCCCGGACGCCGGATCTGCGGTTCGGCTACGAGGAGGCCATCGGTTACTGCACCGACCCGGATGCCGTGCGCGACAAGGATGGGATCTCCGCGATGGTCCGCGTGGTCAGCCTCGTCGAGGAGCTCGCCGCCGACGGCCGCACCCTCGTCGACCTCCTCGACGACCTCGCACGTCGCCACGGTCTGCATGCGACCGCGCCGCTGACGATCCGCGTCGACGACCTCGCCGAGCTCGGGCAGATGATGGACCGGCTGCGTTCGACGCCGATCGACGCACTGGCCGGTTCGGCGATCGTCGAGGTCCTCGACCTCGCCGGGGGATCCGGCGACCTGCCCCCGACCGACGCACTCGTGCTGCGCACGGCGGCCGACGATCGGGTCATCGTGCGTCCGTCGGGTACCGAACCGAAGCTGAAGTGCTACCTCGAGGTCGTTCTCGATTGTGCGGGCGGCGAGATCCCGCACGCACGTGCCGCGCAACGGCTTCAGGCGATCAGCGCGGACGTCGCCGCGCTTCTCCGGGGCTGACGCCTCTCGTTGTCTGAGACTCACGCCCGTCGCCTCCCACATCCCGAAACCGAAGCCTACGATCAACTCCGTGGCCCGATCCGATTCCGATCAGCGATTGCGCGACCTGACCCTTCTCCGGCAGGTCCGTGATCGGATCGATCGCGAGTACGCGCAGCCGCTCGACGTCGAGGCGCTGGCCCGGGGCGTGAACATGTCGGCCGGGCATCTGAGCCGAAAGTTCCGCCAGACCTACGGTGAGTCGCCGTACTCGTATCTGATGACACGTCGCATCGAACGGGCGATGACCCTGCTGCGTCGTGGCGATCTCAGCGTCACCGAGGTGTGTTTCGAGGTCGGCTGCTCGTCGCTGGGCACATTCAGCACGCGATTCACCGAACTGGTCGGGGTGCCGCCGACGGTCTATCGCGAGCAGTCCGCCGACGCCACCGACGGGATTCCCGCGTGTCTGGCGAAGAACATCACGAGACCGATCAGGAATCGAGAAGCGCAGCGGGGGTGATGGTGCCTAGCCTGACATCCATGAACATCACCATCCAGTACACCTTCCTCCCGCATACCGATGGCGAAGCCGCCCTCGCCTTCTACCGCGACCTGCTCGGTTTCGAGGTCCGCAAGGACGTCGGCTACGACGGCATGCGCTGGCTCACGGTCGGGCCGCCGAATCAGCCCGGCACCTCGATCGTCCTTCATCCGCCGGCTGCCGATCCGGGCATCACCGATGCCGAACGTCAGACGATCCTCGAGCTGATCGCCAAGGGCAGTTACGGCGCACTCACCCTCGCGACCGAGGACCTCGACGGACTGTTCGAGAAGCTGCAGGCCAATGGGGTGGACATCATCCAGGAGCCGATGGACCAGCCTTACGGCGTCCGCGACGCCGCGGTGCGTGATCCTTCCGGCAACCTGATCCGTATCGACCAGGCGGTGTGAGAGGTGTGCGGACCCGGCCGATTGCCGCCACCCGAGGCGGTGCGCACCGGAGTTGCTGAGTTTCCGATGACTCAGCTGGTTGGATCGGGTCAGACCTGTACGACAACCGAACCGTTTCACGATCCCGAAGACGGCTGCGTCCCACTGGGCGCCGCCCTGATGGAGAGATGATGAGTCCAGCCACGCGCACCAAACAGGCACCCCAGAGCACGACCGACGGCACATCCCCCGAGTACGACACCGTTCATCCCGCCGACACCCATGACCGCATCCGGGTGCTCGGGGCCCGCGAGAACAACCTCAAGAACATCGACGTCGAGCTGCCCAAACGCCGCCTGACGGTGTTCACCGGTGTGTCGGGTTCGGGTAAGAGCTCACTGGTCTTCAGCACGATCGCCGCCGAATCCCAGCGACTCATCAACGAGACCTACAGCTCGTTCGTCCAGGGCTTCATGCCGTCGATGGCACGACCCGACGTCGACGTCCTCGAAGGACTCACGACGGCGATCATCGTCGACCAGGAACGGATGGGTGCCAACGTGCGCTCGACGGTGGGCACCGCCACCGATGCCAACGCCATGCTGCGAATCCTGTTCAGCCGGTTGGGCACACCGCACATCGGGTCACCACAAGCGTTCTCCTTCAACGTGGCCTCGATCAGCGGTGCGGGCGCGGTCACCGTCGAGAAGGGCGGCCGGAAGGTCAAGGAGCGTCGCACTTTCTCGATGATGGGCGGGATGTGTCCGCGATGCGAGGGGCGCGGCGACGTATCCGACTTCGACCTCACCGCGCTCTACGACGCGTCGAAGTCGCTCAACGAGGGCGCGCTGACCGTCCCTGGCTACACGATGGACGGTTGGTACGGGCGGATCTACCGCGGCTGCGGCTTCTTCGACCCCGACAAGCCGATCGCCAAGTACACGAAGAAGCAGCTCGACGACCTGCTCTACAAGGAGCCGACCCGGATCAAGGTCGAGGGCATCAACGTCACCTTCGAGGGTCTGATCCCGAAGATCCAGAAGTCCATGCTGAGCAAGGACCGCGAGGCGATGCAGCCGCACATCCGCGCCTTCGTCGACCGCGCCATCACCTTCCAGACCTGCCCGGACTGCGAGGGCACACGTCTGACCGCCGAGGCCCGGTCGTCGAAGATCAAGGGCATCAGCATCGCCGACGCGTGCGCGATGCAGATCAGCGACCTGGCGCAGTGGATCGCCGACCTCGACGAGCCGTCGGCGGCGCCCCTGATCAAGTCGCTGCGCGAACATCTCGACGCCTTCGTCGACATCGGTCTCGGCTACCTGTCCCTCGACCGTCCGGCCGGCACGTTGTCCGGCGGTGAAGCCCAGCGCACAAAGCTGATCCGACACCTCGGGTCGTCGCTCACCGACGTCACCTACGTCTTCGACGAGCCGTCGATCGGCCTGCACCCCCACGACATCCAGCGCATGAACGACCTGCTCCGCGCCCTGCGGGACAAGGGCAACACGGTGCTGGTCGTCGAACACAAGCCCGAGGTCATCGCCATCGCCGATCGCGTCGTCGACCTCGGTCCGCGGGCCGGCACCGACGGCGGCGAGATCGTGTTCGAGGGCACGGTCGAGGAACTCCGTGCCGCCGACACCCTCACCGGTCGCCATCTCGAGGATCGCGCGGCGGTGAAACCCGAAGTCCGCGCGCCCAGTGGTGCTCTCGAGATCCGCGGCGCGACCATGCACAACCTGCAGAACGTCGACGTCGACATCCCGCTCGGCGTCCTGGTCGTGCTCACCGGTGTCGCCGGGTCGGGCAAGTCGTCCCTGATCAGTTCGTCGGTCGCCGGACTCGACGGTGTGGTCTCGATCGACCAGACGGCGATCAAGGGTTCACGACGCTCCAATCCGGCGACCTACACCGGACTCCTCGAACCGATCCGGAAGGCCTTCGCCAAGGCCAACGGCGTCAAACCTGCGCTGTTCAGTGCCAATTCGGAAGGTGCGTGCCCGAACTGCAACGGTGCGGGCGTCGTGTACTCCGACCTCGCGATGATGGCCGGTGTGGCCGCTCCGTGTGAGGTGTGTGAGGGCAAGCGTTTCCTGGCCGAGGTCCTCGAGTACACCCTGGGCGGCCGCAACATCAGCGAGGTCCTCGAGATGTCGGTGGCGCAGGCCGAGGCGTTCTTCGCCGACGGCGACGCCAAACTTCCTGCAGCACACAAGATCCTCCACCGTATGGCCGACGTCGGCCTGGGCTACATCAAGGTCGGCCAACCGCTGACGACTCTGTCCGGCGGCGAGCGTCAGCGGTTGAAGCTGGCAACACACATGGGGGAGAAGGGCGACGTCTACATCCTCGACGAACCCACGACCGGCCTGCACCTCGCCGACGTTGAACAACTCCTCGGGTTGCTCGACCGACTCGTCGACTCGGGCAAGTCGGTGATCGTCATCGAGCACCACCAGGCCGTGATGGCGCACGCGGACTGGATCATCGACCTCGGCCCGGGTGCCGGACACGACGGCGGTCGGATCGTCTTCGAGGGAACTCCTGCGGAGATCGTCGCCGATCGTTCGACGCTCACCGGACAGCATCTGGCCGAGTACGTCGGCGCCTGATCGTGCCCGGCGTTCCGTCCTGCTCAGCACCTCTGCTGAGCAGGACGGAACCCGTCGGCTCGCGGCGTGTTCACACTGTGGAATTGTCAAAGATCACGTTCGACCCGGGGGTCGTCCAGCTAGCTGTTGAGCAGCGACGCGCCGTGTCGCGCGCTGGTTGAGTAGGTGAGGAGCGTCAGCGACGAACCGTTTCGAAACCTAGGCGGCGTCGTCGAGACGCATGGTGCGGCGGTTGTATGCAGGGCGGGGTCGACGCTGCGGATCGATCTCGATGGGTGGGACCAGCCACGGATGCCGATCGAACCCCATCACGATGTCCCAGCCGTGGTGGTGGACTTGGGTGTGGCAGCGTTGGCAGAGCAGGCAGCCGTTGTCGAGGTCGGTGTTCCCGTCGTCGGACCAGTGCAGGATGTGGTGGACCTGGGTGTGTGAGGGCGGTGCACCGCATTTGATACAGGTCTGGTCGCGGATGATGATCGCTTTGCGCAGATGTGGTGGGAACAGGCGCTTTTCGTGTCCCATTTGAAGGGGCACGGTCTCGCCGTCGATGATGATTTCGGTCAGTGTTCCGTCGCACGACAACCGCCGTGCGGTGGCTTGGGTGACCGGCCCCGTCCACGGCAGGTGGGCGGGGTCGCCGCCGTCGGCGGGAATGGTCAGCAATGTTTGGGTTCGCGGTGTGCCGACGGTGTCCATGGCGGCTCCGACGGCGGCTTGATCCAAGAGTGTTTCGAGGGCGTCGGCGCGTCGTTGATCGGCGGAGCGTCGGTCGGCGGCGCCGTCGGGTTCGGGACGAGGTATGGAGCGCTCGTCGATCATCGCGATGAATTTCTCCCCGACTGCCTGGTTGATGTTCGCGCGAATGTCGACGCGGGAGTCGTCGGTGAGGTGGTGCGACAGGGTGTCGAGGGTGCGGTCGTCGCAGGCAGGGATACAGTCCTGGTCGTCGGCGAGGGTATTGCCGATCGTCTGGGCGTGTCTCTGTATGTCGGTGGGTGTGGCGCCGGACAGGGCCTGGGTGAGCAGTTCGGTTTGATAGATGATGCGGTCGTCGTCGGGTAGTGCTGTGGGGCAGCGTTTCTCGATCACAGCGATACCGCGGACGATGGCGTCGACGATTTCGCCGGAGAGTCGACCGTCAGCGGCGCAGGCCTCGACCTTGCTCAGTGTGCCGAGAGCTTCGGCGATCCGTGTGGTGCGGGTGGCTGCTGCGGGCGGGAACCCCATCTCGACCAGGAGCTTCTTGGTGGTCGAACCCGCCTTCTCCGCGACGCCGAGAGCGTCGAGCTGTGCTGCGTGCGTGGCGATCTGGTGATCGGCCAGGTTGCGGATCAACCGCCAATACTCCAACTGTTCGTACGTCAGACGGCCGGTGGAATCGTCGGCGGGTGGGGTGATCTCGCCGAGTCGGTCGAGGACCGCGTCGAGTGAAGTGGTGTCAGTGTCGATCATGATGGCAGCCATCCCTCTTCTGAGGTATACGTGCGGTGGTGTGAAACCGTCGTTGACTACTGCTCTGTCATGAATTCTCGTGTGTGGTCAGTTCTATATCGGGAGTCTGACAAGAACTGCGTGCCGACAGCCCGGACCCTTCTGGTCGAGGAGTGGGGTGAGCTCTGGCATGAGTCCACAGTACCCGAACATGCGTTCGAGTGCGAGAGTTTTCCACAGTTTGGGATCCGGAGGATTCGCTGAACCAGCGAGATCTTCCGTGCTGGTCGACCACACGCCGGAACTGGTTTACACCAGTCACATTCGTGACGGATCACGGACAGAGGTGGTGGGTTTTCGAGCCCGGATTGATGCCTTCTTCAGTCGGTGGGGTCGACGACAAACACCACGAGGACGTCGCCGGCCACGTCGTCGGTCGGGGTATCGGCTGGAACGGACACCGGTACGACCATCGAGACAGGTCCGGCCGGCTCGAGCCGGCCCAGCTGTCGCACTACTCCGGTGACGGTCCCGGTCGGTGCGGAATCCGACCCCGAGATGGTGAGGCGGTCGTCGTCGAGATCGATCCGGATGCGTTCCCCCTCGTACGGGACGACCGTTCCCAGACATGGTGCGGGACCCACGATCGTGAGCGTCCGACGTCCTTCATCTGCAGCGCCTCGGGCTCGGGCCGCGTCCGCCGCGGTCGGCACGACCAGCACCAACTCGTCGAGAACGACTTCCACTCCGCCGGGAACCAGCACGGTCCCATTGTCCTGGAGCAGGTCGGCGGGAAACTTCTCGACTGCACTCACGGGCTGTCTGAGCACGTCGCGTGGTTGCTCGGAGTCGGGAGCGGGCTCGTAGAAGAGCTGATGAACCGACGAGACAACCCCGGTCGCCTCGACCCCGCCAGGGGTGTCGATGTGCCACGACAGAGCCAGCACGATCGGTTGGCTGAGCGGATCGCCGTACGCCGCGTCCCATCGAGCGGAGATGCCACCCACGACGACGATGTCACGCTCACGATCCCAATCAGTGGCGACGGATTGACCTTCCGATGCGGGGTACGCCGACAATCGCCCGGTCACTGATTCTCCGACGCTGGGAGGTGTTCGGCAACAGCCATACTCAAAGGCATCGATGCGGATGGGGGTGCGCAGTCGGTCTGCGCGGGAAACAGGCTTCAACGTAGTCATCGGAAGATCGACGGTCCGTAGCGCGAAGGCAATGGGTTCCGATGCACCTGATGGCAGAGCTTACTGCCAGTTGCCGGTGACTGTGAACCGTGCACAACATCTCACACACCCGACTGCCCGGTGTGAGATCACCGTTACCCAGCCCTTGCGGCATGACAGTCCGCACGCAACGCAGCGGCGGCAGGGTCTGTGCATGGACAAACAACTGTTGGAAGAAAGCCTGACCCTCGTCGACCTACCCGATTCCGGCCTCACCGTCCGGTTTTACGACATCCTCTTCGAGCGCTATCCCGGTGTGAAGCCGATGTTCCAGCGGGACACCCGCGTTCAGGCCGAAATGCTGCGGACCGCCGTCGTCTCGGTTCTCGACCACCTCGAGGATGCGGAGTGGCTCACCACCAACCTGCACGCTCGCGGCAAGCGTCACGCGAGCCTCGGCGTCACCCGGCCGATGTACACCGCGGTTGCCGAATGCATGATCGCCGCGATGAGCGAGATCGGCGGCGAGGCGTGGACGCCGGCGATGACCACCGCGTGGGAGGAGGCCCTGGGTGCGGTCGCCACGATCATGCTCGACGGCTATCCGGAGGAAGCCGCATCAGAGGCCACCGCCGAAGAGTCCGGCGCAGCCTGAGCCCGAACACACGAGTTCCACAGCGGGGTCACCGCCGCCCCCGCTGACGTTCGCGTCCGCCGCGATACGATCCCGCTCGGAAGAGAGGGCTCGTGACTGTTGTGGACATTCCCCGGTTGGGGATCGATCGTTACCTCCATTCGGCATGGGCGCGCTGGCTGACGCTCCTCGCCTTCATCCTCAGTGCGGCGATCGCGATATTCGTTCTCCCGAACCATCCGCCGGCGCCCTATCGCATCGATTTCGATGTCTACCGCATGGGCGGCCGCGTCTTCCTCGACGGCGGCGACCTCTACGGCACGCTCCCGACACTCGGTGGAGGCTCGTATCTGCCGTTCACCTATCCGCCGTTGGCCGCGGCTCTCTTCTCGGTGTTCACCGTCGTCCCTCTGGGGCTGGGGCAGGGGTTGTTCACCGCCGTGTCCATCGCGTGCCTGCTGGTGGTCTGCCGAATCGTGGTGGCTCACCTGACCGATCGACCGT
Source organism: Gordonia amicalis (assembly GCF_022059885.1). NCBI lineage: Bacteria > Bacillati > Actinomycetota > Actinomycetes > Mycobacteriales > Gordoniaceae > Gordonia > Gordonia amicalis. Next base: position 3,350,025 of record NZ_CP091855.1, on the reverse strand, counting down.
CGACGGACCTCTGGTGGCTCGCGACGGCCGCGACCACCGTCGGCCTCTGGCTCGAACCGGTCCGCGACACCCTGAACTTCGGGCAGATCAACGTCGTCTTGATGGCGCTCGTCGTCGCCGACGCGCTCCTCGGTCGCGGCCGGTGGTGGCGCGGCCTGCTGGTCGGTCTCGCGATCTCGATCAAACTCACCCCAGCGGTCTTCCTGCTGCTGTTCCTTCTCCGACGGGACTGGCGCGCGCTCGTGGTGAGCGCGGTGTCGGCCGTCGCCTACGCCGGCCTCGGATACCTGCTGGCATCCGACGACTCGATCACCTACTGGACGTCGACGCTGTTCGACACCGAGCGGATCGGTAGTCCGCAGTTCGCCAACAACCAATCGGTCAAGGGTGAACTGGCGCGGCTCGGCATCGAGTCGGAGATCGCCTGGCTCGGCGTGGCTCTCGTGATCGGACTGCTCATCGCGTGGTCGGCGTGGCGCCTGCTGTCGGCGTCGGAAGCCGCCGAGAACGGTCGCGACCAGACGATCGAGGTGGCCGCACTGCTGACGGTCGCCTTCGCCTGGCTGTTCTGTTCGCCCGTCGCCTGGGACCACAGCTGGGTGTGGGTCGTGCCGCTTCTCATGGTGCTGGTCGCACTCGCTGCACGACGCGGGGCGTCGCAGATCTGGTGGTGGCTGGCCGGTACGGGGCTGGTCATCTTCGCGTATGCGCCCCACCAGCACGTCCCGCAGCGCTACGACGCCGAGCTGTCGTGGGCCTGGTGGCAGCACGTCGTCGGGTCGTCGTACCTGCTCTGGGGTCTGATCGTGATCATCTCCCTCGGCGTTCTCGCTCCGCGGCTGACCTGCGCGGAGGCCGTCGAATCCGTGCCGAATCAGGCGGGCTGAACGACCTCCCGAAACACGCCTCTTGAAACAACCGCTAGAATCCGTTCCAATGATGCATAGTGATGTAACGCACATCGGATCAACGGGGAGTGGCAAGTACATGTCTAAGCGGAAGAAGCAGATCCAGGGCGCGCTCGGCAAGGTGAGCAGCATGTACCCGAGCAAGGAGCGTCCGCTGGCCGTGCCGCCCGCCGGCTCCGACCTCAAGCCCGTCATGGGGGACCCCGGCATCCCGTACCTGGGCAACACCCTCGAGGCGCTCGCGGACCCGTTGAGGTCGGCGATGAAGCGCTTCGACCGCTACGGCCAGGTGTCCTGGTCGGGTGCGCTCGGCATGAACATGGTGACCCTCATCGGACCCGACGCGATCGAGGCCGTCTGGATGAACCGCAACAAGGCGTTCTCCAGCGAGCTCGGCTGGGAACCGATGATCGGCCCGTTCTTCCGTCGTGGCGTCATGCTCATGGACTTCGACGAGCACATGCAGCATCGCCGCATCATGCAGCAGGCGTTCAGCCGTCCCCGCCTGAATGGCTACCTGGACATCATGACGCCGCACATCGAGAAGACCCTCGCCAACTGGCAGGTGGGCAAGGGCTTCCACATGTACTCCAACACCAAGGACCTGACGCTGTCGCTGGCCACCGAGGTCTTCATGGGTGCGCACGTGAGCGAGGCCGAGGCGCACCGCCTCGAGCGCGCCTTCGAGGCCGCGGTCCGCGGCGGTCAGGCCATCGTCCGCAAGGACGTCGGCAACTGGACCTGGGCGCAGGGACTCCGCGGCCGTGAGGTTCTGCAGGAGTACTTCCGCTCCGAGATCCCGTTGCGTCGCGGCAATGACCGCGACGACCTGTTCAGCGTCCTCTGCAACAGTGAGAGCGACGAGGGTGAGTCCTTCACCGACGAGGACATCGTCAACCACATGATCTTCGTGATGATGGCCGCGCACGACACGTCCACCATCGCGCTGTCGATGATGACCTACTTCCTCGGCCGCCACCCCGAGTGGCAGCAGCGTCTGCGCGAGGAGTCGCTGGCGCTCAACAAGCCGACCATCGACTACGACGACATCGACAAGCTCCCGAGCATGGAACTCGCCTTCAAGGAGACCTTGCGCCTCAACGCCCCTGTCGGCATGCTGTTCCGCATGGCGATCGAGGACACCGAGATCTGCGGGCACTTCATCCCGAAGGGCACCCTGCTGGCGATCCACCCGTGGGCGACCATGCTGCGCAAGGAATGGTGGCCGAACCCGACCCACTTCGACCCCGAGCGCTTCTCCGCGGAGCGTCGCGAGGACAAGGTCCACCGCTTCGCGTGGGCCCCGTTCGGCGGCGGCGCGCACAAGTGCATCGGCCTGTACTTCGGTGGCATGGAAGTGAAGTCGATCCTGCACCAGATGCTGCAGCGCTTCGAGTGGACGGTCCCCGCCGGCTACAAGCCGGTTCTCACCTACGGCACCGGCCCGACCCCGGCCGACGGTCTCCCGATCGACATCCGGCACCGCACGCTGTAACGGGGCATCCGCGCTGTGTGAGGTGCCATCTCCGCTGGTGAGGTGCCGCCTCCGCTCGTGGGGTGCCGCCTCCGCTCGTGGGGTGCCGCCTCCGCTCGTGGGGTGCCGCCTCCGCTCGTGGGGTGCCGCCTCCGCTCGTGGGGTGCCGCCTCCGCTCGTGGGGTGCCGCCTCCGCTCGTGGGGTGCCGCCTCCGCTCGTGGGGTGCTACCCCTTGCTCCCTGAGGTGCGAGGAGCGTTAGCGACGAGCCTCGAAGGGCCTGGTGAGATAACCTCGCCAGCCCTTCGAGACGCGCCCTCCGCAAGCTCCGGACGCTCCTCGGGGAGCAGGCATGTCGCGTCCTCCGCAAGCTCCGGACGCTCCTCAGGGAGCAGGCATGTCGCGCCCTCCGCAAGCTCCGCACGCTCCTCAGGGAGCAGGCATGTCGCGTCCTCCGCAAGCTCCGCACGCTCCTCGGGGAGCAGGCATGTCGCGTCCTCCGCAAGCTCCGCACGCTCCTCGGGGAGCAGGCATGTCGCGCCCTCCGCAAGCTCCGCACGCTCCTCAGGGAGCAGGCATGTCGCGTCCTCCGCAAGCTCCGAACGCTCCTGAACGGAGCGGGCTCTTCCGACCTGCACGACGCCCGGCGAACCGCGAGAAATTCGTCCCCGTGAGCACCCTCCGAGGGCATACTTCCCTCGGAAGCCCCTGAGAGGGACGAGATTTCGCTCCGCCCGGCCCCGCTGTGCAGCTCGCACGCCCGCATTCCTGCGCACGACGCCGGAATGACGTCGCGCGCGATCTCAATCCGGTCCAACGACTTCGGCCGACGTCCTACAGCCGGAACGACGTCGCATGCGACGTCATTCCGCACCGGCTCATCGGATGCGATAGCCCCCTCGTGCGTGATCCGATACACCGTGCGCCGGCGACGAGCCACGAAGGGCTGGTGAGCAAACACTCACCAGCCCTTCGTGTTTCACTGCAGAGTCCTAAGACGCGGCGAGAATTCCGATCTCGAAGACCAGCGTGTCGCCGGGCTCGATGCCTGCGCTCGGCTGACCCTGGGCGTAGCCGTCGGCCGATGTCATCGCGACGCCGACCTTGGAGCCGACCTTCTGCCCGGCGATCGCCTTGCTGAAGCCCTTAATAACCCCGTTGAGCGGGAAGTCGACGGGGGAGCCGGTCTGGTACGCGCTGTCGAACTCGGTGCCGTTGCGGCCGTTGACGCCCACGTAGCAGACCGTCACCGACGCGGTCTCGGCGACGACGGGCCCGTCACCCTCGACGAGCGTTTCGACGACGGTCTGATCAACGCTGAACGGCGACTGGACGGTGATCTTCGGCGCCTCGGTCGCGGTGGCGGCGACCATCTCGACACCGCCGGTGGTGCCCTTCAGGGTCCACTGCGGCTTGGCGTCGTCCTTGGCCGGCGCGGTCGGGCAGCTGGTGGGCGCCGACCCGGTGTCGGTGGTGCCGGCCGCGGCGGTACCGGTGGCTTCGGTTGTGCCGGAATCGGAATCGGAGTCGGAGCTGCAGCCGGCCACCGTGAGGACGAGGGCCGCGCCGAGCGCGAGCGTCGCATTCTTCATGTTCACCCTGGTCACGCTACCCGAGCGCCCGACGATCACCGACCGCCGTGGTCGGCGACGATACGGGCAGCGCGGGCGAGGTCGGCACGGATCGCTTGTGCGGCCGGCCACCGGTTCACCGCCAGCACCGGAACACCGATCACCGGCACGGTGAGCGTCGCCTCCGCATGGACATCGGTGCCGCCGTCGGCTCGTTCGTCGAACCGGAGGGTGAGCACCGCGTCGACCGACCGCCAGCCACCGACCTCCCGCCACAAACGGTGAGGTTCGCAGGCCGTGACCTCCAACCGTGGAGACACCCCGGGCACGAGGGTGACGTCGGTCCAACTGGTGCCGACGTCACCCGCCCGGTCGCTGATCACGTGCAGGTCGTCGATGCGTCGCAGACTCGACTGCCACGCAGGCCGATTCCTCGGGTCGGTTAGATAGTCGAACGTGTCCGCGGGCGGCGTCGAGAAGGCGACGACGTCGTCGAGGATCGTGAACCGGGCGGGGGACAGCATCAGCTGATGAGGCCGGCGAGCTGGTTGATCTCCTCGACGGTGCGCGGCGAGACCAGCATCGTGGTGACGCCGGACGACTCCCACACCTTGATCTGCTCGCGCACGTGGTCGAGGTCGCCGACGATGGCCGAGTCCTCGACCACCGCGTCGGGAATGATCTGAGCGGCTTCCTCCTTGCGGTCCGAGCGGAACAGTTTCGTCACCTCGTCGACGACGTCGGAGTACCCCATACGGCGATACACCTCGGCGTGGAAGTTGGTGTCCTCACTGCCCATTCCGCCCATGTACAGCGCGAGGAAGGGCTTGATCGCGGCATAGGTCGCGGCCCGGTCGTCGGTGATGACGATCTGGGCGGTCGCGATGATCTCGAAGTCCTCGCGACTGCGCCGCGCACCGGGCCTGGCGAAACCCTCGTCGAGCCATGCGTTGTAGGTGTCGGCCATGCGCGGTGTGTAGAACAGCGGCAGCCAGCCGTCGGCGATCTCGGCCGCGAGGGCGACGTTCTTGGGTCCCTCGGCGCCGAGCATGACCGGGATGTCGGCACGCAGCGGATGGGTGATCGGCTTGAGCGGCTTGCCCAATCCCGACGCCCCGTCGCCGTTGTACGGCAGGGGATAGTGCGGTCCGGGGCTGGTGACGGGGGCCTCCCGCGCCCAGACCTGACGCATGATGTCGATGTACTCACGCGTGCGGCCCAGCGGCTTGGCGAACTTCTGCCCGTACCAACCCTCGACGACCTGCGGCCCGGACACTCCGAGTCCGACGATGTGCCGGCCGCCGGACAGATGGTCGAGGGTCAGCGCAGCCATCGCGCACGCGGTCGGCGTGCGCGCCGACAACTGCAGCACCGAGGTGCCCAGCCGGACACGGCTCGTCGACGACCCGAGCCACGCCAGCGGTGTGTAGGCATCCGATCCCCACGCTTCGGCGGTGAAGATGGAGTCGAAGCCGGCCCGTTCGGCGGCGGCGACGAGGTCGGCGTGACCGACCGGCGGCTGAGCGGCCCAATATCCGAGTTGCAGACCGAGTTTCATCAGTTGGTCCCTCTGGCGGTCTCGGCGGCGGCCTCGGCCGCGATCTGGTCGAACTGTGCCCCCATCGCCTCGGCGAGAGCCTGGGCGCCCGAGAGCGGCCGGACCATCACCATGAAGTCGTCGATCTTGCCGTTGTCGTCGACGTGGATGAAGTCGCAGCCGGTGACGGCCTTGCCGTTGACGTTCGCCTCGAAGACCAGCGCCGTGTCGCGACCCCCGGCGTCGTTGATCTCCCGGACGTAGCGGAAGTCCTCGAAGACACGCATGACGCCCCGCAGGATGGCCGAGGTGATCGCCTTGCCCGGGTACGGCTTGAACGCGACCGGGCTGGTGAAGACGACGTCGTCGGCGAGCAGGTCTCGCATCGCCTGCTCGTCACGTGCCTCGACGGCCTCTCGGAACTGCTTCATGCATGACCTCCTCGTCCACGGCAGGGGCGCCGTTGTGCGTACTGCTGTGCTCGACGCTAACGGATCCCCGACGCCGCGCGGGAGCCATCAGCACGACGAGCGCCATGGCCAGGACGCCGATGCCCGTCCAGCCGATCGCGGTGATCGGTTCGGACAGGACCGCCACCGCGAGGACGGTGGCAACGGCCGGCTCGATGAGGGTGATGGTGGTGGCGGTCGAACTGTCGATCCGTCCCAGCCCGCGGCTGAACAGCACGTAGCCGAGGAACTGCGGCACGACGACCAGGTACGCGAGGACGACAAGGCTTTCCGGATGATCGATCACCGACGGCACACAGACCGCGACCACCGGCAGCAACAGCACCCCGCCCAGTCCCATCACGCCACCGGCCGACGCCCCGCGGGCGACTCCCTGGTTCATCAGGCGTCGCATCGCCCACGAGAAGCCCGCGTAGGTCGCACCGGCTCCCAAGCCGAGCACGACACCCCAGGCGGAGGCACTGCTGTCGGCGACGGTGTCTCCGTGCGAGGACTCGCTCCGCGACAGCGCAAGAGCGACACTGCCGGCGATGCCCAGGGCACACGCGACGATCCACCGCCTCGTCAACATTCGACCCTCGGCCACCCGCTCGATCACCGCGGAGAACAACGGCGCCGACGCCAGCGACACCACGGTGCCCAGCGCGACGCCGCCGATGCGCATCGAGCCGTAGAAGCACAGCGGGTAGATCATCACGCAGACGCCGCCCGCCAGCACGGTCGGCCACCGCTGCATCAACGACGGCCACGCGGCACGGACCGCGCGGACGTTGATCGCGGCCTGGAGCAACCCTCCGCCGGCCATGGCGATGGCACCGATCGTGACCGCGCTTAGCGCGGGCGCCAGTGCGGCGACCGTCCCCGACGTCCCCCACAGGAACGCGGTGAGCGTCACCGCGAGAATCCCGGCGCGTTCGGCGGCGCGCGGATGCTCGCTCATCTGCGCGCGTCGAGGTGCGCGGGCATCGGATCCCGGGGCAGCGGGTGCCGGGCATAGAACTCGAGATGACGACGAGCCGCGTCCTCCCACGTCAGCGACGCGGCCAGCGCACGGCCGGCCTCGACGCGTGCCGGGTCCGGCGTGAGTGCCTCCGCCAGAGCGTCGGCGAGCTCGGGAACAGTCGACGCATAGGTCACCGTGTCGCCGAACACCTCTCGGAGAATGGGCAACTCTCGGGCCACAACGGGTCGTCCGGCGGCAAGTGCCTCCATCGCGGCCAGCCCGAACCCCTCCTTGACCGACGGGAACGCGAACACCCGGCTCGCGGCGACCAGCGACGGCAGCTCGTCGTCGGGCACGTTGCCGAGGACGATCGGTTCGACGTCGAGCTCGGCACGGCGACGGTCGAATTCAGCGCGGTAGTCCCGATAGTCGAACAAGGTCTCGCCGCCGGCGAAGACAAGCGTCAGCTCCGGATGCCGTTCGCGCAGCAGCGCATACGCGTTCAGCAGGTCGATGCTGCCCTTGCGCGGTTCGACCCCTCCGACGGCGAGCACGTACTCACCGAGTTTCGCTGTCCAGCGATGACGCGCTTCGACCGCTTCGGCGGCTTCCGACCCGGCGTCGGCGAATCTTTGATACGCAACACCATTCGGGATGACGTCGGCGGTCAGTCCCCATCCCTGCTGGACTTCGTCGGCGACCGCCCGCGACACACAGATCCGCGCGTACGGGTTCACGACGGCCTTCTCGTGGCATTCGACGAGGATCGGTGTCGTGAACTGATCGAGGTGGTGGATCGTACGGATACACGTGCCGACGGCGTTGGCGCTGATGCAGTCCTGGGCGTGCACGATGTCGTAGTCGCCGGGGTCGAAGGCGTCGCGCAGGGTGTCGATGGACCGCACGATGCGTTCGGTGATCGTCTCGTTCTCCCGGTCGGCGAACGGCACGAGCCGTAGCGTCACCGTCGGATCCACCGCGCGGAAGAAGCCCTCGTCACCGCCGCGCGCGAGCGACCAGACCGTCACGTCGACGCCGAGTCGAGCCATCGCCTCGGCCAGGTTCAGCGTGTGGACCACGCCCCCACGGGGTTTCGTGGAGTAGGTCAGCAGGGCGACGCGCGGCGAGGGGGAGTCCACACCGGTCATGATAGGTCCGCGATCGACCCGGCCGGCGAGGTCGCGCCGCGATAGGAGTCCGGTCGCAGTTCGGCGAGGTGGTTCAGCACGCGGCGGGCACGGTCGATCTCCGCGTCGACGTCGACGGTCGCGGTGGCCAGACCGCCCTTGGAGCGTGTGGTGGCGAGAATCTCGCCGCCCGGGCCGACGACCTTGGCCTGACCGAGGAACCGCAGCGAGCCCATCACGCCGGTCTGGTTCGACGACACGACGAACACCTGATTCTCGGCGGCGCGGGCGCAGTCGTACAGGTCGAACAATCGCGACTGGCGATCGGCGGGCAGCCGGGCGGCACGGTCGGTCACGCTCGCCGGCCACGCGGACAGGGCAGCGATGATCCGGGCGCCGTCGAGGGCGAGGGTGCGTGCCGATTCCGGAAAGGTCTTGTCGTAATCGATGAGCATGCCGATCCGGCCCACCGGGGTGTCGAAAGCGCGGAACCCGTCCCCGGCCGCGTAGGCCAGGGACTCACCGGCGGGCTGATGGACCTTGCGGTGGGTGCCGAGAGTCCCGTCGCCGGACACGCACACAGCGGTGTTGAAGTGCTTGTCGCCGTCGGCCTCGGTGTAGCCGATGCACACGGTTGTGTCGCCCGCGGCGGCGACGATCGCGGCCAGCTCGGGTCCGTCGGGATCCAGCGCCGGGGGCAGCTCGTCGGGGTCGGGATTCCGCAGGTCGCCGAGATATCCGCCGAGCGTGGCATCGGGGAAGACGAGCAGGTCGACGCCGTCTCGTGCGGCCGCCTCGACGATGCCGACGGCCTTGGACACTCCACGCTCCACGTCGCGGCCGAAGTGCGCGGCGAGAGCACCGAGGGTGACAGTGCTCATGGTCGAACGATACCGGGCGTACCGTCCGGAGAAGGGCTCACGCGAGGTCGGATCACGCGACCCCCAGCCCGGTCACCGTGGAGGCCACCGCAACCGTCACCGCGCCGTCGGGCCACCGCAGCCGCACGCCCGGCTCTGCGGTCAGGCGTCCACAGTCCACGATCGAGACAGTGCTCGGGGCCGGCACATCAGCACGACGACCCGGACGGTCCGCACTGAGCATCGCGTACCCGGGAAAGCACGTCAGCCACGCACCCATCGAGGCCTCGCTCGGGCGCGGCACCGCGGTCACGTCGAGTTCGGCTCCCGTACCCGACGCCTCGGCGAGCATGCCGAGTGTTCCGGCGATCCCGGCCATGCTCACGTCCTTCGCCGACGCCGGTCCAACCTTTGCGAGATGACCAGCCATCGCACACAATTCGTCGCTGCTGCGCGAACTCGTCGAGTCCCACTGCCGGTCGTGATAGCCCGGGCGCCAGGACCCGCCGAGATCGGCGTGCAGGGTGACCGTGTCGCCGACCGCGCCGCCACCGGCACGCAGCGGACGGCCGGTGGTGCCCAATGCCGTCACCGACAGCGCCGACGGCACGCCGACCTGCGTGTGACCCCCGAGAACCGGCGTCCGCCAGGCTCGTGCCGCATCGGCGATGCCACGGATGATGCGCGTCAGATGAGAGGTCGTGGGCGCACCGACGGCGTCGAGCAGTCCGATCGGTCGCGCCCCCATCGCCGACAGGTCGTTGATGTTGACCAGCACCGAACACCAGCCGGCCCATTCCGGGTCGCGTTCGATCATCGACGGGATGATCGCGTCGCAGGCCGCGATCACGTCGGTACCGGGCAGCGGTACGCCGTCGTCGCCGCGGAAGCCCGCGGCCCCGAGTCCGCCGTCTTGTTCGGCGAACGGCGCAAGTGCTTCGGCGAGAACTGCTTTGGTGCCGTCGACGGTGCGCTGGATGCGATGGATCGCCCATCGCATCTCCCGGTGCGCCTGACCGGCGATCACCGGCCCCGCGCCGCAGTCCTCCCAGCCGAGGCGTCGGAACATGCGTGCGTAGCGGTCCTGCACGGTCGCGTCGAAACGCAGTGCGCCCCGCTGCTCGATGTGCGCACACGCCGCCCGCACCAGCGCCGGACCGATCCCGGCTGCGTGCCCGGGGTCGGCGACCACGAGCCGGCTGCCGAACCACCACCCGATGTCCTCGGTGTCCGACGATCCGGGCCACCGCACGGGTGCCACGCGGACTCCGCCGGCGATCGTCCCGTCCGCGAGTGTCGCGACGAGGACCACTGTGCGCGGGTCCTCGTCGGTGTCGTCGAGGTCGGAGTGTGCGAAAAGACCTTGCCTGTCGACGAATTCGTGGTGTCGCATCGCGCGGTAGGCGGCGTGCTCATTGGTGGTGTCGGCAACCGTGATCAGGAAGTCGGGTCGCGCGGCGACGCGGCGTCGACCGGCAAGGATCGAGAGCTCAGCAGGCCTGTGCTCCTTGAGTAGCTCCGGAGCTTGCGGAGCGGAAGACCCCGGCTCCTTGAGTAGCCCCGGAGCTTGCGGAGCGGAAGACCCCGGCTCCTTGAGTAGCCCCGGAGCTTGCGGAGCGGAAGGCCCGTGCTCCTTGAGTAGCCCCGGAGCTTGCGGAGGGTAAGACCCGTGCTCCTTGAGTAGCCCCGGAGCTTGCCGAGCGGAAGGCCCCTGCTCCTTGAGTAGCCCCGGAGCTTGCGGAGGGGAAGACCCCTGCTCCTTGAGTAGCCCCGGAGCTTGCGGAGGGGCGTATCGAAAGGACCTCTCCATCTCAGCCACCCACCGTCGGCAGGATGCTGCATGCGCCACACGCTGCGCACCCGGCCCGCTGATCCACCCCGGCCATCCCGATCAGGGTGAGGTGCCCGGCGACCTCGCGACTGATCTTCTCCACGATGGCCGGGTCGGGTGCCGGCGCATCGTCGACGTCGACGGCGAGCGTCCCCGCATGACGGCGGAACGGCACGATGAACGGGTAGACGCCCATGTCGGCGAGTTCCTTGGCGCCGGCGATCATCTCGTCGGTGCCTTCACCGAGCCCGACGAGCAGGTACGTCGACACCTGATTCCGTCCGAACACGCGCACCGCTTCGGCCCAGGCGGCGCGGTATTCGTCCATCGAGACCGACGACTTACCCGGCATCCACCGGCGCCGCACCTCGTCGTCGAGGGATTCGACGTGGATGCCGATCGCGTCGGCGCCGGCCTCCCGCAGTTCGGTGAGGACCGCGAGGCCGGCGGGCGGTTCGCACTGGACCTGGATCGGCAGATGGGGGACCGCTGCCTTGATCGCACGGACACAGCGTGCGAGATGCCGTGCGCCCCGATCGCGGCCGTTGGTGGTGCCGGTGGTCAAGACCATCTGGGTGATGCCGTCGAGTTCGACTGCGGCGCGGGCGACCTCGGCCAGCTGCTCGGGCTTCTTCACCGCGATCGTGGATCCCGACCGCAGTGATTCCTCGATCGAGCAGAACCGGCACCGGTCCGACTTTTCGTACCGGATGCAGGTCTGCACCACCGTCGTCGCGAGCACGTTACGTCCGTGCAGGCGGGCGATTTTCTCGTAGCTGATGCCGTCGGCGGTCTGGAGGTCGTAGAACCGGGGCCGCCCGATCGCCTCGACCTCGATGCCGACGTCCACCCCGTCGTACAGGACGCGGTCGCCGTCGAAGACGAATGGGCTCTGCGGGTTTCGCGGGATCGCGGCGTGCAGCCCGTCGACCATCAGGTGGCCGTCGTCGCTAGGGCCGGCCCCGCCGGTTCGCTGTACCGGCGGCTCGCCCCGAATCCCGAGCAATGCCAGGTCAACTCGTGTGGATACCGTCATGGGTACTCCTCCTCCCGCTCCCTGAGGAGGCCCGGAGCTTGCGGAGGGCCGTCTCGAAGGGTTGGTGAGACTTCGATCGGATGTGTGGTTGTTGTAATCGCGACGAGCTGGTTCTTGCTCCCTGAGGTGCGAGGAGCGATAGCGACGCCCTTCTCGCTCCCTGAGGTGCGAGGAGCGATAGCGACGGTGCCCGTCCCGCTCCCTGAGGTGCGAGGAGCGATAGCGACGCCCCCCGCTCCCTGAGGTGCGAGGAGCGATAGCGACGAGCCTCGAAGGGCCTGTCCAGGTACACCGCCGGCCCTCGGTGACGCGTCTTCTCGATCGTTGCCACGCAATCCGCCGTAAAACTCGTCCCCGTGAGCACCATCGGAGGGGGCGCTTTCAAGGGGTCTATGCAACAGATGACTCGTCGGATTGTAGTAACCGGTCGAGTTCTTCGGTGGGTGTCTTCCAGTTGTGGCGTTTACGTGGCCGACCGTTGAGTTCGGCTGCGACGTTGGCCAGGATTCCGGGCCCATGCACTGAGAGGTCCGTGCCTTTCGGAAAGTATTGGCGCAGTAGCCCGTTGGTGTTCTCGTTGGTGCCTCGTTGCCAGGGACTGTGTGGATCGCAGAAGTAGATCGGCAAACCGGTCGCTTCGGTGATCTTGGTGTGCAGCGCCATCTCGGATCCTTGGTCCCAGGTCAGCGAACGCTGCATGACCTCGGGAATCTTGGGAATCGCGGCAGTCATCGCCTCTGCCACAGTGGCAGCGGAGTGGTCGTCAGGCAGGTGTAGCAGCATCACGAAGCCGGTGGTGCGCTCGACCAAAGTGCCGATCGCCGATCTGTTTCCCGCACCCATGATCAGGTCGCCTTCCCAGTGCCCAGGGACCGCACGATCGTTCGCCTCGGCTGGCCGTTCGCTGATGTTGACCATGTTCCTGACCGGTCCAGGCCGTGTCGTGCGTCCCTGGGGTATCCGGCGGACGCGGCCGCTGCGCAACGCACGTTTGATCTCCTCACGCAGGCTGCCACGCCCTTGGACGTAGAGCGCTTGGTAGATCGTTTCGTGTGACACCCACATCTCCGGTTCGCTGGGGAAATCGATCCGCAAGCAGTTGCTGATCTGTTCAGGACTATGCCGTTTCCGTAACCGCGAGGCCACCTCGTTCCACAACGCCGTACCCGGCTGCAGTTTCATCACCTTGGGTCGTCGTGCCTTGTTCTCGACCGCAGCTTGGGCGATCACCGCGCGGTACCGTTGGCCCGGATTCGTTCTGCCTCGGTCCAATTCGCGAGTAATGGTCGACCGCGGCCGCCCCAACAACGCCGCGATTCGAGCCGGCCGATAGTGGGCGAGCATCAGTTCTTCGATCCGGCAGCGATCAGTGAAAGTCAACCGGCCACGACCCACCGAGGCCGAGGCCTCGAGATCACGGCGCTCGGTAGCGGGGCGCACCCCTCCACCCTTGCTGAACCAGTCCCGACCCGCCGCTTTCGACACGCCGACCGCCCGCGCAGCAGCAGCCACCGGCATGCCAGACCCGAGTTCGGCCCAGAACTGCTCTTTGACCTCGTCCGATCGCCACTTGGATGACCGCTTCGGCAGCTTCCTACCCGACCGGTGGATCCACCGATACGCGGCGTTGTAGCCGATCCCCGCCTCATGAGCGGCCGAAGCCACCGACTCTCCCCGATCAAACGCCGCGAAGAACCTTTTCTCCACCGACTCCCGGCCCACAATCCGACCACCACGCCTGCCCACACGGGTCTCCCAACATCCTCACAGGACGTTGCACGCACCACTTGAACCCGCGGGGCAGATTGCCCTCGAAAGACCCTGAGGGGGACGAATTTTTCGAGCGCACGGCCCGCTCGAGGCGTTCACCTCGAGATCCGGACCCAACGACTCCGTTTCTCCCGGTCATCTACTGCGCCGCCGCCAACCGCGGTCGGTTTTGGTCCAGAGCACCGACGATGTGCTCGGCCACGTACTGCGCATCCCGGTCGATGCCGAGGAAGCGTCCGGAACCCCAGGTATGCATCCACGGCAACCCGACGAAGCTCAGGCCCGGCACCTCGGTGATCCCACGTGTCTGCATCGGCCGACCACCGCCGTCAAAGGCGCTGGCCTCGATCCACCGGTAGTCGGGCCGGTATCCGATGGCCCAGATGATCGACGTGACACCCTCTGCGGCCAGATCCAGTTCGGCCGGATCCTCCTCCGGAGCCCACACCGGTTCGTACCGTGCGGGTTCCGGCGCGTCGATCCCCAATGAGTCTATGTGGCGGTCGATGTCGGAGCAGATCGAGTTGTAGACGGCGTCGGCCTTGTCCAGCGCGTCGGTGAGCGTCGGCGCGAACCGCAGGGTCGAATCCTTGCCGTCGGTGAGCATGCCATAGAGCTGCATTCCCTCGAGCGCGAAGCGGCGCAGGTCGATGTCGCGGCCACCGCCGCGGCCGGTGACGTAGTGGTTGGTCTTCTCCTGGGCGGCACGGCCTCCCGGATACTCCTGGGTGGGAGTGTCGTAGAGGCCCATGTCCGACAACCACGTCATGCAGTCGCGGCCTCGGTAGAAGCGCGCGACCCGGGGAGCGTTGCCGATGGCCAGATGCACCTGTCGTCCGGCCAGGTGCAGGTCTTCGGCGATCTGGGTGCCCGACTGTCCGGATCCGACGACGAGCACCGACCCCTCGGGCAACTGGTCCGGGTTGAAGTACTCCTCGGAATGGACCTGATGGACGGCCGGGTCGAGTGCCGACGCGAACGGCGGGATCACCGGCAGCGGATAACCGCCGGTCGCGATCACGGCCTGGTCGCAGGTCACCGAGGTGACGCCGCTCGGGCCGTCGAGGGTGACCTCGAACCGGTCCGCACCGAGACGCTGCAGCCGCGTCACCCGGGTGTGTTCGACGAGGGGCGGTTCGAAGGTCTGCAGCCAGCCCTTCAGCCAGGCCACGACCTCATCGCGGGTCATGAATCCGTCGGGGTCGGGGCCGTCGTAGGCGTATCCCGGTAGACGGCAATGCCAGTTCGGCGTTACGAGAGTGAAGTTGTCCCACCGCTTGTCGGCCCACGCGTGGACCGCGGTCTCGGCTTCGACGACGAGGTGTTCCACGCCGGCCTCCCCGAGGTACCAGCTGACCGAGAGACCCGCCTGGCCGCCGCCGATGACGACGACCGGTACGTGTGCCGCAGATGTGTTCGCGCTCATGAGTCCTCCTCAGTGCTGAGCGGCACGGCGCCCTCGGTGCTGGTTGAGCCGGGTCGGAGTGATGGGTCGCGCCTGTCCTCGCTGCTGGTTGAGCCGGGTCGGAGTGATGAGTCGCGCCTGTCCCCACCGCTGGTTGAGCCGGGTCGGAGCGAAGCAATGCCCGTGTCCCCGCCGATGGTTGAGCCGGGTCGGAGCGAAGCGACGCCCCGCGTCGAAACCTCCGAGCCCGGCAACGGCGGGTACATCGAGACGACCTCGACCTCCGCCGAATCCGGATGTCGTGCAGCATCACTGGCGATCGCCTCGGCGGACTCGGCCGCCGACGTGCACGCGAAACCGTATTTGGCGCGCACCCGTGCGCTGGCCTCCTCGAGGGCGAGGGTCGCTCGCGACCGGAAGTCGTCGACGCGGTAGGTGCCCGGCGCGAGGTGGTCGTGCAGGACGAGGCTGGGGGAGTAGTACTGGCGGGACAGGCCGTCGGGCCACCGCACCTGGACGGTCATCTCAGGCATGGGCGAGGTCCCGCCACGCGAGGTCGTCGGCGTTCTCCGGTTCGGTGAGCAGTCCGTACACCTCGGGCCGCCGGTCCCGCAGGTGGAACATGCCGGCGCGCATCGCAGTGAAGCTCTCGCCGATGTTCACCTCGGCGACCGCGAGACCGCTGCCGAGAAGCGTTGTGTCGAGGACATTGCCGCCGGGGTCGACGATCTTGGCGTTGCCCACATACCGCAACGACCCGAACGCCCCGCTTTGGTTCGACGCCACCCAGAAGACCTGGTTCTCCAGGGCGCGGGCGGTGTCGAAGAGGTTGAATCGGTAGGTCCATCGGTCGTCTTGGAGGTTCTCGGCGGTCGCGGTGCGGGCGGCCGGCCACGCCGACAGGCTGGCGATGATCTCCGCGCCCTTGAGTGCCATGATCCGAGCAGCCTCGGGAAACGCTTTGTCATAACAGATTTGGAGGCCGACCCGTCCGACTGGGGTGTCGAAGACCCCGTACCCGTCACCGGACGAGTACGACATGTTCTCGCCGAGCGGCTGGTGGACCTTGCGGTAGCTGCCGTAGATCCGGTGGCCGTCGAGAACGGCCGCCGCGTTGTAGCGGGTCTCGCCGTCCTCGCCGAGTTCGCAGAACCCGATCGCCACCACCAGGTCTCCGACGATGGACTGCACCCGCGCGATCTCGGGTCCGTCGAGGGAGATCGCCGGTGGCAGCGACCGTGCACTGTTCTTACGGGTGTCGCCGTGGTTGCCCAGCGACGACAGGTATCCGCCGATCGCCGCCTCCGGGAAGACCAGGAAGTCGACGCCGCGGGCCCGCGCCTCGACGACATACTGTTCGATCGTCGCGTAGTTCTGTTCGAGATCGCGGGTGAAGTTCGCCGCGACGGATCCGATGATGGTCATAGGATGTCCCAGGGTTGGTGATGCGAAAAGTGTTGTGGCCTAGACCATGTACGTCGAGTTGATGATCGCGCCCTTGCGCGCGTAGTGGATGATCGCGTCCTGGACGTCGAGCGGATGCGCCGGGATGACACCCTCGATGAGGTCCTCTTCGCGACCGCCGTGCAGTGCGAGGCCGAAGCGGCAGCAGAACACGGTGCCGCCTTCGGAGATGAAGGTCTCGAGGGCGTTGTTGATGTTCTGCTCACCCGGGAAGCCGGAGTCGCCGGTGGTCGGAAAGCCCCGCGTGGCAAGGCAATTGATGGCGCCGGGGCCGTAGAAGTACATGGCCGACTCAAATCCCTTGCGCAGCGCGCGGGTTGCCTGCAGGACCGCGACGAACGACACCGACGACTCGTGCGCGATGCCGTGCACCAGGGTGAAGTAGGTTTCGCCGTCCTCGGCCTGGTAGTCCGGGAAGATCTTGGTGCCGCCGTAGATGTTGGACCCCTTCGGAAGTGAGGGGTGCGGGATCTCCGCGAGCGATGCGGCGATGTTCTCGGTGATGGTTTCGTCGAAAGAGGGCACAAGGACTCCTGGAGTGGCGAGACGACGGCGCGCGGCGCCTCGGCGCGTGTGAAAGGCGGATCGGGCATCGTTGCCCAAGAGCAGCAGATCGGAAGACTTCGATCACATCGAGTAGCTGAACGCTACGAGAACCAGTTCACCGGTCATCGATTACCGGGTGGTTACCGCTGGAATAAATGGATGGCCGATCTACGAAACACGACGCGCGCCGCAGCCGGCCGCGCGTCGGCTCGACGAGACAGAGCGCGGGTCCGCCAATAAAAAGGTCCGACGAACCGGTCGGGTCGGGGGTCTGACCGGTTCATCGGACGTAAGTCAGCATATCCTCTGCGTCTCGCCAGGTCGAGCGAGGGATCCGCAATTCTGTGACCTGTTTCTCACGGATTCCCGACGAATCCGACCCTTACGGCACCGTAACCATCCGTCGACGTCGCCCATCCTGGCGACACACCCCACCGTCGGCCGATCCGTGTGACGTTGTGCCCCGCTCTGCTGGCCGAGTAGTGGCGACTGTCCCTGCTGGCCGAAGTGTAACTTCTGCTGGCCGTGTAGCGGCGACCGTCCCTGCTGGCCGAGTAGCGCCGACCGAGCAGAGCGAGGACGCCGCGTATCGAGGTCGCGCCGCGTGTCACCACCGCCGCAGAACTTCCAGGCGCAAGCATGTACCCATGCTGACCGCCCTCCTCTACGGACTCATCACCGCGGTACCCATCGCGATCGGCGCTGCGATTGGTCTCCGCTGGGATCTGCCGTCGCGAGTCCTGGCCACACTGATGGCTTTCGGCGCGGGCACGATGATCGCGGCGGTCTCCACGGAACTGTTCGTCCCGGCCTTCAAACAGGCGGGTATCGGACTCGCGGGTGCGGCGCTGTTCCTCGGTACCGCGGTGTACGTCGTCGCCGACCACCTCGTCGAGACCAGACTCGGTTCACGCGCGATCGGTCCGGCGCTGATGCTGGGTGTCTTCCTCGACGGCGTCCCGGAGAACACCGCGCTTGGTGTGTCGCTCACGGCCGGCGGCTCGCTGGTCCTGGTGGTGGCGATCGCCGTCGGCAACGTCCCGGAGGCGGTGAGCGGGGCGTCGTTGATGAGACGCGAACACGACATGTCTCCGCGGTACGCGCTCGTGATGTGGGTGGTGACCGCCGCGATCCTCGTCGCGGTGACGGTCGGTGGCTACGCGGTCGCCGACGCCGTCTCGCCGACCGCGATCAGCATCGTCCAGGCTTTCGCCGGTGGTGCGACCCTCGGTGTCCTCGCCACCGGCCTGATGCCCGAGGCCTACCGCGAAGGCGGCTGGTGGGTGGGCCTGGCCACCGCGGCCGGCTTCCTGCTTGCGTTCGTCCTGGGCTGAGCCGACGACCTCAGTGCGTCTGCGTCGCCTCCGGGTCGCTGGCCACGTTGCCTTGGGCGAGATCGTGCAGCGCTCGGAAGACCTTCTTCGACGCTTCGGCCCACGGCATGAGGATCGGGAACACATGGAACATCCCCGGTTCCTCGATCGCGTGCGTGGGCACCTCGGAGTCCTCCAACCGTGCTGCGAATTCACGGATCCCGTCGCGGAACATCTCGTCGCCACCCCAGCAGACGAAGGTCGGTGGGAACCACTCCGGATCCGGGTCGGCGTTGATCACCGACACGCGTGCGTCGTTCGGCTGCACTCCGTGCAGGTAGGGCGTCACCGGGATGTTCCACGGCAGCACGTCGTACTGGGCGTTCTCGGTGATCGACGGGTGGTCGAGGTCGAGGTCGATCTCGGGGGAGAACAACGCGAGCGCACCGGGCTTGGGCAGTCCCTTCGCGTGCAGATGCGCCACGAGCGACGCTGCGAGCCCACCGCCCCCTGAGTCCCCGGCGACGATGATGTGTTCGGGGGTCACGCCCCGTCCCAGGAGGGCCTGGTAGACGTCCGCGGCGTCGAGAACTCCTGCAGGGAACGGGAATTCGGGTGCCATCCGGTAGTCGGCGATGAACACCTCGAAGCCGGTGATCCGCACCAGCGACGACGCGAACGCCGAGTACATGATCGGCGACGTCCCGATGTACCCACCGCCGTGCAGGTACAGGATCGTCGCCCCGATCTCCTGCTTCTCCTCGTCCTCGTCGACGTAGGCGTCCGTACTCGCCTTCGCACGACACCACAGACCCGGAACGCCGCCGATGGTGTCCTGGGTCAGTTCGACGCCGTCGGTCAACTCCACGAACGGCGGCATCACGACCCGGCAGATCTGGTCGAGGATCTTCTCCATCGAGCGGAACTCCTCGATCGGCAGACCCATCGAATAACCCATGAACGCGCGGATCGACTGGCGTGTGACAGCCTGCCCGACGTTGTCGAGCAGGCCCGCCGGCCCCGACCACGGCTTCTTGAACGGCACGCGCGCGAGCCCGCCGAGCATGCTCTGCGCCAGCCCGACGACGGCCAGCGTCGTCAACGGTCCGGATGCGGTCTCGACCTCGGGACGATCAGCCATCACCATGACGCTCAGCGTAGCGACGCTCACGCGGACCGGCTGGACACGCGACCCACCGGACTGGGGTGCCGTCGGGGGGACGTGGCAGACTATCGCGGGTCCTGTAGTCCCCGAGATCCACGTGAGGCGGCGATGGAGAGTTCTGCCTTCCCGGCTCAGCGCGAGGCCGGGCGACCCGCCGCGCCGTCGGCATCGGTGCAGGTCACACTGGGTGACGCGCTGGAGGCCAACCGGTCGCTGCAGAAGTCGGCGGCGGTCAAGCTGTTCGCCGCGAACAACTCGGCTCTCTACGTCACCTTGATGGAGCGCCACCTCGACTACGGCACCAAGATGTCGGAGGTCGAGCTGACGATGCGGCTCGAACGCGACCTCGCCGAACTCGACCTCACCGACGACCAGCCCACCGGGCTGGAACTGGTCAAACTGTGGGCCCGTCAGGGCTGGCTGCACCGCGTCACCGACACCACCGACCCCGACGCCCCCAACCTCTGCCATCTGACCAGCGAGGCCCGCTCGGTCCTGGACTTCATGCGCCGCCAGCGCCGCGAGGACTCCATCGCCACCGGCGGCTCGATCACCGGCATCGCCGCCGAGCTCCGACGCGTCGCCGGTCAGGTCAGCAACGACCCCGAGACCATCCGCCTCGAGCTCGAGGCGCAGATGTCCGACCTCGACGCCGAGCTGGCCGACCTCGAAGCCGGACGACGCCCACCGGTCGACCTGCGCGTCGCCGAGGACTCCGCCCGCGCCATCGGCTACCAGATGGAGCAGATCATCTCCGACATCGGCCAGTACGGCACGATGCTCGACCGCATCACCACCGCGCTGCTCGACGATCCGGGCGACTCCGACCTCGCCTACCGCGACCGTCAGCGCCAGCTCTTCGACGACTACGAGGCCCTGCTGCAGTCGTCGCAGTCGGCGTCGTACCAGGCGTTCAGCCAGATGATCCAGGACCCGGAGCGCCGAGCCCGTCTCAAGGTCGACATCGACACCATCATCGAGAACTTCCCCGGCATGGACGCCGGGCTGCGGTCGGTAATGGACAACTTCTTCGGCCTGGTCACCCAGCAGATGGCCGAGGTCGGCCGCACCCGGCAGCGCTGTGCCCGTCGTATTCGACGCTTCGTCGCGTCGGGCACCCTCGAGCAGAGCCGCGGACTGGCCCGTCAGCTCAACGACGCCCTCGCCACCGCCAACGATCTCCTCAAGACGTCGCTCGCGGACCGCCGCCTCGGCTACGAACTGCCGCTGGCCGCCCCGACCCTCAACTCGATCGGTCGCCTCGCCTTCGAGATCCGCGAACACGTCCCTCCTGCCCCGGCGCTGCCCGCGGGTGGCGCCGACGCCGACCTCACAGCGTTCGCCTCGATGACCGGCCAGGTCGACACCGTCGAACTCACCGAGACCGTGAACAACGCCGTCGCCGCCGGACCCGTCCCGCTCACCGACGTCATCGAGGGACTCGACGAGCCGTACCTCGCGCACGTCATCGTCCTGTGGTCCTGGGCCCAGAAGCAGGCCGCGGCAGGGGAGAAGGTGCCGATGACCACCGTGCGCTTCCGGTCCCTGATCGGGGAGGATCACGCCATCGAAGTCCCCGACCTGACCTTCACCGAACCGATTCCGACTGCGGAGGTCGACGCCGAATGACCACCACCGACGACACCGACCCCTCGTTCCCTGAGGTGCGAGCGGAGCGAGCCTCGAAGGGCCCAGAGACCGAAGCTCCCGCAACACCCGAAGAATTCGCCGGCTTCGACGATCTCCCCACCGTCGCGAACCGAGCCGCCTCCCACACCCCGAGCGCACCCCGCTTCGACGGCGACGTCAGCGAGATGCCCGACCGTGCCTGCTGGGCGCTGCAGAACCTGCTGGCCCGCCGCTACGTCAGCGGCGACCGGCAGCCGCAGCTGTGGTCGTGGGTGTCCGAGTACCAGGACGTCCTGCGGATCCGCCTGTCCGAGCTCGACCTTCGCCTGCGCCTCGTCGACGAACTTCAGGTCGCGTTCGTCGAGCAGGCCGGCTACGACTCCCGGTGGGGCCGACGCATTCTCAAGCGCGAGACCGTCCACACCTACGACGCGATCCTGGCATTACACCTCGCCAAGTACATCCGCGCCGCCCGCGACGAGGATGCGCTGATCACCCGCGAGGAGATCCACGAGCTCTTCGCCGGCGTCACCAACACCATCGACCGCGACCTCGCGCTCTTCGACAAGCGCATCGAGCGGGCCATCGACAAGATGGAAGAGCTCGAGTTCCTGCGCAAGCAGCGCGACGACGCCGACACCTTCACCGTCAGCCCGGTGATCTCCGCGGTGATGACGGCGTCGGTGATCACCGATCTGCAGCGGCAGTTCGAGCAGTTCATCGGCTCCGGCGACACAGGGGAGGAGCCGCCCGAGGGGGCGGCCGACGAACCCGCCCAGCCCGACGACGCCGAGGACGGCTTCGGCGACGACGAAGGAGACGACTGGTGAGCGTCGACCAGTACCACCTGTCCCGGTTGCAGCTGATCAACTGGGGCGTGTTCGACGGGTATCACTCGATCCCGTTCAGCTCCAACGGTTCTCTGATCACCGGGTCGTCGGGTTCGGGTAAGTCGTCGTTGCTCGACGCCATCTCGCTGGCGTTCCTGCCCGACCACCGCCGCAACTTCAACGCCTCGGGTGACGCGACCGCGGCCGGCTCGTCGAGCGGTAAGCGCACGGTCGGCAAGTATGTGCGCGGCGCGTGGGGTGAGCGGCGCGACGGCACCAACGCGCACCGCGAGATCATGTACCTGCGCGGCACCGGCCCGGCGTGGGCGGCCATCGCGGTCACCTACACCTCCAGCTCCGGCACCGCCATCACCGGTCTGGTCCTCAAGTGGCTGGCCGCGGGCAAGATGACCGACGCGCACAGTTCATACTTCATCTTCGACGGCGACGCCGACATCGTCGACGCCTGCAACGAGTGGGCCGCGGCCAACTACAACTCGGCCAGGTTCCGCGACCGCGGCTGGCGCGGCGGACCCGGCGAGGGCAAGTACCTCTCGACGCTGTACTCGCTCATCGGCATCCGCGGCTCCGACGCCGCGCAGCAGCTCCTCGGAAAGGCCAAGTCGCTCAAGAGCGTCGGCGGTCTCGCCCAGTTCGTGCGGGAGTTCATGCTCGACGCCCCGACGTCCATCGTCGGTATCTCCGACGCCCTCGAGCAGATCGACCCGCTCGTCGAGGCCCGTGAACTGCTCGACGTCGCGCGCCGCAAGCGCACCATCCTCGGCAACATCGAGGAGGTCCACGAGCGGTACGCGGGGGAGTCGGCGACCTTCAGCGTCCTCGACACCATCGACAGCAACACCATCCGCAGCTACGTCAACAACCTGCGGATCCGCAACGCGCAGCCCGAGGTCGCCGACCTCGACGACCAGATCACCCGCATGGACAGCGATCTCGCGGCGCTGACCACCCAGCACGACCAGCTGCGCCAGGACCACAGCCTGTTGCTGGCTCGCATCGCCACCTCTACCGGCGACCTCGCCCCGCTGCGCGAACAGCTCGGCGGCGCACAGAAACTCAGCACCGAGGTCACCGCACGGCGAAACGCCTACGAGGACAAGGTCTCTGCACTCGGTTTCAGTGCGCCCACCAACGCCGAGGGCTTCTGGTCGCTGCGCGAGGAACTCATCGAAGAAGCCACCAAGATCGACGGCCAGCTCGACGCCGGTCGCGCGCACTACGCCGAGGCACTCGCCCGCGAGGTCGCCGCCCGTAGCCGCCGCGACACCGCCCAGGAAGAGCTCGGCCGCGTCGAACAGGCCGGTTCCGCGCTGCCGCGCACCGAACACGAGATGCGCCGCGTCATCGCGCACGCGCTGCAGATCGACGAGTCCGAGCTGAAGTACGTCGCCGAACTGGTCGAACTCGACCCCGACGAGGAACGCTGGCGCCTGGCTGTCGAAAAGGTCCTCCGCAACGCCGGTCTGCGGCTCCTTGTGCCGGACAAGCACTTCCGCTCCGCCCTGCGCTTCGTCAACTCGCATGACATGCGCGGCCGGATCCAGCTGCACCAGGCCGAGACCCGCCCCATGCCCGTCGTCGAGCCGGGAACGCTGGCGTCCAAGCTGCGTTCCGTCGACCCCGGCCATCCGTGTGCCGCCGAGGCGATGACCATCCTCGCGAAGCTCGGCAACCACATGTGCGTCGACAACCCGGGTGAGTTCTCCCAGTACGCCAAGGCCGTCACCGACCAGGGGCTGCGCAAGGACTCGGCGAAGCTGGCCGTCAAGGACGACCGCCAGCAGCTGCGCCGGTCGCAGTACATCTTCGTCGGGGACGTCGAGTCCAAGATCACCGCACTGCGCGACGAGCTCGCTTACGAGGAGCGCGCTTTCGAGGACGCCCGCGAGGACTGCGCCGAACTCGACCGCGAACGTTCCGCCAAGGAACGACGCCGCGACGCCTACCGCCGTGTGTGCGAGCAGTTCACGCAGTGGAACGAGATCGACGTCGACTCCGTCGATGATCGCGTCGACCAACTAACCGACCAGTACGACCTCCTCATGGAGGAGCACCCCGACGTCGAGGCGCTGCAGCGCAAGGCCGAAGACCTCTGGGAACAGGTCCGCAACGCGATCTCGCAGGCCGCACTGGTCAAGGACAAGATCGCCCGCCAGGACGAGCGACGTACCCAGCTGCTCGACCTCATCGACCGGCTGAAGCCCGAAGGCGTTCCCGCAAAGGCGGAGAAGACCCTCGACGGCTTCCGTGAGGACCTCTCGGCGACCCTCGACGTGCTCAACCCCGAGCCGTACCGCCAGGAGATTGTCAAGGCTGCCGGCCGCGAGCGTGACCGTATGCGCTCGGACGCCCGACGCTCCCGCGATGAGTTGGCCCGGATCCTCGACACCTACGACGAGGAATTCCCCGACGCCATCCCCAACGACAGCGACGACTTCGACGAACGCATCCACGACTACGTCGCCGTCTGCCGCCGCATCGACGAGCGTGAGCTGCCGTCGGCCTACGAGCGGATGCGTCGCCTGATCACCGAGCAGGCACCCGGCGCGATCCTGGGCCTGCACATGGCCGCCGACGCCGAGGAACGACGCATCGTCGAGCAGATCGAACGCGTCAACACCGGCCTGGGCGCGGTGGCGTTCAACCGTGGTACCCGCCTGCGCCTGGTCCCGGGCCGCAAGAAGCTCGCCGCGGTCGAGGAGCTGACCGAGAAGGCCCGCCAGATCTCCACTCGTGCAACCGCGGTCAGCTTCGGCGACGAGCAGGCCATCCTCGAGCAGTACTCCGACATCCTGCTGCTACGCGAACGTCTCGCCGGCAACACCCCGGAGGACCGCCAGTGGACGCGCGACGCCCTCGACGTGCGCAATCGTTTCGATTTCTACTGCGAAGAGCACGACGCCGAGAGTGGCGAGACCATCCGTACCTACTCGAATGCCGGCGACAACTCCGGCGGCGAGCAGGAGAAGCTGATGGCCTTCTGTCTCGCCGGCGCCTTGAGCTTCAACCTGGCCAGCCCGCACGGCAACGACAACCGGCCGATCTTCGCCCAGCTGATGCTCGACGAGGCGTTTTCCAAGTCCGACCCGCAGTTTGCCCAGCAGGCGCTGAGTGCGTTCCGCAAGTTCGGGTTCCAGCTGATCATCGTCGCCACCGTGCAGAACACCAGCACGATCCAGCCCTACGTGGACAATGTGGTGATGGTGTCGAAGACGGAGGCTGGACCCGATCTGCGGCCGATTGCCACCGCGACGTCGACGACGATCAAGGCGTTCTCCGAGTTGAGGCGGTCGGGGAGTCAGTTGTCGGTGTAGTTCCGACCGGTCATCGAGGCGGTGGATGGTCGATATGTGGATCAGTTCCGGGCGCCGAAGGAGAGACGGGGGAGATTCTGCCGTGTGCTGCGTGATCCCGCTTCAGAACTGAACCTCTAACCACGCCTGCAAAACTGACGATTCAGCAGAGTCGGTTGAGAAATCAATAGTCCTAAGCTACTGATTCATGCAGGAGGATGTAGGAATCGCAATGCGCCGTTGTCGGATGGCGCCTTTCGGGCTCGCGAGACGCAGGTCGGCCGGTGCGGACTGTGACTCTGGGTTCACTCAGGACTCGGAGTCACCGGTCCACTCGACCTCGTCGAGATACATACCCTGGACAACTACTTTTTCCGGGATTTGATCAGTTTCAAAGGCGATGTAGCCGCTGACCTTCTCACCTGGTTTCACCTGACCATCCAGGGCGGTGTCGTTCATTACATCCCAATGGATGTCGATCTTGCTGCCATCGCTGAGCAGCGCATACGCGTGGGCGTAAGCAAGTTGGCCAGCGTCGTAAGTTCCGTCCTTACCGATAACGGTGACGAAGACTTTTGCGTACTCCTTTTCATCCATCGAGTCTTTGCGAACTTGAGGTGCTTCAACGGTAATCAGTGCAGCGTCGCCGGTCTTCTCGCCCAGGATGTCGTAGTCCTCTACCAGGGCTTGCTCACCCCACGGAACCGTTCTGATCTCATGCTGGTCGTGATTGTCGCGTTGCATCTGCTCGACGCTTGATAGAGCACTTTCGAGTTTGTCCTCTTCGGAGCTGCCACACCCCGAAATTACGAGAGCAAGAACCAGTCCGGCTGCTAACGATACAATCCACCGGATCATTCTGATCTCTCTATCTCGTTGGAGGTTTCGCGCTACTTGGCAAGTCGGTGCAATACTATCCGCCTGATGGTCGTCCGTAGTGACGAATTGGATGCGGCGCCACGGTTTAGTTGGTGCTCGGTCTCTATGCCGATCGAGCGGTGACGGCGCTCATCGAAATTCCAAGGTGATGCTCGCCTTAATTCCCCACCCGTGTGGCTGTGGACAGTCACCGCGGTGCCTGCCGAGGTCGGGGACTCGATGTACACCTTGTGTTCAGGTAGGACTGCTACTGCTGGTCGGCCGCGCAATGTGCCAGTTCCGTGTTGACGACGCCTGAAAACTGACCCCCTGACGACGGGTGAATTTTGACCCCCCGTCTTGTTAGGAGGGTGATTTCAGTGGAGCAGTGGGCGGAGATCCGCCGTTTGCATCGCAGTGAGGGTGTGCCGATCAAGGAGATCGCGCGCCGGTTGGGGGTGGCGCGAAACACGGTCCGGGCGGCGTTGGCCTCAGATACGGCCCCGAGCTACTCGCGGCCGTCGAAGGGGTCGGCGGTGGATGCGTTCGAACCGCAGATCCGGGCGTTGCTGCGGGAGTATCCGACGATGCCGGCGACGGTGATCGCGCAGCGGATTGGGTGGTCGAGGTCGTTGACGGTCCTCAAGGATCGGGTGCGGGTGATTCGCCCGGAGTTCCGCGGGGTGGATCCCGCTGATCGGGTGATCTATCAGCCCGGCGGGTGCTCGCAATGGGATCTGTGGTTCCCCGACTACCGAATCCCGGTGGGCCACAATCAGTTGTCAATGTTGCCGGTGCTGGTGATGACGTTGGCGTTCTCCCGGTACCGCTCGGCGGTGATGATCCCCTCGCGCCAGGGCGGAGACATCCTCGCCGGGATGTGGTTGCTGCTGTCGCAGCTGGGTGCGGTGACCCGCAAGCTGGTGTGGGACCGCGAATCCGCGATCGGCGGCAAGGGCAAGCCCACGACGCTGGCGGCAGGATTCGTGGGCAGTCTGGGCACTCGACTCGAGCTGGCACCACCGTGCGATCCCGAGTACAAGGGCATGGTCGAACGCAACAACCGGTTCTTCGAGACCTCATTTCTGCCGGGCCGCCATTTCGCCTCGCCAGCCGACTTCACCGCCCAGTTCGATCGCTGGCTGGCCGATTACGCCAACACCCGGGTGGTGCGCTCGATTGGTGATCGACGCCCCTGTGACGTGCTCACCGAGGACCTGGCGCAGATGGCAACACTGCCGTGTCAGTTGCCACCGTGAAGGGACCACCGTGAGCTGATTTTTGCCACGAGGATGGGACCACCTGGATTGCCAGTTATGGGACCACCGGCGCGTCGCGTCGGTGGTCCCTTCGTTTTGCTCGTTGACTCAACTGCAAGATTCGCAGGAGGAGCGGCGGGCATGGGCTACCGGGAGGTTGCAGTGGAAGAGATCAGAGAAGTACTGCGTTTGTGGCTGGGCCTGGCGGTGGGATTGCCCTCGCCGGGACTACGCACGATCGCCGCTCACGCCGGAGTCGACCGCAAGACGGTGCGACGGTATGTACAGGCCGCGCAAGCGGCAGGATTGGTCCACGGCGCCGGTGCCGACGCGTTGACCGATGAGCTGATCGGGAGAATCGTGACCGCGGTACGCCCGGTCCGGCCCAACGGGCACGGGCAGGCATGGGAACAACTGGCCGGGTTCACCGATCAGATCAGAACCTGGGTCGCCGGTGATGGCGACCAGAAACCGTTGACACTGACTAAAATTCACATCCTGCTTGCCCGTCAGGGATGCCAGGTGCCCTATCGGACGTTGGTGAGGTTCGCGACCGAGCAATGCGGGTACCGGCGAACAACATCCTCCGTGCGCGTGGACGACTGCGCTCCGGGTGCAGAATGTCAGCTCGATTTCGGGTACCTCGGGCTGCTCGATGACCCTGCCAGCGGCAAACGCCGCAAGGTCCATGCCCTGGTGATCACCGCGGTCTACTCGCGGCACACGTTCGTGTGGCTGACCCATTCACAAACCCTGGACGCGGTGATCACCGGCTGCCAAGCGGCGTGGGAATTCTTCGATGGGGTGTTCGCCGTCATCGAGCTTGTCAAGATGTCTGTGTAAGAACGTGACTCTTGTTTTCTTGTGGTCCGTGGGGTTTAGCTGAGGTGGGGTTCGATCCGGTCGGGGTAGGCCAGAGCGAGTTGTCCGAGGGCCTGCTTCCAGTTGGTGACGACCTGTCCCTCGACCAGTCGTCCGAGGGCCTTACGGGGCTGTGACCGCCTGGTCCCGCGTTCTTTGAGGCGTTGAGCGGCTCGTTTGTCTTCGATGTCGCAGATGGCCAGCCACAAGAGTTTTCGGACCGCGATGTCGTTGGGGAAATGTCCGCGGTTCTTGATGACCTTGCGGAGCTGGTAGTTCAGCGACTCGATCGAGTTGGTGGTGTAGATGACTTTGCGCAGCTCGGGCGGGAATGCCAGGAAGGGGATGAACCGATCCCAGGCTCGGTCGAAGGCCAGTGCTGCACTCGGATATTTGGCGCCTAGTTCCGAGTCGCGGAAGGCTTCCCACTCGCGGCGGGCGGTCTCGGCGTCGGGGGCGGTGTAGATCGGTTTGATCGCCCGAGCGACGTCTTTGCGGTCTTTGTAGTTCACGAACCGCATCGAGTTGCGGATCAGATGCACCACGCAGGTTTGCACGGTGGCCAGCGGCCAGGTCGCCTCGATCGCTTCGGGGAATCCGGTGAGCCCGTCACAGCACACGATCAGCACGTCCTTGACACCGCGGTTGGCCAGATTCGCACACACCCCGGCCCAGAACTTGGCGCCTTCTTCGGCCTGTATCCAGATTCCCAGCACATGCTTGATGCCGGCCATGTCGACGCCAATAGCGATGTGGGCGTGCTTGTTTCGGACATGGGCGCCGTCTTTGACCTTCACCACCAGGGCGTCAAGGTAGATGACGGGATACAACGGCTCCAGCGGCCGGTTCTGCCATTCATCGACCGCGTCGAGGACCTCGTCGCAGATCTTCGAGATCGTCTCGTGCGAGAGATCGGTGCCGATCGTGGAGGTCAAATGGTGTTGGATGTCGCGCAACGTCATGCCGCCGGCGTAGAGCGAGATGATGATGTCGTCGAGGCCGCCGAGGCGGCGCGAGCCCTTCGGGACCAGCCGCGGGGTGAACGTGCCGTCACGGTCACGAGGAATGTTCAGCTCGACCGGCCCGGCCTCCGAGGCCACCGTTTTCGGGCTCGACCCGTTACGGGCGTTGGGCAACTCCCGCCCGGCCGGATCGCCCTTGGCATAGCCGAGGTGATCGGTCAGCTCGGCCCTCAGACCGCGTTCGAGGGCCAGTTTGATCAGACCTGGGATCAACCCGCCTTCGCCGGTGATCTGGACCTGGCCGGTATCGATCTGGGCGAGCAGCTCATCGACCATGCCCGAGGCCTGTAATGCCTCGGCGACTTCCGCGGTCGAGCGCGGCTCGGCCAGTTCAGGCAACTGCTCGTCGTCGTGGCCCTGCTGCTTGTCGTCTAACGCCATGCTCATAGAATCTTCCTCTCACTGATGAGCACTGGACTTACACAGACCATCTGACACCCCCCCGTCATCATCCCCGACAACATGAAACCCATTGTCGCCCAGGCTGATGCAGTCAACCCACGGCTGAGTCGGGGATGGCTGGACTACGCAGCCCATGCCAGGTTCGTCACCGATACCGCTCGGGTGCGCACCCCGCAGGACAAACCCCGGGTCGAACGCACCATCCAGTACGTGCAGAAGAACTTTTGGGCCGGGGAAACCTTCACCGACCTCGACCATGCCCAGCAAGCAGCACGCACCTGGTGTGCTCACACCGCCGGCATGCGGGTGCACGGCACCACCGCAACCCAACCCGCGGTCGTCTTCGCCGCCGAGGAACACCGGCATCTGCTGCCGGTACCCCAGCAGCCCTACGATGTTCCGGTCTTCAAACAAGTGAAGGTGCACAAAGACTTTCACGCCTGTGTGGGTAAAGCGTTGTACTCGCTTCCAGAAACGTGGATCGGTACCACCGTCGATGTTCGCGCCGACTCCGAGACGGTGAAGTTCTATCACCGCGGCGAGCTGATCAAACAACACCCCCGACAAGGCGCGGGTGGTCGCAGCACCGATCCGGCGGACTACCCGGCAGATCTGGGTGCCTACGCCACCCGCAACATCACCGCCCAGCTGCAGCAATGCGAACGCTACGGCCCACATATCGGTCTCTACGCTGCGCGCATCGTTGATGACCCTCGCCCCTGGTCGCGCATGCGGGCGGTATACGCACTGATCGGGTTGGTCTCGACCTACGGAGCCGCACCAGTAGATGCGGCCTGCCAGTCAGCCCTCGCTCTCGATGTCATCGCGGTCACCAAGATCCGTTCCATGCTCGAACGTGGCACCGAAACCACCAGCCCAGCACTGCCCCGAGCCGCCGGTCACGCCCCCACCAGATTCACCCGTGACCCTTCCGAATTCGCCGCTGCCACAGCAGCACTGACCCTCATTCCAGGCACCAAGGAGAACTAGAGACCATGACCACCCAACCAATCGGTGCTGACCTGCTCCGCTCACTCAAAGCCCTCAAACTCGGTGCGCTCGCTGACACCCTCCCGCAACGCGCCGCGTTGGCACGGCAACACAAAACCTCACACATCAACTTCCTCGAACAGCTACTTGCCGACGAAGTCTCACGCCGCGAATCACGCTCTGCCGCACTGCGATCAATCAAAGCAGGCCTGGACCCAGCCATGCGCATCGATAGCTGGCGGGCCGAACACGACCTGCGTTATGACCGGGAACTACTCGAAGAACTGGCCACACTGCGATTCATCGAAGCCAAACAGTCAGCCATCATCCTCGGACCCGTCGGGGTCGGCAAAACACACCTAGCAACAGCTTTGGGCCACATGGCAATCGGCCGACGCCACACCGTCCTGTTCGCCCGCGCAGACAAACTGTTTCACCGACTCAAAGCCGCGCGCCTGGACAACAGCACCGACGCCGAACTCCGCAAACTCACCACCACCGAAGTCCTCGTCATCGACGACTTTGCCCTACGGCCCCTCGACGCCACCGAAACCAACGACTTTTACGAACTCATCGTCGAACGCCACCACACCAAGACCACCATCATCACCTCGAACCGAGAGCCCGCCGAGTGGCTGACCATGACCACCGACGCACTGCTGGCCCAATCGGCCATCGACCGATTGACCTCTCGAGCTCACACGCTGGTCGTGGAAGGCCCCTCGTACCGCCAGCGCCAACGCCCCGGACTTGACCGCCACGACCCCACCGCGCATCCTCAATAACGCGCCAAGGTGGTCCCATGCTCGTGGCAAACAGGTGGTCCCATAGCGGTGGCAAATGACACTGCCGCCGAGTGCGCCACAAGTCGGGTTGAGCACTCGGGTGCGGCTGGGTCGCGACTACTACGTGCGCGTGGCCGGCAACGACTACTCGGTGCACCCATCAGTGATCGGCCGGTTTGTCGACATCACCGCCGATCTACATCGGGTGCGGATCGCGTGCGGCGAAGTCACCGTCGCCGACCATGACCGCAGCTGGGCCAACCACGTCACCATCGCCGACGCCCAGCACGTGCGGGCGGCTAAAGAACTGCGCCGCGACTACCGCAACCAACAGCTGCAGAACCGGGCCCGCAACGCCGCGCGCGTACGCACCCACCCCGACGGCCACGAGGTGCCCATCAGGGCGCTACCCGACTACGATGACCTGTTCGGGGTGCACTTCGCCACCCCACCCCCAGCCGGACTCACACCCACCGCATCCACAATCCCTGAAGGATGAAACACTATGTCTGACAATTCGATCGGCAAACATATCGAGTTCGCAGCACGGGCGTTGAAGATGCCCACCATCCGCCGCTGCTGGGCCGAGCTGGCTGAGCGGGCACGCACCGAGAACTGGACCCACGAGCAATACCTTTCCGCGATCCTTGACCGTCAAGTCAGCGAGCGCGAGGCCAACGGCACCGCTCTACGGATCAGTGGCGCCCGGTTCCCGGCGATCAAAACCCTTGAGGACTTCACCTTCGACCACGTCCCCGGCCTGCGTCGTGACGTGATCGCCCACCTGGCCACCAGCACCTGGATCGCCAAGAGCGA
The DNA here is from genome assembly GCF_022059885.1 of Gordonia amicalis. Classification (NCBI taxonomy): domain Bacteria; kingdom Bacillati; phylum Actinomycetota; class Actinomycetes; order Mycobacteriales; family Gordoniaceae; genus Gordonia; species Gordonia amicalis. The sequence goes on along the minus strand of NZ_CP091855.1, from coordinate 3,317,840 downwards.
CAACGTAATCCTGCTCGGACCACCAGGAGTAGGCAAAACCCATCTCGCCATCGCGCTCGGCATCAAAGCTGCCCACAACGCCTACCCGGTACTCTTTGACACCGCCACCGGATGGGCCACCCGCCTCACCGAAGCACACGCCACCGGTCGCCTGGCCCACGAGCTCAAACGGCTCCGCCGCTACCGACTGCTCATCATCGACGAGATCGGCTACCTGCCGTTCGACTCAGACACCGCCAACCTGTTCTTCCAACTCATCGCCAGCCGCTACGAGCAAGGCTCGGTGCTAATCACCTCGAACATGCCCTTCGGTCGCTGGGGCGAAGTCTTCGCCGACGACGTGGTGGCCGCCGCCCTCATCGACCGACTCGTCCACCACGCCGAGGTCATCACCATCGACGGCGACTCCTACCGCACCAAAACCCGACGACAACTCGTCAACACCGACCAGTAACCACACCGCAAGGGGGTCAAAATTCAACCGTCGATAAGGGGTCAGTTTTCAGCCGCCGTTGACATTCCGAAATTCTTGGCCAGTTGAACTCAGAGCGTGAACGCATGGGCTCAGTCTGCCGAGGGTGTCGATCGGTTGACGGAATACCCTCGATGTGGCCGGACGATGACTGGACACCGTCTGTGTCCATGGCCATGAGAAAGCCCCCACTGGTGTCCAGGTCGAGGCCCCCGCTGGTGGCCAGATAAAAGTCCCCACCCTGTGTTCGTCGTGTCGACCCGGAACTGAGGGCCCAGGCGATGACGGTGAAGGTGCCAACCGATCACCATCACCGCCTGGGAGTTCCATTGAAGTCTGCGAAGGACCGTATGGACATCATTTCTGCTTACCGAGAACTCGGAAGCTATCGCGCCGCCGCCGAGGTGTGCGGCACCACCCACAAGACCGTCAAGCGTGTGGTCGACCGGTTCGAGGTCGACGATCAACCACCCGATCGCAAGGAACGGGCCCGCAACTACGATGCAGTCGCCGAGGTGGTCGCTGAGCGAGTCGAGCGGTCACACGGCCGGATCACCGCCAAACGCCTGCTGCTGGTAGCGCGTGCCGCGGGATATGAGGGCTCGGCCTGCAACTTCCGTCGACTGGTCGCCCAGGAGAAAACACAGTGGCGCCGTGATCATCATCGTGGGAGTCGCCCGGCGGTGTGGGCTCCGGGTGACTACCTGGTCATCGATTGGGCCGTGATCGGTGGGCTGCACATGTTCTGCGCGGTGTTGGCGTTCTCGCGGTGGCGGTTCGTGCGGTTCGCCACCAACGAAACAGCGACCACCACACTCGGATTCATCGCTGAAGCGTTGGAAGAGATCGGTGGAGTGCCCAACAAGGTACTCGCTGATCGGATGGGTTGCCTTAAAGGTGGGGTCGTCGCCAACGTCGTCGTACCCACCCCCACGTATGTGCAGTTTGCCACCCCGTCCCGCGCGGCCCGGTTCCCGGCGTGCACATCCAGCTGCACGTCGTCACGACCAGCGGCGATCTTGGCTTCGATCCACAACGGCTGCGCCAGATCCGACTGCGCGTACCCGCACAGGTTCTCCACAATCCCTTTCGACTCCGGATCGGCGCCGTGACAGAAATCCGGGGAGAACCCCCCTTTTGATCTCGGCGGATTCCTTCGAGGTGGTACCAGAGTGCGCGCCGGCGTCGACCTGAGCCTGCACGGCCCAACGACGCACCGTCTCCTGACCGACACCGACTTGCTTGGCGATCGCCTCGGCAGCAGCGGTCAACGACGAGTACTCGCCGCCGTGTGTCTCCAGCAACCTCAAGGCCCTCGAACGGACCTCCGGATCGGTCCTCTTAGGCATATGCTCATCCTTCCTGACTCAGAAGGAAGCGTCATCAAACCTGGGGTGATTCAATCCGCGACTTCGTACCCTGATGGATCAGAGAACCGGGACGGGTTGGCATCAGATGCTGTGGATGCCGCCATCCCAAACGTATCTACGTCCGCAAGGGCCGTACGCCAGTTTTCAGGCCCAGACAATGACGAAGAAGCTGGTCTTCTCACCCTGGTCAGCAACTCCCACATCCGTGGCCTCGCTGCTGAGCTTCGAGGCGAGCCGCAACATCGCAGCGACTCAGTCAGCAAGTCAGACCAAAGTCAGTCCAAGTAGTGAGAATGTCTCCCAGCGCCTGCAATTCCGGCGGACAAGCGGGGACTTGTCGGCAATGACCTCGTTCATGTTGTTCTTTCCGCTACCAGACCTCGCCGATCAGGCCGACCCGCTCAGTGCGGCTGCGACAGCTGGGACTCCTGTGGACCGAGACGCGACGGAGAGAAGTATCGCTCAACGACTGGATGACCTTTTGCCCGATGGACGCCAGGAGTCCGCCGCGGCGGAAGCACTCTCACTGCTATGGCAGTGCCGTTGACGATGAGCGACAACACGCTCGACGATGCCCTGTCCGCCACGGATGACGCTGACCCCGACCCAGGCGATGGCCGGCCGGATCGCTGACCCCGACGATCCGGACGCTGTCAGTCACGCCGACCTGACGTCGGCGCTGGATGAATATGTATCGCAGGCGGCTTCGGTCCACCGTTCGGCCGGCGAACTCGATCTGACGACCATCCCCGTCGATCTCGCACTGCACACTGCCGGATTGGCTATGCACTCACCCGCAGATTGCGCATGGCGCGCCTTGGGCCAGCTGTCAGTGGACACATCGCGGGTTTCAGCAGGAGCACGCTGGCGGGCCGCGGCTGTCATCGCATCGGGACTTAGGACGCTGTTCAACCGGTGGGAAGCATCGGTGATCCTCGATGATTGAATCGCCCCGGGGTTGTCGGAGGCTCTCGAACCTGTGAAGGATGGAGAGCATGGCAGCACCACGGAAGTACAGCGTTGAGCTGAAGGAGCGGGCGACGCGGATGGCGATGGAAGCCCGCCGGGACCCGGCTACGCGGCCGGGAGCGCTCAAACGCATCGGCGACCAACTCGGCGTGCACCCGGAGGCGCTGCGCACCTGGGTCAAACAGGCCGAGATCGATGGCGGGGTGCGACCGGGCACCACGACCGGCGAGGCTGAGCGAATCGCGCAACTGGAGCGGGAGAACCGTGAGCTGCGACGGGCGAACACCATCTTGAAGCAGGCCTCGGCTTTCTTTGCGGCGGAGATCGACCGCCCACAGCGCTGATCGTGGAGTTCGTCGCCGCTTCCCGTGACGAACACGGAGTCGATCCGATCTGTGCGGCCCTACGCGACACGGCCGCCCAGATCGCTCCGTCCACAGTCCGAGCCCATCTGAGCTCTCGACGAATCGAGGCGCCACGAGTGGTCCGCGACCGCGAGATCCTCGGCGAGATCCGCACCGTGCATGCCGACAACCTCGGCGTCTACGGTGCCCGCAAAGTTCATGCCGAACTGCGCAGGAAGGGTGTCGGCGTGGCACGGTGCACCGTTGAACGATTGATGAAAGCTGATGGGCTGCACGGGATACCGCGGCTGAAGACGCGGAAGACCACTCGCAGCGAGGGGGCCGAAACTCCGCGGCCGGCCGATCGGGTGAAACGCCAGTTCACCGCGGCGGCGCCCAACGCGCTGTGGGTGGCCGACCTGACCTACATCCGTACCCACTCGGGTTGGGTGTATGCCGCATTCATCCTCGACGTCTTCTCAAGGATGGTCGTGGGCTGGCAGGTCTCGACCACCATGCACACCAGCCTTGCCCTTGATGCCCTGGACATGGGATTGTGGGCGCGTTCGCGTGCCGGCCAGGAGGTGGCCGGCCTTATCCACCACTCCGACCGCGGCGTGCAGTATCGAGCCATCCGCTACACCGAACGTCTCGCCGAGGCCGAAGCGGTGACTTCGGTTGGCTCCAAGGGTGATTCGTACGACAATGCGATGGCCGAGGCATTCAACTCGTTGTTCAAAGCCGAGTGCATCCGGAACCCGGTGATGCGTCCTCGAGGTGGCTGGAGTGGTGTCGGCGAGGTTGAGATCGCTGTCGCCGAGTACATCGATTGGTTCAATCACCGCCGCCTGCACGGCGAGATCGGACACGTCCCGCCGGTCGAGTACGAGACCGCCTACTGGTCGACCCACCCGGTCACCAGCTACCGTGAGAACCCGGTCCCGGCAACCGCTGGAACCAACTAACCGAGCCTCCAGCAAACCCGGGGCGATTCAGGGCATCAAACTGGCCGTTGGCACTCGCCGAGGTTATCCACGCTGAAGTGCGTGTTCCGGCTACCAGGAATAGCGGCCCTGGTACTCCGGGATCCGGAATTCGAAGTCGCTGCTGAATACCTTCAAGAGCTCGAGTTCATGCGCGGTCAACTGTGCCGTACTGGTTAGCAAGTTCTCTCCCGGGCCGAGGTTCTCATGCGTCCGTTGGTTGGACTGTGATCTTGCCACGTTCTGAACCCTTGGCGGTTGACTACGAGCTGCTTTCGGCCGTGCGCACCACAGCGACGATCTGTCCGCAGATATCGTCTGGGTCTTCGTGCTCCCAGAACCGCAGGACTTGCCACCCGAGGTCGCGCAGCGCGTCCGAGTGACGGCGGTCCCGTTCGATGTTGCTCGCAAGCTTCGCGCGCCACCAGGCTGCGTTGTTCTTTGGCTGTGTCGCGTGCAATGGGCACCCGTGCCAGAAGCATCCGTCAATGAAGACCACGACCTTCCGGCGCGTGAACACTATGTCGCCGCGGCAACGGATCGAGAGAAATTGTCAAGACCTGTGGATCGGGGTGTTTCAGGCGACCTCCGTTCCGGTGCGCTCGTCACCGTTTGAAGGCGGTTGCGGTGGGGTGATGTCGGTGGGCCGTTCGAGCAGTTTGCCTTTGTGGAAGACCGCGCCGGCACGGACCAGGGCGACCAGATGCGGGGCGTTGACGGCCCGCCAGCGGGCTTGTGCGGCGTCTATCAGCTTGTAGGCCATGGCAATCCCGGCCGCGCGTGATCCAGGCCCCTTGGTGACCTTGGTCCGAAGTCGCACCGTGGCGAAAGTGCTTTCGATCGGGTTGGTCGTGCGCAGGTGAATCCAATGCTCGGCCGGGTACTTGTAGAACTCAAGCAGGGTGTCAAGGTCGTCGGTGATCTTGGCGACGGCCTTGGGGTATTTGGCGCCGAAGTCGACCTCGAATGCCTTGACCGCGACCTGTGCCTTGTCGATGTCCTCGGCGTTGTAGATATCCTTGATCGCCGCCAACGCCGACGGATGTGCCGACTTAGGCAGTGCGGCAAGGACATTGGCCTGCTTGTGAAACCAGCACCGCTGCTCACGGGTCGCTGGGAACACTTCGCGGACCGCCTTCCAGAACCCGAGGGCGCCATCGCCCACGGCCAGCACCGGGGCAGTCATCCCGCGGCGTTTGCAGTCGCGTAGCAGGTCGGCCCACGACTCGGTGGACTCCCGATACCCGTCGGTGATCGCCACCAGCTCCTTGCGGCCATCAGTACGCACGCCAATCATCACCAGCAGGCACAGTTTGGTCTGCTCCAGGCGCACCTTGAGGTGGATGCCGTCGACCCACAGGTAGACGTAGTCGGTACCGGACAGATCACGGCGCCCGAACGCCGCGGCTTCGTCCTGCCACTGCGCGGTCAGCCGGGTGATCGTCGAGGCCGACAACCCCGCACCCGAGCCGAGGAACTGCTCCAACGCCGCAGTGAAGTCGCCGCTGGACAGCCCATGCAGGTACAGCAGCGGCAACACCTCACTCATCTGCGGAGACTTACGTGCCCACGCCGGCAGGATCGCCGAGGAAAACCGCTGCCGCACACCGGTATCGGGGTCCACGCGGCGGTCGTTGACCCGCGGCGCCTTCACCTTGACCGCGCCGGCCGCGGTCAGCACCTCACGCGGCTGGTGGTAGCCGTTGCGGACCACCAACCGATGGCCGTCCTCATCGAGCTGGTCGGCGAACTGGGCCACGTAGGCGGCGACCTCGGCTTTGAGTGCTGCAGCCAGCATCTGCCGGGCGCCGTCGCGGACGATCTCGTCCAATAACGACCGACCGGCACCGCCGGTGCTTTCAGTGGCCTCGGTGGCATCGTGAACTACGGTGAGCATGGGCGTACCTTCCCGAACCAGCGCGCCAACGCCGGCTCATGATCGGACCTTCGGATATTCAGATCATCCTCGGGAAGGTGCGCCCACTTTCAACGCCCCCTCACCGAGGGTCATCCACAGGTTCTGATCATTGCTCACGGATCGATCGATCTGGTCGGTAGTCCACTCGGTATCGATGACCAGCCGCATGGAGCCGGCGGCGCACCTGAAGCTCTACCTGGGTGTCGCGACGAGCCTGTCGTGACATGCGCTGTCGCGTGACCTCATCGAGCGGCTTTGGATTCATCTCGGGTTAGACCTAGCGGGGGCGCCCGACGGTGACTCAGAAGTCAACCAGCGCTCCTTGCTGGTACAACGTCTCCAACTGGCGAACAAGGCCACCAGCTACTTCGGGGTCGCGACTGAGAAGTCCACACTCGAGGTTGACCCTGGCCGCAGAATCCGAGAAATTCGCGCTGGTAACCAGTGCTGAATTTCCATCTATGACTACGAGTTTCGCGTGTTGAAGCGGTGTCCAGGAGCCGGCCGGCTCTGGCGCATATGCCCACATTCGAGCACCTGCGAGGGCCTTCGGTACGGCACCGCCGTTCTTCTCCTGCATACCCCGGTCTAGGACGATCGTGACCGAGACGCCGCGGTCGATCGCGTTCGTCAGTGCCTGAACGTATTCGGCTTTGCTCGATGCGGAATAGGTAGCGGCATAGACCGATCGTTCTGCTCGGTTGATCATGTCGGCAACCGCGAGAGTCGTTCTCCCCTCGATCCCTGGAACATTCGGCGTTGTCCAGACAGGTTCTGGGCAAGTGGTGCGGGGGACTGCCGCGATGCCGTCCAACACGGCTGCGGCAAGATCGGCTCCTCCTACCGTCGCGATGAGGTCTGAGAGGAGGAGTTTGACCTCGGCGCGGTGGAGGGGGAACGCCCTCTGAGCGGCCAAGTGGGGCAGGTGGCGCTGTCGAAGCGCTGCAGCGACGGCACTCGCCTCATCACGTCCCAGCAGCGCTCCCAGACGTGAAGCTGCAGACATTTTGTCAACCCCCATGGATAGGGGTCAGCAGGCCCGGCGTCGCAACGTCCTTGTCTACGAGCAGGCCGAGCAGGAGTCTCCGGTCAAGGAAGCGGTTGGTCCGTTCGCAACTGGTTTCGCTGACGAAAAGACAGAAGTGGCACGCTGCACCGTGAAGGAAGTCCTCCTTCCCCTGTGGGCGTCTGTGCGAGCAGACGGGGTCGCTGGAACAACGACCCCCACGGCGGATCGCCTCATGCACCAACGGGCCAAGCCTTTCTGGTCGCGAGAGGTCGACGAGGCCACCCAGTGTGCCTTCGCTGTCGGACGCGGTCGTGGTGATCAACAGCCCAGCAGCGGCAGGCCTGTCGCCGTCTCGCCTCCAGGCGTAGATGCGTTCGGTCAGACTTGCCGAGCCGTACCCGCTCGACATCGCCGCCTCCCGGATGAGCAAGTGCGACAGGGTGTGGATGGCCCAGTATCTCGGCGCCGGAAAGCGGGAGTCGGGATCGATCGTTGTGTCGGCGGTCTTGCTGGTGCGGCGGTTGAAGTTCAGCGCGTGCGCCTGGCGGAATGTCTCCCAGATTGGGAGGCCCAAAATCTTCTCCTCCCACTCGCCGACGGCTTCTTCATCGAACTGGAGGAAGAATCCCTCGCCGCGGTCCTCCGTCGCAGGAACCCAATTTGGTCGACCTCGTTTGTTCAAGGGCGCGACGCGGCTCTTGCTGTCGTCGATTCGGTCGAGGGCGTCAATCCGGGTGAAACCAACGAATGCGTTGACTTTCTTCAGCTTCTCCACTGCGACGACTTCTGTGACGATCGGTTGGAGTGTGTCGGGAACGTTGCGTCGGACGGCTCGAAAATCGGCTGCGCCGCTGTGCTTGGTGTATTTCACCCTGTCAGTCAGGACTAACCATTCGGGTAGCAAAATGTCGGTGGGGTCTGTACTGGCCGGAGCCTGCACACCTGAGCTGCCGCCACTCTTGATCACTGTTAACGCGTCCCAGAGGGCGTCGTCGGAAATGCTATCGAATATGTCGGTCTGAGCGACGTTGCCGGCGAGTAAGCGGAAAGCCTGCAAGGAATCTCGACTCGTAGCCGCCGCGATGATGTTGGGAGGGAGTGCCTGTAGGTGTGGAACCACGTCGTCGGCGGATGCCGACTCCTCGCGAGGCAATGCCAACAGGCCGACTGTGGAAGCAAACCACTGGTTGGCGGCACCGAGCATCATCAGCTTGCCGGGCTGATCGCACTTGTAGAAGGCATCCAGGTGCGGATGCCGGCCACGGCAGCGCGGCAGCTTCTCGGACGCCTTGGGTCCGGTTGCTTCGAGCATGCCGCGTCGCGCATCGCACGAAAGGCAGATGATCTGCACGTCCGGACCGATGTTGCTCTTCCACTCGCGCATACGTAGCTGCGGAATCCTGGCCTTGGGGCACTCCTGGCCTCGGTGTACCCAGGCGACATACGGAAATTCGTCGAGGTGCCCATTAATGCAAGCGATCAGGTAGCGCGCCGGAACTGCAGTTTGAGGACGTCCCTTTCGGCTCTTCGACTTCTTGGCGTCCGCATCCCATCCCTTGCAATTCTCGTGAACGAACTGTGCCTGATCCGGCCGGTACTTCAGTACATTCCTGAACTCGAACACTTGGTGGTTGACGGGAGCGACTCGGTTGCAGCCCGTGCAGCGGAGCCACTGAGGAAACACTCGCGCGGGGATGCCCAGATCGACGGCATCGTCGCCAGCGCCACCGGGCATCTCCGGTGCCCAAGGAGCTTTGCGGAGCTGATCGACCTGGTCTCCGAGATAGGCGCGGACGAGGTCCAACAGCCGTGGCTCGACGATGACGTCGGCTCCACCTGGGCGACGGTCGTAGTAGCGCTGCCATCCGTCCAGCCCGTGCGGCATCACAGACAGATGCGGCAGATCGACGGTCGCACCAATGCCGGACGTATAGAGCAGGGCCGACGGCCGAAGGGAGCCGACCTTGCTGCGGTTCTTCGTGACTTTAGCCTCGATATCGGCGATCGGGTCGAGATCCTTGGTGCCGACGCTGACGGGTTGGTTTCCGTCTTCGTGGAGATCAGGGGATGTAGTGTTCTCGGTCATTTCTCGCCCTCCTCGGGGAAGGTCCAGGAGGGTGCGCCCACCGGATCTTTGAATGCGAGATTCTGCGGAGCTGGGCTCACCAGCAGGTTGAATTCTGGCTGCACCTCGCGCATGGAGTTGGCTACGACGAAAATCCGGTCGGCCGGCGAGGGGACTGTCGTTTCTGGGCTGATCAACAGTGGCCACTCGACGTGGTCCTTGCGCCGCCGCTCGTACACGAGTGCACTTTGGTATTCCTGAGCTTTGGCGTACCAGCGATCAACGCGTTGGCGAAGCTTCTGCCGCAGGTGTTCGACAGTCGATGGGTCCGGCGCTGCGGGTGTCGCCCGTGCAACGATTCGGTCGACGAGGGCATGTGCTGTGGGCATCTTGCTCGAGATCTCGCCGGCCCCGGGCTCAGGCGACAGCGAGTCGCTGGTTCCCTCGTCAGTGACGCGGAGGGCACTGACGAGCATGCCCATGAGTCCCCGTTCCATAGCAGTGTCGGAGTATGGCGTGACGCTGAGCGCCTCGACCTGCGCGTAGAAGGTTTCGTGGTAGTGACGGAAGGATTCGAAGTGCGACATGTCGCGAGGGCGAGACCAGTTCGCCAGTGACACAACCAAACCGGGCTTGCGGGCGTCGCGGCCGACGCGGGACGACGCCTGGATGTATTCCGCGGTGTTCTTCGGCTGGCCAACCACTAGCATCAGGCCCAAACGGGGCACATCCACACCGACTTGCAGCATCGACGTCGCTAGCACGACGTCGTAGGGACGCTGTGGCGATTTGGGGGCCGGCTTCTTCTCCGCCTCCGCCGCTGCCCATGCTTTGCCGTACGCGGCCTTACCGCGGGAGGTCCACCTCGGAACGGGTGCCCCGCCGGGCGCTGGGGTCCAGGTCGACGTGAACGGCAGGGCGAGCCGGTCGAGGGTCCTCGAGATCTCCTCCGAGGAGATTCGCGCGGTCAGCTCCCCGATCTCGAGCCGCGCCCAGTCAGTGGTGCGGCGGGGAAACGGCTCGGTGTTACCTGTGACGCGAGTGGTCACGTCGTCGTCGAGGTAGCGCCGCATGCCGGCCAGCTCCCGGGTGGCGGAGAAGTAGTCGACGGTGGTCATGTACGGGTCCGCTGCCGCGCCGTGCTCGTCCAGGAGTTTCTGACCAGCGAGTAGGAGGACTTCGGACATTCGGATCTCTGCGAGGGTCAGTCGAATGCCGTGGGCGCAGACTCCGAGGTACTTGCGGCCGGGACTCTCATCCGACAACGGCTTCTCGCGTGAGAAGAAGGTGTCGCGAACATCGAGGACCTGTGGTGGAAAGACTGCGACGCCCCGGCCGTAGAGCGCAGTCACCTGGTTCAGCGCGTTGCGGACGGTCGCGGTGGAAGCCACGACGAGCGGCCGAACGGTGGTCCCGTCCGTGTCATACGACGAGAGCACGTCGATAGCGTTCTCGAAGACGCCGACTGCGGTTCCGAGCGCACCGGTAATCAGATGAAGCTCGTCCTGGATGATCAGGTCGGGTGGGCGGAGGCGTGTCACCTTGGCTATCTGGACGGCAGGGTAGGTGACTCCACCCTCGTTCCTCTGAGTGTGGGACTTGCCTTTGCAGGCGCCCCGTGAATCAGGGTGTCGGTAACCGTGCCGTGGGCACCGAGCGGACACGTAGCCGAAGAGGCTGGCGGCCTCGCCTTCGCGTGCGAGGCGTGCGAACTTGTCGACGGTGGCAAGCAGGAAGGTCGGCGGGTTGCGGTAGAGCTCGTCGTCGACGGTGGTGATCGGCAGAGCGCCGGCTCCGCCATCGATCGAGAACGGGCAGGTATCCGTGCGGTCTCCACAATGAACTTCGATCCGCTCGGTGGCACTCACCGTCTGGAGATCACGCTTGGGATCGATCTTGGAGCCGCACCAAGGGCAGCGCTGTAGTTGCAGGACGGTCAGGCCGTGTGTCTTGCCCGGGTCCTGGCGGGCGGTCTCGACCTGCCGCTTGGCTTCGTCGTAACGCTTGGGGCTCACCGCGGAGCCGACCCACAGTCCAATGCTGAACGGACGCTCGCCCCACTTCGCTACGTCGCCTTGCCGGATCAGCTCGGCAGCACAGACGAGGGCGGCAGCTCGCTGGAACTGCTGGGAGGTGAGGAGGCGAAGGGTGTAGCGCATGAGTACAGCTACGCCGTCGCCGCCGTCGAGTGGTCCATCGTCGGTGCTGATCACGCCTTGGATGCGACGGATCGCGAAGGTGAATGCAGCCAAACCGAGGTAAGCCTCGGTCTTGCCGCCACCAGTCGGGAAGAAGAGAAGCTCGACATTGGCGGCCGCACCGCTGCGCGACTCGTCTTTCGGATCGATTAGTGCCGGAAGTTGGAGCAGGATGAACGCCAGCTGAAACGGCCTCCATGAGGCGGCCTCGTCGCCCTTCGTCTCCACTTCGACGAGAGCATCGGCAATCGACAGATCGCTGCGTTCCGAGCGCTTGCCGGCCAATTGCGACCGGATACGCTGATCCCGCATCGCTCGGTTCATAAACCGGAATGCATCGAGCGCGTCGCTGTTCTCCCTCAACAGCCGCAGCCCCGTTTGGAGACGGCTGACGACGAGTCCCGCCTCCGCAATGGCCTCATCGGCAGTTGCCTGGAGATGGGCGGGCAGCTTGGCGGCGAGCGCTTCCTGCTCGGTGAGCCAGGTGCGGTATCCATCCACAAGTGGCAAGAACGCGTTGTCGACGCCTCCGGGTTCCAGGTCTGCGAGCAGCCGCATCGACGTGATGGCAGCGCCCGCTTCACCTGCGACAGTTTGGGGAACTTCTGCTGTCGGAAGCCATGTGGTCTCGACTGAAGTCGCACGGCGTGACTCGTCATCGGCTTCCACCCACGTCACAGACGCTGTCCGGCCGATCGCGAACTCGAGCCGATGCCGGTACTGCAGATCGAGACGACGACGCTCGTCGTCGGTTTCGTCGTAGCCGTCGTCGAGGACATCGCGGGAGGGCAAGAAGACCGGTTCGCCGCTGTTGGCTTCGATGCCTAGCTTGGTCTGGAACAGCCAGTCTCCGGGTGGAGCGTCCATTCCCGTCACGCGGTCGTTGGACAGCGCGAGTTCGACGATCGTGCGATCGCCGTTGGGGAACAGCTCAACCCGCAACGTCACGTCGGCATCGAGCTCGATGGGGGCCAGCGTCACATGGTTGTCGTGCTCGTGGACAGCGACTTCTACGGTCTTCTCGAAGGGGATGCGCCGTGACCACTGCATCTTGCGGCCGTCTTCATTCTCCCGACGGAACGTCTCGTACCGACCCCACGAGACGGACACTGCCAGGACACTACAATCGCGAGGTACCTGGAACCGCAGACCCATCGACGACGGATGTGTCAGCGCGCCCTTTGCTCCCTCGTCTCGGTCCTCCCCATCAGAAGATGAAGCCATGTCCTCGTCCGTAGGCACAGGAACTCCTGGCTGGCCGTTCGAGATTGGGTCGATATCGCTGATTGCCTCCCCGGTCTCTGCAGGATCAGCGCCAGTGGCATTACTTGTTCTGACTCCGAGGGCTGGGTCAACCGTCACTGGTGCGAGGGAGCCGACCATGTATGCCGCTCGCGGGGTGCCCTTGATTTCCTCCTCTGGGCCATTGCGCGGTCCGAGTAGTTCCTGCTGGATCAAGACCAAGAGATCGGCGCGGACGGCGGTAGATGCGCTTGCAGTCATAAGAAGATCGTGCCCTGTCTCTGGTCTGGAACATCCTGTCCCTCGACTCGTGCGCGCTCGTGGTTTAGCTCAAGGAGCCGGTCGAGAATCTCCACACGCGCAGCGGGTGACACGGTCCAGCGCTCCATCTGGCGGTAAGTGTGGAAGCCATGGTCGAGCGGAACGTCGTTCCACCTGTACGCTGCCATGACCGCTGCGTCGATCTCTGTATGAATCGCCCTAAGTCGATCGATGTCGGGGTCATATGCGCACTCTGCGTCATGTACTACGTTGTACAGCGCCGTTAGACCGATATTTCGGCTGAGCATTATCTTGCGTCGTTCCAGGTCGAGGATGGAACCGAGCCGTTCCAACGCATCATTCTCCTCGGGCAGGGGATAGGTTTCGAAGACGTCCGTCGGGGTGTACCGAATATCCTGCTTCATGAACGAACCCCACCGAAGCAGCCACGACATATGAACAGAGGATGAGAGGAGCGCGAGCCCCGCGCGCCCGAGCCCAACAAAGACGACGACGGCGGAACCCATGATGATCCCCTTAGGGAGCAACTGCGGTACTGCGTGGCGGCTAACTGCGGAGATACCGATCGGGAAGTCCGCTCCCTGCAGTGCTGCTGTGAGAGCTGGCCTCGGCCTGTGGAATCGCCACCAAGCATCAGTCTTGAGCTTCCGGTTTACGAGTCGCTGCTCGGCCACCGCAAACACGTCGGAGTAAGAGCGTGCACTCAGGTAATCTCTCTCGCCGAAGAAGATTGCAAACCGCTCGCCTTCTCCATTCGGGCTCGACATGAGGTCTTTACCGTTAACAAAGGGCCGAACGACTTCGGAGTTTCGGGCGTCGGCCGCGAGCAGCCGCTGAGCCTCGTCGCGAGAAATCAGGAATCCAGGATCGCCGAAGTCATAGCCCTTGAACGATATAGCCGAGTTCGAACGAAGGCGCATAGGAAGGCCGCCGACTCGACTTCCAGCTTCGAGGGAGGCGGTGATGGAGGCCACACTAACGCCGTCCAGAGTAGGGCGCGAAGCGATGTGGGTAGCCGGCGTTACCATCCATATCTCGGCGATTCTCGTGGCTGCACCTGTACTAGGCCATGGCTCATTACGGCGTGCCTTCCAGATTCCCACACGTCCAATGATTGGGTCCATTGCGACCTGACGAGTGTCGCCTTCGGAAATGACTTTGGCGGTCACCAGGCCGATCGATCCGAATGTCGACTTGCAGAGGGAAACCGCTCGCCGGAGAAAGTATCCAACCAAATCGCTGTTTCCGGGTTGTCCCTCGGCGACACAGTTTGCGAGCCATTGTCGGAGGTTTGACCCAAGGGCACCTGAGATCTTTTTCCCCACCAGGAACGGGGGGTTTCCGATAATTGCATCGAACCCCCCGTTTTGCACCATGACGTCGGGTACTTCGAGGACCCAGTGAAGCGGGACCCACCGTTCGTAGTCAGTCTCGACAGTTGGGGTCAGTCCAGACCGGTTTCGCGCGGCTAATATGTCGCGATCTGCATCTATTCCCCCTTCGCGGAATGCCTCTTGGACCTGCCATGACAACGCAGAGTATGCGTCGTCAAGATGGCGGCCCGGCTTGCCGCCCAACGGAAGCCCGGCCGCCACAACGCTGTCTGCAATCAGCCGCAGGTCCTCGGTTGCCCTTTGCGCTTGGTCCAGCAGACGCCGCTTCGTACGCGAGGACCGCATCGGGTCATTGTCCCTAACTGGACTGGCGAGTTCATGCCGAAGCCTCGTCGCCGAGTCGATTTTGGCGTCGATGTCGACCAATAACAATTGGTGCATCCTCGTCGGCTCAGGGTAGATATGTGTGTAACGCAGTTCGTCGAGGTCGGTCAGCCCCAGAAGTGAGTTACCGCAGAAAATCTTGTCGTCGACGAACGAGAACGGCTGGCTCTTATCCATGGATACGAGCCAGAGTGAGAGTTTGCACATCTCGACAGCCATGGGGTTGATGTCGGCACCGTAGATGCAGCGGGCGATTACCTCGCGTAGAGCGCGCCGCTTGACCTCGTCAGGATCCGCCAGGTCCGAGTCACTCAACAATTTGTCACACGTCCACGCTTCGACGACGCGCTCCGCGAGATATCGCGCGGCGGCGACGAGGAACGCGCCGGAGCCAGCGGCGATGTCTGCGACCTTGAGGTCCAGGATTTCGGCCGCTGACTTGAGCTTCCAGTCCTTTTCGTCGTTGGTCTGCAGCGGGCCGGGCTCGTAGACGAGCGGTTGGAGAGCGTGTAGTACGACTTCTTCCGCGAGTGACCGGGGCGTGTAATGGGCGCCGGCGTTCTTCCGCGAAGGCGTCTCAATGACGACGAGTCCGCCGACTGGGAAGACGAGGGGAATGTTACGGAGATCGCGCCGAATGACGTTGCCCCATCCGACAAGTGTCTGCAGAAGGTCGGTGTTACCACCGGCAACCGGAGTCAGGAGACGAACTAGCTCCGCGCGTTCGTCGGCGGTGGGTTCCTTGCCTATAAGTTTGGCGAGGGCGGCTGGTGTCTTGCTGGTAGCTGCTGGCTGATGTTCCTTTGTCCAGGCGACCAGGGCAGCGGCAACCTTCTTCGGGTCGCCGCGGTGCTCGTTCCACAGCTCATTGAGTGTACCGAGCGGGATTTCCGGTTCCTCACCGTCTTTGCCGAGGAGGCCTAGAACGATGTCATCGGTCACCTCGCTGCAGGAGTAGCCTAGTAGGCCCTCGTAGATGTACCCGATCTGTTCGACATCGATCTCTCGGAACGAGATTCGACGACGTTCGCCTCCCGTGACGACGGTCTGGACCGACTCGAGTACGTGCATCATGACGCGGTCGGACACCCTTAGGCGCAGTCCGCGTTCGTCCACGGCGTGAAGCCAGGGGAACCGTTCGGGATCGAGAAGTGAGCCGCCGTATGCGGGCATCCGCATCTCGTCGTAGTTGACGCCGCCGTGGAGCGCCGTACTGACGGCGAGAAGTCGATGCCAGGCGTCGTACGTCTCGTCGAGGTGTTCCTCGCCTCCGACGGCCTGTGACTGGAGGTCAGTCAAGAGGTCTTTGATCGCGTATGAATCCCAGTAGAGCTGCTCGGTGGGAAGCATGTCGCGCTCCTCGGCGAAGAGCAGGAACACGATCCGCATCATCACCGTGACGGCGGCCTGGTAGACATCGTCGGGCTTCTCGGTGAGCGGATCAGGATCGCCGTTGCGTGCGGCCTTTAACCGCTCCTCGGAAAAGGCTTGCACCAGGAGCTCGACGGACCTGCGAACCTGGGTGCCGAGCTTCTCGGTGACCGTCTCGGCTTCGAGTTCGCTTCGCTCGAACAGTCTTGTCAGGCGCTGTTCGACGTTCTGCGCGCGGAACCGGCGCTGATTGACCAGCGTGAAGAAGGCGTCCCGTAGTAGTGGTTCTTCGGCCCAGGTTAGGGCATTGAACATGCCGGAGCCTGTTGGCTTTCCGGCTTTGGCCGATACCAGAGCCCACCACTGGCCGTCAGTGGCGATACCGACTTCGACCTTGGCTTTGCGAAGCAGCATTGCCAGTCGATCGACCTCGTTGGCGGGCCAGCCGTCGAGACCCGTTTCCCGCAGTCCTCCGGATGTCGGCTCACAGATCAGCAACACTGCGGCGGTTTCACCGTCGCGGCCAGCGAGGCCTCCGCTGGTGGAAACAGTGACCTGTTCGCCCGGCGACTGGACGCTGACATCGACATTCGTTCGCAGTCCCGCCCATTCAGCGATCTGATTGAGGATGGTGTCGATCCATGCTCGATTGACTTCGGCGTAGGCCGCCTTGGATTCGGGAGTCCGGGGCTCGGCGGTGAATTTGTCAAGAGCTCGCTGCCACCTCGCGAAGGCCTGCCTGAAGGTGAGGAGGCGATCGTCGGTGTCGCCGAGACGGTCTACGCCGTCCTTCCACATGTCCTTCAGTACAGGCAGTGCGAGAAACGGCCCGTCGATGTCGACCTGGCTGAGCCAGTCCGAGTGAAAGTCCTGCTTGCGTGAGTGGGTCTTCGTCATCGCAGTACCAGTCCGTTCTCGATGTCCTTCGGTGCGATCGCGAAGATCACCGCTGCCGGGAACTCCCAGGCGCGAATTTCGTCGTACCGTGTCTCGACCGCTCGAAGTTCGCGGTCGCGCTCGTCTGCCAGCGCGTCGATCCTGCGCCTGATCTCGCGCAGGTCACGTTCGGATTGACGTCGCTCGTCGTCGAAGAGTGCAAGCTGTGGGTCGTCCATTGCCTCTGCCTCTGCAAGGGCGCTACGGAGGGTAGCGCCGAACCGGGCGAAGATTTCGTCGACGCGTGTGCGATCGGCGGTCATGCGTTCGGACAGTTGCCCTTCGACGTCTCGTCGTCGTCGTTCGGCGCGGTCGGCGATGGCCTTCTCCACCCGGGCGCGCACGCCGTGCTCGTTCGTTGAGTTCCAAGCCTCAGCAAGCTGATTCGCGATGTGAGCAGGTACGAGGCCGAGATCCGTAAGGTCGAGCGCAGACTCAAGAAGTTCCTCAGCGCGCAGCTCGCCGACGGCCTGGCGTCGACCGAGGCGCGTGCCTGCCAGGAAGACTTCTTCGTGGAGTCGAAGGCCGGCGCGACCAACCAGCACCAGGCGGGTCACGGCCGCGGCGTACGACTCGTCGAGGTCCGGAACGACCGTTGCGGTGACCCGTTGAAGCGAGCGATCACCGCCCCAGAGCGCGGCGCGCAGTCGGCGGGTGGAGCGCTGGAGCAGCGGTGAACCCAAGTGCATGTAAACGACGTCTGGGTCACCACCCTGCTCCCTAGGTTTGAGCACCGTGGGATCGAAGGCGATTGGTCGCGTATGGTCCGGGTCCAGCCGGGTGTACAGCCCGCGTGTGACCTGCTCCCACGACGAATCGAGATTCGGCAATGCGAACACCGGGACATCGGTGTCCTGGGAGCCTACCTCTACCAGTCGAGGGAGTTGATTGAGCTCGAAGGCGGTCTCGACAACCCGCTGTAGGTTTTCGGCGCGGAGGTGGAGGCGTTGTCGGCTGCGGGCGAGATCCGACTCGAGTCGCGCGAGTTCGGTGTTGAGGATCTTCTCGCCGCCCAGCATGCCAGCGATCGGGTCCGTCTGTGCCCTGGTTTTCACCTTGGTGCGTTTGATGCCCTGCCCGCCGAACTGACGTTGAATGTCGGGGGCGATGATCTCGTTGGCGGAGCCCAGATCCCGCATGATCTGGTCAATCTTGACTGCAACCCGACTGAGGAGATCGACGTCCTTGCTCAAGGCGGTGTCGCCACCAGCTGCCGGAGCAAAGTGTCTGATCTCTGGCGCAATTGACTGACCGTAGCGATCGACACGTCCGATGCGCTGCTCCAAGCGGTTGGGATTGAACGGGATGTCGAAGTTGAATAAACGATGGCAGTGGTTCTGGAGATCGATCCCCTCGCCGGCGGCGTCGGTCGCGAGGAGAATGCGAATTGATGTCTTGGCTGGGCTCTCGTTGAACCGAAGGCGGATGAGTTCACGTGTCTGCGAGTCGGTTCCACCCTCGATCACGTCAATGCGTTCGTCCTCGTAGCCCTGTTGCCTGAAAATGTCGCGAATCCACCGCAGTGTGTCCACATACTCGGTGAAGATCACGAGCCGCTCGTTGTTCCAGTCACCATGTGAGCGAAGCTCGCCCTCGATGTACACGAGCAGCGCAGCGAGTCGGGAGTCTGGTTGCCCCTCGAAGCCGTGGCCCCACTCACTGAGCCACTCGAGGTCCGCGATGTCCTCGTCGGTGAGGTCGGGCAATGAACTCTTCGCGTCGCGAAGCGCCTCAAGCTCCGGCTGGTCGACTTTGCCCTCCTCGAGATCCTCCGCGTCGGCGCCGAGGATCTCGTCGTAATCCAAGTCAAACGCAACGTCTAACCCCTTCGTCCTGGTGTCGAGGTAGACGTCAACGGTTTGCGCGAAGGCAACAGGTGATGAGAAGAACCGCTTTTTCAGAAGGAGTGTTGCCATGTCCTTGGCCGCCCGGCCGGTGCCCGATGCGGATACGGCCTTGTCGCGCCGCTCTGTGAACGCGATCAACCTGTCGTAGGCATCGCACTCCGCCGGGTCCGGCGTGTACCGCAGCGAATCGACCTTTCGGTCCAGGAAGCCCTTGGCTTCTTTCAGATCTCGTTTGAGTCGACGGACCGCCACCTCGTCGAGCGCCACCGGATCGATCTTGTTGCCTCGAACGAAGCGCTGTGGGTCGATCATCTCCAGCAGCGCAGTGAACGATTCGGTGTACCCGTTGTGAGGCGTCGCGCTCAGGAACAGGCGATGTTCCGAGCGTTCCGCCAACTCGCGGACGGCACGTGTACGAAGCGAATCCACGGCGTACCCGCGCCGCTCCAAACCGACGTTGTTTGTCCGAACCGGACTGCTAGGAGCGACATGGTGCGCTTCGTCGACGACCAGAATGTCGAAAGCGAATCGCGTCCCTGATCCGAACGCATCCCTCAGCTGGCGCTGCGCCCGCTGCCCGGGTAACCACGCCATCGAAACGATGATCCGCGGGAACAGCGTGAACGGATTGGCATGAACTCCGTGGGAGCGCCGGACATCTTTCATCGTGTCGGAGTTGACGACGGTAAAGTCGAGGCCGAACTTCTCCTGCATCTCGTCCTGCCACTTGAAGACGAGACCCGCCGGGCAGACCACCACCACCGTGCGTGCGCGATGCCGCAAGAGGAGTTCCTGAATGACGAGGCCGGCCTCGATCGTTTTGCCGAGGCCGACGTCGTCGGCGAGGAGCAGATTGGCGCGTGGACTGGCGAGCGCCCGCTTGAGAGGTGTGAGCTGATACGGCTCGACGTTGGCCCCGCTACGGAACGGCGCTTGGACAGTGCCGTCGTCCGCGCTGGTAATTGCACCCCACCGGAGCGCGTCGATACACGCCGCGAGACGATTCGGGTCGTCGAACCGATCCGGGTCGACCTGCTCGGGGAGTCCGCGGTGAGTATGCGCGCTCCGACCTGGCTCGATCTCCCAGACAACGCGAAGTTCGTGGCCGAGGCGATCCTCGTCGACGCATTGCAGGGTCACTGCATGTTGCAACTGGGCGGTGGAATCATCCGCGCTACTCCTGCTGAGGCCTTGCTGCTGGACGTCCGCGACCGCCCACTTGGCGCCTCGAACGGTTACCAACTGTCCTACTTCTGGAACGCTGTCAAGAACCGTTGTCGTCGTCGCGTCTGTAGCCGAGTCACCCACGACCGGAACTCTAGCCACCCCCAGTGACAGGTCATTGCAAGACGCGGCCAGATGACACGACCGGAGGACACCGCACCTCGCCTCGGCGATCGCAGGCAGCTGGTCGCCCGGTAGCGACGAACCGTTGTGGACGGTGCTCGGTGTCATGATGACTGGCTTTTGTCACAGGTTTCCTCGAGGATGTATCGCATGCGCGCGGCAGGTCTCTTCTCTGGCATCGGTGGTTTTGAACTCGGGTTGTCCCGCGTAGGAGTCACGACTGAGCTTCTCTGCGACAACTGGGCACCGGCTATCGCAGTCCTATCCCAGCGATTCGATGCGGAAGTTGCAGGCGACGTCACCGAACTGAGAAGCCTTCCTTCCGTCGATGTGGTGACCGCAGGTTTCCCCTGTACAGATCTGAGTCAGGTCGGTCGAAAAGCAGGCATTGGCGGTGACGAGTCAGGCCTCGTCCGAGAGGTCTTTCGTCTTGTAGAGCACGCCAAGCCCATGTGGCTGATTCTGGAGAATGTGCCGAACATGCTTACTCTCCATAAGGGAGCGCCAATTCTTGCGATCACCTCGTGGCTTGAGGAGCGTGGTTGGAACTGGGCCTACAGGCTCGTAGATTCGCAGTACTTCGGCGTGCGTCAGCGCAGGCGGCGAGTCTTCCTCGTCGCATCGAGGATCGAAGATCCCCGGCAGGTTCTGTTCGCTGATGAGGCCGGGGTGATCAACGGACCACGTTCTCACAGGGCCTACGGCTTTTACTGGACCGAAGGTAATCGTGGTCTCGGATGGGGCGAGGGGGTCACGCCGACCCTCAAGGGCGGGTCGAAATTGGGAATATCCTCGCCGCCGGCGGTTTGGCGGCCCGCCGGACCCATCGGAGAGGCAATCGTGCGGCCGTCGGTCGAGGCCGGCGAACGCTTACAAGGATTTCGGTCCGGTTGGACGCGCATTGTGCCGAAGGAAGGTACCCGCTGGAAGCTGGTGGGCAATGCAGTGACGGCGCCTGTTGCCTCGTGGATAGGTCAACGCTTGGTTGGGCCTGGCCAGCCGGTCGATGTCCACCGGACGCCACTGGTGCCTGGCGCGCCGTGGCCGTCCGCAGCGGCGTCTGTCAGCGGTGAGTCTGAGGCGTGGAGCCTGTCTGAGCGACCGTTGAGTGTGCGGAACGGCCAGTCCCTCGACAGCCTGCTAACCGATTACGGCGCTGCACCGCTGAGTCTCAATGCGACCAAAGGGTTCGCGAAGCGTTTGGAGGCTAGCACATTACGTCGGCGCCCGGATTTCACCGCAGCGCTTCACGCGCATGTCGATTTCCATTCCAGCCGGTTGGCTACCAATGCGTAGTCGGGCCATCCGCCAGCACGGCTCTGCGATTCCCGCCACTCGGGCCCGGTAATGCGCCGTAACGTTCTGCGTCCGCTAGGCGCGCAAACAGCGGCCTCGGTGGTCGCGATTTCTCGCGATCTCGGTAGCTATGCTCTGAGTCAGTGTCGATTAGTGCCAACGACCTAGACTCCGCGATCAGCCGACTCTCGCGAGGTAAGTGGCCGGGTCTAGATGACAGTGCTGGGTGAGTTTGCCTGGCAGATCAAACACTTTAGGACTGTCGCGAAATTCGAAAACCCGATAGAGGTGGAACCTGGGCGAATCCTCGTTCGAACGAGCCAGTTCATTGCGCGTGACGTAGAAAGGGGTGAACTTGTCGAACGATGTTGTTTTCACCTCGATCAGTTTTTCGGTGCCATCTGCATCAAACGACAGGACGTCGTAGCCGAGCCCATCTCCCTGCGTCTTGGCGACGTGTTCGACCCGCTTACTTAGATCCTTTCGGCCAACGGCGTGGAGCCGGCGCGATTCGAGTTCGGTAACGAATAACTCGCCCGCGAGACCTAGTGATCTGTTCCGTGCTTCTTCTGCGAAGTAATCGCGACGCACCGCGTTGAAAAGCGGACCGGTTTGGATGTCCTTCTTAGGTCTTGCCGAAGGTGCTGGCGCAGTCACCCATACGTCACCTCCGAACGCAATGTCGGTAGCTACGGCGGGCCTCTGAACTGCCGCAGTGAGTGCTTCCTCAAGGGCACGACTGGCACTAAGTTGTTCTTCCACGACTTCGACGAGCATGCGCTGAATGTGCGGCCTGGGCTTGTAGCCGGCGACCGACGGGTAGCCGAGTTCCGTTATTGCTGCACTGATATTGCAGTGCTTGAACTCGACTGACGTGCGTGTGCGGCTGTTGAGTCGCTCCGCTAACTGTGCCGCACGTTCCCGTTTGTTGACCCTCTGTCCGTTCAGTTGGAGGGTAAGTAGATGCAGGTACTCGGCAACGCAGATTTCAACTTCAGACCGAGACCAGTCTCTATCGCCAGCCAAGGTTCCTCCCGTTCGCTCTGCAAGAGTGCTGGAGACGCCTGACCCAGAGGCGTACACGCCGAACTGAATGTAGCCGACGTGTCCGAGCGATGCCCTCAGCGGACCATTGAACAGGTCACCTATGTGATGCCGTGTGCCTGTGCTGCGGTAGCCCGCGTCGTGCTACTCGTCTTCGGGCACGACTACGCTAGCCAGGACCTAGTGAGTCCCGACGCGCAGAACCGCGACCAGAAACTCGGACCGCTCAGTAAACGGCCGAATGTCCCACGCTGCCAGCAATACGTCAGATTCGAACCCAGCGGCCTTCGCATCGTTGAGGAACTCGTCGAACGGATAGTCCCGGCCCGCACCGAACCCGATCACCGCCCGACCGTCGTCGCGCAGATGCGCACGCAACCGACCTAGCACGGTGACGCGCGTACTCGGAGCGAGGAACGTCATGACGTTGCCAGCGGACACAATGATGTCGAACGGCTCGTCGATGCCGCGACTGGGCAGGTCGAGTTCGGCGAGGTCGTTGACCAGCCAGCGCGGTCCGGGATGGTCTTTCTCGGCTGCGGCGACCAGCACGGGATCGACGTCGACGCCAACGACGTCATGACCCACCGTCGCGAGGTATCCGGCGATGCGTCCGGCTCCGCAACCGGCGTCGAGGATGCGGGAACCGCGGGCGGCCATCGCGTCGACGAAGCGGGCCTCACCGACCACGTCCTTTCCCTCGCGCTCCATCGTGCGGAAACGCTCGACGTACCACTGGGAGTGTCCGGGATCGGCGGCGACCTTCTGCATCCAGATGCTCTGTTCGACCATGTCTGGCATTCTCCCAAAGGCGCCGGACCATCCGGTGCAGAGGTCCGGCGCCCTGGGCGTGGATGGTGACAGCGGTTCAGCTCGACGCCGCTCCGAGCGTTGGGAACCGGTGACACAATCGTCCACGCCACGGACGGCGCGGCTGACGAACCTATCCGTCGCCGCGCACGATGTGGGCCTGCAGCGACCTACCGTCGTTGTTCACCCAGCCGTTCTTGTCGGCATACGTGAGCATCGCGCTGAACTGCCCGGCGTCGTAGCTGCCGATGTCGTCAGTCGGTCTGTCAGTGTGACCTCGCGAACGACTGCCACGGGTAGGGAACCGGATCGCGTGCGGTTGCATGCAATGGGACTGCTGTCGCGGCAGTTGTCCAACCTCGCGAAATTGCTTCCCGGGCAACCGCTCCCATCGTGGCGGGAATACCTGTCGCTGCGGCAGATCGAGCTGGCCGAGCTTGTCGCGGATGGGCATACCAACGAAGAGACTGCATCGATCCTCAACCTCAGGTTGAAAACGGTGAAGAAGTACGTGAGCCGGGTGCTCGCGACTACGCGAGTGAGAAACCGGGCCGAGTTGGTGAAGATTGTGTGCGTGGGCAGTAGGTCGACGACAGCGCTCTGGGTACTGCGTCTGATGAGATCTAAGCCGCCAGTTTGACACCGCCTAGGCGACAGGAGCGCGGCGTGGACGGTGTTATTGCAGCGGGGGCTACGACGGAATCCCAGGCAGCGTCGATCGCACGAACTGCTCGACGGTCCTGCAGACATCTACTGTTGATGGCCGATCGAATCCGACGCGGGTGATCGTGGTCACGACGGCTGCATCGCCCGATCGAACTATCTGCGTGCACTCACCTGATGCGATCGATCCGACAAGCACTCGACGGCCGTCGATCTCGATGTCCGGGTACCACGTTGTTCCGGCAGCGTTGAAACGTTTATAGCCATCAAGTCCCTGCGCGGCCGGGGTTAGATTCCCCACGGCTTGCGATAGGGACGACCGACCATCGTCGTTGAACGTCCAACTGCATCCGCGGGCAGTTTGGAAATCTGAGGCAGCTACATCCTCAATAGACTGCGGATCTAGACCGAACTCTCGGATAAGAGCTTCTGAGATCTGTGTGCAGGGTTCGTAGGCGCTACCGTCGTTGTTAGTGCTCCAGCGGTTCGGAAACGGATTCTCGAACGGTAACGTTCGTCCTTCGTCATCAGTCTGTCTAATAGAAGGTGCCGCGACCGACGACTGGGGAACCGACGGCGCAGCAGACGGTTCCCCGTGAGCGGTACACGAGACAAGCGACGCTCCTAGGAGCGCCACCGCTAACACCAAGACTGTGCGGTTCATTTGGCTACGTCGCGATACCGGCCGCGCCATGGCGATCGGCGTCGTCGATTTCGCTAGCCGCGGTAGAACATTGGTTACCGAGCGCCATGGCAGTGTCGGCTTGATGGGAAACCTGTTCACGCAGGGACACGACCGCTGATCTCAACGCACCGTATACGCCAATGCCTTCCGTGCACTCACCTAAATAGTTGTTCCAAGCGACACCACGTAGAAGTTTAGATGCCATGTCCAGTTCCGCAGCCGCGTCGGTAGCGACCGCGGCTCGCCGCTCCCACTGCGCACGCTCTGAGCGCAGTAAGTGCTCATTCCCATGCGGACTCACCGGCATAGCCGGTGCAGGCTTGGGCAATAACGAGTCATCCGAGAACGGTGTCGTCACAAGTCCCCCTCACGCTTGCGCGCCCCGACGGCGCCCCACCCTCGCCGAACAGACTAGCGTGGCCCGCCGATTCCGCCATCCGATCCCACTCGCTGTGGAGTCTGAGGCAAGGGCAAGGGGTTCCCACCAACCCCCGCGGCCGAACTCCTCGGACTTGCGTGTGGGGAGCACCTGTAGTGCGAGTGTGGCCACCGAGCCCAAGCCCGGTGGCCACACCCCAATAACAACCGACTACGCCCGCCGACGCCCCCGCTTCCGATTCGCGAGGTGGTACGAGTCCCGCGACATCTTGGACGCGTACCCCGGACCCTCGACCCGGGCCTGAGCACCCAGCATCTCGATGCTCCGCAACTCCTGTTCGATCAGCGCGTGCTCCTCGGGAGTCGCGAACGCCGACGCCCGTCGAAGCTGATCAGCGGACTCTTCCAGGAGCGCTTCAGCCGCACCCACCTCACCGGTCTCGTAGGCCTTCGACGCCTCGAGCTTCGCGGCCTGCCCCTCCTGGTACAGCCGCTCCGATTCGACCTTCGGGTCCGGCACGCGACCCGACGCCTCGTCACCCGGAACCACATTCACCGAAATTGGCAGCGACACCGCGTGTTCGGTGAGCGTGGCAGTCTCCACATACCGCAGTTCAAGGGTCGCGATCTGTGCCAACCCGAGAGCGGCCAGCCCGTCGACCTTCATCCGCAGCAACAGCTTTCGCGTCTCGAGCGCATAGAAGTCACCGAGCTCGATCATCACCTCGCCGTCGGCGGTCTGGTGCGCCGGCAGGTCGTTGTAGAGCGACAACGCTGTCACCTGCGGGATGAAGCGCACGGTCAGCGTCACGACCTGCGCCGACTTCGACAGCAGGCCCTCGATCTCGCCGGCGATCGCTGCGCCCGCGGCGTCGGGATTGTCGGCGAACACGTGGTTGCCGTTGCCCGCGCGCGCCATCGCCGACAGCAGCGTCTCGTCGTAGCCGCGCCCGTACCCCAGCGTGGACGTGACGATCCCGTCGGACGACGCCTTCGAGGTGATGCTCGCGAACTTGTCGACCTCGCAGATGCCGCGGTTCACGTGGCCGTCGCTGATGATCATCACCGTGCCGCCGGAGATGCCGGTCCCCTGGGCGCTGCGTCGCAGTTCTCGCAGGCCCAGCAGGTATCCCGACGACAGGTCGGTGCAGCCACCGGCGGCGATCGACCCGATCGCGGCTACCGCTTGCTGCTTGTCCGACAGGGGAGCGGCCGGCACGACGACCTGCGCGTCGTCGTCGAAGGTGACCACGCCGAACGCATCCGACGGATCCAGTTGCGCGACGACGCCGGCGAGCGCCTTCTTCGCACCCTCGAGCGGACTGCCGGACATCGACCCGCTCCGATCGAGCACCACCTGCACAGCAGTGGGGGTGCGTGTGATGTCAGTCCCCGCGGGAGCCTGCAGTTCCAGCAGAACAGTCACTTCATCGGCGGTCTCGTGGGCCACCATCCCGACGTCCAGAGCAGCGGAGAGTTTCATCATTCTTCCTTCCTCCGTCTCGGCATCCGATCGAGACGGCGACTTTGCGCGAATCTGAGAATAGACCTTTACGCAGACATTCGCATAGCCTTTTGCTGTGACCACTCGTTCGACGACGCTCACCGACTACCCACGACCGAACGTGGCCGTCGACATCGCAGTCCTGACCGTCTCCGACGGCACGCTGAATGTCGTGATCCAGCGCGACGAGCAGGGGAGGGCTGCGTTGCCGGGGCGGTTCGTCCGGGAGCGGCGCACTGTCGAGGAGACGGTGCGCGAGGTGCTCGAACTGAAACTGGGGCTCTCGCCCGATCACGTCCGACCGCACCTGTTGGCCGTCTTCAGTGATCCTGACCGGGATCCTCGCGGGTGGACGATCTCGGTCGCGCATGCTGTGGCCCTGTCGGCCGTCGAATTGTCCGACGTCACGGGCGAACTCGCGCCCGTGACACCAACCGGGCAGCTGGCGTCAGGGGAGCGGGTCCTTTACGACCACGCCGAGATCATTGCAGCGGCCACCGACAAACTCCGCGAACGCTACGAAGACCAGCCCGACCCGGACAATCTCCTGCGACCTCCGTACACACTGTCGGAGCTGCGCGAACTGCATGAAGCGATCCTCGGACGGCGGCTGATGCGGGACTCGTTCAACCGGCGCGCGCAGCCATTGCTCGCACCGCAGCTCGACGCCGACGGCAAACCTGCGACGCGGGTCGGCGGCGGCCGCCCGGCACGGTTGTACGCGAAAGATGCGCCACCAACCGCGACCTTCGGGTGGCGGTTACCCAGCCCGAGGCCCGACACTCAGTAGCGGCCACGCGACATCACCGGACGACGCACCCAGGATCCGCAGCGTCGTGCGACCTCCGAACAAAAGGAACTCGATGACAGACTCCCAGGCCCCGCTGCGTCGCGCACTCGGTCTCCACGACGCGGTGCTGGTCGGGCTCGGGGCGATGCTCGGCGCCGGAATCTTCGTCGCGCTCGCGCCGGCGGCCGCCGCTGCCGGTTCGTGGCTGCTGGTCGGCCTCGCGATCGCCGGCGTCGTCGCCTATTGCAACGCAACATCTTCCGCACGGTTGGCGGCTCTCTATCCGGTCTCGGGTGGCACCTACGTGTACGGCCGGGAGCGCCTCGGCGAATTCTGGGGGTACCTCGCAGGCTGGGCGTTCGTCATCGGCAAGACTGCGTCGTGCGCGGCGATGGCGCTGACGGTCGGGGTGTATGTGTGGCCGAATCACGCCCACGCGGTCGCGGTGGCCGCCGTGGTCGCGTTGACCGCGGTGAACTACGCGGGAGTACAGAAGGCGGCGTGGCTGACGCGGATCATCGTCGCCTTCGTGCTGGCGGTACTGGCCGCGGTGGTGGTGTCCGCGTTCGCGTCCGATGTCGCCAGTCCCGACAATCTGACGCTGAGCTCGGACGCCAGCGTGCTCGGCGTGCTGCAGGCGGCCGGCCTGCTGTTCTTCGCCTTCGCGGGATACGCACGGATTGCGACGCTGGGCGAGGAGGTCCGCGAACCGGCCCGCACGATTCCTCGTGCGATTGGCATCTCCCTGGGACTCACCCTTGTGGTCTACGCGCTGGTCGCGGCCGCGGCCCTCAGTGTTCTCGGGGCCGATGGGCTCGGCGACGCCGCAGCACCTTTGACGGCTGTCGCGGAGGCAGCAGGAGTCGACTGGCTGGTCCCTGTCGTCCGCGTCGGCGCTGCGGTCGCGGCGATCGGCTCCCTGCTCGCACTCATCCTCGGCGTCTCGAGGACCGTGTTGGCGATGTCCCGCGACGGTCATCTGCCGCGTCCACTGGCCGCCGTGCACGCGCGGACGCAGGTCCCGCATCGCGCCGAGCTGGTGGTCGGTGCGGTGGTTGCGGTGGTCGCCGCCACCGCGGATGTCCGCGCGGCCATCGGGTTCTCGTCGTTCGGCGTACTTCTCTATTACGCCGTCGCCAACGCGTCGGCGTTCACGCTGACCCGCGAGGAGAACCGTCCCGCGCGAGCCATCCCCGTGGTGGGTGTCATCGGGTGCGTGGTGGTGGCGTTCACGTTGCCGCTCACCTCGGTGCTCGCCGGGATGGTCGTCCTCGGCGTCGGAGCCGGCGTGTACGCGGTTCGCAGTACCCGTCGGCAACGACGATAGGGCTCAGGACGGAGCGGTCGTCACCAAAACTGCCCCTTCGGCAGTCGCGCTCGTGCGGTCGACGGCCAGCCGCCAGTCGTGTCGATGCGCCAGTTCTTGGGTGGGCACGTGAAATCCATCCACCGGCCGTGTCCGAGGTACAGCGAATACGCCTCCTCGTCGGGGAAGTTGCCCATACGCACAAAGATGACCGTCCCGTCGGCGGTGCCGCGGTACCACCCGTCGTCGTCCGGGTCGCAGCAGAAGTCGACCTTCGCGCCGAGCGCGGCCTCGAGATCCGGAACCGTCGCGGCTCTCGTCACCATGGCGTCCTCAATCCTCGAACCATGCCGACTCGACCATCTCGGTCAGGGCCGATCTCTCGCGATCATCCTCCGATGCGGTCCAACCAGAGCAATCCAGAAGACTGACGACGTTGGCTCGTTGGTACAGAACGTGTCTCGTCGCCGAGAAGTATCGGTCGCCGCTGCTGTCGAGGTACGTCCCGATCTGCCGAGTCGAACCTGCTGTCCGATCGGTGATCGGACCGCGGACGGCGGACAGTTCTGTCCAGCCCGGCCGTCGTCGCGCGTCGGTGAAGGCGTCGTCGAGGAGGTCGTTCACGTCGATCCCCGCGTCGACGATGAATCGCGTGAACGCGACGGTGAGACCACCGCGGGCATGGGAACGTAGCCGGGGACGCGGGTCGTACTGCATCAAAGTGCCCATGGTCGCCGCATCGGGATCGGCACGCCATGGTCGGGGATCGACGCTCACCTGCACTTTTCCGGGAATCGTGTCCGAATCCGTCACTCGCGCAACCGAAACAGCCATCAATCGCACACGGTCATAGATGCCGACGGGATGCATGGGATGAATGAAACACGATGGTCAGGCCCACCGGGCGGTGGGCCTGACCATCGTGTGATGTCTTATCAGGTGGCTGCTCTCAGGAAGGAGCGTTCGTCACGGGTGGACGCCGCGCTGGTTCAGCCACATCTGCGGGTTGATCTTCTTGCCGTTGGCATCCCAGACCTCGTAGTGCAGGTGGGGACCGGTGGACTGGCCGCGGTTACCGACGGTGGCGATCTTCTGACCGGCAGTGACGTGCTGACCGGGGCGGACGAAGCTCTGATCAACGTGGCCGAAGACGCCGGTGGTGCCGTCGTCCTGCTTCACGCGGACCCACTGCCCGAAGCCGGAGGCCGGGCCGGACTCGAGGACGACTCCGTCGGTCACGGCGTAGATGGGGGTGCCGATCTTGTTGGCGATGTCGACTCCGTTGTGATTGGTGCCCCAACGCGGGCCATAGCCCGACGTCACGGTGCCGCTGACAGGCTTGACGGCCTTGCGGATGCCCGGGTGGCCGGGCACGGCGGGAGTGAATACCGACGGCGGCAGGATGTCGCGAGCGAACTTGTCGACCTCGGGCGGCAGGACCAGTCCGGCCGGCATCTTCACGCTCTCCGGCAGCGCGATCTTCGCCGCCGGGGGCGCGGGCTGGGCTGCAGCCTGTGCAGCGTTGCCAACGGCGAGGCCGATCGCGCCGACAAAGGCGACGAGCGCACCGGCTCGCACCGCCTTGCGGGTGCGGGTGTGCGTCGAGTGATGAGCGTTCATGGGGTGTAGAGGCACAGCTTTTCCGTCTCGGTAACGATTTGGTATCGGGCAGGACACGGCGAGGTTACCCACACGGACCTGAGCTGCTCCTTAGAAAGCGGGCTCAAGGTGGGCGAGCTCACTTCTGAGCGACTGATTGCCGAGGTCAACGTGGGCCCGGTCACCTTTCGGGCGTCGTCGCGATGGCGTTTGTGCAGGTCGCTTCTCCACGTCGCTGGGCGATGGGTGCGGTGACCGGGTCGCAAGAACACGGGACGCGATCTCGACGGTCGGGCGGCGGCCGCGACGACGCGGTGGAACCGATGCTGTGGACAGCCGCCGCGAGGACCTGGGCCGGGTGATCTAGCATCATCCGGCACGGGGATGAAGGTCGGGGGATTCGATGACTGTCACGTATGCGGGTGAGGTGCGCGCCTACCTGTCCGGGTTCGGCGATCCGCCGAGGCTCTACGACGCCCTGCGCGAGGCGCACCTGTCGGTGCCGCTCGACGTCCACGGACGATTCTTCACCCTGGTCCAGGGCGGGCTGCCCTGGATGCTCGCGTTCACGACGCCCCAGCGTCTGCGCGACTTCGCCGACCTGACCGACCGCGACCCCGCCGAGGTCACCTACATCGACGTCCAGGGCCAGGCACTCATCGACGAGGTGCTCGACAAAGCCCCGGAACCGACGGGCCTCGTCGTCGACCCGATGACACCCACGCAGATGACTTTCCCTCCGCTGAAGGACTTCACCCCGCACTGTTACTACGACGACGAGGGCGAGATCATCCGATGACTGAGAAGCTGACTGTCGATCCGGACGACATCAAGAAGGCCGGCGAGGGAATCAACGGCGTGATCGACGGTCTCGGAGACACCGGCGCCGCGGCCGGGTACACCGCAGCGCTCGGCCGGGGATACGGGGATCTCGACCTCGACGGCAAGTCGATCGGTCACGCCGATCCCAAAGCCGGACTCGAGGAATACTGCGATCGCTGGGAATGGGGGGTTCGGGCGCTCGTCACAGGCGCGGCCGAACTGTCGCGCGGACTCGGACTCGGGGCGAGTCACTATGAGCGCGAGGAGAAGTGGGCCGAAGGTCAGTTCAAAGACATGGTGATGGACATCGCCGGTGACCCGAGCCTGACTCCCGAGGACATCAAGAAGATGTCGTGGGGCGACCTGTGGGATCACAACCGCAACGTGCTGACGAATCCGGAATGGTCGCTGAGCGACGCCGAGAAACAGCGTCACCTCGACTTCGCCGAGGAGAACCGCGAGAGTTTCTTGAATGACCTCGCGACCATCAAGCGTCACCAGATGGACCCGCGAACCCTGATCGAAGACACCATGGATGGATTCGAGCGGGAGGGCTTCACAGCCGGCGAGCCCCCGGGCGACGAACGTACGGTTCGAGCGCCAGATTCAGCTGGGACACCGCATGACTGAGGTCGCCTGAATGGATCCATTCGGCATCATCGAGGGCGGACGGGAATTCGTCGGCGGACTCGTCGACGGTGCCACCGATCTCGTCGGCAAGGGTCTCCGTGCAGTAGGGCTCGAGACGATCGCGATCGAAGTCGAGGACTTCGGAGATGACATCGCGAATTCGATGGGCGCCATGCCCGACGAGAAAGAACTGGGAAGAACGAACGACCCGAAAGAGCTCATCCTCGGGGATCCCGGCGCGATCACCGCAGCCGCAGGCACATTCGAGGGATTCGCAGGCAACTTCACGAAGGCCGGAGAAGGACTCCGCGGAATCTCGGCCGGCAACTGGGCCGGTGACGGCGCTGACGGATTCCACGACGCCATGGGCCAGCAGGTTCCGCGGTGGTTCGCCGCCGCCGAGGCCGCGTCGAATGCCGCTGCAGCTCTGACGAAATGGGCAGGCGTCGTCGAGTTCGCCCAGCAGAAGGCAACCGACGCCATCCGGATATGGGAGGAAGGCGAACGTCTACGCGACGAATGGAAAGCCAAGGCCGAAACCTACAACGCCGAACTCGACGATTATCGGAACGACCGCCGCGACACCCCGCCCGTCCATCCCGGACCGAACCCCTGGCCAGAGTATCAACGCGAGGCGAGACGAGTCCTGAAAGTCGGTCGTGATCACCGGAATTCGGCTGCACCAGGCACGAAATCCGAACTCAGCGCCGCCGCGAACCTGGCACCGCCCATGCCCTCAGCCTTCGAACAGGCTCAGATGGAGGCCAAAGACATCGGAGCCGGCGCCGCCACGGCGTTCAACCATTTCGAGTTCGGGCTCATCGGCGCGGGGACCGAGATGTTCAAGTCGCTGTGGATGCTCGCCCCGCAGAATCCGTACAACGTCGCCAGACCGCATCAGTACGTACGCAACTCCGCCGGGCTGATCATTGGCATCACCAACCAGGTCGCCCACCCCGACGCCGCTGTCCGAAACTTTGTCGGTGGCGGATGGTCGACCGATCCGGCGAGCAGCTTCGGCACCTTGCTCGGAAATGTGGCGGCGACTGCCGCTCCGGGACCCAAAGGTCTGTCACTTCTCAAACTCACCAAAGCGGCGCCCGACGTACCGACACCGTCCCCCAGGCCGCACGCCGGAACAGCTCCCGATGCGCCGGCGCCCACCGCCCCGACGTCTCCCACCCCGTCTGCGCCCCATCCGGCATCTCCCGACGGCTCGGCGCCCACACCCGGAGCCACCCCGTCCCGAGATCTGCCTGTCCACCACGGACCCGATCTACCCACTCATGAGAGACCGCTTCCACCAGAGCCCGACCCCGGTCCCACTCCCGGAACGCCAGCCCAATCCGAATCGTCGTCCTCGGCCCCCGTGCCAGATCATGCTGCCCCGCCACCGGGTCCACCCGAACCCACACCCGCAGCGGGGCCACCGCACTCGCCCACACCACGTTCCGATTCCGCCACGCCCGATCAACCCGTCGGCGGCGGTACCTTCGACAGTCCATCACCGACCTCGCCACACTCAGGTGACCCAGCTCCTACATCCACACCGGCAGCCACTTCGGCGACGCGAACAGACGCACCGGACGCGTCCACGCCGGACGCGGGAGACACCACACCGGGCGGTAGGGGATCAGGTGATGACGACCCGCCAGGTCCTGATCGCGGAGAAACGACCACACCCGCCGTCGAACACAGTCCCGGTGGCAATTCACTGTCAACCAAGAACGACGGTGACGCCGGCGGACAGAACGTGGGGCATCACGACGACCCAGACGCCCGCGGAAGCGACGT
Organism: Gordonia amicalis; assembly: GCF_022059885.1. NCBI lineage: Bacteria > Bacillati > Actinomycetota > Actinomycetes > Mycobacteriales > Gordoniaceae > Gordonia > Gordonia amicalis. The sequence goes on along the minus strand of NZ_CP091855.1, from coordinate 3,284,448 downwards.
CACACCGACCAATGTTGACCATGCACCGACCAAATCGGATGGCGACGGCATAGGGCAACCGGTCGTGCGCAACGACGAACCTTCAGGTCCCTATCCGTCCAAACCCGTCGACGACAACGCGTCGCCTGGACCACACCCTGTTCGTCCGGATGCGGACACACCCGGGCCCAACGCGCGGCCGACACCGACGGTCCATCCCGAGTCACCTGTCGGGTCACACAACGGACCCGACGCCTCGACGAGGACTCCCTCAGATGGTCAGTCACCGAACGGGACGCCGGTCGTACCTGTCTCTGGACCGCACCCGGTGTCGGGGCCGCACGCTCCTTCACACGCCGTGCCGGACGCAGGCCAGCCGAAGCCCACCAGCGCACCGGTCAGTCCTGGTGCTGCCGCCAGAGCCGACACGCCTGCCGCACCTCCACGGGCCCCCGATCACACACCCGACCGCACCACACCGGCGCGGACCACCCCGGACAACGCCACCCCTGCACGCGATGGCGCTCGGCCGACTCCGTCGAACGCTCACAACGTGCCGGAACCGACTGGCCGGCACACTCCGGACCGCGACGCCGGGAGTCCCACCAACACGCGGATCATGCCGGACGACCGGCCGATTCCGCCGGCTGCGTTCCCGGACCGTCCGATCACACCTGATCGTTCGCCCACACCGAATCACCGCGACACGACGCCGGATTCGCCCTCGTCGCCGCGAAACCCCGACCAGCCGAATGGTCCCGACTCGGATAACCCCGAGATCGACCACGACACCCGTGAGGCCCACGACCCGGCGAACCCCGGGCGCACCGACGAAGGCGCTCCCGATCGTGCCGATACCAGCGAGGGCAACGAGGCACCGACCCAATGCCGCAGCAACGGCGAACCGGTCAACGTCGCATCAGGGGAGTACTTCCTGCCGCTGACCGACGTCGAGTTGCCGGGCGTACTCCCGCTGCGCCTGACGCATCGTCATCGTTCGCGGTATCGATGGGGCCGCTGGATGGGCCCGACCACACCGTCGAGCTTCGACGCGCGGGCCCTCGTCGGCGACGAACTCGTCACGATCGTCGACGCCGACGGCACTTTGACGAATTTCCCTAAGCCCGAGGGTGATTCGGTGTCGCGGAGTGTCAACGCGTCCGATTGGGAGCTACGGACGACCCCCACGGGCGGCTATCAGGTCACCCACGTCCGCGACCGGGTGAGCTGGTTCTTCGTTCCGATCCCCGAGCTCGGCGGCGTCGACGTGCGCGCCGGGGATATCGCGGTCTCGGCGATGACCGACCGCCACCACAATCGATTCGAGTTCATCTTCGACGACCGCGGACGACCGTCGGCGGTGGAACATTCGGCCGGCTACCGGATCGAGGTGCGGTGCGACGGCGCCCGTATCCTCGGTTACCGGCTGACCGCAGGCGTGGACGGTGTCCCGGTCGACCAGCAGTTGAGCACCTTCGACTATCACCAGGGCAATCTCGCGGCGGTTACCAACGCAGTCGGTGGCACAACGTATTTCGGCTACGACGACGCCGCGCGCATGACCTGGTGGCGTGACTCGCTGGGCATGGAGTACTGGAACCGCTACGACGACCTCGGACGCGTGACGATCCAGTCCGGCATGAACGGTGTGTGGTCGGGCCGATTCGAGTACCACCTCCGCCCAGATGGCCTCGGCTCGTACACGACCTACCGCGACGCCGTCGGCGCGACCACCGTATACGGCATCGACACCGACGGACGCGTGCGCCAAGAATCCGATCCCGCCGGACGCGTCACCGCGACCGACTACAACGCCAACCGTCAGCCGCTGTCGATCACCAGTCCGGGTGGCGCGCGTACGTTGCTGCGCTACAACGCGTTCGGCGACGTCGAGCAGATCGTCGCGCCCGACGGGAAGGTCACCGAGGTCTCCTACGCTGGGCCCGGACAGCCAGAGCGGATCGTCGAACCGGGCGGCATCACGACGCGAATCGGTCACGACGACAACGGTTTACCGACCAGCGTCGTCGACAACGCCGGTGCGGTCACCAGCTATACGTATGACGAGCACGGCGCGCTGACGTCGCGCACCGACCCTGACGGCGTTGTCGTACGTTATCGCAACAACGCTGCCGGGCTTCCGGTCGCGATCTCGGACACGCTCGGCAACACCACGCGGATCACCTACGACGGCTTCGGACGGCCGACAGAGGTCGTCGACGCCGAGGGCGCACGGACCGTCGTCACCTACGACGCGATGGGTAACCGAACGAGTGTCATCGCGCCGGACGGCGGTCGGTCGCGATGGGAGTACGACGGCGAAGGCAACTGCGTCGCATACACCGATCCCGTCGGCGCCGTAACCCGTTGGGAGTACGGGCATTACGACCTGCCGGTCGCACGGATCGACGCCGACGGGTCTCGCACCGAGTTCAGCTACGACGCCACACGTCGCCTGGTCGCGGTCACCAACCCCGACGACCTGGTGTGGACATACACCTACAACGCAGACGGGTCCCTGGCGTCGGAGACGGACTTCAACAACGCGACAACGACGTATATCTACGAGGGTGAGGGTCGACTGACGTCACGCACGAACGATGCGGGTCAGACGGTGTCCTTCACCTACGACGCGGCAGGTCGCCTCATCATCGACCGGACTGCCGACCCGATCAACCCAGACCTCGACGGCGAGACAACGGAATACAGCTTCGATGCCGCTGGTCGACTCGAGAGCGCGACCGGTGTCTTTGGGCGCTGGCATACGAGTTACACCGCTGCTGGGCTGCCGCAGCTCACCGGTGTTGATGACGGTCAGAGCGACTGGGTCATCGAGTCTGCCTGGACTGGTGCAGGACGCCTGGCCTCGCTCACGTCGCCGACAGGCGTCAACACTCGGTACGGATACGACCCGCGTGGTGTTCTCGACTTCCTGTCCAGCGCCGGACGCTCCTGCGACATCACCACGAGCCCGACGGGTCGCGAGCAGCGTCGGCGGTTCGAGGGCTCGGCGATCGATTCGACGTGGGACCCGGTGGGCCGCCTTATCGGGCGGACCATCATGGACGTGGCGGAGCGACCGTCGGGTTTGAATCTCGGCGTCGGTGGAACGAGCGCGGGGGAGAAGCGGCCCGATCGGACTGTCGCAGCTGCCGAGTACAGCTACCGTTCTGACGGCATCCTCACCAGTTTGACGTCGACACTGACCGCTGGTCGTACCGACTACCGGGTCGACGTGCTCGGGCGGGTGGTCGCCGCGACGAGTCCCTCGGGGTCTGAGCAGTTCTCGTTCGACGCGACCGGCAACATCACCGAGTACGCCTCCACGGGTGAGAGTAACCACGACCCCGAGGTGCGAGGCGCCAGCGACCCATCGCTCCCTGAGGTGCGAGGCGCCAGCGACCCCTTGCTCCCTGAGGTGCGAGGCGCCAGCCGAGCCTCGAAGGGCCGCCGCCGCTACTCCGGCACCCTCCTCGTCGACGACGGCCGCACCTCCTACCGCTACGACGCCGCCGGTCGGGCTATCTCGATGAGTCGTCGGCGGCTGTCACGCAAACCGGATGTCTGGCACTACGTCTGGGATGCCCACGATCACCTGCGGTCGGTGACCACCCCGGATGGCACGGCGTGGTCCTACACCTACGACCACGTGGGACGACGACTGTCGAAGACGAACCAGTCGACCGGCGCAACCACACGCTTTCACTGGCACGGCGAGCATCTCGTCGAGCAGATCGACATCGCGCCTGGTCCCGAGCAGGAGTTGCAGGCGACCACGTGGAGTTATTCGCCGGCCGCCTTCGTCCCGCTGGCGCAGACTTCCACATCCGAGCCGATCAGCCCGATCGAGGATGGGCCAGGGCCCGGTGGCACAAGTGGGCAGGACGGCGATCTCAGTCTGAATCTCGGCGGCAGGACTCCCGCTACGCAACCGGCGCTGCAGTGGTCGCAGTCAGAAGTCGACCGGGAGTTCTTCGCGATCGTGACCGACCAGATCGCCGCACCGACCGCGCTGATCGAACCGAACACAGGCGAAGTCGCCGGCCGATCGGTCAGGACTCTGTATGGCAAGACCGCATGGACCGGAGCATCAACACCCTGGTCGTACCCCGGTCAGTACTTGGACACCGAGACCGGACTGCACTACAACCGTCACCGCTATTATCACCCGAGCACCGGTCTGTACCTCAGTCCGGACCCACTCGGGCTGGCGCCGGCGCCGAACCCTTATGCCTATCCGCGTAACCCAACGATCTGGGCCGACCCTCTCGGATTGGCGCCGACCGGCTCTTGCGACGACTCGAGTAGGAGGCGCCGAGGTCGCGACGTCCATAGCGCCGATGACGCGCAACCCAACCGACCTCCGGATAGATCTCCGGAAGGTGCAGGACGTCGTGGCGCGTTCCGTCAGGCCAAGCGAGATTGGGGAATCCCGGTGTCACAGCATCCGTATGAGGTGCTCGAGAACCTCGATAGACGGGAAAATAGGCAGCCCGGTTACAGGTATAGGTTTAGAGTGAACGGTCGGACAATCGAAATCCGTGACGATGCTGGCGGACACGTCTTCGCAGATGATCCCCGCCAGAATCGGGGCCCACATTTCAATACCCCAGATGGCGAACACTATGACTATTGAGATCGAAATTGAGGATGCGAGCACGTGGAGAAACTTCACGCCACTAGAACGTGCTGATTTATTCGTCCTGGACATCAATGTCAAGCGCCGCAGTATTCACGAAGCGCGAGGTCATGAAGAGATCGCCGAGATGATCGTGGACCGGATGGGCGACAACCCAGAGTGGAAGTGGCAGCTACGAGTGTTCACCGTCCACGACGTGATCCCGAATCGTCTGGCTCGGCTGCGGCTTGAGCGTAGCGGACCTTGGTCTCAGTTTCCGGAACTATTAGCGGACACGGGGATACAACGAGTCTCATTACTACACGACTATGACGATGGCACGACTCAAGCGCTCGGTTATGCTGACGTACCCCTCACGGTGGCGTACTTCGGAGCGGTTTCTCATGGGAATGCAATCGGTGTCGTCCGTCGTCGCGACACACCAAGCAGGGCCGTAGGAGCGTTTGGCCACGAACCCGTTGGCCGCGAGAAGCTCCTGTTTGAGTCGGTGAGACTCATCGAAAAGGGCGAGCTGGTTATACGTTCATATGGTGCATTTGACGATCGAGACCACGGGTTTCAGTTTTTCGGCGACTACGACACAGTAAGCGCGATGAAAGATGTTATCCAGAAGAATTAACTGCAGTTCGAAGAAGAAGCCGAACACCGGTAATCTGGCTCTTCCCGATTGACGGTTGGATCTGACCCCGGTAGTCGATGTGGCAGGTCCCCGATAGCCGGTCCAGGCAGTTCTAGAGCCAGTTCCTTCTAGCTGTCGGTCAGTCGATCTCGCAGCCCACGGGGTGATGCTGGTGGGTGCATCGGGCACTGTACTCGGCCGGCGTCTGGTAGCACAGCGCCGAGTGGCGGTGCCGGTGGTTGTGGTCGTCTTTGAAATCGCTGATCACCACGCGGGCTTCCAGCAGGGTGGGCCAGCAGTTGCGGTTCAGGCACTCGTCGCGGAGCCGGTTGTTGAACGACTCGATGAACCCGTTGTTCCACGGCGTGCCGGCGGGATGTAGGAGATCCCCACCGAGATGCCCCGAAGGGGACGATCGACTCCTACCTGCAACTCGATTCGGTGAACAAAGTTGGCCTCGATCAGATCCATGCCGACCTCGGGTACGGCTGGGCCTTCACAATTCGACCGACGTTGGTTGAGTTGGATGACGACCTCTTCACCTTGACCATTTGGGGCACCGACCTCGAATTCGCGACCACCTCCGCCCATCGCTTATACCGCGAAGCGTGGGTGCGATTTTTTGTCGTACCGAATACAGACAGGACGGACCGAATCAGGACAGAAAGGGGAGCGAGGCTACGAGCGCTTCAGAGCTAGGCGTCGTTTCTCCTGTCATTTGCCACTGCTATGGGACCGCCTGGATTGCCACGAGGATGGGACCACCTTGGCGCGTTATTGAGGATGCTCTGCGGGGTTGGGTCGGTCAAGTCCGGGTCGGTGTCGTTGGCGGTAGGAGGGGCCTTCGATGACGAGGGTGTGCGCGCGTGAGGTGAGTCGGTCGATGGCCGATTGGGCCAGTAGCGCGTCGGCGGTCATGGTGAGCCATTCGGCGGGTTCTCGGTTGGATGTGACGATGGTGGTCTTGGTCTGCTGGTGGCGTTCGACGATGAGTTCGTAGAAGTCGTTGGTTTCGGTCGCGTCGAGCGCTCTGAGTGCGAAGTCGTCGATGATCAGGATGTCGACGGCGGTGATGCGGCGGAGTTCGGCGTCGACGCTGTTGTCGAGGCGGGCGGCTTTGAGTCGGTGGAACAGTTTGTCCGCTCGCGCGAACAGCACTGTTTTGCGTCGGCCGATGGCCATGTGGCCCAACGCGTTTGCTAGGTGTGTTTTGCCGACTCCGACGGGGCCGAGCAGGATCGCGGAGTGGCCGGCGTCGATGAACCGCAGGGTGGTGAGGTCCTCGAGCAGGGGGCGGTCGTAGAGTAGATCGTCTGCCGCGCGCCAGTTGTCGATCCGCATGCTGGGGTCGAGACCTGCCTTGGCTGATCGTCGGGCGGCGGAGCTGGATTCACGCCGTGAGACTTCATCGGCGAGCAATTGTTGCAGGAACGTCAGGTGCGAGGTTTTGTGTTGGCGGGCCAGGGCTGCGCGTTGGGGCAGGGTGTCGGCGAGGGCTCCGAGTTTGAGGGTTTTGAGCAGGCCGAGCATGTCGGCGCCGACAGGTTCGGGCACACTGTTGGTGGTTCGGGTCATCGGTTCACTCCTGAATGGTGTTGTCGGGGTTAGGAACAAGTGTCAACTGTGTTCTGTTGGTTGCGTATTCGGAGGGGTCGCGGGCAAAGCGAGACGATTCCGACCCGGCGGCCACGGGCATGTCCGGGGTGGTGTTCTCGGTGGCCTGCTCAAGCATCGAGGCGATCTTGGGCACGGCGATGACATCGAACTCCAGGGCGGTGGCACAGGCAGCATCGACAGGTCCGGGCCCGTAGGTGCGCACCAGGCCGAGCAGGGTGTACACCGCCCGCACCCGAGACCACGGGCGCGGGTCGTCGACGATACGGGCCGCGTAGAGCCCGATATGGGGGCCGTGATGCTCGCAGGTGGCCTGCAGCTTGCTGATGTTGCGCAGCGCGTAGGCGGCCTTGTCTGCGGGGTAGTCGTTGGGGTCGGTGCTCTGCCCACCGGCGGGCTGGCGCGGGTGTTGCTTGACCAACTCGCCGCGGTGATAGAACTTCACCGCTTCGCTGTCCAGGCGAACGTCCAGTGTCGAGCCGATCCAGGTTTCGGGCAGTGAGTACAGTGCTTTGCCGACCGAGGCGTGAAAGTCTCTGTGCACCTTGACAGTTTTGAAGATCGGTACGTCGTAGTCGGCCGGTATCGGTAACAGGTGGGCGCGCTCGTCTGTGTCGAACAGCACCGCTGGCGCGGCGGCGGTGGTGCCGTGAATCCGCAGCCCCGCGGTGCTCTGGCACCACGCCACCGCGGCGGCCTGGGCATCGGGCAGGCTCGAGAATCGCTCACCGGCCCAAAAGTTGTTCTGCACGTAGTGGATGGTGCGTTCTACCCGCGGCTTGTCGGTTGGTGTGGCGACTCGGGCGGTGTCGGTGACGAACCCGGCATGCTGGCCGTAGTCCAACCAGCCCCGAGACAACCTCGGATTGAGGGTGTCTGCTTGGGTGACAATAGGTTTCATGTTGTCCGGAATGATCACAGCGAACACGCCGCCGAAGAACTCCCACGCCGCTGAACAGCCCTCGAGGATCGTTGACAGGGTTTGGGTGTGTGAGAGCCACACGAACGTGTGCCGCGAGTACACGGCGGTGAACACCAGCGCGAACACTTTGCGGCGCTTACCTGTTGCCGCATCATCGAGCATCCCGAGGTAGCCGAAGTCGATCTGGCACTCCACCCCGGGATCCCCATCGGCCACCCGCACCGTGGTCGTGGTGCGGCGATACCCACAGCACTCGGTCGCGAACCGCACCAGCGTCCGATACGGGACCACACACCCCTGACGGGCCAGCAGGATGTGAATCTTCGTCACCGTCAACGGTTCTGGATTCTCCGGCGTTCCTCCCCTCACCCACTGCGTGATCTGTTCGCTGAACGGCACCAACGCTTCCCACGCCTGGCCATGACCCTTCGGCCGCGCCGGACGCACCCCGGCCACCACCGCACCGAGCAACTCATCGGTCAGTGCCGACGCACCGACATCGCGCGTCAACCCCGCCGCCTGCGCCGCCGCGATGTAGCGTCGCACCGTCTTCCTATCGACACCCGCACGCGCGGCGATCGTGCGCAGACCCGGCGCCGGTAACCCCACCGCAAGGCCCAACCACAACCGCAGGACTTCTCTGATCTCTTCCACTGCAACCTCCCGGTAGCCCATGCCGTCGGCCCCTTCCGTGAACATCGTCACGGCCGAGTCAACGGACAAAATGAAGGACCACCAGCGCGACGCGCCGGTGGTCCCATAACTGGCAATCCAGGTGGTCCCATCCCTATGGCAAACAATCAGCCCAGGTGGTCCCTTCACGGTGGCAAATGACATTCTCCACTTGAAGCTTATGGTGTCCGTTTGCGACGAGTACCCGCTGACCGAGCCCTGCTGATCCCGCGAGAGGATCACCTGCAGGCTCGGCGACGACTGCCGATCTTGCGCGTCGCACTGATCAGAGGGGTAGTCATAGCGCCGTCGTCGTGGGCCGACGATGACGGGTACACCACTCTCCGATTGAGTGGGTCCCCCACGTGCCCACGTGACTGACATATCCGGTTCGGAGCGGGGACCGTTCGTCGCCGATCGAAAATGCAGTTACTCAAGCGTTTAATGCGTTTGGGCACGAAGAAGCCGACCATCGTCGGGAGAGGTTGTTCGATGACGGATACCGATGGGGACCCTCAGTCCCGGCTTGATGGCTTGAAGCTACGACTAAACGAAGCCGTTCGACACTTCGAGCAGGTCGCTGGCGAGAAAGTCCGTCGAGCAGAGCTTCCTGGCGAGTTTCCGGACAGTCCTGGCGGGTTCTTGAGCGTTGACCCGGACGGCAGATATCGCTTTGAGATCAGAGAAAGGGGCGAACCTACGGCTCTGATCGTCTCCGACCGAATCGACGAAGTCGTGCTCGGCGTTATGAGCGATGTCGCCAGCAGCCATGCTCAAAGCGCTGCGCTGCGACATCCGGACTATGAAAGCGTCAATGACGCTCGGAGACTATGGTTCCCGCGGTGGAGCCGACTGATGCACTCTCTGTCTCCCGAGTGGGGCAGGCACACCGATCGTGAAATCAGTGAGATCTTGAAGACGTACCCGTTCGACTGAACGTATCGGCATGCCTAACACTCTGCAAGGGCGATGTATCGATTTAGTGCGTATCTCGGGAAGCCGTGCCCGCTACCGCGGGAGTCGGAGCATCGCTGGATCTGCTGTGGCCAGGATGACGCGGTCGTCTCTATTTGCCGACTGGCCGGCGCAGAGTCACACCCGCTGATAAAGCCCCGTCGGTCCCACGGGGAACGTCACGTGCGAGCTTGACGGCGGTTCCCGACCTTGCGCATCACACCGATCAGCCCGAGACCGACGCTGGGCGCGAGATCTCCGGCCCGGCTGAGGACCCCACGCCACCGCGGCAGCACTCGGAAGATCTGGCGGCTGCTCATGAGTGCCATACCGGCGCGAACGACCGCCGCCTCGTCGAGCGGTCGGGGGCCGGCGAAGAGCATCGCGGCACCCGGGTCGTTAACGTGCGAGGTCACCATCTGTGTGTTCACGACGTCCGGGCACAGTGCACGAACCCGGATGGGCAGGCCTGCGTGCCGCAGGTCGCCCTCCAGCGAGGTCGTGTAGGACAGCACTGCCGCCTTCGTGGCGGCATACAGCGCCAACCCCGGGACGGGGGCAAGCGCCGAGAGGGATGCGACGTTGAGGATGACCCCACCACCGGTACGGCGCATCTGCGAGACCGCGGCGGCCGACCCTGCCATGACGCCACGCACATTCACGTCGAGGATGGTCGCGATCTCCTCGTCGGAGTGCTCCCACGCCTCTCCCGCGTACAGTACGCCGGCATTGTTCACCCATACGCTTAGCTGGCCGAGTGCGGTGGCTTCCTCAGCTATTCGACGATGCGACGAGATGTCCCGCACGTCCTGCTGCATGCCGACTGCCCCGCCGCCAATGTTGGCCGCCGCGAGCTCGGCCGCCATGCCGTCGACGTCGGTCAGGATCACCCGATGCCCCTCCTCTGCGAGACGACGGGCAAAAGCAAGGCCGATACCGCGGCCGGCGCCGGTGACAACTGCAGTGGTGGGCATCCCCGGACTCTACTGTGCGTCGCTCCGCCCACATTCAACGTCTCCGGTAGGGCTCGGTTCCGCAGCCCAGCCCTTATGGTGAACTCATGGACACCGACGCCACTCGTCGTCTCGATGAACTCGCGCACATCGAAGCCATCAAGCAGCTCAAGCATCGGTATTGGCGTTCCTGTGATGCGAAGGATGTGAACGGCTTTCGCAGCTGCTTCATCGCTCGAGGCGCACGCATCGACTACGGCCCGCTGGGCACATTCGACGACGCGGAGCCGATGGCGACGATCTTCGAGCAGGTGGCCCTGCACAAGGTCGACGGGCAGTACGTCATCTTCGACATGCATCATGGCCACCATCCCGACATCACTCTGACCTCCGAGACGACGGCGACCGGTCGCTGGACGCTGAAGTTCCGTCAGGTGAATCTGCTCGACCGCACCGAGACCGTGATGACGGGGGAGTACGACGACGAATACGTCGTCGAGGACGACGAGTGGAAGATGTCGGCCAGCAAGCTCACCGAACGATGGTCACTGCGACGCCCACTCGGCGAGGACGCCACGGTGCACGTAGGAACTTTCGACAACTCGGAATAGTGTTACGCCGGCTGTCGAACCATCGCCGCAAGTCGCTCGAGCGTCTCCGTCATGCCGTGCCGCAGATCCGTCTTTCGGTCCTTGAGGCCGTAGAGCGTGCCGATCAGGAACCACCCGAAGGCATTGAGCGGCTTGGTCACTTCGTACGATTCGGTGACGGACGTGCCCGCCGCGTCGGGCTCGAACCGGTAGCTCCACCGCAGAGTGCCGCCGATCCATTCCGTCCGCTCGAAGGCGAACTCACGCCCACGATCGGCGACCGTGATGACGGGTTTGTTGAACCAGTCCGGTCCGCGGCCGGCGCTGTTGCGGGCACGGAATCGCGCACCGACGGCCGGACCGGTCGCCCCGTTGAGCCACTTCACATCCGCTATCTCCGAGGACAACTCGGGTGTGCGCGTGACGTCGGAGACGATGTCGTACAACTCCTCGGGGCTCGCGTCGATGTGGCGCGACACCGAGTCGCCGGTGAGATCCTGACGCATGGTGGTTCCTTCCTTGAGTGCCCCGAGGCTCGCTCAGGGCGTGAAGTGACGCACCCACATCTGCAGGGCGTCGTCGAGTAGTCGCGTGTAAGCACCTGATTCGTAGGTGGCGCCCGGTTCGTTCGACATCTGCTGTGAACCAATGCCCGAGACGACCGACGTGAGGAGGCGCAAGGCATCCTCGGAGTCGGCACCGGGGCTCAGTTCACCGCGCATGACCGCGGTCGCCAGATCCTCTCGAGCCTGGTCCACCAGCGCCCGCGCGGGGGCGAACGCCGCGTCGCTGGGCTCGAAACCCGGCACCGGTCGCCAGAACAACAGCGCGGCCAGCCCAGGCTCGGTCATCGACCATCGGACTATCGCCCGTGACTGTTCGAGCAGCCGGTCCAGCCCTGGCTCATGGCCGATGCGTGCGTCGTCGACGTACCGGGTCAGTTCGACGTTCCCCTCCGCGAACAGGCTGTCGTACAGCGCATTCAGCGACGGGAAGTACTTGTAGAGCGACGGGGGTCGCATCTGCATCCGCCGAGCGATCTCGGAGATGGACACCGCTCCCGCTCCCTGCTCGGCGATGATGTCGCGAGCATGGCCGATAGCCTCGTCGATCGTCGTCTGCCGACGGTCGGACCTTCGCGATGAGCTATAGGCTGTAGCCATAGCTAAAGGATATAGCTGCCGCTGGCGCGAAACAATGGTTGCGGCGGAGAGACTCGTGCCCATGGCACCGTGGACCCATGACGGATCCGGAGCACACCCCCGACGGCCGCTACATGGTGATCAACGGTCGCAAGTGGCGTGCCACCGACCCGCTCATACCGGACGAGCGCCGATCCGAACTGCAGTCGATCCTCATGGCGTGGCGACGGGACGTGAAACGGACACAGGGTGCGCCCGAGTCGCGCGCCGGCGTCCAGGCGGCGAAAGTCGCGTTGGGGGAGCGAGGTACTCCCTGGTGGGAGCAGACCGACGACGAGCGTCGTGCTCGCTGGGAGAACGAGGTGCCGCGACCGAAGGACGCGTGACGCTCAGCGAGGAACGATCGATTCGGCCGCGTATCGTCCTGCGCGCTCGAATGTTTCGGTGATGTCGAGGTCGGGATCGATCCGCCAGTATCGCATCGTCGACAGGTAGATCGCCGCCACCATCTGGGCGAGGAACTCGACCGGATGGTCGGTGCGCACGTCGCCTTGTTCCAGGCCCGGCTCGATCAGACGCCGCACTTGAGCGGTGAACAGATGGCTGCGCTCGCCAAGGCCCTCCGACGCCGTCGCCAGACGCTCGATCTCTCCGGTCACCACACGCATGTAGTCGGGATCGGAAAGCGATGACTGCGCGAAGTCGATGAACACGCCGACCACGCGATCGTGGGTACTGACCGGTCGTCGCAGCATCGAGTCGACGACGCGCCCGAAGACGCTCATCAGCTCGGCGTACAACGCAGTGACGAGATCATCCTTGCTGGGGAAGTAGTTGAAGAAGGTCGCGCGGGAGACCTCGGCACGCTCCGCGATCTCCTCGACCGTCGCATCCGTGCCGCGGGTGGCGAGGAGGTCGCGAGCCGCGGTCAGCAGTCGGTCGCGCGTCTGCTGCTTGTTCTTCTCACGACGTCCGACGGGCGCAGCCTCGGTCATCTGTGTGCCTCCGTCGGGGTCGTCGAGCAGCCGGGTGGCGCTCCTGGGGACCAATTCTTACATTCGCCCACCGATTTCTGGATGGTGGTCTAACTTTTGCCTCTAGGTCCACTGTGACGCAGGACACGGGCTTCGATACGCGACGTACTCGCTGCGCTCGTTCGGCGCTACTCAGCCGGCGGGAACAACGAGACGCGGTTCAACGAGGGGTGGTGAGAGCTCATGCGGGTCTGTCGGCCCCGGCGGGGAGGGGCCATCGCCAAGCGCTGGAGGGTCGGCGCCCGAGCCGGCAACGGTCGTGGAGTCGTTGCGCCGCCTGTTGTTCTGACTTCCAATTCAGTTGCAGCCCAGCACGATTAGCCACCCGAATTTTTCCCGAACATCCGCATATCCGACACGGTCGGGTCTACAGTCACCACGACGCCGACCACCGATCACGGCTTCCGCAGCACCCCGCGCGCGGCGTCATCTCCTATCGAAGGGATCGCAGTTGAAATCACCAGTTGCACTCAAACGCGTCGTACGCACGACCGCCGTCCTCGGCTGCGCGAGCGTCCTGACTCTCGGCACACTCACGGCATGCGCCGACGACAGTTCGGACAGCTCGAGCGCCGGAGAGACCAGCTCGCTACCCAGCAACGCGGCGACCGGCGACCCGATCAAGATCGGATTCATCACGCCCGAGGGCGGTGCGGTGACGACGCCGATGGTGCGCGAGGGAGGTGAAGCGGCCGTCGAATACCTGAACAACAATGGCGGCGGCATCGGCGGGCACAAGATCGACCTCGTGGTGTGCAAGCAGCAGGAGGAGCCGGCCTCGGCGACCAAGTGCGCCAACCAGATGGTCGAGGAAAAGGTCTCGGTCGTCGTGTCACCGCTCGGCGCGCAGGGTGCGGTAATGCTGCCGATCGTCGCCGGCGCCGGAATCCCCTACGTCGCACAGGCTCCGGTCTCACAGGCCGAGATGGCGACGCCCGGGTCGTTCATGCTCTCCGGCGGCATCGTCGCGGTGCTCGCCGGCCAGGCCGCCACCGCCGCAAAGGACGGCCTCAAGAAGGTCAGCCTCATCATCGGCGACTCCGGCGACGCGGCCGCGTCGGTCAAGGCACTCGGTGACCCGATGTTCCAGCGCGCGGGCGTGGCCCTCAACGTCGTCACGATCCCGACCGGTGCCGCGGACCTGACCCCGCAGATCACCGCCGGCCTCGCCGACAACCCCGACGCGGTGAGCATCCTCGGTGACACCCGCCAGTGCATCTCGGTGCTCAAGACGCTGCAGACCGTCGCACCGGACGCCAAGAAGTACCTGATCGCCAGTTGCCTCGACAAGCCCGTCCTCGACGCCGTCGGCAACGAGGCCGTGTCCGGCTCCAAGGCGTTCACCACGGTGAACCTCAGCTCCGACGACCCGAGCGTCACCCAGTACCGCAGCGTCATGGCGCAGTACGCCCCGGACACCGATCCGGCCGGCCTGGCCTACATCGGCTACCAGGTCGTCGCCGCGCTCGGGGAGCTCAACGGCCTCGACGGAACCGTCGACGCGCAGACGTTCAAGAAGGCGCTGGCCGGGGCCAAGGACGTACCGCTGCCGGCTGCTCCGGGAATCACCTTCACCTGTGACGGCAAGGCCTTCCCGCCGCTGACGTCGCTGTGCAGCAAGGCGATCCTGGTCAGCGACGTGACCGCCGACGCCAAACTCGAGAACACCGTCGCCACCAACACCAACTGATTCCGAACAGATCGGGGCCGCGTCCCGGCGCGGCCCCGATCGAGGAGTTCCATGACCGACCATCTCGCGTTCCTGATCCTCGGCCTCGGCAACGGGGCCGTTTTCGCCGCACTCGGTCTCGCCCTGGTGATGACCTTCAAGAGTTCCGGCGTGGTCAACATCGCCACCGGCGCCGTCGCCCTCTACGCCGCCTACACCTACGCCTTCCTGCGGAAAGGGGAACTCCTCAACCCCATACCCGGCTTCCCGACGACCATCGACCTGGGGTCGGATGTCGGAGTCGCTGCCGCGGTAGCGATCTCCGTGGTGATCGCGGCGATCCTCGGTGTCATCCTGTACCTGCTCGTCTTCCGCCCGATGCGGACAGCGCCCACCCTGGCCAAGGCGGTTGCGGCCATCGGCCTGATGATGGTGATCCAGGCGCTCATCGGACTACGCGTCGGGGAGAACACCCCGAGTGTCGGACCCATCTTCAAGGTCTCCACGTTCAAGATCGGCTCCAGCGCCGTGCCGACGGACCGCCTGCTGCTCGCGGTCGTCATCGTCGGTCTGGCAATCTGCGCCGGACTCGTCCTGCGCTACACCCGATTCGGCGTCGCCACCGAGGCCGCCGCCGAATCCGAGAAGGGAGCGCTGGTCACCGGGCTGTCGCCCGATCGCATTGCGGTCGCCAACTGGGCCCTCTCCTCGGCAACCGCCGGACTCGGCGGTGTGCTGATCGCTCCGATCGTGCCACTCAACCCCGTCGCCTACACGATGTTCATCGTGCCGGCGCTGGCCGCCGCACTCGTCGGCAACTTCACCGCCATCTCGGTGACCGTCGCCGCCGGACTCGTCATCGGCATGCTCCAGTCGGAGGCCACCAAGCTGCAGACGACCTGGGACTGGATGCCCGACGCCGGTGTGGCCGAGGCGGTTCCGCTGATCCTCATCATCGGATTCCTCCTCGTCCGCGGACAGCCCCTGCCCGGACGCGGAGCAGTCATCCGCCAGGACCTCGGCCGCTCACCCCGCCCCGAGCATCTGCTGGTCCCGGGGATCATCGCCATCGTCGTCGCCGTCATTGCTCTCCTCACCACCTCCGGCAGTCTGCGGCTGGCCGTGATCGCCACCATGATCTACGCGATCATCGCGCTATCCCAGGTGGTGGTCACCGGATACGCCGGACAGGTGTCACTGGCACAGCTGACCCTGGCAGGAGTCGGGGCGTACGCACTGAGCAGGCTGACCGACGACCTGAATCTGCCCTTCCCGATCGCACCGCTTCTCGCCGCCTGCGCCGCGACGGTCATCGGCGTCGTCGTGGGACTGCCGGCCCTGCGTGTGCGTGGTTTGCCCCTCATGGTCGCAACCCTCGCCCTCGCGGTCTTCTGCGAGGCGTTCTGGTTCCGAAACCCGTCCCTCAACGGCGGTCTGCAAGGCGCACCGGTGGATTCACCGTCGATCTTCGGCATCGACCTCGGCATCGGTGCGGGCGAGGGCTATCCGCGTCTCGCGTTCGGCATCCTGTGCCTCGTCGTCCTGACGGTCGTCGCCTACGGCGTCGCGGCGCTGCGTCGTAGTGGTCTGGGAGCGTCGATGCTCGCGGTCCGGGCCAACGAACGGTCGGCGGCCGCCGCCGGTATCAACGTCGGGGTCACCAAACTGGTCGCCTTCGCGTTCGCGTCGTTCCTGGCCGGCCTCGGCGGCGCGCTTCTGGCCTACCAGCAAACCCTCGCGACGGCCGGCACGTATGCGGTCTTCGCCGGCATCGGCCTCTTCGCGGTCACCTACGTCGCCGGCGTGACGTCGATATCCGGCGCGCTGCTGGCGGGAGTCATCGCACCCGGCGGCGTCATGTACTTCGTCGCCGACAAGTACGGCTCCTTCGGCGACTACTACATGCTCATCAGCGGAATCCTGCTGGTGCTCACCGTCGTCACCAGTCCCGACGGGCTCGCCGGGTACCTCCACAAGGTGCCGTACCCGGGTCATCGCGGCACCCCACGCCGGTTGAGCCGACACCGAGCGAAGCGAGGCGTCGCGTCGAAATCGTCGACGGAACAACCGGTCGCCGTGCCTGCGACGCCGACCACCGACGTCACGGCGCCGCCGACCGGAACGGTGGTCCTCTCGGTCCGTGACGTCACCGTCCGCTACGGTGCGGTCACCGCGGTCCACGACGCCGGCTTCGACGTCCGGGCCGGGGAGATCGTCGGCTTGATCGGCCCGAACGGCGCCGGCAAGACCACACTCATCGACGCCATCAGCGGTTTCGCGACGGCAGACGGGTCGGTCACCCTCGACGGTGTCTCGCTCGACGGTCTGGCGCCGCATCGCCGGAGTCGCGCCGGACTGGGGCGTACCTTCCAGGACATCGAGCTCTACGGTGAACTGTCCGTCGCCGAGAATCTGGCGATCGCGGCACGACGCGCACCTGGTGACACGTCCGAGAACGTGCGAGATGTGCTGCAGATGCTCGAGATCGAGCAGCTCCGGGACATTCCGGCCGCAGATCTGTCTCAGGGGCAGCGGCAACTGGTGGCGGTCGCGCGCGTGCTCGCCGGTCAGCCACGGGTGGCCCTTCTCGACGAGCCCGCCGCCGGACTCGACAGCACCGAGAGCCGCTGGCTGGGAGAAAGACTGAGAGCTGCTCGCGCTCACGGTGTCTCGATGATCCTGGTCGATCACGACATGGATCTGGTGCTGAACCTGTGCGATCGGGTGATCGTGCTCGACCTCGGTACCGTCATCGCCGACGGCACACCCGATGAGATCCGGAGCTCGCCCGCAGTCGTCGGGGCCTACCTGGGCACACCGTCGTCGGCGATGGCCGGCCCAGAGGACGCCGGGACAACCGGGGAACCCGAAGGCGCACAGCCGAAGTCCGAGGTAGTGGGGGAGATGTCGTGACCGTGCTGGAATGTCGCAACCTCGACGCGGGATACAGCCGCGGGAACCCCTGCGTCCACGGGCTCGACCTGTCCGTGAACGCGGGAGAGATCGTCGCCCTACTCGGGCCGAATGGAGCCGGGAAGACGACGCTGCTGACGACTCTCGCGGGGTTGCTGCCCCGACTCGGCGGGGACGTCACCGTCGCCGGGCAGGCGGTGCGCTCCGGCGATGCCCGTGCGGCGGTCCGCGCCGGTCTTGTGCTGGTGCCCGACGATCGTGCGCTGTTCCGCCGTCTGACGACCCGTCAGCACCTTCACCTGGCAACCCACCTGAAGGGCAGGACACGTGCCGAAGCGCTCGACAAGGTGCTCGCGCACTTCCCGTCACTGACCAAACGTCTGTCGGTGGCGGCCGGGGATCTCTCGGGTGGCGAACAGCAGATGCTGGCCATCGCGCGTGCGCTCCTGCAGAACCCGAAGGTCCTGCTCATCGACGAGCTGAGCATGGGTCTGGCACCCATCGTCGTCGAGTCGATCCTGCCGGTCCTGCGTGACGTCGCCGACACCGAGCAGACGGCGGTGATCCTCGTCGAGCAGCATGTCCGGCTGGCTCTCGGTATCGCCGACCGTGCCGTGGTGTTGGTCCATGGGGAAGTGGGTCTCGAGGATTCGGCAGCCGCGTTGTCGACGGACATCGAGCGGATCGAGGAGGCCTACCTCGGCACCGCACGCGCGTAGACGTCCACGGAAGCGCGTCGGCGAGTCGTCGGCCGTCGCGCCCGAGGGCCTCGGCTCAGGCGGTCTCGGGCTGCGGCCGGTAGATGGCGTCGGTGATGCGGTTGGCGATGTCGGCGTGGGTGAGAAACCGGGCGGGGGACAGCAACTCGGCGCACACGGCGCTGACCATGAACTCGACGGCGGCCTCGGGACTGGGGGACAGGTAACTGGCCACGGGTGATTCGGTGATGAACGCCAGCGCACGGTCGGTCACGATGTCGATCAGTGTCGGATGTCCCTCATGCCGGATCAGCCAGGGCGTCAACGATGCCGCGTCGTACCGCAGAGCGGCCTGGACCAGCTCGTTGTTGGCGTTGTAGTCGAGCACCTCGCGGACGAGCATGTAGATCGTGTCCCGCGGGTCGTCGGCGAATCGCAGGCGGCTCAACATGACCCGTTCGAGCGCATCGAGCTCCGAGGACACGATGGCCGAGAGCAGCTGGTCGCGCGAGGCGTACCGGCGGTAGATGGTGGCCCGGCTGATGCCGGCCTCCTTGGCCACGGCCGCCAGAGTGAGCGCGCCGACACCGACTCGACGCGCAACGGCGCGTGCCGCACTCGTCAGGTCTTCGCCGCTGGACATTCCGCCATCCTAGAACACCCTCCTGCGACACCCTTGCCGAATTTGTCTCACGTATGAGACTCTTCGGTCATGCCTGTATCAGACCTGACCCGGACGAGTACACGCGAGACCGACGGAGAATCCCCGTGGGATTCTCAGCACGAAGAGTTCGACTACGTGGTCGACGACATCGACGGCGAGATCCCGCAGTCCCTGCGTGGCGTCCTGTACCGGATCGGTCCGGGACGCTTCGAGATCGGTGGGCACCCGATGACCCACATCTTCGATGGAGACGGGATGGTGTCCCGTCTCGACATCTCGCCAGACGGGGTTCACTACCGGAATCGGTACGTCCGCACGCGCAGTTTCAAGCGCGCCAACGAGACCCGACTCCCGCCGAAGGGGTTCAACACCCAGCGGGTCGGCGGTCCGCTGGCGAATGTCCTCAAGTTCCCCGAGAACATGTCCAACACCAGCGTTCTCGTCCACGACGACGTTCTCTACTCCCTCTGGGAGGGCGGCCGACCGCACCGCCTCGACGCCGAGACACTCGAGACGTACGGCAGCGAATCCTTTGACGGCGGGCTGAAACGCCTGGGCGCGTTCTCCGCGCATCCGAAGATCGATCCGCGCACCCGCGGGGTGTTCAATTTCGGGCTCGACTTCTTCCCGCGCCCGATGCTCCGCTGCTACCGCCTCGACAAGTCGCGTCGCCTGCACAGCGTCGGCACGGTGCCCATCCCGAAGCTCGGCTTCGTCCACGACTTCGCACTGACCGAGCGTCATCTCGTGTTCGTCCTCGGGCCGCTCGTCGTCAGCCGGCCCATCCCGGTCGCGCTCGGGTTGCGGCCGTTCGGCGAGGCGCTGTCATACAAACCGGAGTTGGGCACGACCATCGTCCTCGTACCGCGTGACGGCGGGAAAGCCACACGCATCGAGACGGATTCGTTGTTCCACTTCCATGTGGCGAACGCCTACGAAGCCGGACCCGAGACCGTCGTCGACATCGTCGCCCACGACGCGACCGGCGGATGGACGCAGTGGAACAACTACCTCTGTAACTTCCGCGCCAAGGCCGGACCCGCGTTCGGCGGTACTCTCACCCGCCTGCGCATCAATCGCAACACCGAGGCGGTGACGCGCGAACAGCTCAACGAACTCGGTTGTGAGTTCCCGCAGGTTGATCCGCGGCTCGTGACCACCGCACACCGCTATACGTATTTGGCTGAGGCCTCCGTACGCGGTGGCGACCCCGATTCGATCACCACCGTCGACACGACGACCGGCACCCAGGATCGGTACACCACACCGGGCAACACCGTCTGCGAGCCGCTGTTCGCCGAGGACCCCGAGAACCCGGGCGAGGGTCGCGGCTGGTTGCTCAGCCTCGAACACCGGCCGTCGGACAAGCGTTCCCGGTTGGTCGTGCTGAACGCCGAACGTCCGAGCGCGGGCCCGGTCGCGGCGGCCACCCTCCGGCATCACGTGCCCATGACCTTCCACGGGGCGTACAAGGCCGTCGCGGATTGAGCGGTGGGGGCTGGCTTCGACGCGGTTCCTCGCTACGCTCGGTACCGGCTCAACCAGCAGTGATGCCGTCGCAGATTGAGCGGTGGGGGCTGGCTTCGACGCGGTTCCTCGCTACGCTCGGTACCGGCTCAACCAGCAGTGATGCCATCGCTCCCTGAGGTGTGAGAATCGTGGAGCCTACCGCTCCAGATAACTCGCGCGAGCGGCTTTCATGGCGTCGATCCGGCGGCGGAGCAGCTGTTCGGCAGCATTCCGGTCCGAGTCCGAGAGGTCACTGTCCGCCATAGCGGCGAGACGTGTCTCCTCCGAGACGATCTCGTCGCTCAACAGCTCTGCCGACATCTGGCGGGTCAGCAGATCCTGGTCGACCCAGTCGGCGGCCGGGATCTGTTCGACCAGTTCGTGTTCGCGACGCTCGGTCATGACGTGCGTTCGAATCGGAACAGCTTGCGGGCGTTGAGTTCCACCATCTTGTGGACGTCCTCGTCGGGGACGTTCACCATCTGCTCGGCGACGACCTTACGGCTGTTGGGCCAGTTGGAGTCGCTGTGCGGGTAGTCGCACTCCCAGGTGATGTTGTCGATGCCGACGGCGTAGCGGTTGTCGATGCCGTGCTGGTCCTCGATGAAGCACCCGAACATGTGCTTGCGGAACACATCCGACGGCCGGACCGTCTGGTTGATGTTCTGGTAGTAGCGGTGCTTCTCCCATGTGGCGTCGATGCGTTCCAGCATGTACGGCACCCAGCCGATGCCGCCCTCGGACAGCGCGAACTTCAGCTTGTCGTGGCGGTGGAACACCGGTGAGAACAGCAGGTCAGCGGTCGCGTACATCGAATTGCAGCCGAACAGGGCGATCATCACCGCCATCGGCGCCTCGGGTGCGGTGATCGGCGGCTTGCCCGACGTACCGAAGTGGATCGACAGCACCTGATCGTGGTCTTCACATGCGTCGAAGAACCGATCCCAGTGGTCGGTGTGGTACGACGGAAGTCCCAGCGGCACCGGGTTTTCCACGAACGAGATCGCCCGGGCGCCCCGGTCGACGGTCCGCTCGATCTCCTTGATGCACAGGTCCACATCCCACAGCGGCATGATCGTCATCGGGATGTAGCGGTCGGGCGCGGTGGGGCACCACTCGTCGAGCACGTAGTCGTTCCACGCCTGCACACACAGCAGGGCGAGATCCTTGTCCTCGCCTTGGAGGAAGACGGTGCCGGCGAACTTGGGGAACGACGGGAAGCACAGCGCCGCATGGACACCGTCGATGTCCATGTCGGTGATCCGTGCCTTCGGGTCGTAGCAGCCCGGCAGCATGTCGTCGTACCGCACAGGTTCGGCGCCGTACTCCTCGGGTTTCTTGCCGGCGACCGCGTTGAGACCGATGTACGGGTAGACGCGACCTTCCCACTGCCACACCTGCGCGGGCGGGTTGCCCTCGTTCATGACCTTCTCGATGATGCGCGGACCGGCGTCGAGGTACTTCGACGGCAAGCGGTCCTGCCACAGCATCGGATGCTCGATGAGATGGTCGTCGGTCGAGATCAACTGCATGTGGTCTTGCAACGGCATGGTGGATGCCACTCCTCAGATCAGGTGAATCCGGTGATCGTGCAGCGGGGTCACTGTGCGTGTCCCGCCTTGGCTTCGGCGTCGCGGGTGAGTCCCGCGGCCAGGATGAGTTCTTCGTGCAGTTCGAACCACACGGTGTGGTACGAGTCGGCGATCGGCCTGGCCAGCCACGAGGTGTCACCGGCGGTCAGCTTCGCCAGCGCCTCGTCGAGTTTGGTGCCGTACCGCGACAGTCGGGGCAGGTGACGTCCGGCCTCGTCGACGACCACCGAGACGCGGTCATGGATCTCGGGGAGCCTGGCCAGGACGCCGGCGTCATAGTCGGCGTCGTCATGCGGGTTCGGTTGTCCGTCACGGAGTTGCCAGTCGGTGATGAGCGCCTTGAAGTCGCCGTTGACATCCCGGAACGACGAGTACGCCGCCGCGAAGGCGTCGGCGTCGATGTCTGCGCGCTCGGCGGCGAGCAACTCCGCGAGGCGCTCACGACCGGATTCGCTGACGCGGACGAGCGGTCCCTTGGCGATCACGTGCTCTGCGGCGACGAGTTGATCCAGCATCTGCTGCAGTTCGGTGGCATCGAGTCCGGTCGTCGCGCTCAGCTGCTCTGCCGTCGCCCGACCCTTGAGTCGAACCGCTTGCAGCACATCGAGTTCGGTCATCGTCTGCATTCTCCTCGAGTCGGGTTCAGCGTTTGGCGATCGTGAGATCCGACGAGTCGATGACCCATGTCGACGGTGTGACACCCTCGTCGCGCAGTTGATATTTCAGGACCTTGCCGGTCGCGTTCTTCGGCAGTTCCGGCCGGAACTCAATGTAACGCGGCACTGCGAAGTAGGGCAGTTTGTCCAGCGACCAGGCGCACAATTGTTCTTCGGTCAGCGTCGAATCCTCGACGAGGATCGCGGTCACCTTGATGTCGTCTTCGGTGAACTCCGACGGCACGGCATGCACGGCGACTTCGGACACGTCTGGATGGCTCCGGAAGGTGCGTTCGAGTTCGAAGCTGGAGATGTTCTCGCCGCGGCGCCGCAGATAGTCCTTCTTGCGGTCGACGAACCAAAGCCAGCCGTCGTCGTCGAATCGGCCGATGTCGCCGGTGTGGAACCAGAGACTACGGGTCACGGCGAGTGTGGCCTCCGGGCGTCGCCAGTAGCCCTCGAACATGATGTGCGGGCGTCGGGGTCGGAGGATGATCTCGCCGGGCTGACCGTCGGGGACCTCGTTGTCCTCGTCGTCGACGATCCGGACGTCGAAGTCGTTGTTGCGACGGCCGGCGCATCCGAGCGGCGGGGACATGTCGGGGGGTGTGCTGGTGATGTAGGTGGCCTCGGTGAGCCCGAACACCGCGCTGCCGGCCGACTTCACGCCGAAGCGGGTCCGCCAGGTCTCGATCAGTTCCGGGGTCCACGGCGCACCGCCGACCTGCACGATCTGCCCGTGGCAGCGCAGCATCTCCGGGGTGTCGGGCATCGAGGCGATGAGCGAGATCATCACGCCCAGGATCGAGACCCGCCGTGCCCCGGTACGTTCCACCTCCGGCCAGAAGTTCGACAGCGAGAACCGCGGGGCAATCGCCAGCGTCGACTGGTTGACCGCCGTCGCGAGCACCGACGTCGCCGCCGCATTGAGGTGGAAGAGGGGGAGCGGCGTCCAGAGGGTATGGCTGCGATCGCGTTTCGCCGCACTGGTCGCGGCCAGGTTCGCGGCATAGTTGTGGCTGATCATGCAGCCCTTCGACGGGCCTGTGGTGCCCGACGTGTAGATCAGCATCGACAGGTCGCGGTAGCCGACCGGTACCGGAGTGAACTTCTCACCGACGCCGACGGCGTCGACCTCCGCCAGGGGCAACGCGGTGACCAGGTTCAGGGACGCGCTCGCGTCCCCGCGGTAGGCGAGGTGAGTGAGTTCCGGCAAGCCGTCCTCGATCTCGAGGAAACGCTGCGCGTAGTCCGCTTCGACGATGGCGACCTTCGCGCCCGAATCGGCGGCCTGGTGCCGGAGGAAGTCGGCCTTCAACGCGGTGTTCACCGGCACCCAGACCGCGCCGAGAGCGTTCGCGGCAAACCAGGACACGACGGCGTCGGCGTTGTTGTCGAGGACGCACAGCACCGTGTCTCCGGGACCGACGCCCAGCGACCGCAGGCCGACCGCCCGACGGAGAGCGCGGTCCCACACCTCGCGATAGGTCAGCACGTCACCGGAGAAGTCGAGGAAGACGGCGTCGCCGGCGTCGCGGACGGCGCGTTCGACGATGTTGATGACGGTGTCGGTCCGGCCCGGGCCCCACGTGACGGCCGCATCCGGGGTGACGGTGTCGGCAGACTCGGTCACAGCGGTCATTCGTCATCCCCCCAGGTCGTGGAGTCCAGGGCTGCGCGCGCAGCGGTGAGTTTGTCGAGCAGCGATGCCGTGGCCGCCGACGGGTCGACGGCGTCGATGATCGCCTCGAGTTCGATGAGTTCCGGGCTGTCGGAGATCTTCCAGGCCGTCAGCTCGAGCGCACCCGCGCGTATCTCGCCGTTGTTGCCGTCCACGGTGACGACCTGACCGGCGAACGAGGTGATCGTTCCCGCGCCACAGCCGACGACGGCGGGTCGTCCGATCTCGCGGCTCACCACCGCGGCATGCGATGTCGCGCCACCGAGTTCGGTGACGATCGCGGCGGCGGCGAGCATCCCGTGGATGTCGTCCGGACTGGTGGTGGCTCGTGCCAGCACCACGTCCTGGTCGTCAGCGGCTTCGATGACCTCGTCCGGGTCGGTGATCACCACACCGCTGGCCACCCCCGGGCAGGCGGGCAGACCCGTCGCGAGAAGTGGGGCCGCAAAACGTGTCTCGGGCTGCAGCGCGGGCTTGAGAAGGGTCGCGATGTGCGACGGTTCGACGCGACGGACGACCTCGCGGTCGTCGATCGCGCCCTCGTCGCGGAGGGCGAGAGCGAATCGGACGGCAGCGGCCGCTGATCGTTTTGCGTTGCGCGTCTGCAGAATCCAGAGCTGTCCGTCCTCGACGGTGAACTCGATGTCCTGCACGTCGGTACCGAGGCCCTCGAGGGTGCGTGCGCTGTCGAGGAGTTGGCGGTGAACGTCGGGCAGGACCTCGCCGAGGGCGTCGATCGGGTCGCAGCTGTGGGTTCCGGCGACGACGTCCTCGCCCTGACTGCAGGCGAGCCATTCACCGAACGGTTCGAGCGCACCGGTCATCGGATTGCGGCTGAAGAGCACGCCGCTGCCGGAGCGATCGTTGAGATTGCCGAAGACCATGGCCTGCACCACGACCGCGGTTCCTGCATCGTCGTCGAGGTCGTGGTGTGCCCGGTAGGCCCTGGCGCGGTCGGTGTTCCACGATTCGAAGACCGCCTCGATCGCGCCGCGCAGCTGCTCCCACGGATCCGCCGGAACCTCGCCCGCGCCGTCGAGCACGATCTTGGTGTACATCTCGACGAAGCGTTGCCGGGTGTCGGTGGCGAACGACTCGCCGCATTCCGCCGCGAGTGAGTCGCGCACGTCGTCGTCGAGTCCGAGGTCGAGGATGGTGTCCATCATGCCGGGCATCGATTGGGCGGCGCCGCTGCGAACACTCACCAGGAGCGGGTGCGGCCCGTGGGCGAAGGTACGCCCGGTCTCGGACTCGAGCCACGTGAGAGCCTCGCGGATGTGGGGCCAGACACCCTCCATCACCGTGTGCCGGTCCCGTTGCCAGGCTCGGCACGCGGCGGTGGTGATGGCAAAGGCCGGCGGTACCGGCAAACCGTGCCGCCGCATGGCGTCGAGGCCGTACCCTTTGTTACCCACGAGCATTCGATCGAGCGGCACCGATCCGTCGAGCCGGATCACGTGTGCCAACCCGCTGCCGTGGCGGTCTAGCGTCGCGGTAGCTATCGTCCTCACCTCCTCCGTACCTGTATAACTATGTCATACAAGTGTGGCCGGTGTCACCAAGACGGTCACAGTGTGAGCGAGGAGCGCGAAGATGACCCGAAACGGCACGTCATGGCAGCCTGAGGCGGGATTCAGCCCCTATGTCGACGGCCGGTGGACCGACACCGACGGCCCGGTCAACGAGGTTCTCGATCCCGCCACCGAAGAAATCCTCGCGCAGGGGCACGACGGCACGGTCCGTGAAGTCGAGGCCGCGGTCACCGCAGCGCGGACCGCTTTCGACGAAGGGCCATGGGGCCGGATGTCGGGTTCGGACCGTCGTCGAGTCCTGACCGGGTTCGCCGAGGCGCTCGACAAACGACGCGCCGAGATCGCCGACCTGGTGATCGCCGAGACCGGCGCGATCCCGGCGATCGCCGAACGACTCCACGTCGGCGTGGCTCTCGATCATTTCGCCTGGGCCGTCGAACAATCCGACCGGGACTGGACCCGCCCACTGCCGCCGCTGCCCGGCCACACGCTCGGCACCGGCGTCGTGATGAAGGAACCGTGCGGAGTCGTCGGCGCGATCAGTGCCTACAACTTCCCGTTCTTCCTCAACATGGCCAAGCTCGGCGGTGCACTGGCGACCGGGAACACGGTGGTCCTCAAACCGTCACCGATGACCCCGCTGGAAGCGTTCGTGCTGGTCGACGCCGCGCACGACGCCGACCTCCCCCCAGGTGTCCTCAACATCGTGTCCGGCGACGTCGAGGTGAGCCGGTCGCTGACCACCGATCCGCGGGTTGACGTCCTCACGTTCACCGGATCGGAGCGTGTCGGCGCACAGGTGAGCGCCCAGGCCGCCCCGAACATCACCCGGGTTCATCTGGAACTGGGCGGCAAGTCGGCGCTCATCGTGCGCTCCGACGCCGACCTCGCCGACGCCGTCGGCTACGGGATGAGACAGCTGATCACGCAGGCGGGACAAGGCTGTGCTCTGACGACACGGCATCTCGTGCACCGTGACGTCTACCGCGAGTACGTCGCCATGCTCACCGCAGCCGTATCTCGCGTGCGCACCGGGCCGCCACGTGACAACGGGGTGGGTATGGGCCCGCTGATCAGAGAACACCAGGTGGCGCGAGTCGAGCACTACGTCGAACTCGCTCGCCGGGCCGGTGGCGTCATCGAGACCGGGGGAGCACGCACCGCCGGCCTCGACCGCGGCTTCTTCTACGACCCGACCATCATCACCGGCCTCGACAATTCGGCGACCACCGTGCGCGAGGAGATCTTCGGTCCGGTCGCCGTCGTCCTGCCCTTCGACGACGACGCGGAGGCGGTCCGGATCGCCAACGACAGCCCATACGGACTGGGCGGCCACATCTACAGTGCCGACACCGCAACCGCTTTCGCGATGTGCCGGCAGATCCGTTCCGGCTACCTGGCCATCAACGGCGGTGCCGGAGCCATGCATCCGGCCGCACCCTTCGGCGGGTTCAAGCGCAGCGGTCTCGGGCGCGAATACGGCGAAGAAGGCCTGGAAGCGTTCCTCGAGACAAAGAGCATCAGCTTCCACGCGGGGTGAGTTGCGATGGAGGGCTGGCGACGTCAACTCACCAGGCCTTCGAGGCTCGTCGCTTGCGCTCCTCGCACCTCAGGCTGCGATGGGGGGCCGCGCTTTTCATGCCGCCGCGGCGGTGGCGTCAGTCGGTGACGTCCCACTCCAACGGCAGGGTGATGAGTCCGGACACCGAACCGACATGATCTTCGACGGTGGCGCCGCCGGGTACCCGGTAGTCGGGAATCCGCTTGTGCCACTCCTCGATCACGATTTCCAGTTCGAGGCGTGCCAGATGCGAACCGAGGCAGCGGTGCCGGCCGGCACCGAAGGCGATGTGTCGGTTCGGACTTCGGCCGAACACGATCTGCTCGGGGTCCTCGAA
Source organism: Gordonia amicalis (assembly GCF_022059885.1). NCBI lineage: Bacteria > Bacillati > Actinomycetota > Actinomycetes > Mycobacteriales > Gordoniaceae > Gordonia > Gordonia amicalis. Next base: position 3,256,518 of record NZ_CP091855.1, on the reverse strand, counting down.
CTCCTCGCGGTCTCGGTTGGCGGCCGCGGTGGAGAGGATGAGCCGGTCACCGGCCTTGACCAGGCAACCGCCGAGTTCGGTGTCGCTCTTGACGACTCGGCTGGTGTTCACCACCGAGCGCGCTCGCAGCATCTCCTCGGTCACCTCACGGGGGGTGACGGTTCCGTCGACGATGAGGGCCCGCTGCTCCGGATGCGCGGCCAGGTATCGGAACGTGTAGCCGAGTGCGTTGGCGACGGTGTCGAGCCCGGCCATCCAGAGCTGGAAGGTCATCGACAGCGCCTCTTCGTCGTCCATCGGGCGGCCGCTCTTGAGCGGCTCGGTCACGATGACGCTCATGAGATCGTCGCGCGGGTCAGCCCGCCGTTCGGCGAGCATGCCGGCGAGATAGCCCATCACCTTCTTGCGCACACCCAGACGGATGGCGAAATCCGGATCGTCCTCGGGTTTGGAGTGCATCAGCGAGTCGATCCACGCGAGCAGCATCGGCGCGTCGTCGACGGGCATGCCCATGATGTCGAGGAAGACTCTGGTGGGTAGATCCTTGGCGAATTCGGCGACGAACTCGATCTGTCCCTTCGGCGCGAGGGCGTCGATGAGGTCGCAGGCGAGCTGCCGGATGTCGTCGGCGCGTTCGGCGATCGCCTTCGGTCCGAAGTGCGGCGAGATCAGCGAGCGGTACTCGGTGTGCATCGGCGGATCGATCTCGACGGGGATCCAGCGCTTCTTCTTCTCGTACGCCTCGTCGGGTTCGAAGGCCTCGACCGAATCGCTCGAAAACGTCTCCCAGTCCTGGAATGCTGTGAGGACCTCGTCGTAGCCGAGGACGTACCAGATCGGACGAGGCGCCGCGGTACGGTTAACCTGCACGGGACACGCATTGCGGAGTTCGTCCCAGCGTCCGAACTGGTCGGCCCGCGCGGGCTCGTCGGTGCGGTGGTCGAAGGTGGTGTCATATGCATTGCCGCTGGGCGCGATCTCGGACATCGGTGGTTGCCTCGCAGTCTCGTCGGCACGGGTTTCGCTGGCCCAAAGCTACCACCGGGATCGCTAACTTAGTTACCCTTCTGGGAACTGGTCGCGAATCTGCCCGCGCCACATCAGCCCGACCCGCGCCCGAGGGAGCCCCGACATGAGATTGCGACTCGACCGAAACCTCTGTGTCGGTCACGCACAGTGTTTCGCCACCGACCCCGACCTCTTCCCGATCGACGACGAGGGCTTCAGCCTGGTCGACGATCAGGAGGTTCCGGCGGACCGGCTCGCCGCCGCGCGCGCCGGCGTCAACGCCTGCCCCGAACGCGCACTCCGACTCGAGGAGGACGCGTGAACACCACGGAATCAAACAACCCGGCGTCGAGCAACCCGGGGTCGACGGAGGACTGGCGGACGCGACTGACCGACCTCATCGCGGACTACCGGTCACGAACGCCGGACAAGTCGAGAAACCGCTACCAGCGTGCCCGGGACTGGCAGGCAGAGCTCGACGACCACGGACTCGCCGCTCCGGCGTGGCCGCGCGAGGTCGGGGGCCTCGACCTCGCTCTCGACGACCTGCTCGACTACTACCGGATCACCTCGGCCGCCAAGGTGCCGTCACATCCCTGTCCGCTGTCGATGATCGTGGCGCCGACCCTGATCGCGCACGGGACCGACGCCCAGAAGGAACGGTTCCTCAAGCCGTTGTTGCGGGCGGATGAGCTGTGGTGCCAGGGATTCTCGGAACCCGCGGCCGGCAGCGACCTGGCTTCGCTCACCACCCGGGCCGTCCGTGACGGCGAGGACTATGTGGTGAGCGGTCAGAAGATCTGGACGAGTCAGGCCGACCGCGCGGACTGGATCTTCGCGCTGGTGCGGACCACGCCGCTCGAGCCCGGGACGAAGCGCTCCACCTCGGGTATCAGTTATCTGCTGATACCGATGACGAGTCCCGGCATCACCGTCCGGCCGCTCCGGGACATCAGTGGCGCAGCCCATTTCGCCGAGGTCTTCTTCGACGAGGTGCGCGTCCCGGTCGCCAATCGCATCGGCGCGGAGGGGGAGGGATGGTCGATCATGCGCACCTCCCTCGGCCACGAACGCGCGACCGCGTTCCTCGCCGATGAGTTCCGCTACCGCCACACCGTCGACCGCGTTGTCAGCCTGGTCATCGAGCAGGGTCTCGCCGACGACCCGTTGATCCGGCAGCAGGTCGCCGGCCTCGAAATCGGCGTGCAGTCGGTCGCACAGAACAGCGCCCGTGCGCTCGCGGCAGTTCTTCGTGGGCAGGATCCGGGTGCCGTCGCGTCGGTGAACCGACTCGTGAAGTCGGAGTTCGAGCAGCGTCTGCACGCTCTGGCGCTGCGCGCGACAGGCGAAGCGGCAGTGCTGGATTCACGTGCTGACGGCGCCTGCGACGGCGGCCGGTGGACGTACGGATACCTGATGAGTCGTGCGACGACGATCGGCGCGGGTACCGCAGAGACCCAGCGCAACACGATCGCCGAGAAGGTTCTGGGCCTGCCGTCCTCACGCGGCGAACGCGTCGACGAATCGTCGGTCGTGGCGGCCGGCGAACCGATGGCGGTGGCCGATGACGACGAACGCGAACTGCGCGCCGCGCTCGCGGGAGCTCTGAAGTCGGCCCTCGACCCCGCCGACCTGCTGGACCGGTCTCGCGCCGTCGACGCCACCGACGAACGGCTCTGGTCGGATCTCGTCGGCTTCGGCCTACCGGCGTTGCACGTCCCCGCCGACGCCGGGGGAGCAGGCGCCGACGTGCGGTTGCTGTGTGCCGCGATCGAGGAATGCGCGAAGGTGATCGCGCCGGTTCCCCTGCTGCCCACAGTCGTCGCGGCATCGATCCTGCACGCGGCCGGGGCCACGGAAACGTTGGGCGCCATGGTGTCCGGGAGTGTCGTCGTGCCCACGTCGCTGCCGACAGACCACGCCTGGGGTCGCGGGCGCGACGCGGCACCGGTCTGGGACGGAACGTCGTTGCGCGGCGAACAGCGCCTGGTCCCAGGCGCGCCGCTCGCAGCGTCGTTCCTCGTTCCGGCGCAGCGCGACGGTCGTCCGGTGTTGCTTCTCGTCGACCGGCAGCCGGAGACCGTGGCGGTGTCGGCGCAGCAGGCGTTCGACCGCAGTTCGACGATCGGGACCGTGACCTTCGACGGCGCCGAAGGCACCGTCCTCGCCGAGGGCGAGGCATTCGACGCGATCGCGGCGAGCGTCCGGCCCATCGCGCTGCTCGCGCTCGGCGCCGATGCGGTCGGTGTGACCGCGCGGGCGGTCGCCCTGGCGGTCGACTGGGCGGGTCAGCGCGAACAGTTCGGTCGCGCCATCGGTTCATTCCAGGCCGTGTCCCATCGGATCGCCGATGCGGCCGTCGCGCTCGAGGGCGCCCGCAACCAGATCCTCGGCGTCGCGGCGACCATCGACGAGACGTCGCCGAACGTCGCCGACCTCGACTGTGGCGTCGACCTGGCCGTGGCCTCCGCGCTCGACGCCGCCATCACCGCCTCCGAGAGCTGCATCCAGGTGCTGGGCGGGATCGGTTTCACCTGGGAACACCCTGCTCATCTGCTCCTGCGCCGGGCCCGATCCACTGCGGTGCTCGCCGGTGGCGCCGATGTCCTGCGCGATCGGGCGGCGACGCATCTTCTGTCGCCGAAAACGTGACCACAGTCTCAGCCCACGAAGTACACTTGGTAAACCTTGTGAGGTTCGGCCGAAGGAATGAGAGGGGCGCTTGTGCGCGTATTGATTACCGGGGTCAGCGGTCTGGTGGGCCGGACCACGGCTGCCCGGCTGGTCGGAGCCGGCCACGACGTGGTCGGGCTCAGTCGCAGCGCACCCCTCGAACTACCTTCGCAGGTAACCCACGTCCGTGGTGACATCTCCGACGACGCCGTGCTGACCGAGGCCTGCGAAGGCATCGACGCGGTCATCCACTGCGCCTTCATGCTCGACGCCCGTGAGGGACTCGACGCCATGGAACGGACCAACGTGGGCGGCACCCGCAAGCTGATCGCCGCCGCCGAGAAGGCCGGCGCACGCCGTGCGATCTTCCTGTCGTCGGTCACCGTCTACGGCCCGCGCAGCTCCGAGGACGAGCCGCCGCGCACCGAGGCGAGCGGCGCGACCCCGCATCCCGATCAGCCCTACGCCGTCCACAAGGCCGAGTGCGAGCGGTTGTTCGAGCAGTCCTCGATGTCCTCTGTTCTGGTTCGCGCGGCCATCATCCTCGGGCGCGGAACCGACAACCGCCTGCAGGAGAACCTCGCCGGCGCCAATCACATCGGCGCGAGCGGACCCGAGTACCCCTGGCAGGTCATCCATCACGACGATGTCGCCGCGTTCCTCGCCCTGGCGATCACGTCCGACCAGGAGGGTGTCGTCAACCTCGCGGCCGACGAACCCGTCAGTCAGCGCCGCATCGCCGAGATGCTCGATCGCAAGCTGCTCGCTCTTCCGCGCGGCGCGATGATCAACGCCGCCAAGGTCGCCGGGGGCATGCTGCACATCACCGCGGGCGAGGTGGCCGCGGCTCTACGAATGCCCATGGGCGACCTGACCGAACTCCACGAGAAGTGGGGCTTCACCGCGGTGTGGAACGGTCCGGACACCGTCCTCGACACCCGGCTCGCGGTCGTCGGCCGCACCACCAGCAGAGGTCGCGTCGTCGCGGCGAGGGGCCGGATCCCGTACCTCCACCAGATCGTCGCCGCCGATGCACCGCCCGCCGATGGTGCGCCGCTGGCGTATTCGGGTCCCGAGGATCTGCGCGGCGAGTTCGACACCCCGATCGACCGCCGGTTCCCGGTCTACTCGCAGACCAACCTGGCCGAGGCGCTGCCCGGCCCGTCGACCGCACTCACGCTCGACGTCCAGGGTCGCGCACTGCGCGGCACCACCTCGGCAGTCGCCGAGTTACTCGGTCTCCCAGGCGCTTTGCGGACCGAGGCATCGGCCCGTCTGCAGGCCGTGCACGCCCACCGCATGTACATCAACGCGTCCGCGACCTACCACGTGTCGCTGGCCATGCCGGGCACCAACCCCGACGAGCTCGCGGCCCAGTTCACCGGCACCCACGCCGATGAACTGCCCGGCGGGCAGGCAGCCATCGAGGGAACTTTCACTCCGCCTGCGCAATCCGCGGCGGCGAAGGCGAAGTCCGCGGCAGCGGTCGGTGCCCGCGTCGTATCGCTCGTCCGGACATCGGAACTCGACGTCGACGAGGTTCGCGCACAAACCACACGACTCGAGGGTTTCCTCGACGAACTCGACACCATGTCCGACGCCAAGCTGCAGCAGGTGCTGCTGCTCGCGGGCGATCTGCTCGCCTACGCCTGGACGGTGCAGGGTGTGGTCAACCTCCTCGGCGGAGCGGCCCTGACCGTCGCGTCGAAGAACTCCGACGAGAACCTCGATCTCGGCGACGACCTGGAGAGCGGCGCGACCCTGCGGGGGGTGCGGGAACTCGCCCTCGCCGCGGCCGCCGACCCCGACATCCTCGCGCTCCTCGCGGACCGCTCTCCGGGACTGCCCGACCGGGTCGCCCAGCAGGCTCCGGACTTCTGGAAGAAGGTGTCCAGGGCACTCGATCGCTTCGGCCACCGTGGACCGGCCGAATCGGAGTTCGACGCCAGGTCCTTCTCCGACGACGTCCACAGCTTCCTGGTCACCGTCGGCCGGGCCGCCGCGGGCGCCGAGGCCAAGCCCGAGCACTCCGGCGCACCGCGCAAACTCTCGGTGCCGCAGCGAATCGCGGCGAAGCTGCTCCGGCAGCGGGAACAGAACCGCGACCGCTGTGTTCGTCTCACCTGGATCATGCGCCGACTGGTACGTGAACAGGGCCGACGCCTCGCCGCGCAGGGCCGCATCGACGCCCCCGACGACCTCTTCCATCTCACACTGGGCGTGCTCATCAATCCCCCCGAGGGAGTTCGCGAGACCATCGCACGACGAAAGGCCGAGCGCGAGAAGCTCGAACAACTGCACATGCCGCCCATCTTCGCCGAGAAGTGGCAGGCCGCCGAGGTCTTGAAGCCGCTCGGGGCGGGAGAGAAACTCGGCGGTATCGGCATCTGCGGCGGCGAGGTCGTGGGCCGGGCGCGAATCGTGGAGCCGCACACCATCGACGACGTCGAGCCGGGCGAGATCATGATCGCCCACGTCACCGACATCGGTTACACCGCACTGTTCGGTCACGTCGCCGCCGTCGTCACCGACATCGGCGGAGTGATGTCGCATGCCGCCGTGGTCGCCCGTGAATTCGGTGTCGCGTGCGTCGTCGACACCCAGGTCGCGGCGTCACGCATCCCGAACGGGGCACTGGTCGAGGTCGACGGTGCGGCCGGCACCATCACCGTGCTCGAGGTCGGGTCGGCGGATCAGGCTGCGCTGGTGTCGAATCCGGGATGAGCACGCCCACACCTGGCACCGCAACGGCCGCAATCCGTGCCATCGTCTTCGACTGGTCCGGGGTCCTCACCGAGTCGCCCCTGTCCGGGTTGCGCCGGTACAGTGCCGAACTCGGCCTCCCCGAGACCGCACTCGACCGATTCGTCCGGGGCGATAGGGAATTCGCGAAGGTCGAGCGGGGGGAGTTGTCTGTTCGCGACTTCCTCAAGGGCGTCTGCGTCCGGGTACGCGACGAGCACGGCGTCGAGGTCGAGATCCGACGGCTCGGCGCCGCCATGGCCGACACCCGTACCTTGCGGCAACCCATGCTGGAGCTCGTCGCCGAGCTCAGCGGTCGCTACACCCTCGCAGTCCTGACGAACAACGTCGCCGAGAACCGGGATCACCTGGCGTCGACGTTGCCGCTCGACCACTTCGACTTCATCCTCAACTCCGCGGACGTCGGAGTGCGCAAACCCGACCCACTGATCTACCGGGAGCTGTTGCGGCGCCTGGGTTGTGACGGATCGGAGGTCGTCTATGTCGACGACTTCGCCGAGAATCTGCCGCCCGCAGCGGAACTCGGGATGACAACGATCGAGTTCACCGATCCCGACGAGCTGCGGGCGCGCCTCGCCGGGCTGGGTATCTGAATCACGTTGCGTTTTGTCCCGCTTGCGGTGGTTGCCACTCTGGATGTGAGTCACTCCTGATGGGGAGGAGCACACTGTGAGCATGTCACCGGGTTACACGGTCGAGGAGATCGAAGCTCTTGTGGAGGAGTACATGGCTCTTCGGCAGGGGCAGAAGGGACCGTGGCTGAAAGCCAGGTCGATCAGTAAGTACCAGCTGCACCGATGGCGCCAGGCCTATCTGGCCGGTGACCTGGCACGCGGCCTGGTGAGCTTGTCAAGATGTCTGTGTAAGAACGTGACTCTTGTTTTCTTGTGGTCCGTGGGGTTTAGCTGAGGTGGGGTTCGATCCGGTCGGGGTAGGCCAGAGCGAGTTGTCCGAGGGCCTGCTTCCAGTTGGTGACGACCTGTCCCTCGACCAGTCGTCCGAGGGCCTTACGGGGCTGTGACCGCCTGGTCCCGCGTTCTTTGAGGCGTTGAGCGGCTCGTTTGTCTTCGATGTCGCAGATGGCCAGCCACAAGAGTTTTCGGACCGCGATGTCGTTGGGGAAATGTCCGCGGTTCTTGATGACCTTGCGGAGCTGGTAGTTCAGCGACTCGATCGAGTTGGTGGTGTAGATGACTTTGCGCAGCTCGGGCGGGAATGCCAGGAAGGGGATGAACCGATCCCAGGCTCGGTCGAAGGCCAGTGCTGCACTCGGATATTTGGCGCCTAGTTCCGAGTCGCGGAAGGCTTCCCACTCGCGGCGGGCGGTCTCGGCGTCGGGGGCGGTGTAGATCGGTTTGATCGCCCGAGCGACGTCTTTGCGGTCTTTGTAGTTCACGAACCGCATCGAGTTGCGGATCAGATGCACCACGCAGGTTTGCACGGTGGCCAGCGGCCAGGTCGCCTCGATCGCTTCGGGGAATCCGGTGAGCCCGTCACAGCACACGATCAGCACGTCCTTGACACCGCGGTTGGCCAGATTCGCACACACCCCGGCCCAGAACTTGGCGCCTTCTTCGGCCTGTATCCAGATTCCCAGCACATGCTTGATGCCGGCCATGTCGACGCCAATAGCGATGTGGGCGTGCTTGTTTCGGACATGGGCGCCGTCTTTGACCTTCACCACCAGGGCGTCAAGGTAGATGACGGGATACAACGGCTCCAGCGGCCGGTTCTGCCATTCATCGACCGCGTCGAGGACCTCGTCGCAGATCTTCGAGATCGTCTCGTGCGAGAGATCGGTGCCGATCGTGGAGGTCAAATGGTGTTGGATGTCGCGCAACGTCATGCCGCCGGCGTAGAGCGAGATGATGATGTCGTCGAGGCCGCCGAGGCGGCGCGAGCCCTTCGGGACCAGCCGCGGGGTGAACGTGCCGTCACGGTCACGAGGAATGTTCAGCTCGACCGGCCCGGCCTCCGAGGCCACCGTTTTCGGGCTCGACCCGTTACGGGCGTTGGGCAACTCCCGCCCGGCCGGATCGCCCTTGGCATAGCCGAGGTGATCGGTCAGCTCGGCCCTCAGACCGCGTTCGAGGGCCAGTTTGATCAGACCTGGGATCAACCCGCCTTCGCCGGTGATCTGGACCTGGCCGGTATCGATCTGGGCGAGCAGCTCATCGACCATGCCCGAGGCCTGTAATGCCTCGGCGACTTCCGCGGTCGAGCGCGGCTCGGCCAGTTCAGGCAACTGCTCGTCGTCGTGGCCCTGCTGCTTGTCGTCTAACGCCATGCTCATAGATCTTCCTCTCACTGATGAGCACTGGACTTACACAGACCATCTGACACCCCCGGCCTGGTGCCGCGTGACTCGGTGACCCGCCCGGACGCGATCCGACGAGCGATCGAAGCCGAGAAACAATTAGAAGCTCAACAGCGTGCTCATGCCGACGAGCTCAAACGGTTACATCGGCAGATCGAGACCCTGCAAGGCGGTAACGCCGCATTGGGAAAAGCTATCGGGCTCTTGCGCGAGTTGGACTCGCAAGAGCCCGGGACGACACCGGACGATCCCACCTGCGAGAAATGAGGTTCGGCCTGATCGCCGAACTCACAGCCTCGGGGTATTCCCAGCGGTCGGCGTCGACGATCGCGGGGGGTATCGCGCGGATCGTTTCACTACCGTCACCGGCCACGACCTGCGGTGTCACATCCGATCGCCCAACGAGACCGGGCCTATCCCAGCCGGCTCAACACCGCCGACGTCGCGGCGATTAGCGAGTTGATCCAGGCCGGCTGGTCTCAGGGGCAGTCGGTGCTCGATACCTTTGCCCGCACCTGGGATTCGGGCCGGTACTTGGCATCGCCGCGCACCTGGTATCGCATCGCCAACCGGGTCGATCAGTCCACCCGCCCCGCCTCGCCACGCCTACGCACACGTTCCCCACGGCGGGTGCCGGTCGTGGCGGCCACCGCCCCCGGACAGGTGTGGATGTGGGATATCACCGACCTCAACGGCACCTACGTCGGGCAGCGATACAAGGCGTACTCCATTCAGGACCTGTACTCCCGCAAAATCATCGCGTCCTGCGTGGCACCGCGCGAGGACGAAGACATTACGGCGGGGTTGTTTGCTGCAGCATTCGACACCCATCAGATTCCACGCATCATCCACTCCGACAACGGGTCAGTCATGCGGTCAGGACGACTGGCCCAGCTGTGTGCGGCGATGAACGTAACCATGTCGTTCAGCCGTCCACGTGTGTCGAATGACAACCCGTACAAGGAATCTGAGTTCCGCACAATGAAGCACCGGCCGTCATATCCGACGACTTTCGACGACATTCACAGCGCTCGGGACTGGGTCGAGTCCTACGTCGACTGGTTCAACGTCGACCACCACCACCGTGGACTGGCATTGTTCACTCCGCAATCAGTCCACGACGGCAGCTGGCGGAGGCACCACAGCGTGCGCGCCTCAACACTCAACACCTACTACGAGCACAATCCCGACCGGTTCCGCCGTCGTCGTTCCAGCGTGCACCGCCCGCGCAGTCGCGTCGGCATCAACCTGCACCACGAGCACAACCAGATCGCACTAAACACGAACTAGTGACTCAACACAGGTTGACACCCACCGTTGCCGGGACAAAACGCAACCTGATCGGAAAGGCCGGTAGCCGTAACCCCTCTCGGCCGTATCGAGGTCAGCTCGCCGGGTGGTTTCGACGCGGCTCCTCGCTGCGCTCGGTGCCGGCTCAACCACCGGAGGGACCCCTCGCTGCGCTCGGTGCCGGCTCAACCGACGGGACATGGCTCCGGGCAGGGGACGCCTACCCGCTCGTTGAGCCGGTAGCGAGCGCCAGCGAGCCACCGCGTCGAAACGAGCAACCACCCCACAGACCTCAACCAGCGGAGGGGCCGGTGCCGGCTCAACCGACGGGACATGGCTCCGGGCAGGGGACGCCTACCCGCTCGTTGAGCCGGTAGCGAGCGCCAGCGAGCCACCGCGTCGAAACGAGCAATCACCCCACAGACCTCAACCAACGGAGGGGCCGGTGCCGGCTCAACCAACGAGACATGGCTCCGGACAGGGGGACGCCTACCCGCTCGTTGAGCCGGTAGCGAGCGCCAGCGAGCCACCGCGTCGAAACGAGCAACCACCCCACAGACCTCGACCAGCGGGGAGTCAGTCCATCACGTCCCGGACACGGGTGTTCTCGTGTCCGGCGAGGAGTGCCTGGTTCGAGTTCTTCATGTGCCGCTGCCAGTGGGCGGCGGCCTCGGCGCCGTCGCCGGCGCGGACGAGGTCGACGAGCTTCTGATACGAGCGGATGAGCTTGGTGTACTGCGACCGCGGCATCGGGCCGTCGTGGATGGTGCTGGCGATGTGCCGCTCGGCGATCTCGTTGAGCATGCCCGCGATCATCGCCATGGCCGAGTTGCCGGACAACTCGATCATCCGGCGATGGAACCAGACCGACGCCTGGGCCATGGTGCCGTTCTCGTAGGCGTCCTTCAGCTCGTTGTCGATGATCGACTGCAGTTCATCGAACGCCTTGGCGTCGCCCGTGTCCGCGAGCATCTCCGCCGCCGCCGGCTCGATGACCTCGCGGGCGCGCATGACCTCGGCCAGCGACGTCCCCGACAGTTCGAGCAGGAGGCCCGCCGGACGCGCCACGATCTCGGGGCCGGGGATGCGGATCCGGGCGCCGGTACGGGAGCCACGACGCACCTCGACGAGACGCTCGGACTCGAGGACGCGGACCGCCTCACGCAACGTCGGGCGGCTGACCTGGAAGTGGGCCATCAGATCGGCTTCGTGGGGAAGGAAATCACCCTCGTTCAGCTGGCCGTCGACGATCATCCGGCGCAGGGTGCGCGCCACCAGTTCCGCGGTCTTGGGGGACCGGATCGCACCGGAGGTGGTCGTGGGGACCATCATGGGAGCCAGGTTGACAGGCTTGGTCATGGGTATCTTCCTCTCGCGTCACCAGGACGCTCCCTGATGTGAGCGCGATGGCCGAACCGAATCTGAAACACTGGCCGATCTGATACACCCAGTTGTCAAACTCAGTGATACAAGTCGATTCTACCCAACAGTAGCGAGGTGGTCGCGCGCAAAACCGATCGCGGCGCCGGTGAAGCGTGCCCGGGCCCGACGACCGACGAGGAAGCCCGGACACGACAGGAACCCGACATCGGGCAGATCCGTGCGTTTGCCGAGCATCTCGGACGCCTGTGCGGTGTCCCCGCAGATCGCGATCGACCACAGCATCTCGTCGGAGACATGGTCGCCGATGGTGGTGGGCGACTCACGGAAGGCGTGACGGATGGCGGCGACCTCATCCTGCCACCCGTGGAGTTCGACGAGAGGGTCGTAGGTCTTGACGGTGAGATAGAAGGCGATCTGGCGGCGCGCGGCAGCGATCGCGGCTTCGGGATCCTCGTCGTCGACCGCGGTGATGACCCATCCCCAGCGGGTGATCTCGTCCACCGCCCGCCCTGAGTCGGCGGCGCCCACCGCGAGTTCGGGTGCGACGGCCTCCGACCACCAGCGATCGGTGAAGATGCCGTGCCCGAGGATGCCGTCGGCGTCCCGGCCGACCGTCCGCACCATGTACTTGTTGAACGCGCCGATGAGAATCGGGACGTCGAGCGGACCGAAGACGGGGGCGCGCACATCGGCGTCGATCGAATAGAAGCGACCGTCGAACGTGATGCGCTCACCGTTCTCGGCCGTGAGGAACGCGCGGATCGCCTGGATCAGCTCCGACATCCGCGGCGCGGCGTGGCTGGAATCGACGCCGAACCAGTCACGATTCATACGGAAGCTGCCCGCCCCCAGTCCGAGGAAGACGCGTTCAGGAGCAAGACGATGAAGGTGCCGCACCGCCGAGGCATGGACGAACGGAGACCTCGCGAACGCGTAGGCGATGCCCGGACCGACGACGGCCGACGACGTGCCGAGCGCCATCTCGGTGGAGGTGACATAGGCGTCGACGTCGGCGAACTCTCCGGTGCAGAAAGCGATCGCGCCGGTGGCTTCGGCGGCCCGTGCCTGTTCGGCACCCGGCCAGGGCAGACCCCACTGCATCGCAACCTCCATACATCGCTGGATCGGAACGGTCGACGACCGACCACTTCCGCAAGTGTAAGCAGGATAACTTAGTAATACATGTAAAGTCCCAGATGCGTTCGGTCCGACCGATCGCTGTCGGCAGTTCGAGTAGAGGCGAGGAGACCATGGACGTCGGAAGCTTTGAGACTGTGGAGGTGACGCTGTCCGACCACGTCCTGACGATCACTCTCAACCGACCGCAGGCGCTCAACTCGTTCAACCGGGCGATGCTCGACGAGTTCACGCGGCTCTGGGCTCTTGCGGCAACCGAGGACGACGTCCACGTCATCGTGTTGCGGGCCAACGGCGACCGCGCCTTCTCGACCGGCGTCGACGTGAAAGAGGGCTACCAGCTCCACGAGAATCCCTTCAGCCGAACCGATCCCGGCGCGCATCTGTCGCCCAAGCTCAATCACTGCTGGAAACCGCTGATCTGCGCGGTCCATGGGATGGTCGCCGGCGGCGCGCTGTACTGGCTCAACGAGGCCGACGTCATCATCGCCGCCGACGACGCCCAGTTCTTCGATCCGCATGTCTCCTACGGCCTGGTCGCAGCTCTCGAGCCGATCGGACTGGTCCGGCGCATCCCGATCGGTGAAGTGCTGCGCATGACGTTGCTCGGGCTGGACGAGCGGATGTCGGCGCGCCGGGCCCTCGAGATCGGTTTCGTGACCGAAGTACTGCCGCGCGAGCAACTCTGGGACCGGGCCGCGCAGCTTGCCGCCCGCATCGCCGCCAAACCGCCGGTGGCCATCCAGGGCTCGGTTCGGGCCATCTGGGAGTCCCTGGACTCGACCCGGTCCCATGCCCTGGCGACCGGCTTGTCGTACACCGACATCGGCAACCCGATCTCCACCCAGCAGGTCACGCGAAGCGAGGTACGTCATGACGGTTTCGATGTCCGCTGAACCCGGGACCGAGACAGAATCGGCGGAGGATTTCCGTAGCCGGGTGCGCGAGTTCATCGCCGCCCATGCGCCGGACATCCCGCCGCGTGCCGGGGTGCGCAGCGCGGACGACGCGGCGGAACTCGAACTCCTGAAGACCTGGACGGCCGAGCTCTACGGAGCCGGTCTGGCCGGCGCCGACTGGCCGACGGAATACGGTGGACGCGAGGGCTATTCGCCGCGTCACGACATCATCGTGGGGGAGGAGCTCGCCCGAGCCGGGGTGCCCGGTGCACCGAGTGCCGGCACGCTGGTCGCACACGCGCTTCTCGGACACGGATCGGACGACCAGCGTCGTCGGCACCTCCCGGCGATCCGATCCGGCCGCGAGCTGTGGTGTCAGCTGTTCAGTGAGCCCGGCGCGGGCAGCGACCTCGCGTCGCTGCGCACCCGCGCCACCAAGGTCGACGGCGGGTACCGGATCAGCGGGCAGAAGGTCTGGACCACCGACGGTCATTGGGCCGACTACGGATACCTGTTGGCGCGGTCGGATCCCGCTGCCCCCAAACACAAGGGGATCACCGCGTTCGTCCTCGACATGTCGACGCCCGGAGTCACCGTGCGTCCGCTCCGCGAGATCACCGGCACCTCCGACTTTAACGAGGTGTTCTTCGACGACGTCTTCGTCCCCGATGACGCGGTCATCGGGGATGAGGGCAACGGCTGGCGCATCGCGTCGGAGACCCTGAGCCGGGAACGGACCAACGTCGGTGCGATCGTCGTCCGGCTGGAACTCACACTGGCCGCGATCACCGAACTCGCACGCACCGTGACGATCGATGGTGCACCGGCGATCTCGGACGGCGCCGTCCGGGAGCAGCTCGGCGCCTTCACGGCCGAGGTGACCGCACTGGCGGCGCTCACCACCGACAACATCGACCGTTGGCTGTCCGGCGCCGAACGGATCCACGACGCCGCCATGGGCAAACTGATGTTCTCCGAACTCAACCTCGCGATGGCCGAGTTCGCACTCGACCTGTGCGGAACGCCCGGCCTCGAACTCACGCCGGACATGCACCGGTGGCAGGACGAGTGGCTCTACGCGCGTGCGTTCACCATCGCCGGCGGCACGTCGGAGATCATGCGCACGATGATCGCCGAGCGCGGGCTCGGGATGCCCCGCTCCTGACGCCTGACGAAATCCCGGCGGGTCAGGAGACCAGCGCGCGGCGCCGTTCCCGCACGCCGCCGTCGATGTTCCCGTTCACCTTGATGCGTCGTAGGTACAGGTGGAGGTCGTGCTCCCAGGTGAAGCCGATCCCACCGTGCACCTGCTGGGCGAGTCCCGCAACGGAGTTCGCGGCGTCGGCCGCGTAGGCCACCGCGGCATCGACCGGCCGGCGACGATCCGAAGCCTCCGACAGCGCGAGCGAATCCACGGCTGCACCGAGAGTCGCCTGCGCCGCGGAGACCCGGACGGCCATCGTCGCGCAATGGTGCTTGACCGCCTGGAACGAACCGATCACCGCACCGAATTGCTCACGCTGTCCGGCATATTCGACCGTGCGGGTCAGCAGTTCCTCGGCGGCACCGACGGAGTCGACGGCGCGGTGGACCGCGATGGCGTCCCGGTACCACGACGCCGTCCCGACCGGGAGGGCCACGCGCTCTGCGGCATCGACGTCGAGTCGTGCCCGAGCCCACGGGCGAGTGAGGTCCAGGGTGGCGAACGTCTCGATCTTCCTCCGGGAGGCGCCGGCGGGAAGGACGAACAGCGCATCATCGTCGGTCAGCACCACGAGATCGCGATCAGCCGGGTCCGGCAGGACGACGAAAGGTGCGCTGATCGCCGCGATCCGGTCACCGTGCAGCGACTGACCGTACGGTGACGTCACCACCGTGACGACGCGGTCACCGGACGCGTGGGCGTCAGCGAGGTCGGCGCGACCCGCGAGTTCGAGCAGCCACGCACCGAGGGCGAGATCCGCGACCGGCAGCGAACTCGCGGCCCGACCGTGTTCGGCGGTCAGGACCGCGAGGTCGGGATGGGTGCCGCCCGCATCGGCGGTGAGGATCGAAGCGAGACCCGACTCGCGTACGTGGGTCAGGGCACGGGGATCGACGGACGCCAGCCCTTCCGGGGCCCCCGCTCGTCCGGACTGGGACCGCAGATGGTCGATCGGATCGTGCTTGCCGAGCCATGCCCGTTCCGACTCGGCGAGTTCCCGCTGCTCCGCGGTGATCATCGGATCAAACCTCCCATACTTCTACGCTCACCTAGTAAACTATGTAATCTACCTGTGCGGCCACAGTACGCGGTACCTCGCAGGCTTTCCGCAGAACCACACCACACGGGGCACCCGACCACCGGGCACCCCGGCACAGGCCACACGGACAAAACAGGCCCAGACAGGACTCGCTCGATGACATCGAAGAACCAGACGGCGGGGATTCCGCATTCGCTGAACCGTCTGTGGGACGCCCCGGACGACGCCCGGATGGTCCACAGCGACGGCGAATGGTTCACCTGGGGACAGATGCGGGCACTTGTCGAAGGCATCGAGAAGAGACTCGCCGACGCCGGGCTCGGCACGGATGCCCGTGTTGCCACCGTTCTCGGCAACCGGCTCGAGTCGATCGCCGCCCTGATCGCGGTGATCCGCACCGAGCGCACACTGGTCACGCTGAGCCCCCTTCAGCCGCCGACCCGCCTGGCCGCCGACCTCCGGCAGAGCGATCCGGCCGCCGTCCTGGCGGCGCCCCGGTACTGGGATGAGCCCGAGTTCGTAGCCGCAGCAGTCGATTCCGAAGCATGGGGCTTCAGCATAGAGATCGACGCGCCCGTCACGACGCGACTCACCGGGACCCCGTCGGCATCGGAACCTCCACAACGCGGTGTGGCGATCGAGATGCGAACGTCCGGAACCACCGGCGAACCGAAGCGGATCCCGCTGAGCTACAAGCAGATCAACGCATCGCTCCATTCGGCGGTGGCACACGCCGGTGTGACGATCACCGAGGCACCGCCCTTCACCGGGCAGCCGGCACTGATCACGCTGCCCATCGTGCACATCGGCGGAATGTTCGCGCTGCTCCAGGGGCTGGTCCAGGCCCGGCCACTGGCGATCCTCGAGCGCTTCACGATCGACGGGTGGCGGGCCGCCATCCGCGAACACCGGCCCATCGTGGCCGGTCTGCCCGGCGCGGCGATCGGCACCGTCCTCGACGCCGACGTCCCGCCGGAGGACCTGTCGAGCCTGCGCGCCCTCAACGCGGGCACGAGCCCCGTCGACCCCGCGCTCGTCGACGAGTTCGTCGAGAAGTACGGCATCGCGATCCTGATCGTCTACGGCGCCACCGAATTCTCCGGTGCGGTCGCCGGCTGGACGATCAAGGACTTCCGGAAGTCGTGGGAGGTCAAGAAGGGGAGTGTCGGGCGTCCGTTCCCGGGCGTGGAGCTCAGCGTCGTCGACGGAGACGGTTCGCCCGTACCCACCGGGACCACGGGGCGCCTGCGCGTGCGGTCGCATCAGTCCGGCCACGACTCGGAATGGCTGACGACCAGCGACCTCGCCCACATCGACGACGACGGGTTCCTCTACATCGACGGTCGCGCCGACGACGTGATCATCCGCGGTGGCTTCAAGGTGTCTCCCGACGTGGTCGCCCGTGCGCTGAAGTCGCACGACAGCGTCGCCGATGCAGCGGTGGCCGGTGTTCCCGACCCTCGCCTCGGCTCGGTCCCGGTCGCCGGGGTCGAGGTCCGACGCGGCGAGCGTCGACCCAGTGGGTCCGAACTCCGCGACCATTGCCGGACCCAGCTCACGCCGTACGAGGTGCCGGTCGCGGTCCACGTCTTCGACGAGCTGCCGCGGTCCGCGTCCCTCAAGGTCGACCGACGCCGGCTGCTCGAACTCTTCGCGTCCACCGCCGCCGAATCCCCCGCTCCCGAATCTCCCGGAAGCAACGGCGATCTCGCACCCGACCCGACCGCCCGAGACCTACAGTCTTCGGTGGGAAAGGACTAGACGATGACAGACTCAACCGACACCGGTACCGCCACCACCGCAGGCACCGGCCGCGTCGCCGGGAAGGTCGCGCTGGTGACCGGGGCCGCCCGCGGACAGGGCAAGAGCCACGCGATCCGGCTCGCCGAAGAGGGTGCCGACATCATCCTCTTCGACCTGTGCCGCGACATCGAGACCAACGGCTACCCGCTGGCCACCCCGCGCGACCTGGAGGAGGCCGCACTCGAAGTCGAGAAGACCGGTCGCCGCGCCATCGCCACCGAGGTCGACGTCCGTGACCGGGGCGCGCTCGACGCCGCGATCGCGACAGCGGTCGCCGAGTTCGGTCATCTCGACGTGGTCGTCGCCAACGCCGGCATCTGCCCGCTCGGCGACGGACCCGTCGAGGCATTCGCCGACGCCTTCGACGTCGACTTCGTGGGGGCGACCAACACGATCCACGCGAGCCTGCCGCATCTGACCGCCGGCGCATCGGTCATCGCGACCGGATCGGTCGCCGCTCTCCTCGCCGCCGGTTCCCAGGGCGGCCCGTCCGGTGCCGGTGGGCAGGGTTACGTACTCGCCAAGGAGATGCTCACCACCTACATCCACCGGCTCGCGAAGGTCCTCGCCCCGAAGTCGATACGCGCCAACATCATCCATCCGACCAACGTCAACACGCCGATGCTGCAGAGCGGACCGATGTACCGGCAGTTCCGTCCCGATCTCACCGACCCCGGACCCGGCGACGTCACCGCGGCATTCGCGTCGATGCAGTCCATGCCCGACGTCCCGTGGATAGAACCCGCGGATGTCAGCGACGCAGTCGTCTATCTCGCGTCGTCCGAATCCCGCTACATCACCGGCCTCGACCTCACGATCGACGCCGGCGCGACCCTGGGCCGAGGAGGCCACCGATGACGACAACCGAGAAGCCGGACACCTCCGGCAAGATCACCGACGAGGACATCGAACGGGCCAAGGCGCAGATCGGGATCCCGGTCAAGCAGCGCGACATCCCGTGGAACAAGCTGCCGCAGGCCGATTCGATCAGTCACTTCGCCTTCGGCTGCGGCGACGACAACCCGCTGTTCCACGATCCCGAGTACGGCCGAACCACGCGCTGGCACGGACAGATCGCGCCGCCGACCTATCCGATCACCACCGGACTCGACCAGACCCCCGCATTCGCCGACGAGGAGCGGAAGAAGCTGTTCCGCGGTCTCTTCCGGGGCACGGGCAAGTACTACTCGGGTGTGAAATGGACGTGGTATCAACCCATCTACGCGGGTAACCCGATCTACTCCGAGGTGTACACGCTCGATGTCCAGGTCAAGCAGAGCTCGTTCTCCGGAGGCCGGTCGGTGAAGGAGACCTACCGACACCTCTACGTCGACGCGGCAGGGCGTCCCGTCGCCACCCGCGACGAGTCCTACATCAACGCCGAGCGCAGCGGTTCCAAGAAGGCAGGCAAACTCCGCGACGTCGAACGCAAGCGCTGGACCCCTGAGGAACTCGAGGAGGTCGAGGCCGCATACGAGGCCGAGGTGCGTCAGGGCGCGGATCCGAACTGGTGGGAGAGCATCGAGGTCGGCGCCGAACTCCCCAGCGTGACGAAGGGTCCACTCGGCGTCGTCGACATCATCAGCATGCACATGGGCTGGGGCTGGGGCGGATACGGTATCGGCCCGCTCAAGTACGCACACCAGGCACGCAAGCGCATGCCGGCCTTCTACGAGCCGGACGAGTACGGGATGCCCGAGGTCGTCCAGCGGCTGCACTGGGATTCGGCACGGGCACAGGAGCTGGGCATCCCGGCGGCGTACGACTACGGCCAGATGCGTGCGGCCTGGGTGAGCCACCTGCTGACCAACTGGATCGGTGACGACGGCTGGATCGTCGACATGGATCTCACGATGCGGGGCTTCAACTACCACGGCGACACCCACTTGTGCACCGGACGTGTTCTCGAGAAGGGCTCGACCCCCCGGGATCCGATCACCATCGAGGTCGCCGCGACCAGCCAGCGCGGAGAGTCCACCACGCAGGGGACCGCAAAGGTACTCTTGCCTTCTCAGTCGATCGGGGCAGTGGTCCTGCCCGAGCCGGACGAGGATCTCCGTGCGCGAGGCGCACAGGTCGTCAGCCGACTCGGTGGCAAGGTCGGGGAAGCACTGCGCCGCAACGGTCTGGCATGACGGTCGTGCGTTAGCACCGGGCCCCGGGGGGAGGTCGGCAGGTTGTCGAAGCAGATGCCGCGGAAAGTGCCGCGGCAGGAGCGATCCCAGCGGATGGTCGCCCGGATCCTCGACTCCTGCGCGAGCCTGCTCATCGAACGCGGCTATGACGGGGTGTCGACGCACCGGATCGCACAGGAAGCCGAGATCAGTCCCGGCAGCCTCTACCAGTACTTCCCGAACAAGGACGCCATCGTCGCGATGACGGTGGAGCGGATGATCCAGAAGATCGCCACGGAGCTCCTCGCCGCTCTCGAGGTCGGCACCGATGCCCCGCCGCAGGATCAGATCGTGTCCGTGGTCGACGCCGCGCTGACCGCGGCCGAGCAGAATCGCGAACTCGTCCGGGTACTCGTCGAGCAGATGCCGAGACTTGGCGGCTCCGTCGAGATCCGCCGGGTCGAGGAACGTGCGCGGGAGATGATCGCCCAGTATCTGATCACCGGTCCGGTCACCGAAGATCCGGACCGGCCACCCACTTTGGTCTGGATGGCATTTCAGGCCGTTCAACAGCTCAGTGTCCGGTACGTTCTGGACCAGCCCGACATACCTCGCCAGGAATTTGTGACCGAAATGTCTCGTCTGCTGGTCACGCTGGTAGCCCCACCGGCGTAGCAGCAGCGTCCGTCGACTTGATCGATCGTCCTATTTCTCGAATCGTATATGCAAGAGTTGTCTAACTAGGTAAGCTTTGGCCGTCACTGCGGTGTGACTCAGGCAACATCGGGGGTAGGGAGTTCGAATGGCCATAGCGTCCGATCCGCAGCGCGGCTCTGAGCCCGCTGCCGGGGAGATCGGGCCTGCCAGGGAGGGCGGTGCCGTCGGCGAGGTCGGGGAATGGGGGAGCGGCTACGTCCAGCGGCATCCCAAGGCCTCACTCGAGACAGTCGGTGAGCAGTTCGTCCTCGGGGTGCGCTCGATTCAGTGGTTGTTCGCCGACATCGCGACCCGGAGGTTCCCGTACCGGGAGTTCGTCGAGCAGGCCGCGTTCATGGCACGGACCGCGGTGCTCCCGACACTCCTCGTGGCCATCCCGATCGGCGTGACCCTCTCGATCCAGTTCGCGTTGCTCGCCGGCCAGGTCGGCGCGACCTCGCTCGCCGGCGCCGCGAGTGGACTGACCGTGATTCGCCAGGGCGCACCGCTCGTCGCCGCGATCCTCATGGCCGCTGCCGTCGGCTCGGCCATCTGCGCCGACCTCGGTTCACGCCAGATCCGCGAGGAGATCGACGCCATGGAGGTGATGGGCGTCCAGGTGGTGCGCCGTCTGGTCTCGCCTCGCCTCGCCGCCGGGATCGTTGTGTCCCTTGCACTCACCGGTCTCACGTGCTTCGTCGGCTTCTTCGCCGGATACCTCTACAACACCTTCGTCCAGGACGGCACACCCGGGAGTTTCGTCTCGACCTTCGCCTCCTTCGCCACTGTGGGTGACTTCATCCTCACGATGATCAAGGCGGTGGTCTTCGGCGCGATCGTGACCATCGTCGGATGCCAGAAAGGCCTGTCCGCCAAGGGCGGTCCAGCCGGTGTCGCCAACGCGGTCAACGCGTCGGTGGTCGCCTCGATCCTGCTGCTCATGATCGTCAACGTCGTCTTCACCCAGGTCTACGAGCTGGCCTATCCGCGGCAGGGGTTCTGATGACCGTCGCACGGTATTACCCGCCGGGAGTCGGGCCGCTGCTGGCACGCCTGCGCGGCCTCGGTGGTCCGATCACCCAGGTCGGCCACATGATCACCTTCTTCCTGAGGACCGTCGTCTCGATCCCGACGATGCTGCTGCACTACAAGCGCGAGTTCGCGCGCGTGCTCTCGGATGTCACCTGGGGCAACGGATCGATCGTGGTGGGCGGCGGCACCGCCGGCGTGATCATCGTGCTCGGCGCCACCGCAGGTGCGATCGTCGGTATCGAGGGGTACAGCGCCCTGGAGTTGCTCGGCATGGGGCCAGCCACCGGATTCATCTCGTCCTTCGCCTCGACCCGCGAGCTGGCCCCGATCATGGCCGCGCTCGCGTTCGCCGCCCAGGCCGGGTGCCGCTTCACCGCACAGCTCGGCGCCATGCGGATCTCCGAGGAGATCGAC
Organism: Gordonia amicalis; assembly: GCF_022059885.1. Lineage (NCBI taxonomy): Bacteria > Bacillati > Actinomycetota > Actinomycetes > Mycobacteriales > Gordoniaceae > Gordonia > Gordonia amicalis. The sequence continues at coordinate 3,234,746 of NZ_CP091855.1, read as the reverse complement.
GCCATGGAGTCCATCGCGATACGACCCATCCCGTACCTGGTGACGACACGGCTGATGGCGTCCGTGGTCGCCGTCATCCCGCTCTACATCGTGTGCCTCGGGGTGAACTACCTCGTGTGCCAGCTGGTCGTGAGTCTTTCGGGCGCCGGTTCGTCGGGCACCTATCTGCACTACTTCACCCTCGTCCTCAGCGGCACCGACATCGCCTATTCGATCCTCAAAGCGGTTGTCTTCGTGTCGATCACGACGACCATCCAGTGCTACTACGGCTTCTACGCCTCGGGCGGTCCGCAGGGCGTCGGGGTCGCGGCGGGCCGGGCGATGCGCACCGCGATCACCGTGATGATCATCGTCAACATGCTGCTGACCATGGCGTTGTGGGGCGTCAACGCCGGCGCGAGGTTCGGAGGCTGACATGCAGTTCCCCTTCGAAGCCGAACGCCGCCTCGGCAATCAGCACCTCTTCTGGCGCGGGCTGGCCACGATCATCGTGGCCGCGATCGTCGTCGGCGTCCTGATCGCCAAGTCCAACGGCGACCTCGACGAACACGTCGAGGTGAAGGCCATGCTCGAAGAGGTCGGTGACGGCCTGCCCACCCGCTCGGACGTGAAGTACCGCGGCGTTCTCGTGGGAGCGGTCAACGAGGTCACCCCGGCCATCGACGGCGGCACCAACGTCGTCGACATCGACCTGAAGCCCCAGTACGCCACCGGGATCCCGGCAACGGTCACGGCACGAGTCGTGCCGGGCAACGTCTTCGCGGTGTCGTCGATCCAGCTGATCGACAACGGCCCGGCACCGCATATCACCGACGGTGCGGAGATCTTCCAGGACGACAGCGAGGCGACCATCCAGTTCCAGACCGCACTGACCAAACTGCGCGACATCGTCGGCGCCATGAGCCGGTCCCGGTCGGATTCGACGATTGGCGTGATCACCGCTCTCGCCGAGGCCACCGATCGGCGCGGCGACGACCTCGTCACGGCCGGGCGCCAACTCGAACAGATCGCGACCGAGACCAACGCCCTCATGGAACCCGGTGACGGTCCGTCGACGATCCGCGCGTTCAACGAGGCGGTCCGAGGACTCGACCAGTCCGCGCCCGACCTGCTCGACGCCGTGCACAGCTCGGTGGTACCGATGCGCACCGTCGCCGAGAAGGAGATGGCGCTGACCGGCTTCCTGGCCGCCGGCTCGACGACACTCGGCACCGCGACGACGGCGATGGACAACAACACCGCCCGGATGATCACCATCTCGACCAACCTCACCCCGGTCATCGGTGTACTCGCCGACAACGCACCGTCGTTCGTGCCGATCACGACCCGGCTCGCGGTGGTCGCCGACAAGTTCAACGAACACGTCTACAACCCCGAGACCGGTCTGGCCACGTCGAAGATGATCCTGTCGCTGTCGCCGAACCGGACCTACGTCCGTGCGGACTGTCCGCGGTACGGCAACCTCGAAGGTGCGAGCTGCAAGACGGCACCGGTGACCGCCCGTCCCTACGGCTTTCCCAAGAAGCTCGATCCGAAGAACTACCAGCTCCCCGCCGGATACGAGCTCCCGCGCGGTTACCGCCTGCCGCCGGGGCTCATGGGCGGCAACGTCGGACCCGTCGGCAGCAAGGCCGAACTCGAGCAGCTGCGCAAGATCCTGGGCAAGGACGCGACCCCCGCGGCGATGATGCTGCTCGCTCCGCTGCTGCGCGGCAACAAGGTCGAGATCCGTCCCGACACCGGTGACCAGAAGCCCGGTGCACCGCGAGCAGGGGAGGGAGGCCCGCGATGAGCACGTTCCGGAAATCTCTCATCACGCTGTCGTTGTTCCTCGTCGTCTCGCTCGTGCTGTCCTGGTTCGTCTATGTCACGTTGCAGCGCAACGTCAACGGCGCCACGCGCGAGTACAGCGCGGTCTTCACCGACGTCAGTGGTCTGCGTCCCGGCGACGACGTCCGGGTCGCCGGTGTCCGGGTCGGCCGGGTCGACAAGATCCAACTCGAGAAGACCGTCGCCCGGGTCACTTTCGAGGTCCAGGACGACCAGACCCTCTACACCAACACGAGAGCCTCGGTGACGTACCAGAACATCATCGGGCAGCGGTACCTCGGCCTGCTCGCCGGTGACGGCAGTTCGTCGGCGAGGCCGCTCCAGGAGGGTGGGGAGATCCCCGTGCAGCAGACCGAGCCGTCGTTCGACATCGCCGGCCTGCTCAACGGCTTCGAACCGCTCTTCAGTGTCCTCGACCCCGATCGGGTGCAGAACATCACCCAGACGATCATTACCGCACTGCAGGGCGACAAGGGATCGCTGACCTCTCTGATCGCCCAGACGTCCACACTCGCCGAGTCCTTCGCAGGACCGGACAACGTCCTCGGCGACCTGATCGTCGGTCTCGACAAGGTGACCGCGTCGCTGGCCGGCCAGTCGGGGAGTGTCGAGTCGCTGATCTCGAACATGCGCGACGTGTTCACCACGCTCAACTCCCGGCAGGGTGAGCTGGTCAGTTCGATCGACCAGATCACGCAGACGATCGGTCGAACGGCGGTGGTGTTCAACAACATCGAGCCGAGCCTGTCCGCATTGGTGGCGAGGGAGCCCGGATTCACGGGTCACATCGTCAGCAACGCCGAGAAGTTCGCGTACCTGTTCTACAACGTCCCGCTGGCGATGCAGGGCCTCGCCCGCTTCTCGCAGGAGAGCACCGCAGCGAACGCGTACATCTGCAACGTCAACCTAACGATCGTCCCCGGCCTGTCGCACTTGATTCCCGGCATCGTCGCCGGGGTCACACCGGGCGGGAAGATCCAACAATCCCCGATCTGCAGGTGAACATGCTGAACAAGATGAGATCCATCAAGCGCCGGTCACTGCCGAAACCCTCCGCACTGAATCCTTTCCGGGGGCGCCTTGAAGACCAGAGCAGAGTCAAACTCGGTATCAGCGCGATCCTGATCCTGAGTCTGGTTGTGCTCGGCATCGTCGGTATCGGCCGGCTCGGTGTCGGTGACAACACCTATGACGCCGAGTTCCTCCAGGCGGCACAGATTTCCGGCGGTGATCAGGTCACCGCCGCCGGGGTGCCGATCGGCACCGTGACCGGGGTGCGGCTCGCCGGCGACCGTGTGGTCGTGTCGATGAAGATTCATGGTGACGTCGAACTCGGTGCCGACACCAGGGCGGCCATCAAGCTCACCACCCTGCTCGGGTCGCGCTACGTCGAGATCCAGCCCGCGGGCACGGGCGGGATTCCCGACGACGTGATCCCGCTGAAGAACACCTCGGTGCCCTACGACCTGCAAACCGCTCTGGCCAACGCCACGACCACCTTGGAACAGGTCGACGCCAAGCGGATCGCGGATTCGATGACGGTGCTGTCCGACCAGCTCGACGGCGCGCCGTACGTGATGCCGCAGGCGCTGAAGAACATCGAGAACCTCTCGACCATCATCGCCGACCGTCGAACCCAGATCGGCCAGCTCCTCGCGAGCACCAATGAACTGACGACCGCGATCCGCAATCAGCAGGTCGCGTTGGGGCAGATGGTCGTTCGTGGTGAACGACTCGTCACCGAGTTGGTGACCCGCATCAACTCGTTGCAGCAGCTGATCAAATCCACCACCCGACTGATCGGCAGCCTCCACCAGATCGTGGGGGTCCAGGGTCCTCAGGTGACACAGTTGCTCCAGAACATGGAGACCCTCCTCGGTGCGGTGGCACGACGAGAAGACGTGCTGCGCAACACGCTGCAGATCATGCCCGTACCGATCCGCAACTTCGCCAACGCTACCGGCTACGGCAACAATCTCGAGTTCGGCGCCCCCGCAGGAGCTCTCGTTGACGCGTGGATGTGTGCGGTCAGCGGGCAGGCGAAGATGATGTCTCTCGCCGAGTACTTCAAGGAGTGCAAGTGATGTTCAGGTTCATCGCACATCCGCTCCTCATCCTCGCCGCGGCGGCACTTCTGCTGACGGGATGCTCGATCGGCTCCAATCCCTTCGAGGAGAAGATCACCGTCACCGCCGAGTTCGACAACGCCAACGGCCTCTACGTCGGCAACTCGGTGGACGTGCTGGGAATGTCGGTCGGGAAGGTCACCGCAATCGAGGCGAAGGGCGGCTACGCACTCGTCACCATGGAGATCGACAAGGCCATCAAGATCCCCGCGACCGCACAGGCGGTGACGGTCTCGACATCGATTCTCACCGACCGCCACGTCGAACTCACCCCGGTGTACCGGGAGGGACCGACGATGCAGAACGGCGACAAGATCGGACTGGATCGCACCCGCACCCCGGTCGAGTTCGACCGAGTTCTCAACATGGTCGAGCGACTGTCGGCCGAACTCGGCGGCAACGGCAAGGGGGAGGGGCCGGTCGCGAATCTGATGGCGGTCAGCGTTGCGATGACAGAGGGAAACGGTCAGTCGATGCGCAACGCCCTCGGCGACCTCGAGCGCGCACTGCGGCTCAGCGAGGACGGCGGCGCACACTCACGGCGGGACATCACCGCGATCGCATCCAACCTCGCCCGACTCAGTGAGGCCGCAGCGAACAACGATGCCGTGATCCGCGACCTCGGTTCTGGTTTCGCACAGATGTCGTCGTTCCTGGCCTCGGAGGATCTGGGCACCGGGACGACGGGCAAACAGCTCAACGACCTCATGCGAGAGACCCAGGCGCTCCTCATCACCAACCGCGAGACGATCAAGAACACGCTGTCGAGCACCACCACCGTGACCACGGCGATGGTCGACTACCGACGCAATCTGTCCGAGTTCTTCGACATCGCACCGATGCTCATGGACAACGTCTACAACGCGATCGACCAGGAGACCGGTGCACTGCGCGTGCACGGACTGGTCGACAAACTCCTTCTCGACGGTCAGGGGGTCAAGGAGGTGTGCAACCTTCTCGGCCTACGCCAACTCGGTTGCGCCACCGGCACACTGCAGGACTTCGGACCCGACTTCGGGGCCACCTCGATCCTCGCCGCACTCGTGGAGAACGCCAAATGAGCGCCCGGGCACGGCAGGTCGGCAAACCAGCGGCAGCGCTCGCCGTCGGGCTCGCCGCCGTACTGGGCGTGAGCGGTTGCGGAGTGGGACTCGAACAGCTCCCACTGCCGGCACCCGGGGCCTCCGGCGCCACGTACACGCTGACCGCTCGTTTCACGAACGCACTCAATCTCCCGCAGGGCGCGAAGGTGCGCGTTCTGGGGGCGGATGTGGGTTCGGTCGCCTCGATGGACGCCGAGAACTTCACCGCCGTCGTCGACCTCCGGATCCAGTCGTCGACGTCCTTGCCCGTGGGCACGACGGCCGAACTGCGTTCGGCCACCCCACTCGGTGACGTCTTCGTCGCGCTCGAACCGCCGCCCGAAGGTCAGGACAAGAAGGGCGAACTGCAGAACGGCGACGAACTGACGGTCGACGACACGTCGTCGGCGGCGACCGTGGAAGAAGTCCTCGCCACCAGTGCCCTACTGGTCAACGGCGGTGCCGTCCGCAACCTGGTCAAGGTCGTCAACGGACTCGGCGAGGCGGTCGGCCCGGACGGCCGGTCGGTTGCGCATCTGGTCGACCAGTCGACCGATCTCATCTCGACACTGTCGAACCGCACGGGCGAGATCGACCGCGCGATGCGCAACACCAGCAACCTGGCGGCCACTCTCGGTGCACGGCAGAAGGACCTGTCCGATGCGATCAGTGCCGCCGCCCCGGCTGTCGGAGCGCTGTCGGCCAACACCGGCCAGGTACTCGACATGGTCGCCAACGTCGACCGGCTCACCGAACTGATCGGACAGTTCCCCTCGATCAAGGGCACCGACAATCGCAGCACCATCGCCGACATGAACAAGCTGTCGTACTGGTTCAACGCGGCCTCGCTGAATCCGAACGCGAACATGAATGCGGTGAATTCGATTCTCGCGCCGCTGATCAAGGCGGCGAGCTCGACCTCCGCACATGCGAACATCGACATCCAGGGGATCGCACTGGGCGTCGTCGGCGATCCGAATCACAAGGCCGATCCCGGTATGCGAGTCCCGGACGCGACCGACGTGATCAATGTGATCGGTAGCATCTCCTACCTGCTCGACAAGCTGTACAAGCAGTCGACGGGAGGCCGGTGATGGGAATCCGAAGTGCTGCAGAGCCGGTCGCGTCCGGGCTCGTCGGTGTCGTCCGATGGGGTCGCGCACGGCGCCTGACCCTGTCCGCGATCGCGCTCGCGCTGACTCTCGTCCTCGGTGTCGCCTATCTGCTGTTCGGCGCGTTGCGCATCAACCCGGGAGCCTCGCAGATGACGATTCGCGTCAACCTCCTCAACTCGGGGGGTCTGCTTGCGGGACAGGATGTCACGATGCGAGGTGTCTCGGTCGGTCGCGTCTCCGCAGTCGACCTGAGCGAGTCCGGCGTCGTCGCAGTGGTGCGGGTGTCGACCGACGCGAAGATCCCCGCGGATACGACGGTCCGGGTGTCGGGACTCTCGCCGGCGGGCGAGCAGTACCTGGACTTCCGGCCCGCGAACGGCGACGGTCCCTACCTGACCGACAACGCCGTGATCGACGCCAAACGCACCACCACACCCACTCCCATCGCCGAGGTACTCGAAAGCCTCCAGGGGACGCTCGATCAGATCAACCCAGAAGAGTTGGAGATCATCGTCAAGGAACTCGGCGTCTCGCCCCAGGGTGTGAAGAAGCTCGACAACATCGTCAACGGTGGGATCTTCCTGCTGTCGACGCTGCACACCGCGCTGCCGAACACCACGTCCCTGCTCAAGTCGAGCAAGGTCATGCTCGGCACGCTGGGGGAGACCGCACCCAGGATCCGGGCGATGTCGGCCGATCTGCGGCGCGTGTTCACCGGTGTGGAGAAGATGGACGGCGGATTCCGGCGACTCGTCGACCAGGGACCGGCGACCATGGGTGCGGTCGACGCCCTGTTCGCCGACAATTCGCCGACGATGGTCCAGCTGTTGGGCAATCTGGTGACCATCTCCAAGCTCTCATATCTGAGGGTGCCCGCCCTCGAGGCGATCTGGCCCGATCATCGCGGTTCGGTCCTCGAAGCCATCGGATCGACGTTCCGCGACGGCGGGACCTGGGGCATCGTCGACGTCTACGAACGCTATGTCTGCGACTACGACCTGCCCCGCAAACCGCCGTCGATCCCGGACTACCCCGAGCCCTACCTGTACACCTACTGCAACGACCCCGACCCGGCGATTCTCGTCCGGGGCGCGCGCAACGCTCCGCATCCGGCAGGGGAGGAGTACCTCTCCGGCCCGCCCGCGAATGTGGACCCGCGTGCGACCGCCGACCCGCCCCCGCGTGGGCCGCTGTCCATCCCCACGCCCTATGGAGGACCGAAGGTTCCGCTGCCACCGCCACCGCAGTGACTCGCGGCGTGACCGCACGCCCGGCGAAACCTCCGCCTCGAGAAAGGATTCACATGAAGACCGACACGTCAGCCGAGAACGACGCCGACACAACCGAAACCGGCGTCTCCGAGCAGGACGACACGGCGTCGTCGACGACCGTCGAGAAGGCCACCGACGAGAAGACCACCGACGCGACGGCGTCCGGCTCGGAGTCCACCGCCGAGGAGTCACCGAAGAAGTCGAAGACGGTGTCGGTCAGCAAGAAGTCGAGGAAGGACGCCGAATCCTCCGCGGACGAGACCGCCCAGGAGGACGCGACCGGCTCATCCGCCGGCGACGGCGGACGTCCGGTGGGCCGCAAGTCCACCAGACTCGGCTGGGGCGCAGCAGGTGTGGGTTTGCTGGCGGTCATCACGATCGCCGCATCCGCGCTGGCGATCGTCTTCGGCGTGCAACTGAAGAACCGCATCGACATCGAGAACGCCGGGCAAGAGGCACTACGGACCGCGGAGAGCTATGCGGTCGCACTCACCAGCATCGACACCCGCAACCTCGACCGGGACTTCGCGCGCGTACTCGAGGGTGCCACCGGCGAATTCAAGGACATGTACTCGAGTTCGAGTTCGCAGCTGCGCCAGCTGCTCGTCGACAACCAGGCGACCGGCAAGGGAACCGTGATCGATGCGGGTATCAGGTCGCAGTCCGAGAACAAGGTCGAGGTGATGCTGTTCGTCGACCAGACGGTGACGAACACGGCGAGCCCGGATCCTCGTCTCGACCGCAGCCGCATCTTGATGACGATGGAGAAGGTCGACGGACGCTGGCTGGCCTCCAAGGTCGAATTGCCGTGATCGTTCCGACGAAACCGGTCCCCGCACATAGGTGACGAAGTAAACTATGTTGCACCGGGGCGTCGGATGTTGACGCCTGCACACAGCGGGAGATCACACCATGCAACAGACCCTGAAGGCCCTGGCCGAGACGTCGCTCGCGATCTCGCCGTGGGCGCCGGCACCCAAACCCTCCAGCGTCGGCGAGGTGGACGCGGCCTTCCTCACCAAGGTCTTCGCCGCGAAGGCACCCGGGGCGGTCGCCGAAGGCGTCACCCGACTCGACGGCACGTCGGGAACCACCGACCGCAACCGGCTCGGCATCCAGTGGAACCGCGTCGGCCTCGACGCCGGACTGCCGGCCAGCGTCTTCATCAAGTCGACGCCTCTGAACGCCAAGAACCGGACGATGGTGGCGGCACTCGACATGGCCGTCAACGAGGTGAAGTTCTACGACCAGATCCGTCCGCAACTCGCCGATTCGATCGCCCCGAAGTCGTACTTCGCACATGCCGGCCACGGTGCCCGGCATCTGCTCGTCCTCGAGGACCTCGAAGCCGCGGGTGCCACCTTCCCGTTCAGCGTCGAGGAGATCACCCTGCCCGGTGTCGAGGCCATCATGCGAACGCTGGCGCGGGTGCACGCGCAGTTCTGGAACAGCCCGCGGCTCGCGACGGAGCTGCCGTGGATCGCACCCGAATCCGCACGCCCGGGATTCCCGTTGTTGCTCTGGCAATTCCGCAAGGTGCGCAAGACGATCCTGAACGACGAGAACGTCGAGATCCCGGCCGCCGCCCGGCGGATGGCGGAGTTCGCGAACCAGAACGACAAGGCGCTGCACGCGAAGTGGGAAGAGGGTCCGCAGACGATGCTGCACGGCGACTCCCACATCGGTAACACCTACCTGAAGCCAGACGGTACGGCCGGCCTCCTGGACTGGCAGGTCATCCACCGGGGTCCGGGCCTGCGCGAGGTCAGCTACATGCTCACCCACTCGACGCCTGCGGCCATCCGCCGCGGAAACGAGGAAAAACTCCTCCGCGCGTATCTCGACACCCTCGAGGATGAAGGCGTCGAGGACGCGCCGACCTTCGATCAGGCTTGGGAAGCGCTGCGGTTCTTCGCCTTCGACGCCTGGGACTCGATCGCCATCTGCACGGTGTGGCCGGGGCTGCAACCGGCCGACCGCGTCGAACTCGCCTTCGCGGCCGCGAACTCGATGGTCGAGGATCTCGAGGTCGACAAGGCCATCAAGAAGGCGCTCGCCTGACGCCGAACACCGAATGTCGAACGCACCGTCCCGATCGGGACGGTGCGTTCGTCGTTCGGTCCGGCCGCCGGGTCGGCGGTGCGTCCCGTGTTCGGCGTTGACGACCCGAATGCGAACACTTGGATCAGACGCCCTGCCACCGCCCGCTGACGAAGCCGAATTCCCCTGCAGTGGAGCGATGTTCACGTTTCGGGGGTCGGCCAGGCAGCTCGCCGAAAGCGAATAGAATACGAATAGTCTGTCGCGTTATTCTCGGTGGCATGGTGATCCAAGACACAGCACGGCCCGCTGTTGAGCCGACCCCGTCGGTCGCGTCTGTTCCACACAAGCGCAGCGTCTTCGACTGGGCGGTGGACAAGTCCTTCCAGTCGATCCGGGACGAGTTCTTCCGGAACGTCCAGTTCACCGAACCGAAGGGTGATCCCGGGTGGTTCGGACCCGGGAGCGCCGTCTGGTACGTCCACGAGCACCTGCCGACGGTCCAGATCGCCATGGGTGCCGCCGCGATGATGGAGACCCTGCACCCCGACATGGCCTGGATGGCGTACGAGCACACGCGCGCCCTCGAACGGATCGACGGCGTACCGACCGGCCAGTTCGACGAGAAGGCATTCTCCTCACGTTCCGGACACACCCTGTCCTTCTTCTTCGGTGTCGCCCTGGCGTCGACGCCGGTGGCCGAACGGGTGTCGAAGACGGTCCGGGGAATGCACAATCGCATCGAGGGTGTGCGTCCCGACGGCCACGCCTACAAGGCCAGCGACCCCGATCTGCTGACCTGGAACTACTGCACCCAGGCGTGGGCTCTCGCAGCGTCGCACAAGGCCTTCCATCCCGACCCGCTGAGAGACGAACGTCTCGAGGAGTTCTTCCACGATTACGCACGGATGGGTCGTGAGCTGGGCGGAGCGAACGTGCCGACGACGAAGGAGGGTGTCGACAAGTATCTCGCCGACTCGCTGCCGTACCTGGCCGTGACCATGCCGACCGTCGAACTCCTCAATCCGACCGCACCGTGGCGCTACCCCTCGTGGCAGCGTCCGGTGGTGAGCCTCGTCGACTGGGCCATCCAGGATCTCCATCCGGAATGGGCGCAGAAGCTGATGAACACCAGGCAGTACCCCAAGCCGATCGCCGCGGCTCGTCGCCGCGCGGTGAAGGCGCTTCTGGGCTCGTTCCGGGACGGCAAGATGAAAGAGGTCTACGAGTCCTACGAGCGCATGGGCGTACCGTTCCCCAGGGACTGAACTGAACTACTCGACGCGGGTTCGCGGACACTGTCCACGGGCCCGCTTCGTCATCTCTGCAAGTCGGCCGTTGACATGCAAGCGGCGACTTGCCTATGGTCGGGTGTGGCCGACGTGTTCCATGCTCTCGACGATCCAACGCGACGTGCGATCCTCGACGAACTCGCCGACCGCGATGGTCAGACGCTGTTCGAGATCTGCGGACGTCTCACCGCCAACCGGGGACTGAGCCTGACCCGCCAGGCCATCTCGCAACATCTGGCCGTACTGGAGGCCGCCGGATTGGTTCACGCCGAGAAACGCGGACGCGCCAAGTTCCACTACTTCGATCCGGCACCGCTGGCAGAGATCGCCAGGCGGTGGCCCGCGCCACGAAAGGCATGACATGAGAATCGCGTTGACCTCGATCTTCGTCGACGACCAGCGAAAGGCATTGGATTTCTACACCGACGTCCTCGGCTTCACCAAACACCTCGACATACCGCTGGGTGAGGACGCCTGGTGGCTCACCGTCGTGTCGCCGGAGGCCCCCGAAGGAACCGAACTCCTGCTGGAGCCGGCCGGACATCCCGCGGTGAAGCCCTATCGGGATGCACTCGTCGAGGACGGTATCCCGTTGGCGCAGTTCGCCGTCGACGATGTGGACGCCGAGTACAACCGCCTGCGTGAACACGGTGTCGTCTTCACCCAGGAGCCCACCGACGTCGGAACGGCAATCGTGGCCATCTTCGACGACACCTGCGGCAACCTCATCCAGATCGCCGCGGTCAAGGAGGCCTGACCCGGCCTCCCGGAGGCGTTCGCCCGCGGGTGCTGGTGTTCGGTCTCGATCCGAAGGCTGCTGTCACGCTGTGGCGAGTGGCGCCGAGAGTGGTGGGATCTCGACGACGCGGGCGCGTAACGCAGCGGGGTCGCCGTCGAACATGTCGATCCACCATCCGATGTTGGGCGCCTTCCGCCTGCGCCCGTCCTGGTCGGTCTCCCATCGAGTGAGCGCGGGTTCGGCGATCAACAGCGGCGACGCCGGATCCTTCTCGACCTCGAGCCTGCGTCTCTGGCGCCGATGGCGAATTGTGGTGCCGTGCAGTCGAAATGGTCCGATTGCGAGTTTGATGAGGTTGATGACCTGGTATGCGGCGTTCATCGACTTGTTGGCGGCATACTCGGGGCACGCGGGATCGACCGGCTGTCGGATCGCCGTGAACCGGTCGTAGGAGAACTCGAGACCGCGCAGGCTCGCTTCCCGCACCATCCAGGCCAGGGTGAGTTCGGACGGTTCGACCACTTTCAGACCTCCGCCGATGTCGGAGTGCACGCCCTCGAACCAGACCTGCTTCACATCGGTCTCGGTGTTACCGGCGGTCTCCCAGACACACGGGTCGAACGTCAGCCGACACTCGTCGATCGCCAGCGCCTGACGCGCGACCTCGACCTTGTCGCCGAGCTTCACATTGTGGAAGTTGTGCTTGTACCGGGTGATACCGGGAACGCCGAGGGCTCCCACGGTGTCGAACACGCCGATGAACGCGACCGGCACCTCGCGACCGAGGGCGGATCGTTTGTTCTCGTCCCGATACGACTGCAGGGCCTTCTCGAACAGGTTGCTCGCGGGGTTCTCGGCCAGTTGGCGTGGCGTGACCAGCCCGACCTTGCTGATCATCCCGACCAGACTGCGGGCGGTGTACGCGCCTCGACTGAAACCGAAGACGAAGATCTCGTCATCGGGCTCGTAGTTCAGGACGAGAAAACGGTAGGCGTCAACGTGATTCGCGTTCAACCCGCGTCCGAAGGCGCCTCCGAGGACACGGTCGGACCACGCGGAGCCCGTCCCGACACCGTTCACGTAGTGAACCAGTTGAACGGCACCGTCGGCTGCATCGGTCTTGACGGCCCGAGCGATCTTCTCCACGTTGGAGGCCCGCGGATCCTTCGATGATTTCCACGTGCCATCGCAGCAGATGATCAGACGTTTCCTCATGCAGCCCCTCCATTGCGTCGACGGGCCCGACACATTCGACGGTAATGCCGCACACCGGTCCATGCAGTACACGTCAGTCGTACGGTTTACTGGTCTGATGAGCATCTTCGCGTCTGGACTCACGCGGGTCGTCCTCGCGACGGCCGGCGCTGCGTGTGCCGTGACCGGTGCGGTGGTCGGCGTCGGCCCGGCGGTGGCAGCGCCCACCGCCCTGGCCCCCGGGACGGCCGGACTCGTACCGGGACTGGCGGTGTCGTACACGCTCGCCGCGAACGACGGCCGCGCCCAAGGGATTCAGATGTACATCACCTCCGGCAAACGGTCCGACGCCGAACAACGACAGTTGTGGCGGAACGCCATCGCCACCTACGGCAGTCCCGCGGCGGCCCGGCGCTGGGTTCTTCCCGCGGAGGAGTCGCCGCACGTTCGCGGTGAGGCCGTCGACGTCGGCCCGTGGGAGGGCGCTGCCTGGCTGGAACGCAACGGCTATCGCTGGGGGTTGTGCCGGACATTCGTCAACGAGTGGTGGCATTTCGAACTGGCCACGACACCCGGGACAGCGTGCCCGCCGATGTGGCCCGATGCCGCGGTCCGGGCGGATCGCCGCGGAATCTGATCCATCGGCCGTAGGCTGTCGATCGACGGGTCGCACGCTCGTCATCTCCTCACACGGACCGAGAGGCGGTCCGGTGACCAGGAGGTAGACCATGCATTACTCACTTCTGCTGCACTACCCGGAGCAGGACGCCACGACGCTCGGCGAGGACGCCATCCGGTCGGGTCAGGCAGCGTTCTCCGCCTACGCACGGGCATTGCAGGACGCCGGCGTCCTGGTGAGTGCCGAGGTGCTCCAGCATTCGACCGCCACCACCACGCTGCGGAAGGTGGACGGCGAGCTCGTCATCCAGGACGGTCCGTTCGCGGACACCAAGGAGCAACTCGGCGGGTCCATCGTCGTCGATGTCGAGGACCTCGACGACGCCATCGAGTGGGCACGTCAGGCGCCCCCCATCGACTGGGGTGTCGTCGAGATCCGACCCGGGGCCACGTACACCGTGAACGGGGCGTGGACACCGAACGGATGAACCTGCCGGGAGCGCACGCCGTCGCGGAACACGCCGCTCGCGAGGCGTATTCGCGGCTGGTGGCGCTCCTTGCCGCATCATCGGGCGACCTCGCGCTCGCCGAGGACGCGTTGTCGACCGCCTTCGAACGTGCGCTCGTCACGTGGCCGGCACGCGGCATACCCGAGAATCCGACCGCGTGGCTGCTCACCGTCGCCCGCAACCACCAGCGCGACGTCTGGAAGTCCGCGTCACACCGGATGTCGGTCGATCTCTACGACCGCGCCGATACCGCCGGGGAGGCCAGCGTGACACCCATCGACGATCTCGACCCCGACGCGATCGGCGACAAGCGACTCGAATTGCTGTTCACCTGCGCTCACCCCGCGATCGACCCGGCCATCCGGACACCCCTGATGTTGCAGGCGGTGCTGGGATTCGAGGCCACTCACATCGCCGCGGCCTTCGCGGTGGCGCCCGCGACGATGGCGCAACGACTCGTCCGCGCCAAGCGACGCATCCGCGACGCCCGCATCCCGTTCGCCGTTCCCGACCGCACGGCGATGCCGGGACGACTGTCCGCGGTGCTCGAGGCCGTCTACGGGTGCTTCGCGATCGCCTGGGACGACGCGACCGGTTGCGGGCCCGACGCCGTCGAATCGATGACGGGGGAGGCGCTGTATCTCGCCGTGACACTCGCATCTCTCCTCGACGTCGAGCCCGAGGCATGGGGACTCGCCGCTCTCATCGCCCTGTCGTTGTCACGTGCGCCGGCCCGGGACGGACCGTTCGTCCCACTCGAGGAGCAGGACCCCGCGCTGTGGGACGGCGAACTGATCCGCGACGGCGAGGCGATGCTCCGACGTGCCGCCGCACTCGGCGCACCGATGGGGCGATTCCAGCTCGAGGCCGCCATGCAGTCGGTCCACGCCGATCGCGCACGCACCGGCGTCGTCGAGTGGGCCGTACTCGAGACCTTGTCGACCGCCCTCCTCACCGTCACCCCGACACTGGGTGCACGGGTCGCGCACGCCGCCATCGTGGGGCGCGCGACGTCGCCCGCCGATGGTCTGGCGCTGCTCGGGCAACTCGAGGAGCAGCACGACCTCGACGACTTCCAACCTTTCCACGCCACACGCGCAGACCTCCTGGCCCGCACCGGCGCACTCGACGAGGCACGTCGGCACTTCGAGCGCGCCGCGACGTTCGCCCGCGACCCTCGCGTCCGAGAGTACTTGCGGTGCCGGGCGGACCGCATGGGGTGACTCCGTCCCGGGGGACACGTGCGCAGACGCCGCCCCGGCGTCGTCCATAGGAGCCGGCTAACCCTTCCATAGGCGCAAATCATCGGCTGCACAGCGTATTCCGTGACAGTCACGACCTAGGGTGGTGAGTCGGACAACGAGTGTCCGACGACACGGGAGACCGCAATGACTGCATCCGCCGAGGCCGTCACCGACGTGACCTCCGAGCCCTACCGCTCGCGCCGCAACCACTGGAACAACCATGTCCGCCGCCACGCTCTGACGACTCCCGACGAACCCGCGATCACCTTCCTCGGCCAGACGCGCACGTGGACGCAGATCGACGACCGCTCCCGGGCTTTCGCCGCGGCGCTGAGCAGACGCGGTGTGGAGTTCGGCGACCGGGTCATGATGGCGCTGCTCAACCGCACCGAGTACGTCGAAGCGATTCTGGGGGCGACCCTCATCGGTGCGATCGCGGTGCCGGTGAACGTTCGCATGAGTCCCGGCGAGATCGCCTATCTCATGACGGACAGCGGCGCCGAGGTCGTGGTCACCGAATCGGCGCTGACCGGCGTCGTGGATGCCGCGCGGGCCCTGGGAGGCACCTCCGATACCGTCGTCGTCGTCGGCGAGAGCGACAACCCCGACCATCTTTCGTTCGAGGACCTCCTCGCCGAGGACCCCTCGGATCTCCCGCCGGTGGACGTCCCCGAGGACGCTGTCGCGATCATCATGTACACCTCGGGCACCACTGGCCGTCCCAAAGGTGCGATGCTGACCCACCAGAACTTTCAGTCGCAGGCCGTCACGTCGATCTCCACGACGAACCCACAGCCCGGTGACGTCGCATCGATCGTCCCGCCGATGTTCCACATCGCGGGCCTCGCGACCTTCGCGATGGTCTTCTACCGAGGAATCCGGGCGGTCATCCATCCGCTGGGATCCTTTGACCCCGACGTCATGCTCGACACGCTGGAGCGAGAGGGCTCGACATCGGTGTTCATGGTGCCCGCACAATGGCAGGCAGTGTGCGCCGCACAGCAGGCACGTCCGCGCGGCCTGCGTCTGCGTCACCTCAGCTGGGGTGGCGCCCCCGCCTCGGACACCGTGCTCAACGCCATCAACGAGACATTCCCGGGCGTTCTCAACATGACGTCGTTCGGGCAGACCGAGATGTCGCCGGTGACCTGCATCCTCGAGGGTAAAGACGCCCTGCGGAAGATCGGGTCGATCGGCAAGGTGATGCCTGCGGTGACGGCGCGCATCGTCGACCCGCTGATGAACGACGTGAAGCCCGGCGAGGTGGGGGAGATCGTCTACCGCGGGCCGACCCTGATGAAGGGCTACTGGAACAAGCCCGAGGAAACCGCGGACGCCTTCCGCGGTGGCTGGTTCCATTCCGGTGACCTCGTCCGGAAGGATGACGAGGGATTCCTCTTCGTGGTCGACCGAGCCAAGGACATGATCATCTCCGGCGGTGAGAACATCTACTGCGCCGAGGTCGAGAACGTCCTCTACGGCCATCCCGCTGTCGCCGAGGCGGCGGTCATCGGCCGGGCGGACCAGAAGTGGGGCGAGGTGCCCGTCGCGGTCGTCGTGCTCGCCGACGGTGTCGAGGACCTGACCCTGGCGGAGCTGGGACCCCACCTGAACGAGAATCTGGCGCGCTTCAAGCACCCGAAGGATCTCGTGATCATCGACGCCCTCCCGCGAAACGCCGGTGGCAAGGTCACGAAACCCATGCTGCGCCAGCGCTTTGGCAGCAAGGACGCCGGTTTGTCCGATTGACCCGGCGAAATCTGACGAGCAACCCGCCCGGTCTGCGTAGGGTGTGACGCAGACAACAACGTCGACCATCGCACGATCGACACGGGAGCAGGGATGACCGCAACCACCGACGCCACCGCCGACCTGACCACCGAGCCCTACCGCTCGCGCCGCAACCACTGGAACAACCAGGTCCACCGGCATGCGCTGATGACGCCGGACAACATGGCAATCACATACCTGGACAAGTCCACGACGTGGAAGCAACTCGATGACAGGTCACGGGCTTTCGGCGCAGCATTGAGCCGGCTCGGAGTCGAGTTCGGCGACCGAATCCTCATGGTGCTGCTCAACCGCACCGAGTACGTCGAAGCCGTGCTGGGCGCAACGCTGATCGGAGCGATCCCGGTTCCGGTGAACATCCGGATGAGCCCCGCCGAGGTCGCTTATCTCGTCGCCGACAGTGGGGCCAAGGTCATACTGACCGAGAAACTCCTCGCGCCGTTGGCCGATGCCGTGAGTGCGTCCACCGGTGGGATCGACACCCTCATCGTCGTCGACGGCAGTGAGAACCCTCAGCATCTCGACTACGAAAGCCTTGTCGCGCAGGGGGACTCGGATCTGCCGGCGGTCGATGTCCCGGAGGACACCGTCGCCGCGATCATGTACACCTCGGGTACCACCGGAAAGCCCAAGGGCGCCATGCTGACCCACCAGAATTTCCACGCGCAGGCCGTCACCACGATGGCGACCACCGCGTCCGCCGATGCCGAGGACGTGGCGTCGGTCGTACCGCCGATGTTCCACATCGCCGGGCTCGCCGCATTCGCCCCGGTCTTCTACCGCGGCATCCGTGCGGTCATCCATCCACTCGGTGCTTTCGACCCGGACGCCATGCTCGACACCCTGGAGAGAGAAGGCACCACCTCGGTGTTCATGGTGCCCGCACAGTGGCAGGCGGTGTGCGCGGCGCAGAAAGCGCGGCCGCGAAAGCTCCGTCTGCGCAACATCAGCTGGGGTGCGGCCCCCGCGTCGGACACCGTGCTCAACGCCATGGGCGAGGCCTTCCCCGAGGCGCTGAACATGACCGCCTTCGGGCAGACCGAGATGTCTCCGGTGACGACGATCCTCGAGGGCAAGGACGCACTGCGCAAGCAGGGTTCGATCGGCAAGGTGGTCCCGGCGGTGACCGCCCGCATCGTCGACCCGCTGATGAACGACGTGAAGCCCGGCGAGGTGGGAGAGATCGTCTATCGCGGACCCAACCTGATGAAGGGCTACTGGAACAAGCCCGCGGAGACCGCGGAAGCGTTCCGCGGCGGGTGGTTCCACTCCGGCGACCTGGTGCGAGAAGACGAGGACGGCTTCCTCTACGTCGTCGACCGAGCCAAGGACATGATCATCTCCGGCGGTGAGAACATCTACTGCGCCGAGGTCGAGAACGTCCTGTATGGCCATCCCGCGATCCTGGAGGCGGCCGTCATCGGTCGCGCGCACGAGAAGTGGGGCGAGGTGCCGGTCGCCGTCGTGGTCCTGGCCGAGGGCGTCATCGATCTGACGCTGGCCGAGCTGGAACCTCATCTGAACGAGAATCTCGCGCGGTTCAAGCACCCCAAGGACCTCGTGATCATCGACGAGCTGCCCCGGAATGCCGGCGGCAAGGTCGTGAAGCCGAAGCTGCGGGAGAGCTACGGCAGCAAGGATGCCGGGCTGGCCGACTGACCGCCCCCGCCCCCTGAACGGGTCAACCCGCCACCTTCGTGAGGTGGCGGGTTGACCCGTTCGGAGTGGTCTATCCGACCATCACTTCTTCTTGTCCTTCTTCTTGTCCTTCTTCTTGTCCTTCTTCGGGCGCGTCGCCTCGAGTTGTCGTCCACGCCGCCGATATCGCCAGATGAACCAGCCGACGAGGATCGCGAGAAGGACACCGATGATCACGCCCCACGCGGTGGCGGCGCGGAAGCCCGGGGCTTCGACGTCGAAGATGCGTTCACCCGCGTGGGCACCGTTGCCGCCGCCGGCGACGACGGAGAGCGTCAACAGGTTGGGGATCGCCACGACGATGCCGGCGACGGCGAACGCGATCGCCGGGACGTTCCGCAACCGGCTGCGGCTCAGGAACGCCAGCGTGAACAACAGGAGCGGAACGAAGGTGCAGAGAACACCCAGGACGAGTCCGGTCCAGACACCGCTGGCCATCGATCCGTCGACCCGGCCGCCGATCTGGCCCGCCCACCAGCGCGGCAGGAATGCCTCGAGGATGAAGTAGGTGATCACCAGGAGGGCGGCGATGATCAGGCCGATGACGACCTTCCTGACGATCGTGTTCGCACGTTCGGCGGCTGTCGGCTTCAGTGATGCATCGGTCGTCGCGGGGGCGCCCGGGGGTGTCGATCCCGCCGGTGCCGACGCGGGCGGGACCGGCGCGGTGTTCGAACCGGGCGGCGGGTCCACCGGGTCTGTCGGATCGGCCGAGAACTGCTCGTTGCTCATGGGCCGAGTGTAAGCGCGGAAGATGACCTTTCAGGTGCGACGCCGCCGACGATCGGTGGCGGCCGGCGAACCCGCGTCGCGAATCCCGCCGTAGATCCCCCGGCGGACGATCCACGGTTGCAGCACCGTGTCGACCGACCAAGCGGGGAAACGGAACGCGCGACCGTTCGGCGCGAACACCTGCAGACCGTCGCGTTGCACACCGAGAACCGATCCCCACCGTCGGCGGGGCGGCACGTAGCGCCGCGCCCGGTCCGGTCGGCCCGCCAGATCGACGCGGATGTTGTGGGCGAGAAGCCGGTCGGCACGGTTACGGGCCGAACCACGGAGGGCGTCGGTGGCGGCGATGTCGCCGACGGCATAGACGAGTTCATGTCCCGGAACCCGGAGCTGCGGTGTCACGTAGACGAATCCGCCCGGATCGAGGATCTGCGGAGGCAACCACTCCGAATTCGGGGTCACCCGACCGATCGCCCACAGCACCGCGTCGGCGTGCACGGCGTCCTGCCCGGTGGTCCAGCGCACGGATCCGCTGGTGATCTCGTCGCAGCCGAAGCCGTCGGGCACCTGGGCGCGGTGTCCGCCGTGCACACCCACACCGAGTGTGCGCAGCCGCGCCGACACGTTCCGCCAGGTCCGCCGATGGTGGCGGGGCAGTGCGCGCTCACCGGGATGGTAGAGATCGATCCGTTTACCCGGCCAGGTCGCTGCCAGGTTCGCCGCCGCGCTCACCGCGGCGGCACCCCCGCCGATCACCGCGATCGAATCCGCGACCGCCAGACGGCGGTGTGCAGCGGCCAGGTCCCGGTCGACATCGGTCGGGGACTGGAGACCGGGACGTCGCCAGAAGCCGTTGCGGACACCGGTGGCGATGACCAGCGCGTCGAACGGTTCGATGACATCGGTTTCGTCGGCGGTGCGTACGGTGACGGTTCGTTCGACTAGGTCGGCTCCGGTCAGCGACCCGTGGACGGTGCGGACGCGGTCGAGCTTCCGGAATCGTTCGAACGGAATCCGGTAGTCGCGGGCCCAGGTGTCGGGCCGACTCACGCGAAGCCCGAGTTCCTGACCGCTGACCAGCCCGGGCTTCGACGAGATCCCGACGACGTCCGCGTGGCGGGACAGATGGATGGCGGTGAGGATGCCGGTGTCACCGAGCCCGGCGACCACGACGCGGCGAGTCATCCGGTGATGCGTTCGGCGGAATGCGGCGGACGGGTTCGGCGAGGTGGGCGGGGTACGAACCGGGACACCCGGTCGACGACCTCGGGATAGCCGGGACGTCGGGACAGGCTGCGCTGCTCCATCATCGGAATGCTGGCGCCGAGGAACATCGCCAGCATCACCACCACACCCACGAGCAGCCACCACCAGTCGGCGGGCGAGGCGGCGATCCCGAACAACGCCATCGCGACCCAGAAACCGAACTCGCCGAAGTAGTTCGGGTGCCGGGACCACGACCACACGCCGGAGTCCAGCACCGACCCAGGCGTGCGGTGTGCGGTGAAGCGACGCAGCTGGGCGTCGGCGACGTACTCGAGGGCGATGGCGGCCGATCCGACGACCGCGGCGAGTGCGGTGAGCCAGCCGATCGTCGAATCATGTCGGGTGACTGCGACATACACCGGGACCATGCCGAGGAACACCTGAATGGTGGGGATGACGTGGATGGCGACCAGGTCCACGACGAAGGCCGCACGGCCGGCACGCTGCTTGAGCAGTCGGTAGCGCCAGTCCTCGTGATCCAGACCCGGCCACCCGATGGCCCAGTTGGCGGTGAGCCGGACGGCCCACACTCCGAGGACGAGAGCGATGACCCAGCAGTGCACCGCTTCGATGCCGACATCACCGGCGGCCCACCAGTACACCAGGAGTGCGGGCGGTATGACGCTCCAGTAGGCGTCATACATGCTCGAGTTCGAGTACAGGCGGCTGGAACCGAAGATCACCAGCGTCGCCCAGAGGTCGGCGATGAGGGTGTCGAGCCACAGGTGGCCGGTGTCGGGACCCAGCCACAACCATGCGGCGGCGACACCGAACGCCACCAGGTAGGCGAGCACCACGCGCACGAACGACGCTGTCCGGCTCACGAGATCTCGTCCTATCGTCGGCGGGTCACAGCTGCTTCTCGATGGCCCCGACCAACTTCTCGGGTTTGGTGGCCGGTGCGAAGCGTTCGACGACGACTCCGTCGCGGTTCACCAGGAACTTGGTGAAGTTCCACTTGATCCGTCCGCCGAACACTCCCGACTTCTGGGTGCGTAACCACTCGAAGAGGGGATGGGCGTCGGGCCCGTTCACCTCGACCTTGGCGAACATCGGGAAGGTGACGTCGTAGGTGAGCGAACAGAAGTTCTTGATCTCTTCTTCGTCGCCGGGTTCCTGATGTGCGAACTGGTCGCACGGGAAACCCAGAACATGCAGTCCCTGCTCCTGGTAGTCGCGATGAAGCGTCTCGAGGCCTTGGTACTGGGGTGTGAAGCCGCACTTCGACGCGGTGTTCACGATCAGCAGCGGGTCGCCCCGGAACTGCGAGAGGTCGACCGGGTTTCCGTCGATCCCGGTCGCGGTGAAGTCGTACGCGGAAGTCATGCCGCCACGCTACTTCCGGTCCGCGCGCGACGAAACGCATTGGCCGGAACCCGCAGGTGCCGCGGATCAGTCGCCGAATCGTTCGGTGCGGATACGGCTCGGGTCGTGGCCGGCGTCGACCATCCACTTCGCACAGTCCTCGACGAACCGATTGGGCCCGCAGATGTACACGGTCGGTGATCGGGACGGATCCATGGTGAGTGCGGCCAGTTCCGCCGAGTCGAGGCGTCCGGCCGGTCGCGCCGATCCGGCTGGTGCGTCACGGGTGTGGACGAGATGGAGATCCAGGCGATGGTGCTCCATGAGTTGCCGGATCTCGTCGCGGTAGTAGACGCGTTCCGGACTGCGCACCGAGTACACCAGGGAGAAGGGCGTGAGCGGTGCGTCGACCTCGCGGCTCCGGACCATCGACATGAGCGGCGCGACCCCGGATCCACCGCCGATCAGTTGCACCGGTCGGTCGTCGCCGGAGGCCCAGGTGAAATACCAGCCATGCGGTCCGCTGATCTCCAGAGGATCACCGACCTCGACGACATCGACCAGGTAAGGGGACACCTCACCGTCCTCGAGGCGTTCGACGGTGACCTCGAGCGATCGGCTCTCCCGGGCGTCCGATACCGAGTAGGTGCGGGCGGTGGAGTAGCCGTCCTCGGCGGTGAGCCGGATGTCGACGTGCTGACCGGGCAGCACGTGGATCGGCTCGGGGAGCGCGAGACGCAGTGTGCGTGCGGTCGGGGTGATGTCGACGACGGACGTCACCGTCGTCAGCAGCCAGTCGGTCACGAGTACCGCTGCTCGCGCCAGGGGTCGCCGTACATGTGGTAACCGCGTTCCTCCCAGAATCCCGGCATGTCCTCGGGCATGAACCGAAGGCGCCGAATCCATTTCGCGCTCTTCCAGAAGTACAGGTGAGGGACGAGGAGCCGGGCGGGACCGCCGTGTTCGGGTGCCAGCGGTTCCCCGTCGAAGGTGTCGGCAATCCAGCCTCGTCCACCGGTCAGGTCGGCGAGCGGGACGTTGGTCGTGTACCCGCCGTAGCAGTGCGCCATGACGTACGGGGCGGGTTCGAAGGGCATCGCATCGATCAGCGTGTCGAAGGAGACACCACGCCAGCGCGTCGCGAACTTCGACCACCTTGTGACGCAGTGGATGTCGGTGGTGACCTCGTCGTGGCGCAGCGCCTGGAACCGCTCCCAGGTGAATGTCGTGACCCGGTGCTCAGCAGACTGGATGGCGAGGGACCATTTGTCCAGGGGGATCGACGGTGTCGGTTCGGCCGACAACACCGGGAAGTCAAGGGTCGTGTACTGCCCGGGCGGCAGCCGGCGAGCATCGCGGTCCCGACGGCCCACGAACCCTCGGTTGACAATCGCCATGGTCGCGGAGTCTACGCCCAGGCGGTCGGGTCGGCCGCGTGGCCGTAGACGGTAGTGTGACCTCTCGGCGCGTTGCACCGGCAGCGCTTCGGGCGTCATGGAACGATCGTGGCGACTCACCGAGCCGGAGGTACGCCATGCCCGTAGACACGTCCGATCTCGTCATCGACGCACGAGGACTACGCAAGTCGTTCGGCCGTTTCGAAGCACTGCGCGGTCTCGACCTGGGGGTCCGGCGGGGGGAGGTCCACGGATTCCTCGGTCCGAACGGAGCAGGCAAGTCGACGACGATCCGCGTGCTGCTGGGATTGTTGCGGGCCAACGCGGGTGAGGTTCGGATACTGGGTGGCGATCCGTGGCGCGACGTCGTGGAACTCCATCGACGGCTGGCCTATGTCCCCGGTGACGTCGCCCTGTGGCCGTCGATGACCGGCGGCGAGATGATTGATCTCCTCGGTTCGATGCGCGGTGGACTCGACGAGGATCGTCGTGCCGATCTGGTCCGGCGTTTCGAACTCGACACCACCAAGCGCGGACGCCAGTACTCGAAGGGCAACCGCCAGAAGGTGGCGATCGTCGCCGCGCTCGCATCGGAGGTGGAGCTGCTCATCCTGGACGAGCCGACGTCGGGTCTGGATCCGTTGATGGAGAACGTCTTCCAGGAGGTGGTCGGAGAGGCCAAGTCCCGGGGTACCACGGTGTTGTTGTCCAGCCACATCCTCGCCGAGGTCGAGACCCTCGCCGATCGTCTCAGCATCATTCGCGACGGCGTGATCGTCGCGGCGGGGACCCTGTCGGACCTACGTGGTCACACCCGCACATCGGTACGTGCCGAGCTCGAGACCATCCCGTCCGAGGATCGGCTCGGTGAACTGCACGAGGTCGACATAGACGGCCAATGGATCAGTGCCACAGTCGATTCCGACCGCATCGGTGCGGCGATGGAGGTGTTGACGTCGTGTGGACTGCGGTCGCTGACCGTCGAACCTCCGTCGCTGGAAAGCCTGTTCCTCCGGCTCTACGGGTCCGAGGATTCGACGTCGGGGAAGAAGTGACCATGGCCGTCGCCTCGATCGCCGGTACGCGACCGCTGTTGACCGCGACGCTGCACCACGAGGCGAGAGCGTTCGCTCCGTGGATCGTGCTGCCCACGGCGTTGTCGGTGTCGTCGGTCCTCGTGTACCCCTGGCTGTTTCCCGACCTCGTGGAAAGGCGGGCCTTCGCGGCCACGGTCGGGGCCAACCCGGCGCTGGGTTTGATCTTCGGCCCGGCCTACGACCTGTCGACTGTCGACGGCTTCAACGCCTGGCGCAGTCTCGCACTCGGTGGGTTCATCGCTGCGCTCGGCGCGATCCTCATCGTCGTCAAGGCCAGTCGCGGGCAGGAGGACTCCGGCCAGGCCGAATTGCTGGCTTCAGGTGTTCTCGGTCGGTCGGCACGCCTGCTGACGGCGCTGGTGATGGCCGTCCTGTGCTCGCTGGCGATCGGTGTCGTGGCCGCAGTGGCCACCGGACTGTGCGGCGGCGCCTGGGGGTCGTCGATGTTGCTCGGTGCCGGATTCGCCGTCACGGGTTGGATGTTCGCCGCCGTCGCGGTTGTCAGCGCCCAGGTGGGCGCCGACGCCCGTGCGGCGACGACGATCTCGGTGTCGCTGCTCGGCGTGCTGTTCGTCCTGAGAGGCTTTCTCTATTCGGTGAGCGCACCGACCTGGACGACGTGGGCCAACCCGCTCGGATGGGTCCAGGAGACGCGGCCGGCAACGGGAGATCACTGGTGGCCGCTGGCACTCGGAGTCGCACTCGCGGTTGTTCTCGCCGGAGTCGGCTTCGTACTTCAGGTCTCACGTGATTTCGGCCAGGGACTCGTCCCGTCCAGGCCCGGACCGCCGCGGGGGCGGAGCAGAACGCCGATGGACCTCGCGGTCCGCCTCAACCGAGCCCCGATCGCCTCGTGGTCGGTGGGGTTCATCGGTCTGGGCGTTGTCTTCGGTTACTTCACCAGGTCGGTGAAAGGCCTGCTGGAGGCGAATCCGGCGATGGCCGGGGTCTTCGCCTCCGGCGCCGCGTCCCCGGCCGATTTGATCTCCGCATTCGTCACGACGATCCTCAGTCTGGTCGGGATCATCGCATCGGTCGCGGGCGTGCAGATCGTCAACCGCGTGCGTACCGAGGAACTCGAGGACCGGGCCGAAGCGGTGCTCGCGACATCGGTTGCCCGAGTGCGCTACATCGCCACCAATGTCGCTGTCGCACTGCTGGCCACGGCGGCGTTCCTGCTGATCGCCGGGATGGTGGTCGGGATCTTCGCGTCCACCGCCGACATCGGGATCACCTTCGGCGACGCGCTGCTCCAAGCCCTTGCGACGATCCCCGCGACCTGGACGGTCATCGCCTTCGCAGTCGCCGTGATCGGCGCCCGACCGGTGGCCCGTCCGGCGATCTGGCTCGGTGTGCTGGTGTCCTTCGTGATGACCATTCTCGGCCCGAGCTTCAAATTGCCTGGGTGGGCACTCGGTTTCAGTCCGTTCCACCACGTACCCGACGTCGTTGCCGCCGGCGCGAACTGGTGGGGCCTTCTGTGGATCGGCATGGTGACCATCGGATTCCTGGCCATCGGTTTCGCCGGATTCCGACGGCGCGACATTCCGTGAGCTCAGCCGAATCCGTATGACATCGAGCCCGGTTTCCGGACTCGATGTCATACGGATCGCGGTTCGCGATCAGTTCTGTCGGAGAGCCGCCGCAAGCCGGCGCCACTGCTCGCGCGGGAAGCCGCGGTGGTCCTTCTGGAGCACCTGGACGCACACGTGATCGGCGCCGGCGGAGCGGTGTTCGTCGATGCGCGACAGGATCGCCGACTCGTCGCCCCAGACGATCAGTGCGTCGAACAACCGGTCGCTGACCGTGGTGAGGTCCTCGTCGGTGAAACCGAGGCGACGAAGGTTGTTGGCGTAGTTGGGCATCGCGAGATAACCCGTGAGCCACTTGGTGCCGACCGCACGCGCCTCGTCGCGGTCCGCGGCGAAGATCGCAGTCTGCTCGGGGGCGAGCAGCGGTCCGTCGCCGAGGGTCTCGCGAGCGGTGGCGGTGTGCTCGGGCGTGACCAGGTACGGGTGGGCCCCGAGTGTCCGGTCCGCCGCGAGACCGAGCATCTTCGGTCCGAGTGCCGCGAGGACCCGGCTGTCCGCTGGGACCGGCTGCGGCGCGGCGTCGAGCCCGTCGAGGAATGCGCGGGTGGTGGCGAGCGGCTTCTGGTAGCGGCCGGCCTCCTGCGCGTCGATGAGCGGAGCGTGGCTGATACCCAGGCCGAGCAGGAAGCGCGGACCGAACTCATCGGCAAAACTCGCGTGCGCGGCCGCGACATCCGCGGGTTCGTGCATCCACATGTTGAGGATTCCGGTGGCGACCACCGCCTTCTCGGTGGCACCGAGCAGGTTGCGCACCGAATCGAGAACCGGACCGCCGACGTCGGGAACCCAGAGGGCGGTGAAGCCCAACTCGTCGAGTTCGGCAGCGGCTTCCGCGGCCTCCCCGGCGTCTCCGTATCGTAGTGGCGAACTCCAGATTCCTACCCCGTCGAGATTCATGGTCACGACACTACCGACGGTCCTCGGCGGGGGGCGCGAGTACCGGGTTCATGGCCCTTCCGACGTTCCCGGCACCGTCCTGGCCAGGCGGGTGTCGAACGCAGCGGTCAGCTGACGGAAGACCTTGATTCCGACCGCCCCGACGACGATGACGCCGATCCCGACAGCTGTGCTCAGTTCTTCGGTCAGCAGACCGGCGATCCCGATCGCCAGGACATAGCCGGGCACCCACTCGAACAGGTGGAACATGCTCTGCGGTTCCTCGTCCGTCGGCCACCCCTCACGGACGGCGGCGTGATACGTGGCGTAATCGGGATAGAACTCGGTGAACGCGATGGCGAACACCGTGCCGCCGATCTGGATGATCCAGCCGGTCCAGAAGTTGTTCGGGTCGTCCAACACGATGTCCCCGACGGCGCCCGAGATCGCTGCGACGGCGAAACCGCCGACCCACGCCCAGGTGATGACGTAGTTGATCCGCAGGAACAGCGGACTGGTCCAGTATTCCGGCTCGGTGGTCTCGCGGGCGTACTGGAGGGTGAAGGGTTGCCGCACGAGGATCGAGCCCAGGGCGAAGGCCACCAACGCGACGTTGGTCATCTCGCCGCCCCATTTTTCCAGCCAGTCGATGACATCGTCCGAGGCGAACAGAGCCAGTGCGGCCATCGTCCCGAAGTAGGCCACATCGAACAATTCGAGCAGTTTGAAGCTGCTCCCGCGGCGATGGGTCCCCACGACCAGCAACAACGAAAGTGCGAAGGCCGACGCCGCTGCCTCCTCGAAGCGGCCCGGTCCCGTCACCAGTGCCATCAGGATCCACGGCGACATACCGGCGAAGGGGGAGTCCAACAGCGCGGTCAGAACTCCACGCGCACCCGACCTCGGTCCGTGCTCCGTGGTGGGTCGGTCGGTCGCCGAGTTCTCCGGCACGTTGGACATCTCTGAATTGTGAGTCTTCGCTGGGGTTTTCGCTTGGATCTCGCCGAATAGGTATGGAAAAGGGTCAATTCACGCCGCGTCGGCGTGATTCCGCTCAGCGCTGGGGCGCGATCACCAGCGCCGCGTTGTGGCCACCCATCCCCAGCGAGGTCTTGACGGTGGGTCCCGCATCGAGAGGGGACAGGCCGTCGAGCAGTTGCGGAATACCCTCGGACACCCTCGGCGTCGCCGGGATCTCGCCGCGCTCGTAGCCGAGCAACGACGCGGCGAGCTCTACCGCACCCGCTGCTCCCTGGCAATGCCCGGCAAGTGGTTTGACGGAGAAGACCTCGCTGTTGGGCAGCATCGTCTCCGCGATCGTCGCCTCGGCGCGATCACACTGCCTGGTACCCGGACCGTGCGCGTTGAGATATCGGATCTCCTCGCCCGCGACGCCGGCGGCCGAGAGCGCCTGTTCCACGCAGCCCACGACGTTGGTCAGTTCCGGATCGATCGAGGTGACGTGATAGGCGTCGTGGGACATGGCCCCGCCCAACACATCTGCATAACCGTCAATGGCGCGGTTGGTCATCGTGAAGGCGATGGCGGCCTCGCCGAAGGTGAAACCGCGGCTGCCGGTCTGGAACGGACGGCAGGCGTCGAGTGCGTCGGTGTCGGTGACGGCGACGCCCAGCTGCACGAACATGCCGACCACCTCGGGTTTCGCCGACAGGTCGGTCGCGACGACGAGCACGTCGTCGACGAGATCGGAGTCGAGCCACGACTTCGCGGTCACGATCGCCGCGGACCCCGAGGTGCACATGGCCGACACGTTCATGGCCGGACCGTGAAAGCCATACTCCTGCATGAGGAGCGAGACCGGCGTGGACGGTGTCACGGACAGGTACTGACGTCCCGTGTACTGCCCGACACCGGAGGTGACCATCGGGTACATGTCGAGATCGCCGAGCACACAGGCGTGTACCAACCCGACGCGACAGCCCGGACGCCAACCGCGTTCCGACGCATCCTCGATCGCCTCCCGCGCAGCACTTCGCATCGCGCGGGCGAACCGGGTGTTCCCGTCCGCCTGGTCGCCGCCCTCCGGTACTCGCACGATCCAGCCCGGACCCCCGTGGTCGTCGGAACCGAATCCGAAACCTTCGTGCAACGCGGCTGCGGACTTGCCCGAGACGAGGCCGTTCCACAGGGCCTCCCGACCCCATCCGTAGCCGGTCACAGCTCCCACACCGGAAATGGTCGATCTGTTGTTTGTCATTGGTGCACTCCCTTTTCGTGATTTGGAATTGACAGCGATTGTCGAGGTCATCGGACCGAACCCCACCCACAAGAATCCCCCAGAAAGCGGCATTCGACCCATCTCACGGCGCCGGTCGCGACGAGATTTCACGGTGCCGGTCGCGACGAATCTGACTTTGGCACGACTCTGCCGTCGTTTTCGCGCTCCATTTGTCCCCTGTGTGGGGGAATATGAACAGCGGGGGCTCGGAGCAGGGTGGGGGGAGGACTGACGCAGTGCCGGAATCGATGCCGACGGACGGTGGCCACGGTGATCTCGTCGCGCCGCACGCCGAGCCGATGACTCGATCCAGCGACGCGGCGGTGGCGGAACGCTACCGACTCCTCCTCGAACTCAGTCCGGACGCGATCGCCGTACACCAGGACGGTGTCATCGTCTATGTGAACTCCGCGGCGCTCGACTTCGCTCGTGTGACCGACCGGGGTCAGATGCTCGGCCGTCCGATCACCGACTTCGTCCATCCTGACGAACTCGCGCACATGATCGAACGAATCGTCAGCATGGGCGAGGAGGCCGGAGCGGCGACGTATCCGGAGGAAGTCGTGATGGTCGACGCCCACGGGGTGTCACGTCCGATGGAGGTCACCTCGGTACGCACGGTGTGGCACGACAAGCCCGCCTATCAGGTGATCTTGCGCGACATCACCGCCCAGAAGGCGATCGAGGTGGCTCTACGGCGGCAGGCGGCGTTGCTCGATCACGTCAGCAACGCCGTGATCGCCGTCGACCGGGACATGACCGTGCGGTCGTGGAATCCCGCCGCCGAGCAGATGTACGGAATCAGCGCCGACAAAGCCCTGGGTCGTGAACTGGGTTCGGTCATCGGCGGCACCCTCGACATCAAGGCGGCGATGGCACTGGGTGGCACGGTGGACCAACTCCACCGCCGTGCCGACAACGATCGGACCTTCCTGGCCCACATCTCGGTGACGTCGATGGACGATGGCTTCCTGATCGTCGCCGAAGCCACTCGCAGACCGCTGATCGAACGCCTGGGCACCATCCTGGCCGCCCTGCATCAGGCAGTGATCGTGGTGCGAGAGGACGGCAGAATCGAACTGGCGAATCCGGCCGCCGCGACCATGCTCGGTCCACAAAGCGTGCCCGGTTCGCTCGTCCACGATCTGCCGCTCGACTTCGTCGACGGTGAATCGCCGGTCGTCCGTTGTCTGAGGACCGGGGTCGCGATCACCGATGCGACCGCGACGATCAACACGCCGGGCGGCGAGCGATGGCTGTCGTGCAGCTGCCGGCCGATCGACGACGACACCTCCGACGCGGTCGCACTGGTGTCCTTCGCCGATATCACCGAGCGCTATCGCGAGCGGACCCGGCTGGCGTGGGACGCGGTCCACGATCCACTCACCCAGCTGTACAACCGGGCGGGGATCCTCAAGGAGCTCGAGGCGCATATGGATGCCCTGGCCGAACACGACTCCGGTTGCGTGGCGATCTATTACATCGACCTCGACAATTTCAAACTCGTCAACGATTCGCTCGGTCATGCCGTCGGCGACGAGGTGCTCCACGCCGTCGCCCAGCGGCTCGCGGCGGCGACGCCCCCGGCGGGTGCGGTCGGGCGGATCGGGGGCGACGAGTTCGTCCTGGTCACCACCCACACGAAAGAGAGCACGACCGCCGAGATCGATCGACAGATCGAGTCGGTGCGCGCCGCGATCAGACCTCCCGTGAGGGTGAGCATCCGCAGCGAACCGCTGACGGTGCGGGTGAGCATCGGCGTGGCCACCGTTGCGGCGGGCGAACGGTACACCCCCACGGATCTCCTTCGCGATGCCGATATCGCTCTTTACCAGGCACGCAAGGCATCTCGAGAACCGTACGTCCAGTTTCGGACGCAGCACCGGGAAGAACTCCAGCGCCGCCAGCGGATCGAAGAGGAACTGCGCCGCGCCCTGGACACCGACCGCTCGCAGTTGGAGATCCACTACCAGCCGATCGTCTCCACCGACACTGGAACGCTTGTCGCGCTCGAAGCACTCCTGCGGTGGAATCACCCCGACCTCGGTTCGATCCCGCCGGCCGAGTTCATCCCTCTCGCAGAGCAATCCACGCTCATCGACAAGGTCGGCGCGCACGTCTTGGCAACGGCCTGCGCCGAGGTGGCAGCGACGCCCGAGCTGGCGCAGATCATGTTGTGCGTCAACGCCTCCCGGCGTGAACTCACCAACGGCGAATTCCTCCACCGACTCACGGCGACCTGCGAGCAGACCGGCATGAACCCGCGATCACTCTGCCTGGAGATCACCGAGAGCGCGCTCGCACCGCTCGACGGCGGCCTGCTCAACCTGCTGCGTGAGATCCGGGCACTCGGCATCCACATCGCCCTCGACGACTTCGGCACGGGCGCTTCCTCACTGAGTGAGCTGTATCGACTGCCGGTCAGCATCCTCAAAACGGCCAAGGCGTTTGTCGACGCCCTCGAGGAACGCCCGAGCGCCCGCACGATCCTCGCGGGCATCGTCGACGTCGCGCACGCGATGGGCGTCCGGGTGATCGCCGAGGGCGTCGAGACCGCCGAGCAGGCCGCCACCATCGCCGCCGTCCGGTGCGACCTCGCACAGGGCTACCACTACGGACGGCCGAAACCGCTCGCCGAGATCGTGACCGAGGGCGCGGCGAGCTCGGCCCCCCAAGACGTACGGGACGACTTCTGACCCGCCGGTCCAGACCAGATCGAGACCGACGCGTGTTCGGATGTGCGCCGCGTGGTCTCGCTCCGCGAGTAGATTGGGCGCGAAACCGTCGAAAACGACGGCCATGCAACCGGACAGCGAGGTCACGGACATGTCCCAGGATTCGTGCTGCGACACACCCGCGAGCGGGGTCATGTGATGGCCGACGCGCAACAACGCGAGATCGCCGAACAACACACGGCGAAGGTCATCGGCGTCACCGTTGCCGCGGCCGTCGGCGGATTCCTCTTCGGCTTCGACAGTTCCGTGGTCAACGGCGCCGTCGACTCGATCGAATCGAATTTCGGTCTCGGCAAGCTCATGACGGGGTTCGCCGTCGCGATCGCACTGCTCGGTTGCGCCCTCGGCGCATGGTTCGCCGGGCGACTGGCCGACGTGTGGGGCCGCAAGCGGGTGATGCTGCTCGGTTCGGCATTGTTCACCATCTCGGCGATCGGCACCGCGTACACGCAGACGATTCCGGACCTGCTGCTCTGGCGCGTGCTCGGTGGCATCGGCATCGGTATCGCCTCGGTCATCGCCCCGGCCTACATCTCCGAGATCGCGCCCGCTCGTTATCGCGGCGCACTCGCATCGATGCAGCAACTGGCCATCACCATGGGTATCTTCGCCGCCCTGCTGTCGGATGCCGTTCTCGCCGACACTGCCGGCAGTGCGTCAAACGACCTCTGGTGGGGTCTGGAGGCCTGGCGATGGATGTTCCTCGTGGGTGTCGTACCCGCCGTCGTCTACGGCGTGCTCGCTCTGATGATCCCCGAGTCACCGCGATATCTGGTGGGCCGCAACCGCGATGAGGAAGCAGCCCGCATTCTCCAGGAGGTGACCGGAGAGAACAACCCGCTCGATCGGGTGAAGGAGATCAAGCTCACCGTCAAGCGTGAGTCCAAGTCGTCCATCAAGGACATCACCGGCCCGTCGGTCGGACTTCACCCGCTGGTGTGGGTCGGTATTTGGCTCGCGGTGTTCCAGCAGTTCGTCGGCATCAACGCGATCTTCTACTATTCGACGACGCTGTGGCAGTCGGTGGGATTCTCCGAGAGCGACTCGTTCAAGACATCGGTGATCACGGCGGTCATCAACGTGGCCATGACGTTCGTGGCGATCCTGTTCGTCGACCGCATCGGACGCCGGAAACTCCTCCTGGGCGGATCTGTGGGGATGTGCATCGGACTGCTCATGGCGTGTGTCGCGTTCACCCAGCAGATCGGTGAGGGCGAGAACGTCACGCTTCCCGACCCGTGGGGTGTGATCGCGCTGATCGGCGCGAACCTGTTCGTCGTCGCCTTCGCCGCCACCTGGGGACCGGTCATGTGGGTGATGCTGGGGGAGATGTTCCCCAATCGGATCCGAGGTGTCGCTCTCGGCGTGTGCACCGCGGTGAACTGGATCGCCAACTTCACGATTTCGATGCTGTTCCCGCCGATGACCGAGGCCGTGGGACTCGGAATCATCTACGGATTCTTCGCCTTCTGTGCCGCGGCATCGTTCGTCTACGTGTTCAAGAAGGTCGAGGAGACGAAGGGTCTGGAACTCGAGGACATGGACTCGGTCGCGGAATCCAGGCTGTCCCGGATCACCGCCGCCCGAGCCCCCGAACAGGCATGAGCGGAGGAGTACCGGTCCATGGCTGATCTGCGCGACCTCGACGTGCCGGTCGTCGCGGCACCGATGGCCGGCGGTCCGACGACCCCCGAACTGGTCATCGCCGCGAGCATGGCCGGGGGACTGGGCCAGCTGGCCGCGGGATACCTGACTCCCGAGCGCCTCGCGTCGGACATCGCCGCCGTCCGCGACGGGGGCACCGACGCCTTCGGGGTGAACATCTTCGTCCCCGAGGCCGAACCGGTGAATCGGGACGCCGTGGCACGCTACCGCGATCGCCTCCTCGACTACGCCGCCTCTCTCGGCGTGGAACTGCCCGCCATCGAGGAACTCGGCGACGACGACGATCGGTTCGACGCCAAGATCGCGCTGATGTGCGACGAACGAATTCCCTTCGTCTCGTTCGCTTTCGGTTGCCCATCGGCCGACACCGTCGGCGAACTGCGACGCCATGGCTGCAACGTGGGCGTCACCGTCACCACCGAGGACGACGCGAGCAGGGCCGCCGAGGCCGGCGCCGACTGGCTGTGTGTGCAGGGACCCGACGCCGGCGGTCATCGGTCGGTGTTCGACCGTCGGACCGAACCGCCCACCCAACCGCTGGACGACCTCGTCCGGGCGGTGATTGCACGCGTCGATCTTCCTCTCGTGGCGGCGGGCGGTGTGTCGACCCGTGATCGAGCCGGCGAGGTGCGATCCCTCGGTCCGGTCGCGGTGCAGGTCGGCACCGTGCTGCTGCGCACCCACGAAGCCGGAACCAAGCCGGCGCACGCGGACGCGCTGGCCGATCCGGCGCGCACCGAAACGGTGGTGACCCGCGCGTTCAGCGGACGCCCCGCACGGGCGCTGCGCAACCGCTTCACCGACGAGTTCTCCGACGCCGCGGTGGCCGAGTATCCGGCGGTCAACAAGCTCACCGGTGGCATCCGACGCGCCGCCGCCACCGACCCCGACGGCATCAACCTCTGGGCCGGGAGCGGATTCCGCGACGCCGCCGTCGAGTCCGCGGCCGACACGATCCGCCGTCTCGGCTGACCCATGCCGCGGCAATCGCCGCGCCCCGGCGCCTAGACTCTGAGACGACGAGGGGACGCCATGAATGAGCCTGCGGTGCGTCTGTCGGCCGAACCAGACATTCGGAGTTCGCCCGACCAGCCGCGATCGATGACGACACGAGCCGATCTCTAGGACCTGCGATGGCCCGTCGGACAGTCACGCGACCAGCCGATCCCCCGTCCCGGGAGATCGCGGATGATCTGAGCGCGGCGGGCTTCACCAACGCTCGGATCGCGGGGCGTGGCGGGTTCGGGGTCGTCTACCGCTGTCTCCAACCTGCGCTCGACCGTGAGGTGGCGGTCAAGGTGCTGCGGGCCGGCCGCGACGAGACCGATCGCCTCCGGTTCCTCCGCGAACAGCAGGCGATGGGCCGTCTGTCGGGTCACCCCAACATCGTCCACATTCTCGAGGCCGGCGTGACGCGATCGGGATTCCCGTACATCGTCATGCCCTTCCACGCCCGCGGCTCGCTGGACACGCGGCTCCGTCGCCGAGGGCCTTGCGAGGTCGACGAGGTCCTCGATGTCGGGATCAAGATCGCCGGCGCCCTGGAGACCTCCCATCGGGCCAGCGTTCTGCATCGAGATCTGAAACCCTCGAACATCCTTCTCACCGAGTACGGCCAACCACAGCTGACCGACTTCGGCATCGCCCGGCTCGCCGATCGCGACGACACCACCCGCGGACTGGTCCTCGGCACACCGGCCTACACCGCGCCGGAAGTGCTGCGCGGTGAGTCACCATCGGTGCTCTCCGACGTGTACGGGCTCGGCGCCGTACTGTTCGCGGCGCTGGCCGGCCGACCGGCGTACGGGCGTCGCAAGAACGAGGACCTGGTCGCCCAGCTGTTGCGGATCACCACCGAACCGATTCCGGACCTCCGAGCGCAAGGCATACCGGAGCCCCTGTGGACGGTCATCGCGCGGGCGATGGCCCCCACACCCGCAGACCGCTATGCGACGGCACGCGAGTTCGGTGAAGCCCTGCGGCAGGCCGGCCTCGAACTCGGATATCCCGTACCCGAGGTGCCGGTACCGCTGTTCGCCGACATCGACGGTCCCGCGCCGACCGAGTCCGACTCGTCCACGGACACCTCGGAGTACCCACACCTCGACACCCGCGCCGACGGATCGGATTCGGGGCGTCCGCCCGTCATCACCGCCAAGTACCGGCCGCCGGTCCTGGCCCACGCCACGGTTCCACGCACCCGGTTGCTCGCGCGGCTGACCACCGGCAATCGGGCACGGCTGATCCTGATCCACGGACCCGCGGGATACGGGAAGACCGTGCTGGCCGCCCAGTACGTCCAGGCAGCCGAGACCACCGGCGGAAAGACGGCGTGGTTGGCGATCGACGAGGACGACAACACACCCGCATGGTTTCTGTCGCACCTCGTCGACGCGATCAGCGTGACGTTTCCCGGCCTGGGGAATGAGCTCACCCGCACCTTGGAGGAGTACGGCGAAGGCGCCGAGCGCTACGTGCTGACCACGCTGATCAATCGCGCCCACACGACCGACGAGCACATCCGCATCGTCCTCGACGACTGGCATCGGATCACCAACCCGGCGAGCCGGGCGATCGCGCAGTTCCTGATCGACAACGGTTGCCACCACCTCCAGCTCGTCGTCACCAGCCGCACACGCCGATATCTGCCGCTCAGCAGTCTTCGAGTGAAGAACGAACTCATCGAAATCGACGCCGCGGCACTGCGTTTCGACATCGACGAGTCTCGCGAGCTACTCACCGGGGGAACCGGGCTGCCGATCGACGACACCGATGTCGCCGAGCTCGAGGAGACCACCGACGGCTGGGTGGCCGCCCTGCAGCTGGCGTCCCTGGCGCTGCGCGAGCACGACGATCCCCGCGCGGCGATCCGTCAGTTCTCGGCGAACCACCGCGAACTGGGGGAGTACCTCGCCGAGAACGTCCTCGACAGCCTCGACCCGGACCTCCTCGACTTCCTCCTGGCGACCTCGGTCAGCGAACGGATCTGTGCGTCGCTGGCGGCCGCGTTGACGGGCCGACGCCACACCCAGAGCATGCTCGAGGACATCGAGGAACGTGACCTGTTCCTCACCCGACTCGACCCCGAAGGACAGTGGTTCCGCTACCACAACCTGTTCGCCCACTTCCTGCGTCGTCGACTCGAACGGCAGGAGTCCGACAGATGCGACGATCTCCACCGGCGAGCAGCCGCGTGGTTCGCCGAGCGGCGCATGTTCAGCCCGGCCGTCGACCATTTCCTCGCCGCCGGCGATGAGTCCGAGGCGGTCGACCTGGTCGAACGCGAAGGCTACGACCTGCTCGAACAGTCCAAGATGAGCACCCTGCTCGGCCTCGCCGCCAAGCTCCCGGTGACAACGCGCAGGCAGCGACCGGATCTCCAGCTGGCGCTCGCCTGGGCGCACGCGCTTCTTCACCACCGGGCACCGGCGAACACGGCGCTCGCCTCCATCGATGCCGCACTCCCGGCCGGCGCCGGCCCCGATGGCGATGTCGCCGACATCCGCGCGGAGACCGGACTCATCCGTGCCTCGATGAATGTTCTCGACGATCAACTCGAGGGCGTCGACGAGGCCGTCGGGGCCTGCATGGTGCGCGCCGAGCGCCTGCGTCCGTGGGTTCTGTCCGGCGTCGCCGCTGTCGCATCGTTCCGCGAGATCCAACGGTTCGCCTACGACGAGGCCCGGGAATGGCAGCGCTGGGCACGTCCGCACCACCGCCGGACGAAAGGACCGTTCAGCGTCATCTACGGATACATCCTCGACGGCGTGGCGGCGCGGGAAAAACTGGACTTCGACGCCGCCGAGGCATCGTTCCGGCACGCGATGGGACTCGCTCGTGCCTCCGACGAGGACCGCTCCTACGGCTCCCGGCTCAGTGGCGCGCTCCTCGGGGAGTTGCTGTACGAACGCGGGAATGTGGACGAGGCCCAGCGGCTCCTCGACGACACCTACAACCTCGGCGCCGAGGGGGGCATCGTCGAGATCATGCTCGCCACCTATGTCGTCGGCGCACGCGCGAAACACGCTCTCGGGCAAGATGACCAGGCCGCCGAGCGGCTGGACGAGGGCGAACGGCTGGCACAGGCGCTGAATCTCCCGCGGTTGGCCGCCCACATCACGGCCGAACGCATCCGTTCGGGTATCGGTGCGTCAGCGCTGTCCGCAGATTCGTTCCCGGCCGAGATGCCGCACGACCTTCCGGACGGAATCGTTCAGGTCACCGCCGAGAAGACCGAGGAGGCAGCCATCCGCGCACTCCTGGCCGTCGGTACCACCGACACCCGGAACGCCGCGTGCCGACGGGCACGCGCCCTGGCCGGGTCGATCGACGAGACGACCCGGCCGAGAGCGGAGCTCGACGCCCGGCTGCTCCTGGCCGAATGTCTGGCCGCGAGCGGGTCCCTCGCCGAGGCGGAGGAACTGCTTCTCCCGATCCTCGATCGCTGTGCCCGTCTGGGTCTCGTGCAACCCGTGCTCGATGCGGGATCCGGTGTCCAACACATCGTCCGAAGACTGGGTACAACCGCTCGCGGGGACGTGGACCCGGTGGTCGTCCCGTTCCTGGACAGACTGCACACGTCGCCCCTCACGGAGTGAAGATCGAGTTGCCCGGTGTCGTCGGCACACAGCAGCTGACCGCGAGCCGTGGACGACCGTCAGCGCCTGCCGGGTTCGTCGCTGTCGTTGACGCGTCGCCCGATCGCTGACACCTGACGCAACTGCGCACGGGTCACGCGGTCGACGACGAGCCGACGCACATTGGCGACATAACCGGGCGCAGTAGCCACGACCTTCTCCCAACCCGCTTCTGTCAGAACCGCATTCGTGAAGCGACCGTCCTCCGGGCACTGATGGCGGCGCACCCATTCTCGTTTCTCCAGCCGACCCACGACATGGGAGAGACGCGACAGGGAACCATAGGACATCTCGGCGAGCTCACTCATCCGCAACGTACGGTCGGGCGCTTCGGACAACGCGGAGAGGACCTCGTATTCGAAGTGGGTGAGCTGCGCTTCCCGGAGCAGTTGAGCGTCGAGCGCATGGGGGAGCCGAGCCAGCGCCGTGGCCACCTGAATCCAGGCGTCCATCTCCTCGTCGTCGAGCCATCTGGGCTCCTGCTCACCGGACATTCGCGCAGTCTATCCGATCTCCATTACTTGAAGCTTCACTTGACTCATCAATCATTGGGCCTAGGTTCATCAATTGACACATCAAGTGAATCCTCGAGCTCAAGGCGGTTTTCCATGTCCAGTCCCATCGTCCGGAGCGTGGGAATCCTCCTCGCACGCATCGCATTCGGCGCCGTTTTCCTCGCCCATGGCCTGCAGAAGTTCCAGCAGAACGGGTGGGCCGGCCCCAAAGCCGGGTTCGAGATGATGGACGTTCCACTGCCCGCGATCTCGGCGTTCCTCGTCACCTGGCTCGAGATCCTCGGCGGTATCGCTCTGATCGCCGGTCTGCTCACCCCGGTCGTCGGCCTGCTGTTCTTCCTCGACATGCTGGGCGCGCTGTTCATCGCCCACATCGACAACGGCATCTGGGCCTCCGACGGCGGCTATGAACTCGTGCTGGCACTCGGCGCCGGCGCGCTTCTGCTGGCCGTGGTCGGCGCAGGCCGTCTCAGCATCGACGCGATCCTCGGCACCAAGGCACCCTGGCGCGCCGTCGACGGCAACCGTCCGGCGACGACGGTCGGCTCCGCCAACTGACCGCACACACACCCGTTTTCGGACCCGCAGCCCAGGCTGCGGGTCCGAGCCGTTGGCGGGGTAGATTTCGCGCGAAGTCCCTCAACCGTCGAAGGAACCCCATTGCCCAGGATCCTCCTCATCGGCGCGATCGTGTCCGAGGTCGCCGCGACGTTGTCTCTCAAAGGCTCGGAATCACTCCCGGTCCTCTACCTCGTGGTGGTCGTCGGCTACGCGACGGCCTTCATGCTGCTGGCCGCAGTCCTGAAGCGGGGGATGGGGATCGGCGTCGCGTACGGCGTGTGGTCGGCGGCCGGCGTCGCCCTGACGGCGGTGCTCGCCGCCCTGATCTTCGATGAGGCGTTCAGTCCCGTCATGGCGGTGGGGATCGTGTGCATCATGATCGGGGTCGTGCTCGTCGAATCCGGGTCCTCGTCCCACGCACCGGTCGCCGCGATGATCGACGAGGCCTGAACGTGGGGTACGTATTCGTCATCCTGGCGATCGTGGCGGAGGTCAGTGCCACGCTCGCACTCCGCGTGGCCACCGACGGGAGACCGCGGTTCTACGGGATCGTGGTGGTCGGCTATCTCACCGCCTTCGTCGCACTGACAGTCGCACTTCGTCTGGGAATCCCGCTCGGTGTCGCCTATGGGATCTGGGCGGCGGCCGGTGTGGCGGCGACCGCCATCGCAGCCCACTTCCTGTTCCGGGAAAGACTCACCCCCCGGGTGCTGGCCGGCATCGGAGTCATCGTCGTGGGAGTGCTGCTCGTCGAGCTGGGCGCTGTGCACTGAGACCTACCGGACAGGTCAACCGACCCAACTCACCCGAGGCCTCATACCATGCCGCGATCGACATGCCTCGGTCATCCGTGACCGTGATCATTTCGACCTGCGCTTATCCTGAGGGACGTGACCCCCACCGTAGGTAGTTCCGTGCCGTCGGGACGTATTCGCAGCACCGCATACGCGTCGAAGGTGATGTCCGCCGACGACGCAGTGCAGTTCATCCAGCCCGACGACACCGTGGCGATCAGCGGATTTGCCAGTGCCGGAACACCGAAGGTGATCATCCCCGCCCTCGCGGACAAGATCAGGGGAGCCCGGGCGACAGGTTCGAATTTCACCATCAACCTGCTGACCGGCGCCTCGGTCTCGACCGAGACCGAACGCCTCCTCACCGAGGTCGACGGCATCGCACTGCGGATGCCGTACCAGTCGGAGGCCACCGCCCGTAAACGCATCAACGACGGTCGGATGGACTACGTCGACATACACCTGTCCCACGTGGCCCAGCAGGTGTGGGTGGGCTACTACGGCAAAGTCGACGTCGCCGTCGTCGAGGTTGCCGGAATCACCGAATCGGGGGAGCTGATTCCGTCCGCGTCCATCGGCAACAACAAGACCTGGCTCGACGTGGCCGAGAAGGTCATCCTCGAGGTCAACTCGTGGGTACCCGCGGGCGTCGAGGGAATGCACGACGTGTACTACGGCACGGCACTTCCGCCCAACCGCAAGCCGATCCCGCTGACCCGCGTACAGGACCGGATCGGCCAGCCGACCTTCCGGGTCGACCCGGCCAAGGTCGTCGCCGTCGTGGAGACCGACCACCGCGACAGCGCCAGCCCCGTGACCCCGCCCGACGCCATCAGTGAGGCGATCGCCGGTCACGTCCTCGACTTCTTCGACTACGAGGTCCGCAACGGCCGGCTACCCGCCGACACGCTGCTTCCTCTGCAAGCAGGTATCGGCAACGTCGCCAACGCCGTGCTCGGCGGTCTGGACCGCGGCCCCTACAAGGGACTGACCTGCTATTCCGAGGTCATCCAGGACAGCATGCTGCGGCTGATCAAGGACGGGACCGTCTCACACGCGTCGTCGACCGCACTGGCACTGAGCGAGGCGGGTATCGAGGAACTGACGTCCAACATCGACTTCTACCGGAACCACATCACCCTGCGTCCGCAGGAGATCAGCAACCATCCCGAGGTCGTCCGCCGTCTCGGTGTGATCGCGATGAACGGCATGCTGGAGGCCGACATCTACGGCAACGTGAACTCGACGCACGTGATGGGCACCAGGATCATGAACGGCATCGGCGGGTCGGGTGACTTCGCCCGCAACGGTTATGTGTCGTTGTTCCTGAGTCCGTCGACGGCCCGCGACGGCGCGATCTCGTCGATCGTGCCGATGACGCCACACGTCGACCACACCGAACACGACTGCCAGGTGATCGTCACCGAACACGGGTTGGCCGACCTACGTGGCCTGTCGCCGCGACGCCGCGCGCCCCTGATCATCGAGAAATGTGCGCACCCGGAGTTCCGGCCGATGCTGAACGATTACTTCGTCCGCGCCGAGGCGATGCCGGCCGCCGGCCAGACCCCGCACATCCTCGGTGAGGCGTTCAGCTTCCATCAGCGGTACCTGGAGACCGGCTCCATGCGCTGAGGACTCAGCGCGAATCGTCTCCACCCTGACCACCCGGGGCGTCCTCCCCGTTCGTGCGGTCCTCGCGTGGGTTGTCGAAAGTCACGTCGATCGCCTGAAACCCCTTGTTCCGCTGCGCCCTGACCTGCGCCGAGTAGGCGGCCTCGTCGCCTTCGGTGAGGATGACGTTGTCGGTGAACGGTGTCAGCAGCGATCGCGGATACAGGTGATCCACTCGTACGGAATTGGCTTCGAGGCAGAACACCAGCACGATCGAGGTCACATAGAGAAACGCGAGCAGCCCGAGAACGATGGCGAAGACGCCGTTGGTGGAGCTCGCGTTGGCGATGACGCGTGCGACGTACACCGCGCCGAAGGTCTGGATCGCCTGCCAGCACGCCGCGGCCGCCAGCGCACCGGGTAGGACGTCGCGCACCGACAGGGCTCGAGCGGTACCGAACCGGAACGCCACGATGAAGACGGACGTGCTCAGCACGACAGAGCCGAGAATCGCGAACCAGCGTCCGACGACGCCCAGCTCGATACCGGCGGCGAGGCCGTTGACAACGGTCAGTCCGATGACGGCGAGGCCGACCGTCGACAGCAGCACCAGGCCGCGCAGACGCACGAAGATCGGGTCCGGTCGTTCGTTGCGTGGCACTGCCCAGATCGTGTTCATCGCATTCTGGGCCGCGACGGCGACACCCAGACCGCCGTACAGCGAGACGAGCACACCGATCACGAGGGCCGGGATCCCGCCGCTGAGCTTCTCGGGCTCTCCGAGCTGGCTCCCGATGACCGGGATCTGACTCATCGCCGAGTCCAGGATCCGCTCCTGCAGTTCCGGATTGTCGGCGAGCACGATGCCCAGGATCGTCGAGAACAACAACAGCAGCGGGAACAGGGAGATGAACGCGTAATAGGTGCAGAGTGCTGCCAGGTACGCGCCCTGATCGTCGACGAACTTGTAGATCACCGCCAGGGGGAACCCGGTCGCCGGATGACGTCGCTGGAAGTCGTCGATCCGTTCCGACAGCGACACCCGATCACCTTCTGCTCGTCGTCCGCCCGGTCGTGCTGGCACCGCCCGATCGGCGGGTCCGCTGACTGTATCCCGTGAGACGCCCGATCCCCG
Source organism: Gordonia amicalis (assembly GCF_022059885.1). Taxonomy (NCBI): domain Bacteria; kingdom Bacillati; phylum Actinomycetota; class Actinomycetes; order Mycobacteriales; family Gordoniaceae; genus Gordonia; species Gordonia amicalis. Next base: position 3,192,037 of record NZ_CP091855.1, on the reverse strand, counting down.
GTAGCCCGGTCCGTTGGTCGGCGAATCCGATCTGCGCCTCAGTGAAACGGATCCGCGGACGGCACACCGAGTGCGCGAAACGGACCTCCGAGTCGCCAGTAGGCGAGTCCGACGATCCCGTGGGGAAAGAAGCGGCAGGTGGTGGTCACCTCGGTACGTGGGGAATCGCCACCGAGGTCGCGCAACGCGTATTCGATGAACCCGTTCCCGCGTGAGTCCTCGCTCACCCGAACGCGCAGGAACTCGGGACGCTTCTCGCCGACCACCTGCCCGCGCCGCTCGAGGGAATCCCAGATCTCGTCGGCGGATCCGTTCTCGACGGTCGTCGTACTCGTCTCGAACACCTCTTCTCCGGCCCAGTCGGGGTCGGTCGGGATCGGTTCGGAAGCAGGCACATCCGCGGCGGCCTTCGCCCACGTCGCCGGTGCGGCACCACGTTCGGCCCGGTTCAGTGTCTCGGCGACTGCGCGGCTGTACGGCGTCAACCCGCCCGGTGGGCGGGGGATGATCGAGTCGATGTCGCGGTTTCGGCAGACGGCGTCGCATTCCAGCGACTCGATCAGCGGCCGGGCGATCTTTCCCCGGATAGGTGTCACGAAGCGGACCCAACGACTCGCCACCGACGGTGTGAGGAACGGAAGGACGACCATCGTCCGCGGGCGGAGCCCGGCGACCTGTGCGTAGATCCGCATCATGTCGCCGTACTCCAGCACATCCGGTCCGCCGATGTCCCAGGTTCGAGACGACGGGACCTCCGCGGTCGCGGCCTCGACGAGGTAGTGCATCGCGTCGGAGACGGCAATGGGCTGGATCTTGTTGCTGACCCACCGCGGTGTCGTCATCGCCGGCAACCGCTCGGTGAGGTGGCGGATGAGTTCGAACGACGCCGATCCGGACCCGATGAGGGTTCCGGCCTGCAGCGCGACGGCTTCGACCGGCGACTCGATGAGGATGTCGCCGACCTCGGCCCGCGATGCCAGGTGTTCGGACAGTTCGGTTCCCTCTGGATGCAACCCACCCAGATAGACGATCCGGGACACGCCGCACTCCTGTGCAGCTGCCACCACGTTCTCAGCAGAGCGTCGCTCTTCGGTTGCGAAGTCTGCGTCGGTGCTCATCGAATGAACCAGGTGATAGACGACGTCGACGCCGTCGAAGGCCGCCACCAGTGAGTCACGGTCCGACAGGTCACCCTGGACGACCTCTGCACGCGGGTCGGCCGTCCACGGCGCGTCGGCCAGCTTCGACGGTGTCCGGGCCAGCGCACGGACACGGTGACCGCGGTCGAGCAACCGGGGTGCCAGCCGGGCGCCGACGTAGCCGGTCGCTCCGGTGACCAGACAGGTTCGCGTGTCGTTCACATGACTCCTCTGTGTGCCTTCGGGCGTTACCCCTCAGGCTAGGAGCGGAAACCTCGACGCCGGGCCCGTCGCCAGGTGTTGGTGCCGGATCGTTCCCTCTGGCCACAGGTCGGTAACGCCGGACGGCGTCGCGTCGCGTCGTCAGTCGTCCTGCGCAAGGGGCGAATTGACGAACCAGAGGCTCTCTTCGTGCAGGCGTTCGCTCCGCCAGCCCGTTTCGGTGCGCACCATCGAGTGGTGATAGTTCCCGCCGCACGTGCTGAGTTCGGTCATCCCCACGAACTGCATGGGGTTGTAGAACATCGCGCGGACCTGGGCGCGGTCGCCCTCGAAGGAGTATTCGATGTTGGTGATGAAGTGCTGGCTGACCGTGACGAATGCGAAGCTCTCCTCCAGCCACGCGGCGATCTCGTCGCGGCTTCCCGATCGACCGGCGGGCGCCGAGGAATAGTCGACCGTGGCGTCGGCAGTGAACACCGAGCGCCACAGATCCCAGTCCTTCGTGTCGACGGCACGGGCATATCTGTAGAGCGTGTCGGCGATATCGAACCGGTCGGCGATCTCTGAGGTGTTCACGGCTCTCCGTTTCTGTGCGCACCGCCACGGGCGATGCCGGGTCGTGGTCAGTGGTTCGGACGGAAGCCGATCCGCGGTGGGGCAGAGGCACTTCGGTCGTCGACCAGGCCAATCTGCCACCAGGTCAGACATCTCGAACCAATCGACGGGCGACGGCCGTTCCTCCACGTCATGGCCGCACCCTGCCGACTATAGACACCTCCAGACTCCCGTCAGGGAGTTCGGCGCAACCTACCAGGGACAGGCTTCATGGATTTCGTGACGAGGACCCGAGTTACACAGTGCTGGAGAATGTTTCGCAGTAGGTACGCCGCTTCGCTCGATCGTCACCGCTCGGCCGGGGATGGAAGATCAGGGTTGCAGCAGTTCCCGCACCACCCGTAGGTCGGCGACGAACTCGTCGAAGGCCCGGTCACGTTTGTCCGACGGTCCGCGCAGGATCGACGACGGGTGGACGGTCGCCAGCACGTCCACGGCGTAGTCGGGTCCGACATCACCGTCGGCGGCCAGATCGAATCGTTCGCCCCGGTGCCGGGTCAGCCGGAACGTGCTCCCGAGCAACGCCTGGGCGGCGGTCGCGCCGAGGCATACCACGATTCGGGGTGCGACGGCGTCGAGTTCGGCCAGCAACCACGGTCGGCACGCCACCACTTCGGTACGCGACGGCTTGTCGTGGATTCGACGTTTCTGGCCGGCCGCGCGAGTGAACTTGAAATGCTTCACCGCATTGGTGACGTAGGTGAGTTCGCGATCGATCTCGGCGGCGTCCAAGGCACGATCGAACACCCGTCCCGCCGGACCGACGAACGGTTTGCCCGCCCGATCCTCCTGATCCCCGGGTTGTTCGCCGACGAACATGATCGTCGAACCCGGAGATCCGGCTCCGAAGACGGTCTGATCAGCCGCCTTGTAGAGGTCGCAGCCGCGGCACGTGCGGGCGGCCTCGACCAGGTCGTCGAGATCGTGCGAGTCCGGCAGGAACCGTTCTGCCCCAGGGAATGCCATGACGTTCCTTCCGGCGGCTGTGCGAACGGAAGTGGACATACCCGGAGGCGTAGGACATCACACCTCGGTCATCACACCTCGGTCACCGCGCGGGCAGGGCGGCCGCCTTGCCGTTCAGCCAGGACAGGGCCGCGAGCTCGGAGGTCAATCCGATCCCGTGTCCGAGGAAGGTCCCCGGCAGCACCAGCGGGAGATGCATCGTCTCGACGGTGACGTCCGCACCCTGTGCACGCCAGGACCGCACCATCCGATCGGTACCGCGCGCATCGACCACGTCGTCGCCACGGTTCTGACTCACCAGGATCGGCATCCGCGGCGCGACACGGCCCAGACGCTGGTCGTTCACCACCGTCCGCCACGGCTCCTTGCGCAGATGGGCGGCGATGGGACGGCCATCCCTGGTGTAGAAGGTCGTGGGCACGAACGGATTCATCCGGAGCACATCGAACACACAGTACGAGTTGACCTGTCGCAGAACGTTCCGGCCGAGGGGGTTGAACACGGAGAGGAACTCCGCACGTCGTTCGGGGTAGGCGGCCATGAAGCCGTTGACCACCCAGCCGACACCACCCCCGAGAAGGCTCCCGTCCCCGAGTCGTGCCAGATCTGCCAGATCCGGTGCCGGGGCACCGGCGAAGGCGCCGAAGATCGGGAGTTCGGGAGCGTACGACCCGGCGAGTTCGGCGGCGGAGCCGGCCGCGAAGCCTCCCTCTGAGTAGCCCCACAACGCGACCGGGGCCTGGGCGCTCACCCCGAACTTCGGGTTGCGTGCCACACGCGCCATGTCCAGCATCGACGTCCCCAGCGACCTGCGGTTGAGGTAGGGGTGATCACCGGGCGTGCCGAGTCCCTCGTAGTCGGTCAGCGCCACCGCGTAACCGTTCGCGAGGAGCGCCCCGATCGCGAGCTCCTCGTACGCCTGCCCGTATCGCAACAGTCGCGAGGGCGCGCATTGATCGCCGGCACCGATGGTCCCGGACCCCACCACCACGACCGGACGCTCGCCGCGTCCGGTCCAGGGCGATCGGGGGACGAGGACACTGCCGGTCACGGCAGTCGGACGGTTCCGCGCGCCGGTACTCGCGTACATCACCGTGGTGGTCCGGGCGTCGATGTTCGCGCCGGTGAACGGGATGATCGCCGCGTACGACGGCGCCGACCGGATCAGCGATCCGGGGCGGGTGTCGAAGGCCGGTGGCGGGTCGTAGAAGCCGGGGTAGGGGTCGGCGGCCACCTGGCCGGCACCGCCGAATGCCAACGCGGAGGCCGCCGTGCACGCTGTCAGCACGGAGCGCAAGCGTCGACGTCGCGTCGGGAAACGCCTGTGATCGCGCGTCAGGACGCGGATGTGAGTGCGCGAGAAACTGCGTGGTCGACCCCCGATGGACATGAGTCCATTAGTCCGGTCTCGGCGCCTCGTGTCCGGGGTTTGGGGAAATCCGTGTCGCTCCGGTGCCCGAGGGCCTGCTCAGCGACTCCGTGACCGCTCGCCCCGCAGGATCGCGCGCGACACCAGTCCGGCCGCTGCCGCGGCGGCGACCCACGGCCCGCCGACCAGGATCGGATCGAGCCAGGCATGGTTGTTGTCGACGCGTTCACGCCCCACCCGCGAACTCCAGCCGTGTTGGCTGACCTCCGTCCGGATGCCGGTCTCGGTAATCGGATTGTCGGGCCGGCCGGCCGCGACCGAGCGGAGTCGCGCCTCGACCGCGCCGACACGATCGGCCCCGATCAGGATCAGCCAGTGCGCCGCACGACCCTCGCTGAACCGATAAGCGGATCGCCGGATCACTCCCGACAGACCGCTGGGCGGGGTCGACGTACCGAAAACCGGTGTCAGGAAGGCATGTTCGTTAGATCGTTCCCTCGCCTCACGGTGAGGCTGATCCTCCGGTACGTCCCAGTGCACACCGGGAGCGGGCCCGACCGGCAGTTCCTCCGGGACCGCGGGCCGGGAGGCCGGATCGGCATCGACGCCCCAACCCGGGATGCGGTCGACGAGGTCGGTGGTGTCCGGATCGTTGGGTCGGTTCGCTGGGTAGGCAGGCATGCGCTTCTCCTCAGCCGGCGTCGGCGACGATGATGGGCTTGATGCATCCGTCCAGCTTCGACGAGAAGATGTGATAGCCGTCGGCGATGTGCTCGAGCGGAATGCGGTGTGTGACTATGTCATTCGGCTTGAAGTAGCCGTTGCGGATGTGTTCGAACAGGCGCGGCCACTGGCGCTTGACCGGGCACTGGTTCATGTTGATCGTCAGGCCCTTGTTCAACGCATCGCCGAACTTCACGGCGCTGAAGATCGGGCCGTACGCGCCCATCACCGATACCGTGCCGCCCTTGCGAACGGAGTCGATGGCCCAGTTCAGGGCCACCGGTGAACCGCCCTGGAGCTTGAGCTTGGCGGCGGTGACGTGTTGCAGGAAGTTGCCGTCTGCCTCGGCCCCCACCGCGTCGATCACGCGGTCCGCACCGATGTTGTCGGTGATGTTCTTCAGATGGACGATGATGTCGTCGTAGTGGGCGAAGTTGTAGGTCTCCGCATATGCGAAGGTCTCGGCCTTGTCGAGACGGTACTGCAGGTGGTCGACGACGATGACCCGCCCGGCACCCATGAACCACGCCGACCGCGCCGCGTACAACCCGACCGGACCCGCACCGAACACGATGACCGTCTCGCCCTGTCGGATGTCGGCGAGCTGCGCGCCGAAGTATCCCGTGGACAGCGCATCTGTGAGGAGTAGTGCGTCTTCGGGGTCCATCCAGTCCGGGATCACGCTGGGACCGACGTCGGCGAAGGGAACCCGGACGAACTCGGCCTGCCCGCCGTCGTATCCGCCGCAGGTGTGCGAGTACCCGTAGATCCCACCGACCGCGGTCGCGTTGGGATTCACGTTGTGGCAGTTGGAATAGAGGCCTCGAGCGCAGAAGAAGCAGGTGCCGCAGTAGATGTTGAACGGCACCATCACGCGGTCGCCGACCTTCAGGTTCTGTACCGACCCGCCGACGGACTCGACAACACCGATGAACTCATGACCGAACGTCATGCCGGGTCGGGTGTCGGGCATCATGCCGTGATAGAGGTGCAGATCGGAGCCGCAGATGGCGGCGTGGGTGACCCGGACGATCGCGTCGTTGGGATGTTCGATGCGGGGAATGGGCTTCTGCTCGACACGAACCTTGTACGGCCCCCGATAGACCATGGCACGCATCGTGTCGGTGCTCGTCGACGCTGTCATGCGGCGTCGGATACCCGGCCGCTTTTCGGGCAAACCTCACGGCCGAGACGTCGCCACGGCCGACTCCTGTGCAGGTGGATCCGGTCGGGGGTGTAGAAAAGACCCGGTTCATCCAGAACCCCGAAAGGATCGAGCAATGTCTGTGGTGTCGTATGTGATCGCCGGTTCAGAGGCGACGGGTGGTGCGGGAATCCAGGCCGACCTGCGCACTTTCGCCCAGCTCGGCACCTACGGCGTCGGAACCATCACCTGCATCGTGTCCTTCGACCCCAAGGCCGGCTGGGGTCACCGTTTCGTCCCGATCGAGCCCGGCGTGATCGCCGATCAGATGGAGGCCGCCACCGTCGCGCACGAACCGGACGTCGTCAAGATCGGCATGCTGGGCACGCCCGCGACCATCTCGACGGTCGCCGAGGCACTGGCATCGCGGTCGTGGCGGCACGTGGTCGTCGACCCCGTCCTGATCTGCAAGGGCCAGGAACCCGGTGCGGCGCTCGACACCGACAATGCCCTACGCGCGGAGATCCTGCCGCTGGCCACCGTCGTGACCCCCAATCTGTTCGAGGCGGCAACACTCGCCGGCATGGACGAGCTCACCAGCGTCGACGACCTCGCCGAAGCGGCTCGTCGTATCGCCGATCTCGGACCGAAGTACGTGATCGTCAAGGGCGGGGTCGGACTCGCCGGTGACGAGGCCGTCGACGTCGTCTTCGACGGTACGGACATCACCATCCTGCGCGCACCCAAGGTGGGCGACGAGCGGGTCTCCGGTGCGGGATGTGTGTTCGCCGCAGCGACGACCGCCGAGCTGACCAAGGGCGCCGATGTGCTCGACGCGGTGCGCGCGGCCAAGGAGTACACCCATGCGGGGATCGTCGGCCGCCTCGGCTCGACCGCACCGTTCGACGCCGTCTGGCACGGGCAGCAGTAGCACTCCGCGCCGTGGCGTGAACCCACCATTTTTCGGCAGAATCTCCACCCTGATAGGTGCTGGGTTTGCCAAAAAGTGGTGGGCTTGTCGGAGCTGGCATCCTGGAGACAGCACCGCGTCGGACAGCCAGGAGTGAACAGTGACCGCAGTAGACCGCGTCGACGTCCTCATCATCGGAGCCGGGATCTCGGGGATCGGCGCCGCCCACTATCTGCGGTCCGAGCAGCCGTCGAAGACGTTCACCATCGTCGAAGCCCGCGGGGCCGCCGGCGGAACCTGGGACCTCTTCCGTTATCCCGGCATTCGCTCGGACTCGGACCTGCACACGTTCGGCTACGAGTTCAAGCCGTGGACAGACAAGCAGGCGATCGCCGACGCCCCGCGGATTCTCGACTACCTGCACGAGACGATCGAGGACAACGACCTGGCCGGCCACATCCGGTACCACCACAAGGTCGTGTCCGCCGCCTGGTCCTCGGACGAAGCACGGTGGCTGGTCGACATCGAACGGGCCGATACCAGTGAACGGACGCAGATCAGCGCGCGGTGGATCTTCTGCGGTTCCGGCTACTACGACTACGACGAGGGGTTCAGTCCCGACTTCGCCGGACAGGATCGGTTCCGCGGTCAGATCGTGCATCCGCAACACTGGCCGGAGGATCTCGACTACGCAGGCAAGCGAGTGGTGGTGATCGGAAGCGGCGCGACGGCCGTGACGCTACTCCCCGCGATGGCCGACGAAACCTCGCATGTGACGATGCTGCAGCGCACGCCCACCTATGTCATCCCGCTGCCCCGGGAGGACGCCCTCGCCAACGCTCTGAAGCGGATCTTCGGCGACGAGCGCGGATACGCACTGACCCGGCAGAAGAACGTCGCGCAGCAGCGAATCCTGTTCGAACTGTGCCAGCGGTTCCCGCAGGTCGCCCGGCGGATGATCCGGAAGATCAACGAGTCTCAGCTGCCGGACGACTTTCCGGTCGACGTGCACTTCAATCCGCCCTACGACCCGTGGGATCAGCGGCTGTGCGTGGTGCCCGATGCCGATCTCTTCCGCACCATCCGGGCGGGCAAGGCCTCGATCGTCACCGATCGGATCGCATCCTTCACCGAAACCGGCATCCTCCTGGAGAGCGGTGCCGAACTCGAGGCCGACATCATCGTCACCGCAACAGGTCTCAACATCAAGATCATCGGCGGTATCGAGCTCACCGTCGACGGAGAGTCCGTCTCACTGCCGGACACCGTCGTGTACCGCGGGATCATGCTGTCCGGGGTGCCGAACTTCGCGCTGGCGATCGGCTACACCAATGCGTCCTGGACACTGAAGATCGGGTTGCTCTGCCAGTACTTCTGTAAGCTGCTCGGCTACATGGACTCTCACGGCCACGACGCGGTGTGGGCGGTCGCCGACCCGGACATGCCCACTCGTCCGCTGCTCGACTTCGGCGCCGGCTACGTCCAGCGTGCTCTCGACACCCTGCCGAAACAGGGACCACGCGCACCGTGGGTGATGTCGATGAGCTATTACACCGACCGTCGTCTGTTCAAAGGCGATGTCGCCGACGAGAACCTACGGTTTGCCCGGGCGCGGCAGACCGAGGTGCTCGCGTAGCGTCATGCCTTCGTAGCCCTCTCGGAACAGGCCACGGCGGCGCAGGATCGGTACCACGGTCTCGGCGAACACGTCGAACCCACCGGGGAGAAATGGCGGCATGACGTTGAAGCCGTCGGCCGCGCGGTTGTGGAACCAGTCCGTCATCGTGTCCGCGACTTGCTCGGGGGTACCGGCGACGACGCGGTGACCGCGGGCACCGGCGAGCTTGTGCAGCAACTGCCGAAGTGTCGGCTTCTCGCGACGGACGATGTCGGCGTACACCTGCGTTCGCGACTTCTTGTTGTTCGTGACGTCGCCCGCGTCGCCGAACGCCTCGATCGGTACGGGCGCGTCGAGGTCCAGATCGTCGAGGTCGACGTAGGCGAAGTCCTTGAGCTGCATGAGACCGAAAGCGGGAATCGTCAGTTCGTTGAACTCCCGCTCGAGTCGGCGAGCCTCCTCCTCGGTGCCACCGATGAACGGGCTGAGTCCCGGCAGGATCTTGATGTGGTCGGGGTTTCGGCCGAGATCGAAGGCTCTGCTCTTGACGTCCCGGTAAAAGGCCTGCGCATCCTCGATGCGTTGCTGAGCAGTGAAGATCGCCTCGGCATGTCGCGCCGCGAACACGCGGCCATGGTCGGACGAACCCGCCTGTACCAGGACGGGGTGTCCTTGCGGCGGACGCGGCGTGGTGAGCGCGCCGGCGACTTTCAGATGGGGGCCGGCGATGTTCGGATGATGGATGCGGCTCGGGTCCACGTACCATCCGGCCGCTCGGTCGAGCACGACCGCATCGTCGTCCCATGAGTCCCACAGCGCTTCGACCGCCTCGACGAAGGCTTCCGCGCGTTCATACCGCAGCGCGGCGTCCGGATTCCCGTTCAACCCGAAATTCCGTGCGGCGTCGGGGGAGTCGGTGGTGACGATGTTCCACGCGGCACGGCCGCGAGACAGATGGTCGAGTGTCGAGAGGGCTCGGGCGAGCTGCCACGGGTAGGAGTAGGTGGTGGAGGCCGTCGCGATGAGACCGATGCGTTCGGTCCCGCCGGCGACGGTCGCCAGCGTCAGCAGCGGGTCGAGGCGGCCGGCCGCGTTGAACTCGATGTTGGCGTCGAGTTTCGGTATGTCGGCAAGGAACACCGCGTCGAGTGTCGCCGCCTCCGCTGCCCGGGCCAGACCCAGGTAGAAGTCGGGCTCGAACATCCGCTCGGGCGTCGAGGCCGGATGGCGCCAGGCCGCCTCATGATGTCCCGACGAGAGGATGAAGAGATTGAGGTTCATCTGGCGACGATCGGCCATGGCTGACGCGGTGTTCCTTGTCGTGTGGGTGCTGCGGTGAGTGTTGGCGGTTGCGATCAGAAGTACGTGTTGTCGGGGAGGGTGACGTCGTTGACGACGAGCTCGCCGATGGCACGATTCTTGAACCGAGTCGGATTGTGCGACGCCACGGTCCGGATGTTGCGCCAATGCCGGTCGAGGTTCGCCGACCGCTTCACCGCCGACGCCCCACCGACGTCGAACAGCAGGGCGGCCGCCCGCAGCGCCAGATCGTCGACGACAACCTGTACCTGAGACGCGCGCAGGGCGGCCTCGTGCACGACGCCGTCATCGGTCACGCCGTCGACCACCGTTGCGGGAATCCGGCCCAGGACGTCGGCGGCGTCGAGCACCAGCGACTCCGTGGCGTAGGCGAGGGAGTGGATCTCGCCGACCACCTCGAGCAGCACCGGATCCTCTCGCGGTAGGTCGGCCGAGCCATGGGTGAAGCTGCGTCGTCGACCACGGATGAGTTCAACGGCGTCGTCGGCGACGGCGAGAGCGTTGCCGGCGACGACGGCGTTCAGGTAATGCTGATAGAACGGTCCGAGATGCCAGCGCGGGATCGTGCTGAGGTCCTCCGGCGGGAGAGCGACCTCGTCGGCTTCGACGCGAACGCCCTGGAAACGGGTTGTGCCCGTTCCGGTGAGGGCCTGACCAAATCCGTCCCAGTCGTCCTCGACGGTGATGCCCGCACGGCTCAGCGACAGCAACGCCTGGACCGGGACGCCCTCGGAGGTCACACCCGTGACGAAAGTGTGTTCGGCGTACAGGGTTCCGGTGGAGTAGTACTTCACGCCGTCCAGTCGGTAGCCGTCACCGTCGGGCGTGAACGTCGTCGACTTGGCGAAATCACCGGCGTGCTTGTTGCCGAGTTCGTTGTTGCCGTTGCCGATCAGTTCACCGGCCGCGACCCGCTCCAACCACAGACGGCGCCGGGGCGACTCCGGCCACAGCAGGATGTCCTCGACCGTCCCGAAATGGGCACGCAGCAGGTGGCCCAGATTGGAGTCGGCCTTGCTCAGCCGGATGACGAGGTCGAACAACTCGCGGACGGTCGCACCGCCGCCGCCGTCGGCGACCGGCAGCCGATACGCACCGATCCTCGCCTCTTTCAGCCACGCAACCTGCTCATAAGGGGCGGTGTCGGTGCGTTCGCGCTCGAAGCTGCCTGCGGCGATGCGCTCGAGAAGTGCGTCGAGTTCGGCGGATCCGGGGCGTACCGCGTCGGCCGTCGTCGTGGCGTCGGTGACGGTCATTTCGCTCCCTCGACACGCGCGAGCAGGTCGACGACGCCGTCGGCGATGGCCTGGGGCTGTTCCTCCTGGACGAAGTGGACACCAGCACCCGCGGCGCGAACCTCGAGCGCGGCGATGTTCTCGGCGGCCCAGGACAGGATCTCCGGGGTCAGCAGGAAGCCCGGCTCGAAGGTCAGCAGCAGCTTCGGAACGTCATTGCTGGTCTTCAGCCAGTCGACGCTGCGCTCCAGGAAGTCGACGCTCGAGGCGGGGGTGCCGTCGATGGGCAGGTTGCGCGGGAACTTGATGAGGTGGCCGCGCGACTCGGGGGTCGGGAACGGCGCCAGGTAGACGTCGAGGTCCTCCTGTGCCGGCGGGGTGAGGAAGGCACCGGGTAGCACCTGGGTCAGGAACAGGTTGTCCTCGACGACGAACTTCTCACCGTCGCCGGGCGTCCGGATCAGCTGCTGCGCCTGGACGAACGGTTCGGGCAGGTCCGCTGACGCGATGTCACGGATGACCGGCTCGGCCAGGAGGACGGCCTTGACGCGGCCGGAATGTCGTGCAGCCCAGGAGACTCCGAAGGCGGCGCCGTAGTCCTGCACGACGAGGGTCACATCGCGCAGATCGAGGGCATCGAACCAGGCGTCGAGGTACCGGATGTGGTCGTCGAGTTCGTAGGCGATGTCAGGACGTCCGGAGTCCCCGAATCCGATGAGATCCGGAACGATCAGTCGCCCGCGTCCGGTGAGACGTGTGAACACGTGACGCCAGAGGTATGAGCTGGTGGGGCTGCCGTGCAGGAAGACGATGGGGTTCCCATCGCCGTGCTCGATGTGGTGGATGTGGGAGTCGAGCACCTCGGTGTCGACGCTGCGGGCGTCGGGACCGAAGGCGTCGCGCGGGATGGCGTGGGAGGTCAGTGTCATCGGTATTCCTCTGGACGAACTGGATGGATTTCCAATAGGCCAGAAACTCTACGCATTTCTCACATCCACGAAGGCTGCTGTGAGACAGCAGAACTCTGGACATGCGACCCATACATCCGCCGCACAGAGGACCACGCTGCGTCCGTCCGGACGCCCAGACCGTATGCGAGCAGCGGTGATGCTCCCGGGGAAACGGTCACGGTCCGGCAAGCGACCGGCCGCTCCGGGCGATCGACCCGCCGTGCAAGTCAAAGAATCAGTCGGACTTCAACTCCGGAGCCGGGTTCCGCCGGCCGAGACGATGAGCGATGAGAGCCGCGCCGAAGCCGTGGAGTAGGACACTCGCCAGGACCGTGACCGTCATCGCGTAGAGGGTCTGGTCGGCGACCAGACCGTCGAATTCGTTGAATGCGAGTTGACCGAACACGATCGACGCGGTGCCACGCGGGCCGAGAACGCCGACCAGTAATCGATCGCGACGACCGAGGTCGGTCCGCAGGAGCGCCAGGTACACGGGAACGATCCGCAGGACCGTCAGCGCAGCGATCCCCAGAACGACCAGCTGCCAGACGAATCCGAGCTCGAAGACCAGGACGGCTGCGCAACCGAACACAAACCACATCGTGAGTGCGGCGAGGCCACTGACGTCGTCGGCCAGGCGCAGCTGCTCGTCACCGGGCCCGTCCGCGCGGGCTGCCTTGTAGGCGATACCGCAGATGAACGCCGCCACGAAGCCGTTGCCGCCGAGCTGCACCGAACATCCGTAGGCGAGTATCGGGATGAGGACGAGACTGATCCTGATCGACTGTTCCGTGGCGAGCCCGCGACGCGCCGAGATGTTCGTCAGTCGAGCCGCGACGAATCCGATGACACTGCCCGCCAGCGCGGCCCACAGGGCCGAGGGCACTGCCTGTTCCAGGGCGTCGGCAGGCGAGGAGGCGTGTTTGTGGTCGCCGGCGAGCGTGAGCGCGAAGATGAAGACCGGCGCGATGATCCCGTCGTTGTAGCCGCTTTCGATGTTCAACAGGTGACGCACCCTGGAGGGGATTCGCTGGTCGCGTACCAGCGATGAGACGGGCGTCAGGTCCATCGGGATAACGACACAGGCGATGGCCAGTGCCACACCCACCGACATGGTCGGAAGCAGTGCGAGGCCGAGTAGCGTGGCCGCCGCGATCGACAGGGGCATCGCAATCAGCAACAGGCGGAACGACGTTCGGCGTTCGCCGGCGAAGTAGCCGCCCCGGACCTCGATCGCGTCGACGAACAACAGCAACGCCAGGATCAGCTCGACCGCCGGTTCGGCATCGTCGGTGTCGAGTGCATAGCCGATCGGGTTGCTGGTGGTCAGTCCGATGACCATGCCGGTGATCACCATCAGCAACGCACCCGAGATCCTGACCCGGGACAACCCGCCCGCCACAAACGACCATCCGACGATCACCAGAATGGCGATCAAAGCGGAGGTCATCGACATCGCCCTCGTACCAACACCGACGAATCGTATCCCGACCGCTCTCGGCCATCACGCTCGCGCGGGTCGGTCAGTGACAAGTGCGCACCGAACCACACGATCGAGACGTGACGCACGACAGGCCGTGAAATGCTCTGGAAACCCCCGGACGTGGATAGTCTGGCGCACATGGATTTCGAGGACGTCTTCACCGCCGTCGCCGTCGCCTTCGAGGCGCTCGGCGCGTTGGCGATGATCGTGGGGTTTGTGATCGCCATCGTCCTCGGCGCACGATCGCTCTCCCGCAAGGAGGGCGGCGGCGAGGCCTTCTCGGTGCTACGAACCACACTGGGGTCCGCGATCCTCCTCGGTCTCGAGATCCTGGTCGCCGCGGATCTCATCCGGACGATCACCTCGAAGCCGTCCATCGAGGACGCCGTGATCCTCGGCATCATCGTGGTCATCCGGACGGTGTTGTCGATGTCCATCCAGATCGAGATCGAGGGCACGCTGCCGTGGCGGCGTGCGGTGCTCACCAACGGGGGGCAACTCATGCGCGAGGCGATGGCGCGCGATGCTGCCGCGGCCAGGTCTGCCCGTTCGCAGGCCGAGGAGTAGCCGACCGGTGGAGTGCGGTTGCCTATGCAAACCGTCATAGCGTAGCGTTCGCCGGGTATACCGATCGTCATAATTGCGTCAGGGAGCTTCCCCGTGCCCACACTCGCCGAACTCGTTTCCCGTTTCGATCCGACCTGCGACTTCGTCGTGCCCGTCGAATGGACGCAGGGTCGTACCGCCTACGGAGGCTTGACGGCCGCACTGTCCGTGCACGCAGCGCAGCTGACCGAGGGGGGCCCGCTCCCGCCGCTAAAGTCGGCCCAGTTCCTGCTCAGCGCTCCGGTTGTCGACGCCGCGACGATCACCGCCCGTCGTCTTCGCGAGGGCCGCTCGGCCACGAGTGTCGCGGTGGAGACCGTCAGCGGGGGACAGGTGGCCGCCCACGCGTCGCTGATCTTCGCCGCCCCGCGGCCCAGCGCGATCGCCCACGATTTCGTCGTGATACCCGAGGTTCCGGGCCCGGACGACTGTCAGGCATTCTCGGAGGCGTCCTCGCTCCGGCCGGCGTTCGTGGACAACTTCGACATCCGCAAGGCGGGCGGCGCCGGCCCCATGTCCAACGACGGGCCGCCGCGATTCCTCGCCTGGGTCCGCCACCGTGGCGCCGAGGGGGTCGATCCGGCGACCGCGCTCGTCGCCCTGGCTGACGCGCTGCCGCCCGCGACAACCGCGGTGTTCACCGACTGGGCACCCATCAGCACCATGAGCTGGACATTGCACATCTGCACCGACGAGGTGCCCAAGCCAACGGAGTGGTTGTTACTCGAATCGTCGAGCACGTTCACCCGTGACGGCTACTCGCACCAGTCGATGACGCTCTGGGACAGCGCATCCCGGCCGATCATCCAGGCCTCACAGACGGTCGCGGTGTTCGCCTGACCCGTCAGCCACCGCGGGAGTTCCGCAATTCGCGCCCCTTCTCGATGTACTCCTGGTGGATCTTCTCGTTCTTGTCCGAGACAGTAGTGTCGCGGGGCGGAAGTTGCAGGCGCTCTTCGGCTGCCATGCCCGCCTGGAGCTGTCGACCCCGCTCGAGTTCGGCGTCGAACTCGGCGCCGAACAGCAGGGCCAGATTCGTCAGCCACAACCACAGCAGGAACACGATGACGCCCGCCAGTGCTCCGTAGGTCTTGTTGTAGCTGCCGAAGTTCGACACGTAGAGAGCGAATGCCGCCGACGCCACGATCCAGGTGACGATCGCGAGGACCGCGCCCGCGCTGATCCAGCGGAACTTCGGTTGCTTCACATTCGGTGTGGCCCAATACAAGACCGCGACGATCACCACGACGAACAACAACACCACCGGCCAGCGGACGATGTTCCACACCGTGAGCGCGGTGCTGCCGAAACCGATGGCGTCACCGATGGACCGCGCGATCGGCCCGCTGACGGCAAGCATCAGCGCCACCGCCGCAGCCAGGACGAGGGCCAGGAGCGTCACCAACAGCATGGCGGGCCGCAGTTTCCAGATCGGCCGGCCTTCGTCGACCTCGTACATGCGGTTCATCGCCCGTCCGAACGCACCGACGTACCCCGACGCCGACCACAGGGCGCCCGCGAGACCGAGCACGAGCGCGAGACCGGCACTCGGTGCGGCCACCAGTTGCTCGACGGGCGCGCGGAGGGTGTCCACCGCGTCCGAGGGCCCGAGGTCTTCGACCATCGTCAGCACCGCGTCGACGGTCTTCTCGCCCTGCCCGAAGACACCGAGCAGAGACACCATGGCGAGGAGCGCGGGGAACAACGACAGCACCGAGTAGTAGGTGAGTGCGGCGGCGAGGTCGGTGCACTGATCGCGGGAGAACTCGCGAGCCGTCTTGCGCAGGACGAACATCAGTGACGGTTTCGTCAGGTCGGTGGGCGACTCCGGTTTGCGAGGATCGTCGGGATCGGCACGCTCCGGGTCGTCGCGGACATCGACGTCGCGTACATCGACGTCCCGGTCCGGTTCCTTGGTCTGCTCATCCTTGCTCATACCCCGGTGTAGCCGCGGGGTTCGCGGACCAAACCCTTCATGCCGCGACCAGCGAGGATTGGCGAGGTGGTCGGCGCGCTCAGCCGGCCGAAGCGACCTCACGAGACCGTAACCAGTCGTGGGAAGATCTGCCGCCCACGACGGACTGACCTCAGGCCCGGGCAGCGACCCGACTCACCTCGTCGACGACGCCCTGCAGATCCCCCTGGATGATCCTGGTCAGTGCAGCCGGCGTTTCGTCCTTGAAGCCCGCCAGAACAATGGGTTCCCCAAAGGTCACGCGTGGACGTGCACGGTCGCCGTGGTCCGGGTAGGCGATCCCGGCGGACACCAGCGAGACGTCGACCCCGGCCTTCAGCGCCCGATAGGCGATGTGACCGATGCCGGTGCCGAGTTTCTGCAGACGGGTGACGTCGCCCTCGTTGCAGGTCCCCTCCGGGAAGACCGCGATGCTGTCACCGCGGACCATTCGCTCGACGCAGACGCCGAACATCTGCCGACCGGCCTCAGCCGCCGCCCGGACGCCGTGGTCCTTCGGACGGAACACCGGGATACCGCCCAGGGTGTCGATCTTTCGTCGCTGCTCCGGATCCTCGAAGAGTTCGTCTTTCGCCAACACGCGCAGGTGGCCGATCCGGGGTCGAATGGGGGAGCGGAACCCCGCGGCCGCCAGCACCAGCGGATCGCGCTCGGAGACATGGTTGGCGGCGATCAGTAACGGCTTGCCGCTCCGGACCGCACGAACCAGACGATCGCGGGACGTGAATCGCACCACGGGCCGAATCCTGGCGGCGAGCACCCCGTACATCAGCCTCGCTCGTACGCGGTCCTGCTGGTGATCCAGGTAGTGCGCGTATACGGCTTCAGACTGGGCGAGCTCTACATCCACGTAAGTTACGGTACCGTAGGTTAGCGGCTTCGCCTAACGAACGACGAAAGTCACCCGCGGTCTCGAGCACGAGAAACCGCAGGTGACACGTCCATGAGGCGTCCGGATGGTGATCAGTCCGGCACCACGACGGCCCGCCCGCGGAGCTCATTCGCCGCCAGCCGCCGGTAGGCCTCGAGGCCGTCGTCGAGTGAGAACTTCTCGACCGCCACCTCGAGAACACCGTCCCGCGCCAGATCGAGCACCTCGATCAGCTCATCGCGCGCACCCCAGTACGGTGCGCGCACCGACACCTCATAGGGCTGGGTGAAGAAGCCGACCTTCGCCGCCGCGACACCGTCGCCGATACCGACGATCACCACGTCGCCCATGGTGCCGACGACGCCCATCGCGATGTCGATCGTGGGCTGCAGACCGACGAAGTCGAAGACGGCGGTCGCACCCTCGCCGCCGGTGATCTTGCGGACATTGGCGACGGCGTCGGCGTCACTGAGCACCACCTCGTGGGCGCCGACCTCTCGCGCGAAGGCCAGCTTCTCGTCGTTCACGTCGAGCACGATCACCCGTGAGGGGGTCAGGTGACGAAGCAGTTGGATGCCGACGTGTCCGAGGCCGCCGGCGCCGATGACCACCGCAGTCGTGCCGCCCACCAGCTTCGGAAGGCTCGGTTTGATCGCGTGATACGGCGTGAGTCCGGCGTCGGTGAGCGGTACCGCGGCCACCGGGTCCAGATCGCCGAGGGGAACCAGGTGCCGCCGGTTGTCGACGAGCAGGTACTCGGCCATCGCACCAGGGTTGCCGAGCCCCGGTGGTGCGATACCGAGTTCGCCCGCCCGGCTGCAGTAGTTCTCCAGACCCCGCGAGCAGAAGTGGCAGACGCCGCAGCCCCAGGGCCCGTAGACCGCGACCGATGTGCCTTCGGAGACACCCGTGACGCCGCTGCCGACTTCGGCCACCACGCCCGCGCCCTCGTGACCGAGCGTCATGGGCAGGGGATAGGCGAAACCTTCTTCGGGCAGATTGAGCACGAAGTCGTCCGAATGGCACGCGCCGGCGGCCGTCACCTTCAGCAACACCTGGCCCGGACCCGGCACCGGCTTGTCCACTTCCCGCAATTGCGGGGGCTGACCTGGTTTGACGATCTGAATGGCCTTCATGCGCATACCTTTCGATCCGGGAGAGAGTGACCCGACCTCCGGTCTACTCGGCCAGACGCAACGGCATGTATCTTCCGGCGAACTCAACATGAACTTCTCGACCTGGCGTCGTCGGGTTCACCATCGTCGGGTTCACCATCTGCGGGACGGATTCCGCGCCGCGCAACGGACACACTGCCGGGCCGCGGGAAGAACCTCGAGCCGCTCGGGGTCGATCACCGTGCCGCAGGTCTCACAGCGTCCATACGATCCGCGACCGACACGTTCGAGCGCAGCGTCGATCTCGTCCAGACGAACCCGTGACCGCTCGAGCTGGGCCACCAGCTGGCCTCGCTCGACGGCGAGCGTCGTCCCTTCGGGATCGTGCTCGTCGTCGGAGGCAGCGTCCGCCGTCGCCTCGATGACGGCGGCCAACCGCGCGGACATCGATTCGATGAGCGCCGTCGTTCGGGCGCGTTCGATGATCAGCGATGTCTCCGATTCGGTCGGGTCGGGTCTGTTCACCGTGACCGACCCCAGGCATCACGCATGCACGTCACGTAGACCGACCGCACCGCGCAGACCGGAGCAATTGATGCATCCCACACAACCGATGCAATCGGTGCACCGGATACAACCGACACACCCGACGCAACCGCGGCACAGCAGGCTCGCCACGATGCCGAGGCTTCCGGCGATCCCGAAACTGAGTGCTGTACCCATACTTCCGGCGACGACCGCACTGGCGGCCGTCACCGCCGAACCCGCGACGATCGCACTCGCGACGGTCCCGGCCGAGGAGCTGACGCCTACGCTGGAGGCCGTACCTGCCGAATTGGCGACAGCAGCGCTGGCGACAGTGCCCGCCGAGTTCGCCACCGCAATGCTCGACACCGTCCCGATGGAGCGGGCCACCGCCGTCGAATTCCGCGTCGCCGGCGAGTCGCCGACGCTGGTCTGATCCCTCGTGAGCGTCCACATGACGTCCATGGTCGCGCAACCGGCAGACACGTGAGCCCGTTTCGGCGCGTCGGAGTGTTCCCCGGAACGCTCCTGGACGCTCAGGTCCCGCAGAACGTCTGGAACGACGAGTTGAACTCCTCGGGGGCGGGCGACGTGTACTTCACCCATTCGACGCGGCGCTCGAACGGGTTGGTCACGACGTCGAGCAGTTCCGCGAACAACGCGAGGTCACCGTCGTTCGCGGCCTGCAACGCCTCGTCGACCAGATGATTGCGCGGGATGTAGAGCGGGTTCACGCGGTCCATCGCATCAGCGGTGGCCGCCTCGTCGCGACCGTGTCGGGCCAGGGCTTCGCGCCAGCGCGCGAGCCACGGCGTCGAGGCTTCTCGCGGAAGAAGGATGTCGAGCGGGGTGCTTCGTCCACGGAGTTCCTCCGCAAGCGCCCGGAAGGCACCTGTCCAGTCGGCCCGATGGGCTGCCAGCAGCGTCAGGAGGTCGTCGATCACCTCGTGCTCGACGAAGGTGTCGGCCAGGCCCAGCTTTGCCGACAAACCGTCGTAGAGATGGCGCTCGTAGTGCGCGTCAAAGGTCGACAGCGTTGCCGTCGCGACGGCGATCGCATCGTCCGGCGTCGGACTGATCAGCGTGAGGAGCGTTTCAGCGAAACGTGCGAGGTTCCACTTCAGGACGGCGGGCTGGTTCCCGAAGGCGTAGCGTCCACCGTGGTCGATCGAACTGAACACGGCCGCGGGATCGAAGGCGTCGATGAACGCGCACGGACCGTAGTCGATGGTCTCCCCGGAGATGGTGGTGTTGTCGGTGTTCATCACACCGTGCACGAACCCGACCAGCATCCACTGGGCGACGAGCGCGGCCTGCCGCTCGACCACACCCTCCAGCAACTTCGTGTAGCGGTTCCCGCCGCCGGTTGTGGGCAATTCGGCGAGGTCGGGATAGTGGCGCGCGACTGCATAATCGGCGAGCGGCTGCAGAACACTCCCGTTCCGCGCTGCGAACTCGAAGGTCCCCACGCGCAGGTGGCTCGCCGCGACCCGGGCGAGTACCGCTCCGGGCTCGACGCCGTTGCGATGAATCCCGCGGCCCGTTGCCACCACCGCCAGCGATCGCGTGGTGGGTACGCCGAGTGCATGCATCGCTTCGCTGACCAGGTACTCGCGAAGCATCGGCCCGACCACCGCGAAACCGTCCCCGCCGCGCGAGAACGGCGTCGGCCCCGAGCCTTTCAACTGCAGGTCGACGCGACGGCCCTCGACGTCCACGAGCTCGCCGAGCAGGAGGGCGCGTCCGTCTCCCAGCAGCGGTGCATATCCACCGAACTGATGACCGCTGTACGCCGTCGCCACCGGCTTGACGTCGGCGGGCGAGGCCGCGCCGGAGAGGATCGCTATCCCGTCTTCTGTACGCAGGGAATCGACGTCGAGACCCAACGAGGCCGCGAGCCGGTCGTTGACGACGAGGAGGCGCGGATCGGGGACGTCGGCGCCTCGCCATTCGACGGTGAGAGGCGTCAGTTCGTCGGCGAAAGTGCTCTCGAAGCCGGTGATCGCGTCGGATGTGCGTGCAGGGGAGTCGGTGGCAGCCACTCTTCGAGCGTAACCACTTCGTCGTATCGCCTGGTCACGTCGGCGTCCGGGACGACCTCAGCGTGTGATCACGTTCAGCAGCGACTTCGTCGTCATGCGGTAGAGCCCACCGAACATTCCGTTTCGCGCGAGGGCGGCACGCGCGGCGTTGGCTCCCGGGGCCCCATGAACAGCTCCGCCGGGATGGGCCGACGAGCCGGCGAGAAACAGCCGGTCGATGGGTGTGTCGGCCCGTCCCAGTCCCGGCGTGGGCCGGAAGATCAGCTGTTGATGGATCGCGGTGGTGCCCTGATTGATCGCGCCGCCCACCAGACTCGGATCGTGCTGTTCCAGGTCGACGGGAGTCTGAACGGCGCGCCCGACGACGCGGGAGGTGAACCCCGGAGCATGGCGCGCGATCACGGTTTCGATCCGGTCGGCGAAGCGCTGAGCACGTTCGGCCGTCCATCGGAGGTCTCTGGGGACGTGCGTGTAAGCCCACACGTTCTCGGTTCCCCGGGGAGAACGTGCCGGATCGGCAGTACTCATCTGTCCCAACAGGATGAATGGATCGTCCGGAAGGACTCCGTTGCGCAACTGCGTGTAGTACGTGGCCATTCCATTGATGTCGCAGCCCAGGTGGACGGTTCCCGCGCCGGAGGCGGCCGAGTTCGACCACGGGACGGGACCCGACAGCGCCCAGTCGACCTTCACGGTTCCGTCGTCCCACTGGAACCGCTTCAGATCGTCCGCCATGCGTGACGGGAGATGTTCCTCGCCGATCAGACGGCGATACAGCGTCGGCGCCGGCACATCGGCGAGCACAGCACGCGTTGCCCGCACCTGTTCGCCCTCGGCATCACGCACCCCGACCGCGCGACGCTCCCGCAGGATGACGCCGGTGACCGGTCGGTTGCACTCCACGACTCCTCCGCGGTCGGCCAACCGCGCGACCAGTGCGTCGGTGATCCGGCCGGCACCGCCCTCCGCCACGGGATAGCCCACGGTTTGTCCCAGCATCGTGAGCAACCACCCATACAGGGCACTCCCCGTGACGTCGGGTCCGAGGACGCTGTGAACCGCATTTCCGGCGAGCAGCAATCGAGCTCCATCCCCACTGAACGTCTCCTCCCCGAATCTCCGGACGGGCAACAGGAATCGCCGGATCAGCCGCACCGCCTCGGCCGTGTCGACCGCGCACATCAACGACGTGGCACCGCGGACCGGTGGAAAGGGATGGAGCAGTGAGTCGAGCAACTGCCGCCCGATTCGTTTCCACAGAACGACTTCATCGCGCCAGTTCTGTGCATCGATGGCGGCGAATCGTCCTACGGAGGCAGCTGTACGTTCGACATCTCGAGAGAGCAGCACCGCCTCGTCGTCGGGCAGTATGTGCGCCAGCACATCCGGTGCATGTCGCCAACGTAGTCCGTAGCCCGACAGGCCCAGGCCCTCGACGACCGGTGATGCAATTGCCATGGGGTAGAAGGCACTACAGAGGTCGGTCGGGAACCCGGGCGCGGTGAGTTCGGCGGTTCGCACCGCACCGCCCGGTTCCGCGGTGGCCTCGAGGACGAGCACACTCCAACCCGCATCGGCCAGAAGATTGGCGGCGACGAGCCCGTTGTGTCCGGCTCCGATCACCACCGCGTCGACTGTTCGCATTCCTCCTCAACTCCTGTGCGCCGCGGAAGACGAACTCGCCGATGTTCCCGATCGAGCGCCACGGGCGAGAGCGGCGGCCAGGACTTGGGCGGTGTGCCACGGCGAGACATCCGGCTCGAGGTCTCGGATCTGGGTTCGGCAGCTGAATCCGTCCGCCACCACCAGGGTTTCCGCGCCGGCGTCGCGGATCGCCGGGAGAAGTTTGTCCTCGGCACAGGCGACGGAGACGTCGTAGTGCCCCTGCTCGAACCCGAAATTGCCTGCCAGGCCACAACATCCGGCGTCCAACACCTCGGTGTCCACGCCCGCGGTCTCGAGTGCAGCGCAGTCGGCGGTGTACTTCAACACCGCGTGTTGGTGACAGTGCGGCTGCAGCAGCGCCGAGGCATGAAGATCGGGAGGGGCCCAATCAGGAGCTCTGCCTCGTAGGAGTTCACCGAGTGTCACCGTTTGCTCGGCGCAACGGTGTGCGTCCTCGTCGCCGTACAACAGTTGTGGCAGATCAGCGCGGAACACCGCGGCACAACTCGGCTCGAGTACCACGATCGGCGTACCGGAACGCAGTGCCGGTCCGAGGATGTCCAGTGTCCGGCGCAAGACCCGCTTGGCGGTCGGCAACTGCCCCGTGGAGATCCACGTGAGTCCACAACATGCGAACCGGTCGGGGAGGTGCACTTCGAAGCCGGCGTCTTCGAGGACGGCGACGGCGTCCCGACCGATCTGCGGATCGAAGTTCTCGGTGAAGGTGTCGGGCCAGAGCACGACGCGTCCTCGCGTTGCGCCCCCTGTGGGGCCATCACGGAGTGCGAACCAAGCGCTGAAGCGCTGGTCGGCGAACCGCGGCAATGCGCGTTGCGGGTCGATCCCCCCGGCGGATTTCAGTAGTCGCGACAGGACCGGGGCGTGCGCAACGGAGTTGACGAACCGGGGCGCGGCGCTTGCCATACGCGCCCACACCGGGATCCATCCCATCGAATAATGCGTCCGAGGTCGTGGACGACGTGCATAGAAATGGGAGAGGAACTCGGCCTTGTACGTGGCCATGTCGACATCGACGGGACAGTCGCTCCGGCACCCCTTGCAGGCCAGGCACAAGTCAAGTGCGTCTTTGACTTCCGACGATCTCCACCCGTCGGTGATCACGTCTCCTTCGAGCATCTCGAACAGTAGTCGCGCGCGCCCACGCGTGGAATGTTCCTCTTCTCCGGTGGCACGATAGCTCGGACACATGACCCCGGACTCGTGCCCGCGGCATTTGCCGACTCCGACGCAGCGAGCAGCGGCGTGCGCGAAGCGGTGACTGTCGTCGGGGTAGGAGAAGTGCGTGATCGTTTCAGCAGGTCGGTAGTCGGCGCCCTGTCGCAGATTCTCGTCCAAACGGTTGGGGTGAACGATCTTGCCCGGGTTCATCCTGTTTCCGGGGTCGAACAGTGCCTTGAGTTCCTCGAACGCACGGATCAGGTCTGCGCCGAACATCAGGGGGAGAAGTTCACCCCGAGACTGGCCGTCGCCGTGTTCACCGGACAATGATCCGCCGTAGTCGACGACGAGGTGCGCACTCTCTTCCGCGAACGCGCGGTACTTTGCGATACCGTCCGTCGAGCGCAGATCGAAGGGAATCCGGGTGTGCACGCACCCCTGGCCGAAATGCCCGTACAGCGAGGCGCTTCCGAATCCATACCGGTCGAGCAGACCGCGGAAGTCGCGCAGGTAGTCTCCGAGCCGGTCCGGCGGTACGGCAGCGTCCTCCCAGCCTTCGTGGGTCTCCGGTTCACCGGGCGGGTAGGCGGTGGCACCCAAGCCGGCCTCGCGTGCAGCCCAGATCTGCTTCTTGTGTGTCGCATCATCGAAGATCGCGCCGTGCGCACCGGTGCGTGGACACACGTCTTCGATCAGATCCTTCGCCTTGGCGTCGGCATCGGCGCGGTCGTCACCGTTCATCTGGACCATCAACCAGGCGTTGCCTTCTGGCAGTTGTCGAAGGGCGTCCTCGGCGAGTCGCCGGCTGTGTTCGAGTTGGGCGAGGCGGTGGTCGATGCCTTCCAACGCGGCCGGTCCATGGGAGACGACGAGCGGGACCGCATCGGCGGCCGTGGTGATGTCGTCGAAGCCGAGGAGCACGAGCGCAGAAGCCGCCGGGCGTCGAACCAGCTTCAGTTCTGCACCGAGCACGGTGACCAGGGTGCTCTCACTGCCGACGAGCAGCTGGGCGACGTCGAAGTTCTTCTCGGGCAGCAACGAATCGAGGTTGTAGCCGGAGACACGACGGGGGATGTCCGGGTAGCGTTCGCGGATCTGGTCGGCGTGGTCATCGCGTAGCCGCCGGAGGCCCCGATAGATCTGAGACTTTCGGTCTCCGACCCGGACGATCCTCTCGTAGTCCGTGTCGGGGGTGGCCTGGACCCACATCCGCGTGCCGTCATAGGTGAGCACGTCGAGGCCGAGAACGGAATCGACGGTCTTGCCGTATGCCTGGGCAGTCGAGCCGCACGAGTTGTTACCGATCATTCCGCCGATCGCGCAGCTGACATGAGTGGACGGTTTCGGGCCGAACATCCACCCGGTCTTCTCGAGGGCATTGTTGAGCACATCCAGAGCGATACCGGGTTCGACTGTGACAGTGCCTTTCTCCTCGTTGACGGCATGGATGCGCGTGCAGTACTTGCTCCAGTCGAGCACGACGGCGGTGTTGCAGCACTGACCGGCGAGACTCGTTCCGCCACCGCGGGAGAGCACGGGCACGTCGAAGTCCCGGCACACGGTCACCGCGTCGGCGGCGGCCTCGGGCGTTCTGGGCACGACCACCCCGATCGGCACCTGCCGATAGTTGGACGCATCCGTGGAGTATGCGGCGCGGGACCCGGCGTCGAACCTGACCTCGCCATCGACCCGATCCCGGAGGGCGTCGGCCAGATCGTCGAACAAGAGCGGAGTTCGCGGAGTCGCTCCGGAAGCGTGGTTCTCGGTCACGGGTTTGTCCTCACTATGTGACATCGTCCGGCGTTCTCACCGGACCCGAAAAGGTTCGAGGTCTGCGAACTTGGGTGTCAGGCCATGTCCAGGGGCGTCGTCACTCGGCGTCAGGTAGCCACCGGTCGGGTCGAGCGTGCCGTCGAAGAACGCCGTCTCGATCCGGACATGATCGTGAAACCACTCGAGGTGACGCAGGTTGGGAACTGCGGTGGCGACGTGGACGTGCAGGTGCGGAGCGCAATGGGCGGAGAGATCGAGATTGAAGGTCGCCGCCATCGCGGCCACCCGCAGCCAGTCGGTGATCCCTCCGCACCGGGTGACGTCTGCCTGCAGACAGTCCACGGCACCGGCGCCACACATCTGCCGGAAATACGCAGGCGCATAACCATATTCACCGGCGGCTACATCGGCGTCGACCGCCTCGCGGATCTGATGCAGTCCGTCGAGATCGTCGGAGGACACCGGCTCCTCCAGCCAGCGTACGTCCGCGTCGGCGGCGGCCTGCATCATCCGGATCGCCTGTTTGCGGGTGTATCCGCCGTTGGCGTCGACGAACAGTTCCGCCGCATCGCCGACGACTTCGCGCGCCTGACGGATGCGTCGGAGGTCCCGCTCGGGCTCGGTGCCCCAGCTCTCGGCGATCTTGATCTTCACCCGTGGGATGCGCTGGTCGTGTACCCAGTGTTCGAGCTGTTCGTCGAGTTGGGTGTGGTCGTAGGTGGTGAAGCCTCCGCTGCCGTAGATCGGGACGCGCTCGTGCACCGATCCGAGCAGGCGATGCAGCGGAAGCGAGAGCAGGCGTGCTTTCAGGTCCCACAGGGCCACGTCGACCGCTGACAGTGCACATCCCGCGATTCCCGGTCGGCCCGCGTTGCGCAGCGCACGAATCATCCTCTCGTGGACACCGATTACATCGGCTCCCGATCGCCCGACGATCAGCGGGGCCAGTAGATCCGCGATGACGGGCACGCATGCCGCGGGCGCATAAGTCCATCCCACCCCGACCCCGTCGTCCGTATGTGCCTGCACGAGAACGAGTGTCGTACTGTCCCAAGAAAGTGTCCCGTCCGCTTCGGGCGCGTCGGTGGGAATCGTGTATGCGGCTGCATCGAGTTCGACGACGGTCATCGACGGCTCCGGCTCTGGTGTCATCCGTTCCTGTGGGGCAAGAATTCCTGAGCCTTGGTTCTGATCCCTTTCTTGATGAATCCCCACCGGTCCTCGTCGCCGCCGAGCACCGCAGCGGTCGCCGATGTGAACTGCTCCCACGTGGCGTGCGGTGGGATGGGAGGCATGTTCGGATCGGTGTGGACATCGAGAACGGTGGGACGCGGTGCGGACAGCGCCGCGTCCCAGGCGCCATCGACGTCGTCCGGGTCGCTCACCGTGATCGCGTGAAGACCGAGCGACGAGGCGAAGCCGGCGTAGTCGACATCCGGCAGGTCCTGGGACTCGGTGAACTTCGGGGACCCGGACATCGCGCGCATCTCCCACGTCACCTGGTTGAGATCGTTGTTGTGCAGAATCGCGACGATCAACCGGGGATCGCGCCAGTCCTCCCAGTACCGTTTGATGGTGATCAGCTCCGCCAAGCCGTTCATCTGCATCGCGCCGTCACCGACGAATGCGATCACCGGCCGGTCCGGGTGGGCGAACTTGGCGCCGATCGCGTATGGGACACCGGGCCCCATGGTCGCCAGGGTGCCTGACAGCGAACCCCGCATGCGTCCTCGGAACCGAAGCTGACGCGCATACCAGTTGGCCGACGATCCGGAGTCCGCGGTGACAATGACATCGTCTGGCATCCGGGGCGACAATGCGGCGAACAGCCGCAGCGGGTTGACGGGGTCGGCCGGTACAGCGGCCTCCATCTCCATGGTCTCCCACCACCGGGCGACATCGGATTCGATCTTCGCCTGCCAGGCCCTGTCCTCCTTGCGCTGCAGGTGGGGGATGAGCGCTTCGAGAGCTGTACGAGCATCGGCGACGATGTTGACCTCGTTGGGATAACGCATACCCACGAAGCGGCCGTCGACGTCGATCTGCACGCCGCGGGCCTGATCGAGGTCGGGCAGGAATTGCGTGTAGGGGAAACTCGAGCCGATCGTAAGAAGCGTGTCGCAGTCACGCATCATCTCGTAACTCGGTCGCGTGCCCAGCAGTCCGATCGATCCGGTGACCCAGGGTAGTTCATCGGACAGAACATCCTTGCCCAGAAGCGCTTTCGCGGCACCGGCGCCGAGGAGATCGGCGACCTGTTCCACCTCCGCAGCGGCGCCGCGTGCACCGTTACCGACCAGGAGTGCGACCTTTTCGCCCGCGTTGAGTACCGCGGCGGCTCGTGCGATCGCCTCGTCGTCCGGCGCCACTTTCGGTCGATCGAAGCCCAGACTGGACGGGACCATCTTGAACTCATGTGTCGGTGGCGAGTACTCGAGCTCCTGCACGTCGGCCGGGATGATCAACGCCGTGGGTACCCGCTGGGTGAGTGCGACCCGTATCGCGCGGTCGAGCACGTTGGGCAGCTGCTCGGGAACGGTGACCATCTGTACGTAGTCGCTCGCCACGTCCTTGTAGAGACTCAGCAGATCGATCTCCTGCTGATAGGCGCCACCCATCGCAGAGCGGTTGGTCTGTCCCACGATCGCGACCACGGGGACGTGATCGAGTTTGGCGTCGTAGAGGCCGTTGAGCAGATGGACTGCCCCCGGGCCCGACGTCGCCATACACACACCGAGACGGTCGGTGAACTTGGCGTAGCCGACCGCTTCGAACGCACTCATCTCCTCATGGCGAGACTGAACGAACTGCGGGCGGTTTCCAGCTCGTCCCCAGGCCGCGAGCATGCCGTTGATGCCGTCGCCCGCGTAGGCGAAGACGTGTTCGACGTTCCATTCCCGGAGTCGTTCGAGCAGGAAGTCTGCGACGTTCTTGTCTGCCATCGGTATTTCTCCTCGAAATCACGTGCAGTGTGGTTTCTCCTCGAGTCCATGTGCAGTGCCCATGGTCGTCCACGGAGGCGGAACAATCAACCATGAGCAACCATTGCATTCGATCAATCATTGCGAGTAGCAAGGTAGAGAGGGCGAGACGCCATCCGACACAGTCGTTCCTGGGAGTTCCGAGAGGGAGAACGTGGTCCACGCAATGAGAACGGCCAGCTCAGATGCGGACGTTGCCCCTCATGTGCTCCGCGAGTATGCCTTGGTCGCGGACGGTGAACGAGGAGCGCTGATCGGTCCGCGCGGTGATCTCGCGTGGATGTGCGCACCGCTATGGGGTTCCGAACCCGTTTTCTCCACGCTGCTCGGCGGGCCCGGGATCTACGTCGTCGCACCCGACACGCCCCGGTTCGTGTGGGGCGGTTATTACGAGGACGGGTCGTTGATCTGGCGGAGCCGCTGGGTCGACACGGGGATCGTCGAATGCCGCGAGGCTCTCGCGATGCCTGCCGACCGGCACACGGCAGTGATCCTGCGCCGGATCGTCGCGCTCGACGGACCTGCACCGCTGCGCGTACTCCTCCGAGCGCAACCGGACGAGGGCCGAAGGTCGAGTCCATCGCGCGGCCCCGACGACTCCTGGCACATGCGGGCGGGGCCTCTTCATCTGCGCTGGAGCGGGGCCACGACCGCGGTTCGGTCCCGGTCCGGAATGGAGATGCATCTCGACGTACCTCAGGGACATACCCACGATCTGGTCCTGGAGATCTCCGACCGTCCGCTGGTCGACATCCCGCCGACACCGGATGAACTCTGGGACCGGACCGAACACGCGTGGGCCGGTGCCGTCGCGCCGATCCAAGGCACCCTTGCCGACCGGGACGCACGACACGCGACAGCCGTTCTCACCGGGTTGACAAGCAGCAGTGGGGGAATGGTGGCTGCCGCGACCACCTCGTTACCCGAGAGGGCCGAGCAAGGGCGGAATTACGACTACCGCTACTGCTGGATTCGTGACCAGTGCTATGCGGGTCAGGCGGCGGCCCTGTACGACACGCATCCACTTCTCGACGCATCGGTTCGCTTCGTCGGCGATCGGTTGCTCGCCGACGGCTCGAAGCTGAAGCCCGCGTACACCACGGATGGCGGCGACGTTCCCTCGCAGAGCACAGCCGAGCTTCCGGGCTACCCCGGCGGAAGCGTGGTCGTCGGCAACTGGGTCAACCATCAGTTCCAACTGGACACCTTCGGAGAGGCGTTGTTGTTGTTCGCAGCGGCAGCTCGCCACGACGGCCTCGAATCCTCATCCTGGCGCGCGGTGGAAACCGCCGCCGCTGCCATCGAAGCCCGCTGGCGAGAGCCCGACGCCGGAATCTGGGAGCTCGACACTCGCCGCTGGACACACTCGACCCTGACGTGCGCTGCCGGATTACGCGCCGTGGCCCCTTTCGCACCACACGCACAGTGCGACCGCTGGCTCGACCTCGCCGAAACCCTCGTCGATCACGCCCGTCACCGCTGCACTCATCCATCGGGGCGGTGGCAGCGCGCCCCCGACGACGACCGGGTCGATGCCGCTCTACTGCTGTCGGCGATCAGGGGAGCGATCCCGGCGACGGATCCGTTGAGCCGACGAACACTGGATGCGGTCCGCACCACGCTCAGCAGCGACGGCTATGTCTACCGATTTCGGCACGACGATCGCCCGCTCGCCGAAGCCGAAGGCGCCTTCCTGCTGTGCGGATTTCTCATGGCACTCGCTGATCATCAGCAGGGCAACACATTTCAAGCGGTTCGATGGTTCGAACGGAATCGTGCCGCGTGCGGCCCTCCGGCATTGTTCACCGAGGAATTCGACGTGATCGAACGACAGTTGCGCGGGAATCTACCCCAGGCATTCGTCCACGCGTTGCTACTCGAAACCGCGAGACGACTTGCCCAGCCCTGGGATTCGACAACCTGAGCGCCGCACGGAAAGGACATGCAATGTCATCACCACCCCACCGCCAGATCGTGGTCGTCACCGGCGCGAGCGCGGGCATCGGACGCGCAGTGGCGCGCGCATACGGACATCGTCGAGCAAAGGTCGCGTTGATCGCACGCGGAGAGGTCGGACTCGCAGCGGCCGCACGTGAGGTCGAGGATGCAGGTGGCGAGGCACTCGTCCTGCCCACCGACGTCGCCGACCCTGAGGCGGTCGAAGCCGCCGCTGCGGCAACCGTCGAGCGGTTCGGTCGCATCGACGTGTGGGTCAACGTGGCATTCACCTCGGTATTCGCACCGTTCACCGAGATCAGTCCGGCCGAGTACCGGCGCGTCACCGAGGTCAACTATCTCGGCTTCGTGTACGGCACCATGTCGGCGCTCAAACGGATGCTGCCCGCCGACCGCGGCACCATCGTGCACGTCGGCTCCGCTCTGGCCTATCGAGGTATCCCGCTCCAGAGCGCCTATTGCGGATCAAAACACGCCATCCAGGGATTCCATGAATCGGTCCGGTGCGAACTGTTGCACCGCCACAGCAACGTTCACGTGACCATGGTGCAGATGCCCGCGGTCAACACGCCGCAGTTCTCGTGGGTTCTCTCCCGCCTGCCCCGGCATGCACAACCCGTGCCGCCCATCTATCAACCCGAGGTGGCAGCGCGTGCGGTGCTCCATGCCGCGGATCACCCGAAACGCCGTGAATACTGGGTCGGTGCGAGCACCGCGGCAACTCTCGTCGGCAATGCGCTGGCACCCGGACTGCTCGATCGGTACCTGGCGCGTACCGGCTTCGACTCTCAGCAGACCTCGCGCCCCCGCGATCCCGACCAGCCGGCGAACCTCTGGGAGCCGGCGGACGGCCCGGACGGAAGCGACTTCGGCGCGCACGGGGTGTTCGACCGACGCGCCAAGAACTCGAGTGCTCAGACCGTCCTGTCTCGTCACCATGGGGTCGCGGGTGGCGCGGCCGCGGTCGCCTCGCTGACTGTTGCGTTACTGGCCAGGCGATCGCGCGCCCTCAGGTGATACCCGGTTACGCCGAAGGCTGCGTTCACGGGTGCAGCGGCCACACCAGGGTCAGGGAATCGTCAGTGGTCGGCTCTCCCGCCGCGACGGCGAAGGCATCGAACGCGACGGTCAGTTCGTCACGCTGCGTTGCACTCAGCTTCTTGAGCACCGCGGCGATGGCCTCACGTCGATGATCGGTGACGGTCTGCACGAGGTCGGCGCCGTCGGCGGTCACCGTCACCGCCAGTCTGCGTCGATCCTCAGGGGCATCACGCCGGTCCAGCAGGCCTGCCTTCATCAACCTGTCCACACTTCGACTGGCGCTGGAGGGATCGACGTCGAGTTCGTCGGCGATGACTGCGAGACTGAGCGGACCCCGGGTGGCGACCAATGTGAGGATCCGCAGCTGAGGAATGCTGACCCGATCCTCCACCTCCGCGACCGAGGCAGCGGCGATCCCGATCAGTGCACGAGAAGCCCACATCACCGCATCGACCTGCTTGTCGAACTTCTTGCGCGATCGGCGCCGAGGTGGGGCAGACGTGGAGTCCATCGAGCCATCTTCTGTCATTCCATGCTGTTGATCAAGCATTGCACGCTGCATGAATAGATGGCGGTTGCCGATGTGACCGCTCAGGCCGCGACGGTGGCACCGCAGATGCCACACGCCTCGAATTGCCGACGACCCCAGCGCGCCACCGGGATGAAGAAGAGCGTGAATTGGCTGTACTCCCGCATCCTGGCCCATTGGGTGGTGTTGTGGCATCGCGGGCAGGTCCGCGTCTGTCCCGCACCGAGATGTTGTTGCCTGCGACCGAATCCGAAAAGGAAGAACACGTTGCCATCGTGCCAGAAGGAGGACGTGGCGACCGTTTCCACCACCACTGGTCCCGAACCGGCGGCTTCGCCGTTCAGAAGTTCCATGCCACAACTGCTTCCCGGAGACCAGCAGCATGGTCCGAGACGCCTTAGGCTTGGGCTCGCCGAATATCAACAGAGGGGACCAACACCGATGGACAGGACGGTGATCGTGACCGGCGGCGCCGGCGGGATGGGACTGGCCACCGCCAGGATCATGGGTCGCGACCACGACGTGGTGCTCACCGACGTCAGAGAGGATCCGCTGGCCTCCGCCGTGGCCGATCTCGAGTCGAGCGGGATCCGCGCTCGGTACGTCGTCGCCGACATCACCGACCGCGGATCCGTGGAGGCCCTCTTCGCGACCTCCGCCGCCTCCGCGCCCGTACGCGCGGTGGTGCACGCGGCCGGGGTGAGTCCACAGATGGGGTCGGCGGAGAAGATCATCAAGATCAACGCCGTCGGGACCATCAACGTCACCGAGGCGTCCCTTGCCGTCGCCGGCGAGGGATTCGCCCTCGTCAACGTCGCGTCCATCGCCGGGCACATGCTGCCGTCGGTCATGGTGCCGCGGCGCACCTACCGGCTGGCGACGCGCGACGTCGAGGAGTTCACCCGCAAGATGATCGCGAACGCATCCCGCGGTCCGGCCAGGATGCATCCCGGTTCGGCCTATTCGCTGAGCAAGAACTTCGTCATCCGTTACTCGGCGGACCGAGCCGGTGCGTTCGGTGCTCGAGGTGCCCGCATATTGTCCGTCTCGCCGGGATCGTTCGACACCGAGATGGGCCGGCTCGAGGAGAAGAGCGGGTCGGCCAGACTGTTGGAGTTCGCCGCACTCAAACGATTCGGCCGCCCGGACGAGATCGCGGAACTGCTGGCCTTCTGCGCCGGCGACAAACCGGGCTATCTCACCGGCACCGACATCCTGTGCGACGGCGGCACCAAGGCAGGACTGGGCATCAAAGGCATGCTGGCAATGGCCCGCGGCGCCTGAGTCCAGACCTCCACCCGCGTATGGCGCACCTGCCGACGAGTTGATCGACCGCTTCGATGGGCCTGGTACCCGTCCGCTTCGGCTGGGGGTGTCCTCTTCGCACGCGTGTGCGAAGATGGTCGGTGTGAGTTCGCATCGAAGGCCGGGACTGACTCCCGACGATCTGGAATCTCTCTCCGCGGCGCTCGCCGCAGGCAAGCGGGCCACCGTGTACCTACGCGATCCGATGCCGTCGCTGGGGCTCGACGCGGGCGCATCGGCACGTGTCGTGTCGATCGACGGATCCACGGTGATGGTGAGCCCCAAGGGCGTCGACGACCAGCTACCGTTCGAGGCCGACGAGTTGCAGAAGACCCGAGCGGCGACCTCTGCTTCCTCTGCGCGTCAGCGAGCTGCCAGGGCGACACCGGCGCCTAATCCCGGGCAGCCACCGAAACCCGTACAGGCGCCGAAACCCGTTGCGCAGAAACCGAAGGCGGAGTCACCCCAGGCACCTGCGGTGCGCGCCGAACACTCATCGCGCACTGAACCGGAAACGGACACGGTGAAGCCGAGACCCGTCCCGCCCAAGGCACCCAGACGCCCGAAGACCGCGTCGGTGGTGAGCGTCACCGTGGCATCGGCGGGCGAGAGCACGTGGACGGTGTCCGTCTCGCACGGCAGCAGGAAGGGCAAGGCAACCGAGGTGACCGCAGACCGGGTGGCTCGTGCGATGCGCGAACTGGGTGACGAGACGGCGGTCGCGGCAGTCGACGGCGTGATCGAGTCCGCGCGTGCCGCGGCTCAGGAGCGGATCGATGAGCTCACCCGCGAGTTGGAGAGCGCGCGGGCTGCTCTGGCCCATCTCGACGGAGAGTCCACGGACGACTGACGCGATCAGCCGGCTGGTGGGGCGAAGAACTCCAGCGCGATGTTGTCCGGGTCGCGAAAAGAGATTCCCGACCCGTAGTGCGCGTGTTTGATTCCGCTGTGCTCGATTCCAGCCTCGTCGAGGCGTGCGACCCAGTCCTCGAGTTCGGATTGCGTGCAGGCGAACGCGATATGGTCCAGTCCCGCGTTCAGTTCGCTGAACGGATGCGTACCGCCAGAATTCGTGGTGTGGGTGTGGAGGCCGAACAGTGTTCCACCGCCGAGCGCGAAGACCGTGTGGTGGAAATTGCCGGACTCTTCGTCTTCGTCCAGAACAGGCTGGGCGTCGAACAATTTCTGGTACCACACAGTGCTGGCGTCGAGATCGCTGACCGTGATCGCGACGTGGGTGAGTGCAGGAAAGTTCGGCATCGTCGCCTTCTCCTGACCTTGCAAGGTTGGGTTTTCGGTTGAGGGACAGCCGGTTCCACGGCGACCTGCGCGAGACCGGAGGTCGTCGGGGACA
Source organism: Gordonia amicalis (assembly GCF_022059885.1). Lineage (NCBI taxonomy): Bacteria > Bacillati > Actinomycetota > Actinomycetes > Mycobacteriales > Gordoniaceae > Gordonia > Gordonia amicalis. The sequence continues at coordinate 3,157,426 of NZ_CP091855.1, read as the reverse complement.
GCGCGCCGATGAGCGGATCAAGAGACGCAACGCGTCGATCAGTATATCGCCGGCCTCGAATAGGGATCCCGGCTCTGTGATTCGTGGCGCTACCCGGCCCGTCTGGTGAACACTCGACACATGAGCCGCAAGAGGTCTGCTGTCGTAGTCGGTGCCGCCACCACAGCGGCGGCCGTTGTCGTTCGAGATCTGTTTCAGCGCGAGCACTCGTTGCTGCGCAACTTCCCGCTCATCGGGCACGCGCGCTACTGGATCGAGACGTTCGGACCCGAGTTACGTCAATACATCGTCGCCGCCAACGACGAAGAGCGTCCGTTCACCCGCGATCAACGCCGGTGGATCTACTCCTCGTCCAAGAAAGAGAACAACTACTTCGGGTTCGGCACCGACAACGACGTCGAGTTCACGACCGGATTCCCGGTGATCAAACATCGGACGTTCAGCCAGTCGTCTGCGCCGGCTTCGGCACCCGAGGCCGGCCACGAGGTGGTTCTGCCCTGCGCGAAGGTGGTCGGCGCAGCACGTGGACGACCGGGTGCGTTTCGTCCGACGTCGGTTGTCAACATCTCCGGGATGAGCTTCGGAGCCCTGTCCGGGAACGCCATCGAGGCACTCAATCGCGGGGCCGCCATGACCGGCGCGCTCCACAACACCGGCGAGGGCGGGATCTCGCCCTATCACCGTCACGGTGGGGACCTGGTCTTCCAGATCGGCACCGCCTATTTCGGCTGCCGAGACGCCGACGGTCGTTTCGACCTCGCCCGCCTGAAAGCCGTCGTCGCCGAAGCTCCGGTACGCGCGCTCGAGATCAAACTCAGCCAGGGCGCCAAGCCCAATCTGGGTGGGTTGCTTCCCGGCCCCAAGGTGACTGCGGAGATCGCAGAGGCGCGCGGCGTCACGGCGGGACGTGATTGCGTGAGTCCATCACGGCACGCCGAATTCTCCGACGCCGACAGCATGCTCGACTGGGTCGAACTTCTCGCCGCCGAAACGGGGCTGCCGGTGGGCATCAAATCCGCGGTCGGAGACCTCGACTCGTGGCATCAGATCGCCGACCTGATGGCGACGACCGACCGCGGAGTCGACTTCGTCACCATCGACGGAGGAGAAGGCGGCACGGGTGCAGCACCGTTGCTCTTCGCCGACACCGTCTCGCTCCCGTTCTTCCTCGCGTTCAGCAGGGTCTACCGGATTTTTGCCGAGCGGAACCTTCATCAGCAGATCACGTTCATCGGGAGCGGCAAGCTCGGCCTACCCGACAACGCCGTCCAGGCCTTCGCACTCGGATGCGACATGGTCAGCGTCGCCCGCGAGGCGATGCTGTCCGTCGGGTGTATCCAGTCCCAGAAATGCCACACCGACACCTGCCCGACGGGTGTCGCCACGCAGAACAGCTGGCTCACAAGGGGATTGGCGCCCGACGACAAGGCGCCCCGAGCAGCGAACTACATCACGACGCTACGCCGGGACCTGGCCAGGGTCGCGCAGGCCTGCGGCGTCGACCACCCGGGACTCATCACCACCGAGTCGGTGGAGATCCTGGACGGGCGGCGGAGCTCCAGACCGATGACCGAGGTGTACGGGTATTCGCCGGGTATGGGTCTTCCGTCGGACGCCGACTGTGCGGAGATCGCACGTCTGATGAGCGATCAACGCCAGGGCGGTTCGGCTCCACCTTCGGCGACGAGCGCGAGCTGAGGAGAACCTGCCGAATCGACGGAGCGGTGGTCGGATGACGGTCTCACTCCGGGTCGGCGAAGCGGGGTTCCCGTCCGGACATGCCGGCGCGCACGGCCTCGAGCTGATTCGGCGACCGCATCAACTCGACCTGCAGTGTGCTCTCGAGCAACAGTGCCGCCGCCGGATCGACGCCACTCCAGGTCTCGTCGTAAAGGCGTTTTGCAGCGCGCACGGCATGTGGCGACTTCGCGGCGATCTCATGGGCGAGCGTCATGGCGCGGGCGAGAGGGTCGTCGGCAATTCCGGTGACCAACCCGACCTCGTGGGCTTCGGCGCCCGACAGGATGCGGCCCGTGAAGGTCAGTTCCTTGGCCACGTCGGCCGCAAGAAGCCCGGGAAGCGTCTGGGTGATGCCCATATCCGGCACCAGGCCCCATTTCACCTCCATCACGGACAGGCGGGCGTCGGGCGTCGCGTAGCGGATGTCGGCACCGAGAGCGACCTGCAGTCCGCCTCCGAAGCAGTTGCCGTGTAGCACCGCGATCACCGGCGCCGGCACGCGCCGCCAGTCGAGAGACACCCGCTGCGCATGGTTTCCACGGTCGGCGTCGTCCCGCTCCAGCAACGAGCCGCCCAACCCCTCGCCGCCGAGAGACGAGATGTCGAGGCCGGAACAGAAACTCTTTCCGTCCCCGTGAACGACGACGGCCCGCACGCGACGATCAGCCGCCAGTTCGCCGGTCACCTCGAGCAACGCGTCGAACATCGCGGGGTCCAGCGCATTGTGCTTCTCCGCGCGGTTGAGCGTGACCGTCGCGACCCCCGCCTCGTCGACATCGAGCAGGATCCTTTGTGCAGTCACCATCTTCGTCACCTCTCCACCTGTCGTCGGGCCACGAGCATGTACCCGAGCGCTTACACTACGGCCGTGGAGGAATCGGTCTGGAAGTTCAGCGAATCCGACGGCTCGGTCGTGGTGCACACCGGGGTCACCGGACCGGCGGCACGCACCGGCCATCGGCTGACGATCGCGATGCGTGCATGGACCGCGGTCGTGACCTTGAAAGACTTGGTACCCAACCGCATCGCGGCGACGATCTCAGTGGACTCCATGCAGGTAGAAGCCGGCGAGGGCGGACTCACCCCGATGACCGGAGCCGAGAAGTCGCTCGCCCGTATGAACGCCTTGAAGTCCATGCGCGCCGACAAGTACCCCGAGATCTCCTATGAATCCGAGGCACTCACCGCGACGGCACACGGGTACCGAGCCGACGGCACGTTGACCATCCACGGCCGAACACGCCCGCTTTCGTTGGACTTCGAAGTCGTCGACACCGCGGCGGGCCGGCAGATCTCCACCGACGCGACGATCACTCAGAGCGACTTCGGGATCAAGCCGTACTCACTGATGATGGGCACGTTGAAGGTCGCCGACGACGTTCGAGTGGTCGTCGACGTCGCTCGCGCTCGGTGACCGTGGTGTGGAGGTGGACCGACTGGGCGGCGGTCCGCCCCTCCTCCCGATCGGTACGCTCGAAGGTGCCCGATTTGTCGGCCGGGCCCGAGGCCTCGCAAGGGCTCCAGCCTGACGAGTCCGTCGGACACGCACGAGCTGGAGAGAACCATGGAAGCACTGATTCTGATCGCCGTCGTCGTCCTGGTCGTCGTCGGGGTGGTGGTGATCGCACAGCAGCGCTCCGGGGCGAACGCCGCTCGCACGCTCGACGACGCCAAGGCTGACGCACGGCAAGCCATCGAACGCCTCGGCGGGCAAGTGTTCATGTTGGTCGGTGATGGTCCGGCGTCGAAGCAGGCGCTCGCCGATGCGGGGGAGCGGTACACCGCAGCCGGTTCGCAGATCGAGCAGGCGAACTCGCCCGCGCAGGCGCGACTGGCCAAGCAGACGGCCCTCGAAGGCCTTTACTACATCCGTGCTGCTCGAGTCGCGATGAACCTCGATCCCGGTCCGGCCATCCCGGAGCTCGATGGTCAGCAGAGTGCGGGCAGGGTCACCGAAGACCGGCAGGTCGACTTCGAAGGACGCAAGGTCGAGGCGTCACCCAACCCGTCTGATCGGACGCCGAACTACTACCCGGGTGGCCGCGTCGCCGGTCGTCCGGTCCCGGCCGGTTGGTATTCGGAGCCCTGGTGGCGGCCGGCTCTCGTGGCGGGCGCCTGGGGCGTCGGGTCCATGTTCCTGTTCTCGGCGATGTTCTCCGGCATGGCGGGCGTCCCGTATGACGCACAGGGCTTCGAGAGCGGCGTCGGCGACGGTTCGGACCTGGGCGCCATCGACGGAGGCGACGCCGGCGGCGGGGATGACTTCGGCGGAGACGACTTCGGCGGGGGCGATGCCGGCGGCGATTTCGGTGGCGGCGATTTCGGTGGCGGCGATTTCGGTGGCGGCGATTTCGGTGGCGGCGGGTTCGATTTCTGATCCCGCCGATCCGTCGAAACCCGCGGCGGGTTCCCCTCGCGGCAGAGTCGTAGCTGTGCGTCATCACCATCGGACAGCGCCTCAGAACGGTGGCCGGCTTCCCAGGTGGTCGCGGCGTTCGGCGTCGCGGAGTGCTTCCCGCTCCTGACTGTTGCGGGCACGCTCGGCCCGCCGGCGTGCCTGTCTGGCGGCCAGTCGGCTGCGGTAGCGGCGCGGGTTGTCCTCCGGGCCGATGATGCGTGCACCGGGTGGAGCTTGGGCGGCCTGCTCGAACCGGATCCGACGCAGATCGGGTCCCACACCCCGGTGCGGGTTCGCAGGACATACGCGATCTCGGCGTCAGGAACGGGGACACCGAACCAGGTCAATCGACCATGACCCGAATTCGGTGACACAGATCACTCGGCGCCATATAGTTACCCAATGCCACTTAGTCATCTAAGTGACCGAGGACGGCAGCGCCGTCTCTATCCCCTACTGAAAAGGACATCGATGAAACCGTTCAGAGGCTCGCGCGTCGCCAAGATGGTGGCCGCATCGATCGCGGTGGTGGCGCTGAGCGCGACAGCCGCATGTAGCAGCGACGACAGCAGTGACGGCTCCGCGTCCGAGAGCGTCGCCGCGCCGGAGGGTTCGTTCCCCGGGAATGCGGCCAGTGGCGAGCCCGTGAAGATCGGTCTCATCAACAACGAAGGCGGACAGGCCATCTCGATGCCCGAGAACCGGGAATCGGCCGAGGCCGTCGTCCAGTACGCGAACGAGAACCTCGGTGGCATCGGTGGCCGGCCCATCGAACTGGTCACCTGCAAGCAAGGCGAAGACGCCAACCAGGCCCGCGACTGTGCCAACAAGATGGTGGAGGCGAAGGTCTCTGCAGTCCTCATGACCAGCAGCGGCCAGGGAAATTCGATGGTTCCCATCATCACCGGTGCCGGGATCCCCTACGTTTCGGCGGCCGGTCAGGCGTCGTCGGAGCTGACCACTCCGGGCGCCTTCATGTGGACCGCAGGTCTGCCCGGTGCCATGACCTCGATGGCGAAGTACTCCGCCCAACAGGGCATGAAGAACGTGACGGCTTATGTGATCGACGTCCCGGCAGCGACTGCCGGCGTCCAGGCGATGGGCGCACCCGCCTTCCAGGCCGCGGGAGTCAACCTCAAGGTCGTGCCGATCCCGCCGGGCACCCCGGACGCCACCCCGCAGGTGAGTGCCGGCCTGGGAGACAAGCCTGACGGTGTGGTGGTCATCGGTGAATCCACCCTCTGCACATCGGTGTTCAAAGCCTTGAGCACGGTGTCGACAACCGCCGAAAAGATGACCATCCAGCCGTGTTCCGATCCGGCGGTCGTCGAGGCGGTCGGTGCCGAGAATCTCAACGACACGAAGGTCTCGACCGCTTCGGTCATCAACTCCGATGACCCGGAGACCCAGCTCTACAAGGCGATCATGGCCAAGTACGCGCCCGACACCGACATCGAGGGCTTCGCGATCATCGGCTATCAGGGCATGCTCGGCCTGGTCCGCGCAACCGAGTCGGTGCAGGGCACCGACACCTCACCCGCCGCCCTGACCGCGGCGATCAAGAGCACCAAGGATGTTCCGCTCCCAGCCGGCTACGGGCTGACGTTCACCTGCGACGGCAAGGCGATGCCGGGCATGCCGTCGGTGTGCGGCAGCGGAGGCATCATCGTCACCTTCAAGGACGGCGAGCTCGTCGACCCGAAGCTCGTCTGAACACGGCGAACGTTCACCACACCCGCACGATGACCGGAAGTCGGTAGATGACCCAAGATATCCAGTTCTTGCTCCTAGGGCTCGGCAACGGCGCTGTCTACGCAGCATTGGCGCTGGCTCTGGTCATGACCTACCGGAGTTCGGGTGTGGTGAACTTCGCCACCGGGGCCATCGCGCTCTACATCGCGTACACGTACGCGTACTTGCGCGATGGTGAACTCCTCATCCCGATCCCGGGATTTCCCAAGACAATTGATCTCGGGGGACCCCTGGGACTGGCGCCCGCCATGGTGATCGCTCTACTGATCGCCGCCGGGTTGGGCGCTCTCCTGTACCTCTGCGTGTTCCGGATGTTGCGGACCGCACCAGCGACAGCAAAGGCGGTGGCGTCGATCGCCGTGATGTTGGTGATCCAGGCCGTGCTCGCCGCCCGGGTGGGCACCAGCCCGGTGTCGGTGGATGCGATCCTGCCCACCGAGATCATCGAGATCGGCGACATCCGGGTCCCGGCTGATCGCGTCTGGATTGCGGCGCTGGTCGTCGTGCTGACGGTGCTGTTGATCCTGGCGTTCCGTCTGACCCGCTTCGGTCTGGCCACCCGAGCGGCCGCCGAATCGGAGAAAGGTGCGATCGTCGCAGGTCTGTCACCTGAACGCATCGCCTACGCCAACTGGGCACTGTCGACGATGATCGCGGGTCTGTCAGGCATCCTCATCGCCCCGATCGTCCCGCTGATCCCGGTGTCCTACACGCTGTTCATCGTGCCGGCACTGGCCGCTGCCCTGGTCGGCAACTTCAGTGCGATCGGGCCGGCGGTAGCGGCCGGGCTGGGTATCGGAGTCCTGCAGTCGGAGATGACACACCTGCAGGCAACGGTCAGCTGGATGCCGCAATCAGGGATGGCCGAGCTGATACCCCTGGCGATGATCTTGATCTTCCTGGTGCTGCGCGGCAAACCCCTACCCACCCGCGGCGCCATCGTCCAGAACACACTGGGCGCCGCACCTCGTCCACGAAATCTGTTGCTTCCCAGCATCGCCGGTGTCGTGGTCGCACTCGGGTTCCTGATCTTCACCGAGGGCAGTGTCCGGGGCGCGGTCATCGTCACGTTCACGGTGGCGATCATCGCCCTGTCCCAGGTGGTGGTCACCGGGTTCGCCGGTCAGATCTCATTGGCGCAGTTGACCCTTGCGGGAGTGGCAGCGTTCATGATGTCGCGTCTGACCACCGATTGGGGTGTTCCGTTCCCGATCGCACCGGTGCTGGCGGCCGTGGTGGCGACGGTGGTGGGTGTTGTCGTCGGACTCCCGGCACTGCGCATCCGGGGTCTGCCGGTCGCGGTCGTCACGCTCAGTCTCGCGGTGTTCCTGGAGGCGTTCTGGTTCCGCAACAACGAGTTCAACGGAGGAATCGACGGGGCTGCCGTCAAGGATCCGTCCCTGTTCGGCCTGGATCTCGGCATCGGTTCCGGGAACACCTACCCCAACATCGCGTTCGGCGTCCTGTGCCTCATCGTCCTGACGTTGGTCGGCCTGGGTGTCGCGCGGCTGCGGACCAGCCGGTTGGGCGCCTCGATGCTGGCGGTACGCGCGAATGAACGATCGGCCGCGGCGGCCGGAGTGAACGTGTCACGAACGAAGCTGGTGGCGTTCGCCATCGGCGCGTTCATCGCCGGGATCGGCGGCTCACTCATGGCCTATCAGCAGACCGTCGTGGTTCCCGAATCATATGCCGCCATCGCCGGAATCGGGATGTTCGCACTGGTGTACCTGGCCGGTGTCACCTGTGTCTCCGGCGGCGTTCTCGCGGGGATCATGGGGGCCGGCGGCATCCTGTTCGTCCTGCTCGACCGTGCGGTCAACCTGGGCACGTACTACCACGTCATCACCGGCATCCTCCTGGTCATCACCATCATCGCCAACCCCGAGGGCATCATCTCCGAGGTGCACAAGGCGACGAACTGGTTGCGCACCAGGGTCTTCGACCGCAAGGACACCGTCGCCGAACTCGAACTGGCCATCTCGCCCGGCACCGATTCGCCGACTCTCGAGGCACCCCGCGCACCCGGCGAGGTCATCCTGTCGTCGAAGGAGATCGGCGTCCGCTACGGCGGCGTGACCGCCGTCGAGAACGTGTCGTTCGACGTCCGCGAAGGCGAGATCATCGGCCTCATCGGACCCAACGGAGCCGGCAAGACCACCCTCATCGACGCCATCAGCGGATTCGCGGACTCGACCGGCAGTGTGAACCTGGAGGGCCACAGCCTCGACGGGCAGCGCCCCTTCCAACGCAGCCGCCACGGGCTGGGTCGCACGTTCCAGGGCATCGAACTGTACGACGACCTCTCGGTCCGTGAGAATGTCGCCGTCGGCACCACCGCCGCCCGGCACCGCCCGGACACGGCGATGCTGGGGGTGGACGAGTTGGACCGGCTCTTCGAGTTGTTGCACCTCGTCCCGGTGGTCGATCGCCAGGTGAAGGAACTCTCGCAGGGACGGCGGCAGCTCGTCTCGGTTGCTCGCGCACTTGCTGGGCGACCGCGGGTGGTCCTCCTCGACGAGCCGGCCGCCGGCCTCGACAGCACCGAGAGCTTGTGGCTCGGACACCGACTCCGAGCGATCCGCGATGCGGGGGTGACCGTCGTGATGATCGACCACGACATGGAACTGGTTCTTGCCGTCTGTGACCGGATAGTCGTTCTCGACCTCGGCAAGGTGATCGCGATCGGAACCCCCGACGAGATCCGTAGCGATCCGGCCGTTACCAGCGCCTATCTCGGCGCCACCCACAGCGGTGAGGAGCTGAAGGCATGAACCCTGTACTCAGCTGCACCGGATTGGACGCCGGATACAACGGTCGGCCGTGCGTTCGCGGATTCGATCTCGAGCTCGGCGCGGGGGAGGTGCTGGCGCTCCTCGGCCCGAACGGGGCAGGGAAGACCACGGTGTTGATGTCGCTGGCCGGCCTGCTGCCGACCTTGGCCGGCACGGTGTCCGTCGACGGACACCAGGTGAAGTCCGGACACGCTCGGAGGGCGGCCAAGGCCGGACTGGTCCTGGTTCCCGACGACCGCTCGTTGTTCACCTCGCTCACCGTCGAGGAGAATCTACGGCTCTCGGTCCGATCGCGACGTTCCTGGCCGGCCGAACGCGATTCGATCCTGGAGACCTTCCCGCAGCTGGCCGACCGGCTCAAGGTGCCGGCCGGTGCGCTGTCGGGAGGTGAGCAACAGATGCTCGCGATCGGGCGGGCTCTCGTTCAGCACCCCAAGGTCCTGCTGATCGATGAGCTCAGCATGGGTCTGGCGCCGGTCATCGTCGAACGTCTTCTACCCGTGGTGCGTGCCGTCGCCGACAGCACCGGTGCTGCGGTCATCCTCGTCGAGCAACATGTCCAGCTCGCCCTCGAGGTCGCGGACACCGCCATGGTCATGCGCCACGGCAACCAGGTGCTCCGAGGTGATGCCGCCGAACTCGCCGCGACGCCCGAGGTGATCGAGAACGCGTACATGGGGGAGGCGTTCGCTACGTCCTGAGCGGAAATCGAACTGCAGCTCAGACCCTTCCGATATCCAGTCCTGAACCGGCCGACTGTCAGGCCGGCTCCAGCGCCCGCTTGGCCTTCTCCAACGCGGCGAGCGTGCGCAACACAGAATCGCGCTTGGCGGTCAGGTCGGACACCTTCGCCTTGCCGCTCAAGCCGGAATCCTTCTGAGCGACGGCCAGGCGTTCCTCGATTTCGGCGAGCTGTGCCAGCAGGGCTTCGGCGCGGTTCATGAGCGCAGCACGGTCGGGTCGGGAGACGTCGGCGGGTCGGGTGCCCCCGGACTTGACGTTCTGCGCCTTGACGGGCGCAGCGTTTCCACCTGTCTTTGTCGCGGTGGACGCGGAGCGGGCGACGCCACGCTGCCCGGACCGGGATGCACCTCGCGGTGGAGTGTGCGTACGGGTCTGATTCAGCACCGCCCAGGCTTCGCGAGCTGCGACCCGGTGTTCGCGTTCTTCTTCATCGTCGGACGCCAGCGACCCACCCAGGGGTCGTAGACCATAGAACCCGACGAACTCGCGGGCCGCGGCGACGGTCTGTTCTGCGGTGCGGCAGCGTCCGCATCGCGGTTCCCCGCGGAGTTCCGCGATGTCCTCGCTGGACGAGCACCATACGCATGCGTGGGCAGTGAGATCGGTCACGAGAGTATTGGCAGCAGCGGGATTCACGGGTGAAAAGACTACGGCACAAAGCTTTTCACATTGAAATCGGGTTGGTCGCACGAAAGGTCGCAGGTCGACCGGGCCTCACGCCGCGGGCGATGCCCGACGCGGCAGGACCTTTTCCGATCTACTGGTGACTTTCGACCCCGCCGTTCTCGTCGGGTCGGTACGACGATGAAGTTTCCGGAGGGGAACGGGCGGCGCCACATCTGGGAGACAACCATGACTGATTCAGTGACCGATGCGACGGCACCGATCGTCGTCGGTGTGGACGGTTCGGACTGCGCTCTGATGGCGGTTCGCTGGGCGGCCGGCGCCGCCGTCCGGGAGAAACGACATCTGCGTCTGATCTCCGCGGTGGGCATCGTGCCCGGCGCATATGCGCCGGCACCGACGATGACTTCCCCGGCAGTGGTGGAGGCCATGCATGCCGGCGCGGCGCGTGCCCTCGACGCCGCGACGCAGGTGGCGGCCGACGTCGCCCCGAACGTCGACGTCGAGGGCAAGACCGTGAGCGGATCGGCCACGCTCGCGCTCCGGCACGCGTCTACCTGGGCCCACATGCTTGTCCTCGGTAGACGTGGGCTGGGTGGAGTCCGCGGACTGCTCTTCGGATCGGTCAGCAATGACGCGACAGCGCACGCAGAGTGTCCGGTGGTGGTGGTCGGCGGCCCTGCTCCGACGACCGGACCCGTGGTCGTCGGTGTCGACGGGTCGCCTACGTCGACGGCTGCGATCGGCCACGCGTTCCGTCAGGCGGACCTGTTGAAGACGGCTCTGCTCGGGGTGCATGCGTACGGAGGCTCGTCGGGAGCCGCGTTCTACGGTGCGGATCAGAGGACCCTTCGACAGTTCGAAGACGAAGCCGAAGAATTGCTGGGTGAACAGCTCGCCGGTTATCCGGAGGACTTTCCGGACGTCAAGATCGAGCGGCGGGTCGGGATCGCTTCACCGGCGGAGGAGATCGTGGACGCCGCACAGTCAGCACAACTGGTCGTGGTGGGAACGCGGGGCCGCGGTGGTTTCCGCGGTCTGCTCTTGGGATCGACCAGCCGGGCTGTCATGGAGGTGGCCCCGTGTCCGGTGATGGTGGTGCACAAGAATCCCTGACCGGTCGGAAGTCGCCGAGGTCTTGACTGGTGGAGGCCTCTCAGAGAGGTAGGTGGGAAGATGACCACAACCACGTGGGTCGTGATCGGCTGCGCAATCGTCGCGATCCTGCTCGTGGCCGCCACGGCCATCCGGATCGTTCCCGAGTACGAACGAGGCGTCGTGTTGCGCTTCGGCAAACTCGCCGGCACACGCAAACCAGGACTGCGCCTGATCATCCCCGTCGCCGACCGCATGATCAAGGTCTCCATGCGAGTGGTGACGATGCCGATCCAATCGCAGGGAATCATCACCCGAGACAACGTGAGCGTGGACATCTCCGCGGTCGCCTACTACCGCGTCGTCGACCCGGTGAAGGCGGTGGTCGAAATCGAAGACGTCCATGCAGCGATCAACCAGATCGCCCAGACCACGCTGCGCAAAGTCGTCGGACAACACTCTCTCGACGACGTGCTCGCACATACCGACTCGATCAACGACGACATCCTTCGCATCCTCGAGATGACCGCGCAGGAATGGGGCGTCGAGGTTCGACTGGTGGAACTCAAGGACATCCAGTTGCCCGGTGGGATGCAACGCGCAATGGCCCGCGAGGCCGAGGCCGAGCGGGAGAAGCGCGCCAAGATCATCGCGGCCGAAGGGGAAGCCGTTGCCGCCCATCAGCTTTCCACCGCAGCGAAGACCATGGCCGAGAACCCGATCGCCTTGCAGCTCCGCAGCCTGCAAACCCTTATGGAGATCGGCGTGGAGAAGAACACGACAGTGGTGTTCCCAGCGCCGCTGATGGCCTCACTCGCCGACCTGACCGCGTTCTTGTCCCGCGAAAACGGCGCACGAGACGCTCCCGGATTCCGCGGAGACAGCTCGGACATCTGACACGGTCAACAGCACCATCTCGTCCGGGCCATCCGTCTGAGGTCCACCCTGCGTGGCGATCTTCTCATTTCGTCACAGACCGGTCGGGTACGTCTCGGGGTGTTGACTCTCCTCCCACATACCGAAGGGTTCGAGGGGGCGCACCGCATCTGTCCGATCGAGATGAATGTACGCGTCGAACTGTTCGGGAACGCGGACGTGGAAGTAGTGGCTCTGGCGTTCGGTTTCCGGCAGATAGATCACACCGATTGCGCGAGCAAGGCGAATCGAGTCGACCGAATCGGCCGCACCGGCCGCCTGCGACGACAAGAAGAACGACTGCACTCCCGCCTGGTGGAAGGCCTCTTCGACGCTACCGGGGAGTGCGCGGCGAACCGTCATGCGTCGAGCCGGTCCGCCCCATTCGTCTGCGGCGGTGACGGTTCCTTCGAACGTCGAGAATCCGATGAGCCGACAGCGTCGCCGATACCGTTCACGCACCAGCTGCCCCAGGGTCAGCTGACCGTCGGCTCCGACTTCGGTCGCCCGTGCATCGCCCACGTGCGAGTTGTGTGCCCACACCACGATCTTCGCCGGGCTGGACGAACGTGAAGACAGATGTTCGGCGAGCGCGTCGAGGGTTTCGGCCATGTGGCGGTCGCGCACGTTCCAGGACGTGACCCGACCCCGGAACATGGTGCGGTAATAGAGTTCGGCGTCCTTCACCGCCACGGCATTCCGCCGGGCACAGAACAGTTCATCGGCCTCCGCGCCGTCGCCGCGGAGACGTTCCAGGGTCGCGGCGTACATCTCGACCAATTGGGTGACGACCTGCTGTTCGCAGGACTGTCCTGCACCGAACGCAGCCGCGTACCCGTATGCCTGTCCATCCGCAGCCGTGGAGTGATCGAAGCATGCGTATCGCGCGCGAGCACGCCGGGCCGCCTCGCGATCAACGGTGTCCAGGTAGGCGATCACATCCTGCATCGAGCGGTGCAGACTGTAGAGGTCGAGCCCGTAGAAACCGACTCGATCCAGATCCTGTGCTCGGCCGGCGTTGTATCGATGCAGCCAGTCGACGAAGTCCTTGACCACGGTATTTCGCCACATCCACGCCGGAAACCGTTCGAACCCCGACAGCGCCTCGTCGGCGGATCCGTCACTTCCCTTCCCCTGGACCCAGCGATTGACTCGGTAGGCGTCGGGCCAGTCGGCCTCCGCAGCCACCGCCGTGAAGCCTTTGTTCTCGATGAGCCACCGGGTGATTCGAGCGCGGGAGTCATAGAACTCTTCGGTGCCGTGAGAACTCTCGCCGATGAGTACGAATTCCGCGTCGCCGATGAAGTCGTCCAGCACTGCATCCGGCGGGACACCGTATCTGCACTCGATCGCCGATCGTGCGACGACGGCCGCCAGGGTTTGTTCGTGCGGATGTTCTGAGGGCGTGGTGGTGGGTGTGGACAGCAGGGTTCGGACCTCGTCGTCGGGCACCTGCGGGAAGGTCCGGTATGACTGGCCGACGGCTGCGAACAGTGTTGGCATGGAGGCACAGACGACTTCGTCGACCGCTCCGGCGAGTGCGAGACAGGTGGATTCGGGGGCCACCGGGACCGCGATGATGATCGCGGCCGGCTCACGTTCGCGTAGCGCACTCACCGCTGCCCGCATGCTGGCTCCGGTCGCCAGTCCGTCATCGACGAGGATGACTGTCGTGCCTGCGATCTCCAGCGGCGGGCGAGCCCCTCGGTACAGCCTCTCCCGCTTCTCGAGCGTGCGGGTCTCTCGTTCGACCACGGTCCGCAACTGTTCTTGGGTGACTCGACCGGCTCGCACCACGTCGTCGTCGAGCACGATGCGTCCGCCGGCTGCGATTGCCCCGAAGGCGAACTCTTCGTTCCCGGGCAGTCCCAGTTTGCGCACGACGAACACGTCCAACGGCAGTCGAAGCGATGCGGCGACCTCGAAGGCGACCGGAACTCCACCGCGGGCCAGGCCGAGGACGACGACGTCGTCGTGATCGCGGAAACCGGACAGCAGCTCGGCGAGGGCGCGCCCGGCCTCCCGACGGTCACGAAACAGCTGCGGTGCCGTCGTTCTCGCTGTCACGGGCGAGTTCATCGTCTGATCTCCTGTGCGTAGCGAACGACATCGGCGACGGTTCGGAGCTTGGCGTAGTCCTCTTCGGGCACGTCGACCCCGAGTCTCTTCTTGATGCCGGTCAAGAAGCTCAACCAGTCCATCGAGTCCAGGTCGGCTTGTTCGCGAATGGGCTCGTCGAAAGCGAGATCCCCGTCAGACAATTCGGGTGCCACCTCGAGCAGTGCGTCCACGACCGCGGTGGTGGTCGTCTCATCGTCCATGGTTGCTCCTCACAGTTCGTGCGGCCGCAGCAGCAGTTCTCGGATGGTGGAGAGAAACTTTGCGCCTTGGCGTCCGTCGCTGGCTCGGTGGTCGGCGGAGAGCGAAACGGTGACCACCGGGATGGGTTTGATCTCGCCGTCGACGATCCAGGGACGCTGGGTCATCGTGCCCACGCCGACCAGCGCGACCTGCGGTGGATAGATCGCGCCGAAGACGGCCTCGACGCCGTTGTCGCCGAGGTTGGTCACCGTGATGGTCGAGTCCGTGAACTCGGAGCTGCGCAGCTTACCGCTGCGGGTACGCGCCACCAGGTCGACGAGATCGGACTGCAGGGTGTCGAGAGACTTGTCGGGCACGTCATGGATCGCGGGGGCGATCAGTCCGCCGCCCCGTAACGCGATCGCGACTCCCACGTGGACGTCTGCTTGCATCGTGAACTCGTCGTCGGTCCAGAATCCGTTCATCGACGGACATTTGCGCGCGGCGACGGCCACGGCCTTCAAGATCAGGACGGCCGGGAGAAGACGCTCTTCGACCGGGTGTTGGGCGTTGCGTTCGGACAACCACCTCGACGCCGTCTCCATCGGAATCGTCTCGGCGAGGTAGTAGTGCGGTATCTCCCTTTTGGACCGGCTCATCGCCGCAGCGATGGTGCGACGCATTTCTCGTGCTCGACTGTCGGGTGCAGTGGTTTTGGCATGCTGCTCGACGTCGTCCAGTGTTATCGCGCCTCCGGGTCCGGTGCCGCGCAAGCGGTCAGGGTCGAGTCCGAGCTCTCGCGCACGACGCCGGGCAGCGGGGGAGATGCGTACTCGGTTCGAGGCCATGGGGCCGGTCGGGGCCGCAACAGTGGTCGTATGTGGGACGGACGGTGCGGTCGGCCCGGCCGAAGGGGAGGTTCGAGCGGTCACCAGAACCGGTTCGGCAGGCGCTGCGGGTGGGGGCGTCGACGATGGCGCCCCTGCATCGCCTCGTGCCGGTTGTTTCACCGTGGACGGTGTTTCGCCCGGTTCATAGAAAGTGGCCATCACCGTTCCGACCGGAATGGTCTCGCCGACTTCGACTTTCAGCTCGGCGACGGTGCCGTCGTGCCAGGTTTCCACCTCGATTGCGGATTTGGTGGTCTCCACTTCGGCGACGACTTGCCCCTTCTCAACGGTGTCTCCGGGGGCGATCTGCCACTCGGTGAGCTTCGCCTCGTCCATGTCGGCACCGAGTGAGGGAAGCCGGAACTCGATCACGACGCCTCACCTACTCCGATCCCATGACGGAGCGCACCGCGGCTTCGATTGTCTCTCGTCGTGGGAGTGCGGCCTGTTCGAGCTGGCGCGCGTAGGGGATGGGTACCTCGGCGGTGCAGACACGTGCGGGAGGTGCATCGAGGTCGTAGAAGGCCTGCTCGACGAGTTGGGCCATCACTTCACCGGCGAGGCTGCCGCTGCGCCACCCTTCGTCGACGATCACCGCCCGGTGGGTTCGCGTCACCGACGCCACGACCGTCGCCATGTCGAGCGGTCTGAGCACTCTCAGATCGACTACTTCACAGCTGATCCCGTCCTCGGCAAGCTCGTCGGCGGCCTCCAGTGTCTTGGGCAACGACCCTCCGTAGGTGATCAGGGTGAGGTCGGTGCCCGGTCGCCGGACGGCTGCCGAGGTGATGTCGACATCGAACGGGTCCTCGAGATCGTCGGCGAGGTTGTAGAGCTGTGCATGTTCGAAGATGACGACAGGATCGGGATCTGCCAGGGCCGGTGCGAGCATCCCGCCAGCATCGGCAACGGTCGATGGCGCGAGGACGGTGATGCCCGGGATGTGGGCGTACCAGTTCTCGAAACTGTGGGAGTGTTGGGCAGCGAGCTGACGACCTGCACCCGTGGACATCCGGAGCACGAGCGGGACGGAGAACTGCCCCCCGGACATGTGCCGCAACGCCGCTGCGGTGTTCACCAGCTGATCGAGGGACAGCAGACTGAAGTTGACCGTCATGACCTCGACGATGGGGCGCAAACCGTTCAAAGCGGCGCCGACGCCGACGCCGACGAAACCGAGTTCGGACAGCGGTGCATCCCGAATCCGTTCTGGTCCGAACTCTTCGAGTAGCCCTTTGGTGACCGCGTAAGTACCGCCGTAGCGACCCACGTCCTCACCCATCACGAAGACACGGTCATCGGAGAGAAGCGCCTCTCGATGGGCGTCGCGAAGGGCACCTCGATACGTGGTCTTCACAGCGCCTCCTCGGCGTGTGGCGTGGAAACATCACGCAGGAGGTCATCGACGGGTTCAAGGGTGCCCTTCTCCGCGAACGCCACCGCCGCGTCGACCTCTGCTTCGGCCCGGGTCTTGATCGCCGAGACCTGGTCGTCGGTGAGAAGATCCAACTCTTTCAGTCGTGCGGTGAAGGTCGATATAGGGTCCTTCTTCTTCCATTCGTCCACCTCGGCCTTGTCCCGGTAGAGATCCGGATCGAACATCGAATGCGCGCGGAACCGGTAGGTCAGGAACTCGATGAAGTACGGCCCGCCGGTATCGCGGACATATTCCGCGCCGTGGTCTGCGGCCTCGTGACAGGCCATCACGTCCATACCGTCCACCTGGACAGTGGGCAGGTTGTAGGCCGCGGCCTTGGCCCGTAGATCGGTTTGTGACTGCGCCCGTTCGAGAGCCGTTCCCATCGCGTACCGGTTGTTCTCGCAGCAGAAGAGTATCGGCAGATTCCAGAGTGCTGCCATGTTGACGGATTCATGGAAGGCGCCTTCGGCGACGGCGCCGTCACCGAAGAAGCACGCCGTCACCCGCGTGCGTCCGTGAATCGCCTCGGCCAAGGCGATTCCGACCGCGAGCGGTAGCCCTCCGGCCACGATGGCGTTGCCGCCGAAGAATCGGGTGCGAGAGTCGAACAGGTGCATCGACCCACCGCGTCCGCGTGAGCACCCCTCCTGCTTGCCGAACATCTCCGCCATGATCGCGGTCATGGGTACGCCGTGGATCAATGCATGACCGTGCTCGCGGTACGTTGCAACCACCGCTTCGTCGTCAGTCAAGGCTCGTAGTGCTCCGACCGCGACGGCTTCCTGTCCCACGTACAAGTGCAGGAAGCCACGAATCTTGGTGGCTCCGTACAGTTCTGCTGCGCGTTCCTCCATGCTGCGAATGCGAACCATGTCGCAGAGAAGCCCGTGGAGGAAATCCTGACGATAAGCGCGGATCGCTGACGGGCTGCTCATGATTTCGCCTCGGATGTCGGAATGTGGCCGTCGGACTCCAACGTCGACAAGTCGCCCTCGGGCAGTCCGAGTTCGCGGGCGCGTACCAGTCGCCGCATGATCTTGCCGCTGCGGGTGTGCGGTAGCGCCGCGGCGTACTCGACGTCTTTGGGGGCGACCGCCGCCCCCAGTTTCTTGCGTGCGTGCCCGAGAAGCTCACGACGCAGTGCGTCGTCGAATTCATATCCGTGCTTCAGGGTGACGAACGCCTTGACCATTTCGCCGGTCACCGGAGAGGGCACGCCGATCACCGCGGCCTCGGCCACTGCGGGATGCTCCATCAGCACGTTCTCCACCTCGAATGGGCCGATCAGGTGTCCGGCGGATTTGATGACGTCGTCGGCACGTCCGACGAACCAGTAGTAGCCGTCGGCGTCTCTGGTGGCGAGGTCCCCGGTGAGGTACAGATCGTCGACGAAGCAGTCCCGGTAGCGTTGGGCGTTGTTCAGGTAACTGCGGAACATCGACGGCCACCCTGCGCGAAGGGCCAGTTCCCCGACTTGGTCCGGGGTATCGATGACGGTGACGCGGTGGTCTGCGCTTCGTTGCACGAGGCACGCGTCGACACCCGGTAGCGGCCGTCCCATCGATCCCGGTTTGATGTCGAAAGCCGCCGTGTTGGCGATCATGATGCCGCCGGTCTCGGTCTGCCACCAGTTGTCATGGATCGGCAGCCCGAGGACATCGCGTCCCCACCACACCGCCTCGGGATTCAGCGGTTCGCCCACGCTGGCGACAAACCGCAGATCGGGGTGTGAGAACTTGCGCGCCAGGTCCTCCCCGGCCCTCATCAGCATGCGGATCGCCGTCGGCGCGGTGTACCACACCGACACCTTCTCCTGCTCGAGGATCCGGTACCAACGCTCGGCATCGAAGTCTTCGGGATCGACGATCGAGGTGATGCCGTGCAGTAGTGGCGCGATGATTCCGTACGACGTGCCGGTCACCCAACCGGGGTCGGCTGTGCACCAGTAGATGTCGTCTGGGTGCAGGTCGAGTGCGTAGAAGCCGGTTGCGTAGTGGGTCGCGAGGGCGCCGTGGACGTGGACTGCACCCTTGGGAGTGCCGGTGGTCCCGCTGGTGAAGTGCAGCAGCGCTGGATCGTCTTCGGTGGTCGGGGTCAAGTCGGCGTCGTCAGAGGCCGCGGCCATGAGTTCACTGAAGCTTTCCGTTCCGGAAACCGTAGCGACCGAACCAGATTCGCCGATGACGATGACCCGGCGCAGAGTCGGCATCGTGTCGCGGATCGCCGCCAGCTTCTTGCGATACAGCGACTCGGTGATGAGCAGGACTGCGCCACGGCCGAGCCGAATCCGGGTGGCGATCGGCTCTGGTCCGAACGCGGAGAACAGGGGAGAGACGATCGTGCCGTTGCGGAGAGCGCCCATCACCCCGGCATAGAGTTCCGGGCCGCGGGCGGCGACGACGAACATGACGTCGCCCTTGCCGATGCCGAGTTCGCGGAGCACATTGGTGAACCGCCGGGCCGAGTGCGCCAGCTGGTCATAGGACAGATCGACACTGCCGATCGTGCCGGTCGTGGCCGGGGATCCCATGAACCGTAGCGCGGTTCGAGCGCCGGCCTCGCCGTCGGCGTGGCGGTCGACCGCGGTGTAGGCGATGTTGCACCCGCCGTCGGGGGTTCGCAGCAGGGGGTCTGACCGCGCCCAGCTGAACGTTTCCCGCGTGGCCTGATAGTCGTCGAAATTGGGGCGCACCAGCAGCTCCGCCGGCGTTTTGCGGATGATCTCGGTGGCGGCGTGCGCAGCGGCCGGCTGTCGGGTCATCGTGATGCTCTGGTCAGCGAACCGTCGGCGCTCGGAGCGGCTTCGGGAAGGTCGAGGTCGGCCGCGAGACCGGTGACCGCGCCTCCGTCGACGACGAACTCTGCGCCGGTGGAATATGTCGCCTCGGTGACGATGAACCGGATCATCCGCGCGACTTCATCTGCCTCACCGTAGCGAGGTATCGGCTGATTCATCGTGAGCTCGTCGCCGAGCCCTTCGGTCATCGGGGTGCGGATCGGTCCGGGGTGTACCGAACAGACGCGGATGCCGTCGGCGCTGAGGTCGAGTGAGGCGGCCTTGGTGAGTCCCCGCAATCCCCACTTGCTCGCGACGTAGCCGGCGAGATTCGGATAACCCATCAGTCCCGCTGTCGACGACACGTTGACGATCACCCCCGATCCGCTGCGCCGAAGTTGATCCGCGGCCAGGTGCATACCGAGGTAGGGGCCGACCAGGTTGACCTCGAGAATGCGATGAAACTGATCGGATGTGAAGGTCTCGATGCTGCCGAAGTCGAGAATTCCGGCATTGTTGATCAGAGCGGTCAGGGCCCCGGCACGTTCCTCGGTTCTGGAGAGGACGGCTTGCCAATTGTTCGCGTCTGTGACGTCCAGATACTCGAACATCGCAGTGGGACCGATCGATTCGGCAACGGAATGACCATCGAGAATGTCCGCGATGACCACGGTCATCCCTGCTGAGGCCAACGCACGCGCGGTCGCATCACCGATTCCACGGGCGCCGCCGGTGATCAGAGCGACTCCGGTGTCGGGCTGGTGGTTCTCTGCCATGATTCGCGGCTTTCGTCGGGTGTGGAGAAGGCCCTCATCACCATTCGACTCCCCGAATCCACCCGCCTCTAGTGTCCAATGGCCCACAGTCGTGTGGCCAACGTCGGAGATCGAACCTTATGCCGCTTTCGGGCGGTTCATACTATTCACCTTGGGCCGACTCGGCTACCGGGGCTGATCCGTGCCGAAATCCGGAAGTGATCGGATCAGCCGACGGAGGATAGGTGGTGTTGCCCTGGAGGATCAGGGTCGAATGTCGTGACCCCGGGGCAGGCCGAATCGAAGTCGGCTCCGCAGGGTGCGGCATTGGTCGGCAAGGCGCCTCAGCGGTCGTGTTGCGTCTGCACGGTCGGCCGTCGAGGCGGGGCAGACAGCGGTTCGGACGAAGTACTGCTGCCATGGCCGCGGATTCTAATCAATCATCCTGTTGCGCCGAATCATTCATGTGAGGGAGTGGACCTCGTACGGGTCCAACCTCGGCCCGCCGGGCAGGTGCGTCCACGGTGACCCGAGATCGGATCGCGCCTCCCAGTGCGATCAAGGCGACACCTATACCGACGCAGGCGGCCTGCATGAAGCTGTAGGTGCGGATGACGAGGAGTTGGATGATGATCCACCCGATGAGCCAGCCTCCTGCCACCACCGACACCCACACCGCGCGGGTGTCGGACTTTCGATACAGCAACCAGGCCGCGACGGACATCGGCACTCCAACGAACACGGCCAACGCGACGCCGGCCAAGACCGGACTATCCAGCGGCAGGCGGGAATTGATGGTCTCACCGAAATCAGTACCGCCACCGATCAGGCCCACGGCACCGGCGAAGGCGAACAGCGCGGTCAGCGAGGTCAGCAAAACGGCTGCTCTCCGGAAGACACCGGATCGCTGGGTGCGAGCCTCGTTGTTGTCGGTCATCTGGTCGTACCTCGGTGGCGTAGAGCTTCCCTCACTACAGCGTGCTCGCGACGTCGCCTCGACATCAGGGCCTGAAGTCACCTCTCGACGGCTACCGACCGGATCACCGGCGGCTTGGTCGAGGTCGACGTCGAGATGAAGGACTGCACCCTCACGTCGAGTCCAGCGGGACCATCCCTGGTCGCGGACCAGCTGCAGCATGCGTGTGTTCTCGGCGAGGATATCTGCGGTGAGTTCGTGATATCCGCTTTCACGGGCCCAGATCGCCAGATGGTAAAGCAGTTCGGTACCCACTCCGTGGTCCTGGTGATCGTGTGCGACAACCATCGCAACCTCACCACTCTCGGTCCCGTTTGACTGGCCATCACGCTGTGGTGCCGGGCCCACCGTCACCAAGTACGCGACCCCGATCAGCCGCGTCCCGGTGAACGCACCGAGCGCGAGATGCCGGCCATCTTGTGCGCAGATGTCCGCTGCCAGGACAGCGAGATCACCCGGGCGCAGCGCGAAGAACCGAAAGTAGGTCTCGCGATCACCCATCTGTTGGTGCAGCGCGACAACCGACGCCTGGTCGGCCGGCTGCAATGGGCGGATGAGCAGGTCGGTGGGGGTACTCGTGGGGGAGAAGCCCGCACCGGCCTGTTCGGCCGCAGACCGCGCGTCGTCCGTCATACGTCCATGGAAATCTGGCGTCTGGAGCCGAGCTAGGGCCGATTGCCATGCAACGAGTGCCCTAAGACTCACGGAGTGGACTCTCGTCTTTGCGGCAGATGGGCCGGATTCACCGTTTTCCTACGAGTGAAGTCGGTCGCTGCTACGCCGATCGCTGGAAAGTGACTCGCCGCGTCCGGCAGCTCCATGGTTGCGTAGGGACACTGCAGTGGCAGCATCTGACAGTAATGGCGTCATCTGCCGGACAGGCGTACTCTCGCCACATGAGCGCACCGTCGGGCTGGCGTGAACGGCGGCAGCAGAGTGCCATGCTCGACATCTCCGACACCGCGCTGGACATGTTCGCCGAGCACGGCTTCGTCGAAACGACAATCGTCGATGTCGCGCAGGCTGCCGGCGTGTCCGAGCGCACGTTTCACCGATATTTCCCCACCAAAGGGCACGCCATCGCCCCCGCTCTCGATGCCGGCTGGCAGGACTATGTGGACAGGTTCGCCGGCCGACCTCACTCTGAGTCAGTGGTAGACGGGCTTGTCGACTCGCTTGAGTCGGTGCTGGACGGACCCCATGGCCGGCGGCACGCGACGTTTCTCAAGTCTCTGCCGAACTCACCGATGCTCGCGCCCGCCTGGCTGAGTGTGCATGATCGATGCCGCGCGGCGTTGCAGCCAGTGTTGGCCCGCCGACTCCAGCTCGACCCCGATGGAGACCGTGCCGAGTTCGTGGCCGCTTGTGTGATCGCCGCCAATCGGGTGGCCGTCGAACGCTGGTCACGAGATCCGCGCCAGGCAATCGCCGCCACGGTGCGGACCTGTCTCGACACCATGCGCCCACTGTTGACCCCCGATCCCGGGTGTCGCACCCTCACAGAAAGCAGGACACCATGACAACCGCTGGAACACTGGCTGGCCGAGTCGCCTTCATCACCGGTGCCGCGCGTGGTCAGGGACGCGCCGAGGCCGTCGCTCTCGCCAAGCACGGCGTCGACGTCATCCTCACGGATATATGCGCGTCGCCAGCCGAGACCGATTATCCCGCAACGACTCCCGAAGACTTGGAAGAGACGGTAGCCCTCGTCGAGAAGGCCGGGCAGCGCGCGGTGCACGCAGTGGCCGATGTGCGCGACCTGGGCGCAATGGAGGCGTTGGTGGCACGAGGGGTTGCGGAGTTGGGGCGACTGGACATCGTGGTCGCGAACGCCGGCATCGTCAGTTGGGGACGATTCTGGGAGATGACCCCGGAGCGCTGGCGGGACATGATCGACATCAATTTGACTGGCGTCTTCAACACGCTGCGCGCTGCGGCTCCGGTCATGATCGAACTCGGGAACGGTGGCTCGATCATCGCGACCAGCTCGGTGGCCGGGATCAAGTCGCTACCCGGACAAGCCCACTACAGCGCCGCCAAGCACGGTGTCGTCGGACTGGTGAAATCAGCCGCGATAGAACTGGCTCCGTACAAGATCCGCGTCAACTCTATCCACCCCTGGGGCGTAAACACCCCGATGGGAGCAATGGGCGCCGACGGAGAGAAGGTATTCGCCGACAACCCCTCTTACAGCGCCGCCATGGGCCAGTACTGGTTCGATCCGCCGATTTCAGAACCTGAGGACATCGCCAACACCGTTGTCTTTCTGGCCGGCGACGAATCCCGCACCATCACCGGGATTCAGCTACCGATAGACCACGGCGCAACCAAGATCTGACCCTACGCGCTCCACGGGATCGATCCGGGTTCGATTGTCTTCCACAGGCAACGGTCGGCCATTGGCTGGCTCAGATTCCAGTGGTAGACGATTCGGCGTTGCTCGCCCCCGGACACTTCCTACCCCCGCTTTCGGGGAGCAGGTCCTCGAAAGCGGTCCCTCAGCGACGCAGTGCGGCCATGACCTGATCGGCCATCGCCTGCTGGCCACGTGTGTTGGCGTGCATCGCCGGGAAGCTGACCGCACCCAACGTCGGCTCGACCCATCGCCGATCGCCCGCGCAGGCGTCGTGGCCGGTGGAGACCTTGGTCATGTCGACATAGGTTGCGTGCGTGGCTGCGGCGGCGCGGCGCATGGCGTCGTTGAGGGCAGCGAAGGCCCGGTGCAGGTATTCGATGTCTCCGGGCGCCGTAAGCAAAGACACCGAGCAGAGCGCAGTGCCCACGGCCGGGAAGATCTGCGGATACCCGACGAGGAGGACGCGGGCGCGCGGCGCGGCGCGGTTGATGTGGCGCAACGCGTTCACGAGGTCGGGGTACGTCGAGGAGTTGATCTTGTCGACCAACGAGGTCCCGAACTCATCGCGGCATGGGGCCGCCGACAACGGCGCGGACAGCCAGGCCTGCTGGCAGGCCGAGGTCGAGTAGTTGAACAGCCCGTTGTTGTTTGCGCCGATCGTCAGGGTGATCAAGCGGGTCGCCGGTCCCACCGCGCTGATCTGCGGCCCCTGCCACCGGTACTGCGACCGGTTCAGGTTCTCGGTCGTCGCGCCTGCGCAACTGACGTCGGCGACCGGGGTCCCGTGTCGCTTGGCGACGAGGTGGGAGTAGTTGACCAGCGAGTTCGAGCAGAAGGTTGCCGCACTCGTCGCCTGGGGGAACACCGATGCGCCTGCGCTGTAGCTGTCACCGAGATTCACGAACGGGTATCCGTCCGCTGCCTGGGCCCCGCCCGCCTGGGCGAGTCCGCCAACGAGAGCGACGGCGGTGGCCGCCGCGGTCAGCACGGTTCGGATGCCGAGGCGTCGGTGGGGCCTGCGGCCGTACGGCAAGGGCATCCGGAACTCCAGATCGTGGTGCTCAAGTGACTGATGTTGTTAGTTGAATCTAACATACGGGCCGACAAACCCACGATCGGCGTCCGCATTTACGGGGATAGCCCAATCGAGACACCCGTAACATTTTCGTCGCTGGTGACGAAACTCGTCGCACCACAATGATGCATTCGCGCGTCAGGTTGACATATGGAGAAGTCGAGTCTTCTCATCTGTTTCGACTCGTCTTCTTTAATTGGTAACGGGACGTGTTGATGTAGGGCGAGTAACTTAGCCCCGCGCGCGACCGGTCGTGTAAGGTCCGGCCGGGCCGTGGTGGGACACGGATCATTGGATGACGTCGCCGACGCGGTACACACAGCTAGCCGCAGCCCTACATTGGGGGAATGGCTAAAGACTGGAAAGATGAGGTCGCGCGAGCACGAGCTGCGCTTACTGTCGCGGCAATGCGTAGAACGTTGCTGACTTATAAAGAGCTCGGAACGGCGATCGGCATGAGTGGAGTCGAGCTACGCAATAGGTTGCCGCGCGTCCTCGACGCGTTGTCGGATGAGTGCAATCACGCGGGGGAGCCTTCCCTCGCAGCGCTGGTGGTGAATGCCGACACCGGCAAGCCAGGCGCGGATGGTCGGACGGGGTACGACCTTGGCACACTGAAGTCAGGAGGGTATTCGTCCACCACTCCAGCTGACACAGTCCCAACTAGAACTGTTCGATGTACGCCGAGAAGCACCGGCACGCCGAGGAGTTGTATATCCGACGTACTGCGGCTCAGCGCGGTGCACCTACACTCAGACGTGCCCTTTTATGTGTCGATGACAACGCCACGACGAACTACTTCGGCTGCACTGACGGCATACGCATGAGCAGCACTCTGACGCGTGGACGCACGCAGGTGACCCCGTACGGCCATCACCCTGATGAAACGACGAACGGTTGCGCCATCGCAGCACTATTCGCGGCACTCGCGGGAATTGTGCCGGCCGCGATCGTTCTCGCGTGGATTGCGATCCGCGAGACAGCACGACGACCGCACGAGCAAGGCTTCGGCTTAGCCGTCGCTGCCATCGTCATCGCTGTCGTTGAGATAGCGGTTGTGGTCGTGTTGCTATTCAGTGTTGGTCTGCCGTTTGGCGATTGGACGGCTCAGTAGCGTGCCCGTAACTCGTCGCGAAGGCTCGCGCGTCACCCTCACCGCGGACCCAGTCCACTTGCCCAAACCTGAAGAAACGACGAACCTTTGTGCCTGCCTCGCACTGTTCGCCGCGCTCCTGGGCCTGATCCCGGTCACTGTTGTGTTCGCGTTCATTGCGTTCTCCGAAGTCCAAAGACGGCCGTACGAACGCGGCGCTGGCATTGCGATCTCGGCGCTTCTCATCGCCATCGTGGAGATCATCGCAACCCTCATTGCGCTTCGACATTTCGGCCTTCCACCCTTCAACGGTTAGGGGTACGTGAGTGGCAACACTTATGTCACATCACCGTGAGAGGTGTTGGGCCTGGTGCACGGATAGGTGACAGGGTTAGTCACGCGGCCTGAGGGGCCTCGTGGTTGATGATGGTCTCGAATTCAATGGGGGTCAATCTGCCGAGGCGGTCCTGTCGTCTGCGGCGGTGGTAGGTCCGTTCGATCCAGTGCACGATGGCGGCCCGGAGCTCGTCTCTGGTGGCCCAGGATCGACGGTCGAGGACGTTGTTCTGTAGCAGCGAGAAGAAGCTCTCCATCGCCGCGTTGTCACCACACGCACCGACCCTGCCCATCGACCCGAGCATGCCGTGCCGGGTGATGGCCTTCTGCATCTTCTTCGAACGAAATTGAGACCCTCTATCGCTGTGCAGAACGCAGCCGGCCACGTCCCCTCGCCTGGCGACAGCGCTGTTCAGGGCGGCCACGGCCAGGCGGGACTTCATTCTCGAGTCGATCGAGTACCCGACGATCCGGCCCGAGTAGACGTCCTTGATCGCGCACAGGTACAGCTTGCCCTCGGCCGTCCAGTGCTCGGTGATGTCGGTCAGCCACAGCTCGTTGGGGCCGGGCGCGGTGAAGTCTCTCTTGACGAGATCGTCGTGTACAGGCGGGCCGGCCTTGCGGTGCTTGCCGCGGCCTCTCTTGCTGATGGTGCTGGTCCAGCCGCCGGCGGAGCAGATCCGCCACGCCGTCCGCCGGCACATCTTCTCGCCTGCGGCTTCGGCCTCGTCGGCGAGGTAGCGGTAGCCGAACTCCGGGTCTTCGCGGTGGGCGTCGAACAGGGCGTTGGCCCGGTACGCCTCGGCGAGCTCGGCGTCGGTGATCGGGTTCTTGCGCCACCGGTAGTAGGGCTGGCGAGCGATCTTGAGTACCCGACACGCCACCGTGACGGGGATGCCGTCAGCGGCCAGCTCACTCACGAGCGGGTACCACCTTTTCCCGGCAGATTCGCTTGGGACAGGTACGCCGCCGCCCGGCGTAAGACCTCGTTCTCCTGTTCAAGCAGGCGCACACGCCGCTTGGCCTCGCGCAGCTCACGCGATTCGGCCGACGTGGTGCCGGGCTTGATCCCGGCCTCCACGTCGGCCTTGCGGATCCACTTGTTCAGGGTCATCGGGTGGATACCGAAGTCGGCAGCGATCTGTTCGAGAGTCACACCGTCTTCACGGTTCTGGGCGACGCGGACAACGTCGTCGCGGAACTCCTGGGGATAGGGCTTGGGCACAGCTGGCATCCTTCCAGGCCGCCCGGCAGGGCAAGCCAGATCAGATGTCACCTACTCGTGCACCAGCCCCGTTCTCCCCCTGCGTCATTCAGCCGGTAGCGAGACGTGTTGAAGTATGACGAGTAACAGGGGGCGGGCCTAGACAGGCTCAGTCCGTACGTTACGGACTAGAACCCGCCCAGTGTGAGTTCCAGCTGACAACGGACTCGGGAGCCAGGCGGCAACCACTGACGTGGCGCCACTCCAACCCAGGGTAGTGATCTTTGCTTAGCATCGGGGGAACGGTCAGAACCCAAAGGTGCTGACTCGCATCTGTTTTCACTCGTCCTTGTTCATCGCCGATTTTACGTTATGTCATCACTGCAGCTACCAGGACAGCCGATTGGCGGGGCCTTCGATGGCCGTCCCCGCCCAAGGCGATCTGACAGAGGGGGGTGCCCGGGCGACCTAGGCGGTTCTCGCGAGGAGTGGGCGAGATCTAAACGCTCTTCCGGATCTCAGTCGCCTCCTTCCTTCGTTGCTCCCCACGAGTCCGTTAGCTGAGCGTGTATAGCGATTGCCCGTTTGCGGCGTATGCAGTTTCGGCGTCTCTGGCGACCAGCGCGGTGACACTGCTGATGGTGCTGCGTTGTTCCCAGTGTGTGCCGTCTGGGCTGCGCCAGACGGTGTTGGCGGTGTCAATGCCCCAGAGCGTGCCATCGGGTGCGGCCGCCAGGAGGGCTAGGGCCGGCGCATCGGGGACGATTGTGAAGGTCTGGGCGTCGTCGGTGCTGTGTTGCAGCCCTGCGGGGGTGGTCGCCCAGACGCCGTGGTCGGTGATCGTGAGTGCTGCTGCGGCCAGGGACGCGCCGGTGTTCCAGCTTGTCCCGTCGTCGGTCGATACGAGCAGGCGGTTGATTCCGTCGAAGCCTACGAGTAGTTGTCCGTTGGTGGCGAGCGCGTGGAAGTCGATTTGGCCGGCCACCGATCTCGGTGTCCATGTCTGCCCGCCATCTTCGCTGGCGACGAGTCCCAGCGGGTTGGGTGCCGAGCTCCGCGGGCTGGGATGGCCGGAGGCGAAGAGCCGATCAGAGCCGGGTACCCCGGTCAGTCCCATGAAGTCGTCGTCGGAGACGCCGACCCGGCTGGTGGTTCCGTCTGCGGTGAGGGCGACTACGCCGGTGTGAGTTCCGGCGAGGATCGTGCCGTCGGCGCGGATGTGCAGGGCGTGAAGGTGGTCGAGTTCTGGGGTCAGTGTTGCGACTATCTCTGGTGAGGTTGCCGACGTCGGTGGGGATGTGGGTTGTTCCTGGGTGGCACAACCGCTCAGCACAGTCAGCGTGGCGATGACTACGACCGCAACAGTGCGGATGGACAGGCTCGAGACAGGCAAGCGGCTAGGACTTTCGTGTGGATAGGGCCGAGTTCGGGCGTGGCGTCTCTGGGTGGTGTGGGTGATCGGCGATAGCGGCGAGACCGGGATCGAGGGTCGGTAGAGAGCCACCCTGGCCCTCTGGGGCGTCGTGGTCGTGGTCACGACATCTGGATGGGGATGGAAGCCTGCGAAGGTTGTTGGCCGCAATGTCTTTGGAGGACGAGGGAGGCAAGGACGGTACCGAGGTGGTGACGCGCCCCGGCGAGGTCGCCGATCGCAGCGAGGTGGCGGACGAGACCGATGTGTGCGGCGAGGTGGCGGCGTCGGTTCGAGGTGACGCTGAAGTGATGGGCGCGGTGGAAGAACTGGTGGGCCGAGTATGGCGTGGGTGCCCGGTAGACGTCGCGCATGGCATGCAGATACTGACGACGGTGGTCGTCCGGGGGCGAGTGCGTCCCCCTCGGGTTCTCGGTCACAGCGCATCCCTCGAACTAGTACGCGCAGGCTGGGTCAACCCGCGTCATCTAACTACTATAGGGCCTAGTAATTGGCGGCGCGGTGGGTGCTGGAGTTGCGGCGTCACGGACGAGCCCCTGGGGCATACTGGCTGGTGGTGCAGGTGGCGGACCGCCGGGAAGGTGTATTGAGCGTGGGTCTCAGCGAGCACGACGGCGGGCGTCGAGGATCGAGGCGAACGATGGGTGAGCATCCATGAGTGCAGCGGTGGTGCTAGTTGTTGCCGCAGGTGTGCTGGGCTGGCTGTGGCCTCGATGGATGGTTCGGGTGCAGGGCCGTATCGATGCTCGTTGGGTGTTGGTGGCCTGGCCGGCCGCGCAGGTCGTGTTTGCGTTGTTGTGGGTGGGAGCTGTTGTGACGCTGGCGGTTCCCGGTCATTTCGGCATCCATTCGTTGTCTGAGGTGGTGTCGTGTCTGCGGGTGTTGTCACACGGCGCATCCCCGCGGGTGGAAGCGATCTCTGGTGGCGTGCTGGCGGTGGTGACCGTGGCAGCGATTGTCCGAGCGGTGACGATCGCGGTGCGATCGGCGGTGCGGATGCGTGGTGCTCGTGAGGAGTATCTTCAGTCGTTGCGGTTGGTGGGCGCCCGCAGTGAGCGCTATCCCGATGTGTGGTGGCTCGCCGACGGGCGGCCGATGGCGTTTTGTCTGCCGGGCAAGGATGCCGGCATTGCCGCCACGACCGGGTTGCAGGCGGCGTTGTCCGGTGAGGAACTCGATGCCGTCGTTGCTCATGAGCGCGCACACCGGCGGCAACGTCATCACACCGTGGTGTTGGCGGCCCGCGCTCTCGGGCGTGCGTTCCCGCTGATTCCGTTGTTCAGCCGCGCGGGCCGTGAGGTCGCCGGCTTGGTCGAGCAAGCCGCCGATGCCCGCGCGGCCCAGCTGGTGGGTGCGCGGGCGGTCTGCTCGGCGTTGGGAACGTTGGCCCGTTCGGGACCTGTAGCGGGCCCGGTGGGTGTGTTGTCGATCAGCGATTCGTCGTCGGTGGGGCCTCGGTTGAGCCGCTTGGACTCCGGTCACCGGTGCCGGTCGCGACGTCATCATGTGGGTGCTGCCGCGGCGGTGGCTGGTGTGGTGGCGGTGCCGACCACGCTAGCGGTGTCCGGTGTCGTCTCGGCGATGGTGATCGCGATGTGTGTGTAGCCGAGACCGACCCGGGCAGGTCCGACCGCTAGGGGTTGTTGAGAAGCTGCTGCATCCTCGCAATTTCGCTCTCCTGATCAGTGACGATCTGACGTGCCAGAGCGATCGCCTCGGGCGATTGGCCGTCTTGAATCTCGGTCTTGGCCATGGCGATGGCGCCGCGATGGTGTTCGATCATCTGCGTCAGGAACAGGCGCGACGCCTCGGCTCCTTGCGCGTCGCGTAGCTGCTGCATCTGTTCTGGCGACATCATGCCCATCATCGACGGCATCGGGGAGGAACCCGGCGCCATCGACGTACCCATGTCCATGTTGTGTCCCTGGCCCTCGAGTGGGGCTCCCCATTGCTTCAGCCACGACTGCATCTGCTCGATCTCAGGCTGCTGAGCGTCTTTGATCTGCTGGGCCAGACTGACGACCTGGGGGTTGATGTTGTCCTTCTCCAACAGGATGTCGCTCATCATGATCGCCTGGGTGTGGTGCGGGATCATCTGCTGGGCGAACGAGATGTCCGCGCTGTTGTGTTCGGCAGAGGCCGCCGCTGACGATTCGGTACTGACCGTGCTGGTACCCATCCCCGACATCGAGGAATGATCCTCAGTCGAGGTGTCCGAACACGCGGCCACCACTGTCAGAACAGCCGCCGCGGCAGCAACGACGACACCGGTTCGTGTGACTCTCATCGATCTCCTCCTCAAGAGTGATACTTCGCCACCGCCCGGCGGCGCTTCGATAACAATTCTACTAACACCGATAGTAGTTAGTCGCCTGCCCGCACCCACAAAACGGGCGGTGAACTGCGCAAACAAAGCCACCAATGCCCGATTAGTTCGCTTCGTAGTGGAGCCGCGTGTGACTGGTGGGGCACAAGTGACTTGTGGTGTGATCTCGCGGGTACACGCATGGCACTCGTGCGTGGGTCTACGACGTCCGCGGGAAAGGTCCGACCGCATGCAGATGGTGTTGACATCGCTACGGGTCAAGGCGGGGCAGCAGTGGGGCCCCAAAGCGCTGGGGGTGGCAGCGGCGGTGTGTGTGGGTGTTGCGCCTGTGATTGCCACCGCACCGGCGGCGGCCTCGACCGATGGACATGTGGCCGGGGAGCTGATCGCGATCGTGCAGGACTCGGTGAAGGCCGCTTTGGGTGGTGCCGCGGCTGCGAATTTGGGGAAGCCGATCACGCAGACGGCGTCCTGCCTGGGCGCTCAGGCCCAGTCGGGCAGCGTCGGCGATGCGGGCAGTGCAGCCGCACTGCAGTGCTTCGGCACGTTTTCGCTCATTGATCCGATAGACGGGTTCCGGATCATCGACGCGTTACCGCTGGCTCGGCTGGTAGCCACCCTGATCGCCGCAATCGTGCCGCACGATCCGAACGAGCCGCATGGCCCCCAGCCGCAGGAACCCGGAACGCCGACACCGCTGCTGCCCGGTAGTGGCGGTGCGGTGGCGCCGACTGCGGGCGAGATCACGTCCACCTTCGGTGACGGACGGGGCCATCAGGGCATTGATATCGGCAATGATCTGGGCGCGCCCATTGTCGCGATAGCTGACGGGGAGGTCATCACCTCCGGACCTGCCGAGGGGTTCGGGTTGTGGATGCGGATCCGGCACGATGACGGCACGATCACCACCTACGGCCACAACGACGAGAATCTGCTCGAGCAGGGCGCGCGAGTACGGATGGGCCAATCGATCGCCACAGTGGGCAACCGTGGGGTCTCGACCGGCCCGCATCTGCATTTCGAGGTTCTCGACCCGACGGGAGTCAACGTCGATCCGGCACAGTGGCTGGCCGATCGCGGGGTGGTTCTGGCGATGGCCGCTGATGCAGACGCCCGCGCGCCGGGGCCGGTGGTGCCGCAGTGGGTCGGCGAACCACGCCTGTGACGAACCCGGCGTGGTGGGTGGCTCAGGAACGAACGAGGCGAGCGATGGCCGCCGAGGCTTCAGCGATCTTCTCCTGCGCCTCGTCCCCGCCGGCGTGGGCGGCATCGAGCACACAGTGGGTGAGATGGTCGTCGAGCAAACCCAGCGCGACCCCCTCCAGCGCCTTGGTCAGCGCCGAAATCTGGGTCAGGATGTCGATGCAGTACTGCTCCTCGTCGACCATCCGATAGATACCTCGGGATTGCCCCTCGATGCGCTTGAGGCGGGCCAGGTATTTGCCCTTATCGCTGATGTAACCGTGGGAAGAGTGTTCCGAGGCAGAGGATTCTTCCGGGGTGGAGGATTGTCCCGGTGCGGACGCAGCGGTCATGGACTCACCTTCTCAATGGATCTCGGTCGGTTGTGCTGCAGTCCACGCACTGTACTCGCGCCTGGCTGCAGGTCGAGTCGGCGTAACAGTTGCGCGTTGAGTGCGACCACGACCGTCGAGGCTGACATCAGAATCGCTCCGACCGACATCGGCAGGACGAACCCGATGGGCGCGAGAATTCCGGCGGCCAGCGGTACAGAGATCAGGTTGTATCCCGCTGCCCACCACAGGTTCTGCTTCATTTTTCGGTAGCTGGCGTCCGACAGCTCGATGACCGACAGCACCGAGCGGGGGTCGTCGCTGGCGAGGATGACCCCGGCCGAGGCGATCGCGACGTCGGTGCCGGCCCCGATCGCGATGCCCACATCGGCCTGGGCCAGGGCGGGGGCGTCGTTGACGCCGTCGCCCACCATCGCCACCTTGCGGCCTTCGTGCTGCAGTTCGGCCACCTTGCTGGCTTTGTCTTCCGGCCGTACACCGGCGAACACCCGATCGATACCGAGGTCGTGAGCGACGGTGTGCGCCACTGCTTCGGCGTCGCCGGTAATCATCACAACCTCGACCCCGCGGGCGTGCAGCACCTCGACGGCTTGGCGGGATTCCCCGCGCACCTCATCAGCAAGTTTGAGAGCTCCAATCAGCTCAGTGTCGCGGGTGACATGCAGGATGATTGCGCCGTCGGCGCGCCAGCGATCAGCGATGGCCAGTTCCTGATGGCCCTGTTCCTCGAGCATGCGGGGCCCGCCCACCCGCACTGTGGCGCCCTCGACGCGAGCGGTCACACCGACCGCCGGTGACGAGGTGAAGTCGGTGGCCGCCGGCACCGGCCGCGCGCGGTCTCCGGCAGCTGCGACAATCGCTCGCGCCAACGGGTGCTCACTGTCGGCTTCGGCGCTGGCGGCCAGGGCGAGCACGGTGTCCTCATCGACGCCGTCGGCGGCCGCGATCTCGATGACCGTGGGCTCACCCTTGGTCAGGGTTCCGGTCTTGTCGAACAGCACCGCATCCACAGTGCGCATGGCCTCAAGTGCCAACCGGTCTTTAACCAGCACGCCGCCGCGGGCGGCGCGTTCGGTGGCAATGGCCACCACCAGGGGGATAGCCAAGCCGAGTGCGTGCGGGCAGGCGATGACCAGCACGGTGATGGTTCGAATCACCGCCTGGTCGGGTTGGCCGATGACCGTCCACACGATGGCGGTGATGATCGCTGAGCCGAGCGCGAACCAGAACAGCAGCGCTGCAGCGGAATCGGCCAGCCGCTGGGCGCGGGAGGTGGAGTTCTGCGCGTCTGCCACCAGGCGCTGAATCCCGGCCAGCGCCGTGTCATCGCCGGTGGCGGTGATCTGGACCCGCAGCCCCGAGTCGGTGGCCACCGTGCCGGCCACCACCTGATCGCCGATGCCGCGGCGCACCGTGCGCGATTCTCCGGTGACCATGGATTCATCGAGCTCGGCCGAGCCGTCTACGACGCGACCGTCGGCCGGCACGCTGGCCCCCGGGCGCACGATCACCACATCTCCGACCTGCAGCTCACTGGGAGCAACCGTGGTGATCTGGTCGCCATCGACGCGTTCGGCCTCATCGGGCAGCAGCGCGGCCAGCGAGTCCAGGGCCGAGGTCGTCTGGGCCAGCGACCGCATCTCGATCCAATGCCCCAACAGCATGATCACGATGAGCAGCGCCAGTTCCCACCAGAAGTCCAGTTCGTGGTGCAACACACCGATGCTCGCACCCCAGGACGCCACGAAGGCCACCGTGATCGCCAAGGCGATCAACAGCATCATTCCCGGTGCACGCGACCGCAGTTCTGAATAGGCGCCTACCAGGAACGGCCGCCCACCCCAGCAGTACATCACCGTACCCAGCACCGGTGAGACCCACTTCAACACTTCACCATCGGGTAGGTCATAGCCGATGAGCATCGCGAACATGGGCGAAAAGGCCACGACCGGCACAGCCAGGGCCAGCATGATCCAGAACAGCCGCCGGAACTGCCCGGCGTGATCACCATGCCCCCCATGCCCAGCGTGATCATGGTCTGCGCGGGCGCGCTCAGCATGGTGATCGTGGTGGTTGTGTGACGCTGCGGCGAGTTGGCCGTGGTGGCGTTCATCGGCGGCGTCGTGACCGACGTGCTCAGGGGAAGAGTGCTCGTTCATGCCGCTACCTTATACCCCTTGGGGGTATACGTCGAGGGGTTGGTGGGTGGAACTGTGGACGATGAGTGGGGCGGGCTGGTGAAGGCGCGCAGCCGCAGGCTGTTACTGACGACGAACACGCTGGACAACGCCATGGCGGCCCCGGCCAGCATGGGGTTGAGCAGTCCCAGCGCGGCCAGCGGTATCGCGGCGACGTTGTAGGCGAATGCCCAGAACAGGTTCATTTTGATCGTTTTCAGAGTGGTGCGTGCCAAGGCGATCGCGTCGGCGGCAGCGTTGAGGTCGCCGCGGACCAGGGTGATGTCAGCGGCATGCATGGCGGCGTCGGTGCCGGTGCCCATCGCCAGCCCGAGATCGGCGTGGGCCAGGGCAGCGGCGTCGTTGACGCCGTCGCCGATCATGGCCACAACCTTGCCGTCGGATTGCAGGTCGGTGATGACGGCGGCTTTGTCGGCCGGCAAGACGTTAGCGATGACGGTGTCGATACCGACCTCAGCGGCCACGGCATCGGCGACGGTCTGGTTGTCGCCGGTCAACAGGATGGGCGTCATACCCAGTGCGGCGAGCCGGGCGATGGCGTGTGCGCTGGTGGGTTTGATCGCATCGGCGACCGCCAGGACCGCATGGGCGCGGCCGTCCCAGGCGACGAGTACGGCGGTCTGTCCGGCTTCTTCGGCGGCGGTCTGCGCCTCGTTGAGGTGAGGGTCATCCACGGCGATGCCGTGTTCGGCCAGCAGCGTCGGACGCCCGACGGTGACCACACGTCCCTGGACCAGACCGCGCACGCCTCGACCTTCGAAGTTGCGGAAGTCGTCGACCTCGTCGAGCGGCCCGACTTCGGCGGCTGCACCAGCAGCGATGGCGGCCGCGACGGGGTGCTCGGAGGCATTCTCCACCGCCCCCGCGAGGGCGAGCACGTCTTCGCGAGTGGTGGAGGGAGCAGTGGTGACCTGGACGAGTGTCATCTGTCCCGTGGTGACCGTGCCGGTTTTGTCGAGGACAACGGTGTCGACGGTTCGGGTGGATTCGAGGACTTCGGGGCCTTTGATCACGATGCCGAGTTGGGCT
This sequence comes from Gordonia amicalis, assembly GCF_022059885.1. Lineage (NCBI taxonomy): Bacteria > Bacillati > Actinomycetota > Actinomycetes > Mycobacteriales > Gordoniaceae > Gordonia > Gordonia amicalis. The sequence goes on along the minus strand of NZ_CP091855.1, from coordinate 3,121,661 downwards.
CCGCGGCCGGTACCGACCAGAAGTGCGGTCGGGGTGGCCAGTCCCAGAGCGCAGGGGCAGGCGATGATCAGCACAGCGACCGCGGCGGTGAACGCCGCTTGCAGGGGATAGCCGGCGCCGATCCACGCGCCGAGGACAGCGATGGCGACGGCGATGACCACCGGCACGAAGACACTTGAGATCCGGTCGGCCAGTCGCTGGGCGTGGGCTTTGCCGGTCTGGGCGCGTTCGACCATCGCGGCCATTTGCGCGAGTTGGGTGTCCGCTCCCACGCGGGTCGCCCGCACCCGCAGGTGCCCGCCGGCGTTGACCGTTCCGCCGGTCACGGTGTCGGCGGGGGCGACCTGGACTGGCATCGACTCGCCGGTGACCATGCTGGCATCGACTGCCGAGGTGCCGGACACCACCACACCGTCGCTGGCGATCTTCTCGCCGGGGCGCACATTGAACTCGTCGTCAATGGCGAGCTCGCCGATCGGGATCCGATGCTGGTGGCCGTCCCTGATCACTGTGACGTCTTTGGCGCCCAGCTCCAACAAGGCCCGCAACGCCGCACCGGCGCGCCGTTTGGACCGCTTCTCGAAGTATCGGCCGGCCAGGACGAACATCGTGACCCCCGCGGCTACCTCAAGGTAGATGTTGCCTGCACCGTCAGAAGCGCTGACCGTCAGGGTGAATCCTTTACCGGACTAGGATGGCAGGAGCTCGCCAGCAATGCGTTTGCCGCAATCATCTGCTGACGACCGTCTCCCGAACCGACGCGCCAACGAAGGCGTGACTGCTCTTGTCAGAGCTTGATCTTGACATTGTCACCGCGGCTGATTGCTTCGGCGATGCTGGTCAAAGTCGGCTCGACGAGGGCGGTGCCAAGCTTGCGTTGCAGCGCTCGCTTGACCGTGGCTACGGGCTGGCCTTTGCACTGGCGGTAGACGGCGTCGACCTCCCGCTGCATGTTTCCCGCAACCTGCTTCGCGAGCTTCTTCTCGAAGTTCGGATCCATCGTGAATCCAGCCATGTCGTCCCCCTTGTGGTCACCACTTGAGTGATCACGATCGTATCTGCGGGCACCGACACCAACCCCGCCATCAGCGTCTACCTGACCATCCGCCTGACGAGGTAGCGAGCGTCACGGCCGACTCCCCGTAAAGATGCGGAGGAGAGGCTGCGCTGCCATTCGAGGCCGATGTAGCCGAGTCCGGTGTGGGTGGTGGACAGGCCTTTCCGTTGCCGGGGGCGCCCGTCCTGGTCGAGAGCACCGATACCGGCGAGGTAGGGCAGGTGGGGTGTGTATCCGGTGGCAAGGACGATCGCGTCGACGTCGCTGGAGGTGCCGTCGGGCCATACGGCGGTGTCGCCGTCGAGTCGGGTGAACATCTCGCGGGCAACGGGTTGGGATGCGGCGAGGGCGGCGCGGTAGCGGCCGGTGTCGAAGACCGGCACGGTGGGCGGGTTGGTGATCCGGTGCCCGATGGGGAGGGCGTCGATGCCGGTGATGGTGAACCAGAAGTGCATGTCGCGGCCGAGGGGGCGTTGCGGGGCGAACTTCACCGGTGTGCGGCTGGCGAGGGTGACTGTGGTGGTGTCGGCGAGTTCCGCGGCGATCTGGACCGCGGAGTTGCCGGCGCCGACGACGATGACGTTCTCCCCGGTGTGGTCGGCGGGGGTGCGGTAGGTGCTGGCATGCAGCAGTTTTCCGGTGAACGTGTCTTGTCCTGGCAGTGCCGGGAGGTGGGGTGAGCCGAATCCGCCTGTGGCGGCGACGAGCCGGGGTGCGGTGAAGGCGGTTCCGATGTCGGTGTGGGCGGTGAAGGTGTGGCCGTCGTGGTCGACGGCGTCGACCCGGTGGTTGAGGTGGATGTCGACGTCGAGGCCCTTGGCGTAGCGGCGCAGGTAGTCGACGACTTCGTCGCGGTGCGGGTAGTGGTCGGGGTCGCCGGGGAAGGAAAGCCCGGGTAGGGAGCTGTATTTCGCGGGCGAGAACAGGGTGAGGCTGTCGTAGTAGTGCGGCCAGGATCCGGCGGTGTCGTCGGAGGCTTCGAGGATCGCGGCGGTCAGGCCACGCTGGCGGAGGGAGTGGGCAGTGGCCAGGCCGGACTGGCCGGCGCCCACGATGAGGGCGTCGTAGTGGGACATGTGGGGGTCCTTCGAATCAGGGAGTGGCGTCGACGGTGCGGCGGGGGACGCTGGCGGCCGCGACGAGGGCTGCGAGGAGTGCGATGGCACCGAGGACGAGGTAGGCGTGGGCGTAGCTGCCGGTCCAATTCGACAGGGCGGTGCCGGCCCACGGGGCGAGTGCCATCACGATGACGATGGGGGCGGACATCAGGCCGTTGAGGCGGCCGTAGTGGACGGCGCCCCACCGGTCGGTGATGGCGGTGGCTTGGACGAGGGTGAACAGTCCACGGATCAGTCCGGCGCCGATCGCGACGGTGATCAGGGTCACGACCGTGGTCACGACACCCAGTAGTGCGGTGCTGACGGCGGTCGCGACGAGAACACCTATGGCACGGCTGCGAGCCGAGGTACGGGCCGCGAGGGGCAGGTAGCCGATGCGGCCGAGGAGCTGTCCCGCCCCACTCAGGCCGAGGGTCAAAGCCGCCAGAGACGGGGAGAAGCCTTGTTCGATGAGCAGCGGCACGAGGTTGAACACGCCAGCGAAGGCGGCGAACGCGCCGAGGCTCAAGGCGGCGACGAGGGCGAGGAACGCGGGGCTGCGGGAGGCGTCGCGGTGATCGGCCGCGTCTCCGTGCGCCGGTGCCGGTGGGTGCGGCCAGCGCCCGCGCAGCCCCCACAGGTGGGCGGGGATGGTGATGACGGCGAGGATCGCCGCGAGGATGAGATAGGTGGCGCGCCAGTCGGTTCGCTCGACCAGCGTCGCGGCGAGCGGGGCGAAGACGGTGCTCGCCAGGCCCGCGGCGAGGGTGAGGATCATCAGCGCCTTGACGTAGCTGTCGCCGTACCAGCGGGTCAGCGCCGCGAACGCGGGCGGGTAGAGAACGCCGCCCATCGCGATGCCGGCGAGGATCCAGCCGGCGTAGAACGTCGGCAGGTTGTGTGCGGTCGCGATGAGGAGCAGTGCGGGCACGGCGAGTACGGAGCCGGCGGTCATGATGGCGCGCGGGCCGATGCGGTCGATGATGCGGCCGACGGGGATGCCGGTGAATGCGGCGGCGAGCTGGCCGATCGAGAACGCGGCCATGATCGTCTGTAGGGACCAGCCGGTGTCGTCCGCGATGGACACCGACAGCACGGGGAAGGCGTAGTAGAGGATGCCCCAGCTGGTGATCTCCGTCAGGCACAGGATCGCCAAGACCCGCCGCAGACCAGCCGCGGGAAGGGTGTCGGTCTGCGGCGGGGCCTTGGTGTCCGTCATCGGGCTATCGTGACCCGCCGGGTGCGGTCAGGGTCACCAACTCTGGCTGCGGCGCGCCGCAGCAGCCGCCTTCCGAGGCGTCGGCGTCGGGCTCGTCGAATACCCCTGCGCCGCCGCAGACCCCGGTTTCGGGGAGGATCAGCTCGACGCGGGCGGCGGCCTCGTGGTCACCGGCGATCGCGGCGGCGATGCTGCGGACCTGCTCGTACCCGGTCATGGCCAGGAACGTCGGTGCGCGGCCGTAGCTCTTCATTCCGGCCAGGTAGAAGCCGGGTTCGGGGTGGCTGAGTTCCTCGGCGCCGTGCGGGTAGACGGTGCCGCAGGAGTGCACGTTCGGGTCGATCAGCGGGGCCAGCTCGATCGGGGCCTGCAGGACCGGATCGAGGCCGAGGCGGATCTCCGACAGCCAGGACAGCTCGGGCCGGAAACCGGTGAGCACCACGACACGGTCGACACCGTCGACCCGCTGACCGTTGTCGGAGGTCAGGGCAACCCGGTCCTGATCGGCGGGTTCGACTGCGGCGGTGCGGAACCCGGTGACGACGTTCAGCAGGCCGTCGTCGACGGCCTTCTTCGCCTTCAGGCCCAGGGCGCCGCGGGCGGGCAGCTGGTCGGATTCGCCGCCACCGAATGTGGAGGCGACGTCGCCGCGGCGCAGGATCCAGGTGATCCGGGTGCCGGGTGCTTCCTTCTCGAGCGCGGCGAGGGCAACGATGGCGTTCAGTGCCGAGTGGCCGCCGCCGGCGATCGCGGTGTGCTTGCCCGCGTACTGCGCGCGCACTTCCCGGTCGTCGAGGTCCGGGACGCGGTAGGAGATGACGTCGGCCGCGGCCTTCTCGCCGAGCGCGGGTAGTCCTTCGCCGCCGAGCGGGTTCGGGGTGCCCCAGGTGCCGGAGGCGTCGATGACCGCCTGCGCAAGCACACGTTCCTCGGTGCCGTCGGCGCGGCGGATGTGCACGGACAGCGGTTCGGTGTCGCGGCCGGAGTCGACGACGAGGTCGCGGCCGCGGCGGGCGACGCCGATGACCTCGGTGCCGAACTGCACGGCGTCACCGAGTGCGGCGGCGAGCGGGACGAGGTAGTCGCGGACCCACTCCTGCCCGGTCAGATACGCCTCATCGTCGGGGGCATTCCAGCCGGTCTGGTCGAGCAGGCGGCGGGCGGCGGGGTCGATGACCTCGGCCCAGCGGGAGAACAGTCGCACGTGGTTCCACTCGGCCACGGCAGCTCCTGCGCGGGGGCCCCGCTCGAAGACCAGCGGGGTGAGCTGGCGTTCGCGCAGTTCGGCGGAGGCGGCCAGACCGATGGGTCCGGCACCGATCACGACGACGGGCAAGTCGTTCATCATTCGACCTTTCATCGATGTTCTTCGATCAATGCCCACAGTATCGATGGCCATCGATGAATGCAACCATCGATGCCGATCGATATACTGAGTTCATGGTTACGTCCACTGAGTCCGCCGAGTGCCGTGTCCCGCCGAGTGCAGGTGCCGGGCATCCGTCGGCCGGTTTGGCGGCCGAGGACGCGGCCACCTACGCCGGTTGGTTCGCCTGCCTGGCCGAACCGACCCGTGTCCGGCTTCTCCACGAGGTCGCCAGCACCCCGGCCGGCGTCAGCATCGGGGAGCTGGCCACACGGCTGGGCATCGGCCAGCCGACCATCTCGCACCACGTCCGCAAGCTCGCCGACGTCGGCTTCGTGACCGTCCACAAGGACGGCACCAGCTCCGTCGTGGTGGTCAACCCGGCGTGCTGCACCGGCCTGCCGAGCGCGGCCGACGCAGTCATGGGCCTGCTCACCCAGCGCCCGTGCTGCCCGGACGATCTCCCCGGCGACGTGACCGTTCGACCGATGACCGACGAGGACTGGCCCGCCGTGCGCCGCATCTACAGCGACGCCATCGCCACCGGTCTCACCACCTTCGCCACCGAGGTGCCGCCTCGGAAGACGCTGGACACCCAGTGGCTCCCGGATCACCGGTGGGTCGCCGAGATCGACGGCACCGTCGTCGGCTGGGCCGCCCTAACCCCCGCGTCGCCCCACGAGCACTTCCGCGGGGTCGCAGAAAGCGCGGTCTGTGTCGCCGAAGGCTGGCGCGGCCGCGGCGTCGGCAAGGCCCTGCTCCGAACGCAGGTGATCGCCGCCGACCAGGCCGGCCTGTGGACGCTACAGACCTCGGTCTTCCCGGAGAACCGGGCCGCGATCGCGCTGCACCACTCCGCCGGGTTCCGCACCGTCGGGGTCCGCGAACGCATCGCCCAACTCGGCGGCGAGTGGCGCGACACCGTCCTGCTCGAACGACGATCCGAGACCGAGGCCGCCACCAGCTGCGCGGCGTTCTGACCGTCGTGGACATCGAGCTGCTCTACTTCGACGGCTGCCCCAACTGGCAGATCGCCCGGGACCAGATCGCCGAGGCCCTCGCCGCGACCGGGAACGCCGGAACGCCGATCGTGCTCCGGGCGATCGACACCCAGGACGAGGCAGAACGCGAAGCGTTTCCGGGATCGCCCACCATCCGCATCGACCGGGTCGACGCGTTCGGGCCGACCACCGGGGTGGGACTGACCTGCAGGGTCTACCACACCGCCAACGGCCCCGCCGGAGCACCGACAGTTCCCGACCTCGTCGAGGCGCTCCGCCAGGCGGAGCTGCGGCGACACTGACGTCAGACACTCAGTCCGCGTATGCGGACCGTGCGTTCGAGCATCGTCGAAATGTCGAATTGGCGGAAACCGACCCGATCAGTGACCTCGCGAGTGAGGGCAAAGATGCCCGCTCGTTCCGCCCACAGCGCAGCACTGCACCGAAGGCGACACGAGCGGGTTCACGGCCGAAGCAACATGCGACCTAGCAGCAGCCCGTCATCGGCGTGCACGCGCACATCTCACATGTTCCGTTCGCCATCATTACCTGACAGGTCCACCAGGCCTGCAGATTCGTCAGCCAGTTCTCCATGTCCTCACCTGATCTCCAACCCCCATCTAACATCGTAGTTCATCGGTTATCATCGCCGTATGACGATTGATCGTGCGGATGGTTGCCTGACAGCCGGGAGTACCGGCTCGACCCTCGATGCGGCGGTGGCGTTGTTCCACAGCCTGTCGGACGGGACCCGGTTGGCGATCGTGCGCCGCCTCGCTGCGGGTGAGGCTCGGGTGGCGGATCTGGTCGGCGAGTTGGGGTTGGCGCAGTCGACGGTGTCGGCGCATGTGGCGTGTCTGCGAGACTGCGGGCTGGTGACCGGCCGCCCGCAGGGGCGGCAGGTGTTCTATGCGCTGGCCCGGCCGGAGTTGATGGATCTTCTCGCCTCGGCGGAGACGCTGCTGGCGGCGACCGGGAACGCGGTCGCGTTGTGCCCGAACTACGGCACCGATGCCGAGGAGAAGTCATGAGCGACGCGTGCGGCTGCGGCCACGACGAACCCCGCCCCGAAGGCGAGGAAGAACACGAGCCCGAAAAGCTCTGGCACATCACCGAGATCCGCGCCGCCGCCGCGGCCGGCGTGCTGCTGGTCGCGGCGCTGATCGTTCGCGTGACCGGCGGAGCCGATGCGCTCGCTGTGGGGTTCGAGGCGGCCGCGCTGATCGTGGCGGGTTACACGTTCGTCCCGTCCACGCTCAAGAGGCTGGCCAAGGGCAAGATCGGCGTCGGCACGCTGATGACGATTGCCGCCGTCGGAGCGGTGCTGCTCGGCGAGGTCGGCGAGGCCGCCATGCTCGCGTTCCTGTTCGCGATCAGCGAGGGGCTCGAGGAGTACGCGGTCACCCGCACCCGCCGCGGCCTGCGGGCCCTGTTGTCCCTGGTCCCGGACACCGCCACGGTGCTCCGCGGCGGCCGCGAGGAGACCGTCCCGCCGGCCGAGCTCGCTCTCGGCGAGATCATGATCGTCAAGCCCGGGGAGCGGATCGCGACCGACGGCGTCATCCGCACCGGACGCACCGCCCTGGACACCTCCGCGATCACCGGCGAATCGGTGCCCGTCGAGGCCGGTCCCGGCGACGAGGTGTTCGCCGGGTCGATCAACGGCACCGGAGTCCTCGAGGTCGAGGTCACCGCTGGCGCGCAAGACAACTCGCTGGCCAAGATCGTGCGGATCGTCGAGGCCGAGCAGTCCCGCAAGGGCGAAGCGCAACGCCTGGCCGACAAGATAGCCAAGCCGCTTGTCCCGGCCGTGATGGTCGCGGCCGCGGTCATCGCCGCAGTCGGCAGCCTCGCCGGTGATCCGCGGGTGTGGATCGAACGCGCCCTCGTCGTGCTCGTCGCCGCCTCACCGTGCGCGCTGGCGATTGCCATCCCCGTGACGGTCGTCGCCGCGATCGGCGCCGCGTCCAAGCTCGGCGTCCTGGTCAAGGGCGGTGCCGCCCTCGAAGCACTCGGCCGCATCCGCACCGTCGCGCTGGACAAGACCGGCACTCTCACCCGCAACCAGCCCGTCGTGATCGACGTCGCCGCCGCTAACGGCGCCACCCGCGGCGACGTCCTCGCGGTGGCCGCGGCGTTGGAGGCCCGCAGCGAACACCCGCTGGCCCGAGCGATTCTCGCCGCCGTCGGCCACTACGTGCCCGCCGACGATGTCGATGCCGTGACCGGCGCGGGCCTGACCGGCCGCATCGACGGCGCACCGGTTCGGCTCGGTCGACCCGGCTGGATCGACCCCGGCCCCCTCACCGCCGACATCGAACGGATGCAGCGTGCCGGCGCCACCGCGGTCCTGATCGAGCGCGCCGGAACCGTGATTGGGGCGGTCGCCGTCCGCGATGAACTCCGCCCCGAGGCACACGAGGTGATCGCCGGCCTGCGCCGCGACGGCTACCAGGTCGCGATGCTCACCGGCGACAACGACCGCACCGCCCGCGCCCTGGCCGCCGACGTCGGCATCGACGAAGTGCACGCCGACCTGCGCCCCGAGGACAAGGCCCGCATCGTCGGAACCCTCCGCGCTGCGCGACCGACCGCGATGGTCGGCGACGGAGTAAATGACGCCCCCGCCCTCGCCACCGCAGACCTCGGTATCGCGATGGGCGCAATAGGAACCGACGTGGCGATCGAGACTGCCGACGTCGCTCTGATGGGCGAGGACCTGCGCCACCTACCTCAGGCGCTGCACCACGCGCGCCGGTCTCGGACGATCATGCTGCAGAACGTCGGCCTGTCCCTGGCGATCATCACCGTCTTGATGCCGCTGGCCCTGTTCGGTGTCCTCGGCCTGGCCGCGGTCGTCCTCGTCCACGAAGTCGCCGAGATCGTCGTCATCGCCAACGGCGTCCGCGCCGGACGCGCCCGAACCCTCACCGCAGCGACACCCTCGGCGATCACGCGCGAACCGATCGCCGGGACTCGGTCATGACCTACGCCGAGCCCACCACCTCGACCTCAGCCAGGTGGCGCCGCGGCCGCCGCACCCTCGTCGCGGTCGCCGTCGCCTTAGCTGCGATCGCGCTGGTCGTCGATCCGATTGCACGCGACACTCTTTCCTGGGGTCGGACCGTCGATCTCGGCCTGCTGCAACTGCGCCTGACCTACAACACCGGGGTCGCTTTCAGTCTCGGCGACCAACTCCCCACCGCCGTCGTTCTTGCCGCCACCGCGGCCATCACCGCCACGATCAGTGTGTTCGCGTGGCGTACCGCACCGGACAGTCACCCGATCCAGACCGTCGGGCTCGCCGCGATCGTCGCCGGCGCCGCCGCCAACGTCATCGACCGTCTTCTCGACGGCAAGGTCACCGACTACTTCCACACCGGATGGTTCGCCACCTTCAATATCGCCGACACCTACATCACCTGCGGCGTCGTCCTCGTCATCGGCGCATTGCTCCTCGAATCCAACGAGGACCACTCACCATGACCCGCATACCCGAGCACCTTGCGCAACGCCCACACCGCGGAAGCGTCCGGGTGAACGTGGGCGCGCTCGTCGCCGGTCCCTTATCGGACGAGTGTGGTCAGTCGTCGAGGTCGAGTTGGGCGACTGCAGCTTTGGCAGTGCGTCCGACGCCGAGGATGGTCGCCGAGCCGGGGCCGGTCCAGTCCCCGTAGCCGAGCAGGTGCAGGCGGGGCTCCTTGAGCGCCTTCGTGCCCGAGACGGCGATCGTGCCGTCGTGCTCGCGCAACCGCAGCGGACGCAGGTGGGCCAGCGCGGGCCGAAAGCCGGTGGCCCACACAATGACATCGGCGTGCTGAACCGTGTTTCCCCAGGCGACGCCGTCTCGGGTGAGACGGTCGAACATCGGTAGCGCCTGCAGGACACCACGATCGCGGGCCTCACGCACCTCGGGCACCATGACGATGTCGCCGAGGGAAGCCGGTCCGCCGGGATCGGGTTTCCCGGCGGCGATCGCCGCGGCGCGCTCGGATGCGACCTGGAACAGCACCCGCCCGTCGACGTCGTCGGCGAGGAAGCGGGGTGGCCGGGTCGTCACCCACGTGGTGGTGGCCACGGTGGAGATTTCGGCGACGAGCTGGGCGGCGGAGTTGCCGCCACCGACGATCACCACCCGGGCGCCAGCGAAGTCCGACGGTTGCCGGTAGTCGACCGTGTGGAGTTGGCGGCCGGTGAACTCCCGCGCACCCGGGTACAGCGGCCAGAACGGTTGCTGCCAGGTGCCGGTCGCGCTGATCACCCGCCGGGCCCGCCAGATCCGTTGGTTCGTGGTGACGGCGAGGTGCTGCCCGTCGCGGTCCACACCGGTGACCCGGACGGGCCGCTTGATCGGCAGGTCGTAGCGCTCCTCGTAGGCGGTGAAGTAGTCGACCACGTGCGAGGCGGGCGGGAAACCGTCCGGCCACGGCGGCATCGGCCATCCCGGCAGGGCCGCGAACTCCGCCGGGGAGAACAGCCGCAGCGACGGCCACGTGTGTGGCCATGCCCCGCCGGGTACCGGTTGGTCGTCGAGGATCACGAACCGGTGCCCGGCTCGCCGCAGGTAGTAGCCCGCGGCGAGCCCGGCCTGTCCGCCACCGATCACGACCACATCCATGTCGGTCACCGATCGCTGCTGCATCATGCTCAGACGGTGACGGGCTCGCCCGCGGCGGCGAGGGTGTTCTCGGTGATCTCCCCCTGGTCGGCCAGCCAGCGCTCGGCGTCGATCGCGGCGGCACAGCCGGTGCCGGCCGCGGTGATGGCCTGACGGTAGGTGTGGTCGACCAGGTCGCCGGCCGCGAAGACACCCTCGGTGGAGGTGGCGGTGGTCGGCGACTGCACCTGGACGTAGCCGGCGGCGTCGACGTCGACCTGGCCCTTGACGAGCTCGCTGCGCGGGTCGTGGCCGATGGCGACGAACATGCCGGTGACGTCGAGCGTGGACCGCTCGCCGGTGACCGTGTCGCGGACCACCAGGCCGGTGACGCTGTTCTCACCCAGCACCTCGACCGGCTCGGCGTTGGTGACGAAGCGGATCTTCTCGTTCGCCTTGGCGCGCTCGAGCATGATCCGGGACGCGCGGAACTCCTCGCGGCGGTGCACGAGGGTGACGCTGCGGGCGAACTTGGTCAGGAAGGTGGCCTCCTCCATCGCGGAGTCGCCGCCGCCGACCACGACGATGTCCTGGTCGCGGAAGAAGAAGCCGTCGCAGGTGGCGCAGGCGCTGACGCCGCGGCCGAGGAGCTTCTCCTCCCCCGGGATACCGAGGTAGCGGGCAGCGGCACCCATCGCGAGAATGACGGCGCGGGCGTAGTACGTCTCACCGTTCGCGACGACCTTCTTGACCGGGCCGTCCAGCTCGATCTCCTCGACGTCCTCGGTGCGGATGTCCGCGCCGAAACGCTTGGCCTGCTCGCGCATCTCGTCCATGAGATCCGGGCCCATGATGCCCTCGCGGAAGCCGGGGAAGTTCTCCACCTCGGTGGTGGTCATCAGCGAGCCGCCGAACTGGGTGCCCTCGAAGAGCAGGGGCTCGAGCTCCGCGCGGGCGGCGTAGACGCCGGCCGTGTATCCGGCGGGTCCGGAGCCGACGATGATCAGGTCGTGGATGGTCGCGTCAGTACTCAATGAGGAGCCTTCCGTGCGGCCCCCGCAGGGGCGAAGAGGTGGACGTTGTCGGTCAGGAACGGGCGGGCTCGGCGGTCAGTTCTGCGATCAGCGCCTCGACCTTCGCCTTGATCTCGTCACGAATCGGGCGGACCGCGTCGACACCCTGACCGGCCGGATCCTCGAGAACCCAGTCGCGGTAGGACTTTCCGGGGAAGACCGGGCACGTGTCGCCGCAGCCCATCGTGATCACCACGTCGGAGGCCTGTACCGCGTCCACGGTGAGGATCTTCGGGGACTGCGTCGAGATGTCGATGCCGACCTCGGCCATCGCCAGGGTCGCGGCGGGGTTGACCTGGTCGGCCGGGGCGCTGCCCGCGGAGCGGACCTCGATCCGGTCACCGGCCAGCGCGGTGAGGAATCCGGCGGCCATCTGGGAGCGGCCGGCGTTGTGCACGCAGACGAACAGGACCGACGGAGTGGCGTTCGGGGAATCGGTGGTCATCGAGAACCTTTCGGGAAGATGGAGGGGTCAGGCCTGGGTGGTGGTGGTGAGTTCGGTGAGCAGGCCGCGGACACGAATATCGATCTCGTCGCGGATCGCGCGCACCATGTGCGGCGATTGCCCTTCCGGGTCGGGTACCGACCAGTCGAGATACCGTGTGCCCGGATGGACCGGGCAGGCGTCGCCGCAGCCCAGGGTGACCACCACGTCGGCGACGGCGACGACCTCGTCGGTCAGCGGCTTGGGATACGCGGCGGCCAGGTCGATTCCGGTTTCGGCCATCACCGCGAGGACGGCGGGATCGATCCCGCCGGTCGGGGCCGAGCCCGCCGAATGGACGTGGACACGGCCGCCGCTGTGGTGGTCGAGCAGCGCCGCCGCCATCTGCGAGCGGCCGGTGTTGTGGGCGCAGACGAACAGCACCTCGGGCGCCGTCTTCACCACGGAACCGTCGGTGTGGGCGCGGGCGGTGAGGCGTTCGGCGGCCAGCCTGGGCGCGAGCGCCGTCAGATGGGTGTGCACCGTGGCGGTCTCGCGGAGCGCGGCGTACGACTCGAACACCGTCCGCTCCACCGTTTCCGGGGAGAAGACCCCGACGTATCTGCCGGCGAGATGCTCGGCGGCCCGCCGCAGGACCGCCTCGGGGACGAGTAGTTCGGACTGATGGCGGTCGACATGCTGGGACATGTTCGTCTCCTGGCCTTCTCGGGTCACGAAGCGATGGGTGCGGGAGAGTCCGTGCGGTTGAAGCGTTTGCGTAGCGCGAGGGAGACGTAGACCAGGCCGACGAGGACGGGGACCTCGATCAGCGGTCCGACGACCCCGGCGAGGGCCTGGCCGGAGGTGACGCCGTAGGTGGCGATGGCGACCGCGATGGCGAGCTCGAAGTTGTTGCCCGCGGCGGTGAACGCGAGGGTGGTGGTGCGCTCGTAGCCCAGTCCCATTGCGGCGCCGAGTGCGTAGCCGCCGCCCCACATGATCGCGAAGTACGCGAGCAGCGGGATCGCGATCCGGACGACATCGAGTGGCTGCGAGGTGATCTGGTCGCCCTGTAGCGCGAAGAGGATCACGATGGTGAACAGCAGGCCGTAGAGCGCCCAGGGGCCGATCTTCGGCAGGAACCGCTCCTCGTACCACTCGCGGCCCTTGGCCTTCTCCCCGAAGTGGCGGGTGAGGAACCCGGCGAGCAGCGGGATGCCGAGGAAGATCAGTACGGACTTGGCGATCTGCCACGGTGAGGTGTCGATGGTGGTCTGTTCGAGGCCCAGCCAGCCGGGCAGCACCGAGAGGTAGAACCAGCCGAGGACGGCGAACATGATTACCTGGAAGACGGAGTTGATCGCGACCAGGACGGCGGCCGCTTCGCGGTCGCCGCAGGCGAGGTCGTTCCAGATGATGACCATCGCGATGCAGCGCGCGAGGCCGACGATGATCAGACCGGTCCGGTATTCGGGCAGGTCGGGCAGGAAGATCCAGGCGAGCGCGAACATCAGCGCCGGGCCGAGGACCCAGTTCAGCAGCAGGGAGCCGAGGAGGAGTTTGCGGTCGCCGGTGACGGTGTCGAGGCGGTCGTAGCGCACCTTCGCGAGGACCGGGTACATCATGATCAGCAGACCGAGCGCGATCGGCAGGGAGATGCCGTCGAGTTCGACGGCCCCGAGTGCGTCACCGAGGCCGGGGATCATCCGGCCCAGGAGCAGGCCGGCGACCATCGCCACACCGATCCACACCGGCAGGAACCGGTCCAGGGTCGAGAGCTTGCCGACAACAGCGGGATGGGTGGTCGTCTCGGTCACCGGGCCACCTCCACGACCGCAGCTGCGGGCACGCAGGCCGAGCCTTCGACGACACCGACCTCGGACGCCAGCACCGCCGACAACTGCGCGAGCGCGGACGGGATCACCCGGTAGTAGACCCAGGTGCCGCGGCGCTCACAGTCGAGCAGACCGGCCTCGCGCAACACCTTGAGGTGATGCGAGATCGTCGGCTGCGACAGCTCGAACGCCGGGGAGATGTCGCACACACAGCTCTCGCCGTTCTCGTGGCTGGCGATCAGACTCAGCATCCGCAGACGCACCGGATCCCCGAGCGCCTTGAACATCCGGGCCAGGTCAGAGGCCCAATCTGAGGTCAACGGCTCCCGCGTGATGGGCGAGCAGCAGGCCTCGACCCCACTCGACGATTGATTCGACATACGTCTATATTGACTCTTATCGATTCAACTCGTCAACCGAACGGCCGGTGAACACGGCCACCCCGGAAGGATCCGAGCGTGAACAAACCTTCGGTGCTGTTCGTCTGCGTGAAGAACGGCGGCAAGTCCCAGATGGCGGCCGGGCTGATGCGCAAGGCCGCCGGCGACGCGGTCGAGGTGCACTCGGCCGGCACCAAGCCTGGCGCCGCGGTCAACGCCCTGTCCGCGCAGTCGCTTCTCGAGGTCGGCGTGGACATCACCGCCGAGACCCCGAAGGCGATCGACCCGCAGCTGCTGCGGGCAGTCGACGTGGTGGTCACCCTCGGCCGCGAGGCCCACGTCGATCCCGTCCCGGGGACCCGGTTCGAGAACTGGGACACCGACGAGCCGTCCGAACGCGGCATCGACGGCATCGACCGCATGCGCCTGGTCCGCGACGACATCGCCGCCCGCGTCGACCGGCTCGCCGCCCAGCTCACCGCCCCCACCCACCCCTGAGAACTGAGAGGCCCCCCTGATGACCCGTATCGAGGTTTTCGAGCCCGCACTGTGCTGCAACACCGGAGTGTGCGGCGACGACGTCGACCAGGCCCTGGTCACCTTCACCGCCGACATGGACTGGATCAACACCCAGGGCGGCGACATCGCCCGCTTCAACCTCGCCAATGAGCCCCTCGCCTTCGCCGAGCGGGAACCGGTCAAGGCGTTCCTGCAGCTCTCCGGCTCAGAGGGCCTGCCCCTCGTCCTCGTCGACGGCGTCACCGCCGTCACCGGCCGCTACCCCGACCGCGCCCAGCTCGCCAAGTGGGCCGGCATCGCCCCCGAACCGGTGGCCGCGCCCGCCGCGATCCAGATGCTCGGCCTCACCGACACCACCGACGCCGGATCCACCCGTGGGCCTGGGTGGTCAACAACTCGATCGCTGCAGCTCACCCGACATCACCGCTGCTCCGACGGCGTGCCGGGACAGAAGTCGTCGAGATCAGCTCCATCACCAGCACACACAACCGGAGTGCGATCGTGCCGATGCTGGCCACTGAACCTGTAGGGATCAACGCACTGAATGCACTGACCCGCCCGTCCGAGACGACCCAGTCGAACCTCCCGCCGACCTAGAATCTCCCGCACCACTGGAACTTGGTCTGGTCATCCAATTCCCGACGTTCTTTTGAACTTCGGCGTGCCGCTGGTTCACTGAACGACCGTCTCGCCCTGAGCGGATCAGCGAGCCGACGGGATACCCAAGTCGGCCAGGCCTGTTCGGCCGTACGGGCCCGATCGGTCGAGGACCGTGAGCTTGCGGATCGCCGCGTCTCGGCTGGTCTCGAGCCCTTGGATTTCGCCGAGCCACCCGTTTGTTCGCGCTTCAGCGATCCTCTCGCGCAGGTTCGCGATGATCGCGACCAATCGTGGTCGCGCCCGGGGGTCGACACGGAGCATCGGGCAACGGATACAGGCGTGTTCATGGTTGCAGGGGGATCCGTAGGGGCGACCGCAGGTGCCGAGTTCAAGCTGTCGGGTCGCGAAGTGCTGCTCGAACTCAGCCCACTCTGTATCGGTGGGTTCCCGGTACTCGACGGCGGGGCGCATCGCTCGACGGTGGTCGAGGTAACGGCGGTAGGACCCGATCAGCTCATCCTGGAAAACCGCGACGTACCCCTGCGTGGTGGTGATGTTGGCGTGTCCGAGGAGCTTGGCGGCGATGTGGACCGGGAGTCCGCCCGTAACCGCGTCCGTGGCGAACAATCGCCGGAAGTCGTGCGGTGTGAAGTGCAACGGCTCGCCGGCCGCGTCACGAAGGCCGATGCGCTCGATCGCCTCTTCGAGAAGGCGTCGCAGGGTTCCGTACCCGATCACTGAACGTCGGTGCCCGTTGCGGCACTGGAAGAGGTGCGGAAGCGCTGGACCTGTCGTCCGCTCATGCTTGTCGTATCTGGCGACCAGCGGGATCACTCCATCGTTCTCACCGCGTAGTCGAGTGATAATCGAGGCGAGGACGCTGGCGAGTTCGGGGCTGACGAGCAGCAGGCGCTCCTCGTTGCTCTTCGAGGGAAGAATCTGCAGAAGTGGCACCGTCTCGCCCGTATCCGGCGGCCTGTAGGTGACGAGTGCGAGGTGAGTGAGTTCGCCGAGCTCTTCCACTCGTATTCCGGTGTGGCGCAGTGTCTCGATAACAGCCCAGGTCCAGAAGGCGTCGTCTTCCTCCTTGACGACGTCGATGCGCCGGCCCGCTGGATCGATGACGTGAACGAACGTCGTGTTGCCGTTGACGCGTCGCTTGTCGCTGGGGTCGACCCTGCGGTATTTCGTTGCGCGGTACTCGAACTCTTCGCCGGGTTGGGCCCTCCGCGCATGGTCGAGAAGCGCCGCCCGGTCTTCGCGATGGTCGTTTGCGCTGTCCACGAGACGGTCGAGATGTGGAAGCCGAGTGCGGACGCGTTGGTGCATCCGGGCTTGTCGGGTGCGCTTGGCCTTCTCGATTCCCTTTGTGTCCATACGGTGCACGGGAGACGGAGCCGCCCACGGAGCCCAATAGGGATCCGCGAGGGCCCACTCCTGGATGTCGAGGTAGAACGCGCGCACAACCATCAGCACGTCCAGGTAATTCAGCCGCGGTCTGGTGGACCCATCTCGATTCGTGACGGTACGCAAGCGCAGCTTCCAATCTCGCGCGGCATTGTCGCTGAGGTGCAGGGAGTCGACACCCGGATGGTGGGCTTCGATATCAGCCCAGAAGGAGCCGAGTAGGCGGGCTGTTGAGTCGAAGGAGGTGTAGTCCAGCGCTGGCTTCCTCTCGTTGAGATAGCGAACGAGGAGATCCCGGATAGCCGAGTTCTGGATGGCGAATCGGTCGATGATCTGTTCGGCGCTGCGCTGGCCGACTCTCAGACACGTCAGCAGGTCGTTGTCGGGAATGGGGGCAATCCCGCGGACGAGATCCCAGGCCGCGTGGACGCCGTTCGGGTTGGACCCGTTGGAGTGCCGGTTGTCTGCAAGATAGTCGGTGAAGTCATGTAGCTGCAGTTGGTTGAGGTCTCGGCCGGTTGCCAGGACCATCTTGCTCAACACCAACCGCGCTTCGCGGAACTGGTACGCCGTCAGTTTGGCGCGCGGTGCGTTGGCGGCGATGCGTTCCCAGAGATCGGGGCGGAGCCTCTCTCGAACCGTCTCGTACAGGCTTCGTGCCCTGTATGCGCGCAGGAACGCGTAGTCGACGATCACCACTCGATGGATGAGGAGCGCCGGCACTGTGTCGATCACGTTCCTGCGGGCGACTCCGCGCGCCGAGAGATGCTCGGTCATGGTGGTGATCCAGCTCGGGTAGTCGTTCCCCGATGCGGCTGACCACCGCTCTTGCCAGCCGGTTCCGGGGAATGTGGAGAGCCACTCGAGGATGCCGCGCAGCGCGATCGCGGCCCGCTCGCCGCGTACCGGGTGATTCCGCCAGCGAAGGTCTGCCTCCACGGCGGCAAGCACCTCATCGATCGAGTGGCCGTCGTGGTGTCCGTGAACGCGCTCGGGGCGGACGGTCACTGAGGGAGTTGCCACTGTCGTCAGCACAGATCCTCACCGCCAAACAGAACAGACATGTCATGGTCCCGGTATCCCAGCGACTTCCCCGCGAGGGGGTGTGGTGGTGAAGGCCTGCTCAGGTGCTCGAGTACACGCGACGCCACCTGGACATCTGATTCGTGCAGGTACACCTGGACGGTCGTGGCGATTTGTCGGTGGCCGAGGATTGTCTGAACGTCACGGAGCGAGAGCTTCGAGTCGTCGGCCATACGTCGTGCGGCAGTGTGCCGCAGATCGTGCATGCTCCAGTTGGTTCCGAGCGCGACGTTGGTGCGACGGAAGACGCCTCGGAGCGTTTCGTAGTTCATCGGTTGGCGGGACGCACCAGCCCGACGATTGCGGACGCGAAGGGTCCACCACAGTGGGGCGTTCGGTTGCACATCATCGATCTCGGACAGATACAGGCGGAGCCACAGCAGCGCCTCCGCGCTCACAGGTAGCCATTGTTCGTCCCGTGAACCTTTACGAGTCACCCGCACCAACTGCTCGCCCCAGTCGACGTCGGCCATCCGCATCCCGAGGATCTCCCCAGCTCGGGCACCATTGCTGACCGCCATCGACAGCAGTGCCCTGTCGCGATTGGAGGTGAGCGCACCGAAGAGCCGAACCCATTCCGGATCGGGAAGGACCCTCGGACGACGTTTCGGTATGGGCGGGTTGTAGCGAAGCCGGCCGTCGGTTCGGAATGATTCGAGGGGGTTGTGGTGCGCATGGGCGCGCCGGCTCGCGTTGCGCAACTGGACTGGGTTTACCAGGGGCCCAGTCCCTTCGATGATGGCCCATTCGTAGAAGGTGCGCAGCACCGCATTGCTGTGGCGGATGGTCCGCGGCTTGTAGCGGTCGTCGAGGTACTGCTTGCGTGTGACGGCGTTGATCGTGCCCGCGGTCGAGACGGACACGGTCCGCCGACCACTTTCCGGCTTGATGGCATCAGACAACCAGAGAACGAACTCGCGCAGGTCTTCTTGTGTGGCACGGTTCCACGGCCGGTCGATCACACGCAACCAGCGCCACCATCGCAGCAGGTCATACGCATAGCTCCGAACCGTCCCGGCGCGGTGACCACGAGTGACCAACTCCTTCAGAAACTCGCCGACCGGCTCGATCTCACGATCGTCCGGTCCAACCAGAGACCAGAACGGAACCCCATCTACTGGGTTCACACGACCCCAGGCCGGAAGCCTCGTCGGCACACCCTTCGCGTCTTCACGGTTCACGGACACTCCCTTCAACAGTGCCCTCGACAATGACCACGCTGACCGCCCCCGCCTCGATCGTCCTCGGCGTGTCCGAACTTAGTCCGGTCAACATCCCGTGGGTCGTGCCTGGTTGTCCGGCGGTGCCGAAGAACAACGCATACAACGACCACAACAGCGCCGCGGTGGTGCCGACCGAGATGAGGGTGTCCATGGTGGCCGCACCGTGGCGCAGGTTGAGCAACGCGGCGCGATGAAACGGCCATGCCGCCCACACGATCACTGGCGCGGCCAACGTCAACGACGCCCACTGCCAGTAGGTGAACTGCAACGCCGGGACCATTGCCAGCGCGATCACCGGTACCGAGAGAACCACCGCACCGATCAGTCGGTGACGCAAGGCCACGAGCTCCCCGTCGTCGTCCGAAGGGTCATCGTCGGGGGCGGCACCTTTGGTGGGAGTGGCGGGCAGCGCAGCGTGGTATCCGGCCTGTTCGATGGTCTCGATCAGCAGGTGTGGGTCGACACCGGCGGGTGCGCTGACGTGAGCTTTTTCGGTGGCGTAGTTCACCGAGGCGCTCACTCCGTCGAGTTTGTTCAGTGTGCGTTCGATGCGTGCCGCGCACGATGCACACGTCATGCCCGACACGGCGAGTTCGATATCGACGGCGCCTGTCTGCTCGGCGGTGGCCGCAGGTGGGTGGATCGGAGCTGAGGTGGTCATGGGGGGTTCCTCGTTGGGTGAATGCCTCGGCGCAGTGCCCCGGGTGGCGCTGGTCAGCGAGTTAGTGTCCGGCGTGCGGATCGGCCGAGGGGGCCGTGGAGTCAGGTGTCGGGGCCGGGGCGCCGGTGGGGACGTCGAGAACGAAGGTGGCGGTATGCACAGCGCCCTGGACCTGGAAGTCGAGGTAGAGCAGATAGCGGCCCGGGGTGGGGGCGGTGGTGGCGAAGCGGACCTGTGGTCCCGCGAGTTGACCGGCGGTTGGTGCCGCGCCTTCTGGGTGAACATGCAGGTAGGCCAGGTCACCCTGTCGCAGGGCCACCAAGTGACCGAAAGCGCCCAGATACGGCTGCAGGGTGGTGACTGGTTGTCCTGCTCGGCGCACGGTGACGGTCAGTTCGGACTCGGCTCCAGCGCGCAGGTGCCCGGCCAGTTCGATGTCGAACCCGTCGACGGGTGACTGTCGTGATTCGGCGGCGGGTGGGGCCGGCTGGTAGTCACCGCTGACTTCGACGGTGCTGGTGAGGGTGAGGGGTTGGCCGGTGGCGGCGGGCACGAAGTCGGCGTAGATCCGGTAGCTGCCTCCCGTCGCCCACTGCCAGGGCAGCGTCCAGCGCCCTTCGGGCGAGAGAGTGGGGTGCACGTGTCGGAAGTGGGTGCCATCCGCGCGGACGACGATCAGGTGCAGCTGCTTGTCGTGCTCGGCGGCGAAGTCGGTGACCGCGGCCCCGGCGGCGTCGAGGATCTCAAAGCTCAGCGGTGCCTGCACCCCGGACGCATGGGGTGCCACCACATTCCCCAGGATGAAGCCGGCTGCTGCCATCGAAACTCCGCGAACCTGATCGGCCCCCGGAGACGAGGCGGATGTTCGCGACTGTGGTGCAGCATTGTGATCGGCATGGGCGGACTCAGCCGGGGAGGTCGACGCCCTGTCGGGAGCGACACCAGCGGCGATGGCGTACGCCGCAGCGAAAACTATCAGCAGGGCCGCGGCGAAGACGCCGAGCTTGGTTGGAACATTCATCGCTGGATTCCTGTCATCGGTGGTGGCGACACCCACGCCGCCCGGGAGAGGCTGAAGTCGCCAGTGGGGCAGACACTTCAGCCCCCCATCGGCTACTGCGCCAGGTGGTAGCCGGCCTCTTCGATCGCGCCGCGGATCGCGTCGGGCTCGATCGGGGCCGAGCTGGAGATGGTGACGTGCCCGCTGGCCACGTCGACGTCGACGTCAGTCACGCCGGCCAGTGCTCCGACTTCTTCACGCACCGACGACGCGCAGTGCCCACACGTCATTCCGGAGACGATCACTGTCGATGTGCTCATGAGATGTGCCCTTTCGGTACAGCAGTGGTGCCGACGACCCTCAGGGGGTCTGTCGCTGTGGCGTCTCGCCACACCACATTCATACCTTACCCCCCTAGGGTAATCAATGGGTTGTGGTGGGCTGAGCTTCGGTGGTGGCGGTGAAGCCCAGCCATCCGCGGCGGTGCAACAGCAACAGGGCTGACGCCGCCGCCATGCCGGTGAGGACTAGAGCGATCCACACCAGTTCGGGCATGTCGCGGGTGGTGGCCGCGCTGAACAGCCACCCGGTCGCGGCGTTGCCGAGCAGAATCCCGATCCCGACGATGGTGTTGTAGAGCCCGTAGTGGGTGGCGACAAGCGTGCCGCGGGCCAGTCCCACCACCGTGTCCATTTCGAATGGGAACACTGCTGCGGTGGCGGCGGCGAGCAGAGCTGCGGTGAGTAGCAGGGCGGCGATGTTGAGGGCGATGTTGCGCTGATGCGTTGCGGTGCTGGCGACTAGGGGCAGGAAAGCTGCAGCCATCAGCGTCATTCCCACGCTCAGGCTGCCGGTGCTGCCCCAGCGGTTGCCGAACCATGTGGTGATGCGTAGCTGGCCGGCGATGGCCACCAGACCGGTCACCACGAACATTGCGGTGACAACACTGGTGGCGAGGGTGGGGTTGTCTGCTATGCGGTCGGCATGTAGGGGCAGGGCGAGGTAGACCTGGAAGGACAGCACGTAAGAGCTGGCCATCGCCGCAGCGAAGAGCAGGAATCGCCGGTTACGGACGACGCTGCGCCAGTCCTGAATGATTGAGGTGCTGCTCGGGGCAGGTGTTGTTGCGGGTAGCGCTTTGATCTGCACGAGGGTCAGGACCGCGAAAACTGCTGCCGCACAGAGAGAGGTGAGCCGGAAGTCCAGGGCGGTCAGGGCTAGTCCGACCAGCGGCCCGAGCAGGATCCCGGCCTGGTAGAACACGTTGAACACGGCGAATGCTTCGATGCGGCGCTCACCGGCGTCGGCGGCCAGGTAGGCCCGTACGGCGGGGTTGAACAGCGCCCCGGCGAATCCCGTTGCCGCCGAGGCGATCAGGATCGCCGGCAGCGAACTGACCAGGGCCAGTAGGACGAATCCGATGACCCTCATCAGGCATCCGGCGATGATGAGCGGTTTGTAACCCCAGCGGTCAGCGAGTGTTCCCCCGATCAGGAACATGCCCTGTTGGGAGAAGTTGCGTATCCCCAGGACCAGGCCCACTGCCCATGCGGCCAGGGCCAGCGGGCCGGCGAGGTAGGCGGCGAGGTAGGGCATGAGCATGTAGAAGCCGAGATTGATGGTGAACTGATTGACCATCAGCACTTGGCTGGGGCGATCGAAGCTGCGGAAACTGCGGTAGAGGCGTCGCATAGATCAGCTCGTGGGCTCGGCGTGCGGCACGCAAGTGGGGTCGATGATGGTAGGGCACCACGTCCAGCTGCTCGCGACCTGAGTGAGCGGATCGCTGATGGTGCGGGGTTCAGTGGGCGGCGCCGGGGCGCCGATCAGGTCGTGAGCGCGGCAGTACTCATCGTTGTAAATGGTTCCGTAGTAGCGAGCGGGGCCATCGGGGAACACCGCCGCGATGCGCGTATCGGCCGAACGAGTACGCGCCAGCCAGCCCGAGACCAGGGCCACCGCGCCCACGCTCCAGCCGCCGGTGGCGTAATGCGTGGCGGCCAGGGTGCGACATGCCCAGACTGCCTCGGCCGGCGCCACCCAGTGCACCTCACTGAACTGGTCATAGGCAACGTTGCGGGGGTAGATACTCGAGCCGAGTCCCCGCATAATCCGTGACTGTGCCGGCTGGCCGAAAATCGTCGAGCCAATGGTGTCTACGCCCACAACCTCCAGCTCAGGGTTGAACTGCCGCAGAGTATGAGCCACACCGGCTGAGTGCCCACCGGTGCCCACCGAGCACACCAGCACATCGATATGTCGCAGCTGCGCGATCAACTCCACACCCAACGAGCTGTAACCGGTCACGTTGTCGGGGTTGGAATACTGGTCGGGACACCACGCAGCCTCGTCGCGCTCGAGCAGGGTGCGCACGCGGTCGCGGCGGGCTTGTTGCCAACCCCCGACCGGATGGGGATCGCTGACGACATCGACCTGGGCGCCGTATGCGGCGAGCATCTGCCGCAAGATCGGTTCCAGTCCTGGATCGGTCACCAAGGTCACCGGATGCCCGAACACGATGCCCGCTAAAGCCAGGCCTAATCCCAGTGTCCCACTAGTTGATTCGATGATCCGCGCCCCCGGGGCCAGCTCTTCACGGGCGCGGGCGCGTTCCACCATGTGCAGCGCAGGCCGGTCTTTCATACCACCGGGGTTGAAGCCTTCCAGCTTGGCCCAGAAGCCGCGCCCGTGCTCGGCGAAGGGTTCCTCGATGCGCAACACCGGGGTGCCGCCCACCAGCTGACGACTCAGCCCAGCACGGGGCGACGCGGCTTCGGCGGGGAAGGTACTGGCGAATGGATCACTGGTGGTGAGGCTGTAGGAGACAGTCACACGGGCATCCTCTGCGTTGTTGAACAGGACGCCGCCGGGCAGAAATCAGATCATCAGTGTGAGAGGGAACTGTGTCGTAACGTTCCACCCGGCGACACCGCCACCTTGCCCACCGAACCTCAAGGCTGATCGGCAGCGTGGATCAAGATCTGCTCAAGAATGCCCACGAGGTTGGATGATCGTGTAGACCACCGCCACCATAGGAGCGTGCCCCAAGATCGCAACGTCGTCGACGACCTCCATATGCCGGTGGTCCGACCACCGCACGGTCTGCACGCCCTGGTGATCGAAGATGAGCCCGACATTGCCGAAGTCGTTGCTGACTACCTGCAGCGCAGCGGATTCACGGTCACCGTTGCGCCCGACGGCCAGGAGGGAGTCGCCGCCGCACGCACGGCGAGTCCGGCAGTAGTCATCCTCGACCTGGGCTTGCCGTCACTCGATGGCGTCGAGGTCTGTCGACAGTTGCGCACCTTCACCAACGCCTACATCGTGATGGTCACGGCCCGCGCGGACGAAGTCGACACAGTCGTTGGCCTGTCGGTGGGGGCCGATGACTACCTCACGAAACCATTTCGCCCTCGTGAGCTGATGGCGCGCATCGACGCCATGCTGCGCCGACCACGGCCGACCCCAACCGGCGAGTCGCACCCGCGGACGATAGGGGAGCTCACCCTCGACCCTCAGGGTCGTGAAGTCCAGGTGGAGAGCACACCCGTGGAGCTGACTCGGACTGAGTTCGACGTTCTCGAAGCGCTCACGCGGCGGCCCGGTGTTGTGTTCAGTCGAGAGCAACTGCTCACCGAAATCTGGGGACCCGACTGGGTCGGCGATGCCCACGTCGTCGAAGTCCATGTCGCCAGTCTGCGCCGCAAACTCGGTGACAGCGCCGTAGCCGGCCGATTCATCCGCACCGTTCGCGGAGTGGGCTACCGGATGGGTGACGGCCAACCTCGAGGAGCCAGCGATGAACGATGAACGTCGACGGTTACGTATCCCCGGCAGCTTCGGCTCCCGGCTCATGCTCGCTCAAGCTATCGTCATCGCCGGCGGCGGCATCAGCGTCGCGATCGTGGCACTATTCGTGGCTCCACACACCTTCCACGACCACCTCGGCCAAGCTCGCCTCGAGCCAGGGTCAGTTCAGGCCGACCATGTCGAAGCCGCGTTCACTTCCTCGATCGTCGTCTCAATGTCTGTCGCATTGATCACCTCGACGATCCTGGCCACGGCCGTCAGCTGGTTCCTGGCTCGCCGCGTACAACAGTCAGTCGCCAGTGTCGCCCGCTCAGCCGTGGCTATTGGCGCCGGCAACTACCGCACGCGCGTACCCGATCGCCAGCTCGGCACCGAGTTCACCCAGCTCAGCCGAGCTATCAACCAACTTGCACAACGGCTGGATTCACAAGACGACATCCGTAAGCGGATGCTGTCAGACCTTGCCCACGAACTGCGCACCCCACTGACCACCATCGGCGCGATCACCGACGCCATCGAAGACGGAATCCGGGCTCCCGACTCACAGACCTTTGACGTCGTGCGCACCGCCACCACCCGCCTGCAGCGTCTCGCCGAGGACATCGCGACCGTATCCAGCGCCGACGAGCATCAGATGCCCCTCCACCCGGCGACGATCACTGTCAACGAACTGCTCATCGCGACCTACGAAGAAGCCGCCGACCTGTTCACCGACGCCAAAGTCACGCTAGGCATCGTCACCACCGCCGCGCGCGTACACATCCATGTCGACGCCGAACGAATGAGCCAAGTACTGCTCAATCTGCTCACCAACGCGCTGCGACACAGCTCCCCGGGCCAGCGAGTCGTAGTGAAAGCCGACACCGCCCCGGCACACGCGGTGCGCATCAGCGTCGTCGACTGCGGTGACGGCATTCCCCCTCAACACCTTCCACACATCTTCGACCGCTTCTACCGCACCGACTCCTCACGCACCAGAGACGCCGGCGGCAGCGGAATCGGCCTCACCATCGCCCGCTCTATCGTCGAAGACCATGGGGGCACCTTGCTCGCCGAAAGCCTGGGAGCCGGACACGGAGCCACCTTCACCATCACGTTGCCGACCACCACCCGACGTCACATCCACCGCAGCACCCCTGGAACCGAATTCTCCGTGGCCTTCAAACACCGCCCGCGTCGCGGCGCTGCCGATGCGCTCCAACGGGACCAAGCTACTAACTGAGGTAGTCCGTCGTAAGATTGACCCGCATCTAGAGATGGTGGGTGAAAATGACTGGGCTGGGTTCACTGGAACGCGCAGTGATGGACGTGCTGTGGTCAGCCGGTGCGGCGATGTCGGTGCACGACCTAGTCGAGGAACTCCACGACCGCGAACCGGCCTACACCACAGTGCTCACCGTCGTCACCAACCTGCACAAAAAAGGGTTCGTCGGTCGAGAAAAAGTCAGCCGCGCCTACCGGTACTTCCCCATGCAGACCCGTGAAGAGGCCACCTCACGCACCTTGCGTCAGGTCCTCGACGCCAGCGGGGACTCCGCGGCAGTACTGATGCACTTCGCCCAGACCGTGACACCCGCCGAGCGTGAAGTGCTCAGCGAATACCTCACCCTTAAACCTCGCCACACCCGCGGCGGCGGCACCAAAGCCTAAGCCATAGAAACCCTCCGACAAGGGAAACTCCGGCGAGGCCCAGGCCCGACTACTCAACCGGTCGCGCGCCCCTTGACTGCTGGGAGTAGACGCGCCACCAGCGCACCGGCCACACCCGCAGCGAAGGCCGCAGCACTCAGAGCCGACACCCAGTCGTGCACATCCACAGCGGTCAGCACCCGCAGCTCAACCGGATCACCGCGCCCGACTCCTGAGCGGGGGTCGGATGGCACGAGATCCGACGTTCGGAGCAGCATCACCAGCCAGAACGCGGCCACCGCCTCAAACATCACCACAGCAAGACCCACCGCACGGGAGATCGTACGGGCAGGACCGCGCGGGCCGAACCGACCCGCACGCCGCACCGCGACACCGTCAGTCATGCCTCACCACCTCCCCGCACACCCGCATCACACCCCACTTCTACTAACCACCTTCGTATTTTGTGGCCATCGGGCGTGGGCGCCGGGAACGAGGGTCTCGAAGCAATCACCACAGGAGGCCGGCCGGGCCAGGCGGAAGACTATCGCGGCCACCAGACCGAAAATCGCGATCACACTGCCAGTACGGACCCACCTCGGGGGTCGATTGAGCTCTGCCCTCAACGCCAACTCGGCAATCGGATCAGCAGGCACCACACCACCCTCGATCGGCCCGCCCGTGGCGGCGAACACGATGAACACCCACATCGCCGAGGCCATCCACACGAGCGAGTCCACCATCACCGCCAACGACGCGCCGTGCAGACGAGCAGAAGACAGCATGAACGCCCCAACACAGAGCAGCGCCAACACGATAGCCGCCGCGAAAAAGCCCTGGGGAGCAACCACCATCACGCCGCCGGCCGCACTCACAGCAAGCGCACACGAAACGAGCGCCCGCCAAGCCTCCCCACCTCGACCCGGCCGACGGGCAGCGGCGACACCACACGCTACGACCGCACCGAACAGCCCCAAGAGTGCCCCTTGGGCCACAACGCTTGCGATCACCGCGCCTCCAACAGCCATCTTGAAACTAATCCAAATAGTAGTTCAGATGAGCCGGAGGACGCTGAGCGGAGGGGGAGTAGCCCTACCCCATGGATGAACCGAGGCCTCCCGAGGCGAGGAACCCTGGGCCGCGCTCACACCAGTCCCTAAAAGGTGTCTGCCACCCGACTTCGAGAGTGACCGCGCGGTACACGCCAAACTGGCGTGCCCGTAACTGGAAGCGCAACAACCAAGTGCTCTCTGGTATCAGATCTCCTGGCAGGTCCCCGATAGCCGGTCCAGGCAGGGGTCACGGTAGTAATGGCGCAAAAAACAACGAAGTTCGCGTAGTGCCTGGTCAGCGGGTAGACGGACGCTCTTGTTGGTGGCCGCTATCGGTGGCTGCGGTCGGGGCCGATGAGGCTGGTGATGCCGCGCATGGCTGCCGGTGAGGGTTTGAAGTAGCGGCGTAGGTTCTCGGGTTTGCGGTGGCGGGACTTGGCCATCAGCTCCACCAGGCTGGCACCGGCCTCGCCGAGATGCGTCAGGCCGGAATGCCGAAGTTCGTGCAGATCCCAACCGGTGCCGGGCCCATTCGTCGCGGTGGCGGCATCCAGCACGGCGCGGGCCTGGCCGTAGGACAGCCGGGCCAGCCCGGTGTCGGGGCAGATGTCCCGGTCGGCGGCGGCCTTTCCGGGGCCCGGTCGGCGGTGGGTGACGAACAGCGGTCCGCGGGTGCGGCCCTTGGTGAGGCGTGGCAGGAGCCGGGCGGTGCCCGCGTCCCAGTACACGAGCTCGTGCGCGTACTCGTGGTAGGTGGCACCGCGGCGGCGGGTGCGGGGCTTGGCGCCCTTGGACTTCACCGGGCAACACCGCCCGGCCAGATCGAGGTCCTCGATGTTGACCTGGAGCAGTTCCTCGGTGCGGGCGCAGGTTTCGTAGAGCATCCGCCACAGCGTCTTCTCCCGGAGGTCGATGTCGCGGCGGGCGATGAGCCGGTCGATCGCGGTGCGCGAGTGCACCGGGGTGGTGGAGTCCGGTGGAGTGGAGCGTTTCACCCAGGCCGGGACCGCCGGGGCGGTGTGGCCGTGCTCGCGGCACCACGCCAGCCACGACGCGACCGCGGCGCGGCGGGCGTTCCAGGTGTTGACTGCTGAGGAGCCCCACAGGGTTTCGAGGGTTTCACCGATCTCATCGTCGGCGACGTCGGCCAGCCGCCGGGTCTCGCCGAGCGTGGCGGTGGTCTTGTCGACGGCGATGCCGTAGGCGCGGCGGGTGTTCGGGGAGCCGATCGAGTCGAGGAAGCTGTCGCCGGCGGCGCGGACGGTGATCCCGGACGGCACGGTGGTACCTCCCTCACTGGGCTTGCCGCAGATAACAGGTCCGCGTCGCGCACCGCCGGAGCGGAGTCGGCGCAGGCCGGATGTCATGATGCTACAGATAACAGGGTGTTATCCGTGGCAGTCGGAAAATGGCCTCACCCGAGTACCGGGCGATGCTCATGGGGTGTCTATGCGCCGATTTCGCGGTGGACGCCGCCGGCGGCGGTGTTGACCGCTTCGGCGAGGGTGGGGTGGATGTGGATGGCTTGGGCGAGTTGGGTGTAGGTGGCGCCGGTGGTCATGGCGATGACGGCCTCGTGAACGAGGTTCCCGCCGTCGGGTCCGGCGATGTGGCAGCCGAGGATACGGTCGGTGGCGGCGTCGGCGACGAATTTGACCAGGCCGCGGGTGTTGCCGATGGCGCGGGCTTTCACGACGCCGGTGAAGTCCTGGCGCCCGACGACGACGTCGTAGCCGGCGGCGCGGGCGGCAGGTTCGGTGAGCCCGACGGCGCCGACTTCGGGGTCGGTGAACACCGCGTGCGGCACGATGCGCCCGGTTGTGGTGCGGTCCTGGCTTCGGAATATGGTGCGGTAGACGATGTCGGCGTCGTCGCGGGCGGTGTGGGTGAACATGGGCCCGCCGCGCAGATCGCCGAGCGCCCAAACATTTTCGGCGTCGGTGCGCAGGGAGGCGTCGACGGTGAGGAAGCCCTGTGGGTCGGGTTCGAGACCGAGGTACTCGAGGCCGAGATTGTCGCTGTTGGGGGTGCGTCCTGTCGCGATCAGCAGGTGGCTGCCGGTGATGTCGTCGGCTTCGCTGCCGGTGCAGCCGAGCCGGATGTTCCCGGTGGTGCCGGTGGCCGCGGTGCAGGTGGTGCCGGTGAGCACGGTGATGCCGTCGGCGGTCATGCCCTCTCTGACGGCGGCGGAGATGTCGGGGTCCTCGCCGGGCAGCAGCCGGTCGGCGCGTTGGATGAGGGTGACCTCGGAGCCGAATCGCCGGAACATTTGGGCGAACTCGCAGCCGACGTAGCCTCCGCCGACGACGAGCAGATGTGAGGGCAGGTCGGTGAGGTCCAGCAGGGTGCGGGAAGTGAAGTAGGGGACGGTGTCGAGGCCGTCGATGGCGGGGATGGTGATCCGGGTCGGGGCGGACAACACCCCGTGGCCTTACGGGCGCGGCGCCGCAGGGTGTAGCCGACGGCGGCGGCCACGACCAGCACGCCTGCGGCAAGCAGCCACGGGCTGGTCAAGACACCGCCGAGACCGGCGAGCACGCCGCCGGCGATCAGGGCGGGACCGGCGCAGCAGGCGACCATCACCAGCACGCCACCGGCCACTGCGAGCAGACCACCGAACCCGCCCGAGTCGTTGTCGGGTGTGTTCATCGCCTTGTTGTCGGGTGTGTTCATCGCCGCCCACTACCGTCCGCGGCGGGGATGCGCGGGCAGCAGCCCAGCGCGGCGGAGTTGTCGGCCGCCAGCGACCGCGCCAGCATCACCAGGTCAGCTACCCGCGGATCACCCACGGAGTACCGCAGTTTCTTCCCGTCGCGGCGCGCGAGGACATACCCGCAGTCGGCCAGGCAGGACAGGTGTACCGACACCCGGGGCTGCGAGATGCCGGCGTGTTCGACGCAGTCGGCGGAGGTGCGCTCCCCGGCGAGGATGAATTCGAGGAGCTTGAGCCGGGTCGGATCCGACAGGGCGCGAAAAAACTTCGCCGTCGTATCCAGATGCGTACACGCCGACTCGGCACCGGGCACGGTGACAGTGGCGGTGGTGGACCGGGCCATGGGATCGCCTCCACGAGACTTGAACTATTCGGATAAGCGCATAATATGGTTCCGGTAGATATTCGTCAACACGAATAGCAGCCGTTGTCGGTTCAGCGGTTGCCCGACCAGGAGGCACCCTCGTGACCTTGACAGATTCCCGCGCCGATCTGGCGATCATCGGTTCCGGCTCGGCGGCGTTCGCCGCCGCCATCGCCGCGGTCAACCTCGGCAAACGGGTGGTGATGGTGGAGCGCGGGACGGTCGGGGGCACGTGCGTGAACGTCGGGTGTGTGCCCTCGAAGGCGCTGCTGGCCGCCGCCGAGGCCCGCCACGCCGCCGAGGCGGCGGGCCGGTTCCCCGGGCTCACCCCCGCCGAGGTGCCGCTGGATTTCCCCGCCCTGATCGCGGGCAAGGACGCGCTGGTCGGGCAGCTGCAGGCGGAGAAGTATGTCGACCTGGCCGCCGACTACGGGTGGGAGATCGTCTCCGGCACCGCGGTGTTCGACGGCAGCGCCGAGGCACCCGTGCTGCGGGTCGCGCGCGCCGAGGGCGGTGTACGGGTGATCGAGGCCGACCAGTATCTGATCGCCACCGGTGCCGCGCCCTGGGCTCCGCCGATCGACGGCCTCGTTGAGGCCGGGTATCTGACCTCGACCACCGCCATGGACCTCCAGCAGCTGCCGGAGTCGCTGATCGTGGTGGGTGCGGGCTATGTGGGGCTCGAGCAGGCCCAGCTGTTCGCCCGCCTGGGCAGCAAGGTCACGGTGATCGCGCGTAGCCGGCTGACCTCGGGTGAGGAACCGGAAATCTCGGCCGCGCTCGAGGCCGTCTTCGCCCACGAGCGCATCGACGTGCTCACCGCCGCCACCGTCGAGAAGGTCCTCGCCGACGACGGGCACAAGGTGGTGACCGTGCGCACCGGCGGCGGCGCCAGCACCGAGCTGCGGGCCGAGCAGGTGCTGATGGCCACCGGCCGCCGCCCCAACACCGCCGGGCTGGGCCTGGATGCGGTCGGCGTCGCCGTCGACGAGCGGGGCGCGGTCGTGGTCGACGACCGCCAGCGCAGCAGCAATCCGCGCATCTGGGCGGCCGGGGACGTGGCCGGGGATCCGCAGTTCGTGTACGTGGCCGCCGCGCAGGGCACCCTGGTCGCCGACAACGCCCTGGCCGGTGCCGATCGCGTCCTGGACTACACCACGGTGCCGCGCGTGACGTTCACCAGCCCCGCGATCGCCTCGGTCGGACTGACCGACGCGCAAGCCGCCGCGGCCGGGCTGGCCTGCCAGTGCCGGGTGCTGGGGTTGTCGAGCGTGCCGCGGGCGCTGGTCAACCGGGACACCCGCGGCCTGGTCAAGATCGTCGCCGAAGCCGGCACCGGCCGGATCATGGGCGTGCACGCCCTCAGCGACGGCGCCGGGGACCTGATCACCGCCGCCACCTATGCGATGACCGCGGGTCTGACCGTCGACCGGCTCGCCCACACCTGGGCGCCGTACCTGACCATGGCCGAAGCGCTGAAACTGACCGCGCAGACTTTCACCACCGACGTCACCAAACTGTCCTGCTGCGCAGGCTGACGCCGTCGGACGGGAGGCAGTGATGAACGGACACATGACGATCGGGGACCTCTCGGCCCGCACCGGGGTGCCGGTGAAGGCGCTGCGCGAGTACACCGACCTCGGCCTGATCTACACCCTGGGCCGCAGCCCGGCCGGCTACCGCCTCTACACCGACGACGCGGAGTGGTGCGTGCGGTTCATCGGCGAGCTGCGCGGCCTCGGGCTCACCATCGCCGAGATCTGCCAGCTCACCTCCACCGACCGTGACGACCACGGCCGTTCGGTCGGCGCCCATCTCGCCGAGCTGCTGCAGCGGTCGCGGCAGCGGCTGCGCCAGCGCATCGCCGATGCCGAGCAGATCCTCGACCGCATCGACGCCTTCGAAACCGCACACCGTGCGCATCTGGCCACCGACGACCTGTGCTGGGCCGGTGACCCGTGCGGATGCGAGCTACGGGCTTGACCCTCACCCCGGGGACAGACCCTACCGTCGGCACCGTCACTGTCCGATCGCCCTCGAGGAGTCCGATCCCATGAGTACCGACAACCTCACTGCCGACGTTTTCGCCAAGATCCTGCCCGCCGGCCGGGACCGGGCGCTGATGCGCGCCGCGCTGCGGCTGCTCACCCACGGCACCCCGGTCACCGTCACCGAACTCGCCGCCGCCGCGGGAGTGCCCGACCTCGACCCCGCGCAGACGCCGATCGGCGCCGACGTCGAATACGACGAGGCCGGCCGGATCGTCGGCTGGGGCCTGACCCTCAACCCGACCCCGCACCGGTTCAGCGTCGGTGGCCACCAGCTCTACACCTGGTGTGCCCCCGACACCCTCATCTTCCCCGCCGTCATCGGCGCACCCGCCTGCATCGAATCCGACTGCCCGATCACGGGCACCACCGTGCGCCTGACCATCGACCCCGTCACCGGGGTCAGCGACCTGGAACCGGCCACCGCGATGGTGGCCTTCGTCGACCCCGACCGGATCCAGCCCGGTCACCTCCGCGCCACCTGCTGCAACCCGCAGATGTTCCTCGCCACCTCCGACGCCGCCCACCACTGGCAGGCGAAATTCCCAGGCATGACGGTGCTGCCGGTCACCGACGCCTACCACCAGCTCGCCCGCCCCCTCGCCGACGCGATCACCGACCCGACCACGACCACCGGAACCAGCGCCTGCTGCTAGATCGCGCCGCCGCCGATCCGGGCCGGCGCTGCGGGTCAGAACAGGGTGTCCCGCACGCGCAGCGGCCGGTACCCGGTGGGGCCGAGCTGGGCGAGTTCGGCGTCGATGTCGACCTCGATGGCGCCGAAGAAGTTGATGTTCTCGCTGTGGGCCGGGGAGATGTGCGTCAGCACCTCGTCGTCGATGCGCCGCCCGGCCCGCCGCATCTGTTCGGTCGCCAGCCCGTAATACTCTGTGGTCCAGGCGATGACGGCGTTGGTCGCCAACGTGAGGCACCATGCCTGTTCGGTCTGTCCCTCCAGGTGCCTCGCGCGCACGGCGCCTTCGTGCGCGTAGAGCAGGTCGCGGCGGAGCGCGTGCAGGGATTCGCCCTTGTTGAGCTGTCGGGAGATCTTGCGCCGATAGCCCGGGTCGGACAGGTACCGGGCGGCGTAGATCGTGCGCCGCAGCGCCCCGTATTCCTTGAGCGCCGCCGCGAGGGCGTTCTGCCGGCCCGACGCGGAGAGCTTGCCGACCAGCAGCGACGCGGTGGCGTGCCCGAACTTCAGCGACCCGCTCAGCCGGAGCAGGTCGTCGTAGTGCTCGGCGATGAGATCCAGATTCAGCTTGCGGGTCAGCAGCGGCCCGGCGTGCGGGAACGCGGACTCCACCTGGGCCCGAGGCGCCGCCCGATACAGGGTGATCCGGCCCAGGTCCCGGATGCGGGGCGAGAGCTGCAATCCGAGCAGGTCGAACAGCCCGAAGTTCACGAGGGTGACGCCGTGCGTGTCGGTCGCATGCTCGGTGATCGGCAGATCCGTTGCATTGCCGAGGATTTCGTCCAGCACGTAGTGAGCTTCGCGTCTCGTCGCGACGATGACCTTGGTGCCGTAGGTGGCGTGCTGATCGGTGACATGGGTATACGTGCTCAGTCCTTCGTTCGCGAAATAGCGGCTCAACGCTCTGGCGGTGACCGATTTGCCGCGGGTCGGGAACCGTTGCCCATCACTCGACGACAGGGTGCCGGCGCCGAAGACCGGGGTCAGCGGCAGCCTTTGGTGGTAGTCGATGATCGTCAGGTTCGCCGCCCGCAGCGTCTCCTCCCGCACATACCATTCGCTGGTCCAGGCCAGGATGTCGTAGGAGAGGCCCGACGCCTCGGCCATTCGGGTCAGCCCGAGGTTGGTGGAGTAGGCCAGCAGGACGGCGATGAGGTTGCGTTTCAGCTCCGGGCTGCGGGCCTGTTTGCCGCCGGCGTGGGTGAAGCAGTCCAGGTAGCCGGTGCGTTTGTCCAGCTCGATCAGCAGCGACACGATCGGCGCGAACGGCAGCATCTCCGTCAGCTCGGCCTTGAGCGCCGTCGCCTCCGCGGGCACATCCTCCGCCGACAGCGGTGAGATCACCAGGTCACCGGCCTCATCGAGACGGACCGGCCCGTCGCCGCCGGCGAGCACCTTCTCCAACTCGCCCATAGCGGCGTCGAGCTCGTCGGTGGCGGTCGCCAGCGCGCGAGCGGGATCAGCGGACTTGCCGACCAGGCGGCAGAACTCGTCACGCTGCGGCTCCCACGCCTGCGGGGTCAGCAGGTACGCGGCCGGGTCGGCGTAGCGGCGCGACCCCGGCACGAACACATCCCCGCTGCGCAACCCGTCACGCAGCCCCAGCAGCACGCACAGCTCCCAGTAGTGCCGATAGGCGGTGGTGTTACCGGCTTTGCGGGCCTCGTCGAGGTAGCCGCGCCACTTCGTCGGCACGAACCCGGTCGGCGCGTCGTCGGGCACCTTGCGGGTACCGGTCGCGTTCAGCTCCCGCAGCATGTGCACCCCGATCAGCAGCTCGGTCGCGGCGGTGCCGCCGGCGAACCGGACTGTCGACAGCACCTGCGGGGTGAACTGCCGCAGGTAGGAGTACGAGCTGTCCAGAGCGGCCAGGTGCCCGTGATCGCGCGGCAGCCGAGGCTTGGCCTGCGCGACCGCGGCCCGCAACCGCTCCCATCCGATCCGATCGCCCCGGATCAGGCCGCCGATCTCCTCGTCGGGGATCTGCAGGTCACAGACGATCGCCAGCAGGTCGTCGAGCAACCCCTGCCGATCCTCTCCGGCCTTACCGCGCTCGGCCAGCTCGTCGCGCATCCGGCGTTCGGCCTTGCTCAACCTGGCCGAGATCGCCTGATCGAACAGCTGCACCACCTCGTCGAGCACATCGGTGGCCGACTGCGCCAACACGGTGAGCAGAATCGGGTAGCGGCGTTGCGGATCCCGGCGTTCGAGGGCTTGGCCCGTCAAGCGGCGGCCCACCGTCGCCAGGAACCGCCGCCGCTCCGCCGGCAGCACCGACATGTCCAGCTCATCCGCGCCCAGGTTGCGCAGGAACACCAGCTTCTCGACCTCGGCCTTCACCGCGGTCGCCGACGCCTCCACCGGGCCGGTCGACAACCACCGCAACCGCGACATCTCGATCGACGGGTCGACGACCAGCAACGCATTCAGTTCCTTACACCGCTGCGGCGTGAACTCGCGCGCCAACCGGTCGTAGGTCTCCCGCTGCGCCCGCGTGCGAGCGTGCGCGACCCGGCGGACCACCGTTTCCGGGCCCGGCCGGATCACCCGCGCCGAGATCAGGTACTCACACGCCAGCCGGAACAACAGCGTCGGCGAATCGTGCTCCATCGCCCGCGCCAGCAGAAACTCATCCAGCTCCTTCAACTCCATCGCCCCGGCAGGCCGCCACCCCAGATACTGGGCCACCAGCCGCACATGCTCGGTCCGCGTCTGCGCCCGCTTGCCATACGAACGAAGCTGCGCTGCATCGATATTCAGCTGATCCGCCAGCCGGGCCACCGCCACCGGCGGCGCCGACGGCACCTTGTCCGGCACGAACCCCAGCCACGGCAAGGTGCACAACGCCACCGCCAGGCCCAGACGGACCGCAGGGCCCCTGCCCTGCGGAGCAACAAACGCCAGATCCGCCGGGGTCAGCGTGAAGTACCGGAACAACTCCTCACGACTGATCTCCGGGAACTCCCGCAGGCGCTGCAACTCCTCGTCCGCGAATACCCGCGTCGCCACGAACCCCAGCCTCCAACACGCCGACCAACCTCATCGGCAGACAAGCCAAGCACCAACCACCCCGGCCCGCAGCCCGAACCGAGAAATCGCCGCTGACCAGGCACTACGCGAACTTCGTTGTTTTTTGCGCCATTACTACCGGGACCCCAGGCAGTTCTAGAGCCAGTTTCTTCTAGCTGTCGGTCAGTCGATCTCGCAGCCCACAGGGTGGTGCTGGTGGGTGCATCGGGCAGCGTACTCGGCCGGGGTCTGGTAGCCCAGCGCCGAGTGGCGGTGCCGGTGGTTGTGGTCGTCTTTGAAATCGTCGATCACCACGCGAGCTTCGAGCAGGGTGGGCCAGCAGTTGCGGTTCAGGCACTCGTCGCGAAGCCGGTTGTTGAACGATTCGATGAATCCGTTGTTCCACGGCGTGCCGGGCGGAATATAGGAGATGCCTACCGACCCTGCACAGAACGCCTGGAGCGCCTCTGAGATGAACTCAGGGCCGTTGTCCATGCGTAGCACCATGGGTGGGCCACCCCAGATCGCGAAGGTCTTCTCCAATTCCTCGACCAACCGGTCGGCGGTGATCGAGCGATCCACGATGTTGAGCAACGACATCCGGGTGTGTTCATCGACCATTGATGCGATCTTGACCTTCTTGCCATCCACGGTCGAGTCAAACTGAAAGTCCAATGCCCACACCACCTTCGGCGCATCCGCCGCCACGATCGGCACTGACGATTGCCCGGCTCGTTTGCGCCGCGGCGCCCGGCGCACCTGCAGGCCCTCCTCCGTCCACAGCCGATGCACCTTCTTCTTGTTCACCTCGATACCGTCGTCGAACCGCAGGTGCGCCCACGCCCGCCGGAACCCGTGTCGCGGGTGCTTGCGGGCGTAGGTGCGTAGCTGTGCACGCATACCAGCGTCCGGGTCGGCCGGTGTCTGAGCCAACGGCAGACGCCGGTAGGTAGACCGTGAAAGCCCAACAACCCTGCACGCCATACGTTCTGACATGTTCTTCACGTCTTTGAGCATGTCGATCGCGGCGCGTTTGGCGGTCGGGCTCAGAATTTTCCCTTGGCGATCTCCCGCAGCGCGTCTTTCTCCAACTCGGCGTCGGCGAGCAGGCGCTTGAGCCGGCCGTTCTGCTCGCGTAGCTTCTTGAGTTCCTTGGCGGCATCAGCGTCCATACCGCCGTACTGGCGGCGCCAGTTGTACAAGGTGGCCGCCGACACCTCGAGGTCGGCGGCGATCTCCTCGCCGTTCTTGCCCTCGGCCGCCAGTTCATCGGCTCGGCGCAACTTGCGCACGATGTCCTCAGCCGAGTGACGCTTCCGTCCCGCCATGATCCCTATCGTCCCTTCTCCGCCCTCAACAGGGCAATCAGGACTCTAGAACCACCCGGACCGGTTCACGGGGGACACGCCACTCCGACCGTGGGTGAGTGCGATTGACGGGCTTTGCAGCCGAGGCGCGTGCCGCGCCGTGTGCCGTTGATCGCGACCGCAAGAGTGTTGCGGCTCAATCTTGTGTCTGCGTGAACGCTGGTAGCAGGATCGCACCGATGAACCACGGGGCGTCGTCAGCGTCAAGGCGTCCGGCGCGTACTTCCTCGGCTGCCGCGTTCATCACCACGTGGGTGGTGGTCAGGAGCCACGTCACGGGCAGATCAGTTCGGAACGCATCTTCGCGTTGTCCACCTCGATCGGATTGCTGGTCGCCGGCCCGGTTGTCGGGCTGTGGTTCGTCATCCGCCAGCTGCGCGCTCAACGTCATCATCGGCTGGGTGCTCACTACAGCCGTCGTGGCCGGGGTGAACCGTCTGATCAACCGCTCCTAACCTCGGGTGCGACCTTCGAGATCACCCTCGACCGGCGGAGCCGCTGACGTTACGTCAGAGAATGTTCAAATACATACTCCCCCAACGCCTTTCAGCTGGTAGCGAGACGTGTTGAAGTAGGACGAGTAGCGACGGGAGTGCAGCGTGCCGTCCACGACACCAACCGGCCCGTGCGGCGAGCGCTACCAACAGGCACTGTAACCGCCACCCCACCATCCTCACCTCGAGCAGACGTATGCAGGGAGGAGTGGCACAACCACGCAGGGCCACTACAGCGAGTGGTCGGCAAAATGCGCGACACGCTGTCCACACCTCGGACGATCGTTGACAATGGCTCAATGGATGCTTCCGCCATCGTTGCCGCGATTGCCGCCGCCATCACTTTGGCTGCCCTGTACTTCACGCGACGACAAGTCAAGACCGCAGAAGAACAGACCGCAATCCAG
This sequence comes from Gordonia amicalis, assembly GCF_022059885.1. Taxonomy (NCBI): domain Bacteria; kingdom Bacillati; phylum Actinomycetota; class Actinomycetes; order Mycobacteriales; family Gordoniaceae; genus Gordonia; species Gordonia amicalis. Next base: position 3,083,532 of record NZ_CP091855.1, on the reverse strand, counting down.
CGGGGAATGTACAAAGATGCCGCTCAACCGTACGTCTGGGCAGATATCCGACCTCACGCCCAGCATGCTTCATTCATGATGCTCATCCTGAAGAATGAAGGACCGACCGTCGCTACCGACGTCTCACTGAAGATTAATCCAGGATTGCCGTCTGAATGGGCCCGGAACGAAGACCACGAGAAGTTCGCGAGCATGCGCTGCTTTGATTCGCTACCACCTGGACGTATGATGCAGTGGAATCTCGGATTGCCACAAGACCTCTTACCATCCCCCGATACTCCGGGTAACGGTGATGGGCGTTTCAAAATATCGATCTCTTTTCGTGGACCGAACGGGACGAAAACCACTTTAAGTTATTCGATAAACCTAAGCGAGTACCGATGGGTCGCAAAGACGACACCCGGCACCCCAATGACTATCGCAAAGTCAGTGGACGACGCCACCAAGACCCTATCCAAGGCAATCAATAACGTTGCGATACAGCTTTCCGAATAGCTTTTTCACGAACGGCAGCAGCGCAATTTCGGAAGCAGGGCTGTCAGTAGTATAGCTCCTAGTCTGGCAGCCCTCCCTCTGAGCGTCGCTCTTGAATTAAAGCATCAAGAACAGCTTGATCTCGAAGCATGGACCGCGGAATAGGTGCAGGCAGGCCGAGTTGATCAAGTAGCTCTCTCAATGAGACGGGGACAGGGCCAGGCTGTAACGTCGTCCACGAACCCAATAGATCAGCGATGTCTCTGGGAGTCGTGGAGAATGCTTCACCGAGGCCCTCGAACAACGCTAGGTCACTCAGCCTCAGTGGCACAGGGGCTCGCGCGGAGCCCCGCAACTCCTCGAACGGCGCAGACCTTGTAATCCAATCCAACCGGACGGAGGTTATGTTTGCGAGACCGTTATTCGGCACAACAACGTACGGTATGAATACCGGATTCGCCTCAACTCCAAAGGATAAGTGCTCCCTAATCAATCTCGCAGTTGACAAAATCTGGTTGAACTTGCTTTCGACAAACGAAGTATCCATATCTTTGTCGTAGGCAGAGACGTCAGCAAGACCTTGAGCAAGCCTGGCACTCAGGTGGTGATTCGTTGCGTCAATGAGAATGCAGGCACGTCCCGCAACCAACAGGAAATCGCAGACCGAAGGGGCTTCCCCTTTAGTACTAGACCACTCCTCCCGCATTTCGCTTTCATATACTACCCTCGAAATTTTGGAACTATAGGATGCAATCCGCCCCAGAATGTCACCAGCGACACGCTCGAACGCATAATTCATTGCAAGGCTGAATGCCTCGGCCGCTGAACCTGGCTTCGCAGGACCAAACGAGAAAAATGTTTGCCAATACAACTGCGAACCAAAGAACCTATCAACAATCCATTGATATCGGAGCGCAAAAACTGTGTCGTCGTCGTCCCGAAGAAATGGACGTTCCGTGAAAACGTATCGCTGATTCGTAACCGGACCCTGCTCGCGATCACGACGAAGCCTGCGCGCATAATCATTCGCCGAATATGCCATGTTCTTAAGTACGAACTCTACGGCGCATTCGGTAGCACCAGCACGCACTAGGTCCGAGCGTCGAACAACGAACCGCCCAGAGGAAACGATCTCGCTAATGATCTGGCCTGCAACCATGACATCGAGCAGCGGGATGCCATTTGCGAGTTCGAAAGCCTCAGCCGGGTTGGCACCTACTCGCGCGTCACTCACGCGTGCCGGCCAAGGCCGAAACCACAGATCGTACGTTAGAGCCTTGATCAACTCGATCTTGACGGGTTCATTGCTAAGGAAATTCGCCATATCATCCAATGCATGCTGACGAATCGCCGCGATGGTCTCGTCAGAGGTATACGCTTCGATCTCTGCGATGTACGCACCGACGTCGGCGGGGTCTGGGTTCGCCATTGAATCGAGTGCGTTCTGTACGCTTACGTGTTCCGTCGTAATGGACATAACTAGCTCAATCACGTCACTTGTTTCGATATCACGTACCCCGGATGATCCCTCTGTGACTGGACACGACTCAAAGACTTCTCGTATGAGTTGCGTTACTGATCGAGGGGGTACGAGACGATGGGTGACCCCGATCATCGGAGACAGCCGGTTAGCCCACTCCGCCCCAACTTCTGTCAGGAGTTCACGTTCGACACTCACCTCTGACCAGTCAGTCGTAGTAGCAACGTCAAGTCGAGACTGCATTGCTGCCAACGCATGAAGAGCCGATCTCTGGGAAATCTGTCCAAGTCGCTGAACCCGCTCGGCGTGGCTCAATGCGGTCAGCCCCGCGTGGTCAGAAATGATCGCGAATAGCGGTGCAGGCTGTCCGGTGGGTAGACGCTTGGGCGCCATGGAAGGTGACGTTCCGGGGCGCGCCCCGTTCGACCGCCTCTCGCGACGCCGTTGTTTGGTTGTCTTACCCGTACGAGGCTTGCCTCGCTTCTTCTTCGACATCTTAACCTCCGCGATCACGTCGGGAATTTGTGATATTCGCACCACTGCCTATACAGAATAATGGCAGCGTAAGTCATGCGCCGTTGTCAACGATTGAATACGTCTCTTGCGTATGCCGCCGCAGCAGAGACCGAATTTCGCTCGATCGTCGCAGGGTACTACCCAAGCATGTGTGGAAGGAATCCCATTCGAATTATCCCCCCAGTGTCGGACTTACATGATCAATCGTCGCCCAAGTTGCTCACATATTCTGCGTACGTTGCAGCAGCTGCCACAGCATGTCGCTCGATCGTCGCGGGGGAGTAGCCTAGGGCATCCGCGAGGATCGCGGGGAGCAATGATCAGAACCTGTGGATGACCCTCGGTGAGGGGGCGTTGAAAGTGGGCGCACCTTCCCGAGGATGATCTGAATATCCGAAGGTCCGATCATGAGCCGGCGTTGGCGCGCTGGTTCGGGAAGGTACGCCCATGCTCACCGTAGTTCACGATGCCACCGAGGCCACTGAAAGCACCGGCGGTGCCGGTCGGTCGTTATTGGACGAGATCGTCCGCGACGGCGCCCGGCAGATGCTGGCTGCAGCACTCAAAGCCGAGGTCGCCGCCTACGTGGCCCAGTTCGCCGACCAGCTCGATGAGGACGGCCATCGGTTGGTGGTCCGCAACGGCTACCACCAGCCGCGTGAGGTGCTGACCGCGGCCGGCGCGGTCAAGGTGAAGGCGCCGCGGGTCAACGACCGCCGCGTGGACCCCGATACCGGTGTGCGGCAGCGGTTTTCCTCGGCGATCCTGCCGGCGTGGGCACGTAAGTCTCCGCAGATGAGTGAGGTGTTGCCGCTGCTGTACCTGCATGGGCTGTCCAGCGGCGACTTCACTGCGGCGTTGGAGCAGTTCCTCGGCTCGGGTGCGGGGTTGTCGGCCTCGACGATCACCCGGCTGACCGCGCAGTGGCAGGACGAAGCCGCGGCGTTCGGGCGCCGTGATCTGTCCGGTACCGACTACGTCTACCTGTGGGTCGACGGCATCCACCTCAAGGTGCGCCTGGAGCAGACCAAACTGTGCCTGCTGGTGATGATTGGCGTGCGTACTGATGGCCGCAAGGAGCTGGTGGCGATCACCGACGGGTATCGGGAGTCCACCGAGTCGTGGGCCGACCTGCTACGCGACTGCAAACGCCGCGGGATGACTGCCCCGGTGCTGGCCGTGGGCGATGGCGCCCTCGGGTTCTGGAAGGCGGTCCGCGAAGTGTTCCCAGCGACCCGTGAGCAGCGGTGCTGGTTTCACAAGCAGGCCAATGTCCTTGCCGCACTGCCTAAGTCGGCACATCCGTCGGCGTTGGCGGCGATCAAGGATATCTACAACGCCGAGGACATCGACAAGGCACAGGTCGCGGTCAAGGCATTCGAGGTCGACTTCGGCGCCAAATACCCCAAGGCCGTCGCCAAGATCACCGACGACCTTGACACCCTGCTTGAGTTCTACAAGTACCCGGCCGAGCATTGGATTCACCTGCGCACGACCAACCCGATCGAAAGCACTTTCGCCACGGTGCGACTTCGGACCAAGGTCACCAAGGGGCCTGGATCACGCGCGGCCGGGATTGCCATGGCCTACAAGCTGATAGACGCCGCACAAGCCCGCTGGCGGGCCGTCAACGCCCCGCATCTGGTCGCCCTGGTCCGTGCCGGCGCGGTCTTCCACAAAGGCAAACTGCTCGAACGGCCCACCGACATCACCCCACCGCAACCGCCTTCAAACGGTGACGAGCGCACCGGAACGGAGGTCGCCTGAAACACCCCGATCCACAGGTCTTGACAATTTCTCCGATCGCGGGTGGTGCGAGCTTTGTGAGTTCGTGAAGTGTTCCAAGGCGGGCCGCCCTGGTACTGCAGATCGTCGTGAGGCACGTTCGTAAGTACCCCGGGTTGATATGTTGACCAGGCATGTACCCGCGGAACACCCATGTTGTGGCCGGATGCGCAGCGGTGTTCGCGAGCTCGCGCTCGCCAGCGAGGTAGCGGAATGGCTCATCAAGGGGCTCGGGCAGGGCGATGGCGATGTCGCCGAGCGTTACTGTCACAAGCTCGTCGGAGACAATCACGTCGTCCCACGTGAGTTTGACGACGCGATCGATCTGCTGGCCGAAGACGAGTACCAGGATCGCCGCAGCTCGGTCTCGAGGATTCAGCGCCAGTTTGTTCGACGTGATGCTGTCGACGGCATCGTGCTGGTCCTCAGTACTCATCTTGCGACTGCCACGACGGTGCGGCGTCATCGTTAGGTTCGCAGGGACCAGCGTGGTCTTGATAGCCCACGAAAGGAAGCGTATGGCGAACTCTCTCGTGCTCGGACCTTCGGCTTGCCAAGCGTCTAGGTCGGGCTGAGACAGGCCCGTAATCGAGATGTCCCGAGCGGTGAGCCAGTTGAGGAAGTCGATTGTTACAGTGACGGTTTGCTTGGATCTCAAGAAGGTTCCTTGCGACACCGACTCCATCGAATGCATCTGACGTAGATGGTGCCAACGAATATAGCGGTTTACGACGTCACGATGTTCCTCGGATATTACACGGCTGAGGGCTTCGTTGGACCATTCGATATAGCGGTGGAGCAGTCCGTCCCTAGGCGAAAGGATCTCGTGGGCCACCAACAGTTCTCGAACGTACTCGCGTGTTCGTGACTTCGGTAACGCATCGACCACCTCATGAGTCACCGCTGGCGACTGTGCAAGGTCAGTGAGAAATGCAGTGACGTGCGGTTGGTTGATCCACGTGAGTCCGCTATTGGCTCGTTTCATGGACTTCAACGCGGCCGCGAAGGGTTTGAGCTCAGCGTTGATGGCCCCCGTCTCTGGGTTCGTCAGGATCCGGTCAATCGTCGATCCGAAGACGCATCGCCAGCACCGCCCCTTGGCATAGAGCTCTTCTTCTGCGCCGCATTCCACGCAGTCGACGTTCAGTTTGATGCCGCTGCAGGCACGGCAGGCGGGTCGACCGTTGATGATTCCGGGCAGGACGCCGTTGTGGCCACATGCGCACACACCGCGGGTCCGTTTGGCCGCTTGGTAGCAGTAACCACAGATCTCTAGCTCCTGCCAGGTAACGACGCATTCGCGGTGCTCTCCGCAACGCTCGCAGGGGAGCCAGCGCTCTGGGTCTTCTGGCTTACGTGGGCGTGCCATCGTTACCGTCATCTCGGACGATCTTGATCCTGCGTGCCACGGAGCGCTTCTCACCTACGCCTAAGTCCGCCGGATTCGCCGGCGCGTCTGCGGTGGCCGCGGCTCGCATCTCGACGTAGGGCTCAAACAGATCGTTGGGTGTGCATTCGAGGATGTCGCATAGGGCAGCGAAGGTACGAGCCGGGATCCGTTCGGGAGTACCAGTCACCAATCGGTGCACTTGGGCGTTGGAGAGGTTGATCCCACGTGACTTCAGCAACGGGATGAGTTCCGTTGTCTTCCAAAGGTTGTGGTCGGCCATTCGTTGGCGCAGATTCCAGTGATAGCCGATTCGGCGTTGCTCGCTCACGGGTACTTCTTACTCCCACTTTCGTCACGAGTGACGATTCTCTGTTGGATCATCCTCTGGATGGTCTTCTGTTTGAAGTCTGCAGATACCGATGTGTAGAGGGCGGTGGTCGAGGAGTATGCATGGCCGACTTGCTGTTGTACGAACATTGGGTCGTATCCCGCCTCGAGGAGATGTGTGACGTACGAGTGGCGCAGGCAATGCATCTTGAGCTCCTTCGGCAGGCCGGCCATGTCGCGGACTGCGGTGAAGGTTCGATTGAAGTTTCGGATACCCGTGGCGCCGGCGCGTTCGGATGGCCACAGTGATGCCGAGCGGTCCGCAGTCGCAAAGAGCTCACGCCCGTGCTGCGACATCCAATGTTCGAGAATGCCTACGACCCAGTCGAACTCAGGCACAGTCAGGACCGTGCGTCGCCGTGGGCCCGACCCTGACATGCCCTTGGCGTAGCGGACTTGAACAGCGCCGTAGTGTCCATACTTCTCGACATGCGGATTCGGGCCGAAGTCGTAGTGTTCCAGCATCGCCAACTCGCGGCGCCGGAGACCGTAGGCATAACAGACCTTAAACGCTGTCGAGTCTCGCATGAGCGGGAGCCAGCGTTTCGAGCCCTTCGTGAACTCCTGGTCTACGAGGTCATCACACGCGTCAAAGAACGTCTGTAATTCGACCTGGGTGAAGCTACGCCGATTGGCCGGAATCGCGTCATCTGTCTTGTGGCGCGGCGTGTTCCACTCGAAGACAACTTGAGCGGGAACGTCATCGAACGCTTTGCTACAGAAGGTAGCCCACCCGTACCTTTCGTCAGTGACGTAATAGCAGAACGCCCGAATAGTGCCAGCGTTCGCGCGCAGCGTCGACACCGAGACAGCTTTGGGACCGGTGCGCCGATCAGCGAGGAACTCATCGACATGGATGGGTTGCCAGGTCCACGGATACTCGTTCGAGTGCTCCTGGAAACGCGCCACCAAGCTGCAGGACGACCGGATAAACGGCACACCTAGGCCACGCGCCAGCATCTGCGCCCGCCAGCCGTCCAGCATCGCCTCGAACACTCGGTCTTCAGGCCGCAAGAGACCGACGACACCGTTGGCGAGGAACTCAGGGAGCCGGCCCGGGACGCTCTGCATCAACTCAATGTACGCGAGAATCTCTCATCTGTTTGGCTAAACCAGCACCGAAGTGCGAGAACGATGACCCGAGCGAGCGGCGGCACGCCACACGCACCGGCGCAACCTGCACGGTCACTCGAGATGGACTGGGTCGAGTCCTCTCATCTGTTTCTACTCGGCCTCGTTGAGTGCCGATAAGATACATTATGTCAAGTCGAGCACCGTGTACTACATCAGCTGCGCAACGGGCTGGCCTAAGCCAACCCCTACCTCACGCTGCCGCCCAAGCACCCCCTTGGTCGAAAACGATGGCCGCAGCGCCTTTGGCGCATGGTCGTCTCGTGCTGCGTTTCTGTCCGACGTCTCGCCAGCGGACTGGATCACCCGAATTCGCGACGCGTGGAAGTCGCTTGTGCTGTTCGGGCCTCCTGAGTTCGAGGAGGATGCGCGTGTCCGTTTTGTTCCAGATCCAGTCCACAGGCACCAGCGCTATCCGACCGAAGACTTCACGCAGGCCGTCTATGCGGGCGACGAGCACGCCATCATCGCCAGGACGTGCAGAGCCCTGGCAGCGGCGACGCGCAGCTCCGACGACTGCTACTTCGCGATTTGGGCCGGCTACTCAGGTGGCGTTCCTCCCCTACCGGGAGGGCCTCGGATGCTTATCCCGAACCGCGACTACCACCTCTACGCCGGCACACTTTCCGACATCAACGAGTGGGAGGAGCCGTGGACACCCAAGACGCCTGCGCTACTTCACGACCCGCCGGCCTTCGTATGGCCCGCCGACCACGCCTGGTGCCTGGGTGGCATTCACCCTTGTAACGTGCTTAATCTCGACGATCCGTATCCCACCCTCGCCAGTCTGACCCGCTCACAACCGGTCAGCCGAATCGCCGGCTCATCGTTTTTTCTCGTGACCGGGTGGGACGTGATCGCCGAGGCGGTCGCCCGGCCTGAAGACTTCTCCTCGAATCTCACCTCCACCATGGTGTGGAAGGACGACGGAACCGTCGAGGAGTACCCGATCGCCGATCTGGGTCTCCGATCCACGTGCTGGCCACCGCGGACGACCCCTTCACAAGCAGCACCGCGCGATGGTCATGGTCATGCCGTCGTTGGTGGCCCAACGCGTCCGTGCCATCGAACCCTTCGTCGACCGCACCCTGGACCGTTTGTGGGATGACGGTGTCCAGGACAGCGAGATCAACTGGGTGACGACTGTTGCGCAACGCCTGCCGATGGCGGTAGTCGCCGAGCTGCTCGGTTTTCCACCTATGACATCGACGATCTGGTCCGGTGGTCGTTTGCGGCGACCGTTCTGCTCGACGGAGTCGTGACGCAGGCCCAGCTCGAGACCGCCGCGGAGGCGGTGGGCGAACGTCTATCTATCGACTGCGTTTGACGGCGCAGCGCACCAACCGGCGAGAACGTGATGGGAGACCTGGCGCGTCTGGTCCCCACCGGGGCCCTCGACCGCGACACCGCGGTCATGATCAGCCTGCAACTCGTGGCTGCGGGCGCGGAGTCCACGGTGAGCCTGCTGGGCAGCGCTGTGTATCTACTCGGCCGGAATCCGCACATCATCGACGAGCTCTGCGGCGATCGCGACCTCGTCTCTCCGTTCATCGAGGAGGTACTACGGCTGGAGTCGCCGTTTCGTGGACATTACCGACATGTCGTCGCGGACACCGTCCTCGGCGACGTTGATTTGCCGGCCGGATCGCACCTCTACCTGATGTGGGGCGCGGCGAACCGCGACCCGGAGAACTTCGATCGACCCGAGGAGATCGACCTAACCCCGACCGCACGCCGCTCGCATATGGCGTTCGGCAAGGGACTGCACCTGTGCGTGGGCGCGGCTCTCGCCCGGCTCAAGGGAAGGGTCGCGATCAACCATTTACTCGACAAGGCGCCCAACGGATTCGTCGTCGACACAACAGATCCCGACTGGGAGCGCAGTCTGCTTGTCCGCCGCCTGCGACGACTACCTGTCCGGCTCGGCACCTGATGTTGCCTCCGATCGCGCCTATCACGGCTCTCCTCACCAGCTACGCGGAGCGGTTGGATGCCGGGGACCTACGCGGGGTGGCAGCTCTCTTCAACCGGGCAGAACTGCTGGTCTCCGGCGAGCGCATCGGAGCCGGAAGCGAGTCTGCGACCGCTGGGACCGACAGTTCTTCCCCGACTGCGAATGCGAACACCCCTGGGGAGTACACACCCACCCCACCTGGAGCTTCCCCTGCGGCACCTTCTGCGGCTGCCCGATCTACCGGCAACAGGCCATCCCTGCTCGCGGCCAGTCGCCACCCGCAGACGTGTCTAGGGGCCGGTATAACTGAGGTGGTAGTACGCAGCTCGGACGATAACCGCGCAAGCCCGAGCAATGATCAGAACCTGTGGATGACCCTCGGTGAGGGGGCGTTGAAAGTGGGCGCACCTTCCCGAGGATGATCTGAATATCCGAAGGTCCGATCATGAGCCGGCGTTGGCGCGCTGGTTCGGGAAGGTACGCCCATGCTCACCGTAGTTCACGATGCCACCGAGGCCACTGAAAGCACCGGCGGTGCCGGTCGGTCGTTATTGGACGAGATCGTCCGCGACGGCGCCCGGCAGATGCTGGCTGCAGCACTCAAAGCCGAGGTCGCCGCCTACGTGGCCCAGTTCGCCGACCAGCTCGATGAGGACGGCCATCGGTTGGTGGTCCGCAACGGCTACCACCAGCCGCGTGAGGTGCTGACCGCGGCCGGCGCGGTCAAGGTGAAGGCGCCGCGGGTCAACGACCGCCGCGTGGACCCCGATACCGGTGTGCGGCAGCGGTTTTCCTCGGCGATCCTGCCGGCGTGGGCACGTAAGTCTCCGCAGATGAGTGAGGTGTTGCCGCTGCTGTACCTGCATGGGCTGTCCAGCGGCGACTTCACTGCGGCGTTGGAGCAGTTCCTCGGCTCGGGTGCGGGGTTGTCGGCCTCGACGATCACCCGGCTGACCGCGCAGTGGCAGGACGAAGCCGCGGCGTTCGGGCGCCGTGATCTGTCCGGTACCGACTACGTCTACCTGTGGGTCGACGGCATCCACCTCAAGGTGCGCCTGGAGCAGACCAAACTGTGCCTGCTGGTGATGATTGGCGTGCGTACTGATGGCCGCAAGGAGCTGGTGGCGATCACCGACGGGTATCGGGAGTCCACCGAGTCGTGGGCCGACCTGCTACGCGACTGCAAACGCCGCGGGATGACTGCCCCGGTGCTGGCCGTGGGCGATGGCGCCCTCGGGTTCTGGAAGGCGGTCCGCGAAGTGTTCCCAGCGACCCGTGAGCAGCGGTGCTGGTTTCACAAGCAGGCCAATGTCCTTGCCGCACTGCCTAAGTCGGCACATCCGTCGGCGTTGGCGGCGATCAAGGATATCTACAACGCCGAGGACATCGACAAGGCACAGGTCGCGGTCAAGGCATTCGAGGTCGACTTCGGCGCCAAATACCCCAAGGCCGTCGCCAAGATCACCGACGACCTTGACACCCTGCTTGAGTTCTACAAGTACCCGGCCGAGCATTGGATTCACCTGCGCACGACCAACCCGATCGAAAGCACTTTCGCCACGGTGCGACTTCGGACCAAGGTCACCAAGGGGCCTGGATCACGCGCGGCCGGGATTGCCATGGCCTACAAGCTGATAGACGCCGCACAAGCCCGCTGGCGGGCCGTCAACGCCCCGCATCTGGTCGCCCTGGTCCGTGCCGGCGCGGTCTTCCACAAAGGCAAACTGCTCGAACGGCCCACCGACATCACCCCACCGCAACCGCCTTCAAACGGTGACGAGCGCACCGGAACGGAGGTCGCCTGAAACACCCCGATCCACAGGTCTTGACAATTTCTCCGCAAGCCCTCCGGTCGATGATGTGGGCTTTGCCCTCTCGGACCGCCGCGGAGTGGAGGCTGCCAATGGCGTAGTTCATGCTGTATCCCTGGTCCAAGTATTCCGCGGATATGTGGCCGAGGCCGACCAAAAGTGCTGAATCTACTTCGTACGCGAGTTGTCGTCGCACTGCAGCGAGGTATGCCAGTTCGTCGTCTGTGTATCCCGGCCCCATGACCAGCGAGGAGGACTCGTCGGGCCGGTCGTCGGAAGCCAGGTTGACGATGATCACGCTGGCTCCAATAACCGCGAGGACTGCGATGCTGACGACAGCGAGCCCTATGCGGAACCGTTTGCGTTCGTCGTCGTCAGGAGTCGGCGACTTCTGCCCGGGCTTGGGCCGGTACTCGGGGTTGGGCTGAATCATGAAACCGTGACGTTCTTCGAAAGCGGTCATGCGAGTTCTCCACTTGTAGCGTGGCCTCGCCCGTCTTGAAGGTCACTCAGTCCCCGACGCGATTCGGGTGGCGTCACTAAGTGAATAGGCACGTCGACGAGCAGTGTTACGCGAGTTAGCCCTCGCGCGATCCGTTCCGGGATTACAGCCCGGGTCCGTGGTCGCGGGAGCGTTCTGCGGGTGGCGTCGGCGAACACACAGCCCCGCAAGTTCATCGCGGACAGGGTTACCCCGTCCACATGAGCGCGTCGCAGCGATGTAATTGTGGCGCGGGAACGCCGGCTTGCTCAGTGAGATCCCGATCCAACGCCATGAGTTGCAAGAACGTGTCCGAGCCACGCGTCCAGTGCCATCCCGGCCGGTCGCCGCAACCGCCCGTCCGGGTCGAGGATTTTCGGTATCGCGATCCGACGACAGGCACAGAGACGCCTTCACTCTGATCCTGACTCAGCAGCCGTTCCCAGTGCTGCGGTCTCCGCACGCACCTGCTCTACCTGCTCAGCAATCACCTAGTTGGCGACCAGCTGACATCCAGTCATCCGGACGCTTGGACCTCACGTACACGGGGTCGAAACGAAGTCGTTGACCAAGGGCCCAGTCGCGGCCAGGGATGGGGTCGATTCCAGCGAACAGTTCAGCGGGTGGTGCCATTTCCGCACGGTAACAGTGTCGCGTGTCGCTCCAAGAGTTCTCGACAAACAGTCGTGGGACACGTCGTCTCCCGACGTGTTCGACGCAGGGTAACGGTGAGGCAGAGTTTGCGGATAGGGACTTAACAGGCAAGTTCGGAAGCCGGATGAGTTGGAGTTCCCAAGATGTCTATACCTCCGCGGGAGCCCTCGGCCGAGCGGTCGCCCGACGGCGAATCGCCGAAGCAGAGCGGGGTCCGAGACGGGCCTAAAAACTCGCTGTTAAGCCGCCGACGCCTTCTCATTGTGGCAGCGATCGCAACTGTCGCTCTCGTCGTCGTGGCAGCGGTGGTGCTCTACGCCCAGACACGGCCTACGTCCGACACCGCTTGGACAGGTTTCCCGCGCAGCCAGTCCTGCGCGGTGTCTCCTACAGCCGACGAACTTTTTCGGGGCGACCCCAGTTACGTTTCCGGTGTGCCCGCCCAGTCCGTACAAGCCGAGGAGGTGTTCATCGAGGACCTGGGCGACTCGACAGTGCGCCTCACGGTCACCTTTGCCGGGACACCGGAGCCGGTGCCGCAGGTCTTAATCCCCGGTTATGACGGCGCTCATCGAAATTCCCCAGTGATGCTCATCTGAATTCCCCACCCGTGTGGCTCCGCCAGAGTAGGCGGGCCTCCCGTGATGCTGATGGTCTCTGACCACTCACCAGCAACCTCGGGAGGCCCGCTTTCATGTTGACACGGGAGAACGATGTGGAAGTACATGCACTGCACAACCGGGGGTGGACGATCTCGGCGATCGCCCGCCACACCGGCCACGATAGAAAGACGATCCGGGCCTACCTCAACGGTGAGCGCACCCCGGGCCAGCGCAAGAGGCCGGCGGTTGATCCGTTCGACCCCTACCTCGACTATGTCCGGGCCCGACTCGACGAGGACCCGCATCTGTGGTCACGCACGTTGTGCGATGAACTCGAGGACCTCGGCTACACCCAGTCGTATCAGACCCTGACCCGCCAGATCCGGACTCGCGGTCTGCGACCGAAGTGTGCGGACTGCGCGCAGGTCACCGAACGGGCGAATGCGATCATCGAACACCCGCCGGGTGAAGAGACACAATGGGATTGGGTGGAGTTGCCGAATCCTCCAGCGCAGTGGGGTTGGGGTTCGACCGCATTCCTGCTGGTCGGGTCACTGTCGCATTCGGGGCGGTGGCGTGGCTATCTGGCACCGGATATGACCCGCCCGCAGGTGATCGCCGGTATCGACCGCATCACCCGCCGCTTGGGTGGGGTCACCAAGTCGTGGCGGTTCGACCGGATGGCCACGGTGTGTCACCCGGCAACCGGCGCGTTGACCGCCGAGTTCGCCGGCGTCGCCAAGCATTACGGCGTCTCGGTGGCCGTGTGCCCACCCCGGCGCGGGAACCGCAAGGGTGTGGTGGAGAAGTCCAATCACATTGCCGCGCAACGCTGGTGGCGCACACTTCCTGACGAGCTGACCGTCGAGCAAGCCCAGACCAGTTGCGACACGTTCTGCCGGACCCGCTCGGATGTTCGGGTGCGCCGAACCAAAGATGGGCGCTCGAACGTGGCCACCATCGCCAAACGCGAACCCCTGAGCGCCCCGCCAGCAGCTCCGTACCCGACGACGGTCACCGAGGTGCGGAAAGTGTCTCGCCAGGCGCTGGTGGCATGGAAGGGCAACCAGTACTCGGTGCCCCCGGAGTTGGCGATGAGCGACGTGCACGTCAGTGAGCGTCTCGGTGACGGGCATATCGACATCGCCACCGACTCGGGCATCGTGATCGCCCGCCACCGCCTGGCCACTGCCGGCTCGGGAGCCCAAGTGCGTGACCACGGCCATGTCGTCGCCTTGGACACCCTGGCCCAGGCCGGCGCCTCATCGAGTCGCCGACCGCATCGCCGCAAGGAACGCATCCCACCCGGCCAGACCGCCCGACAAGCTGCAGAAGCGCTGCGCCGCGCAACCGCCCACCCCGCCACACCGACCGAGGCGTCGGTGATCGATCTGAGCGTGTACGAACGCGCCGCACAGAACAGGACCCAACTCCCATGACCAACAAGACCGACGAAACCACCACCACCTCCAATCCGAACAGTGATGCACCGCAGTCACAATCGGCGGTCTCGGTGTATCAGCAGCTACGTGGGCATCTCGCCGCACTCAAACTCGACTCCGCCGCGCAAGCCCTACCGCAGGTGCTGCAGACCGCCGCCGAGCAGGAGTGGACGATGACCTACACCCTCGAGCACCTCCTCGGCATCGAGGTCGATGCCACCGAGGCCCGCCGCCTGGCCGGGCGGCTGCGGTTCGCCTGCCTGCCCACCCCCGCCACCCTGGACGGGTTTGACTACGACGCCGCCCCCGGAGTCGACCGAGCATTGATCCGCGAACTGGGCACTTGCGCCTACCTCGAATCGGCCACCAACGTGCTGCTCATCGGACCGCCCGGCACCGGCAAAACCCACCTCGCCGTCGGGCTGGCGCATGCCGCGGTGCACGCCGGCTACCGCACGTATGTGACCACCGCCGCGGATCTGGCCGCCCGCTGCCACAAAGCCGCCATCGAGGGCCGCTGGGCCACCTGCATGCGATTCTTCGCCGGTCCCACCCTGCTGGTGATCGACGAACTCGGATACCTGCCGCTACCGGCCGAAGCCGCGTCAGCGCTGTTTCAAGTTGTGGCACAACGATATTTGAAGACAAGCATCGTGATCACCACCAACCGGTCAGTCGCCGAATGGGGTGAAGTCCTCGGCGACACCACCGTCGCCGCCGCCATGCTCGACCGACTGCTACACCGCTCCGTCGTGCTCAAACTCGACGGCGATTCCTACCGGCTACGCGACCACCACGCCCGCACCCAAAACCAGCGCACCGCCACCGCACCAACCCGACGGACGCTACAGTAGGAGCCGCCCACGGGTGGGGAATTTCAGTGAGCACACCTGGGGAAGTTTCTTGAGCCCCGTCAGTTACGGTGATCAGCGGATTCCTCAGCCCGGGGCATGGGAGTTCACGATCTTTTTGTACCCGCGGGGTTTCGACGCGAAGTACCCACCGCCCATCTATTTCCACTCGGACAATTACGACCCCGGATGGACTGGCTGGCAAATAGACGGCTTGGACGGCGAATCGCGCTATCTTCCGGTCGACGATTGGGCCTTTGAGGGCCACACCTTTACTCTCACCGCTGACTTGTCGGGTTACTTCGGCATTCCGAAGGGCGACGCGTTTTCGACAGACATCTGGGTCATGCCGAGTCAGCACAACTCTCCTCCAACCGGATACGAATCCCCCGCCAGCTATTTCCCCTTCTACAGCTACCCAACCTACGTCTGCCCACAAGCCAGCGCCCACCAGCGGCAGAACCCTCAGCCGACCACCTCAACGGGTGGACCGAGCGCTTTGCAGCCGCGTTCGACGTCTATCGCCCGAAACTCTCCTCAGCAGTTTGCGGACATGGACGAACTTGGCTTTCGGAACTCCCACGCCCGCTGTGATGCCGACGACGAACCTGCGGCGACGGCTCGGACGGCTCAGTCGCAGTTAGTGATCTGTGTTCAGAACGATTACAGCTACTACTATCGCGGTGTCAGGCTGAGCGACCAGGCCCCTAGCGAGTATTGGAATGTGCAGGCCAACTACATAGGGTGGGTAGTCACCAACGGGTCAGTCACCTACACCATCTCGGAGGACGGTCTTGAGATCGCTGACGCGGGTGATGTTCTCGCACACGAAGCAATGATCGAATACCGTGCCGGATAAGCAGTGTCGGAAGCATGTAGGCGGCCGATAACTGCAGCCTGGGCCGCAGGGTCTCCACGATGGTGCCGAGGTCCTTCTGCTGGGCGCGCCGGCCATCTTTGGCACGTACCGGGCAAGAATTGCGTTCCACACGCCCGACGTACGGTCGCACCTTGCCGTCAGTGGAGAACAACCGAAGATCTCAGCGGTGAATCTCAGTCCACCGGTGTGTGGGCTGCATCGCTACCGAACGCGACATCACCTACATCGCCGCCACATTGGAGGCCGATTGTCGGCCCGTCGCCGAACCTGGCCTGTGGGCCATCCGCGGCGGCGACGTCTTCGTCGTCGGTCCCACCGTCGCGCGATCCGCCGGTGAACGTCGCCCCGCCGAACCATGTGTCCCCGGTGAACGTCGCCCCGCCGAACCCCCGGCGGTCCCGGTTAGGACGGACTGCGGCAGACTAAGGGTGATGGATCGACCACCTTCGAGGTCGAGGTCGCCGTCGATGCGGGCGCCGATCAGGCGGATGGGTAGCTTCTCGTCAACGAGCAGGTGACGCAGGTAAACGGCGCGCACGACGCGGTCGTCGGTCCAGCCGACGGCATCCTCGACGGTCGGTTTCCAGGACCCTTTGCGTTCGGTGTCGGTAGGCAAATCGCATCGGTCGCCGGTATGGGCGGCGGTCAACAGCTGGTGTTCGGCGGGGGTTGCGGGCTGCACTGCTGGTTGCACTCCTTGCACCAGCGTGTGCTGGGGCTCCAACTTGGGGCGAGTCTACGGACGCAGCTGATCCTATCGGCACGTCACCATTTCGAGAGGTCCAATATCGCACTAGCCTCTCGTGGCAACGGGTTTGAAGCCCGTCCAGTGTTTCGTTGGCACGCACAAGGGCCGTGTCAGTTCTTTCCGGTGAAAGATAAGTGCGAGGACCGGACGCGCCGTCGAGGGTGTCAATCGGCCAAGGTGAGCGGCGGGCGTCTGCCCAGTCCCGTCGGCCGCGTCAGGGATGCGGTGGGCGAATCGCCGGTAGGCGTTCGCGTGTCGATCGCTAGAGGCGCACACCGCCAGGTGTGATTCATATATCGTTTTGTCACTGGTAACTAAATGTCAAGCCGCACAACATAATTCGTTGATATTCTACCTCATGCCAAGTCGAGTACTGCCAACTTTATCTGCGCATCACCTGTCCCAGTCCTCCGACTACGGAACCTCCAGCAACAGCGCCAACTGATTCCGGTACGCCAGCGCCAGTTCACGCGCGACCGAACGGCACGTCAAACCCGGCGTCGTCAGCGCACAGCGAGCTCTCGAGACCGCCTACTTCGGCTCGGACGGGAAGACGCCTAGCCCCCATCGCCTTCAGCGTTTCCTGAAGAGCAGCCATCGCTGGTGAACGGAGCGCACCACGGATCGCCCAAGACCGGTGACCGGAATCCTCCCTGCTGCACTACGACGAAGCCGGCGCCTCGGCCAGGGAGCCTGCCACCACCAGGCGATGACATACGCTCGTGGTCAGGTTGCACCGGAGTTGCCACTCGCCACGCGTCCGCCGTCAGCGGTGCTGAACCGTCCGATACCGGATGACCTGTAGTGGCTCCATCGTCAGCACGACCCGGCCATCGGCGTCGACGAGCTGTCCAGCGCAGCGCAGATCTGCGCGGTCTGTGGTCGGTGCGTCACCGCGGAAACGCGGAGAAACTCCGAGGATCGTGATGCTGGCCGTGTGAATGACGTCCGGGCGAAGCGGATTGGGCAGACGCATGCGTTCGATGCCCTTGCCGGCCACCAGGGCCAGCCGAGGAACGAACATGCGCGAAGCCAGACCGGAGTAGAGCGCCAGAGAATGCGCCGCGCTTCCGATGATGCCGCCGAACGGCCCGTTCGCCGCCACTTCCCGGCTGACATGAATCGGCAGCGGATCGTACTGGCTCGCGAAGTCGATGATCTCGACTTCGGTCACGCTCGCCGTGCCCAACTCGAAGACCTCCCCCGCTGACAGGTCCTCGGCATACAGCCTGGTCATCTCGCCTGAGGCGTGAGGGTCCGACAGTCCCGACCCGGGCGACGCTGGAGTCATAAATCTAAAGTAGCTAGATTACGAGGGGTCAGCAAACCGGGCGGAGTCCAACCGGGCCGGGCTGATCTGACGCACTGTCCACGACCGACAGTTCCGACTCAGGTCGCGGCGGGATAGGTGACCTGATTCTGCGGGCCGACGACCGCGCCGGCACTCAGATGCGCGGCATCGACATGGCCGGCGCCGAGAATGTGCCACACGTCCTCGCCGCGGGCGAGCAGATGGTCGGCGATGATCCGCCGGTGACACCGCCACCACACCGCCTCCGAGCACATCAGCGCCACGCGCGAGTCCTGCCCCCTCCCGCGCAGTCCGGTGAGTGCATCTGCGAACTCGTCGGACAATGCATGGTCGGCATAGTTGTGGAAGCTGCGGTTCTCCCACCACCCGTTGACATCGACCGGCACGTCCTGACTCACCGGACGCCGCCCGGTGAGTCCTTCAGCGTGCCAATACCCGATCCCCGATTCGTCCAGGCTCCCCGTGAGCGCGTCCTGGTCGAATTGCGGGTATCGAGTCGAGCCGGGGAGCCTCCGGACGTCGGCAACCACCTGAATGCTGCTCGCGGCGAGCAGATCGATGAACTCGGCAAGGGTCCGAGTGGAGTGACCGATGGTGAAGAACGGCTCGCTCCGGATCGTCTGCGCTGATCGCCCACTTCGCGGCATCTCCCCATCGTAGGTAGACGACCACAACCCGGCGCGGGACATTCACCTGTCCGTGAGACACATTCTCCGAATTGTCCCGATCCGCCCATATGGCGACGCTCCACCTGATCCAATGACTGGCAGCTACATCGTCGGCAGTGTCTGAGAGGTCGGAATGGCGCATCACTACCCGGAACTGGCGGAGCGCGTCACCCGGCAGGCCGACGAGTTACCCGAGCTGTACGGCGATTTCGATTTCGCCGTCACCCCGGAGCGTTTCACCACCGATCCGGGTGTGAAGTCAGCCCTGCTGACTCGGTTGGGCGATCGCTCCAGGTACCTGAACGATCCGCGCCTCCTGGAGTTGGTGCACACCTCGACATTTCTGGCCGACGTCCCCGCGGACCGAGTGGCAGCACTGGCCACGCGGTATCCGGTCGCCGAGCTGGTGAGCTTGGTTCGCCGCGTGTGCCGCGAGGGCGCGGAGAACGTCCCCGAGGCTCCACCCGAGATCGCCGAGCTCATCGCGGTGATGCAGGAGAAACCCGATTGGATCAACTTCGATCTCGTCGAGGACGGCGCCACGTACTCGCGCCTGTATGCCGCGCTCGTCTCCCCCTTCATGACTCGGGGCGCGTTCCTCGCGACGTTCACCAACAGCTATGCGGCACTGCCGATGACGATCACCGGAGCACTGTCGGGCACCCGTGCCGCGCATCGTGTCAACGAGACCACGGCCTACTTTGCGGTGACGGCACTACCCGGCGGTCTCGAACGCTTCAGCGCGGGCTTCGAAGCCACCGTCATGGTGCGACTCATGCACTCGATGGTCCGGTTCAACGCCCTGCAACGAACCGGCCGCGGCCACAACAGCAAGAAGCGGACCTGGGACACCAGGATCTACGGGTTGCCGGTCCCGCAGATCGATCAGTTCCCGGCCGGAATGATCGGTCCATACCAGAAGGCGGACAAGGCAGTGCGGGCCAACCGCGAACTCCCCTACGACGAGCGGGCGATGGTCGAGTTCCACCGCTACCGCGGCTACCTGCTCGGACTTCCTGAAGAACTGCTACCCGGATCTCCGCGGGAGATCGTCGATCTGTTCAACGCGCGCGCCGCGACGCTGCGACACGGCTACGACGACGAATGCCGCAAACTCGTCACGTCCACGATGAATGCCTACCTGCGCCCGTCCGGGAGCACCTTCGACCGCGCCGCCGATGCCGTCGAAAAGAGTTACAGCAAACTGGCATTCGCTGCCGCCTTCTGCGAGGGCAATCTGAAGAAGGCAGCCGACATGGGCGTCGACCTCTCGGTCAACGACTTTGCCCGCGCCGCCGTGACAGCGCCCTTGCTGACCGGTCGGTTCGCCGCCGTCCGCATCGCGGGCAAGGTCCCCGTGCTACAGGATGTCGCCGATCAGTACATCACCGCCTTGGTGAAACGACGCCTCGACGATTACGGAATCCCGGCGTACACAACCGATTCCCGCGAATACGCGCACTGACGACGCCCACACGCGCGTCGAACGGCAGCTCGTGCTCCCGCTGCCGCGGGCGAGTCAGTTGAGCTTCCTGGCCCGTGGAGCCGCATCTGTAAGGGAGGCCGCCGGGACGACCGCGCCTCGGATCACTCGGAGTGCACGGCTCTTCCCGCGACCAGGCGTTTCCATCCGGCGTTGGACGACGTCCATGCCGAGGGTGAACACGGTCAGGCCAATGGGGGCGAACAGTCCCACGATGAGTCCGGCCATGTCTCATACCTTTCGTTCTTCCGACACGTGAAGCGCGAGGGTTACATAACCATCCGGCTCGGCGGGTAAACATCGCCGCGGTCGGAGCCGTCGGGAATGAGTCACCGAGGATCGATCCGGAACACTCCACATCGTCCGGCGACAGCAGCGAAGGCGTCCGGCGTGACATCGGTGACCACGCCGGCGTCCTTCATCATTTTCGGGCCGTCGCTGCCCGCAAGCTCGGGCCAGGCACGGAGCACCGGAACCGCCTGGTCCGCGGGCAACTCGGTAAGTCGGACGTCGGTCACGTCTCCGCGAATCGACAACTGCGCGAGTCCATCGGCTGCGCGGACGTTGCGCGCCCAGTCGGCGCCGGGAAATCCCTCGAGGAGGTAACGCTCTCCATCCAGAGTGATCACGGTCAGCGGAGTGCGCCGCGTCTTTCGACTCTTTCGGCCGGTCACGATCAGGACCGGCAACTCCTTCATCGCACCGAAGCGCTGCATGAACAGGAACATTTTGTTCATCGGCTTGAGCCAGCGGGGCGCGGGGGTTCGCCGTGACGTGGGCATGATCGATCCTTCCGACACCTTACTTCGTACACCGTATCGGGTTCATCCCGCGTAAACCGCCTTATCTCGCTCCGCTCCCGGCGACGGGTTCGCCCACACCACCAGCGGCACGATCAGCGTTGTACGTCGATCACCAGTCGCGTCGGATTGGTCAGCACGTCGACGCTGAACGGCCTCGCGGGTTCGGATACGCCGATGAAAGACTGTGTGACACCTTCGAATACGAGCGCGCTCCGCACCTCCACCACCGAGCCGCCGGGTTGCGCGCGAACCGGATCAGGACCGTCATAGGGTTCGACGCCGCTGTCGAACGGGTACGCCGACCCCGTGATCCGAACTTCCAGGATCGCGTTGCCCGCGACGTCGACCGGGAATCCACTGCCGTCCTGGACAGCCTCGTCGACGTAGGACACCCGCCAGCCAGGCAGACCCGTACCACCGAGCTCGTAGACGACTCGATCGAATCCGTCGTGCGTCCCGATACGGATATCGGTAACGGTGAGTCGCGCACCCTCACTCGCGGGCGCGCTCTTCGGACCGGCATCCCCACCCTCAGTGGTGATCTCGGAGTTCGCCGGACTCGTCTCCATCGGAGGCGTTGACGTCACCGTCTCGGTGACAGTCGCCGCGACGCCGCCTTCACCGTCCGTCGTCGAGCAACCCGCCACCACCAAAGCAACGATGGTCGCGACGACCGAGGACCATATCCGGATCATGAGCGACCAGCGTACCGGCGGATCAGGGCCAGAAGATGGTGCCATTCAGGAAGTCCTGGGCGAAACGACCACCGCTGCGATATTCGCCGCCGAGGGGGACGCCGTAGTAGCCCTTTGCGCCGCCGTGTGCACGCCACTTCTGCAGGATTCCACCCCACACGATCTGGGCGCCGCCGGCCTTGGACCACGTCACGACACCCCCCTGGAAGTCGTTGCTCCGCCCGCTTCCCGACTTGTACTCGTTGGTGACGGGGAATCCGAGCGCACCGCGCTCGGCTCCGACCTTCTGCCAGCGGGTCCGGATGGCGCCGCCGACCTGGTGTGCCGTGCCGCCGTCGACCGCAGGATGCCAATAGAACGACGCGTCGCGAGCGAACGTCTGGTAGCGGCCGCGCTTGGCAGAAGCACGTTCGGGCCCGGTCGGTACACCCCACTTCCAGAACCCGCCACTCTGTGCGTAGGCCTCTTCGATCTTCCCTCCGACCAGGATTCCGTTGATCACCCGATCGGCCTGCGCGCTCGGCGCCAGAACGACGAGGGACATCACAGTCGCCAGGATCGCCAGGCCCAGCGACGCGAACCGAGGCCGGGTGCGACCGGCGGCTGATCGGCTGACACGGGAGGTGTACTGAAGGGAAGAGGAAAGACCGGGCATGCGCGTGATCATACGGACACACCGCGCATATCGTTAGGTCAGCTCACAACGCCCGTCCCTAACCTGTCGGTTGCGGGAGGGCACGACGATAACAGAGCATGCGCTCTGTTATCGTCGTGCCATGCCGCGGCCCAGAACGCACGATCTCGAGCGGTTGCTCGATGCTGCCGAAACGCTGGCGGTCGAATCCGGCGCTGCAGCAGTGACGGTGCGGGCCCTCTCAGATCTGACGTCGGTCTCCAACGGCGCGATCTATCACGCGTTCGGGTCCCGCGCGGGGCTCGTCGGGCGGGTGTGGCTTCGCGCTGCGCGGCGCTTCCTGGGTACGCAAGGCGCTGCGGTGGATGCCATCCTGGCCGGCGGCGAGGGTCATGGTCATACCACCGCGGTGGAAGCCGTGGTCGCAGCGGCTGACGCGCCGGCCCGCTTCACGCTCGACCACCCGACGTCCGGGCGGTTCCTGCTCACGGTGAACCGCCACGAACTCCTCGGGTCGGGTGAACTACCCGACGACCTGGCCGATGAACTCCGCAACCTCGACCAGGACCTCGTCGACCTGTTCGTGAAGCTGTCGCAAGCGGTCTGGGGACGAACCGACCGCCAGACGGTGGAGATCATCAGGGATTGCGTGGTCGAACTCCCGACCGCGCTTCTTCTTCGCGGTCGACGCACGGCGGATGCGGCCGTGCGCGAGCGCCTCGCAACCGCCGTCCGTGCCGTGCTGACACTCGATCCTCCCGGATCCGACTCATCGTCAACTGCCTCAACGTCTCTCGACAGATAGGAAAACCTCCGATGGCTACAACCCTCGACTTTCATGACGACATCGCCGTGCTCACTCTCGGTGAGGACGAGAACCGCTTCTCCCCTGCGGTTCTCGAGTCCATCGACGAACACCTCGACAGAGCCGAGTCCGCAGCCCGCGGCCTGGTCACCGTCGGCTCGGGCAAGTTCTATTCCAACGGACTCGATCTCGAGTGGCTTCTCGCCAACGGCGACAAGGCTGACGCGTATGTCGAACAGGTGCAGGAACTCTTCGTCCGGATCCTGACCTTCCCGCTGCCGACGGTCGCCGGTGTGAACGGTCACGCGTTCGGCGCAGGGGCGATGTTCGCACTCGCTCACGACTATCGGCTGATGCGCGAGGACCGCGGCTACTACTGCTTCCCCGAGATCGACATCAACATTCCGTTCACGGCGGGCATGGCCGCCCTCATCCAGGCCAAGGTGACACCACAGACCGCAGTCACCGCCATGACCACCGGACACCGGTATGCCGGACCGGAAGCTGTCGCAGCCGGTCTCGTCGACGCCGTCGCCGATGAGAACGACATCGTCTCCGGCGCGCTCGATCGACTCAAGCCGCTCGTCGGCAAGGACTCGAGCACCCTCGGTGCGATCAAGTCCACCATGTTCCGTTCCGTCACCGAAGCACTGCGCCAAGGCCGTACCCGCTGACCCCAGCGGACTTCCTGTGCCTCACAGCGTCCTGTGGACGCGTAGGTCAGTCGGGGGACGTTTCGCGCGTTTTGCGTCGATTTTGAAGAACGCCGTCTAGCTTTGGTTCCGACCTGAGCGGCGGAGGCCAGATGAGCGACCAGACATCCCAGGACGATACGAACGAGGTGTCCGTCGAGTTCGGCTACACACCGGAGCTGAAACGGACCCTCGGCTCATTCCAGGTGTTCGCCGTGTCCTTCGCGTTCATCTCGGTCGCGGTCGGCATCTTCGGCACCTACGGCATGTTGCTGAACAATGCGGGCCCAGTGGGCATCTGGACCTGGCTGATCGCGCTGGCGGGACAGATGCTGGTGGCATTGGTGATCGCCCAGTTCGCCGCCCGCATCCCGCTCAGCGGATCGTCGTACCAGTGGGCGTCCCGACTCGCCAACCCACGCGTGGGTTGGATCTTCGGTTGGCTGACCTTCTGTTACCTCATCGTCGGACTGATGGCGATCGACTTCGCGATGGCCAGCCAGTGCTTGATGCCGCTGTTCAACATCTCTCCCGACGAGCACACCGCCCGCGTCCTCACCGTCGTGATCCTGCTGGTTCAGGCGACGCTGGCGATCGCATCGACTCGACTCGTCGGGCTGATCAACTCGCTGGCAGTGGGCGTCGAGGTCACGATCGTGGTGGTACTCGTGATCGCCCTGTTGGTGGCGGTCGCGGTGACCGGGGACGGTTCGGCCGGCAATCTCGGATCGCGCGGCGTCGCATCGGATTCAGCTGATTACTTCGCCTTCGGCGGCGGATTGATGGCGGTGATGATCGTCGGACTGGCAACTCTGGTGGGTTTCGACTCGGCAGCCAACATGGCCGAGGAAGCCAAGGATCCGCACCGGACCGTGCCCCGGGCCATCGTCGGTTCGGTCGCAGCGGCCGGCATCCTGGGGATGCTGTTCCTCATCGGGCTGACAGTGGCGATCGACGACATCGACAAGGTGACCGCCTCGGAGTCGCCGGTGGCGACCATCATGCGAGACCAGTTCGGGGCACCGATGGAGCGAATCCTGTTGGTGGTGATCGCGATCGCCTTCTTCGACGGCGGACTGGTGTCGATGACGTCATGCGCGCGCATGGTGTTCGCGATGGCGCGCGACGGGCGGTTCCCGGCGCATCAGCTCATGCGACGGGTCAACAAGCGATCCCAGACCCCGATCGCGGCCACCGTGCTCCCGCTGGTGATCGGGATCGTCGTGATGATCGTGCTGCCGGGCGACGCGCTGATCGAACTCATCACCGCGGGCACTCTTTTCCCCGCGATCACCTACGGACTCGTCGTCATTCTGTATCTGGCCGTCCGTAAACGCCTGGACCGTAAGCGCGGCGCCTTCGACCTCGGCCGGTTCGAGTTGCCGGTGGCCGTCGCCGCGCTGGTGTGGTCGGTCTGCGCCGTCGTCATCCTGCTCTCCCCCATCGACGCGACCGTCCCCATGATCATCGTCGGCGGGTTGATCCTCGTCGGTGGACTCTATTTCGGTTTCCTGCTGGTGTTCCGGCGAGAGGTCCTCGACAGCGAGCCCGGACAGGACGTGTTCTCCGACACCGACCGTCGCACCGACCCGGACCCGCAGGACGCCGGCGTCTGATCAGCCGGACCGGCCGCCGTGGACTAGTCGTAGACAACGTCACGACCTTCCCGGCGCAGCACCTCCAACCCCTCGCGAAATCGTTGCAGGAACTCGGGCGAATGGGGTGTCCAGTCGGTCATCTCCCCGACGACCCGGACGGGCCGGTCGCTGCGAAACGAGTGCGTCGGGTTGCCCGGGAACTTCTTGTCGGTGACGTTCGGGTCATCTTCCACCGGGCCTTCGGGCTCGACGACGTAGACCCGGCACGGACCGTCCCCCTGCGCCATCTCGGCGGCAAGCACCGCTCCGTCGAGCACTTTCGTCATGTAGACGTAGTTCGCTGTGTGTTCAGGTCGGTAGTTCGACCGGTGACCTGGCACCAGGTGGTCCCCGACCTTCAGGTCGGCCTTGGTGCCGTGAAACCAGACGCCCGATTCGTGCACCGTGAATCGTTCGGGTGTATCTGCCATCTCCGCCAATGCGAATCCTTCCGTCCGTGACAGTTGCCGAGCAATTGTGCACGCTCGCCGGGGCCTTGCCGCAAGCCCCGTTCCTGGCGTTATTCTGAAAGTGGAAAGAGACGCGTCCGTCGTCTCCGGTCACAATTCCCCACCCCGAAATCACCGCCGGCGTGTTTGAATTCGGCGTGCGCGTATGTCATCTGATCTCAACAGCCACTGTGGCTCTCGTCGTCATCGGGACCGCCGGATGCTCCGCCGGGTCCGATGAGCCGGCTCCACAGTCGTCGTCGGTGAGCGCGACAACTCACGCGCCCACGGCAGCACCACCTGTCCCCCAGAGCTCAGATGGAATCGACATCGAGCGAATCGAGTACCTCGGTCCCGCCGACGCCGACCCTGCCGAGAACTGGGCAAACCTGTACCTACCTGCCGGGGACCACGAGGACGGATCCGTCCCGCTGGTCACCATCGTTCACGGCGGCGGTTGGGAGAGTCGCGCCGGCGCAGAGCAGTTCGACGAGATGGCCCGCGACCTCGCCGGCCGCGGACTGGCCGTCTACAACGTCGAGTATCGCCGGGTCGGCACCGGTGGCGGCTGGCCGACGACCTTCCACGACGTGGCCCGAGCACTCGACCACGTGCCCACGATGGCCGAGACCCATCCGCAGCTCAGCATCGACGACGAGCTGGTGATAGGCCACAGTGCCGGTGCACAATTGGCGGTCTGGGTCGGCACCCGACACCGGCTCGAGGATGACGAAGTGGGCTCTCGCCCAGCGTTTGTCCCGTCCCGGGTGGTGTCCATCTCAGGTCCCTTGGACATGCGCTATGCCGTGAACCACGGCAACGGCCGGGTCATCAAGCAGATCCTCGGCGGCACACCGGAACAGGTGCCTGGTCGCTATGCCTCGGTGGACCCGATCCAGAACCTCGACCCACAACTGCCGGTGATCCTCTTCCACGGTCTCGCCGACGACGACGTGAATCCGGACAACTCGCGGCACTACACCGCCGCCGTCCGAGCGGCGGGCGGCACCGCGGAACTGCACCTGGTCGACGGCGAAACACACACCTCGCTGGTGCATCGCCAGTCCCCCGCCTACCAGCAGATCATCGAGCGACTGACCGCCGTGGCCAGAGCAGAACTCGAGAAGTTGCGAGACGAGTGACCAGACGCTCGTGACCGATCCACGGTGTAGTCGATTCCTGCCGGTGTCCGCGCTACATCGTTGCAGCCGAATCGATGTGGCCTTCGAATCCGAAGCGCTCTGACAGGGAACGATACTGCTCAACGAGGTCCGGATAGGAGGGGTCAGCGCGCGCTCGGGCCAACAGGGCGCGCACGTGTGCCGCTGTTGCCCGCGCTGTCATCCAGTCGCCGGTGTTCGGAACGCCCAGTAATCGGTCGAGCGACCTCTTAGCCTCGACGAGGTCGACTTCGTCCCCGCGGTCCACCAGAACCTCCGCCAGAATCCCGGAAGCCGGCATCGCGTAGCCACAAGAGGACGATCCCCACCGCATACTCCGCGAACATCAAGGCGTTGTCATCGGCAACCCGCTCCGATGTCCGCAGCACCTCTTCACCGATGTGGAGGGCACGATCATCGGCGCGAAGAACTACGAACTGTATCGCCGCTGCAACGGTCCAGACGAAAACGAGGGCGAAATGCTGGGGATTGTTGTCACGCGCCAACTCGATGGCAACATCGAGGTCTTGTCGCCAACCTGAACGGCCCTTGACCCACCCGACCAGACCTCGGAAGGCAGTCGCGGTCGCCAACGGCGATCCGAGTCCGAAACCTACGCCTTTGGCCGGATCACCGGCAGCAAGATCGATGATCACTTCCGCCCAGCGCGTCACCTCGTCGAGCTCTCCCGCTTCCAGTCTGCGCGTCGTCGACACTTCCGTGATGCCGACTCTGCCGTCGGGGCACACGAACGCGCCGACGATGATGCTCGCGCACCGAGGCGCCGAGATCCTCTCCCGGGGCGCGTAGTGTCTACACGGCTGATGTTTGGACTCTCCGACGTCCCGGGTACGCCCGTCGGGTGCGTAGCAACTCACCGGTGAACACACACCACGACACGAGTACCTCGCTCGCTCTGCCGGGAGTCGTCCTCGGCATCGGTCTCGGTGGATTCGTCGACGGCATCCTGCTCCACCAGATATTGCAGTGGCATCACATGCTGACGAGCACCGACGACGACCGCGTCGGCGTCGCCTACTACCCTGCCGATACGGTCCACGGACTGGAGATCAACACGCTCTGGGACGGACTGTTCCACACTTTCACCTGGCTGGCCGTGCTGATCGGCTTGGCCCTGCTGTATTCGCGTGTCACCCGTGCACGACAGCGGTTGTGGACTTCACGATCACTGTGGGGCTGGGTCCTGGTCGGATGGGGACTGTTCAACCTCGTCGAAGGAATCATCGATCACCACATCCTGGCAATCCACCATGTCCGGAGCGGTGACCACCAAACCCTCTGGGACATCGGCTTTCTGATCTTCGGTGCAGTCCTCGTAGCCATCGGATGGGCCCTACAGCGGACCGCAACACCACTCACGGCGCCCCCGCGGACAGAGCAGCGCAACCCGACGTCGTGAACACTGCTCATGAAGCGGGTTCCGGTGTCATCTCCGCCGGTGTCCTGCCGGCGATCGGTGCACTAGCTCTGCCGGCGATCGTCTACCTCATCGCCGCCCAGCGATGTCATCGACAGCCGCGCGGATGGAACCACTGGCGCACCGCGAGTTTCATCGTCGGACTGGTCATCCTGGGTATGGCACTGCGTCCGAGCACATCCGACTCGTTCCAGGATCACATGCTCGGCCACCTGCTGCTGGGCATGTTTGCACCGCTGGCCCTCGTTCTCGGCGCACCGATGACTCTGGCACTGCGGACCACTCCGGCCTCGGTGGCCAAACCACTTGTGCATCTGTTGCGTTCGCGACCCGCGCGGATCGCCACTCATCCCGCGGTACTCTTCATCGCGACGGTGGGCGGCCTCGCGGCACTCTACTTCACCCCGCTGTTCACGCTCACCGAACGCCACGGAGCCCTCCACATGGTCGTTCACGCCCACTTCTTCGTGGCCGGCTATCTGTTCGCGTGGATGATCGCCGGTCCGGACCCCGGACCTGACCGTCCGTCGGTCCGCATGCGTCTGGTGGTCCTCGGCCTCGCCATCCTCGGCCAC
The DNA here is from genome assembly GCF_022059885.1 of Gordonia amicalis. Taxonomy (NCBI): domain Bacteria; kingdom Bacillati; phylum Actinomycetota; class Actinomycetes; order Mycobacteriales; family Gordoniaceae; genus Gordonia; species Gordonia amicalis. Next base: position 3,054,595 of record NZ_CP091855.1, on the reverse strand, counting down.
GCCGTCATCGCCCAGCTGCTGTACGCCGGATTGTTCGTCGCGGTCGATGCACCGCCCGACGAACTTCGGGCCGGTGGATCCCTCATGTACTACTGGGGTGACATCGCCGAGATCCTGTTGGCCCTGGCACTTCTGCTCACCTGGCGTCCGGACCACCGCGGATTCGGCGCTCGCTCGAGGGCACGAAACCACCCGAAGTCGTCGCCGCGGCGCGCAACCGACCTCCGGCCTCACCGACCGTCGCCGGCCGGCAACTCCGGTTCGGCGGGTCGAAAGGGCTGGACGATCTCGGTTCGCCAACCCGCCGGGTCGGTGGAGGGATCGCTGAAGTAGACCTCCCAGGGATCGCCGACCTTGCCGCCGTGTTCGTTCACCCACGTCTCGAGCGCCTTGTACGCCGGCTCCATCGCGTCGTAGGGCCCGACGTGGACGGTGACGGCGACCTGCCCGCCCGGTAGCTCAGAGGGCCCGACGTCGCCGACCGGATCGATCGGCGACGTCGTGGGAAACCCTGCCTCGATCTCGAATCGGCCACCCCCGAGCATGCGATAGCGAGCGAAGGGCGGCCCGGTGGGACCTGCCTGACGTTCCGACAGCACGCGATCGATGTCCCCGTAGCTCTTCTTCAGCCACGGCCCGATCTCCTCGACTGCGAGCGTGGACCTGACGACTGCTGTCACCTGGGCTATCCGGGACTCCTCATGTACCTCATAGTCCTGCATTCTCACAGGATCGCTCTGCGGAGCAACCGGTCACAGGGCCATTGGTCAACTGTTCGGGATTCGTTCGGTCCGTCGCGACCGCGCCGAGGTCGGCTTCCGCCGGATGGCGATGGCACACGCCGCTTCCTCATCGGCGTGGAACCCGCCGCCGTTCTCCGCCAGGGCAACTCGCGCGCCGTCCACCTGACGCCGGCCGTCGGGCCGTGGAGGCTCTCGGCTATCTAGTCGACTTCGAGCGGCAACGACTCGTCTGCACCCCATTCGTACATCGACGCGTCGTAGACCGCGACGTCGTCGCGGCCCAGGATGGCGAGCTCGAAGGCGAGCAAACTCGCGGCGAGGCCCCCGCCGCAGTAGGTGATGACCTTCTTGCCGGAATCCAGTGCGCCGATCTTCTCGTAGTCGGCGCGCACCTCGTCGAGCGGCCGGAGCAGTCCTGTCGCGTCGATGAGATCGGGATACGGAAGGTTGACACTTCCGGGGATGCGACCGGGCCGACCGTAGGTGTCGGTCTCTCCGCGGAAGGTCGCGGGATCGAGCGAATTGACCAGGAGAACACCGTCGTCGTCGATGGCTCGGAGCACTGTCTCCTTGTCGGCGTACAGCTCGTGTCGTCGCGACGCCTTGAAAGTGGCCACGGGATAGGACTCGACCCCTGGTCGGGTGGGTTGCCCAGCGAGCTGCCAGGCGGGCAACCCTCCGTCGAGGATGGAGACGCTGTCGAATCCTTCGAGATGAAGATTCCACCAGAGACGTGACGACCAGATGTTGCCTCCCTGGTCATAGATCACGACGTGGGAATCCGGACCGACGCCCAATGCGCCGAGGCGTTCGGCGAAGGTCTCGCTGTCGAGGGCCATGAACGGCACCGCCGCATCCGGGTCTGCGAGGTCCCGATCCAGATCGGCGTGCACCGCACCGGGGATATGCGCTCGCGCGTACAAAGCCGGGCCGAGAGAGGGCACGGGACGGCCGGAGCCATCGGGGTGTCCGCGCTCGGCCGTCGCGTCGAGAACCCGCACGTTCTCATCGTTGAGGTGCTCGGTGAGCCATGCGGCGTCGACGAGGAGAGGGTGGGTCGTCATCGGTTCGGCAATCCTTCTGAGTTGTCTTGTCCTGCGACTGCAGAGCAGCCCAGATCGTATGCGGCAAAGACACACTCCACAGCATTCAGATCGCTGGATCTCGGCGTTTCGATCACCGGAGATCGAACCCTTGACACCGCAGTGGGCCTCGGCGCGCGCACGGATTGCGTGATCCACGTCATACCGGTCCGTTCACTCGACATCGGTGCGCAGTCGCCGACCGCGCACTCCGTCGACATCGCATCGCGTCGCCGAAGAGCGGAGACCAGACGCCCATGACTGAGACCACGACCATCGGTGGCGGCACACCGTGTCGAGCAGTATGGGATCGTTCTGGGCCGGGATGACCGGCGGGCGTCCCGTGGCGGACAGTGCACGCACCGTCGTTCGGCCGGCGACGATCGGCCCCGACGGACCCACCGGGACGCTGCAGGACGAGAACGGCATACTCCCCTGGTGAAGGCGGGTTCGAGCGTCCGGCTGCGGGGTTACGCTGGGTCATGGTCTTCCAACGCGACGTCGCACCCGGAATCCATCGCCTCGAGCATGCGTACACCAACCAGTACCTCGTCGAGGACGACGACCGGCTCGTGATCGTCGACGCCGGACTGCCCCGCTCCTACGGGCCGCTCGTCGAGGCGGTCCACCACCTGGGCCATGACGTCGACGCGGTGTCGGCATTGATCATCACCCACGGACACTTCGATCATGTGGGCACCGCGCGACGCCTGGCCAAGCAGTTGCACATCCCCGTGTACGTCCACCGAGACGATGCGTGGCTCGCCGCCCATCCCTACCGGTACGCGCATCAGAACGCCACCCGGTTCGGGGTCCCACTGCGCAACCCGCCATCGTGGAAGTTGCTGAGCCGCATGGCATTTGCCGGAGCATTCACCGTTCGGGGAATCGACGCCGCGCATGTGTCCGTCTTCGACGACGACGCCGTGCTCCCGGGAGCGGCCGAGGTGGTGCCGACCCCGGGCCACACCTTCGGCCATGTGTCGCTGCACTACCCCGACCGCGACGCGGTCATCGCCGGTGACGCACTGGTCACCCTCGACCCCTACACCGCCGCGCAGGGCCCCCGCATGATCGCCGGCTCGGCGACCGCCGACCTCGAGCGAAACCGCGCCTCGCTCGACGCGCTGGCCGCCACCGGCGCGAAGTCCGTCCTACCCGGGCACGGTGTCCCGTGGCACCACGGTGTGGCGGCGGCCGTCGCGCGCGCACGCCACACCGACGGTTGACAGCGGGCGGCGTCACCACGGATCAGTCGAGGCGTTCATAGATCGTCGCGTTGGCGAGACCGCCTGCCTCACACATGGTCTGCAGCAGATAACGTCCACCACGCTGTTCCAGCGCGTTCAGTCCCGTGGTCGTCAAGCGTGCACCACTGGCACCCAGCGGATGACCGAGCGCGATGGCTCCGCCGTTGACGTTCACCTTGGCGAGGTCGACGCCGAGGTCGCGGGACCAGGCCAGGACGACCGGGGCGAAGGCCTCGTTGACCTCGAACAGGTCGATGTCAGCGAGATCGACCCCGCTGCGCGCGAGCACCTTACGGGTTGCCGGGATGATCGCGGTGAGCATCAGCAGCGGATCGTCCCCGGCGACCGCGATGGTGTGGATCCGTGCGCGCGGACGCAATCCGAGTTCGGCGGCCTTCTCCTCACTCATGACGAGAACGGCCGCCGAACCGTCGCTGATCTGGCTTGCACTGGCCGCGGTGATCCGCCAGTCGATCTCCGGGAATCGCCGGGCGATCACTTCGTCGTAGTAGGCGGGCCGCAGGCCGGCCAGTCCGTCGAGGGTGCTGCCCAGCCGGATTCCCTCGTCGGCGGTCAGACCGGAGATGGGCGCGAGCTCGTTGTCGAACAGTCCGTTCTTTGTCGCCCGGGCCGCCAGTTCGTGAGAACGCAGGGAGAATTCGTCGATCTCGGCACGAGAGATGTTCCATCGTGCGGCGATGAGTTCGGCGGAGATGCCCTGCCCGACCAGCCCGTCGGGATAACGCGTGTCGAACGCGATGCCGTTGAGGTCCGAGGCGCCGACCGCGGCCGAGCCCATGGGTACTCGTGACATCGATTCGACTCCTGCGGCCACGACCGCGTCGTAGGTCCCCGCGATGACGCCCTGGGCGGCGAACGCGATCGCCTGCTGTCCGCTGCCACACTGACGGTCGACCGACACGCCGGGCACCGACTCCGGGTAGCCCGCAGCCAGCAGGGCACGACGTGCGAGGTTGAGGCTCTGCTCGCCGACCTGGCTGACGACTCCGGTGATCACGTCGTCGATCTCGGCCGGATCGATCCCCGTGCGGTCGACGATGGCCCGGAAACTGTGCGCGAGAAGGTCGACGGGGTGAACGTCGTGCAAGCCGCCCGACGGCTTCCCCTTGCCGATCGGTGTGCGCACCGCGTCCACGATGACTGCCGTTGCCATGACTGCCCCTCCATCTGTGGGTTGGACCGTCCGCGGACGGTCCGAACGTGGCTGACTTTTGCCTGCCATAGTCAGAGGTCTACGCCCTGACTATAGTCTTGTCAAGTCAGGCTAGAATGGACGGATGATGAAGCTGGTGGGCCCGCTCGCGGAACGTGACCGGTGGGAGGCGACGCACTGTTCGATCGCCAAAGCGGTCGAACTCGTCGGCACGCGGTCGGCGATTCTCATCCTGCGCGAGGCCTTCTACGGCGCGACCCGGTTCGACCAGTTCGCCCGTCGCGTGGGGATCACCGACGCGGTCGCGTCCGCCCGGCTGAAAGAGCTGACCGAGGCCGGCATCTTCACCAAGGTCCCGTATCAGGAGCCCGGCCAGCGGGTCCGTTACGAATACCTGCTCACCGACATGGGGCGCGATCTGTTTCCGGTCGTGATGTCGCTGATGCAGTGGGGCAACGAGCATCTCCAGCCCGATGGCCCGCCGCTCACCGTCACCGACACGTCCCGGAACCCGATCCGGGTCGGCGTGGTGACCGGCGAGCAGGAGACCCTCGGCCCCGAGGATGTCGAGGTGAGGGTCACCCGCCGGTCGAGCTGAATCCGGCCCCCGTCGCCGTATTACCCGGCAGCCGTCCGACGCAGCTTGGTGTTGACGAATTCGCCCAGACCCCAACGTCCCAGTTCACGGCCGTAGCCGGAACGCTTGACCCCGCCGAACGGCAGACCCGGCAGCGTGGTGCCGTGTTCGTTGACGTAGGCCATCCCCACCTCGAGTCGGTCGGCGACCTGCTCGGCCTTCGAGATGTCGTTGCTCCACACCGAACCGCTGAGACCGAACTGCACGTCATTCGCCAGATCGACGGCCTCATCCGCCGAGGACACCTTGTAGACCATGGCCACCGGCCCGAAGATCTCCTCGGAGTAGGCGTCCATGTCCGGGGTGATGTCGGTCAGCACGGTCGGCTGGAAGAAGGCACCGTCGCGGTCGATCGGAGAGCCCCCGGTCCGCAGCGTTGCTCCTTGGTCGACAGCGGTCTTGACCTGTTCGGCGACGGTGTCTCGCGCGGAGATCGATGACAGCGGCCCCATCCGGGTCGACGAATCAGCCGGGTCCCCCACCTCCGTGGCCTCGAACTTCTCGACCAGCCCGCGCACGAAATCGTCGTAGAGCTCGTCGGTGACGATGAAGCGCTTGGGCGAGTTGCAGGCCTGCCCGGCGTTGGACAGCCGCGCCCGAGCGGCGATCGTGGTGGTGCGGTCCAGGTCTGCGGAGTCGAGGAGGATGAACGGGTCCGAACCGCCCAGCTCCAGGACCGACTTCTTGAGGTTCTCGGCGGCGACCTTGGCCACAGCCGCGCCGGCGCCCTCGCTGCCGGTCAACGAGACCCCACGGATGGCCGGATTCGCCAGCAGCTGGGCGACCTGCTCGCTGCTGGCGTACACATTCGCGTAGACATCCGGCGGCACCCCGGCGTCGTGCACGATCTCGGCCATCAGCGCCGATGATGCCGCGCAGATGGACGCGTGCTTGAGGATGATCGTGTTACCGGCCAGCAGGTTCGGCGCGGCGAACCGTGCCACCTGGTAGTAGGGGTAGTTCCACGGCATGACCCCGACGAGCGGTCCGATCGGCGCCGTCTGCACGATCGAGGACTGCGCACCCTGTGGATCGAGTTCCTCGCTGACCAGCAGATCCGGACCGTGCTCGGCATACCACCGGTAGATGTCGGCGGCGAGTTGGACCTCGCCGGCCGCCTCCTTCGCCGGCTTGCCCATCTCGGTCGTGATCGCCGAAGCCAGTTCCTCCGCACGCTTCTCGTAGAGGTCCGCAGTCCGGGACAGGATGTCGGCACGCTCCGCCACCTCGGTGCGCCGCCAGCTGTCGAACGCCTCGAGGGACCGCGCCGCGAGCCCGTCGATCTCGTTGTCGGCGAGTCCGGGAAACTCCTGCTCGGTCCCTCCTGTGGTGGGATTCGCGGTGACATAGGTGCTCACAGAGAGCCGTCCTTCCGATGTCGGTGGTTCTGATCGGCTGCGTTGATGAACCCACTCGATGGGGCACGGCCAGCCTCTCGGTCGGGTACCCGCGCGACCTCTGCGCAAACACGAGCCAGGAGCCCACTCCCGCCAGACTGACTCGTCCGTTCGGTCGAAAATCTGCGAACCACCCTGCAGCGACGCGCCGAGACCGGTCCGATACCTCGGCGGTTCGGCCGCGACTACGCCATCATTGAGCAAGTCATCGCCGGCGCGGAGCGGGGGGCACCCGTCGGAAGATCCCAAAGGGGGGAGCAGTGTCGAAATGGCCGAGAGCCGTGGCGCTCGCGTGCGCCGGCGTCATCGCCATGACCGGAAGCCTCGGCGTCGCGGAGCCTGTCGCAGCTGCGCCGCACGATACGAATGCTCATGAGGTCGCACGCGTCCTGTCGATTTCGCCGACAACCCCGACGCGGGCAACGGTGACGGTCTACTCTCCCGCGATGCAGCGACCCGTCCGGGTCAGCGTCCTCCTACCCTCGGATCGCGAGAAGCGTCGCCCGACCCTGTACCTCCTGGACGGGATCGACGGAGGCATCTACACCAACTACACGCAGAGCGGCTGGACATTCCAGACCGACATCGTGAAGTTCATGGCTGACAAACCGGTCAACGTCGTGATGCCCATCGGCGGCATGGCCGCGTACTACACGGACTGGCAGAAGACCGATCCTGTTCTGGGACGGAACAGGTGGGAGACATTCCTGACGAAGGAACTACCCCCACTGATCGACAAACGCTTCAATGGCAACGGCCGCAACGTCATCGGCGGGTTGTCGATGGGAGCGCTGGGCGCGATGTCGATCGCGGTTCGCCACCCCGACCTCTACCGCGGCGTCGTAGCGTTCAGTGGATGTCTCGACCAGGGTTCACCCGAGTACCGTCAGGCCACGGCCGCGTCGGTGTCCACCCGCGGCGGCAATCCCGACAATATGTGGGGTCCGTTGGGCCACTCGAGTTGGGATGACCACAACCCGGCCGCACACATCGAGGTACTGGACGGCAAGCCGATGTATGTCTCCGTCGGCAACGGACTGCCCGACCCGTCGCTCGGTATCGCAGGCCTCGCGTCCCCGGTGGGCGGCGTTCTCGAGGGCGTCGTTCTCCAGTGCACGCGGAGCTTCAAGCGCCGAGCCGACGCGGCCGGTGTGAAGGTCACCTACGATTTCAGGTCCGGGCTGCACTCGTGGGGCTACTGGAACCAGGATCTCCATCGTGCGTGGCCGACCATTGCCAAGGGACTCGGCGTCCGGCGCTGACGCCGCCTCGTCCCCGCGCGTGGGACGGGCACAGCGCGCCCGTCCCACGCGTAGGTCACCGACCTGCGGCGACGGCTGCGGCTCGCCGGGACTGGCTACGGACCGGGCGGTGCACGCCGGCCGGCGCCTCCCCGATGTCGAGCGTTCGACGAGCCACATCCAGGTGGTGGCGGGCGATGCCGAGCGCGGCGTGATAACCGACCCGGAACTCACTGTCGTCGGCGTCGGCAGCCCACCGGCCCTCGCGCTCGAGCCGGTCCACCAGCCCCTGGACGACGTCGAAGTCCCGGCGCAGACCCCCTGAGAGCACAGCTGCGCCGACGAACGCATCGGGACGGAGCGACTCGGTGGTGATCTCGTCGAGGACGCAGATGCGGGCGAACGTCATGCCCGCCCGGAACCCCCGAAGGAGTTCGGACTGCGGCCGCTCGACCGTCGCCAGGGTCGAGAAGCGGTCGTGGAGATAGGTGAGAACCTCTACGAGGCGCGTGTGCTGTGCCACGTCATCCAACATTCTTTCGTTTCCGAATGATCGAATTGTCTTCATTCGCGCGCTTTTTCTCCCGCCGCAACTTCAATTCTTGGCGACGCTTTTTCGAACTTGAATTTTTCTCTGCCATGATTCCTCGCTGACATGATTGATGAAAGTGGGTCTCGGACCCACTCACCTCCGTGACCATAGCCCAGAAAGAAAAAAAGTCCAGTCGCCGCCGACCACCCCTCGGCGCGCGGTCGACACTTTGCTGAATCTACTGCAGAACAGCGGATTTCAGTCACCACTCCGACGACGAACCCGAGCGAGCTGGCTTTTGCATTTTTTTCGGCTAGAGTCCGTGGGACCGGCCCGGAAGGCCGGTTTTTCAGCGAAAGGAAGAGTGGCCGTGAAAGCGGTTGTCATGGAATGCCGTATACGAGTATGCGGATCGACGGGGCGGCTCAGAGAATTCATCGACCAGGCGTCGTCACGGGCATTGAATGCTTTTCCGAATCCTGTGAAGCACTCACTCGTGGTGGAAGATTCCGACTCACTGCTCCTGCGTCGGCAGTGGCATCGGGAAAATGACGTCGACGACTTCGGGGTACCGGTGGGCAAGGACGTCTGCTTCGCGTTCGCGGACTCCTCGGGTCGGCTCACCGCGTCGAAGCTCGAGAGTCTGTCGCGGGACATCCTCGCCGATCTCGAGCTCGACCCGTGGGCCTCCGAGTTGCCGGCCGGTTCGTCGACGAGCGGGGCCGCCGAGTCCGTGCCCTGGATTCTCACACTGAGCACCGATGTGGACCGTGCCTCGCGAGAGGAGATCGCCGCACGACATCCGATGCTCGATCTACGCGCGAAACCCTTGATCACGACGTCCTGACCGTCACGTCGTGGACATTTCGTCACCGAAGCAGAGGAGTCAGCGATGACCACCGCCACACCTGTCCCGAACTCTCCCCTGACCCGAGAGCTTCTCGAGAACGAGCTGGCCGCGAGGTGCCGCGAACGAGCCTCCGTCAGCGCGGAGGTGCTCGAGCACCGTACCGCCGGAGATCTGGACAACAACGACGCCTACCACCGCGCACTGGCCCGACTCGACTCGCTCGACCGGCGGATCGCACAGCTGTACGCAGCGCTGTCCACCGCAGAGGTCGAGCCGTCTGCCGACGGGACCGTGCAGGTCGGCTCGATCGTCACCGTCGCCTTCGATCACGATCCGACCGACGTCACCACCTTCCTGGTGGGACCTCCGGAGCAGTACGCCCTGGTGCGCGTCGACGTCTGCTCGCCCGACTCACCACTCGGTCAGGCGGTCATGGGTGCCGACGTCGGCGACGTTCGCACCTACCGCCTCCCCAACGGAAAGGAGTGCACGGTCGCGGTGAAAGAGCACCGGATCGAGCTTCTCTGACGCAGCGTCGCGGTGGGCTCGCGGTCACGGCCGACGGGCGGCGTCCCGATGAGGGTCGTCGCAGGATCGGCCGAAGTCCCGGAGACCGGACTCCGGCCGCCTCCACTCCCGACGCGGAACTCCGCACCCGCGGCCGACGTCCTGGTGATCGGACGACCGGGTGCGCTGATGACCCGGTTGCGCCGGGTCCTCCGTGAACGAGGGCTGAGCACGGACGTCTTGGACGTCCGGTCCTCGGGCACGGGGTCCCGGGACGACGCCGGCGACGCGGAATCGATCCGGCGCATCCCGGTGGGTCTCAGATCGTGCGTCGCGCTGCTCGATCCCGCATCCCGGCCCCGGCGCGCGTGGTGGGACCGGCGAGGGCGCCGGCTCGAGAAGCAGCACGAGGACGCACTGATCGACGCGGTCCTGGACGCCGCGTCGAACAGCCGGAAGCTCGCGCTCCTGGTGATCGCGGAGGCCTCCACGTCGCACGAGACCGGCGTCGCCCGCGAACGGGCCCGACACGTCGCGCGCGCCGCCGACTACGAGTCGGCCATCAACGGCAACCCCCTGACCTCCGCTTTCTATCTCGTGACGAGTGCAGCGGACCGGTCATCCGGGGCATTTCCGGCAATCATCGACTGGGCTCAACGCCGACCGGATTTATAGATACTTCCTGTCGATCGATAGGCTGCAGGATGGCGGTGACCGATTTGGGGGTCCACCGCCTTTCCCAGAGGTATCGAAAAGGAAGTGGTGGCCACCGTGGCCGTGCTCGACGAGAAGATCAGCGATCTGTACGAACAGGTGGTTGCGCGCAACCCCGGAGAAGCCGAATTCCACCAGGCCGTTCGTGAGGTCTTCGACAGCCTCGGCCCCGTCCTGGCCAAGCACCCGCACTATGCCGATGCCGGAATCATCAAGCGTCTGACCGAACCCGAGCGGCAGATCATCTTCCGCGTGCCGTGGATCGACGACCGCAACCAGGTACAGGTCAACCGCGGCTTCCGCGTCGAGTTCAACTCGGCGCTCGGACCGTACAAGGGCGGGCTGCGCTTCCACCCGAGCGTCTACCTCGGTGTGGTGAAGTTCCTCGGCTTCGAGCAGATCTTCAAGAACGCACTGACCGGCCTGCCCATCGGTGGCGGCAAGGGCGGTTCCGACTTCGATCCCAAGGGCCGCTCGGACCACGAGATCATGCGGTTCTGCCAGTCCTTCATGACCGAGCTCTACCGCCACATCGGTGAGTACACCGACGTCCCCGCCGGCGACATCGGCGTCGGCGGTCGGGAGATCGGCTACCTGTTCGGCCAGTACAAGCGCATCACCAACCGGTACGAGTCCGGCGTCCTGACCGGGAAGGGACTCGCCTGGGGCGGGTCACAGGTGCGCACCGAGGCCACCGGCTATGGCGCGGTGTTCTTCGTCCGCGACATGCTCGCAGCAGTGGACGACAAACTCGACGGCAAGACGGTCGTCGTGTCGGGGTCGGGCAACGTCGCCATCTACGCCATCGAGAAGATCGAGCAGCTGGGCGGCCGTGTCGTCGCCTGCTCGGATTCGAGCGGCTACATCGTCGACGAGGCCGGCATCGACCTGGAGCTCCTCAAGGAGATCAAGAACGTCCAGCGGGGTCGCATCGGCGACTATGCGGACGCCCGCCCCTCAGCGCGACTCGTCACCACCGGCTCCCTGTGGAACGTGCCCACCGACATCGCCATCCCGTGCGCGACGCAGAACGAACTCAACGGTGCCGACGCCACCCAGCTGGTCAAGAACGGGGTCCGCATAGTCGCGGAGGGCGCCAACATGCCATGCACCCCGGAGGCCGTGCGCATCTTCGGCGAAGCCGGAGTCCGCTTCGCGCCCGGTAAGGCGGCGAACGCCGGCGGTGTGGCCACCAGCGCACTCGAGATGCAGCAGAACGCATCTCGCGACTCGTGGACGTTCGGCTACACCGAGGATCGTCTCTCCGAGATCATGACCTCCATCCACGATCACTGCCTGCACACCGCCGAGGAGTACGGCGCTCCCGGCAACTACGTGATGGGTGCGAACATCGCGGGCTTCACCCAGGTCGCCGATGCCATGCTGGCTCTCGGCCTGATCTGAGCCGCCACCCGCTCTGAATCCGTATGACGTTGTGCCCGGTTTCCGGGTACGACGTCATACGGCTTTCAGCGGACCCTTGACACCGCTCCGGCCCCGGCGCTTCAGTGTGCTCACTGACGGTTTGTCCGGCCGCAGCGATCGGCCTGTCCCCGAAAGATGCACTGTCCGAACAGCAATACCGAGCATTCTTGAGCGGTGGCGGGATCGGCGGCAGCCGTGACGCCGCGAGGATCATCGACGCCTGCCTGATCATCTTGACCAACACCACCGGTCGCCCGATGTTCGGCAACTCCGTTGTCGGAAGCTACGGCCTGTACGTGAACAAACAGGGCATGCTGCAGAGCCCCGCGAACGCGAGCGCGCCCACGCGACAGGTCAATTCGCTGATCGCTCCCGGCGGCTACGTCGGTACATGGCTGCGCAACAACGGGGCGATCGACACCCTGCTGGCGCTCTATCGGTCGGCCTACCCAGCCCCAACGGTCAAGTGCCCTACAGCGAGTAGGCGTCGTACTTCGACTGAGCGGATCGGGTCGTACTCGGACCGCGGTACGCGATCAGTACTCAATCCGTAGTACAGGGTCGCGCTGCAGCGGACGGTTGCGCTGTCGCGATGAGTGTCGTCGCGATCTCCCGACCCACCGTCGACTTCCGTAAGGGCCGGTCACGCAGTCTCATCGCGAGTTCGCCGGTGACCACGACGAGGATCTGCTCGGCCAGGTGGTCGGGATTCGCGCACGGCAGTTGCGCGGCGAGCTCGCGGAGGGTCTGTCGCATGTGGTCGGTGTCGCGCGTGACCGCGTCGGCGATCTCGGGCGGCGGGTCGGACATCTCGGCAGCGGTTCCCAGGAACGCGCACCACCGCGCGCCGTCGGGTCGGGCGGCGAACTCGTCGATGGCGTCGAAGATGGCCAGCAACCGGCCCTCGGCGTCGGGCGCAGCCGCGATGAGACTCCCCCACGTCTCGCGCCAGCGCTCGTGTCGTCGTGCGAGGGAGGCTGCGACCAGCGCCTCTTTGCTGCGGTAGCCGCGGTACAGGGTCGCCGCCGACACGCCCGCCCGCGCGAGGATGGCGTCGACGGGCGTCGATTCGATTCCGCGCGAGAACACCAGGTCATCAACTGCGTCGAGCAGTTTCTCCTCGGAGCTCTTGCGCATCGGCATGGCAATCAGCCTAGACTCGAAAATATGAAACGCACGTTTTCGTTTGGTCTCGGTCGTGAGCCATCGGTCATCGTGGCCGGCACAGCTTTCATCGCGGCGACCTACGGACTGGTGCGACTCGCATACGGGCTGTTCCTACCCGACATCCAGGCGGACCTGGCTCTCGATTCGGCCCGTGCGGGGTATATCTCCTCGGGGTCGTCGCTGGTCTACTGCCTCGCGGCGTTGTGCGGGTTCCGCTACGGACGCCGAAATCCTCGGGTCTTGATCGTCGTCGCCACAGCCACCGCGGCGGGTGGGGTCTGGGGCATGGCCGCCGCCGGGGACCTGCTCACCTTCGGACTCTTCGCCGTGATCAGTTCTGCGGGAGCAGGCCTGGCGTCGCCCGCTATGGTGAGCGTCGTCCGGCGCAACATCGCCGCGAATCGCGTGGACCGGGCGCAGTCGATGGTCAACTCCGGCACCGGACCCGGACTCGTCGGCGCCGGGGCGCTGGCACTCGCCTTCCTACCCGAATGGCGACTGACCTGGGCGATCATCGGCGTGGTCACCGCGGTCATCGCGGTCGCCCTCCTCATCACCGACCAGCCGGGTTCCGCCGCCCAGGACGAGCAGTCGCACGCCCTGTCCGTCGGGTGGATCCGCCGCCACGGCACCGCACTGACCATCGCGGTTCTGCTGGGCGGGGCGTCGAGCGCCATGTGGACGTACGGCCGTGCGATCCTCGTCGACACCGGCGGATCATCCCAACGTGGCACGATCATCGCGTGGATCATGATCGGAATCGGCGGCGCCGCAGTGGCTCTCACCGCCACACCGTTGGCGAGGTGGTCGGCGACCTCGGCGTGGACACTCAGCTGCGGAACGATGACGGTCGGGATTCTCCTGGTCGCCGCTGCTCCGGGACAGATGGCGGTCACGCTCGTCGGCTGCCTCTTCTTCGGGTGGGGTTTCACCTCGGCGACATCCGCGCTCATCGCCTGGACCTCGACCATCGATGCGGCACGATCGGCTGCGGGTACCGCACTCCTGTTCATCGCGTTGATGTTCGGGCAGGCAGTGGGTGCCACCGCCCTCGGTGCCACTATCACCGCCGCGGGTTACGGGCTCGCCTTCGTCGTGGCCGCGGTGGTGTCGAGTGCGTCCATCGCCGTGTCCGCACTCGACCGCACCGGTCACCGGGTGCCCGCGGACCGCGCGGACCACTCAGGCGAACCAGGACATGAACCGTCCGCGGGACCAGCACCGGCCGAGCGCGTCGCCGGCGACATCGAAGCGCGGCAATGCGGTTGACGGCTCGAACACGGTCAGCCCGATGATGCTGTGCCCAGACGCCGGACGATCCCCGAGGGTCGGAATGGTGGGCGCGACCCCGACCCCTTCGACCGACACCCAGGCAGTCCTCCTCGCCGAGGAGAGCTCCTCCAACGCATGCACGAATCGGCGTCGTCTCTCCGGCGAGAACCGCGACAGCGACCAGGTGGTGATGACCACAGGCAGCGCCCGATCCGGGACACACGAGACCGCATCCGACAGCGTCGTGATCGGATCTCCCGAAATCTGTTGCGGTGGAAATGATTCTGCGAGAGCGAGCTCGTCGTCGAGATGGCGTGACCGGTCGTCGGCCAGCCGGATGCGATTCCGGTGCTCAGGGTTACGCATGTCTAGCGGCGCGCGGTCGACCACGATCCGCGCCGCGACATCCGGCATCGGCACACTCGGAATCCGACGATCGCCCACCACCGAGCACTCCAGCTGCACGGGCGATGACACATCGCCAAGGGTCTGATCGTCTCCGTAGAAGATGCCGACGCGGTCGACGTTGAGGTTGAGACCGGCGGGACGGCCGACATCGATCAGCCCCACGCGCTCGGCGGCGCAGCGTCGGGCCGCCTCGGCGATCGCCGGATAGAGGACCGCGTACCGCCCGGTGTGATCTGAGAGCTTCACCGAGACCATCAGGGAGAGCCCCCATCTGACGCGACTCCCCGGACGCTCGTGCCGACCGGTCCGCCAGCGTCGCGAAGGCCGTCCGCAGCTCCTCCGGGCCGATCACCTCGACATCGGCATCGAATCGCGCGAGCGAAGCGCACAGACCGGCAGCGATCCCCGACGTCGCCGTGCAGTACACCGACGCATGACGCTCACGCCTGCTGTCGCTTTATCATCTCGGTGATCCAGGTGGGTAGTCGAGCGGCCGTGTCACCGGTAGCCCACAACGCCGAAGCGAGGTCGTGCTGGGTCTTCAGACGTTTGGCGACGGCCCGCAGCTTGGTCAGATTGACGCCGTGGTCGTCTCCGTGCCTCTCGTTGACCGCGCGGATCTTCGGGTCCTCGAGTTCGGCGAGTTCCGCGAGTACCCGGGCGACGGCAGCCTCGGTGTCGGCGGTTTCGGTCACGACGTCTCCGGTCTCCACCCAGATAGGTTATCGGCCCACGGACACCGTTCCACGGGCCTAGTCTGGGCGGATGGCGTTGGTACTGGGTCCGATCCTTCGGCACGTCGACGAGACATCCGCGCTGGTCTGGGTCCAGACGGACGGACCCGCGGAGGTGGAGGTCCTCGGCAGCCGCTCGCACACCTTCGAGGTCGTCGGAAATCACTACGCGCTCGTCGAGGTCACCGGTCTGACGCCGGACACCACGACCGAATACGAGGTGTTCGTCGACGGTTCTCGGGAATGGCCCCTGCCGGATTCCGACTTTCCGCCCAGCATCATTCGGACGCGCGGACCCGAAAGCGCCCGCCATCACCGGCTCGTCTTCGGGTCGTGCCGCTACCCCAAGGCGGAGGACCCGAAGGTCGACGAAAAACTCGGACTCGACGCACTGGACTGTTATGCGGTCCGCATGCGCCACCTGCCCGTCGACGAATGGCCCGACACCCTCATCCTCCTCGGCGATCAGGTCTACGCCGACGAACTGACGCCGCAGGTCAAGGAGAAGCTCGAGTCGACCAGGACCTCGACCGCCGGTCCGTCTGACGAGGTGGTGAGCTTCCAGGAGTACGAGGGTCTCTACCGGCACACCTGGGGCGACCCGGAGATACGCTGGATCCTGTCCACCGTCCCGACCGCGATGATCTTCGACGACCACGACATCCGCGACGACTGGAACACCTCGGACACCTGGCGCCGGCAGATGGACGACCAACCCTGGTGGCGTGACCGGATACGCGCCGGACTCGCGTCGTACTGGGTGTATCAGCACCTCGGCAACCTGTCCCCCGCGGAACTGGACGCCTCCGACGACTACCGCCAGGTGAGGGAGATCGACGGGGACTGCTGGCCGCATCTGGTCGATCTCGCCGACCGCGCCGATTCCGAAACCGACGGCGTCAAAGGGATCCGGTTCAGCTTCCGGTGGGATCTCGGCGCGACGCGACTGACGATGATCGATTCACGTAACGGCCGCATTCTCGCCGGTGGCGTCCGGAAGATGTTGAGTGACACCGAGTTCGATTGGATCGAAGACCAGGTCAACGACGACGTCGAGTCGGTGGACCACCTGGTGCTCGGGTCGTCGTTGCCGTGGCTGCTCCCGCCCGTCCTCAGCGACGTCGAGACGCTCAACGAGATCGGGGCCCGCCACGACGGCCGGGTCGGACAGCTGGCCGAGAAGATCCGGCAGGGTGCCGACCTGGAGCACTGGCCCGCCTTCTTCGATTCCTTCACCCGGCTGAGCCGGATGATCAGTGGGGTCGCCGGCCTCGGCAACAGCGATCGAACCCTCGGTCCGGCGACCATCAGTGTCCTGTCGGGCGACGTCCACCACAGTTATGCCGCGCGAGCGGATTTCGCCGAAACCACCGGTGCGGTGGTCTATCAGTTGGTGTGCTCACCGGTGCACAACGCCATACCGCCGTACATGAAGGGCGTGTTCCGGCTCGGCTGGTCGCCGCGTCTTGCCAAGATCGTCCGACGCTGGGCCGGTTCCCGCGGAGCGCCGCAACTCCCCGTCACGTGGCACAACGCGCTCGGCCCCCTGTTCGGTAACACCATCGCCTCCCTGATCGTCGACGGACGGGACGCGCGGGTCACGTTCGAACAGCCCGACCTGGACGGCACCCTGCACGTCGCAGCCGACATGTCGCTGACGGACGAATCCGTCGAACGCGTGGGGACATAGCGTCGTCGTCTGCTACGAAATGCGCTCAGTCCAGGCAGAATTCGTTGCCCTCGGGATCACGCATGACGATGTGCCCGGCACCGAGAGGCGGTTCCGGCTCAACTCGTCGAACGCGAGTTGCACCCAGGACCACGAGGCGGGCCGACTCCGCCTCGAGCGCGGCGAGGCGGTCGTCACCGGTCAGGCCGGGTGCGGCCCGGACGTCGAGGTGTACCCGGTTCTTGGCTGTCTTGCCTTCCGGCACGCGCTGGAAGAAGATCCGTGGACCGCGACCGTCGGGGTCGGTGACCGCAGACGCGTCGTTCCTGCGTTCCGGCGGGACACCCATCGCATCGAGCGCGGCGTCCCAGCTGTCGAACCCCGTGGGCGGCGCCTGAATCCGGTACCCGAGCACCTCGGACCAGAAGGCGGCGAGTGCCGCGGGATCAGCGCAATCGAACGTCACCTGGATTTCTGTGGACATTCCTCCACTGTGGCGCACAACGAGGACAACTGCGGTCCTCATCGCGAAGAACTTCGCCGGCGAATCAGCGAAGCCGCTCGCCGTAGACGCGCTTCACCGACATCACCATCAACACCCGACGATCAGAGACCATTACGCTGCGGTACTCGTCCCAGTCCGGGTGCTCCCCCGCGGCCTTCCGGTAGTAGTCGACGAGGGCCTCTACCTCGGGTCCGTGGGGATCGGTGCCGGGACCGATCAACACGACGTCACCTTCGGCCGTCGCCCACGTGTAGCGGTCGGGCCCGGTGACCTCCAGTGCTGCCCGCGGGTCGCGCCGCAGGTTTGCCGTCTTGGCCCGGCCCTCGGTCATCGACACGTAGATCGTGTCGGCATCACGGTCGTAGTACGCGGTCACCGGGGACAGCTGCGGGAGGCCGGAGGACTTGATCGTGGCGAGAACACCGAGCGATGATTCGGCGAGGAGGTCGCGCGGGTCGTACTTCGAGGTGGTCATGGTCTGGGCAACTGCCGAAGATCGGCGACTATTCCGGTGCGACGGCGACACCGACCCCGGTTCGGAACCCCGGCGACGGACAACGGGGACCGGTACTTTCGTACGGTGTTCACGATCGGAGTGGTGGCGGCTTCGCTCGCCGCGGTGGCCTACGGACTGTCGACGGTCCTGCGCGCACTGGGTGCACGGAACGCGGCCGGTACCACCGAGACCGCGTCGGTCACGACCGAGCGCGGACCGTCGCTGCGCTCCACACTCGACACCTTCCGCGATCCGGCCTTCCTCATCGGCACGCTCATGGTGATCCTCGGTTTCGCCGGCGGTGCCGTCGCGGCGCGGCTTCTCCCCCTCTTCCTGGCACAGACGATCGTCGCCGGGAACCTGATCATCACCGCGCTTCTCGGCAGCGTTCTGCTCGGCACGACGCTGAGAGGTCGGGACCTGGCCGCGATGGGCGTCGTCGTCGCCTCGCTCTGCATGCTCGGCGCATCGGCATCGCATGAAGCCGCGACCGCGCACGACATGGCGTTCCACTGGGCGCTGTTCATCGTGTCGACCACTGTCGCCGTGGTCGGTGTGGTCGTAGTGCATCTCCTGGGACGACGCGGCGCCATCCTCGCGGGAGCGCTTGCCGGCGCGATGTACGGCGCCTTGGCGGTGGCGGTTCGCGTTCTGGACGGCGTTCATCCGTTCGACGCCGCGGCGCTCGTCACCGACCCGGCGGCCTGGACGATCGCCATCGCCGGCGCCGTCGCGTTCTACGTACAGACGGTCGCGCTGCAGCTCGGACCGGTCAACGCCGTCACCGCTGTGCTGGTCGTGGGCGAGGTGGGCATCCCATCGGTGA
Organism: Gordonia amicalis; assembly: GCF_022059885.1. NCBI lineage: Bacteria > Bacillati > Actinomycetota > Actinomycetes > Mycobacteriales > Gordoniaceae > Gordonia > Gordonia amicalis. The sequence continues at coordinate 3,035,966 of NZ_CP091855.1, read as the reverse complement.
TCGGCGTCCTGTTCCTCGGCGACCGCGCCGTCGACGGACTCGGTTGGCTCGCGTACGTCGGTTTCGCGGGAGCGATCGCCGGCGCGTTCGTCGTCGCGTGGCTCACGTCGGAACCCGAGTCCGGGGCCGCGGCCCGCGGACTCACCGCCGGTTCACCCCCATGACGTTGCGACATTCTTCTCTATCTGTGTCTTTGCCCGTACGATCGGTGCCATGGACGTGCGCGAGATGCTGACCACCACCCCGACCGACACCGCCGAGGCGCTCGAGTTGTTCGACTCCTGCGACGCGGTCGAACCGGAGTTCATGATCGGCACCTGGCGCGGTGCGGAACTGCCGACCGGACACCCCCTCGACGGGTTCCTCGCCGCCAGCGGCTGGTGGGGAAAGCAATTCGTCGACGCCGAGACCGTGCACCCGTTGCTCTTCCCCACCCGCGACCACACCGCTCTCTGGGCGATGAACCCGGGGATCGCCTTCAGTGGACTCACGATCGCCGAGAAGGCACCACAGGTCAAAGCGATGTCTTTCGCCACACCGATCGCAGCGACCCGCCTGCTGAGCCAGACCCGCAAGGCACGCGCGCGGCTGCGTACCACCCGCTACCGCGGCACCGACACCGCCACGATGATGTACGACCAACTCCCCATCAACGACGTCTTCCGTCGCATCTCCGACGATGCGGTCATCGGCGCCATGGACCTCAAGGGCTCGCCCGCGCCGTACTTCTTCGTCCTTCGACGCGACGACTCGTTGCGTCTGATCTGAGGCTGTCACCTCGCCGGAAGTGGAGCACCGTCGGCGCACGCGACCTCAGAGATCCGTGACCGCGGCCCTCAGCTTGTTCGACTCGGCAACCGCGTCGCGCAGCGCCACCTTGGCGTCCGACCGGCCCCGCTCGGCGGTCGACAGTCGCTGACGCGCGAAGCGCAGTGAGTCCTCGACCCGCGACAGCTGCTCGCGCAGTTCCCGCGCCCGTGCGACGAGTTCGTCGACCTCTGAGGACGCCTCGTCGACCGCGGTCGACGCATCGCCGAGACCGTCGCGCGCCGTCCGCTCGTCCTCTTCGGCCCGGGACAGGCGTGCCTCGAGTTCGCGTCTGACCGCGGCGTCCTCGTCGGTCTCGCCGGTCTCGTCGGTCTCGTCGGTCTCGCCGGCGGCCACCGCGTCGACATCACTCGAGGCATCCACGCCGTCCTCGGCCGCGTGTTCCGGCTCGGCCGGCAGATCGGGCACGACGAACACCCCGGCCGGACCGAAGCCGCTGTACTCCGCGGAGGTGACGAGGCTGCCGCGTCGAAAGCGTTCCAGGGTCTCGGCGTCTGCGATCGCCGCGCGCAGCGTTGCCGCAACCTCGCGAACCGCACTGTCGGACAACCGTACTCCGAGGGAGTCTGCGGTACCGGCCACCCCGTCGGCGGCGGAATTGATCAACTCCTGGCGTCGGCGGGACAGCTCGCGCATCGCGTCCACTGCCGAACGCCGTTGCGCTGCAGACAGGTCCGCGGCGAGTGCGGTGATCTGACCGCAGTCATCGGGATTCGCTCGGACCCACTGATTGATCGCCCAGGCAGCCTGCGTGGGCCTACGGAGTTGCGAGATGTTTTTGGCCAGAGCGGATTCCCCCTCGGCCTTGACCTCCTTGGCGAGCTCGTTTCGGCGTTTCACGAACAGATCCGGCGTCAGACCGTACAGTTCGTCGACGATCTCGTCGTAGCGAGACATCAGGTCACCCACGGCCGGCAGGACGTCGCTTCCACATGAGCCGATCGTACGTCGTACCCGCGTCACGATCCGACACATCGACAGCACCCAAACTTGAACCATTCCAGAAAAGTGTGCATACTCGAGTCATGCTCACCGACGACGACTGCGCCACCAAGCTGCGCGCAGCACGACTCCGCGTCACCCGACCGCGGGTCGCCGTCATGCGTGCGGTGCATGCGCATCCCCATGCCGACACCGACACGGTGCTTCGCGAGACGCGAACCGAAGTGCCCGACGTGTCGCAGCAAACCGTTTATGACGTGTTGGCGGCGTTGACATCTGCCGGTCTCATCCGTCGTATCCAGCCATCGGGTCACGTGTCCCGCTACGAATCGCGGATCGGCGACAACCACCATCACGTGGTCTGCCGTTCCTGTGGGGCGATCGGCGACGTCGACTGCGCGGTCGGCGCGGCCCCGTGCCTCACCGCGTCCAACGACCAGGGCTTCGTCATCGACGAGGCCGAGGTCGTCTACTGGGGCCTGTGCCCCGACTGCCGGTCCTGACCGCAGCACTGATCCACCACCGATTCACCGTTCACCGTTCGCCGAAAATCAACACATCCGACCGACCGGTCCACATCAAGGGGACCGGGCGCGGTCACGTCTGCATCAGTCACCATCCATCACCATTTCCCGAAAGGAACGACATGGCACAGGAACACCCGCCGATCGCCGAGGCGAACACCGAACCGAAGGCCGGCGGCTGCCCGGTCATGCACGATCGTGCCAAGCAGCCCACCGAGGGTGGCGGCAACCGTGACTGGTGGCCGAACCAGATGAATCTGAAGATCCTGCAGCACAATCCGGATGTCGTGAATCCGCTCGACGCGGATTTCGACTACCACGAGGCCCTCAAGTCCCTCGACGTCGACGCCCTCAAGGCGGATCTGACCGCCCTCATGACCGATTCGCAGGACTGGTGGCCCGCGGACTTCGGTCACTACGGCGGCCTCATGGTTCGCATGTCTTGGCATGCCGCGGGCACCTACCGCGTCCAGGACGGCCGCGGAGGCGCGGGAGCCGGAATGCAGCGCTTCGCACCCCTGAACAGCTGGCCCGACAACGCCAACCTCGACAAGGCACGTCGCCTGCTGTGGCCGATCAAGAAGAAGTACGGCCAGGCCGTCTCCTGGGCCGACCTGCTGGTCTTCGCGGGCAACGTCGCTCTCGAGTCGATGGGCTTCGAGACCGCCGGCTTCGCCTTCGGCCGCGTCGACGAGTGGGAGCCCGACGACGTCTACTGGGGTCCCGAACTCGAGTGGCTCGCCGATCAGCGCTACCAGGGCGACCGCGAACTCGAGAAGCCGCTGGCCGCCGTCCAGATGGGCCTGATCTACGTGAATCCGGAAGGCCCCAACGGTAATCCGGATGTCCTGGGCTCGGCCGCCGACATTCGCGACACCTTCGCCCGGATGGCGATGAACGATGTCGAGACCGCAGCACTGATCGTCGGTGGCCACACCTTCGGCAAGACTCACGGCGCCGGCGACGCGAGCCAGGTCGGCCCGGAGCCCGAGGCCGCAGCACTCGAGGACAACGGCCTCGGCTGGCGCAGTTCACACGGTGACGGCACCGGCGCCGACGCGATCACCAGTGGCCTCGAGGTCATCTGGAACCCGACGCCGACCCAGTGGGACAACGCCTTCCTGGAAACCCTCTACGGCTACGACTGGGAGCTGTACAAGAGCCCGGCGGGCGCCAACCAGTGGCGTCCGAAGGACGGCGCCGGCGACGGCACCGTGCCGAAGGCCTTCGGCGACGGCACGACCCACCCGTCGATGCTGACCAGCGATCTCGCACTGCGCTACGACCCCGAGTACGGCAAGATCACCCGCCGCTGGCTGGATCACCCCGAGGAGTTGGCCGAGGAATTCGCCAAGGCCTGGTTCAAGCTGCTCCACCGCGACATGGGTCCCGCGATCCGCTACCGCGGCCCGCTGGTTCCCGAGGTCACCTACGGCTGGCAGGACAACATCCCGGCGCACGAGGGACCGCTCGTCTCCGATGCCGACATCGCCGCACTGAAGACCATCCTGCTCGAGTCGGGACTGTCGGTCTCGCAGCTGGTGAAGACCGCGTGGGCGGCCGCATCCTCGTTCCGCGGCAGCGACTTCCGCGGTGGCGCCAACGGCGGTCGTCTCCGCCTGCAGCCGCAGGCCGACTGGGAGGTCAACGAGCCCGAGGAACTCGCCGGCATCATCGAGACGCTCGAGGGTGTCGCCGAGTCGTTCACCGGTGAGGCCGGCGCGAGGATCTCCTTCGCCGACCTCGTCGTGCTCGGCGGCGTCGCGGCGATCGAGAAGGCCGCTCGTGATGCGGGTATCGAGGTCACCGTCCCGTTCACCCCGGGCCGCACCGACGTCTCGCAGGAAGACGTCGACGTCGAGTCGTTCGCCTACCTCGAGTCCACGGCGGACGGCTTCCGCAACTACGTGGGGAAGGGTCTCACGCAGCCGGCCGAGTTCAAGCTGCTCGACAAGGCCAACCTCCTCACCGTGAGCGCACCCGAGATGACCGCACTCATCGGCGGCCTGCGCGTGCTGGGAGCGAACTACCAGAACTCGACGCTGGGCGTGCTCACCGACAAGCCGGGCGTGCTGACGAACGACTACTTCGTCAACCTGCTCGACATGGCGACCGCTTGGTCGAAGACCGACGACGTGAACGTCTTCGTCGGCACCGACCGCGCCACCGGCGAGCAGGCCTGGACCGGCAGCCGCGTCGACCTGGCGTTCAGCTCGAACTCGCAGCTGCGTGCCCTGGCCGAGGTGTACGCCTCGGACGATGCCAAGGAGAAGTTCGTCAAGGACTTCGTCGCGGCCTGGGACAAGGTCATGAACCTGGACCGGTTCGACATCTGAGTCGATCCATCGATCAGTTGAATCGCTGATCACCTCTCACACGACGATGCGGTGGTGCCCGGTACGGGTGCCGCCGCATCGTCGTCTGTGGCGGCGGGTGCCGTTCTGCCCGGCAGGATCGCGGATTCGGAACTATGCTGGCGCTTTCCTCGAGGTGGCGGGTGACCGTCGTGGCAGAAGGAGATCGCGATGTCCGGCGAGCACACATCCCTGGGGCACATCCGACTGACCTCGCACAGCGGCGGCGTCGACGCCCCGCCCATCCACTGGGGCGCGCCTACCGCCGCCGAGCGGGGACCGGTCATCGGCACGACCGGAGTTCGCGCCCACCGCAACGTGATCGGCACCCACAGCGGTTCATACAGTGTCTACCGCGCGCTCGCGGTGGCCGCCGGCGCACTGGCCCGAGACCATCGCGCAGATCTGACCAACACCTCGCCCACCGACCACATCGGTCCGTACCCACAATGGGGAGATCCGACGGCGATCGTCTCCCTCGATCCCTGGGGCGCCACGGTCGCGGAGAGCTTTCCCGAAAAGATCGCCGCCGGCTACGACATCCGGCCGACCATCGCGGTCACGAAGGCACATGTCATCCTCCCCGAGATCGCCGAGGCCATCGACAAGGGCCGACTCGTCCCCGACGGCAGATTGCTCCTGCCCAGCGGCGCCGCCCTGGTGACCAAGGCCGCGGTCGAGCTGGTCTGGCATCTACCCGGCGTCGCCGAACGATTCGGCTGTTCCGAGGCCGAGTTACGGCGGGTCCTGTTCGAGGAGACCGGGGGCATGTATCCCGAACTCGTGACGCGCTCCGACCTCGAGGTGTTCCTGCCACCGATCGGCGGGCAGACCGTGTATGTCTTCGGGAACGCCCGCGATCTCGCCGATCCCACGGTCGAACTGACCGCTCGCGTCCACGACGAATGCAACGGCTCCGACGTCTTCGGCTCCGACATCTGCACGTGCCGGCCGTACCTCACCCACGCGATCGAGGAATGTATTCGTGGCGCCCAGGGCGGTGGCGTCGGTTTGGTCGCCTACTCCCGCAAGGAGGGCCGGGCGTTGGGCGAGGTCACCAAGTTCCTCGTCTACAACGCACGCAAACGCCAAGCGGGTGGCGATACCGCAGACCAGTACTTCGCCCGCACCGAATGTGTTGCGGGAGTTCAGGACATGCGGTTCCAGGAACTCATGCCCGACGTCCTGCACTGGTTCGGGATCACCAAGATCCACCGCCTCGTGTCGATGAGCAACATGAAATACGACGCGATCACCGGTTCGGGAATCGAGGTCGGCGAGCGGGTCAACATCCCCGACGAACTCGTCCCGGCCGACGCCCGTGTGGAGATCGACGCGAAGATGGCCGCCGGATACTTCACCCCCGGACCGGTTCCCGACGCCGAGGCGTTGCGAAAGGTCAAGGGCCGGGGGCTCGAATGAGGGGCACTGCGCAGAAGGACAGCGACGACCCGACCGCCGAAACCACCGCGGCCGCGCTGCTGCGAACGAGCACCGCGGTTCGCGAACGCTCCCGCCAGCTCCTCGACCGTACGCGCGGTGGCCGGTCGTCCTGGTTCACGGTCCACGACGACGCGCTCGCCTCCGCCGCCGACATCGTCGTCGAGATCACCCGTGAACGCCATCCCGACGGTGCGATCCCCTTCCACAGTCGCTGGCGCCATTTCGAAGCCGGCGGCATCGACCGACTCGGGTCGCTCCGGGACATGCTTCCGCCCGCGAACTCCCCTGACCACATCCGCGCACTCATCGACGTCGTCCTGGTCAGCGTCCTCCTCGACGCCGGAGCCGGTCCCGAATGGTCCTATCGGGAGGAGTCGACCGGTCTGGTCCTGACCCGCTCGGAAGGACTCGGAGTCGCCAGCTGGGAGGCGTTCGTCGGCGGACTGTTCTCCGGTGATGCTGCGCAACCGTCACGGGTCGACGCCGCGGGCCTACGTGCGGTGACGGTCGAGAGTCTGAGCGCCGCGTTCCAGGTCTCAGCGGGTAACCCGATCACCGGACTGGAGGGCCGCGTGGAGCTGCTTCGCCGCCTCGGCACCACCCTCGCCGATCAGCCGGCGATCTTCGGTCCCGCCGGCCGACCCGGGGGCCTCTTCGACCACCTGATCGCAGACGGTCGCGGCACCGTGAGCGCCACCGCGATCCTGGACGCCCTCCTGACCTTCCTCGGCCCGATCTGGCCGTCGGACAACAGGATCGGCTCGGTACCGCTGGGCGACTGCTGGCAGCACGAGGCGGTGACCGGTCCGGGCGCCACCGCCGGCTGGATTCCGTTCCACAAGCTGTCCCAGTGGCTGACCTACTCGCTGCTCGAACCGTTCATGTGGGCCGGCGTTGAGGTGACCGGCATCGATGAGTTGACCGGCCTGCCCGAGTACCGCAATGGCGGACTCTTCCTCGACACCGGCGTTCTCGCGCTTCGGGACGAGGAGTGGGTGGACGTCGAATGGGAGGTCGGCGATCAACTCGTCGTCGAATGGCGCGCCCTCACCGTCGCACTGCTCGACGAGATCGCCGACCTCGTCCGCGATCGTCTCGGGACCGACTCGACGGCGATGCCGCTGGCCTGCGTGCTCGAGGGCGGCACCTGGGCGGCCGGTCGTGCACTGGCGGCACGGTTGCGGAACGGGTTGCCGCCCTTGTCGATCCGCAGCACCGGAACAGTCTTCTGAGCACCACGATTAGGGGAACCATGGGCACCGTCGCCGTCATCGATCATCCGCTGGTACAGCACAAGCTGACGCTGATGCGCCGGAAGGACACTTCCACCAACGACTTCCGTCGTCTACTCAACGAGATCTCCACGCTCATGGCCTACGACGTGCTGCGCGACACCCCGATGCACGAGATCACCATCGACACACCGCTGGAGACCACCACCGCGAGCGTGATCGACGGTAAGAAACTGGTCTTCGCAGCCGTCCTGCGGGCCGGCACCGGAATCGCCGACGGAATGCTGACCGTCGTACCGGGTGCCCGCGTGGGCCACATCGGCCTCTACCGCGACCCCAAGACCATGGTGGTGGTCGAGTACTACTTCAAGATGCCCTCGGACCTGGATGAACGCGACGTGGTCATCGTCGATCCGCTTCTGGCCACCGGCTTTTCGGCGGTCGCGGCAATCGATCGAATCAAGGAGTACTCGCCGCGATCGATCAAGTTCGTGTGCCTCGTCGCCTGCCCGGAGGGCATCGACGTGTTGCACGAGGCGCACCCCGAGGTCCCCATCTACACCGCCGGGATCGACCGGGAGCTCGACGACAACGGTTTCATCCGCCCGGGGCTGGGCGACGTCGGCGACCGGGTGTTCGGGACGGCTTGACAGGACAGGCTCACGACACATTCCACGCCACCGCCGCGCCGATGGCGCCGGTGGCGTTGAGAGCCCAGTGCAAGGCGATCGGAGCGAGGAGACTCGTGGTGCGCTGCCGTAACCAGCCGAGCACGAGACCTGCGACGCCGGTGGCGACGACCGCGCCCGCGATCCCGACGACCTGGGCGGCCGTGCCCGATCCGAGGACATCGCTCAGGCCCTCGTTGCCTCCGGTGAGTCCCGTCGAGGACAGGATGTGCCACAGCCCGAAGGCGATGGCGCCGAACACCAGGGTCGCCCTCGGCCCGCACAGCCGTCCGAGAGTCCCCTGCAGGACGCCGCGGAACATCAGCTCCTCCGGGATCACCGTCTGCAGGGGGATGACGACGAAGGCGGCGAGCAGCGCCTCGGATGTGTCGTCGTAGCGATCGGACAGGAAGAAGTCCCGGGTCGCAGGGACTGCCACGGCCGTCGACACGATGGCTGCGACCACGATCACCGACGCCACGGCGAACGCGATACCTGCCCGTAGTTCCGCTCGGCTCAGACCCAGTTCACGCCAGTCGAGTCCGCCGAGCCGCGCGACGAGCAACAGCACGATCGCCGCCACCGGGATGACCACCACCGCGAGCACACCGGCCGACCGGTGCGCGGCGATGTTGGCCGCGATCAGGACCGCGACCACCACCACGAGGAGTGCGGCGTCGTGGCGTCTCGAAGATCCGGTCACCCGTCGAGTGTCGCGCGGCACCGTGCCCGGTGCCGCCGAACGACGGGCAGTGGCCCAGAATGGTGCAGTGCAAGCCACCGCCACGGTCCCCGAACGTCTCGAACAGCACCAGGTCGCGTTGTATCTCCTCGCGATCGGCGCCGGTCTCGGCCTCGGCCTGACACTGACCTCGGCGGCCCAATCGATGGACGTGGCGGTCACCCCGCTGCTCGCCGCACTTCTCTACGTCACCTTCCTACAGGTGAAGGCGACCGATCTCGCTGCCTCCCTCCGCGACCGCAAGTTCCTCGCAGTGGTGTTGTCGGTGAACTTCGTCATCGTGCCCGCGGTGGTCGCGGCGCTGTCTCCGCTGCTACCGGCGGACGACGCCATCCGGGTGGGCGCTCTGCTCGTCCTGCTGTGCCCGTGTGTCGATTACGTCGTCGTCTTCGCCGGGCTCGCAGGCGGTGACAACCAGCGCCTGCTCGCGGCGACGCCGCTGCTGTTGCTCGCCCAGATGCTCATCGTCCCGGTGTATCTGACGCTCCTGCTCGGAGATGGCCGGGCAGCGATCGATCCGGAACCGTTCCTGTGGGCCTTCGCAATCCTCATCGTCGTTCCGCTGGCGCTGGCCTGGGTCACGCAGGCATGGGCTGCGCGAAGCGACGTCGGACGTCGTGCCGGCGACGCGGCCTCGACCACGATGGTGCCGCTGATGATGGCGGTGCTGTTCACCGCGGTGGGTTCTCAGATCCCGCGTATCGATTCACGATTCGACGACATCGCCGGGGTCATCCCGGTCTACGTCGCATTCCTCGCGCTCATGACGATCATCGGTCTCGTGGTGGTGCGCGGATGTCGCCTCACACCGACCTCCGGAACGGCCGTGGTGTTCTCCGGCGCGACGCGCAATTCGCTTGTCGTGCTACCGCTGGCGCTGGCACTCCCGGTCGGTGCCGAACTCGCCGCGGCAACGGTGATCACTCAGACGCTCGTCGAGCTGATCGGGATGGTGATCCTGGTGTGGGTGTTCACTTATGCGGCACGTCGGCGCTGAGTCCGCCGTCCATCACGAACTCCGCACCGGTGGCGTAGGACGATTCGTCGCTGGCGAGGAACACCACGAAGGTCGACACCTCGCTTGATTGCGCCGCCCGGCCCATCGGAACCTTGACCATGTCCTCCGGGATGCCCTCGGTCATCGGCGTGCGGACGAGACCGGGGTGGATCGAGTTGACCCGGACGTTGTGCGGGGCGAGTTCGAGTGCGACGGACTTCGCGAGTCCGCGGACACCCCACTTGGTGGCGACATAGCCGTGCGCCCACGGGCTTCCACGAAGGCCTTCCACCGAGGACACGTTGATGATCGATCCGCCGCCGGCCTCGATCATCAGATCCGCAACCGCCTGGATGCCGAGGAAGGTGCCGGTGAGGTTGACGTCGAGGATCTGCTTCCACTTGTCGAGGCGGAACTGCTGGATCGTCGAGCCGTTGACGATGCCCGCGTTGTTCACGAGGACATTGACCCTCCCGAACTCGTCGACCGCGGTCGTGACGGCGGTCTGCCAGTCCTCCGGTGAGGTGACGTCGAGGTGGACGTACCGCGCCGCGGCACCGAGTTCGGCGGCCAGGGCTTTGCCCTCGTCGTCGAGGATGTCGCCGATCACGACCTTGGCGCCCTCCGCGACCAGAGCCCGGGCGTGCTCGGCGCCCATCCCCCGCGAACCGCCGGTGATCACTGCAACCTTGTCGTCTACGCGTCCCATGGCGAGCCACGCTACCTCGGTCGTAGCGAAAATAGAACAGGTTCCACCAAGAAATGGTCTACTGAACAGACATGAGTCCGGACAGGTGTTCACATGACCCGTCCGGCGGATGCCAGCGCAAGGAGACTCTCGCCATGCCCATTCGGGTTGCCCTCGTCGGAACCGGCAACGTCGGCCGGTTGTCTCTCACGCAGTTGATCCAGGACTCGCGATTCGAACTCGTTGCGGTGTGCGTGTCCACGCCGGAGAAACTCGGCGTCGACGCCGCGACCCTCGCCGGCCTCGAGACCCCGACCGGCGTCCGGGCGGTCGACGACCTCGGCGTGGTGATCGCCGCGAAACCGGACTGCGTCGTCTACTGCGCCATGGGCGACACGCGGCCGGTCGAGGCGTTCAACGATGTGGTGCGCTTCCTCGCAGCCGGGATCGACGTCGTGGGCTCCTCGCCGAACACCCTGCAGTACCCGTGGGGAGTGATGCCACAGAAGGCCATCACCAAGATCGAGGAGACCACTGCGGCGAGCGGCGCGAGCCTGTTCGTGACCGGCGTGGATCCCGGGTTCGCCAACGATCTCATCCCCTTCGTGTTCGCCGGGACCTGCCAGCGCATGGAGCAGGTCCGCTGCATGGAGATCGCCGACTACGCCACCTACGACGGCGCGACGGTCATGTTCGACGTGATGGGCTTCGGCAAACCCCTCGAGGAGACGCCGATGCTGTTCCTGCCCGGGGTCCTGGGCCTGGCTTGGGGCACGACAATCCGGCAACTCGCCGCGGGGCTCGGGGTGACGGTCGACGAGATCGAGGAACTGCACGAAAGCGATCCCGCACCAGAGGATTTCGACATCGTCGCGGGCCCGATCGCCAAAGGCACCCGCGCGGCGGTGCGTTTCCAGATCATCGGCAAGGTCGAGGGACGTCCGGCGATCGTGATCGAACACGTCACCCGGCTACGCGGCGACCTGCGTCCGGACTGGGCCCAGCCCGCGCAACCCGGCGGGTGCTACCGGGTCGAGATCACCGGCGAACCCTCATACACCGTCGACATCTGCCCGACCAGCCTCAAGGGCGATCACAACCACGCGGCGATCGTCGCGGCGGCGGGCCGCATCGTCAATGCGATACCGGCGGTGGTCGAAGGGCCCGCGGGACTCCGCACAACCCTCGATCTGCCGCTGGTCACCGGACCCGCGCTCACACCACCCCTGCGGAGTGATGCGGTCCGAGTGAAGTAGTACTTCTCGACCGAACCGGACGCCGCCGACCCGGCGTCGGCGACGTATGGTCGCCGGCGGTAGCCGTCCAGGCACAGTATTGGGCCGAAGTGGACACAGCCCATGTCGCCGAGAAGGGTTCGCTGCTAGCGTTCTTCGGGTTCTGGAGAAAAGAGGAACCCACGTGTCGTCGTCGACCCATGCCAGCGACCCCGTCGTCGAACCTCCTGCCGATACCTCGCCCGGAACCGCCGAGGAGCCCCGCACTCCCGCCGGGAGCGGTGCTGATGACGCGCGTCCGGCATGGTGGCGACGCCGCCTGGACCGCTTCTCCTGTGTGGGCCTGAGTGTCGCGCTCGTCTTCCTCTGGCTGTCGATGACACCGTCGTTGCTGCCCCGTGGCGCACTGTTCCAGGGCGTGGTCAGCGGCGCGTCCGCGGCAGTCGGATACTCGCTCGGAGTCTTCTTCTCGTGGCTGATCCGCTTCATGATCTCGCGCGACAAACCCTGGCCGGCGCCGATGTACCGGGTCTGGGTGGCGCTCGGCCTCGCCGCGGTCGCCGGAACCGTGGTCATGCTGGTGATGTTCCAGCGGTGGCAGGATCAGATCCGCACCATGATGGGCGTCGACTTCCTGTCCTGGACCGCCTATCCGCAGATCGTGATCATCTGCGTGGTGGTGTTCCTCCTGCTCACCCTGATCGGTCAGGCGTGGGGCGACGGCGTCGTCTGGCTGGTCCGGAAGCTCAACCGCATTGCGCCGCCGCGGATCTCCGCGATCGCGGCGCTGGTCGTCGCGATTCTGATCACCGTCTTCGTCCTCAACGGCGTGGTCGCGAACTACGGCATGAAAGCGCTGAACTCGTCGTTCGCCGCGGTCAACGACGAGACCACCGCCGATTCCACGCCCCCGACGTCACCGCTTCGCTCCGGCGGTCCAGGGTCGCTGGTGACGTGGGATTCACTGGGACGCCAGGGACGGATCTTCGTCTCGGTCGGCCCGACCGTCGAGGAACTGTCGGCATTCAACGGCGCCCCCGCGTTGGAACCCATCCGCGCCTATGTGGGACTCGGGTCGGGCGACGACCTGCGCGCCAACGCACAACTGGCGGCCGACGAACTCGTCCGTACCGGCGGACTGCAACGGAAGGTCGTCGCGGTCGCCTCGACCACCGGCACCGGCTGGATCAACCAGGCGACGGTGGACTCCATCGAATACATGTACAACGGCGACACGGCCACGGTCAGCATGCAGTACTCGTATCTGCCCAGCTGGCTGTCGTTCCTGGTCGACAAGGAGCGGGCGCGCCAGGCCGGACAGGCGTTGTTCGAGGCCGTCTCCGAACGGGTGCGCGCGATCCCGGAAGCCCAGCGACCCAAGCTCGTGGTCTTCGGCGAGAGCCTCGGCTCGTTCGCCGCCGAGTCGGCCTTCGGCACGATTCCGTCCCTCAACGCCCGGACCGACGGAGCGCTGTTCGTCGGCCCGACCTTCAACAACAAGCTGTGGGTCGACACGACCGGCAACCGCGACGCGGGCACGCCCGAATGGCAGCCGACCTACGAGGACGGCCGACAGGTTCGCTTCATCGCCGACGCCCCCGACCTGTATGCGCCGACCGCAGAATGGGTTCCGGGCCGTGCGGTCTACCTGCAGCATGCCTCCGATCCGATCTCGTGGTGGTCGCCACGACTCATCTTGCGCGAGCCGGACTGGCTGGAGGAGAAGAAGGGACGAGATGTCCTACCGGCCATGCGGTGGATTCCGTTTGTGACATTCCTGCAGGTCAGCGCGGACATGGCAGTATCGACCGGAGTGCCCGACGGTCACGGACACTTCTACCTCGCCGCCATCCCCGCGGCCTGGGCCGAGATCCTGCAGCCGCCCGGTTGGACCCCGGAGAAGACCGAGAAACTCATCCCGCTGCTGACCCGCGACTGATTCGACGCGGGAGCCGTCGGGAAGCGAGCAAGATCGGTCGGGTCGAAACAGGCGCCGGCATCCCATACTCGTAGGGTGACCCCGTGCCCCACTGACCCGACAGCCGACGACCCGACAGCCGACGACCGTACCGGCGGCGATCGTGACCGGTTGCGCGAACTGCTCGACGCCGTGCTGGCCGACGAGCATTCGACTCTGGACGAGATGGCCACCGGCGCGTTCTCGTCACCGTTCCACTTCTCCCGCCAGGTGAGCCGGGGTGCGGGCGAGTCACCGGTCGCGCTCCGTCGGCGAGTACTCCTCGAGCGCGCGGCCTGGCTGCTGCAACACGGCAAGACCGTCACCGAGGTGGCCTTCGACTCCGGGTATGAGTCCGTCGACGGTTTCGCACGAGCATTCACGCGGGCCTTCGGCCGCAGCCCGGGTCGCGCGGCCTCGACCGGGCGTACCGCACCGACCGAGCACAGCCACTGGCTGCCCGCACCCAACGGCATCCACTTCCATTCGCCTACAGTGCTCTACGTCGACAGCGGTACACCCACCACCGAGAGCGCCGGCGATGTCCTGATGATCATGGTCAGGCACGATCTCGACGACATCGAGACCCTGCTGGACGCCGCCAAGGGGGTCGACGAACGGCAATGGACGCGGCGACGACTTCCCGGCCATGAACCGCTGCACTGGAACGGCCCGGAAGAGTCACTCGCACAGGTGATGTCACATCTCGTCGCGGACAAGCAACCCTGGCTGGCGACCATAGAGGGTGCCGACATGCCGCCCGGTCCGCCGTCGGACCTGTCCGCCCTCGTCGAACTCCAGCGCGAACTGACACCGAGGTGGCTCGCGCTGGTCCGCGACATCGACCGCCGTAACGCCTGGCAGGACCGCGTCATCGACGCACTGTGCGATCCACCCGAATCGTTCCTGCTCTCGCAGATCGTCGCGCACGTCCTGACCTTCTCCGCACATCGTCGTCAACTCGCGCGGTGGATGCTGCGCGACGCAGACGTCGACGTCACGACGCTCGACCCAGACCCGATCATGTGGCACCGCAAGCACTCCGGAGGTTTCTGATGGCATTCCGCTACTACACCGCGACCACTCTCGACGGCTACCTCGCCGACGATCACGACAGCCTCGACTGGCTGCTGACCCAACCGCTCGAAGACGGCGGCGCGATGAACTACGACGACTTCTTCGCCGGGATCGGCACCGCCGTGATGGGATACACCACCTACCAGTGGCTTCTCGACAACGAGATGGCCGACGGCAAGCCGTGGCCCTATGAGATCCCGTCCTTCGTGTTCACCCACCGGACGATCACTCCGGTCGCCGACTCGATCACCGTCCTGGACGGCGACCCCACCGCCCATCGCGACCTGCTGACCGAAGCAGCTGCGGGTAAGGACGTCTGGGTGGTGGGTGGAGGCGATCTCGCCGCTCAGTTCGCCGAGGCCGGGATGCTCGACGACATGATCGTCTCGATCGCGCCGGTCACCCTCGGGTCCGGACGGCCGCTCTTCCCCCGCCGCTACGACCTCGCACTACAGGAGTTCGGCCGCAACGGCGCCTTCCTCTGCGCGCGTTACTCACTCGTCGGAGCACGCAAGCCGCTCGCCGAGGTCTGACGCCGCACGACCGGCGCGAGCGCTCAGCCCTCGCCGACCGATTTGCGCAGCACGTCGGACACCTCGCCGCGAGCCCACTTGGGCAGGATGAAGATCCCCTCGGCCTCGGCGGTGACCTTGCCGTCACGCGTGATCGTGCCGGTGACAAAGGTTTTCACACCCTCGACACGGTCGACCCACGCCTCGCCGCGGATCCGGCCGAGTGGCGTCGCACTGCGATATCGGACGTTGAGCGTGCCGGTCATGCCGGGAACGCCCTGGAACTCCGCGGTCGAGCCGAGGAGCTGGTCGAGGATGAGTGCGAGGACACCACCGTGGACGAGTCCGGCCGGTCCTTCGTAGGCCGCTCCGAGATCGACTTCGGTCCAACTGAATTCGGCTTCGTGATGCAGCTCGACGGGCGGTGCGATCGGATTGCGCCGCCCCAGAACGGCATTGCCCCAGGACCGCTTGGTGCCGTCGGTGTTGAACCGGATGCCGTAGGCACCGGGCAACTGGTCCTTGCGCAGGATCTCGGTCGCGGCCTCGATGAGGCGCCGCGCCTCGGCGATGTCGGCCTCGCCGACCTCGGTGCGCACCGTCGCGTCGATCAGTTCGCGCACGCTCCCGGCGATCGACGACGCGAGCTCCGAACGATGTGCGAGCTCCTCGGGGTCGATGTCCTCCTGGATGTATCCGCTCATGGGTTCATCTAACAGGGCGCCACCGGCGGTCCGCCCGCCGGACGTCCTGACTGCCGAGTAAGCTCCGTCGCATGACAGACCAAGCCTGGAATGACCGCGACTGGACCGCGTTCGACGTCACCGTCGCCGACCACATCGCCGAGGTCGCGCTCACCGGCCCCGGCAAGGGCAATGCGATGGGCCCCGACTTCTGGCGCGAGCTCCCGGAGCTGTTCGGCTACATCGACGCCGATCCCGCCGTGCGTGCGGTGGTGCTGACCGGCGCCGGCAAGCACTTCTCCTACGGACTCGACCTCGTCGCGATGGGCGGCACCCTGGCCAACGTCCTGGCCGACAACGCCAAGGCGGCGGCCCGCACCGAGTTCCTGGAGGCGCTGCGCAAGCTGCAGGCCGGCATCACCGCCGTCGCGGACTGCCGCAAGCCGGTCGTCGCCGCGATCTCGGGCTGGTGCATCGGCGGCGGCGTCGACCTGATCTGTGCGGCCGACATCCGCTACGCGAGCGCCGACGCCACGTTCAGCATTCGTGAGGTGAAGGTCGGCATGGTCGCCGACGTCGGCACGCTCGCGCGCCTGCCGTTCATCATCGGCGACGGGCACATGCGTGAACTGGCGCTGACCGGCAAGGACTTCGACGCCGCCCGCGCCGAGAAGATCGGCCTGGTCAACGACGTCGCCGACGACCAGGAAGCCGCTCTCACGCTCGCCCGCGAGACCGCCCGGGAGATCGCCGACAACCCGCCTCTCGTGGTCCACGGCATCAAGGATGTCCTCGACCACTCGCGAAGCGCCGCCGTCCACGACAGCCTGCGCTACGTCGCGGCCTGGAACTCGGCATTCCTACCCAGCGAGGACCTGTCCGAGGCCATCACCGCCGTCTTCGAGAAGCGCAAGCCGGAGTTCAAGGGTCGCTGAGCCCACGGGCGCCTGACGCTCGCGGGGGTGTTCACAGGTTGCTGCGGTGAACCTCGGCGGCCAATGGGTGCGCGTCGCCGAGATCCGTGAGCAACCGCACTCCGTCGAGCGGTTGCCCGTACGGCGCCCCGATGTCGACGCCGGGCGCGCGTTCGCCCACGACGTCGACGAACCGTCGTCTCAGGCGGTCGTTGGACGTCATCACCGTTCCCATCCAGCTGATCCGAGCGTCGTCGCCGGGTCGGTGGCCACTGCGTTCCAGCGCGGCGACCGCCGACTCGGCGAGTTCGTCCGCGGCGCCGTCGATGACCCGCTGCGCGACATCGTCGCCGGCCTGTGCCGCCGCGTCGACGACCCGGGCGAATCCGGCCACCCGCGCCACGCGGCCCGGATCTCCTTGGATCACCATGTACAGCTCGTCGAGCGGCCCGAAGACCTCTGCGGCACGCTGTTGCAGTAGCGTCTCGCTCCCCCGACCGTCGAAGGCACGCAACGCAGCACTGATCCCGGCGCGGCCGATCCAATAAGCGCTGCCGGCGTCGCCGAACAGATACCCCCAACCGTCCACACGGTGCACTCCGGCGGGTCCGACGCCGAGCGTCACGACACCGGTACCGACCGCGGTGACCACACCGAACTCGTCCCGATTCGCGGCCAGGTAAGCGGTCACCGAATCGTGTGCCAGCGCAACCGCCGTTACCCCGAGATCGGCGACCGCGGCGAGCAATGCCGACGGCCTCGCCGCTTGCGGTGTGAGTCCGGAGACCCCTGCGGCCAGCGACCAGGTGCCCTGCGGTATGCCGGCGTCGCCGACGGCCTCTCCGACCTGTTCGACGACCGGCCGGTCCGTACGAATCGGCCCGAGTTCGCGGTCGTCGCTTCCGCTGGGCGTCTCGATCCGCAGACGCATTCCCGTCTGTCCGCCGTCGACCAGAATGCGTCCCGCCGTGTGACCGCCCATGATGTGCACGCTATCGGAGGACGACACGGACGTGTCGGTTCACCACGGTGCCCCGGGCAACGTGCCGACCCGGGGACGGTGTCATGTCACACTAGGCGGATGAAGGTGCGGCGCAGGCTTGCGATCAAGATCGGATCGATCCCCTGGATGCCTCGTTTTCTCCCGCAGATCGTGGTGGGCGACAACGCCATTCAGACCGTCACCGGCAATCGGATGACCCTGCTCGACATCGCCGATCTCCCGAACATCACCATCCGCGTGGCTGGTCGCAAGACCGGCGAGCTGCGGACCACACAACTTCTCGCCGTGCCCGACGGCGAGGACTGGCTGATCGCCGGCTCATACTTCGGTGGGCCGAAGATGCCCGCATGGGTGTACAACCTCCGCGCCGCCGACACGATCGAGATCGTCGTCGGCGGAAAGGTTTCCGTCGCCGTTCCGACCGAACTGGACGGGGCCGACCGCGACGCGGCGTGGCAGAAGCTGCGTACGGTGTGGCCGAACTTCGACCTCTACGAGAAGCGCACCGAACGTCGGATCCCGGTCTTCCGGTTGCGGCCGGCGCCGGCCGGATAGGCAAGCCGGCGAGGTCAGGTGGCCGGTTCGGCGGTGAACGTCGGTGTGCCGGCGGTGAGGTCGACGCTCCCCACCAGATATTGGGTGTCGGTCGTCTCGACGCGGGGTCCGGTCCGGTCGAAAGCCGGGGTGTAGGCCACCCGCCACTCGACGGCACCGGGGACGTCGACCGTGCCCAGATCTTTCTCATCCGGTGCCGAGTCGGCCCCCGGAGCCGGCCGCCGGAGCAGATACCGCAGGCCCGACAGGTCGCGCGGAGCGGTCCACCGCACGCTGCCGTCCACCGCAGACCGGAAGAGTCGCTGCGTGCATCCGGGCACGTCGGCACCGGCATCGGACCGGGTCGACGCGGCGCACCGGCTGAGCTGTGCCGAGACCGCATCGCTCACCGCCGAGACGCCGGTGGGACTGAGCTCGGCCACCACCCGGACCGACATCGGTTCATGCGGACCGAACGGCGCGGCCTCGACGGTGTGTCCGATGAAGTCGACGTCGCGCGAACCCCAACGCTGGGGCCCGGGGAAGAGGAAGACGGTGTCGCCGGCCTTGACCTGAGCCCCGAACAGCCTCGGGCTCGGCATGAACAGCGACTCGATGCGCACCTCCACCGCACCGTCGACGACCGCCCAGCCGTCCCCGGCCCGCCTCACCTTCACCGGGATGTCGACGTCACGGGACCCGAGGCGATACCGCGCCTGGACACTCTGTCCGGACTCCCCCGGATCGTCGACCTCGATGTCGGTGATCGGCGCTTCGGTTCGCTGCTGCCGCAGGACCCCGTCGGTGAGGAACCGGGTGTCCGGGCGTGGGTCGATGACGGCGAGGGCCGCCGACGCGTCGGCGTCGGCGAGCGCAGTCAGATAGGTGCGGACGGCGTCCTCCGGGGTGCGGGCCCGCTCGTCCTCGCGGGAAAGCCCCACGAGGAGAGCGGACACCAGCACCACGGCGAGGATCAGCGCCCCGACGCCGACGGTGATCGTCCACCTTCGGCGATTCATTCCGGGCGACCGGCCCGGTGCGTCGGGAACCCGATCAGGAATCCGATCCGGCCCCGAACGACTCGGTCAGGCTGCCCGCGAGCAGCTTCGCGAACTCCGCCGGATCCTCGAGTTCGCCGCCCTCGGCGATCACGGCCATGCCGTAGACGAGCTTCGCGGTCGGGACCAGCTTGTCGTGGTCCCCGGCGGCGTAGGCCTTGTTGAGCGCTTCCACCAGCGGATGATCGGGGTTGAGCTCGAGCGCACGCTTGGACTTCGGGAACTGCTGTCCCGATGCCCGGTACAGCTTCTCCAGCTGCGGCGACATCGAGAACGTGTCCCCCACCAGGCAGGCCGGCGATTCGGTCAGCCGCGACGACAACCGGGTCTCGCTGACGTCGTCGGACAGAGTGGTGGTCAGCCACGACAGCAGGTCGGCGTAGGCCTTGTTCTGCTCCTCCTTCGACGTGTCGTCGGACTCCTCGTCGTCGGCGCCGAGATCGACCGCGCCCTTGGCGATCGACTGGAACGGCTTGCCGTCGAACTCGGCACCGACCGACACCCACATCTCGTCGACCGGATCGGAGAGGACGAGCACCTCGATCCCCTTGGCGCGGAACGCCTCCATGTGTGGGGAGTTGACGATCTGCTGCCGGGACTCGCCGGTCATGTAGTAGATCGTGTCCTGGCCGCTCTTCATCCGGCCGATGTAGTCGGCCAGCGTCGTCAGTTCCTCCTCCGAGTGGGTGCTCGCGAACGACGACGCCTTGAGCAGTGCGTCGCGGTTGTCCGGATCGTTGACGAGGCCTTCCTTGAACACGCGGCCGAAGCCGTCCCAGAAGGTGCGGTAGTCGTCGGGCCGACTGTCGCGCATCTCGGTGACCGTCGAGATCACCTTCTTGGTGAGGCGACGACGGATCGCGCGGATCTGCCGGTCCTGCTGCAGGATCTCGCGCGACACGTTGAGCGAGAGGTCCGCGGCGTCGACGACGCCCTTGACGAAGCGCAGGTACTCCGGCATCAGCTCGGCGCAGTCGTCCATGATGAACACGCGCTTGACGTACAGGTGGATGCCGACCTTGCTGTCGCGCATGAACAGGTCGAACGGCGGCTGCGTCGGGATGAACAGCAGCGCCTGGTACTCGAAGGTGCCCTCGGCCTGCAGGGTGATGGTCTCCAGCGGCGCATCCCAGGCGTGGGACACGTGCCGGTAGAACTCCTGGTACTCCTCGTCAGACACCTCCGAACGCGACTTGGCCCACAGGGCCTTCATCGAGTTGATGGTCTCCGTCTCGACGACCGTCTTGGTCTCGGGAGTCTTGTCCTCGTCGGACTCGGTGTCGGAGTCGGGCGTCTCGACCGGGACCGTCTTCTCGACGTCCATGCGGATCGGCCACGCGATGAAGTCGGAGTAGCGCTTGACCAGCTGACGCAGCTTGGACTTGTCGGCGTAGTCGTACAGGTGGTCCTCGGTGTCGACGGGCTTCAGTGCCAGCGTGACCGAGGTGCCCTGCGGCGCGTCCGGCACGTCGTCGATCGTGTAGGTGCCGTCACCGGTCGACTCCCAGCGGGTACCGGTGGTCTCGCCGGCCTTGCGCGTCACCAGGCTGACCTTGTCGGCGACCATGAACGTCGAGTAGAAGCCGATGCCGAACTGTCCGATGAGTTCCTCGGCGGCGGCGTCGGAGACGCCCTTCTCGCGGGCCTCGGCGAGCGATCGGCGTAGTTCGGCGGTGCCCGATCGGGCCAGGGTGCCGATGAGTCCGACGACCTCGTCGCGCGTCATGCCGATGCCGTTGTCGGCGACCACGAGGGTGCGCGCGTCCGAGTCCGGGGTGAGCGTGATGTGCAGGTCGGACGTGTCGACGTCGAGGTCCTTGTCCAGCAACGACTCCAGGCGCAGCTTGTCGAGCGCATCGGATGCGTTCGAGATCAGCTCACGCAGGAAGCTGTCCTTGTTGGAGTAGATCGAGTGGACCATGAGATCCAGCAGCTGCCGGGTCTCCGCCTGGAACTCGTGAACTTCGGGCGCAGCGCTCATCGCAGACCTCCATGTTCTGTTCTCGCGTGTTCGTGTGGTTTCGGTGGCACGCGTCCGGCGCCGGGCACAGGCCCGACGCGACGACACGTCGTGACGGACACCGACTTTACCGAGCGCCGGTGTGGCTACCCTGGGTCGGGGACCGACTACCCCCGTTGCGGATGGTGCCCGAGAGGCATCACACGCGGGGAACGATCAGGAAGCCAGGTGGATGGGTACGCCTCGACTGCTGCTGGTGCACGCACACCCCGACGACGAGTCACTGTGGACCGGCGGACTCACCGCCCGTCACGTCGACTCCGGCGGCGAGGCGGACCTCGTGATGTGCACGTGGGCGGAGGGCACGATCCGGCACCGGGAGCTGACCGACGCCGTCGACATCCTCGGCATGCCGCGCCCGCCGATCATGCTCGGCTACGCCGACGACCGCCGGCCCGAGTCGGCTCCCGACGCCCCACGGCTGTGTGCCGCGTCGTTCGACGACCAGGTCCGGGCACTCACCAAGCACATCCGTGAACTCCAGCCGGACATCGTCGTCACCTACGACGCTCTCGGCATCTACGGACACCCCGACCACGTCCACGCCCACCGTCTGGCCTGTGCCGCCGCGGACGCCGCCGCCTCGACGAAGCTCTATCACCGGGCCGGGCCGGCCTGGCGGGTCCGGTCCCTGTACTTCGCCACGATCCCCGAATGGATGATGGACCTGCTCGCACCGAGCCTGTTCCCCGAGATCCCTCGCGAACAACTACCCGGTACACCCGATTCCGAGATCGACGTGGTCGTCGACGTGTCCGACCTGGCGGCACGCAAGAAGGCGGGTGTCGTCGCACACCGGTCGGAGATCGCCCGCAGTCGCGCGATCGCGGGATTCATGTCGCTCCCCGAGGAGCTTCAGGACAGGTTGCTCGGCGTCGAGTGCTATCAGCGCCGCGATCTCGTCCCGGGTGGATGTGACCTGTTCTGACCCTTCGAGGCTCGCTTCGCTCGCACCTCAGGGAGCAGTTCGATGTCGCTTCGCTCGCACCTCGGGGAGCAGTTCGATGTCGCTTCGCTCGCACCTCAGGGATCAATCCGAGGGTTTCGCGGCGAGATCGCGGTGACCGCGGAGCGCAACCCGCTGGCGCGTTGCACGCGTCGGTTGACGGCCGCCGCGAGGACCTCGGCGGTTCCGACGATGCGCACGCGACTTCGGGCGCGGGTGATGGCGGTGTACAGGAGCTCGCGGGTCAGGAGCTCCGAGCCGGCCGGCGGGAGCACGACGGTCACTCGATCGAACTGGCTGCCCTGGCTGCGGTGGATGGTCATCGCATGGACCGAAACGACGTCGGCGAGTTGGGTCGGGTGGAGCAGCCGGATTTCGCCGCCCCGGCGGAACGCCACCCGGATCGCTTCCGGCGAACCGGATCGATTCGACGTCTGCGCATCCGAGTCCGGATCGACGATCACCACACCTGTGTCGCCGTTGAAGGTGGCGGCCTGGCGATCGTTCGCCGTCACCAGGATGGGTTGTCCCACATACCAACCCATGTGCTCGGCCTCGGTGGTCCCCAGCCAGTCGGTGATGCGCGTGGTCCATCCGCGCACACCCCACGAACCCTCGCGGTGCGCGCACAGGACCCGATGACTGTCGAGCTCGTCCAGGGCACCGGTCGCATCACCCTTCCGGGCGGCCGCGCGCAGATCCCGACCCCAGGCCAGGATGTCGCCGGCCACGTCGTCGAGTTCGTCGGGCGCCACCAGTTCGACATCGTCGATGTCCGGCGAGGTGACGAGCTCGAGGACCGCGTCGGGATCGCCGGCGTTGACGGCGGCCGCGACCTGCGAGATGCCGCCGCCGAACCGGAACTGCGTGCGCAAGGTGATGACGCCGTCGGCCAGCCGCGCCACGTCGTCGGGATCGAGGTCCTCGGCGGCGGGATCGAGGCCCACCGCATCGAACGCCTGCGTCGGTGTCGTCAGCGGCACATCCTCGGCCCCGGTGTCCGGCAGGTCGGTCCGTTCGACGAGGTCGGCGAGCACCGCACCCGCCTCCACCGAGGCCAGCTGGTGGGGATCGCCGACGAACACGACGCGGGCATCGGGTCGCACGGCGTCGAGCAGCCGGCTCATCGCGGTCATCGACAGCATCGACGTCTCGTCGACGACGATGACGTCGTGGGGCAGCGTGCGCCCGCGCCCGTACCGGGGGTTCGAGCCGGGGCGCCAGCCGAGCAGCGAATGCAGGGTGACCGCATGGGCCGTGACCGGCAGGGTGGACTCGGACTCGACCGAGGCCTGCAGCTGCGCCGCCGCGCGTCCGGTGGGTGCGCACAGACCGATGCGCAGACCCGGTCCTTGGAGACGGTCGAGGACGGCGAGGATGCGGGCGACGGTGTACGTCTTGCCCGTTCCCGGACCGCCGGCGAGGACCGTCGTCCAGCGCGTCGCCGCCACCGCAGCGGCCAGCTTCTGCAGGGCGCCGTCGTCGGGCGAGGAGTAGACCGTCGCGATGGCCTCGCCGAGCGCCTCCGTATCAACGGCGGGTGATGTCCGGGCCCGCCGGTCGAGGATCTCCCGGATCGTCTGTTCCTGCCGGAAGTACTTCTGCAAGTAGACGAGTGGTCCGTCGACGGAATCCCGGACCACCAGCGGGCGCAACGGTCCGGCCGCGCTGCCGGTGACGAGTGGGCTTGCGACCAGCGCGTCCAGAACATCACGGGGCGAGGGCATCTCGACCTCGGCGGTGTCCCCCGTCGTCAGTTCGCCGATGCGGTCCAGGGCTAGGCAGGTGGAGCCCAGGCGCACGGCCCGAACGGCGAGGGCGGCGCCGAGCCGGGCCTCCACGGACACCGGTTCAGCGCACATCCGGATCAACCGGTCGGTGATGTGCAGATCCGCGGCGGCAAGGAGGCCCGCGGCGTTCCAGTCGGCCAGGGTGCCGGTCGCCGAATCGACGTGCTGGACATCGGGTGTGCTCATCGACCTCTCCCCCCGGTCCCGGCGGACGCGTTCGGCTCCACCCCGGCCAGTGCGTCGGACAGACCGGCGACGAGACCGCTGGGCAGCACCCATTCGAAGACACCGCATCCGGGCGGAGTGTCCGGTCCGGCCATGCCGCGCACGAAGTGGTACTGCACCGGACCGAGGTGACGATCCGGGTCGTAACCGGGCAACCGCCACCTCAGATACCGGTGCAGCGCAACCGAGTACAACATCGCCTGCAACGGATAGTGGGCGGCGATCATCTCACCGGCCATCGCCTCGGCGTCGAAGTCCTCGACCACGAGGTCGCCCGGGCGGATGCGGTTGGTCTTGTAGTCGACGATCACGTAACGGCCGTCGGGGATCCGCAGCACCGAGTCGATACTGCCGGTGAGGAAACCACGAAGACGCCGACCGGGCACCGCGCGCAGGTGCGTGGCGTACGCTCGCAGCGGATCCGATTCCGGCAGATGCAATTCCATCAGATCGGCGAGGCGCCCGAGCGTCGTGCCCCCGCCGGATGTCCGCTCGTCCGCGGGGCCGAGCGGCAGTTCGAAATCGAGTTCGGCGAGGCGATCACGCGGATCGATGCTCCACAGATCCCCGAAACCGAGAGGTGTGGTGAGCACGCCGACCAGCGCGGCGACGAGCCGGTCGGGGTCGATGTCACCGGCCAGCGCGCCGAGCACCCGAGAACACAGTTCCCGGACGTGCGCTTCGATGTCGGGCGCAGAGGTGTCGACGTACTCGAGAACCTCGTGGACCAGGGTGCCGAAGGCCGCGCCGAACGGTAGCCCGTTCATCAGCGATGCCATCCCCGGACGACGTGCGTCCGAATCGGTTCGGGCGTCGTCGACCACGTCGTCCGGCCGGGCGATCGGCTCGTCGTCGAGGATGTCGGTCACCTCGTCGTCGGGTTCGCTGCCGGTCTCCACGACGGAGGTCGGCGGCCCTCCGGGTGCACCGTGCGCGCCATGCGCGACGTCGGCGGTGAGTGCCGAATACGAGGTTCGACGCCAGTCCTGGTCTATCCGGCGATCGAAGTGCGCGATGCCCAGAGCATCAGCACCCTCCCCGTCGCCGGCGGGTGGCGCCACGACATCCGCATCGAGCCGACCGGCCGGTTCGACAGAGATCGCGGGATCACGTTCGGTGAGGGTGCGCAGAACACCCACACAGTCGACGTCGGCCTCCGGAATGGGCACCTCCCCGGCAACTGTCCATTCCGGTTCTCCGGTCGACGACCGCACCGCGTTCTCGCGTCCGAAGATCAACCGGTGCAGTGGTCCGGTCGTGGTGTTCCGCGACGGCGCCCACCAGGCGACGACCTGTGACTGGGCGCGGGTGAGCGCGACGTAGAGCAGCCGCAGGTCCTCCCCCGCGACCTCGTCGGCATAACGTCGGCGTCGGGCGGCACGATCCGGTGCCTGCTGTCCTCCCACATCGAGCCGGCGGGTCCCCGATTCGTCGTGGTAGGTGATGTTCCCGCGATCGTTGACCCACGTGCCGTCCCACCCGTAGGGCACGTACACGATCGGGAACTGCAGTCCCTTGCTCGCGTGCACGGTCATGATCTGGACGGCCTGGGTGTCGCGGTCGAGGCGACGACTCTGGTCCTCGTAGCGCCGGCGTGACGAGGTGTCGGCGATCCGCTCGGTCAGCCACTCGACGAGCGCGCTGAGCCCCTCGCCGGTCTCGACCACATGTTTGTTGCACAACGCCGACACCTGGATGAGGTCGGTAAGGGTTCGTTCCCCGTTCTCGACGGTGAGAACCCGGGCGGCCACCTCATGCGCGTCGAACAGTCGTTGGGCCATCGCGGCGAATCCGCCCTGTGCGAAAACCCTGGCGAGCATGGACAGTTCGGCGCCGAGTTCGGCGACCTCCGGCTCGGTGGCGGTCGCGACCCGTTCGGTGGACCAACCGAAGAGCGTGGTCAGTGCGGCCATCCGCACCCGGTCGGGGCGTGACGGCTGTTCGACGGCGCGCAGAACCCACAGCCAGTGCTGGGCGGCCGAGGTCGAGAAGACGTTGATGCCCGACCCGATCACCGAGTTGATGCCTCGTTCGGCGAGTTCGGCCTGCAGCGGTTCGATCGTGCTGTTGAGCCGGACGAGGATCGCGATGTCCCCGGGATCGACCGGCCGGGACACCCCGTCGATGTCGATCCGGTCTCCCCGTGCCAACACGGTCGCGATGTCGTCGGCGACATCGGCGGCGATGCGCGATCGCACCTCCTTGACACCCGGGAGGTTGAACGAGTTGAGAGACGCGAAGTCGCCGCGGAGAAACGCTCGGAGCCGCAGCGGCGGGCGGCCCTCGAGCCGACTGCCGGCGAATGCGGCCCGGACGGGACGCGCAACGATGTCCGGATGCCCCAGGGTCGCTCCGCCGTAAAGGTGCTGCAGTGCTTCGACGAGTGCGCCGTCCGACCGGCGGTTCACGTCGAGCGCCCGGAGTGTGTCGGCCGACGACACCGCCGCGAGATAGCTCAGCACCTCGGCACCGCGGAAACCGTAGATGGACTGCTTCGGATCGCCGACGAGGATCATCCGGCGGTGGCCGTGGAAGCAGCGGCGCAGGATGTCCCACTGCAACGGATCGGTGTCCTGGAACTCGTCGACCAGCACCACGGTGAACGTGTCGCGGATCCGTTGGCAGGCACGGTCGCCCACCACCGGATCGTTGACGATGCGGTGCAGGATCGCCTGGAGGTCGTCGTAGGTACGGACGCGGGCGTCCCGTTTGCGGGTCTCGACGTGTTGCCGGACCGCCTTGGCGAAGCTGACCCGGCGTGCCGCGACGTCGTCGGCGGCCGACCCCCCGGACGGCTCGCTCGTGTCCGGTGCGAGTTCGACCGTCGCCTGACGCACCGCGTCGCGCGCGATCTCCCGTGCGTCGGCGAAGCTGAATTCCGGTGCGTCACTGGCCCAGAAACCGCGCAGGTAGAGATCGAGCGCGACCTCCTCGGTGAGTTCGTCGACTTCTTCGACGATGGAGTAGACGAGTTCCCGTTCGCCGAGGAATCCCAGCGCCTCCAGCATCCGGTTGCAGAACGTGTGGGTGGTGGCGATCGTGGACGCATCGAAGTCACTCAGTGCGCGGGCGAGATTCCGTCGGCGCGCGAGGACCTCCCCGGGTGTGCCGCTCGCCAACTGCCGCAACAACGCGTCGGCTGCATGAGCGGACCCGGACAGGACCTCCGCGGGATCGGCCAGGGCGTCGAGCAGTTCCCGCACACGCGCCCGCATCCGTTCGCGCAGTTCGGCTGTCGCCGCCCGGCTGAACGTGACGAGCAGCATCTCCGCGATCGGCACACCGTCGGCGAGATACCGTGCCGCGAGTCCCACGATCGCGTACGTCTTGCCCGTCCCGGCGCTCGCCTCGAGCACCGTGGTGTGTTCCGGGAGTTCGGCGGTGATGTCGAAGGTCTCCGGACGTCTCATGAGCCCTCCCGGTGCTGTCCGACGGGGACCCACACCGCCCGGGCGAGTCCGCTGAACAGCGGCTCGTCCTCTGCCACGGCCAATTCCACCCCGCCGAGGGCGCGGTCGCCCGGTGCCCGCTCCTCGAGCAGGGCGTCGAACTCGACGTCGGTCAGGACGTCGCCGCCGAAGGCCAGTTTGAGGTAGCGATCGTGGCGGGGACCGAAGGTGTCGTCGAACACCTTGCGCGCGCTGTTGAGGGCCCAGTGGCTCCGGCGACCGGGACCGTCGTTGTCGACGAACGTGAACGCGGGTTCCAGCGGCAACGGCAGCGGACGGCGCAGACCTTCGTCCCGTAAGCGGACGAGCTGGTCGAGGAGCGGCACCGGATCCTCCGGGCGTCGAAGGGTGAGCGTGGTGGTTCCACCCCCACGGGCGGCGCGACCGACGGACACCGCGGACCCGACCTTCCCCGCGCCGGCGTTGCCCTGGGTCGCGGCCGCCGCGACCGCGAGCAGCGTGATCCAGGCGCTCAGTTGCTGTTTCGCCTTGAGGCGCGAGTACGTCGCGCGGACCAGCCGGGCCTGTCCGTCGTCGGCGGTGAACACCTCGCCGACGGTGCCGTGCACGCGCCGTCCGTCGGGCAGTGTCACGAGGATGTCGAGGGTTTCCGGCGATCCCGGACGCAGTGGCGCCACGACGCCGTGCAGCCGCGTGACCGCTCGCGAGATGGCCGCCAGCTCCCGGGTACCGAAGGCGAAGGGCGGCAGCGTCCCACGGCGCAGTTCAGCAGCTTCACAGTCCACGATGGAAACCCCGGCCAGCATCCGGGTGAGGAAACGGTCGCCGATCCCCCACTTGTCGAGCGGGTCGAGTTCGACGTCGAGCTGGTCGTCGTGAGGTGTCTCGTCGTCGGGTATCCGGGCGCCCAGGCGTTGCCGGACGAAGGCGGTGATCGGATCGACGTGGAAGTCGATGAGCGACGCGAGGTCGATGTCGGCGAGTTCAAGGGTCGGCTCGGGTGCGGGGAGGATCTCCCGGGCGGACGGGACGACCGGATCGGCCGGTCCGCGCAGGGCCGTCGCCCCGGCCAGAAGCGAGGCGTCGTGGCTGAACGGTCCGGCGATACCGCGAACACCCCCGTCCACGAAGTTGCGGGCGTCGAAGCCGTGCAGTGAGTGCCGCCGGACGATCGTCGGCCGGTCCGAACCGGTGAGACCGTCGACGGTGTCGATCAGTTCGCTGACCACCACGGCGGGCGGGATGTGCCGGCCCGACACCGGGTCGGCTCCGCTGTAGAAGACGAGCAGGTTGTCCTGCGCCGCACCGATCGCGTCGAGGAAGCACTGGCGGTCCTCGTCGCGCGGATTGCGTTCGCCCACCAGCGGATCGACACCGAGCACGTCGTCCCCGTCGATACGCTGCACGCGCGGGAAGACCTCGGCGTCGATGCCGAGCAGCACGATGACCCGGTGGGGCACCGAACGCATCGGCACCATGGTGCATACGGTGAGCTCACCGGTCCGGAAATTGGATCGCGTGGGTCGCCCGGCGATCAGGGCCGACAACAGGTCACGCACGTCGGCGAGACGCAGGACCTCCTCGGTGGTGCCGAAGGCGTCCTCGAGCATCCGGATGGCCTGTGCTCGTTGCCAATCGTCGGCGGGAGCGGTCGCGGTGAGCGATCCGACGGCCTCGACGAGGGTCTCGGCCCAACGGTGGGCGGGCGCGGTCGTGGTCAGGTCCGCGAGGACTCGGCCGAGCCGGTCGAGGAATTCGTCGAGCCGGCCGACGAGGTCGATACCGGTACTCTCCACACCGGCGAGTGGCAGGGCGGTGCCGAGCCATTCGTCGTCGGTCTCCTCGGCGACCACACCGAGGGCGATGCGGTCGAGACCCGCGTCGAAGGTGCCCTGCCGGAAACGTTCGAGACCGAACCGCGCACGTTCCGCGGTTCCGAGCCCCCAGCGGACATTGCTGTGGCCCAGCCATTCCCGGACCAGGGCCAGGTCGTCGTCGGTCATCGCGAAACGCGTCCGGACGGGTTCGGCCCCGAGCAGATCGAGGACGTCGCCCGCGGTCACCCGACCGGCCGCGAGTTCGACGACGCCGACGACGGTGTCGATGACCGGGTTCACCTGACGCACGCCGCGGTCGGCGAGGCGCACGCGCAGATCGAAAGCGGGATGCGGCAATCCGGCCTGCCCGAAGGCACCTCGGATGAGGGGCGCGAAGGTCTCCACGTCGGGGCACATGATCAGGACGTCACGCGGTTCGAGGGTCGGGTCGTCGGCGAAGAGGTGCAGCAGTCGGTCCCGGAGCACCTCGATCTGCCGTTCCGGACCGTGGCACGCGTGGACCTCGACCGACCCGTCGTCGGCGCATTCGGCAGGCGGGGACACTCCGGTGTCGTCGCGGGCCCCTGCGTCGTCGCGGATACCCGCCTGCAGGGCGCCGAGCAGCGTGTCGGGCAGCGGGGTGGCCGGCGGATGGTGGACGTCCCGGTCGACGACATCCCCCAGACGCAATTGCAGTTCCTGGAGATCGCGGGACAGCCCGGCCAGCAACGGATTCCGGAGTTCGGGTACCGGGCGCCCACGCCGCCGGGGCGGGACACCCACCGTCGAGGTCGCCGCGGACACTCCTCCGCCGACGGCTCGGAGTTCCTCCCACAGACGGGGACTCGCGTGCGGGACGAACAGGTGGACATCGTGGTGCGCGCTCACCGCGGAGATGATGTTCCGGAACGACTCGGTGATCCGCGTGGGGCCGAACACGGACAACCGGCCGGGAAGGTCGGCGACGCCGGGATCGGAGCGCAGGCGCTCACACACCTCGCCGAGGACCTCCGCCGGATGCGGCTGCCCGATCTCGGCACGCACCGCGCGCCAAAACCCCGCCTGCCAGGCGAGGTCGTCGCGCAACGGAGCACCCGCGCCGTCGAGGTCGTCCCCGTCGGCCCAGCCGGCGATCATCGACGGTCGGGAACGTCCGTACCGCTCGAACAATTCGGCCAGGTGGCGTGCCGTCGCATAGCGGCGTCCGACCCGGGGCGACTCGGCGTCACCCGCACCGATGTGACGGGCGATCACCGTCAGATCGGGGTCGTCGATCCGTTCGTCGAGGACTCGGAGCACCGGCCAGGTCAATTCCGTTGCGCGCCAGGGGTTCACCGTCGACAACGGGGTGTCGGCCGTGAACCGGTCACCGGCGAGCACCGCGGCCGAGATGGCGTCGGCCAGCCGTCCGGGACCGGTGAAGTCGATGTTGGCGGCGATGCCGTCCGACAGTCCCGCACCAGAACCGAGCCGGCGGGCGAGGTGCTGTGCGAGCCAGCGTTCGACACCGGCCGCCGGGACCGACACGATCTCGGTACGCATCGGATCGTCGAGCGGTGTCGAGAGGACGTCGGCCAACGCCTCGGCCAACGTATCGGTGCGCTCGGCGCGGTGAAGGATCAGCATCCGGTCAGGCCCGGGGGTCCGGGGTCAGTTCGCGGTGGCGGTGCGTGGCGCATGGAACCGCGCCGGCTCGCCGAGGGCCGCGGTCAGGACGTCCCGTAGGTCGTCGGGTATCGGCGCCGGCCGACCCGCCGCCGGATCCACGACGACCATCGTCGTCTCGGCCGTGGCGCACAGGACCCCTTCCTTGTCGTACAGGCGGAGTGCCATCACGAACGACAAACGGCCGATCCGGCCGACGCAGGAACGCACCAGGACGGGGTGCGTCGAGTAGTGCACGGGCGCCGAGAACTCGACGTCCTGGCGTGCGACGAGGAAGGAGAAGTCCCGCGGACGGTCCGGTATCCACTCATGGAACGACCGGACACGCGCCTCCTCGAACAGGCGCGAGATCTGCACGTTGTTGATGTGGTTGTTGATGTCCATGTCACCCCACCGCAGATGGACGGGGATCTCGAGAACATAGTCCGGTGCCGGGGATTCAGAAGCCACGGCAGCAACCATAACGGCGGGACACGCGCACCGTGAACTGCGGTGCCGACCGTGTCGAGACCGTAGAATCGCGCCCGGATCGCCGAAAGTGAGGGGCCTCGGGTGAACATCGACACGGCACGGGCACGTCTGCGCCCGGTGTCCGCGATGGACATCGACGACCTCGTCCATCTCGACAGCGACCCCGAGGTCATGCGCTTCGTGAGCGGCGGCACACCGACCCCGCGGACGGTCATCGAGGACTGGGTCCTGCCGCGGGCCGAGTCGGAGCGGCGTCGGTACGGAACCGGCACGTGGGTGCTGTGCGACCCGGCGACCGGTGCGTTCCTCGGCTGGGCGTCGTTGCGCACCCCGCGACACAGTCGTCGCCCCGAACTCGAGTTGAGCTACCGCATCCGCCGGACGGTCTGGGGACGCGGTCTGGCCACCGAGGCCGCGTTCGCCCTCATGGCGTTCGCCTTCGACCACCTCGCGACCGAACGTGTCTTCGCGAGCACGGTCGCGGGCAACACCCCCTCACGGCGGGTCATGGAGAAGCTCGGCATGACACTGTCGGGAATACATGTGGGCGACGAAACCGACGATTCCGGCATGACCCCGCATCCGCTGCACCTCGGTCCCGACCGGTACGAGGTGGAGTATCAGATCCTCCTGGCCGAGTGGCAGCGACGATCTCTGCGCTGGTCATCGGCGGGTGACCTCACCGCATGACGGTGAGGCGGGCTCGGCCGACCGAACGTGACCTCGGCTACCGGCCCGGCTGCACCGTCCTGGTCGCGCCGGGTCGCGCATCATTGACTACCGTTGTGGGCAAGTACGGTTTTGCCTCGACCGTCGCCCGACGCGGTTCGGCCACGTGACGACACGGACCCTGCACGGCGCCGAAGCACAATCGTCCCCCAACGAGCGAGAAGGAGATGTCTGGAGATGAGCAGCCCCGCCGTCCAGGCCCCCGCTGTAGCGGCCACCGACCGCAGGAAAGTGGTCATCATCGGCTCCGGCTTCGGCGGATTGTTCGCCGCCCAGCGTCTGGCGAAGGCCGACGTCGACGTGACGCTGATCGCCAAGACCACCCACCATCTCTTCCAGCCGATGCTCTACCAGGTCGCCACGGGCATCGTCGCCGAAGGTGAGATCGCCCCAGCGACCCGCGTCGTGCTGCGCAAACAGAAGAACACCTCCGTGCTGATGGGCGACGTGTTCGACATCGACCTCGAGGCCAAGACGGTCACCTCGCGACTGCTCGAGCGCATCACGGTCACCCCTTACGACGACCTGATCGTCGCGGCCGGCGCCGATCAGTCGTACTTCGGCAACGACCATTTCGCCGAGTACGCACCGGGCATGAAGACCATCGACCACGCGCTCGAGCTCCGCGGACGAATCCTCGGCGCGTTCGAGCAGGCCGAGCTGTCCCATGACCCCGCCGAACGCGCCAAGCTGCTGACCTTCGTGGTCGTCGGTGCCGGTCCGACCGGTGTCGAACTCGCCGGGCAGATCGCGGAGATGAGCGACAAGACCCTTAAGGGCGCCTTCCGCAACATCGACCCCACCGAGGCCCGCGTCATCCTCCTCGACGCGGCTCCCGCCGTGCTGCCGCCGTTCGGCCCCAAGCTCGGCGGGAAGGCCGCGGCCCGTCTCGAGAAGATGGGCGTGGAGATCCAGCTCAACGCGATGGTCGTGGACGTCGACTACGACGGTCTGGTCGTCAAGGAGAAGGACGGCACCACCCGTCGCATCGAGTCGCAGTGCAAGGTGTGGTCGGCCGGTGTCCAGGCCAGCCCGCTCGGCCAGCAACTCGCCGAACAGTCCGGTGTCGAACTCGACCGCGCGGGCCGGGTGAAGGTCGGACCGGACCTGACGATCCCGGGTCACCCGGAGGTCTTCGTGGTCGGCGACATGATGGCCGTCGACGGCGTGCCCGGTGTCGCACAG
Source organism: Gordonia amicalis (assembly GCF_022059885.1). Classification (NCBI taxonomy): domain Bacteria; kingdom Bacillati; phylum Actinomycetota; class Actinomycetes; order Mycobacteriales; family Gordoniaceae; genus Gordonia; species Gordonia amicalis. Next base: position 3,002,317 of record NZ_CP091855.1, on the reverse strand, counting down.
GGTGCGATCCAGGGTGGTCGCTACGCCGCCGATGCGATCAAGGCCGAGCTCAAGGGCCAGACGCCGGACCAGCGCAAGCCGTTCAGCTACTGGGACAAGGGTTCGATGGCGACCATCTCGCGGTACTCCGCGGTGATGCAGGTCCCGATCCCGGGCTTCAAGAAGCCCTTCGAGACCGAGGGCTACTTCGCATGGCTGGGCTGGCTCGCGCTGCACCTCGTTTACCTGGTGGGCTTCCGCAACCGGCTGAACACACTGATCAACTGGTTCTTCGCGTTCACCACCCGCGGCCGCTCGCAGCTCGCCGTCACCGAACAGCAGGTCTACGCTCGCACCGCGATCGGACAGTTGTCGGCATTGGAGAAGCAGGCCGCGGAGAGCAACGGAGCCGGACCCGACGCCGAGGCCGCGAAGACCGACACGGGGACCGTGGACTCGAAGGCCACCGACGCATCCGGCTCGGTGCCCACCGAGGGCAAGGACGCCGCCGGCAAGGATGCTGCAGGCAAGGAGTCCGAAGCCGAGGCCAGCTGAGGCCCGGGCAGACAGACCTACCGCAGCGCTGGTCCCCTAACCGTTGGGGACCAGCGCTGCGGTGTCGAGAGCGTCGGTCAGGCGGCGCGTGGCCGTCACCGACGTGCCGAGTGCGCTGGTGAGTGTGGCTTCCCCGGCCAGGCGCAGCCGAGCCGCGAACTCGCTCGGATGCACGGCTTCCGGGCGGTCATCCGGGAAACGGAAGACGTTGCTCATCGCACGATGACCGATCGCGGCGGCGGGTGTCGACGCGCCCAGCATGACCCGATGTGCCAGCCAGACCTCACCGCCGACCGTCACCCGTAGGCCACCGGTCCAGGAGCCGGTTCGGTCGCGGTCGATCCGGTCGAGATCCGTGGTCGTCGCCCGGTCGATCTGGACAGCCCGGCCGATCTGCACGTGCTCGTACAGATCGAGAATCCCGGTCGGGTCGATCTCGACGACGACGTCGGAAGTGTGGACCGCGCCGCCGGCCACCACAGTCGGCTGCGGATCGAGACGCAGACGACCGCCCGCACCCACCTCGATCTCCCACCGGGCCCGGGAATCGGCGCGGTGCCGCGCAGGCAGCGCGATCGTGGCGGCGACGGTGCCCACGCTCAGATGTGCGCCGGGCTCCACCCGGATGCGGACCGCGATCTCGTCGCCACCCAGCGGCGTCGCCGCGGTACCGATCAGCTGGACGTGGCCGGGTGCGGTCACCCGGACGGCGAGACCACCGGTCGCGCGGTGCCGCACACCGCGGTCGGCGGTCGCGGTGATCTCGACGTCGGTACGCATCGCTAGCCGGTCGTCACGGGTGCCGCGAGCTGCTCGCGGACCCAGGCCAGCACGTCGGTGGCCGCCGGATCGTCGGTCAGTGAGATCATCGCCGTCGGACGTCCCTCGCGTACCTTGTCCGCATCGCGCCGCATGACGTCGAGGTCGGCGTTCACGCGCTCGGCCAGATCGGTTTTGTTGATCACCAGCAGATCCGAGAACGTGACGCCCGGACCGCCCTTGCGGGGCACCTTGTCGCCACCGGCCACGTCGATCACGAAGATCTGGACGTCGATGAGGCCCGTCGAGAACGTCGCCGTGAGATTGTCGCCACCGGACTCGACCAGGATCAGATCGAGCGGCGGATTCGCCTCGACGAGGTCGTCGATGGCGTCGAGATTGGCGGTGATGTCGTCGCGGATCGCGGTGTGCGGGCACCCCCCCGTCTGGACCGCGGTGATCCGCTCGTCGGGCAGGACCGCGTTGCGCCGCAGAAAGTCCGCGTCCTCGGTCGTGTAGATGTCGTTGGTCAGCACCGCGACCGACAGCTCGTCGCGCAGCTGGCGGCAGAGCGCGGCAACCAGGGCGGTCTTCCCGGATCCGACGGGGCCGCCGACGCCGATGCGCAGCGCCTCACCGGGTTCACGCTTCCGGCGGGGACGGTCGTGGTCGTGGCTGTGGGGCTGCCCGTCGATGAGATGCGGGGGCATCGTCGACTCCTCTCGGTCGGGGCTTCAGGACGATTTCCGGTAGACCCGGATTGTCAGGACATGAAGAGCGGCATCGATTGTCGCTCATGGCGTTCGGCGAAGATGTCGAGGACCGGGTCGGACAGGTCCGCAAGCCCCACGGCGGCCTCGGCCGCGACTCGTTCGCATTCGGCACCGAGGTCGGCGATCATGATCGAGACATCCGCCGGATCGAGGGCGAGCAGGCGCTGGCCGGCGGTCGCCGAGCCGCTCATCGTCGTGTAGACGAGAATCAGTGCGGTGTGGAATCCGGACAGGGACGACGCGGCGCCGATCGATCCACTGATGACCGGCAGATGTGTGGCCGGCCGGTGCACCGTCCAGTCGTGGTCGGGAAACATGCGGCGCGCAAGCCGGACCATTCCCCGGCCCTGCGCGAGCGACGCCTTGCGGGCTGCGGCCGACGGGGTGCGTGCATTCACCTCACGTTGCGCCGCACCGACTTCCAGTGCCCCATCGGCGACCGCAGCGGCGACCGACGCCGCCACGAGACCGCTCGTGGTGACCCTGCGATACAGAAAGTCCGCCAGATCCGTTGCCGTGCGGATGAATCCGTCGGCGATCGCCTGTTCGACGCCGCCGGAGTGCACGTGCCCGCCGACGGGAAGCCGGGAGTCGGCAAGCGCCAGCATCATCGCCAGCGGCGCGTGTGCGGGCGAGGACGGGGACGATTCCGAACGGTCGGTCATCAGAACAGGAAGTACCGCTGTGCCATCGGCAGTTCGGACACCGGCTCGGCATCCCACACCTCGCCGTCGACCTTCACCGTGAACGTGTCGGGATCGACCTCGATCGTCGGGCACGCGTCGTTGTTGACCATGTCGGCCTTGCCGACCCCGCGGGTGTTCTTGACCGGGACCAGTCGGCGATCGACACCGATCCGCTCGGCGAGGTCGGGGTCCGCGCCGGGGGCGACGAAACTCACCGACGTGGCGGCCGCCAATTTCGGTGCGGCACCGAACATCGGACGCGGCAGGACCGGTTGCGGCGTGGGAATCGACGCGTTCGCGTCACCCATCGCCGCCCACGCGATCGCACCGCCCTTGATCACCAGATCGGGCCGGACGCCGAAAAACGCGGGGTCCCAGAGCACGAGGTCGGCGAGCTTGCCGACCTCCACCGACCCGATCTCGTCGTCGAAGCCGTGCGCGACGGCCGGGCAGATCGTGTACTTGGCGATGTACCGCCGGGCCCGGTTGTTGTCGGCGCGACCGTCTCCGAGCAGCGCACCGCGCTTGCGTTTCATGACGTGGGCGGTCTGCCAGGTGCGCAAGACCACCTCGCCGACACGGCCCATCGCCTGCGAATCCGAACCGATCATCGAGATCGCACCCAGGTCGTGCAGCAGATCCTCGGCGGCGATGGTGGACGGCCGGATCCGGCTCTCCGCGAACGCCAGATCCTCCGGCACCGTGGGGTTGAGGTGATGACACACCATCAGCATGTCGAGGTGCTCGTCGAGGGTGTTCACGGTGTGCGGCCGCGTCGGATTGGTCGACGACGGAAGCACATTCGCATATGCCGCGACCGTGATGATGTCCGGCGCGTGGCCACCGCCGGCGCCCTCGGTGTGATACGCGTGGATGCTGCGGCCGGCGATCGCGCCGAGCGTGCTCTCCACGAAGCCCGCTTCGTTGAGCGTGTCGGAGTGCAGGGCGACCTGCACCCCGGTCTCCTCGGCCACCCGCAGACACGCGTCGATCGCGGCCGGTGTGCTCCCCCAGTCCTCGTGCAGTTTGAAACCCGAAGCGCCCGCCCGGATCTGTTCGTGCATCGCGGCCGCGCTGACCGTGTTGCCCTTGCCGAGCAGCGCGATGTTCATCGGCCAGTTGTCGGTCGCGGCGAGGATCGACGCGAGATGCCAGGCACCCGGGGTGACGGTGGTGGCCTTGCTCCCCTCGGCCGGGCCCGTCCCCCCGCCGATCAGCGTCGTGATGCCGTTGCCGAGTGCTTCGTCCATGATCTGCGGGCAGATGAAGTGCACGTGGCAGTCGATGGCACCTGCGGTGATGATCTTGCCGTTGCCGGCGATGATCTCCGTCGAGGGTCCGATGACGAGGTCGGGGTGGACGCCGTCCATCGTGTCGGGGTTTCCCGCCTTACCCAGCGCGACGATGCGTCCGTCGCGAATTCCCAGGTCCGCCTTGATGATTCCCCAGTGGTCGAGGACCACGACGCCGGTGATGATCGTGTCGGGTGAACCGTCGGCGCGGGTCGCACGGCTCTGACCCATCGATTCGCGAATCACCTTGCCACCACCGAAGACTGCTTCCTCACCGGCGCGCCCGGGGCCGCCCGAGAGGTCATCAGTGACCTCGATGAGCAGATCGGTGTCGGCGAGGCGGATCAGGTCGCCGGTCGTCGGACCGAAGAGCTGCGCGTAGCGATCGCGGCCGAGTGTTGCCATGTCACTTGCTCCCGTCGGCGCGATCCGTCATGGGAGCGGGAGCACCCACCGGTCCGCATTCGCCCGGCGGATCCAGCGAGATCCCGTACACCTCACGGGTTCCCCCGAGCGGGACGAGGCCGACGGTCATCTCGATACCCGGTTCGAACCGCACTGCGGTACCGGCAGGGATATCGAGGCGTCGTCCGTGCGCGAGCGCTCGGTCGAAGTCGAGCGCGGGATTGGACTGCGGGAAGTGCACATGGCTCCCGACCTGGACCGGGCGGTCGCCGGTGTTGACCACAGTCAACTCGACGGTGTCGGCGCCGGCGTTCAGCTCGATCGTGCCCTCGGCGGGGATCACCTCACCCGGGACGAGTGAGGAGCGTGTTGCGGTGGGTGGCGTACCCGACATCTCGGTCTCTCTTCAGCAGCTCGGATCGGTTGGCGGAGCAGCGGTCAGACGATCGGGTCGTGGACGGTCACCAGCTTGGTGCCGTCGGGGAACGTCGCCTCGACCTGGACGTCGTGCAGCATCTCGGGCACGCCGTCCATCACGTCGTCGCGTCCGAGCACCTCACGACCGGAGCTCATGAGCTCGGCCACCGATCGACCGTCGCGGGCACCCTCGAGGACGTGGTCGGTGATGAGCGCAACCGCTTCGGGATGGTTGAGCCTGAGTCCGCGTGCCTGCCGTCGTCGCGCGAGTTCGGCCGCATACGAGATCAACAGCCGTTCTTGTTCATGCGGCGACAGTCGCACCGAGATCGCTCCTCGCAGATCGCCGACCCGGGAGGTCGTGGTCGATGGCAGTGGAGACATCCTGCCACGTCGGCGCGGCCACGGCTCGCCGACGCCGATCCGCCGCCCGGAACGCCGCGGGTCAGCCCTCCGGCGGTGAGACGGCCGTCACCGGGACGTGGTCAGCAAACCTGTCAGCGGGCCTCGATGTTCTGGAGTCGCACCTGCGTCCTGGCGAGCAACGTGCCGTCCTGGTCGACCATGTCGACAGCCCACAGCTGCTGGCGCCGGCCGCGGTGGATCGGCGTCGAGGTCGCGGTGACCGTTCCCGAGCTCACCGACCGCAGGAAGTCGGTGTTGTTGTTGACCCCGACCGCCGTGCCCCCGATACCCGTCTCCTGCAGCCAGAAGAACCCGCTCATGCTCGCGACGCTCTCGCCGATCGCGCAGTAGACGCCGCCGTGGACGATCCCGAACGGCTGATGGTGACTCTCGGTGATCTCCATCGTCGCGACGATCCGGTCCGGCCCGGCCTCGACGACCTCGAGTCCGAGCACGCCGTCGAGTCCCTTGCCGAAGGAGCTCTGGAGGATCTCGTCCGCACTGTTCGCAGTCATGGCGTCAACACTGACACGGCTCCGCGCCGTTGGCGATACCGCCCCGGGAACACGGATGCCGGCGCCGGCGTTGTCTCCTCAGAGAAACCGGAAGGCCCCGCACCTCGTCGAGATGCGGGACCTTCCGTGGCGTCGACCGGGGGTCTCTGCAGCCCTCAGGACTCTCGCGCGGCCCGACGTCACTTAATGTAGGCTAGCCTTACCAACGTGTCAAGTGCTGTGGTGAAAAGCCACGTGAGAGGCGCGATCGCCGGCGCGGACGCGTCGATCGGGTGAAGACGCGAGCCGAGAGACACACAACGGGAGGCACAGCAGTAAAATGCGAAAGATGACTGGGCTAGGCGACCTCGAGCGCGCGGTGATGGACACGTTGTGGGCCGGATCCGAACCGAAGACCGTGCGGCAGGTACATGCCGAACTGTCGCGGGATCGGTCACTCGCCTACACGACGGTGATGACCGTGCTGCAGCGGCTGGCGAAGAAGAACCTCGTGACCCAGATCCGCGACGACCGTGCGCACAAGTACGTTCCGACGCACCCCCGTGAGGACCTGGTCGCGAACCTGATGGTCGACGCGCTCAGCGAGGCCGACGCACCGGGGTCACGGCACGCCGCGCTCGTGTCCTTCGTCGGCCGGGTCGGCGCAGATGAGGCCGCCGCACTCCGCGAGGCCCTCGATGAACTCGAAGCCGCACGAGGAACCGGCGAGACCGGTTAGATTCGCGGCACACCCCCAACAGCCCACCCTTTGAGGAAGCCCACCGGATGACCGCCCTGCTCTTCGGCATCGTCAGCTTGGTGCTCGCCGGCCCTGTACCCGAGGCACTGTCCCGGGCACGATGGCCGATCAGAGCCCCGCGCGCGGCGATGACGCTGTGGCAGGCCATCGCTCTCGCCGCCGTGTTGTCGGCGTTCAGCTGTGGCCTGGCGATCGCGGCCAACCTCCTGGTGATCGGCGCCGACGGCACACCGACGACACATCCGCTGCACGAGATGGAACGCCTCGGCCTCCCCCTGTGGCTGACCTGCGTAGGTGTCTTCGTCCTCACCCTGCTGGTCGGCGCCCGCCTCTTCTACACGACCATCCGCGTCGGGCTGCGCACCCGCGCCCGCCGCAAAGCCCACCGCCAGCTGATCGACATCCTCGATCGCTGCGACCGGACCGACGCCGACGATCCGCTCTACGCCCGCGACGTCCGGATGATCGACGTCGAGCAGCCACTCGCCTACTGCCTCCCCGGCCTGCGGCAACGCGTCGTCGTCAGCGAAGGCGTCGTCCATCGCCTGACCCGCGACGAGCTCATCGCCGTCATCGCCCACGAGCGGGCTCACCTGCGCGCACGCCACGACCTCGTCCTCGAGGCGTTCATCGCCCTGCACGAGGCCTTCCCGCGGTTCGTCCGGTCCAGTTCCGCCCTCGGCGCCGCCGAACTGCTCGTCGAAGCGCTCGCCGACGATCAGGCCGTTCGCGCCACCGCGCCGACGACCCTCGGACGCGCACTCGTCGCCTGCGCCGACGCGGTCGCTCCTCGCGGCGCGATGGCCGTCGGCGGACCCACCACGCTCACCCGTGTCCACCGTCTGCGCGACGACCGCCCCGCCCGCTGGATCGCGGTCGGCGCCTACGTCACCGCTGCCGGCATCCTGGTCCTGCCGACCCTCGCGGTCGCGATCCCGTGGCTCACCGAACTCAATCGCCTGATGTCGGCGTTGTGAGAGCGGTCCGATCTCCGCGCTCTGGACGACTGCTGTGAACATCGTCCGGGCATACACCAAAGGTGAGGCAGATCGCCGGATCGGATCGTGAGGCAATAGGCTGTCGGGCATGAACAACGTCGAGGGATCGTCACCGTCCGGGAAAGCTCAGATCGGCGTCACCGGTCTGGCCGTCATGGGTTCGAACATCGCGCGTAACTTCGCCCGTCACGGGTACACGGTCGCGCTGCACAACCGCAGCGTCGCCAAGACCGATGCACTGCTCGAGAACCACGGCAGCGACGGAGAATTCATCCGCACCGAGACGGTCGCCGAATTCGTCGCCGCACTCGAGCGTCCGCGCCGCGTCCTGATCATGGTCAAGGCGGGCGACGCCACCGACGCGGTCATCAACGAGCTCGCCGATGCGATGGAGCCGGGCGACATCATCATCGACGGCGGTAACGCGCTCTACACCGACACCATCCGCCGCGAGGCCGCGATGTCGGCCCGGGGACTGAACTTCGTCGGCGCCGGCATCTCCGGCGGCGAGGAGGGCGCGCTCAACGGCCCGTCGATCATGCCCGGCGGTCCCGCCGAGTCCTACGAATCGCTCGGCCCGTTGCTCGAGTCGATCGCCGCCCAGGTCGACGGCGAACCGTGCTGCACCCACATCGGCCCCGACGGCAGCGGCCACTTCGTCAAGATGGTCCACAACGGCATCGAGTACGCCGACATGCAGCTCATCGGTGAGGCCTACGACCTGATGCGCAAAGCCCTCGACATGCCAGTCTCCGAGATCGCCGACGTCTTCCGTGAGTGGAACGGCACCGAACTCGAGAGCTACCTGATCGAGATCACCGCCGAGGTGCTCAGCCAGGTCGACGCCGAGACCGGCAAGCCCCTCGTCGACGTGATCGTCGACGCCGCCGGCCAGAAGGGCACCGGCCGCTGGACCGTGAAGTCCGCACTGGACCTGGGGATCCCGACCACCGGCATCGCCGAGGCCGTGTTCGCCCGCGCACTGTCGAGCGCCACCGATCAGCGTGTCGCGGCCCGCGGCCTGTCATCGGGCAACCTCGGTGCCTCGCCCACCGACAAGGCGCAGTTCATCAACGACATCAAGACCGCCCTCTACGCCTCGAAGGTCGTCGCCTACGCACAGGGCTTCGATCAGATCGCCGCAGGCAGCGCCGAATACGGCTGGAACGTCGACCGCGGTTCGCTGGCGACCATCTGGCGCGGCGGCTGCATCATCCGGGCGCAGTTCCTCAACCGCATCCGCGAGGCCTACCACGAGGATCCGGACCTGCCCAGCCTGCTGCTGGCCCCCTACTTCCGCGAGGCGGTCGAGGTGGGCATCGACAGCTGGCGACGCGTCGTCTCGACCGCGACGCTGCTCGGCATCCCGGTGCCGGCCTTCGCATCGTCACTGTCCTACTACGACGGCCTGCGCGCCGAGCGCCTGCCGGCCGCTCTCACCCAGGGTCTGCGCGACTTCTTCGGTGCGCACACCTACCAGCGCGTGGACAAGGAAGGCACCTTCCACACGCTGTGGAGCGGCGACCGCTCGGAAGTGACCGAATAGGAGCCTGCGAGAACCGGTGCGATTCATCGAAGGCCATCGACCGACCCACGACCTGACCTACGACGATGTCTTCATCGTCCCCAGCAGGTCGGAGGTCAGTTCGCGATTCGATGTCGATCTGTCGACCTCGGACGGGAGTGGGACCACCATCCCACTCGTCGTGGCGAACATGACCGCGGTCGCGGGCAAGCGCATGGCCGAGACGGTCGCGCGCCGCGGCGGACTCGTGGTCCTCCCTCAGGACCTCCCCATCGAGGCCGCCGCGGCTTCGATCGCCTTCGTGAAATCACGCCACCTCGTGGCCGACACCCCGGTCACGCTCACCCGGTCGGACTCGGTGACCGATGCGATCGCGTTGATCCCGAAGCGATCCCACGGGGTGGCGGTCGTGGTCGACGACGGACATCCGGTCGGCGTCGTGACCGAGAGACGGTGCCGCGACGTCGACCGTTTCACCCGGGTACGCGACGTACTCGACCCCGACATCGTCACCCTGCCCGTCGACACCCCGCCCCGCGAGGTGTTCGACGCGCTCGGCGACCTCCACCTCGGCGTGGCAGTGCTCGTGGATGCCGACGGCAGACTGGCCGGGGTCCTGAACCGCGTGGGTGCTCTGCGCCACGCGATCTACGAGCCGAACGTCGACGACACCGGCGCGCTGCGGATCGCCGCCGCCGTCGGGATCAACGGCGACGTGGCCGGCAAGGCCCGCGCGCTCGCCGCCGCCGGCGCCGACCTCCTGGTCATCGACACCGCTCACGGCCATCAGGAGAAGATGCTCAGCGCACTGAAGTCGGTGGCCGACGCGGGACTCGGGGTCCCGATCGCAGCGGGCAACGTGGTCTCGGCGGAGGGCACCCTCGACCTCCTCGCCGCGGGCGCGTCGATCGTCAAGGTCGGTGTCGGTCCGGGCGCGATGTGCACCACCCGGATGATGACCGGTGTGGGCCGTCCGCAGTTCTCCGCCGTCGCCGAATGCGCCGGTGTCGCCGCGAGTCACGGCGCGTCGGTGTGGGCCGACGGCGGTGTCCGTCATCCGCGGGACGTCGCCCTCGCGCTGGCGGCTGGTGCGTCGAACGTGATGGTCGGCTCGTGGTTCGCGGGCACGCACGAATCGCCCGGAGACCTCCACGAGGACGAACTCGGTCCGTACAAGGTGAGTTTCGGCATGGCGTCGAAACGCGCCGTGGCCGCCCGGACCTCCGGCGACAGTCCGTACGACCGCGCCCGCAGGAGTCTCTTCGAGGAGGGCATCTCGACATCGCGTATTCGACTCGATCCCGATCGCCCGGGCGTCGAGGACCTCATCGACCACATCTGTTCCGGGATCCGCAGCACCGCCACGTACACCGGGGCCCGAAACCTGCGGGAGCTGCACGACAAGGTCGTCCTCGGGATCCAGTCGCCCGCCGGCTTCGCCGAAGGGCGTCCCCTGCCGGGCGGGTGGTGACGTGGAGGTCCTGCTGCTCGTCGCGAGCCTGGTCGGGTTCATCGCCCTGACCCTGGGCACCGCGCTGTTCGTCGCGGCCGAGTTCTCCCTGACCGCCCTCGAACGATCCACCATCTCCGCCGATGTCGCCAAACGCGGAGACCGTCGCTCCCGCCTCGTGCAGCGCGCGCATTCGACGCTGTCGTTTCAGTTGTCGGGCGCCCAGCTCGGCATCACGATCACCACGCTGATCACCGGCTACATCGCCGAACCGGTCCTCGCCCGCATCTTCAAGCCACCGCTGGCCGCGGCCGGGGTGAGCGAGTCGGTCGCCTCGGCGACCTCGCTCATCCTCGCGCTCGTCATCGCCACATCGTTGTCGATGGTCCTGGGCGAGCTGATCCCGAAGAACCTCGCGATCGCGAAGTCGCTGGCCGTCGCCCGCGCCACGTCCGGTCCGATGACCGCCTTCTCCGCTGTCTTCCGCTGGGCGATCAACGGACTCAACGGCACCGCCAACTGGGTCGTCCGCCGACTCGGCGTCGAACCCACCGACGAACTCGCCTCGGCCCGCTCACCGCAGGAGCTGGTGTCCCTGGTCCGCAACTCAGCGCGGCGCGGCGCGCTCGACGAGCAGACCGCGACGCTCGTGGACCGATCTCTGCGTTTCGGCGAGCTCACCGCCGAAGACCTGATGACCCCCCGCGTCACCATCGACACCCTCGACCGCGACGACACCGTGCGCGACCTCGTGATGGCCTCGTCGCGTACCGGTCACTCGCGCTTCCCGGTCGTCGTCGACGGAGACCTCGACGACCTCGTCGGCGTGGTCCACATCAAGCAGGCCTTCACCGTCCCGCCCGAACGCCAGGCCACGACCCGGGTCACGTCGATCGCGCGCAGCGTCCCGCGGGTACCCGCCAGCCTCGACGGGGACGCCCTGATGGAACGCATCCGCGCCGACGGTATGGAACTGTGCGTCGTCATCGACGAATACGGCGGTACCGCCGGGATCGTCACCACCGAGGACCTCATCGAAGAGATCCTCGGCGACGTCACCGACGAGCACGACTACGAACGCGCGGATGTCGTCCCGATCGACGGCAACGGCTACCTGTGTGCCGGGCTGCTGCGGATCGACGAACTCTACGACGCGACCGGCTACCACGCTCCCGACGGACCCTACGACACCCTCGGCGGCCTGATCATGTACTGCCTCGGACGTATTCCCACTGTCGACGACGTCGTCGACCTGCCGCGCCGCTCCCCCGTCGGCGACGGCGACGGCTCACCCGAGATGCCCGAGGCGCGCGACGACATCACCTGGCGGGCCACCGTCGCCCAGATGGACGGCCGTCGAGTCGACGTCGTCGCACTGCGTCCGGCCCCGTCCGGCGAGCCCCTCGGAGACGAGCCACGACATCCGGAGGACGCCGATGGGTGACCTCTGGGCGGTCGTGCTGGCCTTCGCGCTGCTGGCGGGCAACGCCTTCTTCGTCGGTGCCGAGTTCTCGCTGATCTCGGCGCGCCGCGATCGCCTCGAGGCGTTGGCCGAGAGCGGAAAGAGTCGTGCACGGACCGTCATCCGAGCCGGTGAACACCTGTCGCTGATGCTGGCCGGGGCGCAGCTGGGCATCACGATCTGCTCGATCCTGCTCGGCCGCGTCGGCGAACCTGCGGTCGCCCACCTCGTCGAGAAGCCGCTGGAACTCGCCCACGTGCCGCACGCCCTGCTGCACCCGATCTCCTTCGCCATCGCCCTGTCCCTGGTGGTCGTGCTGCACATCCTGCTCGGCGAGATGGTGCCGAAGAACATCGCACTCGCCGGACCCGAATCGGCGGCGATGCTGCTGGTCCCGGTGCATCTGATGTTCATCCGTCTGGTGCGTCCGTTGATCTCCTTCTACAACTGGACCGCCAACATCTCGCTGCGGCTGATGCGCGTCGAGCCCAAGGACGAACTCGAGTCCACGGTGTCGTTGGGTGAGCTGGCGCAGATGCTCGGCGAGTCCAAGCAGGAGGGACTCATCGACGCCGAGGAACATGAGCGCCTGACCCGGGCCCTGCAGTCCATCGGCCGTACCGTCACCGAGGTGATGATCCCCCTCGACAAGATGCGCAGCGTCAAGGTTCAGGTGTCGGCGACCGGCGGGATCGGGCCCACGCTCGGGGCCGTCGAGAAGGCCGTCAGCGAGACCGGCTTCTCCCGCTTCCCGGTCCGCGGACCGGACGGCACCTTCACCGGCTATCTGCACCTGAAAGACGTCCTCGACGAGATTCTCGACGAGCACATCGGCCCGGACACCATCATCGGTGTCGACAAGATCCGGCCGCTGCCGGTCATCGCCTCGACCACGCCCCTCGACGAGGCGACGACCGTGCTGCGCCGCACGAGTTCGCATCTGGGCGCCGTCGTCGATGACAACGGCCGGACCATCGGCATCGTCCCGCTCGCCGACCTCGTCGAGGAGTTCGTCGGCAACGTCCGGGACGAGACCCACCGCGTATGACCGCCGGGACCGTGCACCCGGACCAGCAGGACGGGTCGAACGAGAAGGAGCGACTGACCGGGCAGGAATGGCGCGCGCGACGCGACGACCACCGCCGCCGTGTCGACGCGCTCATCGGTCCCTATCTGGACGCCCGTCGCAAGGGCGTCAAACACCCGGTCATCGACTTCCTGTTCACCTACTACTCAGCGCGTCCCTCGCATGTTCTGCGCTGGCACCCGGGCTTCGGTGTCGTCCTCCAGGACGCCGACGAGTTCCTGCCGTTGCGCGGCTACGAACGCACCGAGTCCGGCGTGCACGTGGGTCTCGACTATGTCCGGCGCCGTCGAGACGCCTTACGGGCCACCGTGGACCTCCTCGGCGCCACTGCCGCGCGCCCGGCTCGGCTCGGATGCTTCGGACTTCACGAGTGGGCGATGGTCTACCGCACCGACGAGGCCCGGCACGACGTCCCACTTCGGCTGGGCCGGGCGGGCACCGACCGCGTCGTCGAGCAGATGCCGTTGCGCTGCACACACTTCGACGCCTTCCGCTTCTTCACCGGGCCGGCCCGGCCGCGCAACGAGAACCAGCTGAGCCGCGCGTCGCAGATCGACCACGAACAGCCGGGCTGCCTGCACGCCACCATGGATCTCTATCGCCACTGCTTCACCCTGGCGCCACTGCTGCCCGCCGGCCTGACGGTCGACTGCTTCGAGTTGGCCCTACGCGCCCGGGACCTCGACATGCGGGCCAGCCCCTACGATCTGCGTGACCTCGGCTACGAGCCGGTCCCGATCGAGACACCGGCCGGACGAGCAGAATACGTCCGCGAGCAATCGGCCATCGCCGATGCCGGAACACAACTCCGCGCGGAGGTGTTACGACGGTGTACGAACCTGGCCGGGATCGCGCGCCACGCCTAAACAGGACGCCTGTACGGTTCGGCGTTACCGGCGAGTAGCATAGATGTGTCTTCATTCGCTCGAGAAAGGCAATCATGTCGGACCGGATCACCGTCAACGGGTTGCAGGTCGCTTCCGTCCTGTACGACTTCATCAACAACGAGGCGCTGCCCGGCACCGGTGTAGAGGCCGACGCCTTCTGGTCGGGTGCCGCATCGGTGATCGCCGACCTCGCCCCGCGCAACCGCGAGCTGCTCGCCGTCCGCGACGATCTCCAGACCAAGATCGACGGGTGGCACCATGATCACAAGGACGCGGATCTGAAGCCCGGCACCGCCGACTTCGACGCCTACAAGACGTTCCTCACCGAGATCGGCTATCTCGCCGAGGTGCCCGCGGACTTCCAGATCACCACCGGCAACGTCGACCGCGAGATCGCCGAGACCGCCGGGCCGCAGCTCGTGGTCCCGGTTCTCAACGCGCGCTTCGCGCTCAACGCGTCGAACGCCCGCTGGGGTTCGCTCTACGACGCCCTGTACGGCACCGACGCGATCCCGGAGACCGACGGCGCCGAGAAGGGGTCGTCGTACAACAAGGTCCGTGGCGACAAGGTCATCGCCTACGCGAAGGACTTCCTGGACAAGGCCGTTCCGCTCGAACAGTGCAGCTACACCGACGTGCGATCGTTCGCCGTTCAGGACGGCGCCCTCCAGGTGACCCTCGACGGGGGCGCCACCTCGACGCTGGCCGATCCGGCCGCCTTCGTCGGCTACCGCGGAGACGCCGGTTCGCCGTCCTCGATCCTGCTGCGCAACAACGGCCTTCACCTCGACATCGAGATCGATCCGGCGTCGCCGATCGGTTCCACCGATCCGGCCGGCATCAAGGATGTCGTCGTCGAGTCGGCGATCACCACGATCATGGACTTCGAGGACTCGGTCGCCGCGGTCGACGCCGAGGACAAGGTCACCGGTTACCGAAACTGGCTGGGCCTGAACAAGGGCGATCTCGCCGAAGAGGTCACCAAGGCCGGCAAGACCTTCACCCGCGTGCTCAACGGCAACCGCGAGTACACGGCCCCCGACGGCACCACCTTCGACCTCCACGGCCGCTCGCTGCTGTTCGTCCGCAACGTCGGTCACCTGATGACCAACGACGCGATCCTCGACGCCGAGGGCAACGAGGTCCCCGAGGGCATCCTCGACGGCCTGGTCACCTCGCTGATCGGTATCCACGGCATGAGCAGTGAGGGCCTCCAGAACTCGCGGACCGGCTCGGTCTACATCGTGAAGCCGAAGATGCACGGCCCCGACGAGGTCGCGTTCACCGTCGAGCTGTTCGGCCGCGTCGAGAAGGTCCTCGGCCTGCCCGAGAACACCCTCAAAGTCGGCATCATGGACGAGGAACGCCGTACGACGGTGAACCTGAAGGCGTGTATCAAGGCCGCCTCCGAGCGCGTCGTCTTCATCAACACCGGCTTCCTCGACCGCACCGGCGACGAGATCCACACCTCCATGGAGGCCGGTGCGATGGTCCGCAAGGCCGAGATGAAGCAGCAGAAGTGGATCGCGGCGTATGAGGACTTCAACGTCGACACCGGCTTGCACGCGGGACTCCAGCACAAGGCACAGATCGGTAAGGGCATGTGGGCCATGCCGGACCTGATGGCCGACATGCTCGAGCAGAAGATCGGTCACCCCAAGGCCGGTGCCACCACCGCGTGGGTGCCCTCGCCGACCGCTGCAACCCTGCACGCGCTGCACTACCACCAGGTCGACGTCTTCGAGCGTCAGGACGAGATCGCCAAGCGCGATCCGGCCACGGTCGACGACATCCTCACGGTGCCGCTGGCGGCGAAGACCGACTGGTCCGACGAGGAGAAGCAGCAGGAGCTCGACAACAACTGCCAGTCGATCCTGGGCTACGTGGTCCGCTGGATCGATCACGGTGTCGGCTGCTCGAAGGTGCCCGACATCCACGATGTCGCCCTGATGGAGGACCGCGCCACGCTGCGTATCTCCAGCCAGCTGCTGGCGAACTGGCTGCGCCACGGCATCGTCAGCGAGGCCGACATCGTCGCCTCGCTCGAGCGGATGGCTCCCGTCGTCGACCGCCAGAACGCCGGCGACAGCGCCTACCGTCCGATGGCTCCCGACTTCGACTCCAACATCGCCTTCCAGGCGGCCAAGGAGCTGATCCTCGAGGGCACGACGCAGCCCAGCGGCTACACCGAGCCGATCCTGCACCGCCGCCGTCGCGAGTACAAGGCCGCCAACGCGGCCGGCTGACACCGCGGTCACGACGCACTGATACGACCGTGCCGGTCCCCGGTGGACCGGCACGGCGTATCGTCGTACCCTGCGCTGGACATCGACCGGGGAAAACCCGATCCCGGCGCACACGGCAGGGAGGGCATCGGCGTTGGCACATCATCGGAACCGCGGGGAGAGCATCCGCAACCGTGGCGTCAGCCGAGGTGTCGTATTCGCACTGCTCTCGATCCTGCTCGTCGCCGCCATCGTGGTGGCCTGGCAGGACCTCGGCGACCGCATCAACCGACAGGCCGACGACGCGGCCGCCCAGTGTGTCGAGGGCGCCGCGTCGGTTCCGATCGTCGCCGATCCCGACATCGCGCCCGGTCTCGCCGCGATCGCGACCGCCTTCGCCGACACCAAGCCCGTGGTCCGCGACCATTGCATCACCGTCGCAGTCCGTCCCGGAGACGCGAAGATCACCCTCGACGGCCTCACCGGTACCTGGGAAGCCGAATCGATGGGCGCGTACCCGGCCGCGTGGGTACCGCAGTCCTCGGTGTGGTCGGCAGACCTGGCCTCGGCCAAACCCGATCTGGTCGAGGGCAGCAACCGATC
Source organism: Gordonia amicalis (assembly GCF_022059885.1). Taxonomy (NCBI): domain Bacteria; kingdom Bacillati; phylum Actinomycetota; class Actinomycetes; order Mycobacteriales; family Gordoniaceae; genus Gordonia; species Gordonia amicalis. The sequence continues at coordinate 2,985,555 of NZ_CP091855.1, read as the reverse complement.
GCTCGTCTCGACCCCGGTGGTCCTCGCGGTCTCGCCGGAATTCGCCCGGGCCGCCGGCGACCAGCTCGACTGGTCCCAGATCCCGACCCTGCAACGACGCGACGCCTCGCTCACCGAGTTCGGCCTGCAGGGCTGGGGGGCACTGCGCATGGCCATGCCGGTCGGCGCCCAATCCGACGCGAGCGCGCTCGCGGCGCAGGCCGTCGCCACCCGCGTGACGCGCACGACCGGCCCCCTGACCACGGCCGACGCGGAATCACCGCGTGTGACGTCGAGTGTGAAGGCGATGCTCAACGGCGCACCGCTCTCCCCCGACGGCACCCCGCAGGGCGCGGCGACCGCGATCGCCAACGCCGCCGACCCGGCCAAGGGCGAAATCCACGTCGTCCCGATCACCGAACAGCGACTTTTCCAGATGACCAAGTCCGACGATCCGGCACGTCTGGCCGAGGTGATACCGGGCGGACCGACGCCGATCGCGGACTACCCGATCATCCGTCTCTCCGGGCCGGAGGTGAGTGACGTCGCGGCTGATGCGGTGGCGGAGTTCATCGCCTACGCGTCGCAGCCCGACCAGTTGAAGCTGCTCACCGAACTCGGATTCCGCGGCGACGCCCCGATGCCGGCGGCCACCGCGACGGTCACCTTCCCGCGTACCCCTGATCCGATGCCCACACCGGAGAACGGCGCGATCGTCGCGATCAACCGCGTGGTCTACGGACCCACGAGTCTGCCGGCGAGTTCTGCGGTCTCGCCGGCGCCTTCGGGAACCGCCGGCGGATAGACCGGATGGCTCGAGTCGTTTCGATACGGCTCGTCGCCGCGCTCCTCACCTACTCAACGAGCAGGGATCGCGCTCGTCGCTGCGCTCCTCACCTACTCAACGAGCAGGGATCGCGCTTGTCGCTGCGCTCCTCACCTACTCAACGAGCAGGGATCGCACTGACTCGTCGACCGGAGAGATCAGCTGCTGTAGGCCTCGATCGGGGGACAGCTGCACACCAGGTTCCGATCGCCGTAGACGCCGTCGATGCGACGCACCGAGGGCCAGACCTTCGCGCGGGCGCCCGCCGACGGCAGTCCCTGCGGGTAGACCGCGACCTCCCGCGAGTACGGATGGTCCCACTCGCCCACCAGCGCCTCGGCGGTGTGCGGCGCACCGCGCAACGGGTTGTCGTCGACCGGCCACTCGCCGCTGGCCACCCGGTCGATCTCCTCCCGGATGGCGATCATGGCGTCGCAGAAGGCGTCGATCTCGTCGAGGTTCTCGCTTTCGGTCGGCTCGACCATCAGGGTCCCGGCCACCGGGAAGCTCATTGTCGGAGCGTGGAAACCGTAGTCGGCCAAGCGCTTTGCCACGTCGTCGACGGTGACGCCGGTCTCCTTGGTGATCGTGCGCAGGTCCAGGATGCACTCGTGGGCGACGAAACCGCCCTCACCCGTGTAAAGCACCGGGAAGTGGTCCCGGAGTCGCTTGGCGACGTAGTTGGCGGCGGTGATGGCCGTCAGTGTCGCCCGGCGCAGACCGGCCGCACCCATCATGGCGATGTAGGCGTAGGTGATCGGCAGGATCGTCGCCGAACCGTACGGTGCCGCGGCGATGGTCGCCGTGCCCGGAAGTTCGTCGGCGAGCGGGTGTCCGGGCAGGAACGGAGCGAGATGCTCGCGCACCGCCACCGGACCCACGCCCGGTCCGCCGCCACCGTGCGGAATGCAGAAGGTCTTGTGCAGATTCAGGTGGCTGACATCGCCGCCGAAGTGACCCGGACGTGCCACGCCCACCAGTGCGTTGAGGTTGGCGCCGTCGACGTAGACCTGTCCGCCGGCGTCGTGGACCGCGCCGCAGACCTCGCGGATGTCGTGTTCGAACACGCCGTGCGTGGACGGGTAGGTGATCATGATGGCGGCGATCCGGCCCTCGTTCGCGGCGATCTTCGCGCGCAGATCCTCGAGATCGACGTCGCCGTTCTGCCGGCAGCCGACCACCACGACGCGCATGCCCGCCATGACCGCCGACGCGGCGTTGGTGCCGTGGGCGCTCGACGGGATCAGGCAGACGTCACGGTCGAGATCCCCCCGGCTCCGGTGGTACCCGCGGATCGCGAGCAGTCCGGCGAACTCGCCCTGCGAACCCGCGTTCGGCTGCAGACTCACCCGGTCGTAGCCGGTGACGGCGACGAGCCAGCCCTCGAGCGTGGAGATCAGCTCGCGGATGCCCACGGTGTCCTCGACCGGCGCGAACGGGTGGAGTCCGGCGAACCCAGGCCACGTGATGGGTTCCATCTCGGTGGTCGCGTTGAGCTTCATCGTGCAGGAACCGAGCGGGATCATGCTGCGGTCGAGCGCGATGTCCTTGTCGGACAGAGCGCGCAGATAGCGCAGCATCGCGGTCTCGGTGCGGTACCGGTTGAATGCGGAATGGGTGAGGTACTCGCTGGTGCGGTTCTCGATCGGCTGCGCGAAATCGAGCGGCTGCACACCGGCGGCGTCGAAGGCACGCAACACACCCTCGAGGTCGGCCTCCGTGGTGGTCTCGTCGCAGGCGATCGAGACGGTGTCGGCGTCGACGCGGCGCACGTTGATGCCCTCACGACGAGCCCGGGCGACGATCACGTCGGCCTGCCCCGTGGCGCGGACCTCGATGGTATCGAAGAACGAGGCGTGCGTGACCGAGAAGCCGCCCGCCGCAAGCGAATTCGCCAGACGAATCGCGGCGTCGTGGGTGCGGCGCGCAATGGCCCGGAGCCCGTCCGGCCCGTGGTACGACGCGTACATGGCCGCCATCACGGCCAGCAGGACCTGCGCGGTGCAGATGTTGCTGGTGGCCTTCTCCCGCCGGATGTGCTGTTCACGGGTCTGCAGGGCGAGGCGATAGGCGAGGTTGCCGTCGGCGTCCTTGGAGATGCCGACCAGACGGCCCGGCAGCTGGCGGGCGTGCTTCGAACCGACCGCCAGGTAACCGGCGTGCGGACCACCGAAGCCCATGGGAACGCCGAAACGCTGGGTGGTGCCGAAGCAGGCGTCGGCTCCCTGGTCCCCCGGCGGCGTGATCAGCGTCAGCGCGAGCAGGTCGCCGCCGACCGCCACCAGTGCACCGCGCTCGTGTGCGGCGGCGATGATCGGCGCGGCGTCGACGATCCGACCCGAAGCACCTGGAACCTGCAGGATCACGCCGAAGAAGTCGCCTTCGGGAAGCCCCTGGTTCGGCAGCTCCGGATGCAGCGATGCCTCGACGACCTCGATGCCGAGCGGCTCCGCGCGGGTCTCGATCACCGCGCGGGTCTGCGGGAAGAGATCGGCGTCGACGACGATGCGCGACGACTTCGACTTGCCGGCGCGGCGCAGCAGTGTCATGGCCTCGGCCGCCGCGGTGGCCTCGTCGAGCATCGACGCGTTCGCCACCTCCATCCCGGTGAGATCGGCAACCATGGTCTGGAAGTTCAGCAGGGCCTCGAGTCGTCCCTGACTGATCTCCGGCTGGTAGGGCGTGTACGCCGTGTACCAGGCCGGGTTCTCCAGGACGTTGCGGAGGATGACGCCGGGCGTGTGGGTGCCGTAGTAGCCGAGACCGATCATCGAACGGGCCACGGTGTTCTGGGCGGCGAGACCGCTGAGCTCGGCCAGGACCTCACTCTCACTCTGGGGGCTGGGCAGAGCCCCCAGCACGTTCGAGTCGAGTTCATCCGCGATGACCGCGGGGATGACGCGATGGGCGAGTTCATCGAGCGACGACACACCGATCACCGAGAGCATGCGCTGCGTCTCGTCGGGGTCGGGACCGACATGGCGGTCCACGAAGGTGACTGGCGCTGACGACGTGTCGGCTGAGGGCATGGTGAGGGCAACCTCTCGCAGGCGCCGGCTCGGTGCCGGCAGGCTCGCCCTCCCCCTCTGTCATGTCACCGGCCGGGGCCGGACGACGCCTGAGAGATTCGGTGTCACGCGGTTGCGTGACGACCTTTCACCGTGGGCGGACGACGAATCGTCACTTTCCAGAGACGCCGTCACCACCACGGTCCGGGTGCCTGAGAGTTTGACGGAGAGGTATTGCTCCTTCGGCGGTCACCTGTGTTCGGTGACGCTCTCCCGTGGCGTAGCGACGCGCGCACCAGTCTACGCAGTTCCACGTCCCGTTGGTCCAGACGACATCGCGAGAGTCGTGAGGATCACGTGGCGGGGTGCGGGCAGAGTGCGGATGCTAGCCGGTACGGCGGGTGCGATTCTTGCGGCGAGCGGCGAGTTCGTCCTCGGGTGCCGTCTCGCTGATACCCCCGTCGGCCCGTTCACCCGGGAAGTCGGCGATGGTGCCGGTGAGTTCGCGCATGGCGCCGCTGACCGCGATGCCGAAGACGCCCTGTCCACCCTGCAAGAGGTCGACGACCTCTTCGGCCGACGTGCACTCGTAGACGGTGGTGCCGTCGGAGAACAGGGTGATCTTGGCGAGGTCCTCGACCCCGCGCTTCCGGAGGTGGTCGACGGCGACACGGATGTTCTGCAGCGAGATGCCGGTGTCGAGGAGTCGCTTCACGATCTTGAGGACGAGGATGTCCTTGAACGAGTACAGACGCTGGCTACCCGAGCCCGCGGCGCCGCGGATCGACGGGACGACCAGCGAGGTACGGGCCCAGTAGTCGAGCTGGCGGTAGGTGATGCCGGCGATCTGGCAGGCACTCGGCACGCGGTAGCCGACCAGTTCGTCGGGAACGGTGTCGTCGGGGAAGAGCCCGGGTGCGATCTCCTCGAGACTGCCCTGGGTGGGACCCGCGGGACGATCGGTCACAGCGTGGTCGGGTGACGGGTCGCTCGACGTCACTTCACTGTCGACCGGACGATCGCCCACTTCTGTCTCCCTTGCAGAGCTCGGACCGGATGCCGCATCACACGCCTGACATCCACGTCTACAGTACGCGGTCCAGGCCCTGCTCGGGTCAGCCGATCACATCTTCATCGGCCCCTGAATGGTGCGCGATGTCGGGATTGACGCTATGCCGCGGGGGACACCGGATCAACGCGACGCGCCATGAGGCTCAACCTCAAGTTGAGATTGAGACAAACGGTGACCTATCGGTTGCCGTTCCGTGACCACGGACAGCTCAGGCGCCGCTGGCCTTGAAGTCGTCGGGCGAGACATTGTCGAGGAACTCCTTGAACTTCTCGACCTCGTCCTCTTTGGTCTCGTCGACCGGCTCGGCGGTGGCGTCCTCGGGTTCTTCCTCCGGGATCAGCAGACCGGCCTCGGCGAGGACCTCCTCGTCGGCGATGATCGGCACCTCGGCCCGCATCGCGACGGCGATGGAATCCGACGGCCGCGCGGATACGCGGAGATCGCCCGAGAAGATCATCTCGGCGTAGAAGGTGCCCTCCTGCATGTCGACGATGCGCACCTCGAGGAGCGTCTGGCCGAACTCCCTGATGAGATTCACGATCAGATCATGGGTCAGCGGGCGCGGCGGCTCGATTCCCTTCTGACGCAGGGCAATTGACGCAGCCTCACTCTGTCCGATCCAGATCGGCAGGTACCGCTCGCCGTCGACCTCGCGGAGCAGGAGCACGGGCTGACTCTGCGGGGGCTCGACCCTGATGCCCACCACACGCATCTCGCTCATCTCGCACCTCCCAGACGCCTCGTAGGGCGATCGATTGATGACCTCGACGCTACACCGCTCGGGCGACACACGGCGGCCGACTCGCTGCTGGGCGGCACGATCACTTCGGCCCGATGCGGACACCGAGGAGGCCGGAGTGCGCTGGTCGAGAAAGTGTTCAGTCGAGCACGTCGCGGACGGCGGCCTTGACCAACTGCGTGTGCAGGGTCACCGACAGCGCCGCGATCTCGCGAACGAGTTCTTCGGCACGGTCCCGGGCACCGGTCCCCTTGCCCTTGGCGATGGGGTTGGCGATCTGGGCGACCAGGCCGGCTTCCCGGTCCGCGGACACCTTGAAGGCACGAAGATGGCGTGTCTCGAGGCCATAGCTGGCCAGTGCCGCGGCCGCTTCGACGAGGCGCACGGCATCCTCGTCGAAGAACCCGGCCGGGCCCGGGATCAGCAGCCCGTTTCGCTGCAGTTCGGTCACGAACGCCGAGTCGACGCCGGTCCGTTCGATCAGCGACTCCCGGGACACCCGACCGGCACGCGCACCGAAATCGGTTGCGGGGGCCACGGTGCCGCGAGCCGTGGACAACGCCACGGTCCCGCCGGAACCGAAGCCGCCGTTCCCGTTGTCGATCGCATCGAGTTGTTCCTTGATGACCTTCAGCGGGAGATACCGGTCCCGCTGGGCGGTCAGCACGAAGCGCAACCGTTCACAGTCGGCTTCGCTGAATCGCCGATAGCCGGACGGCGCCCGCTCCGGGGTCACCAGACCCTCCGATTCCAGGAACCGGATCTTGGAAATCGTGATGTCGGGAAAGTCATCACGCAACTGGGCGAGGACCGTGCCGATCGACATCGATCCCTCGCCGCGAGGGGCCGTGGACGCCGTCACGACTTCTCAGGCGTCTGCTTCGTCGCGCGGACCGCTCAGGAAGACCAGACGGAATTTGCCGATCTGGACTTCGTCGCCGTTGCTCAGCGATGCGGTGTCGACGGGTTCCCGGTTGACGTAGGTGCCGTTGAGGCTGCCCACGTCGACCACCTGAAACTCGTTGTCGCCGAGTCGGAATTCGGCGTGACGACGGCTGACCGTCACATCGTCGAGGAAGATGTCGCTGTCGGGATGCCGACCCGCTGAGGTCGTCGGCTGGTCGAGGAGGAACCGCGATCCCGCGTTGGGCCCCCGCTTCACGACAAGCAGCGCGGTCCCGGGAGCGAGTCGCTCGACTCCCGTCTCGGCCGGCTCACTCGAGGTGCTGGTCCCGGCATCGAGTTCATTGATGAACTCTTCCCGGAACACCGAGGTGGTCTCCACCGGCGCCTCGAAGTCCCTGTCGTTTTCGCTCACCACTTCTCCTTCGTCGTCGTCAGTGCAATCGCACTGTCAGTGCACACCGCACTGTTCGGCCAACCGCACTGTCCGGCCGTCCACGTCTCCGGTCCCGATCGCGGTCTCGCGTCGGTTCGGAATCGGCTCTCGCCACGATGGCCGGTTGAATCTACATGACGTGTGCGGACGGGTAGATCTCGGTGCATGATCGCGAAGTCCGCTCACGTCACGCCTCATTCCCACTGCCGTAACCGTACCGGTCATGTCGATCGCACCGGCGAGCGAGTCGACTCCGGCACGGTCGATCATATCGTCACCGGGGCGATCAGCCAGGTCGATCAGAGCCACCGGGTGGTATCGGCGGGATGTCCTACCCTTCGATGACGGCGCGGTAGCCCGCGGCGTCGAGACCATCTCCCAGTTGCTCCTCGAGGGTCGCCTCGTCGGCGGCCTCGATCTCCACCAGCCAGCCCTCGCCGTACGGGTCCGAATTGACCAGTTCGGGCGAGGCGTCCAGTGCGTCGTTGACCGCGCTGACGGTACCGGTCAGCGGCCCGAAGATGTCGGAGACACTCTTTGTCGATTCCACCTCGGCGAAGGACTCGCCGACGGTGACCTCCGCCCCGGTGTCGGGCAACTGCACGAACACCACGTCACCGAGCGCATCCTGCGCGAAGTCCGTGATGCCCACGCGCACGGTCGTCGGCCCGGTCTTCTCGATCCACTCGTGCTCTGCGGTGTAGCGCAGGTCCTCTGGCACTTTGCTGTCGGTCACATGAGCCCCTCTCGTTCCCGTCAGACTCTACTGTCTGACGAGGTGTCGGCCTGACGGCGCGACGGCATGTGTCGCATCACCAGGATCGTTTGATACCAGTACAGGACGAAGGACCACAGGTAGAGCCCCACGCCCCAGATCATGAACGCCCACCCGACCGGGTACGCGATGTCGCCGACGACCGAATCGAGCTGTCCGGCAAGCAGCCACGGGAACGCACTCATCAGCGCGAAGGTCGCGGCCTTGCCGATGTAGAGCACCGGCAGTGCCAGCACACCGCGAGTACGCAGCAACGGCGCCGTGGCGAACAACAGCACATCCCGCCCGACGATGACACCGATGAGCCACCACGGCAGGAACTCACGCACGCCGAACGCCAGCGGGATGATGACGATGTAGAGCCGGTCGGCCGCCGGGTCCAGCAGGGCCCCGATCCGCGACGACTGATCGAGCAGTCGAGCCAGTTTCCCGTCGGCCCAGTCCGAGAATCCCGAGAACATCAGGACCGCGAATGCCCACCCGTCGGACTTCTCGACGAGCAGCAACCACACGAAGACCGGGATGAGGACGAGCCGGAGCACGCTGAGCGCGTTCGGCACGGTCACGATCCGGTCCGGAGCCGGCGCGGGGGCCGCCTCCGGCTCGGTCACCGGAAGATCCCGATGATGCCCTGCAGCGTCTTCGCCCCGCCCGAGGAGAAGAGGTTGTCGTGGACCATGTACGTCCATGTCGTCGTCGAACGGTGCAGATCCGACGATCCGAGATCGACGCCGTCGGCGGTGATCTTCGCCTCGCGGAACGTCTCCCGCGCCTTCTCCAGCGCTTGCGCGGGCAGGTCGGCGAACTCGGCGAGGATCATCCGGTGGAACTCGTCGAGCGGGCTCTCCTTGCCCAGCGACCGCAGGTGGATGCTCGCCCGGACATCGGAGACGAAGGCGAGATGGTCCGCCCACGCACGGTCGAGGTGGTAGAGCACGATCTCCCGCGCCGCCTGGCCGAGCACGTCACGCGGCACCGACTCGACGGCGACCTCGTCGTCGGTCTCCGCCGGGGACTTCTCCCCCGTCAGTTCGGCGTACCGCTCCGGTTCGAGTTCGGACAATTCCTCGAGCGCGGTGTCGGAGGTCAGGATCTTCATGCGTCGGTCGACGATGATGTCGCGTTGCTGATTGACGAGCTTGTTGTATCGCCAGGTGTTGGCGTGCAATTCCAGGCGGACGCCCTCGGCGATCCGCTGCGCCTGCTCGATGAGGTCGATGCCCTTACTGCCCATCGAACCGTCGTCGTTGGGCGACACCGGATCGCGCTTGAACGCGAGGTTCTTGGTGACGACCGGATCCTCGAGGCTGGAGAAGAAGACCGACGTACCCGGGTCGCCTTGACGGCCCGCGCGACCCCGCAGCTGACTGTCGAGCCGCTCGGTGTCGTGTCGTCCGGTACCGACCACGCACAGACCGCCGAGTTCGACGACCGCGTCGCGGGCCGCGGAGTCGTCGGCCGAGCCGCCCAGCCGGATGTCGGTACCGCGGCCGGCCATCTGAGTGGACACCGTCACGGCATCACGCGCGCCGGCCTCGGCGATGATCTTCGCCTCCTGCGCGTCGTTCTTGGCATTGAGGACCACCGACGACACGCCGGCCTTCTCGAGGAAGTAGGCGAGTTCCTCGGACTCGGCGACGTCGTGGGTGCCGATGAGGACCGGCTGTCCGGTCTCGTGGATCTCCTTGACGTAGGCCACGATCGCCTCGACCTTGTTGGCCTTGGTGTCGTAGACCCGGTCGGGCAGATCGGTACGGATGTTCTCGGTGTTCGGCGGGATCTGCGACACCCGCAGGTCGTAGAACTGCCGGAACTGTTCGCCGGCCGCGAGTGCGGTACCGGTCATACCGCACACCTTGGGGTAGCGACCGATGAGCGCCTGCACGGTGATGGTGTCGATGACCTCGCCCGAGTCGGTCTGGGCGAGACCCTCCTTGAGTTCGACGGCCGCCTGGACGCCGTCCGGCCAGCGCTGCAGCTGCGCCACCCGACCACGCGAGGCGTTGATCAGGTGGACGCCGCCGTCGCGGACGATGTAGTGGATGTCGCGCTCGAGCAGATAGTGCGCGTGCATCGCGATGCTGACGTGCACGAGCGTGGACCCGACGTGTTCCTCGCTGTAGAGGTCGATCCCGCCGAGCTCCTCCTCGACGAAGGCCGCCCCCTCGTCGGTGAGCGTCACGTTGCGGCCCTCGGCGTCGACCTCGTAGTGCTTCTTCTTCATCCGCGACACCACGTCGTGGATGGCCTGGTCGGGAACCTCGGTCTCGGTCGATCCGGCCAGCACGAGCGGCACGAGCGCCTCGTCGACGAGCACCGAGTCGGCCTCGTCGATGATCGCCACGTCCGGCTTGGGCGAGACGAGGTCGGCCTCGGACAGGGCCAGCTGGTCGCGGAGGACGTCGAATCCGATCTCGTTGACCGAGCCGTAGGTGACGTCGCCGGCGTAGGCGCGTCGACGCTCCTCGCGGCTGGAGCTCTCCGAGATGGCGTGCACCGCAATGCCGAAGACGGCGAAGAGCGGCTTCATCCACTCCGCGTCGCGGGTGGCGAGGTAGTCGTTGACGGAGATGACGTGGACCTGATGGCCTTCGAGCACATGCCCGATCGCCGCGATGGCGCCGGCGAGTGTCTTGCCCTCACCGGTGGCCATCTCGACGATGTCGCCTTCGAGGAGACGCAGCGCGCCCTGCAGCTGAACATCGAAGGGGCGCAGTCCGATCGAGCGATCCGCGGCCTCGCGGACGAGCGCCAGGAACTTGGCCCGGTCGCCGGCCTTCGCCCCGAGGTCGAGCTTCTCGGCCTCGCCGACGAAGGCGTCGTCGTCGAGTTCGGCTGCCCAATCGGTGTGGGCTTCGGCCTCCTTGATCACACTCAGCGACTTCGACTGATTGCGAGTCGACTGGGCACCCAGAAGTCGCCACATGCTGTTGGTCAGCTTTCCCACCGAAACACTTCTCCTGATCGTTTCCCGGCCACTACACGACCCGTCGCGCCACTCGGCCCCGTCAGGTCAGCAACAACGGTACGCGGCCCCTGGTAGAGCGGGGTCGCCGACATTATGATCGGTCCACCTGTTCTGCCCCGCCCGCATTTCGCCCTCTGCTTCCCCGACCCTAGGACGGCCGATGAGCGTGACCTTCCCGAACAGGACACGCCTGCGTCTGGTCCGGGCCGTTCTGGCCGGGCTGGTGCTGGCGACCGGCGTCGGTCTCGGCGCGTTCAACGCCTGGTGGGTCGCTCTGTCCATCGGCGTTCCGCTGGTCTTCCTGGGTATCGCGATCGGTCCGCGCGCGTCGCGGGTGTCCGAACTGACGGAGTTCCGGCGCGGTGTCACCCGGGACGCCCCGCAGATCGAGGTCGAGGCACTGACCCGCAGCAGTCTCGGCGCCGACGACCTGCAGCCCACGATGGTCACCGCCACCGTCAGCCCGCCGAATGACACCTCCTACGAGGCGCGGTGGATCACCTCCATGGGCAAGGGCCACTTCCAGGCGCTGGTATCGAGCCCGTTCACGACACTCGCACCCGATCAACTGCCGCCCCGCGACCAGACCGACACCCCGGAGTTCGACGACCATCCCGGCCGGTGGGCGGTCATCTACCCCGCGGTGACACTGCTGGTCGCTCTCGCCCTGCTGTTCGGCGTCGCCGGGAGCTGGAAGATCTCCGGCCCCTCGTTCCCGTCGTTCGGTTCGGCCGTGGACGGAGATGCGGACGAGAACGAGGCCGCACTCGCCGAGCGCCACCAGCGGCTCCTGGACGAGATCGTCGACCGGCTGGGGCCCGATGCCACCCGAAACGTGTTGCGCCTGAACTACAACCTCGACTCGTCCTCCGACCAGGCGATCGTGTTCGATCCCACGAACGGCCGCGCGACGAGCATCAACGTCTGGGACGGCGGTTCCAACGCGTCGGCGGTGCCCAACATGGACCGGGCGGACAAGACCTTCGACGCCGCGACCATCAATCCCGGCTCGCTCGGTGACATCACCCACTCGATGTCGGCGGAGGTCTCCCCCGCGGTGGCCGAGACAGAACTCGACCGGGTGCAGATCCAACGACCCGCGCCGAACGAGCCGGTGGTCATCACCGGCACCTTCGACCCCGGAGACGCCTTCGTCCGCGACGTCGAGATCGAGGCCCACACCGACGGAACCGTCGCGGAGTTCTTCGACCCTGCGGATTTCGACACCGCCTTCACGATCGCCCGCGACGCACTGTCGCTCGCCGGCATCGCGCCGGACGCACCTGTCCTCGACGAGTTCGTGATCCGCGGCATCGCCGACAACACCCCGATCATCAGCGCCAGCAGCATCCAGAACAGCGGCGGTGTCCTGATCCGGTACACGACCCCGACCCGCAGCGGACAGGTGGTGATCGCGCCCGGGAAGTTCCCGGAGGTCACGGACAGGGTGGGGCGCCACCGGCCCGACGGCTTCGACTTCGACGGGATCTCACCGCAGCTGTTCGACCGCGTTCGCGACGACGCGATGAAGCGCGGCTCGGTTCCCGAATACGATCGCGGGGCCGTCGCCATGGATGTGTCCGAGCCTCTGCTCGACGACGCCCCGGGTCACGTGGTCCGCATCGAGATGGCCCGGGTCGAAGCATCGAAGGGCATGTACACACTCGACGGAGAACTCATCAAAGCCGCGCACTACTGACGCTCACACCTGCGGCGTACCTGCCTCCAGTGCGCGCCGCGTGACGGCATGCAATTCGGCGACCGCAGCCTCCGGCGGATGAAGGACCCCGCGATCGGACATCGTGGTGACGATGTCGCGGACGCGACCGTAATAGGTCGCCTGCTCGGCGGGCGTGCTGCTGGCCTCGGCGTGTTTGTACAGCTTGAGGGCGGTGTCGAGGGCATCCCGGTCGGCGGGTTCGAGATAACCGGCCCCGATGCGTCGTCCGTGCTTCTCGCACGCGATCCACGCCCGCCGGAGCGCGGCGACGGATTGCTGGTAGGCGTCGGCGCGACCGCGGTTGCCCGGGTAGGCGTCGGTGCGCAGCGCGGTGGCCTCGTCGAGCGCGAGATGGAAGGTCTGGGTCTGTTCGACGGTCACATCCGTGACGGCCGGATACCTCAGCAGCAGCGCCGGGTCGAGTTCGTAGCTGCCGTAGACGCCGAGGATCTCGTCGTGGCGCCGGGTCGCCTCCTCCCACAACCGCTGCGCGGCCTCATCCGATCCGGCGTCGGCGATACGGGGGCGGCGCAGATCGACGGGTGAGTGGTCGTCGGACGAGGCGTCGTGGTCAGGCGACACCGACGCCACCGACACCTTCTCCCGCTGCTCGGCGGCAGCTCTCGGTCGCGTCGAACTCTTCTGCGTCGAACTCTTCTGCGTCGAACCCTTCTGGGTCGAAACACATTGTGGCGCATACTGTTTCAGTCGATCGATGACGACAGCGGCCGCCGGATCGCCCTCGATGATCGCGACCCTCCAGAAGTCGGAGTCGAGATCTTCGTCCACCCCCGTGCCGACGCGCGGCTGCTCACGCGCGAAGGTCAGTTCGAGGTATTTCTGCCCGAAGACGGTGAGGTGCTGGGCCCGCTGTCCGGCCATCGGCGAGGTGTCGTCCGCCGGACCACCGATCGCGAAGGATCGTAGTGCGGTCAGCGGGTAGGACACCAGCGTGCGGTCCTCGTCGCCGAAGTACACGGTGTCGTCGTCGACGGTCAGCAGCACCGCCCCCCGCTTGCCCAGTCGGCCGTACGCCGCGGCGAACAGAGACAAGGCCAGCAGTCCGGCGACCACTGCCGAGATGACCAGACCGTCGACGCCGGCGATGTTGAGCCCTACGAGCCCGACCAGCGCGACCATCATCACGATCCACGCGGCGCTCGCGGAACGGTGATGGCGGGCCGTCAGATACTCGGTCCGGCACGTTACCGGAACCACATCTCACCCCCGAAGGCCATATCGCATCCCCCATCCGGTCGGCTACCGTAAGGATCGTGAGCTCCGGGTATCGCCGTCAGACGGCACGCGTACTCCACCCAGCCCGCGACCATCGCATCAGCTTACGCATTGTCGCGGTGGTCAGCGCGGTGTTGTTCGTGTCAGGTATCGGCGCATTCAGCGCCGGCCCGGGTGTCGCCGCGCCGGCAACTCCACCATTTGTCGGCAAGTCGTACTCGTCCACAGCGGTCACCGGCCCCCAGATCCCGGGCGGAGGGCCGCTGCAGGTGACCTTCCCCGCCGCCAACCGCATCTCACTGTTCGCCGGATGCAACCGGCACGTCGGCGAGATGACGGTCGACGGTTCGGTCCTGCGCCTCGCCTCGCTCGCCTCGACGATGATGGCGTGCCCCGGTCCCCGCTCGGGCGCCGACGACTGGATCAACACGTTCACGAAGGAACCCCTCACCTGGTATTCGGTGGGCCACGCGCTCGTGCTCACCGCAGAGGGCACCCAGGTCCTGCTGATGGAAAAGTACTCGTGAGCACCTCCACACCGGCGGTCGTCACGGTGACCGGTGCGGCCGGGAGCATCGGATATGCCAGCGTGTTCCGCATCGCCGCCGGCGCGATGCTTGGTCACGACCAGCCCATCGCCCTCCGGCTCCTCGAGTTACCCCAGGCGGTTCCCGCCGCCGTGGGCACCGCGATGGAACTCGACGACGGCGCCTTCGGTCTGCTGAAGTCGGTCGACGTCTTCGACGATCCGCGAAAGGCGTTCGACGGCGCTGGTTTCGCGCTGCTCATCGGTGCTCGTCCACGGTCCAAGGGCATGGAACGCGCTGATCTGCTCGCGGCGAACTCCGACATCTTCGCCGTGCAGGGCGCGGCCATCAACGAGGTTGCCGCCGACGACATCCGGGTGATCGTGGTGGGCAATCCCGCCAACACCAACGCCGCGGTCGCCTCGGCACACGCACCCGAGGTGCCGCCGCAGCGATTCACCGCGCTCACCCGTCTCGACCACAACCGCGCGATCGCCCAACTCTCCCACCGGGCCGGGGTCGAGGTCGGCGAGATCAGCCGGGTCACCATCTGGGGCAACCACTCGGCGACGCAGTACCCCGACATCTTCCACGCTCGTGTCGGCAGGCGAAGCGGCGCCGATCTCGCCGCCGACCGCGAGTGGCTCGTCGACGAGTTCATCCCGACCGTGGCCCGCCGCGGCACCGCGATTCTCGAGGCACGCGGATCGTCGTCGGCGGCGTCGGCGGCCAACGCGACGATCGACCACGTCCACGACTGGGTATTGGGGACCCCTGCCGACGACTGGACGTCCACCGCACTGCCATCGCCCGGCGTGTACGGCGTGCCCGAGGGCATCGTCTGCTCGTTCCCGGTGCGATCGGTCGCCGGCGAGTGGGAGATCGTCGAAGGGCTCGACATCAACGAGTTCTCGCGCGCCCGGATCGACGCGTCGATCGTCGAACTCGAAGCCGAACGCGATGCCGCTCTGACCCCTTGACCGGTCAGCAGCCCGTACTCTCTTCCCATGGCCAAGAAGGACACGCGGAAACCTGAGAAGATCGCCGACGAGGTCTACGAGGCGGAGTTGTTCCGGCTGCAGACCGAGTTGGTCAAACTCCAGGAATGGGTGCGTGAGACCGGCACTCGCGTGGTGGTGGTCTTCGAGGGACGCGACGCCGCGGGCAAGGGCGGCACCATCAAGCGGATCAGCCAGTATCTGAGTCCTCGCATCGCGCGGGTCGCTGCGCTTCCGGCACCCACCGACCGCGAACGCGGGCAGTGGTACTACCAGCGTTATGTCGCGCATCTGCCGGCGCCCGGCGAGATCGTGCTGTTCGACCGGTCCTGGTACAACCGTGCCGGAGTCGAGAAGGTCATGGGTTTCTGCACGCCCGAGGAACACACACGGTTCCTGCGGCAGACGCCGATCTTCGAGCAGATGCTGATCGACGACGGCATCATCCTGCGCAAGTACTGGTTCTCCGTCTCCGACGACGAACAGCTCAAGCGGTTCCGCCAGCGCATGAAAGATCCCGTGCGGCAATGGAAGTTGAGTCCGATGGATCTCGAGTCGGTCTACCGCTGGGAAGACTACTCGCGCGCCAAGGACGAGATGATGGTGCACACCGACACTGCGCTGAGCCCCTGGTATGTCGTCGAATCCGACGTGAAGAAGCACGCGCGGCTCAACATGATCGCGCATCTGCTCGACAGCATCGACTACGGCGAGGTGCCCCGTCCGCAGGTGACGTTGCCGAAGAAGCCGGTCGAGACGGGCAACTACCACCGGCCGCCGCGTTCCCTGTCCAAGTACGTGCCCGACCACGTGGCGACGCTGATCCGCACCGACCATTGATCGGGTTCTGATGTGGATCGGGTTCGCCGAGTTCGACTATCGCCTCGGTGATGTGCACTCGCTGAAGCAGAAGCGTTCCATCGTCCGGCCGATCGTCGCCGAACTACGCCGACGGTTCGCGGTCTCGGTGGCCGAGGTCGGGCACCTCGACATGCATCGGCGCGCGATGATCGGCACGAGCGTGGTGGCGGCCGACCGGACGCACGTCGTCGATGTGCTCGACGCGGTCGAGAGATCCGCCGCCAACCATCCCGAGGTCGAACTCTTGTCGATGCGCCGCCGGATTCTCAATTCCGAAGACCTCTGAGACCGAACTACATCCCGGCGGAAGCCACAGCCGGAAAGCGCTCCCTTTTCCAGGGTGCTCTGCTCACACCACGCCGGCCGCGACCGCCGCCTCCCGGTACGCAGCGGCCAGCGAGTCGACGGTCTCGTGCGCATTGAGTCCGCTGGGGTTCGGAACCACCCAGAGCTGCGCCCCGTCCCAGGTCTCTTCCTGGCGGCCGGTCACCGCGTCTCGCCGCCCGAAGGCACTGCGATAGGCGGTGATCCCGGCGACCGCCACCACCCGGGGCCCGATCTCCCGCACGCGCGCCCGAAGCCGACGACCACCGTCCCGCAACTCGTCGACCGTGAGTTCTGCGGCGGTTGCGGTGGCCCGGGCAACGACGTTGGTGATGCCGATCCCCCGTCTGGTCAGCAGTTCGGCGTCGGCCTCGGACATGCCGCGCGACGCGTCGATCACCCGGTCGACGATCCCGGCGCGTGCCAGTGCCGGGTAGAAGCGATTTCCGGGCCGCGCGAAGTGAGCTCCGGTGGCGGCGGTCCACAGTCCCGGGTTGATGCCGACGAACAGTAACCGGCAACCGTCACCGACCAGGTCCTCGACGGTGCGGTCCCGGTATTCGAGGAGTTCGGCCCTGGTGAATCCCATCCCCCGAGGCTAAACGGCCGGCCTTCGAGACCGACAACCCCGCGCCAGAGGTGTCCAGACCATTACACTCACGCTGATGCTCGGACTCTCGTACACGGTCTTGGGCGGGCTCGGTGCTCAGATCGGTTCCGATCCCGTCGAACTCGGCACCCGCAAGCAACGTGCCACACTCGCGCAGCTCGTGCTGGCGGAGGGCGCGCCGCTGCGTGCAGATCGGCTGATCGAGGGAATCTGGGGCGACTCGCCGCCCGACCGTGCCGAAGTGTCCCTGCAGTCTTACATCTCGGGGCTCCGCAAGGCCCTCGAACCCGACCGCAAACCGCGCAGTCCCTCGACCGTGCTGCTCACCCACGGCACCGGCTACAGCCTCCCGACGGAGCCTGAACAGGTCGACCTGCGGCGTCTGACCACCGACCTGACCTCGGCGCGGACCCTGATGCAGCACGGCGACACCGCCGCCGCGGCCCCGATCCTGCAGGAGGTCCTCGACTCCTACCGTCCCCTTCTCCCGGAATTCGAGGGGCTGGCGTTCCGCGACGAGGCCGCCGATCATCTCGACCGCATGCTCGGCGCGGCGCGGGAGATGTCTTTCGAGGCGCGGATGGCTGCCGGGGACCATCGGCTCCTGGTCACCGAACTCGACAGCGCCGTCGAACGATCGCCGCTCGACGAAGGCCTCTGGGTCCTGCTCGCCACCGCGCTGTACCGACTCGGGCGGCAGTCCGATGCCCTCGGGGCGATCGCCAATGCGCGCCGCATCCTCGCCGACGAGATCGGCGTCGACCCCGGACCGAGACTCCGCGAACTGGAACGCGACATCCTCGACCACGCCCCACATCTCGACGCGCCGACCGCACCGCGCGCGGCGATCACCATGAGCGAGCGAGCCGGCAGCGGCGTCGTCGAGCATCCGGCGAGCGACGACGCGGAGAATCGGACGCCCGAAGCCGATCCCCTCGACCCCGCGGACGATGCGCCATCGCTCGTCGGGCGCACCGACGAACTGGCCGCGCTGCACCGCGCCGTACTCGCCTCGATGACCGGACACGGTGGGGTCGTCGTGGTGGAAGGCGAACCCGGAGCGGGCAAGACGGCCCTGATCGACGAAGCCGGCCGTCGTGCGGCCGGTGCCGCCGACCTGCGGGTGCTGTGGGGTCGGTGCGTGGACGATCCCGCGGCACCGTCGATGTGGCCGTGGGTCCAGATCCTCGGCACGGTCCTCCCCCAGCTCGATCCGGCCGACCGTGAGCGGCTCCTGGACAGCTCACTCGGCCGTATGGTCACCGAGGGCGTCAACGTCATCCCGCCACCGCGCCAGATGCCCGACGCCGCAGCACGTTTCCAGTTCTACGATCAGGCCGCCGATCTCCTCGACGGCGTCGCCGAGACCTCGAAGCTGATCATCGTCCTCGACGACCTCCAGTGGGCAGACGGTGCCTCACTGGAACTCTTCGCGCACATGACTTCTCGAAGGACCCCGGGCGTCACGTTCTTCGCCTCCCTGCGGTCGCCGACCCCCCGGCCGGTCGTCGCCTCGACACTGGCGACGTTGGCCCGGCTGCCCGAACACCGCCGTATCCAGGTCGGTCCACTCCGCGGAGACGACATCTCCGAGCTGATCCGCCGCGAGACCCAGCAGTGGCCGGAGGTCGCTACGGTGAGCTCGATCGAGCGGCGCACCGGCGGTAACGCTTTCTTCGTCCGCGAACTGGCCCGCATCCTCGCCGCCCAGGGGTCGATCGCGGGTAACGCCGTGCCGTCCGGCGTGCGCGACGTGGTGCGTCAAAGGCTGCTCGGACTGTCCACGGAGACAACCGAACTCCTCGACATCGCGGCGCTCATCGGCACCCGGGTGGATCTGGTGTTGCTCGCGACCGCAGCCGGACGGCCGGTCGACCACGCGCTCGACACCCTCGAAGCCGCCTCCGCCGCCGGGGTCATCGATCTCGGACCCGACGATCCGTTCGGATTCAGTTTCAGCCACGACATCATCCGTGAGGCGATCGCCGACGCGATCCCCTCGATGCGCGCCCGACGCATCCACCTGGCCATCGCCGACGCCCTGGCCGGCAATTCGTCACCGCACGCGGTCACCCGGGTCGCTCGCCACCTGTGGTCGGCAGGTCCCCTCGCCGACCGTGAGCGCACGACCAGCGCCCTTCTGACGGCGGGCGACATCGCTCTGCGCACCTACGATTTCGACGGCGCGAAACGCCATTTCGGCGATGCGTCGACGCTGGCGCGGGCCACCGGGGATCAGCAGGCCGAACTGCGGGCGATCGCCACCCAGCTCGCGGGTGAGGTCTCCACTCACGGGTACTTCGCCGCCGACCCCGACCTCCAGGAACGCGCCCGCACACTGGCGACCGCACTCGACGACCGGCGACTGCTGGCCGCCCTCGACTACGCACGTTGCGCCGCGCACATCCAGGTCGCCGACGTACGCACGGGGCACCGGCTCGCGAACGACCTACGTGCGCGTGCCGAACGGTCGGACGACGCCGTGGTCGTTCACCTCGGCATGCAGGTGGCCGGGATCGACGAGTTCACGCGCGGCAATTTCGGTGCGGCTCATCGCATCCTGGACACCTACGGTCCCCTCGATGACGTCGACGGGCTCCGCGACGACCAACTGACGATGGCACGCGGCTTCCGGATCTGGGCGGCGACGATCCACGTCGGCGGTGATACCGGCCGCGGCCTGTTCGCGACCATGTCCGATGCCCGCCCGGATCCCAGATCGCGGTTGGGTACGGCGATCTTCGCGGTCGGCGCGGCGGCGATGATCGGTGACGCGGAGTGGGCGCTCGACGCCGGACAGATCATCGACTCCGAGGGTCCGGGTCCGCTCGCATATCTGCGTCGCGGCGGCGAACGCATGTACTGGTGGGCGCGCGCGATGACCGGTGATCTCGACGACGCCCTGGTCCGAATCGATCAGCTGGACACCGGCGGACCCGCAACCGGCGAACCCGGCAGTGCGGACCCTCCGCGCACCGGTGAGGGATTCTGGCTCGGATTGCACGCCGAGGTACTGGTCACCGCGGGCAAGCTGACCGACGCGGCCGCCCTCCTGGACCAGGCAGACGACTTCGCCGAGCGGACCGGCGAGCGCTACGGGGACGCGCACCGTCTTCTCGTCCGCGCCCGCTACGAGTACGCCAACGGGCGGCCGGCATCGGTGTTCGGCGCGACGCTCGGACGCGCTCGGGACGTCGCGATGGTCCAAGAGGCACAAGCCCTGGTCGGGCGGATCGACGCGCTCGCCGCAGAGTGGGGCGTGTCCTCGTCGGCGTGAGGCCCAAGTCCGCCTCAAGTCGCCTCCAAGCCCCGTCGGGAAATCTGGTCTGCGAATCCGGGCCGACCGGAGACCAGAGAACGCCCGCGCCGGCCGAGCCGGCCACACCCGAGGACTCACCGAATGACCCCGACACCCACCTCACCGACCGGCCGACCCGAACGGTTGATCGTCCGCACCCGCACCTCGGTGCTCGCACAGTTGCGCCACCGGATCGCCGGCGAGGTACTCGGCCCCGGAGATGCGGGTTTCCGCGAGGCCCGCGCCGGCTTCAACCGGCTCGTCATCCACCGACCATCGGTGATCGCGATCCCGGCCAACCACTTCGACGTGGTCGAAGCCGTGCGGTTCGCCGCCGAGGAAGATCTGCGGGTCACGGTCCAGGCAACCGGTCACGGGACCGGCGTACCGGCCGACGGCGGTCTCCTCATCAACACGTCCCGCCTCACGTCGGTGGCCGTCGACCCCATCGCGCGGACCGCCCGGGTCGCCGCCGGCGCCACCTGGAAGATGGTCCTCGACGCCGCGGTCCCGTACGGACTCGCACCCCTGATGGGTTCGGCGAGCATCGTCGGCGCGGTCGGCTACACCCTCGGCGGCGGTTTCGGCTGGCTCGGACGCCGCTTCGGTCTGGGGTCGGACGCAGTGCGCGCCTTCGATCTCGTGACCCCCGACGGCACCCCGATCCGCGTCAGCGACGCGAGTTTCCCGCACATCTTCTGGGCGCTGAAGGGCGGTGGAGCCGGCAGCCTCGGCGTCGTCACCTCGATGGAGATCGCCCTCGCCGACGTCGCGACCGTGTACGCGGGCAACCTGTTCTACCCGGTCGCCGAGGCCGAGGAGATCATGCGCCGGTTCCGGGACTGGGCACCGGCCCAGCGCGAGGAACTGACCTCGGCGGTCACCATCCTGAATCTCCCCCCCACCGACGACGTTCCGGAACCGTTGCGCGGCGGCAGTTTTGCGGTGTTGCGTGGCTGCTGGTCCGGTGACACCGCCGCCGGCCGCGCGATCGTCGACGAGTGGCGGGACTGGCGGACACCCCTCGTCGACCTGTGGGACGAGATGCCGTTCGCGGCAGCGGACGCGATCAGCATGGACCCCACCGAACCGATGCCGGTCATGGTCACCACCGAATGGTTCGACGACCTGCAGGACGAGGCGATCGACGTCATCGCCGGACGCAGCCGGCCGGCACCGGGTTCGGCACCGCTCATCGTCTCCGCCGAGATCCGCCACGCCGGCGGCGCAATCGCGCGCGGAGCCGCCCGGGCGGCGAACGATCGGGCACGCTCCGGACGGTTCCTCCTCGAACTCATCTCGATCGTCCCCGATCCCCATGTGGCGCTGGCCGTCGAATCGACGCTGCGCGTCACCCGCACCGAGCTCGCGCCCTATGTCACGGGTGCGACGTACCTGAACTTCACGTCGGGAGCCGAACGCGCCGGCCGCGCCGCGGAGTCCTACAGCGTCGAGCACCGTCGTCGGCTCCTGGAGATCAAGGCGACGCTCGACCCGCACGACAGGTTCTGCCACGGCGACATCGTCTGACACCCGGGCAGTCGGCCGACGGGGGTTGCGCAACCACGCCGATCCGTGGACTGATGGGGTCATGACCGACCCGACGCCGTCGCACCTCGACATCCCGCTGCTCGTCGTGGACGGTGCGAATGTCGTCGGATCGGTGCCGGACGGATGGTGGCGAGACCGTCGGGGTGCGGCGGAGCGGTTGCGGGATCGTCTCGCTGAACTCGCTGCCCCGGGTATCGAGGCGTTGACCGGTCCGCTCGCGATCATGCTCGTCGTCGAGGGCAGGGCTCGGGGGATCGCATCGGTCCCCGGGGTCACGGTGGTGGAGGCGCCGGCGGTCGGCGACGACATGATCGTCGACGTCGTGGGCCGGCACCCCGACCGTCGTCGAGTGGTCGTCACCGCCGACCGCGAACTCCGCGCGCGGGTCACCGCGCTGGGGGCCGAGACCCTCGGACCGTCGTCGATCCCGCGCTGATCCCGGTCGGCCCGCGGTGCCGGACATCCGACAATGCAGTGCCGAGAATCGAAGGTGTGCCGCGTTTTCCCAGTCCCACGCCCGAGTTCGGCCGCACGGCGAATAATGCCTGCGAGTGTCGGCACTCGCCGACCGACGAAAGGGGTTCGGTGTGAATGACGTAGACGTACTGGTCGCGGGCGCGGGCCCGATCGGTCTGACCGCTGCCATCGAACTCCGCCGGCGAGGGGTCCGGGTCCGGATCGTCGACCCCCTTCTCGACCCTCCCCACTACGCGAAGGCCGTTGGGATTCAGCCACGGACCCTCGAGGTGTTCGAGGGCATCGGGGTGCTCGAGCCGATCCTGGACGCGGGTATGGAGATGCGCGGGCAGTTGGTGTTCGTCAATGGTTCTGAGGTGTCACGGATCGACCTGTCCACGCCGGACGATGTTCCCTTTCGCTTCCACCTGCTGCCGCAATATGCCACCGAGCGCGTCCTGCGAGACCGGCTCACCGACCTCGATGCCGAGATCGAACGCGGCGTGCGGGTGTCGGCGTTCGAGCAGGACGTCGACGGCGTCACCGTCACGCTGGCCGAGGCGGACGGTGGCGAGACCCAGGTCCGCGCGTCATATCTGATCGGCGCCGACGGCGCGCACAGCACGGTTCGCAAGGGTCTCGGTCTGAGCTTCGAGGGCGGTGCATTTGCCGAGCAGTACATGCTGGGCGACGTGGCCGTGGACTGGTCGATGCCCCGTGGTTACGCGATCCGCGCGATGCATCAGGCCGACGACGGCACAACCGACGACCTGCTGGTGTGCATCCCGCTACCGGGCCGCGGACGGTATCGCATGTCGATGCTCGTGCCCGACGAACTCGCGATCGGCGAGACCTCCGGCGGGGACGGTGTCGCGCATGGTTTCGAGGGCACCCGCACGCCCGAGCTGTCCCACATCCAGGCCGTCGTCGACCGGTTGTCGCCCGAACCCGCCACCGTGTCGGACATGCGCTGGTCGTCGGTGTTCCGCATCAGCCATCGGATCGTCGATTCCTACGGTCGCGGAAGGGTGTTCGTGGCCGGCGATGCCGCGCACATCCATCCGCCCACCGGCGCTCAGGGAATGAACACCGGTGTGCAGGACGCCCACAACCTCGCGTGGAAGCTGGCGCTGGCCGTCGATGGCGTCGCGGCACCCGGCCTGCTCGACAGCTATGACCTGGAACGACGACCGGTCGGTGAGGAGGTCGTCGGCCGTACCGTCCGCGACGCTCGGGAGGGCATCGGCACCGATTCCACCGACGTCGACTTCGTGACGCGCCGCGAAGCCCAGTTGCTGATCTCCTACGCCGACAGCCCGATCACCGCGGGTTCGACGGTCCCCAGCACGCCGTCGGCACCGCGGGCAGGGGAACGGGCTCCGGACGCCGCAGGACTCGGTCGCGAATCGGTGAATCACCCGCTCCGGCTGTTCTCCTTGCTGGGCGGCGTCGACCACTCGCTCGTGTTGTACGCCGACGCGACCTCGGGTGCCGAGGACGTCGCCGTGCTCGAAGGCCTGGCCGCGGAGATCACCGCGGCGGCACGCGGGCACATGACCGTACACGTGGTGGCGGCACCGACCGCGCAGGTCGGCAGCACCGACCTGCCCTTGCTCCGCGACACCGAAGGCCTCTTCGCCGCCGGATATCGGCCGGACGGTTCGACGGCCTTCGTCATCCGCCCGGATGGCTATCTCGGTTACCGCGGCCCGCTCGACGACACCGCCGCGGTCCTCGCGTACCTCCGCGCCACATTCGCGTGAACCGGGATCGCCTCTCGCGAAGCGCCGAGTCGCGCCGCCGCCCCGCCGCCGTAATCTCTCACCATGAGGGAATGGGGGCAGGTGCCGCGACTTCGCGGGCTGGCGAGCCGCGTGGGGGCATCGACACGACGCCGAGCCGCTGAGTCCTACGTCGGACGCGCCCTGGGCTCCGGCGAGGTCATCTACCTGATCGCACCGACCGGATACCCCAACTACGGCGACGAACTCATCGCGCGCACCTGGCTGCGCCACCTCACGCGCATCCGTCCCCACGCGACGGTGATCCTGGACTGCCACAACCCCGGGCCGGCGACCGCCTTGATGGGCGACGCGCACCCGAACCTGCGCGTCGTCGACACGCTCTGGCAACTCACGAACCACGCCGCCGGCATCGAACCCGACGCCCCGTGGGCGTGGGTCGGCCGGGCTGTCCTCGACTCCGGCCTGGCACCGCGGCTGAGCGCCGGTATCGACCTCCTCCACACGGCGACCACCATCCACCTGCTCGGCGGCGGATACGTGAACACCGTGTGGCCGCATCATGTTTCGCTGTTCGTGGGGGCCGCCGCGGTATCGGGCAGATCGGGAGCGAGGGCCGTGGCCACCGGGCAGGGACTGGTGCCCACCGTCGCCGAACCCGCGTGGACCGCCCTGGCCACGGCGCTGGGCACCTTCGACATCGTCGATGTGCGTGACACGCCGTCGGCGCAGGCGCTCGATGGGGTCGTGGGCGTGCGGAACTCCGGGGACGACGCCTGGCTCGCACTCAACCGTCCGCAACCGGCGATCTACCGCGACGAGACGGCCGCCGACGCACCGGGTCACGGTCACGGTGTGGTGCTGTGCCTGCAATCGGACCTCACCGAGAAGTTCACCGGCTCACACGGAACCGGCGCGGAGGCGCTCGCCGGGTTCGTGCACGACACCCTCGACGCCTGGGAGGTACCGGGAACGGGGGTCACCGTCGTCGAGGGAATCCCGGGACACGACTACGAGGTCCCGTTCCGTCTCGGGTCCCGACTCGACGGCGCACGCATCCTCAGTTTTCGTGACGTCTGGCTCGAGGGGCTGCCCGCAGGGCAGGGCAACACCTGGATCAGCACGCGATTCCACCCCCACCTGATGGCGGCTGCCGCCGGGGACCCGGGCGTCGCGGTCGTGCCGATGCGGGTCTACTACTCGATCAAGCACCGTTCCCTCGTCGAGGCCGGATCGTCCTGGAGTGTCGTCGATTCGGGAGACACGATCCCCGACCGGCCCACCGCCGGCGGTTTCGGGACGATGCAGCGGCAACGGGCCATCGAGGCCAAGGTCGCCACCGCACTCGACATCTATCCGGTGGCGGCTCTCTTCGCGCATCGGGTCTGAGGTAAACCGGACAGCGCGAATTCTGCGCCAGATACCGAGATGGACTGGCTGTTCCAGTCGTCGGCGAGCGATCATCACGGGATGATCCGTCGGCCCGTGCGCCCCGCTGTCCTACGAGTCCTGGTGTTCGGCGTGATAGCGGTGCTCGGCCTCGCCGCCTGCTCGCCGTCCCAGACGGCTTCCGACGGGTCGGGCACCCCCTCATCTGTGTCGGCCGAGAGCAGCGCCGCGTTCCAGAAGGTGCTCGACGACCTCCAGTCCGCCGGCGGCTTCCCCGGCGTCATCGCTCGCGTCATCTCACCGTCGGGTATCTGGACGGGAACGGCCGGCACGGCTGTCAAGGGACGGGATCGGCCGATCACCGCGTCCGATCACACCCGTATCGGTTCGCTCACCAAGACGATGACCGCGACGATCCTGCTGCAACTCGTCCAGGACGCGCGGGTCTCGCTCGATGATCCGATCAGCAAGTACATCCCCGACGCCCCGAACGGGAACGCCACCGTTCGCCAGGTCGCAGACATGACCAGTGGCATCCCGTCGTACACCCTGTCCGACACCTTCACGCAGAGATTCTTCTCCGATCCCGGATATGACTGGGCGCCAACCGAACTCGTCGACGCCTCGAAGACGTTGCCACCGGCCTTCGCGCCCGGGGACGGCTGGCAGTACTCGAACACCAACTACGTGCTGCTGGGGCTCCTCATCGAGAGGGTCCTGCGGCAACCGATCCGCGACGTCTTCGACGAACGGATCTTCGGCCCGCTGGGCATGGACGACTCGTCCTGGCCGGGCGGATCCGTCGACATCCCCGATCCCCACGTCGACGGCGTGACCAGCCAGGGTCAGCCGGCCGGAAAGACCGTCGACTCCACCGACTGGAATCCGTCCTTCGCCTTCACCGCGGGCGCGGTGATCTCGACCCTCGACGATCTGCAGCGCTGGGGCGATGCCCTCTTCACCGGTCGGGCGGTGCTCAACCCGTCCACCCAGCAGTTGCGTCGCGACTCGATCCTCACGTCTCCGCCGCCGAACACCGCCACCGCCGGGTATGGCATCGGTATCGGCGACCGGGACGGCTGGTGGGGCCACGACGGCGATTTCCCGGGCTTCAACTCGTCGCTGTTCCACAACTACGATTCCGACACGACCATCATCATCCTGGTGAACAGTGACGACGACATCACCGTCGACGGCAAGCAGGAACCACCGGTGTCGGCGATCCTCGCCGGGTTGATCGCCGCACTGCCGACGTAGACGTCGGCGTAAGGTCGTCGGCATGGCCAGAACCGTTGCGAAAGCCGATGCCGTCGACCGTGCCGGACTGCTGGACTTCATCCGGCCCCGTCACAAGATGATCCTGAGCACCGTCCGATCGAACGGCAGCCCGCAGCTGTCGCCGGTGACCGGCGGCGTCGACGCCGACGGCCGCATCGTGATCTCGACCTATCCGGGTCGCGCGAAGGCGACGAACCTCCGCTCCACCCCGGTGGCGAGCGTCGTCGTGCTGTCCGACGAGTTCAACGGCGCCTGGGTCCAGGTCGACGGAGACGCGGAGGTCCTGGACATGCCCGAGGCCGAGGACGCCCTCGTCGACTACTTCCGCAGCATCTCCGGCGAACATCCGGACTGGGACGAGTACCGTGCCGCGATGCGCATGCAGGGCAAGTCGCTGATCCGCATCACCCCGACACGATGGGGCCCGATCGCCTCTGGCGGCTTCCCCGCCGACGTCGCGGCGAAGCTGGACGCGCAGGACAGCTGAGCTCGAGTTCGACGACTCACGCGCGACGACGCAGGACACGTGACCCGTCAGAACGGCGGCGGGTCTGCCTGGTCGGCGAGGCTCTGCATCTTGTTGCGGGCACGTTCTGCCCGCCGACGTGCGTGCTTGTTGGCAAGCCGGTTGGTGGAGGGGGCGTCGTCCCCGGTGATCACTCGGGGCGTCGGTAACCCCAATGTAGACCCGATCACCGACAAGAACAGATGTCCATCCACAGACGGGGTGACCAGGGGTTGTGCGGCAACGGGTTACGCGAAAATTGGCCCTTCCACTTCCAGACCTCGTTTCGACGTTGCGACCTCGATCGAAGTCGCTACGTCGAAATGAAGTCCGACAGACCGATTCCTCAGAAAAGGGCGATCAGATGACACAGATTTGTGTCATCTCAGTCATGCGCGCACACTGTGACGTATGGCACTCGACGCGCAACTGACGTTCGCCGATCACATGGCGCGATTCTGCGCGCGTCGTTACAGCTACCCGCCGATGGTCGGACGCGTCCTCGGTTATCTGGCGGTGTGCGATTCGCCTGCCCCGACGATCGCCGAGCTGAGCGACGCCCTGCTCGCGAGCCGCTCGGCAATCGCCAACGCCATCGCCACGCTGGAATCCGTGGGCCAGGTGATGCGGACGCGCACCGCCGGGGAACGGATGGACCGCATCTCGATCGACATCACCTCGGCACGTGGCCTCGGGATGGACAATGCCGAATACGAAGAACTGGGGGCACTCGCACGAGAGGGACTCGACGTCCTTCGCGACGCACCTCCGGAGCGTCGCGCGGTCCTCAGCGAGATCGCGGCGTTCACCGAGTTCCTCACCAATCGGATCCCGGCGTTGTACGCCGAGTGGCAAAAGGAACGCGAGGTGTTGATCGCGGCCGGCGAGATCCCCGCTTCTCCGTCAGAAGGGCCGAGCGCATGACCCTCAGCCGCACCGCGGGCGCCGAGATCTGCATCCGCGGACTCACGAAAAGCTATGGCGAGCAAAAGGTTCTGGATGGTATCGACCTGACCGTCCCGGCCGGGTCGGTGACCGCGCTGCTCGGCCCCAACGGTTCGGGCAAGACGACCACGGTGAGCATCGCCTCGACGCTGTTCCCGGCCGATTCCGGCACCGTGACCATCGACGGCCACGACACCGTGGCAGCGGCCCGCGCGGTGCGCTCGATGATCGGCGTCACCGGCCAGTATGTCGCCATCGACGACCTGTTCAGCGGCCGCGAGAATCTGACCCTGATGGCCGATCTCCGCCACCTCGGACGCGCCGCTGGTCGACGTCGTGCGGACGATCTGCTCGAACAGTTCGATCTCGTGGGCGCTGCGGACCGTGCGGTGTCGACCTATTCCGGCGGTATGCGTCGCCGCCTCGACCTGGCGATGACGCTCGTCTCCACACCGCGCGTCATCTTCCTCGACGAGCCGACGACCGGACTCGACCCGCGCAGCCGACGGGTGCTGTGGGACATCATCACCGGCCTCGCCGCCGGCGGGGTCACGATCTTCCTCACCACCCAGTACCTCGAGGAGGCCGACCAGCTCGCCGACCGCATCGCGGTGCTCGACCACGGTCACATCGTCGCCGAGGGCACCGCGGCGGAACTGAAGAAACGGGTGCACGATTCCGAGGTGCGCCTCACGTTCGCCGACGACGACGCCTTCGACTCCGCCGGGCGGCTGCTCCCCTCCGCCCGGCCGATCGTCGAGTCCCGTCGGCTCGACATCGCCACCGACGACACCGTTTCCACCATCCGCACGACGCTCAACCTCCTCGACGCCGCCGACGTCGAGGTGGCCGACGTCCACGTCCACACCGCAACCCTCGACGACGTGTTCTTCGCCCTCACCGGGTCGGCACCGGCGGACGCCGTCGAGAACGACAGCAACACCTCGGGAGCCGCGTCATGACCGCGTTGACCTACACCGTGACCGACTCGCGGGTCATGCTGCGCCGCAATCTCCGACGGCTCGTCAAGTACCCGTCGTTGACCATCATGCTGGTCGGCCTGCCGGTCGTGTTCCTGCTGCTGTTCGTCTTCGTCTTCGGCGGCCAGCTCGGCGCCGGGATGACCACATCCACCGGAGCCACCGGCCGCGCCGCGTACCTCGACTACGTCATTCCCGGCATCATCCTCGTGACGATCGCGTCCGCGGTGCAGGGGTCGGCGATCGTGGTCGCGATGGACATGACATCGGGGATCATCAACCGGTTCCGCACCATGGACATCGGACGATCCTCCGTGCTCGTCGGGCATGTCCTCGCCAGCCTCATCCAGGCCTTGTTCAGCATCGCGATCGTACTCGCGGTGGCGATCGCCCTCGGCTTCCGCCCCACCGTGGACCCCCTCGGATGGCTTGGCGCACTGGGTATCACGGTCATGTTCTCGGTCGCCCTTATCTGGCTGGCGATCTACCTGGGCCTCGCCGCGGACACCGTGGAGACCGCCAGCAACTCGCCGATGTTCCTGACGATCATGCCGTTTCTCAGCACCGGTTTCGTTCCCGCCGACTCCTTGCCCGTCGGGGTCAAGCAATTCGCCGAATACCAGCCGTTCACCCCGGTCATCGAGGTCCTCCGTGGAGCTCTCACCGCCGCAACGGTTCCCACCGGCAGCGTGATCGCGGCAATGGCCTGGAGTCTGGGCATCGGCGCGGTATCCTACGGACTCGCCCTGCGCACCTATGAACGGCGAGCCATCACCTCCTAGCCGACAACCGGAGCGGAACCCTGTGAGCGACAAGGTCGACTTCAAGAAGACACTCGACTCCTATCAGGCCAGACGCGGCGAGTTCCGCATCCTCGAAGTCCCCTCCATGCGATACCTGATGATCGACGGCCAGGGCGACCCCAACGACTCCCCCGACTTCGCCGCTGCGATCGAGACCCTGTATCCGGTCGCCTACAAGCTCAAGTTCGCCAGCAGCCGCGGACTCGGTCGCGACTATGTGGTGCCGCCCCTTGAAGGCCGATGGTGGGCCGACGACATGGAGTTGTTCACCGGGGCGCGCGACAAGACCAGGTGGAGCTGGACACTCATGATCATGGTTCCGTCGTGGCTGACCGACGACATGATCGCCTCGGTGATCGAGACGGTCGGCACGAAGAAGCCACCGCCCCGGCTCGACGACCTTCGCACCGCGACCCTCGACGAGGGACTCTGCGTACAGACCCTGCACCTCGGTTCCTTCGACGACGAGGCACCCGTCCTGAACCGCATGCACGAGGAGTTCATCCCCGCCAACGACCTACGCATGAGTGGGCACCACCATGAGATCTACTTCAGCGACTTCCGCAAGGTGGCACCGGCGAAGCTCCGTACGATCCTGCGCCAGCCGGTCGAGAGGACTCACCGGTAGGGATCGGTGATCTCCCGCAGGCGGATCAGCGATCTCTCCAGCGCCGCATAGTCGTCGGCGCCCAGGTGATCTCGCCACTCCAGCTCGATGGCGTCGACCTCCCGCGCGGCGATCTCACACAACTCGACGCCGCGGTCGCTGAGGGTCACCAGCCGTGCCCGACGATCCGACGGATCCGGCACCCGCATCAGGTACCCCGCGGCCTCGAGCTGATCGACGATGCCACCGGCGGTCTGCTTGGTGACGCCCGCCTGTTCGGCAAGATCTGTCAGGCGCATCGGCTCGGGTGCGAGCCTCTGCACCACCCGACTCTGCGCGAGGGTGATGTCGTCGGCCCCGGCGTCGGCGAGACGCGCCATCACCCGCCGTTCGATGGACCGGTGGGCCACGAACATCAGGACGCCGAGGGCCGGCCGTTCGTCGGTCATGCCATTGACTTTAGTACGGAACCCTGACTAATATGGTCAGGCATCCTGACCAATTCGTAACGGGAGCACGTCATGGACAGTGACACTCTCTGGAACCACGTCGACGAACAGCGAATCGACCTGGCCGCACTGATCGAATCCCTCTCCGACGAGCAGCTCGGCACGCCGTCCCTGTGCGCAGGCTGGACCGTGCGCGACGTCGCGGTGCACCTCACGCAATCGCACGCCGACGCGCGTCAGGTGATCCCCGAAGCCATCCGATACGGCTTCCGCTTCAACACGATGATCCGCAACATGGCGATCCGCGACCGGACGACCCCACCCGAAGCGGCGCAGAAACTGCGTGCGATGGTCGGGTCACGTCGCCACCCGTTCGGGACCAACGAGCGAGCACCCCTCATCGACTCCCTGCTGCACGGCCAGGACATCACCGTTCCGCTCGGGATCGATCGTCCGATGCCGGTCGACGCCGCAGCAGCCGCGGCACAGGAGATCTGGGACATGACATTTCCCTTCTTCGCCCGTCGCCACAATCGGGGTCTACGTTTTGTGGCCACCGACGTCGACTTCGTGGCCGGGTCGGGGCGGGTCGTCGAAGCGCCGATCCGTGAGGTGCTGATGTGCTTCAGCGGGCGGGTCCCGGCGAGTTCCCTTCATCCCTCCGACGGTTCGGACTCCGGTTCCCGCGCCGGCTGACTCCAGCTCGCAAGGATCGAGATCGCCTGGCGGGACGACGATTCCGGCTCCGTCGTGTAGAGATACAGCGCCTGGTCGCTGTCGCCGGGCAGCACGAAGGTCTCGTAGTCGACGGTGAGTTCGCCGACGACCGGGTGCACCAACCGCTTGGAACCGAAGGTGCGCTGATGGACCTGATGCTCCGACCACCACTGCCGGAACTCCGGGCTCGACACCGACAGCTCCCCGACAAGTTCGATGACGTCGCGGTCCTCCGGGGATCGCCCGGCCTCGAGTCGCAGACTCTCGACGGCGTTGCGGGCCTGCAACTCCCAGTCGACGAACAGGCAGCGCGCGTCGTCGGAGAGCAGTATCCAGCGTGCATAGTTCCGTTCACGTCCGGGCATGCGCTCGAAGTCGGCGAACAACGCGCACGCCATCCGGTTGGCCGCCAACACCTCGGTCCGGCGGCCGAGGACCAGCGCGGGATGTGCGTCGAGCGAATCGAGGAGCCGGCGAAGTGCGGGGCGGACGCGCTGCGCCGCCGACCGGGATCGTGCCGCCGCCCGCGGCGCCCGCGTCGACGAGACGAGGTCGTGCAGATGGGTGCGGCCCACGTCGTCGAGCGCGAGCGCCCGCGAGATCGCGTCGATGACCTGCGTCGACGGCACGATGCGCCGCCCCTGTTCCAGCCTCGTGTAGTAGTCGGTGGACACCCCGGCCAGCAGGGCCACCTCTTCGCGCCGCAAACCCTTGACGCGCCGGACCCGCCCGTCGTCGGGGAGTCCGGCCTCCTGAGGGTCGCGCCCGGCACGAGCACGGCGGAGGAAGTCCGCGAATTCTCGATTCAGATCGGCCATGACCACCATCATGCGCGTCCGAGGTGGGCCGTGCCTGGGTCTTGCAGTCCTAGGTTGGCCGATCCGGGGTCCGTAATGGTCAGTTATGGCGTCCCACAGTGCCTTTCGGCGCGGGATTCTGGTGTCACCGGTTCGACTGACGGACCGCGACCCCACAGGAGACAATCATGATCGTGAGCTACCCCACCGATCGTCCGGCAACCTGGTTCGTCACCGGCGCCTCGCGCGGCCTCGGCCTGGAGCTGGTCACCCAGCTGCTGCAGCGCGGCGACAACGTCGCGGCCACCACCCGCTCCGCCGGTCGGCTGACCGGGGCCCTGGCCGATGTCGACACGAGCCGTCTTCTCCCGCTGGAGGTCTCGCTCGCGGACGAGGCCGACGTCAAGGCCGCGGTCGCGGCCGCCGAGGAACGCTTCGGCGGCATCGACGTGGTCGTGAACAACGCGGGTTACGGCTTCCTCGCCGCGGTCGAGGAAGCGACCGACGCCGAGGCCCGCGAGATGTTCGACGTCCAGATCTTCGGGGTCTGGAACGTACTACGTGCCGCGCTCCCGCAGATGCGGGCACGCCGCCGCGGCCACATCATCAACGTGTCGTCGATCCTGGGCCTGACGACGTTCCCCGGTTGGGGCCTGTACTGCGCCGGCAAGTTCGCGCTGGAGGGGCTGACCGAGTCGCTGGCTGCCGAGGTCGCCGACTTCGACATCGCGGTCAACCTGATCGAACCCGGCTACATGCGGACCGACTTCCTGCGTCCCAGCTCGCTGGGTCTGCCGGAATCCACCGTCGACGCCTACCCGGCCATCCGCGAGATGACCCAGGCGCACCTGGCCATGCCCGGCACCCAGCTCGGCGATCCGGCCCGCGCCGCGTCGGCGATCATCACCGTCGCCGTCGAGGGCAGCGCGCCACTTCATCAGTTGTTGGGATCGGACTCCCTCGGGTTCGCCGACGCCCGACTGGAGGCGCTGCGTACCGAGTTCGACGCCGCGAAGGAGCTCGCGGTGACCTCCGATCACCAGGACTGAGTCCATGCGACTCCGCATCGGTGATGCGACCTCGGTCGAAGTCGCATCACCGAAGCAGACTCGGCCGGCGAGAAGTCCGGACGATCAGCTCGCCAGGGCGTACTCCCACGCGTCGGCTCGGCGGTTGTAGGCGACCCGGATGATGGTCCCGGGATCGAGCTGCGCAGCCAGCACCAGCGTCGGCACCAGGAGCTCCAAGGCGTATGCCGCGACCGGATCGGTCGAATCGCCGGCGTCTGCGTCGGCCCTCAGCAGTTCCGCCCATCCCGCGGACTCGAGATACCCAAAGGTGGCTGTCGTGAGGTCCTCGACGGTCAGTTCCAGATCGCGGACCATGATCGTCGTGGTGGCCCGGTGGGAGTTGAGTCCGCCGAATGCGCGGTCGCATCCGCAGGTCCGGGAATCGCACACAACCCACGACGGCAGCACGATCTCGCCTTCGACGGCGTGGCAGAAGTCATCGTGCCGGGTGGCACCGGATGCGGTGGCGGTCAGGACTTTCATGAGCGACTCCGATGTGTCGAAACCACCTCGCAGAACGCGAGGCCCACGCCGCCCGGCGTGGTGCGACCCACGGTGACGAACGGCCCCGACAATCAGCGCCGTGGCCGACGACGCCATCCACAGCCCGGCCAGACATCCACAGGTCCCGGCCCTAGGCCCGGTGAATGAGGTTGCACGCGACGGGAGTACTGCTCGATGCCGACGGTGCCCTCGAAGTCGCTGACGGGTTCGCCGCGCAGGTTGTCCAGGAGTCGGACGACCCGATCCTTGGAGAAGTTCTCGACGTCATGGGTTTCCGGGTACAGCGACCTCGTGAAGTCGTCGTACCGCATCGGAACACCCACGGAGACTCCGGAATTGATTCGTCCGTCACTGAGTAGGTCGACGGTGGCGAGATCTTCGGCCAACCGCAGCGGATTCTCCAGACCCCGTTCTCGTCGAATCGTCCGATAGTCAGGAAGCCGAGATTCTGCGGTGGTTCACCACGCTGTGGCATGGACAGATTGTGTCACCGGCGATACCGCCGGTCACCGAGAATCATGGTGCGCGAAAGTTCGACGAGGTCGGTGCCGTTCGAGTCGCGTCTATAGTCGGGTGCACACCGACTCGACCGAACGGATCACCATGCCGACAACAGTCGCCGAGAGGATCGTCGAAGAGCTCGACCGTGCCGGAGTGCAGCGTGTGCACGGGCTTCCGGGTGATTCACTCAACGGTCTCACCGACGCCCTGCGCACCACCGAGGCCATCACCTGGCAACACGTCCGGCACGAGGAAGCGGCTGCGTTCGCAGCCTCCGCCGAAGCCGCACTCACCGGCGAACTCGCGGTGTGCGTGGGCAGTTGCGGCCCCGGCAATCTCCACCTGATCAACGGGCTCTTCGACGCTCACCGCAGCCGCGTGCCGGTCCTCGCGATCGCGGCCCACATCCCCGGACCCGAGATCGGCAGCGGCTACTTCCAGGAAACCCATCCCGAACAGCTCTTCCGCGAGTGCAGCGCCTTCTGCGAGATGGTCAGCACCCCCGAGCAGATGCCCCGGCTGCTCGACGTCGCATTGCGCACGGCGGTCGAACGACGCGACGTGGCCGTTCTGGTGATCCCCGGCGAGCTGTTCCTCAAACCGTGCCCCAAACGTCGTGCGGGCGCCCCGATCCGGCAGGTACCACGGCTGGTCCGTCCCACCGACGCGGAGTTGACCCGCACCGCAGACACTCTGAACGCCGCTCGGCGGGTCACGATCCTCGCGGGTGCCGGTGTCCAGGGCTCTCACGACGAGGTCGTCGGACTCGCCCGCGCGTTGCAGGCACCGATCGTGCATGCGTTGCGCGGCAAGGAGTTCATCGAATACGACAACCCCTACGACGTGGGCATGACCGGCCTGCTGGGCTTTTCGTCGGGGTATCGCGCGATCGAGAAGTGCGACACCCTTCTCATGCTGGGGACCGACTTCCCGTATCCGCAGTTCTATCCGTCCAAGGCGACCATCATCCAGGTCGACATCCGTGGCGAACAGATCGGTCGACGCTGTCCGGTCGACGTGCCGCTGGTCGGCGATGTCGGCGACACGGTGCGCGCGCTGCTCCCGCTGATCTCGGCCGACCGCGATCCCGAACACCTGACGACCTCACTCGCCCACTACACAAAGGCGCGTCGACGCCTGGACGACCTGGCCGACAACGACCGCAACCGGTCCCCGATCCACCCGCAGTACCTCACCCGGCTCATCAGCGAAAAGGCAAGCGCGGATGCCGTCTTCATCCCCGACGTCGGTTCGCCCGTCGTGTGGGCCGCGCGGTACCTGACCATGAACGGGTCCCGCCGACTGATCGGCTCGTTCACCCACGGGTCGATGGCGAATGCGGTCTCGCAGGCGATCGGCGCGCAGACGGCATTCCCTCGGCGACAGATCATCGCCCTGGCCGGCGACGGCGGGCTGGCGATGCTGCTCGGGGAGTTGCTCACCATCACCCAGAACGAGCTGCCGGTGAAGATCGTCGTCTTCAACAACTCGTCGCTGAACTTCGTCGAGGTGGAGATGAAGGCAGCCGGATTCGTCAACTACGGCACCGATCTGGAGAACCCCGACTTCGCGAAGCTCGCCGAATCCGTCGGCATCCGCGGACGCAAGGTCGAGCAGGCCGACGACCTCGCCGGCGCCGTCGACGACTTCCTCGCCCACGACGGCCCGGCGCTGCTCGACGTGACGACGGCCCGTCAGGAACTGTCGATCCCACCGACCATCACCGCCGCCCAGGCCAAGGGATTCACCCTCTACGCCCTGCGCACCGTGCTGTCCGGTCGTGGGGACGAACTGGTCGATCTGGCGGAGACCAACGTCTTCCGGCGGCTGTTCGACTGACCGCCCTAACGCTGCGCGGCCGAGAGTCCGGTGAGAGCCTGATCGATGTGATCCGGCCATTCCTGGGCGACAATGTGATTCACCGCTGAATCCCCGGCGTACGCACTCGAGATCACCACATCGACGGTCAGTGTCGCCAGCAGACGCAGGCTCTCCGCAAGAGTGTGTGCGTTGCTGAAACTCGGCAGATATCCGGCCGTCCATTCGCCGGATTCGCCCAGGTACAGGGTGTCCCCGGTGAACAGGTACCGGAGGCCGTCGTCACCCGGCACGAGGTAGCACGTGCTGCCGGGTGTGTGCCCGGGTGTCGGGATCACCTCGACACCGTTGTCGTCGACGTACCTTTCGGCGAGCGCTATGTCCACGCGCGCATACCGGCCGATCCGGCCGACCTCGGGGGCGGGAGCGTGCAGCGTCGCCCCGAACCGGTCCTCGATGCGGCCGAGCATCGGTCCGGCCTCATCGTGATGGGACAGGTACTGGTCATCGACGCCACCCAGCTTTTCCAAGTCGGCGAACTCGGCGTCGGACGCCACCGAGTAGAACAACGCGTTGCGGTCCGACGTCCACAGGTAGGCATGCGTGGTGAGGCCGGGGAATGGATTGTCGGTGGCGGTCTCCCAGAGGTCGGGTAGCACCTGTCGCATCGGGGTTCTCCTCGGTGAGGGCGGTCACTTCCACCCACGGTGCAACTTCAAGTGCACTCGAGGTCAAGGAGGCGGCGTGCACCTTCCACCCGACGGGTGATACACATGAGGGAATTCGTCTCAATATTTGGGGGTTCCCGTGTCCGCAGTGCTGTCGGGTCGCTCGACCGACGACGATCCCGCCTTCCCGAGCGCCGTCACCTACGACGCCGCGACGTCCAACCGCCGACTGCAGCGCGCACGCGCCCTTGTCCGGAGGGCGACGGGTAAGGACCTCTACCCCGAGCCCGAGCAGCTGCGCACCTTCGCCGAGGACATGTTCCGCACCGACCCGGTGGCCGAGCGGTTCGTCGACGAGGTCTACGGCACGCTCGGCCCGGAGGCCGCCCGAGCGCTGCTGGACAAAGCACTCACCGACGGGCTCGACAGCATCGAGAACCCCCCGCCGGCGCTGGTCGAACTGTTCGAGGAATTCGAGACGGTTCCCGACTGGGTCGACCCGGAGCTCATCGCGGAGGGCGAGGAGATCTGGCGTCGCTGGGGCACCGGCCTGTTCAGTGTCGCCGGCGGGATCACGCTCGAGATGTACACGGAAGCCGCGGTTGCCAAGCCGCTGTCACTGGCCGGCGGATACGCCGGCGACAACGCGCTACGCCGATTCCTGGAGACGTCCCGGTTCTGGATCGACGTCTCCCAGCCCGGCGCGCTGCTGACCCCGGGGTCGGCCGGACGGGCGACGGCGATGCGGGTCCGAGTGATGCATGTGTGGGTTCGACGCACCGTCGCCAAGCACCCCGAATGGGACGTGGAGCGATGGGGCGAGCCGATCAGTCAGTCGTATCAGCTGCTGACCCTGCTCGGCGGCAGCGTCGTGCCCGCGTCGGCACTGTGGCTGACCGGCGTCCAGACCACGCCTCGCGAGATCCGGGTGCTGTTGCACTATCAGCGCTACCTCGGGCATCTGCTCGGCGTGCGCACCCAGTGGTTCCCCGAGACCATCGCCGACTCGCTACGACTGTTGGCCTTCGTCAACACGACCCGCAGCTACGACGCGGGTGCGGAAGGCGCCGAACTCATCGAGTCGTTCCCGGCTGCGTTCGCCGGCGCGAACGCGAAGGGCCTCGAGCGCATCCGCGGCAAGTACAACGCCATGATGTACGCCGCGTACTCGACGATCTACATGATGCCGACGACGCGCTTTCGCTACGACATGCCCAATCCGGTCCCGGGTCTCGCGCTGATCCTGTTGCGACTGCCCGCCGTGACGCTCATCGAGACACTGCGCCGGGCCTCCCCGACGTTCCGCCGACTGCACGAGAAGGTGATGTGTCGCCACCGGGAGAATTGGCACCGCTGGCAGTCCTCGGGGCGCCCGGCGGAGTTCGCCCACGGCAAGGGGCTGCGACGCTGACGTCCAGGCCGTGTCGTCGAGCGCGGGACCGGAGGATGCCACGGTTTTGCCTGCGGAACCCGCGCGATTAGCGTTGTCGAAATGACCCAACCCCCGATCACGGAACCGACGGCAGCCGGTGAGGCGCCCGACCTCGAGACGCGCGTCGGCCACTACTACGTCCTCGACGGCTCCTACGAGGTGGGACGCGAGAAGGTCCGCGAATACGCCCGCGCGGTCCAGGACTACCACCCTGCCCACTGGGAGCCGGAAGCCGCTGCTGCCCTTGGATACTCGGGACTCGTCGCACCGCTGACGTTCACCTCCATCCCGGCGATGGCCGCGAACCGGGAGCTGTTCGAGTCCGTGATCGTCGGCTACGACACCTACGTGCAGACCGAGCAGGTCTTCGAGCAGCACCGGCCGATCGTGGCCGGGGACGAGCTCGTCACCGACGTCGAACTGTCGAGCGTGCGCAAGGTCGCCGGCCGTGAGCTGATCACCGTGACCAACACCATGACCGACGCCGCCGGCGAGAAGGTGCACACGATGCACACCACGGTTGTCGGGGTCACCGCCGACGAGGTCGATCCGACTCTCGGCCCCGCGGTGCGCAAGGTGATGATGCACGACGTCAACATCTTCAGCCACGAGGACACCCACCACCTGTACGAGAAGACCGTCCGGCCCGAGGGTGAGATCCGCGTCGCCGACGGCGCGAGCCGTCCGTCCGGCGCGCGCTCCTTCGACGAGCTCTCGGTGGGCGACGAACTGCCGATGCACACCGTCCGCATCTCCCGCGGCGACCTGGTCAACTACGGAGGTGTCGCCGGCGACGCCAACCCCATCCACTGGGACGAGGCGGTCGCCAAGCTCGCGGGGCTGCCCGACGTCATCGCACACGGGATGCTCACGATGGGTCTCGGCGCGGCCTTCGTCGCCTCGTGGTCCGGCGATCCCGGCGCGGTCACCCGCTACTCGGTGCGGCTCTCCCAGACGGTTCCCGTCTCGGCGTCCGACGGCGGCGAGATCGAGTTCAGCGGACGCATCAAGTCGCTGGACCCCGAGACCAGGTCCGGTGTCGTCATCATCGTCGCGAAATCGGGTGGCCGGAAGGTGTTCGGTCTCGCGACCATGAACATCCGTTTCGCCTGACCGATCAGAGCGCTACTATCTGCATATGAATGCAGATAAGCATTCACCGGTCGCGCGCTCTCCCATCGCGGAGGATCAGGCGCGGCTGGTGGTCGAGGTCTTCCGGATGCTTGCCGACCCAACCCGCATCCAACTGTTGTGGGCACTGTCCGGCACCGAGATGTCGGTCAGTGAACTCGCGGACGCGGTCGGCAAGCCCGGGCCCTCCGTGTCGCAACATCTCGCCAAGCTCCGGATGGCGCGGCTCGTCCGCACCCGCCGCGCCGGGACCACGATCTTCTACAGTCTCGAGAACGAGCACGTCCAGCGTCTCGTCACCGATGCGGTGTTCAACGCCGAACACGCCGGCCCGGGTGTACCCCCACACCATCGCGGCGATCCCGCACTTCGCGCCGTCGATCCGGGACCGGCCCGGGAGGCGTGAGCGATGACGCATCTGCCTCGCGCCCCCCATCGGCACGACCACCCTGACGATCACGCGCACCGCCATCCGCATCACCACGACCATGCGCACCGGCACGGCTTCCGGGGAATTGTCGCCGAGATCTTCGCGCCGCATTCCCACGACGCGGCCGACAGCGTCGACTCCGCACTGGAGTCCTCGAAGGCAGGCATCCGCGCAGTGAAGATCAGCCTGCTGGTCCTCGGCGTCACCGCTGTCGCACAGGCCGGGATCGTCGCTGCCTCGGGCTCGATCGCGCTGGCTGCCGACACGATTCACAACTTCTCCGACGCCCTCACCGCGGTACCGCTCTGGATCGCTTTCGCCCTGGGCACCCGGTCGGCCACTCGACGCTACACCTACGGGTTCGGACGCGTCGAGGACCTGGCCGGACTGTTCGTCGTCGCGATGATCGCCCTGTCGGCGTTCATCGCCGGATACGAGGCCGTGGGACGGCTCCTCGATCCCCGACCCATCGAACACGTCGGTTGGGTGGCGCTTGCCGGTCTCGTCGGCTTCATCGGCAACGAGTGGGTGGCGCTGTACCGCATTCGAGTCGGCAGACGCATCGGTTCGGCCGCCCTCGTCGCCGACGGACTCCACGCGCGCACAGACGGTTTCACGTCCCTCGCCGTGCTGCTCTCCGCGGGCGGCGTGGCTGTCGGGATTCCGCTCGCCGATCCGATCGTCGGGCTGCTGATCACCGTCGCCATCCTCGCGGTTCTGCGCACCGCGGTGCGCGACGTCTTCCGCCGTCTGCTCGACGGCGTGGATCCCGACCTCGTCGAGACCGCCGAGAAGACCCTCGCCGAACGTCCGGGGGTGCTGGCCGTCCGTAGTATCCGAATGCGCTGGATCGGACATCGACTCCATGCCGACGCCGAACTGGACGTCGATCCGAACCTACTGCTCACCGAGGCGCACACCATC
Source organism: Gordonia amicalis (assembly GCF_022059885.1). Taxonomy (NCBI): domain Bacteria; kingdom Bacillati; phylum Actinomycetota; class Actinomycetes; order Mycobacteriales; family Gordoniaceae; genus Gordonia; species Gordonia amicalis. Next base: position 2,944,578 of record NZ_CP091855.1, on the reverse strand, counting down.
GCGCACGACGCCGAACACGAACTGACCCATGCCGTTCCGAAGCTCGCCAGTGCGCTGATCCACGCTTATCCCGCACACGGGGATCATCCCCACGGGCAGCAGGAACACACGGTCAACACCCGCCCTTGATGACGAAGCACGGCCGCAGATGACCCGCTGGAGGACATCGGGCGCCACTCGGTGGCCACAACATCAGAGCCCCGACCGAAGTCGAGGGCTCTGATGCCTGCGGGCTGCAGATGAATCACTCCAGGATGAAGACCGGGATCTCTCGGTCGGTCTTGGTCTGGTACTCCCCGTAGGGAGGGAAAGCCGCGACGGCGAGCTCCCACCAGTGAGCGCGCTCGTCGCCGCTGATCTCACGCGCGGTCAGTTCCTTGATCTCGGAACCGTCCTGCACGGTAACTTGCGGATTGGCCTTGACGTTGAAGTACCAGGCCGGATGCTCCGGTGCACCGCCTTTGGAGGCGACCATCGCGTACTTGCCGTCCTCCTCCACGCGCATGAGCGGCACGTAGCGCTTCTTGCCGGACTTCGCGCCGGTGGTGGTGAACAGCACGATCGGACGATCCTGGACCAGCACACCCTCGGTGGTGCCCTGCTCCAGGATCTTCTCGGTCTGCTCGCGGACCCAGCCTTCAGGACTCAATTCTGCGTTGACACTCATGGCCCGCAAGAACACTCCGACACCCGTACCTATTCCGCCGTCGTCCGCCGATCGCCGCCGTCTTCGGCGACCGTCTCCGTTGCTGCTCCCGCTCCGGACTCCGCTCGCGACCCGTCGGCAGTCGTCACCTTGGTCTCGCCGGTGGACGATCCGTCGTCCACGACCGTCTTCAGGTCCGAACCACCGGAATCCGGCACCGGCTCCTTCTCCGTGGTCGAGGAGTCCGACACCGCCGGCACATCCCCGATCGGGTCAGCACCGGGAGTCGTGTCGTCGGACTGTTCTCCGCCGGGACCCGAGGGCGATCCGCCGTGCTCGCCTCTGGGGCCGGGGCCGGGATCGAGGGGCTGGGTGTCCTCGAAGATTCCCGGGTCGGGACCCGGCTTCGTCGTATTGCCCTGATCGTTCCCCGAACCACCGCCGGAACCGGGGTCCGTGGGTGTACCCGTGACGGGCGGGACGACGTGGGGTCCGAGCGTCATGGCCTTCGCCGGAAGCGTGACACCCCATGGCAGGGTGAAGCTTCCGGTCTGAATCGTCGGGGTGAGGTCGGCGCGATCGGTCGGCACACCCGATCGGATCTGCGGCACACCGAGGTAGTTGACGTATGTGTCACCGCCCACGGTCACGACGGGGAAGAGAACGATCGTGCTTCCCAGCCAGTCCAGTGTGATCGCTCCCGGCCCATACACCGGGTCGGCGACATTCGAATCGCTGCCGCCGACGATGACGGGTGCGAACCCATAGCTCGTGGTGACCGCGATCCGGTGGGTTCCGGCCGACTGACCGAGGGTGACCCGAACGAAGTCCTTCGTCAACGCTTTCGCGCTGCCTCCCCCGAGCACCACGTCGTCGAGGATGTCCTCCAGCGACCGGTCGCCGGTGAGGAGCGTCCCGGGATTCGTCAGGCCGAACTGGATCTCCTTCTTCAGCCGGTCGTAACGAAAGTCGAATGCGCCCAGAACGTTTGTGCACGCACCAGCCGAGGACGAGGTCGCTATCGCAAGGGCACCGAAGCAGGTGACCGACCCGGTGTCGTCGGCAGACGCCGTCGCGACGCCCAACCCCAGGACGGCGAGGGCGAAGGCGACGTCACCGGCGCTCGGAGACGAGGTTCCGGCGACAGAGCCTGGAAGGAATGCGAACGACGCCCCGTCACCCTGCGCGTCTGGGTGGTTGAGCACGGTCCCGCCGAGGACTCCCTGCGAAACGATCTGGATGCCGCCACCACCGACGCCGAACCGGTGGCGATCTTCTTGCGGCGTTTGCTCCGTCTCCGAGCAGTCATGAGACAGCCTTTCTCTGTACAGGAAATGCACACGAGGGATTCTTCGGCTTCCCGACCGAAGCACTGCCAGAGATATACCGGAACAGAGAAAACCGGACATTAACGACACCGGGCTCGCGACTCAGTTGGCCCGATAGTGACGGTTGGTACCACGCGCACCACCAGCACCATGCGCGTTCCGGCCCTCGGCGGCTGTCCCGCCGAACCGGTTCTGAACGGCACGGCCTCGACGCGATGGGAGCGTGCCGAGGCGTTCAGGCGATGAGCTCACCGCCGTCGACGGTGGGCACCGCGGCGAGCAGTTCACGCGTGTAGGGGTGCTCCGGGTTTCCGAAGACGCGGTCGGCGTCGCCGTACTCGACGACCTCGCCGCCGCGCATCACCAGGATGTCGTCGGCGACGTGGTGGATGACGCCGAGGTCGTGCGAGATGAAGACCAGTGAGACACCGGTTTCCACCTGAAGCATCGCGAGCAGGTCGAGGATACGGGCCTGGATCGACACGTCCAGGGCCGACACCGGCTCGTCGCACACGATCACCGACGGTTCGGGTGCCAGCGCCCGGGCGATGGCCACTCGTTGACGCTGCCCACCGGACAGGTGCAGTGGGTGACGCCATCGGAAGGCATCCGAGAGTCCGACGCTGTCGAGCAGTTCGGAGATACGGTCGTCGAGCGCCTTGCCGCGTAGGCCGCGGGAGCGCAGGCTGTCGCGCAGGATACGTTCGACGTTCCACCGGGGATCGAACGAGCTGAGGGGATCCTGGTAGATGACGGAGATCTGGTGCCGGTTCACCCGACGTTCGACATCGGTCAACGCGCTCCACGGCCGTCCGTTCAGCTCGACGGTCCCCGCGTCGGGGTCGGTGAGTCCGAGGACCATCCGAGCCGTCGTCGTCTTGCCCGATCCGGATTCGCCGACGATTCCCAGTGTCTTTCCTGGGAGGACGTCGAAACTCACACCGCGTACCGCCGGTCGCGCCGTGTTGTGCTTGCCCTCGAACGACTTTCGGAGATCACGGACGCGCAGCGAGGGAGTCGCGTGGGTCCCGGATGCCGCCGTGGGCTCCGGAAGGGTTTCGCCGCTCGTCAGGAGCGTGCCCTTGGAGGTGCGCGACGGCACCGATGCGAGCAGGTTTTTGGTGTATTCGTGCGTGGGGTTGCGCAGCACCTGATCGGTGGAGCCGTATTCGACGATCTCCCCGTGCCGCATCACCGCGACACGGTCGGCCAGGCGGGCGACGACGGCCAGGTCGTGGGAGATCAGGATGACGCCGTTGCCGCGTGTCTTGGCCTCGCCGAGGACGTCGAGGATCTGAGCCTGGACGGTGGCGTCGAGAGCGGTGGTCGGCTCGTCCGCGATGAGCAGCTTCGGATCCTGGGCGAGGGCCGATGCGATCAGCGCGCGCTGGCGTAGACCGCCGGAGAGCTCATGCGGACGCTGCGCGGCCCGGACGCGGGGTTCGGGGACGCCGACCAGTGTCAGCAGTTCGACGATCTTCTCCTCGCGATCCGCACGTCGGAGGGGCGATCGGCTCCGAAAGACGCCTCCGCCACGGGAATCCGAGTGCGCGGTCAGTGCTTCCCCGATCTCGCTCCCGACGGTACGCAGCTGGTCCAGCGACACCAGGGCATCCTGGAGGACGAAGCCGATCTCACGACCACGCAGACGACGCCAATCCCGGTCCTTGTATCCGAGCATCGACCGTCCGTCGAATGCGATGGTCGCGGCGCTGATCCGGGCACCCTCGCCCGTGAGCCCGATGAGCGTGCGCGCGGTCACCGACTTTCCCGACCCGGACTCGCCGACGATGGCGAGGCATTCGCCCGCGTCGACCGTGAACGAGACGCCCTTGACGACTTCCCGATCACCGAAGGACACATGCAGGTCCCGGATCTCGGCGAGCGGCGCCCGCGTGCCGTCGGTGTCGGCGCCGTCCGCCCGTTCCTCGATGGAGCTCGCGACCACGGTCATCGGGTTGTTCCTTCCAGTCGGGCGCCGAGGTGGCGTCCCACGGTGGTGAATGCCAGTGCGGTGATCACGATGACGAGGCCGGGGAAGATCTCCAGCCACCACGCCACCGTGATGTAGGTGCGTCCGGCGTCGAGCAGTGCGCCCCACTCGGGCGACGGCGGCGCGACACCGAGACCGAGGTAGGCCAGCCCCGACGCCCAGATGATCGCCTGGCCGATGCCGAGTGTGGCGGTCACGATCATCGGACGGAGAGCGTTGGGAGCGATGTGCTGCACCAGGATTCGCGTCCGCGAGTGTCCCAGCGCGGTCGCCGCCTCGATGTAGGCGGCATTGCGGACCGTCAGGACCTGTCCGCGGATGATCCGGGCATAGCCCGGGGCGATGCCGATCCCGATCGCGAATATCAGTGTGTACGGTCCGGGGCCGAACACCGACGTCAGCAGGAGTCCGAGGAGGATCGTCGGAAAGGCGAACAGAACGTCGATCCAACGATTCGCCAGGGCCTGCGCGATCCGGCCCGAGAGCCCGGCCGTGATTCCCAGCGCCACGGCCAGCAACAGGGCCACGGCCACCGCGCCGAGGCCGATGGCGAGGGACTGCCGAGTGCCGAAGATGATGCGAGTCAGAAGATCTCGACCCGACAGGTCGGTACCGAACGGATGCGCCCAGGTCGGCGGCGACAGCGTCTCGTCGAGGTTGATCGCGAGCGGGTCGTACGGCGCGATCAGCCCAGGTACCACCGCCGCAAGGGCCAGCAGGACCAGCACCCCGAGCGCGGCGATGACGGTGGGCGGCAACGACCACGGCCGCCGTGACGTCTCCGGTAGCGCGGTGACCGTGCTGCGGGACGTCTTGATGGACGGTTTCTGGGTGGTGGTCACGGGACCTCGATCCGGGGGTCGATGACGGTGTACAGGAAGTCCACGAGCAGGTTGGCGACCGTGTAGATCGCGGCGACGAGCACGACGATGCCGCTGACCAGTGGGACGTCTCTCGAACTGGCGGCTGCGACGAGGGTCTGGCCGATGCCCGCTCTCGCGAACACCGTTTCGGCAATGACCGCACCCGAGAGCAGGGCACCCATGGCCCAACCCGAGACGGTCACGGCGGGAATGACCGAGTGGCGCAACACATGTCGGGCACGAACCGACAGATCGCCGAGACCCCGGCTCCGGGCCGTGAGGACGAAGGGCTGGTCGAGTGCGCGTGCGAACTCGTCGCGGGCGATGCTGCCGAGGAATCCGGCGAGGGGAATCGCCAGTGTGAGCACCGGGAGAACCAGTCCGCGCAGCGAATCGCCGCTCTCGACCGGGAACCACGCGAGGTTGATCGCGAAGACCACCAGCAGGATCGAGCCCAGCCAGTACTGCGGGAGTCCGGCGCTCACGGTCTCGAGCAGGGCGCCGAGCGCGCCGCCCGGCCCACGGCGGCCGGCCGTCAGCGTCGTGGTCACCAGCACCAGGAGCCAGGCGACGATCAGCGCACTGATGGTCAGGACCAGGGTGGGACCGAGCTGGGCGGCGATCACCTCGGTGACCGGCTCGCTCAGCTGGTACGACGTACCGAGGTCACCGTGCAGCAGACCCTGCAGGTAATGCAGATACTGCTGCCAGATCGGATCGGTGAAACCGAACTGATCGTTCACCGGGCCCACCTCGTCGGCCGTGCGTTCCCGGCTCTCGCCCGACGACAGGTTCAGCAGCAGCGTCGCGCGGTCACCGGGTGCGAGCACCTGCAGGAGGAACGTGATCGTCGCGGCCGCCCACAGCACGAACACGGCCGAGCCGAGCTTGCCGAGCCACCGCAACCACACCGCCGAGCCCCTGGGTCGTCGACGCGCGACCGGCCGGCCCGCCGAGCCCGCGTCGACGATCGTCTTGTCGGTCTGAATGGTCATCGCACAAACCTCGCATCCGCGAACACCAGTTCACCCTGGGATTTCTCGACCCACACGTCGTGCAGCTTCGGGTTCGCTGCGATCGAGGTCGTTTGTGTGTACAGCCCGATCGACAGCGCCTGGTCACCGATCAGCTTCTGGGCCTGACTGTAGAACTCGCGCTGTTCCGCGGGGTCTGCCGAGCTGTTGGCCTTCTCGATCAGTCCCTGGAGAGTAGGATCGTTGTAGTAGGCCGTGTTGTGCGGGTTGGGTGAGTCCTCGAGCCGCTGGCGCCAGTTGATGTAGAGCAGGCCGGGAGTCGGACTCGTCCAGTAGCCGACGTAGGCGTCGTAGGTGTCCGGCTTGGCGTAGTTGCCGCCGAAGTACTCGCTCTGCGTCGCCGGGACGAGTTCGATGTCGAAGCCGACGTCGCGGGCCTGGTACGCGATGTTCTGCAGGATCGCCGCACCCTCGGGTCCGACGATGGCATCGGCCGCGTACACGAGCCGCGCGGTCAGCCGCCGACCGTCCTTGGTGCGGACGCCGTCGTCGTCACGCGAAGTCCACCCCGCCTCATCGAGCAGGGCGTTCGCCTTGTCCGGGTCGCGATCATACGCGCCGGCGGACGGATCGTAGTCGGGAGTGCTCTGACTGAGGGCGCCGTTCGAGTTGAACGGCACCACACCGAGAAACGCAGTCTCCACCGCCTTCTCGCGGTCCGCGGAGTACGCGAACGCCTGGCGCACCCGGACGTCGTCGAACGGTGCGTGGGCGACGTTGAGCGTGATCGCGTTGGGGCGACCCGGGGTCACGTACTGCTTGGTCTGGAATCGCGTTGTCGCGTCGGCCCAGTTGATGGGCGGGACGTTGTAGATGACGTCGGACGAACCACTGGTCAAGGAGCCGTACCGGAGTACCGGGTCCTTGAGGAACTTCCAGATCACCTTGTCGACGTAGGCCGGTCCCTGATGTCTCGCATTGGCCGGCGCCGAGTTGTAGTTCGGGTTGCGCACGAAGGTGATGCTGCGGTTGCGATCCCAGCGTTCGATGATGAACGGTCCCGATCCGACCGGCTGCGAGCAGTTCGCCTTCTTCCCACGCGCGAGCGCGGTGGGCGACTGGATTCCGAAGTAGCCCTGGGTGAGAACGGTCAGGAGCGGACTGTACGGCTGCTTGAGATGCAGCGCGTAGGTGTTGCGGTCGATGACCTCTCCCCCGGCGTAGTACTGGCCGATGTAGGCCATCACCGTCCCGTTGGGTGCGTCCGGATCGAGGTACTTGTCGAAGTTGGTCTTCACCGCAGCCGCGTCGAGATCGGTTCCGTCGCTGAACTTCACGTCGGGCTTCAGGCGGAAGGTGTAGGTCTTTCGGTCGGGCGAGATCTCCCAGCTCGTCGCCAGCCACGGCACCGGCGTCCCGTTGTCGTCGAGCGAGACGAGATTGTCGAGGTATTGCCGTGCGAGATAGGCGTTCTGGACCCAGCCGCCGTGTATGCACGGCGGTTCCTGCTCGTGCCCGTACTCGATGACGCCCCCGTCGACGTACTCGCCGGCCGCCGCGGGAACGCCCCGCGATGTGCCGTCGCCGGTCGCCGGACGCTCGCCGCACGCCGACAGCAGAGTGGCGGCCGACAGACCCACCGCCAGGAGGGCTCGGGTCCGTCTGGAACGGACAGATCTGAACACGGCAGGTACTCCTCGATATCGAGAGTCAGGATTCGACAGTGATCGAAAGCGGAAGGGGCGGCGGGCCGGCACGGAAGTCTCGGCACAGCTGAATCAGCACTCTGACCCGCGGTCGTCGTCGTACGGTAACGACCGAAGGCGTCTGCGTCAGGCTTTGGAGTCACCCTGAGCACAACGACACACGAGACGGCGCGCGAACGTACCGTCGTTCGGGTGTCAGAGCCAAAACCCTTGCGTTTCGCCGCCTTTGTGATGAACACGACCTCCCACATCCTGCATGGGGCGTGGCGTGCCCCCGGTGCGCGGCAAACGGATTTCAACTCGCTGCAGCACTGGATCGACCTCGCAAAGACGTTGGAGGAGGCGCGATTCGACTTCGTCTTCTTCGCCGACGTCGTCGGACTCTACGACGATTACCAGGGCGACTGGAAGAAGTTCGTGGACACCGGATTGCAGATCCCCAGCAACGACCCGATCGTTCTCGCGTCCGCGTTGGCGTCGCACACCGAGAATCTGGGCATTGCCATCACCAGCTCGATCCTGCAGGAACACCCCTTCGATTTCGCCCGCAAGATCTCGACGCTCGATCACGCGTCCAATGGCCGCATCGCGTGGAACATCGTCACGAGTCTGTCCCAGAATGCCTGGCGCAACTTCGGATACGACGGGATCACCGCCCACGACGACCGGTACGCGTGGGCCGAGGAGTACGTCGACGTCGTCTACAAGCTCTGGGAGGGCAGCTGGGACGACGGCGCGCTGATCCAGGACAAGGCCAGCGGCGTCCACGCAGACTTCGACAAGGTACACAAGATCCATCACGTCGGTGACCGCTACCGCGTCGAGGGACCACACCTCGTGGCACCCTCGCCGCAGCGCACACCGGTGTTGTTCCAGGCGGGTTCGTCACCGACGGGCCGCCGCTTCGCCGCTCGCAATGCCGAGGCACAGTTCATCGTGTCGCCCACTCCGCAGGCCGCCAAGGGCCTCGTCGACGACACCCGTCGTCTGGCGGTCGAGGCCGGCCGGGACCCTCAGGACATCCAGTTCTTCCAGGGGCTCTCCTTCGTCATCGGCAGCACCGAGGAGGAGGCACGCCGGAAGGCCGCCGAACTCGACGAGTACATCGATCCGAGCACGATCCTCGCCCACTCGGCGGGTGGTCTCGGGCTCGATCTCGGCTTCTACGATCTCGACACCCCGATCGGCGAGATCCACACCGAGGGCACGCAGAGCACCCTGCTGTGGCTGCGCGAGGCCGTGCCCGACCGTGAGCCGACCGTCCGTGACCTGGCCGAACTGCGCAGCCGCAGTGGACGGGTCGTCGGCACCCCCGAGCAGATCGCGGACCGCCTGGCCGAATGGCGAGATGCGGGCGTCGGTGGCATCAACGTCATCAACGCGACAATCCCGGGAAGCTACGTCGAGTTCGCCGAGCACGTCCTGCCGGTGCTGCGGGAACGCGGACTCGCCCAGCACGAGTACGCGCCGGGCACGACGCGGCGCAAGCTCACCGGCCGGGATCGCCTGCCCGAGTCCCATCCCGCGGCGGCGTATCGCGGTGCGTTCGCCGAAAGGGTCGAGGTGTCGGCGTGAGCGTGCTGAGCCGTGTCGTCGCGGACCGATCGGCGATCCTGTCCGAGATCGGGGCCGATGCCGCGGTGCGTGAGCTCACCGGCATCGATCCTCACGCCCAAGTTCGGTTGCTCAGTGAAAATGGCTATACCGCTTTGACTCTCGACGACGACTCCGGTCCCGGGGCCGGCACTCCCGAGCTGTTCGGGTTCCTCATCGATCTGGCCCGCGCCGATCCGATCGTCGCCCACATCCTCCGTGCGCACTACTGGTTCGTCGAGCAGATCCGCCGGTTCCCCGACGGGCCCGTGCGCGACCGCTGGGTCGCGGAGATCGCCGCGGGAAAGGTCTTCGGCAACGCGACCAGCGAACGCACCGGAAGCGCGGGTTCGCTCTCGTTCCAGACCGAGCTGGAGGCGGTCGACGGCGGGTGGCTGCTGACCGGGACCAAGTTCTACAGCACCGGCACCGCGTTCTCGGACTACGTCTCTGTGACCGCGACCGTACGGGGCGGTGAATTCGACGGCAAGGTCGCACGGATCGTCCTGCCCGTCGACCGTGACGGCGTGACCGTCGTCGACGACTGGGACGGGATCGGTCAGAACCGCACGGGTACAGGCACGACCACCCTGGACCGCGTCCCGGTGTCCGCCGACGACGTCCTGGCCTTCACAGACCCCGCGTCAGCCGCTCCGCTGGCGAACGACGGCCCGTTTCTTCAGCTCTACCTACAGGCACTGATCACCGGAATCCTGTTGTCGGTCGGTGATGATGCGACCACGCTGCTGCGGTCGCGGACGCGAACGTTCGATCATGCCCCCGTGGATTCGCCGCGCCACGATCCCGTGCTCCTCGGGACCGTCGGCGAGATCGACGCGGCCGCCCACGTGGCGAGGGCCGCCGTCCTCGACGCCGCTCGGACGATCGAGGAGGCGTTCGCGCCGGCGCGCAGCGGCGTGATCGATCCCGACCTGTTCATCAAGGCCTCGGTGGCGGCCGCGCGGGTGAAGGTTCACGTGGACCGCGTCGGTCTCCGCGCCGCCGCGGACCTGTTCGACGTCGGCGGCGCGTCGTCGGCGAGCCGGACCACGAACTTGGACCGGCACTGGCGCAACATCCGCACCGTCACCCTGCACAACCCGACGTCGTACAAGGCCATCGCCCTGGGCGACCTCCTGGTCAACGACACTCCCCTGCCGGCGAACGGGTACTTCTGACCACAACCCTCGCTCCCGGGAGGCTGAGGCACGGCAGCACCCCCGTCCCGCTCCCTGAGCCTGGATGCACCGATTTGGGGTGAGGTTTCTGGTGTTTGATGGGGTGTTGAGAAGCGAGATGCCTTGCTGCAGTGCAAGAATGGGACTTGTCTAAGGAACACATTCAGGCACGAAGAAAGGCATCTCGCAGATGCGATTCTCTCATACCAACCCGGTAGCAGCAGCCTCGTTCGACGACCCGAACCTGATCGCCGCAGCGGGGGTCGTGCCGGTGATGGGCTTGGCCACCTCGTGCAGCTTGGCCGACCTGGCCGACGAGTGGCTCACGATCCCCACCGACAAAGGCGCCCACCCAGGAGCGAAGGTATCGGCGCTGGTCACCGGCATGGTCATGGGTGCGGACAGCATCGCCGACATGGGTGTGCTGCGTCACGGAGCGATGGGTACCCTGTTCGACCGCACCTACGCACCGTCCACGCTGGGATCGTTTCTGCGGATGTTCACCTACGGCCACACCCGCCAACTCGACGCAGTCGCCACCCGGTTTCTCGGCGAACTGACACGACAGACCAGCCTGCTCGGTGATCTCAGTAATCCCAGCGCCTCGGTGATGCTCGACATCGATGACACTGTCATCGAGGTCCACGGCTATGGCAAACAGGGCGCGCAGGTCGGTTACACCGGCACCCGCGGACTCAACGTGTTGCTGACCACGCTCACCGCCCCAGGACGGGCCCCGGTGATCTGTGGGCAGCGCCTACGCCGCGGTGCTCGCGGTTCCTCGCACGGCGCAGCGTCAATGATCACCTCAGCACTGAAGACGCTCACCCGTCTGAGGCCCACCACCACTGCACCACCAGTGCTGGTGCGTGCCGATTCCGCGTTCTACTCCTACGACATGGTCCGCGCCTGCCTGGCCCACGGTGCGCACGTCTCGATCACCCTGCGGCGCCAACCCGACGTCCTGCGCGCCATCGCCAACATCGACGCCACCGCCTGGACACCGATCACCTACACCCGCCCGGTCTATGACCCCGACACCCACACCGTGGTCCACCGCGCCCAGGTCGCGGCCACCCCGTTCACCGCATTCACCGGCAACATGAGCGGCAAGAAGCCAGTGCCTGGTCACCTGATCGTGCGGCGAGTACCCGACGAACAAAGCACCCAGACCGGCGAGTTGTTCCCGATCTGGCGCTACCACGCGTTTTTCACCAGCCAACCCGACCCCGATCCGGTCACCGCCGACGCCATCCACCGCGGACACGCCATCATCGAAAACGTCCACGCCGACCTCAAAAACGGGCCCCTGGCCCACCTGCCCTCGGCACAGTTCGCCGCGAACAACGCCTGGCTGACCTGCGCAGTCATCGCGTTCAACCTCTCCCGCGCCGCGGGATGTGTGGCCGGGATGACCACCGCCACCACCGCCACCGTGCGCCGCACCCTGATCAGCATCGCCGCCCGCATCTCCCGCTCAGCACGCCGCGTGACCTTGCACCTACCCCGCGACTGGCCCTGGCAACCGTACTGGCAGAACCTCTTCGACCACACCCACCATCGAAAACCCGCGTAAACCCCTACCAACCCCGCCCACCCCCGGGCCCAACCAGGACACCCAGTGAAACAAGCCGACATTCCGAGATCGGCAGACCACCCACGCCCACATACCACCACCCCCAAAACCGCACGCCCACAACACCCTCCACCACCACCGGCACACCACATCGGTGCATCCAGGCTGAGGTGTGAGGAGCGCTAGCGACCGCCCCCGCTCCCTGAGGTGTGAGGAGCGCTGGCGACGAACCTCGAAGGGCCTGGCGACATTTCCTCGCCAAGCCCTTCGATACGCTCGCAAGCTCGCTACTCAGGGAGCAGAGCCTCACGCTCGCAAGCTCGCTACTCAGGGAGCAGAGCCTCACGCTCGCAAGCTCGCTACTCAGGGAGCAGAGCCTCACGCGCACAAGCTCGCTACTCAGGGAGCAGGAGCGCGCGTCAGTTCGCCGCACCAGCGAACGCCTCGTCGCCGGCTTTGCCGGCCCCCGCGCCGAACGCGCCGCGGTACCGGGTCGCATGGTGGCGATCCGGCAACCGGTCCCCTTCTCCGAAGATCTTCTGGCGCAGGGTGCCGTCGGAGTACTCGCTCTGGATGAGACCACGCTTCTGCAGCGTCGGGATCACCTGGTCGACGAAATCCTCGTAAGAGGTGGGGATCTCGTAGTTCATGAGGTTGATGCCGTCGACGCCGCTCTGCTGCCAGGCAGCGAGCTCGTCGGCGATTTTCTCCGGGGTCCCGATTATGCGGAGATTGGTCGCGGTGTGGTGTGCGACGTCACGCAGCGTGGCCGGGCGGCCGGTCACGAGGTCGTTGATCCAGCCGATCATGGACTGGACTCCCTCGGTCTTGATCTCGCCGACCGGGGTGTCGAGGTCGTCGTGACCGAAGTCGATGCCGATGGAACCCGACATGTGCGCGAGGTGGCCGTCGTGGTCGATCCACTCGTCGAGTTCCGCGGCGACGCGTGCTGCTTCGGCTTCGGTCGACGTCGGCACGACGTACAGCCCCTGGAAGAACTTCAGGTCGTCGGCTCGACGCCCGAGCGCGACCGCACGCCGGCGGATGTCGGAGGTGTCCCGGAGTGCGGCTTCACGGTTCGGCGTTCCGAGGAACACTGCTTCGGCGTTCTGCGCCGCGAAGTTGCGGCCGGCCTCTGAGGCACCCGCCTGGAAGAGGAACGGCGTGCGCTGGGGGCTCGGCGACACCAGGTGTGGCCCCTCGACCTGGTACCGCTCACCGACGTGGTTGATGCGGTGGACCTTGTCGTAATCGGCGTGGACGCCGCGCTCACGGTCCTGCAGCAGCGCGTCGTCGTCCCAGCTGCCCTCCCACAGCTTGTAGGTGACGTCGACGTACTCGTCGGCCCACGCGTAACGCGCGTCGTGGGCGGTGAGTCCTTCGAGACCGAAGTTGCGGCTGGCATTGGGCAGGTAGTTCGTCACGATGTTCCACGCGATACGACCCTTCGTCGCGTGGTCGAGTGTCGAGATCCGGCGGGCGAAGTTGAACGGATGCTCCTGCAGGATGCTCGCGGTGAATGCGATGCCGAGATGCTCTGTCGCGTAGGCGATCGCGCTGGCGAGCACGCTCGGGTCGTTGCTCGGGACCTGCAGACCGGCTTCGAAGTACTTCCGCTCGTCACCGCGGTACGGGGCGTAGAGCCCGACGACGTCGGCGAAGAAGATGGCGTCGAACTTTCCACGCTCGAGAGTCTTCGCGAGATTAACCCAGTGGTCGAGGTCGTTGAAGTCGGCCGACCTCGACGACGGGCGACGCCACGTGCCCTGGACGATGTGGCTCGTGGTGTTCATGACGAACGCCGCGAAGTGGAGTGGGCGGACAGGTTCTTGGGACACGAGTGCTGCTTCTTTCACGACGAGGGACGCGACTACGACTGCTGCACCCTAGGTGCGTCCGGTTTGCCGGGGCACGCTTACGCGCAGTGTGATCGAAACCCGACAGTCGGCGCGCACTCCCCCTGCGACTCAGCGGCCGATGACGTCAGGTTCCCTCCCGGCTCCCGGAGCACTGCACACGCAGATCAAAACCGGGTGCCGTCTCGAAACTTACGAGACCCCCTTTTGCGACACGTACTTCTTGAAAATTCCCCCAGTTGCGCGACTTCTGCGAATCGAGTCTCGAATCTCGGCGCGTCTCAGAAACTGTATCGAGACTTTTGAGATAGAGTCCTCCTCGTGACGGAAGAAGTGAGAGGTGGCGCACCGGGGATGGCTCTCGGATACGCGCGCGAGACCCCGGGAGCCCACGCTCTCGGTCCACAGATCGACGCATTGACGGAAGCAGGGGTGGATCCAGGACGGATCTACTCCGACGCCGCCGACCGGGTTCGGTCCGCGGACCGTCGGGCGGGCATGAATGCACTGCTGGACTACGCGCGGGCCGGAGACACGACCGTCGTTGTGGGAATCGATCGCCTCGGCCGTAACATTCGCGAAGTCATGGCCATCACACGCGAACTCGCGAAACGCCGCATCGGCCTCCGCTCGTTGCGCGAGGGGATCGACACCGACGATCCCGCCGGCGCGATGGTCGTCGGCGTCCTGGCGTCCCTGGCCGAACTCGACGACCTCTCCCCCACCCCCGCCTCGGCGAGGCCACTGACGACGGCGAACCGGCGACCGGCGTCGACCGTCGGACGCCCGCGAGTCCTCGACGACGAGCAGGTGCTGCGCGCCGAACAGATGCGGGCCGCAGGCGAATCCGTGCCGAGGATCGCCCAGGCGCTGGGGGTCAGCCGTGCAACGCTCTACCGTACTCTCGCCGAAAGGCGCACGGTCCGTTGACAGATCACGAGCACGAGCTCCCCGACCTCGACATCGTCACCGAATACGGCATCGTCACCCGGCTTCCCACGTCGTTTCCGATCTACGACGCCGACCTCGACGAGCATCTCGATCCCGATCTCTTCCAGAAGGGGTTCGACGACGCGGAAGCCGCGCTGTGCGCACTGCCGGCACCGTGGGCACGTCAGCTCGCATCGTCGACCCTCGACTGCCCGCCCGACCCCGACGACGAGGAACCCAGCTACACCCGCGGCTATCGTGCCGCCCTGTACGGGTACCTGCGGCACGCCCGCAAGTGAAGGCCGGGATCGCCACCTGAACATCGCAGCGCTGGCTACAAGTAGCGCTCGGGGCAGGTGGCGATTCCCCGACACCGCCCCACGCGACCCTGCGAGTCGGTGCCGAGGCCTCCGACGCCGTATTGTTCAGGCGTGGTCCAGCTGACAGTGGGAAGCCATCGCGACGACGCGACATCCGAAGTCGTTCTCTCCGCCCTGAAGTTCAACCGTCACACCTTCTGGTGCGGCCAGAGCGGTTCGGGCAAGACCTACGCGCTCGGTGTGGTGCTGGAGCAGTTGCTCCTGAGCACCCGACTCCCGCTGCTCATCCTCGACCCGAATGCCGACTTCACCCGGTTGCCGGAGACGAGGGACAGCTCCGACCCCGAAGCCGCCGCGACCATCGCCGCATCCGACATCCGGGTGCTGCATTCGACGCGGCGCGACCTCCCCCAGCTGCGGACGCGGTTCACCGACCTGCCGCTCGCCGCGAAGGCCGCGGTCCTGCAGCTGGATCCGATCGCCGACGCCGACGAGTACAACGTCCTGCTCCACGCCGACGCCACTCTCACCGGCACGCCGGACCAGAGCACCTACATCACAGCGCTGCGCGCCTCCGCCGACCCCGGCCACCAGCGGCTGGCCAAGCGGATCGAGAATCTCCAGGTCCTCGACTGGGACCTGTGGGCGCGGGGCGAGGTCGCGGCCACCGACATCGTCGACGAGCGCCCCCAGGCAACCGTGCTCGACCTGGGCGGGTTCGCCCACCCGGCCGAACCCAAGGTCGCCGCCCTCAGCGTGCTCGAACACCTGTGGGCTCGCCGCGAAGAGCGTCGACCCGTGCTGATCGTCATCGACGAGGCCCACAACATCTGCCCGCCCGTCGCCACCAGCGCCGTGGAGCAGGCCCTGATCGATCGCGTCGTGCAGATCGCGGCCGAAGGCCGCAAGTTCGGTCTCTGGCTTCTCCTGTCCACGCAACGGCCGACGAAGATCCACCCCAATGTGCTGTCCCAGTGCGACAACTTGTGCCTGATGCGGATGAACGCCCCGCGCGATCTGGCCGAACTCGCCGACACGTTCGGGTTCGTCGGCGAACACATGCTGGCGGAGTCACCCGAGTTCCGCCAGGGCGAAGCCCTCTTCGCGGGCGGGTTCATCACCACCCCCACCTTCACCCGGATGGGAGCTCGGATCACCGAAGAGGGCGGCGCCGACGTCGGGGTGCCGCTGCCCGCTTGAACGCCCTGTCCGGCCGTCCCACTGGCCCGACACGAGTTCGTGCGCCGCGCGGGCACGGCCAGACCGACGCGATCGAACCACCCCCCATCTGATCGGACGACAGTGATGTCGCGGTCGTTGGTGAATCGTGACCGGGCGGTGACGCCAACTCCCTCACAGTGCACGCGGTCGGTGCGACTATGGACCGAGTCGGGGGACGCGGTTCGCGAGCACGAACCGGGCGCAGGACCAGTCGAGGTCGGCGTCGCAGCATCTCGGCGGTTCAAGTTGGCGGGCCGCACTTCCCTTCGGACAGTGCAAGGTGGTCGTGCCGTGAACGAATCGATGGGCGACAAGGGACAGATGCTGGGTGCGAGCGACGTCGGCGAACGCGAGCTCGCGGACCTCCGTGCGGAGTTGGACGGTATCGACGACCGACTGCTCGAGGACGTGCGCGCCCGGATAGAGGTGTGCACCCGCATCGCGCACCTCAAGCAGCGATACACCATTCCGGTGATGCAGCCGCGCCGTGTCGGAGCGGTGCACGAGCATGCCCACCGATACGCCCTCGATCACGACCTCTCCCCGCAATTCCTGCACGACCTCTACGACCTGCTCATCTCGGAGACCTGCCGGGTGGAGGACCTGATCGTGGTGACCGAGGAACTGCGGACCAACAGCGTCCCGGCCGAGAACGCAGGACCGGATCGTGCCCTCACCGAACGGATTGCCGCGGACATCGGCGGCCCGAGCACGGACTGAGGTGGCCGCCGTGCGGACACTACTCATCGACAACTACGACTCGTTCACGTACAACCTGTACGCGGTGTTGACGGAGGTCAACGGCCGGGAGCCGACGGTCGTCGCCAACGACGTGCCGTGGTCGTCGGTGGACCTGACGGCGTTCGACAACGTGGTGGTCTCCCCCGGCCCGGGCCGGCCGGACTGCGCGCGCGACTTCGGGATCAGCGCGCGGGCCCTGACCGACAGCGGGCTTCCCGTGCTCGGCGTGTGTCTGGGCCACCAGGGACTGTGTCACGTGTTCGGCGGCCCGGTGGTACCGGCGCCCGAACCTCGACACGGACGGATCAGCGCGGTGCACCACGACGGCAGAGGCCTGTTCGCGGGACTGCCGTCCCCGTTCCGGGCGGTGAGGTACCACTCCTTGGCGGTCGTGGAGGTCCCCGACGTGTTGGAGGTCCAGGCGTGGTCGGACGACGGTGTCCTGATGGCGGTACGTCATCGGGAACTGCCGTTGTGGGGGGTGCAGTTTCACCCGGAATCGATCTGCTCCGAGTACGGCCGGGAACTCCTGGCGAACTTCGCGGCAGCGACGCCGGTGCGGGCGCCCCGGCCGACCCGGGCGGCAAGGATTCCCCCGACGGCAGCGGAGACCGAAGCGCCGGCGACGAAGCCGAGAGACCGCTACCGGATCCGATCGGTGAAGGTGGACCGGGTCGTGGACCCCGGGGCGGTGTACGAGCGGTTGTTCGCCGGTGGACCGAACAGCTACTGGCTGGACGGGTCGGCGGCCGACGAAGCGGACGGCCGGTTCTCCGTGATGGGTGACTGCTCGGGTCCGCGCGCCGAATACGTGACCTACCGCGTCCCGGAAATGACCGTGCGAGTAGAACATTCGGACGGGACGGTGGAGAAGATCCGCAGCACCTTCTTCGACTATCTCGGCGCGCAACTACGGGAGCGGTCGGTGGCGCCGCGCTCGGATCCACCATTCGGGTTCTGTCTCGGCTACGTCGGCTATCTCGGCTACGAACTCAAGGCGGACACCGGCGGGCAGCTGGCACACGCGTCCGAGCAGGCCGATGCGGCGCTCGTGTTCGCGGACCGGGCCGTGGTGATCGACCACGAGCGGGGATGTGCGTACGCGCTGGCACTCGAATCGGTGGACGGCCCGGATCCCGACACCGCAGACCCCGATACCGCGCGGTGGTTACACGAGACGGCGTCGACCATTGATGCGATGCAGGACACGCTTCCCGAGCCACCAGTAACGGCTCCCCCACTGGTCCCGGCGTCGGAAGAGGTGCCGATCGTATTCCGGCACAACCATCCGACGTACTTGAGGCTCGTCGAACAATGCCTGGCGGAGATCCGCTCCGGGGAGACCTACGAGGTGTGCCTGACGAACACGGCGACCGTGCACCGCAGCCTCGATCCCGTGTCCGGGTACTCGTGTCTGCGCGAGATCAGCCCGATGCCCTACAACGCGTTGCTCCAGTTCTCGGGACTGTCGGTGCTCAGCGCGTCCCCGGAACGATTCCTGAAGGTGGGTGCGGACCGGACGGTGGAGTCGAAACCGATCAAGGGCACCCGGCCGAGGTCGGCGGACCCCGTCGAGGACCAGGGGTTTCGGTGCGACCTGCGAGCCAGCGAGAAGGACCGGTCGGAGAACCTGATGATCGTCGACCTCGTCCGCAACGACCTGTCGCGGGTTTGCGTGCCGGGGTCGGTACATGTGCCCTCCCTGTTCGATATCGAGACGTACGCGCCCGTGCACCAGATGGTGTCGACGGTGCGCGGGACGCTGCGCGAGGGGCTGTCAGCGGTCGACTGTGTGCGGGCGGCATTCCCCGGCGGATCGATGACCGGTGCTCCGAAGATCCGCACGATGGAGATCATCGACAAACTCGAAGCCGGTCCGAGAGGGGTGTATTCGGGCGCGATCGGCTACTTCTCGCTGACCGGAACCGCCGACCTGTCCATCGTGATCCGCACCATGGTCGCGACCGGTTCCGAGGTGACGTTCGGGGTGGGGGGCGCGATCGTCGCGCTGTCGGATCCGGACGAGGAGTTCGAGGAGACGATGGTCAAGGCGCTGACGATGCGACGCTGCCTGTCTGTCGCCGAAGAGAGTGACCCGTGACCGGACCACCCGTCCCAGGTGCACGGTCGGTGGTCGTCGCCGGCGGCGCCGGGGCGGTCGGGACGATGCTCGCCGACCGATGGCGCGGTGACGGGAACACCGTGCACGTGCTCGATGCCTGCTCGGGCGATGACATCCGATCCCCCGGCCCAGAGGCGACGAAGCGATTGCGCGAGGCGGACGTCGTGGTCCTCGCGGTCCCGGAGGATGTCGCGCTCGCCGCGGTCGCGGACGTGAGTCCACTGCTGAGTCCGACAGCACTGCTGGTGGAGACACTGTCGGTGAAGACGCGGTTCTCTGCGGCCGTAGCCCGTCTCGACGCCGCCGATCGCGACCGGGGCGCGTCGATCGTCGGGATCAATCCCATGTTCGCGCCGTCCCTCGGCCTGCCCGGGCGCACGGTCGCGGTGGTCGTCCATCGGGGCGGCGCGGGCGCAGACCGTCTGCTCGAGGACCTCGCTCGGTGGGGCGCGCGAGCGGAGATCACGACCGCGGACCGGCACGACCGGTTGTGCGCGGCGGTGCAGGCCCTCACCCATGCGACGATCCTGTCGTTCGGATGCGCGCTCGCCGACCTCGGAGTCGACGCCGACGAGGCGGCGGCGCTGGCCACCCCGCCGTTCACGACGATGTCGGCGTTGCTGGCGCGGATCACCGGCGGGACACCGGAGGTGTATCGAGACGTGCAGGAGTCCAACCCGTGTGCGCCCGCCGCGCGGGAGGCATTGGGGCGGGCCGTATCCCGGCTGTCGGCCGCGTCCGAGGGCGACGCCGACGACTTCACAGCGCTCCTCACGCGGGCCGGTGTCCCGCTGGGCGACCACGCGGACGGGTACGCGCGAGTGTGTGCGCGGATGTTCGAAGGACTGCCGTCGTGAGCGGCCACGTGCCCGAGCACGACGCCTCCGATCCGGTGGAGACTGCGGTCATCCGCGGGCTGGTCCGCAGCTGGCCGCGGCGGGCGACGGTGCGGCGCAACGAACCCGAACTCGACTCGCTCACGATGGACGACCTCTACGACGACACCTGCGTCGACTACCCAGAGGTGCTGCTCCCCTTCGCCGGGCATCCGGTCTGGGAGCGGCTCGACGAGGGTGTCCGGTCCCGCATCCTGGCGTGGGCGTGGATCGCCTACAACAAGAATGTCGTCGACATCGAACAGGACGTGGTGACACCTGGTTTCGGGCTGCTTTTCCGGGACGCGTTCGGCACCGGCTTCTCCGATGCGGGCCGGGCGGCGGTGGTGCAGTCGATGGTCGACGAGGAGTACCACACGCTGATGCACCTGAACGCGTCCGCGCTGACCCGGCGTCGACGCGGCTGGGCGCTGCCGGACGCAGCCTTGCCGGAGACGTCGACCGTGCGGCGGCATCGGGAGGCGCTCTCGCGGGCGGAATCGGCGCGTGCCGCGGCCTTGACGACCCTCGCGTACGCGACGGTCGCGGAGACCTCGATCGCGGACTACCTGACCCTGATCGCCGACGACCGGACGATCCAACCGGTGCACCAAGCCACCATCGCGTTGCACCGCCGAGACGAGCGCGCACACGCCTCGGTTGCGTCCGAGATGATCGCCATGGTCCACGACCGGCTCGACCGACACGACCGGAACATCCTGGCGCGGGCCCTGCGTGATGGCGTCGACGCGTTCACGGCCACCGATGGGACGACGTGGTCGGCGATCCTCGCCGTCGAACAGGTCCCGGCCGGCGATGCGATGCTGCGCGAGGTCGCCGAGGACCCCGATCGCCGCCGATTTCTGCAGGACTGCACCGCGATCGACCGGCTGCTCGCCCGGTTCGGTGAGCTCGACCGGTGCTGACCACGATTCTGCGTGCACCCCGCCGACCCCGAACTTCCTCAGCGGACGGCCTGTTCGTGCAGGAAGGATCGTCGAGTATTTCGATCGCGTCGACAAGAGTCCGTGACAAGACGAAGGCCCCGTCCGCAATGCGGACGGGGCCTGCTCTGTCGGGCTGACAGGATTTGAACCTGCGACCACTTGACCCCCAGTCAAGTGCGCTACCAAACTGCGCCACAGCCCGTTGCTCCCTGCTCAAGCGGAGCGAGATAAAGCCTAGCCGACGACTGCCGTTCGGAACCAATCGCCTGGTCAGGCGGGGTTCCCGGCCGGTCGTCAGATGTCGCGAAACGTGGCGCCGGGCGCAACGATCGACGACATCTGCTACCGCGACCTAGACCGCGGACCGCATCTTGAACCAGATCCAACCGCCGGTGACGATTGCCAGACCCAGTCAAACCCACCAGTTTTCGGCAAACGCACCACCCGACGCGGAATTTCTCAACCTGTCTGAGACAGGACTTGGTTGGTTGTTCTTCTGTGGTTGATCCCGACGGTGGTCGGGATTTCCGGGGCCCGGGGTGGGCGCCGGAAGCGTTGCGGGTGGGCCAGGTAGTGGCGGTTGAGCAGTGTTTGGCGGTGCTGCCGCTGCTGGGTGGCAGTACCGTCGAACACCGAGGCCGGGGTGTGCCAGGCCAACCCGCTGTGGCGATGCTCGTCGGCATAGGTGGCGAGGAAGGTGGCGGTCCAGGCGCGGGCGTGGTCGATGTGGTCGAACCGGTCGGGACACTGCAGGTCGTATTTGATGGTCTTGAACAGCGATTCGGAGAACGGGTTGTCGTCACTGACTCGGGGCCGGGAGAACGAGGCTTCGATCTTGGCAGCCTGCAGGGCGTCGAGCAGATCGCGTGAGCGCATGATCGCCCCGTTGTCGGCGTGGAGCACCTGCGGGGCGCCGTAGCGGGTGAAGGCGGCGGCGAACATGTCGACTGCCAGGGCGGTGTCCTCGACGTGCTCGATGCGCCAGGCGACCGGGTAGCGGGAGAACACATCGATCACCAGGTACAGCTTGTAGCGCTGGCGGGATGGTCCTTTGAGTTCGGTGACATCCCAGGACCACAACTGCCCCGGCGCCGTCGCTACCGCTTTGGGCGCCGGGCGTGCGCACCCGCCGCCGTGCCTGCCTTTGCGGCGATCACCGGTCATCTGTTCGGCTTTGGCAATGCGGTAGAAACTGCTCTGCGAACACGGCACCCGACCGGCATCGAAAGCCCGCCAATAGGTTTGGCACACTGACAGCTCGGCGTATTGCTCGTCTTCGAGTACCGCTCGTGCCTGGGCACGCTCACCGGCAGTCAATGCCGCCGGCTGTTGGCGGGCGTGCTGCGGGACCGGATCGGTCACCGGTGTGTAGTGCCGATACCGGCGAGTGAGGCGATAAAACGTTGCCCGCGGCAATCCCGCCCACACACATGCCGCCGCGATCGTCATCCCAGCTGCGGCCAACGCGATGACCGTCTCGACTAGGACAGTCCTTTGCGGTGCAGCCACTGCTGGTACTGTTCGGCGCTCATCAACGCCGGTGGGATCTGCTCCTCCTCGCTCGTCGAGCTCGCGGTGATCCCGTCCATGAGCTCGATAGCTTTTCCCATGATCTCTTGAATGGCTTCGGCCTGTTCGACCTTCTTACGTAGCCGTTGGTTCTCAGCGCGTAACCGCGCCAACTCGGCTCGTTCCTGAGCATCCACCCGGCGCGATCCTTTCGACTTGAGTGCTGCCGACACCATCGACACCTCAAAGTCTCCCCGATCACGGGCGTGCAACCAGCCCCGCACCGTGGCCCGCGACAGAGCATGCTCGCGCAGCAACCGGGCACGGCCACCGCGCTCCAGCGTCGCCGCATCCCACAACTGCAAAAACTCGACCTTGAAACCAAGCGGGTAAGACCGCTGCCCATTCGGGGTTCGGCCGACCTCGACACTGATAGTCATCACACATTCCGATCCCCGCACACCCCGCCAGGTGTCTCACAAACAGCCTGACAGGATGCGCGACGCGGGGGTGATTCTGCCGAAAAAGGGTGGGTCTGCGGTCAGCGTTTGCGACGCTGCTCCCGCTTGTCGCGCACACGCACGTTGATGCGTACCGGCGAGCCGTCGAAGTTGAACTCCTCGCGCAGGCGACGCTCCAGGAAGCGGCGGTAGCCGGCCTCGAGGAAGCCGGTGGTGAAGAGCACGAAGGTCGGCGGTCGTACCGACGCCTGGGTCGCGAACATCACGCGCGGCTGTCGCCCGCCGCGCAGCGGCGGCGGGTTGGCCGCGATGACGTCCTTGAGCCAGCTGTTCAGCGGTCCGGTCGAGATGCGCTTGTCCCACGAGTCGAGTGCGCTCTCCATCGCGGGTACCAGCTTCTGGACCGCACGACCGGTCGACGCCGAGATGTTCACCCGGCGCGCCCACGGCACGCGGGCGAGCTCGCGATCGATCTCCTTGTCGAGCTGGTAACGACGATCCTCGTCGACCAGGTCCCACTTGTTGAACGCGATGACCAGCGCACGACCGCTCTCGATGATGAGCGACAGCACGCGAAGGTCCTGCTCGGTGATCGGCTCCGACGCGTCGATCAGCAGGATCGCCACCTCGGCGGCGTCGAGTGCCGACCGCGTCCGCAACGACGCGTAGTACTCGTGACCACTCGCGGTGCGCACCTTGCGCCGCAGGCCGGCGGTGTCGACGAAATGCCAGGTCTTGCCGCCGACTTCGACGATCTCGTCGACGGGGTCGACGGTGGTCCCGGCGACGTTGTCGACGACGGAACGCTCGGTGCCGGCCAGCTTGTTCAACAGCGAGCTCTTGCCCACGTTCGGCTTGCCGACGAGTGCCACACGACGCGGGCCGCCCAGCACCGGCGCCTCGCGCGGAGTCGCGGGCAGCTTCTCCAGGATGACGTCGAGCAGGTCACCGGCGCCACGACCGTGCGCCGCCGACACCGGGTGCGGCTCGCCGAGTCCCAGCGACCACAGGGCGGCCGTGTCTGCCTCCATGCGCTCGCTGTCGACCTTGTTGGCGCACAGGATCACCGGGGTCTTCGACCGTCGCAGGACACGCGCCACGGCCTCGTCGGTGGCGGTGGCGCCCACGGTCGCATCGACGACCACGACGATGGCGTCGGCGGTCCGCATCGCGAGCTCGGCCTGGGCCGCGACTGCCTGCTGCAGACCCTTGGCGTCGGGTTCCCAGCCGCCCGTGTCGACGACCGTGAAGCTACGTCCCGACCAGCTCGCCGAGTAGGACACACGGTCACGCGTGACTCCCGGGATGTCCTCGACCACGGCCTCGCGACGGCCGAGGATGCGGTTGACGAGAGTGGACTTGCCCACGTTGGGTCGCCCGACGATCGCCAGCACCGGCATGTGCTCGAACTCGGCGGCACCGTCGGCACCCTCGATATCGGCCAGCTGCCAATCGGATTCGTCCGCCCACGTGCCGTCACCCGGCAACGCCGCCACATCGGTCTCGAAGTTGTCGCTCACCGTTCTGATGCTCCGATCCGGGTCTCCACGAGGCCGCTCAGTTCGTCGAGCACCTCCATCAGGGTCTTGTCGCTGGTGTCGACGACGACGGCATCGTCGGCGGCACGCAACGGCGACACCGCGCGCGTCGAATCGAGATGATCGCGGCGGTTCACGCTGTCGAGAACGGCTGCGTAGTCGCTGTCGCGACCCGCGGCCAGGTTCTGCTTGTGCCGCCGGTCAGCGCGTGCCTCCGGCGTCGCGGTCAGGAAGATCTTGACGTCGGCGGCCGGGAACACCACGGTCCCGATGTCGCGTCCCTCGACCACCACGAAGCGGTCCTGCGCGTTCTGCCGCTGCAGCGCAACGAGTTTGGTTCGCACCTCGGGAACGGCGGACACCGCCGAGACCGCGCTGGTCACATGGTCGGTCCGGATCGGCCCGGACACATCGCGACCGTCGAGCAACACCGTCGACGACCCGTCTCCGGTGGGGATCAACTCGATGTCGACCGCGTCCACGACCCGGGCGATACCGGCCGGATCATCAAGTGCCACACCGGCATCGAGGACCGCCAGGGTCACCGCGCGGTACATCGCACCGGTGTCGAGGTAGCTGGCACCGACCTTCTCGGCGAGCAGCTTCGACACCGACGACTTGCCCGTACCGGCCGGCCCGTCGATGGCGACGACGCGCGTGGTGCCAGCGGTCACAGCCCGACCGCCTTGTACAGCGCGCCGACCTCGTCGTTGCCGAGGACACGCAGGCTGCCCGGCCGTTGCTCTCCGAGCGCGACGGTACCCACATGCGTGCGAACGAGTTTCGTGACCGGGAAGCCGACCTCGTCCATCATGCGGCGCACGATGCGGTTCCGGCCCTCGTGCAGGGTGATCCGCACCAGCGACTGTCCCTCGTGGACCTCGATGACGGTGAACCTGTCGACCTTGACCGGACCGTCCTCGAGTTCGATCCCCTCACGGAGTTGACGAGCGACCCCGCGGGGCACCTCACCCTTCAGGGTCGCGAGGTAGGTCTTGGGCACCTCGAACGACGGGTGCATCAGCCGGTGGGCCAGCTCGCCGTCGTTGGTGAGCAGCAGCAGACCTTCGGTGTCGGCGTCGAGGCGGCCGACGTGGAAGAGACGCTGTCCGGCCATCACGCGTTCGGCGACCACGTCACCGACGCACGGACGACCCTGGTCGTCGGCCATGGTCGACTGCCAGCCCTTGGGCTTGTTGAACGCGAGGTACTGACGCGTCTCGTCCATGATCACGCGTGCATCGTCGACGTGGATGATCGCGGTGTCGGGGTTGATGCGCAGGCCCTGCTCGGTGACGACGACGCCGTCGACCTTCACACGTCCGGCGGCGATCATCTCCTCGGCGCCGCGGCGCGAGGCGACGCCGGCCTGGGCGAGTACCTTCTGGAGTCGCACACCGTCCTCGACGAAGGCCGGTCCCGTGCCGCTCACCTGCTCCGGCGCCACCTGATGGCGTGCGGGCCGGGCGTTGTTGAGCCGGATCTTCCCGACATCGGCGTTCGGTTTCGACGACCCCTTGCGGTGCGTCTTCTTGGTTCGCGGTTGCTGTGCGGGGGCGCCCTTGCGGCGTTTTCCCGGTGAGCCATCTCGGCCAGCGGAAGCCATTGTTCTCAATCCTGTGTGTGGGTGGACCTATGCGGTTCTAGTCATCATTCAGGTCACCGTCGGTGACCAGTACCTTCGAGTCTGACGGCTGAGGGGACAGTTTGGCGAATCGGGGATCCGACAGCAGCTCGTCGTCCAGGTCGTCGATGAGGTCGACGTCGGGCAGCAGCGGCGCCAGATCGGGCAGTTCGGACAGCGAGGCGAGACCGAGACGCTCGAGGAACAACTCGGTGGTCGCGTAGGTCGTGGCGTTGGTCTGCGGGTCCTGGCCGACCTCGTTGATCAGGCCGCGCGCGACGAGGGTGCGGATCACGCCGTCGACGTTCACACCACGGATCGCGCTGACCCGTGCGCGGGTCACCGGCTGCCGGTAAGCGATCACGGCCAGTGTCTCCAACGCGGCGCGCGTCAGCTTCGACCGCGCCCCGTCGAGCAGCAACCTCTCCACGTACGGTGCGTAGTCCGCCCGGGTGTACAACCGCCAGCCGTCGCCCGCGAAACGCAGGTCGATGCCGCTGCGCGCCGCGGTGAGCTCGGCGGCCATCGCGTTGAGCATCTCGCGCACGCGTGTCCGGTCCTGGTCGACGGCGTTGGCCAACTCCTCGGTGGTCACCGGGGTGTCGACGACGAGCAGCACGGCCTCGAGTGCCGCCCGCAGGGTCGCGTCGTCGAGGACCTCGACCTCGTCCTCCCCCGTCAGCGCCGTCTGCTCGGGGTCGGCGGGGCCGTGGTCGGTCGCACTCTCCGCCGACGCCGGGGCGTCGGTTGCCGATTCGGCGAGAGCCTCGTCGTTCACGTCGTCGGCGTCCTCGATCGGTCCGTCGGTCATCCGTAATCCTCTGCCTTGTCGATGCGCAGGTCGTCGATCTCGCGTTCGCCGGTCCACATCACCGCGAGATCGCCGAGAGCCTCGGGTTGCTCGAAGGTGATGGCCTGATCGCGGTAGAGCTCCAGCAATCCGAGGAAGCTGCCGACGATCTCGAGTCCGCTCCCGCAGTCGGCGGTGAGAGCGCGGAACGTGACCCATTCGCCGGTCGACGCGCTGAGCAGTGCCGCCATCCGCCGGGCCTGACCCGGCACCGACACCGACTGCACGTCGTGGAGATGGTCGAGTCCGACCGTCGGCACGGGTCGCGGGGTCATCGCCGCCGCGGCCACCTGCACGAAACCAGCGGCGTCGACGCCGAGCGTGACCTCCGGCAACAGGTCCTCGAACCGTTGCTCCAGCGAGACGGCGCGCGGATAACGTTGAAGCGCGGCGGCTTCCAGTTCGCCGAACAACTGTGCCACCTGCTTGTACGCCCGGTACTGGAGCAGCCGCGCGAACAGCAGGTCGCGGGCTTCGAGCAGGGCCAGGTCCTCGGGGTCGTCGACCTCGCCGGACGGCAACAGCCGGGCCGCCTTGAGATCGAGCAGCGTGGCCGCCACGACGAGGAACTCGGTGGTCTGGTCGAGCCCGACCTCCGGACCGAGTTCGCGGGTATAGGCGATGAAGTCGTCGGTCACCTCGTGCAGCGCGACCTCGGTGACATCGAGCCGATGCTGCGAGATCAGGTTCAGCAGCAGGTCGAAGGGTCCCTCGAAATTGCGGAGCTTGACCCGGAAACCGGATTCGGTGGCCTCGTCACTCCCATCAGGGGTGTCCCCGACCGGCTCCGACGCCTCGACCGGCGCTTCGACCTCGGACCCGTCGGACTCGGTCACGGCGTGGTCGGTGTCGACGGTCATGCGCCCTTCACGTTGCGCGCGATCACCTCACGCGCCAGCGCCCGGTAGGCCTTCGCGCCGGCCGACCGAGGTGCCCACGAGGTGATCGGTTCACCGGCGACGCTCGTCTCCGGGAAACGGACGGTCCGGGAGATCACGGTGTCGTAGACGGCGTCGCCGAACACCTCGACCACACGCGCCATCACCTCGCGGGAATGCAGCGTGCGGGCGTCGAACATGGTGACGAGGATGCCACCGAGGTCCAGGCGCGGGTTGAGACGGTCGCGCACCTTGTTGATCGTGTCGGTGAGCAGCGCCAGGCCACGCAGCGAGAAGTATTCGCACTCCATCGGGATCAGCACGGTGTCCGCGCAGGCGAGGGCGTTCACGGTGAGCAGGCCGAGCGAGGGCTGGCAGTCGATCAGCACCACGTCGTAGCGGTCGAGCACCGGGTGCAGCGCACGGGCCAGGGACTGTTCGCGTCCCACCTCCGTGACGAGCTGGATCTCCGCGGCCGACAGGTCGATGTTGCTCGGCAGCAGGTCGAGTCCGTCGACGCGTGTGCGCATCAGCACCTCGTCGGTGGCCACCTGCGGCGGGACGAGGAGGTTGTAGACCGTCTGCTCGAGTTCGTGGTGCGGCACACCCAGTCCCGCGGACAACGCGCCCTGCGGATCGAGGTCGACGAGCAACACGCGGCGGCCGTACTCGGCGAGCGCGGCCCCGAGGTTGATGGTCGAGGTGGTCTTGCCGACCCCGCCCTTCTGGTTGCACACGGCGATGACGGTGGCCGGACCGTGACGGTCGAGTGGTCTCGGCTCGGGGACCTCTCGATAGGGCCGTCCGGTGGGACCGATCTCGCCGGTGCCGTGGTGATCGACCTCGTCGGCGTCATGTCCCGGCGACACCTGGATGCTGTACTGATCGCCCGCGGAGGTCACGATCGCGTCCCCGAACACTCGAGTCGGGTGCCAGACCGCAGTGTGCTCGGAGTGGTCACGTGCCCGCCGCTCCCTTCACTCTTCGGTACCCGATGCGCGTCGGCCGGCCGGGCGGAAATGCCGGTCCGTGGACGACGACTCGTATCAGCCTAGGACATCGCGGGCGTCGACCCGCTGTCGGCGCGCGGTCAGCGGGCACGCGGATGTGCGACGGCATACACCTCGCGCATCGTGTTCACCGTCACGAGTGTGTACACCTGCGTGGTGGTCACCGAGGCGTGTCCGAGCAGCTCCTGGACGACGCGGACGTCGGCGCCGCCGTCGAGGAGATGGGTCGCGAAGCTGTGCCGCAGGGTGTGCGGGGAGACGGCCTTGTCCAACCCGGCACGTTCGGCGGCGGTGACCAGTACCTGCCACGCCGACTGACGCGAGAGTCGCCCGCCCCGGGCATTGAGGAACAGCGCCGGCGTCGCCCGCGACACCAGCGCGGGACGGCCGCGGACGAGATAGGCGTCGATGGCGTCGATCGCCGGTCCGCCCAGCGGGACGAGACGCTCCTTGCCGCCCTTGCCCCGTAGGCGTACCGCCCGGGTGTCGAGGTCGAGGTCGTCGATGTCGAGCGAGGTGGCCTCGGAGATGCGGGCGCCGCAGCTGTAGAGGAATTCCAGCAGGGCGCGATCGCGCAGGGCGCGGGGATGATCTTCGGCACCGGCGGCCTCGAGGATGGCCAGCACCTCGTCGACGGGCAGCGACTTCGGGAGACGGCGCGCCGGCCTCGGCGGACGGACCGCCTGCGCGACGTCCGTCGCAACCATCCCCTCGTCGACCGCGAACTTGTGAAAGCGCCTGGTCGCCACCACGGTTCGCGCGATCGAGCTGTCCGCGAGGGGCGGGAACCCGGCGTCCGGATCCCCTCGACGCAGGTCGACGAGGAATTCACGCACGTCCTCCTCGGTCACCGCGTCGATCGACGCGATGTCGCGCGATTCGAGATATCGCCGGTACCGCTCGAGATCACGACGGTAGGACGACACGGTGTTGGCCGCCGCACCTCGTTCGACGGTGAGGTGATCGAGGAAGCGCGAGATGGCGGCGGCGATCGTCACGGGCGACTCACGACTGACGTGTTCACGAGCGACGCCGGCGGTCCCGGAGCGCGGTCGGCTCCTCGGGCCACGGGGCATCTGTCCCGCGCAGCCCGATCCCCGACCGTTCCGCCGCCGAGGCGGCCAGGATGCCCGCGACGCTGGTGGCGTTCACGATCTCGCCGGCCAGCACCATCGCGACCGCGTCGTCGAGCGACACCCACTCGACCTCCATGTCGGCTTCCTCGTCGACGCGCTCCGCCTCGTCGAGGCGATGTAGGTCCTCGGCCAGGTAGAGGCGAAGTGCCTCGTCGGTGAAACCCGGTGAGAGCGCCAGATCGACGAGGACGTGCCAGGTGTCGGCGGCCAGGTCGGCCTCCTCGGCCAGCTCGCGCTGCGCCGCAGCCAGCGGCGCCTCACCGTCCTGGTCGAGAAGGCCGGCCGGCAACTCGAGGAGGCGGCGGCCGATCGGATGCCGGTACTGGCGCACCATGGCGATCCGGCGGTTCTCGTCACGCGCGAGGATCGCGACCGCACCGAAGTGTTCGACGACCTCCCGCTCGGCGACTCGCCCGCCGGGCATGGCCACGTCGTCGACGCGCAACGTGATGATCGCACCGTCGTAGACGGTGCGGGTTCCGTTGACGTCGAACTCGTGGCCGCCCAACCCGGTCAGCCCTCGACGCCGATCTCGTCGATCCCGGCGACCGGTTCGACGGTGACGTCGTTGACCGCCGCGACGGTGCCGGCCGGGGCGTCGTTCGACTCGTACTCGTCACCGAGATCCACCGGAAGGCGTTCGGCTGCCTTGTATTTCAAAGCGGCCTCGATGAACGAGCGGAACAGCGGGTGCGGTCGCGTCGGACGGCTCTTGAGCTCCGGGTGCGCCTGGGTGGCGACGAAGAACGGATGCACCGACTTGGGGTATTCGACGAATTCGACGAGGTGCCCGTCGGGCGAGGTCCCCGAGAAGACCAGACCCGAATCGGCGATCTTGTCGCGGTAGGCGTTGTTGACCTCGAAACGGTGACGGTGACGCTCGGACACCTCGCGGGTACCGTACGACTCCGCGACGACCGAACCCGCCTTCAGGACCGCGTCGTAGGCACCGAGGCGCATCGTGCCGCCCAGGTCCGCCTCGCCGGCCACCGCGTCCGCCTGGTCGGCCATCGTCGAGATCACCGGATGCGGGGTGTCGGGATCGAATTCGGTCGAACTGGCCTCGTCGAGCCCCACCGAACGGGCGGCCTCGATGACCACACACTGGAGCCCCAGGCAGAGGCCGAGGAGCGGGATGCCGCGGCGCCGCGCGTACGAGATGGCGCCGACCTTGCCCTCGATGCCGCGGATGCCGAATCCGCCGGGGATCAGGATCGCGTCGACGTCCCCGAGCGCGGCCTGCGCACCCGCCGGGGTCTGGCAGTCATCCGACGGCACCCACTTGATCTCGGTGCGTGCCTTCCAGGCGAAACCGCCGGCACGGATGGCCTCGGTGACCGACAGGTAGGCGTCGGGCAGGTCGACGTACTTGCCGACCAGCGCCACCCGCACGGTTTCGCGCGGCTCGTGGACGCGGTGGAGCAGTTCGCCCCAGACCGTCCAGTCGACATCACGGAAGGGCAGCCCCAGCTTGCGGACCACGTACGCGTCGAGATGCTCGTTGTGCAGCACCTTGGGGATGTCGTAGATCGACGGCGCGTCGGGGGTCGAGATCACGCCGTCGAGTTCGACGTCGCACATCAGCGCGATCTTCTTCTTGAGTCCCTCGGGCACGTCGCGGTCGCAGCGCAGGATCAACGCGTCGGGCTGGATACCGACGTTGCGCAGCGCGGCGACCGAGTGCTGGGTCGGCTTGGTCTTGAGCTCCCCCGACGGCGCGAGGTAGGGCACCAGCGACACGTGCAGGAAGAAGACGTTGTCGCGGCCGACGTCATGGCGCACCTGGCGGGCGGCCTCGATGAACGGCAGCGACTCGATGTCGCCGACCGTGCCGCCGATCTCGGTGATGACGACGTCGGGCACCTCGCCGTCGGCGTCGGGCTCGCCCATGGCCAGCACCCGCGACTTGAGTTCGTCGGTGATGTGCGGGATCACCTGCACGGTCTCACCGAGGTACTCGCCGCGCCGCTCCTTGGCGATGACCGTCGAATACACCTGTCCCGTGGTCACATTCGCCGACTGCGAGAGGTTGCGGTCCAGGAAGCGCTCGTAGTGTCCGACGTCGAGGTCGGTCTCCGCGCCGTCCTCGGTCACGAAGACCTCTCCGTGTTGGAAAGGATTCATCGTGCCGGGATCGACATTCAGATAGGGATCGAGCTTCTGCATCGTGACCCGCAGGCCCCGAGAGGTGAGAAGTTGACCCAGGCTCGAGGCCGTGAGGCCCTTACCCAGTGAAGAGGCGACGCCACCAGTGACAAAGATGTGCTTGGTGTCGTGAACGTGTCGCAAAGGTCGCAAAAGCGTGTCTCCCGTCGGCCGAATCAGGGCCGATGCCCTGATTACCTACGGGACTCCAGGGTAACACCACTGGGCCGCCACGCCGTACCGCCACACCGGCGCGTGGCGTGGCGGTACTCACTCCGAACCCGAAATCAGCTCGACGGCGGGGTCAGGCGGCCGGCTTGCCGTCGGCCCCGACGGTGACCGCGGTGGCGCCGGCCCCGGTGCCGTAGGCCCCGGTCGCACCCTTCCCCTCGGCCGCGAGCGCCAGGACCGTCGTGATGAGACCGGTCGGCTGGTCGACGTTGTCGACCGTGGAGACCGCGTTGGCCAGCGACGGGTCGGCACGGACCACGGCGATCGGCGAGCTTCCGTTGGCCGATCCGGTCCGACCCACGAGCACCCCTCCCACGCCACGTACGGACGCCGCTGCGGCAAGGCGGGCCACGAGCGCACCCTGTGCACCCGAGTCGGGGCCGAACTCGTCACCGGTCACCACGACCATCAGATCGGCCGGTGTCACCGCGTTGTTGACGTAGTCGATGAACCCGCCGTCCCGCAGGGTCGCGAGACCGGTCCGACGGTCGGCGGACGATGCCGGGCGGGTGGATTTGCCGGAGAGCACCAGGGTTCCGAGCAGGTCACCGGCCCGGCTGCCCGAGTCGGTCAGCTCGGCTCGCAACATCGCACCCGGCGGGATCGTCTGGTCGACGATGGTGCGCAGCTGTTCGGCGTTCTGGTCGCCGAGGAGCGACTCGGTCAGCGCGATCTGACCGGCGAAGCGCGCGCCGGCGCCGGAGATGTTCTCCTTCACGGCGTCGACGTCGGCCTCGGCCGCGTTCGGCGCGGTGACCACCAGAACCGACTGGCCGCGCAGGGTGTTGGCGATGAGCCGGGGCCCGATCGCCAGATCGAAACTGTTGGACGCGTTGAGCTTCGCGTTCAGGTCGTCGCGCTGGTCTTCGAGATCACCGATCCGGTCCCTACTGGTCCCGGTCATCGAGTTCACCCGATCCCCGACGAACCCCGAACCGAGGAAGAGTCCGAGCGCCAATGCCAGAAAGATCGCGACCAGTGAGATCGCATGCTGTCGTAGCGAGATCATCGCCTATCGATTCCAGACCTCTCGTGCCCAGTCGAGCAGCGCATTCCACTGCGTGACAATCCAATCGGTGACGTCGGTGCCGGTGTTGGACAGCAGGAGGGCCGCGATCACCGCGACCAGTGCGGCCAGGACGACACACGCGATGGCTGCGCCGGACACGCGACTGCGGTACAGCGTCGCAACCGCTTTCGCGTCGACGAGCTTCTGCCCAACCTTCAGACGGGTCAGGAACATCGACGGGTTGCTCTCGCGACGCGAACGATCGAAGAAGTCGTCGAGGGAGCCCGGGTACCCGACGGTGACGATCAGGTCGGCGCCGTGGTAGTCGGTCAGCAGCAGGGCGAGGTCTTCCGCGGAGCCCGCCGCGGGGAAGGTGGTGGCACCGATACCGAGGTCCTGGATGCGCTCGAGGCCCGCGGCATGTCCGTCGGTGTCGGCCGGCAGCACCAGTTGCGCACCGGATTTCAGCGTCGGGGTCTTGATGTGCTCGGGGTCGCCGACGATGATAGCGGGCTTGTAGCCGGCTTTCGTCAGGGTGTCCGCGCCGGTGCCCACACCGACCATCACCGGCTGGTACTCCTTGATGAACGGCTTGAGCGCACGCAGATCCGCGGCGCGGTCGGCGCCCTCACCGACGATGACCACATGCCGGCCGGCAAGGTCCACGTCGATCTCCGGCACACCCACGCCGTCGATCAGCAGCGGGGATTCGCTGCGGATGAATTCGATCGTGTTGCCGGAGAAGGCTTCCAGGTGATCGACGAGACCCGCCTTGGCGCCGATCATGATGTCGGCGATGTCGCGCTCGTCGAGTTCGGTGCCCAGCGCCAGACGACGTTCACCGACGAAGAGCCGGTCGTCGTGGACGCGCACCTTGGCTCCGTCCTTGACGCGCTTGAAGATCTCCGGGCCCACATCGTCGAGTAGGACGATGCCCGACGCGACGAGAACCTCGGGACCGAGGTTCGGGTAGCGGCCGGTGATCGAGCGGGAGGCGTTCACCACCGCGACGACGTTGGCCTCGACGAGGGCGTCGGCGGTGACGCGGTCCAGGTCGACCTCGTCGAGGATGGCGATGTCACCCGGGCCGACCCGGTTGAGCAGCCGCTTGGTGCTCTTGTCGATCCTGGCGATACCGGTCACGCCAGGCAGTTCTTCGGTGTTACGCGCGAGCAGTGCAGGCATCTTCATGACCGCAATGATTGACCGAAGACACGACGGAGCCCGGGAGGCGCGCCGTAACACGAGAAACTTTTGTCACACGAGCAACAGGGGTCCCAGCCCGTGCGAGGTCAGTGAGCCGCCCGTTCCGCTTCCGCGGTGGCCAGCAATTCCTCGGCGTGCGCACGTCCGGTGTCGGACTCCCCCAGCCCGGCGAGCATGCGTGCCAGTTCGGCGACGCGCTCGTCGCGGTCGAGGGTCCGCACACTGCTGGTGACCAGCGCACCCTTCTTGGACTTGCCGATGACCAGGTGGTTGTCGGCGAAGGCCGCGACCTGTGGCAGGTGGGTGACGACGATGACCTGGTGGGCCCGGGCCAGACGGGACAGTCGCTTGCCGATCTCCACGGCGGCTCGCCCGCCGACACCGGCGTCGACCTCGTCGAACACCATGACCGAACCGGAGGTCGGCGCAGCGAGCACCACCTCGAGCGCGAGCATCACGCGCGACAGTTCGCCGCCGGATGCCGACTTCGCGATCGGCAGTGGCGTGGCTCCGGGGTGCGCCACGAGCGCGAATTCGACCTTGTCGGCGCCGTCGGCCCCCGCATGAGCCCGGCTGCCGCCGAGCGTGATCGCGAGCCGATCCTCCGGCGAGGCCGGTTCGGGGCTGACGGAGACCGCAAGCGTCGAGTCGCCCATTGCGAGCCCCTTCAGCTCCTTGGACACCTTGCCGGCCATCGACGACGCCGCCTTGACGCGCAGGTCGTGCAGCTTGGTCGCAGCGGCCTCGACCGTTTCCAGCGCCGTCGCGGCCGCGGTCTCGAGTTCCTCGATCGACGACCGCGGGTCCTCGATCTCGGCCAGGCGGGCCTGCGCCTTGTGCCGCCAGTCGATGACCCCGTCGACATCGGGCGCGTACTTGCGCAGGAGTGACTTGAGTTCGGCCTGACGTGCGAGGAGTTTGTCGAGCTCTTCGGCATCGGCCGGGAGGCTCGACGTGAACGCCGTCAGTTCGGCGCCGACATCGGTGATCAAGGTGAGCGCTTCGGAGACCCGCGGGACCAGTCCGCGCAGCGTGTCGTCGGCGGCACCCTCCAGAAGGGTCCGCACCGTACCCAGTCCCTCGATCACCGATGCTCCCGAATCGCCGGCGACGATGTCGTGTGCCTGGTCGGCGGCGCCGCGGATGGATTCGAGGTCCGACAGACGCCGGATCGTCGCGGTGAGTTCCTCGTCCTCACCCGGGACCGGGTCGACCGCGGCGATCTCATCGATGCCGAAACGAAGTCGGTCGGCTTCCTGCGCGAGCTCACGGTAGTTCGCGCGACGGGCGTCGAGTTCGTCGAGGATGTCGACCCAGGCGGTCCGGGCCTTCCGGTACGCCTCCAGCGCAGCCGTCGCCTTCGAGCCCCCGAAGGTGTCGAGCGCGGCTCGTTGATGCTCCGGACGCAGGAGACGGAGCTGATCGTTCTGGCCGTGGATGGCCAGAACCGCGGTGGTGAGTTGCCCCATCACCCCGACCGGCACCGATCGGCCACCCAGATGTGCCCGCGACCGACCGTCGGCGCTCACCGACCGGACCGCGATCACGGTGTCGTCGTCGTCGAGTTCGGCGCCGGTGGAGTCGAGGATGTCGGCGACCACCGGATCCTTCTGCACACCCTCGGCGTTCGCCAGCCGGAACCGGCCCTCGACGATGGCCTTGGCGCTACCGGTTCGGACACGCGTCGCGTCGGCGCGCGCCCCGGACAGCAGGTGCAGGCTGGTGACGATCATCGTCTTGCCCGCGCCCGTCTCACCGGTCAGCACCGTGAAGCCCGGGTGGAAACGTGCCTGCGCGTCCTCGATGACACCGAGTCCGGTGATCGACAGTTCTTCGAGCACCCCTATGCCTGCCTCCCTCGCCATCCCGTGACCGGGAGGGCGAACTTGGTCACGAGCCGGTCGGCGAACGGATCGGAATCGATCCGGATCCAGTTCACCGGACGCTCGCTGCGTACGACCTCGACGCGAGCACCGGCCGGCACGTCAAGTGGTCGACGGCCGTCGCACAGCGCGACCGCCGAACGTCCGTTCTTGTCCACCTCGACGGCGATCCGCGACCTCGGGCTGGTCACCATGGGCCGCGCGAACAGCGCGTGCGCGTTGTTCGGGACCACGAGGATGGCCTCGAGGTCCGGCCACATGACCGGACCGCCCGCCGAGAACGCGTAGGCCGTCGACCCGGTCGGGGTCGCGACCAGCACGCCGTCGGCGCCGAACGCGGACACCGGGCGACCGTCGACCTCGGTGACGAGTTCGAGTACGCCGTTCTTGCTGGTGTTGAGGATCGCCACCTCGTTGAGGGCCCAGCTGCTGGCCGTCGGTGGGTCGGGATCGGCCGGGTCGACGATGTCGATCTCCAGGGTCATCCGCGGTTCGATGCGGTAGTCGCGGGCGATGAGCTGCGCCATCACCTCGTCGATCCGGTGCGCCTCGGATTCGGCGAGGAAGCCGATGTGCCCGAGATTGATGCCCAGGACGGGCACTCCGGCCGGGCAGGCCAGCTCGGCGGCGCGCAGGAAGGTTCCGTCACCGCCCAGGACGATGACCAGCTCGCAGCCCTCGGCCGACGCGGACTCGGCCGTGGTGACCTCGACGACGGCACCCAGGGAACGGAGGTACTCCGGATCCACCGGGATGTTGCCGGGTCGCGAGGCTTCGCCCTCCCGGTTGCGGTACAGCACGTCGTGGTCCGGGGCGTCCCGATCGAGCGTGTCATGGTCGACGACACGCAGCGCGACGCCGGCGGCGGCACAGTGGCGGGCGATCGCCTCGATCGTCTCGATGACGTTCTCGCGTCCGGTGTGGGCGACCACCAAGAACTCGCGGGCACCGGCGGACTCGGCTACCGACTCGTCGGTCACTGATGTTCCCTCCCGGAGAAGTGTGGTCGGACGTGTGGTCGAGCAGGGACGAGCCGAACGGGCGCCGGTCGGTTTGCGCTCAGCGCGGTCCCTCCGCGACCGCACGTTCGATCATGGAGCGGAGCTCGTCGGACGATCCCGCCCGGTCGACCCTATCGCTCTCCCCCGACTCCTCGCCCGTCCGGCCATCGGGTTCGTTGCGCAGCCAGAGGAAGTACTCGACGTTGCCCGACGGGCCGGGCAGTGGGCTGGCCACGACGCCACGGGTCTCGAGCCCGAGCGCAGCGGCCTCGGTCGCCACTCCGAGCACCGCCTCGGCACGCAACTCGGGATCGCGCACGACCCCGCCGGCGCCGACACGGTCCTTGCCCACCTCGAACTGGGGTTTGACCATCGGCAGCAGGTCGGCTCCCGGAACCGCGCAACGGGCGAATGCGGGTAGGACGAGTCCCAGCGAGATGAAGGACAGGTCGGCGACCACGACGTCGACCTGACCACCGATCTGCTCGGGTTCGAGGTGCCGGACGTTGGTGCGGTCGTAGACGTGAACCCGATCGTCGTTCTGCAGACGCCAGATCAGTTGTCCGTAGCCGACATCCACGGCGACGACCTCCCGGACCTCGCGACGCAGAAGCACATCGGTGAATCCGCCGGTCGACGCGCCGGCATCGAGACACCGACGGCCGGCGAGGGTCAGACCCTGGGGTTCGAACGCCTCGAGCGCACCGAGGAGCTTGTGGGCGCCGCGCGACGCCCAGTCGTCTTTCGGTGCCTCGACGACGACGATCGGGGTGTCACGGGTGACGCCGGTCGCGGCCTTGGCCGCCACCGTTCCGTTGACCTTCACGACGCCGGCGTCGACGAGTTCGCGCGCCTGCTCCCGGGACCGGGCCAAGCCACGCCGGACGAGTTCTGCGTCGAGTCGTGCTCGGGTCGCCATCGTCAGTGCCGCGTCCGGGATCGACTCATCGGCGGTCCACCGCATCGAGCGCTGCGGTCAGCGCATCGTGTGCCTGCTCGAGGAGGTTCGCCTGGCGCTCGAGTGCGGCCAGCGAGAAAGTGTCCCCGACGGACTCACGCAGCTCGTCGACCTCGGCGAGAAGCTCAGAGACCGTGGCCTCGACGTCCGGCAGGTCGAGATCGGCGTCCGGCCCCGACGATGGGTCGTCGGTCAGGGCTGCCATCGGGTCGTACTGGCGACGCGGCATGGCGCCCGGACCGGGTCGGGGCGCCATGTTGTTCGGCGTCGGACCGCTGCTCAGGTCCGAACGACTGCTCTCGTCACTCGGATAAGTCATCGTCAACCACGCTAGCTGTACTGACCCGGGACGTTAGGTACGGGGTTCGGCGAGTCGGCGTGACATAGGGAAGACCTCCGAGTGAGGTGTGGAGCTGTCTAAGAACCGCTCCTCAACCCGGAGGTCTTCATGTCTCACCGTAATTCACCGTTGTCCCCGACTGGCCGGCTGCGTCTGGCTCGGTGTGTTGTCGAGGATGGGTGGCCGCTGCGGCGTGCCGCGGACCGTTTCAATGTCTCGGTGACCACGGCCAAACGGTGGGCCGACCGCTACCGCGACCACGGGCCCGCAGGGATGGTTGACCGCTCAAGCCGGCCCCGCTCATGCCCGCATCGCACCACCCGTCGCCGGGAACGCCGGGTGGTGGGGTTACGCGTGTCGCGCCGTTGGGGACCAGCTCGGATCGGGTTCCACCTGGGGTTGAACGTGTCCACAGTCCACCGCATCCTCACCCGGTACCAGTGTGTGCGGTTGTCGTGGACCGACCCGGCCACCGGAGCACCGGTGCGTGCACGACGACGTGAGGTTCGCCGGTATGAACGCGAAGCTGCCGGGGACTTGATCCACGTCGACATCAAGAAGCTGGGCAGGATCCCCGACGGTGGTGGGCACCGCGTGCACGGCCGCGCCCGAGGCGGCCGCAATTCCAGTGCCCATCGCGATCCGTCCCGGCCCCGCACCGTGCATGGCCGCCCCAACCTGGGATACGCCTACCTGCACCACGCCGTCGATGATCACTCCCGATACGCCTATTCGGAGATCCTCGCTGATGAGAAGAAGGAAACCGCGACCGCGTTCATGACGCGTGCCGTGGCCCACTTTGCCTCGATCGGCGTCACGACCACACGGGTGATGACCGACAACGGGTCCTGTTACCGGTCCAGAATGTTCCGGAAACGATTGGCCGACAACGGGATCAAACACAAATGGACACGACCGTACCGGCCGCAAACCAACGGCAAGGTGGAACGATTCAACCGCACACTGCAAGAGGAATGGGCCTACGCCCGCCCCTACAACAGCGAGACCGAACGCGTGGCCGCCTTCGACGAGTTCCTGCGCATCTACAATCACGAACGCGGCCACACCGCACTCAGAGGCGACTCACCCGCCGACCGCGTACCCAACCTGGCGGGTCAGTACAGCTAGCCGACGAGGGTGACACCCAGCGACGCCAGCTTCTCCCGCGCCGTGCCCTCGGCCCGGATCCGTAGCTCCTCGGGATCCGCGGTGCCGGCGTCCACCGCGGCCCAGGTGGCAGCGGCGAGCGCCGGCACGAGACCTATCTCGTCGCCCGAGCCGGAGACGCTCACCGTCGAGGCCTCCACGCTCACGGTCCAGCCCGGCTGGTCGGCCACGCGCACCGCGTCGACGACGTCGAACATGCCCGCGAGGTCGTCGATGACATAGGTGGGTCGCTGCTCTGGGGGCGCGGCCAGCAGGTCGGTGACCGTGCTGACGCCCGTGAGGACCAGTGCGCTCTCGATGCCGACGGCGTGTGCACCCTCGATGTCGGTGTCGAGAC
Organism: Gordonia amicalis; assembly: GCF_022059885.1. Classification (NCBI taxonomy): domain Bacteria; kingdom Bacillati; phylum Actinomycetota; class Actinomycetes; order Mycobacteriales; family Gordoniaceae; genus Gordonia; species Gordonia amicalis. The sequence goes on along the minus strand of NZ_CP091855.1, from coordinate 2,904,426 downwards.
GATCGCCGACGACGAGCGGAGCGTTGGCCGCGGCCCGCGTGATCGCGTCCGCCATCAGCGGGGCGGCAGGCTTGCCGGCGACGAGCGGCTCCTTGCCGGTCGCGCTGCGCAGTGCTGCGACCATCGACCCGTTGCCCACGAGCAGACCGCGCTCGGACGGGAGCGTGGCGTCGACGTTGGTGGCCACCCACAGCGCACCGGCTCGGATGGCCAGAGCGGCCTCGGACAGCTGCGCCCAGCCGGTGTCGGTCGAATGCCCCTGGATCACGGCCGCGGGACGGTCGTCGGCGCTCCGTGTCACGCCGATACCGACTTCGCGAACCTCCTGCGCGAGTCCATCGGTACCGATCACCAGCGCCCGCGATCCCGGTGCGAGATGCTCGGACAGCAATCGCGCTCCCGACTGCGCACTGGTGACGACGAGATCATCGGTGGCGTCGAAACCGAGGTCACGGAGATGCGCGGCGACCTCGGCGGGCCGTCGACTCGCGTTGTTCGTCACGAAGAGGCGGGGGATGTCGAGCCGGTCGAGGGTGTCGACCGCATTCGGCAGCGCCTTGTTGCCCGCGAAGACAGTGCCGTCCAGATCGAGCAGGAGTGCATCGTAACGATCGGCGAGTGTCTGCGAGACCGAGTCCGAAAGCCCGATCAGCTCGGATACATCATCGTCGACGTAACTCGACGTCTCGGACAGGTCTGCGGTCCCCTGCACGCCTTCGATCGTCTCGGTGTCGTCGGCCTCCTGCTCGCCGGCGAGTTCCGGTGCGACGACCGGCTCTGGTGCAACAACCGGCTCCGGTGCGACGACCGGTTCGGCAGCTACCTTTGCCGAGGGCAACTCAGGGGATTCACCAGCAGTCGACTCAGCAGCGGCCGGTTCAGCAGCGGCCGGTTCAGCAGCGGCGGGCTCGACGCTCACGGCTTCAGCACTCGACGACTCGGCCGCCAGTGCCTCAGAGACTGCGCTGTCGGCGAGGACGTCCACCCCGTCGACGGCCTGCTCGTCATCGCCGACCGGTGCGTCGTCGTTCGCGAGTTCGGTCAGTCGGAACTCGGCGTCGGTCACGTCCTCGACGTCGGCTGCGGCCGCGTTCATGAACCAGGTGATCGATTCGTCACGGCGGCCCGATGCGTACAGCGCCGACGCGTACGCGTAGAACAGCCGCGCGGGTCCGGTTCCCACCTGACCCGGCTTGAGGTTCTCGGCCTGAAGCGTGACGACGGCTTTCTCGGGTTCACCCAGGTCGATTCGTGCGCCGGCTTCGACGATGCGCATTTCGGTGGCTTCCTCGCCGCGCAGCGCACGGCCCTCGTCGCCACGCGCGATCTCGACAGCACGCTCCGGACGGCCCAGACCACGCTCACAGTCGGCGATGAGAGGCAACAACGCATTGTTGCCGGTGATACGACGCGCAGCACGCAGCTCGGTTGCGGACTCCTGCCACTCGCCGGCGTTGTAGGCCGCGATACCGGCGGTTTCCCGAACGACGCCGACCCTCGACGCGCGGCCTCGCGCGGCACGAGCGTGTTCGAGCGCGAGCGCGGGCTCTTCGAGGAGCAGACGCGAGACCATCACCAGGTGTTTGGCGACGATCTCGGCGTTGGCCTTGTCGAGTGTCAGGAGGTCGCGACGGACTTCCGGATCAAGGTCTGACGCAGCGACATCGTCGGGCAGCGGAGGACCCGGCTGCCGGCGACCACCGTCGCCGCGCTCACGACCCGGACGATCCGGACGACGTCCCCGGCTCGAATCTCCTCGACTCGAATCGCTCTGACCGCGGGCTCCCCGCTGACCACGCGGACCGCCCTGGCCCCGCGACTCCCGCTGATCTCGCGTATCACGCTCACCGCGTCCCTCACGACGCGGACGATCACGATCATTCATAGCTGCCAATCTATGCCCTTGAACCTTGATGGGAAGCATCGCCGCCCTCGTCCAGACGAACGTGGGCGAACGAGAAAAGCCCCGTATCCGACGAATGAATTCATCGAATACGGGGCCCTTCTGAAGTTGTGTTCGGCGGTGTCCTACTCTCCCACACTGATTAAGGTGCAGTACCATTGGCGCTGGAGGGCTTAGCTTCCGGGTTCGGAATGGGGCCGGGCGTTTCCCCTCCGCTATGGCCGCCGTAACATTGTGAAACAACCACAAACCGCTGGTGTTTGTTTGTTCGTGTGTTGTCTCAGAAGATGCATAGTGGATGCGAACACACCAAAACAGAATGTTTTTGTGGTGTGTGGGTGTTGTTGGTAAGTCCTCGGCCGATTAGTACCAGTCACCTGAACACATTGCTGTGCGTACAGTTCTGGCCTATCAACCCCATGGTCTGTAGGGGGCCTTAACCCCGCAAAGGGGGTGAGAAACCTCATCTTGGAACAGGCTTCCCGCTTAGATGCTTTCAGCGGTTATCCCTTCCGAACGTAGCTAACCAGCGGTGCCCCTGGCGGGACAACTGGCACACCAGAGGTTCGTCCGTCCCGGTCCTCTCGTACTAGGGACAGGTTTCCTCAAGTTTCTTACGCGCGCGGCGGATAGAGACCGAACTGTCTCACGACGTTCTAAACCCAGCTCGCGTGCCGCTTTAATGGGCGAACAGCCCAACCCTTGGGACCTACTCCAGCCCCAGGATGCGACGAGCCGACATCGAGGTGCCAAACCATCCCGTCGATATGGACTCTTGGGGAAGATCAGCCTGTTATCCCCGGGGTACCTTTTATCCGTTGAGCGACACCGCTTCCACTTGCCGGTGCCGGATCACTAGTCCCGACTTTCGTCCCTGCTCGACATGTACGTCTCACAGTCAAGCTCCCTTGTGCACTTACACTCAACACCTGATTGCCAACCAGGCTGAGGGAACCTTTGGGCGCCTCCGTTACCTTTTAGGAGGCAACCGCCCCAGTTAAACTACCCACCAGGCACTGTCCCTGAACCCGATCAGGGTCCGAGGTTAGAAGTCCAATACGATCAGAGTGGTATTTCAACAACGACTCCATGAACACTGGCGTGCCCACTTCACAGTCTCCCACCTATCCTACACAAACCGAACCGAACACCAATACCAAGCTATAGTGAAGGTCCCGGGGTCTTTTCGTCCTGCCGCGCGTAACGAGCATCTTTACTCGTACTGCAATTTCGCCGAGTCTGTGGTTGAGACAGCAGAGAAGTCGTTACGCCATTCGTGCAGGTCGGAACTTACCCGACAAGGAATTTCGCTACCTTAGGATGGTTATAGTTACCACCGCCGTTTACTGGGGCTTAAATTCTCAGCTTCGCTCCCCGAAAGGAACTAACCGGTCCTCTTAACCTTCCAGCACCGGGCAGGCGTCAGTCCGTATACATCGTCTTACGACTTCGCACGGACCTGTGTTTTTAGTAAACAGTCGCTTCTCTCTGGTCTCTGCGACCCACACCAGCTCAGAGAGTAAATCTCGTCACCAGGATGGGTCCCCCTTCTCCCGAAGTTACGGGGGCATTTTGCCGAGTTCCTTAACCACAGTTCTCTCGATCGCCTTAGTATTCTCTACCTGACCACCTGTGTTGGTTTGGGGTACGGGCCGTGTACCAACTCACTAGAGGCTTTTCTCGGCAGCATAGGATCATGGAATTCACCGCAACGGCTACGCATCACCTCTCAGGCTCACTGTGTTCCGGATTTGCCTAGAACACGCCCTACAGGCTTACACCAGTACAACCACTGACTGGCCCCACTACCTTCCTGCGTCACCCCATCGCTTGCCTACTACCAGCCAAGGTCCCATGCATCACCCCACCCGGCACCCGAAGGTGCTCCTGGGGGATCTGGATGGTTAGTACAACTGATTCAGCATGGGCGCGGATACACGGGTACGGGAATATCAACCCGTTGTCCATCGACTACGCCTGTCGGCCTCGCCTTAGGTCCCGACTCACCCTGGGCGGATTAGCCTGGCCCAGGAACCCTTGGTCATTCGGCGGCAGAGTTTCTCACTCTGCTTTCGCTACTCATGCCTGCATTCTCACTCCCACACCCTCCACCACTAGATCACTCTGTGGCTTCCACGGATGCAGGACGCTCCCCTACCCACCCACACACCTGGTTCACCATCCGTAAACGGAGAACGGGCTATTGTGTGAGTGCCGCGGCTTCGGCGGTGTACTTGAGCCCCGCTACATTGTCGGCGCAGGATCACTTGACCAGTGAGCTATTACGCACTCTTTCAAGGGTGGCTGCTTCTAAGCCAACCTCCTGGTTGTCTTCGCGACCCCACATCCTTTTCCACTTAGTACACGCTTAGGGGCCTTAGCCGGCGATCTGGGCTGTTTCCCTCTCGACTACGAACCTTATCGCCCGCAGTCTCACTGCCACACTCTCACTTACCGGCATTCGGAGTTTGGCTGACGTCAGTAACCCTGTGGGGCCCATCGGCCATCCAGTAGCTCTACCTCCGGTAAGAAACATGTGACGCTGCACCTAAATGCATTTCGGGGAGAACCAGCTATCACGGAGTTTGATTGGCCTTTCACCCCTACCCACAGCTCATCCCCTCCATTTTCAACTGAAGTGGGTTCGGGCCTCCACGACGTCTTACCGTCGCTTCACCCTGGCCATGGGTAGATCACTCCGCTTCGGGTCTAGACCCGGCGACTCAAACGCCCTATTCAGACTCGCTTTCGCTACGGCTACCCCACACGGGTTAACCTCGCCACCGAGCACTAACTCGCAGGCTCATTCTTCAAAAGGCACGCCATCACCCACCCCGAAGGCGCAGGCTCTGACGGATTGTAAGCGTCCGGTTTCAGGTACTATTTCACTCCCCTCCCGGGGTACTTTTCACCTTTCCCTCACGGTACTTGTCCGCTATCGGTCACCAGGAAGTATTCAGGCTTACCGGGTGGTCCCGGCAGATTCACAGCAGATTCCACGAGCCCGCTGCTACTTGGGAGAACATCACGCAAGACCATGTGTTTTCAGCTACCGGACTCTCACCGTCTACGGCAGACCATTCCAGGCCACTTCACCTAACACACGATTTTCTGACTCACGCTTCCACAGGCAGATGGAAGAAGATGAACCCCACAACACCACACACACAACCCCTACCCGGTATCACATGCGCATGGTTTAGCCTCATCCGCTTTCGCTCGCCACTACTCACGGAATCACTTTTGTTTTCTCTTCCTATGGGTACTGAGATGTTTCACTTCCCCACGTTCCCTCCACACCCCCTATACATTCAGAGGTGGGTAACACGACATCACTCGTGCTGGGTTTCCCCATTCGGACACCCTCGGATCACAGCTCGTTTGACAACTCCCCGAGGACTATCGCGGCCTACCACGTCCTTCATCGGCTCCTGGTACCAAGGCATCCACCGAACGCCCTTACACACTTACAACAACACCTACAAACCACCCCCACCACACAACCCGAAAGCTGCACACAACCCCAAAGGATCATGTTCGGCGAGGATCGAATGTAGACAACACAAAACATTCTTTCTGCTAAATCACAGACCAACAAAAAATTGTTGATTTGAAATAAAGATGCTCGCATCCACTATGCACTTCTCAAACAACACACACCATCCCACCACCCACACCTCCGCGCCCCATCACAGGACACCTCACCAGCATGATTGGCCGAACAGTTAGGTCAGAGACAACCCGTTGCACACCCGAAAGCATGCCGCGTGTTCTCTCAGAACCCCGATAGTGTGCGATGAACCCGCCGGCCTCACGACCCAGCAGCAACCCCCCAAACTTCCACAGGTGTGGAAGCGGTGAGCCTGTCTGATGTTTCACCCTCGAACACACACGCGCCGCAGAACATACGCCTGCAGAAACACGTGATGTTGTGTGCTCCTTAGAAAGGAGGTGATCCAGCCGCACCTTCCGGTACGGCTACCTTGTTACGACTTCGTCCCAATCGCCGATCCCACCTTCGACAGCTCCCTCCCACAAGGGGTTAGGCCACCGGCTTCGGGTGTTACCGACTTTCATGACGTGACGGGCGGTGTGTACAAGGCCCGGGAACGTATTCACCGCAGCGTTGCTGATCTGCGATTACTAGCGACTCCGACTTCATGGGGTCGAGTTGCAGACCCCAATCCGAACTGAGACTGGCTTTAAGGGATTCGCTCCACCTCACGGTATCGCAGCCCTCTGTACCAGCCATTGTAGCATGTGTGAAGCCCTGGACATAAGGGGCATGATGACTTGACGTCATCCCCACCTTCCTCCGAGTTGACCCCGGCAGTCTCCTGCAAGTCCCCGGCATAACCCGCTGGCAATACAGGACAAGGGTTGCGCTCGTTGCGGGACTTAACCCAACATCTCACGACACGAGCTGACGACAGCCATGCACCACCTGTACACCAACCACAAGGGGGGCTATATCTCTATAGCTTTCTGGTGTATGTCAAACCCAGGTAAGGTTCTTCGCGTTGCATCGAATTAATCCACATGCTCCGCCGCTTGTGCGGGCCCCCGTCAATTCCTTTGAGTTTTAGCCTTGCGGCCGTACTCCCCAGGCGGGGTACTTAATGCGTTAGCTACGGCACGGAACTCGTGAAATGAGCCCCACACCTAGTACCCACCGTTTACGGCGTGGACTACCAGGGTATCTAATCCTGTTCGCTACCCACGCTTTCGCTCCTCAGCGTCAGTTACTACCCAGAGACCCGCCTTCGCCACCGGTGTTCCTCCTGATATCTGCGCATTTCACCGCTACACCAGGAATTCCAGTCTCCCCTGTAGTACTCAAGTCTGCCCGTATCGCCTGCACGCCTACAATTGAGTTGCAGAATTTCACAGACGACGCGACAAACCGCCTACGAGCTCTTTACGCCCAGTAATTCCGGACAACGCTCGCACCCTACGTATTACCGCGGCTGCTGGCACGTAGTTGGCCGGTGCTTCTTCTCCAGGTACCGTCACTTGCGCTTCGTCCCTGGTGAAAGAGGTTTACAACCCGAAGGCCGTCATCCCTCACGCGGCGTCGCTGCATCAGGCTTGCGCCCATTGTGCAATATTCCCCACTGCTGCCTCCCGTAGGAGTCTGGGCCGTGTCTCAGTCCCAGTGTGGCCGATCACCCTCTCAGGTCGGCTACCCGTCGTCGCCTTGGTAGGCCATTACCCCACCAACAAGCTGATAGGCCGCGGGCCCATCCTGAACCGCAAAAGCTTTCCACCAAACACCATGCGATGTAAGGTCATATCCGGTATTAGACCCAGTTTCCCAGGCTTATCCCAGAGTCCAGGGCAGATCACCCACGTGTTACTCACCCGTTCGCCACTCGAGTACCCGCAAGCGGGCCTTTCCGTTCGACTTGCATGTGTTAAGCACGCCGCCAGCGTTCGTCCTGAGCCAGGATCAAACTCTCCATGAAAAAATAGCGAAACAAAACCAACACCCAAAAGGTGCCAGCGTTTCAACACAATCAGGAAAGCAAAACCTGACCAATCCAAAACTAGCAAAAACATGTGACACCCAGACGGGGCCGAGCGCCACACACAATAAACATCTACATCCATAAAGAATGCACGATGCCACAATTGGCATCAGACAATTCATCATCACACTATCGAGTTCTCAAAGAACACACACCCACCAGACGTCCTCTTGACGAGTCCGGCTCCGGTGAGCCTCTCCCAGAGCGTGAGAAATTCTCACGCTCTTGTTCTCGGGAGTGGCCCCGCACAGGCGGCCCGAGCGAGTAGCTCGGGCACTTTTGCTTCCCCGGTGCTTGCGGCTCCGGGGGAGTTGCTCTCTGCGGTGCGTCGATTAAGTTACACAGGCGCGAACAACGCGTCAAATCGCCTGGTCAGAGGCCTGGTTCGCTACGCCTTCGCTGCGTCAGCGGCCCAGTCTCGCGCCGGCGAAGCTCTTCTTGCCGCGGCGCACGACCAACCATCGCCCGTGGAGCAGGTCGGAGTCCGCCGGCTGCCACTCCGGATCGGTGATCTTCGTGTTGTTCACGTACGCGCCGCCCTCGGACACTGCACGACGCGCAGCCTTGTTGCTCTCGGACAGCTTGGTGTCGACGAGCAACTGGATGATCGTGGGTCGCTCCTGCACGTACTCCGCGATGACGGTCTCCCCCACGGCCGCGGCGAGGGTGGACTCGTCGAGCTCGTCGAGCTCGGCGCGACCGAACAGGGCCTGGCTGGCGAGTTCGACTGCGCGGGTGTTCCCCTGCCCGTGGATCAGGGTGGTCATCTCGGCGGCGAGCTTCTTCTGCGCGAGACGCAGATGTGGCTTCTCCTCCGTCGCCTGCTCGAGTTCGGCGATCTCCTCGCGTCCGAGGAAGGTGAACCACCGCAGGTAGCGGATGACGTCCGCGTCGGCGGTGTTCACGAAGTACTGGTACCAGGCGTACGGGCTGGTGAGCTCGGGGTCGAGCCACAGGCTGCCGCCACCGGTGGACTTGCCGAACTTCTTGCCGTCCGACGACGTCACGAGCGGCACGGTCAGTGCATGCAGGGACACCCCGTCGAGTCGGCGTCCCAGGTCCACACCGCCGACGATGTTCCCCCACTGATCCGAGCCACCGATCTGCAGGAGGCAGCCGTACCGCCGATTGAGCTCGACGAAGTCGTTGGACTGCAGGAGCAGGTAGCTGAACTCGGCGTAGCTGATGCCGTCCCCCTCGAGACGCCGCTTCACGGTGTCCCGGGCGAGCATGACGTTCACCGAGAAGTGCTTCCCGAGGTCGCGCAGGAACTCGATGGCGGAGAGCTGTCCGGTCCACTCGAGGTTGTTGACGACGAGCGCACCCGTCGGCGACTCGTCGATGTCGACGAAGCGACGGAGTTGGGCGTCGATCCGGCCGGCCCATTCGGCGACCGTGTCGGGAGCGTTCATGGTCCGCTCCCCCACTTCCCGGGGATCACCGATGAGACCGGTGGCCCCACCCGCGAGAACGATCGGCCGATGGCCCGCGAGTTGGAAGCGTTTGAGGGTCAACAGCGGCACGAGGTGACCTGCGTGCAGACTCGACGCCGTCGGGTCGAAGCCCGCGTACAACGTGATGGGCCCGCCCGCGAGGGCCTCACGCAGTGCGTCGAGGTCGGTGGACTGCGCGATCAGACCTCGCCACTCGAGTTCGTCGAGGATGTCGACGGGTGCGGTTCCGCTCTGGGCGGTCGCGGCCCGGACGATTTCGTCGGTCGTGTTGGCGGTTCCCTCAGTCTCAGCACTCACCCCTCGATCTTGTCATCCATCGAGATCGGGGCTCGGACGAGGTGACTCGTGAGTGGGCCGCCGGCAGGCGTCGGCTACTGCCCGGAGATCAGGCGTTCGTGCTCGGCGTCGTCGACCTTGCGTGCCTCGTCGATGAGCATGACGGGGATTCCGTCGGCGTCGATCCGGTACGCGACATGGAGCCGCGGGTTGTAGAGCTCGTCGCCGGCATTGATCAGCGGGCCGTGGTCCTGCGGGCAGGCCAGCCGTTCGCGCACGATCGGGTCGATGGCCTCAGCGCGTGTCGTCACGCGGCTCAGCCTAGGGCATCGTCGATCGACGAATGGCCCCAGTCCAGCTTCTGGGCGATCGTCCTGGTGTATCGCCGGTACCGGCCCTCCTCATCGCGATACCAGGTCCGGGGACCGGGTTTCGGCAGACCTTCGGCCGCGAAGGCGGTGCTCAGCGGACGGAACGACGCCGAGTGCGGGATCTCGTCGACGACGCGGATGAGGTGTGGTCGTAGTTCGGCGGGGAACTCCCCGAGTGCGATGCGGAGCTGGGTGACGGTGAGTGAGTCGGCCTTCGCGTCCGGACGTAGCGTCAGCGCGGCGACGGCCACCTGATGACCCGGTTCTCCGACGCCGTAAGTGACCACCTGGTCGACGCCCTGCATGCGCGACAGAGCGTGGGTGATCGGCGGGATGAACACGGGGCCCGCCTCGGTCCGGATCACACGGTCGATGGCACCGAGGAAGTACAGGTCGCCGTCGGCGTCGCGGACGAAGAGATGTCCCGACACCTCCCACCGGTCGCGGCTGGTGAACACATCGCGGAGCACCGTGCCGTTGATGTCGAACTTGTGCTTGGCCTTGGACAGCAGCAACCCGGCTTCACCGATCTCGGCCCGTCGGACGAATCCGGACTCGTCGATGAGCAGGCGGTCGTTCTCGATGTCGTAGGCCGCGACCTCGACCGGGTTGGTCTCCGGCAGGGGCCGCCCGACGGAGGACAGCTTGTCGCCGGAGACGTTGGCCAGGATTGCCGAGCCGTCCGCGGTCGCGAAGAACTCGAGGATGCGGGCGCGTGGGAAGCTGCTGCACACGTCCTCCCACAGACCGGCCGACATCCCCGAACCCATGAAGAGTCGGATCGGGTTGTGCTGGTTGATCCGGAAACGGGGATCGCGCACGACGCCGCTGAGCATCGACCAGGTGTAGGACACGACGGTGACGCCGTAGCGCTGCACCTCGGTGGCGAAGGTCTCCGGGTGGATGCCGTTGGACAGGGCGATCCGCGATCGGCCGACCACGGTGGCGCCGAGAGTCGTCAGCAGGCCGGAGGCGTGATGCAGGGGCGGCAGGCAGTACACCGTGTCCCGGTCGGACAGCGCCGCCGCCGATGCCGCACCGAACGCCGACATCGCGAACCGGTGGTTGGTGACCGGCCACGGGACGAGTTTGCCGCGCGCACGGCTGAACAAGATGAACGCGAGATCACCGGCCAGGCCGGGATCCGGCCGGTACCAGGTGGGCAGGACGACCGCGTCGGGATCGATCTGCTCCATGTCGATGATGGTGGCGCCGTCGACACCGTCGATGTCGCGGGAGTCGCCACTGCCGCCGCCGAGGACCAGCACCCGACCCGACGCCGCGGTGGCGAGGTCGAGGTTGTTGGGGTCGGTGACGATGACCGAGCTGTCGGCGAGCCGCATCATCTCCCGCACGTCGGCGTCGGCGGCGAGGAGGACGGAGACGGCTCCGAGCCGGGCCAAGGCCGCGACCACGACCAGGGCGCTGGGGCGGGTGTCCATCAGAACGCCGATGTGCTGCCCCGGCCGCACACCGCAGTCGATGAGACCGGCGACCACGTTGTTGATGCGGGCGCCGACCTGCGCGTTGGTCAGCACGCGGTTCTCGAAGAGGAACAACTCGTTGTCGCCGTGCTTCTTGGTGTTCTCCGCCATCAGCTTGGACAGGGAGATCCGCGTGCCGCTCTGGATCTGACCGAGGCGGAGCAGCCGCGGCACCGTACGCACCGACTCGGAGGCGACCGCTCGCGACGTCCGTTGCACGGAGTTGACCAGTCCCAGCAACTCGCGGGATGCGGCGGTGCCGGCATCGGCGACCGAACCCATCCCGTGGGTGATGCGGGAGGACAGACTGACACCACTGCCGTGGCCCGGCTCCGCGACCGTCATCTCGCTGATGAGCTCGGGGCGGGTCCCGTTGGCCGACAACCAGTTCACCCAGTCGGCCGTCGTGGGCCAGGTGTGCTCACCGGCCGAGGAACCGACCACGAGTCCGAAATGACCGACGGGCAGCGTGGATTCGTATACCTCGGCGTCGGGTGCGGCACGCACGATCCCGCGCACCGCGGCCGGCTGACCGATGTCGTCGGCCTCGCCGACAAACGCCAGTACCGGACAGGTGATCTCGGTGAGCGACACGAGGTCACCGTTGATCACGAAGCCACCGGAGACCATGCGGTTGTGGGCCACGAACTGACGCAGCAGTTCGGCGATCGCCGGACCGGACCACGCGACCCAGCCGTCGGCCTCGAGAAACCTGCGCTGATCCTCGCGTGGCAAAAGCGCCTCGCGGTCGTGGAGACGGCGGAGGAAGTCGATGCGGCTGCGTACGGTCTTGACCGGATCGAGTAATTGGAAGCCGGTGCGTACCATCCAGTCCCGTACCCAGAGATTCCGCACGAACGATCTCTCGGCGAGGAACTCGGCAGCCGGCGCCACCAACCCCGCCGGCAATCCGAGGGGCAGTGCCGCGAGGACGTCGACCGGGCTGCCGAAGGTGATGAGGCTCGCGATCCCCTTCGACCGCCGGTACGCCGCGGTCTGGTACGCGAACATGCCGCCCTGGGAGTACCCGGCCAGGTGGATGTCGCGTCCGGTCGCCTCGATGATCAGGTCGATCGCTTGGCTGATCGCGACCACATGGTCGGCGAGATTGCGTTCCATCCCGCCCTCTTCGGTGTCCGGGGACCCGAAGTCGATCACCCACGGGGTGATGCCGTTGCGATGGAGGACGGACACCGCACCGTTGTGTTCGGTCACGTCGTAGACGTTGGCGGACACCATCATCGGAGGCACGAGGACGATGTTGGGGCCGGTGGACGGTTCGTTCGGGAAGTACCGGCGCAGGCGGAACATCTTGCGCGTCTCGACGATCGCGAAGGGCGCCGGTTCCGTCCCGGTCTCGAGTCCGCCGAACCGCAGGACCTCGAGCCCGTTCTGAGCGGTCGCCACCACCCGGCTGACCACTCCCCCCACATCGGGGATACCGTCCCAAGCCACCATCGCGTCGAATCCTCCCGTCGTCAGCGTGACGTGCACCGCCGACATCGGTGACATCGGTGACATACGTCACTCTACCCACTCAGAAGTGGATCAGCGCCGTCCTCCGGGCCCCGCGTTCCAGCGTGTCCGCAGGTCGGCCGATTGCGCCGACACCAGTTCTATCTGCCGTCGTACCTGAATCGGCGCGGTCCCGCCATGCGCGTTACGCGACTCCACCGATCCACGCACCGTCAGCACGTCGCGAACCGCAGGGGTGAGCGAGGGATTGATGCCGGCGAGTGTCTCGTCGTCGAGCTCGTCGAGACCGACACCCCGCGACTCGGCCTCGCGGACACAGGCTCCGGCGACCTCGTGTGCAACGCGGAAGGGCACACCCTGCCGCACCATCCACTCGGCGATGTCGGTGGCCAGGGTGAAGCCGGCCGGGGCCAGCTCCTCCATCCGGTCGGTGTGGAACTCGAGCGTCGCGACCAGGCCGGTGACGGCCGGCAGCAGCAGTTCGAGCTGCGCCACCGCGTCGAAGACCGGTTCCTTGTCCTCCTGGAGGTCCCGGTTGTATGCCAGTGGTTGCGCTTTGAGAGTCGCGAGCAGACCGGTCAGGTCACCGATCAGCCGGCCGGCCTTGCCGCGCATCAGCTCGGCGACGTCCGGGTTCTTCTTCTGCGGCATGATCGAACTGCCCGTAGACCAGGCATCGGCCAGTGTCACGTATCCGAATTCCGGTGTGCTCCAGATGATCACCTCTTCGGACAGCCGGGAGAGGTCGACCGCGATCATCGCGAACACGAACGCCGCCTCGGCCGCGAAGTCGCGGGACGAGGTGGCGTCGATGGAGTTCTCGGCCGGTGCGTCGAACCCGAGATCGGCCGCGATGGCAGCCGGGTCGAGACCCAGCGACGAGCCGGCCAGCGCGCCGGACCCGTACGGCGACACGGCGGTCCGGCGGTCGGCGTCGGCGAGCCGGTCGATGTCGCGGAGCAACGGCTGCGCATGTGCGAGCAGGTGGTGGCCGAGCAGGACAGGCTGAGCGGCCTGCAGGTGCGTCTTGCCGGGCATGATCGCGTCGGGATGAGCGGCCGCCTGGGCGGTCAGCGCGTCGACCACGTCGAGCAGACCGAGGGCGACGCGACGCATGGCGGCGCGCAACCACATCCGGAACAGCGTGGCGACCTGGTCGTTGCGTGACCGGCCGGCACGCAGCCGCCCACCGAGCTCGGGACCGACCCGTTCGATGAGTCCCCGCTCGAGCGCACCGTGCACGTCCTCGTCGGACTCCGCGGGACCGAACGTCCCGTCGGCGACATCGGCTGCCAAGCGGTCGAGACCGTCCAGCATGCCTCCCAGGTCGTCACCGGTGAGCAGCCCCGCCTTGTTGAGCACCCGGGCGTGGGCCTTGGAAGCCTGAATGTCGAAAGGCGCCAGGGCCCAGTCGAAATGGGTCGACTTGCTCAGGGCGGCCATCGCCGCGGCCGGACCGCCGGCGAAACGGCCGCCCCAGAGCGAACCCTCGTTGGTCGTTCCGCCGGTCTGCTCGTCACTCACAGATTCAGGTCCCGCTTGGCCGAGATCTTCGAGGACAGGCCGTGCAGCTCGACGAAGCCGCGGGCTGCCGACTGGTCGAAGCTGTCGCCCTCGTCGTAGGTCGCGAGGTTGAAGTCGTAGAGCGACTCGGAGCTGCGACGTCCCGTGGCCGCGATGTTGCCGCCGTGCAGGACGAGGCGGATCTCACCGGAGACGTGTTCCTGTGTCGAGTCGACGAAGGCGTCGAGCGAACGCTTGAGCGGCGAGAACCAGAGGCCGTCGTAGACCAGCTCGGCCCACTTACGGTCGGTGCCGCGCTTGTACCGGCCGAGCTCGCGCTCGATGGTGACGTGCTCGAGTTCCTCGTGGGCGCGGATCAGCACCATGGCGCCCGGGGCCTCGTAGACCTCGCGGCTCTTGATGCCGACGAGACGGTCCTCGACGACGTCGAGGCGGCCGACGCCCTGCGCACCGGCGCGGCGGTTCAGCTCCTCGATGGCCTGCAGCACGCTGACCGGACGGCCGTCGATGCTGACCGGACGGCCCTTCTCGAAGCCGATGATGACCTCGTCGGGGGTGTTCCAGTTGACGGTCGGGTCCTCGGTGTAGCTGTAGACGTCCTTGGTCGGCGCGTTCCACAGGTCCTCGAGGAAGCCGGTCTCGACCGCGCGGCCCCACACGTTCTGGTCGATGGAGAACGGCGACTTCTTGGTCACGTTGATCGGGATGTCGTTCTCCTCGGCGAAGGCGATGGCCTTCTCACGGGTCCACGCGTAGTCGCGGACCGGTGCGATGACCTCCAGATCGGGTGCGAGGGTGGCGAAACCGACCTCGAACCGGACCTGGTCGTTGCCCTTGCCGGTGCAGCCGTGGGCGACGACGGTGCCACCGTGGTCGCGGGCGGCGGTCACCAGGTGCTTGGCGATCAGCGGACGCGACAGCGCCGAGACCAGCGGGTAGCGGTCCATGTAGAGGGCGTTCGAGGTGATCGCCGGGAGGCAGTACTCGTCGGCGAATTCGTCACGGGCGTCGACGACGACCGCTTCGACCGCGCCGCAGTCGAGGGCGCGCTGGCGGATGACATCCATGTCCTCGCCGCCCTGCCCGAGGTCGAGGGCCACGGCGACGACCTCCTTGCCGGTCTCCTTCTGGATCCAGCTGATCGCGACCGAGGTGTCCAGGCCGCCCGAGTATGCGAGTACGACACGTTCTGCCATGAGGTGAAGCTCCTGTTCTAAGCGATGACCCGAGTCCATCATCGGCCCCGGGGTTCCGACCACACCGTCCGGGTCTCGGTTGGCGGTGTGGTCGGTTGCGGTTCTCGTCGTGTCCGGCCGCGGTGAGTGCGTCCGGTGGTGGTGGGCAGGACGGGGGTTACACGAGGCCCTCGATCCGTCGGGCGAGTTCGGCTCCGTCGAGCGGCTCCCGGGCGACCACGAAGATCGTGTCGTCGCCGGCGATCGTGCCGACCACATCGGGCAGACGAGCACGGTCGAGGGCGGCCGCCAGATAGTGCGCGGCGCCCGGCGGAGTGCGCAGCACGGCCAGGTTGCCGCTGCTGTCGGTGGAGACCAGCAGCTCCGACACGAGGCGGGACAGCCGGTCGGTGCCGCCGGACACGCCGCGCACCGGCGAGCCGTCCTCGGGAACCACGTAGACACCCGCACCGCCGTCGGCGGCCCGCAGTTTCACGGCCCCGAGCTCGTCGAGATCGCGCGACAGCGTTGCCTGCGTGGCATCGATCCCCTGGTCGGCCAAGAGTCGCTGCAGCTCGGACTGGCTACGCACCTGGTTGGTCGACAGGATGTCGATGATCCGCGCATGCCGCCCCGCGCGGGTCGCGGCGAGGCGGTTCTCCGTGGGTTCGGCGCCGGCGGTCATCGCTCGTCCTGTGTCACTGCTCGTCCTGGCTTGCGGATGTCATCTCACTGGTGCTCCAGAAGCCAGACCAGCAGTGCCTTCTGCGCGTGCAGACGGTTCTCGGCCTCGTCGAAGACGACGCTGCGCGGGCCGTCGATGACCGACGCGGTGATCTCATCGCCACGGTGCGCCGGCAGGCAGTGCAGCACGATCGCGTCGTCGGCGGCGTGGGCGAGCAGCTCGTCGTTGATCTGGTACGGCCGGAAAGGCGCGGTGCGGTCCTTGCCGTCCTCCTCCTGACCCATCGACACCCAGGTGTCGGTGACCAGGACGTCGGCTTCCGTGGCGGCGGCGACCGGGTCGGTCACGAGCTGTACCGACCCGCCGGTCTCCGCGGCACGACGCTCGGTGTCGGCGATGATCGCCGGGTCGGGCTGGAAACCCTCCGGTGCGCTGATCGTGACGTGCATGCCGGCGGTGACGCCACCCAGCCCGAGCGAGTGGGCCATGTTGTTGGCACCGTCGCCGAGGTAGGTCATCTTCAGCCCCGAGGGCGACCCCTTGTGCTCGACGATCGTCTGCAGGTCCGCGAGCACCTGGCAGGGGTGGAACTCGTCCGACAGGGCGTTGACCACCGGCACGGTCGCGCTCGACGACAGCGCCTCGAGACGGTCCTGCCCGAAGGTGCGCCACACCACGGCGTCGACGAAGCGCGACAGCACCCGTCCGGTGTCCTCGAGGGTCTCCTCGCGGCCGAGCTGCGTGGTGCGACCGTCCACGACGACCGCGTGACCGCCGAGCTGGGCGATGCCGACCTCGAACGAGAACCGGGTGCGGGTGGAGTTCTTGTCGAAGATCACCCCGACCCCGCGGGGCCCTTCGAGCGGGCGGAAGGCGAACGGCTTCGCCTTCACCTCGGCGGCGAGCGCGAGCACCTCGGCCTGTTCGGCCGGGGTGAGGTCGTCGTCGCGCAGGAAGTGCCGCGTCATGCCCCATCTCCCTTTTTCACGCTGTCTCCCTTGTTCACACTGTCTCCCTTGTCCTTCTGTGCAGCGTGCGCAGCGGCGTCCAGCAGGTCCGGCAGCGTTTCGACGAAGCTCTGCCCCTGCTCCTCGGTGATGATCAACGGCGGTGCGAGCCGCAGCACGTCGGGTGCCGGTGCGTTGATGAGGAATCCGGCGTCGCGGGCCGCGGCCTCGACGCGGGCCGACAGCGGCTCGGTGAGCACGATGCCGAGCAGCAGACCGGCGCCCCGCACGTGATCGATCAGCGGGTGGTGGAGGTCCTCGATCCCGGTGGCGATCGCCTTGCCCACGGCGGCGACGTGATCGGTGAGACCTTCGGACTCGATGACACCGAGCACGGCGAGTGCCGCGGCCGCGGCGACCGGATTGCCACCGAAGGTGGTGCCGTGCTGACCGGGTTCGAACAGCTCGGCGGCCGCACCCGTGGCGATGCATGCACCGATCGGCAGTCCGCCGCCGAGTCCCTTGGCGAGCGTCATCACGTCGGGAACCACACCCACCTGCTGGTGGGCGAAGAAGGTGCCGGTTCGCGCGACACCGGTCTGCACCTCGTCGAGGATCAGCAGCGCGCCGCGCTCGCTGGTGATGCGTCGGGCGGCGGCGAGATAGTCGGCGGGCGGGACGATCACGCCGGCCTCACCGAGGATCGGCTCGAGGATCACCGCGGCGGTCTGATCGGTGACGACCGCGTCGAGCGCCTCGATGTCGCCGTAGGGCACGAACCGCACACCCGGCGGCATCGGCTCGAACGGAGCACGCTTCGCCGGCTGTCCGGTCATCGCCAACGCACCCATCGTGCGACCGTGGAATGCCTTCTCGGCGGCCACGATCTCCGGCCGGCCGGTCCGGCGCGCGAGCTTGAAGGCGGCCTCGTTGGCCTCGGTGCCGGAGTTGCAGAAGAACGCCCGGCCGGGATGGCCGAAACGGTCGAGCAGTTTCTCCGCGAGTTCGACGACCGGCGGCGAGATGTAGAGGTTCGACACGTGCCCGAGCGTCTGCAGCTGGGTCGTGACGGCCTCGACGATCGCCGGATGCGCGTGACCGAGGGAGTTCACCGCGATCCCACCGAGCAGGTCAAGGTAACGCTTCCCGTCGGCATCGGTGACATACGACCCCGAGCCACCGACCAGGGCGATCGGCGGGGTGCCGTAGTTCTTCATCAGCGACTGGCCCCAGCGCCGTTGCAGCGGTGCGGTCACAGGTCCTCCTCCTGGGTTCCGGCGGCCGCCTTCGCCCCCGACTCGGCCGGGTCGACGACGGTGGTGCCGGTGGAGCTTCCGGTCAGTAGTTGGGCAAGCACGGAGTGGGCGACGCGGCCGTCGATCACGTGGGCGCGTTCGACGCCCCCGGTCACCGCACGCAGACAGGCCTCCATCTTCGGGACCATGCCGGAATCCAGCGACGGCAGGAGCTCGACCAGGGCATCGGTGTCGATCTGGGACACCAGCGACCCGCGGTCGGGCCAGTCGGTGTACAGCCCCTCGACATCGGTGAGCATGACGAGCCGCGACGCGCCGAGCGCCTCCGCGAGCGCTCCCGCCGCGGTGTCGGCGTTGATGTTGTGGACGACGCCGTCACGATCGGGAGCGATGGTCGACACCACCGGGATACGGCCCGCCCCGATGAGATCGAGCACCGCCGAGGTGTTCACCGAGGAGATGTCGCCCACGAGCCCGATGTCGGTCGCGACGCCGTCGACGAGAACCGTCCGCCGCGTCGCGGTGAACAGGTGGGCGTCCTCGCCGGTGATGCCGACCGCATAAGGCCCGTGCGCGTTGATGAGGCCGACGAGCTCACGACCCACCTGACCGAAGAGAACCATCCGGGCGACATCCATCACCTCCGGGGTGGTGACCCGGAAGCCGCCCTTGAATTCCCCTTGGAGGCCGAGCTTTTTCAGCATCGCCGAGATCTGCGGTCCGCCTCCGTGCACGACGACGGGGTGCATGCCGCAGGCACGGAGGAACACCATGTCCGCGGCGAACGCCTTCTTCAGCTCGTCGTCGACCATCGCGTTGCCGCCGTACTTGACGACGATGGTGGCGCCCGCCAGTTCCTGGAGGGCGGGCAGTGCCTCGGCGAGGATCGTCGCCTTGTGCAGCCCTGCGGCCGGATCGATCGTTCCCGGAACACTCTCAGGGGCACCGGATTCCGGTGCGGAGCCGCTCATGACGAGTACGCCGAGTTCTCTTCGACGTAGGCGTGCGAGAGGTCCGTGGTCCGGACCGACGCCGATGCGTCGCCGAGTTTCAGGTCGACGAGCACCTCGATGTCGGCACCGGACAGGTCGACGTCGCGTGCACCCTGTACGCCGCAGCCGTTCTCACACACCGGAGATCCGTTGAACGACACGGCGATCACGTCCGGGTCGATGCGGACCGGCGACGCGCCGACCGTGGCCAGCACCCGCCCCCAGTTGGGGTCGGAGCCGAACAACGCGGTCTTGACCAGGGAATCGCGTGCGACGAACCGGGCGACGGTCAGCGCATCCTCCTCGGTCGGTGCGCCCGTGACGGTGATGGCGACCCTCTTGGTGACGCCTTCGGCGTCGGCCTGCATCTGGGCGGCCAGATCGTCGCAGACCGCGAACACGGCCTCGTCGAGATCGGCCTGGTCGACCGGGATCTGGCTGGCGCCCGAACTCAGCAGCAGCACCGTGTCGTTGGTGGACATGGAGCCGTCGATGTCGAGCCGGTCGAACGTCCGCGCCGTCGCCCGGCGCAGCGCGGTGTCGAGCTGTTCGGAGGTCGCCGCAGCGTCGGTCGTGAGCACCACGAGCATCGTCGCGAGCGACGGCGCCATCATCCCGGCACCCTTCCCCATACCGCCGACGTTCCAACCCTGGGGATGGTGCAGCGCAGCCTGTTTCGGCACGGTGTCGGTGGTCATGATCGCGTGCGCGGCATCGGTGCCGCCGGTGAGTCCGCCGCCCATCTCCTGGACGATCTCGGTGACGCCGGCGAGGACCTTGTCCATCGGGAGGCGATCGCCGATGAGCCCGGTCGAGCAGACCGCGACCTCCACCGCACCGGTGCTGGTCCCCCAGTTGCTCAGCGCCTCCGCGACGGCCTCGGCCGTCTTGTGGGTGTCCTGGAATCCACCCGGGCCGGTGCACGCGTTGGCGCCGCCGGAGTTGAGGATCACGGCCCGCAGCCTCGACGTGGTGAGGACCTGCTGGGACCAGCGCACCGGAGCTGCCTTGACCTGATTGGTGGTGAAGACACCCGCGGCGGAACAGTCCGGACCCTCGTTGACGACGAGAGCGAGGTCGGCGGCACCGGATGCCTTGATACCGGCCGCGATTCCCGCTGCACGGAATCCCAACGGCGCGGTGACACCCTGTCCGCGGACGAGCCGTGGATGATCGCCGGGGGCGCCGCCCTCGATCCGATCCGGATCCGGCTGCGCGTGTTCGATTCCCGTCACGGTGCCACTCCCACGGTGCTCAGTCCCTCGTTCTCTGTCCAGCCCAGCGCCAGGTTCATCGATTGGACCGCGGCGCCGCCGGTCCCCTTGGTCAGGTTGTCCACGGCGCCGACGACCACCAGGGTCTGGGCGCGTTCGTCGACGGTCACCCCGAGCTGGACCGCGTTGGAACCGATGACCGAACCGGTGGCCGGCAGTCGGCCCTCCGGCAGTACGTGGATGAATTCCTCGTCGGCGTAGGCCTTTTCATAGACCGCGCGCACCTCATCGCCGGTCGCGACGGTTCGTGCGGTGCACGTCGCGAGGATGCCCCGGGCCATCGGCGCGAGGATCGGGGTGAACGAGACGGTGACCGGTTGCTGCGCCGCCGCCGAGAGTGCCTGCGAGATCTCCGGGGTGTGCCGGTGGACGCCGCCGACACCATAGGCCCGGGCCGACCCGATGACCTCGGAGGCCAGGAGATCGACCTTCGGCGAGCGACCGGCACCCGACGCACCGCTCACCGCGACCACGGTCACGTGCGGCTCGGCCAATCCCGCGGCGATCGCCGGGAGCAGCGACAGGATCGACACCGTCGGGTAGCACCCCGGGACGGCGATCCGGCCGGCGTCCTTGAGGACGTCGCGATTCCCGGGCAGCTCGGGCAGTCCATACGGCCAGGTTCCTGCATGATCGCCGCCGTAGTAGGCGGTCCAGTCGCCGGCGTCGCGCAGCCGGAAGTCGGCACCGCAGTCGATGATCAGGGTCGTCGGCGGCAGTGCGTCGGCGATGACGGCCGACGCGCCGTGCGGCAGGCCCAGGAAGACGACGTCGTGACCGCCCAGGATCTCCGGGGTGGTCTCCTCGAGAACCCGCTCTGCCAGCGGCAACAGGTGCGGATGATGAGATCCGAGCGTCGTGCCGGCGTTGCCGCCGGCCGTCAGCGCGCCGATCTCGAGCTCGCCGGATCGCAGACGGGGATGCCCGCACAGGAGTCGGAGGATCTCACCGCCCGCGTAGCCGCTCGCGCCGGCCACCGCGACCTTCACCTTGCTGGTTGAGCTTGTCGAAGCCATGCAATCATTATGCAGCAGCCTGCAAATCAATTCATCGCCGGGTGGGTGGCCGTCGAAGTGCCCTTCGGTCAGCGGAGTCGGGCGCCCACCCGGTCGGCAGCGGCGTCCACCGCGGCGAGCTTCGCGGCGTTGGCCTCGTCCTCGGTGAGCGTGCGATCACTCGCACGGAAGCGCAGCGAGAACGTCAGCGACTTGTTCCCCTCGCCGACCTGCTCACCGGTGAAGACGTCGAACAGTGCGATGTCCTCGAGCAGCTCACCCGCGCCGTCGCGCAGCGCCGACCGGACCTCGGCAGCGGGTACGTCGGCCGCGACCACCACGTTCACGTCCTGCAGGACGGCGGGGAACACCGACACCGCGGGAGCGGGCAGCACCTCGCCGAGCGGGAGCGCGTCGATGTCGATCTCCACCGCGCACGCGCGCTTGGGCAGGTGGGCGCGTTCGAGAACCGCCGGATGGAGCTCACCGGCGTACCCGACCGTGCGTCCGTCGACGGTCAGGCGAGCGCACCGACCCGGATGCCACGGCCGGTGATCGGCAGCGGAGAGTTCGACCTCCACGCCCGCGGCGCGAGCGATCGTGCGAGCCGCTTCGAAGGCGTCGAGGTAGTCGGCGGCACGGCCCGGACCCCAGGGACCTGCCGGATCGCGAAGACCGGTCAGGACGACGCCGACATGCAGCGGCTGATGCGGCAGCGAGGCGTCGAGCGCCGCGATGTCCTCGTCCGTCGGGCGACGGGTCACGTCGAGTGCGGGAACCGGCGCGACATGGTCGCCGGCGATGACGACCTGGCCGATGGTGAACAGCGACAGGTCGCGCTGGCCGCGGGAGATGTTGCGCGCGGCCATCTCGAGCAGACCCGGCAGCAGCGTCGTGTTGAGTTCGGGCCGATCCGACTCGAGGGGGTTGACCACCTTCACGGTGCGGCGACGTTCGTCGTCGGCGGGCAGATCCCAGAGGTCGAAGACCCCGGCCGGCATGAACGGGTACGGGAGGACTTCGACATATCCGTCGAGCGCGAGTGTGCGCCCGACGCTGCGGCGCCGACGCTGCTTCGGCGTGAGGCCGGTGCCGCCGGGTGCTCGCGGCACGACGGCGGGGATGTCCTCGAGGCCTTCGAGGCGCAGCACCTCCTCGACGAGGTCGGCGCGCTGCCTGAGGTCGGGACGCCACGACGGCGGGACGACGTCGAGCGTATCGGTGCCGGTGACCACACACCCCACCTCGGTGAGGCGCGCGGCGGTGGTGCCCGCCGGATAGCTGATGCCCGCGACGCGGTCGGGCTCGTCGGCGGCGATGCCGATCGCCGACGGGAGCGGTGTCACGACCCGCGCCTCGGACAGCGGCGAGGAGATCGTGCCGCCGGCGATCTCCACGATCAGCTCGGCGGCGCGGTCGGAGGCGACCGCGGTGATCTCCGGGTCGACGATGCGCTCGAAGCGCTTGCTGGCCTCGGAGGTCAGCTTGTGGCGCTTACCGGTGCGGAAGACGCGGACGGGATCGAAGGTGGCCGACTCGAGCAGGACGGTCGTGGTCTCCTCGCCCACCTCGGTGGCGCCGCCACCCATGACGCCGGCGAGGGCGATGGGACCGGTCTCGTCGGCGATGACGACGTCCTCGGGGTCGAGCACACGGTCGACTTCGTCGAGGGTTCGCAGCTTCTCACCTGGCTTCGCCGAACGGACGGTGACGGTGCCGGTGATGCGATCGGCGTCGAAGGCGTGCAGCGGCTGACCCAGTTCGATCATGACGTAATTGGTGACGTCGACGATCGCCGAGATCGGCCGGATGCCGGCGACCATGAGTCGCTTCTGCATCCACCACGGCGAGATGGCCGACGGGTCGACGCCGCTGATCGCGCGCGCGGTGTAGCGGGTGGCGCCGGAGCCGTCCTCGATGGCGACGGGCCACGGGGTGCCCTCGGCGGTGACGTCCGCCTCGGTGACGCCCGGGTCGACGAAGGGCACCTCGAAGCTGCTCGCCAACTCGCGGCCGAGACCGCGGATCGAGAAGGCGTAACCGCGGTCAGGGGTGACGTTCACGTCGATCGCGGCGTCGTCGAGTCCGAGAACCTCGCGTGCGTCGGCGCCGGGCTCGGCCGTGCCGGGGGCGAGTACCAGGATGCCGCTGTGGTCGTTGCCGATGCCGAGCTCCGAGACCGAGCAGATCATGCCGTCGGAGACGCGACCGTAGGTTTTGCGGGAAGCGATCTCGAACGGACCGGGCAGCACGGCGCCGGGCAGTGCGGCCACGATCAGGTCACCCACGGCGAAGTTCCGGGCACCGCAGACGATGCCGCGCGGCTCCGCCTCGCCCACCTCGACGGTGCAGAACCGGATCGGCTTCTTGAACTCGGTGAGCTCCTCGATCGTCTCCACGCGACCGATCACCAGCGGACCGGTGATCTCCGGGAACTTCTCGATGTCCTCGATCTCGAAACCCACGCGGACGAAACCCGCGTCGATCTCCTCCGTGGTGGCCGACCACGTCGGGTCGCCCGCGCGCAGGACCTCGGTGTACCAGGACTGTGGTGCACGCACTGTGTATCAACTACTTTCGTCGCGTCGTGAGGAGTCTGGAGGGGTCGCGCCGCTCAGGCGGCCGGACCGAACGGGAGGGTGAACCGGATGTCGCCCTCGACCATGTCGCGCATGTCGGAGATGTCGTTGCGGAACTGCAGAGTGCGCTCCAGCCCCATGCCGAATGCGAAACCGGAGTAGACGTCCGGGTCGATCCCGCTGGCGCGCAGTACGTTCGGGTTCACCATGCCGCAGCCGCCCCACTCCACCCAGCCGGGCCCGCCCTTCTTGGCGGGGAACCACACGTCGACCTCGGCCGACGGTTCGGTGAACGGGAAGTAGGACACGCGCATCCGGGTGGTGGTCTCCGGCCCGAACAGCGCCCGGGCGAAGGTCTCGAGGGTGCCGCGCAGGTTCGCCAGGGTGAGGCCCTTGTCGATGGCGAGACCCTCGATCTGGTGGAAGACCGGGGTGTGGGTGGCGTCGAGTTCGTCGGTGCGGAACGTACGCCCCGGGCAGGCCACGTAGATCGGCAGGTCGCGGTTGAGCATCGAGCGCACCTGAACCGGTGAGGTGTGGGTGCGCAGCACCTGACGCGAACCCTCGGGTGCGATGTAGAAGGTGTCCTGCATCGACCGCGCCGGGTGATCCGGCAGGAAGTTGAGGGCGTCGAAGTTGTGGTGTTCGGTCTCGACCTCGGGCCCCTCGGCGATCTCCCAGCCCATGCCGACGAAGACGTCGGCGACCTGCTCGGCGATCACGGTGATGGGATGGCGCGCACCGACCGGGCGTCGACCGCTGGGCAGGGTCACGTCGACCGACTCGGCGACGAGGACCGCCGCATCGCGCTCGGCCTCGAGGACCGCGGTGCGCAACTCGAGCGACGCGGTGACCCGGCCACGGACCTGGTTGACGAGCTTGCCCGCTTCGGAGCGCTGGTCCTTCGGCAGGCTGCCGAGTGCGCGTCGGGCCAGGGCGATCGGCGAGCGATCACCGAGGTGCGCGGATTTCGCCGCGGACAACTGCTCGAGGTCGGCCGCCGCATCGAAGGCCTCGACGGCCGACGCCGCGGCCGCCTCGAGGTCGTCGGGTCCGGGGAATACCGTTTCGTCGGCGGAAGTGGCCACGGTCGGCGAGCTCCTCATGCATGGGTCGGTGGATGGACGGTGTCGTCGTGACGCGGAGGGCCGGTCGGGCGCGGAAACCGGCTCGAGGCGACCGTCGACGGCGGCGATGACTCTCATCGAGGGTAGTCGACCGCCGCGACGCGCTGACCTGCAGGGAGGCGTGGTCTCCGGGAACCGTGTCCGCTCCGCGCGGACTGGACGGCCGAAGAGCGAGGACACGAGCGGTCGTCGCACATCCGATCCCGGCGATCAGCCACCCGATGCCGTCGCCGAGCAGGCCGTACCGCGACACCATCAGAACAGCGATGCCGAGGCACACGAGCACCGCCAGCAGGGCCAGGTCACGCGCGCGTCCGGATCGCCCGGCGACCGGATCGTCCCACCACCGGAGCGGCCGGTTCTCCAGAGGCGACAGCACCGCGACGACGGGCACCATGAGCGCGAGGAGCAGCATCGTCTGGGCACCGACGATGATCGGGAACGACGCGGAGTGCACATCGGCACGGTCTGCGCCCGTCACCGCGCCGGACACGATGATCGCGGCGAGCACCGGCAGATGCCAGAGGTACAGCGTCATCGCACCCCGGTTGCCGAGGACGACCCACCACCAGACCCGCGGACGGTCGGCGATCTTCGCCAGCATCCTTCGCACGGCGATCGCGCCCGCACACAGCACGATCGCGTGACCGGCGAGGAGCAGGCTGGGCGGGCTCATGTTCGACAGTTGCTGCCCCGGCACCGTGACGAGCGAGACCTCATACGGACCCCGGTACACGAGCCCGACGTCGAGGATCAGCACACCTGTCGCCACCGCCGCGGCAGTCACCGGACGAAGGATGCGCTTGGCGTAGGCGACGCCGAGCACGGCCGGGATCGTCCACACCGTGAGGAAGTTCAGATAGCCGAGCCACGACGGGCCGTCGGCGAAACGGATCACGTCGATGACCGCTGCACTCCCCCAGCATGTTCCGAGCGCGATCATCACGTGGAAGGGTGTGCGGATCCGCTGCAGCAGCGGGACCACGGCCAGCACGAGGAGATACGCACCGAGGAACCAGAGCAGCTGCACGCCGAGTCGCGCGACGACGTCGGCCGCGGCGTCGAGGCCGGCGGTCGTCAGTCCGGCCAGCAGGAGCAGCACGGCGCCGAGGTACCAGACGAGTGGACGCAGCAGTCGCTGCACGCGGGTGAACAGCCAGTGCCCGGCAGTGGGGTGGTCGTGGGAAGCACGCGACATCCACCCGTGCGTCGACGCGGCGGCACCCGCGAAGAAGAACAACGGCAGCACCTGGAGCAGCCAGGTGGCCGGCTGCAGGATCGGCACGTCGCCGAGTGTGTTGCCGAGACGGATCGCGCCGTCGGATGTGTCGACGGTGAGCATGATCGAGTGGCCGGCGACGACCACCAGCAGCGAGCAGATGCGGATGAGGTCGACGACCCGATCCCGGTCCCCGGTGAGTGCCGCGAGTTCGTGTGGGGTCGGCAGACTGGTCGGTCCGCCGGTTGTCCGGCGGCGGGAGGTCGTGAGCATTCATCGAGTCTCGCCGGGTACGTGGCCCTCGACCTGAGCAGAACTACTCAGCCGGGGTCGGTGATCCCCGCAACCTCCGGGCGCCTGTGGCACGCATCACGTGCCGCCGAAAAGCTTTACCATCGGCCGCCACCACGGTAGAGACAGAAAGGTGAAGCAATCAACTATCACCCAGCTCCGAGGCGACGGCATCCGACTCGCCGCCGATGTCTGGGAGCCCTCCGGCACGCCGACCGGCACCGCCCTGTTGCTGCACGGCGGTGGACAGACCCGGCACTCCTGGCAGCGCACCGGCGCCCGCCTCGCCGAGCACGGCTGGCGGGCGCTGACGATCGACGCCCGCGGCCACGGAGACAGCGACTGGGCCGACGACGGCGACTACAGCCACGACGCGCACGCCCGTGACCTGCGGCAGATCGTCGACGACCTGGGTGAGACACCGGTGCTGGTCGGCGCGTCGATGGGCGGTTTGGCCTCGCTGCACGCCGCGGGTGCCGACCCGTCGATCGCACGGGCGCTCGTCCTCGTCGACATCACCCCGACCGCCGAACCCGCGGGAATCGCCAAGATCACCGGCTTCATGCGCGACGGACTCGACGGCTTCGACAGTCTCGAGGACGCCCTCGACGCCGTCGTCGCCTACAACCCGCACCGGAGCCGCCCGCCCCGGATCGAGGGCCTGCGCAAGAATCTCCGGGAACGCGACGGACGCTGGTACTGGCACTGGGATCCGCGGATGCTCGCATCGCACGACAACATGGAGCACACAGCCGCCGAGCGGGAGGAACGTGCGCGCGAGGCCGCCCGGGCGGTACGGGTCCCGACCCTGCTCATCCGGGGCAAACAGTCCGATGTCGTGAGCGACGACGGCGTGCGCGAGCTACTCCGACTGATCCCCGGTGCCCGCTACATCGACGTCACCGGCGCGGGCCACATGGTCAGCGGCGACGACAACGACGTTCTGAGCAGCGGCCTGATCGACTTCCTGGACGGCGTCGTGGGCGCCGAGGCCGGCTGAAAGGCCACGGTCCCGGCACTGAAGCGTGCCGGGACCGAAGCGATGTCGGGAGCTACTTGCCGAAGCCGGCGCGCTTGAGGGCGTCGGCCATCGCACCGCTCGGTGCGGGGCGACGGTCGTTGCGGTTGCCGCCGGCGCGGTTGCCCTGGTTGCCGCGACCACCCTGAGCACCCTGACCGCCACGCTGATCGTTGCGACGTCCCTGCCCACCGCCACGGTTGCCCTGCTGGTTGTCAGGGCGCGGCGCGCGGGTGCCACCCTTGCCCGAGTTTCCGGTGCCGGGCTCGTCGTCGAGACGCAGCGACAGTCCGATCCGCTTGCGTTCGACGTCGACGTCCATGACCTTCACCTTCACGATGTCGCCGGACTTCACGATCTCGTGCGGATCGGAGACGAAGCGGTGCGCCATCGCGGACACGTGAACCAGACCGTCCTGGTGGACGCCCACGTCGACGAAGGCACCGAAGGCCGCCACGTTGGTGACCTGACCCTCCAGCACCATGCCGGGCGTGAGGTCGGAGACCTTCTCGATGCCGGCGGCGAAGGTCGCGGTCTTGAACTCGGGGCGCGGGTCACGACCCGGCTTGTCGAGCTCGGCGATGATGTCGATGACGGTCGGACGGCCGAACGTCTCGTCGACGAAGTCGTCGGGACGCAGCTTGGTGAGGGTGGCGGTGTCGCCGATCAGCGAGCGGACGTCGGTGCCGACGGTGTTGAGAATCCGGGTGACGACCGGGTAGGCCTCGGGGTGGACGCTCGATGCGTCGAGGGGGTTGTCGCCGTCGGTGATCCGGAGGAAGCCGGCACACTGCTCGAAGGCTTTGGGTCCGAGTCGCGGCACATCGGTGATCTGCTTGCGGCTGCGGAACGCGCCGTTCGAGTCACGATGCGCGACAATCGATTCCGCGAGCCCGGCGGTGATACCGGAAACACGGGACAGCAGCGGTACCGATGCCGTGTTCACGTCCACACCCACCGCGTTCACCGCATCCTCGACCACGGCGCCGAGCGACCGGGCCAGCAGCGTCTCGGAGACGTCGTGCTGATACTGGCCGACGCCGATCGACTTGGGATCGATCTTCACCAGCTCGGCGAGCGGGTCCTGCAGGCGGCGCGCGATCGAGACCGCACCGCGGATCGACACGTCGAGGTCGGGCAGTTCCTTCGAGGCATACGCCGACGCCGAGTACACCGACGCGCCGGCCTCCGAGACCACGACGCTGGTCGGCGGCTTCTTGCCGGAGTCCTTGATGGCCGCGATCAGTTCACCGGCGAGCGCGTCGGTCTCGCGGGACGCGGTGCCGTTGCCGATCGCGATCAGCTCGACGCCGTGCTTCTGGACGAGCGCACCCAGCACAGCGAGGGCGCCGGCCTTGTCGCGACGCGGCTCGTGCGGGTAGATGGTGGCGGTGTCGACGACCTTGCCGGTGTCGTTGACCACGGCGACCTTCACACCGGTGCGCAGGCCGGGATCGAGGCCCATGGTGGTGCGGGCGCCCGCGGGCGCGGCCAGCAGCAGGTCCTTGAGGTTGGTGGCGAAGACGGCCACCGCGTCGGCTTCGGCCGCCTGACGCAGACGCATCCGCACGTCGAGTGACAGTCCGACGAACAGCTTGGTGCGCCACGCCCAGCGGACGGTGTCGGCGAGCCAGCGGTCGGCCGGACGGCCCTGATCGGAGATCCCGAAACGCGCGGCGATGCGCTGCTCGTAGGGACCCGGGCCGGCCGGGCGATCCGCGGCCTCCGGGTCGGCGTCGAGGGTGACCGACAGGATCTCCTCACGCTCGCCGCGCAGGACAGCGAGCACGCGGTGCGACGGGATCGACGTGAAGGGCTCGGAGAACTCGAAGTAGTCGGCGAATTTGGCGCCGGCCGATTCCTTGCCCTCGCGAACGGTGGTCCGCAGCACGCCGGTCTGCCACATCAGTTCACGCAGTTCACCCACGAGGTCGGCGTCCTCGGCGAAACGTTCGACGGCGATCGCGCGAGCGCCGTCGAGCTGCTCGGCGGTGAACGTCGACGGGTCGGTCATCGGGTCCGACAGCAGCGCGTCGGCCACCGGTTCATGCCCGGCCTCGCGCGCGATCTGGGCCTTGGTGCGCCGCTTGGGCTTGTAGGGCAGGTAGATGTCCTCGAGGCGTGCCTTGGTGTCGGCGGCCAGGATCCGTGCGTCGAGTTCGGCGTCGAGCTTGCCCTGGGCGGCAATCGACTCACGAACCGCCTGCCGCCGGGCCTCGAGGTCGCGCAGGTATCCGAGACGCTCGTCGAGCGTGCGCAGCTGAGTGTCGTCGAGCCCGCCGGTGACCTCTTTGCGGTACCGCGCGACGAACGGGACCGTCGATCCGCCGTCGAGCAGTTCGATCGCGGCCCGGACCTGTCCGACGCCGACGCCGAGTTCGGTGGCGATTGCCGACGCGATGCGCGCGTTCACGACCGCGGGGTCGGGGGCAGGCACCGTCTGCGGGGTGACGGCATCCGACTGCGCGGCAGCCGACTGGGCTGGGGCTGCGGGAGCGGACTCGGACGGGGGCACGGACGCGGGTGGCACAGTTTCTGACACGATCGCCGACCCTACCGGCCGCCTGGGACAGCTGTCAGCCGCGACCCACCGCACTGTGGATGCGCGCACTCTCGTACAGGCAGATCGCCGCCGCGGCGGCCACATTCAGGCTCTCGGCGCGACCGCGGATCGGAATCGACACCCGGTGGTCGGCAGCGGCCTGGATGTCGGCGGGCAAGCCATGGGCCTCGTTGCCGAACAGCCAGCCGACCCGGCCGGACAGCACCTCGGCGGCGTGATCGAGGTTCACCTCGCCGTCGGCGGCGGTGGCGAGCAGCGTGACACCGGCCCCTGCGATGGCGTCGAGTCCCTCGGTCAGGGCACGGTGACGAACCACCGGCACGGTGAACACCGACCCTGCGCTCGCACGGACACATTTGCCGTTGTGGGGGTCGACGGCGTCACCGAGCAGCACGACCGCGTCGGCGCCCATCGCGTCGGCACATCGGATCAGGGTGCCGGCGTTGCCGGGCTCTCGCGATTCGACGGCGATCGCGAGCATCCTCGGCTCGTCGGCGAGGACGCTCTCGAGCGGCACGTCGAGGAGCGGACAGACCGCGAAGATCCCGGGCGGGGTCGATGTCTCCGCGAGCTTCGACGCCGCCCGCTCGGAGATCACGAGGACCGGGACGCCGGCGGCCGCCGCGGCGTCGGTGAGCTCACGGTGCCGAAGACGCTCCTCGTCGGCGACCAGCACGACCTCGGCTCGGTCGACAGCGAGGGCCGAGCCGACCGAGTTGGCCCCCTCGGCGAGGAAACGCCCCTGGTCGCGCCGCTCGGCGGCGCGATGGAGCTTGGCATACGACACGACCCGCGAGGATCGCTCGGACAGGATCTCCGTCATCGGATCATCCGTCGTGCGACTCGCGGGTCGTGTGTGGTGTGGCGCAATCAGGCAGCCGGGGCGTTGACGTCAGCCGGCAGGGCCTTGCGAGCGACCTCGACCAGGCCGGTGAAGGCCTCGGGATCGGTCACCGCGATGTCGGCGAGCACCTTGCGGTCAACCTCGACACCAGCGGCCTTGAGGCCCTGAATGAAGCGGTTGTAGGTGATGTCGTTGGCGCGGGCCGCAGCGTTGATACGCGCGATCCACAGCTTCCGGAACTCACCCTTGCGGGCGCGACGGTCCCGGTAGGCGTAGGTCATCGAGTGGAGCTGCTGCTCCTTGGCCTTGCGGTAGAGGCGCGACCGCTGTCCGCGGTAGCCCTTCGAGGCCTCGAGGGTGGACCGACGCTTCTTCTGGGCGTTCACTGCCCTTTTCACGCGTGCCATGTGTTAGATCCTTTTGCTTGTCAGATGTCCGGGTTCGCGCGCGTCAGATGTTCAGCAGGCGCTTGATGCGGGGGGCGTCGTTCTCGCTGACGACGGTGGTGCCGTCGAGACGACGGGTCCGCTTGGAGGGCTTGTGCTCCAGCAGGTGGCGGCGGTTGGCCTTCTGGCGGACGATCTTGCCGCTGCCGGTCACCTTGAACCGCTTCGCGGTGCCCTTGTGGGTCTTGCTCTTTGGCATGTCTTTCCTTCTGTCGGGCGAACTCGGGCAGCCGAACCTGATCAGGTCCGGCTGGAATCCGGGTTCACTTCTCGTGATCTCGGCCGGGACGGGGCATGCACCCGCGTCCGGCCGATCGGCTCAGCTCTCGTCCGGCGCGTTCTTCGGGCCGCCGGAACGTTCGCGGCTCTCTTGCGCCTTCTGGCGGGTCTTCGCGCCCTTGTGCGGGGCGAGAACCATCGTCATGTTGCGACCGTCCTGCTTGGCCGAGGTCTCGACGAAGCCGTAATCGGCGACATCGTTACCCAGGCGCTGCAACAGGCGGTAGCCGAGCTCAGGACGGGACTGCTCGCGGCCGCGGAACATGATGGTCACCTTCACCTTTGACCCCGCCTCGAGGAACCGGACGACGTGACCCTTCTTGGTCTCGTAGTCGTGGTCGTCGATCTTGGGGCGGAGCTTCTGCTCCTTGATGACGGTCATCTGCTGATTGCGACGCGATTCGCGCTGCTTCTGGGCCGCTTCGTACTTGAACTTGCCGTAGTCCATGATCTTGCAGACCGGCGGACGGGCGTCCGGAGCCACCTCGACCAGGTCGAGGTCGGCCTCGTAGGCCAAGCGAAGCGCATCTTCAACACGCACGATGCCCACCTGCTCCGAGTTGGGTCCGACGAGTCGGACCTCAGGGACGCGGATGCGCTCGTTGATGCGGGTCTCAGTGCTGATGGGGCCTCCTTGTTCAATCCTGCAGTGGTAACCGTCGCGTCGTGGCGAGGGTCGTGTGCAGGAGAACCAGCGCAAACCTCAGCAAACGAGCCCCGGGACTGTTGTCCGCGGGGCTCCGATACCGACCGATTCTTCGCGCTGCACCTCAGGGGCACAGCATTGCCGATCTGCGGTCGCATCGACGAGGATGCGATCTGCGACGATCGGCGTGAACCGGACCGTGCAACTGCGGTGATCTCGCGAGGCGAGCAGTGCGTCGAACGGTGGGAGCGGAACTCCACTTACGACCCCGGCGCATACCAGGGCGGTCGTGCTATGGGAGTCTAACAGCCATGGCCGAGAACCCCAATTCGTCACCAGCACCGATACCCCAGGAGGGTGCGACGGGCAGTGGCGCCGACACGGATGATGCGGCACACACCGAATTCGACAACATCCGTGACCTGGGAGATATTCCGGCGATCGAGGTCATCACCCGTTCCATCGTGATGCTCATGAGTGCCGCCGCCGAGAAGCTCGGCCTGGCCGAGGGCACCCCCGAGGACCGGATCGACCTGCCCGAGGCACGCACGCTCATCACCGCACTGGCCGGCCTCGTCGACGCGTCGAAGGCCGACCTCGGCATCCACGCCGCACCGATCCGGGACGGCCTGAAAGGCCTCCAGCTCGCCTTCCGGGAGGCGAGCGCCTACCCCGACGAGCCCGGCGAGGGCCCCGGCGAGAAGTACACCGGCCCGGTTCGGGTTCCGAAGAAGTAGCCCCCGCCGGCTGAGCCGGTACCGAGCGCAGACGACACCGAGCCCCGCCGGCTGAGCCGGTACCGAGCGCAGACGACACCGAGCCCCGCCTGCTGAGCCGGTACCGAGCGCAGCGAGGCACCGCGTCGAAGCCCACACGCCGTACCCTGGTCACATGACGGATCAGGACAAGCCGGCCGAGACGGACGACATCGTCGACGCCGAGGTCGTGCACACGGGCCCGGTGCCGGGGACTCTCCCCGACCCCGACTACACCGACAGCGGTGTCCCGACCTTCGACTTCGTCCGCGACAAGATCGAGAACCGCATCACCACCGCGATCGGTTCCCAGGAACTCGCCGAGGCGAGTGCCGAGGGGCAGAGCGTCGACGAGATGATGCGCAAGCGCGACGAGGCCGCCAAGAAGCGCCTCGAGGAGATCCGTAAGTCGATGGGCAAGTGAGCCCCGCTCCCCCAGACAGAGCACAATCGCCACTTCCGTTCCAGAAGCGCTGACTGTAAGTAGGGCTGCTGCAACGGAAGTGGCGATTTTTCTGGGGTGTCAGCCCGCCGACGCGACCGTCTCGTCGACCTTGAGTATCTCGGCGAGGAACTTGCCGGTGTGGCTTCCCGGGGCGACCGCGATGTCCTCGGGGGTGCCCTCGGCGACGAGCATGCCACCCCCGCTGCCACCCTCGGGACCCATGTCGATGACCCAGTCCGCGGTCTTGATGACATCGAGGTTGTGCTCGATGGTGATCACCGTGTTGCCCTTGTCGACCAGCCCGTTGATCACCGCGAGGAGCTTCTTGATGTCCTCGAAGTGCAGGCCGGTGGTCGGCTCGTCGAGGATGTAGACCGTGCGGCCCATCGACCGCTTCTGCAGCTCGGCGGCCAGCTTCACGCGCTGCGCCTCACCACCCGACAGCATCGGCGCAGGCTGTCCGAGACGGACATATCCGAGACCGACGTCGTTGAGGGTCTTGAGGTAGCGGTGGATCGAGGTGACCGGCTCGAAGAAGTCGGCGGCCTCCTCGATCGGCATGTCGAGGACCTCGGCGATGGTCTTGCCCTTGTAGTGGACCTCGAGGGTCTCCCGGTTGTAGCGAGCGCCGTGACACACCTCGCACGGCACGTACACGTCCGGCAGGAAGTTCATCTCGATCTTGATCGTGCCCTCGCCGGTACAGGCCTCACAGCGACCGCCCTTGACGTTGAACGAGAACCGGCCCGGCTGGTAGCCGCGCACCTTGGCCTCGGTGGTCGCCGCGAAGAGCGTGCGGATCTTGTCGAAGACGCCGGTGTAGGTCGCCGGGTTGGAGCGCGGGGTGCGACCGATCGGCGACTGGTCGACCTGCACGAGCTTGTCGAGGTTGTCGAGTCCCTTGATCCGCGTGTGGCGCCCGGGGACTTGTCGTGCGCCGTTGAGCTTGTTGGCGAGCACGGTCGCGAGGATGTCGTTGACGAGGGTCGACTTACCCGAGCCGGACACCCCGGTCACCGCCGTCATCACCCCGAGCGGGAACGACACCTCGATCCCGCGCAGGTTGTGCTCACGGGCGCCGACGACGGTCAGCTGACGCTTGCGGTCGATCGGCCGGCGGATCTCCGGGATCGGCAACGAATCCCGGCCCGACAGATATGCACCGGTCAGCGATTTGCGGTTCTTCAGCAGATCCTTGTAGCTGCCGCTGTGCACGACGTGTCCGCCGTGTTCACCGGCGCGCGGGCCGATGTCGACGATCCAGTCGGCCGCGCGGATGGTGTCCTCGTCGTGTTCGACGACGATCAGCGTGTTGCCGAGGTCGCGGAGGCGGGTGAGGGTCTCGATCAGCCGGCGGTTGTCACGCTGGTGGAGACCGATCGACGGCTCGTCGAGGACGTACAGGACGCCGGCGAGACCGGACCCGATCTGCGTCGCGAGACGGATGCGCTGTGCCTCGCCGCCGGACAGCGACCCGGCCGCACGCGACAGCGACAGATATTCCAGGCCGACGTCGAGCAGGAAGCGGATGCGGGCCTGTACTTCCTTGAGAACGCGGCTGGCGATCGCGGCCTGACGCTCGTCGAGATGGAGGTTGTCGAGGAAGTCGGCGCATTCGGCGACCGACAGCGCACAGACCTCGGCGATCGACTTCGGGCCGTACTCGGGGTGGTTCAGGGTGACGGCGAGGATCTCGGGACGCAGACGCGCACCCTGGCAGGCGGGGCACGGCACGTCGCGCATGTACCCCTCGTAGCGTTCCTTCATCTGCTCGGACTCGGTCTGGTCCATCCGCCGGGCGAGGAACGACATGACACCTTCGAACTCGGTGTAATACGAGCGGGTGCGTCCGTAGCGGTTGCGGAACTTCACGTGCACCTGGTGGTCGCTGCCGTTGAGCAGCGCGCGACGCGCCTTCACCGGCAGCTTCTTCCACGGTGTGTCGACGTCGAAGCCCATCTGGTCGGCGAGACCCGACATCAGGCGCAGGAAGTAGTCGGCGTTGTGGCCCGTCGACCACGGTGCGACCGCACCCTCGGACAGGGTCAACTCGGGGTCGGGCACGACGAGCTCCTCGTCGACCTCCTTGCGGATGCCGAGGCCGTCACACTCCGGGCACGCACCGTAAGGCGAGTTGAACGAGAACGACCGCGGCTCGAGGTCGTCGATGGCGATCGGGTGGGCGTTGGGGCACGCCATCTTCTCGGAGAACCGGCGCTCGCGATTCGGGTCGTCTTCCTCGAGATCGACGAAGTCGAGCACGATGATGCCGTCCGCGAGACGCAGACCGGTCTCCACCGAATCGGTGAGACGCTGCTTGGCGCTTGCCTTCACGACGAGGCGGTCGACGACGACCTCGATGTCGTGCTTCTCCTGCTTCTTCAGTTTCGGCGGATCGGTGAGCTGGTGCACGACGCCGTCGATACGGGCGCGGGAGAAGCCCTGCGTCTGGAGTTCGGCGAAGAGGTCGACGAACTCGCCCTTACGGGTGCGGACCACCGGTGCGAGGACCTGGAAGCGGGTGCCTTCGTCCATGGCGAGCACCTGGTCGACGATCTGCTGGGGGGTCTGCTTGGCGATCGCCTCGCCACAGATCGGACAGTGCGCCTTACCCGCGCGGGCATAGAGCAGCCGGAGGTAGTCGTAGACCTCGGTGATGGTGCCGACCGTCGAACGGGGGTTGCGGTTGGTCGACTTCTGATCGATCGAGACCGCAGGCGACAGTCCCTCGATGAAGTCGACGTCGGGCTTGTCCATCTGGCCGAGGAACTGCCGGGCGTAGGCCGAGAGGGACTCGACGTAACGACGCTGACCTTCGGCGAAGATCGTGTCGAAGGCGAGGGACGACTTACCCGATCCCGACAGCCCGGTGAACACGATGAGGCTGTCCCTGGGCAGGTCGACATCGATGCCCCGAAGATTGTGTTCGCGGGCACCTCGGACGATCAGACGATCAACCACTGCAGTCCTAACGTTTCTTCTCGAGTCAGAGTCTTCTCAAACTCACCGGGGCGCACGGGTGGCGCATGGGCACCGTAACGACAGGCACCGACAAAACTGTTCCGGAAGCGTCGGCCCGGATGGGATTCGTGGTCCGAGAGCCGGACGATCGGTCTCGCCATCCGCGCCATACACCATCGGACCGATAGTCCACGATACCCGCGCGCAGGGATGGTCCGACCGTCGCGAGCGTCACACATCGGCCGCGCGGTGTCATAGCCTTGCCGCATGACCTCAGCGACACCGATCAGCGATTCCTACACCGGCGATCTCTCCGGGTCGAAGACCCCGCAGCGCCGCACCCTCGGCTCGGCCACCATCGTCAAACTGTCCGTCGGTCCGATGGACAACAACGTCTACGTGGTGACCTCGAAGGCCACCGGCGACCAGCTGATCATCGACGCCGCGAACGACGCGGACACGATCATCGCCACACTCGACGCCATCGGCGGGAAGCCGGCCCTGATCTTCACGACCCATCAGCACCACGATCACGTGCAGGCACTGGCCGCAGTGGCCCAGCACACCGGAGTGCCCACCGCCGCCGGCCGGTTCGACGCCCCCGAACTCCCGGTCACCCCGGATCGTCTCGTCGACGACGGGGACGTGATCGAGATCGGCGACCTCCGCTTCGAGGCGATCCACCTCGTCGGCCACACCCCGGGCTCGATCGCGCTCGCCCTGACCGACACGGGGTCGGACGGCGACACGGTCCATCTGTTCACCGGCGACTGCCTGTTCCCCGGCGGCATCGGCAAGACCTGGAAGCCCGAGGACTTCGACACCCTCATCGAGGACGTCTCCACCAAGCTGTTCGACCGCTTCGGCGACTCGACCGTCGTCTACCCGGGACACGGGAAGGACACCACCCTGGGCGCCGAACGCGCCTCGGTGCCGGAGTGGCGCGAGCGCCGCTGGTAGGCCGGTCCCGGTCTCACCCGCAAACCCACCATTTTTCGATATTTCCACCCCCGGCCAGGGAGGTGGCTTCATCGAAAAAGGGTGGGTTTGGCGTCAAGTCGGGACGGCCGGGTTTGAGCCCCGCCCCCTCCGGATACCTGGTTCTCGAAGCGCTCTGCCAAACGTGCCCCCGGGATCCCGAAATTCCCGAACGGATCACGAAGAGTCGATTCACCTGCATGGATCCGGAGGGCGGGTAGCGTTGATCAGGCCAGAAACGCGCTGTACCCCGACGGATCTCGAACCGCACTCGATCGAAGAAGGTTGTGACCGAATGATTCTCCGCCGTATCGCCCGCCCGCTCCTCGCGTCTGCGTTCGTCGCCAGTGGCGTCGACGCCATCCGGAGCCCGAAACCGATCGCGCAGTCCGCGGCGCCTCTCGTCGACAAGGCACGCACCGCCCTGCCGCCGGAGGTCGCGGACAAGGTCCCGGAGAACACCGAGACCCTCGTCCAGATCAATGCGGCGGCGCAGATCGGCGGTGGCATCCTGCTGGCGACCGGCAAGTTCCCGCGTCTCGCCTCGGTTGTCCTGGCCGGCACGCTGATCCCGACGACGGCCGCCGGTACGGACTTCTGGAACGAGGCCGACCCGG
Organism: Gordonia amicalis; assembly: GCF_022059885.1. Classification (NCBI taxonomy): domain Bacteria; kingdom Bacillati; phylum Actinomycetota; class Actinomycetes; order Mycobacteriales; family Gordoniaceae; genus Gordonia; species Gordonia amicalis. The sequence continues at coordinate 2,866,318 of NZ_CP091855.1, read as the reverse complement.
TCCGCAAGGAAGCCCAGCGCGACGCATTCATCAAGAACGTCGGCCTGCTCGGCGGCGTGCTGCTGGCCGCGGTGGACACCGAGGGCAAGCCGTCGCTCGCGTGGCGCGGCCGGCAGAAGGCCGGTGCCGTCGCCGCGGCGCTCCCGATCGGCGCGACCGCCGGACATTCGACCTGGGATTCGCTCGTCGAGCGCACACACGAGGGTGCCGAGGTCGTCGGAGAACGGTCGGCCGAGGCCGGCGAGCTGCTGAGCAAGGGTGCCCACGTGCTGTCCGAGCGGTCCGCGGAATGGTCCGCCGAGGCGGCGGCCAAGTTCCGCGAGCACGCCCCCGAACTCGCTGAAGCTGCTCAGAAGCGTTCGCTCGAGATCGCGGACAGGGCCGCCGACACCGCGGCCGTCGTCGCCGATCGCATTCGCGATCGAGCACCCGTACTGGCCGACGCCGCGCTGGTGCGCTCGTCGACCTTGGCCGACGCAGCACTCGATCGTTCGTCCGAATTGGCCGAGACCGCCCGCAAGCGGGGCCCGAAGCTGGCGAAGAAAGCGCAGAAGCGCGCGGAGAAAGCCCAGAAGCAGGCCAAGAAGAACGCGCCGAAGATCGCCGAACTCGCCCGGGACCGCTCGGCCGAACTCGCCGAACTCGCCCGGGACCGCTCGGCCGAGTTCGCCGATCTCGCCCGCGCCCGTTCGGCCGAACTCGCCGAGTCCGCACGGCAACTCGCGGCCGCCGCCGAGGAAACCGCCTCGCACACCGCGGACGAAGGTCGCAAGCGCTGGCGCAAGGCGCGCGGCTGACCGTCCTGCCCGGTAGCCGGATGCGAGTACGACGCTGACCACCACCGATCACCACGCGGACGCGGCACACCCTCCAGAGAACTATCCCTGGGTGTCCGCGTCCGTTGTGGTCGATCACGTCCCGTCGCTCCCGCCTCCGGGTACGCGTCTGGTGGTCGCGGTCGGTTCGAACGCGGCGCCGAGCGTCCTCCGCCGCAAACTCGGGCACCTCGACCCTGCCGCCCTCCTCCACCTCCGGCGTGTGCGGGTCGCCAACATCACAGTCGGTCACTCCGCCCACGTCGCAGTCCGCGGATACATCCCTGCGGCACCTGTTCGCACAGCTCACGGCACATGGGAAACGGTGGCGGCCTGGCTGTCACCGCTCCAGACCGAGGCGCTCGACCTGACCGAACCCAACTACGATCGACGGACAGTGAACACGCACGACCATCCCCTCATTCTCGGTGACCCTCGGCTGCCCCACGACGGTCCCGCCACTCCGGACGAGTTCGACATCTACGTGTCGCGTCACGGAGTCCTCGCCGACCCCGCGACGGGAACGCCGCTGCCGTTCGGCAGCCAGGCACGCGTCGTCGGATGGCTGGACCAGCACCTGCACGATCCCGCCCTTCAGGGTTCGACGCCACAGGTCTGCGCGCGACTGGCGACCCCGGACCACGCGGCACGGATCACCGGGCTGATCAAGGACGCCGGGCTGGCACGGCCGGGGTGGCCCGTCGACGCGCGCGGAGGTGTGGCGTGACCGCCTTGTCCCCAGACACCGACACCGACTCGCGGATCAGCGAGGAACAGGAGCACCTCGATCGGGTGTACGGCCGTCTCGACCGGATGCGGCAGACCACCCAGCGGCGCCTGTCGTCGACCCTGAGCGAGCGCGGCGGAACCCCGCAGGCACGGTCGGAACGTGAGTCCTACGAGCGGATGTACAACGAGGATCTCGCGAAATTCGATGCCGCCGAACACAACCTGTACTTCGGCCGCCTCGACCTCGACGACGGCGAGATCCGGCGGATCGGTCGCATCGGTGTCCTCGACGACGGTCTGGGAGACGACGGGACGCACGACCACACCGCGACCGACGCGACGCTGCTGCTCGACTGGCGGGCCCCACTCGCACGCCCCTTCTACCTGGCCACGCCGGCCGCCCCCGAGGACGTCGCCCGCCGTCGCCACATCCGGACCCGCAGCCGCAGGGTCCGCGGGGTCAGCGACGAATCACTGACCGCCGGCGACGCCCTGCTCGACGACTTCGGCCACGGCGACGTCGTCAACGAATCCGCTCTCGTCGCCGCCCTGAACGCGGCGCGCACCGGCGAGATGACCGACATCGTCGAGACCATCCAGCGCGAGCAGGACCTCATCATCCGGTCGACACACCGCGGTGTGACGGTCATCCAGGGCGGTCCGGGCACCGGCAAGACGGCCGTCGCGCTGCACCGTGCCGCGTACTTGCTGTACACGCACCGCGAGATCCTCTCACGCAGTGGCATTCTCATCATCGGACCGAACGACGACTTCCTCAGCTACATCGGCCAGGTCCTGCCGTCGCTCGGCGAATCCGGCGTCCTGCTATCGACGATCGGCGACCTGTTCCCCGGCGTGCGGGCACGGAGCGAGGACCCGCGGTTCACCGCCGGCGTCAAGGGCGGGCTCCGGATGGTCGACGTCCTCAAACGCGCTGTGCGCGCGAAGCAGTCGTTGCCGTCCCGTCCCGAACCGGTGGACTTCGACGGCTATCGGGTCGAGATCGACTCCGCCCTGATCAAGGCGGCGCGTGCCAAGGCCCGTGCGACCCGGCGTGCACACAACCAGTCCCAGAGGGCCTTCCTGAAGGCCGGCCTCGCCGAACTCGCGGCGCGGCACGCCTCGACCATCGGCTCCAGTCTGCTCGACGGTTCTCAGCTCCTGAGCCCCGCCGACATCTCCGACATCCGCGACGACATGAGCGGCGACCCCGACATCCGCGCGGCGCTGCTGAAATACTGGCCCACCCTGACTCCGCAGGACATGTTGCGCGAGCTGTTCACCGACGAGCGTGCGATCCGCAAGGCCACGCCCGGCTGGTCCGACGCGGACCGGGCGGCCCTGCTGCGTGAACCGCGCACGTACTCGACCACCGGGGACGACTTCTCCCCCGCCGACGTGCCGCTGCTCGACGAGTTGGCCGAACTCATCGGGTACGGCACCGACGACGCCGAACGTGCCGAGCGCGCCCGCTGGCGTCGCCGGCTCGCCGAGGCCCAGGACGCACTCGACATCCTGACCGGTTCGGCCCCACAGGATCTCGAGGACGAGCTCGATCCCGAGATCCTGATGGCCTACGACCTGATCGACGCCGAACAGCTGGCGTCGCGCCAGACCGAGACCCGGCGCGCCACCACCGCCGAACGCGCCTACGGCGACCGCACCTGGACCTTCGGCCATGTGATCGTCGACGAGGCACAGGAGCTCTCGCCGATGGCGTGGCGGATGGTGATGCGCCGCATCCCGAACCGATGGATGACCATCATCGGTGACACCGCACAGACCTCCGACGAGGCGGGAACCCGGTCGTGGGGTGACGTGCTCGAGCCCTACGTCGCCAAGCGCTGGCAGTTCAAGGAACTGTCGGTGAACTACCGGACGCCCAGCGAGATCATGACCTACGCCGCGCGTGTCCTCGACGAGATCGGCAACGGTGAGACCGCGCCGACCTCGTTGCGCAGCAACGGTGTCGAGCCGGTCGCGATCCCGGTGACCGATGCCGGGGATGCGCAGAGCATCGCGACCGGTGTCCTGCGTGCCGTCGACCTGGCCGAACCCCAGGGGCTCACGGCGGTCGTCGTCCCGGACGCCCTTCTCGATGCGGTGAACGCCGCGCTGGACCCGGACGCATTCGACGCGACTGACGTCGAGACCCCGAAGGTCTACACGGTCCGGACCTGTAAGGGTCTCGAGTTCGACACCACGATCGTCGTCGAACCGGCCGCGATCATCGCGCAGTCACCGCGGGGTCTCAGCGATCTGTACGTCGCACTGACCCGCGCGACGCAGCGACTCGTGGTCGTCCACGGCGACCCTCTTCCCAAGGTGCTCTCCGACCTGCCGGCCGTCACCGGCGCCGCGACTCCGCGTCGTTGAGCGCCGCGTCGATCCGCGGACCGAACTCCGCCAGCGCCTGGCTGCCGACGATCCCGAGGTGGTCGGTGTCGATGTCGATGCGGGTGATGTCACCCCTCAGGTAGTGCGCCCAGCGGTTGGGCGCCTCGTCGGTCGAGTCCTCCTCGCCGTCGGTGGCGACGACGAGCATCGCGTCGCCGTCGTAGGGTCGCGGCCGGTGGGCGATGGTGCGTTCCGCAGAACTCGTCATACGCTGCAGCATCCGGTCGAAGGACTCCGCGTCGAGCAGGCCGAGTCCGATGGCCTTGTCCCGGATCGCGGCCGCGATGGTCTCCGGCGCGACGGACCCCGGATGGGCGGGGTCGACGAGCTCGTCCACGTCGATGACCGCTCGCCAGCCGCCGAGCAGCTCGGCGGCCAGCTCACGCGCATCGATGTCCAGCGACATCTCCCCGTCGTCGGTCCAGACGGTCGCCGGCTCGGCATCGTCGGCCGGGAAGCTGTCGAGCAATCCGAGGACGCCGACTTCCGCACCGCGCAAACGCAGTTCGACGGCCATTTCCTGCGCGATGAGACCGCCGATCGACCAACCCACGAGATGGTACGGGCCGTCGGGGGCGATGCGCCGGATCTCGTCGACGTAGCGCACGGCCAGGTCGTGCACGGTGGCGTCGGGGAGGTCGCCGGCCACCACGTACGGGTCCTGGAGTCCGTACACCGGCCGGTCGTCGAGGTGGGGTGCGAGACCGCCGAACAACCACGCCAACCCGTCTGCGGGATGCACACAGAAGACCGGGCTCCGCTTTCCCTCGCGGCGCAGCGGCACGACGACTCCGCCGTTTGCCGCAGCGGTGGGGCCACCGGCGCGTTCCGGGTCGCGGTGTGCGGCCAGCCGCGCACCGAGATCGCGAGGAGTCGGCCCGGCGAACACCCAGGCGACCTCGACCGGAAGGCCGGTGCGGCGGCGGAGTTCCGCGACGAGCCGCACCGCGGACAGTGATGTTCCGCCGACGTCGAAGAATCCCTGGACCGCGGTCGTGACCGGGACGCCGGTGACTCCGGACATGCACTCGGCGACGAGCACCTCCCACTCTCCGACCGGCGCCTCGGGCCGCTCCGGGACATCCGCATCGCGAGCGGCAGTGCCGATCATCGTCGACATCCGCGCATGGTCGGGCCGTCCGTCGTCATCGACCGGGATCTCGTCGACGATCGTCAGTGTCGACGGAACACAATGCGGGGCAATGCTTTCCACGGCAGATCGACGAAGATCGTCCGCCGTGATGTCGGCGTCGACGCTCACCCAACCGTGGATCTCGACACCGGCGGCGCACGGTATCGAGACGACGCCACTCGACCGCACACCGTCGAGATCGGCGAGCATCCTCTCGACCTGGTCGAGATCGACCCGCAACCCACCGATCCGGGCCTGACGGTCGAGGCGGCCGAGAACCTCGATCCGCGGTCCGCCACCGTCTTCCAGCCACCGTGCGAGCAGTCCGGTCGAGGAATCGTCCGACGTCGCGTCGGATCTACGCAGTTCACCGGGGATCCGCGGCGGCAGGAGTCGCCCGGCGGGATCGACGACGACGCCCGGTGCATCCGGAGAGCGGAGTCGACGACGGTCGTCGTCGGTGACCAGATCGATCTCACCCAGAACCGTGGCGGTCGGGACGTCCGCGGTGATCGCATCGACCATGCGATGGAAGACGTCGCGGAACACGGCGACCGTCTCCGGATCGAAGAGCCCTGCGGCGTAGTCGATCTCGCCGGCGATGACCGTCCCGTCGACGGTGTTCGTCTCGGCGAGTCCGAGAGTCAGGTCGACCTTCGCCGGCGGCGGGCCGGGATCGACCGGTTGCACACGCAACCCCTCTACCTCACCCAACTGTGCGAGCGGCGGTTCGGCTGACCCGCCGGTGGTGTCCGCGAGGTAGTTGATCATGACCTTAGCGCTTCGGCCACCTCCGCAGTCGAACGCGGCTCGGCCAGCTCAGGCAACGGTGTCGATCGCCGACGCGAGGGCCTCGACCGTCGGCGCGTCGAAGATCACCCGCACCCCGATCTCGACACCGAGTTCGGCGCCGAGCCGTGCGACGACGCGCGTCGCGGACAGCGAGGTGCCGCCGAGGTCGAAGAACGAGTCGAGTGCGGACACGCCCGGTGCGTCGTCGGCGCCGTCCATGCCGAGGACCTCGGCGAAGGCCGCGGCGACCGTGCGTTCGGTCGCGGTGCGCGGTTCGACGTGGACGCCGCGGGAGAACTCGGGTACCGGCAGCGCGGCCCGGTCGAGTTTGCCGGTGGCGGAGAGGGGGATCTCGTCGAGCGGGACGATCGCGGTCGGCACCATGTGCGCGGGCAGCTGCCGTGCGGCATGGGCTGCCAGCGCCGACACGTCGATGACCGCACCTTCGCTGTGGTGAACCCACGACACCAGCACGGTCTCGCCCGACGTCGGGTGGGCGACACCGGCGGTGGTCGAGAAGTCGACCGCTGCATGACTTTCCAGCACGGCGTCGATCTCGCCCGTCTCGATCCGGAATCCGCGGATCTTGACCTGGAAGTCGCTGCGACCGAGGAAGTCGAGCTCCCAGCGGTCGTCCCGACGACGGCGGCGGACGAGGTCACCGGTCCGGTACATCCGCTCGCCCGGTCGCCCGAACGGCGCGGCGACGAACCTCTCTGCGGTCAGGGCGGTGTGGTTCAGGTATCCGGCGGCCAGCGCCTGGCCGACGAGGTACAGCTCGCCCGCGACGCCGGGTGGCACCGGATGCAGGCGGGCGTCGAGGACCAGCACACCGACTCCCGCGATCGGTCCGCCGATCGTGACGGGCCCGCCGGGACGCATGGCGCCGGATGCGGTCGACCAGATGGTGGCCTCGGTCGGACCGTACAGGTTGTACATGATGCGTCCGTCCGACCAGGCGCGGACGAGTTCGGGCGAGCAGGAGTCGCCGGCCACGCACACCACGCGGAGATCGGGGAACGCCTCGACGGGAACCGTGGCCAACGCACTCGGTGTGATCGTCATGTGCGAGACGGCCTCGTCGGTGATGACTGCCGCCAGCTCCCGGCCACCGGTGACGCCCGGTGGCACCACGACCAGGGTCGAGGCGGCGGCCACCGCGACCAGGGTCTCGAACACCGAGGCGTCGAATCCCGGTGCGGCGAAACGCAGCACCCGCGACGACGGGCTCAACTCGAAACGCGACCGGGCGTCGGCGACGAGATCGGCGAGCCCGCGGTGCGTCACCGCGACGCCCTTGGGACGACCGGTCGAGCCCGAGGTGAAGATGACGTAGGCCGTGTCGTCCATCCGGACGGACGGCAGCGGATCATCGAACACACCCGACTCCGGCGCCCATCGCGAGCGGTCCGTCAGGTCGAGAAGATCCTCGACGACGAGCCAGGAGGTGCCGACGTCCGGCTCGCTCGGTGCGCCGGCACCGCCGACGGCATCCGCCGCCGCGCACGTCACGCCGAGCGTCGTGGCCAGTGTGCCGGTCATGTACCGGATGCGTTCGGCCGGCTGAGACGGGTCGATCAGTCCGGCCGCCGCCCCGGTCCGGGCGATCGCCCAGAAGGCCACCGTGCCGACCGACGAACGGGGCACGGCCAGTGCCACGACCGTGCCCGGTCGTGCACCCCGCGACCGGAGTTCCGCGGCGAGCAATCGTGACGCCGCATCGAGTTCGGCGTAGGTCAGCGAGTGTTCACCGTCGGTGACGGCGACACCGTGCGGATGGTGGGCCACCGCGGAGTCGAGTAGCGCGGGCAGCGCGACCGCCGAATCCGTGAGGGCCGGCGAGTTCACGAGTGCCGAGACGGCGTCGGACTCCCCGGTCGGCAGGTCACCGATCGGGGTCTCCGGTGCGTCGACGACCGACCGCGCGATGGATTGCAGGCGATGCAGCAGGTCGGCGATGGTGTCCGCGTCGAACAATGCTGTCGCGTAGGTGATCACGACGGGCGTGTCCTCGTCGCGAGGCCGCCCCGGTGGGTCGACGACCGTCACCTGCAGATCCACCTTGGCGGTGGTGACCGGTACCTCGAGTTCGGAGACGACCAGTCCGGGGAGTTCGACGACCGGCCGTTCGGTGTTCTGAAAGGCGAGCGCGACCTGGAACAGCGGCGGGTGCGCCGTGCTGCGGGCGGTCGTGACCTCCTCCACGACCGTTTCGAACGGCAGATCGGCGTGATCGAGGGCAGCGATGTCGGTCTCGCGGCAGATCGCGAGAACCGTGGCGAAGTCCGCGTCACGTCGCAACGGGGTGCGCAGCGCGAGCGTGTTCACGAACATCCCGACGAGACTGTCGAGCTGACGCTCGCCGCGACCTTCCACCGGTGTGCCGATCACCAGATCCGCGCTGCTCCCCGACCGCAGCAGCGTGACCGCGAGAAGCGCGTGGACACACATGAACATGGTCGCGTCGTGCCGGTCGGCGAGTTCGAGCAGGCGGGACCACGTCGCGGCGTCGATCACCGCGGACAGTTCCGCCCCGCTCTCGTCGCGTACGGGCGCACGTGGACGGTCCAACGGCAGATCGGTGAGCTCGGGGACGCCGGCGAGCTGTGTCTTCCAGTAGGCGAGCTGACGGGCCGCGAGCGACGCGGGGTCGGCGCTGTCCCCGAGGATCTCGTGATGCCACACCGCATAGTCGACGTACTGCACGGTCAGTGGCGGCCACTCCGGGGCACGACCGGACAACCGGGCCTGGTATGCCTGGACGAAGTCCGCCACGAGCGGCGCCATCGACCCACCGTCGCCGATGATGTGATGGACGACCAGCACCAGCACCCATTCGTCGTCGGCGACCCGGATGAGCCGCGCCCGGACCGGCGCTTCGTTCTCGAGATCGAAACCGCGCGTGACGATGTCGGCGACCGTCGCGGTCACCCCGGGTGTGCCGGTACCTCGCATGTCGATCGGTGGATCCGCCCGGGCGTCGTGCCGCGCGGTATCGGGGTCGTCGATGATCTGTCGGGGAACCCCGTCGCCGGCGACGAACCGTGTGCGCAACGTCTCGTGACGGACGATCAGGTCGTCGAGCGCCGCGGCCACGGCCGCTGGATCGACAGGTGTGCCCGGCGCGTCGGCGTCCGAGCGGCCTCGCAGGCGCAGGACGGCCGGGATCAGGTAGGCCGCTCCCCCCGGGTTCATCGTCTCCAGGAACCAGATCCGGCGCTGGGCCGGTGACAACGGTAACGGCCCGGTGCGGTCCACCGGACGCAGCGGCGGCCGCGCGGGTCCCGGCTCATCGCCGTCGGCGAGTCGCTGGTCGATCACCTCGGCGAGGCCGCGCACCGTGGGCGTCGCGAAGAGGTCGCGCGCGGCCACCGTGGTCCCCAGGTCCTCGGTCGCGCGCGCCGCGACGCGGGTCGCGGTGAGTGAATTGCCGCCGAGGTCGAACAGCGAGGCGGTGACGCCGATCTCGTTCTCGCCGAGGATCTCCGCGACGAGAGCGGCCAGCCGCTCCTCGGTCGGGGTGGCGGGCGGTTCGTCGATTCCCGGGTCGTCGGTGGCGTCCGGTTCGGGCAGGAGGGTGCGGTCGAGTTTCCCGTTGACCGTGAGCGGCAGCGCGTCGAGCCACACGAACAGGGTCGGCACCATGTACTCCGGCAACGCGGCCGCGAGACGGGTCCGGACGGTGGCTTCGCCGGGTCCGTTCCCGGCGGTGGGTACGAGATAGCCGACGAGATGTTCGGTATCGCCGCGCATGCGGATGTCGGCGCCGGCCGCGTCGATGCCGTCGACGGCGGACATCGCCGACTCGACCTCGCCGAGTTCGATACGGAACCCACGCAGCTTCACCTGTCCATCGCGCCGGCCGACGAACTCGATCGATCCGTCCCTGGCGACGCCGATGTCACCGGTTCGGTACATCCGGCTGCCCGGCGGGCCGAACGGGTCGGCGACGTAACGCGTCGCCGTCAGGCCGTGGCGCCGGAGGAAACCCCGGGTCACCTGGACACCCGAAACGTACAGTTCGCCGGGCACACCGTCGGGCAGCGGCGCGAGCCGTGCGTCGAGGACGTGCACGCGGGACCCGAGAAGCGGTTGTCCGATGTCCGATGCCGTTGCGGCGTCGACGAATCCACGCGTGAGCTCGCGCCGCGTCATGTACACCGTCGTCTCCGTCGGCCCGTACATGTTGTTGAGCTGGGGCCCGGGGACGTCGGCTCCCGGCCTGGCCGGCGACCCGTCGGCGGCGCGGTCGGCCTGCCACTTCCGCACATGCTCGTAGTCGAGGAGCTCACCCGAGAAGTGGAGGCGCCGAACCGATTGCGGGAGAACCGAACCATGCGGCGGCCGGACCGCCGCGGCGAACTGGTAGAAGGACGACGGCGTGAAGTTGACGACCGTGACGCCCTCGCGGTCGAACACCTCGACCACGTCGTCCGGCGCACGCGTGGTGGCATGGTCGAGCACGACCAGACGGCCCCCGGCGAGGAGCGCCGCCCAGATCTCGCCCACCGACACGTCGAAGGCATACGAGTGGAACATCGACCACACGTCGTCGGGCGTGCTCTCGACCAGCGCGCCGAGCGCGACGAGCAGGGAGATCACGTTGTCGTGGGTGACCACAACACCTTTCGGCACACCGGTCGATCCGGAGGTGTACATGACGTAGGCACTCGTATGTGCGCCGATCCGATCGGGAAACGCCACCGGGACCGGTTCGGCCCACGCCGTCAGATCGTCGGGCGTCGAGACCCGGGCAGGCATGTCCGCCCAGGCGGCGGCGGTCTCGGGGTCGGCGAGGACGAGTACCGGCGCGGCGTCGTCGACGATGGTTCGCAGCCGCGCGATGGGATGGGTGCGGTCCAGCGGTAGGTAGGCCGCGCCGGTCTTGAGCACCGCGAGCAGTGCGACGACGAGCTCGGTCGACCGTGGCATCGCCACGCCCACCAGCGATTCCGGCCCGGCTCCGGCGGCGGCCAGTGCGCGGGCGAGCCGTTCCGTCCGATCGTCGAGCTCGCGGTAGGTGATCGCCGCGCCGTCGAGGTCGGTGAGCGCCACTGCGTCTGCGCGTCGGCGTGCCGACACCCGGAAGAGACCCGGGAGGGACTCCACGTCGCGCGTGCCGAGAACGTCGTCGATCCGCCGTTCGAGGTCGGCGAGGACCTCACCGGCGGTGGCCGCCAATTGTGCCGGGGTGCTTCCGGTTCGGGGCAACAGCGCCGTGACCGTCGCGCGCACCGCCGGGGCCGGATCCACACCGCGAGCGGCCAGGGTGGTCGCTGCCGCCGTCACCCGCCGGTGCAACTCACCGAAGGTCACGGGCCCCGACGCACCGACCATCGCCTCGGCGTCGGCCGCGTGGGTCGCGGCGAAGGTGAGCCTGCGCAGCACCGCCGGCTGGTGAGTGGACCCCGCGGACGTGCGCGCCCCGACGCTACGCGATACCGAGGTGTCCGACGTCACGCGGGGTCCGCCCGGTTCCGTCGGGGTTCATCGTTCACCGCATCGGCGCCTACGCACAGTGCGTTCGTCGCCGCGGTGCGGATGCACGCGAACACCTCGTCGATGGTGCGGTCCGCGTCGGCGAGGAGCGTGGTGACCGCGACCGTCAGCGCCTCACCCGGGTCCTCGTCCGGCACGGAGAAGGCCATGGCGACCGAGGTGGCCTCGAGGTCGGCGAAGGTCACCGACGGCGCCCCGGGGATGCCGATCACCGCGTCGGGCACCGTCGCGGCGACTGCGGACACGAGTTCGTGGAGCGCCTGCTCCTCGTCGACTACCTCCGACGACTGCCTGTCGGCCCAGATGGACAGGTCGCCGACCGGGGTGCCCGGCCGGGCCGCGATGTCGGTGAGCAGGTTCCGGTAGCGCTCGACGATCCGTTCGGCACCGGCTCGGTCGAAGAGGTCGGTGTCGTAGGCGATCTGGCCACCGAGTGCACCACCCCGATCCACCCCGTCCAGGTCGTCCGGGTACACCATGATCTCCAGATCGACCTTGGCCGCGATCGACGCCGGGGGCCGGACCCGGACGGACAGACCGTCGAGGCTCACCTCCGGGAAGTCGAGGTTCTGGTACGAGAGCATGACCGAGAACAACGGGTTGTGGCGGCCGCGCCGGACCGGTCCCGTCTCGGCGCGGTTCAGGTGGTCGACGATCTGGTCGAAGGCGACGTCGGCATGGGCCAGGTCGGTGACGTCCTCGGTCCGTACGCGTCGCAGAAGCTCGTCGAACGGCTCGTCGAGGCGCAGACGCGTTCGGAGCGGAACCGTGGTCGCGAGCATGCCGACCATCTCGGCCAGGGCGGGATCGTCGCGGCCGGCGAACGGCGTCCCGATCACGATGTCCTCGCTTCCGGACAGACGGCCGATGAGGACCGCGAGCGCCGCGTGCATCACCACGAACTGCGTCGTGTTGTTCACACGCGCGAGATGTTTGAGAACCGTTGCGGTTTCGGGCGGGATGCTCAGGTCGACGACACCTCCGCGGTGCCGGGGTTCGGCCGGCCGCGGACGGTCCGTCGGGATCACCGCCGGTTCCCGTACCGTCCCGAGGCGTCGTTCCCAGTACTCGAGTTGAGCCCGTTCCTCGGTCAGCCCACCGGGTGCCTCGGCCGCCAGCCGCTCGGCATGCCAGATCGCGTAGTCGGCGTACTGCACGCGCGGTGCGCTCACGGTCGCCGTCCACGGTCCCGCCTGCCCACTGATCCGGGCACGGTAGGCCGTGGTCAGGTCGCGGGCCAAGGGCCGCAACGAACCGCCGTCGGCGTTGATGTGGTGCACCACGAAGACGAGGAGGTGGCGGTCGGACGCCAGTCGCAGGATCACCGCCCGGATCGCGTTGGGGCCGGTCAGGTCGAAGCCCGGTTCGACGACGGCGGCGATCTCCTCCCCGACGCGGTCGGGGGTGGTGTCGACGAGGGCGACCCGGAATCCGCGGAGAGCATCAGCGGCCGGGATGATGACCTGAACCGGCCGCCCCTCGTGCAGCGGGTACCGCGTCCGGAGCGACTCGTGGCGGGCGATCACGTCCCCGAGTGCCCCCGTGAGGGCCGGGATGTCGAGGGGCCCATCGAGTTCGAGGGTGAATCCGACGTTGTACGCCGACGACGACGGGTCGATCTGGTTGAGTGACCACAGTCCGCGCTGCACACCCGTGAGGTCGACCATGTGCGGCCGTTCCCGCGGTGTCAGGACACGTCCCGCCCCGACGGACTCGACGGTGTGCAGTGCGGCGACGAAACTCGCGACCGTCGGGTTCTCGAACAGCAGGGCGAGCGGCACCCGCCGGTCGACGTGCTGTTCGACCCGGTAGGTCACCTTGGTCGCCGACAGCGAACTGCCTCCGAGTTCGAAGAATCCGTCGTGCACGCTGACCGTCTGGAGTCCGAGGACATCGGCGAAGATCTGCGCCACTGCCGCCTCCAGACGGCTTCGGGGAGCGACATATTCGCGAGCGGGTGAGATCTCGACGGCCGGCAGCGCACGGCGGTCCACCTTGCCGGTGCGGGTGACCGGGAACTCCTCGAGCACCTGGACGGTGTGTGGGACGAGATGTGCCGGCAGGTGGGCGACCGCGTGGTCGACGATCTGCTCGGGTGCCGGACTGCGGCCCGGCCGGCCGGTCACATAGGACACCAGGACCGTGTCGCCGGCCGGCGTGGGCATCCCCACACTCACCGAGTGCTCGACGTCGGGGTGGGTGACGAGCACTGCGTCGACCTCCCCCGGCTCGACCCGCATGCCACGGATCTTGATCTGGAAGTCGTTGCGGCCGTGATAGATCAGCTCGCCATCGGGTGTCCATGAGACGAGATCACCGGTGCGGTACATCCGTGTGCCGACACCGAACGGGTCGGCGACGAACCGGCCCGCGGACAGCCCGGCGCGTCCGTGGTAGCCCCGTCCGAGCGCACGTCCGGCGAGGTAGAGCTCGCCCACGACGCCGGGCGGCACCGGTCGCAGACCCGGGTCGAGAACCCGTGCTCCGACGCCGGAGATGGGGCGCCCGATGGTCACCGGCGCCGTCGCGCGCAGCGGTCGGGACGCGGTCGCCCAGATCGTGGTCTCCGTGGGACCGAACAGGTTCAGCAGGCGCCGGCCATCGGCATCCCACCGAGCGACCAGTTCCGGCGGGCACTCCTCCCCGCCACCATGATCGTCTCGACGTCCGGGACCGACGCCGGATCGATCGTCGCCAGAGCTGTCGGCGTGGCCACGGCGTGCGTGACCCGATGCCGTGCGGTGACGTCCTCGAGTTCGGGTCCGGCGAACACGTCCGGCGGGCTGATCACCAGTTCCGCGCCCGCACAGATCGCGAGGATGATCTCCCAGACGGCGACGCCGAAACCCGGTGCGGCGAGCTGCACTACACGGGACGCCGGCGTGGCCCCGAGCCGGGCCTGCTGTTCGGCGACCATCTCCGCCAGCCCCGCGTGGGTGACCGCGGCCGCCTTCGGACGTCCCGTCGATCCGGATGTGAAGAGCAGGTACGCGAGATCGTCGACACGGGTGCGACGCGTCCGGTCCGCGTCGGTGACCGGATGGTCGCGGCGCCCGGCGATGTTCAGTTCCACCTCGAGGTCGTCGAGCAACCACTCCTCGACACCGAGGTCACGGACGCTCGTATCACGCTGCTGCGGTGCGGCATCCGGTTCCGCGGCCCGGTCGGCGGCGACCACCGAGTCGACGGTGATCACCAGGGCGGCGTCGCTGTCGGCGAGCATCGCCGCGCGGCGCCGTACCGGCAACCGCGCGTCGATGATGACGAACGCGGCCCCACTCATGGCCACCCCGAGCATCGTGAGCACCATCCGGGGCGACCTGGGGATGCTGACGGCGACCACCTCTCCCGGCCCCAGTCCGCGGTCGGCGAGGACACGGGCGATCTGATGCGTCACCGTGGCCACCTCGGCCCAGGTCAGTCGTGCGGTACCGTTCGTGGCCTCACCAGTGAGGGCGACCGCGGCGGGGTCGGCGGTGGCGAACCCCCGGGCGATGAGCTCCGCGAGGGTCGTCTCCGGACGGGCGCCGCGGCGTGGTGCGGCGAGCTCGCGCAGCGCGTCGGGTTCGAGCAGATCGATCGCGGCGAGGACACGATCGGGCCCCGACACCATCTGGCTGAGCACCCGCCGCAGCCGGGACGCCAAGTCGCGGACCGTGCTCTCGTCGAAGACGATCGGTGGCGTAGGCGAATTCGACGACATAGTCGTCCGAACGCTCGGTCACCGAGACGGTGACGTCGTACTTCGCCGACGGAACCCGCGCATCGAGCAGTTCCGCCGACCCCGTCCAGTGCGACAGGTCGGTCAACTGGTCGGGCTGCACGCTCAACGCGACCTGGAACAACGGCGAATGTGACGGCGACCGTTGCGGCGCGAGGGCGTCGACGACGCGCTCGAAGGGCACGTCGGCATGACTCATGGCCCGAGCGCAACGGCGATGTGCCCCGGTGACCAGATCCCGCACGGTGTCACCGGGCCGCAGTGCGGTGCGCAGGACCACGGTGTTGACGAACATGCCGACCAGATCGGCGACGGCCGGATCGTCGCGCCCGGCAACCGCGGTACCGATGCTCACGTCGTCCACCGCGGCGAGCCTGCCCAGCGTGAGGGCAAGCGCGGACTGAAGACCGCGAACGGGGTGACGGCCAGCGTGGTCGCCAGCCGACGGAGGTCGGCGGACAGCTCCGCGTCCAGGGTGACGTCGAGGTGGGCTCCCGCACTGGACATCACCCGCGGGCGCGGACGGTCGGTGGGCAACTGGAGCAGATCGGGTGCGCCGTCCAGTTCCGCACGCCAGAACTCGAGACCGTCGACCAGCGCCGGTGAGGGTTGTTCAGGCGTGCCCAGGACCTCGGCGCGTTCGACGGCGATGTCGGCGTACTGCAGCGGCAGCGGGGTGAACTCGGGGGACTCGCCGGCACGCCTGCTCTCGTAGGCCGTCATCAGATCCCGGAGCAACGGCCGCAACGAGTGTCCGTCGGCGGCGATGTGATGCAGCACGAGCACCACGACATCGCCGCGAGGGTCCCCGGTGATCAGCCGGCACCGGAACGGAATCTCTTCTGCCAGGTCGAATCCCACGTCGGTGATGGCGGCGATCGCCGCTTCGAGCGGTTCCGCGGCAGAAGCCTCCCGGCGTCCCTCCGTGCTGATCCGGACAGGTTCGGAATCGAGTACGGCGCCGGCGGACGCGGTGTCGAGGATGCGCTGTTCGGGTTCGCCGTCGACGGCCGGGAACACGGTACGCAGGATCTCGTGCCGGTCGAGGACGTCGAGCGCTGCTCGACGCAGCACCGCGGTGTCCACCGCGTGGGTGAGCCGCAGCGCGCCGGACATGTTGTAGGTCGCCTCGGCGGGTGACATCCGGTTGATGAACCACAACCGGGTCTGTGCCTGGGACAACGGTATCCGTGCCGGGCGTGGCCGGCGTCGACGCTCCGTGGACACGGGCGGGGTGTCCGAGACGACGGCGCGGGATGCGAGATCGGCGAGGTCGTCGCTGTCGAAGACGTCGGTCAGGGCGATCGTCAGACCGTGCCCGATCCGGGCCCGGGACACCATGCGTGCCGCGAGGATCGAGTCAGCACCCAGGGCGAAGAGGTTGTCGGACAGGCTGATCCGTTCTCGGCCCAACGCCTGGGCGACGAGGGAGACGATCGCCTTCTCGGCCGGTGTCCGCGCCTCGCGGAATTCCTTGGCGCCGGCTGTCAGGTCCGGGGCGGGCAACGACGACTGGTCCAGCTTCCCGGAGCGGGTCGTCGGGAAGTCGGCGAGGAACACGACTGCGAGCGGCACCAGCCGCTGACCCGTCCCCCGAGGCTTTCGCTGAACAGCCACGAATCATACGCTTTACATCTCTTTTGAGATCGAAAGTGATACAGCGCATCTCGGCTCCACACGACGCTCCGCACGCTGCCGCGAACTGCTGTGACTGGTGGGACCACGGAAGTCCCACGGAGTCACTTCGTTCACTTCTGTAGCGCGACAGCACTTACGTTGCGGTTTGGATTCGGTCGTTCGACCGACATCCGCTCGATGGAACGGATCTCCTCGCGCCCGCCATCCCCGACGGGGCAAGATTGGGCACATGAAAAGCGTGCAATTGGTCGAGGTCGGCCCTCGAGACGGCCTCCAGAACGAACAGACCATTTTGTCGGTGGACGACAAGGTCGAGCTGATCTCCCGCAGTGTCGAAGCGGGGATCAGTCGCGTCGAGGCGGTCAGCTTCGTCAACCCGAAGCGGGTGCCGCAAATGGCCGGCGCCGAAGAGGTCATGGCGCGGGTGCCGCGAGTCGACGGCGTCTCCTACATCGGACTGGTCCTCAACCGACGAGGTCTCGACCGTGCACTCACCGCAGCCGTCGACGAGGTCAACGTCGTGGTCGTCGCGACCGAGGAGTTCAGTCAGCGGAACCAGGGCTGCAGTGTCGACGAGGGCGTCGCCGCCGCCGTCGACGTCGTGCGCGATGCGCGAGCAGCCGGTCTCCGGACGACGGTGACCATCGCCGTGTCCTTCGGCTGTCCGTTCTCCGGAGAGGTCGCACCGGAGTGGGTCGGCGAGATCATCGCGCGGCTCACCGACGGTGCGGCGCCGGACGAGATCGCCCTGGCCGACACCATCGGCGTCGGCGTTCCGGCGCAGGTGCGCACGCTCGCCGATCTGGCCGCCGCACACGCGCCCGGGATTCCGCAGCGCTGGCATTTCCACAACACGCGCAACACCGGCTACGCCAATGCGCTGACCGCCCTGGACACCGGGGCCAGTGCGCTCGACGCGTCCATCGGCGGTTTCGGCGGTTGCCCCTTCGCGCCCGCGGCGACGGGCAACATCGCGTCGGAGGATCTGCTGTATGCGCTCGACCGGTCGAACATCTCGACCGGTGTCGACATGTACGGACTGATCGACGCCGCGGAATGGCTGGGCAGGTCCCTGGAAAAGAGCGTCCCCGCTCTCCTCGGGCGCGCCGGAGGGTTTCCGGAGGCCCGCTGAGGCGGGGACTGGCTCGTCAGCTCGAAGCCGGCGGGCGACTAGCTGTACTAACCCGTGGTGTGCACGATCAGCACGTCGCACGCCGACTTGCGCGCCACATCGGCTGGCACCGATCCGAGCAGGCGCCCGGCGATCGAGTTCAGGCCGCGGTTACCGACCACCAGGAGATCGGCCTTCACGTCGCTCACGAGCTGGAGCAGTGCGTCGACCGGCGCACCCTTGACGGGGCGCTGGACGATGGTGGCGGCTCCGGCCTTGGACGCGCGTTCCTTGGCGGTCCGCAGGATCTCCTCGGTCGGCGTCGAGCCGGTGACCTGGTAGGCCTCGTCCTTGAGGATGTCGGCCGCCTCCCCGGTGCCGCGCTCGCTGGGGAAATACGCGCACGCGATCACCAACTGCGCGCGTTCGCCCGCGAGTGCCCCCGCACGTTCCACCGCCTTCATCGACGACTCCGAGCCGTCGGTCCCGACGACGATGGTCTCGTATGCGCTCATCCCAACCTCCGACATGAATTCGCCTCGCTGCCCATCAGCGAGGCGTCACCTAATATCCCCCATATTGCAGGGTTCTTTCACCGGGACATTAGTTTGCCACGGCGTGTCTGTCCGCCGATCGTGGTGATCGGCACACCGTCCGGAAGCAACGGTCCCGGGGACTTCGCAGGTCACCGCCCTACTTGATGCCTGCCGCGTCCATTCCCCGCAGTTCCTTCTTCAGGTCGGCGATCTCGTCGCGCAGCCGGCCCGCCAGCTCGAACTGCAGGTCGCGGGCGGCGCTCATCATCTGATCGGTCAGCTGCGACACCAGGTCGGCGAGTTCGGCGCGCGGCATCGTCGACACGTCCCGCTTCTCGATCACGCCCGCACTGCCGGCCTTCGACACCTCGCCCTGCGCCCGGCGGCCACGGCTGGCGTTGCGGCCCGAACCGCCGACCGCGACCGCCTCGTCCTCGGCTTCGCGGTACACCTGGTCGAGGATGTCGGCGATCTTCTTGCGCAACGGCTTCGGGTCGAGACCGCGCTCCTTGTTGTAGGCGATCTGCTTCTCGCGGCGACGCTCGGTCTCGTCGATGGCATTGCGCATCGAGTCGGTGATCTTGTCGGCGTACATGTGCACCTCGCCCGACACGTTGCGGGCCGCACGGCCGATGGTCTGGATCAGCGAGGTGGTGCTCCGCAGGAACCCTTCTTTGTCGGCGTCGAGGATCGCGACCAGCGACACCTCCGGGAGGTCGAGCCCCTCGCGGAGGAGGTTGATGCCGACGAGGACGTCGTAGTCACCCGACCGGAGCTGCCGAAGCAACTCGACACGACGCAGGGTGTCGACCTCCGAATGCAGGTACCGCACGCGGATTCCCAGTTCCAGCAGATAGTCGGTGAGGTCCTCGGCCATTTTCTTGGTGAGCGTGGTGACAAGGACGCGTTCGTCGCGCTCGGTGCGCTGCCGGATCTCGTGGACCAGATCGTCGATCTGCCCCTTGGTCGGCTTGACCACGACCTGCGGGTCCACCAGACCGGTCGGGCGGATCACCTGCTCGACGAACTCGCCGTTCGACTGACCGAGTTCGTATGGTCCCGGCGTCGCCGACAGATACACGGTCTGACCGATGCGGTCGACGAACTCGTCCCAGGTCAGCGGGCGGTTGTCGACGGCCGACGGTAGACGGAAGCCGTACTCGACGAGATTGCGCTTGCGGGACATGTCGCCCTCGTACATGCCGCCGATCTGCGGCACGGTCACGTGCGACTCGTCGATGACCATGAGGAAGTCGTCCGGGAAGTAGTCGATCAGGGTCGCGGGCGCGCTTCCCGCCGAGCGACCGTCGATGTGGCGGGAGTAGTTCTCGATACCCGAGCAGAACCCGACCTGGCGCATCATCTCGAGGTCATAGGTCGTCCTCATCCGTAGGCGCTGGGCCTCGAGCAACTTGCCCTTCGCCTCGAGCTCGGCGAGCCGTTCCTCGAGTTCCTGCTCGATCGAGGCCATCGCCCGCTCCATCCGCTCCGGACCCGCGACGTAGTGGGTGGCCGGGAAGATGCGCAACGTGTCGACCTGGCGGACGACGTCACCGGTGAGCGGATGCAGATAGTAGAGCGACTCGACCTCGTCGCCGAAGAACTCGATGCGCACCGCGAGTTCCTCGTAGGACGGGATGATCTCGACGGTGTCGCCACGGACACGGAAGCTGCCCCGGGTGAACGCCGTGTCGTTACGGGTGTACTGCACGTCGACGAGAAGCCGCAGCAGGGCGTCGCGGTCGATCTCCTGGCCCACCTCGAGCTCGACCGAGCGGTCGAGGTAGGACTGCGGGGTGCCCAGGCCGTAGATGCACGACACCGAGGCGACCACCACGACATCACGACGCGAGAGCAGGCTCGACGTCGCCGAGTGGCGGAGTCGTTCGACCTCGTCGTTGATCGACGAGTCCTTCTCGATGTAGGTGTCGGTCTGCGCGATGTACGCCTCGGGTTGGTAGTAGTCGTAGTACGACACGAAGTACTCAACCGCGTTGTTGGGCAGCATCTCGCGGAGCTCGTTCGCGAGCTGCGCGGCGAGTGTCTTGTTGGGTGCCATCACCAGGGTGGGGCGTTGGACCTGCTCGATGAGCCACGCGGTGGTGGCCGACTTGCCGGTACCCGTGGCACCGAGGAGCACGATGTCCTTCTCCCCGGCCTGGATCCGGGCGGTCAAATCCTTGATGGCGGCGGGCTGGTCACCTGCGGGCTCGTACTCGCTGACCACCTCGAAACGGGCTTCGGTGCGCTCGATCTCGCCGATCGGACGGAACTCGGAGTGCGCGAGCACCGGACGTTCTGCTGCAAAAGCCATAGTGCCAGGGTAAACGCGCCGTACGACAGGAGTGTTCCCGCGCGGTCGCGGCCCCCGGGTCCGACGCGGGACGCAGACCGGGAACAACTCCGGTTTTCGGGCTGAGTTCGGCGGCGGCCGCCACTACATTCGGGGCATGACGAGCAACAGCGGTCCGACCACCGCCGCGCCGGCCGC
Organism: Gordonia amicalis; assembly: GCF_022059885.1. Lineage (NCBI taxonomy): Bacteria > Bacillati > Actinomycetota > Actinomycetes > Mycobacteriales > Gordoniaceae > Gordonia > Gordonia amicalis. The sequence goes on along the minus strand of NZ_CP091855.1, from coordinate 2,845,457 downwards.
CGCAACCCATTCGCTGCACCCGCCCAAGCGGGAGGTGTTCGATGTGCCCGCCATGACGAACACCGACAACAAGGGATTCGTCCGCGAGGTCGAGGAGTACCGCGTCACCGATTACGGCCTCTACATGTCGCGCCCCGCGCCCGGTCACCCGCGGTTCGACCACCTCGAGTCGTGGCTGCTCCCCGGACTGGGGTTGCGCGCCAACATCTTTCACTATCAAGGTGGTTATCGGGCGGATCAGCGTCTGTACCTCGACATCGGGCGGTTCGTCGGACCCGACGAACGCGGCCGCTGGTACGCCGAGGACTGGTACCTCGACCTCGTCGACGTGCCGGGCTCACCGCTGGAGCTCATCGACGTCGACGAGATCTTCGAGGCACACCGGTGCGGATTGCTCGACAACACCCGGTGCGTGGAGGCGGTCGAGATCGCGACCCGCGCGCTTGTCGGGGCGGCCGCGCACGGCAACGATGTGCAGGCGTGGCTCGACGACACCGCCGGCGGCGTGGTGTTCTTCCGGGACCACCGGCCCGGCTACGGCCGGTAGACCCAGTCGGGTCGGGGGTCCCGGTACCTCGGGGATCCCAGTAGGTAGGGGATCTCAGTAGGTCGGGAGCACGAAGCATGCCCCGTTCCGGATGAACTGCGGTGCACTCCGGTGCCGACGTCGACGGTCCGCGACCTGACCACGCCGTCGAGGGTCGCGGTGAGCACGTGACGTCCGGGCGCGGCGGGCCGCCAGGTCGGCTTGACCTCGACGGTCGAGGGCCTGGCGTTGTAGATCGTCACCGTCCGCCCGGCTCGCGTGGAGGTGATCTTCAGCGTCGACTTCGCCGACTCGGGGTCGCCGACGATCACCGACAGCTTGTAGGAACAACCGGCACCGTAGAGACCGTAGTTCGATGAGCCGTTGGCCGACGAACCGTAGCCGGGCAGGGTGTCGACGGCGATTGCCTGCAGGGCGGCGTCAGCCGGCGCCGCGGTCACGACGGCGGCCGTGACGGCCGCACCGACAGCGATGCCGCCGACGACGGTACGCACCCGATTCGGACTACCCTGACCCCACATGTGTGCTCCTCACAGCGCCGTGACAGCTGGTTGATCCGCACCGGAATCGGTGCGTGTCGCAAAGCTAACAGCGCCGGGCCCACGATGTGGCCGATTCAGGAAACATTCGTAGTCAGTTCGGGCGAGCGCCTCAGGCGGTCTCGATCCGCACGGTTGCGGGCCGCCCGGGATCGCAGGAGCCGTGGACGCCGGGCCCGGCCGGAGCGAACCCACCGACCGCGAGGAGGTCGGCGAGTTCGGCCGATGCGGCGCCGTCGCGGGCGGTGATGCGCAGCTCGGCCTTCGCCGCATCGGTGATCTCGACGGCGGTCGCCCGCTCGCCCGCGATCGCCCACAGCCGGTTGACCAGCCGCGGCGCCGGGCCGTCCGGATTGGGTTCGGCCGCAACGAGTGCGGGGACCGGCTCGGCGACCCGGCGTGCACGGACGTTGGCCTCGAACGGTACGAGCCGGTCATCCCAGACCCGCGCGGCGGCGGCCGCGAGATCGTCGGCCGATCCGGAATTGTCGAGCCAGACATCCGCGACCGCGCGCCGCTGCTCGTCGGTGGCCTGAGCCGCGATTCGCGCTCGCGCATCGGCTTCGTCGACGCCGCGCATCGTGGTGAGGCGATGCAGTCGGACGTCGGCGTCCGCGAACACGATCACCACGAGATGGAAGAAGGGCGCTGTGTGGTTCTCCACCAGCAGCGGGATGTCCTGGACGACGATCGCGTCGTCGGGTGCCGCTTCGAGCAACTCCTGGGTGCGTGCGCCGATCAGCGGGTGGGTGATCCCGTTGAGCGTCTTCCGCGATTCGTCGTCGAGGAACGCCTTGGCCGCGAGGGCAGGGCGGTTGAGGCTGCCGTCGGCGGACAGGATGTCGGGGCCGAAGGCCTCGACGAGCGCGGCGAGACCGTCCGACCCGGGTTCGACCACCTCGCGGGCGATCTTGTCCGCGTCGATGATGTACGCGCCTCGTTCGACGAAGGTCTTTGCCACGGTCGATTTGCCGGCGCCGATGCCGCCGGTCAGCCCAAGCCTGATCACGTCACCAGTCTGGCAAACCCACCGACGCCTCGCGCATACCGGCTGCACCAGTGTGTCGCGTCGGGTCAACCGGTGACCGCGTCAACCGGTGACCGCGTCAACCGGTGACCGCGGCGAGTTCGACGGTCTCGTGCGGCAGGCCCGCCTCGGCGACCTTCGCCCCCGCCTCCAGGTTGATCGCGATGATCTTCTTCGACGCCGGTTCACTCACATAGGCGACACCGTCCTGCACGACGAGATTCGGCATCGGCGACTGCCATTCGTCCGGTTCGCTCCACTCCCCGATCGCCGGGATTCGAGCCGTGCGGGTCCCGGATTCCACGTCGAAGACGTGCAGCGCGCCGTCGGTTCCGAGAATCACCGCAGACCCCCCGGGGCCGCGTTCCAGCGACCGGAAGCTGTACGAGGTGCCGAGATCGACCAGTCGGAGCTCGCCGGTACGGGTGTCGGTGAGCGAGAATCGGGTCGGCCGTTCGAGTTCGGCGTCCCGGTCACTCTTGTAGTCCCCCAGCACGATCGGCGATCCGTGGTCACCGGCCTGGTTCCCGATGCGGCCGTAGGGGTCCGGACTGGTCACCTTGCGGATGTTGTTGCCGTCGACGATCAAGATGCCGTCCTCACAGCCGAAGGTGAGGCGGCCGGCGGACGCGGCGGCCTCGCCGTGAACGCCGGGACATTCGTCGTTGCGGGCGATCTCGGTCCGCTCCTTGTCCAGAATTGCGATGCCGCTGCGCGATTCGTCGTCTCCGCGCGTGACGACGACCGATCCGTCGCCGCGGAACACCGCGACCCCGTGGTGGGGTTGCGGAACCGTGAACGTGGTGGCGACCGGGTTGCCGCGCAGTAGTTCGGCCGGTTCGACGATGTCGACCTGCCCGGTGCCGTCGCTGAATAGGCTGATGCGCGAGTCGTGGACCACGACGTGACCGGGTTCTGCTCCGCCGAAGCGCATCTCGGTGAGAGAAGGCTCGGCGGTGTAATGATGCCCGTGGTCGCCGTGCGCCTTGGTCCAGGTTCCGGCGTCGAGGACCCGGAAGCCGCCGGTTTCGGAGACCAGGACATGCCGCCCGTTGCCCGCGCTGTTGAGACGGACGAATCCGTCGACCGGCAGGTCGGCGACCTGTTCGAGCGTGGTCGCGTCGAGGACGAGGATTCCGCCGTCGTAACTGAGGCTGAGACGCGGTGTCGCACTGTGCCGTTCCGCGGGTGGCGTCGACGAATCCGCGGGGCGCGCCGCCTCCCCGGGGTCGGAATCCCCGCATGCGACGAGTGCGAAGGAGGCTGCGGCGAGCAGCGCGAGAGAACGGGTCAGGGTTGTCCGTGGTGATAGCACTCGGACAGTGCACATTCTAATGAAAATGATTGTCAACAACGCATGGTTGCCACCATCCGTGCGAGAGAACCTCAGTCGTCGCCGATGAGTGGCCGCAAACCATCGAGCAGGCAGACGAGGCCGAAGTCGAACACTTCGTCGGGAGCGCCCGGAGCCTGATGACGTTCGCCGGCCGCAGTTCCCACGCGCCCCGAGAGGGGAAACCTGCCGTCCGGGATCACCGCGTCGAGTTCGGGAGCGACCACCTCCCACCACTGGGCGTCGGTCATGCCGCTGACGGTCGCCGCGGCGCCGGCGGCCAGCGCTTCCCGGGCGTTGCCGGTCACGAAGGCCACCAGGAGGGCGAGAATGTGGTCGCGATCGAGGTCGGAGATGTCCAGGGATTCGAGGACTTCGAGTTGCCGCTCGTAGCGGGTGAGACGGTGGGGCCCGAGAACCTGGCGCCACGGGTTGGCGTCGAGCAACCAGGGATGTGCCAGGTACTCCGCTCGCAGCACGCGTGCGACCGAGGCGAGGGATTCCCGAACCGTCGTCGCCGGGCTCGGCATCGGCGAGTCGCCGGCAACATGGTCCACCATGAGAGCAACGAGGACATCTCGCGTGGGCACGTAGGTGTAGAGAGTCATCGGGCCGACACCGAGTTCAGCCGCTAGCGCCCGCATCGAGAGCGCGTTCAATCCTCGATCGTCGGCGAGCGCGATCGCCTTGACGACCATCTCGTCGACGGTGACCCGTTGTCGCGGACCGCGCCTCGGCGCTTCGGGCTCGGCACGTCCGCGCCACAGCAAGCGCACAAGGGTCCGCGCGTCTTCGGCAGTCGACATGTGTACTCCTTTCCCGTACGGTGTACGGAGAATAATTCCGTACACCGTACCAAGTGAGGAGTTCCGCTGACCACACAGGCCACCTACCTCCCCGACCTGCACCAGTTCGCGATCTGGTCGTCCCACGACTCCGGGACACGCTCGGACACGTGCCGTCTCGCGGTCCCGGCCGGGCGTTGCCTCGTGGTCCGCGACGTGTCGTGCGACCTCGTCGACGTCGACGCCCTTGCCACCCAGGCATCCGATGCGCCTTCGGTACAGGTCTGGCAGCAACTCCTTCGGGGCGAGGACGAGACTCCTCTCCCGCTCGCCGCCCATGCCGAGGTCGATCCGACCGGCACGGCGATGACCACCGCAGATTTCGCTCGGACGGCGATGCGCGCATGCCTCACCACCGATCAACTCCTCCGCGATCGCCTCCGTGCGCAGCTACGGCCCTACCAGGTCCGGGGTGTCGCGTGGCTGGCATCCACCGCCGAATCCGAAGGCGGAGCGGTACTCGCCGACGAGATGGGACTGGGCAAGACGGTTCAGGCCGTGGGCCTCCTGTCGCTCCGCGTCGAGACCGGACCGCAACTCGTCGTGTGCCCGACGAGCCTGGTCACCAACTGGGCGCATGAGATCACCCGATTCGCACCCGGACTCACCGTGTACACCGGCGCGGCACGCCGCGTCGATGCGCAGGCGCGGATCGCCCTGACCGGCACGCCGATCGAGAACAGTCTCGACGAGTTGTGGGCGATCCTTCGGGTGGTCGCCCCGTCCGTCTTCCCGCACCGGATCGTGTCCATCGGATCGGGCAGGAGCGACCGGTCACCGTCACCACGCTGACGACCGCCACGACGCTGGAGGAACACATCGACAACCTCCACCGGCGTAAGGCGGCGCTCAGCGCACATCCCGACGAGTCCTCGGCTCTCGCAGAACTCACCGCGCTCAGCGACGAACGCCTCATCACCGTCCTCCGGCGCAACCGAAGTCTGGACCCGGCAATCCGGGAGGCGGAATGACCACGACTCCAGCCGAATTCGGATTCACCGCGTGGGGCGCCGAGATCGTCCGGCTCGCCGAACCGCTCTCGACCCGGACCCCGAACCCGTTGGCACCGCGGGCCCGCAGCATCGCCCGCAACGGGGGTGTCACCCTGACCGTCGACGGTCGGCACGTGGAGGGACTGGTCCAGCGCGGTGGCGAGGCATCGGTCGCACACCTGGAGTTCTCGGCGATGACCTCCACGACAGCCGTCGTGCTCCGCGACCTGCTGGGCTCGTCGGCCGAACCGTCCGACGAGGTCCACCGTCGGCTGAAGGAGTCGGGTGCGTGGTCGCCTGCGGTCCTCGACGTCACAGACTGTTCATGCCGGGCACGCGGTGACCGATGCCTGCACATTCTGGCCGGGCTCTACGCGGTGGCGGCTGCGGTCGATCGGCAACCGTCACTGGCACTGGAGCTACGGGACTTCCGGGCAGCGACCGACGACTCGCCGACGGACTCCGGCACCTGCTCGCCAGGATCCCGGTGGGTGTCGCTGACCGCCTTCGACGTCGCCGACTACTACGAGATCACGACGGCATCCGAGCACGACGATTGAACTCGGACATACGAAAAGCCCTCCCGGGAATCCCGGGAGGGCTTTCGTGTGCTCAGTGAGCAGAGGTGTCAGGCGTTGCCCGACAGCTTCTCGCGCAGGGCGGCGAGCTGCTCGTCGCTGGCCAGCGAGCCGCCGGCGGACGAACCGCTGGTGCTGCTCGACGCGCCACCGCGGCTCTCCGAAGCCGACGAGTAGTCGGTCGGGGCGTTGGCAGCCTCGGCTGCGGCAGCAGCGAACTTCTCCATCTGGGCGGTGTGCATCTTGTGGCGACGCTCGGCCTCGGCGTACCGGGCCTCCCATGCCTCACGCTGCTTCTCGTAGCCTTCGAGCCATTCGTTGGTCTCGGCGTCGAAGCCCTCGGGGAAGATGTAGTTGCCCTGCTCGTCGTAGCTGTCGGCCATGCCGTACTTCGAGGGGTCGAACTCCTCGGTGTAGTCCTCGTTGGCCTGCTTGAGGCTCAGCGAGATACGACGACGCTCGAGGTCGATGTCGATGACCTTGACCATTGCATCGTCGTTGACGGCGACAACCTGATCCGGCACCTCGACGTGGCGCTCGGCCAGCTCGGAGATGTGGACGAGACCCTCGATGCCCTCGTCGACGCGGACGAACGCACCGAACGGCACCAGCTTGGTGACCTTGCCCGGAACGATCTGGCCGATAGCGTGGGTGCGGGCGAACTGACGCCACGGGTCTTCCTGAGTGGCCTTGAGCGACAGCGAAACACGCTCGCGGTCCAGGTCGACGTCGAGGACCTCGACGGTGACCTCGTCGCCCACGGCGACGACCTCGGACGGGTGATCGATGTGCTTCCAGGACAGCTCGGAGACGTGGACCAGACCGTCGACGCCGCCGAGATCGACGAACGCACCGAAGTTGACGATCGAGGACACGACGCCCTTGCGGACCTGGCCCTTCTGGAGCTGGTGCAGGAACTCGCTGCGGACCTCGGACTGGGTCTGCTCGAGCCATGCACGACGCGACAGGACCACGTTGTTGCGGTTCTTGTCGAGCTCGATGATCTTGGCCTCGATCTCCTTGCCGATGTACGGCTGCAGATCGCGGACGCGACGCATCTCCACGAGCGATGCCGGGAGGAAGCCGCGCAGGCCGATGTCCAGGATCAGGCCGCCCTTGACGACCTCGATGACGGTGCCCTTGACGGCCTCGTCCTTCTCCTTGAGCTCCTCGATGGTGCCCCAAGCCCGCTCGTACTGCGCACGCTTCTTGGAGAGGATCAGACGACCTTCTTTGTCCTCCTTGGTGAGGACCAGGGCCTCGACCTCGTCACCGACGTTGACGACCTCGTTGGGGTCAACATCGTGCTTGATCGACAGTTCGCGAGAAGGGATGACGCCTTCGGTCTTGTAACCGATGTCGAGCAGAACCTCGTCCCGATCGACCTTGACGATCGTGCCTTCGACGATGTCGCCATCGTTGAAGTACTTGATCGTGGAGTCGATGGCGGCGAGAAAGTCCTCGGCAGTGCCAATGTCATTGATGGCTACTTGCGGCGAGGTGATCGTGGGGGACGACATATGTTGAGTTGCTCCGGACAGGTGTGTAGTAGGTACGGTTCTTGAGGTATTTCACGGCATGAAACCCCTGATCAGAAGCATTTCGATCGGGGCGCGTGCCTGTCGCGCGTCACCGAGCACACGCGCGTTCGTCAAGCCTACTCCAGCGGCGTTGTGCTGGGCAAATGGCCGTGAGACCACCGGTGGGACGTCCACTCCGGGCCACCGGGAACCGAGGACACGTGCCGTCCGGACACAGTGCACAGTCGGTGCCCGCCCGCCTTTTCCTGGTGCACGATCGCGAGCTGGATCACCCGGTACAGCGGGAGAGCTCTGGTTCACTACATCCGTGGCACATTCGATCGAGTTGTTACCCGACGACGATACCGACCACTGGTTCCGGCACCGCTGGGCTGCGCTCGCCGACGCCGGCCTGCCCAGCGCCCAGCGCATCCGTTCGGACACCAACCGTCCACACGTCACCCTGCTGGCGGCCCGCCACATCGCGACGGCCGCCGACGTCGCCCTCGGCCCCGCCGCCCAGCGTCTCCCACTGAACTGCATCATCGGTGCGCCCATCGTGTTCGGCCATGGGTCGCGCCATACGCTCGCGCTGCTCGTCGTCCCGAGCACCGAGTTGCTGTCGCTGCATGCCCAGGTCGCACGGACGGTTCGCGAGCACACCGCCCACCGCGACGAGGACGTGGAGGACGACGGCCCGACACCGAGCACCTTCGCTCATGTGGACCCAGGCGCCTGGACCCCGCACATCACCCTCGCCCGACGCCTGTCGTTCACACAGGTCGGCGAAGCACTGGGCACACTCGAGTCGCTGGGCAAACCCGACCGGATCTGCACGTTCACCGCATTGCGGCGCTGGGACCCCGACGCCCGAACCGAACACGTGGTGGCCGGGCGGGCGTGCTGAGGCGGAGAGGACCTGCGGACCGAGTCGAAACCGCACCGTGACCGGCTCGAGAGCCAACGCTGCCATCGTTCGATCATGTCGATCACACCCGAGGGCACCGAGCCGCCCGAACAGAGTCCGCACCGCACGACCAACGCACCGACGGCGCCGAGTGCCGATGAATTCGCCGAGCGATTCCTCGACTCCACGCTGGCCACCGCGGAGACCATGAGCGTCTACCTCGGGGAGCGCCTCGGCTGGTATCAGTGCCTCGCCGATCATGGACCACTCACCGCAGCCGATCTCGCCGCCCGGACCACCACCGACGCACGGTACGCACGCGAATGGTTGGAGATGCAGGCGGCCTTCGGCATCCTCGCTGCCGACCTGTCCCGCACCCCAACGACATTCGCCATCTCCCCCGGCGTCGCCGAGGTCCTCACCGACACCTCGAGCCGTTCCTATCTGGGCGCGCTGCCCCGGATGTTCGCCGCCTCGTTCGGCCGGCTGCCCGAACTGCTCGATGCTTATCGCACCGGAGGCGGTGTCAGCTGGGAACAACTCGGAGCGGACGCGCGTGAATGCCAGGCCGCACTCAACAAGCCGTGGTTCGACACCGAACTCGGGCCCGCTCTCGGCGGGGTCACCCACCTCCATCAGCGACTGTCGCGACCGGACGCGAAGATCGCCGACATCGGCTTCGGCGCGGGTCATTCGACCATCGCCCTGGCCCGCGCCTTGTACGGGTTCTCACTCTTCGTCTGCCTACCGGATTCGATGAGTTCGCCGCCCTCGGTGGCCACCGGCACAGTGATGCGACCCGCCACCCTCCGGTCCTACGCCGAGCAGGCCGGCTTACAGAGCGTCGAGGTGTTGCCGATCGCGGGTTTCGGCTTCTTCCGGTTCTACGAACTCATCCCGTGACCCGGACGTCACTCGACCCGCCCGACTGCCCTAGGCCCAACACATGCCTTGACGATAAATAATTTGTCATGCGACTATTTTTGGGTGCCGGGTTTTGGGCCGGCGCCGGACGGTAGGAGACGCGTGACCTATACACCAGATCGACTTCTCGAGGCGATCGACGCCAACGCTGTCGGACTGCTGGTGGGGCTGGGCGTGGCGATGCTCTGCCAGACGGTGTGGCTGATCGAGGCAGCACGGGTCGCCCGCCGCGACTCGAGCTACTCGATACCGCTGGCCTGCACCCTCTTCTGGTTTGCCCACGACATCGCCTATGTCGTCCGCTTCCGTGACTGGTTCTTCACCTATGACCACTGGTTCCTCCAGCTGTTCTGGCTCGGCCTGCTGAGCGCCGCGCTCCTGGAGTTCGTGTTCTTCGCCCAGCTCATCCGGTACGGCCGTCGAGAACTGGCACCGGCGTGGTCCCCTTTCCAGTTCACTCTGCTGATCATCGCGGCGACGACCGGTTCCATCCTCGCGTGGGAGTATCTGCGACTCCTGTTCGACGACCCGCTCTACCTCGCGAGTTCGGCGCTGACTCTCATGTCATATGCACTGTTCGGCCCGTCGATGACACTGCGCCGCAGATCATTCCGCGGTCAAACCCTGTTGATGTGGCAGTGCTTCACGACGATGACTTTCGCCTGGTGGATCGCGACAGTCGCATTTCTGCCGGGCCCCTTCCGGTCGTGGCAGTACCTCGCCGTCGGCGTCTTCACGGCAGCGGTCGGCGTGGCCATGATGATCGCCATCCGCCACGCACCGCAGTCGCCGAACGCGACCGAACCGGCCCGTTCCGACCTCACATCCGACGAACCGGTCCCCGGCACCCGGTGACACCGCGCACGCGTCCGTGGCGATCGGGTCCCCCGTCCGCTCGACCGGCTCTGCCGCCGCCGGGCCGAACCGGACGGGGACCTATCATCGCAGGATGCCCACGAAGGACGACGACCGCGAGAACTCGGAGACCACCGAACAGGAGACCTCCGTACGACCTCCACGCGTCCTGGGCGACGTCGACTCCGCGACAAGTGACCGGGCCAGCCGCTGGTGGTGGGACCACGACGCGGAGAATTACCACGACGAGCACGGCGCCTTCCTCGGCACCTACACCGGGGGCGGCGACTTCGTGTGGTGTCCCGAAGGTGTCCGCGAGTCCGAGGCCGGCCTTCTCGGCGCGATCCAGGGCCGCACGATCCTCGAGATCGGCTGCGGCTCAGCACCATGCGCCCGCTGGCTGGCGGCGCACGGCGCGCACGCCGTCGGTGTCGACCTGTCCCGTCGCATGCTCGGGATCGGACTCGACGCCATGGACGCCGACGAGGTGCCCGTGCCGCTGATCCAGGCGACCGCCGAAACGCTTCCGTTCGCCGACGAGTCATTCGACACCGCCTGCTCGGCCTTCGGCGCGATCCCCTTCGTCGCCGACTCCGCCGGCGTCATGGCCGAGGTCGCCCGCGTCCTGAAGCCCGGCGGCCGTTGGGTTTTCGCGGTCAACCATCCGATGCGGTGGATGTTCCTCGACGACCCGGGGCCCGAGGGGCTGACCGTGCACATCCCGTACTTCAACCGGACGCCGTACACCGAAACCGACCCGAGTGGTCAGATCACCTACGTCGAGCACCACCGGACCATCGGCGACCGGGTGCGCGAGCTCCGGGCGGCCGGATTCATCCTCGACGACATCATCGAACCCGAGTGGCCTGACGATCACGATCGCGAATGGGGGCAGTGGAGCCCATTTCGCGGACGCTATTTCCCCGGCACCGCGATCCTCTGTAGCCACAAACCTGCATGACGAGCCGGGGTCCCGGCCTCAGAGCAGCTTCGACAGGAACTCCCGCGTCCGCCCCTCCTGCGGATTGGCGAGAAGTTCGCGCGGGTCACCCTTCTCCACGACGACGCCGCCGTCCATGAAGACCAGTTGGTCGGCGACCTCGCGCGCGAATCCCATCTCGTGGGTCACGACCACCATGGTCATTCCCGACGCGGCGAGTTCGCGCATCACCTTGAGGACGTCGCCCACGAGTTCGGGGTCGAGTGCCGAGGTCGGCTCGTCGAAGAGCATGAGCTTGGGTTCCATCGCCAGGGCCCGGGCGATGGCGACGCGCTGCTGCTGACCGCCGGACAACTGCGCCGGATAGGCGTCGGCACGATCCGACAGACCGACCCGCTCGAGCAGGTACTCGGCCCGTTCGATGGCCTCGGCCCGTTGCTGCTTCTTCACCTGGATCGGCGCCTCGATGATGTTCTCGAGGGCTGTCCGGTGCGGGAAGAGATTGAAGTGCTGGAACACCATGCCGATGTCGCGGCGTTGGGCTGCAGCAGCTTTGGCGCTCATCTCGTAGAGCTTGCCGTTGCGCTCCCGGTAGCCGATGAGGTCACCGTCGACGTAGAGCCGGCCGGCGTTGACCACGTCGAGATGGTTGACGCACCGCAGGAACGTCGACTTGCCCGAGCCGGACGGACCGATCAGACACGTCACCTCGCCCCGGGCGACCTCGAGTGAGATGCCCTTGAGGACCTGGACCGATCCGAAGCTCTTGCACACCCGGTCGGCGAGGACCATCGGTGTCTCGGCGGAACTCATGCGTTCTCTCCCCCGGTCGTGCGGCCTGCTCCCGGTCCGCCCGCGACGTCGTCGGCCGCAGCCGCCTGCCCGTCGGCCATCGCCTTCAGCTGTCGTGCGGTCAGCGCGCGGGTGGCGCCCCGCGAGTAGTGGCGCTCCACGTAGTACTGGCCGACCATCAGGATGCTGGTGACGACGAGGTACCAGGTCGAGGCGACGAGCAGCAGCGGGATCGGTTCGAAGTTGACGCCGGAGATGTCACGCACCCGTCCATAGAGGTCGAGGGTCAGCGGTACCGCTGCCACGAGGCTCGTGGTCTTGAGCATGGAGATCAACTCGTTGCCGGTGGGCGGGATGATCACCCGCATGGCCTGCGGCAGCACGGTCCGGCGCATCGTCTGCGCCCACGACATGCCCAATGCGATCGACGCCTCGGACTGTCCCTCGCCGACCGACGAGACGCCCGCGCGCACGATCTCGGCCATGTACGCGGCTTCGTTGAGACCGAGGCCGATGACCGCGAACAGGAATGCGGCGTTGAGGGTCTGGATGTCGAAGGACGCGAACTGGTGAACGAAGGGGATGCCGACGTCGATCTGCTTGTAGATCGCCGGGAACAGACCCCAGAAGACGAGCTGCACGTACACCGGTGTGCCGCGGAAGATCCACAGGTACACCCAGGCGGTGCCGCGCAGGACGGGATTCGGCGAGAGCCGCATGATGGCGAGGGCGACACCGAGGACGATCGCGATCGTCATCGCCAGCACCGTAAGTGCGAGCGTGTACCCGACGCCGGACAGCACGCGTTCGTCGAACAGGTAGCGGCCGTAGGTGCCCCAGGCGTAGGCCTTGTTGGTGGCGGCCCCGTAGACGAACAGCGCCGCCAGCACGAGGATGATGACGGCGGCGATCCACTGCCCCGGTCGGCGAAGCGGTACCGCCTTGATCGGTTCGGGCTCGCCGGTCGTGGTGGTGGTGTCGGTCTGCGGTGAGGTCATCTCAGCTCACCGCTCCGTTGATGACGGAGACATCGATCATGCCCTCCTGCAGGCCCCAGTTGGCCGCGATCTCGTCGTACTGTCCGTTGTCCATCAGATATTGCACGGCCTTCTGCAGCGCGGGCCCCAAGCCGGAACCCTTCCGAACCGGCCATCCGTAAGGCGCCGAGTCGAACAGTTCACCGGCGGCCTTCAGCTTTCCGTTGGTGCGTTTGATCGCATAGGCGGTGACCGGCGAATCCGCCGACATCGCGTCGACCCGGCCGAGGATCAGCGCGTTGACCGCCTCGTCCTGGCTGTCGAATTTCACCTTGTCGATCGGCCGGAGACCTCTGGCCACGCATTCGGCGCTCTTGGCCGGGATCTCGTCGGTGTCCTCGTAGGTGGTGGTCTGCACCGCGACCCGCTTGCCGCACGCGTTCGACGGGTCGATGGCCTCGTCGGCGTCGGCGGCCTGTGCCCACTGCACGCCGGCGCTGTAGTAGGTCACGAAGTCGACCTGCTTCTCCCGCTCGAGCGTGTCGGTGAACGACGACATGCCCAGCTGGTACGTCCCCGCCTGCACCGACGGGATGATCGTGTCGAACTGCGATTCCTTGTACACCGGCGTCAGGCCGAGGACCTTGCCGACGGCGTTCATGAGGTCGACGTCGTATCCGATGATCCTGCCGTCCGGCCCTTTGAACTCGTTGGGCTGGTATGGCACGTTGACGCCGACGACGAGCCGACCGGTGCGAGCGATCTCCGGCGGAACCAGCGCGGCGATCGCCGGTACCTTCGCCACGTCGACGTTGATCGGGGTCACCTGGTTGGCGCGCTCGCGTTCCTCGTTGTTCACACAGCCGGTGACCACGACCGCGAGCGTCAGGAGCACGCCGAGCAACCGGGCCACGCGTGGTCGAAGGGAACGTCGGTCGACCCGCGTCGAGGCCCGTGTCACAACACATCCCTTCGATCTCGAACGATCACCTGATCAGACAACACACTGTAGTTGCCACCCGTCCCACCGGCTGACCACCCGGAGTTCACGCACGTCCGCGTGCGCGTCACGGGCCGGTCACCCGCCGGACCGCCTCCGCGGCGAACTCGGTGGTCGACGCCGTCCCGCCCAGGTCGGCGGTCGCGATCGCGGCCGCGAGGGTGCCGGCGACCGCCGAATCCATGCGGTCGGCAGCCGCTATGAGTCCCGGGTCGTCCGCGATGAGCCCGTAGCGCCGGAACCCCATGGCCACCGACGCGATCATGGCGACGGGATTCGCGACGCCCCGCCCGGCGATGTCCGGGGCGGCTCCGTGGGTGGCCTGCGCCATCACCTGGGTCGTCGAACAGTTCACCGAACCGGCGATCCCGAGCGAGCCGGCGAGTTCGCCCGCCAGGTCGGACAGGATGTCGCCGAAGAGGTTCTCGGTGACGATGACGTCGAAGTCGGCGGGTCGGCGGACGAGCAGCGCCGCCATGGCGTCGACGTGTTGTTCGGTGACCTCCACGTCGGGGAACTCCTCGCCGACCTCCCGGCACGCGTCGCGGAACAGGCCCGTGGTCAGGCGCAGCACGTTCGCCTTGTGCACGATGGCCAGCCGTGCCGGACGACCGGAATCAGCGCGGTCCCGTGCGGCTTCGAAGGCGACCCGCGCAATGCGCTCGCTGGCCGACCGGGTCACGAGCCCCACGGCCAGTGCGACATCCGGGGTCGGCATGAACTCACCGCTGCCCACGGTCATGTTGCGGTCGGCGTAGAGGCCTTCGGAGTTCTCCCGGACGATCAACACATCGATGTCGGGCTTCGTCGCCGGCACGCCCGGAAATGCTTTGGCGGGACGGAGATTGGCGAACAGTCCGTACCTGGTGCGCAGCACCGCCCCCGGGGTGCGGCTGCGGTGCTCGACCGGGTACGACGCCGAATCGTGCGGCCCGACGATCCACAGACCGAGGTCGTCGAGGGCCGACAGCGTCGCATCGGGTACCGCGTCGTCGTGGGAGGCGATGGCGGCGGCACCGAACGGGAGTTCCTCCCAATCGATCCCGAAGCCCTCCACGGCCGCTGCCGCGTCGGCCACCGTCATCGCGGCCGGCACGACCTCGGGACCGATGCCGTCGCCGATGAGAACACCGACTCGCCTGGGCGAGGAGACCATCAGTGGGCCGCGTCGTCCCAGGACCGACCGAACCCGACCGACACCTCGAGCGGGACCGACAGCGTGATGGCGTTACCCATCTCCTCACGCACCGCGGCCTCCACCGCGTCCCGCTCACCGGGCGCCACCTCGACCACGAGTTCGTCGTGGACCTGCAGCAGCACCCGCGATGTCAGCTTCTCCGCGACGAATCGCTTGTGGACGTTGATCATCGCGACCTTGATGATGTCGGCCGCGGTGCCCTGGATGGGTGCGTTGAGCGCCATCCGCTCCGCGGACTGGCGCCGCTGCCAGTTGTCGCTGTTCAGGTCGGGCAGGTAACGCCGGCGGCCGAACAGGGTCGCCGTGTACTCGTTGCGCCGGGCCTCGGCGACCACATCGTGCAGATAGTCACGTACGCCGCCGAAGCGCGCGAAGTACGCCTCCATCTGTTCCTTGGCCTCCTCGCGGCTGATCTTCAGCTGTGCCGCGAGCCCGAAAGCGCTGAGGCCGTAGGCAAGTCCATACGACATCGCCTTCACGCGGTGACGCATCTCGATGGTCACCTCGTCGATCGGCACCCCGAAGGCACGCGACCCGACGAAGTTGTGCAGGTCCTCACCGGTGTTGAAGGCCTCGATCAGTCCCTCGTCCTCCGACAGGTGCGCCATGATCCGCATCTCGATCTGGCTGTAGTCGGCGGTCATCAGACTTTCGTAGTTGACCTCGGACGCCTGGTCGGTGCCGACGATGAAGCCGCGGCGGATCTCGCGTCCGGCCTCGGTGCGGACCGGGATGTTCTGCAGGTTCGGCTCGGTCGACGACAACCGGCCGGTGGCCGCGATGGTCTGGTTGAAGGTGGTGTGGATGCGACCGTCGTCCGCCACCGATTTCAGCAGACCATCGACGGTGACCTTCAGCCTCGTGGCGTCGCGATGCTCGAGAAGGTGTGCGAGGAAAGGATGTTCGGTCTTCTCGTACAGCGACTGCAGGGCGTCGGCGTCGGTGGTGTAACCGGTCTTGGTCTTCTTGGTCTTCGGCATGTCGAGCTTGTCGAAGAGCACGGTCTGCAACTGCTTGGGCGAGCCCAGGTTGATCTGTTCGCCGATGACCTCGTAGGCCGATTCCGCGGCTGCACGAATCCGGTCGTTGAACATCTGCGCGAGTGCATTGAAGTGGTCGACGTCGACGGCGATGCCGGCGGCCTCGAGGTCGGCCAGCACGAACGACAGCGGCAGCTCCATCTCGGTCAGCAGCGGCTTGGAGTCGATGCGGTCGAGCTCGATGTCGAGCGTGTCGGCGAGTTCCTGTACCGCCCGCGCCTCGAGCATGTGCTGTTCGGCGACCTTGCCCTCGGTGTCGTCGTCGAGCAGTGACATCTGGCCGTCACCCGCACCCGTGTCGGCGCGCAGTTCCCGGCGCAGATACCGCAGGGCCAGGTCGTCGAGGTTGAAGGTCCGCTGTCCGGGGCGGACGAGATATGCCGCCAGCGAGGTATCGCTGGTGACCCCGTCGAGCTTCCAGCCGCGCGAGCGCAGCGCGTGCACCGCCCACTTGGCCTCGTGAACAGCCTTCAGCGCGTCGGGATCGGCAAGCCAGTTGGCCAGTGCCGCATCATCTTCCGGCGTCAGCGTGGTCACATCGACGTACGCCGACGAGCCGTCGGCGGCCGCGATCGCCAGACCGGTCGGGTCGGAGCCCACGACGACGTGCGGCGCGGTCACCGCGAGACCCGTGCGGCCCGTTCGGGCGTGTTCGGTGAGCCAGCTCGCGACCTCACCGGCACCGAGGACCGAACCGTCGAGGTCGAATCCGGCTTCGGCCTCGGGCTCAACGGAACTCAGGGTCGAGAACAGGCGGTCGCGCAGGACGCGGAACTCGAGGTCGTCGAAGAGCTGGTGGATGCGGTCGCGATCCCAGCCGACCATCGCGAGGTCGTCGGGGCCGGCCGGCAGTTGCATGTCGCGGATGAGTTCGGTGAGCTGACGGTTGGTCTGCACCGAGGCGAGATGAGCACGCAGGGCGTCGCCGACCTTGCCCTTCACCTCGTCGACGTGATCGACCAGCGAGGCCAGCGAACCGTATTCACGAATCCACTTCGACGCAGTCTTCTCCCCCACCCCGGGGATGCCGGGCAGGTTGTCGCTGGGGTCGCCGCGCAGTGCGGCGTAGTCCGGGTACTGCGCCGGGGTGAGACCGTACTTCTTCTCCACCTCTTCGGGGGTGAAACGCGTGAGGTCCGAGACACCCTTGCGCGGGTAGAGGACCGTGGTCGAGGCGTCGACGAGCTGGAGCGAATCGCGGTCACCGGTGACGATCAGCACCTTGAAACCCTGTTCGCGGGCCTGGGTCGCGAGGGTCGCGATGATGTCGTCGGCCTCGTAGCCCTCGATGGCCATGACCGTGACGCCCAGCGCGTCGAGAACCTCCTTGGTGAGGTCGACCTGCCCGTTGAACTCGTCGGGCGACTTGGAGCGCTGCGCCTTGTACTCCGGGTACATCTCCGAGCGGAACGTCTTCCGCGAGACGTCGAAGGCGGCCGCGATGTGGGTCGGCTCCTCGTCGCGCAGCAGGTTGATCAGCATCGAGGTGAAGCCGTAGACGGCGTTCGTGGTCTGCCCGGAGTGCGTCTTGAAGTTCTCGGCCGGGAGCGCGAAGAACGCCCGATATGCCAGGGAATGTCCGTCGAGGAGCATGAGGACCGGTTGCTTGGTCTTGACCTTGCTGCCGGTACGGGTTGCTGCCGGGGAACTCTGCGCTGGACTCACAGTCGCTGAGTCTAGTGATCCGTTCCGACACCCGGACCCCGCCCGCCGGGTGATCGACTCGGAGGTGGACGACCAGGTGTCACATCGGCCGGTACATCGCCCAGACCTTCGGGCCGTCGAGCGGCAGTTCGAACTCCTCGGTGACCTGGAAGCCGAACCGCTCGTACAGCGGCACGTTGAGGGCATTGGAGCATTCCAGGTACGCGGGTCCGTCGATCTGCTCGAGCCGGTGCGTCAGCAGCGCCGTGCCGATGCCGGCACCTTTGACCGGGGCACCGATCTGCCCCAGATACCAGTGGGGTTCTTTGGGACGATACTTCGCGAACTCCGTCTCGAGCTTGATCCCGCGGTTGACGCGAGACCCGAGAGTACGGAAGAACTCCCACGACGACACGATCTGATCCCACATCGAGATCTTGTGCCCAGGAGGGTCCCAGGCGGCCGCACCGACCGGTTGCCCGTCGCGCATCGCGAGATCGAGCGTCGAACCTCGTCCGTGACTGTGGACCAGCAGCGTGCGGAACATCGCGCGGTGTCGAGACGTGTCGGGGTCCATCCACACCGTCACCGGATCGTCGGCGAAGGCCTGTGCGAGCAACGCACTCGCGAGTTCGACGTCTTTCGTCTGCGTGATGGTCACCGGCACCATCCGACCAGCGTACGGCGCGATCGTCGAGCCGACACGACATTGCGTCGATCGCACCGATCGCGTCGCGCCGCAGATGTAACTTCCGGGAAACGTCGTTGTCGTCACGTGGCGACGATGCTGCGGCTAAGTTCCCCAAGTGACCCGCCGCACAGCGACACCGGCGGGCTCATGCGCCGACCGAAGCCAACCCGCACGGGTCAACAGGGAGGTACCACCCTCGATGACAGAGCCTGACCGGCAGGCCCCACTCGTGTCCGATGACCACACCGAACGGATTCACGCGCATCGCCCCGAGTGTCAGCCCGCCTGCCAGACCCGTTCACCGTCCTCCCGCCCGCCATCCCGGCGATCACCGACACGCAGGACTTTCACCCGGCGCACCGCATCGACCATCCTGCTGTTGATCGCGGCATCGATCCTGTGGGGGCTGTTCGGGACCCCGTCGGCCGACGCCGCTCCCGACGAGGTGCGGGTCTTCGGCGTCCTGCGGAACGGCACGGAGAAGGTCGCGGGTGTGAAACTCGAGGCCAAGGACGCCGCCGGCAGCGTCGTCGGGACGGCGACCTCGTCCGGGACCGGCGCCTGGTCGGTCATGGTCCCACCCGGAAAGTACACGATCGTCGTCGACACCGGTTCTCTCCCAGACGATGTCGAGGTCCAGAAGTCCGAGTTACCGGTCGATGTCAGCGGTGGGACCGCCCGGCCGGTCATCTTCTCGTTCGGCGAGGTCCGAACCGGCACCGAGGTGTCGGCGGTCTCCGAACTCACGCGCCTGGCGATCGACGGCATCCGCTTCGGCCTCATCATCGCCATCACCGGCGTCGGGCTCAGCCTGATCTTCGGTACGACGGGCCTGACCAACTTCGCCCACGGGGAGCTGGTGACACTGGGAGCCGTCGTCGCGTGGGTGTTCAACGTGAGGGTCGGGCTGCAGCTGATACCGGCGACGATCCTCGCCGTCATCGTCGGCGTCGGCATCGGCATCCTGAACGAGCTCGGCCTCTGGAGACCGTTGCGACGACGACGAACCGGGCTGATCGCCATGCTCGTCGTGTCGATCGGTCTGGCCCTGGTGATGCGGTATCTGATCCTGATCTTCTTCTCCGACCGGGCCGAACCATTCGACGACTATCAGGCGCAGACCCAGATCGGGTCGGGTCCGTTCGCGATCACACCGGTCAATCTCGCCTGCATCATCATCTGCATCGTCGTGCTTCTCGGCGTGGCTCTGCTGTTGCAGCGCACCAGGATCGGCAAGGCGATGCGGGCCGTCGCCGACAACAAGGATCTCGCCGAGTCGTCGGGCATCGACGTCGACCGCGTCATCCTGTTCGTGTGGGCACTCGCCGGCGGGCTGGCGACGCTCGGCGGCGTGATGTTCGCGCTCTCCGAACTCGGTGGCCGCGTGCAGTGGGAGATGGGTTTCAAGCTCCTGCTGCTGATGTTCGCGGGCATCACCCTCGGCGGTCTCGGCACCGCCTACGGCGCGCTGCTCGGCTGCCTCATCGTCGGACTGCTCGTCCAGCTGTCGACGTACATCCTCAGTCCCGACCTCAAATACATCGGCGGCCTGTTGATCCTGATCATCATCCTGACCATCCGGCCCCAGGGCATTCTCGGGTCGCGAGCGAGGATCGGCTGACCCATGGACATCATCTCCGCGCTACAGATTGCGCTCGCGCAGCTCGTCGGCCCGTCGGCGATCTTCTACGCTCTGCTGGCCATCGGTCTCAACCTGCACTTCGGCTATGCCGGGCTGCTCAACTTCGGCCAGATCGCCTTCGCGCTCCTCGGCGGCTACGGCGTCGGCATCATGGCCGTCAACTACGACCAGCCACTGTGGCTGGGCGCCATCGTGGGAATCGCCGCCGCCGGCATGCTCGCGGTGGTCCTCGGCATCCCGACGCTACGTCTGCGAGCGGACTATCTGGCGATCGTGACGATCGCCGCGTCGGAGATCCTGCGACTGGTGTTCCGTTCGACGTCGGCCGACGATTTCACCCACTCCACCAACGGCATCTACGGATACGCGAGCGATTTCTTCACGATCAGCCCGTTCGACAACGGCAAGCAGTACTCGTTCCTCGGGGTCACATTCCTCGGTGGCGACCTGTGGTCGATGGTGGTGGGCTGGATCGTCGTCGGTCTCCTCTGCCTCATGGTCTATCTCCTCGTGCGCAGCCCGTGGGGGCGTGTACTCAAGGCGGTGCGCGAAGACGAGGACGCGGCCCGTTCGCTCGGCAAGAACGCCTACTTCTTCAAGATGCAGGCGCTGATCCTCGGCGGTTGCATCGGCGGCCTCGCAGGCGTGTTCAACGCGCTTGCAACGCAATCGATCAACCCCGACTTCTACTCGACCGCCCAGACCTTCTTCGCCTACGGCGCACTGATCCTCGGCGGTGCGGCGACCGTGTTCGGACCGGTTCTCGGTGCGATGCTCTTCTGGTTCCTCCTTGCCATCCCCGACGCACTGCTGCGCCAGGCGACGGCCGGCGACGACCCCCTGCTCGACCTGTCGGCACAGCAGGTCGGCGCGATCCGCTACGTGCTGCTCGGTCTGGCGATCATTCTGATGATGGTGTTCCGGCCACAGGGACTCCTCGGCAACAAGAGGGAGGTGCAACTCGATGCCTGATGACGGCCGCCATACGGCTCACGACGACGAACCCTCGACGCCCACCGGATCGGCCGCCGGGGTCACGGTCGACGGGACAGACCCCGACATCGCCGACACCAGGGCGACGCGCCGCGACCTCAAGACGCTGTCCGCTCCCGAACGTTCGCGCCTGTTCGCCGACGTCTCACCCGAACCCGGGTCCGCCAAACCCGACCCGATCATCGTGGTAGACAACATCTCTCGCACCTTCGGGGGGATCAAGGCCGTCCAGGTGGATCACCTGGAGGTGCAGCGCGGGGCCATCACCGGTCTCATCGGCCCCAACGGCGCCGGCAAGACCACCTTCTTCAACCTGATCACCGGTTTCGACAAGCCTGATTCCGGTACCTGGTCGCTCAACGGCGAATCCCTCGGCCGGATGGTTCCGCACCAGGTCGCCCGACGGGGCATGGTCCGTACCTTCCAGCTGACGAAGGCACTGTCGAAGCTGTCGGTGCTCGACAACGTCAAACTCGGTGCGACAGGGCAGCGTGGCGAGCATTTCCTCGCCGCCCTCGCACCGTGGACGTGGCGCAAGCAGGAGGCCGAGATCACCGAGCGCGCCCACGAACTGCTGCGTCGGTTCAAGCTCGACGCCAAGGCGGGCGACTTCGCCGGGTCGCTCTCGGGTGGGCAGCGCAAGCTGCTGGAGATGGCGCGCGCGCTGATGACCGATCCGGAGATAGTGATGCTCGACGAGCCGATGGCGGGTGTGAACCCGGCTCTGACGCAGAGCCTGCTCGAACACATCAAGTCGCTGCGGGACGAGGGCGTCACAGTGGTGTTCGTCGAACACGACATGGACGTGATCCGCAACATCAGCGACTGGGTCGTGGTGATGGCCCAGGGACAGATCATCGCCGAATCCCTGCCGGATCGCCTGGGCGACAACGAGGCCGTCGTCGACGCCTATCTCGGGGGGCATCACGATCAGGCGCTGGAGTTCGACGACCGGGGGCAACCGGTCGGCGCGACCGCCGTGCTCGCGGAGAAGGTCGAGGCGGCCATCGAGGCCACTCTGGAGGTGGGCGGCGATCTGTCGGAGGTCACCGAGTTACCGCCCACCATCGCGGACGAGAAGGAGGCGCAGTGATGAGCACCGGTTCGGACGCCGGGTCGCTGACGCCGGCACAGCTCGCGGCCACGCCGGAGGAACACCGCAGGCTCGCCACGAATGCCCTGCTACGTGCCGACGACATCACCGCCGGCTACCTACCGGGCATCAACATTCTCGAGGAGTGCAACTTCTTCCTGGACGACGGCGAGATCGTGGGCATCATCGGGCCCAACGGTGCCGGCAAGTCGACACTGCTCAAGACCCTGTTCGGGCTGATCCCGGTGCGAGAGGGCTCGGTCACCCTACGGGGCGACGACATCACGTCGGCCAAGGCCCACGTCCTCGTCGACAAGGGCGTCGGGTATGTCCCGCAGACGCAGAACGTGTTCCCCGCGTTGTCGATCGAAGAAAACCTCGAGATGGGCGTCTACCTGCGTCCGAAGACCTTCGTCAAACGGTTCGAGTTCGTCTCGGAACTGTTCCCGCTGCTGGCCGAACGCCGAAAGGTCAAGGCGGGTGCGCTGTCCGGCGGCGAACGACAGATGGTCGCGATGGGACGTGCGCTGATGATGGATCCGGCGGTGCTGCTGCTCGACGAGCCGTCGGCCGGCCTGTCCCCCATGTTCCAGGACGAGGTGTTCATCCGCTGCAAGGCGATCAACGCCACCGGCGTCTCGATCATCATGGTCGAGCAGAACGCCCGCCGCTGCCTCCAGATCTGCGACCGCGGTTACGTTCTCGACCAGGGCCGCAACGCCTACACCGACACCGGCCGCAACCTCGCGAACGACCCCAAGATCATCGAGCTCTATCTGGGCACCCTGGCGGGCAGCTCGGAGAAGAAGAAGTAGCGTCGCTCACCGGATCTCATGAGCGGACAGACGCAGGGACCCTCGGCTCGCGAGCCGAGGGTCCCTGGTTCCGTTGTGGCTACTGCGCGGCCACTGACACGTACTTGCGGGTCGGGGTCAGCAGCTTGTTGTCCCCGTCGAACTCGAGGACACCGTACGAGCCGACGCTGGGCTCACCGGCGGCGTTGAACGCCAGGTTGCCGGTCTTGCCGACGTAGGCGATCGTCTTGCCGCTCTTCAGCAGGTCCAGGCAGGCCTGGTACGAGTCGCAGTCCTCGTCGCCGTTGGTCACGCCGATGATGTCGGCGGCGATGGTGCGACCGTCGGTCGACTTGGCCGCTGTCGCCGCGAGGGCACTCAGCACCGCGGCGTCGTAGCTCTCACCCGAGTAGTTGTAATCGATGAGCTCGGGATCGAGCTCCTTGAGGGCGGACTGGAACTCACCGCTGGTCTGCGTGAGCGGCGTGGTGCCCTTCATGCCCTTGAGCAGACCGGAACCGACCGATTGGCCCAGCGCGTTGCCCATGTTCCCGTCGACGCCGTACACGAGCTTGCCGTCGCTCGGCCCGATGCCGACCTCGTGCATACGGGTCAGGATCTTGGCGCTCTCCTCGAACCCGATGAGCGCGATGCCATCCGGGTTGAAGTTCTTCACCTGGTCGACCTCGGCGTTGAACGACTGGGCGTTCGGGTCGTAGATGATCTTCTGGATCTGGTCGGCGGGCACACCGGCGGCCTCCAGGTCACGAACGGTGTTGTCGGCCAGGCCTGTTCCGTACGGGTCGTTGAGCGCGAGGACCGACACGCGCTGAACGCCGTCTTCGGCCATCGTCTGCGAGAGTGCCTGTGCCTGCAGGACATCCGCGGGAGCGGTACGGAAGTACTGACCCTTGTCCTGATAGCAGGTGAACTCGTCGGAGGTGTTGGCCGGCGAGAACATGACGGCGCCCGCGTTGGCGATCTTGTCGATGACCTTCAGCGACACCGAGGACGACGCCGCGCCGATGATCACCTGGGTACCGGCGGACAGTTCGCGGTCGACAGTGGCGTTGGCCGTGTCGGTGGTGGTGTCGCCGGAGTCGCCGGTGACCAGCGCAACGGGCTGATCGAGCACACCGCCGGCGGCGTTGATGTCTTTGATGGCGAGGTTGACGCCGGCGACCATGGGCGGTCCCAGGAAGGCCAGGGAGCCGGTCTCGGGGAGCAGCGTTCCGATCTTCAGCGGCGCGGTGCTCGCCGGTCCCGGGGTGGCCTTCGGCGGATTACAGGCCAGTTTCTGGGCGAGGCCCGGTCCGGGAGGCGCGGGCGTGGACTCGACAGCTGCGCTCGCCGACCCTCCCGAGCCTTCGTCGGAACCGGAGTCAGAGCTGCTGCAGCCGGCGACGACGAGCGCTGCCGCCGCCGTCATGACCACCGCCCCGCTCGTCAGGAAACGAAAGGACATCGGTGTTCTCCTTGCGATTGGAGGTATCCCACGAAGGCGGCGCATCGACATCGACGCATCGAACCGCGCCTCGCTGGAAGAAAGCTAGCGCGATCTTGTTGCCCCTGCGTAAAGACAGTGAAACTGACTTGCGCGCACAGGCATTGCGTCAACGGACCCTCGGTCGCTCAGTTCGCTCCGAGGGTCTCCACCACCACCTGGGCCACGGCTTTCATCGTGGTCCGACGGTCCATCGCAGCGCGCTGGATCCATTTGAACGCCTCGGGCTCCGACAGCCCCTGTTTCTGCATGAGCAGACCCTTGGCACGTTCGACGAGCTTGCGGGTTTCGAGGCGCTCGTTCATCGTCGCGACCTCACGCTCGAGCAGCTTGAGCTCGTGATAGCGGCTGACGGCGACCTCGATGGCGGGCACCAGGTCGGCCTTGGTGAACGGTTTGACCAGGTAGGCCATGGCACCGGCGTCGCGCGCCTTCTCGATGAAGTCGCGCTGGCTGAAGGCGGTGAGCATGACCACCGGCGCCAGCCGCTTCTCCGCGATCTCGGTCGCCGCGTCGATGCCGTCCCGGATGGGCATCTTGATGTCCATGATCACCAGGTCGGGCCTCAGCGACTCGGTGAGCTCGACGGCGACCTGCCCGTTGGGGGCCTCGCCCACGACGTCGTAGCCCTCTTCACGGAGCATCTCGATGAGATCCATGCGGATCAACGAGTCGTCCTCGGCCACCAGAACCCGGTGTGTCTTCGTGGTCTCACCAGCTGTTGTCGTCGCACTGTTGGTCACCGTCACCATCCCCTCCTCCACGCCATAGTTGCTCCGAAAGAGTACCGGCTGCCGGCCCGGTCGGCCGATCATCTAAAGTTGGCTCCTGCACGGGGCAACCCGAGCACTGGCCCCCGTAGCCCAATTGGCAGAGGCAACGGATTCAAAACCCGTCCAGTGTGAGTTCGAGTCTCACCGGGGGCACTGCAGAGGCAGAGTATGAATCTGCTGGTCGATGTATTCCCACGCAACGTAGAAACGAGCAGCTGGGCCGCAAAGTCTTGCGCTTCCTTCTTGATGCGGAGTCCCCGGCGGGTCGTCTGCCGGTTCTCTGGCGTTCGATAGGTAACCCGTTAGCGGACACCGGACTTCGTGCTGTAGCGGTCGACGGACGCCACCATTCCCGATCCGTCACGTGTTCCCTCGTCGATCCGGCAGACAGGGCGGGCCGAGACGGCGCATCCTGAGTGGGTGGCGGGAGCCGTGGGGTCGGCGGCGGAGAATCTCGGCAAGGGCTATCGACTCAGGAGGACTCGATGACCTCACACGTGAACCGAACCCCGATTCCGCCCGGCATCGA
The DNA here is from genome assembly GCF_022059885.1 of Gordonia amicalis. Lineage (NCBI taxonomy): Bacteria > Bacillati > Actinomycetota > Actinomycetes > Mycobacteriales > Gordoniaceae > Gordonia > Gordonia amicalis. The sequence continues at coordinate 2,819,780 of NZ_CP091855.1, read as the reverse complement.
GATGCCGGATGAGGTCCACACCCGGTTGGGCACGCTGCGGTTCTTCGACGGAGTCCCGGACGACGAGACGACCCGGACACTGTTCGACAACCTGGACTTCCAGCGGGCGGTGCAGGCGTACCTGCTGGCGGAGCATCCGGTGTCTTGGGGGGCGTGGCGCCGAGGGCTGTCGCGCTGGGGCCCGGCCAACACCACGATGGCGCTCTGGGAGGACCTGTGCCACCCGTGCACCGTCGGACCGGCGATGCACACGACCGTCGTCTACTTCTACATGTGGATCGACCTCCACGACGGACCCATCGTCCTGGAAGCCCCTCCCGACGTGTACGGCCTGATCGACGACTCGTGGGGGCGATGGGTCGTCGACATCGGCGCGACCGGACCCGACAAGGGCCAGGGCGGCAAGTACCTGTTCCTGCCGCCTGCATACGACGGCGAGGTCCCGGACGGCTACTTCGTGTTGCGGTCCCGTAGCTACGGGTTGGTCCTCGTCTCGCGCGGTTTCCGCGACGAGCATGGCGACCCGCATCCGGCCGCCGACATGATCAAGGCGAAGGCCCGGGCTTACCCCCTGGCTCAGGCCGACGACCCGCCGCCAATGCGATTCGTGAACGTCTCCTTCGAGCCGTGGGTCACCATCCCGGCCGCCGACTACCAGTACTGGGAGCTGCTCAACGAGGTGGTCCAGTCCGACCCGCCGGAGTCATCCGACCCGGTCACGCTGGGGATGTTCGCCGCCGTCGGCATCCAGCACGGCAAACCGTTCGACCCCGACGAGCGGATGCGGGCAATCCTGACCGAGGCAGCCGCGGTCGGCGATGCGACCGCCCGCGCGCTCCTCTACCGGATCCGCCAGCCCGAGGCACGCTACTACCCGGACGGCGCCTGGCGGGTCTTCCTCTTCGCCGGCTACCAATTGCAGGACAATGGCGCCGCCATGCTCGACACCGGTGCCGCCCTCGGCTTCATCGGGAGCGGATCAAGTCCGGCGTACCTGACGGAAATGGTCGGCGCCGGATCGCAGTATGTGACGGCGTTCGTCGATGCCACCGGTGTGCCCTTCGACGGCGGCAGGACCTACCGGCTGCACGTCCCGCCGAACGTACCGGTCAACAACTTCTGGTCGATCGTCGTCTACGACACCCAGACCCGGTCGATGCTGCAGACCAACCAGGAATGGCCCACCGTTGCCAGCGACCGCGACATGATCTCGAACGAGGACGGCTCAGTCGACGTCCACTTCGGTCCCGAACAGCCCGAGGGAAGCCGCAACTGGATCCAGACCCTGCCCGGCAAGAGCTGGTTCGCGATAGTCCGGCTCTACGGTCCGCTGGAACCGTGGTTCGACAAGACATGGAGACTGCCCGACATAGAACCGGTCGGGTAACGCCACTGGTGCGTCGTCAGCCCGTCCACGTGTTCGATGAAATTCACACGCGCACAGCTGGTTTCCATTCATTTGAACGGCAAATCCGCCGTCATTACGCACCGGTTCGCCGACGATCGCGGTGTAGACGACAGCGCGTTCACAGCAGCCGTGCACCCCGCTCAACACTGCATCACGAAATTCGCGCCGGGACCATTCCCGCGGCGGCTACGATTCCGGGATGTATGAACAGAACGCTCGGCGGCGTGTACCTGCTTGCAGCGAATCGGTCCGATGACGGTGCGCCGGCGGGGCCCACTGTTGATGGCCGTCGGCGCGTGGATGGTGGTCTGCGCGATGGCCGCATCTTCCACGGTTGCATTCGCAGCGCCCAACCCGGCAGGACCAGTTGGGTCGGATCGATCCGCTGTGGTGTCCGTGACGGCTCTGGGCGGACGCCAGTTCGCGGTGACGGTGTATTCGGCGGCGATGAATCGCCGGATACCGCTGTGGGTGTCGCACCCGAATGCGTCGGCACCCGCGCTGTATCTCCTCAACGCCGTCGACGGCGGCGAGGGCGGGGGCGCGTGGACCGGACGAACCGACGTGGCCTCGTTTTTCGCTGACAAGAACGTCAACGTGGTGATCCCGATGGGAGGCCGCGCCAGCTACTACACCGATTGGCAACATCACGATCCCGTCTTGGGCACCAACAAATTGGCGACGTTCCTGACCCGCGAGTTGCCGCCATTGCTCAACGCCAGATTCTCCATGACCGGTCGAAATGCAGTTGCCGGATTGTCGATGTCGGCGACCTCGGCCCTGGACCTGGCGGCCCATGCACGCGGGCTCTATCAGGCGGTGGGTTCCTACAGCGGCTGCACACGCATGAGCGACCCCGTGGTGCAGGCGTCGGTGTACGCGGAGTTGGCGATCTTCGGCGCCAATGCGGCCAACATGTGGGGTCCACCCGGCGATCCTGCGTGGGCCGACCACGATGTGACGCTGCACGCGGATCGACTGCGTGGCACCCACGTGTACATTTCGGTCGGCACCGGCCTTCCGGGCCCGCACGAAACACCCAATGCGCCGGGGATCGGCGGCAATGTCGGTGCGCTGGTCGATCGAGTTGTCGTCGGCGGAGCGTTGGAGGCGTTTGTCAATCAGTGCACGCGGCCATTGGTGGACCGCTTACGTGCCCTGCGCATCCCGGTGACTGTGGGCATGCCTGCGGCCGGCACACACTCATGGCCGTACTGGCAAGACCAGCTGCACAGATCTTGGCCCACACTGGCTGCCGCGATCGGCGCATGAGCCGAATCCCGAAACGTGTCGCAGATCGGCCACATTCAAAGCGCCCATTTCGCACATTCCGGACGACATCGCTGGTTTCGCAAAACATTTCGCCGGGTACTGCTTTCTCCAGATGTTGTCAGTCTGTGGTGAGTTCGCAGCACGGGTGGCAAGATTACCGTTCATAATCGGAGAACCCGAACACATTTGAGCTGAGCGTCAACAGGAGCAACTGAGACTGGCAGGAAGATTCCAGCAACGAGAAAGTACCGATTGCGATGACAGCATGTCTCGATATCCGAGCCGAGCGCGAGCGGGTCACCCGCGCGTTTCGCCCGGGGCGACCGTTGCCCGATTTTGGCTACAGCAGCGAAGAGGACGCCTTGTGGTCGCGTGTGTTCGCGACCCTTCGCGGCATGCATGAGGATCTCAGCTGCATGGCGTATCAGGGGGCCGCACAACGCGTGAAGCTGCCCACCGGCCGGGTGCCGCAGCTCAGTGAGGTCTCACGTACCCTTCGGTCCTTGACCGGCTTCGAGCTCGCACCGGCGATGGGGGCAGTACCGGGCCCGCTGTTCTACGGACCACTTGCCAAGGGCATTCTCACGTCAACCCCGGATGTGCGCCCGGTCACGGAGCAATCATTCTCGCCTGACCCCGATGTCATTCATGAACTGGTCGGCCATGGGGTGATGCTTGCCGATCCGGAGTTCGCGGAGCTGTACCGCCGGTTCGGACGAGCTGCCTTACACGCCGACTCTGACGAGGTGCGGACGGCGATCTCACGGTTGTTCTGGTTCACCATGGAGGTCGGCCTGGTCATCGAGAACGGCCGCCCGCGAGCGTGTGGTGCCGCCATCTTGTCCTCGGTTGCAGAGATGGAGTCTTTCGAGGATGCGGAGTTGAGAGACTTCCGGGTCGAGGATGTCATTGCCAGCGACATCGACGACAGCATCTGTCAGCCAGTGCTGTATGTCGCCGATTCGGTCAGCCAGATGATGGACGCCGTTGAACGTTTCCTCGCAGCTGGTGCCGAACTGTGACAGTGCAATCAAGCACAGTCGCCGTCGCTGACGCCCTCGCCGTCGAGCGCTGAGGACTTTGCCGTGCTGGACCTGTCGGGCGACGTGCGCCAGAATGGCAGCGCGATACCGGCGGCGAGCACCTTCGAATTGTCGGTCGCGCAGTCCGAACTGTGGATGGCGCAACAACTTCACCCGCGCACGCCGTTCTCCATTTCTCAGTATGCCGATCTGCACGGACCCGTCGATCTCGAACTGCTACAGGACTGTTGGCGACGGGCCGGTCGAGAATTGCAGTCGCCACATGTGCGTTTCACGGTCGTCGGTGGTAGGCCGCGCCAATACGTCGACCATGATCTACCGGCGGGGTTCGACTGCATCGATGTGAGCGATCAACCCGATCCAGACCATGCCACTCGTGTCTGGATGAGCAACGACCTTGAGGCCGCCATCGACTTGTCGGGTCCCGATGTCACCAGGACGGTGATATTCACCCTCGGTCCCGACCGATACCGCTGGTACGCGCGCAGCCACCATATTGCGATGGACGGCTTCGGCGCCGCGCAACTATCGCAGCGAACGGCCGAACTGTACTCCGCCGCAACCGAAGGTACGGCCGCTCCACCGTGTCGGGCGATGCTACTGACCGAGATTGTGGCGACCGAGCAGCGGTATCGGTGCTCGCCACGATTCGACGCCGACCGCGCGTACTGGGCTGGGCAGCTCGCCGGTCTGGATCACATCACCAAGCTGACCGATCGGTACGCTGCACCGTCGACAAGGCCGCATTCGGCGCAGGCAACGGTTGATGCAGCAGCAACGGCGCGGCTCGATGCCGTGGCCGGCCGGTACGGCACCGGAATGGCAGAGGTGTTGGTCGCGGCAGCAGTCGGGTTCCTGGCGCACATGACCGGTGACCGCGATGTCACAGTGTCACTGCCGGTGGCCGCCAGAACCACCGGGGCACTGCGTCGATCGGCGGGGATGGTCTCGAACGTGGTGCCCATACGCGTGCGAGGCGTAGCCGAGAGCACGGTCGCTGAACTGGTGCAACAGGTGCGCCTGACCATCATCGGCGCGTTGCGGCACCAACTGTATCGCCACGAAGACCTGCTCCGCGACCACGGTGTGGGGCTGGCCGGTCGCAGTGGCTATGGTCCGCTGATCAACGTCCTCACCCTTCCCGAGAGCATCGGCTTCGGTGGCGCCCGCGGTCGGGCGCACCTGCTCTCGGCCGGGCCGGTAGAAGATCTGTCGGTCAGCTGCTACCGAGTCGGTACCGGACCCCTCAGCATCGATTTTCATGCCAACCCCGCCCTGTACACCGCAGATGAGCTGGATCGGTACCACCAGCAGTTCATGGACTGGTTGTCCCGATTCCTGCGGGCTTCGGCCGGGGAGAAGGTGTTCGCACTCAGGGCCGGCACACGGAGCGTCGCGGCCCCGCAGTCCCGGCGTCGGTCGCGGTTGCTGCCGGAGCTGCTGGCGGCCGGGATCGGTGCCGGTGAACGGATTGCACTGAGCGGGCCGGACCGGTCGGTGTCGTATCGCGAACTCGACGAGGTGACCGCACAGTGGGCACGTGAGCTGACAGCACGTGGGGCCGGTCCGGAAGTCGTTGTAGCGGTGGCCTTGTCCCGATCGGTGGAATCGGTCATGGCGCTGTGGGCGGTAGCCCGGGCAGGGGCGGTGTTCTTCCCGGTGAATCCCACCGATCCGCCGGCGCGGGTGACGAAGCTGATTGCAGATTCTGGGGCGATGTCGGGAATCACCCTCACCAGATGGTGCACACTGCTGGACGCCACGGCGGTGGATTGGTTGCTACTCGACAGCGACGAATTCACCTGCGCCGCAGCAACACAGCCGGTTGTGGCAGTGACCGATGCGGATCGGACACGGCCGCTGCGCGCCGCTCACCCCGCTTATCTGATCTACACCTCCGGATCCACCGGCGAGCCGAAGGGTGTGCTCAGCACTCACGAGGGCCTGCCGGCACTGAGTGACGAACTGCTCGCTCGGGGCCGGATTCGCCCGGAATCGGTGGTGCTGCTGGCGCATTCACCCTTCTGCGACGCGTCGATGCTCGAATACCTCTCCGCATTCGTGTCCGGTGCGAAGCTGGTCGTGCCGGCCCCGGACATCGTGGCCGGCGAACAACTCTCCCAGGTGATCGAGCAGGAGGCGATCACCCATTTGAACGTCACGCCGACCATTTTGGCGACACTCGACCCGCATCGACTGACGTCGCTGCAATGCGTCACCGTCGGCGGCGACAAATGCCCACCGGCACTTGCAGGCCGCTGGGCCACCCGGGTGCCCATGTTCAATTCCTACGGCCCGACCGAAGCCACTGTGATCGTGACCCACACCGGTGCGCTCGATCCCAACGCGACCATGACGATCGGCGGGGCACTCCCCGGAGTGCAGACTCTCGTGCTGGATGCCAGGCTCGGCCTCGCACCGCCCGGGGCCCGCGGCGAACTCTATGTCGCCGGTGACGCGTTGGCGCGAGGCTATCTGGGACGGCCCGCGACCACGGTCCATTGTTACGTGGCAAACCCGTACGGCCCCGAGGGAACCCGAATGTATCGCACCGGTGATGTGGTTCGCGAGCAGCCGGACGGCACCCTGGAGTACCTCGGACGAAGCGATCTCCAGATCTCGCTACGCGGGCAGCGCATCGAACCGTCCGAAGTCGAGCGTGCTCTGACCGCGGACGAGGCAGTTGATCAGGCCGTGGTGCGGATGTGGACGTCCGACACACTCGGCGACCGGTTGATCGGTTATGTCGTCGCGGCTGATGGCGACGGCTTCGACCGCGCCGCCGTGTTGGCGCGGTTGCGGACGGTGTTGCCGCCGGCCATGGTTCCGGCAGCGTTGGTGCCGCTGACCGCGATACCGATCAACCCCGGCAGCGGTAAGGCCGACCGATCCGCACTGCCTGATCCACAAGTGCTGGCGCGTCCCGCATTTCGCCCGCCGCAAACACAGATCGAGCACATCGTGGCAGCGGCGATCGCCGAAGTGACCGGACACTCGCTCGTCGGTCTGGACGACAATTTCTTCGAACTCGGTGGCAATTCGCTGCTGGGAGTGGATCTGTGTCAACGATTGTCGGAGCAGAGCGGCACCGCGGTGGCGATGTCGTCGTTGTTCACCCCGACGGTGGGCACCTTGGCAGCCGCCATCGAGTCCTCGGCGACGGTCGGCACGAACAGTGATCCGACGGCAGGTGTGTCCGCGCTGGAGACAATTCTTCCGTTGCGTGGCACCGGTTCAGGGACGCCGTTGATCTGCCTGCATTCCGCCGTGCCGCTGTCGTGGTGTTACACCGGCTTGCTGCAATACGTCAGCGACCGGCCGATCTACGGGCTGCAGTCCCCAGCCATCGCCGCCGGAGGGCAGCGGTGGCGAACCGTCGAGGAGTTGGCGCAGGTATACCTCGACGAGCTCACCCGTGTGCAACCACAGGGGCCCTACCACCTGTTGGGATGGTCGCTGGGCGGGCAACTCGCGCACGCGCTTGCCATCGGGCTACGCGCTCGTGGGCATGACGTGGATTTGCTCATCATGCTCGACAGCGTCGTGTTCGCCGACGGCACACCCCGACCGCCATCGCCGACGCTGCGCGATCTGATCACCCACCTACAAGGCAACGAGACAGACACTCCTGACAGCAGGCCGCTGGCCATCGACGACGCAGTCGATCTGCTCGCCCACACCACCGGGCCGGGCCGGGGGTTGACCCGTCAGCAGCTCGAGCGCCTGCACCAAGGATATGTCGACTGCGTTGGCATGTCGGCGCGCTACCGGCCGAAATCCTACGACGGGGACTTGCTGTACTTCTCGGCACGCGAAGGAATCACCGGCGGCCTCACGTGCGACATGTGGCGACCGTATGTGTCCGGAACGATCATCGAACACTCCGTCGACGTCACGCATGCCCAAATGGCGAACCCCGAGGCCCTCGCGGTCATCGGACCGATCCTGGAGGCCGAATTGACTCGGCGCAATCGCATCGGCGGGCGACCGTGAAGTCATGCAGCACGCAGAAGGTCTGCCATGACGTCGGCAGCAGAGTGACGGAGGGGCATGTGGGCAAACACTTCGATGCGATCCTGGCGGTCACGGTGTCGGTCGCTTCATCGGTTCTGCTGATCACACGTCGGCCGAGACTCTTTGGGAGTCGACTCTCGCGGGTTGCGCTGGCGGCCATCGCGGCACTCGGTCTGGCTATCGGCGTCAACGAGTGCATCGGTAGGCCGGTGATGTTTCTGCGATGGTCGTATCTGCGGTTCCTGTTCGGTCTGCGGCATATGGGCGCCACCTGGCAGGTCGGTGACGGTCGCGAACAGGCCTTGGCCGACTACGTGTGTACGCATGCTCGCCGGAACGACATCGACGACGTCATCCGGGCGATTGACGAGTTCTGCTATACCAAGAGCTATCTGATCAACATCGGTGACGAGAAAGGCAAGTTGCTGGATCGCGCTGTCGCAGCAGCACAACCGCGCCGGTTGCTGGAACTCGGCACCTACTGCGGCTACAGCGCACTGCGCATTGCGCGTGTCATGCCCGCCGACGCCGTCTTGTACTCGATCGAATTCAATCCGGCGAACGCCGCTGTGGCCCGACGGATCTGGGATCACGCGGGCATCGGCGAGCGCATCGTCGTGATCGTCGGAACGTTGGACGATGACGGGAGAACCCTCAGCACGCTGGGCGACAAACACCAGTTCGCCCCCGGAACCCTCGATTTCGTCTTCATCGACCACGAAAAAGACGCGTATCTCCCCGATCTCCGCCGGATCCTGGATCACGAATGGCTGCACCCGGGCTCGGTTGTCGTGGCAGACAACGTCAAATACCCAGGCGCCCCACAGTACCGAGCATTCATGCGCGGCCAAGAGGGCCTCGACTGGCATACCCGAGAACACCCGTCACACGCCGAATACCAGAAGATCATCAAAGACGTCGTGCTCGAATCGACCTACCTCGGCCGACCAGACGATGAGCAATCAGTAAGCGGCCCAAACCACCTCGTTCAGGATGAGCAGCAGCATCCTTGAAAGGCGGATTCGACGATCTGCAGACATCACGGCCGCAGGTTCAAATCCCGTCCAGTGTGAGTTCGAGTCTCGGTTGGGGCGCTGCCGCGATCATCGTCATCATCACCACGAAGGGACGACCGGGTGTGCCCACACCTCGAGCCCCCGAACCTCAGACCTCCGCGGAGGAACCAGTACCGTCGCGATTTACACGAAGCGATCGATACTCCGCAGCGACACTACCGCCGGAAAAGCTTGTTCCCCAACCACACCAGCGGGTCGTACTTCCGGTCGGCCACCCGTTCCTTCATCGGGATCAGCGCATTGTCGGTGATCTTGATGTTCTCGGGGCACACTTCGGTGCAGCACTTGGTGATGTTGCAGAAGCCTAGGCCGTGCTCGTTCTGTGCGGTCTCGCGCCGTTCGGCGACGTCGAGAGGGTGCATGTCGAGCTCAGCGATGCGCATGAGATAGCGCGGCCCGGCGAAGGCCTGTTTGTTCTCCTCGTGATCGCGCACCACATGACAGACGTTCTGGCACAGGAAGCACTCGATGCACTTACGGAACTCCTGGGACCGCTGTACGTCGACCTGCTTCATGCGGTACTCCCCCGGTCCCAGACCCGGCGGCGGGGTGAAGGCCTGGATCTCGCGGGCCTTCTCGTAGTTGAACGAGACGTCGGTGACCAGGTCGCGGATCACCGGGAACGTCCGCAACGGGGTCACCGTGATGATCTCATCCTCGGTGAACGTGGACATCCGGGTCATGCACAGCAGTTTGGGGCGACCATTGACCTCCGCCGAACACGAGCCGCACTTGCCGGCTTTGCAGTTCCATCGCACGGCCAGGTCGGGAGCCTGGGTTGCCTGCAGGCGGTGGATGATGTCGAGCACCACCTCACCGTCGTTCGCGAGCACCGTGAAGTCCTGGAGCCCCCCTCCTTCGGTGTCGCCGCGCCACACCCGGAATCTCGCGTCGTAGCCCATCTCAGTTCTCCTGCCTACCAACGGCATCGGGGTGGCCGGCGATTTCAGCGGCGGTGTAGTACTTCTCGATCTCGGCGAAGTCGAACAACTCCAGGAGATCCGGACGCATCGGGGTCTGTTCTTGCTTCACGACGTCGACTTCGGGGACCGGGGAGCCGTCGCCGATGTCCGCGGTGCACACCAGCAGTGTGTTGCGCCAGTCCGAGTCCATCGACGGGTGGTCGTCGCGCGTGTGTCCGCCGCGACTCTCGGTACGCATGAGGGCCGCTTTCGCCACACACTCGCTGACCAGCAACATGTTCCGGAGATCGATCGCCAGATGCCAGCCCGGGTTGAACTGCCGGTGACCTTCGACCTGCATGTCGCCGAGCCGGTTTCGAAGGTCGGCCAGAACTCGCAGCGCTTCCTGCATCTCGTCTTCCTTACGGATGATGCCCACGAGATCGTTCATCGCCTGCTGCAGATCCATGTGCAGCGTGTAGGGGTTTTCCGGTTTGCCGTCGGCCGGCGGATCGAACGGCGAGAGCGCGTATCTCGCCGCGCGGTCGATGTCGTCCTGGGCGATTCCGGGCCGGTTGCCCAGTGACTCGACATACGACGCCGCGCCGAGCCCGGCGCGTCGACCGAAGACCAGCAGGTCCGACAACGAGTTACCGCCCAACCGATTCGATCCGTGCATCCCCCCAGAGCACTCGCCGGCAGCGAACAGACCCGGTACCCGGGAGGCGCCGGTGTCCGGATCGACCTCGATCCCACCCATCACGTAGTGGCAGGTGGGGCCCACCTCCATCGGCTCGGCGGTGATGTCCACGTCGGCGAGCTCTTTGAACTGGTGATGCATCGACGGGAGTCTGCGGATGATCTCCTCGGCCGGCATCCGGGAGGCGATGTCGAGGTAGACGCCGCCGTGTTCGGTTCCGCGACCGGCCTTGACCTCCTCGTTGATCGCCCGAGCGACCTCGTCACGTGGAAGAAGATCGGGTGTGCGGCGGGCAGAGTCGTTGTCGGCCAGCCACTCGTCGGCTTCATCCTCGGTCTCGGCATACTGCCCCTTGAACACCGGCGGGATGTAGTCGAACATGAACCGCTTGCCGTCGGTGTTCTTCAGGACTCCGCCGTCACCGCGGACGCCCTCGGTCACCAGGATGCCCTTCACGCTGGGCGGCCACACCATCCCGGTCGGATGGAACTGGACGAACTCCATGTTGATCAGGCTCGCGCCGGCGCGCAGGGCGAGAGCGTGGCCGTCACCGGTGTACTCCCAGGAATTCGACGTCACCTTGAAGGATTTGCCGATCCCGCCGGTCGCGACCACCACGGCAGGCGCCTCGAACACGATGAACCGCCCGGACTCCCGCCAGTAACCGAACGCGCCGGCGATGGCGTCGCCGTCCTTGAGCAGCTCGGTGATGGTGCACTCGGCGAAGACCTTGATCCGCGACTCGTAGTCGCCGGTCGCCGCGAAGTCCTCCTGCTGCAGAGACACGATCTTCTGCTGCATCGTCCGGATGAGTTCCAGTCCGGTCCGGTCACCGACATGCGCCAGCCGCGGGTAGGTGTGACCGCCGAAGTTGCGCTGGGCGATTCGACCATCGGCGGTCCTGTCGAACAGCGCCCCATAGGTTTCCAGCTCCCACACACGATCGGGTGCTTCCTTGGCGTGGAGTTCGGCCATCCGCCAGTTGTTGAGGAACTTCCCGCCGCGCATCGTGTCCTGGAAGTGGGTCGCCCAGTTGTCCTTCGCGTTCGCGTTACCCATCGACGCCGCACAACCACCCTCGGCCATCACGGTGTGCGCCTTGCCGAACAGCGACTTGCACACCACGGCCACGGAATATCCCTTTTCCCGGGCCTCGATGACCGCCCGCAGACCGGCACCACCCGCACCGATCACAACGACGTCGTATTGGTAGCGTTCCGGTTCGGTCATCTAGCGCGACTCCCAACATTGAAAACGGTTGCACAACAGTGGTTTCGACTCAATCGATCAACCCACGAACCTCAGATCCGAGATGGTGTCGCTGGCCACCAACATGATGTAGAAATCGGTGAGCATCAACGTACCGAGCGTGATCCAGGCGAACTGCATGTGCCGGGTGTTCAGTCTGGAGACCCGCGTCCAGATCCAGTACCTCACCGGATGTTTCGAGAAGTGCTTGAGCCGGCCGCCGGTCACGTGACGGCACGAATGACACGACACCGTGTAGATCCAGAGCAACAGCACGTTGACCACGAGGATCACGTTGCCCAACCCGAAGCCGAAACCACCGCCCTTGCCGTGGAAGGCGACGATGGCGTCGTAGGTGTTGATCACCGAGATGATGACGGCCACATAGAAGAAGTACCGGTGCGAGTTCTGGATGATCAGCGGAAGCCGCGTCTCCCCGGTGTACTTGGTATGGGGTTCGGCGACCGCACACGCGGGCGGCGACAGCCAGACCGACCGGTAGTAGGCCTTGCGGTAGTAGTAGCAGGTCAACCGGAATCCGAGCAGGAACGGCAGCGACAGGAACGCCAGCGGTATCCACATCGGCAACTCGGGGAAGGGTGTGCCGAAATGGCTCGACCCAGGGACGCACGACTCGCTCAGACACGGCGAGTAGAACGGCGTCAGATAGTGATAATCCGCGACGTAGTAGGCGCTCCGGACGAACGACCGCACGGTCGCGTAGACGACGAAAGCCGCGAGACCCACGACCGTCAGCAACGGCGACAACCACCATCGGTCGGTCCGTAGGGTTCGCGCCGTCAGGCGCGCCCGTCTCGGGGAGAAGACCCCGAGTGACTCCCGCTCAGCCGCGGGGGCGCTCACTTCGTGCGCTCACGCGAGTGGAAGCCGAGCCCTTCGTCTTGAGCGCCGAGCCACGCGGCCTCGTCGGACTTGCTGTCGGGAACGTAGACGACCTGCTCCTTGGCCTTCACCTTGATCGGCTTGGGCGGGCTGTGTTCGAAGTCGTGCAGGTCGATCTCGAGGCGGTCGAGGTCGTTGGCCATCCGGCGAACCGCGTCGGTATCGCCGTAGTGCGCCCTCAGTCCGACGATGTGATGCCGCAGCGTGGTGATACTACGGTGCAGTTCTCTCATTTCGGCCGTTATCATGGCGCTCCCTCCACAGCCTATGTGATATCCAACACAGTACCGGCAGGGTCGGTTCAGTCAACGGTTTCCGAGGATCGTGTCGCGTGGACGGGGAACACGACGGTTCATGCACTCCTGCCACTGACCCGCAACAGCGCGTGGCGCATGCGATCTGACATGTCGCTCAAGATCGCCGAATCCTCGTCCCCGAGGGCGGTCGACGCGCGGACCTCGTCATCGGCCAACTCCGGCGCGGCGTCACGTTTACGTCCTCGCGTCGATGGCCGTGCCGTTTCTGCTGCCGGCTCGCTACTCCGCCGGCACCGAGTGGCTCCTCCCGGCCGTCGAGGGGCGATACTGCTGACGCTCATCGTCGTCGATCCCGGCCGTAATCCGCGGCGCCATCCGGATCTCGCGTTCCCCAGCATCTCGACCCGGCCTGGCGCGAACGCCGTGAACCTGCTCGGGCAGGGTTAGACCGGTTCTCGGACCACGCCGAAGTGACGAACAGATCCGGAGAGTCCGGGGAGCTCCTTCAACGGCGTCCAGGTCCGCAGCCCGTCGCCACTGTCGGAGTAGAAGTACCGGCGGTCCCGATAGGCGTCGACATAGAGCCGCCAGTTGCCGTTCGGCAGCTGGACCACGGCAGACCCCTCGACCAGGCGACCCCACGGACCCGGAGCGACGAATCGGTACGGCCCCACCAGCGACCCGGATACCGCGTGTTCGATGACCTTCTTGGTCTCGTTCTTGGTGAACGCGTGATACGTCGCCCCGACCTTCACGACAGTGGTGTCGATACGGTCCGCCCCGAGGCCGAGGATCGGAACCGGTGGACTCCACAACCGAAGTCCCGGATCGAGCGCGGTCATCAGATACGGAACGAATCCGCCACCCGTCGACATCGACAGGATCACGTTGACCCGGCCACCTTCGACGAACCACTCCGGCGCCCACGCCTTGGTGGTGAACGGCGACAACGACGGTCCGTCACTGGAGCCCGCCGATCCGAAACTCAGCGAGCCCGCCGACGACCCGGTGCCGTCACCCGTGCCGGGCAGGAAGGCACAGCACAACGGCACCGGGTAGTTGTGCATGAAGGTCCAGTTCACGCGGTCACGACTGCGCGCGAAGCCGATCGACGTCGAACCGGTGGTGTAGGTGACGTAGTACCAGCCGTCCGAACTCCGGAAGATACTCGGGTCACGCACCAGACCCGACGGTGGCTGGTAAGCCGACATGCGGATCGGCTGGAACCGGGTCGCGTCCGAGGACTGGTACACGTCCATGTGCCGGGCACTGGTGTTGGAGAACCCCACCATCGTGTACCGCCAGTTGTCCGGCGCCGCGTCTGCGGCACCCGGGGTGCCGGCCAGCAGCGCCGAGAGTGCAAGGACCGCGATCGCCAATGAGCCGACGCGGGACCGGCGAGTGAGGATTCGCTGGGGCAGCAACATTGAAGCAGTATCCGCGAAATCGACTGTGGTGTGAATGGCTTTCGCCGATACAACCACCGGCATTCGAGACACCCGGGATGCCCATCGACGACCGGAGGCCCTTTACACCACACCTCCGACACTTCTAGTGCCGCCATCCGGCACCGAATTCTTCTGCACGGCACAGTAATTGCGTGTACAGTCGAACATGCATTCGAACCACGGATTCAGGAGGTGACCGTCATGACCGACATCGCATCTACTGATGTCGTCGACGAGCCCGCCCCTGCCGAGATGCCCGATTTGCTCGATGAACTCGACACGATCGTCGACAAGCTGCAGAACACCGGTTTCACCCGCCTGTCCGATGCCGAAGTCGATGACGCCGGCATGCGCATCGAACGGGCCATCGCCCGACTCACCTACACCGGCAACCAGCAGATCGTCGAAGCCGATCAGCGCGACCTGCCACGCAAGTCCGGCTACCGCAGCGTCATCGACTACATGAAACACCGACTCCGCATCGCCTACCCCGGCAAACGACTCAAACAGACCCGGGCCACCGCGACCTACCCCGACCTCACCACTGGTGAACCCCTCGAACCCACGCACCCGACGCTGGCCGAGGCGTTCGCCAATGGCCAAGTCGGTTCAGCTCACGTGCACGCCGTGATGGACGTGTTGGATCAGATTCCGCACGCCATCCCACTTGATGTGCAGGTCGCCGCCGAACGCACCATGGCCGAACAAGCCGTCAACCTCACCCCCGAGCAGATCACTGACGTAGGTTCGCGACTACTGGCCCACCTCGACCCCGACGGAACACTCGCCGACGACACCGACCGCCAACGCCGTCGCAAACTGTCGGTCAACCGGCAACGTGCCGACGGCACCGCCAAGATGTCCGCCGACCTCACACCCGAACTCCTCGCGCGGATCACCATGCTGCTCGCGGTCTGGGCCAAACCCGGCATGAACAACCCCGACGACCCCGAATCACCGCACGGGTCGATCGAGAATGCCGACCCCGAGATGGTCGAAGCCGCTGCCGCACGTGATGATCGCAGCGATGCGCAGCGCAACCACGACGCGTTCAACGCCTTGCTGAAGGCTGTGTTCGAGGACGGCCTGCTCGGCAAGAGCCACCGCGAACTACCCGTGCAGGTGATCGTCAAAGCCGACCTCAACGATCTGATCCGCGAAGCCGGGTTCGCCACCACCGCCACCGGCACCCTGATCCCCATCCCCGACCTCATCGACATGGCCGCCGACGCCCAACCCTGGCTGGCGGTGTTCAAAGACGCCACCGCCGTCCCGCTGTACTTCGGACGCGGCAAACGCCTGGCCACCCGCGAACAACGCCTCGCCTCCTTCGCCCGACCCGACGGCGAAGTGTGCTCCACACCCGACTGCGACCTATCCGCCGCACACGTGGAAATGCATCACGCCCAACTCGATTGGGGTCTGGGCGGACTCACCGACATCACCGACCTGACCCCGGCCTGCTCGAAACACAACCGCATGGTCGGCGACCAGCCCGGACAGTTCACCACCCGCATGGTCCGCGAGGGCCCCGACGAAGGGCGTTGCGCCTGGCGGCTCAACGCCGAACCCGGCGCGCCCCCGAATCCCGAACGCATCAACCGGCGACCCGACCTACCCCGCCGATTCGCCGAGCACCTCCGACAGGTGCGTACCGAGATCCACGGACCCGACCCTGCGTCCGGCGATCAGCCACGCCTGGAGATCCGCGAAGTCATCGACCACCGACCGGAGCCGCCAATGCGCGGGCTGTCCGTCACTGAGCTGTCCCCCATCGAACTACAGCTCGCAGCCATCATCGGATTGAACACCAGACGCTGATACCACCACGGCGACGGGTCCACCAGCGGTCGAGGATCGCTTGGCTCGCACCTCGTGCGATCGAAGTCGCTTGCGACACTGTTCTGTATTCACCCGACTTCGATCGAAGTCGAACGGCCGCAACGACATCGCACGCGACGTCATTCCGGAGGGCGACCGACGGCTCAGGATTCGGCGACCGGCTTCAGCACCGGCGGAGTCCACGTGCCGTCGAGGACCTCGGGGCGCGGACGATACAGGCGGATGAGGTAGTTCCAGCCCTCGGGCGTCACGATCGCGTTGGGCGGGACGTCACCAGTGACGGCGGGGATGAACCGAACGGTGATCGACCCGTCGCCGTTGCGTACGCCGGTGACGCTGTTGACCGTGTACAGGTCCTTCTCGTTGGGCTCGAAGAACCCCGCCGCGTTGTACACCGACACCGACCAGAAGGCGTCGACCGGGATGTCGGCGAAGACGAGTTCGTAGTGCCCGGGACCGACGGCGGGGTCGACGCCGACATAGGTGGCCTCGGATGTCGGGAGCCCACCCCAGCCCGCCGCACATCCGATGAGGTGGCGGACCGGGTCCACCTCGTCGCGGCTGCCGAAGGTGTGGTCGAAGGAGGTGAGCCCTTTCGCCAGCTCCAGCAGAGCATCTCGGGTCGCATCGAGACTCGCGGTGTCGTAGTCGGGGGACACGAACGGCTCCGACGAGCCCGGAAGGAGCGTCACCTGGTCCTGCAACCTCCCGACTTCGGCCACATCGACCACATCGGTCGGATCGACCAGAATCCGTACGGCGACCAGGACGTAGCGCGATCCGTACGTCTCCTGCGTCAGCGTGTGCTCGCCGGACGCGTGCAGAACGTCACCGACGTAGTGGTCCTCGTTCACGATCATCGCGGACACGTAGCGGTCACCGGCGTCGGGCAAGGTGAGCACCGCCGGTGCCGCGAGATCGGCGACGGCGAAGCTGTACAGGGTGTCCCGATTGAGGCGGATCACCGTCTGTTCGTCGATGGCGGCTGGTTCGCGATTGTGGCGGAACCTGCCCACCCCACCGGCGGCCAGCTGGATGTCGGCGAACATCCGATGCGTCTCCGCCCGAACGAAGTTGTCCACGTTGACATGACCCGGCATGCGTTGTCTCCCTCTGCTGGAAGGTCGAGAGGTAGCCTATCCCGCCAATCTCAGGGGACAGGACCGAACCGACACACCCAGCTCAGGGCTTCTGCGACACGACCGAAGACATCGGCCTGGCTCTCATACCGTCCCGCGAGCGGCCCACGCGGTGGCCGAGACGGTGAACGGCCCGTCGCCCAGACGACCACGCGCGACCGTTTCGAGTTCGGTTCGGGCACCGGCGTCTAGCGTCGTCACGTACTCGCCCGCAGGACCGACGCCGAAAGTGTAGGGCTCCCACCATTCTTCGAAGGTCGGATGCACGACGTCGACGGTGATCGGCTCCTCGATGACGTTCCGCAGCCCGGCCGTCTCGAACAGTTCGGTGAGGTGACCGCGGTGGGCGCCGGAGAGGAGCGCCTCGTCCTGGGCGTCGGGATCGAGAACGTGCACCGCATCCCAGAAGGGCGCGAGCGCTCCGGTGGGTCCGTCCCACACACATGCCGCGACGATCCCCTCCGGCCGGGTCACCCGCGCCATCTGCGTGATGCCGCGAACCGGGTCGGTCATGAAGTGGACCACCAACTGCGCGAGGGCGTGGGTGAATTCGTCGGCGTCGTACGGCAATTCCTCGGCCGTCCCACGACGAACGTCGACATCGGGGAATCGCTGGTGGATCGCGTCGACGAACGGCGGGGACGGATCGATCGCGGTGACTGCGGCCCCTCGCGACAGCACATGGGCGGTCAGCGCCCCCGGGCCACACCCGACGTCGAGGACACGCGCGTCGGCACCGACCTCCGCGAAGGTCGCGAAGACCTCGGCGAGAGGGTCGGCGTAACGGCCCATGAAGCGCCCGTAGGCGTCGGGCGGGACGACGAAACCCACTCGTCCATGTTAGGACGCGGTGTGATGGGGGTCACCGTTGTCATCCGTTCGTACCAATGGCGCGGGACAGAGCACACATGGTCGTGAGCCGATGCAAGAATCACACCGCTTGAACCCGACAACGCGCTCGGACCGGCAGCAGGCGGCCTGAATGTGGTCACCGGAGGTGACGGCGACCAGTCGCCACACAGACGAAGTGGAGATCAACGATGAGACGTTTCCGCCTTCTCAGCGTCACGACGTTGGCTGTCGCGATGCTCACGGTGTCGTTCGGCACCGCTCACGGAACGCCCGCGCCGGCGGCGCCGTCACATCTGTCGGTGGCATCCGCGGACGGCACATCCATCTCCTCCGCCCTGAAGAACGCCACATTCGTCTCCGCCGGCGACGAGCTCCGCGTCGTCGATCTCAACGGCCGAACGCTCGAGCGTGTCGCCCTGACACTCCCGCTGAACGGGGTGAATGTGCCGTTACAGACGCGGATCAGCGCAGATCGCACCCAGGCGACCTTCACCCCGCTCCTCACACCGGAGGCCCGGGCCGCGATCGCCGCCGGTGTCCGCCCGGCGTCGGCGAAGAAGGACCGCGCCTATCAGCAGATGATCTGGCACATCACCAACGGCTGGAACCGCGGTGGCAACGTGACGACCGCCGTCGGCGCGCTCGCCGGTCTGATCATCGGCTGTCTGGTCATCGTCGGATGCATCTGGGGCGCCGGGGTCGGCGCCGCCATCGGTGCGGCCATCGGTATCGGCAACGGCGATCCCGCTGCCGCCCAGTCGATCCTGAACTGGATCAACACCCCATGACCGAGGGGTAGAACCCCCTCGATTCCGGATGCGGCCTTCCCCCGCCGCCCCGGAGTTCCCCCAGGAAGATCCCTCGCGCCCTCCCCCGACAGAAACGCGCGAGGGATCTTCTTTGCGAAAGACTACTTTACAAACCAGTGGATTTGTCTAGACAACGTACATTGTCTCGGTTAGTGTCTAGTGCGGCAAGTCACAGTCCTTCTCGTGAGAGGAGCGTGCATGAGTACCGCACCGCTCGAATCCACCCCTGGCACCCCACCCCTGGAATGGCGCGACAAGAAGCGCCACCTCTGGCTGCTCGGCCTCATCCCGCCGACGTCGGTCTTCCTGGCGATGGCATTCGTCGCCGCCTTCAACGCGATCGGCCACGGTTTCGACGCCGTGGCCCCCGTCTGGTGGTGGATCGGACCGATGCTGGTCTATGTCCTGCTGCCCATCCTGGACGTCTTCTTCGGCCCCGACGGCTCGAATCCGCCGGAAGAGCTGATGGAGCAGCTGGAGAACGACAAGTACTACCGCTGGTGCACCTACATCTACATCCCGTTCCAGATCGCCAGCCTCGTCATGGCCTGCTATCTGTGGACCGCCGACGATCTCAGCTGGCTCGGCATCGACGGCGGACTGGGCCTCGCCTCCAAGATCGGTCTCGCCCTGTCGATCGGCGTGATGGGCGGTATCGGCATCAACACCGCACACGAACTCGGCCACAAGAAGGACGATCTCGAGCGGTGGCTGTCGAAGATCACGCTCGCTCAGACCTTCTACGGTCACTTCTACATCGAGCACAACCGCGGACATCACGTCCGTGTCGCCACCCCCGAGGACCCGGCGAGCTCGCGTTTCGGTGAGACCTTCTGGCGATTCCTGCCGCGCAGCGTGTGGGGCAGCCTGAAGTCGTCGATCGAGCTGGAGCGCAAGCGACTCGACCGTGTCGGCAAGCCGTTCTGGCATCCGAGCAACGACGTCCTCAACGCCTGGGCCATGTCGATCGTGCTGTGGGGTGTGCTCGCGGCGGTGTTCGGGTGGCAGATCCTGCCGTTCCTCGTCATCCAGGCCGTGTACGGGTTCTCGCTCCTCGAGACCGTCAACTACCTCGAGCACTATGGTCTGATGCGCCAGAAGACCAAGACCGGCCGCTATGAGCGGTGCACCCCGGAGCACAGCTGGAACTCCGACCACATCTGCACGAACATCTTCCTGTATCACCTTCAGCGACACAGTGATCACCATGCCAACCCCACCCGCCGCTACCAGACGCTGCGCAGCTTCGACGGCGCGCCGAACCTCCCGAGCGGGTACGCCAGCATGATCACGCTCGCCTACTTCCCACCCATCTGGCGTGCGGTGATGGACAAGCGGGTCCTCGACCACTACGACGGCGACATCGAGCTCGTCAACGTCGCACCGCATCGTCGTGAACGCATCCTCGCCGCGCACGGTGTCGCCGGGAAGGACGGCGACCGATGAGCGCCTACCGTTGTCCGGTCTGTGATTTCGTCTACGACCAGGCGGCCGGCGCACCCCGTGAGGGATTCCCGGCCGGCACCGCGTGGTCCGACATTCCCGACGACTGGGCGTGTCCGGACTGCGGCGTCCGCGAGAAGATCGATTTCGAAGAGGTGGCGAAGTGAAGTTCAAGCTGTTCCGCTGCGAGGTCTGCGGATTCGAATACGACGAAGAGCTCGGGTGGCCGGAGGACGGCATCGAGCCGGGGACCCGCTGGGACGACATCCCCGACGACTGGAGCTGCCCCGACTGCGGTGCCGCGAAGGCAGATTTCGAGATGGTCGAGGTGGCCCGCCCGTGAACTCCGGGCCCGCCCACGCCCCATCGGTGGTGATCGTCGGGACCGGGGTCGCGGGCATCACGGCAGCGGAAACCCTGCGGGCCAACAGGTTCGACGGGACGATCACCGTCTTCGGCGAGGAACCCCACCTCCCCTACCAACGCACCGCGCTCAGCAAGGGCATCCTCGACGGGGACCTCTCCGATCCCAAGATCACCCTGCGGCCCCCGGGGTACTGGGAGGAGCGCGGCATCCACATCGTGCCGTCCGTCCGGGTCACCGGCATCGACGCCGTGTCCCGAACCGTCGAACTCGCCGATGGTTCGGCGGTCGGCTATGACGCGCTCGTCCTCGCGACCGGCGGCACGGCGCGCCAACTGCCCGGCGCGTCGCCGGACCTCCTGTCGCTGCGCACTCGCCGCGACGTCGAACGTCTCCGTGCCCGGATCGACTCGGGTCCGGTCGTCATCGTCGGCGGTGGACTGATCGGCCTGGAAATCGCCGCCGCAGTGTCGTCCTCCGAGCAGCGGGTGGACTCCGCCGGACAGATCACCGTTCTCGAGGCCGCCGCGTCGTTGCTGTCGCGGGTGGTCCCGGACAGCGTTGCGGAGGCCGTCGCCGCCCTGCATCGGGATCGCGGCGTGCGGGTCGTCACCGACTCCCGGATCACTGCCGCCGAGACAGACGCGGTGACGCTGGCAGACGGCACCCGGCTGACCGGAACCGTGATCAGCGCCATCGGGATGCAACCAGATACCGCCCTCGCGGAGGCGGCGGGTCTGTCGGTGGGCCCCGCGGGCATCGTCGTCGACGAGACACTGCGCACCTCGACACCCCGGATCTACGCCGCCGGCGACGTCGCAGCACGGCCCCATCCGCTGACGGGTGAGCCGATGCGGGCCGAGCAGTGGCTGACCGCGACCGAGCACGGCAAACTGGTGGCCATGACCATCGCCGCCGATCTCGGCCTCGCCACCGGTCCCTCGACCCCCGTCCCGCGCGTCCCGCTCGCATGGTCGATGCAGTACAGCAGCAACATCCAGATGGTCGGGTGGCCGACCATGGCCGACCGGTTCGACGTGGACCTCGACACCAGCACCGGGACGGGCACCTGCGCCGACGGGTTCGCCACCACCGTCCGCTGTTTCGCCGACGAACGCCTCGTCGGCGCGGTGTGCATGGGTCGCGGCGGTGCCGGACGTGCACTCCGTACCGAGATCGAGAAGACGCTGGAGCCGGTCGGCGCGGCGGGATGACGACGCGTAACTACGCCCAGGACAGCAAGACGCTGCTGCGTAACTCTCTGCTCGACGGGTTGCACGATCTGCTGATGGACCGGGACTGGTCGGCGGTACGGATGTCGGACGTCGCCGCCGCCACCGGTGTCAGCCGGCAGACGGTCTACAACGAGTTCGGGTCGAGGTACGGACTCGCCCAGGGATATGCGGTCCGGCTGGCGAGCCGTTTCGCCGGCCATGTCGCCGACTCCCTCGCCGAGCACGTCGACGACGTGACCGGCGCGCTGCGCACCGCGTTCACCGAGTACTTCACCGGCGTCGCCACCGATCCCCTGATCGCGTCGCTGCTCTCCGGCGAGGCGAAACCGGATCTGATGAAACTCATCACGACCGATGCGGCACCGATCATCGCCACGGCCGGCGACCGGCTCTCCCAGGCGTTCCGCGAGTCGACGTGGTTGTCGATGCCCGACTCCGACATCGAACGCATCGCGCGCGCCATCACCCGCATGGCGCTGAGCTATGTCGCGATGCCGCCGGAAGGCGATCGCGACGTCGCGGCGGATCTCGCCGAGATCATCGCTCCGGCCATCGAGACCGCGCGGCTCTCCGACTGAGGAAACCCTCAGCGCGGCAGTCGTTTTCCGACCCCGCGCCGGATCACCCCGCGGTAGATCCGCTCGACCAGCGGGGTGCGCGCACCCTCCGGGTCGACGAGTTCGTTCTCGGCGATGATCGATGCCTCGTCGTCGATCACGTCGCGGTCGAACAGTTCGAGCGTGCGGCCCGGGGTGGCCAGCGACTCGATCGCCCCGATCAGCGACTGCTTCTCGCGCACGGTGTCGTCGAAGACCTCGGCATCGACGTCGAGATGTTCCGACAGCAGCCGGGTACGCATCGATGTGATGGTGTCGCGAAGTCCCGCGTCGTCGGGGTCGTCGCGGCGTGCCTCGATGGCCACGTCGCATTCACTGTCGAAGCCCAGCGACCGGTTGTTGAGATTCGACGAGCCGATGCGCAGCAGGACGTCGTCGACCACGAGCACCTTGGCGTGCACATAGATCTCGTCACCCTCCGAGGTCACCGGATAGTAGGCACGGAACCGATCGTGGACGTCGGCACGCCACAGCATCCGGAGCAGCTTGTGGCGTGCGCCGTCCATGGCCAGTCGTTCCACCGGGCTGTCGGCGTTGCGTGGGAGGACCACGACGATCTCCGGACCGTCGGGTTCGGCGAGTCGCTCGGCCAGGGCCTCCGCGATCTCGCGGGCGGCCAGATACTGGCTCTCGACGTAGATCGTGCGGCGGGCGGCGGCGAAGGCCGCCCGGTACAACCGGCGGATCTCGTCGATCTCCGGACGGTCGTTGTAATGAGGGATGGTCCGGGCGACCCCGACCTCGCAGTCCGCGAAGGTCACGTCGAGACCCTTCGGCCAGATGTCGGGGCCCTCGGTGTCGACGAGGGGTGCCAGACGCTCACCGGTCGCCGCCTCCCACCGGTCGACGGCGACACTCGCGACGACGCGTGCGGCATCCCCGTCCAGTGCGACGGTCACGTCGTGCCACGGACCATGTGGTTCACCGTCGGGGTCGCGACGGAAATCGTTGTGCGACAGATGTTCTGAGGTGTCCCAACGGTCCACGGTCATGTCGATGCCGCCGCAGAACGCGAACTGGTCGTCGATGACCGCGATCTTCTGGTGGTGTGCGGCCGACACCGGATGCGCGGCATCGATCCGGTAGTGCAGACGACGCCCCGTGAGGAGGTCCTGGACGAACGGCGGCGCCACCCCGCGAAGCATCCCGGTGAACGCACCCGTGCTCCAGCGCAGCACGTAGATCTCGAGGCCCGACCGGTGCTCGATGAGCCATTCGAGGAAGTCGCCGAGCCGGTCGGGGATCTCGTGGTCGGATGACCGCGGATCGAGGCTGATCCGGGTGTCGACGTCCCAGCCGATCAGGATGACCCGGCGTCGTGCCTGGAGCAGTGCCGACTTGGCGTGCAGAAAGTAGTCCGCCGCGTCGACGATGCAGGCGACGCGGTCGGCGGTGGCGATCTCCCGACAGGTGTCACCCGCACGCAGGATCGGCTCGTGTCCCGACTCGTCCGCCATGTTGTCCTCTGCCTCGTTCTCGTCACCCGTTGTCGTTGTCAGTCCCCCCGTCAGCCCGTCATTCTGCCAACACACGTCGGTCGCCATGGCACCCCCACCTCGGGGCGGTCCCTACACTCGTCGAGGTGACACCCGAAGCCGCGGACGACCTCGACGAACAGCCCACCCGACGTCGACGACGCCGGCCGTTCGCCGTGGCTGTCGCGATCGCCGTGGTCCTGCTCCTGGGTGCCGGGCTGCTCGCGTGGCGCACCGTTCCCGAGCGGTGGCTCCCGTGGGACACCGCGGAATTTCCCCAGGTGGACGCCTCGCAGCTGTCACCGGCACAGAACCGGATCGTGGAGTTGCTCCGTGCCGAGCACGCTGCACAGCGGCCGGGCATGTTCTATTCCGAAGGCGTCGACGAGCCGTGGTGCGCGAACTTCGTCAGCTGGATCATGCGCGAAGCCGGGACCCCGTTCGCCAACCCCCACTCGGGGCACTGGCGAATCCCCGGAGTGTTCACCCTGCAGGAGTACTTCCAGGACACCGGGCGCTTCGAACCCGCCGGCGACTACACGCCCCGCGTGGGCGACGTCGTGATCTACGACCGGTCGTCGGCGCTCGGTCAGCACACCAATATCGTGGTCGGAGTCGACGGTGACGAGGCGACGACGGTCGGGGGCAACGAGATGCGCAGGATCCGGGTACACGAGCTGGACTGGAGGTCCGACGGCGGCGTCGTCGGATTCGGACGGAGCATCGGATGACTAGTGGTTCGTTTCTGAAGTTGTTTGACGGTTGGCCTTCTGCAGGATCTCTTCTGTGGTTTTGGTCCAGACGAATGGGTGTTTGCGGTCGTTCCAGCCGTTGATGAATTGCCGGATCTTTGAGTTGAGGTCGGCGACGCTGGTGAACACCCCGCGTCGGATCGCTTGGCGATCGATGAGTGCAAACCACACCTCGACGAGGTTGAGCCATGACCCCGAGGTCGGAGTGAAGTGCACGTGAAAGCGGGGATGGTCATCAAGCCATTGACGGACCTCAGCGGTCTTGTGGGTGGCGTAGTTGTCCATCACCAGATGGAGATCCTGTGTGGGGTAGGCACGAGCGAGTTGGCGCAGGAACGCCAGAAACTCCTGGCGGCGATGTTTGGGCTTGACCGCTGCGGTGACGTGGCCGGTCGCGATCTCCAATGCGGCGAACAACGTCGTCGTGCCGTGTCGCTTGTAATCATGAGTGCGTCTTTCGACGTCACCAGGCCGCATTGGCAGCATCGGCGCGGTCCGGTCCAACGCCTGGATCTGACTCTTCTCGTCCACGCACAACACGATCGCGTTGTCCGGCGGCGCGAGATACAAGCCCACCACATCGGTCACCTTGGCGACCAGTTCCGGATCGGTGGAGAACTTGAATGTCTCAGCCCGCCAGGGCTGTACACCATATTCGCGCCATGCCCGGGCCACCGTGGCGTTGCCGATCTTGAGGTGGCGTGCCAGCAAACGCGAGGACCAATGGGTGACTCCGAACTTCTTCGGCGGAGGCCGCAGCGTCGTGGCGATGATCTGCTCGGCATCGATATGACGTGGCCGACCCGACCGTGGTGCATCCTCGAGACCGGGCAGACCGTCCTCGGCATATCGCTTGCGCCACTTCCACACCGAGGTCGTCGTAGTGGCTACCTCGACCGCGATCTGCGCATTCGATACCCCCTCTGCGGCCAGCAGTACGATCCGAGCTCGCTGCGCCAGCCCCGCACGAATCGTCGTCGACCGCGTCCACGAGATCAACCTCTCCCGATCACCCTCACGCAAGACCAACGCCGGAGCCGCAGAATTCGCCACACCTCATTATCCCAAGACAATAACCATTTAGGAATTAACGACACGAGCCACTAGTGCCGGCATGGTGATGTCATGAGCTTCGACGGATTCCCCGAAGCCGCCCTCGACTTCTACGACGATCTCGAGATCGACAACTCGAAGTTCTTCTGGGAGCAGCACAAAGAGACGTATCGCACGGCGGTCGCGGAACCGATGTCGGCACTCGCCGAGGAGCTCGCCGACGAGTTCGGCACCGCCAAGCTGTTCCGGCCGTATCGCGACGTCCGGTTCTCGAAGGACAAGACGCCTTACAAGACACATCAGGGAGCTTTTGTTGCCGTGGCCCCGGCCACCGGCTACTACATCCAGATCGGCGCTCCCGGTGTCCGCGTCGGGGCCGGGTTCTACGAAGCCACCCCGGCACGGCTCGCCGAGTTGCGCAAGGCCATCGACCATGACCGGCACGGGCCCGAACTGGAGAAACTCGTCCGTAGGCTCACCAGAGCCGGATGGGAGATCGGCGGCGACCGGTTGAAGACCGCTCCACGCGGCTACGACGTCGATCATCCGCGCATCGACCTTCTGCGTCACAAGTCGCTCTT
This sequence comes from Gordonia amicalis, assembly GCF_022059885.1. NCBI lineage: Bacteria > Bacillati > Actinomycetota > Actinomycetes > Mycobacteriales > Gordoniaceae > Gordonia > Gordonia amicalis. Next base: position 2,793,347 of record NZ_CP091855.1, on the reverse strand, counting down.
CGCCGGCCGTGACTACGGCTTCGACGAGGTCATCCACACCCCGGCACTCGTCGACCGGGTCCGCAAGGACTGGCGCGCGACGACCCCGCTCGTGGAGTGGATCGCGCGGCACGCGGCCACCTGAGCTGCCGGCATCGGCGATACGGCACCGCTGTGGTCTCCTGAAACGAATTCTGGGACCACTTCCCGGTCTTTCGGCGCGCGCCTGAATCCGCCGTGGTCATACTGGCGCGGTCCAACGTCGACAACGACCTCGAATGACCGAGACAGCCGATGACAGCGCTCGACCACGGTATCGCCGAACTTCTCGAGGCCGCCATACCCGGCCGTGTCCACCCACCGGATTCGGCGGATTACCGGGATTCGTTGGCACGCATCTTCTTTCCCGACGCTTCCCGACGCCATCCGCCGTGCGTCGTCCACCCCCGGGATTCCGCGGACGTAGCGCTCGTGCGCCGACACGTACCGACTCCAGGAGTAGTCCATGACCAACGAGACATCTCAGCACACCGGTCGGTCGGCCGGGATCGCCGACGGCGCTGCGACGCTCATCTTCGGGCAACGCGTCCGTGAGGGATTCGACGAGTCGTTTCGCACGTGGCATGCCTCGATCTCCGGCGCTGCCGCCGACTTTCCGGGCTTCCTCGGCGTCGAGTTGCGGCCTCCGACGGACACCCATGCGGACTGGCTCACCATCTACGGCTTCGACTCCGTCAGCCATCTCCAGGACTGGCTGAACAGCAGTGTCCGTCTCGAACACGTGCGCGCCGGCGCGGATCTCATGGACGGCCCCGCCACCGCGCAGGTCCTCGCACACGACGCCAAAGAACCCGACACACTGGTCACGGTCGTGATCACCCACCGTGTCGCCGACTCCAAGGTCGACGAGTTCCTCGCGTGGCAGAAACGGGTGGATGACGCCGAGCACCTATTCGCGGGCTTCCGCGGGTCCGAACTCTTCCGGCCCATCGAGGGGGTGCAGGACGAGTGGACGATCTCCTACCGCTTCGACACCGCCGAGCATCTCGAGGCCTGGCTGACCTCGCCGGAACGTCGTGCGCTGCTCGCGGAGGCGGAGGAGTTCGGCGAGTTCACCCTGCAGACGATCGACCACTCGTTCGGCAACTGGTTCTCCCACGGCGACCCCGATGCCCCGCCTCCGTCCAACTTCAAGACCTCGGTGGCGGTGTGGGTCGGCCTCTACCCCACCGTGGTGTTCCTGACGTTGATGACCGCACCGTTGGGCATGCCGCTGTGGCTGGGCATGTTGATCGGTAACCTGTTGTCCAGCTTCGCGATGAGTTATCTGACGATGCCGTACTACGTGAACAGGGTTCTCGGTTGGTGGCTGCAACCGAAATCCACCGCGCCACAGCCCCGCACGAACGTGAACGGAGGCCTGTTCATCCTCGCCCTGAACGCGGTGTGGGTGGCGATCTTCTACCTCGTGACCGTCCAATTCTGGTCGTTGCCATGACGATCCGTCCATCACCTACAAGCTCACCCCGAACCGAGGAGCACCGATGACCGACCACGTCCATCACGGCCACATCTTCCACCTGGCCGGACGTCCGAAGATCACCGAGGCCGTCGACGCCTTGGTGTCGATCCCCGACGGCGCGCTCGTGATCGGGGATGACGGGAAGATCAAGTACGCGGGTGAACGGTCCGGGCTACCGACCGAATTCGCGTCGGCCGAGAAGCACGATCATCCCGGCGGGTACCTGATCCCCGGCTTCGTCGACACCCACATCCACTTCCCACAGACCTATGCGGGTGACTCCTACGGCGGCGGACAGCTTCTCGAATGGCTGAACCTCTGCATCTTCCCCTCCGAATCGAAGTTCGCCGATCCCGAGTTCGCCCAGGCCGCGGCGGTCGAGTTCACCAGACGCCGCGTCGCCGCCGGCACCACGGCGATGATGGTGTTCGGTTCGGCCTATCCCCACGCGCAGGATTCGCTGTTCACCGAGACCCGCAAGGCGGGTCTGCGCATCGTGGCCGGTCGCGGTATCCAAACCGTCGGCGGCGACACGGCCAAACCCCTCCTCACCTCCGAGGAGGAGGCGATCCGCCTGACGCGGGCGGAGATCGAGAAGTGGCACGCTGCCGACACCGGCGACTTCCGCACCGCGCTGCTGCATGTCGCGATCATCCCGCGATTCTCGTTGTCGGTGACCACCGAGACGTTGCGCAATCTCGGCGAACTCTACGACGAGTACCGCGATCTGGGCGTCTACGTCCACTCGCACCTCAACGAGAACAACCGTCCGGGCACGGGCGAGATCGACACCACCAAGGAGGTCTACCAGGTCGATTCGTACCTGGACACCTACGACGGCAAATTCCTCCCGGGTTCCCAGGTCGGGGGCAAGAGCCTTCTGGGTCCACGAACGATCCTGGCCCACAGTGTGCACTGCCAGGACGTCGAACTGGCCCGGATGGCCGAGACCGGTACGTCCATCTCCCACTGTCCCGTGTCGCAGCTGTTCCTGGGTTCGGGGACCATGCCGTGGAAGCGCACTGTCGCGTCGGGGGTGAACATCTCGGCGGGAACCGATTTCGGCGGCGGCGACGAGTGGCTCATCCCGCGGGTGCTCGGCGACGCGTTCAAGCAGCACATCACCGAACCAGGAGACGCGGGGGTGTCGATGCATCCCGCCGAGATGCTGTTCATCGGAACCCTCGGTGGCGCCCGTGCTCTGGACATGGAGGCCCGCTTCGGCAACTTCGACGAGGGCAAGGAAGCCGACTTCCTCGTCATCGAACCGGCTGACGCGCTCAAGGGAGTGCTCGAGAACGCGGTCCGCGCCGAGGACGACGACCTCGCCCGCGACCAGACACTGTTCGGACTTCTCATGGGGTTGCGTGAATCCTCGATCGCCGAGGTCCATGTGCAGGGCCGGCGAGTTTCCCTCTGATGCCGTGATCACGACCGTGTCGGTGTTCCACCCCGTCTCACAGACCGGGTTCGCCGACTGGGCCGCACTGCTCGCCGCGTCGGCGGCCGACAGCGAGGGCTGCCTGAGCGCGCGTGTCTCGACCGTCGCGGATGGCCGTTTCGAACCGGCGGTGGCCGCGACCTTCGTCGACGAGAAGGCCTGCGACCGCTGGGTCGACAGCCCCCGGCGGGCCGAGATCCTGCGGGACGGGCGTGTTCACGGTTGGATGGCATCGGCGCCGATGCTCGAACTGGTCGACGGCGTACCGCCCCCGCCCGGCGTCGGCGCCTTCCGCCACGACATCGTGTCGGGCAAGGTCGACGCTTTCATCGACGCGCAGCGCGACTTGACCGGCGCCGCAGGAGAATTCAGCGGTTACGAGGGCACGTCACTGTTCGTCGACGAGGACCGCGAGACGGCGTTGTCGGTGCTGCGGTTCCGTACCGACCGGCAACTCTCGGCGTGGGTGTCGTCTCGCGAACGCAGCGCCGCCCTCTCCGGACTGCGTTCGAGTCTGACCCACGACTTCGAGACGATGTCGAGCACCACCGCGTTCGGCACCACCGTGCGGAACGACCACGGCCGTATCCGCCAGACGCCGAACTGGAAGTCGGCGATGATGGTCCTGCTGGTGCTCTACCCGACGGTGATGGTCCTGTCCCGTTTCCTCGGGCCGGTTCTCGACCGCATCGGAGCCCAGCCGTGGCTGGCGTTGTGGCTGAGTCAGGTCGTGAGCGTCGGATTGATGCAGTGGTGGCTCATGCCGTGGGCGGCGAAACCGTTCCGCCGCTGGCTGGATCCGGTGGACGGCAACAGCCTCCGCAGCAATCTCGCCGGCGCCGGGGTGATCCTGCTGGTGTACGTCGGATGCCTGGCGATCTTCGCGAACGTCACCTGGCTCCAGTTCTGGGATTACGTGGACTCCTGAGTCAGCCGACGACACCGTCGAGGTAGACCCAGCGCCCGTCGTGTCGGGTGAAGCGACTGCGTTCGTGCAGCGTGCCACGCTCCGAGCCGGTCTTGTAGTACGCGGTGAAGGTGACCTCGCCCTCGGTGTCGAACGGCGATCCGCCGTTCGTCGATTCGATGTCGAGGCGGTACCACCGCATCGCATCGTCGAGTTCGAGATCGTCGGGACGCGTGTCGGGGTGCCAGCTGAGCAGCAGGTGATCTCGATCACCGAGGGCGAAAGCGGTGAAGCGCGATCTCATCAGCGCCTCGGCGGTCGGCGCGTCGCGCTCACCGGCGAGGATGGTCCCGCAGCATTCACCGAACGGCAAGCCGGACAGACACGGACACCGCGCGCCGGGATCACGGTTTGCCGATTCGATGTTCATTCCCCGCATCTTAGGCGTAGACAGAAACGAGGTCACCCATGAGGCGGTCCGGTCACCCATGGCCGGACCGGCGCCAACGGAGGGAGAATCGTTGTCCGACAACGTGTATCGAGTCATCGAGGTGGTCGGTTCAGCCGCGACCGGCACCGACGACGCCATCCGGAACGCGATCGCGCGTGCGTCGCAGACGGTCAATCATCTCGACTGGTTCGAGGTGACCGAGACCCGCGGACACCTCGAGGACGGCCAGATCGCACACTTCCAGGTCACCCTGAAGGTGGGCTTCAAGATCGAAGGTTCCTGACCCTCGCGGTCGACATGGCTATCCGCGGGACGCGGTCGCGGTGAGAAACGCGCCGATCTCGCGGGGGCGACGGCTTCCGGCTCGTCGAGCATCGACAGCACCGCCGCACCGGGGATCTCGGCATAGCGGCCACGCGGCGCCAGCTCGGCGAGCCGAGGGCCGTGCGCCGGCGGCATCACCCGGTTGTCGGGCGACCACAGCACGAGCACATCCCCGTCGAACCCCCTGAGCGCCTCCGTCTTTCGAACGAGCTCGGCGGGATCGAACGATGTGGTCGCGTATTTGGTGACGTCCCGCCGGATGCGCGGGTCGGCGAGGACGGGGTCGGTCCATCGGCGCATCCGCTCGTTGTCGACGGGCTTGTTGATCATCCAGCCCCAGAGAATGGGAAGTCGTCGCAGCCACCCGATCCGCAGCTGACGTGCGGCGAGGGTGATGCCCCCGGGCAGGCGCACGGCCAGCGTTGCCATCTTGCCGGGAAGTCCCGGCGGGAAGTTCTCGAAGGCCTCACACGGCAGGATCACCATGCGGGCGACACGCTCGTCGCGGCCGAGCGCGGTCAGGAACAATGAGCCGCCCCAATCGGAATGGACGAGGGTCACGTCGCGCAGGTCGAGGGCGTCGAGGACGTCGGCGACGAGACCCACCATCCCGTCCATCGAGAGATCCGCATCCTCGTGCAGCGGAATTCGGTGAGACCCGAGCGGGAGCACCGGCCGGATGTAGCGGAAACCCTTCGGCAACAACGGGATCACGTCGTCCCACACCGTGTGGTCCATGAGCAGGCCGTGCAGGAGGACCACCGGCGGCCCGGTTCCGTCCTCCGCGTACTCGACAGTGCCGGCCGGGGTCTCGATTCTCTTGACGGCGCCCGCCTGCGGGCTTCCCATCTGGTTGAGCTGGGTCATGTCACGCGCTCCTCACCTCGGCCGGGAGACCGCAACCGGCCTCTAGAACGATCACTCTAGAATATCTGCTCTAGAATGGCCAGGGTGAAGACCGACGAACGCATCGTGGTGGCGATGGCCGAGCTCCTCCGCAGGCAGGGCTATGCGGCGACCGGGATCAAACAGGTAGTCGAGACGGCCGACGCCCCCATCGGATCGATCTATCACCACTTCGGCGGTGGTAAGCGCGACGTCGCGGCCGCCGCTCTCCGGCAATCGGGCGCCGCCTACGGCGAGTTGATCGGCTTGCTACTCGCGCCGTACGACGACCCCGCGGAGGGAATCGAGGCGGCGTTCGTCGCCGCGGCGGGCACCATCGAGCAGGGTGGTTGGCTGAACATGTGCCCCGTCGGGACCGTCGCCGGCGAGGTCGCCGATGCCGAACCCGCCCTCCGAGAGGTCGCCGACGAGGTCATGTCCGCGTGGATCGACGCCGGCACCGCACTCTTCGCCGCGCGCGGACTGACCGACGCGGATGCCCGCTCGCTGATGTACGCGGTGGTCTCGGCACTCGAGGGCGCGTTCATCGTCGCCCGGACCCAGCGCTCCACCGATCCGATCCTCGCCGCGGGTCGCGCGATGGGCAGCTATGCGCGGGCACTCACCTCCCCGGTACGGGCAGGGGCACCCTCAGAGCCGGGCGAGATACGTCGGTAGGGCGTCCTCGACGACGAGGGACTGCAAGGCGAACCGAAGCTGGGCCGACACGTATCGGTCCAGGTCGTACCCGGGCGCGAAATGCCAGTGCTTGAGCGCCCATCCATGGGCGAGCATCATCAGGTCGAAGACCACGAGGTCGGCGTCGACGTCGACGATGAGTCCGGCTGCCGTCCCAGCGGTGACCGCCGCCCGCATCGGTGCGGAGGTCTCGACCTCGAGTTCCTTGATCCGCTCCCGTCCAGCGGCGTCGAGCGTCCGGCTCTCCCGATACGTCAGCACGACGGCGTCACGGTTCTCGTCGACGATGGTCGCGTACTGACGGAAACCCGCGATCAACTGCTCGACGGGATCGTCACCGGCGCGGTCCATGGCGGGCTGGAGCTGATCGCGGAAGGCCTCGAGGATGTCGACGATCGCGGCCAGCAGGATCTCTTCCTTGCCACCGAAGTACTTGTAGAACAGGCCGACGCTGACCTGGGCCTCCTCGGCGAGTGCCTGCATCGACATCTGGTGAAAACCGGTGCGTTGCATGACCTTCACGGCGGCGTCGAGCAGCTGCCGGCGGCGGGTGGAGACACGCACCGCGCGCACCGCTTCCTCGACGGCCAGGTCGGCCGACGACCTCGCCGTCGCAGATTTCGCCATCCCACTTACTTCCTTCTGATCCGTTCGTGCCTGTGTTCATCGAGACCGCCCCACGACCGCCTCGACGAATCAGCGCTGGAGTCACTCTACAAGTCCTATAGACCGAGGTCCTTGGCGACGATCGTCTTCATGATCTCGGTGGTGCCGCCGTAGATGGTCTGGATGCGGGCGTCGACGAACGCCCGCGACACCGGATACTCACGCATGTAGCCGTAGCCGCCGTGCAGTTGCAGGCACCGGTCGGCGGTGCGCACCTGCAGCTCGGTGGCCCACCATTTGAGTTTCGCGGCGCGGGCCGGCGTCAACCGACCGGCGATGTGTTCGGCGATGCAGTCGTCGAGGAACGTGCGGGCGATGTCGAGTTCGGTCGCCAGTTCGGCGGCGACGAACTGCGTGTTCTGGAACGACGAGATCGGCGACCCGAATGCCGTGCGCTCCTGCACGTACTCCAGGGTGCGCGCGAAAGTGCCCTCGGCAGCCGCAACAGCACCGATGGCCAGTGACAACCGCTCCTGCGGGAGGTTGCGGACGAGCTGATAGAAGCCTTCGCCCTCCCCGCCGAGACGGTTGGCCGCGGGGACGCGCATGTCCTCGAAGGACAGCTCACCGGTGTCCTGCGCGTGCAGTCCGATCTTGTCGAGTCGGCGGCCCCGGACGAACCCGGGCGTGTCCGCTTCGACGACGAGAAGCGTGAGCCCCCTGTGCTTCTCGGACCCCGTCCGGGTGGCGACGACGAAGAGGTCACCGTTGCGACCGTTGGAGATGAAAGTCTTCGCGCCGTTGACCACGTAGTGGTCGCCGTCGCGGACCGCCGAGGTGCGGATACCGGTCAGGTCGCTGCCCGCACCGGGTTCGGTCATCGCGATACCCAGCACGGTGTCGCCGCCGACGACCCCCGGCAGCCAGCGAGCCTTCTGCTCGTCGGTCGTCAGCTCCGTGAGGTACGGCAGTACGACATCGTTCTGCAACGAGAAGGCGATGGCCTCGGCGGCGGCACCGGTGCGCGCCACCTCGTCGATCAGGATGGCGTTGTACCGGAAGTCGTCGACGCCGGGACCACCGAACCGTTCGGGCACGGGGAAGCCCAGGAGTCCGTTCTTGCCCGCCTCGACGAAGAGGTCGCGATCCCATTGCCCGGCGTTCTCCCAGTCGGTGTGCACGGGGGTGATCTGTTCGGCCACAAAGCGTCTGACCGTCTCGCGAAAGTGCTTGTGTTCGAGGTCGTGCGTGAGTGAGGACATCGATTCTTCCGTTCGGGGTGAGTCAGCCGTGGACGCGGTCGGGGGCCGGTGCGCGGAACGCGCCGTCGGCCATCTCGCGCGCGGCGGACTCGGTGGCTTTGTAGTGCAACTTCTTCCCGGTCGCCGAGACGGGGAGCGACTCGACGATGCGATACGCGCGAGGACGTTTGAAGCTCGACAGCATCGGGTGCGAGCGACAGTAGGCGTCGAGGTCCTCCGGCGTCGGGGCCGCCCCGTCGGCGGGCACGACGTAGGCGACGACGAGACTTCCCCACTGTTCGTCCGGGACACCGACCACGAGCGAGTCGACCACGCCCGGATGGCCGTTCAGTGCTTCCTCGACCTGAACCGGGTGGACGTTCTCGCCGCCGGACAGCAGCATGTCGTCCTTACGACCGACGATGGTGACGAACTCATCGGCGTCCCAGGTGGCCAGATCACCGATGTGCAGCCAGCTGCCGTTGTACTTGGCCTTCTCCTGCCGGGGGGAGTCGTAGTAGGCGGCCGCGCATTTCGGCGACCGGATGATGACCTCACCGACTTCCGCACCATCGTGTGCGACGACCTCGTCCGGGCTCGCCAGATGCCCGTCGTCGTGGACCCGGACCACGCGGACGTCGTCGTCGATGCACGCGCGTCCGGCAGTTCCGGCGTGTTCGGGGAGATCGTCGGGTCGCAGAAAGGTGTTCCAGAATCCCTCGGTGCTGCCGTAGCCGTTGAAGATCCGCGGGGTGAGCACCTGCTGGTAACGCAGTGCCGCCTCGCGTTCGAGCGGTGCCCCCATCGTGACGATGCCGCGCAGACTGGAGAGATCGCGCGGGTTCGCCGACTGCGCGCCGGCAAGCATCGCCAGGTTGGTCGGCGCACCGATGAGAAAGGTCAATCGATATCTCTCCACCCAGTCGAGGGTCAGCTCGGGATCGAAGGTGCGCATCGGGACGACCGTGGAACCAAGGTAGAACGACGGATTGGGACCGGCGCAGTAGAGTCCGCCGCGATGGAACCACGGCGTCATGTTCAGTGTCCGGTCGTCCGGGGACAGCGGGAAGTGCATGATCACGTCGTGCGCCGAGAAGATCTCGATGGCCGAGTTCATCGGCACCGCCTTGGGCATGCCGGTCGTACCCGAGGTGTACAGCCGAGTGGTCTCGTCGAAGACGCCGCGCGACACCGTCGGCGGCACACCGCGGGCGACGGGGAGGTCGGCGAAGCGGATCGACCCGGCGACGAGGTCTCCCTCTCCGACGCCCACCAGTACTTCGGGAGTGTGCCCGGCAAGCGAGATGGCCTCGTCGACCGTGGCGCTGAGACTGGTGTCGTAGACGTAGACCTTCGGCCGGCTGATGTCGAGGATGACGGCCGTCTCCCCCGCCGCGAGCCGGAAGTTCACCGGGGATCCGACCGCTCCGGCCGCCTGGGTCGCCAGGTAGAGCTGCGCGAACTCCGGGCCGTTCAGCAACTGATAGCCCACCACGGCGCCGTCGGTCACCCCGCGATCGGCGAGACCGGCCGCGAGTTCGTCCACCGCCGAACCGAGTTCGGCGTATGTCCACTGCCGTTCGGCGAGGGGGTCGATCATCGCCACCTCGCCGCCGTAGCGGGCGACGTTGCGGCGGAAACCGTTCAGATAGGTGAACTCGTGCTCGAAGAAACTGCGGTACGCGTGCGCGTCGTAGACGTAACTCGTGTCTGAGGTCATGTCGGTTCCCTGACTCATCTCGGTCCGGAGGGGTGGCGGCGGCCGGTCAACCGGCCATGGTGAGACCGCCGCTGACGCTGATCACCTGACCGGTGATGAACGACGCCGCGGGTGAGGCGAAGAACAGGACCGGTGCGGCGACCTCGTCGGGACGTGCGAGTCGCCGGAACGGGATCGCCTTCACCAGAGCTTCTTTCAGCTTCTCGGGTTGCGCCTGGAACAGCGGGGTGTCGGTGGGTCCGGGGCAGACCGCGTTGACGGTGATCTGATACCGGGCCATCTCGCGTGCGAGCGACTTCGAGAGGGCGATGACGCCGCCCTTCGCGCCGGCGTAGATCGTCTCACCCGCCGAACCGACCCGCCCGGCGTCGGAGGCCAGGTTGATCACGCGGCCACCCCGCCAGCCGTCGGACTTCGACGCCTCCACCATGCCGGGCAGGAACGCGCTGGCCATGTGCACGGGGCCGAGGTAATTGATGGCCACCACTTTCTCGGCGAATTCGGTGGTGGCGTTCAGGAACTGATCGGTGCGGTCCCAGCCGGCGGCATTGACGAGGATGTCGGGGACACCCACCTCCGCCTGCACCGCGTCCCGCAGCTCGTCGACCTTCGCACGGTCGGCAACATCGACGACCATCGGCACGATGGAACCCGCCTCTCCCGCGGTGCGCTTGGCGGCATCGAGATCGAGATCGGCGGCGACCACGGTGGTCCCCTCGGCCGCGAAGCCCAAGGCGATCGCCTTCCCGATGCCTGATCCGGCGCCCGTCACGACGGCGATACTGTTGGAGCTCATTGGTTTCGGTGTCCTTCCGAATCAGATGGCGGCGAACTTGTTGAATTCGGGCATGCGCTTCTCGGCGAAGGCCCGCGCACCCTCGGCACCTTCTTCGGTGTGGTGGGTGAACAGGTCGAGGGCGCTCATCGCGAGATTGGACAGACCGGCCTGGTGGTCGGTATCGGCGTTGAAGCTCTGCTTGAGGAAGCGCAGTGTGGTGGGCGACTTCTCGGCGATCTCGGCGGCGATCTTCTTCGCCTCGTCGAGCAGATCGGCCGCCGGGACGACCCAGTTCACCAGTCCCCACCGTTCGGCGGTCTCGGCGTCGTACTGGCGGCACAGGTACCAGATCTCGCGGGCACGCTTCTCCCCCACGACGCGGGCCAGGAACGCCGAACCGAATCCGGCGTCGAAGGACCCGACCTTGGGCCCGGACTGACCGAAGCGTGCCGTGTCGGCTGCGATGGTGAGGTCGCACAGCACGTGCAGGACGTGTCCGCCGCCGATGGCGAGTCCGTTGACCGCGGCGATGACCGGCTTCGGGATGTCGCGAATGGTCTTGTGCAGGTTGCCGATCTCGAACATGCCGCTCTCGCTGGGCCCGTAATCGCCGGTCTCCGCACGCTGTTTCACGTCACCACCGGTGCAGAACGCCTTCTCCCCGGCTCCGGTCAGGATCACCGTCTGGACTCCGTTGTCGGCCCAGGCACGACGGAAGGCGTTGATCATCTCCTCGACCGTCTTGGCCCGGAAGGCGTTGTACCGATGCGGCCGGTTCATCGTGATGATCGCGGTGGGGCCCTCGACCGTGTAGTCGATGTCTTCGTAATCCATCTTGATCTCCTTCTGCTGGGAATCGCCTCCAGGCACATCCATATGGGCGTGTCTGCAGTGGTCAGCGATGATTTCTTGCTCGAGCGGAGCCCCGCTGTGAACATCTATTCCGGTACGAGTGAACGTACATTCATTCATCTGGATGTGTCAAGGGTCACTCCGTTGCCGGCGTCAGTGCAGGTGGTTCGTTCGTCATGCGCGGCGGATCGGCCGAACCTAGACTTCGGGGACCATGAGATTCACCCAGACCATCTCCGGCACGTCCTATGAGTTCGACGGCCTCGTCGAACTCATGGCGAAGGCCACCCCGCGCCGCTCGGGTGACGAATTGGCCGGTTGCGCCGCCACGTCCGACGCCGAACGTGCCGCTGCGGCATGGCAATTGGCCGACGTTCCCCTGTCATCTTTTCTCGAGGATCTCCTGGTCCCCTACGAGTCGGACGAGGTCACCCGACTCATCGTCGACACGCACGATCGCGCAGCCTTCACCGAGATCTCACACCTGACCGTCGGCGGGTTCCGCGACTGGCTGCTCGAGATCTCCACCCGCTCCGACGCGGCCGAACGCATCGCACGCATCTCCCCCGCCGTGACGCCGGAGATGGCGGCCGCCACGTCGAAGATCATGCGCAACCAGGACCTCATCCTGGTGGCATCGGCCATTCGGGTGACCTCGGCGTTCCGGACCACCATCGGGCTCCCGGGCCGCATCGCCACCCGCCTGCAGCCCAACCATCCCACCGACGATCCGCGCGGGATCGCCGCAGCCACCCTCGATGGTCTGCTGATGGGCTGCGGCGACGCGGTGATCGGGATCAACCCGGCGTCGGACTCACCGCAGGCGACCACCGACCTGCTCCACATGCTGGACGAGATCCGTCAACGCTTCGAGATCCCGATGCAGTCCTGCGTGCTCTCGCACGTCACCACCACGGTCGACCTGATCGGTCAGGGCGTCCCCGTGGACCTCGTGTTCCAGTCGATCGCCGGGACCGAAGGAGCCAATGCGGGATTCGGTGTGAATCTCTCGATCCTGCGTGAGGCCAACGAGGCCGGCCGGTCCCTGCGCCGCGGCACGGTCGGCGACAACGTCATGTATCTGGAGACCGGACAGGGATCCGCGCTGTCGGCGGGCGCGCACCTCGGCACCGGTGGCAAAGCCGTCGACCAGCAGACCCTCGAGACGAGGGCCTACGCGGTCGCGCGCGCCCTGGACCCGTTGCTGATCAACACCGTCGTCGGATTCATCGGCCCCGAATACCTCTTCGACGGCAAGCAGATCATCCGCGCGGGACTCGAAGACCACTTCTGCGGGAAGCTCCTCGGACTCCCGATGGGCGTCGACGTCTGCTACACCAACCATGCCGAGGCCGACCAGGACGACATGGACACGCTGCTGACACTACTCGGCGTCGCCGGAGCGGCCTTCGTCATCGCGGTGCCCGGCGCCGACGACGTCATGCTCGGCTACCAGAGCCTGGCCTTCCACGACGCGTTGTACGTGCGACAGGCACTCGGATTACGTCCCGCACCCGAATTCGAGGCGTGGCTCGCCCGACTCGGGATGTGCGACGCCGACGGCCGAATCCTGCCGGTCGATCCGGCGACTTCGCCCCTCCTGCCGTTGGCGGCCGGCCGATGAGCACATCGGAGCAGTCACAGCCGGCGGAACTCGCCGACGGCGACGACATCTGGGCGTCGATGCGTCGAACCACGCAGGCGCGCATCGGTCTGGGGCGTGCCGGTAACTCGCTGCCGTCACGTCGCGTCCTGGAGTTCCAAGCCGCACACGCAGCAGCACGGGATGCCGTCCACGAACCCCTCGACGCCGACGCCATCGCCGAGTCGCTCGCCGAACTCGGCCTCGGTCGTCCGGTCATCGTCACGAGCCGGGCCTCGGACCGCGGCGAGTATCTGCGCAGACCCGACCTCGGCCGGACACCCGAGGACCTGTCGGCGCTCACCGAATCCGCCACCGACATCGGCATCGTCATCGCGGATGGCCTGTCCCCGCGCGCGGTCGCCGGTCACGGACACGGTCTGGTGGCCGCACTCGTCGATGCCCTCGACGGCCGCTACACGATGGCGCCGCCGGTGATCGCCACGCAGGCGCGCGTCGCGCTCGGCGACCACATCGGCGAGGCCCTCGGTGTGACGACCCTCATCGTGATCATCGGTGAGCGACCGGGACTCTCGGTTGCCGACAGCCTCGGCATCTACCTGACCCATCTACCCCGGCCCGGACGCACCGACGCCGACCGCAACTGCATCTCCAACATCCACCCGCCGGACGGATTGCACTACGACGTCGCCGCGCGGATCACCGCGGCCCTCGTCGACGGCGCCCGGAGACTCGGCCGATCAGGGGTGGCTCTCAAGGACACCTCACGTCCGGGCGCACAGGAGAACATCGGCGACGCAGACGATCTCACCATCGAGACCTCGTGATCCCGCGATCGCTCCCCGCCCTCACATCCCGAGGATCTTCGCCTTCTGCGCGGCGAACTCCGCCTCCGTGAGGATGCCCTGCTGGTAGAGCGCACCGAGTTCCTTCAGCGCCGCGATCGTGTCCATACCGGTCGACTGCGCGGGCGGTTGCGGTGGTTGCGGCGGTGGCGGTGATTCGGGATACGGCGTCGGGGCGTACTGCGGTTCGGGATATCGCTGCGCACTCGGGTCCTGCTGGGTGACAGTCCCCTGTTGCGCCCAGCGGCTAGCCTGACGCCGCGACACCCGGTTGCTCACCGCGGTGGCGGTCCCGGAGATGACGGCCGTGCGCGCGACCCCGCGGATCAGACCTGGCATGACACTGTTCCTCTCTGACCCGTCAGGGCTGTCGAGACGATCACGATCGCTCGATCGCGTCGAGCGATTCGAGGAGCGCGTCGACCGGAATCCGGCCCGATGCGACCACGCGCCCACCGTTGTTGCGCAACGCCGTGGCGAACGGAGCGGCCCACAGGTTCTCCCACACGAGAACCGCTGCACTGGAACCCGGTTCGATCGCAGTGGCCGCCTCGGCGATGTCGGTCTCATCGAGAATCGACGTCGCCGCTCCGTCGAAGATCGCGAACTCCACACCCAGTTCCCCGATCTCGACCTCGGCGACGGCTCCGTCGGCCCCCTTGGTCAGGAAGACGATGTCGATGAGACGCACGATCCCGCGGTCGATCAGGTCCATCAGGTAGGGCAACGCCTCACCGGTGGGTTCTCGCCCGGCCCATTCGACGACGACGTAGTCGACCGGACCCAGTTCACGATCAGGGGCCTGATCACGATCGGCGGCGGCGGTCATTACCGCAGATCCACTACGGCGTCACCCGGCTGCGGTTCGTACAGGGCACCGATCTCGGCCGCGTACTTCGTGGCGATCGGAGCGCGGCGCAGCTTCATCGTCGGTGTCAGTTCATCCCCGCCCGGATCCCACGTGACGGGGACGATGGTGAACCGCTTGACCTGCTCCACGCGGGACAGCCTTTTGTTGGCAGTACGAATGGCGGTCGAGACCTCGTCCACGACCTCGGGATGCACGGACAGTTCGGTGAGGTCGGCGTCGGGCAGATTCAGCTTCTCGGCGCGCGCCGCCACGACCTCCGGGTCGAGCACGACCAGCGCGGAGACATACGGCTTCGCATCGCCGATCGCGGCCACCTGACTGATCAACGACGACGCCGCCTTCATCGCGTTCTCGATATTGGTGGGCGACATGTTCTTTCCGGACTCGTTGATGATGAGTTCCTTCTTACGGTCGATGATGATGACGTTGCCGTCGTCGTCGATCTTCGCGATGTCACCGGTCGACAACCAACCGTCGGCGTCGATCGCCTCCGCCGTCTTCTCGGGTTGGCCCCGGTATCCGCGCATCACCACGGGGCCGCGGACGAACAGCTCACCGTCGTCGGCGAGTCTGACCTCCATGCCACGTATCGGTGGGCCGACGGTGCCGATCTTGAGGTTGTCGGGCGTGGTCATCGTCGACACACCGGTGGTCTCCGACATCCCCCACACCTCGAGAATCGGGATTCCCAAGCCCAGGAAGAACTTCAGCACCTCTGGTGGGATCGCTGCGGCACCCGAGCCGGCGAACTTGATCTGGTCCAGTCCGAGCGCGGCACGCACCTTGTGCAGCACCAACCGGTCGGCGAGGCCACGCTGAGCCCTGGCGAGGACACCCAGCCCCTTGCCGTCGATCTGTGCCTGAACACCGGCTGCTCCCACGCCGAAGGCCCAACCGGCGAGCACTCTCTTCACCGGACTGGACTCCTCGGCGACCTTCGCCTCGACGCCGGCACGGATCTTCTGCCACACCCGCGGGACCCCGAAGATGAACGTCGGATGCACTTCGGGCAACGCCGCGGCGATCTCGCGCGGGTCCGACACCGTGGTGATCTGCATGCCGCGCATGATGTTCGCCGCATGCGACGACACCCGGTCGGCGATGTGCGCGGCCGGCAGGTAGGAGATCGAGCGGTCGTCGAACCCCACGTCGACCTTCTCCGCCAGCGCGGCCATCTCCGCGACGATGTTGCGGTGGGTGATCTCGACGCCTTTCGGCGGTCCCGTGGTCCCGGACGTGTAGATCAGGGTCGCCAGATCTTCGGGTTCCACCGCCCGCCACGAAGCGGTGAAATCGAACCCATCGGGCGGCGGTGTGCGTGCGACGTCGTCGAGCGAGATCGCGTCGGCGGCCACCCCATCGACGACGATGATGCGTTCGACGGCGGTGTTCGCCGATGTGATCACCGGCAGGAACTTCTGCTCGGTGATCACCACCGAGTTCTCGGCGTTGCCGAACAAGTACTCGATCTGGTCGGACGAGCTCGTGTTGTAGATCGAGAACGGGACCGCACCCAGGTGCACTGCCGCGGTGTCGACCAAGTGGAACTCCGGCCGATTGGTCAGCATGAGACCGATGGTGTCGCCGTGCCCGATGCCGAGCGCCGCGAGTCCACCGGCGATGGCCTCGACCCCGGTGGCGTACTCCGCCCAGGTGATCTGCCGACCGCCGCCGGCGGTACGGATGGCCACGGCGTCCGGACGGACCGTGACCGTCTGCTGGAACGCAGCAGGCACCGTCGACACGTCGACGCCGGTCTCATGGGGAAAGGTGATCAGGTCTGGAGCGCTCATCTGGTCCTCCAATCGCCAGTGCGACGGCTGTGCTGCACATCACACTAGCGAGGGCGACCGTGGCGAGGACCGATTCACGCCAAACGGTGACCAGATCGAAAACTGCAGGTCAAGACTGTTTGTCTAGCGAAAGACTCGAGTCGACCGGCGACAACGTCCACGCCCCTCCACCGATCAGTTCCAGCACTTCGGTGTGGTGCTGGTCGGTGGTGCTCCGGTGGCTGACCGACACCAGGATCGTCTCCGGGAGCTCGGTCCGGATCAGTTGGTACAGCGCGTATTCGAGGCCCTCGTCGACCGCCGAGGTCGCCTCGTCCATGAACACCGCCTGCGGCTTCGTCAGCAGGATGCGAGCGAACGCGACGCGCTGCTGCTCGCCCGGCGAGAGCACTTTGGCCCAGTCCTCCTCATCGTGCAGACGGTCGACGAGATGCGGCAGGAACACCTTCTCCAGGGCCCGCTTGATGGTGTCGTCGCCGACGTCGTCGGGAAGCGCCGGATAGGCGACCGCGGTCCTCAGATCACCCAGCGGGATGTAGGGCATCTGCGAGAGGAACAGGGTGTGGTCACCCGGCGGACGGGCGAACTCGCCGTCGATGAACGGCCACAGGCCGGCCAGTCCCCGCAGGAGAGTGGTCTTGCCCGAACCCGAACGGCCCTTGATGACCAGCGCGTCACCGGGATCGAGAGAGACGTTGAGTGCGCGGATCAGCTCATCGCCGCTCGGGGTGTTCACATCGATGTCGGCGAGACGCACTGCGCGTTCCCGATCCGTGGTCGTGATCTCGGGCATGGATCGCGACTTGACGTCGGCGTCGGCCAGCCCGTCGAGACGGATGATCGACGCGCGCAGACCGGTGAAGTCGTCATACGCGGTCCGGAAGAAGGAGAGTGCGTCGTGCATCTCGCCGAAGGCCGACGCCGTCTGCTGCATGTCGCCGAGCTTGATCTGGCCGTCGAAGAACCGCGGGATCTGCACCAGATACGGGAACACCACCGCGAGCTGGCTGACGCTGAAGTTCCAGCCGACGAAGGCCATCCGGACATGGACGATCTGCCAGTAGTTCCTGATGACGGCCGCGAACCGGGACATCAGTCCGGAGTGTTCGACCCGTTCTCCGCGATAGAACGCGATGTTCTCCGCACTGTCGCGGACCCGGACGAGCGCGTAGCGGAAATTCGCGGTGAGCCGCTCGTTCCAGAAGTTGAGACGGATGAGCGGTCGACCGATGGCGAACGCCACGACGCTCGTCACCAGCACGTACACGAAAACCAGCCACATCATCATCCGTGGGATCTCGACACCGAGGAGCGTCACCGGCCCCGACAGATCCCAGAGGATCTTCGAGAAGGACACGATCGAGGCGATCGCCGTGAGCACACCGTTGGTCGACGAACCGCCACCGCCCCAGAGCAACGACGATCCGACGGACGCGACGTTGGTGATGTCGGCCTGGATGCGCTGGTCGGGGTTGTCGACACCGGGATGGATGTCGGTCGGCCTGCTCGAGGGCTCCGGTGTGCGGCGGAACCACCTGCGCCGCATGAGTCCCGCACTGAGGTCGACGAAGCGATTGCGGTAGAAGGCGCGTCCGTTCATCCAGTCCGCCGATGCCCCGGCGGTCATCCAGCGGCGGAGGTTGATCTCGAATGCGGCCCCGACGTAGATCTCGATCATGGTGCGCACCACGTGGAGCGACGCGAGGATCGCGAACACCATCATGGAATGCCAGAACGCGTCCTTGCCGGCCTGAAGCAGGTCGGCACCCTGCGGACCGCCTGCCAATCCCTCGGCCGCGGTCTGCAGGCCGGTGAAGAGGTCATTGCTGAAGTACGAGAACAGCACCGTCACCCGCACACCCATCAGTGCGAGCAGGGTGAGCGCCGCGGCCAGCCCCCAGGCCCGCAGTCGCGTGCCGGGCTCGGTGAAGAATCCGCCGATGACGCGCCACAGCGGCCTGCCCCAACGACTGAAGCGGGCGAGCAGGAATCCGATGACGAGAATCGACGCCGCGGAGATCCCGAATGCGATGGCCAGCCACTTCAGGCTGGCCCACACCTCGTTGCCCCAGTCGATGCTGTACTCCACGCACACTCCCTTACCGTCGGACGTCGCAGCCGGGAACGCCGGGCGACATCGCGGCCCGTCTGCACGCGGAGCGTCGAAGATGCAGTCGACACAACGGGTCCGGGCCCAACAATGATCCGGCGCAGTTTAACCCGGCGTTCACCGGCTGTCCGGACAACTGCGGCCCATGTCGCGACGGGTCGGCGGAACTCAGGCGAGGGACCGGAGCACCGCACCCTGTTGGAGGGCGGACGTGGAGACCGGTTGCGAGAAACGATCGCCGACCCGGACGACGTAGCCGGCGTCGGTGAACGTCACGCCATCGACCTCGAAGGTCAGTTGGCACCCCTCGTCCGCGCGCAGGAAGCGGTCGAGCGAGGTGACGGCGACCTCACCGCCGGCGGCGTCGTAGATCGCGACCTGCGCGCCGCGGACGATGCGTCCGCCGTCGGGCAGCGCCGCGACTTCCGTTGCGCAATCGGCGACGACGCCGCCCTTCGCCGTGAACGTCGGGGTGGTCAGGAGTCCGACCAGCAGGGCGCCGATCGCAACGGCGGCGAACAGCACCATCGCAATCGTGGTCCCGACGATGACCGGTCGACGCGTCCTGCGCTGCCAGGTCCGGCGTGGGAGGGGCGGGCCGGGATCGAGCCACATCTCCTGGGCTGCAGTCATTTCGAAGGATTCACTTCTTGGGCGGGAAGTACTTGATCAACGCTTCCTGCACGACCGACGTCGCGAGGGTGCCGTCCCGCATCCAGAATCGTCCCGACCCCATGCCGCGCGAACCCGTCGCCACCGGCGAACGCGTCGCGTACAGCAACCAGTCGTCGAAACGGAACTCGCGATGGAACCACATCGAGTGGTTCACGGTCGCCGCGAACAGCCGGTCGATGCCCCACGACAGTCCGTGAGTGGTGATGATGGAGTCGAGGACCGTGGTGTCGGAGGCGTAACACATTGCGGCGACGTGCATCACGGGGTCATCGGGCATCACGCCGTCGGCCTTCATCCACACCCGGTTGTCGGTGAGCTTGTGCCCGGCCTCCTTGGCCTTCCAGCTCGGATCATTCGCGAAGCGGATGTCGACCGGATGCAGGGCGTTCACGAAGGTGGCGATCCGGTCCTCGAATCCCTTGAAATGCTCTCCGAGAGTGGGCAATTCCTCCGGGTAGGGCACCTGCGGAATCTCCACCGCGTGCTCGAGTCCGGCGGCATTGTCCTGGAAGGCCACCAGCATCGTGAAGATCTCTTCGCCGTTCTGCTTGGCGGTGACCTGACGATTGGCGAAGGACTTGCCGTCGCGGAACCGGTCGACGTGGTACTCCATCGGTTTGGTGACGTCGCCGCCGCGGATGAAGTGTGCGTGCAACGCATGGATCGGCGGGTTGCCGCGCGTCAGGCTGCGGGATGCGGCCACCACTCCCTGCCCGAGGAGCTGCCCGCCGAAGGTGCGTGCGGTGACCTGCTCCGGGTGGTGTCCGATGAACACGTCCTCGTCGCGGCGTTCCACGTCGAGCAGTGCGAGCAGCTTGCCGAGATCCCCGGTCTGTTCCACGGTCATGGCCTTCACCCTAGTGACAGACCCGGGACCTCGGTGTCGGTGGTCGTGCTTGTCAGTGGTCCTGCTCGCCGATGCGGTGGACGTGGATGAGGTTGGTGGAGCCGACGGTGCCGGGCGGGGCGCCGGCCACGATGACCACCACGTCACCCTCGGATAGTCGGCCGATGCGCAGCAACTGATGGTCGACCTGGTCGATCATGTGGTCGGTGGTGTCGACGTTGTTGACGATGAACGTCTCCGTGCCCCAGCTCAGTGCGAGCTGACTCCGTACCTCCTGCGTCGGCGTGAAGGCCAGCAGCGGCAGCCGCGAATGCAGCCGGGCGAGGCGCCGGACGGTGTCGCCGGACTGGGTGAACGCGACGAGTGCCTTCACCTCGAGGCGTTCGCCGATGTCGCGGGCTGCGTACGAGATGACGCCGCGCTTGGTCCGGGGCACATGCGACAGCGGCGGCACGTCACGCGGACCGGACTCGACGGCCCGGCAGATGCGGTCCATCGTGCGGACGGTTTCGAGCGGGTACTTCCCCACCGAGGTCTCGCCGGAGAGCATCACCGCGTCCGCACCGTCGAGGACGGCGTTGGCCACGTCGGACGCCTCGGCGCGGGTGGGTCGCGAGTTCTCGATCATCGAGTCGAGCATCTGGGTCGCGACGATCACCGGCTTGGCGTTCTCACGGGCCATCTGGATGGCCCGCTTCTGCACGAGCGGCACCTGCTCGAGCGGCAGTTCGACGCCGAGGTCGCCGCGGGCGACCATGATGGCGTCGAAGGCCAGGACGATGGCCTCGAGGTTCTCGATGGCCTCCGGCTTCTCCAGCTTCGCGATGACCGGCACCCGGCGGCCCACCCGATCCATGACCTCGTGGACGAGTTCGATGTCGGACGGGCTGCGCACGAACGACAGCGCGATCATGTCGACACCGAGACCGAGTGCGAACTCGAGGTCCGCGATGTCCTTCTCGGACAACGCGGGCACCGAAACGCTCATACCCGGCAGCGACAGACCCTTGTTGTTGCTGACCGGACCGCCCTCGGTGACGGTGCAGACCACATCGTTGCCGTCGATCGACGAGACCGTCAGTCCGACCTTGCCGTCGTCGACGAGGAGCCGGTCGCCCGGGCTCGCATCCTCCGACAGCTGCTTGTAGGTGGTGGAAACGCGATCGTGGGTGCCCTCGACATCGTCGACGGTGATCCGGATCTCCTCACCCGTCTCCCAGACGGTCGCCCCGTCGCAGCCGTCGAAACGACCGAGCCGGATCTTGGGTCCCTGCAGGTCGGCGAGGATGCCGACGGCCTTCTCCGCCGCATCGGAGGCCTTGCGGACGCGCGCGTAGACGGCAGCATGGTCCTCGTGCTTGCCGTGGCTGAAGTTCATCCGGGCCACATCCATACCGCTGGCGACGAGTTCCTTGAGGCGTTCGTCGCTGGAAGTGGCCGGACCCATGGTGCAGACAATCTTGGTTCGCCGAGTCACACCAACACCTTAGTCCCGTCGGTGGAGCATCTCCACGCGCCGTCACAGACGTCATCCAGTGGTCACGTGGTGTTGTCGCTGGTGACGGTGAACTACCTCTCGGTACGGGTTTCGCGTCACACGCGCCGCCCGCGCGTGTTCTCCCCACCCGCCGTCTCGGTCGGCGACCGCGATGGTCCGTCGGCTCCGCTCGTCAGCGCACGGAGAGCGGCAGGGCCGCGGGCCGGACCGGAGAGGGTAGGTCGGATTCACCGACGAGGTACTCGTCCACCGCCCGCGCCGTCGACCGGCCCTCGGCAATCGCCCACACCACCAGCGATGCACCGCGATGCGCGTCCCCACACACGAAAACGCCGGGAGCGTCTGTCTGCCAATCACTTCCGCACGAGATGGCGCCCCTCTTGTTGGGTTCGATCGCCAGTCCCGACAGCAGTTCGCCGCGCTCCACACCGGCGAAGCCGATCGCGAAAAGCGCCAGCTCACAGGGGATCTCGAACTCCTCCCCGACCGGTTTGATCTCGCGTCGACCGTCGGCGTCTCGTCGTACCTCGACCTCCGCGAGGACCATGGTGGTGACGTTGCCCTCCTCGTCGCCGAGGAAACGCTGGACGGCCACCTGGTACCTGCGTTCACCGCCCTCGGCGTGCGCACTGGAGGTCCGCATGACCAGCGGCCAGGTCGGCCACGGCGAGCGCGTGTCGTCGCGTTCGTCGGGGAGTTCGGGGTTGTAGTCGAGCTGGACCACCGAGGCCGCGCCCTGCCGGTGGGCGGTGCCCAGGCAGTCCGCGCCGGTGTCGCCGCCGCCGATGATGACGACGTGCTTGCCGGCCGCGGTGATCGGCGACGGGCCGTCGCCCTCGCACTCCCGGTTGGCGGGCACGAGATGTTCCATCGCCAGGTGGACCCCGTTGAGCTCGCGACCGGGCACCGGGTTGTCGCGGGCCTGCATCGCGCCGATGGCCAGGACGACGGCGTCGTGTCGCGCCTGCAGGTCGCCGACGGACAGATCGGTGCCGACATCGCAGCTGGTGACGAACTCCGTTCCCTCGGCGCGCATCTGGGCGATACGACGATCGATGTCGGACTTCTGCAGCTTGTACTCGGGGATGCCGTAGCGCAGCAATCCGCCGAGCCGGTCGTCGCGTTCGTAGACGGTCACGTCATGCCCGGCACGCGTGAGCTGTTGCGCCGCAGCGAGTCCGGCCGGACCGGAACCGACCACCCCCACCGACTTCCCGGTCTTGGACGCCGGCGGTTCGGGTCCGATGACGCCCTCCGCCCACGACTCGTAGGCGATGGTCTTCTCGATGCGTTTGATGGTGACGCTGCCGCCGGTCGCGGACTCGGAGATCGACAGGACACAGGCGGCCTCACACGGCGCCGGGCACACCGTCCCGGTGAACTCGGGAAAGTTGTTGGTGGCGTGGAGCCGGCTGCTCGCCGCATCCCAGCGGCCGCGTCGGACGAGGTCGTTCCACTCCGGGATCAGGTTGCCCAACGGGCAACCCGCGGAACCGGAGTGGCAGAACGGGATACCGCAGTCCATGCAGCGGCGCGCCTGAGTACTGACCTCCTCGAGCACCTTCAGAGGGTTGTCGGCGTGGACGTAGACATCGTCCCAGTCCTGGACGCGCTCGGCGACCGGACGGTACTTCGCTTCTTTCTTCGGGACTTCCAGGAACCCGCGCGGATCAGCCACGTGCCGCCTCCATGATCGCTGAATCGACGTCGCGTCCCTCGGCCTCGGCCATCCTGGCCGCGTCGAGCACGCGCTTGTAATCGGTGGGCATCACCTTCGTGAACGCCAGGCAGCGGCGGGGCCAGTCCGCCAGGATCGAGGCGCCCATCGCCGACCCCGTCAGGTCGGTGTGTCTGGCGACGGCCTCCTTGAGCCATGCCAGATCGTCGGGGTCCGGGCGCATGAGCTTGACCATCGCCATGTTCACCTTGGTCCGGTCGAGGTCGTGCACGTAGGCGATACCACCCGACATCCCCGCCGCCAGGTTGCGTCCCGTCGGTCCGAGGATCACCACGCGCCCGCCGGTCATGTACTCGCACGCGTGGTCGCCGACACCCTCGACCACCGCGGTCGCACCCGAGTTTCGAACCGAGAAACGTTCGCCCACACGGCCTCTCAGGTACACCTCACCCGAGGTCGCGCCGTAGAGGATGGTGTTGCCGGCGATGACCTGGTCCTCGGCCACGAACCACGAGTCGGGATGCGGGGCGACGACGATCTTGCCGCCGCACAGCCCCTTCCCGACGTAGTCGTTGGTGTCACCGGTGAGTTTGATCGTCACGCCGGGCGGCAGGAACGCGCCCAGCGACTGGCCGGCCGAACCCTCCAGCTTCACCACGATCGTGTCCTCAGCCAGGCCCTCGGCGCCATAGCGTCGCGTGACCTCGGCCCCGAGCAGGGTGCCCACGGTCCGGTTGACGTTGCGCACCGGCAGTTCGAGCGTGACCGGGTGGGCGTCCTCCAGCGCACCCTCGGCGAGCTGGATGAGCGTCTGGTCCAGTGCACGGTCGAGTGCGTGGTACTGCTCCCGCACCCGACGGCTCGGACCCTTGTCCTCCACCTTGCGGAAGATCGGGGACAGATCGAGTCCCTTCGACTTCCAATGCGCGACCGCGGCGTCGGTGTGCAGACGCTGCGACTGCCCGATGGCCTCGTCGAGGGTCCGGTACCCCAGCTGCGCCAGATACTTCCGCACGTCCTCGGCGATGAAGCGGAAGAAGTTGACCAGGTGATCGACCTGGCCGGTGAACCGCGACCGCAGCTGCGGGTTCTGGGTGGCGACACCCACGGGGCACGTGTCGAGATGACAGACGCGCATCATGATGCACCCGGCCACGATCAGTGGCGCGGTCGAGAAGCCGTACTCCTCGGCGCCGAGCAACGCCGCCATGATGACGTCTCGGCCGGTACGCAGTGCACCGTCACACTGGACGGTGATCCGGTCGCGAAGTCCGTTGAGCATCAACGTCTGCTGGGCGTCGGCGAGTCCGATCTCCCACGGGGTGCCGGCATGCTTGAGCGAGGTCAGCGGCGACGCACCGGTACCGCCGTCGTGTCCGGAGATCAGCACGACGTCGGCATGCGCTTTCGATACGCCCGTCGCGACCGTCCCCACGCCCACCGCGCTGACCAACTTGACGTGGATGCGCGCTTCGGAGTTGGCGTTCTTCAGATCGTGGATCAGCTGGGCGAGGTCCTCGATCGAGTAGATGTCGTGGTGCGGCGGCGGCGAGATCAACGCGACACCCGGCGTCGAATGCCGCGTCTTGGCGATCCACGGGTACACCTTGTACGCCGGAAGCTGACCGCCCTCACCGGGTTTCGCACCCTGGGCCATCTTGATCTGGATGTCGGTCGCGTTGATCAGGTAGTCGCTGGTGACACCGAACCGCCCGGACGCGACCTGCTTGACCGCACTGCGACGTTCCGGGTCGTACAGGCGGTCGACGTCCTCGCCGCCCTCACCCGAGTTGGACCGGCCGCCGATCCTGTTCATCGCCATCGCGATGGTCTCGTGGGCCTCGGCAGAGATCGAGCCGTAGCTCATGGCACCGGTGTTGAAGCGCTTCAGGATCTCCTCGACCGGTTCCACCTCCTCGATCGGGATCGGTTCGCGCGCATCGAGATCGAATTCGAAGAGACCGCGGAGCGTGCCGCCTTCGCGCGACAGCCGGTCGACCTCGTCGGAGTACTTCTGGAAGATCTCGGCCCGCCCGGTCTTGGTGGCGTGCTGCAGCAGGAAGACGGTTTCCGGGGTGAACAGGTGCAGTTCGCCGTCCCGGCGGTACTGGTACTCGCCGCCGGAGTCGAGTCGGCGGTAGACCTGCTCGGTGGGATTCTCCGGGAAGGCGCGGTGATGACGTATGCGCACCTCCTCGGCCAGTTCGTCGAGTCCCACGCCCTCGATGCGCGACACCGTGCGGGTGAAGTATTCGCGCACCACCTCCGACGACAGGCCCACGGCCTCGAAAGCCTGTGCGGCGGTGTAGGAGCTGATCGTGGAGATACCCATCTTGCTCATCACCTTCAGCACACCCTTGCCGAGCGCCTCGAGGTAGTTGCGGATCGCCTTCGACGGGGTGACGCCGGTCAGTTCACCCTCGGCGATGAGGTCCTCGATCGTCTCGAGCGCCAGGTACGGGTTGACCGCGGCCGCCCCGAAACCGATGAGCGTCGCGATGTGGTGGACCTCACGGGCGTCGCCGGATTCGACGACCAGTGCGACCCGGGTTCGCTCCTTGGTGCGCACCAGATGGTGGTGGACGGCCGAGGTGGCCAACAGCGACGGGATCGGCGCGTGGTCGGAGTCGGTGAGGCGATCCGAGATGACGAGGGTGGTGTGTCCCTCGGCGATCGCCTGGCTCGCCCGCTGACGCAGATCCTCCAGCGCGGCCGCGAGGCCGGCTCCGCCCTCGGCCACCTCGTACAGCGCACGGAGCAGCTTGGCCGACGACCCCGGATGATCGCCGTCGTCGTTGATGTGGACCAGCTTGGCGAGGTCGGTGTTGTCGAGGACCGGCCAGTGCAGCATGATCTGGCGGCACGACGCGGCGCTGGGATTCAGCAGGTTCTGCTCAGGACCCATCACGCGGCCCATCGAGGTGACGATCTCTTCGCGGATCGCGTCCAGCGGCGGGTTGGTGACCTGCGCGAACAGTTCGACGAAGTAGTCGTAGAGCAGCCGCGAGCGCTGTGACAGGACCGCGACCGGGGTGTCGGTGCCCATCGAGCCGAGCGGTTCGTACCCCGACGCCGCCATCGGCGTGAGCAGCACGCGCAGGTCCTCTTCGGTGTATCCGAAGGACAGCTGCCGGCGGACGACGGTGTCGTGGTTGGGCTGGAAGACCGGGCGTTCGGGCAGCGTGGCGATGTCCACGAGCCCGGCGTGCAACCACTCGTCGTATGCCTCGGCGTTCATCAGCTCGCCCTTGATCTCCTCGTCCGGGATGATCCGCCCCTGGGCCGTGTCGACGAGGAACATGCGGCCCGGCTCGAGGCGCCCCTTGCTGATGACATCGTCGACCGGGACGTCGAGGACACCCGCCTCGGAGGCGAGGATGATCCGGCCGTCGCGGGTCTGCCACCATCGCCCGGGGCGCAGGCCGTTGCGGTCGAGGACCGCGCCGACGACGGTGCCGTCGGTGAAGGTCACGCACGCCGGCCCGTCCCAGGCCTCCATCAGCGACGCGTTGAACTGCAGGAACGCGCGGCGCTTGGGATCCATGTCGGGGACGTTCTCCCACGCTTCGGGGACCATCATCATGACCGCGTGGGGCACGCTGCGACCGCCGAGATGCAACAGTTCGAGCACCTCGTCGAGCGAGGCCGAGTCCGAGGCCTCGGGAGTGCAGATCGGGAAGGCACGCTTGAGGTCGCCGGGGATGAGATCGGTCTCGAGCAGGGCCTCACGGGCGCGCATGCGGTTACGGTTGCCGCGCACCGTGTTGATCTCGCCGTTGTGCGCGACGAACCGGAACGGATGCGCGAGGGGCCACGACGGGAACGTGTTCGTCGAGAACCGCGAATGGACGATCGCGATGGCGCTCTGGCACCGGTCGTCGCGCAGATCCGCGTAGTACAGCGGCAACTGCATCGTGGTGAGCATGCCCTTGTAGACCATGGTGCGGCTCGACAGCGACGGGAAGTACAGGCCGGTACCCGTCTCCTCGACCTCCGGCGTGACCCGCTCGGCCTGCTTGCGGAACGGGTAGATGAAGCGGTCGAGGGCCACGCCGCCGATGCGTTCATCACCCGGTTCGGGATCGACCGTGACGAAGATCTGCATCATGTACGGCATGCACGCGACGGCGGTCCCGCCGATGTCGGCGTGTTCGTGGTCGACGGGCACATCACGCCAGCCGAGGACCGTGATTCCTTCGTCGGCGGCGAGCGCCTCGACCCGCGCGATCGCCCGCTGTCGCAGGTCCGGGTCCATCGGCAGGAAGCACGTGCCCGCCGCGTAGGTGTGGGAGCCGTCGGCGGCCGGCGCGGGAAGATCGAAGTCGGCGGTGGCACGCAGCAATTCGTCGGGCAGTTGGATCAGGATCCCGGCGCCGTCACCGCTGTTGGTCTCGGCTCCGGCGGCCCCGCGGTGCTCGAGGTTCTCCAGTGCCAGAAGACCGTCGGCGACGATCGAATGCGAACGCCGGCCGTGGATGTCGGTGACCATCGCGACGCCACACGAGTCGACTTCGGCCTCCGGGTCGTACAGGCCCTGCTTGGCCGGGAGCGCGGAAAACAGCATCACTACCTCCACTCGATCCGAAACGGATCGCTGCTGAGTGTCCACTGGGACAGCACTGGCCCGAGGAGTATTGCGCGGCGAGCGAGTGACCGTGCCGAGATCGGTACCGGGCTGATTCGAAACCGTCGCGACCCCGAGGGTCGTTTGCGAGGGTCATGGTGGTCGGTACCGGGCGGTCGGAGATCGCGCGTCGTGAGATTCGATCGTATCCGAACACCACGGGGCACGCCGGTGCTCGAGTCCTGTGATCCTCACGACCGGAATCCGCCCCGGAGAACCACCCTCGACAGAGGCGCCGACGAGAATATGTCGTTGGCTGCTCTCTGGAGGGCGCTTTACCGGGGTCTATTTCAGGGGCGGCGGCGACCGAATCTGGAGGCGACCCGGCGGCGGAAACTGCTCGTGGAGTCGGTCTCCCCGGCGTCTGGTCGGTCTGCGTCGGTCGCTTCCACGTCGGCTTCATCTGGGGCAGCAGACTCTGCGTCACCGGTTTCGGCGGCAGACGACGTCACGTCGCTGTCGGCGACGTCGCTTGCTGCGTCCTCGGATTCGGCGACGCCGCCCGCCTCGGATTCCGTGACCCCGGACCCGGTGATCTCGGAGTCGGTGATCTCGGAGTCGGCTGCATCGGTCTCCGGCTCGGGTGCGTCGGACTCCCCTGCGTCCGAGTCGACCGTGTCCGACTCAACCGTGTCCGACTCAACGGTGTCCGATTCGACGGTGCCCGACTCTTCCGCGTCAGACCCGACGGCCTCCACATCAGCTGAGTCCGAATCAACTGTGTCCGACGCAGCTGTGTCCGGCTCAGCTGTGCCAGGCGCCGTGTCGCCGGTTGGCTGCACGTCAGCGGACTCAGCGTCGGTGTCCGCGACCGCGGTTTCGTCGACCGCGGATTCCTCGAGCGCGGTTTCGTCGACCGCCGATTCGGCAGCCTCGGTGCCGTCGCCGTCCGCGGTCTCGGTGTCGGCCTGCGAGTCGTCCACCGCGCTCGGCTCGGCGTTATCGGCCGCCTCATCGGCGGATTCACCGTCCTGTGCTGTCGCTGTCTCGGCCACCGCCGGTTCGGCACTTTCGGTGGTCTCGGTCGTCTCCGCGCCCTCCGCCGCCTCGGCCTCCTTTGCCTCCGCAGCGATCTCGTCGTCGAGGACGTCCAGGGTGGTAGAGCCTGCTGCCGACTCGACCTTCTTACCGTCCAGGTCGTCGAGATCTTCGTCGTACCAATCGTCGACGTATCCGGCGACGCCCTGCTCCTCGAGTTCGGCGGCACGTTCGGGGTGGTACATCTCCAACCCTTGTTCACGTCCCTTGGGCGCGACCACGAAGTAGACGATCGCGCACACGAACACGAGCGCGGCCGTGAAGAGGTTCGGACGGATCCCGGCGATGTCGTTGGCGACGGCGGCACGGTCGTCGCGCAGCATCTCGATGAAGAACCGGCCAAGGCAGTAGCCCGCGATGTAGAGCGCGAACAGGCGACCGTGACCGATGCGGAACCTGCGGTCGATGACCACCAGCAACACCACGATCAGCACGTTCCACAGGAGTTCGTAGAGGAACGTCGGCTGGACGATGGCGACGACGACGCCGTTGGACTTGCCGTCGATCAGGCCCGCGTCGGAGTAACCGGCCTCGTTGACGCGCTCATAGATCTTGAGACCCCAGGGCAGCGTCGTCTCGCGGCCGTACAACTCCTGGTTGAAGTAGTTGCCGAGCCGGCCGATGGCCTGCGCCAACAGGATCGGCGGGGCGATCGCATCGCCGAAGGCGGGCAACCGGATGCCGCGGCGTCGGGCGCCGATCCACGCTCCGACCGCACCGAGCGCGACCGCACCCCAGATTCCCAGACCCCCGTCCCAGATTCGCAGGGCGTCGAGCGGTTCTTTGGGGGCGTCGGCCCCGAAGTAGGTCTTCCAGTCGGTGATCAGGTGGTAGAGACGACCGCCGAGGAGACCGAACGGCACCGCCCAGATCGCGACGTCGAGGACCTCGCCTTCCTGTCCCCCGCGGGCGATCCACCGGCGATTTCCCCACCAGACCGCGACGATGATCCCCGCGATGATGCACAGCGCATAGGCGCGCAGCGGGAACGGTCCGAGATCCCACACGCCCTGGGGCGGACTGGGGATGTAGGCGAGCATCGTCGAGGTCGGCGCGTTCACGGTGCAACCCTATCCGACCGGGCCACTCACGCCCGTCGGTCCGGGTGCCGGGTGGCGCGCCTGGCCTCGATACGGGCCCTCTGGTGGCCCCCCGGCCTCACTCGACCAGCAGGACACGCAGGAGCCGCAGGAGACGCCGGCGAACGACTCGCGCAGCAGGGCCGGCGTCAGACGGCGGCGTGGCGCGACCGCACGCCCTCGGCGAGTTCTGCGGTGAGCGAAGCCAGTCGGTCCTGGCCGGCCTTGGCCGCGGTCACGAGTGCCGACCCGACGATGACGCCGTCGGCATAGGACGCGATCTGGGCGGCCTGTTCGCGGTTGCGGACACCGAGGCCGACGCCGATGGGGATGTCGGAGTACTCGCGGACGCGGGCGCACAGCTCGGGAGCCATGTCCGACACCGCGTCACGCGCACCGGTGACACCCATGGTGGATGCGGCGTACACGAATCCGCGCGATGCGTCGACGGTGTATGCGATGCGTTCCGTGGTCGACGACGGCGCGACCAGATAGATGCGGTCGAGCCCGTGCTCGTCGGAGGCCGCGTGCCATGCGGCCCCTTCCTCGGGGATCAGGTTCGGCGTGATGAGACCGGCGCCGCCGGCGTTGGCGAGATCGCGTGCGAACTTGTCGACGCCATACTGCAGCACCGGATTCCAGTAGGTCATCACGACCGCGTTGCCGCCCGCCGCGGTGATCGCCTCGACTGCCGTGAACACGTCATGGACGCGGACGCCGTTGGTGAGGGCGAGATCGGCGGCTTCCTGGATCGTCGGACCGTCCATCACCGGGTCGGAGTAGGGCACGCCGACCTCGATGATGTCGCAACCGGCGTCGACCATCGTGCGGAAGGACGTCAGCGAATCGTCGACGGTCGGATAACCCACCGGGAGGTAGCCGATCAGGGCGGCGCGGTTCTCCGCGCGGCACTTGGCGAACACCGGTCCGGTTTTCGACGGGATCGTGTCTGCGCTCATGCCTGCTCTCCCGGTTGCCCGCTGGTGGTCTTCGCCTCGTCCTGTGACGGTGGGGGATCGAAGAGGCCGAACCAGCGCGCCGCGGTGTCGACGTCCTTGTCGCCGCGTCCGGAGAGGCTGACGACGATGATCGAGCCCTCGCCGAGTTCCTTGCCCAGCTTGAGCGAACCGGCGACCGCGTGGGCCGACTCGATGGCCGGGATGATCCCTTCCCGACGGCTCAACAGCGCAAGTGCGTCCATCGCCTCGGTGTCGGTGATCGGACGGTACTCCGCCCGGCCGGTGTCCTTGAGATAGGCGTGCTCGGGGCCGACGCCCGGGTAGTCGAGACCGGCTGAGATCGAGTGGGATTCGATCGTCTGACCGTCCTCGTCCTGCAACAGGTATGAGTACGCGCCCTGGAACGCCCCCGGCGTCCCGCCGGTGAAAGTCGCTGCGTGACGGCCGGATTCGACACCCTCACCGGCTGCCTCGAAACCGACCAGGCGAACGTCCTTGTCGTCGATGAAGGGGTGGAATATCCCGATCGCGTTGGAACCACCACCGACACAAGCGGTCACCGCGTCGGGCAGGCGTCCGGCCTTGTCCAGGATCTGGGCGCGAGCCTCGAGACCGACGACGCGTTGGAGGTCACGGACCATGACCGGGAACGGGTGAGGTCCCGCGGCGGTGCCGAAGCAGTAATACGTGTTGTGCGCGTTGGTGACCCAATCGCGCATCGCCTCGTTGATCGCGTCCTTGAGGGTTGCCGAACCGTTGTCGACGGCGATGACCTCGGCGCCGAGCAGGCGCATCCGAGCGACGTTGAGCGCCTGACGGTCGGTGTCGACGCGACCCATGTAGATCACGCACTCCAGACCCAGCAGCGCACACACGGTGGCGGTGGCGACACCGTGCTGACCGGCACCGGTCTCCGCGATGATGCGGTTCTTGCCCATCCGCTGAGCCAGAAGCGCTTGTCCCAGAACGTTGTTGATCTTGTGCGAGCCGGTGTGGTTGAGGTCCTCGCGTTTGAGGAAGATGCGCGCTCCCCCCGCATACTCGGCGAGACGCTTCGCTTCGTACAGCGGCGACGGCCGTCCGGCGTAATCACGCTGCAGACGGTCGAGTTCGGCGAGGAAGTCGTCGTCGGAGCGGATCTTGTAGAAGGTTGTGGTGACCTCGTCGATGACGGCCATCAACGCCTCCGGCACATGCCGTCCGCCGTAGACGCCGAAGTGACCGCCCTCGTCGGGTTCGATCGACGTACGCGTGGTCAGTCCGGTGCTGGCGGGCGGAAGCACCGTGCTGGCGGAAGAATCAGGATGGGCCGAATCAGGATGGGCGGTCACTACATCTCACAGTCGATCGGGCCGACGACGACATGGACCGAACACGGCCCGAAGGCGTATGTCAGCGAACTGGTTTCGGGCACGACGGATGGGTACCCGCGGTGACCAGCTCACGCACCGCGGCGCGGGGGTCACCACTTGTCACGAGTCCCTCACCCACCAGGACGGCGTCGGCGCCCGCGCCGGCATAGGCCAGCAGGTCGGCGGTTCCACGAACGCCGGATTCCGCGATGCGGATGATCTCGGTCGGCAGGCCGGGGGCGATCCGCGAGAAGGTGTCCCGCTCGACCTGCAGGGTCTTCAGGTTTCGGGCGTTCACGCCGACCACCGACGCACCGGCCTCGAGGGCACGGTCGGCTTCTTCCTCGGTGTGGACCTCCACAAGGGCGGTCATGCCCAGGCTCTCGGTGCGGTCGAGCAATGAGGCGAGGACGTTCTGTTCGAGGGCCGCCACGATGAGCAGGATGACGTCGGCGCCGTGGGCGCGGGCCTCGTGGATCTGATACGGCCCGACGATGAAGTCCTTGCGCAGGACCGGGATGTCGACCGCTGCACGAACGGCGTCGAGGTCGGCGAGTGATCCGTGGAAGCGACGCTCCTCGGTCAGCACGCTGATGATGCGGGCGCCGCCCTGTTCGTAGGCCTTGGCGAGTTCGGCGGGATCGCCGATCGAGGCGAGCTCCCCCTTCGACGGACTGGCGCGCTTGACCTCGGCGATCACACCGATGCCGGGCTGGCGGAGCGCCGCCATGACATCCCGGGGAGCGGGAGCCTTCGCCGAGGCGGCCTTGACAGCAGCGAAGTCGACCACCGCTTCACGTGCGGCGACGTCGGCTTTGACTCCCTCGATGATCGACTCGAGAACGTTGGGCATGCTCACAGCGACTCCGCTCCCTTCCGCTCGTCGTGTGGTCTCAGGGTAGACCGATCGTCTCGGCGGCCTGTCGTCGGGTTGGCCGAATCTCCACAAACCCGCAACGGTCCTCGACTGTTACGCATGTCTCAGTACGCATATCTCCGGCCTGTCGGGTGCGTCTCCCGGAGAACTCCGGTTCGGGTCATTGCTCGCCCGGAGGGTCAGCGCTCGTCCGGATCGGACGACTCTGTCGGGTCGATCCCGGTGTCGAGTGCGTCCCACATCATGCGCTCGTTCGCGTCGGGATCGTCGCCGGGCCGGCCGTCCTTCCCGCCCGTCTCGACCTCGCCCGTGGCCGGGGTGTCCCCGGTCGTGGCGTCCGCCGCGGCCGCCTTCTTCCTTCGCTCGTAATCGGCGAAGATCTCGGTCTCGAGCTCCTCCCGCCGGGCGGCGGGAGTCTTGTACTTGGACGACATCCTCGCACCCTTGGCCACCCGGAGCAGCACCACGGCGGCGACGACCGCGCACACCGTGCCGAGCAGCACCAGCGCGGCAGGCGGCCACTTGGTGTCGGTGTAGAGCACGATGTACCGGTCCGGGATGTCGCCCGCGTCGGCGGCGTACTCGGAGTCGGTGCCGCCGGTGATGAGTGAGATCGCCGGGAACGCGGCCAGCACACCGCCGGCGGCGACCAGCAGAGCGACGAGGCGCAGGCCCCAGCCCCGCACGGACAGCACCGCGGCGATACCGGCGAGATAGACCAGGGCGAGCGGCGTCAGCCAGGGGCTCCAGTCCGATCCCTTGACGTCGAACGCGCGCTGGGGTGAGAGGCCGTCCTCGGCCGAGACCGTCGCCCACGTCAGCCGGCTCGCACCCCAGAACGCGGCGGCGGTGGCCGCCATCAGGATCGCGGCGATGATCTGCGGACGGCGCGACGACTTCGGCCGGGACTTCGGCGCGGCGCCACCGGCCGGCTGCTCGGCTGAGGTCACGACGTCTCCCCTCCAGGTGTCTCCCCGACCCTGCTCATCGTCGACGCGGCGGCCACGGCATTGAGCACCGCGGTGGCCTTGTTGCGTGCCTCGTTGTACTCGTATTCGGGTTCGCTGTCGGCGACCACGCCGCCACCGGCCTGCACGTAGGCGTGCCCGCGTGCGAGAAGCGCGGTGCGGATGGCGATGGCGGTGTCGGCGTTGCCGGCGAAGTCGAGGTAGCCGACGATGCCGCCGTACAGGCCGCGTCGTGTCTTCTCGTGTTCGTCGATCAGTTCCATCGCGCGCACCTTGGGCGCTCCGGTGAGGGTTCCCGCCGGGAAGCAGGCGGTGACCGCGTCGAGCGCGTGCTTGTCCGTTCGGAGGGTTCCCGAGACCGTCGACACCAGGTGCATGACGTGGCTGTACCGCTCGATGTGGCGGTAGTCGCTGACCTTCACCGTGCCCGGGACGCACACGCGACCGAGATCGTTGCGGCCGAGGTCGACGAGCATGAGGTGTTCGGCGTTCTCCTTCTCGTCCTCCAGAAGGCCCTTGCCGAGCAGCTGGTCCTCTTCCTCGGTGGCGCCCCGCCAGCGCGTTCCCGCGATGGGGTGCGTGGTCGCGACCCGGTCGGACACGGTGACCAGCGCCTCCGGGCTGCTGCCGACGATCGTGAACGGCTTACGTGCGATCGCATCGGGAGCAGCGGTGTCGCTGTTCGCCTCGGTCCCCGGCATCCGCAGCAGGTACATGTACGGGCTGGGGTTGGACGCGCGGAGCACGCGGTAGACGTCCAGCGGATCGGCGTCGGTGTCCATCTCGAACCGCATCGAGGGGACGACCTGGAAGGCCTCGCCCGCCTCGATCTCGCCGACGAGGCTCGTGACGATCTCGCTGTACTCCTCCAGGGAGCGCTGCGCGGTGAAGTCCGGCTTGGGCCGGTCGAAGGTCGAGACGGTCGAGGACGCCGGTGCGGCGAGCGCCTCGGTCATCCGGTCCAGCCGCGCCACGGCGTCGGCGTAGGCCTCCTCGACGCGTTCGTCGGAGCCGTCCCAGTTCACCGCGTTGGCGATCAGAGTGATCGTGCCCTCGTGATGGTCGACGGCGGCGAGGTCGGTGGCCAGCACCATCATCATGTCCGGCAGGCCGAGGTCGTCGACGGTGGTCTCCGGGAGGCGTTCGAGACGCCGGACCATGTCATAGGCCATGAACCCGACGAAGCCACCGGTCAGCGGCGGCATACCCGGAAACGGGTCGGTCCGCAGGACGCGCAGCGACTCGGCCAGCACCTCGAGCGCGTCTCCACCTTCGGGCGCGCCCACCGGCACCGATCCCCACCAGTGCGCCTGACCGTCGACGACGGTCAGCGCCGATGGCGCTCCGGCCCCGATGAAGGACCAGCGCGACCAGGAGCGGCCGTTCTCCGCCGATTCCAGCAGGAAGGTGCCGGGACGGTCGCCGGCCAGCTTGCCGTACGCCGACAGCGGTGTCTCGGAATCGGCGAGCACTTTACGGGTCACCGGCACCACGCGATGGTCGCGGGCGAGGTCGAGGAATTCGGTGAGGGACGTCGTATGCGCCACGGCCGCCGAGTTCACGCCGCTCATCCGAGGGGCTCGCCGCCGACGCCCCACTGGGTGCGCGGTACCTCGGTGATCGTCACCCAGACGGAATCCGGGTTCTTGCCGGTTGCCTTGGCGTACGCCTCGGTCACCGCCGCGATGGTCTCGCGCTTGACGCGGTCGGAGAGTCCGGGGGTCTGCGAGATCTGGATGAGGGGCATGCAGCGTCACCGCCTTTCGGGTGTGATCACGATGGAAATCTACTGTGCGGAATCGACCGGACGGGCTTCTGTTCCGAAAGGCAGCGAGTCGGTGTCGAAACAGCTGTGGTTGCCGGTGTGGCAGGCCGCGCCGACCTGGTCGACGACGAGCAGCACCGTGTCGCCGTCGCAGTCGAGGCGTGCGTCGTGCACGTACTGGGTGTGGCCGCTGGTCTCGCCCTTGACCCAGTACTCCTGGCGCGAGCGCGAATAGTAGGTCGCCGTGCGCGTCGCGAGGGTGCGCTCGAGGGCGGCGTCGTCCATCCACGCGACCATCAGTACGTCACCCGTCGAGCGTTCCTGGGCGACCGCACTGAACAACCCGTCGGCGTTGCGCTTGAGACGTGCGGCGAGCTCCGGATCGAGTGCCATCAGCGTTCTCCTGCCTGTGTCATCGGACGGTGATCCCGGCGTCCCGCATGGCCGCCTTCACGTCGTGGATGGTGAGTTCACCGAAGTGGAACACCGAGGCGGCCAGCACCGCGTCCGCACCGGCCTCGACCGCGGGGGCGAAGTCCTCGACACGGCCGGCACCGCCGCTGGCGATGACCGGGACCTGCACGGCCTCGCGCACCGCCTTCAGCATGCGCAGGTCGAAACCCTGCTTGGTGCCGTCGGCGTCCATCGAGTTCAGCAGGATCTCGCCGACCCCGAGTTCCTGACCGCGCCGGGCCCACTCGATCGCGTCGATACCGGTGCCCTTGCGGCCACCGTGCGTGGTGACCTCCCAGCCGGACGGCGTCGGCTCGGAACCCTCCGGCACGGTCCGCGCGTCGACCGACAGGACGATGCACTGCGAACCGAACCGCCGGCTCATCTCGGCGAGGACCTCGGGACGTGCGATCGCGGCGGTGTTGACGCTGACCTTGTCGGCGCCCGCGCGCAGCATCGTGTCGACGTCCTCGACGGTGCGGATGCCGCCACCGACGGTGAGCGGGATGAACACCTGGTCGGCGGTCCGCTTGACGACGTCGATCATCGTCGAACGTCCCGAGCTCGACGCGGTGACGTCGAGGAAGGTCAGTTCGTCGGCACCCTCGCGGTCGTAGCGTTCGGCCAGTTCGACCGGATCCCCGGCGTCACGCAGGTTCTCGAAGTTGACGCCCTTGACCACTCGACCGTCGTCGACGTCGAGGCACGGGATGACCCGGGTCGCCAGCGTCATCGTCGTGACTCCTTCAGCTCGTTGACCTGTGGTGCTTCCATGGGATGCTCTCGCACCTCTCTCATCGGTGGCTGCCTCATCGGTGGCTGCCACGTCTCGGTTCTGCGGGGTCACGCCGACCAGTCCTCGACCGTTTCGTCGATCACCGCCATCAGCCCTGCGTGCACCGTGGGTGCGCCGGCCACCAGCGACGGGGACGCGACCGTCCAGCGCTCCCCCGCCAGGTCGGTGGCCACGCCACCCGCGGCGCGGACCAGTGCGGCGCCCGCCGCGTTGTCCCAGGGATGACGTCCGAAGGCAACAGCTCCGCCGAACACGCCCGAAGCGGTGAACGCCATGTCCACGCCGGTGCTGCCGGTCATCCGGATCCGTGCGACACGTGAGCTCAGCGCGCGCAGCAGGTCGGCCCGCTTGGCTCCCGCATAGCGACCGCGCCCGGCCGCGTTGAACGGCCCGAAGGCGATCGCCGACTCGTCGAGCGCCGGATCGGGCAGTGATTCCACGGCCGCACCGTTGACCATCAGTGGTCCGTCCGCGTGGGCGGCGTACTTCCGGTCCAGGAGCGGCAGCCACGTCAGACCCAGCGTCGCCTCACCGTCGACGACGAGACCGAGCAGGATGCCGGTCAGCGGCATGCCCGCCGAGTAGTTGAAGGTCCCGTCGACCGGGTCGAGCACCCACACCGGGCCGTCGATCGGGTCGGCACCGCCGAACTCCTCCCCGTGGACGGGGATCTGCGTCCGGTCCTCGAGTTCGGCGGAGATCTGCCGTTCCAGGTCGAGGTCCACCTGGGTGGCGAAGTCCGTCCCGCCCTTGTGCACGGCGCTCGGCGCCCCCAGCCCTTCGACGAAGGTCTCCACGGCGGCGTCGAGGACCGATCCCGCGGTGTCGAGCAACCGCGGGAGGTCGAGCGAACTCTGGGCTGCGCTCATCAGACCCCGGCGACGGCCGTGAGCGCCTCGGGCAGGGTGAAGCGGCCGGCGTAGAGCGCCTTGCCGACGATCGCGCCCTCGACGCCCTGGTCGACGAGACCGGCGATCGCGATCAGATCGTCGACCGCCGAGACCCCGCCGGAGGCGACGATCGGTGCGTCGGTGGCCGCGGCGACCTCGGCGAGCAGTTCGAGGTTCGGGCCCTTGAGGGTGCCGTCCTTGGACACGTCGGTCACGACGTAGCGCGAGCAACCGTCGCGGTTGAGGCGCTCGAGGACCTCCCACAGGTCGCCGCCGTCGGTGACCCAGCCGCGGCCGCGCAGCCGGTAGGACTGGCCGTCGCGGATGACGTCGAGGCCGACGGCGATGCGGTCTCCGTGGTCGGCGATCGCGCGGGCGCACCATTCCGGGTTCTCGAGGGCCGCGGTACCGAGGTTGACGCGGGTACAACCGGTGGCCAGCGCCGCGGCGAGCGACTCGTCGTCGCGGATGCCGCCCGACAGTTCCACCTTCACGTCGAGTTCGCCGACCACACCCGCGAGGAGCTCACGGTTGTCACCACGGCCGAACGCGGCATCGAGATCGACGAGGTGAATCCACTCCGCACCGTCGTTCTGCCACGCCAGCGCCGCGTCGCGCGGCGAGCCGTAGGAGGTCTCGGTGCCGGCCGCGCCCTGGACCAGGCGGACCGCCTGCCCGTCGGCGACGTCGACGGCGGGAAGGAGTTCGAGGGTGCTACCCATGGGTGGAGTTTTCCTGTCTGTTCTCGGGTCGGACTGTTGTGTCCTGGCTGTCGTGGGAGAGGGGTCAGGCCGGCGGGTGGTCGTCACGGGCTGCGATCAAATCGGCCCGCGCGCGGTTGACCATGCGGTTTGCCACCGTACCGATCGCCGCGATCATCGCGACCACCGCCGCCAGCGCGGCGATCAGACCGGCGACCGGCGACCAGTTCGCCAGCAGGACGATGATCGGGATGGACACCGCCAGAACCAGCACACCGGCGCCGAGAGCGTAGAACGCGAGCTTGGCGATCGAGAAACCGCCGCCCGCCGACGGGGTGTCGGCAGAGTTCCCGCCGGCCCCACCGCCTGCATCGCCGGCCGGCGTGCCGCCGGTCATGAGAGACCCTTCACCCAGTTCTCCAGGAGTTGGGCTCCGGCATCGCCGGACTTCTCCGGATGGAACTGCGTGGCCGAGAGCGGTCCGTTCTCGACGGCGGCCAGGAAACGTCCGCCGTGTTCGGCCCAGGTCAGCTTCGGGGCCGCGAGCGGCGAACCGACGTTGTCCATCTCCCAGCTCTGTGCGGCATACGAGTGCACGAAGTAGAAGCGGGTGTCGGCGTCGAGTCCGGCGAACAGCACCGACCCCTCCGGGGCCTCCACGGTGTTCCAGCCCATGTGCGGCAGGACCGGCGCGGGCAGCTGGGTGACGCTGCCGGGCCACTCACCGCAGCCGTCGGCCTCGACCCCGAACTCCACACCACGTTCGAAGAGGATCTGCATGCCGACACAGATGCCCAGAACCGGGCGTCCGCCGGCGAGACGGCGACCGATGATCCGGTCGCCCTTCACCGCACGCAGGCCTTCCATGCACGCGGCGAACGCGCCCACACCGGGGACGACCAGGCCGGTCGCCTCCAGCGCGGTGTTGAAATCGGAGGTCACCGTCACCTGGGCGCCGGTACGTTCGAGTGCCCGCTGCGCCGAGCGCAGGTTGCCCGAACCGTAGTCGAGGATCGTGACGTCGGTTTCGCTCACAGGGCTCCCTTCGTCGACGGGACGCCGCTGACGCGGGCGTCGTATTCGGTGGCGGTGCGCAGTGCGCGCGCGACGGCCTTGAACTCAGCCTCGGTGATGTGGTGCTGGTCGCGGCCGTAGAGCACCCGCACATGCAGGGCGATGCGGGCGTTGAGGGCGATGGACTCGAAGACGTGCCGGTTGATGATCGTCGAGTACGGAACACCTGGATAGCCGCCGATCACCGCGGTGAGCAGGTGTTCCGGTTCCCCGGTGTGCACGCAGTACGGGCGACCGGAGACGTCGACGACGGCCTGCGCGAGGGTCTCGTCCATGGGGATCCAGGCGTCGCCGAAGCGACGGATGCCCCGCTTGTCGCCGAGGGCCTGACCGAGCGCCTGGCCGAGCACGATGGCGGTGTCCTCGATGGTGTGGTGTCCCTCGACCTCGATATCGCCCTCGGCCTTGACCGTGAGGTCGAAGCTGCCGTGCTGACCGAACGCCGTCAGCATGTGGTCGTAGAACGCGATGCCCGTGGAGATGTCGGTGATCCCGGTTCCGTCGAGGTTCAGTTCGACCGAGATCGAGGATTCCTTGGTGGTCCGTTCGACCTTCGCGATGCGAGGCGCGGGGATGCTCACTGAGAGTTCTCCAGATCTGTTGTTGCGAGCGTGCGGCTGACGTCGAGGAAGGCGTCGTTCTCGTGCGGGAGTCCGATGGTCACCCGCAGGTGGCCGGTGATCCCGACGTCCCGGATGAGGACACCGGCATCGAGGTAACGCTGCCACGACGCCGGAGCATCCCGGAAGCCGCCGAACAGGACGAAGTTCGAGTCCGAGTCGACGACGCGGTAGCCGAAACCGGTGAGCGCGGTCACCACGCGTTCGCGTTCGGCGATGATCGCGGCGACACCGGCGAGGGTGTCGTCGCTGTGCCGCAGTGCGGCCCGCGCTGCGGCCTGCGTGAGCACCGACAGGTGGTAAGGCAGGCGGACGAGCTGGATGGCGTCGACGACGGCCGGGGCGGCGGCCAGGTAGCCGAGGCGTCCGCCGGCGAAGGCAAAGGCCTTGGACATGGTGCGGCTGACGACGACCTTGGTCGGGAACTCGTCGATCAGCTCGGTCGCGCTCGGTGCGGACGAGAACTCGGCATACGCCTCGTCGACGATCACGATGCCGGGTGCGGCCTCGACGATGCGCCGCAGATCGGCGAGCGGGATCGAGCCACCGGTCGGGTTGTTGGGCGAGGTCACGAAGACCACGTCGGGTTCGCGGTTGGTGACCTCGGCGACCGCGTAGTCCATGTCGAGACCGAAGTCGGGTGAGCGCGCGGCGACGAGCCAGGCGGTGTCGGTGCCGTCGGAGATGATCGGGTGCATCGAGTACGACGGCACGAAGCCGAGCGCACGACGCCCGGGACCGCCGAACGCCTGCAGCAGTTGCTGCAGAATCTCGTTGGAACCGTTTGCGGCCCAGAGGTTTTCGGCACCGAGCTGCACTCCGGTGGCTCGGGTCAGGTAGGCGGCGAGGTCGGTCCGCAGGGCGATCGCGTCGCGGTCGGGGTAGCGGTGCAATTCCGCCGCGGCGTCACGGGCCGAGGCGGCGACGTCGTCGATCAGGGCCTGCGACGGCGGGTGCGGGTTCTCGTTGGTGTTGAGGATCACCGGCACCTTGAGTTGCGGTGCGCCATAGGCGGACTTACCGCGCAGGTTCTCGCGCAGCGGCAGGTCGTCGACGGTGATCCCCGAGCCCGGGACGTCGCTTCCCGTGAGGTTCGTGACAGGCGCCTCCGATGCCGTCACGAGCGCACGCTCCCCGCGAAGCGCTGCTTGACCGCGTCGCCGTGACCGGGCAGGTCCTCGGCGTCGGCCAGGGTGACGACCTTGTCGGCGACCTCACGCAGTGCGGCCTCGTCGTAGTCGATGACGTGGACACCCTTGAGGAAGGTTTGCACCGACAGGCCCGACGCGAAGCGCGCCGAACCCGAGGTCGGCAGAACGTGATTGGAGCCCGCGCAGTAGTCGCCAAGACTGACCGGCGCATACGGGCCGACGAAGATCGCACCCGCGTTGTGCACGCGGTCGGCGATCGCGGCGGCGTCGCGGGTCTGGATCTCGAGGTGTTCGGCGGCGTAGGCGTCGACGACGGCGAGACCGGCTTCGAGGTCGTCGACGAGGACGATGCCGGACTGCTCCCCCGACAACGCGGTCGTGACGCGCTCGCGGTGCTTGGTCGCGGCGACCTGCTGGTCGAGTGCGACGTCGACGGCATCGGCGAGCTCGGTGCTGTCGGTGACGAGCACCGAGGCGGCGAGGACGTCGTGTTCGGCCTGGCTGATGAGGTCGGAGGCGAGGATGCCCGCGTCGGCCGAGTCGTCGGCGAGGATCGCGATCTCGGTGGGTCCGGCCTCCGAGTCGATGCCGACCACGCTGCGGCACAACCGCTTGGCGGCGGTGACGTAGATGTTGCCCGGGCCGGTGATCAGGTCGACCGGGTCGAGGACGGCGCCCGGCTCGTCGGCGGCATCGGTATCGGTTCCTCCGTAGGCGAGCAGCGCGACGCCCTGTGCACCGCCGACCGCCCACACCTCGTCGACGCCGAGAAGCGCGCAGGCGGCGAGGATGGTCGGGTGTGGCCAGCCACCGAAGTCCTTCTGCGGAGGCGACGCGACGACCAACGAGCCGACGCCGGCCTCCTGCGCGGGGACGACGTTCATGATCACCGAAGACGGATAGACCGCGTTGCCGCCGGGAACGTAGAGCCCCACGCGACGCACCGGAATCCACTTCTCGCTGACGACACCGCCGTCGACGACCTGGGTGTGGGTGGTCTCGCGCCGCTGGTCGGAGTGCACCTTGCGCGCACGGGTGATGGATTCGCGGAGCGCGTCGGCGACCTGGGGGTCGAGACCGGCGAGGGCATCGGCGATGACCTGGGCGGGGACCCGCACCGAGGCGGGCCGCACACCGTCGAACTTCTCCCCGAATTCCAGCGCCGCGGGCGTGCCGGTCTCGGCCACCGCATGCACAACCGGCGTCACCGTGTCGAGTACGGCATTGACGTCGGTACCCCCGCGGGGCAGCGCGCGACGCAATTCGGCGAGCGTCGGCGTGCTACCGCGCAGGTCAATTCGGGCGAGCATGATCTCTCCTGGTCGGTGCGGGAATTTACCCGTCCAGGATACGGGTCGGTGGCCAGCGGGTTTCTGGTGCGGGTGGGGAGGGTGTGCCGACGTCTCGCGTACTCGTCGTTCCCGACCACCGCCGACCGGCGAGAGACACGCGACAACCCATCATTCCTCGTACCGTGGGATGTGGGTGGAGGGCTCACATTCCCGCAACCGGACCGAACGAGCGGACCGTCGAGGGACGGCGGGGTGAGTGGACAGAGAGGTGAGAGAGTGTGCCAATACTGCGGTTGCCGGGACATGCCGCTCCTGCGGGATTACACCGCCGAACACGAGCGGGCCGTGAACCTCGGCGGCGATGCGGTCCGCGCACTCGATGCGGGTGACGTGGATCGTGCACGTGACCTCGCCGGAAGGCTGACAGTCGAACTCCGGTCGCACTGGCGTGGCGAAGAAGACGGCCTGTTCTCCCAGCTGCTCGACTCCGAACACGACCTCTTCGCCGAATACATCGACCCGCTCGTCACCGAGCATCGCGAACTCGGCACCTTCCTGGACTCGATGGACCTGTCAATCCCGGAAGACCGGGACCGATTCCGACGCGAGGTCTTCGCCCTGCACCGGCACATCGCGAAGGAGGAGGACGCCCTCTTCCCCGCGTCGGTCACCACCCTCGACGGCGACCAGTGGGACGCCGCGATCGCCGCGTGGGAAGCCGCCCACCCCGGTGAGCGACTACTGGGCACCGGGATCTAGGCGGCCGGGACCCTTGACCGGCCGCGGGAGCCGCATGAGTACGGAGGCACCTCCGATCAGGGGTTCTTGTCGATCGGCGACCGCTGGAACCAGCTCTCGAGGTCGAAGTCGGACTTGATGCTGCCCTGCTCGACGAGGAACGCCTTGGTGCCGGTGAGCAGTTCGACGGCATCCGCGGGGAACGGTTCTTCGGAGTACCCGTCGGGATTCGCTGCGGCACGGACCGCCGCCTCGGGAGCCTTGGAGTTGCCGAGTTCGAACTGCAGATACTCGTCCCAGTGGTCCTTGGCGTAGTCGACCGCGGAGGCGTGCAGCTTCTGCCAGATGGGCGCGAACTCTGGGTTCTTGGTGAGGAACTCCTCGCTGCTGACGGTCACACTGGTCCCGGCGAGATTCGGACGGTCCCGGTAGACGGAGTCGACGAGGTGGAACCCCTTCCCTTCGAACGTCTGCAGGGCGACCGACGGGATGACGCCCGGGAGGGCCGCTGCATCGATCTCGCCCGAGTTGAGTGGCGCCTCTTGATCTGCCGGGTACAGATGGATCAGGTTCGCCGAGATCCCCTCCTCGGCCAGGGCTCCCTGCAGGTACCGGTCGATGTAGGA
This sequence comes from Gordonia amicalis, assembly GCF_022059885.1. Taxonomy (NCBI): domain Bacteria; kingdom Bacillati; phylum Actinomycetota; class Actinomycetes; order Mycobacteriales; family Gordoniaceae; genus Gordonia; species Gordonia amicalis. Next base: position 2,749,019 of record NZ_CP091855.1, on the reverse strand, counting down.
CCCCTTCGGGACTCCGATGTTCTTGCCCGCGAGGTCCGAGAGTGTCTTGATGGACGGGTCCTTCGCGACGACGCCGGCGTCGTTGTTGAACTGCTGAACCGCGACCAGTCGCGTCTGCAGGCCGGATCCGCGGGCCACCAACGCGGGCGTGTCGCCGTAGTTGGCCACGTCGAGTCGCCCCCCGACGAGGGCCTGGTTCAGATCGGGACCGTTCGGGAAACTGAACACCTCCACCTTGCTGACCCCGAGAGGCGCGAACGCCTCGAGGAGTTCGCCGCGGCTGTGTGCGAACCCGACCGGGCCGGCGATGACGTTGCTGGAACCGATGACACCGATACGGAGGGTGTCGATGACGTCGCGCTGGGCCGAGGACGTGTCGTCGGATCCGCATGCGGCGACGGCCATGACCGCAGATGCGGCCGCAAGGACGGCGACCGTGCGCGTGAATCGGCGGATCGGATGACGGCGGTCGATGTTCATGGGTGAGTTCTCTGTTCGTGGCGCGATCCCGGCAAAGGCATGACGAGAGCGCGCGGGTTCGGTGAACCGGTTGCGGTTCAGGTGATTTCGACTGAGGTGTGTTCAGCCGATGGAGGGAGAGGGTTCGTCGAGGATTCGCTCGACGAGCCGTGGCGGCGGATCCCCGTGCGGAATGGGCGGTCCGACGGCCGTTCGGCTTCCCGGCTGACGCCCCTTCCCCCAGCCCAGCTTCTCGCGGTAACTGCCGATCAGTTCCTCGCGGACCGTGTCATCGGAACCGATCGGCGTCGATTGAGGACTGACATAGAGCGCGTCGGTCGGGCAGTACGCCTCGCACATGAAACACGTCTGGCAGTCCGACTGTCGCGAGATCACCGGGATACCGTCTGTGCCCGTGTCGAAGACGTTCGTCGGGCAGACGTTCACGCACTTGTCGCAGGCGATGCAGGCGGACGCGACGACGAGTTCGATCATGCCGGAATCCTCGCGAGAGTCCCGGTTCCGACGTGGCCGGTCGGGCGAGGGCCGGAGACCCACACCTCGTCGAGTCCACCGGTACGCACATGTGCCTGCTGGGCGGGATCGAGACCCGGGATGTCGTCGCGCTTGCTCATCCCGCGGGATTCGGTGCGCGCCAGCGCCGATCGATAGATCCAGCGTCCGACGGCGGTGATCGCGGCGGCCTCTCTCGTCCGGATGCGACCTGCCGGCGTCGGCGCTCCATAGGAGCTGTCGGCGACGCCGTCCCACAGGGAATCGAGCCCCCGCAGAGCAGCGGCCATCCGATCACCGGTGCGAATGTAGTTCTTGTCGAACGGAGTCAGCTCGGCCTGCGCCGCTGCCACGACCTCGTCGGCGCTGAGCGAGCCGTGGGTGAGCGACAACCCGACGGTCCCCGCGCCGCGGAGCCGGTCGATCGGCACCGCGCCGCCCGCGCTGCGGGACGCTCGGGCGGCCGCCGCACCGGCGAAGCTGCCGGAGGACATCGCCCACGCCGAATTGTGGCTGCCACCACCGGTGAAGCCGCCACAGATGCGCTCGCGGGTCGCCGCGTCGCCGGCCGCGTACAGGCCGGGTACTCCCGTCCAGCAGTCGTCGTCGACGACGTCGATGCCGCCGGTTCCCCGCACGGTTCCCTCGGCGAGCAGGTCGACCTCGAAACGCTGTGTGAACGGGTCGATTCCACGGCGATCGAACTGCAGGAAGAAGTTGGGTTGCCCCTTCCGCATCTTCGCTGCGACCGTCTCGTCGGCACGGTCGAGTTGGGCGAAGACGGGTTCGTTCAGCAACGTCCGGGCGATCATCGACCTCCCCTTCATCGACCCCGCGCCCTCGACGATGCGTCCGTCGGCGTGGAAGAAGGTCGCGTACCCGTAGTACGCGGTCTTCGTTACCGTCGAGCCTTTGGGGACGATGGCGTAGGCGTTCGCGAACTCCATGCCGGAGAACGACGCCCCGACCTCGGCTGCCATGAGTGCACCGTCACCGGTGTCGACGTTGGTGCCCAGCGCTGTGGACAAGAACGCGCAGCCACCGGTGGCGAGGACGACCGCCCCTGCCGTGACGCGGAAGTCGCGATCGGCCTGGCGCTGGTAGCCCACCGCGCCGCCCACCGCGCCGGACGCGTCGGTGAGGAGTTCGAGAACCGGCGAATGGTCCAGGATCTGCACACCGCGGCGCTGGACCCAGGCCCGCATCCGTCGCATGTACTCGGGGCCCTGGACGCCGGTACGGATGGGTTCGCCGGTTCGGTCGTCGACCGGGAACGGATACCGGCCCTCGGTGCCCAGCCGGTGCATATTGGCGTAGGTCTGGTCGAGCACCCGGTCCATCCACGCGTGGTCGGCGAGGTTTCCGCCCAGCGTCTCGCGGCTCGCCTTGGCCTTGGCGCGCTCGTCAGGATCGGGAGCCACGTACCAGACACCGGTTCCGGCGGGCGCCGTCGTGCCCGAGGTACCGCAGTATCCCTTGTCGACGATGATGACCTCCGCACCCGCGTCGCGGGCATGGATGGCCGCCCAGGTGGCCGCCGGCCCGCCGCCGATCACGAGCACATCGGTGGACAGCGTCAGTTGCTCAGACATGTGTGTACTCCTGATCAGTGGTGGTCGTTCGGATGGGTTCGCCGTCGCCGACACCGAGTCCGGCGAGCAGACGCGAACGTAGGGCGACGAACTCGGGATCGGTCACCCGGCGAGGACGGGGAAGGTCGACGACGATCTCCTCGTCGATGTGGCCGCCCCGCAGGATCAGGGCGCGATCGGCGAGCAGCAACGCCTCTTCCACGTCGTGGGTGACGAGAAGAGTTGCCGGGCGATGTGTTTCCCACAGTCGCGCGACGAGCTTCTGGGCGTTGATCCTGGTCAGTGCGTCCAGTGCACCGAACGGTTCGTCGAGCAACAGCAGTTCGGGCTCGCGGACGAGGCCGCGGGCCAGTGCCGTCCGCTGCGCCTCGCCACCCGACAGGGTCGAGGGCCACGCGTCGGACTTCGAGGCGAGACCGACCTCCTCGAGCGCGCGTCTTGCACGGTCCCGCGTGTTGCCGCCGCGTAGGCCGAGAGCGACATTGCGCCATACGGACAACCACGGCATGAGCCGGTGTTCCTGGAACACGATGGCCTTGGCGGCCGGGGCCTCGATGATGCCGGTGAATCCACGGTCGAGGCCACCGATCCCCCGCAACAGCGTGCTCTTGCCCGAGCCACTCGCCCCGAGGAGGGCGACGAACTCTCCCGGTTCGATGGTCAGATCGACGTCGGCCAGGACCGTCCGCCCGTCGAACTCGCGGCCTGCTCCGGCGACCACAACCCTGTTCTCGTTACCGATGACCATCTGTCACCGACCTTCGAATCCGTTGCGCCAGGACAGGAACCGGCGTTCGAGCACACGCACGGCGATGTCGGTCAGCAGACCGAGGATCGCGTAGATGACCAGCACCAGGAAGATCTGGTCGGTGCGGAGGTATTCCTTCGCGTCGTTCATCAGGAAGCCGAGACCGACGGGCGTCGTCTGCATCTCCGCGACGACGAGCACCAGCCAGCCGATACCCAGCGCCTGGCGGAGGCCGACGAAGATCTGCGGCAGTGCACCGGGAAGGACGACGTATCGGATCAGCTCGAACCGTGTCAGTTCCAACGACTCCGCGGCCTCGATCAGTTTCTGGTCGACCCCACGGATGCCGGCGACGACATTGAGATAGATCGGGAAGATCGGCGCCACGATGATGAGTGCGATCTTGAACTCGTCGCCGATCCCGAACCAGATGATGAACACCGGCACCAGTGCGACAGCCGGCATCATGCGCAGTACCTGGACGGGCGCGTTGACCACATCCTCGGCGACCTTGAACAGTCCGGCGGCGGCACCCAGGACGGCACCGATGACGATACCGATGGCCAGGCCGATGGCCACTCGACGCCCGGAGGCGGCGAGGTGGGTCCACAGTTCACCGGTGCGAACGAGTTCCCAACCGGCGGTGACCACCTCGGTCGGCGCAGGCGTGGTGGCACCCAACCAGTCTCGTGCTCCGAGCTGCCAGACACCGACCACGAGGATCAGGCCGATGGACTGGCGCAGGACACGAATCGAATTGGTACGCAGGAGCGGGAGTCGGCGCGAGCGCGACGTGGACCGCACCGGCGTCGCCGCGGTCGCTGGTGCCGCGGGCACGGCACCGACGACACCCGGAGGCGTCGAGAGCTCGAGAGTCATGAGAGATCCGCCTGAGAAGTGGGCTGGCCAGGACGTTTCGGACGCTACTGACACGTCCCACCGTGAGGGACCCTTTGGCCCAGAGTGATTCAGAACACCCCACCGCCCGAACGACAGAGTGATCTGCGGTCATCATGCACCGAAGTCCCGCGCGTCCTAGCACGCCGTACCGACAATTCGCGACGGATAACTGATGATCGGTTTTCATTGCACGGCAACGCGATAGCGCGTACTGTCGAACATACATTCGCAGGGCGGACGGGGGTGTGCAGCATGTCCAGCAGTGAAGCCATCATCACTTCAGACGTGCCGCCGTCGCGGGCCACCGAACTCGTTCGCAGTCTGCACGCCCTCATTGATGGGATCCAGACTGTCGATCTGGCCTCGTGCACCGATTCCGAACTCGTGGAGGTCGCCGCGGAGACCGAACGTGCCGTCGCGCGACTGAGTTTCGCCGGGGACCGTCAGGTCGTCGAAGCCACCGAACGTGACCTACCCCGTAAGACCGGGCACCGCAGCGTCATCCAGTTCATGACCCACCGCCTCCGGATCGCCGAACCCATGCGGCGCCGCGACCAGATGTCGGCCACCGCAACCTTTCCCAGCCCTACCGGCGAACCACTCCCACCCCAGCACCCCACCCTGGCCGACGCCTTCGCCGACGGACATGTCGGCCCCGCCCATGTGCGTGCGGTCATCGACGTGCTCGACCAGATCCCGCACGCCGTCGACCACGACGTGAAGATCGCCGCCGAACGACAGATGACCGAAATCGCCGTCGACCACACCCCCGCCGACATCACCAACCTCGGCGCACGCCTGTTGGCCCACCTCGACCCCGACGGAACACTCGCCGACGACACCGACCGCAAACGCCGTCGCAAACTGTCGGTCAACCGGCAACGCGCCGACGGCACCGCCAAGATGTCCGCCGACCTCACACCCGAACTCCTCGCGCGGATCACCATGCTGCTCGCGGTCTGGGCCAAACCCGGCATGAACAACCCCGACGACCCCGAATCACCGCACGGGTCGATCGAGAATGCCGACCCCGAGATGGTCGAAGCCGCGGCCGCACGTGATGATCGCAGCGATGCGCAGCGCAACCACGACGCGTTCAACGCCTTGCTGAAGGCTGTGCTCGAGGACGGCCTGCTCGGCAAGAGTCACCGCGGGTTGCCGATACAGGTGATCGTCAAAGCCGACCTCAACGATCTGATCCGCGAAGCCGGGTTCGCCACCACCGCCACCGGCACTTTGATCCCCATCCCCGACCTCATCGACCTCGCCGCCGACGCCCAACACTGGCTGGCCGTGTTCAAAGACGCCACCGCGATACCGCTGTACTTCGGACGCGGCAAACGCCTGGCCACCCGCGAACAACGACTGGTGTCCTTCGCCCGACCCGACGGCGAGGTCTGCTCCACACCCGACTGCGACCTATCCGCAGCACACGTGGAAATGCATCACGCCCAACTCGATTGGGGCCTCGGCGGACTCACCGACATCACCGACCTCGCACCCGCGTGTCCGAAACACAATCGGATGGTCGGAGGGCAACCCGGCCAATACACCACCCGCATGGTCCGCGAGGGCCCCGACGCGGGCCGTTGCGCCTGGCGGCTCAACGCCGAACCCGGCGCGCCTCCGAATCCCGAACGCATCAACCGGCGACCCGACATACCCCGACGCTTCGCCGAGCACCTTGAACAGGTGCGCACCGAAATCCACGGACCCGACCCGGCGTCCGGCGATCAGCCACGCCTGCACCTGCGCCAAGTCATCGACCTGCGCAACGCCTCCGACGCCGAAGCCACCCTCGCCTCGATCCTCCTCGCAACCTTGTGCCCACGACCTGCGGGTACTTGGACCTCAATGATCCCGGAGTAGCTGCGGACGAACATCTCCCGCAGTACCGTGAGGCACATGCCAGCCTATTGGGTCATGTTCGTCGTCGCGCTGATCTCGTGCATCATCATCGGGGTCGGATTCATGGTCGGAATCCCCGGCAACAAGGACTGATTTCCGGTCCCTGATTCCGCGGCCGCGCCCGAGTGCGCGCCGTGATGATCGCGCGCGCAGATAAGTCTCCGCTTCATCGCCACTTCGGGCACACCGGCGCTACTCCCAAGCAGCGCTGTGCCGGAAGTGGCGATTCTACGTGTGTAGCGGGGTGTCGCACCTCACACTTCCCTGTTACTCTCTCGATACTTCAGGTCATCTGACCTGAACATGTGGTCGATACTCTCGCGCCACCAGGAGATCGGGGGATCACATGAGCACACACCTCTCACGCCGGAACTTCCTCGGCGGAACGCTGGCGGTGACCGGCGCGGTGGCGGGGGCTTCGCTCGTCGGTTCCGGACGGGCATCGGCGGCACCGTCGGGGATCGTCGACGTCATCGTCGTCGGAGCAGGACTGTCCGGACTCGCTGCTGCGAAGGCTCTCAAAGCCGCGGGAGCCTCGGTCACCGTGCTGGAAGCCCGGGAACGCGCGGGCGGCCGCGTGCACAACATCGCCTCGCCCAGGCTGGGTGCCACGCTCGACGCCGGGGCCGAATTCATCGGTCCGACACAGGGTCACATCGCCGGACTGGCGCGCGAGTACGACGTCCGAACCCTGCGCACCTACAACGCCGGCGACAGCATCTTCGTCAGCCGCACCGGCACGACGCGCGTACCCGCCGCCCTGCCGGTACCGGCCGTCGCCGACCTCGGACAGGCGGGTGCCGCCCTGGCCCGGGCGCAGGCCGATGCACTGGCCGGATTCCCCGTCGGCGAACCGTGGAAACACCCGAACGCCGCCTACCTGGACTCGATCACGTGGGGGCAGTACACCCACCAGATCGCCGACACCCAGACGGCGCGCGACCTGGTGCAGATCGCGATGTCGGCGCCACTGTCCGTCCGGCCCGACGAGGTGTCCGCGCTCTACTACCTCAACTACATCGCGGCATCCGGTGACGAACAGAATCCCGGGACCCTCGTCCGACTCCTGAGCACCGACGGCGGGGCGCAGGAGCGGCTCTTCGAAGGGGGCGCCGCACTCATCCCGCTGCGGATGGCCCGCGAGCTCGCCGCGAACGTGGTCTACCACGCGCCCGTCCGGTCGATCTCGTATTCCGACGGCATCGCGACCGTCACCGGCGACGCCGGAACCCACCGCGCCCGCCGTGTCATCGTCGCCATGTCCCCCGCCATCGCCGGCCAGATCGACTACCGCCCAGGGCTTCCCGCCGCACGCATCGGGATCCACCGCGGCTACCGGATGGGTGCGGTCAGCAAGTTCGCGGCGATCTACCGTCGACCGTGCTGGCGGGACAAAGGTCTGTCCGGGCAGGTCTACGGGTCCGGACGCCCCATCGATGTCACCTTCGAGAGCTACGCCGACAACCAGCACATCCTGATGGGCTTCATCTCGGCCGACGCGATGCGACGCCTCGACCACGCACCCGAATCCACGCTGGTCAGGGAGTGCATCGCCAACTTCGTCGAGTACTTCGGTCCCGAGGCACGGGATTTCATCGACCACGGTGTGTTCAAGTGGGACCTCGAACCGTGGTCGCGCGGCGGCCCGGTCGCCGTCAGCCGACCGGGGACACTAACCAGATACGGCCCCGCACTCCGCGAGCCCGTCGGCCCCATCCACTGGGCCGGGACGGAGACCTCGGACCACTGGACCGGTTACATGGACGGCGCGGTGCGCTCGGGCCGTCGTGCGGCACGCGAGATCCTCGATGACCTCAGATGACCCAACTGCGGTGACGGTGCCACGACCATGAGGATGCCTGTCGAGGAACGGCGAGAACTACTGCTGGAGTCCGCATTTCGGGTGATCGCCCGACGCGGGGTCGACGGCGCGACCACGCGAGCGATCTGCGCGGAGGCCGGCGTCACGCTGTCGACCTTCCATTACGTGTTCGCCACCCGTGACGAACTCCTCGCCGCACTCGTCGAGCACGGAACCGAGAAGGAGCTCAGCGCCGTGGGTGCGGCGCTCGGCGAGGGCACCCAGGACATCTTGCCGGGACGGGCCGGCGTGCTGGCGATTCTCCAGACCGCGCTCTCTGCCTACATCGACGGAGTGCAGGCCGACCCCGACCGTGAGCAGGCGATGATCTCGCTCAACCAGTACGCCAGGCAGACCGACGGTCTGAGCGACCTCGGCGCACAGATGTACCTCCGGTATTACGAGGCGATCGCCGGAGCACTCGACGGCGTCGCCACGGTCACCGGCACCGGCTGGGACCGGCCCACCACCGAACTGGCACCGCTCATCCTCGCCGCCACCGACGGAATCACCCTGTCGTACCTCAACATCCGCGACCGCACCGTCTGCGACCTCATCGCCGACGCCACGGTCACCAACCTGTCGACTCACATCGTCGACGCCCCAGAGAACGCCGGAAAGGGACCCACTACGTGAACGTGACACGGAGACAACTGATCGCCGGTGCGGCGGTGACCGCCGCGGGCGCCGGCCTGGCGCTGAACACGGGCCGGGCCGGTAAGGCGTCGGCGGCTCCGGCCGATTCGACGGACTACCTCGTCGGCTGCGGCATCGGCGACGTCACGGGTGCCGTCGCCGGACAGGGCATGATGGGCTACTCCAACCCCGAGCAGGTCGCGGCCGGACTTCTCCAACGATGCTGGGCGCGTGCCTACATCATCGTCGACCAGGCGACCGGCAAGCGCGTGGTCTTCCTGACCGCCGACATCGCCTGCCTTTTCCAGTCGCACCACATGGGGCTGATGGAGAAGCTGAGCAAGCGTTTCGGCTCGATCTACACCGAGGCGAACGTCAACCTCAACGCGCAGCATTCTCACGCCTCCTGCGGCGGAACCGCCTGGGACCACGCGTATTCGCTCGCCGCCTTCGGCTTCAAGAAGAACTCCTACGACGCCGAGGTCAACGGTATGTTCGCCGCCATCGTGCGGGCGCACGAGAACCTGGCCCCCGGTACGATCACCATCGGCCGCGAGGAACTACACAACGCCAGCGCGAACCGGTCCAAGGTCGCCTTCGACGCCAACCCGTCGTCGGAGAAGAAGCTGTTCCCCAATGCGATCGATCCGCAGGTCACCGTCCTGCGCCTGCGGCACACCAGCGGCAAGGACGTCGGGGCCATCACCTGGTTCTCGACCCATGGCACCTCGCTGGCCGACCACAACGTGCTGATCGCCGGCGACAACAAGGGGTACGCCAGCTACCTGTGGGAGCGCACCCGACCGGGCTTCGTCGCGGCTTTCCCACAGACGAACTCGGGTGACATGACGCCGAACCTCTCCCTCAAGTGGTTCACGCCGAGTGGGCCGACCACGGACAACAAGCGCAACTGCGAACTGATCGGTGAGCGCCAGTACATCGCCGGGCGACGCGCCTTCGACGCCAGCCGTCCGATGACGCGCGGCGGCGTCGACTCGGTCACCCGCTATGTCGACATGTCCGCGGTGCGGGTGTCCGGAACCTTCACACCCGACGGGAAACCGGCGTCGACGACGCCGGCGATGATGGGTGCAGCCGCCGCGGCGACCAGCAGCGAGGACAACTACGAGCAGCCGCTCCCCCTCCTCGTCGAGGGCATGACCAACCCTCTCGTCACCGCGCTCGGCGGTGACAAGACACCGCCGATCGCCCCGTGGGTGCGGGACATGCAGGCGCCCAAGCTGATTCTCTTCCCGCTCGGACTCATGCCGCCGTCGGGCTGGATTCCGTCCGTGGTCCCGCTGCAGATCATGCGGATCGGCGAGCTCGTGCTCGTCGCGGTCCCGGCCGAGGTGACCGTCGTCGCCGGACTCCGGCTGCGGCGGGTCGTCGCCGATGAACTGCGCGTCGACATCGACAACGTGCTCGTCCAGGGTTACGCGAACGCCTACACCCAGTACGTCACCACCCCGGAGGAATACGACCTCCAGCAGTACGAGGGCGGCGAAACCCAGTACGGCCGTTACACACTGCCGGCGTACATGCAGGAGTTCGCGAAGCTCGCCGGTGCCATGGCATCGGGTAGGGGTCTCGATCGCGGTCCGGCGCCGGTCGACAAGTCCGGCCTACAGCCGGATCTGGTCCCGCCGGTGCCCGCCGACCGGCCCATCGCCGGTCACGCCTACGGCGACGTGCTGAAGCAGCCCGGCGGGTCCCACCGTCCGGAGCAGACCGTGACCGTCGACTTCGTCGGCGCCCATCCCAACAACGACTTCCGCCATGGCGGAACGTATCTGGAGGTCCAGCGGCGCGACGGCGGGACCTGGAAGACGGTTGCCGACGACAACGACTGGTCCACCGAGTTCCGCTGGGCACGTCCGGCCGGCAGCACCGACACCTCGCGCATCACGATCACGTGGCGACCGCCCGCCGGGACATCGGGAACGTACCGGATCAAGTACAACGGCAACAGCCGTGACGGGGGTGGGCGCATCCGGCAGATCAGCGGTACATCGCGGACGTTCGAGGTCGGCTGAGCATCGGTCAGCGGATGCGCGCCCGCATCAATGAGACGTTGTAGTCGGTCCAGGTCGACATGGTGAAGTACAGATCCTCACCGCTCGACCATGGGTGCATGAAGCCGCCGTAGAGCTGGGCGTATTTCGACGAGTGGACCAGTTCTGAGGGCTCGGACCAGAGTCCTTGTGGCTCACGGGCCTTGCGCAACATGATCGCCCCGCGGAAGGCATCGAGGTAGGTCAGCTGCCAGCGCTGCGACTTCTCGTCGTACCGGGCCGACACCTCGCCCGCGGGGCCGGCGAAGATCACCGAGGCGACATTGCCGTCCCGGGCCGGAACCCATCTTCCGTCGCGCCAGTACTGGTAGGCGGTCTTGTTCAGCACGTGATCGCGGTGGACCCGCGCCAGGCCCACGGAGCCGATCCGCGAGTTGGGCGTACCGAACATGTACACGTACTCGCCCTGCGGCACCATCGACGACACCTGGAACTGGCTCACGCCGAAGATGTTGTCCCATCGGGCGTACGGGTCCTTCGTCCACGTCGACCCGCCGTCGTCGGAGTAGGCGAGCCCGCCGTGGTTGGTGAGCCACACCCCCGGGATCTCGCCCCACGTCCGCACCGACATGTAGGTCATGAACTGCCGGTCACCGACCGCGAAACCGGACGTCGGGATGACGGTCATCTCGTAGCGGTCGATGCGCCGTGCGCTGAGGAGTTCCGCGGCGTGGCATCGGCTGTCCTGGATCATCGTGTCGATGCTCATCCCGTCGGACAGCTTCTTGTCGCTCGAGAACCCGAGCACGTTGGAGCGCCAGTCCCGACCGTTGGCTCCCGGCGGACGGAACCCCTTGCCGAACGTGTCACCGAAGACGACGGCGACCTTGCCCGGCGTCGACTCCCACATGATCCCGAGGTCGGTGCCGTGGATCTGCCAGCGCTTGTCGGTGCGGCTCGTGGAACCCTTGCCGGTGAGCGTGCTGACGAGATCGACGTCGGACACGCGCGGACGCGCCGGCCTGGATGCGACCGGACCGGCGTCGACGCCGGGGGCGATGGCCGCGGGCGGTGGCGGGACCGGCGGCGGATTCGGGTTGGGCACCGGGACCGGGATGTCCTTCGGCGCCGGATCGAAGGTGATCTTCGGGAACTCGATGCTCAGGGCGGGCCCGCCGGTGCCGGGCTTCGGCTTGGGCGGGTCGGTGATGTCCGGGCACGGATCCGAGCACGGATCCTTCGGCGGTTTCTCCGACGGGATGCGCACCACCGGCTTCTCCGGGGCCGGCTCGGGCACCGGCACGATTCGCGGATACGGGAGCGGGATGCTGAACCGGTCGGGCAAGCGCGGGATCAGATCACGCGGATCGACCGGGCCCTTCTTCGGCTTCGGTGGCAGGTCCGCCTCGCACCCCGAGCTCGGCAACACGATCGACGGTGCTGCGTGAACCACTGCAACCGAACCCCCGAGCGCGGTGCCGGCAACCACCACCGCACAGGCCGGGACGATCCACCGGAGCCCTCCGCTCCTCAGCAGGCCCATGCGAGATCCCGGCGAGCGGGTCCCGGACAGATGAGTCATGGATCAGGAGTCGTCCGCGTTGCCCTTGCGCCACTCCGACCACGGGATGTTCCAGTCACCGAGCCCGTCGGTGCCCGAGAGGGTGCCGCCCGTGGTGTTCTTGACGACCACCGGGTCGCCGCGCAGCGTGTTGTTCATGACCCAGAGCGCGTTCTCCGGGCTGAGGTTGAGGCAGCCGTGGCTGGTGTTGGTGTTGCCCTGGGCCCACACCGACCACGGCGCCGAGTGGAAGAAGATGCCGCTGTAGGACATCCGCGTCGCATAGTCGACGGGTGTGCGGTAGCCGTTGGACGAGGTGATCGGCACACCGTAGGTCGACGAGTCCATGATGATGTGGTCGTGCTTGTCGGCGATCAGGTAGACACCGTTGTCGGTCTCGTCACCCGGCTTGCCCATCGACGTCGGCATGCTCTTGATGACCTGGCCGTCACGCTCGAAGACAACCTGCTTGGTGTTGTCGTCGGCGGTGATGATCATCCTGCGGCCCACCGTGAAGTTGGTGCGTACGTTCTCCTGGCCGTACAGGCCGTCGCCGAGGTCGATGCCGTAGGTGTTGACGGCGACCCGCACCTTGGTACCGGGCTTCCAGTACTCCTTGGGACGCCACCGGACCTCGCTGTCGCTGATCCAGTAGAACGCGCCCTCGACCGGCGGATCGGTGGTGACCCGGATGGCCTTCTGCGCGGCGCGACGGTTCGGGATCGGCTCGTCGAACTTCACCGCGATCGGCTGACCGACGCCGACGGTCTCACCCGGGTTGGGGGTCAGGTAGGCCTGCGTCAGGTTGTTGGGGCTGCTGGTCGTGAAGGTGACCTTCTTGGTGACCGCGCCGCCGATGCCGACCGCGTCGGTCTCCAGCGTGTAGGTGCGGTTGTAGCCGAGCGCCTCGTTGCTGACCCAGACGGTGTCGTTGTCGCTGAAGGAGCCCTTGAGCGGGGTCCCGTCCGACTTGGTGATGAGCACGCGACTGAGAGTGCCCTCGCTCGTGGCGACCTTGATCGGGGCACCCGGCTGCACGCCGACCGTGTTGTCACTCAGCGGCCGATTGTTCAGTTCGGTGATGTCCACAGCGGGCTTGAGCAGGTCGTCGAAGAGGCTCGAGCTGGTCACGTTGTCGGAGTACGACGCCTCCTGTGAGCACGACGTCACGAGCGCGATGATCGCGAGCAGCACACCACTGATGATCAGCGGCATCCGTCGAGAAGAACGACCGATCCCCATCTCTCTCCCACCTGTCTCGACCGACTCCGATGACCGGACGGCCGAATGCGTCCCCGAATCTCGCACCAGTGTACGAGAACCCGCCTGCAGAACTCCGTCTGTGTCGTCCGTTCGGCGGCGTGTCCTGCATGGTCCGGGCGACGATGCCCGGAAAATCCTCGGCACGCCACAGACCCCGACGTCCCGCCGACCCGAGATACCACAAAACGCCCCGCAGTTTCTGCGAGGCGTCTTGTGACACTCTGTGCGCCATCAGGGACTCGAACCCCGAACCCGCTGATTAAGAGTCAGCTGCTCTGCCAATTGAGCTAATGGCGCTTGCCGGTTTCGCCTCCGGTTTGCCTCCCGGCGGCGAGAAGGAACATTACAGGACACCGTCGCCAGTTGTGAAATCGCCTGGTCGGGACGGGTTTGTGTGAGTCGGCGAGACTATGTTCCCGGGGGGGCCGGCAGCGGCGCGGATCAGCTCCCGATCCTGCGGACCACGAGGACGAGCACGAGCGCGCCCACACCGGCGATCGAGTACATGACCGCGGGCTTCTGCAGCGTCGCCAGCGCTTTGGATCTGGCGTCGTCGGCGAGGCGCTGCGGGTTGGCACGTTCGGCGAGCGCGTCGAGCGTGTTGGCAAGGTCCTCACGGGCCCTGGCGATGTCCTGCTCGATACGTTCGGTGTCTCCGGCCACGTTGCATCCTTCCGGCGCTTCTCGCTCTGTCACGCGTCGTCACTGCTCACGCGTTGTCATTGACTTCCAGATCGCCGCCAGACGGCGGCGATTCGATGCTACGACATCCCCACCTCGCGACATGTGACCATGCACTAGCCTGGCTCTCATGGCAGAGGTCACTCCCCCCGCGGAGGCACAGCGTTTGTCCGTCGGTGATCGCGCTCCCGCGTTCACCCTGCCCGATGCGAACGGGAATCCGGTGTCGTTGTCCGATTACGCCGGCCAGAAGGTCATCGTCTACTTCTACCCGGCGGCGTCGACGCCCGGTTGCACCAAGCAGGCGTGCGATTTTCGCGACAACCTCGCCGAGCTCGACGATGCGGGCCTCACTGTGCTCGGCATCTCCCCCGACAAGCCGGCCAAGCTGGCCAAGTTCGTCGAGGCGGAGGGACTCACCTTCCCGCTGCTGAGCGACCCCGAGAAGAAGGTGCTGACCGAGTGGGGCGCCTTCGGCGAGAAGAAGATGTACGGCAAGACCGTCACCGGTGTCATCCGCTCCACGTTCCTCGTCGACACCGACGGGACCATCGCCCTCGCTCAGTACAACGTCCGGGCGACCGGGCACGTCGCCAAGCTGCGCCGCGACCTGTCCGTGTGAGACACCGCGATGACCGAGTCCGCCCAGCCTCTGGTGCCGCGTAAGCGGCCCACCCAGGAACGCAGCAAGCGCAAGTTCCAGGCGATGCTCGAGGCGGCGCGCGAACTGCTGATCGACGTCGGATTCGAATCCCTGACCTGCGAGGAGATCGCGACCCGCGCCGAGGTCCCGATCGGCACGCTGTACCAGTACTTCGCGAACAAATACGTCATCGTCTGCGAGCTCGACCGGCAGGACACCGTCGACGTGCGCGAGGAGCTGACCGCGTTCGCCAGCGAGGTGCCCTCGCTCGAGTGGCCCAGTCTTCTCGAGAAGTTCCTCGACCACCTCGCGGCGCTGTGGCGCACCGATCCATCGCGGCGTGCGGTGTGGCTGGCGGTCCAGTCGACCCCGGCCACCCGCGCGACGGCGTCGGAGAACGAACGCGTCCTCGCCGAGCAGGTCGCACGAATCATCGCGCCGCTCACGCCTTCTCAGCGTGAACGGCGCGAGATGATGTCGCAGGTGCTGGTACACACGGCGTACTCGCTGCTCAGTTTCTCAGTGCAGGACGGCCACGACCACGCCGAGACCGTCGCCGAGCTCAAGCGCATGCTCGCCGGCTATCTGCTGCTCGAGGAGTCGACGGCGGTCTGAACGCCCGGTCGTCGCGTACTGCGGGGCGCTATCTGCCCTCGAGAATCGCAACCGCCGCAGCCGTGTCCCCGTCGTGGGTCAACGACACGTGGACGACGGTGTCGCGCAGATGATTACCGATCTCACCGGACAACCGGATCGCCGGCCGGCCCCAGGTGTCGGTGACCACCTCGATGTCGCTGTGCCGGATCAGCGGCAACAGCGGGGAACGCGAGAACCGGCTCACCGACCACGCCTTCACCACGGCCTCCTTGGCCGCCCAGCGCGCGGCGAGATGCCGTGCATCGTCGCCGGTTCCGGCAGCCGAGTCCCGACGCTCGCCGACCGTGAACCGGTCGGCGAACGTCGTACCCGGCTGCCGGAGCTGCTCGGCGAACTCCGGGATCGACACGATGTCGATGCCCACTCCGAGAACGCTCATCTCCCCCGGCTTCGCCTCACTTCCCGAATCCACTGCGGTCAACGGTTTTCCGGCACCCGACCGGAACCGTACACATCCGCCTCGTCGAGACGCACCGACGGATCGAGCAGCATGCCCGCCTCGGCGTCGTGCTCGTCGACCGACTCGTCGAAGCGGCGGTTCGGCGGACGCTGGTAGGCAGGCTCGCCCCCGCAGATCGACTGCAGGAAGCGCTGGCTGCCCAGACGTGCACGCTCGTCGGCGCGCTGCCGGTAGGTCTCCCGCTCCTCGGGTGCCAGGGAGGCGATGAACGCCTCCGGATGGACGACCGCGATGAGCCCGGACACGTGGCCGAAGCCAAGGCTGGTCAGGAGACCGGCCTTGAGCGGGAACCGCTCGCCCAGCTGCAGGGTCTCGCGCGGCCAGACCAGGTGCGGGTACTCCTTCATCTTCTCGTCGACGCAGTCCAGGCTGCGGTTCGGCGGGATGACGCCGTCACGGAGCATCTGGCACAGACCGATCAGCTGGAAGGCGGCAGCGCCACCCTTGGCGTGACCGGTGAGCGACTTCTGCGACACCACGAACAGCGGGGCGCCCGTACCGCGTCCGATCGCCTCGGCGAGCCGTTCGTGCAGCTCGGACTCGTTGGGATCGTTGGCCTTCGTCGACGTGTCGTGCTTGGAGACCAGCGCGACGTCATCGGCGCCGACCCCGAGCACGCTCAGGGCGTTGGCCAGCGGGGAGGACAGTGCGCCGCGGGCGGCGCCCAGCGCACCGAGTCCCGGAGCCGGGATCGAGGTGTGCACGCCGTCGCCGAAGCTCTGCGCCCACGCCACCACACCGAGAACCGGCAGACCCATCTGCGCCGCGACATCGCCGCGGGCGAGCAGGATCGTGCCACCACCGGCCGACTCGACGAACCCGCCGCGTCGACGGTCGTTGGCTCGCGAGAACCGGCGGTCGTCGATGCCGCGTGCGGTCATCTTCGCCGAATCAGCGGTCGCCGACATCGCGCCGAAGCCGACGATGCCCTCGATGCCGAGATCGTCGAATCCACCGGCCACTGCGAAGAGCGCCTTGCCGAGGCGGATCTTGTCGACGCCCTCCTCGACCGACACCGCCGCCGTGGCGCACGCCGCGACCGGGTGGATCATCGCGCCGTAGCTGCCGACGTAGGACTGGACGACGTGTGCCGCAACGATGTTCGGCAGCGCCTCCTGCAGGATGTCGTTGGCGTTGGCCTCACCGAGCAGGGTGTTGACGTACAGGTCTCGCATCGACGCCATGCCGCCCATACCGGTGCCCTGGGTGTTGGCCACGAGGCCGGGGTGCACCCACCGCATCAGTTCACTCGGTGTGAAGCCGGACGACAGGAACGCGTCGACGGTGGCGACCAGGTTCCACAACGCGACCCGGTCGATCGCCTCGACCATGTCAGGGCTGACGCCCCAGCGCGTCGGGTCGAAACCGGTCGGGATCTGACCGCCGACCGTACGGGTCAGCGAGAACTTGCGCGGCACACGGATCTCCGTGCCGGCCAGGCGGGTGACCTGCCAGTCGCCGTCGGGGTTCTGCGTCACCCGGGTCTTCTCGGGGTCGGCACTGGCGAACGCACGGGCCTCGGCCTCCGAGTTGACGGTGAAGGTCAGATCCCCGTCGAGGAATACCGAGGTGAGCAGCGGCGAGGTGTTGTCGACCATCGCGCCGTCATCGGCGTAGCGGCGGATGCCGCACCGCGAGACGACCTCGTCGTGGTAGCGCTCGGCGATCTCGCTCTCCGGCACCGGATCACCGGACTCGGTGTCGTACCAGCCCGGCTTCGGAGCCGAATCCCAGTGGATCAGACCGGTGTTCCAGGCCAGCTCGAGAACACCTGCCGCCGAGAGCTTCTCGTCGACCTCCATCTCGAAACGGGTCCGTGCCGAACCGTACGGTCCGAGCTCGCCGGCACCCACGATGACCACCAGGTCCTCGGGACGAGCGTCGATCGACGGCCAGTCCGGACGCATGCCGCGCGGTGCGCGGGCAGGTGCCGGGAGCGCGGCGACGGTGGTCGACGCCGGTGCCTCGTCGGAGTCCTCGGCGCCCTCGGCAGCGGCTGCAGCGGTGGCCGCGAGCGCCTTGAGGTCGGTCGAGGCGTCGAGCCCGCCGGTGAAGTCGGCCAGGACGGGCGCGCCGACCGCGGACGCACGCTGCTCGGGCGTGCACAGCGTCAGCAGGTTGGCGGCCATCTCCCCGGTGCTCCAGGTGCGGACACCGGCGGCCTCGACCGCGTCGACCATGCCGTCGTTGTGGCCCATCAGCCCGGTGCCGCGCACCCAGCCGATGAGAGCGTGGGCCAGGGTGGTCTTCGACCCCCACGACTCCTCCGCCGACCAGCGCGTCACGAGCGCGTCGAGGGCGGCCTTGCTCTCGCCGTAGGCGCCGTCGCCACCGAACATGCCGCGGTTCGGGGAACCGGGCAGGACCACGTGGAGGCGGGCCGCGATGTCGTGGTCGGAGTGGACCTCCGCCAGACCGGCGATGAGCCGCTCGACCGACCAGAGCAGGACCTTCATCTCGAGCTCGGCGCGAGCACCGGCGTCGGTGAGATCGCCGGCCACCCGCGGGGCGGCAAACGGGAACAGCATCGTCGGCTTCATGGCCGGCTTCACCACCGCGGTCGTGCCGCCGAGGTTCTCGGTCTGTTCCGTCGCGACCCACTCGACCAGGTCGTCGACGTCGTTGTACGACGCCATGTTCGCCGGGGCGATCCACAGCGCGGCACCGGTGCGGGCGTTCTCGCGGTAGAGCTTCTTGTAGAAGGCCAGACGCTCGGAGTTCAGTCGCGAGGTCGTCGCGATGACGGTCGCGCCACCGGCGAGGAGGCCGGCCACCACACCCGCGGCGATCGAGCCCTTGCTGGCGCCGGTGACGACGGCGATCTCGCGGCTGTAGATGCCCTTCTCCGGGTTCTCGGCAGCGTGCGCGATCGCCCCGAAGACGCGGCCGTGCACGGCGTTTCCGCTCGCGAGGGCCTTGCCCTGCCACCAGGTGGCGTGTTCGGCGACGGTGTCACCGGCTCCGACGAACCCGTCGACGACCTTCTCGAAGTCGGCGTCGAGCTCGTGCTCGTCGGTCAGCCAGAGACGGACGAGATCCTCACGGGCGGTTGCCCACCGGTCGTCGATCAGGACGATCTTGGCGTCGTCGAACGCCGGTGCGACGGTGCGCGCCCAGTCCGATCCGAGTTCGGCACTGACGAGTTCGGCGAGCTCGGCGTTGGGGTCGGCCGCGGCCTCGGCGAGATCGGCGACCTCGGCGAGTCCCAGCTTCTCCAGCACCGTGTAGGCCGCCGAGGCGAGCGCTCCCGAGCGACCGGTGATCTGCTCGGTGAACTCACCGAGAGCGGCCGCGTCGACCGTTGCGCCGCCGCCGGATTCGCCGGCGGGCTTGCTCACCGCAATGCCCTTCTCGGCACCCACGGCGGTGACCGCCTTGTCGATCAGCGCGTCGAGCGCGTCGGCGTTGGCGACCGGGCCGTCGAGCAGGTTGCCCAGTGCCTCGCCGCGGACCGAGGCACCGTCCCGGGTACCGAGGGCGAGCGCCACGGTCGCGTGCAGGCCCCAGCCGGGTCCGAGCTGCCACACGTTGGCGACCCGGTCGGTGATGTAGTTCTGGCGCTTGCCCACTGGGCCGAGGACCTTGCGGATCTGGTCGCTGACGGCGTCGGTCAGGACCGGACCCAGCGGCCGGTAGCCGCGCGCCAGGGTCTCCACGGTCGATGCCAGCGCGACCATGTCGGCCTCGGCCGCTCCGTCGATGGCGCCGAGTCCGAGCTCGCCGCCGATGTCGAGCAGGAGCTGGTTGCGACGTGAGGACACACCGTCACACAGCGCCTCGATGGTGTCGGCCGCACCGATCTGGTCGACGCGCATCTTGGTCCACAGCGCGATCACGGACTTCACCGCATCCGACGGGGTGAAGGCGATGTCGTCGGGACGCGGGCCGCCGGCGGGGGCAGCCGGAGCTGCCGCCGGAGCCGGTGCCGCCGCGGCGGGAGCCGCCTCCGCCGGAGCGTCGGCCGAGGCCGCGGGGGCGTCGATCTCGTCCTCGTCCGGCTCGTGGCCGGCGTCCTTGGCCAGGATCACGTCGGAGTCGCGTTCGACGTTCACGACCTCGGTGGTGGCCGAGGCGTAGTCGTCGAGCTTGAGGGTGTTGTTCGCCAGACCGGTCAGGGTGGGGGCACCCTTCAAACCGATCTCGACGAAGCGCTGCACGCCGAGACCGTTGCGCTCCGGACCGCTGAACAGCAGGTCCTGGGTCTCGATCCAGCGCACCGGGCTCGCGAACTGCCAGGCGAGCAGCTCGATCAGGAGGACACGGGCCAGCTCGGCGGGCTTCGCGGTCCAGGAGTCCCAGTCGGCGAGAACGGCGTTCAGCGGATCGGACGGCACGAGTGCCGCGATCTCCTCGACGAAGTCGCGTCCGAGGTTGAACAGGCGCGGCACCAGGTTCGGGATGTAGCGACCGATCAGGATATCGATGTCGATGTCGGTGGGCAGCAGTTCCTCGAGCTTGCCGCGGAACTCCGGCACACCCGCGCGCAGCACGCTGGAGTGGAACGGGACGTCGATACCCGGGATGACGATGAAGGCCCGCTTGCCGCCGAATTCCGCACGGCGACGGTCGATCTCGGCCTCGAGGTGTTCCAGGCCGCGGACCGTTCCGGCGATCGCGTACTGCGAACCGAGCAGGTTGAGGTTGACGACCTCGAGGAACTCCCCGATCTCCTCGCCGAGGCCGGCCACGAAGCCGGTCACGTCGGCGTCGGCGAGTCCGAACTGGCTCGGCCGGATGGCGGCCATGCGGTAGTCGCTGCGACCCTGCTCATCTCGGGGAACGAGATGGTGCATGGCCTCGCCGCGCTGGAACACGACCTCGAGGACGGCCTCGAGCGGCAGGACACCGGCGCAGGCCGCGAGTGCGTTGTACTCACCGACCGAGTGACCACAGGTGATGGCGCCCTCGACAAACCCGCCGGCTTCCTTGAGCTCGGCGATCTGCGCGACACCGAGCGTCGCCATGGCGACCTGGGTGAACTGCGTCAGGTACAGCACGCCGTCGGGGTGGTTGTAGGTGGTGCCGTTGGCGACCAGGGTCGTCGGGTTGTCCCGCACGACGGCCAGGATCGAGAAGCCGAGCGCCTGGCGGGTGTGCTTGTCGGCGCGGTCCCAGATCTTACGGGCGGCCTTCGAGCGCGACCGTGCGTCGAGACCCATGCCCTTGCTCTGGATGCCCTGGCCCGGGAACGCGTAGACGGTGCGCGGGGCGGCCAGCAGGCCGGTGGCGCTCATGACCAGGTTGTCGCCGACCTTGGCGCTGACCTCGACGACCTCGCGGCCGTTGTCGAGGCCGACGCGGTCGACGCGCACGGTGATGGTGTCGCCGAGGCGCACCATGCCCAGATAACGTGCCGTCCAGCCGATCAGCGGACGCGGCGACGGTGTCGGGTTCTTCGAGTCGGTGGCGGTGACCACCTGCTGAGCGGCGGCCGACAGCCACATGCCGTGCACGATCGGCTCACCGAGTCCGGCCAGCTTGGCCGCCGAGGCGTCGGTGTGGATCGGGTTGCGGTCACCGGAGACGACGGCGAAACCGTGCATCCGGTTCGGCGCGGTGATGGTGGCCGAGCGGAGCAGTTTGCGGGTGGCCGACTGCTCGGCCGTCGGTGCACCGCCCGCCCGGAGGGGGTCGGTGAGTTCGGCCGCACCGAGGCGTCCGCGGATCGCGAACCGCTCCTCGAGGGTGGCGATCGGTCCGGCCGGTCCGGCGATCTCGACCGAGACCTCGACGACACGGCCCACCTCGGAGTCGCGCACCGCCCCGGTACGCGCGGTGATCGTCAGTGCGGCGGTCTCCGTGGGGATCTCACCGGTGAGGGCGATCGCATGGTCGAGATGGACCAGGTCGAGCAGTCCCTCGACGACCGGTGCGCCGTCCTCCGTGCGGGCCGCACCGATGACGCTGAACACGCTCGGCCAGCAGGCGCCGACCAAGGTGTCGGGGACGGCGAAGCCGAAGGGTTCCGTCGGTGTGGTCGGGCGCAGGTTCGCGGGCAGGGAGAAGCCGGTCACCGACGCGTGGTCGGCCACCGAGTCCGGCTGCCAGGTGATGGAGGTGGTCGCGGTGCCGTCGGTCACCTCGGCGAGGTCGCCGCCCGCGGCGACGGTGAGGATCTCGGTCATCGCGCCGGCCGCCTCGTCGAGTCCGACGACGGGCGAGCCGCCGTCCCGCACACCGAGGCCGGCGAGCAGCGGGATACGCACGGCCGCACCGGAGATCGGGACCACGAGATCGAAGCGGGTCACGCCGTTGTCCGAACCGACCTGCTCGATCACCGCGCCGGTGGGCTCGTGCTCGGCACGTTCGGGGGCGACCACCGACCAGGCGTCGCGGTCACCGAGGAGCGCGACCGGACTCGGGACGATCCGCCCCGCCCAGCTCACGTCATCGGACTCCAGGACCGCGGTCAGGACACCGGCGTCGGGGACCAGTCCCGCGCGATGTCGCGAGGCGACCTGCGCCGAACGCACCCCTGCGGTCAGCAGATCGGTGACGACCCGGGCCTCGAAACGGTCCAGCAGTTCGCCGACCGGCTCGTCGACGCGGGTGATGCCGGCGACGGCGACCGGGCCCGGGATGACGCAGACGGCGTCGGCGCCGTAGCGCGCGTCGTGGGCCTGCCACAGCGAGTCGCTGCGCCACCAGCGGCGCACGTCCTTGTCGATGACCGGCACGAAGTTGACCGGCTTGCCCGGGGTGCGGCAGAGCTCCAGGAAGAACGCGACGTCGGCGGGATGCAGGATGTCGGTGTCGATCTCGCGGTAGACGCTGCCCAGCGCGTCGATCGCGGCGTGCGGATCGTCGGTGGCGGACAGGTCGGCGAACATCGTCGGGATCGGGCCCGAGTCCTGCGGGTGCATGCGGGCCTCGGTGCGCTGCAGCATCTCGACGAAACGCTGCTGCCAGGTGATGTCGGCCCAGGGATGCTGATCGCCGTGTGCATCGCCGACCGCGAGGGTGGCGTAGCGGTCGAGCCATTCGCGGTAGGTCATCGTGGCGACGTCGCCGAAGTACGGCTTGGCGGTGTCCGCCATCGCCGCGATGATCTCGTCGCGGCGGGCGGCGACGGCCTCGGCGTCACCGGCGACCTCGTCGAGCAGACGGCCGCAACGCGAGGCGGTGTTGTCGACCTCGTGGATGTCGGCGCCGAGCTGCGAACGGCCGGAGGCCATTCCGGCGGTGGCGTGGCCCGCACCGATCCACTCGTCGATACCGGCGGTCTCGACCAGCAGCTGCTTGACCTCGGGCGTGGTGGTGGCCTCCTTGGTGGCCATCGCCGCGGTGCCGACGAGGATGCCGTCGAGCGGCATCAGCGGGTAGCCGTAACCGGTCGACCAGACGCCGGTCAGGTATTCGCTGGCCCGCTCCGGGGTGCCGATGCCGCCGCCGACGCAGATGACGACGTTGGGCCGGGCGCGGAGTTCGCCGTAGGTGGCCAGCAGCAGGTCGTCGAGGTCCTCCCACGAGTGGTGGCCACCGGCGCGGCCGCCCTCGATCTGGACGATGATCGGGTGGTGCGGGACCTCCGCGGCGATCCGGACGACCGAGCGGATCTGCTCCACGGTGCCCGGCTTGAAGGCGACGAAGCGGAGTCCGGCCTCGACGAACTCATCGACCAGGGCGACCGCATCCTCGAGCTCGGGGATGCCGGCCGAGACGATGACGCCGTCGAGCGGCGCGCCCTGGGCGCGGGCCTTCTGCACCAGGCGCTTGCCGCCGAGCTGCAGCTTCCACAGGTAGGGGTCGAGGAACAGCGCGTTGAACTGTGCTTCCCGTCCCGGCTCGAGCAGATCGGTGAGGGTGGCGATGTTGCGGGCGAAGATGTCCTCGGTGACCTGCCCACCGCCGGCGAGCTCGGCCCAGTGGCCGGCGTTGGCGGCGGCGGCGACGATCGCCGGGTCGACGGTGGTCGGGGTCATGCCCGCGAGCAGCATCGGCGAACGCCCGGTGAGACGCGTGAACGCGGTGTCGACGACGGTGCGACCGTCGGGCAGCTCGACGAGGGTCGGGGTGAACTGCGACCACGGTGCGGCGACCTCGGGAACGCCGCCCGGGCTGAAGAGGTTGCGCTGCCCGACACGCAGCGCTGCGGGGACGAGGCCGACGCCCTGACCGCGGACGAGCGAGGAGGTGAGACGGGTCGCGATGTCGGCGGGACCGAAGTCGAGGATCCACTTGGCGCCGCCGGCGACGACCTCGTCGACGGAAGAGACCCAGTCGACGTGCGCGACGAGGATGTCGTGGGCGTGGCGGGTGGCGAGGTCGCGGTCGATGCCGCAGCGGTCGGCCCACTCACCGACGAGTTCGACGGCCTCGGCCATGTTGGGGTGATGGAAGGCGACCGACACCTGCAGGTGGTCGAACTTCGGGGCGAACGGCGCGCCGCCGGTCAGCTTGCGCTTGCGCTCGTCTGCCTCGGCGGCGGCGATACGCTCGCAGAGGGCGACGAAGCCGGCGAGGTGACGGGGGGCACCGGAGAGCACGAGTGCGTTGCGGCTGTTCTTGATCGACACCACGGGCGCCGTGGCCAGGTCGCTCTCGGCCAGACCGGCGCGGTACTGGTCGAGGATCTCGTCGACGCGCGCCGGGGTGACGTTGTTGACCGCGAGCATCGGCGTGCCGTCGGTGGTGACACCGAGTCCGCGCCGGCGCGCGATCAGCGAACCGGCGGCGCCGATGAGGTGGGCGACGGCGAGCAGCAGGCCCTGGCCGGCCTCCGCGGCGCTTCCCTCGGCTCCGACCGCGTCGGTGGCCAGGGAGCCCTGTGAGTGTCCGATGACGGCGTTGGGCGGGAGAGCGGCGGTGTCGAGCCCCTGCTTGCGCAGCGCCTCGATGGCGGCGAGCTGGGTCAGCAGCACTCCCGGACCCGAGAGCGTGAAGTCGGCGAGTGCGGCCTCGGTCGGCACCCCGTCGCCTGCGTCGTGTGCGTGAACCCACGCGAGCGGGTGGAAGCCCTCGGCGCGGGCGACGACGAGGTCGTCGGCGACCGGCGCGACGAGCTGTTCCGCGGCCTCCACGATGGCGGCGATCCGGTGTTCGAGGTCGGCGTCGACCACCAGCTCGGCCAGCGTCGGCAGCCACGCGCCGCCCTGACCGCCGAAACTGATCGCGTAGGGCTCACCCTGGGCGAGCCGGTCGATGAGGGTGGTGGTGGGGCGCTCGGCGTTGGCGGCGCCCTGCGAGCCGGTACGGAACTGGTCGACGGTCACGAGTACTCCTCTGTGGTGGTCGGTCTCGGTGGTCGGCGGAGTGTTGTGGTGCAGGCGGGAGCGCGGCGAATCCTCGTCGATGAGAACGGGGTCGTCCACGACACTCGGGGGCATCGCGGGCGAACAACGACCTCGGCAGCCCTGCCTGATCGGAACTAACAGGTACAACGGATGAACACGCCTGCCACACATGGACATTGACAATCCCCGGCTCGTTGAGGAGTCGTCTGGGACGTGAACGTGACACCCATGATGACACACGAAAGTGAGGGATTCCTCATGTTTGCGGGTGACCTACCGGTATACCCATCAGTAACCCCGCGGGTAACTTGAAACACCATGTCAACGACCATCCGAAGGGTTGCGAAACCGCCAGGCCAGGCAACGTACCCGGGCGGGGGTCGACGGCCGAGCGCGCGCTCGGTCAACCGTTATGAAACCGTGATGTGATCCGGGCCACGCCAGGCGTTCCGACGGTGAGCATGCGTCCGTCGCGAGGTGCCCCGGCGCACAGCGCCCGTGCCCTACAGTCGGGCGCATGAGCAGTTGCATCTTCTGCGCCATCGTCGCGGGCACGGCTCCGGGCCGGATCGTCTACTCCGACGACGATGTCATCGGTTTCCTCGACATCCGGCCGGTCACACGCGGGCACACCCTGCTGGTCCCCCGCGTCCACTCGTCCGGCCTCGACGACCTCGACCCGTCCCTCGGGGCGGCCCTCTTCGCCGCCGGCCAGCGGGTCGGGTCGGCCATGAGGTCCGGACCGATGGCCGCGGACGGGGTCAACCTGGCCCTCAACGACGGCCGGGCCGCCTTCCAGACCGTCTTCCACACCCATCTCCACGTCGTGCCCCGCCGCGACGGCGACAAGCTCAGCTTCGCCAAGGGGCTCGTCGTGCGCCGCGATCCGAATCCCGACAAGACCGCCGACCTCGTCCGCGCATCCCTCGAGGCCGCGGGATGACCGGCCTGATCATCCCCGAGGCGGTGATCGATCTCGTTCGGGGCGCCGAGTGGATCACCGTCTTCAGCGGGGCCGGCATGTCCGCCGAGAGCGGGATCGCGACCTTCCGCGACGCGCAGACCGGACTGTGGGAGACCTTCGATCCGGCCGAACTCGCCACCCCGGAGGCGTGGGAACGAGACCCCGCCCTCGTCTGGGGCTGGTACCGCTGGCGCGCCCGCGAGGTCCTTGCCGCCGAACCGAACGCCGGACACCGCGCACTCGCCGAACTCGGCGCCTCCCGCACCGTCATGGTCGTCACCCAGAACGTCGACGACCTGCACGAGCGCGCCGGAAGCGACGTGGTCAGCCACCTCCACGGCAGCCTCTTCGCGCCGCGCTGCTCGGTGTGTCACACCCCCTACGACGGCCCGGACGCACGGCCCTCACCGACCGATCCCGACACCGAACACCTGCAACCCCGGGTGACGCCGCCGACCTGCCCGCGCTGCGGCGGCGACGTCCGCCCCGGTGTCGTCTGGTTCGGCGAGGCACTGCCGACCGACGACTGGCAGCGCGCCGATCAGGCGTTCCGCGCGGGTGAGGTGGTGATCGTCGTCGGCACGAGCGGCATCGTCTATCCGGCCGCGTCACTACCCGAACGTGCTGTACGCGAAGGCATCCCGGTCATCGAGTTCAATCCCGCCGAATCGTCGGTGTCCGAATTGGTCACCCACAGTCTGCGGGTCCCGGCCGCCGAGGGGCTGCCGGCCCTGCTCCGCGCGCTGGACTGACGACCCGCGTCACTTCCCCGCGGTCAATCACCCACGGTCAGGTCGATCGGGGTCCACGTCGGCGCGTCCTCCGCGGCCGGCCGCTGGGTGAGCGAACCGGGCTTGCAGCCGCGCGCTTCGAGGGCCACGGCCACCGCGTCGATCACCCGGTCCGGATCGAGTTCGAACTCCGACTCGCGGACCCGCGCGAATTCCCATCCGCAGCGCCGCAATTCACGCTCGCGCTCCAGATCCGAACGGGCCTGACGCCCGGTTCCCGGGAACGCGTCGGGATCGCATTCGACGGCCATCCGCGCGTCGGCGCCGAGTACCACCAGGTCGATGATGCGGTTGTTGACGGTCACCTTCGGGGTGACGTGATAGCCGAGTGCCGCGAGACGGTTGAACACCCGCTGTTCGAGCAGGTTGTCGAAGGGTTCGACACGACGGTCGTCGGGGACGTCGGTCGGCATCGGGCTGATCGCGAGACCCTCATGGGCGGTGAAATACGACAGCAATGAGTACCGGAGATCGTTGTGCCGCAGGTCGTCCAGACCGATCGAGTGGAACAGCCAGACCTGGTCCATGGCCCGGGTGGCCGCGACGTTGATCCGTCGCTGCGACTCGGCGCGGGTCAATGCCGAGATCGCCGATGGGTCGGAGACCACCATCGACAGGAAGACGACGTGGCGCTCGTCGCCCTGGAAGTCCGGCGGGGTGCCCACCCGGATGCGCCGGGCGCGCCACGCCTGCGCGTCGAGTCCCTCACGCAGGGCCCGCTCGAGGGCCTCGGCCTGCTTGGTGCCCTGTAGTGCGATCACGCCGAAATCCCGGCCATCGTAGGCAGGATCGCCCAGACACCGCCGGAGGGCCTCGACGATCGCCTCCACCTCGGCGTCGTTGACCAGTCCGGAGCCGCTTCCGGTGGCCTGACCGTCGACGGCGACCGTCCTCAACGGCTCGAGCCGGTCCGAACCGTACTGCCGCACCGGGATCAACGGCGCGTTGCCGTAGAACTGCTGCGACGAGAACTCGATGATCTCCGGCATCGACCGGAAATGCTCGCGCAGCCCGACCACGTTGCCGAACCGGCTGCGGAGCAACGAGAACAGACTCGACCGCGGGGTGAGTCCGTCGCGGAGGTAGGTCGGCAGATCCGGGAGCGCCGCGTCGAGTTCGGCGAAGGCGTCGTCGAGCGTGGTGCCCGCGAGTCCCACCGGCGCACACTGCTTGTCGTCGCCGACGACGATGATCCGAGGCGCCAGCCACAGCAGGAAGGAACTCGTGATGTCGGCCTGCGACGCCTCGTCGACGATGACGACGTCGAAGGAGTGCCGCCGCGGCGGAAGCGTCTCCGCCACCTGGCTGATCGACATGATCCAGGCCGGGATCGCGTTCTGCGCCACCGACATCGCCTCGCGCGCCGCACGTCGGAAACGGTTCGCGTGCTTACCCGATCCCTTGCCGAGGTTGATCATGTGGTCGCGGTAGGACTGCAGCGCCTGGATCTCGCCGGTCGTGGTGCGCACCAGCAACTCCCGCCAGGCACGTGCCGAGGCGAGCCGGGTGGTCAACTGGGCGATGTCGACCTCGATGGCATCCAGGTCGGCCTGTATCCGGGCTTCGGAATGCGGATCGCTGCGCTCGGACACCCAGGTGTGGGCGTACCTCCACGCCCAGGCGGCGGCCATCTCCCGCGCACGATCCGACCAGACCGGATCGGAGGGCGTCGCCCACATCGTCCGGGCCAGTTCCGGGGCGCGACTCTTCAGACGCAGTTCGAGCAGATCGAGGGCGGTCTCCGCGTTCGCCTGCTCCCGGGCCCGGAGGAATGCCCTGCGCGCCGAACGGATCGCGTCGGCATCGGCGGTACCGAGCGCGGCGAGCAGCGCGTCCCCCTCGGGCGAGGGACCTTTCTCCAGCTCGGCGGCGAGCCCGTAGGCGCAGTCGGCGAGCTCACGTTCGGCCAGGGCGGCGTCGTTGGCGGCCGCGATCGACCCGGCCTGCTCGGCCACCTCGGCGATCTCGCCGACGCTGCGGGGTCGCGGGCCGCCGGGGCTGATGGCCTCGAGTTCGTGGACGAGGCGGTCGCGGCCGGTGACCAGCCGCGAGATCCACGCCAGCTGGAAGTCGAGTCGGACGAGCTGATCGACCTGCGCGGACCGGGACCCGGAGGCGTCGACGGGTACATGGAGATCGGCCAGGATGCGATGAACCTGGTGGACGGCGTCGACGACCGTCAGGTGGTCGGCGACGCGCCGCAACGATGCCTCGTCGGTCGGGACACGACCGTCGACCGTCGCCCGCACCGGCGATTCCTCGACCGCTCGCTGCTGCGGAGATCGACGTAGCCGGCCCCGCCACTGGCCGCCGTCCGCCAGATGGTCGGCCGCCGCGTCGAACAACGCCGCATCGCCCGGTCGGTCTCCGTCGACGAGGACCGTGTGGGCGCCCAGCTCGCGGTCGCGCCGAGCGGCCTCGGCGATCACCGGGGACAGCGTCGTCACCCGCGACCACAGGTGGGCTGCGCGGCCGGCCAGCAGACGGTCGGCCATGTCGACCATCGGGGCGGGGAACGACGACACCTCACCGGCGGCCACGCCCAGCTCCTCGCAGAGCTGCTTGATGGAGAGCAGTCGTTCGCTGTCGACGCCGTCGAGAGACGGCAGCAACGATTCTGCGCCGTGATGGGGCTCGTGGGGGCGGGCGGCGATCCGCGCGCAGATGGTGTCCATCTCGGCGGGCTCCGGCAGACGGCCGGCGAGGTCGGGGAACCGCTGGGTCAGCCGGCCGGTGTCGCCGCCGGTCACCTTCAGCAGTTCGACGAGCCGGGAGAACTCGCCGGAGTCGAGCGGCGGGACCGCACCGTCGAGTCCCGGTGGCATCCAGTCATAGCGCTCGGCGTCGCGCTTGACCTGGCGCACGATCTCGGCCGGGGTGCCGCGGTAGTCCCCCGCCACCCACTCGTGGACCTCGGTCTCTCCCGCCCGGAGATCCCAGAGCGCACGCATGATCTGGTCGCGCTGGTGCAGGGCGTGGTCGCGGCGGGCCTCGAGGTCGGCGATCTCGGCGTCGGCGACGGACATCGAGAACGCCGACTTGCGTGCCGCGAGGTTCTCGACCACCGACACGATGGTCTCGGCACGGTCCTGGGAGATGTCGGCGATCGACACCGTGAGTTCCCGCAGCGCGGGCGGGAGCATGTCCCGCAGCACGTGGAGCGCGTGCGCCTTCTCACTGACGACCAGCACGCGCTGACCCTTCGCCAGCAGCGCCGACGTCACGTTGGCGATGGTGTGCGTCTTGCCCGTCCCGGGCGGTCCCTCGACCACCACCCCGCTGTCGTTGCCCAGCCGGACCAGCACGTCCCGCTGCTCGACGTTCGACGGTAGCGGGAAGAGCGCGTCGGCGATGAGACGTCGGGGCGAGAGCACATCGGGGTCGTCCAGGGCGGCGAGCCGGTCCTCGGCGTCGATCGGCCTGACGAGCTGGGCCAGACCGACGGGCACGCTCGAGCCCTCGTCGCGCAGGTCGTCGATGATCGCGTCGTAGAAGGCGAGCGAGTTCTCGACGCCGCGGCGCCGCAGGACGATCGCCGGCCGCATGTCGAGCGCGAGGGTGGCGCGGTCCGCGTCGATCTCGATCTCGCCCAGCCACTCACCCACGAGGTCGGTGACCTTCTTCACGACCACGGACGGCTGCTCGGCGAGTCTGGTCCGGGTCTTCACCGCTCCCGCGAGTTCCAGTCCGTCGACCGCGGCGAGGAGATGGGTGTCGTGCATCGTCGGCGCGGATCCCGCGCCGAGTGACAGCCGGATGGCGCCGGACCCGTCGCGGTCGGCGACCACGGCCTGGGTGAGCAGATGCTCGCGGACCAGGGGTTCGGCGCCGGCATCGTCGTGAACCGTGACCAGAGCGTTGGCCAGGACGAGTTCGAGCGTGTCGGGACTCGCGGACAGTTCGTCAACGAGGCGTGCGACATCGGCGTGGACCGCGTCGGCGGAACCGATCTCGACGACGACCTGCCCCGGCGCGGCCGCGGGCCGTACCGGGACCGGCGTCGAGGCGCCGACCCAGACGTGGCCGGCGTGGTCGTCGATGTCCCGGACATCCCCGGAGCGCGAGCGGACGACGTCCCGCAGGAACGCCATCAGCCGGGCGACCTGGTCTCGCAGCGTCTCGCGAGTGTCATCCTGCATCCGATGGGTTCCTCTCGTAGCCGGCGTTCCTACGCTACCAAGCCGCTGGTCAGAGGAACGGTGGTGGAACCTCTCAGGTGGTCGAGCGGAGCGCGCGGTACCCGCCGTCGACGTAGCGGACGTTGGTGTACCCCAGGTCGGCGATCTGCTCGGCGATGCGCGGCGCCTCCGAACTCACCGACACCACGGCGATCTCCGTGTCGCGCGCGATCTTTTTGCGTCGCGCCTCACCGGCGTCCCGGATGACCGGGAAGGTTCCGGTCGGGGTGGGACTCAGGAGGTCGGGAAGCTCGCTGGGTTCGACCACGAAGGCACCGGGAAGACTGCCCTGGTGGCGCACCACCTGCGGGCGGGCATCCACCATGACCGCGTTCCCTGCGCGGCTGTGGTCAATTGCTTCGGCTGCTGAAATTGCACTCACCACTGACACTGGTGACTCACCAATCCTGTGCTCACTCGTAATCGTCTGTCACATCCACCGGCGTATCCGCCGATCGGGATGGACACCTTGAAGACCCCCGCTTCAAGGTTACGGAATGATCTCGGTTTGACAAGTTCCGTCACTGCCATTGCGGCACGCCGAGCGAAAACCCCCGCTCGGCTCAGTGCGGTATCAGGACCGGCGACTGCGACCCGCGACCCGCGGAGACGGCCGCTTGCCCCAGTTGTCACGCCCACCCTGCGGTCCGCCGCGCTTGCCGCCGCGGGTGCGCGGGGAGCCGAGGTCCTTCCGGATGTCGATCGGGTTCTTACCGATCTTGGTGTGGCGGAGCGACGACAGGGTCTCGTTGTCGAGGTCGTCGGGCAGCTCGACGAGACTGAAGTCGTCGCGGATGCTGATGTTGCCGAAGTCCGCGCGGGTCAGGCCGCCCTCGTTCGCGATCGCGCCGACGATCGCACCCGGGGACACCTTGTGCTTGCGGCCGACCGCGATGCGGTAGGTGGCGAAGCTCGCACCGGGCCGGCGCGGGGTGCGCTCCCGTTCACGGTTCGCCCGCTTCTCCGACTCCGGCGGATCGGGCGACAGGAGGAACCCGCCGTCGCGTGTCTCGAGGGCCAGCGCGGCAGCGATGTCGGCCATCGCCACGTCGTTGTCGCGGGCGTAGTTCTCGATGAGACCGCGGAACAGGTCCAGGTTGTCCGAGGACAGGTTCTGGGTGATCGACTCGCCGAACTTCGCGACACGCTGCGCGTTCACGTCGTCGACGCTGGGCAGGCCGATCTCGGTCAGTTCCTGACGCGTCGCCCGTTCGATCGCACGCAGCAGGTGGCGCTCACGCGGCGAGACGAAGAGCAGCGCGTTGCCCGAACGTCCGGCGCGGCCGGTGCGTCCGATCCGGTGCACATACGACTCGGTGTCGTGCGGGATGTCGTAGTTCACGACGTGGGAGATCCGGTCGACGTCGAGACCGCGAGCGGCCACGTCGGTGGCCACGAGGATGTCGATCGAGCCGTTCTTGAGCTGGTTGATGGTCCGCTCGCGCTGCGCCTGAGCGAGGTCGCCGTTGATCGCGACCGCGGACAGTCCGCGCGAACGGAGCTTCTCCGCGAGCTCCTCGGTCGCCTGCTTGGTGCGGACGAACACGATCATCGCATCGAATTCCTCGACCTCGAGGAATCGGGTCAGCGCGTCGAGTTTGCGCTGGTGGGACACCTGCAGATAGCGCTGCGTGATGTTCTGCGCGGTCGCCGTCTTGGACTTGACGGTGATCTCCTGCGGCGACTTCAGGTAGCGCTGGGCGAGCCGGCGGATCGAGCTGGGCATGGTCGCGGAGAACAGCGCGACCTGCTTGGTGTCCGGAGTCTCGGCGAGGATGCGCTCGACGTCCTCGGCGAAGCCCATCGTGAGCATCTCGTCGGCCTCGTCGAGCACGAGGAACTCGAGTCCGGAGATGTCGAGGGTCTTCTTGTCGAGGTGGTCGATGACACGACCGGGCGTGCCGACGATCACCTGCGCGCCGCGCCGCAGGCCCGCGAGCTGCACACCGTAGGACTGCCCGCCGTAGATCGGCAGGACCTTGACCTCGGGCATGTGCGCGGAGTAGCGGCCGAAGGCCTCCGACACCTGCAGGGCGAGCTCACGGGTCGGCGCGAGGATCAGCGCCTGGGGCGTGCGGGCCGAGGTGTCGAGCCGCGAGAGGATCGGGATCGCGAAGGCGGCGGTCTTGCCGGTGCCGGTCTGCGCCAGGCCGACGACGTCGCGGCCGTCCATCAGCGGCGGGATCGTCGCCGCCTGGATCGGCGAGGGGGTCTCGTAGCCGACGTCGGTGATCGCGGCGCGGACTCGCGGCTCGATGCCGAGATCGTCGAACGAACCACCAGGGGCGTCTTGTGCGGAGGTGTCAGCCGGCGCGCCGTGCTCGCCTTGTTCGGAAGTGCTCATGCGCGGGTCTCATTCATCGGACTCAACTGTAATCGCACCACCCCGGAATGTCGGCATCGTGCCACGATCGCGTCACATAGCGCACCTGAACAGCGAGTAAGGCACTGTTGGCGGCACGTGTGATGCATCACACCGATACTGGTACTGTCAGTGCCACTCAAAGGCGTAGTGCCCGGTCACCGCGGACCTGACGCCGGAAATGTCCAGATATAGTTGCCGTCACAGGAGTGCCATGCAGCAGCAGTACGCCACCCCGTCCGATCTCACGATCGACGAGAAGGCGAACCTCGTCGACTCGATCCTTCGTTATCGGACCGAGCGGCCCACGATGCCCCTCTTCCGCAAGCGCTCCCACAATCAGTGGATCAACGTCACCGCGAAGCATTTCGCCGACGAGGTCGACGCGGTCGCCAAGGGACTCGTCGCGTCGGGCATCGAGCCCGGCGACCGCGTGGCGATCCTGTCGTCGACGCGGTACGAGTGGACCGTTCTCGACTACGCCATCTGGCGCGCGGGCGCATGCACCGTCGCCATCTACGAGACCTCGGCCCCCGATCAGGTGCAGTGGATCCTCGAGGATTCCGGAGCCAAGCTCCTCTTCGTCGAGGACCAAGGCCATTACACCAAGCACATCCGGGTGATCGACGAGACGCCGACACTCAAGGAAACCCTGGTCATCGACGAGCACGCGCTGCCGACGATCACCAAGCGCGGCGCGAAGACGGCCGACGACGAACTCGACCGCCGCTACGCGAATTCGCTGTCGTCCGATGCCGCGACCCTCATCTACACCTCGGGCACCACCGGTCGCCCGAAGGGTGTCCTGCTCACCCATGCCAACTTCATGGCCGAGTGCGCCGCCACCCGCGACGCCGTCGGCGCCGGTCTGGCGGAGGGCAAGACCACTCTGCTGTTCCTGCCCCTCGCCCACGTCTTAGCCCGCGTCATCGCGGTGGCGAGCGTGGAGAACGGCGTGATCCTGGGCCACACCAACGACATCACGAATCTCGTCAACGACTTCGCGGCCTTCAAGCCGCACTACGTGCTGTCGGTCCCGCGCGTCTTCGAGAAGGTCTACAACTCGGCGAAGCAGAAGGCCTACGACGGCGGCAAGGGTTCCATCTTCGAGAAGGCCACCGACACCGCCATCGAGTACAGCACGGCGATGGAGGCCGGCAAGATCGGCCTCGGCCTGAAGCTCCGCCACGCGTTGTTCGACAAACTCGTCTACGGCAAGCTCCGTGCAGCACTCGGCGGTCAGTGCGAGGGTGCGATCTCCGGCGGTGCACCGCTCGGCGCCCGCCTCGGTCACTTCTTCCGCGGTGCCGGCATCCCTGTCTACGAGGGCTACGGATTGTCGGAGACCACCGCCGCCGTCACCGCGAACAACGAGGAGAACCAGAAGGTCGGTTCGGTCGGCCGCCCGGTCCCCGGTGTGACGATCGCGATCGCCGACGACGGCGAGATCCTGCTCAAGGGACCGGTCGTCTTCGGCGGCTACTGGCGCAACGAGGCCGCGACCGCCGACGCGATCCGCGACGGCTGGTTCCACACCGGTGACATCGGCACCCTCGATGACGGCTACCTCTTCATCACCGGCCGCAAGAAGGAACTGATCGTCACCGCGGGCGGCAAGAACGTCTCCCCGGCCCAGCTCGAGGACTCGATCCGCGCCCACCCGATGGTCAGCCAGTGCCTGGTGGTCGGCGACAACAAGCCGTTCATCGCCGCACTGATCACCATCGACCCGGAGGCCGTGCCGGGCTGGCTCGAGCGCCACCACCTGCCCGCCGACACCCCGCTGTCGACGCTGATCGAGAACGCGGACCTGAAGGCCGAGATCGACGCCGCGGTGAAGGACGCCAACAGCAAGGTCTCCAACGCCGAGGCGATCAAGAAGTTCACCATCCTCGACACCGACTTCTCGATCGAGACCGGTGAGCTGACGCCGACGCTGAAGCTCAAGCGCAACGTCGTCCACGACGCGCACAAGCAGGCGATCGCCGACCTCTACACGTAGGCGCCCGCGTCAGATACACACAGGCGTCCACGCGTAGGCGATTTCCGTCACGACTCACCGCGGCCCGGGATGACTCCGGGCCGCGGTGAGTTCTATCTTCAGATCAATGTCTCAAAAACGAGGGTCTGGGAACCGAGATCTCGCCATCGACGCCACCCGCGGGGTGGCGATCTGGAGCATGGTCACCGCACACTTCGCCACCGACGCTCCGCTGGCGTCGCCCACGCACGCGTTTCCCTACGTCGACGGCATGTCGGCGTTCGTCATGCTCTCGGGCGTCGTGCTGGGCCTCGTGTACCAGCGCTGGGCGACGCGTCACGGGCTGCGGTACGCCTACGTCCGGCTGGCCAAACGGATCGCGGTTCTCTATGCGTGTCAGCTGGTCATCGCGCTGGTCGCCGTCGCGGCAGCACTCGCGGGGCACCGCTGGCTGACGCTCCTGCTCCCGGTCGACGGCTGGATCGACGGCATCTGGCTCTCGGTCACGATGCAGTACCTGCCGAGCGGCGGGAACATTCTGCTCCTCTACATGGTGCTGATGGTCTCGGCGTTCGCCCTGTTCCCTCTCCTCCAGCGTGGCTGGCGGGCGTGGACCGTCGCCGCTTCCCTGGCGTTGTACGCACTCTCGCTCGTCTGGTCCCCGGACTGGTTCTACGTCAGCGCCTACCAGGCGGCCCCCCACATCCAGAACGTGGCGGGATGGCAGATCATGTTCATCCCGTCGGTGGTCATCGGCTGGAACTGGTCCCGCTGGCGTGTCCCGGAGTTCATCGACCGCTGGCTCGTCGTCATCGTCGCGGTCGCGGCGACGGTCGCGCTGTTCTTCCACTACGGAGTCGACGTCGGGCCATGGGCGCACCTCGAGCCCGCCATCGCCGACAAGCTGGACTTCCGGCCCGCACGCGCCATCGGCGCCTATCTGGCGATCCCGGCCATCTACGGAGTGTTCCGGCTGCTGCTCCGGTGGTGGCATCACGACTGGCTGCGTCCGCTGGTGATGACGGGAACCCGGAGCCTCGACTCGTACGTCATCCAGGCGATCGCGCTGGTCGTCGTCCCCATTCACATCGCTCACCGCCCGTGGGACACGATCACGATGCAGGCCGTCGCGCTACTGGTCTTCGGCATCTGCTGGGCGTGGGCGGAGTTCCGGTATTTCACCCACATCGACAAACTGCACAAGGTCCCCGGGCGAGTCGTGCGTGGCGTCCTGCCACACCGTGACGCAGCCGAGCCGGGTCCCGTCGCCGACGACGCCCCTGGTGTCGAGACCTATCTCGAACCCGGAGTGCCGGCCGACGATCAGCCGCAACCGACAGGAGCACATGCATGACCAGCGAGACCATCCCCGGTGACATGACACGCAGCGTGCATGCCGGGAACGACTCGTCGGGTCCGTCGGTCCGCACGCCCATCACGATGGCGAACTCGTATCACCTGCCGCCCGAACCGGAACAGATGAGCTGGTCGGGTACCGAGCAGCTGTTCTACACGCGCAACACCGGTGCGAACCAGGTCGCGCTTCAGGAGAAGCTCGCCGCGCTCGAGGAGGCCGAGGACGCCGTGGTCCTGGCGTCCGGCGTCGCGGCGCTGCATGCGGTGTTCTTCACCTTCCTCTCGACCGGCGACCACGTCGTCGTCTCGGACACGACCTACGAGGCGACGTGGAAGCTGTGGGCGGAGCTGTTGCCGGACAAGTACGGGATCGAGGCGACCTTCGTCGACATCACCGATCCCGAAAACGTCCGGGCGGCACTGCGTCCCACCACGCGGCTGGTGGCGGTCGAGACGATCGCGAATCCGACGACGAAGGTCGGGGACATCGCGGCGCTCGCCGACATCGCGCACTCCGCCGACGCCCTGCTCCTCGTCGACTCGACCTTCACCCCACCTCCCCTGTACCGGCCGCTCGCCGACGACGCCGACCTCGTCGTGCATTCGCTGACCAAGTACATCAACGGTCACGGTGACGCGATGGGTGGCGCGGTGCTCGGTCGGTCCGAACTGATCGGACGGATCAGAGAGCAGGCGATGGTCGACGTCGGCGGCGTGATCTCTCCGTTCAACGCGTGGCTGATCGCCCGAGGTGCCATCACCCTGCCGCTTCGACTGGCCCAACATCAGCGCAACGCCGAACGCGTCGCCGCCTTCCTCGACGCCGACCCGCGCATCGCCTTCGTGCGCTATCCCGGTCTCACCTCCCATCCCGAACACGAGCTTGCGGCACGCCAGTTCGGCGGACGTGGGTTCGGCGCGATGATGGCCTTCGCCGTCCGCGGGGACTCGGCGACCCAGAACCGTTTCGTCGGAGCCCTGAAGGTGATCACGTCGGCGGTGTCGCTCGGCCACGACGAGTCGCTCATCGTCCACGTCGGACCCGAAGGGCCTCGCGTCGCCGCCTATCCCGAGCCGTTCCGGAGATGGGGGCACCTGAGATTCTCCGTCGGCCTGGAAGACGCCGACGATCTGATCGCCGACCTCGCCCAGGCTCTCGACGCAACCTTCCCGAGCGCCGGCTGAGCGCGCGTATCGTTCGAGGCGCCGGCCTTTCGTTCACCCCCCGGCGAAAGGCGGCGGCAATGTCAGGCAACCCGGTCACCGGCGCGGTCGATCGCGCCACCGAGAGCCCGTGGTTCGAGCATGTGGCGCGTGCCGGCCACGCCGTCAGCGGGCTCCTCCACCTGCTCATCGCCTACATCATCGTGCGACTCGCATTCGGTGACACCGGGACGGCCGACCAGTCCGGGGCGCTGGGGATCTTCGCCGGCAACCCCGGGGGCCGGCTCGCGCTGTGGGTGGCCGCCGCGGCTTTCGCCGGCCTTGCCCTGTGGCGGATCGCGGAGGCGATCCTCGGGCCGCACCCGACGGAGCCCGGCAAGGAGAACGACGGTGCCCAGGACTGGCTGGACCGCGGGAAAGCACTGTCGCTGGCCGTCGTCTACGTCGGATTCGCCTGGACGGCCGTGCAATTCGCTCTGGGTAGCGGCCAGTCGAGCGGAAAGCAGAACGCCGGACTCACCGCACGCCTGATGGAATCCGGTGGTGGGAAGTTCGTGGTGGTGGTGGCCGGTCTGATCATCATCGGCGTCGGCGTCTACCACGTGTACAAGGGCGCGAGCCGCTCGTTCCTCGATGACCTCAAACCCCCCATCGGTCGCTCGACCTCCGATGACGTCACGACATCCCGGGCCGGGGCGGCGTCCGGCGACCGGGCGCGACCATCGCCGGGGTGGTCGGCTACTGCGGCAAGGGACTCGTGCTGATCGGTACCGGCATCCTGGTGATCGTCGCGGTGGCGACCGCCGACCCGTCGAAGGCGAGCGGGATCGACGGCACGGTCAAATCACTGGCCGAGCTGCCCGCCGGACAGGTGCTGATGATCCTCGCTGCGATCGGGATCGCCGCCTACGGCGTGTACTGCTACTGGCTCACCCGTTACGCACGGATGTGACCGACCCTGACAGTTCTCCGTCGGCCTCGTAGAGAATCCCGCGTCCGATCGCCTCGCGGACCACTGGCAGTGCCGCGGCGGCCAACGCATCGGCGTCGACACCGTGGAAGCCGGCGAGCAACTCGATCAGGGCCTGGAGCGGAACCTGCCCGCGACATCCGGCGAGCAGTGCGCGTGACACCTCGTCGACGCCGAGAACCGCGGCGGGACCGCCGGGGCGGCGGACGGCGGCCCCGACCTGTTGCCAGCCGTCCGCGCCGGGCAGCGAGTGTTCCTCGAGCATCACCGGCGCGACCGAGAGTCGCTTGTCCAACAGTTCCGCGTCGGAGGTCTCGCGCAGGTATCGCCTGCGGGCCAGGAACGCCTGGGCCTCCGGGCCGGTGACCTCTTCACCGGCACCGGTGATCTCCTCGATCACGACGTCGGGTTCCCGGTCCTCCCCCGCCTCCGGCGCGCGGACGGTGATGGAACCCATGCCGATGGCCACGATGTCGTTGTCGTCGAACCACTCGAGCCACTGCTCCCCGCGGCGGGCCGCGGCCTGTTCGTCCTCCCCGGCGTCGGAGAGCCACAGGGACACGTAGCTGATCGGATCGGCGGCCTCCCGCTGGACGACCCAGGCATCGAGGCCGGTTCCGTCGAGCCATCCGCGGACCCGGTCACGCCAGTCCGCACCGTCGCGGATGATCCAGTTGGCCAGGATCTGGGCGGTGCCGCCCGGGTTGAGGTGCGCCGGCAGCTCGCGGATGAGCTGCTCGCACAGCGCATCTCCGACGACGCCGGAGTCCCGGTAGATGTAGTCCTGAGTGCCGGTCCCGACGACGAACGGAGGGTTGGAGACGATGAGGTCGAAGCGCTCTCCGGCCACGGGTTGGAACATGCTTCCGGCGCGCAGATCCCACGACATCCCGTTGAGGCGGGCGGTCGCCCGCGCCAGCGCGAGCGCCCGTTCGTTGGTGTCGGTCGCGACGATCTCCGCGCAGTGCGAGTTCAGGTGCAGCGCCTGGATGCCGCACCCGGTGCCGATGTCGAGGGCCCGTCGCACCGGTTCGCGAATGATCGCGCGCGCCAGGGACATCGAGGCCCCACCGATGCCGAGCACGTGGTCGCGGGCCACGGGACCGGGCCGCATGGCGGCGTCCTGATCCGCGACGACGAGGAAGTCGTGGGTCTCGTCGGCGTGCGGGCGGATGTCGAGGCTCGCGCGTATCGCTCCGCCGTCGAGCCGGGTGAGGACGCCCTGGGCGACGAGTGCGTCGACGCCGACGGACGGGAACGCATGGGCGACGACGTCTTCCGGTTCGTCCGAGCCGAGCAGGAAGAGCCGGATGACGGTCGCGAGGCGCGACTCACCGGCACCGCCGTCACGCTGTTCCGCCGCGGTCGCGGCCACCGCGGGCCACCACACCCCGCGCAGCAGTGCGGCGTGGACATCCTCCCCGAGGAGTTCGGTGACGCCGTCGGTTGTGTAACCCGCAGCGCGGAGGTCGGCACCCAGGGCGTCGACGACCGTGTCGTCGGTGAGCGGATGAGAGGAGGGATGACGCGCTGTCACCTCGTTGAGGCTACTCATCGTGCGACGCGCGACGATCGTGGAGACCCTTGTCGTCAGCAGGCAACAATTCCGGCGCGGCAACGATTCGGTTCCATTCGGGATGACAACGCCTGTATTCAGTATGATCACCCCTACGGCCTGGTCAAACGTGCCACTTCGGTGCGTTCGGCCATCCGGAGAGCACATTCCCTGACCGGAAGGACGGCAACGCGATGAGCGCACCGGAGAACAGCGGCGATCGCGCGAGCGACGCGGTGGACACGGAGAAGGACGTCATCGACGCCGACCTGCCGGCCGATGACGAGGACGCAACGGTGGAGATCGCCCCGGAGGTGCTCCTCGCCGAAGACAGCAGCACCGACGACGCGGCCCCGGTCGAGGAGGCCCCGGTCGAGGAGGCCACTGCCGAGGACGCTCCGGTTGACGAAGCGACCACCGAGCAGTCCGAGGAGTCCGACGCGGACGACCTCGCCGACGCCGCGGATCTGGAGGGTGTGCACGTGTCGTCGCGGGTGCGGGTGACACTGGAGGACGGCACGACGCGCGAGGGTGAGATCGTCGACGACTTCGCCGACCTCGCTCCCGGCGACCAGACCGTGGAGGCGCGCATTGACGAGGATCACACCGCCCGGCTGCGGCGCTGGGCGATCTCGACCGACGACCACGACATCGTCTTCGCCGACGACGACGCCGTCGAACTCCTGAACGTCTCGTAGCAGCAATGCGCGCCACGGGGCGCGCATCCTCTACGAAATCCGGTGCGCGAGGGGGGACTTGAACCCCCACGTCCGTAGACACTGGAACCTAAATCCAGCGCGTCTGCCAATTCCGCCACTCGCGCTCGGTGCGTTCCCGGTGTGGAACCGGGCTCTGCACTGTAACGGCGACCACCCTACCGGCCGCGTTCTGATCATCGCAGGCCAGGTACCTTGAAAGGTATGTCCTCGTCCCCCCGTCGCACGCACCGGCCTGCTCTCGTGGTGCTGACCGTGGTCGCCGCGGCGGCGTGTCTGATCCTCGCCTGGTGGCAGTGGTCGCGCTTCGAGTCGTCATCCGGCAGCGGCCAGAACCTCGGTTACGCCTTGCAGTGGCCCGCCTTCGCGATCGCCGTGATCTACGCCTACCGACGCTTCGTCGTCCTCGAGAGCGACCCGGAGGAAGCACGTAAGGCCGCGGCGGACGCGCGTGCCGCGGCCGAGATCCCCGAGGGCATCCTCCCCGAGCGCCCGACCACGCCGAGCGCGTCGTCTCTGGCGACCGACCACGATCCGGTCAAGGACGCAGCGCTCATCGAATACAACCGCTATCTGGCCGAGCTCAGATCGGCCGACACCACCGACGCCCCGTCATCGAAAGGCCCGCAGTGACCGAGACCGCATCCACCGCTTCTGCCCGCACCGCCCCGGTGGAGAAGGTCCGTGGGGCCCTGTTGAGGTACCGCGTCCTGGCCTGGATCACCGGCGTCTGGCTGCTGCTGCTCGTCGCCGAACTGATCCTGGCGTACGGCTTCGACAACAAGGCGCTCGACTTCGTGCCGATCGTCCACGGATGGGTCTACTTCGTCTACCTGATCATGGCGGTCGACCTGGCGATCAAGGTGCGTTGGCCCGCGGGCAAGACGATCATCACCGCGATCGCCGGCACCATCCCGTTCCTGTCGTTCTGGTTCGAGCACAAGCGCACCCGGGAAGTGAAGGCGCAGTTCAACCTCTAGCGGCCAGCTCCCGCAGGGCGGGCACCAGCTGTGCCAGTGCTTTGCCGCGGTGACTCAGCGAGTCCTTCTCCTCCGGGGTGAGTTCGGCCGACGACCGGCCCGCCGCCGGCTCGTCATCGGGCGCGAACAGCGGGTCGTAGCCGAAACCGTTCGGTCCGCGCTCGGCCCGCAGCACCCGCCCGCGCCACTCCCCGCGCACGACCGTCTCGGTCCCGTCCGGCAGCACCAGCGCGCATGCCGACACGAACGCCGCACCGCGTCGTTCGTCCGGGGTGTCCGACAGCTGGGCCAGTAGCAGGGCATTGTTGGCATGGTCGTCGCCGTGCCTGCCCGACCAGCGCGCCGACAGCACCCCGGGCATACCGTTCAGCGCGTCCACCGAGATCCCGGAATCGTCCGCGAGACAGGGCAACCCGGTGGCGCGCACGCCCGAGCGTGCTTTGATCAGCGCGTTCTCCTCGAAGGTCGCACCGTCCTCGGGTTCCTCGGGGTACTCGGGCACATCGTCGAGACCGAGGATCTGCAGTCCGGTGATCCCCGCGGCGTCGACGACGCGCTGCAGTTCGGCGAGCTTCTTGCGGTTACGGCTCGCGAGCAGGACCTTCGACATCAGGCGTTGCCCGGAAGCTGACCCGGGTACGGCTCGGCGAGCACCGCACGCTGCGCCTCGAAGAGCTTCTGTGTGCCGACCGCGGCGACGTCGAGGAGCGCATCGAGCGTCGACCGTGCGAAGGTCGCCCCCTCTCCGGTGCCCTGCACCTCGACGAGGGTACCGGCGTCGGTGGCGACGACGTTCATGTCGACCTCGGCCCGCGAGTCTTCTTCGTAGGGCAGGTCCAGGCGGACACGGCCGTCGACGACACCCACGCTCACCGCGGCGATGGCACACGAAAGCGGTTGGGGGTCAGACAGTTTGCCGGCTGCCCGGAGGTAGGTGACGGCGTCGGCGAGAGCCACGTAGGCACCGGTGATCGCGGCGGTGCGGGTGCCGCCGTCGGCCTGCAGGACGTCGCAGTCGAGGGCGATGGTGTTCTCCCCCAGGGCGGCGAGATCGATGCAGGCCCGCAGGGACCGCCCGACGAGTCGGCTGATCTCGTGGGTCCGGCCGCCGATCGAGCCCTTGACCGATTCGCGCTTGTTCCGCTCGTGCGTCGCCGCCGGGAGCATCGAGTACTCGGCGGTCAGCCAGCCCAGTCCCGATCCGCGGCGCCACGGCGGCACGCCCTCGGTCACGCTCGCGGTGCACATCACGCGGGTCTGCCCGAACTCCACCAGCACCGATCCCGCGGGATGGCTGGTGAAGCCGCGGGTGAAGGAGATGGGACGCAGTTCGTCGTCGGCTCGGCCGTCAGCTCGTGTGGTCACGGGTCCAACTGTAACGACCACGGTCGGACGCCTCATGACCCACTCGACTGTGACCC
Organism: Gordonia amicalis; assembly: GCF_022059885.1. Lineage (NCBI taxonomy): Bacteria > Bacillati > Actinomycetota > Actinomycetes > Mycobacteriales > Gordoniaceae > Gordonia > Gordonia amicalis. The sequence goes on along the minus strand of NZ_CP091855.1, from coordinate 2,705,451 downwards.
ACTGACGCAGGGCGCCCTAGAGCAGGTCGATGACCTGTCCCTGCCGGACCAGATCGACCGGCCCGAAGAACGTACGGCGCGCCTCGGCGAGGATCTCCGCCGAATCCGTCCACGGCGCCACGTGAGTGATCGCCAGCGCCCGCACATTCGCCTTCGTCGCGGCCTCCCCCGCCTCGATCCCCGACAGATGGAGATCCGGTGGGCGTTCCGATGGCGAGTGCGTCCACGACGCCTCGCACAGGAACAGGTCGGCGTCGGCGGCGAGGTCGATGAGTTCGTCGCAGGGAGCGGTGTCACCGCTGTAGGCGATGACCTGACCCTCCGGCCCGGTGATGCGCAGCCCGAATGTGGACGGGGGGTGGTTGACGTTCATCGCCTTGATCCGCATGCCCCCGAGGGTCACCTCGAGACCGTCGTGCCACTCCTGGACGTCGAAGGTGTCGGTGATGTCGTCGACCTGGCCGGGATACTCCGACGAGCCGTAACCGATCCGTAGCGCGGTGCCCGGTGGGCCGTAGAGAGGCGCACGTTCCTTCGCCGGCGACGGTGCATAGCGTCGCCAGACGAGCATCGCCGGCAGGTCCAGACAATGGTCGGCGTGCAGGTGGCTGAGCACCACCGCGACGCTGTTCGGATCGGTGACCCGCTGCAGCTCGCCGAACACCCCCGGTCCGCAGTCCAGCAGCACCGGCTGCTCGCCGGGGACGGAGAGCAGGTAGCCCGAGCACGCCGCCCCCGGACCGCCCACACTGCCCGAACATCCGAGGACCGTGAGACGCATACGCCCTACTGTGCCATGCCCGCGCCTTCTGCTGTCGGGTTACCGGGTCACAAGTGAGCCGCGAAGATTGCCCGAGTCGGCTAAAGGTGCTGCACGGCACCGACGACCGGCCCGAGGAACCGTCGCGACAATCTCGCGAACATCTCCGGGTCGCCGGTCGCCTGGAATACGCGCGACGCCTCCCGGCCGGTGTGCGGATGCAGCAGGTCTTTCTCGGTGAGGACGCGGAAGAGGTCCTTGGCCGTCTCCTCGGCGCTGGACACCAGCGTCACCTCGTCGCCCATCGCGAGCTGCAGGACCCCGGTCAGCAGCGGGTAGTGGGTGCAGCCGAGTACGACCGTGTCGACGCCGGCCTGCTGGAGGGGTTCGAGGTAGCCCTGCGCCAGACCCAGGATCTGCCGCCCGCTGGTGATCCCGCGTTCGACGAAGTCGACGAAGCGCGGGCAGGGTACGGCGGTGATCACCGCGTCACGGGCGGCGGCGAACGAATCCTCGTATGCGCGTGAGGCGATCGTCGCCTCGGTGCCGAGCACACCGATCCGGCCGTTCTTGGTGGCGACCACCGCACGACGCACCGCGGGGAGCACGACCTCGATCACCGGGATCGGCGCGTATCGCTCACGCGCGTCGCGTAGGCATGCGGCCGATGCGGTGTTGCAGGCGATGACGATCGCCTTGACACCCCGCTCGGCCAGATCGTCGCCGATCGCGAGGGCGTGCTTGCGGATCTCGGGGATCGTCAGCGGCCCGTATGGGCCGTTCGCGGTGTCGCCGATGTAGACGATGTCCTCGTCGGGCAGCAGGTCCATGATGGCGCGGGCGACGGTCAGACCGCCTACGCCGGAGTCGAAGATCCCGATGGGTGCCTCGGGATCGGCGGCCCAGACGGGCGCCGTGGGTTGTGCGGCTATGACGCCACCCCCGGGGTCACGGTGCGCTGCCGCTTCTTGCGGTCACGCGCGGCGAGGAACCAGGCGGCGAGCACGCCGGCGATCGCGCCGAACAGATGCGCCTGCCACGAGACGAGCGGATTCGTCGGCAGCACGCCCCAGAGGATCGAGCCGTAGATCAGGAAAAGCACCACGCCGCCGAGGATCTGCCACAGGTCGCGGTTGAACAGTCCGCGCACGACGAGGAAGGTGAGCCAGCCGAAGATGATGCCCGACGCGCCCACGGTGATCGAGTAGGGCGCGGCGAAGAGCCACACTCCCAGACCGGAGATCACCCAGATGATGCCGGTGACGACGAGGAACCGCTGGGTCATCAGCACCAGGAAACAGAGCACCGCCCCGGGCATGAGGTTGGCGAACAGGTGCTCCCAGTCGGCGTGCAGCATCGGCGCCCAGAGGATGCCGTCGAGTCCGTCGACCTGGCGGGGCTCGATCCCGTTGGAGTCGAGGTCGTACCGGGTGGCCGCGTCGATCAGCTCGATGACGAACAGCGCCGCGATGATGCACACGGTGGTGATCAACGAACGCAACCAGAGCGGGCGGGAGCGCCGCTGCGGCTCCTGCCCGACCGGTGAGGTGTACGACGTCATGGCCATTTTCTCTTCGGGTCTCGACTCTTGTGGATGGCGTCCCGGGGGCCGGTCACGCCCAGAGCTGACCTTCGAGTGCCTGCTCCGCGTCGTCCAGGCTACCTTCGTAGACCCCGGTCGACAGATACTTCCACCCCGCGTCGGGCACCACGAAGCCGATGTCGGCGCGCGAGCCCTCCTTCATGGCCCGCCGGCCGATACCGCGCGCGGCCTGCAGGATCGCGCCGGTGGAGATGCCCGCGAAGATTCCCTCGAGGTCGATCAGTTCACGCACCCGGGCGACCGCGTCGACGCCGGTGACCGAGAACCGGCGCGTCAACACCGATTCGTCGTAGAGCTCCGGGATGAATCCCTCGTCGATGTTGCGCAGGCCGTACACCTCGTCGCCGTAGCGGGGTTCGGCCGCGACGATCTCGATCTCCGGATTGCGTTCACGCAGAAAGCGTCCGACGCCCATCAGCGTCCCGGTGGTGCCCAGTCCCGCGACGAAGTGGGTGATCTCCGGGAGGTCGGCGAAGAGCTCCGGGCCGGTCCCCTCGTAGTGGGCGGCGATGTTCGCGACGTTGCCGTACTGGTACAGCATCACCCAGTCGGGGTTCTCCGATGCCAGCTTCTTGGCCACGGCCACCGCGGTGTTCGATCCGCCCGCGGCCGGCGAGGAGATCATCTTCGCGCCGAACATGCGCAACAGCGACCGACGCTCCTCGGAGGTGTTCTCGGGCATCACGCAGATCAGTTGGTAGCCCTTGAGTTTCGCGGCCATCGCCAGCGAGATCCCGGTGTTGCCACTGGTGGGTTCGAGGATCGTCGAACCCTCGTGCAGCAGCCCGTCGCGTTCGGCCTGCTCGATCATGCGCAGCGCGGGGCGGTCCTTGATGGAGCCGGTCGGGTTGCGGTCCTCGAGTTTGGCCCAGAGTCGCACGTGGGGCCCGTCGGCCGAGTCGTCCCAGCGCGGGGACAGCCGCGGGAGGCCGATCAGCGGGGTGTTGCCGACCGAGTCGATGAGCGAGTCGTAGCGGGTCACGCTCAGCAGCCGCCGGCGACCGCGGGCAGGATGGTCACCTCGTCACCGTCGTCGATGGAGGTGTCGAGACCACCGGAGAACCGGACGTCCTCGTCGTTGACGTAGATGTTGACGAAGCGGTGCAGTTTCGCGGTGCCGTTCTCAGCCGGGGCGACGAGTCGCTCCTTGAGCCCGGGGTTGCCCGACTCCAGGTCGTCGATCAGCGTGGCGAGCGTCGTCCCGGACCCCTCGACGCGCTTGGCGCCGTTGGTGTGGGTCCGCAGGATCGTCGGGATGGACACGGTGACGGGCATATTCAGCTCCTGATCTCGATCTCTTCTTCGGTGACCGTGCCGTCGACGATGCGATAGCTACGGATCTCGGCGGTCTCCGGGTCCCGGGTGGACACCAGCACATAGTGCGCGCCGGGCTCGCCGGCGTAGGAGATGTCGGTGCGGCTCGGGTAGGCCTCGGTCGCGGTGTGCGAGTGGTAGATCACCACCGGTTCCTCGTCGCGACGGTCCATCTCGCGCCACACGGACAGCTGCTCGGCCGAATCGAACCGGTAGAACGTGGGCGACCGTTCCGCGTTGATCATCGGGATGAATCGCTGCGGGTCCTCGGAACCCTCCGGCCCCGCGATCACCCCGCACGCCTCGTCCGGATGATCGGCGCGCGCATGCGCGACCATCGCGTCGACGAGTTCCTGATCGATCTTGAGCATCGGTGTCCCGTTCTCCTTCGCAGACGCGGGCCCCGGTGGGCAGGGCACGGAGGGGTCGGCGACAGGTCGTCGCACATGTCCCGAGAGGGAACGCCGCGGCGCGAACGCCTATTCCGCATTCACCTATGACCGGTGTCACCGTCGGTGAGTCCGGGGCGGGCCGTTCAGACGAACGCCGACGGCGCAGCCTGCGCGTAGGTGGGGATGGACGCCACCGTCTCGGCGGCGAGTACGGCGTCGACGATGGCTCGCTGAACGACGCCGGCCGCGCATCGGCAGATCTCGGCGATGACCGCCGCGTCCGGATGCATGCCGGGCGGTGAGGCGAACGCCGGGTCGATCGACTCCGGCCGCACCGCACCGGTGGAGACGGCGAAGATGGTGTCGCCGTCGAGCGGTGAGTGGGCCGGGCGGATGGCGCGGCCGAGACCGTCGTGGCCGGCCATGGCGATTCGCTGGGTCATCGCGGCATCGAGTGCGGCATCGGTGGCGACGACTCCGATCGTCGTGTTGAGCACGGTGTGTTTCTCCGCGAGGTCGGCCAGCCGTGCGATGTCGCCGGCCTCCGGACGCCTCAGGCCCAGGCGGTCGAGGTCATCCTCACCGAGATCCCACGGCAGGCCGCTCTGCGGGTCGATGACGGCGCCGACCGGGTTGGCGACCATCAGCGCGCCGACGGTGACACCTGCGGCCGGACCCGTCGGGATCGTCACCGATGCGCTGCCCACACCACCTTTCAGCGCGCCGGCACGTGCACCGGCGCCGGCCCCCACACTGCCGACCGCGAAATCGGCACCGGCGGCGCGGACCGCCTCGGCGCCGAAGTCGGCGTCGGGCCGGTGATCCCACGCGCCGACCGGGAGATCGAAGATGACCGCGGCCGGCACGATGGGCACCAAATGTCCCCGGGTGTCCATCGGCAGCCCGACCCCCTCGGCCTCGAGGGCGCGCATCGCGCCGTCGGCGGTTGCGAGACCGTAGGCGCTGCCGCCGCTGAGCACGATGGCGTGCGCGGTCTGCACGGTGTTCGACGGATCGAGGAGGTCGGTCTCACGGGTGCCCGGACCACCGCCCCGCACGTCGACGGCGGCGATTGCAGCGGATCCCGAGATCCGCACGACCGTCGTCCCGGTCGCCCAGCCGTGGCCGTCGGGTGTGTCGGCGGTACCGGAGACCTGCGCGTCGGCGTCGACACGATGACGGTGCCCGACGGTGATCCCGGCGACGTCGGTGATGCGGTCGCCCGGGCGGGCGGGTCGTCCGATGGTGGTCACGTACACCTCTGCTCTCATCTGTCCCGACCCGCAGCACGGAGAACTCGGACAAAGCTCCCGAATGGAGCGGTGTCACCGTGGATCGTAGGTCACATCACCGCTTCGACGAGCAGATCCTGCATCACCGTCAGCCAGTGATAGACGCCGAGATGCGCGGCGTGCGGATGATCGGGCGGCAACCGGTCGGGGGTGTCCTCGGAGATCCCGAGCATCGCCCCGAGGGCGAGGCGGACGTCGTTGAGGGCGGTCAGCCAGGCGGTCGCCTGCTCGACGGTGAGTGCGAGGTCGCCGCCCCCGTCGGGCAGGGTGTCGAGAAGAACCTGCGCCGCAGCGAGTTTGGCGTCGATGATCTTCGGCTCGTTGACGCTGCGCAGCGCCGAGTTGAGGCGACCGTTCACCACCTCGGCGGAGAGTTCCCGGTCCTGATCGGGGCGATGGAAGTCCGGCAGGAGACGCCCGAGCGTGGCGTCGTCGGGTGTGTCGGCATGGCCGACCCGGATACCGGTGACGTCCGACAGCGCATCGCGCGGTGCGGTGTCGGCGCGTTCGGTGAGCAGCTCGCACATCGAGGAGACCAGCGACGCGAGCAGCTCGACCTCGTGCGCGTCGAGCTGGGAGGTGATCCGAATCGACGCGCCGCGGCCCTTGCGTTTCCAGGTGCGCACGCTTCAGTGTCTCCCCACCGTCGACCCCGTCAGCACCGTCGAACCCGGTCCGCGCTCGGGCGGCAGAAATGCGAACCCGGTCATGAATCGCGCTGCATGGTGGCCCACAGGCCGGCCGCGTGCAGTTTGCGCACGTCACCCTCGACCTTGTCGCGGTCGCCGCTGGAGACCACGGCCTTGCCCTCGGTGTGCACCTGCATCATCAACTGATTGGCACGTGACTCCGAGTAGCCGAAGATCTTCTGGAAGACGAAGGTCACATACCGCATCAGATTGACGGGATCGTCCCACACGACGGTCATCCAGGGTTTGTCGAGATCCGCCGCGCCGTCCGCCACCGCGGGTTCGGCAACCGCGGTACCGCCGGGGGTAGCCTCGTGCGCACGAGTTTCGTCAGGCGCCATGGAGACAAGGGTAACGCGACAGTGAGCATCGACAACACCGCGCTGCTGACCGATCAGTACGAACTGACCATGGTCGCAGCGGCTCTCCGCCACCCGGTCGCACACCGGTCGTGCGTGTTCGAGGTGTTCGCCCGACGACTCCCCGACGGCCGCCGGTACGGCGTCGTCGCGGGCACCGGACGCGTCCTCGCCGAGCTCGCCGAGTTCCGTTTCGGCGACGAGGAGATCGCCGTCGTGGAGAAGTTCCTCGACGCCGAGACCGTCGCGTGGCTGCGCGACTACCGGTTCTCCGGGGACATCGACGGCTACCGCGAGGGCGAGCTCTACTTCCCCGGCTCTCCGATCCTCACCGTCCGTGCGCCCTTCGCCGAGGCCGTACTGCTCGAGACGCTGATCCTGTCGATCCTCAACCACGACAGCGCGATCGCCTCGGCCGCCGCCCGGATGGTCAGCGCCGCCGGGTCCCGGCCGATCATCGAGATGGGTTCCCGACGCACCCACGAGCGCGCCGCGGTCGCGAGCGCCCGTGCCGCGTACCTGGCCGGCGTCGCCGCGACGTCGAATCTCGAGGCGAACCGCCGTTTCGGCGTCCCCAGCGCGGGAACCGCCGCGCACGCCTTCACCCTCGGCTTCTCCGGACCGGACGGTCCCGACGAGAAGGCCGCGTTCACCGCACAGATCGAGGCGCTCGGCGTCGGCACCACCTTGCTGGTGGACACCTACGACATCACCCAGGGCGTGCGCAACGCCATCGAGGTCGCCGGCCCCGGACTCGGTGCGGTTCGCATCGACTCCGGAGATCTCGGCGTGCTCGCCCGGCAGGTACGCACGCAACTCGACGACCTCGGCGCCACCGACACCAAGATCGTGGTGTCCGGCGACCTCGACGAGTACGCGATAGCCTCGCTGCGCGCCGAACCGGTCGACACCTACGGCGTCGGGACCTCGCTGGTCACCGGCAGCGGTGCACCGACCGCGGGCATGGTCTACAAGCTCGTCGAGGTCGACGGGCTTGCCGTCGCGAAGCGGTCGAGCCACAAGGAGTCGCGTGGCGGAGCGAAGGCGGCGGTGCGAGCCGCACGTGCCAGTGGGACGATCGTGGAAGAGATCGTCTACCGTGCCGAGGGACCACGCCCCGACGCCGAGGGCGGTCTCCAACTGCGGGACCTGCAGATTCCGCTGGTTCGCGGCGGGGAGCCGGTGGCATCGCTGCCTTCGCTGACCGACGCGCGCGCCCATCTCGCCGCAGGGCTGGTGAGCCTGCCGTGGGAGGGCCTCGGCCTCTCGCACGGGGACCCGGCGGTGCCGACCCGATACCAGCTCCGCTGACGAGCAACACGATTCGATCCGCCAGGGGGTAGCAGATGAACAGCGAACGCAGCGACGGCACCAAACCGGCCGACGCCTTGGTCGTCGTCGACGTCCAGAACGACTTCTGTGAGGGCGGTTCCCTCGCGGTCAACGGTGGTGCGGCGGTGGCCCGGGCGATCACCAAGATCCTCGACGAGTACCGGACGGTCGTCGCGACACGCGATCACCACATCGATCCGGGTGATCACTTCTCCGACGAACCCGACTACGTCGACACCTGGCCGCCGCATTGCGTGGTCGGCACCGACGGCGTTGCCTTCCACCCCGAATTCGATTCCACCGCAGCGCGAGAGACATTCTCGAAAGGTGAGTACGCCGCTGCGTACTCCGGCTTCGAGGGTGTCACGGACGACGGCACGAGCCTCGAACAGTGGCTGCGCGACCACAAGATCTCCAGCATCGACATCGCGGGACTGACCACCGATCACTGTGTCCGCGCGACGGCACTCGATGCGGTGGCGGCCGGATTCACGACGCGGGTGCTGCTCAATTTCACCGCGGGCGTCGGGGCGGCGACCACCTCCGACGCACTGAAGAGCATGCGCGAGGCGGGGGTCGAGCTGGTGGGCGACCTGCTCTACGACGGCTCGAGCGGCACGGGTTAGTCCCGAGGGAACCGTCGAGCCCGCGGATCCGTCTGAAACTCACACACCCCATCTCGCACCATCTCGAACGAGGACCCCGGAACACCACATGCCGAACACTCCCCCGGTGACCGAACTGCTCGACACCGCGGTCTCCGCGCTCGGCGGTCGTCGCCGTGACGGTCAGGTAGCCATGGCCTCGGCCGTCGCACACGCCATCGACACCGGCGAACATCTCGCCGTACAGGCCGGGACCGGCACCGGAAAGTCGCTGGCGTACCTCGTGCCGGCCATCCGCCATGCGGTCGAGACCGGACGGACCGTGGTGGTGTCGACGGCGACGATCGCCCTGCAGCGGCAGCTGATCGAGCGTGACCTCCCCCGTCTCGCCGGCGCCCTCGCGAAGCCCGTCGGCCGCAAACCCACCTTCGCGATCCTCAAAGGTCGCGGAAACTACTTGTGCCTCAACAAGATCCATTCGGGGGCCGCCGACGAGCCGGACACCGAGCTGTTCGATCCGTTCGAGTTGTCCCGCACCGGACGCGAGGTCACCCGGCTGCGCGAGTGGAGCAGCGACACCGAGACCGGTGACCGCGACGACCTCGTGCCCGGTGTCGCCGACCGCGCCTGGCGACAGGTCAGTGTGTCCGCGCGTGAATGCCTCGGTGCCGCCAACTGTTCCTACGGCGAGGACTGCTTCGCCGAACAGGCCCGCCGCCAGTCCGGCAAGGTCGACGTGGTGGTCACCAACCACGCCCTGCTGGCGATCGACGCGACGAGCCCGGCCAACGTTCTGCCCGAGCACGACGTCGTGATCATCGACGAGGCCCACGAACTCGTCGACCGGATGACCTCGGTGGCGACCGACGAACTGTCGGCGGCCTCGATCACCCTCGTCTCCCGGCGCGTCGGCAAACTCGTCGACGAGGAGACCGCCGACGCCCTCCTCGGTGCCGGTGAGCAACTCGGGGAACTCCTGGAGACGGCGCCGAAGACACAGTGGACGCAGCTGCCGCCCGACGCCACGTCCGTTCTGGTGATGCTGCGTGACCGGTTGTGGCAGACCCGGACCGCGATCGGCCCGGTGCGCGCGCCCGGTGCCGGCGACGACGGCGCGGCCGCCGCACGGTCGGCGGCCCTCACCTCGCTCGACGACATGCACGACACGGTCGTCCGCGTCCTCGGCGCCTTCGACGAACCCGACGAGTCCAAACGCCGCGACGTGGTGTGGGTCGGCCTCGACACCTCCCGACGCGGCGCCGAACCCCGTCCGGTGCTGCACATCGCGCCGCTGTCGGTCGGCGGGCTGCTCCGCGCGTCGCTGTTCGCCAATTCGACGGTCGTCCTGACCTCCGCGACCCTGACCATCGGCGGTTCCTTCGACGCCCTTGCCGCGACCTGGGGTCTACCCGCCTCCGGGCGGGGCACCGACCGTCCCGCCGCCGACGAGCCGGGCGACGAACCGGGCCCCGACCCGACGGCCGCCCGCAACGTCACGGCCAGTGGCAAGGCGGTTCCCTCCGATTCGGGTTCGGCGCGCTGGACGGGTCTCGACGCGGGCTCCCCGTTCGACTATCCGAAGTCGGCGATCCTCTACGTGGCCCGGCACCTGCCCCGGCCCGATCGCTCGGGTATCGCTCCGCGGACGATGGACGAGATCGCCCAGCTCGTGGATGCCGCCGGCGGGCGCACGCTGGGGCTGTTCTCGTCGATGCGCGCTGCCCGCGAGGCGGCCGAGGCGATCCGGGAGCGCTGCGAGTACCCGGTGCTGTGTCAGGGCGACGACACCACCTCGACCCTCGTCAGACGCTTCGCCGAGGATCCCGAGACCTGCCTGTTCGGCACACTGTCGCTCTGGCAGGGCGTCGACGTGCCGGGGCCGTCGCTGAGCCTCGTGCTCATCGACCGTATTCCGTTCCCCCGCCCTGACGATCCGCTGCTGACCGCGCGGCAGCGCGCGGTCGACGCCCGGGGCGGCAACGGCTTCTTGTCCGTGGCGGCGAATCATGCCGCGCTGCTGCTCGCGCAGGGCGCCGGCCGACTGCTGCGTTCGGTCGACGACCGTGGCGTCGTCGCGGTGCTCGACTCCCGGCTGGCGACGGCCGGATACGGGGGCTACCTACTCGCCTCGCTGCCTCCGATGTGGCGGACCACCGATCCCGCCGTCGTCCGGTCCGCCCTCAGCCGGCTCACCGCCGCACCGCGTCCGGTGGGCTGAGCACGCCCGACGCGAGACGACCGGCACGGCGACCGTGTACGACGAGACAATCGCCCACGCGGGGCACTAGGTTGGGTAGCGGTGATTCCAACGCAGGCGAGACCGACAACGCACCCTGACCAATCGCGGGAGCTGACGAGAGGAGGCTTCGAGTGATCGGGCGCATGGGTATCGATGACATCGCACCCCTGGTCTCGGCCGGGCAGCAGCCCGCGAAAGCCGTTGTGGGAGAGTTCTTCCCGATCAGCACCACGGCGTGGCGCGAAGGGCACGACGCGATCGGCGTCACGCTCCATGTCGAGGCACCGCGTCGCGGCGTCCTCGACATCCGGATGACCCCGTCACCCGAACCGGACACCTTCAACGCGGCGTTCGTCCCCGACGCGGTCGGATTCTGGTCGTATCGCATCGAGGCCTGGAGCGATCCGTACACCACCTGGCGTTCGGCGGTCACCAAGAAGCTCGACGCCGGTCAGGGCGCCGCCGACCTCGCCAACGACCTGGAGACCGGCGCCCGCATCCTCACCCGCGCCGCCGAGGACATCGCCGACGAGTACCGCGAACTCCTGCTCGACGCCGCGCGTCTGCTCCGCGCACGACGCCGCCGGGTCGAGAACCGGGTGAGTCTGGCGATCTCCGAGGAGGTCGTCGAACTGCTCCACGACAATCCCGTCCGGGAACTGGTCACCAAGAGTCGCACCTACCGCGTGTGGGTGGACCGAACCCGCGCCCTCTTCGGGTCCTGGTACGAGTTCTTCCCCCGCTCCACCGGCGGTTGGGACGGCGAGGGCAACCCGGTGCACGGCACCTTCCTCACCGCCGCCGAGGACCTCCCGCGGATCGCCGGGATGGGCTTCGACGTCGTCTACCTCCCGCCGATCCACCCGATCGGCGAGGTCAATCGCAAGGGGCGCAACAACACCCTGGTCGCCGGTCCCGACGACGTCGGCTCGCCGTGGGCCATCGGGTCGAAGGACGGCGGCCACGACGCGATCCACCCGCAGCTGGGCTCCGAGGAGGACTTCGAGTACTTCGTCGGGCGGGCGCGTGAGCTGGGACTGGAGGTCGCCCTCGACCTCGCACTGCAGTGCGCACCCGACCATCCCTGGGCGACCGAACACCCCGACTGGTTCATCATCCAGCCCGACGGCACGATCGCCTACGCGGAGAACCCGCCGAAGAAGTACCAGGACATCTACCCGCTGAACTTCGACGAGGACCGCAACGGCATCTATCGGGCCGTGCTGCAGGTGGTCCTGCACTGGGTCGGCCTCGGCGTGAACATCTTCCGCGTCGACAACCCGCACACCAAGCCGCCGAACTTCTGGGAGTGGCTGATCGTCGAGGTCAAGAAGCGGAACCCGGACGTGCTGTTCCTGTCCGAGTCGTTCACCCGCCCGGCTCGTCTGTACGGTCTCGCCCGCCTCGGATTCACCCAGTCCTACACGTACTTCACGTGGAAGACGGCCAAGTGGGAACTCGAGCAGTTCGGCCGCGAACTGGCCGATCATGCCGATGAGGCGCGTCCCAACCTGTTCGTCAACACCCCCGACATCCTGCACGCCAGCCTGCAGCACGGCGGCCCGGGCATGTTCGCACTCCGCGCTGCCCTGGCCGCGACCCTGGCCCCGACCTGGGGCGTCTACAGCGGCTACGAACTCTACGAACACGTCGCGGTCGCCGAGGGCAGCGAGGAATACCAGGACTCCGAGAAGTACGAGCTGCGTCCCCGCGACTACAAGGCGGCGACGAGCCGCGGTGAGTCGCTGGAACCGTGGATCACCTCGCTCAACGAGATCCGCCGTCGGCATCCGGCGCTGCAGCAACTGCGGAACATCCACTTCCACCACGTCGAGAACCCATCGCTGATCGCCTATTCGAAGATCGATCCGGTCTCGGGCGACCGCGTCGTGGTGGTGGTCAACCTCAACCCGTTCGCCGCCGAGGACTCCACCGTCTGGCTCGACCTGCCCACACTCGGATTCGAGTGGTACGACCACTTCCCGGTCCGCGACGAGGTCACCGGGGAGGAGTACTGGTGGGGACAGGACAACTACGTCCGGCTGGAGCCGTGGCGCGCGGTCGCCCACATCCTGGCCCTCCCGCCGCTCGACCCCGCCACCGCAGCGCGACTCGCCTACCGAATCCAGTGAGGTGCCCGTGACCGATCGTCGAGATCCCGAGTCCCCCACGACCCCCGGCACCGCCGCCCCGGGAACACCCCTCGCCGCCGGGTCCCTCCCCGCCCCCGAGGCGTCCGATCACGACCTGCGCCGGCTCGACGCGCTGACCCATCCCGACCCGCATGCGTTCCTCGGGGCGCACGACGCCCCGGGCGGCAGCACGATCCTGCGCACACTACGACCCGACGCCCTGTCGGTGTCGGCGGTCATCGGCGGCGTCGACCATCCCATGACCCGCCAGACCGACGACCTGTGGGTCGTCACGGTGCCGATCGCCGACCTGATGGACTACCGCTACCGGATCGTCTACCCCGACGGTGCGGGCGGCACCGCCGAGTTCGTCGTCGCCGACGGCTATCGATTCCTGCCGAGCCTCGGCGACATCGACATCCACCTGTTCAGCGAGGGCCGGCACGAGACGCTGTGGGAGGCCCTCGGGGCCCGCGTCGTCTCGTACACGACCGCCGACGGCGAGGTCTCCGGCACCGCGTTCTCGGTCTGGGCGCCCAACGCCCACGGCGTGGCCGTCATCGGGGATTTCGACCGGTGGACCGGCCGCGTGGCCCCCATGCGCAAGGTCGGGGTCAGCGGTGTCTGGGAAGTGTTCATCCCCGACGTCGGCGACGGCGCGCACTACAAGTTCCGGGTGCACGGCGCCGACGGCGTGATCCGTGACAAGGCCGATCCGATGGCTTACCGGACCACACCCCCACCGTCGACGGCGTCGGTCGTCACGCGATCGCAGCACGTCTGGTCCGACGACGCCTGGATCGCGCGCCGGGAGCGCTCCGCGCCCGAGCGCGAACCGATGAGCATCTACGAGGTGCACCTGGCGTCGTGGCGTCAGGGCCTGGGCTACCGCGAACTCGCCCACCAGCTCGCCGATTACGTCGTGGAGAAGGGCTTCACGCACGTCGAGTTCCTCCCGGTGGCCGAGCATCCCTTCGGCGGTTCGTGGGGCTACCAGGTGACGTCGTACTACGCGCCGACCGCCCGGTTCGGTACCCCCGACGACTTCCGGTACCTCGTCGACCATCTGCATTCGCGCGGGATCGCGGTGATCGTCGACTGGGTGCCCGCGCACTTCCCGAAGGACGAGTGGGCTCTCGCCCGCTTCGACGGCACCCCGCTCTACGAGCACGCCGACCCGATGCGCGGCGAGCAACTCGACTGGGGCACCTACGTCTTCGATTTCGGACGCCACGAGGTACGCAATTTCCTCGTCGCCAACGCATTGTTCTGGTTCGGCGAGTTCCACATCGACGGACTGCGCGTCGACGCCGTCGCCTCGATGCTGTATCTGGACTACTCACGTCCCGACGGGCAGTGGCGGCCCAACATCCACGGTGGCCGCGAGAACCTCGAAGCGGTGCAGTTCCTGCAGGAGACCAACGCGACGGTGCACAAACACTTCCCCGGCGTCATCACCGTCGCCGAGGAATCCACCGCGTGGCCGGGCGTCACCCGGATGACCGATCTCGGCGGCCTCGGTTTCAGCTTCAAATGGAACATGGGCTGGATGCACGACAGCCTCGACTACCTGTCGCGGGATCAGGTGCACCGAAGCTTCCATCACCACGAGATCACCTTCTCGCTGATGTACGCATGGAGCGAGAACTTCGTGCTGCCGCTGTCGCACGACGAGGTGGTCCACGGCAAGGGCACGCTCTGGACGCGTATGCCGGGCGATTCGTTCACCAAGGCGGCCGGCGCCCGCGTGTACCTCGCGTACATGTGGTCGCATCCCGGCAAACAGCTGCTGTTCATGGGCCAGGAGTTCGGTCAGACCGGCGAATGGGCCGACAACCGGAGCCTCGACTGGCACCAGCTCGAGGGCTGGGAGGGCGAACTGCACTCCGGCATATCGGCGCTGGTCACCGACCTCAACCGGATCTACCGGTCATCCCCCGCGCTCTACACGCAGGACATCACCCCCCTCGGCTACGAGTGGATCGACGCCAACGACACCGCGAACAACGTGATCAGCTTCCTGCGGTTCGGGGAGGACGGATCGGTTGTCGCCTGCATCTTCAACTTCTCCGGGTCGGACCGGGTCGACTACCATATCGGGCTGCCGCAGGGCGGGGTGTGGGAGGAGATCCTCAACACCGACGCCGACGCCTACAGCGGCGCGGGCAAGGGGAACCTGGGAGCGGTGACCGCCGACGGGCCGTCGTATCACGGACGCCCCGCCTCGGCGCGGGTCATGTTGCCGGCCAATTCCGCCATCTGGCTCGCTCCCCGCTAACGCGCACACCCACCCTTTTTCGGCAAAGTCACCACCCCGGAGGGTGCTGGATTTGCCGAAAAAGGGTGGGTGTGCGGATCAGTAGAGCGCGCTCGCCAGCTTCCGTCGAGCAGTCACGACGAAGGGCTCCGCCGGGTCGAAGAGCTCGAACAGTTCCAGCAGCCGTGTCCGGGCCCGGGTGCGTTCCTCGCCGTTGGTGACCCGGACGACGTCGATGATCCGGTCGAAGGCCGCCTCGGGCTGCTGGGACAGCAGCAGGACGTCTGCGGCCGCGAGCTGTGCGTCGACGTCGCGCGGGGACGCGGTCTCGACGATGTTCGGGTCGTGGGCCTGCGCGCGCAGGATGAACTCGAGGTTCCGTGCCGCCGACGCCGCCTCGACGTTCTCGGGTTCGGCTTCGGCGACGGCGCGATATGCGGCAAGTGCCCCGTCGAAGTCGCCGTCGTTGAGCTTCTCCTCGGCGGCGATCATGCGCGGATCGGACTGCTCCGGCTCGGGGGCCGCAGCACCCGCGGGTGCGTCCGGGAGCGCGTTGCCGACCTGGGCGAAGATCTCGTCGATCCAGCTGGTGATCTCGGCCTCGGAACGGACGCCGTTGAACGCGGTGACCGGCTGCCCCTGCACGATCGCGACGACCATCGGGATCGACTGCACCCGGAACGCCTGCGCGATACGGGGATTCGCGTCGACGTCGACCTTGGCGAGCACCCAGCGACCGCCGGACTGCGCGGCGAGGCGTTCGAGGACCGGCGACAGCTGCTTGCACGGCCCGCACCATTCGGCCCAGAGGTCGACGACGACGAGCTGCTGCATCGACCGGTTGAGGACCTCGGCCTCGAAGGTCTCCTCGGTGACGTCGATGACGCTCGCACCGGATGCCACGGGCGGCGCACCGGGAGGCGGTGTCCCGGGTTGGGCACCGTCGGATCGATCGGACTGGGCCGGGTCTCGCTGTGCCTGCGCGCGCTGGGCTTGGGCGCGTTGAGCTTCGGCCCGGTCCTTGATCCCGCCGAGATCGACGGCACCGGTCATGGCCATGGCGGCAGCAGCCTGCTGACGGGCCGCCGCGGCGGCCTGCTGACGATTGGTTGGTCGCGTCACCCCTCTAGTGTGGCACGACCACCCGGGTGCGACGACCGAGGTTCGCCCAGCGCGGACACCGGTCGTTGCGGCGGACGGACGACCCCGGCGAGGCACACGGCGAGCAGCAGCGCGGCCAGTGCCGCGAGCAGGCCGGTGTTCAGAGATGTTCGGCTGCTGATGAACCCGACGACGGCGGGTCCGGCGAGCATTCCCAGGTATCCGCAACCGACCACGATCGAGATCGTCCGGCCACCCGCGGAGTCGGTGAGATTTCCCGCAGCGGTGAAGATCTGCGGGATGAGCCCGGCGAGTCCGACACCGAAGACCGCCCAGCCGACCACGGCGAGCGCAGGCACCGGCGAGACGATCGCGATCGCCATGCCGACGATGCCGACGAGTGCGCCGACCCGCACCACGCGGACCGCACCCACCGAGGCGACCACCGGATCGATGACGAATCGCGAGACCGTCATGGTCGCGCTGAAGGCGCCGAAGGCGATCGCTCCGATCGCCTCACCGGTCCCGTAGCTCTCGACGACGTGCAGGGCGCTCCAGTCGTAGGCGGTGCCCTCGGCGAGCATGAGCCCGAAGGCGACGATCGCGAGCAGGACGAGCCGTCGCCGGTCGATGCCGTCCCACCACGTCGATCCCGACGACGAACCAGACGAGTTGTTCGTCGACGTCGTCGGCCTCTCGTCGCGCCCGGCGAGACCGCGCGCGACCGCGGCGACGACCACCAATCCGGCGACGGCGGCACACGCGACGGTCGGCACGACCCCGACGTCGGCCCACAGCGTCGCCGCCACCACCCCGGAGCCGACGAGGCTCCCCGAGGAGAACCATCCGTGGAACGACGACATGATCGGCCGGCGGTAGGCACGCTCGACGGCCACCGCCTGGGCGTTCATCGACACGTCCAGGCACCCGTTGGCGAAACCGAAGGCCGCGAGGGCGGCGCCGAGAGTGAGCGTGTCGACGGCCAGCACCGGGGTGACGATGACGGCCGCGAGCACAACCGCAGCGGCGACGGTGAGCGGCCGGGAACCCCAGCGGTCGATCAGCGGACCGCACACCTGCATGCCGACGAAAGCGGAGCCGCCCAGGAGCAGCAACAGGCCGCCCAGTTCGTCGTGGCCGACGCCGGTGCGGTCGCTGATGACCGGGATGTGCGCCACCCACATGGCGGCGAGAAAGCCGTTGAGGGCGAAGATCGAGGCGACCGCCCGCCGGGATCGGCGAGGTTCGGTCGTCTGGGGCACCTGCACTCAGGCGCCCGAACCCAGGTGGCGTTCCACCCGTTCGACCTTGCCGGTCAGTTCGTCGGTGTGGCCGGGACGGATGTCGGCCTTGAGCACGAGGCCGACGCGCGGCGCATGGGCGGCGACGGCCTCGGCAGCGGCCTTGACCACCGCCATCACCTCGTCCCAGTCGCCCTCGAGATAGGTGAACATCGAGGTGGTCTGGTGCGAGAGTCCAGAGGCCCGCACCACCTCGACGGCGGCCGCGACCGCCGCACTCATCCCGCCGTCGGCGTCGACGGCGGTTCCGCCCGAGGGCGTGAGGCTGAATGCGACGATCAATGGATCACGTCCGGATCAGGCGGTCGCCTGCTGGGGTGACCGGCCGGCCGAGAGTTCGGCGAGGTGGCCGTTGCGCTTGGCCCACCACTCGAAGACGATCGTGCCGAAGGGCGGGACGCTCGATGCGAGCGCCAGCAGCGTCACGATGGGGATCCCGATGCGGCGTCCGCCCAGGGGCAGTTCCCACTTCACGGCATTCCACTTGAGCTGGAACGCCGTGATCAAGGCGACGATCACGAAGATCACGAAGACGGCGCCGTGGGTGGCGCCGGGCAGCGCGATGGCCTCGGGGTCGTCGTTGACACGTTTGAGGATCATCCCGACGATCAGCCACGCCCAGGTGATGGCTTCCGCCACGGCGACGAAGCGGAAGCGCTTGGCGGGTGTGGTCAGGTCGAAGAAAGACAGCATGTTCCCCATTGTGCCTGCCGGCGGAGACTTCTACGACAATGTGTCGTAGAAGTCTCCTTCAGCGGATCTCTCAGGCCTTCGGGACGCGGATGATCAGCGCATCGCCCTGGCCGCCGGCACCACACAGCGCGGCTGCGCCGACGCCGCCACCGCGACGCTGCAGCTCGAGCGCGAGGTGCAGGGTGATACGGGCGCCGGAGGTGCCGATCGGGTGGCCGACGGCGATGGCGCCACCGTTGACGT
Organism: Gordonia amicalis; assembly: GCF_022059885.1. Classification (NCBI taxonomy): domain Bacteria; kingdom Bacillati; phylum Actinomycetota; class Actinomycetes; order Mycobacteriales; family Gordoniaceae; genus Gordonia; species Gordonia amicalis. Next base: position 2,687,139 of record NZ_CP091855.1, on the reverse strand, counting down.
TGACCTTGTCCGCGTCGACGCCGAGCTGCTGGGTCGAGGCCAGGCCGACCGCGGCGAACGCCTCGTTGATCTCGATGAGGTCGAGGTCGGTGGGGGCGATGCCCTCGCGGTCGCAGGCCTTGGCGATCGCATTGCCCGGCTGCGCCTGCAGGCTGGAGTCCGGTCCGGCGACGACGCCGTGGGCACCGATCTCGGCGAGCCAGGTCACGCCCAGCTCCTCGGCCTTGGCCTTGCTCATCACCACGACAGCGGCAGCGCCGTCGGAGATCTGCGACGAGTTGCCCGCGGTGATGGTGCCGTCCTTGCGGAACGCCGGTCGCAGGCCCGAGAGCGACTCGGCGGTGGTGTTGGCGCGGATGCCCTCGTCCTCGGCGAACTGGATCGGGTCACCCTTGCGCTGCGGGATGGAGACCGGCACGACCTCGTCGTCGAACACGCCGTTCTTCCAGGCGGCGGCGGCGAGCTGGTGGCTGCGGGCGGCGAATTCGTCCTGCTGCTCGCGGGTGAAGCCGTCCTTGTCGTTGCCCTGCTCGGTCAGCGCCCCCATCGGCTGATCGGTGAAGGCGTCGTGCAGGCCGTCGAAGGCCAGGTGGTCGACGAGTTCGGTGTTGCCGTACTTGAAGCCGCCGCGGCTGCCCGCCAGCAGGTGCGGGGCCTGGGTCATCGACTCCTGGCCACCGGCGACGACGACGTCGAACTCCCCGGCGCGGATCAACTGGTCGGCGAGCGCGATGGCGTCGATACCCGACAGGCACATCTTGTTGATGGTCAGGGTCGGGACGTCCCAGCCGATGCCGGCCTTGATGGCAGCCTGACGAGCCGGCATCTGACCCGCCCCCGCGGTCAGCACCTGGCCCATGATGACGTACTGGACCTCCGAGGCCGGGACCCCGGACTTCTCGAGTGCACCCTGGATCGCCACCGCACCGAGGTCGACGCCGCTGAAGTCCTTCAGCGAGCCCAGGAGGCGGCCGAAGGGGGTGCGTGCGCCGGCGACGATGACCGTGGTGTTGTCGGCATTCGGGGACATGAAACGAACCTCCGGGGGGTGTGTTGCGGGGGAGCTACCGAGCGCCCGCTCTGTGCGCTCTTGGGCTCAACGCTACCGTTGTCTCATGTCTTCCCCAGCAACTGACCCCAGCACTCCCGCCGCCGCTCCCCAGGGCGCGACCGCACTGATCTCCGATCTGGTCGTGGCCATCGACCACGTGGGCATCGCGGTTCCCGACCTCGACGCCGCGAAGAAGTGGTACGCGACGCATCTCGGCTTCGAGACGCTCCACCAGGAGACCAACGAGGAGCAGGGTGTCGAGGAGGCCATGGTCGGCCCGGCGGACGGCGGCACGCTCATCCAGCTGCTCGCCCCGCTGAACGAGTCGTCGACCATCGCGAAGTTCATCGACCGCAGCGGCCCCGGCCTGCAGCAGCTGGCGGTGCGCGTGACCGACGTGGACGCCGTCATGGCCCGCCTCACCGAGGCCGGTGTCCGCGTCCTCTACCCCGCCGCCAAGCGGGGCACCGCGAACTCCCGGATCAACTTCGTCCATCCCAAGGATGCGGGCGGCGTCCTGCTCGAGCTCGTCGAGCCGGCCGCCGACGCCGCGCACTGAGAACCGACCGCCCGGCCCGAACCGAAAGCCGTTCGGGCGCTTACTGAATCCCTCCTCGTTCGCTCGCGGCCGGCACGCCGGGACGAACGCCGGCGCCGGCGCGTGGACGCCCTGGTGGATGTCCACGCGCCGCCGCCGGAGGCCGTGTCGCCGAGAACGCCGGCACCGGCACCGGCACCGGCACCGAGCCTGAGTCCGACCGCGCTTCAGGGTCCGGCCGTCTCCGATACACTGGCCCGCATGCCAGGTCCCGCACGGCAATTGCCCTTCGCGATCGTGATGCGCGGTTATGACCGTGAGCAGGTCGCCGACCATCTCCAGCGACTCGACGCCGAGCTGCGGGTTCTCGCCGCGGATCGCGACGCCGCCACCGCCAACGCACACGAACTCGCCGCCCATCTGGAAGAGGCGCGCGAGGAGATCGCCGAACTCCGGCGCGAGATCGACAAACTCTCGGTACCGCCGACCACCGCACAGGGTATGAGCGAACGTCTCTCGCGCATGCTGCAACTCGCATCCGACGAGGCCTCGGAGATGCGTGCCGAGGCCTCGGCCGAAGCCGCCGAGACGCTGTCGATCGCCCGTCAGGAGGCCGCCGACATGCGATCGGAGGCGGCCGCCGAGGCCGAGCGGATCCGCAGCGAGGCGCAGGCTGCGGCGAAGAAGCTCGTCGACGAGGCCTCTGCGCGCGCCCGACAGGTCAAGGAGACCGCCGCGGCCAACGAGTCCGAGTCGGCGCGTCTCATCGCTGAACGCACCGCGGCGATGGAGGCCGAGCACACCAAGACGATGAAGGCGGCCGCCGACGAGGCCCGCCGCATCGTGGAGAAGGCGAAGTCCGAGGTCGCCGAGCTGGAGGCGATCAGCTCCCGCGAACGCGCCGACGAACGTGAACGCCACGACGCCGAGCTCGCCGACCAGCGCGAACGGGCCCTCGACGAGGCCAATCACATCCGTCAGACGGCGCTCGACATCGCCGGCGAACGCCTGAGCCGATCCCGCGAGATGGCCCACGCGGCCGACCGTGCCCGTCAGGAGATCGCGGCCAACCTGGGTCAGCTCCGCGACAAGCTCGACGAACTGCCCGAGTTGCTGGCGCAGCCGGAGGACTCCGAGTACACCGTGCTCTCCGACACCGACGACCTCGAACTGCTCAATCGCAAGCTGTCGCCGGAAGCCCGCGCCAACGCCTGACCGGAGCTCAGATCGGCACTGCTCCGAGCGGAGCTCAGAAGAGTCGGAACTCCGTGCTCTCCGCACCGCGCAGGGCTTCGTAATCCAGCACGACGCAACGGATTCCACGATCCTCGGCGAGCGTCCGCGCCTGCGGCTTGATCTGCTGTGCGGCGAAGACGCCGGCCACCGGGGCCAGAGTGGTGTCGCGGTTGAGTAGTTCCAGGTAGCGCGTCAGCTGCTCGACGCCGTCGATCTCGCCGCGGCGTTTGATCTCGACGGCAACGGTTCCGCCCGCGGCGTCGCGACACAGCAGATCGACCGGCCCGATCGCCGTCATGTACTCGCGGCGAATGAGGGTGTGGCCGGCTCCCAGCGTCTCCACGTGTTCGGCGAGCAGTTCCTGCAGATGTGCCTCGACGCCGTCCTTGACCAGACCCGGGTCGATGCCGAGTTCATGGTTCGAGTCGTGCTCGATCGATGCGATGGTGATCCGGAGTTCCTCACCGGCCTTGTTGGTGACGACCCAGTACGCCTCCGCCGCGGTGCCGTCGGGCACGGCGGCCTCGGTGAGCCAGCACGGCGGGCTCATCCAGTTCAGCGGTTTGTAGGCGCGGTCGTCGGCGTGCACGCTCACCGAACCGTCCGACTTGATCAGCAGCAGGCGCTTGGCCAGGGGCAGATGGGCGGTCAACCGCCCGACGTAGTCGACCTGACACTCCGCGATGACGAGACGCACGAGCCCACCCTAGGGCATCGGCCGCGGCGAACTCACGCGCCCGCGCCGCTCACTGATCGCAGTAGTGCTTCAGCCTCAACGTCTCCGCGTCGATGACGGCATCTTCCCCCGGCATCGACGTGGAACTCACTGATCGTAGTAGTGCTTCAGCATGAACGTCTCCGCGTCGATGACGGCATCTTCCATCGTCGCGTGCACGTGTGGCAGTGCCGGATCGAAGCCCTTCAGGTCCGCCGGGGCGTCGAGGTCGGGCGCGGTGCCGTCCGCGCGGTGGCGGATCACGCTGGCGCGCACCACGCCGTCGGGATCGACGAGTGCGGCTCGGCGTCCACTGTCGTCGAGTAGCCGCTTGATGCTGAGGACCATCGTCCGCGCGACCGCATCGATGACACCGATACGCGAGATCTCCACGATGACCACCGTGTAGCGGTCGATGTCGGCCTCGAGGCGGCGCTGCACGCTCTCGGCTCCGGCGAACGTCAGGTCGCCCTGGAGTTCGTAGACACGGATCTTGTCGCGGCAGGTCCGGAGGTAGCTGCGCTCGCGTTCACTCCATTCGGCACTCACCGGGGTGTCGGCCAGGTCGTAGACCGAGCGGATCGTCACCCGGCTCTCGCGGGTCACGTTGAACATGTGCAGACCGAGGTCCTTCGATAGGTGCCGGCACGTCTCGACGCCGCGGACGCTGTTGCCATGCTCGTCGAGTCGCGGCGAGTACACGCCGATGCCCAGCTGTCCGGGGAGGACTGCGAGGATCCCGCCGCCGACGCCGCTCTTGGCCGGCAGTCCTACCGAGGTGACCCAGTCCCCCGCCCCGTCGTACATGCCGCAGGTGGTCATCACGCTGAGCAGACGCTGCGCGATCTCGGAGGAGAAGACCATGCGGCCGGTGCGTGGGTTCAGGCCACCGTTGGCGATGGTTGCGCCGATACCGGCCAGATCCTCGGTGGTCACGCGGATCGAGCACTGCCGGTAGTAGAGGTCGATCGCGGCGTCCGGATCGGTCTCGAGCGCACCGAAGCTGTCGAGCATGTAGGCGATCGCGCGGTTGCGTGAACCCGTGGCCGACTCGGAGGTGTACACCTCTTCGTCCATCGTGAGCTGCCTGCCCGCACAGCCCGAGTAGAAGTCGAGGATCTCGGCGAACGCCGCCTCGACGTCTACGCGACCCACGTCGCGGGAGGCCGGGAGCAGCATCGACGCCGCGAAGATGGCACCGGCATTGATCATCGGGTTCTTCGGACGGCGGCGATCGTCGACGCTGATCTCGTTGAAGGCCTCACCGGACGGTTCGACGCCGATCTTGGCGTCCACCGCGGTCACGCCGTGCTTCCGCAGTGCCATCGCATAGGTCAGCGGCTTCGACACCGACTGGATGGTGAAGGTCGCGGAGGAGTCCCCGTGCGAGTACGTGTATCCGTCATGGACGCACAGAGACAATCCGTATCCCTCGGGGTCGACCACGGCCAGTTCGGGGATGTAGTCGGCGACGTTGCCGGACCGGTCGTCGCGGACTTCGTCCATGATGTGACGGAGATAGCCGTCGACGAGGGATTCCATGGCCCAATCTAAGCGTGTCCTGCGGTGATCGGGTAGCCGACGCGATGGGGAACGCCACGAGGAACACAACAACCGTGAATCGGGCACGGACGTGACTAGGCTGGGCCCAGTGAGATCGCCCCGAGACAGTTGGGAGCACCGATGAAGCTGCTCGTCGCATACATCGCCACCTCCGGGGGCGAGGACGCGGTGTCGTTGGGTGCGTGCCTGGCACGCACATTCGACGCCGACCTCGAGATCTGCATCGTCATCCCGCCGGAACCGGCCGGTGCCGACGACGCGGTGGAGAGACTCTCCGACGCCCTGGACAGCGCGGCACGCCGCTGGCTCGACGAGGCGGCCGCACGTCTCCCCGATGACATCGAGACCACGACGACGATCGCCGAGCACGCCAATCCCGCCGAGGGACTCATCATCGAGGCACGACGCACCGCCGCCGACATTCTCGTGATCGGCGGAGCCGGCGGAGGGATCCGGGGCCGCCACACGCTGGGGACGGTCGTCAACGACATCCTGCATGCGTCGCCGATCCCGGTGGCGGTCGCGCCGCCCGGGTTCGCGCATCTGGGCGCCGACGAGGTTCGGGAGATCACCGTGACGATCGGAGACCGGCCGGGAGCTCCGCTGTTGTTCGAGACCGCGATCCGCAGCGGTATCCGGGCGCACCGGCCCATCCGGCTGGTCTCGATTCTCGCGATCGACGACATGCAGCCCTGGCGGAACGTCCCCGAGGACGCCGCGATCGAATCTGCCCGACGACATGCTCAGCGCACTCTCGATGAAGCGAGAAAGCAATTGCCGGAGCATTTCCCGGTGACCTCGACCGTCGCCCAAGGCGCCACGATCGAAGAGGCGATCGGGACGCTCGAATGGCACGACGGTGATCTGGTGATGGTCGGGTCGAGCCGGCTGGCCGCCCCGAACACGTTGTTCCTGGGCACCACCGCCGCGAAGATCTTCCGAGCGGTCTCGGTCCCGATGATCGTCGTGCCCAAGGGCTCTGACTGACACCGCTGCCCGAGCTGACTCTTCTGCTGCGCGAGTTCGTGGCATGTCCGCGAAATGCACTGTGGCCCTTCACGAACGGTGTCGTGAAGGGCCACAGTGGAAGTTGTGTTCGGCGGTGTCCTACTCTCCCACACTGATTAAGGTGCAGTACCATTGGCGCTGGAGGGCTTAGCTTCCGGGTTCGGAATGGGGCCGGGCGTTTCCCCTCCGCTATGGCCGCCGTAACATTGTGAAACAACCACAAACCGCTGGTGTTTGTTTGTTCGTGTGTTGTCTCAGAAGATGCATAGTGGATGCGAACACACCAAAACAGAATGTTTTTGTGGTGTGTGGGTGTTGTTGGTAAGTCCTCGGCCGATTAGTACCAGTCACCTGAACACATTGCTGTGCGTACAGTTCTGGCCTATCAACCCCATGGTCTGTAGGGGGCCTTAACCCCGCAAAGGGGGTGAGAAACCTCATCTTGGAACAGGCTTCCCGCTTAGATGCTTTCAGCGGTTATCCCTTCCGAACGTAGCTAACCAGCGGTGCCCCTGGCGGGACAACTGGCACACCAGAGGTTCGTCCGTCCCGGTCCTCTCGTACTAGGGACAGGTTTCCTCAAGTTTCTTACGCGCGCGGCGGATAGAGACCGAACTGTCTCACGACGTTCTAAACCCAGCTCGCGTGCCGCTTTAATGGGCGAACAGCCCAACCCTTGGGACCTACTCCAGCCCCAGGATGCGACGAGCCGACATCGAGGTGCCAAACCATCCCGTCGATATGGACTCTTGGGGAAGATCAGCCTGTTATCCCCGGGGTACCTTTTATCCGTTGAGCGACACCGCTTCCACTTGCCGGTGCCGGATCACTAGTCCCGACTTTCGTCCCTGCTCGACATGTACGTCTCACAGTCAAGCTCCCTTGTGCACTTACACTCAACACCTGATTGCCAACCAGGCTGAGGGAACCTTTGGGCGCCTCCGTTACCTTTTAGGAGGCAACCGCCCCAGTTAAACTACCCACCAGGCACTGTCCCTGAACCCGATCAGGGTCCGAGGTTAGAAGTCCAATACGATCAGAGTGGTATTTCAACAACGACTCCATGAACACTGGCGTGCCCACTTCACAGTCTCCCACCTATCCTACACAAACCGAACCGAACACCAATACCAAGCTATAGTGAAGGTCCCGGGGTCTTTTCGTCCTGCCGCGCGTAACGAGCATCTTTACTCGTACTGCAATTTCGCCGAGTCTGTGGTTGAGACAGCAGAGAAGTCGTTACGCCATTCGTGCAGGTCGGAACTTACCCGACAAGGAATTTCGCTACCTTAGGATGGTTATAGTTACCACCGCCGTTTACTGGGGCTTAAATTCTCAGCTTCGCTCCCCGAAAGGAACTAACCGGTCCTCTTAACCTTCCAGCACCGGGCAGGCGTCAGTCCGTATACATCGTCTTACGACTTCGCACGGACCTGTGTTTTTAGTAAACAGTCGCTTCTCTCTGGTCTCTGCGACCCACACCAGCTCAGAGAGTAAATCTCGTCACCAGGATGGGTCCCCCTTCTCCCGAAGTTACGGGGGCATTTTGCCGAGTTCCTTAACCACAGTTCTCTCGATCGCCTTAGTATTCTCTACCTGACCACCTGTGTTGGTTTGGGGTACGGGCCGTGTACCAACTCACTAGAGGCTTTTCTCGGCAGCATAGGATCATGGAATTCACCGCAACGGCTACGCATCACCTCTCAGGCTCACTGTGTTCCGGATTTGCCTAGAACACGCCCTACAGGCTTACACCAGTACAACCACTGACTGGCCCCACTACCTTCCTGCGTCACCCCATCGCTTGCCTACTACCAGCCAAGGTCCCATGCATCACCCCACCCGGCACCCGAAGGTGCTCCTGGGGGATCTGGATGGTTAGTACAACTGATTCAGCATGGGCGCGGATACACGGGTACGGGAATATCAACCCGTTGTCCATCGACTACGCCTGTCGGCCTCGCCTTAGGTCCCGACTCACCCTGGGCGGATTAGCCTGGCCCAGGAACCCTTGGTCATTCGGCGGCAGAGTTTCTCACTCTGCTTTCGCTACTCATGCCTGCATTCTCACTCCCACACCCTCCACCACTAGATCACTCTGTGGCTTCCACGGATGCAGGACGCTCCCCTACCCACCCACACACCTGGTTCACCATCCGTAAACGGAGAACGGGCTATTGTGTGAGTGCCGCGGCTTCGGCGGTGTACTTGAGCCCCGCTACATTGTCGGCGCAGGATCACTTGACCAGTGAGCTATTACGCACTCTTTCAAGGGTGGCTGCTTCTAAGCCAACCTCCTGGTTGTCTTCGCGACCCCACATCCTTTTCCACTTAGTACACGCTTAGGGGCCTTAGCCGGCGATCTGGGCTGTTTCCCTCTCGACTACGAACCTTATCGCCCGCAGTCTCACTGCCACACTCTCACTTACCGGCATTCGGAGTTTGGCTGACGTCAGTAACCCTGTGGGGCCCATCGGCCATCCAGTAGCTCTACCTCCGGTAAGAAACATGTGACGCTGCACCTAAATGCATTTCGGGGAGAACCAGCTATCACGGAGTTTGATTGGCCTTTCACCCCTACCCACAGCTCATCCCCTCCATTTTCAACTGAAGTGGGTTCGGGCCTCCACGACGTCTTACCGTCGCTTCACCCTGGCCATGGGTAGATCACTCCGCTTCGGGTCTAGACCCGGCGACTCAAACGCCCTATTCAGACTCGCTTTCGCTACGGCTACCCCACACGGGTTAACCTCGCCACCGAGCACTAACTCGCAGGCTCATTCTTCAAAAGGCACGCCATCACCCACCCCGAAGGCGCAGGCTCTGACGGATTGTAAGCGTCCGGTTTCAGGTACTATTTCACTCCCCTCCCGGGGTACTTTTCACCTTTCCCTCACGGTACTTGTCCGCTATCGGTCACCAGGAAGTATTCAGGCTTACCGGGTGGTCCCGGCAGATTCACAGCAGATTCCACGAGCCCGCTGCTACTTGGGAGAACATCACGCAAGACCATGTGTTTTCAGCTACCGGACTCTCACCGTCTACGGCAGACCATTCCAGGCCACTTCACCTAACACACGATTTTCTGACTCACGCTTCCACAGGCAGATGGAAGAAGATGAACCCCACAACACCACACACACAACCCCTACCCGGTATCACATGCGCATGGTTTAGCCTCATCCGCTTTCGCTCGCCACTACTCACGGAATCACTTTTGTTTTCTCTTCCTATGGGTACTGAGATGTTTCACTTCCCCACGTTCCCTCCACACCCCCTATACATTCAGAGGTGGGTAACACGACATCACTCGTGCTGGGTTTCCCCATTCGGACACCCTCGGATCACAGCTCGTTTGACAACTCCCCGAGGACTATCGCGGCCTACCACGTCCTTCATCGGCTCCTGGTACCAAGGCATCCACCGAACGCCCTTACACACTTACAACAACACCTACAAACCACCCCCACCACACAACCCGAAAGCTGCACACAACCCCAAAGGATCATGTTCGGCGAGGATCGAATGTAGACAACACAAAACATTCTTTCTGCTAAATCACAGACCAACAAAAAATTGTTGATTTGAAATAAAGATGCTCGCATCCACTATGCACTTCTCAAACAACACACACCATCCCACCACCCACACCTCCGCGCCCCATCACAGGACACCTCACCAGCATGATTGGCCGAACAGTTAGGTCAGAGACAACCCGTTGCACACCCGAAAGCATGCCGCGTGTTCTCTCAGAACCCCGATAGTGTGCGATGAACCCGCCGGCCTCACGACCCAGCAGCAACCCCCCAAACTTCCACAGGTGTGGAAGCGGTGAGCCTGTCTGATGTTTCACCCTCGAACACACACGCGCCGCAGAACATACGCCTGCAGAAACACGTGATGTTGTGTGCTCCTTAGAAAGGAGGTGATCCAGCCGCACCTTCCGGTACGGCTACCTTGTTACGACTTCGTCCCAATCGCCGATCCCACCTTCGACAGCTCCCTCCCACAAGGGGTTAGGCCACCGGCTTCGGGTGTTACCGACTTTCATGACGTGACGGGCGGTGTGTACAAGGCCCGGGAACGTATTCACCGCAGCGTTGCTGATCTGCGATTACTAGCGACTCCGACTTCATGGGGTCGAGTTGCAGACCCCAATCCGAACTGAGACTGGCTTTAAGGGATTCGCTCCACCTCACGGTATCGCAGCCCTCTGTACCAGCCATTGTAGCATGTGTGAAGCCCTGGACATAAGGGGCATGATGACTTGACGTCATCCCCACCTTCCTCCGAGTTGACCCCGGCAGTCTCCTGCAAGTCCCCGGCATAACCCGCTGGCAATACAGGACAAGGGTTGCGCTCGTTGCGGGACTTAACCCAACATCTCACGACACGAGCTGACGACAGCCATGCACCACCTGTACACCAACCACAAGGGGGGCTATATCTCTATAGCTTTCTGGTGTATGTCAAACCCAGGTAAGGTTCTTCGCGTTGCATCGAATTAATCCACATGCTCCGCCGCTTGTGCGGGCCCCCGTCAATTCCTTTGAGTTTTAGCCTTGCGGCCGTACTCCCCAGGCGGGGTACTTAATGCGTTAGCTACGGCACGGAACTCGTGAAATGAGCCCCACACCTAGTACCCACCGTTTACGGCGTGGACTACCAGGGTATCTAATCCTGTTCGCTACCCACGCTTTCGCTCCTCAGCGTCAGTTACTACCCAGAGACCCGCCTTCGCCACCGGTGTTCCTCCTGATATCTGCGCATTTCACCGCTACACCAGGAATTCCAGTCTCCCCTGTAGTACTCAAGTCTGCCCGTATCGCCTGCACGCCTACAATTGAGTTGCAGAATTTCACAGACGACGCGACAAACCGCCTACGAGCTCTTTACGCCCAGTAATTCCGGACAACGCTCGCACCCTACGTATTACCGCGGCTGCTGGCACGTAGTTGGCCGGTGCTTCTTCTCCAGGTACCGTCACTTGCGCTTCGTCCCTGGTGAAAGAGGTTTACAACCCGAAGGCCGTCATCCCTCACGCGGCGTCGCTGCATCAGGCTTGCGCCCATTGTGCAATATTCCCCACTGCTGCCTCCCGTAGGAGTCTGGGCCGTGTCTCAGTCCCAGTGTGGCCGATCACCCTCTCAGGTCGGCTACCCGTCGTCGCCTTGGTAGGCCATTACCCCACCAACAAGCTGATAGGCCGCGGGCCCATCCTGAACCGCAAAAGCTTTCCACCAAACACCATGCGATGTAAGGTCATATCCGGTATTAGACCCAGTTTCCCAGGCTTATCCCAGAGTCCAGGGCAGATCACCCACGTGTTACTCACCCGTTCGCCACTCGAGTACCCGCAAGCGGGCCTTTCCGTTCGACTTGCATGTGTTAAGCACGCCGCCAGCGTTCGTCCTGAGCCAGGATCAAACTCTCCATGAAAAAATAGCGAAACAAAACCAACACCCAAAAGGTGCCAGCGTTTCAACACAATCAGGAAAGCAAAACCTGACCAATCCAAAACTAGCAAAAACATGTGACACCCAGACGGGGCCGAGCGCCACACACAATAAACATCTACATCCATAAAGAATGCACGATGCCACAATATGGCATCAGACAATTCATCATCACACTATCGAGTTCTCAAAGAACACACACCCACCAGATACTCACCCCCACAAGGGCTTTCACCAGCAGACTTTGTTCTGACTTTCCACGTCAACCCCGTCTCCGGGGCAACTCTTCCAGCCTACCAGACCCGATCCTCAGTCCGCAAATCCGAAGTTTCTCGAACTCAGGGGATCTGGCAACCCCGCACACCTCATCCAAGACACCAAGTCTCGAACTCGAAGTTCGGGGGCGGTCTGCGCGAAGCCCGGTCTCCACTCCCCGGCCGGACCCTCTCAGGCCTTCCGGGGCGGCGCCGTGGCGCGCTGACTTGAAGAAAGTTACGCAACCGGATCGTCAGGGTCAAATCGCCTGGTCACCCTCGCCCGAGTCGGACATCGCCGCAGGTCACAGGTCGCCAGGCGACACCGAAACGCTCTGTCGCGTGTAGTTTTTCGCCGGGCCGGTCACTGTGACGTGCGCCGCAAACCGTCCGTTCGGACAGGTGCTCACCCCCGCTCGGACAGTTATGCGCAGGTCAGGATGTTTCTACGGTCGATTCATGACGACCATCGATCAGTCGACGACCTTCCCGGCTGCGGTTCTCGACCCATCCCGCGTACGCGGGCGTGTGCCTCGGATAGTCCGATCCGCGCTCGTCCCCAGGGGATTCGCCCGCTGCGGGCTCCTGTCGTGGCGTCGAGTGGCCGGCGTCCTCCAGATCGCTCATCCCTTCGACGAGGAGACGATCTCCGACTCGGTGGTCGTCGACGGGCTGGTCTCGCTGGTGGAAGCCGGCGTGTTGTCGGGTCAGGAGAACTTCGAATCCGCGGCGGTGGGCATCATCGGGACCTCCGCAGCCACCTCGGCGGACGCTTGGTCGGCGTTCTACGACAACTCGATCCGCGAACTTCGTTGCGGGGCTTCGGCCTTCGCTCCCGTGCACCGGCGCGCACGCTCACTCGCGACCGGTTCGTCGATCCTCGAGGTGGGCTCCTGCTTCGGATTCTTCGCGCTGGCCTGCGCGATGGACGGGTACGACGTGTCGGCCTGCGACATCTCACCGGGCGCGGTGTCGCTGCTCGCGTGCGCGTCGCGGCGACTCGGTGTACCGGTCGACGCCGTGGTCGGCGACGCGACCGCGCTCCCCTATGACGACGATTCCGTGGACACGGTCTCGCTCATCCACCTGCTCGAGCATCTCGACGCCCACGGTGTGGAGGCGGCGCTGTCCGAGGCGCTGCGGGTGGCGAGGCGCCGGGTGGTCGTCGCGGTGCCCTTCGAAGAGGAGCCCAGCCCCCACTTCGGTCACCGTCTCCGGCTGACCGAGGAAGATCTGCACAGCTGGGCGAACAGCGTCGCCCACTCCGGGGCCGAGGTGTTCGTCGACCACGGCGGCTGGCTGGTCCTCACCCCCGCGGACCCGCCGCTCAGATGAGTCCCCGCTTGCTCGCCGTGTAGACCGCATCGGTCCGCTTGGTGACCCCGAGCTTGCGGATGATGTTGCGGACGTGGAACTTCACGGTCGACTCCGAGATGAAGAGCGTCTCTCCGATCCGCTTGTTGGACATGCCATCGGCGAGCAGCCGCAAGACCTCGCGTTCCCGGTCGCTGAGGGTTTCGGTGGTCTCGGCCTCCCCGGAGACGGTCCGCAACACCACCGCCGCGCTGCGCGGATCGAAGGCACTGCCACCCGTCGAGACGGCCTGGATCGCGCGCACCAGTTCGGTGGTGTCGACATCCTTGACGACGTAACCCCGCGCGCCGGCGCGAACCGCCCGCACCACCAGGTCGTCGTCGAGGAATGTGGTGAGCACCAGCGCCGCGACCTCCGGGTGACGCTGTGCGATGTCCTTGATCAGGCGCAGTCCCTCGTATTCGGTACCCGCGGACAGCTTGAGATCCACGACCACCACATCCGGTCGGCACGCGTTGACCTCCGCGAGCGCGGCGTCGTGCGAGCCGGCTTCGCCGACCACCTCGACGACGTCCTCGCGTTCGAGGAGCGAGCGCATCCCCTCGCGGAGCAGGGCGTGGTCGTCGACCAGCAGTGTGCGGATGGGCCTGGCCTGCTTACCGGTGCTCGTCTTGTCGGTGCTCACGGCAACTCCCTGGTCGTGGTTCCGGGATCGGACGCGGACGGCGATCCCGCGCCCGTCGGCAGGGTCGCGGTCACTCGGATGCCACCCGCCCGTGACCGGCGGATTCGGATCTCGCCGTCGAGCTCGGCGGCCCGCGAGGCCATGTTCGCCAGGCCGCGGTGGCGTCCGGCGGCGAGGTCGCCGAGCGAGGCGGTCCGCAGGACGCGCCGTAGATGTTCGGGGTCGCCGACCCCGTCGTCGTCGACCGACAGCGACACCTGCTCCGGCGCATAGGTGAGAGTCACCGTGACCTCGTCGGCCCGAGCATGGATCGCGGCGTTGAACAGTGCTTCCCCCGCGATCCGGAGCAGCGCGTGCTGGACGTCGCCGGTCAGGTCGCGGGCGCGTCCCCGGATCCGGACCGCGGTGGTCAGGTCGGGCGGCATGTGCAGGGAGCACAATTCGGTCAACACCTCCCGGACACTCGGCGACGGGACGCTCGCGGCGTTGTTGAGCGTGTAGATGAACGTCCGCAGCTGCTCGACCGCTTCTTTCGTGAGACGGCCGGCCATCTGCAGCCGTTCGAGTGCCGCACCGTCGACGAGGTCGCGACACAGCTCGATCTGCACGCCCGCCGAGAGCACCGACTGGGTGACCGAATCGTGCAACTCGCGCGCGATCCGCGACCGTTCCTCGTTGAGGACGGTGGTGCGCATAGCGGCGGACAACTCACGCTGGGCACGCTCGAGCTCATCGTTTCGTTCGGCCAATTCCGCTGCGTGCCGGTGCGTTTCGGAGAACAGCTCGGCGTTGAGCAGGGCGACGATCGCCTGGCTGGCCAGGATCCGCAGGACCACGACGTCCGTCGGGTCGACGACGCGCTCGGACGGGGTCCACGCCGACAGGCCGCCGACGACGCTGCCGTCGAGTTCGACCGGGACATGGACGTGGTCGGTGGACAGGATCGGGCGGTGCAACAGCGGCTCGTGGCCGCGCAGGATGTCGTTGAGCCGGTTCAGCACCTGGTCGGGCAGCCCGTCGGGCGGAGAGGCGGTCGACGACCCCTCGAAGGCGTACAACCTGCCGCTGCCGGAGCTGATCAGGTGACGCGGGGCGGATCGCTCCAGGCGTCCGTCGGCGAGCCCGAACACGACCCACTCCGCACCCAGATGGTCACGCGCGGCCTCGACCACCGAGATGACCAGCGCCTCGGGCCCCTCGGCGGTGCGGACCAGCGCCCGCGAGATCCGTTCGAGAGCGCCGACCACCCGGCTCAGCCGGGCCTCGACCCCGCGGTACTGCGCGTAATGACTGCCCTTGACGCTGCGCAGACCGACGAGGCTGTCGAGATCGGACCGGTCGGGCTCCCGTTCGGGGTCGGGGCCCCGCGCGGCGCCGACCATCACAGTGCCGCCGCGTACAGGTCACGAATCCCCGCCGCCTGTGGTCGGCGCGGATTCGTGGTCATGCACGAGTCCGCGAGAGCGTGCGTGGTGAGACGATCGAGGTCGCCGGCGCGAACGCCCAACGGTTCCAGGGACTCCGGCATCCCGACCCGTGCACCCAGGCCCGCCACGGCATCGGCCAGTCGGTCGGCGACCATGCGCGCATTCCCGTCGGTGGACAGGCCGATCGCCCCGGCGAGGTCGACGAATCCGTCGGCGCACACCTCCGCGTTGTAGCGGATGACATGCGGCAGCAGCACCGCGTTGATCGCACCGTGGGGGGCGTCGCAATGCCCGCCGACCGGGTGGCTCATCGCATGGGTCGCGCCGAGGATCGCGTTGGTGAACGCCATCCCGGCCCGCAGCGACGCCAGTGACATCTCCTCCGCCGCGACCTTGTCGAGCGGGTCGTCGACCAGTCGCTCGAGATGCGTCCAGACACCGCTGATCGATTCCAGTGCAAGTGAATCCGTCATCCGGCCGTGCGCGAGCGAGACGTAGGCCTCGACGCAGTGGGTCAGCACGTCCATCCCGACCTGTGCGGTGACCTCGGCCGGCACCGTGGTGAGCAGTTCCGGATCGCTCACCGACAGGTCCGGCACCAGCGACCGGCCGATGATGGTGACCTTGGTGCGGCGCTGGCCGTCGTTGATGATGCAGAACTGGGAGACGTCGGCACCGCTCCCGGCGGTGGTCGGCACGGCGACGAGCGGCGGCAACGGCCGGCGGGCACGATCGATTCCCTCGTATTCCAGGATGTGACCGCCGTTGGCGGCGAGCACCGCGACCCCCTTGGCCGCGTCGATGACCGATCCCCCGCCGAGCGCCACGAGCCCATCCGCATCGTGCGCCTTGTAGGTCAGGAACGCCGCGGTGACCTCGCCGGCACGAGGGTTGGGCGACACGTCCACGAACGAGGTGGCGTCCAGCCCCGCCGCGGCCAGCCCCGACATCAGCTGCGAGTACCAGCGGGCGCCCTCGAGACCGCGATCGCTCACCACCAGCGGGCGGCGCATCCCGAGGCCCGAGGTGGCGAGCGGCACCTCGCCGAATGCGCCCGGGCCGAGCACGATCTCGGGGGCGTGGAACTTGGCGACATGACC
Source organism: Gordonia amicalis (assembly GCF_022059885.1). Lineage (NCBI taxonomy): Bacteria > Bacillati > Actinomycetota > Actinomycetes > Mycobacteriales > Gordoniaceae > Gordonia > Gordonia amicalis. The sequence continues at coordinate 2,670,792 of NZ_CP091855.1, read as the reverse complement.
GGGGCTGCGTCGGCGCGTGCCACCCTGCATCCGTTGTCCTCCGATCACCGCGGGCCGATGATGTCGTCCTGCGTCACCGGCGTTTTCGACGCTACCCACCTCATCTGAGCGCTGCACCCAGTTCATCACAGCGCGCAAGCATCTCGGCCCCGTCCCGGACGCTGACGACGCCGCTGCAGTGTTCGGCGTAGTCGGCCATCGCGCAGCCGGTCTGCGACCAGTAGCGCGACGGTTCGGGGGTCACCCAGGCGAGGCGGTGTGCGCGCCGGCCGATCTCGGCGACCAGGTCGGTGCGGCCGTCGAATCCGTTGCTGCGCGCGTCGCCGACGACGAGCACCGAGGTACGCGGAGTGACGAGGTCGCCGAACTCGCCGAGCAGTCCGGCGAACATCCGTCCGTAGTCGCTCGTCGCGGCCAGGTCGAGGCCGTCGGCGGCGAGCACAGCGGCCAGCGCGGCGTCGGCGGACGCCGCCCGGAGCGCGGCGGTGACGCGCACCGGCCGGTCGACGAAGGCGACGACCTCGCACCGGTCGCCGAAACGGTGCAGCGTCTGCGCGAGCCGCAGGATGAACCCGGTGACCGGCCGGACCGACAACGAGACGTCGACGAGGACCAGCAATCGCACGGGGCCGGGCCGCGGACGTCGACGCCACAGTTCGGCCGGCACCCCGTCGGTGGCCACCGCCGCGCGCAACGTGGCGCGGATGTCGAGGGTCCCGCGATCTCCGCGGCCGATCACCCGTCGCGGTGCTCCGCGCATGCGCTGGACGAGCCGGTGGCAGGCACGGTCGATGTCGGCCTGTTCGGTCCGCACCGGGGCCGATCGACCGGGTGCGTCGCCGTCGGTGAGCCCGGCCGCCTCGAGGCGCGCGGTGAACGCGTCGACGAACGCGGCCAGGGCACGTTCGAGCTCGATGCGTCGCGCGTCGTCGAGGTCGGCGTCCCCCTCCGTTCCGTACGCTCCCCGGGGGTCGTAGGCGTCGAGAGCCGCGAGGATCGCGGCGGCGCCGGTCATTCCCAGGGGTGTGCTCTCCACCCGGGCGGCGGCGCCGGTCAGCTCGCCGACCGACGCCGAATCGGCGGAGTCGATCTCGACCGTGTAGGTCACTCCGCCGCTGACCGATCCGCTGTCCGGGTCGACGCCGAGCTGTTCGGCGCCGGCCGACACGGTGAAGTCGTTTTCCTCGCGATGGGCGCTCTCCCCGTGTCGCTCGCCGGCATCGGGGTCGGGTGCCATCAGATCGCCGATCTCGTCGGTGTGCTCGTCGGCACCGATCCGGCGGGCCGCCCCGTCGAACTCGTCGTCCCAGACGACGTCGTCGGGCAGGTCCGCGGCGGCACCCCGCGGGCGGGGCAGGTCCTCCTCGCGATCGGGCCCCGTGTCGACATCCAGGAAGAAGACGTCGAAGGCGTGCTCGAAACCTGCTGTCTCGTAACCGTATTTGACGGAGACACTGCGCAGCGCGGCCCGCAGCACCGCGAGGTCGGCGGCCCCGACGATCGCCAGCGTCCGCCGGATCTCGATCACCTCCGCGGGCGACGCGGCGATCCCGGCACCGCGCAGGACCTGCCCGAACAGGACCGCGACCAGGTCGAGGATCTCGCCGCGGGCGGCCCCCGTCGGCGGCGTGCGCACGGTCATCGGCCCGCGCGCACCCCGGCGCTACGGGCGCGACCGGCGCCGAACGCCCGGGCCGTGACCGACCCGGACGGCGTCGAGCCGTCGACACCGACCTCCGCGGCGGCGGTGTCTGCGGTGGGCGTCGACAGCGCACGACGGGCGAGGTCGAGGTCGGTACCGAACTTGACCAGCAGGGAGAGCAACGCGGCGTCGGCCGGACCGGATCCGGGACGGGCGTTCCGTGCCGGTTCGGTGGTCCTGAGATACGACGCCGCGCGGGCAGCGTCGATGACCTCCGCGATCGAGGGACTCTTGCGCAGCGGCAGATCGCGGAGTCGGCGGGCGAGGTCGACGACCTCGCCGATCACTTCGTCCTCGATGTCGGGAGCCCGCACCGCGACGATGGCGCGCTCGGTGTCCGGGTCGGGGTAATCGACCTGGAAGTGCAGGCACCTGCGCTTGAGGGCCGGCGAGAGCTCACGGGTGTCGTTGGAGGTCAGGATCACCCACGGCGACGACCGTGCGGTGAAGGTCCCGAGTTCGGGTACCGACACCTGGCGTTCGGCAAGCACCTCGAGCATGACCGCCTCCATCGCCTCGTCCGTACGGTCGATCTCGTCGACGAGGAGCACGGTGGGGGTCGTCGAGGTGATCGCGGCCAGCAGGGGCCGGGCCACCAGGAAGTCCTCGGTGTAGACGCCGACCTCGGTACGTGCCAGAGCTGCCGAGGCAGCGGAAAGACTTGTCTCCGCGGCTAGTTCGGCGCTGATGCGGTCTCGCAGCATCTGCACGTGGAGCAGTTGGCGGGCGTAGTCCCACTCGTAGAGGGCACGCGAGTCGTCGAGCCCCTCGTAACACTGCAGGCGGATGAGCTCACGCCCCGACGCCGCGGCCAGCGCCTTGGCCAGTTCGGTCTTGCCGACACCGGCCGGCCCCTCGAGAAGCAGCGGCCGGTCCAGCAGCGTGGCGAGGTGCACGACGATCGCCAGTTCCGGTCCGATGAGGTATCCCTGCTCCCCGAGCGCAGTGGTCAGTTCCTCTGCGGAGGCGAAGCGGGCGGTCTCGTCGGCATCCGTGAGGCGGGCGAGGGCGGTGGAGGTGTGCGTCATCGGATCGTCAGACCTTCCGTCGACGGGGCGGTGGACTGGGACGGAACCCGCGCGCCCGGGAGGAGGTTCCCTTCCCGGGCACGGGTTCCGGCCGGGTGATCAGTAGCTGCCGGTGAAGGCGTGCGTCACCATGGGGATCAGCGATTCCACGGTGCTCTCCCGAGGGTTGCCCGGGGTGCACCAGTCGCCCATCATGTGCTCGGCGATGGCGCGGATCTGCTTCTCGGAGGTGTCGATGCTCTCGCCGCGCCCCTCGTACTTACCGGTGTTCATCCGGTTCTTCTCGTAACTGTTGGTCGACAGCTGTCCGAAGTTGTCCGGGATGCCGAGGTCCTTCGAGAGGCGGATGGCCTCCTCGACCGCGGCGTCGGCGGCCTGGACGGTGGTCATCTTGGAGGTGTCGACGCCGAGCAGGGCGGCGATCTCCGCGTAGCGCTCGAAGCGGGACGGCAGGTTGTACTCCCACACGCGCGGCAGCGCGATGGCGTTGTTGAGTCCGTGGTGGCTGTCGTAGAAGGCGCTCACCGCATGGGACAGGCTGTGCACCAGCCCGAGACCACCCGAGTTGAATGCCTGCGCGGAGATGTACTGGGCGTACATCATGCCGGTACGGGCCGCGAGGTTACGCGGGTCGTAGACCGCGGTGCGGAGGTGATCGCGGATGAGCTCGATGGAGTACTTGGCGTTGCCGAGCGACGGGGCGAAGTCCAGGCGCGAGACGTACGGCTCGCTGGCGTGGGCGAGCACGTCGAAGCCGCAGAAGGCGGTGAAGTGCTCGGGGCACGAGTAGTAGAGCAGCGGATCGTCCATCGCGAGGTCCACGAGACAGGTGTCGTCGAACGCCACCCACTTGTGCGGGTTGTTCATGTCCGAGGTGTCGGTGATGACGTAGGCCCAGGAGGTCTCCGAGCCGGTGCCCGCGGTGGTGGAGACCGCGATGTGCTTCGGGTTCTCCTTGTTGGTGGCCTTGGAGAAGCCCTCGAACTCGTTGATGTTGCGGCCGTCGTGGGCGATCACCATCCGGGCGCCCTTGGCGGCGTCGTGGCTCGACCCGCCGCCCACCGAGATGATGCCGTCGCACTTCTCCGACTGGTACAGCGCCGCGGCATCCATGACGTTGTAGTCCTTGGGATTGGACTCCACCTGGTCGTAGAGCACCACGTCGACGCCCTGGTACTCGATCTTGCCGATCAACTCCTCGATGATGCCCGAACCGCGGAGGCCGGTGGTCATCAGGAGGGCACGCGTGATGCCCAGTTCCTTGGCCTCGACACCGAGCATGTCGTGCGCACCGACGCCCAGCTTCGCCTTCGGGAACGGGTGGAACTCCTTGATCGGGAAATCCCAGATCTGGTTCAGCTCAATGGCCATGGGGGTGAACTCCTTGTGACGGTTGGGTCTGTCACAACGAGAATGTCGCTCAGATCACAACGCCCACAAGGGGTCCTGACCCTCGGCGGGCAGGGTCGGTCCATCGGGACGGGGGTGCCACCTGTCCGATCGGACAGGTCGGGGCCGACAAGTCAGTCGGTGACGCGCTCGATCTCGCCGCCGAGACTGCGGAGGATCTCGACGAAATGCGGGTAGCCGCGGTCGATGTGTTCGACGTCGTGCACCTCGGTGACGCCGTCGGCGACGAGGCCCGCGAGCACGAGGCCGGCGCCGGCACGGATGTCCGAACACCAGACGGGTGCGCTCGAGAGTCGCTCGATACCGCGGATGACGGCGTGGTGGCCGTCGGTGCGGGCGTCCGCGCCCAGGCGCACCATCTCCTCGACGAAGCGGAACCGGGCCTCGAAGACGTTCTCGGTGATGACGGACATGCCCTCGGAGATGGCGGCGAGTCCGATCGCCATCGGCTGCAGATCGGTGGGGAAACCGGGGAACGGCAGCGTCGAGACGTTCACCGCGACCGGCCGGCTGTCGTGGCGCACCCGGAAGCCGTCGCTGAAGGTGTCCACGCGGGCACCCGTGTCGACCAGCTTGTTGAGGACCAGCTGCAGGTGTTCGGGTTGCACACCGCGAACCGTGACGTCACCGCGCGTCATCGCGGCAGCGATACCCCAGGTCGCACCGACGATGCGGTCCCCCACCACCCGATGGGTCGTCGGATGCAGCCGGTCGACACCGTTCACCGTCAGCGTCGACGTGCCGGCGCCCTCGATCTGGGCACCCATCTGCTGCAGCATCACGCAGAGGTCGACGATCTCCGGTTCGCGGGCCGCGTTGTCGATCGTCGTCTGGCCCTCGGCCAGGACGGCAGCCATCAGGATGTTCTCGGTGGCCCCGACGGAGGGGAACTCGAGCGCGATGGGAGCACCGACGAGGGCGTCGGCTTCGGCCACCACGCAGCCGTGCTCGATCGAGCTCGTCGCTCCGAGAGCACGCAGACCCGCCTGATGCATGTCCAGGGGTCGCGAACCGATCGCGTCACCACCCGGCAGCGCCACCACCGCTCGATGACAGCGGGCCATCAGCGGTCCGAGAACACACACCGAGGCGCGGAACTGACGGACGGCGGCGAAGTCCGCGTGGAACTTCGGTTCGGCGGGGGCCGTGATCGTCACGGTGTCGCCGTCCATCTCCACGACGGCACCCAGACCACGCACGACATCGGCCATCAGCGGGACGTCGGCGATCTCCGGGGCGTTGGTCAGCACCGTCGTGCCCTCGGCCAGCAACGCTGCCGCCATCAGCTTCAGCACGCTGTTCTTGGCGCCACCGACAGACACCTCACCGGACAAACGTGCCCCGCCCGACACCAGAAACCGATCGCTCACGCCTGCCACCTTATCCGCCGCCGCCCGGCGCTCATCGCACGCAGTACATTCAACGCATGGCCGTTCATCTGACGAGGATCTACACCCGCACCGGCGACGACGGTTCGACCGGTCTGAGTGACTTCTCGCGCGTTCCCAAGACCGATCCGCGCGTGGTCGCCTACGCCGACTGCGACGAGGCCAACGCCGCGATCGGCATGGCACTGGCTCTCGGCGGCGACGTACCCGAGGACATCGCCGCCGTGCTGGCCACGGTGCAGAACGACCTGTTCGACGCCGGTGCCGACCTGTCCACCCCGATCGTCGACGACCCCGAATACCCGCCGCTGCGCATCGCCCAGGAGTACATCGACGCCCTCGAGGGCTGGTGTGACGACTTCGGCGCCGACCTACCGCCCCTGGACTCGTTCATCCTGCCCGGCGGCACACCGCTGGCGGCCCTGCTTCACCAGGCACGGACGGTGACCCGTCGCGCGGAGCGTTCGGCGTGGGCCGCGGTGACCGCCCACCCCGACGACACGAGCGTCCTGCCGGCGAGATACCTCAACCGGCTGTCCGACCTGCTGTTCATCCTGTCGCGGGTGGCCAATCGAGCACCCGACGGCACACTCGGCGACGTGAAGTGGGTACCGGGCGGCAACCGAGCACGGCCAGCCACTCCGGAGAACTGAGAGCGCGGAAACCCCGCTCCGACCGGCGGGATCAGGCGCTCTTGCGCCGTTCCGAACGCGCGGACTGCCGAGACTCCAGCCACGACTGGAACGCGGTGACCGCACCCGGGCCCATCGCGAGCTCGTAGCCGTCCTTCCCCTTACCGGTGATCGGGTTCTTGCCGGAGGGCTTCACCTGCAGGATCACCATGCCCTCGAGGATCTCGGTCTCCGTCCCCTCCGGGCGGCGTCGGCCGGTGATCTCGATGCCCTGCCGGACAAGGGTGACGTTCGGTCCGGGACGCAGGGACGCCAGGCGGTAGTAACGCAGCGAGTCATCGCTGTAATGCGCCGTGCCGTGACGCCAGCCGTGGTCGACCTCCGCCGGGATGGTGCGCAGCAGGATGGGGGTGCCGACGCGCCTGAGCTGCGCCAGGCGGACCGCGAGCAACACGCACACGATGACGGCGACCGCCAGCAGCACACTGAGCAAGACGACCGGCAGCGACATCACCTACTCCTTCGTGCAGTCTCCGCGTATGTCCGGACGACCGTCGGATTTCCAACGAGGAGCACCGACGGCGTGACACGACTTGCGAGACAAGGGCTGTGGAACACAGCATGCCAGATCGCACACACCCGACGCGAAACGACCTCGGCCGGCCACCGGATGGAAATCCGATGACCGGCCGAGATGACCGCCGCGAATGCGGGGTGTTACTTCGAAAGCTGCTGTGCCGCAGTCAGACGCGCGTGAGCACGGTGGTACTCCGGCGAATCCGCCTCAGCCTTCTCGAGCGCGGTCTTCTCCGCGTTGATGTCGACGTCGTCGGCCCAGTCGGCCGACTCCGCCAGCACCGTGACGGTCTCGCCGGTGACGGACAGGAATCCGCCCTCGACCGCGGCCGCGCGGCGATTGCCGTTCTCTTCGACGATCACCACGTAGCCACCCGGGACCAGTTGGCCCAACAGCGGCTCGTGGTTGGCCAGGACTCCCAGCTCGCCGACGGTCGTCTGCGCGATCAGGAACGTGGCCTCGCCCGAGTACAGGCTCGAATCCGCGGAGACAACCTCCACGTGGAAGGACTTCTCAGCCATGGATTACCGCTACTTTCCGGCGATCTTGGCGGCGGCGGCCTCCACGTCGTCGAGTCCACCGCAGCTGTTGAACGCCTGCTCGGGCAGGTGGTCGAACTCGCCCTTGGCGACACGGTCGAATGCCTCGATGGTGTCCGCGAGCGGGACGACCGAGCCCTTCTGACCGGTGAACTTCTCGGCGACGAGGAAGTTCTGGCCGAGGAACTTCTGGATACGGCGAGCACGCTGCACCGTGACCTTGTCCTCTTCGGAGAGCTCGTCCATACCGAGGATGGCGATGATGTCCTGCAGCTCCTTGTACTTCTGCAGGATTCGCTTGACCTCGTTGGCGACACGGAAGTGCTCGTCGCCCACGATCGAGGCCTCGAGGATGCGCGAAGTCGACGTCAGCGGGTCCACAGCGGGGTAGATACCCAGCTGCGAGATCGGACGCGAGAGCTCGGTGGTCGCATCGAGGTGCGCGAAGGTGGTCGCCGGAGCCGGGTCGGTGTAGTCGTCGGCGGGGACGTAGATCGCCTGCAGCGAGGTGATCGAGCGGCCCTTGGTCGAGGTGATGCGCTCCTGGAGCTCGCCCATCTCGTCGGCCAGGGTCGGCTGGTAGCCCACCGCGGACGGCATACGGCCGAGGAGGGTCGAGACCTCCGAGCCCGCCTGCGTGAAGCGGAAGATGTTGTCGATGAACAGCAGCACGTCCTGGTGCTTCACATCGCGGAAGTACTCCGCCATGGTCAGCGCCGACAGAGCCACGCGCATACGCGTGCCCGGCGGCTCGTCCATCTGGCCGAACACCAAGGCGGTGTCCTGGAGAACGCCCATCTCCTCCATCTCGAGGTGGAGGTCGGTGCCCTCACGGGTGCGCTCGCCGACGCCGGCGAACACCGAGGTGCCGGAGAACTCACGCGCGATACGCGTGATCATCTCCTGGATGAGGACGGTCTTGCCGACGCCCGCACCACCGAACAGACCGATCTTGCCACCCTTCACGTACGGGGTCAGCAGGTCGATGACCTTGATGCCGGTCTCGAGGATCTCGGTCTTGCCCTCGAGCTCGTCGAAGGCCGGCGGCTTGCGGTGGATGCTCCACTGCTCGCCGTCGCGACCCAGGCCGGGGCTGTCGAGGCAGTCGCCGAGGGCGTTGAAGACGTGGCCCTTCACGACGTCGCCGACCGGCACGACGATCGACTTGCCGGTGTCGGAGACGGACGCGCCGCGGACCAGGCCGTCGGTGGGCTGCATCGAGATGGTGCGCACCAGGTTGTCACCGAGGTGCTGAGCGACCTCGAGGGTCAGGGTCTTGGCGACCGAGGAGAGAGTGACCTCGGCGTGCAGGGCGTTGAACAGTTCGGGGATCGAGCCCCGCGGGAACTCCACGTCGACCACGGGGCCGATGATGCGGACAACCCGCCCATCGGCGGAACCCGCCGACTGCGCGGAGGGGGTTTCTACTGCTGCGGTCATGGTGCTTGGGTCACTTCCTCTTGATCGAAGTATTGGGTCTCGTCGTCGTGCTTGGTCGGCGCATCCGGCTAGTTCGCCAGGGCGCTCGAACCGCCGACGATCTCGCTGATTTCCTGGGTGATCTGAGCCTGGCGGAGCTGGTTGGCCTCACGCGACAGCGTCTTGGCCAATTCCTCGGCGTTGTCGGTGGCCGCCTTCATGGCGGTACGGCGTGCCGCAGACTCCGACGCGGCCGAATCCAGCAGCGCCGCATAGACCCGCGTGGTCACATACTTCGGCAGCAGAGCGTCGAGAAGGGACTCGGCGCCCGGCTCGAAGGTGTAGTTGCGCGACGGCTTGTCGTCGGAGGAATCGGTGTCCTCCGACACGACCAGAGGCGCCACGCGACGAACCTCCGGCACCTGCGACAGCATCGACTGGAACCGGGTGTACACCAGGTGCAGTTCGTCGACACCCTCGAGGCTGCCGTCCCCACCGGGACGCTCGACCTCGACACCAGAACCCGCCACGAACAGGTCCACGAGGAACCCGGTCGCGGTGGAGGCGTCGGAGTACTTCGGCGACTCGGAGAAGCCGGTCCAGGAATCCTCGACGTTGAGGCCGCGGAAGTTGAAGAATCCGACGCCCTTTCGGCCCATCACGAACAGGACGGCTTCTTTGCCCTCGTCGCGCAGCAGCGAGATGAGTTCCCGCGTCGCCTTGAGGACGTTCGCGTTGTAACCACCGCACATGCCGCGGTCGCTGGTGACCACCAGGATCGCCGCGCGCTTGGGGTTCTCACGCTCGGTCAGCAGCGGGTTGTCCAGTGTCCCCGCGTGACTCGCCAACTCGGAGAGGACCGTGGTCATCTCTTCCGAATACGGCTTGGCCGCGGCGACACGACCCTGGGCCTTGGTGATGCGCGATGTCGCGATCAGTTCCTGAGCCTTGGTGATCTTCTTGGTCGACTGGACCGACCGGATGCGTGAGCGCAGCTCACGAATGCTGGCCACGAGCCCTCACCCCTTCCTTAGCGCAATGTCCGTTGACGTCTGAGATCACTTGCGGATCTTGATCTCTTCGTTCTCGACGTCCTCGGCATCCATTGCCTCGGCCTCGGCCTCGTTGACCACGCGCTTGCCGTCGTGGGTGAGGTAGCTGTTCTTGAACTTGTTGGTCTCGGCGACGAGGGACTCCGCCTGGTCGTCGGACAGCACCTTGCCGCCGGCGATCGAGTCGTAGACACCCTTGGCCGCATGATGCAGGTGGCTGAGCAGCTGCGTCTCGAAGTTGCGGACGTCGTCGACCGGGACCGAGTCGTAGTGACCCTCACCGCAGAGGTAGATCGAGACGATCTCGTCCTCGACGGAGAAGGGGCTGTACTGGTCCTGCTTGAGCATCTCGACCCAGCGGGCGCCACGCTCGAGCTGAGCCTTGGACGCATCGTCGAGGTCGGAGGCGAAGGCCGAGAAGGCTTCCAGCTCACGGAACTGCGCGAGCTCCAGACGCAGCGAACCCGAGACCTTCTTCAGGCCCTTGGTCTGAGCGGCACCACCGACGCGCGACACCGAGGTACCGACGTTGATGGCGGGACGGACACCCTTGTTGAAGAGGTCCGACTCGAGGAAGACCTGACCGTCGGTGATCGAGATGACGTTGGTCGGGATGAACGCCGAGACGTCGTTGGCCTTGGTCTCGATGATCGGCAGACCGGTCATCGAACCGCCGCCCATCTCCTCGGAGAGCTTGGCGCAACGCTCCAGCAGGCGCGAGTGCAAGTAGAAGACGTCACCGGGGTATGCCTCACGACCCGGCGGACGACGCAGCAGCAGCGAGATGGCGCGGTAGGCCTCGGCCTGCTTGGTCAGGTCGTCGAACACGATGAGGACGTGCTTGCCCTGGTACATCCAGTGCTGGCCGATGGCCGAACCGGTGTACGGAGCCAGCCACTTGAAGCCGGCCGAGTCAGAGGCCGGAGCCGCGACGATGGTGGTGTACTCCATCGCGCCGGCCTCTTCGAGAGCGGTCTTGACACCGGCGATGGTCGAGCCCTTCTGACCGATCGCGACGTAGATGCAGCGAACCTGCTTGCTCGGGTCGCCGGTCTCCCAGTTGGCCTTCTGGTTCAGGATGGCGTCGATGCAGACCGCGGTCTTACCGGTCTTGCGGTCGCCGATGACCAGCTGGCGCTGTCCGCGGCCGATGGCGGTCATCGCGTCGATGGCCTTGATACCGGTGGCGAGGGACTCCTCGACCGGCTGGCGCTCGAGCACCGAGGCGGCCTGGAGCTCGAGGACGCGCTGCTCCTCGGCCTCGATGTCACCGAGGCCGTCGATCGGCGCACCCAGCGGGTCGACGACGCGGCCCAGGAACTTGTCGCCGACGGGGACCGAGAGCACGTCGCCGGTACGGCTGACCTGCTGGCCCTCTTCCAGCGACTCGTAGTCACCGAGGATGACGGCGCCGATCTCGTCCTCGTCGAGGTTCAGGGCCACGCCGAGCACGCCGCCCTCGAACTGCAGCAGCTCGTTGGCCATCGCGCCGGGCAGTCCGCTGACGTGGGCGATACCGTCCGATGTGTCGGTGACGATGCCCACCTCCTCGCGGGAGGCATCGGCATCGAACGATGAGACATACTGCTCGATCGCTCCCTTAATCTCGTCTGGTGAGATCGTCAACTCCGCCATTGGTACTCGTCTTTCTTGCTCAGTCCGGCTGGTGTTTGGGGGGTATTCGCTGGATGTGGTCGGTCAGGGTCTAGCTGGGCAGGCTCTCGGCCGCCTTCGCCAGGCGTGTGGCCACATCGGCCTCGATCACCTCGTCGCCGACGGCGATCCGGAGGCCGCCGAGGATGTCGGGATCGATCTCGGTCTGCACCGAGATGGTGCGTCCGTAGATGGTGCCGAGCACGGAGGCCAGACGCGTGGTCTGGGACTCCGACACCGGGGCTGCCGAGACCACGTGGGCCACGGACTCGCCACGGCGTGCCGCCGCCAGCTCGGCGAGCTGATCGAAAGCCACATCGGCCGGCTGGCCCTGTAGCAGTTCGACGGAGTGGGCCAGCAGGATCCAGGACAGTTTCCCGACCTTCTCCCCCACCAGCGAGCGCAGCAGCTCCGCGCGCTTTCCACCATCATGGCTGTGGTCGGAGAGCAGCGAGGCCAACTGCGGGTTCTGGTCGATCAGGCGAGCAACGGAGAACAGTTCGTTCTCGGTCTGCTCGATGACGCCATCACGCTCGGAGGCGGCCAGCACGATCAGTGCGTTCTGACGACGCAGAGCGGCGGAGAAGTCGGCCGACGAGGACCAGCGCTGCTTCACCGCGGCGCTCAGGACCTCGACCACGATCGGCGAGACCTTGCCGCCGAAGAGGTTCTCGACCAGCTTGACCTGACCGGTGGTGTTGTCCTCGTCCTCGGTGAGTCGCTTGCGCAGCACCGGGTTGGTGTCGAGCAGGCGGATGACCTCGGTCAGCTCGTCGCTGGCCTTCACCAGGGCGTCGCTGTCGAGCGACGACGCCGAGGAGTCGAACGCCGACGAGACGGCGAGAGCCGCCTCGCGGCTCGTGGCGCGCATCGAGTGCAGGCCGATCAGGTCCACGCTGCGGGTGACCAGGTCCGAGGGCCCGCCGGCCGACATGGACTCCAGTTCCTCGATGACCCGGTCGATGCTCTCCGACTGTGCCTTCGAGTCCGCGAGGTGGGACCGGACGAGCTTGGACGCCCCGTCGATCGCGGTCAGACCGAGATCGTTGCGCAGCGACCGAACCAGCGAAGCCCGGTTGAGCTCGGTCTGCGAACGACCGTGCTCGGTGATCCGCTTCACCTCGGAATCGATCTGGGCGACGAGATCCTGCTTGATGTTCTCGGCGTCCCGGACCGCGCCCTTGTGCAGCTCCTCGGCCTCGGCCTTGGCCTCTGCCAGCGCTCGCTCATGAGCGGCCTGTGCATCGGCGACCCGGGCCTTGGCTGCCTCGCTCTCGGTGACCTGCTCAGCGATGGCTTCCTTCTGCGCGGTCACCGCCTTCGAGAGCACGGGTCGCACGAACTTCCAGAAGAGGAAGACGATGATCGCGAGCCCGATCAGGTTTCCAATGACGACGTCCACTTACTTCACCGTTCCTGTCGACTCGTACGCCGCCGACTCCGAGGACGGCGACACATCGGTACCGAGCACACGGCTCGCGAGCACGGCCGACAACGAGTCGACGTCGCGACGAGCGGTCTCCGCGGCCCGCTCGCCTTCCGCCTTCAACTGCTCGGCGGTCTTGGCGATCGCAGCGTCGGCTTCTGCCGTGGCACGCTTCTTTGCTTCGGACAACTGCTCGTTGCCCTCGGCACGTGCCTGATCCCGAATACCGGTGGCGTCCGCCCGGGCCTCTTTGAGAGCGGCCCGGTATCCGGTGTCGGCATCCTCGTAGCTCGCCGCAGCGGCCCGGTTGTCCTCGGCGGTCTTCGCGACCAGGGCCTCACGGTCCTCGAGCACCTTGAGGATCGGCGGCACGACCATCGTCCGGATCACGAGGAAGACGATGACGAAGATGGCCAGGCACACGAAGAACGTGCCATTGGGGATGAGGAAGTTTCCTGCGGCGAGATTCATTGTGCGGATGTTCCCTTGATCCTTGGGACCCGGTCAGCGACCGGGATTAAGACTGGCCGGTGATCGGGGTGGCGAAGACGAAGAGCGCCATGAACGCCAGGTTGATGAAGTACGCAGCCTCGACCAGACCCACAGTGATGAAGAACGGGGTGAACAGGCGGCCCTGTGCCTCGGGCTGACGTGCGATGCCCGCGATCAACTGAGCGCCGGCGAGGCCGTCACCGATACCGGCACCGATCGCGCCGCCACCCATGATGAGGCCGCCACCGATCAACGCACCCAGACCAATCAGATTGGGATCCATTGAGAACTTTCCTTTCGGGTGAAACTGACACTGCACGTGTCAGGTCTTTGCTCCCGGCGCGGCAGACACCGGCCGGGTTCGTACTAGTGGTGGTCTTCGTCCAGCTCCATGGCCTGACTGAAGTACAGGACCGTCAGCAGCGAGAAGATGAACGCCTGGATCAGACCGACGAACAGGTCGAAGGACTTCCAGAGTGCATTCGGCGCCCACATGATGTAGGCGGGCATCAGCGCGATGAGCGCAACCATGATGCCGCCGGCGAACATGTTGCCGAAAAGACGGAGGGAGAGCGAGACGGGCTTGGCGATCTCCTCGATGATGTTCACCGGGGCGATGGCGACCGAGTGTCCCTTCACCAGCTTCACCGGGTGACCGATGAGACCGCGTCGCTTGACGCCTGCCGCGTGGTACCAGACGAAGACGAAGAGTGCGAGCGCGTAGACGAAGTTCGCATCGCTGGCCGGCGGCTTGAGCCATTCACTGGTGCCGTGCTCGGTCCCGTACTGCGAGGGGATGATCGACAGCCAGTTGGCGACCAGGATGTAGGTGAACAGCGTGACGGCCAGCGGCAGGACGAAGCCCGCGATCTTCATGCCGATCGCGCTCTCGATCTGGTTGCGCATCTGGACGGTGATGACCTCGAAGTACAGCTGAACAGAGTTCGGCTTGTTCGAGGTCATCTTGAAGCGCACGAAGAAAGCGAGGGCGATGACGATGACCGCCGCAACGGCACTGCCGATGACCGTGTCGAGGTTGACGGTCATCCCGAACCACTCGACCTCGATGTGGTGGCCGACCTCGATCGCCGACTCTGACGACTCCTCTGCCGACTCGGCCAGGTAAGACAAGACGGTCATAGCTGCTTACGAAGTCCTTTCATCACCGGAATCACCGTGTTCAGCACCAGGATGACCTGGCCGATGGCGAGTCCGAACATCGCGCCCAGCCCGTCGGGCCGGACCAGGAAGGCCGCCACCAATGCGAGGAGCGTGATAGCCCCGAGGCGGTATGCCGAATTGAGAGCGAGCAGTTTCTTACGGGGGTTCTCTGCGGTCGCCACGTTGTCGACCGCGCGGATGACCAGCTTGGTGTTGACGAACACCAGCACGACACCGGCGAGGAAGAACACGGCGAACCAGGGGTGGCCCAGAACGACGGCGAGCACACCCACCACGACGGTCGCAACCGCCGCGATGATCCCGGGCCGGACGAGACCGGTCGGGGCAGCGGGATAGTACGACGTCGAGTCGGGGACGGTGGTGCTCATTCGCCTCTCCTCAACTAGGGGATCCTGTAACCCGCAGGCACAGGGCAACGCGCGTGCGATCAGCTGGTATGGCCGAACGTAAGCTCGCGGTTTTCTGTGACACTACCAACACCGGATGACGCGCAGCCCAGGGGGTGCGCACCTCGCCGGGAGGTGGAGCGACGACGGCGTCACGGCGTTCGCCCTCCGGGGGTTCCGAAGTCCACCGCCAGACCGACGTCGACCTACTACACGAGATAGTACACGAGTTTTACTGTCCCCTTACCAAGGGGCGGTCAGTGCTGGATGCGCCTCGCGCACAGCAGCATACGCGCACGTCAGCGGAAGGCTTTCGTCGCGGTGCGAAGCTCCGCGAACCGGCGATGCAGACGAGGCGCCATGGTCACCAGCAGCGCCACCACCAGACCCGCCCCGAACATCGGCGCGACCACCGAGAGCGGGAACAGCGTGCTCGCCGCGGCGGAGAACGCCAGGACGCCCACCCAGAGATAGATGATCAGCGCGACACGCCGCTGGGAGTGTCCGAGCTCGAGCAGCCGGTGGTGCAGGTGCATCTTGTCGGGGGTGTAGAAACCGACGCCCGCCCGCGTCCGGCGGATCACCGCGAGGAGCATGTCGAGCATCGGGATGAAAACCACGGCCGCCACCAGGATCAGCGGTGACAGCAGGGTGAAGATGTCCGCCGGTCCGTAGGCGTTCACCGCGATGCGACCCGACGCGCTCGTCGACGCGGCGGCCAGCATCAGCCCGATCAGCATCGCACCCGAGTCGCCCATGAAGATGCGAGCGGGCGAGAAGTTGTGCGGCAGGAATCCGAGGCAGGCGCCGGCGAGGGCGACGGCGATGAGCGCCGGCGGATAGTAGCTGACGTCACCACCTTGGTCGCGGAGCAGACCGAGGGAGAACATGCAGATCGCCGACGCGGCGATGAGTCCCAGCCCCGCAGCCAGACCATCCAGGCCGTCGACGAAGTTGATCGCGTTGATCGTCGCCACCGTGACGGCCACCGTGAGCAGGCCTGCCTGCAGTGGATCCAGCACGAGGGTCCCGATGTCGGCGAACGGCACGGGCACCTGGATCCAGGAGATGCCGAGGAGCACCAGGACCCCGGCGGCGGTCAGCTGTCCGACGAACTTCGTCAGGGCATCCAGACCCCACCGGTCGTCGACGACACCGACGAGGACGATCACGGTCCCCGCGGTGATGACCGCGGTCAGGTCCGTGGTGTAGGCGAAGCCCCGATTGAGTGCGGGCAGGTTGGCGGCGAGCGCGATGCCGGCCACCACCCCGCCGAACATGCCGAGGCCTCCGAGTCGCGGGGTCGGGATGACATGGACGTCGCGCACACGGGGCACGGCGACCGCACCGGCCTTGATCGCGAACACCCGCACTGCCGAGGTCAGCAGATACGTCATCGCGGCGGCGGTGAGACCGACGAGCAGCAACTCGCGCAGCGGGACACCGGTCCCTCCCCCGTCGGTCGCGGTCGCGAGCACCACCGGGGCGGCCTCGATCATCGGCTCACCACCCGGTCTGTGGAGGTCGCTCGGGACGTCTCGGACACGCGGACAACGCTACCCGCATGCGAGGTCGCTGATCTCACGGTGGATCCGATCGTGCGTCGAGAGGTCCTCGGTCGACAGCGCTGCCAGCATCGCGTCGGCGACGGCCGGGATCATGTCCGCCGTCAGGCCCCGGGAGGTCGCCGCGGGGGTCCCGATCCGGATGCCCGATCCCTCTGAGACGGAACGTTCGTCGAACGGCAGGACCGCTTTGTCGACCACGATCCCGGACCTGTTGAGCCGATCCTGCGCCGCCGACCCCGAGATGCCGAGCGCGGACACGTCGACCACCGCGAGATGGATGTCGGTGCCCCCGGAGACGACGCGCAGCCCTCGTTCCGTCAGGGCGTCGGCGAGCCTGCGCGCATTGTCGGCGGTCGCCCGCACGTAGGACGCGAAGTCCGCGGTGCCCGCGTCGTGGAAGGTGACCGCCTTGGCAGCGATCGCGTGCATGGACGGACCGCCCTGGACGAACGGGTGAACGGCCTTGAGCAGCGCGTCGGAGTGCTCGGCGCGGCCCAGGATGACGCCGCCGCGCGGTCCGCGGAACACCTTGTTGGTGGAGAAGGTGACGACGTCGGCGTACGGAACCGGCGACGGGAGGAGACCGGCAGCCACGTGACCGGCGAGATGCGCCGCGTCGACCAGCAGGATGCACTCGGCTTCATCGGCGATCGCCCGCAGGAGCGGATAGTCGAAGGACCGCGAGTACGACGTGGCGCCCGCGACGAGGATCCGCGGCCGGTGCACCAGGGCGAGTTCCCTGACCTGGTCGTAGTCGATGTACTCGTCCTCGCGGCGGACCTCGTAGTGCAGGGGCGAGAACCATCGTCCGGAGAAGTTGGCGCGCGAACCGTGGGTCTGATGACCGCCGTGCTCGAGCCGCAGGGCGAGCACCGGATCGCCGGGCTGGGCGAATGCGGCGTAGACGGCGAGATTCGCCGCACTCCCAGACAGCGGCTGGACATCGACGTGACCGGCCCCGAAGAGGTCCCGCGCCCGGCCGATCGCGAGTTCCTCGAGTTCGTCGGCGACCTCGCATCCGCCGTGATAGCGCGAGCCGGGCCGCCCCTCGGCGTACTTCGCATCGAAGGCCGAGGCCATCGCGGCACGTACGCCCGGAGTGGGCTCGGTCTCGCTCGCGAGCAACTGCAGCCACGAGCGCCGGCGCGTCGACTCCCGGTCGATCAGCGCGTCGACCCGCGGGTCACCCGTCGAACCGGTGCCCGGCGGCATCTCACCCACGCAGCGAGGCGGGATCGACGTCGAGGACCTCGGCCACGGCCTCGGCCGTGATGGCACCTTCGCGCAGGATGCGCGGCTGTGCACCCGAGACGTCGACGATCGTCGACGCCTGTGCGACCGGCGCGGGTCCGCCGTCGAGGTAGACCGAGATCTCGTCGCCGAGTTGTTCACGGGCCTCGTCGACGGTGGTGGCGGGCGGGCGGCCCGACACGTTCGCGCTCGAGACCGCCATCGGCCCGACCTCGCGCAACAGCTCGATCGCGACCGGATGCAGCGGCATGCGCAGCATCACTGTGCCATCGGTGTCACCGAGATCCCAGGCCAGCGAAGGAGCTTGTCGGACAACCAGACTCAGACCGCCCGGCCAGAACGCCTCGATCAGGTCGCGGGCGGCCTGCGGGACGGACAGCACGAGTCCGTCGATCGAATGCCAGGAACCCACGAGGACCGGCACGGGCATGTCCCGGCCACGGTGTTTGGCCGCGAGCAGCGAGCCGACGGCGTCGGCATCGAAGGCGTCGCAACCGACTCCGTACAGGGTGTCGGTGGGGACCACCACCAGGCGTCCCGCCTTCGCCGCTCCGACGGCCGCGCGAATGCCCGCCGAACGGCTCTGCGGATCGTTGCAGTCGAAAACAATGCTCACCCGACCATCCTGTCATGCCGACGGTCGGGTTCCCCCGCGAGACGCGCCTCAGCCGATCCGGCGCGCGGTCACGAAGCGAGGACGCCCCGCCAGATCGGTGTGGGCGGTCACCTCGTCGAATGCGCCATGGGCGCGCAGACAGTCGACGACGGCGTCGGAGGTCGTGTCGTCGTGTTCGATCCCGACGACACCACCCGCGGTGAGCATGGTCGCGATGACCGGCACCATCGGGATGATCACGCTCATGCCGTCGTCGCCGGCGAAGACGGCCCGCTCCGGATCGTGGTCCACCTCGGGACCGACCGCCGACCGCCGCGGAACGTAGGGCGGATTGGTCACGACGACCGAGGCACTCCCCGCCGGTATGACCCGGCCGATCTGCGCAGCGTCGGTGACGTCGGCGGCGAACACGTCGATCCGCTCCCGGACCGCCTCCGGCGCATCGGACACGTTGCGCCGCAGCCACTTCAGGGCGTCATCAGATATCTCGACGGCCGCCACACGCGCGGACCCGACCATTGTCGCCACGGCGATGGCCAGGGCACCGCTGCCGCTGCACAGGTCGACGATCCGCAGCGGAGCCGCCATTGTCGCGGCGGCCGACACCGCCCATTCGAGCAGGAACTCGGTCTCCGGCCGCGGGACGAACACACCTGGCCCGACGGCGAGCTCGATCGGACCGAAGGCCGCGGTACCGACGATGTGCTGCAACGGGATTCGATGCGCCCGCTGATCGATTGCCGCCCGGAACTCGCGCACGTGCGCGTCGTCGATCGTGTCGATGACGATCAGCCGCCCGGGGTCACACGCGAGGACGTGCGCCATCAGCCATTCGGCGTCCCGCCGCGCCGAGTCGATCCCGGCGGTCGCCAGTTGTGCGGTGGCGCCGCGGATTTCGTCGGCCACCCGGACCGGCGCGTCCGACATCGGGGTTATTCGGCTTCCATGCGGGCCTGGCGCTCGGCGGTGACGAGCGCGTCGAG
Organism: Gordonia amicalis; assembly: GCF_022059885.1. Classification (NCBI taxonomy): domain Bacteria; kingdom Bacillati; phylum Actinomycetota; class Actinomycetes; order Mycobacteriales; family Gordoniaceae; genus Gordonia; species Gordonia amicalis. The sequence goes on along the minus strand of NZ_CP091855.1, from coordinate 2,651,488 downwards.
CAGGTTGTCCATGTCCCCGGCGAGTACGGCATCGAGATTGTTCGCCTTGTATCCGATGCGGTGATCGGTGATGCGGTTCTCGGGAAAGTTGTAGGTACGGATGCGCTCGGAACGGTCGACGGTGCGGATCTGCGCGGCGCGACCCTCGGCGGCCGCGGCCTCGGCCTCCTCCTCCGCCGCCGACTGGAGACGGGCGGCGAGGACCTGCATCGCGCGGGCCTTGTTCTGGAGCTGCGACCGCTCGTTCTGACAGGTCACGACGATACCGGTGGGCAGGTGGGTGATACGCACCGCCGAGTCGGTGGTGTTGACGCCCTGACCGCCCTTGCCCGACGATCGGTAGACGTCGATGCGCAGGTCGGATTCGTCGATCGCGACCTCGGCCACCTCTTCGGGCTCGGGATAGATGAGCACCCCCGCCGCCGAGGTGTGGATACGTCCCTGGGACTCGGTCACGGGCACTCGCTGCACGCGGTGCACGCCGCCCTCGAACTTGAGGCGCGACCACACGCCGTCCCGGACCGTCTCCTTGGACTTGATCGACAGGGTCGCCTCTTTGTAGCCGCCCAGGTCGGATTCGGTGACGCCGAGGATCTGCACCTTCCAGCCGTGCCGCTCGCAGTACTTGAGGTACATGCGTGCGAGGTCGGAGGCGAACAGCGCCGATTCCTCGCCGCCGGCGCCGGACTTGATCTCGAGCACCACGTCGTCGCTGTCGTGCGGATCCCGGGGGGCGAGGAGATCGGTGAGCGTCGCGTCGAGCTCCTCGACGGTCGCCTCGAGGGCGGGGAGCTCGGCGGCGAACGACGCATCATCCGCGGCGAGTTCACGCGCCGCCTCGAGGTCCTCGCGGGCCGCCTTGAGCTTGTTGTAGGTCGCCATCACCGGGGCGAGCTCGGCGAATCGCTTCCCGACACGGCGAGCGGCGGCCGGGTCGTCGTGAAGCGAGGGGTCGGACAGCTGACGCTCGAGACCGGAGTGCTCGGCCAGGATGTCATCGATGGCCGACGGACTCTGCGTACTCACTGCGAACCTCACTTGTAGAGACGGAACTCACCGCCGAAGAGTGCTTCGGCACGAGACCTGGAAATCGGGCGATGACGACCAAACACAAACGACGCCCGTCCCGACTCGGCGTCGGGCGGGCGTCGCAGCGTGGTCTACTTGGCGCGCTTGCCGTAGCGCTTCTCGAACCGGGCGACACGGCCGCCGGTGTCGAGGATCTTCTGCTTGCCCGTGTAGAACGGGTGGCACTGCGAGCAGACTTCGACATTGATACGACCGTTGGCAGCGGTGCTGCGGGTCTCGAACGTGTTGCCGCAGCCGCAGACGACGGTGGTCGCCGCGTACTCGGGGTGGATTCCCTGCTTCATGTCTGGTGCGTCCCTTTCTGTGGTCGCCGGGTCACCGTCGCCTCTCGACGGTGTGAACCGGAACCGGACTCGACCGCTCAGTATGCCATGTGCGCGGTTCACGACGGAAATCGTGGACGCGGCGGCCGCAGGTTGGTCAACGGCATGGCCACCGGATTGATTCCCGGGCGAACATCACACCCCGAGGGGGTCGTAAGGGTGCCCTGAAGATAGTACGGTGGCCGACGGCCAACCCGCCGCGCCCCACCGTCTGCGACCACGAAGGATCCTCGATGTACGACGCCGCTCCGGCCGGTACCGGCACGCCACTGCGCACCACCCCGGATGAGTCGTCGACGTCGCGGACCGCGCCCGCACGGCGCAAGCCGGTCCGGTCGCCGTGGAACCGCCGGAACCCGTACCCCGCGACGATCCTGACCAACACCGTGCTGTCGGGTCCGGGATCGGCCAAGGAGGTGCGGCACCTCGAGATCTCCCTGGGCGACAGCGGGATCACCTACGAACCGGGCGACGGCATCGGCATCACCCCGGTCAACGACCCCGCCCTGGTGGATCTCCTCCTCGAGCGCCTGGGCGCGGCCGGCGACGAGATCATCGCCGACCGCAAGGGCACCTACAGCCTGCGTGAGTCCCTCGCCACGCGCTACGAGATCGGCTGCCCGTCGAAGTATCTCGCCAAGGCGGTGGCCGAACGTACGGGCCATGAGCAGCTGACCCGTCTGATCGAGGCCGGTGACGCACAGGCGCTCGACACGTGGCTCCGCGGCCGCGACGTCCTCGACCTGCTGAACATCGATCCCACCCTGACGTTCGCACCCGAGGAACTCCTCGAGGAGCTCAGCCCCCTCGCCCACCGCGAGTACTCGATCTCCTCCAGCCCGACGGTCCATGCGGGAACCGTGCACATCACGATGGCGACCGTGCGTTACGTCGCCGATGATCGCGAGCGCGGCGGTGTCTGCTCGACGCACCTCGCCGACCGCTGTGCACCCGGCGACACGGTGAACGTCTTCATCACCCCCAACAAGACCTTCCGGCTCCCCGACGACGAGGCGCCGGCCATCATGATCGGCCCGGGGACCGGCATCGCGCCGTTCCGCGGCTTCCTCCACCACCGTGCGGCCACCGGTTCGACCGGATCGAACTGGCTCTTCTTCGGTGACCAGCACCGCGACACCGACTACCTCTACGCCGACGAGATCGATCGGTTCGTCACCGACGGCCTGCTGGACCGCCTGGACCTGGCCTTCTCCCGGGACCAGGACCACAAGGTCTACGTGCAGGACCGGATGCGCGAGAACGGTGCGGATCTGTTCGCCTGGCTCGAGAAGGGCGCCCACGTGTACGTGTGCGGTGATGCCGCCACGATGGCCGGCGACGTCGACGCCGCCCTGCACGAGATCGTCGCCCAGCACGGCGGTGTCGACTCCGACGGCGCTCGTGACTACGTCGACGCGCTCCGCGCCGCGGGCCGCTACGCTCGCGACGTCTACTGAGCCGACGCGAGATCGACGCACCGTGCCCGACCCCACCGATCCGACACGACCGAGCGACCTCGAAACCCTGCTCGGCACACCTGGTTTCGGCGCCTCCTCGATCAGTTCAGACATCGACGGCATCGCCGCCCGACTCCCCTCGCTCGCCGAGGTCGTCGGTGTCACGGTCGCCGGACCGGTGATCATGAACGCGATCGGGGTGCACGGGGTCCCGACGTCGCCGGGCGGGCCGCTCCACGTCGGCGACGAGCAGATCTCCTTGCGGCTCAACCCCTCCCGGTTGTCCTCGACCCTTCGGACCGACCCGTCTGCGCTTGTGCCGCCCACGCTGCGACTGTTCGACTTGCTCGGCAACACCGCGCACGCGACGTACCTGACCGAGAACTCCGACCGCCTCGCCTTCGAGTCATTGTCCCTGGCCACGTCGGTATCGGCCGGCCACCGCCCGGACCCCGCTGCCGCGCCGGCGTTCGTGGGCCCGGAGTACATCCCGGACGCCCTGCCCGACCGCCACGACGACCAGATCGGGCTCTTCGACTCGATTCTGCTCGACGGCGGCACCTCCCGGCTTCGGTCGCTGACGCAGGGACATGGCGCACGTGGCATCCGTGTCGACACCCGCCGCGTCATCGGCGCGCTCGAACACGCCGCCCTGCTCGGGATGACGGTCACCGTCGCGGCCGCGGCTCCGGGATGCATGCAGATGCGCCAGGACCGGCTCGACGGCGCTCGCGAACACCGCGGGCAGATGGTGCTCGCGTCCGGCAGGTCTCGGGTGATGGTCAACTTCAACCACGTCGAGCAGTGCTGGGTCACCTGGTCGCAGGGCGCCTGCGGCCCGACCGCGGCCGTCGAGATCTACGACCGGCGCTCACGCTGCTGCCTGGTCGTCACGCACACGGGAGCCGTTCCCCGCGCAGCGTCGGAATCGTGGGATCACCTGACCGGCGATCTGGCCTCCTGACCCTTCGATACGCTCGCAAGCTCGCTACTCAGGGAGCAAGCACACACAAACCAGACGGGCCCCGTCCCGCGTGATGCGAGACGGGGCCCGTCGGTCGGTTGCTGTTCGCCGACTGCGCGTCGTCAGTCGTCGTTGCCGCCGGCTCCCGGCGCGGTCTTCTGGACCGACATCAGGAACTCGATGTTCGTCTTGGTCTTCTTGAGCTGACTGATCAGAAGGTCGATCGCCTGCTGCGAATCGAGCCCGGACAGCAGACGACGCAGCTTGTGCACGATCGCGAACTCATCCGGCGAGAGCAGGAGTTCGTCCTTGCGGGTACCCGACGGATTGACGTCGACCGCGGGGAACACACGACGCTCGGAGATCTTGCGATCGAGCTTGAGCTCGGCATTGCCGGTGCCCTTGAACTCCTCGAAGATGACCGTGTCACCGGTCGAACCGGTCTCGACCATCGCGGTGGCGATGATGGTCAGCGACCCGCCGTTCTCGATGTTGCGCGCCGCACCGAGGAACCGCTTCGGGGGATACAGGGCGGTCGAATCGACACCACCGGAGAGGATTCGGCCCGACGCCGGCGACGCGTTGTTGTACGCGCGACCCAAACGGGTGATCGAGTCCAGAAGAACCACAACGTCTTTGCCGCTCTCGACGAGACGCTTGGCGCGCTCGATGGCGAGCTCGGCGACCGAGGTGTGGTCTGACGGCGGACGATCGAAGGTCGAGGCGATGACCTCACCCTTGACCGAGCGCTGCATGTCGGTGACCTCTTCGGGACGCTCGTCGACGAGGACCACCATGAGGTGACATTCCGGATTGTTCACCGTGATCGCGTTGGCGATGTCCTGGAGGATCGTCGTCTTACCGGCCTTCGGCGGCGAGACGATCAGTGCGCGCTGTCCCTTGCCGATCGGCATGATCAGGTCGATCACACGCGTCGACAGCCGATCCGGCGTGGTCTCCAGACGCAGCCGCTGATTCGGGTACAGCGGGGTCAGCTTGTTGAACTCCGGACGCTTCTTCGCGGCCTCCACGTCACCGCCGTTGACGGTGTCGAGGCGCACCAGCGGGTTGAACTTCTGGCGCTGGTTCTGCTGGTCACCCTCCCGCGGCACCTTGACCGCACCGGTGATGGCGTCGCCGCGTCGAAGTCCGTTCTTGCGCACCAGATTCATCGACACATAGACGTCGTTGGAGCCGGCGAGGTAACCCGAGGTCCGGACGAACGCGTAGTTGTCGAGCACGTCGAGGATGCCGGCGACGGGCTGCAACACGTCGTCTTCGGAGACCTGCGGCTCGTTCTGGGTGTCGCGGTCGCGCCCACGACGACGCTCGCGGAAACGACGTCCGCGGCGGCGACCACCGCCTTCGCCGTCGTCATCGCGATCGTCGCGGTTCGGACCGCCGCCGCGGTTCTGGCCGCCCTCGCGGTTCTGGCCGCCCTCGCGGTTCTGGTTGTCGCGGTTCTGACCACTCTCGCGGCTCTGGCCGCCCTCGCGGTTCTGGTTGTCCCGGTTCTGGTTGTCCCGGTTCTGGTTCCGGTTGCGGCGGTTGCGCTGCTCACTGCCTTCGGAGTCGCCGACCTTGGCTGATTCACCCGTGGCGTCGGCCTTCTGCTCGCCGCCCTTGGGCTGGTCGGCGTTCTGCTCACCCGCCTCCGGAGCCGTGGTCTTCTTGCCCGCGGAGCGGGGTGCCCGACCGGAATCGCCGTCACCGGCGGACTCGACGATCGACAGCTGCCCGTCCTCGGACGAGGCCTTGGCGCTGCGGCGCCTGGTCTCGGTGGCCTTGGTTTCCGCCTTGGCGTCGGCTGCCTTGACGTCGGCCGCCTTGGCGTCGACGTTCTTGACTTCGGGGCTCTTGGCCTCGGCCTTGGCGTCCGCACTCTTGCCGGCGGCACCGGACTGGCGCTCCTTGATGGCGGCGATCAAGTCGCCCTTGCGCATGCCGGACGTGCCCTTGATGCCGAGTTCACCGGCTACGGTCCGCAGTTCGCTGAGCACCATGCCGGACAGGCCGGTACGGGCTGCGCGAGCGCGTGTCTTGGCCGGTTGCCCCGAGTCAGGGCCGGCCGAACCCGCGGATTCCTGCTCGGCAGGTGCGGTGATCAGGTCCGTATCTGTCACGGAAGTCCTTTCGTTCCTCCCGCAGACGGAAGCTGCGTGAGGTCTACGTTTCCCTGCTGTGTACGCGAGGGAGTCCGTCCGCGTTGGACGGTGGGGGTGAACGGTCAGAGAGATGTTCGGTCCCGCTGCGAGCGTGCTCGGGAGCCACCCGCGCTTCGGCACCGTCGACAGAGACCCACGACCCCGGCCGGATACGATCGGTGTCACCGATCGGTGATGGATGAGAAGCACGGCAGGACAAGCCCGCGCGGCTAGACCAGAATATGTTAACCCCGTTCGCATGATAGGGGCAACACGCCGAAAGCGCCAAATGAGGCTCCGAATCGGAGGCTGTGGTCCTCGGCGAGACACCGCTGAACACCTCGTTCCCAACGCGCGTTGCCCGTCAGGTATTCCCCCCGGTCCCCGGAACGAAACGCTTCGGCGTGTGACGAGCGCTGCGACCTCAGCCCGCGCTGATGTCCACGCCGCCGGCGATGGCCACCGAGTGGGTGGTGAAGCCGAGTCCCTGGGCGAGTACCCGGATGTCGGCCGGGATCGGCGCGGTACCCAGCACCAGGACCGTGGGACCGGCGCCGGAGACCGTCGCGGCGTGGCCGCGTGCACGCAGTTCGGCGACGAGGTCGCTGGTCGGGACCATCGCCGACGCACGATAGGGCTGGTGCAACCGGTCCGCGGAGGCGGCCATGAGATTGCGCGGGTCCGAGGCCAGGGCCACGACGGCGAGCGCGGCGCGGCTCAGGTTGAAGACCGCGTCGGCGCGCGGCACCGCGTCCGGCAGAAGTCCACGGGTGAATGACGTCGACGACTCGGTGTCGGGGACGAAGACGGTCGCGCACACATCGGGATGCACCGACAGCCGGTGGGCGTGATACGAGTTCACCTCGTCGGCGGTGTCCGTCCAGGTGACGATGGCCGAACCGAGGACGCTCGCGGCGGCGTTGTCGGGGTGTCCCTCGAACTCACTGGACAACTGAACCAGTTCGTCGGTGGACAGGCCCACGCCGAATCCTGCGGCAGAGATCAGGCCGGACGCGGCGGCGAGGCCGGAGACCGCGGCCGCGGCCGAGGAACCGAGGCCCCGCGAATGCGGGATCTGGTTGATGCAGCGCAACTTCAGGCCCGGGGCGGACACTCCGGCGTGCGCGAGACCGTGATTGAGGGCACGCACCACGAGATGGGACTCGTCGCGGGGAACGTCGGCGGAGCCCTCCCCCTCGACGTCGAGAACGACCCCGGCCTCGACGGTTTCCACGATCACTTCGTCGTAGATGCCCAAAGCGATGCCCAGACAGTCGAATCCCGGTCCGAGGTTGGCACTCGACGCCGGCACCCGGACGCGCGTCGAGAGACCCACGGGTAGCTGTCGCGTCGCCACCCCGGGATCGGTCATCTCGCCGTTCTGCGTCATCTCCTCGACTCCGGCGGTCTCAGCCGACACCGAGGGCATTCGCCACTGCCACCGGATCGACCGGGATCGCCTCGACCTCGGGGATACCGGCCAGAGCCGTGTCCGGGTCCTTGAGACCGTTGCCGGTCACGGTGCACACCACGGTCGAGCCGGCCTCGATCCAGCCGTCGGCGCTTGCTGCGAGAAGCCCGGCCACGCTCGCTGCGGACGCCGGCTCCACGAAGACGCCTTCCTTGCCCGCGATCAGGCGGTAGGCCTCGAGCAGCTTCTCGTCGGTGGCCGCGCGGAACTGCCCGTTCGACTCCTCCTTGGCCGCGACGGCCTGGTTCCAGCTCGCGGGCGACCCGATGCGGATCGCGGTCGCGATGGTCTCCGGCTCCTTGACGGGAGCGCCGTTCACCAGCGGAGCCGCCCCGGCGGCCTGCACACCGAGCATGCGGGGCAGCGAGGACGACACGCCGTCGGCGTGGTACTCGGTGTAGCCCTTCCAGTAGGCCGTGATGTTGCCGGCGTTGCCGACCGGCAACGCGTGTACGTCGGGTGCGCGACCGAGGACGTCGACGATCTCGAAGGCGGCCGTCTTCTGCCCCTCGATGCGGGCCGGGTTGACCGAGTTCACGAGCTCGATCTCGTCGAACTCCGCGGTGGCCTTGCGCGCGAGCTCGAGGCAGTCGTCGAAGTTGCCCTGCACCTGGATGATCTTGGCGCCGTGCATGACCGCCTGCGCGAGCTTGCCCATCGCGATCTTGCCCTGCGGGATCAGGACGGCGCAGGTGATCCCGGCGCGGGTCGCATAGGCTGCCGCCGAGGCGGAGGTGTTGCCCGTCGAGGCGCACAGCACCGCGGTCTTGCCGTTGTTGACCGCGTTGCTCACGGCCATCGTCATGCCGCGGTCCTTGAACGAACCGGTCGGGTTGAGACCCTCGACCTTGAGGTAGACCTCACAACCGGTCAGCGACGACAGGTGCGGGGCGCTGATCAGCGGGGTGCCACCCTCGAGCAGGGTGACGACCTTCCAGTCGTCGGCGACGGGCAGCCGCGAACGGTATGCCTCGATCAGGCCGGGCCACGCGCGGTGCACGGGCGCAGAAGTCGCTTCAGTCATCGGTACCTTCCAATCGCAACACACTCGACACCTTGATGACGGCGTCCATGTCTTTTAGCGCCGCAACGCAATCCGACTGCGCGCGGTCGGGGGCCCGATGGGTCACCACGATCAGGCGGGCGTCGTCGCCTGCGCCTTCCTGGCGCACGGCGGCAATGCTGACCGACCGCTTCGTGAACTCACCGGCGACCTGGGCGAGCACGCCCGGACGGTCGGACACGCGCATCGAGATGTAGTAGCGGGTGAACACGTCGTCGATCGGTGCGATCGGCAACGAAGCGTAGGTCGATTCGAGTGGGCCACGACCGCCGTGGACGCGGTTGCGCGCCGCCATCACCATGTCACCGAGCACGGCCGACGCGGTGGGCGAACCACCGGCGCCCTGCCCGTAGAACATCAGCCGGCCGGCGTTCTCCGCCTCGACCACGACCGCGTTGAAGGCCCCGTTGACGGTGGCCAGCGGGTGGGTCAGCGGGATCAGCGCCGGGTACACACGCGCCGAGATCCGCTGCGAGCCATCGACGTCGCGTACGCGCTCGCAGATCGAGAGCAGCTTGATCGTGCAGTCGAACTTCTTGGCGGCGAGCAGGTCGGCCGCGGTGACCGAGGAGATGCCCTGACGGTGCACGTCGGCAGCGGTGACCCGGGTGTGGAAGGCGATCGACGCGAGGATCGCGGCCTTGGCCGCCGCGTCGTAACCCTCGACGTCGGCCGTCGGATCGGCCTCGGCGTATCCGAGACGACCCGCCTCGGCGAGCGCATCGGCGTAGTCGGCGCCGGTCTCGTCCATCGCCGAGAGGATGAAGTTGGTGGTGCCGTTGACGATCCCGGCGACGCGCTCCACCGTGTCGCCGGCCAGCGACTGCATGAGCGGGCGGACGACCGGGATGGCACCGGCGACCGCTGCCTCGAAGTACAGGTCGACCTTCGCCTCGGCGGCCGCGGTCGCGAGCTCGCCGGTGTACTCGGCGAGCAACGCCTTGTTGGCGGTCACGACCGACTTGCCGCTCTCGAGCGCGGAACGGATCAGCTCGCGGGCCGGGTCGATGCCACCCATGAGTTCGACGACGATGTCGACGTCGTCGCGCGCGACGAGCGCCGCGGGATCGTCGGTCAGCAACTCCTGCCCGATCTTGCGCGGCCGGTTGAGATCTCGCACCGCGACGCCGCGGATCTCCACGGGCGCGCCCACGCGCGATCGCAGGTCGTCGGCGTTCTCGGTGATGATCCGCACCACCTCTGCACCGACGTTGCCCATTCCGAGTACCGCCACCCCGATGGGTCGCACGGCATTCACCTCGCTTGTGTCGCTTGCGTTCTGGACGGATCCGGTCACGAGCCCACCTCCAGGCTGAGGAAGTCTTCGATGGTCTCGCGCCGCAGCATCAGGCGGGCCTTCCCATCGGACACGGCCACGACCGGCGGCCGCATGGTCATGTTGTAGCGGCTCGACATCGAGTAACAGTAGGCACCGGTGGCGGCGACCGCGATGAGGTCACCGGGGCCCAGGTCCTCCGGCAGCCAGCAATCCTTGATCACGATATCGCCACTCTCACAGTGCTTTCCGACGACGCGACAGACCACCGCGCGTGCGTCGGAGACCCGCGAGACCAGGCGGACGTCGTATTCGGCGTCGTAGAGCACCGTACGGATGTTGTCGCTCATGCCGCCGTCGACGGAGATGTAGCGGCGCACCGCGCCGCCGCCGATCTCCACATCCTTGACCGTGCCCACCCGATACAGCGTGATGGTGCCCGGCCCGGCGATCGCCCGGCCGGGTTCGACGGCGATGACCGGCATCGGCAGGCCCACGGCGGCGGACTCGCGGCGGACGATGTCGGCAAGGGTCTCCGCAACCTTCTGCACCGGCAGCGGACGCTCTTCCTCGAGGTACGAGATACCTAATCCCCCACCGAGATCCACGATCGAGATCTGCGAGGTCTTCTCGACGCCGAACTCGTCGACGACATCGTGCAGCAGCCCGAGGACGCGATGGGCGGCCAGCTCGAAGCCGTCCATGTCGAAGATCTGCGAGCCGATGTGGCTGTGCAGACCGACGAGGCGCAGGTTGTCGGCGGTGAAGACCCGTCGGATCGCCTCCATGGCGACGCCGCCGGCGAGGGAGAAGCCGAACTTCTGGTCCTCGTGGGCGGTCGAGATGAACTCGTGGGTGTGCGCCTCGACACCGACGGTGACGCGGACGAGCACGTCGGTGACGGCGCCCCGCTCACCGGAGATGGCGTCGAGCCGGTCGATCTCGATCATCGAGTCGAGCACCACGTGGCCGACACCGGCGTCGACCGCAGCGGCCAGCTCCTCAGGGCTCTTGTTGTTGCCGTGCAACGCGATTCGTTCGGCCGGGAAACCAGCGCGCAGGGCGATGGCGAGCTCGCCGCCGGTGCACACGTCCAGCGACAGTCCCTCGTCGGCGACCCAGCGGGCCACCTCGCTGCTCAGGAAGGCCTTCGACGCGTAGTGCACCCGGCCGTAGGGGCCGAACGCCGCCATCATGTCGCGGCACCGGGACCGGAAGTCCGCCTCGTCGACGATGAACGCCGGCGTCCCGAACTCGGCGGCCAGCTCGCTCACCGGCACGCCGGCGATGCGCAGCTCACCCGAGTCGTCGCGGGCGGCGTTGCGAGGCCACACCTGGGGCGGGATGGCGGCGAGGACGGCCGGATCGTTCGGCCGCTGCGCGAGATGCGGCGCGGCCAGCAGTTCGGCGTGCCGGGGTCCGGCCGGGTGCGCGCTCACATCTGCTCCGGAGCGCTGACGCCGACGAGCCCGAGACCGTTGGCCAGGACCTGACGGGTGGCCTCACACAGGGCGAGCCGGGCGCGGTGGATGTCGGCCACCTTTTCGTCGCCCTGGGGCAGGACGCGACACTTGGCGTAGAAGCGGTGGTAGGTGCCGGCGAGGACCTCGAGGTAGCGGCACACGCGGTGCGGTTCGCGCAGGGAGGCCGCGGTGGCGACCACTTCGTCGAAATCGCCGATGGTGCGGATCAATTCACCCTCGGCCGGGTCGTCGAGCAGGTCGAGGTGATCGAGCGCGGACACCACGCCGAGGTCGGCGGCGTTGCGCGCCAGCGCCGACATCCGGGCGTGCGCGTACTGCACGTAGTACACCGGGTTGTCGTTGGACTGCTTGGTCAGCAGGTCGAGGTCGATGTCGATGTTGACGTCGACCGACGAGCGGATCAGCGAATACCGCGCACCGTCGACCCCGACGGCGTCGACGAGGTCGTCGAGCGTGATGACCGTGCCCGCGCGCTTGGACATGCGCACCGGCTTGCCGTCCTTGACGAGATTGACCATCTGGCCGATGAGCACCTCGACGGTGGCCGGGTCGTCGCCGAGCGCGGCCGCAGCTGCTTTGAGGCGGCTGATGTAGCCGTGGTGGTCGGCGCCGAGCATGTAGATGCACAGGTTGAAGCCGCGATTGCGCTTGTCGCGGTAGTAGGCGATGTCGCCGGCGATGTAGGCGGCGTTGCCGTCGCTCTTGATGACGACACGGTCCTTGTCGTCACCGAAGTCGGTGGACTTCAGCCACCAGGCGCCGTCGCTCTCGTACAGGTTGCCGTTGCCCTTGAGCTCCTCGATGCACTCGTCGACGAGGCCCGTTGCGAACATCTTGTCCTCGTGCGTGTAGACGTCGAAGTCCGTGCCGAAGTCGTGCAGGCTCTGCTTGATGTGGTCGAACATCAGGTCCACGCCGACGGCGCGGAAGGTCTCGACCCGGTCGGCCTCGGGCTTGGACAGCACGTCGGGCACCTTCTCGGTGACCTTGGCCGCGATGTCGGCGATGTAGTCGCCGGCGTAGCCGTCCTCCGGGGTCGGTTCGCCCAGCGCCGCGGCCTCGAGCGAACGCGCGAAGCGATCGATCTGGGCGCCGTGGTCGTTGAAGTAGTACTCGCGCGTCACGTCGGCGCCCCGAGCCGCCAGGACACGACCGAGTGCGTCACCGACGGCGGCCCAGCGGGTGCCGCCCAGGTGGATCGGTCCGGTCGGGTTCGCCGAGACGAACTCCAGGTTGATGATCGAGCCGGCCAGCTCCTTGCCGCGGCCGTAGCTCTCGCCCCGCTCCATCACGGTCGCGACGACGGTGTTCTGGGCGGCTGCACCGAGCCAGATGTTGACGAAGCCGGGACCCGCGACGTCGGTCTTGGCGATGCCCTCGGCGTCGGCGAAGGCGTCGGCGAGCCATCCGGCCAGCTCACGGGGCGCCACACCGAGTCGCTTCCCGAGCTGCAGGGCGACGTTGGTGGAGTAATCGCCGTGGTCAGCGTGACGGGGGCGCTCGACGACGATCAAGTCGGGCACCAGGTTCTCGTCCAGTCCGCGGTCACGGACCACGGTCAGGGTCACGGCGCGCAGCAGCGCGGCCAGGTCGGCGGGAGTCACGGGACACCATCCTATTGGCCGAGGGCCGCTCATCGATAATCGCACCCTCCCGGGGCCGGTGCCATCCATCAGTAGACTCGTGTGCGCCGAGCGCGCGCCGGGGGGTACGACCGCCCGCGCGCATGGCGACCCCCGTCGTACGAGGAAAGAAGTCAATGGCGCGCAAACCAGGGGCGAACGTCCCCAAGGCTCGTAAGAAGTCCGGGTCCGTACCCACGGCGACCGGCCGGCAGGTCGACTGGATGCTGATCGGCGCGGTCGTCGTGGTCATCGGTCTCCTCGCGGGGCTCGCGATCTACCTCGTGCCGAAGTTCAACGAGAAGCGCGCCAACGAGAAGGACGACGTCGCGGTCGAGTCGGTCTCCGAGTTCGTCCCCTCGCCGCAGACTCCGGATCCATCGGACGGCATCCAAGGTGTGACGAAGATCTACTACGAGGCCGGCAAGCACGTGAACGCGTCCCAGCGCGTCGCCTACGACCAGTCGCCGCCCTTCGGCGGGCCGCATGACGAGATCTGGGCGACCTGTACCGGCGTCGTCTACCCGAACCCGCTGCGCTCGGAGAACGCCGTCCACGCGCTCGAGCACGGCGCCGTCTGGATCACCTACAACCCCGACACGGCCTCGCCGGAGGACGTCGACTACCTCAAGCGGCTCGTGCGCGGTGAGCAGTACCTGTTCCTGTCGCCCTTCCCCGGGCAGGACAAGCCGGTCTCGGTACAGAGCTGGGGGCATCAGCTGAAGCTGGACTCGGCGAGCGACCCGCGGCTCGATCAGTTCATCACCGCCCTGCGCCGCAACATGATGCCCGGCGTCTACCAGGAGAACCCGCAGACCGCGGCGTACCCGGAGACGCAAGCCACCTGCACCGCCATCCCGGGCTTCGATCCGTCGAATCCCCCGCCGGCCGACGAGGGCGCACCCGGCGCCGGCGCCGTGCCCATGGACGGCGGCGGCACCAACCCGACGCCCGCAGGCTGATCGGACGGGGAACGAACATGAACGAGACACCTGAGGGCACCGAGCCGACCACCGGCAGCACCCCGTCACGTCGACGTCCGGCCATCCTCGCGCTCGCCGCGGTCGCGGTGCTGCTCGTGGGCGTCGGCCTCGGGCTGCTGATCCAGGCGAGCCTGGCCGACGACTCCTCCGGCGAGGACTCCCCCGCGGCGAACTCGGCCGCGGTCGGATTCGCCCAGGACATGACGCGTCACCACGAGCAGGGCGTCGAGATGGCCGCGATCGAACTCGAGCACGGCACCGATCCCCAGGTGCGGAGCATGGCCTTCGACATCCTCACCGCCCAGAGCAACGAGATCGGGCAGATGCAGTCCTGGCTGACCCGCTGGGGACAACCCGTCACCAACCCCGGCGAGGCGATGGGCTGGATGGGCCACGGATCGTCGACGGAGACGTCCGGTGACGATCACGGCGACATGGACCATGGCGACATGGATCAAGGCGGTCACGGGTCCACCCCGGCCGCCGGTGCCGAGCTACCGGCGATGCCGGGCATGGCGACGTCGGCGGAGATGGAGCGGTTCCGCGCGATGCGCGGTCCGGAGGTCGACACGACCTTCCTGCAGCTGATGCTCCGCCACCACGAGGGCGGGCTCCACATGATGGAGTACGCCGCGAACCCGGCCAACGTCTCACAGCCCTACGTCCGCGACCTCGCGTCGGCGATGGAACGCACCCAGGACAAGGAGATCGGGATCATCGAGGCCATGCTGGCCGAGCGCAACGCGCAGCCGCTGCCGATGAACTGAGCCGCACCTCCCGCACACCCGCAGGATCGCCACTTCCGCCCGGGATCGCCGGTCGCAGTCGGCGATTCGGTGTCGGAGGTGGCGATTCTGGTTCGACGGAATACCTCGACAGGGCAAGATCGGTAGGGCACCGACCACGGCCGGGCGTGAATACTCGGGTCCATGATGTCCGCGCGACTGTCCGACGCCGTCGATGCGCTGCCGCTACGGCCCGGTCTGCACGTCCTGGAAATCGGTTGCGGCCCCGGCGCGGCGAGTCGTGAGGTGGCGCGACGTGTCGGCCCGAGCGGTGTCGTGCTCGGCATCGATCGCTCTCCCCGCGCCATCGCCGCTGCCCGACGGGCGGCGGTCGGGTTCGATCCCGATCGACTGGATTTCGAGTGCACGTCCATCGAGGACTTCGTGCTCGGCGGACGGCCGCTCTTCCACATGGCGTTCGCACTCCGCGTCGGAGCTCTGGACGGTCGTCATCCGGAGGTGTACGACGCGGCCATCGCGGCCGTGACCGCCGCGTTGCACCCCGGCGGAACCCTGTACGTCGACGGCGGTGATCCGCTGCGTCGAATCGTGTGGTGAAAGTGAACTGTGCCCCCGGCAGGATTCGAACCTGCGGCCTTCTGCTCCGGAGGCAGACGCTCTATCCCCTGAGCTACGGGGGCTCAACGGGCGGAACCCAGACTAGCGCACTGTCACCGGCACATCACAATCGGGCTGCTCACGACACGCCGAGTGGACTCTGCACCCGTAGCGTCGAGCCGTGTTCGCCCCGCAGGACGTGCAGCTGGGCCGGGATTCGGGCTCGCAACTCGTCGACGTGGCTGACGACGCCGACGACGCGGCCGCCGGAGCGGAGGTCGTCGAGGACGCCCATGACGAGGTCGAGGGCCTCCGGGTCGAGGGTGCCGAAACCCTCGTCGATGAAGATCGTGTCGAGGACCCGGCCCCCGGATTCGGCGGACACGACGTCGGCGAGGCCCAGCGCGAGGGCCAGCGACGCGAAGAAGGTCTCCCCACCCGACAGCGTGGTGGTGGCGCGCAGCACGCCGGTGTACTCGTCGCGTACCTCGATCCCCAGACCGCCGCGCCGGCCACGTACGCCGGCGGCGTCGGAGTGGACGAATTCGTATCGCCCTGAGGACATCTCGCGCAGGCGGCCCGATGCCGCGACCAGCACCTCGTCGAGCCGCGCGGCCAGCACATAGGACCGCAGCGACATACGACGAGAGTTCTGTCCGCGTCCGCTCACGAGCTCGGCGAGACCCTGCAACTCGTCATGCCGCGCCTTCAGCGGCGCCAGCGCATCGAGAGCCGCCCAGAATCCCGCCACGTACTCTTCGAGGTCGGTACGGCGTTGTGCCGCCACCGCATTCACGCGGGCGGCATCGTCACGACGGGCCCGTGCGGTCACCAGATCCGCGGTGAGACGGGCGACGTCGACCTCCGGTGCCTCCAGCGCTGCGCATACGTCGGGATCGGCGAGGGTCTCCTCGGTGCCGGCGCGTATCGCCGCCGCCTCTTCGAGCAGCTTCTCCCAGTGACGGATCTGCGTGTGCGACGCGGCGGCAGCCCGCACCTCGTCCGCGCCGACGAATCCGGCGTCCGCACAGGCGACGGCGAGCCGCTCGGCGATCTCGGTGCGACGGCCACGGGCCCGGTCGAGTTCGCGTCGGGCCTCCCGCAGAGTCCTTGTGCGGCGACAGAGTTCGGCGAGCTCGCGACGGCGCTGGGCGATCCCCATCCGCCCGCCGGTCGCCTCCTGGACCTCGGCGTCGAGGGCCTTCAGGTTCTCGTGCAGAGCCGTCAGGCGTTCACGACGCCCCGCTTGAGCGGTCTCGTGGTCGGCCAGAGTCCGGCGCCGGTCGGCGATCTCGGCGTCGATCCGTTCGACGGCGTCCTGCAGAGCGGGCGTGCGCGCGGCCGCTCGCTCTGCGGACGCGAGGTCGGCGACCAGTCGGGCATGACCGGCCTCGGTCGCGGCGCGATCGGCGCCGGCGATGACGGCGTCGAGATTGGCCTGCCGTTCCCGCAGCGCGGCGACGGCGGACTGCGCGATGGCCTTGATCGCACTCGCACGTTCCTCGGCGGCCGCAGCCTCCTTCTCCTCGGCCTCACCCACGGAGGCGTCGGCGTCGCCGGCAGCCGGCGCGGGATGTCCCACCGAGCCGCAGACGACACACGGCTCCCCGTCCACGAGGGCGCCGGCCAGTTCGACGGCCATCCCGGTGAGGCGTCGCTCGCGGATGTCGAGCTGGTGTTCTCTTGCGGCAGAATGCTTCTCCCGCGCGTCGAGGAGGTCCTGCTCGGCGTCGGCCAGCTGCGCGAGCACCTCGTCGCGATCGGTGAAGGCCTGGAGGACCCGGCGGGCGTGGTCGCGTTCGGCACGCAGCTTCGGCGCCTGGACACGCAACTCGTCGGCGGCCCGAAGCGCGGCGACCGCCTCGTCGCGGCGTGCCGGCGCGGACTCGAATCGTGTACGTGTCTCCGCGGCCTGCTGTTCCGCGGCCGCGATCGTCTTCTCGAGTCCGTCGAGGTCGGCGACGAGCCGGGGACGCTCCGCGACGCGCTTCGCGAGTGGTTCCCAGCGGCCCGATTCCTCGGTCCAGCGGTCCACGGCCGCGACGAGCGCCGAATCGTCACAGTCGGTTTCGCACAGGCCCCGGCCCTCGGCGAGTTCGGCGAGGGCGGCGCGTGCGCCATCGGCCGCGGCGGACGCGTCGGCGACCTCGGTGTCGGAGCGCTCGTGGTCGTCGGCGAGCGGCGCGATGGGTGCGGCGCGCAGGGCGAGCCGACGCGACTGCTCGGCGGTCGCCAGCGTCGTCTCTCCGTCGGCGAGCCGGGCGAGTCGTTCACGCGCCTGCAGCCCACGACGACGCAACTCGTCGACGCGCCGGCCGTGCTCGTGGGCGGCTTCCGCCTGCTCGACCGCCGCCTGTGCGGCGGTCGATTCCGCCAGTGCCTGTTCCGCGGCCTGCCGGGCCGAGTCGAGACACCCCTGGGCCCAGTCGAAGTCGGGTTCCGCGGGCGCCTGGGTGCCGCTGATCGCGACGATCTGCCCGGCGATGCGGTCGAGGGTGCCGGCGTGCTCGGCCAGTGTGGCCGCGCTCTCACGGGCCCGATCGCGGAGCCACTCCTCGAGGTCGCCGAAGCGCTCGGTGTCGAAGAGCCGCTCCAGCAATTCTTCTCGTTCGTCGGAGTGTGCCCGCAGGAATCGCGCGAAGTCGCCCTGGGGCAGCAGGACCACCTGGAAGAACTGCTCGGCGCTCATGCCGAGCAGCCGGACGACCGCTTCCCCGATCTCGGGGATGCGCGTCAGGTCCGGACCCGAACCGTCGACCCAGACCAGCGATGCGCAGGCATTGATCTTCCGCATTCCGTCGCCGCGCTTCTTGGGGCGTTCGTGTTCGGGCGACCTCGTGATACGCAACCGGCGCGATCCGATGGTGGCCTCGAGTTCGACCTCCGGAACCGTCTCGGGCGCAGCATGATCCGAGTGCAGGCGACGATTGGTGTCGCGTGCGCCGGGGACCCGGCCGAACAACGCGAACGCCACCGCGTCGAGGACGGTGGTCTTGCCCGCGCCCGTCTGTCCGTGCAGGAGGAACAGGCCGTCGGCACCGAGCTCGTCGAAGTCGACGGTGACCTCATCCGCGAACGGGCCGAAGGCGCGAATCCGAATCCGGTGCAGTCTCATGCGGTTTCCGTGCTCATGCGGTCTCGGCGACGAATGCGTCGAGGGCGAACAGCGCCAACTCGCCGTCGGCGCCGGCGTCCGCCTCGGGTTCGCCGACGACAGCGCGCAGCGCGCGTTCGATGAGTACCCGCTCCCCCTTGGTCGGGCTGTCGCGGACGTCCTCCACGAAGGAGTTGATGATCTCGGCATCGCTCCGGCCGCGGACCCGCGAGCGATAGTCGACCCCGGAGCCGGTGTGCGGACGATCCCACTGCACGTGCACCGCGAACGGGAATCGCTCCCGCAGGCGGCGCATCGCGTCGAGCGGACGCACCGTATCGGTCAGCGTCGCCTCGACGTAGTGGCCCTCGGCCGTGGCGTACTCCTCGGCGGCCAGCAACTCGTCGAGAGTTCCACGCAGTGAACTCAATTCGCGCACGACGGGTAGTTCGTTACGGCGGATCTCGGTGACGCCGTCGGCGTCGAGGTCGATGACCCACACGGCTTTCCGGTGCGTGCGCTCCCCGAACGAGTACGGCAGCAGCGAGCCGCTGTAGCGCACCGTGTCGGTGACGCGCTGCGGAGAGTGCAGGTGACCGAGGGCGACATAGTCGACACCGGAGAAGGTCTCGGCGGGAACGGTTTCCACTCCGCCGACACTGATCGAACGCTCCGATCCGGAGGCCGCCGCACCGCTGACGAAGGCATGGGCGACGACGACCGATCGCGACTGTCGGGTAGCCAGGTCGGCCCGGATACGGCTCATTGCGGCGTCGAGGACCGCGGTGTGGCCGCACACCTCCTCGACGCCGAGGTGGCGTCGGGCGGTGTCGGGTTCGAGGTATGGGATGCCGTACACCGCGACCTCGCCGTACTCGTCGGACAGCACGATCGGGCAGGCGATCGCGTCGATGGAGGTCCGCAGGTGCAGACCACCGGCGGCGGCGAACGACGATCCCGCCCCGAGGCGTGTGGCCGAGTCGTGGTTACCCGGCGTCACGACGATCTGGGCACCGGCGGCGGCGATCTCGGCCAGTCCGTCGTCGTAGATCCGCACCGCGTCGGCCGAAGGCACCGAGCGGTCGTACACGTCACCGGCGACGATGACGACGTCGGCCGATTCGGCGGCCACCAGCGCGGCAAGGTGGCTCAGCGCGCGACGCTGGTCCGCCAGCAGGTCGACACCGTGGAACGTCCGGCCCAGGTGCCAGTCGGAGGTGTGCACGATCCGCATGATGACAAACCATACGGTCGGGCCCCGACAGATCGTGGGACGCGCGCTCAGGCCCCGGTCACGGGGACGGTGTGAGTCGCACTACCCGTCGCGGCATCCGCCGGGACGGCGGGCGCGCGCGAGGGCATCTGATGCGCCGGCCGTACGAAGAAGAAGGTCGCCACGACACCGACCAGCAACGCGGCGGCCGGCAGGTAGAGCGACTGTCCCATCGCGGTGGCGAAGCCCTCACGGAGGAACTCCGGCAGCTGGTTCGCGCCGGTGCTGTCCTGCGCCGCAGCGGCGTCGATCCCGGGCAACTCGGCCGCGAGGCGGGACTGCAGAAGAGCCCCGATCATCGCCGAACCCAGCACCGAGCCGATCACGCGCAGAGTGTTGTAGACACCCGCACCCGCACCCGCCTGATGCCACGGCAGATTGCGCGTGGCGGTGGCCGCCAGCGGTGCCCAGATCCCGGCGGACGCGATACCCATCAGACACAGCGGCAGGATGATCATCCAGACCGGCGTCTCCGGGCGCACGACCACGCCCAGCCAGCCGATCGCGATCGCGTTGAGCAGCAACGCGATGGAGACGATGGCGCGTGGGTGCACACGGTCGACGATGCGCCCGACGATCGGCGCGAGGACACCGGTCAGGATCGCCATCGGGACCAGCACGACCGCCGATCGGGTGGGTGTCATACCGCCCACGAGCTGCAGGAAGAAGGTCAGCGGGATCATCATGGCCGACACCGCGAAACCCATCGAGGAGATACCGACGGTGGCCAGCGAGAAATTGCGGTCGCGGAACAGCGAGAGCGGGACCAGCGGCTCGGTGCGGATGCGCGACTGCCACCAGACGAAGACCGCCAGGAACACCAGACCGCCGACGATCAGCGCCCAGATCCACGCCGCCCAGTCGAAGCTCTCGCCCTCCTGGATGCCGAACACGAGCGCGGACAGACCGATCGCCGACAGGACCACGCCGACCCAGTCGAACTGGTGGTCCTTTGTCTCGACCTTCGGAACGAGGGTCGCGGCGAGCACAAGACCTGCGATGCCGACCGGCAGGTTGATGAAGAAGATCCATTCCCAGCCGAGAGCGTCGGTGAGAATGCCGCCGAGCAGCGGGCCCACCAGAGTGGCCACACCGGCGACCGTGCCCCAGATGCCCATGGCCGCACCGCGTTTCTCCGGCGGGAAGATACGCGTGATCAGCGACATCGTCTGCGGGGTGATGAGCGCGGCGCCGATGCCCTGCAGGCCGCGTGCGGCGATGAGCTCTTCGATCGACGACGACAGGCCGCACCACACGCTCGCGAGGGTGAAGACGATCAGGCCGAGCTGATACATCGTCTTCGGGCCGTACTTGTCCCCGAGACGGCCGGTGATGAGCAGCGGCACCGCATACGTCAGGAGATAGGCACTGGTGACCCAGACGACGCCGTTGACGTCGGTGTCGAGATCGGCCTGGATACGCGGCTGGGCGACCGCCACGATCGTCATGTCGACGAGGATCATGAAGAAGCCCACGCATAGTGCCATCAGCGCAGCCCAGGGCCTCGTCGTCACCTCGGAGCCGGTGGCCCCGGTGGCGGGGGTGGAACGGGTCATCTCTACTCGACCTTCTGTGTCAGGCGTTCGGTGTCGGGGGAGGAATCCGGCACTGTGCAGGGATTCGGAGCCGGGGAGGAATTCGGCCCGGTGGGAACCCGATACGGCGAATCCGGGTCGTCGAGCCATGCGATGCGGTGCGTCCGGAGCCGGTCGACGAGGTCGTCGAGCCATGCGATCTGGGCGGTGAGTGTCGCGATCCGGCAACCCTCGTCCAGGAAGAACATCTCCGGTTTGCCGCGGGACCGGATCTCCGCAACGGCGACCTCGACGTCGGCGAGGTCGGCCCGCATCGTCGCGACCCTCCGTTCCAGGAGTTCGACGACCCGGTTCCGGGGCAGACCGTGTGCCTCGGACAGCGCGAGGTACAGCTCGGGGTACTCCTCGGGTCTCGTCTCGAGGATGCGTTCGAGGTTCTCGGTGAGTGCTCTCCGGCCCTGTTCGGTGATCGCGTACACGGTTCGCTCGGGACGGTTGCCCTCGCGGCGGATCTCGTGGACCTCGATCAGTTCGTTCGTCGCGAGCCGGTCCACCGCGTGGTACAGCGTGCCGGCCCGGAACTTCGCCAGCCGGTCCTCGCGGCGCGCGACAGTCGTCTGCACCATCTCGTAGGGGTGCATCGGACGTTCGAGGAGCAGCCCGAGCACCAGGATCGCCACCGGTCCGAGCGGGGTGGAACACGCCATGCGCGACCTCCTGGTCGACGACCCGAGGTCGTGTGATCGGCGTCGAATATTCCAGTCGGAATATACGCACATGTCCGGACCCTGCCAACTGTCACCGGCCATCACTACTGTGGTGAGCATGACTCGTGCGCCCGAGGATTCCACCGCCAGCGACCACACCGGGACAAGCGATTCCGGCGAACAGGGCAGTTATGTGATGTCCGGCCAGGAATTCGTGCGGGACACCGAATACATCGAAACCCGCATCACCGCCGACGGTCGCGACGGCTACCCCGTCGAGGCAGGTCGCTATCGTCTCGTCGCCGCGCGTGCCTGCCCGTGGGCCAACCGGACGCTGATCGTCCGCCGGCTCCTCGGGCTCGAAGACGCCATCTCTCTCGGACTCTGCGGGCCCACCCACGACAAGAACTCGTGGACCTTCGATCTCGATCCGGGCGGCCTCGACCCCGTCCTGCAGATCCCGCGACTCAAGGACGCCTACGAGAAACGGTTCCCCGGCTATCCCAAAGGGATCACCGTGCCCGCGATCGTCGACGTCCCCACCGGCGAGGTCGTGACCAACGATTTCCCCCAGATCACCATCGACTTCTCGCTGGAGTGGACGGCGTTCCACCGCGACGGCGCACCCGAGCTCTACCCCGAGCACCTGCGCGACGAGATCGACGAGGTGAGTCGAGGCGTCTACACCGAGGTCAACAACGGCGTCTACCGATGCGGGTTCGCCGGCAGTCAGGAGTCCTACGACGCCGCCTACGATCGCCTGTTCACCAAGCTCGACGAGCTCTCCGAGCGGCTGTCGACGCAGCGATACCTGGTCGGCGACACCATCACCGAGGCCGACGTCCGCCTGTTCACCACCCTGGCCCGCTTCGACCCCGTCTACCACGGCCACTTCAAGTGCAATCGCAGCAAGCTCAGCGAGATGCCGGTGCTGTGGGCGTACGCGCGTGACCTGTTCCAGACCCCGGGCTTCGGCGACACCACCGATTTCACCCAGATCAAGCAGCACTACTACGTCGTGCACACCGACGTGAACCCCACCCAGATCGTGCCGAAGGGCCCCGACCTGCGGGGATGGCTCACCCCACACCATCGTGAGGAACTCGGCGGACGCCCCTTCGGCGACGGCACACCACCTGGCCCCCCACGACCCGCCGAGGTCGTCCCCGAAGAGAATTGGGTACCGAAGTCATGACCGACACCACTCGCAAGCAGTCCGGCAAAGCCGTCGAGGTCACCGGCGGAATCCTCGACCGCGCGCAGCGGCTCCAAGGCCCCGCGGTGAAGAAGTACGTCGCCTCATTGCGCCGCAAGTACCCCGACGACTCCCCCGCGCAGATCATCGAGCG
Organism: Gordonia amicalis; assembly: GCF_022059885.1. NCBI lineage: Bacteria > Bacillati > Actinomycetota > Actinomycetes > Mycobacteriales > Gordoniaceae > Gordonia > Gordonia amicalis. The sequence goes on along the minus strand of NZ_CP091855.1, from coordinate 2,628,311 downwards.
GCTCGAGAAGCGCTACCTGAACGCCGTCACCGGCTCGGGTGGGGCCGTCGGCGCGGCCGCGGCCGTGCCCGGTGTCGGAACCATGACAGCCTTCGGCGCGATGACCGGCGACACCGCCTTCTTCCTCGAGGCCTCGGCGTTGCTCGCCCTGTCCGTCGCCGAGGTTCACGGCATCGGCGTCCACGAGACCGAACGACGCAAGGCACTGGTCCTGGCGGTCGCACTCGGCGAGGAGGGCGTGCTCGCGCTCGGCCGGGTCGTCGGTACGCGCGGCGGCCCCCTTCGCCGACTCGGCGGTGCGGCCCTACCGTCGGGCGCCATCACCAGATTGAACAAGACCCTCGTCAACAAACTCGTGCGCAAGTACGCGATCCGGCGCGCACCGTTGATCTTCGGCAAGCTGATGCCGGCCGGCATCGGTGCGGTGATCGGTGGTGCGGGAAGCCGCGCACTCGGTCGCAAGATCGTGCACAACGCGCGTGAGGCGTTCGGTCCCGCGCCTGTCTTCTGGGTACTCGACGCCGAGGTGGTGGGCGAGACGAGCCCGTTGCCGCCCGGCTCGCGGTGATCCCGGGACCCTTCGCGCCTCCCGCCACCGGGAGCACCCCGACCACCTCACCGGGCTGGATCCGGAAGCTGGTCGGAGAGACGTGGCGTTACCGTCGCATCGTCGTCGTGACACTGACCGTCACGATGATCGCGGTGGCCGTCGACGTCGTGATGCCCCTGCTGGCCAAAGGGGCGGTCGACCGGGCCACCGGCGTGATCGACGACGATCTCGCCCTGTCCACCATCATCACCGGGCTGGTCGTCCTGGCTCTCGTGCGCTACGTCTGCCATTTCGGGCGGCGCGTGTTCGCGGGCAGACTCGCGATCAACGTGCAGAACAACCTGCGCCGACGCCTGCTCGACACCCTGCTCCATCTCGACGGCCGCAGTCAGCACCAGATCCGGACGGGGCAGATCGTCTCCCGTTCCATCTCCGACATCCAGGTGGTCCAGGGACTGCTCGCGATGGCTCCGCTGTCGATGGGCGCCGCGGTCCAGATGGTCGTGGCCCTCGGGATCATGGCCTATCTATCGCCGATGCTCACCGCCGTCGCGCTGGTGATCGCGCCACTCATCGCCCTCGAGGTCTTCCGTACCCGCCGAAAGCTGTTCGCCGCGACGTGGTCCGCCCAGCAATCCGCGGCCGACGTCGCCCAGCACGTGGAAGAGACGGTCACCGGCGTACGCGTCGTCAAGGGCTTCGGCCAGGAGGACCGCGCCGTCGACGGACTGGTGACGCGCTGCCGCACGCTGTTCGCCCGGCGTCTGCGCGCGGCGCGGATCAACGCCCGGTTCGGCCCGACCCTGGGCGCCATCCCGCAGCTGGGAATGGTCGGGGTGATCGTCGTCGGCGGCTACCTGACGATGACGGACGCGATCACCGCCGGCACCTTCCTCGCCTTCACCACCTACGTCACCGCGATGACGGGCATCGCCCGCCTCCTCACCAACCTCATCGTCAACGCCCAGCTGGCCCGCGCCGCGGTCGAACGCGTCTACGACGTCATCGATCACCCGCGCGACCCCGGCGAAACCGCCACCGGCACGCTGCCCGACGGGCCGCTGGGTGTCGAACTGGACGATGTCTCCTTCGCCCATCACACCCATGAGGCGGATGACCCGCCCGCCGTGCTCACCGGCATCGACCTGCGGATCGAACCGGGTGAATGCGTGGCGATCGTAGGCCCGCCCGGCTCCGGGAAGTCCACCATCGCCGATCTGGTCAGCCGCTTCGAGCGGCCCGATGCGGGCACCATCTCCCTCATCGGCTCCGACGGGCCGCACCCGGTGGACTCGCTGGCGCCCGGCGCGCTGCACGGCGCCGTGGCCGTCGTCTTCGACGAGCCCTTCCTGTTCTCCGACACGATCACCGCGAACATCGCGATGGGTCCCGCCGCCACCGTCGATCCCGACACTCTCGCCGACCGGGTCGCGGCAGCCGCCGCGGCGGCCGATGCGGCGGAGTTCATCGAGGCACTGCCCGACGGCTATGAGACCGTCGTCGGCGAGCGCGGCCTGACCCTCTCGGGCGGTCAGCGCCAGCGGGTCGCACTGGCGCGCGCCCTCTTCGCCGATCCGCGCGTCCTGGTGCTCGACGACGCGACGTCGGCGGTCGACGCGACCACCGAGGCCCGGATCCTCGGCCGCCTACGCGATGAGAACCGCACCATGCTGGTCCTGGCCCATCGGCGGTCGACGCTCGTGCTCGCCGATCGGGTGGCCGTGCTCGACGACGGCCGGATCACCGCGATCGGCACACTGGCCGAACTCGAGGCCGGGTCGGCGAGGTTCCGTGAGCTGATGACCGACGCCGTGGGCGACCTCGATGGCGCATCGGCACCCACCCCGCCCCACGTCCCTGACGACAATATCGAGAACCTTTGGCCCACAACTGATCTCCCGGACGGACAGCCACCTGCCCGGCCCGGCACAGCGGTCGGCGCCGGACCACGGGCCGGGCGTCGCGGCGGGGGTGTCGCCGGCGCCCTGGGTTCGATGCCCGCGACGCCCGAGCTCCAGGCGAGGGTCGACGCACTGCCGCCGGCCCTCGAGGACCCCGAGGTGGACGTCGCCGACGTCCGGCGCGAAAACCCGCACTTCACGCTCCGCGGACTGCTGAGACCGGTCCGATGGCTACTCGCCTTCGCGTTGGCGGCCATCGCCGTCGACACCCTCGTCGGCCTGGCGTTCCCCAGCATCGCCCGCGCCGTCATCGACGCGGCCGGAGACCACGACCAGCGCACTCTGTGGTGGGCAGCGATCGGCGGTGTGGTGCTCGTCGGCGTCGGGTGGGTCGCCGCGTCGTTGTTGACGCTGACCTCCACACGCGCAGGCGAACGTGTGCTGTTCGGGCTGCGCATCCGCAGCTACGCCCACATCCAGCGGCTCGGGCTGGACTATTACGAACGCGAACTGTCGGGTCGCATCATGACGCGGATGACGACCGACATCGACGCGTTGTCGACTTTCCTGCAGACCGGGCTCACCTCGGCGATCGTCGCACTCCTGACCCTGGTCGGGGTCACGATCGCGTTGCTGGTCACCGGCCCGTCGCTCGCACTGCTGGTCCTTCCGGTCTTCCCGCTCCTCGTCGCCGCCACGATCGTCTTCCGCCGGGTCGCGAGCGCCGCCTACACGCGGTCCCGCGAACTGATCAGCACCGTGAACGCCGACTTCCAGGAGAACATCGCCGGGATCAAGACCACTCAGAGCTACCTCCGCACCGCGGGTGCACAGGAACGATTCGCGCAGCGGTCGGCGGCGTGGGTCGAGGCGCGGATGGTGTCGCAGCGAGCGATCGCGTCGTACTTCCCGCTCATCATGCTGATGTCGGACATCGCCACCGCGATCGCGCTCGGCGTCGGCGCCGGCCAGGTGGCGGGCGGGTCGCTGTCCGCGGGCACCCTGGTCGCCTTCGTCCTCTATCTCACGATGCTGTTCGGTCCCGTCCAGCAGCTCTCGCAGGTCTTCGACGGTTACCAGCAGGCGGCGGTCGGCCTGCGCCGGATCGGCGACCTGCTGCGGACCCCGAGTTCGCTGCGGGTCAACCCGGACGCCGCGGCACCGCCGGCGACCGGCTTCGACGGCGAGGTCGAGTTCGACCGGGTCGGCTTCCGCTATCAGGGTGCGGAGTCCGACGCGCTGCACGACGTCGACCTGCACATCCCGGCCGGAACCTCGCTCGCACTCGTCGGCCGGACCGGCGCGGGCAAGTCGACGATCGTCAAACTGCTCGCCCGCTTCTACGACCCGACGACCGGACGCGTCCTCGTGGACGGCACCGACATCGGCGACCTCGTCCTCTCCGGATATCGTCGCCGCCTGGGTCTGGTCCCGCAGGAACCTCACCTGTTCACCGGGACCGTCGCGGACAACATCGCCTACGGGCGGCCGGACGCCGACCGGGCGACGATCGTCGAGGCCGCTGCCGCGGTGGGTGCTCTTCCGATGATCGCGGCTCTGCCCGGGCGCATGAATCACCCCATCGGCGAACGCGGTCAGGGTCTCAGCTCCGGCCAGCGTCAGCTGATCGCGCTGGCCCGGGCCGAACTCGTCGACCCCGATCTGCTCCTGCTCGACGAGGCCACCGCCACGCTCGACCAGGCGACCGAGGCGCAGGTCCTGAGGGCCGGCCGCGAGATGACGCGGCGCCGGACCTCGGTGATCGTCGCCCACCGCCTGGCCACCGCTGCCCGTGCCGACCTCATCGCGGTGGTCGACGGCGGCCGGATCGTCGAACTCGGAACACATGACGAACTACTGGCGTTGGACACTCTGTATCGCGGCTTCTGGGAAGCCGGTGCCGACCCCGACGAGGCCGCGGTGACGAAGCCTGACGTGACGGTGCACGCCGTGAGGACGAATGCGGTGGGCGCCGACCTCACGGGCTCGGGACAGGACGCGCAACGAGGCGCATCGCACACCGACAACCGAACCATCCGCGCCGGATCACCCGAGATGACGATCTGACTCTGTAGTAGCAGGTCGGTGGGTGTGACGCAGTCGACGACGCGTAGCATCGGCACTTGGTTCACCGATAGTCTCCACAAGGGACGACAGCGTGGCAGAGAACCCGGCACCTTAAGGGAATTGAGGCGAGATACCGCTGTGAGCAGCAGTTCGATTTCTGACTTCGGACAGAACACCTGGCTGGTCGAGGAAATGTACCAGCAGTTCAAAGAGGACCCGAGCTCGGTGGACCCGAGTTGGCACGAGCTCTTGAAGAGTTACAAGCCCGGAGACAACGGTGGCCCCGTGTCCACCGAACCGGCCTCCACCCCGTCCGCCAACGGCAGCGCCTCCGGCTCCGGCCGTGGCAGCGCCCCGGCGACACCCGCCGGCGAGACCGCACCGCGTAAGCAGGTCACCCTCGACCAGACACCGACGCGGACCGCCGCAGCTCGCAAGCCCTCCCCTGCCAAGGAGTCGACCGCGACGAAGGCCGCATCCGGCCACAGCCTCGCGAGCCGCGACGGCTCCGCCCGTTCCCAGCCGAAGTCTGCTGCCAAGGCCGGCGCCGCCAAGTCCGCCCCGTCGGACGCCAAGGACAACGCGGACGCCAACAAGGTCCTGCGCGGTCCCGCCGCCGCCATCGCGAAGAACATGGCCCTGTCGTTGGAGATCCCGACGGCCACCAGTGTTCGCGCAGTTCCCGCCAAGGCGATGATCGACAACCGCATCGTCGTCAACAACCACCTCGCCCGTACCCGCGGCGGCAAGATCAGCTTCACCCACATCTTGGGTTACGCGATCGTCCAGGCCATCAAGGCCTTCCCGAACATGAACCGGCACTACGCGGAGATCGACGGCAAACCCAACGTCGTCACCCCCGCGCACACCAACCTCGGTCTGGCCATCGATCTGGTCGGCAAGGATGGCAACCGCACACTCGTCGTCGCCGCGATCAAAGAGTGCGAGACGATGGGTTTCGCCGAGTTCTACACCGCATACCAGGACATCGTCCGACGCGCGCGTGACGGCAAGCTCGGCGCCGACGACTTCTCCGGCGTCACCATCTCGCTGACCAACCCCGGCACCATCGGCACCGTGCACTCCGTGCCCCGCCTGATGAAGGGGCAGGGCGCGATCATCGGCGCCGGTGCGATGGAGTACCCGGCCGAGTTCCAGGGTGCCAGCGACGAGCAGATCGCCGAACTCGGCGTCGGCAAGTTGATGACGCTGACCTCGACCTACGATCACCGCATCATCCAGGGCGCGGAGTCGGGCGACTTCCTGCGCACCATCCACCAGCTGCTGATCGACGACGCGTTCTACGACGAGATCTTCACCGCGTTCCATGTGCCCTACGAGCCGGTCCGCTGGCGTCGGGACATCCCGGCCGGTCTGGTCGACAAGAGCACCCGCGTGCTCGAACTCATCGCGGCCTATCGCAGCCGCGGTCACCTGATGGCCGACATCGATCCGCTGATGATGGACAGTGATGCGCGCAGCAGCCATCCGGATCTGGACATCGCGACCTACGGCCTGACCCTCTGGGATCTCGACCGCTCCTTCAAGGTCGGCGGTTTCCACGGCCAGGAGAAGATGAAGCTGCGCGATGTGCTGTCCATCCTGCGCGACGCGTATTGCCGGCACGTCGGTGTGGAGTACACCCACATCCTGGAACCGGAACAGCAGAAGTGGCTGCAGGAACGTGTGGAGGTCAAGCACGTCAAGCCCCCGGTCGGCGAGCAGAAGTACATCCTGAGCAAGCTGAACGCGGCGGAGGCCTTCGAGACCTTCCTGCAGACCAAGTACGTCGGTCAGAAGCGCTTCTCGCTCGAGGGTGCCGAGTCGGTCATCCCGATGATGGACGCGGTCATCGACCAGAGCGCCGAGCACAGCCTCACCGAGGTCGTCATCGGCATGCCGCACCGCGGCCGCCTGAACGTGCTCGCCAACATCGTCGGCAAGCCGTACTCGAAGATCTTCAGCGAGTTCGAGGGCAACCTGAACCCGTCGCAGGCCCACGGTTCGGGTGACGTGAAGTACCACCTCGGAGCCGAGGGCAAGTACTACCAGATGTTCGGCGACAACGAGATCAACGTGTCGCTGACCGCCAACCCCAGCCATCTCGAGGCCGTCGACCCGGTCCTCGAAGGTCTGGTGCGCGCCAAGCAGGATCTCCTCGACGAGGACGACCGCTTCCCGATCCTGCCGCTCATGCTGCACGGTGACGCGGCGTTCGCCGGACAGGGTGTGGTCGCCGAGACGCTGAACATGGCGATGCTGCCCGGTTACCGGACCGGCGGCACCGTACACATCGTGGTCAACAACCAGGTCGGTTTCACCACCGCACCGGAGCACTCGCGTTCCACCGAGTACTGCACCGACGTCGCGAAGATGATCGGTGCGCCGATCTTCCACGTGAACGGCGACGACCCCGAGGCATCCGTGTGGGTCGCCAAGCTCGCCGTCGACTACCGCCAGGCGTTCAACAAGGACGTCGTCATCGACCTGGTGTGCTTCCGCCGCCGCGGCCACAACGAGGGCGACGACCCCTCGATGACGCAGCCGGCGATGTACGAGGTCATCGACACCAAGCGCGGCGTCCGCAAGAGCTACACCGAGGCCCTGATCGGTCGTGGTGACATCTCGACCAAGGAGGCCGAGGACGCTCTGCGCGACTACCAGGGACAGCTCGAGAGAGTCTTCAACGAGGTCAAGGAGCTCGAGAAGTACCACGCCGAGCCCTCGCCGTCGATCCAGTCCGACCAGACCCTGCCGACCAAGCTGGTGACCGCGGTCGACAAGGAGGTCCTGCAGACGATCGGCGACGCCTTCGTCAACGTCCCGGAGGGATTCAATCCGCATCCGCGCGTCAAGCCGGTTCTGGAGCGTCGCGCCGAGGCCGCCCGTAACGGCAACATCGACTGGGCGTTCGCCGAACTCCTCGCCTTCGGTTCGCTGGTGATGGAGGGTCGCACCGTCCGTCTGTCCGGTCAGGATTCGCGCCGCGGCACGTTCACCCAGCGTCACTCGGTGCTCATCGACCGTCAGAACGGTTCGGAGTACACCCCGCTGAACCACCTGCAGCCCGCCGACGAAGAGAACAACGGCGGCCGGTTCATGGTCTACGACTCGCCGCTGTCGGAGTTCGGGGTCGTCGGCTTCGAGTACGGCTACTCCGTGGGCAACCCGGACGCACTCGTGCTGTGGGAGGCGCAGTTCGGCGACTTCGTCAACGGCGCCCAGTCGATCATCGACGAGTTCATCTCCTCCGGTGAGGCCAAGTGGGGTCAGCTCTCCGATGTCGTGCTGCTCCTGCCGCACGGTCACGAGGGTCAGGGTCCCGACCACACCTCCGGCCGCATCGAGCGTTTCCTGCAGCTGTGCGCCGAGGGCTCGATGACGGTGGCACTGCCGTCGACCCCGGCGAGTTACTTCCATCTGCTGCGCCGTCACGTGCTCGACGGCATCAGCCGTCCGCTCATCGTCTTCACCCCGAAGTCGATGCTGCGCAACAAGGCCGCCGTCAGCCCGGTGTCGGACTTCACCGACGACAAGTTCCGGTCGGTCATCGACGATCCGAAGTTCGCCAAGGGCGACGCCGACCGCAACAAGGTCAAGCGCGTCCTGCTGGTGAGCGGCAAGCTCTACTACGAGCTCGCCGCCCGCCGCGACAAGGAGGATCGCGACGACATCGCGATCGTGCGTATCGAGCAGCTCTACCCGGTGCCGCACCGGCGCCTGCGCAACACACTGGAGCAGTACGGCAACGCCAGCGAGTTCCGCTGGGTCCAGGAGGAGCCGGCCAACCAGGGTCCGTGGCCGTTCCTCGGCCTGTGGCTGCCCGAGGTCCTCCCGGACGTCCTCGGTGGCCTGCGCCGCGTGTCGCGTCGCCCGATGTCGGCCCCGTCCTCGGGTTCGAGCAAGGTGCACGCGGTCGAGCAGCAGGAGATCCTCGACGAGGCGTTCGGCGAGTAGGTCCACGACCGACGAGATCCTCGACAACGCAGCGCGGCCCCTGCCGGAATCATCCGGCAGGGGCCGCGCTGCGTTCAGACTCACCAGATATGGTGCGGGATGTCCCAGGAATCGAGTTCGCGGTCGAGCAGGTCGCGCAGCGTCCCGTCGTCCGGGAAGTGGGACTCGTCGCAGCCGAGGACGGAGAAGGTGACCTGCTCCGGGCTCCGGAGCAGCCACGACTGGACACCGTCGCCGAACCTCAGTTCCGTGGTCGGGTCGACTCCCTGCGCCATCCCGCGGAGTGCGATGCGACGCACAGGCCGGCCACCGATCTCCATCGCCTCGGCCGGGACATCGCCGAGGTTGGAGACCATCGCGTCGGGTGTCCGGCCGGCTGCGCCGGCACCGGCCACCTTCAACAGCAGAGAGGTCGGCAGGAACCAGATCAGCGGGTTCAGGTGGATGTGCGGCGCGCGCCTGCCTTCGGACAGTCGCACAAAAGCTGCCTTGCAGGCGCCGCGAATGCCGCCGAGGTCTCCGCCTGCAACCGGCTCATCGGCCAGATACACCGAGACCCCGGCGATCGCGTTGCGTCGCTCATCGTCGCCCTCACGCTGGTCGACCGGCACCCCCACCTTGATCGGCACTCCGCGGGGCGCGAAACCGCTGGACCTCAGCAGCCCGCTGACCGCGGCGATGAACATCGTGTTCGACGTCCCGCCGTGTTCGGCCGCGACCCGCTCCCACACGTCCGTCGGGACGGTCGCGGTCGCATAAGTGAACCGGGCGTTGGGTGATCGCTCGAACAACGGCGGCCGGTCCGGCCGCGGATCCGGTTCGACGTCGACGCTCCTTCGCTGTTCGACGACCGCTCGTACGAGACCTCGCGCGACTTCACCGACTTGCACGCAGGCGTCCGCCACATCGGCGAGTCGCCGGCGGCTGCGCGAGGCGGCGGTGGCGGCATCCGGGACGTTGCCGGGGCGCGGTGTGACACCGCCCGTCGCCGGGTCGAGCGGAGCGCCGGAAGCAGCCGCCGCCTCGGCTGCCGCGGCGAGCATTCCCCGACCGTCGGTGGCCACGTGGAGCGCGCACAGGGACACCACCGTGCCGCCCGACTCGGTGCGCGCCGCACGAAGCCGCCAGCATCGACCGTTCTCGACATCGAGTGGAACCGTGGCCATCTCGTCGGCAGCCCAGGTGTCGATGTCGGACTCCGCGATCGGCAAGGCGTCGATCGCCGGCGGCGGCGCGTCCGGTGCCCGTTCCCATCGCGGCCGGGCTCCGTACACATCGGTCGTCTTCAGAATCCGGTGCAGTGGTCCCCGGGAGAGGGCGGTGTTCATGGCGGTCAGCGCCTCCGGTGAGATCTCGTCGTCGAGGACCCAGACGATCTGCAGCACCACTGACCATCCCAGTGCCGGCGTCATGATCCAGTAGAGCGCATCGTCGGTCGCGAGACGTTCGAGTCGCGTGACCGACGATCCCGCACTCGCGCCACCGGCACCGCGCGCAGCCGCGTCACCGACCCGGCGTTCGATCTCGTCGACCGCGTACGTCACGGTGTCGCCGGCGCGGGTGAGTTTCTCGCTGACCCGTCGCGCCCGCTCGGCTACCCCCGGGTCGAGCAGCGAGGTGATCGCCTCCTCGATGCGGTCGGGGTCGAGGACGCCGTCGCTCGTCATCGGCATGGAGGCCCCGATGCCGAGCCGTTCGAGCTCTTCTCCCCAGAACGGTTGGTCGACCATGTACCAGCAGATCAACGACGGCGTGGCCGACCGGAGCGCGACCGCGGTCGTGCCTGCGCCGCCGTGGTGGACGACGACCGCGCACCGTGGGAACACGGTGGCGTGATCGACGTGGCTTTCGATGCGCACGTCGTCGGACTCGGCTGCCGCGCGTATCTCGGCGCTCAGGTCGGTCCAGCCCGCACAGATCAGCAGCCGGCGCCCGAGACGACGAGCGACCGTGAGAAAGGCGTCGAGGGTGGCCTTCTCCCCTCGCATCGGCATGCTGCCGAAGCCGACGTACAGCGGGTCATCACCTGCGTCCAGCCACGTCATCAGGTCGTCGCCGGGCTCCGGTTCGTCGGGCTGGGGGTCGAGGAATGGGCGGAGATCAGCCGGCAACTCGATGAATCCGACTGCCGGACGCCGGCGGATCCGGCTGTCGCCGTCCCACGTCGGGTCGTCGCGGATCGCGAACATCGGATCGTAGGCCTGTAGTTCGACCCCGGGTATGTCCTTCATCCGTGTGGCGAACTGCCGCGACACCTTGGGCAGACCCAGCTGGGCGCGCAGTCGGTTCTCCCGGCGTCGGCCGAGCAGCGAGGTGACCGCATCGAACAACAACCAGTTGGCGAGGACCGCGGCGCTGTTGCGGGCCGGCAGGCGCCCGATGAACGGAGCCACCCGACGGTTTCGTCGGACGGGCGCGTGGTGGATCGACACCAGCGGGACACCGGCAGCTTCGGCGTAGGCGAGCGCCTGGACCTCGGTGTTGTACCCGGTGACGATCACATCGGCACCGTCGACCACCGTCGCCATGTCATCGACGAGCTGATCCCAGCCGAAGACGTGCGCGGCACCGAGGTCGCGCATGCGACGGATGGGTTTCCCTTCCGTCTCCCGGCGGATGCGCCGCACTTTCTCCATATGGGCGCGCGAATCGACCCCGAGGGGCCGGACGTCGAGCGATTGCCGCATGACGTCGTTGATCGTATTCGGCGGCAACCCGATGCGGACGTCGTGTCCTCGTTCGACGAGCGCATGTGCCAGGACCAGTCCGGGTTGTGCGTCACCCCGGGTCCCGATGATGACTATGGCGACTTTCATCCTGGCACCCCGCGTCGAACCTCGGCGTTCTCCGGCATTGGCATATAGCAAGACCTTTCGTCCCGACCGTGTCAGGTGGTGGACAGCAACGTCACAGCAGCTCATCGTCGTGGATGGGCCACCTCCCGACATCGGGGGTCGGCAGGCGACCGTTCACAACGGTGAACAATCCCGGGACCGACAGTATCCGGGCGTGTGCACAACCGCAGGTTTGGAACCGATCGTGAGGGTTATTACCGGCTACACAGATCAGAGCGTGGTCGAGACCGTGCCGCGGCATCCGCAGAAATCCTCGGAGGTCGATTCTCATGTCATCCACGAATGCCCGGGTCACTCGTTCACCCATCCGGACCGCGGCGCTCGTCGTCGGCGCGGTCTTCCTGCTCGTCGGAATCCTGGGCTTCATCCCGGGTATCACCACGGACTACGACACGCTGACGTTCGCGGGTCATCATTCCGAGGCCGCTCTGCTCGGCATCTTCCAGGTGTCGATCCTGCACAACATCGTCCACCTGTTGTTCGGCGTGGCGGGGATACTCCTGGCCCGCACGGTGGCCACCGCGTTCCTCTATCTGGTTGCCGGCGGTGCCATCTACCTCGTGCTCTGGGTCTACGGTCTGGTCATCGACCAGGACAGCGGCGCCAACTTCGTCCCGGTGAACACCGCCGACAACTGGCTGCACTTCGTTCTCGGGGTCGGGATGATCGCGGTCGGCCTCCTCCTACGCAACCGCGATGTGCGGCCCGCGACGGGAACCGTCAACCCGGCCGGCGGCCCGGCCGCCTGACACGTTGCTACCCGGTGGCCCCGGTGGCTTGTTCGCCCGCAGCGGCGAGCGCCGGCAGCGCCGCGGTGATCAGGCCGAGGAGCTGCTCACGGGTGACCGTGGGCGAGGTCAGCCAGCGGATCGTCGTCTCCTCGACGAAGGCGACCCAGCCGTGGACGCTCAGCACCACCGTCGGGGTGACCTCCACACCGAAAGCCGGCGCGTGATCGAGAACGCGGCCGACCATGACCTCCCGGGTGCGGTCGAAGACGTCGCGCATCGCGGGGTCCGAGCTCGACGCCCCGCGGATGAGAGCTGTGTACGCCGAACGGTTCTCGCTGACGAAGTCCACGAAGGCCGCCATGGATGCGGTCAGGATGGCGATCGGGTCGCCGAGGGATTCGTCCGGTTCGGTGCAGGCCAGCATCCGGTCGGCCTGCGCCTGGGCGATCGCGACGTGATAGTCCTGCTTGGACGCGAAATAGTGGAACAGCAGCGCCCGCGACACCCCGGCCGCGTCGGCGATGGCGTCGATGGTGATCTCGTCGAGGGGTCGATCCCGGACCATCTCCAGACCGAACTCGAGGAGCTGATCGCGACGGGCCTCGGGACTCATCCGGGTGCGCTTGGACGCGGTCGGCTTGTCCTCGATCACCGGCGTGGCAGCCGTTCCTCTACTGGTCACCCGGTCAGACTACCCCTATTGAGGCTTGTTCAATAACTATTGACACGTGTTCAGTATCACCCCTATGGTGGCACCATGACAACGAACGATGTAGAGATCGCCATCATCGGGGCCGGCTTCTCGGGGCTGGGTGCCGCCATCCGGATGAGGCAGCACGGATTCGACGACTTCGTGCTCCTCGATCGAGGCCGCGACTTCGGCGGCACCTGGCGCGACAACACCTACCCCGGCGCCGCTTGCGACGTGCCGTCGCAGCTGTACTCCTACTCGTTCGCGAAGAACCCGACCTGGTCGCGGTCGTACTCGCACCAGCCGGAGATCCATGCGTACATCAACGATGTCGCGGCTCGTCACGACATCGCGGCCCGGTCACGCTTCGGCACCGAGGTCACCAACGCCGCGTGGAACGAGGACGAGGGACGCTGGATCATCGACACCGAGCGCGACGGCACCACCGAACAGGTCCGCGCCCGCGTCCTCATCGGCGGCGTCGGACCGCTCTGCGAGCCGAACCTCCCCGACATCGAGGGCATCGAATCCTTCGAGGGCAAGATCGTCCACTCGGCCCGCTGGGACAACGACCACGACTTCACCGGACAGCGCGTCGCGGTCATCGGCACCGGCGCCTCGGCCATCCAGCTGGTCCCGGAGCTGGCCAAGGTGACCTCGCGCCTCGACGTCTACCAGCGCACCGCACCGTGGATCGTCCCCCGTACCGAACGCGCGTACACCAAGCTCGAGCACTGGGCGTACAAGAACGTCCCGGGCTACCAGTCGGCCGTCCGCGGCGGGATCTATGCCGCCAACGAGGTCATCGCCTTCGGCCTGACCTACTCCCCCACCGCGCTCAAGCCCGTCGAACTGCTCTGCCGCGCCAACATCGCGCGGGGCATCGGTCGCGACGCCGAGCTGCGCCGTAAGGCCACCCCCACCTTCCAGGTGGGATGCAAGCGCATCCTGCGGTCCAACGACTGGTATCCCGCCCTCGCCCGCCCCAACGTCGACCTCATCACCGACGGGATCGAGCGCATCACCCCCACCGGGGTCGTCGCCAAGGACGGGACGACCCGCGAGGTCGACGTCATCGTCGTCGCCACCGGATTCCACGTCACCGACTCCCCCGTCTTCGACAAGATCGTCGGCAAGGACCAGCGCAGCCTGGCCGACGTCTGGGCCGAGATCGGCATGCAGGGCTACAAGGGCTCGTTCGTCCACGGTTTCCCGAACATGATGCTGATGGTCGGGCCGTCGACCGGCCTCGGCCACACCTCGATGGTGTACATGATCGAGTCGCAGCTGAATTACCTCGTCGACTACCTCAAAACCGTTCGGTCGCAGGGGATCACCCGCACCGAGGTGAAGCTGTCCGCACAGCAGGAGTTCAACGCGGGCATCCAGCACAAGCTGCGCAACAGCGTGTGGGTCAACGGCGGCTGCGCCTCCTGGTACAAGGACGCCAACGGCAACATCACCACGCTGTGGCCCGGATTCACCTTCGCCTTCCGCAACACGACCCGCCGGTTCGACATCGCCGCATACGATGTCACCCGCGGCGCACGACGCCCGGCGACCTCCACCCCGGACCACGGCGACGAGTCGAAGACCGACCAGCCGGCGGCCGTCAACGCCTGAGCGTTCGACCCCCCGCCACTTCGACACCATCTCGAGGAGACAACTCATGAAGGACTTTCGCGACAAGGTCGTGGTCATCACCGGCGCCGGTTCGGGCATGGGCCGCGACATCGCGGTCAAACTCGCCCGGCAGGGTGCACGCCTCGCCATCTCCGACGTCACGCCCGACGGCCTGGCCGAAACCGAGCGTCTCGTGAAAGCGGCCGGAGCAGAAGTGCATTCGCAGCTGCTCAACGTCGCCGAGCGGGAGGCCGTGCTGACCTACGCCGACACCGTCAAGGACCGTTTCGGCGTGGTCAACGTGGTCTTCAACAACGCCGGCATCGCACATCACGGCGAGATCGAACGCACCGAGTTCAAGGACATCGAGCGCGTCATGGATGTCGACTACTGGGGAGTCGTCAACGGCACCAAGGCGTTCCTGCCGTACCTCATCGCCTCCGGCGACGGCCACATCGTCAACACCTCGTCGCTGTTCGGCCTCCTCGCCGAACCCGGTCAGGCCGCGTACAACTCGGCGAAGTTCGCCGTCCGCGGCTTCACCGAGGCCCTGCGCCAGGAGATGATCATCGCCAAGCACCCGGTCCAGGTGAGCTGTGTGCACCCGGGCGGAATCAAGACCGCGATCGCCCGCAACGCCACCGTCTCCGGCGACCACGACCAGAAGGCGACCGCCGCCTTCTTCGACCGTTACCTCGCGCGCATGTCGAGTGCGGACGCCGCCGACGTGATCATCGAGGGCGTGCGGAAGAACAAGGCGCGCATCCTCGTCGGAGCCGATGCGAAGATCCTCGATCTCGCGGTGCGCATCGTCGCATCGAAGTACCAGTGGGTCTCGGCGAAGGTCACCGGCTGGGCGCTCTCGAAGGCGGACTGAGCAGCTACAGGCCGTGTTCGGCCAGCCACTCGAGCGCGACGTCCCGCGGATCGCTGCCGGTCTCGACCTCGCCCGACATCGTGGCGAGGTCGGCGGTGGTGATCTCGCCGGCGACCTTGTTCATGGTCTTGACCTGATCGCGGTTGAGTGCGGCCGACCGGAACACGGGCACGAGCACCTCGGCGCGCGGTCCGGTCTGTTCGGCGGCGGGCTCGCGCTCGGTACTCGCCTCGCCCCCGTCCGGCGCGTTGTCGGGGGTGTCGCCGCCGCCTTCCGAGTTGCGTAGTGCCTGGACGTCGGACGATGCGCCCTCGGCGTCCTCCCCGGCGATGTCGAGAGGCGTGAGGAGACCGACCGCGTTGCCGTCGGCTGCGCGCCGCAGGACCTGATCGGTGGTGTCGACCGTTTCCACGGGTCCGAGTCGGCACCCGGCCGAGGTGAACGCGTTGAGCGTCGCCGGATCGGGGTCGGAGGTGGCGACGACCGGGAGTCCGGCCGGTAGCAGTGCGCAGTCGTCGAGGCCGGTGGCGCCCACGCTGCCGGCGAGGGCCGTCGACACGAAGATCTGCGGTGCGCCGGAGACCGGCGTCTCGTCGCCCACCGAAACACCTTGCGGCAGTGATCGGTTCAGCTCCACGTAGACGTCCTCGGCGCCGACCGCGGTCGACGACGGGGCGAGCATCGTCAGCAGGTCCCCGGTGAAGGCCGGGAAGAGGTCCAGGTCGGCGCGATCCATCTCGTCGAGCAGCGTCGCGTCGTCACCGCGAAGCCGGTCGGCGGACACGACGGAACCCGCGTTGCGCAGTGCACCCGCGTACACCTCGGCCATCACCCGCATGGCCGCGTCGTCCGACGAGCCGATCACGATGCCCCGCGGTGGCGACGCGGCTTCGTCCCCGCACCCGGCGAGGACGACGGCCAGTGCCACGATCAGCCCGGTGACCACCACGAGACGCTTGCGGACGAGACGTTTACGCACGGTGCCACCGTATCTGCTGTGCGCCTCCCGGTTCAGACGCCCTCGGCGGCACGGCCGAGATCCCATAGGCGGGAACGAGGCAATCCCCGCGCGTACCATCGGCAGACGTGGCGACGATCCCCAAATCCGGTCCGCGTGGCCTCCCGCCGCGTCGGGACGCACACGCCTCGCCGAGGAAGATCCCGGTACCCGCGGCACGCGCGGTCGTCGACTGCGCGGTCTATGTCGACGGCCACCGCCGGCCGGGTCGCATCGGTTACCGCGACGCACTGGCTCAGGTTCGTGAATCGGGTGAGGGCTTCGTGTGGGTCGGGTTGCATTCCCCCGACGACTCCCAGATGGCCGATGTGGGCACGACCTTCGGTCTGCACGAGCTCGTCGTCGAGGACGCCGTGCACGCGCACCAGCGGCCGAAACTCGAGGTCTACGACGACACGCAGTTCCTGGTGCTGCGGACCGTGCAGTACGTCGAACACGAGTCGATGGCGAAGGCCAGCGAGGTCGTGGAGACCGGCGAGATCATGGTCTTCGCCGGACCCGACTTCGTCCTCACGGTGCGGCACGGCGAGCACACCGAACTGTCGGGGATGCGGCGGAATCTCGAGAGCCGCCCCGAACGGCTCGCGCTCGGCCCGACCGCCGTGCTGCACGCCGTGGCCGACAAGGTCGTCGATAGCTATCTCGCCGTGACCGAACGCATGGACGTCGACATCGTGGCGATCGAGGAGTCGGTGTTCAGCCGGCAGAATCGCTGGCTCGACATCGACCCGGTCTATCTGCTGCGGCGCGAGGTCCTCGAACTCCGACGCGCCGTCACCCCGCTGTCCGAACCATTGCGGATGTTGACCGCCGGCGGAAACCCGCTGGTGCCCAAGGAGGTTCGCCGGCACCTCCGCGACGTCGACGACCATCTCACCACCGTCATCGACCGGGTGCTTGAATACGACGATCTGCTGAACTCCCTGCTGCAGGCCGGCGCCGCGAAGGTGGGCATCCAGCAGACCACCGACATGCGCAAGATCTCCGCTTGGGTTGCGATCGCCGCGGTTCCGACGATGGTCGCCGGGATCTACGGCATGAACTTCGACCACATGCCCGAACTGCATCAGCCGTGGGGTTATCCGCTTGTCCTCGGCGTGTTGGTGGCGGTGTGCGGTTTGCTGTTCGTGGTCTTCCGGCGCAGCCACTGGCTATGAGGTGATTGCCCGATCGCCACCTCGGGTAGTCGCAAGACCATGAGCGATACCGACACCGACGACACCGTGCAGGCCCTGCTCGAGCGAGCCGGCCGCACCTACGCCGACGACGCGGGGATCACGCTGAAGGACACCCCGTCGCCACTGTTCGAGCTGCTCGTCCTGTCCCTCCTGCTGAGCACGCGGATCTCCGCCGAGATCGCGGTCGCCGCAGCTCGCGAACTGTTCTCGTCCGGGTACCGGACCCCGGAGAAGATGGCCCGGGCGTCGTGGCAGAGCCTCGTCGACGCCCTGGGCCGGGGACACTACAAGCGCTACGACGAGAGCACCGCCACCCGGCTCGGGGAGGCCGGCCGGAAGGTGCTCGACGACTATCACGGCGATCTCCGCGAACTCGCCGAGAAGGCCGACTCCGACCCGGACAAGGCCGCGAAACTGCTGCAGGAGTTCACCGGCATAGGTCCGGTCGGCGCCGAGATCTTCCTGCGCGAAGTGCAGTCCGTGTGGGGCTGGGTCGCACCGCGTTTCGACCGACGGGCCCTCGACGCCGCCAAGGACCTCGGTCTTCCCGGCGACCCCGGGCGGCTCGCCGACCTCGCCGGCGGCAGGCCCGAGGTCCTCGCCGCCGCCCTGGTGCGCGCTTCACTCGACGACGCCCTGCTCAGCGCGGTCAGATCCGGGTAGCGGCGGCCTATTCTGGGATGACGGTCACCGGCATGGCAGGTTTGGGCCAGGCCGCCCCCGGATACCCGGGGAACGATCCGCGTCCGCGCCCGGCGTCGCGGACCAGAGGAGTGAGGAGTGCTGGTGTCAGCTCAGGCGATCGCTGCGGATCCGACCACGGTCGGGGTCTTTCGCATCCCGACGCTGCCACAGGCACGCGGTCCCCTGTCCCAGGCGGTGATCGACCTGCTGCGCAGCGATCCCGATACGACACCGACCGTCGACGTCACCGCAGCACTGCACGACCCGGACCCCTACGGCGACGACCTGCAGCTCGCGCTCTACCTCTGCTATGAGATGCACTACGTCGGATTCGCCGACGCCGATGTCACGTGGGAGTGGCAGCCGGCGCTGCTGTCGTTGCGCGCCGAACTCGAACGACGATTCCTCGACGCACTCCACCGCGATGTCCCGGCCGCGGCCGAGGGTGAGACCGCGCAGGCCGAGATGGATGAACTCTGCATCGAGAATCCCGACGGCGACGGCGCGTCGTACCACCTCCGCGACAACGGCACCTGGGAGCAATATCGCCAACTGTTCGCGTTGCGGTCGCTGTATCACCTGAAAGAGGCCGACCCGCACGCCTGGGCGATCCCGCGCCTGCGCGGACATGCCAAGGCCGCTTTCGTGGCAGTCGAATTCGACGAGTTCGGCGGCGGTCGCGGCAACGCGGTCCATCAGGAACTCTTCGCCGACCTGCTCCGTGCGGCCGATCTGTCCGCCGACTATCTCGGCTATCTCGACACCGTCCCCGGCGTCGCGCTGACACCGGTGAACCTCATGTCGCTGTTCGGTCTGCACCGCCGGTACCGCGGCGCCGCGGTCGGCCACCTCGCGGCCACCGAGATCACCTCACCGCCCGGGTCTCAGCGGCTCCTGGCCGGGCTCGAGCGTCTCGATGCCCCCGAGGCGTGCCGACACTTCTACCGCGAACACGTCGAGGCCGACGCGGTTCATGAGCAGATCCTGCGCACCGACGTCGTCGGCGACCTGGTCCGTTCTGATCCCGGCGCCGAGGCCGATGTGATCTTCGGTATCCGCGCCTTCCTGTTCGTGGAGGATGCGCTCGACGCGCATGTCATGGGCGCGTGGGAACGCGGCGAGAGCGCCTTCCCCGGGATCTGAGGGGTTCGGCGTCGGAGCTAGTCGGCCGAGCGCCGGCGGCGCTTGCGGTGGCTGGTGTCGCACAGCGGGTAGTTCTTGCTACGACCGCACGCGCAGATGGCGACCATGAAGCGGTCCGACTGCACATGGCAACCGTCTGGGAGTTCGATGTCGACCGGGCCCTCCACGAGCACCGGTCCGCCACGTACCACCCGCACCGCGGTGCGGCGCTTGTCCGTCGCATCGTCTCCGCTGCTGGTCACTGTGACATCTCCTCCGACCGTCATGACGGTGCGACGGCCGCGATCCCGACCAGCCGCTCGACGCGACACCCTCGATCGAGCAGTCCGCGTTCCTCGAGCCACTCGGCGCGGGCGGTCATGACCGGACCGAACGGGATGAACCTCTCGGCGACGACCTCGGCGGTCAATCCCCCGGCACGCAGAGTGCGCAGCGACGCTTCCTCATCGGCGAACTCGGAGTGCACCAGGAGGAACGCCCCTCCGGGACGAACCAGCGTCGGGACATGTGCGCACAGCAGATCCAGCACGGCCCGACCGTCGAGGCCCGCGTCCCAGGCATGCGAGGGGCCGGCCGGGTGATACCGGGGGTCGGAGACCGGTGGCGTCGGGACGTAGGGGGGATTGCAGGTCACGACATCGTAGTGCCCCACGTGGCGGGTCAGGTCGCCGTGTTCGACGGTGATGGACACCCCCGCCGATCTCGCGGACCGACGCGCATACGCGACCGCGTCGGCGGAAGCGTCGACGGCGGTGACCTCGGCGGCGCCCCGACGAGCGGCTGCGATGGCGATCGCACCGCTGCCGGTACACAGGTCGAGGACGCGTTTGCCGTCCACACCCAGGGAGTGCACCAGGTCGATGAGCAGTTCGGTGTCCTGCTGGGGCAGATAGACCTCGCCGACCGCGGAGTCGGCGACCGTGGCTCGCGGCGATGCGGGCGATGCGGATGTCAGCGTCACCAGTGCATCGTTCCCGCCGGCGAGCCGCACGAAACCTCAGCCGGGTGTGGCCGAGGCGCGATTCGGTTCGGCGACATCGATGCCGGCCTCCTGCCAGGCGTCGCGCAAAGCGTCAGCCCCCTTCAGTCGCACCCAGGCCGCCTCGTTCGCCGTGATCGGCACCGCCCGCAACAGACGGACGGGATCCATGGGGGCGGGCAACTCGACCTCGCCGAGTTCGTCGTCGGACAGCAACACCGCGGTGCAGGTCGCGCCGTCCCAGAGCGGTTCGCCCAGGTCGACGAGGGCGTCGGCGTCGAGGATCAGCCCCTCGACGGCGGGTGCGGCCGCCAGCGTCGCCAAGCGCCTGTGCAGACCGGGGAGCGGCGAACCCGCCCGCATGCGTACCACCAGTTCGGCCCGCGGCCCCCGCACCGGGTCGGCGTGGAGGTCGGTCGGATCGGTCATCGGGTGGCGTGCACACCCCGACGTGACGTACACCAGCTCACCGGGGGCGGAGTCGCCGAGCACGAACCGCAGGACGTCGATCGGCTCCACACCGAGGAACGTCACCGACGCTCGTTGTGGTTCGGCGCCCAGCCGTTCCCTGAGATGTCGCCCGACGAGTTCGGTCACCGCTTCAGTCACGTCCGTCAGGCTACCGAGAAGACTGTGACCGATTTGAGCCCTCGTCTAGCCTGGAGCAATGGTCCGGGTTCTGGCGGTCGCCGACGAGGTGGTGGACTCTCTCACCTTCGGCATCGGGATCGAGGGGCGTCCCGACCTCATCCTCGGCGCGGGCGACCTCCCGTTCGACTATCTCGAGATCCTCGCCTCGCTGTGCGACGCACCCTGTGTCTACGTCCCCGGCAACCACGACCGTGAACTCCGCGGCTACCACCGCGGACGCACCGGGTGGACCCGTGCGGGTCTCCCCACCGTGGATCCCGGTCCGCGCGGCGGGATCAACGCCGACGGTCGGACGGTGACGGTCGCCGGACTGCGGATCAGCGGTCTCGGCGGAAGCCGGCGATACAACGGCGGCTCAAACCAGTACACCGACACCCAGCAACGACTCCGGTCAATGCGTCTGCGCTGCGGAAACGTTCTGTCGAAGCCCGTCGGTCCGGGTCGGGGCGGCACCGACATCCTGCTCACCCACAGCCCGGCGCGCGGGGTCGGCGACGGCGACGACACCCCGCATCAGGGTTTCGACTGTTTCCACCCGCTCGTGCATGCGTTGCGCCCGACGCTGCTGGTGCACGGGCACGTCCATCCCTACGGCAACAGGCCGCGCGATCTGCCGATCGGCGAGACGACGACGTCGATGAACGTCGTGGGCTTCTGCCAGTTCGACATCGATCCGGCGAGCCGGAACGTCGAGATCGTGAGACGCAGACATGGCGCGTGACACCGGATTCCCCGACGCCGACGCCGGCAACGACTTCGCCCGGCTGCGCCGCCAGGCCGAACGTGCCCGTCTCGCACAGTGGTTCATGCGTCAGCCGGCGGACGTCAACACCATCCTGCCGTTCGACGAGGTCGTCGCGGCGCTCGGGGCCACGGGCAAGACCGTACTCGGACTCCAGGTCGTCGAGGTGTCCTCGATCGTCGGAAGCGTCGACCGCACCAAGGATTTCGACCGCTACTTCCGCCCCACCTCGTCGCGGCTGCGGGAACGGTGGCAGCGGATCGCCGCCGCGCAACGCCGCGGCGAGTCGGTGCCGCCGGTTCAGCTCTACCGGGTCGGTTCGATGCACTTCGTCATCGACGGCCATCACCGTGTGTCGATCGCCATCGCCCGCAACCTGACCACCGTCGACGCCTATGTGACCGAGATCCACACACGAATCTCACCGGAGGGCATCAACGCACCGTCGGACCTGATCCTCAAGGATCACCGGCGGCTGTTCCTGTCGCGGGTGCCGCTCGAGGGTGCGCAGGCCGAGGCCATCACCCTGACCGACCCGTTCGACTACGCCGAACTCGCGGAGAGCGTGGAGGCGTGGGGTTTTCGGCTCTCTCAGGAGATCGGTGAGTTCCTGAGTCGCACCGAGGTCGCCCGGCGCTGGTTCGGCGAGGAGTTCCTGCCCGTCGTCCGCATGGCCCGCCGGGCCGGCCTCCGCGACGACCTGACCAGCGACGCCGAACTGTACATGTGGGTGGCCTGCGAACGTTATCGGCTGGTGCGCAGGCACATCTGGGACGAGAAGGTGTTCGACGAACTGCGCGACCACTCCCACCAGAGACGGCGGTAGTGGTCGCGCAACGAGTCGAGGACCGGGTTCAGTGGCGGCGCAGCGACTCTCCCGAGCTCTGATCGAACACCGCCACCTTCGAGGCGTCGTAGAACAGCTCGGCGGTCGAACCACGGCGGACCTTCGAATCCGGCGACAGGCGGGCGATGAGCTGACTGCCCCCGAGGTCGGCGCCGGAGTCGGCGGACAGCTCGGCGAGCGCGTCGCTCGACGCCCGGGTCGATCCGTCGCCGATGCCGAAGTAGGCGTAGATGTCCGAGCCCATCGATTCCAGGACTTCGATGTTCGCGGTGAACGTCGCACCATGCCGACGCGTGGTGTCGTCGACCAGTGACGCGTCCTCGAGGTGCTCGGGGCGGATGCCGATGAGAACCTCACCGCTGCTTCCGACGTCACCTGCACGCGACACCACGGCGCGGTGATCGTCGAGGGCGATCGTGCCGATCGCGGTCTCGATGCCGTCCGTGCCGAGGCGGCCGGACAGGAAGTTCATGGCCGGCGAACCGATGAACCCGGCGACGAACACGTTGGTCGGGTTGTTGTAGAGCTCCTGGGGCGTACCGATCTGCTGGACGTGCCCGCCGCGCAGGACGACCACACGATCGCCGAGGGTCATGGCCTCGGTCTGGTCGTGCGTCACGTACACGGTGGTGGTTCCCAGGCGCTGCTGCAGCTGGGCGATCTCCGTCCGCATCTGCACGCGCAGCTTGGCGTCGAGGTTCGACAGCGGCTCGTCCATGAGGAATGCCTTGGGCGAGCGCACGATCGCGCGGCCCATCGCGACGCGCTGGCGCTGGCCGCCGGACAGGTTGGCCGGCTTGCGGTCGAGGTACTGACCGAGATCGAGGATGCGCGCGGCCTCGTCGACCTTGGCGGCGATCTGATCCTTCGGCAGTTTCTGCAGGGTCAGCGGGAAGGCGATGTTGTCGCGCACCGACATGTGCGGGTAGAGCGCGTAGCTCTGGAACACCATCGCGATGTCGCGGTCCTTGGGTGCGCGCTCGTTGACGCGCTCCCCGCCGATCCGCAGCTCACCCGAGGTGATGTCCTCGAGGCCCGCGATCATGTTCAGCGTCGTCGACTTTCCGCAGCCCGACGGGCCGACGAGGATCACGAACTCGCCGTCGGCGATCTCGATGTCGACCCCGTCGACCGCGGTGGAGCCGTCCGGGTACTTCTTGGTGACCTTGTCCAGAACGATGTCTGCCATGGGTTATCCCTTCACGGCGCCGGAAGTCAGACCGGCCACGATTCGACGTTGGAAGAACAGCACGAAGATGATGATGGGGATGGTGATGACGACCGCGGCGGCCGAGATCGAACCGGTCGGCTCCTCGAACTGAGAGCTGCCGGTGAAGTTCGCGATGGCCACCGGTGCGGTGATCGCCCGTTCGGTCGAGGTCAGCGACAGGGCGAGAAGCAGGTCGTTCCAGGCGAAGATGAACACCAGGATCGCCGCGGTCACCACACCCGGCGCGGCCAGCGGCGCGATCACCTTGCGGAAGGCCTGCCACGGGGTGGCGCCGTCCATCTTGGCCGCTTTCTCGAGTTCCCAGGGGATCTCGCGGAAGAAGGCCGACAGTGTGTAGATCGCCAGCGGCAACGCGAAGGTGATGTACGGCAGGATCAGGCCCGGCCAGGTGTCGAACAGACCCAGACGCCGCTCGATGTTGAACAGCGGTGTCACCAGCGAGATCTGCGGGAACATCGCGATCAGCAGCGCGGCCCCGATGAGGACCTTCTTGCCGGGGAACTCCAGTCGCGCCACGGCGTAGGCGGCCATCGTGCCCAGGATCACCGCGATCAGCGTGGTGATCAGACCGACGCCGATCGAGTTGATCAGCGCCGAGGTGAAGGCACTGGTCTCGAAGATCGACTTGTAGTTGTCGAGGGTGAACTCGGCCGGGATGAACTTCCCGTCGGTCACGCTCGACGCCGGCTTGAACGACAGGCTGATGATCCACAGCAGCGGGATGAGTGCGTACAGGATCACCAGGATGTTGGCGATCGTCCACCACGCCTTGGACTTTCCGCTCGAATTCACCGGATTACCTCCCCTCGTCGTCGGAACCCGGTGCGGCGGTGCCGAACCCCTTGATGAACACGAACGCGATGATCGCCACGCAGATGAAGATCAGGATCGAGATCGCCGATCCGACGCCCAGGTTGAACGCGCCGAACAGGTTGTCATAGCCCAGCATCGACACCGAGTAGGTGTTGTTGGACCCGCTGGTGAGAACGTAGATGTTGTCGAACACGCGGAACGCGTCGAGGGTGCGGAACAGCAGCGCGACGAGGATGGCCGGCTTCATCAGCGGAAGGATGATGCGCCACAGTCGCGTCCACGCACCGGCACCGTCGACCTGGGCGGCCTTCAGCAGGTCGTCGGGCACCAGCGCCAGGCCCGCCAGCAACAGCAGCGCCATGAACGGGGTGGTCTTCCAGACCTCGGCGAGGACGATGATCGCCAGCGACGGCCACTGTTCGGTGAGCGGCGCACTGCCGTCGGGCAGCAGGTTCGCCAGATAGCCGGTGCCGGGCGTCCACGCGTAGTACCACGAGAACGCCGCGGCCACGGTCACGATGCCGTACGGGATCAGGACGACGGTGCGGATCGTGCCGCGTCCGAAGATGGTGCGGTGCATGACCAGTGCGATGGCCATGCCGAGGACGAGCTCGATGAGCACCGACACGACCGTGATACCCACCGTGACGCCGAAGGCCGTCCACCAGTAGTTGTCGGTCAGCACCGTCGCGTAGTTCGAGAACCACACGAACTCCCGCTCTCCGGGCGCGGACAGGCTCATCTTGTTCAGCGAGAGCCAGACCGCGTAGATGATCGGATATCCGGTCACCAGCAGCATCATCAGCGCGGCGGGCGCGATGAGCCAGAAGGCCAGCCGCCGCTCGGCCGTCTTGCCCTCACTGCGCTTGCGGGGCTTCGGTGCGGCTTCTTCGCGGGGTCGTTCGGCCACCGCGGTGGCGGCTGCCGATGACCGTGCCACGCCGACGGATCCGGGATTCGACCCGACCGGGTTCGCGGGCGCCGAACCGACCCGGGCCGAACCGGGTGGAACCTCGTGGCGTCCTCCCGGTGGCGCCTTCCACAACTCGTCGGAGTGCACGGGCGGGCTGTCCCCCACGATGGGGATCGGGCCGGTCTGGGCGGGCGCATCGTCGGGCAGCGCATGGCGGCCGGGGCGGAACGCGGACTCGTCGGCGGAGTCGTCCTCGTTCGGTGCGCGCCCGCCCGGAGTGTTCCCGCCGGGTGTGTTGTGATCGGTCACGGAACCAACCCTTCCCCGTCGATTGCCTTCTGGACGGCCTCGGCGAGTTCGTCCACCAGTGTTTCCGGATCCCACGCCCCGACCGGACTCAGCTTCGCCTGCAGCAGCGTCGAGATCGCCTGGTAGTCAGGAGACTTCGGACGAATCGCAGCATGGTCGGGTTCGAGCTGACGCTTGATCTCCCGCGCCATCGGATAGGCGAGGCGGAAATCTGCGTCGTCGTAGATGGATTCGATCACCGGGGGCGGACCCGCGTTGAGCGAGAAGTCCTTCTGCGACGCCTCGCTCGTGATGCACTCGGCCGCCCGGAAGGCCAGGTCCGGCTGCTCGGAGGTGCTGGCGACGGCGATGTTGATCCCACCGAGGGTCGTCTTGGTGGGCAGGCCCTCGAAGCCCGGGTACGGGGCGAAGTCGAAGACCTTCTGCATCTCCCGGTTGAGCGGGAGCACATCCCGGTCGGACGGCGGATTCTCGCTGTCGGCGTACAGGTCGGCGTACTTCGTCAGGTCCAGGAACGGGACGGATCCCGCGACGGCGTTCTCGCGCATGCCGGGGAACACGAAGGGCCAGTTGACCTCATAGAGCGCCTCACCGCTCTCCATGCCCAGGCGGGCGGCACCCTCGTCGGAGTTGGTCAGCGACGGGTCGGCGCCCGGTGCGGTGGCCACCGCCTTGAGTGTCCGGAGGGCGCGGACCGTGGCCGCGCGATGCTCCGGAGTGTCGTTGAGCGTGACCTTGTCGGGGTTCTCGGGGTCGACGACCTGGCCGCCGGCACTGACGAGTACCGAGTTGAACCAGACCATCAGGCCCTCATATTGCCTGCCCTGCACCATGATGTAGGTCGGTCCGCCGTTGCGGCCGCTGACCAGTGCATCCTCGAGTATCCCGTCCCACGTCGAGGCGGGACGACGGCGGTCGACCTTGTCCTTCAGCACATCCTTGCGGTACCAGAGCAACTGGGTGTTGGTGGAGAACGGGATGGCGTAGAGGCGTTCGCGCTCATCCTCATCCGTCTTCCACACCGCGGTGTCGAGCGGACCGCCGAGGGTCCGCGCGGACACCTCCGCGGCCATCGCGTCGGGCACCGGGACCATCCAGCCCGCGTCGGCGAACTCAGCGGTCCACACCACGTCCATGCCCATGAGGTCGAGCCCGGAATCGTTGCCGGCCAGGCGGCGCGCCAACTGCAGCCGCTGATCGTCGGCACCCTTCGGCAGGGGCGTCGTGACGACCTTGTACTCACCGTTGGATTCGGCGGAACACTTGTCGCCGATCGCGGCGAAGGTGTCGGCACCGTCGGCGGGTGGATAGAAATTCAGTACGCCCGCTTCATATCCCGAGCCGCACGCCGACAGCACGGGGAGCGCCGCGGCCGCGGCGACCGCCGCCGCGAGGACCTTTCGCCTTACGCGACTTGTGGTTCGATACCTGCTGACCCTGCTCCGCACGCAGCCTCCTCGATGTCGTACGCGGCGGAGTACCCGAGGTGCTCCGCCGTGAGCGTCCGAGGTGCAACGCTATACGTCACGATTCGTGACATGCAACACATTCGGCATGGGCGTGCCACTCCGTCGCCGATTGTGATCGCCCCGTGTCCGCCGACGGTCGAGACCTCACATCGTCAGGCGCGCGAGCATGTCGCGGGCTTTCTCTGCGCTTTTGGGATCGCAGAGGACGTCGTAACGGCCGGCGACGAGCTGCATGGTCGACGCGAAGTCGCGCTGGCCGCGTGTCGCAGCATACGGAATCGTCGCCGAGATCACACCGAAGACCATGCCGCCGACGAGACCGACCAGGATCGGCCCCAGGGGCGAACCGGTGAAGACGAGTGAGACCAGGATGCCGAAGAAGAGGCCGAGCCAGGCCCCCGAGACCAGACCTCCGCCGATCACCTTGCCCCACGTCAGGCGTCCGATGACACGTTCGACCTGCATGAGGTCGACGCCCACAATCGTGACGTCCTCGACGGAGAAGTTCTCGTCGGACAGATAGTCCACCGCCCGCTGCGCCTCGGCGTAGGTGCTGTAGGAGCCGATCGGCCACCCCTTGGGCGGCGTCGGCAGGCCCGGCGTCTCCCGACCCGGGCGCATGGGATTCGTCATTTCGGGACCTCCCTGTGAAGTCGAGTCTGCTGTTCCGCGCTCACCGACGGCGTTGGCCGAACCGATGGCACTACCCTTACTCCCATGTCGTCGGTGAGCAAGGTGTTCGTGGCCAGATTAGTCGGGTTGGCCGTCCTTGGTCCCGATGGTGAATCCATCGGGAGGGTCCGCGACGTGGTGATCTCGATCCGATTGTCGGGTCAACAACCACGCGCACTCGGCCTCGCGGTCGAATTGACCACCCGCCGAAGGATTTTCGTTCCCATGCTGCGCGTCACCGGCATCGAACCGCAGGCGGTGACCCTCAACACCGGCACGGTGAGCCTGCGGAAACTGCATCTTCGCCCCGGCGAGGCCCTGGCGATCGGCCAGATCCTCGACACCCGGGTCCGGGTCACCGACCCGGACCTGCCCGAACTCGCCGACGCCGACGTGACGGTGGTCGATCTCGGCATCGAACGCACCCGCACCCGGGACTGGGTCGTCTCGCGGGTCGCCATCCGCGCGGGCCGACGCGGTCTGCGCCGGCGTCACGAGACCCACGTCGTGGAATGGTCCAGCGTCCAGGGCATCACCCAGTCCGCCCTCGACCTGCCCGGCCAGGGCGTCGCCCAGGCGCTGATGCAGTTCGAGGGGATGCGCCCGGCCGACGTGGCGAACGCGCTCCGGGAGCTGCCGGCCAAACGACGTGGTGAGATCGCCTCGGCGCTCGAGGACGAGCGGCTCGCCGACGTGCTCCAGGAGCTGCCACCCGACGATCAGACGGCGATGCTCACCGCCCTGGGTCGCGATCGGGCCGTCACCATTCTCGAGGAGATGGATCCCGACGACGCGGCCGACCTCCTCGGCGAGCTCCCCGCCACCGAGGCCGAGGCGCTGCTCGAGGAGATGGACCCGGAGGAATCCGAACCGGTCCGTCGACTGCTGCTGCACTCCCCCGACACCGCCGGTGGTGTGATGACCTCCGAGCCGATCATCGTCACCGCGTCGACGACGATCGCCGAGGCACTCGCACGCGTCCGCAACCCCGATCTCACCCCCGCTTCGGCGAGCATCGTGTTCGTCGTCCGTCCCCCGACCGCGACGCCGACGGGCAAGTATCTCGGCTGTGTGCACCTGCAGGCCCTGCTGCGCGAGCCGCCGGCCCACCTGGTCGGCGGAATCCTCGACACCGACCTCGCGCAATTGCACCCGGAAGACTCACTGGAGACGATGACGCGCTATTTCGCGACCTACAACCTCGTCTGCGGCCCGGTGGTCGACGAGGCCGGCCACCTGCTCGGCGCCGTCAGCGTCGACGACCTCCTCGACGAGATCCTGCCGCGCGACTGGCGTGAGACCGAACCCGAGGACGTCGACAAGCCGACCGGCGTCGGCGCGCAGGTGAGGATCCGATGAGCGAGCGGGGCGGTCGCAAACTCGACATCCCCAGCACCCGGCGCACCATCTCGTTCAATCTCGATTCCGACATCGTCGGGATGTACAGCGAACGTGTCGCCCGGTTCCTGGGCACGGGCCGGTACCTGCTGATCCAGACCGTCATCGTGGTGGTGTGGATCGCGCTGAACCTGGTCGCGGTGACGATCCGGTGGGACCCGTATCCGTTCATCCTGCTCAACCTCGCGTTCTCCACGCAGGCGGCCTACGCCGCGCCGCTGATCCTGCTGGCCCAGAATCGTCAGGAGAACCGGGACCGCGTGGCGCTCGAGGAGGATCGGATGCGGTCGGCGCAGACCAAGGCCGACACCGAGTTCCTCGCGCGTGAGCTGGCCGCCGTCCGCCTGGCCGTCGGCGACACGGTGACGCGCGACTACCTGCGCAAAGAACTCGACGAGCTACTCGACGAGCTGACCGAACGGTTCGGTGCACGCGACCAAGCCTCGGACGACGCGGACGGCGTCGAGAAGTCCCGCTGAGCGGACCACGTCTCCAGGAGGTGCCGGCACCGCCCGACACCACTCCGTGACGTCACTCCAGTAACTTCTCTCCCATGGGTTTGCCGCCGTAACTTCTCGCGTCGCAGCGACGAAGTGAGTGACGACGAGTAAATGCGGAGTTCGCCATTGGGTCATCAGACCCAATATGTATGGTGGGTCACAGTTCGGCCGGATCCCGGTGTCGGTCACGACGCCAGACCCGGCCGGACACATCCGCTCTCGGCTCCAGGCCGTGCGGCCGGAGCGGGCAATCACTGCGTCCTCGGGGGGCAGACGTGTGGTGTTGTGACAACGGAGTAGATGTGATCGAGAAATCGGTGCGGGCGGACCGCCGGGGCGGTGGCCGATGAGCCCGCTGAACCTGGTGCGCCGCCGTCGTGGGCCGCAGCGTCCCCTGCACTTCCCGCGGCGAGCCGCGACGATCGTCGTCGGTGGCGCACTCGTCGGCACGATGGTGCTGGGCACGGCGTCATCGAGCGCGCACGGCGTGCTCGCCGCAGCGACCCCCGAACCCGAGGCCCCGGTCGTCGTCGCAGATGTCGTGCCGGGTTCGCCCGTGACGCTCCTCGGTTTCGCACCGCCGCCGGAGAAGCCAGCCGCCGCGCTTCCCGCGCCGCAGTTCCGACTCGCGAACGATCTCCCCTCCGGTCCTCTCGGCATCCCCGGCGTGGTCCTGCAGGCCTACAAGCTCGCCGCGAACCGGGTCGGCGCCGAGAGTCCACAGTGCAAGCTGCCCTGGTTCCTGCTCGCCGGCATCGGCCGCATCGAGTCCAATCATGCGAGCAACGGTTCGGTCGACCAGTACGGCACCACCATCAACCCGATCGCCGGGCCCGTGCTCGACGGTTCCCTGGCCGGCAACGCGGTCATCAAGGACACCGACGGTGGACGCATCGACGGCGACCCCGGGCACGACCGGGCCATGGGAC
The DNA here is from genome assembly GCF_022059885.1 of Gordonia amicalis. NCBI lineage: Bacteria > Bacillati > Actinomycetota > Actinomycetes > Mycobacteriales > Gordoniaceae > Gordonia > Gordonia amicalis. The sequence goes on along the minus strand of NZ_CP091855.1, from coordinate 2,597,583 downwards.
CGATGCAGTTCATCCCCAGCACCTGGGCGTCCTGGGGCTCCGATGCCAACGGCGACGGCAAGTCCGACCCCAACAACATCTTCGACGCCACCTACTCTGCGGGACGCTACCTGTGCGCCGGGGTCAGCGACATCATGAGCGAGGGCACCCGCGTCGCGGCGGTGCTCCGGTACAACCGCTCGATGGAGTACGTCGCGAACGTACTCGGCTGGGCCGGCGCCTACGCCACCGGCGTCATGCCGACCAACCCGATCCCGGAGGCGAAACGCAAGGCGTCGAGTTCGTCGAGCAAGAGCAAGTCGAGTTCCTCCTCGTCCTCCACGCCGCCGTCGGGTCCGTCGTCCTCGTCGCCGTCGGTACGCAGGCCCGCACCGCCGCCGCAGAACTGTTTCATCGTGTGCCTGCCGACGATCACCCTGCCCGGACAGGTGCCCCCGCCGCCGCCCAAGAAGCAGGCTCCGGTGACCAAGAAGGCCCCGCCGGAGAACCGGTCGGGACCGGCGACGACACCGGTGCCCGTTCGCTGATCCGGCACCGCACGACCGCCTGCCGGGACCACCACCGTGGTCCGTCGGCGGCGCCGGTAGGCTGGACCAGATGACAACAGGAGTCGCGCCCACGGAATCGGCAGTTCGCGCCGCCCTGGGCAAGGTCAAGGATCCGGAGATCGGCAAGCCCATCACCGACATCGGGATGGTCAAGTCGGTCACCGTCAACGACGATGCCAGCGTCGACGTCGCGGTGTATCTGACGACGTCGGGGTGTCCCCTGCGCACCGAGATCGTCCAGCGGGTGGAGACCGCCGTCGCCGATGTCGCCGGAGTCGGTGCGGTGCGCGTCGAACTCGACGTGATGGACGACGAGCAGCGCACCGAGTTGCGCAAGAAGCTGCGCGGGGACAAGGCCGAGCCGGTCATCCCCTTCGCCCAGCCCGGGTCCCTGACCCGCGTCTACGCCGTCGCATCCGGTAAGGGTGGCGTCGGAAAGTCCAGCGTCACGGTCAACCTCGCGGCCGCACTGGCCGAGCGCGGACTCAGCGTGGGTGTCCTCGACGCCGACATCTACGGCCATTCCGTCCCCCGGATGCTCGGCAGTGACGCCAAGCCCACCCAGGTGGAGCGGATGATCATGCCGCCGATCAGCCACAACGTGCGATTCATCTCGATCGGCCAGTTCACCGAAGGCAACACCCCGGTCACCTGGCGCGGACCCATGCTGCACCGCGCGCTGCAGCAGTTCCTCGCCGACGTCTACTGGGGCGACCTCGACGTCCTGCTCCTCGACCTGCCCCCGGGCACCGGCGATGTCGCGATCTCCATCGCGCAGCTGATCCCGGGTGCGGAGATCCTCGTGGTCACCACACCGCAGCAGGCCGCCGCCGAGGTCGCCGAGCGCGCCGGTGCGATCGCGCTCCAGACCCGCCAGAAGATCCTGGGCGTCGTGGAGAACATGTCCTGGCTCGAGCTCCCCGACGGCACCCGCATGGAGCCGTTCGGCTCGGGTGGTGGCGAGCAGGTCGCCGAACGCCTCACCCGTGCGGTGGGCGCACCCGTGGAGCTCTTGGGTCAGGTCCCGTTGGAGACCGCACTGCGCGAGGGCGGCGACGCGGGTGTTCCGGTGGTCTTGTCGGCCCCCGACTCCCCCGCCGGCTCAGCGCTGCGGTCGATCGCCGCGAAGCTCGCCGTCCGCAAGCGCGGACTGGCCGGGATGAGCCTCGGGCTCGACACCGTCCGCCACTCCTGAGGAGTTCCGATCAGGTCGCGTCCCAGTCGGTGACGGCGGGACGGCCACCTGTACGACGCTCTGCCGGTGCACTGTCGGGCGACGGCTGTGCCGGGGTGTCGGTGTTCTTGTCGAGCGACATCGGCGCCGACACCGGCTTGATCGGTGGCGCCGGGGTGGTGCTGCGATCGACGGTGGTGGCGTCCTCCCCCAGGCGGAACAGCGAGTCGTCGCCGTCGAGAAGATGCTTGGTGACGATCGAACGCGGCGTCATCCCCCGCAGCTCGTTCAGGTCCGCGAGAGGTTTGCGCAGATCCTCGAACTCCGGACCGAGTTCGTCCTTGAGCTGGTTGGTCGCACCGGTCGCATAGTCGCGGACCTTGCGGAGCGACTGCATCGACCAGGACACCGCGCCCGGGAGTCGTTCGGGCCCGAGGATGACCAGGGCGGCCACGACCAGGATCGCGATCTCGCCCCATCCGATACTGCTGAACATCTGCCTCGTCCCGGTGTCAGTCGCTCGCCGGCGTGATGGTGCCGTTGAACGTACGCCCGTCCCGCCAGTACTGGAACGGGATCTCTTCACCGATCTTCGCGGTCCGGACCGCGACATTCAACTCGTCGGCGCTCTCGATGGGCCGGTTGTTCAACGAGGTGATGACGTCGTTCTCGCGAACCCCGGCGCGTTCGGCCGGTCCGCCGGACACCACATTGCGCACCTGGGCGCCCAGGACGCGCTCGTTGCGGACCGAGCTCGCGTTGATGCCGATCTGCGGGTGGTTGACCTTGCCGTCGCGGATGAGGGCTTCGGCGATGGGCTTGGCCTCGTCGATCGGGATGGCGAATCCGAGCCCGATCGAGCCGCCGCCGGCACCGAGCCGTCCCGCGGTGTTGATGCCGACGACCTTGGCGTCGCCGTTCACCAGCGGACCGCCGGAGTTGCCGGGGTTGATCGCCGCGTCCGTCTGGATCGCGTCGATGACCGCGTCGGTGTCGGATTCGGCGTCGGGCGTGAGCGCCACCGCGCGGTTCGTGGCACTGACGATGCCGCTCGTCACCGTCCGGTTGAGCCCGAGCGGCGATCCGAAGGCGACGACCTCCTCGCCGATCTGCAGGTCCGCGGAACTACCGAGGACCGACACGGTGGGATTCCTCACGTTCTCGACCTTGAGCACCGCGAGGTCGGTCTTGGGGTCACGTCCGACGATGCGTGCCGGGACACGCTGACGGTCGAAGAAGACGACCTCGAGCTTGGCGCTCTTGTCGTTCGCGGCCATCGAGATCACGTGGTTGTTGGTGAGGATGTACCCCGCCTTGTCGATGACGAAGCCCGAACCGGTCGAATAGGCCCCCGACGCCCGGACGTCGATGGCGACCACGGATTTCTCGACGGAACGCGCCACCTCGGCGATCGGCGAACGCGGCTCCGAACCGTTTCCGGGGTCGTCGGTGGACAGCTCCACGGAATCGGTGGTCAGCGGCGCCGCGACCTCGGCGGTCCACCGCCCCATCAGACCGCCGACGACGGCGATGAGCAGCGCGATGATCGCGAGCGCCGCGAGCGCGCTCCAGCTGATGCGGTTGCCCAGCAACACATCCCGGACGCCGAGTTTCGGGCCGGGGTCGGTGGCCGGCGTCGAGGCGCTGGTCGGCAGGGCGGGATCGACGAGCCGCGCGGGGCTCTCCGGATCACGCCAGGGGTCGTTGCGCGGCGGCTCGTCCTCGGTCTGGCCGTAGGTGGCGAGCGGATCGCGCTGGAGGGTCTCGTCAGAGCCGGGCGGACGCCCGAATGCCTCGGCGAGGACGGGGTCCGGGTCGGCGACGTGCGGTTGCGGCGCGGAATGGCTGCCGGCATCGGCGGCGAACGAACCGCGCACTCCCGAGGGCCGGCCGAAGACCTGCGCCGTTGCCGGCGATACGGGGGCGTGCCGCGGCCGCCCGGGCGTCAGCCGTTGCGAGTGTGGGGGTTCTTCGCGACGCGCGAACTCCGCGTCACCGCCGGGAGTCGAGGTGTCCTCGCCCTGGGGTCCGGTTCCGTCGGTCACGTTCACCTACCCCGACGGCGGAAGTTACGGCCGCGGCCGGTGTCGCGCATGAGCGGGTTCACGGGCGGGCGCATCGCCTCGCGGGCGCCTGGGATGCCGTCGGTCGGGGTGTCCGAGCCGAGGTCGATCTCGCGGGTCGGGATCTGAGAGAGCGCTCCGAGCAGCGAGGCGGGCACCGACACCTGGCCGGACTCGCGCAGGCGGGTACGGGCCAGGGACTGGGCGTCGACCGCCGCCACACACTCCGGGCAGAGCGCCAGATGGTGGGTGGCGCGAGCATGCGCCGACATACCGAGCTCACCGTCGACGAAAGCGGCGACCGCCTCGGGGGCGAGATGTTCGGTCGGGGCGAAACGGCGTCCACCGGCGGTGCCCGGCGCGCGATAGCCGCGGTTGGGCAGGAAGGACGACGGGGCCGGAGTCCACGAGTCGGCACCCCAGGAGGATCGCCGGCGACGAAGATTGGGGGTCGGGGGCTCGACACCGCCGCCCGGGGTCGGACGCCCGCGATCGCCGTCCATCATCGTCGGTCACCCCTCTCCACGACGTGTCCGCCGTACTCCGTTGTCATCACCTCTGCCGAGTCTGCTCGCCACGGTACTCACCGTCGGCGGGCTGTGCCGCCGCACGGGGTGTGACCGGGGCCGCACGCAACGTCTCAGCTTATCCGAGTCAGACAACGACGCTCATCGACTCGTGGTTCCCGAGCCTGACGAGCCGGGGATCGTCAGCTGTGCGCGCCGATCGCGACCGAACGGCTGCTGGTGTGCCCCTGGGCGGCCAGCGCGTCGCGGATGCTCTGGCGGCCACGGTGGATGCGACTGCGGACGGTGCCGAGCTTGACACCCAGGGTCGCGGCGATCTCCTCGTAGGACAGCCCCTCGATGTCACACAGGACGACGGCGGCGCGGAAGTCGGGCGCCAGCGAGTCGAGGGCGCGCTGCAGATCCGGGTCGAGGTTGGTGGCGTCGAAGATCTGCTGGGGGTCGGGGGTGTCGGCCGGCACGCGGTCGTACTCCTCGGGCAATGCCTCCATGCGGATCTTGCTGCGGCGGCGGACCATGTCGAGGAACAGGTTGGTGGTGATGCGGTGCAACCAGCCCTCGAAGGTGCCGGGGCGGTAGTTCGACAGCGATCGGAACACCCGGATGAAGGTCTCCTGCGTGAGATCCTCGGCGTCGTGCTGATTCCCCGACAGGCGGTAGGCCAGGCGGTAGACGCGGTCGGCGTGCTCGCGCACCAGTTCATCCCATGACGGCATCAGCAGTTCGTCGCCGGTGGCGTCGAAACCTGCGGTGCCCGCCGGAACGGCGGGCACTTCGTCGGTGGAATCGCGGGAATCGGTCATGGTGGGTGGTCGGTTCCTCTCTCGTGAACACAGCCCGGTGACCCAGAGCACTCACCGTGTCGAACAACGTCGCACCGGTCCGGTATTCCCAACGCGCCGGGGCTTCACACCGACTCGCCGGGCAGTACCGTCAACCGGACGCACTCACCCTCTCGTATCGGAGTGTGGTCGCCGTATGAGTCCCCTGAGTGTTCCCTGAGGATGTGACGGGCTCCGACCGCGGCCCGGGATTCGCCCAGGTCGGCGTGCCATGTCCGCGTTGACCGGGCCTGCGGTCTAACCTCGACGCGTGACCGAGTCAACCCCGTCCGCCGGCCCCGATCTGATCGCCTACGCCGAGTCGGCGATCGTCGAGGACGACGCCGTCATCGCCGCCCGTGCCCGCGCAGAGGAACTGGGTGCCACGCCCGTGAGCCCAGCGGTCGGTGCGCTGCTCGCACTCCTGGCCCGCACCGCCGACGCCAAGGCCGTGGCCGAGATCGGCACCGGCACCGGCGTGAGCGGTCTGTGGTTGCTCAACGGCATGGCCGCCGACGGGGTCCTGACCACCATCGACCCCGAACCCGAGCACCATCGTGCGGCGCGGGCGTCGTTCGCCGGGGCCGACATCTCCCCCGGCCGCACGCGCCTGATCAACGGCACACCCACCGACGTGCTGCCGCGTCTCTCGGACACGTCCTACGACCTGGTCTTCATCGACGGTCCCTTGCTGGACCTGCCGCGGTTCGTGACCGAGGCCGTCCGCATGCTGCGCGACGGCGGTGTCGTCGTGGTGCACAACGCGACGGCCGACGGCACCGTGGGCGATCCGTCCCGCACCGACCCGCCGACCGCGGCCGCGCGCGAGGCGGCCCTGCTGATCGCCGACGACGAGCGCCTCCTGCCGGTCGTGATCCCGCTCGGGCCCGGTGTGCTCGCGGCGGTCAAGACCCGCTGACCACAACGCAAACCCACCCATTTTCGGCAGATCCGCCCCCTGAGGGGGTGCTGGGTTTGCCGAAAAAGGGTGGGTTTGCGGGGTCTCACACGCGCGCCGAGTTCGCGAGGCGCCTCACACGTCAGTCGAGAAGCGGATTCCGTTGTCGGGGATCTCGATTCCCGGCCACACGCGTGCGCCGCGCAGGAGTTCGCAGCGCGCACCGATGTCCGCGCCGTCGCCGATGACGGTGTCGCGGATCAGTGCCCGCGGACCGATTCGTGCGCCGAAACCGATGATCGAGCGCTCGACGACCGCACCGGCCTCGATGACCGCGCCGTCGAAGACCACCGCACCGTCGAGGCGGGCGCGGGGCCCGACCTCCGCGCCTCGGCCGACGACGGTGCCGCCGATCAGCAGGGCACCCGGGCCGACGCCGGCACCCTCGTGGACCAGCGACTCGCCGTGGCGATCACCGAGCGCCGGTGACGGTGCGATGCCGCGCACCAGGTCGGCCGAGCCGCGGACGAAGTCCTCCGGGGTGCCCATGTCGCGCCAGTAGGCGTGGTCGACGTGGGCGTGGACGTGCTTGCCCTCGGTGAGCAGGCGCGGGAAGACCTCGCGCTCCACCGAGACGGGCACGCCATACGGGATCGACTCGATGATCTTGCGGTTGAAAACGTATGTGCCGGCATTGATCTGATCTGTCGGCGGGTCCTGGGTCTTCTCCAGGAAGGCGGTGACGCGGCCGTCGCCGTCGGTCGGCACGCAGCCGAACGCGCGCGGATCGCTCACCCGGACGAGGTGGATGGTCACGTCGGCGTCGGCCGCGCGATGGCTGTCGATGACGTCGCGCACATCGGTGCCGCCGAGCACGTCGCCGTTGAACACGACGATGGTGTCGGCGGTCAGCTCGTCGAGGACGTTGCGGATGCCGCCGCCGGTGCCGAGCGGCTCGTCCTCGGTGACGTAGCGCAGACGCAGGCCCAGTTTGGAGCCGTCGCCGTAGTACTCGCTGAACACCTCGGCCTTGAACGAGGTACTGAGGACGACGTCGCGGATCCCGGCCGCGTGGATGCGCGACAGCAGGTGCGTGAGGAAGGGCAGGCCCGCGGTGGGCAGCATCGGCTTGGGCGCCGAGAGCGTGAGCGGACGGAGCCGGGTGCCCTTGCCGCCGACGAGGACGACCGCCTCGACGCCCTCGGCAACAGGCGCCGATCCGCCGACGGACGCGCGCCCCACCGACTCGCGCACGGTGTACTGATCCACTTGATCGGTCCCTTCTTCGTGATGTCCGGTATTCACTTCAGCACTCATCCGTTGTCTTCGCTCGTCGAGGTGTTCTCCGTCGACGTGGTCCGGCGGGCCGCTCGGACCGCAAGACGCGACCGCGCGGCCAGGCCGACGCGCAGCGCGAGCCGCAGCGGTGCACGCCACACACCGGGGTTGCGGTCGGCCTGGAACCGATAGGCACTCTCGTGGTGTGCGGGCAGCATCTTCTCGGGGTTCCGACCGGCGCTGTGCCCCTTGGTGTGCACGATCTCGGCCGAGGGGACATAGACGTTCTGCCAGCCGGCCTTGCCCAGGCGGTCGCCCAGGTCGACGTCCTCCATGTACATGAAATAGCGGGGGTCGAAGCCGCCGACGGCGTCGAAGGCCTCCCGTCGAACCAGCAGGCACGACCCCGAGAGCCAGCCGACGGCCCGTTCCGACGGCGCCTCGTCGTCGGCGCGATAGGCCGCGGTCCACGGATTCTTTTTCCACACCGTGCCGAGGATGGCGTGACCGGTGCCGGAGACGAGGTCGGGAACGCGTCGCGCCGACGGGTAGATGGTGCCGTCGGGTTCCCGGATGAGCGGTCCCAGCGATCCCGCACGCGGCCAGCGCCGCGCAGCGTCGAGGAGTTCGTCGATCGAGCCCGGCTTCCACTCGACGTCCGGGTTGGCGATGAGCACGAACTCGATGTCGGGATCGATCTCGGCGACCCCGCGGTTCATCGCGCGGCCGTAGCCGAGGTTGCCGCCGGTGCGGACCAGTTTCACCGACTCGTAGTCCTTCTCGGCCTGTTCGGGTGCACCGTCGTCGGAGCCGTTGTCTGCGATGACGACCTGCGGCATCACATCGGTCACGGCGTCGAGACTGCGAAGGAATGTCGCGAGGTGATCACCGGAGAAGTAGGTCACCGTGACGACGGCTAGCTGAGCGGGCACCGGCTCAGGGTAACGAACCGCCCGGCTCGACGATCGACGCGTGCAGCGCGGCGCGCCAGTCCCGTAGCGGCGTCAGCCCCGCCGCGGCCCAGGAGCGTCCGGAGAGCACCGAATACGCCGGACGCGGTGCCGGGCGCCGGAACTCCGCCGTGGTGGTGGGCAGCACGCGTGAACGTTCGGCGCCGACCTCCTCGAAGACGGCCGCCGCCACCTCGAACCACGTCGCGCGGCCCGCGTTGGTGGCGTGCAGGACGGTTCCGGTGACCTCGGGGCGGGGCCCGGCGGCCACCAGCTCCCACAGCCCGTCGGCGAGGTCGATGCAGTAGGTGGGCGAACCGAGCTGGTCGTCGACGACCGACACGGTGTCGCGTGTCTGCTCGAGACGACGCATCGTCCCGACGAAGTCGCGGCTCTCGGGTCCGCCGGTGTAGACCCACGCGGTGCGCACGACGGTGGCACGCGGGTCCGCGTCGAGTGCGGCGCGTTCACCGGCGAGTTTGGTTGCCCCGTAGACGGTTGCCGGTTCGCCGCTCACGTCATCGGGTTCGTAGCCGTCGGGACGGTCGCCCGCTGAGCCCGGGCCGTCGAGCGGGGTACCGGGAAAGACGTAGTCGGTGGAGACATGGATCAACCACGCCCCCGCGGCGGCGGTCTGGGCGGCGAGCAGTGCCGGACCGGTGACGTTGACCCGGCGCGCACCCTCCGGATCAGACTCGGCACCGTCGACGTCGGTGTAGGCGGCACAGTTGACCACGACGTCGCCGGCGCCGAGGTCGCCCAGCGCGGCCGCGACCGATGTCTCGTCGGTGATGTCGATGTCGGCGGAGGTCAGCGGACGCCACACCACGGAGTCGGGTGCCTGGGCAGTCCTCTCCTGGAGTGCGGTGCCGAGCTGCCCGCCGGCGCCGACGATGTACACGGTGGGGGTGCTGGGCGTGACACGCATGGCCACCATCGTGCCGCAGACCCCGGCGTGCCACGACTCGGCCGTCCATCAACACGTGACGACCGCTACTCGACTTCTCGGCGTTGCGTTCTCGAATTCCCGAATCACTTCAGTAGCCTGGCGACAGCAACATCAGCTTTCACTCCTGCACCGACAATCCCATGGCGCGGACCGACCGGACGCCACCGTCGAGCAGCACGACGACCACGAAAGGGACCGCGGACCAGTGGATTCACCATCCGACGGCGCACGTGGGCGGCCGCGCCCCAGGCGTGCGGTACCGCCGGAGCCGGGCAGCCGGCGCACTCCGGATGCCGATCACGGCCGACGGCCGGTGCGCGGCGAACGCACTGGTGAACCGGGGTGGCCGCCTCAGGGCGCCCGCCCGCGTCCCGCCGACCCCGAGCCCGGCGCTCCCCGACGCCGGGTGGTGCGTGGTGCTCCCACGACGCAGTCGCGAGCCGAGTCCGCACAACACGCACGGCGCCAGCCGCCGCCCGAACGGATCCCCGCCCGGGATGCCGAAGGCAGGCCTCGTCGACGCCCCGCGGAGCCGCGCGACCCCCGCAGGCGTGTGCCCCCGCAGGAACCGGCGTCTCCCCGCCGGCCGCGGCGTGGCGACGAGCCTCTCGGCCGACGCTCGTCCGGCGAGATCCACACGCGGTCGGCACCCGCCGAACGTAAGCGTTCCGCGTCACCGGATTCCGCCCGCAAGCGCGTCCCTCGACCCGACGCCGAGAAGGCTCCCGCGAAGAAGGCCGCACCGAAGAAGGCCGCACCGAGGAGAACCCCACCGAAGAAGGCCGCACCCGGGAAGCACGCTTCGGCAGGAACAGCCCGAAGTGCTGCCGCGGTGACCGAAAAGCTCTCGGCCACTGCAGAGTCCACCACACCGACCGCTCCGCCGACCGCTCCGCCCGGCACCGTCACTCGCCCTCACGCCGGATGGGCGTCGGGCGCCGGATGGGGTCGCGCGTTGATCGCGATCGCATCGGTCGCCGTGCTGCTGTGCACCGGTTACGCATGGAACACGATGTCCGACCTGGAGACTCGCATCACGCAGCTCGGCGGACTCGGTCTGGGTGGTGCGAAGGACGGCGCCGTCGACATCCTGTTGGTGGGCACCGACTCCCGTACCGACGCGAAGGGCAACCCGCTCTCGCCGGAGGAGGTCAAGCTCCTGCGTTCGGGCGAGGAGGTCGCCACCAACACCGACACCATCCTGCTGGTGCGCATCCCCGAGGACGGTTCGTCGGCCACCGCGATCTCGATCCCACGTGACTCGTACGTCGACGTACCGGGTATCGGCATGAGCAAGATCAACGCGGCCTACGGCACCACCCGCGAAGGCGTGCGCGCCCGCGCCGTGGAAGCCGGGCAGTCGCCCGAGAAGGCGGAGAAGGAAGGCACGCTGGCCGGCCGGAAGGCGTTGGTGGACACCGTCGCCAACCTCACCGGCGTCCAGGTCGACCACTATGCGGAGGTCGGCCTGCTCGGCTTCGTCCTGCTGACCAATGCGGTCGGCGGCATCGACGTCTGCCTCAACGCCCCGGTCCGGGATCCGTTCAGCGGCGCGCGTTTCCGCAAGGGTGTCCAGACCCTCGACGGGCCCAGGGCACTGAGCTTCGTGCGCCAGCGTCACGGACTCCCGCGCGGCGACCTCGACCGCATCACACGTCAGCAGGCGTTCATGGCGTCACTGACCCAGAAGGTGTTGTCCGCAGGCACTCTCACCGATCCGGGAAAGCTCTCGGAGATGCAGAACGCGGTGGCGCGGTCGATCGTCATCGACGACGGTTGGAACATCATCAACTTCGCGGAGCAACTCAAGGACCTCAGCGGCGGCCGCGTGAAGTTCTCCACCATCCCGATCGTCACCGAACAGGGTTGGAGCGAGGACGGTCTGCAGAGCGTCGTCCAGGTGGATCCGCAGGCGGTGAAGACGTACACCAGCGACCTCCTCACCCCGAAGCAGGCCGGGGCCGACGCCCAGCGCGGCGATTTCAAGGTCGACGTCGTCAACGCGGGCACCATCGACGGACTGGGTTCGAACGTGGCGAACATCCTGACCAACAAGGGCTATCAGTCCGGTGAGACCTCCAGCGGCAAGGCCGACACCAAGGACTCGGTGATCTACGCGAAGGAGAATGGCGACGCCGCGCGGCTGCTCGCCAAGGACCTCGGCGGCGTGAAGGTCGTCGAGGACCCGAACCTCGCGGACGACCAGCTCAAGGTGGTCCTCACCAACACCTACGCCGGACCGGGCGGGCTCGGCGACACCGGCGACCAGACCGACAACACCCCGGCCATTGAGCGTGTCGGCAACAAGCGCCCGCCGATCACCGCCGCGAACAAGGGGCCGATGTGCGTGAACTGAGCAGTCCGAACACCGTCGCCGACGCGATCTTCGGTGCGGTGGCCGATCATTCGCGTCCACTGCTGACGTACTACGACGAGGCGACCGGCGAGCGCACCGAACTGTCGGCGGCCACCCTCGGCAACTGGGCGGCCAAGACCGCCAACTATCTCGTCGACGAGATCGGGGTGGGCGCCGGGGATGTCGTGGTGGTGGACCTCCCCGAGCACTGGCAGACCGCCGGGATCGTGATCGGCGCACTGTGGGCCGGCGCCGACGTCCACCTCGCGGACGCCGATGCCGCGGAGGCAGCTTCGGAGCCACGGGTGGTCTTCACCTCGCGCGACCGGCTCGACGACCATCCCGACGCCGACGAGGTCGTGGTGGCCTCACTCGATCCGTTCGCCCTGCCACTGCGTGATCTCCCGCCCGGGGTCGGCGACTACGGGAGCGTCGTGCGGGTGCACGGCGACCAGTTCGTCTCGCGGTCCCCGGCCGTCGAAGCCCTCGACGGCATGCCGACGGCCGAGGTGGTCACCGAGGCCCGGACCGTCGCCGAACGCGACGGCATCGCCGCCGGCACCCGCGTGGTGTCGACGCGTCCCTGGCACACCGCGCCCAGCGTGCTCGCACACCTGCTCGCACCTCTAATTGCCGGTGGCAGTCTGGTGCACGTCGCGAACGCCTCCGCCGAGCGGGTAACCGCGATCGCGGATGTCGAGAAGGCCGGAGTCGTGCTCGGAACACCCTCCGAATAGCCGCAATTGCCGCACGGCCAGGGAATCGCAGTGCACAAGACCCTGCGGGATCGCAGTTGATGCGGCACAGTGGGGACATGCGACTGCCCAACGCACTGGCCCGTTTCAACAAGATCGTCACCAATCCGATCCAGCGGCAGTGGGCACCCCACCTGCCGCCCTTCGCGATGGTCGAGCACGTCGGCCGCAAGTCCGGAAAGACCTACTCGAATCCGGTGCTGGCCTGGGTCGATCGTGACAAACTCACGATCATCCTCACCTACGGCCGGCACACCGACTGGGTGCGCAACGTCCAGGCGGCCGGTTCCTTCGCCATCATCCGCAAGGACGAGCGTTATCAGGTCACCGGTCCGCGCATCGTCCCGTCGGACTCCCCCGACATCGCCTCCGGCGCGAAGATCCCCGCCCGGCTCTTCGAGTCGGCTCTCCTCGGCACCCTGCACAAGGCCTGAACCCCGGTGGCCGACGACCCGCTCGACGATTTCACCGCCGAGGACGTGACCCTGCGCGGCGACACCCGCCGCGTCTACCGCAAGGGCACGGGTCCCGCGGTCATCGTGATCGCCGAGATGCCGGGGATCAGTCCGAAGGTCGCCGACGTCGCGCGGCGCATCGCCGATCTGGGGGCCACCGCCGTCATGCCGTCGCTGTTCGGCGTCGACGGGCGCGATCCTCGGCCGGACAACCTCGGCCGGGTCGGCTCGATGCGGTCGATGCTGGGTACCATCGCCAAGACCTGCATCACCCGCGAATTCACCATTCTCGCAACGGGAAAGACCTCACCGGTCACGGCGTGGCTGCGCGAGCTCGCCGCCCGCGAGCACGACCGCTGCGGCGGTCCCGGGGTGGGTGCGGTCGGAATGTGTTTCACCGGCGGCTTCGCGCTCGCGATGGCCACCGACGAACGCATGCTGGCCCCGGTGCTCTCGCAGCCGTCGCTGCCGTTCGCGGTCCTCCCCGGACGCGCACGCGCGATCGACGTCGGCGACGCCGATCTCGCGAAAGTGCAGGCACGATGCGCCCGCGGCCTGGAGGTGATGGGTCTGCGTTTCGCCGGTGATCAGCTCTCGCCACGTTCGCGATTCGCCTATCTCCAGGAAGTTCTCGGCGACTCGTTCATCGGGATCGAACTCCCCGACGACGCCGCGAACCCGGATTCGATGTTCCCCCGGCCGCATTCGGTGCTGACCGAGGACCTCTACGACGAACCCGGACAACCCACGAGAGAAGCCTTCGACCGGGTGCTGGACTTCTTCACCGACAAACTCGGCTTGTCGCCCGCCACCCCGGGATCGCCTGCGGCAGAGGGCTAGTCGCCGAGCAGTTCCTGCTGGAGCGCGGCATCCTTGTCGAGGACCATCTGCTCGAGGCCCTTCTGGAACGACACCATCCGTTCCTGCAGGACGGGGTCGGAGGAAGCGAGGATGCGCACGGCGAGCAGTCCGGCGTTGCGGGCGCCGCCGACCGACACCGTCGCGACGGGCACACCGGCGGGCATCTGCACGATGGACAGCAACGAGTCGAGGCCGTCGAGGTGTCGCAGCGGCACCGGCACACCGATCACCGGCAACGGCGTCGCCGAGGCGACCATGCCCGGAAGGTGCGCTGCCCCACCGGCTCCCGCGATGATGACCTCGATGCCGTTGGCGGCGGCACCGGCCGCGTAGTCGAGCATCCGCTGCGGTGTGCGGTGTGCCGAGACGACACCCACCTGGAATGGCACGTCGAACTCGGCGAGTGCCTCCGCGGCCGCCTTCATCGTCGGCCAGTCGGAGTCGCTGCCCATGATCAGGCCGACACGAGGGCCCCTGTTCTCGGTCATGAATGCACATCCCATCCGTCGGTCCACGTCGCGTGCGACATCCACTGCGCGGCACGCTCGGCGCGCTCGCGCACCGATTCCATCGATTCACCCGGGCGGCCGACGATGTTCACGTGGCCGATCTTTCGGTCGCGCCGCTCACCCTTGCCGTAGAGGTGCACCTTGGCCTCGGGCATCCGCGCCATCAGGTGGTGCAGGCGCTCGTCCATGGACATCTCCGGTGCGCTCGGCGCGCCCAGGATGTTGGCCATCACGGTCAGCGGCGCGGTCGGCGCGGTGTTGCCCAGCGGGTAGTCGAGAACGGCGCGCAGATGCTGCTCGAACTGCGAGGTGACCGCGCCGTCCATCGTCCAGTGCCCGCTGTTGTGCGGACGCATCGCGAGTTCGTTGACGACGAGTTCGCCGTCGACGGTCTCGAAGAGTTCCATCGCCATCACACCGACCACGCCGAGTTCGCCGGCGAGACGCAACGCCATCTGCTGCGCCTGCTTCGCGACGTCGTCGGAGAGATCCGGTGCGGGCGCGAGCACGACGGCGCACTGGCCGTGACGCTGGATGGTCTCCACCACCGGCCACGCCGCACCCTGCCCGAACGGGGACCGGGCGATCATGGCCGACAGTTCGCGCCGCATCGGCACCTTCTGTTCGGCCAGCAGCGCCGGCGCGTCGGACGGGTACTCGTCGAAGACCGCGAGGGCCTCGTCGGCGCCGTCGACGAGCCAGACCCCGCGACCGTCGTATCCGCCTCGGACCGCCTTGATGACGATCTCCCAGTCGTTGGCCGCGCCGAACTCGGCGAGACGCGCGCGGGCGGCCGTCCGGTCGCCGGCGAGATCGGCGAACTCCGGGACCGGCAGACCCAGCTCGGCCAGGCGAACCCGCATCGCCAGCTTGTCCTGGGCGAAGTGCAGCGCCTTCGACGGCGGGAGGACCGCCACTCCTTCGGCTTCGAGTGCCCGGAGGTGTTGCAGCGGCACACCTTCGTGGTCGAAGGTCAGTGCGGCGGCACCGGCGGCGGCGCGGCGCAGGTCGTCGAGTTCGTCGTGTGAGCCGAGGACGATGTCGGCACTCACCTGCGCGGCCGGGTCCGAATCCGACGCGGCCAGCACGCGCAGACACTGTCCGAGTGTGATCGCGGCCTGATGCGTCATCCGCGCGAGCTGTCCGCCGCCGATCATCGTGACCTTCGGCATACCCGACGCCGCGCCGGCGCTACGCGCCGCCTCCGGGGTGGGTGGCGCGGAATTCGAGGTCATCGGCCCGTTCACTGGCGCTCCATCCGCCTCGCGTGGATTCACGCGAACCATCGTGGCACGTCCGCTCTGTCATCCGCACAACCGCCCGGAGAACTTCCCCGGCGCTGTTGTTTCGTACACTCGGATCTTGTGCCATTGATCGACGAGCTGATCGCTCGCCTCCCAGCGCCGGTCCGACGGCTCGTGATGCGGCACCACGAACTCATCAAGTTCGCCATGGTCGGCGGCACCACCTTCATCTTCGATCTCGCGATCTTCTACAGCCTCAGCCTCACAATCCTCGAGCCGAAGCCGGTGATCGCCAAGATCATCGCCGGGGTGCTGGCGACGATCCTCAGCTACATCCTCAACCGCGAGTGGGCCTTCAAGAACCGCGGCGGCCGTGAACGCCACCACGAGGCACTGCTGTTCTTCATGATCAGCGGGATCGGCGTCATCCTGCAGGCCGCACCGCTGTTCATCGGCAACAACGTCTTCGACATGCGGTCCAACCTGAGTGTGTCCGAGGTCGTCGTCGTCGACTTCGTCCTCGGCTACATCATCGGCAACCTGATGCAGATGGCCTTCCGCTTCTGGGCGCTGCGCAGATTCGCGTTCCCCGAGGAACTCCTCCGCGGTGGCGACGCCGGGTCCACCGACCTGCATCCCTCGCTCGCCGAGCTCAACGATGAGGAACTCGGTCACGCCTGACGTCGGTGTCCGTGCCGCCGGGACCCTGGTCGTCCTGCTCGTTCGGTTCCTCGCCGTATCCGCTCGCATATCGGGCCGGGACGACGATGGCGAACACCGGGGGCCGTCGGACCGTGAGTTCCAGGCGCCCGCCGTCGGCCTCGATCAGCGCCCGTGCCAGCGACAGTCCGACGCCGCTGCGACCGGCACCGGGCCGCTTCCCGGCCGAGAAACCGCGGCGGAAGATGTGCGCGGAGATCTCGTCGGCGACGCCGTCGCCCTCGTCGGCGACCGTGATGCGGACCAGTTCGCCGGCCTGCAGTGTGCTCACCTCGATCCGGCACGTCCCGCGACCGTGCTGTAGCGCGTTGTCGACCAGCACGCTGACCGCCTCCCGCAGGCGTCCGGACTGCGAGGTGAGCGCCTGCGGTGCACCCGCGACCACCGCGGTCAGCTGTCGACCCTGCGCCTCGAAGGCGTGGCGGAAGTCCTCGACGAGTGTGGCGAGCATGTCGCCGACGTCGATGAAATGTGGTTCTGGTTCGTCGGCACGCGAGGCCTCCACCAGTTCGTCGAGATCGGTCGCCAGTCGCTCCACCTGGTCGAGTGCCGCCTCGGCTTCGCTGACGACCGCCGGATCGTCGTGCAGCGCCAGCTCGTCGAGCCGCAACTGGATGGCGGTCAGCCGGCTGCGGAGCTGATGCGACGCATCGCCGGCGATCTCGCGTTCGCGTTCGAGCCTCAGGGCCTGCGCGGTGTTGGCGTCGGCGAGCGCCCGCGACACCCGGTCGAGTTCGGCGATGCCGTACATCTTCCATTCGGTACGGAAGTCGGCACGGCCGAGAGTCGCCGCGCGGTCGGCCAGATCGGTCAGGGGGTCGACGATCCGGCCCGCCGACACCGCCGCCACCACCGAGCCGCCGATCACCGAAGCCACGACCACGAGCAGGACGACGCCGGCCGCGGTCATCTGGTCGTCCCGGACCTCGTTGCGCGGGATGGACAGGGTCAGTGTGCCGGCGGTGCCCAGGCCGATGGATTCCGAGAGTCGGGGCCCATCGATGTCGGCTCCGACGACCATCCGCCGATCGACTCCCCCGAGATCCGGATAGGTAATGGTCAGCTGGCCGTCGGGTGGCAGCAGCAGCTCGAAGGACTGCCGGTTGACCGCCTCGGACGGGATGCGACCGTCGGCTCCCTCCTGCCGGATGAGCTGGTCGGCGATGATCTTGAGCCGGTTGTCGAGAGCCTGATGCGCGTTGTCGGCCACCCACCACCAGGCCACGACGCTCAACGGGATGCCCAGCAGCGCACCCACCGCGATCAGGACGGCAGTCATCGTGGTGAGCAGGCGCCGGCGCATGGAAGCCGGTCGCATCGATGCCGGTCGCATGGGCACTTCCTAGGGGTCGAACCGGAAACCGACGCCGCGCACCGTCACGATGTGCCGCGGGCGGTTGTGGCGGTCGTCGCCGATCTTCCGGCGAAGCCACGAGATGTGCATGTCGAGGGTCTTCGACGACCGCAGATCTGCCGACCCCCAGACCTCGGTGAGGATCTCCTCGCGGGTCACGACCTCCCCCGCACGCTCCATGAGGAATCGCAGGAGGTCGAACTCGCGGTTGGCCAGGGTGAGGTCCTGTCCGTCCACCAGTACTCGCCGTGCCCGCGCGTCGAGTCGGATCGCGCCGCCCTCGAGTACGGGCTCGCCGTCGTCGGGCTGACGCCGGCGGAGCAATGCCCGCACGCGGGCGAGGAGCTCGGCGAGGCGGAACGGTTTGCCCACGTAGTCGTCTGCACCGGCGTCCAGGCCGACCACGAAGTCGACCTCGTCGGTGCGTGCGGTGAGCATGAGGACCGCGAGCGCGGGACGCTGGGCGCGCACCCGCCGGCACACCTCGAGGCCGTCGAGGACCGGGAGTCCGAGGTCGAGGATGAGCAGCTCGTAGCGGCTGTCGAGGGCCTTCTCGAGCGCGTCGGCACCGGTGCTCACGACATCGCACCCGTATCCCTCGCGGGAGAGGGCCCGCGCGAGCGGTTCGGCGATCGCGGTGTCGTCCTCGGCGAGCAGCACGTTGGTCAACGTTCCCGCGCCCCTCTGCTCTCGGGACGGTCGGCGGGGCCGTCCGGGACGCCGTGGTCGTCTTCCGCGTCGTCGCCGTACATCTCGAGCACTTCGTGGTAGAGCAGCGAATGGACCTTCTCCACCTGCGGGATGTCGTCGAAGGACAGCGGTTCGTCGGAGGCCGACTCGATGACCAGCGTGCCGGTCCGGAGCATCCGGTCGATGACGCCGTGCCGGAACTCGACGGTGTTGATCCGCCGGATCGGGATGTCGATACCCGACCGGGTGAGGATTCCGTTGCGGAACATCACCCGGCGGTCGGTCAGGACGAAGTGCGTCGTCTTCCAGGACAGCAACGGCCGGACGAAATACCAGACGAGGCCGAGTGCCCACACCACGCCGACGACGATCAGCAGCACAGTCCGCGGGGTCGAGCCCAGCGACGATCCGGTGATCACGCCCGCGAGGACACCCGCGGCCGCGGTGATGATCCCGAACAACAGGAACGGACCGAGCAGACACTTCCAATGAGGATGCCGGTGGAGAACGACACGTTCACCGGGCGCCAGGTTCTCCCGCGGGTAAGCCATGCGGCTCAGCATAATCGGGACGGCCCTGCCCGGGGCCACGCTGAGTAGACTGCGAGACACCAGTACCGATCGACTGCCGGGCACGTTGGGGCGGTCGGCGAGGAGAATTGTCATGACCTACCAGGACCCGCGGGGCCCGCACCGCGATCCCGACCCACGGACCGCCCGCTACGAGTCCGGGTACAACCCCGACTCGCGGGCCTACAGCCGGCAGGATCCGTATGCCGAGCCGTACCGGGATCCGTACCCGGCCGACGGCCCCGCCGCACCGGGCGGGTACGCCGAGCAGCCGCTGCCGGACCGGGCGCCGCGACGCGCACCCGACGTCAACCCGGTCACCTTCGCCGGTGGCGTGGTGATGACCGGTGTGGTCACCGGCCTCGCTGCATGGCTGGTCGCCTGGATCATCGCGGCGTTCGTCGAGAAGGTGAACGAGTCCGGCAAGCTCGGTGTCTGGAACCCGGTGGCGGCCAGCGAGATCTGGTTCGGTGTCGTGGGATTCCTGTGCGCGCTCGCCGCCGGCGCGCTCTGGTATGTGCTGCAGCTCATCACGCCGGCGCCCAACCAGTTCTATCGGTGGATCGTCGGGCTGCTCCTGATCGCCGCGGTGCTGATCCCGATCCTCACCTACCAGCAGACTTCGGTCGGCATCGAGACCGCGATCCTGCATTTCGTCATCGGTCTGCCGCCGTTGACGATCATCCCGGCGATGGGCATCAAGAGCCTGCAGCGCTGACCCGCACGTCTTCTAGACCGGCCGCAGGTGCGTGACGTCCCCGGCGGCCGCGATCACCTGACGACCGTCGGCGTCGACGACGATCCGCCCGGACGCGTCGACGCCGGTTGCGGTCCCGACGACCTCCTCGTCGCCGGGAAGCACCAGTCGTACGCGGCGCCCGATGGTGTCGCTGTCCTCCCGGTAGCGCGCCGCGAGGCCGTCGACGTCGTTCGGCCACCGGTCGAGCAGATCCGACAGTGCCCGCAGGTACGACGCCGCCAGCTCGGTGAGCGGGACGTCCTCACCGGTCGCCAGCTGCAGCGAGGTGGCGGTCGGGACCGGGAGCTGGTCCTCGGACATCGTCGTGTTGAGGCCGGTGCCGATCACGGCCACCCCGCCGTCCCCGTGCCGGGTGTGGGGTGAACGCGTGTACTCCGAGAGGATTCCGGCGGTCTTGCGCCCGTCGATCAGCACGTCGTTGGGCCACTTGAGACCCGGCCGCACGCCGATCGCCTCACTGATTCCCTGCACCGCGGCGAGCCCGGCCAGCAACGACAACCAGCCGAGGTGTTCGGTGTGCTCGCCGACGTCGACCGCCGCCGACATCGCCAGCTGCGTCCCGCGCGGCGCGGTCCAGGTCCTCGCGTGCCGACCCCGACCTGCGGTCTGGTCGGTGGTCAGGCGCACCGTGCCGTCGACCGGTTCGGTCGCCGCGCGGGTCACCAGGTCGGCGTTGGTCGACCCGGTGGAATCGACCACCTCGATCCGGTGCCAGCGCGTGTCGGCGAGTCGGGTCCGGAGCAGGTCGGCGTCGAGGGACATGTCTGAAGAACCTAACAAATGAACAACCACCGACCGATCGCTCGGGAACCTGAGGGATATCTCACGTTGATCCGGTTGACGTGGCTCACACCCGGGTAGTTAGCATCGACAGTCATGACCACAGCTTCACGCGACGATGCCGCCGCTCCCGACATCCACACGACAGCGGGGAAGCTCGCCGATCTGCGCAATCGTCTCGAAGAGGCGAAGCACCCCGTGGGCGAGGCCGCCGTCGAGAAGACCCATGCAAAGGGCAAACTGACCGCCCGTGAGCGGATCACCCATCTGCTCGACGAGGGCTCGTTCGTCGAACTCGACGCGCTGGCGAAGCATCGCAGCACGAACTTCGGCCTCGCCGAGCGTCGACCGGTCGGAGACGGTGTGGTCACCGGCTACGGCACGATCGACGGCCGCGAGGTCTGCATCTTCTCGCAGGACTCCACCGTCTTCGGCGGCAGCCTCGGTGAGGTCTACGGCGAGAAGATCGTCAAGGTCATGGATCTGGCCATCAAGACCGGCCGCCCGCTGATCGGCATCAACGACGGCGCCGGCGCGCGTATCCAGGAGGGCGTGGTCTCGCTCGGCCTGTACGGCGAGATCTTCCACCGCAACGTCCGCGCATCAGGTGTCATCCCCCAGATCTCGCTGATCATGGGTGCAGCCGCCGGCGGCCACGTGTACTCCCCGGCCCTGACCGACTTCGTGGTCATGGTCGACCAGACCAGCCAGATGTTCATCACCGGCCCGGACGTCATCAAGACCGTCACCGGTGAAGAGGTCACCCAGGAGGAACTCGGCGGCGCGAGTACCCACATGTCGAAGTCGGGCACCGCGCACTACGTCGCCTCCGACGAAGAGGACGCGCTCGAGTACGTCAAGGAACTCCTGAGCTACCTGCCGAGCAACAACCGTGCCGATGCCCCGCGTCTGCCGGTCGCGCAGCCGGCCGCCGGCTCCATCGAGGACACCCTGACCGACGAGGACCTCGAGCTCGACACGCTCATCCCGGATTCGCCGAACCAGCCGTACGACATGCACGAGGTCATCCGTCGCATCCTCGACGACGACGAGTTCCTCGAGATCCAGGCCGACTACGCGAAGAACATCGTCGTCGGTTACGGCCGCGTCGACGGTCGCAGTGTCGGCATCGTCGCCAACCAGCCCACCCAGTTCGCCGGCTGCCTCGACATCGACGCCTCGGAGAAGGCCGCACGTTTCGTGCGCACCTGCGACGCCTTCAACATCCCGATCGTCACCCTGGTCGACGTCCCCGGCTTCCTGCCCGGCACCGACCAGGAGTACCGCGGCATCATCCGCCGCGGCGCCAAGCTGCTCTACGCCTACGGCGAGGCGACGGTCGGCAAGATCACGGTCATCACCCGTAAGGCCTACGGCGGCGCCTACGACGTCATGGGCTCCAAGCACATGGGTGCCGACGTGAACCTCGCATGGCCCACGGCGCAGATCGCTGTCATGGGTGCCTCCGGCGCCGTCGGATTCGTCTACCGCAATCAGCTCAAAGAGGCCGCTGCGAAGGGCGAGGACGTCGACGCACTGCGCCTCGAGCTGCAGCAGGAGTACGAGGACACCCTCGTCAACCCGTACGTCGCCGCCGCCCGCGGTTACGTCGACGCGGTCATCCCGCCGAGCCACACCCGCGGCCAGATCGCGACCGCACTCAAGCTGCTCGAGCGCAAGATGGTCAACCTGCCGCCGAAGAAGCACGGGAACATCCCCCTGTGAGTGAGAGCCCAGCGAGCGAGGCATCCGTGAACGAGAGCACCGAGAAGGCAGCCGAGAAGCCGTTCCTGACCGTCGTCAACGGCAACCCGACCGATGAGGACCTCGCCGTGCTGGTGAGCGTCCTGGCCGGCGCGGGTGCCGGCGGTGGTGAGCCGGAGCCGGAGATCCGCAACGACTGGGGTCGCCCGGTCGATCGACTCCGTCCCCAGTGGGGCGCACCGTCGAGCTTCACCAATCTGCGCTACTGAACAGTGCCTGATTCCCAGATCGGGTCGAACACGCACGAGACCGGGCCGGCCACCGCCGGCCCGGTCTTCGTGCTCGGGTCCGCCTCCCCGGCCCGCCTGCGGGTCCTGCGCGCCGCCGGTGTCGAACCGGTGGTGCGCGTTTCCGACGTGGACGAGGACGCGCTGCTCGAACAGTTGCCGCCGGCCACTCCCGCCGACGCCGTCGTCGCCGAGTTGGCACGGGCGAAGGCCGAGGCCGTCGCCGCGCTGCCGGAGATCGCCGGTGCGGCCGAGAACGGCGAGACGGTCGTGGTGATCGGCTGTGACTCGATGCTGCGTCTCGACGACCGCCTGCTCGGCAAGCCGCACACGCCCGAACGTGCACTCGCGCAGTGGGCCGAGATGCGCGGCCGCAACGCCGACCTGCTCACCGGCCACCACCTGATCCGGCTCGATCCCGATGGCGGCTCGACCAGCGCGACCGGGACGAGTTCCACGACAATCCATTTCACCGATGCCGACGACGACGTGGTCGCTCGCTATGTGGACAGCGGCGAACCGCTACAGGTCGCTGGTGCGTTCACCCTCGACGGACTCGGCGGCTGGCTGGTCGAACGCATCGAGGGCGATCCTTCGTCGGTCATCGGGATCGGTCTGCCGCTCGTCCACCGGCTCCTGACCGAGGTCGGGTTGTCGGTCACCGACTTCTGGAAGCACTGACCACCCACACCCATTCTCACTGCCTCGAAGGGTCACCCCACCTCGAAGAACTCCGGCCAGTACCGCTGCAGGCAGTCCACGGGCTGTCCCTGACGATTGAACTGCGGTCCGGTCAGGCCGATGGTCAGCGCCCGCGCGCGTTCGGTCGCCGACCCGTGCCCCATCGCGCCGCCGGTGTCACCGATGATCGGGAGCAGGGTCGCAACCTGGAGGATCTCCTTGGCGCCCAACGCATCACGCTGGTAGGCCGTGGCCGCCCAGTTGGATGCGAGGCAGTCGGCGATCAGTTCGCTGTTCTTGCCCTGAGGCAGTCGCCGCTCCGGGATGCCGAACGCCTCGGCCATCCGGAACACCACGTTGTGCCCGTACTCGTGGGCGACGACGATCGCGGCGGTGAAGTCCCCGACGATCGGCGACGGCACCCCGAAGACGTTCCCGTCCCAGATGGCGGCGAAGGTGTCGACCGGCAGCACGATGCTGCCCTCGGTCTCCTGGCCGTCGCCGTTGGGTTCCTCGTCGACCCCGCAGAAGAAGGCGTTCGCCTCGTCGGACGGAATCCGGTTGGACGCCCCGTCCTCGTCGATGCACTCGGTGGCGAACGAGGTGCCCGACTCGATCAGGACACGTCCCGGCGCGGGGTCACCCCAACCGAGTTCACCGAACCATCCACCCCACGTCTGGTCGAGGTCGTCGAGCAGCGTGGTGAGGTACTTCGGTACCGCGGTGTCGACGTTGGACGAATTCACCCCGCTGGTCATGAGTTCCGCCGTCGGCGTCGCCAGCTTCGGGCAGTCGTCCGGACGGCATCCCCTGGGGTCGGCGTCGCCCGGCGTCGACGACGGGATGCTCGACCGTGTACTCGGTGTCGGCGATCCCGGTGACGAGGAGGTCGACGTCGAGGCCGACGCCGACGGCGCCGGGCTCGACGGGTCGTCGGAGGAGATGAGCGAACATCCACTCGTCACGGCGAGCACCAGCACCGCCAACGGAACACTCCACCGGACCATTCGCGAGACATCCCGGCGCTCCACGCGAGCCCCACGTCGATCGATCATTGGGCGAACTTAGCAGGCAACCACCCCTTGACCTGGGGATTGTCATCCGACCGAAGCACGCCCTCATCAGCTGCGACAGACGGGAGCCCATCTGCCACCGGGCAGTCGCACGCGCCCATGCCCTACCCTTTGTATCCGGGACCGGTCACGGTCCGCGCGATGTACGTCGAGACGCCCGAACGCACCAAGCTGGAGAACAGACCGTGAGTGTTGAAACCGACCCGAATCCGGCCTTCGCCGAGTACGCCCACCCCGAGCGGTTGGTGTCCACCCAGTGGCTGTCGGCTCATCTCGGCGCCAAAGGCCTCAAGATCATCGAATCCGATGAGGACGTGCTGCTCTACGACATCGGCCACATCCCCACAGCGCAGAAGGTCGACTGGCACCTGCATCTCAACGATCCGGTGACCCGCGACTACATCAACGGCGAGCAGTTCGCAGAACTGATGCGCAGCAAGGGAATCGAGCGCGACGACACCGTCGTCATCTACGGCGACAAGAGCAACTGGTGGGCGGCGTACGCACTCTGGGTGTTCACGCTGTTCGGTCACGAGGACGTGCGCCTGCTCGACGGTGGTCGCGACGCGTGGATGGCCGAGGACCGGGACACCTCCTTCGACGTCCCCGAATACCCGCGGTCGGACTACCCCGTCGTCGAGCGCGACGACACGAAGATCCGCGCCTTCGCCCCGCAGGTCCTCGAGGCGCTCGGCACCGAACCGCTCGTCGATGTCCGCTCGCCGCAGGAGTACACCGGCGAACGCACCCACATGCCCGACTACCCCGAGGAGGGTGCGCTGCGCGGCGGTCACATCCCCACCGCGGTGTCGATCCCGTGGGCCAGGGCCGCTGCTCCGGACGGCCGGTTCCGTTCGCGCGCCGAGCTCGACGAGATCTACGGCGACTTCGCGAAAGACAAGCCCATGATCGCCTACTGCCGCATCGGCGAGCGTTCCAGCCACACCTGGTTCGTGCTGACCCACCTGCTGGGGCACACCAGGGTTCGCAACTACGACGGATCGTGGACCGAGTGGGGCAACGCGGTTCGCGTACCCATCGCCGTCGGCGACGAGCCGGGTGCCGCGCCCGGCCGCAAGTGAGCCCTGACCGACGATGAGCTTGCCCCCAGCCCTGGCAGAAATCGTCGAAGACTTTGCCGCACTAGGTGATTCCGACAAGATCACCTTGCTCCTGGAATTCGCCGGCGAACTACCCGACCTCCCTGAGCATCTGCAACAGGAGGCGATGGAACCGGTACCGGAGTGCCAGTCACCGGTGTTCCTGTCCGTCGACGCCGGCGATCCGGAATCGGTACGGCTGTACTTCACCGCGCCGCGTGAGGCGCCGACGACGCGCGGATTCGCGGCGATCCTGCACCAGGGTCTCGACACCGCGTCGGCGCAGGAGATCCTCGACGTCCCGTCGGACTTCTACTACGACCTCGGTCTGGGCAGCGCGGTCAGTCTGCTCCGCCTCCGGGGTATGGCGGGCATGCTCGGCCGGATCAAGGCGCAGGTGCGCGATCAGACGGCCGGTTCCGGGTCCGACACACCCGGGGTATGAAGTTCATCCAGATCCGCGACGAGCCGATCGCACCGGGGGGTCTCGTCGAGTGGACCCCCTATGTCTCCGGCGGGTTGGGCGCCTGGCGTCCTGATCCCCGCCTGACCTCGCACAACCACGAACAGCATCTGCGTGCCGCCTTCGACTATCGGGTGCGGACCCAGCGCGAGGGTGGGCGGGAGGCCTGGCTGGGCCTGTCGATCGAGTTGGACGAACCGTTGTCGATCCCGGCGATCCGCTCGGTGCTGACCCAGTGGATCGACCGTCACGAGGTCCTGCGCAGCCACGTCGTGATCACGGGGACGGGCCTGCAGCGACTCACCACCGACCCCGGCACCGTGAAACTCAAGATGGGACGCATCGGCTGGTTCGCCGAGCCCGGCCCCCTCGTCGAGCAACTGGGCGGCTCCTTCGACCGTGCCACCGCGCCGCTGCACTGGCCCGCCTACCTGTTCGCGACGGTGGGACGCGCCGACTCGTTCACCCTGCTGTTCGCCGCGGACCACTCCCTGGTCGACGGCTACTCGCTGATCATGGCCCAGCAGGAGCTCGTCTCGCTGTACCGCGCGGCACGCGAACACCGGACCGCCAACCTGCCCGCGGTCGGCAGCTACGTCGACTTCAGCGCCGAGGAACGACGCCGCGCCGACCAGACCGGCGGCGACCATCCGGCAGTGGCCCTGTGGTCGGAGTTCCTGCGCACGGGCGCCAGCGACATGCCGGCCCTGCTGCGGTCCCCGCAGGGCACCAGCCGCGGAATCGGGGACGAAGCCGATCAGCAGTACCTCGAGGAGACGACGATCCCGCAGGAGTCGCTGTGGGGCGTCGTCGCCGACGACGAGACGGCCAACCGGTTCACCGCGATCTGTTCGGAGGCCGGCGGAACGCTGACCGCGGGCATCCTCGCCGCGTTCGCGATGGTCCATCACGAGATGACCGACGACGCGGAGTTCCGCTGCGTGCTGCCCCGGCACACCCGTGACGACGCGCAGTGGCTGACCGCGCTGGGGTGGTTCGTGGGCGTCGCGCCGTTCTGGATGGACATGTCCGACTCCCCGACCTTCGACCAGGCGGTCACCCGCGCCACGGCCGTCCTCAAGCGCGGTCGCCGGGGCGCCTCGCTACCCTTCCTTCGCGTGGCCGACCTGATCGGCCACCACGGTGAGCCGCGGTTCGTGATCTCGTTCATCGACACCCGGTACGCGCCGGGCGCCGGGGCGGCCGACGCCGGCCGCGCGAAGGTGATTCGCAGCCACAGCTACTCACCGCACGAGGTCTACATCTGGATCAACCGGACGCCGTCCGGTTTGCGCTATTCGGCCCGTTTCCCGCGCGAATCCCCGCTCCGCGAATTCGGCGTCGGCGAGTCGTCGACCGAGACTCCCCCCGTCGGGGCCCCGATGCCGGATGCGTCACCTTTTCCGGTCGACGCGGAGGCGAGTGACATTGATCCGACCATCGGTCCCGTACACGCCTACCTGCACAATTTCGCCGAACTCGTACGACGCCTCGGTGATGCGAGCACATTCTCCCGCGCGTTGTGACCCACGGCTCCACCGAACGATTGCTCGGTGGGCTACTGTATTTGCCGGAAGGTCGCGACGCCCGGACTCCCGGCGTCGTCCGCGCCATCACCGTCCGCATCCCGGCCGGCGAAGGCTGCACCCCCGTCTTGACCGTTGTCCGACAACCGTGTCGCACGCGCCACCGCGCGTCGTGAGCACCTGAGTACGAGTAAGGCCCAGGAGAACAAGTGCCCAGTACCGCAATCAGCAAGGTCCTCATCGCCAATCGAGGCGAGATCGCTGTCCGTGTGATCCGCGCAGCCCGGGATGCGGGCCTCGCGAGCGTCGCCGTGTACGCCGAGCCCGACGCGGACGCACTGTTCGTCAAGCTCGCCGACGAGGCTTTCGCACTGGGCGGCCAGACCTCGGCCGAGTCGTACCTGGTCTTCGACAAGATCCTCGACGCCGCCGCCAAGTCGGGCGCCGACGCGATCCACCCCGGTTACGGCTTCCTGTCCGAGAACGCCGACTTCGCCCAGGCCGTCATCGACGCCGGGCTGATCTGGATCGGACCGTCACCCCAGTCGATCCGCGACCTCGGCGACAAGGTCACCGCCCGTCACATCGCGCTGAAGGCCGACGCACCGATGGCGCCCGGCACCAAGGACCCGGTCAAGGACGCCGACGAGGTCGTCGCCTTCGCCAAGGAGCACGGCGTGCCCGTCGCGATCAAGGCCGCGTTCGGCGGTGGCGGTCGCGGCATGAAGGTCGCCTACACCATCGAAGAGATCCCGCACCTGTTCGAGTCGGCAACCCGTGAGGCCATCGCCGCGTTCGGCCGCGGTGAGTGCTTCGTGGAGCGCTACCTGGACAAGGCCCGCCACGTCGAGGCGCAGGTCATCGCCGACCAGCACGGCAACGTCATCGTCGCCGGTACCCGCGACTGCTCGCTGCAGCGTCGTTTCCAGAAGCTCGTCGAGGAGGCCCCGGCGCCGTTCCTGACCGACGAGCAGCGCACCAAGATCCACGAGTCCGCCAAGGCCATCTGCCGCGAGGCCGGCTACTACGGCGCGGGCACCGTCGAGTTCCTGGTCGGCAACGACGGCCTGGTCTCGTTCCTCGAGGTCAACACCCGTCTGCAGGTCGAGCACCCGGTCACCGAGGAGACCGCGGGCATCGACCTCGTCCGCCAGCAGTTCCGCATCGCCAACGGCGAGAAGCTCGAGTTCACCGAGGATCCGACCCCGCGCGGCCACGCCTTCGAGTTCCGGATCAACGGCGAGGACGCCGGCCGCAACTTCCTGCCGGCCCCCGGCCCCATCTCGGTCTACAAGGAGCCGACCGGACCCGGCGTGCGCGTCGACTCCGGTGTTGTCGAGGGCGACGTCATCGGCGGCCAGTTCGACTCGATGCTGGCCAAGCTGATCGTCACCGGCGAGACCCGCGAGCAGGCGCTCGAGCGTTCGCGTCGCGCACTCGCCGAGTTCCAGGTCGAGGGCCTCGCGACGGTCATCCCGTTCCACCGCCACATCGTCTCCAATCCGGCGTTCATCGGCGACGGTGAGAAGTTCGACGTCTACACCAAGTGGATCGAGACCGATTGGGAGAACCCGATCGAGCCGTACACCGGTGGAGAGCCGATCGAGGAAGACGACGCCGCACCGCGCCAGAAGGTCGTGGTGGAGGTCGGCGGACGCCGCGTCGAGGTCTCGCTGCCGGGCGATCTCGCCCTCGGTGGCGGCGGCGGCTCGACCAACGGTGTCATCCGCAAGAAGCCGAAGGCCCGCTCGCGCAAGAAGGGCGGCGGGGCAGCCGTTTCCGGTGACGCTGTGGCCGCTCCGATGCAGGGCACCGTCGTCAAGGTCGCCGTGGAAGAGGGCCAGGAAGTCTCCGCCGGCGATCTGGTCGTCGTCCTCGAGGCCATGAAGATGGAGAACCCGGTCACCGCCCACAAGGACGGCGTGGTCACCGGTCTGACCATCGAGGCCGGCGCCGCGGTCACCCAGGGCACCGTGCTGCTCGAGCTGAAGTAACCCACTCGCTGCCTGAGGTGCGAGGAGCGTAAGCGACGAGCCACGAAGGCCTGGTGAGGCAACCTCGCCGGCCTTCGTGGGCCGCTCCCTGAGTAGCGAGCTTGCGAGCCGCCCGCTCCCTGAGTAGCGAGCTTGCGAGCCTCCCTGCTCCCTGAGTAGCGAGCTTGCGAGCGTATCGAAGGGACACTGTGCAACCAGTCGAGATCAACGCCGGGACGTGGTACCTGCGTTCGCTTCGTGCGGACGACCGGATCACCGACGTCCCGGCGTTGTCTCTTCTCGGGGTCGAGGACCCCGCCGACTACGTCGAGGCAGCCAACTCCGACTGGGACACCGAGACGCGTTTCGTGTGGGCCATCTGCATCCCCACGACCGGCGAGTTGATCGCTCTCGTCGGGGTGACGCCGGACGGCGCCTCGGGCCGGTTGTGGGGTCAGGCGCGCGACGGCTACGACGCGGCGCTCGACGCCGCGATCGGGCCGGTGTCACGGTTTGCCGAAGGTGCGCTGAATCTCACTGTGGCCGAACCCCTCTCGCGCTCCATCAACTGAGATGGATCAGCAGATCGCCCAGGCGCCGTACTCGGATCGGTCTTCGTCGCGTTCTGCGATGCCACCGTTGATCCAGATCGCGCAGTACACGTAATTCGCGTTGTCATTCTGGATGCTTGCCGAGATGTACTGCCCGTACTCCTTGTACTCGGTAAAACTCGACGATCCACACCAGAGCCCATTGTTGCGCTCGGACAACTGAACTCGTTGATCGTAGTGGCGATTTCCGTTGTCGTACTCAACCTCGTTTCCGTAACGCTCGGTCGAACAGAAGACCGTCTTGACACGGTCGTATTGATCGGTGATCACGGCGTGGGCGGGGACCGCCAACCCGAGCACCGGTGCCGCCACGCTCGCGGCGATGGTGGTCACGCGGATGAGAGTGCGCATGTATAGCTCCTTCGAAAAAGCGCGCTGATTACTTCGATTGCACATAGTTCCGAGAACCTCCAGGGCGAGTCGGATGCAGACTCCTCCGCACGACCGACACGGACGGAAGAGAGTTCATCCGGACGGGCGACGCCGCTACGGTCCGAGGCAGCTTGATCTAAGATTCGGAGCAGAGCTCACACATCGCCCGGATACCCGCCGTGCTCTGCCGCAACTTTCCACGGCGGCCGCATAGCTCACATACAGTGCTCGACTCGTCGACGCTCGCGTCGACCAATCGCTCGCACACGCCTCTGGTGAAACTGTCGACGGATTGGCCGTAGACGACATGGCACCGGAGAATTCCGGACTCCTTCCTTACCTCCGCATACGCGAAGTCGGTCGTCACCGTAAAGAGCTGATTGTGAAGCCGAGTGAGCAACGGGAACCACCCGCGCCCGACTGTCTCGTCGACGGCCCGGGCCATGTCAGCGGGTAGCTGTACGGCGCCACAGGTCATCACGCCACACCTCGCTCCTGAGCTTCGATGGACTCCGCGACCGGTGCATCCGTGTCCACGCCCGCGAGCGCGTTCAACGCTTCCGCGAGCAGACGATCGATGCTGGTGTAGATCGAGCTGCATGACTTCTCGATCTTCTGCACATTGCTCTGGATAGAGCCGGCAGCCTTCTTGATGTCCTCGATCTTGCCGAGCTCGTCGACGGCGGCGGTGATCTTCTCTTCGGCGGTCGCGATCTCGTGAGCGCCACTTCTGCCGGCTGCGGCAAGCGCGGATGTCCGGAGAAGCATCAGGGCCGCTCGGACGAGATCGGGATCGTCCACGCCCGGATCGAAGGCAAGGACGATGCGCCGTTTGCCGAGGACCCGAATCGTCTCACCGCAGTTCTGCTCGACCGTCCGGACCAGGCCGATCGCGGCTTCGGCCTTGCGGTTGCGTTCCGCCTCGTCGAAGTACGCGCCCCATCCGTCACGCTTGGAGTCGGTCACTTCGACGACAACTCGTGCCGCACCACCGTCCACGATGAGGACTCCATCGCCCTTCTTGGAACGCGCGACTGATCCGACGATTGTCCCGGTCTCGGTGTACTCGTCACCGAGTCCCGAAGCGATCGCGTGGACAACCGCGTGAATCTCGGACTCGTAGGTCCCACCTTTGATCGGCGACACCTTGGTGACCGAGGCTTTCGCCTCGGCGACCTTCAGGGCAGTGACCACCACGTCGAGTCGTTCGGTCAACTCCGCGTGCTGTTTGCCCATTTGCTCGGTCAGTGCCTCCTGTCGCTTCGTCAGGTCTGCCGTGTGCTTGGCCATCGGAGACGACGGATCGCTGGGGTCGAACTGTTTGGCGGCCTTCGTCAGAAGCTCAGACGTGTTGGCAGACGCCCGCTTGTCCAGGTTCGCGGCGAACTGCTCGAGCAGCGGAGCGAAGCGGTCGATGACTTCGGGGTGAGTACCGCCGAAGAGCCGCTTGAGCTCCGCTTCGGTCTCGCGCTTCATCCCGGCGATCGCCTCGGTGAGGGCCTTGCGGGTCGCTTCATCCGCCTCCCGAAACGCCTTCTGCGCGTCAGCTGCAGCCTTGCTCACCGACTCCGAGGCCGCCTTGACGCTGCGGTCGGTCATGGCGGCCGCCTCGGCGGTGGAAGTCGCTGCTTTCTCACTGAGCTCGGTGACCATGCGCTCCAACGCCCGCGCTTCCTGGGCCTGTCCGGTAGCCGACAGCGCGTGCGCGCCGATCGTGATCGCCTTGGTGACAAACCCACCGAGGTCCGCCTCAGCGAGGGCCGCTACGTCATCGACGACTGCGTCGCGCTCTCCGGTTGTCCAACGTTGCGCCTCACGAACGACGTCCTTGTCGGTCACGGTCAGACCATCGATCACGACGGCTGTGCTCGCCTCGTTGAAGCGGGCGGGCGGGTGCATGGTGTCCATACCCAACTCCTTGTGGTTCCGGCGACCGCGGATTCGGCTGCCGAGAGCCACACTCGCAGCAGGTTCGCGTTCAGAACAGGCGGATCAGTGTTAAGGCGGCTTAACAGTGATCAAAGTTGATGAGTAACGTTCGCCTACTAAGGTGTGAGAGTCAGCTGAATACGCCGAGGAGGTGACCGCCCGATGGGAACTCTGACCATGCAGGACGTCGCCGATCTTGCGAGGGTATCGCGGCCGGCGGTCAGCCAGTGGCGTAAGCGAACTATCGTGCACGGCGAGTCGATGCCGTTTCCCCCGCCGGTCGCCACTATCGGCGGCGTCGAGCACTTCGACGAGCAGGAGATCGTCGCTTGGTTGCAGCGAACACGCCGAGGCAAGAATCGTGACGAGCAGCATCTGGACGTCGGCGCAGTGGCTGTACCGCACGGTATTCGATATGACGACGTCATCTGCCTCCTCGCCTTGTACGCAATCTCTGGAGTCGAACTTTCCACTGCTACAGCCGAATCGCTCATCGAAGTAGCGACAGAGGCCGACCCGGACGATCTGTCGATTCTTCGCGAAATCCGGGCGCTCGATGCCTCGGACGATCTGTTGCACTTCACCGAACAACTCATCGACGCGTCGCTGGGCACCCCGGACGCCCTCGACCGTCTGGAGAAGGGGCGACTGGGACGTTCACGCGGAGTCAGAGACCTCAAGCGTGAAGGATTCGAGGTTGTTCGCAGTATCGTCGGCGCCTTGCTTTCACATCTCGATGCCGATGGCGTTTCGATCGTCCCGGCGGGTGATCCGACGTTGGCTCTGGCATGCGTGAACGCCGAGGAGCAATGCGCGATCGGCGCTCACGTCGCAGATATCCGAAATCTACGGCGGCGTGCGGCAATCTGCCGCATCGAACTGATCGACACTGCACCCGACAGATCTGTCACGGTTGCTTCCTTCGTCGGATCTCCAGTGGCCGGTGCCCTCGACGCGGTCGACGGCATCGTCCTGGATCTGCGAGACGGTGAGGTAGCCGTGGTCATGGCTTCGGCTGCAGCCTTGACCGATCATCTCGCCGGCGACCTTCAAGTGCGTCGTTCGGAGACCCTCAAGATCGGCAATGTCGTGTGCGCCCTGCGCCTTCCACGGGGACTGTGGCGTCAGGCCCACCGGCAGAGTCAAGCTTTGTGGATCTGCCAGGGCGGCACCGAGGCTGACCACGTCGCGGTCGCCGACCTCGATACTGTCGGCTCCGCGGATCTCGGCGATGTGGCCGCAGACGTTTCCGCCGTGCTCGATCAAAACCCCGGCCGCGCACACCGTTTCGTCCGCCGACGCGACCTGCTCGGCATCCGCGCAAGCGGAACTGTCGTTCCGCGCGGCACCAGCGCACCAAAGCTCCGGTCCCGCGCGCAGGACACTCACACGGACCGCGTTCATCGCGCAACCTTGGAGACTTCGGCACCCATCCGGACGGTGGACGTACTCATCGCACCGGCCTCGGGCCGGTTTCGGACACAGGACCATTCGCTCGCCGAGCTGGTCGAACGGAAAATGGTCACCGTGAAAGGCGGCAGCCGTATCGACCCGCGCGACGCTGATGACGCCGGTACCGTCCGAGTGCTTCCGGACGATGTGTTGCGCCTGGACCCGTTCGACGCCGCCCGGCGCTATCCACGGGCGAGGCGCACCGAACCCGGCGACATCGTCTTCGTCGAGAAGCCTGCACCGCGAGCGGTGGTCGATCCGGTTGGTGGATCGTTGGTCGGCGCACCTGCGAAGCTTCTCCGTATCGACCAACGGGCGCCCCTCAGACCGAACGTTCTCGCCGCCGTCATCAACACTCGCTGCGAAGCGGGAAGCGAGTGGCAGACCTGGCGCATCCCGGGCTTCACCGCAGAAGAATCGCAGCAACTCGAGAAGGCACTGGCCGAGATCGCCGACTATCAACGAGCCGTCGAAGCGAAAGCGGCCGCGGCCAAGGACCTCGCCCTTGCACTCATCGACGGCGTTGCGGCCGGTGACATCTCGCTCGACGCGAACGAGACGACCCCGGGCATCTCCGCCGTGACCACGACCGTATCTACCGAATAGCACCCAAAGACTCGGCCGAGGGCACGCCCCTCGCGTCCACCCATGAGAGAGGATTCACCACCGATGGCCGCAAGGCGCAAGACGGCGGAGCCGACCGCTCCGTCGACAATGAAAGAGCTCAAAGACACGCTGTGGAAGGCCGCCGACAAGCTGCGCGGATCGCTCTCGGCGAATCAGTACAAAGACGTGATCTTGGGCCTCGTCTTCCTCAAGTACGTGTCCGACGCGTATGACGAACGGCGCGAGGAGATCCGGAACGAACTCATCGCCGATGGCTTCGACGAGTCACAGATCGCGGATGTGATCGACGACGCCGGCGAGTACCAGGGTGCGGGCGTGTTCGTGGTGCCGCCGATCGCCCGATGGACATACCTGGCCGAGAACGCGAAGGGTAAGCCCTCTGACGATGGTGGACCGGACAAGAACATCGGCCAGTTGATCGACGAGGCAATCGACGCCGTCATCGCGGCCAACAAGTCCCTCGCCGGCACTCTTCCGCGAATTTACAACCGCGACAACATCGATCAGCGACGCTTGGGCGAGCTCGTTGACCTGTTCAACAGTGCACGGTTCAGCCGTCAGGGCGAGCACAAAGCACGAGATCTCATGGGAGAGGTCTACGAGTACTTCCTGGGCAACTTCGCTCGCGCGGAAGGCAAGCGGGGTGGCGAGTTCTTCACACCCCGCAGCGTCGTCCGTGTGATCGTCGAGGTCCTCGAACCCACGAAGGGGCGTGTCTACGACCCATGCTGTGGTTCGGGTGGCATTTTCGTGCAGACCGAGCAGTTCATCTACGAACATGACGGCGATCCCAAGCAGGTGTCGATTTACGGCCAGGAAGCCATCGAGGAAACCTGGCGCATGGCGAAGATGAACCTCGCGATCCACGGCATCGACAACAACGGGCTCGGGGCCAGGTGGGGCGACACATTTGCGCGGGATCAGCACGCCGACATCCAGATGGATTATGTGATGGCCAACCCGCCGTTCAACATCAAGGACTGGGCGCGTAACGAGGAAGACCCCCGCTGGCGCTTCGGAGTTCCTCCTGCGCGCAACGCCAACTACGCATGGCTGCAGCACATCCTGTACAAGCTGGCGCCGGGCGGAAAAGCCGGCGTGGTGCTGGCGAACGGGTCCATGTCGTCGAACAGCAACGGCGAGGGCGACATTCGCGCCGAGATCGTCGACGCGGACCTCGTATCATGCATGATCGCGCTGCCGACCCAACTGTTCCGCAGTACGGGTATTCCGGTGTGCTTGTGGTTCTTTGCCAAAGACAAGACCAAAGGTTCTCAGGGTTCGAACGATCGGACCGGTCAGGTCCTGTTCATCGACGCCCGAGACATGGGTTACATGGTGGACCGCGCCGAGCGTGCGCTGACCGACCAGGAGATCGTCGAGATTGGCGACACGTTCCACGCGTGGCGCGGGTCGGCCTCGGCGACGAAGAAGGGCATTGTGTACGAAGACGTGCCGGGATTCTGTAAGTCGGCGACGCTGGAGGAGATCAAGGCAGCGGGCTATGCGCTGACTCCGGGGCGGTATGTAGGGGCGGCAGAGGACGAGGACGACGGAGAGCCGATCAACGGGAAGATCGCGCGTCTGAGATCGGAACTGTTTGCAGCGCTGGATGAATCGGTACGGTTGGAGAAGGTTGTGCGTCAGCAGATGGAGCGGGTCGATGGGTGACGTCAACCTTACGCCTCTATCAGAGGTTGCCGAGGTAACTGTAGGATTCGTTGGTTCTATGACTCGTGAGTACGTAGATGAGGGAATACCGTTCCTTCGCTCACTGAATGTCCGCCCATATCGAATAGAGATGACGGACATTAAGTACATTGGTAATGAGTTTCACACGAGGATTGCGAAATCCAAAGTACTTCCCGGCGACGTAGTCATGGTGAGGACCGGAAAACCTGGCCAGGCGGCAGTCGTTCCGAAATGGCTCGGCGAGGCGAACTGTTCAGACCTAATCGTGATCCGGCCCGGTCCCGACCTCAACAACGAATGGCTGGCCTATTTCCTGAATGGCATGGCAGCCCACGCCATCGCAGGCCAACTTGTAGGCGCTGTCCAGCAACACTTCAACGTAAAGTCAACGAAAGAGTTATTGCTTCCCCTCCCCCCCAGGGAGACCCAAAACGCCATCGCCGAAGTCCTCGGCGCCCTCGACGATAAACTCGCGGCGAACGAGCAAGTACTCTCCCGCACCCGAGAGCTCTTCGCAGCGATGTGGCAGCGTGCGATAGCGGAAGACGACAGCACGTCGGTCCCACTATCAAGTCTTGCTCGATTCGTGAACGGGCGCGCCTATACGAAGAACGCCACCGGCACCGGACGTGTAGTCGTCAGGATCGCCGAATTGAACTCAGGCCTCGGAGCGTCGACCGTCTACAACGAGATCGACGTGCCCGACGACAACATCGCGAGGCCAGGGGACCTGCTCTTTGCCTGGTCCGGATCTCTAACCGTAGCGAGGTGGCATCTTCCGGAAGCGATAGTGAACCAGCACATCTTCAAAGTCTTACCTCTTGACGGACAGCCGCGGTGGGTCGTCGAACAGGCCCTTCTAAGCAAACTGAGTGAGTTCCGCAATGTCGCCGCTGACAAGGCTACGACGATGGGTCATATTCAGCGTCGACACCTCGACGAACCTGTATGCGTGCCTAGCAGTGCGCAGGTGACGCTCGTCGGGCCAGCGATGCAAGCGTTGTCTGACCAAATCGACGCGTACGAATCTGAGAACTTCGCGCTTGCCCACACCCGCGACCAACTCCTCCCCCTCTTGATGTCCGGCAAAGTGACAGTCAAGGAAGCGGAGACCGAGATCGCCGATCTAGTCTGACGCGACACGGTACCCAGACCACTCAGAACGCCAGTACCCGAAGGACCAACGCATGAGCACAGTTTCAGAAGCCGAGTGGGAGAACCTGGCACTTGAGTGGCTGGCCGACCAGGAGTGGCAACCACTGAAGGGCTCCGACATCGCACCGGGTGTCGAGAACGGCCGGGCCCGACCAGATGACATCGTCCTCCCGGACCGGCTGATCACGAAGATGCGGGAGTTGAATCCCGATGTCCCCTATGAGTATCTCGTGCAGGCGCGGGCCGCGATCCTCGCACCCGAGTCGCAAGACCCGCTCGCCGAGAACCATCGGCTGCACGAGATCCTCGTCAAGGGGTACCGGGGCATCACCTACGTCGATCACGACGGCCTCGAACAGACTCCGACCATTCTTCTGGTTGGAAATCGGCCGGAGGACAATGAACTGCTCGCCGTCCAGCAGGTCACGGTCCGCAACTCAGAACACCAACGCCGATTCGATGTGGTGCTCTACCTCAACGGTCTGCCCGTGGCCTTCTTCGAGCTGAAGCAGGCAGGCGCCGCCCAGGCCGATCTCCCCTCAGCCCACGCACAACTGGGAACGTACCTGCGCGAGTTCCCCCTGGTGTTCCGCTTCGCGGTGGTTTCCGTCATCAGCGATGTCCTCAGCGCGCGGTACGGCACACCGTTCACTCCGCTCGAGCACTACGCCCCGTGGAACGTCGACGACGACGGTAAGCCCCTCAGCATGGGCCATCCCACCGACCCCGCACAGCTGGGACTCGAACTCGAGTACCTCATCGACGGGGTGTTCAATCCCGAACGCTTCCTCCAGATACTGCGAAACTTCACCGCCTTCGACGCGGGTGCCGACGGTTACGTCAAACGAATCGCCAAGCCCCATCAGTATTTCGCGGTCACTAAAGCCGTCGGCAACACCGTCGCCGCCGCCGAGAGCAACGGCAAGGCCGGCGTCGTCTGGCATACACAGGGTTCGGGTAAGTCGATGGAGATGGAGCTTTACGCCCATCTCGTCGCGCGGCAGCCGAAGCTCAAGAACCCCACGATCGTGGTGGTGACGGATCGCCGTGAACTCGACGGACAACTCTTCGAGACATTCAACCGTTCCGAGCTTCTCGACGAGTCACCGGTGAAAGTCACCACCCGTGAGCAACTGCGGGATGAACTGTCGAACCGCACCACCGGCGGCATCTACTTCACCACGCTGCAGAAGTTCAGCCGCACCCAGGCGGAACGGGATGCCGGCGCCGACCATCCCCTCCTCACCGATCGCCGCAACGTCATTGTCGTCGTCGACGAGGCTCACCGTAGTCACTACGACGACCTCGACGGCTACGCTCGCCACCTTGCCGACGCGGTTCCCAACGCCACCCTCATCGCGTTCACCGGCACGCCCATCTCGTTTGCCGAACGCAACACTCGCGAGGTGTTCGGCCCGTACATCGACATCTACGACCTGACTCGCGCCGTCGACGACGGCGCCACGGTGCCGGTCTATTTCGAGCCGCGTCTCATCCAGGTGACCCTCGCCGATGAGGTGACCGAGGACGATCTCGACAGGGCAGCCGACGAGGCGACCAAAGGTCTCGACGACGCCGAACGCGCACAGATCGAGAAGTCCGTGGCGGTCATCAACGCCGTGTACGGCGCTCCGGAACGCGTCAAGGCCCTCGCGAAGGACATCGTCGAACACTGGGAGGGCCGTTCGAAATCGTTGGAGACCTTCATCTCCACACCGGGAAAGGCCTTCATCGTCGCGGCCACCCGCGACATCGCGGCCCGGCTCTACGAGGAGATCGTTGCGCTGCGTCCCGACTGGCACGACGAGGCCGTCGACAAGGGCGTTATCAAGGTCGTCTACTCCGGCAGCGCGAAAGACCAGGGGCTCATCGCCAAACACGTCCGGCGCGACGCACAGAACAAGATCATCCAGAAGCGGCTCAAGGACCCCGACGACGAGCTGCAGATCGTCATCGTCAAGGACATGATGCTCACCGGCTTCGACGCGCCGCCTCTACACACCCTGTACCTGGACCGACCGCTCAAGGGCGCCCTTTTGATGCAGACCCTGGCGCGTGTCAACAGAACCTTCCGCGGCAAACCGTCGGGCCTCCTCGTCGCCTATGCACCGCTCGTCGACAACCTGCAGCAGGCGTTGGCCGAGTACACCGAGACAGACCAGGCAAGCCAACCGGTCGGCCGCAACATCGACGAAGCGGTGGCGCTGACGCAGCAGCTGATCTCTCAGCTGGACGATTTGTGCAGTGGGTACGACTGGCGCACGAAAGCGAAAGAGGCTGATCGAGGTTGGATTCGCGCGGCGATCGGTCTCACCGAGTACCTCCGGTCGCCGGCGACTCCGGGTAACAGCGTGCCGGAGGGCGAGGAAACGCTGGGCGGGCGATTCCGAACGCTCGCCGCACATCTCGCCAAGGCCTGGGCGCTCGCCGGCGGCAAGGACACCCTGGAAGAACTGCGACCGACCGTGCAGTTCTACGAAGAGGTCCGGGTATGGATGGGCAAGTTCGACGCCGCGGACCGGCAAGCCGAGGGCCGGCCCGTTCCCGAGGAGATCAAGAGGCTCCTGTCCTCCTTGGTCGCGACCTCGACCGCAACCGGCCAGATCGTGGACATCTACGATGCCGCTGGACTCCCCAAACCGTCCCTCGCCGATCTCGGACCAGACTTCGAGGCCAAAGCCAAAGCTGCGACGAATCCGCACCTCGCGATCGAGGCTCTGCGTGCGACGCTGACGGAGGAATCGGCGCGTGCCACGCGCAACAACGTCGTGCGACAGCGGGAGTTCTCCGAGCGCATCACCGAGCTCATGAACCGGTACACCAACCAACAGATCACCTCTGCCGAGGTGATCGCCGAACTCATTGCCATGGCGAAAGAGGTCGCTGCGGAAGGCAGCCGTGGACAGAAGTTCTCGCCGCCGTTGAACGACGACGAACTCGCATTCTACGACGCCGTCGCGACGAACGAGTCAGCCGTCGAGTTCCAAGGCGACGACATCCTCGCCCAGATCGCGCGTGACCTTGTGCGGATCATGCAGCGTGACACCAAGTTCGATTGGACGGTGCGTGACGATGTCCGAGCGAAGCTACGGTCGTCGATCAAACGGCTTCTCGTGAAGTACAAGTATCCGCCGGATAAGCAACCGGCCGCGATCACCACAGTGTTCGAGCAAATGGAGATGATGGCCCCGCGCTACGCGGAGAACAACGCCACCACCGACGGGGAGGCTCAGCACTGATGTCTTCTTCGTGCCTTCGGACCTGAAATGGGAGAGGTGATATGGATCGGCTCCCTCCTGGCTGTCATCGGGCTATTCAGCGCGATCGGGGCGCGAGGCACACGATCGAAGCAAGTTGCTTGGTGGCTCCTCCTTATGGGACTTGTCGTGGCACTCTCGCCGGTCTTCCGCGAAGGCGGAGCCGCAAACTGGTTGGGCGCAACCGTCACGTTCATCGGAGGCCTCGCGGCGGGAACGGCGATATTTGGATTCATCGTCT
The DNA here is from genome assembly GCF_022059885.1 of Gordonia amicalis. Classification (NCBI taxonomy): domain Bacteria; kingdom Bacillati; phylum Actinomycetota; class Actinomycetes; order Mycobacteriales; family Gordoniaceae; genus Gordonia; species Gordonia amicalis. The sequence continues at coordinate 2,557,179 of NZ_CP091855.1, read as the reverse complement.
CCGTCGTCCGCAACAGCGAGTGAGAGCTGACGGGCGAGCGCCGCTGCAAAGATAAGCCCTTGACTCGAACAAATGTTCGAGTATTGTGGTGTCATGGCGCGAGGGGCTGGCATCGAATCCACGGATTCGGCAGGTATCACAGAACACTCTGTCGAGCCCACCCTGCGTCCCGATGCCGAACTCTCGGCCACCGAACTGGTCGAGGTCTTGAATCATTGCGCCGGGCTCGCCGCATCGACGGCCCATCGAATGATGACCGTTGCCAGCCTCATTCACGACGAACGCGAGATGGATTACGCCGCGCGTCGCGCCGAGGTGCACAGCGGCCAGCTCGACTCGCTCGAGGCCTTCGACGAGCTCGCTGCCCGGGCGGCGGCCGGCGAGGACCCGTACTCCGAGTTCGGCCCGGACGGACTCGAGCAGGCCATCGCGGAAGTCGGCGCCACCCTCACCATCACCCCCGCCGAGGCCAGAGAACTCATCGCCGCCGGTGACGCCCTGCGCTACCGGTTGTCGTTCACCGGTCACGCCTTGGCCTGTGGACGCATCGACAAGAGGCGATTCCTCGTCGCGCGCAAGCGGACCGAGCTGGTCACCGACCCCGACGAGATGCAGACCGTGGACGCCCATCTCGCCGAGGCGATCTTCGCGCGCGCACCGATGTCGACCACCCGGTTCACCGCCATGGTCGACGCGATCGTCGCCAAGTGGGCACCCGACGCGGTCCGCAGGCGTCGCGAGCGCGCCACCGACGACCGCAAGGTCTCCGTCGGACCCGATCGGTTCAACCCCGGACAATCCCGTGTGTCGGGGTCGCTACCGATCGCCGACGCCGCCGTCTTCGACGCCCGCCTCTCGGCGATGGCGGCGGGTGTCCATGCGGCCGACCCTCGCACCGTCGCACAACGCCGCGCCGACGCGCTCGTCGCTCTCGCCCGCAGCGAAACATCGCTTGCCTGCGCATGTGACGACTGCTCCTCGGGCGCAGCAGGAGCCGACGAGGCCACCGAACCCGAGGACTCCCCGGCGGCCGCCGCTTCTGACGTCGAAGCAGCGCCCGCTGCCGGTCCCCGTACCGTCGACACCACAGCCCCGCGCGCGACCTATCACGTCGTGGTGAACCTCACCACCCTCCTCGGTATCGACGACGATCCGGCATTTCTCGACGGCCACGGCATCATCGACGCCGAGACCGCCCGCACGCTGCTCAACGAAGCCCGACGCACCTACCTCCACCCCACCACCGCACCAACCCCGGAATCGGCGCTGCGCTATGCCCCGTCGAAGAAGCTGCAAGCGCTGGTGCGGGCCGGCGAACTGTGCTGCACCTTCCCCGGATGCAATGCGCCGGTCTGGCAGATCGACCTCGACCACACCCGACCGTTCGACCATCAGCAACCCCGACGCGGTGGCCGCACCCTCGAACGCAACCTGAAACCACTCTGCCGGTTTCACCACCGGATCAAGACCTTCACCAGCTGGCAGGACTACCAGGACGAGTTCCTGACCGCCTGGTTCACCACGCCCACCGGGCACATGTTCGTCGGCAACGCCTACAACGGCCGTGATCTGTTCGGCCGTCTCGCGCCGATTCGCTCACCCGATCATCCAGCGCGCGTCCGGCACGCCACTCAGCGCGACACCGAGTCCCGCCGGGCCCGGCGCGCCGAACAGCGGTGGAACCAGGCCAATCCCCCGCCGTTCTGATGTGCAATCGAACAGAAGTCGCCACGCACCTGCGCGTTCGGCGACTACTGTTCGTTGACCAGAGGCCGTCCGAGCCGATGGAGGTCGCGGTCAGCCACACCAGAGTGATCCATGCTCTCGGGGCCGTTGCCCGCCGTCGAGGAGGCCGACGCGCCACGTCTTCCGATCGCCGAGGCCGTCCTCGACGAGATCGGCTGGCGCACCGGGTATTCGCCGGTGTCCGATATCGACTACGGAATGTGTCTGCGGCGTTCACATCTCGATGACGCCCTCATCCGAACGGCGTCGTCGGTACGGCCGGTTGCTCGGCGAGCGACTCGCCCCGAGTACGCCCAGATCCTGAGCGACATCTACAACCGCGTCCAGGCGCCGTCGTCGATGCTCCCGCTGACCGCTCTCCCCAGCCTCATCCTCGGCGCACTCCGCCAACCCGCGTCGTCGACGCGGGAGGTCGTCGCCGATGTGCGAACCCAGGTCCGGCGTATCCGCGATGACCGGAACGAAAGGCGAGCCCTGGTCCGAGCATCCGCCGGATGAGCCCGCCCCTCGTCCGGTCTAGGTCGTCGCGTTGGCGAACGTGTCCAGATTGCCGGTCGCCTCGATGTACTCGGTCACCCAGCGCTCGATGACCGCCGACGTCTTCTCGACCTTGCGGAACTGCCCGACCACCTGACCGACGGGATTGAAGGCGACGTCGATGCTCTCGTCGGGATGCTTGTGCGTCGCGGCGACCGCCATACCGGAGACCATGTACTGCAACGGCATCCCCAGCGGATCGGGGTTCTCGGGGTTTTCCCACGCCTCGGTCCAGTCGTTGCGCAGCATGCGGCACGGCTTGCCAGTGAACGAGCGACTGCGAACGGTGTCACGGCTCGACGCATCGATGTAGGTCTGCTGCTGGACAGGGGTGTTCTCGGCCTCTTCGACCATCAGCCACTGCGATCCGCTCCACGCACCCTGCGCGCCGAGCGCGAGCGCAGCCGCGATCTGCTCGCCGCTGCCGATACCACCGGCAGCCAGAACCGGCACGGGCGCAACCTCTTTGACGACCTGCGGCCACAGCACGATCGAACCGACCTCACCGCAGTGACCACCGCCCTCGCCACCCTGGGCGATGATGATGTCGACCCCGGCGTCGGCATGCTTGCGCGCCTGCTTCGGGGAGCCGCACAGCGCCGCGACCTTGCGACCGGCCGCCTGGATCTTCTCGATCATGTCCTTCGGGGGCGTGCCGAGCGCGTTGGCGATCAGCGTGACCTTCGGATGCTGCAGCGCGATCTCCACCTGCGGCGTCGCGGTGGCCTCGGTCCAGCCGAGCAGCTGCAGCGAGTTGTCGTCGTCCTCGGCGAGGGGCACCCCGTGGTCGCGGAGCAGCTTGCGCCCGAATTCCAGGGTCTCGTTCGGCACCATCGACTGGAGCAGCTTGGTCAGCTCCTCGCCCGACATGTTCGAGTCCATGCCCTCGTACTTGTTGGGGATCACGATGTCGACGCCGTACGGGTGGTCGCCGATGTGCTCGTCGATCCAGTTCAGCTCGATCTCGAGCTGCTCCGGCGTGAAGCCCACCGCGCCGAGTACTCCGTAGCCACCCGCCTTGCTGACCGCGACCACCACGTCACGACAGTGGGTGAACGCGAAGATCGGGAACTCGATACCGAGTTCGTCGCAGATCGGGGTGTGCATACAGACTCCTCGCCAGGTCAGAATTAGAACGTGTTCTAATCTGAATACCAGGCTCCGCGACGACGGACAAGCGTTCCGCGGAACAGCCTGACGGGGGGCGCCAGACGACAGCGGCTGCAAGAAGTCAGGTGCTGCTGTGCACCAGTGGCCACATGCGTATCGGATACCCGACCGGGTCCGGCCCGGCGACGGTTTCAGACCAAGACCGTCCCTCCGGACAGTCGACGTGGTTGAATCCGAAGACGTCACCGGAAAACAACTCAACCGACCGGCGGCCGGTTCGGCTCATCGAATGATGTGAGTGCCGGTCCAGACGATGCGGAACTATCCCACGGAGGTTCAGATGCCCCGGAATGCCGGAGACCGCTACGAGTGCCAGGATTGCGGAGCGAGGCTCGTCTATGAGAAAGAGTGCCCATGCCCCGAAGGAATGGAACACCGGGAGATCTGTTGCGGCAAGCAGATGACGCCGGTGAAGGACTGACTACCCTGACCTTCGTTGACCTTCGTCTGACGTGACCTTCGTGTCTTACGCCGAGTCCGACGACTCGGCTGTGGGACTCAGAGCGAGGGGTAGCTGCTGATCGAGATCACTGACCCGTCCGTGCCGGGGGCCACGTTGATGGACGCTCCCCTGCCGCGCTTCTTCACCGTGATGCTGGCCGCGAACCGTGACACCGTCTCCGACACGATGTCCCAGTCCCCGTCCCGGACTGCGTTCTTGTAGAACTCGCCGATCTTCTCCACCGAGTCCGGCGAGGTGAGAACCAGCGATCCGGGCGCCTTGCTGACCTCATCGGACGGCTCATAAACAGGCAGACCACCGAAGGTCTCGCCGCCCGAGTCGTCGCCGTTCCCCGTCGTCGCAGAACCCGTCTCGGTACTCACCGCGCTGGTCGCCGAAGTGGTGTCCTCAGATGACGTGGTGTCGCTGTCACAACCCACGACCGCGACCCCGATCGTGATCGCGGCAAAGGACGAAACCAGCGCTTTCTGACGTCGGTTCATGATCAGGGCTCCTCAGGGATTGTGCCGCGATCCTCTTACGCCTCTATCCGTAGCACGCGATCAGCCCGCTCGACACGCCGTTCGGACATTTTGGGCCCGAGATCCGCACGGCCGCCGGGTCAGGCCGCATGCCCCCGCCCTCAGAGCTCTCCGGTGAGCGATTCGGTGACATTGCCCCTCTCGACCGATGGATACTGCAAGGACCGGACACCCTCACGGCACGGACGGAGGCGAACATGCAGTTGGATCGGGCGGACGCCTGCCGCCACTTGGCCATCCATCTCGACGATGAGGTCGGCAGTCTGCTCGACCGGGCGCGCACGACAGCCCGCAACCGAACCAGACAACCTGAATGGTGAGAAGACATGAACTCTCAAGCCGACGGTCACCGCGTGGGTGACCACGAGGTCGAGGTGGAAGCGGGACCGGTCAAGGTCGCGGGACACCTCACCGTTCCCGAGAACGCCAAAGGAGTGGTCGTTTTCGCGCATGGCAGCGGAAGCAGCCGGTTCAGCTCCCGCAACATCTACGTGGCCGACGTCCTCAACGCGGCCGGGATCGCCACCTTGCTGTTCGACCTGCTGACGCCGGAGGAAGAACTCACCCGCGCCAACGTCTTCGACATCGACCTGCTGGCACGAAGACTGGTCGATGTCACCACCTGGCTCGCCGCCCGAACAGACGTGGGGTCGTTGCCGGTCGGCTACTTCGGCGCGAGTACCGGGGCGGGCGCCGCGTTGCGTGCCGCCACCGACCCGGGTGTGGATGTCCAGGCGATAGTGTCGCGCGGCGGTCGGCCGGATCTCGCCGGCGACGCACTGGCCCGGACGACAGCGCCCACCCTGCTGATCGTCGGCGGACGTGACGAACTGGTCCTCGACCTGAATCAGCGTGCTCGAGAATCGATCACCGCCGAATGTGAGATCACCGTGGTACCCGGTGCCACCCACCTCTTCGAGGAGACGGGTGCGCTCGAGCAGGTCGCGGTCCTGGCCCGTGACTGGTTTCTGAGCCATCTCTGAACAGGGCGCGGCGGTCGCGGCGTTCACGCGTCGGAGTTGTCGCCGACTCCCAGACTTCGTCTCGACTACCAGACTTCGATCGAGGTCTGGAGGTCGAGATGAGGTCGACCGGACGACAAACTCTCAACGGACAACGCGGCGGACCTACTTCGGTTCCCGGCGCGCGTACGGTGTCCGGGCGGTCTCGGTGTCGCCGTAGATGATCGCGCGTTCCCGGCGGGAATCGGTCATCAGGGTTGCGCCCCAGGTCATCACGGTTCCCAGGCGGTTTCGGACGCCGGCCAGGAAGGCGATGTGGATGGCGCCCCATGCGACCCATCCGGTGAACCCCGACATCTGGAAACGCCCCGACTGCACGATGGCGTGGCGCCGCGCGATGTAGGCGGCGGTCCCGAGGTCCCGGTACTTGAACGGCGCCCGTTCCCGCTGCCCTGCAACGCTTTCCGCGATCACTCGACCGACGTGGTGACCGCCCTGCATGGCGACCTCGGCGACACCGGCCAGGTCCTTGTACGCCATCACGTCGCCGGCCACGAACACGTCGGGATGGCCGGGCACCGAGAGGTCTGATTCCACCGGGATCCGCCCTGACCGATCCTGTTCGACGCCGAGGGCCGTGGCCAGGGTGGTGGCGAACGGGACGGCCTCGACGCCGGTGGTCCACAGCGTCGTCCGCGCCGGATACACCTCTTTGTGCTTGTCGGCCTTGCGGGTCGTCTCCACGTAGTCGTCGCCCACATCGGTCACGTGCACCCCGAGGTGCGTCTCGACGCCCAGGGCGTCGAGGGTTCGCTGTGCACTCGCCGACAGTCGTGCGTCGAATGACGGCAGCACCCGATCCCCGCCGTGCAGCAACAGCACTCGTGCCTGGGCGGGATCGATGGCGTCGTATTCACGCTCGAGGGCGCGGGTGGCGAGCTCACGGATCTGCCCGGCCAACTCGACCCCCGTCGGCCCTCCGCCCGCGACCGCGAAGGTCAGCCAGGATCGCTGTTCCGCGGGGTCGGTGATCGTCTCCGCCATCTCGAAGGCGGCCATGATCTTGCGGCGGATCGTCAGCGCGTCGTCGAGCGACTTCATCCCCGGTGCATATTTCGCGAACTGATCGTTGCCTCGATACGCGGTACGCATACCGGCTCCGACGACGAGGTAGTCGTAGGGCAGACGGAACGACGACCGGTCGAGACGGTCCACGATGATCTCGCGCGTCTCGACGTCGATGCCGGCGGCCTCACCCAGGACGACATCGAGATTGCGCTGACGCCGGGTCAGGTGCCGGATCGGGCTGGAGATCGCGCCTTCGGACAGCAACCCGGTGGCGCACTGGTAAAGCAGCGGCTGGAAGACGTGGCTGGTTCCGCGGTCGACCAGGGTCACGTCGACCGCGGCCTTCCGCAGGCGCCGGACGCAGTGCATGCCCGCGAATCCTGCTCCGATGACGACGACTCTGGGTCTCGAGGGTGCCATTCCGCCGATTGTTCCAGACGGATCGGCCCACGGGCTGAACATCGCGGCGCGCCACCGCACCGGGCGGATACGGCAGGGGACGCCGTCGACCGTGGTTTAACCCCCATGCCGGCGGGTATCCGCGCCCTGTGGAAGCCAGGGTTTCTCTGTCGGTCAACGGTGTGGCCCGCGATGTCGTGGTGGACACGCGCACCACTCTCCTGGACGGCCTCCGGGATCGACTGGGCGTCTTCTCGCCCAAGAAGGGATGTGATCACGGCCAGTGCGGCTCGTGCACCGTCCTCGTCGATGGTCGCCGCATCATCAGTTGCCTGTCCTTCGCCGTCAGCTACGAGGGCACCGAGATCGTGACCGCCGAAGGACTCGCCGACGCCGACGAACTCCACCCCCTCCAGCAGGCGTTCATCGATCAGGACGCCTTCCAGTGCGGGTACTGCACGCCGGGCCAGGTCTGTTCGGCGGCCGGCATGCTCGACGAGGCCAAGAACGGGCACCCGAGTCACGCCACCGACGACCTCGACCCCGACACCTCGGACGAACCCCTCAGCGACGACGAGATCCGGGAACGGATGAGCGGCAACCTGTGTCGCTGCGCGGCCTATCCCAACATCGTCGCGGCGATCCGGCAGGCGGCGGGACGATGATCCCCTTCACCTACGAACGCGCCGACGACGTGGCCGGCGCGGTCGACTTCCTCCGCGACCATCCCGGCGCGAAGCTGCTCGCGGGCGGCACGAACCTCGTCGACCACATGAAGCTGGGCGTAGCCAACCCGCCTGCGCTGGTGGACATCTCACGACTTCCTCTGGACCAGATCGACGAAAACCCGGATGGTTCACTGCGTCTCGGCGCGACGGCGCGCAACGCCGACACCGCCGCCCATCCCCTGGTCCGCCGTCGCTACCCCATGCTTGCACGCGCCCTGCTCTCGGGCGCATCCCCTCAGCTGCGCAACCTGGCGACCAACGCCGGAAACCTGCTGCAGCGGACACGATGCGTCTACTTCCAGGACGTCACGACCCCGTGCAACAAACGCACACCCGGCAGCGGGTGCTCGGCGATCGGCGGCTACACGCGCTATCACGCCGTGCTCGGTGCGCCCGACACCGATGCCCAGGCAACCTGCGTGGCCACCCACCCGTCGGACCTGGCCGTGGCGCTCACCGCCCTGGACGCACGTGTCGTGGTGCAGGGCCCGGACGGTGAACGCGACTTCGACGTGCGTGCGCTGTACCGGCTACCCGGTGAACATCCCGACCGCGACACGGTTCTCGAGCCCCACGACGTGATCGTCGCGATCGACGTGCCCGCCCCGACCCCCGGATCGACGTCGACCTATCGCAAGGTCCGCGACCGTGCATCGTATGCGTTCGCGCTGGTCTCCGTCGGCGCCGAGATCAGTCTGAACGATGGGACGATCGCGGAGGCGCGGGTCGCATTCGGCGGCGTCGCCCACAAGCCGTGGCGCGCCGAACGGGCCGAGGCCGTGCTCCGCGGACAGCAACCCTCGCGCGAACTGTTCGCCGAAGCCGCCGACGCCGAACTCGCCGCCGCCCGGCCGCTCGACGGAAACGAATTCAAGATCCCCCTCGTCCGACGCACCCTGACCGCCGTTCTCGAGGAGCTGACCACCCGATGAGCGTCGTCGGATCGTCTCCAGCCCCCATCGGCCACGCCCGGATCGACGGCGTCGAAAAAGTCCGCGGCACAGCTCCGTACGCCTACGAACACGTCACCGACGCGGTGTACCTGTGGCCGGTCACCGCGACCGTCGCCCGGGGCCGGGTCACCTCGATGGACACCGCCGCAGCCGAGTCGACCGACGGCGTCGTCACGGTCCTCACCGTCGACGACGCGCCGCGTCTCGCCGACACCTCCGACGGCGATCTCACGATCCTGCAGTCCCCGGAGGTCTCCTACCGCGGCCAGCTCATCGGCGCGGTGATCGCGGAGTCACCCGAAATCGCCCGGGAGGCAGCCGCATCCGTGACGGTCTCCTACGACGAGGCTCCCCACGACACCGCGTTCCGCGTCGACCACCCCAATCGCTACCGGCCCCAGAAGGTCAACGGCGGATTCGAAACCACCTCCGAGACAGGAGAACCCGACCGAATTCTGGCGGATCCGCCGGAGGGCGCCGTCGTGGTCGACGAGTGGTATTCGACGCCAGAAGAGCACAACAATCCGATGGAGCCACACACCGTGGTCGCATTGTGGGCGCCCGACGAGGAGCTCCTCACCCTGTACGACTCGACGCAGTCGACGCAGGGCGTGGTCTCCGCGTTGGCTCCCGTCCTTGGACTCGAACCCGCACAGATGCGGGTGATCGCTCCGCATGTCGGGGGCGGGTTCGGGTCCAAGGGTTCACCCCACTCGCACGACGTGCTGGCCGCCATGGCCGCGATGCGAGTGCCCGGCCGTGCCGTGAAGTTCGCGGTCACCCGACAGCACATGTTCGCCTACGTCGGCCACCGTGCGCCCACGCGATCCCGACTCCGCATCGCCGCGGACGCCGACGGCAACATCACCGCGCTGATCCACGAGGCGCACACCCACAGCGCACATGCCAAGGAGTTCGCCGAGCAGGCCGCCGTCTCGTCGCGGATGATGTACACCGCGCCGCACCGGCGCACCGATCACCACGTCGTACCACTCGACGTCCCGCCGCCGTTCTGGATGCGTGCGCCGGGCGAGGCACCGGGGATGTATGCCGGCGAGGTGGCGATGGACGAACTCGCCCATGCCGTGGGGATCGACCCGATCGAGCTGCGTATCCGCAACGAACCCGCCGACGATCCCGAGACCGGGAAGCCGTGGTCGTCGCGACAGCTCGTCGAATGTCTCCGCGAGGGCGCCGAGCGATTCGGCTGGGACCGCCGTCGTCCAGAACCCGGGACACACCGGGACGGCCGGCATCTCGTCGGATTCGGTGTCGCCTCCTCGACGTACCCGCACATGGTGAACCCGGGCAACGAAGCCTCGATCTCGTACCGGGGCACCCGGTATTCGGTGAGCATCGCGGCCACCGACATCGGGACCGGCGCCTGGACCGCGCTGACGCTCATCGCCGCCGATGCGTTGGGAGTCGAGCCGGACCGCATCGACCTCCAGATCGGTGACAGCGCCCTGCCGAGCGCCACCGTCGCGGGCGGCTCGTCGGGCACCTCGTCGTGGGGTTCGGCGATAGTCACCGCGGCACAACGCTTCCGGACACGTTTCGGCGACGATCCCGCGGACGGCGCCGAGGTCAGCGCGAAGACCGACGAGAACCCCGATCTGGAGAAATTCACCATCGCCTCGTTCGGCGCCCACTTCGTCGAGGTCCACGTCGATGTCGACACCAGCGAGATCCGCATCCCCCGCATGCTCGGTGTGTTCTCGATAGGACGCGCCATCAACCCGCGGACCGTGCGATCACAGCTCATCGGCGGCATGACCTTCGGCATCTCGATGGCGCTGTACGAGGAGAGCGTCCGGGACCCGCGCTTCGGTCACGTCGTCACCCAGGACCTCGCCGAGTACCACGTCCCCGTGCACGCGGACATCGCCGACGTCGACGCCATCTGGCTCGACGATCCCGACGAACACGCGACGCCGATGGGTTCCCGTGGTGCCGGTGAGATCGGCATCGTCGGCAGCGCCGCAGCAATCGTCAACGCCGTCTACAACGCCACGGGTGTGCGCGTCCGAGACCTGCCCGTCCACCTCGACGACCTGCTCGAGCGACTGCCGGACAGCTGAGCGGGCCTCAGCCGACGCCCGGGTAGGCAGACCAGCCCGGGACCGCCGGTGACGCCAGCCACGGGTCGTCGCCCTGCGTTGGCAGCCAGTGCGGCATCCCCGCCTGTCGCGTTGCCGCACAGACCTTCTGGTCGGCGGTCGGCGTGGGATACAGCGCGGAGAAGTCGTATCGCGAGGTGTACCAGCCACCGAAGACGTTCACCTCCGGTGTCCGTTGACCACCACGCGGGGCAGCCGGTGGCCGGTCGCCGGTGCGCCGGATGTCGATCTCGACGGGCCGGGACGTGTCGTATCCGATCGCCCAACTCCGGTCGGGTCCGGACCCGTCACGCTCGACCGAGTGATATCCCTGTCGGCACAGCACGATTCGCGTCCAGTCGGCGTCGTCGGTGCGCCGTATGCCCGTATAGAACGCACTGCCCACCTGCCGTCGGGCGTCCGAGACGCCGGATGGGTAGGCCGTCACCATCTGGTCGATGTTCGACGGTGAGGCCTCGGCGAATCCCGGATAGCCCCACTCAACCGAGGCGCCGGCGTTGGCGAGTTCGAAGGACTCGACGTAGGCGCGCACGAAGGTCCCCTCGGCCGACTGTGGGTCGAGCACCGGTGTGGCAGACCAGCGGAAGGTGGTGTCGAAGCCCGGTGGCAGATGGGCGTCCTGGGTGGCGGCGGGCGACGTGGCCTGCGGTTCCGGCGACACCGAGCACGCGGCCACTCCGAGACCCGCGGCCAGCGCGGCGGTCATCGCGACGATTCGACGGTGGTGTCCTCGCGCCACGTGATCACCTTCTTCGCCGGTGATGGTCCTTACGGCCCGGTGTGCACCGGTTCTGGCTGTTCCGATGCGGGCTCTGTCTGCACCCTATGCACCCTCGCTCGCCAGAAGCGGGATCCCCATGCACCGGAACGGCGACGAGAAGGTCTCGAAATGGGCACATCACGCCGGCTCATCCCCTGGTGTCGACGTCCTCACCCGACGCGAGATCCCCGCACTCGACCGCCATCACCTCCCGGCTCCTCAGGTAGGCCTGCGCACCGACGTCGCCGCAGATGACCTCGAGTGCAGGGCCGAGATGATCCGCACCGATGTACACCGGATGGCCCGGCCGGCCGTCGAAAACCGCACGCACCAGACGCTCGCGCCGACCTCCGGATGTCCCGAGGATGCGCCGCACCACGTCGGGTCCGACGTCGGGGGTATCGACCACGGTGAGCAACACCCCGCCCACCCCGGGCCGACGCGACGCCCATCTCAGCGCCGCCGACACCGACGCACCCAAGCCCTCGGCCCAATCGTCGACGACGAGCGCGGTAGAGCCGATCGGCGGCTCGACGACCGCCGCACCCATGGTCACCGCGATGTCCGCGCAACCCCCGGCCCGCAGCGCGTTCGTCGCCGCATCCAGCCAGTCACCGTCGTGGGCGAGAATCTTCGGCATTCCGTACCGGGTACCGGCGCCGGCGGCGAGCACCACACCGAGAACCGCACCTGTCGTGCTCTCCTCCGGCAACGCTGTCACCGTTCCATCTTCCATGTGCCGCCCGGGCCCGCGAACCTGCGGTGCTCGGATCGACCTCCTAGGCTGGACGCGTGCGCCCAGACGATCGCCGCGATGCCGCCGACGAAGGAGACGTCCGCCGCTTCAACGAGCTGAGCGTCGACGCATGCGTCGAACGGTTGCTCGCCTGTTGCAGCTCGCCGACCTGGGCGCGGCGAGTGGAGACGGCCCGCCCCTTCGTCGACGCGCAGACCCTGCTGGAGCGGGCGGATCAGATCCTGACCGAACTGACCGAGACGGACCTCGACGAAGCTCTCGCCGGGCATCCCCGGATCGGCGACCGGCCCGACAACGCCTCGTCGGCGCGGGAACAGTCCGGCGTCGCCGGTGCCGACCCCTCGGTACTCGCCGAACTCGAGGAGTTCAACGCGGCCTACGAGCAGCGGTTCGGGCACGTCTATCTGGTCTTTGCCAACGGCCGCCCGGCGGACGAACTGCTCGGGATCCTCAAGAAGCGCATCGACAACGACGCCGAGACCGAACGACGCGTGATGCGTGCCGAACTGGCGAAGATCAACCGCAGCCGCCTCATCCGTATGCTGGCGACACACGACACCGACGAGGGAGCTTCCGCATGACCGGCCTGTCCACCCATGTACTCGACGCGACGTCGGGGGCCCCGGCAGTCGGCGTCGAGGTGTCTCTGCAGGACGCCTCCGGCACCGAATTGTCCTCGGGACAGACCGATTCGGATGGTCGTATCGGCGAGATCAACCCCGAACCGCTTGTCCCGGGCATCTACCACCTGGTCTTCGACACCGGGAACTGGTTCTCCGACAACGACATCAAGGCGTTCTACCCCGAGATCGACATCTGCTTCGAGGTCGACGACGCCGATCGCCACTACCATGTCCCGGTGCTGCTGAGCCCGTTCGCGTATTCGACGTATCGCGGTAGCTGATGCCCGTTCGAGAGGACATCTCGGCTCTCCTCGACACGGCCGACCGAGTGCTCGTCGGCATCACCGGGCCTCCGGGCGCCGGGAAGACGACGCTCGCACGGACGCTCGTCGACGACTTCTCGTCGACGCCGGGCGCCGACGCCGTCGGGTACGTGCCAATGGACGGCTTCCACCTGTCGAACGCCGTCCTCGATCGACTCTTCCGCCGCGACCGCAAAGGCGCACCCGACACCTTCGACGCCGCGGGATTCGTTGCCGTGCTTCAGCGCATCGCCGACGGCAACGAGACCGTGTACGTACCCGACTTCGACCACACCGTCGGCGAGCCGATCGCGGCGTCGCTCCTCGTGCCCGAGACCGCGCGACTCGTGATCGTCGAGGGCAACTATCTCGGGCTCGACGAACCCGTGTGGGACGGCGTACGGCCCCCCCCCTCCATCGCCTCGTCTACGTCGACGCCGACGTGGAGGTCCGACGCGAGCGGCTGCTGAAACGGCACATCGCCGCCGGGAAGACCGAAGCCCAGGCGCGCGCCTGGATCGAGACCGTCGACGAACCCAACGCGGAACTCATCGCGGGTACGCGGTCCCGGGCCGACGTGGTCATCGACGGGCTCTAAAAGTGCTGCCGCGCACGGGTTCCGTTCCCGCTCACCAAGATCGGGTGAGCGGGAACGGAACCTGTGAGCGAGACCCCGGAGGAAGCCGAGATCAGCTGAGCTCGATGAGCAGATCACCCGGCGAGACCTGGGTGACCGGGCCGACCGCGACCCGAGAGACCTTGCCGCCGACCGGTGCGGTGATGGCAGCTTCCATCTTCATCGCCTCGATGGTGCCGATCGTTGCGCCTGCGGCGACCTCGTCACCCTCGTCGACCGACAGGGACACGACTCCGGCGAACGGCGCCGCGATGTGCTTCGGGTTGGAGCGATCGGCCTTCTCGGCGGCGGCGACGGCGGAGTCGATGCTGTGGTCGCGCACCGCAATCGGGCGAAGCTGACCGTTGAGCACACACATCACCGTGCGCATGCCCTTCTCGTCCGGCTCGCTGATCGCCTCGAGACCGATCATCAACTCCACACCCGGCTCGAGCGAGACGCGATGTTCCTCGCCGTACCGCAGGCCGTAGAAGAACTGATTCGCCGACAACCGCGAGGTGTCGCCGTAGGTCTCGTAGTGCTCCTCGAACTCCTTTGTGGGACCGGGGAACAGCAGGTGGTTGAGCCGGACCTGACGATCGCGGCCGGGCTTGTCCAGGATCGCCTCGTCGTCGGTCGTCAGCGTCGCCATCTCCGGCGCGGGTGCGCGGCCCTGCAGCGCCAGGGTGCGCAACGGCTCCGGCCATCCACCGGGCGGGTCACCGAGTTCGCCACGCAGGAACCCGATCACCGAATCGGGGATGTCGTAGGAACTCGGGTCGGCGGCGAAGTCCGACGCGGTGATCCCGCGACCCACCAGCGCCAGGGCCAGGTCACCGACGACCTTCGACGACGGCGTCACCTTGACCAGACGGCCCAGCATCGAGTCGGCGGCGGCATAGGCCTGCTCGACGGCCTCGAAGCGGTTGCCCAGCCCCAGCGAGATGGCCTGCTGCCGCAGGTTCGACAACTGACCGCCGGGGATCTCGTGCGAGTACACGCGACCGGTCGGAGCCGGCAGACCGGATTCGAACGGCGCGTACACCTTTCGCAGCGCCTCCCAGTACGGCTCGAGATCACAGACCCGGGCCAGGTCCAGACCGCTGTCGCGGTCTGTGTTCGCAGTCGCGGCCACGATCGCCGACAACGGCGGCTGACTGGTGGTGCCGGCCAGCGCCGCACTCGCACCGTCCACCGCGTCCGCGCCGGCCTGCCAGGCCGCCATGTAGGTCGCGAGCTGACCACCCGGGGTGTCGTGGGTGTGCACATGGATCGGCAGGTCGAAGTTCTTGCGCAAGGCCGAGACCAGCGTGGTCGCCGCCGGCGCGCGCAACAGACCGGCCATGTCCTTGATGGCCAGCACATGGGCACCGGCCTCGACGATCTGCTCGGCCAGACGCAGGTAGTAGTCGAGGGTGTAGAGATCCTCCGACGGCGACGACAGGTCGCCCGTGTAGCTCATCGCCACCTCGGCCACCGCGGTCCCCGTCTCGCGGACCGCGTCGATCGCCGGGCGCATCGCATCGATGTTGTTGAGCGCGTCGAAGATCCGGAAGATGTCGATACCCACATCGGTCGCCTCGGAGACGAACGCGGTGGTGACCTTCGTCGGGTACGGCGTGTACCCGACGGTGTTGGCACCCCGCAGGAGCATCTGCAGACAGATGTTCGGGATCGCTTCCCGCAACTGCGCCAGCCGATCCCACGGATCTTCCTTCAGGAAGCGAAGGGCCACGTCGTAGGTTGCGCCGCCCCAGCACTCCACCGACAACAACTCAGGAGTCAGCGCCGCGACATACGGTGCGACGTTGACCAGACCGGTGGTGCGCACGCGCGTCGCCAGCAGCGACTGATGCGCGTCACGGAAGGTCGTGTCGGTGATACCGAGACGCGGATTCTCCCGCAGGTCGCGGGCGAAGCCCTCGGGTCCGAGCTGCAGAAGACGCTGACGCGAACCGTCGGGCGGCGACGCGAGCACCGAGCGCTCGACGGTGGGCAGCTTGTCCCGCGGGTACACCGTCGTCGGACGCTCCCCGTGCGGCTTGTTGACCGTCACGTCGGCCAGGTACGAGATGATCTTGGTGCCGCGGTCCGCCGACGACCGCGAGGTCAGCAATTCCGGGCGCTCGTCGATGAACGATGTCGTGACCCGACCGGCGCGGAAGTCCGGATCGTCGAGCACGGCCTGCAGGAACGGGATGTTGGTCGCCACACCGCGGATGCGGAACTCGGCCACCGCACGCCGCGCACGACGCACCGCGGTCGGGAAATCTCTTCCTCGACAGGTCAACTTGACCAGCATCGAGTCGAAGTGCCCGCTCACCTCGGCGCCCAGGTTGGCGCCACCGTCGAGGCGCACACCCGCGCCACCCGGGCTGCGGTAGGCGGTGATGCGACCCACATCGGGACGGAAGCCGTTGGACGGATCCTCGGTGGTGATGCGGCACTGCAGCGCGGCACCGCGAATGCG
The DNA here is from genome assembly GCF_022059885.1 of Gordonia amicalis. Taxonomy (NCBI): domain Bacteria; kingdom Bacillati; phylum Actinomycetota; class Actinomycetes; order Mycobacteriales; family Gordoniaceae; genus Gordonia; species Gordonia amicalis. The sequence continues at coordinate 2,540,984 of NZ_CP091855.1, read as the reverse complement.
GATGGACTCCTGCGACAACCCGAGATCGTCCAGGGACTCCCCCGCCGCGATGCGCAGCTGCGAACTCACCAGGTCGACGTCGGTGATCTCCTCGGTCACGGTGTGCTCGACCTGGATACGCGGGTTCATCTCGATGAACACGTGGCGTCCCTGCTCGTCGAGGAGGAACTCGACGGTGCCCGCACAGGTGTAACCGATGTGGCGGGCGAAGGCCACGGCGTCGGCGCAGATCTTCTCCCGCAGCTCGTCGGAGAGGTTGGGTGCCGGCGCGAGCTCGATGACCTTCTGATGGCGGCGCTGCAGACTGCAGTCGCGCTCGTAGAGGTGGATCACGTTGCCGTGGTTGTCGGCGAGGATCTGCACCTCGATGTGGCGCGGGTTGACCACGGCCTGCTCCAGGAACACCGTGGCGTCACCGAACGCGGATTCCGCCTCGCGCGATGCCGCGGCGATCGACTCGGCCAGGTCGGCACGATCGTCGACACGCCGCATACCGCGACCGCCACCACCGGCGACCGCCTTCACGAACACCGGGAACTGCATGTCCTCGGCAGCGGCGAGCAGCTCGTCGAGATCCGACGACGGCGCCGAGGACGCCAGCACCGGAATGCCCGCGGCCTTCGCCGCGGCCACCGCGGTGGCCTTGTTGCCGGTCATCTCCAGGATGTCGGCGCTGGGTCCGACGAAGGTGATGCCGGCCTCGGCACACGCAGCCGCGAGACCCTGGTTCTCCGACAGGAAGCCGTAGCCGGGATAGATCGCATCGGCGCCACAGCGCACTGCCGCGGACACCACTTCGTCGACCGACAGGTACGCCCGCACCGGATGGCCCGGCAGACCGATCTGATACGACTCGTCGGCCTTCAGGCGATGCACCGAGTTGCGGTCCTCATACGGGAACACCGCGACCGTGCGCGCACCCAGCTCGTAGGCGGCGCGGAACGCACGGATCGCGATCTCACCCCGGTTGGCAACCAGAACCTTCTCGAACATCGGGTGTTCCCTTTTCTCCCGCTGCGACATTTTTATCGAGTTATCTCGGGTCCGTTCACTCGACGGACCTGTGCAGTACATCACGTGATCCTACTCACAACACAACCCACCCCGAGCATCCCGCGACACCTCCCCGACGAGTACCGAAACAGACTGCCGGACAACATAACCGGGAGAGATTGCACGGGGGTTGTGGAATGCTCTCACCGCAGGTTGGCACGGTGAGAGATCACCAGCGCGGAATATGCCCGAAAACCGACCGATCGCTCTGTCGAGAATTGTTGCCGCACAGTATCCGGATTACGAATAAATCGATCCGAATCGCGCAACCCGAGCACTCGCCTCGGTCAGTGACGCACGCCGCAGACTTTGGTTCGGCAGGCCCGGCACAACTAGCGTCGACTCCGGATTCGCCGTCGCCGTTCGTCACCGGCATTCGTCACCGCCGACCAGGAGGGTCAACATCGTGGGCTTCACACGCTTCGTCGCGCTCGGGGATTCCTTCACCGAGGGTGTCGGCGACACGGACCCGGCCCGACCGAACGGCCTGCGCGGCTGGGCCGACCGCGTCGCCGAACAACTCGCCGCCCGTAACGAGGACTTCAGCTACGCGAACCTGGCGATCCGCGGCCGGCTGCTCGACGCCGTGATCGCCGAGCAGCTCGACGCGGCGGTCGCCATGAACCCCGACCTCATCACCCTCTACGCCGGCGGCAACGACATCATGCGGCCGTCGATCGACCTCGACGCGCTGATGGCCCGATACGCCGCCGCTCTCGGCAAGCTGGTCGCCACCGGCGCCACGGTCGTCGTCTTCACCGCCTACGACACGGGCTGGGCCCCGGTCCTCCGCACGCTGCGCGGTCGCATCGCCATCTACAACGAACTGCTCCGCGAGGTCGCCGAGCGGCACGACGTCGTCGTCTTCGACTACCGGCGACTCAAGGGCTACGACGACTACCGGATGTGGGACACCGACCGCCTGCACATGTCGCCTCTGGGCCACACCCGCATGGCCGCCGAGGTTCTGGACCTCCTCGGTGTCGGCCACGACATCACCCCCGTCGAACTCGAGGCCGCGGCCGAGCTGACCCGCCGCGAGCAGCGTCGACAGAACGCCGAATGGGCGCGCACCTTCCTCGGCCCCTGGGTGATGCGGCGGGCGCGCGGCATCTCCTCCGGCGACGGCGTGACGCCCCGCTGGCCCGAACCCGTGTCGGGCGCGGCCCTGATCGCACGCTGAGACCGTTCCCTCCGGACGTCTCGGGCCGGGACGCAAACGTTCTCCCGCGACCGGGCCGGGATAGTCTGACCTTTCGGAGGTGTGAACGACGCATGAATACAACGGGTCGGACGAGCGAGTGACCAGCAGGACCGAGACCAACGGATCGCAGTGCGAAGAAGACCCGCACACCTCGTCGGACATCCGCCCTCCGCTCGACGCCACCGACGGACACGTCCACCCCCGTGCCGCGGTCACGGTGCTCTGCCTGGCAGGCATCGTCGTCGCCCTGATGCAGACGATCATCGTCCCGCTGATCCCCCAACTCCCGACCCTTCTGAACGCCGACGCGTCCAACACCACCTGGGCCATCACCATCACCCTGTTGGTGGGAGCCGTCGCGACCCCGATCGGCGGCCGCATCGGCGACATGTACGGCAAACGGCTCGCGATCCTCGCCAGCCTCGGATTCGTCGCGGTCGGTTCGATCACCTGCGCCCTGTCCACCTCACTGCCGCTCTTCATCCTGGGGCGCGGTCTCCAGGGCCTCGGATTCGGCATCATCGCACTGGGCATCAGCGTCATGCGCGACATCGTCCCGGCCCGCTACCTCGGCTCGGCGGTCGGCACGATGAGCGCCTCGCTCGGGATCGGCGGCGCGCTCGGACTTCCGTTCGCCGCGGCCATCGCCCAGCACGTCAGCTGGCACGCCCTGTTCTGGTCGTGTGGCGCCGCCGCCGCCCTGGCGGCCGTCGGCGTCGTGTTGACGGTCCCCAAGAGCTCCTCCGCATCCGGTGGACGATTCGATCTCCTCGGCGCGCTCGGCCTGGCCGGGGTCCTGGTCTGCCTCCTCCTGCCGCTGTCGAAGGGCGCGGTGTGGGGTTGGGCCGCCCCGCTCACCCTCGGCTGCTTCGGCGGGTTCGTCGTGCTCCTCGGTGTCTGGTCCGCCGTCGAACTGCGACGCCCGAACCCGCTGATCGATCTCCGCATCCTCGGCGAGCGTCCCCTGCTCCTGACCAACCTGGCGTCGATCGCCACCGGTTTCGCCTTCTACGCCATGCAGCTCATCCCGATCCAGCTGCTCATGGCACCCACCAGCAGTCCCAACGGCTTCGGCTACGACATGGTCCACGCGAGTCTGATCCTCGCCCCGAGCGGCCTGGTCATGTTCGCGCTGTCCAACCTCAGCGGTCGCATCAACGCCGCACTCGGCGCGCGGGTGTCACTCGCCCTCGGCGGCGCGGTGATCGGCATCGGATACGTCGTCTTCATCGTCGGACTCGCGGGCCCGTGGGCCCTGACCTGGGTCCACATGCTGGTGATCGCCTGCTGCATCGGCGCCGGACTGGGAATCGCCTACTCGGCGATGCCCGCACTCATCATGCAGTCGGTGAGCATCGAGCAGACCGGTGAGTCGAACGGCGTCAACGCCCTCATGCGCATCATCGGCACCTCGACCGCCTCGGCCGTCGTCGGCATGCTCCTCACCTGGTCGATGATCACGGTCACCGGACCCGATGGCACCGATCCCGACGGAGGTGTGATCTCGGTCCCGGCCAGCGAAGGCTATCTGTGGGCGTCCGGTATCGCGCTGACCGCCTGTGTCGTGGCGTCGGTGGTCGCGATGGCCATCCCGGGGCGGCGCGGACTCACCGAAACCCCCGTGTGACACCGGACCTCGCCGAACCTGACGTCGCCGACGTCGCCGGTCATCGAGATGCGCGGCCGGGCCGATCCACGTAGCGTGACGCCGTGCCCCCTGCGACGCTCATCGAGAACGCCTACGACGCCGAATCTTTCGGCTGCGCCCCACCGGACCACATGGAATCGGCCGGCCGGGTCGGGCCCGGCGCCGAGCGGTGCGTGTGGTCGGCACCGCGTCGTCGAATCGCGTCGATCGAACCCGGCGAGTTCACCGACCTCGTACTGTGGGACCTGACCACCGCGGTCGCGACGCAGCTCCGCCGCCTTCTCGACAAGGCACACTGATGGATCTCACCGCCGTCACCCAGTACCGATTCGCGCGTTCTCGGGGCGACGTGTTCGCGGGCCCCGGCGAACAACTCGTCGCCGGGGGAACCTGGGTCTTCTCCGAACCCCAGCCGGCCACCACCGGTCTCATCGACCTCAGCGAAATGGGTTGGGAATCGGTCGAAGACCTGCCCGACGGCGGTCTCCGCATCGGCGCCACCTGCACCATCGCGGAGCTGGTCGCACTGCCGCCACGCCCCGGCTTCCGTGCCCATCCCCTCTTCGCCCAGTGCGCGAACGCCCTTCTCGCGTCGTTCAAGATCTGGAACATGGCCACGGTCGGCGGCAACATCTGCCGGTCCTTCGCGGCGGCGTCGATGGTGTCACTGGCCGTCGCACTCGACGCCACGGCGCTCATCTGGAATCCCGACGGTGCCGACCGGTGTGTGCCGGTCGCCGAACTGGTGATCGGCAACGGCATCAACCTCCTGGGCCCCGGGGAAGTCCTCCGCGCCGTCGACTTCCCGGCGCACGCACTGGCCGCGGTGACCGGGTTCCGAAAGATCGCCCTCGCCGACCTGGGACGTTCCGGGGCCGTCGTGACCGGCCGCATCGACCCCGACGCCACCACGGTCTTCGGGATCACGGCCGCAACGGAGTGGCCCACGGTTCTGCGGTATCCCCGTCCGCCGACCGCGGACCGGCTGCATCACGACATCACCACCGCCCCCGGCTACTACACCGATCCGCTCGGGTCCGCCGACTGGCGGCGCGGGGTGTCGGCGGTCCTCGCCGAGGAGATCCGCCTCGAGCTCACCGGGACGGGGTAGAACGATGGAGTTCGAGGTCAACGGCGAGACGATCGACGCCGAACCCGCTGCTGGACAGTGCCTCCGGATGCTGCTCCGCGAACACGCCCACTTCGAGGTGAAGAAGGGTTGCGACGCAGGCGATTGCGGTGCGTGTTCGGTACTCGTCGACGGACAACCCGTGCACTCGTGCATCTTTCCCGCACAGCGCGCCGCCGGGAAGTCGGTGACCACGGTCGCCGGCCTCGGCACACCCGACGATCTGCATCCCGTGCAGCAGTCCTTCGTCGACAGCTTCGGCTTCCAATGCGGGTTCTGCACCGCGGGCATGATCGTCACCGCCTCGACGCTCACCCCGGACGACCTCGGTGACCTGCCGCGGCGGATGAAGGGAAACCTCTGCCGCTGCACCGGTTACCGTTCGATCCGGGACGCCATCGGCAACGCCCTGGCGCCTGCCCGTCCCCGTCCGGCGGTCGGCGCCGGCGTGGGCACCTCGGTCAATCCGCCCGCGGCGCGACGCGTGGTGACCGGTACCGAGGCGTACACCTTCGACGTCCCGGTCGACGGCGCACTGCACATCCACGTACTCGGTTCGCCTCACCCACACGCCCGCATCCTCGCGATCGACACCTCCGACGCCTCGGCCCTCCCCGGCGTCGAGGTGATCCTCACCCACGAGAACGTCTCGACGCCAAGGTTTTCCACCGGACGTCATCAGAACCGGCTCGAGGACCCCGACGACACCCTCGTCTTCGATCCCGTCGTTCGCTTCGTCGGACAGCGCGTCGCCGCCGTCGTCGCCTCGACACCGGGGGTCGCCGAGCAGGCCGCGGCGCTGATCCGCGTCACCTACGAGGAACTGCCCGCGGTCTTCGACCCGGAGGATGCACGCACGCCCGGGTCCCCCGTCATCCATCCCGACCGCACCGTCGACGACCGGGTGATGGAGGCCGAACGCAACATCGTCGCCACCTTCCACGAGGGTTTCGGCGGTGACGTCGACGAAGCACTCGCGGCATCGTCGACGACGGTGCACGGGACATGGCGCAACGGTCGGGTCTCCCACGCACAGCTCGAGACCCACGGTTCGATCGCCTGGACCGATGCCACCGGACGTCTGGTGGTCCGCACCAGCACACAGGTCCCGTTTCTCGTACGCGACGAACTCGCCCGGATCCTTGATCTCCCACCCGAGAAGGTCCGCGTGTTCAGCGGCCGCGTGGGCGGCGGATTCGGCGGCAAACAGGAGATGCTCACCGAGGATCTCGCCGCCGTCGCCACACTGCGCACCGGGCGTCCCTGCGTCTACGAGATGACACGCACCGACGAGATGACGCGAACGACCTATCGCCACCCGATGCGGGTGACGGTGGATCTCGGGGCCGACGACAGCGGCCGGCTCACCGCGCTGCGCGTCGACGTGTTGTCGGACACCGGTGCGTATGGCAACCACGCGATCGGCGTGATGTTCCATGCCTGCGCCGAGTCGGTCTCGGTGTACAACTGCCCGGTCAAGAGGATCGACGCCGAGGTCGTCTACACCAACAACCCGCCGTCGGGCGCGTTCCGCGGTTACGGTCTCGGGCAGGTGATCTTCGCCGTCGAGTGCGCGATGGACGAGCTCGCGATCCGCCTCGGCCTCGACCCCTTCGAACTCCGGCGTCGCAATGCCGTGGCCGACGGCGATCCGCTTCTCATCGCACGTCCCGACCCCGAGGTGGACCTGGTCTACGGCAGTTACGGTCTCGACCAATGCCTCGACCTGGCCGAGTCCGCCCTGCGGCGGGGCAACGGTGCCGTCGTCCCGCCCGGACCACGGTGGCGCGTCGGCGAAGGGATGGCGATCTCCGCGATCGCCACCATGGCCCCACGCGGTCATTTCGCGGATGTCACCGTGGCGGTCGACTCCGTCGGCAACTATCACGTCGGTGTCGGGACCTGTGAGTTCGGCAACGGCACCACGACGGTCCACACGCAGATCGTCGCGACCGCGCTGTCGACCGAACCGGGCCGGGTCTCGTTGTGGCACGGGGACACCGACGCTGTCCCACACGACACCGGAGCGTTCGCCTCTGCGGGTACCACCGTGGCCGGGAAGGCCGTGTACGGCGCCTGCCTCGCGCTCCGCGACATTCTCGTGGGGGCTGCGAGCCGACTCACCGGTATCGATCCCGCCCACATCCAAATGCATTCGGACGGCGCCCTTGCCGACGATCGGCTGATCGGGTTCCGACACCTGATCGACGCGGTCGACGACCGTCACCGGGTGCTGCATCCGGACGGTCCGCGCGCCATCGCCGCCGGCGAGGAACGGGGCGAGATGCGTTCCATCGCATTCGATGTGCAGGCCTTCCGGGTGGCGGTGGACACCGAGACCGGCACCGTCGCGATCCTGCAGTCCGTCCACGCGGCCGACGCCGGCACCGTGATGAATCCCGAACAGTGTCGGGGTCAGGTGGAAGGCGGTGTGGCGCAGGGCATCGGCTCTGCCCTCTACGAGGAGATCATGATCGACGACCACGGCGCACCGCTGACCAAGGTGTTCCGCACCTACCGTGTTCCCCAGATGGCCGACGTCCCGTTCACCGAGGTCTACTTCGCCGACACCGCCGACGAACTCGGCCCGTTCGGGGCCAAATCGATGTCGGAGTCACCCTTCAACCCGGTCGCTCCCGCGCTGGCGAACGCCATCCGACGTGCCCTCGACGTCCGCCCGTACGAGACGCCGATGTCACGGGACCGGATCTGGCGGCTCACGCACCCCGAATCCGCCGACAAACGCCGGAGTTAAAGAGCTGGCAAACAGGCATTCAACATCGGATAAACACTTCTTTGATTCCCTAACAAGTTTGGTGCTCAACAGATTTCATTTGGATGGCAATTGGGACCAAAGATCAAACATTTCGGCAGAATTCCTGCGAAATCGCCTCGCCGAGACGCACACTCCTCATAATCCGACAGTCCAGAGGAGGGCACCATGACACATACTGCACCCGTAGACGACGGCGGAACCCTGTCTGCCAAGCAGGGTATCGCCGCAGGGACGTCCATCGGCGCGGCGATCATCCTGATCGTCGTCGGTGTCGTCCAACTCGCACAGGGCATTGCGGCCGTGGCCGAGGACGAGGTCTTCGTCCGCGGAGTCGACTACGTCTACAAGTTCGACTTCACGACCTGGGGCTGGATCCACATCGTGTTGGGCGCCATCGCGATCATCGTCGGCGCCGGACTCATCAGCGGTGCCGGCTGGGCCAGATTCACCGCCATCGTGATCGCCGGCCTCTCCGTCATCGCCAACTTCCTGTGGCTGCCGTACTACCCGTGGTGGTCGGTCCTGATCATCGCGCTCGATGTGGTCGTCATCTGGGCGGTCTCGACCTGGAATCCCCGGGCCGACTACCGCTGATGATCCCGATCGGCGCCCTCGATGAACACGGAAACCCCTGAGGGCGATCAGGATCCGCACGGAGGATCCCCCATCAGCACGTCCGAACGTGCCGAGCTCGAGCAGCTGCGCACCGAGGTGGCCCGGCTGCGCGAACGGGCCGACACGGGCGAACCAGCGTCGGCCGGCACCGCGAAACGGCGGTCCGGCTGGCGCTGGTTCGCAGTGGGGATCCTGTGCGTCCTCGTCGCACTGCTGGCGATCACCTCGGTCACGTCCCGCTTCGTGCGCGGGGAGATCCTCGACACCGACCGCTATCTGACGACGGTCGCACCGCTGGCCTCGGAACCGGCGTTGCAGGCCGAGATCACCGACACGGTCACCGACGAGATCTTCCAGCGGATCGACGTCGAGGCGTTGACGGCGAACGCCCTCAACGCGCTGAGCGATGCGGTTCCCGCCACCGCGAACGCGCCCCGCGTGGATCGTGCGATCGACGGACTCGCACCGGTCCTCGCCGGCCAGGCCCGCACCTTCGTACAGCAGACGGTGTCGTCCCTGGTCGCGAGCGACCAGTTCGAAACGCTCTGGGTGGAGGCGAATCGCAGGGCGCATGACGCTCTCGTCGCCGTGGTGACCGGAGACGTCGGGCCGTCCTCGGTGACCGTCGATGAGTCGGGAACCGTGAGTATCTCACTCGGGACGGTGATCGAGAACGTCAAGAAACGCCTCCTGGACCGCGGGTTCACCTTCGCCGAGAAGATCCCCACGGTCGACAAGCAGTTCGTGCTGTTCCGGTCACCGGAACTGGTCCGCGCGCAAAGCGCGGTCTCCACGCTCGATACCGTCGCCGACGTCCTGCCGTGGCTGGCGATCGCATGTGCCCTGGGCGCCGTCGCGATCGCACCACGAGGTCGACGACTCCGCGCCCTCTCCCTCACCGGCTTGTCGTTGGTGGTGGGCATGCTCATCCTGGCGATCTCGCTGATCGTCGTCCGCGCACTGTATCTCGATGACATACCGGCGGAGGTGTTGTCGCCCGACGCGGCGGCCGTCATCGCCGACACCGTGACCGAACCACTCCGACTCGCGCTGCGAGCCGTTGCCGTGCTGGGACTCGTGATCGCGATCGGCGCCTATCTGATCGGCGGTTCGTCGTCTGCGACCGCGGTGCGGCACGGATTCTCACACGGTCTCGACTCCCTGCAACATCTGCGGAAGGCACGGCCCCCGAATGCGTTCGAGACGACCGCCTACCGTGCGCGCATCGCGCTGCGGGCGACCGTCATCGGCATCGCGGCGGTGCTGCTCATGTTCTGGAACTACCCGACCGGCCTCGTCGTCCTGCTCATCGCGTTCTTCGCACTCGTCGCGTTGCTGGTGATCGAGATCGTGATCCGGCCGGCACGGGCGTGGCAGGACGACGCGACGGCATGAGGCAGGAGCCGGGTACGGCCGTCCAGGAGGCACCGGTCTCTCGTCGATGGTGGGCGCGTGCGGCAGTCGCGGCGGTGATCGTCGCGCTGCTGCTCCCGGTCGCCGTGTCGGGACTGCGGGCACTGGTGTTGCTGCTGCTGGTCTGCATCGCGTGTGCCGTGGTCATCGTCGTGGCGATCTACTGGTTCCTCATCAGCCGCGGCGCGATCCGCGCGCTGGCCGCTGTCGTCGCCGTCATCCAGCTTCCACTGCTGGCAATCTTCTTGATCCGCGAACGCCAGCTCTGGGTCGTGATCGCCTCAGGGGCACTGGTCGTCGTCGCGATCGCCTGCGCCCGACGCGCATTGCGACCGACTCGGGCACAGTCACTCATGCCGGAACATCCGGCGGCGCCGGTGAGCCGTCCCTTCCTGGTGATGAATCCACGGTCAGGCGGCGGCAAGGTCGTCCGCTTCGACCTGCAGCGCCGGGCCGAGGAACTCGGCGCCGAGGTCGCCATGCTGAGCGGGCCGGAACAAGTCGACGTCACCGAACTGGCCAGGGATGCGGTGAGACGAGGAGCCGACCTCCTCGGGGTGGCAGGCGGTGACGGCACGCAGGCCCTGGTGGCCGCCGTGGCCGCCGAACATCAGGTGCCGTTCCTCGTGATCAGCGCCGGCACCCGAAATCACTTCGCGCTCGACCTCGGGCTGGACCGGCGCGATCCCACCCGATGTCTGGACGCACTTCACGACGGAATCGAGTTGCACGTCGACCTCGGCTGGATCAATGGGCGCCCGTTCGTCAACAACGCGTCATTCGGCGTCTATGCGGAGGTCGTGCAGAGTCCGCAGTACCGCGACGACAAGACCGGAACGGTCCTGCGGATGCTGCCGGACCTGCTCGGCGCGGACTCCGGGCCGGGCCTGCGAGCCCGGATCGGGGACGACACCGTGACCGGGCCACAGGCGATCCTGGTGAGCAACGGTCCCTACGCCACCAATGACCTGGCGGGGCTGGGACGCCGAACGCGCATCGACTCCGGACTACTCGGCGTGGTCACCGTCTCGGTCGCCGACACCCGCCATGCCGTGGGCCTGCTCCGGCGCGGCCACGAACAAGGCCTCGTACAGCGCACGGCGACGCAGGTCGTCGTCGACGCCGACGCCGCCGAGATCCCGGTCGGCATCGACGGCGAGTCGGTGCGACTCCGGACTCCGGTGCGCTGCACCATCGCCCCGGGTGCGTTGCGTGTCCGTGTACCTCGCGAGCGTCCCGAGATCCGCGTCGCACCGCCCCAACTCGACTGGGTCCGGTTACGGGATCTGCTCCGGCCGCGGCTCAGCGGTGGCTGAACCACGGTTCCGGTACGCCTCGACAGCCGACTCGACCGTGGGATAGAACCGCGATTCGTCGAACCGGTCATCGATTTCGAACCGGATGAGCTTGTCCTTGACCGGCCCCTTGAGCTCCGCGAACACCAGACGGATCGATGACGACTCGAGCGAGCGGTCGAGATCGACGAGTTCATCTGCGGCGGTCGTGTCGAGACCGGTGATCGGTTCGGCGGCGACGATGACCCAGGCGACAGGTGACCCGTGGCGCGCCAACGTTTCCCGAACGTGTGAGGCGAAGATCTTGCCGTTGGCGAAGAACAGCGGCGCGTCGAAACGGACCAGCACGAGCCCGGGAATCCGGTGGCCCTCCGGATGCCGATCGACGTCGTGAAAGCCGGTGTCCCGCAACTCCACCAGTTCTGTTCGGTACGGCTGCCAGGCGCGCGCCACCACCGCGACGAACGACAGTCCGATCGCGACCAGGATGCCCTGGAGAACACCCACGAGCGCAACGCCCACGAATGCCGCCGCGGCCAAGCCGAACTCGATCTTGCTCAACTTCCACACCCGGACCATTCCAGATATGTCGATCAGCGCGGTCGCCGCGACGATGACGACTGCCGCCAGCGTCGCGTCGGGCAGATAGGCGGTCACGCCGGGAGCCACCAGGACGAACACCAGTACCGCGACCGCTCCCACGACGCCCGCGAGCTGGGTGTGCGCGCCGGCCTGTTCGGCGACCGGCGTACGGGAACCGCTCGCCGAGATGGGGAATCCGCCGAAGAGTCCACTGGCGATGTTGGCCGTGCCGATCGCCTTCATCTCCGTGCTGCCGTCGACATCCTCGCCGCGCCGGGCGGCGAAGGTCCGCGACAGCACTCCGGAGTCGGCGAAAGCGATCAGCGCGATCCCCGCGGCGGGTCCGACGAGGGACAGCACGTCGTCCCAGTCGATGCCGCCGTACTGCGGCAGCGGCAGTCCCGCCGGCAGCGCGCCGACCATCCCGATGTCGTCGTCGAGTCCGAACAGGGCGGTCACCACGATCGAACCCACCACGGCGACAAGAACCCCCGGTATCCGCGGGAGCCAGCGTCGGAAGACCACGATGACCACGAGACAGGCGATCCCCATCGCGGCGGCGACCGTGTCGACGTCACCGGCGACCACGGAGGTGACGATCTCACCGATCTCCTGGAACAACCCCGAGGCGTCGACCGAGAAGCCGAGCAGTTTCGGCAACTGTCCCACGACGACGATGAGCGCTATCGCGTTCAGATAGCCGAGTCGCAGCGGCTTGGACAGGAGTTCGGTGACGAATCCGAGCCGAAGAAAGCCGCCCAGGAGGAGAATTGCGCCGACGAGCACGGCGAGGATCCCGGCGAGTGCGAGAGCGTCCTCCGGGTCACCGACCGCGGCCAGTGGCAGGACCGCCGCGGCGATCAGCGGCGCGAGCGACGAATCCGGTCCGAGCACAAGGATCTTCGACGGGCCGACCGCGGCATACGCGAGCAGCGGCACGATCGTCGCCCACAGGCCCGCATAAGCCGGCAGCCCGGCGGCTTCGGCGTAGCCCATCCCGGCGGGGATGAGCAGCGCGGTGAGCACCAGCCCGGCGGCGACGTCGGTACGAAGCCACTCGCGCTTGTATCCCCGGGCCGTCGCGAGACCTGGAAGGCGCCAGAGCGCCGACCTGCCGACGCTCATGCGCGCGCTCGCCGCAGTGCGACCGCGTCCAGGCAACGCCGCACCGCGGGTTGGTCGGCGGTCACCTCACCGCTCCTGGTAGGGCGTGGGGATCCAATGCAGCGCCTGGTCGGTATGTCGATACCCATGCGGCTTCTGCCGCTTCGGCAACGTGACGTCGGGAAGTTCGAGCGGGTCGTAGGGCACCTGACCGAGCAGATGGCTGATCACGTTGAGCCGTCCGCGCTTCTTGTCGTCGTTGGACACGACGTACCAAGGCGCCCAGCCGGTGTCGGTGTAACGGAACATCTCGTCGCGCGCCCGGGAGAAGTCGTACCAGCGGCTGTAGGACTCGAGGTCGGCCTTCGACAGCTTCCAGATCTTGCGCGGATCGTCGATGCGGCTCTGGAGGCGCAGCGTCTGCTGTTCCTGACTGACCTCGAGCCAGTACTTCAGGAGGATGATCCCGGAGTCGACCATCGCCCGCTCGACGGTCGGCGTCTGTTCCAGGAACTGACGCGCCTGCTCCTCGGTGCAGTACCCGAGGACACGTTCGATTCCGGCACGGTTGTACCAGCTCCGGTCGAAGATCGCGGTGTCCCGGCCTTCGAAGACCACGCAGACCTTGGCACCCGACGACCGGACCCATTCCTGCATCGCCACCAGTTCGGCATGCAGCGGTTTGAGGGCTTTCCGGTACGCCTTGTCGGACATCGGGTGGGCAGCGGTCCCGCCCGGCCGACCGCAGCCCGGTTGATCGGCCGCGGCCACGCCCGAAAGACCACTGCCGGAATTCTTCCCGCGATGCTTCTTGCCACCCATCGTTCACCTCACAGTCGCCCGACGTCCTGGGCAGCGGATGCGGCGTCCTCGACCACTCGAAGACCTCACATTGCCACACCTCTCCTGAGGGGGCATCGACGAATCACGTCGTATTGTCGACGGCCACGACTCATCTCACGCGCGATGACGCCGAAAAGGGCTCAGATCGATGCCTTCTCGCCACAAACAACGACGAGCGACGGCCCCGGCAGGCGTCTGCCGGGGCCGTCGCTCGGTGCGGTTCGCCGGGTCAGCCGCGCAGCAGCCCCTTGGCGACATGGGTCACCTGGATCTCGTTGCTGCCGGCGTAGATCATGAGCGACTTCGCATCTCGCGCGAGCTGCTCGACCCGGTACTCGGCCATGTACCCGTTGCCGCCGAACAGCTGAACGGCCTCCATCGCCACGTCGGTGGCGGCCTTCGACGAGTAGAGCTTCATCGCCGACGCCTCCGACAGACTCAGCGGCTTACCCGCCTTGCCCCGCTTGATCGCGCTGAAGAGCATGTTCTGCACGTTGATCCGGGCGATCTCCATCTCGGCGAGCTTGAGCTGGATGAGCTGGAACTGGGCGATCTCCTGACCCCACAGCTTGCGCGTCTTGGCGTAGTCGATCGACAGTCGCTGCGCCTCGTTGATGATGCCCAGCGACAGTGCGGCGATGCCGACACGTTCGGCGGTGAAGCCGGCCTTCGCACCTTCGGAACCACGGGAATCTCCCCCGGTGTCCTCCGTCTCGCCGAGCAGACGGTCCTTGCCGACCCGGACGTTGTCGAAGAACAGCTCACCGGTCGGCGAGCTCATCATGCCCATCTTCTTGAACGGCTTGCCCTGGGTGAGCCCCGGCATCCCCTTGTCGAGGACGAAGGACAGCACCTTGCGGTCACGCATGGGCGTTCCGCTGCCGTCGTCGAGCTTTGCGAACACGACGATGGTGTCGGCGTACGGGCCGTTGGTGATGAACGTCTTCTGCCCGTTCAGGATGTAGTCGTCACCATCGCGGCGGACGGTCGTCTTCATGCCGCCGAGGGCGTCGGAGCCCGAATCGGGTTCGGTGATCGCCCAGGCGCCGACCTTCTCCATCGTCACCAGCTCGGGCAGCCAGCGCTTCTTCTGCGCGAGCGTGCCCTTGCCGCGGATCGTCGAGGCGGTCAGGCCCATGCTCACACCCAGCGATGCGACGAGACCCAGGCACACACCCGCGAGCTCGATGTTGACCATCATGAACATCGAGCCGCCCATACCGCCGCCATCGCCGGAGGACTTCTTCTTCTCCCCGTTGGCTTCTGCGGCGAGTTCCTTCTCCAGCGCATCCTTGGCCATCGCGTCGACCCCGAATGTCGACAGCAGCTTGCGGGTGATGTCGTACGGGGGCAGCACGCCGGACTCGAGCTCGTCGAGATGTGGCCGGATCTCCTTGTCGATGAACGCGCGCAGGGCGTCCCGCACCATCAGATCTTCTTCGGACCACTCGAACATCGTCACTCTCCCAGACCGGTGCCCGCCGTGGCGAACACGTTTCAGTTTTGCCGACTCAACTGTGTCAGGAGTCACCCAGGATGTCTAGGTACGTTTACGCGAATTCGTTTCCTCAGGGTCTCGACCAGAGGTAGGAGGCCGCCGGACGGACCTCGACCCCGAAGTATCGAGCGGGGTCGTCGCACAGCAGAGCCTGGGCGACGGGCATCGCGACCACGATCGAGGCCGTCGCGGTGTCGTGATGGTCGCGCCAGGCGTGCACCCTGCGCACGAACTCCGCCACGCTCTCGCCGCCGTGGGGCCGGGCCGTCGGGTCGGTGAAGAAGGCCGCGAGATCGCTCGGGGCGATCTCCTCGGGCATCGATCCCGCCCAGGAACCGACGTCGAGTGTCCGGAGCGCGTCGTCGACGTCCGGCCGCCCGCCCAGGAGGCGGGCAGTCTCGCGGGTCGCGGCCTCGGGTCCGCAGAGGGTCACCGGTCCGGCGACCGATGCGGCGAGCGTTTCGATGTCGCGCCGCCCGCGCTCGTCCAGCGGCGCATCACCGCCGAAACGCACAGATCTGTTGGGACCGGTGCGCCCGGCGGTGATGATCTGCATGAGAACGTCCGGGGCCGTTCAGTTCCCGGTGGCGTCGACCGTCCGGGGCGTGGCCGGGTTCTTCGACCGCGCCATCGCGCCGAGAATCAGCGCGAAGGTCACCGTCAGCACCGTCCACAGGATGACCTGGTTGGTGATCGTGTACACGCGGAAGTCGGCGACCACGTCCGCCGGGAATCCCGGGAACACGATCTGACCGGTGCTGTTGCGCACCGGCTCGGGCACCTCGTCGAACGACGGCAGGAACGCGATCGTGATGCCGACGGCTGTCAGATACGCCGCGCCGCCCACGACCGCCGACACCAACCCGCCGATCCGCGGACGCAGCCACAGCGCGAGTACGACGGCCGCGATCGCCAGCACCACCGACGCGATGGTGATGGTCAGGAAGGCGCCGGTCCGATCCCCGATCGTGTCGTCGTCCCCCACGGCCGGCGGATTGGCCGGGTAGGCGAAGAACGGCACGCCGAAGACGGCCACGAAACCGATCGCGCCGGTCACTCCGGCGACCGCGCGGGCATCGGTGGCGGGATACCGGTTGCCGAGGTAGCTCCACAGCACGGTGAAGGCGACCGCGAAGAACGCCCCCATGCACAGCGCGAACACCAGGTTGCCGACGCCGGCGCCCAGGTTCTCCTGCATGGCGCGGGTGAAGACCTCACCGCCGTCGCCGTGGTGGTGCCCACCCGCCTCGGCGGCATGGGCCAGTGTCTCCTCGGCCTCTGAGCGGGCGCTCTCGTAGTCGACGGCCTTCGACACCACCGGTTCGATGTAGAAACGTGCGAAGACGAACGACAGGATGCCGGCGATCAGGCCCGACAGCAGGCCTGCGCCGATGAATCTCTTCTCCATGTGAACTTGTCCCTGCTGATCGGGTCAGACCGACTCAGTGGCAGGGAAAGCCGAGAAAGTGGCGGGCGTCGTGCACGAACTCGTGCACGTGCGTGTCCTCGCCGAAGACGGACACGACACCCTGGTCGTAGCCGAGGAAGTAGTAGGCGAGCCCGGCCAGCAGCACGGTGAGGCTCAGCCAGAGCGCTGCGCCGGCGACCGACAGATTCGGTACCGCCAGAGCGCGCGGTGCGGGTGTGACTGCTTCGGACGTACGGGTAGCCGTCATGTGAGTTGTCCTTTCGCCGATCTCGCGTCGGAGAGCTGTGGATCAGTTGTCGCCGGCACGGCATCCTGACTCACGTCGTCTCTGGGCACCGTCGAATCACTCGACCGCATCCCCCGAGTCGGCTTTCACAGTGGCGCGACCGTTCCGGATTCTCACCGGATTCCCCGTACAGGCGTGAGATGACTGTATACCCCGACCTGTCACACATGTGAGACATAGTGGAGAGATGCCCCGCCCTTCGGTACTCGACCGCCTCACCGCCCCCACCCGGCGATGGTTCACCGGGGCGTTCACCAAGCCGACCGCGGCGCAGAAGGGCGCCTGGACCTCGATCGCCGACGGCGCGAACACGCTGGTCATCGCACCGACCGGCTCCGGCAAGACCCTGGCGGCGTTCCTCTGGGCCCTCGACCGGCTCGCCGCCGACACCGCTGCACGCCGTCCGGGCACGAAGGTCGTCTACATCTCGCCGCTGAAGGCGCTCGCCGTCGACGTGGAGCGCAACCTGCGCGCGCCGCTCACCGGTATCACCCGCGCCGCGCAGGAACTGAACCTGCCCGAACCGAACATCACGGTCGGCGTCCGCTCCGGCGACACCTCGGCCGCCGACCGCCGCACCCTGGTGAAGACCCCGCCCGACATCCTGATCACCACCCCGGAGTCGCTCTACCTCATGCTGACCTCGGCGGCGCGGGAGAGTCTCACGAACGTCGAGGCGATCATCGTCGACGAGGTGCACGCGGTCGCCGCGACCAAACGCGGCACGCACCTGGCGCTGACCCTCGAGCGCCTCGACGAGCTGCTCGAGAAGCCCGCTCAGCGGATCGGCCTGTCGGCGACCGTGCGGCCACCCGAGGTCGTCGCCGGGTTCCTGTCCGGGTCGGCCCCGTGCCAGGTGGTCAAACCGAAGGCCGACAAGACCTTCGACCTCCGCGTCGACGTCCCGGTCGAGGACATGGCCAACATCCCGCCCGCCCCCGGCCCCGACGGCGCCGACCCGGCCGAACTCGACGATGCCTTCTCTCCCACCGCCGGTTCGCTGTGGCCGTACGTCGAGGCGTCGATCGTCGACCAGATCGAGGCCAACCGGGCGACGATCGTGTTCGCGAACTCGCGACGCCTCGCCGAGAAGCTGACCGCGCGGCTCAACGAGATCCACGCCGGGCGACAGGGCGCGACCACCGAACCCAGGGCCAATCCGACGGTCGCGGGCGGGGCCCCCGCGTTCGTGATGGGCAGCGGGGCGAGCTCCGGCGCCGAAGCCGTTCTCGCGCGTGCCCACCACGGTTCGGTGAGCAAGGAGCACCGCGCCCAGATCGAAGACGACCTCAAGGCCGGTCGTCTCGCGTGCGTGGTGGCGACCAGTTCGCTGGAACTCGGCATCGACATGGGTGCGGTGGATCTCGTGATCCAGGTCGAGGCGCCGCCGTCGGTCGCGAGTGGTCTGCAACGCATCGGCCGCGCGGGCCACCAGGTGGGCGAGATCAGCCAGGGCATCCTCTACCCCAAACACCGCACCGATCTGCTGCACTGCACGGTCACCGTCGAGCGCATGCTCGACGGTGCGATCGAGGAGATCAAGGTTCCCCAGAACCCCCTGGACATCCTTGCCCAGCAGACCATCGCGGCCGCCGCCGTCGACGATCTCGAGGTCGACCACTGGTACGAGGTCGTGCGCCGGGCGGCTCCTTACCGGGATCTGGGACGGGGGGTCTTCGACGCGACACTCGATCTCATCGCGGGCCGATTCCCCTCCGACGAGTTCGCCGAACTCCGTCCCCGGGTCAACTGGGACCGCGACGCGGGCGTGATCACGGGACGCCGTGGCGCACAACGACTCGCGGTCACCTCCGGCGGGTCGATCCCCGACCGCGGGCTCTTCGGCGTCTTCATGGTCGGCGAAAAGTCAACGCGCGTGGGCGAACTCGACGAGGAGATGGTCTACGAGTCGCGGGTCGGCGATGTGTTCGCGCTGGGTGCGACGAGCTGGCGGATCGAGGACATCACCCACGACCGCGTCCTGGTGTCGCCGGCGTTCGGCCAACCCGGCCGGCTGCCGTTCTGGATCGGCGACGCGATCGGGCGTCCCGCCGAACTCGGCGCGGCGATCGGGGCATTCACCGGGGCCATCGCCGACCCCGGGAAGCTCGACACCCACGCCGAGCGGCTCGGGCTGACCGAGAACGCCCGCACCAACCTCGCCACCCTCATCGCCGAACAACGCGAGGCGACCGGACATGTCCCCACCGACCGGACACTCGTCGTCGAACGGTTCCGCGACGAACTCGGCGACTGGCGCGTCATCCTGCACTCCCCGTACGGGCTGCGGGTCCACGCGCCGTGGGCGAGCGCCATCTCCCAGCGACTTCTCGCGACGCTCGGCATCGAAGGCGCCACCACCGCATCCGACGACGGGATCATCCTCCGCCTCCCCGACACCGACGACGCGCCCCCGGGCGCAGATGTCTTCCTCCTCGACCCCGACGAGGTCGAACAGCTCGTCACCGACGGTCTCGCCGACTCGTCGATGTTCGCCTCGAGATTCCGCGAATGTGCCGCGCGTGCACTGCTTCTGCCCCGCCGCGATCCGGGACGCCGCGCACCGCTCTGGCAGCAGCGCCAGCGCAGCGCCCAATTGCTCTCGGTGGCATCCAAGTTCCCCGACTTCCCGATAGTCCTCGAGGCCGTGCGGGAGTGTTTGCAGGACGTGTACGACCTCCCCGCCCTGCTCGATCTGCTCAGCCTCATCCGCTCGCGTCGGATCCGCGTCGTGGAGACCGAGACGCCGAGTCCGTCGCCGTTCGCGGCGTCGCTGCTGTTCGGCTACGTCGGCGCCTTCATGTACGCCGACGACGCACCACTCGCCGAACGTCGCGCCGCCGCATTGTCACTCGACACCAGCCTGCTGGCGCAACTGCTGGGCCGCGTCGACCTGCGCGAGTTGCTCGATCCCGGTGTCATCGCCGAGGTCATCGCCCGCCTGCAACGGCTGTCCCCGGATCGCCAGGCGCGCGACGCCGAAGACATCGTCGACCTGCTCCGCTGGCTCGGACCGCTGACCACCGAGGAGGTCGAGGTCCGGTACCGCGGCGAGACGCCGGTGGCCGAAGTGCTCGCCGAGCTGCACCGCAGCGGTCAGATCATCTCCGTCAACCACAACCGGCGTGCGCTCTGGGCCTCGATCGACGACACCGCGCGGTTGCGCGACGCACTCGGAGTCCCTGCACCACTGGGCATTCCGGCCGCCTTCCTCGAACCGGTACCCGATCCGATCGGCGACGTCATCGGACGTTACGCCCGCACCCACGGGCCGTTCACCATCGCCGACGCGGCGGCGGCCCTGGGGATCGCGACGGCCGTCGTGCGCGACACCCTGGGCCGCCTCGCGGGCGAACGACGCGTCGTCGAAGGTGATTTCCTCCCGGAGACCGGACCGGCCGATCCGGCTCAGGGGACGGCACCGACGACCCAGTGGTGCCACACCGACGTCCTCGGGCAGATCCGTCGTGGGTCGCTCGCCGCGAGCCGGGCCGAGGTCGCACCGGTCGGCACCGAGGTCCTCACCAGATTCCTCGTCGAGTGGCAGCACGGGTCACCCGGGACGCAGTTGCGCGGCGTGGACGGAGTGGCGACGGTCGTGGACCAGCTCGCCGGATATCCGCTCCCGGCGTCGGCCTGGGAGTCGCTGATCCTGCCCGCACGCGTCACCGACTACGCACCGTCCATGCTCGACGAGCTGCTGAGCAGTGGCGAGGTCGTCTGGTCGGGGCACGGCCGCATCGGCAACGCCGACGGCTGGGTGGCCCTGCATCCGGCCGACGTCGCCGCGTTCACCCTCCCCGAGTCCGACACCATCGACACCACCACCGTCCACGACGCCATCACCACCGCCCTCGAACCCGGTGGTGCACTGCGGTTCCCACAGATCGCCGGGGACATCGGCACGGGTACGACGACACCCGCCGCCGATGTCGAGAGTGCACTGTGGGACCTGGTCTGGGCCGGTCAGGTCAGCAACGACACCTTCGCTCCGGTGCGCGCGCTGCTCCATCCCCGGCGCAGTCCGTCGACTCCACGGTCGGCACCCGCCCACCGCGCACGAGGCCGCGCACCACGACTCCGCGCCGGACGCCTCTCCGCGCGCTACCTGACCGAGCACGCGTCCGGGCCACCGGTCGCGCCGACCGCGAGCGGTCGATGGTTCGCACTGGACCGGCCCGTGATCGACCCGACCATCGCCACGCAGGCACTGTGCGACCAGCTGCTCACCCGGTACGGCGTGATCACCCGGGGCAGCGTCACCGCCGAAGAGGTGACCGGCGGATTCGCCCGGGTGTACAAGGCGCTCAACGTCTTCGAGGACAACGGCCAGGTACGTCGCGGCTACTACGTCGACGGACTCGGCGGCGCACAGTTCGCCTCCCCGGCCACGGTCGACGAGTTGCGGCGGCACGCCCTACCCGACCGCAAGCCCCCGCGCGAGGCCACCATCCTCGCCGCCACCGACCCGGCGAACCCGTTCGGTGCGGCGCTGGAGTGGCCGAGGTCCCGGGATGCCGATGCCGGTCACCGACCGGGTCGCAAGCCCGGCGCGCTGGTGGTGCTGGTCGACGGCGAGCTCGTGTGCTTCGTCGAACGCGGCGGCAAGACGCTCCTGACCTTCACCGACTCGATCCCCGCCCTGGAATCCGCTGCCGGAGCACTGGTGGCCCTGGTCCGTGCGGGCCGCATCTCCCGGTTGACGATCGACCAGATCGACTCGGAACCGGTGCGCGGCACCGACTTCGGCAAGGTCCTCGTCGAGGCCGGTTTCGCCACGACCCCGCGCGGCATCCGACTCCGGTACGGAACCCATGCCTGAGGGCGACACGGTCTTCGCCGCGGCCGCCCGGCTTCGTCAGGGTCTGGAAGGACGCACACTCATCTCGACGCAGTTCCGCATCCCGTCGCTGGCCACCGCCGACCTGTCGGGACGGACCGTCGTCGGGGTCAGGTCGAAGGGAAAGCATCTGCTCATCGACGTCGAGGAGAGCGAGCCCGGTGCAGGCGACGCGGTCAGCATTCATTCCCATCTGAAGATGGAGGGTGTCTGGCATGTGCATCGCCGGGGCCAGAAGTGGCGTCGCCCCTCGTACCAGGCGCGGGTGGTGCTGCGCACCGACGATCACGAAGCCGTCGGCTTCGATCTCGGCACCCTCGAACTCCTCGCCGACCCCGACGCCGCCCTCGCCTACCTGGGGCCAGATCTGCTGGCCGACGACTTCGATCGTGACGAAGCGATCCGCCGACTCGGCGCAGACCCCGAGCAGACCATCGGCGCGGCACTCCTCGACCAACGCCTGATGGCCGGCGTCGGCAACGTCTTCCGCAGCGAGATCTGTTATCTGCGTGGCGTTCTCCCGAGCCGTCCGGTCGGAGACGTGGACCTCGGCCCGATGGTCGACCTCAGCCGTCGATTGCTGTGGGCCAATCGGATGCGCTCGGCCCGGACCACCACCGGCAACACCTCACCGAACGCGCGCATGTGGGTGTACGGCCGCAACGGCCAGTTGTGCCGCCGCTGCGCGACGATCGTCAAACGCGGCGAACTCGCCTCGACCGGTGGCGAGCGATCCGTGTACTGGTGCCCACGCTGCCAGAGTTGATCGCAAACCCACCGGTTTTCGGCAAAACCGGCACCCTCGAGGGTGGAGAGTTTGCCGAAAACCGGTGGATTTGTGGCGGCGTCAGACGGGGTAGCGTTCGGGTTCGGGTCCGAACTCGAAACGACGCGCGGTGATCTCCTCGACCGCGATCTCCACGTAGTTGTACTTGACCGTCGCGATCCACGGACGCAGCGGCAACCGGTCGGCGGCCTCGATCTCACTCAGTGCGGACAGAATCCGCGCCGAGCCCTTGGCCACCACACTCCACCCACCGGTGTCGGTGTGGGCGTCGGACTCGAACGCCACCCGGTTGTTCACCACCACCTCGGCGAGTTTGGTCCCCTCGCCCGTACGCAAGGTGATCTTCCCGTCCGCCGCATAGTAGTTGACCGGGAAGATGTCGGGAGTGTCGTTGACGCTCAAGGCTATCCGTCCCAGCTCCCCGGAGCCGAGCAACTCCCAGGCTTCTTCCGGAGCGAGTATCTGAACCGGCATCTCCGTCATGATCAGTCCCTTCTTCCCCAGTTCGATGATCCCCTACGAGAGACGGTGGCGACAGAGGACAAAGTCTCCGAGTTCGCCGAGTGGCCGGCGGTCTCACTCGGGGACGGGCACCGGCTCCAGGATCTCCGACCGCGCCTCGGGTGCGGCCGCCCGCAGGGCGTCGGCCGAGTCGTCGTCGGGTTGCTGCTGCGAGGCCACCTCGGCCTCCACCCGGGCGATGTAGGTCGCGACCTCGAAGTCGCGCTGTTCGGTGGTCCACCCCAGGATCGGGGCGAGCAGGTCGGCGACCTCGTCGGCACAGTCGACGCCGCGATGGGAGTACTCGATCGCGATACGGGTACGCCGCGCCAGCACGTCCTCGAGATGCCGTGCGGCCTCGGCGACCGCCGCGTAGACCACTTCGACGCGGAGATACTGCGGCGCCGCGCCCAGCGGTGCGAGCAGCGACCTGTCCTCGGACGCGTAG
The DNA here is from genome assembly GCF_022059885.1 of Gordonia amicalis. NCBI lineage: Bacteria > Bacillati > Actinomycetota > Actinomycetes > Mycobacteriales > Gordoniaceae > Gordonia > Gordonia amicalis. The sequence continues at coordinate 2,517,533 of NZ_CP091855.1, read as the reverse complement.
TAGAGAACGTCGTCGATCAGCGAGCCGTAACGGTTGAGCAGTCGTCGAATCCGGTACGGGTGGAGGCCGTACCGCTGTCCGAGATGCTCGCACTGGTTGATGAGCGCGAAGTACCCGTCGGCGCCGAGGAGCGGCACCCGCTCGGTGATCGACGGCGCCACGCGGGTGGGGATGAAGTCGTTGCAGGCTTCGACGGCGTCAGCGGCCATCACCCGGTAGGTGGTGTACTTGCCGCCCGCGATCGCCACGAGTCCCGGCGCCACGGTGGCGACGGCGTGCTCGCGCGAGAGTTTCGACGTCTCGTCATCCTCACCGGCCAGCAGCGGCCGCAGACCGGCGTACACGCCTTCGATGTCGTCGTGGGTCAGCTTGGTGACCAGCACCTCGTTGACACGCTCCAGGATGTAGTCGATGTCCGCACGGGTGGCGGCCGGATGTGCGAGATCGAGGTTCCAGTCGGTGTCGGTGGTGCCGATGATCCAGTGGGTCTCCCACGGGATCACGAACAGCACCGAATTGGCGGTGCGCAGGATGATCGCGGTCTCGCTGACGATCCGGTCACGCGGCACCACGATGTGCACGCCCTTCGACGCGCGCACCTTGAAGTGACCGCGCTGCTTGGACAACGCCTGGACCTCGTCGGTCCAGACCCCGGCGGCGTTGATGACGCAGTGGGCGCGCACCTCGGTGACGTCGCCGCTCTCGGTGTCCCGCACGCGCACTCCGAGAACGCGGTCGGATTCGCGGAGAAAGCCGATCACCTGCGTCGAAGTACGGATGACCGCGCCATAGTTGGCCGCGGTGCGGGCCACGGTGAGGCTGTGCCGGGCGTCGTCGACGACCGTGTCGTAATACCGGATCCCGCCGATGAGCGAGTTGCGCTTGAGTGCCGGAGCCACGCGCAGCGCGCCCGATCGTGTGACATGGCGCTGGCCCGGCACCGATTTGGCGCCGCCCATGCGGTCGTAGAGGAAGATTCCCGCCGCCACATACGGCCGCTCCCAGACCCGCTGAGTGAGCGGGTAGAGGAACGGGAGGGGTTTCACCAGGTGCGGGGCCAGCAGGCGCAGCGAGAGCTCGCGCTCCGTGAGGGCCTCCCGGACGAGACCGAACTCGAGTTGCTCCAGGTAGCGGAGTCCGCCGTGGAACATCTTCGACGACCTGCTCGAGGTCCCCGAGGCGATGTCGCGCGCCTCGACCAGCGCCACCCGCAGACCTCGCGTGGCGGCGTCGAGCGCGGCGCCGACCCCGACCACCCCGCCACCGATCACCACGATGTCGAACTGTTCGTCACCGAACCGCCGCCACGCCTCGGCGTGGTAGAGCGACCCCATGTCCGCCGGCCGGTCCGGGTTGAACTCGGTGTTCATGTTCGCCGAGCCTAATTGATTCCGGCCCACACCACAGCGTGCGACACTGACGGCGTGGGCAGTTCAGGCAATTATGTGGCGGCGATCGACCAGGGCACCACCTCGACCCGGGCGATGATCTTCGACCGCAAGGGACACGTCGTCGGGGTGGAACAACTCGAACACGAACAGATCTTCCCGCGGGCCGGCTGGGTCGAACACGACGCCGCCGAGATCTGGCGCAACACCCGCCGGGTCGGCGCCGCCGCACTGGCCTCGGCCGACCTGACCGCCAAGGACATCGTCGCCTGCGGCATCACCAATCAGCGCGAGACCACGGTGATCTGGGACCGCGAGACCGGACGGCCGGTCCACAACGCCATCGTGTGGCAGGACACCCGCACCGCCGAGGTGTGCACCGAACTCGCCGGCGACGTCGGTGTCGACCGTTACCGCGAACGCACCGGCCTGCCACTGTCGACCTACTTCGCCGGACCCAAGATCCGCTGGCTGCTCGACAACGTCGATGGGCTTCGCGAGCGCGCCGAATCCGGCGAGTTGTGCTTCGGGACAATGGATTCCTGGATTGCGTGGAACATGACCGGCGGAGTCGACGGTGGGCAGCACGTCACCGACGTCACCAATGCCTCGCGCACCATGCTCATGGACCTGCGGACGCTGAGCTGGGATGAGGAGATCTGCGACGAGATGGGCATCCCGATCTCGATGCTGCCCGAGATCCGCAGCTCGTCCGGCGACTTCGGCGCGCTGCGAGGCAACGGACCACTCCCCGGCGTCCCGCTGACCGGCATCCTCGGCGACCAGCAGGCCGCCACCTTCGGCCAGGCCTGCCTGTCACCCGGCGAGGCCAAGAACACCTACGGGACCGGTAACTTTCTGCTGCTCAACACCGGAACCGAGCCGGTCTTCAGCGAGCACGGCCTGTTGACGACGGTCTGTTACCGCATCGGCGACGAGCCGGCGCGCTATGCGCTCGAGGGGTCGATCGCGGTGACCGGCTCGCTCATCCAGTGGCTGCGGGACAATCTCGGCCTGTTCCCGGTGTCGTCGGATGTGGAGAAGCTGGCCGCGGAGGTCGACGACAACGGCGGCGCCTACTTCGTACCCGCCTTCTCCGGCCTCTTCGCGCCACGCTGGCGCTCCGACGCCCGCGGTTTGATCGTCGGTCTGACACGCTTCGTCAACAAGGGCCACCTGGCCCGGGCTGCGTTGGAGGCCAGCGCCTTCCAGACCCGCGAGGTCATCGAGGCGATGCAGGCCGACGCCGGCATCGAGCTGTCCACGCTCAAGGTCGACGGCGGGATGGTGGTCAACGAACTGCTCATGCAGTTCCAGGCCGACATCCTCGACGTCCCGGTCGTCCGGCCCGTGGTCAACGAGACCACGGCACTGGGTGCGGCATACGCGGCCGGTCTGGCGGCGGGGTTCTGGGAGAGCGAGGACGACATCCGCGCGAACTGGGCCGAACACAAACGCTGGGAACCCGCCATGGCCGAAGAAGAGCGGGAACGCCTGTACGGCGAATGGAATCGCGCCGTCGAGCGCAGCTTCGATCTGGCGTGAATCAGGCGACATAGTCGGCGAGAACCCCGACGACACCCGCGGTGCCCCCGAGCGCGGCGGCGGCTTCGTAGGCAGCCTCCCGCAGAGCGGTGCGCGGTGCCTCCGCGGCCGTCGACACCGACATCGCGGCGAGGACGCAGTCAACAGCCCGGGCACGGCGGAAGCTGTCGAGTTGACGATCGGTGTCACCGCGTCGCTGGTGGGCGAACGAATCGAAATCGTGTTGTGCGGCAACGACCCTCAACGACGCCACGCCCGCCGGCTCGGCACTCCCCTGCTGGCGCCACTGGCGGATCACGTCGCGGACCTCGGGGGTCGACACTCCGGTCACGTCCATGACGGTGGCGACCAGGAGATGCAGACACCGGATGATGTCCTCGTCGGGCACCGCGGAGGCGAGCCGGGCGACACCGCCGGGCAGCCTGTCCACCCGGCTCAGCATGTCCGGCCACGTGTCGTCGACGATGGTTCCTCGCCTCCGCCGGTACCCGCGTCGGCGGTACCGGGGTGCCGAACCGCCGGAGCGAGCGCGTCACCCGGCGTCGGCTGCGGGGGTACGGCCTCCGGTGCGGCCGGGGCCATGTGCGGAATCCAGTCGCCGATCACCGGCGGCCCGACGAGCGGCAGGTCGCCGACGATCTCCGCGCCGTGCTCTCGGTTGCGCAGGTAGGGCGCCGCCTTGTGCTTGTCGTCGTCCTCGGCGCCGGGCCGGCGGGCCGTGGGCGGCGCACCGGCGGGGCCCACCGGTGGTGCGATCCCCGCACGTGGTCCCGCAGCACTCGCTGCCGGCGGCGTCGACGTCGTCGGCGTGGCGACTCCGGGCGACGACGGCGTCAGCGGGAGCGGTCCGACCACCGGGGCGATCGGTACTCCGGCCCCGACGCCGGAACCCGTTCTGTCAGAACCATTTCCGCGATCGTTCCCGGATCGTCCGGCACCGGCAACACCGTGCGTGCCGACACCGCCCGGTGTGCCCTGACCGCCGCGGAGCAGACCGTCGGGGTCGTCGGCATCCCGGCGGCCGGACGATCCCGACGGCGAGGAGGACGACGAGACCGGCGCGACCGGGGTGGGTCCACCTCCCGCCGGTCCAGGTCCCGGCCCACCGGTCGCGACCGGGGCCGTGGCGCCACCGGAACGGCCGAAGTCTCCCGCGTCGACGGTGTTCGCCGCCTGGCCGCGCGGCGCCTCGGAACCGGACCCCGGGCCGGCCGCGGACGACGGGCCGTCGATCCCGCGCACCACGTCGTCGGGCCCGGTGGGCTCCGGAAGCGCGTGCTGGACACGCTGCATCGGTGACGAGTACGTGCCCGACATGGTGCGGTCCGCCTCGAACCGCACCATCGGAGCGTCCTCGGGGTTGTCGCGGAGATGCTGCTGCAGTTCTCGCAACCGCCCCTCCTGACCCCGTGTCGCACCGACGATCCCGACGGCGGTACTCAGGGCCTCGCCGACCACGGTGGCCGTCGCCAGGCTCCGTTGCATGGCGTCGGACAACGCCTTTCCCGTATCGAGGGCGGCATCGGAGGCGAGGCCGAGCAGCTCGTCGCCGAACATCGCCGCCATGCGATCCGACGAGCGGCGCACCGCCTCGATCGCCTTGAGGATCGTCTCGACGTCACCGGAGGCCCGACCGGGATCCATGGTGCGGAGGGTGTCGATGATCTCGTCGATGCCCATGCCGGCCCAGTCGGTGCGTCCCCCGCCGAACGACGGCGCGTTCGACACACCCCGGTTGTTCTGCGCAAACGGGTCGGCAACGGGCCCTGTCACGACATCTCCCCCTGCGTCGCGGTGCGCCCGGTTCCGGGCGGATTCTCCACGACCCTACCGTGATCGCGCCGCTCGACGAGGTGTCAGTCCAGATCGTCGTGCCGGACGAGCTGACGCGCGGCCTCGGTGATCGAACCGGACAGCGACGGGTACACCGAGAACGTCTGCGCGAGATCGCCGACGGTCAGTTTGTTCTGCACCGCGAGGGCCAGCGGGAGGATGAGCTCGGAGGCGTTGGGCGCCACCGCGACACCACCGATCACCACGCCGGTGGCCGGACGGCAGAAGATCTTCACGAATCCGCGACGCAGCCCGCTCATCTTGGCGCGCGGATTGGTCGCCAGCGGCAGCATCACCGTGCGCGCGGGGTACTCGCCGGCGTCGATGGCCTTCTGCGAGACCCCGACGGTGGCGATCTCGGGACGCGTGAAGATCGCCGACGCAACGGTTTTCAGCTTGATCGGGCTGACGCCCTCGCCCAGGGCGTGGTACACGGCGATGCGACCCTGCATGGCGGCCACCGAGGCCAGCGGCAGCAAGCCGGTGCAGTCGCCGGCCGCGTAGATTCCGGGCACCGAGGTCCGCGACACCCGGTCCACCCGGATGTAGCCACCCTTGTCGACCTCGACCCCGGCACGCTCGAGTTCGAGGTTCGCGGTGTTGGGAATCGAGCCGACGGTCATCAGCACGTGACTGCCGGTGACGGTGGACCCGTCGGCGAGATGCGCGGTGACGGTGTCACCGTCGCGAACGACCTTGTCGGCACGCGCGTGCTTGACGAGTTCGACGCCGCGCTCGGCGAGCGCATCCTCGAGCACCAGGGCGGCGTCCTCGTCCTCGTGCGGGAGCACGCGGTCACGGCTCGACACCAGCGTCACCTTCACACCGAGTTCGGTGTAGGCGTGGACGAACTCCGCGCCGGTGACACCGGAACCGATGACGACGAGATGCTCGGGCAGCTCTTCGAGGTCGTAGAGCTGACGCCAGGTGAGGATGCGTTCGCCGTCGGGCTGCGCGTCGGGCAGGATGCGCGGCGACGCGCCGGTCGCGATCAGCACGACGTCACCGTCGTAGCGCTCGGTGCTGCCGTCGGCGAGGGTCGCGACGACGCAGTGGGTCGAGACGCCGACCTGCGTCTCGTCGAGAACGGCGGTACCGGAGACCAGTTTGACGCCCTCACTGAGGAGTCGCGACTTGATGTCGGCGGACTGGGCGAAGGCGAGGTCGCGCACGCGCTGATGGATCTGCGGGAGGGTGACCAGGGTGTCGTCGGTCTTGATGTTGATGCCGAGGTCGACGGCGCGACGCACCTCGGTACGGATACCGGTGGAGGCGATGAAGGTCTTCGACGGGACGCAGTCCCACAACACACAGGCACCACCGATCCCGTCCGAATCGATCACCGTGATGTCGGCGCCGTACGCGGCCGCGGCGAGCGCCGCCTCATAACCCGCTGGTCCACCGCCGATGATGACGATCCTGGTCACTGTGCACTCCTGTCCTTCACCGGTCTCGTCGCGGCGGCCTTCGTGGGGCACCGTGCGCCCGGCGTGGTGTTGTCGAATGGGCGAACTGGTTGGTGCCGGACCGGCGGGCGTCCGACTGGCTGGTGTCCGACTGCTGATCCGACTGGGGCGAGCCTCGCGGGGTGGTGCGTCGCTCTGATGTGGCGGACCGTCACGTGGTGTCGCGCCACCTAACAACGTAGTCCCGATCGTCCCGCGGCACTCCTCGGGTGGCCCCGCATGCGGCGTACGCCACTCCTCCCCTCCTGCCTGTCGCCTTCCGGACTCGCCGCCGACCCACTAGGCTCCACCCGTGCCGATTTACGCAGCCTACGGATCCAACATGCATCCCGAGCAGATGGCGGAACGCGCGCCGCACTCGCCGATGTCGGGTACCGGATGGCTACGCGGGTGGCGCCTGACCTTCGGTGGCGGCGACATCGGCTGGGAGGGTTCACTCGCGACGGTCACCGAGGACCGCGACGACCCCGACGCCCGTGTCTTCGTCGTCCTGTACGACGTGACGACCGAAGACGAGGAACTCCTCGACCGGTGGGAGGGTTCCGAGCTCGGCATCCACCGCAAGATCCGCGCACGCGTCGACACCGCCGACGGCCCCGTGCTGGCCTGGCTGTATGTGCTCGACGCCTACGAGGGCGGACTCCCCTCGGCCCGCTATCTCGGTGTCATGGCCGAGGCCGCGGAGATCGCCGGCGCCCCCGCCGACTACGTCCAGGACCTGCGGTTGCGCGAGTCGCGCAACGTCGGGCCCGGGCCGGGGCCCGTCGAACCCTGAGGTCCTGGGCCCGTCGAACCCTGAGGTCCTGGGCCCGTCGAACCCTGAGGTCTTCTAGGGCGCGAACGGCGGCGTCAGTTCCGGCAGTTCGCCGGCGGCGCTGCGTGCGTTGAGTACGACCCCGGCGAGCGTGCGGACGCCGATGGCGAGGGCGCGTTCGTCCAGGTCGAAGTTGGGGGCGTGCAGGTCGACCTGCGGACCGAAACCGTCCCACACGCCGAGTCGGGCCATCGCTCCCGGAACCTGCTCGAGGTACCAGGAGAAGTCCTCGCCGCCGGGTGACTGCGGGGTGGCGGCGACGGTCTCGGGGCCGATCGCGGCGACCGCGCGTTCGAGCATGCCCACCGCGATCTCGTCGTTGACGACGGGCGGAACGCCTCTGAAGTAGGAGAGGTCGTAGCGCACGCCGAGCGGCGCGAGGAGTTCGCCGACGACGCTGCGGACCAACGGTTCCAGTGCCGCCCAGGTGTCGTGGTCACCGGTGCGGACCGTGCCGCGCAGCCGGCCTTCCTGCGGGATGGCGTTGGCGGCGCTGCCGGCATTGGCCGCACCCCACACCATCACCGTGCCCGATCGGGGGTCGACGCGCCGCGAGAGCACGCCGGGCAGTCCGGTGATCACGGTGCCCATCGCGTAGATCAGGTCGCCGGTCAGGTGCGGGCGGGAGGTGTGTCCGCCTGCGGAGTGGAGTTGCAGGTCGATGTGGTCGGCCGCCGACGTCAGCGGACCCGATCTCAGGCCGACGGTGCCGACGGGCAGACGCGGATCGCAGTGCAGCGCGAAGATGCGCCCGAGTCCGCTGGTCACACCGGCTTCGATGGCGTCGAGCGCGCCACCGGGCATGACCTCCTCGGCCGCCTGGAAGATCAGCCGGACACCCACGGGCAGCGGACCAGCCGAGGCCAGGAGTTTGGCCACACCGATCAGGATCGCCGTGTGGGCGTCGTGTCCGCAGGAGTGAGACGCACCCTCCACGGTCGAGGTGAACGGGAGGCCGGTGTGTTCGGTGACCGGCAGGGCGTCCATGTCGGCGCGCAGACCGATCCGCGGTTCACCGGAGGGACCGAGGTCGCAGACGACGCCGGTGCCCAGCGGGAGCCGGCGCGGGTCGAGACCGGCGGCCGACAGTTCGGCCATCACCAGCTCGGTGGTGCGCACCTCCTGCCGGGACAGCTCGGGATGAGCGTGGATGTCGCGCCGCCACGCGATGAGCTCGGGGCCGTGGGCGGCCAGCCACGCGTCGATGATGCGCGACGCGTCGGGGAGTCTGTCCGCCGTCACGCCGGTCACGACAGGACCCCTGCCGGAGTCGGAAGGGCGAGGTCGTCGAGCAGTGGTCCGCGCAGGCCTCGTTTGATCAGGGCGAGGTTTGGGCCGGCCGTCGCCGCGCGCGAAGCGGCGACCTCGGCGGCGCGGGCGGTCAGCCGCTCCGCCTCGACCGCCTCGTCGACGATCCCCGCCGCGGCGGCCTCGGCGGCGCCGTACCGCCGGCTGGTGTACATCGCCTCGGTCGCGGCCCGATCAGTGAGCCGCGTGCGCAGGAGTGTCGACATGCCGCGGGTGAAGGGCATGTTCAACGCGGCCTCGGGCAGGGACCAGAACCCACGTTCGGTGCGCATCAGCACATGGTCGGTGCACAGGGCGAGCATGGCGCCGGCACCGAACGCGTGGCCGTTGATCGCGGCGACGGTCGGGACGGGGAGCGTGAGGATCGTGGCGTACAGCGAGTGCACGCGGTCGAGGTATGCGGGCAGTTGATCCGGCGCGGCGAAGATGTGGTCGGTGTCGAGCCCGTTGGTGAAGAACTTGCCGGTCGCGGTCAGCACCAGTGGGCGGCTCGGGTCGGCGCTCACCTCACCGAGCAGTCGTTCCACCTCGTCGAGCCATTCCAGACGGAAGCGGTTCTCGGGGTCCGACTCGTCGAGTTCGGCGCCTGCGGCCCCGAGCTGGAGTTCGACGACCTCCCCGACCTCGTTGAGATATGGCATGGCCTGACCCTATCGCCCCGCGACGAGTCCTCTCCGGGCACGGCCGTCGCACGATGCCGCGGTGCCGCACCGGCGTCGGGGTCACCGTTTAGGGTTGGCGCATGGATCCCACTGCCGATGCCGACGCCGCAGCCATCGTCGCAGCCGCCACCATCGCCGCCGAGACCGACGCCGCCGCACACGATGTGGCCGTGATCCTCGGCTCCGGGTGGGCGCCGGCGGCCGACGCGTTCGGCGCGCCGATCCGTTCGTTGCCGATGTCCTCGATCCCCGGCGTCACCCCGCCCGCGGCCGCCGGTCACGGCGGAGTGATCCACTCGGTCCGGGTCGGCGACCGCCGAGTCCTCTTGATCCTCGGCCGGATTCACGCCTACGAGGGCCACGATCTCGCACGCGTCGTGCACCCGGTGCGTACCGCGGCCGCGGCCGGCGTCCACACGGTCGTGCTCACCAACGCGGCCGGCGGCCTGCGCGAGGACATGTCGGTGGGTCAGCCGGTCCTGATCTCCGACCACCTCAATCTGACGGCTCGTTCTCCGCTGGTCGGCGCACAGTTCGTCGACCTCGTCGACGCCTACTCCCCGCGGTTGCGGGAGATCGCCCGTCGCGTCGACCCGTCGTTCGCCGAGGGTGTCTACGCCGGTCTACCCGGACCGCACTACGAGACCCCGGCCGAGATCCGGATGCTCCGCACGCTCGGAGCCGACCTGGTCGGCATGTCGACCGTGCACGAGACGATCGCGGCCCGGGCGGCCGGACTCGAGGTTCTCGGGATCTCGCTGGTGACCAATCTGGCCGCCGGGATCACCGGCGAACCCCTCAGCCACACCGAGGTGCTCGACGTCGGGCGTGCGTCGGCGACACGCATGGGCGAGCTGCTCGCCCAGATCATCGGCGAGCTGTAGAACCGATCCCGACGCCGAATCCTCACCCGAGCAGTCCCGACAGATCTCGAGGAGCACCATGACCTATCCACCCGACGGTTCCGGCGGTTACCCGCCCGGCGGGTACCCGGGCGCCTATGGGCCTGGTGGCTATCCGCAGGGTCCGCCACCGCAACCGCCGCGCTCGCCTTGGACGTCGCCCGCGGTCCTGGTGGCGATCGGCGCCGGTGTCCTGCTGGTCGTGGCAGGGGTGCTCGCCGCATTTCTCCTGATCCCGTCGGACGAGGAGTCCGCCGACACGACCGCCGCGACCACCACCAACCCGGAGCCCGCGACGATCACGAGCACCGTCACCCGGTCCCCGACACCTCCCCAGACGACCGTCACGACGACCCCGCCACCGGCGCCGAACGGTCCGACCCCGACCGTGACGGGTGCCGACTGGCAGGGATTCGTCACCGGTCCGCGGTGCAACGCGGCCGACGACCCGGCCGTCGCGATCGGTCAGACCTCACGGTCCCGGGTGGTCATCTGCCAGGTCGGGAACCAGACGGGTCGCTGGTACTACAAGGGCCAGGCACCCGAGGGCGGCATCGAGCTGCAGTTCCCGACCCGCGTCGGCAACACCTTCGAGGCGCGCAACGGAGCGGTCCGCTATCTGGTGTCCCCCGCGAGTCTCACCATCGTCGAGGGCGGTTCGGTGCTGACGAACGAACCGATGCTCGCCTACTGGTCGCTGCCCGGCTGAACCGCTCGCGACCGGCCGCCGTCCTCGGCACGAACCCCGTCAGCGCGGCCCGAACTGACGATCGCCGGCGTCGCCGAGCCCCGGCACGATGTAGTTGACATCGTTGAGTCCCTCGTCGATCGCCGCCACGACCAGCCGGCACGGATGGCCCGACTCCTCCAGGAGGGCCACGCCCTGCGGCGCCGCGACGACGCAGACCGCGGTGATGTCGGTGGCGTTGCGCGCGACGAGCAGTTCGATCGTGTGCAGCATCGACCCTCCGGTCGCGAGCATCGGGTCGAGCACGAAGACCGGAAGTCCGGAGAGGTCCTCGGGCAGCGACTCGAGATACGGCACCGGTTGTGCGGTCTCCTCGTCGCGGGCGATGCCCACGAAGCCGACCCGGGACTCGGGCACCATCGCATGCGCCTGCTCGACCATTCCCAGACCCGCTCGCAGGACCGGCACGAGCAGCGGCGGCGTAGCCAGACGCGATCCGGTGTACGGGACCAGCGGCGTCCTGATCTGCATGTCGACACGCGGCGCACCGGCCAGCGCCTCATAGATGAGCATCTGGGTGAGATCCGACAGCGCCGCACGGAATCCGGCGTTGTCGGTGGTCTCGTCTCGCATCGTCGTCAGACGCGCGGCGGCCAGGGGATGATCGACGATCAGGCGTTCCATGGCGACCAGAGTATTTCCTGGGTCCGTCCGCGTGCGCAGTGCGTGCCGTGAGCCGCGTCGGGTGTCCGATGGAACCGAACGGGCGTCCGCCGCGTCAGAATCCCATGAGCCCGCGATCCACGACCTCATCCGCCGCCCTCACGCCTCCCGACCACACCCCGGGTACCACGCTACTGACGGATTCCGCGGCACTGCAGGACTTTTCGTCAGCCCACAGTGCCGGCGGCGCTCTGCTCGGTGATCGTGCCGCTGACGAAGCGGCACTGGTCGACCTCGCGATCACGTTCGGGATCATCGGCGCGGAGTTCCTCGCCGCGGTGGTCGAGTTCCTGCAGATCCACCGGCGCAGTATCGAGACGACCGCGGCACGTCAGGAACAACTGGCGGCGGCCACCCGGCGCGCCGACGAAGGCTACCTCGACTGCGACTGCGCGGCCGCCGACCGGGAGTTCACCCTGTGATGCCCGGTGTAGAGCTCTTCATCGAACCGTTGCGCCTGCTCGTCGGCGCACTCGGCACCGGCGTCCTGGCGCCGGGCAATCCGGCAGAGACGATCCGGTCCGCCGCGTCGGCCGTCGACGCCGCGCGCCGTGGGTCGGTGGCGGCCACCGAAGCCGTCCGCCCGCATTGGGAGGGGTCAGGCGCGGACGCCGCCACCGACGCGGCCGTCGGACTGCAGCAGAGCATGGGCGCGCTGACGGGGGACGCCGACGAATTCGCCCGCCTCGTCGAGAGCGCCGGCAGCAAGGTCCGATCGGCATCGACCCAACTCGGCGCCCTGGTGGATTCGCTCGAACGTCGCGCCCGCGCGTTCGGGAGCGAACTGTTCACGCCGGCCGGACTTCTGACGATGCTGCCGGTGGCGGCCGAGCACCTCGGGCGCGGCCTCGAGATCGTCTCCCGCACACGCGCCGACCTCCGCTCCGACACCGACGCGATGACTTCCCTGGGCCGACGGATCGCGCCCGCCGCGGTCACGACCGCCGCACCGCCGGGCGAGCGGCATTCGGGATCCCCGGCATCCGGACGCGTGCCGATCACCCTCCCCGACGGTTCGGTGGCGTACGCGCCCGACGAGCGAGCGGCGATAGCCGTCCGGGCGGCGTTGAGTCAGCGCGGTGTTCCCTATGTCTGGGGCGGGACGACGCCCGCCGGATTCGACTGCAGCGGTTTCACGCGCTGGGCGTATCGGCAAGCCGGCCTCGAACTCCCCCGCCTGGCCCAGGATCAGGACACCGCCGGATTCCGCGTGTCCCGGGCGCAATTACAGCCGGGCGATCTCGCCGTGTGGTCCGGCCACGTGGCGATGTACATCGGCAACGATCAGATGATCGAGGCCGGCGATCCGGTGGGTGTCTCACCGGTTCGGACCGCCAATCTCGACCAGACCTTCGAGGGATTCTTCCGGCCGCGCTGACGATGCGGCGCGAGTACCGTTCGGCGTCTGTGGGGGCACTACTGGATCCATGGCGATCAATCGCTAGGCTGTGTCCCCATGGCCGGAGACATCGTCCCGATTGAGCTCGGACTCACCGACGGAAACAGCTTCACCCTGTGGGCACCCCGCTGGCGGGAGGGTGACGACGAGTGGGAGGCGTTCCTCGGTCTCGACGAGGATCTCTACGTCCTGCCCGGCGTCGCCGAACTCGCGGCCTTCATCCGCACCAACGACGACAACGACCTCGTCGAGCATCCGGCGTGGCCGACCATCGTCGGCGTGCAGGCCGACGAGCTGGTGCCGGACGAGCGCCACACCTACGACCTGGTGGGCGTGCCGGAGCTGGCCGCCGAGGACCCGACCCCTGAGGTCATCGCCGAACTCGAGGACGCACTCGAGATCGTGCGCATCCTGGGTGAGGTCTGCGAGCTGACCTCGGTCACGAAGTTCTTCAACGGCAACCCGATCCTGGGTGCGGTCACGACCGGCACGCGCAACTTCGAGGGTCGCGAGGGCCTCGACCTGTGGGTGCGCATCGGACGTCTCATCGCGAAGCACTGGGACGACGTCCTCGACGCGATCGACGAGGTCATCACCACGCCGAAGGTCGACGCCAAGGCCGTGGAGACCGCCGAAGCCGAACTCGAGGCCGCCGCCTCCGCCGAGGACGAGGACGAGCCGGACGACGACGACATCGAGATCGTCGAGACCGCGGACGACGAGGCCGAGGACGAAGACGACGAAGACGAAGACGAAGAAGATGAGGACGATTACGACGACGACGATTTCTGGGCGTCGGTCGGCATCGACCCGATCAAGATCATCACGCGCGGCAACGAGTACCTGACGCTGCGCTGCTACCTCGGCGACGACCCGGTCTTCCTCGGCACCAAGGGCAAGATCTTCGTGTTCACCTCGGCGCGGGCACTCTCCCGCTTCCTCGCCGACGACAACAGCCATGACCTGTCCGACCTGTCGACGTTCGAGGACATCCGCACCGAGGCGACCAACGGCTCGCTCGAGTTCGACGTCATCGACGACAACGTGTACGTGCTGCCCGGTCTCGCCGAGGACATCGCCGACGGCCCGCGCCGCATGGACCGCGACCAGCTCGACCTGGCCGTCGAACTGTTCACCGACGCAGCCGACTACGCCGGCGACGACACCGTCAACGAGGCACTGGGATCGTCCACTCCCCTCGGCTGGTTCGTCGACTACACCGTCAACCCCGACCCGAAGCGGATGGCCCCGAGCGGACCGTTCGACAACGAGGCCGAGGCGTGGCGCGCACTCGAGCACGACTTCGAGAACCGGCTCGTCAAGAAGGGCTGAACCGCCGCCACCCGCTCCTTGAGTAGCCCCGGAGCTTGCGGAGGCGCTACACCCGCTCCTTGAGTAGCCCCGGAGCTTGCGGAGGGGCGTATCGAAAGGACCTACGCCGCCGGCCGTCATCCCCGCCGGCCGAGTAGGCCCGAGGGGTTACCCGAGGGCCGTCATCCCCGCCGGCCGAGTAGGCCCGAGGGGTTACCCGAGGGCCGTCATCCCCGCCGGCCGAGTAGGCCCGAGGGGTTACCCGAGGGCCGTATCGAGGTCACCCCAGCAGCACCGCGTAGCCCGGCTTGATCACGTCGTCGATGAACGCCAGACGTTCGTCGAAGTGGATGAACGCCGACTTCATCGCGTTGACCGTGAATCGTTCGAAATCGGCCCAGCCGTAACCGAACTGATCGGCCAGCAGTCCGAACTCCTTGCTCATCGTGGTGTCACCCATGAGCCGGTTGTCGGTGTTCACCGTGACGCGGAACCGGAGTCGGGCCAGCACGTTGAACGGATGCTCGGCGAGTGATGCGACCGCGCCGGTCTGCACATTCGAGCTCGGGCACAGCTCGAGCGGAATCCGCTTGTCGCGCACGACGTTCGCGATCAGGCCGAGCTTCGCGCCGGTGAAGGAATGGGCGGCGAGGTCGACGCCTTCGGGGAGTTCGATGTCGTCGAAGACCCGCACGCCGTGCCCGAGACGGTCGGTGCCGCAGAAGCCGATGGCCTCGTGGATCGACGGCAGGCCGAACGCCTCGCCCGCGTGGATGGTGAACGGCGCACTGTTGGCCCGCATGTACTCGAAGGCGTCGAGATGACGGGTCGGCGGGTGGCCCGCCTCGGCGCCGGCGATGTCGAAGCCGACGACGCCGCGCTCGCGGTAGCGCACCGCGAGTTCGGCGATCTCGCGCGACCGTGCCGCGTGACGCATTGCGGTGACCAGACATCGCACGCTGATGCGCTTCCCGCGGTCGGCGACGATCCGCTCGCCGTCGGCGAAGCCACGGAGAACCGCTTCGACGACCTCGTCGAGGGTGAGCCCGGCCTCGAGATGCTGTTCGGGTGCGTAGCGGACCTCGGCGTACACGACGTTGTCGTCGGCGAGGTCCTCCACACACTCGCGCGCGACCCGTTCGAGGGCGTCGACGGTCTGCATGACGGCGACGGTGTGGGTGAAGGTCTCCAGATAGCGCTCGAGGGAGCCGCTGTCGGCGGCCTCCCGGAACCAGCGCGCGAGCCCGGCCGCGTCGTCGACCGGCAGCCCGTCGTAACCGACCTGGTGTGCGAGTTCCAGGACGGTCGCCGGCCGCAGCCCGCCGTCGAGGTGGTCGTGAAGGAGCACCTTGGGCGCAAGGGTGAAGTGCGCCGGATCCAGCGTCGTCATCTTGTGAACCTAACGGAATCGAGGATCAGTGGCCGGTCGCCGGCGCCGCGTCTGTCGGTGCCCCCGTCCTCGATCCGAAACGCACCGTCGAGGCTCGAGCGCGCGCCGGCGATCCGTTCCTCATCCTGGGTGTGCAACGTGAACAGCGGTTGACCGGCGCGGATGGGGTCGCCGGGTTTGGCGTGGATGATGACACCCGCCTCGGCCGAGACCGATTCCCCCGGTTTCGACCGTCCGCCGCCCAGCCGCCACGCGGCGTCCCCGACCGCGCGCGCGTCCATATCCGTCACGATGCCGTCTCGATCGGCGGTGACCACCTCCTGGTGCCGGGCGACCGGCAGCGGAGCATCCGGGTCGCCGCCCTGCGCGGCGATCATCGACCGCCAGGAGTCCATCGCCCGGCCGTTGGCGAGATGCGACGCCGGGTCGGCGTCGGGCAGACCCGCGGCGTCGAGCATCTCCCGGGCCAGTGCCAGGGTCAGTTCGACGACGTCGGCGGGCCCACCGCCGCCGAGCACCTCGACCGACTCGGCGACCTCGACCGCATTGCCGACCGCCAGGCCCAGCGGAACGCTCATGTCGGTGATCAGCGCCCGGGTGTCGACCCCCGCGTCGTGTCCGAGTTCGACCATCGTCGACGCCAGTTCACGCGCATCGGATTCGTCGGGCAGGAAGGCGCCCGAGCCGGTTTTCACGTCGAGGACCAGGGCTCCGGTGCCCTCGGCGATCTTCTTGCTCATGATCGAGGTCGCCAGCAGCGGGATGGACTCGACCGTCCCGGTGACATCACGGAGCGCGTAGAGCTTACGGTCGGCGGGTGCGAGATCCGCGCCCGCGGCACAGATGACCGCACCCACCTGCTCGAGCTGGGCGAACATCTCCTCGGTACTCACCTCGGCCCGCCAGCCGGGAATGGATTCCAGCTTGTCCAGGGTGCCGCCGGTATGCCCCAGGCCGCGGCCGGACAGCTGCGGAACCGCGACTCCGAAGGACGCGACCAGAGGCGTCAGGGGCAGCGTGATCTTGTCCCCGACGCCACCCGTGGAGTGTTTGTCGACGGTGGTCAGGGGACGTCCGTCGCGGCGAAGGCCGGTCAGATCCATCCGGCGTCCGCTGTCGATCATCGCCCGGGTCCAGGTCGCGATCTCCCGCCGGTTCATGCCGCGGAGGTAGATGGCCATCAACAGCGACGACATCTGTTCCGGCGCGACCTCGCCGCGCGTGAAGCCGTCGACCACCCAGGCGATCTGCGCGTCGCTGAGCTCGAAGCCCCCACGCTTGGTCGCGATCACCGAGACGGCGTGGATGACCTCGTCGCTCGCAGCCCCGAGCGAGGAGGTCACGAGACGACCTCCGCGATGTCGTCGGGACCGAACGCGTCCGGCAGGAGGTCGAAGAGGGGACGCGGGCCGGCGGGGTGATCGACGAGGAGTTCGCGGCCTCCGTGCTCGAGGAGGACCTGCCGGCACCGCCCGCACGGCATCAGGATCTTCCCGGAGGCATCGGTGACCGTCACCGCACGCAGGGACCGATCACCCTGTGAGATCAGCTGCGCGACCAGCGCGACCTCGGCACATATACCCAGGCCGTATGAGACATTTTCCACATTGCAGCCGGCCACGACACGCCCCTCGGAGGTGACGCCCGCCGCCCCCACCGGGTAGTGCGAGTACGGCGCGTAGGCACGGGACAACATTTCAGTTGCCCTGTGTCGCAGGACATTCCACGGTATTTCGGTAAGCACGCCCACCTCCTGGCAAATCGTGTAACCAACCGGACATGCGCAATTCATCGCGGCCAAAGCTCGGGTAAGGCAAACCTAAGTCGTAATGTCTTGTGCCTCAGATCGGTTCGGGCAATTTATCACCGCAATGGGCATGGGTTTAGAGTCTCTTGTCATGGGTCCATGGTCGAGTCGGAGCATGCCGATTCGACGCGTCCATCGACGATGTTGGAGGCCACTTTTCCGATGAGCACCTCGACCGAAGTCGCACCTGACCCGGTGCGTCGACGTTCCCTGTACCGCGGCGACCCGGGCATGTGGTCCTGGGTCCTGCACCGCATCACAGGCGTCACCATCTTCTTCTTCCTGTTCGTACACGTGTTGGACACCGCGGTCATCCGCGTCGATCCCAACCAGTACGACGAGATCATCGAAACCTACAAGACCCCGATCATCGGTCTCATGGAGATCGCCCTGGTCGCGTGCGTCCTGTTCCACGCCTTCAACGGCGTGCGCCTGATCCTGGTGGACTTCTGGGCCAAGGGCCCCAAGTACCAGCGTCAGATGCTGTGGGTCGCGATGACCCTGTTCGTCGTCGTGTTCGCCGCCGGCGCCATCCGCCTGCTGCAGATCATGTTCAGCCACCTGTAGGAGACACCAGAGATGACCACCTCGGAAGCCACCGGTGTCGCGAAGACCCTCGGCAAGGAACACGACCGTCCGGCCAGCCTGGACAACCCTCGTTCGCCCCGCAAACCCAAGGGCGGCAACTTCGAGAAGAACGCATGGATGTTCATGCGCTTCTCCGGCCTGATCCTCGTCTTCCTGACGATCGGCCACATGTTCATCATGCTCGCCTGGGACGGCGGTGTGCACCGCATCGACGCCTCGTTCGTCGCCGCGCGGTGGAGCTCCCCCGGCTGGCAGATCTGGGACCTGACCATGCTGTGGTTGGCCCAGCTGCACGGCGGCAACGGTGTCCGCACCGTCATTGCCGACTACTCGCGCAAGGACTCGACCCGCTTCTGGCTCAACGTGCTGCTGGCCGTGTCGATGATCCTGACCCTTGTGCTGGGCACCTACGCGATCCTCACCTTCGACGTCAACAGCGTCGGCTAAAGGAGACCAACAACATGCAGGAACACCGCTACGACGTCGTCATCGTGGGCGCCGGCGGCGCCGGGATGCGCGCGGCGATCGAATCCGCACCGCGCGCCCGCACCGCGGTTCTGACCAAGCTCTACCCCACCCGCAGCCACACCGGCGCGGCTCAGGGCGGCATGTGCGCCGCGCTGGCCAACGTCGAGGAGGACAACTGGGAGTGGCACACCTTCGACACCGTCAAGGGTGGTGACTACCTCGCCGATCAGGACGCCGTCGAGATCATGGCCAAGGAGGCCATCGACGCGGTGCTCGATCTGGAGAAGATGGGTCTGCCGTTCAACCGGACCCCCGAGGGCAAGATCGACCAGCGTCGATTCGGCGGGCACACCCGCGACCACGGCAAGTCGCCCGTGCGTCGTGCCTGCTACGCCGCCGACCGCACCGGTCACATGATCCTGCAGACGCTGTACCAGAACTGCGTCAAACACGACGTCGAGTTCTTCAACGAGTTCTACGCCCTCGACATCTGCCTCACCGAGAACGAAGACGGCGAGCAGGTCGCCACCGGCGTCGTCGCCTACGAACTCGCCACCGGTGAGATCCACGTGTTCCACGCCAAGTCGATCGTCTTCGCGACCGGCGGCTCGGGCCGCATGTACAAGACGACGTCCAACGCCCACACCCTCACCGGTGACGGCATGGGCATCATCTTCCGCAAGGGCCTGCCCCTCGAGGACATGGAGTTCCACCAGTTCCATCCGACGGGCCTGGCCGGCCTCGGCATCCTCATCTCAGAGGCCGTGCGCGGTGAGGGCGGCATCCTGCGCAACGCCGACGGCGAGCGCTTCATGGAGCGCTACGCCCCCACCATCAAGGACCTCGCGCCCCGCGACATCGTCGCCCGCTCGATGGTTCTCGAAGTGCTCGAGGGCCGCGGTGCCGGACCCAACAAGGACTACGTCTACATCGACGTGACCCACCTCGGCGAGGACGTCCTCAACGAGAAGCTCCCCGACATCACCGAGTTCGCGCGCACCTACCTCGGCGTCGACCCGGTCACCGAGTACGTGCCGGTGTTCCCGACCTGCCACTACGTCATGGGTGGCATCCCGACCAACGTCGACGGTCAGGTGCTGCGCAACAACGACGAGGTCGTACACGGTCTGTACGCCGCCGGTGAATGTGCCTGTGTGTCGGTGCACGGTGCCAACCGCCTCGGCACCAACTCGCTGCTCGACATCAACGTCTTCGGACGCCGCGCAGGTATCGCCGCCGCCGAGTACGCCAACAACGCCGACTTCGCCGACCTCCCGGAGAAGCCGACCGAGATGGTCGACGGCTGGCTGGAACTGCTCCTGTCCGAGCACGGCCACGAGCGCGTCGCCGACATCCGGACCGAGCTGCAGGCGTCGATGGACGCCAACGCCTCGGTGTTCCGGACCGAGGAGACCCTCAAGCAGGCGCTGACCGACATCCACGCGCTCAAGGAGCGGTACGCCCAGATCAAGGTCCACGACAAGGGCAAGCGTTTCAACAGCGATCTCCTCGAGGCCATCGAGCTAGGCTTCCTGCTCGAGATGGCCGAGGTCACCGTGGTCGGCGCACTCAACCGCAAGGAATCGCGTGGCGGCCATGCACGCGAGGACTACCCCGATCGCGACGACGTGAACTACATGCGTCACACCATGGCCTACAAGAAGGGCACCGACCTTCTCTCGGACATCGAGCTGGACTACAAGCCCGTGGTGCAGACCCGTTACGAGCCGATGGAGCGTAAGTACTGATGACATCTGTTCTGGACAAGCCCGCACCCTCCTCCGACGAGCCGCCACTGCCCCCGGTGCCCGACGAGGCCACCATGGTCACGCTCAAGATCTTCCGGTTCAACCCGGAGAATCCGGACGCCCAGGGCTTCGAGAGCTTCCGCGTCCCGGCACTGCCGACCGACCGTCTGCTCAACCTGCTGCTGTACGTGAAGGGCTACCTCGACGGCACCCTGACGTTCCGCCGCAGCTGCGCACACGGCGTGTGTGGTTCCGACGCGATGCGCATCAACGGCGTCAACCGTCTGGCCTGCAAGCTCCTGATGAAGGACATGCTCCCCAAGGACAAGTCCAAGGAGATCACCATCACCGTGGAACCCATCAAGGGTCTTCCGGTGGAGAAGGATCTCGTGGTCAACATGGAGCCGTTCTTCGACGCGTACCGCGCGATCAAGCCGTTCCTGATCACCTCGGGCAACGAGCCGACCCGTGAGCGCATCCAGAGCCAGAGCGACCGCGCCCGCTTCGACGACACCACCAAGTGCATCCTCTGTGCGTGCTGCACCACGAGCTGCCCGGTGTTCTGGACCGAGGGTTCCTACTTCGGCCCCGCCGCGATCGTCAACGCGCACCGCTTCATCTTCGACAGCCGGGACGAGGGCGCCGTCGAGCGTCTCGACATCCTCAACGACGTCGACGGTGTGTGGCGCTGCCGCACCACCTTCAACTGCACCGACGCATGCCCCCGTGGCATCCAGGTCACGCAGGCGATCTCGGAGGTCAAGCGCGCACTGATGTTCTCGCGCTAGAGGTTCCAACGCTTTCTCTGCAGCCCGGCAACAGCCCGCACCGATTCGGTGCGGGCCGTTGCTCATCCGGGCGCCGGGCCTGCGCGCAGGCCCGCCTCGCGGCCACCGGAAACCCGCGTCGCACCTCTCGCCGCCACTGAGGTGCGAGGAGCGATAGCGGCCGGACTGAGTAAGCGACGAAGGAGCGCATCGAAGTCGACGAGCCACCACCGCTCCCTGAGGTGCGAGGAGCGATAGCGACGAGCCTCGAAGGGCCTGGTGACCATAGCGCGAGAACTGTTCCGAGCGAGTACCTCTCACCTTCGCTCGTAACGGCGGCCGCACGCATGCAGCATTAGGTGTCGCCAGACGACACCTAATGCTGCACCTACGGGATCGGACGTCGGGAGTTGCCATCGAGGTGCCCTGGCCGGGCCGAGATGAACTCGCGTGCGACATCGACCCGGCCAGGCGACACCGGCCGATGTCGCCCGTTCTGAGTGTCATCGCACACGACGTCAGTCCGACGCCCGTCGGTGAGAGACTCCCGCGACGATCGAGTCCACCAGCTCCGCCTCCTCCTCCGGCGCGGCCGGCCACAGCAGCATCGTCAGCACCGACCGGATGACGGCGCTCATCGAAATTCCCTAGTTTCGCTCACCGAAATTCCCTACCCGTGTGGCATCGCCAACGAGGGCGGGTCTCCCCGGATGCTGGTGGTCTCTGACCACGCACCAGCTATCCAAAGGAGACCCGCTCCTCATGCTTACACGAGAGGAAGACGTGGAAATTCGCGCCCTGAAAGAACGAGGCTGGACGATCGCGGCGATCGCCCGTCACACCGGCCGAGACCCCAAAACAATCCGGTCCTACCTGAACGGCACCACCGCCCCTGGCGTGCGTAAACGTAGCGCCCCGGACCCGTTCGACAGGTTCGTCGCCTACGTCACCGCCCGCCTGCTCGACGACCCGCATCTGTGGGTGCGGACGTTATGCGACGAACTCGAAGACCTCGGCTACGCGATGTCGTATCAGACACTTTCCCGCAAGATCCGCGAGCTGGCGCTGCGACCGATCTGCCAGGCCTGCCTGACCGCCACCGAACGTCCCAACGCTGTCATCGAACACCCACCTGGTGAAGAGACACAATGGGATTGGGTGGATCTTCCCGATCCACCGGCCGCCTGGGGCTGGGGTTCGACAGCCCACTTGTTCGTCGGCACCCTCGCCTGTTCAGGCAAGTGGCGCGGCGTACTGGCCCCAGCGATGACACAACCGCATGTCGTCGATGGACTCGATCGGATCAGCCGAGGACTGGGCGGAATCAGCCGAGTCTGGCGATTCGACCGGATGGCCACGGTCTGCCATCCAGAATCGGGACGCATCACTGCGAGCTTCGCCGGCGTCGCCAAATACTATGGAGTCTCGGTCGCGATCTGCCCACCGCGCCGCGGCAACCGCAAAGGGGCAGTGGAGAAGTCCAATCACACTGCCGCCCAACGCTGGTGGCGCACATTGCCCGACGATGTGACCGTTGAACAAGCTCAAGCGAGTCTCGATCAGTTTTGCCGCACCCGCGGCGATACCCGCTTACGGGCAACCAAAGACGGCAAAGCCTCCGTAGCGACGATCGCGACCGCCGAAGGGCTGCACCCCCTGCCAGCCACCGCGTATCCCGCGATTCTGGCCACCGAGCGCACCGTCTCACGACAAGCATTGGTCGCCTACCGCGGCAACCGCTACTCGGTTCCACCCGAGCTCGCCTGCGCACAGGTCACCGTCACCCAGGTCCTGGGCACCGAGGTCATCGACGTCGTCACCGCCTCGGGAATCACCATCGCCCGCCACCAGCTGGCGGCCGACGGGACCGGGGCGATGGTCCGCGATCACGGCCACATCTACGCCCTCGAACAAGCAGCCATGGCCAGCGCGAACACCGGACGACCCCACCGCCGCAAAGAACGCATCCCACCCGGCCCGGACTCCATCGCTGCCGCACAGCAGCTTCAGGCAACAGCTAGCAAAGCCGATCAGCACGACTCCATGATTACCGAAACAGTCACTAGTGCAACCCAATCCGAAGAATCAGACGCAGTGATATACGACCTTTCGGTCTACGAACGTGCCGCCCACGGAAGGAACACCCTGTCATGACCACCCACGACACACCGACCGGCGCCGACCGGTTGCCGGCACCGAACACCGCCGAAGCCGCCAGCCTCTACCAACGCCTGCGCGGGCATCTCGCGGTCCTCAAACTTCACGACGCCGCCGAAGCGCTGCCCTCGGTCCTGAACCAAGCAGCCGCCGAAGAACTATCGATGACCGCAACACTGGACCGGCTCCTTTCCATAGAAGTCGAGGCCACTGAAGCACGCCGGCTACTGGGTCGCCTGCGGTTCGCGTGCCTGCCCACACCAGCATCACTGCAGGACTTCGACTACGACGCCGCCGCAGGCATCGACCGCAAGCTGATCGAGGAACTAGCAACCTGCAGATACCTCGAAACAGCGACGAACGTGCTGCTCATCGGCCCTCCAGGAGTCGGAAAAACACATCTGTCGGTCGGACTCGCCCGCGCCGCGGCGCACGCCGGATACCGGACGTACTTCACCACCGCAGCCGACCTCGCGGCCCGCTGCCACCGAGCCGCCCTCGAAGGCAGATGGGCCACCACGATGCGATTCTATGCCGGGCCGACACTGCTCGTGATCGACGAACTCGGGTATCTTCCGCTGCCCGGCGAAGCGGCATCAGCTTTGTTTCAGGTTGTCTCACAACGATATATGAAGACATCAATCGTAATGACAACCAACCGTGGCGTGGGATCGTGGGGCGAAGTACTCGGCGACAACACCGTCGCCGCAGCAATGCTCGACCGCCTCCTACACCGCTCGGTCGTACTCAACCTCGATGGCGATTCCTACCGCTTACGAGACCACAACGCACGAACGGAAAAGCTCCGCAAAGCCACCACCGGAACCCGCCAACCGCTACAGTAAACACCGCTCACAGGTAGGGAATTTCACCGAGCATGATCAGGGAAATTCGCTGAGCCTCGTCACGGATGGCGAACCGTGCCGCGACGGCATCATCGGGGTCGATGCCGATGAGTTCCGCTGCCACGGCCAGCACCGTCGGCGACGCGAGCACGGTCGGGGTCGACGCAATGAGGTTCGCCGGGCGGAGGAACTGGCGGATCACCCGGTCTGCCCGGAGCGCCCGGACGGCCTCGGTGATCGCGACCCGCGCCCGCTCCTCCCCCACTGCGCCGGCCGCCTCTGCGTGGATCGCCTCGAGCACGGGCGCAGCGGTGGTCGCGAGAACCGCCTCGATCAACGCGGTCCGGCCACCGGCGTGCCGGTAGTGTCATTTGCCACTGCTATGGGACCGCCTGGATTGCCACGAGGATGGGACCACCTTGGCGCGTTATTGAGGATGCTCTGCGGGGTTGGGTCGGTCAAGTCCGGGTCGGTGTCGTTGGCGGTAGGAGGGGCCTTCGATGACGAGGGTGTGCGCGCGTGAGGTGAGTCGGTCGATGGCCGATTGGGCCAGTAGCGCGTCGGCGGTCATGGTGAGCCATTCGGCGGGTTCTCGGTTGGATGTGACGATGGTGGTCTTGGTCTGCTGGTGGCGTTCGACGATGAGTTCGTAGAAGTCGTTGGTTTCGGTCGCGTCGAGCGCTCTGAGTGCGAAGTCGTCGATGATCAGGATGTCGACGGCGGTGATGCGGCGGAGTTCGGCGTCGACGCTGTTGTCGAGGCGGGCGGCTTTGAGTCGGTGGAACAGTTTGTCCGCTCGCGCGAACAGCACTGTTTTGCGTCGGCCGATGGCCATGTGGCCCAACGCGTTTGCTAGGTGTGTTTTGCCGACTCCGACGGGGCCGAGCAGGATCGCGGAGTGGCCGGCGTCGATGAACCGCAGGGTGGTGAGGTCCTCGAGCAGGGGGCGGTCGTAGAGTAGATCGTCTGCCGCGCGCCAGTTGTCGATCCGCATGCTGGGGTCGAGACCTGCCTTGGCTGATCGTCGGGCGGCGGAGCTGGATTCACGCCGTGAGACTTCATCGGCGAGCAATTGTTGCAGGAACGTCAGGTGCGAGGTTTTGTGTTGGCGGGCCAGGGCTGCGCGTTGGGGCAGGGTGTCGGCGAGGGCTCCGAGTTTGAGGGTTTTGAGCAGGCCGAGCATGTCGGCGCCGACAGGTTCGGGCACACTGTTGGTGGTTCGGGTCATCGGTTCACTCCTGAATGGTGTTGTCGGGGTTAGGAACAAGTGTCAACTGTGTTCTGTTGGTTGCGTATTCGGAGGGGTCGCGGGCAAAGCGAGACGATTCCGACCCGGCGGCCACGGGCATGTCCGGGGTGGTGTTCTCGGTGGCCTGCTCAAGCATCGAGGCGATCTTGGGCACGGCGATGACATCGAACTCCAGGGCGGTGGCACAGGCAGCATCGACAGGTCCGGGCCCGTAGGTGCGCACCAGGCCGAGCAGGGTGTACACCGCCCGCACCCGAGACCACGGGCGCGGGTCGTCGACGATACGGGCCGCGTAGAGCCCGATATGGGGGCCGTGATGCTCGCAGGTGGCCTGCAGCTTGCTGATGTTGCGCAGCGCGTAGGCGGCCTTGTCTGCGGGGTAGTCGTTGGGGTCGGTGCTCTGCCCACCGGCGGGCTGGCGCGGGTGTTGCTTGACCAACTCGCCGCGGTGATAGAACTTCACCGCTTCGCTGTCCAGGCGAACGTCCAGTGTCGAGCCGATCCAGGTTTCGGGCAGTGAGTACAGTGCTTTGCCGACCGAGGCGTGAAAGTCTCTGTGCACCTTGACAGTTTTGAAGATCGGTACGTCGTAGTCGGCCGGTATCGGTAACAGGTGGGCGCGCTCGTCTGTGTCGAACAGCACCGCTGGCGCGGCGGCGGTGGTGCCGTGAATCCGCAGCCCCGCGGTGCTCTGGCACCACGCCACCGCGGCGGCCTGGGCATCGGGCAGGCTCGAGAATCGCTCACCGGCCCAAAAGTTGTTCTGCACGTAGTGGATGGTGCGTTCTACCCGCGGCTTGTCGGTTGGTGTGGCGACTCGGGCGGTGTCGGTGACGAACCCGGCATGCTGGCCGTAGTCCAACCAGCCCCGAGACAACCTCGGATTGAGGGTGTCTGCTTGGGTGACAATAGGTTTCATGTTGTCCGGAATGATCACAGCGAACACGCCGCCGAAGAACTCCCACGCCGCTGAACAGCCCTCGAGGATCGTTGACAGGGTTTGGGTGTGTGAGAGCCACACGAACGTGTGCCGCGAGTACACGGCGGTGAACACCAGCGCGAACACTTTGCGGCGCTTACCTGTTGCCGCATCATCGAGCATCCCGAGGTAGCCGAAGTCGATCTGGCACTCCACCCCGGGATCCCCATCGGCCACCCGCACCGTGGTCGTGGTGCGGCGATACCCACAGCACTCGGTCGCGAACCGCACCAGCGTCCGATACGGGACCACACACCCCTGACGGGCCAGCAGGATGTGAATCTTCGTCACCGTCAACGGTTCTGGATTCTCCGGCGTTCCTCCCCTCACCCACTGCGTGATCTGTTCGCTGAACGGCACCAACGCTTCCCACGCCTGGCCATGACCCTTCGGCCGCGCCGGACGCACCCCGGCCACCACCGCACCGAGCAACTCATCGGTCAGTGCCGACGCACCGACATCGCGCGTCAACCCCGCCGCCTGCGCCGCCGCGATGTAGCGTCGCACCGTCTTCCTATCGACACCCGCACGCGCGGCGATCGTGCGCAGACCCGGCGCCGGTAACCCCACCGCAAGGCCCAACCACAACCGCAGGACTTCTCTGATCTCTTCCACTGCAACCTCCCGGTAGCCCATGCCGTCGGCCCCTTCCGTGAACATCGTCACGGCCGAGTCAACGGACAAAATGAAGGACCACCAGCGCGACGCGCCGGTGGTCCCATAACTGGCAATCCAGGTGGTCCCATCCCTATGGCAAACAATCAGCCCAGGTGGTCCCTTCACGGTGGCAAATGACACCGGTAGATCGTCGCTCGCGAGCAGTGCGCTCGGAGCGCCAGTTCGTCGACGCTGAACGCGTCGAGTCCCCGCGTGGCGATGAGCGCCGCCGCCTGGGAGACGAGCTTCCTTCGCGCCGCGTCGCCTCGATCGCCACCGACGAGCCAGTCCGTCATCCCCGCACCTCCGTCACCGATTCTCATCATGAGACAGATGACCGAATCATGCACGCCCTTTCCGACAGGTCAGAGCGATCAGGTGAGACAGCGGAGCCGCTCACCGGAGTAGCCGGGTATCGACTTGGCGTGGGATCGTTGCCCCCTGCATGCCGGTCGGCGACGCTGAGAGAATGCTCGCACTCGACGATCCCGCCTTCCTGTCGCGCTTCCACAGCGGATTCCCGGTCCAGCGGATCGGCGACTCCCCGTTCTTCGCCGTCGGCTCCTGGGAACTCATCGCCGACGTGGTGCGCCGACCTCAGGAGTTCTCGTCGAACCTGACCGCCACCATGGTTGCCACGAGGACGGGTCGGTCTCGGAGTTCCCGGTGGCCGGCCTCGGCGACGCGATGCACGTCCTGGCGACCGCGGACGGTCTACGGCACCGGCTCCACCGGTCGCTGGTCATGCCGTCACTGACGCCGGCACGTATCCGTGCGTTGGAGCCCTATGTCGCCGAGGTGGTGGACACCGCGTGGACCGAGGGACTGAACGAGAACACGATCGACTGGACAACCGCTGTCGCACAACGTGTCCCGATAACGGTGGTCACCGAACTGCTCGGTCTCTCACACGACGACGTCGGCGATCTCGCCCACTGGGCGGGCGCAACCAATGTGCTGATCGACGGCGTCATCACCCCCGGTCAGCTCACCACCGCGACCACCGCCGTCGCCGAACTCACCGCCTACCTCGGCGACGCGCTCGATCGGGCGCGCGACGACGACCGGGCGGGCACGCCGGGACGAGGCGTGCTTGCCGACATCGCGTCGGCCGTCTCCCGTGAGGACCTGGATCGCCCGTCTGCGGTGATGATCCTCCTGCAACTGGTCGCGGCGGGCTCCGACTCCACCGTCAGCCTCCTGACCAGCGCCGTCCGGATGCTCACGCAGCATGCCGACGTCGCCGCGCGACTCCGCCGCGAGCCCGGGCTCATCCCGGCCTTCATCGAGGAGACACTGCGCCTGGATTCCCCTTTCCGCGGCCACTTCCGGCATGTCGTGTCCGACACCACCCTCGGCGACACCCACCTTGCGGCCGGCTCCCACGTCTATCTCATGTGGCGCGCGGCCAACCGTGATCCCGAGCATTTCGACGCCCCGCCGACCATCGACCTCGACCGTGCCACCGCCCGGTCGGGACACGGCTCGCACCTGGCATTCGGCAAAGGACTCCATCTGTGCGTCGGTGCCGCCCTGGCCCGCCTGCAGGGCCGCCTGGCGATCTCCCGATTGCTCA
This sequence comes from Gordonia amicalis, assembly GCF_022059885.1. NCBI lineage: Bacteria > Bacillati > Actinomycetota > Actinomycetes > Mycobacteriales > Gordoniaceae > Gordonia > Gordonia amicalis. Next base: position 2,489,263 of record NZ_CP091855.1, on the reverse strand, counting down.
GCGCCACAACGGATTTTCGGCAGACTGCGGCGATGGAGCTGACACTCGTTCGGTGAACCGTGGAACCGCCCGGCGTTCGGCTGCGTCCAACAAGAACCCATCCAGCCCGCCGAACGGAGCGCCGACGTGGTCCGAGTCCTGTACTTCCGCCTTCTACTCACCGTCCTGGTCAGCACAGTGCTGTGCCTGGCGGTCTTCTCACCCGCAACGGCGTCGCCTCCGGACGAGCCGGACACCCACCGGATCACGATCACCTTCACCTCCGACCGGCAACTCAACGGTGCCGCCGTGTGGTTCGACGCCGACGGCCGGCTGCGAACGCAAACCGACGTCCCGCTCGCACATCAGGACGGCCCGACGAAGCTGTGGTCGGCGACCCTGGTGTACACGAGACCTTCGCCGCGCGAACCACTCGATGCGCTATTCCAATCCAGCGGAACCTTTTCCAGATGCGAGATCCGCGTCGACTCCGTTCTCGTGGCCGACGACACGGTACGCGGACCGCACCCGACGAGCAGGTGCCGACCACGCAATTGAGCCGGGTTTCGAACTTACCGGGAGGAACCGGAACGGAGAATCGTACTCTGGCTCTCGTCATGGATACGTGAGCGGAGAACGGGCATGTCGGAGCGCATCGAGGCCGGATCGGTCGGAGCCGACGCGGGCACGCCCGGCATCATCGAGAACCCGGGAAGCAAGGGACTTCGCGCCGGATCGATCGGGCTGATGGGAAACGTCATCATCGGCTTGTCCGCTGTCGCACCGGCTTACAGCCTCGCCGCCACCCTCGGTTACGTGGTCGACAACGTTCGCGACAAGGCACCGGCGATGTTCGTCCTCGCGTTCATCCCGATGCTGCTAGTGGCCTTCGCCTATCGCGAACTGTCCCGCGACACCCCCGACTGCGGCACCACCTTCACTTGGGGCACAAAGGCTTTCGGTCCATGGATCGGCTGGATCGGCGGCTGGGGTCTCGCGGTGTCGGCGATCATCGTGCTCGCCAACGTCTCCGAGATCGCCGCGCTGTACCTGTTCCGGTTCCTCGGCCTGGACGGTCTGGCCGACAGCCTGATCGCGAAGATCCTGCTCGGGAGTGTCTTCATCATCGGCATGACCTGGGTCAGCATCCGCGGCATCGTGATCAGCGAACGCATGCAGGCGATCCTGATGTTCATCCAATTCGCGGTGCTCATCGTCGCGAGCGTGATCGCCCTGGTCAAAGTGGGCACGGGCCGTGCCGGAGCGCAAGCGATCGACCCCGAGTTGTCGTGGTTGTGGCCGAACGGTCTCGATCAGTCGCAGATCGCGGCGGCGGTGATCCTGTGCATCTTCATCTACTGGGGATGGGATGCGTGCCTGGCCATCAGTGAGGAGACCAAGGACCCCGACAAGACCCCGGGACGCGCCGCCGTGCTCACCTGTCTGATCCTGGTCGCGACCTACGTGCTCGTCGCCTATGCCGTCCAGTCGTTCGCCGGCTTCGGCGACACCGGGATCGGACTGGGGAACGAGGCGAACGCCGAGGACGTGCTGACCATCCTCGGCGATCCGGTGGCGGGTGCGGTCATGTCCTCGGCACTGCTGTTGACCGTCTGCGTCTCCGCGTTGTCCTCGACCCAGTCCACAATCCTGCCCACCGCACGGAGCAGCCTCTCGATGGCCGTCTACAAGGCGCTCCCCGACAGGTTCGCCTCCATCCATCCGCGCTACATGACGCCGGCCTTCGGTACCGCCGCGATGGGCGCCGCGGCGCTCACCTTCTACCTGGCCCTCTCACTGCTCAGCCAGGACACGCTCGCCGACTCCATCTCCTCCCTCGGACTGGCGGTGGCGTTCTACTACGGCATCACCGCCTTTGCCTGCGTCTGGTACTTCCGGTCGACCCTGTTCGGCTCCGCCCGGAATTTCTTCCTGCGCGGCCTTCTCCCACTCCTCGGCGGACTCGCGATGGCCGCGGCCTTCATCCGTTCGGCGATCGACATGATCTCGCCGGACTACGGCGCCACCTCGGTCGGCGGTATCGGAGGTGTCTTCGTACTCGGCGTGGGCATGCTGGTCCTCGGCATTCCCCTGATGCTGGCCTGCTTCGCCCACAACAGTGACTTCTTCCGGGGCAGGACACTGACCGCGACCACCGAGGTGAAGGTTCCCGATGTCCACTGACACGACCGCGCCCCGGCCCGAGTCGGAGCCCCCCGACGAGGAGACCGAACCCCCGACCACTCCGCGCCTCACGGTCGGATACCTCGCGACGCCCTCCGGCGCCGACGGTGTCGTCCTGGCCGTGGCGCTCGCACGTGTCACCGGGGCGACGATCGACCTGGTGTGCGTGGTACGGCCGGTCCCCTATGACGGCCGGCCCGGTCTCGCCCAGTATCAGCAGCGCATCGAGGCGCAGGCAGCCGAATGGCTCCGCGAGGGGGCTGCACTCATCCCCGCGGGGTTCCCCCATCGCACCGTCGTCACGGTCGACGACTCCTTCGCCGGCGGCCTCGCATCGCACGCGGTCGCGACGCAGGCCAGGATGATCGTCGTCGGCGGCACCGGCGACGGTCTGCTCCGTCGCCACACCCTCGGCACCGTCAGCAACGAACTCGTCCACTCGTCGCCGGTTCCGGTCGCCCTGGCACCACGTGGATATGCCGACCGGGTCGACGCGGTCCTCGACACGGTGACCGTCGCCGTGCCGGTGAAGCCCGGCGCCGACAATCCGCTCCCGTTCGCCGAGAAGCTCGCCGAACGCGCAAAACTCGACCTCCGGCTGCTGTCCCTGGTCTCCCTCGAGTCCCCCTTCGACGACGACTCGTCGCGTGACGCGCGGACCGCACAGATCGCCGTCGCGCGTGAACTTCTCGACAAAACCCGCGCCGAGGTGAACGCCGAACTCGCCGTCGACGTCCTCGTCGCCGACGGCGCCACTCTCGACGAGGCACTCGCCAACCTGCCGTGGGACGCCAACGACATCGTCGCCGTCGGTTCCGGACACCTGGGATCGTCCAACCGGGTCTTCCTCGGCAGCACCGCCTCACGCATCCTCCGATGGACGACGGCACCGGTCATCGTGGTCCCCAAGAACAGCTGAGAACTGCCGAGCAGGAAGCGGGTCAGCTGTCGAAACCCAAGCCGACCTTGTCCAGCAGAGTGAGCCACGCACCCCGACGGCCGTTCCGGCGTTCGCTGCGCGCGATCTGCTGCCGGGTGACGGTGATGCCGGCCCACCGAACCGGCTCCGGTGGGAACGGTAACGGCTTGCGGCGCACCATCTCCAGGGCGGTCCGTTCGGTCTGCAGACCATCGACGAGGTCGAGTGCGGTCGCGGCCGCGAAATGCGAGGCACCGACGCCGAGACCGGTGAAGCCCACCGCCGTCACCACCTGCCCGTCGTGGGAGGTGTCCCAGAAGGCGCAGAACCTCGAGCAGGTGTCGATCACCCCGCCCCACGTGTGCGTCGCGGTGATCCCCTCGAGTTGCGGGAACATCTGCAGCAGATGCTCACCGAGCAGCGCCCACTCACCGGGGCGATGCGCGCGACGCGGATCGTCGTCGGAACCGAAGTGATACGGCGCATCCCAGCCGCCGAACAGCAGCCGGTTGTCCGCGGTGAGCCGGAAGTAGTGGAAGCGTGGACCGCTGTCGGCGAGTCCCTCACGCCCGGACCAGCCAAGAGACGCCAGCTGGTCGTCGGACAGCGGTTCGGTCATCAGCGCGTAGTCCCACACGGGGACGGTGTAGAGACGCAGCCTACGGACCAGCGACCTGCTCGCCGACGTCGCGACCACGACCCGGCCGGCGCGCGCCTGTCCGTATCCCGTTCGCGCGCAGACCCTGCCCGACGAACCATGGCCCGACGGCCCCCTGGACAGTCCCAGTACCTCGGTCTCCTCGTGGATTCGTACCCCGAGCCGTTCCGCGGCGTCGGCGAGACCGAACGCGAGCTTTGCCGGATCGATCAGCATGACCTCGGGGTCGTAGAGTGCGCCCCGGACCATGGGCGAGTCGACGCGTTCCCGCGCCGCGGATGCGTCGAGCAGCACGAGCTCCTCGCCGAGCGCCCGGCCCGCGGCCGCGGTCGCGGCCAGTGCGTCGTACTGCCATCCGGTGGTGGCGAGGTCGAGTTCTCCGGTGCGCTCGACGTCGGCGTTGATGCCGAGACGGGCCAGCGTGCCCTCGATGGCGTCGAGTGTTTCGCGCCCCATGTGCAGCAGCGTCGGCATCTCGTCGCGGAAACGCTGCAGACCGTTGCCGAGCCCGTGCGTGAGGCTGGCGGCGCAGAAGCCGCCGTTGCGTCCGGACGCGTGTTCGGCGATCCGGTCGCGTTCGACGAGCACGATGGTCCGAGACGGATCCCGTTCGGCCGCTTGGACCGCGGTCCACAGCCCGGTGAGGCCACCGCCGATCACCAGCAGGTCGGCGGTGACCTCACCGACGAGTCGGGGCCTCGGTTCCGGACGGAGATCCCGATCGAGCCAGTAGGGGCGGGCCGCGGCCTGCGCGACCATCTCGACGCCCCGGGAGGTCGGCTCGCGGGCCCACGTTCCGGTCGTCACACCGACCGACCATTCAGGGCGAAGACCGTTCGGTGCCATTGCTTTTCGGCGACGCCGTGGATGTCACTCATGACGTGCTTGATCAGCAGGTACTCGTCGAGGGAGTAGGTCGACATGTCCTTGCCGAAGCCGGAGGCGCCGTACCCGCCGTGCGGCATCTCGCTGATGATCGGGATGTGATCGTTGATCCAGACGCAACCGGCGTGGATCTCGCGCGACGCCCGCTGTGCGCGATAGACGTCGCGCGTCCACGCCGACGCGGCGAGGCCGTACGGGGTGTCGTTGGCGCGACGGATCGCGTCGTCGTCGTCGATGAAGGGGCTGACCGTGAGCACCGGTCCGAATACCTCCTCGCGGTAGATCTCCGAGTTCTCCGTGACATCGGCGACGAGCGTGGGCGGGTAGAAGGCGCCCCGACCGTCGGGCACCGCGCCGCCGGTGACCACCCGGGCCCCGGCTGCCCGGGCACGCTCCACCATCCCGGCCACCTTCTCGCGGTGCCGTCGTGAGATGAGGGAGCCCAGATCGGTGGCGGGGTCGGTCGGATCGCCGATGACGACGCGCGACATGAGGTCCGCGACGCCGTCGACGAATTCGTCGTGGAGCGTGGGGGCGACGATCGCCCGGGTCGCCGCGGTGCAGTCCTGTCCGCCGTTGATGATCGAGGCCGCGACCGCACCGTGGATCGCTGCCGGCAGGTCGGCGTCGTCGAAGACGACGAACGGCGCCTTGCCGCCGAGTTCGAGTTGGATCCGTGCCCCGGTGGTGGCGGCCTGCGTCATCACCTGCCGGCCGACCGCGCTCGACCCGGTGAAGGTCACCATGTCGACGCCGGGATGTCCGGCCAGGTGGGCGCCGGCATCCGGACCGGTGCCGACGACGATGTTGAGAACGCCGTCGGGCAATCCGGCCTCGGTGGCGATGCGGGCCATCGTCAGCGTCGTCAGCGGCGTGATCTCGGCCGGCTTCAGGACCACCGCGCACCCGGCGGCGAGTGCCGGGATGACCTTCCACACCGCCATCTGCAGCGCGTAGTTCCAGGGCGTGATGGTGCCGACGACGCCGACGGGTTCACGGCGGATCGACGAGGTGTGGTCGCCCGAGTACTCCGCACTCGCCTTGCCCTCGAGATTGCGTGCGACACCGGCGAAGAACTCGATGTTGTCGATCGATCCGGGGACGTCGAACTCGGTCGCGAGCCGGATCGGCTTGCCGGTGTGCGCGACCTCTTCGGCGATCAACACCTCGGACTGCGCCGCCAGCGCTCTGGCCAACGCGAGCAGGACACCCGCCCGTTCGGCCGGGGTGGCACGTCCCCAGGCCGGCTGCGCGGCGCGGGCACTCGCGATCGCGGCATCGACATCGCCGCGACCTGCGAGTTTCACAGTCGCAACCGGCTGATCCGTGGCAGGATTGACCACGATGTGATCGGCACCGGTCGAGTGATGTGGCTTACCGTTGATCCAGCCGGACGGAATGCTGGTTGGTGGGGACATACCCCCAGAGCCTACCGATGTCGTTGCGGATTCACGCGCTGAAGCCAGGTTTCACTACGGTTTCCGTCGTCAATGTTGCGATTTACTGCTAAATCCGTCACCATCATGGGGTGGCTGACCCTGTATCCACACAGCTGGACGCAACCGCGAAGAAGATCATCGAGCTCCTGCAGGCCGATGGTCGGAGCAGCTACGCCTCCATCGGCAAGGTCGTCGGACTCTCCGAAGCCGCCGTGCGCAACCGTGTGCAGAAGCTCAGCGACAGCGGTCTCATGCAGATCGTCGCCGTCACCGACCCTCTCAAACTCGGATTCGCACGCCAGGCGATGATCGGCATCCGTTGCGTCGGCGACACCCAGGCGCTCGCCGAACGGCTCGCGGAACACCCCGAGATCGACTACGTGCTCCTGACCGCGGGGTCCTTCGACATCCTGATCGAGGTCGTCTCCGAGGACGACGACCACCTGCTCGAGATCCTCAACAAGAAGGTACGGGTGCACCCGGAGGTCGTCGGTACCGAGACCCTCGTCTACCTGAAACTCGTGAAACAGCAATACAACTGGGGAACCCGATGACCGTGACCGCCCCCTCTACGCCCCCGAACTCCGCTCAGTCACTCGGCGCCCGCAGTGCAGCTCACCTCTGGGGACACTTCGCCCGGCACGGCGACGCCATCACCCCTCCGGTGATCACCCGAGGGGAGGGCGTCCGCATCTTCGACGATCGGGGACGCAGCTACCTCGACGGCCTGGCGGGACTCTTCGTCGTGCAGGTGGGTCACGGACGCGTCGAACTCGCCGAGGCCGCCGCCCGGCAGGCCAAGGAGCTCGCCTTCTTCCCGCTGTGGTCGTACGCGACACCGCCGGCCATCGAGCTCGCCGAGCGGCTCGCCGCCTACGCGCCGGGCGATCTCAACCGTGTCTTCTTCACCACCGGTGGCGGTGAGGCCGTCGAGAGTGCCTGGAAACTGGCCAAGCAGTATTTCAAGCTGGTCGGCAAACCCGGTAAGCACAAGGTGATCTCGCGTGCGGTCGCCTACCACGGCACCCCGCAGGGCGCACTCGCGATCACCGGCGTGCCGGCGCTCAAGGAGGCCTTCGAGCCGTTGACGCCCGGTGCGTTCCGGGTGCCGAACACCAACATCTACCGGGCGGACGACCACCTGTCCGATGACCCGAAGAAGTTCGGCCGCAGGGCCGCCGACCGCATCGCCGAGGCGATCGAATTCGAGGGCCCCGACACCGTGGCGGCCGTCTTCCTCGAACCCGTCCAGAATGCCGGCGGCTGCTTTCCGCCGCCGCCCGGCTACTTCGAGCGGGTGCGCGAGATCTGCGACGAATACGACGTCCTGCTCGTCTCCGACGAGGTGATCTGCGCATTCGGTCGCATCGGTTCGATGTTCGCCTGCGAGGACTTCGGCTACGTCCCCGACATCATCACCTGCGCCAAGGGCATGACGTCGGGCTACTCGCCGATCGGCGCGATGATCGCCAGCGACCGGCTCTTCGATCCGTTCCGCGACGGCACCACGACCTTCGCGCACGGCTACACCTTCGGCGGGCACCCGGTGTCGGCGGCGGTCGCGCTGGCCAACCTCGACATCTTCGAGCGCGAGGGCCTCAACGATCACGTCAAGACCCAGGCCCCGGCCTTCCGGGCGACCCTTGAGAAGCTGTACGACCTGCCGATCGTCGGCGACGTGCGCGGCGAGGGCTTCTTCTACGGGATCGAGCTCGTGAAGGACAAGGCCACCAAGGAGACGTTCACGGCAGCCGAATCCGAACGCATCCTGCGCGGGTTCCTGTCCACCGCGCTGTTCGACGCCGGGCTCTACTGCCGCGCCGACGATCGCGGCGATCCCGTCGTGCAGCTCGCGCCGCCGCTGATCGCGGGACAGGCCGAGTTCGACGAGATCGAGCAGATCCTGCGGTCGGTCCTGGGCGAGGCGTATTCGCTGCTGTAGTCCGCATGGCCGAACGTCGGACACGACGCGTTCGCACGTCCGGAGACCACGTGGTTCCGCTGGTAACGTGCGATCGGTGACCTCGGGGTGGACTCGCCGGACCGCATCGGCACTCGTTGCCGCTGTTCTCGGGATGCTTCTGTGCATGTCCGCCGGACCGGTCGGCGTCGGACCGGCCGGGGCCGTCCCGCTCCCCACCGGCGCCCCGCCCGCCTTCAGCACTCCGGTCACCGATCACTGTCCGCACAAGATCGGCACGCCGCCTGCTGTCGACGAATCCGAGGCGGTCGCACCGGGTTCGACGACCCCTTCCTCGCTGCCCGTCCCGACACCCGCGATCGGGGGTGAGGATCTCTCGTACTGCGGCGTCGTCGCCGACCCGGCGGCCGGTCCCGTTCCGCCACGGCTGACCTCGGCCGGGTGGCTGATCGCCGACCTCGACTCCGGCCGCGTCATCGCGGCCAAGGACCCCCACGGGCGGTACCGGCCCGCGTCGACGATCAAGGTGCTGCTCGCACTCATCGCCCTCGACGAACTCGACCTCGACGCGACGGTCATCCCGACCGCGGAGGACTGGAGCACCGAGGGCGACTCGTGCGGGATGGGACCGGGCGGTCACTACACCGTCCGCGACCTGCTCACCGGCCTGCTCATGGTGTCGGGCAACGACTGCGCGAACGCCCTCGCCCGCGAACTCGGTGGCGTGGAGACCACGCTGGAGAAGATGAACGAACGCGCCCGCGAGCTGGGCGCCGCCGACACGCGCGCGGCGAGCCCATCGGGTCTCGATGCCGCCGGGATGTCCTCCTCGCCTTACGATCTCGCGCTGATCTTCCGAGCAGCCATGGCGCAGGAGACCTTTCGGGAGCTCATCGCGAAGCCCACCTTCCGATTCCCCGGCTATCCGCGCCGACCAGACGTGCCCGGCGACAAGGACCATCCGGCCTACGACATGTACAGCAGCAATCGGCTTCTCGTGGACGGCTATCCGGGCATGCTCGGCGGGAAGACCGGCTACACCGACGACGCGCGCAAGACCTTCGTCGGCGTGGCCGAACGCGACGGCCACCGCATCCTCGTCGTGCAGATGTACGGATTGTCGGTCGAGGGCGACATGTACTGGGATCAAGCGCGGGAGATGTTCGAATACGGCTTCCGTGCAGGTCCCGAGATCACCGTCGGACATCTCGTCGACCCCACTGCTGAAGCGGCGGAATCCACTGCGCCGCGCGCCGCCTCGTCCCCGGACTCCCACCTCGCGAGTTCGGGTTCCGACACCGCCTCCCCGATGTCGGTGCGCGTCCTCATCGGTCTCGTCGCGGCGCTCGCCGCCGTGGTCTTGCTGCTGTTGGGACTCAGGCTTTTCGGCCGCAGGTGATCCACCCACCTGCTTCTGCTCAGAAGGGCGGTGGGTACGTCAACGCCTGCGGACGACCCCCACGAGCGTCGCGATCGCCGCGCCGGCACCCGCCGCGGCCGCCAGTGCCGCCGGACGCGGCGTCGGACTCACCTCGACCGTCGGCGAGATGACCACTGGCCGATGCAGTTCCGCGTCGGGGTCCTCCTCGACCTGGAACTCCTCGTTCGCTTGGTCGGTCGCACACCAGGCGGCGGCGTACAGCACGATGCGCGACGCGAGGTACGCGAACACCATGACACCGAGGATCGGGCCGAATGCCACACCCGCCGGGCTGCTCAGCACCGACTGGAGGTAGAGCCCGCCGACCGTCTTGACGATCTCGAACGCGACCGCGGTGATCAGTCCGGCTTTCAGGGTGTTGCGGAATGGCAACTGCACCAGGGGAAGCCGCGCCATGATGAACGTGAACAACGCCCAGGTCGCGAGGATCGAGACCGCGGTCGACACCACCCGCACGAGGATCGGCGCCCACGACGCGTCGTCGAGGCCCACCCACCCCAGCACAGTCTTGGTGAGACCCGAATTGCCCAGCGCGGTCACGGCCATCGTCACCGCGAAGGCGACGCCGAGTCCGGCGAAGGTCACCAGATCCCACACTTTCGACATGACCGCGTTGCGTTGTACTCGACCACCCCACATCTCGGTCATTCCGGTACGGACCCCGGAGATCCAGCCGATGCCGGTGAACGCCGCACCGAGCAGGCCGACCACACCCACCGTGGTACGGGAGTCGATGGCCGAGGTGATGATGTCGGAGACCTGATCGCCGAGTTGCCCCGGCATCTTCTCCACGACCGCGTCCTGGATCTCCTGCAGCACCTCCGGCTGTTGGGCCAGCACGAAGCCGGCGACCGCGAACGCCACCATGATGATCGGGACGAGCGCGAGGATGCCGTTGAAGCTGATGCTCGCCGCGTAGAGATTTCCGCGGCGGTCGTTGTAGCGGTCCACCGTCCGCACGACGTGGTCGAGCCAGGTCCAGCGCTCACGCCGGTCCTCGTAGATCGACTTCGCACGGGTGACGAGTGACTTCCCCGAATCGACCACCGAACTCACCGCACGCCTCCTCGTCGAATCGCCGAGGAGGTCGAACTCAGGACTGTGTCAGCGCCTCGGCGACAGGAATCCCACCTTGTCATAGACCGACTCGAGGGTCGCCGAGGCCACCGACCGAGCGCGTTCGGCGCCACGAGCGAGAATCGCGTCGAGCTGCGCGGGATCGTCCATGTAGTCGGAGACGCGGCCACGCAGCGGCGTGACGAACTCGGTGAGCACGTCGGCGGTCTCGACCTTGAGGTCGCCGTACCCCTTGCCCTGGTACTTGTCGACGAGGACGTCCACCGGAGTGCCACTCAACGCCGACTGGATGGTGAGCAGGTTGCTCACACCCGGCTTGTTCTCGGGGTCGAACCGGATCTCGGTCTCCGTGTCGGTCACCGCCGAACGGATCTTCTTCGCAGACTTCTTCGGCTCGTCGAGCAGATTGATGAGGCCCTTGTCGGACTCCGCCGACTTGCTCATCTTGGCGGTCGGGTTCTGGAGGTCGTAGATCTTCGCGAACTCCTTGACGATGTATGCCTGGGGGACCTTGAGGACCTTGCCGAAACGCGAGTTGAAACGCTGCGCCAGATCGCGCGTGAGCTCGAGGTGCTGACGCTGGTCCTCGCCCACCGGCACCTGATCCACCTGGAAGGCGAGGATGTCCGCGGCCATGAGGATCGGATAGGTGAACAGCCCGACACCCGCCGCGTCCACGCCCTGCTTGGCCGATTTGTCCTTGAACTGTGTCATCCGGCTCGCCTCACCGAAACCGGTGATGCACGACAGCACCCAGGTCAGCTCGGCGATCTCCGGGATGTGCGACTGGACGTAGATCGTGGAGCGCTCGGGATCCACGCCGACGGCCAGCAACTGAGCGACCGACAGACGCGTGCGATCGGCGAGGGTCTTCGGATCGAACGACGCCGTGATCGCATGCATGTCCGGGATGAAGTAGTACGCCTCGAAGTCGTCCTGCAGGGCCACCCACTGGCGGACCGCACCCAGGTAGTTACCTAGGTGGAAGGAATCGCTGGTCGGCTGGATTCCCGACAGCACGCGCGGTCGGGCGGCACCGGATGCGGAGGCGTCAGAACTCATTGGTCCATTTTCGCAGACCCGCAAAGCCCTTTGACGCGGGTGCCCGCCTCACTCGTAGACGACGGTGACCGGCGCATGATCCGACCACCGCAGGTCGTACGCGGCCGCCCGGTCGACGGTGGTCTTGACCGCCCGCTCGGCGAGCGAGCGGTTGGTCAGCTGATAGTCGATCCGCCAGCCGGAGTCGTTGTCGAAGGCCTTGCCACGCCACGACCACCACGAGTACGGGCCGCTCTCACCGGGATGGAGCTCACGGGAGACGTCACGCCAGCCGGTCTCGAGGAGCCCGCCCACCCACGCGCGTTCGTGCGGCAGGAAGCCCGGGCTCTTGAGATTGCCCTTCCAGTTCTTGATGTCCGCCTCGGCATGGGCGATGTTCCAGTCGCCACCGACGACGACGTGCCGGCGACGACGGACGAGCCGACCGAGATGGTCGCCGAACTCGTCGAGAAACCGCGCCTTCTCCTCGAATTTGGCGATGTCCTTCTCGGCGTCGGTGAGCGCCGCACCCTTGGGCAGGTACAGACTGGCCGCGGTCACCGGTCCGAGATCGGTGTCGAGGTCGACCTCGAGATAGCGACCGAGTTCGTCGAACTCGGCGCTCCCGAAACCGATCCGGACGGCGTCCGGCGCCCGGCGGGTGAGCACGCCGACACCGGCATGCCCCTTGACCGCCGACTCGCTCATCGTGAGATGCCAGCCCGCCTGAAGAGCGGGAGCCAGGGCGTCCCGGGCGAGGTCCTCGCTCGCGCGTACCTCCTGCAACAGCACGATGTCGAGCGACGAGTCCTCCAACCAGGGCAGGAAGCCGCGGTTGTTCTCGGAACGATGTTTGACCGCCGCGCGGATTCCGTTGACGTTGACCGTGGAGATGGAGAGTGGCACGAGGCCACATAGTACGGATTCGGTCCGACAGATCCCGCGCCCGCCGCATACCTCCCGAGACGGGTCTACGGGTCTCCGATTGAGACGAAATGGAGGTAAGGCAACCCTTGTGCTCACCGAGGAGAATATGTAAGCATTACCTAATCCAGGCACTACGTTAGGTCCGAAGATGTTCGTTTGCATATGCCGCGCCGTCACCGTCGACGAAATACATGAGCACTGTGATGCCGGTGCCTACACCGTCGACGACATCAGTGATCGGTGTGGCGCGGGCGAGGGCTGCGGAACCTGCCTGGAGAAACTCGACAGCATCCTGAGCGAAAGGGCGGCCACCTCGACGAGCGCTGCATGATCCGACACTGACAACTCCAGTCACAACCTCGCGCGAGTACACGCGCGGGGCGTTTTGCCGTGTTAACTTCGTCACCAGACAATCGGCTAACGGGAGGCTGTCAGATGCGTGGCGACGACGAGATCATTGCACTACTCAACGAGCAGCTCACGAGCGAGCTGACCGCGATCAACCAGTACTTCCTCCACTCGAAGATGCAGGCGAGCTGGGGTCTGACCGAGGTCGCAGCGAAGACCCGCGCGGAGTCGATGGAGGAGATGACGCACGCCGAGATCCTCACCGACCGCATCCTCTTCCTCGACGCACTGCCCAACTATCAGCGACTGCTGCCGCTCCGAATCGGGCAGTCCATCCGGGAACAGTTCGAGTCGGACATGGCCGTCGAGGTCGAGGTCGTCGAGCGACTCCGCCCGGGCATCGCCATGTGCCGCGAGAAGGGCGACATCACGAGCGCGAACATCCTCGAAAAGATTCTCGCCGACGAGGAAGAGCACATCGACTACCTCGAGACGCAACTCGAGCTGATCAACAAGCTCGGCGAACCGCTCTACCTGTCGAAGACCATCGCGACTCCCCCGTCCAACGGCTGACGAACAGCAGCCGACCGCTCAGGCGCCGACCGGCCGTCGCCGAGCGGTGGCGATCGCGACAACCGCGACGGCGATTCCGCCGACGGCGAGCACCGCGCCGATCGCCGACGGCGACAGGAACCCCCACCCGGCCGAGACCACCACGCCGCCGAGGAACGCGCCCGCGGCGTTGGCAACGTTGAGCGCCGAATGATTGAGGGCGGCGGCCAGTGTCTGCGCGTCGGCAGCGACGTCCATCAGCCGCGTCTGGAGAGCCGGCAGCATCGTCGATCCGGTCAGCGCCACGAAGTAGGTGAGAATCAGTGCCGCCCAGGCATTCTCGGCGAGCACCGCGAAGGCGGCGAGAGTCACCGCGCTGGTGAACAGGCCGGCGAGGATGGCGACGGACACACTCCGATCGGCCGCGTAGCCGCCGACGAAGTTCCCGGTCACCATGCCCAGTCCGTACAGCATCAGGGCGAAGGGCACGACGGAGACCGGCAGTCCCGTGACCGACGTCAGGGCCGAGTTCAGATAGGTGTAGAACGCAAACATCCCGCCGAACCCGACGACGCCGATCACCAGGGTGAACCACACCTGCGTTCGTCTGAGTGCCCCGAGTTCGGTCAGCGGGTCGGTGATCGTCATGCCGGACAGGGTCGGCAGCACACGGACCAGTGCGACGACGGTCGCGATGCCGATGACGACGACGATCGCGAATGCGGTGCGCCACCCGAACGTCTCCCCCAGCCAGGCCGCCGCGGGCACGCCCACGACGTTCGCCACCGAGAGACCGAGCATCACCTGCCCGACCGCCTTGGCCCGATTCCGCGGACCGGCGAGGTGCGCGGCGACCAGCGCCGCGACGCCGAAGTACGCACCATGCGGAAGACCGGCGACGAACCGCGCCACGAGTAGAAGTCCGTACGACGGCGCGAGCACGGTCGCGAGGTTGCCGATCGTGAACGCCACCATCAACGCGATCAGGAGCACCCGCCGCGACATGCGCGCCGTGAGCGCCGCGATCAGCGGAGCACCCACGACGACGCCGAGCGCGTAGGCGGAGATGACGTGGCCGGCGGTCGGCTCGGAGACACCGAGGGAACCGGCGATGTTCGGGAGCAGACCCATCGCGACGAACTCTGTGGTCCCGATGCCGAAACCGCCCAGCGCGAACGCCAGGATCGTCAACCGGCGGGCACGACTCGAGATCGTCGACGAGGGACGCTCCTGCACCTTCGACGATGCGTCGTCGAGCACCTTCGGAACGAGGTCGTCCGGCGCACCGGTGGTCGTCGTGGGAGCGTCAGGCACGCCTCATGCCAACCGGCCCATGGAGACCACAATTCCCCCGGACCCGGTGAGTTGCTTCACAGGGGGCCGACGACCCCGCCCGCCTGCCCGATCGCTGGGCGATCGATTCCTTGGAGGTTGCCGGGACTACTCGGAGCCCGAGTCCCCGCTCGACGAACTGTCCGATCCGCCATCGCTGTTGCCGGAACCGCTGCTCGAATCCGACCCGCCGCTGCCGGAACTGCCCGAGTCCGAGCCGTCCGGGTTCGAGGTCCCGGAGTCGGCGCTGCCGGAGCCGCCGTCGGGATCGGAGCCCGGGGTCCCGGCGTCCGACGACGGCGCGTCGGAGGAATCGGTCTCCGACCGCGTCACGCCCGGATCACCGCCACCGGTGGACGGGTCGGTGCCGTCTCCGCCGCCGGCCGGGCCGTCGTCGGGTTCGGCGGCCGACGCAGGCGCCGAGGTGTCCGTATCCGCCGAAGAGTCGACTCCGGACGGACCGCTCGCCACCTCGGTGACGGCCGGGATGCCGGAACCGCCGTGGGTCGCCTCGACCTCCGGTCCGCTGGTCTCGGGATCGTCGTCGACGGCGGCGAAGGTTCGGGCGAGAGTCACCGGCACCTCGGAGTCGTCGTCGGCGAGCACGGTGAAGGTGTTCGGCTGCGACGTGACGGTCGGTCCGACGATCGCGCCCGCCCAGTACCGCACGGCGTTCACCGGCAGCAGCACGATGCTGCGAACGCTGGCGGCCAGCGCGGTCACACCGCGCATGAGTCGCGCCGGGGACAGGCTGACGATGCCCTGCAGGATGTCCTCGAAGACGAAGAGGTCGGGAAGGTAGGCGCCGTAACCGAGCTGCGGCAGCGGCGGGAGGACACCCTGGACCAGGCGGACGACGGGCTGCAGGTTCGCCAGGGTGATCCCGAGCGGGAGGCCGACCGTCGGACGGCCGGACAGGAAGTCGCCGATCTCGCCGGTGTAGCCGAGGTCGGATGCCCAGCCCTGGACCAGCTCGGCGAATGCCGACTTCGCGCCGACCATGCAGACCGTCCCCGCGTCGTTGCACGAGACCGGTCGCGTCGCCCACTGGGACGCGGGGTCCCGGTACATCGCGTACGGGTAGAGGAAGTGCTTGACCTGGTAACCGAGGAGCCCGTCGATCGCACCGATCGGGTCGTGGATGGGATCGGGCAGGTCACAGATGGGGTCGCCCTCGATACAGACCGACACCACCCGACCCTCGAGCTCACCGAAACCGGCGTCGGTCCCGCTCGTCCCGCGCGGACCGGACATCGTCAGCCCCGGGATCACGCCGATCAGGGACAGTTCGATGCCGCGTCCGGTCTTGTCGCCGGCCTGCCGCGGGTCGGAGTACAACTCGCCGCTGATCCCGTCCGGGTCGATGACGACGGTGATCGGATTGCCGTCCTCGTCGAGGAGTGGGTCGCCGTTCTCGTCGGTCGCCACGACCTCGACCGGACCCGAGCCGATGTCGGCCAGGACATCACCCGCGACCCGGGCACCCTGCGAGTACCCGGCGACGACGACCGGCTTACCCGAACACCGGGTCTGGTAGCCGGCGATCGCCGATGTGGTCGCCGCGTTTCCCTGCGCCACGCTCGAGTCGTACCCCGTGGCGCCCAGCGGCCAGAGCGTCGTCGGATAGTCGGCGTAGATGATCGTGTATCCGTTGTCGCCCGCATACTCGGAGTCCGGGTCCGGATTCCCGTCCGGCCCGAGCCCTCGGTACCGCTGTGTGACCCCGACCAGGTGTTGCCCCTCGGGGTCGTTGGTGCCGGCGGCGATCACGACCGCCCCCGCTCCGCAGGACTCGGATGCCTCCGCGAGGGCGTCACCGGGGAGGCATAGGGCGACGGCCACCGCGAAACCGGTTGCAGAGGCGACGAGGACGGAGATCCGTCGAGAGCGGAGGTGCGCCAGCGCAGCCATGAGGTGTTCTCCTCGATGAACCCGGACCATGCCAGTGCGGAAGCCCGCCGGGGTTGCCCGAACCCTAAGGCGACGACGAAGAACCTGACATGATGCTGAGAAGCGCTAACGACGCTGTACTGGGGATTCGCCGTGCCGTTTGACCGATTTCAACCGCTCGGACCACACGCTCAGTACACGGTTCGGAGGCAGTGTGAGGGGTTCGACTCGGCGTGACCGGGAGGGTTCTCAGGCACTCACATCCGTGTTATATCCTTGTCGCCAGGTCATGAGTATCAGCGCCAAGCCCCGGCTTGCTGATCGGCAACCCTCCAACCGCGGTGGGGTGCTCCGGGTGATGACCGGGTTGGGATCGCAGCAGCGAAGCCCCGGCAAGCGCGGGTCCGAAGGTCGGACCCCAACAGGGTCGAATTTGGCCCTGCCGACCGTAGAAAGTGATCAATCGTCATGTCTGATGCCAACGAGGGCACGAATCCGGCCGACAACTGGAGCTTCGAAACCAAGCAGATCCACGCCGGCCAGACCGCCGACGCGGCCACGAATGCCCGGGCTCTGCCGATCTACCAGACCACCTCCTACGTCTTCAACGACACGCAGCACGCGGCGAACCTCTTCGGTCTCGCGGAGCCGGGCAACATCTACACCCGCATCATGAACCCGACCCAGGACGCGGTCGAGCAGCGCATCGCCGCCCTCGAGGGCGGCGTCGCCGCTCTGCTCGTGGCCTCCGGGCAGGCCGCCGAGACCTACTCGATCCTCAACATCGTCGAGACCGGCGGTCACGTGGTGTCCAGCCCGCGTCTGTACGGCGGCACCTACAACCTGTTCCACTACACCCTGCCGAAGCTCGGCGTCGAGGTGAGCTTCGTCGAGGATCCCGAGGATCCGGCGTCGTGGCAGGCCGCCGTCCGCGAGAACACCCGCGCGTTCTTCGGTGAGTCGATCTCCAACCCCAACAACGAGATCCTCGACATCAAGGGAGTCTCCGAGGTCGCACACCGCAACGGCGTGCCGCTGATCATCGACAACACCGTCGCCACCCCGTACCTGATCAACCCGCTGGCCCACGGCGCCGACGTCGTCGTCCACTCGGCCACCAAGTACATCGGCGGACACGGCACCGCGATCGGCGGCGTGATCGTCGACGGCGGCACCTTCGACTGGCGTGTGCAGCGCGACGGTAAGGACCTGTTCCCCGGCTTCACCACCCCGGACCCCAGCTACCACGGTGCGGTCTTCGCCGACCTCGGTGCGCCGGCCTACGCACTCAAGGCCCGCGTCCAGTGGCTGCGCGACACCGGTGCCGCCATCGCCCCGTTCAACGCCTTCCTGCTCGCCCAGGGCCTCGAGACCCTGAGCCTGCGCATCGAGCGTCACGTCGCCAACGCGCAGAAGGTCGCGAAGTTCCTCGAGGGTCATGCGCAGGTCGAGTCCGTCGCCTACGCCGGCCTCGAGTCCTCGCCCTGGTACCAGCGCGGCCAGGAACTCGCCCCCAAGGGACAGGGTGCGATCATCTCCTTCGAGATCGCCGGCGGTGTGGACGCGGGCAAGAAGTTCGTGGACGCGCTGACTCTGCACAGCCACGTGGCCAACATCGGCGACGTCCGCTCGCTGGTCATCCATCCGGCCTCGACCACCCACAGCCAGCTGACCCCCGAGGAGCAGCTCGCCGCAGGTGTCACCCCGGGACTTGTTCGCCTGGCCGTGGGGATCGAGGGAATCGACGACATCCTGGCGGACCTCGAACAGGGCTTCGCAGCCGCCAAGTGAGACAGGTGAGGCAATTTTGTCGGTGAGTATCGACCTGAACGCGCAAGCGTCTGATCAGCCCGACTGGGAATCGGTCCCGGACGGGAAGCTCGTCGGCATGAGCATCGGCTCGCTGCCTCTCGACAGCGGCGAACGGATCGACAACGTCACCCTGGCGTTCCAGCGCTGGGGGACGTTGTCGCCGTCCCGCGACAACGTGATCCTCACCCTGCACGCACTCACCGGCGACTCCCACGTCACCGGTCCCGCCGACAACGAGCACGAGGCGCCCGGCTGGTGGGACGGCCTCATCGGTCCGGGCATGGCCATCGACACCGACGAATGGTGCGTCATCTCGGCCAACGTCCTCGGCGGCTGCAAGGGATCGACGGGTCCCGGGTCGCTCGCCTCCGACGGTCGGCCGTGGGGTTCGCGATTCCCACAGATCACCGTCCTCGACCAGGTCCGCGCCGAGGTCGCTCTCCTCGACCGTCTCGGAATCCGCAGCGTCGGAGCAGTTCTCGGCGGATCGATGGGCGGAGCCCGTGCACTCGAGTGGGCGATCGAATACCCCGAGCGCGTCCGCAGCGCACTGGTGCTGGCCGTCGGCGCCCGTGCCACCGCCGACCAGATCGGCATCCAGACCACCCAGATCGCCGCCATCAAGTCCGACCCGGCCTGGAACGGCGGAAACTACCACGGCACCGGACAGGTACCGCTGACCGGGATGGGCATCGCCCGTCAGATCGCGCACCTGTCGTACCGCAGTGAGCCCGAGCTCGACGAGCGCTTCGCCAACGAACCGCAGGGCGACGAGCAGCCGCTGCTCGGCGGCCGGTACGCCGTGCAGAGCTACCTCGAGCACCAGGCGTCGAAACTCATGCAGCGCTTCGACCCGAGCAGCTACGTCGTGCTCACCGAGGTCCTGAACCACCACGACGTCGGCCGCAACCGCGGCGGCATCAAGAAGGCGCTCAACGAGTGCACGGTCCCCGTCATCGTCGGCGGGATCGACTCGGATCGTTTGTATCCCTTGCGGTTACAGGCCGAGCTCGCCGAAGAGCTGGGCAACTGCGTCGGCGGTCTGCAGGTCGTGCGATCCGACACCGGGCACGACGGCTTTCTCACCGAATTCGACGCCATCAGCGACCTGCTCAAGCGCACGGTCGAACTGGCCCGCCGCGACGCCTGAGCCGGTCCCCGTTCTTCGGCGCTCAGCGCGGGACGGGTACCGGGCTGCTTGACGACGGAGCGGCAGGTGCTTCCGCCCGCGGCGTGGCCGAGTGATCGGGCGGAGGAGGAGTCGGCGCCGGACTCGACGGCAGTAGCTCCTTCGGCAACAGATCCGGTGGGATGCGCGGCGTCGTGCCCGGAGCGAACGGCAGCGTCGGCCACGGATACGGCGACAATGTACGCGTGCTCGTACCGGTCGACGGCGAGGTCGGCGCCAACTCTGTGGTGGCCCAGCCCGGAGCGTCCCGGTCCGGTGTCGGAACCGGTTGCTGGGGCACGGTCGGCTGCTCGAAGGTCTGCTCGAAGGTCTGCTCGACGGGCTGGTCTGGGACGCGCGTCACCGGAGCCGACGTCGTGGGCACCGGATCGGATCGCTGCTCGCTCGTCGTTGCGACCGCCGGGACACTGTCGACCGACGGCGACGGCTCGGTGACCTGTCGTTCGGCGAACGAGGAGCTGACCGCGTAGATGGTGATCAGTGCCGCGGCGATGATCGCGCCCGCGACCGCGAGCGGCATGGCCGAGAGCCACTCACGCTGCGGACGACCACCGATGAAGGCCAGTCGCGCGGTGCTCGGACCACTCTCACCGGCGAGGAGCGCCGCACCCGTCGCTGCCACCAGTTCCGGGGCGGACGGGCACACTGTGTCGAAGTCATGCCCCTGGGTGATCTCCCGGACCGCGGGCAGATTGGCGAGACCACCGACGAAGACCACTGCGTCCGGATTGATGCCTCGCGCGGCCACGTCGGCCACATAGCGGTCGAACACCTCGCGTGCCTCACGCACCATCGGTTCGACGGCGCCCGCGACATGGGATTCGGTCAGCGACACCCGTCCCGAACCGCCCGGAAGCGTCACCGGCGAACCCTCGGTGCCACCGGATCCCGCACCGCCGTAGGCGATCTCTTCCTTCGCGGTCCGGCAGGCGCTGAGCAACTCGCTGCGCCCGGCGCGGGTGCGCGACGAATCTCCGAGAGCCGGGTTGTCGGCGGTGAGACCTTCGGCTATGGCGCGGTCGAGACGCCGGCCGCTGATGACGGTCGAGCGTTCGACGGCGGTGATCTGCCGGTTCTGCGGGTCGACGGTGTACATGGTCATACCGGTGTCACCGCAGTCCACGACCACGGCCGCGGAGAAGCGATCGATCTCGCCGGTGTCGGCGAGGTAGGCGACGACGGCCTCGTCCTCGGCGACGAGACGGATCTGGCGGCGGGGGCCGCTCCCCCGTGATCGCAGATGGCGTCGTTGGGCTGTGGTCCGGGCCGCGACGCCGATCGGGCCGACGCGTGCGTCGGCCTCGCGGGCTGCGCTGAGCATGACGTCGATACCGGCGTTCACGCGCCCCGGGCCGTCGAGCCCGTCGGTCGGGTCGACGTCGATCACGCGCGAATCCACCACACTGCGGCCCAGATCGTCACGCGTCAGCAAGACGTAGTGGATCATGCCGGCGCCTGCCGACACGCCCATCGACGTCACTCGGTTCACGTGGCCATCGGTCGGTGTTGCAGTGATACGTACTCCAGCGGTCGATGCGTCTGCCCAGCGTCGTACTCAGTGCTGTCGGCAGCGAGATTTGCCTGGTCAGGCGCGACCACTGCGTCTCAAGGTCACGCTCAGGTCTCTATTGTAATCAATCCGTTCCCAACGAGTCGATCGACGTGGCGAGCCAGAGCATCACACCACCGACCGTCGCCATCACCGAGACGTCGAACAGTTTCCCTCTGACCTGCAACAATCCGGCCTGCGACGAAGGGATGAACGCCCGGAGCAACGCACCGACGAGAAGCGCCGCGCCGAAAACGAAAGATCCGCGTCGCCATCGGTCGAACATCACGAACAGCGCGGCCACGAGCACGCCGAGCATCACCAGCAGATATGGGATCTGAACGAGGACCGCACGCACCCCGTGCACCTGCTCGGGCACGGGTTCGGCTCCGTGAGCTCCGTCACCCGGAGGTCGCGGTCTCGGTTGGTTCGGATCCGTCGAGGGCGGATCCGAACCGGCCGGGCCGACGTGCGGCTCGTCCGGGCTCACGCCGTGCCGCCGCCCTCGACCCCGGCGACGGCCTCGGCAGCGGCTTGTTGGGCGGCGAGCTGCTGCTCGGCCCGTTCGACGACGTTGACGAGCAGGAATGCGCGGGTCAGCGGCCCGACTCCGCCGGGGTTCGGCGACACGTGTCCGGCGACCTCCCACACGTCGGGATGGACGTCGCCGACCAGGCCGTCGTCGGTCCTGCTGACGCCCACGTCGACGACCGCGGCACCCGGCTTCACCATGTCCTTGGTGATCAGATGCGGTACACCTGCAGCGGCGACGACGATGTCGGCACGCTCTACCTCCGAGCGGAGGTCCGCGGTCCCCGTGTGGCAGAGAGTGACTGTGGCGTTCTCACTGCGCCTCGTCAGCAGCAGGCCTATCGGCCGTCCGATCGTGACCCCACGACCGACGACGGTGACGCGGGCACCCGCGATCGGGACGTCGTAGCGCCGGAGGAGATGGATGACGCCGCGCGGCGTGCAGGGCAGTGTCGACTCCTTGCCCAGCACCAGTCGACCGAGGTTGATCGGGTGCAGTCCGTCGGCATCCTTGAGCGGGTCGATCCGCTCGAGCGCCGCGTTCTCGTCGAGGTGCTTCGGCAGCGGCAGCTGCACGATGTATCCGGTGCAGGCCGGGTCGGCGTTCAGTTCGTCGATCGCGGCGTTGAGCTGCTCGGTGGTCGCGTCGGCCGGCAGGTCCTTGCGGATGGATTCGACACCGATCCGGGCGCAGTCGGCGTGCTTGCCCTTGACGTAGGAGTGCGAGCCGGGGTCGTCGCCGACGAGTACCGTGCCCAGACCCGGGGTGATGCCCGCCTCGCGCAGTTTGTTCACCCGTTCGGTGAGATCCGCGAAGATCTCGTCGCGCGTGGTCTTGCCATCCAGTCGTATCGCGGTCACGCCCGACATTCTTCCATCCGGAGCGAGCGCGATGTGAGCCACTACTGTCTGTGCCGTGAGAGCAACCCGGGCCGACGTCGACCCCGCCGCCAGGACCATCTCCCCTCTCCTGCGGCGCACACCGACATCGCACAGCACCATCGAGACCGTCGACGGCCCGCGGGACGTCGCGTTCAAACTCGAGTACCTCCAGCTCGGTGGCTGTTTCAAGGTCCGGGGCAGCCTGTGGGCGACGCTGCACGCGCGCGCCGAGGGAACGCTGACGGACGCCGGGGTGCTCGTCGCGTCAGGAGGCAACGCCGCGATCGGCGCGGCCTGGGCCGCACGGATCGCCGGCGTGCCCTGCACCGTCGTGATCCCGGAGACGGCTCCCGCGGTCAAGGTCGGAACACTGCGAACTCTGGGCGCGGAGGTTCATCTCGTCGGGCTGCGCTACCAGGACGCCGCCGACGCCGCGGTGGAGATCGCCGCGACCACCGGCGCCCTGGCTCTCCACGCCTACGACCTGCCCGACATCGTCGCGGGTGCGGGCACGATCGGCCTCGAGGTCGCCGAGGACATACCCGGTCCGGTCACCACCGTGGCCTGCGTCGGCGGCGGTGGGCTCCTCGCCGGTCTCGCGGCGACCCTGCGTCCCGGCGACCGCCTGGTGGGTGCCGAACCCCTCGGGGCATCGTGTTTTCACCAGGCACGGGCAGCGGGTTCACCGGTCCCGGTCGAACTCGAGAGCATCGCCGCCGATTCCCTCGGTGCGACCCGCCTCGGTGACATCTGCTGGGAGACCGCCGCACAGCATCCGGACGTCGACAGTGTGCTGGTGACCGATGACCAGCTCGTCGCCGCTCGACGAATGCTGTGGGACTCTCACCGCATCCTCGTCGAACACGGCACCGCCGCGGCCGTCGCCGCGGTGACCACCGGAGCGGTTCGGACAGAACCGGATTCGACGCTGTGCATCGTGCTGTGCGGTGCGAACACGGGTTTCGACCTATAGCGGACACGAACCGTCGCCGTCACTCCCGGCGAGGCCTGCGACTACGCTGAGCACATCATGTTCCGGATCATGTTCTATCAGCCCTGCATCCCGCCGAACACCGGAAACGCGATCCGGTTGGCCGCCAACACCGGGTGCGAACTACACCTCATCGAACCCCTGGGATTCTCGATGTCCGACGCCCAGGTCAAGCGGGCGGGTCTGGACTATCACGAGATGGCGAACGTGACCGTGCATCCCAACCTGGTGACGGCGTGGACCACGTTGAAGCCCGAGCGCGTGTTCGCGTTCACCGCACATGCGGAGCGCTATCACACGGACGTCGACTACCGGCCCGGCGACGTCCTGCTGTTCGGCCCCGAACCGACCGGACTGCCCGCGGAGGTCCTCGCCGAACCCGAGGTCACCGACCGGGTGCGCATCCCGATGCTCGCCGGCCGTCGTTCACACAACCTCGCCAACGCGGCGAGCATCGTCGTCTACGAGGCATGGCGGCAGAACGGTTTCGCCGGGGCCGTCTAGCCCACCCGGAACCGCTTGGTGCGGGCGGTCGCCCCGCCGATGAGCGCGACCTTGCTCTTGGGCACTCCGAGATGTGAGGCGAGCAGTTCGGCAACGGCCTTGTTGGCACGGCCCTCGGTGGCGGGCTCGCGAACGTAGACGGTGACGGAACCGTCGGGTCCGGTTTCCACCAGCGGACCCTTGCTGCTCTTCGGCTTGACGGTCACCACAACCTGCTGCGACATCGATATCCCCGATTCATTGTCTTCCCACTCGGGCAGGCCTCCCGCGGGCTACTGCCAGTCTCTGGATCTGGTTCCAACTCGAAGATCCATGCGCTGCAAACGATCTGCGACGATGGTCACGGCCCCCTCGGCATTCTGTACCCGGCCGCGCACCAGCAGAGCCGGTGCTGTCTGTGCCAGTACACGGTACCGCGCCCACAGGCCCACCGAACACACCACATTGACCATCCCCGTCTCGTCCTCCAGGTTGATGAAGGTCACGCCCGAAGCCGTCGCGGGTCGTTGGCGATGGGTCACCGCACCGCCGATCAGCACACGCGCGCCGTCGGGCACCGACAGCAACCGGTCTGCGGCCACCACCCCCAACGCATCGAGCCGAGGGCGCAGGAACTGCGTCGGATACGTCTTCGGGGTGATGCCGGTGGCCCAGGCATCGGTGGCCGCCAACTCGATGTCGGACAGGCCGGGCAGCGTCGGGGTGGCACCCGCCGATCGCAGTTCCAGCTGATCGTCGCGGACGGTCGCGGCAGCACCGGCCTCCCAGAGCGCCTGACGTCTGCTGAGGCCGAAACCGTCGAAAGCCCCGGCCCCGGCGAGACCCTCGAGTTCCTTGGCGCTCAGGGCAGCACGCCGGGACAGGTCGGTGATGTCGGTGTACGGCCCGTCGGCGCGACGGTCGACGATGCGTTGGGCGACCTCCTCACCGACCCCGCGCACCCCGTCGAGTCCCAACCGCACGTCGAGGCCCTCGTTCTCCAGAGTCGCGTGCGCGAGGGAGGCGTTGATGTCGGGACGATGGACGGCCACCCCGTGCCGGCGGGCATCGGCGACCAGCGACTGCGGCGAGTAGAACCCCATCGGCTGTGCCCGCAGCAGTGCTGCACAGAACGCGGCCGGATGGTGCAGCTTGAACCACGACGAGTAGAAGACCAGCGACGCGAAACTCTGCGAGTGGCTCTCCGGGAAGCCGAAATTGGCGAAGGCGGCCATCTTCTCGAAGATGCGGTCGGCGGTGTCGCCGGTGATGCCGTGCAGTCGCTCCATGCCGGCGTAGAAGCGTTGGCGCAGGCGTTCCATCTTCTCCGGCGACCGTTTGGAGCCCATCGCCCGACGCAGCTGGTCGGCCTCGGAGGCGTCGAAGCCCGCGACGTCGACGGCCAGCTGCATCAGCTGCTCCTGGAACAGCGGCACGCCCAGAGTCCGCTCGAGGGCCTTGAACATCGACGGATGTTCGACGGTGACCGGTTCCTGCCCGTTGCGTCGTTTGATGAAGGGATGCACCGAGCCGCCCTGGATGGGACCGGGACGGATCAGCGCCACCTCGACGACCAGGTCGTAGAAACACCGCGGTTTCAGCCGCGGCAGGGTCGCCATCTGCGCGCGCGACTCCACCTGGAACACGCCCACCGAATCGGCACGGCAGAGCATCTCGTAGACCGCGGGTTCGGCGAGATCGAGCGTGGCGAGGTCGACCTCGATGCCCTTGTGCTCGGCGACCAGGTCGATCGCATAGTGCAGCGCCGAGAGCATGCCGAGACCGAGCAGGTCGAACTTGACCAGCCCGATGGCCGCGCAGTCGTCCTTGTCCCACTGCAGCACGCTGCGGTTCTCCATCCGCGCCCACTCCGTGGGGCAGACGTCGGCGATGGGCCGGTCGCAGATCACCATGCCACCGGAGTGGATGCCCAGATGCCGTGGCATACCGAGGATCTCACCGGCCAGATCGGTCACGTCCGATGGTGCGGTGTCCGGGGACTTCGCCCAGGCGTCCTGCTGACCGGGCGCATACCCCAGGGCCCGCGCCATGTCCCGGATGGCCGAGCGACCGCGATAGGTGATGACATTGGCGACCTGCGCGCTGCGATCCCGGCCGTACCGGCGGTAGACGTACTGGATGGCCTCCTCACGACGGTCGGACTCGATGTCCACGTCGATGTCGGGCGGCCCGTCGCGTTCGGGGGCCAGGAACCGCTCGAACAGCAGCTTGTTGGCGACCGGGTCGACGTTGGTGATCCCCAGGGCGTAACAGACGGCCGAGTTGGCCGCGCTCCCCCGGCCCTGACACAGGATGTCGTTGGCCTTGCAGAAGTCGACGATGTCGGCGACGACCAGGAAATAGCCGGGGAACGTGAGGGTCTCGATGATGGCGAGCTCGTGCTCGATCTGCCGGTAGGCCTGCGGATGTTCGGTGGGCGTGCCGTAGCGGCGCCGGGCGCGGGTCATGGTGAGTTCACGCAACCAACTGGCCTCGGTGTAACCCTCCGGCACGTCGAACGGCGGCAATTCCGGCGCGATCAGGCCCAGTTGGAAGGCGCAATCGGCGGCGAGGCCGGCCGCGTTGTCGATCGCGTCGAGGTGCGCGGGCATCAGCCGTGCCATCTCGTCGCCGCTGCGCAGATGCGCGCCGGCCACGCCCGGCATCCAGCCCGCGATGGTCTCGATGTCGGTGCGGGCCCGAACCGCCGCCATCGCCATCGCCAGCCGGCGGCGTCGGGGCGCGGCGAAGTGCGCACCGGTGGTGGCCACCGTCGGCACCCCGGCGCGCGCGGCGAGACCTTCGAGCACCGCGTTGCGTTCGTCGTCGTCGGGCATGGCCTGGGCGGTGAGCTCCAGGACGACGTTGCCGTGGCCGTAGGTCTCGATCATCTCCCGCAGCGCGATCTCCGCGGCCGGGACGCCGCCGCGGTCCAGCGCGCGTCGGACCGCGCCCTTCCGGCAGCCGGTGAGGATCAGCCAATGCCCGTCCCCGGCACCGGCCAGGGCGTCGCGGTCGTAGCGCAGCAAGCCCTTCTCGCCCGCGACCATGTGCGCCTCGGCAATCGTCCGCGACAGCCGGCGGTAACCCTCGCCGTCACGGGCGAGGACCAGCAGGTGTTCTCCCGGGGGATCGTTGTGTCCGGTTCGTGCGATGTCGGGCTCCAGCGACAGCTCCGCACCGAAGACCGTCGGCATCCCGAATTCGCGGGCGGCCTCGGCGAACCGGACGATCCCGTAGAAGCCGTCGTGGTCGGTGACGGCCAGCGCCGCCAGACCGAGCCGCTGCGCCTCCTCGACCAGTTCCTCCGGCATCGACGCACCGTCGAGAAAGCTGTAGGAGCTGTGGGCGTGGAGTTCGGCGTATGCCACCGACGACGATCCCCGCGTGATGTCATCCGCCTGGTACGCACCACGTTTGCGCGACCAGGCGGGGCTGTCGCCGCCGTCGCCCGGGAACATCGCGTGGTCGCTGTCATCGGGACCGAAGGCGGTACCCGGACGTCCGCCGTCGGGTGCCCGACCGGAGAGCACCCGCTCCATCTCCGACCACGTCGGTGGTCCCTGATCCCAGCCCACCCGAACAGTCTATCGAACACGAGTTCGAATTGACATCCGGATTCCCCGCCGATCCCCGTAGGCCGTTGCGTCCGGCTCGAGTTAGTGCAACTCTGAGTACCAGACAGATTCCATCTCCCATCGGGGGACGGGACATCCAGCGGGTGGCATGCCCGCTCACATGACGGGATCCCTACATGACTAGCTACTTCATCACCGGAGGCAGCGGGTTCATCGGCCGGCGCGTCATCGATCGTCTTCTGACCGTCGACCCCGACGCGACCATCCACGCACTGGTGCGCGAATCCTCTCGATCCACGTTCACCGCCCTGCTCGACGACCTCGGTGCCGCCGATCGAGTGACCCCGGTCGTCGGCGATCTGACCAGCCCGGGCCTCGGCCTCGACGCGAACGACCTGCCGGATTTCGACCACGTGGTCCATCTCGCCGCGATCTACGACATGGCCGCCGGCGCCGAGTCGCAACGGGCCGCCAACGTCCTCGGCACCTCACGCGTCGCCGACTTCGCCATCGCCCACGACGCCCTGTTGCATCACGTCTCCTCGATCGCGGTGGCCGGCGACCATCGCGGCCGCTTCGACGAAACCGATTTCGAAGTCGGGCAAGGCTTTCCGACTGCGTATCACCGGACCAAGTTCGAGGCCGAACGAGTCGTGCGCGAACGCGAGGGCCTGCGGTGGCGCGTGTACCGGCCCTCGATCGTCGTCGGCGACTCACAGACCGGCGAGATGGACAAGATCGACGGCCCCTACTACTTCTTCGGTCACCTCGCGGCGCTCGGACGTCTCCCGTCGAAGCTGCGGTTGCCGATGCCCGACCTCGGCACGCTCAACATGGTGCCCGTCGACTTCGTCGCCGCAGCCATGGTGGCGCTCATCGCCGTGGAACCGCAGCGCAGCGGACTCGTGTTCCACCTCGGGGACCGGCGTTCGCTCACCATCACCGAGATGTACAACGCGCTCGCCCCGTCCTTCGGTGCACCCCGGGGATTCGACGCCGTCCCCCACGCCATGGTCGAGCCGGTACTGGCGCTGTCCGCGATGGGACCGGCCCGCGTCGGCCGCAATCTCCTCGCCACCCAACAGGGCATCCCACCGGCGGTGCTCGACGCGGTGTCGCTGCCGGTGGACTTCTCCTCCGACGCCACCATCGCCGTCCTCCACGAGCACGGGATCGGTGTCCCCGAATTCGCCGAATACGCACCCCGCCTGTGGCAGTACTGGTCTGCGCACCTCGACCGTTCCCGCAACCGGCGTCGCGACCCCCGCGGCCCTCTCGTGGGCAAGAACATTCTCATCACCGGCGGGTCGAGCGGCATCGGGAAGGCCACCGCCCGGATGTGCGTCGCACGTGGCGCCAACGTGATCATCGTGGCCCGATCTGCCGACGAACTCGATTCCGCCGCCGCCGAATTGAATTCGACGACCAGCAAGAAGGGCATCCCGCCCGGCCGTGCGGTGGCGTATCAGTGCGACATCACCGACGAGGAATCGGTCAACGCGCTGGTCAAATCGGTACTGGCGGAGCACGGTCACGTCGACGTGCTGGTCAACAACGCCGGCCGGTCCATCCGGCGCGCCACCGTGAACTCGGTGCAACGCTCCCACGACTATCACCGGGTCATGGCGGTCAACTACTTCGGCGCGGTCAACCTCATCCTCGGACTCCTGCCGCACATGGTTGCCCGGCGGTCGGGACATGTGGTCAACGTGACCTCGATCGCGGTGCAGTCCCGCGGTCCGCGCTTCGGCGCCTATGCGGCGTCGAAGGCGGCGCTGGAGGCGTTCAGCGATGTGACCGGCACCGAAACCGTCTCCGATCATGTGACATTCTCCAATGTGCGTCTGCCGCTGGTGAAGACGCGGATGATCTCCCCCACCGAGGCGTACGACAACCAGCCCGGCACCTGGGATGTCGACAAGGCCGCGTCCCGGGTGTTGCACGCCATCATCGATCGGCCCAAACGGGTCAGTTCGGTCGTCGGGACGATCGCCGAACTCGGGCATCGCTACACCCCTGATTTGACCACCCGCATCCTGCACCAGGAGTACCTGCTGTTCGGCGAGTCGGCGGCCGCCATGGGGCGTCCCCGCAGTTCCGGTGGTCGCGACGCGTGATCGACACCCCGTACCTGGAGGTCGACGTCGACCGACTGGACCGCAACCTCGCCACACTCGCCGGAGCAGCCCGGAACGTCGGCGTCGACGTCCGGCCGCACGCCAAGACCCACAAGTGCGCCGAGATCGCCCGCCTTCAGATCGATCACGGCGCGGTGGGGCTGACCGTGGCGACCATCGGCGAGGCCGAAGCCTTCGCCGACGCCTCCGATGCCACCGGGTGCACCGACATCTTCATCGCATACCCGTTGTGGCCGAACGCCGTCCAGGCGTCTCGACTGCGCGCGCTCGCCGAGCGGGTCAGTCTGCGAGTGGGGGTCGATTCGCTCGCCGGCGCCCGGCATCTCGCCAGGTCGCTCGGCACGGCCGGCCTGCAGGTGCTCGTCGAGGTCGACTCCGGTCAGCACCGCACCGGCGTCGCCCCGGAACTGGCCGGTTCCGTCGCCGAGGCGGGTGTCGCGGCGGGACTCGACGTCATCGGCGTGTTCACCTTCCCCGGCCATTCCTACGGTCTCGGTGACACCCGACGTGCCGCGGCCGAGCAGGAGGTGGCCGCGCTGGCGACGGCGGCCGCCGGGTTGCGCGCGAACGGCGTCGACCCCCGCGTCCGGAGCGGCGGTTCGACCCCGACGGTCGGCTTCCTCGACGCGGGACATGCGGATGTCCTCACCGAGATCCGCCCCGGCGTGTATCCGTTCAACGACGCGCAGCAGGTGGAGATCGGCTCGTGCGGCTTCGACGAGGTCGCGTTGACCGCGGTCGCGACGGTGGTGCGCCGGGACGCCCACCGGATCGTCCTCGACGCGGGCAGCAAGATCCTCGGCGCCGACCGCGCACCCTGGGCCACCGGGTACGGCCGGCTCCTCGACCATCACGATGCCCGCATTGTGCTGCTGTCGGAACATCATGCGGTGGTGGAGTTCCCGGCGGAGTCTCCCGACGAGGACATCCCGGGTATCGGGAGCTTCGTTCGCGTGGTGCCGAACCACGTGTGCAACGCGGTCAACCTGGTCGACGAGCTGGTGGCGATCGACGGCTCGGACACCAGGTGGCCGGTGATCGCGCGGGGTCGTAACAGCTGAAGACCTCATTCGTAGACCCCTTCGACGATCCACTCCCCACCGCGGTAACACAGCAGCAGAGCGCGTGAGTCGTCGAGCAGCACCTGTGCCCGTGCGATCAGTTCGGTGGTCCCTGCCGCGGATGCACGGTCCATGCCGACCGGCCACGGGCCGGCCCACCAGCACAACCCCCAGCTCGTCTTCCGGCTCTTCCCCCCACCCGGCGACTCCGACAGCCGGACGGTCACCGGCTCGGCGGTGAACGCTCCCCGGTCGGTCACCCGCACCGGTCGGCCGACGGCGTCGAGCACACTGACAGCCGTCTCCACCAGCACTGTCGGGGTGGGTTGCGGCAGGTGGCCGGGCCACGGTGCGGACGGGTCGCGGCGCGGTGTCCGTTCGTCGCCGAGGGACACCATCGTGATCTGCTCGGCAGGTCCGCGCCCACCGCTGAGCACCGGGATACGAACCGCATCGCCACCCAGCAGTCCCTGGATACGGACTAGTGAGCGACGGGCGCGTTCTTCGACGTCGGGGTCGACCGCTGTGCCGCCGGAGAGTGCGTCGGAGAGCTGATAGTGCAGGGCACCGGCCTCGACGACCTCCACCGGTATCAACCGCAGCCGCACGATCGGCGAGTCGGGACGGGTGTCCTTGCCCGGTCCACTCGTTCCCCCGCCATTCGTTCCCCGGCCGCCGTTCCCCCGCCGCCCACCGGTCAGCCACCCCTCCAACTGCCAGCGGATGCGGTCCGCGGTCGTCTCCGGAGTCAGTGGCTGTGCACAATGCCACGTCCGCGAATGCTGTTGGCCGCGTTCGGTGATCGCTTCGATGGTGAGTCGGGTGCAGGCGACCGCGGCGTCCCGCAGACGACGATGCAGTTTCTCGGCGAGGGTACGTCCGATGAACGCCGCGACGTCGATGCGGTCGACGGGCGGATCGCAGGTGTGGTCGACGTCCAGTTCCGTCGGCAGATGCCGGCCTGAGGGCACGCGCCCCGGCAATGCATTGGCCAGACGGTGCGCGAGCACCGCATCGCGGGCGAATCGGGTGGCCACGTCGGCGATGTCCATCTCGGCGAAAGCGCCGATGGTGCCGATCCCCAAGCGCCGCAACAGATCCACCAGCTCGACACGTGACGGGTCGCTCATGCTGGGTTCGAGGGCGAGATCGGCGACGGGACGCCCGGCGAGATAAGCCCGGTCACCACCCGGTTCCACCTGATGGCCGTGCCGCGCGGCGAGGACCGCGGTGAAGATCTCGTCGGCGATGCCGACCTGCGATTCGATACCGCAGGCAGACACCACGTCGACGAGTTCCTCGGCGAGCGCCTCCATGCCGCCGAAGTAGCGCGCCGCCCGATCACCGGGGATCACCAGAAGACCCGGCCGGAGCACCTCGAGGGTCGGGATCACCTCGGCCACCGCGGCCACCACCGGATCGAACAGCCGGCCGTCGCGACCCTCGTCGGCCGCGACCACGGTCATCTCCGGGCACACCGCCTGTGCCTGGCGTTTGCGCATGCCGCGTCGGACGCCGACGGCCCGGGCGGTCGCCGAACAGGCGACCACCCGGTTCGCCGACAGCACCGCCACCGGATGCAACGGCGGCAGATCGGCCTCGGCGGCCGCCGCCATCGCCGGCCAGTCCGGGCACCAGAGTGCGAGAGTCCGCCTGGCGAGCTCCTGCTGTGTCATCGGTTCACCCCTGCCATCAGTTCGCGACCGCGAGGACCGGACGAGCACTCGTCGTCGAGACCATCTCCACCGTCCGGCCGGCACCCTGGCCTCGTGCCAGGAGATCGACCTCGGTGCTCTGCGACTGCCTGCCGCGTCCCGAGGCCGTGACCTGCAGCCTCATCCCGCCGATGCGGCCGTAACCGCTGCGTGCGGAGTCCAGGTCGGTGGCGCCGGGCACCAACGGGCTGTGGCGGTAGGTGAGCACCCGCGCCTCGATGGTCAGCTGCGCACCCGGCCATGTGCCACCGGCGACCAGCAGGACCGACGACTGTTTGCGTACGCGTCCCATCACCACGCGCGCCCGTGACGGGGCGACCGCATCCGCCGCGCCCACCCCCGGTCCGACCTTGCCGAGCACCACCAGGTCCATGCCGTCGAGCAGCACCGCGGCGACCTCCACCGGATCGATGCCGGGATCGGGGATGGTGGCGATGCGCGAGAGGTCCGCACCCATCTCCACCGCCGACAACAGGCTCAGCCGGGGCATCCCGACGATCCCGACCTGACCGCCCGCGCGGGTGACCGATGCGATCATCGCGACCAGCAACGAGTTGGCACCGTCGAATCGGGCGACCGTTCCACGCGGAATCCCGTTGTGCGGCAGTATTTCCGACAGCGGTTCGGGGATCGGCAGCACGCCTGCGGCCGGATCACGCGTCTCCACCGCGTGCCGGTCGGGACGCCCCGACATCGCCGCCATGCGTCGGCGGAGTCCGGCCAATTCATCCGTACGGGACGACACATCCATGACACTCTCCAGTCGCGTGGTGGTACTCGAGCGAGCCGGGAAGGTGCTGCGCCATCTGATTATCGAACCGCCGCAAGGAATGATCCGAGAGTGATCTCGTCCGCCGATCATTCGAACATTGTTTCGATACCCAGAGGGTAGAACCACCCACCGACAAGCGTCAACCGACAGCCATCAGCACCCGATCGACGGACGTAACACGTTGCACTGGCGCATCTTTCGTCACAGAAAGCAAACCTGTGGCGCGACCGGGACTCAGAACAGGGTGAGCGCGTGCTGCAGTTCGGGCGCGGCGACCGACCCCGCCGGCTCCGCATCCGCGCCGGACTGCCGTAGGCCGCCCGAGCCCGCCAGCCCGTGGCGCTGCACCATGGGTTGCATCCGCTCCCGCAGCCACGACGAGTACTCGGGTGTCACGTAGGCACCGCGTCCATAGAGGCCGCGGTAACGGCGGATCAGCGCCGGGTGCTCCTCGGCCAGCCACTCCAGGAACCAGGGTTTGGTCGAGGACCGCAGATGCATCGGGAACGCCGTCACGCCCGACGCGCCGGCCGCGGCCAACGCCTCCAGCAGCGCATCGAGGTGCGACGTCGAGTCGGTCAGGTAGGGAATGACCGGTGCGACCATCACATGAGGCGCGAGGCCGGCGTCGGCGAGGTCGCGGATCAGCGACAGCCTGGCCTGCGGCGACGGTGTGCCCGGTTCGATCTTCTTCTGCAGATCCGGGTCGATGATGGCCAGCGAGATCCCGATGCTCACCGGGATCTGGGCCGCCGCCTGCCGCAACAGGGGCAGGTCACGCCGGATCAGCGTGCCCTTGGTGAGGATGGAGAACGGCGTCCGGGACTCCGCCAGCGCCGAGATCACCCCCGGCATGAGCTTGTACCGGCCCTCGGCCCGCTGATAGGGGTCCGTGTTGGTTCCCAGCGCGACGGTCTCCCGCGTCCAGGAGCGTCGTTTCAGCTCCTTGCGCAGCACGGCGGCCACATTGAGCTTCACGACCACCTGGGAATCGAAGTCCTTGCCCGCGTCGAGGTCGAGGTATTCATGCGTCGGCCGGGCGAAACAGTACCGGCACGCGTGGGTGCATCCGCGAAAAGTGTTGACGGTGAACTGAAACGGGAGATACGAGGCCTCCGGGACACGGTTGAGAGCACTCTTCGCCAGCACCTCGTGGAAGGTGACACCCTCGAAGTCGGGCGTCCGCACCGACCGCACCAGGCCGGAGCGGCTCAGCCCGGGGAGTGCCCCGTCGTCGACCTCGACCGCCTGCTCGGACCATCGCATACCAGCGAGTCGAACACATGTGCGATCGGACTGTCAAGTGCGATGCCCGCCGGCGATCCCTCGCCGCTATCATCGCCGTATGCCACCGTCCGTCGGAACCCATCATGCCCCAGGTCCCCAGTACCTGGTGGCCGGCCGATACCGCCTGAAGTCGCGGATCGGCGGCGGCGGCATGGGCACGGTGTGGCTCGCTCGCGACCAGCTCCTCGATCGCGACGTGGCCGTCAAACAGGTCGTCTCCACCGAGGGCCTCACCGAGGATTCCGCGGACAACGTCCGTAAGCGGGCGATGCGCGAGGGTCGCATCGCCGCGAAGCTGTCGCACCGCAACGCCATCGCGATGCACGACGTCGCCCTCGACCGCGGTGAGCCATGGCTGGTGATGGAGTACCTGCCGTCACGCAGCGTCGCCCAGATCCTGCACGCCACAACGACGCTCGAGCCGATGGAGGCCGCCCAGATCGGTGCGCAGGTGGCCGACGCGATGGTCGAGGCCCACGCGGCCGGCATCGTGCACCGCGACATCAAGCCGGGCAACATCCTGATCGCCGAGGGCGGCCGCAACGCCGGCCTCGTCAAGATCACCGACTTCGGCATCTCGCGGGCCAAGGACGATGTGACACTCACCCAGACCGGCGTGATCACCGGCACCCCAGCCTATTTCGCTCCCGAGGTGGCCCGCGGCGCGGAGCCGATGGAGGCCTCCGACGTCTATTCGCTGGGTGCCACGATCTACACGATGGTCGAGGGCCAGCCACCGTTCGGCGTCGACGACAACTCGATCGCGTTGCTGCACAAGGTCGCCCGGGCACGGATCAATCCGATGACGAAGGCCGGTGATCTCGAACCGGTGCTGCTCCGTCTGCTGGAACCGAGTCCGACGAAACGACCGTCGATGGCGGAGGCGCGCGACGCCCTCACCGCTTTCGCCGCCGGCTCCCGCGGCACCAGGGACCAGGTGCTCACCGGCCTCATCACCCGCCCCGGAGCAGGTACGCCGGTGTGGGCGCAGCGCGCCAACCGCTCGTCGACCACGGGACCCCATCGCCCGGTGGCCGGCGCGACCCTGCCGCCGTACGCCCCGACCGTGGCCGGCGATCGCGGCTCACGCGACATCCCCCATACGCGGCAGGAGCACCACTCCCCGACGCTGATGTCGACGCCGCAGCCGTATTCGGCTGCCTCCCAGTCGTCGTCACCCCATCGTCAGCCGATGAACCCCGGCTATGGGGAACCGTCCCGGAACTCGGCCACCTCGAGCACGGCCCTCGCGGTGTCGGTCTTCGTGTTCTTCGCCGTGCTGGCGGTGCTCGTGGTCCTCGCGATCGCGCTGTTGCGCTAGGGTTTCGACAAGCTCAACCAGCGGAGACGAGCTCAACCAGCGGAGACGAGCCCAACCAGCGGATCAGCCGATGTGGCGTGTCGCCGCCCAGCGGGTCAGGGCGTTGCGGTTGGACTGCTGGGTCTTGCGCAGCACGTTGGATGCGTGCGTCTCCACGGTCTTGATCGAGATGAAGAGCTCCTCGGCGATCTCCCGATAGGTGTACCCGCGGGCCAGCAGTCGCAACACCTCGAGTTCACGGCGGGTGAGGGAGTCGAGTTCCGGATCCAGCGGCGGTTCGGGCGCCGACGACTTGCCGGTGAACGAATCGAGCACGAACCCGGCCAACCGGGGGCTGAACACCGCATCGCCCTCCGCGACACGACGCACCGCATCGGCGAGTTCGGCGCCGTCGATCGTCTTGGTCACGTACCCGCGGGCACCGGCCCGGATCGTCGCGATCACGTCTTCGGCGGCGTCGGAGACGCTCAGGGCGAGGAAGACCGGCGTCGACGCCGCATCGGTACCGAGCCGGTCGAGTACGCCACGCAGCACCGCGACCCCGCCACCGGCCGGCATGTGGACGTCGAGGAGCACCACGTCCGGTGCGGTGGAGACGATTCCGGCGATCGCCTCCGGCACCGTACCCGCCTCCCCGACCACCCGCAGTCCCGGTTCGTCGGCCAGCTCCGCGCGCACCCCGGAACGGAACACGGCGTGGTCGTCGACGAGGTACACGGTGTAGCCCGACGCCGGTGCGCCGGTGGTCGTGTCCATCGAATTCGAGGTCTGCTGGGGGGTCATCGCACCTTCCGGTCGTCCGTTGTTTCCTTCTCTGCCTGCTCCGTCTGGGCCTGATGCACCGGCGGTGCGCCGGTCTCCGCGCCCACCTCGTCGACCTCGTCGACCGCCTCGTCGACCGCCTCGTCGACCACCGGTACACGGTCGACGCGCGGCATCGTCAGAGCGACATTCGTCCCGCGCCCCGGTGTCGAGGTGATCGCCACCCGACCGCCCATCCGTTCCATCCGCGACCGGATCGACCGGCTGATCCCCTGGCGGTCGTCGTCGACGACCATCGGGTCGAAGCCCACGCCACGGTCGCGGACGAACACCTCGACCTGGTCCTCGGTCACCTCGCTGTACACGTCGACCGTGCGCTCACCGGAATGCTTGGCCGCGTTGACCAGCGCCTCCCTGGTCGCCCCGGCCAGCGCCGACCATCGTTTCGCATCCCGCGCGTCGTTGGGCCGCAGATCACCGACGGTGATGATCTCCACGTCGACGCCATAGGCGTCCTCGACCTCCGCGCCGACGCTGCGCAGCGCCGCCGCGAGCGAACCGCGTTCCTGCGCGGGGTCGCCGAACAGCCAGGCACGCAACTCCCGTTCCTGGCTGCGGGCGAGCCGCGCGACCTCCTCGGGACGGTGGGCCTTCTTCTGGATCAGCGCAAGGGTCTGCAGCACCGAGTCGTGCAGGTGCGAGGCGATCTCCTCGCGTTCGGCATTGCGGATGCGTGCGGCGCGCTCTTCGTTGAGGGCACGCCACATCCGCATCCACAGCGGCACGGTGAGGAGCACGACGCCGATGAGTGTCGCCACCACCGCGAGGATCGTCGAGTTGAGGCCGCCGAAGCTGCGATCGCCGGCGACGACGATCACCACGAGTCCGCCGACGACGAGCAGCACGCCGCCGATCAGTCGTGTCCAGGTCAGCAGCGGAGCGCGGGGCGCGCGGTGGGAGGTGTCGAACTCCCGCCACACGAGGCTCGCACCGATCGCGATGAACACGAAGGGAACGAGATACTCCGCAGGTGTGCCCGAGGCGGCGAAGCCGACGACCGACATCGCGACGAGCCCGATCACCGCGAGCCCCAGGGACTGCCGGCGCTCGCCCGGCGCGGGCAGAGCGGTGTCCTTGCCGGGCGGGCAGAAGAACCAGAGCAGACCGTAGGCCACGACCCCGGCTCCGGCCAGCGCGGCGAGCACCACGAACACGATCCGGACGCGGAAGACGTCGACCCCCAGATGGTCGGCTATCCCGCCGGCGACCCCGGCGACCACCCGGCCGCCGTCCCGGCGTACCAGCCGCGGCGCAGGCTCCACCTCCGTTCCACTCACCCCTCGATGGTCCCATGGCATGCCAATCCGGACATCGGGGTTCTCCCCCGTTTCTCCACCCGTGACTCGGGGTGCCCGACCCGCACCCCCGATCGGCGCCGGGGGTGAAATCAGGGGATCACCCGATGTGCTGCGGGCCCTCGAGGGAGCACGATGATCCCCATGGACACCAAGGAGTTCCAGAATCAGCTCAGGGAGCTGTGGTCGACGCGCCCCTATCGTCCGGAGAACCGGACCATCGCCGGCGTGTGCAGTGGCATCGCGGCCCGCTACCGCGTCGACCCCACGCTCGTGAAGGTCGCCTTCGTGGTCTCCGCCTTCTTCGGCGGCAGCGGGTTGATCCTCTACCTGGCGGCCTGGATCGCGTTCCCGGGGTCCCAGCGCGCCCATGCCGAAGCACTGCGCGCCGCGTACTCCGGCGGCCACGGCGGGCACCGACGCCACGGTCACGGCCACGGCTGGGGCAATCCACAGGTGATCGTGCTGGTCGTCCTCGCGATCGTGATCGTCACCTCGATCGGCCCCAACCGCACCTGGGGTTCGGGTGGCCTGGTCGGCGCGATCCTGATGCTCGGCGGGTGGTACCTGCTCTATCTGCGCACGCCCACGCCCCCACCCGGGACCAGCATCGACACCGTGGCCGTCACCGACGTCGTGGTCCCACCGCCGTCGGCGGGGCAATTCGAACGATGGGTCCCACGCACCATGAGCGATACCGGGATGACCGGTTCCGGGACGACCGGTTCTGGGACGACCGCCGCGAACTCGGCGAGCACACCCACCGTCGACCTGCAGAAGTCCACGGCCGACACCGGCCCGAACGCGGCGGCAACGAAGGAGACGGGCATGAACCAGGGCGACGTCGACACCGGATCGGCCGGGCAACGCTGGTCTCCCCTGCCGACTCCGGTGCCGGCCTCCGACGACCTCGACCCGGCACCGCCGGCCTGGGATCCGTTGGGAGCGGCCCCGTTCGCCTGGGATCTCCCCGAACCCGCCGCCCCGGTGAGGTCCATCGAGCCTCGGCGCCGTCGGTCACCGCTGACCATGGTCGTCCTCGGACTCGCGATCATCGTCGGCGCGGTCGGGGCCGCCCTGAATCAGGCAGGGGTGGACTGGTTCACCACGCCCCGAGTCCTCTCGTTGTGCCTCGCAGTCGTCGGCGCGGGCCTGTTGCTGGCCGCAACCCTCCGACGACGCACCGGCGAGCACAGCACCGGTCTCCTGCCCGTGGCCATTCTGCTGGGCGTCGCGACGATCGTCACCACGACGGTCTCGGGGATCACGATCCCGAACGGAGGGGCCGGCGATCGAGTGTGGAAGCCGTTGACGGAGAACGACATCCAACCCGAGTACTCCCTCGGCGTCGGCGAGATGACCCTCGACCTGCGCGAGGTCGACCTCACCGCGGACCGGCGGGTGGAGCTCCAGAACGGGATGGGCGTCATCAAGGTCGCGTTGCCCGAGAACATGAACGTCCGTGTCACCTGCGACACCGGGATCGGCGACATCGACTGCCCCACCGGACTCGACGGTGGTCGCGACGGCACCGACGGACCCGTTCTCGAGATCGACGCACACAC
Source organism: Gordonia amicalis (assembly GCF_022059885.1). Classification (NCBI taxonomy): domain Bacteria; kingdom Bacillati; phylum Actinomycetota; class Actinomycetes; order Mycobacteriales; family Gordoniaceae; genus Gordonia; species Gordonia amicalis. Next base: position 2,449,679 of record NZ_CP091855.1, on the reverse strand, counting down.
CGGCATGGGAGAGGTTCAGGTCACACGATGAGCGAGCAGATGAACGGCGATCCCGCCGCTACCGAGGACTACGCCGAATCAACGCACCGCGCACCGGGATTGGGGATCGTGGGGATCGCGGCACTGGCCGTCGCCGGGTGGGGTCTGGCCGGCGGGCCGGCACTTCCCGAAGCAGCCGACCTCGGCTGGGCCGCCGTCGGCATCGGGCTGCTGATCGGACTGATCCTCATCATCTCCGGGACTCGCAGCCGGAGATGAAAGGCGAGGGGTGAACACATCAGGCCGGCGTCGTGATCACGACGCCGGCCTGATGTGTTGTGTCACTCCCACTCGATGGTGCCCGGCGGCTTGCTCGTCACGTCGAGGACGACGCGGTTGACGTCGGGGACCTCGTTGGTGATCCGGGTCGAGATGATCTCGAGGACCTCGTAGGGCACGCGCGTCCAGTCGGCGGTCATCGCGTCCTCGCTCGAGACCGGGCGCAGCACGATCGGATGACCGTAGGTACGGCCGTCACCCTGGACGCCGACGCTGCGGACGTCGGCCAGCAGCACCACCGGGCACTGCCAGATCTGGGCGTCGAGACCGGCGGCGGTCAACTCCTCGCGGGCGATGAGGTCGGCCTTGCGCAGCATCTCGAGCCGATCGGCGGTCACCTCGCCGACGATGCGGATCGCCAGACCCGGACCCGGGAACGGCTGGCGCGCCACGATCTCCTCCGGCAGGCCGAGTTCGCGGCCGACGGCACGGACCTCGTCCTTGAACAGCAGGCGCAGCGGCTCGACGAGGCTGAACTCGAGATCCTCGGGCAGGCCGCCGACGTTGTGGTGGCTCTTGATGTTCGCGGTGCCGCTGCCGCCACCGGACTCGACCACGTCGGGGTAGAGCGTGCCCTGGACCAGGAAGTCGACCTTCTCGCCCGTCTCGGCCTCCTCGCCGAGGACCTCGCTCACCGCGCCCTCGAAGGAGCGGATGAACTCGCGGCCGATGATCTTGCGCTTGGTCTCCGGGTCGCTGACACCGGACAGTTCCTCGAGGAACTTGTCGGCGGCGTCGACGGTGACGAGCTTGGCACCGGTCGCGCCGACGAAGTCGTGCTGGACCTGCTCGCGCTCACCGGCTCGTAGCAGTCCGTGGTCGACGAAGACGCAGGTGAGACGGTCGCCGATGGCGCGCTGGACCAGCGCGGCGGCCACCGCGGAATCGACTCCGCCCGACAGACCGCAGATCGCCCGGCCGTCGCCGATCTGGTCGGCGACCGCGTCGATGAGGGCGTCGGCGATGTTCGCGGCGGTCCAGGTGGCCTCGAGACCGGCGATCTCGTAGAGGAAGCGGGTGAGGACCTGCTGGCCGTGCGGGGTGTGCAGCACCTCGGGGTGGTACTGGACGCCCGCCATGCGGCGCTCGAGATTCTCGAACGACGCGACCGGAGCACCGGGCGTCGAACCGGTGACGATGAAGCCCTCCGGCGCCTGCTGCACCGCATCGTTGTGACTCATCCACACCGGCTGGGTCTCGGAGAGGCCCTGGTGCAGGACACCGCCACTGTTCACCGTGAACGTGGTGCGGCCGAACTCGCGGCCGCCGGTGTTGGCTACCTCGCCACCCAGCTTTGCCGCCATCGCCTGGAAGCCGTAGCAGATGCCGAAGACCGGGATGTCCAGGTCGAAGACGGCGGGGTCGAGTTCCGGGGCGTCCTCGGCGTACACCGACGCCGGTCCGCCCGAGAGGATGATCGCGACCGGGTTCTTCTCCTGGATCTTCGCCAGCGGGACGTCGTGGGAGATCACCTCGGAGTAGATCCGCGCCTCGCGCACCCTTCGTGCGATCAGCTGCGCGTACTGCGCTCCGAAATCGACGACGAGTACGGGCCGCGGGCCCTCGAGGAAATCCTCGGCAGAAGAGTCTGTCACCCGGCCGAGTCTAGTGGTCGACCTCGACGTGAAATACTTCGACACCGACATGACTGCATCTACCCGTACCTCCGCTTGGTCGCTGAGCATCGGCGACCTCACCCAGGCCGCCGTCTTCGCCGCGTTGATCGCCGCGCTCGGCCTGCCCGGGACCATCAACATCGGCTCCAGTGGCGTGCCGATCACATTCCAGACGCTGGGTGTGATCCTCGCGGGCGCCGTCCTGGGCCCGAAGAAGGGAACTCTCGCCGTCGTCATCTTCATGGTGCTGGCCATCGCGGGACTCCCCATCCTGTCCGGCGGACGCAGCGGCCTCACCGCCCTGGCCTCCCCGACCGCCGGCTACTTCGTCGGCTGGCTGCCGGCGGTCATCGTCATCGGTGTGCTGACTGCGGCGATGCTCGCGGTCGGCGACCGGCCGCGGTACCGCGTGCTCTGGGGCATCGGGATCAACGCACTGGGCGGGATGTTCGTCATCTACCTGTTCGGCATTCTCGGGTTGATCCTGCGCACCGATCTGACGGTGTGGGCGGCGATCACGTCGAACGGCCCGTTCCTCATCGGCGACGTGATCAAAGTCGTCGTCGCCGCACTGGTGGCCGCGCAGATCCACCGCGGCCGCCCCGGCCTCATCGAGCCGCTCCGACTGTTGCGGCGCTCCGGCGCCGACAGCTGAGCCGACCCGGCCGGCGCCACACCTCGATGATCGAGTTCACGAACGTCTCGCACTCCTACGACGATCGGGTCGTGCTGCGTGACGTCTCGTTGAATCTCACCGAGAACCGGATCGGGATCGTCGGGGCCAACGGCAGCGGGAAGTCGACGCTGGCGCGGATGATCAACGCGCTCGTCGTGCCGGTCTCGGGCACCGTGACCGTCGACGGTCTTCTCGTCGCCCGGCACAAACGTGAGGTCCGACGCCGTGTCGGGTTCATCTTCTCCGACCCCGACCGGCAGATCATCATGCCGACGGTCATCGAGGACATCGAACTGTCGCTGCGCCGTACCGACCTCGACAAGAAGCAGCGCGCCGTCCGGGCCCTCGAGGTACTCGAGCGTTTCGGTCTGGCCCAGCACGCCGACCATCCCGCTCAACGACTGTCCGGCGGACAGAAACAACTTCTCGCGCTCGCGTCGATCTTCGTGACCGACCCGGCGATCATCGTCGCCGACGAGCCGACGACCTTGCTCGATCTGCGCAACACCCGCATGCTCACCGACGTCTTCGCGTCACTCGACGAACAGCTGATCGTCGTCAGTCACGACCTCGACATCCTCGATGGCTTCGACCGGGTCATCGTGATCGACGAAGGCCGGGTGGTCGCCGACGACGAGCCGGCTCCCGCCATCGCGTTCTACCGGACCCTGATGTCGTGAACGTCCTCGGCGTCTACCGTCCCGGGAACACCCTGCTGCACCGGCTTCCACCGGGCGTCAAATTCGTCGCCATGGCGGTGGCGATCCTCGTGATGTCGCTGACCGTGGGGACACTGCTCACGCTGGGGGTCGCGACCCTCGGTGTCGCGGCGACCTTCGCGCTCGCCGGCATCGGCCCGCTCGAGGCCTGGCGTCAGCTCCGCCCGCTGACCTGGATGTTGTTGTCCATCTTCGCTTTTCAGGTCATCTTCACCGACTGGCAGCGCGCGGTGGTGATCTGTGGCGTCCTGGCGCTGTCGGTCGCCCTGGCGACGGTCGTGACGCTGACGACCCGCACCACCGACATGCTCGATGCGATCGTGCGCGCCCTGGGTCCGCTTCGACGGATCGGGGTGCGCACCGACCTCATCGCCATCGCGCTCGCACTGACGATCCGCGCCATCCCGCTGATGGTCGAGGTGGTGCGCGAGGTCGACGAGGCACGCCAGGCCCGCGGGCTCCGGCCGGGTCCGCGGATCCTGGTCGCGCCGGTCGTGCTCGCCGCCCTCCGCACCGCGGACGGCTTCGCCGACACACTCACCGCGCGCGGGCTCGACTAGCGCGGGAGGTGGGGATCAGGTCGCGTTTTGTCCCGGTCTCCGGGACAAAACGCAATCTGATGAGTTTCGGAATCTACGCGGTGACGCCCGGGCCCGTGACCGGTGTGATCGGCAGCCGCAGCGCGCCGGGAGCGTCCGCCGGGACGACGGGCGCCGCCGGGACCGTGGGGTCGATCCGCTGGTAGCTCTCCCCCTGCGCGGGCCGACGGTCTTCCTCACCCTTGTTGGGCCACAACGCGACCGCCCGTTCGGCCTGCGCACAGATCGTCAGCGAGGGGTTCACACCGAGGTTCGCCGAGACCGACGCGCCGTCGGTGACGTGCAGCGTCGGGTAGTTCCACACGCGCTGATACGGATCGATGACACCGCTGTCCGGATCGTCGGAGATCGCACACCCGCCGAGATAGTGGGCGGTCAGCGGCATGTTGAGGATGTCGCCCCAGGTGCCGCCGGCGACGCCGCCGTTCAGCTTGGTCGCCATCCGGCGAGTTGCCTCGTTGCCCTTGGGAATCCATGTCGGGTTCGGTTCGCCGTGACCCTGTTTGCTCGTGATGTAACGCAGCGGTCCGCGCTTGCGCACGAAGGTCGTCAGCGAGTTGTTGTTGTTCTGCATGACCAGCGCGATCACCGTCCGCTCACTCCACTGGCGCACGACGAGCAGCCGCACCAGCAGGAACGGGTTCTTCGCGACCTGCTTGAGGATCTGCCCGAACCGGTTGCGGCGCGTGCCGCCGTCGGTGAGCAGCGTCTGCAAGTAGGCAATTGCATTGGAGCCCTTGCCATATCGCACCGGCTCGATGTGGGTGTTCGGTTCCGGATAGAACGACGACGTGATCGCGACGCCGCGTGAGTAGTCGTGCTCGGGGTCGACCCGCGAACCCATCGCGCCCAGGATCGACTCCGAGTTGGTCCGGGTCAGCCGGCCCATCGCATCCGAGATCTGCGGCAGCGTGGTGACTTTCGCGTGATGCATCAGTCGCTGGGTGTTGAACGTCCCCGCGGCGAGGATCACCTGGCCGGCGGTCAACGTGCGCCGACGACGTCCCAACGGTCCCCACGACGACGAGTGGTGTGTCCCGACCTCCCACGAGCCGTCTGCCCGCTGGACGAGGGAGTCGACCGTCGTCCGGTCGATGATGGTGGCGCCGTTGCGTTCGGCGAGTCCGAGGTAGTTCTTCAGCAGGGTGTTCTTCGCACCGACGCGGCAGCCGGTCATGCAGGCACCGCATTCGGTGCACGCGGTGCGGTCGGGTCCGGCGCCGCCGAAGTACGGGTCGGGCACCGTCTCGCCGGGTGCACCCTCGAGTCCGGTCTTGGCACCGAAGAACACGCCGACGGGCGTGGGCGTCACGGTATGGCCGACGCCCATCTCCTCCGCCACCTCCGCGACGATCCGGTCGGAGTCGGTGATGGTCGGGTTGGTGACCACGCCGAGCATCCGCCGGGCCTGGTCGTAGTACGGGGTGAGTTCGTCCTCCCAGTCGGTGATGTGGTTCCACTGCGGGTCGGTGAAGAACGGTGTCGGAGGCTTGTACAGGGTGTTCGCGTAGTTCAGCGAACCGCCGCCCACACCCGCGCCGGCCAGGATCATCACGTCTTTGAGCGCATGGATGCGCTGGATGCCGTAGAGACCGAGCTTCGGGGCCCACAGCCAACGGTTCAGCCGCCAGCTGGTCTTGGCGAACTCCTCGTCCTCGAAGCGGCGTCCCGCCTCGACGACACCGACGCGGTAACCCTTCTCCACCAGTCGGAGCGCGCTCACGCTGCCACCGAATCCGGAGCCGACGACGAGGACGTCGAAGTCGGTGGAGCTGTCGGATCGCTTTGTCACACCCATGGAAACCATACTAATAGCTGTTGTCACATGGGATAAGCCAGGTCACCCTAACCCTTCGATACGCGTCCTCCGCAAGCTCCGGACGCTACTCAGGGAGCGAGCGACGGGTCTCCGCAAGCTCCGGACGCTACTCAGGGAGCGAGCGACGGGTCTCCGCAAGCTCCGGACGGTACTCAGGGAGCGAGCGACGGGTCTCCGCAAGCTCCGGACGGTACTCAGGGAGCGGTCAAGCGTGGACGGACAGCCCCACGCGCTGGAATTCCTTGAGGTCGCAGTACCCCGCCTTGGCCATCGCGCGCCGCAGCGCACCGACGAGGTTGAGCTCGCCGAACGGATCGTCGGACGGGCCGTTGAGGACTCGATCGAGGCTCGGGCGGTCGGCGTTGCCGGCCACCTGGAGCAGCGCCCCGCGCGGGGTGTCGGGGTGAGCGGCGGCCGACGGCCAGTACCAGCCACCACCGGGAGCCGACGCCGAGGCGGCGAGCGGCGTACCGAGCACCGCGGCATCGGCACCGCAGGCGATGGCCTTGACCAGGTCACCTGAGGTGTGGATGTCGCCGTCGGCGATGACGTGGACGTAGCGTCCACCGGTCTCGTCGAGGTAGTCGCGACGGGCGGCGGCCGCGTCGGCGATGGCGGTCGCCATCGGCACGCCGATGCCCAGCACCTCACCGGTGGTCGTCGCTCCGGCTGCCGAGCCGTAGCCGACGATGACGCCCGCGGCACCGGTGCGCATCAGGTGCAGCGCGGTGCTGTGATCGAGGACGCCGCCGGCGATGACCGGGATGTCGAGGTCGGCGATGAACGTCTTCAGGTTCAGCGGTTCGCGCTGGGCCCCGTCGGCGTCGACCTGCGCGACGTGCTCGGCGGAGATGATCGTGCCGTGCACCACGAGGAGTTCGACACCCGCCTTGAGGAGGGCGGGGGTCAGTTCCGGTGCGTGCTGCGGGCTGACGCGCACCGCGGTGGTGACACCGGCGTCGCGGACCTGCGCAACCGCTTCGGCGAGAAGGCCGCTGTCGAGGGGTGCGGCGTGCAGCTTCTGCAGATGACGCACCGCCGCATACGGATCGGGATCGCCGGCGGCGATGGCGGCCAGCTCCTCGAGCTTGGCCTCGACGTCGCGATGCCGCGCCCACAGTCCCTCGCCGTTGATGACGCCGAGCGCGCCGAGCTTGCCGAGCTCGATGGCCACCGACGGCGACACCAGGGCATCGGTCGGGTGGCTCAGGATCGGGGACTCGAACCGATAGGCATCGATCTGCCACGCGGTGGAGACGTCCTTGGACGAACGGGTCCGACGGGACGGGACGATGCTGATGTCGTCCAGTTCGTAGGTCCGTCGGGCCGTCCGGCCCATGCCGATTTCGACGAGGTCACGCACCAGTGCGCCTTTCTGCGGAGTTCAGCTGCACGACGACCCTACGGCGTCCCCGGTCCGGAGGGACCGGCGGGAACGGCCGCGGGATGTCAGCGGGAATAGTAGTTGGGCGCTTCGGAGGTGAGGGTGATGTCGTGGGGATGCGATTCCTTGAGCCCGGCCGCGGTGATCTGGACGAAACGTGCGGTCTGGAGATCGGTGATCGACGACGAACCGGTGTAGCCCATCGCGGCACGCAGACCACCGACGAGCTGGTGGATCACCTGCGCCAGCGGACCGCGGAACGGCACGCGACCCTCGATGCCCTCGGGGACGAGCTTTTCCTCTTTGAGGACGTCGTCCTGGAAATAGCGGTCCTTCGAGTACGACTTGGCCTGGCCGCGGCCCTGCATCGCGCCGAGTGAACCCATGCCGCGGTAACTCTTGAACTGCTTGCCGTTGACCAGGACGAGTTCGCCCGGTGCCTCGGCGGTGCCGGCGAGCAGCGAGCCGAGCATCGCGGTCGACGCACCGGCGGCGAGCGCCTTCGCGATGTCGCCCGAATACTGCAGACCGCCGTCGGCGATGACCGGCACACCGGCCTTCTGGCACACGGCGACCGCCTCGAGGATCGCGGTGATCTGCGGGGCACCCACGCCCGCCACCACGCGGGTGGTGCAGATCGAGCCCGGTCCGACGCCGACCTTGACCGCATCCGCACCGGCGTCGATGAGCGCTTGGGCGGCCTCGCGGGTCGCGACGTTTCCGCCGACGACGTCGACACGATCGCCGACCTCCGCCTTCAGCTTGGCGACCATGTCGAGCACGAGGCGATTGTGCGCGTGGGCGGTGTCGACGACGATCACGTCGACGCCCGCGTCGGCCAGGGCCATCGCGCGGTCCCACTGCGGCCCACCGGTACCCACCGCGGCGCCGACGAGGAGACGACCGTCGGAGTCCTTGGTGGCATTCGGATGCTGTTCGGTCTTGACGAAGTCCTTGACGGTGATGAGACCGGTGAGTCGACCGTTGCCGTCCACGATCGGCAGCTTCTCGATCTTGTTGCGACGCAACAGCCCGAGCGCGGCCTCGGCGGACACGCCCTCCTGCGCCGTGATGAGCGGCGCCTTGGTCATGACCTCGGCGACCGGACGGTTCTGGTCGACCTCGAAGCGCATGTCGCGGTTGGTGATGATGCCGACGAGCTCACCCTTGTCGTCGACGACGGGCAGCCCGGAGATCCGGTACCGCGCACACATCGCGTCGACCTCGGCGAGGGTGTGCGACGGCGTGCAGGTGACCGGATCGGTGACCATGCCGGCCTCGGACCGCTTGACGGTCTCCACCTGGGCGGCCTGCGCTTCGATGGACAGGTTGCGGTGCAGCACGCCCATGCCGCCGGCGCGCGCCATCGCGATGGCCATGCGAGACTCGGTGACGGTGTCCATCGCGGAGCTCACCAGCGGCACGCGCAGCGTCACGTTCTTGGTCACTCGCGAGGAGGTGTCGACCTCACTGGGGATCACGTCCGAGGCCGAGGGCAGCAACAGGACGTCGTCGAAGGTCAGGCCGAGCATTGCGACCTTGCCGGGATCGTCTCCACCGGTGCGAACATGCGTCATCGGTCCATCGTATCGAGTCGACCGATGCGGCGATCGTCACACGTGCACTCCGGCGCCGGTGGGACGTCCGGGACCCCGCGTTCCCACGTTCGGGAACCTCCTCCGGCACCGGCTCGGATACCTTCGGAATACCTTTGGAGGGCTACGGCGGAACAGCGCCCGGATCGGCTACGGTGGTGGTGTGCGTGACCACCTGCCACCCGGCCTCCCGCCGGATCCGTTCGCCGACGACCCGAGCGATCCCGCTTCCGCACTGGACAGTGTGGAACCGGGCATCCCTCTGGACGAGAACGAGCGGCTGGCGGTCGAGGAGGACCTGGCCGATCTCGCGGTCTACGAGGCGCTGCTCGCCCACCGCGGCGTCCGCGGTCTCGTCGTCGTCTGCGACGACTGCCACGAGGACCATTACCACGACTGGGACATGCTCCGGGCCAACCTGATCCAGCTGCTCATCGACGGGACCGTCCGGCCGCACGAGCCGGCCGTCGACCCGCGACCCGACGCCTACGTCACCTGGGACTACTGCCGCGGCTACGCCGACGCCCGCAACCATTTCGACGAAGGCCGCTGACACCAGCGGGCCACCGCCCACCAGACCGACATCTCCCCCTCACACGACTGCGCCCGTACCGAGATCGGTACGGGCGCAGTCGTCTGCGGTTGGTTCCTGCGGATCTAGCGGGGCCGTCCGTCCGACGCGTCGACACCGGGCGGCGGTGTCCACGGGAAGGCCGGGAAGTCGGCGGGTGTACGCGACACCGAGGAACTCGTCGTGGGTTCGGTGGGCCCGGTGGTCGGCTCGCTCGGCGGGGCCGACTGTGACGGCTCCTCGGTCTGACCGGGCTCCTCCGCGGGAGGCGGCACCTCGGTCGTCGGTGTCGTGGTCACCGAACTGTCGGAGGGCGACCTCTGGTCGGTCCGGTTGCGCACGTCCGGATTGGTGGTCGTTGCGCCGGATTCGGTCGCCGCGGATTCCGACTGACCGGCCGACGACGTCGCATCCCGGGTCGGCGGCAGGCCGACCCCGGCGCGGAGCCGGTTCATCCAGTCCGACATCTCCTCCCGGCTGTCCTTGTCGCGCATCGGCCCCATGCTGCTCTGGGCCTTCGCGATGAAGCTCGCGGCCGCCTGCGTGTCGCCTGCGGCGATCGCCGCCTCGGCACGTTCGAGGTCCGCGCGCACATCGTGGGCGGCCTGGGTCTCCGACGCCGCCTCGGCGAACACGACCTGCTTGACGCCCCACAGCGGGTCGCCCGGTTGCGAGCCCTCGGACAGGACGGTCAGGCCGGCCGCTGCCACGATGACGATCGCGGCCGCGCCGGACACCACGCGCAGGTGGCGCACCATGCGGCGGCCACGACTCGCGCGTTCGGTGCTCGCGATCGCGCGCTCGACGTCGTCGACGGACACCAGCTGCGGCACCGGGGTCGACACGACCTCGTTGCGCCACCCCGAGAGAAGTTCTGCGAGTTGGTATTCGGTGCTGTCACGGGTGGGGACGGGCACATCGTGGGAAAGTGCGTCGAGGAAGTTCTCGTCGAAACCGACCTCGGCGATGTCCAGTGATTCCGCACCGATTGCGCCCGCTTCGTGCCCGAGAGCGTCACCGCCGGTTGCGGGCCCTCCGGCGGCGGGACCTCCGGTGGACGGGCCGCTCGGACCCGGTCCCCGACCCCGGCTCGACGGCTGACCCGGACGGCCGAGATGTTCGCGTCCGTGGACAAAGCGACGATCGCGCCAGTCAGACTCCCCGCTCATCGTGACCTCCTGTCCGTGTCAACTCGTCCTTCAGCTTCGCCAGCGCCCGGTGTTGGGCCACTCGAACCGCACCCGCGGTGCTCCCGATCATCTGGGCCGTCTCCTCGGCCGACATGCCGACGACCAGCCGGAGTACCAGCACCTCGCGCTGCTTCTCCGGAAGTATGTCCAGTAACGCGCGCATCCGCCTACTGCCGTCGGCGTCGAGAGCGGACTGCTCCGGTCCGCCGGTCACATGACCCACCTCGGGCACATCCTCCACCGGGTCGGACTTGACCCGGGCGGCCACCCGCATGGCATCGGCGACCTTGTGTGACGTGATGCCGTAGACGAAGGCCATGAACGGCTTGCCCTGGTCCCGATAACGGGGCAGCGCGGTCATCACCGCCATCAAAGCCTCCTGCGCGATGTCGTCTGCGGAGAACAGATGACGTTCTCCTACTCCGATTCGCCCTCGGCAATAGCGCAGGATCGGTTCCTGCACGCTTTCGAGGACAGAGGTGAGAGCTGCACGGTCGCCCTGGCCCGCGGCCCGGACAGCGTCGTCCAACTCACCACCTGACAGCTTCATCGCGCGTAGGAATCCCCGTGTTACAGATCGGTTGACCGTCGTGAGGCGGTCCTGTTACGGGCCGCGACACCCCTGAACGTCACCGCAACGCACGAGGCAGACCCTCAAACACCTTAGCCATCACTCCGCGGGCGTCAGTGCCATGCCCTTGCCGCTCAGCGTGGCGCGCAGTTCTCGACATCTCTCCTCTTCCGACGCCGACGCCACGCCCGTGCCGACGAGCAGGCTCGTCGCCGCCCATTCCAGGGGCATCAAACCGTGTTCACCTGCATCGACGACGACGCGACGGGCCCGCGCGGCCGATGCCTCGGAATTCCCCGCCCCGGCGAGGGCCGCCGCGTGGATGAGAGAGGTCTTCACGCGATGCCGGACCGGCACGTCCGAGGTGCCGGCCAGATGACGGACGAGCCGGTCGGCGGCCTCTGCATGAGCCAACCCCGCGGCGACGTCTCCGGAGTACAGCCCGAGTTCGGCACTGACCCATTCCCAGCGCAGCCGGCACCGGCCGTGGGTGAGCCAGTCCACGGCTTCCGATGAGGCCCACCCCTCCGGGCCGGACCCGCCCGGCCCGGACAGCTGCTCCCGAGCACGACCGAGCAGTCGCGCCGACGCCCGGAAACGAAGGAGACCGAGATTGTCGGCAGCCAGTCCGATGAGAGCATCGGACTGTGCGGCCCGTACCGGGTCGATCCGAGCCGAGTCATCCCGTCCCAGATCGTCCGCGACCGGATGGACACCCGCGACCGTTGCGAAGGCGACCCCGTCGAGTCCCAGCGCGAGATCGTGGCGTCCGCCCTGCCGCAGCAGCGAGGCCGTCGTGCTCCGGCACAGCGACAGCAACGCGGCGGCGGGTCCGCGGGGCGTCGACCCCTGTGTGGACCTCACGTCCTCGTCCAACCGCGCCAGCATGGTGAGCGCCGCGGCGTATTCACCGCGGCCTCCCGCCTCCACCGCGGCCTCCCAACGCAGTTCAAGAGCCTTGTCGAGGCCCCGTGAAGTGGTCTTGATCACTACTTCTCTTTTGGTTTGCATGAATTTAACGAACGATTCCCAACGTTAATCCTGCGACCAGATCACCGGCGGATAATAACCAGATTTCCTCGGTGTTAACCGTTGACACGGCCGTCGTTCGATGATCAGGTCGTGTTCACTCGTCGAGGAAAGCATTGGTCTTTCCATCTACGCAGGTCGCGGCCCATTACCTTCGTCCGATCAGAGGGCGTGACAACCCCTCGACCCCGCTGTGCTAGCACCATCCGTTCATCTAACCCGCCGTTAACATTTAGGAGACTTTCACTGCCCCGATGTCTGATTTCGACGGTATTGACGCCATTTCTCAGGGCCGCTTAATGTGAGCCCAAGCGTTGCAGGAAATCGACGTTTCTCGACCGAGCACCTCGGTGCGGCCTTAGACAAGGAGTAGCTGCCATGCCTCAGCCCAATCATCTCCCCGGCCCCAACGCAGACATCTGGGACTGGCAGATGTCCGGCCTCTGCCGCGGCGTCGACTCGTCGATGTTCTTCCATCCTGACGGTGAACGTGGCCGTGCGCGCGCCCAGCGTGAACGTCGGGCGAAGGAGCTGTGCCACCAGTGCCCCGTCATCGCCCAGTGCCGCGAGCACGCGCTGGCAGTGGCCGAGCCCTACGGGATCTGGGGCGGACTCTCGGAGTCCGAACGCAGCATGCTGATGAAGCGCGGCGTCGGTCGCCGCATGGCGAGCTGAGCAGTCCGTAGCCGCCGGCGGACGGCGAGCAGGGCCCTGCGGACACCACCGCGAACGACACAGGAGCCGGACATCCTCGGAGGATGCCCGGCTCCTGTGTGTGTATCACCGCTCGATCGGTGAACTACCGCTCGATCAGTGCGAGTGACCGTGTCCGGCGTGGCCGGCGGGCTCCTCGGCGGGTCGATCGGTGACCGCGGTCTCCGTGGTGAGCACCATGCGGGCGACCGACGCGGCGTTGACGACCGCGGAACGGGTCACCTTCACCGGATCGATGATGCCCTCGCCGACGAGGTCCCCGTAGGTGAGGCTCGCGGCGTTGAAGCCCTCGTTCTTGCCGAGGTTGGACACCTTGTCGACCACCACGGCGCCGTCGAGACCGGCATTGGAGGCGATCCAGTACAGCGGCGCCTTGGCAGCATCCCGCACCACGCGGACGCCCAGCGCCTCGTCGTCGGTCAGCGAGGCGGCGAGCTCGTCGAGCACCTTCGACGCCTGCACGATCGCCGAACCACCGCCGGGGATGATGCCCTCCTCGACCGCGGCCTTGGCTGCGGCGACGGCATCCTCGACGCGGTGCTTGCGTTCCTTGAGCGAGGTCTCGGTGGCCGCACCGACACGGATGACGGCGACCCCGCCGGCCAGCTTGGCCAGACGCTCGGAGAGCTTCTCCTTGTCCCAGTCGGAGTCCGACTCCTCGATCTCACGACGCAGCTGCGCGGCGCGGCCGGCGATCGCCTCCTTGGTACCCGCACCCTCGACGATGGTGGTGGCGTCCTTGGTGACGACGACACGACGTGCCGAGCCGAGGACCTCGAGGCCCACGGTCGACAGGCTCAGGCCCACGTCCGAGGTGACCACGGTGCCGCCGGTGACGACCGCCAGGTCCTCCATGAACGCCTTGCGGCGGTCACCGAAGAACGGCGACTTCACCGCGACGGCTCGGATGGTCTTGCGGATCGAGTTCACGACCAGGGTCGACAACGGCTCGCCCTCGACGTCCTCGGCGACGATCAGCAGCGACTTGCCCGCCTCGACGACCTTCTCCAGCAGCGGCAGGAACTCCGGCAGCGAGCTGATCTTGTCGCGGTACAGCAGCACGAGCGCATCCTCGAGGACCGCTTCCTGGCTGTCGACGTCGGTGACGAAGTACGGCGAGAGGAAGCCCTTGTCGAACTGCACGCCCTCGGTGATCTCGAGTTCGGTCTGCAGCCCCGAGCCCTCTTCGACGGTGACGACGCCATCGGCGCCGACCACGGACATCGCCTTGCCGACCATCTCGCCGATCTCCTCGTCGCGAGAGGAGACGGTGGCGACCTGGGCGATGGACTGCTCGCCGGCGACCGGGGTCGCGGCGGCCAGCAGGGCTTCGCTCAGTGCGTCGGCGGCCTTGCTGATGCCCTGTCCGAGCGCGATCGGGTTGGCACCGGCGGCGACGTTGCGCAGACCGGCCTTGACCATCGCCTGCGCGAGAACCGTTGCGGTGGTGGTGCCGTCACCTGCGACGTCGTTGGTCTTGGTCGCAACCGACTTGACCAGCTGGGCACCGAGGTTCTCGAAGGGGTCCTCGAGGTCGATGTCGCGGGCGATGGTGACACCGTCGTTGGTGACACTCGGTCCACCGAATGCCTTGGCGAGGACCACGTGCCGGCCGCGCGGGCCGAGGGTGACCTTCACGGTGTCGGCGAGCTGGTCGATGCCTCGCTCGAGCGCCCGCCGCGCGGTTTCGTTGAATTCAATCTGCTTGGCCATGAATCTCTTTCTTCACGGGAGTCGGTCGAGACAACGCACACCGCCCCGGTACCCCTGCACGGGGAGCCGGGGCGGTGCGTCGAATCGCGAACGACTCGCGGGGTCTGTGTGGCCCGAGTCCTACTTGCCGATGACGGCGAGGACGTCGCGCGCCGACAGGATCAGGTACTCCTCGCCGGCGTACTTGATCTCGGTGCCGCCGTACTTGCTGTAGATGACGGTGTCACCTTCCTTGACGTCCACGGGGACGCGGTTGCCCTGCTCGGTGACCCGGCCCTCGCCGACGGCGATGACGGTGCCTTCCTGCGGCTTCTCCTTGGCGGAGTCCGGGATGACCAGGCCCGAGGCGGTGGTCGTCTCGGCCTCGACGGCCTGCACCAGGATCTTGTCCTCAAGCGGCTTGATGTTCACGCTCGCCACGATGTGAGTCCTCAACTTTCGTACTGAGAAAGAATCTGCACGTTCATGGCCCTGGGACAAAACCTCGTCGTCGCGGGTGTCCGAGGCTTCGTTCAGCGCCAGCTAGCACTCTATACGTGCGAGTGCCAGCACTCAAGGGTGGTGGGTGCAAAATGCCCGAGTTTCGCTCCCCGCGATCGCAGCTCAGGAAGCGCCAGAGCCGCGATGCGGATTTCAGAGCTGACTGACCCGTACCGACATCGCCGGATCGGAAGCCACCGTGAGCGGCGACGGCGCCGCGCCCCCGGCGATCACATGTGCGCCCAGGGTCGCGATCATCACGCCGTTGTCGGTGCACAGTCTCGGCTTCGGCACGCGCAGCGTGATGCCGGCGGCCGCACAGCGCTCCTCGGCGAGCGACCGGATCCGCGAGTTCGCGGTGGCACCGCCACCGAGGACGAGCGTGTCGACACCCAGATCACCGCACGCGCGGACGGCCTTCATGGTGAGGACGTCGGCGACGGCCTCCTGGAACGACGCCGCGACGTCGGCCACCGGAACCGCCACCCCGTCGCGCTCACATTTCTCCACGTAACGCGCGACCGCGGTCTTGAGACCGCTGAAGGAGAAATCATGGCGGGCATCGCGCGGCCCGGTCATCCCGCGAGGGAACGCGATGGCCTTCGGATCGCCGTCGCGCGCAGCGTGGTCGAGGGCCGGGCCGCCGGGGAACCCGAGGTCCAGCAGTCGGGCGATCTTGTCGAAGGCCTCCCCCGCCGCGTCGTCGACGGTGGTGCCGAGTTCGACGATGGGCTCCGCGAGATCGGTGACGTGCAGCAGGTGTGTGTGTCCACCCGACACGAGGAGGGCGACGCACTCGGGCATCGGTCCGTGCTCCAGCGTGTCCACCGCGACATGTCCGCCGAGGTGATTCATCGCGTACAGCGGTACGTCCCAGGCCAGCGCATACGCCTTGGCGGCCGCGACGCCGACGAGCAGCGCACCGGCCAGTCCGGGTCCGATGGTGACCGCGATGGCGTCGGGCCTGTCGATGCCGGCGGCCTCGCGGGCGCGGCGCATCGTCGGCACGATGGCCTCGAGATGCGCGCGTGAGGCGATCTCGGGGACGACGCCGCCGAACCGGGCGTGTTCGTCGACGCTCGAGGCGACCTCGTCCGCGAGCAGCGTCGCATGGCCGGGTGTGTCACCGTCGGCCGGCGTCCAGCGCACGATGCCGACCCCGGTCTCGTCGCAGGAACTCTCTATGCCCATGACGATCACGCCGGGCCCTCCTCGGGATCGAGCGGCCGTCCCGAACTCGGGGCCCGCAACATCGTGTACGCATCCGCGCCGGACGGCTGGTAGTAATTACGGCGGAACCCGGCGGTGCTGAAGCCGTGCCGGGAGTACAGGGTGATCGCGACGTCGTTGTCGGTGCGGACCTCGAGGAAGACCGGCGCGTCGACGGCGTCGGCCACCGTCAGCATCGCCTCCAGCAACGCCTTGCCGATCCCCCGCCCCCGGTGGGCGGGATCGACTGCGATCGTGTGGATCTCGCATTCGTAGGCATCCGGCTGACCGAGCGTGGAGATCCCGGCGTAGCCGATGACCTCACCGCCCGCACGTTCCCGCGCCGCGAAGTAGGTGTTGTACGGCGCGTTCAGTTCGGCCCGGAACGCCGAGGCCGGCCAGGGCGAGTCCTCGGCGAACATCTGCTTCTCCAGCGCGGCGCAGTGCGGGATGTCGCCATAGATCAGCGCGTCGATGATCAGTTCGGGGGCGGTCACCGCGCGGCTCCCAGCTTCCTGGCCTTCTGCTCGACCGCGTCGGGGCGTCGGAGATACAGCGGCACAAGTGGTTCCGGCACCACGCCGGCCTCGATTGCCGACGCGGCGGCCGCGACGAGCCCCCGGGCCGACGGCACGGTCACCTGCGGGGTCGTCTCCGTCCAGCCGACCAGCTCCAGATGCGACGCCGACCCGGACACCGCACCGACCTCGCCGGTGGTGAACACCGGGGCCAGCTCCTCGGCGACCGTCGCCGGCGCGGACACCTCAGGTCCGCGGACACACGCCCCGTCGCGGTACAGCGCCCAGTACACCTCGCGGCGCCGGGCATCGGTGACGACGAGGACGTCGGGACGCCCGGCCGGCGGAGTCGTCTCGAGTGCGAGCGCGTCCAGCGAACACACGCCGTGTGCGGGAATGCCGAGTGCGTCGGCGAACGCCGCGCCGGTGGCCATACCCACCCGCAGGCCGGTGAACGGTCCGGGACCACATCCGACAACCACCGCGGAGAGGGCGTCGCGGGAGATCCCGGATTCGGCAAGGCATTCCGCGATGAGAGTGGTCAGCAGCTCCGCGTGCCGGCGGTGGTCGGTGACCACGCGTTCGGCGAGCACGCACACGCCGCCGATCGTCTGGCCGGTCAGTTCGACGACGCCGGTGACCACCGAGTCGGTCGCGGTGTCGATCGCGAGCACCGTCCGCGCCGCGTCGACACCCCGTTCAGCCGAACTCATTTATCGGTCACCCACTCCCATTCCACGTGTCGCACATCGGTGTCCACGTCGCGACGCAACCGCACCACCAGGTATCGCTGTGCCAGCCGCTCGGCCACACCCTCACCCCATTCGACCACGACGACCGCATCGGTCAGTTCGGTGTCCAGGTCCAGGGCGTCGAGTTCGTCCAGGCCGCCTCGTGCCGGCCCACCGGCCTCGTCGCTGCCGGCCAGGCCGAGCCGGTAGGCGTCGACATGGACCATCGCCGGGCCGCCGGGTCGGCCCGGTCGGTGCTCGCGCGCGATGATGAAGGTCGGCGAGGTGACCCGGCCCTCGACCCCCAGACCTGCGCCGATTCCGCGAGCCAGGGCCGTCTTGCCCGCACCGAGCGGGCCGTCGAGGATCACGAGGTCCCCGGCGGACAACACGGTGGCGAGTTCGGCGCCGAACGCCTCGGTGTCGGCGACCTCGGGCAGCTCACGGGTTCCGGTGCGGTCGGTGACCGGTGTCGTGTGGATTCCGTCGGTGTGCGATCTCTCTGGGCTCATGCCTTCCCCAGCTTCTTCCACCAGCGCCGACGGGGCGCCGGCCGGGCGATCCGGGCGCGGTCCACGAGATCGACGATCGCGTCGCTGACCATCCGGGGTTCCTCCATCTGGACCATGTGGCCGGCCCCCTTGACCACCACGAGACGGGAATCCGGACCGAGCTGGGAGTACATGCGCACCGAGTTCGGCAGCGGTGTCAGCCGGTCCTTGTCGCCGCACACGACGGTCGTGGGCACCTGCGCCAGCACCGGCAGTGCCGTCGATTCGTCGTGGATCTCCAAGGCGTGCAGGAAGTTCACGATGGTCTCGATCGGCGTGTTCTGGATCATCTTCTCCACGGCACTACCGAGTGCCGGGCTGAAGAACGCCGGCCCGAAGCTGGCCGCGACGAGCACGGGTTCGAGGGCTTGGCGGGTCAGGCCACGACCTGCCTGGACCAGGCGCGGCGCGCGTCGGACGCTCAGGCGGAAAGCGTCGACCACCGGATTACCCAGTCCCTCACCGAGTCCCGCCTCGGTGAGGCCACGCGACGCGGTCGCGACCAGACCCACGCCGGCAACCGGGCCCGTCGACGAGAACAGGGCCGGATGACGACGGGCCAGCCCCATCACCGTCATGCCGCCCATCGAATGGCCCACCACGACAACGGGTCCGGCGGTCACCGTGGAACGGATCACGGCCGCGGCGTCGTCGGCGAGCTGGGCGATCGTGCAGGTCTCCACCGGCGCGGGATCGCTCTCGCCGTGTCCGCGGTGGTCGTAGAAGACGAAACGGTAGTTGCGGTCGGCCCACTCCGCCGCGAGTTGGTCGCGCTGGAAGTGCCAGCTCGCCAGCCGCAGGCTGAATCCGTGTACGAAGACGATGGTGAGCTCGGGAGGTGTGCCGTCGGGAACGTCACCGAGGTCGACGGTCCGGACCGCGAGGTCGAGTCCGTCGTCGGTGGTCACCGTCCGCGCCTGCTCGTCGTACAACCTGGTGAGGTCGATGTCGGCGTGGGGATCGGACTTGCCGACGACGCTCTTGCGCGCGATGTTGCGCGCGGCGCCGACCGCCGCCATACCGCCCAGTGCCGCGACACCGGCCAGCCCGGCCAGCAGTCCGACGCGTTCGGAATCGTCCACCACACTCACCCCGCTCACTCGTCGGCCACCGCGTCACCGCGAGCCGGGCTCGCGTTCACGTAGCGCCGGACCACGCGGCTGCCGATCTGGGAGACGATCTCGTAGTCGATGGTGCCGATGGCGTCGGCCCAGTCCTTGGCGGTTAGGCCCCCGCGGGCCCCGGTGCCGAAGAGTTCGACCTCGTCGCCCTCCCGCACCCCGGCCGCGTCGGGTCCGAGGTCGACGACCAGCTGATCCATGCAGATCCGGCCGACCCCGCCGAAGAGCCGGTCACCGATCCGTACGCGAAGTCGTCCCGACAGCAGGCGCGGGACCCCGTCGGCGTAACCCGCGGGGATCACCGCGACGACGGTGTCGTGCGGTGCGATCCAGGTCTGGCTGTAGGAGACACCCTCCCCGGCGGCGACGCGCTTGACCAGGGCGATCTGCGCCGACAGCGTCATCGCCGGGATGAGCCCGAAGTCGCCGCGCTCGGGGACCGGGGTACGACCGTAGAGCGCGATCCCGGGCCGGACCATGTCACGCGCCAGGTCCGGACGAGTCAGTGCCGCAGGTGAATTCGCCATGTGGATGATCTCGGGCGCCGCGCCGAGGCGAGCGAGGTCGGCGGCTGCGGCGTCGAGCCGGGCGGCCTGTTCGCTGTTGAGTGGATGGTCGGGTTCGTCACCGCGGGCGAGGTGACACATCACCGCGCGGACGGTGACGGCTCCCTCGGCGTGCACCTTCGCGATCTTCACGGCGAAGTCGTCCCACTCGTCGGCCGCGACGCCGCTCCGGTTGAGTCCGGTGTCGACCTTGACCGTGACACTCGCCGCGACTCCGGTGGCACGGGCGGCCTCGACCACCGCGTCGAGCTGGGTGGACGAGGACAGGGCGATCTCGATGTGGTCGGTGACCGCGCCCTCGAAGTCCGCGGCCGGGGTGTGCAACCAGGCGGTGATCGGGGCGTCGATCCCGGCGGCACGCAGGGCGCGGGCCTCGGTGATGTGCGCGACGCCCAGCTCGGCGGCGCCCGCGGCCAGTGCGGTCCGCGCGACCGGCACGGCGCCGTGACCGTAGGCGTCGGCCTTCACGACGGCCATCACGGCAGCATTCGAGGTCGTCCGCAACACGTCGAGGTTGTGCGCGATGGCGCCGAGGTCGACGGTCGCGGTCAGAGCAGGGGAAGTCATCGCCGACCATTCTCCCAGATCGTCGCGAACGATTTGTGCGCGGAGACCTGCCCAGCGCCGTGACCAGCCGTTTCACCCGGCCGCCTATGAGGAATCACACCGATGCGGGCGCACCGGGGACACGGTTGGGCGGACGTCACGATGATGCGCGTGACGGCGTCGGCGGCTCCGCTCCTGCTCGTCGTGTGGCGAACTCGCGGATCGCCGGTCGCAGGGCCGCGAGCAGCGCGGAGGCGCCGATCGGGGCTCCCCGACTCGCCAGCAGGGCGGCGTGGGCGTGGACGCGGGCCGCCGCGGCACCCGCCTCCTGTGGTGACCGACCCGCCGCGAGCAGTGAGCCGGCGATCCCGGCCAGCACGTCGCCCGCGCCGGCGGTCGCGGCCCACGACGCCCCGGCGTCGTTTCCGACGACCCTTCCCGACGGGTCGGCGATCAGCGTGATCCGGCCCTTCAGCAGCACCGTGACACCCCACCGGGCGGCGAGGTCGGCGACCGCGGACACCCGATCGGCGCCCACCTCGGTCCCGGTCAGCCTCGCGAACTCCCCGGCATGGGGAGTCAGGAGCGTGGGCGCCCGACGGCCGTCGACGAGTGCGGGATCGGTCGAGACGATGGTGAGCGCATCGGCGTCGACGAGAACCGGCAGATCGGAGTCGAGGACGGTACGCAGCGTCGCCGTCGCGGCGGCGTCGGTGCCCATTCCCGGACCGGCCACCCATGCCTGGACGCGGCCGGCGTCGGCGAGGTCCGGAGCGGCGATCACCTCGGGGAAGTGCGAAACGACTTCGGCGTGAGCCGATCCGACATACCGCGTCATGCCCGAGGTCGCGGCCACCGCGGCCCCGGAGGCCAGGATCGCCGCGCCCGGATAGCGGTGCGAGCCGGCGACGACCCCGACCACGCCCTGGGTGTACTTGTCGTCGGCAGGTCCCGGCACCGGCCAGTCGATCTCCTCGTCGGAGTACGAGATGAGTTGCTGCGCAGCCGGTTCCGTAGGGTCACCGATGCCGATGTCGACGACGATCACGCGACCACACCGGGGCGCGGCGAGAAGGTGTGCGCGCCGGGGGAAGCCGAAGGTGACGGTGAGATCGGCGCGGACCGACGGGTCGTGGACCTCGCCGGTGTCGGCGTCGACACCGGACGGCAGATCGACTGCCACGACCGTGGTCTCGGCACCGAGACCGGCGAAGACCGCCGCCGCGGCGGGTCGCAGCGGTCCGCGGCCGCCGATGCCCACGACACCGTCGATGACGACGTCGGGATGCCCCGGCAATGAGTCGACGACACGCCCGCCGGCCGACCGGAACGCCCGTAGCCCGGCCGGGTGCGCCTTGTCGGGTGCCAGCAGCACCGCATGGGCGGCTGCTCCGCGGCGGGCGAGTTCGGCGGCGGCGAAGAGGGCGTCGCCGCCGTTGTCACCCGCCCCGACGACCACTCCTACCGTCCGCCCGTAGCATCCGCCCGTCCGGTTCAACTCCCCCACGACGGCCTGCGCGACGCCGTGCGCGGCGCGGCGCATCAGCGTTCCGTTGGCGAGGAGGTCCCCCGACGCCCGCTCGGCGTCGCGGACCTCGTCGGCGGTCAGGTACCGGGTCGACATCGGGACCGGTCTACTCGACGGTCACCGACTTGGCCAGGTTGCGCGGTTTGTCGACGTCGTAACCGCGCGCCTGGGCGACGCTGGCGGCGAACACCTGCAGCGGCACCGTGGAGACCAGCGGCTGCAGGAGCGTCGGCGTCTTCGGGATCGGGATGAACTCGTCGGCGACCGCGCGGGCGGCGGCGTCGTCGGATTCGGCGATGACGATCGTGCGCGCACCGCGGGCCTGGATCTCGCGGATGTTGCTGACCATCTTCGAGTGCAGCACCGCGCGACCGTCCGCGGACGGCATGACGGTGATGACGGGCAGACCGTCCTCGATCAGCGCGATGGGCCCGTGCTTGAGTTCACCGGCGGCGAAGCCCTCGGCGTGCATGTACGCGAGCTCCTTGAGCTTGAGCGCACCTTCGAGGGCCACCGGGTAGCCGACGTGACGGCCGATGAACAGCACCGTGTTGTGGTGGGCCAGCGACTGCGCGAGCTCGCGCACCGGCTCCATGGTCTCGAGGACCTCGGCGACCGAGTCGGCCATCGCCTCGATGGCCGCGAACTCGCGGGCCACCTCGTCGGCGTACTTGGTGCCGCGGGCCTGCGCGAGCGCCAGACCCACCAGATAGGCCGCGACGATCTGCGCGAGGAAGCACTTGGTGGACGCGACACCGATCTCCGGACCGGCGTGGGTGTACAGCACCGCGTCGGATTCGCGCGGGATCTGCGCACCGTTGGTGTTGCAGATGGCGAGGACTCGTGCCTTCTGATCCTTTGCGTGCCGGACGGCCTCGAGCGTGTCGGCGGTTTCGCCCGACTGGGAGATCGCCACGACCAGCGTCGACCGGTCGAGGACCGGGTCGCGGTAGCGGAACTCGCTCGCCAGCTCGATCTCGACAGGCAGACGCGTCCAGTGCTCGATCGCGTACTTGGCCAGCAGTCCGGCGTGGTAGGCCGTACCGCAGGCGACGACGAAGACCTTGTCCACATCGCGCAGGTCGTCGTCGGTCAGTCGCTGCTCGTCGAGCACGATGCGCCCGTTCTGCAGGTGTCCGAGCAGGGTGTCGGCGATCGCGCGCGGCTGCTCGGCGATCTCCTTCAGCATGAAGAAGTCGTAGCCGCCCTTCTCGGCCGCCGCGAGATCCCAGTCGATGTGGAACGGCTTGCCCGCGCGCTCATTCCGGTCGAAGTCGGTGATCGTGTAGGTGTCGGCGGTGATCACGACGACCTCGTCCTGGCCGAGCTCCACGGCCTCGCGGGTGTGCTCGATGAACGCAGTCACGTCGGATCCGACGAACATCTCGCCCTGCCCGACACCCACCACGAGCGGGGTCGACCGGCGTGCCGCCACGATGGTGTCGGGATGGTCGGCGTGGGTGAACACGAGGGTGAACGCACCTTCGAGCCGGCGCAGCGCGGCATAGGCGCTGGCCACGAAGTCGCCGGCGGTCGGGCCGAGGGCGTAGTACTTGGAGACCAGGTGGACGGCGGTCTCGGTGTCGGTTTCCGAGCCGAACTCGACGCCGTCTTCTTCCAGCTCGGCCCGCAGCTCGGCGTAGTTCTCGATGATGCCGTTGTGGACGACCGCGATCTTGCCGTCGTCACTCGCGTGCGGATGCGCATTGCGGTCGGTCGGCTTGCCGTGCGTGGCCCACCGGGTGTGCCCCATGCCCGTGGTCCCCGACAGCGACTCCCGGCCGACGGTCGCGATCTGCTTCTCCAGGTTCTCCATGCGGAGCGCCTTCTTCTGGATCGCGGTGTTACCGGCGCCGTCGAGAATGGCGACACCCGCCGAGTCGTACCCGCGGTACTCCATCCGTCGCAATGCCTCGACGACGATGTCCAGGGCATCGCGGCGCCCCACGTATCCGACGATTCCACACATAGCTAGTCAGCGTACCTGCGCGCGGTGCGGACGATGCGCTCGCGCGCGGGGGCGTCACTCCAGGGTCTTGGGGACCACGACGTTCGGGGCCGCGGCGGGCACCGGAGACGCTGCGCGACGACGCCTGCGTTCCTTGGCGCCGAGCAGTTTGGCGATTCGGTCCTGCACCTCCGGCGGATCGTCGAGGTCAACGGCCGGGACTTTGCCGAGGACGGTGCCGGGATCGGAGAACGCCTGGTACTCGGGGTCCTGGGTAAGCGTGTGGAGCAGAAATCCGGTGGTCAGCGCACGCGCGGCGCCGTGCGTCTTCTTGTCGGCCCCGTTGCTCCCCCACAGCGCGCCGATCGTGCGATGTTCGACGAGGCCCCGCGACGTCGCTCCGGGCGGCGTGCGCAGCACCACACGGCGCTCGTCGTCTGATGTGTGGTCGGCGCCATACGCCTGCGCGAGCGGTAGCGCGTTGCCGTCGATGGTGTCGAGTTCGCCGATCGAGGAGACGATGAGCCCCGGCGCGGTCACTCGACGTGCCGCGGGCAGGAGCCCGGCGGTGGTCGGCGCCGGGAAGAGCGCGACCACACCCCGGACGTCGGGCTGCCGCTGGCCGTGCAGGATGCCCTCCGACGCAGCGATGACGGCGGCGGACGCCCCGAAACCGTGACCGGCGAAGCCCACCTTCGCCGGGTCGACGGTGATCTCGCCGAAGCCCAGCCGGACCCGGGTCACGATCGACAACGCCGAACGCAGCTCCGCGGCCATCGCGTCGTCGGACACCAGTACCCCCCGCTGACCGGCTGGGACCGCCACCACGATGCCCCACGACGCCAAGTGCTGGCACAGGTCGCGGTAGCGGCTCGGCGAGGACAGCCAGCCGTGCCCGAAGGCGATGGCGGGCAGTCGTTCCCCGCTCGCAGGGGTGAACACCTCGCCGCGGGTACCGACGATCCCGAGATCGCCGTGGAGAACGCGATTCGGGCCCCGACGGCCGAGCGCGGTCATCAGCTTCGCGGGCGACTGCGATGGTTTCGGACGCTTCTTGCCTGGCACAGCTGACAGCCTATGCGTTCGGCGGCGGCAGATGCGGACTGGCGTCGGCCATGTCGGCGGGCAGCATGATGCCGGGCAATGCGTCGGCGGCGTTGGCCTCGCGCTCCAGTTCGGCACGAAGCCGTTGCGCCGCCGACTGCTCGGCGGTGCGCCGGTGGTCGGTCATCGCGATCTCGAGATCGCGCTGTGCCGCGGAGAAGCGGTGTGAGGCATCGGCGACCTCGGCGGTGGCAGAGCGCGCCAGCGCTTCGATCTGATCGGCGAGACTCACTGGTCACCCGCCAGGGCCAGATCTCCGGTCGATCGCTCGGGTGAGCTCGACGCCCCGCCGACGGCCGGAGATGTGCGGCCGCTGCGGGTGTCGGCGACGATGTGGGTCGGTGTCGGCGTCTGCGGTCCGGGACCGGCCGCCGGCCTGCTCTCGAAAGCAGCCGGTTCGGCCCCACGAATCTTCTGCGCGACTTCGGGTTCCGCGGCCGACGAGCCGCTCAACCGGAACGGGATGTCCCCTTCGTCGGACTCGCGCACAGGTAGCACCGTCTCGGTCGGCGGGAGGGGCGGCTCGGTCGGAGTTGCTTGGGGCCGGACCGGCTCGGCAGCACGCGCGACGGGCCGGGTCTCGGGTTCGACGGGCTCGGGTTCGACGGGATAGGGATCGTCGTCGATCCCGTCGAGGGACCGGTTCAGGATGTCGAGGATTCCGGCGATCCCGCGCAGTGTCGCGTCGACGGAGGTGGTGAACAGTGCCACGCGCGACCGGATGTCCTCGACCGCGACATCGAGCGGGACACGTCCGGAGAGCACGGCCTGTGGGAGCTCGGCCGGTGGGGTTCCCGCGGCATTCGGTGCCGACAGACGCGCGAGGGCCAGATAGAAGGAGCGCAACAGACGGTCGATCCCCGATGCGGCCGCAGAGGTGGCGTCGGTGATCGTGTGCAGCAGATAGAGGTCGGATTCCGCGCGCCGCTGATGGTCGACGACGGTCTCGATCACGAACGACGCGGACTCGCCGTGCCAGCCGTCGTCGAGCCGGACCCGCTGCTCGGGCAGGTGATGCAGCTGATCGGACACGGCTCGATGAGCGGAGACCAGCACCCGGCTGTCCGCCGCGAGCGCCGCGATGTCGAAGTCGTCCACCGCACGGAGCCCCGCACGGATCGTCACGTCGTCGGGAACCGGTACACCCATCAGCCGTCCGACCGCCAGCAACTGGGTCAGCGCCCCGGTACCGTCCTGCGCGTCCTTCCGCAGCGTGGCCAGCGAATCCGCACCCCGCCTCATCCCGTCGTCGCCCCCGACCCCGGTGTCGCACGGGTGATCTCGTCCGCGGCGTGCGCGTCGCCCGCGGCCATGATGATCGCGGAGTTCCGCAGGGTGTCGGCGAGAACGGCCGCAGCCCGTGATTGCGTTCGGAGTCGGACGGAGAGCGTGGCACTCATCTCGGCGTAGGTCGCGGCGGACGGACCCAGCGACGACGCCGGGCCGGGGTCCGCATCGGTGCGCGCCCACCGGCCGAAGTCGTGCGCGGCCAGGTCGTCGGCCACCGCGTTCAGAACCAGGGACGAACGCCGGTAATAGCCCGCGACCGCGGACACCTGCTCGACGTCCATGGCGATCCGGTTCGACCCCGCGCTGTCCATGCCCACCCCCCTGACGATGCCTGATGGTACCCATCCCGCGCGCTCGCCGTCTCCGCCCGGAACACGTCATCTGTTGGACGCTCACGGGACGCTGCCGGTTCCATCTCCCGGGCCGGCATCCGCGGACCTTGGGATTTCCGACAATGACCCCGCCGATGGGCCCTTCCGGTCGTCACATCCATCGCCCAGAGTGACACCGACCACACCGTCGGCGAAAGGACCATGCAATGAGTACGTCGGACGTCAGCTTCGGGCTCTGGTACGACTTCCGCAACCCGCCCGGGAACTCGCGCGGTTTCGGCGACTTCTATCGAGCGACGCTCGATCAGATCGTCTGGGCGGAGTCGATCGGGATCGACTCCGTCTGGCTGACCGAGCACCACTTCATGGAAGACGGCTACACACCCTCGCCGTTCCTCCTCGCCTCCGCCATCGGCGACCGGACGACGACGATGAGGATCGGCACCAACCTCGTCGTGTCGCCACTGCACAACCCGATCCGGCTCGCCGAGGACTCCGCCACGCTGTCCCTGCTGACCGGCGGACGTTTCTCGCTCGGTGTCGGGCAGGGATATTGGGAGCCGGAGTTCGAGGCTTTCGGACGGCGGCTGATCAACCGGCCGAGTCTGCTCGAGGAAGGCGTGGAGATCGTGCGTCGTTGCTGGTCCGGGTCGGCCGAACCATTCGACGGCAAGCGCCTGCGCAAACCCGCGCTGCCCGTCACGCCCACGCCGGAGACGACCCCCGACCTCCTGGTCGGCGCGATGGCCGATCCGGCGATCGAACGAGCCGCACGCATCGGTGACGGTTTCCTCGGCACCCAGAACGCACACCACGCGTCCTACCTGGACGCGCTCGAAAGACTCGGCCGGTCCCGTGACGACGGCCGGATCTTTGCCGGGCAGTGGACCATCATCGCCGACGATCCCGAGCGGGAATGGTCGCGCATCGGCGCCCACGCGCTCTACCAGATCAACAAGTACATCGAGATGGGCGCGTTCGGTCCCATCCCGCAGTTCACCGAACCCGATCAGCTCGTCGAGGCCGGCTCGTTCACCCTGTGGGACCCGGCCACCGCCGTCGACGAACTCACCACAACCCCGCAGATCGAGGACGTGCACTTCTGGGCACAGCTGCCCGGCGAGTCCATCGACAGCGGCAGCGCCCGCATCGAGCTCCTCGCCGGCACGGTCGTACCCGGGGTCAGAGCCCGACTGGCCGCGCGATCGTCGGTGGAGGTCCCTGCATGAACCAGGGCCCATCCTCCGCACCCCCCACGCCGCCGTCGGCGCACCCCCTCCTGATCACCGACTTCCTGTTCCGGGCGCGAGACATGTTCGGCGACAAGGAGATCATCGATCACGTCGACGGCGCCGAGGTCTTCCGGTACACCTATCGCGACTATGCCGACCGGGTCCTGCGGCTCGCGTCGGCCCTCATCGCGAGCGGCATACGTCCGGGTGACCGGGTCGGCACACTGGCCTGGAACCACCGTCGGCACCTGGAGCTGTATCTCGCGGTGCCGCTCGCCGGCGCGGTGCTGCACACGATCAACGTCCGACTCGCCCCCGACGAGATCGCCTACATCGTCGATCACGCCGACGATGCGATGATCTTCGCCGACCCGACGCTGGAACACCTGCTCACCACCGCTCGCGCGCAACGCCCGGACATGCCGGTCGTGCCGATCGACGCCGACGCCGACCCCTCTGGTGCCGATTCCGCGATCGCGGCGATCTCGCTCGACTCGTCGACGAGGACGGTCGGGTCATGCCCCACGACGGGATCAGCCGTGGCGAGGTCCTGATCCGCGGGCCGTGGGTCGCCACCCGCTATTACCGGGCCGACCATCCGGACAGGTTCGACGACGGCTGGTTGCGCACGGGCGACATCGGGGTCATCGACGAACACGGCTATCTCACCATCGTCGACCGCAGCAAGGACCTCATCAAGAGCGGCGGCGAGTGGATCAGCTCCGTGGCCCTCGAGGAGGCGCTCGTCGAGCATCCGGCCGTCCACGCGGCGGCGGTGGTCTCCGTACCGCATCCGCGCTGGCAGGAGCGCCCGGTCGCCTACATCGTCGGCGACGACGGCCTCGATGTCGACGAGGTCGCGGCGGAGCTCGCCGAGCGTGTGCCGCGCTGGTGGATGCCCGAGAACATCGTGATCGTCGACCATCTCCCGCGAACCAGCGTGGGAAAACTCGACAAACGGACTCTCCGTGAGCGGGCCGCCGGCACACCCGACTTGTGGGAACCCACAACCGCCGCGGATTCTCCGGTTCCGGTGACGCACGGCGATTCCTAACGTCGACCTTGTGAAGTTCAGCCTGTTCTACGTGTTGGAGAGTCCGGACCGGGACTTTCGGCGGGCCTACGAGGAGATGCTCTCGCAGGTCGAGATCGCCGAACGTCTCGGATTCGAGGGGGTCTGGCTCGCCGAACACCACGGCAGCGCCTACGGGTCGATGCCGTCACCGCAGGTCGCGGCGGCCGCCATCGCGTCCCGCACCTCCCGGATGCGCATCGGGATCGCGGTCAGCAACCTGACCCTCGCGTGGCCGGTCCGGATCGCCGAGGACTTCGCGATGGTCGACGTGATCTCCGGTGGCCGGCTCGACTTCGGTGTCGGACGCGGCTACCAGCCCCACGAGTTCCGTGCGATGGGCGTGGCCGACAAGCAGGACGTCAGCCGCGAGGTCTTCGACGAGGCGTTCCAGATCGTCACGGGTCTGTGGACCAAGGCCATCGGTGAGCCGTACACGTTCCACGGCAAGCACTTCCACATCGACGGCGTCGACTGCCGACCGACGCCACTGCAGCGACCGACACCCCCGATCTACGTGGCGTCGATCAGTCCCGAGACCTTCGACCTGGTCGCCGATCACGGCCACAACATGCTCGTCACGCCGACCCTGATGACACTGCCCGAACTCAACGGGTTCGTCGTCGGCGCCAAACGCACGCTGATGCATCGGGGTCGCGATCCGCTGTCCCTCGACTTCCCGATGAACTGGCAGATCCATCTCGCCGAGGACGACGCACTGGCCGTCCGACGGGCACGACCGAGCCTCGAGTGGTACTTCGACAACGTCATGTCCGCCGTTCCTCAGGGCGTTGCGACACCCGCGGGCTACGAGCGATACGCCGCGCTGGCAGAGGCCGCCGCGGAGGGTGCGATGTCACTGACCGGCCTGCGTGAGGGCGGGGTCTGCTACGTCGGCGACCCCGACGGGCTCATCCGCGACATCGAGATCCTCCGCGAGGAAACGGGTCTCGACCATCTCATCTGCTGGATGCGGTTCGGCGGCATGGCACACGAGGACGTCGTGCGGTCGATGGAACTGCTCGCCGACCAGGTCATGCCGCATTTCGCCGACGCCCCGCCGCTGGTCCCCCGCGCCCCGCGGAACGAGGAACCCGCCACCCAGGCCGACAAGTTTTTCGAAATCGAGTTCGACGAAGAAGGAGAAGTCCATGAGCTATCTCGCGGTTGAGAACGATCGCCGGATCTACTTCGAGCACCACCGCGGGGACGAGCGTCCCATCGTGCTGATCCACGGGTGGGGCGCCAACACCCGCTGCTGGGACACGACCGCTCCCGCGCTCAAGGCCGCGGGCCACGAGGTCGTCCTCGTCGATCTGCGCGCCTGTGGCCGCTCCGACAAGGACTTCGAGGATGCGACGATCGCGGCGCTCGCCGACGACGTGGTCAAGGTGGTCGAACACCTCGGCCTGTCGTCCCCGGTCATCAACGGCTGGTCCCTGGGCGGAGCGGTCGCCACCGCTGCCGCCGCCGCACTCGGCTCGCGTGCCGGCGGCCTGGTCCTGACCGGTGGTGCGTCGCCGCGCTACACCGCGACCGACGACTGGCCCGGCGGCTCCACCGACGACGTCGAGGGTGTGCTCACCGGCGCCGCCGCCAACCGCGCCGACACCTTCCGCGGGGTGGCCGCGGCGGTGTGCGCAACTCCCCCGAGTTCCGATGTCCTGGACTGGATCTGGGGGATGTTCATGGAGATGGGACCCGTCGGCGACGACTCACTGCGCGACCTCGCCCGGACCGACCTGCGCAAGGAACTCGGCGGGCTCGACATCCCGATCCTGCTCCCGCACGGCCGCGACGACGCCTTCGTCCCCTTCGCCGGGGCCGAGGCCGTCCTCGAACTCAACTCGCGCGCTCGTCTCGTCCCGTTCGACGCCTGCGGTCACGCCCCGTTCCTCGAGGACCGGGACCGCTACCTCGCCGAACTGACCGGCTTCCTGAAGTCATGAACACCCGACCCCGGGTCTGGATCGTCACCGGCGGATCGCGCGGCATCGGCCGGGCGGTCGTCGAGAACCTCACAGCCCGAGGCGATTCGGTCGTGTCCCTGGCCCGTGGCGTGTCCACCACGCCGTTCACCAGACCGGCTCAGGTCCTGGAACTGAAGACCGACATCACCGATTCCTCTTCGGTGGCCGGCGCGCTGGCCACGGTCAAGGAGGAGTACGGCAGTGCCCACGGCCTGATCAACGTCGCCGGCGTGCACCGCGGTGGACGCGTCGACGATCTGAGTCGCGAGGACTGGGACCTTGTGCTGACCACCAACCTCACCGGCGCCTTCGAGATGTGCAAGGCCACGGTCCCGATCCTCGAACCGGGCTCGTCGATCGTGAATGTCGGTGCGGTGGTCGGTTTCCGGGGATTCCCGGGCGACGTCGCGTATGGCTCGGCCAAGGCCGGTCTCAGCGGTCTGACCCAGGTCCTGGCCGCGGAACTCGCCCCACGCGACATCCGGGTGAACCTGGTCATCCCCGGTTTTGTGGATACCGACATGACCTCGGGACTCAGCGACCGGGCGCGGGCGCGTGTCGTCTCGTCCATCCCGGCCGGACGTACCGGCCGGCCGGAGGAGATCGCGCAGGTCATCGTCGATGTCGCGTTGTCCACCTACATGTACGGCGCCATCGTGCCCGTCGACGGCGGACTGATGAACACCTTCAGCGGCGGTGGCCGGTGACGTGGGCTCGCGACACCCCGCACCGGTTGTGACAACCCACAAGAGACGCGAAACGCAAGGGTGACTCACGCCACATCGACCCATAACGTCGTTGTTGCACACAGTTTCTCGCCTTCCCCCCCGGGGGGGCGGTCAGAAGGAGGCCAATCGGTGTCAACCAGTACGGCAAGCGTCAGCACGGAGCAGCAGAACAAGGCTCTGGTCGCGGAATTCATGGAGGTGTTCTCCCGCGGCGACGTGGACGCCATCCTGTCCTACCTGGCGCCGACGGCCACCTGGTGGGTGGGCGGAGAGATCGAAGGCATCTCCGGGACCAAGGACAAAGAGGCATTCGGCGAAATGCTGGCCGGCCTCTCCTCCACCACCAAGACCGGTGCCATCGCCCTCACCCCGCTCGCCTTCACCGCCGAGGGAGAACGCGTCGCGGTCGAGACCGAGTCGTACTCGGAGATGAACAACGGCAAGGTCTACAACAACCTCTACCACTTCGTCTTCGTGGTCCGCGAAGGAAAGATCCACGAGGTCAAGGAATTCCTCGACACCGAGCACACCCGCGCGGTCTTCCTCGGCTGAGCCCCGGTCGCCGGCGGTCCCCGACCCTCATCCCGCCGCCGGCGGCCATTCCCCTCGAAAGACCCGATCTTTCGAGATACCCAGTACCCCAACCCCTGTGATCAAGGAGTCAATGCAATGGATGTCGGCGTACTTCTCGTCTTCCAGAACTACCACGAGAACGTGAGCGACGAAGAGGTCTTCCTGCGCGACCTCGAGCTCGGCGTACTGGCCGAGAAGGCCGGTTTCGACTCGGTCTGGTCGGCGGAGCACCACTTCGACGACTACTCGATGTGCCCGGACAACTTCGCGATCCTGTCCTACCTCGCCGGCCGGACCTCGAAGGTCAAGCTCGGCATCGGCGCCACGATCCTGCCGTGGAACGATCCGCTCCGCGTCGTGGAGAAGGCCATCATGCTGGACCAGATGTCCGGCGGGCGTGTGCTTCTCGGCATGGGACGCGGTCTGGCGAAGCTGGAGTACGAGGCTTTCGGAATCCCGAATGGACGAGGCGCGCCCCCGCTTCAACGAGGCCGCCGAGATGGTGCTGCGCGGACTGCGCACCGGCGTCGTCTCCGGCGACGGCCCGATGTATCCGCAGAAGGAGATCGCGCTGCGTCCCGCCCCCAATCCGAACACCTCTTGGGACGGAAGGCTTTTCGCCGCCGCGATGTCACCCGACTCGGTGCCGGTGGTCGCCGACCTCGGTGTCCAGATGATGACCTTCATGCAGTTCCCGTTCGAGCAGCATGCCGAGGCCATCAACGGCTGGAAGCAGATGTTCCGCGATGCCCAGGGCACCGAGCCCGGCCCGCCGGTCATCCAGGACTTCGTCATCTGTCACGAGGACGAGGAGGAGGCCCGTCGCCTGGCCTACGAGCACGTCAACCGGTACTTCCTGTCGGTCATCAAGCACTACGACTTCGCCGGCAAGCACTGGCGTGAGACCAAGGGCTACGAGACCTACCAGGCGGGCGCGGACATGATCCGCGAGGCCAGGCATGGAGGCCGCTGCCGACGCCTACGTCGAGGCGAACATCTACGGCACACCTGAGCAGTGCATCGAGAAGTACGCCTACCGCCACGAGCTCATCGGCGACTTCCTGCCCAACGCGGCCTTCGCCTTCGGCGGTCTCCCCTTCGACGCCGCCGAGCAGAGCCTGAAGCTCTTCGGCGAGAAGGTCGTCCCCGCGGTCCACAAGATGAAGGCCAAGACGCCCGCCGGGGTCTGACGCCATCCGAACGTCGCTGCGGCGCCGGCACTCTCCGGCGTCGCAGCGACTCCAACCCTCTCACGCATCTCCAGGAGGATCGATGAGCGAAACCGTCATCGACCAGGTGGCCCTCGAGTTCCGCGAGGTGATGGCCCGGGTCTGCACGCCCGTAGCGGTCATCACCGCGTTCGACGACCAGCGACCGCACGGCTCCACGGTCAGCGCATTCACGTCGCTGTCGATGGGACCGCCGATGGTCCTGGTGTCCCTCGATCGCGGCTCCGACCTCCTCGCGATCATCCGTCGCACCGGTCGATTCGGCGTCAACGTGCTGGCCCACGACCAGGCCGACGTCGCGATGCGGTTCGCCCGCAAGGGCGCCGACAAGTTCGACGGGATCGTCTGGTCGGAGTCGTCTGCACTCCCCCGCCTCGACGGCACCTCCGGCTGGCTGGCCTGCACGACCGAATCCCTGGTGGACGGCGGCGATCATGTTGTCGCACTGGGCAACATCGCCGCAACCGGCGTCGCCCCCGTAGCACCTCTCACCTACCACGACCGGGTGTTCGGCACCCACCGAGCATTCGAGGTCGCCTCGTGAACACGATCCCCAGCACCCCGACCCCCATCGCGACCGAGGCGTCCACCCAGGCGGTCGCCCGTGCCGTAGCGGCGGTCGCCGCCGGCGGTTTCGTGGTCGTGGTCGACGACGACGACCGGGAGAACGAAGGCGATCTGATCTGTTCGGCGGCTTCCGTCACCGAGGAACAGATGGCGTTCCTGATCCGGCACACCACCGGCATCATCTGTGCGCCCATGACCGCCGACCGCGCCCGCCGGCTCGAGCTACCGCAGATGGTCGAGGACAACCGGGACGCGCACGGCACCGCCTTCACCGTCACCGTCGACCACCGGGATGCCGGCACCGGGGTCTCGGCACACGACCGCGCGCTCACGGTCCGGGCGCTCGCCTCCGACGACACCCTGGCCGGCGATCTGCGCCGTCCCGGGCACGTCTTCCCGCTGCAGGCGCGCGACGGCGGGGTCCTCACCCGCGCCGGACACACCGAGGCCGCCGTCGATCTGGTGACCATGTCCGGCGCCGGCGAGGTCGGGGTCATCGGCGAGATCATCGCCGACGACGGGACGATGCGACGCGGCGACGACCTGCTCGAGTTCGCCGAACGTCACGGACTGCCCGTGCTGCGCATCGCCGACCTCGTGGCCCACCGGACCGCCGCCGGTTCGTTCGTCCACCAGATGGCCACCGCGGCGATGCCGACCCTCTTCGGCGACTTCCGCGCGGTCGCCTACCGCTCGGACATCGACGGCACCGAACATCTCGCTCTCGTCATGGGCGACGTGGCCGCAGCCGGTGCCACCGCCGAGGGCGCGCTGGTCCGCGTACACAGCGAATGCCTGACCGGCGACATCGTCGGCTCGTTGCGCTGCGACTGCGGTGCACAACTCGAACAAGCTCTGTCAGCCATCGCGGAAGAGGGCTGCGGAGCAGTCGTCTACCTGCGCGGACACGAGGGTCGCGGCATCGGGTTGGGCCACAAGATCCGCGCTTATGCACTCCAGGAACAGGGGCTCGACACCGTCGACGCCAACACCGCTCTCGGACTCCCGGTGGACTCGCGCACCTACGGCACCGGCGCCGCGATCCTGAAGGACCTGGGCATCCGCCGCGTCCGCCTGATCACCAACAACCCGGCGAAGTACGGCGGACTCGGAGGGCACGACCTCGAGATCGTCGGACGCGTCGGACTGCCGACCGTGTCGACCCCGCACAACGTCCGGTATCTGCGCACGAAGAGGGAGCGGATGGGCCACGTGCTGCCCACCGAGGCCGTCGCCGAGGCGCCGACCGGGACGACGGGTGCATGATCCGCCTCACCACTCATTGCTACTGTGAGGTTCATCATGAGCAGTCGGTGAGGAGGTCGCGCGGATGACGTCCATGGTGGAGCACGGGGTCGACGCCGGATCGGCACATGCCACCGGCCGCGAGCGCGAGGTCATCGCGGCCTTCGCCGAGATCACGACCGAAGCGATCACCGACACGAAGCTGGAAGATCTCCTCAGCCTGGTCGGCCAGAAGCTCTGCGCACTTCTCGGCGTCACCCGGTGCTCGGTGTACCTGCGGCACGCCAACGGCAGCTACCGCGGCGCCGCGGGCTTCTGCCAGGAGGCCGGCGACATCACCGAGGCCGTGAAGAGGCAGGTCTCCGGTTTCGACGGCGACCTCTTCAGCCAGGAGGTCATCAACACGCGCGCGCCCGTCGTCATCGCCGACGCGCTCAACGACCCGCGTCCCCACCGCCGAACGATGACGCACTGGGATGTCCGCGCGATGCTCGGCGTCCCGCTCACCTTTCTGTCGGAGCTGTCAGCCAAGCCTGTGGTCCTCTACAACAACTCGTTCGACGTGCTCGCCTGGTCCGCGCCGGACGCGCTGAAGCTCACCGCTCCCCCGGTGATGAGCGAGAAGGTGCGGGCCACCGCCTCGGTGCGTCAGGCGCTCGCCGAACTGTCGGTGAGCACGCCGTCGGCCATCGTGCCCGCGCAGCTGGCCGTCGGCCTCGGTCGTCGGCATCTCATGTGCCGCATGGTGATCGAGGGCAAGCAGACCGGCTTCCTCGGCATCGTCGAGGTGGGCCGCAGCCTGGAGGCCCTCGACGCCAACATCGCCGAACGCGGCGCCACCGTCCTGGCGCTCCAGATGCTCTCCGAGCGTCGGCAGATCGAGACCGAGGGTCAGGCGCGCGACGATTACCTCTCCGATCTACTGCGCAACAGCCGCGACAAGGAGCACCTGGTCCGACGAGGCCCGCAGTTCGGCATCGACCTGACCAATCCCCATGTCCTCGTTCGCTTCGCCGTCGACGACGCGACCGACAGCCTGACGGCGTCGGCGATTCAGTCCCTGGTCACGCGCACCTTCGCGTCGGTGATGTCGATCTCCCCGCCACCGGCCGTCCGGCTGCCCGGGGCGGTCATCGTGATGGTCCGCCTGGAGTCCGACGACCTCGACGAGGTCGGGCACGTCCGCGACCACGTGTCGACGATCCGCGATCGACTCTCCGGTGACCTCTCGCTCGGGGCGACCCTGATCTCCGGGATCTGTCGCACGCCGGTCGACTATCCGCACGCTCATCGCGACCTGCGCGAGATGGGCTCGGTGGCAAAGTCTTTCGGTTGGGACGAGCGGGTGATGACGCTCGACGAGCTCGGCTTGTTCCGGGTGATCGTGTCCAGCGGCCACGTCAAGGAGGCCCTGCACTTCGCGCACTCCTTCGTCGCGCCGGTACGACAGCACGACGACGGCACCCTCCTCGCCACCTGGCGCGCCTTCGTGGCCGCCGACGGCAAGGTGCAGGCGACCGCGTCGGCGCTGGACGTCCACGAGAACACCATCCGGTACCGCCTTGGCCGGATCAAGGAGATCGCCCGTCGCGATCCGACGTCGCTGGACTGCCTGCTGTCGGCGAAGATGGCCTTCCAGGTCCTGGATCTCGCAGGTCAGTGAACTGCGTCGATGCCGGTTGGAGATTCCTCCAACAGATCAGCACGACGACGGTTCTCCGCGAGGCGGACACGCCATAGGTTCGTCTCATGGCCCACAGCACGATCCCCGACCGTCCTGCTCCCGCCGACCCCATCCCGGTGGACATCGCAGCGCTGACGGCGTGGATGGACGAGCAGGGCCTCCCCACCGGTGACACCACCGAGCTCCGGCCGCTGCACGGCGGTACCCAGAACATCATGGTCATCGTCAGCCGCGGCGGACGTGAGTACGTCCTGCGGCGCGGGCCCCGGCACCTGCGCCCGCAGTCGAACGCCGCGATCGCCCGCGAGATGACCCTGCTGTCGGCCCTGAGTTCGACCGAGGTCGCGCACCCGCGCTTCGTCGCCGGCACCACCGATCCCGACGTCCTCGGCGCGACCTTCTTCCTGATGGAGCCGGTGCACGGGTTCAACGCCGCCGATGCGCTGCCGGCCCCGTACGCCGCGACAGCGGAAGGACGCGAGGCGATGGGTTACGCCCTCGTCGACGCACTCGCCGGACTGGCGGCGGTCGACCACTCCGTCATCGGCCTCGACGACTTCGGCAAACCGGACGGCTTCCTCGAACGGCAGGTGCCCCGGTGGCTCGCCGAACACGAGCGGTACGCCGCCACACCGGGATATCGGGGCGGAACATTCCCCGATCTGGATCGCATCGCCGGTTGGCTCGAGGACAACCGTCCCGGCCACTTCCGGCCCGGACTGTTGCACGGCGACTACCACGTGGCGAACGTCCTCTATGATCACCGCGCTCCCCGGGTCGCGGCCATCGTCGACTGGGAGATGGCAACCGTCGGCGATCCGCTGCTCGATCTCGGTGTGCTGCTGGCGATCTGGCCCGACGACCCGCGGCAGCCCGATCTCTACGAGAGCGCACTCGGACGCGCCGGCAACCTGCCGAGCCGGTCCGCGATCGTCGCCCGCTACGCGGAGCGTTCCGACCGGGATCTCGACGCACTGGACTGGTACACCGTTCTCGCGAGCTTCAAACTCGGCATCATCCTCGAGGGCACCTACGCCCGGTCATGTGACGGCAAGGCGCCCCGCGACGTCGGTGAACGGCTGCACCGCTACGCCGACGGTCTGTTCGTCCGCGCACGCGGGATCACCGCCGGCGCCTGACCCGTCGCACATCGCCGGCGCTTCCCCACCCCACCCGTACTCGTCAACGATCCCCCACAGAAACGGAGCACACCACCATGGCCTGGGATTTCTCCACGGAACCCGAATTCCAGAAGAAGCTCGACTGGATGAAGGATTTCGTCCGTACCGAGGTCTTCCCGCTCGAGACCCTCGATCTCGACTGGGATCAACTGCGCAAGGCGATCGCCCCGCTACAGGAAGAGGTCAAGGCGAACGACCTGTGGGCCGCACACCTCGACCCGGAACTCGGCGGACAGGGATACGGCCAGGTGAAGCTGGGCCTGATGCAGGAGATCCTGGGTTCCACACCGTACGGACCGCTCGTGTTCGGCTGCCAGGCACCGGATTCCGGCAACTGCGAGATTCTCGCCGCGGTCGGCACCGAGGAGCAGAAGAAGCGGTGGCTCGAGCCGCTGCTCGCCGGCGAGTACTATTCCTCGTTCGCGCTGACCGAACCCGACAACGCCGGCGCCGATCCGACCAACCTCACCACCACCGCGGTCCGCGACGGCGACGAGTGGGTTCTCAACGGCCACAAGTGGTTCATCAGCAATGCAGCCACCGCCGACTTCATGATCGTCGTCGCCGTCACCGATCCCGACGCCGAACGCCACCGTCGCCCCTCGCAGTTCATCATCCCGATCGACGCACCGGGTCTCGACGTGGTCCGCGACATCGGTTCGGTCGAGAATCCCCGGCCGCGCCCGCACACCTACGGTTCGCACTGCGAGGTGGTGCTGCGTGACGTCCGGGTCGACGACACGGCACTGCTCGGCAATCGGGGCGACGGCTTCCTCATCGCCCAGAAACGACTGGGCCCCGGCCGGATTCACCATTGCATGCGCTGGATCGGTCAGGCGAGTCGCGCATTCGACATGATGTGCGAACGCGCCACCTACCGGTACGCCCACGGATCGGTCCTCGCCGACAAGCAGACGGTCCGCAACTTCATCGCCGACTCCGCGGCCGAGATCCAGGCCCTCCGTCTGATGACGCTGCATGCCGCGTGGCGCATCGACGAGGAGGGCACGGCCGCCGCCCGCAAGGACATCGCGCTCATCAAGTTCTTCGGCGCCAAGATCCTGCACGACGTCATCGACCGCGCGCTCCAGGTCCACGGCTCACTCGGCTACAGCGCGGACCTGCCGCTGGAGTCCATGTACCGCGCGGCACGCGCCGGCCGTCTCTACGACGGCCCCGACGAGGTGCACCGCGACAGCGTCGCCCGCCAGTACCTCAAGGGATACACACGACCGGCCGACGACCGGCCGACCGAGCACATCCCCACCCGGCGCGAGGCCGCCCGGCGTCGCTTCGCCGAATTGCTCGCCGAACAGCCCTGAACGCACCCTTCTCGTCCCCTCCTCCGAAACAGAAAGCGAACACGTATGTCTCTCAACGGAAAAACTGCCATCGTCACCGGCGCCGCACAGGGTATCGGTCAGGCCACGGCCATCCGACTCGCCGCAGACGGCGCCCATGTGGTCGCCGCCGACATCCAGGACTGCGAGGTCACCCTCAAAGAGATCGCCGAGGCCGGCGGTTCCGCGGAGGCGGTCCGCCTCGATGTCCGCGTCGCCGACGACTGGGCGGCCACGGTGGAGCAGATCACCGCCTCACAGGGCTCGATCGACTTCCTGGCCAATGTGGCCGGCGTGGTCAACATGATCAGCGAGGACACCGTCGTCGGCCTCACCGAGGAAGCATGGGACGTCGTCGTCGGCACCGACCTCAAGGGCGTGTGGCTCGGCATGCGAGCGGTCATCCCCGGCATGATCGAGAACGGTGGTGGCCGCATCGTCAACATCTCATCGATGGCCGCGCTTCGGGGTCTGCCCAACCTGGCGTCGTATTCGGCGGCCAAGGGCGGCGTCGTGGGCCTCACCAAGCAGGCCGCCTACGAGTACGGCCCGCACAACATCCTGATCAACGCCATCGCACCGGGCACCATCGACACCCCGATCCTGGCCGACATCACCGAGGAGATGCGACAGGCGAATGCCAACGCGCACATCGTGCGTCGGCTGGGTCGCCCGTCGGAGATCGCCTCGATGGTCGCCTATCTCATGCGTGAGGGCGACTTCCTGACCGGCGAGATCTACCCGGTCGACGGCGGCTGGTCGGCCAAGGGCAACTTCTGAGAGGAGATCTCAGTCGCGCAGCTCGATGCCATGAGCGGCCACGGCGTCGAGCAGCGCCGTCGGGCGATCGGCCGGCGGCACATCGTGCACGAGCGCGAAGGAACACCCCAGCGCACGCGCACCGCCGTCGGCCTTCACGCTGTCCCCGACCATGAGCACGTCGCCGGCCGGCACGCCGATCGGGTCGAGGGCGGCGCGGAAGAGGCGCGGTTCGGGTTTGATCGCGCCGACCTCATAGGAGAGCGCGTAGGCGTCCACGAGGTGGTCGATGCCGTGCAGGGCAAGGACTTTGCGCAGATCGAAGGCGATGTTGCTGACGATGCCGATCGGCACCCCGGTGTCCGCGAGACGCGTCAGCACCTCGACGGTGTCGGCGAACGGCACCCACGATTCCGGGTCGAGGACCCGGTCGTAGAGCGAGTTGGCGTGACCGGCGTTGCTCATCCCGACCGTGCGCAGCAGGGCGAGGTACCCGACCCGGTGCAATTCCGGATCGAGATCCCTTCGCTCCCAAGCGGTCCGGTCGTCGCCCTCGATACCCTCGGGCAGTCCGACCGGCGCGACCATGCGGCGGATGATGTCCGCCTGCCGCTCCGGGACGAACGCCTCGCCCGCATCGTCGAGGAGATCGACGAACCAGTCGTCGCGCGCCTCGAAGCGGAACAGGGTGCCGGAGAAGTCGAACAGGACCGCCCGCGGAGTGCTGGCCCTGTCCACGAGATCGGGGGTCATGCGCCGGCGGCGGCGACGACATCGGCGAGGCGACGGGCGACCGTGCCCGCCTGCTCCGCGGTGCCGGCTTCCACCATCACCCGGACGAGCTGTTCGGTTCCGGAGGGACGCAACAGAACTCGTCCCGATTCGCCCAGTTCGGCCTCGGCGTCGACGACGGCCTGCTTGACCGACTGCGACTCCGCGACTGCGTGTTTGTCGGCGACGCGGACGTTGATGAGCTCCTGCGGCAGCACCGTCACGATGCCGGCCAGGTCGGCCAGTCGCGACGAGGTGGCCGCCATGCGGGCCATGATCATCAGGCCGGTGAGGATGCCGTCGCCGGTGGTTCCCGATCCCGGGACCACGATGTGGCCGGACTGCTCACCGCCGAGGGAGTACCCGCCGCGACGCAGCTCCTCCACCACGTAGCGGTCGCCGACGGCCGTGGTACGCACCGTGATTCCCGCCTCGCGCATCGCGATGTGCAGGCCGAGGTTGCTCATGACGGTGGCGACGAGGACGTTCTCGTGCAGACGGTTCTTGTCGGCGAGCGACGTCGCCAGGATCGCCATGATGGCGTCGCCGTCGACGATCTGACCGGTGGAATCCACTGCGAGGCAACGATCGGCGTCGCCGTCGTGGGCGAGACCGAGATCGGCGCCGTGCTCGAGGACGGCGGCCTGCAGCTTGTCCATGTGGGTGGAACCGCAGTCGGCGTTGATGTTCAGGCCGTCGGGATCGGCGTGGATCGCGATGACCTTCGCACCGGCGTCGGCATAGGCCAGCGGCGCGAGTTGCGACGCGGCGCCGTGTGCGCAGTCGACCACGACCGTCAGACCGTCCAGACGCTCGTCGACGGCCTGGGCCAGGTGCCGCCGGTAGCGGTCTCCCGCGTCCGGTGCGTCGAGGACACGACCGACCGCCGCACCGATGGGCCGGACGAAGTCGTCGTCCATCGCCGCTTCGATACGGTCCTCGACCTCGTCGTCGAGCTTGTGCCCGCCGGCGGAGAAGAACTTGATCCCGTTGTCGGGCATGGGGTTGTGCGACGCGGAGATCATCACGCCGAACTCGGCGTGGTAGTCCGCGGTCAGGAACGCGACCGCCGGGGTGGGCACGGTGCCGACGCGGATGGCGTCGACGCCGGTCGCGGCGAGTCCCGCGCACACGGCGGCTTCCAGCATCTCGCCGGAGGCTCGTGGGTCGCGACCGACCACCGCACGCGGGCGGCGCGAGTGATCGTCGGACAGGTCCTCGAAAACGACCGCGGCGGCCGAGGCCAGGCGCAACGCGAGCTCGGGAGTGAGCTCGGCGTTGGCCAGGCCTCGGACGCCGTCGGTACCGAAAAGGCGTGCCAAGATCAGCGCTTGGAGTACTGCGACGCCTTGCGGGCCTTCTTGAGGCCGTACTTCTTGCGCTCGACCGCACGCGGGTCACGGGTGAGGAAGCCGGCCTTCTTCAGGGCGGGGCGATCATCCGGGGTGACCTCGATGAGGGCACGAGCGATGGCGAGACGCAGCGCACCGGCCTGGCCCGAGGGGCCGCCGCCGACGAGCTTGGCGAAGATGTCGAACGACTCGGTGCGCTCGACGGTGACCAGCGGAGCCTTGATGAGCTGCTGGTGCACCTTGTTGGGGAAGTACTCCTCCAGCGAACGGCCGTTCAGCTTGAACTCACCGGTGCCCGGCAGCAGGCGAACGCGGACGACGGCTTCCTTGCGGCGGCCGACGGTCTGGATCGGACGGTCGATCACGACCGGCTCGCGAACCTCTTCGACAGCGGCAGCGGTGTCGTAATCGTCGGCAGCGGCCTCGACGGCCTCCACGGCCTCAACGACCTCGACAGCTTCTTCGACGGCCTCGACGGCCTCGTTGATGTTCTCGTTGGTCACTGGGCCACCTGCTTGATCTCGAAGGGAACGGGGCGCTGAGCCGCGTGCGGATGGTTCGGGCCTGCGTAGACCTTCAGCTTCGAGGCCATCGCACGGCCGAGCTTGTTCGAGGGCAGCATGCCCTTGATGGCCTTCTCGATGACGCGCTCGGGGAAGGTCTCGAGCAGCTCGGCAGTGGTGCGGGACTTCAGGCCACCGGGATGCCCCGAGTGGGTGTAGTTCAGCTTGCGCTCGGCCTTGTTGCTGGTCAGCGCGACCTTCTCCGCGTTGATGATGACGACGAAGTCGCCACCGTCCATGTGCGGGGCGTAGGTCGGCTTGTGCTTGCCGCGGAGCAGGTTCGCGCTCTGCACGGCCAGCCGGCCGAGCACCACGTCGGTGGCGTCGATGACGTGCCACGTACGCGTGATGTCACCGGCCTTCGGGGTGTAGGTAGGCACAGTTGGTCCTCAACTCTTGTCTTGTGGGTGCTGGTCGGATGTACGGCGGAGGTTGTTCCCGGCGACCAGTGGGGACCCGGGTCTCTTCTGCCTGTGCACGCGTGTGTGCGACAGGCGCCGAGCACCAGCGATCCAGGTTACGCGACCGTGCAGGTCAGGGTCAAAACGCCGAGCCGACCCGTCACGCTCGTCCCCTACTGCCCCACCCGTACCGATCTGACGGCCTCCGCGCATTCGCGGTCCACAGATTCGGCGGTCGTCCCGGCCTGACACCCGATGGACACCTGCAGACCGTCGTCGACGATGACATACCAGCGGATGGCGCTGCCCGACGCCGGTGCCTCCCGGTAGCTGATGACGTCGCGTCCGGCGTAGCGGGTGTCCGCGGAGAACTCGGTGACGACGTCGTCGCCCCGTTGGTCGATGCGATTGCGCAGACTCGTGGCGACGGACTGCCGGGTCGACCCGTCGCGCAGCTCGGTCAGGACCGCGATGATCCGCCGGCCGTCGTCGGCGGAGACGAACACGGTGCGGGTCGTGGTCGGGTCGTCGGTGGTGTCGCTCGGGGTGTCCTGCCCGGACTCCCGCCAGTTCCCGGGAACCGACATCGTGGCGCGGCCGACCGCGACCTCGGCAGCAGCGGGCGCGGGGTCGTCCCGCTGCCACCACCCCACCCCGAAGGCGACGGCGACGACCACCACCGCCGCGGCCGCAGCACCGGCCAGCACACGACGGCTGCGTCGCCTCGACGCGTCCGGCGCCGGCATCGCGGGCCCGTCGGCCACCGGCACGGCGTCGTCGGCGACACCACCGGTCCGGCGGCCCAGACGGACGAGAAGGTCGCGGTCCACCGGCACGACACGGCCC
Organism: Gordonia amicalis; assembly: GCF_022059885.1. Classification (NCBI taxonomy): domain Bacteria; kingdom Bacillati; phylum Actinomycetota; class Actinomycetes; order Mycobacteriales; family Gordoniaceae; genus Gordonia; species Gordonia amicalis. The sequence continues at coordinate 2,405,728 of NZ_CP091855.1, read as the reverse complement.
GCGATCGCGTGCGCGGCGACCAGCTCTGTCGCCGCCGCCACCTCCCGCGGATCGTCACCGTCGACGAAGACGGCTTCGACCGCGTCGTCGATGATCGACAGCCCCTCGGCCTCCCGGTCCCCCGGCTCGATCACCCCACTGCGCTCGATGTCCCAGCCCTCGGGGTGTCGCCGCACGATCTGCACATCCCACGCAGCCGGGCGTGGACGGGCGGGATCGTGGGGCGGTTCCGGGATGTGCGTGGTCTCCACGACGGCACAGCGCCGCACGGTGATGTCGGCGTGGCTGCGCGCGATGAGGACCGCACGCGGGAGAAGCGTCAGTGGCGCCTGGCCCGCCCTCCGCCCTCCGGCATCGGCCAGCGACGACGCGCGCCGGTGTCCCCAGGTACTCGGATGCCCGACGATCAGCGGGCGGTCCGGATCCGAGGCGTGGACACCCATCTCGTCGAACGCCTGCTGCCACGCCTGCCGCAGGTGCCGGCGCCGGCCGTCGAGCACGACCGTCATCTCGTCGACCGCGAGGAGCAGCGGGCGCAGATCGCGGTCAGGGCACCTGAGCCCGGTGACCGGATCCCAGATCCGTGGCTGCCCGAACGCGAGGTCGACGACCGTCGGACGGCGTCGGCTCACCCCGCTCCTGCCCGTACCCGTGTCGTCCAAGGCAGATCCGTCGCTAGTCGTCGGCCGGTAGGTGGGCGACCTGGATCATCTCCTGCGGACGCACCCGCGAGACGAGTTCACCGCGTCCGGGCACCAGCCGCTGCATGCGGCTGCGTCCGGTGATGAAACCTTCGTCGCGGTCGCCGCTCATCAGCAGGATGTCGGACGACAGGTCCTTCAGCCGCGCGATCACGGGATCGAACATCGCCCGGCCGAGGCCGCCGGATCGACGCGCCAGGACGATGTGGAAACCGATGTCTCGGGCGTGCGATGCGTACTCGATGACCGGCAGCAACGGGTTGCCCGACGATGTTGCCACCATGTCGTAGTCGTCCACCACGAGGTACACCTCCGGCTTGCCGGCCAACCACGAACGCTCCCGCAGCTGCTGAACGGTCACGTCGTTCGGGGGCATGCAGTCCTTGAGATATGCCGCCAGCTGGTTCATCAGTGTCATGGCATTGTCGTGCGAGCTGGCATATCCGGCGAGGTGATCGCCGTCGACCACGCCGAGCATCGTGCGGCGGTAGTCGATGAACGCGATCTTCACCTGCTCCGGGGTGCCGCCGGCGACGAGGCCGCGAACGATCGCGCGCAGCACGTTCGTCTTTCCGTGCTCGACGTCGGCGAACACCATGAAGTGGGGCTGTGCGTTGAAGTCGAGCACCACCGGGGCCAGCTCCAGTTCGCCGACGCCGATCGCGACCTGGTTCAGCGACAACGTGACCTCGGCCGCGGCCAGCCCGTTCTGGACGGCCGACATCGCGATCTCGGTGCTCAGCTTGCGGACCGGCAGCGCCGAACGGCCCGGGTACGCGGCGGCGAGTTTCTCCGCCGAGGCCACCACACCGGCGGGCAGCGACTCGGCGCTGCTGACCGGGTCGAGGCGCGGCAGGGCGATGAGCATGTGGAGCTCTTCCGCGGTGAGACCCCGACCGGGACGGTTCTGCGGGACGCCCGCAGCGGCGCGGCGACTCATCTCGGAGTCCGACGGGTCGCCGAGGCGCAGTTCGATGCGCGTACCCAGGAGGTCTCGGACCGCCGGGCGGATCTCGGCCCACCGCGAGGCGCTGACGATCACGTGCACGCCGAAAGACAACCCCTGAGAGACGATCGTGGTGATCTGCTCCTCGAGCGACTCGAGTTCGGAACGCAGCACGCTGATGCCGTCGAGCACGAGGAAGACGTCGCCGAACCGGTCGGCGGCCAACGGATCGTCGGGCGCGAGGGTCCCGGAGGCGAACCAGGCCGCACGGCGGGCCCGGTAATCACGCATCGACTCGACGCCGAGACGGCCGAACAACAGCTCCCGCGCCCGGACGACCGCCCCGACCTCGGCAACGGTGCGGCGGACGGCATCCATGTCGCCGCGGGACGCAACCGAACCAACATGTGGGAGACCGGCGAGGCCGGCGAGACTGCCGCCGCCGAAGTCCAGGCAGTAGAACTGCACCTGTTCCGGCGTGTGCGTGGCCGCCGCGGCCATGATGATCGTGCGCAGCGTCGTCGACTTGCCCGACTGCGGGCCACCGACCACGGCCACGTTGCCGGCCGCGCCCGCCAGGTCGATGACGAGGGGATCGCGTCGCTGGTCGTAGGGGCGATCGACCAGACCGATGGGCAAGGCCAGGTTGCCGGGGACCGTCGGCTTGGTCCAGTCGCGTGCTCCGACCAGGTGTTCCACGGTCGGCGAATCGTCGAGCGGGTCCAGCCAGACCCGGTGAGCCGGCGGGCCGGAGCCCTCCATGCGACCGATGATGGTCTGCATCAGCGTCGGCACCGACACCGAGGTCGGCTCGAAGTCGGCGGGCGCGGCGTCGAGGGCCGGCGGCTCCTCGTCGAGCAGGCTCGCCGCCTGATCGAGCAGCGACCGCGGGGAACCCTCGTCCAGCGGGACCGGCAGCGCGGTGAAGACCTTGAGGTTCCCGAGTCGCGGTATCCCCGACGTCATGGTGTCCGAGGTGTCTGACGCCACGGCCGGCGAATAGTACGGACCCGAGACATAAGAGGTGTTGAACCGGACCGGGTCGTCCGAGTCACATTTCAGGTAGGCCGAACCGGGCACGCTCGGTAGGTGGTAGGCGTCGGGGACACCGAGTACCGACCGGGATTCGTTGGCGGAGAAGGTTTTCAGGCCGATTCGATACGACAGGTGGGAGTCGAGCCCACGGAGCTTGCCCTCCTCGAGACGTTGCGAGGCCAGCAGCAGGTGGATGTGCAACGAGCGGCCCAGACGACCGATCGCGACGAAGAGTTCGGCGAAATCCGGTTTCTGCGAGAGCAGTTCGGAGAACTCGTCGACGACGATGAACAGGGCGGGCAGCGGTTCGAGGCGCACACCCGAGGCGCGGGCACGTTCGTAGTCGGCGACGTTGGCGTAGTTGCCCGCCGCACGCAGGACCTCCTGGCGGCGATTCATCTCGCCCGACAACGCATCCTTCATGCGGTCGACCATCGACAGTTCCTGCTCGAGGTTGGTGATGATCGCCGCGACATGCGGTGCGGACTCGAGCCCGAGGAAGGTCGCGCCGCCCTTGAAGTCGACGAGGACCAGGTTCAGCTCGGTCGGCGAATGCGTGGCCAGCATGGCCAGGACGAGGGTCCGCAGGAACTCCGACTTGCCGGAACCCGTCGCACCGATACAGAGGCCATGGGGTCCCATGCCACCGTGGGCGCTCTCCTTGATGTCGAGTTCGACCGGCGCGCCGCTCGGGGTGTATCCGATCGGCACCCGCAGACGTTCTCGACCGGTGCGTCCGCGCCAGGCCGTGGCCGGGTCGAAACGGGCGGCGTCGTCGATGCCGAGGAGGGCGGGCAGGCCCGGATCGGTCGAGGTGGCCTCCGATTCCAGGTTCGCCAGGGTGGCCGCCGTCGCCAGCCGGTACCGGGCCATGCGGCGTGCGATCGCCTCCGCCTCGGCGATCGTCAGCGAGTCCATGTCCGCGAATTCCTCGACGCCCGCGACGCTCCGGGCCGAGACCTTCCCCCCGCGCACCACGAGTTGCAGGCCGCGCCGGGCCGCGAGACCGTCCGGCGGTGCCGTCAGGTCGAGGACGGTCACGCCCTCCATGCCCGCGGAGCTGAGGATGCGCTCGTCGCCGGCGACGTAACCGTCGTCGATGACGACCACCAGGTGGGCGCGGTTCCCGTTCGGCGGCGCCGACCTGCTGAACCGACCTCGCTCCAGCAGGTCGGCGGCCAGCGCGTTCTCGAGATCGGCGAGCGTCGGATAGATCATCCGCATCGGCCCGATACCGTCGCGCAGCGTCGGATGCCCTACGTGCGGAAGCCATTTCGCCCAGTCCCAGGCTTCGCCGGCGGGGTCGCCGGTGACGATGCCGATGTGGAGGTGGTCGGGGCCGTGGAAGGCGCAGAGTTCGACGATCATCGAACGGACCAGTTCGCGGGTCTCCTGCCGGGCACCCTCGATGTTGATCGCCGGGAAGCCGCGGAGCGAGATCGACCGGGGCAAGCTGTACACCGCGGAATGGGTCCGCACGAAGCGACGCAGGGCCACCATCGACACCGGCTCGATGTCCTCGAGCGGGCCGGTCTCCGGCGGCATCAGCCGCGTCGCGAGGCGTTGGACGCCGACTCCCACACGCACATGGGCGAAGTCGTTGTCGGCGGGGCGTCGCTCCCACATCCGCCGGCTGCCGACGACGTCGAGCAGCGCGTGCGGATCGGGATGACTCCAGGTGCGGGCGGCGCGCTGGTTCTCCACGGTGTCGAAGACCTGGGCGCGCAACTGGCCGAGGTAGCGGAAGTAGTCCTTGCGCTCCTCGTTGAGTTCCGCGGCGCGCTTGCCGCCGCCGCGCCCACCGGCGGCGAACATGCCGAACATCGACATGAGCATCATCAGCGGGAACATCATGAACAGCGGATTGGTCAGGATGTTGCGGCCACCGGTGACCATCATCAGCGCGATCATGCCGACGACGGCGACGATCATCACCACCGGCAGCAGCTTCATGAGCAGGTTGCCGGGCACCACGCGCGGGACGTCCGGCGGCGCCTGGATGTTGACCTCGCCGCCCGGCATTCGAGGCGGCGTGATGCGTGGCCGACGCACGAATCCCTCAGTGGTCGTGACCACTCGATCCCCCCTGACACCTCGAGCTGTGTATCCCCGGGCGGGCGAACCCGCTGAAGTTGGCTATGTTAGCTGCTGAAACCTGGGGGAGGATTGACCTGTATGTCACCTGTGGACGGATTCGCGCCGGGACACCCGACGACCGCCGCGGACGGCAGTGGCGGTGACCGTCGACGCGCGGACACCGCAATCGAGCCGCAGCTCGTACGTGTTTCGGTGCTGGGCGGCAACACCCAACTCGACGTCGGACTGCCCGCGGGCATCCCGATCGCCGGACTCATCGGTGACCTCGTCGCACAGATCGAGTCGCGCAACCCCAACCGTCACGACCCGGACGACCCCGACTCGGATTCCCGCGGCCGCGGCCGCCCGCACGACCGGCAGAACCGCTGGACCCTGGCCCTGGTCGGTCAGGAACCGCTGGCCCTGCACCGCTCGCTGTCGGAGTCGGGAATCCGCGACGGCGACCTTCTCCTGCTGACCTCCACCCGGACCGGTGAGTCGCCGATCCTGTTCGACGACGTGGTCGATGCCGTTGCGCGACTGAACGAATCCCAGTTCATGAGCTGGACCGCGACCTCGGCGAGGTATGTGGGTCATGCACTGGCCCTGGTCGCGGCGGTCGCCGCGGCGGCGGGGCTCGCCGCGAGTCGACTCGACAGCGGCGCACTGTGGCTCGCGGGAGGATCCGGGCTGGCGGTGATCGGACTGATCACCGCGGCCACGATCGTCGCGCGCTACTACCGGGATCAGCTCAGCTCGACGATCCTCTCGGTCTGCGCGGCGCCGATGGCATTCGTGACCGGCATGATCCTCACGCCCGGATCCTTCGGCGCCGCGCATCTGACACTCGGATTCGCGCTGACCCTGGCCACGGCGGTCATCACCTACCGGATGACCGCGGTCGGTGCGACCGCCCACAGTGCGGTGACCAGCGCCGCACTCGCCGGCGTCCTGGGATGTGGTGCCCGAATGCTCATCGACGCCGACGTCGCGGAGGTCGCGGCCGTCGTCGCGGCGGTGGGTCTGCTGCTGATCGGGCTCTCCCCACGACTGACGATCCTGCTCGCCAAACTGCCGTTGCCGCCGGTCCCCACCGCGGGCGCGGCCATCGACGTCAAGGACATCGAACCGCAGCCGTCGATCGAGGGCATCGGCGCGATCGGGGCCACGGCACTGCCGAAGGCCGATGCGCTGGAACGTCGCTCATACATCGCCAACGCGTACCTGACCGGCATCATCGGCGGCCTCACCGGCATCGTCGCGATCTCGGCGGTGCTCACCGCCGCTCCCCTCGCCGGCTTCGAATGGAAGAACGCGGCCTACGCCGCGATCATCGGCGTGGTCCTGTGCCTGCGCGGACGCTCCCACAGCGACCTCTTCCAGGCGGCGATCCTCATCATCGGCGGCGCGCTCGTGGTGCTCACCCTGCTGGTCGGTCTGGCGTTCGGGGACGGCCGGTGGCCGATCGTGTCCTTCGCCCTGGGCAGCGTCGTCCTGATCGCCGCGCTCGTCTTCGGAGTCGTTGCGCCTCATCAGGATTTCTCCCCGGTGATGCGCCGGTGGGCGGAGATCGGCGAGTACATCCTCGTCGCGCTCATCGTCCCGCTGCTGCTGTGGTTGCTCGACCTGTACCGGATCGTCCGGGAGATCTGATGTCCCGGGCACGCACCCGGATCGCGGCGCCTCTCGCGCTGGCGCTGACCGCGACCCTGCTCGGGTTGACCTCCTCCCCCGCCGCCGCGGTCACCCCGCCGCGTGTCGACGCATCGGCACTGATCCGTTCGGCACCTGTCGCACCGCCGGAACCGACCGAGCAGAGCCATCTGTGCAACACCGCGACCCTCACCCGCAACACCGCGAATCCGACTGCCGCCCAATCGATGATGAATCTCGAGGAGGCCTGGCGCTTCAGCCGTGGCGCCGGACAGCGGGTGGCCGTCATCGACACCGGCGTGACCCCGCACCCGCGACTCGGGCGCGTCACCGCGGGCGGCGACTACGTCTCGAACGGCACCGGACTCGAGGACTGCGACGCCCACGGCACCCTGGTCGCGGGCATCATCGCCGCCCGGCCGAGCACCTCGGACGCCTTCGCCGGCGTCGCGCCCGCAGCTTCGATCATCGGCATCCGCCAGTCCAGCAGCGCCTTCAAGGCCAAGAACGATCGCCGCGACGACGACCCCGCACCGGCGATCGGCTCGGGCTACGGTTCGGTCCGTACACTCGCCCACGCCATCGTCCGCGCCGTCGACCTGCGCGCCACCGTCATCAACATCTCCGAGGTCGCGTGCGCGCCGGCGGCCGACAAGGTCGACGACCGCGCACTCGGGGCGGCGATCCGATACGCCTACGACCGCGACGTCGTGGTGGTGGCGGCGGCCGGCAACATCACCCGGGACGGCGCCTGCCAGAGCCAGAATCCGACGCCTCCCGCCGGCGACCCGGACGACTGGAGTGCGGTGACGACGATCGCGAGTCCCGCGTGGTACTCGCCGTACGTCCTCACCGTCGCCTCGATCGACGCCGCGACCGGCACACCGAGCGATTTCAGCCTCCACGGCCCGTGGGTGGGTGTGGCGGCACCGGGCACCGACATCGTGAGTCTCGACAGCGCGAAGGGTTCGGGCCGCCTGGTGTCGGCGCAACGCAGCGAGAACGGGCCGCTGCCGCTGATCGGGACGAGCTTCGCCGCACCCTACGTCGCCGGTACCGCAGCTCTGGTCCGGGCACGGTTCCCCGACCTGAGCGCACGGGAGGTCATGGATCGGATCGTGGCGACCGCCCACGCCCCGGGAACCGGACACGACCAGCGGATCGGTCACGGGGTCGTCGACCCGGTCTCCGCCCTGACCGCGGAACTACCCGCCGATCAGCGGGCCGGGCCGCAGTCGGCCCCGATCGCCGCACCGGCACCCCCGACGCCGCCGGACCACACCGCACGCAACGTCGCCGTCGCGGGGGCGGGTGTCAGCGCCGCGCTCATCGCGACCGTGCTGGCGATCGCGCTGCCCCACCGTCGGGTGCGCAAGCTCGACCCCGACGAGTTCTGATCAGACAGATTCTGATCAGCTGGTGGTACGCGCGGGCCGCAACTCCCGCGGCAGCGCGAAGGTCAGTGTCTCGTTGGCGGTGTTGACGGTGTCCACCGTGTCGTAGCCGCGTTCGGCGAGGAAGTCGAGCACGCCGCGGACGAGGACCTCGGGCACCGACGCACCGGAGGTGACGCCCACCGTGCTCACACCTTCGAGCCAGACGTCGTCGATCTCGCGCGCGTAGTCGACCAGGTGGCCGGCCCTGGCGCCCGCCTGCAGGGCCACCTCGACCAGGCGAACCGAGTTCGACGAGTTCTTGGAACCGACGACGATGACGAGATCGCAGTCGGGGGCCATCGCCTTGACGGCGACCTGCCGGTTCTGGGTGGCGTAACAGATGTCGTCGCTGGGCGGATCGTTGAGCAGCGGGAACTTCTCGCGCAGGCGCCTCACCGTCTCCATGGTCTCGTCGACCGAGAGCGTGGTCTGCGACAGCCAGACCAGCTTCGACTCGTCACGCACGGTCACCGAGTCCACACTGTCCGGGCCGTCCACCAGCTGGATGTGCTCGGGCGCCTCACCGGCCGTCCCCTCGACCTCCTCGTGGCCCTCGTGGCCGATCAGAAGGATGTCGTAGTCGTCGCGGGCGAACCGCTTGGCCTCCTGGTGCACCTTCGTCACCAGCGGACAGGTCGCGTCGATGGTCTTCAGGTTGCGTTCCGCGGCGGTCGCATGGACCTGCGGTGAGACACCGTGTGCGGAGAACACGACGATCGACCCCTCCGGCACCTCGTCGGTCTCCCCCACGAAGATCGCCCCGCGATCCGCCAGGGTCTCGACCACGTGGCGGTTGTGCACGATCTCCTTGCGGACATAGACGGGAGCGCCGTGCTTGTCGAGAGCACGCTCGACCGTCTCCACCGCGCGGTCGACACCCGCGCAGTAGCCGCGAGGTTCGGCGAGCAGGACACGCTTCGTGACAGACATGCTTCCAGGGTACGGGTTACAGACGGGTGCCCGTGATGGCAGAGTGTTGGCATGCATCGCGCACCCTACCCGGCCCGTATCGCCGCAGGTCTGATCGTCACCGCCCTCGAGGAGACGCGCAAGCTTCCCGCGCTGTTTGTCACCCTCCCGATGACTGCGGTCAGCCAGACCCTGCAGGCAGGTATGCGGGCCCAGCAGAACATCGCCGAACTCGCCATCAAGGGCGACGCCGTCCTGGAGATGATCTTCGACAAGCCCAGCGAGGAGCCCGAGTGGGCCCGCTTCGACGAGGACGACGTCGAGACCCCGGCCCCCGACGCCGACGCCCACGCCGGCGACGTACCGATCGAGACGCCCGCGAAGCCCGCCAGGCCTTCCACGAAGGCCACCACCGTCGACGACGAGATCGAGGCCGCCGCCGACGGCAACGACCCGGGCGACCAGCCCGCCGATGCCACGGATGCCACCGCCGCACCGCCGCGTGCCGATGCCGGCCGTTTCGCGCTGTACAGCTCCGCGCCCGAAGACGTCCTGGACGCCGCGGAGACGCCGGCGACCCCTGCCCCGGCGTCGAAGAACGGCTCGACACCCGAGATCGTCGAACTCATCGACTACGACACGCTGACCCTGGCACAGTTGCGGGCACGTCTACGGGCGGTCGGCACCGACGACCTCACCAGCCTCGTCGACTACGAGAAGTCGAACCGCGGTCGCGCACCGTTCGTGACGATGCTCGAGAACCGGATCGCGTCGCAGAACAAGCGCTCCACCGAGGCGTGAGCGGGACCTCGCCGAATTCGGCCGAGAATCCGTGGCCGGTACGCACGGTCAACACGAAGATCGCCGACTGGATACACCGATTGGGCCAGATCTGGGTGGAGGGTCAGGTCACCCAGATCAGCCGGCGCCCCGGTACCCGCACGGCCTTCCTCACCCTGCGGGACCCGGCCGCCGACATCTCCATCTCGGTGACGTGCAGCCCGGATCTGTTGACGCGCACCGAGGTTCCGCTGACCGACGGCAGCCACGTGGTCGTCCTCGGCCGCCCGAGTTATTACACGGGCCGCGGCACGGTGTCGTTGCGGATCAGCGACATCCGTCCGGTCGGGGTCGGCGAACTGCTGCTGCGGATCGAACGCCTCCGTCAGCTGCTGGCCGCCGAGGGGTTGTTCGACAGCCGGCTCAAACGTCCGCTGCCGTTCCTGCCCCGCGCCATCGGGCTGATCAGCGGGCGGGCCAGTGCCGCCCAGCACGACGTGGTCAGCGTCGCCACCAGCCGGTGGTCGGCCGTGCGCCTGGACATCCGTGAGGCACCCGTGCAGGGCCCGACGGCGGTGGCACGGATCCTGACCCACCTCGCCGACCTCGACGCCCACCCCGACGTCGAGGTGATCATCATCGCCCGCGGCGGCGGCAGCGTCGAGGATCTGCTGCCGTTCTCCGACGAGGCGCTGTTGCGGGCGGTCTCGCGGTGTCGGACGCCGGTGGTCAGCGCGATCGGGCACGAGCCCGACAATCCGCTGCTCGACCTCGTCGCCGACCTGCGTGCGGCCACCCCGACCGACGCCGCCAAGCGAGTGGTGCCCGACGTCGAGGCCGAACTCGCCGGGATCGACGACCTGCGCCGGCGTAGCGCTCAGGCGTTGCGCAACTGGGTGCGCCGCGAGACCGGGGTGATCGACGGACTGCGGCGACGTCCGGTCCTCGCCCGGCCGGGCGTGATCGTCGACCAGGAGTCCGCGAACGTGGCCGAGCTGGTGCGTGCCCTGCGGCGCGACGTCCTACGCCACGTCGACACCGAGGACCGGCGCCACGAGCACCTCGCGGCCCGGCTCTCGACCCTGGGCCCGGCCCAGACCCTCGCGCGTGGCTACGCGGTCGTGCAACGAACCGACACCGACGTGACCCACGTCGTCAGCACTCTCGACGATCTGCCGGCGGGCGCCGAACTACGCATCCGCGTCGCCGACGGCGCGGCGAGGGCCACCGTCACCGCCACCGAGGCACCCACATCCACGTCCACGGACGACGAAGGAGATTCGTGAGCACCGACGAGGAGTACACACCGGTCACCGAACTCGGATACGAGGAGGCGCGCGACGAACTCGCCGACATCGTCAGCACACTCGAGCACGGTGGCCTCGATCTCGACACCTCACTGGCCCTGTGGGAACGGGGCGAGGCGCTCGCGACTCGCTGCGAAGAACATCTCCGCGGCGCGCGTGAACGCATCGAAACCGTGATCGCACAGAAGAATTCGGCCGACGACGACGATGAGTGACCTCAGTCGAAGTCGACGAGGACCCGCTGGTCGACCGCGGACACCCGCGACCGCTCGGCGGCTCGAACCGGACCATCGGTGAGCACCAGCGGTTCCCGGCGGCCGGCCGGTGGGTCGACTCGCACGCACGGCACGCTGATGACCTGACCGCCGGTCGCCGCAACGGCCGCGCCGGCCCCGTACACGGGAACCACGATCACCAGCAGTGCGACGAGCACCGCGACGAGGACGAGTCGTCCCCACATGATGTTCAGCCAGGCGTCGGCCTGTGCGGACAACGACGTCGCCGGTGTCCACCTGTACCTGTGCCAGAATTCCCCGGACATGAGCGCCTCCTGGAGCAGACGCTATGAACGGAGGCACTCGTCATCGCGAGTAGTCGGCTACTCGAATCGTCTCCACTCAGGCATCGAGCGGTGGCTGCGTCGCCACCGACGACGCGATCGTCTCGATGTCGGAGTCCGGTCCCCGGGAGAGCACGCCGATCCGGACATCGCCGAAGTCGGCGATCCAGAACTTCTTGCCCTCGGAGGTCTCGTAGGTCACCCACTGCCGGCCACCCGCTTCGCGGGTACCGGTGCCGGTGGTGTCCGCGTACTCGTCACCGCTCCCGCCGAGGTACGGCACCAGCAGGTCCTCCGAGGCGTCGGTCTGACTCAGCTGCACATAGGCCTTGCTCGCACTGAGCCAGCCGACGGTGCTGACCCGATGTCCCTCGATCGCATCCGACGAGCCGGAGTTGGGCTTCCATCCTTCGGGTGTGGGCGGCCGGCGGATCGGGAACGGCATCTGCCGGGCGTCGGCGTCCAGTGCGGTGACCACGTCGAACGCGGGCACCTTGCTGTCTGCGGGGTCCTGATTCAAGCCGACCGAGCAATTCCCCGACGCGATCGCCACCAATGCACACAGCGCGATCAGCGGCACCAACGACCAGAACATGTCCTTGCCGTTGATGAGAATGCGCGGTTTGTCTGCCATGTCGCCGAGTATCCCACTACCAGGGTCAGTCACCGAACGGCCGGTGTGACATGCAAGGATGGTCCCTGAGATCACCGCCACACCCACGGATCCCAGGGGCTGCGACCCACTGAGATCGGGGCCACACATGAGGAGCCGAAGCCCATGACAGCCAGCAACCACCAGGCACCCGATCGCAACCTCGCGATGGAATTGGTCCGTGTGACGGAGTCGGCTGCACTCGCGGCCGGCCGCTGGGTGGGTCGCGGTGACAAGAACGGCGGCGACGGCGCGGCGGTGGACGCGATGCGCCAGCTCCTCTCGACGGTCTCCATGCGCGGCGTCGTCGTGATCGGCGAGGGCGAGAAGGACGAGGCGCCGATGCTGTACAACGGCGAAGAGGTCGGCAACGGCGAGGGCCCCGACTGCGATGTCGCGGTCGATCCCATCGACGGCACCACCCTGATGGCCGAGGGCCGCCCCAACTCGATCTCGGTGATCGCGGTCAGCGAACGCGGCACCATGTACGACCCGTCGGCCGTGTTCTACATGGACAAGATCGCCGTGGGTCCGGACGCCAAGGGCGCCATCAACATCAACGAGTCGGTCGAGTGGAACATCAACTCGGTCGCCAAGGCCAAGGGCATCGACGTCGCCGACCTCACCGTCATCGTCCTCGACCGGCCCCGCCACGCCGATCTCATCGGCGAGATCCGCCAGGCCGGCGCCAAGATCCGCCTCATCTCCGACGGTGACGTCGCCGGCGCCGTGGCGGCCGCCGACGACTACTCGACCGTCGACATGCTGATGGGCGTCGGTGGCACCCCCGAGGGCATCATCACGGCCGTCGCGATGAAGTGCATGGGCGGCGAGATCCAGGGCAAGCTGTGGCCCCGCAACGACGAGGAGCGCCAGAAGGCCATCGACGCGGGTCACGACCTCGACCGGGTCCTGACCAACGACATCCTGGTGAGCGGCGAGAACAGCTTCTTCTGCGCGACCGGTGTCACCAACGGCGACATGCTGCGCGGCGTCACCTACCGTCCCAACGGTGCGACCACTCGTTCGCTGGTCATGCGATCGAAGTCGGGCACCGTCCGCCGCATCGAGGCCGTCCACAAGCCGGCCAAGCTGCGCGAGTACGCCCGCATCAGTCTCTGACGCCCGGCGTCGACCTCTGACACACCGAGCAAACGGCCCCGCGTCGGGGAGCTGCGACCGTGATCCATCTCACGAGTCCGGTCACCTCTGACGTGGGGCCGTTTTGCTGGGGCGATACGATCCGGTGCGTGAGTAAACCACCCTCAGCCCCCGAGTTTCTCTACTCTGATCTGCTCCCCATCGGCGCCGACGAGACCCCCTACCGACTCATCACCACCGAGGGTGTCTCGACGTTCGAAGCCGGCGGACAGACGTTCCTCAAGGTGGAGCCGGAGGCGATCCGCAAGCTCACCGCCGAGGCCATGCACGACATCAGCCACTACCTGCGCCCGGCCCACCTCGCGCAGCTCCGCAAGATCATCGACGACCCCGAGGCATCGGGCAACGACCGCTTCGTGGCCCTCGACCTGCTCAAGAACGTCAACATCTCCGCCGGTGGCGTCCTGCCGATGTGCCAGGACACCGGCACCGCGATCGTGATGGGCAAGAAGAGCGAGGGCGTGCTGACCGGCACCGACGACGCCGAGGCGATCTCGAGGGGTGTCTACGACGCCTACACGCAGCTCAACCTGCGCTATTCGCAGCTCGCACCGCTGACCACGTACGACGAGAAGAACACCGGGACCAACCTCCCGGCCCAGGTGGAGATCTACGCCACCGAGCAGGGCCCCAAGGGCCCGGAGTACAAGTTCCTGTTCATGGCCAAGGGTGGCGGGTCGGCCAACAAGTCCTTCCTGTTCCAGGAGACCAAGGCCATCCTCAACCCGAAGTCCATCCTCGAGTTCCTCGACGAGAAGATCCGCTCGCTCGGCACCGCGGCCTGCCCGCCCTATCACCTGGCCGTCGTGATCGGTGGCACCTCAGCCGAATTCGCGCTGAAGACCGCCAAATACGCCTCCGCGCACTACCTCGACAACCTGCCGACGGAGGGTTCGATGTCGGCGCACGGCTTCCGCGACCTCGAGCTCGAGGACGAGGTCTTCAAGCTGACCCAGTCCTTCGGCATCGGCGCCCAGTTCGGCGGCAAGTACTTCTGCCACGACGTCCGCGTCGTGCGTCTGCCCCGCCACGGCGCGTCGTGCCCGGTGGCCATCGCGGTGTCGTGTTCGGCCGACCGGCAGGCGCTCGGCAAGATCACCGCCGACGGGGTGTTCCTCGAGCAGCTCGAGACCGACCCGGCCGAGTACATGCCGGCTGCCGGTGTGGCGGAGGACATCTCGGGCGGCGAGGTGGTCGAGGTCGATCTCAACCGCCCGATGACCGAGATCCTGGCACAGCTGTCGCAGTACCCGGTCAAGACACGCCTGTCGCTGACGGGCCCCCTGGTGGTGGCCCGCGACATCGCTCACGCGAAGATCAAGGAACGCCTCGACGCCGGCGAGCCGATGCCCGATTACCTGCGCGATCACCCGGTGTACTACGCCGGTCCGGCCAAGACCCCGGAGGGCATGGCCTCCGGTTCGTTCGGTCCCACGACCGCCGGCCGCATGGACTCCTACGTCGAGCAGTTCCAGGCCGCCGGCGGCTCGATGGTCATGCTGGCCAAGGGAAATCGTTCCAAGCAGGTCACCGAGGCGTGCAACTCGCACGGCGGCTTCTACCTCGGCTCGATCGGCGGCCCGGCCGCCCGACTGGCGCTCGACTGCATCAAGAGCCAGGAGATCATCGAGTACCCCGAGCTCGGGATGGAGGCAGTGTGGAAGATCGAGGTCGAGAATTTTCCGGCCTTCATCGTTGTTGACGACAAGGGCAACGACTTTTTCACCGACCCGAGTGGGGCCGTCAACGTCCCGCTGAGCGGCATAAGGATTCGATCGAAGGAGTAGAACACCTATGACCGAGGCACAGGGCAAGAACGAGGCACCGGACAAGCAGGAATACCGCACCGAGCACGACACGATGGGCGAGGTGCAGGTGCCCGTCGATGCTCTGTGGCGCGCCCAGACGCAGCGGGCGGTGGAGAACTTCCCCATCAGCCATCGCCCGCTGGAGCGGGCGCAGATCCGCGCCATGGGCCTGCTGAAGGCGGCCTGCGCCACGGTCAACAAGGATCTGGGACTCCTCGACGCGGAGCGAGCCGACGCGATCATCGCGGCGGCCACCGAGATCGCCGACGGCAACCACGACGACCAGTTCCCGATCGACGTCTTCCAGACCGGGTCGGGCACGAGTTCGAACATGAACACCAACGAGGTCATCGCATCGATCGCGAAGGCCAACGGGGTGGACGTGCATCCCAACGACCACGTCAACATGTCGCAGTCGTCGAATGACACGTTCCCGACCGCCACGCACGTCGCGGCGACCGAGGCCGTCGTCACCGACCTCGTCCCGGCGCTCGACCATCTCCGGAAAGCACTGTCCGACAAGGCAACCGAGTGGCGTGACGTGGTCAAGAGCGGCCGCACACACCTGATGGACGCGGTGCCGGTGACTCTCGGCCAGGAGTTCGCCGGGTATGCACGGCAGATGGAGGCCGGCATCGAGCGCGTCACCGCGACCCTGCCGCGTGTCGGCGAGCTGCCCATCGGCGGCACCGCGGTGGGCACCGGACTCAACGCGCCGGCCGGCTTCGGCACCAAGGTGGTCGCCGAACTCGTCCGCCGCACCGGTGTCGAGGAACTCTCGTTGGCCAAGGACAACTTCGAGGCGCAGGCCGCCCGGGACGGGCTCGTCGAACTGTCCGGCCAGCTGAAGACGATCGCGGTGTCGCTCACCAAGATCGCCAACGACGTCCGGTGGATGGGCTCGGGACCGCTGACCGGCCTGGGCGAGATCCTGCTCCCCGACCTCCAGCCGGGTAGTTCGATCATGCCGGGCAAGGTCAATCCCGTTCTGCCCGAAGCGGTCACGCAGGTGGCGGCACAGGTCGTCGGCAACGACGCGGCGGTCACCTGGGGCGGCGGCAACGGCGCCTTCGAACTCAACGTCTACATCCCGATGATGGCCCGCAACGTCCTCGAGTCACTCAAGCTGCTGGCCAACGTGTCCCGACTGTTCGCCGACCGCTGCATCTCGGGATTGCAGGCCAACGTCGACCGTCTCCGCACCCTGGCCGAGAGCTCCCCGTCGATCGTCACACCGCTCAACAGCGCGATCGGCTACGAGGAGGCCGCTGCGGTCGCCAAACAGGCCCTCAAGGAGGGCAAGACGATCCGCCAGACCGTGATCGATCGGGGCCTCGTGGGCGACAAGCTCAGCGAGGAGGAACTCGACGCGCGCCTCGACGTTCTCAAGATGGCCAATCTCGACCGGGAACGCTGAGTACGGCCGGGCCATGACGAACCTGAAGCCCTCCCCACGGACTGGCAGACCGCACTCGTCCTCGTCGCCCACCCCGACGACCCGGAGTACGGGATGGCGGCAGCGGTCGCGCGATGGACCGGCGAGGGCAGGCGGGTGGTCTACGCGCTCGCCTCCAGCGGCGAGCGCGGCATCGAGGGAATGTCACCGGCCGAATGCGGCCCGCTGCGCGAAGCCGAACAGCGCGCCTCCGCGTCGATCGTCGGCGTCGACGAGGTGGAGTTCTGGGGCTTCCCCGACAGCGACATCCGTAACACCCGCGAACTCCGGGCGAAGATCACCGAGACCATCGAACGCATTGCGCCGCAGGTGATCCTGTCATTGTACGGGGGTCCCGAATGGGCCCCCGGCCAGCCGAATCAACGCGATCACATGGAGTTCGCCGCGGCCGTGCTCGACTCCTACGACGCCCTGGTCGCGGCCGGATACGACGAGGTGCCCGCGTGGTTGTTCGAGAACGGTCCGGCCGCAACGCATGCGGTCGACGTCGACGAGCAGTTCGAGGTCGCCGTCCGGTCGCTCGCCGCGCACGACCGCTACCTGTCGGTCCTCGACCCGGACACCCCTGTCCTCGATCAGGCACGCGCCCAGATCGACCGGGCGACCGCGCCGCGGGACGGTGCCGACGGTGTGCGCACGGCGGGCTTCGAGCTCAAACGACCCATCAACATGTGACCTTCGGCCTCTCGCGAAAAGTTCGCCACCAGGAGAAAGTGTGAGGGTCAGTCTCTCGAACCCCCGAGAGTCTCCTCCAAGTACGTAGGAGGTGACCGGTCAGCACTCTCACCGGTGTTCTCGTCGCATTCCTCGCAGCCTTCGCCGTCTGCGCTCTCGTCGGGCTATCCATCTGGCTCGTCGTTCTCTTCGGCCTCCTGTCGGGAGTGCAGGCCGTGGCATGGGTGACCGAGCGGACGTCGGCCTGGCGATTGCCGGCCGACCACGACACCGGTCCGTGGGCCGGCCCCACCACCTGACCCGACGCGACGTGACACGACGCGACGACGCGAACTAGAGCGGAACAGTCCACCGCATGGACAACCCGTGGCCGGCCCCGGGTGTCGTCAGCGCGAAGGTCCCGCCCAGTTCCTCGGCTCGGAGCCGCATGTTGGTCAGCCCGCTCGGAGTGACGTCCTCATCTAGCCCGACCCCGTCGTCGGTGACCTCCACGGCCAGGTCGTCGGCGACCGAGATCGCGACCGTCAACGTCGTGGCGTGGGCGTACCGGACCGCATTGCTCAACGCCTCGCGGACCACCGCGATCACCTGGTCGGCGAGTCGCGGCTCGACGATCGACAGCGGTCCCGCCATCCGCACATGGGTCTGTATCGGCAGATCGTCGACCTGCTGATCGATCGTCTCCTGCACGCGTTGACGGAGACGTGTGGTCTCGGATTCTTCCGCCTGCAGATCGAAGATCGTCGAGCGCACGTCCTGCACGATGTCCTGCAGATTGTTGATGGATCGCGTCAGCCGGGCCCGGATCTCGGGTGACTGAGTGCGCTGCAGCGTCGCCTGTAGCGTCAGCCCCTCGGCGAAGATCCGCTGGATCACGTGATCGTGCAGGTCGCGCGCGATTCGTTCGCGATCCTCCAGCACCCGCATCTGCTGGGTCTGGTTCGCCGCGCTGGCCAGCTGGAGTGCCAGGGCCGCCTGATCGGCGAAGTCCGCGCTCAGGCTCAGCAGGTCCTCTGCGAACGCGTCGCGTCCCTTGGACCGCACGGCGATCAGCACTCCACGGGTCGACTCCACCGTGCGCAGCGGGGCGACCATGACCGGACCGTGCCATGCCGAGGAGTGCCCGGAGATGTCGTACTCGAGTTGGTCACGCAGAACCGGCCGGCGTCGCCGGAAAGCGTCGCCGGAGGTCGAGCCCCTGGTGGGCACGGTCCGCCCGCGAAAGACATCGGCGTCGATGCCCTCGGCGACCGTGACGACGAGTTCTTCCACTAGTTCGGGCGGCATCTCGTGGTCGTGGGGTTCGGCGATGCAGACCAGGTCGGCGTCGGCCAGGGTGAGCACCTTGCGGGCAATCGCCTCGAGGACCTCCTGGTTGTCGGCACCCGTCAGCAGCTCCGCGATGATGTCCCGATTCGCCTCGATCCAGGCGAGCTGTGTCTGCGCCTGCTCGTAGAGCCGGGCGTTCTCGATGGCGATGCCCGCCGCCGCCGCCAGTGCCTGGATGACGAGTTCGTTGTCCTCGGTGAACAGTGCACCGTTCTTCTTCTCGGTCAGGAACAGGTTGCCGAAGATCTCGTCACGTACCCGGATCGGGGCGCCCAGGAAGGTGGTCATCTGCGGATGATTCGGCGGGAAACCTACCGCCGCGGGGTGCTCGGAGAGGTCGTCGAGCCGCAACACCCGCGGGTCGTCGATGAGCAGGCCCAACACGCCGCGTCCCGTCGGCAGGTCTCCGATCTCGGTGCGGACCTCCTCGCTGATGCCCTGGGCGAGGAAAGCCGAGAGGTCGTATCCGCTGCCGAGAACGCCGAGCGCGCCGTACTCGGCGTCGACCAAGCGGATTCCGGCGGCGACGATCGACTCGAGAGTGGTCTCCAGATCGAGTTCGGAACTCACCGACAGCATGGCTTCGAGCAGACCGTCGATGCGGTCTCGAACATCGGCGATCTGCGTGATCCGGTCGCCGACCTTACCGAGGAGCTCACGCAATCGCTTCTGCGACGGCGCATTCTGTAGTTCGATAGACCTCGCGCCACGTTCCGGGAATTCGCGGACCATATTCTGGATGATACACCCTGCGGTCCGTCGAGTATTCGGTTGAATAATTCTCGACAAATGACTTCGAAGCCCTCGATCAGTAAGTCCCGCACCGCAATTGGATATTCCGCGAACCGTCGCATCAGTGGTGAAACGGACATTCCGGATATGTGCGAATCTGCCGGTCCGGGCAATCCGGGTGAAACACGTCTGGGGTCGTCCTACAATTCGTCTCAGCGGCACCCGCGCCGGAGGGAGGTGTGGCCGATGATCTCGGTTTTCCTCGTCGATGACCACGAGATCGTCCGACGGGGCCTCGTCGAACTCCTGGACCACGAGGACGACGTCCGGGTGGTCGGCGAGGCCGCGACCTGCGCGCAGGCGCTCGCCCGCGTCCCCACCGTGAAACCCGATGTGGCCGTCCTCGACGTCCGCCTGCCGGACGGCAACGGGATCGAACTGTGTCGCGAGCTGCTCAGCCGCGTCGACGGCCTGCGCTGCCTCATCCTGACCTCGATGACCGACGACGAGGCCATGATGGACGCGATCCTTGCCGGCGCCAGCGGGTACGTCATCAAGGACATCACCGGCATGGAGCTGGCACGTGCCATCACCGACGTCGGCGCCGGCCGTTCACTGCTCGACAACCGCGCTGCCGCGGCCCTCATGGACCGGTTGCGCACCCAGCGCGAGAAAGAGAAGAAGCCCGGCGACGCATTGAGCGAGCAGGAGAGCACTCTGCTCGCCCTCCTCGGCGAGGGGCTGACCAATCGGCAGATCGCCGCGCGGATGCACCTTGCGGAGAAGACCGTGAAGAACTACGTCTCCCGGCTGCTCGGCAAACTCGGCATGGAACGCCGTACGCAGGCAGCGGTGTACGCGGCGAAAGTGGCGCAGCGGGGCAACGGCCGCTGAGCTCCACGCTCATACCCCGCCACCTCGAGCGCAAACGTGTCATTGGTCCCCATTCTGGGGACTCTTTACCCGATGACTCGCCCCCCGCCGAGGTCTGTACTGGAGAACGGAAGCCAATGCCGGGACACCCCGGCGCTCGGTGCGTGACCTCCAGAGGGGACAGCCGTGTGACCGCGTCCAGATTCACCGACGGGCCCGTTGTCGTCGGCATCGACGGTTCCGCCACCGCACGCGCGGCGGCACGCTGGGCCGCACGCGACGCCGCTCTCCACCGGTCCGAGATCGAGATGATCGCCTCGGCGAACCTGTCGGCCGACGAGCCGCACGTCCTCGATCCGCTTCGGGACCGGTTCGAACGTGCGCTGGCGGAGGCCCGCCGGGTCGTCGAGGATTCGACGGACACCCCCGACCCGTTGAAGATCACGACCCAGGTGGTCGACTCCCCGCCGATCGCCGCCCTGCTCGACGCATCGGATCGGGCGCGGTTGGTCGTCGTGGGCAACCGCGGGCACATGGCCGGACATCGGGTGGTTCTCGGGTCGGTGACCATCGCCCTCGCCGAGTACTGCAGATGCCCGTTGACGGTCGTCCGGGACACCGCAGCGCATTGGTCTCAGGCGAACGTCGTGGTCGGCACCGACGGTTCCCCGGGCGGACGGCGCGCGGTCAGCGCCGCATTCGCCGCCGCTGCCCTGCGCAGCGTGCCGGTCACAGTCGTCCACGCCTGGTGCGACGCCGACATGTCCGTGCCGTGCACGGTGTCCGACTGGCCGACCCATCGGAGCCGAGCCGACGCCTGGCTCGATGATGAACTGGCCGAGGTACGCCGCCGATATCCCCAGGTCACCATCCGCTGCGCGGTAACCCGGGACCGTCCCGCACGCGCACTTCTCGACCACGCCCAAGCAGCCCAACTGCTCGTCGTGGGCGCCTGCGGCCGCGGCGGATTCGCCGGCATGAGACTCGGCTCGACGAGCCTGTCGGTCCTGCGATCCGCGCGGTGCCCGGTGATGGTCGTACCCCACGACCGCTGAGCCGCGGCCGCGGATCGGCCAACCATGTGCCATTCGGCCCTGTGAGACCCACATCACATCCGGTGACACTGAGGTGGTCGTTCGTCCAAGTCGCGAGTCCGCCGACGACGCGACGACAGGGCCCGAATCGAAACCCAGCCACAGAGGTCCCGTCATGACAGTCATATCCCCGTTGGCCGCCGAAACCGAGGGTTCGGCCGACCGGTACTGCGACAGCTGCGGACGCAGCTTCGTCACACGATCGCCGTTGTCCCAGGCCGACCGGGACGACTGGGCCAGGGTCAACGGCTGGCACATCGGGGCCGACGAGACCTTCTGCCCTGCCTGCCGGCAGGCGCGCCTCGAGATCAGCGATCCGTGAGATCCGGCGGCGGTGTCTTCAGCCGCCGAGCCCGGCGCCGAGACCCAAGAGGGATGGCACCGCGCCGACCAGCTGCGACAGCAGGCCGGTCAGCTCATCGGAGGCAGGAAGGTCGGGAGTCGACGGCGTGGCACCCGGAGTTGTTTGAGGGGTTGCTCCGGGCGCCTCGCCGGTCGGCGCACCCTGGTTCACGCCGATCGTGATCTTCGGATTCTTCGCCGGGTCGAGCCAGACGAGGATCTTCTTCATCAGCTCGCGTTCGATGGCGACGCAGCCCATCGTCGGTTCGTTGTTGGTCACGTGCAGGAACATCGCCGACGCCTTGCCGGGCGTGCGCTGCGGGTTGTGCGCGATGTTGACGGCGTAGTCGTAGACCGGACCCGAGTTGTACAGGTTCTCGCTGTCACCGCCGGGGCTCTGCGCCTGACGCACGTGGGTGTTGTAGGTCGGTGACTTGGGATCGGAATCCCACCAGTCCTGCTGATCGACCTTGATGTAGGGCATTTTGGTACCCGGGTTCTGCTGACGACCGAACGCCTGGTCGAGCGGGAACGTGCCCTGCGGCGTGCGGGGCACGTTGTCCTGCGGTTCCCCCATGCCCAGGGAACCGAGGAAGGCCTTGCCGGGCCCGAGAACCGGCTTCCAGCTGCCGTCGGCGCCCTTTTCGAAGGCCGTGAGGGTGGCAGTCGTGTCCGACGCCTTGGGCGCGGTCACCACGATCATCTGGCCGGTCGCCCCGCCGGCACGCTCGACGCCGCCGGGCGCATCTGCGGAACCGCTGTCACCGGACAGCTGGTCGAGCACGTCGTCGAGCACCGGGATGCCCAGTCCCGTCGCCGCTCCCGGTCCCGTCGGACTCCCCGGAGTGGTCGGGGTGGTCGGCTCCGGCTCGGCGAAGGCCTGACCTGCGCCACCGGCACACGCGGCGAGCACCGCTATCACCAATAGTCCCAGAAGTCTCATTCGCCTCATCAGTAACTTCAGCACCACACCAGTGTGACAGTGCGCAAGATCTCATGAGTCACGTGATGGTCACGGTGCAATGAGGATCAGATCAAGCATCCCGACCTCCGACCTCATTCCGACCGCCGAGACGGCTGTCGATTCTCGATGGAAAATCAACGATGATCCATTGCTCGCCGCGCAGGACAATGCGTCGGAAGACCAATTGTTCAACACGTCCCGGGTAATTCACCGAGCTTTCCTTTGCAGGAACGAAACAAAATCGTTAGCGTCGGAAATGGCGAAAGTCGATCAGCGACATCGCCGATCGGAACACCACCGACAAAGGAGAAACAATGGGTTCCCTCGAGAACATCGAAGTTGTGACAGCCCTCATCGATCTGCTCAAGGCGCTCAGCGGCGTCGACGGCGGCGCAGCCTGATCGCGTCCGAGAGACCGGTCCGCCACTGAGGTTCGCAGCGTGACAACGCCGAACACAGCGGTGGACCAGACGGAAGGCCGCGCCGATTCCCTCCCCTCAGCGAATCGTCGCGGCCTTCCTTCTTTTCACAGCCGATTGTCGCCCGCTCGCTACGCTCCCGGCGCGGACGGCCCGAACTCCTCCAGCATTTCCGTCACCAGCGCTGCAATCGGCGACCGTTCGCTACGGGTGAGCGTGATGTGCGCGAAGAGCGGATGCCCCTTCAGCTTCTCGATGACCGCGGCCACGCCGTCATGCCGGCCCACTCGAAGATTGTCGCGTTGCGCGACGTCGTGGGTGAGCACCACGCGCGATCCCGATCCCAGTCGCGACAGCACCGTCAGCAGGACGTTGCGTTCCAGCGACTGTGCCTCGTCGACGATGACGAACGAATCGTGCAGTGACCGACCACGGATGTGCGTCAGCGGCAGCACCTCCAGCATCCCGCGGCTCAGCACCTCCTCGATGACCTCCGGTGAGGCGAGCCCCTCCAGGGTGTCGAACACCGCCTGTGCCCACGGACCCATCTTCTCGGCCTCACCACCCGGGAGGTAGCCGAGTTGCTGGCCGCCGACCGCGTACAGCGGCCGGAACACCACCACCTTGCGCTGGGTCCGGCGTTCCAGGACCGCCTCGAGACCGGCGCACAGTGCCAGCGCCGACTTGCCTGTCCCCGCCTTTCCGCCGAGCGAGACGATGCCGACGCTGTCGTCGAGGAGCAGGTCGAGGGCGACGCGCTGTTCCGCGGAACGCCCGTGCAGGCCGAACGCCTCCCGGTCTCCCCGCACCAGCTGCACGCGCTTGTCCGGATTGACGCGACCGAGGGCACTCGACGACGGACTGAGAAGGCGGATGCCGGTGTGGCAGGGCAGCTCCCTGGCCTCGTCGAGGTCGATGACGCCGTCGGCGAACAGCGCGTCGATCGTCGAGGTCTCGACGTCGAGTTCGGTCATCCCCGACCACCCGGAGACCACCACGTCCTGTGCGTGGTACTCGTCCGCGGCCAGACCGACCGCGCCGGCCTTCACCCGGAGCGGCGTGTCCTTGGACACGAGGGTGACGTCCTTGCCCTCGGCACGCAGGTTCAGCGCACAGGCCAGAATCCGGGAATCGTTGCTGTCGGTGCGGAAACCGGCCGGCAGGACGGCCGGATCGGTGTGGTTGAGCTCCACCTGGAGGGTGCCGCCCTCATCGCCGATCTCGATCGGCAGATCGAGCCGGCCGTGTGCCAGCCGCAGGTCGTCGAGCATGCGCAACGCCTCACGTGCGAACCAGCCGAGCTCGTGGTGGTGACGTTTGCCCTCGAGTTCGCTGATGACCACCAGTGGCAACACCACTGAGTGCTCCGCGAAGCGCATGACCGCCCAGGGGTCGGACAGCAGCACGGAAGTGTCGAGGACGTAGGTGCGTGTGGTCACGTGGGGCTCCTACGTTCATGCGGCGCCCGCACAAACCAGTTCTCGCAGTTGACCGGCCGGTCGAAGTCCGTTGCCCTCGGCGTCAGCCGAGGTGGACGAGGACCGGGGCCGGCCCCCTCGCGTTGCTGCTGCAATCCACGAATCGAACCTCCCGGACGAACCGCTTCCCCGCGGTCCGTACTCGACAACGTACGCGTTGGATTCTCGAGCGGCGCGCCCGAATCAGGTGTGTCGGCGTGAATTTCGCGTTAACCGCAGTATCGTCTGCTCCAGGGACGCAAACGGCGCCACCAGGACATTCGTCGTCCTGATGGCGCCGTGCGCGAGTTCTGGGAGCGGTGGGCCGCGTCTAGCCGCGAGCGCGCGAGAGGATGCGCTGGCGCGCCGCCTCGGCCTCCTCGCCCAGCCCCTCCACGGAGTCGAGCTTGACCGCGTCGGCGAGGGTGGCGGCGATGTCCCGCCAGGTGTCGGAGTTCTCGTAGTCGGCGATCAGTGCGCGCTCGGCCTCGAAATCATCGATGTCGTGACCGATGGCCTCGGCCCGGCCCACCGCCAGCGCGGAGTCGATCGCGATGACGGTGGCGTCCTGATCGGCGACGATGCCGGCGTTGAGGAACGCACCGAAGGTGTTGGCCTGCTGCTGGTCGTCGGCCGAGATCTTGGCGAGGATCTGCACCAGGACGTCGTCGGCGGCGACCGCCGACATCCGCTTGATGAAGCTGACGCACTGGTTCTCGTGCACGGCCATCAATGCGAGCACATCCAGCGGGCCGAGCGGATCGACCTGCTCCGGGGTCTGCCGGTAGCCCTTGGTGACGTGGACGAGTCGCCGGTCCTCGGCGTCCACCGGGTCGATCGCGCGGCGCACGACGAGGTAGTCGCGCAGCACGATGGAGTGCCTGTTGTCCTCCGCGGTCCACACGCCGATCAGCTGACGCCATTCGGAGAAGGCCGGGAAGTGCTTCGCCAGCACGCGGTGGTAGGACGGCAGGTTGTCCTTGGTGAGGAGGAGCGCCAGCAGCCCGGCACGTGCCTCGTCGGACAGCGTGGCCTGCGACGGGTCGAAGTCGTCTCCGCCGAGAAACGCGAAGTTGCGTCCGTCGTCCCACGGCACCCAGTCGTGCGGGTTCCACGGGCTGGCGGCCGACTGGTGGTCTTCCGCGATCTCGGGAAGAGCCTTCTCGAGCGCGATGATCAGGTCGTCTTCAGTGAGTGCGTTCATCGCTGCAAGGATACGGAGCCCGCTCGAAGGTGGGCAATCCAGGTCAGATCCGAGCCGAGTCAGATCCGACTCATCAGCCCCCACTCCTCGAGTCCCTCGTAGAGCGGGAAGTCGAGGGCGAGCTTCGAGACACGGCCGCGCAGCGTCGAGACGTCGGCCGACGAACCGGCGGCGAGCGCCGTGGCGATGATGTCGGCGACCTCGACGAACTGCTCGTCGCCGAAGCCACGGGTGGCCAGCGCGGGCGTTCCGATGCGAAGACCCGAGGTGACCATCGGCGGGCGCGGGTCGAACGGCACCGCATTGCGGTTGACGGTGATGCCGACCTGGTGGAGCAGATCCTCGGCCTGCTGTCCGTCGAGGTCGCTGTTGCGCAGGTCGACGAGCACGAGATGGACATCGGTGCCGCCGGTCAGGACCGACACGCCTGCCTTGGCGACGTCTTCACCGGTGAGGCGGTCGGCGAGGAGCTTCGCACCGGAGAGGGTGCGACGCTGACGGTCGGCGAATTCCTCGGTGCCGGCGATCTTCAGTGCGACGGCCTTGCCGGCGATCGCATGCATGAGTGGCCCACCCTGCTGGCCGGGGAACACCGCCGAGTTGAGCTTCTTGGCCCATTCCTGCTTGGCGAGGATGATGCCGGAGCGGGGGCCGCCGAGTGTCTTGTGCACGGTCGAGCTGACGACGTCGGCGTGCGGGACCGGCGACGGGTGCAGACCGGCGGCGACGAGTCCGGCGAAGTGCGCCATGTCGACCCAGAGGTGGGCGCCGACCTCGTCGGCGATCGAGCGGAACGCCTCGAAGTCGAGGGTGCGCGGGTAGGCGGACCAGCCGGCGACGATGACCTTCGGCTTGACGTCGAGGGCGATCTTGCGCACCTCGTCCATGTCGATGCGGAAGTCCTCCTTGCTCACGCCGTAGAAGGCGTTCTCGTAGAGCTTGCCGGAGAAGTTGAGTCGCATGCCGTGCGTGAGGTGACCGCCGTGGGCGAGGTCGAGACCGAGCATGGTCTCCCCCGGCTCCATCAGGGCCTGCAGCACGGCCGCGTTGGCCTGCGCACCCGAGTGGGGCTGGGCGTTGGCGAAGTCGGCGCCGAACAGTTCCTTGGCACGGTTGCGGGCGATGTCCTCGACCACGTCGACGTACTCACAGCCGCCGTAGTAGCGGCGTCCCGGGTAACCCTCGGCGTACTTGTTGGTGAGCACGCTGCCCTGCGCCTGCAGCACCGCGCGCGGCACGAAGTTCTCCGAGGCGATCATCTCGAGAG
This sequence comes from Gordonia amicalis, assembly GCF_022059885.1. NCBI lineage: Bacteria > Bacillati > Actinomycetota > Actinomycetes > Mycobacteriales > Gordoniaceae > Gordonia > Gordonia amicalis. Next base: position 2,378,893 of record NZ_CP091855.1, on the reverse strand, counting down.
TGTCCCGCTGACGGCTGAGTTCGCCGTTCATCGCGGCGGCGACGTCGGGGTCGAGCTCCGCCAGGGACATCGAGTTCACGGATGACGAGTTCGCGGTCATGTCGTCAAGTCTAGGGAGCCCCCCTACTCATCCCCTAACCCGGCACCAGCTCACGCCGCAGGCTCGCCGGGATGAGAGGTTCGTCGAGCAACCGCCCGAAGGCCGCGGCGCGGTCGCCGGCGGCGTCGAGCCAGCTCTCGAGCAGCTGGTAACCCTCGACGTAGGTGCTGATGTATGCACGCCACAGCGGCGAGGTGAGGAACCGCAGCATCTGGCGGGTCCGCTCGGGCGGCGCGAGCAACCACGTCTGGAGGAAGTCGGCCACGGAGTCGGCGCCGGCGTGCTGGTCGTGCAGCATCAGGGCCGCATCCTGTCGGACGGTCAGGAGTTCGGAGGTGGCGCGTCCGATGCGCATCGCCCGGTCGGCGTCGAAGCGCAGACCGAGGTCGGCGTAGATCTCCTGTGCCCAGAACCCCCAGTCCTTGCCCATGATGGCGGTCAGGGCGTGGTCGGCGAGTCCCTCGGCCATGAGGCACTGCGGGGTGTTGACGAGGAAGATCGACTGCTCGTACTGGCCGGCGCCGACGAGCAACTGTTCCTTGCGGCAGTGCTCGGTGTGGTGGCCGGGGTAGGCCTCGTGAGCGATCAGGTGCGGAAGCGACGACATGTGCTGCGTGAGGTCGACGTTGATCGCGACCCGGGACCGGTAGTCGCCGAGGTAGTAGTTGAACCCCGACCACGGTTTGTCGGTGACGACCTCGAAGTCGACGATCTCGTTGTCCGGCAACGGGTATTGCGCGCGTACACGTTCCCGGAGGGCACCACTGAACGCCCGGACGCATTCGTCGACCTTCTCGGCGGGGATCTCGTCGGCACGACGATGCGCGGCGTAGGCGTCGCGCAGCTCGGTACCGGTGGCGTCGCCGATGCCGAGCGCCTCGGCCAGTTCCGTGTGGGCCTGCCGGTAACGGTCGGCGTCGGCGAGGGCGATGTCGACGTCGAAATAGGCGCTGACCTCGTCGACGAACGAGACGTCGTCGCCGGCGAACTTGCGCGCCGAGCATTCGAGCGCGCGCAGGTGGGCACCGATGAATTCCGCCCGGTCCGCGGGGAGATCACCGGGGAGGTCGGCGCGCAGGGCTCGCGCCTGTGCGGCCAGTTGCGCCGGGTCGGGTGCGGGTCCGTTGGCGATCTCGGCGCGCACCGCCGGGTCGCCGGTGAACGCGTCGACGAAGCCTTCTTCGAGCCGATCGAACGCCAGCCCCAGCCGCAGGTAGGCGGTGACGAGGTCGGGGTTCGCGTGGTCGGCCGGCATACCGGCACGTTACCGCGAGCAGACTCACCGCGTGGACCCACCGCGTCGCAGCCAGGGGTGGGCCCTAAGCTGTTACGCATGACGACCCGGGCAGCCGCGCGTACCACGACCCCGGAGCAGCGCTGATGGCTCGCAATGCCAGTGATCGGGACCCCAGCCTGTACCTGGAACTCGACCGCCGGCAGTGGCGCGAACTGCGTGAGTCGATGCCCCTCGTGTTGAACGAGTCCGAGCTCGCCGAGCTCGTGGGTCTCGGTGAGCAGATCGACCTCGACGAGGTCGCCGACGTCTACCTTCCCCTGTCACGTCTGATCCATCTGCAAGTCGCTGCGCGCCAACGACTGTTCGCGGCCACCTCGACCTTCCTCGGCGAACGCCAGGTCAACCGGCAGGTCCCGTTCGTCATCGGCATCGCGGGCAGTGTCGCCGTCGGCAAGTCGACGACCGCGCGCGTGCTCGCGGCCCTGCTCGCCCGGTGGGAGTCACATCCGAAGGTCGACCTCATCACCACCGACGGCTTCCTGCTCCCGACGGCGGAGATGCAGCGTCGAGGCATCTTGCACCGCAAGGGTTTTCCCGAATCTTACGACCGGCGCGCGCTGCTCAGGTTCGTGACCGAGGTGAAGTCGGGTGCTCGCGAGGTCGCCGCGCCGGTGTACTCCCACCTCGCCTACGACATCGTGCCGAACGTCTATCACTATGTGCGGCAGCCCGACATCCTCATCCTCGAGGGGCTCAACGTCCTGCAGACCGGCCCGACCCTGATGGTGTCGGATCTCTTCGACTTCTCCATCTACGTCGACGCCAGGATCGAGGACATCGAGGAGTGGTACATCTCCCGGTTCCTGCAGATGCGGACCACCTCCTTCGCCAACCCGGACTCCCACTTCCACGCCTACGCCTCGCTCACCGACAAGCAGGCGACGGCCGCGGCCCGGGACCTGTGGACCTCCATCAACCGGCCGAACCTGATCGAGAACATCCTGCCCACCCGGCCACGGGCCTCGCTGGTCCTCCGCAAGGACGTCGACCACTCCATCAACCGGGTGCGCCTGCGGAAGCTGTGAGCATCAGGTCCACCAGTTCGGCGCTGTTGCGGCCGGCGGACGCCCGGTCCGCCTCGCTGTTGGACAGGTGCAGGGCACCGATACCCATCGCGAAGATCCAGGTCGCCCGGATCGATGCGGTCTTTCGGTCCAGGCCGCCCATCCTTTTTCGTATGTTACGTTTCGGCCCGTGGACACCCCGACATCCGGAACGGTCACGATCACCGACGAATTCATCGCCTCGCTGGCCGAGCGCGCCGGTCGCGCAGAGGATCTACGGCAACTGCCCGCCGAGACGATCCGGGACGCGACCGACTCCGGCCTGTTGGATCTGTTGATCCCCAAACGGTTCGGCGGACTCGAAGCCCCGTTCCCCGAGATCCTCGACCACGTCCGACGCCTGGCACACGGATGCACGTCGAGTGCCTGGACGCTGGGTTTCTACACGCTGCACGGCTGGATCACCGCACTGTTCGGCGAGGAGGCACAGAAGGAGGCGTTCGCCGATCGCCCATACCTCGCACCGGCACCGCTGGCGCCGACCGGCACCGCGGAGCCCCGGGGTGCCGGTTTCTCGGTATCCGGACGCTGGTCGTGGGCCACCGGGATCATGGCGGCCGACTGGGTGATGGTGGGCGCCATCGTCACCGGCGACCGACCGGACGCGATTCTCGCGCTGTTGCCGATCAGCGACGCACGAGTCGACGACGTCTGGCACACCGACGGCATGCGGGCGACCGGTTCGAACGACGTGGTGATCGAGAACGCCTTCGTACCCGCCCATGGCACCGTCCGGGTCCGGGATCTGTACGCAGGCAAGACACCTGGCGCATCGCTGCACGACAACCACTCGTATCGCTGGCCGATGGTGCCCGCCCTCGCCCTGCTGGCCGCGATGCCCGCACTGGGTACGGCCGAACGGGTCGCCGACATGTACGCAGCACGACTCTCCGAACGGGTCCTCGCTTACCAGATGGTCAAGCAGAAGGACAAGCCTGCGTCCCGAATTCGGCTGGGAGACGCGCGAATCCGACTACAGGCCCTCCGTGGTCTGCTCGCGGAGACCACCACGACCATCGACGGAAAGCTGGCTGCCGGAGAGACGGTCGACATCCGCACGCGTGCGCAGGCACGCCTCGCCGCAGCCCGGATCGTGAACGAGTCGAGAGCGGTGATCGGCACCCTGCTCGAGGCTTCGGGTGCCAGTGTGCACTTTCTCGACCACCCGATGCAGCGTGCACGCCGAGACGTCGACGTCCTGGCCGGTCACGTCGTCTTCGATTACGACGAGATCCGGGAGATCGCGGCATCTCTCGAGATCGGCATGGAGATCTCCCCGTTCGCCATGGTCTAGTGTCAGCCGGCGGTCACCGACGCACGCCGCTCGTCGAGCCCGGCCGGGTAGCCGCCGGCGATCGCGATCCGGTTCCAGGTGTTGATCATCGCGATCGCGGCCACGAGCTGCCCGGTCTCGACGGCGTCGAAATGCGCTCGCACGTCGTCGAATACGCCGTCGGTGACCTCACGGTCGCCGAGCAGTGTCAGCTGTTCGGCGAGCGCGAGGACCGCGCGTTCGCGTGCGTCGAAGACCGCCCCGGCCTCAGGCCATGCCGGAAGCATCAGCAACTTGTGCGGGTCGATCTGCGCGGCCAGCGCGTCCCCGGCGTGCATGTGCAAGCAGTAGGCGCAGCCGTTCAGCTGCGACACCCGCATCGAGATCAGCTCGCCGATCTCCGCGTCGACACCCGCCGACGACACCCGCTGCAGGGCGACCAGCGCCTTGTAGACGGCGGGATTGTCCCGCGGAATCCACATGCGTGTCGACGGGCGCGTGCGAACACTCATCGTGCGCTGCCCGCGGAAGCGTCGGCGCGGCGGGCCAGCCACTGCTCGAGTGTGGTCGGGGTGACCACGTCGGGGTTCGCCGGCACCAGTCCCCCGCCGCGGATCGCCGGCCCGCCGACAGGCGCCCCGAGAACCCAGCGTGGCGAGCCCCGCCTTGCCGCAACGGCTTTCGCCACCTCGACGAGACCCATCTCGGCGGGCCCGGCGACCTCGATCCTGCGGACCCCTCCCCCGTTCGCGGGGACAGGCGCCGCGGTTGCCGTGTCCGCGACCACCTTCGCCACATCCCCCGCGGCCGCGGGACGGCACCACATCTTCGGTACGACCGCGACGGGGCCGAAAGCCATTCTCCCCATCATCTGTTCGGCGAGTTCGAACCACTGCACCGAGGCCAGGATGGTCAGCGACGCCGGGTCGACGACATCGCGGTACGCGGCCTCCTGGGCCGCTTTGCCTTGGTAGTAACCGAATTTCGCGTTAACCGCCGGATCGTAGGCGTTGACGATGGAGACGACGACGACGTGCCCGACCGCGGCTGCGGCGGCGGCCCTGCCGATGTTGTGCGCCGTCGTCCGGAAGAAGTCGACGGCCTTCTTCGCACTCAGCGTCTCGAGGCTGAGGCAGTCGACCACCGTGTCGGCCCCGGACAGCGCCCCGGCCAGACCGTCACCGGTATAGGCATCGACCCCGGTCCCCCGGTTCGCCCGCACCACCTCATTGCCGCGCTCGGCGAGGATGTCCGCAACCCGGCTGCCCAGTTCTCCGCTAGCTCCGACCACCACGATCTTCATCTCGCCCTCCTCGCCGACATCGTCGGCCTCTGTGTCTGTTCACCTGTTCAGGACTTACGCTAGTTCGGGATTAGCACAAGAAAGTGGTCCAATCCGATGGAAGAAACCGGAGTCAATTCGAGCGTTACCCCTCCCGATCCCTGGGCGGAGGTCGCCGCGCGGCTCGGCGCCGACCTGTTTCTCGACCTGCAGCCGGACCCCGAGGCGAGTGCCCGCGGCCGGGGTGCGACGCTGCGTCGAACACTCACGGAGGCGTTGCGCTCGGCCATTCTCGACGGACGCCTGCCCGCCGGCACCGCACTGCCGCCCTATCGTTCACTTGCTGCCGACCTCGGACTGGCCCGCGGCACGGTGTCGACCGTGTATCAGGAGCTGATCGCCGAGGGCTGGCTGACCACTCGCCAGGGCTCGTCCACGCGAGTGGCCGACGGCGCGGCACACCCCGACACCGCCGTGAACCCCACCGACACCCAGATCGTCGGCGAGGAACCCGCGACGCCCCCCACTTTCCGATTCCCGCACGACTTCTCGCTCGGTCAACCGTGCGCGAGCATGTTCCCGCGGACCGACTGGATCCGCGCCACCCGTCGGGTACTCACCGATGTCGGCGACGAGGCCTTCGCTCCGTCACACCCGCAGGGCCGACCGGAACTCCGCCGCGCCCTGAGCGGATACCTGAGCCGCACCCGCGGTGTTCGTACGAGCGCCGACCGGATCGTGCTCGGCACCGCGGTACAGTCCGCACTGGAGTTGCTGTCGCGCAACGTTTTCGGAGACTCACTCGCGGTCGAGAGCCACGGCCTGCCCTTCCACTGGCAGGCGGTCGAGCGCGGCGGCACCCGGGTGATCCCGATCCCCGTCGACGACGAGGGCATGGTGATCGACGAACTCGAGCGCAGCGACGCCTCGGCGGTCCTGCTGTCCCCGAGCCATCAGTTCCCGACCGGGGTCGCCCTGTCCCCGGCACGACGCATGCAGGTCATCGAGTGGGCGCGTCGCACCGGTGCGATCATCGTCGAGGACGACTACGACGGCGAGTTCCGTTATGACCGTGACCCCGTCGGCGCACTGCAGGCGCTCGGTCCGGATGTCGTCATCCATGCGGGGTCGATGAGCAAGAGCCTCTCCCCTGCCGTCCGCGCCGGCTGGCTCGCCCTGCCACCGAGGCTGGTGGACATCGTGCTGGGCGCCAAAGGACTGCGTGAACCGGATGCGAGCATCGTCGATCAGCTGATCCTCGCGGACCTGATCGACTCCGGCGCCTACGACCGACACATCCGCCGGAGCCGGCAGTTCTATCGACAGCGCCGCGACGCACTCGTCGACGCGGTCAGCGCGAGCGGATTCGAGGTACCCGGGATCGCGGCCGGACTGCACGCGGTCGTCCCCGTCGGCCACGCGGACGAGCACACCCTGGTCCACCAGGCATTCGGACGCGGGATCGGTGTCGTCGGACTGTCGTTGTTCCGCCATCCCGACGCCGACCCGCTGCCCAACGGCGGTCTGGTCGTCGGATTCGGAACCCCCGCGGCGTCGACCTTCACGACCGACCTTCAGGCGCTGCGCGACCTACTTGCCGTATCGCCTGCTGCGCGCCGAGTAGTCCCGTAGCGCACGGAGGAAATCGACGCGGCGGAACTCGGGCCAGTATGCGTCGGTGAACCAGATCTCCGAATATGCGCTCTGCCACAACAGGAATCCCGACAGTCGCTGTTCTCCGGAGGTCCGGATCACCAGGTCGGGATCGGGCTGTCCCTTGGTGTAGAGGTTCGCGTCGATCGCCTCGACGGTGACCGCCTCGATCATCTCCTCCGGCGTCGCCCCGGCGGCACGCTGCTCGTCGAGCAGCGCTCGCACCGCGTCGACGATCTCCTGCCGGCCGCCGTACCCGACGGCGACGTTCACGTTCATGCCGTTCCGTTCGGAGGTGCGCTCGGCTGCCGCCCGCAGTCGCCGGCCGACGGCGTCCGGCAGGGCGTCGAGCGTGCCGACGATGCGGATGCACCAGTCCCCGTCCGGCGAGGAGATCTCGTCGACGATGTCGGGCACGATCTCCAGCAGTGCGTCGAGTTCGTCCGACGACCGGTTCAGGTTCTCGGTGGAGAGCAGATAGATGGTGACGGCCTCGATGCCCAGACCCGCACACCAGCCGAGCATGTCGGCGATCCGCTGGGCACCCACCCGATGTCCGTGGCTGACGTCCTCGAATCCGGCCTCGCGCGCCCAGCGCCGGTTGCCGTCGCAGATGATCGCGACATGCCGCGGTAGGCGTTGGGTGTCGAGGAGTTGGATGAGTCGACGTTCGTAGATGGTGAGAACTGGTCGGCGCACCCGATCCGGCAGCAGCTTCATCCTTCGCGGCCTCGTGTCACGTGGGACACCTTACGCGTCGGGGTGCGAGCAGGATGACCCCGCCGACGTCCACAACCATCCCTACACACGAGTAACTTACGGTACCGTAGGTTTTGTGAACACACTGCCGAGCCCACCCCTGGACGTGAACGATCGCCCCCGTCTTCGCGGCGTGATCCACCACTACTCCTCGTATGTGGCAGCGGTCGCCGGCCTCGCGCTGGTCATCGGGGCCGCAATCCTCGACGGTGCCGTCGCCGCGCTGACATGCGCGGTGTACGCCGTCACCGTGGTCGGGCTCTTCACCGTCAGTGCCACCTACCACCGAATCCCGTGGAAGACGGCGCGGGCGCGCATCCGGATGAAGCGCGCCGATCACGCGATGATCTTTCTGTTCATCGCCGGCACCTACACACCGTTCTGTGCCCTCGGACTACCGTCCCCGGTCAGCTGGTGGGTGCTCGGCATCGTGTGGACGGGCGCGCTCGGCGGATCGCTGCTGAAGATCCTGTGGCCGGGCGCTCCCCGCTGGCTGGGCGTCACGCTCTACATCCTGCTCGGCTGGGTGATCGTCGTGGTCGCTCCCGCACTCGTCGCCCAGACGGGCTACCTCGTCATGATCCTGCTGGCACTCGGCGGAGTGCTCTACAGTCTCGGCGGCGTGCTGTACGCCGCCCGCTGGCCCGACCCGTGGCCGCGCACGTTCGGCCACCACGAGGTCTTCCACCTCTGCACCGCGGTTGCCGCGATACTGCACTACGCCGCTGCCTGGCTGGTCGTCGCGGGATAAGAACCTCCGGCTATGATCCGGCGGTGAACCCGGCCCAGCAGACCGTGAACAGATTGCGCGGATGCGCAGTCGGCGCGCTGTCCGCGAGCACGGGCATCGCCGCACACGGGATGGCCGGCGGCGCAGTGCCCGGCACCTCGTCGCTGCTGGTGATGGTCGCCGCATGCGTAGTACTCGGCGAGACCGTCGGCACGACACTCCGTCGCCCGGCGGGTTGGTTCACGACCTCGGCGTGTCTCGCCTTCGGCCAGCTGGTCGCCCACCTCTCGTTGACCACGCTCGACGATGCAACCGCTCACGGACACCATGGCGTCGGCGCCGTGACACCGACGATGGCCGCCGTGCACCTCGGCGTCACGGTCGTGGGCGCTGTCGCGATCCGCGTCGGAGAGACCGCGATCCCCGCCGTCCTGACCGCGATCGTCGCCGCTCTCCGGCAGGTTCTCGACCCGCCGACCGTCGAGGCGCCGAGGCTCGATCGTCTCTTCGCCGTCTCCGACGCGCGCCGGAGTCTCCGCGCCGTTGCCGCCCTGGACACCCGGGGCCCGCCGCTGATGGCCGGCTGACCATCCATCTCTCACCGACCCGCTGATCCAGCGGGCCGGTCGGCGCGTATACCCGGCGGTCACCGACTGACCGATCATCGTCGTGGCTGCCGCGCGCCGTCATCATCGAAAGGCGGGCCCGTGCCCCACTCTTCTTCTCCGGTCATGTCCGATCCACCCGACACTCCCGAGACAGCCGGCTCACCACCGGCCCGTCCCTCGGGCTGGCAACCGCTCTTACGGCGACTGCACTTCTACGCCGGTTTGTTCGTCGCACCCCTCCTCGTCGTCGTCGCGATCACCGGTGGCCTGTACGCGATCGCCCCGTCCCTCGAACAGGTCGTCTACCGCGACCAGTTGCACACATCCAGCTCCGGTGACGCCCGACCGGTCGCCGAACAGGTCGGCGCCGCGGTTCGGCTCCGTCCCGACCTGACGCTCTCCGCGGTGCGGCCGGCGGCCTCCCCCGGCGACACCACCCGCGTGCTGTTCGACGACCCGACGCTCGGCGAATCCGAACGGCAGGCCGTCTTCATCGACCCGGTCACCCTGGAGTCGACAGGGCAGCTCGTCTCCTACGGCAGTGCTGCCGCCCTACCGTTGCGCGCCTGGTTGAGCGGCCTGCATCGCAACCTGCATCTCGGTGAGCCCGGCCGGATCTACAGCGAGCTCGCTGCCTCCTGGCTGTGGGTGGTCGCTCTTGGCGGTCTGGCACTGTGGATCTCACAGGCGAGACGTCGCCGTTCCGCGGAACACTTTGCGACGTTCGACGCCCAGGCGACCGGACGGAACCGGACCCGCAACCGCCATGGGGTGATCGGAGTGTGGCTCGTCGTCGGATTGGTGTTCTTGTCCGCCACCGGGCTCACCTGGTCGAAGTACGCCGGCGACAACGTGGCCGAACTCCGGACGGCGCTGAGCTGGACGACGCCCACGGTCGTCACCGCAGTGGGTGATCATGGTGATCACCACGCCGACCATGGTGCCGAACCACAACCGGACGCCTCGTCGATGATCGACGAACTCGACCGCGTTCTCGATGCGGCGCGGGCCGCGGGTGTCGACGACGCCGTCGAGGTGACCCTGCCGTCCGACGCCGGCACCGCGTTCACGGTGACCGAGACGCGTCAGCCGTGGCAGTTCACCCCGGACAGTGTCGCCGTCGACGGCGCGACCGCGCACATCGTGGACGAATCCCGGTTCGGCGACTGGCCATTGGCGGCGCAGCTGACGAACTGGGGCATCGCCCTGCACATGGGCATCCTGTTCGGCTGGATCAACCAGCTGGTGCTTCTGCTGTTGTCGATCGCCTTGCTGGCCTTGATCATCCGCGGCTACCAGATGTGGTGGCAACGCCGTCCACGGCGGTCGGGACGTCTCGCGGTCGGCCGTCCGCCGGTCCGTGGCGCGTTACTTCGGCTGCCGTCGCCATCCGCGACGGCAGTCATCGTCATCGCGGTCGCCATCGGTTGGTTCCTGCCCCTCCTCGGGCTCAGCCTGACCGTGTTCGTACTCGTCGATGCCGTGATCTCGAGGTGGCCACGCCGCAGGGCAGACATCCCTACAGGCGAGCAACTCACGGTACCGCAGGTTCTGTGAACACAGTGCCCAGCTACCTCCGGACGCGGCCGATCGCCCGTCTCCGGGGGTGCTGGGCATCGTGTGGGCGGGTGCACTCGGCGGAGTCGGCTCAGCAGGTCACATGTGCATGTCCATCGGCGGCATCATCCCCATGCCGTGCATCCACATCATCAGGTGGTGACAGATATGCATCATCTGATCGAGCATCCTTCCTCACCTCCCCGGGTTTCGACGACGACACCGGACAGCCGGTTCAGGAAGAGGGCCGCCCAGTCGGTGCGCAGATGGCTTCGACAAACGACCCGACCGCGTTCTCCGGTAGGTGACGTGCGATATCGGCTTCGCTGATCATGCCCACGAGACGATGTTCCTCGAGTACGGGGACACGACGGATCTGGTGTTCCTCCATCATGTGCATCACCTGCTCGACGTCCGCGCCGGCATCGACATGGTAGGTACGGCCCTGTGCCAGGTCACCCGCCGTCATCGTCGACGGGTCACGTTCGGCAGCAATACATTTCACGACGATGTCGCGATCAGTGATGATGCCCTGGAGGCGATCGTCGTCGCCGCAGATCGGCAGTGCCCCGACATCGAGCTCAAGCATGAGCTTGGCTGCGGAGCCGAGGGTGTCGTGTTCACCGATACAGGTCGCACCGGTATGCATGATGTCGCGTGCAGTGGTCATCAGATGTCTCCAAACTCATTGTGAATAACTGCTTTACACCGTCATCGGCGTTACACCGTCAGTTGCCCTCGCCGCCCTCGGCGGGGCTCCTCTTGATCTCGATCCGCTTCTCGGGAGACGGCGCTTCGCCCACCGGCATCGTCACGGTGAGGATGCCGTCGGTATAGGTCGCGTCGATGTCGTCCTCCTTCGCACCTTCGGGCAGCGGCACGGAGCGATAGAAACTCCCGTAGTGGAATTCCGTCCGGGTGCCTTCTTCGCTGCGCTCCTCGCGTTCCGCCTTGATCGTCAATCGCCCGTCACGGACGCTGATGTCGAAGTTCTTGTCCGGGTCCATACCGGGCAGTTCGGCACGCAGGGTGTACTTGCCCTCATCGAGGTGTTCCTCGACGCGGATCAGACGTCCTGCCCCGGAGCCCCATGGAGGCATGGACTCGAATCGGGACATCAGATCGGACCAATCCGGCAACGCCGGCCACGACGGGTTGGGACGGCGGGCTGATCGAATACTCATGGCTACCTCCGAAAACAGGGGAATTCGAGATGACTGACCTCTTGATTGCATGCCGAATCAGTACGTTGCGGTAGGGCCAACCGTCATCCATCGAAGGACTGTAGACTCAGTCCCACCCTCGCCTTCTTCACCTCGCCTTCTCTTCACGCGAACATCACGTTGCCGCCGCCTCTCGGTGGCGTCCACGTCAGGTGATCCTGGTCGGCTGAGGCCATGCCGGGAACCCCGGCCGGTACACCGCCGGCCACACTCCACTGCGACCCCGACCTCACCCTTCGGGCAGGCACCCCCCGACGCCGGTTCCTCTCCTGGGCCGGACTCGTGACGGGACTGGCCTTCACCCCGGGACTGCTGGGCGGAGCTCCTCCTGCTGCGACCTCCCCGGCGCATTCAGCCGGCGTGTTCTCCCTCGGAGTCGCCTCCGGCGATCCCCTGCCGGACGGCGTCGTGCTGTGGACGAGGCTGGTGCGCAATCCGTTCGCCCGACTGGGCGGGATGGGTTCACGTCCGGTGCGCGTCGAGTGGGAGATCGCCGCGGACGAGTCGATGACACGAGTCGTCCGACGCGGGGCCGCCCACGCCACCGCGGAGTGGAGTCACAGCATCCACATCGACGTGCGTGGCCTCGCCCCCGCGGCCGATTACTTCTACCGTTTTCGTGCCCTCGGCGAGATCTCCCCGGTCGGGCGGACCCGCACCGCCCCGGCTCCCCACGCCCGCGTCGGCGCCTTGTCCATCGCGGTGGCGTCGTGTCAGAACTGGGCGGACGGTTACTACCACGCCTTCGCCGACATGGCCGCGCACGCACCGGATCTGGTGCTGCACCTGGGTGACTACATCTACGAGAAGCCGATCCCGGGTGACGCCCGCCGCGGTGTGGCGCGACCGGTGTCGGCGGCACGCGAGGCCGTCGGTCTCGACGACTATCGGGAACGGTACGCCCTCTACAAGACCGACCCCGACCTGCAGCAGGCTCATGCGGTGTCGCCGTTCGTGATCTCCTTCGACGATCATGAGGTCGACAACAACTGGGCCGCAACGATTCCCGAGGACAAGACATCCCTCTCGGAATTCGCCGTCCGCCGCGCCGGAGCGCTGCGGGCGTGGTGGGAGAACACCCCGGTGCGGACCACCGCACGACCTGACGGCACCTTCATCCGCGCGCACCGGCGCCTCACCTTCGGCGACCTCGCGGAGATCAACCTCCTCGACACCCGCAGCCACCGCAGCGATCAGGTGAACGGGGACAACGACTGCCCGCAGAACGCCCGAACCGCGGACCCGTCGCGGACGATCCTCGGTCCGCGGCAGGAACGCTGGCTCCTCGACGGCCTGGCGTCGAGTCGCGTTCGATGGGATGTCCTCGCCCAGCAGGTCCCGATGGCCGACCTGGCCCGCGGCGAATCCCGGGCGGTCAGCATGGACGGGTGGAGCGGCTACGAGTCATCGCGACGTCGCATCCTCGACGGGGCGGCACACCGCGGCGTACGAAACCTGGTGTCCCTTGCCGGCGACATCCACCGGAGCGTCGTCGCCGACCTACGGACCGACTATGTCGACGCCTCCCCCACCCGCGGAGTCGAACTCGCCACGACGTCGATCACGTCCGGCGGCGACGGCGAGGACAGCGACGGCAGCGACCGCCGGCTGAAGGCCGCCTCGCCGCATGTGCGGTTCGGCAACTCCCAGCGCGGCTACCTGCTCAACCGCATACAGCACGACCGGTGGGAGGCCGAGTTCCGCGTGGCACCGTCGGTGCGATCACCACGCGGCTCGCTGCGGCGCCGCGCCGTCGTCACCATTCCCGACGCGACCGCCGAGGTCGACGTCGTCTGACCGTCAGGCGCGAGCGAGCACGTCGAGGACGGTGGCGCTGGCCTCCCAGCCCATGCACTTGTCGGTGACCGACTTGCCGTACACCAGCGGGGTCGCGTCCGTCGACTGGGCGCCGGGCTCGAGGAAGCTCTCCAGCATCACGCCGCTGATGTTCGAGGCCTCGCCGGCCTCCCGGGCCGCACGCAGGGTCGCCGCGATCTCGGTGGCGACCTCCGCCTGGCGGATGTGATCCTTACCGGAGTTGGCGTGCGAGCAGTCGATCATCACCCGCGCCGGGAGGCCCGCCTTCTCGAGGGCCGCGGCGGCCGACGCGATCGACTCGGCGTCGAAATTGGGTCCGCGGGTACCGCCCCGAAGGATGATGTGGCAGTCCTCGTTGCCGGCGGTCTCGACGACCGCGCCGTTGCCGAAGTCGTCCACTCCGAAGAAGACATGTTCGGCCGCAGCGGCATTCACCCCGTCGATGGCGACCTGGACGTTGCCGTCGGTGCCGTTCTTGAAGCCGATCGGCATCGACAGGCCCGAGGCGAGCTGGCGGTGCACCTGGGATTCGGTGGTGCGGGCGCCGATGGCACCCCAGGCGACGGCGTCGGCGATGTACTGCGGGCTCGTCGGCTCGAGGAACTCGCAGCCGACGGGCAGTCCGAGGTCGATGATGTCGAGCAGCAGTGATCGAGCGGTCCGCAAGCCGCGTTCCACGTCGAAGGTGTTGTCCATGCCGGGGTCGTTGATGAGACCCTTCCAGCCGACCGTGGTCCGCGGCTTCTCGAAGTAGACCCGCATGACGATCTTCAGGCGATCGGCGTAGGCCTCGGCCAGCGGTGCCAGACGGCGGGCGTAGTCGATCGCGGCGATCGGATCATGGACCGAGCACGGTCCGACGATGACGAGCAGGCGCTCGTCGCGGCCGGCGAGGATGTCGGCGATCTCCTCGCGGTCCCGCGCAACCGCGAGCGCACGACGCGCGGTCAGCGGCAGCTCGCTGCGGACGGTGTCCGGCGACGGGATCGGACGGAAGGACTTGATCCGACGATCGGAGGTCGATTCGGTTTGCTCGGCCGTACGCGTCGAGAGATCCGGGAGTGTGGTCACGATGTGTGCCTTTCGAGGTCATGCCCTGTCGGTGGTCAAACCGGGGCACGCCTTCTCAGTGGTGGAGCCCCGCTCAAAACGACAAGAGCAGCGACCGTATGGTCGCTGCTCGGGCTCCGGGTGTTACGTGCGCGCGCTTGGTCAGCGCTTCATCGTGGCCCCACCCGGAGCCTCGATAAAGCGCCAATAGGCGCGCACGGTGCTGATCACGGCGACAACACTAGCACAGGGCTCTCCTACGGATGGCCATGGGTGTCAGGGGTGACCCCGGTCGATCAGTTCACTGAGCACGATGATCGATTCGGATCTGTCCACCGGACCGGCGGCCCGGATGCGCTCGAGTGCCTGCTCGAGGTGGCGCACATCGCGGGCGCGAACCCGAAGGATGGCGTCGGCCTGACCCGAGATCGTCGCCGCGCTGACGACCTCGGGGATCGGTTCCCACGACGCCTTGAGCTCGTCGGGTGAGATGTTGCCGCGGCAATACACCTGCACATAGGCCTCCGTGGTCCATTGCATGGCGTGTGGATCGACGATCGCGGTGAACCCCCGGATCACCCCGTCGTCGAGGAGCCTGTCGACGCGCCGCTTGACCGCGGGCGCCGAGAGTCCGACCTCGTCGCCGATCTGGGCATAGGTCGCCCGCGCGTCGCGGGTGAGGCAGGCAAGCACCTTCTCATCGAGATCGTCGAGGTGTCGCAACAGAGGTCCCCTTTCCGGGAATTCGCGGCGATTTGTTGCGCCCATACGCAATTCACGGCGATTGTTTGCACCGGAGTCCGACGATACCCTCGATTCATGACGCTGATGCCCCACGACGTGAAACCTCCCGACCACGATGTGGAACCGCATGTGGCACACAACTACTCGCCGATCCCGGTGACCGCGGCCAGCGCCGAAGGCGGATGGATCACCGATGTCCACGGCAAGCGTCACCTCGACTGTCTCGGCGCCTATTCGGCGGTCAACTTCGGACACCGGCATCCGCGGATCGTCGCCGCGGCACTCGAGCAGATCGAACGGGTCACCCTCACCAGCCGCGCGTTCCGCTCGGACCGGCTCGAACCGTTCTGCGCCGCACTTGCCGAGTTGTGCGGCAAGGAGATGGTGCTGCCCATGAACACCGGCGCCGAAGCCGTCGAATCGGCGATCAAGGTCGCCCGCAAATGGGGATACGACGTCAAGGGCGTGCCCGACGGCCGCGCCACGATCATCGTCGCCGGCGGCAACTTCCACGGCCGCACCACGACGATCATCTCCTTCAGCGACGACCCCGACGCGCGCAACGGATTCGGTCCGTACACACCGGGTTTCGTACGCGTCCCCTACGGCGACGTGGAGTCACTCGCCGCTGCGATCGACGAGACGACCGTCGGTGTCCTGGTCGAGCCCATCCAGGGTGAGGCCGGGATCATCGTGCCGCCCGACGACTATCTGCCGCGAGTACGCGCTCTCTGCACCGCCGCCGACGTGCTGTTGATCGCCGACGAGATCCAGTCCGGCCTCGGCCGCACGGGACGGACCTTCGCCCTCGAACACTGGGGCGTCGAACCCGATGTCTACCTGCTGGGCAAGGCGCTGGGCGGCGGGATCGTGCCGGTGAGCGCGGTCGTCGCGAACAGCGACATCCTCGGGGTCCTGCACCCCGGACAGCACGGCTCGACGTTCGGCGGGAACCCACTCGCCGCGGCGATCGGTCACACCGTCGTCGACATGCTCGCCGAGGGCACCTGGCAGCGACGCGCCACCGACCTCGGCAACCACCTGCACACGCGTCTCGGTGAATTCGTCGGCCACGGTGTTATCGCGACCCGCGGTCTCGGACTCTGGGCGGGGATCGACCTCGATCCAGCACTCGGCACCGGCAAGGACTTCTGCCTACGCCTCGCCGAGCATGGCGTCCTGGCCAAGGACACCCACGGTTCGACGCTGCGCCTCGCCCCTCCGCTCGTCATCACGGTGCCGGAGATCGATTGGGCGGTCGATCGATTCGCGGAAGTGCTGCACGGCTGAAGTGCTGAAGTGCTGAACGGATGAGGGCGGCCGGGTCAGCGTGACACGAGCTCGCGGTCGCGGTTGAGCCACCACGTCGACGTGGACAGCACCGTGGCGAACGCACACCAGGCCGGGTAGGCAGCGAGCGCGGCCCCGGCCGGCGCATTCACTGCACCGGTGCGTCTGGCGAGGTCCGCGCTGCTGACCGTGAGGACTGCCGCGGCCACCGACGCAGTGCCCAGCGCCCCCTTACCGAAGTAGATCCAGCTCCACGCCCCGTTGAGCGCGAGGTTGGCGCCGAGCGCGGCGAGGTACGCCTGTTTCGTGTCGTTCTTCGCGTCGCCCGTCGTCGCACCTGCCGCGGATTCGTCCAAGCCGTCGATCGCGACCGCCGAGGTGACCGCGATGTCGGTGTAGAGGGCGGTCCAGGCCACCGGGAACACCCAGGCGGGCGGGACGAAGGAAGGTTTCTTCAGCCGCGGATACCAGGTCTCGACCGCCGGCCTGGTCACGATGCTGCCGATGGCACCGGCCGCGGCGGTGGCGAGTGAGGTCCCGGTCAGGGTGGAGATGCGCATGGCCACGAGTACCCGTCACGCGGTATCCGACACCTGCATCACCTCAGCTGCGCGGCGAGTGATTCCTCATCCGTGACCGGAAGCCCGCACACCGTTCCCCGGCACACGTAGGCCGCGTCGCGTCCGCCGACCGGTCCGCGGGCGACCAGCAGCGGATGCGAATCCGGTTCACCGGCGACGACGACCGCGCCGCCGGGGACATGCGCCCAGGACGCTCGGGTCAGCGCCTGATCCGACGCCGGGCCCTGCGCGACGGCGATCTGCAAGGGGCCGGCGACCCGCGCCGACATCACCGACAGCCAGTGCCCCGCCGATCGCGGAAGCTTGGCGACGATCACCGAGGCACGGGACAGACTGTGTTCCAACAGTTCTGCATAGCCGACCGCCCTCTCCGGGTCGGCGAGCATCGACGCGGTCAGCAGCGCCTCGGCCATCAGCGACGCACCCGACGGAGTGGCGCCGTCGATCGGGTCGCGAGGACGGGCGATGAGTCCTTCGCCCGTGGCGTCGAACCAGGCGCCGGGCGCCTCCGGGTCGGCGAAGAGTTCGATCGCGGTGTCGAGCAACCCCAATCCTGCTCCGAGCCAACGGGTCTCGCCGGTGACCTGGAACAGTGTCAGAAGAGCCGTACTCAAGGCCGCATGGTCGTCGAGTCCGCCGTCGGCCCCCACGGCACCGCCGAGCGACGAACGCCGAAGCCGACCACCGACCAGGTGGCCGCGCAACAACTCATCGGCGCAGCGGACCGCGTCGTCGACGAAACCGGTCTCGCCCAGCCCGGCGCCCGCCTCGGCGAGCGCGGTGATCGTCATCGCGTTCCACGCGGTGACGACCTTGTCGTCGCGGGTGGGCTGGACACGTCTCGCCCGGGCGTCGAACAGCGCGGCGCGCACGGTGCCGAGGCGGTCGCGGTCCTCCGGATCCGCCGGGAGCTGCAGCGTCGAACGCCCGTGTTCGAAAGTGCCCTGTTCGGTCACGACGAACAGCTCGGCGGCCCGACGTCCCGCCTCCGGCCCGAGCACCTCGGCGAGTTCGTCCGGAGTCCACACGTACGTGGAGCCCTCCACCCCGCCGGCATCGGCGTCGAGCGACGAGGCGAACCCGCCCGGCACCCGGAGATCCCGTCGGAGGAACGTCACCGTTTCCTCGACGACGCGGTGCGCGAGCGCATCTCCGGTCCGTCGCGCGAGGTGCGCGTAGGCACGTAAGAGCTGTGCGTTGTCGTAGAGCATCTTCTCGAAATGGGGCACGACCCAGCCGGCGTCGACCGAGTAGCGGGCGAAGCCCCCGCCGAGTTGGTCGTAGATGCCGCCGCGACCCATCGCGTGCATGGTCCGGCCGGCGGCCTCGATCGCGGCGGTGTCGCCGGTGCGTTCGGTGTGCCGGATCAGCGCGTCGAGAAGAGCCGAGGGCGGGAATTTGGGTGCGCCGCCGAAACCGCCGTGCTCACGGTCCTCCTCGTCCAGCACCGTGCGGACACCGTGTGCCAGCAGCCGGTCGTCGACCGGAACGGTTCCCGCGGGTAGCGGTGAGGTGTTCACCACAATGTGTTCGCGCACCTTCGCGGCGGTGTCGTCGAGGTCGGCGCGTCGCTGGGTCCACGCCTCGGTGACCGCGGTCAACACCTGCCGGAACGACGGCATCTGCCCGCGCGGACGGGGCGGGTAGTAGGTGCCGGTGTAGAACGGGTCGCCATCGGGGGTGAGGAAGCAGGTCATCGGCCAGCCTCCCTGCCCGGTCATCGCGACGGTGGCAGCCATGTAGATGGCGTCGATGTCGGGACGTTCCTCCCGGTCGACCTTGATACAGACGAAGTCACGGTTCATCTGGGCCGCGGTGGTCTCGTCCTCGAAGGACTCGTGTGCCATCACATGACACCAGTGGCAGGCCGCGTAGCCGACCGACAACAGGACCGGCACATCGCGGTCGCGTGCCCGGCTCAGCGCGGCGTCGGACCACTCCTGCCAGTGCACCGGGTTGTCGGCGTGCTGCCGGAGATATGGGCTCGTCGCCGAGCCCAGCATGTTCGACGACCCGTCAGGTGTCCGCCGGTCGTCGCTCATCGGTCCCGGTCGTGCTCGTCGCGTCCTGGTCGCCGGCTGCGGCGTCGTCGGGTGTTGCGCCATCGGATACGGCGCCATCGGGTGCAGCGTCGACGGGGGCCGAGGCAGCGGCGATCGGACCGGACGGATCGGTGCCCTCGTCGAACGCCTGATCCGCTTCCGGGTGCTCGGTGTCGAAGGACTCGGGCAGCTTCTTGAGCTGACGGCCCATCGACCAGATCAGGAACGCGGTCCCGACCAGCAACACCAGGATGACGAGCAGTCCCAGAGGGGACGACTTGCCGAATTCCGGTCCCTGCGGCTCCTCCGCCGCGACGACCATCACGGTGTTCACGAAGTCCACGTTGTTCACGATGTCGATGTTCATCACGCCTCGATTCCGGCGAACAGATCGGTTTCGGGCAGGGCCGTCTTCACGCGCGTCTTGGCCAGCTCGAACTCTTCGGTCGGCCACAGTCGCTGCTGCCACTCCAGCGGTACGGCGAAGAACATGCCGTTGGGGTCGATCTGCGTCGCATGGGCCCGCAGCGCATCGTCACGCTGTGGGAAGTACTTGGCGCATTCCACCTGGGTGGTCACCCGGCCCATCAGGTCACCGCGACTGGGATCCCACTTGCTGAGCCACTCGGCGAACGGACTCTCCTGGCCGTGACGCGCGAACTCGTCGGAGAAAAGGACCATGCGATCGCGGATGAACCCGTGCGTGTAGTAGATCTTCGACACCGTCCACGGTTCACCGGTTCCGGGGAACGCGTCGGGTTCCCCGGCCTGGTCGTAGGCCGCCAGCGACACCTCGTGGCAGCGGATGTGATCGGGGTGCGGATATCCACCGTGCTCGTCGTAGGTGATCATCACATGCGGACGGAACTCCCGGACGACGCGGACGAGTGCCTCCGTGGCCTCCTCGAGCGGTACGGTCGCGAACGAGCCCTCCGGCAGCGGCGGCAGCGGGTCGCCCTCGGGCAGCCCCGAGTCGACGAAACCCAGCCAGGTCTGCTTCACGCCGAGTGCCTCGGCGGCTTTGGCCATCTCCTCGCGGCGGACCTCGGACATCCGCTCTTTGATGCCGGGACGGTCCATCGCCGGATTCAGGATGTCGCCCCGCTCGCCACCGGTCAGGGTGACGACGAGCACCTCATTGCCCTCGGCCGCATATTTGGCGGACGTGGCCGCACCCTTGCTCGACTCATCGTCGGGGTGCGCGTGGACCGCCATCAGACGGAACACACCCGGCTGCGGGTCGTCGGCGTGGGTTTCGGTCACAGTTCCTCACCTTCGGATCGCTACTCGTCCCATGGTAGGTATTGACGCGTGAACAGTTCGGATGGGGGCGCCGCAGAGCGCCCTCGCAGCGGCCCGCGCGCGACCTACCCGGAGCATTCCGCGACCGCTCAGACCCGTCGGCGCTGGTTCGTCGCGCTGTCGATACTCGTCGTGGTGGCCGGCGTCACGCTGGCGGCGATCGGGTACAGCAAGTTCGGCACCGCCGACGTGTCCGGCGAGGCCACCGGCTACGAGATCCTCGACAGCAACACCGTCGCCGTGCAGTTCACCGTCGACCGCTCCGACCCGAGCAAGCCCGCCGCCTGTGTGGTGCGTGGACGATCGAAGGACGGCAGCGAGACCGGGCGCCGCGAGATCCTGATCCCGGCCGACTCCGCCGAGCGGATCGGTGTCCGCACCGAGGTCACCACCTCCAAACCCCCGGTGATCGGTGAGGTCTTCGGTTGCACCGTCAACGTGCCCGCCTACCTGCAGCCCGAGTCGTGAGCACCCGGCAGGCCAGACCAGGCGAGACACCGGCACCCCGCGCGGCGTTCGCCGCAATCGGTAGCCGCTACTTCCCGCTGCTCGTCGGGCTGTTCGTCGGCGTGATGCTGATCAGCAACGTCACCGGCACGAAGGGTGTCGTGCTGTTCGACGACTGGCTCGACGTCGACCTCGGCCCCATCCACATGCAGGGCCTCGTCACCGACGGCGCGTTCTTCCTGTTCCCGCTCGCCTACGTCCTGGGCGACGTGATCAGTGAGGTGTACGGGTTCCGCGCGATGCGCCGCACGATCCTGGCCGGTTTCGCCGTCCTCGTTCTCGCGTCGTTGTGTTTCTGGCTGACGATTCAGCTCCCCGCCGCCGATTTCTACGAAGGCCAAGAGGCTTTCGAAACCGTCGCCGGCGTCGTTCCACAATTCCTACTTGCCGGACTTGCCGGATATGTGGTGGGCGAGTTCCTGAATTCATTCGTGTTGGTCAAAATGAAAGAGCGCGCCGGTGAGCGACATTTGTGGGCGCGCCTTTTGGGATCGACCGTCGTCGGCGAATTCGCGGACACCCTCGTCTTCTGTTCGATCGCCGCATCTGCACTGGGTATCTCCACGTGGGGGGACTTCGTCAACTACACCGTTGTCGGGTTTGTCTGGAAGACAATGGTCGAGATCGTCATCATGCCGGTGACGTATTTCGTTGTCGGATGGCTGAAACGAGCCGAGCCCACCTATCAGGAAGCACTCGACGCGGCAACCGCCCGCACAACGGATGTGCCATAGGTCTCGTCGGCTGGTAAGATGGTCGGATACACGGCTCCGCGAGGGGTCGTGTTGCTGCATTTTTAGCGTCCAAATGTCGCGCGGTGAAAAAAGTCGCAACGCGGCGCGGGCAACACGAAGGAGTGACCGATGACCGACACCCAGGTGACCTGGTTGACCCAAGAGTCGCACGATCGCCTCAAGAGCGAGCTCGACTCATTGATCGCCAATCGTCCGGTCATTGCTGCCGAGATCAATGAGCGACGTGAAGAGGGCGACCTCAAGGAGAACGGTGGCTACCACGCTGCCCGCGAGGAGCAGGGCCAGCAGGAGGCGCGCATCCGCCAGCTCCAGGAGCTGCTGAACAACGCCAAGGTCGGCGAGGCGCCGACCCAGTCCGGCGTCGCCCTGCCCGGCTCCGTCGTGACCGTCTACTACGACGGCGACGAGAAGGACTCCGAGACCTTCCTGATCGCGACCCGCGAAGAGGGCGCGTCGGGCGGCAAGCTCGAGACCTACTCCCCCAGCTCGCCCCTGGGCTCCGCACTGATCGACGCCAAGGTCGGCGAGACGCGTGAGTACTCCGTGCCCAGCGGCGCGACAATCAAGGTGACCCTCGTCAGCGCGGAGCCGTACCACAGCTGACCGAGCCACGCCGAAATCACGAATCGGTGGCACCAATGCGCATCAGATGCGCAATGGTGCCACCGATTTCGTTTATACGACGTAGGGACGAATCGGGTCAGCCGAGGTTCACCTTCACGCCGCCGGAGAACATCGAATCGTGGAGCTCGATGGTTGCCGGCTTGGCATCCGCGGGCATGTCGTAGACGACCTTGACGTCGACGGTGTTGCCGGGATTGATGTTGTCCCAAACGGGAATGTCACTGCCGCCCAGTGCAATCTGCGCGGTGGCGTTCGGCTCGAAGCTACGTCCCTGGTCGTCGAAGAGCTTCTGATCGCTGGGCGAGAAGCCCTTCGGCTCCTTGCTCGTGTTCTTCACCGTCAAGGTGACGATCACGAACTGACCCTGAGCCTCCTACAACGGGTCTGGCAGATCTGGCAGATCCTAGCTGTGATCGGCCCCGTAAACGGCCTGCTCGCTGGTGAATCCCTCGAACTCCAACTGTTCGATAAGGCCCTGTCGCGAGAACGGGGAATACTCGCGGTACTCACGGGCCTTCTTTGCCGCCTGGTCATACCAGTTCACCCCGCCATCGGCTTCGAGCTGATTGACCGCGGCCGACGAGTCCGAAGACGAGAAACCCTCGTACTCCAGTTGGTCGATCAATCCCGACTTCGAGAAACTGGTGTACGCGAGGTAGTCCCTCGCCTTGGCGACCGCGTTCGACACCTCCGACACGAGTTCGATCACGGGAGTCTGCGCGCTCGGCGCCGCGTGCGGAGAGGCGGTGGTCCCGAAACCGGCCACGACACCGATCATCATCACGAACGCGGCGAGGACACCTGCCGCCCACGGCCACTTCTTCTGGGAGTCGATCATCGTTCTTCCTTCTTTCAGGTGCAGCTCTGGGAAGCTGAGCCGCGTCTGAGAGCAAGGTGTCACGGGGGTACGACAAAAACGTTGCCGCACAGTGTCATCCGATCGGACGAATCCTCGCTCGCATGTCACGCAGCCGCGGTGACGGCACTCGCTGCAGTCTGGCGTTCTCGCCACTCCCACACGGCGTAGATCACCTCGGTCGCGTACCCGAGGTCGAGTTTCCCGCCACCGATAGGCACAGTCGCATCCACAGCGATCTTCGAGTCTGGCTGCCACAGCCCGGGCGCACATGTCGCTGGACTCACCTCGATCACCGAACCACCCGGCATGTGGAACGTGAACCGCTGCTGTCCATGGCCGCGGATCGCGAACTCGCCCCGATGCAACGCCCGATGACAGGAACCACACAACAAGATCAGGTTGTCCAACTCGGTCTCCCCACCCGCCGACCAGAACACCACATGATGCGCATGCAAATGCCGCGTCCGCTCACACCCCGGCGTCTGACAGCACCGATCCCGCAGGAACAACGCCCTGACCAGCGCCTTGTTCGGAGTTCGCCGCTTGCGCCCCAACCCCAACAACGCCAACTTCCCCGGATCACCAGGAACCCTGGCAGACAACACCTCCCGCGTCACCGCCCCACACCGAGCCTCCTCCAACTCTGCCTCCGACAACGCCGGACCGTCATCCAGATGCGCATGCTCCACCCCATCCCCCGCGTGAATCAGAATCTCCGCCCCGGGCGCCAGGTCCGGCATCGCGATCCCGTCATGCACCATGTCGGCCATCGCCACCACCGCCGGCGCCACATTCGACGGCACCTGCCGCCACAGATCCCGACGATTCGCCGGCTTCACCTCCGAATCCCGCTCACCGGACTCGGTCTCCAACTCGCCCGGAGTGTTCCGCGGAAACACTCTCCCGCGCGGGAAGATCCCCATCGTCGGCCGTGCGAGCCCGCTCATACTCCGCCCGCACCGCACCCGCCAGGAACCGCGCACCATCCAACGGCGACAACGTCAACGACACCGACAACGACCCATCGACATTCCACTTCCACCGACCCCACGACTCCACCGGCGCCACGAGCTCCCCCTTCTCGTTGTGCCCGCGATCGATCTGACGCATCGCCCGCACCGCCTTCTCCACCTGCGACGCCGTGCACGACAACGCCAGATTCACCAACTCCTGCTCCCGCAACGGAGTCGCCACCCGCGTCAACGCCCGCACCTTCGAATACGTCAACCGCCCCGCACCGAACGCCTCACGGATCAGCGGCAACTCCCGCAATGATTTGGCCACCCGCACCTGCTCATGCGCCGTCCGCTGCGAAATCCCCGCCTTCCACGACAACCACTGCGCCAACGAATGAATCCCCGGACCCCGCCACGACTCCCGCTCATCCAACTCCGCCACCAGCGACAAGAACTCCGCGGTCAACGCCGTGATCTGCGCGGCATAACCCAACACCCGAACCTCGAGCACCTCATCAGACAACGACGCCGGATCCGCACCGTCGAACATCGACGACACACCCTCGGCGCGTAACGCGGTAACGGACATCCCGACCCCCCAGCCAGTTCGAACACTTATACGAACAAGCTACCGGCGGCCACCGACAATTCCGCAGGTCACAGACTCGCGAGCGTTCCGCGGAACACACCACGCCCGGCGGTACGCCGAACCACCTGTGAGACCAACCCGCCGGTGCTTCAATGGGCCCATGTCACGTTCCTATGCACTGGAGACCTTCGACCTCGACTTCTTCGACGATGCACCGGTGCGCCACGTGATCGACGTCCGGCTGCCGGTCACGCCACAGCGGGCGTGGGCAGAGTTCACCCGCCAGAACACTCTCGACTGGTGTCGGGCGATCAAGTCGATCCAGTTCACCTCGCCACCTCCCTATGGCGCCGGCGCGACCCGCAAGGCGGTCCTCGGCCCGGGCTACGTGACGCTCCAGGAAGACTTCTTCCACTGGACCGAGGACGCCGAAGCAGGCCGGTACCACAATGCATTCCGGGTCAAGAGCGCCAACGTCCCGGGTATCCGCCGCTTCGGTGAGGCCACTCAGATCGACCCCGCCGACGTCGGCTGTCGCCTGCGGTGGACCTTCGCTCTCGAGCTGCCGACCAAGTCCAAGGCCGTCACCGCGTTCTCCGGCCCGGCGTCGTCCACCGTCTACAAGACGATCGAGGCCGACACCCTCAAGCACTTCGCGAATCTCGAACCGGCGCAATAGTCGCCGGCCCTTGGGTCACGCTGCTGAGACGATCGCAGTCTTCCGATCGAGCAATTCGACCCGTAGAGACGGAGACCCACCTAGTCCAACCTCGTCAACGAGTGCAGCCAGCAACCGGACCGGCCGCGAATCGCCACTGGCGCGAACGCCTATCGGCGTCAGCAGAAAGATGGCTGCCTCCGCGACAACGATCAACGGGCGGTACGACTCCGAAGCATGCGCGCGGCGTAGCCCTCTATGCCTGCTGAGGACATGGAAAGCCACGCCATCGTGCGTCTCGTCGGGCGACTCTCTGATCGTCACGTTTGCGGGGTACCAATAGAGCCCATCGATCGACACTTCCCGCGCCGACGGCCCGCTAATGGTGTCATCGATGCGATGACTCCCCACCGATGTCTCGAAGAGCACAAAGCCCACCTCGTCACGCCTCGCCGAGTTGAGGATCTCCAAGAGTTCCGAGGGGTGATAGGACTGGCTCGCGCTGGCCAACACCGGTATCGCCGACTCTCTCACCCATATCAGTGGTGCGTGGGGAAGTGGAGCAATGATCAGAACCTGTGGATGACCCTCGGTGAGGGGGCGTTGAAAGTGGGCGCACCTTCCCGAGGATGATCTGAATATCCGAAGGTCCGATCATGATCCGGCGTTGGCGCGCTGGTTCGGGAAGGTACGCCCATGCTCACCGTAGTTCACGATGCCACCGAGGCCACTGAAAGCACCGGCGGTGCCGGTCGGTCGTTATTGGACGAGATCGTCCGCGACGGCGCCCGGCAGATGCTGGCTGCAGCACTCAAAGCCGAGGTCGCCGCCTACGTGGCCCAGTTCGCCGACCAGCTCGATGAGGACGGCCATCGGTTGGTGGTCCGCAACGGCTACCACCAGCCGCGTGAGGTGCTGACCGCGGCCGGCGCGGTCAAGGTGAAGGCGCCGCGGGTCAACGACCGCCGCGTGGACCCCGATACCGGTGTGCGGCAGCGGTTTTCCTCGGCGATCCTGCCGGCGTGGGCACGTAAGTCTCCGCAGATGAGTGAGGTGTTGCCGCTGCTGTACCTGCATGGGCTGTCCAGCGGCGACTTCACTGCGGCGTTGGAGCAGTTCCTCGGCTCGGGTGCGGGGTTGTCGGCCTCGACGATCACCCGGCTGACCGCGCAGTGGCAGGACGAAGCCGCGGCGTTCGGGCGCCGTGATCTGTCCGGTACCGACTACGTCTACCTGTGGGTCGACGGCATCCACCTCAAGGTGCGCCTGGAGCAGACCAAACTGTGCCTGCTGGTGATGATTGGCGTGCGTACTGATGGCCGCAAGGAGCTGGTGGCGATCACCGACGGGTATCGGGAGTCCACCGAGTCGTGGACCGACCTGCTACGCGACTGCAAACGCCGCGGGATGACTGCCCCGGTGCTGGCCGTGGGCGATGGCGCCCTCGGGTTCTGGAAGGCGGTCCGCGAAGTGTTCCCAGCGACCCGTGAGCAGCGGTGCTGGTTTCACAAGCAGGCCAATGTCCTTGCCGCACTGCCTAAGTCGGCACATCCGTCGGCGTTGGCGGCGATCAAGGATATCTACAACGCCGAGGACATCGACAAGGCACAGGTCGCGGTCAAGGCATTCGAGGTCGACTTCGGCGCCAAATACCCCAAGGCCGTCGCCAAGATCACCGACGACCTTGACACCCTGCTTGAGTTCTACAAGTACCCGGCCGAGCATTGGATTCACCTGCGCACGACCAACCCGATCGAAAGCACTTTCGCCACGGTGCGACTTCGGACCAAGGTCACCAAGGGGCCTGGATCACGCGCGGCCGGGATTGCCATGGCCTACAAGTTGATAGACGCCGCACAAGCCCGCTGGCGGGCCGTCAACGCCCCGCATCTGGTCGCCCTGGTCCGTGCCGGCGCGGTCTTCCACAAAGGCAAACTGCTCGAACGGCCCACCGACATCACCCCACCGCAACCGCCTTCAAACGGTGACGAGCGCACCGGAACGGTGGTCGCCTGAAACACCCCGATCCACAGGTC
The DNA here is from genome assembly GCF_022059885.1 of Gordonia amicalis. Lineage (NCBI taxonomy): Bacteria > Bacillati > Actinomycetota > Actinomycetes > Mycobacteriales > Gordoniaceae > Gordonia > Gordonia amicalis. The sequence goes on along the minus strand of NZ_CP091855.1, from coordinate 2,351,536 downwards.
TTGACAAGGCGCGTTCAATCGGTCGATGCAACACCGGGTTGTTGTACCGAGTGTAGTTGTTCGCCAAAGACTTCGGCGGGGGTCTTCCAGTTGAGGACTTTTCTAGGACGGCTGTTGAGGGTGTAGGCGATAGCCTCGAGGTCCTCAGCTGACCACCGCGACAGATCAGTTCCCTTAGGAAAATATTGACGCAGAACACCATTGGTGTTCTCGTTCGACGGTCGCTGCCACGGTGAGTGCGGATCGGCGAAGAACACCTGCGTTCCGGTGTCCATCGCGAACTGGGCGTGAGCAGACAGTTCCTTGCCGCGATCCCACGTCAACGTTTTGCGCAACTGCTGCGGCAGCACGGCCATCGACGACTGTCAGTCCTGCATTCATCGCGATGGCACCGTAGCCACCGAGTGCGGGCCCGTTCTTCACAGGCGGCTGCTCACCCCCGCCCTTCTGGCGTGGCAGATGCACCAGAAGTGTTGCACGACTACGACATTCAACGATAGTGCCGATCGCCGATCTCCCAGTTCCGATAATCAGATCACCCTCCCAGTGCCCGGGGACGGCACGGTCCTCGGCCTCGGCAGGGCGCTGACTGAACACGACGTCGGAGGTGACGTGACCCTGCGGCTTGTTGCGCGAGCGGACCCGCGGCTCCCTCAGTGCACGTCCGGTGCGCAGGCACGCCACCAGCTCACGTTTGAGCGCGCCGCGGCCCTCGATGAACAGGGACTGGTAGATCGCCTCGTGACTGATACGCATGGATTCATCATCGGGGAAGTCGACCTTCAAACGCTGGGAGATCTGCTCTGGACTCCACGCCAGCGACCACCGCCGGTCGGCACGGTGCGGTTTGTTAAGCCCCTTCCACGGTGGTGGCGTGGGGCCCGCAGCGATCGTGCCATCGGGACGGCGGACAACGCCGGCCAGGCGGTGCTGTACGTACTCCCGCAACTCGACGTGGGCCACGAGCGTCGCTGTTTTTGGGCGCTTGGCGGCCTGCTGGGCTTTCCACTGCGCCACCAACGCCCGATACTCGAGCTTCCCGCTCCTGGTTGCGGCGTTGCGCCGTAGCTCACGCGAGATCGTGGCCGGACTGCGCCCGATCCGCCGTGCGATCTCACGCACCCCACGATCCTGGGCGCGTAGCAGCGCGATCTCTTCCCGTTCGGCGAACGATAGATAGCGGCCCGAAGGCTCATCCAGACTCAGGAGCCTCATGCCGCCAGCGTGGCGGAACCAGCGTGTACCCACCGGCACCGACACACCGACAGCGATCGATGCCTGCGCCGTGCTCACCCCCGTCGCGACCACCCGCCAAAACTCACGTTGCACCTGCCGCGACGGCTCCGGCCGCCCCGGCGATCGCATCGCCGGCCGAAGTGCACGATCAGCACGCCACTGCCGACGAACACCTACCGCCACATCGCTGGTCTTCCAACTCCAGTCCGCCGTAGCCACCGCGAACACCTCCATGATCATGGTGTTGCGACGACCAGTTGAATCCGCCCAATTTCTCTGGGGAAGTGTGAGCGTGGCATGTACGGAGTTCGTCAACGTCAAGTCGAGCCGGGACCGTGCCCTCGCGAGCCGAGACCGGCGAGCGATGTGCTCGCCACACAGCGGCCCATCGAGCGACTCCAGTTCTCCGAGAAGTGCTGCGCACCTACGCTTCAACCACCGCCAGCTCTCGTGCAGATCCTCCCGAATCCGCTCCGCGTGCTCAGGTCCCCAGGCCGACTCGGATGAGTGTGAACGTCTTCCCATGCACGGCAAGGTAAGTGCGCACCGAAGCCCGACGACGAGAAGACTGCACAGGCAACGGCCCCATCCACAACCTCGCCGAGCTAGTCCCGCAGAAACCCCGCCTCGCTCAGTGCGCGTCGCACGACGCGCTGATGGTCGGGTCCGCGCGTCTCGACACTGACCGTCACCTGCACCTCGCCTAGGTACAGATCGTCGGCGACGCGTGAATGCACGATGTCGATAACGCTCGCACCCTGGTCGCGGAGCAGTTCGAGCAGCGCGAGAAGTCCGCCCGGGCGGTCGGAGACGGTGGCGGTGAAGGTGAGGAATCGACCGGCCGCGGTGAGACCGTGAGTGGTCACGTGGCGCAGCAGCAACGGGTCGATGTTGCCGCCGGACAACACGACACACACTTGTCCCGACAGGTCGAGCGTGCCGCCCACCGCGGCGGCCACACCTGCCGCGCCCGCCGGTTCGACGACCATCTTCGCCCGTTCGAGCATCAGCAGGAGCGCCGTGCTGAGTTCTTCCTCGCTGACGGTCACGACCTCGTCGACGTATTCGGTGACGTGCTCGAACGGGACGTCGCCCGGCCGGGCCACGGCGATGCCGTCGGCCATGGTGTTCATCGACGCCGCGGGCACCGGACGCGTCGCCGCGAGCGACGTCGGCCATGCCGCGGCCTGGGCCGCCTGAACGCCGATGACTCGGACGTCCGGCCTCGACGCCCGTACCGCGGCCGCGACTCCGGCGAGCAGACCGCCGCCACCGAGGGGGACGACGATGGTCGTGACATCGGGCATCTGCCCGAGGATCTCCGTCCCGACCGTCGCCTGACCGGCAACGATGTCGAGGTGATCGAACGGATGGATCAGCACCGCACCGGTCTGATCCGCGAACCGCTGAGCCTCGACCAGCGCCTCATCCACCGTCTCACCGGCCAGAATCACTTCGGCGCCATAGGCTTTCGTCGCCGCGATCTTCGGCAAGGACGCGCCGGTCGGCATGTACACCCGTGCGTTGATCCCCAGCTCGGTCCCCGACCAGGCGACCCCTTGCGCGTGGTTGCCCGCACTCGCTGCGACGACGCCGCGTGCCCGCTCGTCGGCGGACAACCGGGAGATCCGCAGATAGGCACCCCGCGGCTTGAACGAGCCTGTTCGCTGCAGGTTCTCGCACTTCAGCCAGACGTCTGCCCCGCTTCGCTCGGACAGCACGCGGGACGCGATCACCGGCGTCCGCCGGATCACGCCGGACAGCTCGGCGGTCGCCTTCTCGATGTCTGCAGATGTGAGCAGCATTGGGCCAGTATCAACCGCAGGCTGTCAGCGCAGCGCGTTCTCCAGGTCGCCCAGGATGTCGTCGATGTCCTCGATGCCCACCGACAGACGAACCAGGTTGTCGGGAACCTCCAGCAACGAGCCGGCGGTCGACGCATGGGTCATCGCGCCGGGGTGTTCGATCAGGGACTCGATGCCGCCCAGCGACTCGGCGAGGGTGAAGACCTCGGTGCGGGCGCACAACTGCTTGGCCTCTTCGATGCCGCCCTTGACCAGCACCGACACCATGCCGCCGCAGCGCTTCATCTGCTTGGCGGCGACCGCATGGCCCGGGTGGTTCTCGAGTCCCGGGTACAGGACGGCGTCGATCTTGTCGTGCGAGCTCAGGAACTCGACGACCTTCTCGGCGTTGTCACAGTGGCGATCCATGCGGACGGCGAGCGTCTTGGTGCCGCGCATCGTGAGGTAGCCGTCGAACGGTCCGGGAACCGCACCGGCGCCGTTCTGCAGGAAGGCGAACGCCTCGTCGAGCTCTTCGCTGTCGGTGACCAGCGCACCACCGACGACATCGGAATGACCACCGAGGTACTTGGTGGTCGAGTGCAGGACGACATCGGCGCCGAGGGTCAGCGGCTGCTGCAGGTACGGGGAGGCGAAGGTGTTGTCCACCACGAGCTTCACGCCGGCCTCGTGCGCGATGGCGGCGAGGGTTTCGATGTCGCCGACGTTGAGCAGCGGGTTGGTGGGTGTCTCGGTCCAGACGAGCTTGGTCTCGGGACGGATCGCGTCGCGCACCGCGGCGACGTCGGACACCGGTGCCACCGAATAGGTGATGCCCCACTGGGTGAACACCTTGTCGATGAGTCGGAAGGTTCCGCCGTAGGCGTCGTTCGGGATCACCAGGTGGTCACCGGGACGCAGCGTCGAACGCAGCAGGCAGTCGGTGGCGGCCATACCGGACGCGAAAGCGCGACCGTAGGTTCCGTGTTCGAGTGCGGCGAGATTGGCTTCCAGCGCTCGTCGCGTCGGGTTGCCGGTGCGGGCGTACTCGAATCCGTCGCGCAGTCCACCGACGCCGTCCTGGGCGAAGGTCGAGCTGGCGTAGATCGGCACGTTCACCGCGCCGGTCTGGGGATCCGGATCGTATCCGGCGTGAATGGCGCGGGTCGAGAAACCTTGCCAGCGAACCGAATCCGCGGCGCTGCGTCGTTCACTCACAGTGGTGTGCTCCTATCCGACGATCGGGTGGCTCGAGACGAACGCGAGCAGGTCGTGGCGTGTGATGACGCCGATGGGCTTGCCGTCCTCGACGACCATCAGCGCATCGCTGTCGCCGAGTGCCTTGGTGGCGGCGCTGATCGGCTCACCGGAACCGATGAGCGGGAACGGATCTCCCATGTGCGCCGAGACCGGGTCGGCCAGGCTGGCGCGTCCCTCGAAGACGGCGCTGAGCAGGTCTCGCTCGGTGACCGCACCCGCGACCTCGCCGGCCATGACCGGCGGTTCGGCGCCGACGACGGGCATCTGGGACACCCCGTACTCGCGGAGGATCTCGATGGCGTCGCGCAACGTCTCCTGCGGGTGGGTGTGGACGAGGTCGGGCAGAGCACCGGTCTTGCCGCGCAGCACGTCGCCGACCAGCGACTCCTTGGCGTTGGCGTCCAGCGGGGTGCGGAGGAAGCCGTAGCTGCTCATCCACTCGTCGTTGAAGATCTTGGCCATGTAGCCGCGTCCGCCGTCCGGCAGGAGTACGACGACGAGGGCGTCGGGCCCCTCGCGCTCGGCGACCTGGAGGGCCGCGACGACGGCCATACCGCAGGAACCGCCGACGAGGAGCCCTTCCTCGCGGGCGAGGCGGCGGGTCATGTCGAAGGAGTCCGCGTCGGAGACCGCGATGATCTCGTCGGGGATCTCCGGGTCGTAGGCGGCCGGCCAGAAGTCCTCACCGACGCCTTCGACGAGGTACGGGCGTCCGGTGCCGCCGGAGTACACCGACCCCTCGGGGTCGACGCCGATGACCTTCACCGCACCGTTGGAGACCTCCTTGAGGTAGCGCCCGGTGCCGGTGATGGTGCCGCCGGTGCCGACGCCCGCCACGAAGTGCGTGACCTTCCCGTCAGTGTCGGCCCAGATCTCCGGGCCGGTGGTCTCGTAGTGACTCTGCGGGCCGGCCGGGTTGGCGTACTGGTTGGGCTTCCACCCGCCCTCGATCTCGCGAACCAGACGATCGGACACGCTGTAGTAGCTGTCGGGGTGCTCCGGCGGCACGGCGGTCGGGCACACGACGACCTCGGCACCGTAGGCACGCAGCACGTTGCGCTTGTCCTCGCCGACCTTGTCCGGGCAGACGAACACGCACTTGTATCCGCGCTGCTGCGCGACGAGTGCGAGACCGACTCCGGTGTTGCCGGACGTCGGCTCGATGATGGTGCCGCCGGGCTTGAGTTCACCGGAGGCCTCGGCGGCGTCGATCATCCGGACCGCGATGCGGTCCTTGCTGCTCCCGCCGGGATTGAGGTACTCCACCTTGGCCGCGACCAGCCCGGATCCGGGCGAGGTCACGGAATTCAGCTTGACCAGAGGGGTGTTGCCCACCAGGTCCACAACGTGATTGGCGATGCGCATGAGTCCATGGTCCCAGAACCGTCGTGGTCCCCGACACTCGGCCACCGACACCCGGCCGTCGACCTCTAGACTGGCGGCCGTGTCCGGTTGGAGTCGCAAGGTCGGTGCCGACAGTTGGGCCTGGGGCCGGGTCTGCCGCGACGTGGGCGCCACGGCGGCAGCCACTGCGGCCGGAGCAAGTGCCGGATGGGCGGTCTGGAACTACCTCAACGGCCAGGCCGCGACGGCCCGCACCGTGATCCCGCACCGCACCGACAACGCCCCCGACGGCGACGGCGTCTATCACCCGGACGGCCGGGTGACGCGGTACACCCGCGACACTGCGGTCGACCTGTTCCTGACCGTCTTCGGCGATTCCACCGCGGCCGGGCTCGGTGTCGACACGGCCGACGAGACGCCCGGTGTGCAGGTCGCACGACGAGTCGCGGCCGAGACCGGCAAGACCGTCCGCTACGCCAACAAGGCCATCGTCGGCGCGACGTCGAAGGGGTTGGCCGCCCAGATCGACGCGATGTTCATCGCCCACGAACGGCCGGATGTCGCGATCATCCTGATCGGCGCGAACGACGTGACGTCCCGCAACGGCATCCGCGCGTCGGCCCGCCGACTCGGCGACGCCGTGCGACTGCTCGTCGGCGGCGGCGCGAAGGTCGTCGTCGGCACCTGCCCCGACTTCGGCGTCATCACCGCCATCCCGCAGCCGCTGCGAACAGTGTTGCGGCAGTGGGGCCTTCGTTTGGCTGCAGCCCAACGCGCGGCGGTCCGTGCCGCGGGTGGGCGGTCGGTTCCGCTCGCCGACCTGATGGCCAAGGAGTTCCGGGCCCAGCTCGATTTCATGCTGTCCCCGGATCAATACCACCCCTCGGCGGCGGGATACGCGCTGGCCGCCGATATCCTGATGCCACCGGTCCTCGACGCCATCGGCGAGTGGGGTTCGGCACCGTTACCCGAACCTCCCGAGGAATCCCCGGCGGTGGAGGAGTCGCGCGTGGCCACCGGGCTCCGACGCCTGCTCAAGCAGGTGTGAGCGGCAGATGTGATCTACCACCCCATCAAACCAAGCATCTGCTTGGTTGGGGTAGCGTGGGCGCATGGCTGAAGCAGTGATCGTTTCCACCGCCCGCTCCCCGATCGGCCGCGCCGCCAAGGGATCCCTCAAAGACGTCCGTCCCGACGACCTGTCCCGCCAGATGGTGGAGGCGGCCCTCGCGAAGGTGCCCGAACTCGACCCGGCCGACATCGAGGACATCCACTGGGGCATCGGCCAGCCGGGCGGTCAGGGCGGCAACAACATCGCCCGCGTGATCGCCGTCGAACTCGGTTACGACCACATCCCCGGCGTCACGGTCAACCGCTACTGCTCGTCGTCGCTGCAGACCACACGTATGGCGCTGCACGCCATCAAGGCCGGCGAGGCCGACGTCATCATCTCCGGCGGCGTCGAGAGCGTGTCGAGCTTCGGGATCTCCGGCGGTGCCGACGGTGCCCCGAACTCCAAGAACCCGCTCTTCGACGACGCGATGGCGCGCACCGAACTCGCCGCCGCCGGCGACGCCGGGATCTGGCACGACCCCCGCCAGGACGGACTCATCCCCGACGTCTACATCGCGATGGGCCAGACCGCCGAGAACGTCGCGAGCTTCACCGGCATCTCGCGTGAGGACCAGGACCGCTGGGGCGTCCTCAGTCAGAACCGCGCGGAAGCGGCCATCAAGTCCGGCTTCTTCGCCCGCGAGATCGAACCGGTCACCCTGGCCGACGGCACCCAGGTCACCACCGACGACGGCCCGCGCGCGGGTACGACGTACGAGAAGATCTCGCAGCTCAAGCCGGTCTTCCGACCCGACGGCACCATCACCGCCGGCAACGCCTGCCCGCTCAACGACGGTGCCGCCGCGCTGGTCATCATGAGCGACACCAAGGCGAAGGAACTCGGCCTGACGCCGCTGGCGCGCGTCGTCGCCACCGCCGCCACCGGCCTGTCACCCGAGATCATGGGCCTCGGTCCGATCGAGGCGATCCGCAAGGTGCTCAAGATCTCCGGGATGTCGCTGTCCGACATCGACCTCGTGGAGATCAACGAGGCCTTCGCCGTCCAGGTGCTCGGCTCGGCGAACGAACTCGGCATCGACCACGACAAGCTGAACGTCTCGGGCGGCGCGATCGCTCTCGGCCACCCGTTCGGTATGACCGGTGCACGGATCACGACCACCCTGCTCAACAACCTCCGCACCCATGACAAGACCTTCGGCATCGAGTCGATGTGCGTCGGTGGCGGTCAGGGTATGGCCATGGTTCTCGAGCGCCTCAGCTGACCCGCGCGCAGTGCCTCAACTGACCGAGGTCTCCTCTCGCTCTTCGACGCCCCTCGCCGCGTTCGGTCCCAGGACCGCGACGCTGCGAGGGGTTGTTCGTCGATAGACGGCCCACGCGATCACGGTCCCGCCGACGATGTAGATCTCGGCGGGGATGGCCCACACGTTGTTCGTCGCCGTGTTGTCGTGGATGTAGTACTGCGAGATGTGCCCGGCGAGGTCGCCGCCGTAGCTGATCGCCAGCGCCCACACCGCGGCGTCGAGCCATCCGCCGCGGTTGCGGATCCGGAACGTCAGCAGGCAGATCAACCCCACGGCGATGTCGTTCCACCCGAGCTCCCACTGGAACATCGACGGGATGAAGTCCGGTCCGATGTCCTTGGCGATCTCCGGGGCATTCGGTCCGACGTGCCCGAAGCCGGCGAAGACGCCGAACACTCCGCCGGGTACGAGGATCCACAGCAGCACGAGTTCTGCATTGCGGCCGATGGTGCGTCGACGCGCCGACCGGTCCGCCAGGATGTGCACCATCGCGCCGACGATCATCAACGCGAGCTGAATCAGAAAAAACACCATCCCCGATGGTCGGCACAGCTCTTGTCCGCGGATGCCCACTTGACATCTATTTCCTCCGCACAGACGACAACGAACCCCACACCGGCGCGGGTGTGGGGTTCGTTGTGAATCGGATGCGGGACCGCCGCGTCGGAACTAGTCCGAGTTGAAGTAGCTCAGCAGGCGCAGGATCTCGACGTACAGCCAGACCAGGGTGACGGTCAGGCCGAGGGCGACGCCCCATGCTGCGCGGTCGGGCGCGCCGGCGCGGATGAGACGGTCCGCCGAGTCGAAGTCGAGCAGGAAGCTGAACGCCGCCAACGCGATGCAGACCAGCGAAAAGATGATCGCGATCGGACCGCCGTCGCGCAGGACACCGGCCTCGCCGGTGAACAGGCCGATCACCAGGTTGCCGACCATCAGCACGAGCACACCGATCATGCCGGCGAACAGCATGCGGGTGAAGCGCGGCGTGACGCGGATGGCGCCGATCTTGTACACGAACAGCATGCCGAAGAACACGCCGAACGTACCGAGAACCGCCTGTCCGATCAGGGCTCCGGCAGAGATGTCGCCGCCGACGACCAGGTTCGCGAAGGCGAAGGAGATCGAACCGACGAACAGTCCCTCGAATGCCGCGTAGGCGAGCACGATGGCCGGGTTGTCCTGCTTACGGCCGAAGCTCGCGATCAGGACGAGGACGAGACCGCCGATCGCACCGACCATCATCAGCGGCAGCGCGAGGCTGACCTGAGCGGACTCGGTGGCCCGGCTGCTGATGCCGAAGTAGGTCGCGACCGCGACGACGGTCAGGACGCCCAGAGTGATCGCGGTCTTGGTGACCACGTCGTCGATGGTGAGCTGCCGGGTGGCGGGCGGCGCCTGGGTGTAAGGGTCAGCTGCCTGACCGTATTTGTTCATCGCGACGCCGGTGCCGGCCGTGCCGGCCCCGAACCCCGCGTATCCGGATTGATTGTCGCGGACCACGCCGCGCATCACCGGATTGCTGCTCTCTCGCACGAAGCGCTCCTTAATCGGTACGGATCTATACCGTCTCAACGTCGAGCCATTCCTGTGAGTTCCCTGACGGGACGACAAGAGTGACCGTGTCGAATCCGACTTTACCGGCCCTTGACCATCTTGTCGTTCATCACTGTCTCTCGTGCTGCCGAGGCCGCAGGGTCGCCAGCCATGTCCGCGCGGTCTCGGGGTCCCCGCAGTCGGTGTGAGCGGACATCACCGCACGTCCGAGGCACACTGCCTTGAGCATGGACTCGGCGCGCTGGAAATCGTCCCCCCAGCCCAGTCCGGGTTTGGACAGCATCAGCGATGCGATGCCGTGCGCGGCGGCCCACAGTTCGAGGACCACGTCGTTCACGTCGTCGCGGCCGAACAACCCCTCGTCGGCGAGTTCGGTAACCGTGTCCACGAACCGGGTGTAGGCGCTGGCGGCCAGCACCTGGTCGACCTTGGACGGATGCGCGGCGTCGGCTGGTTTCCCGAAGGCCACGCGATAGAGCACCGGGGTCGCGACGGCGAACCGGACGTAGGCGAGGCCGAGCTGCAGCGCCCGCTCCAGCGGATCGTCTATGCCTTCGGTCGCGGAGGCCAACTGATCGTCGAGGCGCTCGAAGTAGCGGGCGCACACGGCGTCGAGAAGGGCGTCTTTGTCGGCGAAGTGCAGGTAGATCGACGGTGGCGTGACGCCGACGCGAGTGGCGACCCCCCGGATAGACATGCCCGTGTCGTCACCGTGCTCGACCAGCAGCTCGCCCGCGGCCTCGATGATCTCCTCGGCGAGGATCTCACCTGCTCCGCGAGGTGATCTCGCCCGTCTGCGTGTCGTCACTGTTCTCCTGCGCTCGGTTCTTCTCCTGTATCCGGTGTGGTTGTGGCGGGTCGTCCTCGGACACTTCCTCGGACAGACCGAAGCGGTCGTGGAGCTTCCTCAGCGGTGCCGGCGCCCACCAGTTGGCGCGTCCGGCGAGGCGCATGAACGCGGGCACCAGGAACATCCTGACCAGGGTCGCGTCCATCAGCACCGCCAGGGCCAGCCCCACCCCAAACATACGCATGAATGACACTTCCGAGGCCGCGATCGCGGCGAACACGATGCTCATCAGCAGGGCCGCCGCGGTGATCACCCGACCGGTGCGCGCAAGGCCCAGTGCCACGGCATGATCGCTGGCCGCGCGGGTGCGATCGGACTTCAGCCATTCCTCGCGCACGCGTCCGAGCAGGAAGACCTCGTAATCCATCGAGAGACCGAACGCCACACAGAACAGCAGCACCGGCATGGTCGCGTTCAGCGTCCCGGTGGCCGTGGTGCCGAGGCCGCCGAGGTGCCCCTCCTGGAAGAACCACACCATCGCGCCGAAGGTCGCCGACAGCGACAGGATGTTCAGGACCAGCGCCTTCAGCGGGAGGACCACGCTGCCGGTGAAGAGGAACAGCAGGACGAACGTGGCGATCGCGATGAGCGCGAGCACCCAGGGCAGGTGGGCGTAGATCGAGCCGACAGTGTCATCGGTGGTCGCCGCAAGCCCGGTGACGAGGATCTCGGTACCGTTCGGCGCGGGGACCGCGCGCAGGTCGTCGAGTTGCCCGATGCCGGCATCGCTGGTCGGGTCCCGGTCGGTCGACACGTTGAGGATGTGGACGTCGCCGCGACTGTCGTCGGGACTGCCGGGCGCGACCGCCTGACCCTCGACGAAGGTCCCGGCCGACGAGCCCGCCGAATTGACGTCGTCGACCTGCGACAGCGCCGATGTGTACGCGGCGAGTGACTGCTGCCCCACCGGCCCCTGTACGACGATGGTGACCGCCGAGGAGAGGTCGACCTCGTAGTCGTCGCGGATCTCCTGCTGGATGGCGTGCGAACTCGCGGACTCCGGCAGCACGCGGTCGTCGGGGAAGCCCATCTTGAGTGACAGGAACGGTGCGCCGAGGACCAACAGGAAGATGGTGACGACGGCTGCGACGGGGAGCGCATGGCGTAGGACCCACTGGACGAGGCGGTACCACCAGGTGTCCTCCGGTTCGCGAGGCTGCGACGGCTGCAGACGCAGCAGACGGCGCGCGGGTTTGCGGGCGTCGAGCGCATCGATCCGGTCGCCGAGGAGCATCAGCACGGCCGGGGTCACGATGAGCGCGGAGAGGGCCGCGACGGCCACGACGCCCAGCCCGGCGAAGGCGAACGAGCGCAGGAAGTATTGCGGGAACAGCACCAACGCACTCAGGGAGAGCGCAACCGTCACCGCCGAGAACGCCACGATGCGGCCCGCGGTGGCCAGGGTCCGGACGATCGCGTCGGGGCGGTCGCGTCCCCGCTCGACCTCCTCGCGGTAGCGCGTGAGCAGCAGCAACGTGTAATCGATCGCGAGCGCCAGACCCATTGCGGTGGTGAGGTTCAGCGCGAACACCGAGACGTCGGTGATCGAACCGATCACCCGCAGCAGCGCGAAGGTCAAGATGATCGAGACGATGCCGATGCCGACGGGAATCGCCGCGGCGATGAGCCCACCGAAGACGAAGATCAGCACGATGAAGGTGATGGGAATGGCGATCGCCTCGGCCATCAACAGGTCCGACGCGGTCTGTTCGTTGACCTGGGAGTACACGAGCGCCTGGCCGCCGACGCGGATCGAGATCCCGTCGCGCTCGCCGGTGAACGCCTCCTCGATCTCCGCCGCCCGGGCGGGAGCCAGATCCTCGCCGCCCTCGAGCGAGACGATGATCAGCGCCGACGTCCGGTCGCGGCTGACCAGCGCCGAGTCGAGCGCCGGGTCGGCCCAGACGGACAGGATCTGGTCCTGCACGTTCTCGTTCGCGTCGAGTTCACGGATGACGTTGTCCGCCACGCTTTTCGCGGTCGGATCACGCGAGATGTCGACACCGGCCGGACCGTCGAGCTTGAGGACGACCTGGATGCCCCCGCGATTGAACGTCTCGTCGAGTACCTTGTCGGCCTTTGCGGAGCCCGCGTTCGGATCGCTGTAACCGCCGGCCAGCAGATGCTCGGCGGCGGTCGCGCCGTACGCACCACACACCACGATGAGGATGAAGGCGCCGAGCAGCACCCTCTTCGGCATCGAGATGATCAGCCGTGTCAATCGAACCACCGTGCGCCCCCTCGCCTCGGTCGACTTTACGGCGTTAAGTTATCAGCAGTAACTTACCGGGTCAATGGATCAACCTGCGTGGATCACCGAGTGCGGGTCGTGAGCAGCCGCACGATTCATACCGACTCCACGACGCACCGTTCGGAGCTCCCGTTCGATGACCACCGATTCCGAACCGAGCAGTCCCGTGGCACGGATGATCTCCCGCAACCGGATCGCCGGACGCGCGACGTCCACCAGATGGTGAAGCGGTGAACGTCGCAAACCCATGCGGCGGGCCACCGGACGCTCCACCCACCGGGTGGAAATCGCGGAGAAAGACGACCGGAGAATGGGACCCGTGACCACGTCGAGCGCGGACACCAGCACCGCGGGCACCGGGATCGGCGCCGCGCCCTGCACGACGCCGGGGAGGTCATAGCCCTCGTGGAGCAACGCCTTGATGAGCACCTTCGACGAATCGTCCGGTTCGAGTTCGAACTCGGCGGCAACCCGGAACAGATCGGCCGCCTCGGCGTGACTGACCGGGAGCAGGTCGTCGTCGACGCCGACGACCCAGCCGATCCACCGCCACAGGTGTGATCGCCTCGCGTTCGGCGCTGCTGTAGTGGATGCCGAAGTCACGCGCGACCACCAGCGGCAGAGCCAGGAACCCGCACGAGATCGTCATCATCGAGTAGGTCTGGTTGATCGGCACTCCCCACGCATCTTCATCCCAGCCCGCGGCGTCCTCCCCGTCGACGCGATGGGGGTGGCGAAGGGTGTCCCGGATGTACGCGTGGAGGAGCCGAATGCGCAGTGTCGCAACCCAACCGGGATTTCCCGGCAACATCGCTCCGGGCGTGGTGGCCTCCGCGACCCAGCGCGCCGTGGACTGCACCCGATCGCGCGTCCCCAGCCCCGGGCGGCCCGTGGCGACCAAGGGCCGCACGAAACCCTGCGCCTTGTACCCGTAGATCAGCGACTGATAGAGCGTCGACGATTGCAGGGTGCCGAATCGCCACCACGCACGCGCCCCCGACGCCGCGATTGCCGCGTCGAACCACGTGGGCGGGGTGCTCGTCGCCCTGAGCAGTCGGCGCATCGACGCCGGCATCTCGATCCGGTCGGGATCATCAGGCGCGGCCGGATCCGCGTGGGACTCCAGGAGATCGACCAATGTCGAGAACGACATCCCGCGTTCGCGGGCCTCGACGACCACCGCGTCGGCGAGCGGGTCACCCTGGGAGAGGCCGACTTCCAGCCGTTCGACGAGTTCGGGATGCCGCGTCCGGACAGGCCTCCCAGTTCCGAGCGCCGGTCACCGCTGTCGCGTCCATGTCTCCGATGATCACCCGCTGCGGTGGGCGGGTCAAGGAAGAGGCAGGTCAAGGAACCTGACTATGCTCACCGGGAAGCCCCCATAGCCCAATTGGCAGAGGCAGCCGACTTAAAATCGGCACAGTGTCGGTTCGAGTCCGACTGGGGGCACTCGTTTCACAGGCGTCGACGACGATTCGGCGGACTCAGCGTGAGGTGCGCAGGTTCTCCGGCAGCGCCCTGGCGATCAGGCGGGCCATGGCCTGATTTCCTTTGAGGTTCTGGTGAAATCCGAGGTAGACACTGGTCGGCACGAAGCCCTCGAACCACTTGTCACGCGAGCACGCATCATGTCCCACGACCTGGTTCTGGATGTCGACGAAGATGGCGCCGTGACGCTCGGACACCTTCTCCAGGATCGTGTTGTACCTGCCGATGAAACTGTTCCGGATGAACGATATGTCGGCGTCGCTCGCCGGGTTGGCCGGATAGCACCCGCGGTCGCCGAAGTACCCACCCTGACCGACCACTGCGATGGCAGCGTCGGGTGCCCGCCCACGGACAGCCTCGAGCGACGAGTTGATCGCGGCCTCGAGCGCCCGCAGCCCGTGGTTGACCCCGTTCACATAGAAGGGATTGGTGCGGCAGCGCGAGTCCATACCCTCGATCGGCGCGATGCACCAGCGCGAGAGGTTGCCCCAGTCGGCATCATTGGCACCGATCGAGATCGTGATCAGGTCCGCGTCGGGACGCACCGCCTGGATCTGCGGCGGATGGACTCCATCCAAGCGCAGCTGCGGCACCGAGGTGATGTTCTCCCCTTTTGCGCCCGCACAGGCAACTGTGCGAAATGACGTCGCACCGATGGTCTTCGCGAGCAGGTTCGGGTAGGCAGTCTCCGAACGCGAGCACCCCTGGACCTGGGTGAGCGTGGTCGGGCTGGCCGCTCGCGAATCACCCAGGGCGATGTAGGTGAGTGTCTTGCGCGCCGCGTTCGGCGGCGCGGCAAGCGCCGGAGCGGCACCGAGCCCCACGACGACGGACACGGCAATCACAGCAGTCACGACACGGGTCACGAAGGTGCGTGCGGAGGACGGCCCGCGAGAGGATCGCATGGACCGCATTCAACCAGGAGGTCCCGCTCCCGGCTCGATGTCATCCGTTCCGACGACTCGACGACCGATACACGAATCGACCCACTTGCGCATACGCCATCCGCTCGCTCAACCGCGAACTCAGCCTGCGCGCACCGTTGAACACATGCGCATCCTTCCCGACCACCGCGCGGACCCGACCGTCGAGCGCCGCGTCGATGATCCGACGCGCGGCCTTCTCCGGAGCCATCGCGAAACCCTTCGCGACGGCCTCGGGGGTGCCGAGGGCCTGAGAGGTCTTGCGCACGAGATCGGTCCAGATGGTGCCCGGGATGACAGTGGTCACGGTGACCTTCGACTTCTTCCCCCGAAGATCCTGCGCGAGGCCGTACGCGAAGAGCGCGACCGCGGCCTTGCTGGCCCCGTAGAACGCGGCGCCCGGGAACGGCGCGAGCCCGGACAGACTCGACGTGATGAGGATCAGTCCACCTTCGGGGCGCTGTTCGAGGTCGGGCAGGAAGGCCCGGGTGAGCCACACGGTGCCGAAGTAGTTGACGCGCATGAGCAGATCGACGCGGTCGTCGCCGACTTCCGCGATCGGCTGTGTGTCCTGAGCGATCCCCGCGATGTTGAACAACCCGTCGACCTGACCGACTTCGGCGCGCACGATCCCCGGAAACCGTTGCACCGCTTCGCGATCGCCGATATCGAGCACATGGGAACGGAAGCGGGACAAGTCCACCGCGAGCCGCCCGGTCTCAGCGAGACCGACCTCGTTGATGTCCGCGCCGACCACCGTCGCACCTCGAGAGACGAGATCGAGTGCGACACAACGCCCGATACCGTTGCCCGCGCCTGTCACCACGAAGATCTTGCCGCCGACGTCCACGCACCCTCCTCGACCGAACCGCTGCGGGCACCCTAGCAAGCGCTAGGTCGGCCCGCCCCGTTCGGGACTCTTCGGCCGAATTGGTTCGTGTCGGCACCGTGGTGATGTACTCGTGGCATGTCCACCCAGGTCCTGGCCGCCGATTCCTCTGTCGCGCTCCTCACCCTCGGCATCTCGCTGTATTCGATCGCGATCCTGGTGTGCCTCGGCATCGCGATCAACGCGGCCCGTTTCGGGCGCCGACGCCTGGCGATCACCATGGGGTGGGTGGTCGGCGTACTGACGGTCGCCAGCGTGATCGTGGCGATCCTCAGCAGCGTGCACGGAGGTTAGCGCGCCGTGTGAGCCCCGCCACTCCGGACCCACCACTGAGACAACTCTTGCATTATGCACCCGCCTGCAAGTTTGCAGGTTCTTGCAACTACCGTAGAGGAGTGCACCCCTCCGGACTCCGCGAGGCCAAGAAGGCCGCCACGCGCAAGGCGCTCGCGCGCGCCGTGCTCCGCCTGTCGATCCGCGACGGCATCGAACACGTGACCATCGACGCGGTGGCCGCCGAGGCGAACGTCTCGGTCCGCACCTTCCACAACTACTTCGGCGGCAAAGAAGACGCGCTTCTCCACTTCGTCGACTCCCTGCTGGATTCGGTCATCGAACGGATCGAGGCCCGACCGGCCGGCGAGAGCTTCTGGTGTTCGGTCCGGACCGCGCTCATCGAGACCGCCACCTCACTCGACGTCGGCGAGCCGGCCGAGATCGTCGCGCTGCTGCGACTTCTCGACACTGACCCGGCACTCACCGCCCGAACGCGCGACATCGACCTCGATCAGACGTTCGAGGCCCGACTTGCCCAGCTCTACGATCGCCGCGGCCAGCGGGCCGACGCGATGTACCCACACCTGGTCGTCCACACGGCGATCACCACCGCGCGGGTGGCCCTCGAGTACTTCGTGGCACGCAGCGAGCGCGCCGCACATGCGTCCGGCGGATCCATGCCACCCGTCCTGTCCACCGTGCTCGAGTCCGCCTTCGACCAGATGTCGGCCGGTCTGGGGCGTCCCGTCCCGCTTCTGAACGACCTGGCCGACGCATCCCACAAGGAGCCCTGACGTGGCAACACATATGTACCGACTCGGACGCTGGACGTACGAGAACCGTCTCAAGACGATCGCGATCTGGGTTCTCGTCCTCATCGGACTCGGTGTCGGCGCATCGCTGCTGGCCAAACCCGCGTCGGAATCGTTCTCCATCCCGGGCATCCCCTCGGAGAAGGCGCAGGACCTCATGGTCGAGCGCTTCCCCGGCGAGCCGTCTTTCGGCACCGACGTCAGCGTCACCTACGTGGTTCGGGCGCCCCAGGGTTCGACGCTGACCGAACCGCGGTACCAGCGGGCCATCGACGACATGGTCGTCGACCTCAAGAAGGTCGAGGCGGTCGAGAGCCCCGACTCGATCGTCAATCCGTTCGTCTCGTACGGCACCGAACAGTCCCCGGGCCGACTCAGAGAACTGTCCCAGACCTTCCAGGAGCGGACCTTCGGCAAGAGTGCCGCCGACGCGGCGGCCGATGCGCAGGCGACCTCGCCCATCAACTCCTCGTCCACCGTCGCGCAATTCGGTACGTCCTTCGCCGTGGAGGCGTCGTCGGACATCACCGAGACGACCCGCGCGCAGATGGACGCCGTCGCCGAGGACGGACGAGCCGCGGGACTGACCGTCGAGATGAAGGGCACGGCCACCCAGCAGTTCGAGCTCGGCATCACCTCGGAGCTGATCGGCATCGGCTTCGGCGCGCTGATCCTGATCCTCACGTTCGCCTCCCTGGTCGCCTGGGGTATGCCGATCATCACCGCGATCGTCGGCGTCGCGATCGGCATGCTCGGCATCCAGCTGGGCACCCATTTCTTCGACCTCAGCAAGGAGACCCCGATCCTCGCGACGATGATCGGGCTGGCCGTCGGTATCGACTACGCGCTGTTCATCGTGTCCCGATACCGGCACGAGATCCATCGGTCGGCGAACCGCGCCGATGCGGCCGGCCGGGCTGTCGGCACCGCCGGATCGGCGGTCGTGTTCGCGGGCAGCACTGTCGTGATCGCATTGGCGGCGCTGGGGATCGTCAACATCCCGTTCCTCACCGCGATGGGTGTCGCAGCCGCGGCCACGGTGATCGTCGCGGTTCTGGTCGCCCTGACCTTGCTACCGGCCATTCTCGGCCTGTTCGGCGGCAGGACCTTCGGTGGGCGCCTCCCCCGGCTCAACGCACCCGACGTGGAACCGCACGAGACCGAACGCGTGCACAACGGTCAGCGCTGGGTCCAGCGGATCGTCGCCCATCCGCGTGCCGTCACCGCCGTGATCGTCGGCGTCCTCGTCGTACTCGCGGTCCCGATGACAGGTCTCAAGCTGGCACTGCCCAACGACGGGACGTCCGAGCCGTCGACGACGCAGCGGCAGGCGTACGACATGGTCGCCGAAGGCTACGGTCCGGGATTCAACGGGCCGCTCGTCGTCGTCGCCGACGGGCGCGGTATCGAGGACACCGGAGATCGCCTCCGCACCTTCGACACCCTCGTCGACGACTTCGCCCAGATCGAGGGTGTGGCAATCGCGCAGATCGGCGCGGGCGGGCTCAACGAGGCCCGCGACACCGCGAAGATCACCATCATTCCGTCGACCGCTCCGTCCGACGAGGCCACCCCGAAACTGGTCCAGACGCTGCGGGACATGGAACCGCGGGTCGCCGCGACCACCGGCATCTCCTATGGGGTGACCGGACAGACCGCGATCGAACTCGACATCTCCGAGCGGTTGTCCGACTCGCTGATCCCCTACCTGCTGGTGGTGGTCGGGCTGGCGTTCATCCTGCTGATCATCGTGTTCCGGTCGATCCTGGTGCCGCTCACCGCCGCGCTGGGCTTCCTGCTCAGTGTCGCGGCGACCTTCGGTGTCACCGTCGCACTGTTCACCGACGGCGCCCTGGGGATCGTCGGCAATCCGCAACCGGTGGTGTCGTTCCTGCCGATCATGTTGGTGGGCATCGTTTTCGGTCTCGCCATGGACTACCAGGTGTTCCTCGTGACGCGAATGCGGGAGGCCTACGTGCACGGCGCCGACGCCACGACCGCCGTCGTCGAGGGCTACCGGCACTCCGCACGTGTCGTGGCGGCGGCTGCGGCGATCATGATCTCGGTGTTCGCGGCGTTCATGTTGCAGGACATGGCCTTCATCAAGGTGATGGGCTTCGCGCTGGCCGCGGCCGTCTTCTTCGACGCCTTCGTCGTCCGCATGACGCTGATGCCTGCGGTGCTGACGGTGCTCGGCGACAAGGCGTGGTGGCTGCCGCGCTGGCTCGACCGCATCTTGCCCAACGTCGACATCGAGGGCGAGAACCTCAGGCTCGACGACTCCGGCCCCGCGACCCGCACCTCCCCCGAGGCCGAGGTCCGCGCCGGCCGGTGACCGCGACGGTCTCGTTCAGTCGACCTCGAACTCGCCCAGTTTCGACCACTCGTCGCCGCCGACGGTGGTGTTGATGATGTCCGGGGTCCGCTGCAGGTACTTGGGCAGCTCCTGCTGGGCCTGCTTGAAATGCGGAGAGGTCACGTGCGCCTCGGCCGCGTCGTCGTCGAATGCCTCGACCAGCACGTAGGTGTTCGGGTCGTCGAGCGAACGCGACCAGTCGAACCATTTGTTGCCCGGTTCGGCACGGGTCGCCTCGGTGAACTCACGTGACAGCTCGGGCCATTCGTCCGCGTACTCGGGCTTGATCGGCCATTTCACGACGATGAGGATCATGCCTCGACCCTAGTCCCCCGGCGGCGGCACGAGCGTCGCAAAATGCGACTGGGACCACTGTCCCAAAATGTCTCGGCGAGTGACCGCTTGCGGCTGGTGAGATTCACGAGACCTCGACCGCGTCAGGGCATAGAGTGTGAAACCACAACAAATGTCTTCACATCTTTGCTGCAACGGAGGCGACATGCCGGACATCACCAAGTTCTACATCGACGGCCAGTGGGTGGACCCCGTCGAACTCAACCTCATCGACGTGATCAACCCGGCCACCGAGAAGGCGGCGGGTCAGGTGGCCATCGGGACTGCCGCCGACGTCGACGCCGCGGTGGACGCCGCGCGCCGCGCCTTCGAGACCTGGGGCCAGACCACCGTCGAGGAGCGCCTCGAGGTCATCAACCGGATCATCGCCGAATACCAGAACCGCATGGGCGATCTGGCTGCCGCGGTCACCGAGGAGATGGGTTCGCCGGTCGGCCTCACCAACGCCGCCCAGGTGCCGATCGGCCTCGGCCACCTGATGACCGCCGCCGCGCAGCTGCCCGGTTTCTCGTTCAGCGAGGACCGCGGCGGGCACCGCATCGTCAAGGAGCCGATCGGCGTCTGCGGCTTCATCACGCCGTGGAACTGGCCGCTCAACCAGGTCATGTGCAAGGTCGCCCCGGCTCTGGCCACCGGCTGCACCATGGTTCTCAAGCCCTCCGAGGTGGCACCGTTCAGCGCCGCCATCGTGGCCGAGATCTTCGACGCCGCAGGCGTTCCCGCCGGCGTGTTCAACCTCGTCAACGGTGACGGACCCGGCGTCGGCGCGGCATTGGCCGCCCACCCCGACATCGACATGATCTCGTTCACCGGCTCCACCCGCGCCGGCATCGAGGTCGCCAAGACCGCCGCGCCGTCGGTCAAGCGCGTCGCCCAGGAACTCGGCGGCAAGAGCCCGAACATCATCCTCGACGACGAGGACTTCGCGAAGAACGTCGCAGGCGGCATCGCGGCGATGATGATGAACTCCGGCCAGTCGTGCAACGCGCCCAGCCGCATGCTCGTGCCGTCCTCGCGTCTCGACGAGGTCGCCGAGATCGCGAAGTCGGTCGAGCCGAACATCACCGTCGGCGATCCGACGACCGAGGTCCAGCTCGGCCCGGTGGTCTCCGAGGCGCAGTTCGAGAAGATCCAGGGCCTCATCGAACGCGCGATCGCCGACGGCGCCACCCCGGTCATCGGTGGTGCGGGTCGTCCGGAAGGTCTCGAGACCGGCTACTACGTCAAGCCGACGGTGTTCACCAACGTCACCAATGACATGGAGATCGCCCGCACCGAGGTGTTCGGTCCGGTGCTCGTCGTCATCGGCTACGACTCGATCGACGAGGCGATCAAGATCGGCAACGACACCGAGTACGGCCTCGCCGGTTATGTGTCCGGCAAGGACCTCGACGAGGTCCGCCGCATCGGTTCGCGCATCCGCGCGGGTTCGATCGGACTCAACGGTGCCACCGTCGACCCGGTCGCGCCGTTCGGTGGTTACAAGAAGAGCGGCAACGGTCGCGAATGGGGCGACTACGCCTTCGACGAGTTCCTCGAGGTCAAGTCGCTGCTCGGTTACGGCGCCTGACGCCTCTGGCCTCGGCCACTCTCTCTCACCGCACCGGCGGGCGCCTCCCATTGCGGATGCGCCCGCCGCTGTGTTCGTCCGGTTCCCCGTCGGAGCCCGGCCCGTACTATGGCCCGGACAACTCTGGTGGGCGTCGATGACAAGCGTCACCCATCAACAGTGGTCGGGGGAAAGAATCGCGCACCGCGCGTACAGGGGTGGAAGTGTTCCGAAATGCCGTTCACGCGGCGGGGGTCGTCGCGTGTCTGATGTCGTTGTGCCTGGTCGTGTCCGGGCCTGCTCACGCGTCGCCCCAGCAGGCACGCATCGTCTCGGTCGTACAGGAGTCCGACACGCGCGCGGCAGTCTGGGTGCACTCGGCGGCGATGAACAAGAACATCAAGGTGTTCGTTCTCACGCCGCGTACCAGGACCGGTCCGCGGCCGACGCTGTACCTGCTCGACGGGGCCGGCGCCCGCGGGCACAACAGCGGTTGGCGGGAAGCCGGCGGGGTCGAGGAGTTCTTCGCCGACAAGGACGTCAACGTCGTGCTCCCGACCGGAGCCTATGGGACCTTCTACGCGGATTGGGAGCGACGCGATCCCACGGTCGGTAAACCGATGTGGGAGACGTTCCTGACAAAGGAGTTGCCGCCGCTCATCGACGCGCGGTTCGACACGACCGGGTCCCGAGGAATCGCCGGGGTCTCGATGGGTGGCCAGGCGGCGTTCACCCTGGCGATCCGCGCCCCGGCCCTCTACCGTGCCGTCGCCTCGATCAGCGGCTGTCCGCCGGTCTCCACCGCCCACGGCGAATCGTATGTGCGCGCAACTCTCGCCCGCGGCGGCGCGAACGCGGACAACATGTGGGGTCAGACCGGCTCGCGCGGATGGCGGGATCACGATCCCGCCCGCCACCTCGACCGTCTCCGCGGCAAGGCGTTGTACCTCTACTCGGGTGCGGGCCGACTCGGACCCGCCGACATCAAACGCAACGTGTCGCCCGAAGAGGGCCTGTACCAGGTGGTCCTCGCCGCGTCGTCGGCCTTCGAGATCGCCACCAGCGACTGCTCGCAACGATTCGCGGGACAGCTGCGGGCTGCTGGGTTGCCCTTCACCGATGCGATGCAGACCGTCGGAACTCACCACTGGTACTACTGGGCGAAAGAGCTGCCCCGTATGTGGAAGGCGATCGAGCCGTCCCTGTGAGGGCCGGCGCGTGGGTACGATCCACATTCATGCTGATCCCCACCCATCCCGACTCCACGACCGTCCTCGATGTCGAGGTGACCGGGTCCGGCGAACCGCTCCTGCTCATCGCGGGAATGTCAGCGCATCGGGAGATGTGGACCGATGAACTCCTCGGCGCACTCACCCGGCACTTCGAGGTCGCGGTCTACGATCACCGCGGCATCGGCGGGAGCAGTCGGGCCGAGGGCGCGTTCACCATCGCCGATCTCGCCGGCGACGCGTCTGGCGTGCTCGACGGACTCGGCTGGGACACCGCGCACGTCCTGGGCACCTCGATGGGCGGCATGGTCGCCCAGGAGCTCGTCCTCGCCCATCCCGATCGTGTGCGCAGCCTCGTCCTCGGCTGCACCACGGCGGGCGGACCGGGGGCCATCGGCACGTCCGGTGCCCTGCGTCTCGTCGAGGCCATCGCTTCCCGGGATGCCGCGCGGGTCGCCCGAACCGCCTTCGAGGTCAACCTCTCCCCGGAATTCTGCTCCGGTGACGGCGCATTCGATCGCTTCACCCGGTCCTCGACGCTACGCAAGGTGCCATCGGCGGTGGTCGCCTATCAGGCCGCGGCCTGTGGCGGCCACGACACCCGCGACCGGTTGGCCACCATCAGCGTGCCGACCACCGTCATCCACGGTGACGTCGACGAGGTCATCGGGGTCGCCGAGGGCGAACGGCTCGCCGCCGGGATCCCCGGCGCCACGCTGGAACGCTGGCCCGGCGTCGGGCACATGTTCTGGTGGGAACGTCCGGAGCAGACCGCCGAGATCACGATCCGCACCGCGAAGTCGGCGCGCGCGTAACGCCCGTCGGGTCGTCGAACGACATTCTTGACATCGGCACCGACCGCGATCTTCGGGTGGCCGCGTACGTCAGGAGTTCTATGTCGCATTCATCCAAGATCCGTCGTCTCTCGTCTCGGCAACGCATCCTGACCGGCATCTCGGTCGTCGCGATCCTCACCCTCGGCCTGTTCGGGGCGAGCACGTTGCTCAACTCGTCGAACACGGCCAGCGCCCTGCGCGGCCATCCGGAGGTGTTGCGCCCGGGCTGCACCTGGGACCAGTCCGGATACTTCGTGCAGAACTGCAAGGTCTGGTCGGAATCCCAGCAGCGCGACGTGATCGTGCAGATCCGCGCGTCGAGCGGCAGCGACAGCGGCGTCTACCTGCTCGACGGCATGCGGGCCAGCGAGACTCGCTCTGCCTGGACCACCGACGTCCAGGCGGCCCGCGTCTACGACGCCAAGGCCGACACCACGCTGGTCATGCCGGTGGGCGGGGCGTCGTCGTTCTACACCGACTGGGACGGCGGTGCGGGCGACAACAACACCGTCATCAAGCAGGAGACCTTCCTGACGTCCGAACTGCCTGCGTACCTCGAGAAGGAGTTCGGGGTGGCGCGCAACAACAACGCGATCGTCGGTCTCTCGATGTCGGGCGGTCCCGCGGTCACGCTCGCCGAACGGCACCCGGAGCAGTTCAAGGTGGTCCAGGCGATGTCGGGTTACTACCAGACCGACAATCCGATCGGCGCCCTCGGCGTCTTCGCGACGCAGAGCCTGGTGTCGAACTACGTCAGGGGCGTGGTCAACATGTGGGGCGCGCCGGGCGGAGACCGCTGGACCGACAACGACCCGTCGAAGAACGTCGGCAAGCTCGCCGAGAACGGCCAGGTCCTGATCATCTCGTCGGGCAACGGGTTCCTCACCCCGTCCGAGATGGCGAAGCTCGCGCCCCAGGATCAGATCTCGGCGATCGCACTCGAGATCCTGTCCGCGGTGTCAACCGTCCTGATGCAGCTGCAGGCCAAGCAGTCCGGTGCATCGGTGATCTCGCTGCCCAACTACGGCGGTCACACCTGGGAGAACTGGGGCCGCGCCCTCGGCGACGGCAAGGGGCACGTACTCGAGGCACTGCGCAACAATCCGCCGGTCACGGAGAAGACGACGGTCGTCTCGGCGTCGGGCAGCCCCGACCCCGAGGGCCCCGCGAAGGTCACCATGGCGGCGAAGAATGCCGCCACGGCCTCCCCCGCACTCGACGCCTCGGTCCTGGCCGCGCTGCAGTCGACGGACGCGTCCAGCGCATCCTCGGGGACCCCGGCGGCGTCCGAATCAGCGGCCTCGTCCGAGGCCTCGGGATCGGCTGCCCCGTCGACCGGTGACGTGTCGGCGTCGGTGCCCGCAGCACCCGAGTCGGCAGCGGCCGAATCTGCCGCGCCCGCAGAGGAATCGGCCCCAGAGGAATCGGCCGCGGCAAGCACGACGAAGCCCACGATCCCGCAGCTCGCGCCGACGGGACCGGCCCGGTCGGACGGGTCTGTCCCCTCGACGACCACGACCACCACGCCAGGGCGGTGACCCGACTTCGCTCGCAGCCGTTAGCGTTACGGCGTGAACTCTGACTTGGCCGACCTGGTCGGCACCGACACGATCGCCGTGGTGGTCGCCTCTGGGGCGATCCTGGTCTGGGGCCTGGCGCTCGGAGTGTGGAAGTACCACGGGATCCGCACGTCGCCCGAGCACAGCGCGCATGTGTACGTCGACATCGCTCACCGTGCGGCACTGATGTACTCGTTCGCGACCCTCGTCCTCGCCGCGCTGGTCGAGCTGAGTGCGTTCGCGCCGGTCGTCAACGTGCTGGCCGCGGCGGTCCCGATCGTGTTCTTCGTCGCCGCGATCGCGTCGTACTGCATCCACGGCGCACTCCGCGACACCACCAATCAGTTCGAGAAGCCGATGCCGGGGACGTACCTGTTCATGGTCGCGCTGATCGTCGGCGAGATCGGCGGAGTGCTGGTCCTGCTCGCCGGGGTCGTCGTGCGGCTGGCCTGATCGGCCGGCACGCCGTCACCAGTCGGCGGGTGTGTGCACCCGCAGCCAGGTCACGACCTCGTCGAGGACCACGTCCTGCTCGGGCTCGTTGAAGATCTCGTGGAACAGGTCGTCGTAGATGACGAGTGTCTTGTCCTCCGAACCGGCGAGCCGCTCGACGAGCTCGCTGCCCTTCGGGTCGGTGAGGGCGTCGGCGCCGCCGTGCATCACGAGCAGCGGCAGCTGCAGCAACGGCAGACGCTGCGGGAACGACTGCATGGTGGAGATCATCGCCCCACCGAGACCGGCCGGGATCTTGCCACGCGTCACGAGCGGATCGGCGTCGTAGGCCGCCACCACGGACGGATCGCGGGAGATGCTCGTCGAACTCAACGCGGTGGTCGGCAGCCCGGGCGCGATCTTTCCGATCACCGGCGCGATCTTGACGGCCAGCGGAGACAGGTCGTCCCCGGGGAGCACGGCAGCCCCCGACAGGATCAGGCCGTCGAGCTTCTCCTGATGGTCGAGCGCGTAGTCGAGGGCGATGCAACCACCCATGCTGTGTCCGATCAGGAAGGTCGGGAAGGCCTCGTCGGCGACGTGGGCGATGACGGTGTCGAGATCGCCGGTGAATTCGCTGAACCGACGCAGCCGCATCCGCTTGCCGCCAGAGCGTCCGTGTCCGACATGGTCGGGGATCGCCACGAGAAATCCCGCGTCGACGAGACGCTGCGCCAGATGTCCGTACCGTCGGCCGTGTTCGGCGAGTCCGTGCGCGATGACCACGACACCGCGCTTATCACCTTCGGGGCGGTGGACATCGTAGACGATGTCCTGGCCGTGTGGACCGCGAAAACTGTGTTCTTCCGGTGTCATTGCCTGTTCTCTCGTCCGTGGAGCCGTTGGAGCCGTTGTCTCGTCAGTGCAGGCCCAGCCGTGCCGCGACCGACTTTCCTGCCGATTCGAGCATGCCGAGCGGACGTAGTGCGGCCTCCCCGATCCCGACCATCGCCTCGACGCGTGCGACGACCCGTTCGAGCCGGGCGACGACGTCGGACATCCGGTCGACAGTCGCGTCCACCTGATAGAGTGTTCCCGACATCCGCGCGAGCGTCGCGTCGAGTTTCTCGATCGTCGCGTCCAGATTGCTCATCGTCGGGCCGAGTCCCTCCAGGGTCTCACCCATGTCGGCGAGGATTCCCTCGAGCTGCTCCACCGTCATATCGGCATTGAGCGCTGCCTGCGCCAGCTTCTTGATGCGCTGCCGCTCGGGTGGCTTCGAAGACGCGGTGTCGACCATGGGCTGGATTATCACCCACCACGCGCACGGCGGGAGACCGAACGAGCGAGGAATAGCCCGCCACCCCGCGCGGTTGACCCACACAGAGTCACTCAAATTTGAGTGACTTGTCGACCGAAGGAGCACACCATGCCTGCCGTCTCCGCCGACACCTTGTCGTTGACGCGCCTGTCCTCGCCCGGGTTCGACGCCATCGAGCGTCCCGTCCGATCCGTCACCCGCGGACCGCGCGGCTACGAAGGAGAAGGGTTTCCGGTGGTGCGCGCCTTCGCGGGCGTCTCCCCCGCCGAACTCGATCCGTTCATCCACATGGACCAGATGGGTGAGGTCGACTACGAGCCCGGCGAACCGCGCGGCACCTCCTGGCATCCGCACCGCGGCTTCGAGACGGTCACCTACATCATCGACGGCCGCTTCGCGCACCAGGACTCCGCGGGCGGTGGCGGCCTCATCGAGGACGGTGCGACGCAGTGGATGACGGCGGGCTCCGGCATCCTGCACATCGAGACGCCGCCGGCCGAGTTGGTGGAGTCCGGCGGACTGTTCCACGGCATCCAGCTGTGGGTCAACCTCCCGGCCGAGAACAAGTTCCTCCCGCCGAACTACCAGAACCTCGAGGGCGGCCAGGTGGGCCTGGTGACCTCGCCCGACGCCGGGTCGCTGATCCGGATCATCGCCGGTGATATCGAGGGACACCGCGGACCGGGCTCCACACACACCCCGATCACGATGGCCCACGCCACGGCGCAACCCGCCGCGGCGGTGTCGATCCCGTGGAATCCCGAGTTCAACGCGCTGGTGTACGTGTTGTCCGGCCGCGGACGCGTCGGCGCGGAGGGACGTCCGATCGAGCAGGGCTCCCTCGCGGTTCTCGGCAAGGGTGATCGCATCACCGTGGCCGCCGACGGTGCGCAGGACAGCAACCGCCCTGCCCTGGAGGTTCTTCTTCTCGGGGGCCGACCTATCCGCGAACCCGTCGCGCAGTACGGTCCGTTCGTGATGAACACCCGTCAGCAGCTCATCGAGGCCATGGAGGACTATCAGGCCGGTCGGCTCGGCGTCGTCCCGCCGGATGCACTGATGCCGCACACCGTTCGCTGATCCATGGCCACCGATTCCGATGACCTGCAGGGCGCGTGGCGCGTCTTCATCGAGACCGCCGCGCGCCTGCAGACCATGCTCGACGACGATCTGCGAGCCGGCACCGGGATGAGCCTCGCCGACTACAGCGTGCTGCTCGTCCTCCACGAGAGCGAGGGCGGCAGATTGCGTATGCGAGATCTGGCGCACCGCATGGTGTTCTCCACGTCGCGACTCTCGTATCAGGTCGATGCGATGGTGAAACGTGGCTGGCTGCAGCGGGAACGCGCCACCGAGGACAGGCGCGGCAGCTACGCGGTACTCACCGAGGAGGGACGCTCCGCGTTCCGGAGTGCCGCCCGCGACCACCACCAATGCGTCGATGCACTGTTCTTCTCGGCGCTCCGGCCGTCGGACGGACGCGAGCTGCGAGCGGTGATGGAACGACTCGCCGCCCACCTCGACACCATTCATCCGAGAACCCAGGAGACCTGATGTCATTCACCATCATCCGGGCCGACGAACGTCATCACTGGCGCAACGAATGGCTCGAGTCCTGGCAGTCGTTTCCGGCGACGGGCAACTTCGATCTGGCGGCGAACGCCCACGGAGTCCTGCTGGTGCACAACGACGATCTGGTCGACGCGGGCGAAGGACTCGACCGGCATCAGCACCGTGACGCCGAGATCGTCACCTGGGTCCTCGACGGCGCACTACGCCACCGTGATTCCGCCGGAAACGACGGCATCCTGAAACCCGGGATCGTGCAACGCATGACTGCGGCCGCGGGATCTCCCACAGCGAGAGCAACGCCACCGGCCGTCTGGACGGCACCGATCTGCGCGTGGTCCAGATGTGGGTTGCTCCGGAGGAGACCGGCCTCGAGCCCGGCTACGCCGAGGCCGACGTCACCGCCGCGTTGGCGACCGGCGACCTCGTGGTCGTCGTCTCCGGGCTGTCCCGCCACGCGACCACGACACCGGTGACCATCAACAACTCCACCGCCGCCCTGCATGTGGCGCAGATGCCCGCCGGCCGGACCGTGACTCTTCCCGCCTCCCCCTACGGCCACCTCTACGTGGCGCGAGGGGAGGTGGAACTGGCCGGCGACGACCGACTCCTCGAAGGCGATGCGGTGCGCACGAGAAACGCCGGCGAGATCTTCCTGCACAGCTCCGGCGGAGCCGAGATCCTGTTCTGGGAGATGCACGCCGGCGTCGCCTGAGGCTCAGCCGAGTTGCGGGATCACCTTCGACGCAACGAGTTCGAGGTGATCGAGATCGTCGAGGTCCAGGGTCTGGAGATACATCCGGGTGATCCCGAGCTCGCGATAGCTCTCGATCTTCGCGACGACCTCGTCGGGCGTCCCCGCGGCGCCGTTCTCGCGCAGTTCCTCCGGCTCCCGGCCGATCGCCTCGGCACGGCGCCGGAATTCGGCTTCGTCACTGCCACAACACAAGACGAGCGCACCCGAATAGGTCATGGTCTCGGGACGACGCCCCGCCGCGGCGCAGGCCGCGCGCACGTTGCCGATCAGCTCACGTGCGACGTCCACGGGCTGGAACACCACGTTGAACTCGTCGGCGAATCGTGCCGCCAGTGCCGGCGTGCGCTTCTTTCCGCTGCCGCCGACGATGATCGGCGGACGGGGGCGCTGCACCGGCTTCGGCAGCGCCGGTGAGTTGCTGAGCTGGAAATGCTCACCGCGGTAGTCGAATCGGCTTCCCTCGGGCGTACCCCACAGACCGGTGATGATCTCGAAGCTCTCCTCGAGCCGGTCGAACCGTTCCTTCAGCGACGGGAACGGGATGCCGTACGCCTCGTGCTCGGGCTCATACCAGCCCGCACCGAGACCCAGTTCGATTCGGCCGCCGCTCATCTGGTCGACGTTGGCCACCGCTATCGCGAACGGGCCCGGCAGGCGGAAGGTGGCCGACGAGACCAGTGTGCCCAGTCGAATCCGCGACGTCTCCCGCGCCAGCCCGGCCAGCGTGATCCACGCATCCGAGGGTCCGGGCAGTCCGTCGCCGCCCATGCCGCTGAAATGGTCGGAGCGGAAGAAGGCGTCGAATCCGAGTTCCTCGGTCGCCTTCGCGACTGCGAGCAGCTGATCGTAGGTCGCGCCTTGCTGGGGTTCGGTGAAGATTCGCAATTGCACGGTTTCAACTTACGCACAGTGGGCATTCACCAGGTGCGGCGCGAGTTCTCCGCGGCCCATCCGGCACCGCGGTGAATCCGAATCGCTTGAGCTCGACACCCAACCCAGTACTCGGCCGAGTACTCGACAAAGGAGTCCTAAATGAAGACAGTTGCGCGTACAGCCCTCGGTTTCGTCGTCGCTGCCGCCGGGGCGACCGCGGTATCGCTCGCCGCCTCGCCGTCGGCCGGTGCAGCCCCCGCGGTGTGTCCCGCTCTGCCTGGTCAGACCTCCTCCATGGCCTCGTGCAGCGCCGAGTCCGGCCCCACCGGTCTGGCACTGGCCATCACCGACAACGGCGGCAAGGCCACCTCCGAGGCGAACAACTTCGCCGGCCCCGCGGCGATCGCGCTCGGGCCCGGTGCCACTGTCACCATGACCGGCGACCGCGCCGGACTGGCCATCGGTATCGCAGGACCCGGCGCCGAGGTGGTCGTCGACGGCAAGAACGGCCCCACCTGCAAGGGCGGCCCTGCATTCGCCGGTGACTTCCAGACCTTCAAGGGCTGCAGGTCCTAACTCTCGGACAGCCGAGAGAACGGTTTCGTGCCTTCGGGTGCGGAGGGCGACCGGCCTGGAGTCCCAGGGTCGGCCTGCCTCCACCGTCTCCCCGGGCATGACGCCGCCGGTCAGACGAACAACCCGCGGAGATAAGCCGCCTGCCCGATGTGCTGGGCATCGTCGTCGACCACGCTGACCAGGCGGACACCGAGCGTCACCGGCGGGTCCCAGTTGGTGTCGACGATCCGATCCAGATCCGAATCCGTCAGCGACGCAATGTAGTCGACGCTGACCGCGTGCGTGGCGTCGTAGTAACCGCGGAGCAATTCCGCATCGTCGACGACAACCCGCGCCACGTCCTCGGCCGAATGGCCGTACCCGCTGTCGGCCGGCGAGAACGGCAGGTCGAATCGATCGACCCAACCGCCGCTCACCCATACCTCGTCGGTGTCGGCGACGTCGGCGATGTGCGAATCCTGAACGCGCGTCAGGTGCCACACCAGCCAGGCGATCGTGTTCGCTCCCGACGCCGGTGCCCGATTAAGGATGTCCGGCTCGATATCGCTGAGCAGCGCATGAACATTCCCGGCGACCCGTCCGAGACCGTCGATTAACACATCTGTGGCGCGCATGCGGCAAGTTTAGTTCGCCGTGCGCGCAAGGATGGCGAGTCCGCCGATCCGTCAGCATCATTCCTCCGGTGTCTGAACAGAACCAGCCTGCCGTGACCCCCGCCGACGGCTTGCGCTCCACCCGTAAGATCCGCTTCAACGCCTTCGACATGAATTGCGTTGCGCACCAGTCCCCCGGCCTGTGGCGCCATCCGAGCGACCGGTCGTGGAACTACAACACCATCGACTACTGGGTCGACCTCGCCCGGCTCCTGGAAACCGGCGGCTTCGACGGCCTGTTCATCGCCGATGTCCTCGGTACCTACGACGTCCTGTCCGGCACCGACGAGGCGGCGATCCGCCAGGGCGCCCAGATCCCGGTCAACGACCCGCTGCTGCTGGTTTCCGCGATGGCACACGCAACCCAGCACCTCGGGTTCGGCGTCACCACCGGCACCGGTTTCGAACACCCTTATCCGTTCGCACGTCGTCTGTCGACGCTCGACCACCTCACCCGCGGTCGTACCTGACCGTGCTCTACAAGCTGTGGGAGGGCTCCTGGGAACGGGACGCGGTACGCCGCGACCGCGAGGCGCGGCATCTTCGCCGATCCGGCCAAGGTCCACCACATCGGACACCACGGTGAGCACTACACCGTTCCCGGCATCCACCTCTCCGAGCCGTCGCCACAGGGTTCGCCGGTCATCTACCAGGCGGGCGCCTCACCACGCGGTCGCCGTTTCGCCGCGGAGAACGCCGAAGCCGTCTTCGTCGCCGCACCCACCAAGGCGATCCTGGGCGACGTCGTGAGCAAGATCCGCGAGGAACTCGTCCTGGCCGGACGAGATCCCTACGACGCCAGAATCTACACGCTCACGCCGCCGACGCGGTAGGTCGAACCGCGATGGCTCTCGGGCAAGATCTTCGGGGTCGGTTCGCCGAACCCCACCACCGTGCTCGACGCCGCATCGGCACGGTCTTCCAGCCGGCCAGTCTGCTCTCGCGGCGGACCGCAGCGCAGAACGTCGCCCTTCCGCTCGAGTACCTGGGCGCGACAAAGGCTTCCACCACGTCGCGGGTCGCCGACCTGCTCGACCTGGTCGGCCTGTCCGACAAGGCGAATCTGTACCCCCATCAGCTCTCCGGCGGGCAGCCGTCGGTGCTGCTGTCGGACGAGGCCACCTCCGGACTCGACCCGGCCACCGACACCTTCCCGGAACTCCTGACCGAGGTCCGGAACGAACTCGGTCTGGCAGTCGTGTTCATCACCCACGAGATGGACACCATCGTGCGCGTCGCCGACACCGTCGGCCGACTCGACCACGGACGCATCGTCGAGCACGGACGCCTCGAGAAGTTGGTACTCGATCCCGATTCGGTTCTCGGACGCGCACTTCGACCCCGCGGCATGAGCACGATCAACCTGGCCGGCATCACCGTTCCGCTCGACGAGATCCCCGATCTGCTGCTCCCGGCGTTCGTCGACACCGTCCTGATGGTCAGCATCGTGATGGTCGTCGTCCTCGTCGTCGGCGTCCCGCTCGGCGCACTGGTCCACAACCTCGCTCCCGGTGGCCTTTTCGAGAACCGGGCGCTGCACACACCGTTGTCCTGGATCATCAGCATCGGGCGGTCGTTGCCGTTCCTGGTGTTGATGACGGCGATCATCCCGTTCACCCGCCTCGTCACCGGCACCAACATCGGCATCGCCGCGGCGGTGGTCCCGATGTCCATCGCCGGTATCGCCTTCTTCACCCGCATCGTGGAGAACTCGCTGCGGTCGGTCCCGGCGTCGACGATCGACGTGGCCCGCGCATCGGGCGGCTCCAACGCCCAGATCATCTGGAAGGCACAGGTTCCCGAGGCCCTGCCGAGCATCGTGGGTGGTCTGACCATCAACACCATCGCGATGATCGAATACTCGACCATTGCCGGCACGATCGGCGCCGGCGGCCTCGGCTACGTGGCGGTGACCTACGGCTACCAGCGCTTCGACCAGGGCGTCATGGTCGCCACGATCATCGTGCTGGTGATCACCGTGGCGTTGATCCAGCTGGCCGGCGACGCACTCGCGCGCAGCCTCAACCCGGTGACCTCCAAGCGCGTCAACCACTGACCGACGCGCCTTCACGCCAGAGCCCCTCGTCTCACTTTCACCACTCTTGAAAGGTTCACGCATGTCCCAGGACACCGGTTCCGCCACTGACGTGTCGGACAAGTCGCCCGAAACTCCGCCGCCCGCAGGCAATTCCGACATCGAGATCTCCACGCGTCGCCGCTGGCCGCTGATCGCCGGCGTCCTCGTCGTCGTCGCTGTTCTGGCCGGCGTCCTCGGCTGGCGGTTCCTCGGCTCGGATTCGACCTCCCCCAACGAGACCCCGGGTGCGACGCTCACCGTCGTCACCGCCGAGGGCAACGCCGCCGAGCAGGCGCTCGTCGAGTACATCGGCAACGAGGTCGCGCCCCGATACGGGATCAAGGTCGCCTTCAAGGGGCTCGCCGACTCGACCACGCTCAACCGCGCAGTCAGCGACGGTGCCTGTGGCTGCTGGAGCGCGCCGGCCTGATCACCCTCAAACCGGGCATCGACAAGTGGACGGCGACCCAGAAGGACATCACCACCAACCCGCGCAACCTGCAGTTCGTGCTGCTCGACTTCGCCGCTCAGTCCCGGTCGCTGGCCGATCTCGACGCGACCGTCGGCTACACCGAGTACTACCCGGCCGCGAACATCCCGATCGAGAAGCAGATCTACGCTCCCCCGGCCCCCGACGAGTTCGCCGGACAGCTCACCATCGGCACCGAGTGGGAGAACACCGACAACATCAAGAACCTCGTAGCCGCGTTCAAGGATCCCGCGGTGCAGGAATTCCTGCGCACCGATCCGCAGGTGAAGAACATTCTCCTGCCCTTGTAGGCCACCATTCCGTGACGCGTGTTCACACCGGGCGCCCGGGTCGCACACCACGACCCGGGCGCTTACGCATAGGCTCACCGGCGTGGAGCGCACACATCACGGTCATTCACATTCGCTGACCGACATCTCCCACATGCTGTCCCCGTTCGCGCGGTGGCTGGTCATCGGGACCCTGGCGGTCACCGCGGTGGCTGTGACGATCGGAATGATCGTTCTCTGGCCGTCGGATTCCGAGCATCCGGTGCCCACGCAGTTCCGGGCGGCCGACGGCGGCTCGATCCAGACGGTCGACGGCGAGGTCGTCGACCAGTTCCGCGCGAACTGTCTCAACCCGGCGGCGGGGTCGGTGCTCGAGACCGCCGACATCCCCGTCAACCCGGTCGCCGGCGGGCCCTGCATCCTGAACGCGGTCCGCATCGACTCGGGTGAGGCCGCCGGCCGGTACACGGTGTTGGAGATCCCCACGAAGGGTGCACAGTCGGGGACCGAACCGGGACCCGAGGGCACGCCGACCCCGGGCGCGAGCGACGAGCCGCAGGCCGGTCAGCCGACGCTCCACGTCGGCGATGCGATCCGGCTCTCGACGGTGCCCGGACCGGAAGGCAATCGGTACACCTTCTTCGACTTCCAGCGCGGCACGGCCACGATCGTCTGGGCGATCCTCTTCATCGCGGCAATCGTGCTGGTCGCGGCGTGGCGCGGATTCCGCTCGATCCTCGGCCTCGCCTTCGCCTTCGTCGTCCTCGGCGGGTTCACCCTGCCGGCCATCCTCGATGGATCATCCCCGGTCGCGGTGGCGGTGGTGTCGTCGGCGGCGATCCTGTTCGTGGTGCTCTACCTCGCACACGGCGTCAGCCTCCGTACGAGTTCGGCCCTGCTCGGCACGTTGACCTCACTGCTGATGGCCGGCCTGTTGAGCTGGCTGGCGATCGAGACGATGAACCTGACCGGTTTGTCCGGCGACCAGACCACCAATCTGCAGGTCTATCAGGGCAACATCTCGGTCAGCGGTCTACTGCTGGCCGGATTCATCATCGGCACGCTCGGCGTCCTCAACGACGTGACGATCACCCAGGCGTCCGCGGCCTTCGAACTGGCCGCCGCGGGCGAACCGACCCGGCTCGCGACCTTCAAGGCCGCGATGCGCGTGGGACGCGACCACATCGCGAGCACCGTCTACACCCTGGTCTTCGCCTACGCCGGCAGCGCCCTGCCGCTGATGCTGCTCTTCTCGGTCGCCCAGCAACCCCTCGGAGGTCTGCTCACCACTGACGTGGTGGCCGTCGAACTCGCGCGGTCCTTCGTCGGCGGTATCGCGATCGCCTTGTCGGTTCCGCTGACCACCGCGATCGCCGCGGCCCTCTGCCGACCGGCGGGCATGCCGTCACCCGCGGCGAGCTGAGGGGAGTTCAGCACCGTCCCTTGGGCAGTTCGACCAGGTTCTTGCCGAGCCAGTTGCCCAGTCGCGTGAGCATCTTGGTGCCGTCGGTGAACGACCCGCTGCGTGGGATCGCCGCCATCGAGACCGCGACCTGGCCGTCGACTGTGCTGATGATGCCGAGCTGACGCACGAGATGACCACCGGTTCTGGACGTGGCCGGACCCCAGCCGCCCTTGACGGCGGTCACCGCCCCCTTGTTCCGGCCGACCCTGGCGATGCCCCACTGCTGGTTCGGGGCGACGTCGCTCATCAGCCGGATGATGTGTTCGCTGCCGGGCAGGCAGGGCAGATGCGCGCCGAACAGGGCCTGGTCGCGCAGAGCCCAGGAGGTGTATCCCGGATACGACGCCGGGGTGTCGATCTCCGAGGAGACGTGCGTCCGGGTGTCGTGTCCTTCGCGCAGCACGGCGGTCACCGCGTCGACGGAGGCGCGCCCGCCGCCGAGTGCTCCCCACAGTTCGCCCGCGGCGTCGTTGTCGGAGAAGGTGATCGCCTTGTCCTCCATCCTTGCGACGGCGGGACCGCGCTCGCGTTGGGCGGCCAGCGAAACCGGAACCTTCATCGTCGACCACGCCCGGCCCGCCTTGAGCGATCCCAGCGAGATGACCTGGTCGCTGCCGACCGGCACGATGGCGACACCCAGCTGGCCGGGCAGTGACTTCTTCATCGACTTCTGGAGTGCGGCATAGCTCTTCGCCAGCTTCTTGTCGACCGGTTCCGGTGGCGTGAACCAGGACGCGAACGGCTCGGGCAGCGGCGGCAGCGCCGGGAGCGGAACCGCGTTCGCGCTTCCGGCACCGACGACGAGGGACATCATCACAGCACCGACGACCAGCGCACACCGAGTCACAACTTTCACAGTATTCTCCTGAGTCACTTTAGACACACGAGAGTAGTGCCGCGGCCGGCCGGGTGACCAGCTCGTATACCCAATCGGGACCTTGCTGCGACCGGCATCACGCCGACGGCGACGGCGGAATTCGGTCTCAGGCGGCACACCGGCCGCGTGGCAGCCGGGTCATGTTGGTGTCGAGCCAGGCGGCCACCGCGTTCAGCGCCGCGATCCCGCCGGTCATCGACCCGCCGACCGCACTCATCGCCACCGCGGTGCGCTGACCGTCACGAAAGGTGAACAGGCCGATCTGACGCACGAGATACCCCGCTGACATGCCGGGACCCCAGCCGCCTTTCACGGCCGTCGCGCGAGGCGCGGACATCACCTCGACGCCCCACTGCTGATTCCCGGCGACCTCACCCATCAGCGAGAGCACCGACCGCGCCCCCTCGAGACACGGGAGATGGGCGGTGAATGTCGCAGCGTCGGGCAATGCCCAGATCGTCTGACCGAAGATCGTGTACCCCGGCCGACGCTGTGTGGCCGGGACGACGGTGGTGGTGTCACCTCCGTCGCGCAGCACCGCGGTGACCGCGTCGGCGGCGCTCTGTCCGCCGCCCAGCGACGACCACAATGCCTCGGCGGAACCGTTGTCGGAGTTGATGATCGCCGCACCAGCGGCCGGGCTGGGTCCGTTCTGGCGTTCGGCGGCGACCGCGAGCGGCACCTTGATCGTCGACCATGCGACCTGCGGTGTGGTGTCCCCCAGGGTCAGTGCGGGGACCGCATCGCCGCCGACCGGCGCGATCGCGATGCCGACGGTCAGCCCGGTCGACGACGCGACCTTGCGGAAGCTCGCGGCCAGCGCGCCGTACGAGGCGGGGACCGGTGGCGCCGGGCTCCCCGCCCCGTGCTGGCCCGGTGTGGGCTGGACCGGGGTCGAGGGTGTCGACGTCACAGTCACGGTGACCGGTGTGATCGGGGCGGGGTCGGCGGACGTCGTACAACCGGCGGTGACCGCCACGACGAATCCGAGCGCGACCGCCACGGACCTGATCGTCTGCGTGGTCCTCATCAGTAGATGTGCACCACCGCGTCGTTCCCGCCGCGGCATGCCACGATCGCCCCCTCCGGGACGCAGCTCATCGCATACGACTGCCCCGTGACGGGACTCGCCGCGGTCACCACGCGTGGGGAACGGTCTTGTCCCACACTGAAGTACGCGTCTCGAACCGCGAAGGCGAACGGGCAGCTCGTCACCGATGTCCCCACGCCGACGGTCGCGTCGCACGGCGCGGACCCCGGCGGTGGCGCCGCGGGAGCGCGCGGCCCCTGGGGTGCGTTCTCGACGGTCGGCGGCGGCGCGACGGTCTCGGTGATCGTCGGGGTGGTCGGGTCGGCGACCTGTTCCGAACTGTCGCCCCCTGAACCCGCGAGGAGGACGCCCACGACGACGGCGATGCCCACGAGGACAACCGCGATCAGCCCGAGGAGGATCGGGATCGCCGCCGAGCGCCGTTGCCGGGGCTGTCCATAGGCCGGCGGATAACCGGGTGGCGGTCCGTATGCGCTCGGGTACTGCTGAGCTGACGAGAACTGCTGCGGCTCAACATGATACGCGGGTGCGGACATCTGCTGTGACGCGCCGAAGGTCTGTGGCCCGGAGAGCTGTCGGGTGCCGGATCCGCCCCACTCAGGGTGTGACTCGGGATACGACTGGGGTGCCGATACCTGCTGCGGACCGGACATCTGTGGTCCCGCAGCGGTCTCGGGGCCGGTCGTCTGGCGGATCTGGGTCGGCTCGTACGCCGGTTCGACCGGGGCGATGACGGTGTGGGGCGCCTTGATGATGCTTGTCGCCGAGTCTGCTGCGGGTCCGGCGTCCGGGTCGCCGGACAACGCCGCGCGGGCAGCGCGAGCCAGCTCCCGCGCCGATTCGTAGCGTTCGGACGGTTCGGCGGCGAGACCTGTCCGGAGGACAGCATCCATCGCCTCCGGGACGTCGGCGTTGACCGAGCTCGGCGCCGGCGGGGGCGACAGGACCGCTGCCTTGATAGCGGCGCTCACGGTCTTCGCGGGATGTGGCACCTGGCCGGTGAGGCACTCGAACAGCACGCACGCGAGGCTGTAGATGTCGCTCGCCGGACCCGGCGACGCCGCGTCGAACAGCTCGGGCGCCATGTACGCGATCGAACCGACGGCGGTACCCGTCTGCGTGAGGTGCGTGTCGTCGGCGCCGTGGGCGATACCGAAATCGACGAGGTAGGCGAAGTCGTTGGCATCGACGAGGACGTTCTCCGGCTTGATGTCCCGGTGCATCAACCCCTCGGTGTGGGCGGCATCGAGTGCCGCGGCCACCTGCTCGACGATCGAGACCGCCCGTGCCGGCTCGAGCCGCGTCTCGCGGCTGAGCAGGGCCCGCAGGTCTTCGCCGGCGACGAGGCGCATGTCGATGAAGAGCACGCCCTCGATCTCGCCCCAGTCGTGGATCGGGATGACGTGTGGCTCACCCAGTCGCGCCGCGGCGTGCGACTCCCGGCGGAATCGCTCCTGGTACATGGTGTCGTCCGCGAGACCTGGGTTGAGCAGTTTCAGCGCGACGGTACGGTCCTTGGCGGTGTCGTATGCCCGGTAGACCTCTCCCATGCCGCCCCGCCCCAACAGTGCGTCGAGACGATAGGGCCCGAACTGCGTGCCGACCCGGCTTCCTGACATACCGAGCAGCATAAGCCGACCGACTGACACTTCTCTGTCGCCCGGACGATCGCATTCGGACGCCGACGGCGACCGATGACTACCCTGTGCACCATGCCCTCGCTGACCAAAGGCCAGAACGGCCCGCTGTCGACCTCCCAGATCGTCGTCTCCGTCGAACTCGCGACCGCCGCCGACGTGTCGGCACTGCTGGTGACCGACCGCGGCGTCGTGCGCAGCGACAACGACTTCGTCTTCTACAACCAGCCCACCGGTCCGGGTGTTTCGCTGCAGCAGGCGCCCAACGGTCCGGCGCGACTGCACATCTCGACCAACGAGATCCCCGCGGACATCGACGCCGTCCGTGCCGTCATCACCCTCGACGACACGAGCTCCACGTTCGGCCGGTTCGCGCCGCCGATCGCGCGGGTGACCGACGGCGGCGGACGCGAACTCTACGACTTCACCGTCACCGGCCTCACGACGGAATCCGTCGTCATCGCCCTCGAGGTCTACCGGCGCAACCTCGACTGGAAGGTGCGCGCCGTCGGGCAGGGATATGCCGGCGGGTTCGCCGATCTCGTCCGTGACCACGGTGTCAGCGTCGACGAGGAGCCGACTCCCGCACCCGTGCAGACCACGCCGACCTATTCGCCGCCCGCCGCTCCCCCACCTGCTTCGACTCCCCCGCCTGCTCCCACGCCGCCACCCGCTCCACCTCGGGCACCGGAGATCAGCCTGAGCAAGGATCGTCCGGTCAGCCTCACCAAGGGCCAGAAGGTCACGCTGCGCAAGGAGGGTGGCGTCAAGCTCACCAACATCCGCATGGGCCTCGGCTGGGACCCGGTACGCGGAGGATTCGGCCGCGGCGGGTCGATCGACCTCGACGCGTCGGTGCTGATGTTCTCCGGCGGCCAGTGCGTCGAGACCGTGTACTACGGCCACCTCAACAGCAAGGACCGTTCGGTCCTGCACTCGGGCGACAACCTGACCGGCGAGGGCGAGGGCGACGACGAGGTCATCCGCGTTGCGCTGCAGTCGGTTCCGGCCCGCATCGACGCACTGATGTTCATCGTCACGTCCTACCGCGGCCACACCTTCGAGAAGATCGAGAACGCCTACTGCCGTCTCGTCGACGAGACGACGTCAGCCGAACTCGCCCGCTACACCCTCAAGGGCGGCATGCCGTTCACCGCCGTCGCGATGGCGGTCATCGGCCGCGACGGCGATGAATGGAAGCTACGGGCGATCGGCGAGGGATTCGACGCCAAGACCCCGAAGAAGGCGCTCTCACACGTGGGCAAATACCTGTAGAAGAGCAGAATCGCGTTGCGCTTGATCCCGGGAGCCGGGATCAAACGCAACGCGATTCTGCTACAGGCGAATTCAGATCACGCCGTGCAGCGGCGGATCCTCCCCACGGAGCAGCCAGCGCCCGATGTGCTGGTACTTCCACCGGACCGGGTCGTGCAGAGTGTGCGTCCGGGCGTCACGCCAGTAGCGATCGAGCCCGGT
This sequence comes from Gordonia amicalis, assembly GCF_022059885.1. NCBI lineage: Bacteria > Bacillati > Actinomycetota > Actinomycetes > Mycobacteriales > Gordoniaceae > Gordonia > Gordonia amicalis. The sequence goes on along the minus strand of NZ_CP091855.1, from coordinate 2,311,085 downwards.
CCCGGCCGCGGCACTGCGGGTTCCGCTCACCTCGAAGAGCGCCGACGCGACCGGCGCCGCGACCCGGTCGGCCACGGCCTTGGCACGCGCCACCGCGATCGACGCCTCGGCGACGAGTTCACGCGGCGCGCCTGCCGAGCCGTCGACGGCCTCGTCGACCCTGCGACCCGCGGCGACGAGCATCGCCTCGGCAGTTGCGACGTCGACCTCGAGTTCACCGAAACGCTGGACCACCAGCGGATCGTCGACCGCCCGGTCGACACCCGCCTCGAACCACGGACGGGCCTTGGTCCGCACGAACTCGACCGCCGCGGTCAGCGCACCCCGAGCGATGCCCACATCGATCGCGACGTGGAGCAACTGCGCGTACGCGCCGTACGCGGTGGGTGCCGACGTCGCCGACGCGCGCGCCACGAGGTCGGCCGCGGTCACTCCGACACCCGAGAATCGGACGGTTCCCGAACCGGTGGTCCGCTGCCCCACGGCATCCCAGTCGTCGATGATCTCCACACCGGGCGCATTCGCGGGGATGAAGGCCACATATTCACCTGGTGCGAGGTCGCCGGCCGCCACATCGAGCTTCGCCAGGACGGCGAGCGTGTGCGCGAACAGCGAACCCGTGCAGTAGAACTTCTCACCCTCGAGGACGAACCGCCCACCGTCGCCGTCGATCGGGGTCAGACGGGTCGAGATGTCCGCGATGGTCTTGCCGCCGCGCTCCGACTGCGCGTTGGCCACCCGGCCACCGGCCAGGACATCGGTGAAGATGCGCTCGGCCAACGCATCTCCCGCGGAGAGGCGCACCAGGTTGAGGTAGACGAAATGACTGTGCGGGATCTGCGCAATGCTGGGATCGGCGGCGGCAAGTATCGAGACGACCTCGGCCAGCACACTCGGCGACACGTCGAGCCCACCGAACCGTGCGGGCACCGTCAACGCGAGAAGACCCGACGCCGACAGGCGATCGATCTCGGCGAACGGCAGGCGGCGGTCGCGATCGCGCTCGCCTGCACCGGCCGCGAACGTCGCAGCGAGTTCCCTTGCGACGGAGAGAGCTTTGGCCGTCGATTGGATCCGGCTCGCCGATTCGGGTCGGGCCTGACTTACAGCCGTCACAGAACTGCTGCGGGGGTCAGCGATGCCTCGAGTTCGCGCACGAGCGGGAGCACCTTCTCGCCGAAGTACTCGATCTCCTCCTGGAAATGCAGGAAGCCGCCGAGAATGAGGTCGACGCCGAGACGCTTGTAGGCGACGATGCGCTCGGCGATCTGCTCCGGGGTACCGATCAGCTGCGTCTTGAAGCCGTCGTTGTACTGGACGAGGTCCTCGAACTTCGAGTCCGCCCACATGCCCTTCTTGTCACCGGTCGAGTTGCCGGCCTGCTGTACGGCATCCCGGAAACCTTCCACCGCAGGACGATTCGCCTTCTCGACGATCTCGCGCAGGGTGTCGCGGGCTTCCTTCTCGGTGTCGCGGGCGATGATGAAGCCGTTGAGGCCGAACTTCACCGAACGGTTGTGGGCCTGCGCGACGGCGCGCAGGTCGTCGAGCTGCTCGGTGACGCCGTCGAAGTCCTTGCCGTTGGAGAAGTACCAGTCCGCGAAGCGGCCGCCGTTGCTGCGGGCCGCGGTGGAGTTGCCGCCCTGGAAGAGCTCCGGGTTCGGACGCTCGGGGGTGTTGAGCGGCTTCGGCTTCAGCGTGAAGTCGTGGATTCGGTAGAAGTCGCCGCGGTAGTCGACGTTGTCCTCGGTCCAGATCTTGCGGATGACCTCGAGGAACTCGCCGCTGCGGCGATAGCGCTCGTCGTGTTCGAGCCACGGCTCACCGAGGTGGGTGAACTCGTCCTTGAACCAGCCGCTGACCACGTTGATCGCGAAACGGCCCTTGGACAGGTGGTCGGCGGTGGCGCCGAGCTTGGCGAGGACCGCCGGATGCCACAGGCCCGGATGCACGGCGGCGATCACCTTCAGCCGCTGCGTCGCGAGCAGCAGGGCGAGGCTGAAACTGGTCGACTCGTGCTGGTATTCGGCGCCGTAGCTCGCCTCGTAACGGACCTGCGAGAGGGCGTACTCGAAGCCGTTGTTCTCCGCGGTCCGGGCGAGCTTGATGTTGTAGTCGTAGTCCCAGCTCGTGCGCTGTTCGATGGTGCTGGTGACCAGACCGCCACTGACGTTCGGCACCCAATAGGCGAACTTGATCTGGTCCGCGATGGATTCGGTGGACATGGTGTTACCTCCGCAGGTGGATTCTCAGGTGGAACGTGGATCGATCAGGACGATGCGGCCTGCAGGCGCGGCAGGAACGCGGTACGGACCTCTTCGCTCGGACGGGCGTCGGCCGCGTCGAGCAGACCGCGTCGAGCCAGCGCGGGTCGGACGCCTTCACCGAAGTGGTAGGCCTCCTCGAGGTGCGGGTATCCGGACAGGATGAAGTGGTCGAGTCCGAGGGACGCGTACTCGCCGATCAGCTCCGCGACCTCGTCGTAGGAACCGACGAGCGCGGTGCCGGCACCGCCGCGCACCAGGCCGACGCCGGACCAGACGCCCGGGTGGATCTCCAGCGAACGCGGGTCGGTCGAACCCTCGAAAGCTGCTCCGCGACCATGCAGTTCGGACATACGACGCTGACCTTCCGACTCCGACTGCGCGAGGTTCCGCTGAGCGGCGGCGACCTGAGCGGGATCGAGATTGTCGAGAAGGCGTTCCGCCTCGGCCCAGGCCTGCTCGGAGGTCTCCCGGGCGATGACGTGGAAGCGGATGCCGTGATCGAGCGTCCGGCCCTGCGCAGCGGCGAGTCCGTTGATCCAAGCGATCTTCTCGGAGACGGCTTCCGGCCGCTCGCCCCAGGTCAGGTAGGTGTCGGCATATCTGGCTGCCACGTCACCCGCGGCCGGCGACGAGCCGCCGAAGAAGACCGGCGGGGTCGGGGTCGGGCGACGGCCGAGCAGCGCGTTCTCGACACGCAGGTGCTTGCCGACGAAGTCGACGGGCTCCTCGTCGGTCCACAGGCGGCGGATGATCTCCAGGTACTCCGCGCAGCGCTCATAGCGCGCGTTCTTGGCCAGGAAATCGCCGAAGGCGCGCTGCTCACTGGACTCGCCACCGGTGACGACGTTGATCAGGAGACGGCCTTCGGAATGCCACTGGAAGGTCGCCGACATCTGGGCGGCGAGCAGCGGGGAGATGAGTCCGGGACGGAAGGCGATCAGGAACTTCAGGCTCTCCGTCGCGTCGATGAGTGCCGCAGTGGTCAGCCACGCGTCCTCACACCACAGTCCCGCCGGGGTCAGTACCGCTTCGAAGCCGTTGATTTCGGCCGCGGCCGCGAGCTGCTTGAGGTATCGAAGGTCGGCCGGCCGGTCCCCGTTCATCTGGCTGCCGTGCCCGCCCGCGATCAGGTTGCGGGAGTCACCGTAGGTGGGCAGGAACCAGTGGAAATGCAGAGACACCGCGGAGGCACCTTTCGTCGTGGAGCAGAAGGGGTGGAGCGGCAGGTGCGATCGGCAGCGCGGACCGAGGGACCCGCACCGCGAAACACATGTCGGCGACAAGTGTCGAACACCGGCGAGACACCAGGCCACAGTTGAAATCTCTGTGACGCCAAGTGGACAACGGTCCGCAGTGTTCGGTAACGACTGCGTTCACGCAGGTCACGGGCAGGACGACGGTCGCATGCGCGTCACCGGGCCGGTCACGCCCTACTCAGAGGGACGCCCTACTCAGACGGACGCCACTGCCCCATGCCGAGAAACACCATCACCAACTGGCGTTCGGTGCGCTCGACGATCTCCTTCTCGACGCCGCGACCGCGGTACTCGCCGTCGAGCAGGTCGGCGACCGCGGTCAGCATGATCGTGACGATGAGTTCGGCGGCGATCTCGAGGTCTTCGGGTTGCCAGGGCGCGAGGTCCGGAATCCGGGCGAGGTCGATGGTCAGCTCTTTGGAGAAGAGCCGGAGCTCGGTGTCGATGGCGCGGCGGATCTCCGCGATACCGCCGTGCTGCTCGCGAATGAGGAATCGGAACTGCGACTCGTTCTCGCGAACGTGACGCAACAGGATGTCGAGGGAGTTCTTCGCGGTCGGCATCGCCTCGCGAGCCGCGAGATCGCGCCGACCCTCTCGGAGTGCGCGACGCAGAACCCGCATCGAATCCTCGACGACGGTGACCCCGAGGTCCTCCATCGAGGCGAAGTGCCGGTAGAAGGCCGTGGGCACGATCCCCGCACCGCGGGCGACCTCGCGCAGGCTGATGCTGCCGAAGCTGCGCTCACCGACCAGGGACCTCGTCGTGTCGAGGAGCGCCTGGCGCGTCTGGTTCTTCTTGTCCGCACGCGTCTGCGCATCGCGCTGGCTCGAACTCCGCGTGCGTGTCACAGAGTCGAGTGTATTCGCCGGCGCGCGCCGCCCGGACCGCGACCTCCCATCGACAGTGACGGCCGTCACAGGGATTTCCGCTTGACGCTCCCGGGCGGCCACGTGTCACACTCGTTTGTGTACACATGTACACCGAATCATGCGAACGGAGCCCTTTCATGAGCATTCGCACACCCCATACCCCGACCCGGGGCACCGCCGCCGGCAGCCCCGGCCGCTGGAACCGCCTGGTCGGATCGATCGTCGAGGCGGCACTGTCCCCGCATCCGGTCGACCGCTATCTCGAACTGCTCGACCCCATGCTCACCTGGCGCGACCTGCGCGGCGAGATCGTGCGGGCCGAGCACCCGACGCCCCGCACGGTGCGTCTCACCATCCGTCCGACCCGCCAATGGCAAGGACACCGTGCCGGACAGTTCGTGCAGCTCAGCGTCGTCATCGACGGCGTTCGGCACACCAGGTGCTTCTCTCCGGCGAATGCCGCCACCGGTCCCGACGGCGACATCGAACTCACCATCACCGCCAACGACGACGGCCTCGTCTCCAAGCATCTGGGCGCACACGCCCGGCCGGGTGACGTCGTCGGACTGTCCCAGGCCGACGGCGACTTCGTACTACCGGAGACCGACCCCACCTCGGCCGTCTTCATCAGCGGCGGCAGCGGCGTTACACCTGTGCTCTCAATGTTGAGGACGCTGGTGGCCCGAGGGTACGCCGGACCGATCACTTTCGTGCATTACGCTCGCACCGCCTCGGAGGTCGCGTACCGCGACGAACTCGTCGCGCTGGCGTCCGCACATCCCAACATCGACCTACGGGTACACCACACCCGTGACGATCGCGACGGTCACTTCACCGCCGCTCACCTCGACGACGTCCCCGGTCTGGCCGACGCCGACGTCTTCGTCTGCGGACCGCGGGCCCTGATGGATGCCGTCGCCGAGGTACATGCCGCGCTCGGCATCTCGCAGCCACTGCACAGCGAGGCGTTCACTCTGACCCCGACGACAGTCGTCGACCCGGATTCGGTCGAGGGCGAACTCACGTTCTCCCGGTCGGGCACCACGGCGACCAACGACGGTCGCCCGATCCTCGACCAGGCCGAGGCCGCCGGGCTCACCCCGGAGTCCGGTTGCCGCATGGGGATCTGCTTCTCGTGCACCGCCGTCAAGAAATCGGGGTGCACCCGCAACGTGCTGACCGGCGAGACCGACACCGAGTCCGACACACAGATCCAACTGTGCATCAACGCCCCGGTCGGCTCCGTCGACATCGAACTCTGACGGTCGACGATCACCCTATCCCGCTGACCACCACCCATTCCCTCTCCTACCCAGCAGGAGGCACACCATGACCATCGACATCGAAAAGGCCGCCCGCAAGGCGCCCACCGAGAACCTGCCGGCCCTGCGCGCCGCCGAGAAGACCTCGGACAACAACACACCCGCAGACCCCAACACCGTCGTCCTGTCCTACGAGCAGGTCGAGGCCCTGGGACGCGACCTCGACGAACTGCGCTCCCGCATCGTCGCCGATCTCGGCCAGAAGGACCGCGACTACCTGTACTCCGTCATCCGCGCCCAGCGAGGATTCGAGATCGGTGGTCGCGCACTGATGTACCTCGGGTTCTTCCCTCCGGCGTGGGTCGCCGCCGTCGGCGCACTCTCGGTGTCGAAGATCCTCGACAACATGGAGATCGGCCACAACGTGATGCACGGCCAGTACGACTGGATGCGTGAGGACACCTACAACTCCCGCGAATTCGAGTGGGACACCGTGTGTCCGGCCGACCAGTGGAAGCACAGCCACAACTACCTGCACCACACGTTCACCAACATCATCGGCGAGGACCGCGACATCGGTTACGGCATCCTGCGGATGGCGCGTGACCAGAAGTGGAATCCCTACTACCTGGGCAACCTCGGCTATGCGACCGCCCTCATGCTCCTCTTCGAGTGGGGCGTCATGCTCCATGACCTGGAGGCGGAGAACGTGATCCAGGGCAAGCGCAAGTGGAGTGACATCAAGGGCCTGGTGAAAGGCATGTGGCGCAAGGCAGGCCGGCAGGTCCTCAAGGACTACGTCGTCTTCCCGGCGCTGACCGGCCCGCTGTTCGTTCCGACGCTCGTCGGCAACGCCGCCGCCAACCTGGTGCGCAACGTCTGGACGTACTCGATCATCTTCTGCGGCCACTTCCCCACCGGGGCACAGACTTTCACCTCGGAGGAATGCCAGAACGAGACCCGCGGACAGTGGTACCTGCGGCAGATGCTCGGCTCGGCCAACATCACCGGCAGCCCCCTGTTCCACATCATGAGCGGCAACCTGTCCCACCAGATCGAACACCACCTGTTCCCGGACATCCCCGCGAGCCGCTACCCGTCGATGTCCGCCGAGGTCCAAGAGATCTGCGAGCGCTACGGATTGCCGTACAACACCGGCTCGCTCAGTCACCAGCTGGCGTCGACCTGGAAGAAGATCGCAAAGCTGTCGCTGCCCAACTGGATGACCCGCGACGACGACGATCTGACCGTCATCGTCGAGCGCGAGAAGCCCGTTTCTGCTGCCTGACCAGCGCATTTTAGGAATCGTTTGATCAGCTGGTCCCGAGGGTACCCTCGGGACCAGCCGCACGTACGGCCGTGCGCGGACACTCACACGCGGGGACACACACCCTTCAGCACCCAGGGGGTTAGAGATGGTCGACAGCATCGAACGCAACAAGGACCTGTTCCAGGAACTGATCGAGTCGACGGCCACGCACGTCGGCCGGATCGCGACGATCATCACCGGCGCCGTAGCCGGTGTCACCCGCGAGATCGGGGAGATCGTCACCGACGGGTTCGAGATGCGTGAGGCCGCACGTAAGGCAAAGGCCGACGAGCGGGCCCGAGGCGGCGATTGGGAGATCATCGACGCCGAGTTCGCCTACGCCGAGGCGATCAAAGACGCCGACATGTCGGCGCCCTTCTCCGAATCCGAGCAGGCACGCAAAGTGACAGGAGTGGACATGGACGAGGTTCCCGACCGCATCGACGTCGGCGAGCAGACCGGAATCGACCAGGAGGGCGAGATCTCCCGTGAGGCCGAACTCGCCAACGACGGTGGTGTCACAGATCAGGACGAACCCGACGTAGCCGACCCGCGGGAGATCGCGGCCGAGGAACCCCGCATCGCACCTGACACCGATCATTTGTGAGACAGAACTCACCTCTGTTGCGATCTGGGTGAATACAACCTTTGCCAAAGCGCGGGCTCACCCGTAACTTGGTCCTGGTTTTCCTAGTTCATGGAGGTTTCTGTCGATGTCGGTGCGTGAGGTTCTCACCTTTCCCAACCCCGTGAACGACTATGCGGCCCGGACCACCGCCGGCCTGGTTGTCGTCCTCGCGATCATCGCGGTCGCGGTCAACGAACCGATCGTCTACGGCCTTCTGGCCCTCGGCTTCGCGCTGCGCGTGGCGTCGGGTCCGACGCTCTCCCCTTTCGGTCAGCTCTCGGTGAAGTTCATCGTCCCGAAGATCGTCCGCAAGGAGAAGCTCGTCCCGGGTCCGCCGAAGCGTTTCGCCCAGGCCATCGGCCTGGTGGTCAGCGGTGTCGCGTTCGTGCTCAGCCTGTTCGGTTTCGGCCTGGCCGCACAGCTCGCCACCGGCATCCTGATCGCCGCCGCGACACTCGAATCGGTCTTCGGATTCTGCCTCGGTTGCACCATCTTCGGTTTCCTGCAGCGTGAAGGCATCATCCCCGAGTCGGTCTGCGAGGCGTGCAACAACATCTCGCTGCGGAACCCCGCAGCCGTCTGACACGCAAACCCCCCTCTTTTCGGCAGAATCACCACCCCGCGAGGTGGTGATTCTGCCGAAAAGGGGTGGGTTTACATCCGCTCCCTGAGGAGCCCGGAGCTTGCGGAGGGCGTCTCGAAGGGTTAGTCCTTCACCGCGCGGTCGGGCACGGTCATCGCCATCATCATGATCTCGGTCTCGCTGTAGTCCCGGCCGGGATGTTCGGCCGCCAGATGGGCCTGGACCTTGGGGACGAAGTCGTCCTCGAGTGCGGTGATGGACTCGCCACAGGGGCAGTGCAGGTTGTATGCCATGCGTCACATCTTATCGGGCCGGCCGCTCAGTCCAGAATGCCCAGCGCGATCCCGTCGAGGATGTCGTGTTCGCTGACGACGAGTTCGGCGATACCCGCGCGTTCGGACAGCACCCGGGCCAGTTCCAGCGTGACCAGCGATCCCCCACCGATGACGTCGACGCGACCGGGATGCATCGGCCCCAGCGCGGCACGATCGGCGCGCGTCATGCCGATGAGGTCCCAGCACACGCGGTCCAGGTCGGGCAGCGAGATACGGGAGAGGTGGATCTTCTCGGAGTCGTATTCGGTGAGTCCGGCGCCGAGCACGGCGAGCGTCGTCATCGTCCCGGCAACGCCGACCCACGTGCGGGCCGACTCCACCGGCACCCGCGTGAAGGCCTCGGCCAACCGCTCTGCGGCGAACGCCTGGGCCGCGGCGATCTCGTCGGCGGTCGGCGGGTCCGACGGCAGAGTCCGTTCGGTCAGGCGCACGCACCCGATGTCCGCGGAGTATGCGGCGTGGACACCGTCGGCGTCGCCGAGCACCACCTCGGTCGAACCTCCGCCGAGATCGGTGACCACGAAAGGTCCACTGGCCGGGTCCAATTCGCCGACGGCACCGCGGAACGACAGCCGTGCCTCCTCGTCACCCGAGATGACCTCGGCGATCGCGCCGTCGGACACACATCCCAGCAGATCGGCGGTCATCGCGAAGAACTCGTCGCGGTTCGACGCGTCGCGGGTCGCCGACGTCGCGACCATCCGGACCTTCTCGACGCCCAGCGATTCCATCGTCGTGACGTAGTCGGCGAGCGCGATCCGGGTACGTTCGATCGATTCCGGCGCGAACTGTCCCGTGGCGTCCACGCCGTAACCGAGTCGCACAATCCGCATTTCGCGATGCAGGTCGACGAGGCGCCCGTCCTCCCCCGGCCGTGCGATGAGCAGACGGATCGAGTTGGTACCGCAGTCGACGGCACCGACGATCGTCACGCGTCGTCTCCGGAGGTCTCCGTCGGCGGCAAGGTCTCAGTCGGCAAGGTCTCCGGCCAGTCGGCGGGAATCGCGCTGCCGCGCAACCCATTGGCGGCCGCGAGGGCGACCGCTTCGTCGCCGAGCGGGTTGAGTCCCGGCCCCTTGGCGAGCGAGTGGGCGATCAGCACGTGCAGGCACTTCACCCGATCCGGCATCCCGCCGCCGGTGAAGTCGGTGCCGAGCGATTCGATGGCGTCGCGTTCGGCGAGGTAGTCCTCGTGCGCGCGACGGTATGCGGCGGCGAGTTCCGGGTCCGACGACAACCGGGCCGTCATCCCCTTCATGACCCCGGCCGATTCCTGCCGGCTCGCCTCGGCGGTCAGCCGCGGATCGGTCAGGTAGTACAGCGTCGGGAACGGGGTGCCGTCGGGCAGCCGCGGCGCGGTCTTGACCACCGCCGGCTGACCGTCGGGAGTGCGATAGCTGATCTCGATGACCCCGCGCGGTTCACGCCCCAGCTGGGCTGCGACGGTGGCGAGGTCGTCTTCGGACACGCTCACGGTCTCTGACCTCACTGCGCGGCGGGCGGAGTCGACAGGGTGTCCCAGAGGTTGCCGTACCAGGGCGCACGCGCGCGCTCCTCGGCTCGTTCGGCGGCCTCGCGGCGGGCCTCGTCGGCGGGGAACAACATCACGAGCGGAATCTCTCCTGGTTTGACGAATTGCAGACGCGTCCGCGCCTGGGCCTCGATGTAGGCGGGGTCGTTCTGCTCGTTGACCTTCTGCTGATAGTCGGCGACCTCGCGCCGCAGCTGTTCGTTCGACGCGGTGAGCTGCCGGAACTCCGAACGCTGACTGAAGTAGGTGCGCAGCGGCATGGCCAGCGTGAGGGCCACGACGCAGACCACGACGACGGTGATGACGAGCGTTGCGACCGTCGCCGGGGTCATCTCGAGCCGGCGGAGCCGAGCACCCAGTCCGGATCGCATCCGGCCGCGGGATGCGCTCGGGCGGGGTCGTGTGGTGACTCGCTCCCCGGACGGGGCCGGGCTGTCGGCGGCGCTGTCCTGGCCTTCGGCCGCCGCGTCGTCGCTGATCAGCTCCTGCTCACCGGTCTCGACGACCGAGACCGGTGATACAGGTCGGGCCGGCCGGCCGGACCGATCGTGTCGTCGCGTGCGACGGGCGTCGCGTACGCGCGGGTCGACCCTCCGGTCCCGCGCACGCTGACGCCCGTCACCGCGGTGACGTCGATCAGAAGCCATGAAGACAGCTAATCACGAACCAAACGAGAAACGCGGGAAGGCGAGGTCGCCCGCGTAGCGTGCCGCATCGCCGAGACCCTCTTCGATGCGCAGCAGCTGGTTGTACTTGGCGACGCGCTCGGAACGAGCGGGCGCGCCGGTCTTGATCTGGCCGCAGCTGCAGGCGACGGCCAGGTCGGCGATGGTGGTGTCCTCGGTCTCGCCCGACCGGTGGCTCATCATCGACTTGTAGCCGTTGTTGTGCGCGAGAGCGACGGCGTCGAGGGTCTCGGTCAGCGTGCCGATCTGGTTGACCTTGACCAGCAACGCGTTGGCGATGCCCTTCGAGATGCCCTCTTCGAGGCGCTCGGGGTTGGTCACGAACAGGTCGTCACCGACCAGCTGCACCTTGTCGCCGATCGACTCGGTCAGCTTGGCCCAGCCGGCCCAGTCGTCCTCGGACAGACCGTCCTCGATCGACACGATCGGGTAGTCGCTGATGAGCTTCTCGTAGAACGAGACCATGTCGTCGGCGCCGAACTCCTTGCCCTCGAGCTTGTAGGCGCCGTTCGAGTAGAACTCGGTCGACGCCGCGTCGAGCGCGATGACGACGTCGCGACCGAAGTTGTAGCCGGCCTTGCCGACGGCCTCACCGATCACGGCGATCGCGGCCTCGGTGTTCGGCAGGTCGGGGGCGAAGCCGCCCTCGTCACCGAGCGCGGTGTTCAGGCCCTGCTTGTTCAGCACCGACTTGAGCGCGTGGTAGACCTCGGCGCCGCAGCGGAGGGCCTCCTTGAAGGTGGGAGCGCCGACCGGCGCGATCATGAACTCCTGGAAGTCGATGCCGTTGTCGGCATGCTCACCGCCGTTGATGATGTTCATCATCGGGACCGGCAGGATGTGGGCGTTGGGGCCGCCGATGTAGCGGAACAGGGGCAGACCGGCCGACTCGGCGGCGCCCTTGGCGACCGCGAGCGACACGCCGAGCAGCGCGTTGGCACCGATGCGGCTCTTGTCCGGGGTTCCGTCGCAATCCAGCAGTGCCTGGTCGACGAGACGCTGTTCCTCGGCCTCGATGCCGATCACCGCGGGGGCCAGCTCGCCGAGGACGCCCTCGACGGCCTTGGTGACACCCTTGCCCAGGTACCGCTCGCCACCGTCACGGAGCTCGACGGCCTCGTGTTCCCCGGTGGATGCGCCCGAGGGAACGGCGGCGCGGGTGAAGGTGCCGTCGTCCAGGACGACCTCGACCTCGACCGTCGGGTTTCCCCGCGAATCGAGAATCTCGCGCGCACCTACCTGCTCGATGATTGCCACGACTGAACTCCGATCTCGGTGGACGTGCCGGCTGTGATGCCGGTCGGTAGGTCAAAGAGTAGTGGCTGCCCCCACGGTGCACGAGACAAGGTCTCGGGCCACGGCAGCAACCGTCCGGATCCCGGTTACCAGCCGGGCGTCGACGGAGTCAGAATCGAACACCGACGGGGTCAGAACCGAACATTGATGGAGTAGGCGTTGGCGTGATCGCGTACGTCGAGGACGTATGCCATCGAGTTGTTGTATCGGCGGATGGCCTTCTCCCACCCTTCGGCGACCGTCATGTCGTTGCCCGACGAGACGCACAGGTAGCGGGCCGCGGAGAGGGCCGCGTCGTCGATGTTGTCCGGGTCCGGCACACCGTCCCCGCTGGCGTCCACGCCGTAGCGCTTCCACGTCTCGGGGATGAACTGGAACGGCCCCATGGCGCGATCGTGGGTGGAGTCGCCGTCGAGACCGCCGCCGTCGGAGTCACGGATCTCCATATTGCCCTTGGTGCCGTCGAGCTTGACCCCGCGGATCGGCGGGCTGACGTCGCCGTTGGCGGCGACATCGGAACCACGGTAGTGCCCGTGTTTGCTCTCGACACCTGCGATTCCGGCGAGGGTCGTCCACGCGAGGCCGCATTCGGGGTGCTGCTGGCGCTGGATCTCGGCGGCGTTGCCGTAGGCCTGCAGGGACACGACCGGGATGCCGGTCGACTTCGAGATGGGCTCGGCCCACTCGCGCATCTTGTCGGCGGTCCGGCCGGGTGCGTTGATGTCGATGTAGGGCTGCGGCACCCCGGCGCCGGGCGGGATGCCCTCGGGGATGTCCGGCCTGTTCAGCGACGGGAGGTCGATGCACGCGGAGAGCAGCACCGACGATGCGATCGCCACGACACCCGCCACGAGCCCACTCCTCCACGAGCGACGATTCCGCCCCCGGCCCACCACACGCATTCCCCGTTCCACTCCTGTCTCAGGTCTGGAGCGAGCCGATGCCCGCCCGAGCGACCACGATCGCACATGTGACGGCGTGGTCCCGCACACAACACACAACCGCGTGGCTCACAAAAGACAACTGCCGGCGGTTGCGTTCGGTTCCCCGGGTCGGTCCGGACCGGGGCGCGCGTCGCCCCACGGATAGCGGGCACCACGCAGTCCACCGCGCGCGGTCTACTCCCGCTGAGCCTCGGTCGGCAGCGTCCGGCCCGAAACCCTTGACACGTAACGACTGTAGTGAGTGTCCAGACGGGGTGGCTCTCGGCTCAGCGGCGCGACCCCCGGGGACGACGCGACGGCAACGCGTCTTCCTGCGACTCCACCCGCGGCGCCTTCGCATTCAAAGCGCCCATGAAGCGTTGGGCGATGGCCGTGCCGGTGGCCTCGTCCGGCAGGTCGTCACCGGTCTCGGCGCGCCACGCGGAGAGGGTCGCGGCGAGTGCCGCACGCACCTCGGCATACGCCGGGTCCTCGGCGACATTGTTGCGCTCATGGGGATCGGAACGCAGGTCGTACAACTCGACCCGCGGCCGGTCCTGTTGTATCGCTTCGATATCCAGCGATCGTGCGGACAGGCTGTCGGCGATGTCGAGCGGCAACAACAGCGCCGGGCGGGTCGCGAAGTTCTCGATGTAGCTGTGCTCCTTGGTGCGCACGGCGCGGATCGGGTCGAAGGCGTCGTGATAGGTCTTCTCGGTGAACACCTCGGTGCGGACGGCCGCGGCCGGCTCGCCGAGCGGCCCGACGAGAGCCGACGCGTGAGAGTCACCGTCCACCTCGTCGGGGATCTCGACACCGAGCAGCTCCAGCAGGGTCGGCGTCAGGTCGACTCCGGAGAACAGGTCGTCGTAGACCTGCGGTTCGATCCCGCGCTGCGTCGGTGGCCGCATGATGAGCGCGACGCCGGTCCCCGCCGCGTAGAGCGTCGACTTCGCGCGCGGGAACGCCAGGCCGTGGTCGGTGATGAACACGATCCACGTCGACGAATCCAGACCCAGCTCGGCAACGGTGTCGAGCAGGCGCCCGACCGCGGCGTCGGCCTTGGTGATGGAGCCATGGAGACCCGCGAGGTCCTCGCGGACGTCATCGGTGTCGGGCAGGAATCCCGGGACGGCGATGCCACTGGTGTCGGACGGCTCGTACTCGTCCGCCGGGTACGGCCGATGGGTCTCGAAGAAGCCGGCGGTCAGGAAGAAGGGCCGATCCTCGTCGGCGTGGCGCCGGAGCCAGTCCTGGGACTGCTCGACCACGTGGTCGCACCGGGAGTCGGAGACGTCGACCGAGTCGAAGCCGAGGCGCTGCGGGTCCGCGCTCTCGTGTTGCATCCCGAACAGCACCGACCGGTACCCCGCGTCGGCGAGCAGCGACGGCAGTGTCCGCACATCCGCGTGGTACTCGAACCCGTGGTGGGCGAGCCCGACGAGCCCGTTGCGGTGGGGGTATCGCCCGGTGAACAGCGATCCGCGAGCCGGGGAGCACAGCGGCGCGGTGGAATGGGCGTCGGCGAAACGGATGCCGTGCGCGGCCAGCTGATCGAGGGCCGGTGACGAGACGCCGTCCGCGCCGTAGCACGTCAGATGGCGTCCGAGGTCGTGCCAGTGGATCAGGATGACGTTCTCGCGGGCCATTCCCCATGATGACGCAGATGGACGGCGGTGCCGGGGTCGCACCGACGCCGAATACCGACATACCGCCCACCGCAGCGGCCCCGCAGTTGAATTCATCGTGCGCCGAACTCCGCGGCGACGGGCGACGCACGCCCGGGTAGGGCGATGTGCCCTATGCGCCCTCCGACCCTGGGTCTACTCTCGCTATGGCTAGCCTTACAGAACAAACGGTGCCGCGGGGCGCCAAGGAGATGGACCACCGAGTGGATTACATATCGGCACTTGCCTCCAGCGGCACGTCTTTCCTCGCTGCCGGCGGGGGCCCGTCGATCTACACCCAGATGTTCGGCAGCGCCCTCATCGGTCTCCGCGAGGGTCTCGAGACCGGCATCGTGGTCATGGTCCTGGTCGCGTTCGTCGTCAAGACCGACCGCCGGGACGCCCTGAAGTGGATCTGGGCGGGCGTGGGTGCGGCAATCGCCATGACCCTCGTGGTGTTCCTCGTCATCCACTTCGGTACGTCGACGATGACGCCGCTCGCGGCCGAGACCATCGCCGGCGTCGCATCGCTGGTGGCGGTCGGAATCGTGACGTTCATGGTGCTGTGGATGAGCGAGGCCTCGTCCCACATCTCCGCCGACCTCAAGAGCGGGATGTCGAAGGCGCTCCTCGCCGGCGGTGCGTCGGTGCTGGGTCTGGCGTTCCTGGCCGTCGGACGTGAGGGCTTCGAGACCGCGCTGCTGATGGTCGGCTATGCCGAGAGTGTGTCCGGCGGGTTGTGGCCACTGCTTGGACTCGTGGTCGGGATCCTCGCCGCCATCGTGCTGACGGTGCTGATCTACCGCGGCGCCATCCGGATGAACCTCTCGGTGTTCTTCACCTACACGGGTCTGTTCCTGATCGTCGTCGCCGCCGGAATCCTCACCTACGGAATCCGCGCGCTGCAGACGGTGGGCTGGCTACCCGGTCTCGGCAACATCGCGTTCGACGTCTCCGGCACGTACGACGCCTCCTCGTGGTACGGAACCGTCCTGGGCGGCATCTTCAACGTGCGGCCGGATCCGACGGTGCTGCAGGTGCTCGTCTGGATCGTCTACGTGGTCGTGGTGACCGCGATCTTCTTCCGCCGCCAGCGAGCCGGCCGGCGGGCCGTCGCCCAGAGGACCCGAACCCCCGACGAGAGCCCCGCACCTGCGGAGCCCACCCCCGAAAGGAATCCTCAGTGAACCGTAGAACCGTGGTGGCCGCATCTGCGGCCGCGGTGGTGCTCACCCCCATCTTGCTGACCGGCTGTACCGAGAAGAGCAGCGCCGAGGGCGCGATCGCCGTGACCTCCACCGCCGACGCCTGCGAGCTGGCTTCGAACGAGGCCACGACCGGGAACATCGACTTCACGGTCACCAACTCGGGCAACAAGGTCACCGAGTTCTACGTCTACGGAAACAACAACCGCGTGCTCGGCGAGGTCGAGAACATCGGCCCCGGACTCTCGGGGAACCTGACCGTCGAGATCGTCGAACCCGGCACCTACACCGTCGCGTGCAAGCCCGGCATGGTCGGTACCGGCATCCGTACCGAGCTCGAGGTCGGCGGTGAGCGCAAGGAGAAATCCGGCGTCCCGGCCGACGTGACGGCCGCCAAGGCGCAGTACCTCGAATACGTCCGCAATCAGCTGAACACACTGCACGCCCAGACGACGACGTTCGTCGACAACATCAAGAAGGGCGATCTCGACGCTGCGCGAGCGCAATTCGGCCTCGTCCGCACGCCGTACGAACGGATCGAGCCGGTCGCCGAGTCCTTCCCCGACCTCGACCCCGCCGTCGACATGCGGTGGGACGACACCGAGGACGGCTCCCAGCCGTTCACCGGATTCCATCGCATCGAACGTTTCCTGTGGCCGCCGCAGCCCGCCGAGATCGGCGATGCGCCCGGGCAGATCACCCCGTCGGATGCCGCGAACGCCAAGGAGACCGACAACCCGCAGGCCATCGCCGGGATCGCCGACGGTCTGCTCGCCAACGTCACCAAGCTTCGCGACGAGGTCAGCAAACCCGACTTCGAGTTCGAGACACTCTCGTTCGTGAAGGGCCCGCAGGCGCTGATCGACGAGGTCGCCGCCACCAAGGTCGACGGCGAGGAGGACCGCTACTCCCACACCGATCTCTGGGACTTCGCGGGCAACCTCGACGGTTCGGAAACCGCGATCGCGACGCTGCAGCCGATCATCTCCGCCAAGAACCCGGCGCTGATGGACAAGATCACCGCCCAGTTCGCGACGGTTCGCACCTCGGTCAACTCCTACCGTGAAGGTGACGGCTACGTGTCGTACACCGAGGTCACCCCGGAGCAGCGCAAAGAACTGTCGAATCAGATCGACGCACTGTCGGCCACCCTGTCCCAGGTACCAGGAATCGTGTTGCAGCAATGAATGATCCGGCTCCCCGCCCCGACGACGCACAGACCACCGAACCCGTGAGGCGCACGACACGACGCGGTCTGTCGCGTCGTGCGATCCTCGGCGGGACCGGCGCCGGGTTGCTCGTCGCCGCGGGCGGGGTGGCCGTCGGGCGCGCCACCACCCCGGCACCGTCAGCCGATCACGTGGTCGAGTTCCGGGGTCCGCGCCAGGCGGGCATCATCACCGCCGCCCAGGATCGTCTGCATTTCGCGAGTTTCGACGTGGTCACCGACAACCGGGACGAACTCGTGTCCGTGCTGCGCCGCTGGACCGAGGCCGCCGAACGCATGACCCGTGGTGAGGAGACCGTCGCCGACGGCGCCACCGGACTCGGCGAGTACACGCCACCGGAGGACACCGGAGAAGCGTTGGGACTGAGCGCCGCTCACCTGACCCTCACGATCGGCTTCGGACCCGGACTCTTCGGTCCCAGCGCGTCGGCTCCCGACCGTCCCGATCGGTTCGGGCTCGCCGACCGTCGACCGCCGGCGCTCGTCGACCTGCCGATGTTCGCGGCCGAGAAGATCGAACCCGCACGGTCGTACGGCGACATCTGCGTGCAGGCCTGCGCCGACGATCCGCAGGTCGCGGTCCACGCGATCCGCAACCTGGCGCGGATGGCGGTGGGCGTCATGTCGGTCCGCTGGTCGCAGCTCGGGTTCGGCCGGACGTCGTCGACGACGCAGTCCCAGGACACACCCCGAAACCTGTTCGGATTCAAGGACGGAACGGCGAACCTGCGCGCCGAGGACACCGACCTCCTCGACCGCTGGGTGTGGGTCGGTCCCGAGGACAATCCACCGGCGGCGCAGTGGATGACCGGCGGCACCTACCTCGTCGCCCGCCGCATCCGCATGGACATCGAACCGTGGGACCGCGCCAACCTCTTCGAGCAGGAGCAGATCGTCGGCCGCACCAAACGGTCCGGTGCACCGTTGGGCAAGTCCGGCGAGTTCGACGACCCCGACTTCGCGATCACCTCCGGGGGCACACCGGTCATCGCGCGGAACTCCCATGTGCGGCTGGCGCATCCGGACAATCTCGGTGGCGTGCGGATTCTTCGCCGCGGCTACAACTTCACCGACGGCTCCGACGGGTTCGGCCACCTCGACGCCGGCCTGTTCTTCATCGCCTTCAACCGCGACACCGGCAAACAGTTCGTCCCCATGCAGCAGATCCTGTCCCGCCAGGACGCGATGACCGAGTACCTGATCCCCAACGGCTCGTCGACCTTCGCGATCCCACCGGGCCTCGAGCCCGGCGAGTGGTGGGGGCAGCGACTTTTCGAGTGAGGTCCTGCTCAGCCCGCGAGCACGCTCAGCCACGCCTCGCGTGAATCGAGTACGACGCCCTGCTCCCTGGCCCGTGCCTCGGCGGCGTACACCGACGCCATCAGTGCCAGAGCCTTGTCCCGGGCCTGCGCCTCGACGCTGTCGTCGCCTGCGGTGACGGTGACCGTCCAGGTCTCGGCCGGGATCGTCTCCACCGGATACGACGCGGCGGTGAGACGTTCGAGGATCTTCTGCAGCAGAGCGAGCGACGGTTGTGTGGTGGCGACCCCGTCGAGGACGGAACCGCGCTGCTTCTCGGCGGCCTTGCGTTCCTCCCATTCCCGGATCTGGGTCTCGAGGTCGGCGTGGGCGCCCGACAGCACACCGGGGGTGCGTCCCATCACCTTGGCGGTGAAACTGCGTGCGACGTCGTCGATGTCGAACGGCGACTCCGGATCGTCGGCGGCGATGCGCGCATGGAAGAGCACCTGCAGCAACAGGTCACCGAGTTCTTCCTTCAGCTCGATCTGGTCGCCGGTCTCGATGGCGTCGAGCAGTTCGTAGACCTCCTCGAGCAGGTAGCGCCGCAGTGAGTGATGCGTCTGGGTGCTCTCCCACGGTCCGTTGCGGCGCAACGTGTCCATCAGGGCGACCGAGTCGAGCAGCGCCATCCCCGACACCTTCGCCGCGGCGATGACCTGCTCACCGCGGGCGGCGCGGGCGCGGACGAGCGGGTGATCGGCGTCGGTGCTCACCAGCACGGAGTCGACGGGGGTCTCACCGAGCACCTCGTCGAAAACCGGTTCGACGTGGTCGAATTCCCAGAGGAGGACGGCGGGCACGTCCTCGGTGACCTTGACCGGTCCCGTGAGCCAGGCGCGCGCCCGGATGGGGATCAGGTCGGGCCGTGCCGGGTCCAGCAGCACCACCGTCATTCGTCGTACGTCCTTTCTCGACCCCCGACTTGCTTCTCGACCGTCCCCCGAAAACCACCCCTGGAAACCGCCCCCGAAAACCACCCTGAGCAGGCACTTCGACGACATAGTGTCACTCACACCGCCCTGACGGGTGCTTTCCAGGGGTGGTTTTCAGTGGTCAGCCGCTCGGCTCCGGCTTCAGCTGCGTCAGGAACGTGGTGAGGTACTCGATCAGCTCGTCGTCGCGCAGACGTGCCGAGCCGACTCCCCCGGTCCGCGGGATCGGGAGCGTGACCACCGAGGTCGTCGCCCGGTATGTCGCCGACGAGTACAACCGCCGCAGGCGCACCTGTTCGCTGTCGAGCAGGGGCAGCGGCGAGATCTTGACCCCCTGTCCGGCCAGACCGATCTCGGCGATCCCGCGTTCGCGGCAGCGCAGACGCAGACGTGCGATCGACGCGAGTCGGGTGGTCTCGACCGGTGGCGGACCATAGCGGTCGGTGAGTTCGACGAGAACCGCGTCTACCGCGGCGTCGTCGCCGGCCGACGCGAGTTTGCGATACGCCTCCAGGCGCAGGCGGTCGGAGTCGACGTACTCGACCGGGATGTGCGCATCCACCGGCAGATCGATGCGCACCTCGCCCGTCTCCTGCGTCTCCACGGGTTGGCCGTCGGCGGCCGCGCGATACGCCTCGACGGCCTCACCGACCAGGCGTACGTACAGATCGAAGCCCACACCCGCGACGTGACCCGATTGCTCTGCGCCGAGCACGTTTCCGGCACCGCGCAGCTCGAGGTCCTTGAGCGCCACCGCCATCCCGGCGCCGAGTTCGTTGTTCTGGGCGATCGTCGCCAGCCGGTCGTAGGCGGTCTCGGTCAGCGGACGATCGGGACTGTAGAGCAGATAGGCGTAACCGCGCTCACGACTTCGGCCGACGCGTCCGCGCAACTGATGAAGCTGCGAGAGGCCGAGGTTCTCGGCACGGTCGACGATGAGCGTGTTGGCGTTGGAGATGTCGAGACCGGTCTCGATGATGGTCGTACAGACCAGCACGTCGTATTCGCGGTTCCAGAACCCCGACACCGTGCGCTCGAGCTGGTCCTCCCCCATCTGGCCATGTGCCACGACGACTCTCGCCTCCGGGACCATGTTGGAGATGTCCTTGGCCATCTTGTCGATGGTCGAGACACGATTGTGGACGTAGAACACCTGACCGTCGCGCAGCAGCTCACGACGGATCGCGGCGGCGACCTGCTTCGGCGCGTAGGCGCCGACGTAGGTGAGCACCGGATGGCGTTCCTCCGGCGGGGTGAGGATCGTCGACATCTCGCGGATGCCGGCCATCGACATCTCCAGCGTTCGCGGAATCGGTGTCGCGGACATGGTCAGCACGTCGACGTGGGTGCGCAGCGACTTGATGTGTTCCTTGTGTTCGACGCCGAATCGCTGTTCCTCGTCGACGATCACGAGTCCGAGGTCTTTCCAGGTGATGCCGGTCTGCAGGAGACGATGCGTACCGATGACGATGTCGACCTCGCCCTTGGCCATCGCCTCGGTGATCTCGCGGGATTCCTTGGCGTCGGTGAAACGCGACAGCCCGCGCACCCGCACGGGGAATCCGCTCATCCGCTCGGTGAACGTCTGCAGATGCTGTTGCGCGAGAATGGTCGTCGGCACCAGGACGGCCACCTGCTTGCCGTCCTGGACGGCCTTGAACGCGGCACGCACGGCGATCTCGGTCTTGCCGTAGCCGACGTCGCCGACGACGACGCGGTCCATCGGGACCGGACGTTCCATGTCGGCCTTGACCTCGGCGATGACGGTCAGCTGATCGATCGTCTCGGTGAAGTCGAAGGCGTCTTCCATCTCCTGCTGCCACGGGGTGTCGGGCCCGAAGGCGTGACCCGGGGCAGCATGACGTGCGGCGTAGAGCTGTACCAGCTCACCGGCGATCTCGCGAACGGCCTTGCGCGCCTTGCGCTTCGTGTTCTGCCAGTCCGACCCGCCGAGCTTGGACAGCGAGGGCTGCTCGCCACCGACGTACCGGGACAGCTGATCGAGGGCGTCCATCGGCACGTACAACCGGTCGGCGGGCTGGCCGCGTTTGCTCGATGCATACTCCAGGACCAGGTATTCGCGACGCGCACCCGAGACGGTGCGTTCGATCATCTCGACGAACTTGCCGATGCCGTGCTGGTCGTGCACGACGAGGTCACCGGCGGTCAAGGCCAGCGGGTCGACCTGATTGCGACGCTTGGCCGGGAGTTTGCGCCCGTCGCGGACATTCGCCACGCGGGTACCGGTGAGGTCCGCTTCGGTGACGACGACGAGACCGGCGTCGGCGCAGACGATGCCGTTGCGCAGCGTCGCACCGAAGACCGCGACCTCGCCCGGCTCGGGACGATGTCCCGGCTCGGCGATCACGTACGGCACCTCGGCCTCGGACAGTCGCTCGCCGACGCGCTGGGCGGTGCCCTTGCCGGCGACGACGATCGCGGCGGTCTTGCCGTCGGACACATGGGCTCGCAGCTGGGCGAACGTGGCTGCGATCTCGCGTTCGTCGCCGCGTGGAGCGGGCCCGGGGACCAGGTCCAGCTCGAGTTCGTCCCCACTCCCGGTCGACAACGGCGACAGGGTCCACCAGGGGCGGCCCGCCTCGAGCGTCGCAGCGCGCACGTCGTCGAGCGGACGGTAGGCGCTCGCCTCCAGGTCGATGCCGACACCCGAGCGGCCGTCGATGGGTGCATTCGCACCCATCGCCGCGGCCGTCCACGACGCCTCGAGGAACTCCGCACCGGTCTTGGACAGATCGGCGGCGCGGGTCCGGACCTTCTCCGGATCGAGGACGAGCACACGCGTCCCGGCCGGGACGACCGCGGTCAGCAGCTGCATCTCGCCGTCGACGAGCGCCGGGATCAGCGCCTCCATCCCCTCCACCGGAATGCCCTCGGCCAGTTTGCCGAGCATCTCGGAGAGCGTGGTGTCGTCCGGGTTCTCCGCGGCGAGATCGCTTGCGCGCGTGCGGACCTTCTCGGTGAGGAGCAGTTCGCGTCCCGGGTGGATGCGCACCTCGGTCGCTTCGACCTCCGGCTGGCTGCGCTGGTCGGCGACCGAGAACGCCCGCATCTCGGTGATCTCGTCGCCCCAGAACTCGACGCGGACCGGGTGGTCGGCGGTCGTCGGGAAGACGTCGAGGATGCCGCCGCGGACCGCGAACTCGCCGCGGCGTCCGACCATGTCCACACGCTCGTAGGCCATCTCGACGAGTTGGGCGAGCAAGCCGTCGAAGTCGACCTCGATGCCCTCGCGCAGGGTGACCGTGGCGACGTCTCCGAGGCCCGGCGCCATCGGCTGCACGAGTGAGCGGACCGTGGTGACCACGACCCGCAGCGGCCTGTCGCCGGGATTGGCGAGACGGTGCAGCACCGCGAGTCGCTGACCCACGGTGTCCGCGCTGGGCGACAGCCGCTCGTGCGGGAGGGTCTCCCACGACGGGAATTGGGCCACCGCGTCGGCGTCGTCGAGCATCTCCGCGAGCTCGGCGGTCAGATCGTCGGCCTCCCGACCGTTGGCGGAGACGACGAGAAGCGGGGCGTCGGCGTCGGCGGCCAGGCACGAGACGAGGAATGGCCGCGCCGCATCGGGTGCGGTGATGTCGAGGCGCTGTTCGCCACGGCGTTCGCGGACCTCGCGGAAGGACTTGTCCGCACACGCGAGCGCGGCCAGACCGGACAGGGCACGGAGCGTCGACACTCCGCCGATTGTATGGGGCCGCGCTCCGCGCCCGGTCATCCGGTGGATCAGCGGACCAGGCCCGCCCCCAGCACCTCCCCTCGACGTGCCCCGGGAAGGATGGCGTAGACCGCCGATCCGATGGGCGTCGTCCACCGGTTCAGCGCGTCGTGTTCGGCCAGCCGCGCCTGGACCGGCGCGTACTGCGCGTCGACGTCGCGCTGGAAGGCGGCGAACAGGAGGCCGCTGTTCGAGGTCGGGACGTTGCCTGCGGCATCGGGTTCCGGCGGGTCGTCGTAGTTGTATCCGCGCCGGAGGAAACGCTCCACCTCGCTGCGGCGGCGAGCCCGCGCGATATGCGACGACGCCGGGATGGCGGGGAGTCCGTCGACGACCGCCTCGAAGTCCGGGTCGTCGTGTTCGGTCCCGCCGCTCAGGGGCGCCCCGTCGGCGATCCTGCGGCCGACCGAGAGTTCCTGGTCCCGCGGATCGAGCTCCTGCCACGTGTCGAGGTTCATCGCGATCCGCCGGAGCACCATCGACGTGCCGCCGGCGAACCAGGGCTGCTCGGCACCGTCGTCCCAGACGAGACTGTCGTGATCGGCCGGTCCCAGATTGACCGTCCCGTCGACCTGACCCATCAGATTCCTCATCGTCACGGACTCGTCCTGCGTCCCGCGGGCGTTGCGGAAACCCCGCTGCACCCATCTCAGACGCACACGGCCCGCGACATTCGCGGTGAGCACGCGGGTCGCGTGGGCGATCGTGATCGGGTCGTCGGCGCAGATCTGGAGCAGCACATCGGTCTGCCCCCAGCGTCGCTGGTCGAGCCGGTCGATGACGTATCGCGGCAACGGATGCAGCCAGCGCGGCCGGCGATTTTCCAGTCCCGTGCCGGTGAACGCACCGGGCCCCAGGCCCACGGTCACGGTGAGCCGGGCGGGCAGCCGGGCGAGGTCCGGTTCGCTGTCGGCGAGAGCCGGATCACCCGCGGTGAGGCGGGCTGCGTCCTCGGTCCACACCTGCAGCACGCCGGCGAGAGCCGCCTGCATGTCGCGTTCGCCGCCCGACGACACGAGGTCGAGGCCCACATAGTTCACGTGCGCGGGTGGCGGCGTCGTCACACCGGCCTGGTGGTCCCCGTAGAACTCGACCACGTCACGTCCATGGGTCGGCGCCTCGTCGGAGGCGTGGGCGGTGACCGCCTTCACACCCACGCCGAGCCCGGCGAGTCCGGCCGCACCCACGAACAGGGTGCGGCGCCTCAGCGCGGGGCCGCCGCCCCCGGACTCAGCCATCGGTGCCGGCGGCGGGCGCGCCGTGGCCCGGTGCGTAGTCCTCTCGTGCCCCGTTGAAATCACGGGCACGTGCCACGAACTCGCGCGTCGAGCCGTCGCCGAATCGCAGTGTCAGCGTGACGGTGTCGCCGGCCTTGATCGGTTGCCGCAGGTCCATCAGCATGATGTGGTTGCCGCCCGGCCTGAGCTCGACCGTCTGTTCGGGGCCGATGTCGAGACCGCCCTCGATGGGTCGCATCACCATGCCGCCGCCATCGGACGGCGCCATCTCGTGCACCTCGACGCGCCCGGCCACCTCGGTGGTACCGCCGGTGAGGGTGACCTCGGTTCCGGACGTGTTGGCGACGGTGCCGAAGGCCGCGGTCATCCCGGTGTCGGCCGACTTCACCCATTGATCGCTGATGGTCACCGATTGTGCCTGCGTGGTGGCGTCGTCGTCCGACGAACATGCGGCGAGCAGGGTGATCGGGAGCGTCGCCATGGCCAGGACCGCCAGCGGCCGACGAACGGACGAGGGAACGAAAGTTGTTGAGAACATGATTTTTTCACCTTTTGTGGTGCGCGGATCACCGCCGGCGGTCCACGGGCCGCGGCGGGAAGGAGGAAGGATGGGTCAGCGCACCGCGATGGGTGGGCCGCGCGTCGGATTCCCCGACAGCCGAGTCGGTGTGAGCGGTATGGCGTCGGCCGCCGCGACGACGAGGACGGCCCGGGGAGGGATCGACCGCTCCCCCGAGATCGCGGCGATGATCCGCGAACCGACCCGTCGCGAGCACTCCTCGGCGCCGACCAGCAACACCGCTGCGGCGGCGAGCGCCGCGAGGTGGCAGAGGAGCATGGTCGGGCCGGGTGTCACCGCGTCCACCGGCGCGTGGTGATCGCCGGATCTCATGGCGAGGTGCCCGAAGAGTTGCGCGGTGGCGAGTGCCGATCCGACCGAGAGCGCGGCAGATGCGCGACCGCGGACGCGGTCGGCGAGCCCGGCGTTCAGGACCCAGCCCAGCCCGGCACTGATCGCGAGAAGCAGAACCGCGTGCGACGGCGTCGGAGTGCCCCCGCCCGCCGCCAGTCCGTGGGCGCCGACGCCCAGCGCCGCCGACACGATTGCGGCAGCGACCGACCACCAGGGATGCACTCCCTGGTAGTCGGAATCGGAGGCCGCGCGCACGGTAGCCAATCTACCGCCTCTACTACCACTGGTCGTAGGTGCGCCGTCACACCCCGGGTCGGGCTCGCCGATATCCTCGTCGGAATGCACGGTTCCCACTCAGACGAGGTGCGGCAGATCGTCGTCGACGACGCGACGGTCGACGACCTCGACGCGGTCGCCGAGATCTATGCGCACTACGTGCAGCACACCGTCGCGACCTTCGACTACGTCGTCCCCACGCTCGAGCAGTGGCACGCCAAGCACGCCGCGATCACCGCGGCCGGCCGGCCGTTCGTGGTGGCCCGCGCGTTCGACGAGTCCGTTACGGAACAGACCGTCGGCTACGCCTACCTGGGCACGTTCCGCGGGATGCCGGCGTACGACCGGTCCACCGAGGACTCCATCTACGTCCGGCCCGGCTTCGGCGGCCGCGGCGTCGGATCAGCGCTGATGGCCGGGATGCTCGATCGTGCGAACCCCGAGAACGTCCGCCAGATCGTCGCGGTGATCGCCGCCACCGGCGGGGACGGGTCGATCGCTCTGCATTCGCGGTTCGGGTTCACCGAGGCCGGCCGCCTGCGTGCCATCGGCCACAAGGCCGGCCAATGGATCGATTGCGTCTACATGCAGAAGGACATCTGGGAGTCACGCGACCGGTAGCGGCGTCACCGGTCGAGGCCGGCGGCCTCGGCAGCGGCGTCGGCCAGACCCACGCCGGTCCCCTCGTAGATGTGGAAGGCCACGTCGGCACCCCGACTGAGCAGTTCGTCGCGTTCGTCGTCGTACTGGGCGACGACTGCGATGGTGCCGGCGAACTCTCTCTCCTCCACCCGATCGAGGGCCACCAGATTGGAGCCGTGGAACGGCATGGCGAAGACGAGGATGTCGAGGTCGGAGACCCCTTCGCACCGTTCCCAGAACCCCGTCTCGGTCGCGTCGGCCTCGATCACCCGCAGTCCGCGCGCACGGAGGTCGACCACCTTCAGGGGGTCGTTCTCCACTCCGACGACGCTCAGCCCGTACTCGTCGACGAGTCGGTTGTAGACCGAACTGCCCACCCGTCCGAGTCCGAAGACGACCGCCCGGGCGGGTGCGAGGTCGATCGTCGCGTCCTCGGGATGGGCACGCGCGGCGGCCGGCGTCGGGACGTACGCCGAGAGCCGGCTCACCCATCGGGACCCGCGGCGGTTGACGAGCGTGGAGAACACGAAACTCGCGGCGACCGCGACCGAGGTGACCACGAGCCAGTCGTCGTCGACGAGGTCCGCGTCCACGCCGGTGGAGATGACGATGAGCCCGAACTCGGAGAAGTTGGCCAGGGCGAGTCCGGCGAGGATCGAGGTGCGCCGACGCAGGCCGAACATGGCCAGCATGAAGGTGAACAGCGCCGCCTCGAGGGGCAGGAGGACCACGAGGAGCAGCCCGAGGACAACGGTGTCGAGAGTCGGCGTGACGTGCAGGCCGATCGAGACGAAGAAGCCCACCAGCAGCAGTTCACGAAGCCCGAACAGCGTGCGTGACAGCTCCGACGCCCGCGGATGCGAGGCCAGGAGCACGCCGATGACCATCGCACCGAAATCGCCCTTGATGCCGACGGATTCGAACAGCCAGTACCCCGGCACGAGTGCCATGGTCACACCGAAGAGTGTCTGCAATTCGCCGTGCCCCAGCCGGTTCCACAGTCGCCGGACGACCCATGCACCGGGAATCAGCAGCACCAGTGCGAACGCCCACGGACTGGGCGGCTCACCGCTCATCGCCGTGAGATAGGCGACGGCGACGACGTCCTGCAGGACGAGGATGCCGATCGCGATGCGGCCGTAGAGGGAGCGCGACTCCGAGCGCTCGTCGAGCACCTGGACCACGAACACGGTGCTCGAGAACGACGACGCGAAGCCGAGGAGAGCGAGCGTCTGCCAGCTCTCGCCCATCAGCATCCGGACACCGATCGTCGAGAGCAGTCCGAGGAAGCCGGTGGTGAGACCCAGGATGACCGCGAGATTGAGAGCGGTGGTGAGCAAGACCTCGCGCCGGAACAGCATCCGGAGGTCCAGCTTGAGACCGATGGTGAACAGCAGGATCGTCACGCCCAGTTCGGCGAGGGTGTCGATGATCGGCAACTGTTCGATCCCCGGCGCGTGCAGGATGAACCCGGCCGCCAGGTACCCGACGAGAGTGGGCAGGCGAATCAACCGCGCGAGAAATCCACATCCGAAGATGACCACGAGGTAGATGCCGACTGTCTCCACGCGCCGGGAGTTCCTTTCCCTCTGGGCCGCCGCGCGGCCGGAGATGTCTGGAACGTTATCGCCCGCCCGCGACGGGAGGCGCGCTGGCCACGCCGGGCGCCCACCCGGCGGCACGGAAACGGACCGCCGCGCGGCCGCGGAACAAAGCGGACCATAGTCCGGTTAGTAGAGGAATGACCGGCTCGACCTCCCCCACGCGTCAACCCGCACTGTTCCTGTCCCACGGCGCCCCACCCCTCGTCGACAGCCCCACCTGGGTCCAACAGCTGAAGACACTCGCCCGCGGACTCGGCCGGCCGACAGCGATCCTCATCGTCTCCGCGCACTGGGAGGCCGCACCCCTCACCATCGGCTCCACCGATTCACGGACACCGCTGACCTACGACTTCGGCGGGTTCCCCGAGAAGTACTACCGCGTCCAGTACCGGTCGCCAGGTGCCCCTGACCTGGCCCGCCGGGTCGCCGCGATGATGCCCGACGGCGAACCGATCGCCCACGACCCCACCCGCCGCCTCGACCACGGCGCGTACGTGCCGATGACGGTCATGTATCCCGAGGCAGACATCCCGGTACTGCAGATCTCACTACCGACTCTCGACCCCGAGCGGCTGCTCGAACTCGGCCGTCGACTCAAGCCGCTGCGCGACGAGGGTGTGCTCGTCATCGGGTCCGGATTCACCACCCACGGCCTGCCGTTCCTGCGCGACTGGCGCCCGGAGGCCACCCCGCCGAGCTGGTCGGCCGAGTTCGACGCGTGGGCCGCCGAGCGGTTCACCGCCGGAGATGTGGAGTCGCTCATCAGGTTCCGTCAGACCGCGCCCGGCATGCCGTATGCCCACCCCACGGTCGAACACTTCGCGCCGCTGTTCGTCGCATTCGGCGCCAGCGACGATGCCGAACAGCGGCCGGATCAGGTGATCGACGGATTCTGGATGGGACTCTCGAAGCGGAGTCTGGTGCTGGCCTGACCGTCGTTCAGACGTCGGCCCGGGCGCCGGGACTCAACTGTCCTCGGCGGTGGTGCGCTCGAGCGGTTCGACGTAGTCGGGACCGACGAGCGCCGGCGACGGGTCGAGGCGTGTGAGTCCGTTCCAGCACAGATTCACCAGGTGGGCGGCCACGACCTCCTTCGACGGCTCACGGACGTCGAGCCACCACTGGGCGGTCGACGACACCATGCCCACCAGGGCCTGCGCGTAGAGCGGGGCGAGTGCGGGGTCGAAGCCGCGGCGCTCGAAGTCGCCGGCCAGGATGTGCTCGACCTGACTCACCGCGTCGTTGAGAAGACTCGAGTAGGTGGCCGTCTCGCCGGTCGACGCGGTGCTGTCGCCGCGCACCAGGATGCGGAAACCGTCCGTGCGTTCCTCCATGTAGGTGAGCAACGCGAGGGCGACCTGCTGGATGCGGTACAGCGACCGGTTCTTCGACAGCGATGCCGTCACCATCTCCAGCAGGGTTTCCATCTCACGGTCGACGACGACCGCGTAGAGGCCTTCCTTACCGCCGAAGTGCTCGTAGACGATCGGCTTGGAAACGCCGGCGCGTTGCGCGATCTCCTCGATCGACGTGCCCTCGTATCCGCGTTCCGCGAACAGTCCGCGCGCCACCTCGATCAGTTGCAGCCGCCGCTGGGCGCCGGTCATCCGCGCCCGCGGTGCCCGCTGCACCTCGGCCGAACCCTCCGCCGGACGTCCGATCGCCATGCGCCAAGCCTAGGACGAGACGCCGTCGAATCACGAATGTTGCATGAACTCCCGCTCCCGATTCGCCCCCGAACGGTTAGTACAGGCTCGACCAGTACGACCAGAACCGCACCGCGATGAGCACGACGACCAGCGTCACGGCGAGCACCAGGATCAGGGCATGACTGCGCGCCACCGCGAGCGCGACACCCGACCGCGAGGTCAGTCCGCTCGCGTGGGCGTTGCGCACGCTGACGAAGACGAAGATCGGCAGCGTCACCGCCCACACCACCATGCAGTACGGGCACAGCGCGCCGATCGAGTACAGGCTCGAGTAGATCAGCCAGCAGATGAAGGCCATCGCCGCGGTCACGCCCACCTGCAGACCGGCCCAGTACCAGCCCGCCAGGCGTGCGCCCGCGAAGATCGCCACACCGGTGGTGATCACCACCGCGAACCCGGCGATACCGAGCAGCGGGTTCGGGAAGCCGAACAGCGCGGCCTGCGGCTTGGCCATCACCGAACCGCAGCTCAGCACCGGATTGAAGTTGCACGTCGGCACGTAGTCGGGGTCGGCGGCGAGTTCGAAGCGCTCGACCGTCAGCACGAACGACGCCACGAACCCGATCACCCCGCCGATGCTGAGCACCCAGGCGGCGATCCGCGTCCACGAACGGACGGCCTCCGCCAGGAGTGCCTGGTCGTCGTCGGGATCGATCCCGGTGCTGGTGGTTGTCGTATCGACTGGGGCGCTCTCACTCACCCTTCCAGGATGACACCGTCCGGGTGGTCATCGGTTCCCGATGTGCGCGGAATCGTGCCGACTCCGCATACGGCGCAAACAGTGGAGGGTGGTTCGCCCGCCGTGAGTGTGATGACGCGCGCGATCCACCAAATGTAGCCACCGTCACTCGACGATGCGTAATGTCGGATTCACCACCGGGGATGGGAACACAACCGTGCAATTGTGGGATTACATCGGCGACAATGCTCGCTCCCTCACGTTCTTGACCTATCAGCACGCGTCACTGTCGTTTCAGACCGTGCTGGTCGGCACCCTGGTCGCCATCGCGGTCGCCGCGCTGGTCTACCGGCTTCCGCTGGCGTCCGCACTCACTCTCACGTCTAGTCGTGTGGCACTGACGATTCCGTCGCTGGCCCTGCTCGCACTGTTGATCGTCCCGTTCGGACTCGGTGTGACACCGTCCTTCCTGATGCTCGCGTTCTTCGCGATGCTGCCGGTGATCGGCAACGCGGTGGTCGGCTTACGCTCGGTTCCGTCCTCGGTCGTCGAATCCGCCCGCGGCATCGGCCTTTCGCGCTGGCGCATCCTGCTGACGGTCGAGTTGCCGATCGCGTGGCCGGTGATCCTGACCGGAATCCGCGTGTCCACGCAGATGATCGTCGGCGTCGCGGCGATCGTCGCCTACGTCCTCGGCCCGGGTCTCGGATCGCTCATCTTCAACGGCCTCGCCCGACTCGGCGGCGCCAACGCCCTCGAATCTGCGCTGGCCGGAACCATTCTCATCGTCATCATCGCGCTCGTCTTCGATGCTCTCCTGGTACTACTCGGCCGACTCACCATCTCCAAGGGACTCTCATGACCGACTCCACCACCGTCCCGTCGTCGAAATCCCCGGCCCGCCAACCGTCGTCCGGCGCGACGGACCGCGTCGTCACCGGCGAATCGATCCGGCTCGAAGGCGTCGTCAAGCGTTATCGGGGCCAGACCAAGCCCGCGGTCGCCCGACTCGACCTGGAGATCGAAGCCGGTGACATCGTCGCCTTCGTCGGCCCGTCGGGCTGCGGCAAGACCACGACCCTCAAGATGATCAACCGGCTCATCGAGCCCACCGAGGGACGTATCTACATCGGCGGCCGAGATGTGACCGCGGAGAACCCGGATCGGTTGCGGCAGTCCATCGGTTACGTGATCCAGTCCGGCGGACTCTTCCCGCACTGGTCGGTGAGCAAGAACATCGGCACCATCCCGCGAATCCTCAAGTGGGACAATAAGCGTATCGCCGAGCGGACCGAATACCTGATGGACCTGGTCGGACTCGACGCCGCGACGTTCGCCGACCGTCTGCCCAAGGACATGTCCGGTGGCCAGCAGCAGCGTGTCGGCGTGGCACGGGCCCTCGCCGCCGACCCGCCCGTCCTGCTGATGGACGAGCCGTTCGGCGCCGTCGACCCCATCACGCGAGCACGCCTGCAGGACAAGCTGATCGCCATCCAGCACGAACTCGGCAAGACGATCGTCATCGTCACCCACGACTTCGAAGAGGCCACCAAACTCGGCGACAAGGTCCTGATCCTCTCCGAGGGCGGGCACATCGAACAGTTCGCCCCGCCGGAAGAGATCCTCGCCAACCCCGCCAGCCCGTTCGTCGAGGAATTCGTCGGTTCGGGTGCGACACTGGCCCACCTGACCCTCACCCGCGTACGCGACGTCGAGATCAAACAGGTGGTCACCGCGCGTGTCGGCGAACCGTCCGGCGGTGTCGTCAACCGGGCCAGAGCGGCCGGTGAGGATTGGCTGGTCGTCGTCGACGAACACGGGCGCCCACGCGCCTGGCCCTCCGTCGACGAGGTCGCCGCCAAACCCGAGGTGTCCGATTATCTCGACCCGCGGCTGCCGGTCGTCGCACAGTCCTCGACGCTCAACGACGCACTCGACTCGATGCTCGCGACCAGCCAGGGCGGCGTCCTCGTCACCGACGGCCGGGGCGCGGTGATCGGCGCACTGAACATCGCGTCGGTGATGGAGGCGATCCGCGGGCAACTCGCGGATGTCCGCGACGACGACCACCTCGGCTACGTCGACCACACCGAGGGGTCCGCACCCGTCGAGACCCCGGTCGTCGCAGCCGACGACGAGTCGTCGCCCGCCGGCGCCGAGGCAGTCGCGGCACCCGAGCCGAGCGCCGAACGATGACCGCGGTCGCCGACGAATCCGCGCGGGTCACCGCTGCCGCCGAAGAGACTGTTCAGCCACCCCGGGGCGGTTTCCGACGACGGCTCGCGAAGGTCCCCGTCGACGTCTGGTTCGAACCGCTGGTCATCATCGTCATCGGCGTCGGATTCGTGATCTGGTATCAGCGCACGACATTCACCGAGACCGAGAGTGCATCGATGTCGTGGCCGGCATTGCGGTCGACGATCCTCGATCACATTGAGCTCACGCTCGTGGCGACCGTGATCGTCGTGTGTATCGCCATCCCGCTCGGGATCGCCCTGACTCGCCCATCTCTGAAGTGGCTCAACCCGATTGCGATCAACATCGCCAACATCGGGCAGGCGGCTCCGGCGATCGGCCTGCTCGTGCTGTTCACGTTCTGGCTCGGCACCGGATTCAACACGGCGGTCGTCGGTCTCGTCGTCTACGCGGTGCTGCCGATCCTGCAGAACACGATCGTCGGTCTGCGACAGGTCGATCAGCGGACGGTCGAGGCGGCACGCGGAATCGGATTGTCCGGAGTGCGCACACTCTTCCAGGTCGAGTTACCACTCGCGGTCCCCGTCATCTTGAACGGCGTGCGCACCGCGCTGGTCATCCTGGTCGGCACCGCGACGCTGAGTACGTTCATCGGCGCGACGAGCCTCGGCACGCTCATCACGACCGGTATCACCCTGTTCCTACCGAAACTTCTCGTCGCCGGCGCGGTCCTCGTCGCGCTGCTGGCGATGACGATCGACTGGCTCGGACGACTCGTCGAACTGGCCGCGACACCGCGGGGGGTCTCATGAGAAAGACTGCCCTGTCCTCCGTTTCGGCGATACTCATGATCATGGTCGCCGGTTGTGGGTTGGTCAGCTCGTCGGGCACATTCCGCGAGGCGTTCCTGGCCGACGGGTCGACGCCCTTGGCGGGCACCGAGATCCGGGTGACGTCGAAGAACTTCAGTGAGTCCGTTCTGCTGGGCAAGATCACCGCGACCTATCTCGGCGCGGCGGGGGCGGCCGTCAAGGATCTGACGAACGCACCGGGTTCCATGTCGTCGCGCCAGGCACTCCTCAACGGCGACGCCGACATCCTGTGGGAGTACACGGGAACCGCCTGGCAGACCTACCTCGGCGAGACCGAGACCATCTCCGACCCGAACGAGCTGTGGCAACGCGTCCGCGACGCCGATCGCGCCAATGGAGCCGAATGGCTTCCGCCGGCCGCCTTCAACAACACCTACGCATTCGCGGCGTCGGCGCCGACGGCGAAACGTCTCGACGTGACGACGATGTCGGACATCGCGAAACTGCCGGTGTCGGAGCGGACGTTCTGCGTCAACGACGAGTTCCTGAGTCGTGCCGACGGTTTGATCCCGATGCTGAAGGCATATGACATCCCTCTGGGGGAGCCCGACGGCGTGCCGAAGGACAACGTCACGACCATGGACTCCGGTGTCGTCTACACCTCGACGGCACGCAGTACACCCTGCAACTTCGGCATGGTGTACTCCACCGACGGCCGGATCAAGAACCTCGATCTCACGGTGCTCACCGACGACCGGAAGTTCTTCCTGCCGTACAGCGGTTGCGTGGTCTTGAGCACGAGACTCAACAAGGAAGCACCCCAGATCGCCGAGCTGATGGCGCCGGTGTCGGCGAAGCTCACCGACGCGGTGATGCAGGAACTCAACGGCCGCATCGACATCGACGGCGAGGACCCCGCCGACGTCGCCTACGACTGGCTGAAGGCGGAGGGGTTCATCGCCTAGATGTACTGACCCGGGACGTTAGGTACGGGGTTCGGCGAGTCGGCGTGACATAGGGAAGACCTCCGAGTGAGGTGTGGAGCTGTCTAAGAACCGCTCCTCAACCCGGAGGTCTTCATGTCTCACCGTAATTCACCGTTGTCCCCGACTGGCCGGCTGCGTCTGGCTCGGTGTGTTGTCGAGGATGGGTGGCCGCTGCGGCGTGCCGCGGACCGTTTCAATGTCTCGGTGACCACGGCCAAACGGTGGGCCGACCGCTACCGCGACCACGGGCCCGCAGGGATGGTTGACCGCTCAAGCCGGCCCCGCTCATGCCCGCATCGCACCACCCGTCGCCGGGAACGACGGGTGGTGGGGTTACGCGTGTCGCGCCGTTGGGGACCAGCTCGGATCGGGTTCCACCTGGGGTTGAACGTGTCCACAGTCCACCGCATCCTCACCCGGTACCAGTGTGTGCGGTTGTCGTGGACCGACCCGGCCACCGGAGCACCGGTGCGTGCACGACGACGTGAGGTTCGCCGGTATGAACGCGAAGCTGCCGGGGACTTGATCCACGTCGACATCAAGAAGCTGGGCAGGATCCCCGACGGTGGTGGGCACCGCGTGCACGGCCGCGCCCGAGGCGGCCGCAATTCCAGTGCCCATCGCGATCCGTCCCGGCCCCGCACCGTGCATGGCCGCCCCAACCTGGGATACGCCTACCTGCACCACGCCGTCGATGATCACTCCCGATACGCCTATTCGGAGATCCTCGCTGATGAGAAGAAGGAAACCGCGACCGCGTTCATGACGCGTGCCTTGGCCCACTTTGCCTCGATCGGCGTCACGACCACACGGGTGATGACCGACAACGGGTCCTGTTACCGGTCCAGAATGTTCCGGAAACGATTGGCCGACAACGGGATCAAACACAAATGGACACGACCGTACCGGCCGCAAACCAACGGCAAGGTGGAACGATTCAACCGCACACTGCAAGAGGAATGGGCCTACGCCCGCCCCTACAACAGCGAGACCGAACGCGTGGCCGCCTTCGACGAGTTCCTGCGCATCTACAATCACGAACGCGGCCACACCGCACTCAGAGGCGACTCACCCGCCGACCGCGTACCCAACCTGGCGGGTCAGTACACCTAGAACACCCCCGCCCCCTGAGGTGCGGGGAACCCCCTGCTCCCAGCGGTGCGACCCCTCTCCCCGAGGTGCGAGGCCCCTTCGCTCCTTTCAGGCGCTACGAACCCCTGCGCCCTGAGGTGCGAGGAGCGCAAGCGACGAGCCTCGAAGGGCTGGCGACCCGAACACCTAACCCGCCGACAACAACGGCGAGGGCTCAGTACCGCCGTAGGAAACCCTGCGTTCCAACGGCATCGGGGTCCGCGGCGCCTCGGGATGCAGTGCGGCTGCGGCGGCGAAGTTCGTGCGATTGCAGGCGATGGTCGAAGTCGTGGGTGACGCTGGTGATGACGAGTTCGTCGGCCACGGTGACCCGGGCCAGGGTCCGTAGTCCGTCGACGACGACATCGTGCCCGGCGGACTCGACCGCTTCTTCGACGAAGTCGCGCCGGTGCTGCAGGACCGGGCACATGTTGGGCGCGGTCTCACGAGCGACCAGGGGGAAACATGACGATGAAGGCAGATCTCGACATCCTGCACGGGTTGTCGAGCACCCTCGAGGGGCTGTCGCAGGAGTCCGGTTCGCTGTCGGTGACGGGGGTTCCATTGACGCAGCTACTGCCCTTCGGGATCGGTCAGCAGGGTTCGCTGGCGTCGGTCGTCGAGGCAACCGGGATCGCGAGGGACGTGCATACCACGATGTGCGCTGCCGTCACCGAACGTCTGCACGAGGTGAGCAAGGCGATGAACGCCGTGGCCATCCAGTTCGCGCACTCCGATGACGACGCGGCCGTCGGCCTCGCGGACGCATACGAGCGAGCCACCGGCGACTGGAAGGCTCCGGCCCGTTGACTCCGACCCGAGGTCAGCTGGAATCCTTCTACCCGGAGCCCTTGCAGGCAATCGCCCGCGGTCTCTGTGACCTCGGAACCCAGCAACCGCCGACCGTCAAGTGCAACAGTCACTCTCGGATATCCGCGGATCGATGAAGATCGAGTTCGAAGGCATCGCGAACAGCACCACCAACCCGAGCGAGCGACGCTTCAACGAGATCCTGCGCTGGATGTACGAGGAGTTCATGCGCAACGCCCACTCCGACCGGGTCGCGGCGATGAAGCGCAACAACGACTATGCCGACGGCATGGCAGAACTGGCCGCGAACCCGAAGCACTGGTGGCACTGGTTCGCCGACTTCGGCTGCGGCACCGATGCCCGCAACACGGCCTTCGCGTCCTGGTTCGAACGCGTCGCCACGGGCAGACCCTGGGACCACAAGCCGTTCATCCGCAAGGAATGGGGTGTCGCCGAGGGCGATTACGACGGCGACCTCAACTTCGAGGAGCCCGGGACCGGCCGATCCGTCTACTACGACATGTGGTCGAACATGCACTACGGCTACGTCGGACGCGCAGCCGGCTTCGACGGGCAGACGCTCCTAGACGCGCAGAATCTCCCGGTCCCCGGGGTCGGCGGCACGAGCCGCGGCGACGACATCGCCACATCCTGGGGTGTCGAGATGTGGGAACGGTACGGCGACGACATGACCGAGGACGAGTTCGCGACCGGGGTCACCGAGATGATCGACCAGATGGCACGGGAGAAGTCCGTCGCCCCGGACACCACACCCGACATCAACCTGAAGTACGGCACCCCGTGACGTGGCTCCGGCGGCTCGGCCCCGTCTGGTGTCTCGCGCTGAGCGTCGCCGCAGCTTTCGCGGCGGTGTGGATCCAGGGCCGGCTGTACGCCGCTTGCGAACCCCAGACCGGCCCCGGCCCGGCCGACGGCCCATATGTGTGGTTCTTCGTCATCCCGGCGACCGCAGTGGTCGCACTCGCGGCGTCGAGCGCCGGTTACATCCTGACGATGCTTGCCCGAACCCCGGTCTCCTATCTCGCACCCGCCGTCGCACTCGTGGCGGCGTGCCTGGTCGTCTGGGGAGCGGTCGCGTGGAACTACGACCCCGACACCATGACCGAGATCTGGTGTAACGGAGGCAAGCCCGACTGGTGGCCGTCCTGGCTGCCGCTCTGAGGAACGGCAGATTTCGCTCCACCACCGAAACATGGGGTAGCTCCGCCACCGAAACATGGCGGTTTCTGCCCCTCAGGCATAGGCGGTATTCCTCCCCACGTTTTTCCACGCGGCATCGCGTCAGGCAACCGACCGTCCTGGGCTATCCCAGGAGGGTCTTATTCGTGCCGGCCAACGCGGCACAGCACGCCACGGCAACAAGAGGGATGAGGCAGAACGCGCTGAGCGCGTGCGGATGTCGGAGCCGCTGAAACCGGCTGCTACCAGCGAGTTTACCGTTGCTCCCCCACCAGGACTCGAACCTGGAATGCCTGAACCAAAATCAGAAGTGTTGCCGATTACACCATGGGGGAATACTGCGCTGACGATTGTGCCACAGCGCTCCGGCGACGACGTGACGCCACCGGTCGACTTCGTCTCGACTCCTGGACTTCGATCGAAGTCCAGGAGTCGAGACGAAGTCTGTCAGTCGAGTCAGTCCTTCGGGCCGCCGGCGACGTAGACGACCTGACCCGAGACGAAGCCCGCACCCTCGCTGATGAAGAACGACGCGGTGTGGGCGATGTCCTCGGGGACGCCGACGCGGTTCACCGGGATCTGGGCGGCCGAGGCCTTCTTGAAGTCCTCGAACGGGACACCGATGCGCTCGGCGGTGGCGGCGGTCATCTCGGTCTCGATGAAACCGGGGGCGATGGCGTTGGCGGTGACGCCGAACTTGCCGAGCTCGATGGCCAGGGTCTTGGTGAAGCCCTGCATGCCGGCCTTGGCGGCCGAGTAGTTGACCTGACCGCGGTTGCCGAGAGCCGAGGTGCTCGACAGGTTCACGACACGGCCCCAGCCGGCGTCGACCATGTACTTCTGCGCGGCCTTGGTGACGTTGAAAGCACCGCGCAGGTGGACGGCCATGACCGCGTCCCAGTCGTCGACGGTCATCTTGAACAGCAGGTTGTCGCGGGTGATGCCGGCGTTGTTGACGACGACGGTCGGCGCACCGAGCTCATTCGCGACCTTCTCGACGGCGGCCTGCACCGACGCCTCGTCGGCGACGTTCGCGCCGACGGCCAGCGCCTTGCCGCCCTTGTCGGTGATGGCCTTCACGGTGTCGGCGCAGGCATCGGCGTCGAGGTCCAGGACGGCGACGGCCAGGCCGTCGTCGGCGAGTCGCTTGGCCACGGCAGCACCGATGCCCCGTGCCGCGCCGGTGACGATCGCGGTCTTCTGCGTGCTCATTCATACCTCCGTTGGTCGGTGTGCGCACCGGGACGCCCGGCGCACGTATGTCGTCCGCTCCCCGCCTGCGCATCGACACCGAGCGCCGGGGGCGCCGGTCGATCGCTCGGGTGAGACGGTCCCTTGTGTTCTATCAGGTGCGGTCGGAGGACGTGTGGTGCATCACGTCGGAGCCCGTATCCACCGAAAATCGGTGCGGCGCGTTATTGCACGGTTCTACCGGTGCGTAGGATCGCACCCGACGTGAACACCGATGAAGGAAGAGGGTGGGCATTCGATGTCGGGAACGTCGTCATCTGTGGCCGTGATCGTGCTGGCCGCGGGTGCCGGTACCCGCATGAAGTCCAAGACCCCCAAAATCCTCCACACGATCGGCGGCCGATCCCTCCTCGGCCACGCCCTGCACGGCACATCGGACCTCGACCCCGATCATCTCGTCGTGGTGGTCAGCCATGAACGGGAACGGGTCTCCGCCGCCGTCGCCGACCTCGCCGGCCAACTGGGTCGTGAGATCGCGATCGCCGAGCAGGACCTGCCGCGCGGCACCGGCGACGCCGCCCGCGTCGGTTTGACCGGTCTTCCCGCCGACTTCGACGGCACGGTCGTCGTCACCGCCGCCGACGTCCCGCTCCTCGACGCTGACACCCTGCGCGGTCTCATCGCCACCCACACCGCCGACGGCGGTGCCGCGGTCACACTGACCAGCTTCATCGCCGACGACCCGACCGGTTACGGACGCATCATTCGCGCCGACGACGACTCGGTCCGCGCGATCGTCGAGCACAAGGACGCGACCGCCGAGCAGCGCGCGATCACCGAGGTCAACGCGGGTGTCTACGCGGTCGATGCCGCCGCGCTGCGGGACGCGCTCTCGAAGCTGTCCACCGACAACGTCCAGGGCGAGTTCTACCTCACCGACATCGTGGAGATCGCCCGCGACGCCGGTCAGGCGGTCCGCGGTTTCACCGTCGCCGATCCCGTCCTCGTCGCCGGCTGCAACGACCGCGCCCAGCTCGCCGACCTCGGGGCCGAGCTCAACCGCCGCATCGTCCGCCGCCACCAGATCGACGGTGTCACCGTCGTCGACCCGGCGACCACCTGGATCGACGTCGACGTGACGATCGAGGCGGATGCGCGGATCGAACCCGGCACACAGCTGTACGGCCGCACCCACATCGCCGCCGACGCGGTCGTCGGGCCCGACACCACACTGACCGACGTGACGGTCGGCGAAGGCGCGCACGTCATCCGCACCCATGGCAGCGACGCCGTCATCGGCGGCGACGCCTCCGTCGGTCCGTTCGCCTACCTGCGACCGGGCACCGTGCTCGGCGTCGCGGGCAAGATCGGCACCTTCGTCGAGACGAAGAACGCCACGATCGGCGACGGCTCGAAGGTCCCGCACCTCACCTATGTCGGCGACGCGACCATCGGCGAACACTCCAACATCGGGGCGTCGAGCGTCTTCGTCAACTACGACGGCGTGAACAAGCACCGCACCGTGATCGGCGACCACTGCCGCACCGGTTCGGACAACATGTTCGTCGCCCCGGTGACCATCGGCGACGGGGCATACACCGGCGCCGGAACCGTCGTGCGGCAAAATGTACCGCCGGGAGCCCTCGCGGTCTCGGCGGGAGCACAGCGTGTCATCGAGGACTGGGTCGTCACCAAGCGGCCCGACACCGCGGCGGCGCGCGCGGCCATCGAGGCGCACGACAAGGACCTCGGGTCCGCCTGAGGCGGTCCCGACCACGGTCTGCCGTACGCGGCAGGCAGCCCAGAAGATCGACATCGAAACGGACAGAAGAGTTTTCATGACCTGGACCACCGACAACCAGAAGAACCTGATGCTGTTCTCTGGTCGTGCCCATCCCGAACTGGCTGAAGCAGTCGCCACCGAACTGGGCATCAAGGTGACCCCACAGACTGCACGCGACTTCGCCAACGGCGAGCTGTTCGTCCGTTTCGAGGAGTCCGTGCGCGGCTCGGACGCCTTCGTGCTGCAGAGCTGCCCCTACCCCCTGAACCAGTGGGTCATGGAAGCGCTGATCATGATCGACGCGCTCAAGCGCGGTTCGGCCAAGCGCATCAGCGTGATCCTGCCGTTCTACCCCTACGCCCGCCAGGACAAGAAGCACCGCGGACGCGAGCCCATCTCGGCCCGCCTGATCGCCGATCTGCTCAAGACCGCGGGTGCCGACCGCATCATCACCGTCGACCTGCACACCGACCAGATCCAGGGATTCTTCGACGGCCCGGTCGACCACATGCACGCCCTCGGCCAGCTCGCCGGCTACGTCTGCGACAACTACGGGACCGACAACATCACCGTCGTGTCGCCGGACTCCGGTCGTGTGCGCGTCGCCGAGAAGTGGGCCGACGCCCTCAACGGCGCTCCCCTGGCGTTCATCCACAAGACCCGGGACCCGTTGGTCCCCAACCAGGTCAAGTCCAACCGCGTGGTCGGTGAGGTCGAGGGACGCACCTGCGTCCTGATCGACGACATGATCGACACCGGCGGCACCATCGCCGGGGCGGTCCGCGTCCTCAAGGACGCCGGTGCAGGCGACGTCATCATCGCCACCACCCACGGCGTCTTCTCCGATCCCGCTGCCGAGCGCCTGGCCGGATGCGGCGCCAAGGAGGTCATCGCGACCGACACGCTGCCCATCCCGGACGACAAGCGCTTCGAGAACCTCACCGTCCTGTCGATCGCCCCGCTGCTCGCACAGACGATCCGCGAGGTCTTCGAAAACGGTTCGGTCACAAGCCTCTTCGACGGCATCGCCTAGTCTTTTCAGTCCCTCTCAACGCCGCGCCCGGATGTTCTCACGAACATCCGGGCGCGGCGTTTTCGTCGGTCAGCGGAGGGCGGTGATGAGTTCGTCGACGGTGTGGGCGGATTCCAGCGGGTGGCGCAGGCGGCCGTGGCCGTGGACGGTGTAGGTGTTGCGGCGACCGTTCTTCTCGCGGGTGAGGTAGCCGTCGGCGACGAGGTCGGCGACCACGACCTGTACGGCACGTTCGGTGATGCCGACGGCAGTGGCGAGTTCACGCATGGTGAGGTCGCCGTCGCGGGACAGGCACAGCAGCACGTGGGCGTGGTTGGTCAAAAACGTCCAGTTCCGCGTTGTGGGGGTCCGCCGAGGTGTCGTGGCGTCGGGGGTGGGCATATTCGCACGATAGACCATGGTCATTTCCGGTATCCAGCTTCGTACGTTGTGGGTGGCACCGGACAGCCGTCAGCTGCGTGGCGCGGGGCACGACGCAGCTGACGATCCGGAGGGTGGCTTGTGTGCTTGCCAGGTCCGGCTCACCGGGCCCGGTCAGTGGTGGCGGGCGTGTCGGGGATCTCCTGACGGTCGATGTTGCCGGTCGCCGTCGAGGCGGTGCACGTAGCGGCGTCGACGGTGTGACCGGGGTCGTCGGCGGCGGCCGCGGAGGCGCGAGTGCGCACCCAGCTGGCGGTGACGGCGACAGCGAGGATGGCGATGACCACGGCCAGCGAGAACGTGGTGGGAATCTTGTAGATCTCGAGAAGCAGCATCTTGATGCCGACCCAGACCAGCACCACGGCCAGGCCGAGTTTGAGATAGATGAAGCGATGCATCAGGTCGGCGAGCATGAAGTACATCGCGCGCAAACCGAGGATGGCGAAAGCGTTTGAGGTGAACACGAGGAATGGTTCGCTGGTGACAGCGAAGATGGCAGGGATGGAGTCCACGGCGAACACGATGTCGGTGGTCTCCACCAGTACCAACACCGCCAGCAGCGGGGTGGCCAGGACGCGGCCGTGTTCTCTGACCCAGAACTTCTGGCCTCGGTAGCCGTCGGTGACCGGGACGAGGCGTCGGAATCCGCGGAGAACCAGGGAGCTGTCGGGGTCGATGGTCTCGTCGCGGTGCCGGGCCATTTTGATGCCGCTGGCGACGAGGAAGGCGCCGAACACACGAGCTTGTCAAGATGTCTGTGTAAGAACGTGACTCCTGGGTTTCGTGTGGTTGCTGTGGGGGACTAGTTGAGGTGGGGTTCGATGCGGTCGGGGTAGGCCAGGGCGAGTTGCCCGAGGGCCTGTTTCCAGTTCGTCACGACTTGCCCCTCGACGAGTCGTCCGGGGGCTTTGCGGGTGGCGGCGGGCTTGCCGCGTTCCTTCTCTCGTTGCCGGGCGCGTTTGTCCTCGATGTCGCAGATGGCCAGCCACAGGAGTTTGCGGACTGCGACGTCGTTGGGGAAGTGGCCGCGGTTCTTGATCACCTTGCGGAGCTGGTAGTTCAGCGACTCGATCGAGTTGGTGGTGTAGATGACCTTGCGGAGCTCGGGAGGAAACGCCAAGAACGGAAGGAACCGGTCCCAGGCACGGTCGAAAGCCATTGCCGCACTCGGGTATTTGACGCCCAGTTCCGAGTCACGGAAGGCCTCCCATTCGTGGCGGGCAGTATCGGCGTCGGGGGCGGTGTAGATCGGTTTGATCGCCCGGGCGACGTCTTTGCGGTCCTTGTAGTTCACGAATCGCATTGAGTTGCGGATCAGATGCACCACGCAGGTCTGGACTGTGGCCAGTGGCCAGGTCGCCTCGATTGCCTCGGGGAATCCAGTCAGTCCGTCGCAGCACACGATGAGCACGTCACGCACGCCGCGGTTGGCCAGATTCGCACATACCCCGGCCCAGAACTTCGCGCCTTCCTCGGCCTGAATCCAGATTCCCAGCACATGTTTGACGCCGGTCATGTCCACGCCAATAGCGATGTGGGCGTGTCTGTTTCGGACGTGTGCGCCGTCTTTGACTTTCACCACCAGGGCGTCGAGGTAGATGACGGGATACAACGCTTCCAGCGGCCGGTTCTGCCATTCATCGACCGCATCGAGGACCTCGTCGCAGATCTTGGAGATCGTTTCGTGGGACAGATCGGTGCCGATCGTCGAGGCCAGATGATGCTGGATGTCGCGTAACGTCATGCCGCCGGCATAGAGCGAGATGATCATGTCATCGAGCCCCCCGAGCCGGCGGGAGCCCTTCGGCACCAGACGTGGGGTGAAGGTGCCGGCACGGTCACGAGGGACGTTCAGCTCGACCGGCCCGGCCTCGGACTGCACCGTTTTCGCGCTCGACCCGTTCCGCGAGTTCGGCAACTCCCTCCCGGCCGGGTCGCCCTTCTCATAGCCGAGGTGATCGGTCAGTTCGGCCTTGAGACCGCGTTCGAGGGCGAGTTTGATCAGACCCGGGATCAGGCCGCCGTCGCCAGTGATCTGGACCTGGCCGGTATCGATCTGGGCCAACAGCTCATCGACCATGCCCGAGGCCTGCAGCGCTTCGGCCACCTCCGCAGTCGAACGCGGCTCGGCCAGCTCAGGCAACTGCCGGTCGCCGTTGTCGTGCTGCTTGTCGTCTAAGGCCATGCTCATAGATCTTCCTCTCACTGATGAGCACTTGGACTTACACAGACCATCTGACACCCCCGAACACATACAGGATCCAGGCAAAGCCGGCGATGAGAATGGAACCGGCGGCGATGAAGATGCCCCGGAAGACCAGCGCGCCGAGCACGCCGTAGAACAGCACCCGGTGCTGGTATTCCCGGGGCACGGCGAAGTAGGAAAAGATGACCGCGAAGACGAACACGTTGTCCACCGCGAGGGATTTCTCGATGACGTAGCCGGCGAAGTACTGGGCGGCGAACTCCGAGCCCCAGCCCCACCAGATCAGCCCGCCGAAGCCGACTGCGAGGGAGACCCATACCGCCGACCATGCCGCGGCCTCGCGCACGCCTACGACGTGGGCTTTGCGGTGGGCAAACAGGTCCACCGCCAGCATGACCACGATGACGGCCAGCACCACCGGCCACATCCACCACGGAACCGACATGATTGGTCCTTTCTCTTCGCTCG
This sequence comes from Gordonia amicalis, assembly GCF_022059885.1. Classification (NCBI taxonomy): domain Bacteria; kingdom Bacillati; phylum Actinomycetota; class Actinomycetes; order Mycobacteriales; family Gordoniaceae; genus Gordonia; species Gordonia amicalis. The sequence continues at coordinate 2,266,770 of NZ_CP091855.1, read as the reverse complement.
TGCACGGTGGCCGTGGCAACGCTGCCGAGCAGGATTTCCCGCGGAATCTGAGTCGAGGTCGCCCTGCGACACCTGAACCACGAGTACGTACGTTCCCCCCGAATGATTCCTGAACTACAGTTCGCATGTCAATATTGACGAATATTTTTTCGCCAGTTATTTTTCTGCTGTCGGCACGGCGCCGACGACCGACCCAGAAAAGTCGAGGAGAAGTTCGATGCGCGTACACGATGTGATGGTTCGCCCGGTGGTCACGGTCTCCACCGACACCCCGGTACGCAGGGCGGCGGTGACGCTGACCGAACGCGGATTTGCGGCGTTGCCGGTGCTCGATCATCAGCAGCGGCTGGCCGGGGTCCTCACCAGCGGTGACGTGCTACGTGCCGGCGAATCGGGACCCGATGTGACCGTGTCCGAGGTGATGAGCACCCCTCCCGTGGCAGTGGCCGGCCATCAGGACCTCACCGAGGTGGTGCGGATGCTGTTGGGTCACGGGGTGCGCTCGCTGCCGGTCCTCGACGCAGAAGGCCAGGTGCAGGGCATGTTCAGCCGAGGGGACGCGCTGCGGCTGATGCTGCGCCCCGACGAGACCATCTCCGCCGCCGCTCAGGTCCGCCTCGACGACTACTTCGGTCCGCGGCGCTGGTTCGCGCTCGCCCGCGACGGCGCGGTCACCGTCACCGGCACCGCCGTCGGTGAGTCCGAACGCCGTATCGCCATCGCCCTGGTCCGCACCGTGCCCGGCGTGCGCGAGGTCACCCTCGCCACCAGATCATCCTGCGGCTAAGTGCCGGTCATCCGCCGGGTCTCCGACGGCGCGACCCCGTACTTGCGCCGGTAGGCGGCGGCGAACCGGCCGGTGTGCATGACGCCCCAACGGGTCGCGATGTCGGTGACGGTCGAGGTTCCGCCGCAGGTCATCAGGTCGTTGTGGATGCACTCGAGCCGGACGTCGAGCACGTACTCCATGGGACTCATCCCAACGCATTCGCGGAAGCTCTGCTGCAGGCGCCGCGCGCTGACCGTCCCGATCTCCGCCAGCTCACCCACGGTCCAGGGCCGGGCCGGGTCGGCGTGGATGGCGTCGATGACGCGCTTGACCATACGGAGGACGGGTACCGGCCATCGGTTCGTCGGTGTCGGGTAGCGCCGCCAGCACCAGGGCGGTGGTGAGCATGCCGCCCAACTGTTCGGCCATCCGCGGGTTGCGCAACAGGATGCCCTCGCACTGCGCGACCTGCTGACGCGCCGACCTCAGCAGCCCGAGCCATTCCGCGCCGGCGCCGGTGCGCAGATCGAGCTGGCGGGTCAGTGACCTGCCGGGGCGGCCGGCGATCCGGTCGATCTCACGCTGCAGGTAGTCGCGCTCGACCTTGAAGCCGATGATCTCGCAGCTCTTGCTCCAGTTGGTGATGACCGTCGGGGTGTCTGGCGGGTTCAGTGTCGCCTGACCTGGTTCGGAGACGATCTCCCGACCATCGGTGACCGACGCGATGCTGCCGGACAGCGGGATGTTGATGGCCCAGGCCCCCGGATGGTCGGTGTCGATCGACACATCCGCACCGAAACCGATCCGCGCGAGCACCGTCGCAGCGATCGGCGTCGACTCCAGGCGATAGCGGGAGGCGTCGTCGCGGGACAGCGGCCGCAACTCATGGGGGAAATAGGCATCCGCGACGACCTCGTGGACCTCGTCCCAGTCCGCGATACCCGAACCCACGACGCGACGCGGCGTAGGCGCTTCCTGCGACGCCGGCACCCCCGCGCGGTGTGCCCCCGAAAGGGGCGGCTCTGCCCTCACACGGTCCAGCGTAACTGTGACTGCCATCACTTCCCGCGATCAGAAGCGATCCAGATCGCACGGTTGCGCACATCGGATCGACCCTTCGCAATGCGGATCGACGGGATGTGATCGCGGTCATACGTTGGGTCGCACCGCCAGACCAGACACTGTTCGAGCACGAAGGAGCCGATCCCCATGGACCAACGCACGATGCGCAACATCTTCGGCCAGTTCGCCACTGGCGTCACCGTCATCACCTGCGCGAACGACGAGGGCACGCCGCACGGCGCGACGGTCACCGCGTTCACCCCGATCTCGATCGAACCCCGCCTGTGCCAGGTGACTCTCACCCGCAAGTCCAAGGCGTGCGGCTTCCTCGACGACGCCCCGTTCGCGGTGAACATCCTGAAATCGGATCAGCTCGACACCGCCATGCACTTCGCCGGCAAGCCGCAGGACCCCGGTCCCGAATGGAACAACCAGTGGCTGGTTCCCGCCCTCGCCGGCACGGCCGCCACCTTGATCTGCTCGCCCTGGGCGTCCTACGACGGGGGCGACCACATCATCTACATCGGCGAGATCGTCGACGCCCGCGTGGACACCGAGGCCGAACCGCTTCTCTTCTACCGCAGCAAGTTCCACGAGCTCGGCGACACCTCCGGGGCGGCCGCCTACTGCGGCAGTCTCGACGACCCGCACAGCCGGTGGTTCGACGCGACCGCCCGCTTCCACCCGACCTGCGTGCCGGTCGGCGCACCCGCCTGACCCCACCCCATCCCGGCTGTCAACGACATCGACCGTCACACAACACAAGTGAGGACCATCATGACCGCAACCGACATCGCCCTCGACACCGAGACGACCAACAACGTGGACCGGTCGAAGGTGAACGTCGCCGCCGACTCCGAGGCCAACCGCACCGAGAACTTCGCCACTAGGCCCATGACCGGCGACGAGTACATCGAGTCACTGCGTGACGACCGCGAGATCTGGCTCAACGGCGAGCGGGTGAAGGACGTGACGACCCACGAGGCCTTCCGCAACCCGATCCGGATGACCGCGCGCCTCTACGACGCCATGCACGACCCGGCGACCAAGGACAAGGTCACCGCACCCACCGACACCGGCAACGGCGGCGTGACCATGCCGTTCTTCCGCGCACCGAAATCGGCCGACGACCTGCGCGCCGACCGCGACGCCATCGCCACCTGGGCGCGGATGACCTACGGCTGGATGGGCCGCAGCCCCGACTACAAGGCCAGCTTCCTCGGCACCCTGCACGCCAACTCCGAGCTGTACGCGCCGTTCCAGGCCAACGCCGAGCGCTGGTACAAGGAGTCGCAGGAGAAGGTCCTGTACTGGAACCACGCCATCATCAACCCGCCGGTCGACCGCCAGCTCCCGCCGGACGAGGTCGGTGACGTGTTCATGAAGGTGGAGAAGGAGACCGACGCCGGCCTCATCGTCTCCGGCGCCAAGGTCGTCGCGACCGGTTCGGCCATCACCAACTACAACTTCATCTCCCATTACGGTCTGCCGATCAAGAAGAAGCAGTTCGCCCTGATCTGCACCGTCCCGATGGACGCCCCGGGGGTGAAGCTGATCTGCCGCTCCTCCTATACCCAGCAGGCCGCGGTCATGGGCACCCCGTTCGACTACCCGCTGTCGAGCCGGATGGACGAGAACGACACCATCTTCGTCTTCGACAAGGTGCTCGTCCCGTGGGAGAACGTCTTCATGTACGGCGACGTCGACAAGATCAACGCCTTCTTCCCGCAGTCCGGCTTCCTGCCTCGCTTCACCCTCCAGGGTTGCACCCGTCTCGCGGTCAAGCTCGACTTCATCGCCGGCCTGCTCCTCAAGGCCCTCGACTGCACCGGCGCCGGCGGGTTCCGCGGCGTGCAGACCCGCGTCGGTGAGGTCATCGGATGGCGAAACCTGTTCTGGTCGTTGAGCGATGCCATGGTCAACAACCCCGAGCCGTGGATCGGTGACACCGTCATCCCGAAGCTCGAGTACGGCCTGACCTACCGCATGTTCGCCCAGCAGGGTTATCCCCGCGTGAAGGAGATCATCGAGCAGGACGTCGCCTCCGGTCTGATCTACCTGCCGTCGAGCTCGGCGGACTTCAAGAGCCCCGACGTCCGCCCGTACCTCGACAAGTACGTCCGCGGCTCCGACGGCATCCTCGCCGTCGATCGCGTGAAGGTCATGAAGGCGCTGTGGGATTCGATCGGCAGCGAGTTCGGCGGCCGCCACGAGCTCTACGAGCGCAACTACGCCGGGAACCACGAGGGCGTCAAGGCCGAACTCCTCATGTTCGCCGACGCACGCGGCACCGTCGGGGAGATGAAGGGTCTCGCCGAGCAGTGCATGTCCGAGTACGACCTCGACGGCTGGACCGTGCCAGACCTCATCGGCAACGACGACGTCAGCTACTTCGCCAACCGCTGAACCTCCCTCTCGCACAGCCCATACAAACGAGGAGACATCATGACCACCATCGAACGGCCGACTGCCGTCGACAACCCGGCCGCCGTCGAATCACCGACCGCGGCCGGCTCCGGAAGCGCCGCGACCGCGGCCTTCGCGGGCCATCGGTTCACCGCCGACACCTCACCGGAACGTCTGTCGGCCATCGCATCCGAGGCCTTCGCCGGTTTCAGCGCACTGATCGACAAATACGAGATCACCTACGACGAGTACCGGGTCCTCAAGCAGTGGCTCATCGACGTCGGCGAGGGCGGTGAGTGGCCGCTTCTGCTCGACGTGTTCGTCGAACACGACATCGAAGAAGTCAACTCGCGGAAGTTCAAGGGCACCAAGGGAAGTATCGAAGGCCCCTACTACCTCCCCGATTCCCCGCTGTTGCCCGCCCGTTGCACCCTTCCGATGCGCAGCAGTGACGCCCGCGAGACACCGCTGGTGATGCACGGTCAGGTCACCGACCTCGACGGCAACCCGATGGCGGGTGCCACGATCGAGATCTGGCACGCCGACGCCGAGGGCTACTACTCGGGATTCGCACCGCATATCCCGGACTGGAACCTGCGCGGCACGGTCGTGACCGATGGTCACGGTCGCTACGAGATCACCACGATCCAGCCCGCGCCGTATCAGATCCCGACCGACGGACCGACCGGCAAGTTCATCGAGGCCGCCGGATGGCACCCGTGGCGTCCGGCTCATCTGCATCTGCGGGTGTCGGCCAAGGGGCGGCATCCGATCGTCACCCAGCTGTACTTCGCGGGTGGTGACTGGCTCGACAGCGACGTCGCCTCGGCGACCAAGCCGGAGCTGCTCCTCGACCCGAAACCCGATGCGGACGGACGGAACGTCGTGCAGTATGACTTCGCACTCGATCCCGAGTAGCGAGCACGCCCGCAGAACGGGTTCGCGAGCGGTCCGGGTTCTCCCCCTCTGGAGCCCGGGCCGCTTTCGGCTGGGTACGGTGTATTTCGTGGACGCGACGATCTATCACAACCCGAAGTGCTCGACCTCGCGCAAAGCGCTGCAGGCCCTCCGCGACGCCGGCATCGAGCCGGCTGTCGTCAAGTACCTCGACGAGCCCTACACGCGCGAACAGCTCGTAGCGCTGTTCGCCGACGCCGGGGTCACCCCCGCGCAGGCCGTACGCAAACGCGAGACTCTCTACAAAGAGCTCGACCTCGCGTCGGCCACCGATGATCAGATCCTCGACGCGATGGTCGAACACCCCATCCTCGTCGAGCGGCCGATCGTCGTGACCGACAAGGGAACCCGCATCCCCCGGCCGATCGAGAAGCTCGACGAGATTCTCTGAAGGGGCGTCGGTCCCGAACGGATCGGGACTTTGGTCAGCGATTCGTACATCTTTGTGCCAGAACGCGATTCAGCTGTTCCAGGCACCCTCGATCGCGAGTAGCGTGGCTCACGACGCCGGCCGTCGACCGTTGATCCCTCTCCCTTTGGAGGTGCCGTGAGCGACCACGAAGCAAAGATGATCATCCTGTCCACCGAGAACCTGGACGAGTCGATCACCTTCTACACCGAGACCCTGGGCATGTCGCTGAAGTTCCGCGACGGCGCCCACTTCGCCGCACTCGACGCCGGCGCGGTCACGCTCGCCCTCGCCACCTCCGTCGACCACCCCATCCCGGGCAAGGTCGTCGTCGGAATCAAGACCGCCGACGTCGACGCCGCCGCGAAGGCGATCGAGGCCGGCGGCGGCGCCATCGTGAAGGGCCCCTACGACGACGCGCACGAACGCCGTGCCGTGGTGTACGACAACCAGGGCAACGGCCTGGTCTTCTACAGCCCGCTGGCCAGGTAGTCCCGGTTCGGCGCGGGTAACGGCTTCTGCACCGCGGGCAGGGCGAGCGCGGCAACGCCTCGCACCAGCCCCTTCGTCATGTCGAAGTAGTCGAAGTAGTCGCGCCACACCGCGATCCGGCCTTCGCGGATCTCGAAGCGGCCGCACACCCAGAACTGCAGATGCAGCCGCCCGAAACGCAGCTCGTCGACACGCTCGGTGAGCACGACACCCGCATCGTCGGAGCTCACGTTGACCATGCGGTAGTTGAAGCCGATCCACGATCTCTTCGCGACGCCGCCCAGCACCCCGGCGACCTTCCGCTTGCCGTGGATGGTCGGCAGCGACACGTTGGTGTAGGCGATGTCGTCGTCGACGCACGCCAGCGCACCTGCGGTGTCGTTACGGACGAACGCGTCGAGGAATGCCGTCACGATCTCGATCGGGGTTTGTGAGGTCATGGCAGCCAAGTATGCCCTGCCACCGGCCGCCGAGGCGCCGTGATGTGACATCCCGGCAGGTCATCGACTATCCTGACCGACGTTGTCTCGGCGAGGGTGATCCAGTCACCGTGATCGGCGCGACCATCGCAGTCTCCTCGGGTGCCCGCATGCGGCCCGGTGGGTGTCCGCGGTCGGAATCCGTGCCCGTTGCTCGTCGCGACGGACGAACGACCGCAACCACTGATCAGAGGAGATCATCATGGCAACTCAGGCCTCCAAGCTGTCCGTCAGCACCCGCACCGAAAAGGGCAAGGGCGCCGCTCGTCGCGCTCGTCGTGAGGGCAAGGTTCCCGCCGTGCTCTACGGCCACGGCACCGACCCGCAGCACCTGCACCTCCCGGCCCGCGACTTCGCCGCGATCCTGCGTAACAACGGCCTCAACGCCATCATCGATCTCGACATCGAGGGCTCCAGCCAGCTCGCGCTCACCAAGCAGGTCGACGTTCACCCGATCCGCAACTACATCGAGCACGCCGACCTGCTCATCGTTCGCCGCGGTGAGAAGGTGACCGTCGAGGTCGCCATCGTCGTCGAGGGTGACGCGGCGCCGGGCACCCTGGTCGTCCAGGACGCCAGCGTCGTCGAGGTCGAGGCCGACGCCCTGTCGATCCCCGAGCAGATCGTCGTCAACGTCGAGGATGCCGAGGCAGGCACCTCGATCCACGCCTCCGATCTGGACCTGCCGGAGGGCGTCACCCTGACCGCCGATCCGGAGACCCTGATCGTCGCCGTGAACGAGGCCCAGGCCGTCGCCACCGAGTCCGAGGCCACCGAAGGTGCCGAGGAAGAGGCTGCTGCCGAGGCTCCCGCGGAGTCGGAGTAATCCGACCCCGAGACTGCTCGACTCGAGTGGTGAAACTGCCCCAGTGGTGAAATTGATTGTCGGACTCGGTAATCCCGGGTCCAAGTACGAGAAGACGAGGCACAACGTCGGCGCGATGGTCGCCGACGCCCTCGTCGACTCGGCAGGCGAGCGCTGGAAGGTTCACAAGAAGTCCGGTGCTGAGGTCGCCGAGGTACGCCTCGGCGGCCAGTCTGTTCTCGTGGCCAAGTCACGCGTCTACATGAACGAGTCCGGCCGGCAGATCGGTCCGCTGGCCAAGTTCTATTCGGTCACGCCGGCCGACCTCATCGTCGTGCATGACGAACTCGACATCGATTTCGGCGCGGTGCGTCTCAAACGCGGCGGTGGCGAAGGCGGCCACAACGGGCTGCGTTCGATCAGCCAGGTGATGGGCACCCGCGACTACCTGCGCGTACGCATGGGCATCGGCCGTCCACCCGGCCGGCAGGACCCCGCCGACTTCGTGCTGAAGCCGTTCCCGTCCGCGGACCGGGCCGAGGTCGAGCTGATGATCCGCAACGGATGCGACGCCGTCGAACTGCTCGTCTCCCAGGATCTGGAGAGCGCACAGAACACCGTGCACGCCTGGTAGGCGTGCACGGTGTTCCCCTGCTCCCTGAGGAGGCCCGGAGCCTGCGAAGGGACAGTCCCCCTGCTCCCTGAGGAGGCCCGGAGCCTGCGAAGGGACAGTCCCCCTGCTCCCTGAGTGTCGCGCACGGCGTCGACGATCCAGCGGAACGGCATGAAATCGCTCAGTCCCTGCAACCATTCCGGTCCGAGCGTCATCGGCAGCAGGATTCCCGACAACAACAGCACCGGCATCATCACCATGTTGATGAGCGGGGCCATCACGTCCTCGCTCTTGGTGGTCAGTGCCAGGGCATTCGACGCCGCGGCGCACGCACCACCGATGAGCAGTGTGATGAGGATGCCGAGGATCACGCCGATCATCGATCCGCGCATGCCCATGGCGAATCCGAGAGTGACCAGGATCAGGGCCTGCACCAGCAACTGCAGCATGTCGCGCATCAGGCGACCGGTGAGCAGTGCGGTCCGGCTCGCCGGAGTCACCCGCTCTGCCTCGATGACCCCCTCGCGCCATTCCCCGATCAGGCTGAAGCCGGCGAACAGCGCCCCGAACAGTCCCAGCTGCACGAGCAGACCCGGCACCAGGAAGGTGTACGGATTGTCGGCGCCACCGGGGAACTGGGCGACCAGCGGTTTGAGCAACGGCCCGAACAACAGCAGATACAGGATCGGCTGCATGACACCGATCAGGACCAGGCGGGATTACGCAGGTTCATCCGGATCTGACGCCGGAACACGATGGTGCTGTCACGGACGAAACTGTTCATCGGGCGACCTCCTGCTCGGTGCGGCGGGTTGCGTCGTCGGAAACGGTTGCGGGAGAGACTGCATCGGGGTCGACCCCGGGCACGTCACCGACGGGATCGCCGGCGGTCTCCGCGTCGCGCAGGGACCTGCCCGTGAGGGTGAGGAAGACATCGTCGAGGGTCGGGCGGATGACCTCGATGGAATCGAGCGAGATTCCCGACGCGTCGAGGTCACGGAGCAGTCCGGGCACGGCCCGGCCCGCGCGCGGCACCCGGCCGCGAACGTGGCGGCCGGCCACCTCGATCCTTCCGTCGCCGTCACCCCCGGTGACCGACGCGAGTTTCTCTGCGGCCGTGGTGACCGCCGCCGCGTCGGCGACCTCGAGCGACACCAGATCGCCGGAGACCTGGGCCTTGAGGTTGTCGGGGGTGTCGGCGGCGACGATCCGTCCGTTGTCGATGATGAGGATCCGGTCCGAGAGTTCGTCCGCCTCGTCGAGATAGTGCGTCGTGAGGAACACCGTCGCGCCGCGCTCGCTGCGCAGCCTGCGGATGTGCTCCCACAGGTTGGCCCGGGCCTGCGGGTCGAGGCCCGTCGTCGGCTCATCGAGGAAGACCAGCGACGGTTCGTGGACGAGGCCCATCACGATGTCGAGGCGCCGCTTCTGCCCCCCGGACATGTTCTTGGGCATCCGTTCCCACAGGCCGTCGAGCTGCAGTTCCGAGAACAACGCCTGGCCTCGCCGGGTCGCCTCGGCTCTCGACAACCCGTACAGCATCCCGTGGTCGACGATCTCGTCGCCCGCCTGCGCCTGGCTGAACGTGCCACCGGCCTGGGACACGTACCCGATACTGCGACGCACCGAAACCGGATCTTCGACGACGTCGTAGCCGTTGACCGTCGCGGTGCCCGCGGTGGGCCGCAGCAGTGTCGTCAGCATCCTCAGTGTGGTCGTCTTGCCCGCTCCGTTGGGCCCGAGGAAGCCGACCACCTCCCCCTCGGCCACGTCGAGGTCGACGCCGTCGACGGCTCGTACCTCGCGCTTCTTCTTTCCTTTCCCGGTATGGAACACCTGGACCAAACCGCGCGCATGAATCATGCGGACTCTCCTTCTCCCACTTGGCTGCCTGTCGTGCCGGACGCGCACCTCGTCGTGTGCTGATCGTCGTATCGAGCGGCCGATTTCCGACGCTGACGTGAGGTATCGACCGATCTGCGCCTCAGTTTTCATCGCAATGAGGACACATTCGGTCCTCTTCGGCGGTGGAGATCGGAATCGGCCGGTAACGATGTGCGAAGGGGAGGTGGTACTTCCCAGTAAGTGACCCGGTGAGTACCGTCGTATGGCGGGTCACATATTCGGAAGGAAGACCATGGCAGTCATCGCGGACACCTCAGGGATCAACAACATCGGCATGCTCGGTATCGGCGCCTATCGCCCCGAGCGTGTGGTCACCAACGACGAGATCTGCGAGCACATCGACTCCTCCGACGAGTGGATCTACACCCGTACCGGCATCAAGACCCGCCGCTTCGCCCGCCGCGACGAGAGCGTCATGGAGATGTCCGTCAACGCCGGACGCAAGGCGATCGCGAACGCCCTCCTGCACGGCTCCGACATCGACGCCGTCATCCTCGCCACCAACACGCATCTGCTCCTGACCCCGGCCGGGGCAACCAAGGTCGCCACCGAACTCGGCTGCAACGGCGTCCCCGCCTTCGACGTCACCGTCGGCTGTGCCGGCTTCGGCTACGGCATGGCCCTCGCGTCGGACATGATCCGCGGCGGCAGCGCCACCAACGTGCTGGTCATCGGCGCCGAGCAGCTGTCGATCGCCCTGGACATGACCGACCGCACCAACTGCTTCATCTTCGGCGACGGCGCCGGCGCCGTGGTCGTCGGCCCGACCGAGGAACAGGAACTCGGACCGGTCGTCTGGGGTTCGGACGGCTCGCAGTTCAACGCCATCCGCCAGGACTTCGACTGGGTGACCTTCCTCGACGGTGACCGCGTCCAGCGCCCCTACCTCCGCATGGAGGGCACCGCGGTGTTCCGCTGGGCCGCCTTCGAGATGGGCAAGGTCGCCGTCCGCGCCCTCGAGGCCGCGAAGATCGGCTCCGAGGAACTCGACGTCTTCGTCCCGCACCAGGCCAACGCACGCATCAACGAGCTGCTCGCCAAGAACCTCAAGCTGCGCGAGGACGCCGTCGTCGCCAACGACATCGAGTACACCGGCAACACCTCCGCCGCCTCGATCCCGCTCGCCATGGAAGACCTCCTCTCCACCGGCAAGGCGCAGCCGGGCCAGACCGCCCTCCTCCTCGGCTACGGTGCCGGACTCTCGTACGCCTCGCAGGTCGTCAAGCTTCCGCCGGTGCCGTTCGAGTAGGACACCTCCGCACGCCGTTCAGCATTAGGTATCGCCAGGCGATACCTAATGCTGAATCTGTTTCTGGGGATCTGTTCTTGGAGCGGAACCGATCTGCTGTCCGGTACGTCCAAGGCCCATGCATGTACCACCCCGACTCCGTCAAGTCGCGCTCGAACACGACGGAGTGATCACGGCCGCCGATGCCCGTTCGGCTGGGCTGGCCCGCGCCGCTGTGCAGCGTCGGATCAAAGCCGGCAGCTGGGTCTCTCACGGGCGAGGGATCTACACGCTCGCGGACCACCCGTTGACCTTCCGAACGCGAGCGCGGCTGGCGGTACTGAAAGCCGGCCCGGGAGCTGCGCTGTCCGCGTCGGCATCGGTGTGGTGGCAGGGTCTCGGCGCCCTCCCGGCCACGATGACCGTCACCGTTCCGCGGAACAGTCACGCGCGACAACTGCAGGGTGTGCGCTTGCGTTACCGGGCACTCGACGACGCCGAGGTGATCGTGCGGTCTGGCCTCCGCGTGACCTCGCTCCCACTGTCGCTCCTCGAAGCCGCGATCGAGGACAGCATCACCGTCGTCGACAACGCCCTGCTTCGCCGTCGCGTCTCGGTGAAGCAGCTGACCGAGGCCGCCGCGCGTCGAACAGGTACACCCGACGAGCGACCCATGGCCGACATCCTCGAGCTCCTCGGCCCCGGCGCCCGGTCGGCCGCCGAACGGATCGCGGTCTCCCTCCTGCATGCCGACGACGTCGCCGGCTGGACGGCGAACCACGCGACCGACGGTTACGTCGCTGATCTCGCGTTTCTCTCGCAGCGACTCATCGTCGAGATCGATGGCTTCGCGTACCACCGAGATGCGGCCGCGTTTCAGCGAGACCGTGAACGGCGCAACGATCTCACCGCGGCCGGGTGGACCGTCCTCAACTTCACCTGGGCAGACTTGACCGAGCGACCCGACCAGTTCGTCGCGCGCATCCGTCGAGCACTCGCCGCGGCCGCCTGACCCATCGAATCAGCAATAGGTATCGCTTACCGGTACCTATTGCTGAACCCTCTCGGTTTGGTGGCCCCCGACCAGCCGAGTAGCCTCGAATCTCGTGAGTTCTGACGTCGCAACCGAGGTCAAGCGTCGACGTACCTTCGCGATCATCTCCCATCCGGACGCCGGCAAGTCGACGATGACCGAGGCGTTGGCCTTGCATGCGCGCATGATCAGCGAGGCGGGTGCGATCCACGGCAAGGCGGGACGCAAGTCCACCGTCTCCGACTGGATGGAGATGGAGAAGGCCCGTGGCATCTCGGTCAGCTCCACCGCGCTGCAGTTCAACTATGCCGCCGAGCACAGCGACGCGAACATTCCGAGCGTGATCAACCTGGTCGACACCCCCGGTCACGCCGACTTCTCCGAGGACACCTACCGCGTGCTGACGGCGGTCGATGCGGCGGTGATGCTCATCGACGCCGCCAAGGGCCTCGAACCGCAGACCCTGAAGCTCTTCCAGGTGTGTCGCCACCGCGGTATCCCGGTGATCACCGTCATCAACAAGTGGGACCGTCCCGGCCAGACCCCGCTGGAGCTGATCGACGAGATCACCGAGCGCATCGGCCTCACCCCGACCCCGCTGTTCTTCCCGGTCGGCATCGCCGGCGACTTCCGCGGTCTGCTCGACCGTCGCACCGGCGAGTATGTGCACTTCACGCGCACGGCCGGCGGGGCGAAGATCGCCCCCGAGGAGATCATGAGCGCCGACGACGCCGCGGCGCGCGAAGGCGACGAATGGACCGCCGCCGTCGAGGAGAGCGAACTGCTCTCCGAGATGGGTCAGGACCACGACCAGGAGCTGTTCCTCGCCGGCCAGACCTCGCCGATGATCTTCGCCTCGGCGATGCTGAACTTCGGGGTGCGGCAACTGCTCGAGGTGCTCGTCGAGCTCGCTCCGCCGCCGGCCGGTCGCCTCGACATCGAGGGCAACGAGCGCCCGGTGACCGACCCCTTCAGCGCCGTCGTCTTCAAGGTGCAGGCCGGCATGGACTCGAGCCACCGAGATCGGTTGGCGTACATGCGGATCGTGTCCGGCGAGTTCGAACGCGGCATGGTCGTCACGCACGCGCAGACCGGAAAACCGTTCGCCACCAAGTACGCCCAGGCCGTGTTCGGCCGGGATCGCTCCACGGTCGACACCGCATATCCGGGCGACGTGGTCGGACTGGTGAACGCGACCGCACTGGCCCCAGGCGACACCCTCTTCGACGGCCCGAGGGTCCAGTTCCCGCCGATCCCCTCGTTCGCACCCGAACACTTCTCGACGCTGCGCGCGACGACGGCCGACAAGTACAAGCAGTTCCGCAAGGCGATGGACCAACTCGACAGCGAGGGCGTCGTGCAGGTGCTGCGCAACGACACCCGCGGCGACATGTCGCCGGTCCTCGCCGCGGTGGGCCCCATGCAGTTCGAGGTCGTGACCGCGCGGATGAAGGCCGAGTTCAACGTCGACACCATCATCGAGCCGCTCGGGTACACGCTGGCCCGACGCACCGACGCCGAGAGTGCACCCGAGCTCGACCGCCAGCGCGGCGTCGAGGTGTTCACGCGCACCGACGGCGCGATCCTGGCGCTCTTCAGCGACAAGTGGCGCCTGCAGTACATCGAGAAGGAACATCCCGACCTGACGCTGCAACCCCTTGTCGCCGCGGCGGATTGACCCGATGAGGCGTCACCTCGTACGCACCCGTGGTGTCGGGGCGCTGATCGTGGTGTCCGCGACGGCGCTCCTGATCTCGGGCTGCGCCGGCGGTCAGCCGCCGGCCGCGACGTCGACGAGCGTCGCACCCACCCCGACCGCACGGCCGATCGATCCCGCGAAATGCGCCGAGAAACCGCTACAGGGCAATGTCGACCGCGGCGGCCACGGCCTCGACTTCCGTTCCGGCGACATCCGGATCGCGATCACCGAACAGGCAGCCACGACGGCCGGTCTCCCGGCAGCCGGCAACCGCGAGACCTCCGAGGAAGCGACCACCTGCTACGAGTTCGCGCGGTGGGGTCCGGCGCGGCCCGATGTCCCGCCGGATTCGCTGTTGTTCGTGTTCAAGGGAACCGGGACCGACGGCGCCCAGATCGAGTTCCCCGTCAGCGAATTGACCGGTGGCACCGTCCCGCCCGCCGGTGGCGGACCACGCCCCACCGCCGGCCCTCTGACCACACCGATCAATGCCCAGATCGGGGTCTCGGTCGACGGTGTCTACCACCAGTCCTCGGCGTGCCGGCTCAGCATCAGCGGGATGTCGGGCAAACTCGCCGCGGGTTCGTTCACGTGCCCGGAGGCCTCCCGCGTCGATGCCAATCCGTTCGCGCCCGACGACGACGTCGCCTACGACACCGACGAGTCGTCGACGAGCCGGAGACCCGACGCCGGCACCCCGTCGACAGTCGTCCTGTCCGGACGGTTCCAGGTCACTCCGTAGGGGTTTCGGCTCACGCACCCACGATCCGCGCGACCACCGCCGGGTCGACGTCGTCGATGGCGGCGGGGTCGAAAGACGGGTTGCGGTCCTTGTCCACCAGCACCGCGCGCACTCCCTCGAGGAAGTCGTTGGTCGCCGTGATCTGTTGCGCCGCATGCAGTTCCCGGTCGAAGCACTCGTCGATCCCCGACTGCGCGCCGGCGTTGATCATCGCGGCCGTCACCCACAGGCTGGTGGGTGAGGCCTTCTCCAGCAGGCCGATCATCTCCGCGGCCCAGTCGTCGCCGATCGCACCGCGCAGGCCGCCGACGATCGCGTTGACGTTGTCGTCGGCGAAGTACTCCCCGATCTTGCGCAGCGGGACGTCGCTGGTCTCGGTGGTCCCCGACGACGCCAGCGCATCGGCAAGGGGATCGCCGGAACGGATCGATTCGGCGACTCCGGCCAGATCGGCCGACGCGACGAAATGCGTTGCCAGGCCGACGGCCACCGCGTCGATCCCGCGGATACGGGCCCCGGTGAGGCCCAGCCACATGCCGACGCCCTCGGGCAACCGCGGGAGGAAGTAGGTGGAGCCGATGTCGGGGAAGAATCCGATCGCGGTCTCGGGCATCGCGATCATCGCCTTCTCGGTCACCACCCGG
Source organism: Gordonia amicalis (assembly GCF_022059885.1). Taxonomy (NCBI): domain Bacteria; kingdom Bacillati; phylum Actinomycetota; class Actinomycetes; order Mycobacteriales; family Gordoniaceae; genus Gordonia; species Gordonia amicalis. The sequence continues at coordinate 2,251,527 of NZ_CP091855.1, read as the reverse complement.
ATCTCGCCGTGGACGCTGATGCCGAGGCCGCCGCCCATGGCCGCGCCGTCGATCAGGCTGACATAGGGCTTGGGGTAGTCGGCGACCATCTGGTCGAGGCGGTACTCGCTGTTGAAGTAGCGCGTGATCGCCGTGGTGTCCCCGTCGAGCGAATAATCGCGTATCGCACGGATGTCACCGCCCGCGCAGAACGCGCGGTCGCCGGCCGAGGTGACGAGCACCGTCTCGATCGAGTCGTCGTCACCCCACTCGCCGAGCGTGGCGTACATGTCGTCGATCATGGTCTGGTCCAGCGCGTTCAGGGCTTTCGGCCGGTCGAGGACGATCTCACCGACGCCGTTGGACACCGAGGTGCGAATGAAGGACATGCCCTCAACCGTAGCGGTGCCGGAGGTCCGGGTTCATCGCACCGGAATGAGACCGGGAGAAAACGCGTTGGCAGACCCGAGGACATCTACTACGGTGAATTCCGCAGTTGCCGGCGACACGAGGAGTGATCCCACCCGATGAAGAACTGAAGTGGCCCCCGCCGACGCGCGATGTCGATGAGACACCCGTCGGTGAATCCGAACCACTTCAGGAGTTCTCGTGTCCACTGCCCTGCCCTCTTCTGCGCAGTCCCCGTCTTCTCCGGGATCGTCGATCGTGTTGTCCGACGTCTCGTTCAGCTGGCCCGACGGCACCGTCGTCTTCGATCACCTCAACCTCACGCTGGGTGCGTCGACGTATTCGTTGATCGGCGCCAACGGTGCGGGTAAATCGACGTTGCTCGGCTTGATCGCGCAGCGCCTGCGCCCGGCATCGGGCAGTGTCAGCATCGCCGGCACCGGGCCCGCACCGGAGGTCGGGATCGTTCCGCAGGACCCGCAGTCGGACCCGGGATCGACCGTGTCCGCAGCGCTCGGGATCGACGGCATCCGCGACGCGATCCGTCGCATCGAGGGCGGGTCTGTCGACCCCGCCGACTTCGATGCCGTCGGCGACGACTGGGACGTCGACGAACGGGCGATCGGACTCCTCGAACAGATGCGTCTGCCCGCCGATCTCGATCGGCGGGTCGGCGCCCTGTCCGGTGGCGAGGCGACGCTGTTGTCGATCGTCGCCGCGCTCATGCGCCGACCGTCGGTACTGCTCCTCGACGAACCGACGAACAACCTCGACACCGGCTCGCGAACAAGGCTTTTCGATGCCATCGACACCTTCGCCGGCACGGTGGTCGTGGTGAGTCACGATCTCGAACTGCTCGAGCGCGTCGACGCGACACTCGAGTTGTACCGGGGGCGGGTCCGCGTGTTCGGTGGTCCGTACTCGCACCACCGCGACATCGTGGACGCCGAGCAGGAGGCCGCCGAGGCCGCGGTCGCCAACGCGGCCGGCGATCTGCGAAGACAGCGCCGTGAGCTGGTCGACGCCCGGATCAAGCTCGATCGCCGCGCCCGCACCGCGGCGACCGCCGAACGGGAGAAGCGGGTGCCGAAGATCATCGCGCACAAGCGCCGAAGCGAGGCCCAGGTGTCGGCCGGGAAGCTGCGCAACACCCATCGTGACGACGTCGCGGCGGCCGCTTCCCGTCTGGACGGGGCACGCGAGGAGATCCGGGACGATCGCACCGCCGGGATCGTGGTGCCGGAGGTCGAACTGGCGCCACGCACCCAGGTCGTCACCGATGATCGGTTGCGGATCGATGGTCCGGAACGGATCGCGCTCGTGGGGCCCAACGGATGCGGGAAGTCGACGCTGATCGCGGACCTCATCGCACGCGAGGCCATCGCGGTGCCGTATGCGTATGTGCCGCAGCAGATCGTCTTCGACGACCCGTCGCTGTCGGTCGCCGGCCTGGTGTCCGCGCATCACCCGGACAACGGCACTCAGGAGGTGCGTTCGCATCTGGCGCGGTTCCTGTTCCGCGGCGCCCGCGCCGACCGTGCGCTCGAGGAGCTCTCCGGCGGTGAGCGGTTGCGCGTCGGCCTCGCCGACGCGCTGCTCGGGGACCCGATCCCGAGGCTGCTGATCCTCGACGAACCGACCAACAACCTTGACCTCGACACGGTCACCCAGCTGGTCGGCGCGCTCGAGAGGTGGAATGGCGCGCTGCTCGTCGTCTCGCACGATGCCGGGTTCCTGGAGCGGGTCGGGATCGATCGTCGCGTCGCGGTGGGTGGGTCATCGTCAGCGCAAACCTTCGATCCATAGGTAGTTCCTCACGGCGCCTGAGCCGCCCCCACTTTGAGCGTCACCGGCCTCTCGTGATCGGATGACTGTTACGCACCGCAACAGCCATCGGGTGCGCCGCGACGATGACAGCCCAGGAGGTCGGATGACCACGATCGAGGTGACCGGTCGGCTCCAGCAGCAGGCCTGGGCCGACAAGGTGCTCCCGCCGGTCGAAGAAGTGCGGCCGGGGCTGTGGTCGATCCCGGTGCCGATGGGTCCCAACCCGTTGCGGTACGTCCTGGTCTACGCCCTCGCGCTGCCCGACGGCGGTCTCGCGCTCATCGACGTGGGCTGGCCGTCGGACGAGTCGTGGCAGGCGCTCGTCGACGGCATCCGGGGCACCGGCCACGACGTCACCGACGTGCGCTCGGCGGCCATCACGCACTTCCATCCCGACCACTTCGGCCTCGTCCCGAGGCTGCTCGAGCACACCGACGCCGAGCTGCTGATGCACCGCGACGATGCCTGCCACCTGCGCTATCACTCCGACGACGAGGTCGAACGTCAGCTCGACGAGGCCCGGTGGGAGTTGCGCGTGCTGGGTGCCCCGGCCGACGTCGCCGGACTCGGACTCGTCGACTTCGTCCGGCTACCCGACGGCCGGACCGTCGACCGAGAGCTGACCGCGGACGCCCCCCTCGACATCCCCGGCTGGAACCTGCGCGCCATCTGGACGCCCGGTCACACCCCGGGCCACCTCTGTTTCGCCGACGACGACGCGGGAGTCATCTTCACCGGCGACCACCTGCTGCCGCGGATCAGCCCCAACGTCTCGACCAGCCCGATGCAGACCCAGAGCCCGCTCGCGGACTACCTCGTCTCCCTGGCGAACACCGAGCGGATGCGAGACCACGAGGCCCTGCCCTCCCACGAATACCGGTTCCGCGGTCTGGGTGCCCGGGTCACCGGGTTGCTGTCTCATCACGAGGAACGGCTCACCGAGATCACCGAGGCGGTCGCCGCGCGTCCCGAGTCCACCGCGTGGGAGATCACCCAGGCCGTCCGCTGGTCCCGGCCGTTCAGCGACCTCAACCTCACGATGAAACGCCTCGCGCTGCGCGAGACCGACGCTCACCTGCTGGTCCTGAGTGAGCGTGGAATCCTGTCATCGACGCCCGCCCCGACCGAGGCCGACCTCGCCGACGACGCGATCGAGCCCGTCCGGTGGTCGCTGGCGACGGTGTCCGAAGACCACACGAGCAGTTCGCCTTCCGCAATTCACTACACAGAGGAGAATCCCCAATGAGCGCCGTGCTCACCGAGTTCGCCGACGGCGTCGCCGTCATCACGATCAACCGTCCCGAGGCGAAGAACGCCGTCAACCTCGAGGTGTCCGAGGGCATCGCCGCGGCCATCGACGAACTCGAGTCGCGCGACGACCTCACCATCGGCATCCTCACCGGCGCCGGCGGTACGTTCTGCGCGGGCATGGACCTCAAGGCGTTCACGCGCGGCGAGCAGGTCTCGCTGAAGGGCCGCGGATTCGGTGGCCTCACCGAGGCCCCGCCGAGCAAGCCGCTGATCGCCGCGGTCGAGGGCTGGGCCCTCGCCGGTGGTTGCGAGCTCGCGCTGTCCGCCGACCTCGTCGTCGCCGCCGAGAACTCCAAGTTCGGCATCCCGGAGGTCAAGCGCGGTCTCGCCGCAGCCGCCGGCGGCCTCCTGCGCCTGCCCAAGATCCTCCCGTACCAGGTCGCGATGGAGCTCGCCCTGACCGGTGACCCGCTCACCGCCGAGCGCGCCCACCATTTCGGACTGGTCAACAAGGTCACCAAGCCCGGCGAGGCCCTCGACGGTGCGCGCGAACTCGCCGCGAAGATCGCCGCCAACGGACCGCTTGCGGTGCGTGCAACCAAGCAGGTCACCTCGATGGCCATCAAGTACACCGACACCGACCTGATCAAGAAGCAGTGGGAGTACCTCACCCCGGTCTTCACGTCCGAGGACGCACAGGAGGGTGCCAAGGCGTTCGCCGAGAAGCGCGCACCCCAGTGGCGGGGCCGCTGATCATCACAGTGGAAGGGCCGCTGATCGCGGGAAAGGCCGATCACTAGAGTGACTGAGGTGGACCTGCACCTCGTGACCTACTTCGTCGCAGTCGTCGACCACGGTGGGATCACGAAGGCCGCCCAGTCGCTCTACATCTCGCAGCCCTCGTTGTCGCAGGCCATCCGGACGCTCGAGAAGCGTCTGGGTGTGACCCTTTTCGACCGGACCGGACGGCGCCTCGAACTCACCGAGGCCGGACGCAAGCTCGACGACGCGGCGAGGCGCATCCTCGCCGACGTCGAGCGTGCGAAGCAGAAGGTCGACGCGGTGCGCGAACTGCAGGCCGGGCGTGTCGACGTGGTGACGTATGCGGCATTCAGCATCGATCCCCTCGTCGACGTCGTCCGCCTGTTCCGGGAGCGCTTCCCGAGTCTCGCGGTGCGAGTCCTCGCCGCCGACGGTCCGGCGGGTGTGCTCTCCGCATTGCGATCCGGCGCTGCCGAGATCGGCGTCATCGACTCATCCGCCGAACACGCGACGTTCTCCGCCATCCCGATGACGGAGCAGGAACTGGTGGTGGCCGCACCCGACGCGCTGGCCGCAGGACTCCCGGACACCGTGTCGCGCAGTGCCATCCGCTCGGTGCCGCTGGTCATCGACCACAGCGACCAGCACACCGCGACCCTGTTCGCCGACCTCATCGACGACGCCGCGCGCAACGTCGTCGTCGACTGTCCGCTGCCGGCGGCGATCTGGAATCTCGTCGAACGCGGCACGGCCGCAACGGTTGTGCCGCGCATCGTCGCCGACAAACAGCTCGCCGGTGTCCGGCAGCTCGCGCTCGATCCGCCGCTGACACGGCCGTGGGGACTCGTCCTGCGCTCGGGACTCCTCTCGCCGGCGGCCCTCGCCTTCATCTCCGCGGCCCGGGCCCACTCCGGCCTGAGCCCGGAGCCGACCGAGACCCGGGACTGGTAGGCCACCATGGAATTACGCCAGGTCGAATACTTCCTCGCCGTGGTCGAGAACCAGGGCATCGGCGGTGCCGCCACCGCGCTGGGCGTCGCGCAGCCGACGGTCTCGCAGGCATTGCGCGCCCTCGAACGCGAACTCGGCGTGCAGCTGTTCCACCGCATCGGTCGTGGCATGGTCCCGTCGGCGGCCGGCCGCACGATGGTCGGTCCGGCGCGCCAGATCATCCGCGACGTCGACGCCGTGGGCGATCTCCTCGCGGCCGAGGAGGATGAACTCACCGGTCATCTCGACCTGCTCGCCTCACCGGCGACGGCGGTCGGTCCGGTCGTCGACCTCATCGCCCGCTTCCGCGCCGCCTATCCGCGAGTGTCGGTGCGGCTCGGCGAATTACGCGATGAGACGCGGGCGGCGTCGTCCATCGAGGACGGTCACTGCGAATTCGCCGTCGCCCACCTGCCCATCGCCGGCGACGCGCTCGAGGTCATCGTTCTCGGTGAGCAGGAGTACGTCCTCGTCTATCCCGAGGACGCCGTGGTTCCCGACGGACCGATCCCACTGGGAAATCTCCCCGCGGTGCCGATGGTGTTCGTCCCGCGCGGGCACTCGGTGGCCGACGAACTCGAGGAGGCCATCCGCGTCGGCGGGGTCCGGCCACCACTCGCCGTGCTCTCCGAGCATCGGGAGGAACGACTACCGATGGTGCTGGCCGGTATCGGCGGCACCCTGCTGGAACGTTCGATGGCCGAGACGGCCGCGGACCGCGTCGTCATCCGGGAGACCGAACCGCGTTTCGTCCGGCCGTTCGCGATCGCCTTCGACCCCGCGTCCCTGTCGCCCGTGGGTCAGGCCTTCGTCGAACTCGTTCGCGCGCAGGTCGATCCGCCGGCCGAGTAGCGCCGAGACCAACTCACCAGGCCCTTCGAGGCTCGTCGCTATCGCTCCTCACACCTCAGGGAGCAGTGGCGTGCCGTGCCCGTTCCTTCGGATCAGGGAGCGCGGCGCCCCACCCGCCGGCCGAGTAGCCTCAACCGCAACGCAGCGCGGCGCCCCCACCCGCCGGCCGAGTAGCGTCGACCGAGCGGAGCGAGGACGCCGCGTATCGAGGTCGCTCAGGAGACGCGCTCGAAGATCGCGGCCAGTCCCTGACCGCCGCCGATACACATCGTCTCGAGACCGTAGCGGGCCTCCCGGCGCTGCAGTTCACGGGCCAGCGAGGCCAGCATGCGGCCACCGGTCGCGCCGACCGGGTGGCCCAGCGAGATGCCCGAACCGTGCACGTTGGTGCGGTCGAAGTCGCCTCCGGAACCGAAACGGCCGAAACCCCATTCACGGGTCACGGCGAGCGCCTGGGCGGCGAAGGCCTCGTTGAGTTCGATGAGGTCGATGTCGGCCAGGGTCAGACCGGTCTTGGCCAGTGCCTTCTCGGTGGCCGCCACCGGTCCGATGCCCATGGTGCGCGGCGGCACACCCGCGAGACCCCATGAGACGAGCTTGACGAGCGGACGCAGGCCGAGCTTCTCGGCGACCTCGCTGGTCGTCACGATCGCCATCGACGCCGCGTCGTTCTGGCCGCTGGCGTTGCCCGCGGTCACGGTGGCCTCGGGGTCGGACTTGCCCATGATCGGCTTCAGCTTGGCCAGGGACTCGACGGAGACGTCGGGGCGCGGATGCTCGTCGGTGTCGATGATCTGATCGCCGGCACGGCCCGGGACGGTGACCGGGATGATCTCCTCGGCCAGCACACCGTCCTTCTGTGCACGCACTGCGCGCGTGTGGGATTCGACCGCGAGCTCGTCTTGCTCGGCGCGCGAGATCTCGTACTCCTTGCGGAGATTCTCGGCGGTCTCGATCATCCCGCCGGGCACCGGGTAGTGCTTACCACCCGCGGTCGAGCGAGCGCGGACGAGGCTGTCGTGCATGGCGATTCCGGTACGCGCGCCGCCCCAGCGCATGTCGACGGAGTAGAACGAGGCGTTGCTCATCGACTCGGTGCCACCGGCGACGACGAGGTCGTTGTCGCCCGAGGACACCTGGTAGGCGGCCTGGATGACGGCCTGCAGGCCCGAGCCACATCGGCGATCGATGTGCATGCCGCCCACCGTGATCGGGAGCCCGGCGTCGAGGGCGACGACGCGGCCGATGGCCGGGGCCTCGCTGTTGCCGTTGCAGTGCCCGAGGATCACGTCCTCGACCTTCTCCGCGTCCAGGCCGGTGCGCTCGAGCAGACCCTTGAGCGCGGTCACGCCCAGGTCGACCGCCGTGAGGCTCTTGAACATCCCGCCGTACCGGCCGATCGGGGTACGTACCGGCTCACAGATGACGACGTCTCGCATGGTTGACCTTTCGCAGAATCTCGGGTGGAAGAGTGTGGGTGAGAACAGCTCTCACATGAAGCGGCCGCCGGTCACCTCGAGCACGGTGCCGGTCATGTACGACGACATGTCCGAGGCGAGGAACAGGGCGACGCTCGCGACCTCGCCGACCTCACCGGCACGGTGCATGGGGATCTCCGACATCTTCTGATCCCAGGCCTTCTGCGGCATCGCCTCGGTCATCGCCGAGCGGATCAGGCCGGGCTGGATCGCGTTGACCCGCACGCCGTGGTGCGCCATCTCCTTGGCGGCGGCCTTCGTCATGCCGACGATGCCGGCCTTCGCGGCGGAGTAGTTGGTCTGGCCGACCATGCCGACCTTGCCCGACAGCGAGGAGATGTTCACGATCGCACCGCGCTTGGCCTCGCGCATGATCGCGGCTGCCTTGCGGGTGCCGTTCCAGGTGCCCTTGAGGTGCACCGAGATCACCAGGTCGAAGTCCTCTTCGGTCATGGTGCGCATCGTGGCGTCGCGGGTGATTCCGGCGTTGTTGACCAGGACGTCGAGCGAACCGAAGCCGTCGACCGCCTCGGCGAGCAGAGCGTCGACCTCGTCGCCGTTCACCACGTTGCACTTCACCGCACGGGCGACGTCGCGACCACCGAGCTTCTCGGCGGCCGCCTGGGCGGCGTCGAGGTTGAGGTCACCCAGGACCACCTTGGCGCCCGCGTCCACGAAGGACCGGGCGATCTCGAAGCCGATGCCCTGGGCACCGCCGGTCACGACGGCGGTGCGCCCCTCGAGCAGCGGCTGGGCGGTGGTGGATGACATCTTCGGTCCTTCCCATGGGGTTCTGGTGCAAACGCCGACGGCGTGAGGCGCCGGGTTATGGCAGTAATCTAACCCGCATTTCCGGCGCCGAACGCCTCCGTTTCATACGCAACGGCTATCGGAGCGATCCCGCTTTCGTATTGGACCCCTCACCGTGGACGCGCAAGAGTGGCAGCATGACCGGAGTGATGCAACCAGCAACCGCGACCTCCCAGGTGAGCGCGGAAGACTTCGCCGACATCCTGGCGGCGACCCGAGAGTTCGTTCGGGAGGTCGTCGTACCGCGCGAGCAGGAGATCCTGGACACCGACGCGATTCCCGAGGACATCCGCCAAACCGCCAAGGACATGGGTCTTTTCGGATACGCGATCCCCCAGGAGTGGGGCGGACTCGGACTCGACCTGACCCAGGACGTCGAACTGGCGATGGAACTCGGTTACACCTCCCTCGCGCTGCGGTCGATGTTCGGCACCAACAACGGCATCGCCGGTCAGGTGCTGGTGAACTTCGGCACCGACGAGCAGAAGGCTGCCTGGCTGGAGAAGATCGCCTCCGGTGAGGTCGTCGCGTCGTTCGCGCTGACCGAACCGGGCGCCGGGTCGGATCCCGCCGGCCTGCGCACCAAGGCCGTCCGCGACGGCGACGACTGGGTCATCAGCGGCGAGAAGCGCTTCATCACCAATGCTCCGCTGGCCGACCTGTTCGTGGTGTTCGCGCGCACCCGCCCGGCCGACGAGAACGGCACCGGCATCGCGGTGTTCCTCGTCCCGGCCGACTCCGCCGGTCTGACCGTCGGTGCGAAGGACCGCAAGATGGGTCAGGAGGGCGCCTGGACCGCCGATGTGCACTTCGACGGCGTTCGCGTCCCGAACTCGGCCCTCGTCGGCGGTAGCGAAGACGTCGGTTACAAGGCCGCGATGATGTCCCTCGCCCGCGGTCGCGTGCACATCGCCGCACTGTCGGTCGGTACCGCTCAGCGCGCACTCGACGAGTCGATCGCCTGGGCGGCCACCTCCACGCAGGGTGGTGAACCGATCGGTGAGTTCCAATTGGTGCAGGCCATGCTCGCCGATCAGCAGACGGGCGTGATGGCCGGACGCGCCCTGGTCCGCGACGCCGCCCGTGCCTGGGTCGACAACACCGACCGTCGTCTCGCGCCCTCGGCTGCGAAGCTCTACTGCACCGAGATGGTGGGCAAGGTCGCCGACCTCGCCGTCCAGATCCACGGCGGCAGCGGCTACATGCGCGACGTCCCGGTGGAACGCATCTACCGCGAGGTCCGTCTGCTCCGACTGTACGAGGGCACCAGCGAGATCCAGCGCCTCATCATCGGCCGCAACCTCTACAAGCAGGGCGCCAAGAACGCCCAGCGCTGAGCTCACGACGACAAGGGCCCGTCCTCACCTCGGTGGGGACGGGCCCTTCTTCGGAGCAGGTCAGGAGTGTGTCAGACGCTCCCGCAGGGCGACCTTCTGGATCTTCCCGGCCGCCGAGGTCGGCAACTCGTCGACGACGAAGACGTCGCGGATCTTCTTGTAGGGCAACACCTGTTCGGCGACGAACGCGGCGACCGCGTCCTCGTCGATGTCGTGACCGGCCTTGGCGACGAGGAACGCCACCGGCTCCTGGCCGACGGGCCCGGCCTCACGACCGACCACCGCGGCGGCCGCGACATCGGTGTGGGTCACCAGGATCTCCTCGAGCTCCCGCGGATACACGTTGTAGCCCTTGTAGATCAGCATGTCCTTGGCGCGGTCGCAGATGTAGATGTAGCCGTCGGCGTCGCGGTAGGCGATGTCGCCGGTGTCGAGCCACCCGTCGACGAACTGTTCCGCGGTCTGGTCGGGATGACCGAGGTAACCGTCGGTGACCTGCGGCCCGCGAACCCAGAGCTGTCCCCTCTCCCCCGCCGGCAGGACGACGGCCGGGTCACCGGCGGCGCGGATCTCGACCTCGGTGTCGAAGGCCGGCAGTCCGACGCTGCCGAGCCGGTACTGGCCCTCGGCCGTGAGCGGTGCCGAGGACACCAGGCAAGTCGCCTCGGTGAGTCCGTAGCCTTCGACGATCGCCGCTGCGGGGAAAGCCTTCTCGAGTTCTCCGAGCGTCACGAGATCGATCGGAGCGGCGCCCGACGAGACCACCCGCACCGACGTCAGGTCACGCGACTCGACGTCGGGGTGGACTGCCAGCGCATGCCACATCGCCGGGCTGCCGGTCACATACGACGCCCGGTACCGCTCGATCAGGGCGAGCATCCGTCCGGGTTCGAACCGTCCGGCGAACACATGGGTTGCGCCGCAGAGCAACAGGAACGACATGTTGATCAGCGCGTGCGCGTGGAACAGCGGCGACACGACGACGGTCGCGGCATCGCCCGGAACCACTCCACGGTCGGAACCCTCGCGCGGTGTCAACCGCAGCAGACCGTCGTCGCCGACCTCGACCGCGTGCCCCGCACGCCAACCGATCATCTGCGTGACGTTGCCCAGGACGTTGCGGTGCAGCACCCGAACGCCCTTCGAAACGCCCGTCGTCCCACCGGTGAACGCCACATGTGCGACGTCGTCGGAGGACACGGAGACGGCGGGGGCTTCCGAGTGCCCGGCGGTGAACTCCTCGAACGAGATCGCCCGCACGCCAACCGCATCCTCGACGGACCCGTCCACGACCACCACGGTGGTCAACGATGAATCGACGGCCGCCGACAGCAGTCGACCGGACTGCTCGACCTGCGTGAAGGCCGCCACCGCGCCGGTCTCGACGATCTGCCGGTGCAGGCCGGGCACCGGCTGCAACGGATTGACGAGCGTGACGGTGGCACCGGCTCGCAGCGAACCGTAGTAGGCGACAACGAATTCGATGCTGTTGGTGAGATAGATCAGCACCACGTCGCGTTCGGCGACGCCCGCCGACCGAAGGGCCGACGCCACCGCCGCCGAGCGCGCGTCGAGTTCGGCGTAGGTCAGCGTCGTGTCTCCGTCGACGACCGCCGCGCGGTCGCCGTACAGCGCTGCCATACTTGCCGGCAGCACCGCCATGCTCGTGTCCGGATAGGTGAGCGTCGTCGGCGACACGCCGCTCATCGCGGTGCCATGCGGATCGCACCGTCGAGGCGGATGGTCTCGCCGTTGAGGTAGGCGTTCTCCAGGATGTTCGCCGCGAGCTGTCCGAACTCGTCGGGACGACCGAGGCGCGACGGGTTGGGGATGCTGGCCGCGAGCGAGGCCCGCACGTCATCGCGCAGGCGAGCGAGCAGCGGGGTGTCCATGGTGCCGGGCGCGATGGTGTTGACGCGGATCAGCTTGCTGGCCAGGTCGCGTGCGGCCACGAGGGTCATGCCGACGATGCCCGCCTTGGAGGCCGAGTAGTTGATCTGGCCGATCTGCCCCTCGAAGGCCGCGACGGAGGCCGTCATGATGATGGCGCCACGCTCGCCGTCGATGGGTTCGAGGCGCGCGATGCGCTCGGCACCCAGCGACAATGCGTGGAACGACCCGACGAGGTTCAGCTTGATGACGAACTCGAAGTCCTCCGCCGACCCGGCCTTGCCGTCCTTGTCGAGGATCCGCATGCGCCGGCCCGCGCCGGCGCAGTGCACGAGTCCGCGCAGGCCGCCGCGCTCGTCGGCGACATCGAGAGCGGCCGCGAACTGTTCGGCATCGGTGATGTCGGCGGCGGCGAAGTTCGCCGCCGAACCCAGGCCGTCGGCGACGGCCTGTCCGTCGGAGGTGGGCAGATCGATCAGGGTGACCAGGCCGCCGGCGTCGATGACGCGCTTGGCGGTGGCGAGCCCCAGGCCGGAGGCGCCACCGGTGATCGCGACGGAGAGTCCCTTGAGTTCCATTGTGCTGATGTGCCTTTCAATGCTGTCTGGCGTCGGGTGAGGTCGGGATCAGAGGAGTTCCAGGATGGTGGTGTTGGCCATGCCGCCGGCCTCACACATCGACTGCAGGCCGTAGCGGATCCCGTTGTCGCGCATGTGGTGCACGAGGCGGGTCATCAGGATCGCGCCCGAACCGCCGAGCGGGTGGCCGACGGCGATCGCGCCGCCGAGCGGGTTGAGCCGTTCGATGTCCGCGCCGGTCTCGGCCTGCCAGGCCAGCGGCACGGGCGCGAAGGCCTCGTTGATCTCGAAGGCGCCGATGTCGTCGATCGACAGACCGGAACGCTTGAGCGCCTTGGCGGTCGACGGGATCGGGCCGGTCAGCATGACGACCGGGTCGTCGGCCGCGACCACCGCGGTGTGGATGCGCGCGATCGGGTTCAGGCCATGCGATTTCGCCGTTTCCGACGACATGATCAGGAGTGCACCCGAGCCGTCGGAGATCTGCGAGGAGTTGCCGGCGTGGATGACGCCGTCCTCGGCGAACGCGGGCTTGAGCTTGCCGAGCGACTCCAGGGTGCCCCCGCGGCGGATGCCCTCGTCACCTTCGAGCACACCGGAGATGGGAGCCACTGACCGTCGAACGCACCGCGGTCGACGGCGGCGGCCGCGAGTTCGTGTGAGCGCAGAGAATATTCGTCGACGCGCGTGCGGTCGAATCCCCACTTCGCGGCGATCGTCTCCGCGCCGAGACCCTGGCTGAACTTGTCGATGCCGTAGCGGTCGAGGACGGTGGCGGGCTGGTGTTCGCCGTTGGGGGCCGAGCTGCCCATCGCGACCCGGCTCATCGACTCCACACCACCGGCGATGACGACATCCTGCTGGCCCGAGATGACCGCGGCGGCAGCCATGCTGACGGCCTGCTGGCTCGACCCGCAGGCGCGGGTGACGGTGGTGCCGGGTACGGACTCCGGCCACCCGGCCGCGAGGATCGCGGTGCGGGCGATGTTGCCGGCCTGCTCCGACGACTGGCTGACACAACCCCACACGACGTCGTCGACGATCGCGGGATCGACGCCGGTCCGCTCGACGAGAGCCTCGAGGACGTGGGCGGACAGGTCGGCCGGATGTATTCCGGACAGGGCTCCGCGGCGGCGTCCGATCGGGGCGCGAACGGCGTCGACGATCACTGCATCGCGCATGAGGTCTCCTAAAGATGTCGGGCAGTGGATGAGGGAGTTTCAGTTGTGGAACCGAGGACGTCCGTGAGCGGAAATCACCCGTCCTGTCGAGCCGACCACGAAGGGGTCTGGCGGACAAGTCGATTCCCGCTCACGGACGATGAGGTGCTGCCTATGAAAGAAGCGTCGCCTCAGGCGGTGAGCACAGCATGCGGACGCAGGCGTGTGCGGTCGCGCGCCGGGTTGGCGAAGATCAGCGCCAGCACGGCGCAGACCGATGCGACCAGTCCGAGGACCTGGAACGCAAGCGGGAACACCGTGGCGGCGAAGCCATAGCCGACCGACAGGATCAGGACACACACCATCGGGGTGCTGACCGACGGCAGCAGGAACAGCAGGACACCGGAGATCAGGACGCCCACCGACGGGACGACGATGCGGAGCATCCGCGGCGACCCACCCTTGGTGATCATCCGGTCACTGGTGATCGAGATGAGCAGCATCAATACGAGACCGACGATCGACGGGAAGGCGAACATCGAACCGGACTGCAGCTGGCTGTAGCCCAGGCCGTCCTCGAAGTACGACGGCAGCCAGGTGAGCACCACCGAGACCAGGGCGTAGACGCTCATGACCAGCAATGCACCGGTGATGAAGGTCGGTGCGAGGAAGATCTTCACCCACGGGGTGGCCGGCTCGGCGTCGGCCGGCGAGGTCTCGCCCGTCGCCGTCTCGTCGACCTTCTTGGTCTTGCCGCCGGCGATGTAGGGGCCCGGGCGCCAGGTCGACAGCCACACGACGGCCCAGACCGCACCGGCGGCGGCGAGCACGAACAGCGCCCAGCGCCAGCCGAAGCTGACGGTGATGACCGTCAGGAGCGGGGCGATCGCGATCTTGGCGATCGATGCGGCACCGGCCAGCAGAGCGCCGGGCAGCGCCCGACGCGCCGGCGGATGCCATGCGTACGCGGCGGTGTGCAACAGCGCCGACGTGGGTCCTTCGGACAGGCCCAGCAGGAGCCGGCTGATGAGCAGGACCGCGAAACCGGCCACCGCGATCAGCGGCAGCATCGCCGCCGCCCAGCACAGGCCGAGGAGGACCAGCGACCAGCGCAACGTCATCCAGCGGTTGAGCAGGCCGGCGAAGAAGCCGCCGATGGTGAAGGTGAGGAAGAACAGGCTTCCGACGAGTCCGATCTGGGACGCGCTGAGACCCAGTTCTTCACGCAGCGGCTTGGCGATGATGCCCAGTACGGCCTTGTCGGCGTAGTTGATCACATACAGGCTGACCAGCAGGGATGTGAGTCCCCATGCGGTGAGCCGGGATTCGCCGAGCGGGCCGACGCCGCCGAATCGTCCTGGCGTCACCTCGAAATCGGTGGTGTCGGGCGCAGTGGGGGCTGCCGCGGGATCTTTGCCGGAGCCTGATCCGGAGGCGGTCGTGACCGTCATGGGGGAAACCTCTTTCAGGCGAATGGTCTGAGAGTAGATGGACCGGGAATTCAGTGGGGCGGATCACATCTGCGTTCGATTGAAACTGTCGTCAATGTGAGGCACAACGTTCGCTCGGCGAACGGTCCGACTACAGCTGCCTATGTGTCGAGGGCCACAGCGCTGCGAACAGGCACCATTGGCTGGCCCTATCCGAGAGTTAGGCACGGAACAATCTGCCGCGGCCGTTCCATGACGACCATTGGCTCGCGCTATCGCACCCTTAGCTTAGCGCATCGCGTCTACTTCCAGCGGTCACGGGACGGCATGCTTGGGTACGTTGCGTCTCACATCCGCCAGCCGGTGCGACCTGCACCGCTTACTCATGGGAGAGAACCCACCACCATGGCCCGCCTCGCGCAGACCCTGGGCCTCACCGAGATCCAGACGGAGATCGTCGCCAACGTGCGCTCCTTCGTCGACAAACAGATCATCCCCAATGCGCAGGAACTCGAGCATGCGGACGAATACCCGCAGGCCATCGTCGACGGCATGGGCGAGATGGGGCTGTTCGGCCTGATGATCCCCGAGGAGTACGGCGGCCTCGGTGAATCGCTGCTGACGTACGCCCTCTGCGTCGAGGAACTGGCACGTGGCTGGATGAGCGTCTCGGGCGTCATCAACACCCACTTCATCGTCGCCTACATGCTGCGTCAGCACGGCACCGACGAGCAGAAGCAGCGGTTCCTCCCGCGAATGGCCACCGGCGAGGTCCGGGGTGCGTTCTCCATGTCCGAACCCGAACTCGGCTCCGACGTCGCGGCGATCAAGACGACCGCCAAGCGCGACGGTGACGACAGCTACGTCATCAACGGACAGAAGATGTGGCTGACCAACGGCGGATCGTCGACTCTGGTTGCGGCACTTGTCCGTACCGAGGAGGGCGAGGAGCGCCCGCACAAGAACCTGACCACCTTCCTGGTCGAGAAGCCGGCCGGCTTCGGTGAGGTGGTCCCGGGCGTGACCATCCCCCGCAAGCTGGACAAGATGGGCTACAAGGGAATCGACACCACCGAGCTCGTCTTCGACGGCTACCGCGCACCGGCCACCGACATCCTGGGCGGGGTGCCGGGCAAGGGTTTCGCGCACATGATGGACGGCGTCGAGGTCGGTCGCGTCAACGTGTCCGCGCGTGCGTGCGGAATCGCCCAGCGCGCCTTCGAACTCGGCGTCAAGTACGCCCAGCAGCGCTCCACGTTCGGCAAGCCGATCGCCGAACATCAGGCGATCGCCTTCTCGCTGGCCGAGATGGCGACCAAGGTCGAGGCCGCGCACCTGATGATGGTCAACGCCGCCCGGCTGAAGGACTCCGGGGAACGCAACGACGTCGCCGCGGGTATGGCCAAATACCTGTGCAGCGAGTACTGCGCCGAGGTCACCCAGGCGTCCTTCCGCATCCACGGTGGCGACGGCTACTCCAAGGAGTTCGAGATCGAACGCCTGATGCGTGATGCGCCCTTCCTGCTCATCGGCGAGGGCACCAGCGAGATCCAGAAGCAGATCATCTCCAGGGGACTCCTGCGCGAGTACCGCGAGCAGTAACCAATCCTCCACTTCCCCAACACTTTAGGAATCACCATGCAGCGTCGCATCTTCACCGAGGACCACGAGGCCTTCCGCAAGACGATCCGGGACTTCATCACCAAGGAAGTCGTACCCGTCTACCACGACTGGGAGAAGCAGGGCCATCCGCCGCGCGAGTTCTACAATCGGCTCGGCGATCTCGGCGTCCTGGGCATCGAGGCCCCCGAGGAGTTCGGCGGCGGTGGCGTCACCGACTTCACCTACTCCCTGGTGATCGCGGAGGAGACCTCCGCGGCGGGCGTCACCTTCGGCAGCTACTCGGTGCACTCGAACCTGATCCTCCCCTACCTGATGGAGTACGGGACGCAGGAGCAGAAGGAGCGTTGGATCCCCGGATTCTGTTCCGGCGAGATCATGTTCGCGATCGCGATGACCGAACCCGGCACCGGCTCGGACCTCGCGAACATCGCGACCACCGCGAAGCTGTCCGAGGACGGCTCGCATTACGTGCTCGACGGCGCCAAGACCTTCATCACCGGTGGCGCGCTCGCCGACCGCATCCTCGTCGTCGCCCGTACCACCCCCTTCGATCCCGAGAACCGTCGTGCGGGACTGTCGATCCTGGTGGTCGACACCAAGTCCGAGGGATTCTCGGTCGGCCGCAAGATCGAGAAGATCGGACTGAAGGCCTCCGACACCGCCGAACTGTCCTTCGACTCGGTGAAGGTGCCGGTCGAGGACCTCCTCGGCGAAGAGGGCGCGGGCTTCAAGTACCTGAGCCACAACCTCGCCCAGGAACGCCTCACCATCGCGATCGGGGCGTCGGCCACCGCCGCCGCGGCCGTGCAGCACGCGATCGCCTACACGAAGGAACGCGACGTCTTCGGCAAACCGGTCGCGGCCTTCCAGAACACCAAGTTCGTGCTCGCCGAGTGCTCGGCCGAGGTCGAGGCGATCCGCGCGATCGTCGACCGCGCTCTCGAGCTGCACAACGCGGGCGAGCTGACCGTCCCCGACGCCGCCCGCGCCAAGCTGTTCGCCACCGAGACCGCCGGCCGGGTCATCGACAACTGCCTTCAGCTGCACGGCGGTTACGGCTACGTCCTCGAGTACCCGATCGCCCGCCTGTACGCCGACACCCGCGTCTCGCGCATCTACGGCGGCACCAGCGAGGTCATGAAGACGATCATCGCCAAGGATCTGGGGCTCTAGCAGGTCCGGCTTCCAGATCACGTTGCGTTTTGTCCCGCCAAACGGGACAGGACGCAACGTGATCCGGCGGGTGCCGTAACGCCGGACCCGCCGAGTGCGAAATCAGTGCCGAGAAGCAGCACCGAGAACGCACTCCGTGCACACGCGTGATCTGCTTGCCTTAATATTCGCTGAGCAAAGCAGCGGGGTCGGGACGTGGGAAAGTGCGGGATCAGTTGGTGCGGGAGTATCGGCGCGGGGTGCGCGCCCTGGCAGCGGTCTTGATCACCGCTTTTGTGACAGCACTGGTGGCCGCGACGGCATCCCCCGCGCAGGCTGCGCCCGTGCGCTACACCGGCGGCCCATACATCGCGATGGGCGATTCGCGGGCCTCGGGCGGATTCTTCACGCCGACACCCGAGTACTTCGACGGTTGTAAGCGGTCGGCGCTCAACTATCCGAAATACGTGGCGGCGATGACGCTGCCACGGCGTTTCGTCGACACCTCGTGCGCCGGGGCGCAGTCGGCGCACCTCTATCGCGCCGCACAGCACACCTCGCGCGGGGCGAAGGCGGTCCAGCTGAACCTGGTCCCCCGCGACGCCCAGCTCATCACCGTCAGCATCGGTGGCAACGACATGCAGTGGGCCGCGATCCTCGCGCAGTGCGCGATCCGCCAGCCCCTCACGGATCGACGCTGCCGGCACAACCCGCGGCACGAGAACGAGGTGCGGTGGCGCGTCCAGCTCATGGAGAACCGTGTCACCCCGGCGCTGCGGGCGATCCGCCAGAAGGCTCCCCGCGCGCAGATCATCGTCGTCGGACTCGGCGGATTCATCGGAAACAGCGGATGCTGGCCGCTGATCCCCCTCAGCGACCCCGACGCCCGGTGGATGCGTCAGGTGTTCCACCGCGCCAACGATGCGCTCCTGCGCGCGACGACCAAGGTCGGCGGCGCTTTCGTCGACGCCAACCGCGGGTCGCTCGGTCACGACCCGTGCAATCTGATCAATCCCTGGTACGAGAGCGCACTGTCGAATCGGATCGCGCTCCCCTACCACGTCAACCAGGCGGGAGCGCTCGCGATCGCCATGATGATCAACGGCGCGATCCGCCGGTAACCCTCCCGGACCCGGTCACTAACCTGGTCGGCGTGGCTCATCTTCTCGGCGCGGAAACCCTGGCTCTGGAATACCCGACGACCAAGGTCTTCGACTCGGTGTCCCTCGGCGTCAACGAGGGCGACCGTATCGGCATCGTCGGCCGCAACGGCG
Organism: Gordonia amicalis; assembly: GCF_022059885.1. Taxonomy (NCBI): domain Bacteria; kingdom Bacillati; phylum Actinomycetota; class Actinomycetes; order Mycobacteriales; family Gordoniaceae; genus Gordonia; species Gordonia amicalis. The sequence goes on along the minus strand of NZ_CP091855.1, from coordinate 2,232,726 downwards.
ACGGCAAGTCGAGCCTGCTCGCCATGCTCGCCGGCCGCAAACAGCCCGATTCCGGTCGCGTCACGGTGCGTGGCGGAGTGCGTGTCGGTGTGCTCGACCAGGCCGACCGCTTCGACGACGACGAGACCGTCGGGCACGCCGTCGTCGGCGACCGGCCCGAACACGAATGGGCCGGGGACCCGCGCGTCCGGGATGTGATCGGCGGACTGCTCGGCGACGTGGAATGGACGGCCCCCACGGCTTCGCTGTCCGGTGGTCAGCGCCGCCGGGTGTCGCTGGCCCGGCTCCTCGCCGGCGAATACGACGTCCTCGCGCTCGACGAGCCGACCAACCACCTCGACGTCGAGGCCATCACCTGGCTCGCCGATCACCTCAAGCGCCGCTGGCCCGCCAACGCCGGCGGGCTGCTGGTCGTCACCCACGACCGGTGGTTCCTCGACGAGGTCTGCACCGTGACCTGGGAGGTCCACGATCGGATCGTGGAACCGTTCGAGGGCGGTTACGCCGCCTACATCCTGCAGCGCGTCGAGCGTGACCGGCAGGCCGCAACCATCGAGGCGCGCCGTCAGAACCTGGCCCGCAAGGAGCTCGCCTGGCTGCGCCGCGGTGCGCCCGCCCGCACCTCCAAACCCAAGTTCCGCATCGACGCGGCCAACGCCCTCATCGCCGACGTCCCGCCGGTCCGCGACACCGTCGCCCTGAAGTCGCTGGCCACCGCCCGCCTCGGCAAGGACGTCGTCGACCTGATCGACGTGTCGGTCTCCTACGGCGACCGCGACGTCCTCGACGGGGTCGAATGGCGCCTGGCCCCCGGCGAACGCACCGGCATCCTCGGTGTCAACGGCGCGGGCAAGTCGACCCTGCTCGGGCTCATCGCCGGCACCGTCGAGGCGACCGGCGGAAAGGTCAAGCGCGGCAAGACCGTCAAGGTCGCCACCCTCACCCAGCGGCTCGACGACCTCGACCGCTACCTCGACGACCCGGTGCGCGTGGTCATCTCACAACTGCAGACCACGTACACGTTCGGTGCGGGATCGAAGGCCCAGGAGCTCTCCCCGTCGCAGCTGCTCGAACGCCTCGGTTTCGACAGCGCCCAGCTCTCGACCCCGGTGCGCGACCTGTCCGGTGGTCAGAAGCGGCGTCTGCAACTACTGCTCATCCTGCTCGACGCCCCGAACGTGCTGATCCTCGACGAGCCGACCAACGACCTCGACACCGACATGCTCGCCGCCCTCGAGGATCTCCTGGACTCCTGGCCCGGCACCCTCATCGTCGTCTCACACGACCGGTACTTCCTCGAGCGCGTCACCGACCAGCAGTTCGCCGTGATGAACGGCAACCTCCGTCACCTGCCCGGCGGCGTGGACGAGTTCCTGAAACTTCGTGCGGCACAACAGAAGGCGACGGCTTCGGCGACCTCGTCGGGTTCCGGGGGGTCGTCGACCGCGACCACCGCCACGATCAGCGGCGCCGAACTGCGGGCGGCGAACAAGGAGCTGGCATCGCTGGAACGCCGGATCGACAAGCTGCACAGCAAGATCGACGATGCACGCACTTCTCTCGCCGACCACGACCAGGCCGACTACCAGGGCCTGACCGCCGAGACCGAACGGATCCGCGAGATGGAGTCCGAGCTCGCCGAACTCGAGGAACGCTGGATGGAGCTCGGCGAAACCATCGAGTGACTACCGCCCGAACGCCTCTCGGACGGCGGTCATGACGTCGGGCAGTGAGCCGTCGACGACGCTGCTGTGGTCGGCGCGCACGTAGGTCTTCAGGTCGACGTCAGTGCCGTCGCGGCTCATCGCCGACCGCAGTGAACGGCTCAGTGGATACGGCAGCACCGGGTCGAGGAGTCCGTGCGCGATGGTCACCTTCGCCGGGTAGCCGGAGGCCGGAACCTCGGCGTAGGCCCGCAGGGCGTCGCGGAACTTCTGGTCCTTCGTGAACGACGATGCGACAAGCGATCCCGGCGACACCGACCGCAGCGCGTCGACGACATCACCGTTGCAGCGGGCGCGCGACCGGTCCAGGAACCGCTTGCCGCTGTCGGTGAGGAAGTCCCCGACCCCGAGTTCGGGCTGCGAATGGTCCAGGCCTGCCAGGGTGTAGAGGAACGGGGCGCTCAGAACGTTGAGGGTGCCGAGTCCGGGTACGCGCGGTCCGAAGAGACCGAACAGGTTCTCCAGCGACGACACCGGAGCGATCGCGACCGCCCCCTTGACCGGCAATTCCGGAGCGTACGACGGTGCGCGGTGCGCCGCGTGCAGTGCCGCGTGTCCGCCCTGGGAGTGCCCGACCGACACCCAGGAGCCACCGAGGGCCGCGTCGACCGACCTGGCCGCGCGGATCATGTCGACGACCGAGTACGCCGCGGCCGCGCCGCCGAGATAGTCGGTCTCCCCAGCGGATCCGAGTCCGGCGTAGTCGGTGGCCGTCACCGCGTAGCCGGCTTCCAGCGCGGCCCGCACGGGTGCTTCGACCCCGTCACCCAACCGATGCTTCGTGGGTGCGCACTCGTCGGCGATGCCGACGGTCCCATGCGCCCAGGACACCACCGGCCATCCGCCGGGCGGCGGTGTGCCGCGCGGGACCCAGTAGACGCCGCTCGCCATCGCCGGGCGTCCACGCTGGTCCCGCGTGGCGTAGGTCAGCCGGGTACCGGCGGCCGCGGCCGACGGTAGCTGGTCGTCGGGAACGTCGCGGGTGGTGAACACGAATCCGTTGTCGGGGGCCGCGGCTGTCGACGGCGGCGTCGACGTGAGCGACCCGATGCCGACGAGCACGGCGACGGCGGATGTCAGCACGGCGGTCAGTGGTCTGCGGAGCACCCGCACAACTGTAGTGACCTCCGAGAAATGCGAGGTCAGCGCAACGCGATGGCCTCAGTCGGTGCCCAGGATGCGGGTTCCCGGTGCAGGACCGCTCGCGGTGCGGACCACGCGGGCGACACCGGCTCCCGACAGTTCGGCGGCCACGTTCACCGCGGACTGCTCGTCCGCGCACAGGAACGCACACGTCGGACCCGACCCCGACACGATCCCCTTGAGGGCTCCCGCATCCACCCCGGCCCGGAGGGTGCGGCGCAGCGTCGGCTGCAGGCTGAGGGCGGCGGGCTGGAGATCGTTGTGCAGCAACGGCGCCACCGCGCGGGGGCTACCCGACGCGAGCGCCTGCATGAGATCGTCGGGGCGACGCAGGAAGTCGCTGTCGTCATCGGTCTCGTCGGAACGACTCTCCCGCAGTCGGTCCAGTTCCCGGTACACCGCCGGCGTCGACAGGCCTTCTCGCGCAAGGGCGAGCACCCAGTGGAACTCGCCTCGGGAGAGCACCTGCATCAGCTGCTCACCGCGTCCGGTGCCCAGCGCGGTGTTGCCGTGGAGCGCGAACGGGACGTCGCTCCCGAGGTCGGCGGCGATCTCGGCGAGGTCGTCACGCGAGATGTCGAGCTTCCACAGATGCGCGAGCGCCACGAGCGCTCCGGCGGCGTCGGCGCTGCCGCCGGCCATGCCGCCGGCGACCGGGATCGTCTTCTCGATCTCGATGGCGACGTGTGCCGAACGGTCCGCCCACTCGGCCAGCGCTTGCGCCGCGCGGGCCGCGAGATTGGAGGCATCGGCGGGTACCGAACCGGCGCCCTCACCGCGCACGGCGACGGTCAGCTCGTGGGCGCGCGCGACCCGGACGTCGTCGTGCAGCGAGAGCGCCTGGAAGACGGTGACCAGATCGTGGTACCCGTCAGCCCGGCGCGGGCCCACACCCAGGTGGAGGTTCACCTTCGACGGGGCACGCGCGGTGACGGAATCGGTTACCACCGACAGCGACGTTCGCGACACAGTGATTCAGACTAGTCGGCCGCTTCGCAGATGCGCTCAGGGCCGCCACCCGCGGCGCGACAGTTCGCCCACGTGGTCGACGACGAGTACCGCCCCCGCGTCGCGTAACTCGGCTTCGGCGAAACCACCGGACCGGACCGCGACGCACTCGGCGGGGAGCCGATGCGCGGACGCGACGTCCCACACCGTGTCTCCGACGACGACCGCCCGGCCACCCCCCGCCTGCGTCAGGGCGACCTCCAGGATGTCGGGTGCCGGCTTCGAATCGTCCGCGTCGTCCGACGAGGTGACCGCGGCCAGATCGTCGTGACCGAACCCCAGCACTTTCAGTGCGGCGTCGGTGAATTCGGCCTTGCCCGACGATGCGAGCGCCACCCGGTATCCCGCGTCGAGCAGACCTCGGACGAAGTCGACGGCCCCGGGCAACGGCCGCAGGTCGGGCACCAGTTCGCGGTAGTGACCCTCCCAGTCGTCGCGGAGGGTGTCGCCCAGCGACTCCTCGACCTCGTCGCCGCAGATCTCGCCGACGAGCCGGTCGCCGCCCATTCCGATGGCACGGTGGACCTTCCACCACTGCGGGGTGAGGTCGTGCGCGGTGAAGGCCCGCATCCAGGCGAGTGCGTGGAGATAGGTCGAGTCGATCAGGGTCCCGTCGACGTCGAGCAAAACGGTGTCGACTGGAGCTCCGGCGTCTGCGTCGGGCATCTGCACCTTCTTTCCTGGTCGGTTGACGCGTGGTGAGGCGGTCCGTTTACCCGCACGGCTCGCGGGCTACACCGAAGCGACCGATCCCGGCCCACGAAAGACGTGCAGAGGAGTTCTGATGACACCCCGATTCGGGTACACCTTGATGACCGAGCAGGCCGGCCCCAAGGATCTGGTCCGCTACGCCATCGGCGCCGAGGGCGCCGGCTTCGACTTCGAGGTGTGCAGCGACCATTACTTCCCGTGGCTGTCCGCCCAGGGCCACGCCCCCTACGCGTGGTCGGTCCTGGGTGCGGTGGCACACGCGACCGAGCGCGTCGAGCTGATGACCTATGTGACCTGCCCGACGATCCGCTATCACCCGGCCGTCATTGCGCAGAAGGCCGCGACCCTGCAGATCCTCGCCGACGGTCGCTTCACCCTCGGACTGGGTTCGGGGGAGAACCTCAACGAGCACGTCGTCGGCATGGGCTGGCCTGCGGTCGCCGATCGCCAGGACATGCTCGCCGAGGCCATCGAGATCATCCGCACATTGCACACCGGCGAACTCGTCGACTTCCGCGGCGAGTTCTTCCAGGTCGACGCCGCGCGCGTCTGGGACCTCCCCGACCAGCCGGTGCCGATCGGCGTCGCCGTGGCCGGCGAGTCCGGTATCGACACGTTCGGCCCGCTGGCCGATCATCTGATCGCCGTGGAACCCGACCCGGACCTGATCTCGGCGTGGAACGCCCAGGCCGCCACCTCGACGATCGACGGCAAGGGCACCCGCGCCATCGGTCAGATCCCGATCAGCTGGGGCCCCGACCGCGATGCCGCCGTCGAACGTGCCCACGACCAGTTCCGCTGGTTCGCAGGCGGCTGGGATGTCAACGCCGATCTCCGGACCACCGCGGGCTTCGCCGCCGCGACCCAGTACGTCACCCCGGACGATGTCGCGGGCAACATCCCGTGCGGCCCCGACCTCGACCAGATCGTCGAGGCCGTGAAACCGTTCTGGAAGGCCGGATTCACCGACATCGCGCTCGTGCAGATCGGCGGCGAGACGCAGGACGAATTCCTGCGCGACGCCGCACCGGAGCTCCTGGAGAGACTACGGGCGGCGTCGAGCTGAGAATGTCGCACTGAAATCCCGGGCGGCCCAGCGGTTCCGATCAGACGGTGCGGGCCAGCCGCACGAAGTCGTCGACGTCGAGTTTCTCGCCACGGATACCCGGGTCGATGCCGGCGGCGCGCAACCGTCGTTCGGCCTCCGCCGGGGAACCCGCCCAGCCGGCCAGTGCCGACCGCATCGTCTTGCGGCGCTGGGCGAATGCTGCGTCGATCACCGCGAACACCGCCTGCCGGAACTCCGGGTCGGTGGGGTGGTCGTCGGTGCGCTCGATGCGCACGAGACCGGACTCGACCTTGGGTTCGGGCCAGAACACGTTGCGCCCCACCGCACCTGCGCGACTCACCCGGCCGTGATACCGGGCCTTCACACTCGGCACACCGTAGGTGCGGCTACCGGGCGGGGCGGCGAGCCGGTCGGCCACCTCTGCCTGGACCATCACCAGGGCGGTCGTGATCTCGGGGAACAGCCCGAGCAGATGCAGCAGTACCGGAACCGACACGTTGTACGGGAGATTGGCGACGAGCGCGGTCGGCACGACGGGCAGGTCGTCACGGGTGACCTGCAGTGCGTCGGCGAGCACGACGTCGAAGTTACTGCTCCGCGCCGGTGCGTACTCGGCGACCGTCTGCGGAATCCGTTGTGCAAGAACCGGATCGATCTCGATGGCAACGACCCGGCCGGCGGTCCCGAGCAGCGCGAGGGTCAGCGACCCCAGGCCGGGCCCGACCTCCAGGACCACGTCGTCGGCGCCGATCCCGGAAGCCGCGACGATGCGTCGGACGGTGTTGGCGTCGTGGACGAAGTTCTGTCCGAGCGTTTTGGTCGGCCGGACACCGACTTCGGCGGCGAGTTCGCGGATCTGCGCGGGTCCGAGGAGCCGCGGTGCGTCGCCTGGCGGGTCGTCGATCAGCGCAGGCCCAACTTGGACGTGCACGAGGGCCATGCGCCCCAGCCCTGGACGGCCTGGGTCTTCTTGGCGATCGCGATCTGCTCTTCGCGGGTGGCGAGGTCTGCGCGCGGCGCGTACTCGAGTCCGCCCCATCGTTCCCACGTGTTCTGGTCGAACTGCACGCCGCCGTAGAAACCGTTGCCGGTGTTGATGGCCCAGTTGCCGGTGGCCTCGCACTGGGCGAGGGCGTCCCACACCGAGCCCGGCGGCACGAACGGCGCGCCCGGCTTGGTGCCGATGCGGACGGTGGCGGCGACCGGCTCGGTGAGCACGTCACTCGTCAGCTTGTCGCGCTTGACCACCTTGCCGTTCACGGTGGTGACCTTATACGTCACGCGCGCCTCACCGGGAGTGCCCTTCTTCTCGACGACCTTGCGGTCACGGACGAGTGTCGGGTCTTCCTTCTTGATCTCCGGCGGGGCGACCGGCTCGTTGATGGTGACGTCCTCGGTCTTGATGCGCGTGACGATGACCTTCAGGTCGGGGGTCACCTCGGTGTCGGCAGCGGGGACGACCTTGTCCTCGGGCCCGAGGGGCGTTCCGAGGGCCTCGAGCAGTTCGCCGACGGTGTGGGCCGCGACCGTCGGCCGCTTCTTGGCCGGACCGTCGACGAGGTTCACCGGCTTGGGGAGCGCGACATCGATCTCGCCGCCGTCGACCGGCAGCTTGTCGGTGCCGAAGTCCGCCTGCTCGGCGGCATGGGTCAGTCCGCGTTCGGAGAGGAGCTGGTCCACGGTCGAGGCGTTGGTGATGACCGTCTCGCGCTTGCCCTCGACGTCGAGGGTCAGCTTCTTCAGACGGTTCACCGTGATGGTCTGTCCCTCGCCGAAACCGGAGTCGAGCGACGGGCTCACCTTGTCACCCCCGGCCGGTGCGAGGCCCTCGGATTCGAGCAGGCTCTCCACGGACATCGCCATCGTGGACACCTGACGGGTCTTGCCGTCGACATCGATGGTCACGGTCTTGTGCATCGCGACACCCATGACACCGCCGGCGGCGACGGTCGCGCAGACGGCTCCGACGGCCAGGCGGGCACGCAGGGAATCGGACCCGTTGATCTTCGAGAAGACCGACTTGGGTGACACTGAAGGAGGCAGAGAAGGCAAGGCACAACAATCTGGTCGGCAACAGGGCGCCGCCGCGACCAGAAGACCCATCCGCACTCCGGGATGCGTACGCACCTCGTCGTGAACCGCTGGTAGCCGGATGTAATCGCTCTGGCCGAGCGGGATCACAGTACGATAACGAACCGGCCAGATTATGGCAAAGGGATGTTGTAGGCGCGCCGCGCATTGGCGCCTAACAATCGCGCCATCTGCTCCTCGGACACCCCCCTGACCTCGGCGATCGCCCGTGCGGTGTACGGCAGGCAGTACGACTGATTCGGCTGGCCACGGTACGGATGCGGGGTCAGGAAAGGGGCGTCGGTCTCCACCAGGATCTGTTCGTCGGGCACCAGCTCCGCCGCGACCCGCAACTCCTCGGCATTGGCGAAGCTCACAGTTCCGGCAAAACTGAGGAAGTACCCACGGTCGACACACTCGCGGGCAACATTCCGGTCACCGGAGAAGCAATGCATGATCACGGTCTCCGGGGCGTCCTCGGCGGCCAGGATGTCGAGCAGATCCCGGTCGGCCTCGCGGTTGTGGATCATCAGCGGCTTGCCGACCCGCCTGGCGAGATCGATGTGCCAGCGGAACGTCTCGTGCTGCACCGCCGGCGACGCGCAGTCGTCGGACTTGCCGGGCCAGTAGTAGTCGAGGCCCGTCTCACCCACTGCGACGACCCGCGGATGACGGATCATCCGCTCGAGTTCGGCGGCCGTGTCGTCGTCGAGATCGCCCGCGTGCATCGGATGCAGCGCGACGGCCGCGTAGACCCGGTCGTCCCATTCAGCTGCCGCGACCGCCCAGCGGGCATCGACCATGTCGTCGGCGACGGTCACCACCTGATCGACCCCGACCGCCTGCGCACGGTCGAGGATGGCGTGTACCGACTCGGCGTCCCGTCCACCGCAGGCCGCCAGGTGGGTGTGGGCGTCCACGAGACCCGGCAGCGGAGCCGGATCGGGCGGCGGCTCGCGCCGACGACGCTTCTTGGCCGCCTTGTTGCTCAGGGTCTCCGACCCGGCGTTCCCGAGGGTCTCCGACCCGGCAGCGTCGCTCATGGCAAACACCCTGACACAGACCGGCGACACCACGCGCCCGGCTACAGCGCTACTGTGCCCTCGATCACGGTCGCGGTGTCGCCACCCACCCAGATGTCGTCACCGTCGTCGTGGATGTGGACGCGGCCGGCCCGTCCGATGGCCGCACCCTGCGCGGCGACATAACTCTCCGGCGCCTGTCCGGTCGCCCGGAGCCAGCTCGCGATCCCCGCGTTGAGGCTGCCGGTCACCGGATCCTCGGGTACACCGATACCCGGGACGAACGCCCGGACCTCGGCGAAGACATCTCCCGATCCGTAGAGCCCGAGCAGGCCGACCTTGTGGTCGCCGAGCGCGGGGATATCGGGACGGACCTCGAGCACCCGCTCCCCCGATCCCACCTGGATCACCATCCACTCCGGGCCGTTGTCGACCCACTCCGCGGCGCGAACCTCATCCCGGTCGACGCCGAGAGCAGCGATGACCTCTTCGACGACGCCGGGATCCACCGGACCCGACCGGCGCAACGGCGGTGCCGCGAAGGAGAGTCGCGGACCCGACCGCCGGATCCGGACCAGCCCGACGCCGCATTCCTGCACGACGTCCTCCCCCTTCGGTCGCCCGCCCGAGGTCAGCCACGCGTGCGCCGATCCCAGGGTCGGGTGGCCGGCGAACGGCAACTCCCCGTCGGGGGTGAAGATCCGCAGCTTGTAGTCGGCCGCCGGATCGGTGGGCGGCAGCACGAACGTGGTCTCCGACAGGTTGGTCCAGCGGGCGAAGGCGGCCATCCGATCCTCTGCGATGGGAGCGCCGGGACCACCCCCGTCGACGACGACCGCCACGGGGTTGCCCTCGGTACCGGTGGACGAGAACACATCGACCTGAGCGAAACGACGAGTCATCGCGCCATCTTCTCATCGCCGACCAGGAGAGACTGCCCGCCTCCCGGGGGCCGCTGCGCGACCTGGCCAACGAGGCCGGTCATACACTCGGGTTCGCGCTGCAGGCCATCGGAGCACTGGTGGTTGCGACGTTCCGCCGACGCCTGTCCATCGCCGAGACCCTGAACCAGACCGTCTTCATCGGCCGCGTCAGCACCGGACCGTCACTCCTGCTGATGATCCCGGTGGGCGTGTTCATCGCCGTCCCGGTCGGCGAACTCGCCGGACGCATCGGCGCCGGCGGTTACTCGGGCGCGGTCGTCGCGTTCATCATCGTCGGCCAGGCCTCCGCGCTCGTGTCGGCACTGATGATGGCCGGTGTCGCCGGCTCGGCCATCTGCACCGATCTCGGATCGCGCAAGATCCGTGAAGAGGTCGACGCCATGGAGGTCATGGGGCTCAACGTGATCGAGCGCCTCGTCGCACCCCGGCTCCTCGCCGCGATCATCGTCTCGCTGGTGCTGTGCTCGCTCATCACGGTCACCGGCGTCGGAGCCTGCTACCTGTACCACATCTACGTCCAGCACCTGCCCGCCGGCGCGTTCATGGCGACCTTCAGCCAGTACGGCCGGTTCTCGGACTTCGTGATGGCACTCGTGAAGGCGGCCACGTTCGCGCTGCTGTCCACGATCGTGGCCTGCTTCAAGGGATTACACGCACGCGGCGGCCCACGAGGAGTGGCCGACGCGGTGAACGAGGCGGTGACCTTCGGGTCGAAATCCCTTCTCTCCGGCGGAGGAACGCTCGGCATCGTGCTGGCCATGTCACTGGCGGCGGCGATGATGCTCGGCGTCGAGACCTACCGCGGACTGCAGCTGGTCGGCATGACCTCGCTGTCGGGCATGCTCTCGGCGATCGCCAACACCCGCGAACTCGCGCCCGTCGTCGTCGGAATCGCGTTGGCCGCCAAGGTCGGAACCGGATTCACCGCCCAGGTCGGCGCGATGCGCATCTCCGACGAGATCGCCGCGCTCGACTCGATGGCGATCCGGTCGATCCCCTTCCTCGCCACGACCCGCATGATCGCGGCGATGGTGTGCATCCTGCCGATCTACATGATCGGCCTGCTCGCGAGCTACATCGCCACGCGTCTCGTCGTGGTCTGGTTCAACGGCGAATCCTCGGGCGCCTTCGACTACTTCTTCCATCTCGCACTCACGCCGACCGACCTGCTCTACTCCGCGATCAAGGCGATCGTCTTCGCCGGTATCGTCGCGCTGGTCCACTGCTCCTACGGGTACTTCGCCTCCGGCGGACCCGAAGGCGTCGGCCAGGCGGCCGGACGCGCACTCCGCACGTCGATCCTGGCCATCGGGATCTTCGACGTGATCTTCACTTTCGGGTTGTGGGGCCTGGTCCCCGAGATCCCGGGAATGGGGATCTGACGTGTCGACCATGTTGCCGGGCAACCCCGTCTCCCGATTCGGTTACATCCTCCGCGCCCTGATCGCGGGCGCCCTCATCACCGCCTTCGCGGTGTGGATGGTGGCCCGCAGCGCCGGCACCCTCACCAGCGATCCCGAGGTGTTCGCCGAGGTGCCGGTCGAAGCCGGCCTCATCACCACCGGCGCGCCGGTCCGCTATCACGGCGTCACGGTCGGCGAGATCAGCGGCATCGACCCGGGCACCGTCTCGTCACAGGTGAACATCTCCATCGACGGCGGCGCCATCGACGCGATCCCGTCCACCGTCACCATGCGTGTCCTGCCGCGAACCTTCTTCGGCGACATCTACGTTCAGCTGACCGAACCGGAATCCGCGGCGGGCGCCGCACCGCTCTCCGACGGTGACGAGATCCAGATCGACACGTCGGCCGAGGCCACCAACCTCTACAGCATCTACACCAAACTCGCCGACGTCCTCGCCGAGGTCCAGCCCGAGAAGATGAACATCGCGCTCTCCGCGGTGGCCACCGCGATCGGCGACCGTGGCGGCGACCTCGGCGTGATGATCGACGACTGGTGGCAGGCGTCGCGCACACTCGAGACGACCGTCAACCAGTTCATCGACGCCACACCGAAATTCCGTGCCGTGATGGAGAGTCTCAAACGCTCCACCCCGGCGATCACCGAGACGCTCGCCAACACGACCAGCATCTCCCGCGGCATCCTCGAGAACCAGGACGACCTCGCGTCGTTCTTCACCGCCGCCTCCGGTTTCGCCGGCGCGGTCGACCCGTTCCTCGCCGCCCAGCGCAACAACATCATCACCGTGCTCGACTCCACCGGCACCATCCTCTCGACCGTCGCGGAGAACCCGTCGGGTGTCAGCAAGACGCTCGCCGAGGCCAAGAAGTTCGGTGCCGCCGGCGCGATGCTGTTCTCGAGCGGCCGTTTCGACATCACCGCGGTTCCCCACGTTCTCGCAGCCGATGCCGTACACGGCCGCCGACTGCCCGACCTACGGTTCGCTGCGCGGCTCGCAGTGCTTCGGCAAGGGAACCGGCATGGGCACCGGACCGGTCCGACCACCGGGCGCGCCCAACCCGAAGGTGCTCTCCCCTCGTGAACCCACCTACACCCCTTCCGGTTTCGTCGGTCCCCCGGTCATCGACGGGACGCGTGAGGCCCCGACGCTGAGCCGCCTGGAGTCCGAACTCGGCGCGACCCCGGCGAAGAGCACGGGACCCAACCCCGCCACCACGCTGATGCTCGGCCCGATGGTTCGCGGCCACGAGGTGAAGATGTCATGACCACTCTCTCGCTGAAGACGATCCTGAAAGCCGGATCGTTCGTCCTCATCGGCATCATCGCCGCGGTGCTCGTGAGCAACACGCTGCGTGTCCCGGTGCACGGTTCCACGACGACCTACCACATCCAGTTCACCGACGCCGAGGGTCTGGTCGAGGGCAACCCGGTGACCATGTCCGGCGTGCGGGTGGGCCGCGTCGAGTCGGTGGCCTTCCAGCCGCAGGACGACGGTTCGGCCCTGGCCGACGTCGCCGTCTCGATCTCCGACGACCATCAGCTGCCGCTGCAGGTTCACGCGGCGATCCGTTACGGGGACATGCTCGGTGCCCGCTACATCGCGCTGACCGACAGCGGTGCGGACGGCACCGCGCGCGACGGCACGAGGATCCCCGTCGAGGGGACGTCACCGCCGGTGAACCTCACCGCCCTGATGAACGGTTTCGAGCCGCTGTTCTCCGCGCTCGACGCCAACCAGGTCAACGATCTCGCACGTGGCTTCGTCGACACCTTCGAGGGGCGTTCGGGTTCGGTGCAGACGCTGCTCGGCCAGATCGCGTCGATGGGCAACAACCTCTCGGCGAACAGTGCGGTCTTCGCCCGGCTGGTGAGCAACCTCAACGTGCTGATGGGCACCGTCGACCGGCACAACCCGCAGCTGAACGAACTCTTCCGCGGATTGTCCGTCCTCACCTCGGCGGTGGTCGGCGACAACGGCCAGCTCGCCACACTCCTCGACAGCGGGGACCGCGCCGTGTCGGCGCTCGCCGACATGATGACCGTCGCGGGCGACGACTTCCGGAAGTCGATGGTCGGACTCAACAGGTCACGGCCAGTTGGGTTCCGAACACACCGGCCTTCACCGGGTTCCTGGACCGGCTTCCGGTGATGGCCGAGGAGATCAACAAGAGCGGACGATACGGGGGATTCATGATGCTCTACCTCTGCAACTTCACCTTGGGTGCCTTCGGCCTCGACGCCAACATCTTCGGCCCGCTTCATTCCCCGGTCTGCATGTGAGACAAGCCATGTCATCTCCCAGCTAGGTAGGAACCTAAGTCCGTGTTTCTGGTCAGGCTCATCGACGTCTTCGTCGGCATCTTGGAGTTCGTCTTCAAGTCCGACAAGCGCGCACAGGGTGCGTCACCCGCGGTCCTCGGCACGGCGGGCATCATCACCCTGGTCGCGCTGATGCTGATCGCGATCGGCATCCCCCAGCTGAGTTACTTCACCCGCACCAGCCCCTACACCGCAGAACTCGCCAACGCGTCGGGGCTGACGACGGCCGATCCGGTGCTGGTGGCGGGTGTCCCGGCCGGCCGGATCGAGTCGGTCGATCTCGCCGGAGACCGCGTACGCGTGGGTTTCCGGCTCGACAACGGTCAGCCGCTGGGCAACCAGACGCGCGCATCGGTCCGGCTCCGGACCGTGCTGGGCAAGCGTTACCTCGAGATCGTCCCGGCCGGATCGGGAAAGGTCGGTCCCGACAACACGATCCCGCTCGACCGCACCACGGTGCCCTACAGCCTCGACGACATCTCCGGCGCCGCGGTCACCGCCTCGCGTGACATCGACGAAGAGGCCGTGCGCGCGATGTTCGTGACCATGAAGGAGATCATGCCCCGCACCTCGACCCTGGACGCCTCGATGAAGGGCGCGACGGGCGCGATGGCCGCCATCACGGGAACGGGCACGCAGCTCGACCAGCTGCTCGCCATCTCCAAGCGGGTCGCCGAAGTGACCGTGCAGCAGAGTGATTCGATCTCGAGCGCGATGTCCAGCACGCAGGCGATCGTGCAGACCCTCGTCGTCCGGCGCGTCCTGCTGACCCGTCTGACCGACAACCTCCGCGCCGTGCTCGACCAGATGGCCACGACCTTCCCGAAGGTCCCGATGGGTCAGCTGGTCACCAACATCGAGTCGGTGACCAAGACACTGCGGGACAACGTGTCGTCGATCGACCGGATCCTGACGCAGCTGCCGCCGGCCATGCGCACGATCACCGATGCGACCGGCAACGGCAACTGGACCGACGTGGTGTCGCCGAGCGCGGTCATCCCCGACGGGATGCTCTGTGTCCTCGGCGTGATGCAGGGGTGCCGCTGATGACTTTCCGCCAGGTACGTGAGGTCCGCCCGCGCAAGCGCTACGGCGGCAAGATCTTCACCGCACTGCTTCTCGTGGTCGCGATCATCGTGGGCACGTGGTATGTGTTCGGCCGCGATCCGCAGATCCGCACCGTCCACGCCGATTTCGCGTTCGTCAACGGGCTGTACGAGGGGTCCAAGGTCACCGTCCTGGGTGTTCCGGTGGGACGTATCGAGAACGTCGAGCCCGCCGGGGACCATGTCAAGGTCACCGTGACCATGCCGGGAGACATCGATCTCCCCGACGACGTCTCGGCCTACGTGCTCAACCCGTCGGTGATCAGCGACCGTCACCTCGAACTCGGACCGGCCTACACCGGTGGGCCGCAGCTGCCCGACGGCGCGACCATCCCGCTCGAGCGCACCCACTCCCCGATCAGCTTCGACCAGCTCCTCGACAGCATCAGCGTGCTGACGAAGATCATGGGTCCCGCCGACGCCGCGCCCGGTGCGCCGGAAGATCCCAACGACATGGGTTCACTGCTCGCCGCCACCGCCAAGTCGTGGGACGGTCGCGGCACCGGTTTCGGGACGACGATGTCCGGGCTCGCCTCGGCGTCGGGGATCTTCGGCGCCCGCACCGAGGACCTGCAGGATCTGATCGACAGCCTCAACACGCTGATGCAGACCTTCCACGCCAAGCAGGTCTCGCTCGACGGCCTCATCGAGTCGATGGGTCTGCTGAGCAGCCAGTGGGCGTCGTCCAACCAGGACATCGCCGGGCCCGTCAACGATCTCAGGGTGGTCTTCGACCAGATCAACGACTTCGTCCTCGCCCACGGCAACGACGTCGGCGTCGTCGCGGAGAACCTGAAGGTCCTCGGCGACACCCTGGTCGACAACAAGGCCGGGCTGGCCGAGTTCATGGACCTCGCGCCGCTGATGATGCAGAACCTGTCGAGCACGATCGGTCCCGACCGCCGTGGCCGCATCCGCCTGAACGTCTCGACCACACTGACCCAGTTCAAGACGCTCAAGCCGCTGTGCGATCAGTTCCCGATGCCGCTGTGCACCGGCGCCGGACTCACCAACCCGATCTCGTTCCCGATCAGCGCGTCCGACCCGCTGGGCATCGTCTCGGCGATCACCGGCGGCAAGCTCCCCCCGAAGGGAGGGAACTGATGACTGTGCGTGCCAAGAAGATCCGGGTCACCACCGCGGCGATCGCGGTGACCGTCGGCCTGTCGAGCTGCTCGGTCGGGCTGCAGGACCTGCCGCTCGGTGCCGGCGGCCGCAACTCCCTTCGACGTGACCGCCGAACTCATCACCGCCGACGGCCTGGTGTCGGGCGCCGACGTCCGGCACGGCCAGCAGATCGTCGGACGGGTCACCGACATGCGCCTGGAGGAACGGCATGCGGAGATCACCATGACGATCGCCGACGGCACCGACCTCCCGGCGAACACGACGCTCAACGTCGAACTGCCGTCGGCGCTCGGAACGCCGTTCGTCCGCCTGTCCGAGCCCGCGGACCCGCAGGGCCGGCTCACCGAGGGGTCGCATCTCAGCCTGTCCGACACCGGTGTCGGACCGCAGATCGAGAGCACACTCGCCGCGCTCGGCAACATCCTCGGCGGCAGTGGCGTCAGCCAGCTCCAGTCGGTGATGTCGAGCCTCAACACCGCCTTCGAGAACCGCTCCGACAAGGTCGGCGACCTGATCGACACGCTGAACCGACTGCTCGCCCGGTCGTCGAGGTACACCGACGACTTCAACGCGGCGATGGCGGCGGCCGCGGATGTCAGCGAGCTCCTCGTCGCGCAGCAGCAGACCGTCGACGACTTCCTCGGTCAGGTCCCGCAGGCGGTGACCGTGCTCGCCGCACAGCGGGATCAGATCGCGAAGCTGATGTCGCAGACCACGCGACTGGCGACCAACGTCGCGGCGATCACGCGCGGCCGTCAGGAGACGCTCGACCACCTCGTCGGCGACGCCGAACAGATGGTGAAGTCCTTGTCCGCGTTCAACACCGAGGTCGGCTCGACCCTGGACAACATGAACGCGTTCATGACGAACTTCGACCGCGCGATCCGGGGCGACTACCTCGTCTTCGACGGTTCGCTCGACATCCCGGGCGGCACGACAAGATCCTCACCGGCGGTGTTCTGCTCGCAGGTCAGCCGCTCCCGACACCGGACGACCTCCGCAACGTGCTGTCCGGCGGTCTCGCGAACAAGAGGCCGGAGAAGAAGGCCGCGAAGAAGGCGGCGCCGGCGACGAAGACCCCACCCAAGACGACCCCTCAGACACCCAGCCCACGCCCAGGAGCCCCGCGATGACCACCAAGGCGAAGACCCGGCGCCTTCGGATGCCCCGCGTTCGGATGCCACAGGCGCGCACTGGGATGCTGCAGTTCCTGATCTTCCTCGCCCTCTCGGCGATCGTGATCCCCTACGGCATCAACTTCATCGCCGGGCCAGAGGGATTCGGCGACAAGATCGTCCTGACGGCCAGGATGGACGACGCGTTCGGGCTCAGCTCGGGCACGGGCGTCACGCTCCGCGGCGTCGACATCGGCACCGTGCGTTCCGTCGAACTCGATCCGGCCGGTGGCGCCGCGGACATCGAACTGGTCGTGCGCGGGGACACCCGCATCCCCGCCGACTCTTTCATGCAGGTCACGATGGCCTCGATGGCCGGCATCCAGAGCGTCGACATCATCCCGCCCGACAACAATCCCCCGTATCTCGAGTCCGGTGACACGATCGCCGCGCCGGCCGACAAACAGCCCAAGCAGATGGACGCCATCATCGGCGACGCCGCGTCGGTGCTCCGCAGCATCGGCAGCGGCAACCTCACCACGCTGGGCAACGAGTTCTACGCGGCCTTCGACCACGACGAGAAGGCCCTGGCCGGGATCGTGTCGAACGGAACCGCGCTCGCCGGGCTGGTCAACCGCAATGCACCGATCCTGCAGGGACTCTTCGACGAATGGCTACAGGTGCTGTCCGCGATGAACGACACCACCACGGCCTTCGAGGCCGGCATGCGCAGCGCCGCGACATTCACCGACCAGCTCGACGCCAACCAGCCGGTGTTCGTCTACCTGCTCGACAAGTCACCCGAATCGCTGACCCGCACACAGGCGCTGTTCGACAAGTACCGCGGCACCTTCGGCGGTGTGATGGCGAATCTCGCGGTGGTGGAACCGATCATCTCCGACCGCGACCAGTCACTCGCCGTCGGCCTGGAGACGATCCCCCAGGGTCTGCTGGACCTGCGTTCGATCGTGAAGAACGGGCGCGCCGACTTCGCGCTCATCGGCACCCAGGGACCCGTCTGTATGTTCTACGACCAGCCCCGCTACCCGGTCGGCGATCTCAACACCCCGGCACCGAATCTCGCGCGCTTCTGCCCGGCGGGCAACGGCTACGGACAACGCGGCGCGGTGAACGCCCCACGGCCGAACGACCTGGGCACGAGCACCTGGACATCCCCCGGCGGTGTCTCCGGACCACCGGCCGTCGCCGATCCACTACTCATCCCGAACGGCGTGGAGCTGCTGCAGTGGTGGCACGAACTTCTGGAAAGGGCACGAAATGGCAACTGACACAACGACTCGAACCGCAGCGGCGGGAACCGCCGCCGCGGATGCCGACGGGACCGCGGACGTCTCCTCGACCGGAACCGCATCCGCTGCGCGCACTGCTCCCCTGACCCGGAAGCCGGCCGGCCGGGGCACGATCGTCACCGGTGTACTCGCGTCGCTGCTGCTGGGTGCGACCGCCCTCGCCGGGTTCTTCGGTTACCAGTACGCGACAACCGATTCCTCGGCCACCTCGCCCGAGGCGAGCGCCGAGGCGATCGACACCGCCAAGGACTACGCGATCAAACTGTCCAGCTTCGACTACCGCGATCTGAACAAGAATCGGGACGCGATCACCGCGATGTCGACCGACGACTTCGCCGCCAAGTACAGCGAGATGGTCACCGCCCTCAGTCAGATCGTCACCGACGGCAAGGGTGAGTCCACCGCCGAGGTGTCGCACGCGGCCGTCGAGAAGATCGACGGCTCCTCCGCGACGGTGATCCTGTTCGCCGACCAGAAGGCACGCAACGTCGTCTCCCCGGACGGCAAGACCCAGCCGTACCGGATGGTGGTGACGCTCGATCGTTCCGGCGATCGCTGGCTGGTCGACAACGTCGAGACGAAGTGAACCCACACCGATCCGAGGAGTGACCACCATGGCCGCGAGCTACCTACCGTCGATCGAGGACACCGAGCCGGAACTGACGACCCGGCGCACCCGCATCCACATCACCACCCGCAAGCGGCGCGCGACCAGCCTGCGCAACCAGCGCGCATCCAGGAGGCCATCGACTTCTGGTCGTTCGCCGGCGGTGCCGCGAACGTCGTCATGCAACTGGGCTGGCCCGAGGTCGCCTACGGCGTCATGGAGAGCAAGGTCGAATCCGGCGCGCTGACCAAGCATCCGTGGAAGCGGGCCCGCACCACCGGCCAGTACCTCGCGGTCGCGATCCTCGGCACCGACGAGGAGAAGGCCGCGTTCCGGGAAACGGTCAACTCGGCTCATCGCCACGTGAAGTCCGACGCGAACAGCCCGGTCAAGTACAACGCGTTCAACCGGGAACTCCAGATGTGGGTGGCCGCATGCCTGTTCGTGGGTATCGAGGACATGCACCTACTGCTCCACGGCCAGATGACCGAAGACGAGGCAGAGGAGTTCTACCAGTCGTCCAAGACCCTCGGCACGACGCTGCAGGTACCCGATGACATGTGGCCGGCGACGCGCAAGGACTTCGACCGGTACTGGAACCTCGCGTGCCAGCGCATCGTCATCGACGACACCACCTGCGACTTCCTCAACGATCTCGTCGACCTCAAGATGATCAACCCGCTGATCCGACTGCCGTTCGTGAGTCTCCTGCGCTTTCTCACCATCGGGTCGCTGCCGCCGATCTACCGCGACCAGCTCGGCCTGGAATGGACCGAGGACGACCGTCGGCGCTTCCAGCACCTGTTCACCTTCGTCTCGGTGGTCAACAAGTTCCTGCCCAAGTCGATCCGGTTCGGTGGCAGTCGCATGCTGATGCGGGACCTGCGACGCCGGATGAAACACGACAAGGCGATCATCTGATCTCGCGACGTTCACGTCCGGACCTCGCGCGGGTCCTCGACGAGCCGGTGATCTATCTGATGTGGCCCCGCGCGGCGCTGATGCAGCTGGCCCACGCGGGGGTGGCCCCGACCGAGGTCGAGAGCGGCGTGTACGGGGTCCGCGGCGCGGGCCGCTGGTCGGGAACCGTGAACTACCTGCGGACCGCGGTCGCCGGCGACGAGGACAGCGTGCGTGATCTCGTCCGCGAGGTGAACAAGGACCTCGACTTCGTCGAAGGGGACTACCCGGCGACCCTGCCGCGGTCGACGTCGGACGATCCGGAACACGTCACCGCAGGCGACGTCGCCGCGCAGGTGTTCGCAACCTATTCGATGCCCTGGCGGTACGTCCGACACCTCCCCCGCATCCGCCTGCTGACGTGGGGAATGGCCGGTGAACGGTTAAGGTCGATCTACGGAGTCGAATGGTCCGCCGGCCACGAGCATCGTTTCCGCCGGACGGTGCCCACGGTCCGCCTGCGGCAGGGTCTCTGCCCCGGACCGATCCGACGCCGACACGGCAGACGACAGCGCATACGCCGCGCCACCCGACTCAGGCGGACCGCGGTGACGGACCCCCACACCAACGGACGGAACGACCGATGACCCCCGGACCTCTCCACAGGACCCAGCTGGCCGTCGAGGTGGCCGACTACCTGCGCACGCGCATCATGACCGGTGTCCTGCGGCCGGGCGAGTTCGTCCGGCTCGACGAGACGGCGTCGGCCCTCGGTTGCAGCGTGACGCCTGTGCGCGAGGCACTCGCGACACTCCGCGGCGAGGGACTCGTGAAACAGGCCCTGCACCGGGGATTCATCGTGGAGACGCTGACCCGCGGTGACATCGTCGACATCTTCTGGATGCAGGCCGAACTCTCCGCACGTCTGGCCAGTCATGCCGCCGAGAACCCCGACCTGGCCGAACAGCTGGATGAGCTGGGCGCGATCGTCGACGATCTCGAGACCGCGGTCGAGTCGGGACGCGCCGACCGCGTGCTCTCCGCGGAGTTCGCCTTCCACCGCAAGGTGCACCTCATGGCCGAGAGCAAGAAGCTGGCCTGGTTCCAGTACTCGGCCAGCAAGTACAACCCGCTGCAGCTGTATTCGAACGACCCCGGGTGGGGCCGGGAGGCCGCGACCAGCCACCGGCGACTCATCGAGCTGTTGCGCAAGGGCGACACCGTGGGCATCAAGTCCGAGATCGTCGCGGCGTTCGACGACGCTCGTGACCGCCTGATCGACCAGCTGGAATCCATCGGTTTCTGGGACGACGAGCAGTCGCCCACCGAGGAAGCCCGCACGGCCAGCTCTGCGTGACGCGCGCTATCGCGCTTCGTCGCGCCTTCCCCGACTCGGACGGGTAGCGTTGCGCATCGTGTTGGGATTGCCAGAAGTGATCTCTGTCGCGCTCTTCGATCTCGACGGGGTCCTCACCGAGACCGCGGTGCTCCACCGCAAGGCATGGAAGAGAACCTTTGACGCCTTCCTCGCCGAACGCGCCGGCGGCGTCGATGCCCCCGGGTTCGTGGAGTTCACCGACCAGGACTACCTCGACTATGTCGACGGGCGTCCCCGTGAGGACGGCGTGCGGGCATTCCTCGCCTCGCGCGGGATCACCGATGTGGACCCGGCGACCGTGACCGCGATCGGCAGCCGCAAGAACGACATGTTCCTGGTCAGCCTCGCCGAGGAGGGTGGGCATGCCTATCCCGGCTCGGTGCGGTACCTCACCGCGGCACGTGAGGCGGGCCTCCGCATCGCAGTCGTCACGTCGTCGAAGAATGGAGGACCGGTGCTCGATGCAGCCGACCTGTCGGGATTCGTCGAGGTTCGCGTCGACGGTCTCGAGATCGCCGCGCGTGGACTCAACGGCAAACCGGCTCCCGACTCCTATCTCCTGGGAGCCGAGCTGATGGGCGTCGAGCCGGCCGCTGCCGCGGTTTTCGAGGACGCCATCTCGGGCGTACAGGCCGCTAGCGCAGGCGAGTTCGGCTACGTCGTCGGCATCGACCGCGTCGGCGGAGTCCAGGCCGAGGCGATGCGTGCCGCCGGCGCCGACATCGTCGTCAACGATCTCGACGAATTGCTGCCCGCATGAACCCGGATCAAGGACACGGGTTCGAGATCCACCCGTGGCAGCTGAAGTGGAGCGGCGGAGTCGATCTCGACATGCTCGGCCGCACCGAGACGTTGTTCGCGTTGTCCAACGGGCACATCGGCTTACGCGGAACCTTCGAGGAAGGTGAGCCGGTCGATCACCCGGGCACCTACCTCAACGGCTTCTACGAGTTGCGCGGCCTGCCCTACGCCGAGAGCGGCTACGGCTACCCGGAGTCCGGCCAGACGGTCGTGAACGTGACCGACGGCAAGATCATCCGTTTGCTCGTCGAGGACGAGCCGATGGATCTTCGGTACGGGCGTACCGAAGAGCACGAGCGGACGCTGGACTTCCGTACCGGCACGCTGCGCCGGCACACCCTGTGGACGTCGCCGACGGGCCGCACCGTGCGGATCAAGTCCGAGCGTTTCGTCTCGTTCACCAAGCGCACCATCGCAGCCATCCGCTATGAGGTGGAGCCCGTTGACGAGGACATGAAACTCGTTCTCCAGTCCGATCTGCTGGCCAACGAGCCGGTCCCGGCCCCGGGCAACGACCCGCGTCTCGCGGCCGCGCTCGACGCCCCGCTGGTGTCGGATCTCGCGACCTGCCGCAACTACTGGGGCATGCTGGTCCACCACACCAGGCAGTCGGGTCTGCACATCGCGGCCGGCATGGATCACGAGATCTACTTCCCGGACAAGGCCGACACCTTCATCCGCGCCGACGGCGACCTCGCCCGCCTGACCATCGCGGCGAATGTGCCGAAGGGCAAGAGCCTGACCCTCACCAAGTACATGGGGTACGGCTGGTCGGCCCGACGCTCGGTCCCGGCGTTGCGTGCGCAGGTCGACGCCGCGCTGGCGATGGCGATGGAGACCGGCTGGGACTCCCTCAAGGCCGACCAGGTCCGATACCTCGAGGACTTCTGGCGCGACGCGGACATCGAGCTCGACGGCGATCCCGAACTCCAGCAGGCGGTCCGGTTCGCGCTGTTCCACGTCCTGCAGGCCGGCGCCCGCGGACAGTCACGCGCGATCCCGGCCAAGGGACTCACCGGTCCCGGATACGACGGCCACACCTTCTGGGACACCGAGAGTTTCATCCTCCCGATGCTCACCTACACGGTGCCCGCGGCGGCCGGGGAGGAACTCCGCTGGCGCCATGCCACCATGGACAAGGCCAAGGCCCGCGCCGCGGAACTCGGGCAGCGCGGCGCCATGTTCCCGTGGCGCTCGATCAACGGCGACGAGTGCTCGGGCTACTGGCCCGCGGGCACGGCGGGCGTGCACGTGTCGGCCGACATCGCCAACGCCACCGCCCGGTACCTGCGCGCGACCGGCGACGAACAGTTCGAGACCGAGTGTGGCGTCGAACTTCTCGTCGAAACCGCCCGGCTGTTCGCCGGCCTCGGCCATCACGATGTCAACGGGAAGTTCCGCATCGACGGCGTGACCGGGCCCGACGAGTACACGGCCGTGGTCAACAACAACGTCTTCACCAACCTCGCGGCACAGCAGAACCTGCGCGACGCGGTGGCGGCGGTGCACCGTCGACCCGATCTCGCCGAGCAGTTCGGGGTGACCACAGCCGAAGCGGCGCACTGGGAGTCGTGCGCGGACGACATGTCGATCCCCTACGACGAGGCGCTGGGGGTGCACCAGCAGTGCGAGTCCTTCACGCTTCTCAGCGCGTGGGATTTCGAGTCCTCGGTCGGCCGCTACCCACTGTTGCTGAACTATCCGTACTACGACCTCTACCGCAAACAGGTCGTGAAGCAGGCCGATCTGGTGTACGCGACCTACCTGTTCGGCGACTCGTTCACCGCCGAACAGAAGCTCCGCAACTTCGACTACTACTACCCCATCACCGTGCGCGACTCGTCGCTGTCGGCATGCTGTGAGGCGGTCACCGCCGCCGAGGTCGGTTACCTCGACCTCGCCTACGACCTGCTCGCCGAGTCGGTGTTCACCGATCTGCACGACCTGCACAACAACGTCAACAGCGGCCTGCACATCGCTGCGCTCGCCGGGGCGTGGACGGACTGCGTGGCCGGTTTCGGCGGCATGCGCGACTTCGGCGGGCAGATCACCTTCGCGCCGCGACTGCCGAGGCGGTTGACCTACCTGTCGTTCCGCATGATCGTGCGGGAGTCGAAGATCGTGGTCGCGGTGGACAAGGAGAGCACCACCTACCGGTTGCTGTCGGGTCCGCCGATCGACCTGGCACACCACGGCGAGAAGTTCACGCTCACCTCGGCGCCGGTGACCATGAAGATCCCCGACTTCCACTACCGCGAGCCACCCAAGGCGCCTCCGGGCTGCGAGCCCTACCGACGCGAGATCTGATCGGGCCCGGCGCGTCCACCGCTTGACCTTCACACTGTGTCAAGGACTGCAATGCGGGGGTAGGAGGTGCCGACGATGACAACCGAGCACGCACTCAGCGACCCCACCCGTAGCGCCCTGTCCACCGCGCTGCACTCCCCCGAGGCCTCGACGCGGCTGCGGGCGGCGATGGCGGCGGGTACCGAACCCGACCCGCGCCTCGTCGACGACCTCGTCGCACGCTGCGGCACCGAACCGGATTTCTTCGTCCGGGACATGCTGACCTGGGCGCTGACCAGACTTCCGGCGGCGCTGACGGTACCGCGCCTGATCGGTGAGCTGGTCTCGGCGTCACCGCAGGCGCGTGCCCAGGCGCTGCACACGCTGTCGAAGATCGGCGATCGGACGGCGTGGCCGGCCATCACCGTCGAACTGCTGCACGACGCCGATCCCGACGTCGCACGGGCCGCGTGGCGCGCCGCGGTGGTCCTCGTCCCGGCGGACGAGGAGGTGGGACTCTCGGTCGAGTTGGCCGGTGAACTCGGTCGCCGCGGAATCGAGGTGCAGCGCAGCCTGAGTCGTGCGCTCGCCGCTCTGGGCGAGATATCGCTCGACGCACTCGCCTCGGCTCGTCGACATCGGGATCCACGGGTCCGCGCGCATGCCGCCGCCACCGCGCGGCTCCTCGACGATCCGGACAGCGACTTCGCGTATGAGCTCGAAATGGCCACACGGTTGGCGAACACCGGTGTACCGGTTCATGATTCGGGTCCGCCGTGCTGATCGGCGAGGTGGCGCGGCGTTCGGGTGTGAGCACCCGGATGCTGCGCCACTACGACACCCTCGGCCTCGTGCGGCCGACGGGCCGGACCACAGGTGGTTACCGCGAGTACTCCGACGCCGACATCGAACGCCTCCTCCATGTGGAGAGTCTCCGGTCGCTGGGATTGTCGTTGCGCGACGTCGGCCGTGCACTCGACGATCCCGGCTTCGCGCCGGATGCGCTCCTGGAGCGGATGATCCAGGACACGGAGGACCGGATGGCCGCCGACGCCCGGCTACTGGATCGGCTGCGGCAGATCGAGGCCGCCGACGCCGACGACTGGTCGGCGGTACTCGATGTGGTCGGTCTGCTGCGCGCGGTGCATTCCGAGTACGCCGCCCACCGCCAGCGGGCGGCGTTGCGGGCGGGCGACGCCGGACTGTCCGCCGAGGCCCTGACGGACGCGCTGCTGGCCGAATCCGATCCCAACACGGCCGGCGCCCTCCGCTGGGCACTCGCGCAGACATCGGGTGCGCTCGACCAGCTCGCCGCGCGGGTGGCCGACCACGATCCGACGATCCGGCGCCGCGCAATCACCGCCCTCGCCTCGATCGAGGACGCCCGGGCGACCGCCGTGCTGGAGGGGGCGCTGACGGACCCCGATCCCGAGGTCCGGCGCACGGTCGCCCGCGCCCTCGGCCGTCGGGGGGTCGACGCCGCGGTGGACGTCCTCATCGAACTCGTCGCCGCCGGGGACCGCGACGTCGAGGCGGCCGAGACCCTTGCGACGTATGCGGACGACGACCGGATCGTCGGCCTGCTCGTCGATCGTCTCGGCGGCGACCCGGACCCGTCGGTCCGGCTGCGGCTGGTCCAGGCGTTGGCCGAGATCGCCGGCGACGCGGCGTCGAAGGCCTTGACCGACCTGGGGGACGACGCCGACGAGACGGTCGCGCGCACCGCGCGGGCCATCGGATCGTTACGATCCCCCTGAACGGCGCCGACCCGCGATTGGCTGTCACCGGCCGCCGGTCGGTACTCTGTGGAGCACTATGGCACCCGATCTGACCAGCCCTGATCTGTCCGGCACGGCCGAGGACGGCACCTCGTACGGTGCGGGGCGCCCGTACTACCTCACCACCGCGATCGCTTATCCCAACGGCGCACCGCACATCGGGCACGCCTACGAGTACATCTCCGCCGATGCCCTCGCACGGTTCAAGCGCCTCGACGGTTTCGACGTCCGGTTCCTCACCGGCACCGACGTCCACGGCCAGAAGATGCAGCAGACCGCGCTGGCCGAGGGCATCCCCACCGCCGAACTCGCCAACCGGAACTCCGACCGGTTCCAGTCGCTGCAGGAACGCCTCGGCTCCAGCTTCGACCGTTTCATCCGCACCTCCGACGCCGATCACAAGCGGGCGTCGGAAGAGCTGTGGAAGCGGATGAGCGACCGCGGCGACATCTATCTCGACAAGTACTCCGGCTGGTACGACGTCCGTGACGAGACGTTCTACGCCGAGGCCGACACCGAGGTCAACGACGCCGGCGAGCGCGTCGCCTCCGACACCGGTCACGTGGTGACCTGGACCGAGGAGGAGACGTACTTCTTCCGGCTGTCGGCCTACCAGGACAAGCTCCTCGAGCTGTACGAGGCACAGCCCGACTTCATCGGTCCCGACGCGCGGCGCAACGAGGTCATCAGCTTCGTCAAGGGCGGGCTCACCGACCTGTCGGTGTCGCGGACGACCTTCGACTGGGGCGTCCGGGTCCCCGGCCACCCCGAACACGTCATGTACGTGTGGGTCGACGCGCTGACCAACTACCTGACCGGAGTCGGGTTTCCCGACGATCCGGCGACCTTCGAGCGGTTCTGGCCCGCCGACCTGCACATCATCGGCAAGGACATCATCCGGTTCCACTGCGTGTACTGGCCCGCCTTCCTGATGAGCGCGGGCGTCGAGCTGCCCAAGCGGGTCTTCGCGCACGGCTTCCTGTTCAACAAGGGCGAGAAGATGTCCAAGTCGGTCGGCAACGTCGTCGACCCGGAGAACCTGATCGACGAGTTCGGTCTCGACCCGGTGCGCTACTTCTTCCTGCGCGAGGTGTCCTACGGCCAGGACGGGTCGTACTCCGCCGAGGCGATCGTGTCGCGCATCAACGCCGACCTCTCCAACGAGTTCGGCAACCTCGCCCAGCGCACCCTGTCGATGATCGGCAAGTACTTCGACGGTGTGGTGCCGGCGACCGGTGAACTCACCGACACCGACCGCGCGCTGCTCGACCGGGCCGACTCGCTGCTCGAGACCGTCCGCGAGCACTTCGACAACCAGGCCATCCACCTCGGACTCGAGGCGCTGTGGTCGACGCTGGCCGAGACCAATCGGTACATCTCGTCGCAGGAACCGTGGAAGCTCGCGAAGACCGACCTCGACCGCACCGGCACCGTGCTCTATGTGTGCGCCGAGGTGGTCCGCATCGTCGCGGTGCTGAGCCAGCCGGTGATGCCGGAGTCGTCGAACAAGATCCTCGATCTGCTCGCCGTCGGCGACGACCGCCAGTTCAGCGCCGTCACCACCCGGCTGGCACCGGGCGTCGCACTGCCCAAACCGTCGCCGGTGTTCCCGCGGTACGAGAACTGACCCGCCCTCGCCGCACATGGCCGCGTCCGCGCTCGATGCGCTCCGGGCTCTCCATGCCGAGACCCGCACCCGGGGACTCCCACCGCCCGCAGCGCTGATCGGCGACTGGCTGGACACCGACGCGGTGATCGCTCCGACAATCGAGGTCGTCCCGGGCTGCACCCCGCCCGACGACCCCGACCGCTTCTGGTTCGGCTACCTCGGATTCCCCGTGCGCGCCGAGGAGGCGTCGCTGCCGTCGACCGCCGGGGGTCTCACCGACGGCGTCCTCGTCCTGCGGAACGGCGTGTGGTCGACCCTCGGCACCGGCCTCCCCGACTGGGCGTACGCCGTACTCGACGCCCCGCATCCCGGTGAGGGGAAGCCGACGACGACCGACTGGACACCGCCGGCGCGCGAACCGCATCTGGCCGCGATCGATCGCTGTCTCGACGCGATCCGCGCCGGCGAGGTGTATCAGGCATGCGTGTGCACGCGGTTCACCGGCACGTTGTCGGGTCGGCCGGTGGACTTCTTCGCCGACCTCGCCGGTGCCACCACCCCCGCGAAAGCGGCTTTCCTCCAGGGTGATTGGGGTACGGTCGCCAGCCTGTCACCGGAGACCTTCCTGCGGCGCACCGGGAACATCATCAGTTCCTCGCCGATCAAGGGGACCCTGCCTGCGCACGCCGACCCCGACGCCCTGTCCGCCTCCGCGAAGGACATCGCGGAGAACATCATGATCGTCGACCTCGTCCGCAACGACCTGGGACGGATCGCCGTCACCGGCAGCGTCCGGGTGCCCGAACTGCTGTCGGTGGTGCCCGCGCCCGGCGTCTGGCACCTGGTCTCGCGTGTCGAGGCGATCGTGCGGCCCGGCACGGGCACCGCCGAGGTGCTCGACGCCACCTTCCCGCCCGCATCGGTCACCGGTACGCCCAAGCTGCGTGCGATGGAGCTGCTCGCCGACTGGGAGAGCAGCGCCCGGGGCGTCTACTGCGGCGCGATCGGCGTCGCCGGACCCGACCGCGCCCTCGATCTCAACGTCGCGATCCGCACGGTCGAGATCGCTCCGGACGGCGGCATCGCACTCGGTGTCGGTGGCGGAATCACCATTGATTCCGTCCCGGACGACGAGTGGCAGGAGTGTCTCGACAAGGCTGCCAGCATCGTTGCCGGCGACCGGACGCAGACGTTGCAGGATCGCAAATACCGGACTTGATTGGCGATTTGGGTAATATTTCTCCCATGACTTTGTCCATCCGGACGACCACCGATCTCACGGAGCTGGCCCGGGAGATCAATCGCGACCGCGAGGCGATCATGTCGGGTGCGACGCCGCCTCCCCGATTCGCGGATGAAGTGGCCGAGTCCTGGACCCGGGTGAAGGCCGCGGACAATCCCTCCACGCTCGACGACCACCACCGCGGACGGATCGACCGCGACGAGCTCGAAGCCCGCCGGTCCGCGCATCCGCTCCGCCACTCGGTGGACTCTCTCAAGCGGGTGTTCGCCCAGTCGGCCGACGACCCGCTGATGGCACTGGGCATCTTCGACACCGACGGGGTGATGCTGTGGCGTGGCGGCTCGCGCGCGGTGCTGCCCGAGGCGAACCGGCTCGGCCTCGTCGAGGGAAGCCGGTGGGATGAGGATTCCGCGGCGACGACGGCGGTGGGCCTGGCGATCCGCCACCGGCGACCCAGCCGCGTCTTCGGCGCGGAGCACTACAGCCGATCCCTGCACGGGCTGTACTGCACCGCGACGCCGGTCCACGATCCGCGCACGGGTGAGATGGTCGCGGTCGCCGGGCTGGCCGGACCGGCGATGCAGATGCAGCCCGCGGCTTCGGCGTTCACGAACGCCCTGGCGGCACTGAGCGAGCACGAGGTGACTCTCGCCCATCAGCGCACCCTCGCCGACCTCCGTTACCACGGCCGTGCCCAGCTCGCCGGCCTGCACGGGCCCGGTCTACTCATCGACGACGACGGCTGGGTGGCCGAGGGCCGCGGGTGCACGCCGCCGGTCCGGGTCGCCGCGCCGACGGTGGACATGCGTCAGTTCGTGCCCGGACTCGGGATGTGCGTCGTCGAACGACTCGGGATGGGCTGGCTCGTGCGTCCGGCAGGCCCCTCGGGTCCGGTCATCGCCGAACTCGACCTCGACGGCGAGCCGACGATCACGGTCACCGGTGACGACGACCCGTGGCGTACGGTGCTCACCCGGCGCCACGCGCAGATCCTGTTGCTGCTGGCCGACGCGGGCGACCATGGACTCACCTCACAGCAGTTGAGCCAGTTGCTGTTCGGCGACCAGAACCACACCGTGAGCGTGCGTGCCGAGTTGTCGCGCCTGCGCCGGGTGGTCGGCGCGCTCGTCTCGAGCCGGCCCTACCGGCTGGCGCCGCGCGTCGAGCTGCGGGTCAGCTCGGATCAGCTCGACGCCTATCGAGAACCGACTGGTAGACGTCGCGTCGCGAGGCACTCGAACCCTGCGTGACCTCCGCGCAGGCATCCTTGAGCCGCATCCCGCCCGCCACCAGTTTCTCGGCGCGGTCGGCCAGTTCGTCGATGTCGGGTTCGGCGGCCACCGCGCCGGCGATGACGACCGTGATCTCGCCCTTGACGCCGCCGGCCGCCCACCCGGCCAGTTCGGCCAGACCACCGCGGCGGACCTCCTCGTAGGTCTTCGTCATCTCCCGGCACACCGCGCCGCGCCGATCGGGTCCGAGGATCTCGGCCGCCGCGGCGAGCGTGTCCGCCAGCCGGTGCGGCGACTCGAAGAAGACGGCGGTGCGCGGCTGGGCGATCAGCTCGCGCAGCCATTCCGCACGGGCACCCGGCTTGCGTGGCGCGAAGCCCTCGAAACAGAACCGCTCCGACGGCAGCGCCGACACCGCGAGTGCCGTCGTCACCGCCGAGGGTCCCGGCAATGCCGTCACGGGCAGACCCGCCTCGGCGCAGGCCACCACGATCCGGTAGCCGGGGTCGCTGACCGAGGGCATCCCGGCATCGGTGACCAGCAGGACCGTCTCACCGCCGGCGATCGCCTCGACGAGGCCCGGTGTCCGGGCGGCCTCCACCTGGTCGTAGTAGCTGACGACGCGTCCGCCGATCTCGACGCCGAGCGCGGCGGCGAGCGACCGGGTGCGGCGGGTGTCCTCGGCGGCGACGATGTCGGCCGTCTGCAGCGCCGCCCTCAGCCGGGGCGACGCATCGTCCACCTGTCCCATCGGGGTGGCGGCCAGCACCAGCCGTCCGCTCGTCCCGGGCACGGCAGACCGGGGGTGGTCGGTGGACTGTGTGTCGGGCTGGGCGGCATTCATCGTCAGCCAGCTTACGAGGGCCCACTAGGATCGAGCGGGTGACCATGACCGCCGCGCGTGACACCGCCGTGCCCGTCGGTGTCCCGGTCCCCGCGGCGGTCCCGCCTCGTCGTCTGGGACCGGAGGTCCCGGCGGCGCTGTTCGGTGCCCCGGACCGTGGTCGCGGCCTGGTGGTGGGTGTCGTCATCGCTCTCATCGCCGCCCTCACCCGCTTCTGGAACCTGAGTCACCCCACCGACAAGGGCACGCCGGTCTTCGACGAGAAGCACTACGTGCCGCAGGGATGGCAGGTCCTCACCGGCGGCAACTCGATCGAGGACAATCCGGCATACGGGCTCGTGGTGCATCCTCCGGTCGGCAAGTGGATGCTCGCCGCCTCCGAGGCCGCCTTCGGGTACGGTCCGCTCGGCTGGCGGGTCGCGCCGGCGATCTCCGGTGTCCTCATCGTCGTCCTCGTCTACTGCGCGGTGCGCCGGCTCACGCGGTCGACTCTGGTCGGTGCCGTCGCCGGCGTGTTCGCGATCTGTGACGGGGTGCTGTTCGTGCAGTCCCGGATGGGGATGCTCGACATCTTCCAGACCCTGTTCATCGTCGCCGCCTTCGCCGCGCTCCTCGCCGACCGCGACCAGGTCCGCGAGCGGATGTACCGCGTCTACCTCGAGGGCCGGATGGACGACAGCCGGTTCGGTCCACGGCTCGGATTCCGCTGGTACCGCTTCACCGCCGGGGTGATGCTCGGACTCAGCTGCGGAACCAAGTGGTCGGGCGTCTACTACGTCATCTTCTTCACCGTCCTCGCGATCGGCTTCGACGTCGCGGCGCGGCGCGCGTACCACGTGCGGCGACCGTGGGTCGGCACGATCGTCCGTGACGTCGTGCCCGCCGGCGCGAGCCTCGCGGTGATGCCGGTCGTCATCTACTTCCTGACCTACATCCCGTGGTTCAACAGCGAGACCGCGGTCTACCGCTATTCCGAGGGCAATGCGATCGGCACCGGCGGCACCTTCGCCTGGGTGCCGGGGGCGTGGCGGTCGCTCTGGTACTACGAGGCCGGGATTCTCCAGTTCCATGCGGGACTGACCAACTCCGCGGGCAATCACCATCCATGGGAATCAAAGCCGTGGACCTGGCCGATGAGCCTGCGCCCCATGCTCTACGCACTCGAGAACGGCCCCGATCAGTGCGGCGGGGGCGAGTGCGTCCGCGCCCAGATGCTGATCGGACCGCCCGCCCTGTGGTGGCTCGCACTGCCCATGTTGCTGTGGGGTCTGTGGTCGTGGGTCGTCCGCCGCGACTGGCGCTACGCGGCGGTGCTCGTCGGCTACGGTGCGGGCATCCTGCCGTGGTTCCTGTCCCTCGACCGCCAGATGTACTTCTTCTACGCGACCGCCCTGGCCCCGTTCCTCGTCATGGGCCTCGCCTTGTGTTGCGGCGATCTGTTGCGCTCGACGGCGACCACGGCCCGCGCCCGACCCGAGCGCCGGGTGCTGTCGATCATCGTGGTCGCCGTCTACGTGGCACTCGTGGTCACCAACTTCGTGTGGCTGTGGCCGATCCTCACCGCCTCCCCGATCTCGCCGGGACTCTGGCGGCAGCAGATCTGGCTGCCGAGCTGGGGCTGAGCGCGACTACTTCTGGGGCTCGACGCCCTGCTCGGTGTCGGCGTGGTGCGCCTCGCCCAGCGGGTGGGCGACACCCGTACCGACCTGCTCGACGTAGCCCGGATCGATCTTCTCCAGGTGCTTGACGGCGTCGGCGTCGATCGACTCGAGTTCACCGGTGGCGATCGCCACGGCCTGTTCGTGGACGTGCTGATCGACCTGAGCCGACAAGACGTGACGAGACACGATCAGCGGGTCGCGCCGGAGGTCGAGGTAGAGCGACAGGCACATGCCGATCATCACCACGACGAACGGCAAGGCGGCGATGATGGCCATCGTCTTGATGCCGTCGAGTGCGTCGTCACCGCTGATCGCGAGGAGCAACGCCGCCACGACACCGGTGAGCACGCCCCAGAACACCGTCAGCGCGCGCGAGGGATGTTCGACGCCACGCTGGGACAGGGTGCCCATCACGAGCGAGGCCGAGTCGGCTCCGGAGACGAAGAAGATCCCGACGAGCACCATCACCAGTGCCGAGGCGACACCGGTCCACGGCAGGTGAGCCAGTACGTCGAAGAGGGTGTCCTCGCTCGCCGCCGTGGCCGGGTCGAAGTCGAGGACACCGTCGGTCTGCTGCCGGATCGCGGTGCCGCCGAACACGCAGAACCAGACCAGCGACACGGTCGTGGGCACCACCGTGACGCCGATCACGAACTCACGGATCGTCCGGCCCCGGCTGATCTTGGCCAGGAACATGCCGACGAACGGCGTCCACGACACCCACCATGCCCAGTAGAAGATGGTCCAGTCGGCCAGCCACTGCCGGCCCGCGTCGGAGGTCACCGTGGCGTCCGAACGGCCCGCGAAGGTGGTGAGGTCGGTGGCGTAGGCGCCCAGGGTCGTCGGCAGCAGATTGAGGATGAAGATCGTGGGTCCGACGACGAACACGAAGGCCGCGAGCACCACGGCGAGCACCATGTTGATGTTCGACAGCCACTGGATGCCGCGCGCGATACCCGACACCGCGGAGGCCACGAACGCTGCGGTGAGGATCGCGATGACCGCGACCAGCAGGAGCTTGGTCGGTTCGTTGACCCAGCCGACCTTGTCCAGACCGGAACCGATCTGCAAGGCGCCCAAGCCCAATGAGGCGACGGTGCCGAACAGGGTCGCGAAGATGGCCAGGATGTCGATGAGCTTGCCCGCGGGACCGTGCGAGACGCGTGGGCCGAGGAGACGCGTGAACACCGCGCTCATCAGCTGCGTCCGGCCGAGCCGGAAGGTGCTGTAGGCGAGGGCGAGTCCGACGACGGCGTACATCGCCCACGGATGGAAGCCCCAGTGGAACATGGTCGTCGCCATTGCCGTCCGGACATCGCCGGCATCGATCTCCGGTGGCGGACTTGCGAAGTGGTACAGCGGTTCGTAGGCACCGAAGAACATCAGGCCGATTCCCATTCCGGCGCTGAACATCATCGCGATCCAGCTGATGGTACGGAACTGAGGTTTCTCCCCGGTGAGCCCCAACGGGATTCGTCCGTACTTGGAAACCGCCAGATACACCGCGAAGATCACGAATCCGGTTGCGGAGAGGATGAACAGCCAGCCGAGGTTGGTGGTGATCCAGCTCAGGATCTCACCGGTGGTCGAGTTCAGACTGTCCTTGTCCCCGATGCCCCACACGACGAACGCGATGACGAGTGCAGCCGTGATCGAGAAGACCACCGGATCGATCCGTGGGCTCCCGGGCCGACTCCCCCGATCACGCCGGCGCTGGCCATCTCGCGCGCGACGAGTCGTCGCTGTCTGTTCACTTGTCATTACCCCACCAAAGCAACGTCGGCGCGTCTGTTCAAGTCGCGCGCAACGCCCGCTGGACCATCGAGACGATCGTGTCGTCGTCGAGTCCCAGCTCACGGGCGGTCCCGACGTACGTCGACGCGGCCGCGAAACCGGCGTCCTGCGCGTCGTGGCGCCCCGCCTTGACGAAGGAACCCGAGCGTCCGCGCGTCTCGATCACGCCGGCCGCCTCGAGTTCGCGATATGTCTTGGCCACGGTGTTGGGGGCGAGGTCCAGGTGCGCGGCGAGGGCCCGGACGGTCGGCAGGCGCTCACCGGTGAGCAGCGTGCCGTCGGCGATCAGCTCGACGATACGCAGCCGCACCTGCTCGAACGGTGGCCGGTCCGATGCCGGGTCGACGGTCAGATGGGCCAGCAGCGATGTGGTCATTGTCGTCCCCTCACAACAGATCACGCGCCAACGGGCACGACATGCACCGGGGCCCACCGCGACCCGAGCCGAGTTCGCGGCCTTCGATCTCGATCACCTCGATCCCCGAATCACGCAGGCGGCGATTGGTTTCCACGTTCCGGTTGTAGGACACGACGACTCCCGGGGACAACGCGAGCGTGTTGTTGCCGTCATCCCACTGCTCGCGCTCGGCGGTCACCGGGTCGAGACCGGTGTCGATGACGCGGAGTTTGCCGATCCCCATGGCCTCGGCCGCCGCCTCGACGAAAGGCCGTTCCCCCGTCACGTGAACGGCGTCGGTGGCCGCGTCGTGGGACAGGGTGAACGCCGACATGTGGTCGCGGATGTTGGGGTACATCACCACCGCATCGGTGTCGACCATGGTGCAGACGGTGTCGAGATGCATGAACGCCCGCGCCTGCTGGATGGGCACGGCGAGCACGGTGTGGGCGAGATGGTCGTCGAAGAGGCTGCGCGCCAGCGCTTCCGCCCCGGCCGGCGTGGTGCGCTCGCCGACCCCGACGGCGACGACACCCGGCGCGAGGAGCAACACGTCGCCGCCCTCGACCGGCGCGACCTGCGACTCGTAGGCGCGTCGGGCACCGGTGAAACGGGGGTGATGGGCGTAGATCAGATCGGTCAGAGACGTCTCTCGCGCTCGCGCGGGCAGCGCGAGGGAGGTGATCGCGAAGCGCGACCCGATCCAGAACGAACTGTCGCGGGTGAACAGCAGGTTCGGCAGCGGCTCGATGGCGAACTCGGGGCCGTGATGCATCCGGCGGACCAGCGACGACCGTTCCGCCGACGGCGTGATCGGCAGTTCGTCGAACGTCATTCCGGCCATCAGCACGTCGGCCAGTTCCGCGGGCGCGAGTCCCCGCAGGTGCCTCGCGAGATCCTCGGCGAGATGAGATCCCAGACGTCGCGCACTGACCGCGGCCGCGAT
The DNA here is from genome assembly GCF_022059885.1 of Gordonia amicalis. Taxonomy (NCBI): domain Bacteria; kingdom Bacillati; phylum Actinomycetota; class Actinomycetes; order Mycobacteriales; family Gordoniaceae; genus Gordonia; species Gordonia amicalis. The sequence goes on along the minus strand of NZ_CP091855.1, from coordinate 2,197,157 downwards.
TCCCTGGATGCGGGCGGCCCCGCTGTGTGCGATCGTCTCGGTCAGCAGGTCGCCGAGCAGGTAGACGTCGACACCGCGATCGCGCAGCACCTCGGCGAAGGCGTCGTGTTCCTCCTGCGCACGGTCGACCCAGGGCAGGCCGTCGAACAAGAGTTGATCGCTGTTGCGCGGGGTGAGGCGCCGCAGTTCGTCACCGGGGCGGTGCAGCATCACCGCGCGCAGGGTGCCGACCTCCGAGTTCGCCCCCAGAGCGTAATCCCACTCGCCCGCGGTGTCCTGCTGCCCCTCACGCGTCATCGCTCAACCGTAACGCCGGACCCTGACCGACGACCGCAGGCGCGGTCTCCCGGGCGAACAGCCACGCGACCAGGGCGATCGCCGCGACCACACCGGTCAGCACGAACGCGGGGCCGAAGCCGACCCGATCCGCCACGAATCCGACGATGACCGGCCCGGTCACCGCACCGAGGTCCGAGGACATGCCGTACGCCGCGAGCGCCGATCCGCCCTGCTGACGATTGCCGAGGACGTCGGCGAGGGCCGCCTGATGAGTCGGCGCGAACAGACCGGAACCGACACCGGCGAGCACCGACAGTGCGAGCGCGATGGGGACGTTGGGCGAGAATCCCAGTGCGATGGTGGCGACGACGGTGATCGTCAGACCCGGCAGCATGATCGGCCGACGGCCGAACCGATCGGACAGGCGACCGGCGATGAGGATCGCGAGGACGTTGCCCGCGGCATAGATCGCCAGCACGATCCCGGCCATACCGGCGCCTGCACCGAGCCCCTCGGTGATGAACAACGGAACCACCGCGACCCGCACACCCATCGACGCCCAGCCCTGCGTGAAGTTCGACGCGAGGATGGCCCGGTAGGCACTGTCGCGCAAGGCCGTCCGGAAGCCGATGAGTCCGGCCGTCGGGCCCTCGGCCTGGTCGGGGGCGATCACCTCGCGCAGCTGGGTGGCCACGACCGCGGACGCGACCAGAAGCGCGACCGCGTACACGACGAACGGCACGCGCAGGCCGAAACCCACCAGGGCCGCGCCGATCAGCGGTCCGGTGATGCTGCCGATCAGGAAACCCGCGGAGAAGAAGCCCGACACCCGCCCGCGAATGTCGCTGGGCGCCATCCGGATCAGCAGGGCCATCGCGGAGATGCTGAACATCGTCGATCCGATGCCGCCCAGGCCGCGGAACACCAGCAACTGCCAATATGTCTGCGCGAAGGCACAAGCCAGTGTGCTCGCGGCGACGATGAGGAGTCCGGTCAGATAGATGCGCCGTTCGCCGAACACCGACACGAGTCGTCCGCCCGTCGGCGCGAACAGCAGCCGCATGACGGCGAAGGCCGACACCACCGCGGTGGCCGCGGTGAACGAGACGTTGAAGGCGCGAGCGAAACTCGGGAGGGCGGGCGCGATGAACCCGTAGCCGAGTGCGATGACGACGTTGGCCGACAGCAGCACCCAGATGCCGCGAGGGATCTGCCTCATGGCATCTCGGGCAGGTCGTCGAGGGCCTTGGCGGTGAGTTCACGGCCGATGTCGATCATCTCGGCGGCCTTGTGGAAGTCCAGGGTCCGCACCGCACGACGGGGCACCCGGATCAGGACGTCGGGCGGATAACCGGCCACCTGATAGCGGGTCAACGCCTCCTGCATGATGTCGAGCGACCGGCTGAGCACCTCGACGCGACCCATCCGGCCGGGCTCGCCGGCGGCGTCCGGTGACAGTGCGCCGGTGTCGACCACGACAGCTCCCTCCTCGTCGGAGGTGGCAGCGGGGGCGATCTCGTCGGCCCCCTCGGTCCCCGCCACGTCACCGGCCTCCGAACCGAAGCGGTCACGGACCGAGCGCACGAACTCGTTGTCGAGGATCGGCGCGACGTTGCGTCGGAGCAGGCCTTTCGTTTTGGACTGCCGGCTGGCACCCGTCTCGGGCCCGCCGTCGGAGCCGATGATCACGCCGATCGTCACATCGCTGGGGACGCCCGAGGTCGGTGCGACGGGCACCGGGTCGAGGATGCCGCCGTCGGCGAGGAGCCGTCCCTTGTGCTCATGCGGGCTGATCACGCCGGGGATCGCGATCGATGCACGCAGGGCGTCGGCGAGATTGCCGCGCTGGAACCACACGGCGCGACCCGCGAACAGGTCGGTCGCGATGGCGGTGAACGGGATCGGCAGATCCTCGATCACGGTGTCGCCGAGGATCTCCCGCACACGGGTGAGAATGCGTTCGGCTCCGATGACGCCGGGTTTGGTGAGTGAGACGTCGAGCAGCCGTACCACGTCGAGCTGCGACAGTCCCGAGATCCAGTCGACGTAGTCGTCGAGTTTGCCCGCACAGTACAGGCCCCCGACCAGCGCGCCCATGGACGATCCGGCGACCGTGACGATCTCGAAGCCACGTGCCTCGAGTTCGGCGATCACCCCGATGTGCGCGTATCCGCGAGCGCCGCCACTTCCCAGAGCAAGCGCCACGCGCGACGGTCGAGCCATGCCGCAACCCTACCGCCGACGGTTTCTCGACTCCCGTTCACTCGGTCATGAGACGACGCGGTCCCGGACCGAGTTTGTTCAGTTCGTCTCCCGGGTTGAGCAGGTGACATTCCCCGAGTGACAAGCATCCGCACCCGACGCAGGAGCCGATCATGTCGCGCATGTTCTCCAGCAGGGAGATGCGATGGTTGATGTCGTCCATCCAGCGTTTCGACGCCGCCTCCCACATCGACTTCGACGGGGACTCGTGGTCACCGAGTTCGGCGAGCACCTCCCCGATCACCGACAACGGGATGCCGGCGACCTGTGAGGCACGGATGAACGCCACCCGCCGCAGCATCGCCCGGTGGTAGCGCCGCTGATTGCCGGCCGTCCGCCGGCTGAAGATCAGTCCCTGTTCCTCATAGAACCGGACCGCCGACGGCGCGATACCCGCGCGCTGCGCGAGCTCCCCGACCGAGAGCTCGAGTCTCTTCAGCGTCATGGGTCGATAGTAGGCAGCTCACCTGGTCAGCCGCGCACCACCAGCACGGGGCACTCGGCCTGGTGCATCACCTTCTGGCTGGTCGAGCCGAGCATCAGTCCGCGGAATCCGCCGCGTCCCCGGCTGCCGACGACGATGAGCTGGGCGTCGGTACCGGCCGCGTCCAGCAGCGCCTTCGCCGGCTCCTCCGGCAGCACGTGCCGCTCCACGCGGACGTCCGGGTAGTCCTGGGCGTATCCGGCCAGTCGCTCCGCGAGCACCTCGACCGCGTCCTGGGTCATCCGCTGGACCTCCTCGGGCCCGATCCCGTAGCCGTGCAGGGCGTCGGCGTCCAGCGGCGTCCAGGTGTGGACGGCCACCAGCGGCGCGTTGCGCAGCGACGCCTGCCGGAACGCCTCGGCGACCGCGACATCGCTGATCGGCGATCCGTCCACACCGACCACGACCGGCCCGGTGTCCGATCCCCCGGCGGCGACGATGGCCACCCGGCCGTGGGCGTGGGCCGCGACGCTGATGCTCACCGAACCGAGGAACAGTCCCTTCACGCTGCCGAGCCGGCGCGTGCCGACCACGATCATCGCAGCGTCCTTGCCCAACTCGAGCAGCACGCGGGCAGCGTCACCGTCGACGATCGAGGTCGCGACGCTGACGTTCGGCGCAACCTCTTTGGCGACGGCGGCGGCGGCATGCACTGCGTCCGACGCGTCTTGACGGATGGCGTCGATGACGTCCTGCGGAATGATCAGTCCGGGAGCGTAGTCGCTGGTGCTCGCGTCATAGGCACCGACGATCTTGAGATCGAGCCGCTCCGCCGCCGCGGCCTTCGCCGCCCACCGCACCGCGCCTTCGGCCGCCTCGGAACCGTCCACACCGACGAGTATCGCGTTCATGTCCCTCGCTCATCTCCTCTGGTCACGACCCCGGCCGGGGCCGGTCGTCAAACTCCGGCCGGGGGCCGGTCCTCACTTCATCCTGCTCCCGCGGACCGCGGGCAGCAATGAGCACTAAGTCCTTCTCACCGGGTATCGAGCGGCGTGTAGCGTGGGAGTCATCATGACCTCCCCGACGCCGAACTCCCCGACACCGAAGAACGGCAACAACGACTTTCGCGCGATCGTGATCCACATCGCCATCACCGTCGCGTTCGGTCTCGGTCTCCTCATCGTCGCACACGCCTCGTCGCAGTCTCTCCAGAACGCACTCTTCGTCGTCGCGCCGGTCGTGGTCCTGATCGGTGCGATCGCCATGCTGGTGCGGACGTACCGGGTCTGGAAAGCCGGTGGCCGATGGCAACTGTGGCAGGGCGGGTCCTGGTTCCTGCTGGTGTTCTTCATCGTGATGCTGTTCAATTCGGCACCCGTGCTGTTCGAGTCGAACACCGAATAGCGCCGGCCCCGGCCGGTACAATTCGAGCTCTCAGACCACCGGGAGCCAAGCGTGTCCTTCGATGCCAGTCACGGCGATTCGCCCGCGCGAGGCTCGGTTGTTCCCGGCTCGGTGGTCGCCGGTCACCGCATCGAACGGGTGCTCCACGAATCCGCGGTGAGCACGACCTGTCGCGCGGTCCCGGTGCAGTCGGGTCCCCCTTCCTCCGGCCCACCCGGACCCGAACCCGTAGTCCTCACCGTGGTCGACCCGGCGCGTTCGGCAGATCCACATTTTCGTGACTGGTTCGCACGTTCCAATGAATTGGCTTCCGGCGCCAGACATCCCGCGATCGCCCGAATCGCCGGCCACGGACTGACCGACGGCCGGCTGTGGGTCGCCACGGCGCCGATACCCGCCACCGACGCCGCCGAACTGATCCGACGCCATCCCGACGGCATCGACATCGACCTGGCGGTGCGCATCATCGGTGCCGTCGGAGACGCCCTCGACGCCGCACATCGCCGCGGGCTGGTCCACGGCGGCCTCACGACCGCCGACATCCTGATCTCGGCCCGCCCGGATTCGGCTTCGTCGGAGATCACCGCCTCCGACATCGCCGGCCCCGGTGCCGTCACCCTGCGCGGTTTCGGCCTGACGCCACCCGCCCACGATGAGGACACCCCGCACCCGGAAACCGATGTCGCCGCAGTCGGCCGAATTCTCGTCGAGCTGCTCACCGGCACCACTTCGGTTGCCAGACACCGTATTACGGGAGCGGTATCCCCCGCTTTCCACTCGGCGCTCGCCCGCGCTCTCGATCCGCAGCCCGATCACCGCTATCGGACCTGCGCGGAGTTCGTCCGGGCCGCCGACCTCGCCCTCCACCTGACTCACACGGACGGGGAGCCACCGACCGAGGTGATCAGCTCACCGCCGCGGGCCTTCCAGCCGGCGTGGAATCCCGATCGGCCGACCGAACTCGTCGCCGGCCACCATCCGACACGTCAGAACAGACCCGACACGCCACCGCGACGCCCGACACTCACGCCACTGGTGGTGGCGCTCGTGGTGGTCGCGATCTGCGTGGGCACGGTGATCGTCCTCGGCGCCCGCAACGCGCCACCACCGTGGCCGCCGGCGGTCGCGCCGATCGCCGACGCCTTTCCGCGACTGCTGCCCGATTCTCCCGACCAGCAGGGCTGGCGGGATGCGGCCTGCGAGGCCGTGTTCCGCGACGGCCTCGACGCCATCACGTGCTCCGACGCCGAGCAGGTGACCTACGTCGTCTGGCACACGGCCACACCCATCGCACGGGACACCGTCACCGCACCGCTCGAGGGGTTTCCGGGTGACGAGATCCAGTGGCGGGACGGTCCCGCGTCGTCGAGCCGGGACAGTCTCGCCGACGGCTGGGTCGTCACCAATTTCGTCGCGCCGGCGCGTGAGCCGTACACGGTGATCACCACATGGCCCGGTCATTCGGGACGTCAGATCCTCGACGCCTGGTGGCGCACCGCACCACTCGGCTGAGCGACAGTCCGCCTCACCGACCCCGGAGCGCGTCGACCCGCTCGGCGACCTGCAGCGCGGTCGACGGCCGGCTTCCGGCCAGGGCAAGACAATTGGCGATCAGCGTGCGCTCGTCCCGATTCAGGTTCTCCGACAGTGCGGGTGGCGTCGACAGTGCAGCTCGGATCGCCAGCAACGGCTGGGTGTCGGGCACCTGGCCGTACACCCCCTCGTCGGTGAGCGCTCGATGCAGACAGGCGCCGAGTGACCAGATGTCCGTCGCGCGGGACGGCACATCGCCCGCCAGGAGCGCCGGGTCCATGTACTGCACCGCACCCGGCTGAGCGAAGCTGGTGATCGGTTCGTCCGCCGCGAGAACCCGGGCGAGCCCGAGATCGGATATCTTCCCGCCGGTCTCGGTCACCATGATGCTCGACGGCGTGATGTTCGCGTGGGCGATGCCGGCTTCGTGCAGGGCGTCGACGCCTCGCGCCGCGTCGGCGACCGCGGCGAGCCGCTCGTCCCGGCTCAGGGGGCGCGCGGGTGTGCCGAGTGATCCGAGCGGGAAGTATTCCATCGCATACATGAACTGGCCCTGGAGAACTGCGTCGTACAGACCGGCCAGGTAGGGCGAGGCGACCGCGGCGAACGCACGCAGTTCGCGCACGCCGCGGCGGTAGGCGTCGTCGCTGCACACACCGCTGAAGACCTTGACCACCACGCGATCGGTCGACAGGCCCAGCCGTGCGGGGGGTACGGCGAGATAGAACGTTCCGTTGCCGCCGACTCCCAGCTTCTGGAGCACGGTGAAATCCGCCAGCTGTTGCGGGATCTCGACAGTGGCCATGTCAGTGCCTCTCTTTCGCGGCAGATCCGGCGTCGGTGGTCTGCGTGGTGTCGGTGGTTTGCGTGGTGTCGGTGGCGTTCGTGGTGGAATCGGCGGATGCCGGAGCCTCGGCGTACAGCGTGGCCATCCGGTCCCCCAGGGCTTCTTCGCTCGTCTCGGTGTTGTCGACGACGGTCACCGGGGTGTCCGAGCCACGCCCGCGGGCGTCGTCGTCGGCGGCGGAGACCGTGAAGGCGCCGTCCTCACCGCGGTGACGCTTCGGTTCGACGAGGGAGACCCGGACCCCGCGGTCGACGACGGGTCTCAGGTCGGCGAGCCACCGGCGACGGGAGCCCGCGGAGACGATCGTGAGAGATCGCGACCCGAACAATGCCAGACCCGCCCCCACCACGGCGGCGGTGCGACCGCTGCGGTTGTCGGCGACCACGCAGGTGATGACGCTGCGGCCGGGTCCCACACCCGCCGAGGCGTTCTCGTCGACGATCGCCACCGGCGCCGCCCGCAGCATCTCACCGAGCTCGCGATCGGCGGCGTCGATGACGATCACGTCGGCGTTGGCGTTTCGGGTCATCGCGTCGAGGTCGGTGGCCGGGTCGGCGCTGAACCGGCACAGAACCGACACCGACCCAGCGCCGGTCAGCGAGGCACCGAGCAGGTTCAGTTTCTCGACGACCGACGCCATGGCCGCGAAGTCGGGCACCACCGGCACACCGACCTCGAGGCGCTTCGCCGGGCTGTCCGTCGCGGTGAGCAGACCCGCCAGCACGACGTCGTAACCCGTTGTGCAATCGAGCAACCGGCGGTGCCGTGCACGCAGGTCGTCGACCGTGCCGCCGGGATCGCGCAGGACCACCAGCACCCGCGGTGCGGTCGCGGCGGCCAGCGCTCGACGCTCGGCCGCGGCGATGTCGTTCGCCACCACCACGTCCGGATACACCAGGCGGAGCAGCGGTTCGGTCAGCACCGTGGTCACCAGCGCCATCACCACGAGCATCGCGAAGAGGTCGTCGCTGAGGACGCCGAGGTCGCGTCCCGCCGAGAGGATCACGAGTTCGGTGAGACCCCGGGTGTTCATGAGTACGGCGATCGCCGCGCTCTGCCGCGTGGGTATCGCGCTGGCCCGCGCACCCGCGTAGGCGCCGAGGAACTTGCCGGCGATCGCGACGACCAGCACGAGACCCAACTGCCAGAGCCCCGACAGCCCGATGCCCGCGAGGTCCACGCTCAGGCCGGTGACGACGAAGAACATCGGCAGCAACAGCAGCACGCTGACCTGTTCGAGCCGTTCCAGGATCTCCCGGTGCAACTGCTCGGCACCGACTTTCGGCATCACCGCGCCGAACATGAACGCACCGAAGATCTGGTGGATGCCGATGACGTCGGTGACCGCCGAGGACAGGAACACCCCGATGAGGATGACCGCCAGGATGTCCGGGCTGAGACGTCCCGCCGAGTCCCGCCACTCGACCAGCTTGGCCAGCAGTGGGCGCACGATGCCGAACATGACCGCCGCGTACACCAGGGTCATCCCGACGATCTTGGCCACCTCCAGCGGATCACCGCCCTCGATGATCGCGATGATGAACGCGAGCAGGGTCCACGCGAGGATGTCGTCGACCGCAGCAGCGGCCAGACTGAAGACCCCGGGGACGGTCCGCATCATCCCGCGGTCGGCGAGGATGCGGGCGAGCACCGGGAAGGCGGTGATCGACATCGCGACGCCCATGAACAGGACCATGCCGAGCCGTTCGATCTCGACTCCGCCGACGGTGTCGTGCGACGGGTACAGCAGAAGTCCCAGCGCCGCACCGAGTCCGAACGGCAGCACGATCGAGCACGCCGAGATGCTCGCCGCCGCACGCTCACGACCTCGCGTCAGTCGCATGTCGAGTTCGAGGCCGACGATGAACATGAACAGCACGAGACCGATCTGCGCGAGCCCACCCAGGAGCGGACGCACCTCTTCGGGGAACAACCACTCGTCGGGGTTTCCCGGCAGGAGACCCAACAGACTCGGCCCCAACGCGATTCCGGCCGCGATCTCACCGACGACGGCCGGCTGGCGCACCGCACGGGCGATCATCCCACCGACGCGGGCGACCGCGATGATGACCGCGACATCCAGGAGAAGGAACGCGACCGTGTGCTTGTCCATGTCAGGTCCTGGCCGTCTCAGATTCGGGCATGGTGCGACTCGAAGATGAAGTGGCGTCCTCCGATACGCACATGCGACCCCGGAACCAGTACATGGGGACGATGCGGGAGCAGGCGCACCTCCCGGTTCCCGCTGCTCGGGTCGGCGACGAACGTGCCGTTCGCCGAACCGAGGTCGACGAGCTGGACAGTCCACTCGACCAGCCGGATCTCGACGTGGCGGCGCGACAGCTGTCCGGTCTCGTCCTGGACGCGAATCGGTTTCGGGCTCCCGGCCCGTCCACCGCCGGATGATCCGGGTTCGCGGCCGATGACCAGGTCCTCGTCGAGCAGGAAGGTGAAGCCGTTGTCGAGTAGGAGCCAGCCGAGCGGCGGGCGCTCACCTTCGACGAGGAAGGTCGTCAGCTGATCCATCCGGATGCCGCAGACCCCGCACAGCCACGACTGCGGGTGGTTGAGATGGCCTCGGGAGCATCGGATTCCGTGCACCTTGGCCCGCGAGGCCTCGATCTTCACGACCTCGGTCGCGGGCCGCTGATGCTCTTCCTTCGGCAACGGGGCCCGCGGTTCGAGATGTTCGGCGAACGGGTCGGGCTGGGCGAACGGCGACTGCTGGACCGCGGGCGCGGCCGGCATCGGCTCCGTGGGGAGTGGCTCACCGGCCCCCGGCTGCCCCACCGGGGTCCCGCCCAGCGGGGTCGAGGTGAACGGCAGGGGCTCCGCCACCGGCGCGGCATGCGCCGGTGGCGACAGTTCGTCGACATCCGGTCGCATCCGCTCGGTCGTCCCCATCTGGTCCGGTTCCTGTTCGGGCTGAGGCTCCGGCTCGGGCTGTGGTTCGGGCTCGGGCTGCGGTGCCGGCTCGGGCTGCGGTTCGGGCTCGGGCTGCGGCGCAGCCGCCTCGGGAGCCGGGATCCGCGACGAGGCGGGAAGCGGATGGAATTCGGTGCCGCGCAAACCCAGCGGCGTGTGCAGCAGAGCCCCGGAGGCGGGGACGACGCCGTCGACGAGGTCGAATCGTTCCTCGCCGACCTCGGCCGGGACGGTCCCCTCCAGGTACAGGCCGAGCCCCTCGAAGGGCCACGGGACGGCCTTGTCGTAGGTCTCGCCGGGAGCGGGCTCGATCCGTTTGCCGTCGGTCTCCCCGTAGACCCTGCCCGACAGGAAGATCGCGATCCCGACGTTGTCGGGTGCGGCGAAGGCGATGTCGATCTGCTCGTCGGCGGTCAGTACGAGTTGCGCGAGCGCGCGGACGAGATGACGGCCGCGCCGGGGCGCGGAATCCGGTACCGAAACCGCTGATTCGATGTCGAGGAGGTCGGTGATGAACGCGGCCGGCACCGTGTCCGCGATCAGACAGAGGAATGCGGGTTTGCGGATCACGATCCCGGCACCGGGGATCAGCGTCACCGTGGGGGTCACGCTCGGGATGTCGCCCGGAATGGTCACAGGAACCGTCCTCCTTGGAATCGCCAGTGCGGGAAGATCACTCGTAGCGGACCGTTGACCGCGACCCACACCAGCAGCCAGGTGGTGACGAACTGGACCGCGAACACGAACGGCGACGGCCGGAGCTCCTCGGGCAGCAGCCCGGTCACGTCGATGACCAGCCACACCACGATGCCCTCGTTGATCGCGGTGAGCAGCCCGAACAGGGTGGGCCAGTCCTTCTCCCAGCGGAACTGCTGCAGGAAGTGGTAGATGAACTCCCAGGCGACACCGAGCACGATGACCGTGAACAACACCGTGAAGGCGACGCGGTAGACGTCGAGGATCGTGGGATCACCCGAGGAGATCAGCCACAGGAACGGCACCAGGACGATGGTCCACAACCCGCCGAGGATGCCGAGCACCAGCACGCGGGTCTGGATCCGTCCCCACAGGGTGGGCAGCATCAGTCGACTCCCTTGTTGTTCATCCACCGCCACCACTGGGCGGTCGACCGCCACGGGGTGAGGCGCTTGCAGAATCCCTGCCGGGCGAGATCGTCGACGATCTCGAGCGCGGCGATCTGCAGACCGAGGAACGTGTCGACACCCGGGAAGTACCCGCCGAGGGTGGCACTGCCCGATGCGTACAGCTTCCCGTCGCCGTTGCGGGTGCCCTTCAGCTCGAAGTCGCGTTCGACGTCCATCCGGCCGACCGGGTTGATCCCTGCGCCCGTGTGGTCGAGAAGGTCTCGCAGCAACCGGTGTTCGCGCACGTCGGCCTCGAGCCCGGTGCAGTCGATGACGTAGTCGGCGTACAGCTCGACGGTGCCGTCCGGCCGGTGTTCCTGTCGGATCGGGGCGTGCGGGTCGACGCGCACGGTCGTCACCACACCCTGGCCGCCCGGTCCCGGCACCAGGCTCTCGGCCTTGCCGACCGCCACCCGGTACCACCCTTCCCGGCGTCCGCGCGCGAGCTGTTCCTGCCAGTCGTCGCGGACCGGGGTGTTGGTGCCACCCATCTGTTTGTAGGCCTCGGCGCGTTCGTGTCCCTCGAGTTTGCGCATGCGCGCCTTGAGCTGTCCACCCCACACCGACTTCGGATAGTTGAAGCCCTGGTAGGCCCACCCGTCTCTGCCCTTGCGCCGCATGAAGATGTGCGGTCCGTGGGGTTTGTCGTAGTAAGTGCGGAACAGATGCACGATCTGCGTCTGGAGGCCGAGCGCATCACGGTCGTCGATCAGGCGTTGCAGTACACGGGATGCGACGATCCCGGCGCCGCGGATGACGACGGTGCCCGGTTTGCGCTGCAGCGACTGGTAGACGTGTTCGTGCGATTCGTAGGCGTTGACGACCTTACTGGCGTCGCGATAGGTCTCGCGGAACGCCTGCAGGTCCGGCAGCAGCTTGATTCCCGGATAGCCGATCGCCACATGCACCCAGCGGCTGCGGAAGGCGACCCGCTTGGTCGGCGAACTCCCTTGCGGCGGTGTGAGGATCGTGAAGTAGCCGCCGCCCGCGCGGCGTCGGATCATGCGAACCTGCCCGCGATGCAGCGACTTCAGATAGCCGATGCGCCGGCACTCCTTCTCCATCGACTCGAACGCCTGCCCCGCCCTCGGGGTGTAGAAGTTCGCGAAGACGGGCTCCACCAGCACATTCCACAGCGGCTTGATCTTCTTGTCGGCCCACGCCTCGCGGACCGCATACGACGGGAACCCCCAGATGTTGTCGGGTGTCGACGCCGAATCCGACCGCAGCCGCTCGCCCCGCGGGATCTGCGACACCCGGGTGAGGTACTCGTAGCTGCGCCACGGCACGTCCTGCGGCCCGAGGACCGCGATCTGGTCGAGCGGAACGCCACAGATCCGCAGATAGTCGACGGTCACGAAGGAACCGATCCCCGAACCCACGGTGACGAACGGGACGTCGACGACCGGGATGCCCGCCGCCTGCACCATGGCGTCGGTCCACACATCGGTCTCGACGAGTTCGGGTGTGAGGTCCCCGAGGCCGCCGGGTCCCGGCCGTGGAGCGCGCGGCGGCGGACCGGGCGCGTACGGGACACGACGGGACATCGCTTTCCTCCGATGAGGTCGGGTGGCACGGATTGTGCGGTAACTCTAACGTGCGAAGCGGTCCGCAACGGCGTGAAACCAGCCGAACGAATTACGTCCGTCTCAGCTGGTCAGCGGGCAAACCGGACCGGGTCGGACCACGGAACGTGACATTGAGTGTTGACAAATAGCGGAGCGTCGAAATACGTTCGACTCATCCGCTGTGGCCATCCGCACATGGCCCGGCCCACCTCGAAGGACGCGACGATGACCAAAGCATTGACGAATCCGCACACCACCGGCGACGCCCCCTCGCGCTACGTTCCCGAACCCGATAAAACGGGCTCCGAGCACGACTACGGCCAGGTGCTCGACGACCTGTCCGCGGCCTCGGTGCACCGCAACTTCGACCCCTACGTCGACATCGACTGGGATGCGCCGCACATGGCGATCACCGCGGACGACCCGCGCTGGATCCTCTCCTACGAGGTCGACCCGATCGGTCGTCACCCCTGGTACCAGCAGCTGCCGGAGAGCAAGCAGATCGAGATCGGCATGTGGCGTCAGGCCAACGTCGCCAAGGTCGGCCTGCAGTTCGAGTCGGTGCTCATCCGTGGCCTGATGCAGTACAGCTTCTCCCTCCCCAACGGCGCACGCGAGTTCCGGTACACCACGCACGAATCCAAGGAGGAGTGCAATCACACCCTGATGTTCCAGGAGTTCGTGAACCGCGTGGGCATGGACGTTCCCGGCGCGAAGATCGGGTACCGGCTGATCTCGCCGCTCGTCCCGCTCGTGTCGACGGTCTTCCCGGTCGTGTTCTTCTTCGGCGTACTCGGCGGCGAGGAACCGATCGACCACATCCAGAAGGACTTCCTGCGGACCCGCGTCCGCCTGCACCCGACGATGGCCGCGGTGATGCAGCTGCACGTCGCCGAAGAGGCGCGCCACATCTCGTTCGCGCACCACTTCATCCGCGAGCAGGTCCCGCAGCGCAACCGCTTCCAGCGTTTCCTGCTGTCACTCATGCTGCCGCTGGCGATGCGCATCCTGTGCGGTGCAATCGTGGTGCCGCCGCGTTCCTTCGCCCGGGAGTTCGACGTCCCCCGTGAGGTCATGAAAGACATCTTCTGGCGGTCCGAGGAGTCGAAGCGCTTCCTGCGCAACGTTTTCGGAGACGTCCGGATGCTCGCCGACCAGAGCGGACTGATGAACCCGGTGTCGCGCCTGCTCTGGCGCGCACTCGGAATCAGCGGTCGCCCTTCGCGTTTCCGCAGCGAGCCGACCTACACGGCAGCCTGACCCTCACCGGCCTGATCCGCCCTCCTCCACACAGGTAGCGAACCGACCCTCATGCCTCACGTCGTCACCCAGGCGTGCTGCGGCGACGCGTCGTGCGTCTACGCATGCCCCGTCAACTGCATCCACCCCACCCCGGAAGAACCCGACTTCGGCATCGCCGAGATGCTCTACATCGACCCGGCGACCTGCGTCGACTGCGGGGCATGCGTCAGCGCCTGCCCGGTCGGTGCCATCGTGCCCGGCCATCGCCTGCCCGACGGCCAGGAACGGTTCGCCGAGGTCAACGCTCTGCAATACCGCGACACCGTCGACGGTGCGGCGCGTTTCCCCGTGGACCCCGCACGACGACTCCCTCTCGCCCCGATCGACCGTCCGCGGCAGCTCGCGGTCGAGCGCCGGGTGTCGATCGGCATCGTCGGCTCCGGACCGTCGGCGATGTACGCCGCCGACGAGCTGCTGCGCCATCCCCAGGTCTCGGTGACGATGTACGAACGCCTCGACCGGCCGTTCGGTCTCGCCCGCTTCGGTGTCGCCCCGGACCACCTGCACACCCGCAAGGTGATGCGCCTGTTCGACGACATCGCGCGCAACCCGAATCTGGAGATCCTGCTCGACACCGAGGTGGGACGCGACATCACGCTCGACGACCTCCGGGCACGTCACTCGGGCGTCATCTGGGCCGTCGGCGCCCCCACCGACAAGACGCTGGACCTGCCGGGGATCGAGCAGGCCGGCGTCACCAGCGCCACGTCGTTCGTCGGCTGGTACAACGGCCATCCGGACTTCACCGACCTCGACGTCGACCTGTCCACCGACCGGGTGGTGGTCATCGGCAACGGCAACGTCGCACTCGACGTCGCACGCATCCTCGTCGCCGACCCCGCCGCACTCGCCGACACGCCCATCTCGCCGGGCGCACTGGCCGCCCTGCGGCGGTCGTCGGTGCGCGAGGTCGTCGTTCTGGGACGGCGCGGACCCGTCCACGCCGCATTCACGTTGCCCGAGCTGATCGGGTTGGTGGATTCCGGTGTCGCGGTGACGGTCGATCCCGCCGATCTCGAGTCGCCTCCGGTGGACGGCGAACTCGACGCGACCACCCGCGCCAAACTCGACATCCTGGCCGAATGCGCCGCTGCCGGTGAACCCGAGGGGCGTCGGATCAGGCTGGCGTTCTTCGGTTCTCCGCTCGAGGTGCGCGGGCAGGACGGACGCGCGAACGGTGTCGTCGTGGGCCGCAACCGGGTGATCGTCGACGACGCGGGCGCGACCGTGATCGAACCCACCGGTGAAAGCGTCACTCTCGAGGCCGGACTCGTGCTGACCTCGGTCGGTTACCGCGGCGTCCCCGTACCGGGCCTGCCCTTCGACGAAGCAAAGGGCGTCATCCCGCATCGCGCCGGCCGGGTGTTCGACGGCGACGAACAGGTACCGGGCACGTACGTGACCGGCTGGATCAAGCGTGGACCGTCGGGCTTCATCGGCACCAACAAGACCGACTCGGCGGAGACCGTGTCCTCGCTGCTCGCAGATCTCGAAGAGGACGCGCTCTCGGATAGATTGATCGACCATGGGGCCCGCGTACCAGCGCACCACCGTGCGCGCCGATCTGTCCGCTCTTCCGGCTGACCTCGCGGCGGCGCTGCGTGACCATGCCGAGTCGCGGCAGCTGACCATCACCGATGACCTGCCCGCGTGGATCACCCGGAGCATCAATCCGCCGTCCACGTCGCTGACCGGCAAGCTTTTCGGGCGGCGCGCCAACCCTGCCGATCCCGACTCTGAGCACCAGACACTCGTCGCACTGCACCCGACGCACCTGCTGGTCGTCGTCTCCGGGGCGAATCGCGGGATCTCGGCGCTGTCGGTGCCGCTCGCCGTCGCGTCGGTCGAGACACCGGAGTCGGCGGACGGGTTCGCGGTGACCGGGTTCGCCGGTCAGGACGGCCGCCCGGGCAGTTATCACCTCGGCGTCGGCGAGCCACACGGCGCGGAGTGCCTTGAAGCGGTGCGTGCGGCGATCGTGGCCGCGAAGAACCGGTGACCGGTCGTTCTCTGCGGTGTCGGTTTCGTCCGATTGAGTGAGACACCCTGAAGCTGGACTCCAGACCTGGGATCGCGGCGAGAGAAGCCCGTATGACGTTGTGCGCGCGCCAGATAGCTGCTGTAGCTGCACACGATTCCGAACGAGGTGTCGCACGTCGCAGTGCGCACGAGTACTCTTGCGCCTCATGTGGGGGGACGAACCACGCGTGACGGGGATGTTCTCGAGGTTTGATTACACCGACGCCGCGCTGACCACCGGGGAACGTTTTCTGAAACTCGTCGAGGGGGTCGACGAGCCGGAGACGCGTCTGCCGGACATGCCGGGCTGGACGCTGGTCGACTGCCTGGGGCACGTTGCCCTAGCGCCGGCCCGGTTTCTCGCGCTCGCGCGCGGCGAGGGCGAATGGTGCCGACAGGCGATCGACGTCCCGGATTTCAACGCGAAACAGATCGCGAACCTGCCGACCCGTGACGTCTCGGTGCTGGCACGCCAGCTGAGAGAGGGTCTCGACATCCTGGTCGACACCGTCTCGCATTTCAATGCACAGGTACCGAAGATGCGGTTCGACGGCGACCGGCTCATCCGGGCCGACGCCGCGCTGGGCATCCTCATCGGCGAGTTCGTGGTGCACGGGCACGACATCGCGCGTGCGGTGGGCGCGCGGTGGTGGGTCGAGCCCGACGTGGTGCTGATGATCATCCGCGGCCGACAGCAGGTGCTGCCGAGCTGGGTGGACCCGACGGCAGCGGCGGGACACGACGGCACCTATGACATCCGATTGCGCGGGTGTTCGGAGCGCTACCTCTACGAGTTCACCGACGGTGAGCTGACCATCAACCCCGACGATCCCCGACGCGCCGAAGTCCACGTCAGCGTCGACCCCGCCGCGGCGCTGCTGATCGGTTACGGCCGGCTCTCCCCCACGTGGGCGGCGCTGACCGGCCGGGCATTCGCATGGGGAAGCAAGCCGTGGCTTGCGCCACGGCTTGCTCAGAAGTTCTTACCCGCCTGATTCAGCGGTTGGTTCGGTTCAGCGGTTGGTCGGCGAACCGGCCGGACGGCTGGCGCGACGTCCGCCCTGCGAACGTCCACCCGCACGATGCTGGTCGCCGGAACGGGGCTAAGCCGCCGAGCGACCCTGTCCTGCCGAACGGGACTGACCGGCGGAGCGGCCGTCGGAGGCACGCTGTCCACCCGACCGGCGCTCGCCCCCGCGGCTCTCGCCGCCCTGACCGCGTGCCCCGCCACGGCTCTCACCGCGGGCGGCGCCATTGCCGCGACCTTCGCCGCGAGCACGCCCCGGGTGTCCGCCGCGGCGACCACCCTGCGAACGACCGCCTTGCGAACGACCACCCTGCGAACGACCACCCTGGCCACCACCACGGGCTGCCTCGGCGGCCGCGCGCTCGGCAGCCGACACGCGGGGGGCCCGCTCGCCGACGAGCTCGTCGACGGCGCCGGCCTTGGCGTCGACCTGCTTCGGGGTGACCTTGATCTTGGCCTTGCGGAGCAGCTGCGAGACCTCCCGACGCTGCTCGGGCAGGCACACGGTGACGACGTCACCGGAGCTGCCGGCGCGCGCGGTGCGGCCCGAACGGTGCAGGTAGGCCTTGTGCTCGGCGGGCGGATCGACGTGGACGACCAGCTCGATGCCGTCGACGTGCACACCGCGGGCGGCGACGTCGGTGGCCACGAGGACGCGCACGTCTCCCTCACCGAAGGCGGCGAGGTTGCGATCGCGCTGGGCCTGACTGAGGTTGCCGTGCAGGTCGACGGCCGGGATGCCCTGTTCGCTCAGCTTCTTGGCGAGCTTCTTGGCCTGATGCTTGGTGCGCATGAACAGGATTCGGCGGCCGGCGCCGGAAGCGAGTTCGGCGACGAGGTCGGCCTTGCCCGCCGACGACACCTCGAACACGTGATGGGTCATGGCGGCGACCGGCGACTCGGCGGAGTCGACCGAATGCAGGACCGGGTTGTCGAGGAAGCGCTTGGCCAGCTTGTCGACGCCGTTGTCGAGGGTTGCCGAGAACAGCATCCGCTGACCCTCCGCCGGGGTGGCGGCGAGGAGCTTGGTGACGACCGGGAGGAAGCCCAGGTCGGCCATGTGATCGGCCTCGTCGATGACGGTGATCTCCACCTCGTCGAGCTTCACGATGCCCTGGCGCATGAGGTCTTCGAGGCGTCCCGGGCAAGCGACGACGATGTCGACGCCGCGGCGGAAGGCCTGTTCCTGGCGGGTCTGCTTGACGCCGCCGAAGACGGTGGTGACGGTGAGGCCGACGGCGGCCGCGAGCGGCTCGACGACAGCCGCGATCTGGGTGGCCAGTTCACGGGTCGGCGCCAGGATGAGGCCGGTGGGGGCACCGACGTAGCGCTTGACCTGCATCTCGGCGAGTCCGGCGACCAGCGGGATGGAGAAGGCGAGGGTCTTGCCCGAGCCGGTCTTGCCGCGGCCGAGGACGTCCTTGCCGTCGAGGGTGTCGGGCAGGGTGTCGGCCTGGATCGGGAAGGCGTCGGCCTTGCCCTGCGATGCCAGAACCTGGACCAGTTTTGTTGGTACGCCGAGGGATTCGAAGGAAACCTGGGGAGCGGTGGTGTCGGCGGGAGTGGTGTCGGCGACCTGGTTTGCAGGTGCCGAGGGGGTCTCGAGGACAGCAGTCATTATGTGAGCAGAGCTCTTCCTGTGCGTGGCACGCGAGCAGGACGACAGTTCACTGCCGATGGTCGGTGCCGATGGCGAACACGCGGGTACGCGGGCTCGTTCGCCGTATGAAGTCAATGGCAGGCGGTGGACATCTGAAGTCCGACCCGGCGACCACCTGAGTGGGCCCCGACCTGCGAGAGAAGCGTTCTACGACGCGTTGATGCAACCCGTCATGGGTGCAACACTGCGATCGACACTACGCGCCGGTAACGAAAGAAGCGAATCGTTGTGACCGAGGTCGCGGCTCAGAACGTCTCGCTCAGCATGACGGCGACGGTGCCGGGTTCCAGCGCGTCGAAGACATGCTCGACGTCACCGGGATAGGAGATGTAATCCCCGGGGCCGAGTTCTTCGGCGGCGTCACTCGGCCCCAGCCGTGCACGCCCGGCGCTGATGACCACGTGTTCAACGACGCCGCGCGCATGCGGCGCGGAAACCCGCGGCTTGCCGGGTTCTGCCCGGATGACATACATGTCGCGTCGGGAGCCGGGCGCGGCGGTCGACAGCAGGGTGGCCGAGTAATCGGCGTCTGCGGCGGGGATGAGGGGCCCCTCCCCGAACCGGATCACCTCGACGGTCGGCGCGGGTGAGTCCAGCAGCGCCGAGAACTGCACGCCGAGTGCCGTGGACAGCGACCACAGCGTCTCGACGCTGGGGTTCCCCTCGCCCGATTCGAGCTGGGACAGGGTCGACTTCCCGATACCCGCACGACGCGCCAGCTCGGTGAGCGACAGTCCGGCACGTGCACGTTCGCGCTTCAGCGACGCGGCGACCAGCGCTTTCGGGTTCACCTGCCGAGATTCGTTCATCAAACCGTCCGATCGTCCATCTTGACGAACACCTGTTGTGTGTTCACTATGATAGTCATGCGTTCGGCATGGAGAACAATCGATTCGGCGACCCTGCGCGCCGTCGTCGTGATGTGCCTGTCGGTACTCGTGATCGGCGCGTCGTACGGGGTCGCGGCCCACAGCGCCGGCCTCGCCCTCTGGCAGATCGTGCTCATCGCAACCGTCGTGCTCGCCGGGTCGTCAGAGTTCGTCTTCGTCGGCGTCCTGGCCGCCGGGGGCGTCCCTGTTGTCGCCGCCCTCGCCGGACTCCTGGTCGTCAACACCCGCAACTTCGGGTACGGGCTCGCGGTGGGCAAACACCTGCGCGGGCTCCCGGAGGCCTTCCTCGGAGCACACCTGATCAACGACGAGACGGCCGCGATGACCACCGCGGAATCCGAGCCGCGGCGCGCCCGTGCGGCATTCCTGCTGTGCGGCTTGGGAATACTCATCTGCTGGCCGGTCGGAGCCGGGCTGGGTGCCCTCCTCGGGAGCAGCGTCGCGAGTCCTGAAGCGCTGGGACTCGACGCCGCATTCCCCGCTCTGCTTGCCGCGCTTGCCATTCCGGCCTTGCGGACGCGCGCCACCTGGGCAGCGGTCGCCGTCGGGGGTGCCGTCGCGGTGGCCTCGACGCCGTTCCTGCCCGCCGGTTTGCCGATCCTGTGCGCACTGGCCGGATTCGCCGCCGTCGAAGCAGCCCGGCGGCTGCGGCCCCCGCCGCTCGAGCCGTGTCGAAACCACAGTGAGGCACCCCGATGATCTCCGAATTCTCCCTCGGCATCGGAATCGCCGTCCTCGCTGTCGGCACCTACCTGATCCGGCTGGCCGGGCCGCTCCTCCGCAACCGTCTCACGGTGTCGGCGACCGCGGAGAAGCTGATGGATCGGGCCCCCGTGGTGTTGCTCGTGGCGGTGGCGCTGACCGGGGCCGTATTCGCCGGTCACGACTTCGCCGGCTGGGCACGGCCCGCGGGCGTGGCCGTCGGCGTCCTCACGGCCGTCCTGCGCGCGCCGATCGCGGTCGTGGTCATCCTCGCCGCCGCGACCGCCGCTGGCCTCCGCGCGCTCGGCCTCCCCTGAGCCGACCTCGTCAGGCATGCGCCTGGGCCGCGTACTCGCGTGCGCGCCGATCGAGAACCACGGCGACCTGGGACGGCGCGTCCTCGCCGATCAGGAGTCTCAGACGGCCTGGTTCCGGGTCGGCGATATGCGCGACGAGACGCTCGGCGACCGCGGCGGGCGAGGTGCCTCCGCCGGTAGCCCCTGGATCATGGGGCCAGGGCACAGCGGCGGTGCCGAGGCGCTCGGCGCGGATGGCGTCGTACACGTTCTTCGGCTGACTGAATCGCATACTGCCCGTGGCCCATTCCGTATCCATGGACCCGATCTCGGCGATGGTGACTCGTACCCCGAACGCTGCCACCTCGTCGGCAAGGGCTTCACTGAAGCCTTCGAGTCCCCACTTGGCGGCGTTGTACAGCCCGAAGAACGGCATCGCGCCCACACCTCCCACCGAGGAGATCTGAACGATGTGCCCAGAACGCTGCTCTCGCATGACGGGCAACGCTGCCTGACTCATCCACAACGGACCGAGTAGGTCTGTGTCGATGATGGCTCGCGCCTCGCCTTCATCGACCTCCTCGATGGCCCCGACCAACCCGTAGCCCGCGTTGTTGACCAGGACATCCAGCCGGCCGCATTCGGCGACAGCCCGTTCCACGGCGACATGGCAGGCCTGCCTGTCGGTTACGTCGACCCGGAGAACAGTCAGTCGAGGGTCAGTGATGGGAAATTCGACCCGTCGCGTGGTGGCGACGACGTTGTGTCCTGCCTCGAGTGCTCGACGCACAAGTGCCAACCCAAGGCCCTGTCCGGCTCCGGTGATCATCCACGTCTGTGTTCTGGTCATGCGCCCATTCAAACACAAACGAGACGCTGCGTCTCGTTTTATAGTGGACCAGTGCCGCATCTACGAACCGTGAAGAAAGTCCATGCCGCAGTGTTGCGGCTTGCGCTGCGCGCCGGACCGACGGCGCTGACCATGGAGGGGATCGCGGCCGAAGCCGGCGTGGGCAAGCAGACCCTGTACCGCAACTGGCCCTCGGTCACGGCGATCGTGTTCGACGCGCTCGCCCACGACAGCACCCCTCCCCCGGAGAGACCCGCAGATACGTCGGTCACGGCTGCACTCAGCGCGGCCGTCGAGGAGATCTCGACCGAACCGCGGCGTTCTCTACTCCGGTCGCTGGCCGCCTCGATCCAGACCGACGATGCGGTGGCGCAAGAATTTCAGGAGCGGCTCCTTGCGCCTCAGCTTGCCCAGATGCGGGAACTCGTCCGTGGCGAGGGCGCGCGAGACCCTGTCCGGGTCACCGAAATGCTTCTCGCCCCGATCTTCTACCGCTGGTTCATGCAGCTGCCTCAGTTCGACGACGCGGCGCTTTCGGAACACGTCCGAGCCGTGATGGCATTCGACCGGCAGCGAGATTGAGGGAGGTGGGTCGGCGGCCGCGCTGAGCGGTCAGGCGGCGACAGCGGCTGCGTTGCGCTCCTTCCATTCCCACACCGCGTAGATCACCTCGGTCGCATACCCGAGCTCGAGCCTCCCGCCACCGACCGGCACCGTCGCATCCGAGGCGACATCAGCATTGGGCCTCCACTGTCCCGGTGCCCGCATCGACGGAGCCACATCGATCGGTGCCCCGTCCGGCCAGTGAAACGAAAACCGTTGCCCGCCATGCGCAGCGATACCAAACTCACCCCGATGCAACGCCCGATGACACGACCCACACAACAAAATAAGATTATCCGGATCCGTCGCCCCACCCGCCGACCACAACACCACATGATGAGCATGCAAATGCCGCGTCCGCTCACACCCCGGCATCTGACAACACCGATCCCGCACAAACAGCGCCTTCACCAGCGCCTTGTTCGGCGCCCGCTTCTTTCGACCCAACCCCAACAACGCCAACCTCCCCGGACGACCAGACACCCTCGCAGACAACACCTCACGCCTCGCCGCACCACACGACGCCTCCCCCACCTCCGCCGCCGACAACGCCGGACCATCATCGAGATGCGCACTCTCCACACCGTCGCCGGCATGGATCAGGATCTCCGCCCCCGGCGCAAGATCGGGCATCGCGATCCCCTCATGCACCATGTCCGCCATCGCCACCACCGCCGGCGCCACATTCGACGGCACATGCCGCCACAAATCCCGCCGATTCGCCGGCCGAACCTCCGAATCGGGCTCACCCGACACCGTCTCGAGCGCACCCGCAGCGTTCCGCGGAACACCCGCCGGCACCGGCAGATCGTCGTCGCTCACCGTGCGGGTGCGTTCATACTCCGCCCGCACCGCCCCCGCCAGAAACCGCGCACCGTCCAGCGGCGTGAACCGCAACGACACCGACAACGTCCCATCGGCATTCCACTTCCACCGCCCCGCCGACTCCCGCGGCGCCACCGGCTCATCCGTCCCGTTCGCCGCATCGATCTGACGCATCGCCCGCACCGCCCGCTCCACCTGCGACGCCGTGCACGACAACGCCAAATTCACCAACTCCTGCTCCCGCACGTCAGTCGCCACCCGCGTCAACGCCCGCACCTTCGAATACGACAGCCGCCCCTGCGCGAACGCCGCACGGATCACCGGCAACCCCCGCAACGCCCGCGCCACCCGCACCTGCTCATGCGCCGTGCGCTGAGTGATCCCCGCTTTCCACGACAACCACTGCGCCAACGATGAAATCCCCGGCCCCGACCACGACCGCCGTTCCTCCAACACCGCCACATGCGCAAAGAACTGGGCCGTCAACGCGGTGATCTGCGCCGCGTACCCGATCACCCGTGCCTCCAGCACCTCATCAGCCAACGACGACGGATCCGCACCATCGAACATCGACGCCACACCCTCACCACGCAACACCGAAACAGACACCCCAACCCCCCGCTGTTCGAACAGATATACGAACAACCTAGCCCCGCCCACCGACAACCCGCAGGTCACCGAGACCCGAGTGTTCCGCGGAACACTACTCAGCGGACGACAGCCGGGTCGGCGCAGCTGTCCGGAACGTCGACCAGTGAGCACGGCACCGGCATCCGCGTCGGCCGGTAATCGGCAGGCACTCCCCCGGCCCGCGTGATCTCCCGGTAAGCGGCGACGCCGTCGGTGGGACGCCGTGTCAGCGACGGGTCTCGCCGGACGTCGACGGTGAACAGACCGAAGCGCGAGTCGAAATCGCCCCACTCGTAGTTGTCGGTGAGACTCCAGTAGTTGTAGGACTTCACGGGGATGCCGTCCTGCTTGGCCCGCTGCAGCCAGTACACCGTGTCACGAAGGTGGTCCGAACGCCGATAACCGTCGGGGCGTCGGCCGGCCGGATCGGTGGCCAGCCCGTTCTCGATCACCCGGATCGGCTTGCCCGGGAACTGCCCCGCCACGTGGCGGAGCACGTAATAGATGCTCTCGGGCGCCTGTGAGCTCTTCCAGAACTCGCCGAGTGCACCGTAGGCCACCGACGCATCGGTAACCGAGAACGAGTAGTAGTGGTCGACGCCGACGAAGTCCAGGGTGTCGCGCATCCGTTGCGGGAAAATCGATTCCAGCCACGGCTGGAGTCCGGCGATCGGATAGTAGGCGAAGTTCGACGACACCTCCGCGCCCGGCTGGACCCGATGGATGTGCCGGTAGACGGCCCGATGCGCCGCGACGATCCCGTCGACCATCCGGCCCAGGTTCTGTGGCGAGACCCCGCCGTACTGGAGTTCGCGCCGAACGTACTCGGTCGGTTCGTTGAACGTGATCCACAGCGGGTCGGCCCAGGCATACCGGTCGACGACCCGGGAGGCGAACGCCACCATGTCGTCGGCCATTCCGGGGCGATTCCACCCGCCGAGATCCACCGCCCAGCCAGGATGTACCCAGTGGTTGAGCGTGATCATCGGTCGCATGCCGGCGTCGACGACTTTGCGGATCACCCTGTCGTAGAACGCCCAGCCCGCCGGATCATCGTGTCCGCGTGTCGGTTCCACCCGCGACCACTCGACCGACGTGCGGTAGATCCCGACACCGAGCGACGCGGCCCGGTCGATGTCCTCGGCGTGACGATGGTAGAAGTCGACGGCGTTGCCGACCGGATCCTCGACCTTGCCCTGCTTGCCGTACCGCAGCCAGTTCGAGTCCCGGTTGTATCCCTCGGACTGGAAGCCGGATTGGGCGACGCCGAAATCGAAGTCCGGACCGAGCGGCGGAACCGCGGCTCGCGCCGGCGAGGAGACACCGACGGGCAGCAACAGCACTGCGGCAAGCGCGATCACGAGCACGGCGGACACCCGCGGTAGACGCCGAACGCCGGGACGGAAGGGTTCGTGCACGACGGTCAGAACGGGCTACCCGTGAACGGTGCGACCCGCTCGCACGGCACGCGTCGAGGGTGCTCGGGATCGAGCGCGTTCAGCACGAAGTACGCCGTTCGCCGCGACCCCGCCATACCCGCATGCTCGGTGTAGTCGACCGACATCCCTCCTGCACAACGATGTTGCGGACATTCGATCCACCTGGCGGAAGTCCGTACCAGTACGGCACCACCAGTTCATCGTGGCGCGTGGCGATGTTGGTGTACTCGATGCCCGGCAGGTAGTAGCCACCCTCGGCGACCCTACGCAGGAACGCGGCACCGGGGTCGAGGTCGAAACACGCCTGGCACAGGGGAACCTGCTCGGGCCGGACACCGAGACCGCGTACGAACGGGCCGATGGCATCGGCGCCGGCGACGGTCGTCCCCCGCCACACGGGTGCCAGCGAGACGTACTTGTCGATGTTGTGTTGGCCACCGAGATACTTGGCGTAGTACGCCGGCACCACGGTCCCCTGGGAATGTCCGACGATGTCGACCTTCGACGCGCCGGTGGCGCGACGCACCTTGGTGACGAAGCCGCCCAGTTCGCGTGCACTCTCCGACATCAGGCCCATCCCGCCGATCGCACTGATCGGCCACGGGGCGCCCTTGAGCGCGCCGTAGGTGGGCGTGAAGACGCAGTATCCCTCGTTCTTCAGCAGCGGGACGTAGGTTCCCCAGTTGGTCTGCTGCGATCCGCCCGTCCCGTGTACGAGGATGACCGGGTGGGGGTGACGCGTCGACGGCTTGCAGTTCCAGTCGTTCGCGCCGGGCAGCGAACCACCCGGGTCGGTGAGTTCACCGGGGATTCCGGAGAGGAAGTTGTAGGTAACCGGCAATGTGTCTGCCCGCGCGGGCGTGGCGGTGGCGACCAACACCCCGGCCAGCGCCGCCACGACCAGCCCCAACAGCAGCTTCGAGGACCTCATCGCTGAGAAACTAACAAAGACCTGCGGACCTGGGTGGGCGTTTACCCAGACCGGTTGCCGGACTCCCCGTCAACAGGAACCGACCGGCCCGAACGCGCCGATCTCGAAGACCGCCCCCGCGCCCATTGGTCGGGTGAGGACGTCCACACCGTGGCACGATGAGAGGTCTACGGGAAGCCATGCGGTCATGCGCCTAGGACCAGATGAGGATCACGCAGACATGACGAGCACATACGACGGCCAGGTAGCACTGATCACCGGCGCGGCCCGCGGCCAGGGCCGCAGCCACGCGGTCGCCTTCGCCGAACGCGGGGCCGACGTCGTCCTCTGCGACCGCTGCGAGGACAGCCCCGCGGTCGGTTATCCGCTGGCCACCGAGCCCGATCTGGCCGAGACCGCGCGTCTGGTCGCCGCCACCGGCCGCAGATGCATCTCCGTCCGGGCCGACACCGCCGACCGCGCCGCGATGGATGCGCTGGTCGCACAGGCGCATTCGGAGTTCGGCCGCATCGACATCGCGGTCGCCAACGCGGGCGTGTCGGTCGCGGCACCTGTGCAGTCGATGAGCTCCGGCCAGTGGGCGGAGGTCATCTCCTCCAATCTGACCGGTGTCTTCAACACGGTCGGCGCGGTGGCGGGCGGGATGATCGAACGCGACTACGGACGGATCGTCACCATCTCGTCGATGCTCGGCCGGGCCGGTAACACCAACATGGCGGGGTATGCGGCATCCAAATGGGGTGTCATCGGTTTCACCAAGAGCGCGGCCCTCGACCTCGCCGGTCACGGCATCACCGTCAACGCCATTGCGCCCGGGAACATCTCGACGCCGATGATCCACAACGAGGCGCTGTACTCGATGATGCGCCCGGACCTGCAATCCCCCACGATCGACGACGTCGCGCCCGTCTTCGAATCTCTCCATGCACAACCGGTCCCCTGGCTGGAGGCCGCGGAGATCACCCGGGTCGTGCTGTTCCTGACCGAGCCGGACAACGCTCACATCAGCGGTGCCGTGATCCCGGTCGACGCCGGAAACGCCGCGCGCGTCACCGGCTGACGCGCATCTCCGGTCACGGTCGCCGAGGCATCACGCGTCCAGATGAGGTCACACGGTGTTTTCCTCGTCGCGATGGCGGAAGTCGCGCACGGTCGCGACGGCCGACGCGAGGACGAGAACGAAGCCGGTCACCAATAGTGTCACCGCGACGTAGTGCATGACGCTCTCGTAGTGGCCGAGGTCGAATTGCTCGGCCGCGATTCGGAATCCGACCACGACGAGCCAGGCGAGGAACGCCATCGTGAGCGTCCGACGCTGAAAGACCGCACTGCGACGCCGATGCTCGTGCTCGGCGAGATCGTCGATGGCGGCGAGGACGATTCCGCTCATCCGCGTGTGTACCGGCGTCTCGGGCGACAGCTTGGCCAGGATGTCGACCTTCTGGGACAGCTTCTGGTGCCGGTCGTTGGCGTCGAGTCGCGCGATGACCGCTCCGATCATCGCGACCAGCAGCGTCCCGGCGAAGGTGAGCATCGCGGCGGTCATAGGCGGAAACCTACAGCGACCCGGGCTCGGAAGGCGGCCGAAACCGCAGCACTCCCCGCCACGACGGACCGCTGCGTCCCGGGTGGCGGAGACCGGAAAGCGCCCTCCACGCGATGAACGACGACGATAGGTCGCTCGGATGTGCCCGAGTTCGAACCTCAGGGATCAGGACGTGGACAGCGACCGGCGAGCGAGCTCCAGAATCCGCTCCGCACGACGGTATTCCAGCGAATGCAGCTGACTGTCCGGGGACACGGTGTTGCTCGCCTGACGCAGCAGGATCGCTGCCAGGGACGACACGGTTCGCGGGGGGATGACCAGCAGGGTCACCTCGATCCCCTTCGCGGTCAGAGTCATCAACGGCGGTGTCGCGGGCGAGTCGGGCGAATCCAGGCCGGGGTATCGGCGGAAGCTCTGCCAGTTGACGTCGATGCCGGTCACCTCGCCGATCTGTGGTCGCGCGGCGGCGAGGACGCCGGGCAACTCGTCGGCGAGCTGGACCGTGTACGGGTACCAGGCGCCGCCGATCGCCACTGACGGATCGACGCCGAACCGCACTCGAGGCGGACCCAGAAGCGGCGGGGCGCTCATCGAAGGGCCCCCACGGCCGGGACGATGAAACCACGCGAGACGGGACTCACATTTGCCACCTGACATGCTCACCAGACGGAAAACGGTCTGTCTGACACCGGAGACGCCGACAGCGGCCTGTCGGATGTTCGATCCGGATGTCTTCGACATTACCCCGGCCGTGCTCCGAGCCGTCGACCGGCGCGGACATCCGATCGTCGGCGCCCAAACGTCGGCTCCCAAACGACAGCGCCCAAAACGACAGCGAGGGCGGCCCCGGCGTGCGCCGGAGCCCTCGGACTCTGTGGAGCTAAGGGGAATCGAACCCCTGACCTACTCGATGCGAACGAGTCGCGCTACCAACTGCGCCATAGCCCCGGAGGGTCGCATTGCGACCAGCCGGGAGCCACTTTAGCAGCCCCACCGCGCGGGATCCCAAACGCCTGGACCCATGGCTAGGCTGGGTCGGTGTCTCAGATGTCTGATCAGCAGTTGGCCGGTGTTCTCAACAATGTCGTGGGGGTGATCAACCCGGTCCTCGACGTGCTCGCCGAACGGGACCCGCTCGACCTCAAGGAACACACCTTCCACGACGACGACCACCCGGATTCCCGCCTCCAGCAGGCCCGGCACGCCGCGGCGAAGCTCCTCGACGTCGCCGACTGGCCCGGCACCAAGGGCTGGGGCGAACGGCCGATGCACAAGCGCGCGAGCTGGTGGGTGACCCGCATCGGCACGCTGAACACCGGTGCGGTCGCCTTCCCCGGTGTCTTCGGCGTCTGGGCGAAGCGCCTGCCGGTCACGCCTTATCTGGGGTTCGCCAACCAGGCGATGGTGCTCGTCGCGATCGCCCGCGAGTACGGGGTCACCGAGCGCGGTCGCCAGGTCGCGCTCCTGGCGTCGGTGCTGTGCGGACGGGACATCTCCACGCCTGACGTCGACGCGGAATCCGGTGCCGCACTATCCACCGACCCGGACGAGCGCAAGAAGTCGCTGTTCCGCGGTATCTGGGACGCCGCGAAGCTGCTCCGAGCGGTCGATGACGAGTTCGAGAAGCGTCCCCAGCCGATGGTGCTGTTCCGGATGCTCGGGTACATCCCGGTGATCGGCGCACCGGCGACCTATGTCGGTGAGCGGTTTGCCCTCTCGACGGCCGCCAGACGCGGCCAGGCCTGGCTGGAGTCGCACGGCAGGGCGTCGCTGACCAAAGGCAGCTGAAAGGTCAGCCGACCCGGCGGTACTCCACGTCCTCGCGGTCCATGCGGCGACGCTGGAACGGGGGCAGGTGATCGAAGACGGGGTCCTCGTCGTCGATCTCGAGAACCACTGCGCCACCGGGACGTCGCAGGCGCGGGGGCGGCGGTGCGGCGGCGAACTCGGGCACCGCGGCGGCGCGTCGACGACGCTCCTCCTCAGCGCGCTGCGCACGCTTGGCACGGGCAAGCCGCTGGGCCCGGATCTGCTGCTCCACCTTCACGGCCCGACGCAGGTATGCGAGGTAGCCGACCAGCATCAGCCCGATCACACCGGTGGCGACCCAACCAGTCGTCCCGATGAGGAACCCGGACACCACTGCCAGGATCAGCAGCGCGAACAGGCCGAGAGTGACCCGCTGACGCTCGCGATACTTCAGCTCGCGTTCCTTCTCCGAGGAGTAGACGCTGCGGCGACCCCGCCCGGACTGTGCGGTGTGCGCAGCCGGACGCTCGTCCTCCAGCTCGTCGACGACCGTTTCCGGCTCGTCCTCGGTGTGCCGGGACGCACGGGCGTAGTCGTCGTATTCGTCCTCGTCGAGATCGTCGGTCGCGTCCTCGTACTCGGCGGCCTCTGAATCGTCCTCGTACTCGGCCTCTTCGGAATCCTCGTACTCGGCTTCGTCGTCTGTGTCGTCGGCCTCGACGTCGTCGGCGGCGTCGGCGTGGGCGTGGGCGTCGGCGGTCAGATCGTCGTCGGCGGCGTCGTCGGCGTTATCGGAGGCCTCGACCGTCGGCTTCTCGACCTCGACGTCCCCGACGCTCTGGACCTTCGTCGTGTCGTCGGCATCGTCGGTCTGGGTGTCGTCCTCGGTCTCGTCGACGACGGCGGTGGCGGTCGCGGCCGTCTTACGCGTCGACTTCCAGGACGGGTCGTGCGGATGGCGAGCCGACGAGCGGCGTCGCGCGGTCGACGGTGCCGTCGCTCGCGCTCCACCACGGTGGAGCAGTCGCGTCTTCTTCGCGGCCTCAGTGGACTTGAGGATCTGGGGACGACCCTTGATCACCATGGGGACCAGCACGAAGAGCCAGACCGCGACGAGACAAACCCACAGTACGGAGTTGGGCATGCGACTCTCCCTTCATTCACTCTGGTCACACGAGGCCACTCCACAATCTAGGGCCCGAAAGTCCCAGTTCCACGCCGACGCGCCGTAGCGCGGTCATGTCGACGCGGATTCACACGCCACTCTCAGTCACTCAGCGCGGAACCGCGCGTCGACCGCGACGTCGATCTCGATGTCGTCGGCCCGCAGTTCCAGACTCGGCGCCGAACCCGCGACGGCGGCACCCATCAATCGCGCACGCGGCGACGCGACGTGGTCGACCATGTCGGGGTCGGACAGGAGTGTCGGTGTCACCGGTCCGCGGCCCACGGCGTCGGAGTAGGCCTGCGCCTTGGCAATTGCGTCCTCGACCGCCTCCCGGCGCAGTTCACGTTCGTGTGCGCGACGGCTGGCCTCGTGCACGTCCCAACGGACGCCGTCGATCGTCACCCCCTCCTCGCCCGACCAGGTGTCGATGAACTCCGACAGCTTCTCGAAGTCGCCGAACTCGGCATCGAGACGAATACGGGTGTTGTACATCGGTTCCCGTGACTCGCCCTCGTTGGTGTAGGGCCGGTACGAGTACACCCGTACCGATTCGGCGGTCCACCGGTTGACCGCGCCGGCCGCTTCGAGTTCGCCGAGGGCGTCGGTGATCCTGGAATGCAGCGTCACCGCAGACTCGTACACCGCAGACTTCACCGGGCCTTCGAGATGGACGGCGATGTCGATGACGCCACGTTCTGGGGCGTAGCGGCCGCGCGCGTTGCCGCGAACCACGATTTCCAGCTCGCTCACGGCGCATAGCCTTTCTACTGGAATGTCGCCCGGCCCGAACGGACCAGCGCCTCGGCCGCGGAGCCGACGACCTCCTCGGCCGTCAACGCGAACAACATGTGGTCGCGCCAGCGCTTGTTGACGTCCATGTACCGGACCAGCAGGCCCTCCTGCCGAAAACCGATGTTCTTCAACACCTTCTGCGAGGCGTCGTTGGCCGGCTGCACGGTCGCGTCGAGCCGGTGCAGGCCGACCGGACCGAAGCAGTGATCCACGCCCAGAGCGACAGCTGCCGTCGCGATGCCCTTCCCGGAATGCGTGTCGTCGACCCAGTAGCCGATCCACGCGCTGCGCACGGCTCCGCGCTGAATGTTGCCGACGGTCAGCTGCCCCACGTACTGGCCGTCGAGTTCGATCACGAACGGCAGGATCGTGCCGCGCTTGGCCTCGGATTTCAGCACCGCGAACAACGGCGGCCACGAACCGGGCTGATGCCGGTCGGCCCAGCTCCCGACGCCGGTCGGTTCCCAGGGCAACAACGAATTCTGATTACGGATGCGCAGTTCGCTCCAGGTCTTGCCGTCCCGCATCTTCACCGGGCGCAGCGTGACCGTTCCGGCCCTGGTGCGCAGCGGTCCCAGGGACGCCGGCCAGCCCGGACTCCCCTCACCGCCACTCAACCACCTGAACACGAGATGACAGTTTAGGCGCAATCACAGGATCCCCCGCATGAGACCTGCGTCTCGCGGAGAGTCGCGCTCCGCGGTCAGCCGCGCTGGGCGAGGAAGGCGACCTCGACCTCGTCGCCGGTGCTCATCTCTTCGACGTCGGGGTCGACCATGATGAGGCAGTTCGCCTCGGCGAGTTCGGCCAGCAGATGCGACGAGCCGGTCGGCGACGCACCGAGCACCTGAACCAGGTAGTCCCCGGTCCGCTCGTCCCGCATGAGCTGTCCGCGGAGGTACCCTTTGCGGCCGCGCACCGACGCGATCGGCCCGATGGTGCGGGCCTTGATGACCCGGCGCATCGGCTGCCGCTTGCCCAGCGCGATACGGATCAGCGGCCGCACCATCACCTCGAAGGTCACCAGCGCGCTCACCGGGTTCGCCGGCAGCAGGAAGGTCGGCACCTCGTCGCGACCGAGCCGGCCGAAGCCCTGCACCGATCCCGGATGCATGGCCACCCGGACGATCTCGAGCTCACCGAGATCGGCGAGGGCGTCGGCGATGGCCTTCGACGCGCTACCGCCGACCGCGCCGCAGATCACCACGATCTCGGAGCGGATGAGCTGCGCCTCGACCACCTCTCGCATGCGGGAGGCGTCGCGCTCGGCGATGCCGACCCGGTTGACGTCGGCGCCGGCGTCGCGCGCCGCCGCGGCGAGCGCATAGCTGTTGACGTCGTAGATCTGCCCTGGCCCGGGAGTGCGATCGATGTCGACGAGCTCACTGCCGACCGAGATCACCGACAGCCGCGGGCGCGGGTGGACCATCACGCGCGCCTGCCCCACCGCAGCCAGCAGACCCACCTGGGCGGGACCGATGATCGCGCCGGCACGGACCGCGACGTCACCGGGCTGGACGTCGTCCCCGACCCGTCGGACATAGTTGCCGCTCTCGACGCCGTGCCCGATCTTCACCTTCTGGTCGCCGCCGTCGGTCCAGCGCAGCGGCACTACCGCGTCCGCGAGAGTCGGCATCGGCGCACCGGTCTCGACCCGGACGGCCTGTCGCGGCTGCAGCCGAGTGGGGGTCCGCGACCCCGGACCCACCTCTCCGACCACGGGCAGCGAGACGATCATCGGTTCGCCTGCCTCGAGGTCGACGAGTTCGGCGCCGTTCGCATCGAAATCCTCGAGATCCTCCGGCGCGACGACACCGGCGAGCGCCACATCGACGGCACGCACCGCGTAACCGTCGATGGCGGCCTGGTCGAAACCCGGCATCGGATGCTCGGTGACCACTTCCTCCGCGCACATCAGACCCTGCGCCTCGGAGATCGCGACGCGCACCGGCCGCGGCGCCACCGCGGCGGCGGTCACGAGCGTCAGATGATCTTCGACGGACCGCATCTCACCGCTCTTCCCGCACTGCTCGATACAACACAGGGAAACGTTATCGGGCGTGCGCGCCGGAACGGTCGAGGCGCGCGGAGGCCGCCGGCGATCAGCTCTCGGCCAGCCGCTTCTCCAGCCACTCACGCAGATCAGGCCCGTAATCGTCACGGTCGAGCGCGAAGTCGACCGCGGCCTTGAGGTAGCCACCCGGGTTGCCCAGGTCGTGGCGGGTGCCGCGGTGCACGACGACGTGCACCGGTTCGCCCTCTTCGATGAGCAGCGCGATCGCGTCGGTGAGCTGGAGTTCACCACCGGCACCCGGCTTGATCCGGCGCAGCGCGTCGAAGATCTTGCGGTCGAGGATGTAGCGTCCAGCGGCCGCGAGGTTCGACGGTGCGTCCTGCGGCTCGGGCTTCTCGACCATGCCCTTGAGCTTCATCACATTGGGATTGTTCGCATCCGGCAGCGGCTCGACGTCGAAGACGCCGTATGCGCTGATGCGGTCCTCGGGAACCTCGATCGCGCACAGTACCGAACCGCCCCGGCGCTGACGGGTACGTGCCATGACCTCCAGCACTCCACCGGGCAGGACGAGGTCGTCCGGCAACAGGACCGCGATGGCGTCCTCGTCGTCGTCGAGGAGGTTCTCGACGCAACCGACCGCATGACCGAGACCCAGAGGCTTCTCCTGGATCACCGAGGCGACCTCGAGGAGGTTCGGGGCCTTGCGGACCTTGGCGAGCATGGCCTCCTTGCCGCGCTTGGCGAGGGTGCTCTCCAGCACGAGGTCCTTGACGAAGTGGGCGACCACCCCGTCCTTGCCCGGGGAGGTGATGATCAGGAGCCGTTCGGCGCCGGCGGACTTGGCCTCCTCGGCGACCAGCTCGATGCCCGGGGTGTCGACCACCGGCAGCAACTCCTTGGGCACCGTCTTGGTGGCGGGGAGGAACCGCGTCCCCAGCCCGGCAGCCGGGACCACCGCGGTACGGGGGATCGGCGGAGTGTTGGGTACCGCCTCGTACTCACTGAAGCCTTCTTTGGACGCAGTCATGAATCCACCCTAGGACAGGTGTCCCCGGCCGGCCGGACGGACGGCAGTGACCCGGACCTCACCCGGATCGAGACCGTGGTCGGATACAGTTCGGTCGTCGGCGAGCCACCACGGGATGAAGGACGGACGCGTCGTGCGAACCCTGAAGGACCAACGGCGCGAGGAAGCCGCGAAACGCCGGTCGGCCATACCGAAGGCCGCGCGCGAGCGGGCTGCGGCAGACCTCGCCGAGTGGATACACACCTGCCCGTTCCGGCTCGAGTACGACGTCACGGTGGCCGCGTATGTGCCGGTCGGCGACGAGCCGGGATCGACGGCGATGCTCGACGCACTGCTCGATCGCGGCGTCACGGTGCTGCTCCCGGTGGTTCCCGCCGGCGAACCCGCACCGCTCGACTGGGCGCGATACACCGGTCCGGGATCGTTGTCGCCGGGGAGATGGGGCCTACTCGAACCCACCACCGACCGCCTCGGTGTCGCCGCGATCCGCGCGGCGTCGGTGATCCTGATCCCCGCCCTGTCCGTCGACAAGACCGGCGTCCGCCTCGGCCGTGGTGCCGGGTACTACGACCGCACGCTCGTGGGGCTGTCCGCAGAACTCGTCGCGGTGGTCTACGACGAGGAGTTCGTCGACTCCCTGCCGGCCGGCGATCACGATGTGGCCGTGGGCTGGGCGCTGACCCCCGGCGGCGGGTTCCAGGAACTCGGCTGAGACGACAGAACCCGGGCGGTGCGTCCGTCGCGTGACGGGTGAGCTCCTGCCCAGGTTCTGGTCTGAAGTTGTGCGCCCCGCGTGTCAGGCGGGCGTGGCGGCCTTGCTGTCGCTCTTGGTGGCGCTGCTCGAGCTCGACGAATCCGACGAGGTCGAGGAACTGCCGGACGTGGAGCTGCTCGACGACGAACTGTCCGACGACGAGGACGACGCGGCGTCCGAGGAGGACGAACCCGACCGCGAGTCGGTGCGGTAGAAGCCGCTCCCCTTGAACACGATGCCGACCGAGTTGAACAGCTTGCGCAGGCGACCTGTGCACTGCGGGCATTCGGTCAACGAATCGTCGGAGAACGACTGGACGATGTCGAACTTGTTGTCGCACTCCGTGCAGGCATACGAGTAGGTGGGCACCTGAACCTCCGAAAGTCAGTAAACGCTGACAAGTGTAACCGATTTTGGCACTCCCACATTCCGAGTGCTAACGCGGGTCCACCCAGCCCGCCCGGCGACCACTCCCGACCTCTATCCGCCGATCACGTCGCGGTTGACGTCGGGGATGTTGTCGCGGTTCATGTCGGCGTCGCGCGCCTGGTGCGCATCCCAGCGCAACAGGACCGCGGCGAGCACCGCGGAGATGAGCGAACCGGCCAGGATGGCCGCCTTGGCAGCCGCGGCGTGGTCGTCGGAGCCGCCCTCGAAGCTGAGTTCGGCGATGAGAAGCGCCACGGTGAAGCCGACGCCGGTGAGCATGCCGATCGGCAGCAGGTCCCGGATTCCGATGGCATCGGGCAGCCGTAACGGCGTGAACCTCGTCATCAGCCACGTCGATCCGAGGACGCCGACGAGTTTGCCGGCCACGAGTCCGAGCACGATGCCGATCGACACGGGCTGCACGATCGAGCCCTCACCGCCGATCACCGTCACGCCGGCGGCGGCGAAGGCGAAGACCGGGAGCGCGATCGCCGCGGAGTAGGGACGGACCGCCTCGTCGAGCCGTTCGGTGCGGGGGATCTTCTCGCCGCGGATGGCGACCGCGGGCACGGCGAAGCCGAGCAGCACACCCGCGACGGTGGCGTGCACGCCGGACGCGTGCATGAGGCCCCAGGCGACGAGGCCGACCGGGATCAGGAGCGGCCAGAGTTGCCACGACCGACGCACCAGCACGGCGAACACCGCGACCACCGCGATCGCGCCGCCGAGCATGACGAAGTCGATCTCGTCGGTGTAGAAGGTCGCGATCACGACGATGCCGAGCAGGTCGTCGACGACGGCCAGCGTGAGCAGGAACGTCCGCAACGGCAGTGGGAGGCCGCGACCGAAGATCGCGAGGACGGCGAGCGCGAAGGCGATGTCGGTGGCCGTCGGGATGGCCCATCCCCGAAGCCCCTCGGGGTCCCCCGCCGCGACGACGACCACGTAACAGAGCGCGGGCGTGACCATGCCGCCCACGGCGGCCGCGATCGGCACCCCGGCGAGCTTCACGTCGCGGAGGCTGCCGGCGACGAACTCGTGTTTGAGCTCCACACCGACCACGAAGAAGAAGATCGCCAGCAGTCCGTCGGACGCCCAGTGCGCCAGCGAGAGATGCAGATTCAGGGCTTCGGGACCGATCTCGGTGTG
Organism: Gordonia amicalis; assembly: GCF_022059885.1. Lineage (NCBI taxonomy): Bacteria > Bacillati > Actinomycetota > Actinomycetes > Mycobacteriales > Gordoniaceae > Gordonia > Gordonia amicalis. Next base: position 2,160,962 of record NZ_CP091855.1, on the reverse strand, counting down.
CAGCAGCGACGAGTAGCTCTCCCGCCACGGCGAATTGGCCCACACGACTGCGATGGCCGCCGCGATGAGCAGCAGCACGCCGCTGGTGGTGTCGAGAGCGGCCCACTGCCGCAGTCGGTCGCGTGTCATGGAACTCCTCTGTCCGCGGGGCACACGTACACGTGCCCTCTTCACGCCACCCTTCACCGGGCGGCGGCCGACCAGACTTCCCGGCACACCATGATTTGTTTCCGACGTCACCCTAGCGGAGGCCGACCCGGCGGTCGCTTGTGCACAGCACGACGCCGGACTCCACGACTGTCCACAACGAGTCCGCGGCACCATTTCCCGGGTGGTCGACGCCTATCGTCCAGCCATGCCACTGACTCGGATGTCGTTGCCGCGCGAGCGGCTCGGCCCACGCCTGGGCGACCGGATTGCTCACGCAGTGCGTCCCGGATGGACGCGCAGTCTCGCGGTCCGACGACTGGTCGCGGTAGCGCTGATCGTCGCGGCCGCCGTCGTCGCAGTGGTGGGGGCCCGCGCCGACGGGGAGTTCGAGGTGCTCGTCGCGGCACACGATCTGATACCCGGCCAGATGGTCGACGCCGGTGATCTCACCCCTCGGCTCGTCATGGGGAGCACGGTCCCCGCCGGGGCGATCTCCGATGCCGCACTCGCGACCGGCCGTACCGTCACCGGTCGCGTACGGACCGGGGAGATACTCACCGACACCCGGCTGTTGTCCTCGCGTCTGCCGGCCGAGCTGACCGGGGTCGACGACGCCCGTCTCGTACCGGTCCGGTTGTCCGACGAGGCGGTCACCTCGTTGCTCCGGCCCGGGGATGTGGTTGATGTCCTGACCGATTCGGCCGATGTCCTCGCACGACGCGCCGTCGTGGCGATGCGCACCGGTCAGTCCTCCTCGGGCGGGATCGCCTCCGGTCGAAACTCGGTGGCACCGGTTCTCCTGGCGATGGATGCCGCAGCCGCCCATCGCGTCGCCGCCGCGGGTCTGGAGTCTTCGCTCGCGGTCGTCCTGCACTGAACCCGCGACACTCCGGACGATTCAAGGCAAATGGATCGCGCGGTTCACGATCGTGGATAGGGTAGTACGAGTTCGCACAGCACATGTCGGATTTGCACCGACCGAAACCGAATCGCCGGAAACAAGAGCGGGATTACCAAGGAGAGGCCGCACACCGTGCTCAAGGGATTCAAGGACTTCATACTCAAGGGCAACGTCGTCGAGCTGGCTACCGCAGTCATCATCGGTGCGGCCTTCACCGCCATCGTGACCGCGTTCACCGACGGCATCGTCCAACCGATCATCAACTCGATCCCGATCGGTACGGACGCCGCACAGGGACTCGGCTTCCAGATCACCGACAACGCCTCGACATTCGTCGACCTCGGCGGCGTGATCACCGCCGTCATCAACTTCCTGATCATCGCGGCGGTGGTGTACTTCATCATCATCCTGCCCTACAACAGGCTCGCGGAGCTGGGCGGCTTCGGCAAGAAGTCCGAGGTCACCGAGGTAGCTCTGCTCACCGAGATCCGCGACCTGCTCGATCCGGAGGGAAAGTCGAAGGCCAAGGCCGAGGCGGAGAGCGATCTGCCGCCACATCTGGCCGAGCCATCCGCGCCGGCCGGTGACGTCTACACGCCCCAGTCGGGCCCCCTCGCACCGTACGAGTCGCCGTCCGGTGCCGGTACCACACAACGGATTTCGACTCCCCCGTCGTCGGGTCAGCCGTTCCAGCACGGACCGTCGCAGTCGGGACCGCAGTCGTCGCCGCTGTTCAACTCGCCGCAGGGTCAGCCCGCCGGCCCGGGAGGCCAGCCGTATCCGACGCCGCAGCCGGCTCCGGGTAACTACCCACCGCCCGGAAACTATCCGCCTCCCGGCAACTACCCGCCCCCCGGCTCCCAGTACCCCGGTGAGCAGCCGTACCCGGGCGAGCAGTACCCAGGTGAGCAGTACCCGAGCGAACAGTTCCCCGGTGACGGTCCGGACGCGCCGGGACGCCACTCGCGCTGAGAGTTTCACCCTTTTTCGGCCCTCGCCCACCAGGCGGGGCCGAAATCGTCGGTGACATCGACAGCCACCCCAGGAGGCTCCGAGTTCGCCGGATTCAGTCGCATTCGTCAGTTGGATTCGACCGCTACGGGTCGAGCCGCTGAACCCACACCGTCGGACCGTCGGTGAGGGTGAACTCCGCGCGCACCAGACAATTCCACTTGCGGGCGTAGAGCTCCGACAACCGCGGGTCCGACGTGCTCGCCGTGACGGGCATTCCGAGGCGCCGTGCCCGCTCGACCACCGGGTCCACCAGTGCCGCGAGCGTCCCGCCGCCGCGTCGCTCCGGGTGGACCAGAGCGAAGATGACGCGGATCGCTTCGTCGGCGACCTTGGCTTCGTCTGTCTTGCTCTGCAACTCCCGGAAACGGTCCACGAACCCGTCGATCCTCTGGACCCACCGACGGGTGCGGTCCTTGAGTTCGCCGTCGACGACACCGGCTTCTTCGGAGGACTCGGACACCGCGATCACAGCAGTCAGATTGCCTGTGTCGTCGAAGATTCCCTGGAGACCATTCATGCACTCGACCAACAGGACCTCGCCGTACCACCGGTACGCATCCGCCGGTGCGTCGTCACCGATCAGCCACCGGTAGACCGGAACCTCCCGCAGTCCGTTCTCGAGCAGGTCGAGCGCGCCGTCGCGGTCGGAGACGACCAACGGACGTGCTGCCTGATTGCGATAAGCCGCGTGCTGGGTCACCACTTAATATCAGCACACCAACGACGGCCGGGGCGAGTATGGCGGTTCACGGCTGCTTCGGAGCACCGAGACATGTTGCCGCCACGTAAGATATTCGTCACCGAGAATTCAGCATTCGCCCGCCACGACAGCCGGGACCGGGTGCGGTATTGTCGACCGCGAGGCCGTCTGAGACGGACTTCCGTACTTCACAACGAAGTGGCAATGAGTAGGAGATTCACGTGTCCGACGCGATCAGCATTTCCTGGATCCGCCTCTACATCGAAGAATTGGTCACCGGGTCCACCGAAGGCGAAACCAACGAGTAGAACAAACGGCGGCTGTCCGCCGATCGAATTCTGAACAACACAACGTTCAGTACGACGAAAACGCTCAGTACGACGAAGGAGAATTCTCATGGGCCAAGTTGTCGGTGGCGGAATCGAAGATGCCATCAAAGACCTGATGACCGGGTCTCTTGACAGCGACGGCGTTCCCATCGATCCCGAGGACTGACAGGCACCTTCCCAGGCGCCTGATCCCGTACAGCACAAAGGAGGAGACCACATGGCCACCGGAATCGACATCAACATCTCCGAACTCTTGAGGGACCTGCAGAGCGGTTCGATGGAGTCGGAGCCGGAGACGACCGCTTAGGCCGTCCGAGCTTCACACCGCCTTCTGGCCTCGTGCCGGGAGGCGGTGTTTTCTTGTGTGTGCCGAGTTTCTACCTCAGGGGAGACAACCGAGGAGCGTGAGGAATGAAATGTGCCGAACAGTTGATTTGTGCCGATTCGTCCACTGATGGCCATTCTCTGGTTGTCGATATTTCACTTCCACGTCCACTTCGGACCGCGAGATACTGTAGTCTTGGTGTCACGGCTGTTCGGCGCCTCTGTGGACCGACAGTCAGAACATTTTCCGACGAGGGAGGCACAACATGGCGGAGATCATTCAAGGCGCAATCACCGACGCGATCGTCGAACTGGTGACCGGCTCGCTCGAGGCGGGCTCCGACAGTATCGCCGAGTAGACCCGATTCATCGGTCAGCCGTCCTGCCGTGAATGGCAGGGCGGCTTTTCCATGTCCCACTCCGGACTGGCGACCCACGCTCGGATGACTGCCTTTTCGGCGCCAGAGTGCTGAATCGCCCATTGCTCAGCTCGACCGGTGCGCGGGGTCAATGACCCCGGGTGACGTGTGATCAGCCCCCCCGCATCGCTGACGACGGCGCTCATGTCCAAGGTCAGGTCGTGGTTGTGGCTTCCGGGTGGTGCTGCTGGGCGGAGCCGGCCTCGACCGCTCGTCGCTGCCACGTAGGAAAGCACTTGAGATCTGTTCCCGTACAACCCAACCGACGCGTCGAATACCTGCGCTACGCGTTCGGCGCCGGGTGTCGCCGAAATGCCCTTGACCGCCAGTCCGTACAGAGCCTGCCTGGCGTGTCTGTAACCACAGATCCAGACTCGGTCACTGCGTCACGAATACGGCTGCGTCCTAGACGATCGGGCTCACGACGGCGGCGGTGACCACGCTCGACGGCAGCGGGCCGTCGGCCGCCTCCACGTCGGAGGTGTTGCGCGACGCGAGATCTCCCGTACCGAAGCGGTGCCGCGCATGCGGCACGAGCCGTTGCGTGTGCTGGTACAGCCGGACGCCTCACTCGAGTGTCGTCTTCCGCCCACTCCTCGAGGTCACGCAACGCCACACTCTGCCGGCGACGGCTCCCTCACCGCCGCGATCGACATCAGCGCACGATCCCGATGAAAGCCGTTGTCCGCGCGCGGATCACAGCAGATCACAGGACTTCATCAGCACCTCCGCAGCAAAACGCCGCGGGGCGGGGATCCATGATGGATCCCCGCCCCGCGGTGCTGCTGAGGGTCAGCGAGTCGATCAGCCGAGGCTGAACGGCTTGCCGTTGAGCGCGACGACGCCCTTGACGGCGTCCGTGCTGACCGTCACCTGGATGAAGGCGCGAGCAGCGGCGTAGCCGGCGCAGCTCTCCACCTTGAACTGCTCCTGGCTGTAGGCCACGCCACCGGCCTTGCCCTTGAAGGTGTAGCCGTTGAGCTCGTAGTCGGTGTAAGCGGTGTTGTCGCCCGAGGTCTCGTTGATGAGCCACTTGCGCTTGACCTCACCCGGGCCGAGGCTGAAGCCGCCGCCGACCTCTTGGCCGTCGAGTCCACCACCGGCAGTGACGTTCAACGGATCGCTGTAGTCGATACCGGCCTTGAGACCGGGGAGGCCGACCTCGCCGCCACCGAAGTTCACCTGGCAGCCGACGTCGTAGCCGACCTTGACCGCGCCGCCCTTGGCCTTACCACCGACGGTGACGCGGACCTTGCCCGACAGCCACACCTCACGGGTGGTCGGGACGTTGCTGATCGGACGCTGCACGTTGACGTACTCGTCGAACAGCTGAACCGTGACCGGCGTGCCGTCGACCAGGGTCTTGGTGATCGTGCCACCGGCCAGCGGGCCGGCGGTGGCGCCACCGGCGCCGAGGCTGGTGAGGCCCATCGCGACGGCACCGGCGAGACCGGCCGCCGCAACCACGCGACGCGTGATGTTCTTCTTCATGATTCCCCTTCGTGGAATATCAATCTGCACAGGGCAGATAAGTCAGGAAGTGCTAGTTATCTGCCCGGTCAGTTGATGGTGAAGGGCTTGCCGTACAGGGTGGACTGGATCAGGGTGCCCTCGCCGCTCAGCTTGCCGTCGTCGGTGCTGTATCCCTTGGCACCGATGACCTTGGCCGCGGAGCGTGCCGAGGCGTAGCCACCGCACTGGTTGAGGTTGAACGTGAGCTGCGACAGCTGGACGGCGGCGATGCCACTGTCCGAGAAGTCCTTGTCGGTGATGTCGACGACCGCGACCTGACCCGGCTTCAGCGGGAGGCCGAGCGAACCGGACAGCGTGGTCGCGGTGAGGCTGATGGCGCCGCCCAGATCGAGCGAGATGCCGCTGACGTCGACCTGGCAACCGATGATGTACTTGACGGCGAGCTTGCCGCCGACACCGGCCGAAGCCTTCGCGGTGTAGGTGCCGGAGATCGCGAAGCCACGCGATGCCGGGTTGTTCGCCACAGTCGAAACCGGGTACGCGCTCTCACCGGTGCGCCACGTCTGGATGGACTCGCCGTCGATGCCGGCGGCCTTCTTGTAACCATTCGGCAGACCGGCAGCCGCGGCATCGCCGACGCCCATGCCTGCCAGGCCCACGACCGCGGCCGAGGCGATCGCGACCGCGCCCGCGGCGCGGCGCAGCCCAAGCTTGCTGAACTTGCTCATTCGTTCCCTCTCACAGGATTCGGCTGTTACCCCCGCGGAATGCATTCACATCCGCAAGTCATGACCTCGACGTTCGATGTGCTCCCCACGGTGGTGCTCAGCATGCTCTGACGCACTACTTAGCTTCCGTTGAGGATTCATCGAATTCCTGGTCACTGCTGCGTCGTCACTCGCGACAGATCGCAGGACACTGCTCATGTCCCCTTTACGGGGGCACCGAGCGTTGTCGAGCCGAACGTTATCGGAGGGGTCTCAGAACAGGCAACAGCTGGACTCAGCCGTGTCACGAACTGGAGACGCAGCATCACAAATATCGAATACGTGATCCATCAACGGACCAAAGTTAACGGTAGATAAACACGCTGATGCGGCTATGTAGAAGAAGTCGCATTTCACTCGTAATGAGGCGGGCGCTGCGCTTCGAACCAATCCTGAGAGTGGCCTTTGTGATCTTCGCCACACTCGTCTGTGGTGAGATCCGGGAGGTCGTCACCGAACACGGAATCGAGCTTCGCCCGCCGTGCAGCACGACGAGCAGCAGCGTCATCGCTACTGCTCATCGGTCGTTTTCCGGGGTGCTCACGGTCAGCCGCCGGCGGACGGGACGCCCCGTTTCCGGTCGGTCGATCGTCCCTGTGTTCCGGGAGATCCTTAGCCTTGCTCAACAGTACTCGAGACGAGTAATCGCGGCCATAATCAGAATTCACTTATGGACTCGATCACATATTTGGCGAGTGGTGCCGCGGTCGCCATTCCGTCGCGCACCGCGGCGCGGGAATTGGCCAGATTGACGACTAACGTCTGCCCGGAGATTCCGGCCAGCCCGCGCGAAAGTCCGCCGTCCGTCGCGCCGGCGGCGAGACCGGAACTGCGGACCGCCTCCTCGATGCCGCGGAGCCGGCGATCGAGCAGGGGCTCGGTGGCCTCCGGGGTGACGTCGCGGGCGCCGACACCCACCCCGCCGACCGACACCACCAGATCGACGCCACCGATCACCGCGGTGTTCAGTGCGTTGCGGATCTCCACCTCGTCGCCGGATACGACAACGGCCGCATCGACATGGAACCCCGCCTCGGCGAGCAGTTCACCGACGAGCGGCCCGAGCAGACGCTGGTCCTCTCCGTGCGCCGCCTCGTCGTCGACGACGACGACGAGTGCCCGGCCGATCTCCTCGCCCTGCGGCCGGTGGGTGGCCTGCTCGTGGCGCGCAACGAACTCCCGCGCGGCGGCGTCGGCGGCCACCACGTCGGCCGGATCGACCTGACCCGGATCACCAGCGAGACGGACGTCCAGGGACTGCCCTTCGTCGGTGTCGCCGGAGATGGCGGGGTTTCCGGGAACGGGGGATCCGGCGTAAGTCATGGCAGGCCCTTTCTCTATCTTCTCGGACCGTCCGATGGACGGTCGTGGTGCGCTCTGTAGTTGTGCGATTCGTACTCGCGGGCGGACGCGCAGCGCGTCACTTCACCTCGAGCGTGCCCAGCTTGACCTGCGCGGTCTTGCTGTTCCCGCCATCGGAGTAGGTCACGGTGACCGTGTCCCCCGGCGCGTGCGACCGGATGGCCGCCACCAGAGCGTCTCCCGACGCGATCGGACGGTCGTCGACCTTCGTGATGACCGCATTCTTCGGGATACCCGCGGTCGCTGCCGGACCTCCCGGGGTCACATCGGTGACGACGGCGCCGGGCGTGTCGGAGTCACCACTCGGACGCACGGACACACCGATGTTGGCGTGGCTGGCCCTACCCGTGGACTCGAGCTGTTTGGCCACGCGGATCGCCTGATCGATGGGGATCGCGAACCCGAGTCCGATGCTGCCACCGGCCTGTTCCTCGCCTCCACCGAGGGTGGCGATGGCAGTGTTGATGCCGACCAGCGCTCCCCTGGCGTTGACGAGCGCACCGCCCGAGTTGCCGGGATTGATCGCGGCGTCGGTCTGGATGGCGTCGATCACCGAGGTGGTGTTGGTGCCCGGATCGCGCGAGGTCAGGACCGGTCGGTTCAAGGCGCTGATGATGCCCGTGGTGACAGTCCCGGCCAGGCCGAGCGGGGAACCGATGGCGATGACGTCCTGCCCCACCGCCAGGTTGTTCGAGTTACCGACCGTGACCGGGGTCAGATCGTTCCGGTCGACCTTGATCACCGCGATGTCGGAGATCGGGTCGGCGCCCAGCACCCGGGCCTGCGCACGCGAACCGTCGGAGAAGTTGACCGCGACCCTGGCCGCGGGGCCGTTGCCGCCGGCGCTCACGACGTGATTGTTGGTCATGATGACGCCGTCCTCGGTCAGGACGACCCCCGATCCCGAGCCCAGCGCGCCGCCCGAGGCGACCTCGATGGAGACCACCGACGGGAGCACGCGGGCGGCCACCTCCTGGACCGAGCCGGCCGGTGCCTCGACGGGCGCGGTGTTCCCGTTCGCCTTGGGGTCGCCGCCGAGCGGGCCGCTGCTCGTGCTGCTGCTCGACGACCCGTCGGAACCGTCGGCCAGTGTGTAACCGATCGCACCGCCGGCACCACCGGCGACAAGCGCGACCACCAGCGCACCGGCGCCGAGTGCGGCCAGGCGTCCGCCGCCCTTGTTCTTCGCCGCCTGGGGCGGCGGGTTGCCACCCGACCCGCCGAACGCGGGCTGCGGGTAGGCATTGCCGGCGCCGGGCCCGCCATACGGGGCCTGCGGAGGAAAAGGACTGGTTCCCGGGTTGCCGTAGACAGACGTGGGTGCGTTGTTGCCGCCGAAGACGGGCCGGCCGCCCTGCGAGGGGAATGCCCCTGAGGCCGGCCCTGGAGTGCCCTGGCCGCTGTAGGACTGCGTCGGTGACTCAGAGCCCGATGGTGTGGAGGGAGCGCTGCCCCCGTTCGACCGGCCAGCGTCGTGCTGACCGTGCTGGCCACCCCCGTACGGACCGCCACCCTGCGAACCGCCAGTCGTCATCTTCGTCTCTTCCTCGTCGTCTGACCGGCACACAGCCGGCTCGGTGGTCTCCGCCGGCCCTGTGCCGGCAAGGTTCACTTCGCTCGGGTTTGTCGGCCGAAACCACTCGACCGGCGTCCCGCACAGCGCCTTGGTCAACCCTATGGGATCGATGGGCAGGTCACACCGGGTAACCGCACAGCTGTCGATGATGTGGACGACGGCCGTCGTGACCCGCCGATGCACGGCGCTTCACCCTTATTGACGAATCACTTGCGGAGATGGTTCCGCGGGAGTTGCCCGGCCGGGCAAAGTCATCCGGATGAGTGCACCGCCGCGCGGCGACGTGTCGGCCACGACGGTGCCACCATGACGTTCGACGACCTGCCGCACGATCGCCAGGCCCAGACCGGATCCCGGCATCGACCTCGATTGCGTCGAACGATAGAAGCGTTCGAAGACGAGACCACGGTCCTCCTCGGGAATCCCGGGACCGGCGTCGGCGACGGTGAGCTGCGCGGTGGACATCCCGGTCTGCGTCAGCCCGACGGCCACCGATGTCCCCGGCGGACTCCATTTCGCCGCGTTGTCCAACACATTCAGTACCGCGCGGGACAGTCCGTGCTGTTCACCGAAGATGTACCAGGGCGACAGGTCAAGCTCGAATTCGATGTCGTTGCGGCGGCGTCGGACACGTTCGAGGGCCTGCTCGATGATCTCCGCGAGGTCGACTTCCTCGTACACCACCTCGGGGGCGTCCTCGCGGGCGAGGTCGACGAGATCGCCCACCAGCGTGGACAATTCCTCGATCTGGGCCATGACGTCGGCGCGCAGGTCGACCATGTCCTGCTCGGGGACGGCCGGTGCACCCGGCCTGCTCGCCGCGATCAGCAGTTCGAGGTTGGTGCGCAAGGAGGTCAACGGGGTTCGCAGTTCATGTCCGGCATCGGCGACGAGACGTGCCTGGCGGTCCCGGGATTCGGCGAGTGCCCGGAGCATCGCGTTGAAACTCGCGGTGAGCTTGGCCAATTCGTCGTTGCCGGTCACCGGTATGGGTGTCAGGTCGTTCGTTCGCGCGACTCGTTCGACGGCCCGGTTCAGCCGGGCAACCGGTCTCAGGCCGGCACGTCCGACCGTTGTGCCGGCGAGAGCCGCCAAAGCCACTCCGCCACAACCGACCACGAGCAGCACCCAGGCCAGGCGTTTGAGAACGCGATCGGTCTGGATGAGACTCTGCGCCAGGACAAGGGTGTTGCCGTCGTCGAGTTTCCGCGTCAGCACGCGCTGATTGCGGGTGGTGCGCAGGCTCAGCGGATTGGTTCCGGGAACCGACGGCGACCGCACGATCTCGCGCTCGGGGTCCTCGAACGGGACCTGCCCGATGAGGTACGTCTGACCGCTCGGGGTCACGAGGGCGACCGAGATGTTCGTCGAGAACACGGTTCCCGCCACCAGCTGCTCGGGCTGGTTGCGGAGCACACCGGCGCGCGCCAGAGCCGCCATGCCGTCGGCACGGCTCTCCAACTGCTGGTCGACCTCGTTGTACATCGCCCGGTACACCACGAAGTAGGCGGCCGCGGCCATCAGACTCACCGACACCAGCACGACGGTCGCCGACAGGATCGTGACACGCGAACGCAGGGACACCGCCCGCGTCAACGGCATCGGCGCCCGCATCTCCTTCTCCCCGGACGCCCCCTTCTCCCCGGACGAACCGGGACCGCCGGCGAGCATACGGGTCAGGTGGTCGCGCATCCGCGAGGGCGACGACACTAGGGCGGGGTCTCCCGCAGCACGTATCCGACGCCGCGCACGGTGTGGATGAGTCGCGACTCGCCGTCGGCCTCGGTCTTGCGGCGCAGGTAGCCGACATAGACCTCGAGGGCATTACCCGAGGTCGGGAAGTCGTATCCCCACACCTCCTCGAGGATGCGGCTTCGGGACAGCACCCGACGCGGGTTGGCCATCAACATCTCGAGCAGGGCGAACTCGGTGCGTGTAAGGCTGATCGGCCGCTCACCACGGGTCACGTCACGCGTCACCGGGTCGAGCGACAGGTCCGCGAAGGTGAGCGTCTCCGAGTCGATGTCGCCTTCAGGTGCCGCGCGACGCAACAGCGCCCGCAACCGTGCGAGCAACTCTTCGAGTGCGAACGGTTTCGGCAGATAGTCGTCGGCGCCGGCGTCGAGCCCGGAGACCCGCTCGGACACCGAGTCCCGGGCGGTCAGCACCAGGATCGGCAGGTCGTCACCGGCAGAACGGAGTCGGCGGCACACCTCGAGGCCGTCGAGTCGCGGCATCATGACGTCGAGGATGACGACGTCGGGACGATCGGCGAGGATCTTCTCGAGTGCCTCGATGCCGTCGCCCGCTGTCTCGACGGTGTATCCGTTGAAGGTGAGCGACCGCCGCAACGACTCCCGGACCGCCCGGTCGTCATCAACCACGAGGATGCGCATGGCATACAGTCTTATCCGCCTCGGCTGAGATCCGCCTGAGCAACGCCGCAACACGGACCATCCGGTCTCGGAATTGCGCGCGACCTGCAGTTTCTCCCGCCTTCACGCCAGTGACCATCGACTGTGAGATCAAGTTGATGGTTGCGTAACGCCGGCCTTCGGGTTGCGAAACATCCGACTTCGACGCTGGAACCGTGACCGCCTCACCCCCCACGCACCCCGTCATGTCCCGATCGGTCATGTCCCTGTGCGCCTACTGCGGCGTCGGCTGCGGTATGGAGATGCGGCTCGACGACTCCGGCGGGCTGGTCAAGACCGTCGGGCGCGGCGATCACCCCACGAACTTCGGCCGGCTGTGCACCAAGGGATCGACCACCGCCGACATGCTCGCCGCCGGCGGACGGCTCGACGCTCCCCTCGTCCGCGACGACCGCGGCGGTCAGCTACGCCGCGGCGACCTCGACGCGGTCCTCACCGACACCGCGCGCCGGTTGCGCGCCATCGTCGACGATCACGGCCCCGACGCGGTCGCGCTGTACGTGTCCGGTCAGATGTCACTCGAGGCGCAGTATCTGTCGAACAAACTCGCCAAAGGTTTCATCGGTACCAACCAGATCGAGTCGAACTCCCGGTTGTGCATGGCCAGCGCCGGCACCGGCTACAAGCTGTCGCTCGGCTCCGACGGTCCGCCCGGTTCGTACCAGGACTTCGACCACGCCGACGTCTTCCTGGTCATCGGGTCGAACATGGCCGACTGCCACCCGATCCTCTTCCTGCGGATGATGGACCGGGTCAAGGCGGGAGCGAAGCTGATCGTGGTCGACCCGCGGCGGACCGCGACCGCCGACAAGGCCGACCTGTTCCTGCAGATCGAATCCGGCACCGACCTCGCCTTCCTCAACGGGCTCCTGCATCTGCTGATCTCCGACGGCCACACCGACGACGAGTTCATCGCGTCGTTCACCGACGGATTCGAGCAGATGCCGGACTTCGCTGCGCAGTACTCGCCGGAGGTCGTCGAATCCATTACCGGGATTCCCGCCGAGGACCTGCGTACCGCGGCCACGATGATCGGCGAGGCCGGCGAATGGATGAGCTGCTGGACCATGGGCCTCAACCAGTCGACCCACGGCACCTGGAACACCAACGCGCTCATCAACCTCCACCTCGCGACAGGCGCGATCTGCCGACTCGGCAGCGGACCGTTCTCCTTGACAGGCCAGCCGAATGCGATGGGCGGCCGCGAGATGGGTTACATGGGGCCGGGATTGCCCGGCCAGAGGTCGGTGCTGTCCGAGGTGGATCGCACGTTCGTCGAGACCGCGTGGGGCCTCCCGGCCGGCACACTACGCACCGACGTCGGCGGCGGCACCATCGACTTGTTCCGCAAGATGGCCGATGGCGAGATCAAGGCCTGCTGGATCATCTGCACCAATCCTGTTGCCTCCGTCGGCAATCGCAAGACTGTCATCGAAGGACTCGAACGCGCCGATCTCGTGATCACGCAGGACGCCTTCGCCGAGACGGAGAGCAACCAGTACGCCGACGTCGTGCTCCCCGCGGCGCTGTGGTCGGAATCGACCGGAATCATGGTGAACTCGGAGCGGAACCTCACCCTGTTCGAACCCGCTCTCGACGCGCCCGGGCAGGCGATCCCCGACTGGGAGATCATCGCACGCATCGCCTGCGAGATGGGCTACGCGGACGCCTTCAGCTATTCGAGTGCCGAGGAGATCTTCGCCGAGATCAAGCAGTTCGCCAACCCCGACACCGGTTACGACCTGCGCGGCGTCACCTACGACGGCCTGCGCCGGGCACCGATGCAATGGCCGTGCCCACCGTCGTCCGACGGGGCCGACCTCCTCGAAGACGGCGCGCGCAACCCGATCCGCTATCTGAACGACGGCCGGAGCCAGACGCTGCACCGTCTCGATGACGGATCGACTCCGCGACTGGCATTCGCCACACCCACACGCCGCGCGCAGTTCTTCGCCCGGCCGCACCTCGACCCCGCCGAGCTCCCGGACGACGACTATCCGTTCCTGCTCAACACCGGCCGCCTGCCGCACCAATGGCACACGATGACCAAGACCGGCCGGGTTGCCAAGCTGAACAAACTCAACCCGGAGCCGTTCGTCGAACTCCATCCGGAGGACGCCGAGCGCATCGGTGTCGCGGCGAAGGACAAGGTCGAGGTGGCGTCGCGTCGTGGACGAGCGGTGTTGCCGGCCAGGATCTCCGATCGGGTGCGTCCCAGGAACTGCTTCGTGCCGTTCCACTGGAACGACGTCTTCGGTGAGCACCTCTCCATCAACGCGGTCACGTCTGATGCGGTGGACCCGCTCTCCCGGCAGCCCGAGCTGAAGGTGTGTGCCGTGACGCTGACAAAGGCCGCCGGGTCTACACCGGCCGTGGTGCCGGTCGCCGGGTCTTCCGAGTTGGCTGTCGCACTCGAGGTTTCGGACGTCACCTCTCCGGAGTTGTCATCGACCGAACAGTTGTATCTGGCCGGGCTGGCCGCCGGGGTCCCGGACGCACCGTCAAAGGTTCCCACGGTTCCGGCCGATGCACCGCTGCGCCCGGAGGTCCGAGTGTGGGTGTCGGGCCTGCTGGCCGGGATGTTCGCGCGCACCGAAGTCGCCCCGCCGAGCGAAGAGTCTTCGGAGCCGGCGGAGTCGACCGGCACGATCACCGTGCTGTGGGCGTCGCAGATGGGCAACGCGGAGGAACTGGCCACCGAGACCGCCGAACGGGTGAAGGCGAGCGGGCTCCGCGTCGATGCCAAGTCGATGGACGAGGTCGAGGTCGGCGACTTGCGGGGTACCGCGCTGTTCGTCACGTCCACGACCGGCGACGGTGATCCGCCGGACAACGGTACGGCCTTCTGGGAGGCATTGAATGGCGCTGAGGCACCGGACCTCTCCGGTGTCGACTACGCGGTGCTCGCCCTCGGCGACTCGAACTACGACGACTTCTGCGGCCACGGGCGCAAACTCGACGAACGGATCGGTGAGCTCGGTGGTCGTCGGATCGTCGACCGCGTCGACTGCGAACCGGACTTCGAGGAGACCGCGGGCGGCTGGCTCAACGAGGTGATCCGCGCGATCAGCATCGGCAACCGCGCGCCCGTCTCCGGCGTCACCGACGAGCGGGTCAACGTCGTCAGCGAGCCCGCAGACTCGTCGGCAGCACCGTCGGTGAGGACCGCGCCGGCCTACTCACGCAAGAAGCCGCTGGTCACCTCGCTGGTGCGCAATGTGAAGCTGAACACCGAGGGATCGCAGAAGGACGTGCGCAACTTCGGGTTCCGGCTGCCCGCCGACACCTTGACCTATCAGGCCGGTGACGCGCTCGGCGTGTGGCCGCTGAACAACCCGGCCCTGATCGACGAGTTTCTCGACCGGACGGGACTCGACGGCGGACACTCGGTGACGGTCGGCGGCGACGACATGCCCCTGCACCAGGCACTGCGCGAACGGCTCGAGTTCGCGCGGGTCACTCCCGATTTCGTCCGATTCGTCGGCGAGCGTTGCGGTTCGGACGAGCTGAAGACGCTCGTCGCGGCCGGCAACAAGCAGGCGTTCAACGACTGGTCCTGGGGCCGTCAGTCGGTGGACGTCCTCACCGAGCACCCGATCTCCGCCGACGTCGACGAGTGGCTGAAGATCCTCAAACCACTGGCCCCGCGTTCGTATTCGATCTCGTCGAGCCCACTGGAGAGTCCCGACGAGGTGCAGCTGACGGTGTCGGCGGTGCGCTACAACCGATGTGGCATCCAGCGTGGCGGGGTCTGCTCGACCTTCCTCGCCGACCAAGCCGAAGACACCGAGGTCGGGGTCTTCGTCACCTCGACCACGCACTTCCGCCCGCCGGCCGATCCCGACACCCCGATGATCATGATCGGACCGGGCACCGGTATCGCCCCGTTCCGCGGTTTTCTCCGCGAACGAGAGGCCCTGGGCCACAACGGTAAGAACTGGCTGTTCTTCGGCGAACAGTACTCGGCCACCGACTTCTACTACCGAGACGAGCTGACGACCATGCTCGGCGACGGCCTGCTGACCCGCCTCGACGTCGCATTCTCCCGCGACCAGGATCGCAAGATCTACGTCCAGGACCGCATGGTCGAACACGGCGAAGAGCTCTACCAGTGGCTGCACGACGGTGCCCACGTATACGTCTGCGGTGACGCGACCCGGATGGCGAAGGACGTCGACGCGACCCTGAAGGGCATCGTCGCGCAGCACGGTCGCCGCTCCCCCGCGTCTGCCGAGGCCTACGTCAAGGCCCTCGCCGCCGACAAGCGGTACGTGCGCGATGTGTACTGACCTCCCCGGCCACAACCCGGCACGCACACCGTTGACCCAGCATGTCGGCCCCATTGCCTACCCTTGACCCGTGGACTTCGACGCATTCGGCAGCCTGTGGGAACGGCATCCCGCCTGGCGGCTGCTGCGCGCGCACAACTCGCCGCTCATCCTGACGTTCCTCGGCAACTATTTCGTCGAGGGCAACCGGGGCGCCGGCTCGGCAAGTGACCTGGCCACAGCGCTGGATGACCTCCTCTACACCCTCAACATCGCCTCATCGACCGAAGACGGGCAACCACGCTTTCCCAAGGAACCGCGCGCCTATCTGGAGGATTGGGCCGCCACCGACGCCGGTTTCCTGCGCCGCTTCTACCAGCCCGGCGACGACGAGGTCCACTACGAGGTGACCCCCGCCTTCGAGAAGGCCTACGGGTGGGTCGTCTCGTTGCGGGGCCGGTCGTTCGTCGGCACCGAGTCGAGGCTGCACACCGTCGTCGAGCTGTTGCGACAGATCGTGCATGGCACCGAGTCCGACCCGGAGATCCGGTTGGCCCAGCTACGTCGCCGTCGCGCGGAGATCGACGCCGAGATCGAGGCGGTCGAAGCCGGTGATGTGTCGGTCCTCGACGAGGTCGGTGTGCGCGATCGCTATCAGCAGCTCTCGTCGACCGCCCGGGAGCTGCTCTCCGACTTCCGCGAGGTCGAGGACAATTTCCGTCTGCTCGACCGAGCCGCCCGCGAGAAGATCGCCTCCTGGGACGGCCCGAAGGGTGAGCTGCTCGCCGAACTGGTGGGTGGCCGCTCGGAGATCGCCGGCTCCGATCAGGGCCGCAGCTTCCAGTCGTTCTACGAGTTCCTGCTCTCCGACGAACGGCAGACCGAACTGTCGGACCTGCTCGACGCGGTGTCGTCGATGGACATCATCGACGCCGACCGGCCCATCCGCGGTATCCACCACGACTGGTCGGAGGCCGCCGATCGCACCCAGCGCACCGTGCGACAGATCTCCGAACAACTTCGCCGATTCCTCGACGACCAGGTGTGGCTCGAGAACCGACGCGTCCTCGACCTCGTGCGCTCGGTGGAGGCCACCGCTCTCGAGGTCCGCGGCCGGGAACCGGGTTTCGGCCTCACGGTCGATCAGCCCGGCATCGAGATCGTGCTGCCGTTCGAACGGCCGCTCTATCAGCAACCGGCAGCCGTCACCGTCGAGAGCCGGCTCGACGACGCCACCGAGGAGGTCGACGCGGATCTCCTGTTCAGCCAGACCTACGTGGATCAGGCGCGACTGGCCGCCAACATCCGAACCATCCTCCCGCAGCGCTCGTCGGCGCTGCTGTCGGATGTGATCGAGATGTACCCGATCGAGCAGGGCGCGGCCGAGATCGTCGGCTACCTCGCTCTCGATGACGACGACGTCAGTGTCGACATCGACGACACCGAGGAAACGCTGCTCGAGTATCCCGACCCCGACGACCCGGACACCACCAAACGTGCCCGGCTACCGAGAGTCACGGTGAGGCGACGATGACCGACGAACGCGCTGTCGCGAGCGCGATCATCCGGCTGATGCAGGGCGTGGTGTATCGCGAATCCGACGAGGACACCTGGAGCACCCTCGAACGTTCCGGTGCCGGGGTACGCGACCACTTCGCCATCATCGGCGTGGATGTGGTGCTCGACGACTCCGAGGGTTATGCCTACCTGCGGTCCCGTCCGGCAGAAGAAGGCGACGAACCACTTCCGCGGCTCGTGCGCCGACGTGCGTTGACCTACAACGTGAGTCTGCTGCTGGTGCTGCTGCGCAAACGGCTGCTGGAGTTCGAGATCACCGGCGGCGACGGGCGCCTCGTGCTGTCGACCGAACAGATCATGGAGATGCTGCGGCTGTTCCAGGCCGAGTCCACCAACGAGGCCCGACTGGTCGACCAGGCCGAGGCAACCATCAAGAAAACCGTCGAACTCGGCTTCCTGCGCCAGCTCCGCGGCCAGACCGATCAGTGGGAGGTCCGGCGCATCATCAAGGCCTACATCGATGCACAGACACTGTCGGACTTCGCCGGCAAGCTGCGCGAGTACGCGGGGACGGCGAGCGCCAATGACTGAGGGCCTGTTTTCTTCGGTCGAACTGGCCGCCCCGGCCGGCGGCGTCGGATTCCGGCTGCAACATGTCGAGGTCCTCAACTGGGGCACCTTCGACCGGCAGGTGTGGCGGCTGAGCCCCAATACCGACACCGCCCTGCTCACCGGCGACATCGGCTCCGGCAAGTCGACTCTGGTCGATGCGGTCACGACGCTGCTGATGCCGGCCCACAAGATCGCCTACAACAAGGCCGCCGGCGCCGAGGCCAAGGAACGCACACTGCGGTCCTATGTCGAAGGCCACTACAAGTCGGAACGACAAGAGGCGACCGGCCGATCACGTGCGAAGGGGCTGCGCCAGGACCGCAGCACCTACTCGGTGATCCTGGGAGTGTTCACCAATCCCGGCTACGACGAGACCGTCACCCTGGCACAGGTCTTCCAGCAACGCGACAGTGCCGGGCAGCCGTACCGCTTCTACGTCACCGCGAGCAAACAGCTCGCCATCGCCACCGATTTCGCCGACTTCGGTTCCGACCTGCGCGATCTGCGCAAACGCCTGCGATCCGGCGGCGCCGACGTGGTCGACGAGTTCCCCAGATACTCCACCGCGCTTCGGCGGCTGCTGGGCATCCGGTCCGAACAGGCCCTGGAGCTGCTGCACCAGACAGTGTCGATGAAGTCGGTGGGCAATCTCAACGATTTCGTCCGCGGGCACATGCTCGAACCGAGCGACTCGACCGACCGGGTTCGCGACATCATCGCCCACTTCGACGACCTCACCAAGGCGTACGACGCGGTCAAGCGGGCGCGCGAGCAGCTCGAGTTGCTCGACCCGATCGTCGCGACCGCGCAGAAGTACGACGCCGCGCTGGCCGAACGTGACGCCCTCGACCGGCAGCGGGCAGCAGTGCGACTGTTCATGGCCGAGCATCGCTCCGGTCTGCTCGCCCACGAGATCGCCACCCTCACCGCCGAAGGCGAACGCCTGTTGCGTGAGCAGGACGAAGCCAAAGCGCGGCAACGGACTCTGAGCCGCGAACGTGAATCGCTCATCGAGGAACGGGCCCGGGCCGGCGGCGATCGCATCGGTGAGCTGGAACGTCTCGCGTCGACCGCCCGCGACGATGTGGACAAACGCCGCCACGGCCGCGCACTGTTCGACACCGCGGTGACCGCCGCCGGCTTCGAGCCGGTGATCACGGCAGAACAGTTCACCTCGCTGCGTGGTCTCATCGCCGATGAACGTCCGCGACTGGCGGCGACGAAGCAGTCACTCGACGCGTCGACCGCCGACGCCATCGGACGGGAGAAAGAAGTCGCCAGACGGTGCGACGCCATCCGCGACGAACTCGACGACCTCGCCAATCGCACCACCAACCTGCCGCCCGATCAGGTCCAGCTGCGCGACGAGCTGTGCACCGATCTCGGCCTCTCCCACGAGGAGGTGCCCTATGCCGGTGAGCTTCTCGACGTCGCCGAGGAGCATGCCGAATGGCGCGGCGCGGCCGAACGGGTACTGCGTGGTTTCGCGCTGTCGTTGCTGGTTCCGCAGCAGCACTACGAGGCGGTCACCCAGTGGGTCAACGGCCGGCGCCTCACGTTCCGGGGTGCCGGCGGGCGCACCGTGGGCGCCAAACTCGTCTACGAACGGGTGCCGGCACGACGAATTCCGTTGCAGCGGCAGGGTTCCGCGACCCTGCTGCTCGCCGACCGCCTCGATGTCAAAGCCGGTCCGTTCGCTGATTATCTGCGCGACGAACTGATCAAGCGTGCCGACCACCAGTGCGCGGCGACCCTTGAGGAGTTCCGGTCCGCCAAGCGGGCCGTCACCCGTGAGGGGCAGGTCCGTTCGGGCGGTCGGCACGAAAAGGACGATCGGCATCGGGTCGACGATCCCCGCCGCTGGGTTCTCGGATGGGCGAACGAGCGCAAGATCGCCGCGCTGCGCGAGGATCTCGCCGACCTGGACCGGCAACGTGCGACCGCCGCCACAGAAGTCGAGGCACTGTCGTCGGAGCGGGACCAATTGCAGACGCGCCGCGAGGCGCTCGCCCGTCTCGACGGCTTCCATTCGTGGGCCGATCTGGACGTCGACGAAGCGCAACGCCGCGCCGACCAGTATGCGGCCGAACGAGCACGGCTGGAATCAGGTTCCTCTCGTCTGCAGGAGATCACGACCGCTCTGGAACGCAACGCCGAGCTGGCGGCCACCGCCGACACCGCCATCGACGAGCTCACCGGCAAGCTCGCCACCACCGCCGCGACCCGCCATCGCGCGGAGCAGGACCGCAAACGCGACGACGAGTACGTCGCCGAGCACACCGACACCGACCTCGCGACGGCCCGCACCTCGTATGCCGCACTGACGCAACGACTCTCCGGATCACTGCCGACCCGGGCCGCCGAGTGTGCCGCCGCGGAGAACACGTTGTCGTCGACGCTGCATCAACGAATCGAACGGCTCACCCGTGAGCTCGGCGGTTTCGGGCAGAGCCTGGCCCAGCAGATGGCCGAGGTGCTGCGGCGCTGGCCCGATCTGCGGGCCGACATGGACGCCGACGTCGATGCGCGCGCCGACTTCGTGACGTTCCGCGAACAGGTTGCCACCGATGATCTGCCGCGCTTCGAGTTCGAGTTCAAGGAGCAGTTGAACAAGAACGCGATCCAGGAGCTGGCCGGGTTCAACAACTGGCTCAACCGGCAGGCCGCCTCCATCGACGAGCGCGTCGCCCGGATCAACGAGGCGTTGGGGGCGGTGCCGTACAACCCGGGACGCTACATCCGGCTCGAGCGGGAGGCCACCACCAATCAGGACGTTGCACAGTTCCGGGCGGACCTACGCAACCTCACCAACGACAGCCTCGCCGTCGACGGCGACCAGTACTCCGAGCAACGATTCCTGGACGTCAAGCGCATCATCGAACGATTCCGCGGGCGCGACGGCCACGCCGACTCCGACAAGAACTGGACGCGGCGGGTCACCGATGTCCGCAACTGGTTCGTGTTCTCCGCATCCGAACGAGACGTCGACACCGACGTGGAGTGGGAGCACTACAGCGACTCCGACGGCAAATCCGGTGGGCAGAAGGAGAAGCTGGCATACACGATCCTCGCGGCGTCGTTGGCGTATCAGTTCGGCCTGGAATGGGGTGTGGAGAAGTCCCGCGACTTCCGCTTCGCCGTGATCGACGAGGCCTTCGGACGTGGCTCGGATGTGTCGACAAGGTACGCGCTGGACCTGTTCGCCAAGCTGGGGCTGCAGCTGCTGATCGTGACGCCACTGCAGAAGGTGCACGTGATCGAACCGTACGTCAAGGCGATCGGCTTCGTCGACAACCCCACCGGCACCTTCTCGCGCCTGCAGACGATGACGATCGAGGAGTACCGGTCACGCCGCGACGGTCGGCTCAAGTGACCCGACGATGGACCTCGCCCGACGACATCGCCGGCAAGGTTCGCCGCCGGTGGGACGACGGGACGTTGTTGCGTGCCCACGCCGACGCAAAGCCGTTCGAACCCATCGAGATTCCGCTCCGGGGACCGACCGCCTCGCAGATCGGCGAGGATCTGGGCGCGGCCCGCGACTGGGTGACCGTGATGGACAGCGGCCGTCAGGGCGACCGACGCTACGCGTTGGTGTGGCAGTCGGTCGGCGGGCGGCACGTCGGGCGCAACCAGTTGCCGTCGCGCGCCGTGGTGTCGACGTTCGATCAGGCGTGGGCACTGTTGGGGGTCTCACCGGCGGTCCGGCAGTTCGACGAACTCCTCGAATCAGCCTCCGCTCATCCGGCAGTCCGCGACTGGATGCTCCGATACCCCTTGCGTGCACTCGAATTGGGACCGGAGATGCCGCGACTCATCGCCGCCTACGCGTGGCTGAACACCCATCGGGACTCGCACCGCTACCTCCGGGAGATCAGCGCCCCCGGCGTCGACACCAAGTTCGCCGAACGCCATCGCCCGGTGCTGGCTGCGATGCTCGGGGTGTCGTCGACGGCATCGGGCTTCTTGTCCGGACTGGGGCTGCAGACAAAGCCCGAGTCCGTACGGCTGCGGCCGTCCGCATCGATGGGTCTACCTGCAGCACTCACCGAGATCACCGTCCGCACCGACGAACTCGCGCGTCTCGCAGTGCAGCCACGAACCGCGCTCGTGATCGAGAACGAGATCACCTACCTGTGTGTCGATGTCCCCGACGACGGTGTGGTGCTGTGGGGCAAGGGTTTCGAGGTGGACCGGATCGGACGTCTCCCCTGGCTCGCCGGCGTCCCAATCCGCTACTGGGGCGACCTCGACACCCACGGCTTCGCCATCCTCGACCGGTTGAGAGCGTGGCTGCCACAGACCGAGTCGGTGTTGATGGATCGCGAAACGCTTGTGGCCCATCGAGATCGCTGGGTCATCGAGCAACGACCCGCTTCATCGGATCTGGTCCGGCTGACACCTACCGAGCGCGATCTCTACACAGATCTTGTGATGGATGCTCTCGGCGAGCGGGTGCGACTCGAGCAGGAACGTATCGACTGGGCGTGGGCTCAGGAACGTCTGGGGTGACCAACTGGTCCATCAGAGGAGGACCGCATCTGGCACAGGTGCGGGGACCCGCCCTGCAACGATCACCGAGGTGGTAAGTCTCTCGAGAGCGTTCAGGCGGTGCTACAGCCAGACGATGACTTCGCCGTCCTGCTCCTCGGCGCGATAGACGGACACCGACCCGATCCCGTCCGACGTGCAAGCGCCGTCGGCGAAGGAGAAGGCGTACTGGTGCAGCGGGCAGACGATCTTCGCGGCGTCGAACTGGCCGTCGGCGAGCGGTCCGGCGCGGTGCGGGCAGACGGCGTCGGTGGCGCGTAACGTGCCGTCGGTCATGCGGAAGACCGCGATCTGCCTGCCGTCCACGACATATGCGCGGCTCTCCCCCAGTTCCAGGTCGGCAACGGCCCCGATGACCACTCCGGGTTCGGCGATGCTGGTCATCGGACCGGCACCTGCGGGAGCGGCAGCAACGGCAGCGCCGGGGTGAACTGTGCGGGCGACTTCGGTTCGGCGCGATCCAGCCAGGGATCGACGTAGGCGGCAACGGCTTCGTCGATCCGCTCCTGCAGGCCGGCCACGAGGCCGTCCCGGTCGTCGACGATGATCGCGCGCAGTTCCTCGATGCCCATCCTCGGCACGAAGGAGTAGGTTCGCTCGAGCCACTTGCCCTGCTCACGGTAGTACTGGATGAAGATGCCGCACAACCGGATCACCTCGTCGGAGGAGTCCACCGTCGCCAGCAGGTCACCCTTGCGGATGTGGGCACCGGCGGCGCCGCCGACGTAGATCTCCCACTTGCCGTCGCCGATGGCGACCACACCGAAGTCCTTGCACAGCGCCTCGGCGCAGTTGCGTGGGCAACCGGTCACCGCGAGTTTGAGTTTCGCCGGCGACTCCAGGCCCTGATAGCGGGTTTCGATGTCGATTCCGAGTTGCGTCGAATCACCGAGACCGAAACGGCAGTAATCGGTTCCGACGCAGGTCTTGACGGTCCGGAAGGACTTGCCGTAGGCATAACCCGACGGCATCCCGAGGTCCTCCCACACCTTCGGCAGGTCTTCCTTCTTGACGCCGAGCAGATCGAGTCGCTGACCGCCGGTCGCCTTGATCATCGGGATCGAGTACTTCTCCGCGACGTCGGCGATCTTGCGCAACTGCTCGGGTGAGGTCACCCCGCCCTTCATCTGCGGAACCACCGAGAACGTGCCATCTCGCTGGATGTTCGCGTGCACTCGGTCGTTGACGAACAACGCACCCGGCTCATGCTTCCACTCCGATCCCCAGATGATCCGCAACAGCGAGGCGAGCGGCATCTTTGCCGTCGCGTCCTCGCCGTCGGGTGCCAGCTTGTCGAAGACCTCGCTGACCGACCGCAGATCCTGTCGCCGGATCGCGTCGATGAGTTCGGGCTTGGTGAGCGGGATCGACGGGACGTACCAGTCGGCCGCGGCGTCGGCCGTCAGAGTGTCCCCCGCGGCGTACTCGACGATGTCGGCGACGAGGCCCTTGCACGACCCACATCCCTTGCCGGCCCGCGTCTTCGCGCACACCTCGCCGACGCTGGTGCAACCCGACGCGACGCAACCCATGATGTCGCCCTTGGTGACGCCGTTGCAGTTGCAGACCTGAACATCGTCGGCGAGTTCGGCGGCGCCGGTCTCCGCGCTCGGCGTGCCCATGTCGAACAGCATCGAGATGCGCTCGTCCGGCAGGGGCACCTTGTCGTCGAACGCCTGCGTGAGGAAGTTGGCCTTGGAGATGTCGCCGAGCAGCATCGCGCCGATCAGCTTGTTGTCGCGGACCACCACGCTCTTGTAGGTGCCGCTGCGCGGTTCGTAGAACTGCACGAACTCGTCGTCGTCACGCTCGGGCCCCTTGACACCCATCGCCGCGACGTCGACACCGGCGACCTTGAGCTTCGTGGTCAGTCGCGAACCATGATATTCCGCTTGGGGATTCACGCCGGTCAGCACGTCCGCCAGAACCACAGCCTGTTCCCACAGCGGGGCGACGAGTCCGTACACCTCACTGCGGTGCTGGGCACACTCACCCACCGCGTAGATGAATGCTTCATCCTCACAACGCATCTGATCGTCGACGACGATCCCACGCTCCACGACCAGACCGGCGCCACGCGCGATCTCGACGTTCGGGCGGATACCCGCGGTCACCACGATCATGTCGGCCGGCAGCGAATCCCCGTCGGTGAAGCCGACTCCCGCGACCGTCCCGTCGTCGTTGCGCAGTACCGACGTCGTGCGCTTGCCGGTGTGCACGCCGACACCGAGAGACTCGATCTTGTTCCGCAGCACCCGTCCCCCGCGCTCGTCGAGCTGCTGGTTCATCAGATGCCCGGGCGAATGCACGACGTCGACAGCGACGCCCTGCGTCTGCAGACCGTACGCCGCTTCGAGACCCAACAGGCCGCCACCGATCACGACGGCGCGCATGTGATCGCGCGACGTCGCCATCTGCAGCATGCCGTTGGTGTCCTCGATGGTCCGGAATCCGAACACACCACGCGCGAGCTTGCCGTCGGGTTCGCGGAGGCCGTCCATGTTCGGGAAGAACGTGTGGGAGCCGGTCGCGATGACGAGGACGTCGAAGTCGATTGCCCGCCCCGACGCACACGTCACGGTCTTGGCGAAGCGGTCGATTGCCTCGGCGCGGTCGCCCGCGTAGAGAGTGACGCCGTGCTCGCGGTACCACGCCATCGGGTTCAGCATCAGATCGTCGTCGTCGACCGTGGCCTCACCGGCGAGGACATGACTGAGCATGATGCGGTTGTAGTTGCCGTACGGTTCGTCGCCGATCATCGTGATGTCGAACAGGTCGCCGCCACCGCGCGTCAGGATCTCCTCGACCGTGCGCGCCCCCGCCATACCGTTCCCGACGACGACCAGTCGGCGTCGTTCGTGCAGGTTCTGCGAATCCGCCATCAGAAGACGACCATCCCGAAGTCCACCACGACCTCACCGCTCGCACCCTCAGGCGCCGCGATCACGAGTTCGAGCGTCGTGTCGGGATCGACGTCCTCGACCACCCTCAGCGGCACGTTCACCGACGACCGCGCCCCCATCGGGAACATCCGCATCGGCGTCCCGTCGCGCATCAGGGTCACGCAGATCAGTTCGTCGGAGCTGTTGCCGCCACGAAAGTACAAGGGCTGGGCCGTCATTCCCGACGGCACCACGAACGACAGCACCGGGTCGATGGGACCGGACTTGGTCAGGCCCGCTCCCGCGAACGGGAACACACCCTGCAGGAAGTGCGGAGTACTCGACATGCCGCCACTATCCGCGCGCCGCGTGAAATGCGACTTGCCTCGGTGTTACGGCAGGGTTGTCTGGTTCTCACGGCCGTTCCGAAGGCCGGAGAGCAGCCCGGAGGCGTGTGCTCAGCGCCGTAACGCGCGTTCGCGGGCCAGGAAGAAGAACGGGATCGCCGTCGCGATGCCCACCCCGAAGGTGAGGACCACCGACGCGATCCACCACGGCATGATCCGCAGCCGCCTGGCCTCGCCGAACGCCCACAGATGGAAGGCGATCACCACGAAGAGCAGATCGACCATCGCGAAACGACCCGGCGTGGTCTTCATGATGTCGCCGACGAAGAAATCCTTCACCGACTCCGGGCCGTTGCGCTGCACATACGGGATCGCAATCGCGTTCTGGGTGACCAACGCAGTCACGAACACGGCGAACAGCGAACGCTCGCGCCACTTCTGGTTCAAGCCGTCGTGCATCATCGCGCCTCCTGGGATGGGTGTGTGCCCCGATGGTGGCACGGTCGACGCGGCTGCGGATGCATTCCGCCCCCTGAGGAGGCCCGGAGCTTGCGGAGGCCGTGCCCCATCGCCCCCTGAGGAGGCCCGGAGCTTGCGGAGGGCCGTCTCGAAGGGTCAGCTACGCCGCCATCCCGCCGCGCCGACCATCTCGGCGACCTGGGTGAACTTCACACGAGGGCGACCCTGTTCGATGCCCCGGCGGCGTTCTCGCCTGTCGATGGCGCGCATTCCGCGGTACCCGATCACGGTCGGCACCCGCTTGCGCACCAGTGCCGGGAACTCCCCCGCCGCACGCCGGGTGCGCTGAAGACTCCCCGACGCGGCGTCGGCGATGAAGTCCTCGACCGTTTGGGTGGCGCACTTCTTGTTGGCGCCGATCCCGCCGCTGGGGCCGCGCTTGGCCCAGCCCAGCACGTAGCCGCCGGGGACGATCCCGCCCGACTCGTCGACCAGTCGACCGTCGACATTGCGGAAGACGCCGCGCTCGTCGTCGAAGGCGAGACCTGGAATCGGGGTCGAGCGGTACCCGATCGAGCGCACGACGAGGTCGGCGGCGACGTGATGCCGTCCCTCGCCGGTACGGACCGTCACCGACTGCACCTGCGGATTGCCGACGATCTCCTCCGGAGTGCTGTGGAACAGGAACACGATCCGACGCCGCGACGGGTCAGCGGGTTCGTGCAAGGACGGAACCTGCCCGTTCGCTCCGTCGAACACCTCCACCTCGACGCCCGGGATCTCCGACAGCGCACGGTATTCCGCTGCCGTGTAGGCGGCCGCGGCCTGATCACGACGACCGAGCAGGACCACCTCGTGGACATTCTGTTCGCGCAGGATCTCGAGCGCCCGGTCGGCGATGTCGGTGGTGGCCAACAACTCCGGCGGGGATACGAGGATGCGGGCGACGTCGAGCGCGACGTTGCCCGTGCCGACGACGACCGCGCGGCCCGTCGCCGGATCGTCGGCGGTTCCCCGACGCAGCGGCGGTCCCGCGTCGACGCCGGGCACGCCGTTGTACCAGGCCACGAGGTCGGTCGCCGACGTCGAACCCGGCAGGTGCTCACCCGGAATGCCCAGGCGCCGGGACTCACTGGCGCCCACGGCGTAGAACACCGCGTCGAAATGCTCGGCGAGTTCAGCCGGGGTGACCTCGTCCGGTCCATCGCCGACGGACACGTTGGTCAGCATGGTGACGCGGGGGTCGCGGTAGAGCAGGTCGAATCCGCGCAGCACACCCTTGGTGCCCGGATGATCCGGTGCCACGCCGGCACGGACGAGTCCACCCGGCGTCGGCAGCTTGTCGATGACGGTGACCGTCGCCTCGGTCCGGTCGAGCAGGGTACGCAACGCATAACCACCCGACGGTCCGGTGCCGACCAGGGCAACCCGCAGGCCGGCAGGCAGTTTCGGGATGTCCGGGTAGGTGACGGTGGACGCCTCGTCGTCGGTCGGCGGCACCCACCCCGACCGGACGTCGGGGTTGTTCTTGTAGTAGTCGGCGTTGATGTCGATGAACACCTTGTCGCGCGTGCCGAGTTTGTCCGCGGGATAGATCGCGTCGACCGGGCACGCGTCGGCACAGGCACCGCAGTCGATGCAGGCCTGCGGGTCGATGTGCAGGATGTCGGAGCTGCCGAAGCCGCGTTCCTCGGGTGTCGGGTGGATGCAGTTCACCGGGCACACGGACACGCATGCCGCGTCACTGCAACATGATTGGGTGATGACGAACATCAGAGCATGTGCGCTTTCCGGTAGTACCGCATGGCGGGCTTGGTGAGCAAGCCGACCTCGTCGAGGAACTCCATGAGGTGGGCGCAGCTCGAACGGATCATCGAGTGGAAGTGCGAATTGTGGCGCATCTCGCGGACCGCGCGGTCGGCGTCGAGGCCGGCGTCGGCAAAGGCCTTGCGCTGCACCAGACTCGTGACGATGTAGTACGCACCGATCGCTACGGTCAGCGCACTGAACTGGCGGCGCGCCCAACTGACTCCGTCGAGAGATTCGCGCACCTCTTCGCGCGCGAACTTCATGTGGCGCGATTCCTCGAGGACGTGGATCTCGTTGAC
The DNA here is from genome assembly GCF_022059885.1 of Gordonia amicalis. Classification (NCBI taxonomy): domain Bacteria; kingdom Bacillati; phylum Actinomycetota; class Actinomycetes; order Mycobacteriales; family Gordoniaceae; genus Gordonia; species Gordonia amicalis. Next base: position 2,132,767 of record NZ_CP091855.1, on the reverse strand, counting down.
CGTGCGGATGAAGTCGAGGACGCGGTCGTCACGCATGCAGCCACGCTGGAAAACGTCCAGGACCTCCTCGGCGACCAGGATTCCGGCGTAGGCGACCTCGTTCTTCGCGGTCTGCATGAAGATCTTGCCGAGGCGCGCGACCTTCTTCGACGGCCGGTAAGAGGCGCCGACCATCTTCTCCGACGCCTTGGCGAACATGAGCGAATGTCGGCACTCGTCGGCGATCTCGGTCAGCGCGAACTGGAATTCGGAGCCGTGGTAGTCGCCGAGGTACTGATCGCGGATCACCATCTCCTGCAGGATCATCTCGAACCAGATCCCGATGTTCATGATCGACGCGAACTCGTGGCGCGTCACCGAGATCCGCTGCTCCTCGGTGAGTTCGTCCCAGTAGTCGGTGCCGTACAGCGACGACCACTCCGGACTGCAGCCGTACTTGGTCGGGTCCATCGGCTTGGACCAGTCGATCTCGGTCATCGCATTGCGCGAGAGGCGGGCGGCCGACGCCAGCAGACGCGCTGACACCTCCTCGGTGCCCTGGTCTCGCATGCTGATGACGTTCTCGGTTCGTTCCATCGCGGCCGTCATGCGAACTCCCCTCCCGGTCGACGTCGATCATGACAATGATCGATGTAATGACAATGTGTGTTGTCAAGATAGCACCGCACTGTGACCCAGTAAACGAATCAACGAATATACTGGCCGGTAAGTTCGGTGCTGGACAGCCTTCTTGCAGGTCAGCGCCACCAAAGCCGCTACCGACCACCCCGTAGGAGTACGCATGTCATCCATCTTCATCACCGGCGGAGCGGCCGGGCTACGACGTCGATACCGACGCCCTCGCGAAGGTCGAGGCCGACCATCCCGACTGGATCACGGGCACGCTCGACGTCCGTGAACCGGAGCAGTGGGCCGACGCGCTGGCCGAGTTCACCTCGCACACCGGTGGCACCCTCGACGTCCTGGACAACAACGCCGGCATCCTGCACGCGGGCAGGATCGACTCCATCACGCCCGAGCAGATCAAGCGGCAGATCGACATCGACGCACTCGGTGTCGCCCTGGGCGCACAAGCCGCCCACCCGTACCTGAAGAAGACCCCGGGCGCGCACCTGGTGAACATCGGGTCGGCGTCGGCGATCTACGGCCAGCCCGGAATCGCGGTCTACTCCGCCACCAAGTTCTTCGTCGGCGGACTGACCGAGGCCCTCGAACTCGAGTGGGAGCACGACGACATCCGGGTCGTCAGCATCTGGCCGCTGTGGGCGAAGACCGCGCTGGCCGCCGACGACGCGAAGTCCACGAAGACCCTGGGCATCGGCATCACGCCCGACCAGGTCGCCGACAAGGTCTGGGAATCCGTGCATCCCACGCGCCAGGACAAGCTGCTGCACCGCACCAGCTACTCCGTCGGTGCCCAGACCCTCTTCCTCGGCAATGCCGCCAAGTTCATCCCGAACTTCCTGAACCGGACCGTCAACAAGTTCATCGCGCAGTAGCCGCCCCGCAAACCCACCCTTTTTCCAGATTTCCACCACCCGAGAAGGGGGTGGAAATCTGGAAAAAGGGTGAATTTGTCAGGAGGTGGGTCCAAACCGGGCGCCCGTGCGTCTCATTCACATGGAGCTACCCAACGACCGGCACGGACTGATCCTCAGAAGTGACACCGTCGGCACTCACACCACCGACGACACATTGCAGCGGATGGTCACAGGCAAAGCGCTGTACCGTCTCTGGCCGGGCGCGATGACCGACTTCACCACGGTCAACGAACTCGACGCCATCGAGAAGCACCGGTTGACCGTCATCGCCGCCGCGAGCGCAGGACGCCCGGGCCGACTGTTCAGCCACGTCTCCGCGGCTGCCATCCACCGGTTGCCGGTGCTCTGGCCCCAACTGTCACACGTTCACGTCACGTCGCCGAAGGTCGGGAAGCGGGCGGCGAAGATCGTCCGGCATCAGGCCGTCGTCGAGCCGCAGGACATCGAGGTCGTCGACGGGGTGACGGTGACATCCATCGAGCGCACGGCGTGCGATGTCGCCCGCCTGGGTACCGATCGACAGGCCCTCGCGGTGCTCGACGCCGCGCTCCGACGCGACGCCAGACCGGAACGATTGCGGCAGATCCTCGACTCGTGCCGAGGATTCAAGGGGGTCGAGATGCTCCGCCGCACGCTGCCGCACGCGAACGCGTCATCGGAAAGCGTCGGCGAGTCCCTCAGTCGCGCAATCATGCTCGAGTCTCCTGACCTACCCGTGCCCCAGCAGCAGGTGGAGATCGTCGACGACCACGGCAAGTTCATTGCTCGCGTCGACTTCTTGCTGGCGAACAGGGTGGTCGGCGAGTTCGACGGAATGATCAAGTACAACGGCACAGTCGGTGATGATCCGGCTTGGAAGACCGTCGTCGACGAGAAGGTCCGTGAGGACAAGCTGCGTGCGCAGGGGTACACCGTCGTGCGGTGGACATGGCAGGACCTCGCCGACAAGGCCGCTTTCTACGCGCAGATCAAGAAAGCGCTTCGATCCGCCGGCGTCGAGTGACCGGAAACCCACCCTTTTTCCAGATTTCCACCACCCGACAATGGGGTGGATATCTGGAAAAGTGGTGGGTTTGCGGGGTGGGTGGGTCTGCGAGGCGGCGGTCAGTGCCGGGCCGTCGGGAGTCGCCACCCGAACTTCAGTCCGAGCAGACGCAGACCGGTGGCGAGGATCGACCCGACCGTCAGCCAGACCCAGTGCGGGACGGGGGTGTGGTAGGAACCGACCGCGACGATCGTGGCGCCGAGCAGCGCGGGGATCGCATAGAGGTCCGCGGGCTGGAGGAGCAGCGGGATCTCGTTGGAGATCACATCCCGCAGGACGCCGCCGCCGATTGCGGTCATGAGTCCGACGGCGGTGGCGGCGAACGCGCTCGCTCCGACGTCGACGGCGATCGACGCCCCGGTCGTCGCGAACAGGCCCATCCCGAAGGCGTCGAGGACGAGGATCGACCGGCGCAGTTTCGTGAAGGCCGGATGGAAGGCGAAGACGAGCAGACTGGCGATCGTGCCGGTCAGCGCGTTGCCGAAGCCCTGGACCGACGAGGGTGGGGTGATGCCGAGCAGGACGTCCCGCAGGACCCCGCCACCGGCGCCGGTGAGCACTCCGACGGTCACGATGCCCCACATGTCGAAGTCCTTGCGGACACCGACCATCGCACCGGAGGCCGCGAACACCGCGACACCCGCGAAGTTCAGCACGTCGAGAAGCACCTCAGACCCTCCTCACGACCAGGACGCCGGTCCGCCGACGGCATACGAATGGCCGCCCCCGGTAAACCGGGGACGGCCGTCCGTGTAGAAATCGCGGTGCCGAGGCGGCAACCGGGAAAAGGCTAGCGACGATCCAGATCGATGATGCCCGCGCGAGCGGCCTTCACGAGTCGACGCGGAATCCGCACGGGGACGCCGTTGACCTTTTCTTCCTGCAGTGCGGGGTTTTCCGCCTTCCACTGCGAACGACGGCTACGGGTGTTCGCCCGCGACATCCGGCGCTTCGGTACAGCCATGGTTGAGCCCTTCTCCTACTGTGGTCTGCGTGGCCGCCGGCAACGCTGCGCGTCACCGATCGACCCGAGTCAGTGCGCCTATCGGCCCCCGCGGGCGCGGCACACAACCCGACCAGACTACCTGGCGGGACCGCCCAGCTCCAAAATGGTCATCCGTACGACGCTCCGCAGATCCGCGTCAGATGTACGACCAGGGACTTTCCACTCCCGTGAACGCGACGACGAGCCAGTACGCCACCCACATGACGACGATGAACAAGCCGATGACGATGGCCGTCAGCGCGAGGCCGTCGCCGGTCTGCCCACCGCCTGACGCCGCGATCTGTCTGCGCGCCACCACGCCGAGTACGAGTCCGACCAGGCCGCCGATGCCGACACACACGAGACCGAGCAGCGAGGCGACCAGCGCAGCCACCGCAAGCGTATTCGTCTTGGGGGTCAGGCCGGGCCGAGGATCATCGCCGAACGCATGCTGTCCGGGCGGCGGCCCCGCGGGCGCCTGCTGCTGAGGTGACGGACCGTACCCGGGCCGACCTCCTGGCGCCGGCTGACCGGGCTGTCCGTAGGCCCCGCCGTAGCCGGGCGGGGTCCCCTGCGGTCCGTACCCGGGCGGCGCCGGCTGCCGGTGATTCTGCTGCCCCGGCCCCTGCTGCCCCGGACCCTGCCGGCCGTAACCCGGCGGCGGGCCGTAACCCGGTTGCGGAGGTCCACCCGGCCCACCGGACCACCCGGAGGGCGGGTCGAGATCACGCGTGTCGAGTCGTACCCCGACGGTGGCGGACCGGGCGGTGCGGGCGGCGCGGTATGACCCTGAGGTGCACCCCCGGCACGTGCGCCACCAGTGCTGATGACGCGGGTGACACCGTCGGCCGGGCTGTGCGACTGCGGCACCGACGTGCCTTCCGGACCGGCGCCCGGCGTCGAGGTCAGGGGTGTCGAGGTGTCGGGCGAGCGGGTGTCCGGCGTCGAGGGCACCGGCTCGGTCGTCTCCTCCGAACCTGCTGGGCGATCGCCGGATTCGCCGAGGAGCTCTGCGGCCGACACCTTCTGCGTCGGCTCCCCCGGAGAAGGATTCGGGTCGGGTGCCGAATCCGGCGGTACCTGATCCGACGGGGACTGGGGTGTGGAGGACGGATCGCGCGGATCCCCGCCTCCGGTCGGGTTCGACATCAGGTGCCCTTCCAAGCCGTGCGTCGTCGCGGCGCGAGGATCGTTCATGCACATGGCTGCGCAGGTCACAGAGTAGTGAGAAAACGCCTCGAACTGGGCAGAAGTCGACGATCGCAAGCTCAGATCGGCCGAAATTCGTTCAGTAGTAGTAGACCGAGTCCGTCGAGTTGCCGGCCGCGATCAGGATGATGAACAGCACGATCCACACGATCGCGCCGAGGATTCCCAATGCGCCGGTGATGATGCCGGCGAGGCCCATGCCGGCACCGGTCTGGTTTCCGGCCGACTGCTCCACCTCACGCCGCGACATGAAGCCGAGGACGACACCCGCGATTCCGAGGGGCAGCGCGAGCGGGAAGCACGCGGCAAGCATGACCAGGGCGACGATGCCGCAGATGAGTGCGCCGATCGCCTTGCCGTTGGTGCTCTTCTGCGGAGCGCCGTAACCGTAACCTCCGTAAGGCGCAGCGCCGTAAGGATTCTGGGCACCGTAGGCGGCCGATCCGTAAGCGGGCGCCTGCCCGGCCTGGTAGGGATCGCTGTACTGGCCGTAGCCCGTCCCCGGCGGCTGACCGTACGGATTCTGGTCCTGGCCGTACGGGTTCTGTCCGTATGAGTTCTGGCCATAGGGGTTCTGCCCATACGGGTTCTGTCCGTACGGATTCTGACCCTGCGAATTCTGACCCTGCGGATCGGAGGAAGGTCCCGGTTGGTATGTCTGACCGAACTCGGTCGGCGCGTAGTCCGGGGAACCCTGACCCTGGTCACCCTTGTTCAGGTTCGGGCGCGACCCTCCCGATCCGTCCGCCGCCCCGGGGCTCGGCACCGTCCCCCAGTCGTCCTGGCCCTGGCCCGAGCCCTGTCCCGGTGGATATGACACCCGTAACCCCCTCGTTCGATCCGATAAATCCGTTCATCACCCTAATGAATAGACTCGAGCGGTGTCTGGCGTCATCTCCGGCTTCACGGTGATCTTCATAGTAGTCGGGGTCGGCTATCTCCTCGGGCGGACGCATGTGATCGGCGATCACGCACATGAAGTCCTGTCCCGCTTGGTGTTCTTCGTCTTCACCCCGGCGCTGCTGTTCCATTCGCTGGTCACCACGGACCTGTCGGTCGTCTTCTCCTCGACGCTGGTGATCGCCGGTGGTAGCGCGATGCTCATGGGCGTCATCTACCTCGTGATCGCCAAGCTGTGGTTACGACGCCCAGTCCCGGAACTCGTGATCGGCGCGCTCTCGTCGTCGTATGTCAACAGCGTCAATCTCGGCCTCCCGATTGCGATCTTCGTCCTCGACGACGCGTCGTTCATCGCGCCACTGCTTCTGTTCCAGATCGTCATCTACTCCCCGATGGCACTGTTGGCCCTCGACCTCACCGCCCTCGAACGGAACACCGAGACCTCGATCGTCCGTGATTCGCTCATCGCCCCGATCACCGAACCCGATCGTCGTCGGCGGCATCGCCGGGCTGTTCGTGTCGGTGCTCGGTGTGATGCCACCCGCGGCAGTGATGTCACCGCTGAAGATGCTCGGTGACGCATCGGTGCCGGCGGCGCTGCTGGCCTTCGGTCTGTCGCTGACCGGCGTCCAGGTGTTCAAGAAGGGTGAGAGCCCGCGCCGCGACATCGCGCTCGCCGCGGCACTGAAGATGGTCGTGATGCCGCTGACGGTGTACGCGATCGCGCGGTGGGGATTCGGCCAGACCGGTGAGGCACTGTTCGCCCAGGTCGTGATCGCCGCACTGCCGACCGCGCAGAACGTCCTCGTCTACGCCACCCGCTACCGGCGCGGGCAGATCCTGGCGCGGGACACCGCGCTGATCACCACACTCGCGTCGATCCCGGCCATCGCCGTCATCGCCCTGCTTCTCGCCTGATGACCGCTGACCGCGCGGGCTCGGTCACGCGTCGGGATCTTCGCGCGGCACGACCTTCACCTCGACGCCGCCCATCAGCGCGAGCCCGGTCACGCGCACGACCGGCGCACCCGGCCGTGGCGACTTCTGCGACTTCCCGCCGAAGCCGCCCATGATCCCGAGGCCGCCGATCTCGACGGTCACGCCCTCGGGGGCCCTGATCTCGACGCCGCCCATGATCGCGATGCACTGGATGGTGAGAACCGGTGCGGTGAACTCGACCTCGCGCAGGTCGATCTCGACGGCCCCCATGATCGCCGTCGCGGTGAGGGCGTCGGCCACCACCGCGGTCCCCGACAATTCGCTACCGGACATGATGGCCAGGCGATGGCGCACCGCCGCATCGGAACTCCCACCGGTCACCCGGGGGCCCGGCGACATCGACGGCGCCGGCATCGCCACGCCGAGCTGCGCGATCGGGAGGTCATCGGTCAACTCGTCGAGATCGCCGAAGGTCTTGGCCATCATGGCTTTTCCCGCACGCTCCTCGTACTCGACGGGCGAGAGGCTGCCGTGAGCCATGGCTGCGGACAGGATTTCGTGCACCAGTTCCCGGTCGGCGTCGGCGGCACGCAGACGCGCCCGCCGATCGTCGGGTGCGGGGAGATCGCCGGAAGAGGTCACGTCTGGAAACCCTAGTGGCCGCACCGCAGTCAGACCACCCTGATTTCGACCCTGAGCCGACCCCGACGACGATCCGCCCACCGCCCGACGCATGTGGGGCATAATTCACTCACCCCGGACGGACACCCGCCCGACCTACACCGGAGGCGACCCATGGGCCAGCCCTACGATCCCGGTTCGTCCGGCGCGCCGAATCCATATCAGCCCGGCCCGAACCAGCCCGGCCCGTACGGGTACGGCGGTTACCCGCCGCCCGCGCCCCCCAAGGACCGGACCGGGATGCGACTCTGGGGCAAGATCCTCACCGCCGTCGGTGTCGTGATCCTCGTCGCATCGGTCGCGGTCGGCGTGGTGCTGGCCGTCAGCGGGATCAGCCAGGTGGTCGATCAGGCGGACCAGGCCTTCGTCGTCGACCCACGGGCCGAGCACCGATACGACGCCGGGGACACCTTCGCCCTCTTCCGCCCCGACAACACCGCCGCGACGCCCTCCTGTGAGATCACCGGACCGGCGGCACTCGAACGCGGTACCGACGTGACGGCCGAATTCCCCTACGACGGCACCCAGGTGCGGTCCTTCGACTCCTACGAGGTGGTCGAGGCGGGAACCTATTCGTTCCTCTGCAGCGACCGCGTCGTGGTCGCCACGATCGACCTCGGCGGCATCTTCAGTGGTGTCGGCGGGGTTCTCCTGGCCGTCTTCGGTGGCGGATTCGGCGCCGTCCTCCTGCTGATCGGGATCGTGCTGTGGGCCATCGCCGGACGTAGGCCGCGCACGGCCTGAGCCGGCGCCCGCCGGTCAGCCGCGTCGACGACGACCCTTCCGGGACTTCAGGTAGTCCCCGACCACGGCGGCGCCGAGGCCGTCGACGTCCGGTGCCACGACGCGACCGCCGATCCGGCGCGCGATCTGGTCCATGAAGTGGGCCAGGCCTGGGTCCTCACCGAGACGGAAGAACGTGACCTGCGCGCCGAGCCGGGCGACGTGGTCGAGCTCGCGCACGGTCAACGCGATCGTCTGCGGGTGCGGCGGGTAGAAGAAGAACGGTTCACCACTGGGGTCGAGATGCGCGGTGGGTTCGCCGTCGGTGACCACCAGGACCACCGGTTGTGCGTTCGGGAAGCGACGCAGGTGCCGCTGCGCCAGCAACAGCGCGTGGTGCAGGTTGGTGCCCTGCTCCATCCGTGGTTGCAGTCCGGTCAGTTCCGCGATGTCGATGGACCTCGCGTAGCGGCCGAAGGCGATGAGATGTAGTTCGTCGCTGCGGAAGCGGGTCGAGATCAGGTGGTTCAACGCGATCGCGGTGCGCTTCATCGGTGTCCAGCGACCCTCCATCTCCATGGAGAACGAGGTGTCGACGAGCAGCACGACCGCCGCCTGGGTGCGGCTCTCGGTCTCCGCGACCTCGACGTCGCGGACGTCGATCCGCACTCCGGACCGCGCCATCTCCGACGTCGCCAGCGACGGCTCGGTGGTCTCGGAGACAGTGCGCAACACCGCATTTGACACCGTTCGGGTGACATCCCAGGGGTCGGTGTCGCCGAACTCCCATTCGCGGCTGGCGCCGGTCGGCTCACCGAGCAGACCGGTGCGCCGGGTCTGACGATCGCCTCGACGTCCCGACAACTGCTCGGCGATGTCACGGAAGATCGACTGCCCGAGTTGCCGCATCGCCTTGGGACTCAACCGGAGTTGCCCGTCCGCGGCACGGTCGAAGAACCCCTCCTCCGACAGCGCTTTCTCGAGTTCGGCGAGCATCCGCGCGTCGACCGCCGCCTCGTCGCCGAGTTGCCGTGCGAGAGCGTCGAGGTCGATGTCGTCCATCTGCGCTCCGGCGTACTGCTGGGACAACTGCTCGGACAACGCTTCCAGTTCGGAGATGTCGCGGAGCGCCTCGGCACCCTCCCCCAGTCCCATCGGCTGGTCCCCCGAGAACGACTGCGCGTTGTCCCAGTCCAGCCCGGGCCGCGCCGCGCGGAGTTGTGAATCCATCTGCGCGAGTTGACTCATCAGGTCCGGCGAACCGAATGCCTGCTGCGCCAGCTGGTCCAGCTCGGCCTGCTGCTCCGGGGTGAGCGAGTTGTAGAACTGCTGCGCCGCGGCGGCACGCTGGGCCAGCGAGTCGATGAGTTCTTCGGTGTTGCGCGGATTCTCCGGGAAGAAGTCGCCATGGGCGTCCATGAACTCGTCGAACATCTCCGACGTGTCCTCACCGCGGTTGTGCGCCTCGAGCAGCTCGTTGAGATCTTTGAGCATGTCCGAGACCCGCTGCCGGTCGGCCTCGGTGGCGCCTTCGAGCGCCTCCTTCATTCCGGCGAACCGCTGATCGAGCAGCTCGCGGCCGAGGAGGTCCTTGATCTTCTCGTAGTCCTCCCGGGCCTGGGGGCTGCGCCAGTTGTACTCCGACAGCTCTTCGACGGCCTGCGCGGTCGACGGCGGGAGGCTGCCGATCTGCATCTCCGCGAAGCGCGCGTCGTCGTCGAGATCGCGGGCGAGTTGCTTGCGCTCCTCGAGGACGGCGCGGTCGAGGAGCTCGCGGATCTCGGCGAACGTGCCGTCGAGGTTGCGCTTCTTCAGCAGCTCCTGCCGACGCCGGTTGACCTGTTCCCGGAGCTTGTCGAGGCCGCGCATGTTCGGGGTGCCCCGGCGCAGCAACTCCCGCAGGGCACGCTGCGGCGACGCACCGGCCATGACGTCGTCGCCGATCGTCTCCAGCGCCTCACGCAGGTCGACAGGCGGGGCGAGCGGGTCGGGCCCACCGGTGTACCGCTGGTAGCGCGAACGATGGAAGCTCTTGCGCGCCAATGTGTTCTCCTCAGCCGTAGATGGTCTGGCCCGCCTCGTCGGCTTCCTTGCCGATCCGACGCGCCAGGAACAGACCCTCGAGTGCCAACTCGACGGCACTCGCCCGCTCGCCTTCGATGTCGGCCTCGAGGCGCTCGGCGATCGCGTCGAGCACATTCCCGGTTGTCTCCGGGGACGGGATCGAGCCCAGGAAGTCGACAGCCCGCACGCGGTCACCGGTCACGACCGGCTCACCGTTCTCGAGGGCGTCGACGAGCGCCGCCATGTCGATTCCGCCGAGATGTGCGCGGACGGTGTCGGCGACGGACTTGCGCATGAGGTGCTCGAGGATCTCCAGCTCGCGCCCCTCCTCGCCGGACTCGAACTCGATCTTGCCGCGCAGCACCTCGACCACCGACTCGAGATCGACGACACGCGCGACCGCCTGGTCCTCGCCGGTGACCGTCGCGCGGTGAAGTGCCGCGGCGGCAACGGTTTCGGCCCCGGCGATCGAGAAGCGGGCCGAGACACCCGAACGCTGGTCGATGGACGGGTGGTCGCGGGCGTAACGGGTGAACCGCGCCAGGATCTCGACGATGAAGGTCGGGACACTCGCGGTGAGGTCGGCCTCCTGCTCGATGACGGCGACCTCGTCGTCGAGTTCGAGCGGGTAGTGCGTGCGGATCTCGGCGCCGAACCGGTCCTTCAGCGGAGTGATGATGCGACCGCGGTTGGTGTAGTCCTCCGGGTTCGCACTCGCCATCACGAGCACGTCGAGCGGGAGCCGCAGTGTGTAGCCGCGGACCTGGATGTCGCGCTCCTCCATCACGTTGAGCATCGAGACCTGGATGCGCTCGGCCAGATCCGGCAACTCGTTGATCGCGACGATCCCGCGATGTGCACGCGGGATGAGGCCGAAGTGGATGGTCTCCGGATCGCCCAGACTGCGACCCTCGGCCACCTTCATCGGGTCGATGTCGCCGACGAGGTCGGCCACCGAGGTGTCGGGGGTGGCGAGCTTCTCGCTGTAGCGCTGCGAGCGGTGACGCCATTCGATCGGCAGATCGTCGAGCAGGTTCGCGGCCTTGCGGATCGACGCGGGGGTGATCGGCTCGTACGGGTGCTCGCCGAGCTCTGATCCGGCGATCACCGGCGTCCACTCGTCGAGGAGCCCGACGAGGGTGCGCAGGATGCGGGTCTTGCCCTGTCCGCGCTCGCCGAGCATCACGACGTCGTGACCTGCGATGAGCGCGCGCTCGAGCTGGGGGATGACGGTGGCCTCGAAGCCGACGATCCCCGGCCACGGGTCGCGACTCTCGCGGAGCGCGGTCAGCAGATTGTTGCGGATCTCGTCGCGCACACTGCGCTGCACATGGCCGCTGGCACGCAGTTCACCCAGGGTGCGGGGTGAAGGATGGCGGGTTTCGGTCGACTGAGAACCATGGGTGGTGAAATTGTCCTCTGGCACGTGATCCACGCTACTCCGAGTTGTGATGTGCGTGCGCACTGTCGGGTGGTCACCCAGGGGCTTCGACGCGGTGCCTCGCTACGCTCGGAACCGGCTCAGCCGGCAGCGGGGTCGCGCCCGACGAAGCCCATCAGGCGGCTGACGGTGTCGGCGTCGTCGGGCACGTCGACGGCGGGTCCGTACTGACCCGAGCTCCGCAGCAACTCGTCGATGGGGATCATCCCGTCGAGCAGCACCTGCGCATAGGCGGTGTCGAGGTCGGGGGTCGCGCCCTGCGACCGGGCGAGGTCCCAGGTGTGCATGAAGACGTCGGCGGTGTAGAACCGGTCGACCGCGTCGGCGAGGCGGTGCTCCCCCGCCATCGGGTGGGTGAAGGTCTCCCGCGCCGACGGCCCGTCGAGCAATTCTTGCACCGCTGCCGCATGCGCCGACCAGGCCGCCGCCGGGTCGTCGGCGACCGCGGGCCCGCCCGGCAACCGCACGCCCCCGGCGTCGAGGAACCCGGTGAACCAGTCGACGAGGTGGGCCACGACATCGCGCGCGACCCAGCCGTCGACCGGTGTCGGCGCCTCCCAGTCGGAGACGTCGGCGATCACGTCGGCGAATCGGGCCGCGACCGCACGGTGCCGGTCTGCGGCGTCGAGTTCTGCCAGTGCCATGGTTCTACAGCTCGCCGGACTCGAGCAGCCGGTCGAGGGCGGCATACCCCTCGTTGACGCCGACCTCCATGCCCGACGCGAGCCAGCCGTCGCGGGCTTCGAAACTGTCGCACAGGGATTGGGCGTGCAGGCGCGTCGTGCCGTCGCCGAGGTCCTCGAACCACAGCGTCTCCAGCGACACCTGGTCGGGCATCCCGAGGAAGGTGAAGGTCTGCACGATCTTGTCCTCACCCACGGTGTGGAAGCAGCCGCGGAAGCCGAACTCCTGACCCTCGTGGGTCGAGACGTAGCGCCAGCTGCCGCCGTCGCGCACATCCCATTCGAGGATCCGGCTGGTGATGGCGTCGGGGCCGATCCAGCGGACGAACAGATCGGGATCGGTGTGCGCCTTCATCAGCTGGGCGGGGGTGCCACGGAAGTCGCGGGTGATCCGGATGATCGGGACCTCCTTGTCGGCTTCGATGGCGGCCTCGGGATAGCGGGTCTGTGTGGTGCTCATGACGCCTTTCCTTTCCTCGTTGTCGTGTCGTTATCGGTTGTCTTGTCGTTCTGACCCTCGGGACGTTCCGCCTCGGGTCCGTCGTTCATCTCGGCGAGCAGTACGTCGAGTCGCTGGTAGCGCTCTTCCGCCCGCCGTCGGTACCGCTCGATCCACTTGGTCATGAGGTCGAACACCTCGGCTTCCAGATGGACTGGACGTTTCTGGGCCTCTCGGGTTCGGGTCACCAGGCCGGCATCCTCGAGCACCTTCAGGTGCTTGGAGACCGCCTGGATGCTGACGTCGTACGGCTCGGCGAGCTGGCTGACCGTCGCGTCGGAGTCCGCCAGTCGCGCGACCATGTCGCGGCGGGTCGGGTCCGCGAGTGCGGCGAACACCTTGGACAGCTCGTCGGCCATTCGTCCTCCTCAACCGATTAGTTGAATACGACGATGCTCCCGCGGAGCGCCGTTGTCAACCCCTTGGTTGAATACGAGGGCAAAAGTATCCGTATGACGTTGTGCCCGGATTCCGGGCACAACGTCATACGGATCTCGAAGGTCGCCTCAGGCCGGCCCGACCGGAGCGTCGCCGCGCAGCGTGATGCGGTGCATCACGCTGCGGTTGTCGCCGTAGTCGCGGTTGGCGTAGTGCAGCGTGTTGCGGTTGTCCCACAGCACGAGATCACCCAGACGCCAGCGGTGGCGGACGATGTGCTCGGGCTTGATGATGTGCGCGTAGAGCAGGTCGAGGATGCCGCGACTCTCGGCCTCCGACACGCCCTCGATGTGCGAGGTGAAACCCGGGTTGACGAACAGCGACTTGCGGCCGGTCTCCGGATGCACCCGCACCACCGGATGGCTCACCGGTACGAGTTCGGTGACTTCCTTGCCGTCCCAGGTGTTTCCGCGCCCGTCGCGGCGCTGTTTGAGGTAGTAGCCGAACTCGCGACTGCCGTCGTGCACCGCGGTCAGACCGTCGACGAGGCGTCGGATCGGCTCGGACAGCGACAGATACGCGAGTTCGGCGTCGGCCCAGTTGGTGTCGCCGCCGTTGCGCGGCAACACGACCGGACGCAGGATCGAACACATCGGCGGCCGCGGCATGAACGTCACGTCGGTGTGCCAGACGTCGGCGAATCCGTTGTCGGCGCTGTCGAGTTCGTACACCTCGTCCGGGACGTCGCCGGAATCCCACACCGGGTGGCCGAACGTCAGGTCCCCAACCGGTTTCCGAACTCGATTGGTGGGACCCGTCGGACCAGTTCATCGAGTGGATCGTCATCAGACGCATCGACTCCGTTCCGGCCGCCGGCCCGGGACACGACATGCTCGACGAGCAGTCGCGGTGCGGGGCAGGCAGTGCGGAAACAGACACCCGTCCTGTGTAGTCGCCCGCCGACGAGACGGACAGGATTGCGCTCACGCTGACCGAAACACCGAAACACCGCGAAGTTCGCGTCCATCTCAGCGCTGTCCGAGGGCGATGTGCCCTCGGGGACCTCTCACGAGGACGCGATCGTCGCCCTGATCCGTACTCAGGCGAAGGCGAGCCACACTGCGAGGCCGAGCCCGCACAGTCCGACGACGATCCGCAACGGACCGGCGGGCAGACGCCTGACCACCGGCGGCCCGCACCAGCCGCCGAGGAGGCAGCCGATCGCCATCGCGAGCGCGGCCCACCAGTCCACCGGCCCGAAGATCATGAACCCGACCGCGGCGACGGCGTTGGCGACCCCGAGGAAGACCGACTTCGACAGTGCCGCACGCCATAACGGCTCACTGGTGACCACCAGCATCAGCGCCAGGATCATGATGCCCGCACCCGCACCGAAGTAGCCGCCGTAGATGCAGATCAGCGTCAGTCCCAGGATGAAGATCCACGGCCGTTCGGCGTGCGAGGTCGCCCACCGACGCAGGACCGGTTGCACGAGAAGCGCGATGGCCGCGATCGCCACCAGGAACGGGACCAGCGCCTCGAATGCCTCGGCAGGCGTGACGAGAAGTAGTGCGGCGCCGATCGTTCCGCCGACGAGTGCGGCGAACAGTCCGATGACGAGGCGTCGGCGATCGCCGTCGAGCAGGGCCCTACCCGACTGGGCGGTGCTGCCGACCCCGACCGCGACGAGTGCGACCGTGTTGGTCACGTTCGCCGCGATCGGGGTGAGACCGACCGCGAGAAGTGCGGGATAGCTGACGATGGACGCCAGTCCGGTGATGTATCCGATCAGACCCGCGCCGAAACCGGCGACGACGAGTAGTGCGAGATCAGTGAGCGAAATGGCGGGCCCCGGTGAGGTAGAGCGTCACGCCCGCCTCGTCGGCCGCCTCGATGACCTCGTTGTCACGAATGGAACCGCCCGGCTGCACGACCGCCTTGACGCCCGCGGACAGCAGCACCTGGAGACCATCCGGGAACGGGAAGAAGGCGTCGGACGCACCGACACTGCCCGAGGCGCGGTCACCGGCACGCTGAACGGCGAGATGGGCGGAGTCGACACGGTTGACCTGCCCCATGCCGACGCCGACCGAGGCACCGTCGGCGGCCAGCAGGATCGCGTTCGACTTCACCGAACGACAAGCACGCCAGGCGAATTCGAGATCCGCGAGAGTCTGGGCGTCGGCCGGCGGACCGGCGACCAGGTTCCAGTTGGCGGGGTTGTCACCCTCGGCGTCGAGGACGTCGCGCTGCTGCATCAGCAGACCACCGGAGACCGGCTTGGTCTCGATACCGGTGGCCGACGGTGGTGTCGCCACCAGCACACGGATGTTCTTCTTGCGGGTGAGCACCGAGAGCGCGCCATCGGCGAAACCGGGCGCAACGACGACCTCGGTGAAGATCTCGGCGACCTGCTCGGCCATCTCGACGGTGATCTCGCGGTTCGCGGCGATCACGCCGCCGTAGGCGCTGACCGGGTCGCAGGCGTGGGCCTTGCGGTGCGCCTCGGCGATGTCGGCACCGACGGCGATGCCGCACGGGTTGGCGTGCTTGATGATCGCGACCGCCGGCGCGTCGAAGTCGTACGCGGCACGCCAGGCGGCGTCGGCGTCGGTGTAGTTGTTGTAGCTCATCTCCTTGCCGTGCAACTGCTCGGCGGTGGCGAGGCCGCCTTCGCCGGCGTTGCCGACGTAGAGGGCGGCGGCCTGGTGCGGGTTCTCGCCGTAACGCAGGACGGCCGAGCGGTTCCAGGTGGCACCCGCCCAGATCGGGAACTGCGACTCGTCCTCCGGTGCGGCCACGCTCGACATCCATGAGGCGACGGCCACGTCGTAGTCGGCGGTGTGCCGGAACGCCTTGGCGGCCAGCTTCTTCCGATCGGCGAGAGTGAAGCCGCCGGCCGAGATCGCCTCGGTCACCAGACCGTAGTCACCGGGGCTGGTCACGACGGCCACCGACGGGTGGTTCTTGGCGGCACCGCGCACCATCGACGGGCCGCCGATGTCGATCTGCTCGATGCACTCGTCGGGGGTCGCGCCCGAGGCGACGGTCGCGGTGAACGGGTACAGGTTCACGACGACGAGATCGAATGCGGCGACGCCCAATTCGGCGAGCTGGGCGACGTGGTCGTCCTTGCGGGTGTCGGCGAGGATGCCGGCGTGCACCTTGGGATGCAGGGTCTTCACCCGGCCGTCGAGGCACTCGGGGAAGCCGGTCAGCGTCGAGACCTCCACGACGGGGACACCTGCGTCGGCGATGGTCTTGGCGGTCGATCCCGTCGAGACGATCTCCACCCCGACGACCTGCAGTGCGGTCGCGAGGTCGGCCAGGCCGCTCTTGTCGTAGACACTCACCAGTGCGCGCCGGATGGGTCGGCGGGCGCTGTCAGCGGGCTGTGCGTTCACGGGATGCGGGCCTTTCGTCCATCGATGACTACTCCACGGGTGACCAGTGCGGTCACCACTTCGGCGAGCAACACGCGCTCGACCGTTTTGATGCGTTCGTGCAAGGTGTCGACGGTGTCGTCGTCGTCGACCGTGACCACCTGCTGGGCCAGGATCGGGCCGGTGTCGACGCCTTCGTCCACGAGGTGGACGGTCGCACCGGTGACCTTGACGCCGTAGTCGAGTGCCTCGGGCACGCCGTGCGCGCCCGGGAACGCCGGCAGCAGCGCGGGATGGCTGTTGACGATTCGTCCACCGAACCGTTCGAGGAAGGCCGGACCGAGGATCTTCATGAATCCCGCGGTGACCACCCAGCCCGGATCGATCGCCGCGACGGCGTCGGTGAGCGCCTGATCCCAGGCGGCCCGATCGTCATGGTCGCCGACGCGGCAGGTGATCAACGGGATCTCGTTGCGTTGCGCGATCTCCTGGGCCCGGCAGACGCGATCGACCACGATGGCCGCGACCGTGAACGGAGCGTCGTCGGCGGCGGCACGGGCGAGCAGCGACTCGAGCAGGGAACCGGTGCCCGACGCCATCACCACGACAGGTGTTGGTGCAGGCGCGGTCTCCGAAGTCACGCCTGCGAGCCTAATAGCAGCACGTCGAGCGGGAATGAGCGGGTCTCAGCGCCGACGCCCCGCGCCGGGTGTTCCCGGGTAGAGGTCGTAGTCGGCGTCGTCGACGAGGTTGCTGTCGTCGAGGTCGTCGGGGTGGATCCGATTGGTCGACGGCGGGACGTCGTCCGCATCGGCCGGGACGAACCCGTCGACGGAGTCGTCCCCCGCGTGGTCCGCCTCGGTGTATTCGGCGTCCTCGTAGCCACCCTCGTCGCCGTACCCCTCGTCGCCGTACCCCTCGCCGTACTCATCGTCCTCGTACGCACCGTCGTCGGTCTCGGTGTACTCGACGTATTCGTCGTCTTCGTCGAGGTCGGCGACGATGACGTACTCGTCTTCGAAGCCGAGGTCGTCCGGGTCGTCGAAGTACTCGTCCCCGACGGCTGCGCGGGCGGCCCGGGTCGAGGGGAGGAAGGCGTAGACGAGCGCGAGGAGGATGCCGACCACCGCGATCCAGCCGAGCGTGAAGACGCCGGCCGCGGAGACGGTGACCGCGACGTCGCCGAACTCGCCCAGCGATCCGCCGGCGGTCGCGGTCAGGATCGCCATGGCCGATGCGGCGACGGCTGCGGCCACCCCGATCGAGCGCACATGCGCGACCGGGTTGAGGTCGCGGCAGCGCCAGCCCACGAAGACCGCCACGGCGGCGGGGGCGATCAGCCCGAGGAAGCCCCAGTCGCCTGCACCGGTTCCGTCGGGCAGGACGGCGAGGGCGGGGACGGGAGGGACCGCTCCCCCGCGGACGGTGAACAGGTCGACGGTCATCGCGCCGAGCTGTACGTCGGAACCGACGAGGACAGCGGTCGCGCCGACCATCAGATTCGGGAGATACAGGAGCGACAGCAGGGTGAGCCCGAGGAAACCGTCGAAGTCGTAGCCCGTTTCGATCAGCTCACCGATCTCGGTGTGCCGCATCAGCATGCGCAGGCACACCAGCACCGCGCCGGTGACCAGCAATGCCAGCACGGCGACGAGTCCGTATCGGAAGCCGCGGCGGTCGGCGTAGGACATCCCCCACCGGGCTGCGAAGTCGTGTCGTCGTACCCAGGTGACGCCGGCCAGGGCCGCACCGCCGTGGATGCCGATCGTGTAGGCGAAGGCGATCAGCGCATTGGGCGTCTGCACCGGGAGCACCGATCCGCCGTCCATCACGATGGCCAGGGACATCGCGGTGATCAGCAACGGACCGACGATCGCCGAGCACACCACGGCACCGACGTCGAACAGGTCGTGCGCCGACCGTTGTGTGGGTCCACTCCCACCGATCGCGCGGGTCGTCAGGCGGGCGGTGCCGATCGCGACGACCAGGGTCGGCAGCAACGGCAGCACGCCGATCGTGACCCCGCTGATGGTCACCGGCACCTGATGGATCGCCAACCAGCTCGACGCGACCGCACTCGGCAGGCCGGTGAGTCCGCTACTCGCGAGCAGTAGCACCGTCAGCATCACGACGATGAGCGTGACCAGGGCGAGCGCGGGAACGGTGAATGCGACCACGGCCAGCTGCCGGGCCGAACCCTCGACGGCGCTGCGCTGGGCACGACGGGATCGTCGCAGTGCGCGCAGCTGCGACGCCAGGTTATCCGCGGTCGAGTCGGGCCTGAAGGTGGGCATCGTCATGAGCGTGGCACGGGTGGCCGCCGGGCCGTCGGAGACGCGCCGCGATGAGACGGAAAGCGTCTCAGGTCACGAGAGCCGGGCCCCGAACACGACGGTGCCCCGCCGACGAGTGTCGGCGGGGCACCTCGTATGCCTCCGATCAGCTACCGCTGCTCGTGGGCGGTTCGGGCTTCTGGAAGACCGTGGTCGAGTGATCGGCGGCCGGACCGGCCTCCGATTCCGACGGGCTCGCCGACGCGCCACCACCGGTCGAGGCTCCCGAGGCGCCCGCCGAGTACTGACCCGGGTTGTAGCCGCCGTAGCCGGACTCACCGTGCGCCGACGCCTGTCCCGGCTGGGCGCCCGATCCCGGGTAGCCGCTCTGGCCGGTGCCGGGCGCCTGCGAGTACGCGGACGGATCGTAGTTCGCCGACGGCTGCTGGCCCGACGACTGCTGGCCGTACTGCGCCTGGCCGCTGCCGGTGCCGTACGCGGCGGACTGGGCATCGCCCTGACCCTGACCGGCGGCCGGCTGGCTCGCCGAGGCATCGGCGGTCGACGCCGCGGTCGAGATCGGTCCGGTGGCGGACGACGGAGCTCCCACCGCGGGCGCCACCTTGATGACCGCAGCCTCGACGAGCAGCCACACGATCGCGAGGATCGCCGAGAGCAGCGAGAAGATCAGCTGGACGATCGCGCCGGAGGCGTTGTCGTCGACGTTGAGGAACTGGAACAGCGTGATCAGGAACGCCGTGACGGTCAGCGATGCGACGATCGGTGCCGCGGCGACCTTGACGCCCGGGATCAGCCAGATGAGCGAGAGCACACCGGCGACGGCGACCAGCGCATACGGGGCGTTGTACTGCGTCTGGAACAGCTGCACCTCGAAGTCGTAGGCCTTGGCGGCGGCGAGGAAACCACTGAACAGCACGACGAGCCCGAACAGGCCGATGACACCGGCCAGGATCGTCGGCGTGATCGCGGGCAGGCCCTGGCTCGGCGGCTTCGCCGGCTGCTGCGAATAGCCGTACTGTCCGTAGCCCTGCTGGCCGTAACCCTGCTGTTCATAGCCCTGCTGCTGGCCGTACTGCTGCCCATAGCCCTGCTGCTGGCCGTACTGCTGCCCATAATTCTGCTGAGGGCTCTGGCCGTAACCCTGCTGACCACTCTGCGGGTACTGCTGGCCGTACTGCTCCGAACCGGAGGTCGGCGACCCCTGCGATCCGGGGTTCTGGGATCCGGCCTGCGGGTAGCCCGAGGGACTCCCGTACTGGCCGTAGGACTGGCCGGACTCGGGCTGCTGCCCGTAGCCCCCCGATGGATACGTCATGGCGATCTCCTGGTCGGCTCGTCTGGGTCTTCTTCGCTCGGGTCGCGCGCCGGTGATGACGGAATCTCCCCCGTCACCGTCCCGACGGGCACACCGGGCCCACGGTAGTACATGTGACCGTCGGGTCACATGAACGATTCGACGTCTGCCGTCGACGACACCGTCCACGCTACCCATGCCGGGCGGGGACGATGCGCTCCTCGTGCACAACGATCACCAGTGGTGAGCTCGGCCCTGTTCGGCATACCAGTCGATCAGCGAGTAGTCGTCGACCGATTTGGGATCGATGTTGACCTCCGACCGGCCGGCCAGAATCGCCGTGACCGGAACCTCGAGTTTCTTGCCGGTCCGCGTGTGTGGGATACCGGGTGCCTCGATCACCTCATCGGGCACATGGCGTTTGGACAACCGGTCTCGGACCGCGGCAGCGATCCGCGCGGTGAGGGCGTCGTCGAGGACCGCGTCGGGGACGAGAGTGACGAACAGGGGCATCCAGTAGGCGCCGCCGGGTCCGTCGACGCCGAGGACGAACGCCTCGGCGATCTCGTCGAGGGCCTCCACGACCTCGTAGATGTCGGCCGATCCCATGCGGATTCCGTGCCGGTTCAACGTCGCATCGCTGCGACCGTGGATGACCAGTGAGCCGCGCTCGGTCACGGTGACCCAGTCGCCGTGACGCCACACCGGCCCGTCGGGATGCGCCGTCGGGCCTTCCCACTCATGGTCGAAGTAGGCGGAACGGTAGCGGGTGCCGTCCGGGTCGTCCCAGAAATGCACCGGCATCGACGGCATCAGCGCGGTGACGACGAGCTCGCCGACCTCGCCGACGAGCGGTGTGCCGTCCGGGGCCCAGCTCTGCAGCGCGACACCGAGATAGCGGACCGACAACTCGCCCGGCACCACCGGGACACCGATCGATCCGCCGGCGAAGGCCGACACGATGTCGGTGCCCCCGCTGATCGACGAGATCGGCAGTCCGCCTTTCACGTGGTCGTCGACCCAGGTGAAGAGGTCGGCGGCGAGCGAGGAGCCCGTACTGCCCAGGGCGCGCAGCCGAGACAGGTCGTGGTCGCGGCCCGGTTCGAGGCCGGCCTTGCGAGATGCCTGTAGCTGACCGGGCGAGGTGCCGAAGTAGGTGACCTTCTCATCGGCGACGATCTGCCAGAGCCGGTCGGCGTCCGGGTAGAGGGGAGAACCGCTGTAGCAGATGATCCGTGCCCCGCAGAGCAGACCGGCGACCTGGTAGTTCCACATCATCCAGCTGAGCGCGGTCTGCCAGAAGAACACGTCGTCCGAGGACAGGTCGCCGTGCAGCGCACCCGCCTTGAGATGTTCGACGACGACGCCGCCGTGACCGTGCACGATCCCCTTGGGGCGTCCGGTCGTCCCCGAGCTGAACAAGATCCAGAGGGGATGGTCGAAGTCCACGAGGACCGGTTCCGCGTCACCGGCATCCGTGGTGAGGGCGTCGGCATAGTCGATGCGTGCCGGGCCCCCGTCCGAGACGGTGTCGGCGTCCCCGCCGATCGTGATGTGCGCGACCAGCTCCGGCAGCAGGCTCGCCAGTTCCGCACTGTCGGAACGCTTGTCGATGTCCTTGCCGCCGTAGCGGTAACCCGCGGCGCTGAACAAGACCTTCGGGTGCAATTGGCCGAGGCGGCTCGCGGCGCCCTGGGGTGCGTAGTCCTGACCGCATCCGGACCAGATGGCGCCGAGGCTCGCGGTGGCGAGGAAGGCGACGACCGCCTCGGGGATGTCGGGAAGGTAGGCGGCCACGACGTCGCCGGGACCGATCCCCTGCTCACGCAGCGTCGTGGCCAGGGCGGCAACCATTCCCGGCAATTCCGACCAGGCGATCTCGGAGCGTTCCCCGGCTTCGTCGAGTCCGACGATGGCGGCACCGGGAAGGTCGGCGTGGCGCAGGACCTGGCTGACGTAGTTCAAGCGGATGCCGGGAAACCACTGCGCGCCGGGCATCCGGGCGTCGCCGAGGACCGCTGCGTCGCCCTCGGCGAGGGGTTCGGCCGCCAGCGCGTCGAGGTCGAAGAACTCCCACAGTGCTCGCCAGAACTGTGCCGGCTGCCGCACCGACCACGACCAGAGCTCGTCGTAATCCGCGGTGCGCGCACCGAAACGGTCCTCGACGAGCCGGCGGAACCGGTCCATCGCGGGCTCGTCGGCCCGCAGCGCCGTACTCGTCTGCCGGTCACCCGACCGGGACGCACCGGTCATCTCAGGTCCTCCAGGATGGAGGTGGCCTCTTCGCGCATCGCGACCTTGCGTACCTTTCCGGTGACGGTCATGGGGAATTCCTTGACCACGTGGACGTATCGCGGGATCTTGTGCCGGGCGATCTTGCCGTCGGCGAAGGCGCGAACGTCCTCCGCGGTGAGATCGGTTGCGTGGTCGCGGAGTCGGACCCACGCCATGAGTTCCTCCCCGTACTTCTCGTCCGGGACACCGATGACCTGGGCGTCGAGGATGTCGGGATGGGTGTAGAGGAATTCCTCGATCTCGCGCGGGTAGATGTTCTCGCCGCCGCGGATCACCATGTCCTTGATCCGGCCGGTGATCCGGACGTAGCCGGCGTCGTCCATCTCGGCGAGGTCGCCGGTGTGCATCCACCCGTCGGCGTCGATGGCCTCGGCGGTCTTCTCCGGGTCGTTCCAGTAGCCGGTCATCACCGAGTAGCCGCGCGTGCACAGTTCACCGGTCTCGTTGCGTCCGAGCGTTTCCCCGGTGCCGGGGGCGACGATCTTGATCTCGAGGTGCGGTCCGACCTGGCCGACGGTGGTGACGCGCAACTCGAGCGGGTCGTCGACCCTGGTCTGGGTGGACACCGGCGATGTCTCGGTCATGCCGTAGCAGATGGAGACCTCGCTCATGTGCATGCGATCGACCACCTGGCGCATCACCTGTTCGGGGCACGGTGAACCGGCCATGATCCCGGTGCGCAGCGACGAGAGGTCGGGAGCGTACCCGTCGGGGGCCGCGTCGAGCAGCGCGAGTTCGGCGATGAACATCGTCGGCACGCCGTACAGGCTGGTGCAGCGGTGTTCGGCGACCGCGTCCAGTGTTGCCCGCGGGTCGAAGGCCGGGCCCGGGATCACCATGGCCGCACCGTGACTGGTGGCGGCGAGGTTGCCCATGACCATCCCGAAGCAGTGGTAGAACGGCACCGGCAGGCAGATGCGGTCCTCGGCGGTGTAGTCGAGCAGCTCACCGACGAGGTAGCCGTTGTTCCCGATGTTGCGATGCGACAGCGTCGCCCCCTTGGGGAATCCCGTTGTGCCCGAGGTGTACTGGATGTTGATCGGGTCGTCGGCGGACAACGACGCCGCGATGTCGGCGACGCGTGCCAGCTCCTCGTCGGAGGGGGTGGCGGTCAGGTCCGCCCAGTCTGTGGACTCGAAGGTCACCACGGTTCGCAGGTCCGGACAGTGCGGGCGCGCCTCCGCCAGCATCGACGCGTAGCCCGAGTCCTTGAACCGCTCGGCGGCGAGGACGACGCTCGATCCGGACTGCTTCAGGGCGTACTCGATCTCGTTCTGGCGGTAGGCCGGGTTCAGGTTCACCAGGATCGCGCCGATCTCGGCGGTGGCGTACTGGGTGAGAACCCACTCGAACCGGTTGGGCGCCCACAGGCCGATGCGATCCCCCGGCGCCACCCCGAGGCGCAGCAGGCCGGCGGCCAATGCCCTTACGTCGCGGTGGAATTCGGTGTAGGTCCACTGCCGATCCGCCGCGGCGTCGATCAGCGCGATGTGGTCGCCGTATCTCTCGACGGTCCGCGCCAGGGTCACGCCGATCGTGTCCGTCAGCAGGGCCGGACTCTGCGGTCCGTGGGTGTGTGCGAGGTTCTGGGCGTGAGCGTCGTTGCTCATGGCATGCTCCGGTCTCTCGGGGATGTCGCGAACGAGTCAGTGCAGGTGGATCAGGAGTCGCAGGTGGATCAGGAGTCCTCGGCGTTCACGGTCGGTCGTTCGGTCAGCCGGGACAGCACGACCTCGGCCTGCCGGAGCACCGGACCGTCGATCATCTGGCCGTCGAGGCTGAAGACGCCGCCGTTGTGTTCCGCGGAACCGTCGATGACCCTGCGCGCCCACGCGATCGACTCCTCGGACGGTTGGTAGCCCGCGCGGATGTGCTCGACCTGCGACGGGTGGATGCACGCGGTCGCGGTGTAGCCGAGGGCCACCGCGTCCCGCACCTCGTCGATCAGGCCGTCGACGTCGCCGATGTCGAGATGCACCGAGTCCACGGCGAACTTGCCGTGCGCGGCGGCCGCGATGCGGACCATCGACCGTACCCAGGCGGCGACGTCGCGGTACTCGCCGGCCCGCGGCTCGTCGGGGCCGAATCGGCTCGACGTCCCGCCGAGTCCGGCGACCAGGTCCTCGGCGCCCCACATGAGTCCGATGCAGGTCGAGGTGGCGGCGATGTCGTTGGCGCGGGTGGCACCGAGCGGTGTCTCGATCAGCGCGATCGTCTGGAATGCGGTGTCCAGGATCGACGCCACGTCCTCCGACTTGGCCTGCATGACGACGCGGTAGTTCGTCTCGGAGACCGCGGCGAGGTCGCGACGGTAGTCGCCGGTGCCGGCCGGGTTGATCCGCACGATCGTGCGGTCGGGGTCGATCGGGTTGGCGATCAACGCCTCCCGGGCCACCGCGCGATTCGCCGGCGACACCGCGTCCTCGAGGTCGAGGATGACGACGTCGGCGCGATCGA
Source organism: Gordonia amicalis (assembly GCF_022059885.1). Lineage (NCBI taxonomy): Bacteria > Bacillati > Actinomycetota > Actinomycetes > Mycobacteriales > Gordoniaceae > Gordonia > Gordonia amicalis. Next base: position 2,107,956 of record NZ_CP091855.1, on the reverse strand, counting down.
GAGCCTTCTGGTAGCGCTCCGGCCGGTCGGCCGGGCAGAACAGCAGGGCCGGCCCGGCGGGTAGCCAGGCGTTGGCCAGCTGGGAATCACCCAGATTCGCTCCGCTCACGAGCGAGTTGTCGGCGGGTCCGTCGAAGAACATCTTCGTCACTCCGTAGGTTGCTTGCGCACCAACGTGGCCCGCGCGGCTCGCGCGACGACCTCGCCGTGCTGATTGCGTCCGATGTGGGTCAAGTTCACCACGCCCTCCCCCGGCCTCGACCGGGATTCGCGTTTACCGGTGCACAGGGTCTCGGCGTACAACGTGTCACCGGCGAACAGCGGCGCGGGGAACGCGACCTCGGAGAATCCGAGGTTGGCCACCAGTGTGCCCTGTGTCAGCTGGCTGACCGACAGGCCCACGATCGTGGACAGCGTGAACATCGAGTTGATCAGGCGCTGTCCACCGAAGCCGGGTTGCTGCGCCGACCAGGCGGCGTCGAGGTGCAGGGCCTGGGTGTTCATGGTGAGCGTGGTGAACAGCACGTTGTCGGCCTCGGTCACGGTGCGGCCCGGCCGGTGTTCGTAGAGTGTGCCCTCGGTGAACTCCTCGAACCAGAGTCCGCGCTGGACGACGCGGTTCACGGGTGTCTGGTCGGTCTCGCTCATGCGAATCCCAATTCTCGGGCGATGAGCATCAGCTGCACCTCGGTGGTGCCTTCGCCGATCTCGAGGATCTTGGAGTCGCGGTAGTGGCGCGCGACCGGGTAGTCGTTCATGAATCCGTAGCCGCCGTGGATCTGGGTGGCGACGCGCGCGTTGTCCATCGCAGCCTCGCTGGCCACCAGCTTCGCGATCGACGCCTCCTTCTTGAAGGGCTTGCCTGCCAGCATCTTCGCCGCCGCGTCGTAGTAGGCGGTCCGCGCGACGTGCGCCCGCGCCTCCATCCGGGCGATGGCGAAGGACACCGACTGGTACTCCCCGATCGGCTTGCCGAACGACTGACGCTCCTTGGCGTACTTGACGCTTTCGTCGACGCAACCCTGTGCGGCACCGGTGGCGAGGGCGGCGATCGCGATGCGTCCCTCGTCGAGGATCGACAGGAAGTTGGCGTAGCCGCGCCCGCGTTCGCCGAGCAGGTTCTCCTTGGGCACCCGCACGTCGGTGAACGTGAGCGGATGGGTGTCCGAGGCGTTCCAGCCGACCTTGTTGTAGGCCGGTTCGGCGGTGAATCCCGGCGTTCCCGACGGCACGATGATCGTCGAGATCTCCTTCTTGCCGTTCTCCTTGACCCCGGTCACCGCGGTGACCGTCACCAGCGAGGTGATGTCGGTGCCCGAATTGGTGATGAACTGCTTGCCGCCGTTGATGATCCATGAGTCACCGTCGTCGCGGGCGGTGGTCGCGGTGGCACCGGCGTCGGAGCCCGCACCCGGTTCGGTCAGGCCGAAACCGGCGAGTGCCGTGCCGGCGGTGAGGTCGGGCAGGTACTGCTGCTTCTGCTCCTCGGTGCCGAAACGATAGATCGGCATCGCGCCCAGGCTCACCCCGGCCTCGAGGGTGATGGCCACGGACTGGTCGACCTTGCCGAGTTCTTCCAGCGCGAGGGCCAGCGCGAAGTAGTCACCGCCCATGCCCCCGTACTCCTCGGGGAACGGCAGCCCGAAGAGCCCCATCTTGCCCATCTGGGCGATGACCTCATACGGGAAGGTGTGGTCGGCATCGTGTTTCGCGGCCACCGGCGCCACCACGGTCTGCGCGAAGTCGCGCACCGTCTCGATGAGGTCGGTGTACTCCTGGGTGAGTTCCATGAGAGTCCTATTCGCTCTTGTCACTTTGGTTCGGTTGGTTCCGAGCCCTTCGAGGCTCGTCGCTTGCGGAGGGCCGTCACGAAGGGGCGGTGGCATCGACGGGTTCTTTCGGATCGGCCACCGAGGCCGGCGTGACCACGGCGAGGATCTGTCCGGCATCCACTTTGTCACCCACCGACACCGTGATGTCGACGGTCCCGTCGACCGGCGCGGTCAGGGCGTGTTCCATCTTCATCGCCTCGACGACCACGACGGACGCGCCGCTGCTCACCTCGTCGCCGGAGGTGACACCCACGGCGACGACGGTGCCCGGCATCGGGCTGACGATCTCGCCGGCCCGTTCGTCGGCGGCCTCGTCGAGGAGCGGGCGGGCCAGGTCGAGGACCCACGCGCCGGACGGGCCCGACACCCACCAGGATTCGCCGATCAGCGTCGACGACCACGATTGACTGATCCCGTCGACGATGAGCCGGTCGGAGTTCGGGCCGTCACCTGGCCGCGCGGGCAGGTAGACGACGTCGGCGGACCACGACGCGTCGCCTTCGACACCCTCCGCGGTGACCGTGGCTGTTCCCGAAACAGAGTGCGCGTCAGCACGTTCAACGCGGATCGAGACGGTGGAGTGATGTCCGCCGCTCACGAGTCTGGTCACCACCGGCGCGGGTTCGCCGACGCGCCACCCGACGGACGAGGACCAGACGTCACCGCGGTCCCGGGTGCCGATGCGGGCGAGGCCGACGAGGACCTGCGCCTCCGGAGAAGGTTGCGGCACTGCGTAATCGGTGACGAGACGATCGAGGAGCTCGGTGTCGAGTTCGGCCTCGACGACGGCCTGCTGACGCAGGACGAAGCGGCAGAAGTCGATGTTGGTGACGACACCGAGGACGCGAGTGTGCGCCAGTGCCTGGTCCAGTCGTTCGAGAGCCTCCTCACGATCGCTGCCGTGCGCGATGATCTTGGCGAGCATCGGATCGTAGTCGCTGCCGACGCGCAGACCCGCCAGCATCGCGGAGTCGACGCGGACGCCGCTTCCCGGTGACGTGTCGGGATGGACGAGATGTTCGATGGTGCCGCCGGTCGGCAGGAAGCCGCGCGCGGGATCCTCGGCGTACACGCGGGCCTCGATGGCGTGGCCGGTGAGCTCGATGTCGTCCTGGGCCAGGCCGAGTACCTCACCGCGGGCGACGCGAATCTGCTGCTCCACCAGGTCGATTCCGGTGACGAGTTCGGTGACCGGATGCTCGACCTGCAGCCGGGTGTTCATCTCCATGAAGAAGAACTCGTCCGGCTTGTGCGCCGAGACGATGAACTCGACGGTGCCGGCGCCGGTGTAGCCGACGCTGCGCGCGGCGTCGCAGGCGGCCTCGCCGATCCGGGCGCGGGTCTCGGCGTCGAGCAGCGCCGACGGCGCCTCCTCGATGACCTTCTGGTGACGGCGCTGCAGGGAGCACTCACGTTCGCCGAGATGGATCACGTTGCCGTGGGTGTCGGCGAGGACCTGCACCTCGATGTGGCGCGGGGTGTCCACGAAGTGTTCGAGGAACAGTGCGTCGTCGCCGAACGCGGCGCCCGCCTCGCGTCGTGCGCGCTGGAGTGCCGCGGGCAGTTCGGCGGGGTCGGCGACGCGGTGCATCCCCTTGCCGCCACCCCCGGCGCTCGGCTTGATGAGGACGGGGAAGCCGATGTCGGGGGCCGCGGCGATGAGGTCGGCGTCGGTGAGACCGGGACGCGAGAGTCCCGGAACCACCGGTACGTCGCGCTCGGTGACAGCGGCGCGTGCGGTGATCTTGTCGCCCATCGTGGCGATGGCCTCGGCCGGCGGGCCGATGAAGACGATGCCCGCGTCCGCGAGCGCGGCAGCGAATTTCTGGTTCTCCGAGAGGAATCCGTAGCCGGGATGGACGGCGTCGGCTCCGGTCTTGCGTGCGGCGTCGACGACGGCTTCGATGTCGAGGTAGCTCTGGGAGGCGGCGGCCGGTCCGATCCGGACGGCGACATCGGCCTCACGGACGTGGCGTGCTTGCGCATCGGCGTCGGAGTAGACGGCGATACTTCGGATTCCCAGGCGGCGCAGCGTGTCGATCACCCGGCAGGCGATCTCACCACGGTTCGCCACCAGGACGCTGCGAATAGGTCTGGTGCTCACGGTCTCGGGTCCTCTGCGGGTCGTGGTCGAACTCGGCGATTGCATCTCGGTCTCGGGTCTCACATCCGGAAGACGCCGTAGCGCGGGTCGGCCAGTGGCGCGTACCGCGCCGTCTCGAGCGCGAGCCCGAGCAGCGTGCGGGTCTGGGCGGGGTCGACGATGCCGTCGTCCCAGAGTCGGGCCGTCGAATAGTAGGCGTCGGACTGGCGTTCGAACTGTTCCCGGATGGGCGCCTTGAAGGCCTCTTCGTCCGCCGCCGGCCAGGTGTCCCCGGATCGCTCGATCTGGTTGCGGCGCACCGTGCCCAGGGTGTCGGCGGCCTGCGGCCCACCCATCACGGAGATACGTGCGTTGGGCCACATCCACAGGAACCTCGGCGAGTAGGCCCGGCCGCACATCGAGTAGTTGCCGGCACCGAACGAGCCGCCGACCATGACGGTGAACTTCGGGACACGCGCGCAGGCGACCGCGTTGACCATCTTGGCCCCGTTCTTGGCGATGCCGCCCTCCTCGTAGGCCTTGCCGACCATGAACCCGGTGATGTTCTGGAGGAAGATCAACGGGATTCGACGCTGATCGCACAGCTCGATGAAATGCGCTCCCTTGAGGGCGGATTCGCTGAAGAGTACGCCGTTGTTGGCGATGATGCCCACCGGGTGACCGTGGATGTGGGCGAAGGCGGTGACGAGGGTCGTGCCGTAGTTCGCCTTGAACTCGGTGTATTCACCGGCGTCACAGATGATCTCGATGACCTCACGCACGTCGTACGGCGTGCGCGAATCGGTGGGCACGACGTCGTAGATGTCGGTCTGCGGACGGAGCGGCTCCCGCGCCGGGATGGTCTCCCACTGCGGCGCCTCACGCGGACCGAGGGTGGCGACGATCTCGCGGACCTTAGCGAGCGCCTGCTGGTCGTTGTCGACGAGGTGGTCGGTGACGCCGGAGACCGAGGAGTGCATCGCGCCGCCGCCGAGGTCCTCGGCCGAGACGTCTTCGCCGGTGGCGGCTTTCACCAGCGGCGGTCCGGCGAGGAAGATGGTGCCCTGATTGCGGACGATGACCGTCTCGCCGCTCATGGCCGGAACGTAGGCGCCGCCGGCGGTCGAGGAACCGAGGACCGCGGCGATCTGCGGGATGCCCGCGGCGCTCATGGTGGCCTGGTTGTAGAAGATGCGACCGAAGTGATCGCGATCCGGGAAGACCTCGTCCTGCTGCAGCAGCATCGCGCCGCCGGAGTCGACGAGGTAGATGCAGGGCAACCGGTTGGCCGCGGCGATCTCCTGCGCGCGCAGGTGCTTCTTCACCGTGACCGGGTAGTAGGTGCCGCCCGACACGGTGGCGTCATTGGCGACGATCATGCATTCCCGGCCGGCCACCCGGCCGACGCCGGCGATGACACCCGCGGCCGGAGCCTTGTCGTCGTACATCCCGAACGCGGCGAGGGGAGCCACCTCGATGAACGGCGAACCGACGTCGAGCAGCCCGTCGACTCGGTCGCGCGGCAGCAGCTTGCCGCGGGCGACGTGGCGTTCGCGCGCCTTGGCCCCGCCGCCGGCGGACACCGTCGTCAGACGCTGGTTGAGCAGGTCGAGATTCTGCTGGTGCGCGGCCCGGAAGCCGTCGAGCGTGCTGGTCACCATCGACCCTTCAGTTAGTAGGGATTAACTGAACGGAATCGTACGCCATGGAGTGGTCCGTGTCACGCCCGCCTCCCCGTCGGCTGAGCCGGTACCGAGCGAAGCGAGGCACCGCGTCGAAGCCCCCCCAACCGCCACCCCCGCCGGCTGAGCCGGTACCGAGCGAAGCGAGGCACCGCGTCGAAGCCCCCCAACCGCCACCCCCGCCGGCTGAGCCGGTACCGAGCGGAGCGAGGCACCGCGTCGAAGCCCCCCAACCGCCACCCCCGCCGGCTGAGCCGGTACCGAGCGGAGCGAGGCACCGCGTCGAAGCCCCCCCAACCGCCACCCCCGCCGGCTGAGCCGGTACCGAGCGGAGCGAGGCACCGCGTCGAAGCCCCCGCACCGTGGCCCCATTCAACGTGACGCGCGTCACGTCATCTCGTACTGTGGTGGCAGGCCCACCACCCCCGGGCCGCCACAACCGATGCGTCGATCCCCGGCACGACCGGACCGGCCACCGCACATAGAAGGCCAGGTAACCCCATGACCCTCGCAGACGACCGCGCACGCTTCCAGCACGTGCCGACCCCACAGACCGGCTTGTCGGCAACACGCTCGTCCGAGCCCTTTCCTGACGAGTTCTCGCTCGACGACCGCTATACCCGTGAGTCGGGCACGATCTACCTCTCCGGCATTCAGGCCCTGGTCCGCATGGTCCGCGACCGCGCTCGCGTCGACCGCCGCCAGAACCTGACCACCGCGTCGTTCATCTCCGGCTACGAGGGCTCTCCCCTCGCCGGTTACGACCTCGAACTCGCTCGTCGCCGCGACCTCCTCGCGCCCTACGACATCGTCCACCGCCCCGGCCTGAACGAGGAGATCGCCGCGACCTCGGTGATGGGTTCGCAGGTGGCCGCCCAGGTTGCCGAGCTGAGCGCTGCTCCCGACGGTATGTCCCGCGACGGCGTCGTCGGCTACTGGTACGGGAAGGCCCCCGGCCTCGACCGCGCCACCGACGCGATCCGGCACGCCAATCTGGTCGGCACGCACCCGTCCGGCGGTGCGGTGGCCCTGGTCGGCGACGATCCGGGTGCCAAGTCCTCGACGGTGCCGTGCGCGTCGGAGATGGCCCTGGCCGACCTCTACATCCCGATCCTCTACCCCGCCGACTCGCAGGACATCCTCGACCTCGGCGTGCACGCGGCGATCATGAGTCGCGTCAGCGGACTGTGGACCTCGCTGAAGATCTCGGCCCACGTCGCCGACGGCTCGTCGACCGCCCATGTGGATCCCGATCGGATCATCCCCACCTATGGAGATCTCGGGCGTAGCCCGCATGTCCCGAGCGGCCGGCTTCTCGGTACCAACCTGATGGAACTCGAGCAGAATCAGCTCACCACCCGCATCCCCCGCGCGCAGGAGTACGCGCGGCTCAACGGGATCAACCAGATCGTGGTGTCCACACCCGACGACCGGATCGGCATCGTCGCCGCGGGCAAGACCTACCTCGACCTTCGAGAAGCCCTGCGCCTCATGCACATCAGCGACGACGACCTGCGTCGTCTCGGTATCCGCCTCCTCAAGCTCGGGATGGTCTATCCGATCGAGCGGGACATCTTGAACCGCTTCATGTTCGTCACCGCCAGAGGCGATCTCGACGAGGTCATCGTCATCGAGGAGAAGCGCGACTTCATCGAGACGATGATGCGCGACATCCTGTTCCGTCACCCGCGTGCACCCCGCATCGTCGGCAAGGTCCACGAGGACGGTTCGACGCTGTTCTCCCGGTTCGGCGAACTCGACGTCGACGCCGTGACCCGCGGTCTCGCCGACCGTCTCGCACGGCATCACGTCGACGCCGCGCAGGCGTGGATCGAGCAGCGGTCGCGGCGTCGCACAAGGATCGAACTACCCCTTGCGGTCCGCACGCCGTACTTCTGTTCCGGGTGCCCGCACAACAGCTCGACCAAGGTCTCCGAGGACACCCTCGTCGGCGCCGGGATCGGTTGTCACGCCATGGTTCTGCTGATGGACCCGCGCCAGGTCGGCGATGTCGCCGGCATCACGCAGATGGGCGGCGAAGGCGCGCAGTGGATCGGTATGGCGCCGTTCGTGTCGGCCGACCACTTCGTGCAGAACGTCGGTGATGGCACCTTCATGCACTCGGGTTCGCTGGCGCTGCGGGCAGCAGTCGCCTCCGGCGAGAACATCACCTACAAACTGCTCTACAACGGCACGGTCGCGATGACCGGCGGCCAGGACCCGGTCGGGGCGATGGACCTCCCGCGGTTGACGTCCCTCCTGCTCGACGAGGGCGTCCACCGGATCGTCGTGACCTCCGACGACCCGAAACGCACTCGCGCACTGGGCCTTCCGAGAGAAGTGGAGGTCCGTCATCGTGACGAGTTGGGCGAGGTGCAGACCGAACTCGCCGGCGTACCCGGTGTGACCGTCCTCGTCCACGACCAGCACTGCGCCGCGGAGAAGCGCCGTAAGCGCAAGCGCGGCACCATGCCCACCCCCACCACGCGCGTGATGATCAACGAGCGGATCTGTGAGGGGTGCGGCGACTGCGGTGAGAAGTCGAACTGCCTGTCCGTGCATCCGGTGCACACCGAGTTCGGACGCAAGACGCAGATCGACCAGAGTTCATGCAACCTCGACTATTCGTGCCTGAAGGGCGACTGCCCCTCCTTCGTCACCGTCACGCCGGGCGCGACGCGGACGCGGGCGCACGCCACCGACATCCCCGACGCGCTGCTGCCGGAACCGTCCCTCCCGGCGGTGCGCGACACCTTCTCCCTGCGGATCACCGGCATCGGCGGCACCGGCGTGGTGACGGTGTCTCAGGTGCTGGCAACGGCTGCGGTGCTCGACGGTCACGCCGCCCGCACCGTCGACATGACGGGCCTGGCGCAGAAGGGCGGCGCCGTCGTCAGCGACATCAAGGTCGCGCCGTACGACGTCGAACAGGCGGCGAAGGTGGCCACCGACGACTGCGACCTCTACCTCGTCTGCGACCCGCTGGTCGGAACCGACCCGGTCAACCTGAAGGTCGCAGCCCCCGAGAAGACCGTCGCCGTGGTGTCCACGACGCAGGTGCCCACCGGGCTCATGGTCATCGACACCTCGGTGGGCTTCCCCGCCGAGACCGCGATCCATTCGGCGATCGACGCTCACGTGACACGCGGCCTCTACCTGGATTCCGGGGCATTGTCGACGGCCCTTTTCGGTGACGAGCAGTTCGCCAACTTGGTCATGGTGGGAGCCGCGTACCAGGCCGGCGCGCTGGCGATCTCGGCCTCGTCGATCGAGCGTGCGATCGAGCTGAACGGGGTCGCGGTCGATGCCAACGTGCAGGCATTCCGACGGGGGCGTCAGGCAGTTGCCGACGCGGACGCGGTGTCGGCGACCATCGCCTCGCTGCACGGTGCCGCGACCGCGGAACCCGAACCGTCCGAGTACGCGATGGGCGTCGTCCGTGCAGGCGGTTTCGGCGACGAGCAGGCACGCACCGTCGCCCTCCGCTACGACGAGCTGACGGCCTACGCCGACGAGCGTTACGCACGTGAGTATCTCGACGTCGTCGAGCAGGTGCACCGGGGTGTGGGCAGTGGCGAGTTGACCGACACCGTCGCGCGCAACCTGTACAAGCTGATGGCGTACAAGGACGAATACGAGGTGGCACGGCTGACGCAGGACCCCGCGTTCGCGGCGAAGGTGGCCGAGGAGTTCGGTGACGACGCCGAGGTCGCCGTTCGCCTGCATCCGCCGACACTGCGCCGGATGGGCATGCGCGAGAAGATGACCCTCGGCGGCTGGGCGAACCGTCCGTTGAAGTCCCTCGCGTCGATGAAGCGACTTCGCGGGACGGCACTCGACCCGTTCGGCCGCAACGAGATCCGCCGCACCGAACGTGCGCTGATCGTCGAGTACCGCGAGATCGTCGACGCGCTGCTGGCCGCGATGGCGAGTGGGAAGGTCCGCGAGTCGCAGTTCCCGACCGTCGTCGAACTCGCCGGGTTGCCGGACATGGTGCGCGGCTACGAGAGCGTGAAGATGCGCAACGTCGAGAAGTACCGGGCAGAGGTCAGCCGGCTGCGTCAGGCCCTGGGCGTCTGACAGGCCGCCCGGACCCGCCGCCGCAGGCGCGCGACGACGGTCTGCCCGTCGTCGCCGGGGACGGCGTCGAGTGCGAATGCGCTCGAGTGCCCGTCGCGAACAGCGACGGCGTCGAACTGTGCGACGTTCATCTCGACGAGCAGCACTCCGTCGTCGGACAGCCACGTCTGCGCATCGGCGATCAGCGCCTCGATGTGATGGAGGCCGTCCACCCCTCCGGTGAGGGCACGTCGGGGCTCGTGGTCGCGCGCTTCCGGGGCGAGCAGATCGAAGGCGTGCTCGGGAACGTACGGCGGGACGGCAGCGATCACCTCGACGCGGCCGCGAAGCGACGCAGGTATCGCGTCGAAGCCGATCCCGTGATGGATCTGCGCGCGATCGGGCAGGTTTCGGCGGGCATGGACGAGCGCGTCGGCGGCGATGTCAGCGGCGTGCACCTGCGCGCCGTCGACCGTCGCGGCCACGGCCGAGGCGATCGGTGCCACCCCGCAGAACGCCTCGAGGACAACTGGTTCTCGTCGTTGCGCCGCAGCCGTGACGGCTTCTCGCGCCAACAACAGCGACCGCTGTCGCGGCACGAACACACCCGGTCCGACGCTGAGCCGGAGACCTCCGAACTGCACCCAGCCGAGCAGGTGTTCGAGAGGTTCCCCCGCGATCCGGCGTCTGAGCAGATCGTCGAGTTCGGCTGCGAGGGCGTGTCGACGGATCAGCGCGGCCTCGTCCTCGGCGAATACGCAGCCCGCACGACGAAGCGCATCCACCAGCGGGTCCTCGGCGAGACCGGCCGGCTGTACATGTTCGTCAGGGAGGTGTGACGTCATCCTTCTTGAGACCGTACAAGAACGACGCCGTCATGAGCAGCGCCACCTGCACGAATCCGAAGATCAGTCCGAGGATGGCGCCTGCCCCGAGCTCGACGAACGGCGGCATGACCAACGCCGACGCGAACAGTGCCAGCCAACCGGCGAGCGCGATCACGGCGAGGAACGGCAGCGCCTTCCGGTATCTCGGAACCAACACGAGCGTCGTCGCAACCCCGACCACCCCGAGCAGGATGAAGAACTTGCCCGGGTTCAGCACGACGTCCTCGGAGAAGAACCCGGGGACACTGCCCAGCCCGTCTCCGAAATTGCGGCCCCACGGGTCGATCCCCTGCTGGGGCCCGGCAGACACGTTGATCCAACTGACGAAACCCATGAAGTAGGTGACGACGCCGGCGACCGCCGCCGCCAGCGCGAAGATCACCGACAGATCAGGACGAGGGCCCATCCGCTGAGGCCCCATGCCGGGTGCGGGACCCCAGCCACCGGTCGGGTACTGATTCTGCGGTCCCGGAGGACCCCACTGCTGTCCGGGAACCCCACCGGTGGGCGGACCGCCCTGAAACTGCGCGGTCTCACCCGGGTTGCCGGGGAAACCGCCGGACGGCGGAGGACCCTGTGGGGCCGGCGACCACTGACCGCCCTGTTGCTGGTTGGGATCGCCTGGATTCACCGCATACTCCTCGTTCTTCATCCCCTGACGGCCGCGCCTCATCGTCGCGACCTGCGGCAAGGGTAAGCCGACCCGCATCCCGGTGCACCAGCGCCGACGAGATTCATTTGGCCGGTCGCCACGCGGCACCAGCCCGTCGCGCGAGGCCGGCGGTCACCGATCGGGGGGCCGTGTTCACACTGTGGAGTTGTCAAGGAACGGATACGGTCCCGGCTGATCGCCGGGTGCCTCTGCTGGTTGAGTAGGTGAGGAGCTTGCGACGAGCCGTATCGAAACCTGCTGCGCGAAAGTCTCTGTGTGTCAGGCGGCGTCGTCGAGTCGCATGGTGCGTCGGTTGTAGGCGGGTAGTGCCTGACGTCGGGGGTCGATGTCAGCCGGCGGGATCAGCCAGGGGTGGCGGTCGAAGCCCATCATGATGTCCCAGCCGTTGTGGTGGATCTGGGTGTGGCAGCGTCGGCAGAGCAGGCAGCCGTTGTCGAGGTCGGTATCACCGTCGTCGGACCAGTGTTGGATGTGATGCACCTGGGTGTGTGATGGCGGCGCACCGCATTTGATGCAGTTCTCGTCGCTGTCATTTGCCACTGCTATGGGACCGCCTGGATTGCCACGAGGATGGGACCACCTTGGCGCGTTATTGAGGATGCTCTGCGGGGTTGGGTCGGTCAAGTCCGGGTCGGTGTCGTTGGCGGTAGGAGGGGCCTTCGATGACGAGGGTGTGCGCGCGTGAGGTGAGTCGGTCGATGGCCGATTGGGCCAGTAGCGCGTCGGCGGTCATGGTGAGCCATTCGGCGGGTTCTCGGTTGGATGTGACGATGGTGGTCTTGGTCTGCTGGTGGCGTTCGACGATGAGTTCGTAGAAGTCGTTGGTTTCGGTCGCGTCGAGCGCTCTGAGTGCGAAGTCGTCGATGATCAGGATGTCGACGGCGGTGATGCGGCGGAGTTCGGCGTCGACGCTGTTGTCGAGGCGGGCGGCTTTGAGTCGGTGGAACAGTTTGTCCGCTCGCGCGAACAGCACTGTTTTGCGTCGGCCGATGGCCATGTGGCCCAACGCGTTTGCTAGGTGTGTTTTGCCGACTCCGACGGGGCCGAGCAGGATCGCGGAGTGGCCGGCGTCGATGAACCGCAGGGTGGTGAGGTCCTCGAGCAGGGGGCGGTCGTAGAGTAGATCGTCTGCCGCGCGCCAGTTGTCGATCCGCATGCTGGGGTCGAGACCTGCCTTGGCTGATCGTCGGGCGGCGGAGCTGGATTCACGCCGTGAGACTTCATCGGCGAGCAATTGTTGCAGGAACGTCAGGTGCGAGGTTTTGTGTTGGCGGGCCAGGGCTGCGCGTTGGGGCAGGGTGTCGGCGAGGGCTCCGAGTTTGAGGGTTTTGAGCAGGCCGAGCATGTCGGCGCCGACAGGTTCGGGCACACTGTTGGTGGTTCGGGTCATCGGTTCACTCCTGAATGGTGTTGTCGGGGTTAGGAACAAGTGTCAACTGTGTTCTGTTGGTTGCGTATTCGGAGGGGTCGCGGGCAAAGCGAGACGATTCCGACCCGGCGGCCACGGGCATGTCCGGGGTGGTGTTCTCGGTGGCCTGCTCAAGCATCGAGGCGATCTTGGGCACGGCGATGACATCGAACTCCAGGGCGGTGGCACAGGCAGCATCGACAGGTCCGGGCCCGTAGGTGCGCACCAGGCCGAGCAGGGTGTACACCGCCCGCACCCGAGACCACGGGCGCGGGTCGTCGACGATACGGGCCGCGTAGAGCCCGATATGGGGGCCGTGATGCTCGCAGGTGGCCTGCAGCTTGCTGATGTTGCGCAGCGCGTAGGCGGCCTTGTCTGCGGGGTAGTCGTTGGGGTCGGTGCTCTGCCCACCGGCGGGCTGGCGCGGGTGTTGCTTGACCAACTCGCCGCGGTGATAGAACTTCACCGCTTCGCTGTCCAGGCGAACGTCCAGTGTCGAGCCGATCCAGGTTTCGGGCAGTGAGTACAGTGCTTTGCCGACCGAGGCGTGAAAGTCTCTGTGCACCTTGACAGTTTTGAAGATCGGTACGTCGTAGTCGGCCGGTATCGGTAACAGGTGGGCGCGCTCGTCTGTGTCGAACAGCACCGCTGGCGCGGCGGCGGTGGTGCCGTGAATCCGCAGCCCCGCGGTGCTCTGGCACCACGCCACCGCGGCGGCCTGGGCATCGGGCAGGCTCGAGAATCGCTCACCGGCCCAAAAGTTGTTCTGCACGTAGTGGATGGTGCGTTCTACCCGCGGCTTGTCGGTTGGTGTGGCGACTCGGGCGGTGTCGGTGACGAACCCGGCATGCTGGCCGTAGTCCAACCAGCCCCGAGACAACCTCGGATTGAGGGTGTCTGCTTGGGTGACAATAGGTTTCATGTTGTCCGGAATGATCACAGCGAACACGCCGCCGAAGAACTCCCACGCCGCTGAACAGCCCTCGAGGATCGTTGACAGGGTTTGGGTGTGTGAGAGCCACACGAACGTGTGCCGCGAGTACACGGCGGTGAACACCAGCGCGAACACTTTGCGGCGCTTACCTGTTGCCGCATCATCGAGCATCCCGAGGTAGCCGAAGTCGATCTGGCACTCCACCCCGGGATCCCCATCGGCCACCCGCACCGTGGTCGTGGTGCGGCGATACCCACAGCACTCGGTCGCGAACCGCACCAGCGTCCGATACGGGACCACACACCCCTGACGGGCCAGCAGGATGTGAATCTTCGTCACCGTCAACGGTTCTGGATTCTCCGGCGTTCCTCCCCTCACCCACTGCGTGATCTGTTCGCTGAACGGCACCAACGCTTCCCACGCCTGGCCATGACCCTTCGGCCGCGCCGGACGCACCCCGGCCACCACCGCACCGAGCAACTCATCGGTCAGTGCCGACGCACCGACATCGCGCGTCAACCCCGCCGCCTGCGCCGCCGCGATGTAGCGTCGCACCGTCTTCCTATCGACACCCGCACGCGCGGCGATCGTGCGCAGACCCGGCGCCGGTAACCCCACCGCAAGGCCCAACCACAACCGCAGGACTTCTCTGATCTCTTCCACTGCAACCTCCCGGTAGCCCATGCCGTCGGCCCCTTCCGTGAACATCGTCACGGCCGAGTCAACGGACAAAATGAAGGACCACCAGCGCGACGCGCCGGTGGTCCCATAACTGGCAATCCAGGTGGTCCCATCCCTATGGCAAACAATCAGCCCAGGTGGTCCCTTCACGGTGGCAAATGACACGTCGCGGACGATGATCGCCTTACGCAGGTGGGCGGGGAACAGTCGTCGTTCGCGGCCCATGGCCAGGGGCACGGTCTCGCCGTCGATGATGATCTCGGTCAGAGTTCCGTCGCACGACAGTCGTTTCGCGGTCGCCTGGGTTGTCGACCCGGTCCAGGGCAGGAACGCGGGATTGCTGCCGTCGGCAGGAATGGTGAGCAGTGTCTGGGTTCTGGGTGTTCCGATGGTGTCGAGGGCGTCGGAACGACGCTGGCCTGGCGATCATCGGTCCTCGCTGCCGTCGGGTTCGGGTCGCGGGGTGGAGCGTTCGTCGATCATGGCGATGAACTTCTCACCCACGGCCTGGGTCACGTTGGCGTGGATCTCGACGCGACTGTCGTCAGTCAGGTGGTGCGACAGGGTGTCCGAGGCTCGGTCGTCGCAGGCGGGGATGCCGCCCTTCTCGTCGGCGATAGTGTTGCCGATCGTTTGCGCGTGTTTTTGGATCTCCGCAGGTGTGGCACCGGACAGGGCTTGGGTGAGGAGTTCGGTTTCGTAGTCGGCACGATCGCCCTCGGAAAACGTTGCGGGTGAGCGCTTCTCGATAGCGATTATTCCACGCACGATGGCGTCGACAGCTTCACCCGACAGGCGGATCTACATCGCCCGTTCCCGCGCGACCGCTTCCCTCCCGCCTGTCAGATCCAATAGGCGGGAAGGAAACAGTCGCTGCGAGAAGGAAACGGCTACGCGGGAACGGTCAGCGTCGCAGTTCCGACTTGGCGATCGTGCGGAGATGCACCTCGTCGGGACCGTCGAAGATGCGCATCGCGCGGTGCCATCCGTACATCGCGGCCAGTGGCACGTCGTCGCTGACACCCGCGCCACCGTGGACCTGGATCGCACGGTCGATGACCTCGAGCGCCACCCGCGGCACCGACACCTTGGCTGCCGAGACATACGGTGCGGCAGCCTTGTTTCCGAGTTCGTCGATCGTCTTGGCGGCCAGCTGGCACAGCAGGCGCGCCTGGTCGATCGCGATGCGCGACTCGGCGATCTGCTGTTGGACGACACCCTGCTCGGCCAACGGCTTACCGAAGGCGACGCGCCCCTTCGACCGCTGGACCAGGTGGTGCAGGGCTCGCTCGGCGGCGCCCAGCGCGCGCATGCAGTGGTGGATGCGACCCGGCCCGAGTCGCGCCTGCGCCATGGCGAATCCGGCGCCTTCCTCACCGAGCAGGTACTCGACGGGGACACGGACGTTCTCGTACACGACCTCGACGTGGCCGTGCTGGTCGTGACGACCGAACACCGGCACGTCGCGCACCACGGTGACTCCCGGGGTGTCGATCGGGACCAGCACCATCGACTGCTGCCGATGGGTTGCGGCCTCGGGATCGGTCTTACCCATCACGATGAGCAGCTTGCAGCGCGGGTCGGCCGCGCCACTCGTCCACCACTTCCGGCCGTTGATGACGTAGGAGTCGCCGTCGCGGTCGATGCTGGTCTCGATGTTCGTCGCGTCGGAACTCGCGACGTCCTTCTCGGTCATCGAGAACGCCGACCGGATCGTGCCGTCGAGGAGCGGCTCGAGCCACGTCTTCTTCTGCTCGTCGGTGCCGAACAGGTGCAGCAACTCCATGTTGCCGGTGTCGGGCGCCTGACCGTTGATCGCCTCGGGAGCCAGATGCAGACTCCAGCCGGTGATCTCCGCCAGACCGGCGTAGTCGAGCTGGCTGATCCCGGATTCCGACGGCAGGAACAGATTCCACAGCCCACGCGCCCGCGCCTTCTGCTTCAGCTCTTCGACGACCGCCGGGACGTCGTGGTCGTCGGGGCCGGCGAAACCACGCTCGTGTTCATAGCGCTCCTCCGCCGGGAAGACGTCGGAGTGCATGAACGCGATGAGTTCATCCCGCAGTTCGAGCGCCCTCGCCGACGGCCGGAGGTCGAGGGTCTCGGCCGGAGTGCGGACGGTCAGATCCGGACGAATCACTGTGACACCGTCCGGAGTTCGCGACGCAGCAGCTTGCCGGTGGCCGTCTTGGGGATGTCGGCCATCACCACGACCTGACGCGGGTACTTGTACGCCGCCATCCGCGTCTTGCAGTGATCGATCAGCTCCTCCGGCGTGGCGTCGGTGCCGGGTCGCAGACTCACGAACGCCTTCACGGTCTCGCCGCGGTAGGAGTCCGGCACACCGATGACGGCCGCCTCCCGAACCGACGGGTGTTCGTACAGAACGTCTTCGACCTCGCGCGGCCACACCTTGAAACCGCTGGTGTTGATCTGGTCCTTCTTGCGGTCGACGATGTAGAACCAGCCCTCGGCGTCCATGTATCCGACGTCGCCGGTGTGCAGTGTGCCGTTCGGGATGCCCTTGGCGGTGGCCTCCGGCTTGTTCCAGTAGCCCGCGACCACCTGCGGTCCGGCCGTGACCAGCTCGCCGACCTCGCCGGCGGGCAGGTCGTTGCCCTGCTCGTCGATGATCCGGACGATCGTGTCGTAGACGGGAACTCCCACCGAGGTGGCGCCGGTCTCCTCGTCGGCCGGGGCCGTGACCCCGAACGGAACCGCATGCGACGGCGAGGTGGTTTCGGTCAGGCCGTACACGTTGTGGATGTAGTGCCCGAACCGCTGCTGGAACTCGGCGATCGTGCTCGGCGGGATCGGCGCCCCGCCGGAGTAGATCTTCGACAGGCTCGCGAGCGACGCCGGGTCGACGTCCGGCACGTTCATCAGCGCGATGAACACCGTGATCGAGCCGACCGTGAAGGTCGCCTTCTCCCGCGCGATCGTCGCGATGGTGTCCGCCGGGTCCATCCGGTACATCAGGACCAGCGGCGCACCGGTCAGCTCGGCGAGTGCGATGTGCGCGATGAGACCGGTGATGTGGAAGAGCGGTGCCACACCGAGGATCACGTCATCGGCATCGACGCCGACCCAGTCGCGGTAGGTCTGCGCGTTGAAGACCACATTGCGATGAGTGGTCATCGCGCCCTTGGGCGGCCCGGTGGTTCCAGACGTGTAGGTCAGGAACGCAACGCTGTCGCCGGTCAGGTCGGCCTTCGGCGGCCGCTGACCGCGGTACTTCGCCAGCATCGACGCCAGGTCCACCGTGTCCGGGCACTCGATCTTCTCGACCCCGGCCAGGGTTCCGCTGTTCGCGCTCTGGTACTCCAGCTCCGAGGTCGTGATCACGGTCCGCACCGCGGTCTCGTTGTCGTGCAATGCTTCCTGCGCGACGTCGCGGTACAGCTGCTGCATCGCGACCAGCACGGTCGCACCGGAATCGACGAGGATCTCGGCGAGTTCACGACTGCGGTACATCGGGTTGGCCGAAACGGCGATACCGCCGGCCTTCCAGATGCCGAGTTGCGCGATGACGAACTGCGGGATGTTCTGGGCATAGACCACTGCACGGTCGCCCGGAGTGAACCCGAGATCCAGGATGCCGACGGCGAACGCGTCGGTGAGCTCGTCGAGCTCACCGGCCGTGATCGATCCGTCGAAGTAGCGGATCAGGTCGGCTTCCGGGTTGCGCGCGACCGTGGCCGCGAACATCTCCAGCGCGGTGTCGAATTCGATGGTCCGCGGCGCGAGATCCTGCTCGCGGTAGTGGCGCAGCCACACCTTCTCGTCGTAGACACTCATGTCTGACGTTCCTCTTTCAGCGAATGACTCAGGTTGTTGCTCAACGGATGACGACGGGGTTCACCGGTGCACCGGTGCCGCTGACGACCTTGAGCGGAGCCGCGACGTAGAGGAAGCTCCAGCGGTTGTCGGCCGCGCACGCCTCGGCGAGCTCCTCGAGCCAGACGATCTCAGTGAACACGACACCCAGGTTGCGCATGAGGGCGTTGTGAAGAGGAAGTGCCACACCGGATTCCGGATCGGTGGTGACCTCGTTGGCGATGGTGTCGGTGACCAGGTTCGGGATTTCCTTGTCCTGGAACCACTGCACCAGCTCACGGGAGTAGGTCAGGCCGGGCTCGCAGAAGCCGTCGTAGAACTCCTCCGGGTTGTTCAGCTCGTACCAGTAGGTCAGCCATCCGGTGCGGATGATCAGGACGTCGTGCGGCTCGATGGTGACACCCTGTGCGGCCGCGGCGGCTTCGAGGTCGTTGTGGTCGAAGGTCTCACCCTTCTCCAGGTACTTCTTGCCGCGGTAGCGGGCCATGTCGATCAGCACGCCACGGCCGACGACACCCTTCTCGGCGATCGGCAGGACGGACGCCTTGTCCAGCGCGTCGACGGTGCTGCGGGCGTCGTAGCCGTTGTAGAGCTTGCCGTCGTACCAGACGTGACCGAGGGCGTCGTACTGCGTGGAGCCCTGCAGGAAGATGTTCGCGGTGTCGTCGGCGTAGTGCAGACCACCGGGGAACTGCGGCGCGCCTTCACCGTCCCACGACGACTCGTCGAGGATGTTGGTGCGGTTGATGCCCTCGCGCCCCGGCCACAGCGGGTCGCCGGGGCTCTCCTTGCGGCCCATCTCGATCTGGAGGGTGAAGGTCTCACCCGACTTGATGTGCCCGACACCGCGCAGTACCTCGCTCGCATCGAGGTAGTTCAGCGCGCCCACCTCGTCGTCGGGTCCCCACTTGCCCCAGTTCGACGGGGTGTCGGCACCCAGCAGGTCTCCCATGGACGGCGCGGCGATCTCGGTCATCTCATCTCCTTTGATTCGAACCTGAGCGGAACCGGGGGTTCCGGGTCGCGAACTGAAAGTTGCGGACTGAACTTTTCGAGCGATCGCTCGGGAAGTTCATTGTGACGAGCATCGCACCCGATCACACCGCCGTCAAGAGGCGAAACCCGTGATGTCTCAGGGTTTGTCAATGAAGAGAGGGAAAGCCCAGTACAGACGGTGAGTTCAGGAACACTGAACATTCACCCACCGGGGCGTGTCTCCCGGCATGCACGACGACGAGTTGGGGACACCTAGTGGCCGGAGTGGAAGCCCACCATGTCGAGCGCGAGACTCGCGTACTGACGGGCGATACGACGGCCCTGCACCGCGTCGGCGTCGTCGGTCCAGGTCGGAACGGCCATGCACATCGTGACGATGGCCTTGGTCGCCACCGACAGGTCCCCGGACCGGAACGAGCCGAGGTCGGCGGCGCGTCGAGCCGTATCGAGGAGGCGCCCCTCGATCTGCGCCATCGACGCCTGCAGGTGCGTCCGATTGGGTTCCTCGAGGCGGCGCAGCTCGGTCGCCAGGACCAGCGCCAGCGCGCGTCGCTCGACGTGGAACAGGGTCAGCGCCTCCACCATGTTCGCGAAGGCCGTCACCGCGTCGACGCCGTCACCGGCGGCGTCGAGGCGTTGCGCCAGGTCAGCGTGTGCAATGTTGACCAGTGCCACGAGCAGATGCTGTTTGCTCGGGTAGTGGTGGTAGATCCCGGCGACGCTGATGTCGGCTCCGGCGGCGATCAGTCGCATCGTCGCGCCGTGGTAGCCGAGTTCCTCGAAGACGTCGATCGCCGACTCCAGCACCGGGTCGAGCGTCAGCGGTGTGAACACACGCCAGTCCGCCGGGTCTCCCTCGGGGGCGGTGTTCGCCGATCCCGGTGGCTCGAGGAAACGGGCGACGGGCACGTCCAGGCACTGCGCGATCTCGCGCAGGCGGTCGACGGTGAGCCCGACCTTGCCGTTCTCGATGGCACTCATCGTCCCGACGCTCACCCCGATACCGGCCGCCAGTCCGCGCAGCGTCACGCCCGCCTGCTTGCGCAACTCGCGCACGGCGGCGCCGCTGTCGGTCACCGGTTGTTCGACCACGCTGAACAGCTTATGGGGAGCCGCCTGTTTTTCGTAGACTCGTCTCGTGGTCCACAACCTGTCGCTTCCCGCGCGTCACGCCGAACGCACCTACGCATGAACGCCTACGAGAGCCGTCCCTGGCTGGCCCACTACCCGTCCGGACTGTCCGAGCACCTCGATGTCGAATTCGGGTCCCCGCTCGACATGTTCGACGCGGCCCTCGCGGCGGCGCCGGACGGTCCGGCGATCCGCTACTTCGGCGCGACCCTCAGCTGGGCCGACCTCGACGCCGCATCCGACGCCCTCGCGCACGCTCTACAGGCACACGGTTTCGCGACCGGCGACCGGTTGGGCATCGCCGTGCAGAACGGACCGTCGATCGTCCTCGGGCTTCTCGCGGCCTGGAAGACGGGTGGCGTCGCCGCGCTCATCAGTCCGATGTACAAGCGTTCCGAGTTCCGTAGGGCGCTGGACGATTTCACGCCGAGCGCGCTGCTCGTCCTCGACAACCTGCATGCGGAGGTGGCCGATGAGATCGCGGTGACCGGGTCCATCGGACTCGTCATCACCGTCTCCCCGCTCGACTTCGCCGGCAACGACGATATCCGGCGCGTGTTCGAGGTGTCCCGGGTACCGGCCGCCGCCGGGACCGTCGAACTCCTCGACCTGATCGCCACGGGTTCGCGCGAGGTGAGTCGGCACGTGCCCGCACCGGACGACGTCGCCGTACTGGCTCCGACGTCGGGCACCACCGGTCCGCCCAAGGGCGCCAAGCTGATGCACCGCAATCTCGCGTTCAGCGCGCAGGCATATCGCGACTGGACCGGTCTGGAGTCCGGCGAACCGATCCTGTGCATGTCGCCGGTCTTCCACGTCACCGGGCTGGTGGGCTCGGTGATGCTGGCGCTGTCCCTGCGATCGCCAGTCATCCTCACCCACCGTTTCGACGCCGGTCTGGTCCTCGACGCCGTGCGCGTCTGGCGTCCGGCCTTCTCCGTCGCCGCGATCACCGCGTACATCGCGCTCGCCGATCACCCCGACGCGTCGCCCGACGCGTTCAGCTCACTCCGCCTCCGTTATTCGGGTGGCGCACCGGTACCACCCGAGGTCGCCGATCGGGTCGCCGAACGTCTCGGCGGGATGATCCACAACGTGTACGGCCAGACCGAGTCGACGTCGCCGACACACATGGTCCCGCCCGGTGTCCTCGCGCCGGTCGACCCCGAAACCGGTGCTCTCTCGGTGGGTCTGCCGATCTTCGACACGACGGCCCGGGTCGTCGACGAGAACGGGGACCCGGTGCCACCGGGGACGTTCGGTGAGATCGTCACGGCCGGACCGCAGATCGCCGCCGGCTACTGGGGCCAGGTCGACGATGGCGGCTCGGCACTGATGAACGGCGAGATGCGCACCGGCGACGTGGGATTCATGGACGCCGACGGCTGGTTCTACGTCATCGACCGCAGCAACGACCTGATCAACGCGTCCGGGTACAAGATCTGGCCGTTCGAGATCGAACAGGTGCTGCAATCACACCCGGCGGTACGCGAGACGGCGGTGGTCGGGATCCCCGACGACTACCGTGGCGAGTCGACGCGTGCCTACGTCGCCCTGCAACCGGGCGCGGAGGTCAGCGCGACCGAACTCATCGAGTTCTGCCGCAAACGGATGGCGGCGTACAAGTATCCGCGCGAGATCGAGATCGTCGGCGCCCTCCCGCGCAGCGCGACCGGCAAGGTGTTGCGCCGCGAGCTCCGCTGATCAGACCCGGCAGCCGAGCGCGGCCAAGGCCATCGCCGTGAGCAGACGCTGCAGTTGCGTCTCGTCGTAGTCGGGCAACCGCGGTGAGGAGTTCAGCAGGCCGAACGTCGCGTGCACGCGGACGCGGGCCTCGGCCCGGTCCATGGTGCGGCCCTCCCCCTCGTAGACGGCGATCACGACGTCGACCCAGCGTTCGACATATCGCCGCTGCAGCAGTCGGACCCGGTGATTGGCCTCGGGTGTCGTCGACGACAGGTCCCGGTCCTGGACCACGATCAGATCGGGTTTCGTGACGAGCACGTCGATGTGAAAACCGATGAGCGCCAACAACGTCTGGGACGGCGGTCCACCGCGGTCGACGACCTCGGCGCCGCCGTCGTGCAGCCGTTGACTGATGTCGACGAGCATCTCGTCCAGTAGTTCGGTCTTGGACGAGAAGTGCCGGTACATGGCGGGCCCGCTCACCCCGACCGCGCGCCCGATGTCCTCTAGACGCACCCCGGCGAATCCGCGTTCGGCCATCTGCCGGGCCGCCGCGGTGAGCAGCTCGGCGCGGCGGGCCGCCTTGGCCTGGGTGCGACGCGTCGGCGGGCGGGGGACGACCCCCGCCTCGACCGGAGGTGTGTCACTCGTTGCGGACATGGTGATCCGCACTCTACTCACCAGCCGTCGATGTGAAGCACCGAGTCGAGGGGCTTGCGCGGAGCCGGCTTGAAGTCGGTGCCCGTGTAGTAGGCCACCGGCAGCAGGACGCCCTGGTGGATGCCCGCCGGGATGCCGAGCAATTCGGCGATCTCCTTCTCGTGGGCGAGGTGCAGCGTGGTCCACGCCGAGCCCAGGCCGCGGGCGCGCAGGGCGAGCTGCAGGCTCCAGGCGCCGGGCAGCAGCGAGCCCCAGACGCCGGCCTGGTTGCCCTCGGGCAGGTCACCGCCGGTGTAGATGGCACCCATGACCAGCACCGGAACCTGACCCATCGTGTCGGCGAGGTATTGCGCGCTCGACGCGACCCGCTTGCCGGTCTCGTCGCGCGGCTGCTGGGCGGCGTAGTAGTGGGAGAAGGACTGCGCGTAGTAGTCGGCGACCTTCTGCTTGAGCTCAGGGTCGGTCAGCACGATCCAGTGCCAGGTCTGGCTGTTGCTCCCGGTCGGCGCCTGCAATGCGACCTCGAGCGCCTCCTTGACCACGTCGAGGGGGACGGGGCGGTTGTAGTCGAGGCGTTTGCGCACCGAGCGCGTCGTCGTGAGCAGCTGGTCGGGATCCAGGGGCAGGAGTTCGGTCATGTCCCCCATCTTCCACACGATGGGCAACGGGCACCACCGGCCGTGTTCACCCACACCGTCATCCGGTGCGCATCGCTGTTCACGCGATGGCCGATCCCAGCGCAGCCCCGGCCACAAGGGCGGGTATCGAGATGATGGCTCCGGCACCCGCCGCGAGGAGGCCTGTTCCGACGCGTCGGACGGTACGCGTACCTCGAACCGGCGTCGCGCTCAGCGCGACGAGGGCTATACCCGCGAGTGGTGGCGTGACGATCAACCACACCGCTTCCCGCGGGGCCAATCCGGTGTAGGGCAAGGACATCAGGAACAGGCCGATCACCACCGCACCGAATGACTCCGGTCCGAACCAGTCGTCACGGCGATACTTCGACTGCGCGGCCGTCACCCGGCCACCAGCCCCACGTATCCCACGAGAAGTCCTGCGACCGCCACACCGCAAGCGGCTCCAGAACTCCGGGGAGTCCGGCGTAATCCCAGCAGGCAGGCAATCACGATCAGAGCACCGACCGCGATACCGAACATCCAGCCTGAGGACGCATCCGACGACGAGTCAACAAGATCGGCGACGCCTGCGAACGCCACGAAGACGAAGATCGACGCGGCCATCGAGACGGGCGTGGCCAGGGTCGCAGTCTGCCAGAACCGGGGATCTGCCAGGAGTCCGGAGAGTTTCATCGGCCGTGACACTATCGCACCACGACCACTGTGGGCGGATCGTCCGGGTCCCCGAGATCCGTCGGTCTGTTCCGTTCCCAGTCCGGGTCGTCGAAGTCGGCTTTGAAGGGCTCCATCATGGCTTTCCCCCCCGCCGACTTCGTGAAATCCCGGCAAGTTGAGCAACGGGCCCGCCGGACCGCCGGAGTCGGCCGCATCGATCAGAACCGGTCGGCACTTTCCGGCCGAATTGTCTTGGTAGATCTCCACTGACGGATAATCGGTGATCTCGCCACCCGCAATGATCCGAGACGTCCCGGGGTTGCCGCTCGTCGGCTGGAGGACGATGGTGCCGTTGACCGTGTGTCCCGTGATCGAGGAACCTGGCGGCGCGAATGGATTCACAGCATCGTATTGGATCATGACCGAACCGTCGGGGCGCTGCTGCGCGATGACGTCGGGTTCACCGACCCGAACCTCTCCGGTGGTATCCACCGAAGGATTCTGGCGTGTGATGATCAGGCCGTTCTCATAGTCCACGTACGTGACCACCCGTGCGTGTTCCGGATCGAAGTCCGGGTCCTCTGCTCGATTGTCACCGAGGTCGTAGACCGGAACGTTGAACACTTCGGCTGCAGGTATGTAGAAAGCCGCGCGGACGACGCCCTGCCCCGGGACCGGCTCGATGCGCGCCACTTTGATTGCAGGTCCGACACCCTGATACTTGGGATCGAAACTTCGCGGATTCAGTGCTTCTGCGGTCTTCCAGTCGACCGAACTCGAAGGGTCGCGCCCAAATATCCGTTCGAATGCTGCCGCAGACGCGCGTAACCGATCGGGGTCCGCGCGGGAGCTCTGACGATTCGAATCTTCGATCACCGCAAGAGCAGATGCGAGTGTTTCTTCCGGTGCCATCGTCGAGAGGGTCTGGTTCGCCTCGGCAATTCTGGCCCCCCAGGTCTCGTCGGCATCGCCGAGCGTCGAAACCAAACCCCCCAATCGACTCAGCTGATGTCCTGCTTCGGAGTTCCAGTCATCGACACCGTCCACCACCCACGAATCGGACAGGGCCACCGGGGGAACGACGTAATTCTGAATGATAGATCTGATCTCCGATATCGGATGCGACATCGCCGCGAGCGTGCCTGCGGTCGTGGAGGAAAGAGCGTCGTAAGCAGCCGCCACCTCAGCTATCTGCTCCCGCTCACGTTCGGCCCTGTCTTCGGCCGCTGTCCGCGCATCCCCTCTCCAGGCCAGCTCATAAATGGTGTCTCGCATGGTTTTCGACGTTCCGACCAACGCGTCGGCAATCTCCGCGGCTCGAGTGGACACGTCTCGCATGCCGTCGATCTTCCAACCCAGCACCTCGCCCGGTGTGACCATAGACAGCTACCGTCTACCGCCGGGGTTGATATCGGGTACGCCCGCGATGCGCACGGCCGCTTCCGCATCAGAGTCGACATACGTCTCCGCCGACAAGGACAGAAGGCCTGCACATTGGTCGTACCTCGCTTTGATGACCCGCTTGGCACGCGTACTCGCCACATTCGACTCACCGAGAGCACCCCCAACGCTGCTCCCAGGCAACTGGGCTGAGACCTCGGCAGCACCGAGGAACGGAGCCGAGTCGATATCCGCAGACAGCTGAGCCAACGTTCCGGATGCCGCCCTCAGGCTGTCCGGATTCACTTCAACAGACAAGTCTCCCCCTCACCACATCCGAGGCCATGAAGATTACCTCCGAGGGAATTGAGGCCGTTGGTTCAGTCCACAGCTGTGCAACGTTCCCTACCCCAGCACCCCGTGCTTGCGGAGGTGTGTGATCAGTCCCCGCGTCACCGGCAACTCGGCCAGCTCGTCGGCGGTGAACCATCCGGCGTCAGCGGCGTCGTCGCCGGCACACAGTGTCCCGGAGACGATCCGCGCGGCGAAGTCATGGACTTCGAACACCACGTCGTCGGGCCCGGGGATGTCGACGGTCCACAGCAGCTCCCCCACTTCGACGCGAAAGCCGGTTTCCTCCACCATCTCCCGGACGACGGCGGCTTCGATCGACTCGCCTGGCTCGACCTTCCCGCCCGGGATCGTCCACTTCCCGGCCTGCGGCGGGTTCCGCCGCTTTATGAGCAGGACCCGACCCTCGTCGTCGGTGAGTACCGCTCCGACTGCGACGATGCGCCTGGTCATCGCGCGTCCGCCGCGGGTACCCGGGTGCGCGCTCGTGGATCCGGCGTCGGCGAACTCGCCAGATACCGGCCGATCGCCTCGCGGATCCCGACCAGCGCGTCCGCATCGGAGTCGGCGTCGACGATGACGTCGACCATCCCCTGCGCTGCGAGCCGTCCGGCGAGAATGCCCTGGCGCGCGGCCATCTCGTCGGCATGATCGAGGTCGCGATGGACGATCAGGCTGGCTCCTTCCGGTGGTAACGGCGACAGCCACGCGTCGGCACGTGCGACGCGCAAATCCGCCGGAAACAGCGCCAGTGCCGCTCCGCCGGCGCCCTGGCCGAGCATCACCGAGACAGTCGGTACCGGAACCTTGATCAATTCGACTGTGCAGCGCGCGATCTGGGCGGCCAGCCCACCCTCCTCGGCGACCACCGACAGTTCCGCACCTGGCGTGTCGATGATGGTGACGATCGGGATCGAGAGGTCTCCGGCGGCCATGATCGCCCGACGCGCCTCCCGTAGATGTCGGGGACCGGGCAGTTCACCGTTCTCCTGGGACAGCCGGTCGTAGCCGACGACCAGCGCCACGTGGCCACCGAAACTGCTCAGCGCGAAGCGAAGTGGACCCGCATCGGAGAGCGCCGCCGAGTCACCCCGGGCAAGGAACTCGATGAGTCCCGCCCGCCTCGGCTCACGGGTGGCGAGGACACTCGCCCAGGCGTCTTCGGCATCGACGACCTGGCCCGGGGTCGGGCGCGGCGCATCAACCGTGTTCGACTGCTTCGGGCTCTCATGCAGCGCCAGCAGCCGCAGCACCGACGACAGACGTCCGGCCAGGGCCTCCGGCTCCACCACATCGTCGACGACCGTTGTGCGGACGAGGTTCTCGGCCGTCTGCACACCATCGGGGAACGGTTCGCCGTAGAGCCCCTCGTAGACGCGGGGCCCGAGAAACCCGACGAGGGCACCGGGTTGCGCCCAGGTGACGTGGCCGAGGGACCCCCAGGAGGCGAAAACCCCACCGGTCGTGGGATGCCGCAGGTAGACGAGGTAGGGGAGCCCGGCCGCCTTGTGCGCGGTGACGGCCCCGGTGATCGCGACCATCTGGAGGAACGCCGCGGTCCCCTCCTGCATGCGGGTGCCGCCCGATGCGGGCAACGCGATCAGAGGCAGCCCTTCACGGGTGGCCCGGCCGACCGCGTCGACGATGCGTGATCCGGCGTCGCGGCCGATGGACCCACCGAGAAAACCGAACTCGCTGAGGACGATCGCCGCACGACGGCCGCCGATCAGCCCGGTCCCCGTGATCACAGATTCGTCGGAACCGCTGCGCTCGCGGGCCCGCGCGAGGTCGGCGGCATAGGCACGGTCGTCGCCGTCGGAGGTGACCGCCGGACGGACGATCGAGGTGTCCAACGACTCCCACGACCCGTCGTCGACGATCATGTCCCGCAAGTCCACGGCCGACAGCCGTGCCCGTTCACCCATGCCTCACACCGTATCCCGCTCGTGCATCACGCCCCGGGAGAGAAGCGATGAATTCCGCTCACCGCCGGTGTCATACTTCTCGACAACCCGACCTCGCTCTCAGGAGACATCATGGCCGACACCTTCACCTTCACCCGTTCGACCGTCGTCGACGCCCAGCCTGCCGCGATCCTGCCGTACCTGATCGACTTTCGGCAGTGGGTCCACTGGTCCCCGTGGGAGGGGGTCGATCCCGACCTGCATCGCGAATACTCCGGCGCGGAGTCCGGTGTCGGCGCGGAGTATGCGTGGTCCGGCAACAAGAAGGCCGGGCGCGGCGCCATGGAGATCACCCGCGTCGACGCACCGCGCGAGGTCGAGGTCCGACTCGACTTCGAGAAGCCGATGAAGGCCACCAACACCGTCACCTTCGAACTCGTCCCCCAGGGCGAGGCCACCCGGGTCACCTGGGTGATGGTCGGCAAGCAGACCCTGTTCAGCCGCGTCGGCGGCCTGTTCGGCTTCTTCGACAAGATGCTCGGCAAGGACTTCGAGAAGGGCCTGGCACAGCTGAAAGCGGTCAGCGAGAGTAGATGACCCGGGTGCGGAAGACGATGTCGGCGACCGAGCGACGCCGACGGTCGACGATCACCCACGCCAGACCGATGGCGAAGAACGTGCACAGCAGCGCCCGCAGCACCGCGACCGAGGGCCGGACGCGCACACCCTTGCCGTTGACCACCCGCAAGCCCATCACGACCGAGCCCAGCGTGCGGCCGGACACCTCCCAGCACGTGGCCAGATACAGCACCGAGGTGACCACGAAACCCGTTGTGGTGAAGAACAGATTGACCTCGGGGAAGTCGAACTCGCTGACTGAGATGACGAACTTCATCAGCGCGAGACCCATGTAGCACGCACCCAGGATCGTCCAGACCACGAGCAGGTCGAGGAAGGCCGCGATACCGCGACTCACGATCCCGGCGTTCTTGTCCCGGTCCTGCACGGCGTGCGCACGATGCACCACCGGGTGGTCCGGTGTGGGTTCGGCCGTCATCCGCCCCCACCGTCCCGTCCGTGTACGTGTTCGTCCACGGTCTCGGCGGCGCGCCGGCGCAGGAATCGGTTGACCGCGTTGGCGACCGCGTCGTCGGCGCGTTCGCTGGTGCTCCGGACGTCGGTCATCACATCGGCGGTGACCGACGTGCTGGCCTCCCGGATGATGTCGGGGAGATCGACACCGTCGATGATCTCCTCGGCCAGTCCGACGAGATCGACGCGGTCGAGGACGGCGTCGATGTCGAGTTTGGCGGCCACGGAGTCGAGGTCGACCTTCCCGATCACCTCGTCGAGGTCCACCAGATCGATGGCCTTCATCAGATCCACCTGCGCGACAGCACGATCGAGGTCGACGGTCTCGATCACCGCGTCGAGATCGATGACCGCGAGGACCTCGGCGATGAGCCGGCGCAGGTCGACGTTGCGCAACACGAGATCGGTCAGGTCGACCTCCTCGGTGAGGACCCCGACGACCTCGCGGATCACCGCACCGAGAATCGTCCGCGTCGTCGTGGCGACCCACACGCTGGTGTCGCCGACGAACTGCTGCGCCCTGGTGCGTACCGCACCGATGACTCCGCCCGCGACGGGCAGACGCTCGGCGACGTCGACGACGACGCCGGCGAAATGCAGCGACTCCCTCATCAATTGGGATGTCGCACCGCCCCGCGGCTCTGGGTTCACCGCCGAATTATCGCACGCGGGGATCGGCGCGGACCGTCGCAATCGTGTCACGTCGCGGGTCGTGTAACGGCGCCGTTCCACAATCGATATGGAGCTCGAGGCCCGTCGAGACAAGTGCGCGTCATGATGATGAGTGGTCCTATGAGAGGTTTGTTCGACGATGCCCGAATCCGTCCCACGCTCGACACCGCAGGCTCGATGGCTGATCGCGGCCGGCCCCGTCGCGGCCTTCGCACTCGCCGCCGCCGGCTGCGGGCTCACCGAACCGGTGGCCGCGACACCACCGACGCCCGAGACGACCTCGGCCGTCGCGACCACCGAGGAGCCCCTGCCGACCCCCTCGCCCGTGATCACCGTGGCCTCGGTACCGGCCGCGGACAACGCCCTCGAGACGCTGAACACCCTGGCCGTCAAGGGACGCGCACCCAAGACCGGGTACGACCGCGACCTGTTCGGGCAGGCCTGGTCCGATGACGTCACCGTCGACGGCGGACACAATGGTTGCGACACCCGCAACGACATCCTGCGCCGCGACCTGACCGACATCACACTCAAGCCGGGGTCCAACGGATGTGCCGTCCTGTCGGGCACGCTCGATGACCCGTACACCGGCACGACGATCCGGTTCGTCCGCGGCCAGGACACGTCCTCGGCAGTTCAGATCGATCACGTCGTCGCGCTCTCCGACGCGTGGCAGAAAGGTGCGCAGCAACTCTCCCCGCAGCAGCGCGCCGACTTCGCCAACGATCCACGCAACCTACAGGCCGTCGACGGTCCGACGAACCAGAAGAAGGGGGACGGCGACGCCGCCACCTGGCTGCCGCCCGAGAAGGGCTACCGGTGTACCTACGTGGCCCGCCAGGTCGAGGTGAAGGTCGCCTACCGGCTCTGGGTGACCCAGGCCGAGAAGGACGCGATCACCCGCGTGCTGGTCGGCTGCGGGGCAACCGTTCCGGCGCCGGCCACCACCGAACGCACCGAGACGCGCACCTCCATTGCGACCCCTCTCCCCGAGGCGACCTACACACCGCCGCGGCTTTACGCCCCCGAGGCACCCACCCCCGACGCGCCCTCGACGTACTACGCGAACTGCTCGGCGGCACGAGCGGCGGGGGCCGCCCCGCTCTACGCCGGACAGCCCGGCTACCGCGCCAAGCTCGACCGCGACGGCGACGGCGTCGCCTGCGAGTAGTAACCCGATCTGAGCGCACGAAAAAACCCGAGCGGGGATGACTCCCGCTCGGGTTCTTCGTGTCGAGACGACTTACAGGGCCTCGTAGAGCTCCCGTGCCAGCGCGGCGGTCTCGGACGGCGTCTTGCCGACCTTCACGCCCGCGGCCTCGAGGGCCTCCTTCTTCGCCTGTGCGGTGCCGGAGCTACCGGACACGATCGCACCGGCGTGACCCATGGTCTTGCCCTCCGGCGCGGTGAAGCCCGCGACGTAGCCGACGACCGGCTTGGAGACGTTGGCCTTGATGTAGTCGGCGGCACGCTCTTCGGCGTCGCCACCGATCTCGCCGATCATCACGATCAGCTTGGTCTCGGGATCCTTCTCGAACGCCTCGATGGCGTCGATGTGGGTGGTGCCGATGACCGGGTCGCCGCCGATACCGATGGCGGTGGAGAAGCCGAGGTCGCGCAGCTCGTACATCATCTGGTAGGTCAGCGTGCCCGACTTGGAGACCAGACCGATCGGTCCCTTGCCGGTGATGTTGTTCGGCGTGATGCCGACCAGTGCCTCACCCGGAGTGATGATGCCGGGACAGTTCGGGCCGATGATGCGGGTCTTGGCGCCCTTCTCCAGGTTGTAGGCCCACGCGTAGGCGGTGTCCTGCACCGGGATGCCCTCGGTGATGACGACCAGCAGCGGGATCTCCGCGTCGATCGCCTCGATGATGGCGTCCTTGGAGAACTTCGGCGGCACGAAGGCGATCGAGGTGTCGGCCCCGGTCTCCTTGATGGCCTCTTCGACGGAGGCGAACACCGGCAGTTCGATGTTGTTGCCGTCGGCGTCGACGTGCGACACCGTGGTGCCGGCCTTGCGCGCGTTGACGCCGCCGACGACGTTGGTGCCGGCCTTGAGCATCAGAGCGGTGTGCTTGGTGCCCTCACCGCCGGTGATGCCCTGGACGATGACCTTGTTGTCTTTGTTCAGAAAGATCGACATTTTCCGGGCTCCCTTACTTGCTCGCCAGCTCGGCGGCCTTGTCGGCGCCCGAGTCCATGGTTTCGGCGAGCGTGACCAGCGGGTGGTTCGCATCGGCCAGGATCTTGCGGCCCTCGTCGACCTTGTTGCCGTCGAGGCGGACGACGAGAGGCTTGTTGGCCTCCGAACCCAGCTTCTCGAGAGCTCCGACGATGCCGTTGGCGACCGCGTCGCAGGCGGTGATGCCGCCGAAGACGTTCACGAAGACGCTCTTGACCTGCTCGTCGTTGAGAATGACGTCCAGGCCGGCAGCCATGACCTCTGCGGAGGCACCGCCACCGATGTCGAGGAAGTTGGCCGGCTTCACACCGTTGTGCTTCTCACCGGCGTAGGCGACGACGTCGAGGGTCGACATGACCAGACCCGCACCGTTGCCGATGATGCCGACCTCACCGTCGAGCTTGACGTAGTTGAGGTCGTTCTCCTTGGCCTTGAGCTCCAGGGGATCGGTGGCGTCGCGGTCCTCGAACTCCTCGTGGCCGGGCTGACGGAAGTCGGCGTTGGCGTCGAGGGTGACCTTGCCGTCGAGGGCCAGGATCTGATCGTCAGGGGTGCGGACGAGGGGGTTGACCTCGACGAGGAGAGCGTCTTCCTTGACGAAGACCTCCCACAGCTTCGCGATGGTGACCGCGGCTGCGTCGAGGACCTCGGCAGGCAGGTGGCCCTGCTCGGCGATGGAACGGGCGGTCTCCAGGTCGACACCCTTCACGGCGTCGACGGCGACCTTGGCGAGGCGCTCGGGCTTGGTTGCGGCGACCTCTTCGATCTCCATGCCGCCCTCGACCGAGCACATGGCCAGGTAGGTGCGGTTGGCACGATCGAGGAGGAAAGAGATGTAGTACTCCTCCGCGATGTCACTGGCCTCGGCGACCAGCAACTTCTTGACGATGTGACCCTTGATGTCGAGACCAAGGATGTTGGAGGCGTGGGACTGCGCGTCGTCCGGGGTCGCGGCGTACTTCACGCCGCCGGCCTTGCCACGTCCGCCGGTCTTGACCTGCGCCTTGATCATCACAGGCTTGCCGATTTCCTCGGCGATCGCCCGCGCGTCGGCGGCATCATCGGTCACCCGACCGGGTGTGGTGGGAACCCCGTGCTTGGCGAACAGTTCCTTCGCCTGGTATTCGAAGAGATCCATTCAGCTCACCATCTCGTAGATTTGCCCGCTTAAGGGTGTAACGCGGGCCATATCGGACTTTAAACCCGTACTGGATCGCCCTTTCGCGCGCACCCTGCCCTTGTGCGACAGATCACTCGCTCGGTCCGAACTTACTCTCGGGTACGTCGCGATACGTCTCACCTGGCACATTTGCCGTCCTCCAGACCCGACGAGGCGCGTCTCTCGCACAAGGTGTTGAATCGATCGCGGCGACGACGCCGGCGAGCCGCCTCATACAGGTCGGCAAACCAGCGATTCGACGATCTGACGAAGTTGGAAAAGTCTTGTGACTCAGCTCACAAATTTCCGATTAGCGGCTTTCTAGGGTTGGACTTGCCGCAATCATTTCGTTACCGTCGGCTTCGGAGATTGGTCACAAAAGGATTACGGACGATGATTTCGGATCCGCGGCAGCGAAGAGATGAGGTGGACGATTTGGCGGGACCCGGAGTCTCACGCGGATCGAGCCGCGTCCGATCGGGCGGGTTGGTCGAGGACATCAGAGCAGAAGAGATGACCACCATCATCCCCATCGTCGACGACGAGACGGACTACGACCTCAGCGACTACGACTTCGGTTACGACACCTCCGACTCGTCTTCCTCCGCCACCCGGACAGCGTCCGAGGAGACCACCTGGACGCCCTCGTCCTGGAAGGGCTACTACCGCCCGACCCACTCGGAGATCACTCAGGACATCCTGATCCCCGAGCACGAGTTCGATCAGTACGAGCACGACGAGCCGTTCGACGTCGATGGCGCCGAGCTGGACATCCTCATCGATGACGAGTCCGACACGGACTCCGCACTCCGCCCGTTCCGCACGAACCCGGCCGGCCAGCGCGTCCGTCGTGGCGGCAAGCATCGCATCGCGGCACCGCCGAACGCCCTCAAGGGCGGTCGCGCCGCTCTGATCGCCATGGCAGCGGGCGCAGCCGTCGCCGCCGTCTCTCAGGTCGGTGCCACCGAGGACGCGCCCGCCACGGCACCGGTGAACGCAGCAGCGGTCAACGACGCCGCCGCCCCCGTCGACCTCGGTCCGGGAGTCGCCACGGCATCGCCGGTGACCGACCAGATGAACGTCTTCACCGGTCAGCTCGGCGTCGGCGCCAAGATGGCCGCCGACGAGGCGCAGCGCGAGGCCCTGGCCCGTCGCCCGCTCTTCGCCTCACCGATCCCGCTCGGCAAGTACGACTTCACCTCCGCCTTCGCGATGCGCTGGGGCACCATGCACGGCGGCATCGACATGGCCGCCCCGCTCGGGACGCCCATCCACGCGGCGACCGACGGCGTCGTCATCAAGGCCGAACCTGCCTCCGGATACGGCCACTGGGTCCAGATCCGCGCCGACGACGGCACGGTCACCATGTACGGCCACATGTCCTCGTCGGGCGTCCTCGTCAGCGAAGGCCAGCACGTCACCGCGGGCGATGTCATCGCGCTCGTCGGCAACGAGGGCTTCTCGTTCGGCCCGCACCTCCACTTCGAGGTGTGGAAGAACGGCAACACCAAGATCGACCCGATGCCGTGGCTCGCCGCGAAGGGCGTCAAGCTCTCCGCCTACACCGGCTAGTTTTCTCCGACAGCGACCCGTCTGAGGCGGCACGCCATTCTCGCTCCCTAAGTAGCGATAGCGCACGCCCGTTCACGCTCCCTCAGTAGCGATAGCGCACTCCCACTCTCGCTCCCCGAGTAGCGATAGCGCACGCCCATTCTCGCTCCCTCAGTAGCGATAGCGCACGCCCATTCTCGCTCCCTCAGTAGCGATAGCGCACGCCCATTCTCGCTCCCTGAGGTGCGAGGAGCGTAAGCGACGAGCCTCGAAGGGCGCCGCACTACTTCCTAGAGCTTCTCCCCCGGGATTCCGCCCGCGGTCAGCAGGGTGACGCGTCCGGCGCTGCCGCCGTAGTCGATGGTGACGCGTTCGGTGGCGCCACTCCCCTCCTTGGCCACGACCTTGCCCATGCCGTACTTGGGATGGTTGTGCCGATCGCCGATGTCGAAGTGCACCTGCTTGTTCCGTCCGCGCGCGGGGTCGGAGGAGTACGACGACCGGCCGCGACCGAACGACGAACCACCCGAACCCGAGCCCGAGAACGAGCCATCGCGACCGAACACCCCGCCCGACGACCCACCGAAGCCACGCGCCGAACGACGCGGCTCGGTGCGTCGCCAGTCGATCAGATGCTGCGGGATCTCTTGCAGGAAACGGGATTCCGGATTCGATACCGGCTGCCCCCACGATGCGCGGGTCACCGACCTGGTCAGATACAGACGCTGCTTGGCACGCGTGATGCCGACGTAGGCGAGACGACGCTCCTCACTCAGTTCGGCCGGATCGCCGAGAGCGCGCATGTGCGGGAAATGCCCGTCCTCCCAACCGGTCACGAACACGACCGGGAACTCGAGACCCTTCGCGGTGTGCAGCGTCATCATCGTGACGACGCCGTCACCCTCGTCGGGCACCTGGTCGGCGTCGGCGACCAGCGAGACACGTTCGAGGAACGCTGCGAGAGAACCGGGTTCCGGCTCGCCCTCGCGATCTCTCTCGATGGACGGATCCTCGTCGGCCTCCAGGTCGATCTGGGCGGCGTCGGCACTGAATTCGCGTGCGACGGCTACGAGTTCGTTGATGTTGTCGAGCCGTGCGCCGTCCTGGGGATCGTTCGACGCCTCCAGCTCGGCACGGTAACCGGTTCGTTCGACGATGGCGTCGACGAGTTCACCGATGTCGGCGGACTCCTCGGTGGCGTCGAGGAAGGCGGTGTCGGCGTCCTCGGTGTCGGAGTCACCGAAATGTGTGAGGAAGTCGGCGCGCAGACCCTCGATGAGTTCGACGAAGCCACCGATCTGCTTGACCGCGCGCGTGTTCAGCAATGCGACCTTGCCCTCGGAGGCGTCGATCAGCGACTCGTAGAAGCTCCGTCCGGTGTTCTCCGAATGCACGGCGACACAGGCCTCGGCGCGATCGCCGATGCCGCGACGGGGGGTGTTGAGAATGCGCCGCAGGCTCACCGAGTCATCCGGGTTGGCGATCACCCTCAGGTATGCGACCACGTCCCGGACTTCCTTGCGCTCATAGAACTTGGTGCCGCCGACCACCTTGTACGGGATGCCGTGGCGGACGAACACCTCCTCGATCGCACGTGAGCCGGTGTTGGTGCGGTAGAAGACCGCGATGTCGGAATACTTGTGGCTCGAACTGCCGCCGATCGAGTAGTCGGTGAGTTCCTCGATCTCCTTGGCGATGAACGTCGACTCCTCGCGATCGGAGTCGGCGACGTAGCCGACGATGAGTTCGCCGTCGCCGGAGTCGGTCCACAGCTTCTTCTCGCGGCGGTTGGTGTTGCGCGCGATGACCGCGTTCGCGGCCGACAGGATGGTCTGCGTCGAGCGGTAGTTCTGTTCGAGCAGAACGGTTTCGGCGTTGGTGAAGTCGCGCTCGAACTCTTCGATGTTGCGGATCGTGGCACCGCGGAAGGCGTAGATCGACTGGTCGGCGTCACCCACGACGCACAGCTCCGACGGTTCGAGTCCGCTCGCCGTGGTCTGCTCGCCCACCAGTTCGCGGATGAGTACGTACTGGGCGTGGTTGGTGTCCTGGTACTCGTCGACGAGGACGTGGCGGAACCGGCGCCGGTAGTATTCGGCCACCTGCGGGTGCCGCTGCAGCAGCGCGACGGTCTCGCCGATGAGATCGTCGAAGTCGAACGCATTCGCCGCCCGCAGCCGGCGCTGGTACTCCGCGAAGATGCGGGCGATAGTCGCCGCGGCGAGGTCGTCCTCGTTCACCGCGGCCGCCGCCTCGTCGGGCGAGATCAGCTCGTTCTTGAAGTTCGAGATGGCCACCGAGACGCCGCGCGGACTGAACTTCTTCGGGTCCAGATCGAGGTCGCGGATGATCATGCCCAGCAACCGCTTCGAGTCGTCCGCGTCGTAGATGGAGAAATTGGAGTTCATCGACTCCAGCAGCCCCGACTGTGCCCGCAGGATGCGAACGCACGTCGAGTGGAAGGTCGACACCCACATGTAGGCCGCCCGCGGGCCGACGAGGTCGATCACCCGCTCGCGCATCTCGGCGGCGGCCTTGTTGGTGAAGGTGATGGCCAGGATCTGCCCGGGCGTGACGTCGCGCGCCGCCAGCAGGTAGGCGATTCGGCGGGTCAGCACCGAGGTCTTGCCCGACCCGGCACCCGCCACGATCAGCAGCGGTGCGCCCGCGTGGAGCACCGCGGCGCGCTGCTGTGGATTGAGGCCCTCGAGCAGGCGTGCGACACGGTCGTCGGCGGCAGCCGTCCCCGAGGTGGAGGAAGACGTACGACCGGCGAGAAGAGGGGCAGAAGAAGAGCTGTTCATCGGTAGTCCAGGCTACCCGCCCGCACCGACACCTCTCCGCAGGCCATGGGCCCGAATGTCCGTCGTCCGATCGCTCGACCGCCCAGTGCGTTGACACCCGAGACGCCTGTTCCCGCGGCTACGATGACCCGGTATCACTGGCTCGGGGCGCCCGTCGATGCGGATCCATGCCTCGTCGACCGAAAGAGGCGACCATGAAGAGACCGTCCATTGTCCCCGCCGCCATCGTGATGGTCGTCGGAGCACTGGCACTCGCCGTGGCCCTGATCCTGTCGTTCGTGCCGTTCAGCAGTGCGGGCACGGTCGAACCCACGGCCGCGTTCCGCGCCCAGAAGAGCCTCGACGAGGTGCTCTTCAAGATGGCGACGAGCCCCGCGGCCAAGTACACCGGCAAGGTCGCCTACAAGTACGAGGACGCCCGCGGCGAGGGCACGGTCGAGTTCAGCGACCTCATCGTGACGACGTCGAACACCGCCGAGGGCACGGTGTCGCTCGGATCCGAGCAGGGTGAGTACCGCCAGATCAGCAACAACCCCTTCATCAGCGCGCCGAACGCCCTGTGGAACGAGCTGCTCGTCGCCGACGAGAAGCTGAACCTCGACATGGCGCCCCTGGACAACAAGTGGGCGTCGACCCGCTTCACCAGTCTCCCGCGCTTCGGCACCATCCTCGGCCCGGACAACCTCGCCGGCGACATCGGCAACGTGGAATCCGATTCCGAACCGCAGCTCGGCGCCGAGCTCCCCACCCCGAACAAGGGCACGCCCGACGCCCGCCGGTGGCCGACGAGCGACCCACCCATCGAGTTCATCGGCGACAACAAGGTGAAGATCGGCGGCTGGGAGGTCACCTTCGACCCGGAGACCAAGAACGTCACCAACGTCAAGGGTCAGTCCAAGCAGGGCTCGGCGACCTACGACATCGACACCTCGGTGAGCCTGCAGCCCGCCGACCAGGCCCAGAAGGTGTTCGCCAATCAGCGCGCCCTCGTCGGCGATCTGCTGTCGGCGCCGGCGCCGGGCCTGTGGGCCAAGCAGCCGGTCGTCACCCCGCGACTGGTCGGCGAGTGCACCACCGTGGCCTGCGCCTACGACTTCTCCGTCTCCGGCATCCCGTGGGCCGACGACGTCACGGGTCACTTCAACTACGGCATGACCCTGAACTTCGCCGTCGGCGGCCGTCCCCCGGGCGCACTGGGCGGCGAGTGCAAGCCGGTCGTGCGCGTCGACTTCGGCCGCACCGCCACGACGCGATGCACCGCGACCAACCTGCCGGCGAACTCGTCGATCGGCCCGCGTTCGGCATACACCTACCTGGCGTTCCTCGACACCACCGAGGCCGACCTCAACAAGCTCATCGACGACAACGAGAAGCAGACCAACACCGAGGTCGTCTACGTCCGCACCGGGAACAAGAGCCCCGAGCAGGCGCGCTACGGCGCCGGCATCACCGGCCTGCCCAGCTACTACGCGGTGAAGCGCGGTGAGTATCTCTTCGACGGCATCGGCACCGACGGCAACCTGCACGTCACCTTCGGCCCCGGTTACAAAGAGCACATCAGTGCCGGCAGCTTCGACCCGAGCTGGGAGGGGACCGCGGTCCTCAAGAAGCAGATCGGCGAGCAGGTTAAGGCCGCAGGGGACGTGAAGGTCGTCTACTTCGTCAACGAACCGGAGACCGCGTCGGCGCTGCGTTCGCTGATCGACTCCGAGGGACAGACCGACAACGTCACCGCCTACTTCTACGAGTAGGTCAGCCGCCGGCGAAGCGCGCCTCGACCGCTTCGCCGACCCGGCCGGCGCCGGTGTGGAGTCGCAGCCCCGCGGTCACCGGACGCACCGAGATCGCGTCGCCGCCGCCGTCGAGGCGGACGTAGATCGAGCCGAGCCCCGACCGGACCGGTACGCGCGCCGCCCGGCCGCCGTCGAGCTTCATCTCGATCTCACCGTCGCGGGTGGCGCAATAGCTGAGAGCGACCGTCCACGGCCAGCGGAACAGCGGGCCGTCGAGTTCCAGACGTGACGGTCCGGAGATCTCGGGCCGGGCGCAGCTGCCCTTTCCCGCGGTGACGAGCCGGCGTTGGGTCACCCCGCCGGGCACTGCGTTGCCCGCGGTGTCCAGGACGAGGAGGCGGTCGGTACTCGTGCCGAAGTCCGGCCGCGGGTCGACTCGACCGAAGATGCGGCTGATCTGGTTGTCCGGGTAGACGACCGGCTGCAGGATCTCCAGCGGGACGGACTGATCCAGCAGCGTCGCATCGGCGTTGTCGTGCAGGGTGGCGACCGCCGTGTCGAGGTAGTCGCCGGTCGGGTTGTCACGCCACGACGCCGAGAACGACACGAGCGAGACGAGTGCCGACACCATGGCCAGCGCACCGACAGTGGGCAGGAGGAGCACCGTCGGCGATGTCTCCTCGGCAGCGTGGCGACGGTCCGGCTGCGCATCGGTCGGCCGGGCATCGGTCGGCCGGACGCCGACCAGCAGCGCGATCGCGATGGCGAACACGAGCGCGGTGTCGGGGAGATACCGCATGTGCTGGGCGAGCTCGATCGCGGTCTCCGGGCTCGACCGATTCCACATCACCGGAATCTGCGCAGCGACCGCGTACAGCGCCGCGAAGCCCACGATCGGCACCGCCCGACGCTCCCGGGTCACCGCCCACCCGGCGACCGCGGCCAGGACCACCCAGCCGGCGACGATCATCCATGTCGCGGGGAACCCGGTGGGCGGGCTCGGCGTCCACCGGTCCCACTCCCACGGGCCACCGACCAGCGACGGCACGATGGCGTGGTTCACCGAACGCCACACCAGCCGGGCGGTCTGTCCGACCGAGTGGTTGCCCGCGGTCGGATCGGCGGTGACGAAGTACACGACGGTCCAGATCGCGGTGATCACCGCGAGCGACGCCCACAGCTCGCGGCCGGCGCGCAGGGTCGACGTCAGCGCGCGTCGCCCACTGCCGTTCGCCAGGACCGCGACCACGAATGCGATCGGGAGGATGAACAGCGACTTCTCGAAGAAGGCCAGTGCGACCACGAAGACCACCGTCGACCGGATCCACACGGCGCGGCGTCGGGCCGGGTCGACGTCACCGCGTGCGAGTCCCACGGCGTCGGCGACGATCCAGGCCAGCGCCGCCTGCATCGGCAGGGTGTTGAGGCCCGCCGCCCACCACGCGAAGGCGGGCACCGTCATCGGACTGAACAGATAGAACGCCAGCGCCACCAGCGCGCCGGCCCGGGCCGCGGGCGCGATGACGCGGATCATCCGCCACACCGCGATCGACGCGATGGCCTGCAGCACGATCAGCGTCAGGGCCGGGACCACCCAGTTGACCGGCGCCAGCCACGTGGCCACTCCGGCCAGCAGGAAGGCCGCCGGCATGAAGTGGCCGTCGTGACTGTGCCCGAGGTACTCCCAGGAGAGGATCGGGTTCGACGAGGCCCGGGCGATCAGCACCAGATCGTCCCAGTAGAAGTTCCCGGTCGCGACGAGCCACCCCCGGATGATCAGCTGTGCGGCGATCAGGGCCACCGCGATCATCGACACCATGCGCGCATTGAGCATGCGCTCCAGTCTCCATGTGGCGAACGCGAGCACATCGAGGGGTGCCGGGTCCGCTCGGGTACCTGCAGGTCGGATCGGTGCGACGTGGCAAAATCAGGCCGTGACCGATCGCAGCCCGAGCTCCGGATCCGACGAACCCCAGCAATCGACGGGGACGTCCTTCGAGAACACGATCGATCTCGAGAAGTACCAGCTCACCTCCGACGTCGATGACCTGCCGGACGACATCGACGAACTGCGTCTGGAGATCGACCGGCTCGACGCCGTCATCCTCGGTGCGGTCAAACGACGCTCGGCGGTCTCGAAGAAGATCGGCGCCGCGCGGATGGCGTCGGGCGGTCCGCGACTCGTGCACAGTCGCGAGGTGAAGGTCCTCGATCGTTTCGCCGATCTCGGCAAAGAAGGTCACACCCTTGCGATGCTCCTGCTCCGGCTCGGGCGCGGTCCGCTCGGACGCTGACCGCGATCGTGAAGTTGTGCCGACGGCTGTGACGAGCGTCGCGGTGGGGACGCCGAACACATAGGGTTGGGTGTCATGAGCACGCAGGCAACCGGGAGCGACTTCACCGGCACCGACCACGGCGACATCACCGCAACGCAGTCCTGGCAGGCTCTCGCCGCACACCAACCGCATGTGTACGCACTTCATCTGCGCGAGGTGTTCGCGCTCGATCCCGCGCGCGGCCGCGATCTGACCGTCGACGTCGGCGATCTCCACATCGACTACTCCAAGCATCGGGTGACACGGGAGACACTCGAACTGCTGATGAGTCTGGCCCGCGAGGTCGGACTCGAGGAGAGCCGCGACGACATGTTCGCCGGCGCGCACATCAACACCTCCGAGGACCGGGCCGTCCTGCACACCGCCCTTCGGCTCCCGGCCGACGCCACCCTGACCGTCGACGGACAGGACGTGGTGGCCGACGTGCACGAGGTCCTCACCCGGATGGGCGAGTTCACCGACCGTCTCCGCAGCGGAGAGTGGAAGGGTCACACCGGAAAACGCATCACCGACGTCGTGAACATCGGCATCGGCGGGTCGGACCTGGGGCCGGTCATGGTGTACCAGGCTCTCCGCCACTACGTCGACGCCGGGATCCGCTGCCACTTCGTCTCCAACGTCGATCCGGCCGACATGGTCGGCACCCTCGACGGGCTCGACCCCGAGACCACGCTGTTCATCATCGCGTCGAAGACCTTCACCACCCTCGAGACGCTGACCAACGCCGCCGCCGCACGGAGCTGGCTGCTCGAGGCCCTCGATGCCGGGTCCGAGGCGGTGGCAAAGCATTTCGTCGCCGTGAGCACCAATGCCGACGAGGTGGCGAGGTTCGGGATCGACACCTCCCACATGTTCGGCTTCTGGGACTGGGTCGGCGGACGCTATTCCGTGGACTCGGCGATCGGACTGTCAGTGATGGCCGCGATCGGCAAGGAGCGTTTCGCCGAGTTCCTCGACGGCTTCCACATCGTCGACGAACACTTCCGCACCCAGCCGCTGGAGCAGAATGCGCCGGCCATACTGGGCCTGATCGGCCTCTGGTACAACAACTTCTGGGACATCGACACCCGGGCGGTCCTCCCCTACAGCAACGACATGGCACGCTTCGCCGCCTACCTGCAGCAGCTCACCATGGAGTCCAACGGCAAGTCGGTGACCGCGAGCGGACACCACGTCACCACCGACACCGGCGAGATCTTCTGGGGCGAGCCGGGAACCAACGGCCAGCACGCGTTCTATCAGCTGCTGCATCAGGGCACGCGGATCGTGCCGGCCGACTTCATCGGCTTCGCCGAACCCACCGACGACCTGCCCGCCGGTCCCGACGGCTCGGGTTCGATGCACGACCTGCTGATGAGCAACTACTTCGCGCAGACCAAGGTGCTCGCCTTCGGCAAGACGGCCGACGAGATCGCCGCAGAGGGCGTGCCCGCACATGTGCTGGCGCACAAGGTGATGCCGGGCAACCGTCCCAGCACGTCGATCCTCGCTCCCCGACTGACCCCGTCGGTGATCGGCCAGCTGATCGCGCTGTACGAACACCAGGTGTTCGTCGAAGGTGTCATCTGGGGGATCAACCCCTTCGACCAGTGGGGCGTCGAACTCGGCAAGACCCAGGCGAAGGCACTCCTGGGCACCATCACCCAGGCCGATGCACCCGCGAGCGACGACGATTCGTCAACGAACGAGCTGGTCGCGTGGTACCGCCGTCATCGGGGCCGAGCGGTCTGAGATCGGAGCTCCCGCGAGCGCGTCTCCCTCCCGCGGTGCCGGGTTCCTTCGCGCTGATCGGATCCGATCAGCGGATGGGAAACGGGACCGCGGGAAGCTAGCGTGGCGGGATGCTGCCACACCGGATTCGACGCCCCGCAGCCGGATTCGCGGCCGTCACACTGGCTCTCGTGGGCGTCACCGGTTGCACCCCCGACGATCCTGTCGATCGCGCGCCGGGCACGTCGACGTCCGCTCCCGCGGCGGTGAAGGTCGTGACCGCCGGTCCCAGCCCGAACATCGAGCCGGTGGCCCGTCGTTTTCCGCTGCTCACCGAGGGCACCGTCGACTGCTGGGCAGCGGGAACCCTCGGGTCCGCCCCCGGGTCCTCCGAGCGGGTACCCGGTCCCACCGCCTACTGGTTCGACACCGTCGTCGACGTCGGGCCCGAGCGCGCAACCGCCTGGGCCGATGAGTATCACGCGGAACCGGTGGCCGCGCCCGACCGGGTGGCCGCCGAACTGCGCGGCTTCGTCCCGGTCGGCGAGTTCGTCGGCGGGCAGCACCTGGACGACGCGTTCTCGTCGGGTGACTGGCGGGCGACGGTGTACCTGTCGCCGTCGACGGGCCGCGTGGTCGTGCTCGGCATCGACGACTGACCTGCGTAAGGTGACGGTCTGTGGCGAACAAGCAGGGACAGAGCGTGGCGTCGGGCGCATTTCAGATGTTCGGGAGCCGTCGTCGTGACCAGGTCAGCGAGTTGCTGGGAGACATCTTCGGCCGGACCGACATCGAGGCGCTGGCCTCGGACTGGCGTGGGGTCGTCTACTTCACGCTCGCCGAGGACGAATCCATCGACGCCGAGACGGTGCTCGGATTCGACGCGTCCAGCGGATCTTCGGGTGAGTTGGCAACCATCGACGACGTGCTCGCAGCCGTCCGCACGGGCGAGGTCGCCGAAGCCGTCGACGTCGCGAGCTTCGATGCCTGGCGGACCGCCACCGGCACACGCTCACTCGACATGGGCGCCTGCGTACCGCCGGCCCTCTACGAGTTCCTCGGTGGCGATCCCGCCGAAAGATCCGTCGAATCCGAGGATCTCGTGACCTTCGTGGCCACCGCCGCCGCGCTCATGGGCCGGCT
Source organism: Gordonia amicalis (assembly GCF_022059885.1). Classification (NCBI taxonomy): domain Bacteria; kingdom Bacillati; phylum Actinomycetota; class Actinomycetes; order Mycobacteriales; family Gordoniaceae; genus Gordonia; species Gordonia amicalis. Next base: position 2,064,092 of record NZ_CP091855.1, on the reverse strand, counting down.
CGAGAAGCTCGGCGTCGAACCCGGTGACGAGATCCCCGACGAGGTGTTCGACGAGGACTACTGGAAGTAGTCACTCCGCCGGCAACGATTCAGACCATCCGTCGACTGATCGACGCCGGCAGGAACTTGAGCGCCGCGGCGATCGGCGTCCACGGCCACGCGGGTACCGGGGCCCAGTTCTTCTCGGCCTCGATCGCCGCGACCATGGCGTCGACGCCCTTGTCGGTGTCGACCATCAGCGAGGTCTTCACGCCACGGTTGATGTCGGTCTCGATGTAGCCGGGCGCCACGACCGACACCCTGATCGGTGAGCCCGCGAACTCGGCCTGCAGTCCCTGCCCCAGCGCGGTCAGCCCGGCCTTCGACGCCGAGTACGCCGCCTGCGCCTTGGGCATGCCCCGGACCCCGGAGATCGAGCTGACCAGGACGAGGTGACCGGCGTTCTGCTCACGGAAGATCTCCAGCGCGGCCTCGGCCTGCGCGAGCGCGCCGACGAGATTGGTCTGTACGGTCTCGATGTTGGCCGCCGCCTTACCCGTGCCGATCGGTGCCCCCTTGCCGAGCCCGGCGTTGACGATGACGCGATCGAGGCCGCCGAGTTCGCCGGCCAGCGCGCGGAAGACGACCGGCACCGCGTCGAGGTCGGTGACGTCGAGTCGGGCGATCGCGACCTGGGCCGCCGAGGGTCGCAGTTCGGCGGCCAGTGCCTCGAGCTTGTCGAGGCGCCGCGCGGCGAGTGCCAGCGAACGCCCCTGGGCGGCGAATCTGCGGGCCATGCCCTCGCCGAGTCCCGAACTCGCACCCGTGATGAGGATCTTCTGCCGTGTCGTCGCGGTCATGGACCCGAACCTACCGGCACCACCGCCGACTACGCGGACCTGGAGGTGAGTCGCAGGGCGCGGATGACCTGATCGGTGCTGGAACGGTCGCCCACGGTGATACGGGTTCCCGCCGTGCCGCACGCCTTCACCGCAACCCCGAGCCCGCACAGCATCCGGCCGACCGACACGCCCTCCGCACCGGGGAGGAAGACAAAGTTGGCGTGGCTGGGCAGCACCCGGAAACCCATGTGCGCGAGCATGTCCACCATCCGGTCCCGCTCCCCCCTCATCGACCGGACTCGTTGCGCCAGCTCGAGTTCCGCATCGACCGCGACCGGGACGGCCGCCATCGCGGCCCGCCCGACGGCGAAGGGCACCTCGTGTGCGCGCAGGTCGGTGATCAGTTCGGTGGAGCCGATTCCGTACCCGACGCGGAGTGCGGCCAGACCGTACGCCTTGGAAAAGGTCCGCAGCACCACGACGCGAGGGTTCCGGATCAGCCGATGCAGATCCGGCGTGGTCTCGCCGAACTCCACATACGCCTCGTCGACGATGGAGGTCACGTGCGGCGGCACCGCTCCGAGGAACCGGTTGAGGTCGCCCTCGTTCACCACCGAGCCCGTCGGGTTGTGCGGCGAGCAGATCACGACCACCACCGTCTCCGGGGTGATCGCCGCGAGCAGGCGATCGAGGTCGACTGCGCCGTCGTCGGCGAGGTCGACTGCGTCGAAGCGCATCCCGACCATCCGCGCGAGGATCGGATAGCCGTCGAAGGTGGGCGTCGAGGTGAGCAACGCCGGCGCGGCGACGCCGGCCGCTGTCGCCCGGCGGACCGCACACTGCAAGGCGGCCAGGGCGACTCCGGTCGCCCCCGCGCCCACCGTGACCCGCTCGGGTACGAGACCGAGGTGGCAGGCGATCTGTCCGCGCGTGCGATCGGGCAGGAAGTCGGGGTACCGATGGGCATCGAGGATCTCGTTCTGCAGCGCCGCCGCGACCGAGGGCAGCGGTGGGTAGGCCGATTCGTTGAGGTCCAGCCGGATGCGTGGCCAGGACGCGCCGCCGGCGAGCGGCGGACTCACGGCCGTCCTCCCCATCTCAGCGCGGCGGCCGCGGAGAAGTCGCCGGCGTGCGCGAACGCAGCCATCATCACGATGTCGCCCTCGCCGATGCGCCCGTCGGAGATGGCGGCGTCGAGGGAGACCGGGATGGCCACGGCGAACAGGTTGCCGCATTCGTCGAACGTGTCCGGGTGATGGCTGTCCGACAGTTCGAGCGCCTCACGCCAATTGCGCAGGAAGATCCGGCTGGGTTGATTGGTGACTAACCAGTCGAGATCCGACGGCGAGATGCCGATCTCGTCAGCCACCTCGATCGCGACTTCGGGCACCATCCGGTTGCCCCGCGCAAGCACCTTCGCGATCTTGGAGTCGGTGAACCCGATGTGCACCTGGCCCGGTCCGGCCTCCCAGTACTTGCGGGGCGGGTCGGAGACCCCGGTCATGTCGCCGGAGTACTGCCCGAACGAGTGACAACGCAGGCCGAGAACCGGGCTCGCATCCACGTCGTCGACGGTCAGCACGGCCACCGCCGCACCATCTCCCGGGATCGCGGCCTGCGCCTTACCGCGGACCTGTTCCTGGGTGAACACCTGACCTGCACTGTTCTGCGCCAACCCGAGCAACGCCTTGCGGCCTCCGCCGGCCCGCAGCAACGCCGCGGCGACATCGATCATGTGGATGAACGCCGCACAACCGCCGTTGTGTACGTCGAGGACGGTCGAAGGTCTCATACCGAGCCGATGGGCCACCTCCCCTCCGCAACCGCGCACGGGCACCTCGGGCAGCTGACTGTGGGTGAGGACCACGTCGACGTCGTCGAGGAAATCGTCGCCGTGCCGCTCGAACAGCTCACGCGTGGCCGAGAGCATCATGTCTGCCGACGTCTCCCCCTCGGCAGCATGATGACGGAATGCCGGTGCGCGGAACATCACATTGTCCGCCAGGGTGTCGTCCTCGGCGAACTGCGCGTAATACGCTGCAGGAACGACCTTCTCGGGAAGATAGGTGGCGAGGTCGATGAGGCTGACCGGGTTCGATGTCATGATCGCATCCATTCTGGGGTGAGCGGGAGGCCGTTGCGGTGCCGGTATTCGGCGATGGCGGTGAGGTTGTCGAGTTCGATCTGATGGCCGGGGGCGAAGGTGTCCCAGAAGTCCCCCACCCACACCGGCCGTTCGGGCGGAGCGGTCTCCGGGAAAGGGTTCTCGTCGTAGAACGGGTGATGGCAATTCACCCACAGGACAACGGAACCGGGCTTGTCAAAGACGACCTGCGCGTCGACGACCCGCATCAGATAGATCATCCAGAGGTGACGGCCCTGGTCCCACGCGCAGTGATAGTCGACGGTCATCGACTCGGGCGAGGCCACCGTGCGGACGTAGATCTCGGTGTCGGCTCCCAACCGGTCCTGCGCGACCCACAATCCCGGCTCCTCGGTCTCGGTGAATCCGCGGAGGCTGTAGCTCCATTCCTCCAGCGACCGGGTGTGTGCGAGCCAGTCGAACACCTCGCGGGGCGGGGCGTCGACGTAGCCCTGCACCGGGCAGAACTCACCGTAGATCTGGTCGTGGGGATACACCGACCGCAGCTTGTCGAGCACGAGCGGGGTCGCGACCGGCCGCGGATGGGTTTCGATACGGACGAGACCGGCGAGGGTCGCGGCATCCTCGCCGAGGTCGGCGAGGGCGGGTTGTAGCACTGTCATGACTGTCCTTTCGGGATGAGCGGGACGAACGGGGGTATCTCGTCGGGATCGACGTCGACGACGAGACAGTTCGGACCGGATTGCGACAGCAGCTCGGTGGCTGCCCCGCGTACAGATGCGGCGTCGGAGGCGCGGGCGACGACCAGCCCGTCGAACATGGAGGCCAATCCGCCGGCCAGGTCACTGGGTTGAAACCTGTTGACACTGGGCGTGTTCGGGAAGAAGAGTCGTTCCCGGCTGATGCACATCGCGTGTGCGTTGTTGTTGAGCAGGACGAGGGTGACCGGCGCGGAGTGTTCGACGGCGGTGTGGATCTCCATGCCGTGCATGAAGAATGCGCCGTCTCCCGCGATCACCACGGTTCGTTTCGGCTTCTCACCGGCGACCGAGTCGATGGCGTTGCCGATCCCGGCCGCGATCGCGTATCCCATGCCGCCCATGCCCAGCGCCACCACGAATCTGCCGTGGCCGCACGGGAGGTGGTGGATCGCGGCGGCACCGGCGTTGCCGGCGTCGGCGAACACCGGGGTGTCCGGCGGCAACGCACGCCCGATCTCCTCGATCGCGGTGCGCATGTCCAGGCCCGCTCGTCCGGGCAGCACGGTCAGGTGGGTCACGGAGACCGCTTCGCGCGGCCGATCATGGCCGAGTCGTCGCCGGACCCCACCGGCCAGTCGCGAGATCGCGGCCGCGAGGTCGGTACACCGCACATGGTCGACGTCGCCGGGCATCCGCGGCGGTTCGGCGCCGAGGTGGATCAACCGCAGTCGTCCCAGTGCCTCGTCGAGTCCGGCGCGATCGGTCATCGTCATCCGACACCCGAGCACGAGGCACGCGTCCGCATCGGCGATGGCACGATGCGCCGACGGATGTCCCATCACACCGGTGACGCCCGCGAAACCGTCGGCGTCCCTGAGGATGTCACGACCGCCGGGAGCCGCGACGACCACTGCACCGAGCGCGTCGGCGAGAGCCTCGACCGGTCGGCCGGCCTCCGCACGGGAGGCCTCGTCACCCACCCAGATGAGCAGCCGCGCACCGGATTCCGCGAGAGCGCACAGTTCGTCGGCGACCGCGAACAGCGTCGGCCCCGATACGCCGATTCCGTGCTGCACCCACTCCCCGGGATGCAGTTGCCGCAGTCGGGGGCCCGGCGCGGACTGGACGTCCTTGGGCAGCAGGACAGCGGCCGGCAGACCTCGGTGAAGGGTGGCGAAGGCCGTTGCGAGCGCAGCGGGCACCTCGTCGGCGTGCCCGACCACCGAACACGAACCCGTGACGGCCGACAGGACTCCGGCGATGTCGACGGTGTCCGGCGGCGCGAGCATGTCCTGGAAGGCCCCGCGGCCGACCAGCGTCGACGGCGCGGTGCCGATCAGTGCGAGTACCGGGACCCGGCTGTCGTACGCCTCGGCGAGTGCCGGGACGACGTTCATCGCGCCACCACCCGAGGTGGTCATGACGACGCCGGGCCGGCCGGTCATCCGAGCGGTGCCGTCGGCCATCGCACCGGCGGCGAATTCGTGTTTGGCGACGACCGCCGTCATCCCCGGCGCACGCGTCGCGGCGTCGTAGAGGTCTTCGATGTTGGCTCCGTGCACACCGAACCCGAGGGCCATAGACGCTGAGATCAGTTGTTCCACAATGTATTCGGCAACCGTCTGAGTAGCGACGTGCGCGTCGGCGGTGGCGGCTGCCCGATGCCTGAGGTCTGCGGTCAAGGTCATGGGAACAACTCTGCGTCGCCGAACCTGAAGAACCGCTGAAGCAGTACACCGATCGAACACTGTCGTGCGAACGCATGACGACCTAGGCTGAGTGATCAGCAGGTGCTGTCTCGGTAGGCACCGGCGAGGAGTCGCGATGTCCGGTTTTCCACGCATGGCCTCCGGTCGCCGCGCGCTCCCCCGGCCCCCTGCTCTTCTACGCCGGAGTCAGGGAGTCCGCATCCGGTCCACGATCGTCGGGACCCTCCTCGTCACCATCGCTCTGCTCATCGGTGCCGCGGTGATGCTGTTCATGCTGAATCGCGCCGACAGCCGGACGATGTACGACGAGACGAGCTACCGGGCCTACGAGATCGCCGCAGAGATCCGAGAGGGCGGGATCTCGGAGATCTCCCCCGAGTCGCTCGGGATGGGTTCCGGGGCCGACATCGTGCAGGTGATCGACGGGACCGGCGACGTGGTGGCGTCCTCACCGGGCGCCTCCGGCGATGCGGTGACGACCGAGCGCCCGGCACTGTGGACGTCGTCGCAGGTGAAGGGACGGCTGATCCCCGGCAGCGATGTGGAGTTCTGCGCGACCGTCACCGCCACCTCGCACAACGGAGCCTCGTACACCGTGGTCGTCGCGGTGTCGGCGGACGCGTACCGGCAGAGTCTGATCAACACGGCGCTCGTGCTCGCGGTCGAACTCCCGATCCTGGTTCTCCTGTCCGCGGTGGCCATCTGGTTCTTCGTGGGTCGCGCACTGCGCCCGGTCGGGCGGATCACCGAGCAGGTCACCGCGATCACCGCGTCGGATCTGTCGCGTCGCGTGCCGGTCCCGTCCACCGACGACGAGGTGACGCGTCTGGCCACGACCATGAACTCGATGCTCGAACGTCTCGAACAGAGCCGTGCGGCGCAGTTGCGATTCGTCGGGGATGCTTCACACGAGATGCGCAGTCCGTTGACCACGGTGGTCGGTCTGCTCGATCTCGCCGACGACACCGACTCCCCGATCGACGTGCAGACAACCCGCACCTTGCTGCTTCCCGAGGCCCGCCGGCTCCAGAACATGGTCGACGATCTGCTGTTGCTCGCACGCTCCGACGAACACGGTGTGCCGCTGCACATCCGGGACGTCGACCTCGACGACATCGTCGCCGCCGAGGCGCGACGCCTCCGGTCACTGGGGCTCGCCGCAGTCGCGACCACGATCATCCCGATCAGGACGTCGGGCGATCCGGAGAAACTGTCGCGCGCGATCCGCAACCTCGCCGAGAACGCGGTGCGTTACGCGGCGTCGACGGTCCGGTTCGACATGTACTTCGACCCCGCCGCCGGGGTCGCGTCGATCGCGGTGACCGACGACGGCCCGGGCATCCCGCGGGATCGTCGCGACATCATCTTCGACCGCTTCACCCGGCTCGATGTCGATCGCCGCAACCGCAGCGGCTCCGGTCTCGGGTTGTCCATCGTCCGCGAGATCGTCCGTGCGCACCGCGGTTCGGTGTCCGTGCAGGACCCGCCGGCCGGGTTCGCGCACGGCGTCACCTTCGTCATCTCCCTCCCGACGGCTCGTCGTCTCCCGGAGGGCACGGGCGACGGCGAGGTCAGCACGGCACTCGCGATGCCGCCTCGTCAACCGATGCGGTAACCCACCCCGCGGACGGTCTCGATGCTGTGCACGCCGAACGGCTGGTCGATCCGCTTGCGCAGGTACCCGATGTACACCTCGATGATGTTGGGGTCACCCTCGTAGTTCTCGTCCCACACCGAGTGCAGGATGTCGGTTTTCGAGACGACGGTTCCGGCGTGGCGGATGAGGCATTCGAGCACCGCGTACTCGCGTGGTGTCAGGGTGATCGGGGTGTCGCCGCGACGCACGAGGTGTTCGGCCGGGTCGAGGAAGAGGTCGCCGACGCGCAGGGTCGCGGGACGCTCCGGGGCACCACGACGCAGAAGCGCCCGCAGCCGCGCCTTGAGGACGACGACCGAGAACGGCTTCACCAGATAGTCGTCCGCGCCGCAGTCGAGCGCCTCCGCCTGGTCGTACTCACCGTCCTTCGCGCTCAGCATCAGGACCGGGGTCCAGACCTCGCGCTCACGAAGGTTCTGGAGCACGCGGTACCCGTTCATCCCCGGCATCATGATGTCGAGCATGATCACGTCGTAGCTTCCCTCGGTGGCCCGCCAGAGCCCTTCCGGACCGTCGAAGGCCAGGGTGACCGCCCACCCATCACTGACGAGCATCCGGCGGACCGTCTCGGCTGCCCTGATGTCATCGTCGACGACGAGCGCGTGCACCATCGCTCATTTCAGCAGCCGCGACATCCGGCGGTCGGCGAGCACCTTGCCACCGGTCTGGCAGGTCGGGCAGTACTGGAAGGAGCGGTCGGCGAAGGACACCTCACGGACCGTGTCGCCGCAGACCGGGCACGGCAGTCCGGTGCGCGCGTGGACGCGGAGGCCGGTGCGCTTCTCCGACTTCAGCCGGGCGACGGTCTGCCCCTCGAGGCGACTCGTGGCGTCGGTCAACACGGAGCGCATCGCGTCGTAGAGTGCGCTCACCTGGTCGGGTTTGAGAGTTTTCGACGACGCGAACGGCGACAGTCGCGCGGTGTGCAGGATCTCGTCGGAGTAGGCGTTCCCGATCCCGGCGATGGTGTGCTGGTCGGTGAGCACGTTCTTGACGCGCCCGGTGGCGCCGGCGAGGATCTCGGCGAACTGCTCCTCGGTCAGTTCCAGTGCGTCGGGGCCGAGACCGGCGACGCGGTCGATCTCGGTGAGGTCGCGGACGAGCCATACCGCCAGACGCTTCTGGGTTCCGGCCTCGGTGACGTCGAATCCCTCACCGGGGAGACCGCAGTGGACCCGCAGCGCGATCGGCGACTTCCCGCCCGGGCGCAGCGGCTTGGGTGAGAGGTCCTCACTCCATCGCACCCAGCCGGCGCGCGACAGGTGGATGACCAGCGCCAGCGTCGGCTCCGGTGCCGTCGCCTCCGAACCCGGGATGGTCCGGATGACCAGGTACTTGCCCACGCGACCGACCGATTCGACGATCCGGTCGGTGAGCGCGGTGTACGGCGGATCGGCCGTCTTGAGAACGGACAAGGACGCGACATCGACTCGCCGGATCGGGAGTCCGGCTGCACGTCCGTCGACATAGTCGGCGATGGCGGCCACCTCAGGGAGCTCGGGCATGCCACCAGTGTGCTCTAGTAAAGGGATGACTTCCCGACTTTCCGACGCCGAGCTGGCCGCCCGGATCGCCCAGGGAGCCGGGGAGATCCTCCTCGGGATTCGTCATGGCGGCCTGTTGGCCGGCAGCATGCTCGGCGATGTCGGCGATGCTCTCGCCCAGGCGTGGATCTCCACCGTCCTGCGCAAACACCGTCCGCGCGACGCTGTTCTGTCCGAGGAGGCCGCCGACGTCGGCGACCGCGCGACGGCCCGGCGCGTGTGGATCATCGACCCGCTCGACGGCACAAGAGAATTCGCCGCGGGCAGCGCGGACTGGGCTGTGCACGTGGCGTTGACGGAGAACGGGACCGTCACCGAGGCGGCGGTCTCGCTGCCCGCCACCGGCGAACTGTTCCGCGCCGACACCGTCGAGAAGCCGGGCGGCGAACTGACCCGTCGCATGGTGACCTCGCGGTGGGGCGGCTCCTATGAGACGAGCTATGTGTCCAACCGGCTCGGCCTGCAGATGGTTCCGGTCGGGTCGGCCGGCGCGAAGGCGATGGCCGTCGTCCGTGGTGACGCCGACGCCTACGTCCATGCCGGCGGCCAGTACGAGTGGGACAACGCGGCCCCGGTCGGGGTCGCGCTGGCAGCCGGCCTGCACTGCAGTCGTCTGGACGGGTCGGAGATCGTCTACAACAATCCCCACCCCTACATGCCCGACTTCGTGATCTGCCGCCGCGAGATCCGCGAGGACATGCTCGCGGCCCTGCAGCAGATCTGGTGAACTGGCCGATGTGAACGGAATCGGCGACGCCGTCGTCCGGATCGGACCGGTCCTCGCGGTCGCCATCGGTGTGCTCGCCATCGTCGCGGTGCTGGTGAACCGCCGAAGCGGTTTGGCCACCGACACTTTGGTGGCGACCCTGCGGGCCGTCGTGCAGCTGGCGGCGTTGGCGGGCGTACTGGCGGTGGTGATTCCGCATCTGTGGGCGTCGGCGCTCTTCGTCGTGGTCATGGCAGTGGCGGCGGCCTGGACGTCGGCGCGGCGCATTCGTCCGAAACGATCCGACCTCGTCACCGTCGCGCGGTGCCTGGGCCCGGTCGCGGCACCGACGATCATGCTCGTGCTCGTGCTGGTCGTGGTCGGTGTGCTGCCCGCCCGCGGTATCGCGGTCATCCCCACCGCGGGCATCTTGCTCGGCGGCGCGATGGTCACCACCTCCCTCGCCGGTCGGCGGGCACACGACGAGCTGACCACACGACACGGTGAAGTCGAGGCCGCGCTTTCGCTGGGCCTTCTCCCCCGCGACGCTCGGTTCGAGATCTGCGCCCCGGCGTCGGCGACCGCTCTCATACCCGGGCTCGATCAGACCCGGGCCGTCGGGCTGGTGACGATCCCGGGCGCCTTCGTCGGCATGGTGCTGGGCGGCGCGTCGGTGTGGGCCGCCGCGGCGATGCAGTTGTTCGTGCTCATCGCGTTGCTCGCCGTCAGTTCGATCGCCATGCTCGTCACCGTGGAACTGGTGGCGCGAGAGGATCTCTGATCAGAACGGTGGCGGGTTGTCGCGGTAGAACTGGGCGTCGTCTCGTCGTTTGGCTTCCTGGTCGGCGAGGCGTTGTTTCTTGTTGCGGGCACGTTCGGCTCGCCGGCGGGCGTGTTTGTCTGCCAGTCGGTTGCGTGGGCTCGGTGTGTCGTCACCGGCGATCACCCTCGGTGTCGGTGGGGGCTTGGGTTGGTTGTTCGTAGCGGATACGACGCAGGTTGGGGAAGAAGTCTTCGAGGGTTTCGGCGTCGCCGAGGATGGTGAACCTTTCGGGGGTGCGGTAATCGGTGACCAGATGCCCGCCGTTGTCGCGGTACTGGACATCGATCCAGTCGCCGAACGTCTTGTGCAGGTGCCCGAACCGGCATTTCGCGTTCAGGTTCTCACTCGAAGTGGCGCCACCCTGGATGGGGTTGAGGCGGTCATATTCGGTGACGTGGTCGAGATCGCTGGCGAATGCTGAACACGGGCAGCCGGGTTCGGTGCAGTATCCGTCACGTACCCGCACGAACTCGGCGCACGCGGTGGTCGGCCGATAGCGTCGGCGGATTGCGCACCGGGATAGACGATCACGGTATCCGCCGACGCCGGTGCGTCGGGCGCGGCCGGCCAGGCGAAGGTTCTCCTGAGCCATCACCCCGGTGATCTCACCGACACCATCGGCGCCGTTCCTCGACTCACATCCCGCGTTTGTCCAACGCTTCACGACGACGTTCCCGCACCGCGTCAGGATCATACGAAACACCAACCGGAACCGGCGAGTTGAATAGTGCTGTTCTGCAGATGGTGGATCGGAATTGCAGATCTTTGACAAAACAAACGATGTCAGTGGTCATGCTTTAGTCGGGAAAGGGTTGTCGTTCGCCTATTCTTGCACTTCTGATTTAGCTGATGTCTGCCAAATTCGGGCCGGACCTGTGATCATTCTGTAGCGTCAGGTCGCGTGGTAGCCATTTCAGGCAGCCGCACCACCTCTCGCAACCGAACAAAGGAGCACTCATGAGTGCAGCGTTTTTCGATATCCTAGAGTTCTTGCTCGTCTCCGTGCCCGGCATCCTGTCGTCGTAGCGTCGGCGCACTGCCGACCGCCCCACGGTTCGTCCGTGGGGCGGTCGTGTGTGCGGCCTCATGTGTGCGGCCCCGACCGGTTGTGCCGGAGGCCGCGGCCACCCGTCTGCTGAGGAGGAAGTGCGTGCGTAAAAGACTGCCGAGGTCGGGGTTGCTGGTGACGGTCGCTGTCATCGCCGCCCTGATGGTGCCGGTGAGCGCAACCGCGAACGCTGCGCCGCGTCTGGTGAGCCCGGGTTCTCCCACCGGGCATTCCACCGTCATCGTGGTGCGTTCCGAAGCGATGAACCGCACTATCCCGTTGACACTCATCAGGCCCGCCGACGAGTCGAAACCGCGGGGAGTTCTGTACCTCCTCAACGGCGCCGGCGGTGGTGAGGACGGCACCACCTGGATGGAACGTACCGATATCGTCGAATTCACCAGAGACAAGAACCTATATGTCGTGATTCCGAATATTGGGCGATTTAGTTACTACACGGACTGGCAGAATCCTGACGCGGAACTCGGTGTTCAGAAATGGTCGACGTTTCTCGGTGAAGAGCTGCCGCCGGTGATCGACGCCAGTTTCAACACCACCGGAGAAAACGCGATCGGTGGCATCTCCTCGTCGGCCACTTCGGTGCTGAACCTCGCGATCAAGTATCCCGACCTGTATGAAGCCGTCGGTTCCTACAGCGGTTGCGCCGCCACGTCTGATCCTTTCGGGCAATTCAATGTGCGTCTCGTCGTCGAAGCGCGCGGTGGAGCCGACCCGGTCAACATGTGGGGGCCGTACGACGGTCCCGGCTGGCGCGAGAACGACCCCGTGGTCCACGCGGACCGGCTACGCGGTACCAAGCTCTACATCTCGAATGCCACCGGCCTGCCCGGCCCGTATGACAACCTCGGCTACGTCAAGGACCCCTACGAACTGGCCAACCAGATCGGGTTGGGCGGCGTCCTCGAGGTCGGCACGCTGGCGTGCACCGTCGGGCTGTTGAACAGACTGAGAGAGCTCGACATCCCTGCGACCGTCGACCTCCCGCCGGTTGGTACCCACTCGTGGAAGTACTGGCAGGACCAGCTGCATCGCTCGTGGTCGTTCTATGAGCGCGCCATCGGGTGATCGACCGCCCGGTGACGAGGGAGCGGGTCGGTGGCGTGAAGCCACACGGTGGGTCCGTCGGTCACCGTGAAATTCCCCATAGATCCGTGTTGCCCACTTCCGGATGTAGATCTCACTCAGCAAGTCGTCACCGGTTGTCCAGACGGCCGGCACGCCCCAGGACGCCAATACTCTGACCAGCACCGACAATCACGCATCCCCCGAAAACCCGGTCAGGAATTCCAACACAGGGCTGATCGGCCTGATAGCGGATTCATCCACAGGACGAACAATGATCCCGTTGCCCGGCAGGAGGATACGCCGAACGAAGCCGGCACCTTTCTCCCGAGATCTCCGCCTCACCGCAGAATCGCGGTCCCTACGTAGCGATCCTGCCCTGAGCCGCCGATTCTGCGAGGCGGGAAGTCTTGCGCAGCAGGTAGATGTCCATGATCCAGCCGATGCGCTCCCTCGCCTCGGCACGCACCTCGACGATCCGCTCGGTCACGTCACCCACCCGGCCGCTGATGAGGATCTCGTCGGCAGTGCCGACGTAGGCGCCCCACCAGATGTGGTCGTCCGGGTCGGCGGTGTGGCGGAAGGCCAGATCGCCGTCGAGCATGACGATCTGGTTGGCATCGGCGCCGGCGGGGGTCTCGGCGAGGCGTCGACCGGTGGTGATGTGGATCGGTTCGCCGACGCGGTTGGCGACGATGCCGTGCGCGGCGGTGAGTGCGCTGGCGCTGGTCACGCCGGGAATCACCTCGACCGAGAGCTCGAGGTCGTCGCGAGCGGCCAGGTCGTCGACGATGCGCAGTGTGCTGTCGTAGAGCGCCGGATCGCCCCACACCAGGAAGGCCGCGACCCCGCCGTCGCCGACCTCGTTCCGCAGTGCGGCGGCGATCAGGTCCGCGCGAGCCGCATGCCAGCGCCGGACCTCGCCGTCGTAGTCGGCCGGGGTGCGATCACGCGGCGGATCGGGGATCTCGACGAGCGAATAGCCCGCGCGCGCATGCGCATCGAGGATCACCCGGCGCGCGTCGAGCAACCCGCTTTTGGCTGTTCCCTTCTCGAGGGCGAGGAAGGCGTCGACGTCGGCCATGGCGTCGATGGCCTGCAGGGTGACCTGGCGTGGACCACCAGGCCCGATCCCGATGACCCGCAGCGTGATTCGCACGGTCAGATCTTCACCTTGGGGAGGCCGTGCTTACGGGCGGTCATGTCCAGGATCAGCTGGCGCGGCGCGAGCCGACGCAGGAAGAACACGATTCCTGCCTGGTTTCCCCTGGCGTAGAACGGCTTCGGGTGTTCGGCGAGCGCCGCGTCGACGATCTGGGTGGCCATGTCCTGTGCACTGATCCCGGCGTCCTCGTTGCGGCGGGTGGCCGCGGCGAGGGTCTCGTATTCGGCACGGTACGGCGAGTTCTCGCCGACATGGATGGACCGACGATCGCCGATCCCGGTGGCGATGGTGCCCGGCTCCACCGAGATCATGCGAATCCCGTACGGCGCCACCTCACGACGGGTGGCCAGCGCGAACGCCTTCAACGCCGACTTGGTCGCCGCGTAGTTGGAACGGAACGCGACCGGGAAACTCGACAGCATCGAGCCGACCATGACCACCGTGCCCCGACGCCGCTCCCGCATCCCCGGAAGAACCGCCTTCGTGAGCGCGATCGGCCCGAACACGTTGACGCGGAACAGATCCTCGATGGCCTGCATCGAGGTGTCCTCGAGCGCGCCGGCCTGCGATTCGCCGGCGTTGTTGACGAGGATGTCGACCGGACCGACGAGGTCGGCACAGGCGGTGGCGGAGTCATAGTCGGCGTTGTCCAGGCGGACGTAGGTGACACCGGCGATCGGGTGCCGCACGGCGTCGGGGTTACGGGTCGTGCCGTAGACCCGGTGGCCACGGGCCACGAACTGGCGGGCGACTTCGGCGCCGATGCCGCTGGTCGCGCCGGTGACGAGAACGGTCTGAGAGCTCACGCCCGCTACGGTATCGCAGCCCGTTTCAGACGAGACGGTCGTAGCGACGCGTGAGAATGCTCAGTTCGGCCGCGACCCGATCGGTGTCGGGGCCGTAGGGACGCTGCGGATCGCGCGTCCACCAGTCGGCGAAGCGCTGAAGCGGAGTGCGGCGGCCGGTCGGCGTTCGGCGGGTGACGTACACCAAGGTCGCCGCGGCGACGACAGCCAGGACGGCGAGAACGATGAGTGCGATGATCATGGCAGTAATTTTCTGCGCACTCGATTTCAGCCAACAGTGGCACAAATGACAATGTCCACAAATCTTCTGCCATACTGACGTCATGCTGACAACGGTCGGGGTCCTCCTCCACAGCAACGTCGCGCTCTTCGAGTTCGGCGTGATCCACGAGGTGTTCGGCCTCGACCGCACCGACGACGGCGTTCCCGCATTCGACTTCCGGGTCGCCTCCCCCGATCCGTCGGTCCCGCTGCGCGTCGGCAACGGAGTCTCACTCCAGGTCTCGCACACCCTCGACGAGTGCCGCGACGTCGACCTCGTGGCCATCCCGGGCGGAAAGGTCGACGGCGACTATCCCGCGGAGATCCTGGACACCGTGCGCGCGGTCGTCGACAACGGCGGGCGCGTGCTCACCGTGTGCTCGGGTGCCTTCGTCGCCGGCGCGGCCGGCCTGCTCGACGGTCGCCGCTGCACCACGCACTGGCGCTACGGCGACGAATTGTCGCGACAGTTCCCGAAGGCGAAGGTCGACACCGACGTCCTCTTCGTCGACGACGGTCCCATCACCACCAGCGCCGGCACCGCAGCCGGGATCGACGCGTCGTTGCATCTCGTACGCGAGGCGTGGGGTCCGGGCGTCGCGAACCGGATCGCCCGCCGCATGGTCGTCTCGCCGCACCGTGACGGCGGTCAGCGACAGTTCGTCGACGCCCCGATGCCCTCCTGCTCCGACGAGGGTTTCGGCGCTCTGCTCAGTTGGCTCCTCGAACACCTCGACAGTGACATCAGCGTCGACGACATGGCGGAACGGATGCACATGTCCGGCCGGACATTCGCGCGCAGATTCGTCGACGAGGTGGGGGTGTCACCGCGGCGATGGCTCACCGAGCAGCGCGTCCTCGCCGCGAAAAACCTGCTGGAATCCACCGACGCGCCCGTCGAAGAGGTCGCGCGGTTGGTCGGATTCACCTCGGCGACACTGCTGCGGCATCACTTCGCGGCGTCCGTGGGCGTCTCGCCGCTCGTGTACCGCCGCCGCTTCGCGAAGTCCGCCGCCGTTTCATAGCTCGAACCCGCGGTCAGCGCGGTTTCGAGCTATGAAACTCCAGTTGGTGCCCTCGGTAGGATTCGAACCTACGACCTACCCTTTAGGAGAGGGTTGCTCTATCCCCTGAGCTACGAAGGCGCAGCGACCCGCCGACGGGCGAGACCCGCGCGAGCGCCACACGGCAGTGTACGTCAGCACTCGACGCCGACCGCACCATCTCCACACGGCACCTGATTCCGATCGCCGCTATAGTCGACAGGAAGCGCGAACCGGGCAATTCGGGCTGTGATTGTCGCCACTTCATGCACCCCGACATTGAGGTTCCTGCCAGATTCGGCCCGTACACTTCGTTCGGGTAACAGTTTGGTCAACGGGGAGGTCTTTGCTTTGGTGCACGCAGCGGGCTCGGCGCGCACCGCCGACAGTGAGACCGGCACGGCTGCCCACTCGGGACCGACCACTCCGGCGACACCGTCGACGACGACGGCCCTGACCGTCCCCCCGGTCAGTAAACCCCGCTCTCGCGCACACACCGCCGACTTCGTCCGCGTGGTCCTGTTCACGTTCGTGGTGGTCGCACACAGCGTCAACGCGATCAACGGCGGACCCGACGAGATCCGCGGCGCCAACCTGGTCGGCACCCTCTGTCACCTCACCCGCTACGGCTTCGTCGCGGTGACGCTCTACGTCCTCGTACTGAGCATGCAGGGACGCGAGATGTCGCCGGTGCAGTTCTGGCGGCGTCGCTTCGGCCTGGTGATCGGGCCCTACCTGGCGTGGACGGTCATCTACGCGATCACCGACCACGTGATCATCCGGGACAACCCCTTCCCGCCGGCCGGCGAGTGGGTCTCCGGAGTCGCGCACGATCTGCTCGTCGGCGAGGGAAAGTACCAGCTGTACTTCCTGCTGATCTCGATGCAGATCTATCTGTTCTTCCCGCTCATCGCGTGGATCTTCGAACGCGGCCGGAACCGTCCGTGGCTTCTGCTGTCCGGTGGCGCGCTCATCCAGATCACGATGTTCGTCGCCTTCCAGTACCTGCCGCGTCCGTCCGGGGCGGCCTGGGACCTCGCCTACCAGCACCTGTGGAAGACGCTGCCGATGTACGCACTGTTCGTCGCCATGGGTGTGCTCGCGGCGCAGCATCAGCAGGCGGTGGACAAGTGGTTGCGTGAGCACATGGCCACCGTGGTGCTCGTCGCCGCGGGCTGCGCGGCGTTCACCGTCGCCGGCTATCTCCTGGCGACCTCGCCCGGCAACGTCCCGTGGAAGGCGAACACCGCCTGGAATCCGGTGTCGCTGCCGTGGCTCGTGGGCGGGTTCGCGCTGCTGTGGCTGATCGGTCTCGTCTGGGACGACCGCCGCGCGGCCGGCCGGCCGGCGGCCGCGAAGTTCGTTTCCCAGGCGACCCTGCGCGCGTTCGGCGTGTTCGCCGTTCACCCACTCATCCTCGACGTCCTCGGACGCGTCGGCTTCCTCGGCGGGCTCTTCGAATGGTTCCCGCACTCCGCGATCATGCGGTCACTGATCCTCATCGCGGTCGTTCTCGTCGGCTCGCTGCTGCTCGTCGACATCCTGCTGCGTCTTCCGTTCAGCAAATGGCTGACCGCCCGGCCCCGCCTCCCCCTGCTGCCGAAGCGGCGAGAGAAGAAGCAGGACCGGGCGGCAGTGGCCGAAACCCCGACGGTCGAGGCCTCGACGGCGGATGAGAGGGGATGACCGCCGCGTGGTCGAGGTCGGCCAGTCTGGGTGACCGGACTACTTGTACTTCGGGTTGTTGAACACCGGGATCTCGATGTTGATCGGCATCCGCAGTTCCGACATGTAGAGCAGCACGAACTGGCGCAGGAACTCGTCGAGCATCCAGTACGCCTCGCGCGGCATCCCGACGTTCAGCAGACCTTCACGGACCAGAACATACGGCGTCCACGCCGTCTCCAGCAGCGGAGTCCACACGGGTTCACGCGGGATGTGCAACCCGTCGGCGGCCTTGTCGCCGAGCATGAACCGCGTCAGCGCCCCCAGAACTCCTCGCGAGAGCAGGGTCAGGTCCAGGTTCATCCCGAGGTCGAGCAGCATGTCGGCGAGCTTGCGACCCTCCGGCGTCGGCTCGATGATCGGGTCGAGCACCTGCTTCGCCTGTGATTCGGCCGCGTTCCAGGACGCCGGGATGTACTCGTCCTTCACGCCCAGCATGTGGGCGGTGATCTGCCACGAATGCAGGAATCCCGCGGATTCGTCGGCCGCGATCGGCACCTGCCACTTGCGGAAGTTGCGCATGACCGTCGTCGGCAGACTGTGCCAGGTCACCATGATGTCGGCCTGGCTGATCGGCACGTTCTCCGAGGCGGAGTGCACCCAGTGCGGCGACTGCGGCAGCAGGTGCCGGACGCCGGCGTGCGCCATGCGGGTCTTCAGGCAGGTGACGACCATTTCGCCGCCGGGCTGATAGGCGTTGAGCGAGCCGATGTCGTAGCCGAGTTTGGCTGTCTTGGAGATGCGGTCCTTGAGGTCCCAACCGCCCTTGGAGTAGTACACCGCCCGCGCCTCCCGCGGAATCAGGGTGCTCATCATCCCGCTGGCGAAGCCGTAGATGATGCCGAGGTACGTACCGCGCTTCTGGTTGAACATCACCGCCGTGGCCAGTTTGGACTGGTCGGTCCAGGACGGCAGCTGTCGCGCGTGCTCCATGAAGTCGCGCAGTTCCGACGGCAGCCCGGCGGGCAGCGGTTGCGAGTTCTTGTGCCAGGTACGCAACAGCTTGTTGACCTTCGGCGCCTGACCGCTGTCGATGACCTTCGCGATCACCGGGTCGGCCTCGTCGTCCCACAGCTGCCGCGGGTCGGTGCCGGCACCGCGACCCGGTACAGAGTTCGCGGGTGACCACGTCCAGGGTGTCGCCGGGGCCACCGCGGCCACCGCACCCGCGGCGCCGACCACTCCTCCGGCCTTGAGCAGCTTCCGCCTGTTCAGATCTTCCATGACCCCGTCCCATCCGTTCCGATGTATCAATGTGACAAACTTCGTATCCTTGTATCCTCTGTACCATCGGGTGATCCAAGACACACCGAAATCCCCGGATTTGGGATCGTTGATCCGGGCGGATCGATCGCCACAGAAAGGGGAATCACCGATGCCGTCGTCCGCCGCGGACATCCCGGAACCGGGCATGATGCCGGTCGGCTCGTCGTCGAGTTCGGTGATACACCGCGCTTTCCTCGGGTCGGTGAACCCGACGGACACCGAGTCCGATCCGACTGCCGAACGTCTCCTCGACGCCGCCTTCGACCTCTTCTGTCGCCTCGGCATCCAGCGGACCCCGATGGAGAAGGTCGCCAAGAACGCGGGCGTCACGCGAGTGACCCTCTACCGGAAGTTCGCCACCAAAGACGCCTTGGTCGACGAGGTGGTACTGCGCGAGTTCCGGCGCTACTTCGAACAGTTCCGCGCCGACATCCCGGCCGCACACACGGCTGCCGAGCGGGTGGTCGTCGGATTTGTCGGATCCCTTCGCGCGATCGCAGGCAATCCCCTGATCAGCGGCATGGCCGACTCCGAGTCGAGCATGCTCATCGAATCGATGATCGGCGACGACGGTCTCCTACTGTCCGTCGTGCAGAAGTTCGTGGCCGCACAGCTACGACGAGAACAGTTGTCGGGCAACATCTCCGACGATCTCGACATCGAGCTCGTAGCAGAGATGATGGTGCGCATCTCGGCGTCGTTCCTCACCGTGCCGAGTCGTGTCGTCGACATCACCGACGACGCGCAACTGGCCGACATCGCGAGACGATTCCTCGTCCCGATGCTCGATCACCCACGCTGACCGCGTTCGGCTGGGACAATCGGCGGAGATCACTTCCGGCCGAGGGGAGTTCCGCGATGCGTTCGTGGTCGGTCATCATCATCCTGGCGGTGTCTCAGTTCGTGATGGTGCTCGACAGCACCGTCATGAACGTGTCGATCTCGGTCGTGGCCGCGGATCTCGGCACGTCGATCACCGGCATGCAGGCCGCGATCACCTTCTACGCCTTGACGATGGCGGCGTTCATGTTGACCGGTGGCAAACTCGGCGACCTCATGGGCCGGGTGCGGGCCTTCGAGATCGGCGCCGTCATCTACGGGATCGGTTCGCTCACCACCGCATTGAGTCCCAACCTCGCCGTCCTGATGGTGGGCTGGTCACTGGTCGAGGGCCTCGGGGCCGTGCTCGTCATCCCGGCGATCGCTTCTCTGGCCGCGATCAACTACACCGGCAAGGCCCGCGTCGCCGCCTTCTCGGTCCTCGGTGCCGTGACCGGACTCGCCGCCGCGGTCGGCCCGTTGCTCGGCGGCCTGATGACCACCTACGCCTCATGGCGTTATGTCTTCGTCGCCGAGACCGTCGTCATGGTGATCGTCCTGTTCGCGGCGGGACTGATCCACGACGTCGAACGCGATCGCGACGTGCGGATCGATCCGGTGAGCGTCCTCGCGTCCGCCGGCGGCCTGTCGCTCATCGTCTACGGTGTGCTGCAGTCGAAGACGTGGGGGTGGCTGAAACCGCAGCATCCGCCGGAGATCAACGGCTCGGAGATCGCCCCGTTGGGCGTGTCCCCGGTCGCCTACCTGTTGCTGCTCGGCGTCGTCGTCCTCTGGTTGTTCGTCGATCGACAACGCGCACTTGCCAGTTCCGGCCGGCAACCACTTCTCCGCGTCGAACTGTTGCGGATACCCGCGTTGCGCAGCGGACTGGGCGGGTTCCTCGCGCAGTACTTCGCGATCGCCGCCCTCTTCTTCGTGGTGCCGGTCTATCTGCAGACGATGCTGGGTCGCGACGCCCTGCAGACCGGTGTGAAGATCCTGCCGCTGTCGGCGGGTCTCGTGCTGTTCTCGATCCTCGGTTCGTGGCTCACCGCACGACGTTCGGCCCGGTTCATCGCCCGCGGCGGGCAGCTCACCATGGCGGTCGGCGTCCTCTTCGTGATCGCCGGGGTGGGGGTCGACCTGCGCAGCATGACCTTCGCCATCGGGATGTTCGTCGTCGGAGCGGGTTTCGGCCTCCTGGCCTCCCAACTCGGAAACGTCAACATGTCCGCGGTCGAGGAGAAGGACACCTCCGAGGTCGGCGGCCTGCAGGGCACGTTCCAGAATCTCGGCTCGTCATTCGGGACCGCAGTCGCTGGTTCGGTGTTCATCCTCCTGTTGTCGTCGGGTTTCGTCTCCGCCGTCGACGACACCGATTCGCTCCCCGCCGCCGAGCAACAGCAGATCGTCTCGACGGTCGACGACAGTGGAGTGCCCATCATCTCGGCGGATCAGGCACGCACCATGGTGCTCGACGCCGGCGGCTCGGAAGCCTCGGCGCAGGCGGTGTCCGACGCCTACGCCGACGCGCAGATCGCCGCGATCCAGCAGGCCTTGTTCATCGTGTTCGTCCTGCTCGTGCTGGCATTGCTCTCCTCACGGCACCTGCCGAACCGGATCGTCGCGCACACCGACACCGACACCGACACCGACACCGACACCGAGGAGAGAACCTGAGGAGGGTCAGCCCCGCGCGACCACCTTCTTCGCGATCGTGGCCTCGATGTGTCTGACCGCTTGCGCCGCGAACGGGCCGATGATGCCTCCCAGCACACGGCCGGCGATCCCGCCGGGCAGCGTGTAGTTGATCTCGAGCTGGAGATCGGTGCCGTTCCCGTCGTCGGCGAAGCGCCACGTGGTGTCGGCCTCGAAACCGTCGATCGCCCGGAGCTCGATCAACTCGTTCTCGACGTACCGGGTGCACTCCACGACCGCCTTGATCTTCTTCGGCCCGAGGTCGACCCTCACGTCGAAGACCGACCCGAGTCCGCGGGTCTGATCTGTTGTCGGTTCGAAGTGCGTGACACCGATCAGATACTCGGGAACGTTCTGATATCCGTCGACATAGTCGAAGACCCGTTCGCGAGGTGCATCGACGACGACCTGATGACGTACCACTCCCACGCTCTACCCCGTTCTCGCGTGTCCGGCCCGGTGTGTCCGGCGCCGCTCCCGACCGACACTATGCGGTGGCCACCACTTCCAGGTGCGGGACACGGACAACCGACTTGACCTTCCGCCGTGGGGTCGGCTATTCCTGCAGCACGATGTCGACGTCACCGGGCGGATGGTCCGAACTCCTCGCCCGTGAACACCGCGCGGCGGTGTCGGTGTTCGCCGGCGGCATCCTCGTCTTCGCGATCAACACCTTCCTGACCGCGGCGTCACTGCCCAGCACCATCGCCGACATCGGCGGCGACGAGTTCTACGCCTGGGTCGTCACGATCTTCCTGATCGCGTCCGTGGTGGCGTCGATGCTGGTGACACGCGCGCTGGCACAGTTCGGCGCGCGCGGCGCCTACCTGATCGGGTTCTCCGCGTTCGCCGCGGGTTCACTGGTCTGCGCCCTCACCCCGACCATGCCGATCCTGTTGGCCGGCAGGCTCATCCAGGGACTCGGTGGCGGCCTGCTCACCGGGTTGGCGCTGGCGGTCGTGCAGATCGCGCTGCCACAGCGGATCTGGGGACGCGCGGTGGCGCTCATCTCGGCCATGTGGGGAGTCGGGAACCTCCTCGGCCCGGCGCTCGGCGGCCTGTTCGCCGAGGTCGGGTTGTGGCGCGGCTCCTTCTGGTTCCTGGCGTTGTTCACCCTGGTCATCGCTGCCGTCGCCGCGCGGGTGTTGCCACGCGGTCGCGGCTCGGGCGAACGGCACCCGTTGCCGTGGGCATCGCTGGCCGCGGCGACCGAGACCGCTCCGGCGTCGCCGGTTCGACGTCGGTGATCGTGGTGCTCGGCGGAGTCGCCCTCCTCGCCCTGGTCGGGTTCGTGGTCGTCGATCGACGCGGGACCACCGGCCTGCTCCCCCGTCTCACCTATTCGGTGGGCAATCCCCTCAAGTGGATCTATCTGTCGATAGCGGTGCTGGCGATCGGGTCGACCGCCGAGGCATTCCTCCCGCTGTTCGGCCAGCAGGTCGGCGGCCTGACACCGTTGGCCGCCGGGCTCCTGCCCGCGGCGCTGTCGTCGGGGTGGACCGTCGCGCAGATCGCCAGCAGCACGTGGGCGCACGGTCGGTCCGCGGCGGCCGCCCGCATCGCCGGTCCGGCCTTCCTCGCCGCAGGTATGGCCGGATATGGCCTGCTGCAGTCGTCGAACGCGCCGATCGCGGTGGCCGGGTGGTACGCATCTCTGGTCGTCGCCGGTATGGGTATCGGTATGGCCTTCCCTCACATCGCGACCGCCGCGATGGGCATCACCACCGATCAGGCGGAGGCCGCCCGCGCCTCGGCAGGGGTCAACTCCGTGCAGATGGTCGCCAACACCATCGGCTCGGCGGGCGCGGGTCTGCTCGTCAGCATCGGGTCCGACGCGGTCGGTTCGGCACGTCTGCTCTCGTTCGGTTTCGCCTGCCTCGCCGTCATCGGTGTGGGCATCGCCGTTCGTTCCGTCCGTCCTGCGCGGTGACCGTACGCTGAGTCCATGAGACGCCGTCGCGGAAGTCCTCATTCCGGGCGTCGGGTCGTCCGCTTCGCGGTGTTCGGGGTCTCCTGCATACTGGTCCTCGCGTCGTGCGGAAACGGCTCCGACAATCCGGCCGCCGCCCCGGTCACCTGCGCGGAGATCCCGAACGGCGATCCGATCGGCGCCGAGAGTGTCTCGGCCGCCCCCACCGACATCGCGACGAAACCCGAGATCGCCTCGGGTTACCGGAGCGGGATGAAACCGGTCGTCACCGCAACGTACGTCGCGGCCACCGCCAATCCGCTCGCCACCCGCGCGGCGTGTGACGTCCTGCACGACGGCGGTACCGCAGCCGACGCGCTGGTCGCCGCACAGATGGTGCTCGGTCTCGTCGAACCCCAGTCCTCGGGGATCGGCGGCGGCGCCTTCGCCCTCTACTACGACGCCACGTCGAACACGGTGCGCGCCTTCGACGGTCGCGAGACGGCCCCCGCAGCCGCCACCGAGACCTATCTGACCCGGATCTCCCCCACCGATCCGGCGCCACCGGTGCCCGGTACACGCGCATCGGGCCGGTCGATCGGTGTCCCCGGCGTGGTGCGGATGCTCGGCATGGTCCACGGCGAGTACGGCAAACAGGCCTGGCGTGATCTGTTCACGCCCGCGGTCTCGTTGGCGGACAGTGGTTTCGAGATCAGCCCGCGTCTGGCCGGCGCGATCGCGGCCGCGGCGGCGGACCTCGAGGCCGACGTCGACGCCCGCGACTACTTCCTGACCGGCGAGGGCGCGGCGAAACCGGCGGGCACCAACCTGGCCAACCCCGCCTACGCGAAAACCCTTGGGGTGCTGGCCACCGACGGCGCCGACGCGATGTACGACGGACCGCTCGCGCAGGCGATCGTCGCCGAGGCGGGCACCACCGCCGGCGGCATGACGCCCAGCCTGATGACCGTCGACGACCTGCGCAACTACCGGGCCATCGCGCGGGACCCCATCGTGACGGAATACCGGGGCCGCCAGATCGTGGCGATGCCGGGACCGTCGTCGGGCGGGATCGCCGTCGCCTCCACGCTGGGCATCCTGGAGAACTTCGACCTGCCGTCGATGCCGCCCACCGAACTCGACGGTTCCACACCGTCGGCCGCGGACGGCGGTCGGCCGAATCCCGCCGCGGTACATCTGATCACCGAGGCCGAACGTCTCGCCTACGCCGACCGCGACAAATACGTCGCCGACCCGGATTTCGTCCCGCTGCCGGGACGCGGCGTCGACACCATCCTCGACCCGGGGTATCTGAAGACCCGGGCCGGACTGATCCGCCCCGGCGCCTCGCTCGGCGAAGCCCCGGCCGGCGATCTCGGACCGGTCCCGCTGGGTTCGCATCCCGGTACCGAGTACGGCACCAGCCACATCACCGTCGCCGACCGATACGGCAACGTCGCGTCGATGACGACGACCATCGAATCTGCCTTCGGCAGTTTCCACATGGTCGACGGCTTCCTGCTGAACAACCAGCTCACCGACTTCTCGGCCGAACCGCGCGACGACGACGGGGCCCTGCTCGCCAATCGGGTGTCGCCGGGGAAGCGTCCACGGTCGTCGATGGCCCCGACCCTGGTGATGCAACCGGGGACCGGGGGCGCACCCGCACAGGTGGTCGCCGCGTTGGGTTCCCCGGGCGGATCGGTCATCATCCAGTTCGTCGTCAAGACCCTTGTCGGGATGCTGGACTGGGGACTGAACCCGCAGCAGGCGGTGTCGATGATCGACTTCGGCTCGGCCAACACCCCGACGTCGAACGTCGGTCGCGAACATCCACTGGTCGACACCACCGACGACGGCGCGCACGATCCGTTGGTGCAGGGCCTCCGCGAACGCGGAGAAGAGGTGTCCGTCGACGAACAGTCCAGCGGTCTGAGCGCGATCATGCGCCACGAGTCCGGATGGATCGGCGGCGCCGACCCGCGGCGTGAGGGTGCTGTGATGGGTGACGACGCCGCACTGCGGTGATCCGGGTGGTCCGAATGGACGAATCCCTGCTGTGCCATCAGTTTTCCTCAGCGTCACACGGGGGCAACGGAGCGCATACACCCAGCTCATAGCGTCAAGTCGCTCGCAAACGCGGCAACACCAGCGACGTCGTCGTGCCGACATTCGCCGAGGTCGACGAGACTCCAGGAGTAACCATGAGTGGCAGCATGTCCCGCCGTCAGGCCATCAAGGCCGTGACGACCTACGAGGTGTCGGCACCCGGATTCACCGAACCGTTGGCAGATACCTTCGGACGCAACGTGTTCGGCTTGTCGTTCATGAAGAAGCGCCTGCCGAAGCATGTCTTCAAGGCGGTCGCGGCGACCATCGACACCGGCTGCGCGCTCGATCCGACGCTCGCCGACTACGTCGCGGTGGCGATGAAGGACTGGGCCATCGAGAAGGGCGCCACCCACTACGCCCACGTCTTCTACCCGCTGACGGGTTTCACCGCGGAGAAGCACGATTCGTTCCTCGAACCCGATTCGAGCGGCGCGTCGCTCGCCGAGTTCGCGGGCAAGACACTGCTGCAGGGTGAACCCGACGCGTCGAGCTTCCCCAACGGCGGACTGCGGGGCACCTTCGAGGCCCGCGGTTACACCGGCTGGGACGTGACGAGCCCGGCGTACCTCCTGGAGAACCCGAACGGCAACACGCTGTGCATCCCCACGATCTTCATCTCGTGGACCGGTGAGGCGCTGGACAAGAAGACCCCGCTACTCCGCAGCCAGCAGGCGATGAGCAAGCAGGCGATGCGACTGCTGAAGCTCTTCGGCCACGAGAACGTCGACACCGTCGTCTCCTACGCCGGTGCCGAGCAGGAGTACTTCCTGATCGACGAGCACTTCTTCTACGCCCGGCCCGACCTGATGACCTCCAACCGCACGCTGTTCGGCGCCCCACCGTCGAAGGGTCAGGAGTTCGACGACCACTACTTCGGCGCCATCCCCGAGCGGGTGCTGTCGTTCATGATCGAACTCGACCGCGAGCTGTTCAAGCAGGGCATCCCGGCCAAGACCCGCCACAACGAGGTCGCCCCCGGCCAGTTCGAGATCGCGCCGGTCTTCGAACGATCCGTGCTCGCCCACGATCACCAACAGCTCATGATGACCACGATGAAGGCCGTCGCCGAGAAGTACGGGATGAAGTGCCTCCTGCACGAGAAGCCCTTCTCCGGGGTCAACGGCTCGGGCAAACACGTCAACTTCTCACTCGGCAACTCCAACCAGGGCAACCTGCTCAACCCCGGGGACACCCCGCACGAGAACATGCAGTTCCTCACCTTCTGCGGTGCCATCATCCGCGCCGTCCACACCTACGGCGGCCTGCTGCGAGCCGCGGTCGCATCGGCGTCGAACGATCACCGCCTGGGCGCGAACGAGGCTCCGCCGGCGATCATCTCGATCTTCCTCGGCGAGCAGTTGATGGACGTCTTCGAGCAGATCGCCAAGGGCGGCGCCACCGGCTCCAAGGCGGCCGGCGTCCTCGAACTCGGCGTCGACACCCTGCCCCCGCTGAAGGCCGACCCGGGCGACCGCAACCGCACCAGCCCGTTCGCCTTCACCGGCAACCGATTCGAGTACCGCGCACCGGGTTCCAACCAGTCGATCTCCGATCCGATGGTCGCGATCAACACCATCCTGGCCGATTCCATCGACTTCATCTCCAGCGAACTGGAGAAGTTGCTCGCCGACGGCGCGGAACTCAACGACGCCGTGCAGAAGGTGTTGCAGGAGATCATCAACAGCCACGGCGCGGTCATCTTCAACGGCAACGGCTACTCCGACGAATGGCAGGAGGAGGCCGCCGGCCGCGGCCTCAAGAACCTCCGAACCACCGTCGACGCAGTCACCGAGTACACCGCGCCCGAGGTCGTCGAGATCTTCGAGAAGTACGGAGTCCTGTCGGCCCGCGAACTCCACGCCCGCGAGGACGTCATCTTCGAGTACTACGGGCTCACCGTCCTCGTCGAGGCCAAGGAGACCGCGGAGATCGCCAAGACGATGATCATGCCCGCCGCGATCCGCTACCAGGGCGAACTGGCCGGCACCGCGGCGTCGTTGAAGATGGCCGGGATCGAATCTCCCACACCACTTCTCGTTGAGATCACCGAACTGATCGGCACACTGCAGGCCGCGGTGGTCACCCTCGACGAGGGCATCGCCGGCATGCACGGCGAGAGCACCTACGAGGAGTCGAAGTACGCACTCGAGACGCTGATCCCGGCGATGGCCGCGGTGCGCGAGGTCGCCGACACGCTCGAGAGCATCGTCGCCGACGATCTGTGGCCGCTGCCCACGTACAACGAGATGCTCACCATCCTCTGAGATCTCGCGAACGCACCACCGGAAAGCGCCCCCGAAGTACGCCCTCCACAGCGGATCCGACGACAATACGTCGCCGGTCCCGCTCCACGGGGTGGATTCCGGGGGCGTTTTCCGGGGCGGGTTTTCAGAGGTGACCGCTACCGCACCCGCAAGGACAACGCCACGACGAGCCGCGTGGCGGGATCCTCGAGGTCCATCCCGGTCAGGGCCTCGATCCGGCGGATGCGGTAGCGCAGCGTGTTCGGGTGGACGTGGAGATCCCCGGCGGCGGAACGGACGTCGCCGAAGCGGTCGAGGTAGGCGCGCAGGGACACGGTGAACTCGCTGCCGGTGCGGTCGTCGAGGTCGGCGAGTTCGGAGACCCGCGGGTCCACCAGGTCGGGGTTCTCGGCGAGGAGCGCCACGATCTCGCCGAGCAGGACACCGGTGCGCGAACCGCCGACGGTCGTGACATCGTCGATCAGTTCACCTTCGAGGGAGGCCGCGTCGAGCACACGGTCGATCTGGGTCCGCAGTTCCGGTACCGCGGCGAGGTTGTCCGGTCCCGCGACCACGGCCCGGATGTGGACGCCGAACTGCCGGTCCGTCGCATCGACGGACACCCGCGCCCACTCGACCGCGGCGTCACCGGTCACGCCGGGCAGCACCACGTAGGCGCGGTCACCGATGGCCGCGGTCACCGACAACGGACTGAACGCGCTGGCGTGCAGGGTGAGCGCGGAGATGCGAGTGCCGTTCTCTGCCAACGGGACCGGAGCGTCCACGGCCGACCCGGTCGTCGCGAACCCGACGAGCACCACCGCGACGGAGGATTCGATGCCCAGTTGGGCGGCCAGGGCGTCGACGTCGACGATGTCGCCGCGCGCGCCGAGGAGCCGACGAACCGATTCGTCGTGTTCGGTTCCGGCGGTTCGACGCCGGGCGATCACCCGAGCGGCCATTGCGGCGGCACCGGTGAGGACCTCATCGGTGTCGGCGGCGAAGGGCCGGGTACCGCGCTGCAGCCAGACGACCCCCAGGAACTCAACCGTCCCGGGGGCCCGGATCGCGACCGCCCGGCGTTCTCGCAGCCCGAGGTCGGTGCGTGCGTCGACCGCCACCACCCGCGACGACCGGCGCAGCGCGTCCATCACCCCCCACTGCCGGAGCCAGGCGAGCATCTCCGGCGGCCCCTCGCGTCCGAGGATCGACAACCGCCGGAGCTCATCGGCCTCGTCGCCTGCCGAGCTGTAGGCCAGCACGTGCGAGCGCTCGTCCTCGATGCTGACCAGGCCACCGGTGCGCCGGGCGACCTCGGCCGCGATTTCGAAGAGGTCGCCGGTGGTACCCGACTCCATCGACTCGCCGTCGTTCGGCGAACGCCGCGCGGTGTCAAGGACGCGCGCCACGAGGTTGTAGATGCGCTCCCACCTAGCGTGCGGGTCGATGGCCACGACCGCGATTCCGAGTCGATCGGCGAGATCGGTGAGTGTCGCCGACGACGTCTTGCTCATGACGGCCACCGGACGGTGCATTCCGAGACCGCCCAACAGTTCGGTGCTCACCTCGTCGGACAGTCCGACCAGCAGGAACACGTCAGCGGACCGCGTGGCGTGACCGAGGCCGAAGTGGACGTCGTCGATGTCGATCATCGCCAGGCTCCGCACCGGCACGTCGAGTCCTTGCGGCGCGGTGCTCAGCGTCGCCACCGTCCGGTCGAGGGCCAGGATCAGACGCCCCAGCGCCACACCCGGCGACTTGTCCATGAGAACAAGGCTACGGCCGATCGGTTTGCCGATCGGCCATATCGCGCGAACCATCTCCCCAGGTGAACTGACGTCATGGACGCCATCACCACTCCCCCTCGGCCGGCCAACGAGCCGGTACACACCTACGCACCCGGATCGCCCGAACGCACCCGCATCATCAATGAACTCACCAGCCAGTCCATGGCGGGCCGTCGCGAGCTGCCGCACATCATCGGCGGGCACCTGCACCTCGGACACGGCGAGCAGATCGACGTCGTGCAGCCGCACGCACACCGTGAGGTGCTCGGCTTCCTCACCAACGCCACGCACGACGACGCCCGCGCCGCCGTCGACGCCGCGATGGCCGCGAAGGACGAGTGGGCCCACACCAGCTTCGACGACCGCGCCGCGGTGATCCTGCGCGCGGCCGAACTGCTGTCGGGTCCCTGGCGCGAACGGGTCGCCGCCGCGACGATGCTCGGCCAGTCGAAGTCGGTGCAGCAGGCCGAGATCGACGCTCCCTGCGAGCTCGTCGACTTCTGGCGGTTCAACGTCGCCTTCGCCCGGGAGATCCTCGCCGAGCAGCCGGTGTCGTCGCCGGGTGTCTGGAACCGGCTCGACCACCGTCCGCTCGACGGATTCGTCTACGCGGTCACCCCGTTCAACTTCACCGCCATCGCCGCGAACCTGCCGACCGCACCGATGCTGATGGGCAACACCGTGGTGTGGAAGCCCTCTCCCACACAGGCGTATTCGGCCCAGTACACGATGGCACTCCTCGAGGCCGCGGGACTTCCTCCCGGGGTGATCAACCTCGTCCACGGCGACGGCCGGGCCGTGTCGGATGTGGTTCTCGCGGACGAGAACCTGGCCGGGATTCACTTCACCGGCTCGACCACGACCTTCCAGCACCTGTGGCGGGAGGTCGGCGGCAACATCGGCAAGTACCGGAACTACCCGCGGCTCGTCGGCGAGACCGGCGGTAAGGACTTCGTCGTCGCGCATTCCTCCGCCGAACCGCGGGCGCTCCGGACGGCATTGATCCGCGGCGCCTTCGAGTACCAGGGCCAGAAGTGCTCGGCCGCCTCGCGTGCCTACATCGCCCGGTCGGTGTGGGACAAGATGGGCGACGACTTCCTCAGCGAGACCGCCGAACTGGGCTTCGGCGACGTGCGCGACCTGTCGAACTTCGGTGGTGCGCTCATCGATCGTCGCGCCTTCGACAAGCAGGTCACCGCGCTGCGACGCGCCAAGTCCACGCCGTCGCTCACCGTCGCGGTCGGTGGCGCCTGCGATGACACGGTCGGATACTTCGTGCGTCCGACCGTGCTGCTGTCCGACGACCCTCGGGACGAGGCGTTCTCCACCGAGTACTTCGGACCGATCCTGTCGGTGTACGTCTACGACGACGCCGACTACGAGACGATCCTCGATCTGGTCGACACGACGGCGCGGTATGCGCTCACCGGTGCGGTCATGGCGACCGACGTCGCGGCGGTCGCCCTCGCCTCGGATCGGCTCCGCAACGCCGCCGGCAACTTCTACATCAACGACAAGCCGACCGGCGCCGTCGTCGGCCAGCAACCGTTCGGCGGCGGGCGCTCCTCGGGCACCAACGACAAGGCGGGGTCGAAGGAGAACCTGTTGCGCTGGACGTCGACCCGCACGATCAAGGAGACCTTCACGCCACCGACGACTTACCGATACCCGCACATGAGCACCGACTTCACGGGGGTCTGAGGTGAGCACCCTCTTCGACACCGTCCTGCGCCCGACGATCATCGCCGCGGCGCGCAGCGAACGGATCAAACAGGCCTCGCAGCGATGGTCGGCGACCGAGAAGGTCGTGCGGCGGTTCGTACCCGGCGAATCACTCGACGACGTGCTCACCGCGATCAGACGTGAACTCGACGACGGACTCGCCGTGACCATCGACTTCCTCGGCGAGGACACCGTCGAGGAATCCCAGGCCGATGCCACCGTCGCCGCGTATGTGGCTCTGCTGGAATCGATGTCGGGCCTGGGCCCGGTGCCACCGGGTTCTCTGGAGGTGTCACTGAAACTGACCGCACTCGGCCAGAGACTGCCCGAGCACGGCGCCAAGATCGCCGAAGAGAACGCACGGACGATCGCGGAGGTGGCGCGGTCCGCGGGTGCGTCGGTCACCGTCGACGCCGAGGACCACTCGACCGTCGACGAGCGACTGGCCGTCGTGCGCTCGCTGCGGCGCGACTTCCCCGACGTCGGGACCGTGCTGCAGGCGTATCTGCGACGCACCGAGGACGACTGCGCCGAGTTCGCGGAGTCGGGTGCGCGAATCCGGTTGTGCAAGGGCGCCTATGCCGAACCACCGTCGGTCGCCTACCCCGACCGTGGTCAGGTCGACGAGGCGTACCTCCGCTGCCTGCGAATCCTGATGAAAGGCAACGGTTATCCGATGGTCGCCAGCCACGACCCGACGATGATCGAGGCCGCGTCGATTCTGGCGAAGGAGTTCGATCGGGCTCCCGACACCTGGGAGCACCAGATGCTCTACGGCATCCGCAGCGACGAGCAACGTCGGCTCGCCGCCGCGGGAGCTCGAGTGCGCGTGTACATCCCGTACGGCACCGAGTGGTACGGATACTTCGTCCGTCGCCTCGCCGAGAAGCCGGCGAACCTCGGGTTCTTCCTGCGCGCGCTGGCGGGGTAGAGGCCGGGCGGACCCAGGTTCAGGACCCGGGATCGCGTTGTTGCCGTCCCAGCCGGTGACGTGCACACCGGACGGCGACCGGCTGCGCATCGCCGGCCCGGGAATGACCCTGACCAAACCGTCGTGTTGACCGAACACCCGGATGTGGAGAAACATGGTAGTTGAACATATGTTCGAGTAAAGGGGGTCAAGCAGGGTCATGGCGGAATTGACCACGGTTCTCGACCATCTCACCGATTCGCGCGGTCGACTTGGTCGGTGTGCAGTTCTTGTCAGACCCCCGATGTAGAACTGAAGACACACGAAGAATTCACTCCAGAGCAGCAGTCAACGACGGTCCCACTCAACCGCTTGTACACCTCAGAAGAGGGATGGCTGCCGTCATGATCGACACCGACACGACTCCACTCGACGCAATCCTCGATCAACTCGTCGAGATCACCCCACCCACCGACGACCCCACGAGCGTCCACACGTACTCACAGCTGCGCCGATGGATACTGCTGCGCAACCTCGCCGATCACCGCATCGCCTCCTTCACAGCACAACTCGATGAGCTCGGCGTCGCAGCAAAAGCCGGCTCCACCACCAAGAACCTGCTGATCGAGATCGGACTCCCACCCGCAGCAGCCACTCGCACCGCCCGCATCGCCGACCACCTCGGCACGCTGGACAAGGTCGAAACCGGCGCAGCTGACGGCCGCCTCGCGGGTGAAGTCGTCGACGCCATCGTCCGCGGGATGTCCACGATCGAGAAACGCTCCCCCACATCACTTTCCGACGACGACCGAACCATCTACCAAACCGAACTCCTCACCCAGGCCCTGTCCGGCGCCACACCCACCGACATCCAGAAGCACGCCCAGACGATCGGCAACACCATCGCCGACACCACCGACGGGGGTGTCCCCGCGTGTGACGACCGATCCCTGGACACCCTGTCGCACAGCCTCACCGACGACAACCGCATCGACATCCGCGCCAACGTGACACAAGTCGTGGGCGAGAAACTCATCGCCATGATCGACGAACGCAGCATCCCCCGCCCCGAACCCGACGGCTCCCCCGACCCACGCTCCCCCGAACAACGACGAGCAGACGCACTCGAAGTACTGCTCGACCAAGCCGCCGTCGGAGCCGCCATCGACGCCATCGGCAGCCCGCGAACCCAGACAGTGCTGACCATCCCCGCCGACAGCGGCAATCCCGCCTTCCTGCCCTGGACCGGACCGGTCACCCAAGCCACCGCGAAACAACTGTCCTGCGACGGAACCCTCACCGAGATCATCATCGACGACGAGACCGTGCCCCTGGCCATGGGCCGCGAACGACGACTGTTCCCGGCACACCTGCGCAAAGCGATCATCGTCCGCGACGAGACCTGCATCAAATGCGGTGCACCGCCCTCACACACCCAGGTCCACCACATCCAACACTGGACCGACGACGGTGACACCGACCTCGACAACGGATGCCTGCTCTGCCAACGCTGCCACACCCACGTCCACCACCACGGCTGGGACATCATGATCGGCTACGACCGCCACCCCTGGCTCATCCCACCCGCCGACATCGACCCCCAACGCCGCGCCCTACCCGCCCACAACCGACGCACCATGCGACTCGACGACGCCGCCTGACACACAGACTCTCGCGCAGCACCTTCCGCACCCGACACCCGCCGGGACCGCATCCGTACCTTGACAACTCCACAGTGTGAGAAGTGAGCCACCGCAGACGGTGCCTTTTCCGCTCGGCCGCGCACCCGAGCTCGAAAGCACCCATCATCACATCGGCTGGGCTCGCCTCACCTGGGCGGCGGCGCGGGCGGCGTCGAGTTCGACGTCGGTGATGATCGTCGCGGGACCGATGTGCAGGGTCCCCGACGTCAACGGCTGCGCCCGGAGTCCGCCACGCCCGATGAGCGCCTTGCGCACGCCCTTGCCGGCGACGGTGTCCATCCACGAACACGGATGTGCGGGACGCCCGCCACGGAAGCGGAGCGGTCCGGAACCGGTGTCGAGCTCGAACTCCCTCCCGCGTAACGGGTCCAGTTCGACACCGCGGACCACGACGTTGCGTCGGGCCGATACGGGGTCCACGTCACCGGCCGCCGCGACCCAGGCCTCGAAGGCAAGGAACGTCGCCGCGGCTTCGGTGTGGGCCTTCACGCCGAAGAATCGGTCACCTCGAATGCCCTTGTCCGCAACGATCTCCACCGTGTCAGGTGTGTGGGTCTCGACCTCATCGGCGGGACCGTCCTTGGGCCGTCCGAAGTACGCATGCTTCGGGGACACCACGAAGGTGACGATCTCGCAGGGGTATTCGTACCGCATCAGGTGGACCCTTCGAGGCTCATCGACTTCGAAGCGCTCCTTCGTCGCTCACTCAGCCCGGCGCACTCACGCAGCGCGTAGCAGCGGTCACGAACCTGATCAACCGGGTCGATCGGCACAACCACCACCCGTCCTCGTCGAAGGCGCGCACCTCGTCCGTCCGACAATTCTCTGGCCTTCCCGTCGGTGAGGATGCACCCCAGACGCTATCGCTCCCGGCGCGCCGCCGCGGACATCAGCCGCCGAATGGGCGTGGCTGCCAGCGGGGATGCGGCGGCCGGACGGACGTGCTTTAATTTTCACAACCTTAATTCGTGTTTAATCGGAAGGCGCTTCGGACATGGCCGATATCGAACTCGACGTCCGGGAGATCCCCAAGCCGCTACGGCATCCCAAGATCTTCGGCATCTTCGACGATCTGTCCGTCGGTGAAGCGCTGATCCTGGTCAACGACCACGACCCCATCCCGCTGCACGGTCAGTTCGAGGACGTTCGCGCCGGGGCGTACTCCTGGGAGTATCTCGTCCGTGAACCCCGCGACTACCGGATTCGTATCGGCAAGACCGCCGACGTGGAGCCCGCCTCCACCGACGCACCGGCGGCGACCCACAACCCGGCGGCAGCGCCCGAGTCGGCGCAGCAGCTGCTCGGCGACAACTGAGCTGCGATCATGACCTACGTCATCAGCCTGCCGTGTGTGGACGTGATGGATCGTGCCTGCGTCGAGGAATGTCCGGTGGACTGCATCTACGAAGGCGGTCGCAGCCTCTACATCCACCCCGATGAATGTGTGGACTGCGGCGCCTGCGAGCCGGTGTGTCCAGTCGAGGCCATCTTCTACGAGGACGACCTACCCGAGGAGTACGCCGGTTACCTGACCGACAACGCCGACTTCTTCACCGAGACGCTACCAGGCATGGACTTGCCGCTCGGATCGCCAGGCGGAGCGGCCAAGCTCGGGGCCATCGCGGCCGACGCCCCACTCGTCGCATCCTTACCTCCGCAGGAGAACCCGTTGGAATGAGCCTGCGCACCACGTTGACGACACTGCTACGCGACGCTCCCGATGGTGCGACGCTGACCGAGCTCGCGAGCGCGGCCGATGTGCCACCGACCACCGCACGCTTCCACCTCGACGCGCTGGTGGCCGATGGCGTCGTAGAACGCGACACCGCCCCGCCTGCGGGACGGGGCCGGCCACGAGCGGTCTACCGTACGCGCCGGCGCATGGATCCGGCCGGCCCACGCAACTATCTCGCCCTGGCGAGATCGCTGATGGCCGCCCTCGGTGACGTCCCGGATGCCGCCGAGCGGGCCACCCGGGCCGGGGAAAAGTGGGGTCAGGAACTCGGCGACAGCGGGCACGACCCGGTGCCGGTACTGCTGGCTACCTTCGCCGACGCCGGTTTCGCCCCCGAGCGGGTCCCGGCCGCCACAGACGAACACATCCGGATCGCCCTGCGCCACTGCCCATTCCTGGAGCTCGCGCAGGCCGACCCGCAGATCACCTGCGCGGTCCACCGCGGCCTGATCCGCGGCGTGCTGCGCAGCTGCGAGAAGGATCCCGACACCACTGTGCTGCTGCCCTTCGCGGGCGGCGACCACTGCGTCGCCGCTGTGACCGCTGGTGACGCCCCGTGACCGCCGGGCAATCGGACCTCACCGTCCGGCGCGGGCAGATCAGCATCGACCGCTTCACCTGCCTCGGTACAGCCTGCGTGGTGGTCGGCGGCCTGGTCGCGGCGGTGGCGCGGCCGCTGGATCTGACCAAGGGCAGCTGGCTGGCGGCCTACCTGGTGCTGGTCTGCGGGGTGGCGCTCGCGGTCATCGGCGCCGCCCAGCAACACACCCGCGAACCGGTGCCGCCGGGTGTCCAGCATCTGCAGCTGACCGGCTGGGTGGTGGCCAACGGCCTGGTGATCGGGGGATCACTCGCCGAGCTGCCCTATGTCGTCGATGCCGGGTCCCTGATCCTGTTCACCGTTCTCGCGCTCACCGCCTGGGCAGGCCGCAGCCTTGCCAGAGACTTCCCCCTGGCCGGCGGCGCCTATCTGGCAACGATTTTCGTCCTCGCGAGCAGCATCCCCGTCGGCATCGTGCTCGCACATCGCTGAACCGGCCAGGCGCGGTCAGCGACCGGCCGCGGCGACGCGCGCCTGGATGGCGTCGACGAAGACGGTCCGGATGTCGGCGGCGTTCTCGGCGATGTAGGTGGTGCCGCCGGTGGCCTCGGCGATCTGCTTGAGCGCGTTGGAGTCCGCGTCGTCGGAGATGCCGATGGTCAGGACCAGCACGGGTCGCGCCGGATCCTCGAGTCGCTTCAGCTCGGCCAGCAGGTCGTCGAGGCCGATGCTGTTCGGATCCTCGTTCTGGCCGTCGGTCATGATGATGACGCTGTTGGAGTAGTTCGGGTCATAGGTGTCCTGCACCTTCTTGAACGCCGCGAGTGTGGTGTCGTAGAGGCCCGTACCGCCACCCAGATCCGACAGACCCTCCTCGACCGCTTTACCGAGCGCATCACGGTGCGTCCCACTGCCCGACCGCGCGTCGAGTCGCCGGATGGGTGCCATCTCCACCCAGTCCTGACCTTCACCGCCCTTGTCGACGCTGAACGCCCAGCCACCGATCATCGTGTTGTTGGGGAACAGCTTCAGGCCCGTCTTCGACGCATCGATCAGCAGACCCGCGCGGGTGGTGCCGCCGGCGGGCGTCTCCATCGAACCCGAGGTGTCCTGGACGACGAGGGTGCGGATCGGTACACCGAGCACCTGCCACTGGCGCAGTGCCTTGTCGACCGCCGACGGATCGCGCAGCTGTAGTTTCTTGACCGGCTCGCCGACCCCGTTACCGTCGGCGTCGCGGTAGCCCGCCTCGGTCAGCGCCTTGCGGCCCGCATCCGTGTTCAGTGCCGCGACGAGTGCGGTACCGGCGTCGTCGGCCACCTGCTGGCGAGCCGCGGACGCGGTGTTCACCAGGGGGTAGTCGAGCATCACGGTGCCCGAGGCGGGAATGGTGGACTTCAGCTTCGACCCCTGATGGGTGCGCATGAAGAGCTCGTACTGCTGCTCGGTCGTCACCACCGGCACACCGGAGGTGTTCGCCAGGTTGAGTCGGGTGCCCTCGTTGTCGTTGACGAGGCGTGCGTTGTTCTGCTGGATGGCCAGGATCGTCATGGCCTCGGTGAACTTCTCCTCCGGGAGTTCGCCGGCGTCGACGGCCGCGAGCGCACCGATGATCGGGGCGTCGCCGGTGCTGGTGTCGACCGGGCTGCCGGTCCTCAGGTCGGGCAGCTTCATGACGTCGACCCACGTCTGCAGTTCGGGGACGTTCTCACCGGCGACGACGGCCGGGGTGGAGGCGGTCGACGGCGATACCAGGTCGAGGTCGCGGCGGACCTGCGTCGTGACACGACGTGCCTGCACCTGCGAGTCGGCGACCCAGAGGTCGGGGGCGGCGGCGCCCTGCGTCAGCAGACCGGGCACGTCGGCACCGGCCGCGGTCTGGACGTCGTAGTCGTAGCAGGAATCCGCGGACGCCTGACGCGCCACCTCGCGGAGGGGTCCGGTCATCGCGGCGTCGGAGGCGACCGCCACCCGGGTCCGGTCACCGCAACCGCCGGAGCCGGCCTGCCAGATGATCACGCCGGTGACCAGCACGACGACCGCGACGAGGGCAACGATCGCCCAGAGCCAGCCACCGCGCCGGCCGCTGCCGGCCTCCCGGTGCTCGAAGCCGAAATCGTCGTCGGACCGGCTGTTGCCGCCCGCGGCTCCCCCGCTGCTCGCAGCAGCCCTGGACCAGTCGTTTCCGCCGCGGTCGGCATCTGAGCTGTGACGCCCCATAGTTACTCTCGTTCCCCTCGTACGGCGGTGTCCTCCACCGTCTGACGCATCGCTGTCACCCGTCACCGCGTCGGCGCGGCGCCCGATGAGGCCCGCGCGACGTCACGCGCGGGTCAGCCGAACACCTCTCGGAATTGCTGCAGCGACTTTCGCAGATCCCCCGATACCGCCAGGACCGCGGTCTTCCCCACGGGCCCGATGAGCGGCAACCCACCCAGATCAACAGTGAAGGTTACTTCCGATCCGCGCGAAGTGGGAATGATGCCGAGATCGAGCTTCGCCTTCACCCCGCCTTTCCCGCTTCCCTTGAGGCGTACGTGCGACACCGGGTCGAACTTCTCGATGACCCAGTCGAAGCGCACCCGCGTGCCCTTGACCCTGACGATCGAGGCGATCTCGATGCCCGTGCGCAGCTCTCCGGCGGCGGGGATCGGGCTGCGCCAGGTCTCGTGGATCAGCAGCCACTCCGAGTACCGCCCCAGGTCCGACGCGGCGGCCCAGGTATCTTCCGGAGACAGTTCAACCTCGATGGAGTCACTCGTCTTCGCCATGGTCCCAGAGCCTAGTGTCCGCGCGTCCGATCCTCCCGCGCCGGTGGCCGAACAGGCCCGCGGGCTACTCGGCG
The DNA here is from genome assembly GCF_022059885.1 of Gordonia amicalis. Lineage (NCBI taxonomy): Bacteria > Bacillati > Actinomycetota > Actinomycetes > Mycobacteriales > Gordoniaceae > Gordonia > Gordonia amicalis. The sequence continues at coordinate 2,025,606 of NZ_CP091855.1, read as the reverse complement.
TCCACCTGACCGGCCACGGCGTGACGATCCAGCTCACCGAGGTGGAGGCCTATGCGGGCCCGGACGATCCCGCATCGCATGCCTACACGCGGACCGCCCGTTCGGAGATCATGTACGGCCCGCCGGGACGGCTGTACGTCTACCGCATCCACGGCCATCACTGCGCCAACATCGTGGTGCAGGGACCCGGCCCGGCGGCGGCGGTCCTGCTGCGGGCCGGGGAGGTGGTCGACGGGGTCGAACTGGCACGTGCCCGACGCGGCGCCGCGCGCTCGACGCCGGTGTCCGACGATCGGCTCGCGAGCGGGCCGGGAAACCTCTGCCGCGCGCTCGGGATCACGATGGCCGACCTCGGCACCGATCTCACCGATCCGGCCACGCCTGTGACTCTCGACACATACCGCCGCGGACCGCTCCCGGAGCTGCCGGTGACCGCCGGACCGCGCGTCGGCGTACGACGTGCGGCCGACCTGTCGTGGCGGTTCTTCTTCGACGGTCACCCGACTGTATCGGGGTATCGACGCCACCCGCGCGCCGGCGGGTGACCTGGTACCTACTGCGGGTTTTGCGGGTTCCGGGGCTGCGGGCTCTGCTGGCCCGGCAACGGCTCCCCTGGGTTGGAGGGCGGGGTCTGACGCGGAGCGCCCTGCTCCTGCGCGCCGACGGCCTTGCGGACGGCGTCCTGGGCCTTGTCGACCTGGCCGGCGTACTTGTTCTTGGTGGCCTTGTCGATGGCGTCGCCGCCCTTCTCGATCAGGTTCGGGTTCTTGCGCAGCGTGTCGCGTGCCTTGTTGACGAGTCCCTTGAGATCCATGACGTCTCCTGTGTGTCGACGAGCCGAACTTCTTCCGGCCATACGCCGCAGAGTTTAGCCGCCTGCACGGCGTGGTCACGCGGCCGCCGCGTCGACCTCCACCGAGTGTTCCGCGGGCGAACCGTGAGTCGCGATCCACCGCGGCACCACCCGCGAAACGGCCTCCACGCACACGATCCCGATCGCCGCCGAGACGAGCGCAACCGAGTTCATCATCGCGTTGGACGAGTCGAGACGGAAGAGGTCCTGGGTGAACGGCCACGCGAAGATCAGCACGTAGGCTCCGGCCGAGACGCCGAGCAGGACGACCTTCCACCAGGTGTAGGGCCGGGCCACCACCGCGAGAACGTAGACGGCGATCGCGATGAGCGTCATGAGCGACGCGGTCGCGGCCTGCGTCTGCGCCGGCGACAGGTCGACGGCGTCACCGCCGACCTCCACCCCCGGCCCGCCGGGGTTGACGATCAGATAGGTGACGAAGGTGCACAGGCCGACGATGATGCCGTTCGGGACCGCCTGCAGCAGCACACGGCGGACGAAGCCGCGTCGGGCGCGTTCGTTGTTCGGGGCCAGCGACAGCACGAACGCGGGAATGCCGATCGTGAACCACGCCGAGATCGTCACGTGGATCGGCTGGAACGGGTAACTCAGCGGATCGGAGTCGAACAGCTTGCCCAGCACACCGCCGACGCCCACGAACAGCGCCAGGAGCACCGCGTACACCGTCTTGGTGAGGAACAGGTTGGACACGCGTTCGATGTTGCCGATGACGCGGCGGCCCTCGCCCACCACATACGGCAGGGTCGCGAACTTGTTGTCCAGCAACACGATCTGGGCCACCGATCGGGCGGCCGAGCTGCCCGACCCCATCGCGACACCGATGTCGGCGTCTTTGAGTGCGAGCACGTCGTTGACACCGTCGCCGGTCATCGCGACGGTGTTGTCCCGCGCCTGCAGCGCCTTGACCATCGCGCGCTTCTGATCGGGGCGGACCCGGCCGAACGTGACGCCGTGCTCGACGACATCGGCCAGTTCGTCGGTGTCGTCCGGCAGCCGGCGCGCATCGACCGAGGTGTCAGCGGTCCCGAGGCCCAGTGATTCGGCGACCGCGCCGACCGAGCGGGCGTTGTCGCCGGAGATCACCTTGACCGCGACGTGCTGCTGTTCGAAGTATTCGATGGTGCCGCGCGCGTCGGGCCGGACCCGCTGTTCGAGCACGACGAGCGCGACCGGGGTCACGGTGCCGGGGGCGACCGCGCCGCCGGCGGGTTCGGTGTCGACGGGGACGTCGGTGCGCGCGAGCAGCAGGACACGCAGCCCGGTGGCACCGATGTCGGAGGCGAGCTGTGCGGTCGGCCCGCTGGGATCGAGCAGCACGTCGGGTGCGCCGATCAGCCAGTTGCCCGCGTCGTCGCCGGCCGGGCCGTCGAACGACATGCCGCTCCACTTGGTGGCCGAGGTGAACGGTTTGATGGCCGACACGGTCCACGCGGGCGGCGTCGGGTAGGCCTCGGCGACCGCGATCATGCTGGCGTTGGGCCGCGGGTCGTGGGCCGAAAGCGCGGCCAGCACCTCCCCGGCCCGGTTTTCCGGCACGTCACCCACGAGCCTCAGTTCGGACAACCGCATGCCGTTCTCGGTGAGGGTGCCGGTCTTGTCGGCGCACACCACGTTGACCCGGGCAAGCCCTTCGATCGCCGGGAGTTCGTTGACCAGGCACTGCCGCTGACCGAGCCGCACGACGCCCACCGCGAAGGCGATCGAGGTCATCAGCACCAGACCTTCGGGGACCATCGGCACCAGGGCGGCGACCATCCCCAGCAGCGCCTGCTTGAGACCGTTGTCGCTGATGAACAGCTGATTGACGATGGTGAGGAGGCCGGCGGGGATCAGCAGCCAGGTGATCACCCGCAGGATCTGGTCGATCCCCGACCGCAGTTCGGAGGAGACGAGGGTGAACTTCGACGCCTCGGCGGCGAGTTGCGCGGCGTAGGCGTCCGCCCCGACCTTGGTCGCGCGGTAGGCACCGCCGCCGGCGACCACGAAACTGCCGGAGAGGACCCGCGCACCCGGGTCCTTGTCGATGGGGTCGGCCTCACCGGTGAGCAGCGACTCGTCGACGTCGAGTGCGATCGCCTCGATCACCTCCCCGTCGACGACGATCTGATCGCCGGCGCCGATCTCGATGATGTCGTCGAGGACGACCTCGTCGGGCGACACCTCGGCGACCTCACCGTCGCGCCGCACCCGGGGCCGGGTCTGGCCCACGATGGCCAGCTTGTCGAGGGTGCGTTTGGCCCGCACCTCCTGGACGATGCCGATCGTCGAGTTCGCGATGATCAGCAGGCCGAACAGTCCGTTGATGAGTGATCCGGTGAACGCGACGATGGCGAAGAGGACGCCGAGTATGGCGTTGATGCGGGTGAACACGTTGGCGCGCACGATGTCCGCGACGCTGCGACCCGAACGGTCGGGCATGGAGTTGACCTTGCCGTCGGCGACCCGCTGCGCCACCTCGGCCGCGGTCAGGCCGGGCTCGATCGTCTCCGCCGTGGTGCTCACGCCGAAACCTCCCACCAACTCGAGTGCGCCACACCCGTTCCGGTGCGATGTTCGATGTCGATCGAACCACCGGGTTGCGGTACGAGCACAGTCGGGTCGCCGTGGTGTGAGGCCGCCTGCAACCGCGCGATCGGCTCGCCCCACGGATGGCGTGCGAGATTGAAGGTCCCCCAGTGGATCGGGATCATCACCGAATCGGCTCCCGCGCCGGGCGACACCATCCGGTGCACCGACAGCGCCTCCTCCGGGTCGACGTGGACGTCGGGCCACAGCACGTCGTAGGCGCCGACGGCGATCAGCGTGAGGTCGAAGGGACCGAGTCGCGCACCGACGTCCTCGAAGCGTTCGGTGTGCCCGGTGTCGCCCGAGAAGAACACCCGGTGGGTGTGCCCGGCGATCGCCCAGCTCCCCCACTGCGTCAGATTGCGGACCAGCCGCCGACCCGAGAAGTGGCGCGCCGGACCGCAGGTGAACCGCAGCTCACCGCCGCGCGTCGCGACGACCACCTCGTCCCACCAATCAGCCTGCCGGATCCGGCCCTCGGCGATACCCCAGGACATCAGGTGTGCGGCGACGCCGATGGTCGTGACGAAGACCGCGTCCGGCTGGGTGGCGGCGATGGTGGTGACGGTGTCCATGTCGAGGTGGTCGTAGTGGTCGTGGCTGATGACCACCACGTCGATCGGCGGCAACTCTCGCGCCGGAAGCGGCGCCGCGTGCATGCGCGCCGGACCGACGAGCTGACTCGGGGAACACCGGCGGCTGAGCACGGGGTCGGTGATGATGCGCGCTCCGTCGATGTCGACGATCGCCGTCGCATGTCCGAGCCAGGTGGCCGAGAGGTGCGCGGGAGCGTCGAAGGTCGGGACGGTGAGCATCACCGGCCGTCGGGGCCGTCCCGGGCGGCGTGCCATGTCGGCGAGCACCTGGAGGTCCGCGGCGACGGACGCCTCGGGCGGTTCGGGGTTGTCGAAGACCCCGTCGCGCAGGTTCGGTGACGTGCGGACATGCGGCATGATCTCCTCGCGGGTGGCGCCGAGCGCGCGTGCCGGGCCGAGACCGCCGGCGGCGAGCCGTCCGGCCACCGCGTCGGCCATCATCGCCCCCGCCGATGTCACCCGCCCGAGGACCCGCGAGGTCGCGTCGGAGCCGGTTCTTCCGGGGTTCGAGGTCACGTCCACACAGTAATCCGATCGGCGGGGGTACGACGTGAAGCGCGACGACGCCGGAACCGAACCTCACACGGCCGGATGCGGATTGTGAGCCGGGGCCGGGATCGGCACATCTTCGGCGGTGAACCGCGCAAACGCGATCAGCGGCACTGATAGGCTGCGGCGAACATTGTCCATCGCACATGCGCAGGCGCATGTGGGCCAAGGGGTTGACCGTCGTGCCACGGATGTCCGTCGAACAGCGTCGAAGCGCGCTCATCGAGTCGGCCTACCGGGCGATCGCCGATCACGGTGTCGAGGGTGCCACCACCCGCCGGATCTGCGCTCACGCCGGAATGCCTCTCGCGAGTTTCCACTACGCGTTCGAGAGCCGCACGGCGCTACTGTGCGCGGTGATGGAGCAGGCCGTCCCCGTCGACATCGAGCGGATGCTGCATTCGGTCATGCCCGCCGCCGACTTCGGACCGAACCCCGACGTCGACGCACTCAAAGCGAACATCGTTCGCCAGTTCCATGCCTTCGTCGACCTCCTCAAAGCCGATCCCGGCCGCATGCAGGCGACGATCGCGCTCGGTATCTACGCGCACAACCATGCGGAACTGCAGCAGGTCGGCAAGGTCATGTACGAGCAGCTCTACCGGGTTGCGTCGTTCGGTCTGCAGGAGACGGCCGAACTCGCCGGTCTGACGTGGACCCGGCCGACGGAGGAAATCGGCCCGTTCATCATCGCCGCGACCAACTCGATCACGCTGATCTACCTGAGCACCGGCGACGACAAGGTGGTCGACTCGATCATCACCGCCGTCGCCGACCAGCTCGTCAACTATGTCACCTTCGACTGACGGTTCGGCCGACAGATCCTCGGCGGTCGGGGTCGGCGATCTGTGGGCGCGAGATCCCGAGCAGTACTGGGCGGCAATCGATCAGGCGGTCTCCGTGGCCGGGCTCGACGCCCCGGTCCTCGCCCTCGACCGGGCAGCTCTCGAGCACAATGCCGCCGACCTGCTGCGACGCTCGGCCGGTGTCCCCATCCGGATCGCCAGCAAGTCCCTCCGCGTGCGTTCGGTGATCTCCGACCTCGCCACCCGCACCGGTTTCCACGGTGTGCTCGCCTACGACCTCGCCGAGGCGCACTGGCTGGCGACGTCGACGGCGATCGAGGACATCCTGCTCGGTTATCCGAGCGTCCGCCGGGAAGCGTTGGCCGCCTTCGTGACCGACGAGGTGGCGACGAGCCGGGTGAGTCTGCTCGTCGACTCGGTCGATCAGCTGGACATCATCGATGCGGTCGCGCCACCCGCATCGCGCCGGCCGATCCGGGTGGCCATCGACCTCGACGCGTCGTACCGGCTCCTCGGTGGTCGCGTGCACATCGGGGTTCGGCGTTCACCGGTGCATACCCGTCGCGATGCCGTCGAGCTCGCCCGGATCATCGAGTCGCGGAACGGTTTCCACCTGGTCGGCGTGATGTCGTACGAGGCGCAGGTGGCCGGGGTCGCCGATGCGGTTTCGGGGAAGGCCGTCGTCAACCGGGTGGTCGGCGCGATGCAGCGCCGGTCGATGGCCGAACTGCGCCGCCGGCGCGGGAAGATCATCGGCGAGCTGCGGCAGATCGCCGAACTGGAATTCGTCAACGGCGGCGGCACCGGATCCCTGGAGGCGACCGCCGGCGATCGATCGGTCACCGACATCGCGGCGGGCAGTGGCCTTTTCGGTGGCCATCTCTTCGACGGTTACGCCCGGTTCCGACCCGCACCCGCACTGTCCTTCGGACTCGACGTCGTCCGACGCCCCGCCCGCGACATCGTCACCTGCGCCGGTGGCGGCTGGATCGCCTCGGGACCGCCCGCACCCGATCGTCTCCCGAAACCGGTGTGGCCCAGTGGACTCGAGTTCGTCGGCACCGAGGCTGCCGGCGAGGTGCAGACCCCGCTCCGCGGTGAGGCCGCCGCCACGATGGCGATCGGCGACCGGGTATGGTTCCGGCACACCAAGTCCGGCGAGGTCTGCGAGCGTGCCCGGCACGTCGCGATCATCGATCGGGACGACGCGGGTCATGCGGTGGTGGGTGAGGTCGTGCCGACCTACCGAGGCGAAGGGAAATGCTTTCTGTGAGCGGGACACCGACTGCCACCGGACACAACTGGCAGAACTGGGGTGGCACCGCGTCGTGCTCACCGAGCCGGGTGGTGCGTCCGACGAGCGTGGCCGCGATCGCCGACATCGTCCGGGAGACCGCCGGGCGGGGCGGCACGGTCAAGACCGTCGGCGCCGGACACAGCTTCTCCACCATCGCCGTGGCCGACGACGTCCAACTCGAGCTCTCCGGTCTGCGGGGCCTGGCCGGCGCCGACGGGCGCCGGGTGACGCTACATGCGGGCACACACCTGCACGAGATCCCCGCATTGCTGGCGCCTCGGGGCCTGGCGATGGCCAACCTCGGCGACGTCGACCGGCAGACCATCGCGGGCGCGATCTCCACCGGCACACACGGCACCGGGCTGGGGTTCGGCGGCATCAGCACACAGATCGCCGGCGTCAAACTCGTGAACGGCAGAGGCGAGATCGTCACCGTCGGCCCCGATGACCCGGAATTACCCGCCGTCGCACTGGGTCTCGGCGCACTCGGGGTACTCGTCGAGATCACGCTCGACTGCGTCGACAACTTCCGGCTGCACGCCGTCGAGGGACCTGCTTCCACCGACGATGCGATCGCCGGCTTCCTCGACCGCGTCGCCGAGTCCGACCACCACGAGTTCTACATGTTCCCGCACACCAATTGTGCGCTCATGAAGACGAATACGCGACTGGGCACCGATGCACCGATCACCGGGCCGCCGCGGTTCCGCCGCTATGTCGACGACGAGTTGTTGAGCAACAAGGTCTTCCGGCTGCTGTGCGAGGTCGGCGTCCGCGCACCCCGTCTGGTCCCCGCCATCAACGCGGTGGCCGGCCGCAGTCTGTCGTCGCGCGAGCTCACCGACACGTCGACCAGGATCTTCGTCTCCGACCGGGATGTGCGCTTCCGCGAGATGGAGTACGCCATCCCGCTCGAGAACGTCCCCGAGGCACTACGGGAGATCCGGGCGCTGCTCGACCGCCGCGAGTACCGCGTGAGCTTCCCCATCGAGGTCCGTGCCGCGGCGGCCGACGACCTGATGCTCTCCACCGCCACCGGACGCCGCAGCGGGTACATCGCCGTGCACCGCTACCACCGCGACGACCCGGCCGACGCCGCCGCCTACTTCGCCGACGTCGAGTCGATCCTCACCGGCTTCGACGGACGACCCCACTGGGGCAAGATGCACACTCGCGACGCCGAGTACCTGCGCTCCGTCTACCCGCGGTTCGACGAATTCCGTGCGGTGCGCGACAAATTCGATCCGTCACGTGTGTTCGCCAACGACTACCTGCGACGGGTGCTGGGCGACTAGCAGTCGGCCTCTACGTCGATGTCGCGGATCGTGTCGACCACCGCCACGATCCGCGACATCTGTTCCGTCGTCATCAGGCACCGGTGGCCCGGGCGACGGTGATCTGGTCAACTGGAACACATGCGCGACATCCTGCCCGACCTGCTCGGCGTCCTCGGCGGCGCAGACGCACGTCCGGTGGCGCTGTGCCGGGTGGTCGCGACCGCCGGCTCCGCTCCGCGTGAGGTCGGTGCGGCGATGGTCGTGACAGCCGAGAGCGAAGTCTTCGGCTCGGTGTCCGGCGGCTGCGTCGAAGGCGCCCTGGTCCACACCGCGCAGCAGGTCCTGTCCGACGGGATCGCGGTCGTCGAACAGTTCGGCATCGAGGACCCGCGCGATCCAGCACCCGGCCTGACCTGTGGCGGTCAGATCGACGTCGTCGTCGAACGGATCGAGCCGACGCCGGAACGGCTCGGTCAGCTCCGACGCCTCGCCGACGCGCTGGCCGCCGATGAACCGATCGCCGTCGCCACCACCCTCACCGCCGACCCGGAGTGGTACCTCGCGACCGAGACCTCCCAACCGCCGTGGCGACGCCTCGACCGCGACGTCGCCGACATGCTCGCCACCGGACGCTCCGGCGTGATCGGCGTCGACGACTGCGAGGTCACCGATCCGGCCGCCCCGACCGACCGGCCGCGCACCTTCGTCCAGACCTTCGCCCCGGCGGCGCGTCTCATCCTCGTGGGCGCCAACGACTTCGTGCGCGCGCTGAGCGCACTGGGCTCGACGCTCGGGATGCGGGTCACCGTCGTCGACGCCCGTCCGGTGTTCGCCACCCCGGAGCGGTTTCCCGACGCCGACGAGGTGATCGTCGGCTGGCCCGATCGCTATCTCGCCGAACAGATCCGGGATCGGCAGATCGGCTCGACCACCGCACTGTGCGTGATGACCCACGACACCAAGTTCGACGTGCCGACGCTCCGCACCGCACTCCGCTCACCGACCTTCGGCTTCATCGGTGCGCTCGGCTCCCGCCGCACAGCCGCCGACCGCAACCGCCGCCTTCGCGAAGAGGGTGTCGAAGAGGAACAACTCGCGCGACTGCGGTCGCCGCTCGGATTGGACCTCGGCGGGCACACTCCCGCCGAGGTCGCGGTCGCCGTGGCCGCCCAACTCATCGCCGAACGGCATGGCGCGCCGGCCGCACCCCTCTTCGAGGGCGCCGGGCCCATTCACCGGAACTGAGAGACGGACCGGGGCGGATCGCGCGCCGCTCCCGAAAACCGCCCCCGAAAAGCACCCCGTGGGGTGTCACCGAAGACGATATGTCGTCCGTGGGCTCAGGCGGGGTCGATTTCGGGGGCGCTTTTCGACCGCCTGAACCCGACGACCCTCAGTGCCCGACGAACCGCGGAGGGCGCTTCTCGGTTCGCGCGGCGCGACCCTCGGCCATGTCGTCGCTCTGCCAGGCGCGCATCATCGCGGCAACCCGATCCTCGGGTGCGGTGTCGCGGGCGCCGTCACCGTTGAGGACCAGCTTGTAGTGCTGCAGGGTGAGCGGCGCGAGGTCGGCGATGGTGGCCGCCCAGTGTTGCGCATCGGCGAGATCGCCGATGCGATTGGCGAATCCGAGGGTGTGCGCTCGGTCGGCGTTGAGCGGGTCGCAGCCGATGAGCATTCCTCGCGCCTGCCCGGCACCGACCAGCGACACCAGTCGGCGGATGGTCCACTCGTCCACGGCGACACCGAGTTTGGCCGCCGGAATGGCAGCAATCGCGTCCGGGGCCATCACCCGGAGATCAGCGGCCATCGCCAGCTGGAGTCCACCACCGATCGCAGAACCGTTGAGCGCGGCGATGACCGGTACCGGCGTCTGCTCGATCTTGTGCAGCGTCGACACCAGCTTGTCGAGGAAACCGGAGTCGTAGACCGGCCCGGACAGGTCGGCTCCCGCGCTGAACACCGAGCCGCGTCCGGTCACCACGATGGCCCGCGCACCGGCGTCGACCGCGGCGCCGAAGGCGTCGGCGAGCCCGCTGAGCATCTTCTCGTTCAGCGCATTGCGCTTGTCGACACGGTCCAGCTCGATGGTGACAACGGCGCCCTCGGTGGTGGAGTGAATCATGGGCGCCAAGCCTACCGATCGCACCGTCGAGCCGAGCCGTGACAGGGTGGTCAGGTGCAGAACACCACGCCGAGCAGCACGACGCAGAGCAGCACATCTCAGATGGACACGTCCGTCTCGGACCCCGTCGACGTCGAGGAGCACTCGGATGTCGTGGTCATCGGCGGCGGCCAGGCGGCGCTGTCGGCGGCCTACTTCCTGCACCGCTTCGGCCTCGGCGATCGGTACCAGGTGCTCGACCACGCGCCGGGACCCGGCGGGGCCTGGCAGTTCCGGTGGCCGACGCTGACCCTGGCCACCGCCAACCGGGTCCACGACCTGCCCGGCTGGGGCATCGTCGAGGCGCTCGGCCTCGATTGCGATCAGCTGCCCGCAGCCACCGCGGTCCCCGACTACTTCGGCCGCTACGAGGAGAAGTTCGGCCTCCACGTCCGTCGGCCGGTGCATGTGCGTTCGGTTCGACGCGGTGACACGAATCTTCGGGGCGAGGGCTTCCACGTCGAGCTGGCCGACGGACGCACCGTGACCGCGAATGTCATCATCAACGCCACCGGGACGTGGGACCGCCCGTTCATCCCGCACATCCCCGGCGCGCCTGATTTCCGGGGCCGCCAGCTCCACACCCACGACTACCGGTCGCCGCAGGAATTCGCCGGCCAACGGGTCCTCGTCGTGGGTGCGGGGATCTCGGCGATCCAGCTGTTGATCGAGATCGCCCGGCAGGCACCGGACGTCGAGACGTTCTGGTGCTCGCGGCGCGAACCCGTCTTCAACTCCCAACCGTTCACTCCCGAGCAGGGCCGCGAGGCCGTGGCCCGCGTCGAGCGTCGTGTCCGCGCCGGACTCCCCCCGACGTCGGTTGTCTCAGTGACCGGACTGGCACGCACCCCGGCGATCGCCGCCGCACAGCGCGACGGAATCCTGAAGTGGCGCCCCATGTTCACGCGCATCACCGAGACCGGCGTCTGCTGGGACTGCGGTCCGCAGGGCGGCGAACACCTCGATCTCGACGTGATCTTCTGGAACACCGGGTTCCGCAGTTCGCTGGATCATCTCGCGCCGTTGAGGCTGCGCGCGCCGGGTGGCGGGATCACGATGACCGGCCGTCTCGCGACGGTCGTCGAGGCGGACCCGCGGATTCAGCTGATCGGTTACGGGCCGTCGGCGTCGACGATCGGCGCCAACCGGGCCGGCCGGGAAGCCGCGCGCGTGGCCGCTGACCTGCTCGGAGTCGTCTCCCGCTGACCTCACCACCATCCGGCGACAAACCCGTCGTCGTCCGAAGACGTTGACAAATTGTTGCGTTTTCCCAACACTTGGTGAGGTGAGCCCAATACGCCGTGGGGAAAAGCTCCCCATCTACAACCGCATCGGCGTCTTGCGTGCGGAACGACAGATGTCGCGAGCCGAGCTGGCGAACCTCGTCGGCATCAACGTGCAATCGGTCGGCGCGCTCGAGCGGGGCGACAACTACCCGAGCCTCGACCTCGCGTTCCGCATCTGCGATGTCTTCGACCTGCCCGTCGAAGCCGTGTTCAGCCGTACGCCGTTCGGCGCCATGTCAGCCGAGCTCTACCGGCGCGATACGCGACCGGCATCGAACGGCTCGCCCACCAACGACACCGGAGGTGAATGATGAACGACCCGAACTCGGCGTTCCCAGAGGAGGTCAAACCCGAGCTCTGGCGCCGTTATGAGGACTGGCGGGGACGCCGTCACGAGGAGTTCAATGCCAAGCACGCACATCGCCTGCCGTCGTGGCGCAATCAGCGCGCGTACCGACGACTGGTTGTCGCACTGATCGTCGCGCTCGTTGTCATCATCGGCAGTTCGTCTCTCGCGTTCCTGTCCTCGGGTTGGTTCCTACTCCCGTTCGGCATCGGACTCGTCTCGGTCATCTCGATCCTGACGGCACTGCGCATCGTGACCGGGTCCGTCGCCGACGCGCCCGTCTCCACGCTCGACGAAATACAGCTCGCACAACGCAACTCGGCACGTTCGTTCGGATTCTTCGTGCTCTATGCGGTGATGTTCATCCCCTACTTCGTCCTCATCGCGATCAGCATGCGCGACGAGGTCCCGGGCCAGTGGGTCTACGGCAGCGCCATCCTGCTCATCTCGCTCGTCCTCTCCTCGATCTGCGTGCCCACCATGCTCATCGCCTGGTGGATGGGCGACCCCGACCCGGAAGATCTCATCGACGGACCGCGGATACCCACAGACAAGACCACCACCGGCAGGAAGGAACGCGAAGCATGAACGCACCTCTCATCGTCGACGGTCTCCACAAGCGCTACGGGGACCTGGTCGCCCTGCGCGACATGACTTTCCACGTCGAACCCGGCGAGATCTTCGGTTTCGTCGGCAGCAACGGCGCGGGCAAGTCGACCACGATGCGCATCATTCTCGGGGTGTTGTCCGCCGACGCCGGCGAGGTCCGGCTCGGCGATCGCCCCATCGATCTCGATCTGCGCCGGCGGATCGGCTACATGCCCGAAGAACGCGGCCTGTACCCGAAGATGAAGGTCGGCGAACAACTCACCTTCCTCGCGAGGCTCCACGGCATGAACACCGCGGACGCCGAGGAATCGGTGCGGCGCTGGACCGATCGGCTCGGCGTCGGCGCCCGGTACGACGACAACGTCGCCGACCTCAGCCTCGGCAACCAGCAGCGCGTCCAACTCGCCGCCGCGTTGGTCCACGATCCCGAGGTGCTGGTGCTCGACGAGCCGTTCTCCGGGCTCGACCCGGTTGCCGTCGACGTCATGAGTGATGTGCTCAAAGAGAAGGCGGCCGAGGGCATCCCGGTGATTTTCTCCTCCCACCAGCTCGATCTCGTCCAGCGCCTCTGCGATCGCGTCGGCATCGTCGCGCGCGGCGAGATGCGGGCGCTGGGCACCGTCGACGCGCTGCGTTCCCGCGACGGCATCACCCTCGAGGTCACCGGCCCCCGATCCGATATCGCGTGGGCCGACGCGCTCCCCGGCGTCCGCGGTGTCGACTACGGCGAGACGACCCGCCTCCTCGTCGACCCGGACGTCGCCGACGACCAGCAGATCCTGTCCGCCGCACTCGACCACGGCCCGGTTCACCGCTTCACGACGTCCACCCCCTCCCTCACCGACTTGTTCCGAGAGGTGGTTTCGACATGACCGCACTGCACCACGCCCCCGACACGACAACCCGCCCCTCCCCCAAGGCATCGGCCGCCCAGGCGATTCGACTCGTCGCCGAGCGTGAGATCACCACTCGCGCCAAGACCAGGTCCTTCGTCGTCAGCACGGTGCTGCTGATGGTCGTCATCATCGCCGGCGCCATCGTCATCAACCTGCTCGCCGGCGGGGAGGACGTCGAGAAGGTCGCCGTCGTCGGACAACCGGCGGCGGTCACCGAATCGATTGTCGCGATCGGTGATTCGGCCGGCACCACCATCGCCACCGAGCCGGTGGACACCGTCGAACAGGCACGGTCCCGGGTCGCCGACGGTGACGTGGCGGCGGCACTCGTACCAGGAGAGACCCCGGGCTCCTACGTGATCCTGAGCAAGGACGGCGCCGACCCGGCCGTCGAAGGCCCCATCCGGACAGCGGTGTCGCAGGCAGGCCTCGCCGACGCACTGACGGCCCGCGGCGTCGACGCGGCCTCGCTTCCCGCCGTGGACATCTCGGTGACACAACTCGAGCCGACTCACCCGGACGAGGGCGAGCGCCTCGTCATCGCCCTCGTGGGTGTGGTGCTGCTGATCACCGCGATCATGATGGGCGGCACGATGGTCGCGGTCGGCGTCGTGGAGGAGAAGACGTCTCGTGTCGTCGAACTGCTCCTGGCGACGATCAAGCCACTGCATCTGTTGTGGGGCAAGATCATCGGCATCGGAACGGTCGCTCTGGCACAGGTCGTGCTGCTCGGTGCGACGGCGCTGATCGCCGGGACCGCCACCGGCATTCTGACGCTTCCCGGCGCGGCGGTCGGGATGTTCGCGGCCGTCATCGCCTGGTTCGTGCTCGGCTTCCTGTTCTTCGCGTCCCTCTACGCCGCGACCGGCGCCATCGTGTCACGCCAGGAAGAGCTCAGCTCGGCGTCTTTTCCCCTGACGGTTCTCGCCATGGCGGTGATGTACGCCGGGATCTTCGGTGTGCAGGCGCTGGATTCGACCCTGATCAAGGTGCTCAGCTGGATTCCGCCGTTCAGCGCGGCGCTCATGCCGATGCGGATCGCGAGCGGCGACACCGACACCCTGCAGATCGTGCTCACGTTACTGATCATGGCCGTCGTCTGCGCGCTCGCCACCTGGGTCGCGGCACGGATCTACCAGCGGTCGATCCTGCGCACGGGGTCGCGCCTCGGATGGGGCGAGGTGCTGAAGCTGGCGCGGTAGGGGTTTCGACACGCTCAACCGGCAGACCCCCCGCCGGTTGAGCCGGTCCCGAGCGAAGCGAGGCACCGCGTCGAAATCCCCGCCGGTTGAGCCGGCCCCGAGCGAAGCGAGGCACCGCGTCGAAACCACAGGCTCCGTTCAGATCTGGCCGAACCTGCGCAGGGCTTCTTCCCGCTCGGCCTTGTGGTCGACGATCGGGTCGGGATAGTCGTCGGCGTCGGTGTCCCCGACCCAGCGCCGGATGTACTCACCCTCAGGGTCGAACTTCTTGGCCTGCGCCTCGGGATTGAACACCCGAAAGTACGGGGCCGCATCGGTTCCCGTACCCGCAGCCCATTGCCAGCCGTGATTGTTCGACGCCATGTCGCCGTCGACGAGCTGCTCGAGGAACCACTTCGCACCCCACCACCACGGCAGGTGGAGATCCTTCACGAGGAACGACGCGGTGACCATCCGGACCCGGTTGTGCATCCAGCCGATCTCGGCCAACTGTCGCATCCCGGCGTCTACGAGCGGGAAACCGGTGCGTCCGGCCTTCCACGCCTCGAAGCGCTCGTAAGCCTTCTCGTCGGTGTCCAGAGCGATGCCGTCGAACTGGCGATTCCAGTTGTGCCACAAGCTGTGTGGCCAGTGATAGAGGACGTCGGCGTAGAAGTCGCGGAAGGCGAGCTCGCGGAGGTAGGCCTGCGCGCCCCTCGAGGCTCCGTCGCTACGCTCCTTCGCACCTCGGGGAGCAGAACCGGCGTCGTCGCTGCGCTCCTTCGCACCTCGGGGAGCAGGACGCGTCAGATCGGCGGCCAGGGTGCGCGGGTGGATGTTGCCGTACTTCAGGTACGCCGACATCCGGCTGGTCACGTCGGCGGCGGGGTCGTTGCGTCCGGTGTCATAGTCGGCGAGATCGTCCTCGACGAACTCGGCCCACCGGGCGAGCGCGGCATCCTCTCCGGCCGGAAACGACAGCCTCGTCGGCGCCTTCGGGATTCTGATCCGGCCCGACTTCGTCACGTCCGACGGGTCGAGAACCGCTGAATCCGGGACCGACGAATCGGCCGGCTTTCGCCAGCCGTGATCGCGCCACCGGCGAAAGTACGGGGTGAAGACCTTGTACGGCTCGCCGTCGTCCTTGGTGACCCGGCCGGGCGAGACGAGGTACGGCGAACCCGTGGCCTCGAGCGGGGTGTCGCCCAGCGCCTCGTCGACCGCCTCGTCACGGCGTCGACCGAACGGCGAGAAGTCCCCGGAGATGTGTACGGACCCGGCGCCGACGGCCCGGGCCAGCCGCGGGATCTCCTCCTCCGGCCGACCGCGGACGACGAGGAGTCTGCCGTCGAGCTTGGCGTCGACCTCGCGGAGCGAATCGAAGAGGAACGCGAGGCGTCGCTCCCCCGACGACTTCTCCAGCCGGGGATCCACCACAAAGCACAGAAGGACCGACGAATCGGTCCCTCTGGCTGCAGCTAGCGCTGGTAGGTCACTCAGGCGCAGATCGCGCCTGAGCCACACCAGGTTGGTGGACGTCAGCCCACTCCGAGCAGGTCGATGACGAACACGAGGGTCCGTCCCGAGAGGCGGTGCCCCGCCCCGGCCGGTCCGTAGGCCAGCTCGGGCGGAACCGTCAGCTGACGGCGGCCGCCGACCTTCATGCCGGGGATGCCTTCCTGCCAGCCCGGGATCAGCCGGTCCAGCGGGAAGTTGGCCGACTGGCCGCGATCCCACGAGGAGTCGAACTCTTCGCCGGTCTCGTAGTCGACACCCACGTAGTGGACGTCGACGACACCCCCGCGGACGGCCTCGGCACCGTCACCGACGATGAGGTCGGCGATGGAGAGGTCGGCCGGCGGAGGACCCGCCTGGAACTCGACTTCGGGCTTCTCAGTGCTGGTCACAGGACTCTCCTTTGAGTCGGGCGGTCAGTCGTTGTTCCGGGTGGTCGGCGCCGAAGCGTCGCTCAGCGATCGCCCATCTGCACGTAGTCGCGCTCGGTGTAGCCGGTGTAGAGCTGACGCGGACGGCCGATCTTGGTGGTCGGGTCCTCGTGCATCTCACGCCAGTGCGCGATCCAGCCCGGCAGGCGGCCCAACGCGAACAGCACGGTGAACATCCGCGTCGGGAAGCCCATCGCACGGTAGATGACGCCGGTGTAGAAATCCACGTTCGGGTACAGCTTGCGCTCGATGAAGTAGTCGTCGGACAGAGCGACCTCTTCGAGACCCTTCGCGATGTCGAGCAGGTCGTCCTGCACGCCGAGGGTTTCCAGGATCGAGTCGGCGGTCTTCTTCACGATCGCGGCGCGCGGATCGTAGTTCTTGTAGACGCGGTGACCGAAGCCCATCAGCTTGACGCCGGCTTCCTTGTTCTTCACCCGCTTCATGAAGTCCTTGGTATCGCCACCCTCGGCGCGGATGGCGTCGAGCATCTCGAGCACCGCCTGATTGGCGCCACCGTGCAGCGGACCCCAGAGGGCGTTGATGCCGCCGGAGATCGACGTGAAGAGGTTGGCCTGAGACGAGCCGACGAGGCGCACCGTCGAGGTCGAGCAGTTCTGCTCGTGATCGGCATGCAGGATGAACAGCATGTCGAGTGCCTTGGCGACGTCCGGGTTGACCTCGTAGGGCTCGGCCGGGAAGCCGAAGGTCATGCGCAGGAAGTTCTCGACGAGGCTCAGCGAGTTGTCCGGGTACAGGAACGGCTGGCCGGCCGACTTCTTGTAGGCGTAGGCGGCGATGGTCGGCAGCTTCGCCAGGAGGCGGATCGTCGACAGCTCGACCTGCTCGTCGTCCTTGGGATCGAGCGAGTCCTGGTAGTACGCCGACAGCGCGTTGACCGCACTCGACAGCACCGGCATCGGATGCGCGTTGCGGGGGAAGCCGTCGAAGAAGCGCTTGAGATCCTCGTGCAGCAGGGTGTGCCGCTGGATCTTGGTGGTGAAGTCCTCGAGCTGCGACGGGGTCGGGAGCTCTCCGTAGATGAGGAGGTAGCTCACCTCGATGAAGGTCGACTTCTCCGCGAGCTGCTCGATCGGGATGCCGCGGTACCGCAGGATGCCGGCGTCGCCGTCGATGTAGGTGATCGCCGACTTGGTCGACGCCGTGTTCACGAAACCACCGTCGAAAGTGGTCAGATTTGTCTCGGCAAGGAACTTGCCGAGCGCAACCGAGTCAGTGCCCTCGGTGGCCTTCAGGATCGGGAGCTCCAGCTGTCCACCGGGGTAGGTGAAGGTCGCTGAGGCCGTGTCGGACGCCTGGTCGGCTGGGACTGTTTCAGCAGACACACGAACCCCTTATTCAGATCAGAGTTTTGACAGTGTCCGGGTAGGACACACAGGTACAAACTAGTCTCTTCTCAGCTCGCCTGCCCACGGAGGGTCGGCGCCACGCCTCGAGACGGTGACGGCAGCCACGTGAGCTGCGAATTCGGCGACCTCACGCCACTGATTGGCGGTCAGTGAGCGAACCGAATCCGGCGACAGTGCACCCAGTCGGTCGAGCTGGTGGACGAGGCCTCCCAGGACGCTGTCGCCGGCGCCGATCGTGTCGACGACGTCGACGTTCCGGGCGGGCACGGTGACCTCGTCTTCGGTCGTGGTCACGGTGATTCCGGACGCGCCCGCGGTGGTGATCACCGCTGCGACACCGTCGGCGAGCCAGTCCTTCACAGCGCTCCCGGCCGCCCCTTCACCGAGCCATGCCGCATCCTCGTCGGACAGTTTCACCACGTCGACGGACGGCATCCAACTGCGGAAACGCCGCCGGTAGGCGTCTGCGTCGGGGATGAGGACCGAGCGAATGTTCGGGTCCAGCAGGACGAGTCGGCGTTCGGCGTGGCAGCGCCGCATCAGGTTCTCGTAGACCGTGGCGCCGGGTTCGAGCACCAGCGAGAGCGTCCCGAAGGTCGCCGCGGCGACGGTCGGTGCGAGTGAACCCGGGTCGGCGACAGTGCGATCCGCGGTGCCTTCCACATAGAACGAGTACTGCGCGGAACCGTTGTCCGCGATGGTGGCCAGCGCGAGCGACGTCGGTTCCCGTCGGCGCTGCAGCATCGCGGTGCCGACCCCGGCGCCCTGCAGCGAGCCGACGATGGCCTCGCCGTAGTTGTCGGTGGACACCGCCGACAGCAATGAGACAGCACTCCCCAAGCGTCCCAATGTGATCGCGACATTGAACGGTCCCCCGCCGAGCGCCGGCTGCAGTGGCGCCAGCGTCGCGCCGGGTGCCTGTTCCTGCTGCACCACGTCGACGAGCGCTTCCCCGCAGACAACGATCTCTCTCATGGGTCCCTTTCGTCTGTGTGGCCCAGTCTGCCACCCTCTCGGCGGTAGATTCGGTGCATGCACGAGTTGCCGGCGGGTCCCGATGCGGTGGTGCTCGACTTCTCGGCCTACGAGTCCCCGTCGGCCGCAGTGCTCGACGCAACGATCGCCCTGCGTGATGCCGTGGACCGCGGAGAGCTGCCCGGGGTCATCGATCTGGTACCGAGCGCCCACACGCTGCTGGTGCAGGCCCGACCGGGCCGCGGCGTCGACGAACTGGGTGTGCGGCGCGCGTTGCGTCGTCGACGTGCCGGTGTCCACCAGGGCGTCGGACGGGCTGACGAGATCCTCGTCCCGGTGCACTACGACGGCGACGATCTCGCGGATGTTGCTGACGCCCTGGGCATCTCGGCCGACGAGGTGATCAGCCTGCACTGCAGTACCCGCTGGCGTGTGCAGTTCATGGGGTTCGCACCCGGGTTCGGCTACCTGGTCGCCGACGAGCCGACACCGCATCCGTTCGACGCCGTGGGCCGGCGCGCCGAGGCGCGCACCCGTGTCCCCGAAGGTGCCGTCGCGATCGCCGCCGGGTACAGCGCCGTCTACCCGAAGGAGAGTCCGGGCGGCTGGCAGCTGTTGGGCCGCACCGATGTTCGACTGTGGGACGAGAAGGCCGACCCGCCCGCACTGTTCGCGACCGGACACCTGGTGCGGTTCGTCGACGTCAGGACAAGCGGGGGGGAATGGGCAGGGACGACATGAGCACAACCGGATGACCGCCGTCACCGTGCTCGCGACCGGCCCGCTCGCGACCTTTCAGGACCTCGGCCGCCACGGATACGCGCATCTCGGCGTACCCGCTTCCGGTGGTGCGGATCGCGGCTCGCTGACCTTGGCCAATCGCCTTGTCGGCAACGACGAATCGGCCGCCACGATCGAGACGACCCTGGGCGGCTTGCGTATCCGTGTCGAAGGCGACGTACTGGCGGTGGTGACGGGTGCCGACACCTCGGTGCGCCACAACGGGGTTCCGGTCGGTCTCGCCGCGACCGTCGTCCTGCGCGAGGGTGACGAACTGGCCGTCGACCCACCGGTGTGGGGTCTGCGCAACTACCTGGCGGTGCGCGGTGGGTTCGACGTCGAGCCGGTCCTGGGGTCGCGGTCGACCGACACGTTGTCGGGGTTGGGGCCGCCGGTTCTCACCGCGAATGTGCGGGTGCGGGTGGGCCGGGCCGCCGGCGAGTGGCCGTCCGTCCAGTCGGCGCCGGCGAACACCGAGCATCCGCGCGTCGTGGTTCTCGAGGTGGACGAAGGTCCGCGTGCCGATCTGCTGCACGCGGCTGCCGACCTGAGATCGGGGACCTGGGTGGTCGGCGCCGACAGCAATCGCGTCGGTGTCCGCATCGACCGCGCCGCGGGTTCGTCGTATCCGCTGCTGACGCATCGGGAGAACGCGGGCGAGTTGCGTTCGGAGGGGGTCGCTCACGGATCGGTACAGGTGCCACCGAGCGGTCGCCCGGTGCTGTTCCTCCCCGACCATCCGGTCACCGGCGGTTATCCCGTGGTGGCCGTGCTGACCGACACGTCGGCCGATCTCGCCGCACAGCTCGTGCCCGGATCGGAGATCCGTTTCAGACGGCGCTGATCGGAGATCCGATTCAGACGGCGCCGACGTTTGGGACCGGTGCCGGTCGGGAACGCGTAGGACGTCCCCGATGTGGAGGTACCACCGTGAGCGATCCGTCTGTGAACGATCTGTCGACCGTGCAGCTTGTCGAACGGCTCCAGAGTCAGACGACGACCCTGGTCAAGACCGAGCTGCAGAATGCAGTGGCCGAGATGAAGGGGAAGGGGACCCGGATCGGTGTCGGCGCGGGGATTTCCGGCGCGGGCACCCTGCTGGTGCTGTTCGGCCTCGGAACGCTGGTCGCCGCTGCGGTCCTGGGACTGGCGAATGTCGTGCCGGCGTGGCTGGCCGCGGTGATCGTCGGAGTCGTGCTCCTGGCGATCGGCGGCGCAGCGGCGGCGTTCGGTGCGCAGCGTGCGAAGTCGGCCGTCCCGCCCGCCCCCGAGCACACCGTCGAGAGCGTCCAGCGCGACGTCGCAACCGTGAAGGAGCACCTGTAGATGAGTGACACGCAGCCCGATCGGAACCCGACCGACCCGCCGCCGGTGGAGCAGCAGCGCGAGGAACTCGCCGAGACCGTCGATGCGCTGGCGGCGAAGCTCGATGTCCCGGCACGAATGAACGCCGCCGCGGCGGAAACGGCGTACACCGCGAAGGTGAAGGCCGAGGAGAACCGCACCGCATTGATCGGTGTCGCGGTGGCCGTGCTGGTCGCCATCGGGACCGTCGTCGTCATCAAGCGTCGCCGCTGAACACCCGACCCAGGAGGAATTCGACATGACTGCCGTGTCCAAGGCGTTCTACAAACCACTGTCACTGGCGACGAGCGTGCTCGGCGGCATCGCCGCGGGAGCCGTGTTCGGCCAGATCTGGAAACGGATCTCCGACGACGCCGAAGCGCCCGATCCGAAGGATCTGGAGCGCAGCAATGTCGAGGTGCTCACTGCCGCGGCGCTTCAGGGACTGGTCTTCGGACTGGTCCGTGCGGCCGTCGACCGTGCCGGTGCACGCGGCTACCAGGCGGTGACTCACGAGAACCCCGACTAAGACGTGACGGTTGACACACCACTGAGACGAACCTAGGGTTCTGTCTCATGACTGAGGTACTGAACGACGAACAGACCACCTGTCCCGTTCACGCCACCGACGACGCGTCGGCCGAGCAGAGCTGCCCGGCCGACGCCGGGCGTTCTCCCGGCAGCCAGTTCTCCGAGGACGGCTACGAGACCGATGCCGAGGGAGTCAAACCGCCCACGAGTACGAGCCCCTCGGTCCGGACTCGCTGACCTGGCAGATCTGGGGTACCTGGACCGGCATGTTCCAGGGCCTGTGGGCCGGTTCGATCCAGAACATGCACCCCAAGCTCGGCGCCGCCGTCTGGGACCACTCCGACTCTTCGGAGAACGCTGGCAGCGCCTGATGCGGTCGCTCTACCCGATCAGTGGCGTCGTCTTCGACTCCGTGATCCCCGGCACGAAGACCGGCCTCGAGGTCCGGGACTATCACCGCACCGTCAAGGGGACGATGGAGGACGGGTCGCGCTATCACGCGCTCGACCCCGACGTCTTCTACTGGGCGCACGCGACGTTCTGGTACGGCAACGTCCGCCTGTGCGAGCGGTTCGGCCCGTTCCTCACCGAGGACCAGAAGCGCCAGCTGTTCGAGGAGTCCAAGGCCTGGTACGCCCAGTACGGCGTCTCGATGCGCCCCGTCCCGGAGACCTACGAGGACTTTCTCGAGTACTGGGACTACATGTGCCGCAATGTCCTACGCGGCCACGTGTCGGTACGCACGGTCCTCGACATCACCCAGCTGCCGCCGCCCCCGTTCCTGAGCTTCATCCCCAAGTCGGTCTGGGACCGCTACCTCGTCCCGCAGAACCAGAAGATGTTCATGTGGCTGACGACCGGCTTCTACGACGAGCCGATCCGCGAGATCCTCGGCCTCGAGTGGACCGACGCCGACGAGCGCCGCTTCCGTCTGTTGGGCAAGGGGATCAACCTCGTCATGCACAGGCTGCTGCCGAAACGCTTTCTGCGCCACCCGCGTCCGCGCGACGCGTGGGACCGCGTGAACGGCAGGGTCGCGAAGGACGCGCCGATCGTGCACACACCCAGGCGCAACCTGCCGCCGCTGGACCAGCGCGACAACCCGATGCACTACTGCCCCGTCACCGCCGCTCGGCGCGCGACGTATCCGACAGTGCTGACCTCGGACTGAGACTTCACGACGACGTCGGGGGCGGTTCCCGCTCACCTGTCCGGGTGAGCGGGAACCGTCGTCTGGTCTCTGCCCGGCCCGACTACTGCCGTCCCTGTCCCCGTCGCATCGCATGACGCACCCGCTCCGCCTCCCGCTGGGCATACGGGTTCGGCCGGCCGGCGCGTGATCCGGCGAGTTTGGCGCCGATGTGCTCCCCGACGGTGATCGGCGAGTATCGGCTTCCCGCACCGACGCACGACGGCAGGGTCGCGATCATCGCGTCGATGTTGCCGTCGTGGAAGTACGCGGCGGAGCGTCGACGCTCGATCGCGCCGTCCACGATCGGCGCCTTGACCCGGTGCAGCGTCGACATCCAGCGTTCGTTGGTCCAGCGGGCCATGAGGTCGCCGATGTTGACCAGCAGTGCACCGTCGACGGGACTCACGTCGTGCCATCGGCCGTGGTGGTCGAGGACCTGCAGGCCCTTCACCTGGTCCGCCCACAGGACGGTGACGATGCCGTAGTCGGTGTGCTCCCCCATCCCGGTCAGTTCTCCCTCGAGTTCGATCTCTCCGGGCGGGAGCGCGTAGTTGTTCATCCGCAGGACGTCGAGCGAGTGATCGGTGAATCCTTCGAAGAAGTCGGCGGGAAGGTCGAGGGCATCGGCGAAGATGCGGGTCAGGGTGTGTGCGACCCGTCGTGCCTCGACGAAATAGGTCGAGACGGCCGCCTCGAAGTGGTCGACGGCCGGCCACGTGTTGTCGGCGTAGTGGTTGTCGGGAAGAGCGAGTTCGGGGTACTCGCGTGCTTCGACCCCGACGTTGAACGCCTCGAAGAAGTCGTTCATGCGGTCCGCGGACTCGACGCCCAGCGACAGGGACAACGACTCCGACTTCGGTGGCGTATCCGCGATTGATCTCCGGCGGCGTTCGGTACGCCTTCTTCTCCTCGAGCGGGAGGGCGAAGAAATCGTCCATGACCGCGGTGAATTCCTCGATGACCGCCGGCGGGATCCCATGCCCGACGATCTGCATGAACCCGACCGAACCGGCGGCGTCGTCGACCTTCGCCGCGACCACGGCCCGATCGGCGGCATCACCGTTGCGGATGTAGGGCGAGATGTCGATGATCGGCACCTGGAAGCCGGTGGAGGCGGCGGTCATGGCGTCCATGGTGACACCGAATCACCGTAACCGCTGGCCAGGCGTCGAACGGCTCAGGTCCGCTGACCGGCGCGGTACTGGACAAAAGCCGGGATCAACAGGGCCGCAATGATTGTCGCGATCACCACGGCGACACCGCCGAAGGCCGTGGCGGCCGCGACCCCGATCGATGCGGCCGCGGTGCCGTGCGCCACGTCGCCGATCCGGGGGCCACCCGCGACCACCACGATGAACACGCCCTGCAGGCGCCCGCGGACCTCGTCGTTGGCCGCCGCCAGCAGGATCGTCTGACGGAAGGCGGCCGACGCCATGTCGGCGGCACCGCCGATCATCAGCAGCACCACCGCGACGACGAGCATCGGCATCGCCGTGCCGTCGGCGAAGGACACCGCGATGCCGGTTCCGGTGATCGCCAGACCCCAGATGATGATGCAGACGATCACGGCCAGGCCCTGCCGTTCGACGCGCGCGACCCAGCCCGAGAAGATGCCGCCGACCACTGCCCCCGCGGAGATCGCCGTGAACAACAGGGCGAACGCCATGCCGCCGCCCTCCGGTCCGCCGAAGTTCTCGTGTGCCATCTGCGGGAACAGCGCCCTGGGCATGCCGAAGATCATGGCGATGAGGTCGACGAGGAACGACGCCATCAGGATCTTGTGGCCGGTCAGGTACCGGAGCCCTTCGATCACCGAGCGCAGCCCGGCGACCTTGGGCGCCGCGTCGCTCTCCGGACGCAGCGACGGCAACATGACGACCGCGATCAGCGTCGGCAACAGGAACAGGGTGTCGGCGAAGTAGAGCCACGAGTAGCCCAGGATCGGGATCAGCGCTCCGCCGACGAGCGGGCCGGCGATGGCACCCGCCTGCATGACCGTCATGTTCAGCGACAACGCCGCCGGGAGATCCTTGGCGTCGAGCAGTCGTGGCAGCACCGCCGTCCGCGTCGGCTGGTTGACCGCGAAGAACGCCTGTTGAACGGCGAACAGCACCAACAGGATCCACACGTTGCCGCCGCCGGCTGCAGCCTGCACCCAGAACAGCGCACTGCACACGATGAGACCGACGGTGGTGGTGATCAGCAGTGTTCGACGGTCGACGACGTCGGCGAGTGCACCGCCCCACAGCCCGAACACCACCAGCGGGACCAATCCGAACACGCCGGTCAGGCCGACGTAGGCGGAGCTGCCGGTGACCTCGTAGATCTGTGCGGGCACCGCGACGATCGTGAGCTGGGCTCCGACGACGGTGACGATGTTCGCGAGCCACAGGCGCCGGAAAGCGAGAGTGCGCAGCGGCGTCGTATCGGCGAGGTGGCGGCGCATTCTCGCCATCCTAGGACCGCCCGCACACGAGTAGACCGACGCCGGCCCGGACGCCCATTACTGTCGAGGTGTCAGCACCTGTCCATGACCGCGCCCCCGCTCACGGGGCCGAGTGACCCGGGAAAGTCCGCATGACGACGACCACCGAACACCCCCACACGTGGACGGCGGAGGCTCTCGCCGACGGATTGGCAACCGACATCACGGTCGGGCTCACCGACGCCGAGGTCGCCGAACGTCGCTCCGAATACGGCGAGAACCGCTTGCGCAAGGAAGCCCGCGAACCGCCCTGGCGCAAGGTGCTGCGTCTGCTCGCGGACAAGATGACGTTGGTGCTCGTGGCGGCGGCAGCCGTCAGCGCCGGGGTGTCGCGCGAGTGGGAGACGCCGGTGGTGATCCTCGCGGTGATCACGTTCAACACCGTGATCAATTACGTTCAGGAGTCGCGAGCCGAAGAGAGTCTGCGCGCGCTGCGGAGCATGTCGGTGGACTCGTCACGGGTTCGACGAGACGGTCAGGAGCGGTACGTCGAACGCACCGAGCTCGTGCCCGGCGACATCGTCCTGCTCGAGGCCGGCGACGCCGTCCCGGCCGATGGCCGGATCGTGCAGGCGGCCCGGCTGCAGATCGCGGAGTCGGCTCTGACCGGGGAATCGCAGCCGGTCACCAAGACCGCCGATCCCCTCGCCGATCCGAACCTTCCGATCGGCGACCGAACCAACATGGCATTCATGAACACCGAGGTCACCCGCGGCCGGGCGACGATGGTGGTGACCGGAACCGGCATGTCGACCGAGATCGGCACCATTGCTTCGCTTCTGGGCACGGCCGGCGTCGACAAGACTCCCTTGCAGCGACGAATCGACCAGCTTGCGACGCTGCTGACCGTCATCGCGATCGTCGTGGTGAGCATTGTCTTCCTCCTCGGTCTGCTTCGCGGGGAGTCGTGGTCGGACCTGCTGTTGACCGCCGTATCGCTGGCGGTGGCGACCATCCCGGAGGGATTGACCGCAGTCGTCGCATTCACGCTCGCCCTCGGCGCGTCGCGGCTGGCCAAGCGCGGAGCGATCATCAAACAACTGGCGGCCGTCGAGACCCTGGGCAGTACAACCCATATCGCAACCGACAAGACAGGAACGCTGACCCTCAACGAGATGACCGTCCGAAAGCTGGTCGTGGCCGGTCACATCTACCGGGTGACCGGCGGCGGCTACTCGCCCGACGGCAAGATCCTCTCCGACAGCGAGGATGCACTTCCCGATTTCCGCCGGGCCCTCCTGGCGATGTCGCTGTGCAACGATGCGTCGGTCGACGACGGTGTGCTGGTGGGTGACCCGACCGAGGGTGCGCTGGTCGTGCTCGCCGAGAAGGGCGGCATAGATGTGGTCGGCGCCCGGGCGAATCATCCGCGTCTCGCCGAGGTGCCTTTCGACTCCGACTACAAGTTCATGGCGACCTACCACGAGAGCAGCCTGCCGGGCACCGGCCCGTACCGGTGCTATGCCAAGGGCGCCCCGGGTGTGTTGATGAGTCGGGCGACGATGGTGCGTACCTCCGAGGGCGACCGCGCGATCACCGACGAAGATCGCGACCTGATCGCGGCGGCTGTCGACGAGCTCGGCCACGAAGGGCTGCGCACCCTCATGATCGCCGGGACGACGTTGGCCGAACTACCCGACGAGTCCTCGCTTTTCGACGCCGTCGACAACCTCGCGATATACGCGGTGGTCGGCATCCTCGACCCTCCTCGACCGGAAGCACGCGAAGCCATCGCGACCGCCCACGAGGCCGGGATCGGCGTCCACATGATCACCGGTGATCACCTCACCACCGCGTCGGCGATCGCCACCGACCTCGGCATCGAGGGCGAACCGCTCTCCGGCGGCACCATCGACGACATCAGCGACGACGAGTTGCGAGCACGCGCAGCCCATTTCGGGGTTCTCGCCCGGGTGGCACCGGAACACAAGATCCGTTATGTCGAGGCTTTGCAGGCGAATGGCGAGGTGGTCGCGATGACCGGCGACGGCGTCAACGACGCACCCGCCCTCAAGCAGGCCGACATCGGCATCGCCATGGGTATCACCGGCACCGACGTCTCCAAGGGTGCAGCGAAGATGATCCTCACCGACGACAACTTCGCGACCATCGTCTCCGCGGTGCGCGACGGTCGCGGAATCTACGCCAACATCGTCAAGTTCGTGAAGTTCCAGCTCACCACGGCGTGGGGCTTCGTCCTCATCTTCCTCACCGCGGGTATCACGGGAATCGCCGGGGGCGCACCGTTCACCGCGCTGCAGATCCTGTGGGTCAACATCATCATGGACGGCCCTCCGGCGCTCGCACTCGGTGTCGACGCCACCGAGCCCGGCACGATGAAGCAGAAGCCGAGATCGCCCGGCGAACGACTGCTCAGCCGTAATCGCGTGCTCCGCATCCTCACACTCGCCATCGTCATGACCGTCGGCACCATCCTGACCCTGGTGTTCGCCGACGACATCTTCCCCGGCAGCGCCCGCGACCCGCTCTTCGCGGGCACGCTGGGTTTCACGACCTTCGTCTTCTACCAGGTGTTCAACCTGCTCAACGTGCGTTCGGATCGTGGGTCGGTGTTCTCCCTGCAGACCCTGACCAATCAAGCGATCTGGATCTCCCTGGTGGCGGTGATCGTGCTGCACGTGGCGGTCGTCAACGTGGGCTTCCTCCAGGACCTGTTCGACACCACTTCCCTCACCGCCACCGAGTGGCTCTACGCCGTTGTCGTCGCGTCGTCGGTTCTGGTGGTCGAGGAGATCCGCAAGGCAGTGGTCCGCGCAGTGTGGCGCTTCTGATACGGACCGCCGAGACACCGGACGCCCTGCGGTGGACGCACGATCGGGAGGTTGCGCCGGTGTCGGACCCGGCGGATCCGCCGGGTCGCAGGTTCAGGGCTGCAGCCGCTCGACGCGCCATTCGTGGTCGACGTGGGTGAGGCGCACCCGGTTGTGCAGGCGGTTCGCCCGCCCCTGCCAGAACTCGACCTCCACCGGAACGATGCGGTAGCCGCCCCAGTTCGACGGGACGGGGATCTCGTCGCCGGCGTCGAACCCGCCGTACTGCTCGGCCAGCTCGGCGGCCTTCTGCTCGAGTTCGAGGCGGCTGCCGATCGGCCGGGACTGTTCCGACGCGGCGGCCGACAACTGTGATCCCCGCGGTCGGATCTCCCAATAGGCCTGCGTCTCTTCGGTACTGAGGTGTTCGACCGGCCCGCGGAAATGGACCTGGCGCTCCAGGGCGATCCACGGGAAGGTCACCGATGCATGGGGATTCGCGGCCATGTGCTGGCCCTTGTCCGACTCGTAGCCGGAGAAGAACACCACGCCGTTGGCGTCGACGCCCTTGCACAGCACGGTCCGGGTCGACGGCCGGCCGTCGGCGTCGACGGTGCCGAGGACCATCGCATTCGGTTCCGCGATCCGGGCGTCGAGCGCTTCTTTCAGCCAGACACTGAACAGGTCGAGCCACGGCGGGTCGCCGCGGAGCCAGCTCGGGTCGAGGTTCTCACGGATGCCGTCGGCGCCGGCCGCACGATCGCCCTCGCCGATGTTGGGCGGAATACCCCCGCCGTAGCCGACGCGCATGTTCGGCAGATCGATCGATTCGAGCGGTTTCTCCAACACTCGGCTGAATTTACTCCGACAACTCAGTTACTCCCTGGTACACGCGGAGGGTGGTGCTGATCTACAGTTCGATCTGATCGACGCATGCGATTTCAGGACACAGTTGTCTCAGTGAGGTGGTTGTCATGGCCAACGCGGTTCCCGACGATTTCGTTCCAGGTCTCGAAGGCGTGGTGGCGTTCACCACCGATATCGCGGAGCCCGACAAGAACGGCGGCAACCTGCGCTATCGCGGCGTCGACATCGAGGATCTCGTCGAGAACAAGGTGACCTTCGCCGACGTCTGGGCCCTTCTCGTCGACGGAAAGTTCGGCGACGGACTGCCGCCGGCCGAGCCGTTTCCGCTACCCATCCACACCGGCGACGTGCGCGTCGACGTCCAGGCGGCGCTCGCCATGCTGGCCCCGATCTGGGGTTACGAACCGCTCCTCGACATCGACGACGCCACCGCGCGGGAAAATCTCGCACGCGCCTCGGTGATGGCGTTGTCGTATGTCGCGCAGTCGGCCCGCGGCATCCATCAGCCCGCCGTCCCGCAGCACGTCATCGACGAATGCTCGACCGTGACCGAACGGTTCATGACCCGTTGGAAGGGCGATCCCGACCCCAAGCACGTGGCCGCCATCGACGCCTACTGGGTGAGCGCGGCCGAGCACGGCATGAATGCGTCGACGTTCACCGCACGCGTGATCGCCTCCACCGGCGCCGACGTCGCGGCGTCGCTGTCGGGTGCCATCGGTGCCATGTCCGGACCCCTGCACGGCGGCGCGCCGGCCCGCGTGCTGCCGATGATCGAAGAGGTCGAGAAGACCGGTGACGCACGAGGATTGGTGAAGGGCATCCTCGACCGCAAGGAGAAGCTGATGGGCTTCGGGCACCGCGTGTACCGCGCCGAGGATCCGCGCGCCCGCGTGCTCCGACGCACCGCCCAAGAACTCGGGGTCCCGCGTTTCGAGGTCGCCGCCGCGCTCGAGCAGGCTGCTCTCACCGAGCTTCGCGAACGACGCCCCGACCGGGCGATCGAGACGAATGTCGAGTTCTGGGCCGCGGTCATCCTCGACTTCGCCGAGGTTCCGACGCACATGATGCCCGCGATGTTCACCTGCGGCCGCACCGCCGGCTGGTGCGCCCACATCCTGGAGCAGAAGCGTCTGGGCAAGCTGGTCCGTCCCGCCGCCATCTACACCGGTCCCGCCCCGCGACGCCCCGAAGACGTCGAGGGCTGGGGCGACGTGGTCAAGCCCGGGCTGTAGACCACACCACCGCGAGATCTTCACCTGGCCGCAGAATCGCCGGCCACAGAGAGTTCAGTTTCACTGCAACGCTGCCCGACGGGTCAATCGGATCGCAACCCTGACACCGAAGCTGTTCGGCGAGCAGGGATTTCCAAGCCTTCCTCAGACCCCGGCATGGCCGGTGCCTTAGTCTCCGCACAATCGAGAGGTCAACCCAGATCGCGCGCTGCGCCGATCACTTGAACGTGACCGGCAGCCCGAGCTGGTCGACGGTCGACCCGAGCGTATGCATAGCGCTTCTGCCCGAAAATGGCGATTCTGCGCGCGGTCGGAACGGAAAAAGCCGAGGCGCCAAGAAGGTGGTGTCCGCCACAACCCTAGAATCGAGCCCATGAGCGATACCGCAACCGCACCCATCACCCTGCCCGCCGACCTGCTGCCGTCGGACGGCCGCTTCGGTTGCGGACCGTCGAAGGTACGCCCCGAGCAGTTGCAGTCCCTCGTCGACACCGGCGCGTCGGTATTCGGCACCAGTCACCGCCAGGCACCGGTCAAGAACGTCGTCGGCTCGATCCGTGAGGGTCTGGCCGATCTGTTCTCGCTGCCGGAGGGCTACGAGGTCGTCATCTCCAACGGTGGCACCACCGCCTTCTGGGACGCCGCCGCCTTCGGTCTGATCAAGCAGCGCTCGCTGCATCTCACCTACGGCGAATTCTCGTCGAAGTTCGCGACCGTCGCCAAGAAGGCGCCGTTCCTGGACTCGCCCGCGGTCATCTCCACCGACCCCGGCACCGCCCCCGACCCGGCCGCACTGACCGCCGACGACTTCGGCGGCGTCGACCTCATCGGCTGGGCCCACAACGAGACCTCGACCGGTGTCGCCGTGCCGGTCCTGCGACCTGCAGAGTCCGACGACGCGCTCATCGCCATCGACGCCACCTCCGGCGCCGGCGGTCTCCCCGTGAACATCGCCGACGCGGACGTCTACTACTTCGCACCGCAGAAGTGCTTCGCCTCCGACGGCGGCCTGTGGGTGGCACTGATGAGCCCGCGTGCACTCGCCCGCATCGCGAAGATCGCCGAGACCGATCGCTGGTGCCCGGAGTTCCTGTCGCTGCCGACCGCCGTCGACAACAGCAGCAAGAATCAGACCTACAACACCCCGGCCGTCGGCTCGCTGCTCCTGTTCGCCAACCAGATCGAGTGGATGAACAACAACGGCGGCCTCGACTGGTGTGTCTCGCGCACCGCCGACTCCAGCTCGCGTCTCTACCAGTGGGCCGAGGCCAGTGAGTTCGCGACGCCGTTCGTCGCCGAGCCCGCCAACCGCAGCCAGGTCGTCGGCACCATCGACTTCAACGATGACGTCGACGCCGCCGCGATCGCCAAGACCCTGCGCGCCAACGGTGTCGTCGACACCGAGCCCTACCGCAAGCTGGGACGCAACCAGCTGCGTATCGGTATGTTCCCGGCCATCGAGCCCGAGGACGTCACCAAGCTCACCAAGTGCATCGATTACATCGTCGAGCGTCTCTGAGCACGGCGAAGACCTACACCGTCACCGGCGCGTCCGTACCTTCGGGTCGACGCGCCGGTGGCGTTCAGGCCAGCGGGTAGCCTGGACAACACAGACCACATACGACGCACCCATCGCTGGTGTCGCACGGACCCCACGCGTTCTGAACTGCGGTTTTACCGCGTGTCCCACAGTGAATCGGCAGATCGGTGAGTTAATGTGGCCCCAATGCGTGCACCCACCGGAGGAGGAGCAGATGCGTGAGCTCCGCGTCGTCGGAGTGGAAACCGACGGTTCCCACGTCATCTGCCAAGACCCTCAATCGGGTGAGAAATTCCGGATCGCCTCCGATGAACGCCTTCGCGCCGCGGCCCGCGGCGACATCACCAGGCTGGGACAGATCGAGATCGAGATGGAAAGTGCATTGAGGCCACGAGAGATCCAGGCACGAATCCGCGCGGGTGCGTCCGTCGCCGAGGTCGCCGCCGCGGCGGGGGTGGGTGTCGACAAGATCGAACGTTTCGCCCACCCGGTATTGCTCGAACGCTCCCGCGCCACCGAGCTGGCCGGAGCAGCTCACCCGATCCGGCACGACGGGCCGGCGGTTGCGACCCTTGCCGAATCCGTGGCGGAGGGGCTCGTCGCATACGGCCACAACCCGGCCGACGCCGACTGGGACGCCTGGAAGGACGACAGCGGCTACTGGGTCGTGCAGGTCGCGTGGAGCGTCGGACGCACCGACAACCTCGCGCACTGGCGTTATCAGCCCGGCACGCACGGCGGCACCGTCGATCCGCTCGACGATCTCGCCGACGAGCTGACACACCCCGAGACCATCGCACCGCGGCGTCGACTCATGCCGGTCGCCACTCCGGAGATCGCCGTCGAGACCACATCGGACGGGCGTGAAGAAGTCACGCTCGACGCCAACTCGCTGATCGGTGCCCAGCGCGCGCGCCAGGAACGTCGTGCGGTGCGGGAGGACAACGGCACCGTTCCTCTCGATTTCGGGTTCGACGAGGAGACCACCGCCCACGCGCCCCCGGCACCGGTCACCCCGATCGCCGCCCCCGTTGCGCAGGCGCCTGTCCAGACCACAACCATGGAACCGGACGCCGCTTCGGCGTCATCCCCGGCGGACACACCCGGGCGCGACAGGACCGATGCCGAAGCGGACACCGCGTCGGCGACCGACCACGACACCGACTCGCCGGAGGGCCCTGCGACACGCGAGCCCGGACCCGCTCACGCCGAACGTCCGCGCAAGAAGAAGCCACGCAAGCCCGCCGTGCCCGCGTGGGAGGACGTCCTGCTCGGCGTACGCAGCAACGGGAACAGCTGACATATGTCGGCACGCGCGGCCACCGTCTGGTTCATCGACTCTTCCGACCCGGCCGACGACCTACGCAGCGTCGTGCGCGCACCGCGGCACGATCATCAGCACGCCCAGCAACTCGCGTCGAAGATCTACGGCGACAGCGTTCTCGTCCCGCTCGTCGACACCGACCTGGCGACCGCAGCCGCCGCGAAGGATCACCACGTCTACGCGGGGTTCTACGGTTCGCTCGCGGTCATCTCATGCTCGCTGTTCGAGACGGCCGTCCCCTCGACGCTGACCCGGACGCTGGCCGCGATCCGCCCGAGCGCGGTGACGACGCTGCTCTACACCGAACCCGACACGTCGTTCGGGGCGTTCGCGCGCTGGGAATCGGGGTCACTCCGACGCTCGTTCTCCGCCGACCCGGTGACCATCCATGAGGACCACGGGCTCCCGTTCACCTTCGAGAAACCGTTCTGGGGTGGCGAGTACCCGCTCACCTACGCCGAAGGTGTCCCCAACCAGGGGATGGCGCTGCCTTTCCATCCGGCCCAGCTTGCCGAGGAGGCCAACCGGTCCTGGCTCGGGTTCCGCTACACCCATCCGCTCGCCCCGACCGACCTCGACCCGGCCGACATCACCGTCACCGGCTTCGCGCTCCACCCGGCGGAGTACGAGCCGACCGCCGCCGATTTCGAGAACTATCGCCGAGCCACCGCCGCCCACGCCGGGGAACGCGCCGCGCCGCCAGAGGGCCGTCCGCGCAAGCGCGGACGCATCCGGGAGTATTTCGGCTTCTGACCGCTCCTCGTGCCCGAGCCCGTGGATGACTTCGAGTGTCTCGACTTCGGGGATCTGGGCTCAGGTCAGAGGCGGCTGAGTAGTTCGGCGAGGTGTGTTTCGATGAGCGACCGGGGATCCGCGCGCAGTTCGCGGCTCGGCGGGACGACCCGTGGCCGGTGGTCGATGACTCTGCGCACCACAAGGCGTGCTTCATCGCCGGACGCCGTTGCGGGTCCGTGGATCTCGTTACGTACCTGTTGGAGGTGTTCGATGAACCGGCGGGGTATGTCGGGTCGCCGGTTGATGCGTTCGGGGTTGGGTGGTGCCCCGGGCTCGGCGTTGAGCCGCCAGACGCAGCGGCCTTCATCGGATCCTTCACGGACCATCCGGGTGGTGTACTGGCCGGGTTGCTCTCCGACCATGCGGTTGTGTTTCGGACATGCGGGTGCGAGGTCGGTGATGTCGGTGAGTCCGCCGAGGCCCCAATCGAGTTGGGCGTGATGCATTTCCACGTGTGCGGCGGAGAGGTCGCAGTCGGGTGTGGAGCAGTTTTCGCCGTCGGGGCGGGCGAAGGACACCAGGCGCTGTTCGCGGGTGGCCAGGCGCTTGCCGCGTCCGAAGTAGAGCGGGACGGCGGTGGCGTCCTTGAACACCGCCAGCCATGGTTGGGCGTCGGCGGCCAGGTTGACGAGATCTTTGATCGGGATCAGGGTGCCGGTCGCGGTGGTGGCGAAGCCGGCTTCACGGATCAGATCGTTCAGATCGGCCTTGAAGATCATCTGCACGGGTAGTCCGCGGTGGCTCTTACCCAGTAGACCGTCCTCGAACACAGCTTTCAGCAGTGCGTTGAAGGCGTCGTGGTTGAGCTGGGCCGGGGTGCGGTCATCCCGCTCGGCGGCTGCGGCGACCACGTCGGGGTCGGCGTCGTCGATCGAGCCATGGGGTGATTCAGGGTCGTCGGGGTTGTTCATGCCGGGTTTGGCCCAGACGGCGAGCAGCATGGTGACCCGGGCAAGCAGTTCGGGTGTCAGGGTGCCGGTGAGTTTGGCCGTGCCGTCGGCACGCTGCCGGTCGACCCACAGATTCCGGCGGCGCTGGCGATCCGAATCGTCGGTGAGGGTGCCGTCGGGGTCGAGGTGGGCCAGCAGTCGGGATCCCAGGGCGGTGATGTCGGCCGGCGTGTGGTCGACGGCGATCTCGGTCATCTGAACTTCGGCGGCGATCTTCACGTCGTGGTCGACGGCGTGCGGAATCTGGTCGAGGACATCGATGACCGCACGAACATGGGCGGGGCCGACATGCCCGTCGGCAAAGGCCTCGGCCAGGGTGGGGTGCTGGGGTGGGAGCGGTTCACCGGTCGGGCTGGAAAAGGTTGCGGTGGCCGACATCTGGTCGCGGCGACGCATGGGTTCGGCGATCCGGAGGCGATGGGTCATGAACTGGATGACACTGCGATGACCGGTCTTACGCGGTAGGTCACGTTCGGTGGCTTCGACGACCTGACGGTCCCCGGCAAAACTCAGTCGCGCCATGGCCCTTTCGGTCTCGGCGGCGAGATCGACGAGTTCGGCATCCGAACACTGCGTCAGGTTCACCGTCTGCAACTGGTCGATGAGCGAATGGATTTGATCGACGAGCGCGGCAGCTCCGGAAGGCGGGACCGCGGCGGCGGGCCGTGCGCTGTCTGCCAAGACGGTCACCCCCGGAGAACACTGATCGAATACATGTTCGACTGTACACGGGAATGCGCTGGTCCGCACCGAATCTTGACGTCCACTCATCGGCTCGGCCCTGTCGGTGGTGTCTGGTAGGTGAGGCTTGGGCCAGGTGTTGTCCGCGCGGTGGCAGAGCTAACGACCCATGATCAGCAACGCGATCGACGACGTCACCCCGGCCAGGAAGCCGATGAGCAGGCCCCAGACGATCCAGCGCCATACGAGGCGGTAGCGGAACTCCCAGAGGGTCCAGCCGAGGCCACCGGCGACGACGAGCACCGCGGCGATGCCGAGGAACTTCAGGATGCCGCCGATCAGTTCGTAGATCCCGACGAGCACGAACGCCCCGAAGAGTGCGCAGACGGCGGATACGCCGATGCCGAGCGCCCAGGGCGTGGGCTCGGTGTGCCCCACCCACGGAGTGGGCTCGCCATTCCGATCGAACGGTTCGGGAGTGTTCACTCCCCCATCGTGCCCGACCGGACACGCTCGTAGAACGCGACGGCCGCGGCTGTCGCAACGTTGAGCGAGTCGGTTCCGCGACTCATCGGGATGCGGGCCTTCACATCCGTCGACGCCATCGCCGACGCGGTGAGGCCGGGCCCTTCGGCGCCCACCAGGAATCCGATCTTCTCGGCGTCGACCGCCTCGGCGAGCGTCACCGCGTCGGGGTCCGGGGTCATCGAGACGAGACGGAAGTCGCGGGAACGCAGTTCGTCGAGACCACGGGGCCACTCGTCGAACTTGGCGAACGGCACCAGCAGGGCATGACCCATCGAGACGCGAACGCAACGCCGGTACAACGGGTCGGCGCAGCCCTGACCGAACAGGACGGCGTCGACGCCGAGGCCGGCGGCGTTGCGGAAGATCGAGCCGATGTTCTCGTGATCGTTGACGCCTTCGAGGATCGCCACGGTGCGCGCGGTCTCGACGATGTCCGGCACCGAGAGCACCTCGGGGCGTCGCGAGACGGCGAGGACGCCGCGGTTGAGGTGGAAGCCGACGATCTCCGCCATCACCTCGGCCGAGGCCCGGAAGAACGGGACACCCGACAGCGACGGGTCGCGCAGATCGTCGTCGAGTTCCTTCAGACGCTTGTCGACGCCGAGAAAGGCGTGGGCGGAGAACCTCGAGGCGATCATGCGCTGCGCGACGAGCACGCCTTCGGCGATGACCAGACCGCGTCCGGGGCGTCCGCCGGGCAGAACCGGGAGGTCGGGTCGGCGGTCCACCGAGTTGAGGTCACGGAAGTCCTCGACCCGGGGATCCTGCGGGTCGTCGATGTCGATCACTTCCACTGCGAGCCCGGGCACCGGAACAGTGTGCCACCCGGGCCGTACGTGACCTGCGACACCCGTTCGAACACCCGATGAGTACCCCGGCCTCGCCGATGTGGAAATGTTGAGCCCGTGACCAACAGCGTCTCGACCCCGACGTCACGTCTGTCCCTCCAGCGCGCCACCGACGCCGACTGGGACGACATCATCACCACCGATGCCCGTGCGTTCGCCATGCGCAATCCACTGCCCGACGACGAGCGCGCCGACCTTCGCGGCAAGGTCGCCGACGACGACATCGTCCTGGTGCGCGACACCGGCCTCCCGTCGAAGCCGCTCGTCGGGGTGTCGATGTTCTACCGGATGTCGATGTCGTTACCCGGCGCCGGTGTGGCCGACGCCGCCGGACTGTCGTGGGTGTCCGTGGCGTCGACGCATCGTCGTCGTGGAATCCTGCGCACGATGCTGACCGAGATGTTCGGGCAGTGGGAGGCCGAGAACTACACGTTCGCGATCCTGACCGCGAGTGAGGGCACCATCTACGAACGCTTCGGGTTCGGTCCGGCGTGCTTCTCCAACACCGTGTCCATCACGCCCGGGCATGCACCGATGCGCGGCGATCAGCCGAAGGACGCGACCGTGCGCTTCGCCGACGTCGACGAGATCGCCGCTGCCGTACCCGATCTCCATGCACGCTGGACGCTCACCACCCCCGGCGCGCTCACCCGGACCCCCGCCTGGTGGGCACCGATCCTCGCCGACCGGCCGTCGGAGCGTCCGCTGCCCGCGAGCGGACTGCATTACCTGCTGCACGACGACGGCTACGCCAGTTACCGCATCTACAAGAACGAGAACGGTGGCGTGCGGGGCGAGGTGAACGAGGTCTTCGCGGTCACCGACGACGCCCACTCCGACCTGTGGCGGGTACTGACCAACCTCGACCTGATCCCGTCACTGACCGCCACCATCCCGGTCGACGACCCGTTGCGGCACAAGCTGATCAACGCGCGAGATGTGTCGATCACCGGCCTGCGCGACGAGATGTGGCTATGCATCCTCGACATCCCGGCCGCGTTGGGATCGCGGAAGTACGCCGCCGACCTCGATGCCGTCATCGAGGTCACCGACGAGTTCCGTGGTCACGGAGGGGTTTTCACGGTGTCCGCGCGCGGCGGCGACGCGATCGTCGCACCGGCGGCCGAAACCGCAACGCCCACAGTGAAAATGGACACCTCGGTGCTGTCGAGCATCTACCTCGGCGGCATACGACCGTCGGCCTTCGCGGCGGCCGGCCGGCTCAGCGTCGACTCCCCGACAACGCTTCGAGCTCTGGACCAGGCCTTCACCACCGATCAGGCACCGTTCTCCGGCACGTTCTTCTGACCCTTCGAGACGTCCCTCCGCAAGCTCCAGGACTCCTCAGGGAGCAAAGAGACGTCCCTCCGCAAGCTCCGGGACTCCTCAGGGAGCAGACTAGACCGCCCGGGTGTGCTGCACGTCGGAGTCCGGCTTACCGAGGATCTTGTTGAAGATGATCACGCCCTCGCGCAGGGCGTCCCGTTCGTCCGGCGACAGTTCGCGCAGCCGGTCGCTCAGCCAGGCCTCGCGGGCCGCCAGCTCTTCCTTGATGACCTCCACCCCGTCCTGCGAGAGGGTCACGATGGCCTGACGCCCGTCGGTCGGATGAGGTTCGCGCTTGATCATGCCCAGATCCGACAGCGACGCGATCACCCTCGTCATCGACGGGGGGCGCACCCTCTCAGCCGCGGCGAGAGCACCAGGGGTCATCGGACCTTCGTGGTGCAACGTGTAGAGGGCGGAGAGCTGCGTCAGCGAGACCAGCTTGTTCTCGCGCCGCCCCCTCAGGCGTCGCGCGAGACGTACGACGGCGAGCGACAGGTCGCCGGATAGACTTCCGTCACCATACGGTGAATGCATTACCCCAGAGTAGGGCAGGTATCGACGCCCAGATCCCTAAGCAAAGCAAATTGACCCGGGTGGATGACAAACCGGTCGCAAATTTTGACTACAGGCGTTAGCTGATGAGGTCGGAGATCGGTCCACGAGCGAAGTAGGCGACGAAGACCGCGGCCACCAGCCACAGCAGCGGATGGACCGAGCGTGCCTTGCCGGAGGCGGTGGCCATCACGACCCAGCTGATGAAGCCGATACCGATTCCGTTCGCGATGGAGTACGTGAAGGGCATCGTCACCACGGTCAGGAAGGCCGGCAGCGCGAAGTCGAAACGACGGAAGTCGACTGCCGTCAACTGCCCGATCATCATCGCACCCACCACCACGAGAGCCGGTGCGATCGCCTCGAGCGGGATCACCTCGTAAATCGGGGTCAGGAACATGGCGACCAGGAACAGCACGCCGGTGACGACGTTCGCCAGACCCGTCCGCGCGCCCTCGGCGACACCCGAGGCCGATTCGACGAAGACCGTGTTCGACGACGCCGACGCGGCACCGCCGGCGATGGCGCCGGTCCCCTCGACCACCAGCGCACGGCCGATGCCGGGGAGGTTGCCCTTCTCGTCGGCCAGGCCGGCCTCCTTGCCGAGGCCGGTCATCGTCCCCATCGCATCGAAGAAGTTGGACAGGACGAGAGCGAACACGAACACCGACGCGGCCAGCACACCGATGCGGGTGAACGCGCCGAACAGGTCGACATCTCCGACGAGGCTGAGGTCGGGCAATCCGCCCAGCGCGGTGGGGATGTCGGGCACGGTGAGGCCCCAGCCCGACGGGTTGTCCATGCTGGAGCCGTAGTCGAAGATGCGCTCGAGCACGACCGACAGGACGGTGGTGATCGCGACCCCGATCAGCAGACCGCCCGGGACCTTCCGTACCACCAGGACACCCATGATCAGGACGCCGAGGGCGAAGATCAGCGTCGGGATGGTGGCGATCGAGTTGTCGCTGCCCAGCTGGACCGGAACGGTGGTTCCGGCGGCGTCCGGGATGCGTTTGACGAAGCCGGCGTCGACGAACCCGATGAACGCGATGAACGCGCCGATGCCGGCGGCGATGGCCGCCTTGAGTTCGGCCGGCACCGCGTTGAACACCGCCGTGCGGAATCCCGTCACCGCCAGCAGCACGATGATGATGCCGTCGACCACGACGAGACCCATCGCCTCCGGCCAGGTCACCTCGGGCGCGATCGAGACCGCGAGAAGACTGTTGATCCCGAGACCGGCGGCGATCGCGAACGGATAGTTGGCGACGAGACCGAAGAGGATCGACATCACGCCCGCTACCAGTGCGGTGACCGCGGCGACCTGCGCCAGCGGCAGCACGTTGCCGAGCACGTCGGCGTTCTTGTCGCCGCCGGGGATGCCGCCGATGATGATCGGGTTGAGCACCACGATGTAGGCCATCGTGAAGAACGTGACCAGGCCGCCGCGGAACTCGCGGTTGATCGTCGATCCGCGCTCGGAGATCTTGAAGAAGCGGTCGAGTCGACCGTTGGGCGTCGTCGACGCAGGGCCTGCGGTGGTCGCGGGGCCGGTGTCGACCGTTGCCGGGTCGGCAACACCTGCGTCGGCCGCTTCGGTCGCCTCCGCGGTCGAGGTGTCGGCGGGTGTCAGGTCGCGGGCCTCACTCGGGACATCTTTGGGCACCTGTGGAAAGCTACCCTTTGTCTCATGGCCGATACAGTCGACGTCCCCGAAATACCGCGCGTGCTGCGTGCTCCCGAGCCGGTGATCGTGGTCGGGATGGTGGCCTGGCTGGTGGCTACGGTGGTCGTCGCGGTCAACGATGTGGGCGGCGGCAACGCACTCCGGATCTGTCTGGTCGGGCTCGGCGTCGGCCTTCTCGGCACCACGATCGTGCTGGTCCAGCGGGCCGGCGTCCGCCGAGGCGCCCGCGGTGCGCAGGAGGGTCTGGACTAGATCGGGTCCGCGATTCCCGACGCGCCGCTGCGGTTCTCCCCTGCGCTCGGACGCCGGAACGGCTTGAGCCGGAGGACGTGACGCAGGACAAATCCGAGCACCGGCCGGATGAACGGCACACCCCATCGCCAGGGCAGCCAACCGACCCACCGCGGCGATCCGGCGATCTCCCACGTCACCGTGACGGTGTCGAGCCGAGCGCCGTCGGTGATGGTGAATCGCTCGGCGAAGTTCTTGATGGCGAACGGCAGCGAGATGCCGGTGCCGACCAGGACGAGTTGCTCGCGCTCGGTGACCGCGGCGACCCGCTGCTCGACCGACAGGATGGTGCCCGACATCGTCCGCCGCGATCCGACGCTGATGACACCGGACCCGCGCGTCGTCCACTGCGGCCCGGTGAGGAACGGCAAGCTCGAGAGGTACTCGGCCTCGGTGAGCCGCTCCCACACCTCACGGCGTGACAGCGGCGTCGTCTCCTGCAGGGTGATCGCGAACGACGCCCGACGGTCGATGTAGTCATCGACCTCGTCGAGCGACATGTCCCGCACCGCGAATCGGCTGGGGTTGCCCGCGAGCCCGTGGAGCACGAACAGCGCGATGATCCCGAGCACGCCGAGCACCACCAACACCCCGAGAACGATCAGCAGGATCGTCGTTGCACTCACCCAGGCCCCCAATCAGGTTTCATATATGAGTATCAGAGCGCACGGTGTCGCCACGAGCGAATCCGGGGACGAGTGAAACCTACGTGGCCTCGCCGACCGGGCGCAGGGCTTGTCGCCCGGTCGCCCCGACGCCGAGGGCCACCACCGCGAGGGCGAGCAGCGCGATGGGCAGGGTCGCGAAGGTGGCGATGGCCCCGACCATCAGCGGCCCGCCCGCGTCACCCACCTCGCGTCCGAGTTCGGCGTTGCCCATCGTGCGACCCATCCGTTCGTCGGGCGTCGAGTCGGCCAGATGGGCGAAGGCCAACGGCGTGACGCCCCCGACCATCACCCCGATCGCCGCGGACGCGATCAGCAGCGTCACGGCGTGCGGCACGAACGCAACGAGTATCAGTGCGGCCGCGCCGACGGTCATCCCCGCCAGGGCTCCGGTTCGGATGGTCAACCGACCTTCGTCCCGGTACCGGCCGACCAACGGCTGGACGACGGCGGACACCAGGGCGAGAACCGCTACCGACGCCGCGCCGACGAACGACGGCAGACCCTCGCGCGAGGCCAGTAGCGGCAGGAAGCCCACGGCGACACCGAGAATCGCGGTCGTGGTCGCGAGCAGCATCGTGGGGACGAGGAAGCCGCGCTCGGTCGTCTGACGGGCCAGGTCGGCGAGGGTGTATCGCTGCCGGGGCAGCACAGGCGGCGCGGGTAGTGCGACGGCCACCCAGACCGCGGCGGCAAGGCCGAGGACCGCGAGTGCCGCGTACAGCGACCGAATCCCGCCCAGATACACGAGTCCGACGCCGAGCAAGGGTCCGAACACATAACCCAGGCTCTTCCATGCGCCGTAATGACCGAAGTAGTGCCCCAACCGTTCTCGCCCCGCCAGGCGGGCCACCGCCGCCGACGAAGCGGGCGAGAACGCGGACGCTGCGGCGCCCTGACCGAGCCGGGCGAGCGCGAGAGCCAGCGGCGTCGCGGTCGCCACACCGATCAACGACGCCACCGCGAAGGCGACCAGCCCGCCGAGGATCACCGGTTTGGCCCCGATGCGATCACTCAGAGCCCCGAACAGCGGTTTGAGAACCACCTCGGCGAGGTCGTACAACGCGAGCACCAGGCCCAGGCCCAGCAGCGACAGTCCGATGTCGTCGCTCTCGGAACCGAGAACCGTCGCGACGCCGTGCGCGCCGAACGCCGTGGTAAAACCGGCGAGGTACAGGGGCGCGATCGAACGCGGCGAGGCCGTCACGTCATCACTGTAGAAGCCCGAGACGGCGGGTCGTCCCGGCCGGTCAGCCGGCGACGATCTCGTTCAGCCGGTTGCCGATGATGCCCACCGCGAAACCCAGCCGTTCGAACTCCTTGTTGGTGGTCTGCCCGTGGTAGTAGCGGTAGTAGATCTGCTGGGCGATGACCACGGCCCGGAAGAGTCCGAACGCCTCGTACCACCGCCACCGCTCCGGCGACATCTCGAAACCCATACGCTCGCAATATCGTTCGACGAACTCCGCACGCGTGATCATCCCCGGCAGGTTCGTCGGGACGCGGCGCATGAGCTGCAGCTCGTCGGAGTCGTCGGCTTGGATCCAATAGGCCATCGATCCTGCGAGATCCATCAGCGGGTCACCGAGCGTGGCCATCTCCCAGTCCAGGATGCCGATCACCTTGGTCGGGTCGTCCTTGTCGAGCACCACGTTGTCGAGCTTGAAGTCGTTGTGGATGATGCAGTTCGCGACATCCTCGGGCTGGTTGT
This sequence comes from Gordonia amicalis, assembly GCF_022059885.1. Lineage (NCBI taxonomy): Bacteria > Bacillati > Actinomycetota > Actinomycetes > Mycobacteriales > Gordoniaceae > Gordonia > Gordonia amicalis. The sequence goes on along the minus strand of NZ_CP091855.1, from coordinate 1,982,763 downwards.
CGGCCAGCCACGCCATCGCCGTCTCGAAATCGGGCACGTCGTCGGTGTGCGCGTTGCGGAACCGGGCGGTCCAGCCGTCGACCTGGCGCCGGACGTAGCCGAGTCCCTTCCCGAGGTCGCCGAGACCGGTCTTCGCCGGGTCGACCGAATGCACCTCGACGAGCGTGTCGATGAAGTTGAAGCAGAGTTGCCGTGCCTGATCGGCGTCGAGCGGGACGTCGGCGGGCCACTCCTTGCGCGGGATGACGCCGTCGATGCGACCCATGACGTAGAAGTCGGCCCCGAGGACCGAATCGTCGTCGCAGAAGGCGATCATCGGTGCGATGTACCGGATCACCCCCGAGAGTTCGGACTGGATGCGGTACTCGCGGCGCATGTCATGCGCGCCGCGCGCCTTGGTACCGCGCGGGGCCCGGCGCAGGATCAGGTCCCGCGTCGGGTACCGCAGCAGGTAGGTGAGATTGGAAGCGCCACCGGCGAATTGCCGCACCTCGGGCACCGCGTCGAGGCCCTCGACGTCCGGCGCCGCGGTCCGCAGCCACGTTGCCACCGCCTCGACGTCGAACGCGTCCTCGTCCCGCACCTCGCGCGCCTCGGTCACCTGGTCAGCCATTGTGGGAGTTCACCCTTCTCGTTCGTGGATGTGTGTGGACGGGCGCGGTCAGCGGTACTTCCCGAGTTCCAGGCGGGCAACGACGTTGCGGTGCACCTCATCCGGGCCGTCGGCCAGACGGAGCGAACGTGCACCGACCCAGGCCTGTGCGAGCGGGAAGTCGTCGGTGAGGCCGGCGCCGCCGTGGAGCTGGATGGCCATGTCGATGACGGACAAGGCCATGTTCGGCACCTCGACCTTGATCTCGCTGACCGCGGACAACGCCTCCCGCGACATGCCCTGATCGAGCAGCCACGCGGCATGGTGGACCAGGAGTCGCGACCTGTTGATCGCGATGCGGGCGTCGGCGATCCGTTCGCTGTTACCACCGAGCCGGGCCAGTTGCTTGCCGAATGCCTCACGCGAGAGTGCGCGCCGGACACCGAATTCCAGTGCGCGTTCGGCCAGGCCGATGGCGCGCATGCAGTGATGGACGCGTCCCGGTCCGAGACGACCCTGGGCGATCTCGAAGGCGCGGCCCGGTCCCAGGAGGATGTTCGACGCCGGGACCCGGACGTCGGTGAAGGACACCTCGCCGTGGCCGAACGGTTCGTCGAAATAGCCCATGGTGGTGAGCATCCGGTCGATCTTGACGCCGGGCGTGTCGATCGGGATGAGGACCATGGTGTGGCGCGACTTGCGGTCGGCCTCGGCGTCGGTGACGCCCATGAAGATCAGGACCTTGCAGTCGGGGTGCCCGACACCGGTGGAGAACCACTTGGTGCCGTTGATGACCACATCGTCACCGTCGAGAACAGCCGACGCCGCCATGTTGGTGGCATCCGAGGAGGCGACGGCGGGTTCGGTCATGCAGAAGGCGCTGCGGATGTCGGCCCGCAGCAGCGGCTCCAGCCAGCGCTCGCGCTGCTCCTCGGAGCCGTAACGCAGCAGGACTTCCATGTTCCCGGTGTCGGGGGCGTTGCAGTTGAAGATAACCGGCGACAGCGCCGACGATCCCATCGCCTCGGCGATCGGGGCGTAGTCGACGTTGGACAGGCCCGCTCCCCCGTCGGTCCCGAAGTCGGCGGCGTAGCGGCCGGCGTGGGCAGCCGGGAGGAAGAGATTCCACAGACCCTCGGAACGTGCTTTCGCCTGCAGTTCGGCGATGATCGGCGACGGCGTCCAAGGATTGCCGTCCCCCTCGCGACGTTCCTTGATGTCCTGGTGGATCCGGGATTCGACGGGTTCGATCTCGTTGGTGACGAACGCCCGCACTCGCTCGGTGAGGTCGGCGGACCGTGGTGACGGAGAGAAATCCATTCCCCGACCGTATCGCGGAGGCCCCTTCCCGGTGGCTACTTCCAGTACAGCGTCGAGCCGTCCGGTCCGGCCGTGGTGCTCACGAGTTTGGCGAAGCAGTGGTCGGGGTCGAAGCCCTGGGTTCGGCACCAGTTGTTCGCCTCCACCGGGCCGGGGAACGTCGCCGCCGCGACCGTCACCCACCAGCCCTGGTACGAGAACACCGGCCACTCATCACTCCACAGCAACCGAACATCGTTGAACCGCAGGCGAAGTGCGAGGAACTCGTCGAGGATGGCCTGATCGTCCCAGGTACGACCGTCGGCCACGAGACCCGGACGTTTCGAGCTGAGCTGGGCGACCCAGCGGTTGTTCAGGTTGGCGAGGATGAACGCACGGTCGGCGTCGGCTTGCAGGCGAAGGGCGTCGACGCTGGTCGCGGTCACATCCGTGCCGGCCGGGAACGCGGCGTCCGTGGCGACCGACGACGCCGCCGGCATACCCGAGTCCGGCGTGGTCACCGAAGGTGGCGGCCCCGGCGTCGGGCCCTTGTCACAGTCGACGAGATACTGTCCCCCAGCCGAACCCGAGCCGGAGCCACCGGCAGAACCCGAACTCGGTCCGCTCCCGTTCAGAGTGTCGGGCAACCGGAAGAAACTGCCCGGCGGGTAGGTCAGCTCGAGATCGAGGGCGCCTCCACCATCGGGCGCCGGGACGGCGACCGGGGATCGCTGGAAGTCGAAGATGCCCGACGCGACCAGACCTCCGGCGTCGGAGATGGTGATCCGAGTCTGCGGACCGAACAGGACGTCCCCACCGGGACACTCCGCGGTGACCCTCATCGTGATGACGAGGCCACCGGTTGCGGTGCGGAACGACTGCGGTGTGAAGACCGGCGGCGACCCGCACGGTGTCACGTACTCCGTTCCCCCACCGTCGGAGCCGCTGTCGCTCGCCCGGGTGGTGCCCGGGACGATCGCGCGCGGACCCGTCGGGGCGAAGCCGGTGATCGTGGTCGAGGTCAGCGTGACCAGACGGTCGCCGATGGCGAAGGTGCGTGCGGGCCCGGGCGCCCCACCATTCGTTCCGGTGTTGCCGACCGACGCTGCCGGCAACGACCACTGCGAAGAACCGTCGGCCAGGTCGATCGCGACCACGCCATCATCAGCCGACGGGAAGATCAGGCGTTCGCCGTCGGTGACTCCGTAGCCCGTGCGCCCGGCGTACCCGGCTGCCTCGGCGGTCCACCGCTGTTCCCCGGTGGCGACGTCCGCTGCCACCACACCCCCACTCCGCACGTAGACGAACTCGCGGTCATCCGCGACGAGTGCGGCGACCGCAAGGTTTCCCGTACCCGGCACCGACCACAGTGACCGCCCATCACCGAGGTCGACGTAGGTGCCGCCGATCATCGTCCGGTCGCGCTGATCGGGCGTCGCCACCACGGGGACCTGGACGTCGACACCCGCGTACCGGGCGGTGGTGCCGTCAGCGCGCAGGTGCACGACGGGCCCGTCCTGCGGCTGCTCGTCGTTCATGCTGCCGCTCAACAACATCAGCGAGCCGTCCGCGAGGCGTCCGATGCCGGTCCGGCCGGGGCTCGTATAGACCACACGTCCGTCGTCGGCGGACACCACCCCGATGACGCCGTCAGCGCTTGCGACGAACTTGTCCGTCGCCGTGAACTGCGACGAGTCCCCGCTCGGTAATGCCTCGGGAAGGGTCACCGTCTTCTGCCACTCGGTGCCCCGTGGCGTCAGCTTGATCAGCGTCATCTGGCCTTGCCCGCCACCGAACTGCCGCACGAATGCCGCGCTGCCGTTGAACGCGATGCCGAAGGCCGACCCCGGGACCGGCACACTGCCGGCCGAGCGTCCGGTTCGCGTGTCGATGAAGTGAGCGCTCCCGTTGCCGAGACAGGCAATGGTGTGATCGACGATCGCGTCGGAACATGACGACACCGGCTCGTCGAACATCCACCGGTTTCCCGATGCGACATCGATCCCCAGCACACGGTGTCCGGAGGACGAGCTCCCACGGTCCGCTCGGAGCAGGGTCACGAGTGTCTGGTCGTCGTGTACCGCGCCCAGGGTCTCGTATGACGATTCCATCGTCAGCGGTGACACATACGAATCCGCCCCGAACGATCCCGACTCGACGGTCCACGCCGCACTCGGCGCCGTGGGATACGACCCCGTCAACTGTCCGGCGAGCAGGTCGGGCTCCTCCGCGGACTGCGTCGTCTTCCACCACACGACGCCACCCACGACGAGGGCGAGCACGCATGCCAATGCGATCCCGGTGATGACATACGCCTTGGTGTTCGACCGGCGCGGAGGCGGCGGCTGCCAACCGGGCGGTGGATATCCGGGAGGTGGATACCCCGGCGGCTGCCAGCCGGGTGGTGGGTATCCCGGCGGTTGGTAGCCGGGCGGTGGATACCCGGGCGGTCCCATCGGGGGCGCGATGCCGGTGGGCGGATGGGGACTCTGGCCGAACTGCGTCGACGCGTACGGGTCGGGTTGCGCCGGCCCGGCGCCGGAGGGCGTCGTCGCGTGCGGGTCCGGGCGACTGTCCTTGTTCAGCGAGACCCCGGGTCCCACCGTGGGACGCGCAGGTTGGATGGACGTCGGCGACTCATCGGATGGCCGGGGCGCGTCGGCATCCCCATCGGACGGCGGACCCGGATGCGACATCTTCACAGTCAATCCCAATCGCACGCGTCCGAACTATCCCCTGCCCGGACGATTTCCCGGGTCAGCTCGCGCCGGCGGTGGGAACGTCTGCACGCCTCCGCGTTTCGTACCGTGCGAGCACCCAGGTGCACAGCGCGACCCACAGCACCCCGAAGATCCAGCCGGACACCACATCTGTCGTCCAGTGCACGCCGAGCTCAATTCGGGTGAGCCCCACGAGAATCGACAGCAGCGGTGCGAGCAGAAGAATCCACCGATGCCCGCGCACCCACGCGAAGCAGCGGTACGCCACCACCGCGCACAGACCGAACACGATCATCGTCATCATCGCGTGGCCCGACGGATAGGAGAACGAGTCGATGTTCAGCAACCGGTCCTCGATCGGCGGCCGGTTGCGCGCGAACCCGAATTTGAGTCCCTGCATCAGTGCGTAACCGAGGAGGGTTCCGACGCCGAGGTACACGGCGTCGACGCGCCGACCGGCGGCCGCCAGGCCGATCACCGCCAGGACGGTGAGTGTGGTCAGGATCAGGGTGTTGCCGAGAAGCGTGACGAACTCGGCGATCGTGTTCCACGGCTCGGCGCGATTCCGCACGACCCAGTCCCACACGTTCTCGTCGATCGTCGTCGGCGACAGGAACATCGGTCCGACCTTCCTCTCCTCCGGCGTGCCGGTAGCGCGACCGACTCTGACTGCACCGACCCTAACCCGACGCCGCGATCGTTCGACCGACCGACGCCGCGCACGTCGTGACCTGCCGAAACCCGACGCTCAAGCCGTCTTCAAGTGCGCCACAAGAGGCGAGACCGACAGTGGTCACCGTCAGCCCGAACCCCACACACCAGATGAGGACCCACCCGATGACGACCCACCCCGCCGCCACCACGTTCCCGATCCAGCTCCGCCTCCCCGGTCAGGCCGCCGCGCCCGACGGGCCGATCGACCCGTTCATGATGTACGTCCTCCACCACGCGTTCCGACGCGACCTCGCCGACTTCGCCGCGACCGTGCCCCGCACCAAGCTCGACGACGCCGGCACCTGGCGCGCTCTCGCCGACCGTTGGACGATGTTCGCCACGGCACTTCATCACCATCACAACGGCGAGGACGTCGAGCTGTGGCCGCTGCTCGAGGAGCGCTGCGACGACGCCGAGAAGCGCGTCCTCGAGGCGATGGATGCCGAACACGACCAGATCGACCCGATCCTCGAGGAATGCCACGCCGGGTTCACGACGATGGCCGCCCACGCGAACGAGCAGACCCGTTCCGAGTTGGTCGACGCACTCGTCCGCGCCCAGCCGATCCTCGGCGATCACCTCACCCACGAGGAGACCGACGCGATCGCCATCGTGCAGCGTCGGATGACGATGCACGACTGGGAGGAGTTCGAGGCCAAGATGGGCAAGCAGTCGGGCCTGGGCGAGATGCTGAGGATGAGCCCGATGATGGTCAAGGGCCTGTCCGACGCCGACCGCCAGGCGGTGTTCGCCCGCATCCCCGGCATCCTCAAGCTGCTCATCAAGCTCGGTGGACCGCGTTTCCGTCGGCTCGACGGCCGCGCCTTCTACTACCTCGACCGATGAGCAGGCGCCCAGGCGGCCCCGGCCGCTCGCATGATCACGAGCCCGACCCAGAAGCGCTGATCGGCCGTGACGCACGCCCATCTGCTGGTTGTGTCCGGTTTCGACACGACGCCTCGCTTCGGTCGGTGTCGGCTCAACCGGCGTGGGGTGGGTCGGTGCGCGGCGGGAGGTCGCGATCCTGCAGCGGGTCCGGGGTTCGCCGGGACGTCACTTCGCGAGCGCACGCCCGATCACGAGACGCTGGATCTGGTTGGTGCCCTCGAAGATCTGCGTGATCTTCGCCTCGCGCATGTAGCGCTCGACCGGGAAGTCGCGGGTGTAGCCGTAGCCGCCGAAGACCTGGACCGCATCGGTGGTGACCTTCATTGCGGCGTCGGTCGCGACGAGCTTCGCGGTGGCCGCCGCCCGCGAGTACTCCATTCCCGCATCACGACGACGCGCCGCGTCGAGGTAGGTGGCACGCGCCGAGTCGACGGCGGCGGCCATGTCGGCCAGCACGAACGACAAACCCTGATGGTCGATGATCTTGCGGCCGAACGCGGCTCGCTCCTGCGCGTAATCCACCGCCGCATCGAGAGCCGCCTGCGCCAGCCCGGTCGCCACGGCCGCGATGCCGAGCCGCCCGGAGTCCAACGCGGAGAACGCGATCTGCAGGCCCTGTCCCTCGGCACCGAGACGACGATCCTCGTCGATGAACGCGTTGTCGTACGACGCCCCGGTGGTCGGGACCGCGTGCAGACCCATCTTGTCCTCGGGCTTGCCGAAGGTCAGACCCTCGGTGTCGCGGGCGACGAAGAGGCAGGAGATGCCCTTCGATCCTTCGCCGGTCCGCGCGAAGACGTTGTAGACGTCGGCGATACCGCCGTGGGTGATCCATGCCTTGGAGCCGGTCACGGTGTAACCACCCTCGGTGGGGGTGGCGCGGCACGCGAGCGCCGCGGCGTCGGACCCGGCCTGCGGCTCACTCAGGCTGTAGGCGCCGATCAGCTTGCCGTTCAACAGATCCGGGAGCCAGCGCTGCTTCTGCTCCTCGGTACCGAAGTTGAACAGCGGATGGCACGCGAGGCCGTGGACGCTGACGGCCACCGCGACCGACGCCCAGCGCGCGCCGAGTTCTTCGAGCACCTGCAGGTAGACCTCGTACGGCTGACCGCCGCCGTCCCACTCGGTCGGGTACGGCAGGCCGAGGAGGCCGGCCTCACCCAGTTCGGCGAACAGCCCCTCCGGGTACTGCCGATCCTTCTCGTGCTGGTCGACGATCGGCTTCATCCGCTTGTCGGCGATGTCGCGGACCAGCGCGATCAGGTCGCGAGCCTCGTCATTGGGGAGCAGACGGTCGACCGGCATCGGTACCTCCATGTCAGGGAGCTCAGGTAATCAAACTAGTACTCAAGTCCTCTGCACAGTACTATTCCGGGAGCGGCAGGTACAGCCGACGCAGTCGGGAGGAGTCGTATGCCACGCGAGGGGTTCGCGACGCGGCGTCGTGCCGCCCTGTTCGACGCCCTGCTCGAGCTGATCCTGCGCGACGGTTTCGCCCACCTCTCGATCGCCGACATCGCCGCCGAGCTCAGGTGCTCCAAGTCGACGCTCTACACCCTCGCGGCGAGCAAGGAACAGCTGGTCACGGCCACCGTCACCCACTTCTTCCGCACCGCGACCGAGCAGGTCGAAGCGCGGGTCGCGGCGTCGAACAGCCCACGCGAGCGGGTCATCGCATACCTGGTCGCCGTCGGTGAGGCGCTGTCACCGGCGTCGGAGGCGTTCATGCGAGACCTCGACGCCTTCACCCCGACCCGCTCGCTCTACGAACTCAACACCGCCGCGGCCGCGACCCGGGTACAGAAGCTGATCGCCGACGGTGTCGCCGCGGGCGACTTCCGCAACATCGACGCCGCCTTCGCCGCCGACCTCGCCGCCTCGATGATGAGTCGCATCCAGCGCCGCGAGGTCTGGGCCGCCACCGGCCTCGACGACGCCGCCGCATACCGCCAGCTCGCGAGCATCCTCACCGCGGGGATCGACGCGGGCCGGCAATAGGTTTCGCTGACCGAAACCTACTGCTGGCTGCCAGATCCGAACGCGCGCTTACCCCATCGCTGCCTGAGGTGTGAGGAGCGTAAGCGACGAGCCTCGAAGGCCTGGTGAGTGGTTGTCGAAAACTCTGATGTCGCAATAGGTATCGCTGATCGATACGAATGGCTACATCTGGTGCGTTGGTGAGTCGCCAGCCCTTCGAGGCTCGTCGCTATCGCTCCTCGCACCTCAGGGAGCAGGAGTTGCGTGCGACATCGGTCCGGCTTCAGGATGTGGAGCTGGCGCGGCGTTCTAGATGCGTGACCCCGTCCTCAACCCACCAGCGCACGCGGATGTCTCGCTGGGAATCCGCAGAGCGCAACGAGATCCACAACTCGTCATGCAACCGCACCTGGCCACGCGGCACCTCGACCCCGCGTTCGGCACCGAAACGCACCGCCTCGGGGTGGGCCCAGGTCGCGGTGTCGCCGGGGTCGCGGACGGTCGCGGTGTACTCCTCGGAACCGAGCGGCAGGTCGAGCAGCGTCGCCAGGACCTCGGCGTCGGCGGGAGTGATCGTCGGTCCGGCGAGAACCGCCTCCAGGTCCGGCACGGCCTGCAGGAACCACGGCTGGTCGACGACGACCGCGCGTTCGGTGACGATGCCGGCGATCGTCCGAACCCGTTCGGGCACCTCGACATCCGCGGGATCGATGACGCCGCGACGGCACGCCGCGACCACGGCGGCGTGCACCATCACCGCGGCACCGGCGGAGATGTCCCGCTCCGGATCGCCGAGGCGGGTCAGCAGGAGGTCGGCATCGACGGCGGTGTCGGGTTCCAGGCGTGCGAGCGCACCGACCAGCGCGTCGGCGTGCGGATGGTCGAGGGGGTCGATGATCCCGGCGAGGATCTCGTCCGACGGTGCGCGGTACTCCCCCAGCAGCAACCCGTCGACCTCGGCGTGCCGACGCAACCACCAGGAGGTGTACCCGTCCCGGTCGGCGAGCAGCGGCGCGATGTCCTCGTCGGTCGCCATCATGGTCAGCGCCTCGGACCAGGACCGGTCGTCGATCAGGTCGAGATCGCGTACCGCGGCGAGCCTTTCGGGCGCGTCGGGCAGCGTGTCCCACCAGTCCTCCTCGTCGGGGAGGTCGTGGTCAGGAGCGACCGGCAGCTCGTCGTCGACCGTGAGGAAACCCCAGCCGACGCCCAGGCGTCGCAGTTCGCCTGCGCCACACTCGGAGACGACCTCGTCGTCGACGACGCCGAACGGATGATCGTCGACGAGGACCGAGAGGAGCGGACTGTCGGGAAGCAGGAGTTCATCGGCGGGACGGAGTTCGCCGTCCGTGTCGAGCAGCGGCAGCGTGGCCAGCCACGTCGGTACCGCCGCGTCCGGGTCGGCGCGCAGTACCGCACAGATCTCGGCGGCCAACCCGTCGTCACCGGCACTCTCGGGGTCGAAGTCCTCGATCAGCACCCGCAGTGCCGGGTCGGCCAGCGCATCGGTGACGGAAAGTTCCTGCACGCCCAGACGTTCCAGCAGCGAGTGGCGGGCGTCGGGGTGGACGGTGGGAATCCACCGCATCGGGGTCGCGATGCGATCGCTGACGAACAGGCCGCGAACCCCGACCGACATCCGGCCGTCCGACCGCGGAATCGGCAGCGCGCCCAGTTCCTCGACCTCGCGTCCCGTGGACACGAGCGGCGCGAGCGCCTCGTACAGGTCGTGCCACCAGGACGGTTCATGCTGCAGTCCGCCAAGTCGCTCGGCCAGCGCCGCCAGCCCCAACTCCTCGACCCCCAGCCGACCCATCGTCGGAAGGTGTTGCGCGAGAGAGATGTCGGGATGCACGAGGTCGGTGAAGTGTTCGGCGAGGATCTCGGCCAGGCGATCGGTGAGCCCGATGAGGACGACGGACCGCGACGGCAACAACGCCTCGCCGCCGGCACCCGGCAACCACGCCGTGTCGCGGAGCTGCTCACGCACCGCCTCGATCAGCCTGACGTCGTCGCGATTCCGCGCGAGGTGCAGTTCCGGGACGAGTTGTAGTCGACGCACCGGGTCGAGGAGTAGCAGCAGGTCGACGTAACCGGCTGCGGCGTCACGGATCTCGGCCCGGGGGTGCAGGTGCCGACGGTCCGGGGTGAGCGCGAGGTCGGTGATACACCGGCACGGCAGGCTCAGTTCGATGTCGGTGGGCGTGGGTGCGCGCAGGACATCGTGATCGGGTGTGCGACCACCGTCGGCATCGACGAGCCAGCGTGTACCGCCACGCGTGACCTCCAGCCAGCGCTGCGTCGACGACGACCCGGCGCCGCTCACGGACACCGTGACGATCGCCGACGAGGCCTCGTCGTCGTCGACCTCTGGCCCGGCGGACCGCTCGGCCTCGATCTCCACACCGCCGACGGTGATCCGTTGCAGTGCAGCAAGTTCGACCACGAGATCGGGGGCCTGGGCCAGCATCGCCTCGATCAGCGGACCGGAGGGCTCACGCAGGCTCAGGACCACCTCGGTGTCGAAACCCTCGGTGTTTGAACCCGCCCCCGCCCCCGGCCTGACCTCCGACGGCCACACGAGCCGCAGGACCGGAACGGTGTCACCCGAAAGCCCGGCTTCCCGAACGGCTTCCACGGTCTGGGCACGGTCGAAGACGATCGATCCGGTGCGCGAACGGACCTCCACACGGTCCGCGACCGTTGCGGTGGCGGTGAATCCGACGCCGAACCGTCCGATCTGACCGCCGGTGGGTGTCTTCGCCGACACCCGCAGCGCGGCGAGCGACCGGACGCCCTCGACAGTCAGTGGCTCACCGGTGTTCGCGACATGCAGCTCGTCACCATCCACCCAGATCGAGAGCTCGCCGGCAATCCCCGCCGCAGCCGCGGCGTCGGCGGCGTTGGCCGCCAGTTCGGTGAGCAGACGGTCGCGGTATCCGACCGTCACCAGATCAGCTTCGGCGGCGGCATCCTCGGCGAGGCGTGTCGGCGAGGCCACCCACCCGTCGAGCGTCGACGACCGCAGCGCGGCGGTGCCGAACGGATCGGCGCTCATGGGTGAGGGCGTGTCGCTCAGGAGTTCGCCGGTTCGGCGTCCCGGGTGATCGAGATGATCTCGAGGGCACCGTCGTCGTAGGCGTCGTACGCGGGTGAACCGTCACCCTTCGGGGCCTGGACGTCGGAGTGTGCGCCGCAGCCGTACTCGGCGGAGACCACCCGACCATCGGCCGCGTACTCGTTGGTGCAGGCACCGAACCCGGCGCGCAACGCGCCCGCGAGCGGCACGTAGAAACCACAGGTGCAGCACGAGAACGGGGCCGCCTGCGCCATCTCCGACGACGGACCGAAGTCGCCGTCGTACCAGCGCTGCGCGGCGTCGGCGCGGCCGTCGTAGCTCAGCAGCCGGCGGCGGCCGAGGCCGATCTCGCCGGCCACCTGGCCGATGTCGTCAGGGTCCTCGGATTCGGAGTCGAAGCGGAACTCGTCGCCGGTGTCGATCTGATTGGGCACCAGACGCGGGTCGTCGGGCTCGGCGGCCAGCAGATCGCCGGGCGCGAGATCGCCGGAGGCGACGCGCTCGGCCCACGGCACCCACGGAGGCGCAAGGAGCGAACCGTCGCCCGGCAGCAGCACGACCTCACTGAGGGTGATCTCGTCGCTGCCCGGCGAGCCGGCCAGCACGACACACCACTGCCAGCCGCGGTAGCCTGCGAGCTCGGCGTCGAAATAGTGTGCGGCAGCCCACTCTCCCTCGGCCACGCTGCGCCGATGTGCCCCGGGCTGCTGTCCGTCGTCGACCAGCGCGGCTCGTGCGATGTCGACGGCAGCCAGCAGTCGTCCGCCCTCACGTACGTCAGTCACGGTTCCAGTGTGCAATATCGCCGACGTGTGCCACACAACGACCCGCTTCAAGCGGCACCGGCACGATATGAGGAACAATCGTGTTCGTGATCCCACGGAGTTCCCGACACGACGATGGGCGCGGGGCCCCCAGGGGTCCGGCGAGCCAGCCTCAACCGCCGACCGATGATCGCGGCCGACGTGCCGCGCAGCACCCCGGGTCGGCGAACTACCCGGCCGACGAGACCCGCCAGATGAGGGCACGCCGGCCGGCACCCGGCTGGGGACCGCCGCCCGGCCCGGGCCCCGGGCGCAACGCCTACCTGCCCCCGCCCACACACAATCCGCATCTACCGCCGCTCGACGATCGAGGTCAGCCGTTCCACGACGAGTCGGCGACCCGCGCGATGCCCACCGAGCACGGGCCCCGAACGCCCGAGAAGCTCACCGTGATGCGCGTCGCCGCAATGCGCAGCCGCGAGCTGACGAGCAAGGGCATCGGCAAGATCCATCGGGCCGCGACCGCCGACGGAGCCGACCAGTCCGGCCTCACCGCGCTCACCCTCCCGGTGATCGCGAACTTCGCCGCCGACGCCGCGATGGCCGTCGCGCTGGCCAACACCCTGTTCTTCGCCGCCGCATCGGGTGAATCCAAGACCAACGTCGCGCTGTATCTGGCGCTGACGATCGCCCCGTTCGCGCTCATCGCCCCCCTGATCGGTCCGCTGCTCGACCGGCTCCAGCGCGGACGTCGCATCGCGATGGCCACGACCTTCGGCCTGCGCGTCGTGCTGGCCCTGCTGATCATGACCAACGTCCAGTGGAACGACGTCACCCAGCAACTCGAATACGACCCGTGGGTGCTCTATCCCTGCGCTCTGGGGTTGCTGGTCCTGTCGAAGTCCTTCGGCGTGCTCAAATCGGCGGTCACCCCGCGCGTGGTGCCGCCGACCATCGACCTGCCGCGCGTCAACTCCCGCCTGACCACGTTCGGACTGATCGGCGGCACGATCGTCGGCGGTGCGTTCGCCGCGCTCGTCGAGATGCTGCTCGGCAAACTGCTGCCGCTGCATCTGCCGGGAGCCATGGTGTGGCTGGCGATCGTCGCCGCGGCCGGGGCGTACCTGTGCATGCGCATCCCGTCGTGGGTCGAGTCGACCGAGGGCGAGATCCCCACGACCCTGACCTACCACGGTGAACCGGCCCGTTCGAGCACCCCCGAACACGAGCCGACCAGCGCTCGCGAGGGTGCGAAGATGCTGGCCGCCAAGATGCGTCAGCCGCTGGGCCGCACCGTCGTGGCCGGCCTCTGGGGCAACGGCACCATCCGGATCCTCACCGGCTTCCTGACGCTGTTCGTGGCGTTCTACGCCAAGTCCCAGCAGGGCGATGCGTCGGACTGGACGCAGTTGCTGCTGCTCGGCGCGGTCGGTGCCGCGGCGGGCGTGGGCAACATGATCGGCAACGGCGTCGGCACCAGGCTGGAACTGAAGAATCCGCCGAACATCATCGTGTGGTCGACCGCCGCCTGCTTCGTCGTCGCGGTCCTCGCGGCCGTCTTCGGCAACATCGCCGCGGCCGCTGTCGCCGCGCTCGTCGCCTCGGGCACCAGTGCAATCGGCAAGGTGTGCCTCGACTCATCGATCCAGGACGACCTGCCCGACGAGTCGCGCGCATCGGCGTTCGGCCGCTCGGAGACGGTTCTGCAGCTGTCGTGGGTGTTCGGCGCGTCGCTGGGTGTGCTGCTGCCCCCGACCCTGTGGATCGGGTTCACCGTCGTCTCGGTGCTACTGGGCCTCGGGCTGCTCCAGACGGTGCTGACGACCCGCGGTTCGTCGCTGGTGCCCGGTCTGGGTGGTCGACGCCCCGACCATGCCGCACCGACCGTCGCGTTCCGGGCGGCCGGCGCGGACGACGCCGCGCAGTCCCGCCGGACCAGCCCGGGATCGGCGCCGACCCGGCCGCACACCCAGCGGCCGTCCACCACGCGGATGCCGTCGACGGCACCCTTCCCGAACTCCGGTGACCGGCCCCACGGTGACCGCCAGGCCCCCGACCAGACAGGACATCGCAGACAGTGATCAGCAGTGGAGAGAAGAAGGCACTCGCGATCATCGCGATCGTGGTGGTCGCGTTCGTCGCGGTGGTCGGCACCTCGGTGTTCCTGTTGACTCGCAACTCCACGCACGACGACAAGCCCTACCTGCACATCGCCGTCGGGAAGAACCTCTACACCGTCGAACCGGTGCGCTGGTGCGACCTGATGCTCGACGAATGCGACCCGCCGCTCGGCACGTCGCAGCGCGAGGCGCCCCGGGTTCCGGTGGCGGTCGGCGACACGGTGATGCTGTCGGTCTCCGGTGACATCTCGCAGGGTCCGTGGAACCTGGCCGCCGTCTACTGGACGCCGAGGGGACTCGTCGAGGACGAGCAACCCCAGGCGTCGGGCGAGACCTACACGGTCACGTTGAAGACAGCACCGGAATACGTCCTGCTGGGGATCACCGTCTACCCGGCGTCGGCCAGGCTGACGCGGAACGACGAGATCATCCCGCGCGGCGTGCTGGCAGCAGAGACCGCACCGCAGGAGTTCCAGAAGTACCTCGGCTGAGGAACGGGCGGCTCGTCGAACTCAGTGCTCGAGTTCGCGGGCCACCGCGCGCACGACCTCGGAGATCCGCTGCGCGGTCTTGCGATCGGGGTAGCGCCCCTTGCGCAGGTCCGGCTGCACCTTGCCCTCGAGCAGGGTGATCAGATCTGCGACCATGCCGTGAAGTTCGTCGGGGGTGTGCCGCTTGACGTCCTTACGAGCGGCCTCGCGCACGTTCTTGGACACGCTCGGCGCGGGTTCGAGGACCTTGACGCTCAGCGCCTGCGGCCCGCGGCGACCGGCGGCCATGCCGAACTCCACGCGCTGCCCGGGTTTGAGGGCCTCCACCCCGTCGGGCAGGGCAGACGCACGGACATAGACGTCCTCGCCGTCCTCCTGCGCGAGGAAGCCGAAGCCCTTGTCCGCGTCGTACCACTTCACCTTGCCGGTCGGCACTGTGCTCACCCTCATCTGTACGTCGTGATCTCGTCAAAGATCTGCCTGTCACAACAAAAGACGCCGTGACCCATCTCTACAGCCCCCGGGAAGTCCGTAAGGGCCCAGACGGATGCAAGGCGCCTGCTGCCCCATGGTAGCCAACACCCCACCGCCGGTCACACCATTACCTCCGCGCACCCCGTTCCACCCATCACTCGGCGTCGTCTGCCGACGAGTGCACTACCGTGGATGGCATGCAGAAGACGACGTCCCCACGGTTGCTGCAGGTGGCCATGGTGATCTTCGCGATCGGACTCATCGCTCTCGTGGCGCTGTTCGTGACCCCGCTCCTCACCGACGGCGACACCGCCCCGACCTTCGTCTACCTGCTGACCATGTGCGCACCTCTGGGTTTTCTCCTCGGCCTGGTGTACGCACTCCGTGCCGGACGCCGAGCCAGGTGAGGACCGTGACAGCGACCATCGACACCACTCCAGACCTTGCCCCCGTCTCCGACGCCAAGGCCCTCCGGGAGGCGTTCAGCTGCTTCCCGAGCGGCGTCGTGGCGGTGTGTTGCCTACGGGGTGAGGGAGATTCGACCACGCTGATCGGAATGGCGGCGAGTTCCTTCACGACCGTCTCCCTCGACCCGCCGCTGGTGTCGGTGTGCGTCCAGAACACGTCGACGACGTGGCCGCAGATCCGTACCGCGCCGGCCATCGGGGTCAGTGTCTTCGCCGGCGACCAGACCGACGTCTGCAAGCAGCTCGCCGGTCCGGCGGAGCGCCGGTTCGACGGCATCACGCCGCTGAGCACCGACGCCGGGGCGGTGTTCGTCCCCGATGCGGCCGCCCACCTGTCGTGCAGCATCCACAACGAGATCCAGGCGGGCGACCACACCGTGGTGCTGCTGGAGATCAACACCCTGCGTGCCGATCCCGGTGTCGAGCCACTCGTGTTCCACGCCAGCACCTTCCGCGCTCTCGAAGCCCGCAAGGGTCCGAACGCCACGTGATCCGCAGGTCAGCATGAGCACGGTCGGCCTCGGGATTCCGATGCCACGGCCGCACTCGGCCGGGGCATCCGCCGACGCTCCCACGCAGGGCCCCCTGCGTGACACGTTCGGGCGGGTGGCGAAGGACCTTCGCGTCTCGGTGACCGACCGGTGCAACCTGCGCTGTACCTATTGCATGCCCGCCGAGGGCCTCGACTGGATGCCGACCGAGGCGGTGCTGAGCGCTGACGAGCTGATCCGGGTGCTGACCGTCGCGGTCCGCGACCTGGGGATCGAACGCATCCGGTTCACCGGCGGCGAGCCGCTGCTGCGGGGCGACCTCGAGCAGATCATCGGTGCCGTCTCCGCACTGCCGCAACGCCCGGAGATCGCGATGACCACCAACGGTCTCGGACTCTCCCGGCGGATCGACGGGCTCGTGGCGGCCGGCCTCAACCGCATCAACATCTCCCTCGACACCGTCGACCGGGAACGATTCGCCGAGATCACCCGACGCGACCGGCTCGACGACGTGCTGACGGGTCTGGCGGCCGCCAGACGCGCGGGACTCGACCCCGTCAAGGTCAACGCCGTGATCCCCGACCGCGCCGACCTCGACGCCGTACCGGATCTCCTCGCCTACTGCCTGGAGCACGGCTACGAGCTGCGCATCATCGAACAGATGCCACTCGACGCCGATCACGCCTGGCAGCGATCCCGGATGGTGACCGCCGACGAGATCCTGGCGACCCTGCGCACACGGTTCACCCTGCTGCCCGATCCGGCACCGCGCGGCAGCGCGCCGGCGGCCACGTGGCTCGTCGACGGCCATCGGACGTCCCGGGGCCCGGCAAAGGTCGGGGTGATCGCGTCGGTCACCCGCCCGTTCTGCGGCGACTGCGACCGCACCCGGCTGACCGCCGACGGCTCGCTGCGCAACTGCCTGTTCGCGTCCTCGGAAACAGATCTGCGCACCACCCTGCGAACCCTGCCCGACGACGAGGTCGACGCGGCCGTGGCGGCGCTGTGGCGCACCGACATGTGGCAGAAGGCGCCCGGGCACGAGGTGAACGCCGCCGGCTTCCAGCAGCCGTCGCGGCCCATGTCCGCCATCGGTGGATAGGCTCGGGTTCCGATGAACCTCACCGTCCGCTTCTTCGCCGCCGCGCGCGCCGCCGCCGGCACCGAGTCGCGGGTCGTCGACATCGACCCGGCGACCACCCTCGGAGACCTCGAGTCGACACTGTCCGCCGGCAACCCCGGATTGGCGACGGTTCTCGAGCGTTGCTCCTACCTCCGCGACGAGATCGCGCTCACTGACCGTTCACAGCCGCTCGGCATCTGCTCGACACTGGACGTCCTCCCGCCGTTTGCCGGTGGTTGATACCACTTCGGGCATGTGACCTTTGTCACATAACGGAGTGGTAACGAGCAGGCCACGGGAGCGCATCCGGCCCGATGAACTGGGATGACGCCGAAAGTGGGTCGGGAGACCAGGATCTGGCGCGAAAATCAGTTGCGAACTAGCAGGTGAATCACTCCATCGAACGACGTACTGTACGAAGCGACCTTCTCGAAGGTCACGGTAAGGAAACAGAACATACGTCCTGCCGGCCGCGCCGAGCCTCGCTCCGCCGGTGGGAACGACCGAACGAATCTAGGAGCGAGGACGGGGGACCCAACCTCATCCCCTGAGACCGGGCACCACACCAGGTGTCCTCGGGGTTAAGTCCCAGGCGCAGAACCGTGATTAACATTCACGGGGACGCACTGGGGCCGAGCAACCTCTCGCTCGAACCCGACAGCTGACTTCGTAGGCGCGTGGAGAGAGGAATCGATCTATGACCGGACGTCACCGCAAGCAGACGACCAGCTCGACCACCAAGACCATCACCAAGGTCGCCCTCACCGGCGCCGTCCTCGGTGGCGGAGCCGCCCTCATGGGCACCGGTACCGCGAACGCCGCGACCGACGCCGAATGGAACAAGGTCGCCCAGTGTGAGTCCGGCGGTAACTGGGCCATCAACACCGGCAACGGCTACCACGGCGGCCTGCAGTTCTCGCCGAGCACCTGGAGCGGCCACGGCGGCGGCGAGTTCGCCCCGACCGCCGAGCAGGCCACCCGCGAGGAGCAGATCGTCGTCGCCGAGCGCGTGCTCGCTTCGCAGGGCAAGGGCGCATGGCCCACCTGCGGCGTCGGCCTCTCGGGTCACACCCCGCGCACCGCGCCGAGCGATGTCCCGGCCCCGATCGTCAAGCAGCTCCAGGACGGCAACGGCAGCTTCAGCCTCGTCAAGGCCCCTGAGGCCAAGACCACCGACGACGTCGCCAACCAGGTCACCTCGGTCCTCACCGACTCCGGTGTGAGCCCCGAGGTCAAGAACCTCTGGAACGCCGCCAAGAGCAGCGGTGTCTCGCTGAGTCCCGAACAGATCAAGCTCTTCAACGACAACAAGCACCTGCTGCCCAACCCCTGATCTGCAGGTAGCCCGGACACCGATTCGGAGCAACGCAGAGGGCCACAGACAAAGGGCCCCGCACGATGAGCGATCCGTGCGGGGCCCTTTTCCAATTCTTCACGCTCCCTGAGGTGCGAAGAGCGATAGCGACGAGCCATCTCCTGCTCCCTGAGGTGCGAGGAGCGATAGCGACGAGCCTCGAAGGGCTAGGCCGAGTTGATCCACTCCTCGGTGCCGTCGTCGTAGTACTGGTGCTTCCAGACCGGCAGACGCGCCTTCACCTCGTCGACGAGCCGCGCGCACGTCTCGAATGCGGCGCGGCGATGGTCGGCGGCCACGGTCACCACGAAGGCGACATCCCCGATCTCGAGTTCTCCGACGCGGTGCGAGACCGCGACCGCGCGCACACCGTCGACCGACGAGACCTCCTCGACGACCTCGGTCAGCACCCTGGACGCCGTCGGATGGGCGGAATAGTCGAGAGCGGCGACGTTCCGGCCGCCGTCGTGGTCGCGGACCGCGCCCACGAAGCCGACGATCGCGCCGGCCTTCCCGTCGGCGGCGTCGGCGACCATCGCCTCGTGGTCGGCGAGCCCGATCGGCTCCTCCGACACCGCGGTGTGTACGACTACGGTCATTCGCGAATCCTGTCCTGTCGCGGGACGATCAGTGATCCCCGCCGCGGATCTGATCGAGTGCGTGGTGCACGACGTCCGTGAGGACGGTCAGGCCGTCCCGTACGCCCCCGGTCGAGCCGGGCAGGTTCACCACCAGTGTCGTCCCGGCGACGCCGGCGAGGCCGCGTGAGAGCACGGCGGTCGGGACCGTGGGCAGTCCGGCCGCACGGATGGCGTCGGCCAGGCCGGGGATCTCGACGTCGAGCAGCGGTCGCGTCTCCTCGGGGGTGCGGTCGGTGGGTGAGAGACCTGTTCCGCCGGTGGTGATCACGAGGTCGACGCCGGCGTACACGGCGGCACGGATCGCGGCGCCCACGGGCGGCCCGTCGGCCACCACATCGCGTTCGGCGACGCGGAAACCCTGCTCGACGAGCCAGCCCTCGATGATCGGACCGGTGCGGTCCGGGTAGATCCCGGTACTCGCGCGCGTCGACGCGACGACGATCTGCGCGACGCGTCGTCGTGCGGGGTCGGGCGGCGTGTTCTCAGCCATCGGCCGGGTCGTCCCGGTACCAGTCGCCGGATTTGCCGCCGGTCTTCTCGAGCAGGCGGATCCCGTCCATGCGCGCCCGCTTGTCCACGGCCTTGACCATGTCGTGCAGCGTCAACCCGGTGACGGCCACCGCGGTCAGTGCCTCCATCTCGACGCCCGTCTGGCCGGACGTGGCGACGGTCGCGGTCACGTCGATGGAGTCGGTGCCGATGGTGAAGTCGACCTCCACCGACGACAACGCCAGCTGATGGCAGAGCGGGATCAGCTCGTCGGTGCGTTTGGCCGCCATGATCCCGGCGATGCGCGCGGTCGCGAGAACATCGCCCTTGGGCAGCTTCGACTCACTGAGCAGACCGATCACCTCGGCCGTGGTGTGAAAGGTGCCGCTGGCGATCGCACGACGCTTCGTCGGGGCCTTGTGTCCCACGTCGACCATGCGCGCCGTCCCGGCGTCGTCGATGTGCGTCAGGCGACCGGCGTCGGCACCCTCACCCGAAAAGACCGACCCGCCGCCGTCATCTCCGGTGGTCGGCATCGGTATCAGCGGTTGACGACCGTCTTCGACTGCACGAAGGGCAGATCGTCGACCGGGAGCGGGAACTCGACTTCACCGAACGGGGACAGTGCACCCGAGATGTGCGTCGCGAGTTCGGAGACCGCATGGTCGGCGGCGTCACCGTTGTCATCCTGGGGCCAGCCGTTGTCGACGTAGCGCTTCTTGCCGGCCTTCTCACCACTGTTGTTTGCCACGGGAGCATTGTGCCACGCCATTCGAATGAAGAAGTGCCGTGTCCGGGGCATGGCGGCCGGAGCGGGGCTATCGTCGTCGCATCACCGGTCACGCCACCAGGAGGCGCTGATGGCCCACCACCCTGAACAGGTCGCCGGCTACCGGGTGATCAGCCGCCTGGGCACGGGCGGCATGGGGACCGTCTACCTGGTGGAGAACCCCCAACTGCGGCGGCGTGAGGCGCTCAAGGTCATCTCGATCGCCGAGACCGTCGACGAGGAGTTCGTCCGTCGGTTCAGCCGGGAGGCCCAGACCGCTGCTGCCCTCGACCACCCCAACATCGTCACCATCTATCACTACGGCGTCACCGACGACGACCCGTGGTTCACGATGACCTACCTCGACGGACAGGACCTGCGTCGTAGTTCGTTCCGGCCCGACGAGATCCTCACGGTCGTCGACCGCGTCGCCGACGCCCTCGATTACGCCCACGCGCACGGTGTCGTGCACCGCGACATCAAGCCGGGCAACATCCTCGTCACCAGGCGGGCGATGGACGGCGCCCTCGACCGGGTAGTCGTCCTCGACTTCGGGATCGCGAAACTCGCCACCGCCACCACGCTGACCGCACCGTCGTCGTTCGTCGGCACGCTGGTCTATGCGGCCCCGGAGATCCTCGACGGCAAGCCCGCGGGCCCGGCGTCGGATCAGTACGCGCTCGCCTGCACCGCCTACGAGCTGCTCTCCGGAACCACCCCGTTCGACGCCGACACCCAGACCCGGCACATCGTCGCGAAGCTGACGTCGCCGCCGGAACGGATCAGCCGGTATCGCCCCGACCTCGCCGCGCTCGACCCGGTCTTCGACCGTGCCCTGGCCCGCGGCCCGCTGGACCGCTACCCCACGTGCCGCGATTTCGCCGCGGACCTGCGTGCGGCGCTCGGCCGGTCGGGACCCGACGCCCGATCCGGCACCTCGGCGACTCACTTCGTCCCGCCACTGGCACCGGAGACCTTGCCGCCGCCCGCCCAGCAGCCGCGGTATCCGGGTCCGTCCCAGCAGAGTCCGCCCCAACAGAGTCCCCCGCTGTACGCGCAGAGCCCGTCCGGGCGGCAGCCTCCTTCCGAGACACAGCACCGGTCGTCGCCCGGCTTCACTCCCCCGCTCCCCGCGCACTCGGCCCCCACGCAGGCCGCGCCGCCGGGTCGTCGACGCCGATGGCCGTGGATCGCCGGTGCGGCTGCGATCGTCGCGGTGCTGGCGGCGGTCGCGGCCGTCGCACTGGTCACCCAAGGTGGTGATGACGACGGCGGCGCTGCGTCGGGCCCGCAGGCCGCCGAGGCGTCCGAGGTCCCGCTCAGCGCGGGCCTGGGCACCACCTGTTCGATCCGCGACGGCACCGCCTACTGCTGGGGCGACAACCAGGCCGGGCAGCTCGGCGACGGCACCACGACCAACCGCTGGAAACCCACGCGCGTCGCCGACCTGTCCGGCGTCACCTCCATCACCACCGGCGGTCCCGACAGCTGCGCGATCGCCGCCGGCGTCGCCTACTGCTGGGGCAACAACGACTACGGGCAGATCGGTGACGGCACCACGACCAGTCGGTGGAAGCCCACGCGGGTGGCCGATCTCACCGACGTCACCGCGATCTCGACCGCCAACTGGGCGACCTGCGCGATCTCCGCGGGACTCGCCTACTGTTGGGGCACCAACGATTTCGACCAATTGGGTGACGGTTCGACGGCCAACCAGTACCGCCCGGTGCGCGTCGCCGGACTCGAGGACGTGACCTCGATCAGTGTCGGCGTCAACTTCACGTGCGCGGTCGCGGGCGGCGACGCCTACTGCTGGGGCCTCAACGACAACGGTCAGGTCGGCGACGGCACCACCTACAACCAGTCGAAGCCCACCCGGGTGGCCGACCTCGACGCCGCGACGTCGGTGTCGGCCGGCGCCCAGGCCGCCTGCGCCATCGCCGGCGGCAGCGCATATTGCTGGGGCAACAACGCTTTCGGGCAGCTGGGCGACGGCACGAAGGAGTCGCGCACCACCGCGACGCAGGTGTCCGGCGTCGACGGCGTGACCGGCATCAGCACCGGAACGGGGCACACGACCTGTGCGATCGCCGGCGCCGCCGGCTACTGCTGGGGCGCCAACGCCTGGGGATCGGTCGGCTACGGCACCCTCACCGACCGTCCGAATCCCACCCGGCTCAACGGATTGTCCGATGTCACCGCGATCTCGGCGGGCGAACGAACGACGTGCGCCCTCGCGTCGTCGTATGTCTATTGCTGGGGTTTCAACGCGACCGGTCAGCTCGGCGTCGGCAACACCGACGACCGCCTGACACCCACTCAGGTCGCGTACTAGGCACGGTCGCGTACAGCCGGGGGTCATCCGGTTGAAGGGTGCCCCAGACGGAGGTGCCTTCGGTATCGTCCCAGCGTACGTCCGCCAGGAGTCCGAGTTCATCGTCAGAAAGAGGTGTCGCCGTGCCGTTGAGTCCGGGCACCCACATCGCCGGCTACCGCGTGATCTCCCAGCTCGGTGCCGGTGGCATGGGCGAGGTGTATCTCGTCGAGAACCTGCAACTCGAGCGGCGGGAGGCGTTGAAGGTCATCTCGACGGCGGTCAGTGCGCAGCCCGGGTTCAACCAGCGCTTCACCAACGAGGCACGTACCACCGCGAAGCTCGACCACCGCAGCATCATCACGATCCACCAGTACGGCATCGAGGACGGTTCGCCGTGGTTCTCGATGAGCTACGTGGAGGGGAAGGACCTCACCGAGGAGCGGTTGAAGCCGGCCGAGGTCTCGACGGTCGTCACCCAGGTCGCCGACGCCCTCGACTACGCCCACCGGCACCAGGTGGTGCACCGGGACATCAAGCCCGCCAACATCCTCGTGACCCGCGACCCCGCGACCGGCCAGATCGATCGTGCACTCGTGCTCGACTTCGGTATCGCCAAGCTCGCCGGCTCGGCCAACCTCACCGGCACCCACTCGTTCATCGGGACCGTCGCGTTCTCGGCACCGGAAACCCTCGAAGGTGCCGACGCCACAGCACGTTCCGACCAGTACTCGCTGGCCTGCACCGCCTACGCCCTCCTCGCCGGGCAGCCGCCGTTCGTCGGCCAGTCCTCGCCGTCGGTGATGCTCGGCCACATCCAGCGCCCGGTCCCCCACATCGGCCAGCTACGCGGCGACCTCGCACAGCTCGACCCGGTCTTCCAGCGTGCACTCGCCAAGGACCCGGCGGCCCGGTATCCCGACTGCCGCAGCTTCGCCGCCGCACTGACATCGGCGATCGAAGCACCTGCGGCGCAGGGCAATACGATCGCGGCCGCAGCGGTTCCCCCGCCGACCCTCGTCGGCGGCAGCACCGGCGCACCGTCGGCACCGCAGCAACCGTACGGCCAGACCTACGGCCAGTACACCCCGCCGCCGCAGCCGACGATGACCGGACCGTCGGGTCCACAGCCGTTGATGAACCATCCCTCCGGTCCCGGCATGGCCGGCCCGAACATCTCCGGGCCGAATATGTCTGGGCCGAACATGTCTGGGCCGCAGCCGCTTTACGGCACGCAGCCGCCGGCCGCCGCGCAGGCGGGATACCCGGGCGCACCAGCCACCCCGCCGAAGAAGAAGCGCACCGGCTTGATCATCGCCGGCGTCCTCGGCGCCGTGCTGGTGGTTGTCATCGGTGCGATCGCCGGCCTGGTCCTCCTCGGCAGCACCGTCGACGACCCGGAGAAGGCCACCGTGGCACAACCGTTGGTGAGCACCAACTTCGGCACCAGCTGCGCGATCGTCAACGGCGCCGTGAACTGCTGGGGCGACAACACCACCGGACAGCTCGGCGACGGGACGACCACTCCGCACAGTCGGCCGGCCACGGTCGGCGGGGTCACCGACGCGACATCGGTCTCCGTCGGCGGCTACCTCACCGGCGACAACAAGTACGTGGGCACGGCCTGTGCGGTCGCCGCCGGCGCGGCGTGGTGCTGGGGCAACAACCACTACGGCGAGGTCGGCAACGACTCCGACGGCAACACGGTCGACGCCGCGACGAAGATCGGCACGATCTCCGACGTCAAGGCGGTCAGCACCGGCTGGGGCACCAGCTGCGCGGTCGCGGGCACCGACGCCTACTGCTGGGGCAACAACGAGTACGGCCAGCTGGGCACCGGCGGCACCGACCCCGTCTCGGTCCCCACCAAGGTCCCCGGCCTCGGCGTCGTCACCGACATCACCACCGCCTACGGCACCACCTGTGCCGTGTCCGACGGGTCGGCGTTCTGCTGGGGCAACAACGACAACGGGCAGATCGGCGACGGCAGCACCACCGAGCGGTCGGCGCCGGTGAAGATCGGCGGCCTGAGCGACGTCGCCGACATCACCCTCGGCGGCTACCACGAGTCCGATCCCGACGACGACAACGACCCGAGCACCAACACCAGCACCTACTACCAGACGGCGTGTGCGATCGCCGGCGGCGGAGATGCGTACTGCTGGGGCGCGAACGCCTACGGACAGATCGGCAACGGCACCGCCGAACCGCGGAACACACCGACCAAGGTGAACGGCATCTCCAAGGCGTCGGCCATCTCCACCGACTGGGGAACCACCTGCGCGGTCGCCGACAAGAAGGCGTACTGCTGGGGCGACGACGACCGCAGCCAGCTCGGCTCCGGCGGAGGCTCGGTGAAGATCCCCCGCGAGGTCAGCAGTCTGACGGATGTCACCTCGATCTCGACCGGCAACGGTACGTCGTGCGCGATGGCTTCCGGTTCGGTCTGGTGCTGGGGCTTCAACAACGACGGGCAGATCGGTGACGGCTCGAGCGGCGAATCGGCCAATCGCACGACGCCGACGAAGCTGACGATCTGAGGCGGAGCGCCTGGTCTACGACTCCCGCGCGCCGATGAGCGCCTCGGAGATGATCCCGGCCGCCGCTCGAAGGGCCCCGACCGCGCGGGCGCGCAGGTCCTCGTCGAATCGGGCGACCGGCCCGGAGATGCCGACCGCCATGGGTGTCGGGGCACCGGGCACCGCGACGGCGATGCCGCAGACCCCGACCTCGTACTCCTGTTCGTCGGTGGCGACGCCCTCCGCCCGCACCTGCTCGACAGCGGCGAACACGCCGGACAACGACGTGATGCTCCGCTCGGTGGCGGCGGTGAGACCGGCCTGGGTGACGTGTTTCAGGATTCGTGCGTCGTCGAGTTCGGCGAGGACCGCCTTGCCGACGGCGGTGTTGTGCATCGTCACCCGACGCCCGACCTCGTTGTTGGTGCGCATGCTGTGCGGTGACGGGACCTGGGCGACGTAGATGACCATGTCGCCGTCGAGTACGGCGAGGCTCGCGGTCTCGCTCAGCTCGGCGACCAGGGACGTGAGCACGGGTGCGGCCACTGCCCCGAGCTGGCGGTTGGCCACCTCACCGAGTCGGATGAGCCGGGGACCCAGAGCATACGAGCGATTGGGCAGTTGCCGGACGTATCCGATGCCGACGAGGGTCCGCAGCAGCCGGTGGATGGTCGGCGGCGGCAGCGGCGACTCTGCCGACAGATGGCTCAGGGAACACTCGCCGCCGGCGCGTCCGATGAGTTCGAGCAGCTCGAACGCGCGCTCGACCGACTGGACACCGCCCGAGTTCCCCGCCATCGCCACCTCCGTAGTCCGGCGCAACTTTACGTTCCATCATGTGAAACCACAATCAGAGTCCACGCGAACATGAAGCTGCCGACGTGGAGATATTCAGCTAAACTCCACTCTGCGGAATTACTTTTCCATCGAATCGACGAAGGGTCTTCATGAGCGTGCAGTCCGGTCGCCTCGGTGCGGCCTTTCTCGCCCAGGTCGAGGCAGCCCTCGCCCCCGCGGACGCTCTGCTGTCCGACCGGTATCCGGGCGAGGACGGAAGCCGTCAGCCGGTCCACACGGTTTACGTCCCTGCCGACCGCTTCTCAGCGGACCTCTCGCAGGAGTGGGGACGTGCGGCACTGAACACCGCCGCAGATCACGGCGGACTCGCGGCGATCGCCCGCGCGACCGACGCCGGGACCGACTCGGCCGCAACCGAACTCGCGGACCTCGTGGAGAACAAGCTGCGTACCGAGCCGATCGAGGATCTGCGCATCGACTTCGAGGACGGCTACGGCGTCCGCTCCGATGACGAGGAGGACGAGGCCGTGGCGGCTGCCGTCGCGGCAGTCCGCGACGCCGGCGCCACCTCCCCGCCGTTCATCGGCATCCGTTTCAAGTGCTTCGAGGCCGACGTCCGGGCCCGCGGACTGCGCACCCTCGACCTGTTCGTCTCCGGCTTGGCAGAGACGGGCGACCTACCCGCCGGGTTGACGCTGACCCTGCCGAAAGTCACCTCGGTCGACCAGGTGGCCGCGATGGTGACCGTCGCCCACGAGCTCGAACGGGTCCACGGGCTCCCCCACGGACGCATCGGGTTCGAGATCCAGGTGGAGACCCCGCAGGCGGTCATGGGGGTCGACGGCACGGCCGCCGTCGCCAAGATGATCCACGCCGGCAATGGTCGGGTGACTTCGCTGCACTACGGGACCTACGACTATTCGGCGTCCCTCGGTATCGCCGCCGCCTATCAGTCGATGGAACATCCGGCGGCCGACCACGCGAAGGCCGTCATGCAGCTCGCCGCGGCCGGCACCGGTGTGCGCCTGTCGGACGGATCGACGAACATCCTCCCGGTCGGCGACCGCGAGACCGTCGAGGCCGGCTGGGCGTTGCACTCACGTCTGGTCCGCCGTCACCTCGAGCGCGGTATCTACCAGGGCTGGGATCTCCATCCGGCCCAGCTGGTCACCAGGTTCCTGGCGACGTATGCCTTCTACCGCGACGGATTCGATTCCGCCGCAACGCGGTTACGCAACTACGCGCACCAGATCTCCTCGTCGGTGCTCGACGAACCGGCGACGGCTCGCGCGCTCGCCGGCTTCATCCGGCGCGGCGAGGTGTGCGGTGCGTTGACCGTCGACGAGGTCGAGTCCGCGACCGACCTGCCCATCTCGAAGGTTCGCGACCTCGCCCTGCACCGACCACCGGTCTCGGGTGCCTGAACCGAACCCCAAGCCCACCATGACCATTTCCGACTCGAAGGATTTCTCGATGACCGCGTCGCCGTACTACACACCCGCCGGCGGACTTCCGCCGCAGACCGATCTGCTCTCCGACCGCGCGGTGGTCACCGAGGCCTACACGGTGATCCCGCGTGGCGTGCTCCGCGACATCGTCACGTCGGTCTTCCCCGAGTGGACCGACACCCGCGCCTGGGTGATCAACAGCCCGGTTCCCGGTGGCGCGCAGACCTTCTCCCAGGCGATTGTCGAGGTCGCCCCCGGTGGCGGATCGCCGGCGCCGGAACCACAGCCGGAGGTCGAGGGATTTCTCTTCGTCACCGCCGGCGCGCTGACCGTCACGGTCGCGGGTGAGGAGCACGTACTGACCGAGGGCGGTTTCGGCTTCCTGCCGGCGGGCACCGAGTGGTCGGCGCACAACGCCGGCGACGCCCCCACGTCCTTCCACTGGATCCGCAAGCGCTACCAGCCGATTGCGGGTCACACGCCGGCGCCGAAGTTCGGCAACGAACGCGACATCGAGCCCTCCCCCATGCCCGACACCGACGCGTGGAGCACCACGCGGATGCTGGATCCACAGGATCTCGCGTACGACATGCACGTCAACGTCGTCACCTTCAAGCCGGGCGGGTCGATCCCGTTCGCCGAGACCCACGTGATGGAGCACGGGCTGTACGTCCTGGAGGGCAAGGCCGTCTACCGCCTCAACGAGGACTGGGTCGAGGTGCAGGCCGGGGACTACATGTCGCTGCGCGCCTTCTGCCCGCAGGCCTGCTACGCCGGTGGACCGTCGAATTTCCGGTACCTGCTCTACAAGGACGTGAATCGGCAGATCGTGCTCTGACACAGGCACTCCGGCGAGACGTGTTCCATACACTCTCGATCATGACCCGAACCGACATCCACGTCCCTTCCGGTGAAGGCTTCTGCGCGGCATGGCTCTATCAGCCGACCCCGCCCCGGCAGGAGGGCACATCACGGCCGGTCATCGTGATGGCTCACGGGCTGGGCGGCGTCAAGGAGATGCGCCTCGACGCCTTCGCCGACCGCTTCACCGCGATGGACTACGCATGCCTGGTCTTCGACTACCGCCATTTCGGTGGGAGTTCGGGCGAGCCACGCCAACTGCTCGACATCAACGAGCAACTGCAGGACTGGGAATCGGCCGTCGCGTACGCGCGCACCCTCGACGGCGTCGACCCCGACCGAGTCGTGTTGTGGGGAACATCCTTCGCCGGCGGCCACGTGATCATCACCGCCGCTCGCGACACTCGTGTCGCCGCCGTGATCGCGCAATGCCCGTTCACCGACGGCATCGCCTCTGCGTGGGCGATCCCGACACTGAGCTCGATCAAGATCACCGGCCGCGCTCTACGCGATGCCATCGGGGCCAGGTTCGGCCGGCCTCCGGTCATGATCCCGACCTACGGTCCGCCCGGATCGACGTCGCTGATGTCCACCCCGGACAGCATCGCCGGCATCACCGCGCTCATCCCGGAGGGCAGCGACATTCCCGAGGAGGTGGCCGCACGGTTCGGTCTCGACATCGTGCGCCACTTCCCGGGCCGGCAGGCACGCAACGTGACCTGCCCGATCTTCTTCGCCATCTGCGAGCGCGACAGCGTGGCGCCACCTCGACCGACCCTGAGGTACGCAGCCCAGGCGCCACGCAGCGAGATCAAGCTCTACGACGCCGGCCACTTCGACATCTACGTCGGCGACGACTTCGAGCGCAACGTCTCCGACCAGCTCGATTTCCTCAGCCGACACGTCCCCGTGAACCCGGGATGACTGCGGTGGCGCATTTGGGTGCACGCCTGGAGCACCACGTCAACGTCGCGCGTTCTGCCCGAAGGCCGGCTACGCCGAGGCCGCACGACGTCGCCGGCCGATGAGAAGTCCGCTGTTGGTCGGTCAGTCCCGGTGAGTACCCGGAGACGACGAGAGGGAGCGCATGTCCACCGACAACCCCAAGGCGCGATCGATATCGGCAGCTGCCGATCACGTGGTCGCCATGACTGCCACGATCGCCGATACGGAACTGGCCCGTCCGACCCCGTGTCGCGACCTGAACCTCGCCGCCCTGCTGACCCATGTTGACGGCCTGTCGCAGGCGTTCTCGGCTGCGGCACGCAAAGAGTTCGGCCCGCTGACGTCGACGCCGCCAGACCCGACGCAGAACCAGCAGACCCAACTGCCGTCGGAGTGGCGGGACGATATGCAACGTCACGTGCACGACCTCGCGGATTCGTGGGACGATGATGCCGCCTGGGAGGGGATGACCCAGGCCGGCGGTGTCGAGTTGCCCGCCGAGATCATGGGGATGGTGGCACTATCGGAACTGGTGCTACACGGCTGGGATATCGCGCGCGCCGCGGGCATCTCGTTCGATGTGCCCGATGAGATCCTTTAGGTCGTCTTCGACTTCCACTTCCCACCGCAACCGCAGGACGAGCGCGACGGCATGTTCGGACCGGTGGTCGAGGTGCCCGACGATGCACCCCTCGCCGACCGGCTCGCCGGCTTGACCGGTCGGGACCCGCGGTGGTCTCGGACAACCGCACAGAACTAGCCGTTGTGCGGGCCTCATCTCCGGACGCCCCTCGGACGGAACGGATACCCGTCGATCAGATCGTGAACGGCCAGCCGGTGATCTTCTTCTCCCGCGGCTTGGCGTAGGTCCGGACCTTCGACGTCGAGAGTCCCATCCGGACAAGACCTTCGGCGATCGTGACGGCCGAGCGCACACCGTCGACGATCGGCACGCCGGTCGCGGCGCGGACCTGTTCCTCGAGTTCGGCCATCCCGCCGCAGCCGAGGCAGATCACCTCGGCGTGGTCGTCGGCAACCGCCTGCCGGGACTGTTCGACGATCGCCTTGACCGCCCGTTCCGGATCCGACTCGAGTTCCAGCACACCGAGACCCGAGGCCCGGACCGATGCGCAGCGCTGGTCGAGTCCGGCGAGCTTGAGCCGGTCCTCGATCAGCGGGACCGTGCGGTCCAGCGTCGTCACGACCGAGAACCGGTGACCCAGATACATCGCCGTCGACGCCGCGGCCTCGGTGATGTCGACGACCGGGACCTCGAGGAGTTCCTGCAGTCCCTCGCGTCCGTGTTCGCCGTACCCGGCCTGGATGACGGCGTCATACGGCTCGGGGTAGGCGAGGATCGCGTCCATCACCGCGATCGCGGCGAGGTAGGACTCGAAGTTGCCCTCGCACGAGTCGGCACCGAACCGTGGTGTGATGCCGACGATCTCGGTGCCGGGCGAGGCGACCGAGCGTGCCGAGGAGGCGATGGCCTCGGTCATCGACTCGGTCGTGTTGACGTTGGCGACGAGGATGCGCATCGGATCTTCCTCCGGGGTTGTCAGTGGGTGCTGGGGACGGAGATCGGCTCACCCGACACCTCGGCGAACGGTCCCCGGCGGTCGGCCACCAGCAGGTAGACGACCGCGCCGAGACCGGCACCGATGAACCAGGAGAACTCCGAGACCACCTCGAAAGCCGAGACGAAGGCCATCACCAGGGCGATGGCGGCCGTCGGGACCAGGGCGACGATGGCCCGCATGTTCACGCCGTTGCGGTAATGGTAAGCGGCATCCGGGGCTTCGCTGAACAACGCGGGGACGTCGATCCGCGAGCGTCGGACGAGCCAGTAGTCGGCCATGACGATGCCGAACAGCGGCCCGAGGAGCGCACCGAGTCCACCGAGGAAGTAGTTGATCACCGCGGGCGAGTTGTAGAGATTCCACGGCAGGATGACCAGGCCGATGACCGCCGCGACGAATGCTGCACGCCGGAAGTCGAGGTGGCGCGGAAACAGGTTGGACAGCGCGTAGATCGGGGCGACGAAGTTGGCCATCAGGTTGACCGCCACGGTCAGGATCAACAGCGCCAGGCAGGCCAGCACCAGCAGGAAGGTGTTGGGCACGGTCTGGACGATGTCCGACGGCGACTCGATGACGCGGCCGTCGATCCGGAACTGGGCGCCGGCCAGGACGACCACGATGCCGCCGAACAGCAGCATGTTGAGCGGGATGCCCCAGAAGTTGCCGCGCACGATCGCCTTTCGCGATTCGGCGTTGCGGGTGAAATCGCAGAAGTTCAGGACGAAGGTGCCGTAGATGGCGACCCACAGGCTGGCGCCGCCGATGATCTTGAGCCACATGTCGACACCGGTGAGCGAGTCGGGCGTCGACCACGCGATGCTCCAGTCGGCGTTGCTCAGCATCCAGATGGCCAGCGCGACCATCGTGATCAGGATGACCGGACCGGCGAAGGCCTCGTAGCGACGGATCATCTCCATGCCGTAGCTGACGATGATCACCTGGATGACCCACAACGACACGAAGGAGATCCAGCCGAGGGTCGAGAGCCCGAGGAACCGGTTGGTGTCCAGATCGGCCGCACCCGGGAACAGCGCGACCAGCATGATCCGGAGGACGACGGACGCGAGGTAGGTCTGGATGCCGAACCACGCGATGGCGACTCCACCGCGGATGAGGGCCGGGATCTGCGCGCCGCGGATGCCGAACGAGATTCGGCTCATGACCGGGAACGGCACACCGGTCTTCTCGCCCATGAAACCGGAGAGGTTCAGAAGCAGGAAGAGGAAGACGCCGCCGAGCACCAGCGCCGTCAGGATCTGCCAGCCGCCCAGTCCGAGCGCGAAGAGGCCGATCGCGAACGCGTAGTTGCCGAGGCTGTGAACGTCGTTGGCCCACAACGTGAAGATGTTGTAGCTGCTCCAGCGTCGGCCGACGCGGCTGGTGGGCGCCAGGTCGTCGTTGTACAGCTTGGGACTCAGCCCGGCCGGGACGGTTCCGGTCACACCGTGCGCGTCCTCGGCGACGGGGATGCCGGTCCGGGACGTCGTCGACGTCGCCTCGTCGCGCTGGATCGTGAACGGTTCAGTGCTCATCTCTGCACTTTCGGTCGGACGGTCGATGACCGCGCTCGTACACTCGCGAAGTTTCCGTGATGTGGAATTAGTGTTCCGCGTGCGTGAAGGTTATCCGCATCGTCAGGGGCGTTGTCAATAGCACCGCCCAGCACTACTCGCGAGCCGCGTTTCCGAAATAGCATCGCAAGATTCCACGATGAGGAATCTGCTGGGTTAGTCTCTGGACCGACCCCCGGACACGGCGACCACCCAAGGAGTCCCGCCCCATGACCGCAGAAACCGGTGCCCCGACCCCTCTCTCCGATTCCGCCTCCGACGTGACCGAAGCGCCGTTCGACCTGGTCGTGCGGGGCCGCCAGACGCTGACGACGGCCGGTATCGTGGCGCGGGAGATCGGCATCCGCGGCGGGCGTGTCGTCGCCATCGAACCGCTCGGGAGCGGACTGGCCGGCCGCGAGGTCATCGAGCTGGCCGACGACCAGGTGATGATCCCCGGACTGGTGGACACCCATGTGCACGTCAACGAGCCCGGCCGCACCGAATGGGAGGGCTTCGACTCGGCCACCCGTGCGGCGGCCGCCGGCGGCGTCACCACGCTCATCGACATGCCGCTCAACTCGATCCCGCCCACCGTGAACGTCGACGCGCTGGCCGAGAAGCGCGCAGCCGCGCAGGGCAAGACGCACATCGACGTCGGTTTCTGGGGCGGCGCCATCCCCGGCAACGAAGACGACCTACGCGGACTGCACGACGCGGGCGTGTTCGGCTTCAAGTGCTTCCTGCTGCACTCGGGGGTCGACGAGTTCCCGCACCTGACGGCCGACGAGATGGAAGCCGACATGGCGAAGCTCGCCGAGTTCGACTCGCTGATGATCGTCCACGCCGAGGACTCCCGCGCCATCGACAACGCCCCGTCACCGGAAGGCGACGACTACGCCCGCTTCCTCGCGTCGCGGCCGCGGGGCGCCGAGAACCTGGCGATCGCCGAGGTCATCGAGCGTGCGCGATGGACGGGCGTGCGTGCACACGTGCTCCACCTGTCCTCGTCGGACGCCCTGCCGATGCTGGCCAGCGCGAAGAACGACGGGGTGAAGATCACGGTCGAGACCTGCCCGCACTACCTCACCCTGCTGGCCGAGGAGGTGCCCAACGGCGCGACGGCCTTCAAGTGCTGTCCGCCCATCCGCGAGGCCGGCAACCGCGAGTTGCTCTGGGAGGGACTGCTCGACGGCACGATCGACTGCATCGTCTCCGACCACTCGCCGTCGACCATCGATCTCAAGGACCCCGAGAACGGCGACTTCGGCGTCGCGTGGGGCGGCGTCGCGTCACTGCAGCTCGGGCTGTCGCTCATCTGGTCGGAGGCCAAGAAACGCGGCATCGACCTTCCGCAGGTCATCGAGTGGATGGCGTCGAAGCCCGCGGATCTCGCCGGCCTGCCGACCAAGGGCCGCATCGCCCTCGGCTGCGATGCCGACTTCGCGATCTTCGAGCCAGAATCCGCCCATATCGTCGACGTCAACCGGCTCCACCACAAGAATCCGGTGAGCCCGTACGACGGCCGCGCGTTGGCCGGGGTGGTCACGGGGACCTGGGTTCGCGGACAGCGGGTCGACTTCGAGACCCCGCGGGGTCGGATGCTCCGCCGCGGCGACGTCTGAGTACGCCCGACGCGTCGCGTCATGCCGGTTGAGCCGACACCGAGCGTAGCGAGGCGTCGCGTCGAAACCCCGCCCGCCACCGAGCGTAGCGAGGCGTTACCACCGCCCACAGCCAGAACAGTGCCGGATGCCCCACCCGGTAAGCTCGATCGAATGAGTTCGGATGACCAGCACGCCGGCCTGGCCGATGAGTTGGCCGCGCGTTCCGACGACGAGCTCACCGAACTGCTGATCGAACGCCCCGACCTCGCCTCCCCAACTCCGCAGGGCACCCGGGTCCTGGCGCAGCGTGCTCTCTCGGCGGCGTCGTTGGCGCTGGCCGGGGAGGATCTCGACGTCCTGGCAGTGACGGTCCTGGAGCAGGCGATCGCGCTGGGCAGCCGTAGTACCGCGAAGACCAAGCGCCCATCGGTCACCAAGATCGTCAAGGCGCTGTCCGGGCGCGCCGACGCCGATGCCGTCCGGGCGCGCATCGACCTTCTCCGACGCCGCGCGATCCTCTGGGGCGACAAGACCTCTCTCTGCGCCGGCGAGCACGTGGAGTCCGCGATGCCGTGGCGGTCATCGCATCTCACCGGCCCGATGGCGGGGCGGACCGGCGAGGAGATCGCCGCGATGATCGCCGATCTCGACGAGCGACCGAGAGAGCTCCTGGAGACCCTCGCTCGCGGTCCGGCCCTGGGTCGCAGCCGCGACGCGGCCCCCGACGCCGACCCGTCCACGCCGGTCGCACAGCTGATCTCGTCGGGACTACTGGCCCGCGTCGACAATCAGACCGTCGAACTCCCACCCATGGTCGGAGCGGTGATCCGCGACGAACCAGCCTGGCGCACCGATGATCTCACTCCCCCTCCGTTGCACGAACCGGGTCTCAAGCCCCGCTTCCCGGCCAAGGCGGTCGACGCCGCGGCGGGCGGCGAGGCACTCGAACTCATCCGCCACCTCACCTCGCTGATCAACGTCCTCGGCGCCACCCCCGCCGCGGTCCTGCGGTCCGGAGCGCTGGGCGTCCGCGAACTCCGACGCCTCGCCAAGCTCACCGGCATCGAGACCGGGAGCGTCGCCTTCCTGATCGAACTCGCCGGTTACCTCCGGATCATCGACGCCGGGTTCCCGGAACCTCCGCCGCCCAACGACTCCGGCGAGCAGGCCTTCGCCCCGACCTCCACCGCGGACACCTGGATGCACCAGCCGCGCGAACGCCAGTGGCTGTCCCTGGCCGACGCCTGGCTGCACATGCCCCGCCGCGCCTGGCAGGTCGGCGACCCCGACCGCGACGGCAACGCGATGGCCACCCTGTCCGCCGAACTCCACGACGCCTACGCCCCCATCCAGCGGCAGCTCATCCTGTCGACGCTCGCCCACGCCGATCCGGCGGTCGCGGTGTCGCCCGACGCCGTGCTGGCGAACCTGCACTGGCATCGGCCGCGCCAGATCCGACGCTTCAGCCGACGCCTCGTCGCCGAAACCCTGCGTGAGGCACGCGAAATCGGCCTCGTCGCGCACGATGCGCTGACCACCGTCGGCCGGGCCTACACCGTCGAACCGCCGGCCGACGCCGATCCCGCCGACGCCGACGCCGCGGTCCTGGCGGCGATGCGGGCCGTACTGCCCGAGCCGGTGGACCACTTCCTCACCCAGGCCGACCTCACGCTCACCGTGCCGGGCCCGATGACACCGGAACTCGCCGAGCAGGTCGAACTCGTCGCCGACCTCGAATCCGGTGGCGCGGCGTCGGTGTACCGGATCACCCCGGAGAGCGTGCGCCGCGCGCTCGACGCCGGACGCAGCAGCAACGAGCTGCTGTCGATGTTCACCACCCATTCGAGAACTCCGGTGCCACAATCTCTTTCGTATCTGATCGAGGACGTCGCCCGTAAGCACGGACAGTTGCGGGTCGGCGTCGCGTCGGCCTTCATCCGCTGCGAGGACTCGACGGTCCTGGCCGCGGTGCTGCGCAGTCCGGCCGCCGAACCCCTTGCGCTGCGGGCGCTCGCCCCGACCGTGGCGATCTCGCCGTCGGAGGTGCGCGAGGTGATCGATCAGCTGCGCGCCGCGGGATTCGCTCCGGCAGGCGAGGATTCGTCGGGCGCCGTCGTCGACCTCCGCGAACGCGGCAGTCGCGTCACCGTGTCGCGGGCACGTCGCCAGAGCCAGCCGCGCCGCAGCGCGCCGTCGGCGGAACAGCTGCGTTCGGTGGTCGGACGGATCCGCTCGACCGACCGCGCCGCGGCGGCCACCCCGGTACGCACCACCTCGACCTCGACACCCGTGCGGGCGACCGGCGGCGGCGAGTCGGCCACCGCGCTGATCCAGCTCGCACTGCGCGCCCACCGGCGTCTCCGCGTCGGATATGTCGACGCCCAGGGGTCGGCCAGCCGCCACGTCGTGACCCCGAAGGTCCTCGGCGCCGGCCAACTGGTGGCCGTCGAAGACGGCAGCGACACCGAGCAGCGGTTCTCCCTGCACCGCCTCACCAGCGTCGAGCTGCTCGACGCCTAGTCTGCGCCGGTCCGGCGAAATTCTCGTCCCCCTGAGCACCACCCGAGGGCATATTGCCCCGCGGGTTCAAGTGGTGCGTGCAACGTCCTGTGAGGATGTTGGGAGACCCGTGTGGGCAGGCGTGGTGGTCGGATTGTGGGCCGGGAGTCGGTGGAGAAAAGGTTCTTCGCGGCGTTTGATCGGGGAGAGTCGGTGGCTTCGGCCGCTCATGAGGCGGGGATCGGCTACAACGCCGCGTATCGGTGGATCCACCGGTCGGGTAGGAAGCTGCCGAAGCGGTCATCCAAGTGGCGATCGGACGAGGTCAAAGAGCAGTTCTGGGCCGAACTCGGGTCTGGCATGCCGGTGGCTGCTGCTGCGCGGGCGGTCGGCGTGTCGAAAGCGGCGGGTCGGGACTGGTTCAGCAAGGGTGGAGGGGTGCGCCCCGCTACCGAGCGCCGTGATCTCGAGGCCTCGGCCTCGGTGGGTCGTGGCCGGTTGACTTTCACTGATCGCTGCCGGATCGAAGAACTGATGCTCGCCCACTATCGGCCGGCTCGAATCGCGGCGTTGTTGGGGCGGCCGCGGTCGACCATTACTCGCGAATTGGACCGAGGCAGAACGAATCCGGGCCAACGGTACCGCGCGGTGATCGCCCAAGCTGCGGTCGAGAACAAGGCACGACGACCCAAGGTGATGAAACTGCAGCCGGGTACGGCGTTGTGGAACGAGGTGGCCTCGCGGTTACGGAAACGGCATAGTCCTGAACAGATCAGCAACTGCTTGCGGATCGATTTCCCCAGCGAACCGGAGATGTGGGTGTCACACGAAACGATCTACCAAGCGCTCTACGTCCAAGGGCGTGGCAGCCTGCGTGAGGAGATCAAACGTGCGTTGCGCAGCGGCCGCGTCCGCCGGATACCCCAGGGACGCACGACACGGCCTGGACCGGTCAGGAACATGGTCAACATCAGCGAACGGCCAGCCGAGGCGAACGATCGTGCGGTCCCTGGGCACTGGGAAGGCGACCTGATCATGGGTGCGGGAAACAGATCGGCGATCGGCACTTTGGTCGAGCGCACCACCGGCTTCGTGATGCTGCTACACCTGCCTGACGACCACTCCGCTGCCACTGTGGCAGAGGCGATGACTGCCGCGATTCCCAAGATTCCCGAGGTCATGCAGCGTTCGCTGACCTGGGACCAAGGATCCGAGATGGCGCTGCACACCAAGATCACCGAAGCGACCGGTTTGCCGATCTACTTCTGCGATCCACACAGTCCCTGGCAACGAGGCACCAACGAGAACACCAACGGGCTACTGCGCCAATACTTTCCGAAAGGCACGGACCTCTCAGTGCATGGGCCCGGAATCCTGGCCAACGTCGCAGCCGAACTCAACGGTCGGCCACGTAAACGCCACAACTGGAAGACACCCACCGAAGAACTCGACCGGTTACTACAATCCGACGAGTCATCTGTTGCATAGACCCCTTGAAAGCGCCCCCTTGGACACCCTTCAGGGGGACGAATTTCTCAGCCGTCCGGCCGCCCAATGGAACGACCTGTGACATCCGTCTCAGAATCTTGGTAGGCTCACGGGTACTCAGCCGAGGAAAGTTGGCCCGTCATGACCGCTGTGCGCCCTCTCGCCGACGCTACCGCCGACGTCCCGGACACCTACCAGCACGACCTGGTATCGAGGATCAAACCGCCGTCACGACGCCGGCGTCCGGTGACACGCCCCGCCGACCTCGTCACCGTCATCGGTCCGACGCTCTCCGTCGCGAACGTGATCATGCAGCTGTCCAACCCGAAGGTCGGGTACGGCGTCCACGAGAGCCGCGTCCCGCGGGGCAACGCCATCAAGCGCCCGACCAAACGGGCCCGCACCACCGGCACCTTCCTGGCCGTCGCGCTGATGGGCAGCGACGAGGACAATGCCTACATCCACGAGTTCGTCGGCCGTGTCCACGACCAGGTCTACTCCACCGAGACCAGCCCCGTCCGCTACAGCGCCAACGATTCGCGTCTGCAGCTGTGGGTCGCGGTGTGCCTGCTCAAGTACTTCATCGACCAGTACGAACTGATCTACGGACCGCTCACCGAGGCCGAGAAGCAGATGGTCCTCACCGAGGCGCATCCGCTCGGCACCGCGCTCAACGTCCCCCGCGACAAGTGGCCGGCCACCTACGACGAGCTCCTCGTCTACTGGAACAGCCAGCTGGCCGAACTGCGGATCGACGAGCCGGTGCGCCAGGAACTACGCAATCTCGCCGACCTCTCGTTCCTCGAGTTCCGCGCCGGCGTCGTGGGCACCGTCGCCCACAAGACCCTCGGCGGTTTCCTCACCTACGCCATCAACGCAGGCCTCCCCCCGGAGTTCCGCGCGATGATGGGCTGGACCTGGACCGAGGACGACGCCCGCCGCTACCAGTCGATTCTCGCCGCGATGCGCGTCGTCGACCCGGTCGTGGCACCGCTTCTGCGGGGTATTTTCCGGCTGAACATCGTCGACCTGCGGGTGCGCCGACGGCTCGGCATCCCCGTGTTCTGACCCACAAA
This sequence comes from Gordonia amicalis, assembly GCF_022059885.1. Taxonomy (NCBI): domain Bacteria; kingdom Bacillati; phylum Actinomycetota; class Actinomycetes; order Mycobacteriales; family Gordoniaceae; genus Gordonia; species Gordonia amicalis. Next base: position 1,943,626 of record NZ_CP091855.1, on the reverse strand, counting down.
GAGGCCCGTCGCTGACAATCGGTGCTCCCATCTGGACAATGGAGCGGGTGACCGATGGACCCCTGATCGTGCAATCCGACAAAACGCTGCTGCTCGAGGTCGACCACCCCGACGCGCCGGCGGCCCGTGCGGCGATCGCACCCTTCGCCGAGCTCGAACGTGCCCCCGAGCACGTGCACACCTACCGGGTCACGCCTCTCGCCCTGTGGAATGCGCGCGCCGCGGGTCACGACGCCGAACAGGTCGTCGACGCGCTGGTCACCTACTCGCGCTATGCCGTGCCGCAGCCGCTGCTGATGGACGTCGTCGACACGATGGGCCGCTTCGGCCGCCTGCAGCTGGTGAAGCACCCGGCGCACGGACTGACCCTCGTCAGCCTCGACCGTGCGGTGCTGCTCGAGGTCATGCGCAACAAGAAGGTCGCCCCGATGCTGGGTGCGCAGATCGACGACGACACCGTCATCGTCCATCCGTCCGAGCGCGGCCGCCTCAAGCAGGTGCTGCTGAAGGTCGGCTGGCCGGCCGAGGACCTCGCGGGTTATGTCGACGGCGAGGCGCATCCCATCGCCCTCGCCCAGGACGACTGGCACCTGCGCGACTATCAGGAGATGGCGGCCGACTCGTTCTGGGCCGGCGGCTCCGGTGTGGTCGTGCTGCCGTGTGGTGCGGGCAAGACGATGGTCGGCGCGGCCGCGATGGCCAAGGCCGGCGCCACCACACTGATCCTGGTGACCAACACCGTCGCCGGCCGGCAGTGGAAGCGCGAGCTGATCGCCCGCACCACGCTGACCGAGGAGGAGATCGGCGAGTACTCCGGCGAGCGCAAGGAGATCCGTCCGGTCACCATTGCGACCTATCAGGTGATGACGCGAAAGTCGAAGGGCGAGTACAGGAATCTCGACCTCTTCGACTCCCGCGACTGGGGCCTGATCATCTACGACGAGGTGCACCTGCTGCCCGCCCCGGTCTTCCGCATGACCGCCGACCTGCAGTCGCGCCGACGCCTCGGCCTCACCGCGACCCTGGTCCGCGAGGACGGCCGCGAAGATGACGTCTTCTCCCTCATCGGCCCCAAGCGTTACGACGCCCCGTGGAAGGACATCGAGGCCCAGGGCTGGATCGCACCCGCCGAGTGCATCGAGGTCCGCGTGACGCTCACCGACGAGGAGCGCCTGCAGTACGCGGTCGCCGAGCCAGAGGAGAAGTACAAGCTCTGCTCCACCGCGCACACCAAGGTCAACGTGGTGAAGGCGATCCTGAACAAGCACCAGGGGGCGCCGACGCTGGTGATCGGCGCCTATATCGACCAGCTGGAGGAGCTCGGCCGCGAACTCGACTGCCCGGTCATCCAGGGGTCGACGAAGAACAAGGAGCGCGAGATCCTGTTCGACCGCTTCCGTTCCGGCGAGTTGCAGACGCTCGTCGTGTCCAAGGTGGCGAACTTCTCCATCGACCTCCCGGAGGCGTCGGTAGCCGTCCAGGTGTCGGGCACCTTCGGGTCACGCCAGGAAGAGGCCCAGCGCCTCGGTCGCCTGCTGCGACCGAAACACGATGGCGGACAAGCCCACTTCTACTCGGTGGTGTCCCGCGACACCCTCGACGCCGATTACGCCGCACACCGGCAGCGGTTCCTCGCCGAGCAGGGTTACGCGTACCGCATCACCGACGCCGACGACCTCCTCGGCCCGACCATCGGGGACACCACCTCCGCGGACTGAGTCAGGCCCCGACCCCGGCGGCGAGACCCGCCGGGGTCGACCACGCCCCTGTCCCCCGTCAGATCTCGACGAGGCAATATCCGATCGACTCCGGCTGGAAGAACGTCCAGCGGGCTTCGCCCGTGGCGCAGGTGACCGACGAGGTGGCCCGTGTGCTGACGCGCGCGAGTACCGTCCGCAACGCGGGCGCACTCGTGCACGGAACCTCGCGATAGTCCGACAGCGACCCGCCCTCCTTCGGGATCAGATAGCAGAGCCCCTGGTAGAAATTCGGTGTGAGGCACAGCTTCCGGGTGCTGTTCGGGAAGGTCAGCGTCGAATTCTGTTCGCTGGCACAGGACGTGGATGCGGGGATGATCGACGCGGTGTAGAAGTTCATGCCCGACGAGTCGCAGTCGACCTTCGACGCCAGCACCGTCGTCGACGACCCCGCCTGCATGGCGATGCTGACGCATTCGCCGAGTTGCACGTCGTCGGGTCCGGTGACCGACAGTGGCGTGGTGTCGGTGGTGCGGGCCGCGGGACTCTGGCCCGGGGTGGTCCCGGCGGACTCCGTGGGGCCGGCTGCGTTCGTCGTCGATGTCCCCGACGCCTCGGGTGGGCTCGACACCTTGGTCGCCACGTAGACGATGCCACCGACGATGGCGAGGACCAGCACGAGCGCGAGCGCACCGAGCGCGATCAGTACCCCCGACCCCTTCTTCCCGGGCGGCGGCGTCGGGTATCCGGGTTGCGACGGATACCCCTGGTAGCCGCCGGGATACGAACCCGGTGGCGGTTGTCCGGGCGAATACCCCGGCGACCCGGTGCCGGGCGAAGCCCCGGCATACGACGGTTGACCCCCGTAGGGCGGCTGCGCGGCCCGAGGCGATTGCTGCGGCCCATGGCTCCCCGGCCGCTGATACGGAGCACCGATTCCCGGTCCGGGCGTCGAACCGGGGGCTGGCAGCGGCGGCCCCTTGGACAGCTTCGGCGGGTCCGGTGTGGTGAGTGCTCGTTCGAGTTCGACGCCGAACTCACGGCACGAGCGATAGCGGCGTTCGGGTTCCTTGGCCAGTGCGCGACTGAACACCGCGTCGGCCGCGGGCGAGATCCCGGGACGCAGGCTCGACAGTCGTGGCGGCATCGACTGCAGATGGTGGGCGATGATCGACGCCGTGCCGGAGCCCTGGAACGGTGGCCGGCCGGTGAGGAGTTCGAAGACGGTGGCGGCGAGCGCGTACTGGTCGGCGCGGCCGTCGACGGTGTCGCCGAGCAGTTGCTCCGGCGCCGCGTAGGCCACGGTGCCGAGGAAGACGTTGGTCGACGTCAGATGGCTGACGTCCTGTTCCGACTTGGCAATCCCGAAGTCCGCGAGCAACACTCGCGGTTCTGGACTGTCGAGGCCCTGGAGCAGGATGTTGGCGGGTTTGACGTCGCGGTGCAGCAGGCCGGTGGCGTGGGCACGGTCGAGGGCGGCGCCGACGGACCGGACGATGGCGATGACGGTCTGCGGATCGAGTCCCTGCGGAGTCTTCCGCAACAGTTTGAGGGCGTCGATGCCGTCGATGAACTCCATCGCGATCCACAGATGACCGTCGTACTCACCGGAGTTGAAGATGGTGACGATCGACGGATGCACGACACTCGAGGCGTGTTCGGCCTCCTTGACGAACCGCTGCCGGTACATCGGGTCACGGCTGAGTTCGGCAGGCAGGACCTTCAGCGCCTCGTTGCGCGGCAGGTGCGGGTGTCGGGCCAGATAGATCTCGCCCATTCCGCCCCGACCGATGAGTCGGATGATCGTGTATCCGGCGAAGTGCTCCCCGGGGTTCCGCGGCATCGCCCCTCCTCATCCTTCTCGGCAGGTTGTCCAAGTCTGTCACCTCCAGATCGTGTGCGGCGACCACAACGTGTCCCGGCGTCGCTCAACCGGACCACCCCGGAACGATGCGGCGGTGGCCCGGTCGAGGGGCGATGAGGGTCAGGCGCCGGACAGCGACGCCAGGCAGTAGACGCGCGGTTCCGGCTTCTCGTAGGTGGCCTTGACCTGGCCTTCGGCGCATTCGAGCGAGCCGTCGCCGGTGGTCTCGACGCGATAGATCACGGAGTCGGGGCCGGCGTCGGCGTCGCAGTCGACCTCCTTGAAGTCGACCAGCGACCCACCCGCGGACTGCGGGATCGAGTAGCACTCACTCTGAGCGAAGTTCGGCATCAGACACAGACGGTCGGAGGTCTCGGGGAAGGTCAGGTAGTTCTCGAACTCGCCGCACTCGCCGGACACGATCTGCGACGCGATGAAGGTCATCGCGTCGGCGTCGCAATCCGACTTCGTCGCCTCGACCGTTGCATCGTCGCCGCCGGCCGTCCTGACCTGCACACATTGACCGATCGCCACATCCGACGGCTTGGAGACGTTGTTCGTCACACGCTCGACCGACGAACATCCGCCCAGCACCACCAGCGCGGCGCACGCCACGATCGCGATGATGCCCGCGGGTCGCACGCGACCAGACGTTCGAACCTTCGCCGGCGCTGTCATGCGAGGATCGTACGCTGCAATGACGTTGCAAAGCCCGGGAATCAGGCAGGTCAAACGCGGTCCGGACGCTGCACGGCCCGGCGATGTGCCACCCTGGACGCATGTCATTCGAGAGCAGGACCGCGACCCGTCTGCGGCCGTTCATGACCACGATCTTCGCCGAGATGTCGGCGCTGGCCGTCGAGCACGACGCCATCAACCTGGGGCAGGGTTTCCCCGACACCGACGGTCCGGAAGCGATGCTCGAAGCCGCCCGGCGCGCCATCACCGACGGCCACAACCAGTACCCGCCCGGGATCGGGGTCCTGGAACTGCGGCATGCGGTCGCGCGCCACCAGCGCGAGCACTACGACCTCGACTACGACCCCGACCGCGAGGTTCTGATCACGGTCGGCGCGACGGAAGCGGTCGCGGGTGCCATCGTCGGGATCATCGAGCCGGGCGACGAGGTCATCATGATCGAGCCGTACTACGACGCCTACGCCGCGACCGTCGCGATGGCCGGTGGTGTCCGACGCGTCGTACCGCTCGTCCCCGACGGCGACGGTTTCCGCCTCGACCGCGAACGTCTCGCGGACGCCTTCGGCCCGAAGAGTGCCGTGTTCATGCTGAACACGCCGCACAATCCGACGGGCACCGTGCTCTCCGAGGACGACCTCGCCGAAATCGCCCGCCTGTGCATCGAATTCGACGTCATCGCGGTGACCGACGAGGTGTACGAACACCTGCTCTTCGACGGACGCACCCACACCCCGCTGGCGACCCTGCCCGAGATGCGCGAGCGTACGCTCCGGATCTCCAGCGCCGGTAAGACTTTCAACTGCACGGGCTGGAAGGTCGGCTGGATCAGTGGACCACCTGAACTGGTCGCCGCGGCCAAGACGGCCAAGCAGTACATGTCCTACGTCGGTTCCGGACCGTTCCAACCGGCCGTCGCGCACGCACTCGACAACGAGATCGGTTGGGTCCGTGGATCGGCCGCCGCGCTGCAGGAGAAGCGGGATATGATCACCGACGCGCTACTCGACGCCGGCTTCGACGTACATCGCAGCGAGGCAACCTATTTCGTCTGCGCCGATCCCCGCCCCCTCGGCATCGACGACGGCATCGAGTTCTGCCGGTCGTTGCCGGAACGGATCGGCGTCGCCGCGGTCCCGGTCAGCGTCTTCGCCGACGACCGTGAACCCTGGCACCACCTCGTACGCTTCGCCTTCGCCAAACGCGACGACGTTATCGCCGAAGCCGCGGAACGGTTGCGAAACCTCTGAGCTCCGCCCCCATGCCGGTTCAGCCGACACCGAGCGAAGCGAGGCGTCGCGTCGAAACCCGCGCCCAACCCCACGCCGGTTGAGCCGACACCGAGCGAAGCGAGGCGTCGCGTCGAAACCCGCGCCCAACCCCACGCCGGTTGAGCCGACACCGAGCGAAGCGAGGCGTCGCGTCGAAACCCGCGCCCAACCCCACGCCGGTTGAGCCGACACCGAGCACAGCGAGGCGTCGCGTCGAAACCCGCCCGCCGCCACACCCCATGCCGGTTGAGCCGACACCGAGCACAGCGAGGCGTCGCGTCGAAACCCGCGCCCAACCCCACGCCGGTTGAGCCGACACCGAGCACAGCGAGGCGTCGCGTCGAAACCCGCCCGCCGCCACACCCCATGCCGGTTGAGCCGACACCGAGCACAGCGAGGCGTCGCGTCGAAACCCGCCCGCCATCACACCCACCGACCCGCTCAACCAGCATGGCGCGAGGTTTCGACGCGGTGGGTCGCTCCGCTCGCCACCGGCTCAACCAGCAATCCCGCTGCCTCAGATCCACTCAGCGCAGCGCGGGCACCACCTGCTGCTCGAAGAGTTCGAGATCCTCACGGTCGTGGGCGATGTTCGGGAAGTAGAAGATCCCGTAGGACATCCCGACTTCCTCGAGCCCACGCAGGTTCTCCGCGACCTTGTCCGGCGTCCCGACCGCGGGCATCCCGCGGAACGCCCCCATGCTGCCCGACGCCGCGTCGGGTCCGACGATCTTCGCGAGCCGCGTCTCGAGGTCGGCGAGCTTGCGCTCCACGTCGGCGTCGGTCGCACCGAGCATGACGTTGTAGTTCGACGACCGGACGATCGAATCGAAGTCGCGTCCGAGGTCGGCGCAATGCTGCCGGAGCACCGACGATTTGTGGGCGAACCCTTCGGGAGTGCCGTCGAAGTTGGTGTAGTCGGCATACTGCGCCGCGATCCGGAGCGTCTTCTTCTCTCCACCGCCGGCGATCCACAGCGGCAGCTTCCCGGCAGTCGGCTGCGGTTGGCAGATGGCGTCGTTGACGGTGTAGTGCTTGCCGTCGAGGGTCGCGCGGCCGGTCTCCCACGCCTGCTTCATGATCTGCACGCCCTCGTCGAGACGGGCGAGTCGCTCTCCTGCCGAGGGAAATCCGTATCCGTAGGCGCGCCACTCGTGTTCGTACCAACCGCCGCCGATGCCCATCTGCACGCGCCCTCCGGAGATGAGGTCGGCGGTGGCGGCGACCTTCGCCAGGTACATGGGGTTGCGGTAGCTCATCGCGGTGCACATCTGTCCGATGTCGACGCGACTGGTGGTCGCGGCCAGCGCCGACACCAGCGTCCAGGCCTCGTGCGTGGCCTCGTCGGTCGGCAGCGGGACGGTGTGGAAGTGGTCGTAGACCCAGACCGAGTCCCAGCCGGCGGACTCGGCGCGGTTCGCCACCGACGACATGACCTCCCACTGGTTCGCCGGGTCGATACCCACGAGATCAAGCCGCCAGCCCTGGGGAATGAAGAGTCCGAATCGCATGATGTCCAACCTACGCACTGACCGCGGCACCGACACACCGCCGCGTCTGCCCGTCGCCACGATAGTCTGATACTGGATATTCCATCCATAGATGAGTTCGTCGACTCGCCGCCGGCTGCCACGACATCGCCGCTGGTCGATCCATCGACAATTCGGGAGAAGGACACATGACAGCAGGCGACCGGCCTGAATACGATACGAACATCCTGCACCAGGAGCGGTCCCGGCTTCGGCGGGAGATGCTGATCGACCGGCCGTGGACCGAGGTGATCCTGGTCCGCCATGCGCAGCAGTCCTTCGATCCCGATGATCTGGAAGCCGGCGGTGCGGCCGGGCCGGGGCTCTCCGCGATCGGGTCCAGGCAGGCGCGGCTGACCGGCGAACTCCTCGCGGACGAGCCGCTGACGGCCGTCTACTCGAGTCGGTTGACCCGCGCGGTGTCGACCGCGGACGCCGTCGCCGCCCTGGCCGCAGCACCTCTGACGACGCAGATCCGGAACGACCTGCGGGAGATCGAGATGCACGGCGAGCAAGCCGAAGACGGGGCGTCCGTGCGCGACCGGCTCCGCGGTGCACTCACTGCGATCGCCGAGGAGCATTCCGGGCAGACCGTCGCAGCGGTGAGCCACGGCGGTGCGATCAGCACGTTCCTCGCCTCCCTACTGGGGGTCGAACGGGACGTCTTCTTCTTCGCCGCTCACGCCTCGGTGACCCGGGTTCGCCACCACGACGGGGCATGGGCCGTGCAGTCCGTCAACGAGACCGGCCACCTTCGCAGCCACGATCTCATCAGTCACTGAGCGGTCGACGCGCCATCGGCGTCCGGCCTGCCGCTACTCGCTACGCGGCCGGATGTGCTCCCGCGCAAACCGCCGGAGACCGTCGAGCGCCTCACCGGACCGGCTCCACGGCGCGACGATGACACGGTCGATCCCGCTCGCGGACCAGCCCTCGGCGTCGACCGCGCCCTGATGCGCGGCGACGGTGGTCTGCAGTGGCCGCGACCGTCCGGAATCTCGCTCTGCGGCACGCAGTCTGGCGAGCGGCGCGGCCACGGACGCGGGAGTGTGGTGCATGCCGATCCACCCGCCACCCCGGGCCGCCGCCCGCCGCAACGCCGGGGCCGATTCGCCGCCGATGTGCAGCGGCGGTCGCGGCTGCTGGACCGGCTTGGGCTCGAAGCCGACGCTCGGGAACTCGTGGTGCGCACCCTGGTAGGCGAAACTCTTCTGGGTCCAGAGGCCGTCGAGCACGTCCAGGGTTTCGTCCAGCAGTTCGCCGCGCCGCGCGAAATCGACTCCGACGAGGTCCCATTCGGCCTCCGACCACCCGGCGCCGACGCCCAGTTCGACGCGACCTCCGGACACCACGTCCAGCGTCGCCACCGCGCGTGCCGCCACGAACGGATGACGCAGCGCGGGCTGGTACACGTAGGTGCCCAACCTCAGCGTGGTGGTGACCGCCGCCAGTGCAGCGAGGTGAACCATGACGTCGAAGATCGGCGAATGCGAGGAGATCGGGAGCTCGCCGTCGGGGTACTTCTCGCGATCCACCTCCTCGGGCAGCATGAGATGGTCCGACATCCAGATCGATTCGTACCCGGCGCGCTCGGCTTCGATCGCGACATCTCGCCACAACGCGGGGTGGACCCGGAGCAACGACACCCCGTACCGCGGACCGTCCGACCGTTCCGCCTCAGCCATGGACCTCACCGCGCACATCTCCGTCCGGGCCGACCTCGCCCTCGCGGGTGACCCGTCGGTACGAGAAGCGCCAGCCGCTGTCGGTGAGCGTGTATTCGTCGGTGTACCGGCCCCATTCCGCCAGCCCGAAGTGCCTGATCAGCGCCACATAGGCGGTACCGCGTGCGGTGCGCGGCCCGGCCATGTCGATGACATGGGTTGTCAGGTGGTGGAATACGCGGGCACTGACACCGGTGTCGCGGATCTCCGCCAGCCAGGCCGACTTCACGCCCTCGAAGAATCCCTGGATGTCCTCGTGCCCGGTGTACCTGCGTGGTGCGGCGTCGAGGTCGACGAACTCGAGGGTGCCGTCGGCGGTGAACAGTCGGGCTTCCTGTTCGGTGCGGCCGGTGTCGCCGTAGAGGTTGTAGCGGGCGGCGAGATCTCGGATCTCTTCGCGGGCGGCCGCTTCGTCCGGTTGCATCATCTCTTCTCCGATCAGCCGATCCCGCGATGCGGCAGCGAGCCGCGCGCCATGACCGTGCAGTACCCGGTGGTGGTGACACCGTCGACGACGATCTTCGCGAACTGTTCGCGGTGGCCACTCGGGGTCGGATCACCGTCGAGCAGTACGGCTTCGGGTGGAACCAGTTCGTAGACGTCGTGTTCGACGAGGTCGCCGCGCGGCACCCCGAGGCCGCGGCCATCCCGGTAGCCTCCGTCGTACCCGGTGCCGGCATAGGCCCACGGGTCCAGCAACGGAGTGGCCACGATGTCGTGGCGGGCACCCGCATCGGTCTCCACCTCGAGCCGCACCGACCGATAGGTTCTCGTCCCCGGCACGAACTCCGTTGTCACATCGGCGATCACGACGGTCGAATGCCGGCCGTCGACGCCGATGACCTCGCCGTCGAGGTAGGTCACCGTGCCGCGCTGGTTCTCTCGCCTGGACACACAGACACAGAAGTCGGCGGTCGCCGCGTACAGCACCGTGTGCATCATCGGCGCCGCGGTACGGGCCGCCGGATCGGCCACCGAACGGTCGATACCGCCGACGCCCGGACGCACTCCCCAGGAATGATCGCGCACCGCCCACCAGTCGTCGACGCTGATGCGGACACCGTCGATCGACAGCCATCCGTCCCAGCGGCCGATCTGGTTGTAGCGGGTGATCTCCTGGGTGACCCGGCCGGTACTCGCGTCGAGGTAATGCTCTTCGGTGTACGGGTCGAATGCGGAGGTGAACACCAGGTCGGCGGCCAGCGGGGTGCTGTCACCGGACCACGCGACCCGAACCGTGCGATACGGCTCGAGGATCGCCACCGCGAGGTCACCGACGGCGGACTGCGCGGTCGCGGTGGTCAGTGGTCTCGACCATCGCGAGTTGAACTGACGACCGCCGCGCTGGACCGCTCCGTACCCGTCGCAGACCCGATGTTCTTGTACAGGGCCATGCCGGAGATGAACCCGGCGTCGCCGGCGGGATCGACGCCGGCAAACCAATATCGGTCGTAGAACCGCGGGTCGGAGGTGCCGGCGAACCCGAACGGCCACGGCACCTGATGCATCAGGGTCTCGTCGAGCGGGTGCAGGGCGCGCGTGTTCACCGGTCCACCTCGAATGCCTTGTCCAGCGCGCCGAGCAGATAGCGGGGCGCATAGTCCAATCCCAGAAGCGCGTCGAGCAGGGTGCGCCGCTCGTTGACCAGGCGGCCGAGCCCGCAACTCGACGTGGGCCACGAGCTTCGCTGTTTTTGGGCGCTTGGCGGCCTGCTGGGCTTTCCACTGCGCCACCAACGCCCGATACTCGAGCTTCCCGCTCCTGGTTGCGGCGTTGCGCCGTAGCTCTACGTGAGATCGTGGCCGGACTGCGCCCGATCCGCCGTGCGATCTCACGCACCCCACGATCCTGGGCGCGTAGCAGCGCGATCTCTTCCCGTTCGGCGAACGATAGATAGCGGCCCGAAGGCTCATCCAGACTCAGCGGCCTCATGCCGCCAGCGTGGCGGAACCAGCGTGTACCCACCGGCACCGACACACCGACAGCGATCGATGCCTGCGCCGTGCTCACCCCCGTCGCGACCACCCGCCAAAACTCACGTTGCACCTGCCGCGACGGCTCCGGCCGCCCCGGCGATCGCATCGCCGGCCGAAGTGCACGATCAGCACGCCACTGCCGACGAACACCTACCGCCACATCGCTGGTCTTCCAACTCCAGTCCGCCGTAGCCACCGCGAACACCTCCATGATCATGGTGTTGCGACGACCAGTTGAATCCGCCGGGTCTGTGGTGATTGTAGTGATGAACCCAGTCCTGGTAGGTCTGGGCGCGGGCCTCGTCTGACAGGTAGGTCTGGGCGTAGGCCCATTCCTGGTTCAGCGTCCGGTTGAATCGTTCGACTTTGCCATTGGTTTGTGGTCGGTACGGACGGGTACGTTTGTGCGTGATCTCGGGACCCAGGGTTTGCTTGAAAAGGTGTGAGCGGTAGCAGGATCCGTTGTCGGTGAGTACCTGTTTGACGGTGACTCCGTGACTGTTGAAGTAGGCGTTCGCACGCGACCAGAATCCGGCGGCGGTCTCTTTACGTTCGTCGCCGAGGATCTCGGAGTAGGCCAGTCGGGTGTGGTCATCAGACGGCGTGATGAACGAAGGCGTAGCCACGACCGTTCTTCTTGTCGTTGCGGTTACCGATCGTGCGTCCGAGTTTGCGGTGTCCGCCGCCGTTGGGGATCCGGCCGAGTTTCTTGATATCGACGTGGATCATGTCGCCGGGCTCTGGATGCTCGTAACGGCGTGGTCGAGGCCGGCGGACGACCAAGCCCGTGTTGTGGTCGAGATGCCGTAGCAGCGGCATCTGATACCGGCGTAACACCGCTCCGACGGTGCTGCAGGGCAGTTGGAGGTGGTAGGCGATGCGGTGTGGTCCCCAGCGGCGGGTGAAGCGCAGGTTGATGATTCGCCGTTCGCAGCGTGTGGGGGTCCGATTGGGGCTGCGGTGGGGTCGGCTGGATCGATCAGCCATCGCCGCGGGCCCGCCGTCCCGATAGCGGTCGGCCCATTTCTTGGCTGTGGTGGGCGAGCACTGGAACCGTTCGGCGGCTCGGCGGATCGACCAGCCCTCATCGATGATCACCGAAGCGAGTTTCAGACGCCCCTTTGGGGTCAGTAAGGCATTAGCGTGGGACATGAGGACCTCTTGGTAGCGGCGTGTGTTGTGGTAACCACACCGATACCGGAGGTCCTCACCTATTCACTGGCGCCACACCGTCCACAACGTCCCTGGTCATTACAGCTACGGCGCCAGCGAGGTCGGCACCACCTGCATGATCAGCGCACAGGACTGGCTCGACCGCCCCGGCTCGGTGGGACGGGCGGTGCCTCCGTTCGAGGCCTACATCGCCGACGAGCACGGCAACCCCGCACCACCCGGTACCGAAGGGCCCCTGTGGTTCCGGGACACCTCGGGGCACGGGATCAGCTACACCTCCGGCGTGCGTAGCGGCAACGAGTTCACCCTCGGCGAGATCGGTCGCATGGATGCCGACGGTTACGTCTGGATCACCGACCGGTTGTCGGACATGGTGGTGTCGGGCGGAGTCAACATCTATCCGGCGGAGGTCGAGCAGGCGCTCTGCACCCTGCCCGAGGTTGCCGACGTCGCCTGCTTCGGGATTCCCGACGAGGCGATGGGCGAGCGGCTGGTCGCACTCATCGTGCCGGCCGACAGTGCGAAGCCGCCGGACCCCGCCGACATCGCGACCCGTGGTCGAGCCCTCCTGGCCGGTTACAAGATTCCCAAGGAAATCCATCTGACCGACTCCCTACCGCGCACAGCCGTGGGGAAGCTGGACAAGAAGGCGATGCGATCGCGTCACGCGGTGAAGGTCGACGCGGTGAAGGTCACACTGTAGGCGATCGGCGTTCCCCTACGGTGCATCCATAGAGTTATATACAATTGAGCAATCTCATTTCTACAGGATCACCGCATATCGGTTGAGGGGAACACGTGGCACGCGCAAAGAGAATGCCTGACATCACCGATCCGGTCGATTGGGCCAAACACTACTGGGAGCAACAGGGACTCGACGGCGACGAGCAGCGCTTTCTCGCCATGACGTCCCTGTTGCGTTACCAGCGCATCGTCGCCGATTCCGTCGATTCCGAGCTCAAGGCCCACGGCCTGAACATGACCGACTATCTGCTGCTGATGACGTTGCAGCTGTCGGAGACCGGCACCCGCCTGATCTCGAGCCTGGCCCGCAACCTCCTCGTCCACGCGACCACGGCCACCCTGGCCACCGACCGCCTCGAGGCGCGTGACCTCCTCGAGCGCAGCCCCCATCCGACGGACCGGCGCGCGACCTGTGTCACGATCACCAAGGCGGGCCGCACGAAGGTCGACGAGGCCACCCGCGCCCTGACGGCCATCGACTTCGGGATGAAAGGCAGCACCATCCAGGACGTCGAACAGCTCCGTGCCGCACTGACCGCGATGCGCCACTCGGCCGGGGACGCCTGAGAACGACACTGGTAAAGCCATTAGTCTAGTACTAGACTAATGGCATGCCTTCTGCGAGAGTCGGTTCCACCGGAGTATTCACCAGTCTCGGCCGCGCGCGGCGTAGCGGAGCGGCCGACACCGGGCGATGCGCCGAACGCGCGTCATTCCAGACGCTGTGGCTCGCCGACGTACGAGGGGACCTCTCCGCCCTCACCGAGATCACCGCGGCCACCACCGAGATCGTCACCGCCACCGCGGTATTGAGCATCTGGGACCTGGCGGCCGCCGACCTCGCCCGCACGTGGGACGACCCCACGAACCGGATGGTGTTGGGCGTCGGCGTCAGCCATCCGTCGATGGCGCCGCCAGGCAGTTACCGTAATCCGTTGTCCCTGCTCGAGAATTACCTTGACACTCTCGAGGCGAGTCGACTGCAGCCGATCCCGTGCATGATCGGCGCGAACGGTCCCAAGATGCTCGAGCTCGCCGGTCGACGCACCCACGGGGCGATCACCCAGCTCGTGACCCCCGAACGCACCGCCCGCCAGCGCGAATGCTCGGATCGACCGCGACGCTGGCCACCGAGGTCAAGGTCGTCACCACCGGCGACGCGGCCGATCGCCGCCGTCTCGGACGGGCCAATCTCGGGAACTACCTGCTCCTTCCGGGATACCAGAAGAATCTGCGAGCCATGGGATTCGACGACGGGGATTTCTCCGGCGGGGGCAGCGACCGGCTCGTCGACGCACTGGTCGCCGGCCCCGACCCGGACCAGATCAGGGAGCGGATGAGGCAGCAGCGCGACGCCGGCGCCGATCACCTGGCCCTGCACGTACTCAGCGATTCCAGCGATGCACCCCTGTCCCAGTGGACAGAACTCGCCGGCGTTCTCGCGGACGACCTCGACCCCCAGACGAAGGACGGTTCACACCGACGACGCACCAGGCAACTCCGACACCCGAAGCCGTCGCCGCACTCCCCCGGCTGCTCTCCGCCGACAACTTCCGCGACCTCGCGGGGACCGGCGACGGCTACGCCGCGGCCGGTGGCCGGTTACGGCGCGGGGTCCTGTTCCGTTCCAACCGCCTCGAACTCGACGCCGACGATCTGGCCACCATGGCCACGTTCGGCCTGACCGCCATCCACGATCTGCGCCAACCCAACGAGGTCGCCAGGCATCCGAACGTCGAGATCCGCGGCGCCCGGTGGCACCACCACCCGGTTCCCGGCATCCCCGAGTCCGAGGTCTCCTCGCTGATGACCGCGGCACAGACCTACCAGGCGATGCTGGTGAACTATCAGACCTTCGTGACGGACCCGGCCTGCCGGGCGGGCTTCGCCAGCCTGCTGCGGACGATCGCGCGTACCGACGGCCCCCAGCTGTTCCATTGCGCCGCCGGCAAAGACCGGACCGGCTGGGCCGCCGTACTCCTCCACCACATCGCCGGCGTCGACCGCGAGGTGATGCTGGAGGACTACCTGCTGACCGACACCTATGCGGTCACCAGCAGACAGGCCACCCTGGATTCGATCCTCGAGAACCTCGGCTCCGAACGTGTGCCCGCCTACGAGCCCGCCTTCTCCTGCGACAGCAGGTATCTCGATGTCGCGTACGAAGCGGCCGACGACTCCTACGGCGGTCTCGACGGTTACCTGACCCGCGGCCTCGAACTCGACGACGCCGACCTCGAGGCGATCCGCACCCGATTCGTGCACAGTTCGCCGGCCTCGGCCTGAGACCGGGGTATCGGGCCGGGAGTCGGGCACACATACCGACTCCCGGCCCGAGCTCAGGGGGACGGTGACCGTCCGGTCGCGAACTCCTGACAACTATATCTGAGAATCAGTTATTTATCACTAGACTTTTCGCTGCCTGCGCCGGTTGAGCCGGCACCGCCCCCTCCGCCGGTTGAGCCGGCACCGCCCCCTCCGCCGGTTGAGCCGGCACCGAGCGCAGCGAGGCGCTGCGTCGAAACCCCCTCCGCCGGTTGAGCCGGCACCGCCCCCTCCGCCGGTTGAGCCGGCACCGAGCGCAGCGAGGCGCCGCGTCGAAACCCCCTCCGCCGGTTGAACCGGCACCTCACGACGCGAGACACCCGCCCCCTCCGCCGGTTGAGCCGGCACCGAGCGCAGCGAGGCGCCGCGTCGAAACCCCCCACCCCACTTACAAGCAGTCCGGACTGTTTGTGTGTTACGCTCACCACTGTGACCGAGCCCACCAGCACTCCGCGTCGGCGAACCCAGGCCGAACGCACCGCGGCGACCCGCACCCGGGTCCTCGACGCCGCGGTCGAAGCGCTGGTCGAGGTCGGCTACGCGGCCACCACCACCCAGGAGGTCAACCGGCGCGCAGGCGTCTCCCGCGGCGCACTGCTGCACCACTTCCCCACCCGGGAATCGCTGGTGGTCGCGGCCGTCGCACACCTCGTCGACCGTCGTCTCGAGGAGGTCCTGTCCCGCCCGCGTACGGGTGAGGAGGGACTCGAAGTCCTGATCGAGGCGTTCAGCGGACCGCTGTTCGACGCCGCCCTGGAGCTCTGGGTGGCCGCCCGCTGTGACGTCGGCCTGCGCACCGCCCTCATCCCGCTCGAACAGCGGGTCTCCGACGCCCTCGCCGTGGGTTGCGCCGAGCTGTTCGGCGACCGGTACACCCCGCAGGAACTCGAACTGTCCATCGAACTCGCACGCGGCCTCGCGGTGTCGCGCATCCTGCGATCCCCCGCCGCCGACCGCGACTACCTCGACCGTCTTCTGCCCGTCTGGAAGGACCTGTTGACCCATGACTGAACTCAGTTCGCTCCCCGAACGCGTCGACGTTCTCGTCGTCGGCGTCGGATTCGGCGGCCTCGCCGCACTTCACCGGCTGCGCAAGGACCATCCCGGGCTGCAGACGCTCGCCATCGAGCGCGCCGGCGGCGCCGGCGGGGTCTGGCGCGAGAACGACTACCCGGGTGCCGCCTGCGACGTCCCGACCTCGCTGTACTCGCTGTCGTTCGCCCCGAACCCGGACTGGTCGCACACCTACGGTCGACGCCACGAGATCCACAACTATTTGCGTTCCGTCGCCGCCGATTACGAGGACCAGATCCGCTACGACTGCGCGCTGACCGCGGCCCGCTGGGACGGTGCCGCGCAGGAGTGGGTCGTCGACACGACCACCGGCCGGATCCGCACCCGCTTCCTCGTCGCCGCGCCGGGCGCGCTGTCCGAGCCGGGACTACCCGAGGTGCCGGGCGCCGACGGGTTCACCGGCACGATGTTCCACTCCGCCCACTGGGACCACACCCACGACCTGCGCGGACGTAAGGTCGCGATCGTCGGCACCGGCGCGTCGGCGATCCAGATCGTGCCCGAGATCGTCGACGCCGTCGGACATCTCACCGTCTTCCAGCGCACCCCCGCCTGGGTCGTGCCACGCCTCGACCGCAACATCGGCCCGATGGAACGCGCCGTCTACAAGCGCGTCCCCGGCGTCCATCGCCTGGTCCGACGCATGGTGTGGGCCTACCGCGAGGCCTACGTGCTGATGATGGCGCGCAACCCCAAGCTGCTGCCGATCGCGAAAACCCTTGCCCTGGCACAGCTCCGCGTTCAGGTCCGCGACCGTGCCCTGCGCAAGCGCCTCACCCCCGACTACACCATCGGCTGCAAGCGGATGCTGTTGACCAACAAGTGGTTCCCCGCCCTGCAGCGGGACAACGCCACCGTGACCGGCGCCATCACCCGCCTCACCGCGAACGGCGCCGTCGACGATCAGGGCCGCGAGCACGAGGTCGACACCGTCATCTTCGCCACCGGATTCACCCCCACCGAACCGCCCATCGCGAAGGTCGTCACCGGGCGCGACGGACGCACCCTGGCGGAGACGTGGCAGGGCTCGCCGCGCGCATACCGCGGCGTCGAGGTCCACGGCTTCCCGAATCTGTTCTTCCTGTACGGCCCCAACACCAACCTGGGCCACAGCTCGATCGTGCTGATGCTCGAACCACAGGCGTACTACATGTCGAAGACGATCGCCGAGGTCACCCGGTCCGGACACTCGACCTTCGAGGTCACCCAGGCCGCGCAGGACTCCTACAACGCCGACCTGGACCCCGAACTCGAACGCACGGTGTGGAATTCGGGCGGTTGCTCGAGCTGGTACCTCGACTCCACCGGACGCAACTCGGTGATGTGGCCCAAGTTCACCAGTGACTTCCGTCGGCAGATGGCATCCTTCGAGGCCGCCGACCACCGCTTCGACGACGCCGTCCCGGCCGTCGCCGAAGCCGTTGAGACCACCGCAATCGACACCGATCCCGAGAGGACCCTCGCCCAGTGACCCGCTCCCGTGTTCGTGACGCCGTTCGTCATGACGTCGACCACTACGACGCCATCGTCATCGGTTCCGGTTTCGGCGGTTCGGTGGCCGCACTCCGGTTGACGGAGAAGGGTTATCGCGTCGCGGTCATCGAGTCGGGTCGTCGTTTCACCGACGCCGACCTCCCCAAGACCAGTTGGCGCCTCCGGGATTACGTGTGGGCACCGGCACTCGGTATGTTCGGCGTGCAGCGCATGCATCTCCTGCGCGACGTGCTGGTCATGGCCGGTGCGGGTGTGGGCGGAGGCTCGCTCAACTACGCGAACACGCTCTACCGGCCGCTCCCCGCCTTCTTCGACGACCCGCACTGGGGCCGGATCACCGACTGGGCCGCCGAACTCGACCCCTACTACGACCAGGCGTCACGCATGCTCGGCGTGACCACCTACCCGAAGGTCACGCCGGCCGACCGGGTGATCCGCAAGGTCGCCGAGGACATGGGCGTCGGCGACACGTTCGTCCACACCCCTGTCGGCGTCTTCTTCGGTGAGCCGGGCAAGACCGTCGAGGACCCGTACTTCGGCGGTGCCGGCCCGGCCCGTACCGGCTGCACCGACTGCGGCGCCTGCATGACCGGCTGCCCGGTCGGCGCGAAGAACACGCTGGTCAAGAACTACCTGTATCTCGCCGAGCAGGCGGGAGCGACGGTCATTCCGCTGACCACCGTCGACACCGTCCGCCCGCGTTCCGGAGGCGGGCACACGGTCGGGGCGCATCGGACGGGTCGACGCCGGTCGCGTCGTGGTCGCCGGTCGTTCACCGCCGACCACGTCGTCTTCGCCGCCGGCACCTACGGCACCAACAAGCTTCTGCTGGACATGCAGCAGAGCGGAACCCTTCCCGGGCTGTCGTCGCGTCTGGGCAAGGTGGTCCGCACCAACTCCGAGGCCGTCCTGGCCGCGACCGCCACCGACCTGAAGGTCGACTACACCGAGGGTGTGGCGATCACGTCGTCGTTCCACCCGAACGAACACGCCCATCGAGCCGGTGCGTTATGGCAAGGGCAGCAACCTGATCGGACTGTTGCAGGCGATGCTGATCGATGGCGACAGCCGTCTGCCTCGTCCGCTGGCGGCTCTGGTCGAGATGATCAAGCACCCGCTCGTCACGTTGCGGGGCCTGTCGGTGCGACGATGGTCGGAACGCACGATCATCGCGCTGGTGATGCAGACCGCCGACAACTCCCTCGAATTGTTCGCCCGCCGAGGACGTTTCGGACCGATGTTGCGCAGCAAGCAGGGTGCCGGCGAGCCCCCGCCGACCTGGATCCCCGTCGGCCACGAGGCGGTCCGCAAGATGGCCGACGAGATCGACGGCGACGCCGGCGGTTCCATCGTCGACTGGCTGAACATCCCGATGACCGCGCATTTCCTGGGCGGTTGCTCGATCGGACGGTCCGCCGCCGACGGCGTCGTGGACCCGTATCACCGTGTGTTCAACCACCCGGGCCTGCACATCGTCGACGGTTCGACGGTGTCTGCGAACCTCGGCGTGAATCCGTCGCTGACGATCACCGCGCAGGCCGAACGCGCACTCGCCATGTGGCCCAACGCCGGTGAGGCCGATCCGCGGCCGGAGCTCGGTGCGTCGTATGAGCCGGTCGCCCCGGTGCCGCCGGTCCGTCCCACGGTCCCCGAGTACGCACCCGCCGCCCTGCGGTTGCCGATCACGCCGATCTCGAACGCCGGCTGAGCTCGCGACCCCGCTCGTCGAGCCGGTAGCGAGCCACCGCCCCCCGCTCGTTGAGCCGGTAGCGAGCGCCAGCGAGCCACCGCGTCGAAACGAGCGACCACCCCCGCTCGTTGAGCCGGTAGCGAGCGCCAGCGAGCCACCGCGTCGAAACGAGCGACCACCCCCGCTCGTTGAGCCGGTAGCGAGCGCCAGCGAGCCACCACCCCCGCTCGTTGAGCCGGTAGCGAGCGCCAGCGAGCCACCGCGTCGAAACGAGCAACCACCCGACCACCGCTCGACGCCCAGGACTGGCTCGCTCACCACACCCCGGGCGGCCGCAGCTGGATGCTGATCCGGGCGCCGACGCCGCGCACCTTGGGTACCGCGTGTTCCCAGGTGCGCTGGCAGCTGCCGCCCATGACCAGCAGGTCGCCCGACGACAGGGTGAACTTCAGCGACTTGCCACCGCCTCGCGGGCGCAGCATCAGTGGGCGCGGGGCTCCCAAGGAGACGATCGCCACCATCGTGTCGTGGGTCGACGCCCGGCCGATGCGGTCACCGTGCCAGGCGACCGAGTCGTTGCCGTCGCGGTAGAGGCTGATGCCGGCGGTCGCGAACCCCTCGGGCAGCTCGTCCCGGTAGTGGCGGCTCAACGCGGCCCGCATGTCGGTGATCAGCCCGTCGGGAAACGGATCGTCCTTCTGGTAGATCGAGACCAGCCGCGGGACGTCGACGACACGGTCGTACATCTGACGCCGTTCGGCCCGCCAGGGGACGTTCTCGCGGAGGCGGTCGAAGAGTTCGTCCGGCCCGCCGATCCACCCCGGGCACAGGTCCACCCACGCACCGTCGGTGAGTGGACGCCGCGTCATCGAAGTCGACAGGTCGCCGAGCGCCGTTTCTGCGGCGACCTCGGCGAACAACGAGCCCTGGATGCCGATGGACATGTCGCCACCATACACCCGGATCGAACGCACGTTCGAGCATTGGGGTTCAATCGTTGCCCCGATGCCCGCCGGCTGACGGCTGCCCACCGCCGGCTGAGCCGGTACCGAGCGCAGCGAGGCACCGCGTCGAAGCCCCCGCACCGCCACCCTCATGGGTCGATCACGAGCCTCCGCTGCCCACCCTTCATCGCAAGGCCGGGCAGCAGATCCATTCTCCCTTCGACGAGCGCACGACGCTTTGCACGCGACCAACCGTGCAGGCGGCGTTCGGCCGCATGCGCCTCACCGATATGCGGGAACTCTCTTTGATAGACGAGACGAACAGGAAGCCGTGAGCGCGTGTACCTCGAACCTTTCCCACTCATGTGCTGGTTGACGCGGTGCTCGACGTTGCGCGTGCTGCCGACATACAGACTGCCGTCGGCGCACTCGAGGATGTAGACGAAGCCGGACATGGATCGACTGTGGACGATGGCGAGGCCTGCGGCACTGTCGTATCCACAGGTAGTAGCTCGATCCCCAGCGGGTTCGATGTCGGCTTGCGGGTGGCTTCGACGCGGTGCCTCGCTGCGCTCGGTACCGGCTCAGCCCAGCAGTAGGAACCGGCACGACACCGCGCTACTCCCCGCCGAGGTGCCCGCTCAACCGGCCGTGCCGTTCGGCGCTGGCGTCGTTGAGCCCGACGATCGTGACGTCCTTGCCCTTGGCCTCGTACTTGGTGGTGATCGCGTCGAGGGTCGCCACCGACGACGCGTCCCAGACGTGCGAGTCGCTGAGGTCGATGACGACGTTGGATTCGCCGGCGGTGTAGTCGAACTGGTAGACGAGGTCGTTGCTCGAGGCGAAGAACAGTTCGCCCCGGACCTTGTACACGCGCGTGTTGGCGTCAGGTCCGGCGACCTCGACCACCTCCGTCATATGCGCGACGCGACGCGCGAACAGCACCGACGCGGTCAGCACGCCGACGACGACGCCGTACGCCAGATTCGACGTCGCGACCGTCACCGCGACCGTCGCCAGCATCACGACGGTTTCCGACTTCGGCATGCGGCGCAACGTCTTCGGGTTGATGCTGTGCCAGTCGAAGGTGCCGACCGACACCATGATCATCACCGCGACCAGCGCGGCCATCGGGATCTTGGCGACCACATCGCCCAGTCCCACAACGAGTATCAGCAGGAAGACGCCGGCCAGGAACGTCGAGATGCGCGTGCGCGCACGGGATTCCTTGACGTTGATCATCGTCTGGCCGATCATCGCGCAGCCGCCCATGCCGCCGAAGAGGCCGGTGACCAGATTGGCGACTCCCTGCCCGACGGCTTCGCGGGACTTGTTGGAGTGGGTGTCGGTGATGTCGTCGACGAGTTTCGCGGTCATCAGCGACTCGAGGAGACCGACGACGGCGATGGCGAGCGCGTACGGCGCGATGACGGTGAAGGTCTCCCAGGTGAACGGCACGTCGGGCACCAGCAGCGTCGGCAGGCTGTCCGGGAGTTCGCCCTCGTCACCGACATTCGGCACGTTCAGGCTCGCGATCAGGGTCACCCCGGTCAGCAGCACGATGGCGACCAGCGGCGCCGGCACCACGGTCGTCAGGCGCGGGAACCAGACGATGATCGCGATACCGGCGGTCACCATCGGGTACACCAGCCACGGCACGCCCAGCAGATGCGGCACCTGCGCGGAGAAGATGAGGATGGCCAGCGCGTTGACGAAGCCGACCATCACACTGCGCGGGATGAATCGCATCAGCTTGGCGACCCCGAGCGCACCCAGCAGGACCTGGAAGATGCCCCCGAGCAGCACCGCGGCGATCAGGTACTGCAGGCCGTGACTCTCGACGAGCGGTGCGACGACCAGCGCGACCGCACCGGTCGCGGCCGAGATCATCGCGGGTCGTCCGCCGACGATCGCGATGGTCACCGCCATCGTGAACGACGCGAACAGGCCGACCCGCGGGTCGACGCCGGCGATGATCGAGAACGAGATCGCCTCGGGGATCAGGGCCAGCGCGACGACGAGTCCGGCGAGGACCTCGGTGCGCAGCCGACTCGGTGAGCGCAGCGTCAGCAGGACGGACTGGCGGTCGGCCGGCGAGATGGTGGCCGGTGACACCGCGTCGGGGGCGGTCTGCGCGGACTTCCGCACCGCGGACTCCTCTGTATCGGGGTGGTGAACCCGCGGAACTCTACTCGTCCGCGACCCGCCACTCACATCGTCGGACGGTCCGCCCCTCGGCCGCCGTATCGCTCGCTGCGCGATCGGCCTGTTGCCCCCAGAGAACACCCGCGCCCCGGGGTGTGAAGTGGGACACAGCACAGTTGCGGCGACGATGCTTAAATCGTTTCGTTATAAATCACGAGGGGGAAACTCGATGAAGCGCTCCGGTGTCGCCGGTTTGTTGGTTGCTGCCGCCATGCTGATCCCGATCGCCCCGGCGACGGCCAACCCGGTCGACGACCTGTTCGGCAGCGCCAGCGGCAGCCTGGACTCCGGAAGCGCCGCGCTGGGGTCGTCGGGCGACAAGGTCACCCACTACGGCAAGCTCGGCCGCGCGGGCGCGCCGAACGGCGTGAAGTCGATCAACGTCTGGGCCTACAACCCGAAGGGCGCCAAGGAGACGACGCCGGGCACCTTCGCGAAGAACTCACGCCTCGGCGTGCGCTGGAACTCGATCATCGCCTCCGGCCCCATCGTCGACGGCAACGAGTGCCGCATGGAGGTCCGCCTCGCCGGACCGAAGGTGCCCAAGGAAGCGGCGCTGTACAAGACGCAGGACTGCACCGCGGTGAAGTCCTACTTCTTCAAGGGCGGCGGCAACTTCACCATCCGCGTCACCGACCTGATCTCGGGCGCATCGAACAGCATCGCGTTCTCGGTCGAGTGATCCCTCGACCGGGGACGTAGCACAATGCGGGCTGAGTGCTGGTTTCCAGCACTGAGCCCGCACTGTATGTGAGGAGCTGCGGCACTCACCCCGCCGACACGTCGAACTTCTCCCCGGTGAGACGTTCGGATTCGGCCCAGAGCCGCGCACGGAACGACTCGTCGTCGGCGACCTTCTTGTACTTGTTCCGTCCGGGCGCGCCGTGGAGGCCGAAGAATTTGGTCGGACCGAAGTACGTGCCGGATTCGAGTCCCGACATGGTGGCGGCGTACAGCTGCGGCAACGCCCCGTCGGCGGCGGACTGCGCGATCGGCAGCTTGTTGCCCAGCTTCGCCACGACGTCGGTGAAGTTCTCGCTGCGGCCCTGCAATTCCGTTGCGGCATAACCGGGGTGGGCGATGAACGACTGCTTCGACGAGCCGGCGTCCTTGAGTCGTTTGGCGAGCTCGAGCCCGAACATGAGATTGGCCAGTTTGGAGTCGCCGTAGGCCTGCCAGCGGCGGTAGCGGCGCTGTTCCCAGTTCAGGTCGTCGAGTTGGATCCTCCCGATCTGGTGCACGCCCGACGACACGGTGACGACGCGGTCGGTGATCTTCGGCAGCAGCAGCGCGGTGAGGGCGAAGTGACCGAGGTGGTTGGTGCCGATCTGCATCTCGAAGCCGTCGGCGGTGCGCCGCAGCGGTACGGCCATGAGTCCGGCGTTGTTGATGAGGACGTCGGCGCCGGTGAAGCTCGATGCGAAGGAGCGGACCGAGGCGAGGTCGGCGAGGTCGAGTTCGGCGACCGTCGCGTTGGGTCCCAGCTTCGACGCGACGGCGTCGGCCTTGGTGGTGTTGCGGCAGGCCAGGATGACGTGCGCGCCGGCGGCGACGAGCGCTTTGGCCGTCTCGGCCCCGAGGCCGCTGTTGGCGCCGGTCACCACGACGGTGCGGCCTGTCTGATCCGGAATGTTCGCTGACGTCCAATCGTTCATCGCAACCCCCTGGGTGGTGTGTGGCCCCGGCGTCGTCACCGCGATCCTGCGGCCCACGCTATTGACGACGTAGGACGGCGTCAACGATCCGTCTCGAGCGACCGGGGGGTTTCGACGCGGTGGCTCGCTTCGCTCGCTACCGGCTCAACCTGCAGGACGCGTGGCTCGCTTCGCTCGCTACCGGCTCAACCCGCAGGACGCGGTGGCTCGCTCCGCTCGACCCGCAGGACGCGGTGACTCGCTTCGCTCACTACCGGCTCAACCAACAGAACACGGCGAGTCATCTCGAGCAGACAGTCCCGACGTTCCGGTGCTCACCCGCCGAAGAACGTCGTCAGCCGCAGTGGACTGGCGCCGACGATGCGTCGTGCCGGGCGAAGCAGTTCGGCGATCAGGTTGCGCGACGAGCCGAGTCGTTCGACGAGGTCGGTGGGGGCGTAGAACTCGGTGGGCTGGGTTCGGCCGCGCATGATGCGGCTGCCGAGGAGTTCCCATTCGTCGGCTTCCGCGCCGGCCGCGTCGAGGGCGGCGCCGCTGGCCAGGGCGGGGACGCGACCGGTCTTGGCCATGTCGGACAGGCGGGCGGATTCGTTCACCGGGTCGCCGATGACGGTGTATTCGTAGCGTCGTTCGGCGCCGATGTTGCCGGCGAAGACCTCGCCGAAGGAGACGCCGATCCCCCACCGGATGTCGAGGCTCTTGGCGAGGCGGTCGGCGAGGTCGCGGGCGGCGGCGAGCGCGTGCCCGGCCGGGTCGTCGAGTTCGACGGGCGCCCCGAAGACGGCGAGCGCGGCGTCGCCCTCGAATTTGTTGACGAAGCCGGAGTGCTGGTCGACGACGTCGAAGACGATGCTGAAGAACGCGTTGAGCAGTTCGGCGACGTCGTCGGGACTACGGTCCTGGGACAGCCGCGTCGAGCCGACGATGTCGACGAACAGGACGCCCACCTCGGTGTTGGTGCCATGCATGCCGACGCCGTCGCTGATGGCGAGTTCGGCGACGGTGTCGCCGACGTGGCGGGCGAAGATCTCCCGCATCCGGTCGCGTTCGGCGAGTCCCTGCACCATCACGTTGAATCCGTGTTGCAGCACACCGAGTTCCGACGAGTCGTAGACGGGGACGCGGGCGTTGTAGTCGCCGTGGTCGACGCGGTGGACGGCTTGGCGCATCTCGGTCAGCGGGTCGGTGATGGCCTGTCCGACCAGGACGATGACGCGGGCCCCGGCGAGGAGTCCGACGATGGTGAGCACGACGGTGGTCCAGTCGACGGCGCCGTAGACCTCGGGCAGCATCCCGGTGAAGCGGCCGGCGTTGACGGTCAGCAGCCCGATCATCGGCACCGCCGAACTCACCGCCCACACCGCGAGCAGCCGGATCCGGACGCCGTTCATGACGTGGTTGGCCGGGAAGTCCTCGAGGACGACGATGGCCAGCGGTCGGGCGGCGCGTTCGACGAACAGATAGGTCAGGCAGGCACTCGACATGCCGGCGAGGCTGAACGCCACCGCGACGCCGGCGACGGTCGCGACGGTGAGGTCGTCGGCGACGAGCACATAGAACAGCGCGGCGCCGAACCACGCGACCACGGTGACGAGCAGCTGGAATCCGGGTATTCGTTGCACCGAGCGTCGACGCGCATGGTCGGCGGGCCGGCAGCTGATGAACCAGTGCAGCTGGGGTCGGAAGACCAGCAGTCCGAGCAGCAGGTTGACCAGCAGGCCGGTGATGATCGCGCCGACGACGGCCGGGAAGTTGGGGGCGCCGAGCGTTTCGGCGAAGGTGAGTTGCCCGCCGTTGAAGGCCAGCTGGACGAGGAGGAAGGTCTCGACGCCGATCAGCGCGTTACTGGCGACGACACCGGTCATCGCCGTGACGGTCGCGTGGCGGGCGATGCGGGCCCGCATCTCCGGGCCGACGCGAGCCCACGTCTTGGGGCTCGGAACCGTGGGCAGTCCCCACAGCATCCCGGAGGTGCGGTGTCTCAGTCGCGTCCACGGCACGCCACGGCGGGTGCGGCGCCTGCGTCCCATGGGCTTCTCCTGCCTGAAGGCGATACTGGCAGCCTACCGAAGCGGGTGTAACCGAGGACACATCAAAAGTCCCTTGTCGACCGGGCGGGTGAGAACAGACCGGCACCCACGCGGGGGATGCGTGGATGCCGGTCCGTGCACCGTCCGGACTCAGGGGTGTCGAGTCCGGTCGGGGGTGTGCGGGAGATCAGGCCTGGAGAGCCTCGATCTCGAGGGTGATGGTGATCTTGTCGCCGACGACGACGCCGCCACCTTCGAGGGGCATCTCGATGTCGATGCCGAAGTCCTTGCGGTTGATGACGGTCTTGGCGTCGAATCCGGCGACGACGCCCTGGCCCATGCCCGGGTTGGTGCCGTTGTACTCGAGCTCGAGGCTGACCGGCTTGGTGACGCCCTTGAGGGTGAAGTCGCCGTCGAGGATGTAGTCGTCGCCCTTGGCGCGCACGCCGGTGGAGACGAAGGTGGCCGTGGGGAACTGCTCGGCGTCGAAGAAGTCGGCCGACTTGATGTGGCCGTCGCGCTGCTCGTTGTTGGTGTTGATCGAGGTCACGTCGATCTCGGCCTGCACGGCCGGGGTGCCGTCCTCGGCGACGGTGATGGTGCCGGAGAAGGTGTCGAAGGTGCCGCGCACCTTGCTGACCATGAGGTGCTTGACGGAGAAACCGACGGCCGAGTGGACGGCGTCGATGTTCCAGGTGCCGGCGGGGATCGGGGCCTTGACGGTGGTGGCTGCGGTCATGATTGCGTCCTTCCAGACGAGCGAGGTGGTTGGTTCGCGTGGGCCTGGTCGACCCATCGCCACTGTAAACGGCCCTCGGTCCGGTTTTCCCCGGGGCCGACTTTCTCGTGTGAGACACATCACCCGATGGCGGAAGTCGAGTTTGCGGCCCCCATTTTGCGCAGCGTCCACCGCCGGCGGGGTCGATGGCTCTCACTCGCGCGACGCCGAGCGGCCGGCACCAGCCATCTGAGAGGATGGACCGCCATGAAGCTGTGGGTCGATGATCTGCGCACGCCTCCCGACGGTTGGGCGTGGGCGAAGACGAGCGCGGAGGCGATCGGCATGCTGACCGACCATGCCGTGACGGAGCCGTCTCTCGATCACGACCTCGGGGGCCGACGACACGACGCGTCCGGTGGTGTTGTGGATGTGCGAGCACGAGGTATGGCCCGAGGTCGTGCGGGTGCACAGCGCCAACCCCGTGGGTGTCGAGTGGCTGACGGGCATGGTCGACCGCTACCGCCCATGATCCTGACCGCGTGAGGCGCGGCGTCGTGCCCACCTAGGACGTCAACGGTGAGTCACCGGAGCTGATCCCGGCCCCCGGTCTCGGCACTGTGACCGGACTATCCGCGCCCGATGAGAAGCGCGGCCACCATGAAGGCGATCACGACGAGCGAGATCGCGCAGCCCAGCAGCACCTGCTTGCGCGTGGACATCGGCGCGTAGGGGTCGTTGTACTCGTAGCGGTACACGACCTTCGCCGGCTCGGTCGCCGGCGGTTGCGGCGTCGCACTCGGTACCGGAGCCCGGTCCGGTGAGCGGCCGTCGACGGGCGGGTTCGCCGCGTTCGACGAGTTGGCATCTGTCACGCCCGCAATCATGCCCAACCGGCGAGTGACCCGCCAGCCGAATCCGTGTCGTCTGATCGGTGGAAATTCTTGTCGCAGAACGTATCTGAGAACGACACAATCCGGTGGGACGACCGTACGATTCGGTCACAAGGCCCAGAAGGGGTCTATTTCCAGGCGAATACCGGCTGCTCGAACTCGTCGACGCGGGTGTGGCGGTCGCGCAGCACGACTTCGGCGAACTGGTAGATCACCGCCGCGGTGGGCGCGTGCACCAGCGCCTCGACGATGGGCAGCTGGATCACCGGGCGCTCCGACTGCGGGATCGTCAGGAACCGGGGCTGCACGGCGAGTTCCGCGAACGTCACGAAGAACAGCTGCGCCACCTCGGCGGGGTTCGGCGTGGGCTCCTGGTAGTCCTCGGCCCAGCAGACGATGGGGGTGATCACGAAGCCCGAGCGCGTCGGGTAGTCGTCGAGGGTGCCCAGCACCGAGCTGGGCGGCAGCTGCACCCCGAGTTCCTCGTCGAGCTCGCGCAGTCCCGCGGTGATGTGGTCCTCCCCCGGGTCCAGCCGGCCGCCGGGCAGCGCGAACTGGGCGGCGTGGCGCCGCATGGTCGGGGGCCGTTTGCACAGCCAGATCCCCTGCCTGCCGTCTTTCTCGGCCACCGTCAGCACCACGGATGCCGGCCGCGCGCCCGGGACGTCGACCCTGCGGGGTGCGAACCGTTCGACGCGCTCGGCCGCCACGGCCCGTTCGAGGTGAGTCACACCCTCAGTTGATCACGTTTCCCGTCCGACGCCGTGACCGCCTGCCCGAGGTGATAGCTGACCACACTGAGTGCGAATAGGCCGATGCCGAGGTTGAGCACCGCGCCGAAGCCTTCGAGCGCGAAGTCGACGAGGGCGTTGCTCAGCATGAACACCAGCGACGCGATGCGCAGGGTGCGCAGCGGCCAGATCCCGGCCATCCCCCGCCGGCGGGCCAGCATGGCGGGCAACGCCAGCGCCAGCGTCGCGATGCCGCTGAGGAACAGAATCCAGGTGGCGATGCGGTTGTCGGCGAGTTCGATGTAGATGTCGATGTCGTCGAAGCGGTCCTTGGTGAACACGAAGCTGAGCGCGCCGATGACGACGGTGACCGTGGAGAAGGCCACCAGGCTCCAGCCGACGACCGGCACCCAGCGCGGACTGCGGAAGAAGTCGGGGATCAGGCCGACGGCCCGGTCCCGCAGGATCATCAGCCGGTCCGGTGTGCCCTTGCTCGAGTCGAGCAGGCCGCGCACCTGGTCGACGGTGGCGGCGTCGAAGCCCTTGGCGGCGGCCATCTCGAGGAATTCCTCGGCCTGTCGCCGACGACGCTCCGGCAGGCCGTGGGCGACGCCGTCGGCGGCGATCGAGGCCGCGTTGGCGAGGGCTTCGGCACCGGTCGGCGGGGTGAAGTCGCGGACGATGCGGCTGATCAGCAACACCAGCACGACGAGGACGTACATGATCTCCGCCGACGGCCCGTAGAAGTAGTCGTTGTCGCGAGTGACGAACTTGCCGACCTCGTCGAGGAACAGCCCGAAACCGATGCCGCCCAACACCACCGCCGTCACCCGCGCGGTGGCGCCCAGGAACAGCCAGCCGGTGATCAGCGCCAGCATCATCAGCGCACCACCCCACAGGGCGTGGGCGATGTGCAGGGTGCCGCCACCGATCTGCGGGTAGCCGGTCAGGTGCAGGTACAGCCGGGTGATGAGGATCGTGCCGATCGCCAGGATCAGGAACCACTCGACGGCCGCGGTCCCGTAGACGCTGCGGATGAGCACCGACGTGGCGCGATTTCTCATGCAGAGAAGTATGTGGCCACCCGGACCTTCCGGCCGGTGAAAAACGGCGACGGGTCTGTGCCGTGTACGAGGCGGCGTCCGTGGGAGATCCCTCCCCGGCCGGGGTGCCGCCTTCCGGTGATGGGAACCGGACGGCCGCCGGGCGCGTCTCATTGTCGACGACGTCGACGGGCCGGGCACTGCCGCACCCGCCGCGGGCGAGGTGTGCCCCCGACCCCCCGACCCCGCATCCGACCCCGAGGGAGGCACCGCCGTGGACACTGTCGGCGCACCGGCGACGACACCCCCGCGGCCGCACCGGCTGCGACGAGCTCGTCGGCGCCGATGAGCATCACCAAGTACCGGACGGGGTCGGGTGAGCTGCGCTGGCGGGTGCAGTGGCGGCTGCCCGACCGGCGGACCCGGAGCAAGACGTTCGGCACGCGGCGCGAGGCGCAGGCCTTCGAGGCCGAGGTGATCGCCGCCCGCAACCGGGGTGTGGTGTTCGACCCGCATCGCGGCGACGCGTTCACCGTCGCCGCGGTCTATGCGTCCTGGCTGGCCACCCGCCAGGACGTGACCCCGAAGGTCCGGCGGGGTTTCGAGGACAACTGGCGGCTGTACGTGCAGCCGCAGTTCGGGGCGTGGCCGGTGACCCGGGTGGACCGGGCGTCGATCCAGACGTGGGTGAACGCGATGGACTGTGCGCCGCGCACCAAAAGGTGGCGGCATTCGCTGCTGCGGATGATCCTGGCGCACGCCGTGCTCGAGGGTCTGCTGGTGAAGAACCCGGCCGAGGTGACGGTGTTTCCGCCGCTGGTGCCGGCCGAGCACCTCTACCTCACCCACGCCGAGGTCGACGAGCTCGCCGGGCGGTGCGGCGCGCAGGGTGACATCGTGCGCATCCTGGCCTACACCGGGCTGCGCTGGGGTGAGCTGACCGGGCTGAACGTGGCCGACGTCGATCTGGTCCGCCGCCGGATCTCGGTGCGGCGGTCGATGACCCAGGTCGGCGGGCGACTGGTGACCGGCACCCCGAAGAGCCGCGCCGGGCTGCGGACCGTGCCCATCCCGGGGTCCGTGGTGGCGGTGCTGGCCGCCCGGATCGGTGGACGTGCCCGCACCGCCCCGGCGGTCACCTCACCGCGCGGGGCGCGGCTGAGCCGGGAGAACTGGGTGCGCGCGGTGCGGTGGCGTGAGCAGGTCACCGCGCTGGGCTACCCGGCACTGCGGGTGCACGATCTGCGCCACACCTATGCGAGTCTGGCCCGCGCGGCCGGCGCGGATCTGCGTCTGCTGCAGGTGGCGATGGGGCACGCGTCGATCACGGTGACCGCCCACACCTATGCCGACCTGTTCGACGGCGAGCTCGACGCGGTGGCCGCGGCGCTCGATGCGCGCCTCACCGCGATCCGCTCCGACCGGTGACAACCCCTACCGCGCGGCAATTCCCCTCGTCCCAGCCAGATCCCAGCTCTCCGCGTCGCCATGCGGGTCCGCACCCGCGCGCCCACGACACGAACAGCGAACTACCCGCGGGCGGCCACGGCCTTCTTGGCTGCCTCGAGCAGGTGCTCCGCCGCGCGGCTCATCTTCGTCAACTCCGCGGCGGCGAGGTTCTGATGCGTGTAGGCCGCTTTGTTCTTCAGGTTGAGGAGGATGTTCAGATACCGCTCGGATCCCCTGTCTGCCCGCTTGAGCAACGCGACGGCCTCGCTGTGGTTCCCGGTGTTGGAGTGCACGCCGAGCCGCACGCAGCAGATCACGTCCGAGGCTGCGATACCTGCATCCACGTAGAGGTCCCCGGCTGCGTTGGGCATCTCCGGTCCGAGATGGTCGGCGGCCGCGAAGAACTCGGTCGCCTTGGCCATTCGCCCGGCCGTGACCGCGGCGTCACAGTTCCGCTGTCCCGCCATCAGGACCTCCTCGCCGGGCGCAGCTGCGCGGTGAACCAGGCCCGTGTCCCCGCAACGGTCAGGCCCTGTTTCGACACGTCGTCGAGCAGAGGCTCACCGGCGGCGACCGCGGCGCGCAACTCGTCCTCCGTGTACTCGATGATCCGGCCGTCGTTGCCAGTCCACGCGGTGACCAGACGAGCGAGCTCGGTGACCCGCTGGTCCCACCCGTCGTCCTCAGAGTCGGTGGCGCGCACCAGGAACACGTCGATGTCGCTGTCCAGCCTCATCCGCCCGGTCGCCGCCGACCCGAACACCGCGGCGTACCGGAGCGACCCCTCCCACTCGGTGAGATGCTGTTCGAGGCGATGCAGGAACGTCGAGTTCAGCCGCGACAGCGCCATGATCGGCTGGGCCGCGAGATGCTCGGTGTTGAGGCGGTAGGTATGGGTCCGACCCACTTCATCGTGCAGCACCACGCCCTGTGCGCTGAGCCGGTTGAGGACCTTGCGGATGCCTTCGCCTGATGCGGTGCCGAGGATGCGCTGGACCTGGCTGATCGTGAACGTGACATCAGCGCTCGCCAGAACCGCGAGCACGTCGCCGTCCAGGGTCGGCGTCACCGTGGCGAACGGCTTGTTGAGCTGCATGACCAACCCCTTCTCCAACGAAAGTTAGAGTAACACAACTATAGTTGGAGAACGGCTGGATGGCCACGCGGCTCGTCCCGGATGGACCAACCGTAGGCAGCGCCGTCAGCCGGGAGGACGTCGCCGGACTCCATCACGGACTGGGCAGATAGACCACCGAGAACCCGCACCGACAGCCGGCCCCCCATCGGCCAGTGACCCACGCCGTGGGCACCCACCCCGGCCCCGATGCCGGAACACGAAAAAACCTCCCGGGTGAACCGGGAGGTTTTTGATCGTGGTGGCCAGAGTCGGGATCGAACCGACGACCTTCCGCTTTTCAGGCGGACGCTCGTACCAACTGAGCTACCTGGCCAGACGGTGTCGGTGGATACCGAAACCTTGGCGACCCTGACGGGACTCGAACCCGCGACCTCCGCCGTGACAGGGCGGCGCGCTAACCAACTGCGCCACAGGGCCTTGTTAAATTATGCTGTCCGACCCTCGTTGCCGAGTTTCGTCCAGGCGTACCCCCTACGGGATTCGAACCCGCGCTACCGCCTTGAAAGGGCGGCGTCCTAGGCCGCTAGACGAAGGGGGCCGGTCTCGCTTCTCCGCTGGGAGCTCGCATAGCTTATGACAGGTTTCGAGCAAACCACAAATCGTGTGGTCAGGGGCAGAAAACGGCCGTTTTGGGCACCAGCTCGCGACACGCCTGGAGGGCCCCGTTCAGGCCCGCACAACAGGCTGTAAACTCATCGACGCCCCGGCTCGCCGGGGTACGCCCCTATAGCTCAGTTGGTAGAGCTACGGACTTTTAATCCGCAGGTCCCAGGTTCGAGCCCTGGTGGGGGCACTCATCATTCCCCCCCCCGTCAGGCCCCGGCCCGGCGGGGTTTACGACGCATCAGTCGCGTCACAGAGCTGGATCAATCTGGTCGACACCGAACTCGACATGTCCGGTCATGCGCCGAGACGCAGACCGTGCCGACCAAGTCGGCACTCGGCGAGCGCTTATGACCCGATGTTGTTGCCCTCCACCGCCTACGCGTCGGGCGCTCTGGTCATGCTCTGGGCCCCCGGGTCAACGGACCCGGCACCCGCAAGACCTCGGGCACCTCGGGCACCTCGGGCACCTCGGGCACCTCGGGCACCTCGGGTGGGAGCCTCCCCGCGACGAAGCGGGCTGTGTGGACGGCCACCAGTGGCGGCGTGTCGTCGTGGGATGAGTTCGAAGGCAAGCCGCCGGTCATGGCCGACGGAAGCAACGCGACACAGCGCGACGCGGCACCGGCGCGATCGGCAATCGGTGGGATCGGTCCGACCGAGGTCTCCGCAGCCATCGCCCCGCCGGCACCCTGGCCGCCGCCGTCACCACCAACCTCGCCGGACGTGATCTCGTCCAAGGCTCCGACCCCACGTCGCCCGCGAGTATCCCATGAACTACGTCGACGTCACCCGCGAGCTGTCCGCCCGGTTCGTCTGCGGCACCCGAGCCGACGGCACGCATGAGGTGAGTCGTCGACATCAAATAGTGACGCACCAGCCAGGCATGGCTTTGCCTACACCACATTCGTTACCGACGCGTGTACCTCGATGATCGTGGCTAGCTGTACTAACCACGGACGTTAGGTACGGCGTGGCGGGATGACATGACGAAGACCTCCGAGTGAAGTGCGAACTGCCTAGGCAAGCACCACTCGGAGGTCTTCGTGTCCCACCGTAACGCCCCACTGACCGAACTGCGTCGCCTACGTCATGCTCGATATGTCGTGGAGGATGGTTGGTCGATTCGCCGTGCCGCTGAACGCTTTCAGGTCGCCCCGACCACCGCCCAACGCTGGGCCCGCCGCTACCGCGAACACGGGCCGGCCGGGATGGTCGATCGCAGCACCCGCCCGCATTGCAGCCCCAATCGGACACCAACCCGCACCGAACGACGCATCATCAAAGTCCGCGTCCTACGCCGCTGGGGACCAGCCCGAATCGCCTACCTACTCGGTCTGAACCCTTCCACTGTGCACCGGGTGCTGTCCCGCTACGGCCTGGCTCGTTTGCGCTGGCTGGACCGTCCGACCGGGCGCGTGATCCGCCGTATTACGGCTGATCACCCGGGTGAGTTGGTGCATGTCGACGTCAAGAAACTTGGCAAGATCCCTGCCGGCGGTGGCTGGCGCAAACTCGGCCGCACCGCCGGACGCCGTAACAGCCGAGCCGACAAGAGCAGCGGGAAGCAGAACAAGTACCGCAACCCCGTGCGCGGCTATCACTTCCTGCACACCGCCATCGATGCCCACTCACGGTTGGCGTACTCGGAGATCCTGACCGATGAACGCAAAGAGACCGCCGCTGAGTTCTGGCTGCGTGCCCAGCAGTGGTTTGCCGAGTGCGGTATAGACGTGCGGAAAGTATTGACCGACAACGGTTCCTGCTACAAGTCGCATGTATCCGCCGGCGCATTCGGGCCATCGATCATCCACCGTCGAACCCGGCCGTATCGGCCGCAAACCAACGGCAAGGTCGAACGGGTTCACCGCACCCTGGCCGACGAATGGGCCTACGACCGGCTCTACACCAGCGATACCGAACGCTGCGCACAGTTCCCGATCTGGCTGCATCACTACAATCACCACCGCGGTCACACAGCACTCGGAGGACAACCACCAGCCAGCCGCGTACCCAACCTCTCGGGTCAGTACAGCTAGCACGTCGCTCGACCGTACGCACCGAGCAACTACCTCTGCAGGTTTCAACATGCTGCGTGGCAGGAGAATACCGATCTGTCCAGGTCTCACTGTTCCGAGCGGCTCGCTTACCTTCACCGACCGGCTGATCGGCTTCGGTATCACTCCCTCGGTCGGCACCGTCGGCGACTCCTATGACAACGCAATCACCGAGAGCGTCAACGCTTCCTACAAGACCGAGCTGATCCGCGAGGGCCAACCCTGGCGCACCGTCCGTCGAGCAGGTCGAGTTGGTCACCTGCGAATGGGTCTGGTGGTACAACCCGCAACGCCTCCATGAGACTATCGACTACCAGCCACAGCAGAGTTCGAGGCCGCCCCGCACACGCCTAAGTCATTGCGAGCCAGCCGCCCCTGCCCTCGCACCCCCCACTTAGGAACTAAACCTTGGGGCACCTCAGCCGAACTGCGGAGTCCGATTTGAAAAAAAACACGACTACAGCCCGCCCCCAAGACCTGGGGGCGGGCTATTTCGCTATGGCCGCGAAGCTTGCGACCTCAGCAGCTCCGGGTTTCGTCGCTAGCAGCTCGGGACTTCCTAGGAAACGGACGACCTGGACGGGCCACTCTTCGAGAGAAGCTTGGCATCCGCAGAATAATAACTGTACTGGCCTTCCCTCCGATTCACACTCACACCGTTCAGCACAACACCCAATATGGCTACACGAGAAGCTCTTAGCTGTGTCAATGCGGATTCAAGCTCCTCCCTGCGCGTCAATTCCGCGCGAACGACAACGATCGCCCCGTCCACCCACTGAGACACCACGACCGCATCCGTAACAGGAAGGACGGGGGGTGAGTCGAGAATGACATAGTCATACAACGTTCCCAGTTCACTAACCAGCTGCCCCATCCGGCGTGACCCGAGTAGTTCAGCTGGGTTAGGCGGTAACGCTCCTGACGTCAGGATGTCCAGTCCGGGCACAGTACTCGTTTGCAGGAGATCGCCAACACTCGCAGCGTCGCGCAGATAGTCAGTGAGGCCTACACTCGCGTTCAGACCAGACAGGCGCGAGGCAACAGCAGGCCTTCGCAGATCTGCGTCAACGAGAACAACCTTCTTGCCGAGGTCCGCCAGTGAAGCTGCCAGGTTCAGTGATGTGGTGGTCTTTCCCTCACTCTGAGACGGACTAGATACCAGAATGGTTCGGACAGAGTTATCTACGTTCGCGAAGGTAAGATTGGTCCGAATCTTACGGTACTGCTCAGCAGTACCAGTTAGTCCACCGTGAAAATCAATAATATCAGCGTTAACGAGCGCATCGTCCGCAGAAACAACACCCAAGGCGCCCGCCCCAAAGATCGCTTCAACATCCTCACTGCTGCGGATCTGGGTTCCGAATCTCATCCGGGCCAAGATGACCACGAGCGCAGCGGCTAACCCAACAACAAAGCCGATCAACACATTCTGTTTCACACGAGGAGACACAGGTTCCGTCTCGACAGTACCTGGAGTTACAACGGTCATTTTGGCGAGCGGCTCCCCCCCAAGCGACGGAGTCTCGAGAGTGGTGACATATGACGCCATCGCCTTTGCAACGGCATTGACCAGGGTCGCTGCGATCAACGGATCCTCGTCGGTCGCCTTAATTGACAACAACACTGTCTGGGGCGTTGCACTAGCGACGATGGCTTCCTTGGCCTCTTCCGCTGTAATCGGCAATGGCGCGGACTGCAACGCCTCCTCAATAATTGCATCCGAGGTTACGAGGCGCGCATACGACGCGACTCGCTGCTGCGACGCCAGCGAACCTTGATACGCAGACTGGCTGTCTCCGTCGCTACCTGAGGTCACATACATCGTGGCGCTCGATGAGTAAAGTGGAGTCATCGCGAAGCTAACGACACATCCCGCAATAGCGCCTAGAAGCCCGCCTATTACAACAATCCACCACCCCGCGCGTACCTCGTCGGCAAAGGAGTGAAGCGAATCAAATCTGCGTCCGCCATCCTGCTGAAAAGTGCTTTCCACATCCATCCGAACCTCCATTAGGAACTAAGGGAATAGCTTGCAATTAAACTGATGCGATTTCAGCATCGATAAGCTGCGTGCGATACCGCGACGCAGATTCGCGAAACCGCCGGAAGTCCGCGTTAACCAACCTTCCAGCGAGCGCGGAAATTTCTGAGGATTCAGAAGTAATCGGGATCACATACTCGCCCAAGTCAAGATCACGCATGAGCGAGAAATGCTTCTCCTCGTACGCAAGCATACCGACCCGCGCGCCAGCACAAAGAGCAGCGATGCCAGCGTGCATACGCGCCGATATCACTACGGACGCACGCTCACACAGAACGCAGACGTCATCGAAGGATGTCAGGGAACTGATCTGAACATCAGGCACATCACATTCACTTAGCTGATTCTTCAACAAATTCGCCACGTCGAGGTCGCCGCCCACACTAGTGCCCGATAAGGAAGTGTGCATCGTGACGATAGAAATCGGTGTCGGAAGGTCTCGCTCTTTAACCGCCAACGCGACTCCACGGACTAGTCTGGCGACGGCCTCCCCACCAAGATAGTCGCTACCTACCAAAGCTACGACAGTTAGGTCCCGCGGCTGAGACGACTCCCTATGGTTCGCGAAAGCCAAGTCCGGTACCAGTTCGCTGGGAATCCCACACCTTCTCAGGGAAGACAGACTTGCCGAGTCACGAACCCGCCACTTCACCCTACGACCTAGAAGACGTGCGACAAAGCGAAGTTTCCGGGACTCAATCTCGCAGCTTATAGGCATGGTTTCGACGCCTAGGCCCATGCGACCAGCCCACCACCAAGTCCATAGCGTCATTACAGTTTCTTTTTGATATTGATCGCCTAGGTAACCGCCCCCCACAGCCAGCACCCTTGAAGAATTTAAGTACTCTTCCGCAACCTTCGGCGCTAGTCCAAATCTGCACGCTGCTTCACTCGCACTCCGCCTAGCGCCATATGGAAGCCAGGCTATCGTCGACATCACCAGAACTTGGAAGGCCCACACACTTAAGGTCCAGACACTCCCGATCCTAGGACCCTTTAGCAACCGTAGTCTCGGGAACAGCCGATCCTGCACAGGAACGCAAAGGTGACCTGTGAACGAATCAGGGTCGACCGCCAGGCATCGCACGTCGGAACTACCACGCAAGGCGTATTCAACACTGCGCCTAACCAATTCGAGATCTCCAATATTTGAAGCACTATATGCTTCCGTGACCAGTGTCCGGTTCACCTCATACATGAGCGATTCCGCCTTTGTGTGTTTGTTCGAGCATCGCCAATGAGAGAAAGAAGATGGATGCGGCAATACACGATCCGAGAAGAGAGCCAATCGCCGCACCTTGGGCTCCGCCCATGACCGCACCTACAGTGCCACAAGTCAGCGTGACCGGTACCGAGAGCAACCGCGACCTGACTAGCACTCTCCCCGCGGACAGGGACTTCATCGCGAGGCTGCAAAGTACCGTCAGGGTTATGGGCGCCAACGACAGAACTACCCAGGGCAGCACGGGTGCGACCACACTCCAGCTCGCCCCCATAAGCCGACTGCCAATACGCTCAGGCAAGGACGCAGCAGCGAAAGCGCACGCAACCGTGCCAAAGCAGATGACTCCTGATACCAGAAGAAGCTGACGCGACCGCGCTCCTGCTGAAGTCGACCACTTCCTCAGCACCACAGCCGGCAGACTCTGCAGCGCAACCCTGGCTGGCCCTACCAACGCATCTGACCCGCGTAAGGCTGCGGCCCCGCCCACGCCGGACACTGCAGTGGCTACGTACAAGGTGCTTTGGAGAGACAAGATGCCCAGAAGATAGTCAACACCAAAAGGTCTTCGCAGCGCTTTATACCGGCTAACCGAGTTCTCCCCATCAGGAAATCTGGACCGCAGAACTAGCCAACCTACGAGACAAGGACCCGCAAGTGCCGCCAAGCCCCATGTGCAAATGACATGCCAGTATGTGGACTCAATGAAAGCTGTCGTAGCGATCAACAAAGAGATCTGTGCGCCTCCGCTTATTAGATCCGAAATCAGCATGCACACGGAGCTGCGCGATACATAAAGCAGATACCTGACGCCGTCCTGGACGAACGGCCCCAAGACGCTGAGTCCGCACACGGCGCCAACGAGCGCACTGGCGTCGAATACACTGATTACGGCGAGGCAAACCCCGGCTCCGGTAACGACGCCGAAGGCAAGACTTGTAAAGAAGGCGCGTCGAATTAAGGACACGCCAGCAGTTTGGTCACCAGTGACAACCATCAGCGGCTCAGCCACTGAGGCACGTTGAAGACCCACGGCCAGAATCACCGCAGTGTATAGCAGGACGAAGATGCCGAAGTCGTCAAGCGCCAGACTTCGGGCCGCGAGGATCGTCGTTGCAAAACCCGAACAACTGTAAGCGATCTGATCGAGGACGACTGCGGCCCGCTGCAGCGCCGGCCTTACGGACCTGGTGCGCGCCCGCTCGTCCGACACTTCGCATCCAGTACCGTCGCCAAGTGTCCGTTTCACCGCGTCCTGCTCGGCGGATGTAGCGGGGGAAGCTGAAAAGCTATCCGTGTCGTTTCCCGTCTCCATCAACAACTCGCAACAGGAGAATGAAGGTTCTTCCCGCTCTGCTTCGGTTCGGGGCTCGTCGTATGCATAGCGCTTCGCATCGCGAATCTGGACACTAACAGGGTCGATAGAATCAGCCAGGTGACCGTGAGCGTCACGTTGCCGATTCCTCCCCGCACAGAGACGAATATGTAATAACTACCAATCAGGCCGACGATTAACAGGATATAGCTGGTAGTGCCGCGAGCTACCGCATGAAATATCGCCGCAAGAAGACCGATCACCATCATCCCGACGAATATTCCCGCGGTACCGAAATTCACGTAGAATTCGCCAACAAGAGTCGGAGGAAGACCGCCGCCGGCGAACCCCTGTCCAGCCGCTTGTTTGAGCTTAAAGTCGAACGGTTCAAGGCTACTTCCAGGAACCAACGCCAAGAAATTCCAAATAAAAGACTTCCCATGCTGGTACGGCATGCTGTACGGGACGATATCAAATACAGTCGCGAGGTTACGCGCAAATGCGTCGAAGTAGGTTGACAGATAAACCCGCGTCGCGCCCAAATAGTCCGAAGATGCCACCAGTTGGTACGTAGCATAATTAGTCAGGTTGGAAGACTGCACACGATACAAGCCTACTGCTACCGCACCAAGTACTGCGGCCGCTCCCGCCCCGAAGATAACGGGGGTACGGATTGGCTTGATATAGTGCTGAATTAGCAGAGTTAGAACCACAAAGGCGAACACAGTGTTTCGCCATCCCGTACTCGCCAGCAATAACACTGTCAGAATGAACAGAATCCATCGCGTCCCTGAAGAGACCGGTGAACGCGGCGCAAGCATGAGCCAGTAACCAACCATCATCAAGAACGACATATAGAAAGGCACTCCCGAACCGGTAAGCGCTGTTAGTCTTGCGTTTTCTAGATCTGCGGCGAATACAGGGATACCACCAGCACGTACCCAGTAGGCAAGCATTGCCACAACACCGAGCCCATACGTCAGGTACAGAACTCCTGGCCGAAGGTGACATGACTCGAGTCGCCGTGCCTTCATCCTTGGTAGGCGCCCAGTCGTACGGACTGTGATTATCCCGGCCCCCAGATAATAACCCGTCATTCCGACCGTTAGCGCCCAGGTCACTTGATAAGCAGAACTTTCCAAGTCGGCCGCCGCGAGTAGTGCGGGAGCACTACCGAAAACGACGCCAACCGTCACGGGGAGCAGCACATACGGAGAAACTATGTCAATAGGCTCGCCATATATCCTCGCTCCAAGAAGGTAGAGAACCGGAACCAGGAAGGATTCCAGAAGAAATATAGTATACAGCAGCTCCTGATCACCGAATGTTAAAGATACGACGAGCCCCGCAAATCCTACAATCGCCGCAAGAAATCCGACGAACCGGAACGGACTCATACGCTCGCCCCAGCTAGCTCAAAAGCCCTCACTAGATTCTGCGACCACTTCTCTTCGGTCCATTCGTCTCCGGCATATCTCCTTGCCCGCGCGCTCCGTGACTGAGCTCCCCTCTCATCTGAGGCCACGGCCGAAAGCGTATTCGCGAGCGCCTCCGCATCCCCGGGCGGGACCAAGAATCCGCGATTATCCTCGAGCTGGTCTACCATCCCTCCGACCGAGCTTGCAATGACCGGTACGTCGTTTGCGATCGCCTCGAATACCACCAGCGGGCTGACTTCGTGCCATATCGAAGGCACGATCAGCGCGCGTGACGACCGCATCAAGTCGGCCACTCGGTCCCGTTCAATTGTTCCAGCGAACTCTACGTTCGCACCCAATTCGGCTGCGAGTTCTTCAAGGTCTTGCCTGCTTCTGCCATCACCGGCGATTGTCAACTTCTGATCCGCAGCTGCTACGGCCCGAATTAGAATATCGACGCCTTTTTCCGGCACAAGCCTTCCAAGGTAGAGGAATCGCGCAGTTGAGGATGGTGCAGGTCGTACAGTGCCCAGTTTCACAGGATGGGGTACGCGAATAAGTCGATCGGGATCGACCCCGGCCCGGATCGCCGACCTCCGCTGCAGGCTGTTCAGAATTGTAACCGCCCCTGGCAGTCGATAACTCCGACGTAGCCTAGTTGCAACGGCTTCGAGTGAGAGCGCCGCTCCCGCAGTGGCGCTTCCGCTCCAGCACTTTTCGACCACGGGGTTATACGCGAATCCCATCGATTGGTCTAGACACTTTGTGCAGATCTGACCGGTTCTCTCAGAAAATAGCCGGTAGTTGGGACAAACTATTTTATAGTCGTGAAGACTCAGCACAGTAGGAATACCTGCCGTATGCAACTCATTTAGTAATGACATACCCAATTGATGGTAAATATGCAGCACATAGGCAGCGTCCGGCTTCTCAGTTTCTATTAGCTCCCTAAGAGCGCGCCTCGAGTCCGCGGAACGGACCGCTCGGTCCGTTCCTTCAATTGACTGCTTCAACGACGTACCGCGAAGTTCTACCGACTTCGGAAAATGATCGAGATAGTCATTTGGCGCAGTTTCGTCCTCACGCATTGCGAAAGGAATAACGGTGTGCCCACGCTGCCTTAGCCATGATTCGACCTCGAAAGCATGAACCTCAACGCCGCCAGCGTGACGCCAGTACTTATTCAGAAGAAGAATCTTCACCGCGCTCCATACCTTCACACTTGGAACAAACAATCGCCACTCTTTGAAAGGTGCCCTGCCCTTCGTCGACGCGACGCTCCTCACTCTATAAGGGCGAGTGCCCGATACCGTCGACTCCGGGTTCGAGGTTTGCTAGACGCACACACGCTGTGCTCACGCCAGATTTGGCTAGCGGACCTCCGCCTACACCAACCCAATAGGGCTTGCGGGTTGGCTGGGTGACATCTTTTGTCACCGCTAGTACGCTCCCTCCTTCGCGAAGACTGCGTAGACGGTCTTCCACAGGATGAGCGCGTCCTGCATGATCGACCAGTTTTCAACGTAGGAAAGATCAAGCCGGACCGATTCTTCCCATGAAAGGTCCGAGCGTCCCGATACCTGCCACAGCCCGGTCATCCCAGGCTTGACGAGCATTCTGCGTGCAACTCGGCCGTCGTATTGCTCAACCTCGGAGGATAGCGGCGGTCGAGGACCGACCAAGCTCATGGTGCCGCCGAGCACATTCAACAACTGCGGCAATTCGTCCAAACTGTACCTACGAATGAATGATCCGACCCGAGTGACCCTAGGATCATCACGTAGCTTGAACAGCAGACCTGCACCTTCGTCGACAGCGCGTAGCTCCGCCTTCAGTTGGTCAGCATTCACCACCATCGAGCGGAACTTCCACATTTTGAATGGCTTGTTGTTGATGCCAACCCTTGTCGCCCGGTAGAAAACCGGGCCACTAGAATCGAGCTTCACGGCCACCGCGATAGCGACGAATATGGGCGCAAGAGCTAGAAGAATGACCACCGCCCCGATTCTGTCGACCGCGGCCTTCAAGAACTTGTTCGCGCCTTCGTAACGAGGCTTGTCAATGTGGAGAAGAGGCAGCCCTGCCACCGGCCTGACCATCATCCGTGGCCCGGCAACGTCTGTGACCCCAGGTGAAACGACCATATCCACGTCGAGCCCTTCGAGATCCCATGACAACGCTTGCATCGCTTGGTGCCCAAGAGCTTCGGCTGATGTAACTGCGACAGTCGTAGCACCCGACTCTCGAACCGCTAGATACACGTCATCGAAGGTCCCGACTATCGGCACCCTGAGGTCCTTCACGACGACCGGTCCGCCATGCTGTCTACCGCTCGGAACACATAGTCCGACAACTTGGAACCCTAGTTCAGGCTTTTCTATTAGTCGTTCAATTACCGGGGAGGCCGACGCCGAGCTCCCGACAACCAACACTCGTTCGAGGTTGTGAGAGAGTATGCGCTGGCGAGACAGGCGCCGGCGCCACAACCACCTTGAGCTTAGGAGTCCGAGAGTTCCGAGCGGAAACGCGAGCGCCAGGAAGCCTCTTGCTATGTTCAGACGAAACAGTAGATCCATCATCGCCAGGGCGCCGAAGACCGTCAAGCTAGCGCTCAACACTCGGCTGTACTCCTGCGAACCCGAACCGATCACCCTCCGGTCGACTGTCTGAAATGCGCGCAGGCTAATCAGCCACGCAGCGCCTAGTGCCACCGAGACCACGCCTGCCGGTACACGCGTCGCCCCGTTAGGTACCAGCACGTCGTCAGCGCCAAACCTGACTAACTGCGCAAGCACCACCGCAAATACGACAATTACGGCATCAGACCATGCCAGCCTTGTTAGGTATGAATGCACCCACGACCGAGAGCGGTGAGGTAGTCGCTCGTTGTCCAAAACCGGCCGACCAGCGAGCGGTGTACCAAGCGCACTGCTACGGCGGTTGAAGCCGTCGTTGTCGTAGGCATCGATCTGTGGCACCTCGCCTGCCTTCCGAAGAATCTGCTACAAGGAGTTAGCTAGCCTAAATTCT
The DNA here is from genome assembly GCF_022059885.1 of Gordonia amicalis. Lineage (NCBI taxonomy): Bacteria > Bacillati > Actinomycetota > Actinomycetes > Mycobacteriales > Gordoniaceae > Gordonia > Gordonia amicalis. The sequence goes on along the minus strand of NZ_CP091855.1, from coordinate 1,899,877 downwards.
TTGGGCTAAGAAGTGGGTAGTGCAAATTGCGAGCCCATATTCCGCATCGAACTGTGCGGACCGGACCCGTCGAGGGTATTTCAGGCGATCCTTTCACACAACTTGAGAATGCATTTTGGTCCGGGCGGTCGGCGCCGTACCACAGGGCGGCCGTCCTGGCGGGCGCCACCCTCTGCGGTGGTGTACGATCTGCGCGCATCCGACATTCGGTGTCGGTTGCTTGCACCCGAAATGGCTGTCCGACTGGATCTTTCGAGATCATGGCGCTCACCCAGGGCCGCATACCTAAGACCTACTCGCCAAGGCTGCACACTCAACGCCTGCGAGTTGGGATTTGAGCAAATGCATCTGGAGTTAACCTTCCTATTAACTCCACGCTGCTGCATACTCCACCAGGATCTTAAACCTCAGCGCCGGAGACGACACCCGACAGAGCCAAAATGACGATTGTCAGTCATAATCGTCAGATGCGTGAATTGAGCCGGCCTGACAAGACTCCACTTCATATCGCACTGATGGGAACCCGCGGGGTGCCGGCGGCATATGGCGGGTTTGAAACTGCCGTTGAGGAAATTGGTAAGCGACTGGCATCATCTGGGCATCGCGTGACTGTCTACTGCCGCGGAGGGAACGCAACGGATAGTACGTACCTTGGGATGGACCGAGTCCAGCTTCCCGCCGTGCACAAGAAGTCGCTAGAGACGCTCAGCCACACTGCGCTCTCGGTGGGACACTCTTTGCGACACCGTCCTGACGTTGCGTTCGTTTTCAACGCAGCGAATTCGCCGTTTCTACCCGCACTTCGTGCGCTGCGCGTACCTGTGGCCTTGCATATGGACGGTCTTGAGTGGCGCAGAAGCAAGTGGGGACCCGTTGGTAAGAAGTTCTACAGGACGGCCGAGTTGTTCGGAGTTCGAACCGCCGACGCGCTCATTGCAGACTCACCTGGAATCGCGGAATACTACAGTCATCAGTTTGGCGCAGAGACCGAGTTGATTAAGTACGGTGCGCCCCAGCTGGTGCATGCCGACGATATCGGAGTGCGGGAACTTGGGCTCAGCCCCGGTGCGTACCACCTGGTGGTCGCCCGGTTCGAGCCTGAGAACCACGTCCGTGAGATTGTGGCTGGTTATACGAAGTCCAAGTCTTCACTTCCGCTCGTTGTTGTAGGTTCGGCCCCTTACGCAGAGGACTACACGAACGAGATCCAGCTGATTGCCGAGAATGACGACCGTATCCACCTACTCGGAGCGGTGTATGATCAGGACCTTCTCGACGCGCTGTACTTCCATGCTTTCACTTACGTGCACGGGCACTCTGTAGGTGGTACCAACCCTTCGCTTTTGCGCGCAATCGCCGCTGGCACAGCCGTCGTCGCGTTCGACGTGTCGTTCAACAAAGCAGTTGTGGACAGCCAGGGATGGTTCTTCCGCAACCCCGACGACGTCGCGTCGGCGCTCGAATCAGCAGAAGCAGCGCCGGAGAGGGTCGAGAAGATCTCTCGGTTTGTACGCGAGCACGCGGCACGCAACTACACGTGGGACGAAGTTGCTGAGCAATACAGCAATCTGGCCCTCCGGCTTCACTCGGGCGAAAGCGCACGGCCGAACCACAAGAAGGCGCGCCGCAACGTACGTAGCTGGGATGGCTAGACAGGGGCCGACACCGTCACATCGCGCGTCGACTAGCATTCGGTCGTGGACTCGCCACTTTCGGCAGCCCGTGGAGCGGGCCTGCCATCTAGACGGACCTTCCTCCGCGCGAGCTGCATTGCGCTGAGTTCGACGCTAGTTTTCGGCTGCAGCACAGAACGGAGTGGGCCACCGTCTCAATTTCGTTCTCCTTCTTGGGGGGCGTTTCTCCCGACGATTACTGGAACCCCGGCAGGGCCTAGTTCGCCGGTCGAACGTCTTAAAGTTCTGGCGGGTTCCCAAGCCGCCTACCTGCACATCTTCTGCGCAGTCGGCGACACCCTGCCCGTCGCCGAGCTTAACGCGATACGTGCTGCCGACGCGACCCCAGTGGTCACACTCGAACCTTGGGAGCCGACTGCAGGCTCAGATCAACCTCTCTTCAGCCTCCAGCGTTTGCTCACTGGTGTTCTCGATGCCGACTTCCGTCGCTGGGGGGCGGAACTAGCCCGCTGGGGCCATCCAGTCTTGGTGAGAGTGGCTCAGGAAATGAACGGTGACTGGTATCCGTGGTCAATCGGGACAAATGGGAACACGCCAGGTGATTTCAAAGCGGTCTGGGCTCGTATCCACGCCATCGTGACGTCGCAAGCATCTAATGTCAGCTTCGTGTGGGCCCCGAACGTAGTGACCGACGGCACTCAAGGTTTTGCCGAGTGCTTTCCCGGTAGCCACCTAGTGGACTACCTCGGACTTGACGGCTACAACTGGGGTGAAACTGCCGGACACCAGTGGCAGTCCGCGCACACACTCTTCACGAAGAGCTTATCAACACTCACCCAGCTCGACTCGGAACATCCAATTTTGATTACTGAGGTCGGGTGCGCGGAGGGAGACCAGTCAAACCTCAAGCCACAATGGATTCGAGATTTCTTTACAGTCATTGGGACGAACGACCGCGTGGCTGCATTTATCTGGTTCCAGATGGACAAAGAACGGGACTGGCGATTCAACTCGTCTCCGCTGAGCGCCAGAGCATTTCGCGAGAGCCTCGCAGCGTGGACACATAACTAAGCTGCTCAACGAGTAGTGCGCTCGGTCGCGGCGTATTTCTGTTCGACGGCGTCTTTGGCGGGTTGCCACCAGCTGGTGTTGTCGCGGTACCAGTCGATGGTGGCGGCCAGGCCGGCGCGGAAGTCGACGTAGTTGGGTTGCCAGCCGAGTTCGGTGCGCAGGCGGGTGGAGTCGATGGCGTAGCGGCGGTCGTGGCCGGGGCGGTCGGTGACGAAGTCGAAGGCGTCGGTGGGCTGGCCGAGGAGTTCGAGGATGGTTTCCACGACGGTGCGGTTGTCGACCTCGCCGTCGGCGCCGATCAGATAGGTTTCGCCGATCCGACCCTGGTCGATGATGGTCCACACCGCGTCGTTGTGGTCGTCGACGTGAATCCAGTCGCGCACGTTGCGGCCGTCGCCGTAGAGCTTGGGGCGTACCCCGGAGAGCACGTTGGTGATCTGGCGGGGGATGAACTTCTCGATGTGCTGGTAAGGGCCGTAGTTGTTGGAGCAGTTGGAGATGGTGGCGGCCACGCCGAAGGAGCGCACCCAGGCGCGCACGAGCAGGTCGGAGCCGGCTTTGGTCGACGAGTACGGGCTCGAGGGGTTGTAGGCGGTGGCTTCGGTGAAACGCGCCGGGTCGTCGAGGTCGAGATCGCCGTAGACCTCGTCGGTGCTGATGTGGTGATAGCGCACCTGATGGGCGCGGACGGCTTCGAGCAGGGTGTAGGTGCCCACCAGGTTGGTGTGCACGAACGCCGAGGGGTCGGCCAGGGAGTTGTCGTTGTGGGATTCGGCGGCGAAGTGCACCACCAGATCGGCCTCGCCGACCAGTCGGTGGACCAGGGCGGCATCGGCGATGTCGCCCTCGATCAGCTCGACCCGGTCGGCGACGGGGGCCAGGGTCTCGGGGTTGGCGGCGTAGGTGAGTTTGTCCAGCACCCGGATCGAGCACTCGGGGCGGGTGGCCAGCGTGCGCAGCACGAAGTTGGCGCCGATGAAACCGGCACCACCGGTCACGAGAACACGCATGAAGAATCCTTCACTCAATTAACGAAATGCGGAAGCGAAAAAATCCGACCATTGTTCTGCGGAATTTGTCACAGACTACCTATCTAGTTCTGCGAATGTCGCATTGGGCGTTTAGCCTGCACACATGAAGGGCATCATTCTGGCTGGTGGAACGGGATCTAGGCTGCATCCGATCACGCAGGGTGTGAGCAAGCAGCTCGTCCCGGTCTACGACAAGCCGATGATCTACTACCCGCTCTCCACGCTGATGCTCGCCGGTATCCGCGACATCCTCGTCATCACCACCCCGCACGACGCGCCCGCCTTCCAGGGACTGCTCGGCAACGGCGACCAGTTCGGCATCAACCTCACCTACAAGACCCAGCCCTCACCCGACGGCCTCGCCCAGGCCTTCACCCTCGGCGCCGACCACATCGGCGACGAGTCGGTCGCACTCGTACTGGGCGACAACATCTTCTACGGACCGGGCGTGGGCAGCCAGCTTCAAGGATTCGAAAACATCGACGGTGGAGCCGTCTTCGCCTACTGGGTGTCCAATCCGGAGGCCTACGGCGTGGTTGAGTTCGATCCCGACGGCAACGCAATTTCCCTCGAAGAGAAGCCGGCCCAGGCGAAGAGCAACTGGGCAGTCCCGGGTCTGTACTTCTACGACAACGACGTCGTCGAGATCGCCCGCAACCTGAAACCCAGCGCACGCGGCGAATACGAGATCACCGACATCAACGCCCACTACCTCGAGCAGGGGAAGTTGTCCGTGCGAGTCTTGCCTCGCGGGACCGCCTGGCTCGACACCGGAACCTTCGACAGCCTCCTCGACGCCGGAAACTTCGTCCGCACGGTCGAGCAGAGACAGGGTTTGAAGATCGCCGCGCCAGAGGAAATTGCATGGCGCCAAGGGTTTATTGGCGATGAAGAACTTCGGTCACGCGCGGTAAAGCTTCAGAAGTCGGGATATGGCGACTACCTGCTCGAAATCCTGGCAAGGGGTCGGGCGTTCTGAGCTCGGCGGTCCTGGCAATGTCCCCCGGCATGGGGGCACAAGCGCGGCAGGGATACTGATCGGATGCCTGGCCACCCCGTCGACCCATCGGCATTCCACGCGCTGGTGCTCCTGAACCTCCTATTCGTGACCGGAGCGTGGTGCCTGGCGCGGCCGACCTACCGCGCGGCAGCTCTGCTCGCCGTACTCTCCGTGGCGTGGGTGCTCGGGAATGGTCCGATCGAAGGGCGGGTACTGGTGTCCTTCACGCTTTCTCACGGCTTTACGGAGTCCGACATCCTTGCGATCGTCGGAGTTGTAATAGCCGCAGTCACTGTTACGCGCACCCGAGAACGCCGACGGTACGAGGAGTAGGTGGTGGTTTGGGGCGGGAGTTTGATTCGTCCGGTCGCCTGCCCCTTCGAGGCAGTGAGAATGGGTGTGGGTGGTCGACCGGGTCTGGGTCTGACTTACTTCGAGGCTGACGGTTGCTGTCAATGAGCGAGATGTGTCGGCCCGAAACCTCCGGTCGGCTACCCACGCCATGAGACCTGAGGGCCGGGGCGGGTGTGACTTGATTAGGACCCTGTCTGGCTGGTGGGCCGTGACTCTTCACTGTCCTGTCCACCCGCCCCGGTGAGGTCATCCAACACACGAGTGTGAAGGAGACATCACCACGATGACCCCAACCATGATCGATACGCAAGCGGTGGTCCTGGGCGTAGATACCCATCAACGCACCCACCACGCCGCCATGGTCGCCGCCGACGGCCGCCCGCTGGCCGATCGAGAGTTCCCGACCACCGCTGCCGGCTACACCGAGATGTGGCAGTGGGCCTGCGGTTTCGGCCGGATCGAGCACGCCGCGGTGGAGTCGAGCGCCTCCTACGGGGCCGGATTGACCCGCATGCTCACCGATCAGGGGGTCGCGGTGATCGAGGTCAACGCCCCGGACCTACCGCGCCGTTACGCCCACGGGAAGACCGATCAACTCGACGCATATGCCGCGGCGATGGCGGTCATCACCGGCCGCGCCACCGCGGTCGCCAAAGACACCCGCGGCGCGGTCGAATCAGTCCGAATGCTCACCCTGGCACGGACTTCGGCGGTGGAAGAGGCCACCCGGATCGGTAACCAAATCCGTGACCTGTGCACCACCGCACCAGTGGAGTTCGCCGACCAGGCCCGCCAGGCACGCACCATCGCTGCGCGGGCAGCGTTCATCGCGGGTCTACCGGTACCGGCGGACAAGGGTGATCTGTCCGGGCCGGCCGCGGCGTTCGTGCGTGCCGCGCGTTCACTACTCGAGCGTCACCGACTCGCCCGACGCGAGGTCCGTTCGTTGACCCGCGAACTCGACAGGCTGTTGGCCACGGTGGTGCCGACCCTGTTGTCCCGACCGCAGATCGGACCGGTCACCGCCGCACGACTGGTGATCACCGCTGGTGACAACGTTGAGCGGATGCGCACCGAGGCGACGTTTGCCAAACTCGTCGGCGCCGCACCCCTACCGGCGTCCTCGGGCAAGACCAGCCGTCACCGCCTCAATCGGGGTGGAGACAGGCAAGCCAACAGTGCTCTGCACATGATCGCGGTCGGCCGGATGCAATCCCACGCACCCACCCGCGCCTACGTCGAGCGGCGTTCCGCGGAACACAAAACGAAGAAAGACATCATCCGCTGTCTCAAGCGCTACATCGCCCGCGAAGTGTTCCGCGACCTCACCACCGGCCTCGGAACCCTTGACAAGCTATAGGGCCGGCTCCTCGCTAACGCTCGTCGCACCTCAGGGAACGAGGGACGCGGTTTCGATACGGGTCGTCGCTGCGCTCCTCCCCTACTCAACCGGCGGGTGGGGTCGTCGCTGCGCTCCTCCCCTACTCAACTGGCGAAGGGAGCGAGAGGCGCTCACCTCGCGTTGTAGTCGAACCTCTGCTTATCCAGCTGCGCGCGCAGCGCCGGCTCAAGGACCCGCGCTGCGGTGGCCGTCAGATGCGAGTCGTCGCGGTAGAAGAGGATCTTGTTGTGTGCAGCGAAACACGAGTTGCCCTCACACAGCAGGTCGTTGACGCTCAGCGTCGTGACATCCCGATATTCGTTACGTGACACGGCGTCGGTGATCGGTTCGATGCGTGGGTAGTCGTCGAAGTTGAACTCGCATTTGGACCAGTCGTCCATCGAGCCCGAGATGCAATCGGCCACCTGGAAACCCGGGTAGGGCGTGTCGGCGATGTACACGAGCTTGGCGCCGGTGTTCCGCAACTGGATCATCGTGTGCGTCCACGCGGCCTCGGCAACCACACGATCCGGCACATACGTCGACAGCGACGAGACGAAGATGATCCGCGGACCCACCTCGGCGATGCGCTTCAGCGTCTCCTCGCGCCACTCCTGGCAGTCCGCCTTCACATACGGGTCCGGGATGCCGGACTGCGGCCGCAGGTGCTGGGCGGGGCAGGCGGCCTTGGTGAACTGGTGAACCCGCCAGCCGTGGTCGGCGCCGATGTTGCGGATCGCCTCCGCCCACTGATCGGCGTGACTGTCGCCGAAAAGCACCACCGGGATGCCGTTGGCCGGACCGAAGACGCAGTTCTCGCGTGGTTCGGTGTCCCCCACCGGAATCAGACACTCGAACGGCTGTGGCCTGTCGTCGAACGCCTGGAACGGGTTTGGCGTCACCGGGCCGGACTGCTCACCGCTGTCGGTCCCGAACACCGACTGATACGTGAGCGACGCGTTCGCGACCGTGTCGCGACTGGCCACCTGCACGGTGATCACACCAGCGGTCATCGTGACCGCCAGGGCCGCGACCACGCCCGTCAACCCCAGCGAGATCGACGCCGAATCATTGCGTTTGAGCTCGCGATTGTGTAGCAGCGGCTCCTCGAACAGCAGCGTCGAAATCGTTGCGAGCACCAGCGATCCCGCCGACACGGCCAGCAGCACCGGCCAGCTCGACGACCCGACGACCGCCTCGTACAGCACGATCGCCGGCCAATGCCACAGGTACCAGGCATACGACACCCGGCCAAGGAACTTCAGCGGCGGCGTCGCCAGCAGTCGTCCGACGAACACCGAACCCGAACCGACCGCACAACCGGAGGCGATGACCAGCGCGGCACCCGCGGTCGGGAGCAGCGCCGCAGTACCGGGATAGGGCGTGTGGGCGTTCACGATGAAAGCCGCGACGACGATGCCGGCAAGGCCGGCCCAACCCAGGACCAGGGCAACCGGGCCACCCGCGCGCCGAGCGCCGAACCGCGCCAGCACCGGCAGGCCGATCGCCACCAGACCACCGACGCCGAACTGCCAGGCGCGGGTGTAGGTGGCCATGTAGGCGGTCGCGGGATCGGTGGGCGTCAGCACGATCGCCCACACCAGCGACGCCACACTGACCACCAGCACCGCGATACCGACCGACCAGCGAACCGAGAGACGCTCCCGCAGCCGCGTCCGGGTCGCGAGTGCACCCGCGCCGATCACCAGGAACGGCCAGATGAAGTACAGCTGAGCCTCGATGGCGAGCGACCAGAAGTGCGTCGCCAGGCTGCCGTCGATCGCGCCGGCCAGGTAGTCGGCGTTCTGCTGGATGAAATGCCAGTTGGCCACTTGTGCCGCCGCGGCGAGCAGATCGAGCGCCTGCTTGAACACCTTCAGCAGCGGCATGAAGATCGCGGCGCCGATGATCGACACCACGATCACCAGCGCGGCCGGCGGAATGATGCGACGGGCACGGCGGGCGAAGAAGCCGCGCAACGAGATCCGCTCGTGCCGCTCGTACTCGCGGACCAGCAGGCCGGTGATCAGGAACCCGGAGATCACGAAGAAGACGTCGACACCGATGAAACCGCCGGTCAGATACGGAACGTGCGAGTGGAACAGCACCACAAGCAGCACCGCGACACCGCGTAGGCCGGCGATGTCGTCGAAGAAGGTTGTGGGCGCGGCCCGCATCGGCGAGGTGGGCGCCGCGTCGGACTCCACCTGCAGCGCACGCATCGGCTGGGTCGGGGCTTCGTACGGCATCAGCCCGCCCGGCCGATCACTTGGTGTCCCACGGGAGCATGATGTCGAACCAGCCGAGCGCCAGCGCCGCGATGAACAGGATCGCCAGCGTGTAGCCGACGACCTCCCACACCGAGATGCGATTCCAGTTCGTCGGGTTGGGGCGCTCGGGATGGGCTACGGGGCGCGCGTCGTCGGGTTCGGGACCGATCGCCGTCATGCTGCGATCTCCTCTGGTTCGACGTCTGCTGCGCGCGAACGACGCCGTGGCAGCAAGATTCTCACGAACTCGACGAACAGCGGCAACGCCAGGTAGGTGTAGGCGAGCATCAGGCCGACCATCATCCAGAACTGGGCCAGCCCGTACTCCATCACGTCCCAGACGATGGACACCCAGAACGCGACCAACGACGCGCCGAGCACCGTGGCTCCGAGCCAGGCGATGGAGCGGGCCAGCGAGTTCGACTGGCCGATCACGCCCGTCGGCACCCAGCCGATCTCACGGCCGATGATCTTGTGCCAGATCGCCACCGCATGCGCGTAGCTGTAGGCCATCTGGATACGGAGCGCCTCGAAGCGCCAGCGGGTACGCGACACCAGCGGGAACAGCACCACATACACCCACAAGCCGAGTAGGAACGGGACCAGCTGTGCGGGCCGCACATCCTCGGGATAGAAGACCGCCATGATCACGCCCGGCAGGAACAGCAGGAAGACGTTCATCGCAGTGGTGATGTAGTACAGGACGCCGGCCCATCGGGCGATGCGTTGCCTGAAAGTCTGGGGCTGCGGGTGATCCACCGACCGGCTGTTCTGCACCGGTGTCAACGTCCCCTGACACCAGCGGTATTGCTGGTTGAGGAAGCCTGCGAGATCCGACGGGCACAGCCCGCGCGACAACACCACCGGCACATAGCGGATCGTGTAGCCGGCCTGCTGGAGGTGACGTCCGGTGTGCAGATCCTCACTGTGCTCGATCGCGGCGAAACCACCGACCCGCTCGATCGCGCTGCGCCGGTAGATCGCCGACGTCCCGACGCAGTTGGCCGCGCCGATCCGATCCCGCGACGGCAGCACCCAGCGATAGAAGAACTCCTGCGTCGCGCCGGCGGTGCGCTGAATCCAGTTCATCGACTCGGTGGTGGCGAAGCATTGCGGACTCTGCACGATCGCAACCTGCGGATCGTCCAAATAGGGGACCAAATGGCCGAGAAAATCGGAGCGGGGACAGAAATCGGCGTCGAAGATGACGATCAATTCCCCATGACTGATCCGGCACGCATGTCGCAGATTGCCGGCCTTACGGAGGTGCCCGCGGTCCGGGCGGACCACATAGTCGAAACCGAAAGATGCTGCCAGATCGTGAACTTCCTCGCGCGCCGCGTCGTCGAGGACATAGACGAACAGCTTCCCGGGCCAGTTCATCGCGACGACATGCTCATAGGTGTTGCGCAGGATTTCCAGACTTTCCCCACACGTGGGCAGAAAGACGTCGACGCTCGGATATCGGCCGTCGCTCGGATTCCAGGAAGTCACTCGCTCCTGATGCGACGACCATGTCACCCGCCGTTTGTTCATGCCGGTCAACAATGAAAATGTGTTCCCGATCACATTCGCGAGCAGAATGATCAGAACCGGCGTGAGCCACGGGTGGGTCGTCGCGAATGCGACAAGCGAGACGGAGACCAGAACAAACGCAGCTGCCAGAACCAGCTGAATCCAGCGCATCTGAGGACCGAGATACTCGTAGACCTCGTCGTCGTCCGGCGCGGACACGGCCAGCGGATTATGCTGCGGCACAGGCGGTTCAGCGCGGCGTCGAGTACTCGGCACGCGTGCCTGATCGGCGTCGGCCAGTACCGGCCCATCAGCGGACGCCACACCTGTTCTCCGAACCCCGACGGATAACTCCACCCACCCAGAATCATTCAACGAATACGTCGACGCAAACCGCCCGAATCGACGGGTTACCGTTCTCGGGTGAATTCCTGGTGGGGGCGAGTGCGGTACGCCGGCGTATGTGTCGCCGTCGTGTCCGTTTTCGGGATGGGGATCTCGGCATGCGCGTCGACGTCGGGGGGTGATTCAACGGCCGGAACGCCGAGTTCGACGGCGTCGTCGACGAGCGTCGTGCTGAGTGCGGAGGCGGTCGAGCAGCGTGGGGAAATCGTTCGGACGGACGACGCTCCCGACTCGTGGTCATTGCCGTACGGCACCGTCGCCAAACGACTGGTCTATCGGTCCACGTCCGGCGTCGACGGGTCGACGACCTCGGTGAGCGGCGCGGTTTTCGTTCCCGGTTCCACTCCCCCGGCCGGCGGCTGGCCGCTGATCGCCTATGCGCACGGAACCACCGGCATCACCCCCGACTGCGCGCCGTCGGACCAGGCGGACATGTTCGGCGACCTGACCGCGGTCCAGGATTTCCTCGACGCGGGATATGCCGTGGTCACCACCGATTACCAGGGTCTCGGCACGCGTACCGGCCGTCAGGCGCCGCACCCGTATCTCGAACCGCGCACCGCCGCATTCAACGTCATCGACGCGGCCCGCGCGGCCCAGTCCGCAGGTCTCGGTATCAGTCCGCGCTGGCTGGCCGCCGGCCGCTCGCAGGGTGGCGCGGCGGTCTGGTCGACCGCCGAGGAGTTCGCCGGCTACGGCGGCGGAAGTGGCGAACTACTGGGCGTCGTGGCCGTCGCGCCACTGCTCGATCCCCGGTACTTCGCGACACGCGCGCAGGAGAACACCCTCACGCGGGCTCAGCAGCACCTGTATCCGCTGGTGGTGCACGGAATCTCGCAGGCCGACCCGGCGGTGAAACCCGGCGACCACCTCTCCGCGCTGAACAGCTCCGCGGTGCCGGTGTGCGGCGATGACCGCACCGCGGTGTCGTTGCTGTCGGTGCCGGCGCATACCTCGCTGGGCGCCGTGACGCCGCAGGCCGCCCAGACCCTGCACGCGCGCCTCGCGGCCTATACCCTCCCCCGCACCGCGACGAAGGTGCCGATCCTCGCGATGTACGGCACGGCCGACAACGTCATCCCTCTTGATGTGATGGAAGACACACTTCGACGCGCATGCGAGGCCGGGGATCGGGTACTGAGTGTCCGGCAAGAACAGCAGGGGCATATCGTCAACCCTGGTCCCGCTATGGCGACCTGGGTCCGCGACCGAGTTGCTGGATTGCCCGCACCGAGTAATTGTTGAAACAAACGAGCCCGACGCCTCGCGCGTGGCCGGTAAATGGCCGCTATGGTGACAAAGTCGCTAGACGAGAAACGCGGGTTGGGAGACTTGTTACATGTTCAATGCCGTAAAGCGCATTGCAGGTTCTGCGCCGATCTGGGCTTGGATCGTCATGGTCGTGTGTGCCGTAGTGCTCGTTGTCGGTCTCATCGTGTCGAGTAATCGAACCGCTCCGACGTCGGACGCGGCGGCGGCGATGACCCCGACCAGCTCGACCCCGCTCGAGCAGCCCGCCACCCTTGCCTTCATGGAAGATGCCAAGGCGCATGCGGCTGAGCCGAGAACAATTGTGCTGCTTGGTGATTCGACCGGCGCCGCCCGCGACGGCTGGGCACCGAAGGTCGGCACCGCGATCAGCCAGACCCTCCAGCGGCCGATGGCCACCAAATTCTGGAACACCACGACCAACGATTACGGCGCAATGGTCGGACTCGGCGACGGCCCGAACGGACCGATCGGATTCTGGAATGGCAGCGCTTCCGGAAAAGACGCGAACTACGCGCTCGAAAATCTCGACAAGATGATTCCCGCAGATGCCTCGCCGGATCTGATCATGCTCAATTTCGGACATACGCAGGATCCGAAGACCGCGCTCGCCGAACAGCTGCAGCCGCTCATCGCTCAGCTCCGCAAGGAATACCCGAACGCCGACCTCGTCGCGATCAAGCAGAGCCCGGCGCAGGGCAAGAACACCGGCGAGCAAACCGCCGGCTTCGCGTCGGCCATGGACGCCGAGGGCATCCAGGTGATCGACGTCTACTCCGCCTTCCCCACCGACGACGCGTCGCTGGCGCCGCTGCTGAAGGACACCGTCAACCCGAGTCCTGCCGGACAGCAGATCTGGACGACGACGGTTCTCAAGGCCTTCGAAGTCCAGGCGTAGGTTCAAGCGTCACGACGGCCACTCTTGACGCGCTGCAGGTTCGTCTGACCGAGCGTGCCTATCGTGCCCCTCTGGCGGAAGCCTGCCGACTCACGCGGAACGCGCGTACTGCGACAGGCCTTCTCAAAACCAGTGCCACCGAACGAAATTCGTAGCGCCTGCGGGTGTACCACCGACGAGCTCGACGACCTCGCTCAATCCGCTTTCGGGTCACCTCTTCGGCGGCGTCGTCGAGCGACGTGGAGAGTCCGTAATCTGCCCGTATCCGTCGAATCTGCGTGGCATGTGGGGAGTACGCGGGCAAAGGAAGGCCGGCGAGGCGGTACACCGGTTGCCGGAAATCGTGGGCTGTGAGCAACGCGAGCCAGGCCCAGATAAGCATCCCCAGCGCGAACAGGACCGCCAGTACCCGCGACGAAGCCGTCAGCACGCCGGGTACGAGAGCGCCGACAAAATAGGCGCTACCGATCAAGGCGCTACCCCAGCCAATAGTGGAGAACACAAATGCGCGCCCGCGCTGAGGACGGGGCAGCGTGATCATGTCGAATCGACGCAGAGCCTCGGCCCAGCGATAACGCTGCCTGAGCGACGCAACGGCGGGATCGACATCGTCATCAGGCAGCAACGCCATCAGTTGCTCTACCTGTTCATAGTGCGATCGGCGTTGCTTCTGCCGAATGTACAAGGCCCCCAGCGCAGAGAACGCCGGGACGAGCGCAGCGAGAAGCCCCACATAGAATTGCGGGTCGACAGGCATTGCCACCCTGAACTCCCTTCGGATGGGGAACATCCCCCGTATCCGCTCTGCCAGATGAGGACGCGAGACTGTCATTTGCCACTGCTATGGGACCGCCTGGATTGCCACGAGGATGGGACCACCTTGGCGCGTTATTGAGGATGCTCTGCGGGGTTGGGTCGGTCAAGTCCGGGTCGGTGTCGTTGGCGGTAGGAGGGGCCTTCGATGACGAGGGTGTGCGCGCGTGAGGTGAGTCGGTCGATGGCCGATTGGGCCAGTAGCGCGTCGGCGGTCATGGTGAGCCATTCGGCGGGTTCTCGGTTGGATGTGACGATGGTGGTCTTGGTCTGCTGGTGGCGTTCGACGATGAGTTCGTAGAAGTCGTTGGTTTCGGTCGCGTCGAGCGCTGTGAGTGCGAAGTCGTCGATGATCAGGATGTCGACGGCGGTGATGCGGCGGAATTCGGCGTCGACGCTGTTGTCGAGGCGGGCGGCTTTGAGCCGGTGGAACAGTTTGTCCGCTCGCGCGAACAGCACTGTTGTGCGTCGGCCGATGGCCATGTGGCCCAACGCGTTTGCTAGGTGTGTTTTGCCGACTCCGACGGGGCCGAGCAGGATCGTGGAGTGGCCGGCGTCGATGAACCGCAGGGTGGTGAGGTCCTCGAGCAGGGGGCGGTCGTAGAGTAGATCGTCTGCCGCGCGCCAGTTGTCGATCCGCATGCTGGGGTCGAGACCTGCCTTGGCTGATCGTCGGGCGGCGGAGCTGGATTCACGCCGTGAGACTTCATCGGCGAGCAATTGTTGCAGGAACGTCAGGTGCGAGGTTTTGTGTTGGCGGGCCAGGGCTGCGCGTTGGGGCAGGGTGTCGGCGAGGGCTCCGAGTTTGAGGGTTTTGAGCAGGCCGAGCATGTCGGCGCCGACAGGTTCGGGCACACTGTTGGTGGTTCGGGTCATCGGTTCACTCCTGAATGGTGTTGTCGGGGTTAGGAACAAGTGTCAACTGTGTTCTGTTGGTTGCGTATTCGGAGGGGTCGCGGGCAAAGCGAGACGATTCCGACCCGGCGGCCACGGGCATGTCCGGGGTGGTGTTCTCGGTGGCCTGCTCAAGCATCGAGGCGATCTTGGGCACGGCGATGACATCGAACTCCAGGGCGGTGGCACAGGCAGCATCGACAGGTTCGGGCCCGTAGGTGCGCACCAGGCCGAGCAGGGTGTACACCGCCCGCACCCGAGACCACGGGCGCGGGTCGTCGACGATACGGGCCGCGTAGAGCCCGATATGGGGGCCGTGATGCTCGCAGGTGGCCTGCAGCTTGCTGATGTTGCGCAGCGCGTAGGCGGCCTTGTCTGCGGGGTAGTCGTTGGGGTCGGTGCTCTGCCCACCGGCGGGCTGGCGCGGGTGTTGCTTGACCGACTCGCCGCGGTGATAGAACTTCACCGCTTCGCTGTCCAGGCGAACGTCCAGTGTCGAGCCGATCCAGGTTTCGGGCAGTGAGTACAGTGCTTTGCCGACCGAGGCGTGAAAGTCTCTGTGCACCTTGACAGTTTTGAAGATCGGTACGTCGTAGTCGGCCGGTATCGGTAACAGGTGGGCGCGCTCGTCTGTGTCGAACAGCACCGCTGGCGCGGCGGGCGGTGGTGCCGTGAATCCGCAGCCCCGCGGTGCTCTGGCACCACGCCACCGCGGCGGCCTGGGCATCGGGCAGGCTCGAGAATCGCTCACCGGCCCAAAAGTTGTTCTGCACGTAGTGGATGGTGCGTTCTACCCGCGGCTTGTCGGTTGGTGTGGCGACTCGGGCGGTGTCGGTGACGAACCCGGCATGCTGGCCGTAGTCCAACCAGCCCCGAGACAACCTCGGATTGAGGGTGTCTGTCTGGGTGACAATAGGTTTCATGTTGTCCGGAATGATCACAGCGAACACGCCGCCGAAGAACTCCCACGCCGCTGAACAGCCCTCGAGGATCGTTGACAGGGTTTGGGTGTGTGAGAGCCACACGAACGTGTGCCGCGAGTACACGGCGGTGAACACCAGCGCGAACACTTTGCGGCGCTTACCTGTTGCCGCATCATCGAGCATCCCGAGGTAGCCGAAGTCGATCTGGCACTCCACCCCGGGATCCCCATCGGCCACCCGCACCGTGGTCGTGGTGCGGCGATACCCACAGCACTCGGTCGCGAACCGCACCAGCGTCCGATACGGGACCACACACCCCTGACGGGCCAGCAGGATGTGAATCTTCGTCACCGTCAACGGTTCTGGATTCTCCGGCGTTCCTCCCCTCACCCACTGCGTGATCTGTTCGCTGAACGGCACCAACGCTTCCCACGCCTGGCCATGACCATTCGGCCGCGCCGGACGCACCCCGGCCACCACCGCACCGAGCAACTCATCGGTCAGTGCCGACGCACCGACATCGCGCGTCAACCCGCCGCCTGCGCCGCCGCGATGTAGCGTCGCACCGTCTTCCTATCGACACCCGCACGCGCGGCGATCGTGCGCAGACCCGGCGCCGGTAACCCCACCGCAAGGCCCAACCACAACCGCAGGACTTCTCTGATCTCTTCCACTGCAACCTCCCGGTAGCCCATGCCGTCGGCCCCTTCCGTGAACATCGTCACGGCCGAGTCAACGGACAAAATGAAGGACCACCAGCGCGACACGCCGGTGGTCCCATAACTGGCAATCCAGGTGGTCCCATCCCTATGGCAAACAATCAGCCCAGGTGGTCCCTTCACGGTGGCAAATGACAGCGAGACTAACAAGCGACTCCGACAGATCACCTGGCGAGCGTCCCGGAGGAACCACAAGTTGAAGGTCGCAGAACGGTGCGTCAGCGTTGCGAGTTGCTTTCGCATTGCGAAAGACGTTGTCATACCGCTGGTTTGACCGAGACGTCGACTGTGGAGAGACCTGGCGCTCGAACATATGTTCGTGTACCTTGGAGTCATGGCGGAGCTCACCACACCTCTCGACCACCTCATCGATCAAAACGGTCGGTGCAACCCGTCCGCAGTTCTTGTCAGACCCCCGATGTAGAACTGAAGACACAGAACATTCACGACAGAGCAGCAGTCAACGACGGTCCCACTCACCGCTTGTACACCTCAGAAGAGGGATGGCTGCCGTCATGATCGACACCGACACGACTCCACTCGACGCAATCCTCGATCAACTCGTCGAGATCACCCCACCCACCGACGACCCCACCGACGACCCCACCGGCGTCCACACGTACTCACAGCTGCGCCGATGGATACTGCTGCGCAACCTCGCCGATCACCACATCGCCACCCACGCAGCACACCTCGACGATCTCGGCGTCGCGGAAAAGGCGGGTTCGACCACCAAGAAGCTGCTGATCGAGATGGGACTCCCACCCGCAGCAGCCACTCGTACCGCCCGTATCGCCGACCATCTCGGCACGCTGAGCAAGGTCGAAACCTGCGCCGCCGACGGACGCCTCGCGGGTGAAGTTGTCGACGCCGTCGTACGCGGAATGTCGACCATCGAGAAACGTTCCCCCACACAGCTCTCCGACGACGACCACGCAATCTACGAGACCGAGCTCCTCACCCAGGCCCTGTCGGGGGCCACCCCCACCGAAATACAGAAACACGCCCAGACCATCGGCAACACCATCGCTGACGATCAGGGCGGCATCCCAGCCAGCGACGACCGCACCCTCGACACCCTCTCCCACCACACGACCGATGACAGTCGAGTCGAAATCCATGCCAACGTGACGCAAGTCGTGGGCGAGAAGTTCATCGCGATGATCGACGAACGCAGCGTGCCCCGGCCCGAACCCGACGGGTCGCCCGATCGACGCTCGGCCGCCCAGATCCGCGCGGACGCACTGGAGGTGCTGTTAGATCAAGCTGCCGCAGGTGCGGCGATGGACACCATCGGCACCCCCAGAACCCAAGTGGCGTTGACCATCCCCGCCGACGGCGGCAACCCAGCATTCCTACCCTGGACGGGCTCTGTCACCCACGCCATCGCCCGACAACTGTCGTGTGACGGTTCCTTGACCGAGATCATCATCGACGGCGAGACCGTGCCACTGCAGATGGGTCGCGAACGACGACTCTTCCCAGCCCACCTACGCAAGGCGATCATCATCCGCGACCAGACATGCATCAAATGCGGGGCGCCGCCATCCCATACACAGGTCCATCACATCCAACACTGGACCGACGACGGTGACACCGACCTCGACAACGGCTGCCTGCTCTGTCAACGCTGCCACACCCAGGTCCACCACAACGGCTGGGAAATCATCCTCGGCTTCGACCGCCACCCCTGGCTCATCCCACCGGCCGACATCGACCCGAGGCGCCGCGCCCTACCCGCCTACAACCGACGCACCATGCGACTCGACGACATCGCCGCCTGACACAGACTTACGCGCCAGCACCTTCCGCACCCGGCGTTCACCGAACATTAACCGGGACCGCATCCGTACCTTGACAACTCCACAGTGAAACACAGAGCCGCGCAATCGGTTCCGTTCCCGCCCAGCATCGCTGGGCGGGAACGGAACCGGTGACTACGGCGCGGTCGCCGAGAGCCGCGCAACGCGGAGGTATGTAGCCCGTCGAGGACGACAGCGCGGATTCAGAACCTTCTTGACCTGAAACCTTGCCAAGAGCAGGGGAATTCAGTATGTCCGGTTCGGCGCTGCACTGCGGCGCGATGAGGCCTACCAGGACCTCCTCGCCAGTCTCACCGCTCACGGACTCGCTGGTTCCGCGGCATCGGACTACGCCGAGATTCGCGACATCGTGGACCGCACCGGACTGTCGGTCGATCAGGTTCGCATGCTTCAGGATTGGGCCGACAGCAACCCGCTGATCCGCCAGCAGTACTTCGCGCGGACCGCGGTCACCGACCGCCTGTGGGATCTGACGTTCGAGATGCGGGGCGGAGTGGCCGCGTCGACCAGAGTCGGTCTACGCGCTCTGGGCCCGGTCGGCACCGTCGTGAGCACGGGCCTGGTGCTCCACGAGTTCGCAACCGCCGAAACGCCGCGCGACTTCGCCCACGCATCCGTCGAGGCCGCTGCAACAGCCGCACCCGTCCTGGGCCTGGTGGGTTGCGTGTTCGGTCCTGCCGGGTGCGTGGTGGGTGTGGCGGCCGGTACCCCGGCCGGCCTCGGACTCTCCGGCGGCAATGCCGTGGCCCGGCTGTGGTGGGACTCGCTGGAGGCCTGATGCCCGCTCAGCCGGCGGGGGCCGTCGGCGGAGCCCTCACCGCCGCGTGCTCGGTCTCACCGCCGCGTCCGCGGTCACCGCGTCGAGCGCGTCCGTGAACGGCGGGATGAAGAACCGGGCACCGAGGACGCAGCATGCGTGACCACCGTCGACCTCGAAGCGCTGCGACCCGGGGATGCCGTCGAGCAGCAGTTGCTGACGTTCGGGTTCGACGACGCGGTCGCGGGTGGACACCACGACGGCGGTCGGGACATCGATCTCGTCGAGCCAACCGCGGGAGTCGAATCGCCCCAATCCGTTTCCGAATTCGCCGAGATGTGACAGCGGCGTCGAGAAGAACTGCCGCAGCGCCCAGACGGACGTATGCGACGTCGTCTTGTCGAGGCTCTTGTCGGAAATACGCGGAAGCATCCGGTAGAGCGGCGCGAGAATGCGACCGGTCCGTTGCGACGACCTCTGGTGCCGGGGGTCGCTGGTGCTGAAGAACGGTCCCGTCGAGCAGAGCACCAGGCCCGACACCCGCTCGGGATGACGACGCCACACCAACTGGGCGATGCCGCCGCCCATCGAGAATCCGGCGGCGACGAACCGGTCGATGCCGAGGACGTCGGCGACAGCGGCCACGTCGTCGGCGCAGTCACGAAGATCGAAGTTCTCCGACTCGATACCGCGACCGTGCCAGCGGGCGTCGAGGGTGATCACCCGGTAGCGGTCGTTGATCGCCGGGATCGTCGGATACCAGCACAGCAGTCCGGTCGTCAGCACCGAATGCAGCAGGAACACCGCCGGCGCGTCGCGGGGTCCCGAATCGGTGACGTAGGCGCGGCCGCGACCGGGCAGGTCGAGCATCTGACCTTCGGGAATGTCCGTCGCCGGGTACGGCTTGAAGACGTGGCGGACTGCTCTGGCGGCACCGCTGAGAAACTCGGGGATCACGTTTACAAAGCTACGTGAGATGCTGGGTCGAGGGGTCGATCGCCATGGCCGACGGTGATCGTCGCATCGGGTTCGCCGAATACGGATCAGCCACCGGACGAGCCATCATCTGGCTCCACGGCACGCCCGGAGCGCGCCGGCAGATCCCCGTCGAGGCCCGCGGATTTGCCGCTGAGCGGGGGGTTCGTCTGATCGGACTGGACCGGCCGGGTGTCGGGTCGTCGACGCCGTACCGGTACGACAAACATCGCCGCCTTCGCCCCCGACCTCGCCGACGTGCTCGAAGCACTCGGCATCGACGAGTTCGCGGTCATCGGACTCTCCGGCGGCGGGCCGTACGCGCTCGGTGTGGCTCACGCGATGCCCGACCGGGTGGTCGCGGTCGGCATCCTCGGCGGTGTCGCACCGACCATCGGCCCCGACCGCATCCCCGGCGGCGCGATGCGGCTCGGCTCGTTCCTGGCGCCGGCGGTCGGTGTCGCGGGGTCGCAGATCGGGCAGGTCCTCAGTGTCGCGCTCCGCTTCGCACGGCCGGTCGCCGAGCCGGCCATCAGCGTCTACGGACGGCTGTCCCCCGCCGCCGACCGCGAACTGCTGCAACGGCCGGAGTTCCGGGCGATGTTCCTCGACGACCTGCTCCACGGCGGCCGACGTGCGATGGAGGCGCCGTTCGCCGACGTCGTCGTGTTCGCCAAGGACTGGGGCTTCCGCGTCTCCGACGTGCAGGTCCCCGTGCGCTGGTGGCACGGCGACCACGACCACATCATTCCCTACGCCCATGGTGAGCACATGGTGTCGTTGCTGCCCGACGCCAAGCTGTTCGAACTGCCCGGCGAAAGCCACCTCAGCACCCTGCACATGGCCACCGACATCATCGACGAACTGCTCGCCATCTGGGATCAGGCGCGGGCTGTGAAGTAGAGCGCGCCGGATTCCATACCCGCACAATTCACTCGCGCTACGGCTTTTCCGTTCGTCAGCGGCCACTGCAGTAACTGCTGTTGCTGGTGCTCACCAGAGTGGCCCATTTCTTTAGCACGCGTGAAAGATGCTGAAGCACCGTTCTTTTGACGACGCGAAGGCCTGTGGAGAAACCTGGCAGTCGAACGCATGTTCGAGTACATTGGAGTCATGGCGGAGCTCACCACACTTCTCGACCAGCTCATCGAGATCACCCCACCCACCGACGACCTCACCGGCCGAACAACTTTCGAACAACTCGACACCTGGCGGTTGATAGGCAACGTCGCCGACCACCAGATCGCGACGCATGCAGAAAAACTCGATGATCTACACGTTGCACAGAAGGCTGGTTCAACCACCAAGAGATTGTTGATCGAGATGGGATTCGCACCCGCGGTCTCCACACGCGCGACCCGCATCGCGGAGTACTACTCGAGCTTGAGCAAGGTCGAGGCCTGCGCGGCCGACGGACGCCTCTCCGCCGAAGTCGTCGACGCCATCGTGCGCGGCATCACGACCATCGAGAAACGCTCCCCCACACAGCTCTCCGACGACGACCACGCTATCGGCCCCTACCCGCCTACAACCGCCGCACCATGCGACTCGACGACATCGCCGCCTGACACAGACGCTCGCGCAGCAGGGTTTCGATACGGCTCGTCGCAAGCTCCTCGCCTACTCAACCAGCAGGGGTACCCGACATCTGCCGGGACCGCATCCGATCCTTGACAACTCCACAGTGAGAACACAGGGCCGCCCAGTCGGTTCCGTTCCCGCCCACCGTCGCTGGGCGGGAACGGGTCCGGTGACTACGGCGCAGTCGCCGAGAGCCCCGCAGCGAGGCCCAGCACGACGGCCATCAGCACCAGTTCGACGACGGCGTTGCGGATCGACGCGGCCTCGGTCAGTCGGTGGCGTTCGGCGGCGGGCACCCATCGTCGTCGATGCCAGAGGGCGACGCCCACCAGCGCCGCCAGGATGACGACCTTCGCCAGCAGAATCCGACCGTAACCGGTGGTGAACAGGGCTGACAGGCCGTCGATCTCCGTCAGTGCGGCAACCACGCCGGTCACCGCGATCACGCCGACGGCCCACGGCGCACGCTGTGAGAACACCGGCAGACTGCGCGCCCACCCGGACCGGCCGCGGACCGCGATCACCATCGCGACGAGCAGACCGCACCACCAAGCGGCGGCCAGCGCGTGGGCGCCGACGAGAAAGGGGCCGAAGGCGTCGTTGCCGGCGTGCCCGGCGATCGCGGTGGCCAGCACCCCGACCGCCGCGAGCACCCCGACCACGAGGACCGGGATCTCGACCGCGGTCAGCAGATCGAGCACCGCCCACACGACGATGAGCAGACCCGCAACCAGCGCGACCATCTCGGAGGTGCCGGAGTTGAGGACCTCGCCGAAGTCGCCGGCACTCACCTCGAGCACGTCCGTGCCGGACCGATCGGCGGTGCGCACCCAGGCGCTGATCAGCGTCGCCACCACCCAGACGCCCGCGAGTGCACCGATCAGTCTCGACGACGGCTCGGCGTCGACCGTCGGCAACAGGCCGAGGCCGAGAACCACGACGCAGACGCCGAGCGCGAGGGTCGCGGGAATCGCCACCGTGTCCGGTCCGTCGGGGCGGGCGAGCAACCAGCTCACCAGCAGTCCGGCGAACAGGGCCGGGACACCGGCCACGACCCTCACGCGTCAGCTCCGCGTCTTGGGGCGGCGCGTCAGCCAGAACACGACACCGAGACCCACGACCAGTACCACGACGGCACCGACGATGAAGTACCACACCGGGATTCCGTCATCGGACTGGTCAGCGGAGGCATCGGCGAGCGGACCCGGTTCACCAGTGCCGGCGACCGTCAGCTCGAAGCTGCGCTGCCCGCTGATGACGTGTCCGTCGGCGGAGGTGACCCGGTAGTTGATCGTGTACTTCCCGGTCGGGCCGAGTTCACGCACGCCGACGCTCACAACGCTGCCGTCGACCTTGGGGTCACCGGACTGCCAGAAATGATCGTCGGGTCCGACGACGTTGAGCACCGCGTACGCCGACTGGATTCCCTCGTTGAAGGTGAGGGTGACGGTCGGCGGACCAGCGGAGAGGCTCGCGCCGTCGGCGGGGTCGGAGGACACCAGACGCGAATGCGCCGACGCGGCGGGCGCCGACCAGGTGCCGACCAGACCCAGGCAGGCGAGCACGGCCAAGGTCAACAGGACCGAACGGCTGAGCGGGAGTGCGCGCTTACGCATTGCCACGTCCATTGCGTCGGGCAACCATCAGCGCCGCGACACCGAAGACGGTGCCCAGCGCGCCGACGACCAGTCCGATGCCGCCGAGCCACCGGGCTGCGGAGTCGGCCTGGGCGGTCTTCGTCGCCTGCGACTCGGGCGCGTCGGTGCCGGCCTCGGGCGCTGCGACATGGTGTGCGCCGTGTCCGTCGCCGCCCGCCGCGAGGGTGATGGTCGGTGCGGGCTTCTCGGGCTCGGTGCCGTCGGCCGGGGTCGGCTGATTCCAGTCGGACTTCTCGCCGTCGGCATAGGTCTGCAGCGTCGGGAGGGTGACGGTCTCCTGCTCGGGGAAGGGGCCGCCGGAGAAGCGGAACTGCCCGAACTGGCCGACCGGGACCCCGGGCGAACCGGGTTCGGCGGTCCAGGTGATCTCGGTGACCAGATCGTCCTTCTTGGTGACGACCGACTTCCAGCCGCTCATCACCTCCGGGCGCGCCGACTTCAGGCCGGGCAGGGTCACGCGCAGTGACGTCGTCGGAGCCGCGTCGGACTCGTTGGGGACGACCAGCGTGACGACGCCGTACCCACCCTGGGTGACGGTCGGGGCGTTGGCGGTGACGTGCGCCGACGCCGCTCCCGCCCCGGTCAGGGAGGCGACACCGACGACTGCGGCAGCGGCGGCGGGCAGGACGAGGCGGCGAGCGGTCGTGGCCCGCGTCAGGACAAGGTTCTTCATCTGGGTTCTTTCTCAAGAGTTCGGAAGTCTGGCGTTGCGCACGACAGCACCGAACCGTCGAGGGTTCGGTGTGGTGGCGCGGGTCAGAAGCCGAGCGGAGGTCCACGAACGCCGGTCCCGCCGACGGGCGGAGCGGCGAGAACACCGGGTTGCGTCCAGAAGACCGGGCGTGCACCGGGCGCGAGCAATGCGGCGGGCGGCATCAGCGACGCGATGACCGACCCGATGACGGCCAGCATCTGCGCGCCGACGACGATCAGCACGGCGCTGAGCGGGATCGCGACGAGGTGCGTCAACAGCATCGGCAACGCCGGGGCGTCGTGGCCGGCGTGTGCGGCGTCGGCGGCGAGCGACCAGTGACCCGCGACCTGCGCGGCGGTCAGGATGCCGACGGCCGACGCGGTGGCCGGGGCGAGGCGTCGGCCTCGGGTCGCCGGTTGCAGGAGCATCGCCGCGACCACGCCGATCGCCGCGGTGAGCACCAGGCCACCTGAGCTGGGCATCTGGCCGCCGGCGGCACCGTGCGCGGCGATCGCGACGGCGGGCACCACACCGGCCGCGGCGACGCGTGTGAACACGTCGGGCGTGCGGACGGTGCGTGACATGGCCCCATCCTAAGGAGTGGGTCCCCGCGCAACCGACTCACCCAACCCGGCCAACTCGTCGGTGCGCGGTGAAAGAATCGACAGCATGTCGCTTTCACCGGCTCCTGTCGAGGTACGCACGGTCGAGGTCCGCGAGCTGTCCTCGCCCGACGAACTCGAAGAACTGATGCGGATCTTCGACGACGTGTGGCGGCCGGACCCGACGAGACGCCCGGTGGGCATCGACATGCTGCGGGCGTTGTCGCATTCGGGCAACTACGTGTCCGGCGCTTTTATCGGCGATCACCTGGCAGGCGGAAGTGTAGCGTTCCTGTCGGCGCCGGCCGGCGAGGCCCTGCACAGTCACATCACCGGGGTCTCCCGACGCGGACGCGGCCACCATGTGGGCTACCTGCTGAAGATGCATCAGCGGAAGTGGGCGCTGGCGCGTGGACTGACGACGATCACGTGGACCTTCGATCCGCTGGTCGCGCGGAACGCGTATTTCAACATCACGAAGCTGGGCGCGCTGCCGGTCCACTACTACGAGGACTTCTACGGCGAGATGGGCGACGAGCTGGGCGGCGACGCCGACTCCGACCGGGTGCTGGTGTCGTGGGCGCTCGAGGACGGGCTGCCCGAGGCCGTCGATGGTGTCGGGAGTGTGGAGGCGCTGATCGCCGACGGTGCGGTGCCGGTGATCGACGATTCCAACCGGTCGCGTCCGGTCGCCCATCACGAGCGGGTGGCCCCGGACGCCACCGTGGTGGTGGCGTTGCCGCGGGACGTCGAAGCGATGCGGGTGAGTCATCCGCTCGACGCGGCGCGGTGGCGGATCGCGCTGCGGGACGCGATGTCGCCGTTGCTCCTCGAAGGTGAGGCGCGACGGTCGGTGCGGTTCCTGCGGTCGGGTCACTACGTGTTCGGTCCGGCGGGGTCGGGGGTGCGGTGAGCGTCGAACTGACCCCCGCGGATTGGGACCGGTACCCGCACACACTCGCCGACGTCCTGCCCGCGGTGTCCTCTGCGCTGGGAATGTCCGCATCGTCGGACCTGGTTGTGCCACCTGGCGATTCGGTGGTGGTGTTGCTCATCGACGGGCTCGGGGCGACGCTGCTGGAGGAGTACGCGGATTCCGCGCCGACGCTGCGCGAGCTGACCGCGACCACGCTGCGTGCCGGATTCCCGGCGACCACGGCGACCAGCATCCTGAGTCTGACGGTCGGGGCGGCGTGCGGCGTGCACGGGATCATCGGATACAGCTTCCGGCCCGACGACGACTGTCGGACACGGGGATCACGCCGGGTGCTGAACTCGCTGCGCTGGAGTCTCGACGACGCGCACGGCCCCTCGGCGCTGGTCACCTATCCCCCGGCTCTGGTGCGGACGCACCCGGGAAGCCTGGAAGCGCTTGCGGATGAGGGCGCTCGGGTGACGTACGTGATGCCCGGGGAGTTCCGCGGCACGGGTCTGACCCTGGCAGCGTTTCGCGCGCCCGGCCAGTACGTGCCGGCGGTGACCCCCGACGGGGTGCGCGACGGCGTCTTGGCCGCTGTGCGCGGACACAGTCGTCATCGCCGGTTCGTGTACGCGTACTACAGCGAGTTGGACACCGCGGGACACATCCACGGTCCTGGTTCTCCGGAGTGGCTGGAGAAGCTTCGGATGGTCGAACGGCTCGTGGCCGATCTCGCCGCCGAGTTGCCCTCCGGGACAACACTGCTCGTCACCGCCGACCACGGGATGATCACCGCCGACCGCGCCATCGACATCGATACCGCGCCAGGACTTCTCGACGGCGTCGATGCCGTGGCCGGTGAGGCGCGTGCGCGGCACGTGTACGCGACGTCCGGTGCTGCCGATGACGTCCTGGAGGCATGGTCGGGGTATCTCGGTGACGCGGCGCACGTCGTCACACGGGAGCAGACCATCGACGAGGGGTGGTTCGGACCCGAGGTGACCGACGCGGTGGCGCGTCGGATCGGGGACGTGGTCGCGGTGGCGCGGGACTCGGTGACGCTGACACGCTCGACGAGCGAGACGATGGAATCGATGATGATCGGCCACCACGGCGCCTGGACGGCCGCGGAACAGCTTGTGCCGCTGCTGGTTGCGCAGGGGTAGAGGTTTCGATACGGCTCGTCGCAAGCTCCTCGCCTACTCAACCAGCGGAGGGTTACGGCTCGTCGCAAGCTCCTCACCTACTCAACCAGCGGGGGCACGGCTCGTCGCAAGCTCCTCGCCTACTCAACCGGCCGGGGTGTCCTCGTCGGTCACCAGATCGAGGCGGACGCCGAGAAGGCGGACCGGGCGGTCGATGTCGAACTTGGTGAGCAGGTCGGCGACCACGGCTTCGAGCTGATCGAAGTCGAGGCTCGGCGCGGGGAGTTTCCGGGACTTGGTGCGCGTGTAGAAGGTCGTGGTGCGGACGGTCACCGCGACGCGGAACGGTAGGCGTTCTTCGGCGACGACCTGGTCGAGCAGCTCACGCAGCAGTTCGGCAGCGGCGGTGCGCATCTCGGACGGATCTGCGATGTCGGTGGCGAAGGTCCGCGACTTGGAGTGCGAACGGGCGAGCCACGGTTCGGCGGTGATCGTCGAGTCGCCGCCGCCCCGGCACAGGACGTACAGCCAATTGCCCTGGTGCGGACCGAAGGTGGCGATCAGGTCGTCGCGTGGTGTCGCGATGAGGTCGTTGACGGTCTCCACACCGTTGGCAGCGAGTTTGGCCGAGGTCTTCGGCCCGACGCTCCACAGGTCGCGAGTCGGCCTCTGACCCATCAGGTCCAGCCAGTTGCGGTCGTCGAGCAGGAACACGCGTGGCGCGCCGACGCCGTCGTCGGGTGTGGCTCCGGGCGGCCGCTTGGCGAAACCGGTGGCCATCTTCGCGCGCTGCTTGTTGTCGCTGATACCAACGCAGCTGGTCAGACCGCACCGTTCGAGGATCTCCTGCCGTACCCGTTCGGCGAAGTCGACGATGGCGGCATCGTCGAACGGGTCGACCTCGGCACCCCGCGCACTGACACCGAGGTACGCCTCATCCCAGCCCCACACCTCGACGGGATGACCGGTCCCGCGCAGCACATCCATGACGTCGGCCGACGCGGCGTCGTACGCACCCATGTCCAGCGGCAGATACACCGCGTCGGGCAGCTTGCGGTAGGCAGCACGCAGCGGCATCCCGGCCCGCACGCCGACATCCCGCGCCTCATACGACGCGCAGGTCACCACCTTGCGGGCCTCGGTCGGATCGCCGTTGCCGCCGACGATGACCGGGACACCGACGAGCTCCGGACTGCGCAGCCGCTCGACCGACACCTGGAACTGGTCGAGGTCGACGTGCAACAGCCACCGATAGCGTTGCGAAACCGACGTGGTCACCCCGCCAGGGTAACCACGGACCGGCGATCAGTCGCCGCAGTCAGTCACCGCAGTCGGTCGCCGAAGTCAGACAGCGATACGGACGTCGATCTCGCCGAGTCCCACGCTCCGGCACGACGTGCGCAGCGAATGCGGGTTGTAGCGCAGCACCGACAACCCGCGGTTCGTCTCGGTCGACCAGCCGGCGAACGACTCACCCGCCTCGGCGATGAACCCGGTCAGCGCCGAGAGCGACGATGCGTCGAATGCGGCCACCGTGTGGGTGAGCACCTTCTCCAGCAGCGCACGGTCACGATGCAGCGGCGGCGGAACCAGATTCAGTGCGGGAGAAGCTGTTCCACAGTTCGTCGGATCGGTGAGCGCATGAACCGCGACGAGCAGGAAAGCGAGCGAGACGACGGCCCGCGAGGTGGGTTCCCCCGCCCGGCCCGGATACGACTGGATGAGGTGGCACACCTGCACCGGGCGCGGCGGCGTGGCATCGGCAGCCTCGCCCGAGCCGGGCTCGAGGAGCCCCAGTGCAGCCAACACCTCTTGCTGAGCGGACGAAACCGTCTCCGCGGCAAGCGCATCGGCATGCATCCGCTGCAATTGGGCGACGATCGCCTGGTGGCGTCGCGCCGCGTCGTCGATCTCACGGACCAGATGTTCGGTCAGTCCGAAGGTCGACGAATAGTGGGTCAGCGCCTGATATCCGGGCAGCACGATGTGCTGCTCGATGGCGATGGCCTCGGCGATTGCCGACGGTTCGAGAAATTTGCGGACGCTTCGCTTGGACGCGCGCGCCGACAGAGTCCTGGTCAACTGAGCCCTCCACACATGTAGACCACTGATGCTCCGAAATGGAATTCCCACCCCGGTGTTGACCCCCTACGCTTCGACACCCCCTTCGATGCCGTTAACGAAGCGCACGATCACAATAGCGAGGATTCGGACAAACCGTGAGTCGAATGACTGAAAACTGCGGAATTCGGTCATTTCGGATACCGATGCGCAGCGCAATGGGCCTTTTTACCCAGACTCGGTCGGCACATCGGCCCCCCGACACTTCACCGAAGACCCTTCCTTTCCCGCGCCCGGCGGGTTTCACTCGATTCAGAGGCTTCGACGGGAGGACTCGAGACGATGCACGCAGTGACGTTGACCGGACATCTCGACGAACCGCTGTCGCGGTGGCTGTGGCTGATCAAATGGTTGCTGGCGATACCGCACTTCCTGATACTGATCGCGCTGGACATCGCGTTCTTCTTCTGCACCGTCGTGGCCGGCTTCGCGATCCTGTTCACCGGTCGCTATCCGCGTGGCCTGTTCGACTTCAACGTCGGGGTCATCCGGTGGAACTGGCGCGTCGCCTTCTACACGCACTCCGCGTTCGCCACCGACCGGTATCCGCCGTTCGCGCTGCGTCGAACCGACTATCCCGCCGACTTCGATGTCGTGTACCCCGAGCGGTTGTCCCGTGGCCTCGTGCTGGTGAAGTGGTGGCTGCTGGCAATCCCCCACTACCTCATCCTCGCGGTACTCGCCGGCGGGTGGCTGGGCGGCCCGCTGGCCGTCGGATATGTGGCCCAGGGCGACGACGGCCGGGTGACCATCGCGCCGGTGCTGGCGCTCGTGGCGTTCTTCGCCGCAGTCGCGCTGCTCTTCACCGGCGCGTACCCGCGCGGACTGTTCGACTTCGCGATGGGCATCAACCGGTGGCAGTACCGGGTGTGGGCGTATGCGGCGCTGATGCGAGACGAGTACCCACCCTTCCGGCTCGATCAGGGCGGGGACGAACCGACCGACTCGACAGGAGCCCGCGATGTTGCGGTTCCTCTCCCGTGAGTTGCACAGCTGGCGGCTGATGCACGCCTCGTCCAACCGGCTCGTCCGTCCGACGGACCGGGTGGAAACACTTGTGCTGCTGGCGCTCTGGGTGTCGGCCCTGGCGGGCCTACTCGTCGCACTGACCATTGGCGGCAACACGTATGCCACCCACAAGGCCGCCGTCGAGGTCCAGGGACCGCGACATTCGGTGAGTGCCACCGTCGTCACGATGCCCAAGCCGGACGACGATTCGACCATCGTCGCCTGGCGGCGGCCCGACGGCTCGCGCGCCACCGCCGCGGTGGACACCGAACGGCACGACCGCGTCGGCCGGGTCCGCATCATCTGGCTCGACGACGAGGACAAGCCAGCGGACCCGCCGCGCACCACCACCACCGACGCCGTCGTGGAGGGCATCATGGCCGGACTCGGTGTCGTCATGCTGACCACCCTGGGCTGGTGGGGGCTGGTCCTTCTGGTCCGGGCGGCCGCCGACCGGCATCGCATGCGACGGTGGGAGGCCGAGTGGCTGGAGTTCGACATCGACAGCCACCGCTGAGGGCCGGCCACGATGACCGTGCCCGACGAGATGGAAGTCGATCCCCAGGAAGACATCCAGCAGCTGCTGCGCGACCTCGGATCGTCCCCGAACGGGTTGTCCCTGCGGGAGGTCGAGCGGCGACGCCTGATCCACGGACCCAACACACTCACCAGAACCCGCGGGAGCCGCTGGTTCGGTCAGTTGCTCCGCCAGCTGACCCACCCCCTCGCGCTGTTGCTGTGGGTGGCCGCGCTGCTGGCGTGGATCAGCGGCTCGCAGCCGCTGTCCGTGGCGATCGTCGTGGTGATCGTGATCAACGCGGCCTTCGCCTTCGTCCAGGAACGCCATGCCGAACGGGCGGTGGAGGCGCTGGCCGACATCATCCCGGTGACGGCCCGCGTGATCCGGGAGGGGCCGGAGGAGGAGATCCCGGCCTCCGAACTGGTGCCCGGTGACGTCATCCACCTCGCCGAAGGCGACCGGGTATCGGCCGATGCGCGACTCATCGGCGGTTCCGTCGAGGTCGATCTGTCCACGCTGACCGGTGAGTCGGTTCCCGTGCACCTGCAGACGCAGGCCGCCGCCGGCACCGGGCCGATCGTCGAGGCGACCGACATCGTGTTCAGCGGAACGAATGTCGTGGGCGGGGACGGCCGCGCGGTGGTGTTCGCCACCGGGATGCACACCGAACTCGGGCACATCGCCTCGCTGTCGCAGCGGATCGGTCACGACGAGAGTCCGCTGGAGCGGCAGGTGAAACGGGTGGCGTGGCTGATCGCCGCCGTGGCCGTCGCGATGGGACTCGCCTTCATCCCGCTCGGCACGGCGCTGGCCGGCCTCTCGCTGCGCGATTCGGTCAACTTCGCGATCGGGTTGCTGGTGGCCAACGTCCCCGAGGGACTGCTGCCCACCATCACCCTCGCCCTGGCGCTGGGCGTTCGCATCCTCGCGCGCAACGGTTCGCTGGTCAAACGGATCTCGGCGGTGGAGACACTCGGGTCGACGACGGTGATCTGCACCGACAAGACGGGCACCCTGACACAGAATCGGATGACGGTCACGCAGATCTGGACACCGGCCGGCGTCGTCGGACTCCCCCTCGACGGAACCCCGTCGGCCTCGCTCCGACATGTGGCACAGGTGATGACCGATTGCTGTTCGGCGACCATCGATGTCGACGAGTCCGGGACGATCACCGAGTTCGGCGACCCCACCGAGCTGGCGCTGCTCCGGGCGGCGTCCGGTCTCGGGGTCACCCCGCCCCGTGCCGGCGATTCCACGGCCTCCCGCACCACGGGCGGGCCGGCCGCAGTGCGCCGGACGTTCGCCTTCGATCCGGCACTGCGGCGGATGTCCACGGTCGTGCCGACCGCCGACGGCGGACGGGTCAACGTCAAGGGCGCACCGGAGGAGGTCCTCGAGCTGTGCACACACCTCGCCGATCGAGCGCTGACCGCCACGGACCGTGCGGAACTCCACGCGCTCATCGCCCGCTGGGCCGGTCAGGGTCTGCGGCTGCTCGCCGTGGCGTCGAAGTCCGTCGGCCCGGCACAGGTGGGCACCATCGACCGTGCCGGCGCCGAACGTGATCTGACGCTCGACGGCATCGTGGCGATGATGGACCCTCCCCGCACGGGTGTCCGTGAGGCCATCGACGTCTGCCATCGCGCGGGCATCCGCATCATGGTCGTGACCGGCGACCATGCCCTCACCGCACGGGGGATCGCCGAGGGTGTGGGCATCGGCTCCCATCACGGACTCGAGGTGATCAGCGGACCCGATCTGGATGCGATGCCCGAGACCGAACTCGACCGGCTCCTGGAGCGCCGCACCGAACTGGTCTTCGCCCGCACCTCCCCCGAGGCCAAACTGCGGATCACCGACGCGCTGCGCGATCTGGGCGAGGTGGTGGCGATGACCGGGGACGGGGTCAACGACGCACCCGCGCTGCGCAGGTCGGACATCGGTGTCGCGATGGGACGCAACGGCACCGACGTGGCCCGGGAGGCGGCGACGATGGTGCTGACCGACGACAACTTCGCCACCATCGTCACCGCGGTGGCCGCGGGTCGTCGTGTCTACGACAACGTCCGCAAGTTCATCGTGTACATCTTCGCGCACGCCACCCCGGAGGTCGTGCCGTTCCTGATGTACGCCCTGTCCGGCGGCAACATCCCACTTCCGTTGACGGTCATGCAGATCCTCGCCATCGACCTGGGCACGGAGACACTTCCCGCCCTGGCCCTGGGTCGCGAGAAGGCCGAACCCGGTCTGATGAACCGGGCACCGCGCCGCCGGACCCAGAACGTCGTGGACCGGGAACTCCTGTTTCGGTCGTGGGGACTCCTCGGCGGGGTGTCGACGATCCTGGTGGTGGCCCTGTTCCTCGGCACGTTGTGGCGGGGTGGCTGGCACTTCGGCGACCCGGTGGACAGCGGCCCCCTCCACTCGACGTGGGAACTGGCCACGACCATGACCTTCCTCGGCATCGTCGCCTGCCAGTTCGGCACCGCGATGGCCTCACGGTGCCAACGCGCACCGCTGAGTTCGATCGGCGTGTTCAGCAATCGGCTGTTGTTGTGGGGCTTCGCCTTCGAGCTCACCTTCGTCGTGGTGGTGGTCACGGTGCCGGCGTGTCAGGACCTCTTCGGCACGACGACACCGCCGGCGGATCTCCTGGTGTGGCTGCTACCCATGCCCGTCGTGGTCTGGGGTGCCGACGAACTGTACCGGTGGGCGCGGCGCCGAGGGCAGGCGGATGCCCGCTCCGCTCACTGATCGTCCACGTCCTCGAGGTCGGCTCCGGACAACCAGGCCTGCGAATCGTCGATGCCGACGTGCGGAGGCAACGGCGGCAGGCGGGTTCCGAACACCTCGTGGGTGAGTTTGCTCAGTGCGCGACATTCCTCGGCCCAGGACATCCGTCCGGCAGGTGTCGTCTCGTAGGTGCGGCGCTTCTGGTATCCGATCATCTCGTCCTGGGCGGCGAGGAGGCCGCGTCCGATGAGTTCGTCGAGAACCAGACGTAGGTCGCTCGGCTGCACCCGGTAGCCGCGGCGCACCAGCTCCTCGAGGACTCGGTCCTGCGTGCCCGGCTGCAACGCGATACCCAGGATGTGCACCCGTATCGCGGCGCGTTCGATCGCTTTCATCGCCGCTCCTCCCTTCGTCGGGGATCCTTCCACAATGCACCGGATCGGGTGTGCCCGAAAGGGTCGCAGTGCCCCGATTCGACGGGTGTGAGCGCAGGTCAGCCCGCCCGCGTCGAGGAGCCCCGATCTCCTCCCCGGTGCCGGACACCACGGCATGAGTCGAAATGCCCTTACGGGACGGCCCGGACCGGAGGAGATTTGGATCGGAGGCCATCTGGCGACCGCATACCCCTCCGGAGGTGATTCACGTGCCGCACATACTGACCGTCACGATGAATCCCACGCTGGACATCCACTCGACCGTCCCGCGCTTGCTGCCGAGCTCCAAGATGCGTTGTGGCCATCCGCGTTACGACCCCGGTGGGGGTGGTATCAACGTCGCTCGCGCGGCGACGCGGCTCGGCGTCACCGCCACCGCGGTCTTCACGAGCGGCGGGTACACGGGGCAGCGGGTGGAGTCGCTGCTCGCCGCCGACCCCCTCGAGGCATGCCCGGTACCGGTGGCCGAACCCACCCGTGAGTCACTGGTGATCGTCGACGAGCACAGCGGCGAGTGCTACCGGTTCGTGCTGCCCGGTCCCCACCTGGAGGCCGACGAGGAGCTGCGGTGCCTGAAGGTCATCTACGAGAATGCCTCGGCGGCCTCGATGCTGGTGGTCAGCGGCAGCCTCCCGCCGGGGTGTTCACCGGGTTTCTTCGGCGCGGTGTCGCGAATCGCCGCTCATCACGGGTGCCTCCTCGTCGTCGACACCAACGGCGCCGCGCTGCCCTGGGTGACCGGCGCCTTTCTCGTCAAACCCAGTGTGCGGGAACTGCGCGACCTGACCGGCGCCCCACTACCCGATCGTGCCGCGCAGGTCGCGGCCGCCCGGGACCTGATCCGTCACCACATCAGTGAGGTCGTCGTGGTGTCGCTGGGCGCGCAGGGCGCGCTGGTGGTGACCGCCGACGAGGATCACGATGTCGCCGGGGTGCCGGTG
This sequence comes from Gordonia amicalis, assembly GCF_022059885.1. Taxonomy (NCBI): domain Bacteria; kingdom Bacillati; phylum Actinomycetota; class Actinomycetes; order Mycobacteriales; family Gordoniaceae; genus Gordonia; species Gordonia amicalis. The sequence continues at coordinate 1,865,786 of NZ_CP091855.1, read as the reverse complement.
CCGGCAGGCGTGGGGACCGGGGTGGGTTCGGGCGACAGCATGGTCGCCGCCATCGCGGTCGCCCTCACGCGGGGATGGCCGATCGTCGACGCCGTCCGCTACGGCACCGCGGCCGGTGCCGCGGCGATGCTCACCCCGGGTACCGAGCCGTGCCGGGCACAGGATGTCGATCGGCTGTACGGGCAGACATCCCCGGTGTCGTCGGCGTGACCACCGGGGCGGGCGACTAGGTGTACTGACCCGGGACGTTAGGTACGGGGTTCGGCGAGTCGGCGTGACATAGGGAAGACCTCCGAGTGAGGTGTGGAGCTGTCTAAGAACCGCTCCTCAACCCGGAGGTCTTCATGTCTCACCGTAATTCACCGTTGTCCCCGACTGGCCGGCTGCGTCTGGCTCGGTGTGTTGTCGAGGATGGGTGGCCGCTGCGGCGTGCCGCGGACCGTTTCAATGTCTCGGTGACCACGGCCAAACGGTGGGCCGACCGCTACCGCGACCACGGGCCCGCAGGGATGGTTGACCGCTCAAGCCGGCCCCGCTCATGCCCGCATCGCACCACCCGTCGCCGGGAACGACGGGTGGTGGGGTTACGCGTGTCGCGCCGTTGGGGACCAGCTCGGATCGGGTTCCACCTGGGGTTGAACGTGTCCACAGTCCACCGCATCCTCACCCGGTACCAGTGTGTGCGGTTGTCGTGGACCGACCCGGCCACCGGAGCACCGGTGCGTGCACGACGACGTGAGGTTCGCCGGTATGAACGCGAAGCTGCCGGGGACTTGATCCACGTCGACATCAAGAAGCTGGGCAGGATCCCCGACGGTGGTGGGCACCGCGTGCACGGCCGCGCCCGAGGCGGCCGCAATTCCAGTGCCCATCGCGATCCGTCCCGGCCCCGCACCGTGCATGGCCGCCCCAACCTGGGATACGCCTACCTGCACCACGCCGTCGATGATCACTCCCGATACGCCTATTCGGAGATCCTCGCTGATGAGAAGAAGGAAACCGCGACCGCGTTCATGACGCGTGCCGTGGCCCACTTTGCCTCGATCGGCGTCACGACCACACGGGTGATGACCGACAACGGGTCCTGTTACCGGTCCAGAATGTTCCGGAAACGATTGGCCGACAACGGGATCAAACACAAATGGACACGACCGTACCGGCCGCAAACCAACGGCAAGGTGGAACGATTCAACCGCACACTGCAAGAGGAATGGGCCTACGCCCGCCCCTACAACAGCGAGACCGAACGCGTGGCCGCCTTCGACGAGTTCCTGCGCATCTACAATCACGAACGCAGCCACACCGCACTCAGAGGCGACTCACCCGCCGACCGCGTACCCAACCTGGCGGGTCAGTACAACTAGGAGTCCCCGAGCCGTTCGTGGATCACCGCGTCGACGAGCAGGCGCCGTTCGGCTCGAGCGACGTGCAGCCGTGTCGCGGCGACGGCGTCGGGGTTCACCGACACCGAGGTGATCCCCATCTTCACGAGCAGTTCCGCGAATGCCGGGTTGGTTGACGGAGCCTGCCCGCACAGCGACGAGGTGATCCCGCAGCGGCGCGCCGTCGAGATGATCTGGGCGATGGCGTCGAGGACCGCCGGGTCACTCCCGTCGAACAGTTCGGCGCACGATTCGGAGTCACGGTCGACGCCGAGCATCAGCTGGGTGAGGTCGTTGCTGCCGATCGACACCCCGTCGATGCCCGCGTCGACGTACTCCGGCAGCCAGTAGATCACCGAGGGGACCTCGGCCATCACCCAGCGATGCAGCCCGCGGTGATCACCGAGAGGGCTCTCGTCGATCAGCTCCAAGCAGCGTTCGAGTTCCCAGCGGGTCCGCACGAAAGGCAGCATCAGATGCAGGTTCGGGTGGCTCTCGCGTGCCCGTGCGAGCGCCTCGAGCTCGAGCCGGAAGACCTCCGGCTCACGGACGTATCGGTAACAGCCGCGGAAGCCGATCATCGGATTGCGTTCCTCCGGCTCGAACTCCGCACCACCGTCGAGGCCACGGAACTCGTTGCTGCGCAGATCGGTCGTCCGGTACACCACCGGCCGGGAACCGAACGGTCCGGCGATGGAGGACAACGTGTCCGCCATCGCCGAGACGAAGGCGTCCGACTCGCCGGCGGCGATGACCGCCCGCGGATGACGGCCCGACAGCGCCTCGGTCAGCATGAACTCGGCACGCAGCAGGCCCACGCCGTCGACGTCGGTCGCCCCCACCTCCGCGGCATGCGTGGCGGAGGCCAGGTTCACGTAGATCTTGGTCGCGGTGATCACATCCGAACGCGGTTGCGGCGCCGAGGCTTCCGTCGTCCGCGCGACAGTGGGCCGCGCCGTCCGGCCGGCGGTGACCTCACCGGAGCCGCCGTCGACGGTCACCGTCGCACCCTGCTGCAGATCGGTTGTCCCGGTGCGTGTTCCCACGATGCACGGCACGCCGACCTCACGGGCGACGATGGCGGCGTGACAGGTGATGCCACCCCGATCGGTCACCACCGCCGACGCGCGCCGGATGGTCGGCAACCAGTCGGGGTCGGTCATCGGGGCCACCAGCACCTCGCCGTCCACGAGCTGGTGCCCGTCGCGCGGTGAGTGCAGGATGCGGACCTGTCCGGTGGCGATTCCGGGGGCGGCCGCGAGGCCGTGCACCAGCACCTTCGCGCGGGGTGGCGCCACCGACCCCTGCGTATCGGCGCGGCCCGTCGTGGTCTGCTCATCGGACAGTGTGGTGATGGGCCGGGACTGGACGATCCAGATGTGGCCCTCGGGATCGACGGCCCATTCCATGTCCTGCGGGCGGCCGTAGTGTTGTTCGGCCTGCAACGCCATCCGCGCGATGGCCTGCACGGTCGCCGGTTCGATGACCGGCTCGGACCGGCCGGCCGGCACCGGTTCACGGCGATCATGGCCGTCGTCACCGCGCACGATCCGGAACTCCTGGTTGCCCAGACTGGTCTGCAGTATCGAACAGTCCGTTCTCGACACCAGGAAGGTGTCGGGGGTGACCGCGCCGGACACCACGGCCTCGCCGAGTCCTTCGACGGCCTCGACGACCAGATGATCGAGGTTCCCGGTGACCGGGTCGGCGGTGAAGACGATGCCCGCGGTCGCCGACGCCACCATCTTCTGCACGACGACAGCCATCAGGGGCTCGGAGGTCAGGCCCTTCTCCGCGCGATAGGTGATCACGCGGGGTGAGAACAGCGATGCCCAGCACCGCACGATCGCGACCAGCAGATCGTCCGGACCGCCGATGTTGGTGAACGTGGCGTTCATCCCCGCGAAGGAGGCGTCCTTGCCGTCCTCGCCGATCGCCGACGACCGCACCGCCACGTTGACGTCGGAGCCGCCGTCGGCCAGCCGCCGGTATGCGGCGAGCGCCTCGGCAGAGATCTGCGGCGCGATACCGGCCTTGGTCACCATCTCCGCCATCCGGTTGCTCAGGTCGTCCATGCGTGCGTCGTCGCCGACGGCCGACAGCGCCTCCCGATGGGTGGCGAGCAACTCGGCGCGAACCCCGCCGTGTTCCATCGAGACCGCGAACGATTCCGCGGTCAGCGCGAATCCGTCCGGCACCGGGAGTCCCGCGGTGACGAGTTCGCCCAGGTTCGCGCCTTTGCCCCCCACCAGTGACAACTGATCGAATCCGAGCTCCGAGAAGGTCAGCACGTGCGTCATATACCCACGATGGTCTTTCCTCGGGCCTTCCCCTAGTGACCAACGGCGACGGCGGAAGTGACCAAAGTCCATGTCTTCGCTTCGACGAGGTCGACACCAGGTGTGTTCCGACGTTCGTCTCCCGGCCGGAGGCCATTCGGCACTTGAGCCGCGGCGGGTCGGCGGGGTCGAATGACGGTGACGGAACCGTCCGACGGAAGCCGGGGAATCATGGTGACCCTCCGACACTCGACTCGCACCTGAGATGGCCACTCCGCATCCCGTACCGTGGCCGCGGGCGCTGATCGCCTTCGGGCGATGCTCCGCCGAGGTCGTGCGGTCCCTGATCGGGCGGCGACTCCACCAGCCGCTGCCGAACCTCGGGCGCGTCGTCGCCTTCGCCGACGGGACCACCGCCACGGTCTACCGCGAGACGCGTCGCGACAACCATCCGGTCACCGAGCCGGTCTGCCTCGTCGTCTCCTTCCGGTTGCGGTGGGTCGACGGCAACCGGCTGGCGCACCGCGTCTTCCGGGTGGAGAGCGTGTGCAACACCGTTCTGTTCGCGGGCTTCGACGGATTCGTGTCGAAGCTGTGGATGACCGCCGACGGCGACAATCGTTACCGCGGCATCTACGACTGGGACGGGTACGACAGCGCCGTCGACTACGTCTGCGCCCTGTGGTGGCCGCTGATGGTGGTCGCCGAACAGGATTCGATCCACTACCACGTGGTCGGCGACCGGACGCGGGATTCGCTCCTCGCCGGTGGCGGCCCCGTCCCGGATCAGCGTGAGTGGTGGCGACCGGTGAGGCGGGGCGGATGAGGCGTCGGCTCAGCCGGCGTCGAGAATCTCCCGGGCCCACCGATCCACGTCGTCCCAGTCACGGGCGTCACCGTATTTCCCACCCATGAGCCGGAACAGGATCCGGCCGAATCCCGGCCAGTCACCCCGCGCTATGGCACCGGCGAACGCACGATGGGATCGCAGGGCCCCGCTCGCCTCGATCGCGGCGACCGCGCGCGGCAGCGGAGTGCGTGGACGCAGGAAGCGTGCGACCCGCGGTGACAGGAAGGTCGAGGTCGCGCCGACCGAGGAGACCGAGAACGCCCACACCGGGCTTCCGGAGTCCTTCGCCACCGACTCGGCGACCTGCTCGGCTTCCGGCAGCCACTGCCCGTTGTGAATGGCGCTGCCGATCACGAGCCGGTCGGCCCGGTCCGGGCTCCGGTCGCCCTGCAGCGGCCAGAGTTCCACCGAGTCCCCGCCGTTCCGCAACCCGTCGGCGATCCGTTGTGCGATTCCCTCGGTGGCTCCATGAGCGCTCCCGTACGCGACCACGGTGTGCATGTCGAAACCCCGATCTCTCAGCTGGACGACGCCGTCATGGTATCCCCGTTCACCCGCGCTCCGGGCTCACAACGGCCCGCTCGGTCAAGAGGTCGGGTAGATGTCCTTCGACCCTCCTGCCGGGGGTGCGCCCGAGCGTTCAATGGTGGTGTCCCCATTCACTCGCGACGACGGAGGACCATCATGGCCACACCAACACACCACACGACCCGCTCCCTCCTGCCCGACATCGCCGACCTCTTCTCGACCATCCCCGCCGTCGGGATGCTCCGCCCCAGCGGTCACCTGATCCGGGTGGAGGAGGAGCTCGCCGACGACAAGTACGTCGTGCGCGCCGAACTCCCCGGCGTCGATCCCGCCAAGGACATCAACGTGACCATCCTCAACGGGATCATGACGATCACCGCGCAGCGCACCGAACGCAGCAGCCACGACGGCCGCTCCGAGTTCTCCTACGGTGAGTTCACCCGGTCGATGTCCCTGCCGAAGGGCTTCGTCGAGGACGACGTGAAGGCCGGCTACCGCGACGGGATACTCACCGTCACGGTGCCGCTGACCGCACCGAGCAACCCCGGAAAGCAGATCAAGATCGAAAGCTCCTGAAACACTTGAGCACTCGCGTGCGCCTGCTGGCCAAACCGTCGGCCGAGGCGCTCCTGCTGGCGGCGACCGTCACCGCGTTCGTCGCCGGCGGGGCGTTCTGGGTGGCGGGGTCGGACCGGCCCGCTGACGGGCTGTGGATCGCCGGCACCGTCATCGCGCTCATCCCGTCGCTGTGGTGGGTCGTCGCCGGCCTCCGGCGCCAGAACTTCGGGGTCGACATCATCGCGTCCCTCGCCCTCGCCGGGACGCTGATCGTCGGCGAGTACGCGGCCGGAGCGCTGATCGGCGTGATGCTCGCGACCGGCCGGCTGCTCGACGCGTCCGCCTCCCGCCGCGCACGCAAGGATCTCAGCGCCCTCATCGACCGGTCCCCGTCCCTCGCCCGCCGCCGCGACGGTGCCCAGGTCACGGTCATCGCCGTCGACGACGTGCGGCCCGGTGACGTCCTGTCGGTGGGCAACGGCGAGATCGTTCCCGCCGACGGGTGGCTGCACGACGACGCGGTGCTCGACGAGTCCGTCCTCACCGGCGAACCTCTCCCGCGGACCCGTGCACGAGGAGACGGCGTCCGCTCCGGCGCGGTCAACGCCGGCGGCACCTTCGAGCTGACCGCACGTTCGGTCGCCGCGGAGAGCACCTTCGCGGGGATCGTGCGAATGGCCGGCGACGCCGCGGCCGACCGCGCGCCGGTCGTCCGGATCGCCGACCGTCTCGCCGTCTGGTTCGTTCCGCTCGCGCTGGGCGTCGCGGGCATCAGCTGGCTGGTCAGCGGTTCGATGACCCGGGCGGTGGCCGTCCTCGTCGTGGCCACGCCGTGTCCCCTGCTGCTGGCCGCGCCGATCGCGATCGTGGCCGGCCTGTCGCGGGCCTCCCGGATGGGCGTCATCATCCGCGACGGCGGAGCACTGGAGAGCCTCGGGCGCGCCCACACGCTGATGGTCGACAAGACCGGCACCCTCACCACGGGCCGGCCGGAGCAGGTCGCGGTGACCGCGGCCCCCGGCGACGACCCCGTCGAACTCCTCCGGCTGGCCGCGTCGCTGGAACAGCTGTCGCCGCACGTCTTCGCGACCGCCATCGTCGGCGAGGCGAACCGTCGCGGTCTCGAACTGACCGTCCCGACCGCTGTGCAGGAAAGTGCGGGACGGGGCGTCTCCGGCCTGGTCGACGGCCGCGCCGTCGAGGTGGGCGCGCGGAGCACCCCGGACGGCGACTGGGCGCGGGCCGTCGCGCGCGGCAGCGAACTCGACGGTGCCGCCGTCGCCTGGATCGAGGTCGACGGCCGGCCGGCCGGTGCCATCGCGATGAGCGACCCCATCCGCCCGGACGCGCCGCGGACACTACGCCGCCTCCGCAGCGCCGGGATCGAGCGGATCGTGCTGCTCACCGGCGACCATCCGGCCACCGCCGTGGAGATCGGCACCCTGCTCGGCATCGACGAGGTGTTCCCCGACCAGAGTCCCGCCGACAAGGTCGCCCACGTCCGGGAGGAACGGGCGGCGGCGTCCACGGTGATGGTCGGCGACGGGGTCAACGACGCCCCGGCCCTGGCCGGCGCGACCGTGGGGGTCGCGCTGGGCGCACGCGGGTCGACCGCCAGTGCGGCGGCAGCCGACGTCATCCTCACCACCGACAGCATCGAGCCGCTCGCCACCGCGATGGAGATCGCCCGCCGTTCCCGCCGCATCGCGCTCCAGAGCGCCGGGGTCGGGATGGGCCTGTCCCTCGCCGCGATGATCGTGGCGGCGTTCGGATTTCTGCCGCCCACCGCGGGTGCCCTGCTCCAGGAGGCCATCGACGTCGCGGTCATCCTCAACGCGCTGCGCGCGCTCCGGGCACCACAGAGCGACATCAAGATCGACCAGTCGACCGATGTGCTGCTGCACCGGTTCGCCGCCGAACACGATGCGCTGCGGGAGAAACTCGCACTGCTGACGATCACCGCCCAACGGCTCGTCGACCTGTACTCCGCACACCATCCCGAGACCACCGACGAGGCGGCCGAGCTCAACGGGTTACGCGAGGTCGACGACCTGCTGACGACCACGATCCTGCCCCACGAGCACGCCGAGGAGGACTTACTCTACCCGGCACTGGCCAAACCCCTGGGCAGCAGCGAAGCCACGGTGACCATGAGTCGCATGCACGCCGAGATCGACCGCCTGGGCCGCCGGGTGCATGCTCATCGTCTGCGCGCGGATCGATATGGCCGGGTGACCGACGACCAGCGCATCGACGTCATCGCGACCCTGTACGGACTGCATGCTCTGCTGCGTCTCCACTTCTCGCAGGAGGAGCAGACCTACTTCGCGCTGGCCAGCACGTCACCGGCCGATCCCGTGACCGGCGAGACGACGAGTCCCTGATCGCGGCTCAGGGCTTGTGGTGCGTCACCATCACCGGACACGACGCGACCTGCAGGACCGCCCGGCTCGTCGATCCGAGCAGCAGCCCCCGGAAGCCACCACGACCCCGCGTCCCGACGACCACCAGTTGCGCCGACTCCGCGGCGTCGACGATCTCGTCCGCCGGTGACCCGATCTCCACGCGGCGTTCGATCTGCACGTCCGGGTAGTCCTCGGGATATCCGGCCAGCTGTTCGCCCAGCAGTTCCATGGCCTCGTCGCGAAGCTGACGGATGATCTGCTCTTCCTGGCGGCCGTAGAAGGCCGCACCGGAGAAACCGCCGAACGCATGCACCGCGAGCAACGACGTCTGCAGCAGGTCGGCCTGACGAAAGGCATGCTCGATCGCGGTGGTCGACGTCGGCGAACCGTCGACGCCGACGACGACCGGCCCCGTCGTGGGCGGTTCGCCACCGACGACCACCACCGGACATTCGGCGTGCGCGGCGGCGTCGGCGCTCACCGAGCCGAGCAACAGGCCCCTGACCCCGCCGAGCCCTCGACGCCCCACGACGAGCTGGTGCGCCTCGCTGGACGCATACCGCAGGGCGAGCATCGGTGAGCCGCCGACGATCTTGCCGTCGACGGACACGTCCGGGTCGACCTCCTTCGCCAGGGCCATCGCCGCGTCGACGGCACGAGATGCCTCGGCCTGCATGGCCTCGACCACCGCCGGCGAGGTCATCATCACCATCGGCGCATAGGCCCCCGGCACCATCCCCACCGCGGACAGCACCCGCAGGTGCCGCTTCTCGCGCCCGGCGGCACCCACCGCCCACCGGACCGCGGCCAGCGCACACTCCGAGCCGTCGACGGCGACGACGATCGGTGCGGACGGGTCGGTTCCTGCATCTGCCATCTTCATCTCCTCCGTAGAACCGTCTGGACGATGAGGACGATCATCGCCACCGCGGTGCCGGCCATACCCACGACGAGCACGACGCGGACGATCGTCGACCACGGGAAAGTGCTGTCCCCGAAGTCGAATGGGAAAACCTGCCAGAGCCGGATCAGGGCGACCAGTCCGAGCGCGTCGATGACCAGATCACCGAGGGCCTTGACCGCCGGCGGGTCGGCGACGACGTAGATCGCATTGGCGACCACCCCGGCGATCAGCCCGGCGACCACCCAGCCGAGGACCTGACGGAAATCATCGGTGAGGAAGGGAAGCACATCCCACCCGGGCACCCCGAGAATCGCAACCAGCAGAACGGAGTTCACGACGATGCTCACCGAGTAACCGACCCGCCGTCGCATGGCGTCCGGCCGGTGGTGCGACAAAGACTCCGAGGTGGTCACGGTCAGCCCTTCCTCTCCGGCACCTCTCATCGTCGCCGTGGCGCCGATACCGACACCGTAGTCGAAGGTCACCGGTGTCGGGCCGAAAGTCCTGTACCGGCGCGGGTTCCCTCAGCCGCTGACGAGGATCCAGATGAGAAATCCGACCCAGGCGATGGTGCCGAGGATGTTGACGCCGAGCGCCGTCATCAGCAGGGCATCGCGGCGCCCCTCCGCCCGGTTGATGCCGATGACGGTCAGTGCCATGCCGACGATGGTGCCGAGACAGATCGGGAACCCGAGGATGCCCACGATCAGTCCCGCCAGGCCGTAGGTGTCGACACCCGACGAGGACGCCGTAACCGGCTGTGCCCCAGCGAGTCCCATCGGACGATAGCCGGGCTGCGGGGGCGGGTACGGCGGTCGGGATGGCGCGTGGACCGGCTGGGGCGGCGCGACCGGTGGGGCCGCGGACACCCCGGCCGGCGCGCGGTGAAGCTGCGCCCACTGCTCGGGGCGGAGATCGGCCGGACCGACCGCACCGAAGACGACGCCGGGTTGGCCGACGACCCCGGGACGCAGATCGAGTCCGTGCAGTACGCCCGCCGCCGGGGCGTCGACCGTCAGCCGGCCGGACGCCGATTCGAGCGTCGCGAGCGGTTCGCCGGCCCGCACCATCTGGCCGGTGCGGGCGAGGACGCCGCTGATCACCGAGCCGGGCGGCAGTGTGGGGAAGGCGATCCGGCGTGCCGAGGCGTCCACCGCGGTCGCCGACGGCTGGTCGTTCGGGCGCGGCTCGTACGGCTGGGCCCGGTGCTGTCGGGCTCCGACCTTCCCCGTCTCGGCGCCGGGCACGACGTTGGTCGAGCGCAGCAGGCCGCCCTGGGCGACGACGACCTTCGGGTCGCCGATCCGGGCGACGCGTCCCACCGACGACAAGGCCGACTGCAGCATCGGGATGCCGCTGGTGCCGCCGGTGACGTAGACGATGACCGGTCCCTTCGGGCCGGTGCCGGCGGCGTCGGCGCGGGCGATGGCGTCCCGGGTGAGTTCGACCGCCCGCTCCACGAGCGGCGCGATCATCGACTCGAACTCGCGGCGGGTCAGCAACAGCGTGTGCCGGGTGCCGGGCAGTTCGATGACGGCCTGCGCGGTGTCGGACAGGGCTTCCTTGGCCGAGCGGACGTGGTCGGCCAGCGCGATGGCGGCGGCCGGGGCGCGGAGCCGGGCCGGGAGTTCGGGGTCGAGTTCGGCCGCTTCCTCGAGAACCCAGCGCGTCATGCGGGCGTCGAGATCGCGGCCACCGAGGTTGTTGTCGCCGCCGGACCCGGTCACCGTGAAGCCGTCGGCCCCGGCGCGGATGAGGACGGCGACATCGCAGGTGCCGGCGCCGAAGTCGAAGACGCACATGCGCTCGTCGCCGGTGACGTCGTGGCCGCGGTAGACGTAATACCAAGCGGCGGCCAGGGATTCGGAGGCGATACGCAGACGGTCAGCGGAGATGCCGGCGCGCTCGGCGGCGCGTCGGAGCACACCCTTGCGTCGTTCGCTCCACTTGTCGGGATGGGTCAGGATGATCGAGTCGAAGGCCGCGAGACCACTGTGGCGCAGCGCGGTCCGGTGTACGTGACGCAGCACGGCGCCGATGAGGTCCTCGATCGGCCAGAACCGGTCGCCGAGTTCGATCTCGCCCTCGTCGATCCTCGATTTCGGGGAGTCCTCGTAGGCGTCCGGGGCCTGCACGCGGCGCAGCGCGGCGTCGTGTCCGACCACGATCCCGCCGTCGCCGGCGAAGACCGCCGACGGCATGGCCGGGCCGCCCGGGCCCAGCGGCACGATGACCGGCTCGGCGAGCCCGACGCGGTAAGCGGCCGCAGTGTTGCTGGTACCGAAGTCGATACAGAGTCGCCTGCGGCTCTCCTGTGTCACCTGAACACCTCCCGCCATCCGCCCCGGGGCACATCGTTGCACACGAGACCGGCGTTCATCCGGTGGGCGCCCGGAGAACTCGGGCGATCGACTTGCGGACGTTGTCGACGGCCACGATCTGGTTGCGCAGATCGGCGGCCGTCTTCTCCCGCTCGGCGGCCGACTTCTTGACCTCGACCGCGGCGTCGTTGATGATCTTCGTCGACTCGGCCAGGAGTCGTTCGAGCAGTTCGTCGTAGGCGATCTGCAGGTCGGCGCTCGCCTCGGATTTGATCGACTGCAGCTGAGACCGCACGTCGGCCTTCATGTCGTTGACCGCCTTGGTCAGCCACTTGCGGTGGTTCTCCTTACCGACCTTCGACGCCCGGAACCCCACCACCACACCCGCCCACACGGGCACGGCCACCACGTTGACCACCGGGATGATGGCCAGCGGGCCGCCGGCGGCGACGATCGACAGCAGCACCGGGTCGACCATGTTCTTCCAGGGCGAGATCTTCTCCTGCTCACGCAGCTTGAGGTCGGCGACGTTGCCGGAGATCCGGTCGACGAGTTCACCGGAGATGGTGGCATCGGCGAAGAGGGTGTCGGCGATGCGCTCGATCGCGGCGACGAAGAACGCGCTCACCTCGCGTGCGGCGGCCTCGAGGTCGACGGTCATCTGCCCGATCAGTTCCTGTCCGGCGCGGTGCGGCTCGTAGAAGCGCAGCTTGTCGATCCGCGCCGACCACTGGCCGAGGAGTTTGTCGAAGCGGTCGCGCATCAGGTCGTCGGTCTGCAACGACGCGGCGGTGATGTCCTGATTCAGCCGTGCGCGCCACTCGCGTCGTCGATCCTTGAGTCGCTGCAGGCGATCCCGTTCGGCTTCGATGTCGGCGCGTTCGGCGGGGGTCGCGGTGGCGGCCTTCATCTCCAGGACGAGGCGCTTGCGGACGTCGTCGAGTCCGGCGAGTCAGTTGCAGCGCATTGCGTTCCGGCGACGCGGCGCCCTCGGCCACCAGCGGTGTGAGGGCGTCGACGAGCTCGCCGATGCCCGACGCCGCGAGGGCGCGTGCGCGGCGGTCGGGGTCGGTGATGGCGGCCGCCTGTTCGGCGATGCGGTTGGAGATACCGATGATCGGGATGTGCGCGAAGCGAGGTGCGTTGGCGCCGATGAGTTTTCGGTTCTCGGCGACGATGGTGCGCCACTGCCGCATCACCACGTCGATCTTGGTGACCACCAGGACCACCGACGCGACCTCCTCGCTGACGCTGCCGAGGAAGGCGAGTTCGGGGGCCGACAGCGGTGCGGTGGCGTCGCACACCATCACGAGCACCGACGCGCCGCGGGCCGCGCTGACCGCCGCTTCGACGTGTTCGGGGACCAGCGACCCGACGCCCGGGGTGTCGACGATGGTGACGCCCGGCAGCAGCGCGGAGTCGACGGCCACGCGGGCCGAGACCGGCGGCACGAGAACGGAATCGACCGCGGCGTCGGGGGCGAGGCGTTCGGCGGGGACGCCCGCCGCGTGCCGGCCGCCGACGGTGACCCAGGAGGCGAGGTCGGCGACCGGGATGCGGTGTGCCGCACCGGGAAACTCGACGAGTGCCGAACCGGCGGGCAGATCCTCGGTCGCGGGGGTGAACCGGACGTAGACCGAGGTGGTGATCTCGGTGTCGACCGGCGCCAGTCCGCTCACGCCGACGAGGCTGTTGACCAGCGAGCTCTTGCCCCGGCTGACCTCGCCGATCACCACGACGGTCCCCTGCGGGGCGGGCCGGTCCTTCACGCGCAGAGCACGGTCGGGGATGGCATCCTCGCCGTGTTTGCGCAGCATGTCCACCGCCGTCCGCAGCACGGCGTCGGGGGTGGGAGCGGCGGGCTTGGCGGGTGTCTTCTCCAGACTCATCGGGCCACTCCTCGTCTCACTGCCGGCCGGCTCAATGGGTCCACCGTCCGCGGCGCACCAGCTGATAGGTCTGTTCGAGTACCAGCAACGCCTCTCGTTCGGCCGACGTCGCGGCGAAGGCACGGCGGGTGCGGCAGTCGGTGGCGCGTTCCCGTGCGGCGTCGGCGATCTGGGGCGGTGCGGCATTTGGCGGCAGCGACAACAGCACGCGCACATCGCGACTCGCGACGACCAGGTTCAGCTCGCCGATCAGCTCGCTGTCCGGTTGCCAGCGGGCGAGTGCCTCGAGCGCGGCGACCTCGCGCACCCGGTGCAGCTCGGGAGCGGTCTCGGCCTCCTCGATCGCCTCCAGGAAGGCGTCGCGGCGTGCGCTGCGGTACGCCGCCTCGCGCAGTTCGGCCAGCACCGTGCGGGCCTTGAGGATGTCGCCGACCGCGAGGAAGCGCCGGCCGATCGCGAGGTGGAGTTCGTCGATACCCGAGACCCGGTGCAGCCATTCGCAATACGCACGCGCACCCTGGCCGGCGACGGCGGCGCCGGCGTCCATCGCGTACGTTCCGACCAGTTCCTCCAGCCGGCCGAGCAGGTCGACGTCGAGACCCGGTGGCGGCGAGGCCGCGCCGTCGAGGATGCTGAGCAGCTCCCACGATTCGAGGGCTCCTCGGCGGGAGATCTGCGCGGTCTCACGTTCGGTCACCCCGCAGACCCCGGCCTCGGCCATGAGTCCCGACACCGCGACCACCGCACCCGCGATCGCCGGGAACCGTCGCCAGACCCGTCGGGCGATCTCCTGGGCCTTGAGCATCGGGTTGTCGGCGGCGATGAGGTCGGCGTGCGAGATCACCAGGATCGTGTTCTGCGCCGACGCCCCGGCGTCGGAGAGGAACGCCACCTCGTCGGCCTTGGGGCCCGCGGCGTCGTCGAGCAGGAACAGGATGACGTCGGGTCGCGGGAGGCGGCTCTCCCCGGAGAACACCCGGCGGGTGGCGATCTCGGCGGTGTCGGTGAACCCGGACAGACCCGGGGTGTCGATGACCCGGAACCTTTCGCGGAGCAGGCGTGACGGGGTGTGGACGACCGCGTGGTCGATGTCGTCGGGACGCCGGCCCAGATCGCCGCGCATGGTTCCGGGGATCTCGGTGACGGTGCCGTCGAGGCCGACGACCTCGACGCGCTGCGGGTTGCCCTCGGTGTAGAGAGCGGCGACCTTGGTGCACTCGGCGCGGTCGGTGGGCGCGACGCGGTCGCCGACGAGCGCGTTCAGCAGCGTCGACTTGCCGGCGCTGACGCGTCCCACGAGCGCGACCGTGAGCGGGTTCGCCAGCTGCGCACGCAGGGAACCGATCACCGTGGCGTCGGGCGCGAGCGGGGTGACCTCGTCGAGCAACTGCTCCACGCGTCCCCGCACGGTCATGCGTTGCTCCACGCGATCGGTCCTCCAGTTCACGGACATTGCCTCGTGATAGTCCACCGTGTCGTCACCGCCGGGAACATTCCCGCGTCGCCGACACTCCTAGTCACGTGACGAGAATTCTCCACCACCGTCGACGCCCTGACAGTCGACCGGATGACGGTATCCGGGCCGGCGTCGTGCGCGTCGCAGATCCGAGCAGGAGCCGACGACGATGACCGACAGCAACACCGGTTGGGACGACCCCCTCGACGGGGACGACTTCGACTCCTGGCTGCGCGAGAGCGATCCGCCGAATGAGCTGGCCGTACCGGCCGCGACCTGGGATTCGGCGGTCGAGACCGCCTTCGACCCGTCGCACGAACTGTCCGAGGACCTCACCGCCGTGCCCGGCCCGGACCCACTGTCCGAGGAATCCGACGATTCCCTCTCCGGCGACACCGAACTCGCGGGATTCGGCGACGATCTCGGTGACGGTCCCGGTGGGGACTTCGAGGACACCTTCGACACCCCGGACGTCTTCGGCGACGACGACGACGGCGGCGAGTCATTCGGGGATACGACTTTCGACGACTCATCCCTCGGTGACGACTTCTGAGGATGGAGACTTCTGGACATGCACTGCCCGAACGTCCCAGGCCATCCACAGGTCTGCGCCCCACGATGAGCGGGTGTGTACGTTGATCGACGAATCCGAGTCGGGCACAGACCTTCTCGAACGTGCGCGCGCCGGCGACCAGCAGGCCTTCACCGCGCTTGTCGAGCAGCACCGGGATCGGCTGTGGGCCATCTGTTTACGCATCACCGGCAACCAGCACGACGCCGAGGACGCCCTTCAGGACGCATTGGTCGCCGCCTGGCACGCGATCGGCGGCTTCCGGGGCGACGCACAGGTGTCGACGTGGCTGTACCGGATCGGGTCCGAATGCGGCGCTCGCGCGTATCCGTAAACGATCCGACGCCGACGACATCGACGACCACGACCCGATGAGTTCGGTGGACGTCGCGCAGCAGGTCGTCGTCTCCGCCCGTATCCAGGAGGCGTTGGCGCAGGTCCCGGACGCGTACCGCGCCACTTTCGTGCTGCGGGTCTACGGCGAGCTGAGCTACTCGGAGATCGCCGAGGCCCAGGGCATCGGTTTACAGACCGTACGCAGCCGGATCTCGCGGGCACGGTCGATCCTGGCTGAGTTGCTCGCGGATCTGCGGTAGGGGCCTTTCTTCCCGGTTCAGCACACCTTCCAGGTGGGCTTGCCGTCGATCCACAGTTGCCGGTAGGCGATGCGCCCCGCGCAGGTGCCGCGGTCGGTGGCGGTGAGGGTCACGGGCCCACCGCTTTCGGGTGACCCCGCCGGTGCGCACAGCACTCCCCGGCCATTCGCCTCGGGGCCACCCCACGTGGACCAGGTGATGTCGCTGATGGTGTTCGCGCACAGGGAATTGAGTGAAAGCGTCGCCGGCCGCGCGGTGCCATAGCCGACCGAGTACTCATTGTCGGCACGACCGAGGACGACTTCGCCGGCCACGGGGTGGGGAGCCGCCTGGAGTATGCGCGCGAATCCCGCAGGGCCCCTGGCGGGTTCGACGCCTGCCGCAACACCTGCCCCGGCAGTCCCGGTGACCGCTACAACGAGACCTGCGGCCGCGATCCCGACCTGAACACGACGTCCGAGTATCCGCATGACCTCACCGTCGCACGACCACTGCAACGACGGTTTACATTCGGCTGGACATTCCTTCGCGTGAGCGACAGATCCAAGTGCGCGATGCTAACGAATCGCGCTCTGCTGTCGGTTGTTTCAGCCACTTGAATTATGCGTGGACCGCTCGCCGCGCAATTACGATCATCGACGTGTTCACCGGCGGGCACCGGGTCATCTGATCGGATGATCGACGACAAGTCGACTCCTCCCAGGGAACAAACTCCGCCCGGTCCATCTCCAAGTAACCAGAGCACGAAAAACCACAAGCCACACCATCCCTGGAAGGAAACACCATGAGCACCGAGATCCCCGAAGACGCAGTACTCGTCGACACCGACGGCGACGGCACCATCGACGCCGCACTGGCCGACGTCGACGGCGACGGCACCACCGACGCCGTCCTCGACACCGACGGTGACGGCCACGCCGACTCCGTCGCCTACGACACCGACTCCGACGGCGAGATCGACGTCATCGAGGCCGACACCGACGGCGACGGCTACACCGACCTCGCGGTCGCCGACACCGATGGCGACGGCACCTTCGACACCGCCGTCGACGACGAGGGCAATGTCGAGGTAGGCGACTTCGGCAGCGTCGACGGCGGCGACGCGGTCTGATCTGACGAGTCCACTCGCACGCCGAATCCCGGTCGCACGCGACCGGGATTTCGCTGTGCGTCCGGGTGGCCCGAACCCATGTCCGATTCGTCATACTGTCCGGTGTGCGAGCTGACCTGATCCCCCTGGCCGAAAACGATCGCGGAAGCATCGGATCGCTGGAATTCGCCATTCCGGTGTGGGCGACCGCCACCGCGCTGGTGCTGGTGCTGATCGTGGCCTGGTTCTTCGGTTCCGTCGCGAAATGGCTGCTGCGTCACCGGGCACGACTGAACACCACCACCTGCATGGTGCTGTCGATCCTCGGTACGGCCGTCGGATTGTTCATCGCCGGGGCGATCGACCATCGCATGAACGTGTGGCACCCCGTCACCATCGTGCTGGGATTGGCGAGTTCGATCGTGGCGGTCGGCGCCTACGCGATGGTCGCGGCACGGCTGCAGGTCCCGACCGGCATCCCGGTCGCCGAACTGCTCGCATCCGGGGAATCCGAGCGGGTCGAGTTCAAGTCGACCGCCCGCGTGAACCTGCACACCAAGCAGCGGGACGTCGCGATGGAGACGGTGATCGTGAAGACGGTGGCCGCATTCCTCAACTCCGACGGCGGGAACCTGCTGATCGGAGTCGACGACGACGGCACTCCCCTGGGCCTCGACGCCGACTTCACGACGCTCCGCCATCCCGACGCCGACCGGTTCGAACTGTTTCTGCGGGACCTGCTGACCGCCACGCTGGGCCAGAGCACCGCCGCGGAGGTGGGCATCTCGTTCGAGCAGGTCGCGCGACCCGCCGGCGACGCCGAAGCCTCCGCGAGCCCGACCGACGTCCTGGTGTGCCGGGTGGAGTGCACTCCGTCGCCGAGGCCTGTGTACCTGCGTGGCATGAAGAACAACGCGCTACCCGAGTTCTGGGTGCGGGCCGGCAACTCGAGCCGGCAGCTGAGCGTCGACCAGGCCGCCGAATACGTCATGCACCGCTGGCCGCTCGGCGCCGGTCGTGCGCTCGCCGCCCAGGTTCGGGCGGCGGTGCGGTTCTCGTCGGTCTGAGACCGTTCCGCCGAGCCAGCAGCGCGAAAACTCGTCCATCTGAGGCACTTCGAAGGGCAATCTGCCCTTGCGGGACCGCCAGATGGACGCGAATTCCCCAACTCCGGAAACCGATCGACCTCCGCATGCGTCCAAGTCGTCATGACCTCGGATTCTGGCGTGTACACGCTCAAGGAACTGGCGGCGATGGACTGGTCGCCCGACGACATCACGCGCGCTCGACGGTCGGGAACCCTGATCCCGGTGGCTCACGGGTGGGTACGGTCAGCGACCGCCGACCCCCGAGTGGTCGCAGCGGTGGCGGCGGGGGGCGCGTTGTCGTGCGTCGGCGCGCTGCGCTTTCACCAGACGCACGGATCGAGCGAAATCTGGGTTCCACCCGGGTACACCGAGACCCATGTCCGTCTGAGTAAGCACATGAAGGGCAGACCTCGTCCCAGCGGACCCTTCCGATGGTGTCAGGGCTACGGCCAACCACTACCGGTGGTCACCGCGGTCGACTCGATCCCGATCGCACTCGGTTGCGCGGCACGATGTCTCACTGCCGAGGAATGGGTTGCGACCGTCGACTCCGTCCTCAACTCGACCGACTGGACCATCCCCGACATCCAGGCCGAGATGGGTCGCGTGGCCAGGGCGGTGACGGCCATGTTCGGTCGGTGCGATGCCCGCTCCCAATCCGGAACCGAATCGATCGCCCGGTTGCGCCTGATCGCGGCCGGTTTCGAGGTAGAGGTCCAACCCGGCATCGGCACACATGAACACGCGGACCTCCGAGTCGGAGCACTGCTGATCGAATGCGACGGCAGGGCCTACCACTCGGATGTGGAGACCTTTCGCAACGATCGCCGCCGCGACCGCATGACGATGATCGACCGATGGATGACGATGCGGTTGACCTACGACGACGTTCTCTACCACTGGGACGGGGTACTCGAGGATGTTCGGGCCGTCACCCGAAGCGACCGGCACCGCATCAGGCGGGACAACGACCCTCGCCGTCGGGGAACCGCGTCCATCTGAGCGCCACCGAGGGGCAATATGCCCTTGGATCGCGCTCAGATGGACGATTTTCCGGCCGATTCACACACCACGACAAACGAGGACCGAAACCGTCCTCGATTCCTGGGATGGTTGTCTCAGACCGCACGACCCAGGACATCAGGAGGAAGCATGAACTGGACACTCGAAGTCGTCACCCTGCCCGTCACGGACGTCGACCGCACAAGGCGTTCTACGAGTCGATCGGATTCAACCCCGATCACGACCACACCGTGAGCGAGGAGATCCCTTCGTCCAGATGACCCCTCCCGGTTCGAACTGCTCGATCGCCTTCGGCAAGGGCCTGACCGACAAGGCGCCCGGGTCCACCGGCCCGATCATCATCTGCGTCACCGACATCGACGCCGCCCGCGAACAGCTGCTCGCCGCCGGCGTCGACGCCAGTGACGTCGACGTGCAGCCGTGGGGTCATTTCGTGTACTTCACCGACCCCGACGGGAATCAGTGGTCGGCGCAGTACCTGCCGTATCGCGACAACTGAACGCAGCACCACCGAGGGTCGCGGCTACGGTGGGATATGCGATCCCCCATCGACGACTATCTCCACGAGGTTCTCCGCGACTGCCGCGATGACGACGCCGGGGACGTCATGTCCGGAAACCGCGAACTCGAGCGGGCGGACCCGTCGTCCTTCGGGATCGCTCTGACCACCGTCGACGGAACCGTCTACACCGCCGGCGACGCCGACCACGAGTTCTCCATGCAGTCGATCGCGAAACTGCCCGCTTACGCACTCGCACTGCGGGACCGGGGGCTCGATGGCGTCCTCGACCGCGTCGACACCGAACCGTCCGGCGACGCCTTCAACGAGATCTCGCTCGAAGCCGAGACCGGACGACCCCGCAACGCCCTCATCAACGCCGGTGCCATCGCCGTTCACGGGATGCTCGACGGCGACGGCGCCACCGAACGGGTCGACCGCATCGTCGACCTGATGGGCACGCTCGCCGGGCGAGAACTGTCCGTGGACCGGGAGGTTCACTCCGCCGAACTCGCCTCCGACGACCACAACACCGCACTGGCGTATCTGCTGCGTTCCGCGGGCAAGCTCGACTACGAACCCGACGAGGTCGTCGACGGCTACGCCGCACAGTGCGCGATCAAGGTCAGCTGCCGCGATCTCGCCGTCATGGGATCGGTCCTCGCCAACGGCGGACTGTCGACCACGGACGACGAACGCCTCCTCGACGGCTGGATCACCCGGCACCTGCTGTCGGTGATGGCCACCTGCGGCATGTACGACGGTAGCGGCAGCTGGATGGCGACGGTCGGGATTCCCGCGAAAAGCGGTGTGAGCGGGGCGATCCTGGGAGTGCTTCCGGGCCAGGTCGGGGTTGCGGTGTGGTCGCCGCGGCTCGACGAGCAGGGCAACAGCGTGCGTGGCGTCGCCGTCTTCGAAAGACTTTCCCGCGACATGGAATTGCACATGATGCACGTGGCACCGTCGGGAATGCCCGCGCTTCGGTCGGTACACGAACGCGACGGTGCGACCGTCGTCGAACTCCAGGGCGACGTCCGCTTCGCAGGCGCGGAGATCATCGCAAGCCGTGCGTGCGAAGGATTTTCGACCGACGAGGTCATCCTCGACCTCACCCATGTCCGCGTGATGGACGACGCCGCACGGGAACTGCTGCGCGAGGTGGCCCGGCGCCTCGGTGACGACCACGACGTCCACATCGAGGACCCGAACGAGCTCATGGAATCCGGCCCCGACGACCGGGACACCGACGACCGGGACACCAACCAGCCCCGCGCCTGAACTCCCCGGAGATCCCCGTTCCCGGCATCCGCCCGACCCTAGACTGGGCGGATGTCGAGACGAAGATTCCGCCGGCCGTGGGTCGCGACCCTCGCTGCGATCGCCATGTTCTTCGGTGTGACGCCATCGGCGGTTCTGGCCGCACCGGCCGCCCGCCCACCGGTGGTCGTTTCGTCGTCCTCCGTCGCGACCGAATGTGCGGGCAAGCCCATCCGGGTCGCCGCCCGCTGGTACTTCCCGCCCGGCCGGCCCACGGCGCTCGTCTGGTTGCAGCACGGCTTCTCCCGGACCGCGGCCAATCTCGGCGCCGTGGCTCGCGCCTACGCCGACGCCGGTTTCCTCGTGGTGAGCCCGACGCTGGACTCGATCAACCTCGGCGGGTGCGCCGTCGCCTTCAACATCGCCGACAATGCGGCGTTCGCCCGGACCATCGGCGGGGTTTTCGGGTCGGGCCGGGAAGCCGGCAGCCCGCTCGCGACGAGCCTCATCCGAGCCCGGGAAGCCGCCCACCGTCCCGATGTGACGATGCCGTACCGGATGGTCTTCGCGGGCCACTCGGCCGGCGGCGAATTCGTCGTCGTGGCAGCCGACGCACTCCGACGCGCGGACCCGGTCGCCTTCCGGCGCCTGGCCGGGCTGATGCTGTTCGACCCCGTCAACTCCTTCTTCGGTGGCCACTTCGCTTCTGCCGCATCATCTCTCGGCGCTGACCGGCTCCCCATCCGGGTGATCGCATCGCAGCCGTCGGTGTCCAACTCCTTCGGGTCCGGGGTCGCCGTCCTCGAGCGGACGACACGGCAGGAGTTTCTCGGCTCGCGGCTGGTCACCGGCATCCACATCGACGCCGAGGGCGACTCCACCGACCTGATCGGCGAACTGTCAGAGGTCGGCACGCCGCGACCCCGCAACGGTCGGGTCATCCGCGCATTGGCCACCGGATGGTCGTCGGACATGGTCACCGGCTCGGTGACCGCGACCTACTATCCGGGTGGCGATTACTACGACCTGTTGCTCGCGACACGCACCGTCACCACACTCCCTGTGCGCTGAGGCTCGAAGACAAGCGAAAAGCCCTCGCACTCAACGAGTGCGAGGGCTTTTCAGCTCAGTACGGCTTACCGATATTCGTTGGAGAAACCGTAGTCGTCCAGCGGCACCGCAGCGCCGGCCGGAGCACCGAAGGTGCCGTCCGGGCTGTAGTAGGTGTCGTCGTACGACGGCACCGCGTAGGCCGCGGCACGTGCCTCTTCGGTCGGCTGAACCTGGATGTTGCGGTAGCGGTTGATACCGGTACCGGCCGGGATCAGCTTACCGATGATCACGTTCTCCTTGAGACCGATCAGCTTGTCGCTGCGGCTGTTGATCGCCGCGTCGGTCAGGACACGCGTGGTCTCCTGGAACGACGCCGCCGACAGCCACGACTCGGTCGCGAGCGAGGCCTTGGTGATACCCATGAGCACCGGACGTCCGGCGGCGGGCTCGCCACCCTCGGTGACCACCTGACGGTTGGCCGCCTCGAACTCGGCACGCTCGACGAGCGAACCGGGCAGGAACTCGGTCGCACCGTGGTCGATGATCGTCACGCGACGCAGCATCTGACGAACGATCGTCTCGATGTGCTTGTCGTGGATCGACACACCCTGGCTGCGGTAGACCTCCTGGACCTCGTTGACCAGGTGGATCTGCACCTGACGGGGACCCATGACACGCAGGACCTCGTGCGGGTTGGCCGAGCCCTCCATGAGCTGCTGGCCGACCTCGACGTGGTCACCGTCGGCGAGGAGCCGCTCGGAACCGTCTTCGTGCTTGAACACGCGCAGACGCTGACGCTTCGAGATCTTGTCGATGACGACCTCTTCGGAACCGTCGTCCGGGATGATCGTGATCTTGTAGAAGCGGTCGTCGTCCTCGAGACGCACCCGGCCGGAGACCTCCGCGATCGGCGCGACGCCCTTGGGGACGCGGGCCTCGAAGAGCTCCTGGACACGCGGCAGACCACCGGTGATGTCGTCACCGACGCCACCCTGGTGGAACGTACGCATCGTCAGCTGGGTACCGGGCTCACCGATCGACTGGGCCGCGATGATACCCACGGCCTCACCGATGTCGACGAGCTTGCCGGTGGCCATCGAACGGCCGTAGCAGTGCGCACACACACCGGTGCCGGTGGCACAGGTGAGGACCGAACGAACCTTGACCTGCGCGATGCCGGCAGCGAGGAGAGCCTCGATGGCGGGGTCGCCGAGGTCGTGGCCGCGCTCGACGATGACGTTGCCGTCGGCGTCGACCGCATCGGCGGCCAGGGTGCGTGCGTAGGCCGAGGTCTCGACGTGCGCGTCGCGGATGATCGAGCCGTCGGGCTGCTTCTCACCCAGCGGCACGTTGATGCCGCGCTCGGTGCCACAGTCGGTCTCGCGAACGATGACGTCCTGCGACACGTCGACCAGACGACGGGTCAGGTAACCCGAGTCGGCGGTACGGAGAGCCGTGTCCGCCAGACCCTTACGGGCACCGTGCGTGTTGATGAAGTACTCGGCGACGGTCAGGCCCTCGCGGAACGAGGACTTGATCGGACGCGGGATGAACTCACCCTTCGGGTTCGTCACCAGACCCTTCATGCCCGACAGGTTACGAACCTGCGTCAGGTTACCGGTGGCACCCGACTTCGGGATCATGATGATCGGGTTGTCCTCGGGGTAGAAGTCCTCCATGGCCTTACCGACTTCTTCGGTGGCCTGCTTCCAGATCTCCACCAGTGCGTCGCGACGCTCATCCGGCGTGAGGGCACCGCGCTGGAACTTGCGCTCCAAGCCGTCGGCACGCTCCTCGTAACGGTCGAGGATCTCCGCCTTCTGCGGCGGCACGAGCACGTCGGCCATCGACACGGTGACGCCCGAACGGGTGGCCCAGTAGAAGCCGACGTCCTTGAGCTTGTCGACGGTCTGGGCGACCACGATCATCGGGTAGCGCTCGGCGAGATCGTTGATGATCGCGGCCTGACGCTTCTTCGGCATCTGCTCGTCGACGAACGGGTACTCGATCGGCAGCAGCTCGTTGAAGAGCACGCGGCCCAGCGTGGTGATGGTGGTCCACGGCTGACCGAAACGCCATCCCTCGGGGAACAGCTCGGCCTCGACCTCGGCCTGCGGACGCTGCCCGGTCAGGCGCACCTTGATGCGCGACTGAACGGTGAGCTGTCCACGGTCGACGGCCATGATGGCCTCGGCGGGGCTCGAGTAGACACCGCGCTCGACGTCGTCGGCGGTTGCCGGGGTGTACTCGCCTGCCGCGCCCTCCTTGAGGGAGGTCAGGAAGTACAGACCGGTCACCATGTCCAGACGCGGCATGGCGAGCGGGCGACCCGATGCCGGCGACAGGATGTTGTTCGACGACAGCATCAGGATGCGGGCCTCGGCCTGCGCCTCCGCGCTCAGCGGAAGGTGCACGGCCATCTGGTCACCGTCGAAGTCGGCGTTGAAGGCCTCACACACCAGCGGGTGCAGCTGGATGGCCTTGCCCTCCACCAGCTGCGGCTCGAAGGCCTGGATGCCGAGGCGGTGCAGCGTCGGTGCACGGTTCAGCAGCACCGGGTGCTCGGAGATGACCTCTTCGAGGACGTCCCACACCGCGGGGCGCTGACGCTCGACCATGCGCTTGGCCGACTTGATGTTCTGGGCCTGGTTCAGGTCGACCAGACGCTTCATCACGAACGGCTTGAACAGCTCGAGAGCCATCAGCTTCGGCAGACCACACTGGTGCAGCTTGAGCTGAGGACCGACGACGATGACCGAACGGCCCGAGTAGTCGACGCGCTTGCCGAGCAGGTTCTGACGGAAACGACCCTGCTTGCCCTTGAGCAGATCGCTCAGCGACTTCAGCGGGCGGTTGCCCGGTCCGGTGACCGGACGGCCACGACGACCGTTGTCGAACAGGGCGTCGACCGACTCCTGCAGCATCCGCTTCTCGTTGTTCACGATGATCTCGGGAGCACCGAGGTCGATCAGACGCTTGAGGCGGTTGTTGCGGTTGATGACGCGGCGGTACAGGTCGTTCAGGTCGGAGGTCGCGAAGCGGCCACCGTCGAGCTGAACCATCGGACGCAGTTCCGGCGGGATCACCGGCACGGCGTCGAGGACCATGCCCAGCGGCGAGTTGCCCGACTGCTGGAACGCGGCGACGACCTTGAGGCGCTTGAGAGCACGAAGCTTCTTCTGGCCCTTGCCGCTGCGGATGGTCTCGCGCAGGGACTCGGCCTCGGCGTCGATGTCGAAGGTCTCGAGGAGCTTCTTGATCGCCTCGGCACCCATCGAACCCTGGAAGTACTCGCCGTAGCGCTCTTCGAGCTGGCGGTAGAGCTTCTCGTCGATGATGAGGTCGCCCGGTGAGAGCTTGACGAACTTGTCCCAGATCTCTTCGAGACCGTCGAGCTCACGCTGCGCGGAGTCGCGCATACGACGCATCTCGCGCTCGGCGCCGTCGCGCACCTTGCGGCGCACGTCGGCCTTGGCGCCCTCGGCCTCGAGCTCGGCGAGATCCTGCTCGAGCTTCTGCTGGCGCTCGTTCAGGTCGGCGTCGCGCTGATCGGCGACGGCCTTCTTCTCGACCTCCATCTCGGCTTCGAGCGTGGAGAGCTCGTTGTGACGGAGTTCGTCGTCGACCGCGGTGATGACGTAGGCGGCGAAGTAGATGATCTTCTCGAGATCCTTCGGCGCCAGGTCGAGCAGGTAG
Source organism: Gordonia amicalis (assembly GCF_022059885.1). Classification (NCBI taxonomy): domain Bacteria; kingdom Bacillati; phylum Actinomycetota; class Actinomycetes; order Mycobacteriales; family Gordoniaceae; genus Gordonia; species Gordonia amicalis. The sequence continues at coordinate 1,840,341 of NZ_CP091855.1, read as the reverse complement.
CCCAGGCGGCTCGGCACACCCTTGAAGTACCAGATGTGCGTGACCGGTGCGGCCAGCTCGATGTGGCCCATGCGCTCACGGCGCACCTTGGCCTTGGTCACCTCGACGCCGCAGCGCTCACAGATGATGCCCTTGAAGCGGACACGCTTGTACTTGCCGCAGTAGCACTCCCAGTCGCGAGTCGGTCCGAAGATCTTCTCGCAGAACAGGCCGTCCTTCTCGGGCTTCAGCGTGCGGTAGTTGATCGTCTCCGGCTTCTTGACCTCACCGTACGACCAGTTGTGAATATCGTCGGCCGTCGCAAGGCCGATCTTGAGTTCGTCGAAAAAGTTGACGTCGAGCACTTGTTACCTTTCCAGAGCTCTGTTGTCAGTGGGTCGGGCCGCCGGTCGTGGCGAACGAACCGGCGGCCGGCCCGGGTTGGTGAGGATCAGTTGGCGAGGTCGTCGACCGTGGCCGACTCGTTGCGCGACAAGTTGATTCCGAGGTTGGCCGCAGCGCGCTCCAGGTCCTCGTCGTCGGTGTCGTGCATCTCGATGGCGGCACCGTCGGAGCTGAGGACCTCGACGTTCAGGCAGAGCGACTGAAGTTCCTTCAGCAGCACCTTGAACGACTCGGGGATACCCGGCTCCGGGATGTTCTCGCCCTTGACGATCGCCTCGTAGACCTTCACGCGGCCCACCACGTCGTCCGACTTGATGGTGAGCAGCTCCTGCAGGGTGTAGGCGGCACCATAGGCCTGCATCGCCCAGCACTCCATCTCACCGAAGCGCTGACCACCGAACTGCGCCTTACCACCGAGCGGCTGCTGGGTGATCATCGAGTACGGACCGGTCGAACGGGCGTGGATCTTGTCGTCGACCAGGTGGTGCAGCTTGATGATGTACATGTAGCCGACCGACACGGGGTACGGGAACGGCTCGCCGGAGCGACCGTCGAACAGCGTCGCCTTGCCGTCGCCGTTGACCATCACCTCGCCGTCGCGGTTGGGGAGCGTCGAGGACAGCAGTCCGGTCAGCTCCTCCTCACGCGCACCGTCGAACACCGGGGTGGCGGTGTTGGTGTCGGGCTCCGCCGAGTACATGTCCTCGGGGAGGTTCGACGCCCACTCCGGCACGCCCTCGGCCACGTTGATGTTCCAGCCGGCCTTGGCGATCCACCCGAGGTGGGTCTCCAGGATCTGGCCGATGTTCATACGACGCGGCACACCGTGGGTGTTCAGGATGATGTCGACCGGGGTCCCGTCGGGCAGGAACGGCATGTCCTCCTGCGGGAGGATCTTGCCGATGACGCCCTTGTTGCCGTGGCGACCGGCGAGCTTGTCGCCGTCCTGGATCTTGCGCTTCTGGGCGACGTACACGCGGACCAGCTCGTTGACGCCGGGCGCGAGATCGTCGTCGTCGTCGCGGCTGAACACGCGCACGCCGATGACCTTGCCGGTCTCGCCGTGGGGCACCTTCAGCGAGGTGTCGCGGACCTCACGGGCCTTCTCACCGAAGATGGCACGCAGCAGGCGCTCCTCCGGGGTCAGCTCGGTTTCGCCCTTCGGGGTGACCTTGCCGACCAGGATGTCGCCGTCGCGGACCTCCGCACCGATGCGCACGATGCCGCGCTCGTCGAGGTCGGCGAGGACCTCGTCGGAGACGTTCGGGATGTCCCGGGTGATCTCCTCGGCACCGAGCTTGGTGTCGCGGGCGTCGATCTCGTGCTCCTCGATGTGGATCGAGGTGAGCACGTCCTCTTCGACGAGACGCTGGCTCAGGATGATCGCGTCCTCGTAGTTGTGACCCTCCCACGGCATGATCGCCACGAGCAGGTTCTTGCCGAGCGCCATCTCACCGTTCTCGGTGCACGGCCCGTCGGCGAGGACCTGACCGGCCTCCACGCGCTGGCCCTCGTCCACGATCGGACGCTGGTTGGCGCAGGTGCCGTGGTTCGAACGCGCGAACTTGCGCATCCGGTAGGTGTCACGCGTGCCCTCGTCGGACATGACGGTGATGTAGTCGGCCGAGACCTCCTCCACCACACCGGTCTTGGACGACACGATGACGTCACCGGCGTCGACGGCGGCACGGAGCTCCATGCCGGTGCCGACCAGCGGCGACTCGTTGCGCACCAGCGGCACGGCCTGACGCTGCATGTTCGCACCCATCAGGGCGCGGTTCGCGTCGTCGTGCTCGAGGAACGGGATCATCGCGGTCGCGACCGACACCATCTGACGCGGCGAGACGTCGAGGTACTCGACATCGGTGGCGCCCACGAACTCCACCTCGGAGCCCTTCTTGCGCACCAGCACACGCTCGTCGGTGATACGGCCGCTGCCGTCGAAGTTGGTGTTGGCCTGACCGATGAGGAAGCGATCCTCCTCGTCGGCGGTCATGTACTCGATCTCGTCGGTGACGACACCGTCGACGACCTTGCGGTACGGGGTCTCGATGAAGCCGAACGGGTTGACCCGCGCGTACACCGAGAGCGAACCGATCAGACCGATGTTCGGACCCTCAGGGGTCTCGATCGGGCACATACGGCCGTAGTGCGACGGGTGGACGTCGCGCACCTCGAGGCCGGCACGCTCACGGCTCAGACCACCCGGGCCGAGCGCCGACAGACGACGCTTGTGGGTGAGACCCGACAGCGGGTTGTTCTGGTCCATGAACTGCGACAGCTGGCTGGTTCCGAAGAACTCCTTGATCGCCGCCACGACGGGACGGATGTTGATCAGGGTCTGCGGGGTGATCGCCTCGACGTCCTGGGTGGTCATGCGCTCACGCACGACACGCTCCATACGCGAGAGGCCCACGCGGATCTGGTTCTGGATCAGCTCGCCGACGGTACGCAGACGACGGTTGCCGAAGTGGTCGATGTCGTCGACCTCGACGGGCACCTCGACGCCACCGGGCACGGTCATGTAGGTGACCGTGTGCGGATCGGCCTCGTGCAGACGCACCAGGTACTCGACGGTCGCGATGATGTCCTCGCGGGTCAGGGTCGACTCGCCGATCATCGGGTTGGCCGTCAGGCCCAGCTTCTTGTTGACCTTGTAACGGCCCACGCGAGCGAGGTCGTAGCGCTTGTCCTTGAAGAACAGGTTCTCCAGGAGGTTCTCCGCGGACTCCTTGGTCGGCGGCTCACCCGGACGCAGCTTGCGGTAGACCTCGAGGAGCGCCTCGTCCTGGTTGGCGGTGTTGTCCTTCTCCAGGGTCGACATCATGATCTCGGAGAAGCCGAAGCGCTCGGAGATCTCCTCGGTGGTGAAACCGAGGGCCTTGAGCAGCACGGTGACCGGCTGACGGCGCTTGCGGTCGATACGCACACCCACGGTGTCGCGCTTGTCGACGTCGAACTCCAGCCACGCACCGCGACCCGGGATCACCTTGACGGTGTGCAGGGTCTTCTCGGTGGCCTTGTCGATCGCGGCGTCGAAGTAGACGCCGGGGCTGCGGACCAGCTGGCTCACCACGACACGCTCGGTGCCGTTGATGATGAAGCTGCCCTTGTCGGTCATGATCGGGAAGTCGCCCATGAAGACGGTCTGCGACTTGATCTCACCGGTGTTGTTGTTGATGAACTCAGCGGTGACGAACAGCGGCGCCGCGTAGGTCATGTCCTTGTCCTTGCACTCCTCGACAGAGGCCTTGACCTCGTCGAAGTGCGGCTCGGAGAACGAAAGGGACATCGACCCGGAGAAGTCCTCGATCGGGGACAGCTCGTGGAGGATGTCCTCCAGCCCGCCCGTCGGGTTCTCGTCTCCGCGGGCGATCGCCTTGGCGCGCCACTCCGGGGACCCGACGAGCCATTCGAAGGAATCGAGTTGGAGGTCGAGGAGGCCGGGAACCTCCAGCGGCTCGCTGATCTTTGCAAACGACGCGCGATGCGGCGCGCCGGGGATTGTTGAGGTGGACTGGCGGTTGACTGCCAAGATGCGTCCTTCCAACACGACGTTATTCACAACCTAGATGTGCGGTGGCTTGATGGGCCGTTCGCTGGTGACACCCTGAGATCGGCGATCACCGCAGCACACACAGCTAAGAGTGGCCGTAGAAGGATCGGTAGATGGACAGGAGGCAGCCAGCGCAACGTCCAACTGTAGCAGAAAATAGACGTACTTTGTCAAGCCCGTCAAGAAGCGATTTCGCACGGGTGGCTGCCTGCACGTCGACCGCTGGTCACAGCCTGGCCCGACAACGCCCAAACGTCAAGCGGTACGCGCCAATTTCGCCAACTTGTCCCGCGAGTCACCCGTCCACCTGGCGCTCACGCGGCGATCAGAAGGGCTCGACGCCCTGGATCCGCCACGTATCCCCCTCCTTGACCATCGCGAACTGGACACGCGGGGCGAGACTGTTGGTGGCGATGCTGTTCTGTGTCTCGCTGATGATGAGGTTCGCGATGACCGTCGCACGCGCGCCGTCGCCTGCGCCGGACAGGTTGGTGACGCCGACCGCGTCGACCCGGCATTCGGCTCCCGACTTGGTCTGGGTGATCAGGTCGCGCTGGGTCTTCAGCGACTCGTCGAATTCCTTGCGCGCATCTCCGGTGAGCGCGTTCTGGGCGCGTTTCGCCCAGCCGTCGAGGTCGGTGTGCTCGTGTCCCCACACCGCGCAGATCTGCTCCTGCGACTGGCCGATGAGCTCGGTGGTGGCGCTCTGATCGACGAACGCCCGGTTCTCCCCGAGGCCCGGCCGGAAGGCCAGGATCACCGCGGCGACGCCGAGCAGCACGGCCACCCCGGCCAGCATCGCGGTCAACAGCAGCGGATTGCGCTTCTTCGCCGGTCCCCGCTCGGGGGCCGGCCGAGACGGCCCAGAACCGGTCGACGACGGACCGTCCGCGCCTGTCTGCGTTCCGCTGGGACGCAGGGTCGAAACCCGCGACACCGGGCGGGTCCTGGTCGTGGGCGGGGTGGGTTCGGCCCCTTCGAGGCCCGGCGTCTCCGCTCCTCGCTCCTCAGCGGGCACGGAGACTTCCGCGTCGTCGGACTTCGACAGGGACACACCGGATTCGGTGGCCACCTCGTCGGCGTCCGAACGCGCGGCACGGGTGTGTCCGGCGACCTTCGGCGTCGGACGTCGCTTGCGCGGGGGCTGGTTCGGGGTCGGTGCCATCAGTTTCCGCCTCCCGTCGCGGGCGCCTGGCCGGCGTCGGCGTACTCGATGCCCTCGAGACCGGCGACGTTCTCGGCCTTCCAGGTGTCTCCCTCACGGGTCATGCTGACCTGGAAGCCGCGCGTCTGGTCGACGTTCGGCTCCCCGGCGCGCTGGAGAGTCGTGAGGACGTAGACGAGGACCTTCGCCTTGCCACCCTCGTCGTCGACCTCGCTCGGCGCACTGCGCAGCAGCCGCGCACTGAGCTTCGCGGTGTTCTCCCCCGCCTCGGCGAGCACGTCGAGGACGTTGCCGGTCTCGCCGGCCTTCTCGTCGCCGGCCTTCTCATCGCCGTCCGTCGCGTCGCCGAGGACCTCTTGCTTGGCCTTGCCGGTAAGCGAACCCTCCGCGCGCTGACGGAAGTCGTCGATGTTCGCCGGGTCGATCGTGGTGATGTTCAGGACGGCCTGCTCGGCTGCCTGGGTCGCCTCGTCGCGCGCGTCCTTGGTGGCGTACGCACCCATGGCCTGGACACCGAAGACCGCCACGCACACGAGTGCCGCGATCACCGCGACCACGGACAGCGCGAGTAGTCCCACGCGGGTCGTCGTCGAACCCGAGGAATCCGGGGTCTCGGGGCGGGTGATTGTCGAGGTGCCAGTCATAGCAGAAGACACTGTATAGATCGCTCCTGAGCACAGCCTAAGTCCCGATCGGCCCGCGCTGGGCGGGGCGTCGGGCTCGGCAGGCCGCGCGTCGTTACTTGGGCCGCACGCCGAGCAGCGCACTGAGCTGCATGGCGAGCGGGTTGAGGTTCAGCTTGTCCGGGTCCTTCTTCGGCGTGTTGTCCCACGGCTGCGGGTACGCCGGGTTGGCGTACTGCGCACGGTCGGCGCCGCGCACACCCGTCGGGTTCCCGAACGGCACCTTGCATCGGGCCTCGGTGTTGAACGGGAACTCGTCGTAGTGGACGTCGAAGTTCGGGTTCTTGCGCTTCATCTCCGCGATGATCTCCTGGGTCCCCTCGTAACCGCGGGTACACGAGGCCGGGTTGTTGGTCTCCAGGACGACACCGAAGTGGATCTGACCGTCACCGGGAGCCGGCGAGTAACTGCCCGCAGACAGTGCCGACAGCATCGCGAACGTCATCGACGTCGTGTAGGTGACCGGCTCGATCGTGCGCGCCACCTCGGCGAGATCCTTCACCACCTTGGAGATGTCGTTGCCGTTCTTCTGGATCAACTCGGAGATCTGCGTCGCCGACAAGGTGCCGGTGGTCAGCAGCCGGCGCAGATCCGGATCCGACGACGCCAGGGTCGCGGTGATCAGGTCGAGGTTGCGCGACCAGCTGAGGATTGCGTCGGACTGGTCGGCCTGTGTCGCCAGGACGACGTTCGAATCCTGGATCAGCCCGACCACCTCGCTCAGGTTGTCGACGCCGGCCCGCGAGAGCTTGCCGAGGGAATCGACGAGCCGGGTGAGGTTCTCCCCCTGGCCGTTGAATGCGTTACCCAGTTCGGTGATGACGGTGTGCAGGTCGTCGACCGGGATCGACGAGGTGAAGTCGACCGCGGACTTGACCACGTCCTCGAGCGGCTCGGGCAACCGCGATTCCCGGATGGTCGAGCCGTTCTCGAGATAGGGCCCCGACGCCGAGGTCGGCTGCAGGTCGACGTACTGCTCACCGATCGCCGAACGCGATGCCACCACGGCCACCGCCGACGCCGGGATCTTCGGTCCGCCCGAGTCGAGCTCGAGCTTGACGTCGACACCCTCCTGGGTGAGGTCGAGCGCACCGACCCGGCCGACCGGCACACCCAGGTAGGTGACCTCGGCGTTGGTGAAGATGCCGCCGGAGGCGGGCAGCTCGGCGGTGACGGTGTACATGCCGACGCCGACCAGCTTGTCCAGCCGTGCGTACTTCGCGCCGACGTAGGCCAGTGCGACGAGGCCGACGATGACGAAGGCGATCAGCTGGATCTTGACGAGCTTGCCGATCATCGTCCTGCTCCTGTCGGTGACTCAGGGGCCTGGGACTTGGGGGCCTGGGACTTGGGGGCCAGACCCATGGCCGCGAGCGGGCCGTCGAGAACCCCCTGGCCGGGCGCCGCCGGTACGGGCGCCGAGGCCGGGTAGGTGCCACCCGACGGTGGGGTGTTGGGTCCCGGCCGTGAGTTCGGGGCCGGCGGGAGCAGCGTGATCGTCGGCCAGCCGTACCGCGGCCCGTTGCCGTTGTAGTACGGGTTGCGCGGATTGACCGGCACCTTCACGCGGGCCGGCGGCGAGTACTTCGGTGTCCCCTGCCCGACGCCGAGGGCCTCGAGCTGGTTGAGGATGCGCAGGTCCAGCGTCATGAACAGATTGGCCGAGTCACCGTGGACGCCCGGGAGGACCCAGTCCGGGAACGGGAGCGTCAGCATCAGCGGCGCCGCGGTGATCAGGTCCGGTGCGGCCTTGGTCAGCTCGCTCAGGATCGGCCGCAGCGCCTTGAGATCGTTGATCAGCGCCGTGCGGGACTTGCCCAGCACATCGGTACCGACCTGACCGAGCTGATCGAGCTTGGTCAGCAGGTCGACGAACTGCGGTCGCTGTTCCTCGAGCACCTCGATGCCCTCGGGGAGCTGCTTGAGGATGCGGTCGATCTGTGCGGTCTGCTTCTCGGTCCGTGCGGACAGATCCGCGAGACCGTCGATCGCGGCGACGATGTCGTCGCGCTGACGATTGAGCCCCGCGATGAGTTTCTCCGTCTGATCGATCAGGCTGCGCACCTCGTCGGTACGGCCGCCGAGCGTCTTGTTCAGCTCCGAGACGATCGGCTGCAGCTGGTTGATGCCACCGCCGGTCAGCAGCAACGCCAGGGCTCCGAGAACCTGCTCGATGTCGGTCGCGGTACGCGTGCGGTCCACCGGGATCGGCTCGGCGGGATTCTGCCGCGGCGCGTTCGCGCTGTTGTCCGGATCGCTCAGCGACACGAACTTCTCACCGAGAAGCGAGGTCTGTTGGACGCTGGCCTGCGCCTCGTCGGACAGGTCGACGTCGTTCTGGACCTCGACGGTGACCTGCGCGAACCAGGCGTCGTTCGGCACCTCGACCTTGGTGACGCGCCCGACGGGGATGCCGTCGCGTTTGACCATCGACTGCGGCACCAGGTCGAGCACGTCGTCGAACTGGATCTTGTATGTGCGCGGGCTGCTCCCGGTGTCGACGCCGCCGGGCAGCGGGATCGACTGGATGCCGCCGGACATACAGCCCGACACCATCACGGTCAGCGAGAGCGCGGCGCCGGCCAGGGTGGTCCGCACGGAGCGTCGGTTCATCAGTTGCCTCCCCGGGGTCGCGGGGCACTCGAGCTCGGTGACGGCTTCGTCGACGGGGTCTTCGTCGCCGACGGTGCAGGCGTGTTGATCTGCGGGTCGGGGTTGCCCGGAACCGTGCCCGGAACCGGTGCCTTCTGCAGCTTGTTGTTGCTCATGATGCCGAAGGGCAGCACCGGTAACACCGGCTCGAGCACCCCGTCGGTGATCTGCTTGCCGATGGCCTCACATTGGTTGATCAGCGGGCGCAGAGTGTTGCTGAACTGCGTGAACTGCGGGTTGCCCGGCATCAGCGCGCCCAGATCGAGCAGGCGGCACTGCGCGCCGATCAGGTCCTGCAGCTCCGGGATCGTCAGACGCAGGGCCAGCGTTCCCGACTCCGCGTCGTAGGCGTTGATCAGGTTGTTCATGGCCACCGGCAGGACCGTCAGGACCTCTTTGAGGTTGTTCTTCTCATCGAGCAGCGCTTGCGTGGTCGGCTGCAGGTCCTTGACCGTCTCCCCGATCTGCTCACGGTTGTCGGCCAGGAAGCCGGCCACATCCCCGAGCGCGATCGACAACTTGTTCAGCGCGGCTGCGAGTTGTTCGCGCTCACCCGCGAGGAACCTGTTGAACGACGCCATCTGGGTGTTGAACTGCCGCACCTGGGCGTCGTTCTCGCGCAGCGCGCCGACGAAGGTGTTGAGGCCCTTGACGGTGTCGAAGAGGTTGTTCCGCGAATCGCTCAGCGTCGTGGAGGCCTTCGACAGGTTCTCGATGGCCTTTCCGAGCTTCTCGCCGTTGCCGGCGAGGTTCTCGGCGCCCGTCGCGACGAGTTCACTCACCGCGCCCTGGCGTCCGGTGCCGTCGGTCTTGTTCGCGCCGTCGGGCCCGAGGGCGTCCGACAGTTCCTTGACGCTGGCGTAGAGCTCGTCGACCTCGACCGGGACCATGGTCTGGTCCTCGTTCAGGGTGATGTCGCGACCGGCCTTCGGGCCTCCCGAGTAGGCCGGGGTCAGTTGCACGAAACGGTCGGCGACGACCGATGGGATCATCTGCACGGCACGGACGTTCTCGGGCAGCGTGATGCCGCGGTCGACCGTCATGGTCACCTTCACCGTCTCACCCTGCGGCGTCACCGAATCGACCTTGCCCACGGCCACGCCGAGGATGCGGACGTCGGAACCGGAATAGATGCCGACCGAACGTTTGAACGTCGCGGTGATCTTGGTGGTCCCGATCGCGGAGAACACCCACCACAGGGCGCCCGCGACGACGAGCGCGAGAATCAGCCCGAGGATGAGCGCGACGATGTGCCGCGGGGTGAACCAGCGGCCGGGGCCGGAGATCTGTGTCAGGTCTGGTGCGGTCATCAGCCTGCCCCCGTTCCGCCGTTGTTTTCCATCGCCGTCTTGTTCGGCGGCCGTGTGGTGTTCTGCTGCGGCAGCGCCGGCGGCAGTAGGTTCACCACGACCTGATCGAACCAACGGCCGTTGCCGAGGACGTTGGCGTACAGGCGGTAGAACGGCGCCATGTTCTTGATCGTGTCGCGGATGTTCTGGTTCTGACGCTGCAGCAGCTCGTTCACGCCCTTCAGCGCGTCGAGCGCCGGGCCGATCTGCTCCTCGTTGTCGCGCACGATGCCGGTAAGCGAGTCGCCGAGGCTCGTCGTGCTGGCCAGCAGAGCGGAGATGGACTGCTGCCGATTGTTCAACTCGTCGAGCAGCTGGCCCGCGCCGCCGATCAGGCGCACGAACTCCTCGTTGCGATCGGCCAGGAGCTTCGAGGTGTCCTTGGTCGCGGCGAGGAGCTTCTGCACCTCCTGGTCGCGGCTGGCGATCGTGTTGGACAACCGCGCGAGACCGTCGAGCGCGGGTCCGGTGTTGCCGGCCGTACCGGAGAAGGCATCCGACAGCACGCGCATCGACTCGGCCAGCTGATCGTTGTCGAAGTCCTCGATCTGCTGCGCCGCACCCGAGAACGCCTCGATGACGTCGTAGGGCGAGACCGTGTCGGTGAGCGGAACGTCGGGGTCGGCCGGTTCACTGCCACGCGGGTTCAGTCCCAGGTACTTCTGCCCCAGGATCGTCTTGATCTGGATCGATGCCTGTGTCTGGTCGCCGATCCAGGTGTTCTCCACCTTGAAGCTGACGTCGACGCGGTCGCCGTTGAGCTTCACGCTCTCGACCTCGCCGACCTTGACGCCTGCCACGCGCACCTCATTACCCGCCCTGAGTCCGGCGGCCTCGGTGAACTGCGCGGTGTAGCGGGCGCCGGCGCCCAGCAGCGGAACCTCGGTCAGGTAGAAGGCACTGAGTCCGAGCATCAGGAGGATCAGGACACCGATGGCGCCGATGCTGACCGGGCTGCGTCGTCCGCCGAAGCGGCGATGCGGGTGCTGCGCCGGCTGCTTCGCGGCGTCGTCGTCGCCGTTGTCGTCGGCGCGGTTGTTCTCGTCTGCCATCGTGGTCACCCCCCTGGCTTCTCGTCAGCCCAGCAACGGGTGGCCGCACTGGTGTAGAGCACGTGATTGATGTCGGGCAGCGGCACCAGCGGCTGTGTCAGCAGCGTCGACTTGCCGTTGCCGGCGACGACGTCGATACCGCACAGATAGAACTGGAACCAGGAACCGAAGGTCGCGGCCCGGCCGACCTTGCGCAGCTTGACCGGGAGGTTGGTCAGCGTCTCCTCGATGTCCTCGTTGCGCTTGTTGATCTCGTCGGACAGCGACTTCAGTCCGGCGATGTCGCCCTGGATCGACGGGCGCGTCGCACCGAGGATGTTCGCGGTCACCGAGGTCAGATTCGACACGGAACTGATCGCCGATCCCACCGAACCGCGTTGCGCGGCAAGCCCGGTCACCAACTTCTCGGTGTTGTCGAGGAGGCTGGTGAACTGCTCGTCGTTGCGGTTGACCGTGTCGAGGACCTTGGTGAGGTTGCCGATCAGCTCACCGATCACCTTGTCCTTGTCGGCGATCGCGTTCGTCAGGTCCGCGGTGTCGCTGACCAGCCGCGTGATCGAGCCGCCCTGACCGTCGAAGACCGCGATGATCTCGGAGGTCAGCTTGTTGACGTCGTCGGCCGACAGCTGTTGGAACAGCGGCCGGAACCCGTTGAACAACTCGGTGAGGTTGACCGGCGGGTGGGTGGAGTCGTCGTCCTCGTCCAACCCGAACGTGTGACCCTGCGACACGGTCCGGGCCGGGTCGCCGGCGCCGCGTTCGAGCGCCAGATACCGCAGGCCGGTGAGGTTGCGATAGCGGATGTAGAGCTGGGTCCCGTCGGGCAACCGGTCGCGGTCGAGGTTGAACGAGACCATCGCCCGGTTGCGGTCGTAGACCTCGACTTTCTCCACCTGTCCCACTCGCACGCCGGCGATGCGGACGTCGTCGCCGGAGTTCAGCAGGGTGGCGTCGTCGAAGACGGCCTTGAACTTCGCGTCTCCGCCGCCGCCGGCGTTCGCGATGGTGATCGCGAGCAGGCTGGTCGTCACGACGGTGACGACCGCGAAGATGATCAGCTTGACCAGGGGCGCGATTATCGACCTCATTTGATCTCGACCTGCGCTCCCTGGAGGGAACCGCCGGCGATCATGGTCACCCAGGTCGGCACCGACTCCGGCGAACGGCCGCTCGTGGCGCCGTAGATGACCTGCAGCTGCTTGCGGTAGTCCGGATCGTCGAACGGGTTGGACCGGACCGATGCGGTACCGGCAGGCACGCCGCTGAACTGCGGCTGCGGCAGCTTCTGAACGTTGCGCGGACCGGCGTTGCGTGACGGCGGCTGGTAGCTGCCGTCGGCGAGACTGCCACCCGGATACTGCGGGAACGGGCGACCGTCGGTGGGGGGCTCGTAGCAGACGGCGGGTGGGTCGAGATCCATGAAGCGGGGTTCGTCCTGGTTCGGTAGATAGCGGCCACGAGGATTGATGAACTGCAGGTTCACCCGCACACCCGGGTTCTTGGTGCCCTCGCCCACGATTCTGCGTGACTCGGGGATCAGACCCACGAAGTTGCGGAACGTGCAGACGAAGGTCGGCGACTGCTTCGCGAGTCCGACGAGCAACTCTTCCGAGTCGACAGCGAGGTCGATCAGGTCGGTGCGGTTCTGGCGCAGCCAGCCGGTGAGGTCGTCGGATGCCACACCGAGGGTCGCGATGAGCGTCCGCAGATCTGCCTGCCGTTCGACGATGGTGTTCGACGTCGTCCGGAACGAGTCCAGTGCGTCGACGACGTCGGGCAGCGCCTGCGAGTAGGTCTGCGAGAAGGTCGCCAGGCCCTCGAGGGTGCCCTCGAGGTCGGGCAGGTTCTTGTTGACCTCGACGAAGATCTGGTCGAGCTCTTCGAGCGTCGTGCCGAGCTGCTCACCGCGGCCCGACAACGCCTTCGACAGCGCGGTCAGCGTGGCGTTGAGATCCTGCGGCGGGATGGCGTCGAGGACCGGAAGCAGCTTGTCGAACAACTCCTGGACCTCGAGTGCGTTGCCGCTGCGATCGGTCTCGATGGTCGCGCCGTTGGTCAGCGTCGGTCCGGTGTTGTCCTCGGGGACCTGCAGCGCCACGTACCGCTCGCCGAAGAGCGTCTTCGGCAGGATCCGCGCGGTGGTCTTGTCCGACAGTTCCTTCGCCTTGTTCGGGTCGAGGCCGAGGATGACCTCGACCGACCCGTCGGGCGCCGGCTTCACCTCACGGACCTCGCCGACGACCATGCCGCGCGCCTTCACGTCGGCGTTCGCGGGCAGCGCGTTGCCGGTGGAGTCGGTCATCAGGGTGACGTCGGTGAAGTCCTGGAACGTCTTGTTGAACTTGGTGATGGTCGCGGTGAGGAACAGTGCGACCACGAGAAAGAAGACCAGGCCGAGCAGCCTTCTACGCAGGACCGACACCGCTAACCTCCCACTCTGACCGTCGTCGTGGTGCCCCAGATCGCGAGTCCCAGGAAGAAGTCGAGGATCGCGATGAGGACCAGTGCCGAGCGGACCGCGTGACCGACGGCCACGCCCACACCTGCGGGTCCACCCGATGCGTAGTAGCCGTAGTAGCAGTGCACCAGGATGATCACGAAGGCGAAGACCAGCACCTTGCCGAACGACCAGAGCACGTCGGCCGGCGGCAGGAACAGGTTGAAGTAGTGGTCGTAGGAACCGCCTGACTGTCCATTGAAGACCGTCGTGACCACCCGAGACGCCAGGTACGCCGACAGCAGACCGAGCACGTACAGCGGGATGACCGCGATGAACCCGGCGATCACGCGCGTCGACACGAGGAACGGGATCGACGGCACGGCCATCGTCTCGAGGGCGTCGATCTCCTCCGAGATGCGCATGGCGCCGAGCTGGGCGGTGAAGCCACAGCCGACGGTCGCGGACAGGGCGAGGCCCGCCACCAGAGGCGCCACCTCACGGGTGTTGACATAGGCCGACAGGAAGCCGGTCAGTGCCTGCGACCCGATCTGGTCGAGTGCCGCATAACCCTGAAGGCCGACGACGACGCCGGTGAAGCCCGACATCAGCACCATCACGCCGATGGTGCCGCCGATCACCGCGAGTCCGCCCGAGCCGAAGGCAACTTCGGCGAGTAGGCGCAGGACCTCACGGGTGTAGTGCACCAGCGTCTTCGGCATCCACGCGAGCGTGCGGCCGTAGAACGACATCTGCTCACCGGCGCCGTCGAGCACCTTGAGTGGTCTGCCCAGCTGTTTGCGGGCCTCGTACATGTAGTACTCGGGCCTGCTCTTGGCGATCGTCACGCCGCCGCCACCATCGGTCACGACTAGCTCCCCTTCGGTGGGACGATCTGCAGGTAGACCGCAGTGATGATCAGATTGGCGAGAAACAGCAGAAGGAATGTGATGACGACGCTCTGGTTGACGGCGTCACCCACACCCTTCGGGCCGCCCTTGGGATTGAGGCCCTTGTAGGCGGCGACGACGCCGGCGAGGACACCGAAGACCGCGGCCTTCAGCGTCGACACCCAGAGGTCGGGCAGCTGGGCGAGGGCACCGAACGACGCCAGGTAGGCGCCCGGGGTGCCGCCCTGCATCACCACGTTGAAGAAGTAACCACCACCGATGCCGATGACGGCGACCAGACCGTTGAGCAGTATCGCGACCAGGACCATGGCCAGCACACGCGGGACCACGAGTCGCTGGATGGGGTTGATGCCCAACACTTCCATCGCGTCGATCTCCTCGCGGATGGTGCGCGAACCGAGGTCGGCGGCAACCGCCGACCCGGCCGCACCCGCGATGAGGAGCGAGGTCACGAGTGGTGACCCCTGCTGGATGACCACCAACACGCTGGCCGCACCGGTGTACGACTCGGCGCCGAGTTGTTTGATCAGCGAACCCGTCTGCAAGGAGACGATCGCGCCGAACGGAATCGCGATCAGGGCGGTGGGCAGGATCGTCACACTGGCGATGAACCACGCCTGCTGGATGAACTCCCGCCACTGAAACGGGCGCACAAAGGTCTGGCGTGCAACATCGACGAAGAGCTGAACGATATTGCCGGTCTGGGCTAGGGCGCCCGTTCCGGCCTGCGCGATTCGGTCGACGCCACGCGTGGTGGCATTGGTCATCCCTGGATCGTCCGCCCTTCGTTTGCGTCTGAAGCACGATGACTGGGCTTGGTCAGTGCGTCGCCGCCACCGGGCGTCTGCCACTGCTCTGTCGGCGCATCGCTGCCGCCGTAGTCGATCACGTCGGTCTTGGCGTCGGCGACGGCCAGGTTCCCCGAGGAAGCGCTCGTCCACTCGTTGTCCCCGCTGTGGCGTCCGTTCGCCACATCCTCGGCGTGGGCGCGGCTCTCCTCGCGGATCTGGTCTTCCTGCTCCTGGCTGCGACGGATGGCCTCCTGCGCGTTCTGCGGCAGGCCGGGCAGCATCGCATGCACGCGCTCACGGTGACGGGCGACCGCCTTGCGTTCGGGCATACCCGGATTGGGCTGGACCTGCGGGATGATCTCGGTGAAGTCCTCCTTGGTACCACCACCGGAGATACCCGCGGCCTGCATGGCCTCTTCCTGCTTCTGGACGGCCTCGTCCTTCTCCTCCGACATACCGATCGGACCGAACCGGTCACCGGAGAGGAACTGCTTGACCACCGGCTGCTCCGAGGTCAGCAACTGCTCACGCGGACCGAACATCACCAGCTCCTTCCGGAACAACATGCCGATGTTGTCCGGGATCGTGCGCGCGATGTTGATGTTGTGCGTCACGATCAGGATCGTCGCATCGATCTGGGCGTTGATGTCGATCAACAACTGGCTGATGTAGGCGGTACGCACCGGATCCAGACCCGAATCCGGCTCGTCACACAAAATGATCTGCGGATCGAGCACCAACGCGCGCGCCAGACCGGCACGCTTGCGCATACCACCGGAGATCTCACCGGGAAGCTTGTCCTCGGCACCGGTCAGACCGACCAGATCGATCTTCTCCATCACGATGTCGCGGACCTCGTTCTCCTTCTTCTTCGTGTGCTCACGAAGCGGGAACGCGATGTTGTCGAACAACGACATCGAACCGAACAGGGCACCATCCTGGAACAGCACACCGAACAGCTTGCGGATCTCATAGAGCTCTTTGGCCGAACACTGCGTGATATCGGTGCCATCGACGATCACCGACCCCTGCTCGGGATGCAGCAACCCGATCAACGTCTTCAAGAACACCGACTTACCGGTACCCGACGGACCGAGCAGCGCAGACACCTCACCCTCCGGGAGGGTCAGCGTGACATCACGCCAAATATTCTGCGAACCAAACGACTTCGTGAGCCCCTCGACACTGACCTCAACACCCACAACTTCCTCCAGACGATCGCTGCCCCCGAAGGCGGCCACGGTGTGACCGCACACCAACCGGTGGCATTTGTGGTTGGGGTCACTGTAACCGACCAGCGACCGCTCACAGAGCGACCGGCACCCTCAGCGTTGGCAGCGGCGGAAGCTACCGGCAGGTAACCACGCCGCGTCGATGACATTAGCTGATGTTAAGTGGTGAGGAAAGTCGGACACCGACCCCGTTGTGACGCCCGACGCAGAGTCCCAGGTCACTCCGGGAGTGTCCGTTTCGGGGACGCATTGAACGGAGATGACGCGTCGTGCGTCCAATCCCCATGACATGGTTCCCGACCGATCGATACGGACTCATACGGCGCGAATCGACGCTGCGGGTCGGCATCAGCGACGACACCGTCGCGGCGGCGGTGGACAGCGGGGACTTGATCCGGTTGGCCCCCGGGGTCTACTTGGAGGCCGATCCCGACGCTGCCGATTCCACCGCGATCCATCGGCTGCAGTCCATCGCAGTGGCGACCTCGGCACGTGATCGCGGCAAGGCGACGCTGAGCCATGATTCGGCGGCAGCCGTCCTCGGGCTCGAACTACTCCACCCCGACCGCGAGGCTGTCCATCTCACCAAGAAGTCCACCGCGGGCGGTTTCGTCCGCGGCCATCGGCACGTACACAACGGCCCGCTGACATCCGGCGACATCAAGATGGTCGACGGGATCGAGGTGACCACGCTCGAGCGCACTGCGGTCGACATCGCCACGAACGGCAACTTCGCGCAAGCACTGGTGGCCTTCGACCGAGCACTGGCGATGAAGGCCGATTCATCCGTCATGACGGCCATCCTCGACGCGCGTCTACGGCGACCCGGGACCAGCACCGCACGACGAGCCCTTTCGCTCGCCGACGCGTCCTCAGAGGGCGTCGGGGAGTCGTGGAGCCGCGCCCAGATGATTGCAGCCGGGCTCCCTCTTCCCCGTCTCCAGCACACGTTCCAGACATCACAGGGCGAGGCGCGGGCGGACTTCGACTGGGAGGGTCGGCTCGTCGGTGAGTTCGACGGGATGCAGAAATACGGTCTGCGCCCCGGAGAAACCCCGCGCGAGGCATTGATCCGCGAGAAGCGGCGCGAGGATGCCCTCCGGGCCATGGGCATCATGGTGGTCCGCTGGACGTGGGCCGAACTCGAACGCGAAGAGCTGGTCGGCCTCCTCAGACCCTGGCTCATGAAGTTGGGGCTCACTGCCGCCTGAGCGCTCGACTCCCAGACTTCATTTCGACGTTGCGACTTCGATCGAGGTCGCAACGTCGAAATGAAGTCTGGGAGTCAGGCCAACACAGCAACGAGCCCGGGACAGCAATGCTGTCCCGGGCTCGTGAGTCGCGTAAGAAGAGTCTTACTTGACGGAGACCTTGGCGCCGGCCTCTTCGAGCTTGGCCTTGGCAGCCTCGGCGGCGTCCTTGTCGACCTTCTCCAGGAGAGCCTTCGGAGCACCCTCGACGAGGTCCTTGGCTTCCTTCAGGCCCAGACCCGAGACGACCTCGCGGACGACCTTGATGACCTGGATCTTCTTGTCGCCGGCACCCTCGAGGATGACGTCGAACTCGTCCTGCTCGGCAGCAGCCTCGGCGCCACCGGCAGCCGGTGCACCGGCAGCGGCAACGGCGACCGGAGCGGCCGCGGTGACCTCGAAGACCTCTTCGAACTTCTTCACGAAATCGCTGAGCTCCAGCAGGGTCAGTTCCTTGAACTGATCGATGAGCTCGTCAGCGGTGAGCTTCGCCATGGTGGCGTCCTTCCTGTAAGTCCCCGTACGGGGTTGGTGTGCATCCCCGTACGGTTCGGGGATCGGCTTGGTGCGGCGAGTTATTCGCCGGCTTCGTTCTTCTTCTCCTGCAGGGCCGCTGCGAGACGCGCGACCTGCGATGCCGGCTGGTTGAACAGGCCGGCTGCCTTAGCCAAGTTGCCCTTCATGGCACCGGCGAGCTTGGCCAGCAAGACCTCACGGGTCTCAAGGTCGGCGATCTGCTCGATCTCGGCAATGGACAGCGCGCGGCCGTCCATGTACCCGCCCTTGATGACCAGAGCCTTGTTGTCCTTGGCGAACGTCTTGATCGCCTTCGCGGCCACAACCGGCTCACCTTCGATGAAGGCAATCGCGGTCGGACCGGTGAACAGCTCGTCGAGCCCTTCCACGCCCGCTTCAGCAGCGGCACGCTTCACCAGGGTGTTCTTGGCGACGGAGTAGGTTGCACCCTCACCGAGGGAACGTCGCAGCTGGGAGATCTGGGTGACGGACAGACCACGGTATTCCGTGATAACCGTCGCCGTGGAGCCCTTGAACTGCTCTGCGATCTCCGCAACAGCGGCGACCTTTTCGGACTTGGCCATACTTCGCCTCCTCTCCTCGTCACTTGAGTTGGTCGGGTTCAACTGAGCGACGGGCCGTGGAGGCGGAAATGACAAACGCCCCGGCGCGCAGGCACGGGGGTGAAGACGCACACACGTAATGTGTGGGACAACATTCCTCGTTCATCCTGCGTGGGCCGGCGACTTCGTCGCGCCTTCGTTCGGGAGTTCCCGACGACCAACGGTCTCTGGTTGAACCGATACGACGCACGGGTGTGCATCACATCGACGATTAGGCTACGTGGTCGTGGGGCAACAATCCAAATCGACCGAGGTGCACGACCCCAATGAGCGCGCGCAGGCCGCCATGGACGCCATCGCGGCACGCCACCTGCAGCGCGCGTTCGGGTTGCCGGCGACGCGCACGGCGGCCGTCGCCTGGCCGATCGGATTCGTCGCGGCGCACCTCGGATCCTGGCACTACTGGTGGCATGCGCATCTCGTCGACCTTCTCGTCGACGCCGCGATCCACCGTGTCGAGGGTGACCGCTCCTTCGATCCGCACATCGCCGACGACGCCAACCGGGTACTGCGCGGGATCAAGGTCCGCAACCTCGGGCGGTGGACCAACAACTACTACGACGACATGGCCTGGCTCGGCCTGGCGATCGAACGAGCCGACCGCCACCTCGACCTCGACCACCGGCGGGGCCTGGAGACCCTGACCCGACGGATGCTCGACGCCTGGGTCCCCGAGGACGGCGGCGGAATCCCGTGGCGCACCACCGATCAGTTCTTCAACGCCCCCGCAAACGGCCCCGCCGCGATCCTGGTCGCCCGCACCGGCCACGTCGAACGCGCCGTCGCGATGTGCGACTGGATGGACGCCAACCTCATCGACCCGAAGACCCACCTGGTCATCGACGGCCTGAAGAAGCAGCCCGACGGTTCGCTGAAGGCCGAGACCGGCACGTACACCTACTGCCAGGGCGTCGTACTCGGCGCCGAACTCGAGGTCTTCCGCGAGACCGGTGAACAGCGTCACCTGGACCGTCTGGCCCGGCTTCTCGGGGCCGTCGAGAAGCACTCGTGCACCGACGGGGTGATCAACGGCGGCGGAGGCGGCGACGGCGGCCTGTTCCACGGGGTGCTCGCCCGCTATCTGGCGCTCGTCGCCACCGATCTGCCCGAGGTCGGCGGATCGGATGAACTGCGCGCCCGGGCAGCCCGGATCGTGACCTCGAGCGCCGACGCGGCCTGGGCCAATCGCACGGAGATCCGCGGGCACGTGGTCTTCCCCAGCGACTGGCGCCGCAGGGCCGTCGTACCAACGGCTTCCGGCAAGAAAGCCCAGTTCGTCGCGGGTGCCGTGACGCCGTCGGAGGTCCCCGAACGTGACCTGTCGGTGCAGCTGTCGGCCTGGATGGTCCTCGAGGCCGCCGCCGCGATCGACCTGTCGCTGCCCGAACGTGATCGTTCGTAGATCCCCCGATGGTCAAACCGACGCCACCCGGTTAGCCATCCGATACCGAAGCTGAGCTATTCTTCAGCGAACGTGTGAGGTGACCTGGAACACACCGGATCCCAAGCAGTCGGATCCGCCTGGCGCCCACGACCGACACGACGGGGCGTCGGTGTCCACCCGGCCATCTCGACCAGCAGCACACACGGTGTGGCACCCCACCCCAGGCAGGGTGATGCACCATGACGTATCAGCTGGATCCCGCGGAACGACGCGCGCGCCCGGTTCCCTCGCCACTTCCCTCGCGGCGCATCACCGAAGCGCCCCACTTCGGCACCCTCCCCCTCGGCGACCCCACGGGTGGCGCCGACGCCATCCGCTGGCGTGAACAGGTCGACGGCAAGCAGCTGTACCCGCGCGTCGTCATCGATCGTGACGTCTCGATCACCATGAGCGACGGTGCCGTCCTGCGTGCCACGGTGATCCGCCCGGCCAACCGGTTCGGTCAGACGGTTCTCACGCCCTACCCCGCGATCATCAACATCAACCCGTACAACCGGGCCGCCATCGACTTCGTCGATCAGGCACTGCACGCTCCTGTGCTCGGCAAAGCCCTGCACACGGCGTCGGCGTCGATCGACGCCAGCGGCACCGCACTCGAGGGCCTCACGACACTCACCCAGACGCTGTCCGGCGGAGTCTTCGACGTCTTCGGCATCAACCGCAACCTGGTGCGCAGCGGCTACGTACAGGTCGTCGTCGACGTACGCGGTACCGGAGCCAGCCACGGCAAGTGGCAGATCCTCGGCCCGCGTGAGCAGCAGGACTCGGTGGAGATCATCGACTGGGTCGCCGAGCAGGAATGGTGTGACGGAACCGTCGGCCTGGCCGGCTGGTCCTATTCGGCGATCAACTCGCTGCAGGCCGCGGACAAGCGACCGCCACAGCTGAAGGCGGTCTTCGCGGTCGAGGGCTGCGACGACATCGTGCGTGACATCTACATCACCGGCGGGATGCCGTCGGCGTTCATCCCGGTGTGGTTGTCGGCGGTCAACATGCTCAAGTGGGTTCCCAACCCCGCCAACATCCTTCGTGACATCGTCAGCGGCCACGCTCTGCGGTGGGCCATCGACCGGGTGAAGTCGCCGGCCACCGATATCCCCTCGCTGCTCTGGGGTTTCCTCACCGCGCGCGACCCACGCATCTTCGACGACCCGTATTTCGACGAACGCGACCCGATCGTCGACCGCATCGAGGCCCCCACGTTCACGGTCGGCGCATGGCACGACCTGTTCGGTCGCAGCGCCACCGGTGTCTACGAACGACTGAAGATGGAACCGGGCCGCAAGCAGATGATCGTCGGCGACGGCTATCACCTCGACGTCGGCTCGGGCTACGGCGGCAAGTTCGCGCCGCCGCGACTCGACGTCCTCGAACGCGCCTGGTTCGACCGTTGGCTCAAGGGGCACCGCAACGGAGTGGAGTTCTACGGTCCGGTCACCATGCTGCAGCAGGGCGGCGCGTGGACGGCCGGACAGAACTTCCCGCGGCCCGGCGTGGCGCCGACCCGGCTCTACCTGACGCCGGACACCTCGTCCACCGCCGATCACGCCGTTCATGACGGAACGCTGGGTTCGACTCCCGCACAAGGTGTCTCATCGCTGCACATCCGTCCCGACACCCGCGGACTGCGGTCGCGCGACATGACCCAGGTGACTGCCGGCGCAACGATGGTCCTCGGCGCCGACTACGCCAAGGACGCTCGTTTCCAGGAGCGGGGTGCGCTGTCGTTCACGACGGCACCGGTTCTCGAGGCGACCCCGGTCAGCGGTGCGATGAACCTGCGACTCAACGTCGCGACCACCGCGCACGAGGCGATCTGGGCGGTGACCGTGAACGACGTTGCGCCCGACGGCACGTCGACCGTACTCACCAACGGCGCACTGTCGGCGTCGAATCGCGCCCTGGACCGCAGCAAGTCGACGTACACCACCGACGGCAGCCTGCTGTCGGCGCACCACTACCTGTCCCACAAGCACAAACTGCCGGTCCCGGCCGACGAACCGGTCCGCATCGATGTCGACCTCGTCCCCACCGACGCGGTACTGCAACCCGGCCACCGTCTGCGCGTAGACGTCTACGCGGCCAGCCTGCCGCGCTACCTCACCGTCGTGCCCGACCTGATCAAGGCACGCGGCCGCAAGCAGCGCCTGGTCCTCGACCCCGCGCATCCGAGTTACCTCACGTTGCTCGCCGGTGAGGGGTTGCGTTCCGACCTGGAGGACGCCGCCACCGTCTGACATCCCGATCCTGCGACCAGCCATTTGGGACGAATATTTTCATCCGTCCCATTGACTCTGCGGCGCCGGAGACCTACGTTTCGATGACAGCCCTGTTCGAAACGTCTCCGATCGGAGTGCACGTCCGATGACCACCTCACGGGTCGCCTCCACCGCACCGCAGGCGCCCCCGGGCCCCGCCGCGCCGATCCCCCCTGCACCGCTCCCCACCGCGACGACGATCCCGACGCGACACCCATCGGGTCCGTGCAAGATCCCGACCGGCCTGTGGGCCGTCGGCCTTCTGCTGGGCCTGCGTAAACCCGACCGAGAACTCTTCCGCCACCTCGGCGAGCTCCTCACCGTCGGCGACGAACCGGCCGATCGCCTGGTCGAGTGGATGCACACGGCCGGGATGACGCAGGCGCGTCCGCTGTTCGAGCAGGCGCTGGAGAACGGCATCGCTTCGGTGACCGACGCCCCGGCTCCGCTCCGCGAGTTCTTCGAGGTCTACGAGAAGACCCCGGACTGGGTCGACCGGGACCTGATCGAAGAGGGTGCCCGGATCATGCGCAGCGGCGGCGCCGACGGCCTGTACGTCGCACGTGACGTCGCGTTGCTGGGCGGCTACCAGTTCTCCGGCTTCAACCAGACCCTGTTGCGCACCGGCGCATTGGAGAAGGGTTCGAACAAGCGCTTCGCCGAGACCACCCAGTGGGCCACCGACGTCATCACCGAGAACGGTTTGCTGCCACAGGGAGTCGGCTATCGATCGACGCTGCACGTCCGGCTGATCCATGCATTCGTCCGACGCCACGTCGCCGCCCTCCCGGACTGGGATTCCGACGCCTGGGGACTTCCCATCAACCAGACCGACATGGCCGCGACGCTGATCGGGGCGCTCGTCTCGCCCAGCCTCGGAGCGGTGATGATGGGACTCGTCAATCGGCCCGGCGAGTACGACGCCGTCGCACACCTCACGCGGTACACCGGTTGGCTTCTCGGCGTCCAGGACGAGTTCCTGCCCAGGGATTTTCGCGACGCGACCCGTGTGCTCCACCAAACCTCGTACGTCCTCTCGACCCCGGATGAGACGACCAGGCAGCTCTCGGTTCCGATGGCCGACGACCCACTCCAGTGGGACTATCGCCGGTTCGCGGGTCTGCGGCGCAAGATCGCGCGCTCGCAACATCTCTCGATCACCAGCGCGTTCCTCCGACGAGGTGCGATGCACACCCTGGGACTGCCGTTCGTCCTGCCGTGGTATCCGGCGATCCGGTTCCCCGTCAACATCATCCGTTCGATCGCCGCCCAGCGACCGGGAGGACGGGAGCGGGCCGCGGAGCGTGGGATGGCCGAACAGCGCGAGTTCATGCGGATCATGGCCGGGGGCGATGCGACGATCGGCCATGCGGCCAAGGCGATCACCGGCCACTGAACCCGATCAGCCGATCCCCGAGTCGGCGAGGACGACGCGGAAGACGAACGCCGCCTCGGGCCCGAGGACCATACCCACGAGTTCGATGAAGGTGAGCACGAAGCCTCGTCCGTGTCCCGGGCCCCTGGAGTCGTCGAGATGATGGGCGAGTTCGTGCAGAACGACCAGCTCCCGTAATGCCCACCGCCCCTCGGCCGACGACGGGATCGCGATCTCGGCGCGCACGAGTTCGTTTCCGGACACCGTCGTCGACCGGGCGTAGTGCGCCGAGCTCTGACCTCGGCGCTCGCGTACCGACACGGGCTCGGCGGCGCGCGGGAACCGCGATCGTACGCTCGGCAGCTCCAAGACCCGCCGCACGTAGTCACGCACCGCCTCGATCGAGGCGAACCGGGCCTCGGCCGGCAAGGTGAGTTCGGTCCCGGCCAGCTGCACGGTGCGCGACGACGACGCGGTGTCGAAAAGCCGGAACACGAGTCGCTCGGCGTCGTAGTACCGGGCACGCCCGGTGTCACGGGGGCTCACGGCATCACCAATGATGATGAGGGTCCGCTGTACCCGATGGGAGTCTTCATGCGCCGTCCCGACGTGCGCGCGCCGCCGAACGCGTGCTCCGACTCCCTGGTGCGACGCTCAGCCTGCGCATCCTCACCGACATCGCCCGCGGTGACGTGACCGACCGGGCGATGACCCTCGCCGCGCAGGCGTTCACCTCGATCCTGCCCATCGTCATCCTGGTGCTCACCCTGCCGGGCACGGACGTCGTCGACGACGCGCTGACCGAACTCGGCATCCCGGGGAGCCGCCTCGACCACACGTCGGTCGACGACCCGCAGTCCTTCGCCACCTTCGGGGTCATCGGCGCACTGATGACCATCGCCGGCGCCACCTCCCTGTCACGTGCACTCGGCCGAATGTATGTCTCGATCTGGGGTGTCACCAAACTGCCATGGCGAGCGTTCTGGCGTTGGGTGGTCGTGTTGTTCCTCATCCCGGCCGCCGTGACCGCGCAAGGATTGTCGACGGGATTGCGGGCCGAATCGCTCTTCGGCATCTATCTCGGGGGCAGCGGGCTGCTCGGCATCGTGCTGATCTTCGTGGTGACGGTCATGATCTGGTCCGCCACGTTCACCGTGATCCCGCGACTGCTGGTCTCCACCCAGGTCCCGCTCCGCCTCCTGGTGCTCAACGGCGTGGGCACGGGCCTGCTGATCACGGTGCTGCTGGCCGGGAGCCGCGTCGCGCTGCCCACGCTGGCGTCGAGCACCATCCGCTACTTCGGCACGCTCGGCATCGTCTTCGTCGCGATCGGCTGGCTGTTCGTCTTCGCCGCGATCCTGGTCGTGACCGCCACCGTCGTGCATGCCGTGGTCACCGACGAGGGCCGCGTGGGACGCCGGGTTCAGCGGTGGGCGGGAACGCCTACACCGTTCACCGTGCCGACCGCCTCCTGGTACCGCCCGCCGGTGTGAGCTCCGGGCCGCCCGCTCTCGCACGATAGGCGCTGCCTATCCATCCCCCCTCGTCACCGTCCGCGCCCGACACTGTGTCTGCGCAGATCGTGAACCGGAGGGGACACCATGACCGCAGGAACCGCACGACACCATCCAGATGACCGCCCGGATCGGTCGCTGCCGGAGGCGATCTCGTCGTGAGCCGGATCGAGCTTTCCGGACTCACCAAGGATTACGGGTCCACACGAGCGCTGAACTCGATAGACCTCGACGTCGCCGACGGCGAGTTCATCGTCTTCCTCGGCCCCAGCGGATGCGGCAAGTCCACGCTCCTGCGGATGATCGCCGGTCTCGCCGAGCCGACCGCGGGTGAGATCCGGATCGACGGCCACGACGTCACCGATCTGCCGCCCCGAGACCGGCGTCTCGCGATGGTGTTCCAGAGCTACGCCCTGTATCCGCATCTCACTGTCGCCAAGAACGTCGCGTTCCCGCTGCGGGCCCGGTCTGTCCGGCGCGCTGAGATCACCGGACGGGTCGAGCGGGTGGCGTCGTCGCTCGCACTCACGGAACTGCTCGCACGCCGCCCGGCAGCCCTGTCGGGCGGACAACGCCAGCGCGTGGCCCTCGCCCGTGCGATGGTGCAGGAACCGGGCGCTTATCTGATGGACGAACCGCTGTCGAATCTCGATGCCCGGCTGCGTTCGGCCACCAGGACCGAACTCGTCGACCTGCACGATCGCATCGGCGCCACGTTCCTGTACGTCACCCATGACCAGATCGAGGCCATGTCGATGGCGACGCGCATCGTGTTGCTCGACTCGGGCCACGTCGAGCAGGTCGGCGCGCCCGACGAGCTGTACGACCAACCCGCGTCGACCTTCGTGGCCGCGTTCCTCGGCGCCCCGCCGATGTGCCTGTTCGACGCCGTGGTGGCCTCCGAGAACGACCGGATGGTGGTGCGCGCACCCGGGATTCACCTACCGATCGACCTGCCCACGCCGGCCGGCGGATATGCCCCGCACGAGGTCACCGCCGGAATCCGGCCGGAACGGATGGTGCTCGACCCGCGCGGCCAGATCGCCGCGGAGGTCCTCACCGTCGAGAACGTCGGCAGTGACGAGGTCCTGCACCTGCGCGCCCACACCACGACATTGCAGGCCCGCGTCCGACGCCCGACGGCGCGCGCGGGCGATCACATCCGCCTGTCCGTCGCTGCCGGCGACATCCATCTCTTCGACCGGTCCAGCGGCCGGCGTCTGCAGTGGAAGCCGGACACCTCCACCACCCGCGAGAACACCCTCATCCGACAAGGAGCAGCATCATGAGTCGCAGGTCCCTGCGTCGCAGAGCAGTGGCGATCGTCGCCGCACTCACCACCACCGCCGTCGTACTGTCCGCCTGCAGCATGGGTTCGACCGCCGGGGAGGGAACCGCCGTCGCGGTGCCCGAACTCGATCCGGCCCAGAAGGTCACGATCGTCTTCGAGAGCTACAACTACGGTCTGGCCGGTGCATGGACCGACACCTTCAACACACTGATCGCCGATTTCAGCAAGAAACACCCCAACATCACCGTCAAGGCCCAGAAACCGCAGGGCAACAGCCCCAACCCCGCCCGCGACGCCATCTCGAGCGTGCAGAACCAGTCGGTGGCCGGCTCGGCCCCCGACGTCGCACAGCTGGGCTTCGGCGATTTCGGTTTCGTCGTCGACCAGCTCGGCGCCCAGCCACTCTCGGCACTGTTCGGCACCGACGCCGTCGAAGCGCACTTCGCCGAGCGCCACCCCTACGCGTCGAGCGTGCGAACGCTCGGTGTGTCCGACGGCGTCACCTTCGGAATTCCGTTCGTGATGTCGACCCCGGTGTTCTATTACAACGCCGACCTGTTCCGCCGCGCCGGCCTCGACCCCGACAAGCCTCCCGCCACGTGGGACGAGGTCGCCGGAGCAGCCCGTGCGATCGCCGCCCGGACCGGCAAGGGCGGCGTCTACATCGACTGCCTGACCAAATCGGCCACCGACTGGTGCTATCAGAGCCTGATCCGTTCCGCCGGCGGACAGGTCATCTCCCCGGACCGCACCACCTTGTCATTCGCCGACCCCGCCGCGATCGCGGTCACCACGATGGCCCAGCAGCTCGTGAAGTCCGGTGGCACACCGGCATTCACGCAGAAGCAGGGTTACGAGGCATTCACGCGTGGCGACATGGGCATGATCCTGGAGAGCAGTTCCATGCAGGCGACGTTCCTCGGGGGCGCGAAAGACAAGTGGGAACTACGCGCGGCACCGATGCCGGCCTTCGGCCAACATCCCACGGTACCCACCAATTCCGGTGTGGCACTGTACATCTTCGCCAAGGACCCAGCCAAGCAGCGGGCGGCGTGGGAGCTGATCCGCTATCTGACCGGCAACGACGCGTTCACGACGATCGCCAAGGGCATCGGATACCTGCCGCTCCGTACCGGCCTCGTCGACGACCCGGCTCACCTGAGCGAATGGGCACGCGAGAACCGCGGGCTGATCGATCCGAATCTGGATCAGCTGCAACGACTCGAACCCTGGCGGTCGATGCCGGGCAACAGCTACAAGCAGATCCAGAGCAACCTGATGACAGCCGTCGAGAAGGTCGTCTACCAGGGTGCCGACCCACAGGCCGCGCTGAGCGAGGCGCAGCGCCAGTCGACCCGATTGATGCCGGCTCGATGAGTACGACGAACTGCACCATCTTGCAACTGACCGACACCCACATCGTGCCCCCGGGACAGTTGCTGCGGGGCGTCGTGGACAGCGCCCGCAACCTCGGCGAGGTGCTCGAGCGGATCGTCGCCTCCGGCAGGCGCGTGGATGCGCTGCTGTTGTCGGGTGATCTCACCGACAACGGGGACGTCCGGGCCTACCGCAGGTTGCGCGACCTCGTCGAGCCCGCGGCCGGGTCGATCGGCGCACAGGTGATCTACGCGATGGGCAATCACGATGCACGAGAAGCATTCCGGATCGGATTGTTCGACCAGCCGGGTGATCCCGATGCGCCGCACGACACCGTGCATCTATTGCGCGGAACCCGGGTGATCACCTTGGACAGCACCCGTCCGCGCCGGCATGACGGATGGCTCGAACCCGAGCAGCTGGCCTGGTTGCGCGACGAGGTGGCAACGCCCGCACCGTCGGGCACCACGGTGCTGGCGCTTCACCATCCGCCGTTGCGATCGGCGATCGCGCCGATCGACCTGCTGCGCCTGCGCGAGGCCGACCGGCTGGCAGAGGCCCTTGCCGGATCCGATGTGCGGATGATCGTCTGCGGGCACTCGCATCTCACCGGAGGCGGTTCACTGGCGGGGATCCCGGTGTGGGTCGGGCCGGCACTCGCCTACCGTCTCGACACCCTCGCCCCGGTGGGGCGGCATCGGGGGCACATCGGATACGGCTTCAGTCGCATCGACGTCGTGGACGGCACCGTCGTCGCGACCGCGGTCGAGGCCACCCCGACCGAGACGGTGTACGACGCCGACGAATCACAGACGCTGGCGGCACTGCGTGAGCCGGCACGTCAGGACTGACCCGTGCTGATTCCTCTCGGCAACCCCTCTCCGTCCGGTACGACGCCCCGGGATGTGCCCGCTGCCGCGCCCACCCGGGTACGACGACCATCGCGTGGGCGCATCCTCCGCCGCGCGACACCGTACATGTATCTCGCCCCGGCGGTCGCGTTGCTGGTGATCTGGACGTACCGGCCACTGGCGCAGGCCGTGCAGCTGTCGTTCCACTCGTGGAACCTGCTGCCGGACAACCCGATGGTCGGGGTCGGCGGGGACAACTACCAGCGGCTCACCGAACTCCCCGAGGTCGGTGAATCCCTTTGGCACACAGTGGAGGTCATCGTGGGACTGTTGCCCTTCGCGGTACTGGCCCCGGTCGTGATCGCGTTTGCGAGCCGCAGCGTCACCGGCCGGATGCGGGTGATCTACCAGAGCGTCATCTTTGCACCGTTCCTCGTCGCGCCCGTGGCATCGGCGGCGGCCTGGCGGTGGCTGGCCGAACCGGAGGACGGTGCCATCAATCGCGTCCTCGGTCTCGAGGTCAACTGGATCAACGACACCCGGACGGCGCAGCTCGCGATCATCGTGATCACCGGGTGGCATGTCGTCGGCTTCGCCGTCCTGGTCGTCACGGCCGGCATCGCCGGCATCAACCCCGACTACCACGAGGCCGCCCGCGTGGACGGTGCCACGAACGCGCAGATCGACCGGTGGATAACGCTGCCGCTGCTCTCTCCGTCCCTCGTGCTCCTGACGCTGCTCACCGTGCTCCTGAGCGCGCAGTGGACCTTCCCACTGATCGACACCCTCACCCAGGGTGGTCCGTCCGGTGCCACCACCAACGTGTACTACCTGTTGTGGGAGTACGGCTTCCAGACCTTCGATGCCGGCATGAGTGCGGCGATGGGCATCGTCGTCTTCGTCCTGTTCGGACTGCTCGCCGCCGGGCTGGTCCGCCTATCGGAACGGGTGACCTTCCATGACGACAAGTGACCTGCGGACCCACGACCTGACCGGCGCCGCCACCACGCGTGACGCCGCGACAGCGGTGGGTGCGGTTCCCGCCCGCGAGTCACGCGCCCGCGGCGTCACCCGCGGTGCACGGATACGCGGTCACCTCGTCCTCGCCACCATCGCGGTGGCCTGCGGGTTCCCGATCTACTGGATGGTCGCGACCGCGCTGCGACGACCCGAGGACCAGTACTCGCTGGCCCCGCTGCCGTGGCCGCTGTCATTCCAGAACTTCGCCGACGCGGGGGCGCAGACCGATGTAGTCCGTCTGCTGCTCAACACCTGCGCGGTCGCCACCGGCTCGATGGTCGCGCAGCTACTCGTCGCGTTGCTCGCGGCCTACGGATTCGCCGTCTTCGAATTCCGTTTCAAGGGACTGCTCTACCTCGGTTTCGTCGGCACCTGGCTGGTGCCCTTCCAGGTCACGATGCTGCCGAACTACGTTCTGCTTCAGCAGCTCGGTCTGCTCAACACGCTGGCCGGCGTGGTGATGCCGACGATGTGCTCGGCTCTCGCCGTGCTCATGCTGCGCCAGCACCTGGAGTCCTTCCCCAAGGAGCTGGTGACGGCCGCCGAGTTGGACGGCCGGGGGTCGTGGTCGATCCTGTGGACCGTGGTCGTGCCCAACCTGCGGCCGGCGCTGGCGGCGCTCGGAATCCTCCTGTTCATCAATGCGTGGAATGAGTACTTCTGGCCCGCGATGATCCTGCAGCGGGCGGGTTCGGTCGTGCAGATCGGCCTGCGGAGTTTCATGACGGCCGAGGGCACCAACTGGGGCGCGATGATGGCCCTTGCCGGGATGACCTGCCTCCCGGTGTTCGTCCTGTACCTGCTCATGCAACGCCACGTCGTCAACGCGTTCGTGCGCTCCGGACTGAAGTAGGCGTCGGGTCTTGCTCGAGGTGCCCGCATTCGCGTCATCCCGACGAGCACGCGAGTCGCCCGCGTCAGCCGACCAGACGCCGGGAGTCGGCCTCGTCGCCCAGGCAGTCGAGAAAGCGAGCGACCACCGGGCTGGTGTCGTCGGCACGCCACACGGCGTACAGGTCGATGACCGGGATCGGGTCGAACAGCTTCACCGCGACGGGTCCCGGCCCCGGGACACCCCGTCCCACGGCCACCGCACGCGGCAGCGACGCGAAACCGACCAACGGTTTGGCCGCCACCATGTAGGCAGCCGCGCCCGGATCGTCCGCTGTGCCGGCGAGGGTCATCTCGATACCCGCCTCGGCCGCTGCCCTCACGATCGAGTCGTACATCGCGGGGGTCTGTTCGCGCTGGAACAGCAAACACTGCTCGGCGGCGAGTTCGGCGAAGCGCACCCCGGACCGCCCGGCCCACCGATGGCCGCGGCCGACGATCGCCACGATGGGGATGTCGGCGAGCAACCGACGCGACCGGAACTGTCGGGTGTGCGGACGCCCGTACGCCAGGGCGACGTCGAGCGTGCCGTCCGACAGTGCCGCCAGTTGCGGTCCGGTCCGCTTCTCCCACAGCGAGATCGAGATGTCCGGATAGTCCTTGCTCATCCGCGTCATCACCGTCGGCAGGACGTGGTGTCCGGCCGGCAGGTTGTATCCGACGTTCAGCGACCCGGACAGCCCCTCGGCGGTGGACTTGGCGCTGGTGGCCGCCTTCTCCATCTGCAGGACGATGAGCCGGGCGTGGGACTCGAAGGCCTCACCGGCCGAGGTGAGTTTGACCTCGTGCGAGGTGCGCTGCACGAGCTGCACGCCCAACGACCGTTCCAGTTTCTGGAGCTGGGCGCTCAATGACGGCTGGGTGAGGTGGAGACGGGCAGCGGCCCGGCCGAAGTGGAGTTCCTCGGCTATCGCGAGGAACGAAACCAGGTGCCTGAATTCCACGGATTCCCCCTTGGTCAAGCCGTGATGCGGTCAGGTGATCACGCTATCGACACCGACTAACGTGCGGTGAACTCCGGGCGAAGCCCACCTGTCGGACGGATCCCTGGCCGCAGCACCCTCGATCGGCGAGGGGTCGAGCGCCGTCAGGCCTCCAGAGCCCCTCGGGCACCGCCGAATTCGCTGTCGGCACCGATCTTGGCCCGACGCCCCGCGCGGTCGCCCGCCTTCCGTGCGGCCTCGGAGTAGCCGGCCGATGCACTCGACGGTCGCCACGTGCCGCGTGCGGTGGACTCGGTCTTGTAGAAGTCGGTGACCTCGAGTTCCTTGTTGCGCAACGCCAGCGCCGTCGAACGTTCGGGCTCACCGGACCTCCGCTCGGCGGCGAGGGCTTCTTCGCGGGCGGCGTCGCGCGCCTCGGTGAGCCGCTTGCCGATGCGTTCGGCGAAGGCCGATTGGAAGTTGAGTCGCGCCGTGATGGGCGACAGCGGTTTCTCCTCGATCACCCGGCGGGCACGCCATCCGCTGCCCTTCGTGACGACCCGCGCGAATGTCTCGCCCTTGTACGCCCCCGACCTCAGGTAGGCGTCGCTGGCGGCGACCATCTGGATGATCAGCGACGTGTAGAGCGCCTCGCAGGCGTCGATGTCGGCCTCGTAGCCGTAGGCGAGGACGAAGGTCGAGTTGCTCGCGACGTCGACGGTCACGTCGTTGGCCGCGGTGATGGCCACGAACAGTTGCACGTAGGTGCGCAGGCCGCGCTTGCCCGGCTCGCCGATCTTGATCTGCCGCGAGATGGGGGTGGCCTTCTTGCGGGCGGCCGGATCGTGCGCGCGGGCCACGGCGAGATCGATCGACGACGCCGTGGCCAGACGCTGTGCGGCCTGCATGAACGTCTCGGCTTCGTGCTCGTTGTCGGTGTTCTCCGCCTGTCGCAGGAGGGCGGAGATCCGGGTGAGCAGCTTGTCGTCGCGCATGTATTTCAGACTATCCAGCGGCCCGATCGGTTCCATCGGGCCGCCGACGGGCCGGAAAGGCCAGGGTCGGGAGCTCCGCCCGCGGACAACCAGCGGGCGATGTCGCGCGGGTCTCGCCGAACACGACGCGGGGTGAACACGTCACCGGAGTGGAATCGCGGTCACTGCTTCTCGCAGGCGATGCCGTCCTTGTCGCGATCGCTCTCGTCGTTGGCGTCGTAGAGGGCCTGGTCGACGGTGAAGTTCGTGACCGGGGTGCTGGAGGTCGAATCGACGGCACCGGGCTCGCCGACGCCGTGCGGGTGGTCGGCGTTGAGTGCCGTGCAGTTGGCGTAGTCGGTCGCGGCCGACGCGGGTGCCGCGACCATCAGCGGCGCGACTGCCATCGACGCCGCAGCGACGAACCCCAGAACCATCTTTCGCGAAGCACTCATCGTCGAACTCTCCCTAGACCGATGTGACCAGGCAAAGCTAACCCGGCAGCGTCGTCGGTATCCGCGTTGTGTCGCGAGATTGGTCCGGCCGATGGACAGTGCGCCATGCAAGGTCGTCACGGGACCGAAGGAGCGCGCTACAACCCGAATCGCGCCTGCATCCCGCGCAGGGTCTCGGCCGATACGAGCAGACCCGCCTCCTCGTCCGGCGACAGCGGCACCTCGAGTCGCGTCTGCGCACCACCGCGGTCGACGACCGTCGGCAGGGACAGACATACGTCCTCGAGCCCGGGGAACCCGGAGGCGACCGTCGAGACGGGCAGCACCCGGTGTTCGTCGCCGAGCACAGCTTCGACGATCCGGGTGGCGGCGAGGCCGATGGCGTAGTTGGTCGCACCCTTGCCTTCGATGATCGCGTAGGCGGCGTGCACGACCTCAGACCGAATGCGTTCGCGGGCAACGGAGTCCATGGCCGGTCGGCCGGGCAAGGCCTTCCAGGATGTCAGCGGCACCCCGCCGATCGTCGCCGAAGACCACAGCGGGATCTCGCTGTCGCCGTGTTCGCCGACGATATAGGAATGCACACTCTGGACCGCCACACCGCAGTGCTGCGCGATGAGGAACCGCAAGCGCGACGAGTCGAGAACGGTTCCGGAACCGAACAGCCGATTCGACGGCAGGCCGGTGACCCGCTGGGCGGCGTAGGTGACGACGTCGACCGGGTTGGTCACCATGAGGTAGATCGCATTCGGCGCGACCTCGAGCACACCGGGCAGAATCGATCGTGTCAAACCTATTGTCGCCTCGGCCAATTCGAGACGCGACTGACCCGGCTTCTGCTTGGCGCCGGCCGTGAACACGACGACGTCGGCGCCGGCGCACACCGACACGTCGTCGGAGCCGATGATGTCGGCACGGGGCACGAACTCGAGACCGTGCGACAGGTCGAGCACTTCCGCGGTGACCTTCGTCGCCTTGATGTCCAGCAGGGCGACGGTCCGCGCGACCCCCCGGATCAGTGCTGAGTAGGCGATCGCGGTGCCCACCGCGCCCGCGCCGATGATGGCCAGTTTCGTGGGCCGTCCGTCCATCGGATCACCGTCCGCCTCGGTTCGATTCGCGTCTGGTCGTTGCTCTGCCGGCCCCAGCCTACGACCTCCGGGCTGCACTCGCCCGGCTACGCGAGGGTGGGGCCTCGGTGTCCGTATTGCTAACCTCACCGGAGAGATCGGTCGCACCTGCACAAGCGGGTGCCAGGGAACCTGGTGCGAATCCAGGACTGGCGCGCAGCGGTATGGGGGACGGACCCGACATCAAGCCACTGGGGCAACCCGGGAAGGCGTCGGGTCCGGACGAACCCGAGTCCGAATACCTGCCGTTCTCGTCGAGTCCACCCGGTATCTCGCGCACAGATGCCCAGACCGAAGGCAGTACCACCCGTGCCCCGTCCTCCCGACGGCACGACGATGATCGCCACCGACACGTCGGTAGGGCGACTTCCGTCGATGCCTCTTGCCCTGATCCTTCTCGTTCTCACCCTGGTGAGCATTACTGTCGCCACCGCTTTCGGCGCCGAGACCATACCCATCGGTGATGTCTGGCGTACCGTCGCCGGGCGTCTCCGGGGTGACGAGCTCGACGCCGCCCACTCCGTCATCATCTGGGATCTACGTTTGCCGCGTTCGGTTCTCGCGGCGATCGTCGGCGCCGGTCTGGCCCTCGCCGGTGCAGTCATGCAGGCCCTTGTCCGCAATCCGCTCGCCGAGCCGTACCTTCTGGGCGTGTCCGCCGGAGCCGCGGTCGGCGCCACGGCCGTCATCACGCTCGGTTCGTTTGCCGCCCTCGGCGTCTGGGCGTTGTCCGGCGGCGCCCTGGTCGGCGCACTTGTGGCGTCGGTCACCGTGTACGCGGTGGCCCGGGCGCAGGGCGGACTGACCGCCTTGCGCCTGATCCTCTCCGGGGTGGT
Source organism: Gordonia amicalis (assembly GCF_022059885.1). Taxonomy (NCBI): domain Bacteria; kingdom Bacillati; phylum Actinomycetota; class Actinomycetes; order Mycobacteriales; family Gordoniaceae; genus Gordonia; species Gordonia amicalis. Next base: position 1,805,401 of record NZ_CP091855.1, on the reverse strand, counting down.
CCTGTCGTCGGCGTTCATGGCGCTGTCCTCGTTGCTGGTGTTCACCGCCGCGGACCCGCATGCCGCCGACAACGTGATGTTCTGGATGCTGGGCAGCGTCGCCGGCGCGACCTGGGCGAAAGTCCAGATCGCCGGCGTCGTCGTCGCCCTCACGGTGTTCGCGATGCTGGCGATCCACTCCTGGCTCGACGCCTACGCGGCCGGCACCGACACCGCGACGTCCCTCGGGGTTCCCGTGCGTGCCATGCGGAACGCGTTGTTCGCGGTCCAGGGCATTCTCGTCGGAGTCCTGGTCGCGGTCGCGGGCGGAATCGGATTCGTGGGATTGATCGTCCCCCACGCCGCTCGCCTGCTGGTCGGCGCGACGCACCGGGCGATGATCCCCGTCGCGGTCTGCGGCGGTGCCCTGTTCCTCGTGTGGGTCGATGTCATCTCACGAGTGGCGGCCTCACCACGCGAGATGCCGCTGGGCATCGTGACCGGACTGATCGGCGCACCCATCTTCCTGTTCTTGATGGGACGACGCCAGTACGTGTTCGGCGGCGGGTCCTGATGAGCTCCGGCACACGTTCGATGACCCTGTGCGCGAGCGCCGTCAGCTGTCGTCGTGGGGGCCGCACGATCCTGCGCGAGGTGGACCTCGACGTCCCGGCCGGAACCCGCCTCGCCATCGTCGGCCCGAACGGGGCGGGGAAGAGCACGTTGCTCCGGACCCTGTGCGGTCTCGAGAGACCGGCGACCGGGCGTATCCGGTTGGCCGGCGACGATCTCGATCGTCTTCCCGCGCGGCGTCGTGCGCTGTCGATCGCGGTCGTCGGTCAGGATGAACATCCGTCGGCCGAACTCACGGTCGCCGAAGCGGTCGGCCTCGGACGCACGCCGTACCGGTCTGCCTGGTCCACAGGCAATTCCGACGACCACGAGATCATCCGGTCCGCTTTGGAGCAGGTGGGACTGGGCGGTTGGGAACGCCGGTCGTGTATGCATCTGTCGGGCGGCGAACGGCATCGAGTCGTGCTCGCCCGCGCGATCGCCCAGCAGACGCCGATCGTCGTTCTCGACGAGCCGACGAACCATCTCGACGCGGCCTGGCGGCTGCGGTTGATGCAGATCCTCGACGACCTCGACGCCACGGTCATCGCCGCCATGCACGACCTGGACCTCGTCCTCCGCCATTTCGACTCCGTCGCTGTCGTTTTCGACGGCGGCATCACCGCGCACGGCCCGCCGGTCGAGGTGTTGACACCCGATCTGCTTACCTCGGTCTTCGATGTGTCCGGCACCGTCGTGTCGCACCCCGAGACCGGTCTCCCGCATCTCCTGTTGAACTCTCCCATCACTGCGCAGCAGGCCCACACCAGCAAGGAAAACCGATGAACCGCACCATCACCCGAGTCGCACCCACACTCGCCCCCGTAACCGTTCTCCTAGGGGTGGCCGCAGGCTGCGGCACCGAGTCCGACGCCACCGCATCCGACACCGTGACCGTCACCAACTGCGGCGCCGAGGTCACTTTCGACCAGCCTCTCGATCGGCTGTTCGCCAACGACGGCGGGATGATCGCGATCGCGCTGGCGGCCGGCGCACGCGACAAGATGGTCGCCGTCAGCGCGCTCGCGCGCGACAAGGACGTTCTCCGACTCGAATACGGCCCGCAGGTCGACACGCTCGACGAGGTAGCCACCGAACCGCCCACGCTCGAGAACATCGTCGGGGGCCAAACCTGAGGTCCTGTACGCCGGATACAACTACGGCATGAGTGAGTCCCGCGGGATCACCCCGGAGATCCTGGCCTCGCACGGCATCGACGTGTACCAGCTCTCGGAGGCATGCCGTCAGGCCGACGGTCAGGCACCGCGGGGCACGATGGATCCATGGGTCGCGCTCGACACCGACCTGCGCAACATCGGCACCATCACCGGCAATCCCGAGCAAGGGGCGAAGGCGGCCGACGAGATCGCCGACCGCCTCGAAAGCCTCCGCAGCGCACCGCAACCGACGGAGAAGCCGACGGTCTTCGTCTTCGACAGCGTCTCCGACACCATCTTCTCGTCGGGCGCTTTCGGCGGACCGCAGGGCATCATCGACGCCGCGGGCGCGCGGAACGCCACCGAGGACGTCCAGGACACCTGGACCGCGGTCAGCTGGGAGCGGATCACCACGGCCGACCCCGATCTGATCGTCTTCGTCGACTATCCCGGCCAGTCCGTCGAGCCGAAGATCGAGGCGCTGCGCACGAATCCGGCCGGCCGCAACCTGAAGGCCGTGCGCGAGAACCGCTTTGTGAACCTTCCCTATGCGATGTGGGTGTCGAGTCCGCTCAACATCGACGCGGCCGAGACCTTGCGGTCGGTCCTCGAGGCACATGATCTCGTCCCCGCGTCGGGGATCACCCCCACCCTCGACGTCCGGCAGCTGGGTCTCGGCGGCAACGACTGGCTGAACTGAGCCGTCACCCCATCCCGGAAGTGGCGATGCTGCGGGCGGTTCAGCGGATGGTGACCGGCTGCCCGGCGACCATGAGAACCACCTCGTCGGCGAGGTCGGCGATTCCGGCGTTCAGACGGCCGAGCTCGTCGCGGAACAACCGGCCCGACGCGGTGGCCGGGACGACACCGCTGCCGACCTCGTTGCTGACCGCGACGACCGGGACCGCACAGGTCCGCCAAGCGTCCAGGAGATGGTCGACATCGGCTCGCATGGTGTCCAGATCGCCCTTCTCCCAGGCATTGTGGTGATCGATCCGGGCGGTCAGCCAGGTACCGAGGCAGTCGACGAGGACCGGCTGAGCCGCCGACCGCAGGACACCGGCGACGTCGGTGTCCTCGACCGTCGTCCACGACGCCGGCCGGCGCCGGCGGTGGCTTTCGACACGGCGCTCCCATTCGGGATCGCCGGTGCGCGGACCGCCCGCAGCGACATAGACGACGTCGTCGACGCCGGCCAGCAGGCCTTCGGCGTACCGAGACTTCCCCGACCTCGCTCCGCCGGTGACGAAGACCCGACGCCGCACCGGTCCACCCATGTCGAGCACCTCCCCGTCTCGTCCCGCGCGCGCACCCAGACCTCGAAGCCGCTCGCGCAGCGTGCCGACCGGCGGATTGTGGTGTCCCAGGTGAACTGCCACGACGTCGGTGGAGTCGACGACGGCACCGACCTTCCGCATGGCCTCGACCATCGTCGCGAAACCGGTCAACCCCAGATGACCGTCGGAGAGGTCCTCGCGATCGCCGAAGGTCTCCTCGAGGAAGACCGCGTCGAATGCGGCGCCCGCGACCGCCCCGAACCACTCACCCGGCCAGACGCCGGTGTCACTCGCCCAGAGCAACCGCGTGCCGTCGGGGCCGGTGACGTCGTAGAGGACCGCATCACCGTCGCGAAAGACCTTGTGGCGTGCGGGAAGCACTCGCACGTCATACTCCCCGACCCGCACCTGATCACCGGCGACGACGGGAGTGAACCGCACCGGGTCGCCGGGACCCACCCACGCTCGACAGGAGTCGAGGGCATCAGCCGGCCCGATGACCTCCAGATCGCCGGAGCGCTCGACCCATGACCGGAACAACAATGATTGCGGCGCAAGGTGATCGGCATGTGCATGAGTGACCAGGACATGTCGCACCCCGGCGAGCGAACATCCGTGGCGGACCGCCGCGCCGGGCGCGTCGGGCCCGAAGTCGAGCATCAGCACGTCGTCGACGAGTGCCGCGGTCTGGGCACGGAAGTCGCGGAGACGGCGCGCATCATCACAGGAGACGCAGTGGCAGAACGCATTCGGCCAACCGTCGGCGGCGCCCGTGCCCATTAGCGTGACCTTCATCGCGATGTTCCCGAATCCCGAACCGGCAGCACGGCCGGGCCGTCACGACGGTCGAGCACCTCCACCTTCGCGGCGTAGACATCCCGCAGGCGTTCGGCGGTGAGCACCTCGGCGGGCGGACCGTCGGCGACGATGCGTCCCCGGTCGAGGAGCATGAGTCGTTGCCCGTACTGAGCCGCGGACGTCAGGTCGTGCATCGCGGCGATGACGGTCAGCTCGCTGGCCCGCCGCATGGAGTCGACGAGGTCGAGGACCTGCTGCTGATGGCCGATGTCGAGGGCGCTGGTCGGTTCGTCGAGGAGCAGCACACGCGGTTGCTGGGCCAGCGCCCGCGCGAGCACGACCCGCTGCAGCTCACCACCCGACAGCGCGGACGCGGACCGGTTCGCGAACTCCTGGAGGTCGAGGCGCTCGATGACGTCGTCGACCACCTCACGGTCCGAACGGGTTTCACCACTGAACCGGGCGATGTGCGGGGTGCGGCCCAGACCGATGAGCTCGCGCACCGACGTGCCCTCCGGCACGATCGGCCGCTGCGGCATCAACGCCACGGCGCGGGCTGTCTCGCGGCGACGGGCGCGACCGGGGTCGACGCCCGCGACGTCGATCCGTCCGGTCGAGGCCACCAGACCGGCGAGTGCGTGGAGCAGCGTCGTCTTGCCCGAACCGTTGGGGCCGACCAGGGAAACCCAGGCGCCCGAGCCGATCTCGAGGTCCACGTCGTGCAGGACCTCCACTCCCCCACGGGATGCGCAGACACCACGGCAGGTGATCGAGGCGGTCATTGCGGACTCCGACCGCTGCGCCGGAGGACGACGAGGAAGAACGGCGCGCCGATGGCCGCGGTGACCACACCGATCGGCAGCTCGGACGGCGACATGGCCGTCCGAGCGACCACGTCCGCGAGCACCAGGAACGCCGCGCCCACCAGCAACGACAGCGGCAGCAGTAGTCGATGTCCGGGTCCGACGAGAAGCCGGACCGCATGCGGGATCACGATGCCCACGAACCCGATCAACCCGCTCACCGACACCACGGCCGCGGTCCCCAGGGTCGCCACGCAGACGAGCAGCAGTCGCGCCCGTTCGGGTCTGATCCCCAGACTCGACGCCTCGATGTCGCCGACCGCCATGACGTCGAGTGTGCGCCCGAACAGCACGATGACGGCGACACACGCGACGACGTACGGCAGTACGGTGATGACCTCGGACCAGCCGTCGGTGGCCAGGCGCCCGAGCATCCAGTTGTAGACCTGCCGCAGCGTGTCGTCGTGCTGCTGCATGAGGAAGGTCTGGATGGCGTTCGCGAAGGCCGCGACCGCGACGCCGGCGAGGATGATGACCACCTCGGTGCGGCCACCGCCGACGGTGCGGCCCAGCGCATACGTCGCTGCGACGGCCACGATGCCGCCGACGAACGCCGCGGGCGGCAGGCCGATCGTGCCGGCCGCGCCGCCGAGGACGATCGCGACGGTCGCGCCCAGCCCGGCGCCGCTGGACACGCCGAGGAGATACGGGTCGGCGAGCGGATTGCGGAAGACGCCCTGATAGGCGGCACCGGCGACGGCGAGCATCGCACCGACCAGCGCGCCCAGTGCCACCCGCGGCATCCGCACCTCCCAGAGGATCGTCTGCTGACGCCGGGTGAGCCCGGACTCGACGTCGACGAGCGGGAGGCGGTCGAGAAGGTCGAGCAGAACGCCCTTCGGTGTCAGTCCGGCCGGGCCGACGAGGACTGCGAGCAGACATGCGCCCAGCAGCACCGCGACGGCCCCGCAGATGACCCCGACCCGACGGCTCACCATCTCAGTTCGAGGGTTGTCCGTCGACGCCGGAAACGATCTGGGCAACGTCCCGGACCAGGTCGACGACGCGCGGACCCCATCGGCTCGCGATGTCCTCGTCGAGGACGTGGACCTGCCCGTTCACGACGGCACGCAGGTCGCTCCAGCCGGCACGCGCGGCGACCTTCTCCGGTGTGACCGCGCAGCACTGGGAGTCCGCCAGGAAGATGATCTCGGGATCGCTCTCCAGGATGTACTCGGTCGACAGCTGCGGATAGCCGTTCTGCCCGGATGCGATCGACCGCAGGCCGAGAAGCCCGTAGATCTGGCCGAGGTAGGTGTCGTCGGTGACGGTGTAATACGTGTCGTCGAGCTCGTGGAAGTAGGTCAGCGGCACCTCGCGCAGCGGGACGGTCCGGACGGTCCGCTCGATCTCGTCTCGCATCGACGCGACGAGCTGATCGGCCTTCTCGGCGTGGCCGGTGGCCTCGCCGATCTGCTGGATCTGTGCGTACGTCTCGTCGAGGTTCTTCGCCGCGGGGAGCCGCAGCACCTCGACGCCCACCCGGTCCAGACCGGCGATGATGTCGTTGTTGTCGTCGGTCAGGACGACGAGATCGGGGTCGTAGGCGAGGATCGCCTCGAGGTTCGGGGTGTACCCGGACAGTGTGGTACGCGGGGCCTCGGCGGGATAGTCGGACTGGTCGTCGACGGCGACCACCTGATCACCCGCACCGACGGCGAACAGCATCTCGGTGGTCGTCGGACTGAGCGACACGATCTTCGACGGCGTCCCCGACCCCACCGCGTCGTCGTTCCGGCCATCGTCGGCACCACAGCCGACGAACACAAGCAACATCGTCAGCAGCGCGGCGGTCACCGCACCACCACGACGACGGGTTCCGGCAGGGATTCTCACCACGAGCCAATGACCTCCGAGGAAAAGAACGGGGAGACAGAACACGAGGGGCCCGGCAGTGATTTGCCGGACCCCTCGTGGTCTCTGTCTACGCGAGAGCGCCTACTACCGGATCAGGCCTGCGGCGCTTCGGCGAAGTTGCGGCTCACCTGCGGGTCGACCGGGATGCCCGGACCCGTGGTGGTGGAGACGGTGACCTTCTTGATGTAGCGGCCCTTGGCTGCCGACGGCTTCGCACGCATGATCTCGTCGTACGCGGCGCCGTAGTTCTCGGCCAGCTTGGCCGGGTCGAACGAGGCCTTGCCGATGACGAAGTGCAGGTTGGCTGCCTTGTCGACGCGGAAGTTGATCTTGCCGCCCTTGATGTCGTTGACGGCCTTGGTGACGTCGGTGGTCACGGTGCCCGTCTTCGGGTTCGGCATCAGGCCACGCGGTCCGAGGACACGCGCGATGCGGCCGACCTTGGCCATCTGATCCGGGGTGGCGATCGCGGCGTCGAAGTCCAGCCAACCACCCTGGATGCGCTCGATCAGGTCCTCGGCGCCGACCTCGTCGGCACCGGCGGCGGTGGCCTCGGCGGCCTTGTCGCCGGCGGCGAACACGATCACGCGGGCGGTCTTACCCGTGCCGTGCGGCAGGTTGACGGTGCCTCGAACCATCTGGTCTGCCTTACGGGGGTCGACGCCCAGCCGGATCGCGACCTCGACGGTCGCGTCGGTGTTCTTCGACGAGGTTTCCTTGGCCAGCTCCACAGCCTCCAGCGGGCTGTACAGCTTGGACTTGTCGACCTTCTCGGCCGCGGCCGCGTAGGCCTTGCTCTTCTTGCTCATTGCTCTGTTCCTTCTCCGCACTGAAACGGCGGGGTGTGTGGTGCGGGCCGAGCCGGCCCTCCCACGGGGTTCTGTTTGCTGATCAGCGGACCTGCCGGTCCTGCTGATCGAGTAGTCCGAGGCGCTAGCCGAGGACGTATCGAGATCAGCCCTCGACCGTGATGCCCATGGACCGAGCAGTACCGGCGATGATCTTCGCGGCCTGGTCGATGTCGTTGGCGTTCAGGTCCTCGGACTTGGTCTTGGCGATCTCACGGACCTGGTCCATGCTCACCTTGCCGACCTTGTTGGTGTGGGGCTCGCCGGAGCCCTTCTGGAGACCTGCGGCCTTCAGGAGCAGCTTCGCAGCCGGCGGGGTCTTCAACTTGAAGTCGAAGGAGCGATCTTCGTACACGAAGATCTCCACCGGGATGACGTTGCCGCGCTGCGACTCGGTCGCCGCGTTGTAGGCCTTGCAGAACTCCATGATGTTCACGCCGTGCTGACCGAGCGCCGGACCCACGGGCGGGGCCGGGTTGGCCTGGCCTGCCTGGATCTGGAGCTTGATGATCCCGGCGAGCTTCTTCTTCTTGGGAGGCATCTTCTGTTCCTTGCTTGTTTCCTTGCGAATCCACGCCCGCTGGAGACGTAGAAGTCTTGTGTTTAACCTGCTCCCCGCTCCCTGAGGTGCGAGCGAAGCTGCTTTCCCCGCTCCCTGAGGTGCGAGCGAAGCTGCTTTCCCCGCTCCCTGAGGTGCGAGCGAAGCTGCTTTCCCGCTCCCTGAGGTGCGAGCGAAGCTGCTTTCCCCGCTCCCTGAGGTGCGAGCGAAGCGAGCCTCGAAGGGTCAGATCTTCTCGACCTGATTGAACCCGAGCTCGACCGGTGTCTCGCGACCGAAGATCGACACGAGCACCTTGACCTTGCGCTGCTCGGCGTTGACCTCGCTGATCGACGCGGGCAGCGTCGCGAACGGGCCGTCCATGACGGTGACCGATTCGCCGACCTCGAAGTCGACCTCGATGACGTTCGACGCGGCGGCAGCTGCGGCTTCGACGCCCTCGGCGGCCCCACCCTTGGCGGCGGGCTTCTTGGCCTCCACACGCGGCATGAGGAACTGCAGCACCTCGTTGAGAGACAGCGGCGATGGCTTGCTGGTCATCCCGACGAAACCGGTGACACCCGGGGTGTTGCGAACGGCGCCCCACGACTCGTCGTTGAGTTCCATGCGAACGAGGATGTAGCCCGGAAGCACCTTGCGGTTGACTTTCTTGGGCTGACCGTTCTTGATCTCGGTGACCTCTTCGGTCGGGACCTCGACCTGGAAGATGTAGTCACCGACGTCGAGGTTCTGCACGCGGGTCTCGAGGTTGGCCTTGACCTTGTTCTCGTAGCCGGCGTAGCTGTGGATCACGTACCAGTCGCCGGGCGCGCGGCGCAGTTGCTTGCGCAGCTCCTCGACCGGATCGACCTCTTCTTCAGGCGCTTCTTCGGCGGACACGTCCTCAGAGGCGACGTCGGTCGCGGGAGCGTCGTCGCCCTCGGCGGCCGCCTCGACGTCGGTGTCACCGGCCTCGTCGACTGCAGCCTCGTCGACCTCGTCGGTCACGGCCGCGTCGACGTCGGTGTCAGCCACGTCGACGGCGTCGGTCGATGCGAGTTCGTTCTCCGGGGTGCTCACTGCAGCCCACGCTCCTTATGGTTCATCTCCGGTCGGCTCCCGCTCGCCCGGCCACCCACCGCGTGGGTCAGCCGAACAACCAGAGGACGCCCTTGGCAAAGGCCAGGTCGAGGCCGGAGATGAACGCGGTCATCACGATGACGAACACGAGCACGACGATCGTGTACGTGATCATCTCGCGCCGCGTCGGCCAGATGACCTTCTTCAGCTCGGCGACGACCTGCGTGAGGAACAACCAGATCCGAACGAACGGATTCCGACTGTCCTCAGCAGACGCCTTTTTCTTCTTCTTGCGTTCCTTGACGGCTACCGACGACCCCGTGTCGGAGTCGGCGTCTCCGTCGGTTCCGGATACACCGGTCGACGAGCGACGTCCACGAGCCGAGCGCTTGCCGGACGGACGCAGCTCCTTGGCGGCGCCGGTCGACGTCTCGTCGGCCGCTGCACCGCCAGTTGCCTCGTCGCGACCGTCGAGCTCAGCCGCTGCCGAATCGGCCGCAGAACCCTCGGCGGCTTCTTTGGCGCGGGCAGCCCGGTCTCGCTTGCTCAACTTCGCGGTCCTCTCGTCAACGTGTGCCCTTCACCAGGGCAGGGGCGACAGGACTTGAACCTGCAACCTGCGGTTTTGGAGACCGCTGCTCTGCCAATTGAGCTACGCCCCTTTGCGACTTCCCCACCGAGGTGGTTCCGCTGCCATCCGATCGAATCCCGGTCTCGCGACCGGCGCCTGCGATTCATCGCCGACAAAACCAACGCGCCACCCTATGGGTAGCGCGCAAGCCTGAATCAATCAGACACTTCAGTGTAGATCACCGGGGCTGTGGACCCAAAACGCGCTCCATCTGCTCCCTCGACGACCGTACACGCCGCGGGCCCCGCGACACCCGGCGAGCCCCCGAGACACCACCACCGACATGGCTGACATCGCGCCGCGACCTGCAAAGACGCTCACGTCCCGGGGTGTCGAAAGCCGGGCCGGCTGCGCCGGATCGACACCCAGACGCCCTGAACCGAGGACACGAAGTCGCACGCGACATCGACCCGGATGCACGACTCGATCCACGTCGCACCGCCTGAACCATGTCGCATGCGAACGCGGTTCGGTCGGCCCCGTCGGTGTCGGGAAGCGTCAGTTGAACTGAACGACCACCGTGGCGCGGCCGAAGATCCGGCGGTCGCCCTGTTTCGCGGTGATCGCGATCGTGCCGCGCCGGGTCTCCGGGTCCAGGGACTTGACCTTGCCGGTGAAGTCGACGGCGGCGCTGTCGTCGGCCGGGACGTACACCGGACTGGTGAAACGCACGTTGTACTCGCAGAAGGCGGCCGGATCACCGATGAACTCGGAGACGAAGCTGGCACCGAGGCCCATCGTCTGCATGCCGTGGGCGACGACGTCGTCCATCCCGGCCGCGTTGATCACATGGTCGGAGAAGTGGATCGGGTTCGGGTCGCCGGCGACACCGGCGTAGTTGGACAGGTTGCCGCGCGTGAGGAAGTACCGCTTGGGCGTGAGTTCCTGCCCGACGGAGAGAGTGTCGAAGTTCACCGCGGCGTAGGCGCCGGGCGACTGGGTCGGGTCGGGCAGGTCATACCGACCGGCCTTGGGCTCGACGGTGTGCCCGGGTTCCCCGATCGCGTCGATCTTCATCATCACGTGGTCGAGCGAGGCCTCGAGCTCGGGATCGACGTCCATGCCGGGACGAGCGGCCAGCGACGTCCAGGTGGTCATGACCGGCTCGTCGTGCTGGTTCCAGATGACGTTCTTGGTGACCATCAGGTCGATCATCTCGGGGCTGCTGACGTGACGGAACGACTCGAGCGAGACGTCGCAGATCAGGCGGTCCCCGACCTTCATCGGCTGGTGGTAGACGAGGCGCTGATCGGTCTGCATGATCTGCCACATGTCGTAGCCGGTGATCACGTCCTCGAACAGCTTGCGCTGCGCGATGATGCCGAGGACCGAGACGTATGTGGGCGCGGCGATCAGGGTCTCGTGCCCGAATTCGCGGGCACCCTTCTCACTCCAGTGGGTCGGGTGCGCGTCCTGCACGGCCATGGCGTGCTTACGCACCTCTTCGCGGCCGATCTCGTAGTAGTCGTCGACGGTGTAGTGGAAGCCGACAAGCGACTGGGTGTGCGCGGCGATCTCCTCGGGGGTGAGCTTGGCGCCGCCGTTCCTCGACTCGGCTATCCGCTCCTGGAGGTCTGTTCCACTCGCGTCTGACATTGACTACTACTCCCTTCGCATGACCGATCCGGGAGGGCCCGGACCGGACTACGTGGGCCGCTTGTCGACGACCCACCCGCGCCGCGCTGCGCGTGTTGTCTCGATTGAGTCTATTTAGTTGTGCGAAGCACCTCGTGACCGGGCGACCCCCTACCCGGTAACAAGCAAAACGAGCCGCCTCTTCGCAGAGGCAGCCCGTGTGCTGGTTCTTGTACCGGAATCGCCGACAGGCGTTGTCTAGCGCGATTCCTTGTGCGCCTGATGCTTGCCGCAGTTCGGGCAGAACTTCTTGATCTCGAGGCGATCGGGATCGTTGCGGCGGTTCTTCTTGGTGATGTAGTTACGGTGCTTGCACACCTCGCAGGCCAAGGTGATCTTGGGGCGAACATCTGTTGAGGAGGCCACTTGATTGCCTTCTTTCGGGTGGTACGTGGTCGGGTTCGGCAGTTCCCTCAGGGCTGGCGACCCTTGCGCTCGGTTCCGGTCGGACCCGATGTGTAGCGGTGGAGGGACTCGATCCCTCGACCTCACGATTATGAGTCGTGCGCTCTAACCAGCTGAGCTACACCGCCCCGCGGACTTCTCGTCCAGCGAGCCCCCTGACGGAATCGAACCGTCGACCTTTTCCTTACCATGGAAACGCTCTGCCGACTGAGCTAAGGGGGCGTGCCCCGGGCATTTCTGTCCGAGAGCCTTAACGAGGTTACACACTCACGTCCGTGCTAGACAAATCGCTGGTCAGAGACCGTCTGTCGGGCAGTTTTCGTGAACATCGACCACGCCGTGGCAGGTATAGGATTCGAACCTATGTAGCTTGCGCGACGGATTTACAATCCGCTCCCTTTGGCCGCTCGGGCAACCTGCCGTGCTGCTCCCACGGCCGCCGTGACGGTCGTTCGAACAACGCGGTGAAGAATACAACGAACCATACGTCCGCATGCAAACCGGCTGGTCAGGGACGGGTATCTGCGGGCTGTCACCGATCCCGCGGCGGCGATGGCATAACCTGTCGGACATGGCTGATTCATCGTTCGACGTGGTGAGCAAGGTCGACCGCCAGGAAGTCGACAACGCCCTCAACCAGGCTGCCAAGGAGCTGTCGCAGCGCTACGACTTCCGCGGTACCAACACCGGTATCGAGTGGTCCGGCGAGGAGACGATCGTGATCACCTCCGACGCCGAAGAGCGCGCGCAGGCCGGTCTCGAGGTGTTCAAGGAGAAGCTGATCCGCCGTGACATCTCGCTGAAGGCGTTCGACGCCGGCGAGGTCGTCGGATCGGGCAAGACCTTCAAGATCAGCGGAAAGCTGGTCCAGGGCATCGACTCCGAGCACGCGAAGAAGATCTCCAAGAAGATCCGTGACGAGGGCCCGAAAGGCGTCAAGGCTCAAATCCAGGGCGACGAGCTGCGCGTCTCCAGCAAGAAGCGCGACGACCTGCAGGCCGTGATCGCGCTGCTCAAGGGCGAGGATTTCGGCATCGCCCTGCAGTTCGTCAACTACCGCTGACCTCGACGACGTCCCCGCCCGCCATCCGTGCCGGGCGGGGATGTCGCCGTTCACCCCACCGAGCCCACGACGCCCGGCCGCTTGCGATGTGTGTGCAAGATCGCACCGGGTCCGCCGGAAACCCAAACGGACGTTGCGTCGTTTGAATGAACGAGGCGCCTTTCATCCACCGGTCGGCGCGCGACAGACGAGGACCCGCGATGCATTTCAACGGATTGAAGACCGCAGCCCTGTTGGGTGTGATGTCGGCGATCATCGTCGGAATCGGTGCGCTGTTCCAGAGCCCCCTGATCCTCTGGGGCTCGGTTGTCCTCGCCGTGGGCATGAACGCCTACGTGTACTTCAACAGCGCCAAGATGGCGCTGAAGGCGATGCACGCCCAGCCCGTCACCGAGCTGCAGGCGCCCGTCATCTATCGCATCGTGCGTGAGCTGGCGACCTCGGCCCACCAGCCGATGCCTGCGCTCTACATCTCGCCCACCGAGAACCCCAACGCCTTCGCGACCGGCCGCAACCCCAAGAACGCCGCCGTGTGCTGCACAACGGGCATCCTGCAGCTGCTCGACGAGCGCGAGCTGCGTGCCGTGCTCGGTCACGAGCTCTCGCACGTCTACAATCGCGACATCCTGATCAGCTCGATCGCGGGCGCGATGGCCGCCGTCATCAGCGGCCTGGCCAACTTCGCGATGTTCATGGGTGCCTTTGGCGGCCGCGACAACGGGCCCAATCCGCTCGCGATGCTCCTCATCGCCTTCCTGGGGCCCATCTCGGCCACCCTGGTGAAGATGGCGGTGTCACGTTCACGCGAGTTCCAGGCCGATGAATCAGGCGCCGAACTGACCGGCGACCCGCTGGCTCTCGCCTCCGCGCTGGCGAAGATCTCCGGCGGGGTCCAGGCCGCCCCGCTGCCGCCGCAGCCCGACATCGCCGCGCAGTCACACATGATGATCGAGAGCCCGTTCCGCGCCGGCGACCGCATGGCGAAGATGTTCTCCACCCATCCGCCGACAGCCGAACGCATCCGGCGTCTGCAGGAGATGGCCCGCAACGGACAGTGACCTCGATACGCGGCGTCCTCGCTTCGCTCGGTCGTCGCTACTCGGCCAGCAGGAACTGCCGGCTGAGCCCACCTGCCAGTTGAGCCCCCTGCCGGCTGAGCCGGTACCGAGCGCAGCGAGGCACCTCCCCTGCCGGCTGAGCCCACCTGCCGGCTGAGCCGGTACCGAGCGCAGCGAGGAACCGCGTCGAAGCCCTTACCCGACCCGCTCGACGGTGTAGTCCACCAACGACGACAACGCCTTGTGTGCCGGCGTCTCCGGCAGCTCCGCGAGCATCGCGTGGGCCTCGTCGGCGAAGCTCTGCAGCTTGGCCCGCGCGGCGGCCATACCGGCCGACGAGCCGAGCAACTCGAGTGCCTCGGCGACCTCGGCGTCGTCGGTGAGCGGGCGTGATCTGCCCTCGGCACCGACGAGCAGTTCACGCAGCCGCGCCGACGTGGCGTCATCGCCGGTGAGCGCGTAGAGGACGGGCAGGGTGTGGACACCCTCGCGCAGGTCGGTGCCCGGGGTCTTCCCCGACTCGACCGAGACCGAACTGATGTCGATGATGTCGTCGGAGACCTGGAAGGCCACGCCGACGATGTCGCCGATCCGGGACAGCCGCTCGATGTCGTCCGCGGTCGCCCCGGAGGCCATCGCGCCGAAGCGTGCGGCGGCGGCGATCAGCGAACCCGTCTTCTCCCACACCACCTGCAGGTAGTGGTCGATGGGGTCGGCGCCGGGTTTGACCCCGACGGTCTCCCGCATCTGGCCGGTGACGAGTTCGGCGAAGGTCTCGGCGATGATGCGCACGGCCTCGGGGCCCAGCGTCGACACCAGGCGGGAGGCGCGGGCGAACAGGAAGTCGCCGGAGAGAATCGCGATGGAGTTCGTCCAGCGGGCGTTGGCGCTCGGGGCGCCGCGGCGCATCGAGGCCTCGTCCATGACGTCGTCGTGGTACAGCGTCGCGAGGTGAATCATCTCGACGACGGTCGCCGACGTGATGACGTCCTGCGAGTCGGGACGCGGCCCGAACTGCGAGGCGAGAATGGCGAACATCGGCCGGAACCGCTTGCCACCGGCCTTGGCCAGGTGGGTCGCCGCCTCCGTCATGACGTCGTCCCCGGACGAGAGCTCGCTCAGCAGCAGGTCCTCGACCTTCTGCAACGAGGAGCGCACCGTTTCGGCGAACTCATCCGATACCAGGTCCAACCCGGCGAATGTGGACTTCACAGCTAGGCCGCCCCATCTCGTCTGATCCGGCAAATTCGTGGTGGCGGATGCCCGAGTGTCCTCGTCGCCCCACCTGCCTGCCGAGCCTATCCGGTCGGGGCTACGGACATACTGTTCGGGTGAGCCCTGAGAAGACGACGCCCCAGGACGCTGCCCCCTTCCCCGACCACGCGGACGTGTTGGTGGTCGGCGCGGGACCGGGCGGGTCGGCGGCCGCCGCGCATGCCGCCGCGGCCGGACGCGACGTCGTCCTGGTCGACGCCGCGGTGTTCCCGCGCGACAAGACGTGCGGCGACGGACTCACCCCGCGCGCCGTCGCCGAGCTCGACGCCCTGGGCCTCGGCTCTCTGGTGGCCGACCGGCCGCGCATCGACGGCCTGCTCCTCAACGGGTGGGGCGCGCGTCAGCAGGTCCGCTGGCCCTCGGGACGCTTCCCCGCCTACGGCAGCGCGGTCGCCCGCACCGAGTTCGACGACGCGATCCGTGCCCACGCGGTGCGCACCGGCGTCCGAATGGTGGAGGGCGCCAAGGCAATCGACGTGACGATGGACGGCGACCGGGTCGGCGCGGTGACGTTCTCCGCCGGCGGCGACACCCACACCGTGCGGGTGGGTGACCTCATCGTCGCCGACGGCGTGCGGTCGGGATTGGGCAAAGCCCTTGGCCGCGAATGGCATCGGGACACGGCCTACGGCGTCGCGGCGCGCGCGTACGCGCCATCGGCACGTGCCGACTCCCATTGGATGGGTTCGCATCTGGAGCTGCGCGGCCCCGAGGGCGAACTCCTCCCCGGCTACGGATGGGTGTTCCCCCTGGGCGCCGCGGGCGGCGGACTGGTCAACGTCGGAGTGGGCGCGCTCGCGACCTCGAAACGACCGGCGCACATGGCACTTCGACCGATCCTCGAGCACTACGCCGCCATGGTGCAGGACGAATGGGCACTGGGCGGACCGCCGGTCCGTATCGCCTCGGCCCTGCTGCCGATGGGTGGCGCGGTGACCGGGGTCGCGGGCCGCAACTGGATGCTGATCGGCGACGCCGCCGCCTGCGTCAACCCGCTCAACGGCGAGGGCATCGACTACGCGATGGAAACCGCCCGGCTGGCCGTCGAACTCCTCGGTGCCGACGACTACACCGACCGCTGGCGCGACATCCTCGTCGGCCACTACGGGCTGGCGTTCTCCGCCGCCCGACGCCTCGCCGGACTCCTGACGATGCCGCAGACGGTGCCCACGCTCGGCCGTCCGGGCATCCGCTCACCGCAGCTGATGTCACTGGTCGTCCGCGTCATGGGCAATCTGATCACCGACGAGGACGCCGACCTCGTCGCCCGCGCCTGGCGGACCGTCGGTCGCATCTCCAGCCGCATCGATCCGCGGCCGCCGTTCGCCTGAACCTCGATACGCGGCCGGCGGGCGCAGTCCCGCGGCGTCGTTTCCCAGCCGCCGATCGAATCCGGTCAGCGGCCGGGAAGCGGTCGCTGACCGGACCGAAACGTGCACGCGGGAAAAATTGCGACGTCTCACCACCCCGGCACACCCAATGAGACATAGAGGCGGTAATGTTCCAACCTGTGTGGCCTCGGCCACACACATGCAACAATCGAGACCACCGCCGACCCAGGAGATGCACGATGCCCACTGCATCCACTCTCGCCACCCGCGCCAAGCACGCCGTCCAGAACCGGGTGACGCAGCGCTATCACCTGCGTGGCGACATCGATCGGATGGACGCCGACAACGACCCGACGTCGATCGCACGGGCACTCGGCACCCAGGAGTTCCCCTGGGGAATCACCCAGGCGCTGAGCTTCGCCCTGTTCCGCACCTACGCGGTGCCGTCGATCGGCGACCTGCTGTACAAGACGAGCCAGTTCACCGAGTCGACGCAGAAGCGCTACGACGACACGGTCCTCCTTCTCGACGCCCCGATCGAGCACGGCGTCGACAGTCCACTGGGACGCGCCGGCATCCGGCGCATCAACCAGATGCACGGCATGTACGACATCTCCAACGGCGACTTCCTCTACGTGCTGGCGACCTTCGTGGTGTGCCCGGTGGAGTGGGTCAACGCCTACGAGTGGCGCAAGCTCACCAGCCACGAGATCCGGGGCCTCACGAACTACTATCGCCGGCTCGGTCAGCTGATGGGCATCAAGGACATCCCGGAGACCTACGAGGGCTTCAAGCAGTTCTACGAGGACTACGAGACGGCCAACTTCGCGTTCAGCCCCGACGCCCTGGCCGTCGCGGACTCGACCCTCGACCTGCTCGGCACCTTCATGCCCTACAAGCTGCTCCCCGCGCGGTCGTACGCCGGATGTCGTTCGCGCTCATGGACGATCGCCTGCTCAACGCGTTCAAGTACCCGAAGCCGACCCTCGTCGAACGTATTCTGGTGCGTGGTGGACTGAAGGCCCGCGGTCTCGCGATCCGGCTGTTCTTCCCGCCGCGGACCGAGCCGCTGTTCGGCCGTCAGACCAAGCAGATCCGCAGCTACCCCAACGGTTATCGCCTCGAGGAACTCGGCACCTTCGGGGCCGGTTGCCCCGTCCCCGGCGCGTCGAATCCCGAGAAGGGTTCCGGCGCAGCACAGTCCGCGCCTACCGGCTGCCCGGTCCCGCACGACCTGATCGCCGAGGACGCGCGGCAGGCCACCGGCTCCTGACCCTGCGGTTCTCCGAGCTCGGAGAGTCACCGCGCTGGAGGGGTTCAGATCTTGTTGAGTCCGAGGAGTGCGGCGCATCGCAGTTCGATGGGCGACAGGTCCTTGAGAGACAGACCCCGGTTTACGGGCGCCTCGGATTGGTGGCCGATGACTTCGCGGATCTCGAGGCGTGTTTCATCGCCGGACGCCGGGTCGGGTCCGTGGATCTCCTCGCGTACCTGTTTCAAATGTTCGGCGAACCGGCGCGGTAGATCAGGTCGCCGATTGATCCGCTCCGGATTCGGAGGGGCACCGGGTTCGACGTTCAGCTGCCAGGTACAGCGGCCTTCATCGGGTCCTTCGCGGACCATGCGGGTGGTGTATTGGCCGGGTTGGTTACCGACCATGTGGTGGTGTCGGGTGCAGGCGGGAGTGAGGTTGGTGATGTCAGTGAATCCGCCGTCACCCCAATCGATTTGGGCGTGATGCATTTCCACGTGGGCGGCGGGTACGCGGCAATCGGGAGTGGAGCACGATTCGCCGTCGGGCCGGGCGAAGGACACCAGGCGTTGTTCGCGAGTGGCCAATCGTTTGCCTTGTCCGAAGTACAACGGGACCGCGGTGGCATCTTCGAACACCGCCAACCACGGTTGCGCATCAGCGGCCAGCTTGATCAGATCCGGGATCGGGATCAACGTGCCGGTCGCCGTCGTCGCCACCCCGGCTTCACGGATCAGATCATTGAGGTCAGCTTTGACGATCAACTGCTCCGGCAGTCCGCGGTGACTGGTGCCGAGCATGCCGTCGTCGAACACTGCTTTGAGTAGCGCGTTGAACGCGTCATGGTTCAACTGCGCCGGGCTGCGGTCATCACGCTCGGCCGCGGCTGCCAGCTGGTCGGGGTCGGCGTCCTCGATCGACCCGCACGGGGATTCAGCATCATGCGGGTTGTTCATGCCGGGTTTCGCCCACACGGCCAGCATCATCTCCAACCGCGCCACCAACTCGGGGGTGAGGGTGCCGTTGAGTTTCGCGGTCCCGTCGGCACGTTGCCGGTTGAGCCAGAAGTTGCGGCGACGTTGCCGATCCGCATCATCGGCGAGGGTGCCGTCCGGGTCGAGATGGCCCAGGAGTCGGGCGCCGAGGTGGGTGATGTCGGCCGGGGTGTGCTCGACCGCGATCTCGGCCATCTGCTGTTCGGCCGCGACCTGCACATCATGGGCGACGGCGTGCGGAATCTGGTCGAGCACGTCGAGCACCGCGTGCACGTGCGCGGACCCGACTCGCCCGGCGGCGAACGCCTCGGCCAGCGCCGGATGTGCGGGTGCGAGGGGTTCACCGGTGGTCAGATCAGGAAACGATGCGGTGGCCCGGGTTTGTTCGAGACGTTTACCGGGATTGGCCATCCGCAGGCGGTGGGTCATGAACTGGATGATGCTGCGATGCCCGGTCTTGCGCGGCAGATCACGTTCGGTGGCTTCCACGATCTGACGATCGCCGGCGAAAGTCAGTCGCGCGATCGCCCGTTCGGTCTCTACCGCGACATCGACCAGTTCGGCATCCGAACACCCGGTCAGGTTCACTGTCTGCAGCTGATCGATGAGGGTGTGGATCTGGCCGACCAACACGGCGGGACCCGAGGGTGGCGGTGTGGTGGTGTCATCGCGCAGTGCGTGATCGGTCATGTGGTCACCCCCTGGAGACGTCGACTCGAATACGTGTTCGATAACTCGACTGTAGGCGCAATTCGGCTGCCTCGCAACGAGTATCGAGGATCAGATTCATTTCCGGACTTGTCGGTGGTGTCTGGTAGAGGGGCCTTTCGATACGCTCGCAAGCTCGCTACTCAAGGAACAGAAAGACCGCTCGCAAACTCGCTACCCAAGGAGCGGAAGGTTCCTCGCAAACTCGCCTCAGAGAGCGGAGAGTTGCTCGCAAGCTCGCTACTCAAGGAACAGAAAGACCGCACGCAAGCTCGCTACCACGGTAGCGAAGGGTTCCTCGCCAGCTCGCTACCCACCGATCGGACTGCACGCACTCCTACCTCGTTGCCCCACAACCGAAGTCGCATGCGACACCGATTCGGGATCTGCGACGCCAGCTGACGTCGCCGGACCGGATCGAGGTCGCATGCGACGTCGTTTTCGAAGTGGCGTCGGGGACGTCAGGCCCGGGCGGAGTGGATCGCCGCGATCCCGCCGGTCATGTTCTGCCAGCGCACCTGGTCGAAGCCGGCGTCGCGGATCAGGTCGCCCAGCGCGAACTGGTCGGGCCAGGCCCGGATCGATTCGGCCAGGTAGACATACGCGTCCGGGCTGCTCGACACCTTCGTCGCCACCGCCGGCAGCGCCTTCATCAGGTACTCCATGTACACGGTGCGGAACGGCTTGAACGTCGGCGTGGAGAACTCGCAGACCACCAGTCGCCCACCGGGTTTCAGCACACGACGCAGCTCGGCGAGCGCAGTCGGGACATCGTTGACGTTGCGCAGCCCGAAGGAGATGGTGGCCGCGTCGAAGGAGTCGTCGGCGAACGGGAGCGAGAGCGCGTCGGCCGCGACCTTGGGCACGTCGCGGTGGGCGCCGGCCTTGAGCATGCCGAGTGAGAAGTCGGCGGCCACACAGTGGGCACCCGACGACGCCAGTTCGACCGTCGACACCGCGGTCCCGGCCGCGAGGTCGAGCACGATGTCACCCGGACGCAGGTCGAGCGCCTTGCGTGTCTTCTTGCGCCACCCGCGATCCTGCCCGAAGGACAGCACCGTGTTGGTGATGTCGTAGCGTCGGGCGACGCCGTCGAACATGGCCGCGACCTCGGCCGGATCCTTCTCCAGACTTGCTCGCTGAGGTGGGTTCGCGCCCGTCGATGCCATGCCGCTCACGCTACCGCGCGCCGGCGCCACGACGAGCGTGAGGTACGCCGCACGCCGCCACCGCGACCGGTGTCCCGGCGATCAGGCGGGCCGGTCGAACTCGGCCGCGGCACCCGCCCCGGTCACCGACCGGTAGTGCCCCACCAGCTCGGCGCACACAGACGGCCAGGTCCGTGACCGCACCGCCTGGAGTGCCGCCCGACCGAACGCGGCCCGCACCGCATCGTCGTGCAGCGAGTCGACGATTGCCGGCAGGGCGGCCTCGAATCGCGCGACCTCGAGCAGGTACCCGGTGCGGAACGGCGTCACCAGATCGCACGGTCCGCCGGCAGCGGGGGCGATGACCGGCAGGCCGCTGGCCATCGCCTCCTGGATCGTCTGACAGAACGTCTCGTGTTCGCCCGCGTGCACGAAGACGTCGAACGAGGCGTACGCCCGGGCCAGCGCGTCGCCGCGGAGCTCGCCGGTGAACACCGCATCCGGCATCAAGCGTTCGAGGCGAGCGCGTTCGGGACCGTCGCCGACGATCACCAACCGCACCCGCGGGTCCCCGGACAGCCCGGCCAACCGTTCGACATGCTTCTCCGGCGCCAGCCGACCCACGAATCCGCACACCAGCGCGTGGTCGCGGTCCTGCCGCCACTGCGCGCGCAGAGCCTCGTCCCGACGGTCCGGCGCGAACAGGTCGAGGTCGACGCCGCGCCCCCACTTCCGGAGCCGCGGCACGCCGCGCACGGCGAGGGCGGTCATCGTCTCGCTCGACGGCGCCAGCGTCAGATCGCACATCTCGTGCAACAGGCGGGTGTATCGCCAGGCCGCCTTCTCCACCGCACCCAGCCGGTACGACGCCGCGAACCCGGCCACATCGGTCTGGAAGACCGCGACCACCGGCACGCCCAGCGCGCGCGCGGCGACCGCGCCCGCCGCGCCCACCACGAACGGGGAGGCCAGGTGCACGACGTCGGGCCCGAAGTCGCGCAGCACCCGGTACAGCAGCGGCATCGGAACCCCGACCGGCAGCGACGTCACCCGCGGAACCCGCACCGACGGCACCAGGTGCACCGCGGTCCGCCGCCCCACGATCCGCGGCGCAGAAGAACATCTCCGCGGTGTGTCCGGGGCGATGACGACCACCTCGTGGCCGGTGGATTCCAGATGCTCGACGACCCGCAGGACGGAGTTGACCACCCCGTTCATCTGCGGGAGGAAGCTCTCGGCGACGATCGCGACGCGCATGCCCCGACCCTGACCCGTCGACCTGACGGGCAGTGACGCAGTGCGTGACACGTCCCGCAACACCCGGTGAACACCCGACGACCCGAATCCCGGGCGTGATGCACAGTGGACGTGTGCCCGACACCGACCTACTCCTGCTGAGCCGATGGCTGACCCCGGTGCACGACTTCCTCGTGCCGCGCGTCGGCACCGGTGCGCGCATCGGCTTCATCCCGACCGCGTCGTCGATCTATCCCGACCAGGCCTGGCTCGACCTCGACCGCGGTTCCCTGCGCGAGCAGGGATTCGAGGTCGTCGACATCGATCCGGAACTCATCCCGGCGGCCACGTTCACCCGCGCGCTCGGCGAGGTCGACGCGGTGTTCGTCGCGGGCGGCAATGTCTTCCATCTCCTGGGTGCTCTCCGCCACGCCGGGGCCGACCGTCCTCTCGTCGCAGCGGTCCGGCTCGGTCTGCCCTACATCGGGGTCAGTGCCGGCGCGGCCGTCACCGGTCCCGACATCGCGCCGCTCGCGCTACTCGACAACCCGGCCGAGGCGGCGCCCCTGGCCTCGACCACCGGCCTGGAACTGATCGACGTCACGGTCGTACCGCATGCGGAGGGAACCGTCGGAGGGCGCGGACCGATCGACCGGACGCGTCAGGAGTTCGCCGACCATCCGCTGCACTTCCTGCGCGACGACGAGGCACTCGTGGTCTCCGGAGGAACCACCACGGTCATCGCGGGCTGAGGGACTCCGCGTCGGTCGCGCCCGGACCGGGGTCCTCGACAACGTCGACAACCGGGTCCTCGGCGGCAGCCGCCGAGTCCGCGTTCTCGCCGACCAGGTCGGCATCGGCCGAATCGTCACTGCCCGAATCGGCACCGGCCGAATCGTCACCGCCGGACTTCTCCGCATTCCGGCGAGCCAGGCGTCGGCTGAACTCCGCAACCCCGACCATCAGCAGGCCGACGACCAGCCACCCGACGACGGCCACCGACAGCCCCGGGATGATCGAGAGCATCGCGGTACGCCCGGTCGGTCGCGCGAGATCCGGGTTGTACGCGGCATATTCGACGCTGATGCGCTGTCCCTCGCTGAGCTCGGTGGGATACAGCAGACCGAAGCGCGGACTGTGGAACGAGCCGTCGGGGGTTTGGAAGTCGACGGCGGCGTGCAGTGCGTCCACCGAGACCACCTCGGCCATCACGGTGGCCTTGCTGGCCTCGATCGCCGAGTCGTTCTTGAAACAGCCGGCGATCAGCGACAGCGCCATCGCGGTGATGGTCAGACCGACGACGAGCAGCCCGAGCTGCACGCGCCGCTGGATCACCGGATTCATGCCGTTCAGGGTAACCGGCGGCGTCGGTCGCGACGGGACCGCCGTCGCGGGACTACCGCAGCCGGGCGGCGATCGCCGCGTGCACCGATCGCAGCCGATCGCGATCGGTGGCGACCTCGATCACCTCTATTCCGCCCGCCGCCGGTTCCTCGGCCAGTACGGCGCGCAGTTCGTCGACGCCGACCCGCCGGTGTGGGATGCGGAATCCCGCGCACATCGACGCGATGTCGGTGTGATGCGGGGTTCCGAAGACACGCTCGTAGGCGCCGGCGTACTGCCCGGTGTTGTAGCGCGGGTCGCCTTGCTCGAGCAGACCGAAGATCCCACCGCCGTCGTCGTTCGCGACGACGATCCGCAGCGAGTCGGGCCGCGGCTCCCCCGGCCCGATGACCAGACCGGTGGCGTCGTGGACGAAGGTGAGGTCACCCATGAGGGCGATGGTGCGAGCCCCGGGACGTTCGTGGTCGAGGGCCAGTGCGGCGCCGATGGCCGTCGAGTTGGTCCCGTCGATGCCGGCGACGCCACGGTTGGACAGGACGCGCACGCCCTCGGCGACCCGCCCGGCCAGCGCGATGTCGCGGATCGGATTCGACGCGCCGACGACGAGTTGGTCGCCCGGCGCCATCGCGTCGCTGACGGCACGGGCGACGTGGAGGCCGGTCGTCGGACCCGGTTCATCGAGTTCCGCGGCGACCGCCCCGACCACCCGCTCCTGCACCGCCGCACATTCCTTGAGCCAGTCCTCACGGGGTTCACCGGCCACCTCGATGCGGGTACCGGTCGCATAGACGTTGCCCGAGACGTCGGGCCATCGCGGGCCGGTGGTCAGCGCGTAGACCCGGACCTCGGGGTCGGCGAGCAGCCGGGAGACCCCGCGATGAAGGGTCGGACGACCGCAGATGATCGCCTGGCGGGGACGCACCGAATCGAGGGCGAGGGGATGCAGCGGGGTCGCCGGATGCGGGGCGGTCGGTTCGGCGACCGTCGGCACACCGGCGAGCGCGGGATGTTCACCGGAACCGTGACCGGACACCACCACGGTGTCCAGCGACAGGTCGATGGACAGCGGGACGTCGAGCTTGCCGACCGGCGCCTGCGTCCAGGGCAGTCCGCCGGGTCGTCCGGCGAACGAGCCCAGGTCATCGTCACCGACCTCGTCCGGATCGGGCACGAGGGGCTCACGCAGCGGGATGTCGAACTGGACCGGGCCGGCGTTTCCGGTACGTGCACCGCGCGCCGCGGCGAGCACGCGTCCGACGGCCGACCGCCACTGGCTGTTGGTGTCCAGGTCCTGCTCGGCGAGGCCGAGGCTGATCGCGGCACGCACCTGGGTGCCGAAGATGCCGAACTGCTCGACGGTCTGGTTGGCGCCCGATCCGAGCAGCTCATAGGGCCGATTGGCGCTGATCACCACGAGTGGCACGCGGGCGTAGTTGGCCTCGAAGACCGCCGGCCCCATGTTCGCCACGGCGGTGCCGCTCGTCATGACGATCGGCACCGGCTCCTTCGACGACACCGCCAGTCCCAGTGCCAGGTAACCCGCCGATCGTTCGTCGATGCGGACGTGCAGCCGCAGCCGGCCCGCGACGTCGGCGGCGTGCAGCGCGAAGGCCAGCGGCGCGTTCCGGGACCCCGGGCACAGCACGGCTTCCCGCACGCCACCCCGGATCAACTCGTCGACGATGACCCGCGCCTGCAGCGTCGATGGATTCGGACCCGGTCGATTCATTCCTCAAGCCTAGGGACTCGAACTCCAGGCGATGCGCCGGGAGCGGCGTTACGCTGGTCGCGTGGGATTCTATGACGACCGCGTCGTCCCGCATCTGGTCCACCTGGCATGCGGGATGTCCGCCCTGACACCACTGCGGCAACGCGCCTGCGCCCCGCTGAGCGGGCGGACGCTCGAAGTCGGCTTCGGCTCGGGTCTCAATGTCGGGCTCTATCCCGACACGATCACCGAGGTCGCCGCGGTAGAACCCTCCGATGTCGGCTGGCGGATGGCCGCCGACCGGGTCGCGGAGTCGTCCGTGCCCATCGAGCGCTCCGGGCTCGACGGCCAGAAACTGCCCTTCGAGGACGACTCCTTCGACGCCGCGTTGTCGACGTTCACGCTGTGCACGATCCCCGACCTGCGCGCAGCCCTCACCGAGATCCGCCGCGTCCTGCGTCCGGGCGGCACCCTCGGCTTCCTCGAACACGGTCTGGCGCCCGACGAGAAGGTGCGCCGCTGGCAGCACCGCCTCGAGCCGATCCAGAAGCGCCTCGTCGGCGGCTGTCACCTGACCCGTGACGTACGAGCCGAACTGACGGCGGCGGGCTTCACGCTCGGCAGCGTCGACTCCTTCTATCAACCGGGAGTCCCGAAACCGCATGGGGCCCTGAGCCTGGGCACCGCAGTACCTGCCTGACCCCGCTCCGCCCGCCCCGACCTCGCGCGGCACCCGCCAGGGTGCTGCCCTACTGTGGTTCCAATGCGTCGCTGGACACTGCTGGCCGTTCTGACCGCGGCCGCGACGCTGATCCTCGACATCTTCGACGTCGACGCGGCGGCCCTGTTCGCCGGTCTCGTCGTCGCCGGCCTGCTGGCCATCGCCGGGCGGGCGCCGCGACGCCGCACCTCCACGGACGATCCCGACGCCCCGATCGTGCCACGCTGGGCGTTCGTGTCGTCACAGGGTGTGCTCGGCGTCTACATCGGCACGGTGGCCGATCCGGAGACGGTGAGCGGACTCGGCTCGTCGTGGTTCCCGGTGCTGGTGATCGGCATCGCGACCCTGGCCATCTCGATCGTCTGCGGCGGTCTGCTCGGACTGCATCGCGACGTCGACCCGCTCACCGGCTCGCTCGCGCTCGTGGCCGGCGGCGCCTCCGGGCTGGTCGCCCTCACCCGCGAGTTCGGCGGCGACGAACGGATGGTCGCGGTCATCCAGTACCTACGGGTCGCGCTGGTCACCGTCACCATCCCGCTCGTCGCGTCCCTCGTCTTCGGAGCAGGCGAAGGCACCGTGGAGATCCTCCCGGCGTCGTGGGCCGATCAGGCGTGGGGTCTGTTGCTGCTGGGGGTGTGCCTGGGAGTCGGCATCCCCGTCGGACGACTGCTGCACCTCCCGGCCGCCGGTCTGCTCGGTCCGCTCGCGTTCTCGGCGGCCGCCGAGCTCACCGGTATCGCGGGCGACGCCGCGGTCTCTCCGATCCTGCTCACCGTGGCCTACGCGCTGATCGGCTGGCAGGCGGGACTCGGCTTCACCATGGAGCGTCTTCGAGAGATCGGACGCGTTCTGCCCTATGCGCTCGTCCTCATCCTGGCCATCGGTGTCGGTTGCGCACTGCTCGGCGTTGCACTGTCGGCATGGACCGGGGAGTCCATGTTCGACTGCTATCTCGCGACCACCCCCGGCGGCATCTACGCCGTCCTGGCAGCGGCCACCGGCGCGGGCGGCAACGTGGCCTTCGTCGTCGCGGCCCAGATCCTGCGGGTGCTCCTCATGCTCTTCGTGGCGCCGTTCGCGGCACGGGTCGCGTCCCGGCGCGGCGGCGGAAGAAGGATCTGACTCCCCGGTCACATGTGACCCGCGTCCCACGTAAGGTCGGAGAGATGAGCGGGGAATCCACCACCGAGACATCCAGCAACGAGAACCGGCCCGCCGCCGGTTCGCACGGCCGCGAGTTCGACGTCGTCGTCTACGGCGCCACCGGCTTCGTCGGCGAGATCACCGCCCGGTATCTCGCCGACCACGCCCCGATCGGCACCAAGGTCGCGCTCGCCGGCCGCAACGAGTCCAAGCTCGCCAAGGTGCGCGAACGACTGCCGCTCCGGGCGCACGACTGGCCCCTGATCGTCGCCGACTCCAACTCGCCGGCCGCGCTCGATGCGATGGTGGCCCGCACGCAGGTCATCTGCACCACGGTCGGCCCCTACCTGAAATACGGCGAGGCACTCGTGGTCGCGGCCGCGACCGCCGGGACCGACTACGTCGACCTCACCGGCGAGGTCCCCTTCGTCCGCTACTCCATCGACAAGGCGCACGACACCGCCGTCGCCTCGGGTGCACGCATCGTCCACTCCTGCGGATTCGACTCCGTCCCGTCCGACCTCACCACCTACGCGCTCTACAAGAAGGTCGCCGAGGACGGGGCGGGCGAGATGACCGACACCACCCTGGTGGTGAAGTCGATGCGCGGCGGCCTGTCCGGCGGCACCATCGACTCGATGCGGGTCATCGCCGACGAGGCCAGGAACTCGCAGGCCCGGCGCCTGATGCTCAACCCGCAGGCCCTGTCCGGCGGTCCCGGCGAGGTCCCGCGGGTCAGCATGTCCGACGAACCGAGCGACCTGTCGATCATCAGCGCCAAGAAGGTCGACCCCTCGCTGCGCGGCACCCTCGCCCCGTTCTTCATGGCGGCACACAACACCCGGATCGTTCGTCGTTCGAATGCGCTGCTGGACAACGCCTACGGCACGAACTTCCATTACGCGGAGACGATGAACGTCGGCGGCGTCCCGGCCGTGTCGACGCTGGCGGCCGGCGCGGTCGCGGTCGGCACCGGCGTCTTCATGGGGGCGATGAGCTTCGGCCCCACCCGCCGCCTCCTCGACCGCGTCCTGCCCAAGCCGGGCGACGGCCCCAGCGAGAAGTCCCGCAACAGTGGATATTTCGTGGTCGAGACGTTCACGCGGACGACCACCGGCCGTCGCTACCGATCGCAGATGCGCGCCCAGGGCGACCCGGGATACAAGGCGACCGCGGTGATGCTCGCCGAGAGCGCCCTGGCGCTGGCGCTCGACCGCGATCGGCTACCGTCCCGCACCGGGGTTCTCACGACCGCGGCAGCGATGGGCGATGCACTCATCGACCGCCTGCGCGACGCCGGATTCACCATCGAGGCAACCGAACTCGGCTGAACCGGCCGCTCGAGCACCGGTTCGCACATCGTCTGGCACTCTCTACCCGAGAGTGCTAGACGAGTGCGCGAACCGGTGCTATCTTCGGTGTCAGTACAGCGTTGAGCTGCTCGCCTGCCGAGTGGCGAGCAGCCTTGTGAGACAGGAGGTGAACTGCTGTGCTGCGTTTCGATCCCTTCTCCGACATGGATGCCTGGGCCCGGGGCATGCTGACCGGTTCGGCGGCCGGAACCGCGCGTACACCCAAGTTCATGCCCTTGGACCTCTACAAGGTCGACGACCACTACATGCTCGTCGCCGACCTGCCGGGCGCGGACCCTGGCTCGATCGACGTGAGTGTCGACAACGGCGTACTCACGTTGTCCGCCCAGCGAAGTGCCCCGTCCGACGAGGGTGTCCAGTGGCTGGCCAGCGAACGGTTCTCCGGCACCTACCGCCGCCAGGTCACCCTCGGTGACTCCATCGACAGTGCCGGCATCTCCGCGCGCTACGACAACGGCGTGCTCACCGTGACCATCCCGGTGGCCGAGAAGGCCAAGCCGCGTCGCATCGAGGTGGAGAGCCACAACAGTCCGCAGGCCATCGAGACCGGAACTGTCACCTAACCCGAAACCCATGTCCCCGAGCATCATCGGGGAGATCGCACCGGACGGTCGGTTCGCCGGACAACGGCGCACCGGCCGTCCGGGTGTGTCACCGGCGGTCCGTTACCGGACTATCGGCCGGTCCACGTGGACAGCGGTTCCGGACGGCCGAAGAAGAAGCCCTGCGCGTAGTCGAAGCCGAACTCGGTGAGGACCTCCAGCACGTCGTCGCTCTCGATGCCCTCCGCCACCATCCGCAGACCGGTGGCCGCCGCCATCTCCGAGATCGCCCGCACCACAGCACGATCGGAATGACTGTGGACCAGCTGGTCGATCAGCGTGCGATCGACCTTCAGGACGTCGACCGGCAGGTCCCGCACATAACGAAGGGCGGAGAAGCCGGCGCCGAGGTCGTCGACGCAGATGGTGCACCCGAGGTCGTGCAGCGCGTTGACGGTCCGGGCCGCCGAGGTCTCGAGGCGGATCACCTGATCCTCGCGGACCTCGATCCAGACCCGGGCCGGATCGACGCGGTAGTCGCGGATCAGACCGTCGATGTAGGCGACGAGGCCGTCGTCGGACAGCTGCTGGCAGGACAGGTTGAGCGAGACGAAACCCTCGTCACCGGTCATCCGGGAGATGTCCGCGGCGAGATCCCGGATGGCTTCCCCGATGGCATGCCGGCCGATCGGCGCGAGCAGCGAGATGCCTTCGGCCACCGCGAGAAACGCATCTGGGGCAAGCACTCCGGATTCGGTGTGCCAACGCAGTAGCGACTCATAGCCGACCACCCGACGGTCGGGCATTGCGACGATCGGTTGGTAGAAGACCGAGAAGTCCCGCTCGACGGACCGGGTGAGCCATGCCGTGAGGTCGACCTCCGCGCTGATCTGCCGCACCATACTCGGGTGCGCGAACTCGACATGCACCCGGCGGGTGAGGGCGACGCACAGGGCGGCGTCGGCGTGACGCACCAGATCGGCCTCGTCCGAGACCCCGTCGAGGTCGGCGCCGACGGCGACGCCCATGCAGACGTCGAGGAATCCGCTGCGATCTCCGTCGCTGACGGTGTGCGCACCGAGTTTGCGCCGTGCCGCGTCGATGAGCGCGTCATGGCCGCCATCGGTGGCCGAGAGAGTTATCAGCCACTGCAGATCCGACCTGCGTTCGAACCGCGCACGTGGACTGATCGGCATCAGGACCTGGGCGACGAACGATTCGGCGATGGACACGACGGCGCCGTGCCCGTAGGCGACGACGGCACGGTGGTAAGGGTCGACCTCGACGGCGATCACCGTTGCGCCGCGACTCAACACTGCATCATCTACTGTCGTCCGATCCCCCCGCCGCGGCCCGAACGCCACGTTCCTCGGCAGGATTTTAACCGCAGACCGGCTCGTCCTGTACAGGACAACCCCGACCCGAAACCGGTGCAATACATCGGATATGATCCGCGGACTCAGAGGAAGTGGCGCCACGGCAATCGTCGATGCAGCGCATGATCCGTGTCGTGACGGTGGAAATCTGCGCCTTCTGTATCCGGCGACTCTCGTTGTCGATTGACCTCCATCGGATTCGGGGGTGCCGCGGGCCGCATTCTCTTTTGATCACACCCCGCAAACAATTAGAAAGGCTAGAAAACGGCTGCTAAGGTGGGAGCCAGTCCTGTGTGCAACGCCACTCAGGATTCGTTAGTTCGGGTTATGATTTTGATCCCGTAAATCACCGAGTTCGGAGAACCCGTGGTCGCTCGCTCGGCCGAAACGACGGAAAGCGGTCCCGGCGTATGGCCTTGATCAGAAACATGATGCGCCGCTACGATGCGCGGTCCATGGCAACGCTGATCAGTACCGGTGGCGTGCTCCCGCTGCCCATCATCAGCGTCCTCGCACCCGACACCCTGAAGCCCGGAAAGATGATCATCCTGATGGTCATCTGGTCGTTCATCGCGCTGGTGTTCACCGTCACGATGCTCCGTCGCCGGCTGACCGATCCGGAGTTCGCGGTCCTGGGCGGCCTCGGCATCGTCGGCATCGGTGGCACATCCTTGATCCTCGCCGACCCCCGCTCCTCGGCCCTCGTGCTCGCGATCGTCGCGGCCATTCCCGCCATCGGCGCGATCACCGCGTCGACCCGGCTCATCCTGTCGCATCTGGCGATCGCGACCCTCTGCGCGGTGGTCGTCCTCGGCGTCACCACGACGTCGGGGCCGGCGTTCCTGATCAGCTTCGGGTCCATGTTCGGGATCATCGTGGTGCCCGTGTTCCTCGTGGTGGCCCTCCGCAAGTCGATGGAGGCCGTACTCGACCAACAGACCCGTCTCTGCGGGATCGATCCCCTGACCGGACTGCTCAACCGCCGCGGATTCCTCATCCGCGCGTCGCAACTGTTGTCCGCCGCACGCTCGTCCACCGGACGGATCGGCATCCTGCTTCTCGACGTCGACCACTTCAAACGGATCAACGACGAGTACGGGCACCTCGCCGGCGACGGCGTCCTACTGTCCGCGTCCGCCGCCATCCGCGAACACGCCCCTGTCGGTTCCGAGGTGTGCCGCTACGGCGGCGAGGAGTTCCTGCTGTTCCACGTGGTCCACGACGAGAACGAGCTGTGGCTCTGCGCCGAACGTCTCCGGGCCGCGGTGGCCGCCACGGCTCCGGTGACGGTCAGTGTCGGGGGCGTCTGTGCACCGCTGGTGTCCTCGCGCAACGGCGATGCCGGCTCCACCGACGACGTGATCGGGAACCTGCTGGGCCGCGCCGACGAATGCGTGTACCGGGCCAAGGAGAGCGGCCGGGACACCACCGTCATCGACACGATCGATCCGGTCGTGTGGAACGACGGCACGCTGAGCGCCCACGCCGCCGAGGACCCACCGGCATCGCCGCCGGCGGCAAGCCTGTACGAGGTCTTCTACCAGCGTCCGGCCGACTTGCTGGAGATGGACACCCGGCCCGGGAGACGCTGAGCATGTCGCGGCGACTGCAGGATATCGGCTTCCATCCGCATCCGGCGCCAGGTCTCCTCGGTGGTGTGTTCCTGGAGGCGGGCCCGATCCCACCACATGAGTCGGGTCCGGTAGCGCTCGTCGGGGAACGGCGTCGGCGGCACCGACTCGTCGACGCGGCCGCCGCCCGACTGCCAGCGCCGCAGCACGTGATCGGCCGCAGTGGCCATCATGTGATCGGTGCCCGACATCTCCATGATGACCAGCCCCAACCGTGACAGCTGCCCGGCCACAGACCTGGCGATGGGTGATCGCTCATCCACCCAGGCCGTCTTGACCTCGACGATCCCGCCCGCAAGCCGCTCTTCGATGGCGTTCACCAACTGCACCTGACCGGGCTGTCCGGCCCACTCGACGAGCGCGTGCGACTGCGCCGCCGCGCTGAACCGCGGCTGGACGCGCAGGCCGCCGCGGACCTGATCGGACTCGTCGAGCACGGCGAAGAACAGGGCCGTTCCCGCACCTGAGGAGACCTCGTCGTAATCGAGTGCGGCCGCACAGCCGTGCCGGTCGTACGACGCGGCGGCCCCGGCGAGGTACTTGTCCCACAGGAGCCGCTCCCGTCGCGGACTGGCCGCGATCACCGTGTACTCCGTACCGGCCTCCGGGGCGGTGGCCCGAAGCATGCCGGTCTGTACCACTTCACTGGCGGTTTTCATCGTTTTCATCGCAGTATTGCGCCTTCCATAAATAAGGAATTCGTTGCGAGATCTCCCCCGACCCCGCGTGTTATGTTGCCACAGCGGCAATTTTATGCTGGTGCAGAACCGTTCTTCTCGTCCAAAATCCGCACATATAGCCCCGGTTGGCGACGCCGAGTCGGGTAAGCCACCATGAGGTATGCACTACACGCCGGCCACTGCGGCCAACGTCTACTCGGAGTCCGAAGTCCCCGTTTCTCTCCTGGACGACGACGCGATCGACGTGACAGACATGACCACCCAGACCCGACGTGCACTCGACGAGATCCTGCCTCCGGTCGACCCCTCGGTCCGGGATGAAGAATGTCGATTCGCGTACTTTCCGTGGCGCAAATCGCTGGTGAAGATCCCCGGTCCGATCTCTTATCGTCGGCTGCGGCTGGACCGTAACAGGCATAAGCTGACCGCGGCCGATCTCGACGCCGCCGCCAAGCTGCGCATCGGGATCGTCGGATTGAGCGTCGGCCACGCCATCGCCCTCACCCTGGCCCTCGAGGGACTGGCCGGCGAATTACGTCTGGCGGATTTCGACGACCTCGAATTGACGAATATGAATCGAATTCCGGCAACATTGCTGGATATCGATACAAATAAGGCCATCGTGGCTTCCCGACGTATTTCCGAAATCGACCCGTACCTGACGACTTCGGTGTTCACAGAGGGCATAACCAACGAGAACATCGACGAATTCCTCGACGGCCTCGACCTCGTCGTCGAAGAATGTGATTCATTCGACGTAAAGGTGCTGGTACGGCATCGTTGCCGCGAACTGGGTATTCCGGTGCTGATGGAGACGAGTGACGGCGGAACCCTCGACGTGGAGCGATTCGATCTCGAACCGGAGCGCCCGCTGTTCCATGGTCTGGCCGGGGATCTCCGCATCGAGGACCTGGTGGGTCTGGACCGGGCACATCTCACCCCCCTGGCCGTCAAGGTCCTCGAACCGGCGAGGGTCACCGCGCCGATGGCGGCGTCGGCGATCGAACTCGGGCACACGGTCACGGCCTGGCCGCAACTGGCCGGCGACGTGCTGCTCGGCGGTGCGACCGTCGCCGCCGCGGTCCGCCGCCTCGTCCAGGGCCGTCCGCTGCCGTCCGGGCGCGTGCGCTTCGACCGCGACACCTGGCTCGACGGCCTCAGCGATCCCCTCGACGGTGCCGGCGGCACGGACGCAGGTACCGCCGAATCGCTCGCGCACAACGAGATCCCGGTCGACGAGATGTCCGACCTCGATCTCATCACGCACGCCGCGGCGCGAGCCCCGTCGGCGGGCAACCAGCAGCCGTGGCGGATCAGCGTCGACGACGACACCGTGACCATCGCCCTCGACCGGGACCGCACCTCGACGCTCGACGTCGAGCACCGCGCCTCCGCGGTCGCGGTCGGTGCCGCCCTGCACAACGCCCGTGTCGCCGCGGCCAGTCGCGGTGTGCTCGACGACATCGAGATCGTCGAGGACGACCAGACGGTTCTCGGACGTGTCCGGCTCAAAGGCCTCGGTGCGGGAGTGCACGCGCCCGAGTACGAAAGCGACCTTCAGGCGCTGCTCGCGCGGAGCACCCGGCGTGGACCCGGCGACGGCTCACCGCTCGGCGACGAGGACCTGCTCCGACTCACCGCTGTGGCCGACACCGAGACCACCCGACTCGTGCCCCTGTCCGACCGCACGCGGATCGCGACCTTCGCGACGATCTCGGATCGCTCCGACCGGGCGCGCTTCCTGACCCCCGCGCTGCACCGCGAGATGTTCGCCGAACTCACCGCCGACCCCGCGGCCGGTGCCGGGATCGACATCGCGTCTCTCGATCTGCCGCCGGCGATGGCCGGGATGCTCGACGTGCTCCGGCGGGGCGACGTGATGTCCCTGCTCGACGAGTGGGGCGGCGGCGCGGCGCTGGGGGCGGACGCCGCGGCGCGGGTCGCCTCGGCGTCGGGAATCCTGCTCCTGGTCCAGAGCGGGCGTACCCGGGCGGACTACATGCGAGCCGGGCTCGTCGTCGAACAGCTGTGGGTGGCCGCCGAGCAACTCGGCTATACCGTGCACCCCATGACGCCGGCCTTCCTGTACGCCCTCGACGACGCGACGGCGCACACGCTGTCGGACAACCACGGCGACCTTCTCGCGGGCCTGCGTCGCGAGATGGACGAGTTGTGTCCGGTCGCCGACGACGAGGCCGTCACCATCGCCTTGCGGGTGTCCCGATCGGATTCGCCGGCGGTACGCAGCCGGCGCCTCGAGGTCTGATCAGCCGCGCCTGACCGGCCAGGCCGGCCGACCGTCTAGGCCTGGCCGGGATTGAGCTTGATGAACAGCGCGTCCATCTCGGCGCACAGGCGGTCACCGTCGTGCATGGTGCCCTTGAGGAAGACCTTGCGGCCCTCGACCCGCTCCGCCCAGGCGTGTACGCGCAGGGTCGTGTTCAGCGGGGTGATCGAGCGGTACTGCACGTTCAGGTAGGCGGTGCGGCTGATGTGCTGCACGGCGACGGCCGAGGCGAAGCCGCCGATGTCGTCGAAGGCGACGGCGATGTGCCCGCCGTGCGCGGCGTTGTTGCCGCCGAGGTGGAAGTCGCGGAAGACGAGGTCGGCGATCACGCCGGTCTCGGTGACCTCGACGACCTCGTAGGGCGGGAGGGTGATGTTGCCGCGGGACGGCAGGTCGATCCGGGTGCCGGCCGGCGAATGCCATTCGTCGATGCGGACCTTCGCGAGGCGCTCGTTGACGGCGGTGAGGTGCTCGATGAGGTCGTCGACCAGTTCGTCGTCGGGGCAGGCGTAGCGCGCATTGTCCATCAGCAGGCGTACCTGTTCGCTGAACTCGCCGTACCGTGAACCGCCACGATCGGTGCTGACGTCGATGTGGGCGCGGAACCCGCCCTCGTGCGGGTCTTCCTCGACGGTCTCTACGGCATGGTCGTTAACGGTCTCTACGGCATGGTCGTTGACTTCACTCACCGGTCAACCGTATACGAAGACCGGTTCAGTGGCCGGACCGGTGCTCCCCGCCGGGGTCCGGACGGTGCCGATCGAAACGACGGTGCGCATCCAGATCGACGCACGTCCCGTGTCGGGCCAGGTCCCGTGCCTGGCCGGGAACGAAGTCGGGGACGCCGCGTGGCCCACGCTCTTTTTCGTCCCGCATCTTCACCGCCCGCCCCACGATGACGGCGACGACCGCGGCCACTGCGCACCACACGGCCACGACGACGAGAATCCACCCCCACGTGTTCATAGGTAAAGCAAAGCACCCCGAACTGGTAATTTACTGAAAATTCGCATCATATATGGTCCGCGACCAAGCGGTACTCAACAGGACATTTGTTCCACTCCACCGGGTTCCGGCTCCTCCGGACCGCCGCGACCACGGCCGTCCGCGGTCACTAGTCTGAGCGCATGAGCGCCGACGACACCCAGACCACCGACCAGCCGTTCGATCCGGCCCAGTGGGCCGAGGTGCCCGGATTCACCGACCTCACCGACATCACCTACCACCGGCATGTCGGTGAGGGCCGCGAGAACGGCATCGTGCGAGTGGCTTTCGACCGGCCGGAGGTCCGCAATGCCTTCCGCCCGCACACCGTCGACGAGCTCTACCGGGTACTCGACCACGCGCGCCGCTCGCCCGACATCGGCACGATCCTGCTGACCGGCAACGGCCCGAGCCCCAAGGACGGCGGCTGGGCTTTCTGCAGCGGCGGCGACCAGCGCATCCGCGGCCGTTCGGGCTACCAGTACGCCACCAGCCACGACACCGACGTCGTGGGCGCCGGCGCCGGCTCGGTCGACGAGGCGCGGGTGAAGGCCGAGGGCGGACGGCTCCACATCCTCGAGGTCCAGCGGCTCATCCGGACCATGCCGAAGGTGGTCATCGCAGTGGTCAACGGGTGGGCGGCGGGCGGCGGCCACTCGCTGCACGTGGTGTGCGACCTGACCCTCGCCTCCGCCGAACACGCCCGGTTCAAGCAGACCGACGCCGACGTGGGCTCCTTCGACGCCGGATACGGCAGCGCCTACCTCGCCAAGCAGGTCGGCCAGAAGTTCGCCCGGGAGATCTTCTTCCTCGGCGAGGCCTACGATGCGGAGACCATGCACCGGATGGGCGCGGTCAACCGCGTCGCGCCGCACACCGAGCTGGAGAACACCGCCATCGAGTGGGCCCGCAAAATCAACGGCAAGTCACCCACCGCTCAGCGCATGCTGAAGTTCGCGTTCAACCTCACCGATGACGGGCTCATGGGACAGCAGGTGTTCGCCGGTGAGGCGACGCGCCTGGCCTACATGACCGACGAGGCCGTGGAAGGCCGGGACGCGTTCCTGGAGAAGCGCGATCCCCGCTGGGACGACTTCCCGTACTACTACTGAGGCGACCCGCACGCGGGCACGGTCACTTCCGCGACCCGCACGCGGGCACGTCGACCGTGACGGTCGGGTCGTCGACCAGCGGCTGAACCGGGACGACGGCCTCGCCCGCCGCGGAGGTCGGCTCGTCGATCTTCAACGTGATCGTGGTGCTCTGTCCCGGTGCCACGCCGACCCGGGTCGAGTAGTACGGCCGGCCGTGCAGGGTCTGTTCGACGTAGAAGGCACCGGCGTCGCCGAGAGTCATCTCCTTGAGGACCGCGCCCTTGGTGGCGAGGAACTCCACGTTGGCGAGGTTGGTGCCCTTCTGCACCGCCAGTTCCGTGCCGAGGCCACCGGCGACGTAGTCGGTGAGCCCGGTCTGGTCGAGGGTGTTGGTCAGGGTGACGGTGATCGTGCTCTCTCGGGTGTCCCCGCTGCAATCGCCTGAGGTGTAGTCGATCTCGCGACGCAGGTAGTAGTCGAGCTTGCTGCCCGACGCATTGCCGATGGCCACCTGCAGGTACGGCGCGTCGGTGTCGGAGATCTGGTGACCGAGTTTGGTCGTCTCGAGGATCTCCTGTTCGGCGGGCGTGGTGCTGTAGACCATGATCCGGCGTTCGTGGACGCCGCGTCCGAGCGCCTCGAGCAGGCCGCGCGTGCTGCCGCCCGAGGTGATCAGCTTCTTGACGACGGCCTCGGAGATGGACTGTAGGTACGCCTTTCGCGCCTCGTTGTCATCGGCGAACCGCTGATACGAGGTCGACAGCGTGATGGGCACGACGTTGTCGGCGGTGATCTTCTCCCCACCGGGCAGTGTCACCGCTCCGACGACCTCGAGCACGTATTTCAGCGCGATCGGGTCGAGTGCGATGGCGCCGTCGAGCTGCTGGCCGGTCTGGGCGCGCCAGTTGGCCAGCCAGATCTTCGCGGCGTCGGGGAAGTGCGCGCTGAGGTTTCCGTTGCGGAAGTCGGTGTAGGGCTTGTAATACGAATAGACCGAGTCGTACTCCGGCCCCAGGTTGATCTTCGGCGTCGCCGGGTCGCGGAACTCCGAGTTGGCCCCCAGCTCCGGAACCGTCACGCGCCCCCCGGTCGCGTTGAGCAGGCCGAAACCGCCGACCAGGCCGCCGGTTCCGCGGGCTTCCGACGGCGTCTGGAAGGCCAGGAAGTAGTTGCGCGGCCCCGACGAACCCAGCATCGGCGGGATGAGCTTCGCGGCGATGTCGGTGGCGACCAGGGTGGACTCGGCTGCGTCGACCTGTTCGGCGAGTTGGGTTCTCGCGTCGGCGACCACGCCGAGCCAGCTCGGGTCGATCGCCGCCACCTCGCCGGCCACCTCGGTCGAGCGGGCGGCGACCTTGCTGAGTTCCGGCTGTGCCTCCCGCAGCAGCTTCAGGTTGACGGTGTTCCCCGTCCGGAGCCGATCCGGGTTCAGCACGCCGGCGAGGTCCGCGGCCGGGAGGAGGACGTCGGCGGAGAGCGCCTCGACGGCGTCGCTCATCTGTTGCACCGACTCGAGGGGAGACCCGATCCCCGGGATCGCGGCCACCGCGGACCAGATGATGCCGTGGGACCGATCGGACGCGGCCTGCGCACTGTCGGCAGCAGCCGCGGCGGCCTGCGCGGCTCCGGCCTGATCGCCGTCGAGCATCAGGGTCCGGGCCTTCGAGGCGTCGGTCCGGACCGACTCCAGATCGCCCTTGACCTTCAGCGCCGAGTACGCGAGCCAGGCGACGAGCGCGCCGGCGAGCACCACGATCACGGCGACGATCTGGACCGCCCGGTTTCCGGCGATGCGGCGGATCATCGGCTCTCCCCTGTCGTCTCGGTGACCTGTTGTGCCGCCAGCCATCCGGCGACGGTCTCGACCTTCGGCTCGATCTCGGCGAAGACACGATCGAAGTCCTCACGCGGACGGCCCATCGGGTCGACGATGTCGAGGAGCGAGGAGTTGGGATCGACGCGCCCCCGTCCCGCCATGATTGCTGCGAGTGTGCCGTTCTCGTCCGGGGTGCCGGTCTCCGACAGCGCGGCGAACTCGGTGAGGGTGAACACCCGCTTCCAGCGCGCGGGCGCCATCTGCTGGGCCGCGGCGCGGTGGTCGCGGCTCATGCACAACACGAGGTCGGCCTGCACCAGCATCGGCGGACGCAGGTATCGGGACTCGAAACCCGAGGCGTCGTAACCGTGTTCGGTGAGAACCGCGGCCGAATGCGGGTGGATCGGCTGACCGTTGAGTGCGCCGGTGCCGGCACTGCTCGCGGTCACGGCGAGTTCCGTGCCGGCGGCCCGCATGCGGTCGGCCAGACCGGTCAGCACGCGTTCGCCGATCGGCGAGCGGCAGATGTTGCCCGTGCAGACGAACAGGATCGACAGCCCCGTCGACGTCGCGTCCCGGTCGGATCCGGTCACCATTCCTCCTCGATTCTCCTGGCCAGCCGACGCATCACGTCGGGATCGCCCAGTTGCGCATGTGTCACACCGGCGGGCATCACGTCCACCTCCGGCACCGCGGTCCCGGCATCGTGCCGGACCGCCCGTCCCCAGCTCTGGATGTCCGGATTGTCCTCGGCGGCAACGTAGATGACCTTACCGACGGGCACCGGACCCAATTCGTAGGACCGCAGCGCGGCCGCCAGCGTGCGTGACCGGTCCTCGAACCGCCGAACTGCCTGCGGGTCGTGTCGTTCGGCCACGGCGCGGAGTGGGTGGTCCGCGCCGAGCAGCTCGTCGTCGGTGACGCCCTGCAGGTCGTCGGGGGTCCGGGAGTCGAGGACCATCAGGACGGCGACCTGCTCCCCGGCCGCCACCAGCTGACGGGCCATCTCGTGTGCGATGACCCCTCCCAGTGACCAGCCGACCAGGTGGTACGGGCCGGCCGGCTGACGGCTCCGGACGGCGGCGACGTGCAGGGCCGCGATCTCCGGCAGGGTCGCGGGCATGGCACGGGCGGCGACGACCAGTTCGGGCAGTTGCAGGCCGTACGCCACGGCCGAGTCCAGCGATGCGCCGAAGGCGCGGAACGGTTCGACGATCCCCGTGGCGGTGTGCACACACCACACGAGCGGGCCGTGGGACCCCGGGGCAGCGGGGTCGGGGGCGTCGGGCGCGGGGGCTCCCACCCGCGAGAGCGGCACCACGCGCTGGTCGACCCCGGTGCCCCCGCCCGAGGAGACGGCGCCGACGACGCGGGCGACCTCGGCCGGCGTGCGGTGCGTGAACAGGTCCGCGACGTCGACGGTGATCCCGGTGCGGCGGGTCAGTTCGTCGCGCAGCTGCACAAGGGCGAGGGAATTGCCACCCATCCCGAAGAAGTCGTCGTCCATGCCGACGCCGTGCTCGTCCAGCACCGCCCGGAACGCGTCGCGGACCGTCGACTCCGTGGGCGTCTCGGGCTCCCGGGTCGATTCCGACCACACCGGCTCGGGCAGACGCCGCTGATCGAGCTTGCCCGCACCACTCAGGGGCAGCTCGGCCATCTCGACGATCCGGCTGGGCACCATGTGCCGCGGCAGGAGCGCGCGGCAGGTGTCGGCGAGCCGGTCGGCGGGCACCGACGAGACCACATAGGACACCAGGGCGGGACCGGCCGGACCGGGCCGCAGCACTGTGACGGAGCGCCGGGCCCCGGCTCCCACCAGGACGGCGTCGATCTCGGCGGGCTCGACGCGCTGGCCGCGGATCTTCATCTGGCGGTCGGCGCGACCGACGTAGATCAGTTCGCCGGTCTCGCGATCCCACCGCACGAGGTCGCCGGTCCGGTAGCGGCGACGCCCGTCGTTCCCGGCGACGAAGGTCGCGGCGGTCAGCGCTCGATCCCCGAGATAACCACGGGCGACCCCGGTTCCGCTCACGTAGAGCTCGCCGACCACGCCGGGCGGCACGTGTCGAAGCCGGGTGTCGAGGACCTCGGCGCCGATCCCGGGGCGCGGGTGCCCCAGCCGCACCGGCTCGCCCGGACGGTAGGCACTGGTGGACACCGTCACCGTCGTCTCGGTCGGGCCGTAGATGTTCAGAACCTGCGCCCGCTCCGACCAGGCCGCCGCGAGGTCGGCCGGCAGCGCCTCGCCGCCGATGTAGACCAGCCGCAGCGCCGTGATCGATTCCGGTCGCATCGTCCGCATCACCGACGGCGTCGCGGTGAACACGCTGACCCGGGTGCGGTCGAGGAACTCGGCGAGTTCGCGTCCACCGACGACCTCGGGGGGAACGACCACGAGCGTCGCGCCCGAGGCCAGCGGCAGCAGCATGTCGTGGAACGTCGCGTCGAAGCCCGGGCTGATCGCCATCCCCACCCGGTCGCCG
Organism: Gordonia amicalis; assembly: GCF_022059885.1. Classification (NCBI taxonomy): domain Bacteria; kingdom Bacillati; phylum Actinomycetota; class Actinomycetes; order Mycobacteriales; family Gordoniaceae; genus Gordonia; species Gordonia amicalis. The sequence goes on along the minus strand of NZ_CP091855.1, from coordinate 1,764,470 downwards.
GACTGCACGTCTCCGAGCGCGGCCACGCGATGCACGCCCCGATGGGTGACGCCGACGACATTCGGCGTGCCGGTGGTGCCCGACGTCGTGATGACGTAGGCCAGCGAGTCCGGCGAGACGCGTGTGATCGGTTCCGAGGCAACCGGTCCCGTCGGTTGTTCGGGGATGTCACCGCGACCGATGGCCGTCGCGTGTGCCCCGGCGACCACGTGGTCGATCCGGGCCGCGGGATAGGTGACGTCGACGGGGACGCAGACCCCGCCGATGCGGCTCACCGCCCAGATGGCGACCACCGATTCGATGGAGCGCGGGACGACCACCGCGACCGCGTCGCCCGCCCCGAGGCCGCGTGCGCGGAGGGCACGCGCCGTCTCCGACACCCACGCGTCGAACTCGAGATGGGTGAGGGTGCGCGTGCCGTCGGCGATCGCCGGACGATCACCGTGCGACGCAACCGCTTCGGCGAACAGGTCGGCGAGCAGTGGTTCGGTCCCGGTGGGCGCGGGGACACGTGCACGGCGGCTGACGAATTCGCGTTCCGCCGCGGTGAGGGGTTCGATCGCGGCGAGACGACGCGCCGGGTCGCCGGTCACCGCCGCGACGGCGGCCATCAGTCGCTCGCCGAGCCCGCGGATCACGCTGTCGTCGAAGAGATCCCGTGCGTGATGAAGTTGCAGTCGCCAGCTGTTGCCGGAACGGACGGCGACGATGTGCACGTCGAACTCGCTGTGCGAATCCATCGCGGTGCGTGGCGCATCCGCACGGGGATCCGGCGGCGCATCCGCACCGGGCGCCGACGGCAAACCGGCGGGGCCCGGGCCGACGCCGGTGGCCTCGACCACCGAGAAGGCCACCTGCACGAGGGGGTGGCGCCCGGGAACGCGCGGTGGATCGACGAGTGCGACGACGTCGTCGAAGGCGATGGCCGCATGGTCCAGCGCGGCGAGGTCGGCGTCGCGAACGGTTTCGATGAACCCGCCGACCGTCATCCCGGCGGTCAGCCGCGTCCGGAGGACAACCGTCGAGATCAGCATGCCCACCGTTCCGGCGCTGTCCCCGTCACGGCGCATGGAGGCCGGTGTCGCCACCGCGATGTCGTCGACACCGGTCTGGGCCGCGAGCGCGAGCGCGGTCGCGGCGTGCAGGAGATGGAAGTCACTCGCCTGTGCGCGGCGGGCCGTCGACGAGATGGATTGGGCGAGCGCGTCGTCGACCGCGAACTCGATCACCGAGGTGCGCAGGTCGCGGGTGGACGGACGATGCTCGGCGAGGTCGAGTTCCCCGCTGTATCCGTCGAGGGCCTCCCGCCAGTAATGCATCAGTTCGGCGCGTGAGTTCCGTTCCTCGGCGACCATCCGGCGCGCGAGAACGTCGAAGCCCGCCGGCTGCCGGTCGAGGGCCTCCCCGGTCAGAAGCGCGGTGAGTTCGCGTTCGACGATGGCCGCGGATTCGCCGTCCATCGCGATGTGGTGGGCGACGAGCACCACCGCGAGCGGTGCGTCCCCGACGCTGGGGGTTTCGGCGTCTCCGACGCTGCGCTCCGACAGCAGCCACACCCGCACCGGCGGATCCCCGGCGAGATCGAAGGGTTCGGAGAACTCGTCGGCGATGGCGGTGCCGGTGAGCGCGGAGGCATTCAGATGCCGTACCAGCGGCCGCCATCCGTCGACGACCCGCTGCCGCGGCCCGTCGGGCGTGGCCAGGTAGCGGGTCCGCAGTGCCGTGTGCCGGTCGACGAGTGCGTCCAGTGCAGCGGTGACGGCCGCGCTCGTCACCCCGGCCGGGATCCCGACCACGACCGGTACCGAGTAGATCGGGACCTGCCCGAGCATCTGGGCCCCGACCCACATACGGCGCTGCGTCGGCGCCAACGGGATCTCCTCCGACAGCGCGTCCGCGGGGTCGAAGGTCTCCTCGGCCGCATCGACGGGGTGGTTCGGATCGGCGTCGGCCAGCGCGGACACCGCGGCGGCGAGCGCGGCGGGTGTCGGATGCTCGAACAGCAGACGGGTGGGCACGCGGATGCCGAGGTGGCGCCCCAGCGCGGAGGTCACCCTGGTGGCCGACAGCGAGGTACCGCCGAGAGCGAAGAAGTCGGCAGACTCCGCGACCGAGCCCTCCGGGACCTCGAGCAGCTCGGCCATGATCGTTCCGACTCGCGAGACGAGATCGGCGGTACCGGGCGCGGGGTCATCGAGTTCGACTGTGCGGTCGCCGGATTCGGCGATTCCGTGGTCGGGTGCGGCCACCGCGACCCCGTCGGGCCCGGCAGTCACCGCGACGAGCGGGAACGGTTTCCCGACCTCGCCCACACCGCGCAACACCGCCGTGTACTCGTCGAGCAACGCGTGTGCCACACCGTCCGGGATCTGCCCGGAATGCACCAGCGTGACCTGTAGTTCGCCGTCGCTCTCCGCGAGGACCACCTCGATGTCGTACTTCGCATCGACCGTGGCGGTGGCCTCGGTGATGAGGGAGGCCACCGCGCCGCCCAGGGCGATCTCACCGGACGCCTCGGGGACGACGTCCTGGCTGACGAGCAGCACGGAGATCAGCGGATCGTCGCCGTTCCGGGCCGCGGGCCGGACCGCCCGCACGACGTCCTCATAGGGGACGTCGCTGTGCGCCAGCGCGGCCAGCGCGACGTCGCGGACCTGCTCGACGGCGTCTCGGACCGGTGTGTCCGGCCGGAGTCGGGTGCGGAGCGCGACGGTGTTGACGAACATGCCGACCACCGGCTCCCATTCGGGGGCCGATCGTCCGTGGACCGGGACACCGATCACCATGTCCCAGTGGCCGGTCAGCTGACCGAGGGTCGCCGAGAGAGCTGCGTGCGCGACCTGGAAGACCGTGGCCGACAACGTCCTCGCGGTCTGATGGATCGCGAGTGCCGGCACCGACGCGGTGATCCGACCGGTGCCGGCTGTGGCATCGTGCTCGCGGTGGCCGGGTAACCGTAGCGGTTCCGGAACGTCGGCGAGAGTCGCTGTCCAGTAGCTGATCTGACGCGCGTAGAGGCTCTCCCGATCGGACGGGTCACCGAGTCGCGCCATCTGCCACTGGGCGAAGTCGGCGTAGGTGAAGGCCTCGTAGGCGGCCACCGCCAGTCGCTCACCCTCGTATGCCCGCATCAGATCGGCGAGCAGCACGCGGATCGACCAGCCGTCGATGGCGATGTGGTGGAGGACGGCCGCGAGGTACAGCTCGGGGGCGTCGGCCGTGGTGTCCTCGGACGTGTCCGCCTCGAAGACCGTCGCACGGAATCCGGGTTCGTTCTCGAGATCGAATGGCGCACGCAGGTATTCCGTCACCTGCTGGCGAAGCACGGTGCCGATGTCATCGTCACCGACCTCGACGAGGCGGTGCGCCAGCACCGGGCTGCGGTGTTCGATCTGGCGCTGCACCGGTCCGGTCGGCGAGTCCGGGTAGACGGTGCGGAGCACCGCGTGAGCGCCCACGACCTCGTCGACGGCCTTGCGCAGCCGGGCGACGTCGACACGACCACGGATCCGCATCACCACCGGTACGTGGTAGGCGGTCGAGGTCGGATCGAAGTGGTGGTGAATCCACATGCGGCGCTGCGGATAAGCCAGCGGCAAGGGATCGGGTACGGGAAGCCGCGCCGGCGTCGGCAACAGTGCGGCGACGGTGTCGGACGACTGTGAGGCCAGGGCGTCGACGCTGCGGGCCAACTCGCCGATGGTCCGCGTCTCGAACAGCAGGCGTGCGGCGACATCGACGCCGGCGGAGGTGGACAGCCTCGAGGTGACCTGTGTCGCCGACAGCGAGGTGCCGCCGTCGGCGAAGAAATCCGAGTCCGCGTCGAAGCTGTCGGCGGGACGGTCGAGGACCTCCGCCCAGACCGATGCGATGAGCAGTTCGGTCTCCCCCGACAATGCGCGGCGAGCGGTGACCGCACCGGCGGCACCGAAGTCCGGTGCGGGCAGCGATGCGACGTCGATCTTACCGTTGCGGCCGATCGGCAATTCCTCGACCTCGATGAAAGAACCGGGAATCATGGTGCGCGGCAACACATGCGCGAGCCGAGATGCGAGGTCGTCGGTGCGCAGGACGGCATCGGGCTCGCCGACGACCCAGGAGACCAGGACTTTCTCGCCGGCCGCGGTGGCGCGGGCCGCGGTCACCGAGGTCGCGACACCGGGCAGCCGGGACAGGGCCGCATCGATCTCTGCGGGTTCGAGACGGACTCCACGGATCTTGACCTGGTCGTCGGTGCGGCCGTGGATCACGAAGGTCCCGTCGCCGCGGCGATGGACCAGATCTCCGGTCCGGTACATGCGCGTGCCGGACCGACCGGCGACGAAAGCGGCCGCGGTCGTCCGCGGATCGTCGAGATACCCACGTGCCAGGCAGTTCCCGGAGAGGTAGAGCTCTCCGACGGTGTGGTCCGGAACCGGACGCAGCATGGGGTCGAGGACGTGCATGGTCACGCCGTCGAGTGGCCGTCCGATGTGCACGGCGCCGAGGACGGGGTCGGTGTACCGCGCACTGCTCACCGCGACCGTCGCCTCGGTCGGCCCGTATTCGTTGCTGAGGGTGCGGCCGCGGGTCCACTCACGGATCAGACCGGCCCCGAGCGGTTCACCGCCGACCGCGACGTGCCGGACGTGCGGTAGGTCGCCGGGGCGCAGGGTCGCCAGCACCGACGGGGTGGTGAGCAGGACGGTCACACCGGCGTCCTGGACCAGGTCGGCGAGTTCGTCCGCCGCGATGACATCGGGCGGGCACATGACCACCGTCGCACCGGCGATCCGCGGCGGCAGGACGCCCATCAGGTGTGCATCGAAACCCGTTGCGTACGTGTGCATCACACGGTCAGCAGCGCTCAGACGCAGCCGTGAGACGGTGTCACGAGCCCACCCGGCCAGACCGCGATGGGTGACGGCGACGCCTTTCGGCACACCCGTCGTTCCGGAGGTGAAGGTCACGTAGGCGACGTCGTCCGGTGTCACCGCCCGCATACGTTCCGTGTCGGCGAAGGGTGGCACCACCGCGGGCAGCTCGGCGAACAGGTCGTCGAGCGCGACGACCGCGGTGCCGATCCCGGCCGTGTCGATCCCGGAGAGGGTGAGCACCACCGACGGACGGCACCGACCGAGGATCAGGTTCCGACGCTCGACCGGGTCGGCGGGGTCGATGTTGACGAAAGCCGCTCCCGCGCGGGCGATCGCGGCAGTCGCGACCATGCCGAACGCCGATCTCGGGAGCAGTTCGACGACCACGTCGCCCGCGCCGACCCCCTGTTCGACCAGTAGCCGCGCCAGATGTGTGGACAGCCGGTCGAAGTCGGCCTCGGTGATCTCGGCCCCGAATCCCGGTATGCGATGTCGCGAGTCGACGATCGCGATGTCGGACGGGGACGCGGAACCGTACGACGTGAGCAGCGCGTCGAAGGCCTCCGGCTCGAACTCCGGGCGCGTCGCGTCCTCACCGTCCGCGCTCATCAGCGACACGACCGGCTCGTCGGGCGCGAGCACGCCGCGTCGCAACGTCTCGACGACCAGCTCGCACAGGGCCTCCAGTCGGCCCGCGGTCGCGACCGAATCGGTGCAGGACATCGTCAGGTGCAGGGCACCGCCGTGCCGGTACATCGAGACGTCGATGCCGAAGAGCGGGATCCCCAGAACCCCGGCGGCGGCACTGTCGGCCGACCCGGTCGGGAACTCGGCCTCCACCCACTCCACGATCGCGTCCGGCACCGCGCCGAACGACACCTCGAACAACGGGGTTCCGGCGCCGGCACGACCGGGGTCGGCGATCTCGGAGATCTCGGTGAGCGGCAGATCGGCATGGGCGAAGGCACCGAGATCCACCGTCGTCACCCGCGACAGGAGTTCGACGAAGGTGAGTTCCGGGTCGATCGGCGTGTGCAGCGGCACCGCGCGGGCGAACAGCCCCGGCACACCGACAAGACCCGGGTCCAGACGACCCGACAGGGCGGTGCCGATGGTCACCATCCGTGCGCCCGACTGCCTGGCCAGTACCGCGGCGAGTGCCGTGTGGGCCGCGATGAACGGGGTCGACGCCCGGGCGACGGTCAGCGCCTCGAGCGACGCGGTGACGGTCGCGTCGAGATGCGCGTGCGCGCGGTGCACGATCGTCTCCGCCGCCGGCGCAACGGTTTCCGCCTGCAGGTTCACCTCGGGGAGCCGGAGCTGTTCCACCGGCCGGGCGAACGCGTCCCGCCAGAACGCGGTGAGCTCTGCCCGCCTCGACTCGAGCGTCTCGTCCCGCCAGACCGAGTACCGCCGATAGTCCGTTCCGCTCGTCGGCAGCGTCGCACCGGCGAGTGCGGTGTCGAGTTCGCCGGCGAGGATCGCGAAGGACTCACCATCGGCGGCGATGTGGTGGATCACGCCGAGAAGCCAGGTGGCCCCGTCGATCCGGACGATCCGGACCCGCCAGGGAAGCGCGGAGGCGAGGTCGATGGGCGTGGCCATCGACGCGAGGACGGTGGTCGCATCCGGACCGGAGATGTCCGGCCCGGAGATGTCCGACACCGACGGCTCCGACACCGAGGCGTCCCACGCCGACACTTCCGGGGCATCGGGACCGAGTTGCCGTTCGAGGTGATCGAGGACATCGGCGTCGTCCCACCGATGTTGCACCGGGACCCCGCCGCGCATCGGGAATCCGGTGCACAGTGCGTCGTGCCGGGTCACGATCGCGGCCAGTGCACGACGTAGGTCCCCGGGTGTCGCGTCGATCGGCAACGCCAGTGGCAGGAGGTAGCCGGTGAACTCCGGTTCGGTCCGCCACCGCAACCACACGTCCATCTGCTCGGGCGTGAGCGGGAGGTCTCCAGGAATCTCGCGGTCGTCCGACAACAGGGACAACCGCGGCGGGGCGGTCGACGTCCCCGGTGTGGCGAGCCGGGCAGCGAGTTCCGCGACGGTGGGGTACTCGAAGATGTCGGCCACCTCGACGCGGTACCCCATCCCGGCGAGCGTGGCGGCCAGGCGTGCCGCCGAGAGCGACGTACCGCCCGCGGCGAAGAAGTTCGTGTCGGCGCCGAGGTGACCCACGTCCTCCCCGACGACCGCGCGGATCGCCGACGCCACCGTCTCCTCGATCGGGCCGAGTGCCCGTCCGACCGGCGGAGCGGTGTCGCTGATCACCGCGAAGAGCTTGTCTCGGTCGATCTTCCCGGTGCTGGTCATCGGCCAACCGTCGACGATCGCGACCCGGGACGGCACGGCGTGCCCCGGCAATCGGGTGGCGCAGCCGGCCAGGATCGACGCCTCGTCGAGGTCGTCGAGGACGTCGAAGTCGGCGAGGCCGTCCTCGGTCACGAACGCCAGCAACTGTTCGTCGCCTGCGCGACGGCCCGGTCGTACCAGGACGCGCGCATCGCCGATGCCGGGGATCCCACGGAGGGTGGAGACGATCTCGCCGAGTTCCACACGGTGGCCACGGATCTGGACCTGGTCGTCGTTGCGGCCGAGGTAGGCGAGTCGGCCCGGCGCCACCTCACGGACCCGGTCGCCGGTCCGGTACATCCGCCGGCCGGTCCCCGACGGATCCGCGACGAACCGTGTCGCGGTCAGGCCGAGAGCGTTGAGGTAGCCGAGCGCGACCTGCTCGCCGACGAGATACAGCTCGCCGGCCGCGCCGGTCGGCACCGGTCGCAGGCGCCGATCGAGAACCATCCATCCGACGCCGTCGAACGGCGTGCCGATGATGCTGCGCTCGTCGTCGAGGTCGACGTCGGTGGCGGTGAGGACGACGGTCGTCTCGGTGATGCCGTACATGTTGACCAGTCGGGTACCGGGATGTTCGGCGGCCCACGCGCGCAACGTCTTCGGTGCGAGGGTCTCGCCACCGAAGACCACGGCCCGCAGTGACGGCAGTTCCGGCGGGGCGGGAGTTGTTGCCAGGTCGACGATTCCGCTGAACGCGGTCGGGGTCTGCGAGAGGATGGTGATCCCGTGCCGTACGATCGTCTCGGCGAGAGCTCGGGGATCCCGCACGGTCGCACGGTCCACCACGACGACGCTGCCGCCGGAGGCAAGCGCACCGAGGATCTCCCAGACCGAGAAGTCGAACGCGTAGGAGTGCACCCAGGCCCAGACGTCCCGTGAGGAGGCCTCGACGAGATCGAGTCCTGCCCCCAGGAGTGCGGCCACGTTCTGCCGGGTCACCACCACGGCTTTCGGCAGGCCGGTGGAGCCGGAGGTGTGGATGACATAGGCGGCACCCGGCATCGGCTGCGCGCGTTGACGACCCAGACCTTCCGTCACCTCGAGGCGGCTGTCGATGACCGCGGCCGGGGCGGTCCCGGCCAGGATCAGGTCGATCCGCGCCTGCGGGTGATCGGGGTCGATCGGGACGTAGACCGCGTCGGCCAGCAGGGTCGCGACGATCGCCACCACGGTGTCGGCGCGACGATCCATGAGCAGGGCCACGCGATCGCCGGGCCGCACCCCGAACGACACGAGGCGCGTCGCGAGGGCACGAGCCCGGTCGACGAGACCGCGGTAGTCGAGCGTCTCGTCGCCGACGATGACCGCGGTCGCCTCGGGGTGTGTGACGGCGTGGCGCAGGAGCGCCCGAATGGGATCGACACCGACGGGAGCGACGCCGGCGGTCCGGCTGCTGCCCGGCTCGGTGACCGGGCCCGGCGACAGACACTCGGCGACGGTCTGATCCGGCGCCGCGGCGGCCAGGGCCGCGACGGCCTCCACGAACCTGTCGAGCAGTCGCGCGGCCACCGGTACGTCCACGCGGTTCTCGGCGATCGTCAGGGTGACGGACAGCCCGTCCCCGTCGTCGATCAGGGTGAACTCCAACGCGGTTCGGGCGTCGCGGGTACGCAGCGTCGCACCGTCGGTGAACACCGCCGATGCGACGAGATCGGGTGCGGTCGCGTGATACGCGAAGATGACGTCGGACAGTCCGGTCGGCGCGGCGTCGGCCAGCGCGACGGCGGTGCCGAGGTCTCCCCCGACGACCGCGAGCGCATCGGCGACCGAGGTCTCGCGGGCACCGGTCACCCGTACCGGCACCGTCTCGACGAACATGCCGACCGGGCGGAGTTCCTCGCTGGTGAACCGCCCGGACACCGGCATCGACATCACGACGTCGTCGGAGTCGGTGAACTCACCGAGGGTTGCCGAGAGGGCCACGCACAGAAGCGTGTTGACGGTGGTGCCGCACTCTCGCGCTTGCGCGGCGGCGGCATCGGTGACCGCGCGCCCGATCCGCCGACACGTGTGGACCGCCGGTCCGGCGGTGAGTCCGGACCCCGCCGCAGTGCTCGCCGCGGGTTCGGGCAAGGCGAGCCGATCCGGTGCATCCCGCCGGAATCGGGTCCAGAAGACCTCCGCCGCAGGCGTTGACGCGGTCGTCGAGCCGGCGGCTCGCGCATCCAGGACCGCACTGAACGAGACGGCCTCGGTCTCCCAGACGGGTCCTGCGCCGGCGGCACGCGCACGCACCGCGTGGGCGAAATCCTCCAGCACGATGTGCAGCGACCACTCGTCGACGGCGATGTGGTGGGCGACGAGAACCAGTTCGACGGCGTCGCCGGTCTCGTCGAGCACCGCTCGCCAGGGAACCTCGGTCCGCAGGTCGAACGGCGCCGAGACCGCGTGGTCGACGCCGGAGGCGTCCAGGGTCGCGCTGGTGACCGGTGCGGCAGCAGCCGATTCGTCCTGGTCGCGAACCTGCGCGACGGGCTCCCCGTCGACCTCCGGGTACACGGTCCGTAGGGCTTCGTGCCGGGTGGCCACGTCGATCAGCGCCATCCGTACGGCGTCGGCGGAGATCTGTTCGGCGAGCGTGAGCCGCACAGGCAGGTGGTACACGGTCGCATGAGGGTCGGCGCGGTTGAGCAGCCAGATCTCCTGCTGGGCTCGGGTCGGCCGATAGGCGACGACGCCGTCGGTGGACGTCGTCCGCCTCGGGACAGCGGCCTCGATGACCGCGGCGAGCTCGGCAAGTGTCGTCACCGAGGCGAGGTCGCGCATGTTGACCACCACGCGCAGGGTGCTGCCGAGGTGGGTGGCGAGCTGCATGAATCCCAGTGAGGTGGCGCCCAATCGGACGAGCTCGTCGTCCATCGACGGACGCGGTACGCCGAGTACCTCGGTCACCGCTTCGGCCACCGCCACCTCGGTGGCCGTCGACGGCGGACGATACGCCGTCTGCGCCTCGGGTGCGGCCGCGATCGATTCGGCTGCCGCACGCCGGTCGAGGTTTCCGGTCACGTCGGTCGGCAACTCGTCGAGGACGACCACACGACGGGGCCGGGTCGAGGCCGGCACCTCGTCGTCGACGCGTCGCCGGACCGCGGCCCGAACGCGTTGCCGGTCGACCTCGTCGGAATCGCACACGACGCCCACATCGAGGCCGCCCGCCGCCACCACCGAGACCGCGTACCCGACGCCGGCGACCTGCCCGGCCGCCCGGTCGAGCGCGGCGAGGTCGATGCGCACCCCGTCGAGGGTCACCACGTCATATTCGTGATGGTCGATCACCAACGAGCCTGTGCCCGGATCGAAGTGGCCGCGGTCGCCGGTGTGGAGCATTCGTGCTCCCCGCTCCCACGGGCACGCCACGAAGGTGCATGCGGTGTGCACCGGATCTCCGGCGATGACCGTGGCCACCTGCGGGCCGGTCACGTAGACATCACCCGTCACCCCGGCCGGAACCGGACGCAGCGACGGGTCCAAGACGGCGAGTCCGGCACCGGGACGCGGTGTCCCGCTGGGCAAACGGTGGTCGACGGCGGCGTCCCGGGCGATCCGGCGGTTGACCGTCACCGGGCCGAATGCACCGCGCGGACAGTACGGTGCCGATACCTCGCGGCCGAAGGCCAGGCGCACCAGGGCGGCCGGTGCGATGTCCTCCCCCACCACCACGAGCGAGGTCACCGGTCCCTGCACGCTCAGGCGCGGAACATCTCCCGGTGTCGCGATCACGTGCGTGGCGGGCACGGCGTCCGCGCCGGGCACGACGAGCCGCAGACCGTGCGCGGCTGCCGCGATGATCTCGAGATGGGCCGCCGACGACGCCGAGGGGGCGCCGAAGAACAGCCGGCCGTGTTCGAGATCGGTTGCGGCGGCGTCGAACACGCCGGTCGCGATCAGGGCGGCCAGCGCACGTTGGGGCACGGCGAGGGTGGTGAGCTCAGAAGTCGCTCCGGTGATCGCGAGATATGCGGCGATGTCATTCGGTGCGGGCCTGCGGGCCGCCGCCCCGGAAGCCTCGAGCCCACCGAGTTCGGCGAGGGTCAGCACGCGCGGAGCGGACTCGGATGCCGGGGCATCCTCGGACCGCGCGGCGATGACGACCTCGGGACGAGTGGCCTCCGGCAACGACGCGACGGCCGCCCGCGGGGCGAGCGGATCGAGCAGGAGGACCGCGGCACCGCTCACCCCGATCGCCCACCACGCGGTCAGCCGGTCGACGCCCGGCGGCAGCGCAAGGGCCACCGTGGATCCCGGAACCACGCCGACGGTTCGGAGGCGGTCAGCGAGATCCGTTGCGCGCACGTGCAATTGCCCGAAGGTGAGTGGACGGGTACGCGGCTCGTCGAACACCGGCGAATGCGCGTGACGCGCGGCCGCGCTCGCGAGCGCCTCCGGGACGGTCGCCGGCCCGGGTTCGGGGATCGCGCCGCGGACCACCGTCACCGGATTCGCCAGCGGGAGATCGTCGATGCGGGTGTCCGGTGCCTGCAGCAGGGCGTCGGCGAAGGTGCGCAGCATGGCGACGAACTGCCGATGATGCTCGGCCACCTCGGCCTCGTCGTAGCGGTTGGGGTTGGCCTCGACGCCGATCATGAGCACCGAGTCCCGGTCCTCACCGGCGACCGGGACGATGTTGACGGCCAGGTCCTCGGCGGGGCCGACGGTGAGGATGTGAAAGGTGCCGTGCGCCTCCCCACAGGGGAATTCGCGCTGGAAGAGCATCAGGTTGAGCATCGGGCCCGACCGCTCCTGCGCCGCGGCCCGCCGGACCCTGCCGCTGGTCTCGTCGGCGGCGACGTCGGCCCAGATGTCCTCGCCACGATAACGCTGATGCCGCAGTGCACCGAGGAGCGCCGCCTGGCTGCCGGACAACGCTTCGGCGACCGATCCATGCCCCGCGACCCCGGTCCGCAGGGGAACGATGTTGGCCACCGGCAGCGGTGTCGACCGGAGCGCCGCGATGGTGCGGGCGGCGACCGGGAACTGGAAGATCACCTCGTCGCCCTCGGCGGCGGCCCGGCACAGGTAGGCCGAGAACGCGCCGACGATGACATTCGGCAGGATCGTCGAGTTCGCCTCGGCAGCGCGGCGGAGAAGATCCATCGTCTCCGTGTCCAGCGGCGCCGCGACTCGTCGCGAGAGTGCCTCGGGCCGGCCGCGTCGATGCGCGAGCGTCGCGGGGATCCCCACTCCGGCCATGGACTGACGCCAGTACGCGCGGTCGGTGTCGAAGCGACGCGATGCGCGGTACTCGTCGTCGGCACGCGCGGGCAGATCGAGGTCCACCGGTTTGGCGGGCGGAGGTGTGCCGCCGGTGACCGCGGCATGGTAGGCGGCGATTGCCTCGACCATGCGGTCCTTGCCGCCCATGCCGTCCGTGAGCAGGTGGTGACCGCGGTTGTACACGATGAACTTCTTCTCGGCGAGCCGGAACAGGCAGCCGCGGGCCGTGCGATCCACCCGAGGGTCCAGTGGTCGCGCACAGTCCTCGCGCATGATCGCCTCGGCGGCGGCACGCGGGTCGGGACGGTCCCGGAGATCGATCACGTCGGCCCAGTAGTGCAACGACGGGTCGTACACACCCACCAGCCCGTCGTCGGTGTCCTCGAACCTCACCTGGAGGAACTGGGCGCGACGCACCACGTCCCCGGTGACGCGCAGGAAGAGGTCGATGTCGATGGGTCCGTCGATCTCCACGTACTGCGCGACGTTGATCGGCACGTCCATGGCCGTCTGTTGGGCGAACCACAGCGCTCGTTGTGCAGCACTGAGCCGGAATCGTCGCGCGATTCCGACAGTCGGAGTCACCGGCGGCGGGGTCGGGGCGTTCATGGTCGGCCCGTCCGGCGCTCACCAGGTCCGTGGGACCCGGACCTCATGGGGCGTGCCGACCGTCTGATCCCCCCGGCCTGCGAAGCGGCGCCATCACCGAGATCCCGTCTCGACGAATGCGCGAAAACAAATCAGCAAATCCGGACCCCTCGAAGGGGTAACCGAATCGCGAGAAAGACGTGGAGCGAATGGGCGTGATTCCGGGAAACAGCGGCGTCGCGACACAATTCATCGCCAACGGATTCAACATGCCGAAATTCAACACGGTGAAGTTCAACGCCCTGCCTCACCACTCACCATGCGCCGTCCTCGTCACGTCCGACTGCTGTCAACCACACCGGCTCTCCGGGTTCCGTCGGCACCGTCTTCTCCAGCAACCGCCCGACCCCGAGACGTCTTCGCCGATTTCGTTCTCCGGTGGCATCGTCCGAGCTCACGACCACCAGAATGACAACGGTCACACCGGTGTGTCCTGGACGAATGCCATTCTGCGCCGCGCGGATACCCAAGAGCCTATGGGACGGCTTGACGCCTCACAACTCGGGGGACCCACATCGAATCGGCCACCGCATGAATACCGCCGAATTCCCCGGTCGACAATCACCGAAAAGATCGAAATGGATTTCGTCATTTTGCGCAATTCACGTTCTCGTATGAACCGCGAAGTGTTGCGAATATCGGGCAGATGCCCGTGGTCCGCGCAGACGACATCGCATGGCCCGGCTCGTCAATGGTCGACCGGAACCGGTCCTCGACTCAGCAGCGCTTCCACAGCCTGGTGCGGAATGCGCTGCTCCCAGCGTTCGGCATTCGCCTCGAAAATCCGTGTGCCCTCTTTTCTCGCCAGATCGACGTCCAGGAGGAATGCACGCGCACGTTCGACGAATTCGTCGGGATCGTCGTAGGCGGTCAGCCCGAAAACCGGTTCGAGTGACCCGATCGCGGCGGTGGTGCCCACGACGGGCAATCCACGGCTGGCGGCGTCGAGCAGTTTCACCCGGACACCGCCGCCGGTCCTGATGGGTGCGACGAGGGCGCGACAGGTACCCAGGAAAGCATCGAGGTCCTCCACGAATCCGACGTCCCGGACGCCCTCGGGCAACGGCGGTGGTGTCGCGCCCGGCTTGGGAGCGCCGACGATGCACAGCTCGGCATCCGGGATACCGTCCGAGATGCGCGGCCACAGTCGCAGGATCTCCAAGAAGCCTTCCTGATTCGGTGGCCAGTCCCGGGTACCCATGTACACGAGCCGCGGGATCTCGAGGCCGCCACCCGCGCGGGTCGCGGGCGGCAGGGTGAGATCGATCCAGCGAGCACTCGGGCACCCGCGCTTCCGGTAGAACTGTGCTTCCTCGAGGTCGTAGGTGCCGATCGCCGACGCAGCGCGGGCCACCCGGAGCTCATCGGACAGGATGCGCCTCGCCTCCACCGTTCCCGGGAGTCCGCGCGTGAGTCGCCACACCAGTGATTCGGAGTTGACCGTGTTGATCACCAGCTCGCTGCGACCGACCTGTGTCGAGCGCAGATAGGACTCGGCCATGTACGAATGCTCGGCGAGGAAGACGTCGCTGTCGAGATCGTCGACGGTCCGGACAAGGTCGTCGGTGTCGAAACGGACGTGGCAGACACTGCGCCGGGTCCGCAGACTGCTGCCGATGAGCGCCGGGAGCAGTACGGGCGGCTTCGGCACCCGGATCACCCTGCCGTCGGCCGAGATCCGCGGAGCGTCACCGGTGGTGAGATGGTTGGACAGACACACCGCACGCAGGTCGAACGACTCTGCCGCGATGTCGAAGATCACCCTGGCCAGCGCGACGTCGCCGCCGTGGTCGTGTTCGATGTCCTTGGCCATCATGAAGGTCACAGTCGTCATGCGATCACCCCTGTCATGCGGTTTCCTCTTCTCGGGTGACGAGCCTCGCGGGCCGCACCGACCGAACATAGATCGCGAACAGGATCGCGTCGGTCACCACCGATGCGATCGCCGCCCCGACCGCACCGAAAACCGCCAGCGCGCAGACCGATCCGAGCTTCACCGGGACCAGGACGGCGGCCGCGGCGCTGCGCACGACGTCACGACGCTGCACGTAGAGCACCGTCGTCAGCACGTTGTTCATCACGCGCAACCCGACGAACAGCGAGATCACCACCAGCGCCCAGGCGAGCTCATGTGAGTACGGGGTTGCCAGCATCACGAACCCGGACACCATCACGAGCGCCGATGTCGCCGCCGCCATGATCACGACGTGCTTCACCGGCGGCCCCGCCGCCACCGCGCCATCGGCCGCACGCAGCTGCTCGTGATAGGTCCCGGCAAGCGACATCCCGACCTGGCCCGCCGCCCATCCGACCGTGGCGGCGATAGCGAAGTATCCAGCGACATCGGAATCCGTCACCGCCCCCAGCAACAGGATGTCGCCCTGCATGTAGAGCGCATTCGCGAGATGCTCACCGAACAGGATCGCGATGAGGCGCGCCGAGCCGGGGACCCCCGGTCTGGTACGCGGCGCAAACGTCGCGGCATGGAGGGCGATGACGACATACGGTGCGAGATAACAGAAACTCGCCGTCTCGAGGTCGGCCGACGGCGCGAACTGCAGATAGCCGATCGCGAGTGCGATGCTGACGAACTGCCGTGTGGTGTCGAATCGCATCACCCGATCGGGGTGGCCGTCGCGGAGTGCGCGGCTCTTGACCGCATTGAACACGATCTCGCCGCCGGCGACGGACAGTGCGAACCACACCAGATACGGTGCGCCGAGACACAGCGCGCCCACCACCATCAGACCGAGCCCCAACAGGACCCGGGTCACGCGCTCGGCTGCGAAGGCATCCTCCGCCTCGCGGATGGCACGCACCGCGAACGGATTGTCCAGTGGGGCCGCGATGATCGCACCGAGTGCGAAGGCCATCGCGTACTGCCCGTAGGCGCCGATGCCGAGGTGGAAGGTGAGAGCGACGGTCCAGCCGAGACCGGCCGCTCGTCCGCCGTAGGTCCAGCCGGCGGCCGCGAGCGCCTTGACGACGTGGCGTCGGCTGTCGACCGCCGACGCCGCCTCATCGGTGCCGGCCACACCGGTCTCGGCGGCGCCGCTCAGGCCCGGCACAACGCCCTCGCCCAGGTGTCGAGGTAGGTTCTGACGACCTCGTCGGGTTCACGCACCTCGCGCATCTCCTTCAGCGCCTCCCCCATCGCGGACAGCCGATCTCGCGACGTGACGAGTTCCGCCGCGGCCGAGGCCAACGCGTCCACTGTTTCCTCGTGCGTCCGTCCGCCCTCCTCGACGACGAGGACACCTCCCTCGGTCCGGAGCTCGCCGAGCGCACCGTGGCCGGTACACACGACCGGAGTGAGGTGTGCGATCGCGTCGGAGACGACGCTCGATCCGGGGAACGCCTCACCGTAGAGGCTCCGCGTGCCGTAGGGCACGACGAGCGCTCGGACGGAGGAGAAGTACGCGGGAAGATCCGCGTCGTCGACCCCGCCGAGGATCTCGACCCCGTCGAGGCCGGGTAGGGCTTCGGTGCCGCGGCCGGCGATCCGGATCGCGATGTCGTCGGGAAGGACACCCCGAAGCCGTTCGACATGCTCGAAACCCTTTCCGCGATAGACCAACCCGAACAGTCCGACCGCTTTCGGGCGATCCGGTGCGGCAACGACCTCACCGCGGCTCCAGACGGGCATGTGTGCATGCCGCACCGTGGTGTCCGGGTAGGCGCGCAGCAACGACCGCGCCCCGGCGTGGCTCATCGCGAACAGTGTCCGGGCTCCGACCACTCTCCGCTCGATCGCACGCGATAGCGGCCGGAGCGGGAAATGTACTGCGTGGTTGAGGAATCTGCGCCGCTCGAGGAACGCGACACGTCCCGGCCACCACACGAGACCAGGCGGATCGTGCACGGTCGCACTGACCAGGACGCCGCGTCGAATCCGTTCGAGTCCGGCAGTCGGCCAGAAGGATTCGACCGATCCGCCGGAGAACTCACCGTGCACGACGACCGGACGACCATCTGCGGCGTCGATGAGTTCGATGATCTCGCGGCGTCGCGCGCGCAGGTCGGTGACCGTGTCGGTACCCGGCCGCGGGTGCCGGACCTCGTGGAAGTCGGTGAGCCGCCGCCGCAGCATGTCCGCGAACACCTCGGAGTACGCCCCGACCCCGCCCGCGCTCCGCTCGGCGGCGACATAGATGACGCGGGCCCCGTCCAGCCCGTCCAGCCCGGACGTCCCGGGTTGCCCGATCGTCCCCGGCGTCGACTGCCCCGTCATCAGTAGAAGAGCGGCCGGTACTTGGGCCGGTACCGCAACGCCGACTCGGGCCGCCGGGAGATCGTCGTGGCCGGAACACCGCCGACGATGTCGAGGTCGGCGACGTCCTTGCTGACGAGCGCGCAGGCGGCGACCACGGCGCCTCGGCCGATGCTGACCCCGCTGACGATGGTGGCGCGGCTGGCGATCCAGGCGTAGTCGCCGATGTGGACCGGTTCGAGGACGGCCGCGAACTCCGGACTCGCCGGGTCGTGTTTACCGGCGATGATCTGGGTGTCGCTGGCGATCACCACGTTGTCGCCGATGCAGATGCCCGACCGCGCGTCGAACAGCACGCGGAAACCGATGGAGCAGGCCTCCCCGATGCGGATCTGGTCGATGTCGAAGACCTGGCACCCGCGCAGGATCGACGTGTCCTTGCCGATCTTCGCGCCGAACGCACGAAGGAACGCCTGCCGGATGGTGTGCGACGGGAGGTGGGTGACGATGGTGTTGTACAGCAGGATTCCGACCCGGTTCCTGGCCTTCGCGATCGTCGAGATCTCGGTGAAGGTGTACCGCGGATGGAAATCCGCGCGCTGCGGGACGGTCGGACCGGCGGGTCCGGCCGCCGGCGGTGTCGTCATCTCGGTACTCACGTGCGCTCCGCTCCCCTCGTGACCACGGCCTCGGACACGAGGTTCCTGATCTCCTTGATGAATGTCTCCTCGCCGAAATGGGCGACGTGTGCCTTGATCTGTTCGGCATCCCAGTCGCGCGTGGCGATCTCGGCGACGGCGGCCCGGATGCTCATCGGGTCGGGTGCGTCGAAGAACACGCCGTTCACGCCCTCCGCGATGGTGTCGAGGAAGCCGCCCCAGCGCAGTACGGCGCAGGGTTTGCCCCGCATACCGCCCTCGAGTGGCGTGAGACCGTAGTCCTCGTAGCTGGCGGCGATCACGGCGGTGCAGTGCTCGTACAGCCACCCCATCTCGGCGTCGGTCAGGTCGCACAGCATCGTCACGTTGTCGGGCGCGGTCGCGCGCAGGCGGTCCGCCTCGGGTCCGCGGCCCACGACCACCAGGTGCTCGTCGGTACCCCGGAAGGCATCGATCACCGCGTCGACGTTCTTGTACGCCAACAGGCGTGAGATACACAGGTGGTACGGGCGTACCGGTACACCCGCGGGCGCATCTGCCGTCCCGGACGGTGCCGGGGGCGGGATCACCGGAGCCGAGACCACCGTGGAATCGAGACCGTACGTCGCCGCGATGCGGTCGCGGACCGCACTCGATATCGCCAGATAGCGGTCACAGCCCAGTGCGGCGGCGCG
Source organism: Gordonia amicalis (assembly GCF_022059885.1). Classification (NCBI taxonomy): domain Bacteria; kingdom Bacillati; phylum Actinomycetota; class Actinomycetes; order Mycobacteriales; family Gordoniaceae; genus Gordonia; species Gordonia amicalis. The sequence goes on along the minus strand of NZ_CP091855.1, from coordinate 1,745,842 downwards.
GTCCCAGCGACGGAGTGCGGGGCCGAGCATCCTGATCGCGAGTCTCTTGATCGCACTGGATGATTCGCCGAGGTAGACATCGGTCTGGTAAAGCCAGCGAGCAGGCGAATAGCAGTAGACGAGCCGGTAGCCGGTGGTGTCGAAGCCGTGCGCCCAGCCGCTCGAACTCACCACCACGACGTCGGCGTCGATCCGCATCCGCGACGCGGCGAACGGCAACACGGGCAGCGCGGAGCGGTGATCGGTCCGCAGTGCCGCAACACGATTCACGGGTGAGGTGATGATCGTCTTGCCGCGGAACTCGTCGTAGGTCTGATCCGGCTCGTACAACAGCGTGTAGATCGGGGCATCCGGAAATGCCCTGCTGAGGGACAACACGACCCGTTCCGCCCCGCCCCGCTGAGTCAGATAGTCGTGAGCGATGGCCACTCTCGGCACTTTGTCCACGACGATCCCAGCATCCATCATGTGCACCACAGAACCACTTCTCCCCCGACTGATTTCGAGAAGAATTCTCGTGAATACGAGTGCACGCACTCGTGCGGACCCCGATGCCCGCTCGAGAAGAATCGTAATGTGGAAACGCCCACTCCGCGCGGCGTGCTCGGTGTATGTGAGCTTGCCAACGCGGAGCGGGCGCGAGATCGTGCCTCCTTCAGGCGGCGGGTCAGGCCGCTCCCAGCACGCCTGCAGCGTATTTCGGGGTCCAGTCGTGTTTGTAGACGGCACCGAAGTTCTGTTCACGATCAGCCGGGTCGGGCCCGTTGTCACGGATGCTGTAGATGAATGTGGGGCCCACGAATCCGGCGGAGACGGCGAAGCTCATGACGTCCGTGATCTGCTTCGCCTGTTCCCATTCCGAGACGGCGTCGGCTGCGGTGCCGGTCGGAGCGCCGAGCTCGGTGAACCAGATCTTCTTCGCACCGTCGCCGCGCGCGATCATCAGGTTGCGTACCGCCGGGACGTCGGTGACGGCGTTCTCCGGATTGGCGTACAGGCCGCCGGGGAACACGTACGGGTGCATCGCAAGGGCGTCGAAGCTGCCCTTGGCACCGGCGTTGTACATGGCCGTGACGAAGTTCGGCGGCGAGTTCCAGCCGCCGGAACGGGCCAGACCTGCGGCGATGACGGTGGAGCCCCACTGCGTCGACTTGATGGCGCTGTAGGCGGCCTTCAACAGGGAGGTGTATCGCGCGGCGTCGACGGTCCACCCGAAGAAGATGGGCAGGTTCGGCTCGTTCCAAATCTGGTAGTTGGTGACCTTGCTGCCGTAGCGGGCGATGAACTTCTTCAGGAAGGCGGCCAGATCGGCGTTCTCGGTGGGCGGGGCGGTGAAGAAGGACCCCACCGGACGCGACCACGGCGGCGACGACACCACATTGGCCAGGACCTTGAGACCGCGGGCCCGTGCGGCGTTGATGATCCGGTCGGGGGTGGACCAGTTGTAGGAGTTCCTGGTCGTCTCGATCGCATTCCAGTCGATCGTCACACGCAGCCAGGTCGCCTTGGTCCGCTTGACCGCGTCCAGCTCACGACCGAGGTCGGAATCGTTAAGCCACAGCAGACCCGCGCCGCCGGCGAAGCCGAATCCGGCCGTGGTGACGGGCACCGCCGCATCGGTGGGGCCGGCCGCACTCCCGGAACCGAACCAGCTCGAGGTGTCGGGAGCCGCTTTCGCCGAACCCGACACGCTCCCGCCGATGACGAGTCCGAGCACCAGAGAGATGCTCACCACAAAGGCGGAGAGGAAGTGGGTTCTCGAAAGGCGGAATTGCCCGGATGATCGTATTGTCATGGCGCAGAGAGTACCGCCAAGTTCGGGGACCCATATGGGTGGCGGATTCCGAACCGGCTGTGTTCGCAGGTTTTACATGCTCTGGTCGGGGAATCAGTGCGTGTTCGAAAGTCGGTGACACGACATCGATGTCGTTCACCTCGCGCTGGGAGAAATTGTCGATGAAATCTGCGTTGATCACCGGTATCACCGGGCAGGACGGCCTCTACCTCGCCGAACTCCTGCATGCGAAGGGTTATCGGGTCGTGGGACTCGTTCGGGGACAGAACAATCCGAAGGCAGCCCGCCTCGCCGAATCACATCCGTACGTCGACATCGTGAGCGGCAATCTGCTCGATCTGTCCAGCCTGATGCGGGCCATGACCTACGCGAATCCGGATGAGGTGTACAACCTCGGCGCGGTCTCCTTCGTCGCCTACTCGTGGCAGAACGCCCGACTCACGAGCGATGTGACCGGTACGGGCGTACTGAACATGCTGGAAGCGGTTCGGCTCCATCAGGATACGACGGGCAAGGACATCCGCTACTACCAGGCGTCCAGCTCCGAGATGTTCGGGAAGGTGCAGGAGGTCCCCCAGCGCGAGTCCACGCTGCTGTGGCCGCGCTCGCCCTACGGCGTGAGCAAGGTCTTCGGCCACTACATGACGATCAACTACCGCGAGTCCTACGGGATGCACGCAAGTTCCGGAATCCTGTTCAACCACGAGTCGCCGCGTCGCGGCCCCGAGTTCGTCACCCGCAAGGTCACCCAGGCGGTCGCCCGCATCGCCCTCGGCATCGACGACTCCATCGCCCTCGGGAACCTCGATGCGCAGCGCGACTGGGGATTCGCCGGTGACTACGTCCGCGCGATGTGGTTGATGCTCCAGCAGGACATCGCCGACGACTACGTCATCTCGACCGGCGAGACCCATTCCATCCGGGAGTTGCTCGACGTCGCGTTCGGGGTCGTGGGCATCGACCGGTGGGATCATCTGGTCCGCATCGATCCCCGCTTCTTCCGTCCCGCCGAGGTCGATCTCCTCATCGGCGACAGCACCAAGGCACGTGAGCTCCTCGGCTGGAAGCCCGAGGTCGGTTTCGCCGAGCTGATCACGATGATGGTCGAGGCCGATCTCGACACCGAGTCGAAGAAGCTGGCCGGCAAGGTCGCATGACCCCGCCACGTGCCCTTGTCACCGGCGCGAACGGGCAGGACGGGCACCTGCTGATCGAGGAATTGGTCACGCTGGGTTGGGATGTCGTCGCCGTCGTACGACCGGGCCGAGCGGTGGGTCGCTCGTCCGGTGGCAATGTGGTGATGAGTCCGGTCGACCTCGCCGACCCGGAATCGACGCGCCGCGTGATCACCGACCACGCACCCGACCACATCTTCCACCTCGGCGCCGTGTCCTCGGTGTCGGAGAGCTGGCACGATCCGCTGACGACCGCCCGGGTGACCGCGATGTCGACCGTCGCGATCCTCGAGGCGGCGTCCGCACTCACCGACCTCGGACACCGTGTCCATGTCGTCAACGCCTCCAGCGCCGAGATCTTCGCGGGATCCACGATCACGCCCCAGGACGAGACCACGCCGATCGCGCCGGCGTCTCCCTACGGGGCGGCGAAAGCGTACGGCCACACCATGGCCGGGGTGGCGAGGTCGAAGGGATTGCAGGTCGCCAACGCCATCCTCTATCCACACGAGTCCCCGCTGCGTTCCACTCGTTTCGTGACCCGGAAGATCACCGCCGGAGTCGCGGCGATCGCGGTCGGCAGCACCGAACCACTCGTCCTGGGCAACCTCGATGCACGCCGGGACTGGGGGTGGGCGGGCGATCATGTGTCCGCGATGATCACCCTCGCCGTGAACCGGGCCAACGACGACTACGTGGTGGCGACCGGCGAATCCCACAGTGTCGGTGAGTTCGTCGCCACCGCCTTCGAGGTGGCCGGGATTCCGGAGTGGGAACACCTCGTGACGACCGATCCGTCGTTCGTCCGGGCGGCGGACGGCGTCGATCTGGTGGGCGATCCACGCAGGATCCGCGATGAGTTCGGCTGGCGGCCCAGGACCGGATTCACCGAGGTGGTCGAGGCCATGGTCCGGCACGACCTCGCCCTCCTCGGCGCGGACCAACCCCGGCGAGCGGCAATCGCATGACCTCGGCCCGCGACACGGTCCCGGGAGATCCCGGTTCCGGATTCCCCGGCGGAGCCCGACGCCTGATGTCGGTGCGTCGCCGGCAGTTCCGCTCACGGTCCTGGGTCCCGAGGTACACGAGAGCCCTCCGGTACACCGACCTGGTCGTGGTGGTCGCGTCGGTGGCACTGGCGCAACGACTCCGGTTCGGTCCCAGCGGTGCCCTCCACTCGGCCGCGGCGGTCCACCTCCCGTCGATCCTGGTGTCCGCGGTCCTGGTCGCCGTCTGGATGGTCGCGATCGCCGCCTTCCAGACCTACGACCGCCGGATCCTGGGATCCGGTCCGCAGGAGTACAGCCGCGTCGTCACCGCATGCTTCGCGGTGTTCGGCGGACTGGCGATCGTCGATCTCCTGGGCGGACTGAACATCGCCCGCGGTTACCTGGCGCTGGCCCTGCCGATGGGAACCATCGGACTGTTGCTGAGCCGGAACATCTTCCGCCGTCTCCTCGCACGGGCACGGGTCTCCGGGCGGCACCGTGAGTCGGTACTGATGGTCGGCGGTGTGGAGTCGGTGCGGCCGACCGTCCGGCGACTGGCGGCCGCCGCCCCACTGGGATACCAGGTCGTCGGCGCGTGCCTACCGCCCGGGCATCGTGGTACGGACACCGACATCGACGTCGACGGGGTGGCGATCCCGGTCCTCGGAGATTTCGACGACGTCCTCGCCGCCGTCGGGGCGTCGGGGGCGACCACCGTTGCGGTCACCTCGGCTGACGCCCTGGGGCATCAGGCGATGCAGGACCTGTCGTGGAATCTGCACGGACTCGACGTCGACATGGTGGTCGCACCAGGTGTCACGGATGTGACCGGTCCCCGGATGATGGTGCGTCCGGTCGCCGGGCTGCCACTGCTGCACATCGATCACCCGCGTTACGAATCGGCCACTCGGTTCCGCAAGGCCGCTCTCGATCGCTGTGGCGCAGCGGTTCTCCTGCTGGCACTGGCACCCGTGTTCCTGGCGGTTGCGGTCGCGGTGGTCGTCGACTCCGGCTTCCCGGTCTTCTATCGGGCCGACCGGGTCGGGCTGGGCAACAGGAACTTCCGCATGTGGAAGTTCCGGTCCATGATCGCCGGCGCCGACCGCATGAGGGACCGGCTCGGCGACCGGGACGACGGCGCGGGCCTGCTGTTCAAGGTCCGCGACGATCCGCGGGTCACCCGGGTCGGCAGGGTGATCCGCGCCTTCAGCCTCGACGAACTCCCCCAGTTGTTCAACGTTCTCACGGGCCAGATGAGCCTCGTGGGTCCGCGTCCGCCGTTGCCCGACGAGGTCGCGAAGTACGACGGTCGCGTCGCACGGCGGATGCTCGTCAAACCCGGGATGACGGGACTGTGGCAGGTGTCCGGGCGCTCGGACCTGTCGTGGGAGGAGTCGGTCCGGCTGGACCTCTCCTATGTGGAGAACTGGACCATCATGCAGGACCTGACCATCTTGTGGCGCACCGCACGAGCAGTCGTCGCGAAGGACGGAGCGTACTGAGCCCCGGGCACCCGCCGCCCGGAACGGTCGCCACTTCGGCCCGGAATTGCGTTCTCCACCCCGCGATTCGGAGACCGAAGTGGCGATCACTCGTTGCGGGAAGGGCCGGCAAGATCCCGATAGGCCTCGAACATCGCGCGTCCCAGCTCGCGCTGTCCGGCAGCGCTGTAATGGATGGTCTCCCCCGGGTTGTGCATGCCCTCCGGCCCCGGTACGTGGGCACATGCCGCGTGCCGGTCGGGTGTGGTCGCGTGGACATCCGCGATACCCGGGTACCGCGGATGTCCCGTGGCGATCTCCTCGGGCACCATCTGGCCGAGGATGAACGGCACCACCCCGAAATGGTCACGGAGACCGCGGATCAACGTGTCGAGCCGGTCCTGATAGACGTCGGGTGGCGTCAGCGGGACATCGCTCTCGCCCTGATGCCAGAGGATCGCCGCGAGTCGTGAACCGGCGCCCGCGGCGGTGAGAGCGTTGCCGATCTGCCGGACGGCGAGGTCGTACAGATTGACGCGCACGGACCGGTTCGCCGGGTCCCAGCTGTACCCGTTCTTCTGATGGAACGACGTGTCGCCGCGAGCCGACGGGACCAGCAGCACTGCCTCACCGGTGTGGTCGGCCAGCAGGGAACCGAACGTCGTCGCGAATCCGGCCCCGGCACCGGGGATCTCGTGGAGCAGCGGGTCCTCGGCCTGCAGTATCCGCCCGCGCCGCCGGCCGCATCCCGGCCACTGGTGGACCCGACGATCCGGCTGGGTGGGAAGCGCATCGACCCCGGCCATTCCGGCACCATGCGCATTCGACTGCCCGAGAACCGCGACCACCGAGTAACGATCGGCCGGTTCGACGGCGGTCCCCGCGGCGAGTAGACGTTTCACCGCGTCTTTCGTGCGGATGATCCGCTGGGCCCTGGCCGGCGCGTCCCCGTGGATTCGCACGTCGGACTCCGAGATCGACTGACCCGTCGTGGGTTCGTGCATGGCGTTCACCTCTCCGCGCAGGTCGACGATGCCGGTTCCCCGGCGAAGCGGGCCGAGATCCACGGCAGCAGTGCGGCCGCGTCCACATCTGGGTGCCCGCGGTCGGCTTGGTAGTCGACGGTCACCGAGTTGCCGGCGGCACAGGCGCGTTCGACGAACCTCGCAGTCCACTCCGCATCGATGAAGGTGTCGCGGCCGCCGTAGAGGACGTACATCGGCACCGGTGTCGGGGCCACCGGTACGGCATATCCGGCGAGGACCTCCGACAACCTGTACGCGGACTCCGGCGTGCCGGGTCCGATGTCGCGCGGCGCCAGCGACTCGGCCGCCTGCGCCCGGCCGGCGACTGCCGGTCCCGTACAGGCGGACAACGTGTCCCACGTCGCCACCCCTCGCCGGTAGTCGTCGAGCCGTACCGCCGGGTCGCGACGTGACCACGCCTCGACGATCCACTGCAGCATGAGCTGCTGGTCACCGGTGATCGTGCCGTTCCGGGACTTCTCGACCACATCGGCGATGTCCGCGGCCGGGACCATCGCGGCCGCACCGAGCATCGTCAGACCTCGGCCGTACTCGGGTGCCGCCATCGCGGCGGCCAGAACGGCTCCGCCACCCTGGGATCCGCCGTAGGCGACCCACTCCTCGGAGGCGTAGGGCACCACCGCCCGCAGCGCCCGGACGGAATCGATCACGTTCATACCCGCGGTCCGGGCGTCGAGATACGGGTGCACTCCCGGACTCCCGAGGCCCTGGTAATCGGGCAGTGCCACCACGAAACCCGCCTTGACGAGCCCGTGTGCGAGTTCGCCGAGACCGTACATCCCGGCGGCGACGGAGGGTGCGCACGGCTCGTCGATGCCGGTGGTGCCGTGCGCGAACGCCACGACCGGCCTCGTCTGACCGGCGTCGGGTTCCGGACCGGTGACCACCAGTCCACTGACGACGGTGGGTTCTCCCGAGTTCGCATCCGTGGACCAATAGGTCACCCGGATCGCGCGGGCGTCGTCGAGACGTGCCGAGATCGGCAGCGAGCCGGTGTATTCGGCCGACACCACCTTCCCGGGGCCCTCGACGATCGCGAACGGCACCGGGCCGTCCGCGGGGTCCCGGACTACGTTGACGAGACGGACACCCGAGATCACCATGACCAGCATGATCGTGTGCGTCACCAGCGCGAGCGGTGCCGCGATGAGGAGGGGATGCCGGCGGACGAAGCCGGTCATCGCCGACGCATCCTCCTGGCCACCACCATGGCGGGCTGCTCGATGTATCGATAGGTGATGCTCGCGAACACGAGGCTGACCGATCCGACGAGCAGGACGTTGACGATGAGACCCGTCACCGAATCACCCTGCAGCAGTCCGAGTCTGCCGATCACGATCATCAGCGGGAAATGCCAGAGGTAGATGCTCAGCGAGATCCGTCCGCTGTAGTCGAGCGGCTTCCAGTCGAGCGCGGTGGCGAGCCTGCCCTCCTGTCCCGCGGCGAGCGGCAGCACGATGATCAGGATGAGCAGCGCCGAGGACAGCGCTGTGAAGGTCGACTGATACGACGAGCCGGCCGCGATCAGCACCAGCATGATCAGCATCGACGGTACGAGCGCCACCGCCGACGCGATACGCAGACGCCGGGCGCCCCGAACCGAGATGTGGCCGGTGCCGACCGCGACGAACGCCGCGACGGCGAGCATGCCGAACGCGAAGTTGTCGGCGGCTGCGAAGAAGCTCCGCAGGATCACGGCGACGGCGTTGGGTCCCCAGTTCTGCTCGGTCACCGCGGTGATGCCCCGGGCCTCGGCGACCCGGCTCGCGACCATCTTGCCGATCGTCCCGACCACGATCAGGATCACCGGTGGTGTCACCACGAGGATCGCGGCATGCGTTCCGAACCGCCGCCGTAGCCACCACATGGCCATCCCGAACAGCGGCAACGACAGGTAGAAGCCGAATTCCAGTGTCAGCGACCACGATGGGCTGATGCCTGTCTGCAGGTACTGCGGGAAGTAGGTCTGCGTCAGGGTCAGGTTGGTCAGGAGCATCACCGGGTCGGTGATCATGCCCGTCCCGGTGTCCTTGCCGGTCTCACTCACGACGAACTCGTTCACGACGAAGCAAGCCTGGAGAACGTAGTTGGTGATGAGGAAGATCAGCAGGTACGCGGGGAACACCCGCAGCAGACGATGCGTCGCGTAGGAGCGGACATCGGGCGGGGACTCGCGGCCGCTCACCAGGCCCTTCACGTACGGGAGGTAGAGCAGGAAGCCGGACAGCGCGAAGAAGAAGATCAGGGCCTGACCCAGCAGCTGGAGTCCGCCACTGGCCATCGTGTCCGGCGAATTCTGCACGGCGACATGGACGATCAACACCGCCCAGCACGCGATTCCGCGCGGGCCGTCGAGGCCACGGATCCGACCGGCGTTCGGTGTCTTCTCGGTTGCGGGGACATCAACGGCGGGGATTCCCCGCCGTTCCAGGTTCTCGGTCATCCGGCTCTCTCGATCTCTGCGCATCGGTTGTAGCTCGGTTCGTCGTCGAATCGGGCGGTCAGCCAGCCCACCACCTGGCGGCCGTCGATGCCGCCGTGGTCGGCCGCGGGTTGGAACTGGGTGTGGACGATGTCGCCGCGTGCGCAACTGCGCCGCACGGCCGCCGCGGTCCACTCCGACCGGATCAGTTCGTCCTTGCCGCCGTAGATCACGATGGTCGGCGCCGCTGCGGGCAGGTCGGGAACAGCGCGTTCGCGCAACAGTTCCCGCAGCTCGGTCACGGCCTCGGGCGATGTCGGTCGGAATTCGTCGGCGCTCAGCGACTCGAGCACCTCGGCTCGCTGTGCCCCACGGGACGCCGAACACTGCGACAACTCATCCCAGGACGCGACGACCTCGGGCCCGACGAACCGGCGCAGGTCCAGCTCCGAGTTCTCGGCGTTCAGTGCCAGCAGCAGCCAGTTGTACAGCCCGTACTGTTCGACGGTCATGGCGCCGGAGGCCGCGAGGTCGGCGAGCCCGGAGACGTCGGCAGCCGGCGACAGCGCGGCGACACCCACGAGATCGAGTTCACTTCCGTACGTCTCGGCCAGCGCGTTGGCGGCCCACGCCGCCTGCCCGCCCTGTGAGCCACCCAGGGCTCCCCACCGGGTCCCGGTCTCCGGCACGAGATATCGGGCCGCCCGGACCGCATCGATCACGTTACGGCCGGAGGTGCGCGCATCGAGGTACGGATGGGTCGGACGCTGCTCGTCCGGATCGCCGAGGCCCTGGTAATCCGGGACGACGACGACGTAGCCCAGCTGGAGCCAGCTCGCGGCGGTGACCGCCAGGTCACCCAGATCGGACTTGAGCGTGACACCGCATTCGCCGAGTACACCGCTCGTGCCGTGCGGCAGGACGATGACCGGCCGGCCGCCTTCCGGCGCCGGACCCTTGGGAGCGAAGAACGCTCCCCACGTCTCGGTCTCCTCGCCGGTCCGGCCGTCGGTCGACACGTACTTGACGCGCAGCGCCAGTTGCGAATTCGCCCGCACCCGGCGGTCGAGCAACGGCATCGTCTCGGCTGCCCGCAACGCGCCGGGTCCAGCTCCGTCGGTGTTGACGCGATACTCGACGCCTCCCGCACCGGTCGTCGGAGTGGCCTGTTCGTCGGCGTCGGATGAACAGCCGGCGACGGCAATCACCGCGGCCACCAGCACCGACGTCATCCTGATGCGCCCGCTCGATCGTCTCCCCATCACGCTCCCCCTCCGATCGCGCCCACGATAGGCGCACCCCGATGTGCGGCGTCTGACGTACGCGGGACCCGCGCCTCCCGCGGATCCACGACCCGGTCGCGCGCGACCTCCACGCCGATCACGAGCACCAGACCCATTAGCAGGCCGAGGAGCACAGCGGTCGTGATCGTGCCCCAGAACTCGGGCAGCACAGGTGCATCCGGCACCGAGGCGACGTCGATCACGTCGATCTCGTGCAGCGGTCCCGCGACCGGGCCGTCGCTCCACTCGAGTTCGGTCACCAGCACCCGGAGGACGTCGACCACCGAATTCGCGAGGTGGGCGGCGGCCTCCGCCGTCGGGCCGGTGGCCACGACGTCGAGGACGGCACTGTCGAGAGGCGAGCCGACGGTCAGCCGCTCGCGGAGACCGTCCGGGGTGACGGCGTCACCGAGCAGCCCGGCGTCGTCCGCACGGGCCACCCGCGACAGCACCTGGTCCGACACCGCGAGCTGCACATACGATGCCGACCGCAGCTGACCGGCGAGGTCGCTGGCGCGTTCGGCGCCGACGCTGGCCGGCCCCGGCGCGATGATCAGTGCGCTCGAGTGCGCCTCATAGGTTTTCGGCATCAGGGCGTACGCACCGACGCCGACGGCAGCGGCCGCGATCACCGTCGCCACGAGCACGACGAGGTTGCGGCGCACGATCGCCAGATAGTCCGCCGGTCGGCGGGTCGACGGTGACCTCATGGGCGGTCCCCGCAGTTCTGCGGCGGCTTCCACCCGGACTCCAGGGACTTCATCCAGGCCACCGATTGTCCGGAGTCGAGCTGGGCATGGGTCTCCCCGATCCGGCGCATGGCCTGGATGGGCGACCCGGCGGCGCAGGACCGGCGGATCGCCCGCTCGGTCCACGGAGCGGCGATGAGTGGGTCCTCGGTGCCGTACATGATGAGCATCGGCGCAGTGGCCCTGCCCACCGGGAGCGATGTGGCGGCGAGGTGGTCGCGGAGTCGTGCCGCCGCCTCCGGGGTGTGCGGTGCGACATCCTCGACGCCGATGGAGTTCAGCACCCGCTGGGTCTGCTGGACGTCGATCGGGATGCAGCGGAGTACCTCGGACCAGTTCTTCCGCAGGAACTCCGAGCGGTAGTCGTCGCGGTCGAACTCGTCGGGCAGCACGCGTGCGAGCGAATCGATCAGGTAGGCCATCATCGGGACCTGATCGGCGGTGAGCGTGCCCTTCTCGGCTCGTTCGACCAGTCCGGTCATGTCCGACACCGGCACCAGGGCCACGGTGCCCAGGAGGTCGAGTCCCCCGCCGTAGGTCGGTGCGAGTTCGCCCGCCGCCCACGACGCCATCCCACCGAGCGAGACGCCGTAGGAGATCCAGGTGTCGCCCAGCCCGGGGAAGACCGCACGGGCGGCACGCACCGCGTCGATCATGTTGTAGCCGTAGGTGCGCGCGTCGAGGAACGGGTGATCGACGTCCCGCATGCCGAGGCCCTCGTAGTCGCTCATCGCGACGGCGAAACCGTTGAGCACCAGTGCTGCGATGATCTCGTCGCTGCCGATCAGGTTGACGTACTCCGAAGGACCGCAGTCGTCGAGGACACCGGTGGTGCCGTGCCCGAAGGCGATCGTCGTCCAGCCACCGGGCGGCGGTTCGCCCTTCGGGGTCACGACGATCCCCGAGACCACCGTCGGCGACCGGTCGAGACCCGACGTCGACCGGTACTCGACCCGTTTGACGATCGCACCGAGTTCGGTGATCACCGGAATCGGTCCGCGGGGCGGGTCCTCGACCTCGAGCACCGCTCCGGGTCGCCCGGTGTCGGCGGCACCCCGGACGACCGGTTCCGGGTAGGGAGTGACCAGGTCGGGCGGTGGCTGGAGAACGAGCGGGACCGCCGGGTCCGATTCGGGCCCATCGGTGAACACTGTTGTGCCACAGCCACTCATCACGAGCACCGTCGCCATCAGGGAGGCGGCGAACCGCCCGCGGGTCGACGCCCGCGTCAACGACCCCGCCCGTCCGACGGGACACCGGCCGCCGCGGCCGGGCCGGAACCGTTGGGTGAGGAGTGGCCGATCGTGGCGCGGATCGTCCCGGTCGCGCTGTCCGGAGCGGACTCGATGTTCTCGTCGGGGACAGTATCGTCGGCGTACACCGCGTCGTCGACCGGTTGCTCGTCGGCACCGGACTCCGTGACGGACGAATCCGGCGACGACATCGGCCCCCGCTTGCCGCCGACGAGTACCGTACCGATCACCGATCCGACGAGCTCGATGGCGGCGACACTGTCGCTCAGCGCCTTTCGGGTCGCCGTGCCGCTTCGCACCACCACGACCATCGCGTCGGCAAGAGCCGAGTACACGATCGAATCCGACGACGTACCCCGCTGGGTCGATCCCGGCTTCTCCGGCCTCATGGGCGGGCAGGCGATGACGATGTAGTCGAAGCGCTCGCGCAGTTCGTCGAGCACCGATCCCATGACCGGACTGCTCACGAGGGCACCGGATTCCGGCGGCACCGGGCCGGCGGGGAGGATGGTGAGCGCACCGTGGCGGACGTACGGGTCGACGCTGCCGGCACTCCCGGTCAGCACGGTGGACAGTCCGTGATCCGCGGAGATCTCGGCACCCGCGGTCAGGCCACCGCCGGACAGGTCGCCGTCGACGAGCAGGACGGTGTTCCCCGTGGCGGCCACGGTCGAGGCGAAGCGGGCGGCGATGTCGGCTGCCCGGGCCTCAGGCCCGACGCCGGTGAATCCGATCACCCGCGGTGCCCGGTCCTGCTCGTTGCGCCGTCCACCGAGGAAGCGGATCAGATTGTGCAGTCCGCGAAGGGCATCCGCGTCGGGATCGACGGACTCGCCGCCACCGATCGCCTCGACTGACACCGGGTGGGGCGACAGCACCGCGAGTACGGGATGGTGGGTCGAATCGACGGCGGTGGCCTCGTCGACGACGGTTCCGCGACGCCGCCACCCGAGCAGCAGCGCGACCACGACACCGACGACGAGTCCGGCGCCGACACCGATCCCGGTCCAGAGCATCCAGGGCGCCCCGGCGGGTGCCGGCAGACCCGGTTCGTCGTAGAGGACCGCGGAGGCCGCCGAGGTCCCGCCGCGTCGTGACGTCTCGAGTTCCTGCACGACCTCGACGGTCTGCTGGGCGACGGCGGACGCATACGACTGGGCCCGTTGCGGACTCGGTCCCGATACCGAGATGGTGAGGATGACGGTGTCCTCGACGGGTAGCGCCGTCGTCTGCGATTGCAGGTCAGCGGGGCCGATGGCCCCCTCCAGCGCCTGGGAGGCGCGGGTGGCCACCTGCTCACTGGTCGCGATCTGGGCATACGAGTTGACGCGCCCCTCGGCGAAGAGGTTGTTCTGGTACGACTCGCCCACCGAGGTGCCGCCCTCGGCGGTGACGAAGAGGCGGGCCGTCGACACGTAGTCGACGGACGTGAAGTACATGCCGTAGCCGAATCCGACCAGTCCGCCGACGAGAACGCTCGCCACGACGGCCCACCAATAGCGGACCGCGGTGCGGACATATTCGTTGAATGGCACGAGACCTGCTCCTTCCGGCGATGGCGGAGCAAGACCGAGGGATCGAGTGATCAACCGTGGAAATGTCTGTGAAACATTTCCACGGCGGATTGTTCGAAACCTGGTGCCTTTCCCCGACGCGCCAACTCTAACCACTGTCGGCCGGTCGCGCGCTTCGAGAGCTGTGATCTCTGACTCGTCGTGGCCCACTTACGTTTCGGTCGAGATCTCACCCGATGCCCACCGCCGGATCGTGTCATGATGCCCCGGTGGGGATTGTTCGTTCACTTGCGATCGTGACCGCGGTGGCGGTCGGCACCTTCGGCTGCCTCCTCGCCGGCGAGTCCGTCGTCACCGCGGCCTTTCTGGGAATCGCGTTGATCGCGGGAGCATATGTGGGACTGCAACATCCGACGTGGTTGTGGTGGGCACTCGCCGTCGTCGTCGCCGTGCTTCCCGCCGGGTACGTCCCCGGTACGCCCGTGCCATTGATCTTCACCCTCACCATGGCCGTGCTGCTCGCCACCGTTCTCCACCCCCGCGACACGGTGAGCTGTACGCCGCTCGAGTACGCACTCATCGCCTTCGTCGGCGTCGCCGGCCTGTCGGTGGTGGCCACCCTGCACAAGGTCGACGACATCGTCGAGTACGCGAAGTGGTCGGGTGCGATCCTCCTCGTCGTCGCGCTGTTGCGGCTGCGCGCCGATCAACTGAGGACCTTCGGCAGGGTCTTCGTCGTGGCATCGGTCGTGTCGGCGGCGACGGGCCTCGCAATGCTGACGATCGACAAGTCCGCACGGACCTTCGATCTGCTGTCCCCCTTCGGATATGACGCGTCGTCGGCGGGCCGGTTCGTCTTCGACGGCGCCTCGGTGACGGCTCGGTTGTCGGGCACCTACATCGACCCGAACGCCGCGGGCATCGGCTTCCTGGCGGCCCTGATGATCAGCCTGCTGGTCTTCGAGGGCCGCCGGCGCTGGGTTCTCGCGCTGCTCCTGTTCGCGGCCGTCGCGATGACCCTGAGTCGCGCGGCGATCTTCTCCGTCGTCCTGGCGCTCCTCCTGATGCTCGCCTTCCACACCATGTCGACCCGCGGACGCACCGCGATCATCGGGACACTCGCGGGCGGGATGGCCCTGCTGTCGGCGATCCCCGCGTCGCGGCGCCGGATCTTCTCGTCCTTCGGCGAGAGCGACACCGGGTCGACCGCACGCACCGACGCGCTGCGCGAGTTCCCCGAGAAGATGAGCGGGCACTGGTTGTTCGGACACGGTTGGGGCATCGCCGAATTCAAGGATCCGGAGAAGGCGTTCACCATCAACTACGTGGCCAACGCGCCGCTGCTGTCGGTCTATCGCGGTGGACTCCTCGTCGGAATCGTGTTCACCGCGATCATGATCTACGCCTGCTACCTCGCCTACCGCTGCCTGCGGTCCTCCCGGTCCGAGATCGCCCTGTACGGCGGTTGCTTCATCGCTTTCTTCGTCCTGGGTATGCAGCTCGACTTCAGCACCGTGTCCATCCCGGTCTCGGTGACCGACCTGTCGCTGATGCTGGTGTTCCTCATCGTGGCGCTACAGAGTTCCGGAGCCGACGACCTCGTCCGGCACACCCGGCCGGCCGAACATCCCGCGCCGCTCTCCGTCAGGACGCGTGTGTCACGGTGAGACGTGTTGTCCGACTACTGTTCTGCATCTTCCTCGTCGTCACGGTCGTCGGCGGCACCGTCGGCTACCAGCTGTTCACGCGGACCCACGATGATCCGCTGCGCGAGGTCGACGCCATCGTCGTACTGGGCGGCGAACACGACGGACGCGAGGACTACGGAATCGAGTTGGCACGCAGGGGTTATGCCGACCACGTGCTGATCTCCGACCCGTATCGTCCCTACACCGAGCAGGATTCGATGATGCCGCGCGTGTGCTCGGCGAGCACCCCGGACATCACCGTCACCTGCTTCGAACCCCATCCCTCCACGACCCGCGGCGAGGCGATGTTCGTCCAGGAGATGGCACGTCGCCACGACTGGCGCGAGGTCATCGTCGTCAGCTGGAGCTATCACCTGGTGCGGGCCCGATTCATCTTCGGCCAGTGCTTCGACGGCGACGTCGTCATGCACGCGGTACCACGTGACTACAGCCCCAACCCCGTGCTCTGGGGTGCGGTGTACGCATACCAGTACGGCGGCCTCGGAAAGGCCGCCGTACTCGGGTGTGACTGAGTCCCTCGAGGGAACCTGCGATCAGCCGTTGAAGATGTCGCGCAACGCCTCCACCTCGGCGACCCGCTCGGCGTGGGTCGGCGCGGTCGGCGAGGCGAGGATGCAGGTGACGCCCGCCTCGCGGAACGCGGCCACGCGCTCGGCGACCTGGGCCCTGGACCCGATGAGCGACATGGCGCTCACCAGGTCGTCGGGGACCGCCGCGGCCGCCTCGACCTTCTTGCCGTCGAGGTAGAGGTCCTGGATGAGCTTCGCCTCGTCGGCATAGCCGTACCGGATGGCGAGCTGGTTGTAGAAGTTCTTGTCCCGCGCGCCCATGCCGCCGATGTACAGCGCGGCGTGATGGCGGACGAGTTCCCTCGAGTTGTTGATCTGCTCCGGATCGTCGGAGATCCGGGCGGTGGCCTGGACGACGATGCCGAGGTCGCCCAGAGACGGGTCGCGCTTGGCCCTGCCGGCGGCGAGCGACTCACCGAACGCGGCGTCGATGTGCTCCGGGTGGAACAGGATCGGCTGCAGCTCGTCGAACATCTCCGCGGCCAGCTCGATGTTCTTGGGGCCGATGGCGGCCAGCAGGAGCGGGATGTTGTCGCGGACGGGATGGTTGATGATCTTGAGCGACTTGCCGAGTCCGGAACCGCCGTGCTCCTCGTCGAGCGGAAGCGTGTAGTGCTTGCCCTGGTAATCGAGCTTCTCGCGACGCCAGACCATGCGGCAGATCTCTGCGTGCTCGCGGGCCCGGCCCAGCGGGTAGTCGTACTTCACGCCGTGGAAGCCCTCGATGACCTGCGGTCCGGAGGCGCCGATACCGAGTACCGCACGGCCGCCACTGATGTAGTCGAGACCGGCCGCGGTCATCGCGAGATTGGTGGGGGTGCGCGAGTACATCGGCAGGATCGCGGTCTGCAGTTCCATCGTCTCGGTCTTCGCGGCGATGTAACCGAGCTGGGAGACGGCGTCGAAGCTGTAGGCCTCCGGGACCGCGATGCGTTCCACGCCCGCGGCCTCGAAGTCGGCGAGGTTGTTGATGGTCTCGCGGAAGGCGCCTGCGTAGTTGATCGGCATGCCCAGCTTCATCGATGTCATGGCGTCGGATTCTTCCACAGCAACCACCCGTTGGACCATGATCAGCCGAACGTTCCATCGCTCCCCGGAGCGATACCCACCACACCTGCACTGAAGTGCGGTGACCTAGCCCGACACACCGACGACACAGCGAATACCGGCCGAACCGCGCCGGAACGTTTAGGAAATTCGGAGCCGAGCCCTCATCATGAAAACCATGAGCGGCGAGATGCTGATCCTGGTGCTGTTGGTGATCACGGCCCTCGGCTTCGATTTCACCAACGGTTTCCACGACACCGGCAACGCCATGGCAACCTCGATCGCCACCGGTGCGCTGAAACCCAAGACAGCCGTCGGGCTCTCCGCCGTCCTCAATCTCGTCGGCGCCTTCCTCTCGGTCGAGGTCGCCGCCACCATCACCAAAGACGTCCTGAACATCCAGCAGACCTCCGGCGCCGACGCCGGCGAGATCGTGACCGGCCTCACTCCCGCGACCGCGCTGTTGATCATCTTCGCCGGACTCATCGGCGGCATCCTCTGGAACCTCTTCACCTGGCTCTTCGGCCTCCCGTCGAGTTCCTCGCACGCGCTGTTCGGCGGGCTCATCGGTTCCGGGATCGCGGCCATCGGCCTCTCGGGCGTGAACTGGCACGGTGTGTTCGGCAAGATCATCGTGCCCGCGCTGCTGGCCCCGGTGATCGCCTGTGTCGTCGCCGCGTGCGGGACCTGGCTCGTCTTCACCATCACGCGTCGTCTCGCGGAGAGCCGCAAGGAACAGGGCTTCCTGTACGGCCAGATCGCCAGCGCCTCACTGGTCTCCCTCGCCCACGGCACCGGAGACGCACAAAAGACCATGGGTGTGATCGCGATGGCGCTGATCGTCACCGGACACCTCGACGCCTCGACCGTGAGTCACGGCCTGCCGCTCTGGGTCGTGGCGAGTTGCGCCGCCGCCATCGCGATCGGAACCTACCTCGGTGGCTGGCGCATCATCCGGACCCTCGGAAAAGGCCTGGTGGAGATCAGCTCCCCGCAGGGCATGGCCGCCGAGGCCTCGTCGGCCGCGATCATCCTGACCTCCAGCGCGGCCGGGATGGCGCTGTCCACCACACAGGTGGCCACCGGTTCGATCCTCGGCTCCGGTATCGGCAAGCGCGGTGCGCAGGTCCGCTGGAGCGTCGCCGGCCGGATGGCCGTGGCGTGGCTCACCACCCTGCCGGCGGCGGGGCTCGTCGGCGCGGCGTCGTTCTAACATCGCTCACCTGCTCGGCGACGTGGCGGGAGCGGTGGCGATCTTCGGTCTGCTCATCGCCGGCTCGGCCTACATGTACTGGCGCGCCCAGCAGAACAAGGTCGACGCCGGCAACGTCAACGACGACTGGGACGAGACCACCGGATCGGTGCTGCCCGCGGACCTGTCGACCGATCCCGGAACCACCCCCGACACCCCTGCGCGCTCGGCCTGACCGCCGGCATCACAACGACCACGCGCGAACACACGAAAGGACCCAGCGGAGATGGACATCGTCGAGGCGATCGGCAAGGTGCTGATCATCGGCCTGCTCTTCGGCGCCGGTCTGCCCGCACTGTTCGCGTTCGGCCTGCGATGTCACGAGCAGGGTTCCGACGAGGTCGTCGACGGCTCGCTCGTCAGGGGCAGGCCGGCGTTGCGCGTGCTCAGCTACCCGATCTTCGCCGTCGTCCTACTGGTCATCCTCACCGCACTGTTGTGGATCACCCGTCAGACCATCTACTTCCACACCGGAATCAAGCTCTTCCCATTTGGTTACAAGTGATGCCCACCTGGGTAAACGGTGACCACAGATGTGCACGAGCCGGAGACGCGATCAACCATGAGCACTGAGATCCCCCTCTTCGAATCCGTGATCAACTGGATTCGCAAGGGCTATCCCCAAGGTGTCTCGCGCACCGACTTCCCGCCGCTGATGGCGCTCCTCACGCGTGTTCTGACCGATGAGGAGGTCACCGCGGTGGCGTTCCGGCTCGTCAAGGAGTACGGACCCCGGGAGCCGGTGACCGAGCAGCAGATCAGCGACGCCATCACCCGGGTCACCAACGAACCGCCGACCCCGGAGGAGATCAACCAGGTCGCGGGGCGTCTGGCCGCGTTCGGCTGGCCGTTGGTGTCCAGCCGAACGTGAACCCGGCGACCCGCACGCGCCGAGGACTGCCGGGGTCCGGGCCGAAACCTACAATCGCGCTGAGCGGCCGCGCTCGCGTCGCCGCATCGAGAGGACCCAGCGGCATCGCCGCATCGAGAGGACCCAGCCGAGTCCCGTCGGAGGAAAGGGGGTGACGAGCGTGGACCACCCACAGTTGCTCTACCGCATCATCGAATGGCTGCGTGCCGGTTACCCCGACGGTGTGCCGCAAGGCGACTACATCCCCCGCGTCGCTCTCCTGCGGCGTCAGCTCAGCGAGGACGAGGTGCAGGAAGTGTCGTCGCGGCTGGTCCGGCAGTCGCCGCCGCCCGAGCCGATCTCCAGGATCGACGCCGCGGTCGCGATCACGAAGGTCACCCACGAACTCGCGCACGAGGACGACATCGCCCGCGTCCGCCGTCACCTGGAGTCGTCCGGTTGGCCGTTCGACGGACCCGACGCGGACAGCACCGACCCGAACCGGAACCTGTCCTGAAAACCCTTCGTACCCTTCATCTTCCCGCTCGACCAGAGGTCGTCGCCCGGCGCGATGAGCTGCTCGCCGTGCTCGACGGTTCGACCGCGATCGTGCCCACCTCCGACGACGCCCGGGAGACAGCGCTTCTCCGGGCCGCCCTCGCCGTCGGTGAGCCGATCGCCGACGAGGTCTCGCTGGTGGTCTCCACCTCGGGTTCGACCGGTGTCCCCAAGGGGGCGCAGCACACCCCGGCGACGCTGTCCGCATCGGCGCGGGCGACCGCGGATCGCCTCGGTGGCCCGGGCAACTGGCTCCTCGCCCTCGCCCCGCATCACATCGCGGGGCTGCAGGTCCTGTTGCGCGCCTTCGCCTCCGGATTCACACCCACCGTGCTCGACCTGACCGCGGGCTTCGACGCCGAGGGTTTCGCCGAAGCTCTGGACCGGCTCGACGGGCCGCGCCGCTACACGTCACTCGTGCCGACGCAGCTGATCAAGGTCCTCGACTCGCCGCGTGCCACCGCCGCGCTCCGCTCCGCCGACGGGTTGCTCGTCGGCGGTGCGGCGACCCCCGCTCCCCTGTTGCGCCGCGCCGTCGACGCGGGACTCCCCATCGTCCGCACCTACGGGATGAGTGAGACCGCCGGTGGTTGCGTCTACGACGGCGTCCCGCTCGACGGCGTGGTGATCCGCATCGATGAGCCGTCGCCGGACGGTGTGGGGCGCGTCGTCCTCGGTGGTCCGATGGTGGCGCACGGCTACCGCAACCTGCCGGATCATCCCGCTTTCGCCGAGGCCGGCTGGTTCCGCACCGATGACCTCGGACGCCTCGACGACGGTGTCCTGTCGATCGTCGGGCGTGCCGACGAGGCGATCCTCACCGGCGGACTCACCGTGGTGCCGCAGGTCGTCGAGGCGGTGATCGCCGAGGACCCGACGGTCGCCGAATGCGTGGTCGTCGGACTCCCCGACGACCGTCTCGGCGAGAAGGTCGTCGCGGTGGTCGTCGCACGACGCGGAGATCCGGTCGACGTCAACCGGATTCGCGGGTCGGTCGCCGAGCGACTCGGCCGGTACGCGGCGCCGCGGGAGGTCATCGAGGTCGACGAGCTGCCGCTGCGCGGACCGGGCAAACCCGACCGGCGCGCGCTACGGCGTCGTTTCTCGCCGTAGGTGTCGCGTATGGTGGCGGGCTGCAACACGATTCGCGACATCTGCAGTCAGGCCGCGACGCTCAGCGCCTGACGGATCGACGACGCGACGTGGTCGGCCCGTTCCGTCAGATCGGCCCAGGTGAAGTTGAGAACGGTCCAGCCGGCCGCGATCAGGGCATTCCGGCGGGTCCGGTCACGCTGGAACGTGCCGGCGTCGCGATGGAATGCGAAACCGTCGATCTCCACCGCCAGCATGTGGGCGACGAACGCGAGATCGATCTCGTACCCACAACTGGGATGGTTCGCGACCCAACCATCGATCCCCGCCGCGTCGAGGATCGCCACCGCGAATCTTTCTGCAGCCGACCGCGCCCCGGACTCCAGCAGTGCCACCATCGGGCCCATCTCGGCCGCTCCGACACAGCGGTGTCGACGCCCGTAGGCCTCCTCCAGACGTTCGACGGTGATCCGACGCTGTTGCAGCGCCGAGTCGATGACCTCGGCACCGAGTTCGACGGCCCCTTCGAGCGCCGACAGCGCGACCCCGGTGACCCGCAGGTCACGGCGGATGAGGACATCCGCGTCGTCGAGGGACCGGTTGAGAATCCGCACTCCCTTCACCGGCGGACCGTGCCGCCCGCGGGGAGCGGTGACGGTGATCGTCCCGGGCCGGTCGTCGACGATGCCGTGCCACCAGGCTGCCGCCGATCCCGACAGGATCGCGGAGGGACCTACCGACAGCGTCGCGATCCGTGTGGTGGTCCGATCGGTGACGGGATGGTCCGCGAGCCGATACAGCCGAGGCCCCACACGCACCCAATCGCCGATGGCCACCCGGCGGTGCACCGCCGAGCGATCCAATCCGTGCTCACGTGCTTCGGCAGCGGTGACAACACCGTCGTGTTCGAGGGCGACGGCCCGCAGTTTCGGTGGAGTCTGCACCCTCTTCAGACGTATCCGCGGGTCGATGCGGTTCCGGCCGCGTGCGGCCGAATCCAGATGTCGCGTGTCGTGGCGGACGGTGCAACGATCCGCGACACCTGGCGGCGGACATCCGGGGTCGTGGCAGGATCGATCCGTGGCAACCGCATCGCAGTGGATTCAGGGCGCACGCCCCCGGACTCTCCCCAACGCCGTGGCCCCAGTGGTCGCCGGTGTCGGAGCGGCGCTGCACGGCACCTCGGGGTGGGGCGGGATCTCGTGGTGGAAGGCCGTACTCGCGCTGGTCGTGGCGGTGGCGTTCATCATCGGCGTCAATTTCGCGAACGACTACTCCGACGGCGTGCGCGGCACCGACGACGACCGTGTCGGTCCGTTGCGCCTCGTCGGCGCGGGTCTGGCGTCACCGGGTTCGGTGAAGGCGGCGGCGTTCATCTGCTTCGGTATCGGCGCGGTGTGCGGTCTCGTGCTGGCGATCGCGACGGCCTGGTGGCTGGTCGTGGTGGGCGCGGTCTGCATCGCGGGTGCCTGGTTCTACACCGGCGGCAAACGACCCTACGGTTACGCCGGCTGGGGCGAGGTCGCGGTGTTCGTGTTCTTCGGCCTGGTCGCGGTCCTCGGAACGCAGTTCGTGACGTCGGACCGGGTCGACCTCGTCGGCCTGGCCTGCGCAGTGGGCGTCGGCGCGGTCTCCAGCAGCGTGCTGGTCGTCAACAACCTGCGCGACATCCCCACCGACACCGAGAGCGGCAAGATCACCCTCGCCGTCCGACTCGGCGACGCCCGCACCCGAACCCTGTTCGCCGTACTGCTGCTGACCCCGCTCATGATGAGCGCGGCGCTGGCCTTCGCGACCCCGTGGGCGCTCGTCGGACTGCTGACGTTCCCGCTGCTGTGGCAGGCGTACAAGCCGGTCCGCACCGGCGCACAGGGCCCGGGACTCATCCCGTCGATCGGGACCACCGGCAAGGCGATGCTCGGCTGGGCCGTCGTCACCGCGGTGGCGTTGGCGCTGACCTGACGATCCTCGCGACAGGGCCCGCCCCCGAATTCTGTTCTCAGAGGCGGGCTTTGTCGTCATGGTGTTTCGTGTCCGGGGCTCAGACCTCGGCGTCGACCTCGGGCAGGCTCGCCCACACGGCGGCCTTGAGTTCGTCTGCGGTGGTAGCCGATTCGATCAGCGCCCGCGACGCGTCGTCGGCGGTGTCGATGATGCCGAGCAGCAGGTACTCGCCGCGGAGGTGACGGTCTCCGCGTTCGCGGGCGATCTCGACCGCCCGGGAGAACACCGCGCGGGTTTCCGAGGCGAACCGCGGGCGGCTACCCCGTCCGCGCGGTCCGCGGCGTCCACGACCGGGCTCCCAGGGGCCCTCGTCACCGGCGAACGGTCCGCCGGTTCCGAACGGACCCGGACCGAAGCCGCCGGGTCCGAATCCACCCGGACCCTCGGGTCCGAAACCACCGAAACCTTCTGGGCCGAAACCTTCTGGGCCGCAATCGGGGCGGGGTCCTCGAGCACGGTGCGGACCATGACCATGACCGTGTCCGTGCCGGCGGCCATGTCCTCGGCCCCGTCCACGACCTCCGTCGGGACGCCCCTTGCGACCGGCGCTGCGTCCGGGGCGGTCACCCCAGCCCTCGGACACGTCCTCACCGAAGCGTCCGCGGACCGCCTCGCGTACCTTGTCGAGGTCGATCCCGATGCTGCGCAGGGCTTCTCGGTCTTCCTCATACCGTTGACGGGCCGACTCCTCGTCGGCGTCCGTCGTGTCGGCGTGCTCGTCGTGATACTTGCGCACCACCTCCCGCGCCGATGCCAGGGTGAGTCCCTGATCGGCCAGGATGGTGAACAGCGGACTCCGGGCATTGCAGAGCATGCCCAGCATCAGATGGTCGTTGCCCAGCCGCCGATGTCCGAGGTCGGCGGCCTCCTGCGTGGCGAAAGCCAGCAGCATCTTGTCGTCACGAGTGATTCGTTCGAACATTGTTCTCTCCTTCAGGCCCGTTCTCGCGGACCTCACGTTGCGAGTGCTTCTGATGCACGGCCTGCCGGCTGATCTGCAGTACTTCTGCGATCGACTGCCAGCTCCAGCCGTTGGCGCGAGCATTGGCGACCTGCACTTCTTCGAGCCGGTCGGCCAGCGTGCGCAGGGCCCGCACCGCCGCCAGGCCCTTCGCCGGGTCGCTGCTCGCGGCATCTCCTGCGAGGTCAGCGCCCTGGGCGCGGTCCGGCGTCTCGGTCTTCTGGTCGTCGTGCATGGTGTCAGGTTATGTTGACACCGTGCTATTCGTCAAGAATTGTTGACGCGATGCGGGTGTCACCCCCCCCGAAACATTGAGGCAGTTTGATCCGCCTGCCGGATCAAACTGCCTCGAGAAATCGGGAGGGGTACCGCCG
Source organism: Gordonia amicalis (assembly GCF_022059885.1). Taxonomy (NCBI): domain Bacteria; kingdom Bacillati; phylum Actinomycetota; class Actinomycetes; order Mycobacteriales; family Gordoniaceae; genus Gordonia; species Gordonia amicalis. The sequence goes on along the minus strand of NZ_CP091855.1, from coordinate 1,721,719 downwards.
CTACTCGTTCAGAATCGACTCGCTGATGTTCATCCGCGCCGCACGCACTGCCGGCAGGAACGCACCCACCAGGCACAACGCCACCGCGATCCCGACGAACAACGCCGCCGACGGACGCGGCGAGTAGATCACGGTCAACGATGTTGTCACGCTGAGGATTCGGTCGCTCAGCAGGTGCATCATCGCACCGAGGATCACGCCGACCAGCGCGCCCACCACCGCGACCGCGGCGGCCTCGGCGAGCACCATGCGTGAGATGAACTTCCGGGATGCACCCATCGCGCGCAGCACCCCGAGTTCACGACGACGCTCGATGACCGACAGCAGCAGCGTGTTCAGCAACGCGATGGCCGCGGCACCGGCCACGATCCACTGGATGGCCACCGTGAACGAACCCGCCTGCTGGACCGTCGCCTGGGTCGCGGCGAGCGCTTCGGCACCGGTGTAGACGCTGATCGGTTTGTTGCCGGTCGTCGGCACATCGGCGACGAGCGCCTCGAGGGACTTCTGCACCTGCTCCGGATCGGCGTCGGGCGCGGTGATCACCTGCAGATACGTGTCGCCTTCGCGACCGAACCACTCCCCGAGCTGTCGCTGCGACAGGGCGGCCACCCCGGAGTCCACGGACACGTAGTCGACGGTGTCGCGGACGACCACGTCATGCGGCCCGGTCGGCGTCGCCAGCGTCACGGTGTCACCGGTACCGACATCGAGCACGCGCGCAAGCACATTCGACAACAGGATGCCGTCACCGGCGAGCACCTGCGCCACCGCCTCCGGCGTCGCCTTCCGCATGAACGGCGCCCGCGACCCGGGCTCCAGCCCCTGCACATTCGCGCGACTCTCGCCGATGTTGACCGCCGCCCACTGGCCACCGACGACCTCGGTGACGCCCGGCACTTTCGCGACCTCGCCGCGGATCGACGGAGGCAAGATCGGGCCGAGCGGCAGACTCGCCGCCGACGAGGACGAGACGTAGAAGTCCGGATCTCCCAGGCCTTCCAGCGATTTCGACATCGACGACACGAGGTTGTCCAGCGCGCCGGATATTCCCATACCCACCGCGATCGCCACCGCGACCGTCATCAGCGTCGCCCACGCACGACGCGGCGCGCGTTCGGTGTTCACCGATGCCAGCTGCCCCGGCCCGCGGAACCAGCGTGCGACTCGAACCACGAGCCACGTCAACGGATTCGACAGCGCGAAGCACACGAGCAGTGAGCCGACGAGAAACACGACGCCGGCGAGGATCGCGGGCCGGCCGGGCACCGTCGCCACGATGACCCAGGACGCGATCACCCCCGCAACACCCAGGATCGCGGTGATCACGACCACCGGCCCGCGACGCTTCGACGCGTCGGACACCTCGACGGGCGCCATCGCCTCCACCGGCGACACCGCGAACACCGACCGCGCCGCCAGCGATGTGGCTGCGACACAGGCGATCACACACGCGAGGACCGCGACCACCGGCGCATACGACGGCAGGTGATAGTTGATGACCGTGCCCACGGTGTCGGGCGGCGGATCGGGCAGGCTCGCGATCACGGCGCGGCCGGCGAGGATTCCGAACGGGACACCGACGACGCCGCCGACCAGACCCATCAGCGCGGCCTCGCCCAGCATGTCGCCGACCAGGTGGGATCGCTTGGCGCCCAATGCCCGGATCATCGCCAGCGAACCGCGCCGCGACGCCACCGCCATGTTCATCGTGTTGAAGACCAGGAACGCGGCGATCACCAGCGAGACCAGCGAGACCAGGAGAGTCGCATCGCGCGTCACCGAGCTGGCGACCTCGGCCTGCTTGGCGCGGAAGTCCGGATCGACCACCACCGCGCGGCCGCCGACGATCTCCTCGACCTGCGATCGCACCGATCCGACGTCGATCCCCGGCTCGGTGACGATGAGGATCGAATCGAGCCGACCCTCCAGACCGACGAGTCGCTGCGCGAGGTCGAGGTAGGCGAACATGAAGCGGCCGTTGTTGAGTCCGGCCGCCTGCTCGTTGTCGATTACTTCCAGGACCTCGACGTCGACGCCGTTGACGGTCAGCTTCTGACCGGCCTCGAGACCGAGTCCCGGTCCGACGAACACCCCGGATCGCAGCCGGTCGAAGTCGATCGTGCCGGAGTTCTCCTGTTGGACGGCGGAACGCAGACTCCCCGACAGCGAGGTCACCCGCTGATCCGAGCCGATGAGCGGTATCGACGAATCATCGACCACGACCGACCCGCGGATCATCGGGACGACGGCCTTCGCACCGTCGACCTCGCGGCGGATCTGACCGGCCAGCGACTGGTCGACGCCGCTGTCGGCGATCGCGGCGACCTCGAGATCGGCCGAACCGGAGATCGCATTGTTGAACGCGCGCACCGACTCCGACGTCGAACCGAAGGTCCCCAGGACCGCTACGAGCAGGGCCGACGAGACGATCACCACCGCGAGCGAGGTGAACAACCGCAGCCGGTGGGTGCGGATCTCCCGAATGTTGAGCAAGCGGATACGGGTGAAGCCGGCGAGAAGGGCTTCGACACGCCGCGGCTGCCCAACCGGCGGGGTGTCGCTCACTCCGCGATCTTTCCGTCGCGCACCGTGATCGTGGTGTCGGCGAACGCGGCCGCCTTCGGGTCATGGGTCACCATGACCACCAGGCGGTCCGGCGCGGCGTGCGCGACGTCGGCGAGCAACTGCAGCACCGATTCCCCGGTCTTGGAGTCGAGGTTTCCGGTGGGTTCGTCGGCGAGCAGGATCGTCGGGTCCATGATGAGCGACCGCGCGGTGGCGACGCGCTGCATCTGTCCGCCCGACAACTCCGACGGCCGATGGTCGACCCGGTCGCCGAGTCCGACCTGCTCGAGGAGTTCGACGGCGCGCGGCTTCGCCTTGCGCAGCGACTGGTTGTCGAGCAGTCGCGGCAGCGCGACGTTCTCCCACGCCGACATGGTCGGGACGAGATTGAAGAACTGGAAGACGAATCCGACGCGATGACGCCGGAAGGCCGACGCGGCGGTGTCGTCGAGTGAGACGAGATCGACTCCGTCGATGGAAATCCGGCCCGATGTCGGCGTGTCGAGAGCGCCGAGGATGTGCAGCAGCGTGGACTTGCCCGCGCCGGAGGGGCCGACGATGGACGCGAACTGCCCTCCGTCGATGTTCAGATTCAGTCCGTCGAGGGCGCGGACACGTTCCTCACCCATCTGGTACTCACGCACCAGGTCGACGGCCTCGACGAGTGGACGCACGGTTTCGGTCGGCACCCCCGGATGGTAGCCCACCGAGTTAGTACGGCCTAAGGATCAGGCCGTCCAGCGACCGGTCGCGAAGAACTCGTCGAGGATCGCGTTCGCCGGGTCGAGATCGAAAGACTGTGCGGCGAGCCAGTTCTCGTCGAAGTAGGTGTTGGCGTAGCGGTCACCCGGATCGCACAGCAGTGTCACGACGCTGCCCGCCCGGCGTTCGGCGGCCATCTCCGCGACAAGCGAGAACGCACCCCACATGTTGGTGCCGGTGGATCCGCCGACGCGGCGACCCAGCATGTCCGACACCCGGTGCGCGGTGGCGATGGAGGCCTCGTCGGGGACACCGATCATCCGGTCGATCACCTGCGAGATGAACGACGGCTCGACACGCGGACGGCCGATCCCCTCGATCCGCGAACCCACCTCGCCGGTCAGCGTTCCGTCGCCGGTCTCGTACGCCGGCAGAAACACCGAGTTCTCCGGGTCGACAACCGCGAGCCAGGTGTCGTGCCGCCGGTACCGCACGTAGCGTCCGAGCGTCGCCGACGTGCCGCCGGTACCGGCACCCACGACGATCCAGGTCGGGATGGGGTGCTCCTCGTCGGCCATCTGCGCGAAGATCGACTCGGCGATGTTGTTGTTCCCACGCCAGTCGGTGGCACGTTCGGCCATCGTGAACTGGTCGATGAAGTGTCCGCCCAGCTCGCGCTCGAGACGCAACGCCTCGGTGTAGACCTCACCCGGGCGCTCGACGAAATGGCATCGGCCACCGTGTCGTTCGATCAGCGCGGTCTTCGCCGGCGACGTACTCGACGTCATCACCGCGATGAACGGCACCCCGATCAGCTCCGCGAAGTAGGCCTCGCTCACCGCCGTCGAGCCCGACGACGCCTCGATCACGGGCGTGCCCTCGGTGACCCAGCCGTTGCAGATCGCGTAGAGGAACAGCGACCGCGCCAGGCGGTGCTTGAGCGATCCGGTCGGATGCGTCGACTCGTCCTTCAGGTACAGGTCGACGCCGGCCTCACCGTCGGGTCCGGACCATCGTGACCACGCCGGCAGTGGGACCCGCAGCAGGTGCGTGTCGGCACTTCGGCGGGCGTCGGCCTCGATGAGCCGCACCGCGTTCTGCGCCCAGTCGCGGTCTTCCCGATGGTCGACGACCCGCGTCGGCCTCACGCGAGCGTCCCTTTGGCCGGCGACCTCACTTGTCCCCGCGCAGCCGCGACTGGAGGTCGTCGTGGCGTGCCCGACGATCGGCCTCGATCGCCGAGATCTCGCTGTTGACCTTCAGGCGGAGCGACTTGAACAGGTACATGCCCAGCGGGAGCGCGATCAGCACGCCGAAGACGGCGGCGACGAGGAACGGCACATCGACGCCCACGAGCTTTCCGCCGAAGAGGATGACGGCCGCGATCACGACGACGAGCAACATGCGCGCGACGGTGTAGCCGAACAGGGCAAGCGCCAGGGTGGCGGGACGACCGCTTGGCTGAGGGGTATCGGGGGCAGGGTCTTGCGCTTCACTCACCCCCACAGGATACTTGTCGCCCTCTGATGACCTGCAGGTCGTGGGCCTTTGCCCGCTCTTTACCTGCCACTGACGGTTCGAGTACCTGGGCGATTTGCGTGTATTCATGGAGTACGCGTCCATCAAGTGCCGGGCCGATTCGCCAAACCGCGGCGCACCGACAGGGCACCATCGTTTCAGGGGGAAACGTGACCAGCATCGAAACAACCGCGTCCACCTACATCACCCCGGGACTCGCCAGCCAGCACACCCTGACCCCGGGTCAGGTGGCCGCGATGTTCAACGTCAATCCCAAGACAGTCGCACGCTGGGCCAGCTCGGGCATCCTCGGCTCCATCCGCACCCCGGGCGGCCACCGACGCTTCCGCGAAGAGGACGTGGTGGCGCTGCTCAATCGTCGCACCCACTAGTCCGGGCCGGCGCCACAGTCCCTGCCCACCCGGTGGTCAACCCAACGAGCGACCCTCACCGGCCGCCGCGCGAACTGACGTACGCTGGTGACGGGAGGTTGTCATGACATATCTGTTCGCCGTTCTCGGTTTGCTCGCCATCGGTTTCCTGATGTGGCGGGCGTTCGGACCGCAATCCGACGGCGGCACGGCCTCCCCTTCCGGCGGTCACCGCCGTCGCACCCGTGGGCCGGTCGGCCCCGATGACGACCCCGATTTCCTCCGTGACCTGGACAATCGCACGCGCGGCACCAACGGCGGCGAGGCCGACGAACTCTGACACGTGTCGTCGGGCCAGAGTTCGTATACGAAATCGTGAGACGCGATTCAGGGTCTCACCAGAACATACCCAAGGGTAGGGTAACGTCCCTCTCATCATCGACTCCACGATGGATGATCCGAGAGAAGGCGCCGTTGAACCCCGGACGATCTCCGCAAGGGGCGTCGACCGATGACGACCTGAGCTTCGCCGACAAGATCGGTTACCTGTTCGAGCACAGCCGTGACGAGAACGGGGTCCGCTACACCGGCAAGAAGATCGCCGAGAAGGCGAACCGGTTGGGTTACTCACTGTCGGACGCGTACATCTCGCAGCTCCGCACCGGCAAAGCACGTACTCCGTCGTTCCGCACCGTCGAGGCCATCTCACGCGCGTTCGACGTGAGCGTCACCTATTTCCTCTCCAACCCCGACGAGGATCTCGAGCGCGTCAAACAGCAGCAGAACTATGTCGAGATGCTCGAGGTCACCGGCAGCCACCTGGCCGGTATCGATCTGGGGTCACTGTGCCCAGCGACGATCGACGCGCTCATCGACCTGCTCAAGCTGGTGAAGGCGCAGGCTCTCGCGAAGCAGGCCGAGGCACCGGGGAGTGACGAGCAGGCCCAGAGCGCCGACACCACCCCCGCCGGCTGAGCCGGCACCGAGCGAAGCGAGGCGCCGCGTCGAAGCCCCCTCCACCACCCCCGCCGGCTGAGCCGGCACCGAGCGAAGCGAGGCGCCGCGTCGAAGCCCGCTCCGCCTAGGAGTACAGGCCCGACACGCAAGACGGTCCTATAGCTTGTCAAGGGTTCCGAGGTCGGTGGTGAGGTCGCGGAACACTTCGCGGGCGATGTAGCGCTTGAGACAGCGGATGATGTCTTTGTTCGTTTTGTGTTCCGCGGAACGCCGCTCGACGTAGGCGCGGGTGGGTGCGTGGGATTGCATCCGGCCGACCGCGATCATGTGCAGAGCACTGTTGGCTTGCCTGTCTCCACCCCGATTGAGTCGGTGACGGCTGGTCTTGCCCGAGGATGCCGGTAGCGGTGCGGCACCGACGAGTTTGGCAAACGTCGCCTCGGTGCGCATCCGCTCCACGTTGTCACCAGCGGTGATCACCAGTCGTGCGGCGGTGACCGGTCCGATCTGCGGTCGGGACAACAGGGTCGGCACCACCGTGGCCAACAGCCTCTCGAGTTCGCGGGTCAACGAACCGACCTCGCGTCGGGCGAGTCGGTGACGCTCGAGCAGTGAACGCGCGGCACGCACGAACGCCGCGGCCGGCCCGGACAGATCACCCTTGTCCGCCGGCACCGGTAGACCCGCGATGAACGCTGCCCGCGCAGCAATGGTGCGTGCCTGGCGGGCCTGGTCGGCGAACTCCACTGGTGCGGTGGTGCACAGGTCGCGGATCTGGTTACCGATCCGGGTGGCCTCTTCCACCGCCGAAGTCCGTGCCACGGTGAGCATTCGGACCGATTCGACCGTGCCGCGGGTGTCTTTGGCGACCGCGGTGGCGCGGCCGGTGATGACCGCCATCGCCGCGGCATATGCGTCGAGTTGATCGGTCTTCCCGTGGGCGTAACGGCGCGGTAGGTCCGGGGTGTTGACCTCGATCACCGCGACCCCCTGATCGGTGAGCATGCGGGTCAATCCGGCCCCGTAGGAGGCGCTCGACTCCACCGCGGCGTGCTCGATCCGGCCGAAACCACAGGCCCACTGCCACATCTCGGTGTAGCCGGCAGTGGTGGTCGGGAACTCCCGATCGGCCAGCGGGCGGCCGTCGGCGGCGACAATGGCGGCGTGGTGGGTGCGTTGATGGGTATCCACGCCCAGGACCACCACTTGCGTATCGATCATGGTTGGGGTCATCGTGGTGGTGTCTCCTTCACACTCGTGTGTTGGATGACCTCACCGGGGCGGGTGGACAGGACAGTGAAGAGTCACGGCCCACCAGCCAGACAGGGTCCTAATCAAGTCACACCCGCCCCGGCCCTCAGGTCTCATGGCGCGGGTAGCCGACCGGAGGTTCCGGGCCGACACATCTCGCTCATGACAGCAACCGTCAGCCTCGAAGTAAGTCAGACCCAGACCCGGTCGACCACCCACGCCCATTCTCACTGTCTCGAAGGGTTCAGAGACCCGCGTAGGAGTGCAGGCCCGACACGACCAGGTTGATGATGAACAGGTTGAACAGCATCGCCACGAAGCCGGCGACGTTGATCCAGGCCGCTGCGGTGTTGCGCCAGCCCGCGGTGGCGCGAGCGTGCAGATAGGCCGCGTAGATCACCCAGGCGATGAACGACACGGTCTCCTTGGGGTCCCAGCCCCAGAACCGACCCCAGGCGGCCTCGGCCCAGATGGCGCCGCAGATCACGCCGAGACCGAAGAGCGGGAAGCCGACGACGACTGTCTTGTAGGCGAGGCGGTCGAGGTTCTCCGCTGCCGGGATGTGGTCGACGATGCGTCGCAGCGCGCCACCCAATCCGGGCCGGGCCGAAGACGTGTCGTCGGCCGGATTCGATGCCCACCGCATCTTCATCAGGTACAGGATGCTGGCGACACCGGAGACCATGAGGATTCCCGAGGACACCGAGATGATCGACACGTGCACTGCCAGCCAGTACGACTTCAGGGCCGGGACGACGGGGGTCGCCTGCGTGTAGAGCCAGCGACCGGCGATGAACATCAGCAGCACGACGGGGAGCAGCACGAACGACAGCAGCGCGCGGTGTTCGGGTTTGCGCAGGATGATCAGCGCGGCCAGGACACCGGCCGCACACGTCATCGAGACGAACTCGTACATGTTGCCCCACGGCGCACGCTCGGTGGCAATGGCTCGCAGGACGATCGACGCTATGTGGGCGACGAGTCCGACGTACACGACCGGCAGGCCCATGTTGCCGAGCTTCTCGCCGAACGTCCGCTTCGGTGGGCCCGCGACGCGACCGGGCACGCGCACGGCGTCCGAGCCCGACGCAGAACCGGCACCGGCGGCGACGAGTTCCCGCTCCTCGAGCTTGCGACCGCGAACCGCCGCCAGCGCGCCGAAGAACAAGAAGGCCGCCACCACGTACACCGTGATCGCGGTGCCGAACAGCAGATCGGAATAGCGAGCCAGCGTCTCGTCCACCTGACCGGTGCCGTTGTTCATGAAAGTTCCTTTCGCCGGTAGCCTAGAGCCGCCGGGTCGCGCGCCGCGAGGTGGATACGTCTGCGTCGTCGGCGACGAGCGCAGCCGCCTGGTCCTCGAAACCCTCACCCCAGCCGGCCTGGTCGGTACGCGCCAGCCCGGCAATCTCTACTACAGTACGTCGTTTCCCATCGGATGGATCAACACCGTCAGGGTCAGCGCCGTCGCGACCAGCACCGTCGGGGTCATCACCATCGACCTGACCGGCGGTGACCACTGCCGGGACGAGCCGCGCCCAGATCCGTCTGCGTCGGATGAGCAGCGAGACCAGCAGTCCGCCGAGCATCACCACCGAGCTCACCAGCACCCAGATCTGCGCCGGGTCGTGGGAGACCTGCACCGACACCCACCGCTGGTAGCCGTCGAAGGTCACCGTCGTGCCGTCGGCGATGGTGTGGCTCTGTCCGGTACTCAGGTTCACCTGTGCCTGCCGCTGGAGCCGGCCCTGGTCGACGAGGTCCTGATCGAGCGAGTAGACGTTCTGCGGTTTGCCGGTGTCGAGGCCGGTGTCGCCCTTGTAGATCCGGATGGCGACCGCGGGATCGTCGGGCTCCGGGGACAGCGACGTCAGCAGCGTGCCGTGGTAGAGCGCGGTCGGCGCGAACAGGCCCTCGAGCGCGATCTGGTTCTTCCGACGTTCGTCGGCGTCGGGGTACAACCCGGCCGGGGTGTCGAAGCGCACCGCACCGGAGGACAGCATCGTCTGCAGCTGGTCGGGGACGAACGGGACGGTCTGGGTGCGCTTCTCCCCGTTGGGGAAGGTCACGCTGAACGTCGGGGCGAAACCGTTGCCCAGCACGTAGACCCGGTCACCGGCGACGCGCAGCGGCTCGTTGACGCGGACCGAGGTGCTGGTCCAGGTGTCCGGGGAACCGACCTTGGTGCCCTCGGCATAGCGGATCGTCGCGTCGTACATGTCGGGCTGTCCGCTGGGCAGGAAGGTCGCCGAGAAGTCGTCGACCCGGAAGCAGAACGGCGACAGGTCGGTGCCGTCGACCAGATTGCCGGCGCGGAAGGAGTCGTAGACGGCGGTCGAGGTGTTGCACATGCCCTGCTCGCCGTCGGCGACGAGGATTCGCGTGCCCTCGTATCCGAACATCTTGCCGGCCGCGATCGACACCAGGAGCGCCAGCAGCGCGAAGTGGAAGACGAGATTGCCGAACTCGCGGAGGTAGCCCTTCTCCGCGGACACCTCGACGCACCCCTCGGGATAGGCCTTGCTCGGTTCGCGGACGACGACCTCGCGCCGCCAGCCGCGGAGCCGGCCGTCGATGCGATCGGCGATCTCGTCCGGCGTGCCGTCGACGGTGTGCGTGACGTGCCGGGGCAACCGAGACAGGTTACGCGGCGTGCCGACGGGTTTGGCGCGCAGGCTGTGGAAGTGCTCGATCATGCGCGGCGTCAGGCAACCGACGAGCGAGACGAACAGCAGCACGTAGATCGCGGTGAACCAGGCGCTGGAGAAGACGTCGAACAGTTGCAGCCGGTCCATCCAGGTGCCGAGCGTGCCGCGTTCGGCGATGTACTCGAGCGTCTTCTGCTCGTTCAGGTCGCGCTGCGGGAGAAGCGCGCCGGGGATGGCGGCCAGGGCGAGCAGGAACAGCAGCAGCAGCGCGGTGCGCATCGACGTCAGCGACCGCCACAGGTTGCGCAGCGGCCAGAGCACCCGGCGCCGGGTCCAGTGCGGCTTCGGCGCGCCGGTTTCGGGGGTGTCCACCTGGGTACGGTCGGTGACGTCGGTCATGGCTGCAGCACGCTCAGATCGGTAGTTGGGTGTCGGTGACGAAGCGGACCTGAACCCAGACGATGAACTGATCCCACCAGCCGGTGAGCAGGGCGACGCCCACGGCGATGAGCAGGACGCCGCCGACGACTTGGATGGTTCGGGCATTGCGGCGCAGCCAGCCGAGGCTGCGCAGTGCCCACGCCGAGGAGAACGCCAGCACGACGAACGGCAGGCCGAGGCCCAGGCAGTAGGCGACGATCAGGGTCACGCCCTTGGCCGCGGTCGCGCCCTCGGTACCGCTGACCGTCGCGATCACCGAAGCCAGGGTCGGGCCGAGGCACGGCGTCCAGCCGAGCGCGAAGACCGCGCCGAGCAGAGGTGCGCCGACGATGTTGGAGACCCGTACCGGCTCGAACCGGACCTCACGCTGGAGAGCCGGGATGAGGCCGATGAACACGAGGCCCATGGCGATGGTGACCACGCCGCCGATGCGTTGCAGCAGTTCACGATTCAGGACAAAGGTACTGGTCACGCCGAGGACGGTCGCGGTGGCCGCGACGAAGACGACGGTGAAGCCGAGCACGAACAGACCGGCGGCGAGCGCGACCCTCGAACGCCCGTTCTTGGAGCCCTCCCCGACCTTCACCGCCGGGGCCTCGGCGCCGACCAGTCCCGCGAGATACGACAGATAGCCGGGGACGAGCGGCACGACGCACGGCGAGGCGAAGGAGACGAGTCCGGCCAGCAGACATGCCGCGAGCGCAAGCAGGAGCGGCCCGCTGGTCACCGTGTCGGCGAAGGTGTCGCCGATGGACGCGGCGATAACGGTCGAGGACGTCATCAGGCCGAACCCGCCGGTTCCGCGGCGACTCGCTTGACGACCTCGTCGAGTTCCTTGTCGGAGACGGCCTTGAGGAAGACCGCGGCGGGCCGGTGCTGCCGGTCGAGGACGATCGTCGTCGGGACCACCGAGGTCGGGGTGGTCAGTGCCGCCAGCGACAGGCCCGGGAAGTCGTAGATCGACGGGAACCCGACCTTGCGGTCGATCACGAAGTCCTTCGCGGAGTCGCGGTCGTCGCGCAGGTTGATGCCCAGGAACTCGACGCCGTCGTCACGATTGTCCTCGTAGACACGTTCGAGGTCGTCGGCCTCTCCGCGGCAAGGTCCGCACCACGAACCCCAGACGTTGATCACCACGACCTTGTCGGCGAACCGTGCGTCGGACAGCGCCAGCGGCTGACCGCTGACCAGATCCTCACCCTCGAGGCCGGCGATCGGTTTGCGATCGGCGGGTTCGTAAGTGATGACGGTCTGTCCGCCGGGCGAGACGAACTGGAAGGTGTTCCCCTGCGCGACCGCGTCGTCACCCGTGCTGCAGCCGCTGATCAGCAGGATCAGGGCCGACAGCACTGCCGGCAGAAGGAACTTGCGCACTACTTCTCTACCTTTGTTTCACGCACCGGTGGCCAGCGGGTCGGAGGCCCCGGCCGGCTCGGAGTAGATGATGTCGACGAGGGCGTCGTCGTCGTAGATGAGGCTGGTCAGCGAGGCCAGCGAGCACTGCCGGCGGCGCGGGTCGTGCCACAGGCGCTGGCCTTCGAGGAAGCGACGCAGCGTGTAGACGGGCAACTGGTGGCTGACGCACACCGCCTCGTGACCGCGTGCGGCGTCGCGGGCTCGGTTGGCCGCCGCCAGCATGCGGTGCGCGAGCTGGATGTACGGCTCACCCCACGACGGGGTGAACGGGTCACGCAGCTTGGGCCAGTGCCTCGGCTTGCTCAGCGCGCCGTCACCGACGGAGACCTTGAGACCCTCGAAGACGTTGTCGGCCTCGATGAGGTCGTCGTTGGTCTGGATGAACAGGCCGTGGGCCGAGGCGATGGGGGTCGCGGTCTCCTGCGCGCGCTGCAACGGCGAGGCGAAGACGGCCTTGACGTCGTGGTCGGCGAGAGTGTCGGCGACAATCTGCGCCTGTGAGCGGCCGGCGCCGGAGAGCCGGAATCCGGGGAGGCGGCCGTAGAGGATGCCCTCCGGGTTGTCGACCTCTCCGTGGCGCATCATGTGGACGATCGTGTGCATCAGGCGTTGTCCCCCGGGGTGGCTGCGGTAGCGGCTGCCTGCGCTGCCACGGGCAGCGCGTCGGCGATCTGCGAGAAAGCATCCTCGTCGAGTGCGGCGGACACAAACCACGCCTCGAAGGCACTCGGCGGTGCGTACACCCCTCGTTCGAGAAGAGCGTGGAAGAACGGCGCGAATCGCCAGGTCTGCGTGGCGTTCACGCTCGCGTAGTCGAAGATCGGGATCTCCGGGGCGGTAGTGAAGAACACACTCAGCAGGTTGCCCGCCTTCTGCACGCGATGGCCCACACCGGCCGCGGTGAGCGCCTCGGTGAGCAGCCCGGCGAGACGGTCGGCGTTGGCGTCGAGCTTGCTGTAGACCTCGTGGTCGGCGTGACGCAGGGTCGCGAGGCCAGCGGCCACCGCGACCGGATTACCCGACAGCGTGCCCGCCTGATAGACCGGGCCGGTCGGCGCGAGGCGTTCCATGACGTCGGCGCGACCGCCGAACGCCGCCGCGGGCAGGCCACCGCTCATGACCTTGCCGAAGGTGTAGAGGTCGCCCGCGACGCCTTCGAGGCCGTACCAGCCGCTCGGGCTCACGCGGAACCCGGTCATCACCTCGTCCATGATCAGCAGGGCGCCGTGGCGGCTGGTGAGTTCGCGCAGCCCGGCATTGAAACCGTCGACCGGCGCGACCGCACCCATGTTGCCCGCGGCGGCCTCGGTGATGACCGCGGCGATGTCGTCGCCGAACTCCTCGAAGGCCTTCGCGACGGCCTTGAGGTCGTTGTACGGGAGCACGAGGGTGTCGTGTGCCGACGCACCGGTGACACCCGGGCTGGTCGGCAGGCCCAGCGTTGCCACACCCGACCCGGCGGCGGCGAGCAACGCGTCGACGTGGCCGTGGTAGCAGCCGGCGAACTTGATGATCTTGGAGCGGCCGGTGAATCCGCGTGCGAGCCGGATCGCCGACATGGTGGCCTCGGTGCCCGAGTTCACCAGTCGCACCCGCTGCACGGGGTCGACGCGGCCGATGATCTCCTCGGCCAGTTCGATCTCGCCCTCGGTGGGCGCACCGAACGACAGGCCACCGGAGGCTGCGCGCTGCACGGCCTCGACGACGGCAGGATGAGCGTGACCGAGGATCATCGGACCCCACGAGCTGACGAGGTCGACGTAGGTCGCGCCGTCGGCGTCGGTCAGGCGGCACCCTTGGGCGCTCGCGATGAAGCGCGGGGTCCCGCCGACCGCGGAGAAGGCGCGGACCGGAGAGTTGACGCCGCCCGGGATGACCTCGGCAGCGCGGGCGAACAGCGCGGCGGAAGTGTCTGCATGCTCGACGATGGGGCCATCAGCGGAAGGGGTCACGGCCTACAGTGTTCCAAATGGCACCGAGTGACCCAAATCGCCGCTGGTGAGAGGGTGCTCCGGGTCACGCGGGGGTGTCCGAAGGGTACGTTTCGGCTCAGTTCGCGAGCGCCTTGCGGACCTGTTCGGCGATGGCCTCCTGACCCCGCTCGTTGGGGTGGACACGAGCGGGCCCTTGCGCCGTCATCGGTTCGATCCAACGTTGTGGCCCCGCACAGGCGTCGTGCCCCACGGAGACCGGCAGCATGTCGACGAACCGGACACCTTCGTCCTCGGCGGCGCGTCGACCGTAGTCGTTGAGTTCGGTCTGGAGCCTGCGGATCATCGGGACATCGCCGACGGCGAGCTTCATCTCGGGGTAGCAACCGATGGTCGGCGGCATCAGCCACGGGTAGCCGACGAGCAGGATCTTCGCGCCCGAAGCCTTGACCTTCACGTCGCGCAGTGCCGCACGGATCGCCGGATAGATGTCCTTTCCGACCGGCTCGATCAGTGACTGCCCGTAGCGATCCGTGCAGGGCGAGCCCAGTGGATTCGTGTCCGCCGCCTGGCTGCACAGCTCGATCGCCCGCCCGTAGGTCCGTTTGTCGTTGCCCCCGATCATCACCGTGACGACATCGGTGTCCATGCCGAGCGCGTCGAGTTGCGGTGGCACCCCCTCGTGCTGGGCCGCGCGGAAGTCGGCGGTCTCGGCGCCGGCGCAGCTGACGTCGGTCAGCGCGAGGTTCTCTTCCGCGGCCACGATGTGCGCGAAGTTCTTCGACGAGCGCTGGCAGTAGATCGGCGAATCCTCCACCAGCGGACGGACACCGGTGCCCGCACTGAAGCTGTCTCCGAGGTTGACGTAGCGGGTGCTGCCGTCGTCGGCGGTCTGTGCCGCGGCGGGTGCCTGAGCTCGCCCTGTGCTTCCCGCGGCGTCGTCGCCCGAGCATCCGGTCGCCAGGGTCGCGGCCACCGCGAGCAGTCCGAGGCCGCGGATCGCGGTGCCGAACCACCGGCGTCGGTTTCGTGCGTCCACCCAGCCATCGTGCGTCCGCGCGAAGGCGGTCGGCAACCCTGCCGGTGCCGGTAGCGTGAAAATCGGCCCGGCCACGACACGGAGGACGTGAAACGACATGAGCTCCAGCGAAGTCAGTGAGAAGGACGTGCTCGACCCGCAGGCGATTCTCGACGGGGTGCCGGCCGGCCTGTGGATCAACGGCCACTCGACGCCGGCCGCCGATGGCGCCACCTTCGAGGTGTACGACCCGGCCACCGAGGAGTCGCTGACATCGGTGGCCGACGCCGGCGTCGAGGATGCCCGCTCCGCCCTCGATCACGCAGTCGCGGCGGCCGAGGACTGGGCCGCGACCCCCGCCCGCGAGCGGGGCGAGATCCTGCGACGCACCTTCGAGTTGCTCACCGACCGGGCCGACGACATCGCGATGCTGATGACCCTGGAACTCGGCCGCGCCCTCCCCGACAGCCGCGCGGAGACGAAGTACGGAAACGAGTTCCTGCGCTGGTTCGCCGAGGAGGCGGTCCGGATAGGCGGCCGGTTCACGCAGGCCCCGGCCGGCAACGGAAGAATCCTCGTCGCGCATCAGCCGGTCGGGCCGTGTCTGGCGATCACGCCGTGGAACTTCCCGCTCGCGATGGGCACGCGCAAGATCGGTCCGGCGCTGGCTGCCGGCAATGTCATGATCGTCAAGCCCCCGCGGGAGACGCCGCTGACGATGCTGGCCCTGGCCGAGGCCTTCGCCGAGGCGGGACTGCCGCCCGGCGTGCTGTCGGTCCTTCCGACGAGTTCGAGCGGCGAGGTGTCCACCGCGCTGATCACCGACGACCGGATTCGCAAGATCAGCTTCACCGGCTCGACGCCGGTGGGCCGCAATCTGCTCGGGCAGGCCGCCGAACGGGTGCAGCGCACCTCGATGGAACTCGGTGGCAACGCACCGTTCCTGGTGTTCGACGACGCCGAAGTCGACGCCGCGGTCGAGGGTGCATTCGCGGCCAAGATGCGTAACGGCGGCGAAGCCTGCACCGCGGCCAACCGTTTCCTCGTGCAATCCGGTGTGGCCGAGGAGTTCACCTCGAAACTCGTGGAGAAGATGTCGGACGTCAGGATGGGCCCCGGCTACAAGGAGGGCGTGACACTCGGACCGCTCGTCAACGCCGACCAGCGGGACAAGGTCGCGGCCGCCGTCGAGCAGGCCGTGAACGAAGGCGCCCGCGTGCGGCTGGGCGGAGAACGTCCTGGCGGTCGCGGGTTCTTCTACCCGGCAACGGTTCTCGACAACGTAGACCCCTACGCCCCGGTGACGCGGGAAGAGATCTTCGGCCCGGTCGCGGTGATCAGCACCTTCGACGACGAGGACGACGCGATCGCCGCCGCCAACTCCACCGAGTACGGCCTGGCGTCGTACTTCTACAGTCGCGACCTGGAACGCTGCATGCGCGTCGCGAGCCGCCTCGACTCGGGCATGGTCGGGGTGAACCGTGGCGTGATCTCTGACGCGGCAGCACCGTTCGGTGGGATCAAACAGTCGGGCATCGGCAGCGAGGGCGGCAGCGAGGGCATCGACGAGTATCTCTCGGTGAAGTACATCGCGCTCACGTGACCTGGCGGTCGAGGGGTAGTTCGACTGCAATGTGAGGCGTTACGTGTGTGACTGGTGATTCAGTTGTTACTGGATTGACACCCGTCCGCACCTGCGTGTCCCTAGACTCCGAGGGCATGCGTCTGAGAAGAATGGTGCCCGCGATCGCCGTGGCCGCGGCTGTGACGACGGCCGGTGTCGCCGTCACCACCACGGGCGATCCCAGCACGGCGAAGGTCGAATCAGCCGCCACCAGTTTGGATTTCGGCAGTGTCGACTTCGGCAGCTCCGAGCTCGGGACCCCCAACAGCGTGTTCCTATGGGAGAGCCCGCCGACCCGCTACATCGTCGTGCTGGGCGCCAAGTTCGGCACCCTCGGCCAGACACCGCAGATCATGACCCAACGACTCAACGTCGCGGCAAATCTCGCGAAGAAGCATCCGTTCAATCGGATCATCGCCTCCGGCGGCGACACCCACTGGCTGCCCATCGCCGAGGCCCAGTTCATGAACATCGGACTGATCCGACGCGGAATCCCGGTGTGGCAGATGGTCAACGAGGTCGCGTCGACCTCGACGGTGCAGAACGCCCAGAACACGGTGGCGATGCTGAAACGGATGGGCGGGACCGGCGCACTCATCGTCACCAACGGCTTCCACATGGAACGCGCGATGAAGAACTTCCGCGACGCCGCCCGCGCCCAGGGCGCGCGGCTGGTGTTCCGGCCGGCGTACGCGTAACCACTTCCCCGCGGGGCGGTCCCCCTCCCGCCCGACCGGTTCCCTCCCGCTTATTGGTTCCGCTGACTGCCAGCCGGGACTGTCGCTGATTCGGTGTAAGTGGTTTTGATCGCCCCCGGCGTGGGGCAGGAGGAATAACGACGATGACCGACACAATCGAGGGCGTGGATGCCCCGGTGGCAGGGCCAGTTCAGACTGGTCGAGAACACGATGTCACCACCGCGGATGCGGTGCGTGAGCTCTCGAAGGCCGAGCAGGCCTTGGTGAGCGATCTGGTCCGTAGCTCACGCGCGCAGGGAGTGGCTTTGACCGGTCCTGACGGGCTGCTCAAGGCATTGACCAAGAGCGTGCTTGAAGCCGCGCTCGATGAGGAGATGACCGAACATCTTGGCTACGACAAACATGACGTGGCCGGCCGCAACACCGGCAATTCACGCAACGGCACGCGCACGAAACGGGTGCTGACCGACGCGTGTGGGCAGGTGCCGATCGAGGTGCCCCGCGACCGCAACGGCACCTTCGACCCGGTGATAGTGGGTAAGAGCAAACGTCGCGTCACCGATGTGGATCAGGTGGTGCTGTCGCTGTACGCCAAGGGGCTGACGACCGGGGAGATCTCAGCGCATTTCGCCGATGTCTACGGTGCGTCGGTGTCGAAAGACACCGTCTCCCGAATCACGGATCGGGTCATCAAGGAGATGGTGAGTTGGTGGGCACGCCCGCTGGAGAAGGTGTATGCGGCGGTGTTCATCGACGCGATCATGGTCAAGATCGGTGACGGGCAGGTGCGTAACCGGCCGATCTACGCCGCGATCGGTGTTGATCTCGACGGGCACAAAGACATCCTCGGCATGTGGGCCGGCGACGGTGGCGGCGAGTCGGCCAGGTTCTGGCTGGCGGTGCTCACCGACCTCAAGAACCGGGGTGTCCGCGACATCTTCTTCGTGGTCTGTGACGGCTTGAAAGGGTTGCCCGACAGTGTGTTGCCGCGTTCCCGTTGGCCACGGTACAGACGTGCATCATCCATCTGATCCGGAACACCTTCAAGTACGCCTCCCGCAAGTACTGGGACAAGATCAGCGCCGATCTCAAACCGATCTACACCGCGCCGACCGCCGCTGAGGCCCGGCTGCGATGGGAGGAATTCGCTGAGAAATGGGGCACGCCGTACCCGGCGATCGTGACCCTGTGGGAGAGCGCGTGGGAGGAGGGGCCTTGACCCCGGATGGTGGACACGGGATTTGGATTAGGCAGCTTCTGACAGCGTAGCGAATGTGTAGGTGTTTTCGTAGCTGGCCGGGCTGGAATAGGCGCAGCGGGAGTGCCGTCGTCGGAGGTTGTAGCGGACCAGCCAGCGGAACACGTCGCGGCGGCAGGTAGCAGCGTCGGGCCACTGGCTGCGGTCCTGCAGGATCCCGCGTTTGAGGCTGGCGTTGAACGATTCGGCGAGCGCGTTATCGGCACTTGACCCCACCGCGCCCATAGACTGGACAACGCCCAGTGCTGCGCAGAGTATCGCGAAATCCTTTGAAGTGTACTGGGCGCGTTCAATCGGTCGATGCAACACCGTGGAACACTGCACCGGTCAGGCCCTTGCGCAGCGCCGCAGCGGCTTTGAGGGCGTCTTCGACCAGTTCGGTGCGCATATGATCGGCGATCGCCCACCCCGCGACCCGGCCGGAGAAGCAGTCGATCACCGTCGCCAGATACAGATTCGACCCGGTGGCCAACGGCAGATAGGTGATGTCGCCGACATACTTAACGTTCGGTGCCGCGGCGGTGAAATCCCGTTTCAGCAAGTCCGGGACCTTCTGGTTCGCTGGATCCGGCGTGGTGGTCTTGACCCGCCGTCGCCGCCGGTAGCCGGCGATCCCGGCGCTGCGCATCACCCGGGCCACCCGCTTGTGGTTGACCCGCTCACCTTCGGGAGCACCGTCGTTGAGTTCAGCGGTGATCCGCGGCGCCCCGTAGGTGTTGTCTTCGTCGTGCACGGTGCGGATCCGGGCTTCCAGCTCCTGGTCAGCGGCGATGCGGGCAGCTCGGCCGTCGGCGCCGGCCAGCCAGGCATAAAACGACGATCGCGCGACCTCGACGATCGCGCATAGCCACTTCACCGGGTAGGCGTCGCAGTGGTCGGCGACGAACTGAAAGAGGCTCACCAGTTCGTCTCCCCGGCGAAATATTTGGCCGCCGACCGCAGGATGTCACGCTCGGTGGCCAACCGAGTCTTGTCAGCCCGCAACGCCTGGTTCTCGGCCCGTAGCCGGGCCAGCTCCTGGTCAGGGCTCTCGACACCCGCTGGGGCTGCACCCGCCGCAGTCGGGTTGCGGTGCCGGATCGGCACACCAGCGCTCTTACACCACGCCGACAGCGTCACCCCAGAGATGCCGAGTTCATCGGCAATCTGCGTGATCGTTGCGCCCTCGGTGTCTCGGTACAGCTCTACCGCGTCCCGTTTGAACTCGTCGGGATAACTCTTCCTTGCCATCGGTGTCGATCATCTCGCTTCCCCCGCCAATCTTGCGGGATTCAGCGTGTCCAACACCCGGGGTCAGGGTCCTCCTCCATCGTCACATCCAACCGAGAACCCGCCGTATGGCTCACCATGACCGCCGACGCGCTACTGGCCCAATCGGCCATCGACCGACTCACCTCACGCGCGCACACCCTCGTCATCGAAGGCCCCTCCTACCGCCAACGACACCGACCCGGACTTGACCGACCCAACCCCGCAGAGCATCCTCAATAACGCGCCAAGGTGGTCCCATCCTCGTGGCAATCCAGGCGGTCCCATAGCAGTGGCAAATGACAGTCTGCTTCAAAATCGTGTTCGCTCGCCGCAGCTCACGGTTCTCCCGTTCCAGCTGCGCGATGCGTTCGGCGTCGCTGCTTGTGGTACCCGGCCGCACGCCACCATCGACCTCGGCCTGCTTGACCCACGTCCGCAGCGCTTCAGGATGCACGCCGAGTTGCTCAGCGATCCGTTTGAGCGCACCCGGCCGCGTAGCCGAGTCCTGACGGGCTTCCACCGCCATCCGCGTTGCCCGCTCCTTCAGCTCAACGCTGTACTTCCGAGGTGCTGCCATGCTCTCTATCCTTCCCAGGTTCGAGAGCCTCCGACAAACCCGGCCAATGACATGGCAGGTACCGCAGGCCGCCTCACCGCCGCAATCCCCGCCGATTCCCGGAACCGCCTCGTCCACTGCGGTTTGCATCAATGACTTGCCAGGCGTCAGCGTGGCGGGACAGTTGTCTCCGTTATGGGTGATATGGGGTGATATGGGTGATCGTGGCCATGGCCGCCTCCTTGATCGTGAGTGCTTCCTCGAGTCTGGACGCATCGGGTTCACCCAATCCATGGCCCAACGTCGCAATGAGTTGCTAAATTGGCTCACTGTGATCCCTCCTGTTGAACCTGGGGTGCCCCCCTTGGCGTTCGCGCAGCTTCTCGACTGCGGTGCGCTGGGGGAGGAGGAGACCCGAGCGTTCAGCCGAATCATGATCAGGGAGCAGGTCGACCTCAGATCACTAATACAGCGAGAGGCGCAAGTGCCGGTGCGGTGGTTTCGTGAGGTCTACCCAAATATGGGACCCCGCGACGGGTTTCGGCTGGGTGTCGCGTTCGCCAAACACGCCCAGCTAACTTCTTTCGGCCCACTGAGCCTGCCGCTGGTCAGCGCTGGGTCTGTCGCTGAAATCGTTGAGCTGCTTCGATTCCTGCCCTTGATCACAACCGCGCTGAGCGCAGATTTTCACCATGGCGACACTGGTCTGACCATCACTCTTGCTGGGCGCACCGACAGCGCCGGTACTGACTGCTTCGCCGTCACCTACGGGGGCCTGGCCGTACTACGCCTGGTGGAGATACTTGCCGGTGCTGTCCCATCGGTGGAATTACACCTGACCTGCCCAGCACCGACCGCGCCGCCAAACGAAGGGGACGTCGCGCACCGGCTTGTCTTTGATGCACCGGGATCGTTCGTGCAGATTCCGGCTCACGTGCTCCATGAGGTGTGCCGCTTCTCAGACCCCGTTGCCTACCGGGTCGGTATCGCTGAAATGCGACGTATTTTCAACCAGCGGCACAATAGCCCATATACGCAGCTCGTCCGCGCTCAGTTCGAGACAGGCCCTGCTCGAATCGACGGCAATCAGATCGCCAGAGAGCTAGCGATCTCAGTGAGTACGCTCAAGCGCCACCTCCAGGCCGAAGGCACCACATTGCGTCGCCTGCGGCAGGAGTTCATGAGGGAGCGTGCCATCGTCCGTCTCTTGGATCCCGGAGTAGGAGTTGGTCAAATCGCTGCCGAACTGGGGTACTGCGATGTTGCGAGCTTCTCCCACGCGTTCACACGTTGGGTCGGCTGCTCTCCGTCGCACTTCCGACACACCCGTGCGGGTCAACAACGTCGACAATCGGCAGCCCCTGATGTTGTCAGTCCTGGCGTAGAAAATTGACAAAGAAGCTGTCAACAATGGACGAATCTGCATATCGCTGGAAGTGCGCCAAATCCACTTTCGCGAACTCGCCAACAGCAGAGAAGAAGACCTGTTGCTCGATCGTCCCGGTCGCTTCGGATGCGTAGCAGGTGATCGGTGCTCTCAACTAATCACGCGGTGAGCCGCACAGGTACGTGCAAAGGCACCGGCCGACGGTACCTGACGGTAAGTGTGCGGGTGACCCCGGGGGTGCCGGCGGGCATCGAGCGGCAGAGGAACCGACGGGATCGCTCACCGACTGAAGGGCGTGGGCCTGAGTCGAGGATCTGACAGGTCTAGCGGTCGAGATAGAGGCGTGCTGCGTGGCGTTTGGCGGCGGCTTGGTGTTCTTCGGCTGCGCGGAGCGTGTCGCGGAGGGTTGCGAGGGCTTCGGTGATGCTGGCGATGGCTTCGGCGGGTGTGGTGGGGGCGCCGAGGGTGTCGACGGCTAGATGTACTGACCCGCCAGGTTGGGTACGCGGTCGGCGGGTGAGTCGCCTCTGAGTGCGGTGTGGCTGCGTTCGTGATTGTAGATGCGCAGGAACTCGTCGAAGGCGGCCACGCGTTCGGTCTCGCTGTTGTAGGGGCGGGCGTAGGCCCATTCCTCTTGCAGTGTGCGGTTGAATCGTTCCACCTTGCCGTTGGTTTGCGGCCGGTACGGTCGTGTCCATTTGTGTTTGATCCCGTTGTCGGCCAATTGTTTCCGGAACATTCTGGACCGGTAACAGGACCCGTTGTCGGTCATCACCCGTGTGGTCGTGACGCCGATCGAGGCAAAGTGGGCCAAGGCACGCGTCATGAACGCGGTCGCGGTTTCCTTCTTCTCATCAGCGAGGATCTCCGAATAGGCGTATCGGGAGTGATCATCGACGGCGTGGTGCAGGTAGGCGTATCCCAGGTTGGGGCGGCCATGCACGGTGCGGGGCCGGGACGTGATCGCGATGGGCACTGGAATTGCGGCCGCCTCGGGCGCGGCCGTGCACGCGGTGCCCACCACCGTCGGGGATCCTGCCCAGCTTCTTGATGTCGACGTGGATCAAGTCCCCGGCAGCTTCGCGTTCATACCGGCGAACCTCACGTCGTCGTGCACGCACCGGTGCTCCGGTGGCCGGGTCGGTCCACGACAACCGCACACACTGGTACCGGGTGAGGATGCGGTGGACTGTGGACACGTTCAACCCCAGGTGGAACCCGATCCGAGCTGGTCCCCAACGGCGCGACACGCGTAACCCCACCACCCGGCGTTCCCGGCGACGGGTGGTGCGATGCGGGCATGAGCGGGGCCGGCTTGAGCGGTCAACCATCCCTGCGGGCCCGTGGTCGCGGTAGCGGTCGGCCCACCGTTTGGCCGTGGTCACCGAGACATTGAAACGGTCCGCG
Source organism: Gordonia amicalis (assembly GCF_022059885.1). Lineage (NCBI taxonomy): Bacteria > Bacillati > Actinomycetota > Actinomycetes > Mycobacteriales > Gordoniaceae > Gordonia > Gordonia amicalis. The sequence continues at coordinate 1,698,717 of NZ_CP091855.1, read as the reverse complement.
GCACGCCGCAGCGGCCACCCATCCTCGACAACACACCGAGGGGGTGTCAGATGGTCTGTGTAAGTCCAGTGCTCATCAGTGAGAGGACAATCCATGAGCATGGCGTTAGACGACAAGCAGCAGAGTCACGACGACGAGCAGTTGCCTGAGCTGGCCGAACCGCGCTCGACCGCGGAAGTGGCCGAGGCATTGCAGGCCTCGGGCATGGTCGATGAGTTGCTCGCCCAGATCGATACCGGACAGGTCCAGATCACCGGAGAGGGCGGATTGATCCCGGGCCTGATCAAGCTGGCCCTCGAACGCGGTTTGAAGGCCGAGCTGACCGATCACCTCGGCTATGCCAAGGGTGATCCGGCCGGTCGGGAGTTGCCCAACGCCCGCAACGGTTCGAGCCCGAAAACGGTGGCCTCTGAGGCCGGGCCGGTCGAGCTGAACATTCCTCGTGACCGTGACGGGACGTTCACCCCGCGGCTGGTCCCGAAGGGCTCCCGCCGTCTGGGCGGTCTCGATGACATCATCATCTCGCTGTACGCCGGCGGCATGACGTTGCGCGATATCCAACACCATTTGGCCTCCACGATCGGCACCGATCTCTCGCACGAGACGATCTCCAAGATCTGCGACGAGGTCCTCGACGCGGTCGACGAATGGCAGAACCGGCCGCTGGAGCCGTTGTATCCCGTCATCTACCTCGACGCGCTGGTGGTGAAGGTCAAAGACGGCGCCCACGTCCGAAACAAGCACGCCCACATCGCTATTGGCGTCGACATGGCCGGCATCAAGCATGTGCTGGGCATCTGGATACAGGCCGAAGAAGGCGCCAAGTTCTGGGCCGGGGTGTGTGCGAATCTGGCCAACCGCGGCGTCAAGGACGTGCTGATCGTGTGCTGCGATGGGCTCACCGGATTCCCCGAGGCAATCGAGGCGACCTGGCCGCTGGCCACCGTGCAAACCTGTGTGGTGCATCTGATCCGTAACTCGATGCGGTTCGTCAACTACAAAGACCGCAAAGACGTGGCCCGGGCGATCAAACCGATCTACACCGCCCCCGATGCCGAGACCGCTCGGCGTGAGTGGGAGGCTTTCCGGGACTCAGAGCTGGGAGTTAAATATCCGAGTGCGGCACTGGCATTCGACCGCGCGTGGGATCGGTTCATCCCGTTCCTGGCGTTCCCTCCCGAGCTGCGCAAAGTCATCTACACCACGAACTCGATCGAGTCATTGAACTACCAGCTGCGCAAGGTCATCAAGAACCGCGGCCATTTCCCCAACGACATCGCGGTCCGCAAACTGTTGTGGCTGGCCAGGGCGATTGTGAAGTAAATCAGCGGTATGAGTATGTATATCATCATAAGGATAGATACCCATAGGGGTCCTGGCACTAACAAGAACAATAGAAGTAAGGGGAGGACAGGAATTGTCCAACGCATTAAGTATCTTGCGTCGGCCCCTGGTCCTGTTAGGTCATGAAGAACCCAATCCTGCATGTCGTCGGGTAGTCGACCACCCAGGTTGTACCACAACCATTGACGGAAAGATGGCTTCGTCATCTGGTGATGATGACATTTCGGGTCCCGCTCGACGTATCGGTGGTGACCACGGAAGCGCGACGGGCGCGCCAGCCTCCGCGGCGGCGACGTTCCAGATCGCTTTGCCGAACTCCTGCAGAAGGTAGGGGCAGCCGCCGCCGCTGGCGATGACCGAGATGTCTGTCGGTAGCGCCAATCGAATCTGGTTGACAGTCGATGTGACGCAGGAGTCGGCGCGTTTGGTCTGCAAGGTCGGCGGGTTCGTAATCTTAGGTAGCCGTCATCGGGTCTCAACTGGGCGACAAAAGTCTCCGATGTGATGTCATCTGACACTGAGGCCAGGGCCGCCGCTGGGCGGAAGCGAAGGCATGGCATGACACCCCACCTGCGGAAATGTCATAATTACTATTATCGTCTAAAAGTCTGGCTATCGCCAGGCCAGTTTAACGGCTACACTGGACGGCATGACGACAGTGCCACTGGGTGAAGCCAAGGACAAGCTCTCCGCGCTGGTCGACAGCGCCGAAACCACGCACGACATCATCACGATCACCAAGCACGGCAAACCCGCCGCGGTACTGATGTCGGCCGACGATCTCGAATCGCTGCACGAGACGATCTACTGGCTCTCACGTGCCGGTGTCCGCGACGACGTCGCTACCGCCGACGCCGAGTACGCCGCCGGCCACACCGTCTCCATCGACGACCTGCGCGCCGAACACGGCATGCCGCCGAAATGAGCGACGCTCCGACAGACTCGCCCGCCCCGTACCGGGTCGAGGTCGCATCCCCAGCTCGCCGCGACCTTCAACGCCTTCCATCCCGGATCGTCCACGCCGTCATCGAATTCATCTCCGGACCTCTCGCTGGTAACCCGCACCGGCTCAGCAAGCCGCTGCGCAACGACCTCGCCGGCCTCCACAGCGCCCGACGCGGCGACTACCGCGTCCTGCTCCGCATCGACGACCCGAACCACACCATCGTTGTCGTCAGAATCGACCACCGTGCCCACGCCTATCGCACCTAACTGACTGTGGCAATGCATACCTGGACGAAGGAGAGAATGTCGTGAACGACCCCGGGAACACGCTCGATCAGGCTATCGACCAGCTCTACGACCCCATCATCGCTCTGCAACGCCAGGCGCTCGACATCGAGCGCGATTACCGTGACCTCGCCCAACGCGACGATCTTGCCGTCGACACCTCGGCGCACCGACCACGCCCGCCGAAGCGATCGCTAGCATCACCGAAGCCCTCGCATCGCTCCGCGACACGCTCCGCGCTGCCGAAGAACACCAAGCCGCCGCCAAACGCCACGCAGCACGCCTCTACATCGACCGCTAGACCTGTCAGATCTCGACTCAGACCCGCGTCCTCAGCCGGTTGAGTAATCCCGTCGGTTCCTCTGCCGCTCGATGCTCGCCGGCCACAGTTTCCGCTAAGGCCTCCACCGGAACCAGCCCCGGAAGATCGCCGTCGAGTCGCCACGGCGGGCGACTGAACGACGCCCACCACGCCGTGCACAGCCCCGCCGACTGGTCGTCTTCCCAGCGAATACGCAACGTGGACCTCACCACGGTTCCGCCGGTCCGATAAGGAAACTCAAACACCGTCGTATGGCCGACCTCCGCCGCAGGAACAACACATCGGACCTCAGATGTACCCATACCGTCGAATCCCCCTGCCTCCCCAATAGACCCGTTTCCAATCCCCACCCATCCGAGTAATGCCGCTCGACAACCGCCAGACAGCTCGGACACAAGCACAATCACGGCGTGATCCAAAAAGGTTACAGCGCAAAGGGTCACAGCACCCGCGCAAGTTGCTGCTCGCAAGACCATCGACGTCGGGCACCTACAGTAGTGTGGCGACACATGACAATGAAGACGATCACCACTCGGGCTCTGGTCACCGTCGCCGCACTGTCGACACTGCTACTGGCAGTTCCCTTGACGGCATCGGCAGCCCCGGCACCACGACTCGGCGTCCTCGGAGACGACATCTGGGTCATGGGAAACAACGCCTTCTGCCACGGAGCCATCCACGTCGGAATCGACACCAACCCCGCCAAACGAGGCCAGGCCACCATCTCCCTCACCTCACGCGGATTCACCGGCAACCAACCCGCCTGGGGACGCAACCCCTCCTGCAAAATCAACGTCGCGATCGGTTACTGGTCAGGCATCCAGTACCGCGAGAAAATCATACCGATGGACCTCGGCCCGCGACCGCAAGCACCGGTCCGCGTGAACCTTCGCGGAGTCGGAGAGGGCATCAACCTCATGTCCTTCACCACCCACCCCAACCTGAACAAAGGCGTCTCCTACTACGTCCAAATCCCGTAGTTCCCGACACCAAACCCCAGACCTCAACACCCCCGGGCGCCACTGGCATCCGGGGGTGTCGACGTCGCGACGGCCCCTCGTCGTCGAAGCACCCCTGCTTCTGTCCCATGTGCCCGGAGCGCGCCCGGCGGTTCGTCAAGCTCAGCGCCGCCCACCACAGCGCGGCCAGGGTCGCGAGGGCGATCGGGGCGGCGATGAACAGGACCCAGAACCAGCCGACACCTGCTCCGGCGATGACGTACACCGGGTCTGGTGACGCAGGCAGCAGGTAGTCGCGAGCCGGGGACGGCCGGATCAGGAACTGTTGGGCGGCGGGCCAGACCTTCGTGTAGCCCAGGACGCCGGCTACCGCCGCCGCAGTCAGCAGAATCCAGCGCCACCCTTCGGCCGCCTGCTTCTGATCGGCGGCCGACTCACCTGGCACATAGGGGTGGTTGAGTTCGGCGCTGCTGGTGGCGTACGGCCGGCTCGACGGCGCGGGCCCGGCAGAGGTCTTGCCGGGGACAGCCCCCTGCCGGTGGCCATCACGGTCGGTCCTTTCGCTTGGTCGGGGCGGGCGACAGCGGATGCGCGCCGTCGGTCACGGTGAGGCGTGCTCGATCGGGATCACACCGGGGTCTGGCGCCGCGGTGTCAGCAGCCGGCGCCGGTGCCGGGCCGGCGGGATCTCTCCGGCGTCGACGGTCGCATCCACAGCCCCGCCAACGATCAGGCGATGTTGACGGCGCGTCGCTGTCGCTGACGCGGTGATCGCCGTGCGTGGCTGTGTCAGCGGCCTAACGGCGATGGATGCTGCGCAATTGCCAGATCATCGTAGTCATCCTGCAAAGGGGGACGAAAATGGTCGCGCGTCAACGCTGCAGTTAGCAGTCACCGCACCGTGGTGATGCTGAGCTTGCCGTCCGCATGGTAGGCGCGCAGCAGCTTCTTGTCGAACTTCCCTACACTGGTGCGGGGAATCTGCTCGATGAACGTCCACTGTTCGGGAAGCCACCATCGTGGAACCTGTTGGGCCAGCCAGGATTTGATCTCTTGGGGCGCAATGTGGAGTCCATCCTGCAGCACGACCGCAGCGAGGGGGCGTTCCTGCCATTTTGGGTCGGGCACGCCGATTACCGCCGCCTCGAACACGGCTGGGTGCCCGGTCAGGATGTTCTCTAGTTGCACCGATGAAATCCATTCGCCGCCGGATTTGATGACATCCTTGGCACGGTCGGTCAAAGTCAGAAAGCCGTCGGCGTCGATGCGCCCGACATCCCCAGTGCGCAACCAGCCGTCGTGGAATTTGTCGTCGTCGGCACCCTGGTAGTACGCGCCTGTTACCCAGGGCCCGCGGACTTCCAGTTCCCCCACCGCTTGACCGTCGTGCGGCAGCACTGAACCGTCATCGGCGACGAGACGCATCTGGACTCCGCACACGGGGCGGCCTTGGGTCGTTCGCATCTCCTGTGCCCGCTCGGGCGGTGCCGTTGCCGACGGGCGTGCGATGGCGGCCAGCGGCGAGGTTTCGGTCATTCCCCAGGCCTGCAACACCGTGACGCCCAGGCGCTCCTCGAATGCCTCTATCAAGGCGCGCGGCACCGCGGAGCCGCCACAGACCACCAGCCGCAGCGATGAGAAGTCGCAGGTGCCGACGCGTCCCGTATGGGAGAGGACGTCATTCCAGATTGTCGGTACGGCGCCCGCTATGGTCGGGCGCTGCTCGTGCACCATCCGGCTGATCGCGTCGGCCTGCAGGAATCGGTCGGGCATCAGCAGGTCGGCCCCTGCCATCAGCGCTGCGTAGGGCAGCCCTCATGCGTTGGCGTGGAACATCGGCACGATCGGGAAGACGCGATCGCCCTCGCCGACGCCCAGCCCGTTTGTGGTGCATGCGGCCATCGAATGCAGGTATAAGGATCGGTGGCTGTACACCACCCCTTTGGGGTCGCCGGTGGTGCCGCTGGTGTAACACATTGCCGCTGCGGAGGTTTCTTCGACTGTAGGCCAAGGGAACTCGTCACCCTCAGCGGCGAGCAGCTCGTCGTAATGGGCTACTTCGGGCCCGTTGCCGCGCAGCAGCTCGACAGCATCGCCGCCGCCAGTGACCACCACCGCCCGCACCGAGGGCGCATCCGCCAACAGCGGGGCCAGCAGTGGCGTCAGGGACGCGTCGACGATGATGACCGTGTCTTCGGCGTGGTTGACCACGTAGCGGATTTGATCGGCCGAGAGTCGGATATTGATCGTGTGCAGGACAGCACCCATGGCGGGTACCACGCAATAGGCTTCCAGGTGTTCCTGGTTGTTCCACTGGAACGTGGCGACGCGGTCGTCGCCGGTCACACCGAGACGTCGCAGCGCCCAAGGCCAGTTGGGCCGACCGCTGGCCGATCTGCAGGTAGTTTGCAGCGCGAAGGCCCTGTTCGGTGGCGCTGATCACCTGCTTGGCGCCGTGTACGCCGCTAGCATGCGCCAGGATCGAGGCGACCGACAGCGGAGCGGCCTGCATGGTGGAGTGCATCAGCGATTCCGCCCGCCACAAGCCATGTCGACGTTCACAGTTCGAGGTCGCTGCGGCCGTCGGCGGCCAGCATCGCGGTGTAGGTGGGAAAGAGCAGTTTGGCGGTGGGGACGAGCTTGATGACTTTCTGCACCGGGCCCTTGGCGCGGACCTGTCCCTTGGCCATGGCCAGCGACAGGTTCACTTTGCCCTGCCAGAATCGGTTGCCGGTGTCTGCCGACATGAACAACTCGACATCGGGTGTGATGTCGGTGGCGCCGGCGAGCACTGTCGCGTTGGGAAGGTCCACCGTCACAATCGCCTCGGGATCGGTGTAGTTGATTTGCAGCACAACACCCGAGGCGGACAGCTTGGGCCCGATGTCGGGATCTGCTAGGCCCTTCTCGAACACCCCGCCGATGTATTTGTGCACCTCTGCCTCGTCAGTGAAAACGCCCATGGCGGTGATCCTTTCGTGTCGTTGATCGCCAAAGCTGGAAGATCCGGGCTAGTCCAAGCCGATCCACACGGACTTGGTTTGGGTAAAGCCGAGCAGGGACTCCTCGCCAAGATCGCGCCCGTATCCGGACGCCTTGTAGCCACCGAACGGTGCCGCGGGGTCCAAGACGTTGTACAAGTTGACCCACACAGTGCCAGCCTGAAGCTCCCTGGCCACTCGGTGCGCGCGTTTGAGGTCGTCGGTCCACACCCCCGCTGCCAGTCCGTACGCGCTGGCATTGGCCCGGCGCACCGCCTCGGCTTCGTCGTCGAAGGTCAACACCGACAGCACCGGCCCGAAGATCTCCTCGGTGGCGATCGTCATGGCGTCGTCGACGTCGGTGAACATGGCCGGCGTCAAGAAGTGGCCGTGACTCAGTGCGCCGCCGGGTCGCTGGCCGCCGCAGAGCAGGGTGGCGCCTTCCTGGGTGCCGGCGCGCAGGAAACCTTCAACGCGGTCGCGCTGGGTGGCTGAGACCAGGGGCCCCATCTCGGTGCTGTCATCGAGGCCGTGACCGAGCTCGATCGCCCGGGTCGCGGTCTCCAGCTCGGCGAGCAGTTCGTCACGCACGTCGCGGTGAACGAACAGGCGCGACCCTGCACAACACACCTGCCCTTGGTTGAGGAAGATGGCGGCCAGTGCCCCCTGGGCCGCGGCTTTGAGGTCGGCATCCGGGAAGACAATGTTGGCTGATTTGCCACCCAGTTCCAGGGTGAGTTTCTTGATGCTGGGTGCGCTGGCGGTGATTATCCGGCGACCGGTTTCCGTCGAGCCGGTGAACGACACTTTGGCCACCCGGGGGTCTTCGATGAGGGCCTGGCCGGCGGAAGAACCGAGCCCGGTGACCATGTTGAGCACACCCGGAGGTAGTCCTGCCTCGAGAGCGATCTCGATCAGCCGCAATGCGGTCAGCGAGGTGTGCTCTGACGGCTTGAGCACGACCGTGTTGCCGGCGGCCAGGGCGGGCGCCACCTTCCACGACGCGATCAGCAGCGGAAAGTTCCACGGCGCGATCGCGCCGATGACGCCCAGCGGTTCCCGTTGCGTATACACCAGTGCCTCGCCCACCGGTGGTGAGACGGGCAGGGTCTGGCCGCCAAGTTTGGTTGTCCAGCCACCGAAGTAGCGCCAGATTTGACTGACCAATCCGATATCGATGTACAACGATTCCGTCAGCGGTTTGCCGTTGTCGAGCGTCTCGAGAGTGGCGAGTTCCTCGGCATGCGCCTCGATCGCGTCGGCGACGTCGAGCAGTATCCGGCCGCGGGCGGCCGGGCTCAGGCGACGCCAGTGTTCAAATGCCTCGCTCGCCGCGTCGACCGCCCGCGCCACGTCGATCGGACCACCCGCTGCGATGGTGGCCAATACGGCGCCGGTCGCCGGATCGGTGGTCACAGCCTCGGCTCCGTCGGCGGCCCCAAGCTTGTCCGCCCCGATGACGATGCTCGCCGACGCACCACGCAAAAACGTTTGCAGCGTCTCAGGTATGTCGATTGATAGCGTGGTCATCACAATTCCTTTGTTTGCCTGCATGTTTGTTGTAGGTGGGCGCTCTGTGCAGTGTCCGGTGATGACTCACCGGCCTCGGGTCTAACATGGTCACGGCCGGGATTGTCCGACTACGTTCCCCGGAAAAAGACGTCGATACGGCAGGTCTTGGTCACCGACTCTTCGCCAGCGGTGTCCATGTGTTGCGCACGAGTCTCCTGGAGCCGCTACGTTTCCCGGGCTCAGCGCGCGAACCATTCCCGAATCCTCGTCTCGCGAACGGCTAGGTGACCGTCCGAAGGCCCACTCAATAGCGGATGACGCCGCGGATATTTCTGCCCGACCGCATGTCCTCATAACCCTGATTGATGTCCTCCAGGTCGTACTCGGTGGTAATGAGCTCATCGAGCTTCAATTGGCCGAGAGCGTAGAGCTCCAGCAACCGCGGAATATCGTGCTGGCCGTTGGATGAGCCGAATAGCGATCCACGGATCTGCTTTTCATACAAAGTCAGCTCAAGAAGGTTTGTCGTGATAGTGGTTTCCTCCGGGTGTCCGATCGCGGTGACCACGACACGACCCCGCTTACCGATGAGACTCAGTTCTGGGCCCACCTCGGCGCCCTCAGCGACACCGGTGGTGACGATGCAGACATCGGCAAGCCTGCCGCGGGTCAAGTCGCTGATCGCGTTCCACGCCTCATCGATCGATGAGGCGGTATGCGTGGCACCGAACTCATAAGACTTGGCGCGCTTGAACTCAACAGGGTCCACCACCATAATCATGCGGGCACCGGCGATGCGCGCTCCCTGGATCGCGTTCATGCCGATGCCGCCGGCCCCGATGACCACGACGGCGTCTCCCGCCCGCACCTCGCCGGTACGCACTGCACTGCCGAAACCGGTGGTTACCCCGCACCCCACCAATGCAGCGGTATGCAGGGGAATATCGTCATCGATCTTGACCACCGACGCGGCAGGAACGACGGTGTACTCCGAAAACGTTCCGAGCAAACACATTTGACCGACGTCTTCGCCCCGCGCGTGAAAACGGTAGGTTCCGTCGAGTTGCGGTCCCAGCATCACCGCGGCGCCGGAGTCGCAGAGGTTCCCGATGCCGCGGGCACAGTAGGAGCATCGCCCGCAAGCGGGCAAGAACATCATCACGACATGATCGCCCTCGGCGATATCGGCGACATTGGGTCCCACCGCTTCGACAACGCCAGCGCCCTCATGCCCGCCCACCAGAGGGTATGGAAAGGGAAGGTCGCCAGTAACGAGGTGCTCGTCGGAATGGCATAGACCGCTGGCGGCCAACTTGACGAGCACCTCGCCCTCACCGGGCGGATCCAAGTCGATCTGCTCCACCTGCCACTTCTCGTTCTGGCCCCACAGAACCGCAGCCTTCGTCTTCACTATTGATTCCTCACATGTTGAATGTTGTGTGCCCATCATCACAACGACGTGGCGCACACACCAGGGCCACCCGTGCCATCAGTGGCCCACGAGTGCCACGCAGATCGAGCACGCCTCGCGCAGCCTTGCACGGCGCCGCCGCACGGGCGACGCCAGGGCCAAGCAGGCAGGGAGAGGGTCCCCGCCGCCCGGGGGAGTGCTGCGCGACTGGCAGGCAGGTGTCACAGATACGGAAGACTCTCGCCGATCCCGCTGGCCTTGAGCCGCAGCAATGGCGGCGTCACGCTATTTGGCTTCCAGAGTCAGCTGCATGCGACCAGATTCGCGTCGCTCACTAACGCAACTAAAGTTAGGGCGAACGGGCCAGGCGCCGAGCCTGGACATCGCTGATGTCTAGCAACCCGAACTTGCCCGCCAAGGCAGCAGCGCTGATCCGGTTACTTACGCCAAGCTTATTTAGCAGCGTGGCCACCATGCGCTTGGCGGTTCGTTCCGAGACCAGCAATCGGTCGGCCATCTCCGCGTTCTCCAGCCCTGCCGCCAGCAACGTCCACAACTTCAGGTCCTGATCGGACAAATGCTCTAGCACTTCACTTGGGGGTCGGCGGGTCTGGGTCAGGAGGTCATCGAGGACGGCGCCATCGACAACCCGCATGCCTTCGGCGATCGTCCACAGAGGACCTGCCAGCGCTTCGGGCCGTGCGGTCTTGGGCAGGAAGCCGTCGGCTCCGGCACGCAACGCTTCTTCGGCCAGGTCGAGATCATCGGTGCCCGACAGCGCGAGGATCCGGGTCGTGGGGCTACGGCCCTTGATGTGGCGGATCGCAGCCAGTCCTCCCAGCGGGGGCATGGTCAGATCAACGATCGCGACGTCAGCGGCGCAGTCCGCGACGAGGTCGGCCGCCTCCTCGACATAGCTGGTTTGGCCCCCCACGGTGAAGACGTCCCCCCATTCGCGGGTGAGCAGCAAGGCTAGTCCCTGCGCAAACAGTTCGTGGTCATCGACGATAGCCACGACGATCCCCTTCCGGCTGCCGCTAGGCTTCATTGTCACGATGTTAGCCGCACCCCAGGATAAGGTCGATGAGACTGCATAACCGGGTCACCGCATTTGTCGACGGTGACGAATACGGACTGGCCCGCGTTGTGGTGGCAGTCCGGATGGCGGTAGTGGCGTCAGTCGGGGTGCTGGTGCTTGTGGGACCCGCCTGGGTTCGCCAGCACGTGCCCGCGGCTGTGGGCATTCTGATTGCGGCGACGGTGTACGCAATGGTGCTGCTGGCCAACCCGAAATTCGAGGCGCGCCGCACCCGGTACTCCTGGGCGGTCGCCCTGGCTGACAGTGCCATCACCCTTGCCTGGATCGCCGTCACCGGTGGACCGCATAGCCCGGTGGTGGCGGTACTTCCCCTGGTCGTTATCGCATCGGCGGCCCGGCTGTCATTCATCGAGACTCTGCTGTTATCGACGCTTTTGGGTCTGGCGTACACCGCTGTGATCGTGCCCTCTTCATCGACGCCAGCAACGGCGCTCAGCCCTTGGGCCCAGGCCAGCTGGTGGGCGCTGTATCTGTTGTTCGCGGCGGTTCTCACCGCGGGCCTGTCCACTTTGGCGGAGCGCGAACACCGCTCCAGACTGCGCGCTCTGGTCGAAGCCGAGACCCAGCACGCCGCGGCCGAGGAGGAACGCGATCTGCGCTCACGGCTGCTCACCTCTTACCAGTCCCAACAGGACGGGCTGCAGGTGCTGGTGCACGAGTTCCGCACCCCCATCGCCTCGCTGGAGGCACTGCTCGATGCACTGGCCGGCATCTCACCGATGACGGACGCCGACCGCAGCACCAGCCTGCAGCTGGCCAGCCGGCACACCCGCCATGTCGTCGACATGCTCGACGCACTCTCCGACGTCGCGCTGAGCCGACGCCCCACCTTTTCTGGGGGCAGGGTACGCCAAGTCGACGTCGCGGATATCGTCACCGCAGCAGCCGATGCGGTAGGCCTCACTGCGCCACGCCTACAGCTTGCGATGACCGCCGACCTGAGTGCTGTCGCGATCAACGCCCAGGGATTGCGTCGGGTGCTGACCAACCTGCTCGAAAACGCGGCCCGCCACGGCCGCGGCGCCCCGGTCGACGTCACGTGCAGTCGACACGGCAACGACCTCGTCATCGCCGTCGCCGACCGTGGCCCCGGAATCCCCGACGAGGATCTGGGAGAGCTGACAGCAAAGTACGTCAGTGCCGGCGGTCAGCGCGGCACCGCCGGTCTGGGACTGTGGATTGTGCAGCAGATCACCGACGCAATGGGCGGTCGGGTGAATTTCGCCGCTCGCGCTGGTGGTGGGCTCGTCGCGACCTTCCGTGTTCCGCTCATCACCGCGCCGCAACCAGACCCGCCCCCCGCTCCGCGCTGGTAGTCCGGACAACTTTCCGCGGGCCTCGTCGGCCAGTTGTCGGCGCCGCCAACGGCACGCAGCCCACTGGCCCACGCTGGCGTGATCGATCATGGGAACGAAAGGGGCGGCAGTCACCATCGCAATCTCGATTCGCAACGTCCGGCGCAGCATGACGAATCGGCTCCAGCCCGTCTGCGTGTGCACCGGATTGCCCGGCAGGAACTTCGCCGATCGGCGGTAGCTCGAACGTCCGGTGCGGCTCACGTCCGCATCCGGCCTCTTCCAGACGTGGCCCGCAGGGGTCATGACGTGGCCCGCGGGCCACTTGTCGTCGGCCTCGCCACCTATCACTCTTGATCGTGTTGAGGGTCACATTAGGCCGCGCGGGGTGCACGTCGAGGTGGAACGGCTCGGCGCGCAAAACGGTTGGGGCGAGATATGTTTCCGCTCATGCGCCCATTTTTCTGTAGAGCACCAGGTTGAGAAGGGACCAACATGACCGAAATGACGGTTGCCGCCAGCGACGCGACGAACGCAGCGTACGGGATGGCCTTGGAGGACATCGATGTGAGCAATCCCGTGCTGTTCCGGGACAACACCTGGCATCCCTATTTCAAACGCCTGCGCGAAGAGGATCCGGTTCACTACTGCAAGAGCAGCATGTTCGGCCCCTACTGGTCGGTGACCAAGTACCGCGACATCATGGCAGTCGAGACCAACCCGAAGGTGTTCTCGTCGGAGGCTAAAAGTGGCGGCATCACCATCATGGACGACAACGCCGCAGCATCGCTTCCCATGTTCATCGCCATGGATCCACCGAAACACGATGTCCAGCGAAAGACCGTGAGCCCCATCGTGGCGCCCGAAAACCTTGCCACCATGGAATCGGTGATTCGCCAGCGCACCGCGGACCTCCTCGACGGATTGCCGATCAATGAAGAGTTCGACTGGGTGCATCGGGTGTCGATCGACTTGACCACCAAGATGCTGGCGACGCTGTTCGATTTTCCCTGGGACGACCGCGCCAAGTTGACGCGCTGGTCGGACGTCACCACGGCGTTGCCCGGTGGCGGGATCATCGATTCTGAAGAACAGCGCATGGCCGAGCTGATGGAGTGCGCGACGTATTTCACCGAGCTGTGGAACCAGCGCGTGAATGCCGAACCCAAGAACGATCTCATCTCGATGATGGCCCATTCGGAGTCAACACGACACATGGCGCCCGAGGAATATCTGGGAAACGTCGTGCTGCTGATCGTCGGCGGCAACGACACCACCCGCAACTCGATGACGGGCGGTGTGTTGGCCCTGAACGAATTTCCCGACGAATACCGCAAACTGTCCGCCAACCCGGCGTTGATCAGCTCTATGGTGTCGGAGATCATCCGGTGGCAAACACCTCTTTCGCACATGCGTCGTACCGCACTGGAAGACATCGAGTTCGGCGGCAAGCACATCCGCCAGGGCGACAAAGTCGTGATGTGGTACGTGTCCGGCAACCGGGACCCCGAGGCCATCGACAATCCCGACACATTCATCATCGATCGCGCCAAGCCCCGCCAGCACTTGTCCTTCGGGTTCGGCATCCACCGCTGCGTCGGCAACAGACTCGCCGAACTACAGCTCAACATCCTGTGGGAAGAAATCCTCAAACGGTGGCCGGACCCACTGCAGATCCAAGTTCTTCAAGAACCGACCCGCGTGCTCTCACCGTTCGTCAAGGGCTACGAATCGCTGCCCGTGCGCATCAACGCCTGATGATCCACACCTGCGTGACCGAAGCCGTTGTGGTGGTCGGTGCCGGCCAGGCTGGCGCACAGTTGCCAGACAAGCGCACCTAGCATCTACGCAGCTGGTGACTGCACCCAGTACCCGAGCCCCATATACGGCCGACCAATTCACCTCGAGTCGGTGCACAACGCCATCGAACAGGCCAAAACGGCCGCCGCAGCGATCCTCGGCAGAGACGAGCCGTTCCGTCAAGTCCCCTGGTTCTGGTCAGACCAGTACAACATCAAACTACAGACGGCCGGCGTCAACGAAGGCTACGACGACGTGATCATCCGGGGTGATCCGGCCTCAGCATCGTTTGCAGCCTTCTACCTGCGCGCCGGGAAACTGCTGGCCGTCGATGCAATCAACCGGCCGCGCGAATTCATGGCGTCGAAAACCCTTATCGCCGAACGCGCAGAGGTAGACCCGACGCAACTCGCCGACGAGAGCCTCCCCCTCACAGCCCTTGCGGCGGCGGTCAAAGCCCCCACCCGCGCAACATCCCCAACCTCCCTCTAACCCACTGATAAAGGAATCGAAATGCCGAAGATCACCTACATCGACTACACCGGTACGAGCCGCTGCGTTGACGCCGAAGACGGCATGTCACTGATGGAAATCGCCGTCAATAACAACGTGCCAGGCATCGACGGGGACTGCGGCGGGGAGTGCGCATGCGCGACATGCCAGGTGCACGTCGATGCAGACTGGTTGGACAAACTGCCGCCCAGCAGCGACCAAGAGGTGTCAATGCTGGAATTCTGTGATGGCGTAGACCACACATCCCGACTCGGCTGCCAAATCAGAATCTGCCCGACTTTGGATGGCATCCTCGTACGGACACCAGCTGCACAACACTAGCTACCCCGACCCGAGACCGCAGCTACACACGTTATCGAGACAGTCCCTCCCTGATTGGACGGTTCGTTGCCGCTCGACGAGCTTCTCGGCGACTACTTCATCCGTGATCTCCACACGCAGTTATTCGGGCCGATCTGGCAGTGGGGCGGGCGCGTCAGCTCGAACTCAACATCGGGGTCGCTCCCGAACTCATCGCCGTCGAGTTGCGCAACACGCTCGACTCCATTGCCTGGCGGTGGGAGCACACCGACGACTGGACTCCCCGCCAGTTGGGGATCGCGGTCCATGCCGAGACGGTTCGCATACACCCCTTCGTTGACGGAAACGGCCGCACAACAAGGCTTCTCGCTGATCTCGTGTTCGCCGCGGCCCAAGACCCCACCGTGGAGCAGTACGACTGGGATCTGGACAAGCAGCACTACATCGGGCTGCTGCGTGCGTTCGACGTGCATCGGGATGTGACGGACCTCGCGGCGTTCGTCGGGGTTGAGCAGTTCGACACGCAGGAGCCTTGAGGCGATTCGGTCATCGGCCCCGGGTCATCGAATTCAGTTGCGCATGTTGGCGAATGGGCGCATTCCGTGGTGGGCGCGGAACCGGACGATCATGTCTGTTTCGGTCGCGGCCGCCTCGGCGTCGTCGGTGACGCGCCATCCGACGAGGAGGCCGGCGTGGTCGGCCAGCTGCCATATCCGTCGGCCCCCGGAGTGGCCGACCGGTTCACCGGCGCCGAACCGGCGGAATTCGTCGAGCCGTTTACGCAGCCCGCGGCGTCCGGCGCTAGCCGCATTGGCCTTACCGATGTAGACGATGCGGGTGCCGGGCACCCACAGCGCCTGCAGATCGGCGACGGGCTCGGTGGGGTCTTTGCCCTTGAAGTGGCCGGCGGGGGAGGCGTCGAGGAATGCGGGGGGATCGTCGGTCGGTCGCACGATGACGTAGACGCCGGGCTCGGTGGGGACGTCGGCGGTGGGCAGCGTGGCGAACGGCACCCACCCGGTGAAGGCGTCCAGATCGATCGGTTCAGTGGTCACGGCAGCTCCTGGTGCATTCGTCGAGCAGTTCGGTGTCAGCGGCGCCGGCGGCGTTCGGTATCGAGGTCGACGAGGCCCGGGCGGCCGACGTCGGCGATACCTTCTCGGCCCGCGGCCGCGACGATGCTGGCGCCCTGGTGCTCGGCGACTGCCGCGGCGATCCGGTCGGGGGTGGTGATGATCGCGTCGTCGGTCAGGTAGACCTTGGCAGCTTGGCGGCCGATGCGCATGAGGCGAGCTACGTGGTCCACGTCGTCGGAGATGTCCTGGCGGGCGACGTCCTCGCTGACGGTCAGTCCGTGTCGGTCAGCGAGCAGTTTGACGAGCAGGGCCGCGCGGTCGTCAAGCCACGGTGAGCGACGGGCCTTGCTCATCTCGGCACTGGGCGTCGACGTTGGGCTGCCATGCCGGAACCGTACCGGCCAGCCGCCGCCCGTCACTGCCGTTCGGAGTGAGCAGTGTGAGGGCCACGGCGCACTAAAATCGCGGGGTCGAGGGGCGCTGCAATGCGGGTCGCACTGTCACACCCGGGGGGGCATCATCGCCCCGGAACAGTTGACCTGATCGGGCGCAGTGGAGGGGATCGCATGGCCGAAGACGCCGAAGAGTTGCAGCGACTGCTCAAGCAGGTCCGCGCCACGATCAAGGAACGCACCGATCTCGAACAGCGGTTCGCCAACCCGCAAGCGCTGCGGTCGGCGACGGAGCATTTCTCGAATCTAGATCTGCAGGCATGTTCTTGTGAATATCAACCAGATTCTTCAAACGTTCGTGCGGTGTCTTTTTGGCGTTCCGGGTCGCAACAATCGCGGTAACTCCGGCAATGATGAGAGGCATTAGCACAAACCTAAGCCAATCTCCCCAGGTGAAAAGCCATGTGAAGAGCATGGCGGACAAAAACTGCAACTACTAGAGCTGCCGCGACACCAAGCCCTACCGAACCCGCGTCGCTCCCGCACAATCACCTTTACGTTGGAGTACGTCCGGGGCGGTCGCCTCGGACGCTCGTCCGCGGTTCGGGGCGTGGCTCGACAATTACCTGTTGCCCTTGGTGGCTCGGCGGGGAAGGCCACCCTGGGCCGTGACGGGTTGTTTCGGCCGCTGATTGAGATGTGTTCGCGAGCGTGTCGCTGTGTAAAGGTGTGCCGGCGAAACCACCCTGACGAGCCAGACGCATACGGAAGGGGCAGTATGGACGAAACCGTCTGGGTAGGAATCGATGTCGGTCGACATGAGCACCACGCCGCCGCGGTCGACGAGGCGGGAACGGTGCTGTGGTCTCGGCGGCTTCCCAACGATCAGCCGGCGATCGAAGCGCTCGTAGACCGGGTCGCTGACATGAAATTGGTGGTGTGGGCGATCGACATGACTGCACCGGAGTCCGCGCTGCTGCGGGGTGTGCTGGCCGCACGGCGCCAGCACATCCGCTATGTGCCCGGCCGGGTCGTGCACAGCATGACCGGCGCCTTCGCCGGCGAAGGTAAGACCGATGCCCGCGACGCGGTCGTGATCGCCCAGACAGTCCGCCTACGTGGCGATCTCGCGACGATTACCGTGCCCGACGACGTCGCGATCGAACTCGATCTGCTGACCGGACATCGCAACGAGCTCGTCGCTGAACGTACCCGAGGCATCAACCGCCTGCGCGGTCTACTGACCCGCATCTTCCCTGCACTAGAACGGTGTTTCGACTACTCGACACTGACCGGTCTGGCGTTCCTCACCCGCTTCGCCACACCGGCGGCGATCGCTGTGGCCTCCGACGAGGAGATTTACGATCACCTCCGCGGTCACGGCGTCCGCCGCCCGACGATCCCGAAGATGATCACCAAGGCGCGTGTCGCGGTGGCCGCGCAGACCGTCACCCTGCCTGGCGAGGCGACCACGGCACTGCTGCTGCAGCAGGCAGCGGCCTCCCTGATGGCGCTCACTCGTCAGATTGCCGAGCTGGACAAAGATCACCGAGGTGTTCCGCCGCCACCGTCACGCACGGATTCTCGAATCCGTGCCAGGCATCGGCACCCGAAGCGGCGCCGAAGTAGTCGCGATCACCGGTGGCGACCTCACTTCGTTCGGCTCGGCCGCCAAACTCGCCGCCTACGCCGGTCTTGCTCCAGTACCGCACGACTCCGGAAACCGTCGTGGCACCTTGCGCAGACCCCAGCGCTACCACCGAGGGCTACGGAAGGTGTTCTACATGGCCGCGCTTAACAGCTCCCAACGCGACGGCCCATCTCGGGAGTTCTACCAGCGCAAACGACGCGAGAAACGTTCCCACGTCCACGCGCTCATCGCGCTAGCTGTACTGACCCGAGAGGTTGGGTACGCGGCTGGCTGGTGGTTGTCCTCCGAGTGCTGTGTGACCGCGGTGGTGATTGTAGTGATGCAGCCAGATCGGGAACTGTGCGCAGCGTTCGGTATCGCTGGTGTAGAGCCGGTCGTAGGCCCATTCGTCGGCCAGGGTGCGGTGAAACCGTTCGACCTTGCCGTTGGTTTGCGGCCGATACGGCCGGGTTCGACGGTGGATGATCGATGGCCCGAGCGCACCGGAGAATACATGCGACTTGTAGCAGGAACCGTTGTCGGTCAACACTTTCCGCACCTCGATCCCGCACTCGGCAAACCACTGCTGGGCGCGCAGCCAGAACTGAGCGGCGGTCTCTTTGCGTTCATCGGTCAGGATCTCCGAGTACGCCAACCGTGAGTGGGCATCGATGGCGGTGTGCAGGAAGTGATAGCCGCGCACGGGGTTGCGGTACTTGTTCTGCTTGCCGCTGCTCTTGTCGGCTCGGCTGTTACGGCGTCCGGCGGTGCGGCCGAGTTTGCGCCAGCCACCGCCGGCAGGGATCTTGCCCAGTTTCTTGACGTCGACATGCACCAACTCACCCGGCTGATCAGCGGTAATACGGCGGATCACGCGCCCGGTCGGACGGTCCAGCCAGCGCAAACGGGCCAGGCCGTAGCGGGACAGCACCCGGTGCACAGTGGAAGGGTTCAGACCGAGTAGGTAGGCGATTCGGGCTGGTCCCCAGCGGCGTAGGACGCGGACTTTGATGATGCGTCGTTCGGTGCGGGTCGGTATGCGATTGGGGCTGCAATGCGGACGGCTGCTGCGATCGACCATCCCGGCCGGCCCGTGTTCGCGGTAGCGGCGGACCCAGCGTTGGGCGGTGGTCGGGGCGACCTGAAAGCGTTCAGCGGCACGGCGAATCGACCAACCATCCTCCACGACACATCGAGCAAGACGTAGGCGACCCAGTTCGGTCAGTGGGGCGTTGCGGTGGGACACGAAGACCTCCGAGTTGAGCGGTGCTTACCTAGGCAGTTCGCACTTCCTCGGAGGTCTTCGTCATGTCATCCCGCCACGCCGTACCTAACGTCCGTGGTTAGTGCAGCTAGCCCGACGTCTCGTCGACGTCGTGTGGGCACTTATTCGAGATGGACGGTTGTGGACCCCCCAGCCCGTCGCTCCGCCAACGAACTCACCGGTTGCCGCGTAGATTGCTCGTTGCGAGCGCGCCTCACGAAAGGTGTCGGCGGAAGTTGATACAACTTTCGGGTGCAATCGAAACATGAGGGGTCTGCGTCGGAGCGTCGGCGCCACTGGCGCGGTGAGCGCAAGGCTGTGTTGGTTCGGGTGCCCGTCGGGCTCGCCGAGCAACTCGCGGCGGAAGCGTCGAGTCGAGGCACGTCTGTCAGCGAGTGTGCTGCCGCGATCCTTGCAGACGCACTACACGAAGGGTCAGTAGCGTGACTCGAGTTGTGCAGACCGCCGCCACCGAGGTTAAGGACACTCTCGCGCTGCGGAAGGCCCGTGGTGCGTTCTTCACACCGCCGGCGCTCGCCGACTTCGTCTCTCGTTGGGCAGTCCGTGATCCTCTTGACAGCGTCTTGGAGCCGTCGTGTGGCGAAGCTGCGTTTCTGACATCAGCGGCGAGTCGACTGGACGAGCTCGGGGCGCCACGTGCTCATGCCCAGCTCGACCACGTGCGAGTCCGAGAACGCCGAGAGCGCCGCGACCTTCCCCTGCCCAACAGTCCAGACAGCGACTGAGCGACGGCGGCCGCACGATTCGTGGTTGAGGCGAAGGCTGCGTGAGCGACACGCGAGCGGGGGTGTCAGATGGTCTGTGTAAGTCCAAGTGCTCATCAGTGAGAGGAAGATCTATGAGCATGGCCCTAGACGACAAGCAGCACGACAACGGCGACCGGCAGTTGCCTGAGCTGGCCGAGCCGCGTTCGACTGCGGAGGTGGCCGAAGCGCTGCAGGCCTCGGGCATGGTCGATGAGCTGTTGGCCCAGATCGATACCGGCCAGGTCCAGATCACTGGCGACGGCGGCCTGATCCCGGGTCTGATCAAACTCGCCCTCGAACGCGGTCTCAAGGCCGAACTGACCGATCACCTCGGCTATGAGAAGGGCGACCCGGCCGGGAGGGAGTTGCCGAACTCGCGGAACGGGTCGAGCCCGAAAACGGTGCAGTCCGAGGCCGGGCCGGTCGAGCTGAACGTCCCTCGTGACCGTGCCGGCACCTTCACCCCACGTCTGGTGCCGAAGGGCTCCCGCCGGCTCGGGGGGCTCGATGACATGATCATCTCGCTCTATGCCGGCGGCATGACGTTACGCGACATCCAGCATCATCTGGCCTCGACGATCGGCACCGATCTGTCCCACGAAACGATCTCCAAGATCTGCGACGAGGTCCTCGATGCGGTCGATGAATGGCAGAACCGGCCGCTGGAAGCGTTGTATCCCGTCATCTACCTCGACGCCCTGGTGGTGAAAGTCAAAGACGGCGCACACGTCCGAAACAGACACGCCCACATCGCTATTGGCGTGGACATGACCGGCGTCAAACATGTGCTGGGAATCTGGATTCAGGCCGAGGAAGGCGCGAAGTTCTGGGCCGGGGTATGTGCGAATCTGGCCAACCGCGGCGTGCGTGACGTGCTCATCGTGTGCTGCGACGGACTGACTGGATTCCCCGAGGCAATCGAGGCGACCTGGCCACTGGCCACGGTCCAGACCTGCGTGGTGCATCTGATCCGCAACTCAATGCGATTCGTGAACTACAAGGACCGCAAAGACGTCGCCCGGGCGATCAAACCGATCTACACCGCCCCCGACGCCGATACTGCCCGCCACGAATGGGAGGCCTTCCGTGACTCGGAACTGGGCGTCAAATACCCGAGTGCGGCAATGACGGGGCTCAAGAAACTTCCCCAGGTGTGCTCACTGAAATTCCCCACCCGTGGGCGGCTCCTACTGTAGCGTCCGTCGGGTTGGTGCGGTGGCGGTGCGCTGGTTTTGGGTGCGGGCGTGGTGGTCGCGTAGCCGGTAGGAATCGCCGTCGAGTTTGAGCACGACGGAGCGGTGTAGCAGTCGGTCGAGCATGGCGGCGGCGACGGTGGTGTCGCCGAGGACTTCACCCCATTCGGCGACTGACCGGTTGGTGGTGATCACGATGCTTGTCTTCAAATATCGTTGTGCCACAACTTGAAACAGCGCTGACGCGGCTTCGGCCGGTAGCGGCAGGTATCCGAGTTCGTCGATCACCAGCAGGGTGGGACCGGCGAAGAATCGCATGCAGGTGGCCCAGCGGCCCTCGATGGCGGCTTTGTGGCAGCGGGCGGCCAGATCCGCGGCGGTGTCACATACGTGCGGTAGCCGGCGTGCACCGCGGCATGCGCCAGCCCGACGGCGAGGTGGGTTTTGCCGGTGCCGGGCGGTCCGATGAGCAGCACGTTGGTGGCCGATTCGAGGTAGGCGCAAGTGCCCAGTTCGCGGATCAATGCTCGGTCGACTCCGGGGGCGGCGTCGTAGTCAAACCCGTCCAGGGTGGCGGGGGTGGGCAGGGCAGGCGAACCGCAGCCGCCCGGCCAGGCGGCGGGCCTCGGTGGCATCGACCTCGATGCCGAGGAGGTGCTCGAGGGTGTAGGTCATCGTCCACTCCTGCTCGGCGGCGGTCTGCAGCACCTGCGGTAGGGCTTGCGCGGCGGAGTCGAGTTTGAGTGCGGCGAGATGCCCACGTAGCTGCTGATACACCGAGACCGCCGATTGTGACTGCGGTGCATCACTGTTCGGATTGGAGGTGGTGGTGGTTTCGTCGGTCTTGTTGGTCATGGGAGTTGGGTCCTGTTCTGTGCGGCGCGTTCGTACACGCTCAGATCGATCACCGACGCCTCGGTCGGTGTGGCGGGGTGGGCGGTTGCGCGGCGCAGCGCTTCTGCAGCTTGTCGGGCGGTCTGGCCGGGTGGGATGCGTTCCTTGCGGCGATGCGGTCGGCGACTCGATGAGGCGCCGGCCTGGGCCAGGGTGTCCAAGGCGACGACATGGCCGTGGTCACGCACTTGGGCTCCCGAGCCGGCAGTGGCCAGGCGGTGGCGGGCGATCACGATGCCCGAGTCGGTGGCGATGTCGATATGCCCGTCACCGAGACGCTCACTGACGTGCACGTCGCTCATCGCCAACTCCGGGGGCACCGAGTACTGGTTGCCCTTCCATGCCACCAGCGCCTGGCGAGACACTTTCCGCACCTCGGTGACCGTCGTCGGGTACGGAGCTGCTGGCGGGGCGCTCAGGGGTTCGCGTTTGGCGATGGTGGCCACGTTCGAGCGCCCATCTTTGGTTCGGCGCACCCGAACATCCGAGCGGGTCCGGCAGAACGTGTCGCAACTGGTCTGGGCTTGCTCGACGGTCAGCTCGTCAGGAAGTGTGCGCCACCAGCGTTGCGCGGCAATGTGATTGGACTTCTCCACCACACCCTTGCGGTTCCCGCGCCGGGGTGGGCACACGGCCACCGAGACGCCGTAATGCTTGGCGACGCCGGCGAACTCGGCGGTCAACGCGCCGGTTGCCGGGTGACACACCGTGGCCATCCGGTCGAACCGCCACGACTTGGTGACCCCACCCAAGCGGCGGGTGATGCGGTCGATACCGGCGATCACCTGCGGGCGGGTCATATCCGGTGCCAGATAGCCACGCCACCGCCCCGAATGCGACAGTGACCCGACCAGCAGGAATGCGGTCGAACCCCAACCCCACTGCGCTGGAGGATTCGGCAACTCCACCCAATCCCATTGTGTCTCTTCACCCGGCGGGTGTTCGATGATCGCATTCGCCCGTTCGGTGACCTGCGCGCAGTCCGCACACTTCGGTCGCAGACCGCGAGTCCGGATCTGGCGGGTCAGGGTCTGATACGACTGGGTGTAGCCGAGGTCCTCGAGTTCATCGCACAACGTGCGTGACCACAGATGCGGGTCCTCGTCGAGTCGGGCCCGGACATAGTCGAGGTAGGGGTCGAACGGATCAACCGCCGGCCTCTTGCGCTGGCCCGGGGTGCGCTCACCGTTGAGGTAGGCCCGGATCGTCTTTCTATCGTGGCCGGTGTGGCGGGCGATCGCCGAGATCGTCCACCCCCGGTTGTGCAGTGCATGTACTTCCACATCGTTCTCCCGTGTCAACATGAAAGCGGGCCTCCCGAGGTTGCTGGTGAGTGGTCAGAGACCATCAGCATCACGGGAGGCCCGCCTACTCTGGCGGAGCCACACGGGTGGGGAATTCAGATGAGCATCACTGGGGAATTTCGATGAGCGCCGTCAGCAATGGCTTTCGACCGTGCCTGGGACCGGTTCATTCCGTTCTTGGCGTTTCCTCCCGAGCTCCGCAAGGTCATCTACACCACCAACTCGATCGAGTCGCTGAACTACCAGCTCCGCAAGGTGATCAAGAACCGCGGCCACTTCCCCAACGACGTCGCAGTCCGCAAACTCCTGTGGCTGGCCATCTGCGACATCGAGGACAAACGCGCCCGGCAACGAGAGAAGGAACGCGGCAAGCCCGCCGCCACCCGCAAAGCCCCCGGACGACTCGTCGAGGGGCAAGTCGTGACGAACTGGAAACAGGCCCTCGGGCAACTCGCCCTGGCCTACCCCGACCGCATCGAACCCCACCTCAACTAGTCCCCCACAGCAACCACACGAAACCCAGGAGTCACGTTCTTACACAGACATCTTGACAAGCTCGCCAGACGCAGCCGGCCAGTCGGGGACAACGGTGAATTACGGTGAGACATGAAGACCTCCGGGTTGAGGAGCGGTTCTTAGACAGCTCCACACCTCACTCGGAGGACCTCGAGGCTATCGCCTACACCCTCAACAGCCGTCCTAGAAAAGTCCTCAACTGGAAGACCCCCGCCGAAGTCTTTGGCGAACAACTACACTCGGTACAACAACCCGGTGTTGCATCGACCGATTGAACGCGCCCAGTACACTTCAAAGGATTTCGCGATACTCTGCGCAGCTCTGGGCGTTGTCCAGTCTATGGGCGCGGTGGGGTCAAGTGCCGATAACGCGCTCGCCGAATCGTTCAACGCCAGCCTCAAACGCGAGATCCTGCAGGACCGCAGCCAGTGGCCCGACGCTGCTACCTGCCGCCGCGACGTGTTCCGCTGGCTGGTCCGCTACAACCTCCGACGACGGCACTCCCGCTGCGCCTATTCCAGCCCGGCCAGCTACGAAAACACCACACATTCGCTACGCTGTCAGAAGCTGCCTAATCCAAATCCCGTGTCCACCATCCGGGGTCAAGGCCCAGCTTCCGAGTTCTCGGTAAGCAGAAATGATGTCCATACGGTCCTTCGCAGACTTCAATGGAACTCCCGGGCGGTGATGGTGATCGGTTGGCACCTTCACCGTCATCGCCTGGGCCTTCAGTTCCGGGTCGACACGACGAACACAGGGTGGGGACTTTTATCTGGCCACCAGCGGGGACCTCGGCCTGGCCACCAGTGGGGACTTTCTCATGGCCATGGACAAGATGCCGAGTTCATCGGCAATCTGCGTGATCGTTGTGCCCTCGGTGTCTCGGTACAGCTCTACCGCGTCCCGTTTGAACTCGTCGGGATAATTCTTCCTTGCCATCGGTGTCGATCATCTCGCTTCCCCCGCCAATCTTGCGGGATTCAGCGTGTCCAACACCCGGGGTCAGGGTCCTTTCGACACACCGCAGTCAGGACTTGTGGGATACACATCGTTTGAGTGAGCTGTCGTGCCGCGTGCGTGACAACAGGGCGGACCACTCGCGCGAGGTGATTAGACGGGGTCGACGCGAGTGGCGAATGCAGGGTCTCCGAAGGGCCTGTCTCTATGAAAGCGAACGCCCACCGTGGCCGCAGCGCCGTCAATAATCCCCCACGAGGTCTGGCGCAGGTGCGCGGCAAACAAGTCCCTGCTCATTCCATTCTGCCGACCCTGATCGATCCACCACTGGGTCGCTGATAGACCAGCCCCTAGGATAGAGGCCACTGCTACGGCGACGAGGGACTCGTCGCCGCCGACCTCTCGGAGGCCACGAGCGAACTCGTCAGAAATGATCTCCATTGCCGATCTCAACTGATCTGCGGGCCCTCCCTCGCCGGACTCAGAGTACTGGAACATGTGTTTCGTCATGAGGAAACGGACGACCGCTGGATGGTCGTCGACCAAGGATACGTATGCAGAGATCGCTGAACGGAACAGCTCGTCAACGGAGCTGTCTTCCTGTCCGGAGAGCAGAGTTGACTGCGCTGACTCCCACATCATCGAACCCAGACGTGCTGCCACGGCGGAATAGAGCCCAGCTCTGTCACCGAAATGGCGGTAGAGCTTAGGTTTCGACGCACCTGCCTCTTCCGCAATATCGTCCATGCTCACGGCATCGCCGAACTTTTCGATCGCGCGTATAGCGGCGTCGACGAGTTCAGCCTTAACGACAGCGCGGTGGTCGTCCCAACGCGTGCTTCGTGCGTCGCGCACACGACGCTGCACTTTCACCGGGGCCGCGGAGATTCGACGGACTACAGACATGGCCTCCTACGTTATCAGGATGGACGACTCGTCGCGCCAGTGAGCACGTGGCGCCCGCGTGGCCGTGACATTGGTTAATGAGACGAGCTTCAGGCGGATCTGTCTAACCTGGCCACAGCTGAATTGAAGTCTCCAACGGCCTCTAGGTTGGACATGTGACCGACCTTGTCGAGAAGAGTGAATTCGAATAGAACGCCCCGCCGACCCAGTCGCGCTGCGAGATCCACCGAATGGGCCGCCGGGGTCAGTCTGTCGGCATCGCCCACGATGACCGCCGCCGGCACTGTCAGCGAGTCAACCCCCCTGCTGACGTCGATTGTCGCCAAAACGGCACCCCACATCCCCCGCACCTGTGGTGGGCATCGCAACACGATGTCGGCGCACTCATCGACTACCTCGACAGTCGCGCCCGGGCCCAGGGTTCCGTAACGAATCAGGCGGCGAGACAAACGCGTGTCCCGCACCTCGGGTCCCGCGACCGCAAGACTAGCCGCGAAGGCCCGTTCAAGTCTCGGTCGTAGCTGTCGGGGAACTTTGAGCAACGTTGACCGATCCACCAACTGTGATGGCCCGGTGCTTGCCAGTACTACTCCGCGGGCCAGCTCCGACACCGAGGCTGGGTACTCAGCTGCCCAGCTCATGATGGACATACCTCCCATGCTGTGTCCGACCACGACAGCCTTGTCGGTGGGAGTGGCGACCGCCCGAACTACGGCCTCCAAGTCATCGGCCAGAAGTCTCGCCGAGAACGGTGCCCGGCCCCGGTCGCTCCACCCGTGTCCGCGTTGGTCGTAGACCACTACCCTATGCGTCGCCGCGAACTGCTCGATCTGTGGCCGCCAGAAACGCCCCTGACAGGCCCAGCCGTGACTAAAGACCAGCAGTGGAGCATCCCGGCCCGGGCCGAATTCCTGGGCGAATAACCTGGTTCCGTCGGAGGAGAGGACCTCGAGGTGCCGCGACACTCGCGACTCGCTCGCTATCTCAGAGGTCATCGAAGCTCACCGTGACTGCATCCGTCAGCGGAAGTGCCTGACACGCAAGCCGTTCACCGTCGGCAATGTCATCTTCAACGAGGATGTGGTTTTGTGCCATCTCTACATCACCCTCGACCAGCTTGCATACGCACGCGCTGCAGGCCCCTTCTCGGCAGGAGTACGGGGCATTGTGACCTTGGGCCAATAGCACGTCGAGCAACGGAGTGTTGCGCGGCCACTCAGTCGTGATGGACTGCCCATTCAGATAGACTGTGGCGGTCGCCACACCATCGTCGTCACTGAGCTGACGCATCGTGGCTATGTCGAACGGATCTCCGGTCAGTGACTGAAAGACTTCTCGATGTACCGAGGAGTGCTCGACACCGCAGGCCTCCGCCGACTTCTGCACCAGATCCATGAACGGCGCCGGACCACAGGTGTAGATCTGTGCACCGCGGTGCTCACGTATGGCGGATTCGACATCCTCAGGTGCCGGAATCCCCATAGCCGACTCCAACCAGTGGAAGACCGTGAAACGCTCGGGGAACTCGGAGGTGATCTGCGCCAGTTGGCCCTCGTACATGATCGACTCGGCATCGCGATTCGCGTAGAACAGTGTGACTTCGCCCCCGCCGCACACAAGGGCCGACTTAATCAGCGACAAGACCGGAGTGATCCCACTTCCTCCTGCAAAGAAAAGAAAATCGACGTCGAGATTCTTAGCCGTGAAGTGCCCTGACGGCGGGAGGACGGTCAACTCCATTCCCGGGATCGCGTTGTCGCACAGCCAGTTCGATGCGTAACCGTTCTCCGTCCGCTTGATCCCGATCTCGAGACGGAAGTCCTCGACGTGAGGCGAGCTGCTCAACGAGTAGCATCGTGCGACATGATCGGTCCGATCAGATGGGATCTTCACGGTGATGAATTGCCCTGGGACATGCTTGAACTCCTCGACCATGGCATCGGGGATCTCGAACGAAATGGTGACGGAGTCTTTCGTTTCCTGGATCACTTCTGAGACGGTCAAGGTGCGTGAGCGGGCTGCGGCAGCCGGACGTGCATCGGGTTCGACGGTCACTTGAGGATCCCCTGTCTACGTGCGACCGCGTAACCCGCCCGTGTCAGTGGCGCCGCGATGTCCTGGTAGCGGGGACCGATCACCCGTGCCACGAAGTCGAAACCGCGGGCGTCCGCACCGATCAACACTCGTGCCTTCTTCTTGTCCATACCTTTGAGGATTGTCGCCGCTGCTTTATCCGGGGTGCTTCGTGCGATCCTGTCGAACAACGAGGCGACAGTCGCGGTGTCTGCCCCCATGGCGGAGACGCCTCGGGCATTGTTGACGATGTTGGTTTTTACACCCCCCGGGTGCACACACGTCACTGTGACCGGGTATCGACTGATTTTCATCTCCTGTCGGAGCGCCTCGGTGAAGCCTCTGACGCCGAATTTCGCGGCATTGTATGCGCTCTGGCTGGGGATTCCGATCAAGCCGAAGACGCTCGACGTGTTAACGAGATGTCCGTCCCCGGACGCGATCAGGTGAGGCAGAAACGCCTTCGACCCGTTAACGACTCCGCCAAAGTTGATGCCCATGAGCCAGTCGAAGTCTTCCCAGGTCATGTCGACCACGTCGACGCCCAAGGCCACGCCGGCGTTGTTGAACACCATGTCGACGTGGCCCGACTCTGACCGCACTCCGTCGGCATAGTCCTGAAACGCACTGCGGTCCGCAACGTCTAGTACGGCGGCGGTTACCGTCGCCCCATACGTGGTGCGGCAAAGTTCTGCAGTCTCCTTCAAGTGCATCTCATCAATGTCGGACAGTGCCAGTGCGGCACCTCGCTCCGCCAACTGGAGTGCCAAAGACCGCCCGATCCCTGACGCGGCACCGGTGATCACTGCCACCTTGCCTGTGTAATCATGCCGGTCAGAATTACTCATGTCGTCTCATCATTTCTACGAATCGTGTCTCTCCGTGCGTTCGGGCTCAGGCGATGTCGTACTCAGCGGGGTCGAAATCTTTTGTGGCGCGCCAGTACTGCCATGTGAAGCCCGGCCACACGGTCCGGTTGACGCCCTGCGAGTCGAGATACCAACTCGTGCAGCCGCCGTTGGTCCACACTCCCTTGGCCAGCTTCCGCTGGATGTCGGTGTTGAACCGTTCTTGCACGGACGGGCGTACGTCGACCTTCTCAGCGCCTCGGCTTTCTACTGTGTCGATAGCCTTCATGATGTATTTGATCTGTTGCTCGATCATGAACACCACTGAGTTGTGGCCGAGGCCCGTGTTGGGTCCGAGGAGGAAAAACAGGTTGGGAAAACCCTCGGTCGTGATGCCCAGGTGCGTGTTAATCCCCGTCTGATGCCAGTGGGACGGGAGATCCTCGCCAGTGGCACCTTTCAGGGCGAGCTGATCGAAACCATCAGTCACGTGAAAACCGGTCGCATAAATAATTACGTCAATGGGGTGCTCGACGCCGTCTGAGGTGACGATGGAATCAGCGGTGACCCTCTCAATCCGATCGCTGATGACAGTGGTGTTGGGCGCCGCAAGTGCAGGGTAATAATCGTTTGACCCCAGAATTCGCTTACAGCCGATGCGATATGAGGGGGTCAGTTTCTTGCGTAGTACCGGATCAGAGATGGAGCGTTCAATGTTCCACCGAGCGACCCGTTCGATTGGCCGCATAAGGTTGGAGTGACCGTTGAGGCCGAAGGCTAGGCTCTCCGCACCCCAGTACACCGACCACCTGGCGATACGACGTGCAATCGGGAGTCTGCTCAGAAGAGTCCGCAGGGCCGGCGGAACGGTGAAATTCTTGCGGGGTAGGACCCAGGCAGGGGTTCGCTGGAAGACCTTGAGGGACATGGCCTCCTTCTGCACGAACGGCACAAACTGGATAGCGCTGGCACCAGTGCCGATCACGGCGACACGCTTGCCCTCCAGATCCACCGAATGATCCCACTGTGCGGAGTGAAACGCTTCGCCTTTAAAGTCCTCAATCCCCGAAATTTCGGGAAAATTGGGGATATGCAGCGCACCGACTCCTGAGACTACGAACTGAGCAATGTACTCACGTCCGGACTCAGTACGCAGGTGCCACCGCGACTCTGACTCGCTCCAGTATCCGGAAACCAACTTCTGACCGAAATGAATCTTTTGTGTCACGCCGCGCTTGTCCGCCACGTCTTGTAGATACCGCTCAATTTCTGGTTGTGACGACCACACCTTCGACCAGCTACCTCGACTCTCGAATGAGTACGAGTACATCAGCGACGGGACGTCACATGCACAGCCCGGATAGGTGTTGTCGCGCCAGGTTCCACCGACGGAGCTTGCCTTCTCCAGGATTAGAAAGTCGCTGTACCCGCGACGTCTTAGCTGTGCGGCCATC
The DNA here is from genome assembly GCF_022059885.1 of Gordonia amicalis. Taxonomy (NCBI): domain Bacteria; kingdom Bacillati; phylum Actinomycetota; class Actinomycetes; order Mycobacteriales; family Gordoniaceae; genus Gordonia; species Gordonia amicalis. The sequence continues at coordinate 1,668,678 of NZ_CP091855.1, read as the reverse complement.
CCGAGACCAGAGAACCCGCTTCCGATGATCAGAATCTTGGTCGAAATCGGGTCGTCGGTTGAGTCAGTTGTGGCGGCGGCGCGCGAGGCGCGCCGGGTAGTTGATGATGCCATGTTTATGCTTTCTCCCTCGTGGGTTCGTTGGCACAACACATCCTGCGCACAGTGGCAGCAGGTGATCTGTTGAGGCGGAGGTGATCGCGAAGCCATCGAGAATGCTCCGCACAGGTCTAACTGATGTCGACCGCGACGTCTCGGCCGCGTGAACGGAGATCAGCGGAGATCGTCGGGAAGGCTCCGCGTCGCGCGCCACATGGCCATTGTGAATTTGCCTTCCAGCATTCCCGCCTCATGGAAGAACCGAATCATGGGCTCCGACATGAACTGCAGGTTGGTCCGATAGTTTGGGCTGGTTTGTTGTGCCCATACGCCACGCCAGCGGCTAATTCCCACTGCGGGGTACACTTTCGGATTTATGAGCAGCGGGTACGCCAGGTTCGCGATGACGGCAAGCACTCCTCGGTGCCAAGCGCGCGTCGCCTTACGTCGACGCTGCATGCCTTCGATCATCTCCAGTCGCGCAAAGGTAATGTGACGGGCTTCCTCGAGGACATGGATCTTCATGAGCTGGCGAAGCTGAGGCTGCATACCGGGGTCGTTCATCGCCTCGCGCTGGGCGCGGTCCAGGATTTCCTCGATCAGCAGCGTGGCTCCGGACACCGACGGTCCGAGGGGGACGAAATGCAGGATCTTTGCGAAGCTCAAGAAGCCCTTAGGGAGCTTGTAAGGGGGCACGCCTGTTTTGTTAATAAGGCGTGCGAACATAGTGGAATGGCGGGACTCATCGCCGATTTCTGTTAGCGCGTATAGGGACTTCTGATCGGTTAGGGCCCCCTTTGCCGACATGCGCAGGAGCGCCGAACTCAAGAGGTTCTCTGCGTAGATGCCGAAGCTGAGGATGCTCACGATCTCGTGGCGTCCCAGCTCGCGACGCTGCTCCTCGGTCATCTTGTTCCACAGTTTGGTGCCGTATAGCGACACCCGGTGCTCTGGCAGAAAGTACTTGCCTTCCTCCCAGGGCGACTCCCAGTCGATGTCGATCTCCGCGTCGTAGAACTTCTCTGCGGAAGACCGCAACAATCGACCCGCCGATCGTTCCATGTCGACGGGCTTGCGTCCGTTCACCCGAGCCATGCCTTCCGTCGAAAAGTCGGGCTTGATCTGGACATTCTGCACGGTCATGTCGTCTCCTCGGTCGTTCAAGGCTGGGAGTTGGGTCCGACGCCCAGCACCCCGCCCAGTACCCATTACTTGTAGTATCTGGTACTGCTAGTATCCACGAGCCGCGTTACTTGTCAATGCTCAGTGCGAAGAAGGTAGGACTCATGTACGACGACCATGACCTCGACTACTCCGGCGAAGGGACCCTGGTGTGCCGCGGGACGGAGATCCATGTCGAAGCGAAGATCAAAGGCTATTTCCAGCCGCTGAACGGCCTCTACACCTGGTATGGCCGGATTCAGAAGAATGATGAGCTCGACGAGCTCCTGGAAGGCGCCCGCGCGATCGCTGTATTTACGACCCCCGAGGGCCGAGCGGAGTGTGTCGTCGGGGATCCCGACTTCTGGGGCCGATACCGCATCTCAGGTAAGAGCACCCCCCCATACCACCTGCCCACCACTCTCGAGGAGGTCGAAGACATGGCCGAGCACCACAAGTGACAATCATCCACCGCACGGACGTTCGCCAGACGGATCCGAACGATTGGGTCGCCCACTTCAGGTCGAGAGGATATTGCACATGGTGAGTTCGTCTCCCATTCGAACCCGCTCGTCGAGAGGGGGCGAGAAACTCGGCGAATACAGTCCGACCCTTGAGCGGGTTGCATGGTTTACCCTCCGCCGCAAAGGGATTGTGACGCTGGTTTGGCTCGGTGCCGCTATCGGCTTAGGCCTTCTCTTTCCTCAACTGGAGTCAGTGGTACGGGAACAATCTGTGGATCCGATCCCGGCCGGAGTCCCGTCTTTTCAGACCTTGGACCGTATGGGCGCCTCTTTCGACGAGCGCGGCGCCAAGACCACCGTATTCGTTGTGATGGAGAACAGTGCAGGCCTGTCCGACAACACCCGCGATCGATACCACGTGCTTGTCGACACCCTGCGGGCGGACGACAAGCACGTCATCGCCGTCCGAGACCTGCTGAGCGATCCCCTCACTGCGAGTCAGGCTCTCAGCAAAGACAAGCAAGCCTGGTATCTGCCCGTGGGAGTGACCGGCACACTCGGGGGACCCGATACCGCGGAGGCGGTCGCAGCGGTACGCGACACCGCGGAGAGAATCTTTCGCGACACTGAGACGAGAGTCCGTGTGACAGGCCCACCCGCGACCTTTAGCGACCAACTCGCCGTGGGCGAGTCGGATCTGGTCCTGATCACTGTCGCCACCGTGCTGCTGATCGCCGTGATCCTCCTCGTCGTCTACCGTTCGGTGTTCACCGCGCTGATGCCGCTGCTTGTCGTGGGCATGAGTTTGGCCGTGGGTCGCGGAGTTCTATCTGGACTAGGCGAGCTGGGCATGCCGGTATCCCAGTTCACCTCGATGTTCATGACCGTCATCATCTTCGGTGCCGGAGTTGACTATTCGGTGTTCCTCATCAGCCGCTATCATGAGGGTATTCGAGCAGGCAACTCTCCTGATGCCGCTATTGCCCACGCGAATGCAACTATCGGCCGCGTGGTTCTCGCATCGGCGGGCACTGTGGCCCTAGCCTTCCTGGCTATGGCCTTCGCCAAGCTCAGTGTGTTCAACACTTTGGGGCCGGCCTGCGCAATCGCCATAGCATTCGCATTCTTGGCGACGGTGACATTGTTGCCCCCCGTGCTCTCCTTCGCTGCCAAGAGAGGGGCCGGCCTTCCCCGCCGTGACCTGACGCGGGATTACTGGAGAAGAGTCGGAGTCATGGTTATCCGGCGGCCGGTCCCTCTGCTCGCGATCAGTGTAGTCGCGTTGATTGGCCTCGCCCTGGTCGCCGCAACAATTCAGATCACCTACGACGATCGAGAGGGGCAGCCAACTGACACAGGGAGCAACGAAGGCTACGCGCTGCTCAACCGCCACTTTCCGAAAGACATCATTATCTCGGAATTCTTGGTGGTGGAGTCCGAGAACGACATGCGCACGGCTCAAGGCCTTGCCGACCTCGACCAGTTGGCATCCCGCGTCGCGCAGATTCCCGGCGTGACCAGGGTCATTGGCGTGACGCGGCCAACCGGTGAGAAGCTGCAGCAGGCGCAATTGTCTTGGCAGAACGATCAGATCGGTACCAAGATCACCGAGGAGACCGGAGATGTACAGGCCCGCAAGGGTGATCTGGCCGTCCTGAAGACCGGATCAGAGCAGCTCGCCGGAGGCCTGGCACTGCTAGAAGACCAGATCTCATCCAATCTCGCTCCGCTGTCGGGGTTGCTAGACGAGGTGTCGTCATTTGGCCCACAACTCGATGAGTACCGGCCGTTGGTGAACCAACTCGCGAGCGCCGCCCCAACGCTTCGACAGTTCTCCCAGCGAGCGCCTGAGCTGTCTCAACTCGCACGTCGGGCCCAGTCTGCGGCAGACGCGGTCGCGCCAGCGTTGTCCGCATTGGAAGCTCCGTGGTGTCAGCAGATCGCGCAGTGCTCGGCACTGCGCGCGCAAACGGCCGACATCCGGGCACTCGCGGATGATCAGTCGCTCGCGAGGGTGGCTAACTTTGCCGCGCAACTCGGCCGCGTGAGTGCGCCAGGCTCTACCGACATGGCACAGCTGCAGCGTTCTCTTCAAACGCTGAATTCTGCACTACAGACCATCGGTGGACAGGACCTCGGGAACAGGGTCTCGCAACTCGAGTCCGGCGTCGGCGCACTCGCCGACGGCGCACGTCAGTTGTCGAACGGAGTCGGGGCTTTGGTGGACAGCAACGTTCAGCTACTCGGTGGACTAGCACAGGTCGCCGCACAGCTTCGGGCTCCCGCCCGCGAGATCGGCGATTCTGATTCGGCAACCGGCTTCTATCTCCCCGCGGATGCGTTCAAGGACCAGCAGTTCAGTCAGGTCGCTCGACAGTTCATCTCGCCCGACGGGAAAACCGTGCGCTATGCGGTACAGACCTCCTACGACCCATACTCTGCCGATGCAATGACGCTGGCGAACGAGCTGTCTAGCGTCGCCGAGAACGCGATGCCGAACACCACTCTGGAGGGCGGACGTGCTTCGGTCGCGGGCTTTCCTGCGATCAATGCCGACGTCCAGCGGTTGTTGTCGTACGATTTCAAACTGCTTGGCATAGCCACACTTCTCATCGTGGGTCTGATCCTGATGCTGTTGTTGCGGGCCGTCGTTGCACCGGTCTATCTCCTTGCAACCGTCGTCTTGAACTATATGGCGGCTCTTGGTATCGGTGTGCTCGTACTTCAACACATCCTCGGTGCCGGGATCGCCTGGCCAGCTCCACTGGTGTCGTTCATCGTCTTGGTGGCGGTGGGCGCTGACTACAACATGCTGCTGGTCTCACGCCTGAGAGAGGAGACGAGAGCGAGCGTGCGGGTCGGAGTAATGCGTACCGTCGCCTACACCGGTTCGGTGATCACCTCGGCCGGGTTGATCTTCGCAGCCAGCATGTTCGGGCTGATGGTCGGCTCCATCGATGTGATGGTGCAAATCGGGTTCATCATCGGTGTCGGTTTGCTGCTCGACACGTTCCTGGTGCGGACCTTAGTAGTCCCGGCACTAGCGGTGCTGCTGGGCACTGCAAGCTGGTGGCCGGGTGACATCGACCGCTTCCGGCGCGCCCCGGGACCATCGCAAAAGACACGCGGACGGACCCATGGGGATCTGACAAGCGTCGGTCCCTGAACTTCCCGACCATCCCGTCAACAGGTAAGGATCGGCATAGGGCATGACGCGGCACGGTCGCTCGTGATAGACGAATTGCGTCCGTACAACGCTAGACGGTATGGGTGACTCCACGGCGATGTGGAGAAATTGTCAAGACCTGTGGATCGGGGTGTTTCAGGCGACCTCCGTTCCGGTGCGCTCGTCACCGTTTGAAGGCGGTTGCGGTGGGGTGATGTCGGTGGGCCGTTCGAGCAGTTTGCCTTTGTGGAAGACCGCGCCGGCACGGATGAGCGAAGTGCACGTCAGTGAGCGACTGGGCGACGGGCATATCGACATCGCCACCGATGCGGGCATCGTGATCGCCCGCCACCGCCTCGCCACTGCCGGATCGGGAGCGCAGGTGCGTGACCACGGCCATGTCGTCGCCTTGGACACCCTGACCCAAGCCGGCGCCTCCTCCAGTCGCCGGCCGCATCGCCGCAAGGAACGCATCCCGCCCGGCGAGACCGCACGAAACGCCGCAGAAGCGCTGCGCCGCAACACCACAACCACACATCCCGCCACGCCGACAGAGGCGTCGGTGATCGATCTGAGCGTGTACGACGCGCCGCACAGAACAGGACCCAACTCCCATGACCACCACCAGTGCGACAGCTGCTGACGACTCGAACAGTGCTGCACCGCAGTCACAATCGTCGATCTCGGTGTACCAGCAACTACGTGGGCACCTCGCTGTACTCAAACTCGACTCCGCTGCGTGACGGCGCTCATTGAAACTGCCCAGTCCTGCTAACTGAAACTGCTCACTTGTGTGGCACCGCCTACAAGGGCGGGCCTTCCTCGATGCTGATGGTCTCTGACCACACATCAGCCTTCGAGGGAGACCCGCTCGTTCATGCTCACACAAGGAGAATCCGTGGAAGCACATGCCCTGCGAAAGCAGGGATGGACGATCTCGGCGATTGCCCGGCACCTGGGCTGCAACCGTCGCACGATCCGCAACTATCTCAACGAGACGACCACGCCGGGAGTCCGGGCCAAACCCCAGGTCGATCCGTTCGGCGAGTTTGTCGACTACGTGACCGCGCGGCTGATGGAGGATCCGCATCTGTGGGCGCGCACGTTGTGCGACGAACTCGAGGACCTCGGCTACCGGCAGTCATATCAAACGTTGACCCGGCAGATCCGGGCGCGCGACTTGCGTCCGGTATGCACCGACTGTGCAACCGCGACCGACCGGGCCAATACGGTGTCATTTGCCACCGTGAAGGGACCACCTGGGCTGATTGTTTGCCATAGGGATGGGACCACCTGGATTGCCAGTTATGGGACCACCGGCGCGTCGCGCTGGTGGTCCTTCATTTTGTCCGTTGACTCGGCCGTGACGATGTTCACGCCCACCCCCATTCGGCAGGAGGATCAGGCAGCTCCACCCAGTCCCCCTGGGTTTCGGCGCCCGGCGGATGCTCGATCACCGTATGTCATTTGCCACTGCTATGGGACCGCCTGGATTGCCACGAGGATGGGACCACCTTGGCGCGTTATTGAGGATGCTCTGCGGGGTTGGGTCGGTCAAGTCCGGGTCGGTGTCGTTGGCGGTAGGAGGGGCCTTCGATGACGAGGGTGTGCGCGCGTGAGGTGAGTCGGTCGATGGCCGATTGGGCCAGTAGCGCGTCGGCGGTCATGGTGAGCCATTCGGCGGGTTCTCGGTTGGATGTGACGATGGTGGTCTTGGTCTGCTGGTGGCGTTCGACGATGAGTTCGTAGAAGTCGTTGGTTTCGGTCGCGTCGAGCGCTCTGAGTGCGAAGTCGTCGATGATCAGGATGTCGACGGCGGTGATGCGGCGGAGTTCGGCGTCGACGCTGTTGTCGAGGCGGGCGGCTTTGAGCCGGTGGAACAGTTTGTCCGCTCGCGCGAACAGCACTGTTTTGCGTCGGCCGATAGCCATGTGGCCCAACGCGTTTGCTAGGTGCGTTTTGCCGACTCCGACGGGGCCGAGCAGGATCGCGGAGTGGCCGGCGTCGATGAACCGCAGGGTGGTGAGGTCCTCGAGCAGGGGGCGGTCGTAGAGTAGATCGTCTGCCGCGCGCCAGTTGTCGATCCGCATGCTGGGGTCGAGACCTGCCTTGGCTGATCGTCGGGCGGCGGAGCTGGATTCACGCCGTTGACGGCGCTCATCGAAATTCCCCAGTGATGCTCATCTGAATTCCCCACCCGTGTGGCTCCGCCAGAGTAGGCGGGCCTCCCGTGATGCTGATGGTCTCTGACCACTCACCAGCAACCTCGGGAGGCCCGCTTTCATGTTGACACGGGAGAACGATGTGGAAGTACATGCACTGCACAACCGGGGGTGGACGATCTCGGCGATCGCCCGCCACACCGGCCACGATAGAAAGACGATCCGGGCCTACCTCAACGGTGAGCGCACCCCGGGCCAGCGCAAGAGGCCGGCGGTTGATCCGTTCGACCCCTACCTCGACTATGTCCGGGCCCGACTCGACGAGGACCCGCATCTGTGGTCACGCACGTTGTGCGATGAACTCGAGGACCTCGGCTACACCCAGTCGTATCAGACCCTGACCCGCCAGATCCGGACTCGCGGTCTGCGACCGAAGTGTGCGGACTGCGCGCAGGTCACCGAACGGGCGAATGCGATCATCGAACACCCGCCGGGTGAAGAGACACAATGGGATTGGGTGGAGTTGCCGAATCCTCCAGCGCAGTGGGGTTGGGGTTCGACCGCATTCCTGCTGGTCGGGTCACTGTCGCATTCGGGGCGGTGGCGTGGCTATCTGGCACCGGATATGACCCGCCCGCAGGTGATCGCCGGTATCGACCGCATCACCCGCCGCTTGGGTGGGGTCACCAAGTCGTGGCGGTTCGACCGGATGGCCACGGTGTGTCACCCGGCAACCGGCGCGTTGACCGCCGAGTTCGCCGGTGTCAACGGCCAGTTTGATGTCCCCGCTGGTGGCCAGGTAAAAGTCCCCACCCTGTGCGGGATGTTCTAGGTGGGTGGTACCTCCGTTCGGTGTGTCATGCGGTAGGAGTCGCCGTCGGTGATGACGATGGTGGCGTGGTGTAGGAGCCGGTCGAGGATGCTGGCGGCGGTGGTGTGTTCGGGCAGGAATCGTCCCCATTGTTCGAAGGGCCAGTGGCTGGCGATCGCGAGAGAGCGGCGTTCGTAGGCGCCGGCGACGAGCCGGAACAGTAGTTGAATCGCCCCGGGTTTGCTGGAGGCTCGGTTAGTTGGTTCCAGCGGTTGCCGGGACCGGGTTCTCACGGTAGCTGGTGACCGGGTGGGTCGACCAGTAGGCGGTCTCGTACTCGACCGGCGGGACGTGTCCGATCTCGCCGTGCAGGCGGCGGTGATTGAACCAATCGATGTACTCGGCGACAGCGATCTCAACCTCGCCGACACCACTCCAGCCACCTCGAGGACGCATCACCGGGTTCCGGATGCACTCGGCTTTGAACAACGAGTTGAATGCCTCGGCCATCGCATTGTCGTACGAATCACCCTTGGAGCCAACCGAAGTCACCGCTTCGGCCTCGGCGAGACGTTCGGTGTAGCGGATGGCTCGATACTGCACGCCGCGGTCGGAGTGGTGGATAAGGCCGGCCACCTCCTGGCCGGCACGCGAACGCGCCCACAATCCCATGTCCAGGGCATCAAGGGCAAGGCTGGTGTGCATGGTGGTCGAGACCTGCCAGCCCACGACCATCCTTGAGAAGACGTCGAGGATGAATGCGGCATACACCCAACCCGAGTGGGTACGGATGTAGGTCAGGTCGGCCACCCACAGCGCGTTGGGCGCCGCCGCGGTGAACTGGCGTTTCACCCGATCGGCCGGCCGCGGAGTTTCGGCCCCCTCGCTGCGAGTGGTCTTCCGCGTCTTCAGCCGCGGTATCCCGTGCAGCCCATCAGCTTTCATCAATCGTTCAACGGTGCACCGTGCCACGCCGACACCCTTCCTGCGCAGTTCGGCATGAACTTTGCGGGCACCGTAGACGCCGAGGTTGTCGGCATGCACGGTGCGGATCTCGCCGAGGATCTCGCGGTCGCGGACCACTCGTGGCGCCTCGATTCGTCGAGAGCTCAGATGGGCTCGGACTGTGGACGGAGCGATCTGGGCGGCCGTGTCGCGTAGGGCCGCACAGATCGGATCGACTCCGTGTTCGTCACGGGAAGCGGCGACGAACTCCACGATCAGCGCTGTGGGCGGTCGATCTCCGCCGCAAAGAAAGCCGAGGCCTGCTTCAAGATGGTGTTCGCCCGTCGCAGCTCACGGTTCTCCCGCTCCAGTTGCGCGATTCGCTCAGCCTCGCCGGTCGTGGTGCCCGGTCGCACCCCGCCATCGATCTCGGCCTGTTTGACCCAGGTGCGCAGCGCCTCCGGGTGCACGCCGAGTTGGTCGCCGATGCGTTTGAGCGCTCCCGGCCGCGTAGCCGGGTCCCGGCGGGCTTCCATCGCCATCCGCGTCGCCCGCTCCTTCAGCTCAACGCTGTACTTCCGTGGTGCTGCCATGCTCTCCATCCTTCACAGGTTCGAGAGCCTCCGACAACCCCGGGGCGATTCAAGTTGGGTGCCGGTGTCGTCGAGTGGTGCGAATCCGATCTCGTCGAGGATGAGCAGATCTTGGCGTAGCAGGGTGTCGATGGTTTTGCCGACGGTGTTGTCGGCCAGTCCGCGATACAGGGTCTCCACGAGGTCGGCGGCGGTGAAGTACCGCACTTTGTGTCCGGCGTGTACTGCGGCGATCCCCAGCCCGATCAGGGTGTGACTCTTGCCAGTCCCGGCTGGGCCGATCAAGGCCAGATTGTGTTGGGCTCGAACCCATTCCAGTGAGGATAGGTATTCGAAGGTGTTGGCCGGGATGGAGGATGCGGCCACGTCGAACGATTCCAGGGTTTTGGTGACCGGGAACCCGGCAGCTTTGAGTCGGTTGCGGATGTTGGAGGCATCACGAGCGGCGATCTCGGCTTCGACCAGGGTCCGCAGCACTTCTTCGGGTGTCCATCGCTGGGTTTTCGCGGTGAGCAGTACCTCGGGTGCGGTGCGGCGGATCGAGGCGAGCTTCAATCGGCGTAGCGCTTGGTCGAGGTCGGCCGGTAGTGGCGGCACTGTTGGTGCAACTGATGTCGATGTTGTGGTGGTCATGACACCTCCTTGTCGCCGGCGCCGAGCTTGTAGGCATCCAGCGAGCGGGTGGGCGCGGTAGGCAGGTGCCCGAGCAGTGCTGTGCCGGCCGGTCGCGGGTTGGGGGTGCCGGCTCCGGCATCGAGGATCGAACGCACATCGGCGGCCTTGAACCGTCGGAATGCCACCGCCCTGGTCAGGGCGGTGAGCACCTGTTCGTGGCCGTGGGAGGTGACGAGCCCGAGGATGTCGTCGAGTTCACCGCTTAGGCGGGTGTTACCGATCGCGGCGGCACCGACCAGGAACTGCTCAGCAACCTCACCGAGAGCGCAGAACTGCTTCTCTGCTGCGGTTTTGGGTCGTGGTGCACGACTGGGCGGTGTGCGTGGCCCGCCGTAGTGGTCATCGTTGAGGACGACCTCTCCGGGTGCGGCCAGCAGATGTTCGGCGATCACCTCGCCTGAGGCGGGTTCGGCGATCAGGAGCCGTTCACCGTCCTGGATGAGGGTCACGGTGGTGCCGATGAGCCGGTTGGGTACCGAGTAGCGGGCCGAGGCGTACCGGATACATGAGAGGCGATCGACCTTTCGGGTGACCGGCGGTGGGCCGACTTGGGCCCGCAGAGATGGCAACGTCGACAGCACTTCTCGTTCCACATCGAGTTGCTCAGCAGGCACGCACAGTGTGTCGCTGTGGCGGCGGGTGTTGACCTCGACACACCAGTCCCGCGCGGCCCGGTTCGCTGCGTGCACATCCAGCTGCACGTCGTCACGACCAGCGGCGATCTTGGCTTCGGTCCACAACGGTTGCGCCAGATCTGACTGCGCGTACCCGCAGAGGTTCTCCACGATCCCTTTCGATTCCGGATCGGCGCCGTGACAGAAATCCGGGGCGAACCCGTAGTGGGTGGCAAACCGCACATACGAGGGGGTGGGTACGACGACGTTGGCGACGACTCCACCTTTGAGGCAGCCCATCCGATCAGCGAGTACCTTGTTGGGTACTCCACCGATCTCCTCAAAGGCTTCAGCGATGAATCCGAGTGTGGTGGTGGATGTTTCATTGGTGGCGAACCGAACGAACCGCCAGCGTGAGAACGCCAACACCGCGCAGAACATGTGCAGGCCGCCGATCACGGCCCAATCGATGACCAGGTAGTCACCCGGAGCCCACACTGCCGGGCGACGCCCACGATGGTGATCACGGCGCCACTGTGTTTTCTCCTGGGCGACGAGACGACGGAAGTTGCGGGCCGAGCCTGCATAGCCCGCCGCTCGCGCTACTGGTAGCAGACGTTTGGCGGTGATCCGGCCGTGTGACCGCTCGACTCTCTCGGCGACCAGCTCGGCGACGGTGTCGTAGTTGCGGGCCCGTTCCTTGCGATCGGGTGGTTGATCGTCGGCCTCGAACCGGTCGACCACACGTTTGACGGTCTTGTGGGTGGTGCCGCACACCTCGGCTGCGGCGCGATAGCTTCCGAGTTCTCGGTAAGCAGAAATGATGTCCATACGGTCCTTCGCAGACTTCAATGGAACTCCCAGGCGGTGATGGTGATCGGTTGGCACCTTCACCGTCATCGCCTGGGCCCTCAGTTCCGGGTCGACACGACGAACACAGGGTGGGGACTTTTATCTGGCCACCAGCGGGGACCTCGACCTGGCCACCAGTGGGGACTTTCTCATGGCCATGGACAGCCGGCGTCGCCAAGCATTACGGCGTCTCGGTGGCCGTGTGCCCACCCCGGCGCGGGAACCGCAAGGGTGTGGTGGAGAAGTCCAATCACATTGCCGCGCAACGCTGGTGGCGCACACTTCCTGACGAGCTGACCGTCGAGCAAGCCCAGACCAGTTGCGACACGTTCTGCCGGACCCGCTCGGATGTTCGGGTGCGCCGAACCAAAGATGGGCGCTCGAACGTGGCCACCATCGCCAAACGCGAACCCCTGAGCGCCCCGCCAGCAGCTCCGTACCCGACGACGGTCACCGAGGTGCGGAAAGTGTCTCGCCAGGCGCTGGTGGCATGGAAGGGCAACCAGTACTCGGTGCCCCCGGAGTTGGCGATGAGCGACGTGCACGTCAGTGAGCGTCTCGGTGACGGGCATATCGACATCGCCACCGACTCGGGCATCGTGATCGCCCGCCACCGCCTGGCCACTGCCGGCTCGGGAGCCCAAGTGCGTGACCACGGCCATGTCGTCGCCTTGGACACCCTGGCCCAGGCCGGCGCCTCATCGAGTCGCCGACCGCATCGCCGCAAGGAACGCATCCCACCCGGCCAGACCGCCCGACAAGCTGCAGAAGCGCTGCGCCGCGCAACCGCCCACCCCGCCACACCGACCGAGGCGTCGGTGATCGATCTGAGCGTGTACGAACGCGCCGCACAGAACAGGACCCAACTCCCATGACCAACAAGACCGACGAAACCACCACCACCTCCAATCCGAACAGTGATGCACCGCAGTCACAATCGGCGGTCTCGGTGTATCAGCAGCTACGTGGGCATCTCGCCGCACTCAAACTCGACTCCGCCGCGCAAGCCCTACCGCAGGTGCTGCAGACCGCCGCCGAGCAGGAGTGGACGATGACCTACACCCTCGAGCACCTCCTCGGCATCGAGGTCGATGCCACCGAGGCCCGCCGCCTGGCCGGGCGGCTGCGGTTCGCCTGCCCTGCCCACCCCCGCCACCCTGGACGGGTTTGACTACGACGCCGCCCCCGGAGTCGACCGAGCATTGATCCGCGAACTGGGCACTTGCGCCTACCTCGAATCGGCCACCAACGTGCTGCTCATCGGACCGCCCGGCACCGGCAAAACCCACCTCGCCGTCGGGCTGGCGCATGCCGCGGTGCACGCCGGCTACCGCACGTATGTGACCACCGCCGCGGATCTGGCCGCCCGCTGCCACAAAGCCGCCATCGAGGGCCGCTGGGCCACCTGCATGCGATTCTTCGCCGGTCCCACCCTGCTGGTGATCGACGAACTCGGATACCTGCCGCTACCGGCCGAAGCCGCGTCAGCGCTGTTTCAAGTTGTGGCACAACGATATTTGAAGACAAGCATCGTGATCACCACCAACCGGTCAGTCGCCGAATGGGGTGAAGTCCTCGGCGACACCACCGTCGCCGCCGCCATGCTCGACCGACTGCTACACCGCTCCGTCGTGCTCAAACTCGACGGCGATTCCTACCGGCTACGCGACCACCACGCCCGCACCCAAAACCAGCGCACCGCCACCGCACCAACCCGACGGACGCTACAGTAGGAGCCGCCCACGGGTGGGGAATTTCAGTGAGCACACCTGGGGAAGTTTCTTGAGCCCCGTCACCGTGAGACTTCATCGGCGAGCAATTGTTGCAGGAACGTCAGGTGCGAGGTTTTGTGTTGGCGGGCCAGGGCTGCGCGTTGGGGCAGGGTGTCGGCGAGGGCTCCGAGTTTGAGGGTTTTGAGCAGGCCGAGCATGTCGGCGCCGACAGGTTCGGGCACACTGTTGGTGGTTCGGGTCATCGGTTCACTCCTGAATGGTGTTGTCGGGGTTAGGAACAAGTGTCAACTGTGTTCTGTTGGTTGCGTATTCGGAGGGGTCGCGGGCAAAGCGAGACGATTCCGACCCGGCGGCCACGGGCATGTCCGGGGTGGTGTTCTCGGTGGCCTGCTCAAGCATCGAGGCGATCTTGGGCACGGCGATGACATCGAACTCCAGGGCGGTGGCACAGGCAGCATCGACAGGTCCGGGCCCGTAGGTGCGCACCAGGCCGAGCAGGGTGTACACCGCCCGCACCCGAGACCACGGGCGCGGGTCGTCGACGATACGGGCCGCGTAGAGCCCGATATGGGGGCCGTGATGCTCGCAGGTGGCCTGCAGCTTGCTGATGTTGCGCAGCGCGTAGGCGGCCTTGTCTGCGGGGTAGTCGTTGGGGTCGGTGCTCTGCCCACCGGCGGGCTGGCGCGGGTGTTGCTTGACCAACTCGCCGCGGTGATAGAACTTCACCGCTTCGCTGTCCAGGCGAACGTCCAGTGTCGAGCCGATCCAGGTTTCGGGCAGTGAGTACAGTGCTTTGCCGACCGAGGCGTGAAAGTCTCTGTGCACCTTGACAGTTTTGAAGATCGGTACGTCGTAGTCGGCCGGTATCGGTAACAGGTGGGCGCGCTCGTCTGTGTCGAACAGCACCGCTGGCGCGGCGGCGGTGGTGCCGTGAATCCGCAGCCCCGCGGTGCTCTGGCACCACGCCACCGCGGCGGCCTGGGCATCGGGCAGGCTCGAGAATCGCTCACCGGCCCAAAAGTTGTTCTGCACGTAGTGGATGGTGCGTTCTACCCGCGGCTTGTCGGTTGGTGTGGCGACTCGGGGAGCTTGTCAAGATGTTTGTGTAAGAACGTGACTCCTGATTTTCTTGTGGTCTGTGGGGTTTAGCTGAGGTGGGGTCGATCCGGTCGGGGTAGGCCAGGGCGAGTTGTCCGAGGGCCTGTTTCCAGTTGGTGACGACCTGGCCCTCGACCAGTCGTCCGAGGGCCTTACGGGGCTGTGACCGCCTGGTCCCGCGCTCTTTGAGTCGTTGAGCGGCTCGTTTGTCCTCGATGTCGCAGATGGCCAGCCACAACAGTTCGCGGACCGCGATGTCGTTGGGGAAATGGCCGCGGTTCTTGATGACCTTGCGCAGCTGGTAGTTCAATGACTCGATCGAGTTCGTGGTGTAGATGACTTTGCGCAGCTCGGGAGGGAACGCCAGGAACGGGATGAACCGATCCCACGCGCGGTCGAATGCCAATGCCGCACTCGGATACTTGACCCCCAGCTCTGAGTCCCGGAAAGCCTCCCACTCACGCCGAGCGGTCTCGGCATCGGGGGCGGTGTAGATCGGTTTGATCGCCCGGGCCACGTCTTTGCGGTCTTTGTAGTTCACGAATCGCATTGAGTTACGGATCAGATGCACCACACAGGTTTGCACCGTGGCCAGCGGCCAGGTCGCCTCGATTGCCTCGGGCAATCCGGTGAGCCCATCACAGCACACGATCAGCACGTCCTTGACGCCGCGGTTGGCCAGATTCGCACCCACCCCGGCCCAGAACTTGGCGCCTTCTTCGGCCTGTATCCAGATTCCCAGCACATGCTTGACGCCGGCCATGTCGACGCCAATAGCGATGTGGGCCTGCTTGTTTCGAACATGGGCGCCGTCTTTGACCTTCACCACCAGGGCGTCGAGGTAGATGACGGGATACAACGGCTCCAGCGGCCGGTTCTGCCATTCATCGACCGCATCAAGGACCTCGTCGCAGATCTTGGAGATCGTCTCGTGCGAGAGATCGGTGCCGATCGTGGAGGCCAAATGGTGTTGGATATCGCGCAACGTCATGCCGCCGGCGTACAGCGAGATGATGATGTCATCGAGACCGCCAAGCCGGCGGGAGCCCTTCGGGACCAGCCGCGGGGTGAACGTCCCGTCACGGTCACGAGGAATGTTCAGCTCGACCGGCCCGGCCTCAGAGGCCACCGTTTTCGGGCTCGAACCGTTGCGGGCGTTGGGCAACTCCCGACCGGCCGGATCACCCTTCTCATAGCCGAGGTGATCGGTCAGCTCGGCCTTCAAACCGCGTTCGAGGGCCAGCTTGATCAGGCCCGGGATCAATCCGCCCTCGCCGGTGATCTGGACCTGTCCGGTATCGAACTGGGCGAGCAACTCATCGACCATGCCCGAGGCCTGCAATGCCTCGGCCACTTCCGCGGTCGAGCAGGGCTCGGCCAGCTCAGGCAACGGTTCGTCGTCGTGAGCTTGCTGCTTGTCGTCTAACGCCGTGCTCATAGATCTTCCTCTCACTGATGAGCACTGGACTTACACAGACCATCTGACACCTCCCGGCGGTGAACACCAGCGCGAACACTTTGCGGCGCTTACCTGTTGCCGCATCATCGAGCATCCCGAGGTAGCCGAAGTCGATCTGGCACTCCACCCCGGGATCCCCATCGGCCACCCGCACCGTGGTCGTGGTGCGGCGATACCCACAGCACTCGGTCGCGAACCGCACCAGCGTCCGATACGGGACCACACACCCCTGACGGGCCAGCAGGATGTGAATCTTCGTCACCGTCAACGGTTCTGGATTCTCCGGCGTTCCTCCCCTCACCCACTGCGTGATCTGTTCGCTGAACGGCACCAACGCTTCCCACGCCTGGCCATGACCATTCGGCCGCGCCGGACGCACCCCGGCCACCACCGCACCGAGCAACTCATCGGTCAGTGCCGACGCACCGACATCGCGCGTCAACCCCGCCGCCTGCGCCGCCGCGATGTAGCGTCGCACCGTCTTCCTATCGACACCCGCACGCGCGGCGATCGTGCGCAGACCCGGCGCCGGTAACCCCACCGCAAGGCCCAACCACAACCGCAGGACTTCTCTGATCTCTTCCACTGCAACCTCCCGGTAGCCCATGCCGTCGGCCCCTTCCGTGAAGACAGCTTTCCTACTTGTCGGGTCGTTGGCACATTCAGGGATGTGGCGTGGCTACCTGGCCCCGGATATGACCCGCCCGCAGGTGATCGCGGACTCGATCGCATCACCCGCCGACTCGGTGGCGTGACGAAGTCGTGGCGGTTTGACCGGATGGCCACCGTCTGTCACCCGGCCAGCGGCGAGGTGACCGCCGAGTTCGCCGCGGTCGCCAAATACTACGGGGTGTCAGTCGCAGTGTGCCCGCCCCGACGCGGCAACCGCAAAGGTGTGGTGGAGAAGTCCAATCACACTGCAGCACAACGCTGGTGGCGCACTCTTCCTGACGAGACAACGGTGGAGGCCGCGCAAACCGGCCTGGACACGTTCTGCCGCACCCGTTCGGATGCGCGGATACGGCCGACCGCCGATGGGCGGGCATCGGTGATCACGGCCGCCGCCCGTGAACCCCTGACCGCGCCGCCAGCAGCCCCGTATCCGGCGATCCTGACCGAAACCCGGCAGGTCTCCCGGCAGGCGTTGGTCGCCTGGCGGGGCAACCAGTACTCGGTACCGCCGGAGATCGCGATGAGTGAGGTCACCGGGCGAGAAGCGCTCGGCGACGACCATATCGACATCGCTACCGCCTCCGGGATCGTGATCGCCCGCCACCGGCTGGCCGCCCCGGGTTCGGGCGCCCAGGTCCGTGACCACGGTCACGTCATAGCGCTGGAAACCCTAGTGCTCGGCCCGCTTCAGGCGGTGGGCGTCCGCATCGCCGCAAGGAACGAATCCCGCCCGGAGAAGCCGCACGCGCCGCCGCACAAGCATTGCGCGACAAAATCTCTGGTCACGCCACCACCACCGATGCAACGGCCCCGGTGATCGATCTCGCCGTCTACGAACGTGCCGCACAGAACAGGAACACTCTGCCATGACCACGAAGAACACCTCCACTGCCTCTCCCACCGAGCCGCAATCGCCAGCAGCGGTCTCGGTGGATCAACAACTGCGCGGTCATCTGGCCACCCTCAAGCTCGATGCGGCTGCCCAGGCGCTTCCTGGGGTGCTGCAAACCGCCACCGACGAAGCCTGGACGATGACGCAGGCCCTGGAGCATCTGTTGGCGATCGAGGTCGACGCCACCGACGCCCGCCGACTGGCCGGCCGCCTACGGTTCGCGTGCCTGCCCACCACCGCGACGCTGGACTCGTTCGACTACGACGCCGCTCCCGGCGTGGACGCGGCTCTGGTCCGCGAACTGGGCACCTGCGCCTATCTCGAGTCGGCGACCAACGTGTTGCTCGTCGGGCCGCCGGGCACCGGAAAAACTCACCTCGCCGTCGGGTTGGCCCACGCTGCGGCGCATGCCGGCTACCGCACCTACGTGACTACCGCCGCTGATCTGGCCGCCCGCTGCCACAAAGCTGCGATCGAGGGCCGGTGGGCCACCACCATGCGGTCTTCGCCGGCCCAACTCTTTTGGTGATTGACGAACTGGGCTACCTGCCGTTGCCCGCCGAAGCAGCCTCGCCCTGTTTCAGGTTGTGGCGCAACGGTATTTGAAGACCTCGATCGTGATCACCACCAACCGATCGGTCGCCGAATGGGGCGAAGTCCTCGGCGACACCACCGTCGCCGCCGCCATGCTCGACCGGCTCCTGCACCGCTCAGTCGTCATCAAACTCGACGGCGATTCCTACCGCCTACGCGACCAACCACGCCCGCACCCAAAACCAGCGCACCGCCACCACACCAACCCGACGGACGCTACAGTAGGAGCCGCCCACGGGTGGGGAGTTCAGTGAGCACATCTGGGGAAGCTTCTTGAGCCTCGTCACACGGGGGACACGCCAATGCGGTCTGGACTTCAGACATCACCTATCTGACCTGCGGTGAAGGCGATATGTACCCGTGTGTGATCAAAGATGAGCACTCCCTAGCGCGTGTTGGTCGCGTAACCACGCTCCACTATGCGGGGGAACCTCACACCACTCATAACTGTTCTCATCGTGGAGTATCCGATTCCCCGACGGGTCACCGAGATCCGATTGGGGTCGCCGACACATTGATAGTTCCGTTCTTCTAAACGGCGGACCTTAGGGATCTGGCGGCGGAGTCCAGTGAGGTGGCGAGGCTCGACTCAGTGTCAGTTAGGACTGCCGCGGCCTCGATGACGTGGTCGAGCCGGGTAGCAGCGGTTGAGCCCTTGTGTACGGCCGCCTGAGCGACTGCTGTCCATGCTGCAGCCGCTCGGTGAGCATCTCTGGCGAGGTCGCTGGTTGCAGCGTCGCCTGTCAGGCGGGCGATGTCGTCGCAGCCACACGCGAGTAGTCGTCGGAACAGGCCACCACCCGTACCTGCCTTCTCGATGAATGCACCGAGACTGAATAGGTGGACTTCGAGCACGTCGGTGGGCAGCTCATGCCAGAGCATCACGTCAGAGGATAGTGCTAGGGCTGCGTCTATTCCGTGTGTCCCAGAGTGTTCGACAGGGCCGGCGATCGTGGATCCTGCGGGCGCGCGCATGCATGCCGCAGATTGCGCGAACGCCTCCGCAGCCACGACGGCGATTGACGGTAGCGCCTCGGGCCAGTCAATGCGGAAGAGCGTATGTCGGGTCGGCTCGGGGAAGGTCATCGAGCGTCGGGCTCGCGCCAGCGCGTCGAAGGGAACCTGTTGAATTTCGACGCGATCGTTGTCTGCGACGTAAGCGATTTCTGCGTCGCTGTCGTAGCCCACTATGACGATATCGTGGCGACTCATGCGCAACTGAACGCGCAGGTAGGGCAATTCAGCAATTTCGGCCCACACGAGCGCGGGCCGGCCGCGGTCGAGTTCGTCGCGGACGAGATCCCACCCTAGCTGGGGATCGTCGGTGGACCGGACCTCCACCGTAGCGCCGAGACGGCGGGGGAGGTCCATCTCGAAGTCAGGACCACGTCCTACCAGATACAACGGCGGCACGAGGGCGTCGGTGCGAACATACGTGAGCGAGAGTGCTCCGCCCAGAGCGAACACCAGACCCTCGTTCGGTGGCCCGTCGAAGCCTAGTCCCGCCCACTCCATCAAGTCGCGCATCGCGCTGGAGCCGCAATGGCCGCCCATCCGGTGTGGATAGGTGTCGAGCAACGACTCGGACATTGTCATGGTCTCCCTAGTGGTGGTGGACACTGTGGCGACGGGATCTGGCCGACAGGTGGTGGCACGGGTGTTCGAGCGGGCAGTGACCTGCGGCGGTAGCCCGCCGGAGCGCACACTATGCGCGGAATGCGTCGGACGGAGCTGGCCGTCCCGAGAAGATCAGAGGGCCGTAGGCATGCCGCAGGCCCGCCAGGATTTCCTCGAGGGGCAAGTCGTTGTAGACGCCGCGTTCGTGCACGTACTCCATGTGCGCGGAGCCGTCCGCCGCGTGCGCGTGAAACAACGCGTCGCGATCGCCGGTGAAGTCGATAGGTGGGACCCCGAATCGAGTGCACAATTCAATGTTGAACGCGGGTGTAGCTTTCAACCAGCGCCCCTCGATGTAGACGTGGCTGTATCCGTGATATACGAAGACGTCGGTTCCCATGAGTTCGCGCAGCGCGTCGGTCTGCAGATGATTGCGTACATCGGCGAAGCCGAGCCGGGC
The DNA here is from genome assembly GCF_022059885.1 of Gordonia amicalis. Classification (NCBI taxonomy): domain Bacteria; kingdom Bacillati; phylum Actinomycetota; class Actinomycetes; order Mycobacteriales; family Gordoniaceae; genus Gordonia; species Gordonia amicalis. Next base: position 1,648,612 of record NZ_CP091855.1, on the reverse strand, counting down.
CGGTATGTTTGCAGCGCGGAACGCGGCTGTCAGTACGACCGCTTTGGGTACGCAGTACCCACGTCCGGACTCGATGACATGGCTGGCCCGGTAATGATCGGGCTTGTCAGAGACGGTGTAGGGGTCGTAACGGATCTGGTCTCGGACTGCGGCGAAGAGGCGCCGCGCCTTCTCGCGATCGGTGTCCGCGTCGCCGACCGCGTCTTGGGTGAAGGCCTGCACGGTCGCGTGATGGATGTCGAGGAAGGTCGATGCTGTGAGCGCCGCCGCCGGCCTTTCCGCTGCCGCGGGTGATGTGGTCATGGTGTGGCTCCGATCAGTTCGGACCTGTCGAGCGACGAACGCTGTGCGATCGTACGCTTCGCGTTCATGAAATCCTTGGGTCTGTTGACGCAGTCCGCGGCGATCAGCTCGCCGTCGTTGAAGTAGTAACAGGTGAAGTCACGGTCGTGGTCAGGGTCACCGCTGACCAGTACCTCGTCGTACCCGGTGTTGAGCCCGGCGATCTGCAGCTTCAGATCGTATTGATCGGACCAGAACCAAGGCAGCGCGGTGAGACCGGCTTCGTTGCCGCAGATGGTCGCTGCCGCGACCTTGGCCTGCTCGGTGGCGGCCGCCACACATTCGAGGCGGACGCGCCTGTCGTACCGTGCGATCCGTTGGTTGACGCAGTCGCCGGCGGCGACGATGTCGGGGTCGCTGGTGCGTGCATGGTCGTCGACGATGACTCCGTCGTCAACCTCGAGGCCCGCGGCGACCGCGAGATCCGTGTTGGGAATGATGCCGACACCGACGATGACGAGGTCCGCGGCCAGGGTCTCACCGTCGGCGAGGACCACCTCTTCGACTCGCCCCTCCCCGCGAAAACCCTCGACCAACGCGCTGGTGCGAACATCGACACCCTCGGTCCGGTGGATACGGTCGAAAAACCTCGAGACCACCGGCGCGGTCACCCGCTCGAGCACGCGTTCCGCAGCCTCGAGAACAGTGACGTTCACACCCAGAGCTCGAAGTGAGGCGGCCGTCTCCAGGCCGATATAGCCGCCGCCGACGATGACGGCCCGGCAACCTGGCACCACCGCGGCACGGATGGCCTCGACGTCGGTGGCAGTGCGCAAGTAGTGGACGCCCGTCAACTCGGCGCCCGGAACGGTCAGCGTGCGGGCGCGCGCGCCGGTGCACAGTGCCAGCGTGGCGTAAGACACCACGTCTCCACTGCTGAGGGTGACGGTGTGCGCGGAACGGTTGATCGCCGTCGCCGTTCCGTCCACGAGCTCGATCCGCTGCTTGTCGTAGAACTGACGTCCGCGGATCGCGCAGTCATCAAGCTGTGATGCACCTGCCAGGTATGCCTTGGACAGCGGTGGACGCTGGTAGGGGAGCCTGCCCTCGTCGCCGATCAGCAAGACATCCCCGGCCCATTTCTCCTTTCGGAGAGCGCCCGCGAGTTGGACGCCGGCGTGGCTCGCGCCGAGGATGACGACCTGATCAGCCGTCACATTTCCCCCTTGGGGGTCAGGCGAACCATCATCTTGCTGATCCCACGGACAAAGTTCGATTGCACGTACTCCGGCTCACCCACCACCTCGATGTTGTCGAAGCGAGGGAGGAGCTCCTCCCACAGGATGCGTAGCTGGAGCTCGGCGAGCCGGTTGCCCATGCAGCGGTGTACACCGAAACCGAACGCGATGTGGTTGCGGGCGTTGGCCCGGTCGATGATGAGCTCGTCTGGACGCTCGAAGACGCGCTCGTCTCGGTTGCCCGAGGCGTACCACATCACCACCTTGTCACCCTTGCGGATGAACTGGCCGCCGAGCATGACGTCCTTCTTGGCGACCCTGCGCATGTAGGCAAGAGGGGTCTGCCAGCGGATGATCTCCGACACCGCGTTGGGGATGAGGTCGGGGTTGGCCTTGAGCTTCTCGAACTGCTCGGGGTATTCGTTGAGGGCCAGCACTCCGCCGCTCATGGAGTTGCGGGTCGTGTCGTTGCCGCCGACGATCAGCAGCACGAGGTTGCCGAGGAACTCCATGGGGCGATCGTCGAGGAGGTTCTTGGTGTCCTCGTTGCTCTGCAGCATGGTGATGAGGTCGAAGCCAGGCTCTTCGCCAGCCACGGTACGTGCCGCCTTGTCCCGCCACAGCGAACTCAGGCCTTGCGCCATCGCGACCATCTCACGGAAGACCTTGTCGTTGTCCGAGGGGCCGCCGTTGGCCTGCTCCATCGAGGTCGCGAGGTCGGACCATTCGACCAGCTTGTGCCGCTTCTCGTAAGGGAAGTCAAGTAGCGTCGCGAGCATGCGTGCAGTGAGTTCGATCGACACAGTCTGGACCCAGTCAAACGGCTCGTTGAGTGGGAGGCCGTCGAGGACTTCGCGGACGCGCGCGCGGATGAGCCCCTCCATCTCGCGAAGGTTCTTCGGAGCCACCACGCCCTGCACTGCGGCGCGTTGCTTGTCGTGCCGGGGTGGATCCATCGCGATGAACATCGCGATGTCCATGAAACGCGGGGGCCTGCCGATGATGATGAACGGTTCGGCGGAGAACGCCTCGTGATTCTTGTCGACCGCGATGATGTCGGCGTGTCGCGTGACCGACCAGAACGGACCGAACGGGCTCTCCGAACGGAAGTGCACCGGCGCCTCGTTGCGGACACGCTCGAAGTACGAGCGCCACATACCCTGGCGATACAGGAACGGGTTGCTCAGGTCGATTTCGGCGAGATCGACCTCGTCCACCGGCGGGATCGGGGTCTCGGTGAAGATCTTCTGGCCGTCGGTCCTTGTGACGATTCGGCGGGTCTTGTCATAGACATGCGCGCCTCGGATCTGAAGGTCGATCGGGATCATTGATTGCGCCTTCTCGGCGACGGTGGTTGCGATGCTCATGATTGCATTCCTTCGTCGTTGCGGGTCAGAGTTGGAATTCTGGGAGGCGAACAGTCAGGCCGTCCCACTCCTCAGTCGCGATCATCTGGCAGGACAGCCGCGAGGTCTCTTCCCGTTCCGGATGCATGCTCAGCATCTCTTCCTCGCCCTCGCCGCTGTGCCCGACGGTCTTGATCCACGCCGGGTCGACAATGACGTGACACGTACCGCAGGCCGCTTCGCCACCACAATCACCGTCGATGCCGGGGATCGCTTCGTCGACGGCGGTCTGCATGAGCGACTTTCCCTCCACGAGATCGACTTTGTAGTCGTCTCCGTCGTGGGTGGTGTATGTGATCGTGGCCATGGCCACCTCCTTGCACGTATGAGGTTCCCCTTAAGTGTGTATGGGCGAATCCGACCGATCCATGTGCAAACGTTGCAATCTGTTGTTAATTTGGCTCACAAGATCCGGGACTGTCGATAAGGGGTCAGTTTCCGGCCGCCGTTGACACCAGTCCCACTGGGTTTCGGCGCCCGGCGGATGCTCGATCACCGTATTGGCCCGGTCGGTCGCGGTTGCACAGTCGGTGCATACCGGACGCAAGTCGCGCGCCCGGATCTGCCGGGTCAACGTTTGATATGACTGCCGGTAGCCGAGGTCCTCGAGTTCGTCGCACAACGTGCGCGCCCACAGATGCGGATCCTCCATCAGCCGCGCGGTCACGTAGTCGACAAACTCGCCGAACGGATCGACCTGGGGTTTGGCCCGGACTCCCGGCGTGGTCGTCTCGTTGAGATAGTTGCGGATCGTGCGACGGTTGCAGCCCAGGTGCCGGGCAATCGCCGAGATCGTCCATCCCTGCTTTCGCAGGGCATGTGCTTCCACGGATTCTCCTTGTGTGAGCATGAACGAGCGGGTCTCCCTCGAAGGCTGATGTGTGGTCAGAGACCATCAGCATCGAGGAAGGCCCGCCCTGTTGGCGGTGCCACACAAGTGAGCAGTTTCAGTTAGCAGGACTGGGCAGTTTCAACCTCGATCCACCGATCGGGAACGTGTGGAGGTCGGCGCGGTAAACGGAGAATGCCTCTCTGATCAGGGATAATTGTTCTTACTACGGAGCAATTGAACCCGAAAAGAGAGGCATCTCGCAGGTGCAAGTTTCTCACGCCGCACGGACGGCTGTCGCATCATTCGATGACCCGAATCTCGTGTCGAGTGCCGGTCTGGTCCCGATCGTCCGTCTCGCCGAGAAGGCGGGCCTGCGCAGCCTCACCGATCAGTGGTTGAGCGTCCCGACGGATAAGGGCGCGAATGCGGGGTTGAAGGTGTCGTCGCTGGTGGCGGGGATGGTCGCGGGGGCGGATTCGATCGATGACATGGCGCTGCTGCGCCACGGCGGGATGAAGAAGATCTTCACCGCGATCTACGCCCCCTCGACGTTGGGGTCGTTCCTCAGATCGTTCACCTTCGGACACGTCCGCCAACTCGACGCCGTCGCCTCCCGGCTCCTGGTGAACCTCGCCGGTGAAGCGGCGATCGTCTCGAGTGGACCCGACGGCGGGCTGGTGTTCGTGGATGTCGATGACACCATCATCGAAGTCCACGGCCCGAAGAAGCAGGGCGCCGGGTTCGGGTACTCCGGGGTCCGCGGCCTGAACGCGCTGCTAGCCACGGTGTCCACCGATACGTCCGCTCCCGTAGTCGTTGCCCAGCGTCTGCGCAAGGGCGCGGCCGGCTCCCCACGGGGCGCGGCCCGGATCGTCGCCGATGCGCTGAAGACCGTGGCCCGGCTCCCCGGGATGGAGGCCGCACCCGTGTTGCTGCGCGCGGACTCCGCCTACTACGGACACGCGACCGTGACCGCCGCGCTCCGCGCCGGCGCGGACGTGTCGATCACCGCCCGGCAGGATCCGGCCGTGAAACGCGCGATCGGCACCATCCCCGACGACGCCTGGACGAAGATCCGATATACCGACGCGATCTACGACCCGGACACCGGCACCTGGACCTCTGACGCGGAAGTCGCTGAGGTCCCGTTCACCGCGTTCACCTCGAAACCGAAGAAGGACCGGGTCGAAGGGCGTCTGGTCGTCAGGCGCATCCCGGAGTTGAATGCGAAGAAGCTGTCCCAGCCGACCCTGTTCGACACGCACCGGTTCCACGCGTTCTTCACCACCAGCACCCTCGACACCATCACCGCCGACCAGGTCCACCGCGGGCACGCGATCATCGAGCAGGTCCACGCCGACCTGAAGCACTCCGCCCTCGCGCACCTGCCCTCGGGGATCTTCACCGCGAACGCCGCCTGGCTCGTCCTCGCCGTCATCGCGTTCAACCTCACCCGCACCGCCGCGACCCTCACCGGTGCTGCACTCGCGAAAGCGACAACGGCCACGATCCGCCGGAAACTCATCGCCATCCCCGCGAGGATCGCGTCCTCCGGGCGCCGCATCCGATTGCATCTCCCCCAAGCCTGGCCCTGGGAAACAGTGGGATCGGCACTGTTCGCGCACGCCCTCCCGCCACCGCGAGGCTGACGAACCCGACCGACCTGCCGCCAAAGGCACCGACGAAATGAACGAGTGGAACACTGCGGGCAGCGAGGCCCGCAGCTCCACCGCGTTCCACCACCACCACGCCCCCAGAAGCCCCGCAACGCTCCGTCACTCAAGGACATCGGTGGATCGAGGTTCAATGAGCGCCGTCACTGGTGCCGGCGGGGGCGATGGCGCCCAGTCGTGACGCCGACCGCTACTTCGTCCAGGACAAGTCATGCGCTTCGGCTGTGGGTGTGGGGTTGGTTTAGGAGGTGAGTCGGACGGTGAGTGTGCGGACATGGCTCATCGGTGTGGCCTCGTCGAGTACGTGTTGCGACATACGTTTCGAGCCCCCGCGCACCAAAAGACCGCCCCGCGGCAGAAGCCACGGGGCGGTGTGTTCTTCTGTGAAGCGCTCAAGCGGTAGCTTCGTCTGATCCGGACTCGATCGATCCGGTGACCAGTTCGCCGACGATGTCGGTAATGATTGCGCCCACGATAGCCTCGGCCATGATGGTGCCCCCTTCGATGTTGTGTGCTGATGACTGCGAATGTGGAGCGCTGGCTGCGATGTCCACCTCGCAAACTCTACGACTCGAGCCCCCGCGCACCAAAAGACCGCCCCGCGGCAGAAGCCACGGGGCGGTGTGTTCTTCTGTGAAGCGCTCAAGCGGTAGCTTCGTCTGATCCGGACTCGATCGATCCGGTGACCAGTTCGCCGACGATGTCGGTAATGATTGCGCCCACGATAGCCTCGGCCATGATGGTGCCCCTTCGATGTTGTGTGCTGATGACTGCGAATGTGGAGCGCTGGCTGCGATGTCCACCTCGCAAACTCTACGACGCTCGATAAAACGGCGCCCAACGAACGATGAGTGAGAGATGAATGGCCGCGCAATTCCCAGTGACGGTGCTGTCTGTCCCACCGGGGCCATCGGGCAGACGCATCGCTCCAACAAATACGTGCCCACCGAACGCTGAGGACGTTCGGTGGGCACATCTGTGCCTTACCTCGGCGGTGTCCTATCTCGGCCAGTGCGGACGCGAAGCCGACCCCGTGCGGCGCTAGTTCGATACAACCGACAGCTCGCCCTGCTCATGCTTCGCGCGCAACACCTTCTTGTCGAACTTGCCCACGCTCGTCCGTGGTATCTGCTCCACGAACGTCCAGTTCTTCGGGATCCACCAGTGCGGGATCTCCTCCGGGCAATTTCTTAGGCACCACTCGTGGAGCGTGTCAGCCGACACTTCGCGACCCGGTGCCGGAACCACAACAGCGAGAGCTGTCTCCTGCCATCGGGGGTCGGGCATCGCGACAACCGCGGCCTCGGCGACATCCGGGTGCGACATGATCCAGTTCTCGAGCTCCACTGACGAGATCCATTCGCCCCCGGACTTGATGACGTCCTTGGATCGGTCGGTCAGCGTCAGATACCCGTCCGGACTGATGTGTCCCACGTCGCCGGTCCGCAACCAGCCATCCCGAAACCTCTCGGTGTCCTCGAGTCGGTAGTAGCTGCCTGTGACCCACGGACCCCGCACTTCGAGTTCACCGACGGACTTGTCGTCACGGGGAACAGGCAGGCCGCCCTCGTCGATGAGGCGCATCTCCACCCCGCAAATTGCCCGTCCCTGTCGCTTGCGGTAAGACATTTCCTTTGTGGGGCTGATCCCGGCGGGAGGCCGACCTACCGCTGCAAGCGGGGACGTCTCAGTCATACCCCACGCCTGAATAATCTGTACGCCGAAGCGGTCCGCAAACCCCTCGATCAACGACTGCGGGACGGGAGCTCCACCACAGGCGACAAGGTCGATCGATGACAAGTCGACACCCGGATTCGCGATACCGTACTGAAGAAGATCGTTCCAGATTGTCGGTACTGCTCCTGCCTTCGTGGGGCGATGTTGTTGGATCATGTCAGCGAGCGGCGCTGCTTGAAGGTATCGATCAGGCATCAGCAAGTCCGCGCCGGCCATCAGCGACGCGTAGGGCAGACCCCAGGCGCTGGCATGAAACATCGGCACGACGGGAAGTACACGATCGGCTTCTGCGATCGCCAGAGCGTTACCGGTACACGCTGCCATGGAGTGCAGAAACACCGAGCGATGACTGTAGACGACCCCCTTGGGATCGCCTGTAGTGCCGCTCGTATAACACATACCCGCAGCCGACCGCTCGTCGGGATCGACCCAAGAGAACACTGGGGATTCCGCTGCGAGCGCGTCATGATATCGCATCACGGTCACGCCGTGCCCGTCGAGCGGGGAGGTGTCGCCGTCGCCGGTAACGAACACAACCCGAACCGTCGCCAAGCCCGGTAGGACCGCCGCCAACAACGGAACCAGCGACCCGTCCACGATAATGACCTTGTCTTCGGCGTGGTTCGCGATGAACTGCAGCTGAGCCGGTGACAACCGGATGTTCAGCGTATGCAGCACCGCGCCCATCGCGGGTACCGCAGCGTACGCTTCGAGGTGCTCCTGGTTGTTCCACAGCATCGTTGCCACGCGGTCGTCGCCGACCACGCCGACCCGACGCAGAGCATTCGCCAGACGTGCGCATCGCTCTTCAAGATCGCCGTAGGTCGCATACCGGGCAGAGCCGTTCACGGAATAGGTAATCACCTGCCTAACAGTGTGATTGGTTGCGACGTGGCGCAGTATCGATGACACTGTCATCGGCACCTCCTGCATGGTGCTTTTCATCTAACTCTCCTTTCGCGGCGGACGCTGGATCATTCAGCAGGTCCGTAATCCTGGATCTGCCAGCCGTTATCGGTCTTCAGCACGACGACTTTCAACAGTGTGGGGAGTTCGCTCGGCTGAGGGTTCTGAACATTCTGGGTCTTCTGGGTGGCGAAGACCAGCACCGTGTATTCCCCCCGGTTCTCGCTGGCGCTGCCGGTGACGCTGGTCGCCAGTACGCGTCCCGACGCTTGGACCTTGGCCTGTTCCATGATTTGGGTCAAGGTGGGTTCGACATCGTCGTATCGCTTGACCAACGCATCGCTGGCATTCTCTTTCACTTCGGTAAAGAATGCGTCGGTGTTTTGGTAGCTGTACGTGAGCGACTTTGTGGTGTAGTCCGATGCTGCCTGCGCTGCCTGCGCTCGTTGTGTGGCAGCGTCCTCCAGGGACGTCTTTGCTTGCCGCATGTCAATGTAGAGGTAAGCAAAGAGCCCGGCCAGCACCGCGAGTACTACCACGAGAGCACCGACGGCCACCACCTGGAGGCGTGCTGATCCCCAGCGCTGCTCGGCGACGGACGTCGGGGGGCTTGCCTCGTCCGAGGCGGAAACGTCCTGTGACGTCGCAGATTCTGCAGCACTAGTGGCGTCGCCGCGATCTGCCTTATCGGAAGCCGCAGTCAGCTCATTTTCGGTGCCGCTGTCCTCGGATTCTGATCCGTTGTCGTGTGCCGTCATTTGCTGCCTTCTGTAAATGCTGGGGTAGGGGGGGTAGACATCGGGCGTCAGCGAGGTGATGGTGTGACGGCGATCGGGATCTGCGCCTGCCCCCGATGGGACGCGGGGAATGTTCGAGCCAGAAGATCACCGATCGATCCGAAGTCGATATATGTGTCTGCGACTTTCGCCGTCGCCGGTTTGACCGCGCGGGTGATGGCGACAATGTCGGGCTGAAGTATCTGGATGTAACCGCTGAGCTTTTCCACTAGCTTCAGGATCGGCGGCCATTTGTCGTAGGACGTAGAGGTGAAAACGATGAACGCACGTTGGATTCTCGCCAAACCGTCGACGGCATCCGGGGTCCGGACCGACGCGGTACTGAGCACACCGCCCACGTTCGACATAAGGCCCAGGAGGAACTCGGCATTGTCCGCAGTGGTACGGACCGCACCGTCGTCACCGACGAAGTCCACGAGGCGGTGCATCATGTCTCCGATCGTGTCGAGGTCCTTTTGCCGGCCGTCGACTGCAGCCGAGATCGTTTCGTTGATGGACTCAATCGATGCTGGATCGAGCGCATCGGCCACTGCCGACAATTTCGGGAGCACCTGGGGAACGGATTGGGACACGTGGATGGCACTGGCGGACACTAGGTCCCCACTACGCAAGTACTCACTGGTGGTGGTACCCGGTGGGATGAAGTTGATGTATTGCTCTCCCGCGACCGAGAGGTTCTGGATCGTCATGACACTGCCGCGAGGAATCTTATAGCCGGAGTCGATGGACATGTCGACGGCGAGCTGATTATCTGTGACGCGAATAGATGTCACCTTGCCCACCGGCACCCCCTCTAGCATCACCGGCGATGTGTCGAGCAGGCCGCCCGAGCTCTCGAGTATGGCCGAGATCGTGTAGTCGGAGCGGAACGGGTTTACCCGTGCCACGTCGATGGTCAGGTATGTTGCTCCGACGAGGAAGACGACGACAAGGGCAACCAGGGATACGACGGTGCTGCGGATCATGGCATCATTCCGATCGCTCGCAATACGTTAATGAACGACCCGGCATCACGTCGCGCTAGATCTTGGCCGTCGATAGACACGTCGGAAACGTTGATATCTGGCGAGCTGACGAATGGGATGAGCTTCTCGCGTATTACACGCGTCGCCTTGTCAGAAACATCCTTGGAGTAGATGTCCGAGTACGCGATGGACGCGATTACCGGCGCGATCGCTCCTACCGTTTCCTTGATGCGGGAATACTCAGGGTCGACGATACGGCCGGCAGATACTGCGAAGTCGCGCAGGTTGGCGATAAGTAGCGCGACGTCAATTAGCGAGTAGCCCAGACCATAGAAGTTCACTCCCCCCTTGGTCAGCATTCGGTCAGTACCTGACGGGTCGGCCAGGATCACTTTCAGCGTGCGATCGGCCGACTGCAGGACTACGTCGAGTTTGTCGGTGTTGGCGGACACCTCAGACACGGTGCGCAACGTCGTGCGGTAAAGCGTATCGAATTGGGCGGGGTCACTCGGAAAGGTCGAGTTCAGTGTCGATATCGCGGTATGGATTTTATCGAGTTCACCCCCGCCCAGTACATTAGCCATACCCCGCATCACGTCCTCGACGTTGGCAGCCGGTTCGGTGCGTGAGAGAGGTATTACCGATCCCGCGTGCAGCAAGGCTTGGGTGGACTGCTGTGCGGGGGGAAGGATGGCCACATAAATCTCGCCCAGGAGAGTGTCTTGGCGGAGTTCCGCGCGCGAATCTTCCGGCAGTTGGGCGTCTTTATCAATTCGGGCGGCAACCAGCGCGTGGCCTCCGTCGTACGTGACGCTGGTGACGGCACCGACGTCAATCCCTCGAGAGAGGACTTTGGCACGGGCAGGCAAGTTCAGAGCACTCGTGAACTCGATCTCGATGTAGTAACCGTCTCGGGCGGATGATCCGCCGATGGTCGGCGGATTGTCGGCGTTGATGCTGCAGGCGGCGAGGGCGATGGTCGCTGCGAACAGCGTCACGATCGCGGCCGTGACACGGCGAAGGTAGCCGTAGGTCATCATTGAGATTGCCCTCCGATCAAGTTAGCGATCGTCGCCACTTCGTTACCCGTCCTGCAGACGCCGTTGACGGGGGGAGAGGCACACGCCGTTCTTAGGGTCTGCAGTGGGACAGACACGGCGAATGCCCGCAGGATCGACTTCGCATCCGGATGCTTGACGATGAGGTCAGCCGTTCGAGCGGCGACGGTCGCCAGGATGTTCTCTTGCTTGCCTACTTGCGCGAGGAGTGGAACCGCAGCATCACCAATTGCGAAGATCGGTGGACCGAAGTCGGACGCCAATCGCGACAGGATGGGGACGAAGGTACCTGCGTACTCTGTTGCGGCGCCGAATGTTTGACCGAAAGCAACAATCACCTCGATTGCGCCGACGAAGTTGTCGAACAGTTGGGTCACCTCAGCACTGTTCTCGGTGGCAACACCGGTTAAGGTCGCGAGGTTGGCTACAATTCTGCGTATCTGACCATCACGCCGGGTCGGATCGTTGATCAGCGTGGCCGAGTCCTTGAGAATGCCAGAGATATCGCCCTGGGTTCCCTCCATGTTCTTGGAGACGAGCGTGAGCGCCTGGAGAATCGCATCGGTGTTACGTCCGCCGTCCTTGACGAGTTCATCAGAAAGAGTGCTGATCGCGTCGAGCGTTTGACTAATCCCCAGTGGAGTCCTGGTTTTGTTCAGTGGTATGCACTTGGCCGACTCGTAATGCTCTCCGCCGCGATAGGGCTGGGTGAACTCGATTTGCCTTTCGGTGACAATCGAGGTGGACACCAGGGTGGCCCCCACATCCGCGGGAAGCGGCACGGTCTTGTCGATCCGCATGTCGACACGCACGCCCCTCTGGCCCTCCTCGTGAATGCCTACGACCCTGCCCACCTTCTTGCCGAGCATCGCGACGGAGTTGCCTTCGTACAGACCTGATGCGTCGGAAAACTCCGCACATAGTGGCCGCGTGTCGTCGTCGGCTGTCGCATAGTTGATTCCTACGGCCGCGATCACTACTGCCAGTGTGACGATGGTGGCGATCGGGATCAGATGCTGACGCATCCGCTCTGTCAGCATTTTTGATCACCACTCGGGATGCAGATGCGGACAGTCGGTTCAGGACTCGCTGGACCGACCTCTGGAGCGTCGAGAAGAATGCTCAGTCGTCTGGTGATCTGATCGACCTGGGTCAGCGCGTTTGCGTAGGCGGGCATCTGGGCCGACACCTTGTTCAGAAGGGTCTTGAACTGTTGTACCGATGGTTCTATTCCGTCGCGGTACGCGACAAGCGGTCGGGTCAGTAGCTTGAAAAGACGGCGCAGATAATCGAATCCGTTCTGGACGTTGGCGATGTCTGGTCCAAGGGTGCGGGCAAGGAAGCTGAGCTGGCGGAGGAAGTCCACGAGTACCTGCTTGCGGTTTGCGAGGGCGGCGACGTACTCATCGGACAACGTCATCGTCTTGTCGAGTTGTGCGTACTGACGTTGCAGTAGGTCCATCAGGCTGCTCGCGTTTTGCAGGGCATCAGGGATATTGGTGTTTCCGTCGGAGAAAGCATTCTGTAGCAGCGCCGCTGTGCGCCGTAGATCAACACCACGCACGTCACGGAACACCGGTGTGGTTGTCTCAAGCGTGCTGGAAATGTCGTAGGTGCTGCTTGTCTGCTCCAGTGGGATTGCACCGTCGAGGGCCGACGGGCCTGAACCTGGGTCGAGGTCCAATACACGTCCACCGATAGGCGTGATGAGACGGACGTTCGCCGTCGCGTCCGACCGAACGGCAATCGAGTCATCCAGCCGGAATCGCACGGTGATGAACGTTCCGGTCAGGTCGACTGACGCGACCTTGCCTTTCCTGATCCCGGCGATACGTACCTGGTCGCCGGCTTCCAATCCGCCGGTATTGACTAACTTGGCACTGTAGATAGTTTGTCCGGGCGGTGAGATGTACACAGCACCCGCCACGACGAGGCCGGCCACCGTGACCATCGTAACGACTCCCGCCAGGATGAGGTCGCGCCGACGCTGCGGGCGGTGATGCGGACGCTTATCGAAGAAGCGGGTCACTGGCACACCACCAGTCGTTGACCCATCAGGGCGATCTGCGCTGTTCTCGGTAGGTCGAGCACTCCTCGGGCGCACCCTGCCGCCGAGGACGAAGGTGTCGCTTTGGATGTAGCTTCCAGGGCGTCCAGGAGTGGCTTCAGGAGAACGGCACCGTTCAGTAAGCTTTCTGTATCCCCTGGCTCCCGCACCAATCTCTGATAAATGGCCGCGAAGCTGGTGTCGTAGGTCGACTCGATCTGCTCACCGGAGAGCACAGTCTTCGCCATCGAACGGTTGACCTCCCGCAGCGAGGCCCTCAGGCGATCGCTCACGCGGCTGAACGCATCGACGATTGACCCCAATTTGTCTATCAACTCGACCAGTTCGGCGGAGCGCCCCATCAACTGATCAGACACCTGTCCCAGGCTCGTCACAATGTTGGTGATGATCTCTGAACGCTGGTTCCCGTACTCGGTGATGTTCGCGACTTGCTTCATGACTGGTGCGATACCTCGACCGTCCCCCTGGGCGACCCGTAGCAGGTTCGACTGAAGCTCATTGATCTCGGCCGTATTCAATGTATCGAATACTGGTTTGAAACTGTTGAATAGTGTCGATACGTCGAACGACGGGACGGTCTTGTTGAGTGCCACCTGTGTGATCGACTCCTGGTCGGCGCCTTGTCCGGCATTGATGAGCTCCACATACCGCTGCCCCAGCAGGTTTTGGTAACGGACGGCGGCAGTCGTCGCGGGGGTAATCGAGACGCCGTCGTCCAGTTGGAAACGGACGATCGCTGTTGATCCCTTCAGGTCGACAGCCGTTACATATCCCACCTTCACTCCAGCGAGTCGTACCCCGTCGCGGGGCTTGAGTCCGGAAGCGTCGGCAAAAACCGCGGAACGCTGCGAACTGGAGGATCCTTCGTTGGTCGGCTGCAGAATCGCGATGATGACATATGTAAGGACGCCGATGACAGCGGTGAACGCGGTGATCTTAATGATTGTGGGTGTCAGAGACCTCAGAGTCATCCCGTGGGCCCCCCCATTCTCAATGCGCTTTGTAGAGCAGGTGAGGTCTGGACCACCAGTGCTAGCTGGAGCTGGACTCGGTCGCCGAATTTCGGCAAGGCTTTGTCGATGCCATCGAGGATCTGCGGGATCGTGTACACCGTGCGAACGAGCCCCGAGGCGGATCTGGCGACGGGCCGCGCTAGGTCAAGGCCGACGTCTAACAGCGAACTCAGGGCCGGGTAATTCTTGTCGAGCAGTCCGCCGAGTGCACCGAACAGAACCTTTCCCGTGTCGCCGAGATTGCTTTTCGTGCGATCGATGTTTTGTTGAGTGGCGAAAAAGTCAGCGATATCGACGTTCTTCAAGACGCCAGGGACGAACGGCGTCATGAAGTCGGCGACTCCGGTGGACAGATTGGCTGCAATTTCTAGGTCCTCCCCGACCGGCCGTTTCTGGACATCCCGCGTGAGCTTCGCGATCTGGAATACGAGTTTTCCGCTATCAGCCATTGCCTGCGAATCCTCGACGATGAACCTCACCACCGCTTCAAATGAGGGCTGGTCCAGTGCCTCGACCAGCGTGGAGATCTTCCTAACAAGTGTTGACACCGAGGTCTGTTCAGACTGCAACCTGCTTACGTAGACACTCCCGCCGGAACCGATGGGCGGTCCGTGTCCAGGATCCACGATCTCCAGTGCCGTCGGTCCCAGTGCGTTTGCCGAGGTGTAATTCACCGTCATGCCCTGCCGGAGATCTAGATCGTTGCCGGAACCGGTGAAGTTGATTCTGACCGTCGCGCCACGGTCTCGAACCGAGATGCTCGAGACCTCGCCCACGGTGAACCCAAGGTACTTCACCTCCGATCCCCCCTTCAATCCGTCGCCTATCGCGTCGGTGTTGATGGTCAACGACGTGTGATCGCTGAAGTCACCGTTAGCGTCACTTATCAGTAAGTAGGCAGCTATCGCGCCGAGGATTAAGAGGGCGACCCCCCGAAGGACTAGGTTCCCGTGCGATGGTTCGCGCCCGGACGGATCATGAAAGACAGCCACTGAACCCCCCTACCCAGAAATCCGTACGCCGGAATCGAGTCCCCACATCAGAAGTGTCAGAATCATGTCCTCCACGACGATGACGATGAGGCTCGTGCGGATCGCTCGGCCGGACGCCCGGCCTACCCCCTCAGCTCCGCCTGTGGCGAAGTAGCCCTGATAGCTATGGATAATCACTACGGAAACGACAAATACAAGAACTTTGATGAGCGAGAAGATAAGGTCCTGAGGTTTGAGGAACTGGTCGAAATAGAAATCATAAGTGCCGCCGGATTGGCCGTGTACCTGTGTGACGACGAGTTTAGCGGCCGCGAATCCGAGAATAAGCGCGATGATGTACAAAGGAATCACGGTCGTGATCGACGCCACTACGCGAGTGCTGACGACGAAGGGAATGGGACGTACCGCCATAGCCTCGAGAGCGTCGATCTCCTCGGAAATGCGCATCGAGCCTATCTCAGCTGTCAACCGGCAGCCGGCTTGCGCTGCGAACCCGATCGCAGCGATCATTGGTGCAAGCTCTCGGGTGTTGGCGTAGGAAGAGATGAATCCAGTCAGTGAACCCATCCCTACGAGGTCCAGCGAGGCGTAACCCTGGATACCGATTGAGGCGCCGACGGCGATGCCGAGGATGGCGAGGACGATGGCCGTTCCACCACCGACCAAGACTGCACCTCTACCCCAGGCGAATTCTTGTATGTAGAGCAGGGTTTGGCGTCGGTAGGTGGCGATGACATGGCGGATGCCGAGGACCGCGGCGATCACAAAGGTCGCGACGTGCCCCAAGCGTTCAGGTACTTGTGCAACGGGCGCGATCACGGCACCGACCGGACGGGTGGCGGCGGAGAACCTCCGGGAGGGAACGGTGGTCACGAGGCGTTTCTCATCCAATGGTTTGGGGGACGAACATGGTTGTTAGTTGCGTGATAAAGACATTGATCACGAAGCACGCGACGACACCCAGTACTACGGTGGCATTCACCGAGGTTGCGACGCCTTTAGGGCCGCCCTTCGTCGACAGCCCGCGGTGACAGGCAATCGTCACCACGACAAGTCCGAACACAAGTGATTTGCATAGAGCGACAACGATGTCGGTTACCGATGCGAACGACGCGAACGACGCGACATAGCTGCCGGGTGTGATGCCTTGGACATCGACGCTGATTGCGTAGCCCGCCAGCAGCCCGGTGAAGACGATCAGCATGCAGAGCATCGGCGCAGTGATCAACACAGATACGAACCGAGGTGCTACGACGCGCCTGGTGGGGTTGAGTCCGAGTGTCTCCATGGCGGCAATTTCTTCGCGAATCGTTCGAGCGCCCAAATCAGAGGCAATCGCTGATCCGGCCGCGCCCCCGAGTAGAAGGGCGGTAACGATCGGCGCTCCCTGTTGAATGATCCCGAGGCCCCCAGCCGCGCCAGCAATTGACGTGGCCCCAACTTGCTGAGTGAGGCTTCCCACCTGTACCGACACGATGACACCGAATGGCACAGCTACCAGAATCGCGGGCAGAGTCGTCACGACAATAACGAACCAGGTCTGCGATACGGCTTCGCGAAACGGAAACCGTCCCGTAGCAATGTCTACCGCTACCCACCGCAGGGCCTGGCCAGCCAAGCCGAGGGTGCTACCGAAAGTGGCGGCGCCGTCCAGGAAACGGTTGGCGTCGGTCCTAGTGGTGATGGACCTCTCCTTCCCTCGTACACGTGGTTTGCGCCACTCAATGCCGGTGCGCGTGATGGACAGTACCAGGTACTGCCAGTATTTCCCATAGTATTTATAGAAAGACCGTCTCGGGACCAGCTCCCACACCTCATCGACCCCCGCACCCTGTTTGAGTAGGTGGCGGCTCAGTAAGGACAACGATCAGAAGATGACCTCAGAAGCAAGACTGCCGGCGCACTCGTCCCAGTGCATGGGCTGCGGAAGCGAAAACCCCCACGGACTTCAACTTGAGGTCCACCGGAGCGGCGAGCGGGTGTACGCCGATCACACCTTCGACGAGAAACACGTCGGCGCGCCAGGGTTGGCACACGGTGGCGCGATCTCGGCCGCCTGCGACGACATCATGGGTTTCACCCTGTGGATCGCGCGGACCCCCGCGGTGACCCGCACCCTGACCGTCGAATATCGCCGGCCGGTCCCTCTCCACACTCCCATGCGCCTCACTGCCTGGATTGACCACGAGTCGGATCGTCTATTGCACATTGCGGCCGCTGGATCGCTAGATGCTCAAACGTATTTCACCTCTAGCGGTGTCTTCGTCAAGGTCGACGTCGCTCATTTCCGACAGTATGCCGACGTATCAACAATCGATGACTTCTTCACCAACTTCACGCGGACAGACTGACGCCGCATCGGCCCATAGACCTGGAGAAGCGCCAAGAGATTGCGAGTGCCGTGCCTTCCCATTCCGGGTGAGTACCGAGTTGATGGCACGAAGGGTTCCTGCTGGACAGGATGCCAGGCATGTCTGGACGAGTTGATCGTTGCCGGGGAAGGCGATGTCTAGACCGCGTCAAAGTGTCTGGGACTAGGGCAAACTCGTCGTATCCAGTTCGGCTGAGATCGTATCCAGGGTCGGCTAAGAGCATGGCTAGACGAGTGCAGCCACGACCAATGGTCGCACGACAACACCGCCTGTCGATGAAGCCAAGGACAAGTGCCCCGCGATCATCGACTGCGCCGTGACGACGCAAGACATATCACGCTCCCCAGCACGCCAAAGCTGCCGCGGTACGCGGCCGACGACCTTGAATTGCTGCACGTGGTCATCGTGTTCATGCTGGGACAGCAGCGGCCGCCAGCTGAGTCGCTACACCAGCGCACGGCAGCCTCGCCGCGCTCCGCATGTCAGTTTGCATTCCCGCATTGAGATCCCCGACTGCGGGGTTGCGGCCGGTGTGGTTGCGTCGAGCCGCCTTGCTGGCTGTTCGTCAGTGCGGCAGTGAGACTGCCGGCTGCGCCGTCACCTGATCGGAAGCGGCTACGCCGCACGGTGAACAGCCCTGACCCCGGTTCGCTTTGCACTTCCGAGCCCATGGCTTCCACCCGCGCCACCAAGGCGCGAAATTCATTTCGCCGCAGGCGGTTACAGGGCGAGCGCCCCGAAAACAATTGTCGCTTGCCTCGTTGGTGTTCGCGGTCTCCAGCCAAAGTCCTCCGGTAGCAAAGCGAACCCGCAGACCCAAAGGAGCGACCATGCACCCCATCATCACCACCCCCGACCTCATCGCCGCGATCCCCGGCCTGATCGGATTCGTGCCCACCGAATCCATCCTGCTCATCGGCATCACCGCCGAGAAGGTCCAAATCGCTGCCCGCCACGACATCACCGGCGCGGCCGATGTCGCCGACTACCTCGCCGAAGTGCTGCACACCAACAAGATGAATCACCCCAGGTTTTGTGCCGCCTCCATTGTGGGCTGGTCCTCGGGGCCGAGGCCAGAGTAGTGGAGCGTTTCGAACTCGGTCGGGGGATCTGGCCGATACTCGAGTGCAGCCTGCTGTTGTTGTACCAGTCGACCCAACCAGCGGTCGCGAACTCGACGTCGGAGACGGTCTTGTACGGGCTGGAGTGGAAGATCGTGGTCCGGATGCAGTCGGTCTTGTACAACCCGCTTACCGACTCGGCCAGAGCGTTGTCGTAGGCGTCCCCGCCCGACCCGATCGACGCGGCGATGTCTTCGAGCCGCAACCGCTCGGTCAGTGTAGCCGATGTGTACTGACTTCCGGCATCTGAATGATGTATCAGCTCAGCAGCTTTCACCGGATGTCCCTCTCGTTTCCGCTGCCACAGTGCCATCCGAAGCGGGACCGTCACCAGCTCCACCGTCTTCGATGTCGATGCGTACCACGCCACGATTCGACGGGAGAACACGTCGATGATGAACACCACGTACACCCACCCAGCCCATGTCCGGCAGTACGTGAAATCGGTCACCCAGACCCGGTTCGGTTCGGCGGCACTGAACCTCGATCCACCGATGTCCTTGAGTGACGGAGCGTTGCGGGGCTTCTGGGGGCGTGGTGGTGGTGGAACGCGGTGGAGCTGCGGGCCTCGCTGCCCGCAGTGTTCCACTCGTTCATTTCGTCGGTGCCTTTGGCGGCAGGTCGGTCGGGTTCGTCAGCCTCGCGGTGGCGGGAGGGCGTGCGCGAACAGTGCCGATCCCACTGTTTCCCAGGGCCAGGCTTGGGGGAGATGCAATCGGATGCGGCGCCCGGAGGACGCGATCCTCGCGGGGATGGCGATGAGTTTCCGGCGGATCGTGGCCGTTGTCGCTTTCGCGAGTGCAGCACCGGTGAGGGTCGCGGCGGTGCGGGTGAGGTTGAACGCGATGACGGCGAGGACGAGCCAGGCGGCGTTCGCGGTGAAGATCCCCGGCGAGGGCGGAGTGCTTCAGGTCGGCGTGGACCTGCTCGATGATCGCGTGCCCGCGGTGGACCTGGTCGGCGGTGATGGTGTCGAGGGTGCTGGTGGTGAAGAACGCGTGGAACCGGTGCGTGTCGAACAGGGTCGGCTGGGACAGCTTCTTCGCATTCAACTCCGGGATGCGCCTGACGACCAGACGCCCTTCGACCCGGTCCTTCTTCGGTTTCGAGGTGAACGCGGTGAACGGGACCTCAGCGACTTCCGCGTCAGAGGTCCAGGTGCCGGTGTCCGGGTCGTAGATCGCGTCGGTATATCGGATCTTCGTCCAGGCGTCGTCGGGGATGGTGCCGATCGCGCGTTTCACGGCCGGATCCTGCCGGGCGGTGATCGACACGTCCGCGCCGGCGCGGAGCGCGGCGGTCACGGTCGCGTGTCCGTAGTAGGCGGAGTCCGCGCGCAGCAACACGGGTGCGGCCTCCATCCCGGGGAGCCGGGCCACGGTCTTCAGCGCATCGGCGACGATCCGGGCCGCGCCCCGCGGGGAGCCGGCCGCGCCCTTGCGCAGACGCTGGGCAACGACTACGGGAGCGGACGTATCGGTGGACACCGTGGCTAGCAGCGCGTTCAGGCCGCGGACCCCGGAGTACCCGAACCCGGCGCCCTGCTTCTTCGGGCCGTGGACTTCGATGATGGTGTCATCGACATCCACGAACACCAGCCCGCCGTCGGGTCCACTCGAGACGATCGCCGCTTCACCGGCGAGGTTCACCAGGAGCCGGGAGGCGACGGCGTCGAGTTGGCGGACGTGTCCGAAGGTGAACGATCTGAGGAACGACCCCAACGTCGAGGGGGCGTAGATCGCGGTGAAGATCTTCTTCATCCCGCCGTGGCGCAGCAGCGCCATGTCATCGATCGAATCCGCCCCCGCGACCATCCCCGCCACCAGCGACGACACCTTCAACCCCGCATTCGCGCCCTTATCCGTCGGGACGCTCAACCACTGATCGGTGAGGCTGCGCAGGCCCGCCTTCTCGGCGAGACGGACGATCGGGACCAGACCGGCACTCGACACGAGATTCGGGTCATCGAATGATGCGACAGCCGTCCGTGCGGCGTGAGAAACTTGCACCTGCGAGATGCCTCTCTTTTCGGGTTCAATTGCTCCGTAGTAAGAACAATTATCCCTGATCAGAGAGGCATTCTCCGTTTACCGCGCCGACCTCCACACGTTCCCGATCGGTGGATCGAGGCTTATCCGTCGGGACGCTCAACCACTGATCGGTGAGGCTGCGCAGGCCCGCCTTCTCGGCGAGACGGACGATCGGGACCAGACCGGCACTCGACACGAGATTCGGGTCATCGAATGATGCGACAGCCGTCCGTGCGGCGTGAGAAACTTGCACCTGCGAGATGCCTCTCTTTTCGGGTTCAATTGCTCCGTAGTAAGAACAATTATCCCTGATCAGAGAGGCATTCTCCGTTTACCGCGCCGACCTCCACACGTTCCCGATCGGTGGATCGAGGCTGAACTGTCGGTTCACCAGATCCTCCGCGCGTACACCATCGGCGGACCTGACCGTCGTCCGAACTCCCTTGGGCCTTCGAATTCCATTGTGGCCTAACACCTTCATCGCTCGATCGACCGCGCCATAGGACACCCCAGGCAGTGTTGTCGGGTGTCTATGGGCGTGCATCTTAACCCGCCCATAGAGGCCCTCCGGAGTCATCTTCCGCCGGCCGTCGTCATCGGTGCGCCAGACTACGTTGCGCACCGCATCGACGACGTGGGCATCGGAGACGGTACGAGTGGCGGGAGCGCGAGTGCGCCATGCCCGGTAGGTTCGTGCGGCAATCATGCAGCCCTGCTCGCGCAGAACCCGGCAGATCGACTCGACCGCAAAACCGTTGGCGCGCATCTGATCTATGAACGTCACGATCGTCGGTTGCGGGGGTCGAGTTCCCCCGCGAAGAAAGTTGTCGCCGCTTTCAGAATGGCAACGTCCTCTCGCAACAGCTTGTTCTCCGCCTTGAGTCGCTTGATCTCGGCGGACTCCTTCGAGGTGGTCCCGGAGCGGGCGCCGGCATCGACCTGCGCTGCACGGCCCACCGACGTACCGTCTCCCCACCGACACCGACCTTCTGTCTCACGACCAGGCTGGCAGTCAGCGGATCCAATAAGCGGGAGGGAAACGGCTCCGCGGGAACGGGATTCGTGCCGAACTGGGCGTCCGGCTCACCGACGACGATGCTCCGACGGCGCGATCCCATACCTCTTCCGGTAAGCGGCAGCGAACCTGCTCGCACTCGAGAATCCCCACCGCGCAGCGACTTCGGCGACAGTTCCGGAATCATCCGACGACGTCAGGTCGGCGCGTGCCCGACTCAGACGAATGTCGCGCAGCGTCTCCGTGGGGGTGGCGCCGACATGCTCGGCGAAACCCTCCTGCAGTCGCCGCAGGCTCGATCCGTCGACCTCGGCCATGTCTGCCAGCCGCCAGTCGCGAGCCGGATCGTCGTGCAACGCGTCGAGGACCCGCTTCACCATCCGCGGTCGCAGGCCGGTACCGGCCTCCTCCGGTGAGACCGCCAGGATAAACGCGCTGCTGACCGCACTGGCGAGTTGCGGACCGACGAGGGGGGTTCGCAAGCAGGGGGTTCGCAAGCAGGTCGGCCGGTTCCCGAAGCTGCGCTGTGAGCGCGCGGACGAGCGCGAACCACGACTTCTCGTCGGGCCCGCTGAGGTCGATCTGGTCCGGGAGGAGAAGTCTCGAGCGAAGTGGGGCGGCCCGGACCCGATCGGCCTCACGCTCGAGGTATTCGGCGTCGAACTTCACCCCGACGACCTGGCAGTCGGCAGACCATCGGGTGATGAGGGACGGCCGGTCGGCGGCGAACACGGTGGCCTGCCCGGCCTCCGACGTCGTGCGGACCGACCCGGCGCGTGACTCCAGGACGCCACTGACGGGGATGTTGATCTCGTAGGCGTCGGGGTAGTCGCAGGCGATCGACACCTCGGTTCCCCAGTTCAGCCGGCCGATTGTGACCGGGCCCAGGTCGACGGTCTGCAGATTCAGCTCGAGGTGGTCGGGCGACGACAGCGCGGTCAGCTCATGCGGGAAGTACACCTGCTCGATGGCCCGGTGTGCCGCCTCCCAATCACTGGTCTGCGTGCCACCACGGCCGACATCTGCCGCTCGATCGCCACCAGCCCCGACTTCGAGGCCGTCATCACCAAGGCCGGCGGACGCACATTCGGCCACCCTGCCGTCATCGGTGTCAACGGACCGATCCACGACGACCTCCGTTCCATGGTCGATCCCGCCCTGCAGCCACAGGAGGTCGACCGCTGGATCGACGATCTGGTCCGCCCGATCGCGCGCCGCTACCTGAGCGAGTTCGAGGACACCGGGCGTGCCGAACTCATCGCCCAGTACTGCGAGCCCGTCAGCGTCCGCGCTCTCGGCGACCTGCTCGGACTGCACTCGGTCAGCTCGGACAAGCTGCGCGAATGGTTCCACAAGCTGTCGAACTCGTTCACCAATGCGGGCGTCGACGAGAACGGCGCGTTCACCAACCCCGAGGGATTCGCCGAGGCCGATGCCGCCAAGGAGGAGATCCGCTCCATCGTCGACCCCCTGCTCGACAACTGGATCGTCAACCCCGACGACAGCGCGATCTCCCACTGGCTGCACGACGGCATGCCCGAAGGTCAGACCCGCGACCGCGAGTACATCTACCCGACCCTCTACGTCTATCTCCTCGGCGCCATGCAGGAGCCCGGGCACGCGATGGGCTCGACGCTCGTCGGGCTGTTCAATCCACCGGACCAGTTCGAGCGAGTCATCGACGAGCCCGCCCTGATCCCCCGCGCCATCTCGGAGGGCATGCGGTGGACCTCGCCGATCTGGTCGGCGACCGCCCGCATCAGCACGAAGGACGTGGAGGTGGCCGGGGTCGAACTCCCCGAGGGATCAGTGGTGCTGATGTCCTACGGCTCGGCCAACCACGACCACGCCGTCTACGACGCCCCCTCGGAATTCGACCTCACCCGACCCCCGCTGCGGCACCTGGCATTCGGCGCCGGCAACCACGCATGTGCGGGTATCTACTTCGCCAATCAGGTCTGCCGGATCGGGCTCGAAGAACTGCTCGAGGCAATCCCCAACCTCGAGCGCGACACCGGCTCCGACGTCGAGTTCTGGGGCTGGGGCTTCCGCGGCCCGACCTCGCTGCACACCACCTGGGAGGTGTGATCATCATGTGCAGCTCAGACACCTTCACGGTCGAGGCCGGGAAGTCGTCGGTGCAGTGCGGACCGGACCAGAAGATGCTCGATGCGTTCCTGCGCAACGGGGTGTGGGTCCCGAACTCGTGCAACCAGGGAACCTGCGGCACCTGCAAGGTGCGCGTCGTGCGCGGAACCGTCGACCACCCACCGGCCCCGGACACGGTGCTGTCGATCGCCGAGCAGGAACAGGGTTTCGTGCTCTCCTGCCAGACCACGCCCGCCTCCGACGTCGTCATCGACCCGCCGGCCGAAGAAACGGGCTCACCACGACATGTGTTGCGCGACATCGCCGGAACCGTCGGTGCCGTCACTTCGATTGCCGACGACACCGTGTCGTTGACGGTACTCTTCGACGAGCCGCTGGAGTTCACGGCCGGCCAGTACGTCGAGCTGACGGTGCCGGGAACCGTTGAGACACGGCCGTATTCGATGGCCAATCCGCCGAGCGAACCCGACAAGCTCGAGTTCCACATCCGGCGACAGCCCGGCGGGTTGGCGACGGAGGGCTGGATCTTCGAGTCTCTGGACGTCGGCGACCCGGTCACGAATGTCCGGCCCGTGGGGCGATTTCTGCTACGAGCCGGAGGAGTCCGGCGTCGGGTTGGTCCTGCTGGTCGGCGGGACCGGCCTGGCTCCGCTGAAGGCCATCGCCCGGGCAGCGCTTCAGGACGACCCCGAACGTGAGATCCACGTCTACCACGGCGTCCGCACCCGGGCCGAGCTCTATGACGTCGACTTCTGGGAAGGACTTGCGACCACCTATCCCGCTGTCCGGTACATCCCGTGCCTGAGTCGCGAACAGTGGCCCGGGCGAACCGGATACGTCGGTGACGCGATGATGGAGGACCTTCCGTCCTGCCGGAATCACGCCGCCTATCTCTGCGGCCCACCCGCGATGGTCGAGGCGGGGGTCAAGGCACTCAAGCGCCGGCGCATTCCGCCGCGTCGTATTCGGCGGGAAAAGTACACCCCGGCCGTGAGTCTCGCCGCGGTGTGAGCCAAGCCGCGACCACTCTCCGCGTGCAGGTTTCCCTCCCGCCCAACCTGTTTCCCTTCCGCTTTTCGGATCTAATCAGCGGAAGGGAAACGGCTCCGCGGGAACGAAAACGCCCCGCCGGCACAAGCCGACGGGGCGAATCGCGTTGGTTTCGACGCGGCTCAACCAGCGGTGTGGGTGATCAGCGAAGCAGCGCGCGGCTCATGACGACGCGCTGGATCTGGTTGGTGCCCTCGTAGATCTGGGTGATCTTGGCGTCGCGCATCATGCGCTCGACCGGGAAGTCGCGGGTGTAGCCGGCGCCGCCGAAGAGCTGGACGGCATCGGTGGTGACCTCCATGGCGACGTCGGAGGCGAAGCACTTCGACGCCGAGCTGATGAAGCCGAGGTTCTTCTCACCGCGCTCGGCGCGGGCGGCCGAGGTGTAGACCATGAGGCGCGCGGCCTCGACCTTCATCGCCATGTCGGCGATCATGAACTCGACGCCCTGGAACGAGCTGATCGGCTTGCCGAACTGCTTGCGGTCCTTGACGTATTCGATGGCCTTGTCGAGCGCACCCTGGGCGATGCCGACGGCCTGGGCGCCGATGGTCGGGCGGGTGTGGTCGAGGGTCTGCAGGGCGGTCTTGAAGCCGGTGCCCTCGTCGCCGATGATGCGGTCGAGCGGGATGGTGCAGTCCTCGAAGTACAGCTCCGCGGTGGGCGAACCCTTGATGCCGAGCTTCTTCTCGAGCGGGCCGACGGTGAAGCCGGGGTCGTCCTTGTGGACCATGAACGCGGAGATGCCGTTGGCCTTCTTCTCCGGGTCGGTCACGGCCATGACGGTGTACCAGGTCGACTTGCCGCCGTTGGTGATCCAGCACTTGGAGCCGTTGAGGACCCAGTTGTTGCCGTCCTTGCGGGCGCGGGTCTTCATGCCGGCGGCGTCGGAACCGGCCTCGCGCTCACTCAGCGCGTACGAGGCCATGGCCTCGCCGGAGGCGATGCCGGGCAGCACCTGCTGCTTCAGCTCGTCCGAGCCGTTGAGGATCAGGCCCATGGTGCCGAGCTTGTTGACGGCGGGGATCAGCGACGACGAGGCACACACGCGGGCGACCTCTTCGATGACGATGCAGGCTGCGATCGAGTCGCCGCCCTGGCCGCCGAACTGCTCGGGGACGTGGATGGCGTTGAAGCCCGATGCGTTCAGCGCGTCGAGGGCCTCCTGCGGGAAGCGCGAGTTCTCGTCGACGTCGGCGGCGTGCGGCTCGATCTCCTTCTCGGAGAGCGCGCGGATCGCCTCACGCAGAGCGACGTGCTCCTCCGGAAGCTGGAAGACGTCGAAGTCGGGATTTCCGAAACCCATGACAACTCCTCACGGCACGGGGTGCCAAATTGGTGGTTACTTACCAGTGCATCACGGCACTCAGTGCCATGTCAACGCGCCGCGACACAGCGGGAATGCCACCCACGTCATCGATTCTCCTCGCCGGGTCCGGCGTTGTCCCGAACCTGCCCCAGATGCTCAGGGTTTTCGCAGCTCATCGGCCACACGACGGGCCACCTCGTCCGGCGACGTCCCGGCCGGATAGGTCACAACGGTGACCTGCTGCTGCAGCAACTCGGGATCGCCCACGGCACCGCCCTCCGAGCCTCGGGCACCGAGTGCCACCGCGATCCGGGCGAGCTCGCGGCGCAGGCGTTCGAGGGTCGCGTCGGCGTCACCGCGGATCATCTGCCGGAGCAGATAGTTGTGGGTGCCGGTGATCGCCGCGACGTAGGCCACGATGTGCACCGGCGGCTCGTCGGGCAGTCGCCGACGCAGGAACTCCTCGAAGGCGCCCTGGTAGCGGTAGGTGGTGACGAGCTCGCGATCACGCAGCGCCGGGACCTCCTGCACCACCTGGGCGCGTCGGACGGCCAGATCGCGGTCCCGTTCGAAGTGCCGGAACACCACCTCGGCCGCAGCACACACCGCCGACCAGGGATCCCCGACGTACGACGCCAGGGTGTCGTCGACCTGACCCAGCAGGGACTCGTGATCGGCGAAGATCACGTCCTCCTTGGACCCGAACTGCCGGAAGAAGGTGCGACGGGACATCCCGGCGGCCGACGCGATCTGCTCGACCGTCGTCGACTCGTAGCCGTGTTCGCTGAACAGCCGGATCGACTCGGCGACGACGCGCATGCGGAAACCCGCGCTGTCGACATCGGCAACTGACATGGGTCAAGTATCACCACATGAGCGCCCGCACGGGCGCACCACCCGAATCAGTAGCCGGCGGAACGATGTTCCCGGCGCCCGAATGCACCGGTCGGCCGCGGGCTCACGTCGAGGCCGGCGTCCGCCCGGAATCCACGACGCGGCCCGAGACGCGACCGTTTGCCCGCGAGGTCTCGAGCAGTGACCGGTTCTCGACTCGGATTGGGTTGCTGCGACGCCTCATTCGGCGCGGGCACGGTCACGCAGCTCGCCCTTCAGGACCTTGCCGGTGGGGGTACGGGGGAGTTCGTCGGCGAAGATGATGTCGCGCGGCACCTTGTAGCCGGCGAGCAGTCGACGACCGTGCTCGATGAGCTCCTCGCCGGTCAGCGTCGCACCCGGCTGCAACAGGACGTAGGCACGCGGCCGCTCTCCCCACTTCTCGTCCGGTACACCGATCACCGCGACGTCGACGACGGCGTCGTGACTCACCAGCGCCTGCTCGACCTCGATGGTGGAGATGTTCTCACCGCCCGAGATGATGATGTCCTTGGCGCGGTCGCGGAGCTGGATGTAACCGTCGGGATGCATGACGCCGAGGTCGCCGGTGTGGAACCAGCCGCCCGCGAAGGCCTTTCGGGTCTCGTCCGCGTCGCGGAAGTATCCGGCCATCACGTTGTTGCCGCGCAGCACGATCTCGCCCATGGTCTCGCCGTCGGCGGGTACATCGACCAGCGGCACCTGCTCGGGCACCACCACGCGGGCCGTCTCGGCCTGCACCATCCCCACGCCCTGGCGGGCGAGCTTCGCAGCGCGGTCGGCGGGTTCCAGTGCGCTCCAGGCTTCTTGATGCTCACAGATGGTGTACGGGCCGTACACCTCGGTGAGGCCGTACACGTGGACCACGGTCACGCCGATCGCCTCGAGGGCACCGATCACGGTCGGCGACGGCGGCGCCCCCGCGGTGGTGATGTGCAGCGGACGGTTCAGAAGATGCGCCCGCGGCGAGCCGACGATGGTGGTGCAGACCGTCGGCGCACCACACATGTGGGTGACGCCGAGATCGTCGATGGCGTCCCAGATGGCGTCCGCGCGGACGGCCCGCAGGCAGACGTGGGTGGCGCCGGCATGGGTCACCGCCCACGGCGTACACCAGCCGTTGCAGTGGAACATCGGCAACGTCCACAGGTAGCGCGACGACCCGGTGAACTGGTTGTGGAAGGTCTCCCCGAAGGAGTTCAGGTAGGCACCTCGGTGGGTGTACATGACGCCCTTGGGTTTACCGGTGGTTCCCGACGTGTAGTTGATCGAGATGATCGCGTTCTCGTCGTCGACCGTCCAGGCGATCGGCGCCGGATCGAGGTCGTCGGCGGCGGTCAGGTGGTCGTCGTAGGAGACGAGGCCGTCGATGCCGGCGTCGGCGACGGGACCGGGGGTCACACCGAACTCGGGGTCGGCGATCTCGACGACCGTCTCGACCTCGGGCACCTGACCGATGATCGCGGAGACGGTGTCGCGGAACTCCGCGTCGAAGTAGAGGGCCTTGGCCCCGGAGTGCTGGAGGATGTAGACCAGCTCGGGTCCGGCGAGCCGCGAGTTGAGTGCGACGAGGACGCCCCCGGCGAGCGGCACCGCGTAGTGCGCGATCAGCATCTCGGGGATGTTGGGGGCCAGGTAGGCCACGCGGTCCCCCGAGTGGATCTTCGTGGCGAGGACGCGAGCGAGGCGCTGCACGTGGTCGGCGAACTCGGCGTAGGTGAGTCGACGCTGCCCGTAGAGGATCGCCGCGCGGTCGGGGAAGACCGCCGCCGAACGTTCCAGGAAGCGCAGCGGGCTCAGTTCGGAGCGGTTGGCCCCGCCCCATTCCGTGGTCGACGGGCCAGCGCCCGTCGCAAATGCATCGGGCGTGGAGACCGACATCGTTCCTCCGTTTTCTCGCGACCGTGTGACCGGGCCCGAGGTTGTGACGGCCCATACGTGCGACGGCGATCTAGGGTACTGATCACATCGAAACGCCTGCACCCTCCGAAGAGGGGGTTCGAGCCCGACACCGTGACCGGATTGGTGCACGCACCGGGCCCGTAGCGGGCACCACAAAATATGGGACGGAGCCCTGCGCACTACGTACGGTGGATCCATGGCAACTCCCACTGAGAGTCTCACCCCGTCGCGACCCACTCCGATCGCCAAGGAACCAACCGTCGATGATCCGGTCGCCCCGGCCGAAGTCTCCGCCGACGACGAACTGTCGGCCGACGAACGGGCGTTGCTCGTCGACAACCTCCGGTTCGTCCTCGACGGACGCTGGCGTGCCACCAGGGAAACGGTCCGCGAGAACTCCAACCGAGCCGATCTGCTGCCCGACTCCTCCCGCACCCTCGGCGAATCGCGTGCCCACACCCTCGAGGTGATGCGCGAACTCGCGTCGCAGGGCTTTGCTGCGGCCGGCTTCGCGTCCGACCACGGCGGCACCGGCGACATCGGCGCCTCGATCACCGCCATCGAGATGCTCGGATATGCCGACCTGTCGCTGATGGTGAAGGCCGGCGTGCAGTGGGGGCTGTTCGGCGGTGCCGTGGAGAACCTGGGCACCAAGCGCCACCACGACAAGTACGTCCCGGGCATCATCAACATGGACGTCCTGGGCTGCTTCGCGATGACCGAGACCGGTCACGGCTCCAACGTGCAGGCCATCGAGACCACGGCCACCTACGACCGCGACACCCGCGAATTCGTCATCCACTCCCCCACCCCGTCGTCGCGCAAGGACTACATCGGTGGGGCGGCCGAACACGCCCGCTTCGCCGCGGTCTTCGCCCAGTTGATCACCGGCGGTCCCGACGAGGAGCCCGAGGGACGGGGCGTGCACTGCTTCGTCGTGCCGATCCGCGACGAGGACGGCAACGATCTGCCCGGCATCACCACCAGCGACTGCGGCCACAAGGGCGGTCTCGACGGTGTCGACAACGGCCGCATCATGTTCGACAACGTGCGGGTCCCGGCGGAGAACCTGCTCAACCGCTACGCCGACGTGGCCGAGGACGGCAGCTACAGCTCGCCGATCGATAACACCAACCGTCGCTTCTTCACGATGCTCGGCACCCTCATCCGTGGGCGCGTGAGCGTGGCCGCAACCGCGGGTGCCGCGGGCCGCAAGGCATTGACCCTCGCCACCCGTTACGGCCTGATCCGCAAGCAGTTCGAGGCGCCCGACGCCACCGACGAGATCACCGTTCTGGACTACCTGGGCCACCAGCGAAAGCTGTTGCCGCTCATCGCGAAGTCGTACGCCATCGCATTCACCCAGAACGAGATCGTGGCCGAACTGCACGAGGTCCAGTCGGTGGCGCCGGACGATTCCGACGCCGGCCGGCAACGCCAGTTGGAAGGACAGGCCGCAGGCCTCAAGGCCTACGCGACCTGGCACGCCTCACATTCGATCAACGTCAGCCGCGAGGCCTGCGGCGGCGCAGGATACCTGGACGAGAACCAGCTTTCGATCATCCGCGGCGACATCGACGTGTTCACCACCTTCGAGGGTGACAACACGATCATGATGCAGCTCATCGCCAAGGAACTGCTGTCGTCGTATTCCGATGACGTGCAGGGCCTTTCGGCGGGCGGATGGGTCCGTTTCATCGCCGGGATGGCGCGCGACGTGGTCGCCGAGAAGACCGCCGTCCGCCAGGTGGTGCAGACGCTGCTCGACAGCTCCGACGAGGACACCGAGAAGTCGGCGCTCACCGACCGGAGCACGCAGATCCGGTTGTTCCGCAACCGCGAGGACCACCTGGTGCGCACGTGTGCACAGCGGTTGCGACGTGCGCTCGACGACGAGAACGACGCCTTCGACGTCTTCAACAACGCGCAGGACCACCTGCTGAAGGTCGGGCACGCGCACATCGAGCGGGTAGTGCTCGAAGCGTTCGTCGAGGCGATCGAGAACTGTGATTCCCGTTCTGCTGCAGAACTGTTGGGCAAGGTGTGCGACCTGTTCGTGTACTCCGCGCTCGAAGCCGACCTGGCCTGGTTCATGATGCACCGGCACATCTCGGTGGAGCGGGCCAAGGCGGTCCGGCGCGGCGTGAACGAGCTGTGTCAGGAACTGCGCCCGCACGCACGTTCGCTGGTCGACGCGTTCGGCGTTCCCGAGGAACTGCTGCGTGCGCCGATGCTCGAGAACGGCTGACCCGACCACCTGCGCGACCCTGCATCGATCCGACCCCACCGCGTCCGGCCTGTACCCGCACAGGCCGGGCGCGGTTTCTTCGATGTTCGGGTTTGAATTGTCACAACCCGGGCACACTGCTCCCGACGCCGCTGTGAAAACACCCGCCGCGACGTGACCCGGACGGTCTCGCACTGCGCCGCTGGGTCGACTCGGCCCAGGACGTGGACGCGAATCGTCCTGGGAACAGAGCACACTCGTCGCCGACAGGGGTTCGCTGCTTCGCGCGGCCACTGCGATCAACACTGCCCGCAGAAAGCCCGTCGTCGTCGACGCCTCTCGCTGGCTCGCCGC
Organism: Gordonia amicalis; assembly: GCF_022059885.1. Taxonomy (NCBI): domain Bacteria; kingdom Bacillati; phylum Actinomycetota; class Actinomycetes; order Mycobacteriales; family Gordoniaceae; genus Gordonia; species Gordonia amicalis. Next base: position 1,617,283 of record NZ_CP091855.1, on the reverse strand, counting down.
CCACCCAACACGACTGTCAGGGGAATCATGTTCCGCCACACCGATTACATGCAGTTCGACGTCAAACCCGAGAAGCCCGACCCCGTTTACGCGCGCAAGCTGCAGGAGCTGCTCGGCGGCGCCTTCGGCGAGATGACCGTGACGATGCAGTACCTCATGCAGGGCTGGAACTGCCGCATGAAGGGCAAGTACAAAGACCTGATCATGGACATCGCGACCGAGGAGATCGGTCACGTGGAGATGATCGCCACGATGGTCGCCCGCCTCCTCGAGGGCGCTCCGGTGACCGACTCCACCGCCAACGCCCTCGGCGATCCTGTGGTCGCCGCGGTCCTCGGCGGCAGCGATCCCACCCAGGCCGTCTTCTCCGGTGGCGGCCCGCGCCTCGCCGACAGCAACGGCGTGCCGTGGAACGCGGGCTACATCGTGCACAGCGGCAACCTGCTCGCCGACTTCCACGCGAACGTCACGGCCGAGGCGCAGGGTCGCGTCCAGACCGCGCGACTGTGGCACATGACCGACGACCCGGGCGTGAAGGACATGCTGCGGTTCAACCTGGCCCGCGACACCTATCACCAGAACCTGTGGCTGAAGGCCATCGAGGAACTCAAGGCGGACGGCCTCGAGGGCACCATCGCCCCCGACGACCTGTTCGACGAGGAGTTCAGCGAGCACGCGAGCACGCTGTGGCATCTGTCGGACGGTGCGGACTCGGACAAGGGCGGCTGGGCGAGCGGTCCCACCCCTGACGGGAAGCACGAGTTCAAGTTCCTCGCCGATCCGCAGCCCCTCGGCGACCGCCAATCCGGCCCGCCGCCGGATCCGAAGCTCTATGCGACCTACGATGGCGCCATGGGGACCCCGCAGAAGCCGAAGTTCGGCACTGAGAAGGGTGTCATGGGCAAGATCAAGGACGTCGTCGATCCCGATCCGACCGGATAGAGACCCGTCGCCGGTGCGGCAGCCCGCGGACTCCCCGAGCGTTCGCGGCCTGCCGTGCCGACGGCGGTGTCGCCCGATCTACGGAGGTGCCATGACCGACCTGCCCGACCTCATCACGACGCCGTTCCGCTGGCTCGGTGCGCTGCGGCACGCGCGGGTGTTCCATCCCGACGGTCTGCTGTGCGGGGGCCAGGCGTCGGTCTCCGGGGACCACCCGCTGCCCTTCCGCTCCGGGCCGGTCACGGTCCGTCTGTCGAAGGGAATCGGCACCCCGGGCGGCCTGCCCGACATCGTCGGCGTGGCCGTGCGGTTCCCCGCCTCGGCCCCGACGAACGTCCCGGCCGACGCCCCGACGCCGGCGAAGGGCACCGGCCACGCCGCGTCCGGCGCATGGGACCTGTTGCTGGCCGGACCGGCACCGCTGTCCGGCCGCCTCCCCGTCCCGCTCCCGGCCACGCACTGGGCCCCGACCGCCGTCTCGAGCCTCACGCCCTACCGATACGACGGCGAGCTGTACTGGATTCGTGCCCGCATCATCGAGCCGACCGGGCCGTCCGGTCTGGATGTCGAGAATCTCGCCGCGTGCCTGCGCACCAAGCGGCCGGTCGTGATCATCCTCGAAGCCGGGTGCAGGCGATTCGTTCCCCTGGCCCGGATCGAACTCGACCACGTGCTGACCGGGCTCGACATCGACTTCGATCCGATCCTCCACCGTCCCGACGGGGTCGAGTTCGCGCCGTCATGGCTGGGTGACCTGCGTCGACGCGCCTACCGCGACAGCCGGAAGGGACGTCACTCGGTGGTGTCCTGATCCTTCTCCTCGGATCTTCCGGACTCGGGCTCGCCGGCGTCCGCTTTCCGGCCAGAGGGCGGTAGCCCCATCCGCACGGCGGCGTGGGCCTGCGCGAGTTCACTGCGGAACACCTCGACGTCCCGGGCCCAGGCCTGCGCGAGTTTCCCGGAGGTCAGCCGCACCCCCACACCTTTCCGGCGTCGCGGCACACCGTGGAGTTCACCGAGCGCCGGAGCACTCTCCCAGTCCTCGGGCGTCGGCGAGTTGTTGGGCGGGTAGATCTCCTCGATGTCGGCGAGCGGGGTCGTCACCGCGCCCTGACGCAGCGTCGTCTCCGTGAGTTCGACGCTGACGTGTCGTCGCGCCGCGGTCACCTGGACGAGCGAGAAACCGAACAGGATCACGAGGAAGATGATCAGGACCGGCCAGTGCACCTGTCCAGGTCCGACGATCTCCATGACGAGGACCGCGAGGACGAGCGCGGGACCGATGAGGACCACCCACCTGCTCCCGCCGGGTTCGTAGAACAGGACCTCACCCGGATCCGTTCCCGGATCGGATTCGCCGGGTTCGGTTCCGTCGACCGGGTCTGGCGCCTCGTCGGTCACGGCTTCTTCTTGCGCTGTGTGCGCTGCTTCTTGGGTTCGGGCGCCTTGCCCGTGTACCAGGTCTCCGAGTCCGGCCGGTAGGCCAGCAGCGACCCGAAGAGACCGATGATGGCGGCCAGCAGTGCCAGGGCGAACACCGGCGATCCGAGGCCGACGCTGAGGAACAGCAGCATGGCAACGACGACGAGCGTCAGCGCCGACAGGGACGACCGCCACCGGGCATCACCGGTGAACGCCTTGCTGCCGAGCAGGATGTAGGCGACACCGACGAGCAGGACGAGTATGCCGAGCATCGCCGAGGCCATCGACCCGGAGTCGTCGACCGCGGACAGCACCACGACGAGGACACCGAGAAGGGCCAGGAGCGCTCCCGACACCACCCAGCACCGGTAGGCCCAGACGACGAGTTTCGGACGCTTCGCCGGGTCGGGACTTGTCACTGCTTCTTCGGTCCTTCGCTGTCGGAGTCGGTGTTCTCGGGGTTTGGGCTCTCGGGCTTGCGGAGGTCGGGTGTTCCGGCGCCGCCGGCCTCGGATGACCCGCCGCGGGCGGCGGCCTCGGGTGAACTGTCACCATACGGTGTGTCACCGGGCTGCGTCCCCGGCTGTGACGGGTTCTGGCCGTACGGGTTCTGGCCGTAGGGGTACTGGCCGTACGGGTTCTGGCCGTAGGGGTTCTGGCCGTACGGATACGGCGGTGCGGGCGGCGGCACCGGCCGGGGCTTGCGCTCTTCCGCCATGCGCCGGCAGTACTTCTCGGAGTCGGCGCGCATCAACAGCACGGTCGCGCCGAGTGCGGCGACGCCGCTGATGACCAGGGGCACCATCGCCCACGCCGGGTCGGTGTCGCCGAACAGGGAGAAGACCAGGTTGACGACGATGTAGACACCCATCGCACCCAGCACGATGCGGGCCCAGTTGTAACCCTTGCGCGTGAACCACACGACCAGCGCGGTGATCGCGGTCAGGAACACCGACATCGCGACGAGGATCCCGATGACGAAACCCGACGACGTCATGAACTGCAGCTGGTCCTCGGAGACGCCGTTCGGCGGGTTGTCGCGGACCTGATCACGGACGAGGTCGACGAAGGTGCCCGTCTGCGCGAACAGCGCGACGACCTGTCCGACGACGACCACCGCCCACAGTTCGACGGCGATCGAGATCGAATCCGGGATCCTCGGGCGCAGCTCCGCGTCGGACTCTGACGAGGCGCGCATCGGGTCGAACGGTGCGGACATGGCACCAGCCTAGTGGGACGCGTCACCGGCCCGCGCACACGTCCGGCGAGGTCCCGTGCGGAAGGGTCAGGACAGCCGGTTCGCGACCTCGGTGGCCCAGTAGGTCAGGATGACCGACGCTCCGGCACGGCGGATCGAGGTCAGCGACTCCAGGATCGCGGCGTCGCGGTCGATCCAGCCCCGCTCCGCGGCGGCCGTGATCATCGCGTACTCACCGCTGATCTGATAGGCGGCGACGGGGACGTCGCTCATCTCGGCGACATCGAGCACGATGTCGAGATAGCTCATCGCGGGCTTGACCATCACCATGTCGGCGCCCTCCTCGAGATCGAGGCGCACCTCCCGCAGCGACTCGATCCGATTGGCCGCGTCCTGCTGATAGGTGCGTCGGTCGCCCTGCAACGACGAGCCGACCGCCTCCCGGAACGGCCCGTAGAAGGCCGACGCGTACTTGGCGGAATAGGCCAGGATCCCGGTGTCGGTGAAGCCCTCGGCGTCGAGTGCGTCGCGGATGGTGGCGACCTGGCCGTCCATCATCCCGCTCGGCCCGAGGAGCTGGGCCCCGGCGCGGGCCTGCGCCAGCGACATCGACACGTAGCGGTCGAGGGTCACGTCGTTGTCGACGCGTCCACGGCCGTCGAGCACGCCGCAGTGCCCGTGGTCGGTGAACTCGTCGAGGCAGGTGTCGGCCATGAGGACCGTCGAGTCACCGAGGTCGTCGGTCAGCGCGCGCAGTGCCCGGTTGAGGACTCCGTCCTCGGCGTCGGCACACGAGCCGGCCGCGTCCTTGTCCTCCGGACGGGGCACGCCGAACAGCATCAGACCGCCGACGCCGGCCTCGACCGCCTCCGCCGCGGCGGCGCGCAGCGAGTCCAACGTGTGCTGCACGACGCCGGGCATCGACGAGATCGGCTTCGGCTCGTCGATGCCGTCGGCGACGAACATCGGCAATACGAGTTGCCTTGGCGCGAGGGTGGTCTCGGCGACCAGCCGACGCATCGCCGGCGTGGTGCGCAACCGGCGGGGACGGATCACGGGCGGCATGTCGTCTCCTTCGTCTCCCGGGCCCTTCGAGGCTCGTCGACTTCGATTCACTCCTTCGTCGCTCACTCAGCCCGGCGGCTATCGCTCCTCACACCTCAGGGAGCAGGGCGGTCACGAACGCGATCGACGGGACTTCTTGCGCGGCGGGGGCAGTGCGCCCTCGGCACGGAGCCGGGCGGCGTGCTCGGCGAGCGCGTCGACCAGTTCGAGGACCGAGGCGTTCTCCGGCTGGACGTCCACGCGCAGACCGAATTCCGTTGCGGTCTCGGCGGTCTTGGGGCCGATGCACGCAACGATGGTGCGCGCGTGCGGCTTTCCGGCGATGCCGACGAGGTTGCGGACCGTCGAGCTCGAGGTGAAGCAGACCGCGTCGAAGCCGCCAGTCTTGATCATCTCGCGGGTCTCGGCGGGCGGCGGTGCGGCGCGCACGGTGCGGTACGCGGTCACGTCGTCGATCTCCCAGCCGCGGTCGCGCAGCCCCTCGGAGAGGGTCTCGGTGGCGATGTCGGCGCGCGGCAACAGGATTCGGTTGACCGGATCGAACACGTCGTCGTAGGGCGGGAACTCTTCGAGCAGGCCCAGCGAGCTCTGCTCACCCGACGGCACGAGTTCGGGGTTGATACCGAAGGAACGCACCTTGTCCGCGGTGGCCTCGCCGACGCAGGCGATCTTCACACCGGAGAACGCACGGGCGTCGAGTCCGAACTCGGCGAACTTCTCCCACACGGCGCGGACCGAGTTGGTGGAGGTGAACACCACCCACTGGTAGCGACCGTCGACGAGTCCCTTGACCGCGCGCTCCATCTGCGCGGGACTGCGCGGCGGCTCGACTGCGATCGTGGGCACTTCCTTGGGCATGGCGCCGTGGCTGACGAGGCGGTCGCTCATGTCACCGGCCTGATCCTTGGTGCGCGGCACCAACACGGTCCAGCCGTAGAGGGAACGCGACTCCCACCACGAGAGCTTGCCACGCGAACCGACGACCTTGCCGACGGTCACGACCAGCGGTCCGGTCAGTGCGTTGCCCTGCTCGTTGAGGGTGGCGAGGGTGGCCTCGATGGTGCGCTGAGCGCAGGTGGTGCCGTTGATGGTGATGGCCGCAGGGGTCTGCGGCGCCATCCCGTGCTCGGTCAGCGCGCTCGCCGTCTCGGCCAGGTGGCCGGAGGTGGCGTGCAGGACCAGCGGGCCCGGGGCGGCGGCCAGGGCGGCCCAGTCGACCTCGCCGCGCACGTCGGCCTCGGTGTGGGTCGAACCCAGCGGCATGCCGGCGTAGCTCGGGACGACCGAGGCGGCGGGCAGGCCGGGCAGCACCTCGAAGGTGACCGAGTGCCGGGCCACGGCGTTGACCTCGGCGAGCACCGAATCGGTGGTCAGCGGATCGCCGGCGACGACGCGGACCACGTCGTCACCGTTGCGAGCGGCGGCCACGAGGGTCTTGGCGACCTCGGTCGGGTCGCCCAGCGCCGGACGAACCACCGACTCCTCGTCGGACTGGCCGGCCTCGGGTGCGGCCGCGGCGGTGGTGCCGTCGGACGACGCGGTGCCGGCGGCGTCGGTATCGGCTTTCTCGTCCGCCTTGTCTGCCTTCTTGGCCGACCGGCGGGTGTTCGGTGCGGGTTCTTCGCGGTGTGCGCTGCCGATCAGCGACACCACGGCAGCCGGCACATCGGGATCGATGTAGGCCGTGGTCGCATTGATGATCACGGTGCGCGCCCGCACGGTGAGCAGATCGGGATCACCTGGACCCGACCCCACGAACAGGATCCGTCCGGGATTTGCCTTCTTCGTACGGCTCATGGGTTCGCACTCTCCTGCCCTCGCGTGGAGGGCTGCAGTTCGTTCTCTGCTAGGGAGAGTTGACGAGTTCGCCCGCTCCCAGCTCCAGCAGTTCGGCGGCGAGATCATTACCCAGTTGGACGGCCCGATCGACCGGGCCCACCACCGAAGCGCGGATCACATCGGATCCGTCCTCGGCCGCCACCGCCGCACGCAGCGACAGTTCGGCGAAGATGCGCCCGTCCTCGTCGATCGACTCGACCACCTCGGCGATCGCTCCGACCGGTGCGGTACATCCGGCTTCGAGAGCCGCGAGCACCGACCGTTCGGCCTCGATGGCCGCCCGGGTGGACGGGTCGTCCAACTCGGCGAGTATTCTCACCAGTTCGGCATCGTCTGAGCGGCACTCCACAGCGAGAGCACCCTGCGCCGGAGCCGGCAGCATGACGACCGGATCGAGCGCTTCGGAGACCACTTCGGTCCGTCCGATCCGCACGAGGCCGGCGCGGGCGACCACGACTGCGTCGAGTTCGCCGCTGGCGACTTTGCCCAACCGAGAATCTAGGTTGCCTCTTAGGGGGCGGATTTCCAAACCGAGACCCAATGCTTTAAGCTGTGCCGCCCGGCGGGGCGCCGAGGTGCCGACCACCGACCCCGGCGGTAGCTCCCCGAGCACCAGCCCGTCCCGGCTGACCAGCGCATCTCGCGGGTCCACGCGGGTCGGGACGGCCGCGATCGTGAGGTCGTCCTCGGGAGCGGTCGGGAGGTCCTTGTAGGAGTGCACCGCGACGTCGACCTCGTCGTTGCGGAGTGCGACGCGGATGGCGGTGGTGAAGACCCCGACGCCGATCTCGGCGACCGGTGCGGCCGACGCGTCACCGGCGGTCTTGATGATCACCAGCTCGGCCGGGTGCCCGGCGTCGGTCAGCCCGTCGGCGATGGTCTGGGCCTGGGTGGTGGCCAGCAGGGAACCCCGCGTACCGACCCGGATCGGCGCGGTTCGAGTTTCGCTCATCGGTCACCCTGCTCGCCGGCCGAGTCCGTGGTCCCCAGCCGATCGGGCGCCGAGACCGACTCTGCAGCACCTGGTTTGAGCTCGAACAATTCGCGCAGCGCCTCCGCGTAGTGGTCACCGTTGGGAGTCGACGCCAGCTGCTTCACACGCACCGTCGGTGCGTGCAGGAGCTTGTCGACGACGCGTCGGACGGTCTTGGCGACCTCGTCGCGCTGATTGTTCTCGAGGTTCGGGAGCCGGGTCTCGAGACGCAGGATCTCGGCCTCGACGACGTCGGCGGCGCGCTGACGGAGCGCTGCGACGGTCGGCGTGACCTCGGCCTGACGCTGATGGGTCAGGTAGTCGGCGAGCTCGGCGGCGACGATCGACCGGGCCGCGAGCGTGTCGTTCTCGGCGGCCTGGGTCTCCGAGTCGCCGCGCAGACCCTCGATGTCGACGACGTGCACACCGGGCAGGCGGGCCGCGGCCGGATCGACGTTGCGTGGCAGCCCGAGGTCGCAGATCACCATCGGCGTGGTATCCCCGCGGAGGTTTCGCTCGGCGAGAGCCGAATGCACGGCACCCACACTGACCACGGAGCCGACCGAACCGGTACAGCTCACCACGACGTCGGCGGCGGCCATGGCGGCCGGCAACTGGTCGAGGCCCACGCCGTGCACGGTGATGCCGTGGTTGGCGGCGATGTTGTCGGCCAGGTGGCGCGCATTCTCGACCGTGCGGTTCACCACGGACATCTCGGTGACGCCCTCACGGGCCAGCTGGGCGGTCGCGAGACCACCCATGGCGCCCGCACCGACGACCACCGCGGTGCGCAGGCGGTGCGCCCCGGTCGCGGGATCGGTCAGCAGCGACTTGGCGCGATGCAGGGCCACCGACACCACCGACGCGCCGGCACGGTCGATGCCGGTCTCGGTGTGCACCCGCTTGCCCACCCGCAGCGCCTGCTGGGCCAGTTCGTGCAGGACACGTCCGGCCGAGTCGTTGGCGTCCGCGCTCAGGTAGGCGTTGCGGATCTGGCCGAGGATCTGCTGCTCGCCGACGACGAGCGAGTCCAGGCCCGCAGCCACCGTGAAGAGGTGCTCGACAGCGGCCTCGGAGTAACGCACGTAGGCGTGCCGGGTCATGTCGTTGACGGTCATGCCCGAGTGGTCGCCGAGGACCTCGCCGACCGCCTCGAGAGCCGGGTGGAACGCGTCGACGACCGCGTAGATCTCGACGCGGTTGCACGTCGACACGACCATGGCCTCGGAGATCGCCCGTGACGAGAGCAGCTCGTCGACCAGCTTCGGACGGTCGTGGTCGGAGACCGCCAACCGCTCGAGCACCTCGACCGGCGCACTGCGGTGCGACACCCCGAACAACAGAACACTCACGCTGTCACCGTTTCTTCACCCATTGCGTTTCCGCGGCGCCCATCGGCCGCCTTCACCTCGCGAGGCGCACCGACGTCGCTGCGTGAGGAGATCTTGAGGTCGTTCCGTGGGGCCTGTGTCGTGCCACGGGATGCCTGGAACGCCAACACCTGTAGTTCCAAGGCTAGATCAACTTGTCTGACGACGACATCCGCCTCCGTCGTCAGGGCCACCGGGGTGACGTTGAGCACCTGCCGGATCCCGGCGCCGACGAAGGCATCGAAGGCACTTCGGGCGTCCTCGTCGGCGGTGGCCACGACACCGATCTCCACCGCGGGCTCGACCTCGGCGCAGACCGACGCGATCTCGGTGAGCGGGGCGATCCGCGGCCCGCCGACCTCGAACGATGTGCCCGCGAGGGCCGGATCGGCGTCGAACATCGCCGCCACGCGGAACCCACGACCGAAGCCGGTGTGGGCGAGCAGGGCACGTCCGAGCTGCCCCGCACCGGCGAGGGCGACCGTGTGGATGCTGTCCGTGTGCAAGGTCATCGAGATCCGTGCGGTGAGACGACCGACGTCATATCCGACGCCGCGCACACCGTTCGCGGCGACGTAGGAGAGGTCCTTGCGGAGGATGGCCGGGTTCACGCCGGCCGCGGTGGCCAGTTCCCCGCTGGAGGCCACCAGGATGCCGCGCTGACTGAACGAGCGCAGGACGTGCAGATAGGTGGCCAGCCGGGCCACTGTGGGCGCCGGAATGTCCGTTGCGACCTCCGGGGCCGGCGGTGGCAGTGCGGACGCGGGAGGCTCGGCGTCGCCCGGCTTCTGACGATCGGCGCCCACGCTCACCTCCACTCCCCTTCACACACCACGACCCATCGAGGATACAACCCCCTGTGAAACTCTTCACATGGACCCTCATGATTCGCCGGGCTGTGTTAGACATCATCGTTTCTACGCGATGGCGGATCGTCGCCGGACCGGCCGGTTCAGCCCTGACGGGTGAGGTCGGCGCGTAGTCGGGGCTCGTCGACCTCCCAGTAGCTGTGCTCGTCGCCGTCGAGCAACACCACCGGCAGCCGGTCCCCGAATTCCGCACGGATCTCGGGGCGGCCGTCGGCCGCGGCGCGGTCGACGTCGACCTCGGTGAACTCCACTCCGAGCTCGCCACAGATCCGCGTCAGATCGCGACGAGCAGTCGCACACATCTGGCATCCCTCACGGGTCAGCAGTTCGACGGTCATGCCGACCATCCTCCCAGCGCTGCCTGTCGCCCACGACGCGACCCCGATCGCCCACGCCCGGCCGTACCCACACGACTGCACGCTGTCCGACTGGTCCGTGTGAGACGCCTCCGAGGGGCCGGCCACGCTCGCCTCGAGGCGATTTCCGGCGGTTCCCCGAGGACCTGAGACGCCGGGCATCCACCTCACCGGCGACGAGGGGCGGTCCGGCTAGGCTGGTCCGCGCAGGCAGTGCTGGCGCCAAGCGTGGGAGGTGGGCAGTGGGCAAGACCCCGAGCCCGGGAGACGAGCAACCCGACAACACACCAGATGGTCCTGCGCACGACACCACCGGACCGGATGCCCTGGGTGACGAGAGCTTCGCCGCCACCCCGCTCGACACCGGTGACGACTGGGAGTCGCAGGCCGCGCGCATCGATTTCGACGACGACTTCGACGAGGACGCCGAACTCCACGACCTCACCGACGACGAGTCCAACCGGGTCACCACGTGGATCTCGCAGCGTGCCTCCGCGGCCACCGGCCGATTCCGCCAGACCGCGCACGAGCTCCGCCAGACCCTCGCCGGCGAGGCGAGCGCGAAGGCCGCCGTCGATTCGCTCCGGCTGCGCGAACCGTCCGACGTCGAGCCCACCGAGACCCCGCGGGACCTGACCGCGGCCGCCTTCTTCGACGTCGACAACACCCTCGTCCAAGGCGCGTCGATCGTGCACTTCGCCCGCGGTCTCGCCGCACGGAAGTACTTCACGTACAGCGACATCATGGAATTCGCGTGGACCCAGGCGAAGTTCCGGATCACCGGCAAGGAGAACGCCCGCGACGTCGCCGAGGGCCGGGACAAGGCGCTGTCGTTCATCGCCGGCCGGCAGACCTCCGAGCTCGCCGAACTCGGCGAGGAGATCTTCGACGACTACATCGCCGACAAGATCTGGCCCGGCACACGCGCTCTCGCACAGCGACATCTCGACGCCGGCCAGCAGGTGTGGCTGGTCACCGCGACACCCGTCGAGCTCGCGCAGACCATCGCCGGCCGACTCGGACTCACGGGTGCGCTGGGCACGGTCGCCGAGAGCGTCGACGGCGTGTTCACCGGACGCCTCGTCGGCGACATCCTGCACGGGCCCGGCAAGGCCCACGCGGTGCGCGCACTCGCCATCCGCGAGGGCCTGAACCTCAAACGCTGTACCGCTTACTCGGATTCACACAACGACGTCCCGATGCTGTCGCTGGTGGGCAAGGCCGTCGCCATCAATCCCGACACCGACCTGCGCGACGTCGCAAAGGTCCGCGGATGGGAGATGTACGACTTCCGGACAGCGCGCAAGGCGGCGAAGTACGGTGCCGGTACCGCCATCGTGCTGGGAGCCGCCGGTGGCGGTGCCGCGGCCGCCGCACGATTGCTGCGGCACCGCTGACCGAGCCTCGTCGCGGCGCCGGTGACCGCACCCGGAGAGACCCCCACCCCGGAGAGGACCCCCATGACCGACGAGACCCTCACCGATCTCCGAAGCAGCGCAGTCGAGACCGGGACACCCGACACGCTCCGCACGCTCGAGCAGCGCGTGTTGTGGCTCGCGACGTCGATGATCCACCACGCCAACCGGGTTCGGCCGAATCCGTCTGGACTCAAGGTCGGTGGACACCAGGCGTCGTGTGCCTCGATGGTGTCGATCATGACCTCGCTGTGGTTCTCCCAGTTGCGGCCGGGCGACCGGGTCTCGGTGAAACCGCATGCGTCACCGGTCCTGCACGGCATCAACTATCTGCTCGGTGGGCTCGACGAGTCGTACCTGACGACGCTGCGGGAGTTCGGTGGACTGCAGTCGTATCCGAGCCGCACCAAAGATCCCGATGCAGTGGACTATTCGACCGGATCGGTGGGAATCGGTGCGACCGCACCGATCTGGGGCGCAGTGGCCCGCCGCTATCTCGACACGACGATCGGTGGCCCCGATGCGGTTGCCGCCGACCGCCGTTCACCCACCGTGCTCGCCCGGCAGTACTCGCTCGTCGGTGATGCCGAACTCGACGAGGGCGCGGTCTGGGAGGCGATCCTCGACCCCTCGGTGGCCGAGCTCGGTGAGATCGTCTGGATCGTCGACCTCAACCGCCAGTCGCTGGACCGGGTGGTCCCCAACATCGCCGCCGGGCGCCTCGAGGCCATGTTCGCCGCCGCCGGATGGCAGGTGATCATGGTGAAATTCGGCCGGCTGCTGGAGGAACTGTTCGACCGCCCGGGTGGGACGGCGCTGCGCGCGCGCATCCTCGACATGCCGAATCCGGAGTATCAGCGGCTGTTGCGATGCGACGCCGACGAGGTCCGTGTACGTCTGCCCGGATCGGGTCCCGACGCGAATGCCGTCGCGACGCTGATCGCCGACGTCGACGACGAGACGCTCCTGAAGGCGATCCGCAATCTCGGCGGACACGACCTCGATGCCCTGATGGGCGCCTACGCGCAGATCGTCGACACCCGTCCGACGGTCATCCTCGCCTACACCATCAAGGGCAACGGCCTGCCGATCGAAGGCCACCCGCAGAACCATTCCTCACTGCTCACCGTCGATCAGTACGACGAGCTGGCGGCATCACTGGGGCTCGACCCGGCACACCCGTGGGGCCGGTTCGACGAGGGCACCGACGAGGCCCTGCTGTGCGCACAGGTGGCCGAGCGACTCCGGCGCCGGCCCGTTCCGCTCACCACACCGCCCGCCGTTCCGGTCGACACCGGAAAGACACCGTCGGGAACGTCGACGACGCAAGCGGCACTGGGCCGTACGCTGTTGGCCCTGTCCCGCGAGGCTCCCGAGGCGTCGGCCCGGGTGGTCACGGTGAGCCCCGACGTCAGTTCGACGACCAACCTGGCCGGCTGGTTGAACAAGGTCGGGGTGTGGTCGCCGGACGAGCGGCGCGACTGGTTCGCCGACGACGCGGAGACGATCATGCACTGGCGGGAACGCCCGACCGGCCAGCACATGGAACTCGGTATCGCCGAGACGAATCTGGCGGGCCTGATCGGCGAGCTCGGCGCCACCTGGAGTCGTTGGGGCGAACCGCTGTTCCCGATCGGCGTGCTCTACGACCCGTTCGTGGAACGCACCCTCGAGCCCTGGTCGTACGGGATCTACGCCGGCGGGCAGTCGATCCTGGTGGGCACGCCGTCCGGCGTCACCCTGGCCGCGGAAGGCGGAGCGCACCAATCGATCACGACGCCATCGATCGGCCTGGAGCAACCCGGCTGCGTCAGCTACGAACCCGCCTTCGCGGTCGACGTCGAATGGACGCTGTTGTCGTGCATCGGAAAGCTCGGACGTCCGGACGGGACCTCGTCTTATCTGCGCCTGTCCACCCGCCCGGTCGATCAGCGACTCGCCGCGGTCCCCACCGACGCGGCGGCCCGCGAACGTCGTCGACGCCAGGTGGTCGCCGGCGGATACCTGTTGCGCCGGAGCGAATCCCCACAGGTCACACTGGTCGGGATGGGGGCGGTGATCACCGAGACCCTCGCCGCCGCCGACCGACTGGGTGCACAGGGTGTGGCCGCCGACGTCGTGTGCGTGACGAGTCCCGGACTGATCTTCGAGGCACTGCAGGCCCGCCGCGGACTCGCCGACGGACCGTCGTGGATTCTCGACCAGGTGTTCCCGGCCGGCCGCGCGGCACCGATGGTCACCGTCCTCGACGGGCACCCGCACACGCTGGCCTTCCTGACGGGTGTCAACAACGTGCCCGGCGCGGCGCTCGGCGTCAGGCGATTCGGTCAGGTCGGCTCGCTCGAGGACGTGTACCGCCTCCACGGCATCGACACCGACTCGATCGTCCGCGCCGCGCTCGACCTCACCCTCTGAAACCTCGTCAGAGCGAGTCGATCTCACTCATCGGGTCGATCAGCACCTTCGCATGGTGAGCGGCCGCGCCGAGCGCGTCGAACGCCGGCGCCACCCCCTCGAGCCCGACGGTCGCGGTGATCATCGGCCCGACGTCGACCTTGCCCTCGGCGATCATCTGCAGGGTCTCGTGGAATTCGGCCGGATCGTAGACGAACACGAACCGCAGCTCGATCTCCTTGTTGAGCGCCATCGCCGGGCGGAACGTGTCCGGTTCCATGCACACACCGACCACGACGACACGTGAGCGGAACGGGGCATTCGACACGACGTGCTCGATCATGCCCGGAGTGCCCACGCATTCGAAGATCACCGGCCCCTTCGGCGTCGCGCCGAGCCGATCGGCGATTCGGAACAGGGAGTCCCACGGCGCCAACGGGATTCGACGCAGAGTGTGCATCGCATCGAAGGCGGTGCCCAGCAGGTCCTGCGCCGCGGTGACGTATTTGCCCTCGCGCGCACACCGGTCGAACGGTGACTCCACGGCCGGATCGATGACGATGTCGGCGCCGACGCGCCCGGCCAGGGCCCGGCGCCCCGCGGACAGATCGCTCGCGATCACGGTGCGCACGCCCGACGCCTTGAGCATCGCGACGACCGCGAGCCCGATGGGTCCGCAGCCGATCACCACGGCCACGTCGCGCCGGCCGACCTCGCCGCGGCGGACCGCGTGATGGGCGACGGCCAGGGGTTCGGTGAGGGCCGCGAGTTCGACCGACAGGCCGTGGGGAATCTCAAAAGTCATGTCCTCGGACACCAGCACGAACTGCGCGTAGGCGCCCGAAGCCGACGCCGTCAGCCCGGTCAGATGCGCCTCGTCGCCGTGCCGGATCATCGGCACCGACACCACCGGCGTCCCCGGCGCCCACCGCTTGCGGCATCCGGGCCCGTAGGACACCACCTCGCCGGCGAATTCGTGGCCCAACACCACCGACTGGTCCGAACGCATGAACGCGCCATAGCCGACCTCGTCGGACACGTCCGCGGTCGCGTCGCAGTGCACGCGGGCATGGAGGTCAGACCCGCAGATCCCCGCCCGCAGGACCCGCAGGAGCACCTGTCCGGTCTCCGGAACGGGCATGGGGACGTCTTGGACGGTCAGCTCACCGGCTCGACACACGACTGCACGCATGCCTCATGAGTATCAGCCGCACGGGGATCCCGTCAGCCGAAGTAGACACTCCCCCGCCGGCTCAGCATCCGGAACAGGGTCTGCTGGATCTCCTCGCGGACATGGTCGGTGAGGTCGAAGACCACCATCGGGTCGTCGGCCGACGATTCGTCGTAGGAACCGGTCTCGATCGGGCGGCCGAAGTGGATGTGCCACTTCGACGGCAACGGCACCATGCCCAGCGGGCCCAGCAACGGGAACAGCGGCGTGATCGGGAAGTACGGAAGGCCGAGCACCTTGGCGAGCGGCTTGAGGTCGGCGAGCATCGGATAGATCTCCTCCGAGCCCACGATCGACACCGGGATGATCGGCGCCGCGTTGCGCAGTGCGGTGGTCACGAAGCCGCCCCGGCCGAACCGCTGCAGCTTGTAGCGGTCCTTGTAGAGTTTGCCGATGCCCTTGAACCCCTCCGGCCAGACGGCGGTGAGCTCCCCGGCACGCAGCAACCGGTCGGCGTCGCTGTTGCAGGCGAGCGTCGCACCGATCCGGCGCGCGACCTCACTGATGCCCGGCGAGTCGAAGGCCATGTCGGCGGCGAGGACACGCAGGTACCGATGGTCGGGATGGTTGTCGCGGACGGCGAGCGAGGTGATGATCGCGTCGACCGGGATGGTGCCGGCGTGGTTGGCGACGAGGAGCGCACCGCCCTCGAGGGGCAGGTTCTCGATTCCGGTCACTTCGACGCGGAACCACTTCTCATAGACCTGCCGAACTGCCGGAAACCACACCGATTCGGTGAAATGGGGATCGAATCCGAACTCGTCGACCTCGTACTCGCCTGTCATCCGCTCGCGGATGAAGCCGGCGGTGGAGGTCAAGGTGTCGGCGACGGCGTTCCGAATGCCACCGAGACTGAACAGCGGGCTCGACTTCGACGGCCCTCGGTGTTCGACACCGAGCGCCTCGTCCGACAGGGCGATCTCGCTGCTGATCGGGGTCACCCGCGCGGGCGGACGTCCGAATCCATCGGTGTTGGGATGACCGAGGCCCGTCGAATCTCCCTGCGTGACACCGTGTTTCACACGCCGCTCGGGCGTCTGCTGGCTCGGATGTCGGCGACGGCCGGAATCACGTGCACCGCGGCGATCCGCGGTGGCGTCTGGTCCCGACGATGACGCATAGAGCTGTATGACTTTCGCGGTACGTGCATCTGTCGCTCCGCTACCTGCCAAGGCGCTCACCCCTTGTTCCTGTTCCTAGGATCGTCCGTGTGTCGGCGAACCCCCGCTCGACGGTTTGAACCGGGGCTGCCTGAACTACTGGCAATCGTTCCGTCACAGGCCATTCCTTCGGATCTACAGACGCAGCGCCGCGTTGTCGATGACATGAAACGGGACCTGGGAACGGCCACGATCTTCCCCGCGTGATCGCCGGCATGTTCCCGAAGTCCTCACCCTCGCCCGCGGTGGAGTGGCTGCCCCTGCGCGCAGTGTGGGTCTGATGACCCAGTCTAGAGGTAGCAGTGACGTTGCGCACCTTGACCGGAACTCGTCGTACAAATCTCGTCTCGCATTTCACTGGAGTTGATGTGCGGCAGACACGACTCGCTGATCGAACGCACGCCACGCGTCGGACCCGATCACCGGTGTCACGCCGCTGCGTTCGACGAAGTCATCGAGGGTTTCCATGGTCGTGTACCGCGGCACGAAACCCAGTTCGGTGCGCATCCTGGTGGTGTCCAGCACCCGGCCATAGGTCAGGAATTCGGTCTGCGACGAACGCAGCTTCGCCGAACGCGGATCCTGGAAGACGCCGGAGATCGGCGCGAGGAGACCGCTCGGGACCGGTAGTTCGATGTGCCCGAGCCGACGGATCGCCTGCGTCAGCGTCACCACGCCCTCGCCCGCGAGATTGAACGTGCCCGGCTTGCCCGCCAGGGTGACATGCTCCATCGCCGCGAGCGCATCCTCCTCGTGCAGGAACTGCAGACGCGGCTGGTAGCCGAGGACCGTCGGCACCACCGGCGCCGACAGATACGAACCCATACGCGTGGTGATCCGCGGACCCAACATCGCCTGCGGACGCACGATCGTGATGTCGATGTCCTGGCGCCGGCGCCCGAGACCGCGCACGTAGCCCTCCACGTCCAGGAGGTCGCGGCCATAGCCGCGCTTGGGCTCGCGGCGCGCGCGGGTCTCCTCCGAGAAGTGCGACGGGTCGTGTGCACTGGCCCCGTAGACCATCGCCGTGGACCGCAGCACGAGACGCTTCACCGACGGCGTCCGCTGACAGGCGGCGCAGACCTGCATCGCGCCGAGAACGTTGAATTCCTTGATCGCCGCCGAGTGCGGCGCGGTGTCGGCGATCGACGTGGCGGCGTGCACCACCGTGTCGACCCCATACGACGCCAGGGCCTTCGCGATCGTGGGACGCCGGATGTCCAGGCGCAGGAACTCCGCCCGCCCCATCCGGCGCAGCAGGTCCTTGCGCGGCACCCGGGAGTCGACGGCCAGCACACGTTCGATCTGTGGGTTGGCTGCGAGCCGCGCGACCAGATACCCGCCCAGGAAAGTCGACGCTCCCGTGACCAGGACGACCCGAGGTAGCACTGCGGAGGATTCGGCCATGGCGTCGAGGCTAACGGCATCAACCCGTTTCAGCCCGCCGAGGGGCGGAGATCGGCGTCATCGGTGACGAACGACCCCGAAACCACATCATTCGTGTGACAAAAGACCCCAGCGGCAACAGCCCCGGACACCACAAGGACCCGCCGAGGCGGGTCTGCAACAGCAAAAGGACCCGCCGAGGCGGGTCTGCAACAGCAAAAGGACCCGCCGAGGCGGGTCCTGGTGCCATGCGAGTGCTTATTTGCCGAGTTTGCGGCGCTGCACCCGGGTTCGACGCAGCAGCTTGCGGTGCTTCTTCTTCGACATGCGCTTGCGGCGCTTCTTGATCACTGAACCCATCGGGGCGCTTCCTCACGATTGACACTGATGAACTTGACCGACCCTGGCCTGCACTCGATCGGCTTCGTCAGTGATCGTCGACTGGCGTCGACGACCCGGGTCGAGGAGCTCACCGGTACATCCAGGTACGCGACCACTGAGCCTACCGGGCCGTGTGTCGGATCAGGAAATCGCGGTGTCCGAAATGACGGCGCGAAACCGGCTGCCGGCACAGGCGAACAGCCGCTCCAGACACAACACTCCCGGGGCGGCGACGGGGCCACCCTCGGGAGTGCTGTGTGAAACTGCTGATCGGCGCGTCAGCCGAGACCGAACCTATCCGGCGTCGAAGTACGACGTCTCCAGGTAGTCGTGCACCGCTTTCGCGTGCACACGGAACGAGCGTCCGACCCGAACCGCAGGCAGTTCGCCGTTGTGGACGAGACGGTAGACGGTCATCTTCGAAACGCGCATCAGCGACGCAACCTCGGCGACGGTGAGGAACTGCGACCCAGAGGTCGCGTTGCTCACCGAGGCCGTCCTGTCACCAGGAGTGTCTGCAGGTGCCATTGATCACTCATACCTCCGGTGCACGCGTCGCGGCCGCAGGCTTCCCCTCCTGCGGACATCAGACACGCACGTGCTTAAAGCAGCTTAGCGTGGCAGATGTGAAAAAAGCGACGTGAGGGGCCGTGATTCCTGAGATTTCTGTGACTCGACCCCAACATGCTGGGGTTTAGCTGCCTGTCGACCACTACTCATGGGGTGTCGGAAACCGCGTGTCCCGACGCCAAACCCTCGACTTCCACTCGACGTCCGCCTCGTGCGCTGGCGGCCGCGCACGCGCGAGTCGCCTGGTAGACGGCGTGCCGTAGACCGTTCGCCTCGAACTCGCGGATCGCCTCGGCGGTGGTCCCGCCCGGAGAGGTCACCGCGGCCCGCAGGTCGACGGGTGACATACCCGAATCGCTGAGCAGGACCCCCGCACCGCGGATGGTCTGGATGGCCATCTCGGACGCCTGGGCGCGGGTGAGTCCGAGCCCGACACCGGCGTCGATCATCGCCTCGGCGAGCAGGAAGACGTAGGCGGGTCCGGACCCGGACACGGCGGTGACCGCGTCCATCTGCTTCTCCGGTACCACGGCCACCCGCCCCACGGTCTTGAGGAGTCTGACGACCGCCTGGAGTTGCTCCTCGCCGACGTAGCGGCCGGCAGCGACCGCGGACATGGCCTCGTTGACCAGCATCGGGGTGTTGGGCATGACACGGATGACCGGCGAACCGGCCTGTAGGGCGCTTTCGTAGCGCTCCAGCGGGATGCCGGCCACCAGGGTCACGGTGACGCGTTCGCTCTCGGCGTTGTCCTCCGCCGAGGCGAGGATGTGGAGCACCGAGTCGACGTCGTCCGGCTTGATGGCCAGGAAGACGTAGTGCGCGGATTCGGCGGCCGTCTTCACGTCGGTGACCAGGACCCCGTACTCGTCGGCGATCTCGGACGCCCGGGATTCGAGTTTCTCCGCGACGACGAGATCCTTCGTCGGGGTTCCGGCGCCGATCAGGCCGGCCAGGAGCGCCTCCCCGATCTTGCCTCCACCGATGATGGCGATGCGTTCGGTCACGAATGTCTACCTTCCTGCGGGAATGAGTGCCAATTGGCGGGACTGGGCGACAACCGTCCCGGTCGAGTCCACCACGAGATGATCCTCCTCGAACATTCCGGGCCCGACCTCGGTACTCGTCGCGGCGAAGCGCAGCCACCCGGGCGCCGGATGCCGTCGGACATAGGTGGTCAGCTGCACGGTCGGCGCCCAACCGAACAACGCGAGATTCATGACCACCGGCGGCGAGATGTCGCAGACGAGGACCGAGAAGTATTCGTCGGGATCGACGTCCTTCGGACGGATCCACCCGCGCACGAGCGGCTCACCGGTCTCACCGCGGACGATCGGGAACGTCTCCGGGTCGAGGACCAGGTCGATCGCCGCGCCGAGGTGGTTGACCTCGGCGATCGGCGAACCGTCGAGGGGGATGCCGGTCGACGGCGGTTCGACTGGCGTGCCGTCGAGCACGTTCGGACCGGAGTGGTGCGGGGTCCCGGAGTCGGGACGCGCCATCGTCACCGACGAGGAGACGACCGTACGACCCTGCTGGACCGCGTCGACGTGCAGGACCGTCACGGTCCGGCCGCGTTTGCGCACGGTGATCGCGAAATCGATGTCCGCGGCGTCCGGGGCGGTCAGGTAGTCACTGGCGATGGCGACCGGGATCATCGCGGCGGACGCATCCGCGACTTTCGGGTCGTCGGACGGGGTGAGGGCGGTGAGTGCGGTGAGTGCGGTGCGCGCCGCCTTCGCCACGACCATCTGCAGGGTGCCGCCGTGCACCTTGGGTCCGATGGTGAAGGTCTCGTCGATGTGCGCACGCAGCGTGATGGCGTCGGGACCACCGCGGTCCACCTCGGTCAGGATCTGCACCTCGGTGATCTTGCTGGTCATGGTCCCCGCTTTCGTCGTGCCGACCCCGACGCCGGCGAAGACCGCAACGCGACGATCTCCGGCGTCAGTTGTTGCGCCGGCCGGCGCTCTCGGGGTGCAGCTCCCGTTTGAGATGCTGCCGCGCAAAATCTAGCGAACGGGCCAGGAGTGCACCGCGCTCGGGCTTGGTCCGGGCGCTGCCGGTGCTGACCTCCAGCACCACGGCACCGGCGAAGTCGCTCGCCGCGATCCGGCGGCACACCTCGGCACACGGTTGTCCACCGTCGCCGGGGATGAGGTGTTCGTCGGTCGCCGCACCGTGCCCGTCGGCGAGATGGAGGTGGTTGAGGTTGCGTCCCATGCGATCGAGGAGATCGAGGGCGTCCACCCCGGCCGTCGCGGTGTGCGAGAGGTCGAGGGTGTAGTTCGCGTATCCGTCGTCGGTGGGATCGATCGACTTGCCGAATGCGGACGCGGCGAGACCGGGCCCACCGCCCCGCTTCTGGAGTCGTCGCACGGATGGTTCACGTGATCCGAAGAAACGGTCGGCACGCATCGGGAACATGTTCTCCACGGCTATCGCGACCCCGCTGTCGTCCTCGAGCTCGCCGACGAGGTCGTCGAAGGCCGACACATAGCCGCGCTGCCAGCGGAACGGTGGGTGCACCACCACGGTCGGGGCACCCAGATCCTCGGCCGCCTGCACCGATCGGGCCAGTTTCACCACCGGGTCCCGGCCCCAGACGCGCTGTGAGATCAGCAGGCACGGGGCATGGATCGACAACACCGGGACCTGGTAGTGGTCCGACAGATATCCGACGCGGCGAATGTCCTGGCTGACCGGGTCGCCCCAGACCATCAGCTCGACCCCGTCGTAACCGAGATCCGCCGCGTAGGCGAAGGCCGCCTCGGTGTTCTGCGGGTAGACCGAGGCGGTGGACAGACCGATGGGTATCTCTGGTCTGGGGAGAAGGGGTGGCTCGGACGACGTCACGTTGCCAGCAACACAAGTGGACCGATGGTCACCAACAGCCCGACGCCCAATGCGAGCAGCGTCGTCGCCAGGTCCTTGGTGCGCCGCACGACGTGCGAGAGCGTGACGATCCCGAAGATCACCAGCACCGCGAGGACCAGCGCGAAGTACGGGTTCCAGCGCCACAGCTCGGTGAATCCCCAGAACAGACCGATGCCGACCAGCAGACCCACGACTGCCTGACCGAGGATCAGGAGCCAGGCGAGGGCCGGTGACCGCTCCTCCCCAGCCTCCGGTTCGCCGACCTCGCTGCCGGCGACCGCGGGCTTCTCGACCTTGCCCTGCTCGGAGTCCGCGGCGCCCGCCGAGATGGCGGCGGTCTCCTCCGACGACCCGTCGGCGACGACGTCGGGGGTCTCGTCGAGATCAGTGGTCTCCTCCACGCGTGCGGTCTCGTGCTTGGACAGGACCACCGCCTCGGAGCCCTCGGCCGGTTCGGGGGTCGTCTCGTCCTGCTGGTTGTCCTCTTCGTCCACGACCGGCGCCGACCACGCCTCGGTGTCGTACCACTGGGCCGACGCCTGCCAGGCCTCTGTTTCCTCGGGTCGGGTCTCCTCCGGCCGGGTCTCGTCCCGCGCGGTGTCCTCGCGCGTGGAGTCGTCTTCCGGGGGCGCGATGGGCTCGATGATCTCGGTCGGGTTGTCGTCGTCACGGCGTGCCCGTGCCGCGGCGGCTCGCGCACGGCCACCCGGAACGGACCGCGTGCCGGTGTCCTCGGCCGCCGACGTGCCGGCCTGGGTCCCGGAACCGACGGCCCCCTTCCGGCCGAAGAGCTTGCGTGCGAGCCCGCCGAGCGCCTTGGCGCCTTTGAGCCTGCTCGTACCGGTCGGCTGTGCACCGGGGCCGGCGTCGCCTTCCACGTCGGCGAAGTTGCGGTAGGCGTCGAAGTCCATGACGTCGGAGAACCCGCTGTCACCGCGCTCACGCGGTCCGGAACCGGAGTCGACCTCGGTCAGGTCGTGGGTCACCACATCATCGGATTCGACGACGACGAGACCTTCGTCGGTGCCGCCATCGGCCCCGTCCACCATCGGGATGATCCCGGTGACCGCGTTCGCCGACTCCTCGTCGACGGGCTCCGAATCGCGCGGCGGACTCATGCGGCGGGCCACGGCGTCCGAGCTGAAGTCACGGGTGGCCGGCGGCGTCGCGCCGAAGCCGGGCATCCCGCTGGCGGTGCGACCTCCCGGCGCGAACGGCCGGTCCGGGCGCGGCCGATCGGCGACCGGGCGGTCGTCGGCGGCGCGACGCGCAACGGGATTCCCCGACCGTGGGAACGGACCGCCCGGGGTCTCGGTCCCCGACCGGCCCGTGGGGCTCCATCCGCGGGTCGCGGGCCCGGATGCGGTCTTGTCGGCGGAGGTCCCGGTGTCCTTCGGCTCCGAGGCCTTCGCCTCGGTCGGCTTCGCCTCGGACGCGTCGGGCGCGGCGGATTCGGGCGCAGCCGGGGTCGCGGTCTCGGTGGCCTCGGCCTCGGTGGTCTCGGTGGCCTCGGCCTCGGTGGTGGTCGCCTCGGTGGGCTCGGCCTCCGGGGCCTCGACCGTCGGAGCCTCGGCCTCCCGGGCCTCCGCGGACGCACCCTTGTCTGCGGGCGCGATCTTCTCGTCGGCCTGCGGTGCGGACGCGTCGTTGATCTTCGGGATCTCTCCGGTCAGTTCGGAAACCGAGACCGAGCCGTCGCGACCCGCACGCCGCCGTCCCCGACCGTCACGCCGGGTCGGCGTCGTACCGCCGGCCGCCTGCGACCGGGCGAGTAGTTCCGATACCGAAATGGGTCGAGATTCGGGTTCCGAATCCTTCGACATGAAGTGGCTCTCCGTCCTCGAACGTCACCGGATGCCGGTCGAGCGCATCCGCTTGGGTAACTCTCGGCGCTCGTGGACCACACCGTCGACCTTCTCCCCCATCCCGCGCACCCGTGGGCATCGCAGACCGGATCAGCCGACGCCGCCACGGGCGCCAGTCGTCTGTGAGGGCTCGAACGAGTCGGCCGGTTCCGCGTCAAGTCGACGCAGGATGACGCCCTCCCGCAGAGCCCACGGACAGATTTCCAGTGTATCGACTTGGAAGGCCCGCATAGCCGCCTCCGCCACGAGCGCCCCCGCAACCAGCTGACCGGCACGATCGGCGCTGACGCCTTCGAGCTCGGCGCGGTCGGAGCGGGTCATCCGGGAGATGAAGGAGATCAGCTGACGAAGGCCACCTGTGGTCAGTTCGCGACGAACGCGGGGTCCCGCGCTCGACGGCGCGGCCCCGGTGAGTCGGGCGAGGCTGCGGAAGGTCTTCGAGGTGCCCACACAGAGGTCTGGTGAACCGGGCCCGAGGAGTTCCTTGGCCGGTCCACGCAACTCCGCGTCGAGCCAGTCCCTCAGGACACCGATCCGACGCCGGTCCGGTGGATCGTCCGGCAGCCACTCACGCGTCAGCCGGCCGGCGCCCAGGGGCAGCGACAGCGCGACATCGGGCTCCTCGTCGACGCCGTTGGACATCTCCAGGGACCCGCCGCCGATGTCGAGGGCGAGGATGCGTCCCGCGCTCCACCCGCGCCAGCGGCGGACGGCAAGTGAGGTGAGCCGCGCCTCGTCACGGCCGGACAGGACCGCGATGCGCACACCGGTGCACCTCTCGACCTCGTCGAGCAGATCGTCGGAGTTGGTGGCGTCCCGGACGGCCGACGTCGCGAAGGCCATCATCTGCTCGCATCCGGAGGTGGCCGCGATGTGGGTGAACTCCTCAACCGAGTCGATCAGCTTCGCCACGGCCTTGTCACTCATCCGGCCGTCGTCGTCGATCTGTTCGGCCAGCCGTAGAACCGCCTTGGTCGAACTCATGGGGGTCGGGTGACCGCCCCGATGGGCGTCGACCACCAGGAGGTGGACAGTGTTGCTACCCACATCCAGAACTCCTAAGCGCACGCGTCAACGGTAGTGCAGGCGTCGTGGCGGCACGATCCCGGCTACCGTTGTGGTCGTGACCGCCATCTCGCCGTCCGCGCCACGAATCACCCCCGCCCCGGAGGTCGAACTCGACTTTCCGCGCGAATGGTACGAATTCGTCGATCCGGCCGATCCCGAACACCACATCAGAGCCGACCTGACCTGGCTGCTGTCGCACTGGACGTGCGTCTTCGGCACCCCGGCCTGCCAGGGCATCCTGCCCGGACGCGAGACCGACGGCTGCTGTAGCCACGGCGCCTACCTGTCCGACTCCGACGACCGCAAACGTCTCGCCCACGGCGTCTCGATGCTCACCCCCGAGGACTGGCAGTTCCACAACAAGGGTTCCGGCAAGAACCCACTCGGCCCCAAGGGCTACCTCGAGGAGGGTGACCTCGATGACGAGCCCGCGCTGAAGACGCGACTTCACAAGGGCGCGTGCATCTTCCTGAACCGTCCGGGCTTCGCCGGCGGCGTGGGTTGTGCACTGCACTCGATGGCCTTGCGCAAGGGCCTCGAGCCGCTCACCGTCAAGCCCGACGTGTGCTGGCAGCTGCCGGTGCGCCGTGAGCAGGACTGGGTGGAACGTCCCGACGGCACCCAGGTGTTGCAGACCACGATCACCGAGTTCGACCGCCGTGGCTGGGGCGAGGGCGGGCACGATCTCAAGTGGTACTGCTCGGGATCGCCCGACGCACACGTCGGCGCGAAGCAGGTCTGGGAGTCCTATGCGCCCGAGCTGACCGAGCTCATCGGCGCCGCCGCCTACGAGGCCCTCGCGGCCGCATGCCGGCGCCGGAACGGGTTGGGGCTCATCGCCGTTCACCCGGCAACAACAGCCGCGACCGCGCGTCGCGAGACCGACGTCAAATACGAGCTGCAGCCGCCGGAGTGACACGGGTGCGCGGGGACACCCCGCGCACCCGGCTCAGGCCTCCAGTTTGTATCCGAGTCCGCGAACGGTGATGAGGTGTTTCGGGTTGGCCGGGTCCGGCTCGATCTTGGAGCGCAGGCGCTTCACGTGCACGTCCAGGGTCTTGGTGTCGCCGACGTAGTCGGCACCCCAGACGCGATCGATCAGCTGCCCGCGCGTCAGCACACGGCCGGCATTGCGCAGAAGGTATTCGAGGAGATCGAATTCCTTGAGCGGCATGGTGATCGATTCACCGTTGACCGCGACGGTATGACGCTCGACGTCCATCCGGACCGGGCCCGCCTCGAGGACACCGAGATCGAGGTCCTCCTCGGCGGTGTCGCCCCCGCGTCGCAGGACCGCCCGGATGCGGGCGATGAGTTCCCGTGCCGAGTACGGCTTGGTCACGTAGTCGTCGGCACCGAGTTCCAGGCCGACGACCTTGTCGATCTCGGTGTCGCGGGCTGTCACCATGATCACCGGCACATTCGACCGGGCCCGTAGGGCCTTGCAGATCTCTGTCCCCGACATCCCGGGCAGCATCAGGTCGAGGAGCACGATGTCGGGGCTCACGCGGTCGAAGGTCGGCAGCGCCTGCGCACCGTCGTTGACGATGCTGGCCTCGAACCCTTCCTTGCGCAGTAGGAACGCCAGCGGATCAGCCAGCGATTCCTCGTCCTCGACGATCAGCACGTGGGTCAACTCTCAGATTCCTTCGTTGTCGTCACCGCAGGGGTGGCCGATCGGATCGGCAGATGGTGGGGACTCACCTGGACCCCCCATCCTCGGTGGACCAGTCCATGTCGGAGAGGTCCTCGGGGATGCACAGCGTGAAGGTGGAGCCCGTACCGGGTTCGCTCCACAGGTTGATCGTGCCGCCGTGATTGGCGGCCACGTGTTTGACGATGGCCAGGCCCAGTCCGGTACCACCGGTCATCCGCGACCTCGCCTGGTCGACGCGGAAGAACCGTTCGAAGACACGCTGCTGGTCGGCGCGCGCGATGCCGATGCCCCGGTCGGTCACGGCGATCGCCACCATGGGCCGGCCGTCGATCTTGATGATGCGGCGGCTGATCGAGACGACGGTGTCCGGAGGCGAATAGGCGATGGCGTTGGTGATCAGGTTGTTGAGAGCGGTCAGCAGCAGGAGCCGGTCGCCGCGGATCGTCGCGCCGATCGGGTCGTCGGACCGCAGTTCGATCGCCGCCGCCTCCGCCGTCAGCGTCGCCGCCGAGAGGGCGTCGTCGATCAGTTCGTCGACACCGACCGGGGTGAACTCGGGGGTGTCGCCCTCCTGCAGGCGGGACAGGGCCAGCAGCTCGCTCACCAGCCTGCCCATGCGTTTGGTCTCCCCGACCACCCGTTGCCCGAAGTGCCGGACCGACTCGACGTCGTCGGCTGATTCCAGGAGGGCCTCGGCCAGCAATCCGATGGCTCCGACCGGCGTCTTGAGTTCGTGCGACACGTTCGCCACGAAGTCGCGCCGGGTGGCCTCCAGACGCTTGTGTTCGGTGTCGTCGAGGCCGTAGACCACGGCGTAGCGCTCGTCGTCCTGTGCCACCACCTTGGCGAGGCACCGCACGTGTTCGACGATGGGTCGCGGGGTGCGGCCGGTGGAGACGAAGCCGAGGGTCGAGGTGGGCGGGTTGAACTCGAAGTGGTGATCGACGTGGGAGTCGAGGACGTCCTTGACCGCATCCCAGACGGGGTCGGCGAGCAGCATCTCGCGGACGATGCCCAGTTCGACGGCCCGCTGGTTGAACATCACGACATCCCGGAACTCGTCGACCACCGCGACGGCGGTCGACGAATGGCGGACCACCATGCTCAACAGGCCGGCCTTGGTCATGCGGCCGTCGGCGGTCGTCGACGCGACGTCGGAATCGCGGATCTCGGCGGATGCCGACACGGCCCGCGGCACCAGCGCGCGGTCGGTGGCCGGAACCGGCAGGGCAGCGTCTGGAGAGCACTGGAATTCCGCGGGTGCACGTCCCCGGCTGGACGATGAGCGGAGCGCGAGGCGTCGGGACCGCCGGGGTGCGTCGAGTCGACGGCCCAGCATGACTCCGAGGATGAGCGCGAGTACGAACGCGATCGTCGCGGCTGAGATTGCGGCGGCCACCCGCTCAGCTTACGGCCGAACCAACTCCGGTCGCACATAGGTCGCAGCTGTTCGGCAGCTGTTCACGCGCCGTTGGCCGAAGAGGTGGCGGTCGGCGCGGATGACCGTCGACGGGTGATGACCCCGCCGCCGGCGCGAGGTCACTGCGGGACCGGGACCGCCATGTCCGCGAACTCCGGGTGGCGCTCGATGAAACGCTGAACGTACGAACACACCGGGACCACCTGCTTGCCGCTCGCCCGGATGTCCTCGAGGACGAACCGAACGAGTTGTCCCGCATAGCCATGCCCGCTGTACTGCTCACGGATCACGGTGTGGGTCAGCACGACCTGGTAGTACTCGGAGACATAGTCGAGATAGCCGACGACCTCGTCCTCGCCGAAGGAATCAGAGACGAGAACCGCCTCATACCTTTCCTGAGCGGGGGAATGATCGATCCGCAGGGTGCCCACATCCGCCATAGCGTCTAATGTAGCGCGGGTCACACCAAAGAAGCTATGGCGATTATGTTACACGCTCCTCGCACGGCCTCCCGGACGGCGGGCGCGCCGCCGTGAAGGCCTACTTCTGACCCTGGGCCGCGACGGCAGCCGCGCCGGCGGCAGCCGCCTCGGGGTCCAGGTAGGTGCCACCCGGATTCAGCGGCTTGAGGTTCTCGTCGAGGTCGTAGCGCAGCGGGTTGCCGGTCGGGATGTTCAGGCCCGCGATGTCCTCGTCGGAGATGTCGTCGAGGTACTTCACGAGCGCCCGCAGCGAGTTGCCGTGTGCGGCGATGAGCACGGTCTTGCCCGCCCGGAGATCGGCGGCGATCGTCTCGGTGAAGTACGGGATCATGCGCGCCACGACGTCCTTGAGGCACTCGGTCAGCGGCACCTGGTCGAGGTCGGCGTACCGCGGATCGCCGACCTGGCTGTACTTCGCGTCGGGCTCGATGGCCGGCGGCGGGGTGTCGTAGCTGCGACGCCACAGCATGAACTGCTCCTGGCCGTACTTCTCCAGGGTGTCGGCCTTGTTCAGGCCCTGGAGCGCACCGTAGTGACGCTCGTTGAGACGCCAGTCGCGGACCACCGGAATCCAGTGGCGGTCGGCGCGGTCGAGGGCGATCTGCGCCGTCGAGATCGCGCGTCGCAGAACCGAGGTGTACAGGACGTCGGGCAGGAGGTCATGCTCGACGAGCAGTTCGCCGGCCCGCTCGGCCTCGGCCTTTCCCTTGTCCGTGAGCGCCACGTCCACCCATCCGGTGAACTGGTTGGACGCATTCCATTCGCTCTCGCCGTGACGCATCAGGATCAGGGTGCCGTTGCTCATGGGCGATAGTTTCGCACAGACGCGCTGGGCCCACTTCCCACCGCCCCCGACCCCGCCCTCTCCCGTCGCCCCGACCCCTCCCACCCCCGGATCGGCCCGTCCGACGAATCGGCGGTGACCGGCGCAATTCGCTCGGCGGCCCTGGTATCCGAGGGCTAGCGTGATCCCATGACTGCCAGCACAAATGCCGGGGAGACCGGCAAGAATGCCGAACAGCAGCCCGAACTCAAACGCGTACTCGGTCCGAAGCTGCTGCTCCTGTTCATCATCGGCGACATCCTGGGCACCGGCATCTACGCGCTGACCGGACAGGTGGCCGGCGAGGTCGGGGGCGCGGCGTGGCTACCTTTCCTCATCGCCTTCACCGTCGCGACGCTCACCGCGTTCTCGTATCTCGAGCTCGTGACGAAGTATCCGGAGGCCGCAGGCGCAGCGCTGTACGTGCACAAGGCCTTCGGTATCCACTTCGTCACCTTCATCGTCCTGTTCACGGTGATGTGCTCGGGCATCACATCGGCGACGACGGCGTCTCGTGCCTTCGCGGTCAACATGCTGACCGCGTTCAGCGGCGACACCCCCGACGCCACGAATCCGGCCCTGTACGCGGTGGCCATCGGCTTCCTGCTGCTCGTCATGTTCATCAACTTCCGCGGCGTCGCCGAGGGCGTCGGCACCAACGTGGTGCTGACGCTGGTGGAGCTCTCCGGTCTGCTGCTCGTGCTGTTCATCGGGTACTGGTTCATCGTCGGCGGCAACGCCGAACACTGGGATGCGGTGGTGGCCTTCGAGAGTCCCGATGACAAGACCGCCTTCGTCGCCGTCACCGCGGCGACCTCGCTGGCCTTCTTCGCGCTCGTCGGTTTCGAGGATTCGGTCAACATGGCCGAGGAGTGCAAGGAGCCGACCCGTATCTTCCCGAAGGTGATGCTGAGCGGCCTCGGCATCACCGCACTCGTCTACGTCCTCATCGCGATCTGCGCGGTGGCGATCGTGCCGGTGGGCGTGCTGGCCGAGAGCGAGACGCCGCTCGTCGACGTCGTGCAGGCAGCGGCACCGGACTTCCCGATGTCGGACCTGCTGCCGTGGATCTCGATGTTCGCCGTCGCCAACACCGCACTGATCAACATGATGATGGCCAGCCGGTTGCTCTACGGCATGGCCAAACGAGGCGTGCTGCCCAAGGTCCTGTCGTACGTGCACCCGGGTCGCCGGACGCCGTTCGCGGCCGTCCTCTTCACCACGGTCATCGCCCTGCTACTACTCACCTATGTGAGCTCCGATCCGAATAGTTCGGTCGTGGGACTGCTCGGTGGCACCACCGCGCTGCTGTTGCTGGCGGTGTTCACCGTGGTCAACGTATCGGTCCTCGTCCTGCGGCGGGACAAGGTGGAGCACAAGCACTTCCGGACCTCCACACCCGTCGCGGTGGTCGGCGCGATCACGTGCGGCTACCTCACCCTGCCGTTCACCGGCCGTGACCCCGAACAGTATGTGATCGCCGGCTGGCTCCTGTTGCTCGGCGTGGTCCTGTGGGCGCTGACGTACTGGTGGCACAAGCGGTCCGGCGGCCATGCCGTCAGCTACGACGAGGTTCCGCCGCATCAGATGAAATGACCGTCCTCGCGGCCAACGCGGACCGGGCCGAATACACCGACCCCCACCCGGTGATGTGATCACCCGGGTGGGGGTCGGTGTTCTCGTAGCGGGGACAGGATTTGAACCTGCGACCTCTGGGTTATGAGCCCAGCGAGCTACCGAGCTGCTCCACCCCGCGTTGCAGTGAGCAACACTATCGGCGGGACGGCAGCAGACCTAATCGGTCGCCCGAGCGAGGCCTGGGCCTCTACTTGCGCAGGTCTTTGCGCAGGATCTTGCCCGACGACGACTTCGGGATCGCCTCGATGAACTCCACCGCACGAACCTTCTTGTGCGGAGCCACCTTCGACGCCACGAACCCCATCACCTCATCAGCGGTGAGCTGCGCATCCGGCTGCCGCACCACGAACGCCTTGGGGATCTCCTCCCCCGACTCCGCATCGATCACCCCGATCACCGCAACATCGGCGACCCCCTCATGGGTCAACAACAACGCCTCCAACTCCGCCGGCGGCACCTGATAACCCTTGTACTTGATGAGC
This sequence comes from Gordonia amicalis, assembly GCF_022059885.1. NCBI lineage: Bacteria > Bacillati > Actinomycetota > Actinomycetes > Mycobacteriales > Gordoniaceae > Gordonia > Gordonia amicalis. The sequence goes on along the minus strand of NZ_CP091855.1, from coordinate 1,586,400 downwards.
TCCTTGAGCCGATCGACGATGTAGACACACCCCGTCGGATCGACCTGCGCCAGATCACCGGTGTGCAAAAACCCCTCGGCATCGATCGTGTCCGCGGTGGCCTGCTCGTTGTTGAGGTAACCGAGCATCACATTCGGGCCCTTCACCCACAGCTCGCCGGGTTCCGAGAGCCCTTCCTGCGGCAGCGGGAGGTCCTCGCCGGTGGCCGGATCGACGATCTTGTTCACCGTGTTCGGCACCGGCCAGCCGGTCGACGACAACGGCGGATCCTCACGCCCCAGCGTCGCCTGGGTGTCGAACGGGATGGTGTGGGACACCGGGGAGAGCTCGCTCATCCCGTAGCCCTGCAACATGTGCAGATCCAGACGCTTCGCCACCGCCTGACCGAGCTCGTCATCCAACGGGGCCGCCCCCGACATCATCGTGTGCAGCGAGGACAGATCGTAGTTGTCGACGATCGGGTGCTTGGCCAGCGCCACCGCCACCGGCGGCGCGATGTAGGCCATCGTCACCTTGTGGTTCTGGATGTTCTCCAGGAACTCGACGAGGTCGAAACGCGGCATGATGACCAGCGATCCGCGGGCGGCCAGAGCCGCGTTGAGCAACACCGTCATGCCGTAGATGTGGAAGAACGGCAACACCGCGATCACCACGTCGTCGGCGGTCATGCCCTGCAGCGGACGCAGCTGGGCGACGTTGGCCACGAGGTTGCGGTGAGACAGTGCAACGCCCTTGGGATTTCCGGTCGTCCCCGAGCTGTACGGCAGCACCGCGACATGGGTCTTCGGGTCGAAGGAGACATCCGGGGCGGGGAGATTCGCACCCAGCAGATCCACCGCGTTCGGGTGACCCGAGGCCTCCTGCCCCTCACCGTCGAGGACGATCAGGTTCTCCGCGGGCAGCCCGACCTCGTCGGCGGCCGCCTTGGCCTGTTCGAACATCGGCGATATCGTGACCAGCATCTTCGCACCCGAATCCCGCAACTGCTTGGCGATCTCGGGCGCGGTGAACAGTGCGTTGATCGTCGTCGCCGTCGCGCCGGCCCGCAGGATGCCGTGGAACACCGTCGCGAACGCCGGAATATTCGGCGACAGGATGCCCACCACGTCCCCGACCCCGATTCCGCGCGACGCGAGGGCCCCGGCGGCGGCCTCGATCTGCCCGACGAGCTGACCGTAGGTGGTCGTCGTACCCGACTTCGGGTCCACCAGGGCAATCCGTTCGCGGTCCTCGTCGGCGATCGACCCGAACAGGTAGTCGAAGACACTCACATCGGGGATCTCGACGTCGGGGAAAGGACTCGTGAAGCTCATGGCACCTCCAGTGGTGGGTGGGTTTCGCCTGCGCATCGTATCAACACTCGTTAATACGATGTGACCTGGACCTCTTTCATCGCCCAGTCTTCCCGAATCACCTCCGCGGCGTCGAGTATTTCGGGACGAGTCGCGCGGCCGAGAGTTCCGGACGGCACCATGAGAACCACCCGGCCACCACAGCCTCCACAGTCAGGCCGGTGCCGATCTCTCGACATTGCCGCCTGCCCCCGCCATCACGGCGCCAACTTCGCCCGGAATTCCGCGACTCGTGCACCTCGTGCGACTGGTGTTCACCAGTGGCGCGAGCATCCTTCACGAATGCGAAACACCCTGACACAAGCATGGTTTCGCCAACCAATCGGTTGTGGAGAAGCCTGGCCATCGAACGCATGTTCGAGTACATTGGAGTCATGGCGGAGCTCACCACACTTCTCGACCAGCTCATCGAGATCACCCCACCCACCGACGACCCCACCGGCCGAACAACTCTCGAACAACTCGACACCTGGCGGTTGATACGCAACGTCGCCGACCACCAGATCGCAACGCATGCAGAAAAACTCGATGATCTACGCGTTGCAGAAAGGCTGGTTCCACCACCAAGAAGCTGCTGATCGAGATGGGATTCGCCCCCGCAGTATCAACACGCACCACCCGCATCGCCGACGCGATGGACACATTGGGCAAGGTCGAGGCCTGCGCGGCCGACGGACGTCTCTCCGCCGAGGTCGTCGACGCCATGGTGCGCGGAATGTCGACCATCAAGAAACGCTCCCCCACACAGCTCTCCGACGGCGACCACGCCATCTACGAGACCGAGCTCCTCACCCAGGCCCTGTCCGGCGCCACACCCACCGAAATACAGAAACACGCCCAGACCATCGGCAACACCATCGCTGACGATCAGGGCGGCATCCCAGCCAGCGACGACCGCACCCTCGACACCCTCTCCCACCACACGACCGATGACAGTCGAGTCGAAATCCATGCCAACGTGACGCAACTCGTGGGCGAGAAGTTCATCGCGATGATCGACGAACGCAGCTCCCCCAGCCCGAACCCGACGGGTCGCCCGATCGACGCTCGGCCGCCCAGATCCGCGCGGACGCACTGGAGGTGCTGTTAGATCAAGCTGCCGCAGGTGCGGCGATGGACACCATCGGCACCCCCAGAACCCAAGTGGCGTTGACCATCCCCGCCGACGGCGGCAACCCAGCATTCCTACCCTGGACCGGACCGGTCACCCACGCCATCGCCAAACAACTGTCCTGCGACGGGACCCTCACCGAGATCATCATCGACGGCGAGACCGTGCCACTGCAGATGGGCCGCGAACGACGACTCTTCCCAGCCCACCTACGCAAAGCGATCATCATCCGCGACCAGACCTGCATCAAATGCGGTGCGCCGCCATCCCATACACAGGTCCATCACATCCAGCACTGGACCGCCGACGGTGACACCGACCTCGACAACGGCTGCCTGCTCTGTCAACGCTGCCACACCCAAGTCCACCACAACGGCTGGGACATCCTCCTCGGCTACGACCGCCACCCCTGGCTCATCCCACCCGCCGACATCGACCCTCAGCGCCGACCGCTACCCGCCTACAACCGCCGCATCATGCGCCTAGACGACATCGCCGCCTGACAAAACAGACTCACGCGCAGCGGGTTTCGATACGGCTCGTCGCAAGCTCCTCACCTACTCAACCAGCAGAGGCACCCGGCCACCAGCCGGGACCGCATCCGTTCCTTGACAACTCCACAGTGGAAATCCGGTTACCCGAGGTGGCCAGGAGGATTCCTCAGGCGCCGGAATCCTCCTGGTCGCTGGAGGTCTGAGCCCCCTCGACCACGGATTCGCCTGGGACATAACGCCCTTCGAGCGGAGCGCCGGCCTCGGGTAGCGCGTCCTTGTCGATGAGGTGCTCGAAAGCCAGGAGGTTGCGCAGGGATTCGCCACGCGAGACGCGCCACGCCCATTCGCGCTGGATCGAGGTGAGGAACCCGAGTTCGAGCAGGGTGTTGAAGTCACCGTCGGCCGCCTCGAGGACCTGCCCGAGGACGCGGTCGAGTTCATCCGAGCCGAGCGCGTCGGCCGAGATCCGGCCGACCAGGTAGATGTCCCCGGTGTTGTCGATGGTGTAGGCGACGCCGTACAGCCGACGGTTGCGCTTGAGGAGGTATCTGTAGACGCCGGTGTGGTTCTCGTCCGGCCGGCGACACACGAAGGCCTCGACCCTGACCCCGTGCTCACTGGCGGTGAGCAGCACCGTCGTCTTGAGTTTCTGCTCACCCGGCAGTTCCAGGATGACGTGGTCGACGTCGGCGCCACCGCCGCTCTTCCGCGAGTAGGCGATCTCGTTCTCGGTCAGTGTCTTTTCGAGCAGGTCGACGACCTCGGTGCGACTCACGACATCCTCTCAGCTGGGGAACGGGGTTCGGCGAGACCGTTCAGACGGTCACCCGGTTACGCCGCCGACGCCAGCGCCGGCGTACTCGTGCGGGCCCACCCGGGCCTTGCGCCGCCGCCTGTTCGGCCTCTGCGTGGGCGGCATCCGACTGGGCGGCGAAGGAGTGCATTGCGTGGCGGTAGCTCTCGATCAGCTGGTCAACCGTGTGCTCCCAGGAGAACCTCTCGGCGTGCCGACGGGCGTTGCGGCCGAGTTCAGCCAGCCGATCGGGTTGCGCGAGAAGCTTTTCCAGCGCATTCGTCCAGTCACCGACCGCGTGACCGTTGACCAGCACGCCGGTGCGGCCGTCGTCGACGGCGACGCCAAGACCTCCCACGTTGGCGGCGATGACCGGCGTCCCACAGGCCTGCGCCTCGATGGCCACGAGCCCGAAACTCTCGGAATGGCTCGGCACCGCGACCACATCTGACGCGCGGTACACCTGGACCAAGCGGTCCGACGGCTGCGGCGGGAGGAAGGTGACGGACTCGGAGATCCCGAGTTCGGCGACCTGATCCATCAGCGCGGTCGGCCGCTGAAGCCCGGAACCCGAAGGCCCGCCGACGATCAGGAGCCGCAGCTGTCGCCCGGACGCGGACGCATCCTTGATCAGGGGCGCGATCGCCGAGACCAGGAGGTCGGGCGCCTTGAGCGGCTGGATTCGTCCCACGAATGTCACGATCGTCTCGTCGGGGTCGAGGCCGAGGATCGATCTGGCTTCCGCCGACGATCCGGGGGTATAGCACTCGAGGTCGGCGCCCGGCGTCACCACGTCGATGCGGTCGGCGTCGGCGTCGTACATCGAGAGAAGTTCCACCGCTTCGGTTTCGGTGTTCGCGACCAGCCGATCGGCCTCGCCGACCACCTGCTGCTCGCCGATGACCCGCAGCTGCGGTTCGGCGGTGTCGCCCTCGGCCAGTGCGGCGTTCTTCACGGCGGCCAGGGTGTGGGCGGTGTGCACCAGCGGCACACCCCATCGGTCGCGCGCGAGCCAGCCGACCTGTCCCGACAGCCAGTAATGCGAGTGGATCACGTCGTAGTGGCCGGGCGCCTGCGCCGCCTCGGCCCGCAACACCCCCGCGGTGAAGGCACACAACTGAGCGGGGAGGTCGCGTTTGTCGAGGCCCTCGAACGGTCCGGCGACCACGTTACGGACGGTCACGCCCGGAGCGGCCGCGACCGAGTGCGCATCGGACGACGACGTCGCCCGGGTGAAGATCTCGACCTCGATACCGCGCCGCGCCAGCCGGATCGCGGTCTGCCACACGTAGACGTTCATCCCACCCGCGTCACCGGTGCCCGGCTGCGCCAACGGCGAGGTGTGCACGGAGATCAGCGCGACACGCCGCGGCAACGGGCTGGAGGTCATGGCCTCCACCTTAGAGAAATGGCGTCGACGGTGACGCGCGCCCTCCGCTTCCACCAGCGCTCACCCGAGCAGTCCCGCGGCTTCGCGTCCGGCCCGACGATCCCCTACACTGTTTTCGGTAACGATTGTCATTTGCGAAAAAGGGTGTCATGAGGAAATCGCTTCTGGCCGCGGCCGGAGTTCTGTCCGCCGCCGCGCTGGTGCTCACCGGTTGCTCGAGCGACTCCGGGAACGGAGACGGCACCCCGACCGTGGTGACGTCGACCAACGTCTGGGGCTCGGTCGCCTCCGCGGTCGCCGGCGACAAGGCCACCGTCACCGCCCTGTACACCAGCACCGATGGCGATCCCCATGAGTTCGAGCCGTCCGCCGCCGACACCGCGACGGTCGCCGACGCCGACATCCTCGTGATGAACGGCGGTCACTACGACGCCTACATGGAGCAGGCCGCGAAGTCCTCGGACGCGACCGTCGTCGATGCATTCGAACTCGCCGGCAGCGACGAGCACGATGCCGGCGACCACACCGACCATGGCGACGCAGGTCACGACCACGGCACCGAGAACGAGCACGTCTTCTACGACCTGCCGGTGGTCGCGGAGGTCGCCGGCAAGATCGCCGATGCGCTGTCCGAGCAGGACCCGGAGAACGCCGGGACCTACCGTGCGAACGCCGAGACCTTCACCTCCGGCATCGACGGTCTGCGGACCGAGCTCGCCGGCATCCGCAAGGCGCACGACGGCACGAAGGTCGCCCAGACGGAGCCGCTCGCGGGTTACCTGCTCACCGAGGCCGGCCTGGTCGACGCGGCTCCCGCCGGGTTCACCCAGGCCGTCGAGGAGGGTCAGTCGCCGTCCGCCGCGGACCGCGCCGCCATGCAGGATCTCCTTGCATCCCGCGGCGTCGCCGTCCTGATCTACAACGTCCAGGCCATCGACCCGGTAACCCAGGCGATGCTCGACGTCGCGAAATCCTCGAAGGTGCCGGTTGTCGAGTTCACCGAGACCCTCCCGGACGGCGTCACCGACTACCTCGCCTGGCAGCGCGCACAGATCGACGCGCTCGCGGCAGCCCTCGACACCGAGAAGAGGTGACCGCGATGACGGTGGGCACCGACCCGGTGGTGACGTTCTCGGGTGCGCGACTCGGCTTCGGCGACCGCGTGCTCTGGGACGACCTCGACCTGACGATCCGCCCGGGTGAGTTCGTCGCCGTGCTCGGTCCCAACGGCTCCGGCAAGACGTCCTTACTTCGTGTCCTGCTGCGTCAGTACCCTCTCGACAGCGGCGCCGTCGCGACCACCGGCGCGATCGGCTACATCCCGCAGCAACACGCCGATGACGCCGACCCCATGGCGATCCGCGGCCGGGACCTGGTCGGTTTCGGCGTCGACGGCAGCCGGTGGGGTCTCGGCCTGCGCGGCCGGTCGCGCAGGCGCGAACTCGTCGACCGGGCGCTCGCCGCGGTGGATTCGCTCCCCTACGCCGACGCACCGCTCGGCGTCCTCTCCGGCGGCGAACAGCAGCGACTGCGCGTGGCCCAGGCCGTCGTCAGCGATCCCGCCCTCCTCTTGTGCGACGAGCCGCTGGCGAGCCTGGATCCCACCAATCAGCAGGTCGTGGTCGACCTCATCGACCAGCGTCGACGTCAGGCCGGGACCGCGGTCGTGTTCGTCACGCATGAGATCAACCCGATCCTCCCCTACGTCGATCGTGTGCTCTACCTGGTCGGCGGGCGGTTCCGCATCGGCACCCCCGACGAGGTGATGACCACCGAGACGCTCAGCGAGCTGTACGGCAGCGACGTCGAGGTGCTCCGGGTCAATGGTCGACTCATCGTGATCGGCGGCGAGGACGCACACCACTGCGTCGACATCGCCGACGCCGGAAGCCAGTCCGCATGAGCGTGACCTCGCTGGCCGTCGAACGTCGGTTCAGCGACCTCTGGGACTTCTCCGAAACCGTGAACCTGCTCGGCTACGACTTCATGCAGCAGGCGCTGCTCGCGATGATGTTGCTCGGACTGCTCGGCGGGCTGCTGGGACCGCTGATCGTGGCGCGGCAGATGTCGTTCGCGGTCCACGGCTGCAGCGAGTTGTCCGTGACGGGTGCGGCGGCCGCTCTGCTGATCGGCTTCAGTGTCAATCTCGGTGGTGTCATCGGTGCGGTGATCGCGGCCGCGGTATTCGGGTTCCTCGGCAACAAGGCCCGCGAACGCGACTCCGTGATCGGTGTCGTGATGGCGTTCGGCCTCGGAATCGGTGTCCTGTTCCTCGCCCTCTACGGCCGCATCGGTACCGGTTTCGCGCTGCTGACCGGACAGGTCGTCAGCGTCGGGATCGACGGTCTCGTGGCGATCGCGATCACCACCGCCGTGGTCGTCGCGGTGCTGGCGGTGATCTATCGACCGCTCCTGTTCGCATCCACCGATCCGCGGGTCGCGCAGGCGCATGGCGTGCCCGTCCGGACGCTGTCCGTCGTCTTCGCGGTCATCATGGGACTCGCGGCGGCCCAGGGTGTCCAGATCATCGGCGCGCTGCTGGTGATGTCGCTGCTGATCACCCCGGGTGCGGCGGCGGCGCGGGTGACCGCGAATCCGGCTCGGGCTCTGGTGCTGTCGGTCGTCTTCGCCGAGATCGCCGCGGTCGGCGGGTTGCTGATGTCACTCGCGCCGAAACTCCCGGTCTCGGTGTTCGTCACGATCATCTCGTTCGTGATCTACGTCGTGTGCCGCTTCATCGGCTCACGCCGCGTGCACGCCACGCGCTAGTACTCCTGGGCGTCAGTACTCCTCGGCGAACCCCGGATTGCAGCGGGCGCCGATCATGTCCTCTTCGGTGACGACGGGGCGTCCCGGTTCGAGGTTCCAGCTCGGTTTCTCGGGTTCGACGATCCGCGCGAAGCGCCAGTGGCACTCGAACTGCGCCTGCATGCCGGGGGTGTCGGCGCCGGCGTCGAGTCCGACGACCTCCCGCCACGCCGCGGCCATGGCCGTGGGGTCCTGCGTGTACCGCCCGGAAGTGGTCGGGAACACCGAGAGGCTGGGACCGACCTCGGTGTCGGTCCATTCGACGCGTTCGATGAAGGGTGCCCGGTAGACCACCGTCGGAGTGGTCGGCGAGTCGCTCGCCCCGTGGGTCGTCGTGGCCGCCCCCGCCGTGACACCGCTGGGCGTGACACTGCCCGGCGTCGTACTGCTCGGGGTGGCGCTGATCGGGGCACCGGTACCGGCGGGTTCGGTCGAACCACATCCGCCGAGGACGATCGCGACGCCGACACCACCGGCGCAGGCAGAAGCGAAGATCCGCGCCCTCGTTTGTGCCATCGACGTACTCCTCATGACGCCACCCTAGGCGACGAGTAGCCTGCAGCTGTGAGACACCGGCGCACGATGCGGATGCTCGCCGCCGCCCTCGTCGTCGTGCTCGGCGGACTGATCTGCATGACCGGCTGCGCCCTCACCCCGCTGGCCGGTCCACCGGAGTCCACCCAATCCCACCGAGTCCGCGCCACGCCCACCGGCCTCACCCTCGACGGGAAGCCGTGGTGGCCCGTCGGTTTCAACGCCTACCAGCTCGGCACGGACTGGTCGGTCAACACCGGTTGTGGCGCGGAGGTCGATCTCGACGACTATTTCGCGCAACTGCCGCCGCGCGCGCTCACCCGTTTCAACCTGTATTCGTCCTTTGTCGTCGACAAGCGCAGTGGGCTTATGGATTTCGGACCGCTCGACCGGGTCTTCGCGGCCGCTCCCGTCATCGGCAGCTGGTGTTGCCGGTGCTCACGGGCGGATCGGGAGACTGCGGGGACGGCCGGTTCAAGGACCGTGGCTTCTATGTGAACGGCTGGCGCACCCAGAAGTCGCGAAGTCACCAGACCTATGCCGAGTGGGTGCAGACGGCCGTGACCCGGTGGCATGACGAACCGTCGATCATCGGCCGGGAACTGGTCGGCGAACCGGAGGCCAGCAGCTGCGGCACCGCCTGCGACTGGCGGAACCGGGTGTGCCCCGACGACGCCACCGCGGTGCTGCGAGGCTTCTTCGATCAGGCCGGTGCGCACCTCCGTTCCTTCGACGACGCACGACCGATCTTCTCCGGACTGGTGGGTGGCGACCAGTGCGGAATCGCCGGGAACGCCTATGCGGAGGTCGCCGGGTCGAGCGGGATCGATGTCCTCGACTTCCACGACTACAGCTCCGGCACGCACTCCGGACCGCGCGGCAGCAATCTGCCCACACGCATCACCCAGTCGCGTCAGCTCGGAAAACCACTGGTGGTCAACGAGATCGGCGTCGAAGCCGGATCGTGCCTGCCGCTGTCCACCCGGGCGCGGCAGCTCGACGCCATCATCACCCGCCAGCGCGACGCCGGAACCGCGGGCGCACTGCTGTGGTCGTATGTACCCGACCCCGCACCTCGGAATGCACCTACGACATCGGCCCACACGATCCCGCGTGGAAGGTCGTCCGCGACCATGCGCGCTGATCGTCGTCATCTCATGATCTGATAGACACGCCAATCCGGCAGGTCCGCACCGTCGTTGCGCGCCTCGAGGACGAGCGCCCCGATCTGGGCACCGTTCTCGTACATGGTCGGATAACGCTGGTTGATCGCATCGGCCACACCTCGACCCTCGACCGGAGCGGTGAGGAAGTACCTGACACCGAGGTCCGCGGGAGCGTTGAGCCGTTGGGCGAAGTCCCGGTCCGACGGGATGACGAACTGTCGCGGCCGCTCGGACTGCACGACCACCGCGAATCCGTAGACGGTGTCACACAGGACCGAACCGTCCGGTAGGGCAAGCCCGTCGAGGTACTCGGCCAGTGCACGTTCGGTGGAGAACGAACGGACCACCCGTTGCTCGTACGAGGTATTTCTGCTGAACCGACTGCGGTTGCGGGTTCACCACCGATCCCAGCGCGAACTCCTGCGGGGCGTACTTCGGTGACGTCATCCCCATCGCGGTCACGGGCAGCGCCGACGCCATCACCACGATGGCCACCGTGCACGCGATCGTGTACCCCCCACCGCGATGCGTAGGGCCGCACAGGCGCCGGGTCCGCGTGGGCGCCCGCGCGACGCATCGGGATCGGCCGGCGCAGCGGTACCGACATCAACGCCACGATGGCGGCCAGGAGGATCACCGTCATGTAGAACCGCAGGAAGCCGAAGGTCGAACCCCGCGCGTAGCCGAAGACCTGGAAGGCCAGTACCGCCACGATCATGAGCCCCGGCAACAGGGGTGACAGCCGGTGGCGCCGCGCACGCACGCCGATCAGCCCCACGACGAGGATCGGCAACAGCGGCGCGAGAATGGCCAACTCGGTGATGGAGAACCAGATGGCTTCGCTCGTCGTCGACGATCCGCTGCCGCCGGATTGCGCGATGATGGCGGCGTTGCCGTACTCGGAGGTGAACTGTGCGAACGCGTTCCCGGTGATCAGCCAGCCGGTCGCCGCCCAGGCGAGGAAGGCCAGCGCGCTCGGGGCGACGACGAGGGTGATGTCGACGAGGCTTCGCGACAGACGTTTTCGCCCGTCGCGGCGGCGGTAGGTGACCCATCCGACGACGCATCCGGCGGCCAGCGCGGCCGCCCCGCCGTCGTAGCGGGTGAGGTAGGACAGTGCGAGCGCGATTCCCGCGACGACAAGCTCGTGTACGTCATCGGTGGAGACCCAGCGGATCAGGCGGCGCGACGCCCAGGCGAGAAAGAACAGGTACGGCGCCTCGCTCATCCCGTTGGCGCCGTACAGCACGACCATCGGATTCGCTGCGTAACAGATCGTGAAGACCGCGGCGACAACCGGATCGAGACCCCGATCGCGAGCGATACCCGAGACCTGGACGACCGAACCGGCCATGAACATCGACGACATGATCACCGCCGACAGCGCGTGGGTGGTCATCTCCGGCCACCACGGGCTCAACGCGACGAGGGGCAGTTGCACCACCGCGGTCAGCGGGGTGAAGACGAAGCCGATGGCCGACAGACGCGGTGTCCGGCTGAACAACACGCTCTGCGCCGACTGGACCCTGGACAACGCGTCACCGAAGAAGAGATGCACCTCGGTCGCCAGGTACACCCCGACGACCAGATACGGCAACCAGGCGGCCAGGAAGATCAGGACCCCGACCCGAAGCCGCCGGTTCACGTGGCGCCTCCGGGCTCTTCCCCACTCGTGCCGTGTGCGCCCTGCTCACCGGGATCGTCCGCCGCGGATTCCTGATGGCTGGTCGACAGGCCGTGGAAGGTCTTCTCCCAGTACGACGGATTGACCAGGATCTGCCACATGCCCTTGATGGCCGCGACGCTCATCATCAGCCAGTACAGCGGGATCAGCAACGCCGAGAACAGCAGTTCGCTCCGGTCGTCCTCCCGGATCGCGATCAGGTTCATGTATATCGCCGCACCGTTGCCCAGCAGCATCGAGACGAGCGCGAGGTAGTAGATGGGTCCCGGGAAGAGGTCGACGACGATCAGCGGCTGCCCCGCGATCCACAGCGCGAGGATCAGCCAGAACACCATGTTGACGCACGCGATCACCGGCGTGCCCGCGATGAGCAGCGTGAAGCGGACGAACGCAACGGGTCCGAGGATGTGCCACAGCTTGACCGGGTGACGCATGTGCACGAGCCAGGTCTGCATGCAGCCCTTGTACCAACGGGATCGCTGGCGCACCCAGTTGATGGCGTCGACGTTGGCCTCTTCCAGCGTGATCGAGTCCAGCACGACCGTGCGGTAACCGTGGTCGGCGATCCGCACCCGAGGTCGGCGTCCTCGGTGACGTTGAAGGGCTCCCACGCCCCGATCCGGTCGAGCACATCGCGTTTGAAGTGATTCGACGTGCCGCCCAACGGAATCGGCGCCCGACTCACCATCATCCCGGGCAGCAGGAAGCCGAACCAGATCCCGTAGTCCGCGGTGAACCACTCGGTGAGCATGTTGTCGCGGACGTTGTGGAAGCTGAGCTTGCCCTGGACGCACACGACCGACTCGTCGTCGGAGTTGTTCAGCACGTAGACCGCACGACGCAGTTGCAGGGGATCGGGTTTGTCCTCGGCGTCGAAGATGGTGACGATGTCACCGGTCGCGAAGTGCATGCCGAAATTGCACGCCTTGGGTTTGGTTCGCGGTTGTGCCGGCGGTGTGAGGACCACGGTGACAAGGCCATTCGCCTCGACCCCGCGTGCGGCTTCGATCGTCGGCTCGTCGTCCTCCTCGAGCAGCAGGAGGACCTGGAGCTTCTCGCGGGGGTACTCGATGGTCTCCATGGCGGCGACGAGGTCGCCGACCACTTCGGGCTCACCGTATGCGGGGACGAGGACCGTGTAGCGGGGAAGTTCCTCGTCGGGGATCGACCGGGCCTGCTCGTCGCTGACCCGGATTGCCCCGTTCACCGGTCCCCGCCGGAAGATCACCAGCCGATCGGCGAGAGTGACGACGTAGGCGACGGTCGCCGTCGACACCAGCGCCGCGCAGGTGCCCACCGGGAAGAAGACCATCAGCACGGCGATGACGCCGAGCAGCGTGAACCCGATGATCTTCTGAATCCGGTTGAACGCCACCGATGCCGACATGTCCGCATCGGCCTCGCGCAACCGGTCGACGGCGTCGCGGAGCGCTTCCGCACGGTAGTCCTCGTCGGCGAGCAGTTCGGCGACCGGCCGCCGGGGCCGCGTGCTGCGCGCCACCCCCCGGCGCGTCGGCGTCGCGTTCGTCGATGGTCACGGCTCGGCCCTCGCGACCTCGACGAGTTGTGACCGCACCAGCCCGCCGGCGAGCCCCACCAGGAGATCGCGATCCTTGTACTGCGGGTCGGTGTCGAGGAGAACCGCGTTGCCGCGCAACAGGATCGTCATGAGCGAGGTGAGGTTTTCCAGGAGGGTGATCCGCGGTTCCGGGAAGTACGCCGCCGGCTCGTGATCGTCGACGGCCCAGATCATCACCTGTTGCGTGCGGCGCCCGTTGTTCCACCACCACGAGACCACCGTGTACGTCAGGTATCTCGCATCGTCGACCACGCTCCACATTTTTCCGCGAACCCCGAACGGCAACGCCACGTCGACGGGTTCGTTCGAGCGTTCGTCGGACAGGTCGTAGCGGAAGATGTCGGGATACACCTCGAGCGCGAGCGGTCGCCGGCTGTCGACGCTGTCGACGACGACGCGGCGGGGTCGGGCGAATTTGTCGAATGCCCGTGTCCCCCGGCTCTGGACGAGCACCTGGCGGGTGAGGACCGCACCGGGACCGTACAGGCGGGACACCCAGCCGTAGACGCGAACCGATTCCTGACGCCAGCCCGGTGGGATGTTGAGCTGCCCGCCGATCTCGAGCTGCGGGTATGTGTTGCTCTGCCAGGTACTGCCCACCGGCGGGGTGGGGATGAATGCCAGCAGGATGGCCGCGAGGACCACCACCAGCACGGGCCGCCCGACGAAGCCGACCGTCGGATCCTTGACCTCCCCTCGCACCGGCGGTGACCATCTCCGCCCGCCGCGTCGCCGGTAACTGACCAGCATGATCCCGGAGGTCGCGACGGCCGCGATCAGAGCCGGTCCGGGGACGAGCACATTGCGCGGCGCCTCGAGGGCGTTGAGCACCAGCAGTGCGAGAAGGCCCACCGCACCGGCGATGAGCGCCGCGACCGCCTTGCGCCGCCAGGTACGTCCCACCGCGACGACCGTGGCGGCGACGGCCATCAGCACGAGGGCGAATCCGGCGGCCATCGAGGTGCCGCCAAGCGCCAGCACCAACCCCCGCACCGGGATGGGGAAGATGAGCAGGAACACCAGCCAGGCCCACTTGTAGCGGGAGACCGGCCGCAGACCGAACAGCAGGATCGACGCTCCGAGCACGAACATCCACAGCGCCAGCAGATCCATGTGCGACGTCAGATAGGCCCGGCCGTAGCGCGGCGTGACGAGAAGCTTGCCGGCCACCGCCAGGACGATCACCACGATTCCGACGATCACGTCGGTCTGCCGGTCGTGGATGGGTGGCTCGTCGAAGTCGCGCCACGAGACCCCGACGACGGCGATCAGGCTCAGGACCACGAGCACGGGCACGGGCACGGGCACGGGCACGGGCACGTACAGGATGAGTGTCTGGGCCCGCAGTTCGTCGATCACCGCCGCGATGGTGTTCCAGAAGCCGAGCACCGTGCACGTCACCAGCAGCACCCACCGGAACGCGATGACCCGCCATGGGTGATCGCCGAACAGCGGCGTCTCGGGACGGGAGAGTGTCGCCATGGCGACGACCTGTGAGGCGGTCAGGGCCATGCGCGCTCAGCCCCCGGAGGAGGTCCGCCGCCGGCGCCGCAGCAGGAAAGTCGCCAGTGCCGTCGCCACCACGACGCCCACCGCGGCGACCGCGACGGTGACCCACGAGGTCCCGGTCGACGACTCGGATCGATCCGGTGCCACCTGGTCGGCGACCACGACGACCGGCTGCTGACCGGCCACCTGCAGGACGGCATCGCCCGCGAGTGACGGCCACCGGTCGGGGTCGGCGTCCAGCCAGGTCAGTAGGGCATCGAGGTCGGCCGCGGTCCCGGTGGACGTCGCCAGCAGGACCGACCGTCCGTCCTGCCGCGCGACCTGCAGCGAGCCGAAACGTACGGCCGGGTTGAGGACGACGTTCGAGCGTTCGCCGTCGGCCCCCAGTACCGAGAGCGTGCCCCCGGTCGCCTCGACGGGCAGCGGCAACTCGGGTACCCCCTGCCCGTCGGCGGCGACGATCACTATCGGACCGTTCGAGGACATGGCGTCGGCGACCGGCATGACGTCGATGCCGAGTCGGACCGCCGACAGCCGTTGCAGTCCGGTCATCAGCACCACCGCGCGGCGGACGTCGTCGACGTCGCCGTCGGTCCAGGCCAGCGCTGTACGGGGCATGAGTGCCTGCGGGAGGGAGGCGAAGCCGGACGGCCGCGGCGGGTCGGCGCTCTCGGATCGGACCTCACCGGTCGAGGCGAGGCTGAGGGAAGTCCGTGTCCCGGTGCCGCATCCTTCGCCGACGTCGGGATGGTTGTAGGTCACCGTGACCTCGGTGAACCGCGCCAGGAGATCCGGCGGGATGTCGACCCACGTGTTGTACCTGCCGGACGGGTCCGCCGGCACGGAGGCGATCACCCGCGGCCCGACGGTCACCGCGATCTGACCGCCGAGCGGGGTGTAGGTGCCCGACAACTGGACTCGGACGTCCTCGGAAGGTCGTCCCAGTCTCGCTGGTCGATCCCGAAGGAGATCGACGGCCATCCCGCGGCGGCGGTGACCAGTTGATCGCTGACACCCAGGTCGGCCAGTGTGTTGACCGCCGGCGCGAGTTGCGGTGCGGCAAACGGTGCTCCGGCCACGGCGGCCGAACTGATCGCGATGCTCGACAGCTCCGAGGTGAGGAACTGCACCTGCGTCGCCAGCTCCTCGGGGTTGCCGCCGATTCGCAACACCGGCCATCCTGCTCCCGGTCCGAGGCTCAGGCCGGCCGGCCGGCGCATCGGTACTGATGACGACCTGCCGTTCGAGCGGGCCGACGGCAGCGGCCGGCCTGGTCTCGTTCCGGGGCAGCGACGCGGTCCGGATGTCGACGGCCGCCGAACCGTAGTTCGCGACCACCGCGGTCGCGAGTTGCACGGCCGCGGCACCTTCCGCGGGTTTCACATCCTCGGGGACGTAGATGGTCAGGGCGCGCAGGATCGGGGGGCAGGAATCCGGCGACTCTCGCCGGTGTCGCCTCGCGTCCGCCGTAGGCCACGACCGCGTTGACGATCCGGAATCGGTTGTCGGCGTCGAAGTCACAGGAACCGGCCGTGCGCAGGTAGGTGCGCAGGACGATGTCGGCGGAATTCCGGTCGAGGCGCACGCCTCGAAGGGGCAGGGCGATCGGCGAATTCACCGCCGGGTCGATCGGCGTCCGCGAGATGAGTCGATCACCTTGCAGCACATCGACATTCCCACAGGTGACGAACGACGGGAACTGGGCGGTCCCGCGGATCTCGGTGGGGGTGAGGTTCGGCGGCACGGCGAGCGAGAGGCTGACCTCTCCCTGTTGTCCTGGAAAAGCGATCGTCGACGACGAGCCGAGATATCGAAGACTCAACGGCGGTGGCGGGTCACCGGACGCGGCGGCCGCGGGTGGCGCAGAGAGGACCCCCACCGAGGCGCTACCCGCGATCAGCAGGCCCGCCAACCCGACGCCCACCGCATGTTTCCAGCGACTTACGCAGGACACGTGCAACTCGCTTCTCCTCACGTGACCCCAACCACTCACATCACACCACCCCTGAGTACAGAAGCTAACGCAGGGAGTCCGTTTCGATACCTTTTCGCCCGATCTGAGCACCGATGTCGTTGCGAGTCGCGAACGTTCCACGGGGCCGCACCGATGTCTGCGACGATGGCCTCAGAGCACCCGAGAACACCCGAGAACACCCGACCCGAGGACCAGCATGCGCCCAGTTCACGTCGGCGACGAGATCGACGGCGGCGTGTATGTGGATGTCGCCGGGACGACGCTGTGGCACTTCATCGAAGGCAACCCTCAGGGCGCCCCAACCGTGCTCCTGCACGGCATCTTCGCCTCGGCGGCGTCCTGGGGCGCGCAGGTCCCCGATTTCCTCGATGCCGGGCTGTTGCTGTTCATGCCCGAACGGCCCGGTCACGGGCACAGTCCCGACACCGACAGCGATTTCACCTGTGCGTCCATCGCCGCACGCACCGATCGCCTATCTCGAAACGGTCGTCGGACGTCCGGCGAATCTCGTCGGCTGGGGCGACAGTGCGGCCGTCGCACTCGTCATCGCGCGGGACCGTCCCGATCTGGTGAACCGCGTGGTGGCCGTCGGCGGTTACCTCAATCCCGGTGGTCGCCGGATCGACCGATTCGTCCAACTGGTGATGGACCGCAATCCGGTGACTGTCGAGTACCTGCGTACCCACCACGACGAGATATCCCCCGATGGTCCCGAGCACTTCACCGTCGTCTACGACAAGACGATCCGGATGCTCGCCTCCGAACCCGACTATGCGGTGGCCGATTTCGCCGACGTACCGGCATCGGTGCTGCTGGTGGTCGCCGATCGTGGGCTGGTACGCATGGAGCACGCGCTGGAGATCGTCCGAACGCTGCCGCACGCTCGGCTCGCGGTGCTGCCGGGGACCCACATCCTCCCGGTGGAGGCACCCGAAACGTTCAACCCACTGGTGCTGTCGTTCCTCGCGGCCGATCCGCCCACCGAGTGGCTAACGGAGTGACCGGTCGCGTCGGCGGTCAGGCCTGCGATGGTGCGTGCACCCGGTTCCAGGCCTGGCGCCGCAGGGTGTCGGGATCGGTGACGACGCGGTCCGGGTCGTTGATGACCAGGACCTTCCGCTCGGCGGTCGTGTAGGCCGGCCAGCCGAGACCGGGGTCGCCGGTGCGGGCGAAAGCAGCCCAGCGGCCCTGCACGCTGTCGGTGACACGACGCGTGCCCGGCCAGTCCGCGATCGCGAGTCCCGCGCCCATCGGCGCGCGGTAGGCACCGAACACGGTGAACAGTTCCGTCGCGTGGGTCGCGCCGAAGCCCGTCGCGTCCAGGACCTTGGTCCGATAGTCATAGCGGTACACGTAGGTCGGCGCGACCTTGCTGTGCCCGTCGGCGAAGGCACTCATCGGCGCCCAGAAGATCGAGTCACCGGCCAGGCGGATCCGATCGCGGTCGCCGTTGGAGTAGTGGGCGGCGATCTCGCGGCGGACCTCCTCGTCCTCCACCCGCATCAGCATGCGTTCGGAATCGGGCAGGACGTTCCAGAGTTTCGCGAAGAGTCTCCCCTCGTCCTTGTTGCTGCCGATCACCAGCGGCACCGGCAGCGTCAGGCCGTCGGCGGCCGCAGCGAGCGGCGAGCGCGGCAGCAGATCACCGTCGACGACGGGCGCGAACGGGATGGACCCGCCCGAGGACTTGGTCGCGAACCGCATGAGACGATTGCCCGCTTCGAGCAGCAATGCGGGATTGGGGGTGGTGAGAAGGCGTTGCGCCTCGGCCGGGTCGAGGGGGTCCTCGGTCCGCTCCATCGAGGTGTTCCGACGTTGCGGATCGCGGAGGATCCGGACGAACTCGTCGGCGTAGACGGTCGCGGCGTCCTGCTCGACCACGAGTTCCGGGGCGGGACTCTGCGCGATGGCGTGATGGAACAGGCCGGTGGCCTCCGGAGCGGACAGCAGGGCGAGCACCGACGACCCACCGGCGCTCTCGCCGAAGACGGTCACGTTGTCGGGGTCACCGCCGAACGCGGCGATGTTGTCCTGCACCCATCGCAGCGCGGCGATCTGGTCGCGCAGACCCGCGTTGGTGTCGAACGGCCGGTCGTCAGTGGCGAACTGCGAGAGATCGAGGAAACCGAAGGGACCGAAACGGTATTGGATCGTCACGACGACGACGTCCTGGGCACGGGCCAGGAAGGCGCCGTCGTAGAGCGGGGTCGCGGCGGTGCCGAGGATGAAGGCGCCGCCGTGGATGAAGACCATCACCGGCCGCGGCCTCGACGACGCGACGTCGGGTGAGAAGACGTTGAGCGTGAGGCAGTCCTCGGCCATCGGCGCGAACTTCCCCGGCGCGACGGCGGTGAACCGCTTCTCCTGGATGGCGGCCTTGGCGAGTTTGGTGCAGTCACGCACGCCGGGCCAGTCGTGGGCCGGTTCGGGTGCGCAAAACCGGCGGTGGGCCACCGGGGGCGCGGCGAACGGAATGCCTCGCCAGCTGATCGTGCCGCGGCGCAGCCGCCTTCCCCGTGCGCCACCGACGACGCCGTTGACCGTGGTGACCTTGGTGTCGAGCAGTGCCATACCCCCACCGTAGACGAATCGCCTGTTACGTCTGCTCAACCGGCGCAGATCTAGAATGTGGCCCATGACCGCCGACAAGGCCCGCTCCGACAAGGCCACCGTCGAACCGGCACGCGCTCGCATCGATCTCAACGCCGACCTCGGCGAGGGAGTCGGCGACGACGAGACGATGCTGACCATCGTGACCAGCGCCAACATCGCGTGCGGTTTCCACGCGGGAACTCCCGCAGACCTGCTGGCGACGTGCCGGGCGGCCGTGGCCGCCGGTGTCCGCATCGGCGCGCAGGTCTCCTATCCCGACCGCGCCGGCTTCGGCCGCCGGTTCATGGAGATGTCGACGCCGGACCTGATCGCCGATCTCGTCTATCAGATCGGCGCGCTCGACGCCCTCGCCCGATCCGTCGGCGGGTCGGTGACCTACGTGAAACCCCATGGCGCGCTGTACAACACGGTCGTCCACCACGAGCAACAGGCCGACGCGGTGGTCGCTGCGGTGCGCGACGTGAACCCGGGTCTGGCGATGATGGGGCTACCGAACTCGGAGATTCTGGCCCGTGCCGAACGCGCCGGGCTGCGGGTCATCACCGAGGCCTTCGCCGACCGCGCCTACACCCCCACGGGGACACTCGTTCCGCGCACCGAGCGTGGGGCCGTCCTCTCCGACAGCGCGGAGATCGCACGGCGGGTCGTCGAGATGACCACCACCGGACGCCTGACGGCGATCGACGGCACGGTGGTCGCGGTCGACGCCGATTCGATCTGTCTGCACGGCGACACCCAGGGCGCGGTCGGCCACGCCCGTGCGGTTCGCGAAGCACTCGCGCAGGCCGGTGTCGAGATCGGTCTCACCCGGTCGTGAACCGGCGCGCGGACTACCGCCGGCGCTGGCGTGCGAATTCGGCGAGCACGACGCCCGCCGCGACCGACGCGTTGAGGCTCTCGACCTCCCCGGCCATGGGGATCGACAGGATCGAGTCGCAGCTCTCGCGCACGAGGCGCGACAGGCCCTTGCCCTCCGATCCCACGACGATCACCGTCGGACCGGTGCCGTCGTAGTCGTCGAGGGTCACGTCGCCGCCGGCGTCCAGACCCACGAGCTGGGCCCCGGAGTCGGCCCAGTCCTTGAGCGTCCGGGTGAGGTTGGTGGCACGCGCGACCGGGAGTCGTGCGGCGGCACCGGCGCTGGTCCGCCAGGCCACCGCGGTCACGCTCGCGCTGCGTCGCGCCGGGATCACCACGCCGTGCCCGCCGAAGGCGGCCACCGAGCGGATCACCGCACCCAGGTTGCGCGGGTCGGTGATGTTGTCGAGCGCCACCAGCAGCGGCGGGGTGCCGCTGGCCTTGGCGTCGGCCATCAGATCGTCCGGATGGGTGTACTCGTACTCCGGCACCTGCAGGGCGATGCCCTGATGCATTCCGTTGGTGGACAACCGGTCCAGCTCCGGCTTGCCGACCTCGAGGATGGAGATCGCCTGATCGCCGGCGATCTTGACCGCCTCGGCGACACGCTCGTCTGGTTCGGAGTTGGTGGCGATGTAGAGCGCCGTCGCGGGCACGCCCGCACGCAGGCACTCGACGACGGGGTTGCGGCCGAGCACGTACTCGGGACCCTCGTCCTTCCCGCGCACGCCGCCCCGGCCGGTGCCCGACTTCGCCGCGGCCTTCGCCCGCTTGTGAGCGGGGTGGTACGGGCGGTCGACCGCCTTCGGGGTGGCGCCCCGGGCCTCGAGACCGCGTCGCCGCTGGCCGCCGGACCCGACGACCTGCCCCTTCTTGGTGCCCGACTTGCGGATCGCACCCTTACGCTTGGAATTTCCTGCCATCACGCCTCACCCTTCAATGCCCACTGTGCACCATCAGGGGTGTCGGTCACCTCGATGCCGGCCTCGGCCAGACGATCCCGGACCGCATCCGCGGTCGCCCAGTCCTTGGCGGAACGCGCGTCGGCGCGCCGTTGCAGTTCGGCGCGCACCAGCACGTCCAGTGCAGAGGTGGCGGCCGAGTCGTCGGCCGCACCGGCCCACTGATCGTCGAGCGGGTCGACGCCGAGGATCCCCATCATGCCCCGCACCGACGATGCGGCGGCCAGCGCGGCCGCCCCGTCACCCGATTCGAGTGCGGTGTTGCCCTGACGGACGACGTTGTGCACGACCGCGAGAGCCGCCGGGACGCCGAGATCGTCGTCGAGCGCGTCACCGAAATCGGGGTCGATGTCGCCGACGGCCACATCGCCCACGCGGGCGGCGACACGTTCGACGAAGGACTCCACCCGCCGGTAACCGGCGGCCGCCTCGGTGAGCGCACCCGGCGAGTACTCCAGCATCGACCGGTAGTGCGCACTGCCGAGGTAGTACCGCAGTTCGACGGCACGGACGCGCTGCAGCATCGCGGGGATCGACACCACGTTGCCCAGCGACTTGCTCATCTTCTCGCCACCCATGGTGACCCAGCCGTTGTGCAGCCAGTACCGCGCGAACGGGTCTCCGGCGCCGTGCGCCTGGGCGATCTCGTTCTCGTGGTGCGGGAACACCAGATCCATTCCGCCGCAGTGGATGTCGAACTCTGCCCCCAGCAGGCTGGTGGCCATCGCCGAGCACTCCAGATGCCAGCCGGGGCGTCCGGGACCCCAGGGGGTCGGCCACGACGGCTCATCGGGCTTGGCCGCCTTCCACAGCGTGAAGTCGCGGTGATCGCGCTTGCCGGTGCCCGCGCTCTCGCCCTGGTGCACGTCGTCGAGCTTGTGCCCGGACAGTGCACCGTAGTCGGGGAGGCTCCGGACGTCGAAGTAGACGTTGCCGTCGGCGACGTAGGCGTGGCCACGCTCGATCAGGCGCTGCATGTACTCGACCATCTGGGTCACGAACCCGGTCGCCCGCGGTTCTGCCGACGGCGGCAGGACGCCGAGCGCGCGGTAGGCGTCGTCGAAGGCGCGCTCGTGCGTGGCGGCCCACTCCCACCAGGGACGGCCCGCGTCGGCGGCCTTGCGGAGGATCTTGTCGTCGATGTCGGTGACGTTGCGGACGAACAGCACGTCGAGGCCCTGGTGGCTCAACCAGCGGCGCAGGATGTCGAAGGCGATACCGCTGCGGACGTGGCCGATATGGGGAACACCCTGCACCGTCGCGCCGCACAGGTACACCGATGCCTGGCCTGGGCGCAGCGGCACGAAGTCGCGCACCTCTCGGGAGCTGGTGTCATAAAGGCGCAGGGTCACGACCGGCCATCCTACCGGACCACGGACGGGCCACCGACCGCCCGAGTGGCCGGACCAGACCCGTTCCGCAGCCGGAATGCCATCAGCCCGCGTCGGCGGCGAGAACCGGCTCGAGGACGGTGCCGACCAGCGCTTGCATCGTGTCGAGTGTGTCGGTGAGGACCGCCACGGCCCGGTCGGTGTGCGGGTACCGCACCCGGACGTGGATGCCGTCGCGGTCACGCCAGAACCACCACTGGGCGGTGTCGGTCGGCTTCTGACTCGATATCTGCCGGACGACGACGTCGCCACGCGGCATGGGCAGCCGCGTGTAGTCGACGTAGGACATCATGAAGACGTCACTTCGGCCGGGGCGCAGGCGATCGCCGAAGGCCGCGTATACCGGCGTCAGTCCGATCTCCGCCAGCGGGAGCGCCGCCGCGAGGCGTCGCGTGTTCCGGTACATGGCCGCGTACAGGTCGCCGGTCGCGCTGATCAGCATCGGCGCGTTGCCCACCGACCAACTCACGCAGCCCGGCCCCGCCCCGGCCCCGGTGGGCACCACGGTGGCCACCTCATCGGGTCCGCCGGCGGCGTTGATGGCCATGCCGGCACAGGTGAGCACGGCCGGATAGGTACGGGCCCCGCGCCGGTGGACCGTCGAGCTGAACGTCGCGGCGTCGTCGCCGGACATCAGCGTCCGGACCATCGTGTGGACGGGGAGGCTCTCCCCGGCGGCGACCCCGAGGTCGAGCGGGAATTCGGGAACCGTCCAACCGGTCGCGGCGAGGAACTGCTCCCAGCCGCTCAGGCGGGGATCGTCGGCGGTCACCGATGCCTCGGCTTCCGCGACGATCCGGAGTGCGTCGAGGCCGGACTCCGCCGGTGCCGGCGCGCGACCGGCGAGCAGCTCGCAGATCTCGGTCGACACGACGGCCAGTGATCGCGCGTCGACGTAGCAGTGGTCGAAGGCGCACACCAGCGTCGTGCCGCCGGGGCGGGTCACCGCCGCGAGGAAGTGCGGCATCGGTTCGAAGGGATTGCAGGTCGCGCCGATGTACCCGGCCAGTCGCGAGACGAATGCCGATGCCGAGAGCCCGTCGTCCGCCTGCCGGAACTCTTCTTTGACGTCGACGCCCGGATGCAACAGGCGGGTGACGACGTCACCGGTCTGCACGTAGTGACTGCGGAGCGCGTCGTGGCGGGCGATCATCGTCCCGACGGCCTCGCAGATCTGGTCGAGATCGATTTGTTCCGGGAAATCCAGGGTGAGCGCCATCCAGCCCGGCTGCCCCGCGGCGATCGACGCGAGGTGGAATCGCTCGTTCTCCGACACCGGTACGCTCGACCGGGCGGCCGCCCCGCCCGGTACGGCACGCCAGCACACCAGTTCTCCCGGCTCGACCGCCCACGATTCGGAACTCGAGAGCTTCATCGCACAACCGATTCCGTCGCGTACCCGGCCGCATCCGCGTACTCGGCCAGGATTTCGCGCAGGGTCGCGAACTGCTCGAGGATCGACGTTCGCGCCACGTCGTTGTCGGGGATCTGCGACACCACGTCGAGTCCCGTCGCCGTCCGCGTGAACCAGAGGTTGGCGTTGCGCGTGGGACCGAGTCCGGTCAACAGCTGTGTCCCGTTCAGAACCGGGTCGTCACCGATCGGCAGGCGGCGGAGGTCGGTGTAGGACACCATGTACGGACTTCCGTCGAGTCCGCGGAAGACGCCCTCTCCGGCGAGTTGCGCGAGCACCGCGTGCGCGGGGATCTCGGCCGCGCCGCGGGCGAGTCGAACGCTCTGGGCGGCCGCGCGCACCAGGTCGTCGAAATCGACGTCTCCGATGTTCGGTACCTCGACGGCGATCGGCGCGAAGTTGCACAGCCAGCCCTGCGTCCAGAAGTGCTCCGGCGCACGGGTGGCCAGCACGGTCGACACGAAGAACCGGTCACGACCGGTCATTCGGCGGTGCCACTCCGCGAGCGCCGCGTAGATGAGCCCGGAGAAGCTGCCGTCGGTCGCGGCGATCCGGGCATCGCAGCGGGCGAGGGTCTCGGCGTCGAGCAGCACTGTCTGGGCCGTGACCGACGGCTTCGGCAGCCCGTCGGTCAGCCCGAGGTCGAGCGGACAGCTCGGCGTACGACCGTCGTTGTGCACCAGTGCGTCCCGCCAGACCGCGACACGATCGTCGGCGGGGTCGAGTGACGCCGCGATCCGGCGTTCCGCCAGTATCGCGTCCCCGAAGGAGCCGGCCGCCGCCAGCTCCGCGGGCTCGCCGGCACAGTGGCCCCGGTACAGCTCGACGATCTCGAACATCGCGAGGACCAACGAATATCCGTCGCCCCGGACATGATCCGTCGAGGCGAGGAACGTGAACCCGTTGTCGTCGCAGGTCGCGCCCCACCACGAACCCGGAACCAGATCGGACCAAGCGGTCTCGGCGGCCCGGCCGCCCACCCAGTCACCGAGTTCGGCGTCGTGCACGTGGACGGATTCACGGTCCGCGGTGACGATCTCGACCTCGTCCGGTGGCGACACCCATCGCTCGTGCCCTGCCGGACCCGAGCGATAGTGCGCGCGCAACTCCTCATGGCGCCGAACGAAGTCGGTCAGCGCGGCCGACATGGCATCGGGCACCAAGGGAGTATCGAATCGTGTTGCGGCCACGATGAATCCGTGGTGCGCCTCGCCCTCCCGGCGTTTGGCCGCCATCGTCGCCAGATGGTCGGATTGCAGGAACGACACCCCGTCGCCCCAGCGTTGCGCTGCTTTCGCAACACGGTCCGGATCGCGCAGCTCCCACTCGACGGCCCGCCCACCGGTCAGGTGTGGGCGGAGCCGAGCGACCAGCGACCCGGAATCGCTGAACCGGGGAGGGATGTCGCGTGACTGCAGCGTTCCCGACATCAGCTGCCGAGGACCCCTGTCGGGCTTCCGGCGGACAGGACCGCGCGGTCGATACCGGTGGGTCCGTCCACCGCACCCGCACGGTAGGAATACTCGCAATCGCCCTCGGCGACTATATCCTTCAGCGTCGCATGGAACGTGGACAGGAAGACCTCGACAGCAGGTGCGTTCGCGGCCGGGAAACGGGCGGACACGTTGACGCCGGTGGGGATGCGGTTGATCCAGAAGTAGACCTCGTCGGCGTCGCGGGTCGCGCTGCGCAGCACCCGTGCCGCACGCGGCTCCCACTCGGTCGAGCCCTCCGCGTGTCGAAGGTCGATGTGGGACACCACGAATCCCGGAGGTGTCACGTCCCCACCGATCAGCTCGGCGACCGGCGCGAACGGGGCAGCGCCCACATCCTTGTACTGGGCCGCGGTGGCCGCGACGGCGGTCAGCGCGTCGGTGAACTTCAGCGGCCGGCCCGGGCGGACGGCCACCGGGATGATCCCGACGAACCAGCCCACCGCCTCGCCCCACTCGATCGCGTTGCGGGTGTGGATCGGACTGATGAAACGGAGATCCGCGGAACCGGTCAGGGCCGCCGACGTCATCGACAGCGCGGTGTAGATGCCGGCGGTCATCGACGACCCGGCCGCCTTGCAGATCGCGTCGAACCGCTTGGTGTCGGCGGCGTCGAGCAGCCAGTGCGACAGGGTGGCCTGGAAGCCCTCCTCCGGGGTCCGCTGAGCCGCGATGGTGCGCGGTGCATCGGCGGGGACGTCGAACTGCGGGAACCGCGGGATCGACTCCGGCTGTACGGCGGTGGTGGTGTCGTCGAAGAAGGTGCGCCACTGGCTCACCGCGGCGTTGTTGGCGTCGATCTGCTCACCGAGACGACGCTCCGCGTCACTGAAGTCCAGGTAGCTGCCGAACGCCGCGAGTCCGTGCGGCTCG
This sequence comes from Gordonia amicalis, assembly GCF_022059885.1. Classification (NCBI taxonomy): domain Bacteria; kingdom Bacillati; phylum Actinomycetota; class Actinomycetes; order Mycobacteriales; family Gordoniaceae; genus Gordonia; species Gordonia amicalis. The sequence continues at coordinate 1,560,401 of NZ_CP091855.1, read as the reverse complement.
CCGGTGACCTCGGCGAGGTACAGCGCGGTCAGTTCGCGGATCGCGAACACCTGGGTGTAGGCGTCCATCACCGTGTGATCGGCGGCGAACACGACGAGGAAACCCTCGTCGTCGCCGGGCGTCTCGACCGTCACCGCAAGGCAGTGCGGCCACGTCAGCGGGGTGACGGTGGTGTTGAAGTACTCGGTGACGAGTTCGGAGACCTCGGCGGGTTCCAGATCGGACCCGAAGGCCCGCTCACGCACCGCGATCGTGTCGGCGGCGACGGTGATGCGGGTCAGGTCGCCCTGCGGGTGCCCGGCGTCGTGGACGCGCACCGAGGTCCGGAACGCCTCATGCCTGCGGTACCACGCAACGAGCGTGCGCGAGAACGCATCACGATCGAGCGGACGCTGAATCCGGAAAGCGGTCCCGATCCACTGGCTGTACCAGTCGGAGCCCTCACGAACCGCCCGTCGGGCGTGCTCGAGGTGCATGTACGACAGTTGTCGCGAATCGCTCTGCCACTCGGACGCGTCAACCGCGGGCTCCCAGGCGGTGACGGTTCCGCCGGGCATCGAGTAGTCAGTCAGTTCGGTGTATTCCATCACAACCTCTCGTGTTGTCACACGTTCTGGACCCCTGATGGTCCATGCTCGGCTCCTCCCCTGAAGCCGCCCCGGCGCATCGAGTACCGGTCAGTTCCGCCGGCGACAGCCGTCGGAGACCCACCTCCTCATCCGTCCGTAAACGATCCGCGCACGGTCACAAACCCAATCCGCGGGCAATCGTGGGCCAGGACTGGCGCTGCTGGTCCACCCAGTACGGCCACGAGTGCGTGCCGGGATCGACATATCGGATGGTGGCGGGAATCTTCAACTGTCCGAGTCGGGCCTGCAGCTGCTGCGTACACCACAGCGCGCCGAGCTCGATCGCACCACCCACGACCTGACGATCGGTCGGATCGTCGTTGCCAGGATAACCGGGAGCGTCGTACTTGCCAGGCCGTCCGGTCCCGGTGGAGACGTAGACCTCGGTGCCTCTCAGACCGGCGGCCCGCAAGAGAACGTCGTGCGCGGCCCAGGCGGGGTCGGACGGCGGCCCCCACATGTTGTCGGGGTTGCCGCCGAAGGCGGTCACGATGCCTCGCGGGTATGCCTGACCAGCAGGTCCGGTGGTCGTGAAGCACCCGCTGTAGGCGGCGACCGTGTCGTAGAAACCGGGGTTCCGGACGGCGAGGACCAGCGCGGCGCCGGCCCCCATGGACAGTCCGGCGAGACCACGTGCACCGTTGCCGTCGAAGCGTTCGTCGATCAGCGGGGGCAACTCGCGCGTGAGAAATGTCTCCCATTTGTAGCGACCGAGCACAGGATCGTCGCGCTGCCAGTCGGTGTAGAGACTGCCGTTGCCCGCGATGGGCATGACGACGTTGACGTTCTTGTCGGCGTAGAAGCCCGCGACGTCGGTCTTCAGAGTCCAGATGCTCTTCTCCGGGTTCTCCTCACCCAGACCACCCAGCAGGTACAGCGACGGGCGGGGCCCAGCCGATGCCTCAGGTGTCACGACCTGCACCTTGACGGTCTTCTGCATGGCTGCGGAGTAGACGTACACACCGTGGGAGTGCGGGCCTTCCGCCACGACGCGCTCGATGGTCGAACGAGTCGGCGCCGCATTCGCCCCGCCCGCCTGCGCCAGACCGGCAAAGGCCGTCAGCGCAGCCGCCAGTATGGCGATGAGAGCGGTGGTCTGCGATGCCACGCGGCGATCTGATGTACGGCGGGCGGCACCCGTCATGTCGTCGCGTCCTCCGGATTCTGCGAAAGGATCAATGGAATGACCCGATGGCAACAAGATGCTGAAGGCCACCGAAGTTAGGCGCACCTCACAGTGATGACGACAGTAACCTGCTTCGCGGCGAATTGATAGTTGGACAAACGAAAAAACTCCCGGGCGATCAGCGAAAATCAGGGACGTATCGCCCGCTCGGGGTGATTCGACACCGAGCCGCCGTGGACCCGGAGAACCCGAGGGCCTCGGGTAGGGTTGCGGTGTCCTGTCGGCCTGTACGGCCGTGCGCCGCACCGCAGCCGCCGGGACCGATGACCGTGATTTCTGGACCATCGTCTACATCGATCACCGACTTTTTGCATGCACGAACGGCAGCTGCAGACATGAAACTCGCACCCTTCGGCCGGTCCACCCGGGTCAGCCGGGACGTCCCTGTGGATCGGCTCACACCCGACGACGACCTCTTCGTGAAGATGGACGTCGTGCTCGATCTTCCCGTCGTCACGCAGACGCTCTGGCGGTTCCCCGGCACGATCGACGTCGACGCCATCGCGTCGGTGGCCGAGCGACTGCGTCGTGGACGTCTCGGCCGGCTGGTCGGGAGTCACCGCGGGCCGGGACGGGCCTACTGGCGCTACACGCACGACGCAGGCGACTTCGCCATCGACACCGAGCCCCTGCCGGCCGGCGGAGAAGAGGCGTGGGGTCGCGCCCGGGCTCTCGACCCGCTCGACATCGTGAACGGTCCCGCCTGGCGGCTGTCCGTCGCCCGTACCGTCGACGATGCCTCGGTCGTGGTATCGCTGACGATCGCTCACGTCATCGCCGACGGCGGTGCGGGTACCTCCGCGATCGTCGAGGCGGTCAACGCCACCCCCTATCTCCCCGGAACCACGCCCGGGATCGCCGACGACGTGTTCGACGCAGTGGACCTGCTCCGCACCGCGGGCACGACCGCCTACCGCGTGTGGCGCGAGAGCCGGGGGGGATCACCGGAGTCACCCGCCCGGGTGACAGACAACCCCGCCCCCGACACCGACCTGACCGGGGCCGAAGCCACGCCGAACGCGACCGTGCTCATCCCGCACGCCGACTACGCGGCAGCGGCGACGTCGCGCGGTGGCACGGACAACAGTCTGTTCGCAGCATTGATGGTCGGCATCCTGAAACGCTGCGGCCGGGTTTCCGACGGCGACGTGGTTCCGGTGTCGCTGCCGGTCTCCACCCGTACGGATGGCGACCGACGCGCCAACGCGACCTCGGGTGCGACGGCTTTCGTCGAGGTTGCGCCCGGCCGGTACGAGGACTTGACCGATGTCCGCGTCGCCTGCAAAGAGGCCTACGGCCGTCTGGCGGAGAAGTCCAGCGCGGTGGCCAACAGCGCGGTCATCCTGCAGGCAGTGAACGACTCCATCGCCCGACGCCTCGCGGCCAACGCCTCTACCCCGCTGTGTCTGGCGTCGAACCTCGGTCCGATGCCCGACGAGTTCGTCACGCTCGGCACCGGCACCCGCGCCACGATGGCGATCCGGGCCGTCACCGTGACCGAGGACGTGACCCAACTGCGCGACCGCAAGGGCGGTATCAGCGGATGGCTCGGGATCAACGGCGACCACGTGATGTTGAGTGTCAGCTCGCTCGACCCGGTGCGCATCCCCGACGCCTCAGCGATGCGCGGTCTGCTGACCGACGAGCTCGCAGCCTGGGGACTGCACGGAACCGGTTGGGGCGCATGAGGGTTTCGTTCACTGTTCACGGCAGCCGCGGCGACATCCAGCCGGCGGTGGCCGTCGGCGCCGAACTCGCCCGGCGCGGGCACGAGGTCCGGTTCGCGGTCCCCGAGGATCTGGTCGAGCTGACGGCCGCCACCGGCCTGGACACCCGGGTGCTCGCGCCCTCGACGGGCGAGTTGTTGGCCAGTCCGCTGGTCAAGCAGCGACTGAAGTCGAAGAACCCGAAGGTGCGACTCGCGGCCCTACGCGAGGTCGCCGACCACGGTCGCGCCACCTCGGAGCAGGTGATGAGTGAACTCGCGGATGTCTCGGACATTCTCGTGACCGGACCGCTGGCACAGGACCGCGCCGATGCGATCGCCGAGAGCCGCGGGATCCCGTTCGCGCCGTTGCACTACTGCCCCTTGCGGCCCAATGCGGGAGTGGACGTCGGATACCGAAGCAACCCGCGCCCGGTCTCCCGGGCGTTGTGGTGGCTGGCCGACCAGACGTACTGGATGACCACGCGCTCGGCGGATCGCCGACTGCGAAGCGAACTCGACCTCCCGCCGGCGAAAGGCCCACTGGGAAGCCGACTTCGGCGTCAGGGCAGACCGGAGGTCCAGGCCTACGATGCCGCCCTCTTCCCCGGACTGGAGAGCGACTGGGGGCCGCAACGTCCGCTCGTCGGATTCCTGTTGCCGGACAAGGACACTCGTGCCGCACTCCTGAACGGCGACGACGCCACCTCACATGCGGTCGAGTGGGCGACCGCCGGCGAGGAACCCGTCTACGTCGGCTTCGGCAGCATGAAGATCACCGCCGAACAGATCGGAGGAATCGTCACCACTCTCCTCGATCGCGGGCTGCGGGTCATCGGGCACACCGATCACGAACTCCCCCGACGTGAGCGGCTTCTACACCTCGACCAACCGGTCGACCACGAGGCCCTGTTGCCCCGGTGTCGCGGCGCGGTGCACCACGGGGGCGCCGGCACCACTGCGGCGGCGACCCGGGCGGGTATCCCGTCGGTGATCGCCTGGCTCAGTGCGGATCAGCCGATGTGGGCGGCAGCCCTTCGGCGGGCAGGCGCCGGCTCCGGAAACAAGCTGGCACGTTTCGGTCCGTCCGACCTCGACCCGCTCACCGATCCGGCGGTGGCCGCCGCGGCCGCGCGTCTCGGCCGAGAACTCACGCCGCCGGCCGATGCCGTCGACCGTGCCTGCGAGATCTTGCTGGACGCGGCGTCACGCTGAGCCAACTCCCCGCGCTGCGGTCGACGAACCGAACTAGACGTCGTCGAGAAGCGCGGTGGCGACCGCGGCGATCCCCTCGCCCCGACCGGTCATGCCGAGACCATCGGTGGTCGTCGCCGACACGGACACGGGTCCGCCGACGGCCGCCGACAGCACTTCCTGCGCCTCCGCACGACGCGGACCGATCTTGGGACGGTTGCCGATCACCTGGACGGCGGCGTTCACGACGCGAAACCCTTCGGCGGCGATCAGCTCGGCCACATGGGTGAGCATCGCGACTCCCGAGACGCCCTCCCATTCGGGCCGTCCGGTGCCGAACACCGAGCCGACGTCGCCGAGTCCGGCGGCCGAGAGCACCGCGTCACACAGTGCGTGAGCGCCGACGTCGCCGTCGGAATGGCCCTCACAACCGGGCTCGTCGGGAAAGCGCAGGCCGACCATCCAGCATTCGGCCGAGGAGTCGACCCGATGCGCGTCGGTACCGATCCCGACCCTCATCGTCGGGCCTCGGGGCCGGATGCAGGTTCGCCGACGACGCTCCGGACGATACGGAGGTCCCACGGTGTGGTGATCTTCATGGCGAGAGGGTCTCCCGGGACGACGTGAACGGGGATTCCGCAGCGTTCGGCGAGGCCGGCGTCGTCGGTCGCGAGACCGGAGTCGTCGGCGTGTGCCCGCAGCAACGCCTCGCGGGTGAAACCCTGCGGGGTCTGCACGGCGCGGAGTTCCTCGCGGTCGACGGTCCGGGTCACGAGTTCGAGGCCGTTCGCGTCCGGCGCGACCTGCTTGAGGGTGTCGACGACGGGCAACCCGGGCACCACGGCTGGGTGACCGGCGGCCACGGCTTGCACGACGCTCGTGAAGACATGAGCGGGTGTGAGCGGCCGCGCCGCGTCATGGACGAGGAGTATCTGCGCAGCGTCCGCCGCGGCGATACCCGCGCGCACCGAGTCGGACCGGTGGGCGCCACCCGACACGACGACGACCCCGGGGAGCAGCTCTCGAGCACGCTCCACGAGGTCGGCCGGTACTACGACGACGATCGACGCCCCGAGCGAGTCGGGGATGTTGTCGACGCAACGCTCGATGATCGTGACGCCGCACAGGTCGACGAAAGCCTTGGGAACCGGCTCGCCGAGTCGGGTTCCCGACCCGGCAGCCGGGATGATGACGCAGACTCTTGCGCCGGAATCACCCGGCGTGGTGGTCAATTGGGTTCCTGAGCCAGGCACGACCCGACGTCAGGAGGCGGCAGCGAGGACCTCGTCCAGAATGCTGGTCGCCTTCTCGTCATCGGTGTTCTGCGCGAGCGACAGTTCGTCCACGAGGACCCGACGGGCACGGGTCAGCATCCGCTTCTCACCGGCCGACAGTCCGCGGTCCTGCTCACGACGCCACAGGTCGCGCACGATCTCGGCGACCTTGATGATGTCGCCCGAGATGAGCTTCTCCTGGTTCGCCTTGAAGCGCCGTGCCCAGTTGGTCGGCTCTTCGGTGTGCGGGGCCCGCAGCACCTGGAAGACCTGGTCGAGACCCTCCTGCCCGACCACGTCGCGGACGCCCACGTATTCCAGCTTCGTCGAGGGAATCTGAACGGTCATGTCACCGTCGGCAACCTTGAGAACAAGGTATTCGATCTGCTCACCCTTGATGGTCCGGGTAACGATGTCTTCGACCCGAGCAGCACCGTGATGGGGGTAAACGACGGTGTCGCCAACTTTGAAATTCAATGTTCCTTGCCCCTTTCGAGTGAACCCAGTCTAGCACGGGCGTTCCGGGGGCCCCACCCAACGGTGCAGGTCAACGCGGTGAACCGGTTTCAGTGCCGCCTCTTGCGAGGTGGCAAGGGGTGCCGTAGCAGCGTGTTGGGCATCACGCAACACCTGGCCCGGGGCAGCCGTCCGGACCCCTTCGCCGACCCGGTGGACACGCCCGTGCGGACACGAATCGGGCACCCGGGCGGACTTTTCCGCACGGCCCCCACTACGCTGCGTAGTGCAGGGTTTCGCGCGCTGCAATTCGACTTCGTTTGACCTGGGAGGATCGGGTGTCAGTGCTTCCACTATCCGCACGGCGGTCGGCGGTTCGGCCATCTCGTCTGGCCACCGCAGTAGCCACGATCGGCATCGCCGTTGCCCTGGGCACCACCGGTTGCGGTGCGGGACAGATCTCGCAGACCGCCAACCAGCTGCCCGCCGTCAACGGCGCGAACGTCAACATCGACTCGCTGCAGCTGCGGGACGTGCAGATCGTCTACCCGGAGAAGGACGCACCGACCGTCTTCGGCAACGGCGGGCCCTTCGAGATCGCGTTCGTCGTCGCGAACTCCGACCCGACGGTCTACTACCGCCTGAAGGAGATCAAGCCCGAGAAGGGGTCGATCGAGTTCGTCGAGGGCAGCGACTCCGCCGATCGCGTCATCCCGCCGGGCCAGGCCCTGCGCGGCGGCACACCCGTCGGCGCCACGCGTGACGGCGAGAAGAAGGTCACCGCCGAGCTGACCAACGCCGGTGACACCGTCGCCAGCGGACTGACCACCGAACTGACGTTCGTCTTCGAGAAGCGCGAGAGCAACGGCTCGTGGGTCCCCGCCGGTGAGACCACCGTGCAGACCCCGGTCGATGCCGGCGCGAAGCTCGAGCGCCAGGACGTCGCCCGCAACGCGGAGCCGACGTTCTACAACCAGGGCCACGGCGAGGGCGGCCACGGCGAGGGCGAAGGCGGCGCTCCGGAGACCGGAAACGAAGAGGGCGGCGGGCACTGACCCCTCCCCGGAACACACACGACGAGGCCTGGCATCCGCCGGGCCTCGTCTGTTTTGTCGGTGCGCCCGCCTAGGCTGACCGGGTGGCAAAACCCAAATCCTCGTATCGCTGCGCCGGTTGCGGTCACCAGGTCGCCAAATGGGTCGGACGCTGCCCCGAATGCGGCGAGTGGGGATCGATCGACGAGGTCGCCGGCGTGCCCACGTCCTCGCGGACGACCGCCGCGGTGGCACCGTCGAGCCCGGCTCTGCGCATCACCGAGGTCGACGCAGAGTCGTCGGCGGCGGTGCCGACCGGTATCGGTGAGCTCGACCGCGTCCTCGGGCGCGGCGTCGTCCCGGGGTCGGTCATCCTGCTCGCCGGAGAACCCGGTGTGGGCAAGTCGACGCTGCTGCTCGAAGCCGTCAAACACTGGGCCGCCAAGGATCGCGTCGCGCTGTACATCACCGGCGAGGAGTCGGCCGGACAGGTCCGGATGCGGGCCGAGCGCACCGGCGCGGTGCACCCCAACGTCTACCTCGCCGCCGAGACCGATCTCGCGACCATCCTCGGCCACGCCGACACCGTGCGGCCGACGCTGATGATCATCGACTCGGTCCAGACCGTCGTGGCCTCCGGCGCCGACGGCGTCACCGGTGGCGTCACGCAGATCCGTGCCGTCACCACCGCGCTGGTCTCGCTGGCGAAGAACCGGGGCATCGCGGTGATCCTGGTGGGCCACGTGACCAAGGAGGGCGCGGTCGCCGGTCCCCGCTCACTCGAGCACCTCGTCGATGTCGTACTCGCCTTCGAGGGCGACAAGCACTCGACGCTGCGCATGGTCCGGGGCGTGAAGAACCGCTTCGGCGCCGCCGACGAGGTCGGCTGCTTCGAACAGCGCGACGACGGCATCCACCAGGTTCCCGATTCGTCGGGAATCTTTCTGCACCAACGGGATTCGGATGTGAGCGGCAGCGTCACCATGGTGACGATGGACGGCAAACGCGCGCTTGTCGGCGAGGTCCAGGCACTCGCCAACGGCACCGAGATGTCCAACCCCCGTCGGGCGGTGTCAGGTCTGGACTTCAACCGGGTGGCGATGGTCCTCGCCGTCCTCCAGGCACGCGCCGGCCGCAAGGAACTGGCGAAGTCCGAGGTCTACCTCTCGACGGTCGGCGGCATGCGTGTGACCGAACCCGCCGCCGATCTCGCGATCGCGCTCTCGGTCTATTCGACCCTGACCCAGCGACCGGTCCCCCAGTCGACCGTCGTCATCGGGGAGGTCGGTCTCGGCGGCGAGATCCGTCGGGTCTCCGCGGTCGCTCGCCGCCTGGCGGAGGCCAAGCGACTCGGTTTCCGGGAGGCGATCATCCCCGCGGCCACCGACGAGGAACTCCCGAAGGGCATTCGCATCCTCCGGGTCGCCAACCTCGGCGACGCCGTTCACCTGCGCGACTCCGACCCGGTGGACGCGCCGTTCTGACCCCTCGTCAGAGCTGCGGTTTGCCGCCCAGATACTCCGCCGCCTTCGCACTGTTCTCGACGTGCTCGGCGAAGTGCTCCCGGACGTCGACGGTCACGAACACACCGTTCGCGCGCGCCACCGGCCGCCCCGGATCACCCAGGTGCGCAACACCTTCGGTGTAGATCTTGCGCCGCTGCCGGCCCAGGATCTCCGCGCGGATATGAAGCGTCTTGCCCACCGGGATCGGCTGCAAGAAATCAACCTGGAGGTGGACGGTCACCCCGGGCGGGCCGAGGAGTCGCGGCGTCATACCCATGACGTCGTCCAGCGCACTGGAGAGGATGCCGCCGTGGATCACGCCCGGCCCACCCTCCATCCACTGCTCGACAGGCATCTTCGCCTCCACGGTGAAGCCCTCGCCGGCGTACATCTCGAGGTGCAGACCGTGCGGGGATTCCGCGCCGCAGCCGAAGCACATCAGGTTGTGTGGTCGCATGACCTCACCGGGCTTGGCCGTCTTCGGATGACGCTCGAGCACGTCGAGCTCGTCGGGCACCACAAAACTGCTGTTCTTCACATCCCGGTACCCTAGTCACCGTCGACGACCCGCGCAGACGCGAGTCGCCCGTCCCGGGGAGACTCGGCTGCCGAAGGGGAAACAGTGCTGACCGATGCGGTGAAGTCCGAGCTCACGCGCGAGACCCTGGCGCGCGTCGCGCCGGGCACCCCGCTGCGCGACGGCCTGGAACGGATCCTGCGTGGCGGCACCGGCGCCCTGATCGTGCTCGGGCACGACTCAGACGTGGAGAAGATCTGCGACGGCGGCTTCCACCTCGACGTCGAATTCGCCCCGACGCGGCTGCGCGAACTGGCGAAGATGGACGGGGCGGTGGTGCTGTCGACCGACGGCAAGCGCATCGTGCGCGCCAACGTCCAGCTCGTGCCGGATCCGTCGATCCCCACCGAGGAGTCGGGTACCCGGCACCGCAACGCCGAACGCACCGCGATCCAGACCGGCCATCCGGTGATCTCGGTCAGTGCCTCGATGTCGATCGTCAGCGTCTACGTCGACGGCGCCCGCCGCGTCGTGGAGAGCCCCGACCCCATCCTCTCGCGCGCGAACGTCGCCCTGGCGACCCTGGAGCGGTACAAGGCACGCCTCGACGAGGTCATCGCCGCGCTGTCGCGAGCCGAGATCGAGGACTACGTGCTGCTGCGCGACGCCATGTCGACCGCACAGCGCATGGAGATGGTGCGGCGCGTGTCGGTGGAGATCGAAGAGTACGTCCTCGAACTCGGCACCAACGGCCGGCAGGTGAGCCTGCAGCTCGAGGAGCTCATCAGCGACAACGACACGATGCGCGAACTCCTCGTCCGCGACTACTTCGCCAGCCCCGAACCGGCCACCGCCGAGGATGTACGCCAAGCCCTCGAGGTCATCGAGGGACTCAGCGACGCCGATCTGCTCGACCTCACCCAGCTCGCCGGCGCCTTCGGCTACCCGACGACCATCGAGGCCCAGGACAACGCCATGAGTCCGCGCGGCTACCGGCTGCTCGCCCGCATCTCACGGTTGCAGTTCGCGCACGTGGACCGGCTCGTTCGCAGCTTCGGCACCCTGCAGGCGCTGCTTGCCAGCACGTCGGCCGACCTGCAGGCCGTCGAGGGCATCGGGAGCATCTGGGCGAGGCACATCCGCGAGGGACTGTCCCGCCTCGCGGAGACGAGCATCGAGCGCTACGACTAGCGGCCCGACGAGAACGAAACGATCAGGGCTCTTGCGCCGGGGCGACCACGTTGAAGGTGATCGGGAACGACTCGCGCTCCCCGATCTTGCCGATGGCCGAGTACGAACCGGCGGGCACCTGAGTCCGCGGGCGCTCACAGCCGGGGCTACTGGTGGTACCCGACCAGGTGATGGTGTCCTTGACCTGCTGTGCGGGCTTGAGAACCACGTTGTTCACCGTGTCCAGCGGTGAACAGTCCCGCGCCGACCACAGGGTGCGCGATCCGTCGAGAGTCCGGACGATGACGTTCTGGACCGACTTGCCCACGTCGCGGGTGCATTCGGACAGCCCGGCATTGGTGGTGACGATCGTGAAGACCGGTTGCTGACCGATCGTGTATGTCGGCTTGTCGGTGTAGAGGACCACCGAGATCGCCTGATCCGGACAGAGGTTGGGGCCCGCGGGACCTCCCGGTGCGCCGGCCGGACTCGCCGATTCCGGAGGTGAGGACGCCGATGCGGGCGCACCGCCCGGCGCTCCTCCACCCGCGGGAGCATTGCCGCCCGGAGCACCACCGGCACCGGCGTCGCCGGCGGCGGGCGGTTCGGACGACGGCGGTGCCGACTCCGAGGACGGAGCCGCACTGCTCGACGCGGACGAGGTGGCCGCAGTGTTCTGCGGAGCGTCTCCACCGGAGGTCATCCACACGATGAGGGCGACGACCAGCCCCACGATGACCAGCGCACCACCCCCGGCGACAACGCGTCGTCGCCAGTAGATCTCGGGTGGCAGCGGGCCCTGGGGTTCGATCACGCCCACAACGCTAACGGCCGGGTCTTGACTTCCGGTTGATCACGTGCGGCGTGTCGCGGCCGAAAAGCGGCCCCGAACAGGCAAAGTCTAGAGTTCGCCTTCAGGCTCGGGGCCGCTCGGAGGGTCAGGCGCTCTCGGGCACCGCTTCGGCCCGGGGATGCTCGCCGATGTCGCCGAAGACGCCCTGGAGGCTCACCCGGCCCTCGCTCAGCTTGTACGTCAAGCCGACGATCGCCAGGTTGCCGGTGCTGATGCGGTCGGCGATGATCCGGCTGCGCTGCATGAGCAGGCGTCCGGTCTCGACGACGTGACGGGCCTCGAACTCGTCGACCCGGGTCAGGCCCTCACTGCGTCCGGCCAGAATGCTCGGCGTGACGCGTTCGACGACGTCGCGGATGTAGCCGCCGGGGATCTGGAGGTCGTCGAGGGCGTCGAGGGTCGCCTTCACCGCGCCACAGCTGTCGTGGCCGAGGAGGACGATCAGCGGGACGTCGAGAATCTCGACGGCGTACTCGAGCGAGCCCATCACCGCCGAGTCGATGACGTGACCGGCGGTGCGGACCACGAACATGTCGCCGAGTCCCTGGTCGAAGATGATCTCGGCGGCCAGGCGGGAGTCCGCGCAGCCGAACAGCACCACGTGCGGGTACTGCCCGTCGGCGAGACGTGTTCGATCCTCGATACCCTGGCTCGGATGTTGAGATTCTCCGGCCACAAAACGGTCGTTTCCATCGCGCAGAATGCGCCAGGCCTCACGTGGTGTCTTTCCGATCATGCTCAATAGTGTGCCACCCGAGCGATTGATCGGTTGGTTCGATACCCACGAGCGCGACCTGCCGTGGCGGGATCCGGCCTGTACCGGGTGGCAGATCCTCGTCAGCGAGATCATGCTCCAGCAGACCCCGGTGTCCCGCGTCCTGGAGCCGTGGCGGGCCTGGGTCGAGCGATGGCCGGTGCCGTCGGCGATGGCCGCCGAATCCGCCGGCGAGGTTCTCCGTGCCTGGGGCAAACTCGGCTATCCCCGACGCGCGCTACGCCTCCACGAGTGCTCGAAGGTCCTCGCGAGCGATCACGACGACCGGGTGCCCGAGGACGTCGAGACGATGCTGACCCTCCCCGGAATCGGTGACTACACCGCACGGGCGGTCGCCTGCTTCGCCTACGGTCAGGCCGTTCCCGTCGTCGACACCAACGTCCGCCGGGTGATCGCGCGGGCGGTGCACGGTCGCGAGCAGCCGGGCAACCCGTCGCGCCGCGACCTCGACGACGCCGAGGTGCTCCTCCCCCGCTCCGCCGCCACCGGCTACGCAGCCAGCGCACCGCGGTTCTCGGCGGCACTCATGGAACTCGGCGCGCTGGTGTGCACGGCCCGGAACCCCAAGTGCGACAACTGTCCTCTGGTCGACTGCACCTGGGTCCGACTCGGCCGGCCCGCTCACACCGGCCCACCGCGGAAGACCCAGAAGTTCGCCGGCACCGACCGCCAGGTCCGTGGCCTGCTGCTGGATGTACTGCGCGGCACCACCGGTGCGGTGGAGCGGGCGAAGCTCGACGTGGTGTGGACGAGCGACACCGCACAGCGCGACCGCGCCCTCGACTCCCTGCTCGTCGACGGTCTCGTCGAGATCACCGCCGACGGCCGTTACTGTCTGGCGGGCGAGTGCTGAGTCCGCCCGACCACCGGCGTCACCGCAGGTCGGGAAACACCGGGCGACGCCGAGAAGACAGCTCGCCCACGAGCGCCCATAATTCGTGCCAACATCGATGACCAGTCATTTGATCGTTCGGGCATAGTCTCCCGCTACACCCGAATCGTTGCTAATGTCCCGATCCATGAGTCAGCCGCCGTATCCTCCTGTCCCGCCGTCGGACCCGAACCAGCCGGGCCAGCCTCCGCAGTACGGTCAGCAGCCCCCGCCCCCGCCCCAGTACGGGCAGCAGCCCGGGTACGGGCAGCAACCGCCTCAGTACGGCCAGCAGCCCGAGTACGGCCAGCCGCAGTACGGCCAGGCACCGCCCCCGCCGCCCCCGGGCGTACCGCAGTACGGGGAAATGGGCGCCTACCCCGGTGGTCCGGGCGTCCCCGGCACCAAGGTCGATGTGGGCGAGGCGTTCTCCTGGGCCTTCAACAAGTTCAAGAACAACGTGGGCGCGATGATCCTGCCTGGTCTCGCGGTGTTCTTGCTCGGTGCTGCACTCATCGCGGTGGGATTCTCGGCGGTGGCACTCTTCGGCACCACCGAGAGGGTCGACTACGGCAACGGTTTCTACTACGAGGAAACGTCGCTGGGCTTCGGTGGTTCGGTCCTGCTCGCGCTCGTGTACGCCGTGTTCATCGTGGGCCTCCTCTACATCCAGGCGAGCATCATCTCGGGCGCGGTGCGCGTTGCCAACGGCGAACCGGTGACCGCGAAGTCGTTCCTGACCCCGATCCGATTCGGGCCGGTCGTCGGCACCGCGATCCTGGTCGGCATCATCACCGCGATCGGCTACGCACTGTGCATCATCCCCGGCATCATCGCGATGTTCTTCCTGATGTTCTCGGTGGTCGCGACCATCGACAAGAGCCTCTCGCCCATCAACGCGATGAAGACGTCGTTCGAGCTGACCAAGTCGAAGGTCGGCGACTCGATCATCACGTTGCTCGTCACCTACGCCATCAACCTCGTCGGCGTACTCGTCTGCTACGTCGGACTGATCGTCGCCGCCCCGGTCGCCCAGCTGTTCCTGGTGCACTGCTGGCGTCGACTCAACGGCGCACCGATTGCACCCGCCGATCCCGCCTGATCCTCATCCACCTCTCGGGGCGCGCACGAGCCATCGTGTGCGCCCCGACCCATATGGCGGGTCAGGTGTCGAGCCCCGACAGAAACGCCTCCACCGCACCGCGATACACGTGCGGCGCATCGTCGTGGACGAGGTGTCCGGCACCGTCGACGCGCAGATACTGCGCGTGCTCGTTGACCTCGCACATGCGACGCATCTGGCCGGGCGGTGTCACCGTGTACTCGGCTTCGATGACCAGCGACGGCACCGCGACCGCCTGCCACTGCGACCAGAAGTCGCGGACCCCCCACTCGTCGGCGATCGCGCGCCACAACGGGATCCGGCCGTGCAGCCGGCCGTCGTCGAAGGCCTCGTAGAAGTACCGGCCGGCAACCGGGCCGAACATCGCGACCGCCTCGTCGACGGAATCGAAACGCTCGGGCCACGACTCGAACCACGGCGTCCAGTTGGTGGTGGTCCGGCCACGGAAGTCGGGGGCCATGTCCTCGACCACGAGCGCCGTGACGAGCTCCGGGTACTCGGACGCCGCGCACCAGGCGTGGAGCGCCCCCATCGAGTGCCCGATGAGGACCGCCGGCCCGCGGTCGATCCAGGTGAGGATCTCGGCGAGGTCGGCTACGAACCGTTCGGTCGCGAGTTCTGTTGCGCTGCCAGGCTCTTCGACGTCGGCCCCGGTGTGGAAGGCGGCGTCGTAGGTGAACACCCGGCCGTAACGACGCAACCACGGCACCTGCCTCCGCCACGTGCGACCCCGCCCCATCAGCCCGTGCAACAGCACGATCGGCCGCGTCGGCGTATCGACGTCGAGCGAACCGCGTGCGTCCTCCGCGACCCTCGGCCCGCCGTGGTCGCGGAGCCCGATCTCGCCGATCGCCTGGATGTCGAGCATGGCCGAAACTGTAGCCGCCCGAACCACCCCTCGGAGCCGGGCAACACCGTCACGGCCGCAACCACAACGCCTATGGTGGACGCATGTCTGTTGTGAAGATCAATGCAATCACCGTTCCCGACGGCGCCGGGCCCGAGCTGGAGAAGCGGTTCGCCAACCGCGCCCATTCCGTCGACGGGTCCAAGGGCTTCCTCGGGTTCCAGCTGCTCCGTCCGGTCAAGGGTGACGACCGCTACTTCGTGGTGACGCAGTGGGAGTCCGAGGAGGATTTCCAGGCGTGGGCATCCGGCCCGGCCCGTGAGGCGCATGCCGGCGAGCGGGCCAAGCCCGTCGCCTCGGGTGCCGACCTGCTCGAGTTCGAGGTCGTCCTCGACGCGCGCCCCAAGGCCTGACGGAGTGGCCCTCTGAGCCCGTCCATTCCGGCCGGCGAGCGATTCGTCTCGCCGATCTTTCCGCTCGGCACCGCATTGCTGCCGGGCGGCGAGCTGCCGCTGCGAGTCTTCGAGCCGCGCTACCGGCAGATGCTGACCGACCACATCGAGGAGTCCGACGGGCGATCGACCGTACGTTTCGGCGTCGTGTTGATCGCCCGCGGCTCCGAGGTCGGCGGCGGCGAGGTGCGTCGCGGGGTCGGCACGATGGCGCGCGCCGACGTCACCGAACGGCACCCGGACGGCCGGGCCCTGCTGTCCGGCAGCGGCACCCATCGTTTCCGGGTCGTCGAATGGCTGCCCGACGATCCTTATCCGCTGGCACGTGTCGAGGTGCTACCCGAGCCCTCCCCCACCGACGCCGATCTCGAACGCCTGCATTCGATCGACCAGCGCCTCCGCGCGGTCATGCGCCAGACCTTCGAGGCCGCGGGCAAGGACGTCGACACGATCTTCGCCGCACTCGACATCATCGACGCCGATCCGCTCACGGCCGACCTCTCACCCGTGTACCGCTGGGCCAACCGGCTCCAGATCGAACCGCACGATCAGCAACGACTCCTCGAGGCCGTCGATCCGTCCGGACAGCTGGACGTCCTCGACGACGTCATGGAGGGCCTCGAGGCCCGCGCCGCGTTCGGACGGGGCTGATTCCGCGACGCCCCTGGCGCCAAAGTTAGAACGTGTTCTAGTATTGCGTGTGCCGTAGTTCACACTTGCCCGCGCGGCCTGAATCCGCTGCTGACCGGCAAGGCCCCGTCCTCCTGAGGAGCACACGCGTAATGACCGAGACCGTGGAGTCCCACACCGCACCACCCACCGGCGGCGGGGATCAGCCCCAGTTGCTCATCGGCGGCCGATGGGTCGACCCGCATTCCAGCGAGACCCTCGAGGTCTTCTCCCCCGCCACCGGCGAACGTGTCGGATCGGTGCCGAACGCCGACGCGACCGACGTCGACGCCGCCGTACGGGCGGCCCGCGCGGCCTTCGACTCCGGCGTCTGGAGTTCAACGCCCCCGGCACAGCGCGCCGACATCATCGCCAAGGTCGCCGACCTCATCGACGAGCGTGGGGACGAGATCACCGCCCTGGTGTCCGCCGAGATGGGTGCGCCGCCCAGCGCCATCAGCACCCTGCAGCAGCTGCCCGGCACCGGCGTCCTGCGCGCATATGCCAACGCCGCCCGCGACTACCAGTGGGAGGAATATCGGACCGGCCTGTTCGGCACCACACGCATCACCCGCGAGCCGGTGGGCGTCGTCGGCGCGATCTGCGCCTGGAACGTCCCGCTGTTCATCACCTGCAACAAGATGGGCGCGGCGCTCGCCGCCGGCTGTTCGGTGGTACTCAAGCCCGCCCCGGAGACGCCGCTCACCGGTAACTACGTGGCCCAGCTCTTCATCGAGGCCGGCGTGCCCGCCGACGCCATCTCGGTCGTCACCGGCGGCACCGAGACCGGCCAGGCACTCGTCGCACATCCCGACGTCGACAAGATCACCTTCACCGGGTCGACCGCCGCGGGCAAGGCCATCGGCGCCGCGTGCGCCGAGACCCTGAAGCGCTGCTCGCTGGAGCTGGGCGGCAAGTCCGCGGCCATCGTGCTCGACGACGTCGACATCGCCGCGAACGCCTTCATGCTCACCTTCCTCGGCCTGTTCAACACCGGCCAGGCCTGTGTGGCGCAGACCCGAATCCTGGTGCCGCGCAGCCGCCAGGACGAGATCGTGGCGGCGATGGTCGATGCGGCGAAGGCCATGAAGGTCGGCCTGCCCTCCGACCCGGAGGCCCAGCTCGGCCCGCTGATCACCGAGAAGCAGCGCCAGAAGGTCGAGGAGTACATCGAACTCGGCAAGAAGGCCGGTGCGACACCGGCTCTCGAGAGTGAACGTCCCGCCGGACTCGACTCGGGATACTTCCTCACCCCGACGATCTTCACGGGTGTCACCAACGACATGGCCATCGCCCAGGAAGAGATCTTCGGTCCCGTCCTGTCGGTGATCGCCTACGACGACGTCGACGAGGCCATCGCCATCGCCAACGACTCCAGCTACGGACTCGCCGGCACGGTGTGGACCGACGACGTCGAGCGCGGTATCGAGATCTCCACCAAGATCCGGACGGGAACCTTCGGGATCAATTGGTACGCAATCGATCCCGAGTCACCGTTCGGTGGTTACAAGAACTCCGGCATCGGCCGCGAGAACGGCCGCGAGGGCTTGGAGTCCTTCCTCGAGCACAAGTCGACGATGCTGCCGATGGGTTACGAGGTCGCGAGCAGCTAGCTGTAATGACCAGGGACGTTGTGGACGGTGTGGCGCCAGTGAATAGGTGAGGACCTCCGGTATCGGTGTGGTTACCACAACACACGCCGCTACCAAGAGGTCCTCATGTCCCACGCTAATGCCTTACTGACCCCAAAGGGGCGTCTGAAACTCGCTTCGGTGATCATCGATGAGGGCTGGTCGATCCGCCGAGCCGCCGAACGGTTCCAGTGCTCGCCCACCACAGCCAAGAAATGGGCCGACCGCTATCGGGACGGCGGGCCCGCGGCGATGGCTGATCGATCCAGCCGACCCCACCGCAGCCCCAATCGGACCCCCACACGCTGCGAACGGCGAATCATCAACCTGCGCTTCACCCGCCGCTGGGGACCACACCGCATCGCCTACCACCTCCAACTGCCCTGCAGCACCGTCGGAGCGGTGTTACGCCGGTATCAGATGCCGCTGCTACGGCATCTCGACCACAACACGGGCTTGGTCGTCCGCCGGCCTCGACCACGCCGTTACGAGCATCCAGAGCCCGGCGACATGATCCACGTCGATATCAAGAAACTCGGCCGGATCCCCAACGGCGGCGGACACCGCAAACTCGGACGCACGATCGGTAACCGCAACAACAAGAAGAACGGTCGCGGCTACGCCTTCGTTCATCACGCCGTTGATGACCACACCCGACTGGCCTACTCCGAGATCCTCGGCGACGAACGTAAAGAGACCGCCGCCGGATTCTGGTCGCGTGCGAACGCCTACTTCAACAGTCACGGAGTCACCGTCAAACAGGTACTCACCGACAACGGATCCTGCTACCGCTCACACCTTTTCAAGCAAACCCTGGGTCCCGAGATCACGCACAAACGTACCCGTCCGTACCGACCACAAACCAATGGCAAAGTCGAACGATTCAACCGGACGCTGAACCAGGAATGGGCCTACGCCCAGACCTACCTGTCAGACGAGGCCCGCGCCCAGACCTACCAGGACTGGGTTCATCACTACAATCACCACAGACCCCACACAGGCATCGACGGCAAATCACCCATCGAGCGAGAGAAATTGTCAAGACCTGTGGATCGGGGTGTTTCAGGCGACCTCCGTTCCGGTGCGCTCGTCACCGTTTGAAGGCGGTTGCGGTGGGGTGATGTCGGTGGGCCGTTCGAGCAGTTTGCCTTTGTGGAAGACCGCGCCGGCACGGACCAGGGCGACCAGATGCGGGGCGTTGACGGCCCGCCAGCGGGCTTGTGCGGCGTCTATCAGCTTGTAGGCCATGGCAATCCCGGCCGCGCGTGATCCAGGCCCCTTGGTGACCTTGGTCCGAAGTCGCACCGTGGCGAAAGTGCTTTCGATCGGGTTGGTCGTGCGCAGGTGAATCCAATGCTCGGCCGGGTACTTGTAGAACTCAAGCAGGGTGTCAAGGTCGTCGGTGATCTTGGCGACGGCCTTGGGGTATTTGGCGCCGAAGTCGACCTCGAATGCCTTGACCGCGACCTGTGCCTTGTCGATGTCCTCGGCGTTGTAGATATCCTTGATCGCCGCCAACGCCGACGGATGTGCCGACTTAGGCAGTGCGGCAAGGACATTGGCCTGCTTGTGAAACCAGCACCGCTGCTCACGGGTCGCTGGGAACACTTCGCGGACCGCCTTCCAGAACCCGAGGGCGCCATCGCCCACGGCCAGCACCGGGGCAGTCATCCCGCGGCGTTTGCAGTCGCGTAGCAGGTCGGCCCACGACTCGGTGGACTCCCGATACCCGTCGGTGATCGCCACCAGCTCCTTGCGGCCATCAGTACGCACGCCAATCATCACCAGCAGGCACAGTTTGGTCTGCTCCAGGCGCACCTTGAGGTGGATGCCGTCGACCCACAGGTAGACGTAGTCGGTACCGGACAGATCACGGCGCCCGAACGCCGCGGCTTCGTCCTGCCACTGCGCGGTCAGCCGGGTGATCGTCGAGGCCGACAACCCCGCACCCGAGCCGAGGAACTGCTCCAACGCCGCAGTGAAGTCGCCGCTGGACAGCCCATGCAGGTACAGCAGCGGCAACACCTCACTCATCTGCGGAGACTTACGTGCCCACGCCGGCAGGATCGCCGAGGAAAACCGCTGCCGCACACCGGTATCGGGGTCCACGCGGCGGTCGTTGACCCGCGGCGCCTTCACCTTGACCGCGCCGGCCGCGGTCAGCACCTCACGCGGCTGGTGGTAGCCGTTGCGGACCACCAACCGATGGCCGTCCTCATCGAGCTGGTCGGCGAACTGGGCCACGTAGGCGGCGACCTCGGCTTTGAGTGCTGCAGCCAGCATCTGCCGGGCGCCGTCGCGGACGATCTCGTCCAATAACGACCGACCGGCACCGCCGGTGCTTTCAGTGGCCTCGGTGGCATCGTGAACTACGGTGAGCATGGGCGTACCTTCCCGAACCAGCGCGCCAACGCCGGCTCATGATCGGACCTTCGGATATTCAGATCATCCTCGGGAAGGTGCGCCCACTTTCAACGCCCCCTCACCGAGGGTCATCCACAGGTTCTGATCATTGCTCTCGAGCGACTCGCCGTCCACAACCTCCCTGGGAAGAACAGCTAGACCCTCCCCTCTCACAGGAGATCCGGGGCCGGACGCCATGCGTCCGGCCCCGATTCCGTTGTGCCCGGGGCTGCACAACGTCTGTGACCGCGCCTGTGGATGGAGATCTGTTCTTGTCGGTGGGGTGTTCTACCTTGGTTGGTGACAGATTCAGCCATCCAGGTTGGGCTGTAGACGTTGTGGGGGCAGCGTGTCGAACAGGTGGACCGATCTACCGGCCGAGTTTCTCGCCGGGGTCGATCCTGCCCACCCCGAATCGTCCGACACCGCAACTCATATGGAACGGATGCGGTCGATCCGCCACGGCGAAGCCTTCCTGGCGTGGTGTCGCTACCAGTCGATCGCCACCATCTACGACCAACTCGTCCTCAACAGCCGCAGCGGGTTCTTCATCGACCGTTACACCGAGATGGTCACCCGAGTGTGCCGCGAAGACGCCATCACCCGCTACCAGGCCGATCAGTGGGTCGGCGAAGCACTCGCGCTGCGCGACCGGCTACCCAAAGTACTAACCACCCTGCGCGACGGCATCCTCTCACGCCAGTTGATCCAGACCGTCGTCTCCCGCACCGACCTCATCACCGACGACGACACCATCGCCGACCTCGACACCGAGATCGAACACATCCTGCGCAGCCGCAAGGGCGCGTGGACCACGGTGCGACTGCGCGACATGGTCGATCGCCTGGTCTTCCGTCACGACCCCGACGCGGTGCGGGAACGTCGCCGCGAAGCCTTGGACAAACGCGGCATGTGGACGGAGAACTTCGCCGACGGCACCGGCGAGATCACCGGCGTCATGGCCGCCGAAAACGTGCGCATCGCCGAGAAAGCAGTGAAAGCGTTGGCCGACACCGTCTGCGCCCAGGATGGTCGCACCCGGAACCAACGGAACTCTGATGCCATGTTCGCACTGTTGACCGGCACCGTCTTCGAGTGTCAGTGCCAGCGGGAGGACTGCGACGCCGACATCCCCGACCCGGCCGAGGTTGTCCGGTCGGTGAGCACCGAGATCGTCATCCACGCCGTCACCGACCCCGCCACCCTCGACGGTGCCCCCGGTATCGCCTGGGTCGACGGCCACGGCGTCATCTCCGACGAACACATTCGCGACCTCGCCGCCCGGCCCGACGCCACCATCAAACCCATCACCCCAGTCCGTACCCCACCCATAGGTGTTGCCGCAGAACGACCCACGACAAACGCGTCAGACACTCCCGTCGAACCAAACCCGAGCAGTGCTCCGTCGACCGATGCCGTGATCGTCTACCCCGGTGCGCAATCCGCCGATCCGTACCGACCCACCACCGCCTGCGCCGACTTCGTGCGAGTCCGTGACGGCTACTGCACCGAACCCGGCTGCCCGAGTTCAGCCTTCGACAGCGACCTCGACCACGTCACCGAGTACGACCGCACCAACCCCACCCAGGGCGGGGCGACGTCGAGTGAGAACCTCAACGCCAAATGCCGGTTCGGGCACCTGCACAAGACCTTCGGCGACTGGATCGATGCCCAATACCGCGACGACGACGGCCACCTCGTCACCGAATACCGCACTCCGGAGGGTTTCACCATCCCCGGTGGCGCCGAAACCCTGGAAGACCTCTTCCCCAACCTGCGGCGTATCCGCTACGAACAACCACCCCAGGCACCACCCACACCCCGAGTCATCACCGGGGACGACGCCCCCTCCACCGACAACCGGCTCGCGCGGAAACACGCACGCCGGCGGGCCGAACGCGCCCGCAACAAGAAACAACGCCTCACCGACCAGGCAGACCCGCCACCGTTCTGACTTCGGTCAGCGCGTGGAGACCGCCGGAGCCAACTCCACCACCTGCGCTCCACCGACATCCGCCGGAAGCTGGTGCGTCACGACCACCACGATGCGATCGGGACCGAAGAGATCGTCTTCGACACCGAGGAGCCGGCGGAGCAAGCCGGTGGCGTCGTCGGCCGAGAGGTGTTCGGTCGGTTCGTCGAGCAGGACCATCGGAGCCGGGTGGAGCAGCGCGCGAGCCAACAGCAGGCGCCGGCGCTCGCCGCCGCTGACAGCTTCCGCCCCGCCGGACAGTGTGGTGTCCAGACCGTCCGGAAGCCGCGCGACCCAACCGTCGAGGCCGACCGTCGTCAACGCGTCGAGAATCTCTTCGTCGGTGGCGTCACCCCGCGCAACCCGCAGGTTCTCGCGGACCGACGTCGAGAAGATGTGCGCCTCCTCCGCGAAATAGCAACCGGCCGAACGAAGCCCGACCGGCGAACGGCTCGACACGTCGACACAGGTGACGTTCCCGTCCACCGGGTTGAGCAGGCCCCCGATGGTGAGCAGCAACGTGGATTTCCCTACGCCGCTGGGTCCGACCACGGCCAGCCGCGACCCCGGTCGCAGATCGAGGTCGAGGCCGCCAGCGGGTCCGAGAACGTTCCGTTGCGCGCGCCCCCATCGCAATCCGTCGGCAGATACCTCGACCATCCCGCGGTGTACCGCCACGTCCGCGCCGGAGGGTTCGGACCCCGTCGGATCGGCATGGGCGCCGTCGACGAGCGCCATGACCCGCGCCGCGCTCTGGCGACTGCGTTCGATCTGGAGTCCGGCCTCGGTCAGCGGCGCGGTCGACTCGAAGGCCGACAGCGGCAGGAGGACCAGGACGCCGAGGATCATCGGGGTGAGCCCCTCCCCGGAGGCCACGTCCGCGAGCGAACCGGTTGTCTGCGAGGCCAACTGGATGGCGATCACACACGCCGCCACCAACGACGCTCCCATTGCGAGCGGGGTGGCCGCGGCGGCCGCCGCCTCCAGTCGTCGACCGCGGTCGGTGGCCGCGAGGTGCCGACGGTCGGCGTCCGCGGCGGTGGCGAGCAACGCACCGCGACGACGCGCGACGACGAGTTCTGATGCGTGCCACAGCGCCGTCGTCGTGGCCTCCGCCGACTCCGTGGCAGCGCGCGAGCCGTCCCGGAGCGCGGAGGCTGCACCGCGCGCCGCGAGCCACGGGGCGGCACCGCCGCTGATGACGAGAGCGACCGCGAGCACCCCCGCGGCGGGCAGCGACACCAACGCCATCACGACGACCGCGGCCACCGCCGTCGTCACGCCCACACCGATGGGGATCAGACCGCGGATGAGGGCATTGCCGATCTCGTCGATGTCATCGCCGGTGCGGGTCAACAGATCTCCGCACCGGAGCCTGACCGAGTAGGCCGGTGAACCGGTCGCGAGGGCGGTGTACACCCGTTCGCGGGCGGTCGTCATCGCGCGCAGGGCGAGGTCGTGGGTGGCGAGACGTTCGAGGTAGCGGAACAGACCACGAGAGATGCCCAGTGCGCGAACGGCGGTGATCGCGACCGACAGGTACAGCACCGGCGGCATCTGCCAGGCACGGGTGATCAGCCACGCCGACAGGGCCGCGAGACCGAGTGCCGAGAGCGAACCGCCGACGCCGAGCAGCAGGGCCTTGGTGACCGCACCCCGGCGCAGCCCGAGGAATCCCAGCGCCCGGATCAGTGGGTCGTCGCGCATGGCACACCTCCGTCGAATTCGACCACCTGGTCGGCGAACTCACGTGCGACGCCGCGATGGGCCACCACGACGACCGTGTCCCCGGCGCGCGCTCGCTCCCGGAGCGCGGTGAGCACCGCACGTTCGGAGTCCTCGTCGAGATGGGCGGTCGGCTCGTCGAGCAGCAGCAGCGGGGCCGGCGACGCCAGGACGCGGGTGAGGGCGAGACGCTGTCGCTGTCCGGCGGAGAGGCCGACGCCGCCCGCACCGAGCCGGGTGTCGAGCCGTTTCGGCAGTTCGAGCACCACGGAGTCGAAACCGCTTGCCACGGCCGCTCGTTCGGCGGCGTCGCGGTCCAGCACCCCGAAGAGTTCCACGTTCTCGCCGACCGTGCCCGGCACGACGACGGGCTGCTGAGGGAGCCACGCGATCTGTTCGTGCAGGGACTCGGGATCGGCGTGATCGACGGGGATGGACCCGATGAGTACCGAACCGTCGTCCGGTGCCAGCAGACCCATGATCGCGGCCAGCGTGGTCGATTTGCCCGACCCGTTCGGGCCGGTGAACAGGGTGAGCGAGCCGGGCTGGATCGTCGCCCGCAGGGACTCCGGAGCCCAGCCGTCGCGACCGTGCACCCCGAGGTCGAGGATCGTGATCGGCGCGCCCGCGACCGTGACGCCCCGGCCACCGGTGACCGGCATCGTCGCGGACCCCTTGGGCGAGTCGATCAGCTCCAAGACCTGACCCGCAGCGGTCAGACCGTCGGTGGAGTTGTGGAACTGTGCGCCGACGCGACGCAGTGGAAGATAGGCCTCCGGCGCCAGAATCAGTGCGAAAACACCTGCGTAGAGGGACATCTCGCCGAACACCAGACGCAGGCCGATGCCCACCGCGACCAAGGCCACGCACAGCGTCGCGAGCAGTTCGAGAACCGCGCCGGACAGGAAGGCCACCCGTAGCGAGCTCATCGTGGAACGCCGGTGCGACTCGCCGAGTTCGGCGACCTGGGCGGTCGGGGCCTCGGCGCGGTTCAACGCCCGCAGCGTGGGCAGACCCGCGATGAGATCGAGCAACTGCGCCGTCAGCCTGCTCATCGTCGCCAGCTTGCGGCTGGTGCGATCCCTGGTCATGAGGCCCACCAGGATCATGAAGATCGGGATGAGTGGCAAGGTGATCAGGATGATCAGCGCCGAGGGCCAGTCGGCGAAGGCGATCACCACGGTCACAGTGGGGGTGAGGATCACCGCGGTCACGAGCGCGGGCAGATAGCCGGAGAGGTACGGCCCGAGCGCGTCGAGTCCCCGCAACAACACGGTGGCCGCCTGCTCGCGCAGGGTCAGCAGCGTGCGCGGCGAGGTACGACGCGGATCGGTGAGCACGTCGAGTGCCTCGGCGCGCAGCTCCGCGATCGCCTGTTGGGCCGCGCGGTGCGCGTACCGGTCGTGCCCGTAGGCCATTCCGGCGCGCGCCGCCATGGCCGCGATCAGGACCGCCAGATGCGCCCATTGCGCATCGAACGACCGCAGATCCGGGAGGACGATCAGCTCCGACAGGATCGAGGCCGCCATCGCCGCCGCGACGATGATCGCGATGACCTCGGCGATTGCGAACACCGCCGTGACCAAGACGTAGCGCTGCGTGGTCGGCGAGTACCGCAGCAGGCGCGGATCGACGGGCGGCCGGGCCCGCCGCCGCGTGTCCGCCGACGGTTCCTGCGGCGTCACTCGCCGAAGGCGCGCAAAGATCGCAACCCCGACGGCTTGGGCATGATCTCCACGGACAGACGCTTGCGGAACACCCAGTAGGTCCAGGCCTGGTACGCGATCACGACAGGTGTGACCAGAGCCGCGGCCCAGGTCATGACGACGAGGGTGTAGCGACTCGAGGACGTGTTGTCGATGGTCAGGTCATATGCCGGGTTGAGCGTCGACGGCAGCACCTCGGGGTAGAGCGACCCGAACAGGGCCGCCACGGTGCCCACGATGGCGATCGAGGTGGCGGCAAACGCCAGGCCCTCCTTGCGCACCTGCGTGGCACCCACCATCACCAGGGCGGCGACCGCCGCGATCAGCACCGGAATCCAGGTCCACGCACTGCCGTAGGCGAACTGTGTCCACAGCAGGAACGCCCCCGCGACGACCAGCGTCGGGATCGACAACCGCGACGCGTAACGCATCGAGTCCTCGCGGAGCGCGCCGTCGGTCTTCAACGACAGGAAGACGGCGCCGTGCGTCAGAAAGGCCAGCAGCGTGGTCAGGCCGCCCAGCAGGGCGTACGGGTTGAACAAATCGAGGAATCCACCCGTGTACTGCGCGTCGGCGTCGATCGGCAGACCGCGGACGACATTGGCGAAGGCGATGCCCCACACGATGGCCGGGATCCACGAGCCGAGTCCGATCCCGACGTCGCACCACATCCGCCATCTCGGGTTGTCGATCTTGCCGCGCCACTCGATGGCGCAGACGCGCGTGATGAGGCCGATCAGGATCAGGAACAACGCGAAATAGAAGGCGGAGAACATGGTGGCGTACCAACCGCCGAATGCGGCGAACAACGCTCCGCCGGCGGTGATCAGCCACACCTCGTTGCCGTCCCAGACGGGGCCGATCGTGTTGAGCAGCACCCGCCGACGGGTGTCGGGATCGGCGGCCGGTTCATCGGGCGCCACCCGTGCATCGCCGCCGGTGTGGCTGCGGCCCAGGAAGGGCATCAGCATGCCGACGCCGTAGTCGAACCCCTCGAGGACGAAGTAGCCCACGAACAGCATCGCGATGATCAGGAACCAGAACTCCGGAAGTCCCACTGGTCTCTCCTATGGTTACGTGGCCGTCAGTACGCGAACGAGAGCTGTTTGGGCTCATCGCTGTCGGCGTCTGGGTCGGAATATCCCGGCGGCCTGGAGTCGTAGGTCGCCGGCCCCTCGATGACGTATCGCCGCTGGAGCATGAACCACACGACACCCAGCGCGCCGTAGAGCAGGGTGAAGCCGATCAGCGTCACCCACACCGTCGCCGACGTGTGGTTCGAAACACCGTTCTGGACGAGCATGTTGATCCGCAGCGGGTCGAGGTCGTTCTCCCAGTTGGGTGCGACGACCCACGGCTGACGTCCCATCTCGGTGAAGATCCAGCCGGAACTGTTGGCCAAGAACGGTGTCGGGATCATCCACAGCGCGAGAGTGCCGAACTTGCGGGATTCCACGACTCGCTTGCGACGCGTGAGCCACAGCCCCCCGAGCGCCACCACGACCGACCCGAGAGCCCAGGTGATCATCGCCCGGAAACTCCAGTAGGTGACGAACAGGTTCGGGGCGAAGTTCTGTCCTGCGGGCACACCCGGTTGTCCTGCGAGCGCCTCGGTGTACTGCTGTTGCAGCTCCTCGACGCCCTGCAGGGTGCTGTCGAAACTGTGATCGGCCAGGAACGACAGCATCTTCGGAATCTCGATGACGTGTTCGATGTTGTCGCAGTTGTTCTGTCGTCCGATGGCCAGCACGGAGAACCCGGCACCGGTCTGGGTCTCGCACAGTGATTCCGCCGCAGCCATTTTCATCGGCTGCTGGTTGAACATGATCTGCGACTGGATGTCGCCGGTGATGAACAGACCGACGCCGGAGACCATCACGACCCAGAGAGCCAACCGGGTGACCGGCCGCCAGAAGCGGCGGGCGTCGAGTTCGAGATCCTCGGGCGTGGCGTCGATGTGACTCGGCGAGGTCGTCTTGGGCATCTCCGAGGTGTCACCGGTCTCGATGGCCTCACGGAGTTTCTTTGCGCGCCACATGTTCCGGGCCATCCACCAGCAACCGATGGCGGCGACGAAGGTGCCTGCGGTGAGGAAAGCACCGGCGATCACGTGCGGGAACGCCGCCAGCGTCGTGCTGTTCGTGATCACCGCCCAGAAGTCGTTCATCCTCGGCCGGTCCCGCGTCTCGTCCCACACGACGCCCACCGGGTGTTGCATGAACGAGTTCGCCGCGATGATGAAGTACGCCGAGGCGATGACTCCCGCCGAGGCCAGCCAGATGCACGCCAGGTGGACCCTACGCGGCAACCGGTCCCAGCCGAAAATCCAGAGTCCGATGAAGGTGGACTCGAGGAAGAACGCGACGAGCCCCTCCATCGCGAGCGGGGCGCCGAAGACGTCCGCGACGAATCGGCTGTACTCGCTCCAGTTCATGCCGAACTGGAACTCCTGCACGATGCCGGTCGCGACGCCCAACGCGAAGTTGATCAGGAAGAGTTTGCCGAAGAACTTCGTCGCGCGAAGCCACTGTTCGTTGCCGGTCACATGCCAAACCGTCTGCATCACCGCGATCATCGGCGCGAGGCCGATGGTCAGCGGCACCAGGATGAAGTGGTAGACGGTCGTGATACCGAATTGCCATCTGGAGACGTCCAGAGCGTCCATATCTGCCTCGAATCAGGTCACCGGCTCAGCCGGCAGGTGCCGAAGTCTCCTACTACTTCCGGTAGTAGGCACTGATCGCGACGTTACGCCTGGTCATCGGCCTCTTTCAAGCGCCAAAGGTCCCATCGTGCCGCCGCTCCTGGTGCATTCGCTCTCACCCGGGACCCGGTGTGACCCGGGCCCGGGATCAGATATGAGTGACCGGGATCAATTGTCTTCCACGGCAATGGCGCGGTCCACCAAACCGGAGAATCTGTCGGCGTCGGTCGGCACCGGCATCACGTACCGGTTGAGGTGAGTGACCCGGGCCGCGAGGGTCACACTGCTGACGAGCCAGACCGAGTCGGCCGCCACGAGATCCTCCGGGCGCAGGATCTCGATCTTCGTCTTCCAGCCCTCCGCGTCCGCGAGGTCGAAGACCGCGCGAGCGGTCGTCGAGGCGAGGATGCCGATCTCCGTCGGCGGGGTCACCAGCGTGTCCCCGTACACCGCCACCACGGTCGACCGCGGGCCCTCGAGAACCGCTCCCTCGCTGCTGACGAAGATGACGTCGTCGTAACCCTCGGAGGCCGCGTGACGCAGGGCGGCCATGTTGGTGGCATAGCTCAGGGTCTTCGCACCGAGCAGCTGCCACGGCGCCTTGGCGGCCAGGTCGATGGAGAAGCCACGCTCGAGGGTGATCACCGAGACACCGTCGGCCCGTGCGGAAGCGACACGTTCGGGCACCGCTTCCACGGTCAGATAGGCCGTCGGGGCATATCCGTGTTCACGCCCGCGGGTGTAGACCAGCCGCACCAGGGCCTCGTCCGACGTCCCGTGCTCCTCGCTCCACAGCTCGGCCGCCCTGTCGATGGCGCCGCGCCATTGGTCGAGATCGGGCGCCGGTAGCTCCATCGCCGTCGCGCTGCGGGCGAGACGTTCGAGGTGCAGGCGGACACCACGCGGCCGGCCGGCGCGGATGAGCAGGGTCTCGAAGACGCCGTCGCCGCGGACCACGGCGAGGTCGTCGGCATGGAGAAAAGGTGCTTCGGCATCGTGTTGGGTGCCGTCGAGAGTGAGCAGGATCGAATCCGACATGGGTATGAGGCTCCCACGAGGGCCCGCACCCTGCTCCACACACCTGGCGCCCAGCAGACCCGTAGAATCGACCCGTGAGCCGTTCACCCATCCTGACCAGGCATTCCGAGGGCGGGGCGGTCCCCGGCCCCGGCGAGTTCCACTCGTCGGAGACCCCGTGGCACTTCGGTGATCCACTCGGCGAGCAGCGAACCGCCGCCACCGGGGTGATCATCGTCGACCGCTCCGACCGTTCGGTCATCGAGATCCCGGGCGACGAACGCCTGAGCTGGTTGCACACCATCTCGAGCCAGCACATCGCCAAACTCCCCGACCGCCGGAGCGCGGAGAACCTCTCCCTCGACGCGAACGGCCGCGTGGAGGAGCACTTCGTCCTGACCGACATCGACGGCGTCACCTGGATCGACACCGAGGGCGCACGGGGCGAGGCGCTGATCACCTTCCTCACCAAGATGGTGTTCTGGGCCAAAGCCGAGCCGGCCACACGGACCGACATGAAGGTCCTCACCCTCGTCGGTCCCGGCGCGGTGACCGGCCCGGTCGCCGAGCTCCTCGAGATCGACGCCGACGCTGAGGTCTACCAGGCGGGCAGCCTGCCCGAGACGCATCACGAGGACGAGCCGCTGGGTTTCTGGCGACGCATGCCGCCGCTCGGCGAGCACCGCGATCTGCCCGTGGTCGACCTCGTCGTGCCCGAATTCGTCCTGCTCCGCTGGTGGGACGCGCTGACCGAGGCGGGCGCCCGGATGGCCGGCAGCTGGGCATACGACGCGCTGCGCGTCGCCGCCCGTCGCCCCCGCCTCGGCGCCGACACCGACGAACGGACGATCCCGCACGAGGTCGACTGGATCGGCGGCCCGGCCGAACAGGGCGCCGTCCACCTCGACAAGGGGTGCTACCGCGGCCAGGAGACGGTCGCCCGTGTCCACAATCTCGGCAAGTCCCCGCGACGCCTGGTGCTGCTGCACCTCGACGGCAGCTCGGATCGGCGCCCGACGACCGGCGACCCGGTCACCGCGGGCGGCCGGACCGTCGGACGTCTGGGCACCGTCATCGACCATTACGAGTGGGGTCCCATCGCGCTCGCGCTCGTCAAGCGCAACGTCGGCGCCGACACCGAGCTCATGATCGGGGCCGAGGAACCGGTCAGTGCGCGTATCGACCCCGACTCCATCCGAGAGGACGAACACGTGCAGGCCGGCCGCGCCGCCGTCGAGCGGTTGCGCAGCGGCGCCACCGGCCCCGGCCTCTGAGGCGCGTGGGCACCGGTACCGTTCTGGCCGTCTGCGCGGCCGGCCAGGACGTCGTCCTCGACGGCATCGGCCCGTCCGCCATCGACAAGCGTCCGCTGACCGGCCGCGCCGAAGTGCACGAGTTGGGGCTCGCCGCCGACCACCAGCGCAACCGCAAGTACCACGGTGGCGTCGACCAGGCGGTCTACGCATACGCCGAACGCGACGCACGACGCTGGGCCGGCGAACTCGGACGTGACCTTGCTTACGGCTGGTTCGGCGAGAACCTCCGCATCGATGGGATCGTCACCGACGCCTTCGTCGGCGAGCGGTGGCAGGTGGGTGAGGACGGTCTCGTCCTCGAGACCACCATTCCGCGCGTCCCGTGCCGCACCTTCGCGGTCTGGGCGGGCGAGCCCAGGTGGGTAAAGCGGTTCATGGAACAGGCCGATTTCGGCGCCTACCTGCGGGTTCTGCAGCCGGGAACGGTGGCGGCCGGCGATTCCGTGACCGTCATCCACCGTCCGGACCACGGCGTGCGTGTCCGGCATCTCCTCGCCGACGGCGATCCCGAGGCGATCCGCGGGCTCCTCGAGCACGACGATCTGCCCGCCAAGGTGCGACGTGAGGCACTACGCGTCGTGACCAGGACGGACACACGCCGCGGCGTGGCGAGGCAGGGCGAGGCACACAAATCCTAGAGGCGCGCTAGACTGGTCAGCACGACAGAATTTCTTCAAGAGAACGGGGCCGCCAAATCGTTGGCCGCCCCGTCATTTTGCGAGGGGGTCCCGAATGGGCCGCGGCCGGGCAAAGGCAAAGCAGACGAAGGTTGCTCGTCAGCTGAAGTACTCCACTCCGAACACCGATCTCGAAAGCCTGCAGCGCGAGCTGTCCGGGCAGACCAGCTCGGTAGATCGTCCGGATCCGGTGGATGAGTGGGTGGACGAGGACGAGTGGCGACGCGCCTGAGGCGCGCCACTCGTGGATGCCGTCCTCATCAGCGGCACCCGACCCCACCCCACGCACGACCTCTCCGCTCAGCGGACCCGCGGTAACGCGGGTTGATGATTTCGTACGTATCAGACGGCCGCATGTGAAGTGCGGCCGTCTGGTGCGTGCGGGGTCGTTCTGGAGCCAGACAGCGGTGCTCGTCGCGGTGACAACCGACGATGCGCATCGCTGCTGTGTGCTGCCCTCGGCGTGGGGGTGATGCGCGCCGACGAACCCACGACAAACCAGAAGCGGCGGGAACCGGAAGGTCCCGCCGCTTTGGCGTTGTCGTGCGAGAGATGTTGCGAGTCCGCGACTCTCAGAAGCGCGGGTGCTCGCCGACCAGCGAGACGCGCGCGCCGGCCTCGGTGTTCTTGGGTTCGTTGGAACGCTTGATCGTGCCCAGCACCCAGTTGTCGACGTGCCGCGCCGTCAGAACCGCCTGTGCGCGGTCGGTGTCCTCCGGGGCGACGACCGCGACCATGCCGACACCCATGTTGAAGGTGCGCTCCATCTCGAGCTGCTCGACGCGTCCGCGTTGCGCGATGAGGGCGAAGATCGGGGCGGGGGTCCACGTGTTGCGCTCCAACTCGGCCACGAGGCCCTGAGGGATGACGCGCGCCAGGTTCTCCGCGAGTCCGCCGCCGGTGATGTGCGCGAAGGTGCGCACGTCGGCCTCGGCGATCAGCGCCAGGCAGTCGCGGGCGTAGATCCGGGTCGGCTCGAGCAGTTCCTCGCCGAGCGAGCGACCGAATTCCTCGACGTGGCCGAACAGATCCATGTGGCCCCACTCGAGCAACACCTTGCGGGCGAGGGAGTATCCGTTGGAATGCAGGCCCGACGACCCCATGGCGATGACGACGTCGCCGGCCCGGACGCTGTCCGGCGTGAGGACCTTGTCGGCTTCCACGACACCGACCGCAGTGGCCGAGAGGTCGTAGTGGTTGTCCTGCATGAGCCCGGGATGCTCGGCCGTCTCGCCGCCGAGCAGCGCGCACCCCGCCTCCACGCAGCCGTCGGCGATGCCGGCGACGATCTCCGCGACGGTCTCCGGGACGACCTTGCCCACGGCGATGTAATCCTGGAGGAACAGCGGTTCGGCACCGCAGACGACGAGGTCGTCGACGCACATGGCGACGAGGTCACGTCCGACGGTGTCGTGCTTGTCGATGGCCTGCGCGACCGCGAGTTTGGTGCCCACCCCGTCGCTGGCGGCGGCGAGGACCGGTTCGTGATAGTTGCCCTTCAGCGCGAACAGGCCGGAGAATCCGCCGAGTCCGCCGAGGACCTCGGGGCGCGAAGCCCGCTTGGCGTGCGGTGTGATGAGCTCAACAGCCCGCTCACCGGCGTCGATGTCGACTCCGGCCGCCGCGTACGAGGCCTGCGGAGTACCGCCGGTCTTCTCGTCGGCAGCCGCATCCCGCTCCGTCATCTCCGCAAGCACCCCTTGGTCAAAAGTCGTTCTCGGCGTGTTCGCCGACGATCACACGGTACCGGAGTGCCCGGCCCCCGAATTCAGGGACGCATCACTGCGCTGACGTTGTCGTTGGGCTTGGTCAACGGGTCGACCGTCCCGTCGTGGGCAGCGGAGGCAAGCATCTGCTCGAGGACCGCCTTGCCCATGGAGGTCTCCTCGGGCAGTTCGATCGGGTAGTTGCCGTCGAAGCAGGCCGCGCAGAGCGACGAGGCGGGCTGCTCGGTCGCGCCGATCATCTCATCGATGCTGATGTAGCCGAGCGAGTCGGCGCCGATGGCCTGGCGCACTCCCTCGACCATGCCCTCCTCGGACTCCATGCCGTTGGCGATGAGTTCGGCCGGAGAGGCGAAGTCGATGCCGTAGAAGCACGGCCAGCGCACCGGGCTGGAGGCGATCCGCACGTGCACCTCGGCGGCACCGGCCTCGCGCAGCATCCGGATGAGGGCGCGCTGGGTGTTGCCGCGCACGATCGAGTCGTCGACGACGACGAGGCGTTTGCCGCGGATGACCTCACGCAGCGGATTGAGCTTGAGGCGGATGCCGAGCTGACGGATGGTCTGCGACGGCTGGATGAAGGTGCGGCCCACGTAGGCGTTCTTCATCAGGCCCTGCCCGTAGGGGATGCCGGAGCCCTGGGCGAAGCCGACGGCCGCGGGCACACCCGACTCCGGCACCGGGATGACCAGGTCGCCCTCGGCGGGATGTTCCTTCGCCAGCCGGCGGCCGATCTCCACGCGGGTGGAGTGCACCGAACGCCCGTGGATGTTCGAGTCCGGGCGGGCCAGGTAGACGTACTCGAAGACGCAGCCGCGGGGTGTCGGCTCGGCGAAGCGCTTGGTCCGGACACCGTCGGCGTCGATGGCCAGCAGCTCACCGGGCTCGATGTCGCGGACGAACGAGGCGCCGACGATGTCGAGGGCGGCGGTCTCCGAGGCGACCACCCAGCCCCGGTCGAGGCGGCCCAGCGAGAGCGGCCGCACGCCGTGCGGGTCGCGCGCCGCGTAGAGGGTGTGCTCGTCCATGAAGGTCAGGCAGAACGCGCCCTTGAGGGTGGGCAGCAGTTCCATCGCGGCCTGCTCGATCGAGCTGTCGGCGGCACCGTGCGCCAGGAGGGCGCCCACGACGTCGGAGTCCGATGTCGCCGCAGAGCTCTTGATGCCCTTCTCCCGGGCGCGGGCGGCCAGGTCGGCGGTGTTGACGAGGTTTCCGTTGTGCCCCAGCGCGACGCCGGTCCCGGCATCGGTGGTGCGGAAGATCGGCTGCGAGTTCTCCCAGGTGGTGGAGCCCGTGGTGGAGTACCGACAGTGCCCGATGGCGACGTGGCCGCTCATCGCACCGAGTGTCTGTTCGTCGAACACCTGGCTGACGAGTCCCAGGTCTTTGAAGACGACGACCTGGCTGCCGTCGCCGACCGCGATACCCGCGGCTTCCTGTCCGCGATGCTGCAGCGCGTAGAGGCCGTAGTAGGTGAGTTTGGCGACATCCTCGCCGGGCGCCCAGACACCGAAGACGCCGCATTCCTCGCGTGGCTCGTTCTCGGGCTGGTCCGACGGAGCCGGGCCGGGCGCGCAGGCACCGGTCGCAGCGCATCCGCCCGCCGGGGTGGGAGCGAGCAGGTTCACGTTGGCGATCGGATGATCAGTCATCGACTAGCTCCCCTGGGCTGCGAATCGGACTACACGTCAATGGGTTGGGAGACAACTGGGAGTTTACGTGCCGGTTGCCTCGCAGTGCGAATCTTGCAGCGGTGTGGGACGGGGCGTAATTCCACGTCGGGCTCCGGGAGTGACCGATCACACTCGCCCGATCAATCCTCTCGCCGGCCACCGGGTCCGAGCGGGATCAGGGGCAACAGCTCGGCTATCAGCTCGGCGCGGTGTCCCGAGGCGTCGACCCGACCGGCGGCCAGTGCCGCGTCGTACGTCAGCAGCCCGGTCACCAGCAGCAGCCAGGTGCGCGGCGAGGTCTCCACGACGTTGGGTGGCGTCCCTCTCGTGTGCCGCGGTCCCTCGATGCACTGCACCGCCACGAACGGCGGGACCCTGACCTCGACCGAGTTGCCCGGGGCGAGGTGTTCGAGCGTGCGGGCGGTGAGGCGGACGGCAGCGGCGAGGGCGGGCCGCGGCGGTGCGGGTGACGCCTCGTCGGCGAGCCAGTCCGCCACCGCGAGTACTGCGGCACGGACCTCGGCCGGGTCGGATCTCTTACGCGGGGGCACGCCAGTCATCTTGCAACAAGGTTCACGACGCCCGGATTGGGGCAGTATGTGACGCATGGGCGCGGAAGTGACCAAACAGGAGTTCACCGGCGAGGATCGCGTGAGGTTCCGCCGTCAGGTCAGTCGGGGGACCGACGCGATCGCGCGGATGCTGGCCGACGGGTTGTTCACCGACCAGGGGCGCCCACCGAAGCCGCTGCTCGGTATGGAGGTCGAACTCAATCTCATCGACGAGCAGATGCGTCCGGCCATGGCCAACGCCACCGTCCTCGAGGCGATCGCCGACCCCGACTATCAGACCGAACTCGGACAGTTCAACATCGAGATCAACGTCTCGCCCCGACCTTTCACCATCGATGACACGATCTCGCTGGAGCAGGCGTTGCGGACGTCGCTCAACCGTGCGGAGGAACGCGCCGCCCGCACGAACAACCACCTCGTCAT
This sequence comes from Gordonia amicalis, assembly GCF_022059885.1. Taxonomy (NCBI): domain Bacteria; kingdom Bacillati; phylum Actinomycetota; class Actinomycetes; order Mycobacteriales; family Gordoniaceae; genus Gordonia; species Gordonia amicalis. The sequence continues at coordinate 1,524,598 of NZ_CP091855.1, read as the reverse complement.
GATCGGGATGCTCCCGACCCTGAAGTCCGAACACTTCGCCCACCACTGGATCTCGGCCAACCCCCGCTACGACCTGCTCAACGAGCAGATCTTCAACGCGCGCGGCGAGGACATCGAGATCGACATCAGCGGCGTACCGCTGGGCGACGGCCATCACACCGAGCGTCTGCACACCTCCACCGATTCGATCCTGCCCGAGGCCGCGTGCACCTCACTGCAGCTGCATCTGCGGGTGGCCCCGGAGGATTTCGCCGCACACTGGAACGCCGCCCAGGCGATCGCCGGGGTGCAGGTTGCGCTGGCCGGCAACTCCCCTTTCCTTGCCGAGACCGCACTGTGGCACGAGAGCCGCATCCCGGTCTTCGAACAGGCCACCGACACCCGGCCGCTGGAGCTGAAGAACCAGGGGGTCCGGCCACGCGTGTGGTTCGGCGAACGCTGGATCAACACCATCTTCGATCTCTTCGAGGAGAACACCCGGTACTTTCCCGCACTGCTGCCGGTGTCGACCGACGTCGACCCGCTCGCCGAGCTCGACGCGGGTCGCATCCCCACTCTCGACGAGCTGCGGCTGCACAACGGCACCGTGTACCGCTGGAACCGGCCGGTGTACGACATCCACGAGGGTCAGGCGCATCTGCGCGTCGAGAACCGGGTGCTGCCCGCCGGGCCCACGGTCGTCGACACGATGGCCAACGCCGCCTTCTACTACGGGGTCGTGCGCGGGCTCGTGGAGTCCGACCGGCCACTGTGGTCGCAGATGTCGTTCAACGCGGCCGCGGAGAACCTGCAGTCCGGCGCCCGTTTCGGCATGGAGGCGCAACTCTATTGGCCCGATGTGGGCTGGGTGCGCCCGGACGAACTCGTGCTCCGTCGCCTGCTGACCCTCGCCGAGAAGGGCCTTCGCGCTTACGGTGTCTCCGACAAGGCGCGCAAGAGGTACCTGTCGGTGATCGAGGGACGTTGCGTCACCCGCCGGACCGGATCGGTGTGGCAGCGCGAGGCCGTCGCCGCCCGGGAGAAAGCCGGCGAGAGCCGGGCAGAGGCACTGACCGGCATGCTGTCCGACTATGTGACGCACATGCACGAGGGTGAACCCGTCCACACGTGGGAAGTGTGACAGCGCAACCTATTCGGCGACCAGACCCCGTCCGGTGATGAGCGGCAGGTCGAGGGCGGTCACCAACCCGGGCTTCGCATCGACCACGGCGGCAACCGAATTCACCAGCCGCATGGCCGTGACGATCATCCCCGACACGTTGTGGTCGCCGTTCTCACCGTGATGGCCGAACTCGACGGTCATCTCCGGTTCGCCGGAGATGGCGATCCGGTAGCAGCCGTCGCCCTCGTGCGGGGTCGGCCAATCAGGGCACTGGTCCGCGTGTGTGCGCGTGTAGTGCTCCAGCACAACACGATCCACGCCATTGACCTGCCCGGCGACTTCGAACCGCAACGCCGCCATCGTGCCCTTCGGGATCTCCACCGACACCGTCGAGTAGTCGCGGTCCGCCTCGACCCGCTCGACCCGTTCGACGAGCGGCTCGTCGAGGGTGAGGTCGAGTCCGGCCGCGATCTGCCGCACCACACTGCCCCATCCCATCGAAAGGATTCCGGGTGACAGCAACAACGGCGTGGTGTCCATGGGCTTCCCGAATCCGAAGAGGTCCCGCATGACGACCGGCTGGTAGTACGTCGAGTAGTCGGCGATCTCCTGGCACCGCACCTCGTCGATGCGCTGCGAGAGGCTCGTCATCGACAGCGGCAGTACATCATTGGCGAAACCGGGATCGATACCGTTGACGTGAAGACTGGCACCGCCGGATGCGCCGGCCGCGGCGATCCGCTCCAGCAACCCGTCCGGCAGGATGCCCTGTGGGAACTGCAGCACCACCGGGCCGCTCGACACCACGTTGATCCCGCTCTCCACGAAGAAGATCAGGTCCTCGATCGACTCCATCACGCGGTCGTCGGTCATCGCGGTGTGCACGATGCAGTCGGGCCTCGGGGCGATCAGCGCGTCCCGGTCGTCGGTCGCGGCGACGCCGAGGTCGCGTCCGAGGTCCGCCAGTTCGCCGGCGTCCTTTCCGACCTTCTCCGGATTCGAGACCCACACCCCGACCAGTTCGAGGTCGGGATGGGCGTCGATCCCGGCGATCGCATGTCTTCCGACGGTTCCGGTCGACCACTCGACCACGCGCAGAGCCATGCCCCTCAAACTAGAACACGTTTCAAGTCCGCAAGGCGCGTTCGGTGAGAACGGGTCGTGACCGCCACCAGAGGCCGGTGACCACCGCGACGGTCGCGGCCATGCAGACGCCGGCCAGGACGAAGGCGGCCGCCATCGCCACGGCGGGGGTGGACTCGTCGATGAACGGGCCGGGCAGGAAGGTGAAGACCAGCCCCACCGTCCAGGCGGCCGCATTCACCGGTATCCACTTCCACGCGCCGGGAAGCCGGTTCCGCAGGACGACGTACTGCGCCGAGGGGATGCTGGTCAGCAGTACCGCGGCGCCCGCACCGAACAGGAACCAGGTGAGAGGATTCCCGAAGTCGATGTCCACTCCCAGATCGACGAGACTCGACGGCGCCATCCCCAACGACCACGCGAGCATCCCGCCGACCGCGGTCGCCGGGACCCATCGCGCCGGCGGGACCTGCCACGACGTACCGCGAAGGGCGACCGCCTGACCGAATCCGAGAAGCGCGCCCTCGCCGGCCCCGCAGGCGACCATGAGCAACCAGGCCCATCCGGGCGAGAGCCCGGCGGTGCCGGAGATCGCGAACCCGGCCACCGGGATGAGGAATCCGGTCGACTCGGCCGCCGTCACAACACCGACCCACCGGGGCATCGAGAACGCCGCCACGTGCCAGACCCTACCGAGACTAGGCTCGGAAGACGATGTCCCAGATCAGCACACCTGCTCCCGATCCCTCCTCGGCACCCCTGTACATCGACTTCGACGGGCACCGGACCATGCTCAAGTGGCACCGCGGGCGTCGACGCGCCGACGATCCGGCCTTCACCGCCACCCGCATCGTCGAGGGCATGCGGCACGGCGCGAGCATCGAGGTGGACCTGGTCATCCACGCCGACCGGGGCTTCGCGATCCTCCACGACCGCGTCGTCGACCACGCCACCACCGGCACCGGGGTCATCTCGGCACTGCCCGCCGCCTACCTTCGCGGACTGTCCTTGCGCGACAACCAGGGAAAGGCGCTCCGGGAGCCGGTCCTGCTCCTCGAGGACCTGACCGAATTGTTCTCGACGGTCGACATCGCGCCGACGTCGATCCTCCAGCTCGATGTCAAAGAAGACGACGCCGCGCTCGATCCACGGGCGGTGGACACCTTCGCGCGGAGCGTCGAGCCGTTGGCGTCGCACTTCATCCTGTCGTGCGGCGATGCGGCCGCCGTGGCCCGCCTGACGTCGGTCGCCCCCGGAATCCGCGTCGGCTACGACCCCTGCCACCACGGTGCCGCCGACGCCGCGATCCGGTCCGGGGAATTCGACGGCTTCGTCGCGCGCGCCCTGTCCGCATCACCGGACGCCGAGATGATCTACCTCGAGAACCGGCTGATCCTCGCCGCGGACCGGCGCGGCCACGACCTCGTCGGCGCATTCCATCGACACGACCGGCTCGTCGACGGCTACACCGTCACCCGCATCGGACCGCGCGCCGTCCCGGAGATCAAGCGGCTCTTGGAGCTACGGGTCGACCAGATCACCACCGACGACCCGGAGGGGCTCGCCGCACTCGATCTCGACGCCACCCGGCGGGCACCGGGTCGCGGCTGATCCGCTGGTTCCGACGCACCGGATCAGCCGGCCGGTCAGACGTGTAGGGACCAGAATGGTTCCACCGGAATGTTCCGGACGACGAACCAGATGAGCACCACGACGAGCACGACGACGGCGGAATAGCGCATGTTCTGCCAGCTGCGAATCCTTCGTCCGGTCCAGAGCCGCAGACAATACGCACCAAAGGCGAAGAGCAGCAATCCGATCGCGGCCACCCCGGCCGCGTTGTAGTGCAGGGCCGCGGACAGGTCGCCGTGCAGGAGCGAGTAGAGCGCACGCTGCGAGCCGCAACCCGGGCAGGTCACGTTGAACACCAGCTTCGTCGGACACATCGGTAGTACCCCGCCAGGTGTGGTGGGGTCGCCCAACAGCACTGCGCCACAGCAGATCCCGGTCGCGGCGACAACTGCCGCCGGACCGAGGACCCGATGATTCGAGAGGGCCGACACCCGTGAGAGAACTGCCCTTTCGAACCGCTCAGTACGTGGACGTGGTCGCTGCTGTGCCGAAGAGGACGACAAAGAAGAGGACATAGGCCACGACGATCAGGATCGAACCGACAACACCGGCGATCGCACCCCACATCGCCCATTTCTTGGCATCATCGGCGGCTTTCTGGGCACCTGCGAAATCTCCTGCAGCCCACAGTTTGCTGACCGACGTGGACTTGACGATCGCCACGATGCCCAACGGCAGGCAGCACAGGACCGTGGTCAGGATCGCCCACACGAGGTTGTTGTCCGGCTCGGGTCCGGGCGGCGGGCCACCCACGTATGCGCCGTACGGCTGTCCGTAACCACCCTGGCCGTAGTTCGGCGGCTGGTTCGGATCATAGGGATAGCTCATCTGCGCCCTTTCGACTCTCTCTGAGAACCCCAGGAGCGTAACCGACCCTCAGCCTGTTGGGCGGTTCCGGAAATCAGATTGCTTCCAACGATGTACACGCAACGTTCCCGCAGGCGAGAACGTTGCGTGTGACAACGATCGGGGCTACTACGGGGTGTCGCCGAAGAGGCGAGGCAACGTCGCCTCGCGCACCTCGCGCAGCTCGGTCAGCGGCACCGAGAAGTAGTCCTGGACCTCGACCTCGTCGCTGCCCTGATCGACCACGCCTATGCGCGTCCACGGCATACCGCGGGCGTCGAGCATCGCGGCGAAGCGCGACTCCTCGGTACGCGGCACGGCGACCAGCACGCGTCCGGAGGATTCGGAGAACAGCCAGACGAAGGGGTCGGCATCCTCGGGCAGCAGGATTCGGCAACCGGTCTCGCCGGCGAGGGCCGCCTCGACGACGGTCTGGATGAGGCCGCCCTCGCTGAGATCATGTGCGGCCGAGATCAGTCCGTCGCGCGAGGCGGCGGTCAGGATCTCCGACAGCAGCCGTTCGCGTTCGAGATCGACCTGCGGGGGCACACCACCGAGGTGGTCGTAGGCGACCTGCGCCCAGATGGAGCCGTCGAACTCGTCGCGCGTCTCGCCGAGCAGGATCAGCGTCTCCCCCGGTTCGGTGCCGAAGCCCGCCGGGATGCGGCGATGGACGTCGTCGATCACACCGAGGACACCGATCACCGGCGTCGGGAGGATCGCCGTCGCGCCGGTCTGGTTGTAGAAGCTCACGTTGCCGCCGGTGACCGGGATGCCCAGCTGTGCGCAGCCGTCGGCGAGTCCACGGACCGCCTGCTGGAACTGCCACATCACCGCCGGGTCCTCGGGCGAACCGAAGTTGAGGCAGTTGGTGACCGCCTTGGGGGTCGCGCCCGAGACGGCGACGTTGCGGTAGGCCTCTGCCAGCGCGAGCTGCGCACCTCGATACGGGTCGAGGAAGGTGTAGCGACCCGACGCGTCGGTCGCCAGAGCGATTCCGCGTCCGGTCTTCTCGTCGATGCGGATCATGCCGGAGTCGGCGTTCTCGGCCAGGACGGTGTTGCCGCGGACATAGCGGTCGTACTGGTCGGTGATGAACTTGCGGCTGCACAGCGCCGGGCTGGCGAGCATCTTCAGCAGCGTCTCGCGCAGCTGATCCGGCGTGTCCGGACGCTGCAGCGGCTCCGTGGTCGACGCGATCACGGTGTCCTGCCAGTCCGGACGTGCCACCGGGCGCTCGTAGACCGGGCCCTCGTGGGCGACGGTGCGCGGCGGCACGTCCACCACGGTCTCGCCGTGCCAGGTGATGACCAGATGGTCACCGTCGGTGACCTCACCGATCACGGTGGCCAGCACGTCCCACTTCTTGCACACGGCGAGGAAGGCGTCGACATTCTCCGGGGCGACGACGGCGCACATGCGTTCCTGCGACTCGCTGGAGAGCACCTCGGCCGGGGTCATGCCCTCGGCACGCACCGGCACCTGCTCCAGCTCGATGTGCATGCCGCCGTCCCCCGCTGCGGCGAGTTCGCTGGTGGCGCAGGACAATCCCGCGCCGCCGAGGTCCTGGATGCCCACCACGAGTCCGGCGTGGTAGAGCTCGAGGCAGCACTCGATGAGCAGCTTCTCGGTGAACGGATCGCCCACCTGAACGCTCGGCAGCTTCTTACGGCTCGGACCGCCACCCTCGGCATCGTCGAAGGTCTCCGACGCGAGCACGGACACGCCGCCGATGCCGTCGAGTCCGGTGCGCGCACCGAACAGGATGATCTTGTTGCCGGTGCCCGATGCGAACGCCAGGTGAAGGTCTTCGGTTCGCAGCACGCCCGCGCACAGGGCGTTGACCAACGGGTTGCCCGCGTAGCTGGCGTCGAAGACGGTCTCGCCGCCGATGTTGGGCAGTCCGAGCGAGTTGCCGTAGCCGCCGACACCGCGCACCACGCCGTCGACGACGCGGCGGGTGTCGGGGGCGTCGGCGGGACCGAACCGCAGCTGGTCCATGACCGCGATCGGCCGCGCACCCATCGCCATGATGTCGCGGACGATGCCGCCCACACCGGTCGCCGCACCCTGGTAGGGCTCCACATAGCTGGGATGGTTGTGCGACTCGACCTTGAAGGTCACCGCCCACCCGTCGCCCACGTCGACGACGCCGGCATTCTCACCGATACCGGCGAGCATGTTGGCGCGCATCTCCTCGGTGGTGGTCTCGCCGAAGTACCGGAGGTGGACCTTCGACGACTTGTAGCTGCAGTGCTCGGACCACATCACCGAGTACATGGCGAGCTCGGCGTCGGTGGGCCGACGGCCCAGGATCTCGCGGATTCGCGCGTACTCGTCGTCCTTGAGACCGAGTTCGCGGAACGGTTGCGGATGATCCGGGGTCGAGGAAGCGGCTGAGACGGTATCCACCTGGGCACTCACGCAGACAAGTCTAGGCGGGCCCGGGCCGTCGGAGGCGACGGGGCGGACCTCAGGCGTTCGGCGTGCCCTCTCCCCCTGGGAGATCTGTGGCCGGGACCGGCCCGGTCTCGGGATAGTCTGTTCACTCGAGCCGTGCAGGGCGCGGGACGTGCACGGGGGTGCAGGCACGCCGGCGACGCGCCGGGCACGACGTTGACCCAGGGGGACGAGATGGCCGATGTCCGCAAGGCGAGGGCACTCTTCGAGCTGGGCGTCCTGTCCTTGAACATCCCCGTCGACGGTCAGGAGCCGATCAACAACCCCGCACAGGCCGCCAAGGCGTTCACCCGCGCCACCGAGTGGGATCCCTCGCTCGGTGACGCCTGGATCGGCCGCCTCGCCTGCGGGGACAGGAGCGACGAGGTCCTGCTGGGACTGTATCGGGCACGAGCGACGATCGGCGCCGAACAGCGTCGGCTCGGCCTTCCCCCGGGCACCATCGCAGGTCGCTGGGACACCGGACTGCACATCGACTACCCGGCGATCACCGCCGTCGACGCCACTGCCGCATTTGCGTCCAGTCTGATCCGCGGTGCCGACTACTCGGGCGCCGAGGAGGCGCTCGACGAGATCCCGCCCGCCCATCGGTTGCCGATCGTGGAGTTCGTCCGCGCTCACCTCCACTACCGAACACAACGATGGCCCGATGTGCTGACCGCCCTCACCCGCTCGGACCGGTGGGGCGACACGGTCATGCAGTCTGTGGCCGACTTCATGGCCGGATCAGCGTGCGTGCACCTGGGGATGCTCGGCGAGGGCATGCGTCGCCTGCAGAACGCCATCGACGGTCCGGTCGCGGGCTGTTCGGTCAGCGCGATGTACGCCTACGGCCTGGCGCTTCGCGAGCAGGGTCACGAGGAGAAGGCCAAGGCCATGCTCGAGCAGGTCTACGCGCGCAATCCGGCGCACACCGCGGCGGCGCAGGCCATGCGGTCCCCGACGATCCGCGTCCTCCGCACCACGCCCGAGGAGATCGCCGCACGCACCGACCGCTGGGACCCCGCCTCGGTGCCGGACCGCAATCAGACCACGGTGTCGCCGGTCGGAGCCGAAGGCGTCGAGAACGAGCTGGTGACCGATGCCCAGCGCGAACTGGAACAACAGATCGGACTCGAGTCGGTCAAGCAGCAGGTCGCCAAGCTGCAGTCGGCTGCCACCCTCGCCCGGGTCCGCGCCGACCGCGGACTCTCGACCTCGGCGCGCAGCCTGCACCTGGCCTTCACCGGGCCGCCCGGTACCGGCAAGACGACCGTCGCCCGGATCGTCGCCAAGATCTATTGCGGGCTCGGCTTCATCAAATCCGACAAGGTGGTCGAGGCGACCCGGCGCGACCTGGTCGGCGAACACCTCGGCTCCACCGCCATCAAGACGTCGGCGCTCATCGACTCGGCCATGGACGGCGTCCTGTTCATCGACGAGGCGTACACCCTGATCCAGAAGGGTTTGTCGGGTGGCGACGCGTTCGGTCGCGAGGCCGTGGACACGCTGCTGGCGCGGATGGAGGACGACCGGGATCGTCTGGTCGTGATCATCGCGGGCTACGACTCGGAGATCGACCGGTTTCTCGCTGCCAACGACGGACTCGCGTCGCGTTTCGCACGTCGGGTCCGATTCGACTCGTACACCCCTCGAGAGCTCGCGCAGATCGGCGAGTTCATCGCGCGCAAACGCGATTCGGTCCTCACCCCGGAGGCGGTCGCCGAACTGGAGCAGGCGTGCGCGCCGCTCTACCACGATGTCCGCGACCACGATGGCGGCACGCGTCGGGCCACAGATCTGGCCGGCAACGGCCGATTCATCCGCAACATCGTCGAGGCCGCCGAGGAGGAGCGCGAGTTCCGGCTCAGCACGGCCGGCGACCTCGCCTCGTTGTCCGCAGACGATCTGATGCGTATCGAACTCGACGACATCCGGTCCGCCATCTCCGGCGTGCTGTCGGGTTTGAGGCGCTAGCGGCCCTCGCCCGTCCGGCCACTTCCGCTCTTTTCCCCAGAGAGGTTCCCCATGCTCATGTCCTGCACCCGCTTGATCCGATCCGGCCTGCTCGCCGGCGCCCTCGCCCTGACCCTGTCGCTGGCCGGATGCTCGTCCGACGACGCCGAACCCGCACCGTCCGCGACCACCGCGAAACAGACCGCCGGCACCGAGCAGACCACCGGAGACACGGGGCAGCCCACAAGAGAACCGGCCACCTCGGGAGCACCGTCGAGCGCCGTCCAGAGTTCCACCGCCAAGGCCCTGAGCTGCCGCGACTTCCGGGCACTCGAAGACGATGGGCGTGCGGCCGCCGTGGCGGCACTCGGGGTGAAGTCCAACGCCGATCAGGTCGCCACCGTCGCGGCGACGGTCTGCCTCAGCCGTCTCGACGACAAGGTCGCCGATGTTGTCGGTGAGCTCGTGCCCACACGCTGATACGTTCGTTGACCATGAGTGTCCGACCGTGGTCCCTCCTGCACGGCCCGTTGTTCTCCCGCGGCCGTCCACTGGACCGCGAACACGCCGCGCCCCGCATCAGCGCGTACATCTACGGCAACATCCTGATCCTGGCGGCGCTGATCCCGCTGCACCTCAACGACGATTTCGTCGGCATCCTGATCGTGCTCGGCACAGCCGCGTCGACCTTCATCGCACATGTCTTCGCCGAGGCGGTGGCGCGACGGGTCCACGACGGCACCGTCCACCCCACGAAGACGACGGTGCTGCACCACCTTCGGGATTCGGTGCCGATCCTCTCGTCGGCGTCGGTGCCGTGTCTCATCCTGGCGGCGGCATGGGTCGGCTGGCTCGAACCGCGCACCGCCCAGCTCGCCGCCGAGATCGTGATCCTGCTGCGCATCGGCGGAACCGTCTTCGTCATCGACCGCCTGAACAACGAAAGACCCAACCGCGCAACGCTGATCGGGGCAACCGCGGTCACCGTGCTGGCAACCGCCATCGTCGTCGTGAAGGTGTTCCTGACGCACTGATGTTCATGGCGCACCGACCAGCGGTGTCTGCGGCCGACCCGCGGATCAGCTGCGCGCGGTGAAGCTCATCGGCATCGAATGCCAGCCCTGGGTGGGCCAGGTGCCGCGCTCGGGGGTCCCGTCGACCTTGAAGGTGTCGATGCGCTCCAGCCAGGTACTGAGGATCGCACGTATCTCGATGCGCGCCAGACCTTCGCCGAGACACCGGTGATTTCCGGAACCGAAGCTGGTCAGCTGGGTCTTGCCCGGCCGATCGATGTCGACGGAATCGGCGTCGGCGAAGACGTCCTCGTCCCGGCTTCCCGACGCCCACATCTGCAGTACGCGCTCGCCGGCGCAGATCGTCCGACCCCCGATCTCCACGTCCCGAGTCGCCGTACGCGCGGTGGCCTGCGTGGGGGCGAAGACACGCGCGAACTCGCCGACCGCCTTGGTGATCAGTTTGGGGTTGGCGCGCAACTGCTCTCGTAGCTCGTGATTCTCGGCCAGATGCGCCAGCGTGGCGCTCGTGACGTCGGCGGTGGTCTCGAACCGCCGACGATCAGCAGTATGAAGGTGCCGAAGATCTCCTCATTGGTCAGCGGCCGTCCGTCGATGTCGGCCTCCATCAGCGCCGACATCAGATCGTCGCCGCCGGGCTCAGCCTTGGTCTTCTCCATCCGGAAGAAGGGAGCGACCAGGGCACGGTAGTCGGCGTTCTGGGGCGGATCGGACTGGACCGGAAGCCATGGAAAGACTCCCCCGGTCCTGTCCGGAACGACGAACACCTCTGCTGCACTGAAGGTTTCCGGATCGCCGGCAACCTGTTCGATGTCGGCGTGTTTGAAGACCGCCCACGCGCCGCCGAACTGCTCGGTCCAGGCAACCGGGCACTTGCCGCGCATTTCCTTCTGGACCGCGAAAGGGTCTGCAAGGTTCGCCTCGGACAGCGGATCCCAGTCTGATGTGACATTGGCCATGAGGGGGATTCCTAAATCTATTGGGCTTCAACGAAACACCTAGTGTGGCAACGATCACCCCAACAGTCAAGGGACAACTTTGTATCTTATTCGGCGGGGTCCCGGCCGGTGTCCGCGCCGAGCGAGATTCCGTGCATGATCAGCGAAGACATGTGTCGCACAACGACTTCGTCGTCAGCGTCTATCGAACCCAGTACCGAGGAGTCCATACTGACGTAGCCCATCACCATGCTGATGAGCGCTCGCACCGTGATGTCGGCATGCTCCGCCGGATACCCGTGCGCGGCGATGGTGCGCACCGCGATCTCCAGCACCGCGCTCATGCCCTCATCGATCGTCTCCCAAACCTGCTTGCGCACTTCCGGTTCCAGCTGTTCGCCGGAGAACATCAACAGTCGGAGGACACCGGTGTGATTGCGGCTGTTCTCGAACAGGTCGGAGATGAACTCGTATACGAGCTCCAGTTCGGGCGGTTCCTCGGCTAGACGATCGGCCCAGCGGCTGGTCCAACTGTCGGCGAACTGCAGCAGCGGCTTGGTCATCACCTCCGCGAAAAGATCGGCCTTGGTGGCGAAATGCCGAGTGAGGACCGACCTGGTGACGCCGGCACGACTGGCGATGGCCGCCATCGTCGCACCCTTGTAGCCGAGGTGACTGAACTCCTCCTCGGCCGCGACCACGATCAGGGCCTGCAGGTCCGACGAACGTCGCCGAGTGGTGGGGCTCATGGATTGACGACGTTGGCTACTCATGGATCCGATGATGCACCACGCCGCCGTCCGCTGTCATCGACGCCGATCACACCGGTCCCAGATCATTCCGTCACCGATTCATCGGCCTCCGGTCGGCAGTTCGGCATTGACTCCGGAGATGTCGATGATCTTCCAGTCCTTCGACTTGTCCAGTCGCAGCTTGTATGTCGCAGTCGACTGGATACCGTCGGGAGCCTGGGTGTTCTTCGTGGTGACGCCGACGAAACAGTCCACGGAGTACACGTCGCCGTCGACCGACGTGGTGACCGCGGCTATCGGCTCCGCCGTCGACGTCCACTGCAACGGTGTGACGATCTGCTCCATCGACGTGGCTGCCTGGGTCAATCGGGCGGCCATCTCCTCCGAGGTCCCCTCGGTCAGTCGGGATCGCCAGGCCGGCAGGTCCTTGAAGTCGATCGCGGCGGCACCCTTCGCATAGTCCAGAGCAACCTTCTCGGCCTGCGATTCCGCCGTCGCAGCCGCCTGCGTCGCGGCCAATTCCTCACTGCGCGAGTGCAACTGCCAGCTGACGAAGGCAAGGGCCGCGACCAGGGCGAGGATCACGCCGCCGACGATCACCGACCGCAGGGACACCTGATGCCCGCGCGCCCGGTCCCCCGCGGCGTCGCCCGGCACTTCCGTACCGGAGCCGCGAGCACCGCCGGCAGAGGTCGCCGGTTCCGATCCTTTCTCCAGCACTGCGATACCCGACGTCGTCGTGCTCGCTGTGCCGTCCTCGCCCTTCGTGTCGTCCCTGCGTTCTGGGTCGTTTTCCATGGTCCGCACCATTTCTCATCCGTTCGTGTGGCTGGCTGCTGTCATCTGCCGAGTTCTTCCGGCAGGTCGTGTATCAGGACCCGGGCACCCCCACTTCGACTTGGAGCGACCCGTTCCGGACCGCGCCCAGCGCACGGCCGAGCACCGCGCTCGGGTCGACCGTGCGCAACGCGCCGGCGCCGGCGCTGACCGTCGGCAGGAGGTTGTCGCCGATCACCTTGAGATCTGCGGCGGTGTTGTCCAGGAACTTCTGGAGTTCCATCAGTAACGGTCCGGCACCATCCTCGATTCCGGTGGCCAGCGGCCCGCCGCGGAACACCGCGAACTTCAGCGCGTCCTGGAGGACACCGAGATTCCGGCCGAACCCCTCGGCGGCCGGGGCAGCCCCGCGGAACGCGGCCGGGATCTCTCCGCTCCTCATGAGCAGCGGCTGCAGGGCGCTGAGCAGCGTGGTGAGATTGTCGGCCTGACCACCGATCGTCGAGGCCAGACGCTCACCGGCGCGGTTGATACTGCCCAGCACGTACTGTTCGTCATCGGTGCACACCCCGCCATCCGTGCACGGACCGGGCAACGCCACGTCGAGGGTCTCGAAGATCTTTCCCACGCTCTTGGGGTCGACCTGTTCCAGCAGTCGGGTGACACGCTCGGACAGATCCTTGAACGTGGACGGATCATCGACCTGCGACCGGCCGATCACCGCATCCTCGGCGATGTACGGGCCGGTCGCCACCGCCGGGGTGACCGCCACGTAGGGCTCACCGAGCGCCGACAGGGTCTCGATCCGGAACGTGCTCTCGGTGGGGATCTGATACTCCGGACGGTATTTCATACCGATCGTGACGCCACGCGCAGACGGACGGACCGATGCCACGGTGCCGATCTCGACGCCGCGCAACAGCACTCGTGCTCCGGGGACGAGACCGTTGCCGTCCGAGACCTCCATGGTGGCCCTCCGGTCGTCGCTCTCCCGGCTGACCGGGAGCCCGAGGGTCCCCATGTAGACGAAGGCCAGAACACCGATCACGAGCATCCCGGCAATCGACAGCATCGACTTCTTCATCGCACCGCTCCCAGCATCCGCAAGAGGTTCTCCACATCGCCGATCAGCTGTTCACCGCCACCTCGTGCCGTCACCGACGTCACATCGACCGATGGGTTGGATGCGAACGGAAGCGACACATTACGGAGGAAGTCCGAGGTCTTGATCGCCAATCGCGGTCCATCGTCCACGATCCCACGGACGCCGTCGGACGTGGCCGCGAGAGAAGCATCGGCACCAGCCAGATCCCGCCCTCGAAGATGCTGCCGATCGAGGGCAGCAGATAGGCGATGTGGACCAGGAAGCTGTCGGCATCACGCCGCCAGTAGGTCGCCGCCTCGGCGCCGAAGATCTTGGTCAGCTCGTCATGGCGCTCACCGATCGCCGCGGCCGAAGCGTTCATGCCGGCCAGGAAACGATCGATTTCACCGGTGTTGCGTCCCAGGTCTCGCAGATCCACCGACGTGACCGTCGCGAGCCGGCGCAGATCCGGGCGCTTGGGCATCACGTTGTTGATACGCGCCATCGCGTCCTGGATCTGGGTGATGGTTCCGCCGTTGACGAAGTTGGCCAGTACCGCCAGTGTGTCCTCGAGCGGGGGTGGCGACACCGTGCGTTCCACGCCGATGACCGACCCCGGCTCGAGATACCCCCGGGCACCGGTCGAACCGTCGTCTCCGCCGCCCGCCGGCGGGACGAAGGCGATGTAGGTGTCACCGAGAAGGGTGTTCTGCCGGATGACGGCATCGGTGTCAGCAGGAATGCGCGTGCCCTTGCGGATTCGCGCCGCGACCTCCACGTAGTCGTCGGTCAGCTCGGGCCCGGTCACCTCGCCGATACGCTGTCCATCGGCGACGACATCGGCACCGTTCGGCAGCGACAGGACACTGGCGAATCGGACCGACACCTCGTAGCCGTCGCCCGTTCCGGGACGTACCGACGGCAGGTCATCGGGACCGATCGCGCACCCCGCGAGCACGATCGTCATGACCATCGCCGGAATTGCCACCGGCACACCCCGGCGGATCGTCCGCCGACCCAGGCGAGAGAACCATGCACTCCGTCTCATGACCGACCCCCCAGCAGGACCATGTCCAACAATGCGTCACCCCGGAACTCGCTGACCGCACCACGTCTCGTACAGGTGTTGGGTCGCAGCCTGTTCGCCTGAGCGCACAGTTCCGGGGAGACGTCGGACACGCGAACCGTGGGCGGTGTGTAGCGGACCGAGAATCCGCGCCCCTGGCCGTGTGTCTGCTGGCGCACCGCCTGCGCAACCGCGGGGATGGTCGAGACCAGCGACGAGATGTCCGGCGCGCGAGCGGCCGCCAGGGAGATCGCCTGGGTCACCGGACCATGCACGACCGGCCAGATGTCACCACCGTAGTTCCGCTCGATGTCGTACAGGGTCGCCACGGTCCAGGCGACGCCCTTGGTCAGTTCCGTCGCACCGGTCCAGAGTTCGGTGCCGACCTCGAGGATGTTCGGCGCCTGGGTGAGGATGGACTCGATCGCACCCCAGTTCTTCAGCGCATCCTCGCTCAGCGGTGCCATGTCGGAGATGACACTGCCGATGTCGGCGATCACCTTGTCCGGGTTCTGCGCCGCCTCCGCCGCATTCGTCATGACGTCGCGGGCGTGCGGCCCCACCCCGCGGAGCGCGTCGGCGAGTCCGGTCACGGCTCCCCGGACATTCTGGCCCTCACCTGCGGGGGCCAGGTCGTCGACGAAATCCGCTGCGGAAGCGGATATCTCCGAAATCGTCTTGGGCGTGTAACTGTTGGTGAGGGCGATGCATCGGTCCCCGGTGAGCCGAGGACCCGAGGCATAGTTCCCCACGAGCTCCAGACTCCGGTCGGCCAGCAGCGACTTGGACCGGATCACCGCCTTCACATCCGCGGGAATCGCACGGGGCGTGTCGATCTCGAAGGTGACCAGGACGCGGTCGCCACGTGGCTGCACCGCGGCGACCCGGCCGATGCGGTATCCCATCTGTGTGACCGGATTGTCGGCGTACAGACCGGTGACATCCGGCATCTCGGCGCAGAATTCCCCGGTGGTGGGCGGGAGTTCATCGGCGGCCAGCGCGGTGCCGGCACAGCCGGACAGCGCGAGAGCTGCCACGACCCCGATGATTCCCAGGTTCGGACGTCGCATCATCAGCACTTCCTCCCGGCGACCGGGATACAGATATCGGAGGCGAGCACGGTCCCGCCTTTGAGTTCCTTGATCCCCTCGGGACCGAGCCAGCCCGCCAGCTGATCTCGCAGCGCGGTCAGCTTGTCGACGCCCGGTCCCATCGTGTTCTGCGCGGTCTCGGCGATCTGCCGGAACTGATTGATCGCCGCGACGACCTGATCGCTGTGATCCAGGTAGTAGGCCTCGAGCGGTTGGATCGACATCAGAATCCGTCCGAGCCGCGCATACGCCTCGTTGAACCCCACGTGAGTGTTGTTGTAGGTCGAGAGCACGATGTCGGTCTGTCGCAGCAGATCGAAGATGAATGCCCGGTTGGCCTCGAACACCTCGAGGTACTCGGTGCTCAGCGCCGCGATCGCGACGACCTGTGATCGCTGGCGGGCGATGACACCGGTGACGCTCCGCATTCCGTCGACCATGTCCCGCAAGGACGGCGACTGCCCGTCCAGGGCATCGGCAACCTGACCGAGATTGCCGTCGATGTCCGTGGCGTCGACGTTGTCGGTGACCGTCGGCACCTCTTGGATCACGTCCCCGATGCTGTAGGGAACGCTGACCGCACTGGACTGAAACCAGTTGTCCCCCAGTGGAACATCCCCCAGCGGAATGAGCGTCGCGGCGTAGCCGCCGACCGGTGTCAACATCCGGACCTCGACACGGGAGCGATCCCCGATGAAGATCTCCTCATCCGCCTCGGCGGTCACCCGGACCTCGTTGGCGCCGAGTTCGAGGCCGGTCACCTTGCCGACGTTGAGCCCGGCGACGCGCACGTCCTGCCCGACCGCCACCGACGACACGTCATCGGTGAGGAAGGTGAACTGCTTCTTCCCCGGGGGATTGACGTAGACGACGACGATCACGGCGGCGACGACGATCACCGCGACCAGCAGCGCCGCCCCGATCATGACCTCCCGCCCGACCCGCTTGGTCAAACGTCCCAGCATGGCCGGTGTCATCCTGCCGCGCATACGACGACCTCGCTTCCGTCGAGCAGCAGCTCGACATCGGACGGCAGATCCGCGAGCCCGTTCGCACAACTGCGTCCGGAGTGATCGATGCCGGCCGGGACCTGGAGACCGGCAACCGCCACCGGGATCATCCGGAGCGCCTCGGCGGCTTGCGGAATCGAGCTGAACGCATCGGTGAGCAGCTTGTCGACGTCGAGCCCGGGCCGCAGTCCGAGGTTGCCCATCAGCCGGTCGATCGGCTCGGTGAAGGCGGGTCCGTAGCGATCCGTCTTGTAGAACTCCTCCAGAACGGTCATTCCCTTGGCGACCGGGATCTTGACCGAGTGAAGGAACTCCATGACCTCCGGGGTCCGGCCTCCCATGGTGTCGGCGATCCGCGCCATGTTGGCGGTGAGCGTGGAGATCAACCGTTCACGGTCCGTCGCGAACCGGGACAGTTTCGCCACGTTGTCGAGCATCGGCGCCAGTCCGCTGCCGTCTCCCTGCAGGATGGCCAACGCGTTGTCGGTGAACTCGTTGACCTCGTCGGTGCGCATCGTCGCGAGTACCGGCTGCAGGCCGTTGAACAGTTCGGTGATGTCGAAGGAGCCCGTCGTGCGGCTGAGCGGGACCGTGTCCACCGGCCGTCCGGCCGGCCCGAAAGCGACGTCGACATATCTTGCGCCCGTGAGATTCTGGTACTTCACGGTCAGCCGCGAGTTCTCCGTCAGCCGATACGACTCGTCGAGGGTGAAGTCGACCTCGGCCACGCTGCGCCCGTCGACGCGGACGATGCGCGTGTCGGTGATCTTCCCGATCCGCACCCCCTTGGTGCGCACGTCGCCGTTGATCCGCAGTCCGGAGATGTCGGAGAACTCGGCCCGGTAGGTCCTCGTCGGCTGCTCGACCGGCCGCCCCAGCGTCGCCAGGCTCTCACGCGGTGCGCGCCGTAGATACTTCACGATGGGCGTCAACGGGTTTCGCACGCGACGCCGCCGTCCGGCGCGCTTCTCCTCGTGCGTCGGCGAGTCGACCGGCAGCGCCGGGCTTACCGGCGCAACCGACCTCAGGGCGGTCGTGGCTGTCATGGTCACCTTTCCGGGAATGGGCATCGACAACTGGCCGTGCGCTGGGACTGTTCGAGCACGGCTGGATGAGAATCGGGATGTATGACGAGCGGCTTCGGCGAGTGTGCGTCTGCCTCGCGGACGGGCGTGATGCCCCGGCGTGGGGCGGGTTCTCCGGTCAGCCGGCGGCGACCGCCTTGCCATCGCGAGCACGCTCGGTGACCTTGACCAGATTGCGTTCACCGTCGACCAGGATCCGGTCGCCCTCGCCGATTCTCCGGGTTCCGCTCTCGGTTCCGATCACGTAGGGAACCCCGAGCTCGCGGGCGACGACCGCGCCGTGACTGGCCGAACCCCCGATGTCGATGACCAGGGCCTCGGCCATCGCCATCAGTGGCGCCCAGCTCGGATCGGTGAAGCGGCACACGAGGATGTCGCCGTCGTCGAGCTCGATGTCCTCGGACGGGTCCGACAGGACCCGAGCGCGGCCCTCGACGACCCCACCGCCACTGGCAGCACCCGAGAGTTCAACCGCGCCACCGTCATCGGCGTCGTCGCCGATCCGCTCCGGCTCGGGCATGCCGTAGAACGCGACCGGAAGGACCATCGCCTTGTAACCCTCGCGCGTGGCTCGACGGGTGTCGACGATCCGCTGGGCGTCGGACAGGCGGCCCGCGGCGAGATCCTCACATTCCTCGACCGTGAGGAAGAAGACGTCGTCGACCTCCCGGAGCGCGCCGAAGTCGACCTGCTGGCGGCCGAAGGTCCGGGCGGCGGCGCGGGCGCGGTCGATCGCGATGAGGTAGGCGGCCTTTCCGACCTGCAGTGATCGGATGACGTCACGCATCTTGCGGACGAGCCACCGCGTGACGGGTCGCTGCAGAGCCGGGGTCGCCGCGAGCAGCCGCGCCTCGGCCGCGGACCCGACCTGCTGCGTGGCCGACGCTCGCGCGGCCGGCCGTTCGGCGCGCTGCGCGAGTGACGCGGCGAGTGATCGCACCGCTCGAGGGTCCTCACGCCACACCGTGGCGAACAGATTGCCCTCGTTGGGGCCGTGGTATCCCCACGAGGACAAGAACTCCGCCTCGCCGATCTCGCCGCGCCCGAGCCGCCACAGGTCATCGGCCATCCTGGCTTCGTTGAGATCGCCCACGCCGGAGAGCAACTGGTCGACGAGTCCCGGTTCGCCGAGCTTCTCGGCCGCCCCGGTCACCGCACTCTGGGCTCCCTGGAAGATGAAGCGCCACACGCAGTGCACGCTGAAGACCCGTTCGAAGTCAGCACGGGTCGCACCAGACGCTCGATCGGGGTCTGGCTCGGCTCGCCGTCGACGACCGTCGCCAGCCAGTCGGCGTACATCTCCTCGTAGAGACGTTCCAGACGCTTCCGCGTCCGCATGAGCGCGACCGGCGCCTTCGCGGCGATCACCGGGACGCGGCCCGGACTGCCGGAGAACTTCGACGCGTCGGGTCGCACCGAACCCATGAGATCTCGCTCGAAGTCGTCGGCACTGAGTCCCGGCACCGCCGCCATCGTCTTCTTGATGACGTCCACGTTCAACGCCTGACGCCCGTAGAAGCAGCTGACGCCCAGTTCATTCGGATCGTCGGACACCACGAGCTTGCTCCGTGGGATCACTCCGAACGAGTACATCGGATACAACAGCCCCTGCTCGGTCGCCGGGCCCCACAGGCTCCAGCACATCGGTGACATGACCTCTGGGCAGGCCTCGCCGAGATTGGTACTCGTCCAGTAACGGCCGGGCTCCGAGGAGCCCTTGATGGGATCGGTGGGTGTGGGCACGACTGCTCCTTCACGGCTTCGCACAGTGTGACGCCTGTGATCGGCTTCCCCCGGGGAAGGCAGCTCCCTCGCTGAGATGTGACGCCCTCGGGAAGGTGACTGTGATCGCTGACACAACAGTTTTACTCTCGCAATAGACTGTTTGTCTATAGATAAACGGGAATTTAGGGGCAATTTTGTCCCTTAGGCATTTCTGGGGCCGTGACGTGCGATAACTGCACCGTCCGACTGGTCCCCGATCACTCAGGCCGGTGCGAACACGTCCCGACCTCCGCGAATGTGGATGCAGAATCCGCGATCGTAACGATCCCCGGCCGGGATCACCTACGAATCACACCACGAACCGTGGGAACTCGTGATCACTTTCCGAGTACGCGCCGGCGATCAGCCGCCGGCCCCCTCGGTCGTGACGGTGAGGATCGCCTCGGTGAACTCGGGACGGCAGATCACCAGGTCGGGCAGATACGTGTCGTCGTTGTTGTAGACGAGCGCCGAGCCGTCGATGCGTCCGCACCACAGCCCCTTCGCCCGGGCGACGGCCACCGGCGCCGCGGAATCCCACTCGTACTGGCCGCCCGCGTGCACGTAGGCGTCGGCCTCACCGCGGACCACCGCCATCGCCTTCGCTCCCGCCGATCCCATCGGCAGCACTTCCCCCGCGACCGCCGCCGCGACCTCGTCGGCGAAAGCCGGCGGCCGTGAACTGCTCACCACGACGCGGGGCACGTCGCTGCGTGGTCGCGACGCCAGTCCCGACGTCGGTTCGACCTCGGTCTCGTCGTCGAGGTAGGTGACCCCGAGAGCCGGGAGCGCCACGGCTCCGGCGATCAATCCGCCGGTCGCCGACCACAACGCCACGTGCACGGCCCAGTCCGCGCGGCCGGCACCCGGCTCGTACGTCCCGTACTCACGCGTGCCGTCGACCGGATCGACTATCCAGACCCGGTCGGCGTGCAGCCGGGACTTGTCGTCGGCCGATTCCTCCGACAGCACCGCGTCGTCCGGCCGGGCCTCCGCGAGGCGTCGCAGGAGGAACTCGTTGGACCGTGCATCTCCGGCCCGGCCCAGTTCCTTGCCGGTCAGCCCACTGGTCCGGCGGATGTCCAACAGGAGTTCCCCTGCCGCGGTGGCCAGTTCGCCTGCGAGTGCTCGATCGTCGGTCACGCTGTGTCCCTCTCTGGCGGTTGGGCTGGTCCACCGGCGCCCCGGTGTCCGGTCATGACATACCCACCGGCATCGCGGGCGAACCAGGGCGTCACAGTCCCAGGTTACGGAGGACCATCTCGGCGACGTCGGCAGGCGCGCCGTCCTCGGGGGTGATGACGAGTTCGGCGTGCGTCGGCCGTTCGTAGGGCGAGTCGATGCCGGTGAACTGACTGATCTCGCCCCTACGGGCCTTGCCGTACAGCCCCTTCGGGTCCCGGCGCTCACATTCCTCGAGCGGGGTGTCGACGAAGATCTCGTAGAACGGCAGGCGTCGCTGTGCGTGGATCTCCTGAGCGCGCTGCCGTTCCTCGGCGAAGGGACTGATCAGCGAGACGATCGCAACCGCACCCGAATCGGCGAACAGGGCCGCCACCTCACTCGTCCGGCGGATGTTCTCGCGCCGGTCGTCATCGGAGAAACCCAGATCGGAGTTGAGTCCGTGGCGCAGGTTGTCCCCGTCCATCAGGTAGGCGGGTCGGCCCTCGGCGACGAACCGTCGCTCGAGTTCGACGGCGAGGGACGACTTCCCCGACCCCGACAGCCCGGTCAGCCAGATGGTGGCACCGCGATGCGCCCGGTGCTCGCGGGCGACCTTGCCGGACTGCCACACGACGTGGCTGTCGTGGCTGACCGGCGCGGTGATCATGCCCGCGCCGACGGTTCGGTTGGTGACCTCGTCGATGAGGATGAAACTCCCGGTGTCACGGTTGCGGCGATAGGAGTCGAACATGACCGGCTCCTGGGTGTGCAGGGTCACCCGCCCGATCTCGTTGAGCGACAAGACCTCGGCGTCCTCGTCGCGATGCAGCGAGTTGACGTCCAGCCGGTAGTTGAGCCCGGTGATCTGCGCGCGGGTCAGCCGCGTTCCACACAGGAGCTGATAACGGCTGTGTCCGCGGAGCTCGGTGTCGTCGTCGAACCAGCAGACCATCGCATCGATCTCGCGCCCGACGTACGGCCGGTTGTTGGGCCGGGCCAGCATGTCGCCACGCACGATGTCGATCTCGTCGGCCAGTTCCACCGACACCGCCATCGACGAGAACGCCTCGTCGACGGCGGCTCCGCCCGGACCCCAGATCTCGGTGATCGTCGTGCTGAAACCGCTCGGCAGGACCACGACCTCGTCGCCCTTGGCGAAGACACCGCCCGCCACCGTGCCCGCATAGGCACGATGGTCGGCACCGTCGCTGCGTTGCGGACGGATCACGTACTGCACCGGCAGTCGCGCGTCGATGAGATTGCGGTCCGACGCGATGTAGACATGTTCGAGATGGTCGAGCAGCGGCCTGCCCCCGTACCACGGCATCGCCGCCGACTGCTCGACGACGTTGTCGCCGCGCAACGCCGACATCGGGATGAAGGTGAGGTCCACGACGTTGAGCTTGGTCGCGAAATCCGCGAAGTCCGCACAGATCTCGTCGAACCGTTCCTGAGACCAGTCCACGAGGTCCATCTTGTTGACGCAGACCGTCAGGTGCGGGATCCCGAGCAACGAGGAGAGAAACGCATGCCGCCGAGTCTGTTCCAGCACTCCCTTACGCGCATCGACGAGGATCAGCGCGAGGTCGGCCGTCGACGCGCCGGTCACCATGTTGCGCGTGTACTGAACGTGACCCGGGGTGTCGGCGATGATGAATTTCCGCTTGGGCGTGGCGAAATACCGGTATGCGACATCGATCGTGATGCCCTGTTCCCGTTCGGCGCGCAGTCCGTCGGTCAGGAGGGCGAGGTCGGCGTATTCGTCACCCCGTTCCGCACTGGTCCGCTCGATCGATTCGAGCTGATCGGTGAAGATCGCCTTCGAGTCGTAGAGCAGCCGGCCGATCAGCGTCGACTTCCCGTCGTCGACCGATCCCGCGGTGGCGAGCCGCAACATCTCGGTGGCGCCCCTGACGTCCGGAACGCCCCTGCCGGCATCGACCCCGTGCATCAGAAGTAGCCCTCCTTCTTGCGATCCTCCATGCCCGACTCGGAGATCCGGTCGTCGGCGCGCGTGGCCCCGCGCTCGGTCAGCCGGGTCACCTCGATCTCCTCGATCACCTTGCCGACGTCGTCGGCCGTCGACAGGACGCAACCGGTGCAGGTGGCGTCGCCGACGGTGCGGAACCGCACGGTCTCGGTCCGCACCTCCTCCCCCGGAAGTTCTTGCAGGAAGCGTGTTCTCGCCAGCAGCATGCCGTCCCGGGGGATCACCTCCCGCCGGTGGGCGTAGTAGATCGACGGCAGATCGATGTTCTCTTCGGCGATGTACTGCCAGATGTCCAGCTCGGTCCAGTTCGACAGCGGGAACACCCGGATGTGTTCGCCTTTCGAATGACGACCGTTGTACAGACGCCAGAGTTCGGGGCGTTGATCGCGCGGGTTCCACGCGCCGAACTCGTCTCGGAAGCTGAAGACCCGTTCCTTCGCGCGAGCCTTCTCCTCGTCGCGCCGAGCTCCACCGAATACGGCGTCGAAGCGGTTCTCGGTGATCCCGCGCAGCAGCGCCGTGGTCTGCAGGCGGTTCCGGCTCGCGCCCGGCCCGGTCTGCTCGACGACCCGTCCGGCGTCGATGTCGTCCTGCACGGAGCTGACGATCAGCCGGACGCCGGTCTCGGCGACCACGCGATCACGGAACCGGATCACCTCGTCGAAGTTGTGTCCGGTGTCGACATGCATGAGCGGGAACGGGACCGGCGCCGGCCAGAACGCCTTGCGTGCGAGGTGGAACATCACCACCGAGTCCTTGCCGCCCGAGAACAGCAGGGCCGGGCGCTCGAAGGTGGCCGCAACCTCCCGGATGATGTGGACCGCCTCGGCCTCCAACGCGGCCAGGTGGGACAACTCGTACCCGTGACGTTCCATCCGGTCGGGCGTGTCGGTCGTGCTCGCCACAGTGCGCAACCCCCTTGACATGTCGAATATTCGACACTAAGTGTTGATAATGTGACATCGACGGTAGGCGACTTCTCCGAGGCGCGTCAACCGGCACGCGCCGGGTCGCCACCGACCGCACGCGTGGTGGCGATCGTCGAACTGCTCGCGGAGGCGAACCAGCCCGCACTCACCCTCGCCGAGATCGTGCGCCGCACCTCATTGTCGCGCGCGACCGCCCACGCCATCGTCTCCCAACTCGTCGAACACGGCTGGCTGATCCGGGATCAAGCGGCCGGCACCTTCGCCATCGGCCCGGCCTTCGCCATGCTCGCCCGCAACCTGGGCGGCGCCGACCATCTCTTGCGGTGGGCCACACTCACGGTGCGGGAGCTGTGCGCACGGTTCGATGTCCCGTGCTTCGTCGCGCGCCGCACCGCACCCGACGTCGTGACCCTCGCCGCGCACGCCTTTCCGCCGCATCTCACGCCCGACGCCGGACTGCATCCGTGGTTGCGCGACGGCGCCCGCATCCGCCTGCGCCCACCCATCAGCCGGGAGTTCATCGCGTGGGATTCCGCGCAGGCACAGGCGGCCTGGATCGCGCGCGCGCCCGAGTCGAGCCGCACTCGCCTCCGGCTCGCCCTCGACGCCGTGGCCGAACGCGGGTACTCGATCGAACGGATGACCGCCGACCACGGGGCGATCATCGATGCGCTCGGCTCGCTGGACACCGTCTCCGACAGCCTGCGGGCCCGGGTCGACGACCTGCTGACCGAACTGTCGGTCATCGATTATCTACCCGACGAACTCGACGCGTTCGCCGCCGCCGGCGCCGAGGTGCCCGTGGTCACCGTCGGCGCACCCGTCTTCGACGCCGCCGATCACGTCACCGCGGCAATCGTGACCTGCCCCAACACCGCGCTTCGAGCCGACGAACTACGCGAACTGGCCGAGGCCACCCGTGACGCGGCACGTGGGATTTCGGCGCATCTCCACTGAATCTCACGACTCGATTCGGCCCGATCGTGATGTACACTACGTCTCTATTATTTATAACTAGAGAAGTTCCGTGGTCCATCCCCGCGCCTCCTCCTGCCTCACGGCAGGTCCCGCGCGTCACCCCGATCGCCGAGGAGGCTCCATGTCGATCGACGACAGAACCCCCGACGTCATCTCCGACCCGGTCGATTGGGCTGCCCATTTCTGGGATCAGCAGGCCCTCGACGGCGATGAGAGGCGTTTCCTGACCCTGACGTCGCTGTTGCGTTACCAACGGATCGTCGCCGATGCGGTGGACGTGAAGCTGAAGGCACACGGCCTCAACATGACGGACTACCTCCTGCTCATGACGCTTCTCCTGTCCGAGACCGGCACCCGCCTGATCTCCGCGCTCGCACGCAACCTCCTGGTCCACGCGACCACCGAGACCCTCGCCACCGACCGCCTCGAGTCCAGGGACCTGCTGGAGCGGAGCCCCCACCCGACCGACCGCCGCGCCACCTGCGTGACCATCACGGACAAGGGACGCGACGCCGCGCGCGCGGTCACCAGTGCACTCACCGCCGACGAGTTCGGCATGCACGGCGGCACCGATCAAGACGTCGAACAGCTGCGCGCCGCTCTGACCGCGATGCGACAGTCCGTCGGCGACGCGTAGAAACGAGCCTCCAGATGCCCGACGTGATCACCAGACCCTGCTGCAACGACGCATCGTGCGTGAGCGTGTGCCCGGTCAACTGCATCCACCCGACGCCCGCCGATCCCGACTTCTTCACCGCGGAATCCCTGTACATCGATCCGGACACCTGCATCGACTGTGGTGCCTGCGTCGACGAATGTCCGGTGGACGCGATCCTGCCGGAGGAATCCCTACAGCCCGCCGACGAGCCCTACCTGCGGATCAACGCGGACTAATTCCGCGATCACGACGTCGAGGGAGGGCTGGTCGACAGCCCACGGCAACCGAAGCTGCCCCCGGGTGACCTGCACGTGGCGATCGTCGGCGCCGGACCCGCGGGCCTGTATGCCGCCGAGCAGCTCGTCCGCACGGCGCGGATCTCCGTCGACATGTTCGATCGCCTGCCCACACCCCACGGCCTCGTGCGTGCGGGGGTCGCACCCGATCATGCGCTGACCAAAGGCGTCGAGAAGAACTTCGACCGCGTCGCGGCCAAGAAGAACTTCCGTTACCTGCTCAACGTGACCGTGGGGCAACACATCCGGCACGAGGAACTCGCCGCGCGCTACCACGGGGTGATCTATGCGGTCGGAGCCGCGCACGATCGTCGGCTCTCGATCGCGGGTGAGGATCTCCCCGGATCAGCGTCGGCAACCGACTTCGTCGGCTGGTACAACGGACATCCCGACCACGCCGGCGCGACCCACGACCTGTCCGGCGACCGCGCCGTGGTGATCGGCAACGGCAATGTCGCACTCGACGTCGCCCGCATCCTGGTCACGGCACCCGAGGTGCTGGCCACCACCGACATCGCCGATCACGCACTGGAGCAACTGAGGTCGTCGTCCATCACCGAGGTGGTGGTGCTGGCGCGGCGTGGTATCGCACACGCGGCGTTCACCAACAGCGAGTTCCTGGCGCTGGGCTCCATCGACGGTGTCGACGTGGTCATCGATCCGGAGGAACTGGTACTCGACGCGACCACCGAGGCGCAGCTCGCCGCCGGCACGCTCGATTCCACCGTGGCCACCAAGATCCGTCTCGCGCAGGAGTTCTCCGCACGTCCGCGGGTCCCCGGCCGTCGTCGGATCGTGCTCCGCTTCCTCGCCGACCCCGTCGAGATCGTCGGCGAGGGAAGGGTTTCCGGCATTCGAGTCCGAAAGAACCAGTACGCCGCGGACGGTACGACGGTGACGCCCACCGACACGGTCACCGAACTCGCCACCGGGCTGGTGTTGCGCTCGATCGGCTACCGCTGCGTCCCCGTCGACGGTCTGCCGTTCGACCCCGACCGTTCGGTGGTCCCCAACGAAGCCGGCCGAGTCACCGACGCCGACGGCGCGGTCATCCCCGGTCTGTACGTCACCGGCTGGATCAAGCGGGGTGCCACCGGCGGCATCGGACGGAACCGGGCCTGCGGCCAGGAGACGGCATCGGCGTTCCTCGACGACGTGGTCGGGGGGAAGCTGCCCGAACCGTTCGCCTCACGCGACGACATCGAATCCCTCGTCGCCGACCGCGGCGGCCACCCGATCGACCTGGAGGGATGGAAGCGCATCGACGCGACCGAACGGGCGGCGGGCAAGGCCGCGGGACGACCGCGGGTCAAGCTGGTCGACGCGGCCGCCATGACCGCTCTGGCGAGTCCGGTCACGGCCTGACGACCGGCCGGCGGTGCCGGCCGGTCGACGATCACACCGTCTCGATGCGTTCGGTCCCACCGGAGCGCATCGAACGGAGCATCGCCATGTGCACCGCCGTGTTGGCGACCCCGTCGTCGAACATCGCCGGCCCGGCCGCGGCAGGGTCGTTGCCACCGGACAGAATGCGCTGCCGCACAGCCTCGTACATCACGCGCGTGGGTTCGCGGAGCATCCCCGAGGCACCGGAGAGGGCACGGGACAGCGTGTTGGTCGACACCAGATCGGTGATCGTGGGATCGGTGGCAGCAGCGTCGCGGGGTGCCGCAGCGGCCAGGACCCGCCGGCCCGAACCGTCATCGACGACGATCGACCCGTCCGGGTCGGTCCATATGCAGCCATTTGTTCCGCTGATCCGCTGAACGCTCAGGCCGGAACCCGCGGTCCCCACGGAGCTGAGGATGGTCCCGACGGCCCCGGCACAGGTCACGAACTGCGCCGCGAACGTGTCCCCGACATCCCAGTTCCGTTCGGTCACCTGCTGCTCGAGAACCGTCACAGAGGCCAACTCCCCGAGCAGCCCGCGGATCTCGTCGATGAGGTGTTGCACCTCTGCGTTGAACCATCCACCGAACGCGGCCCGCTCACCGAACCACCCCGGGACCGTGGCGCCGACCCCGGCGAGGGTGCTGCTCAACCGGGTGTGGGTGAACAGCTTCGGTGCACCGATCAGCCCCGATCCGACCGCCTCGCGCGTCGCGATCCGGTCGCCGAGGAAACGGAACTCGTGGCCGACCACGCCGAGCACACCGGCCGCACGCACGGCGTCACGCATCCGCTTCGCATCGTCGAGCGAGTGTGCAAAAGGCTTCTCGCACATCACGTGCCGTCCGGCTTCGGCCGCCCGGATCACGAGCGGGGCGTGAGTGTCCGGAGGGGTTGCCACCACGACCAGGTCCACAGCGGGGTCGTCGAGCACCTCGTCGAGGTCGACGGTGGCGCGGTGCACCCCGGCCGCTGCCGCCCGCTCCTCCGCACGTTCCCGATCACGGCCGACCAGCCAGCGGACGTCGATCCCGGCGTCCCGCATCGCCGGCGCGTGAGTGAGCAGGCCCCAACCGGTGCCGACTATCGCCGCACCCACAGGTCTGTCATCGGATACCACTCGACCTCCGTCCACCACTCCGGGGCCTGGCGCGCCGGATTTCTGCACATCGCAGATTAGTCTACGTCTAGATATTCGTTATCTAGATGTTTCGGGGGACTCCACCATCGCCCGTCCCCGATTCGCGAAGAACGTGACGAAAATCCGCCCCCTTAGCGAAAATCGCCAGGAGTCGGATCGACGACCGACCGCCGCCGACACGCGAGGAGATCGAAGATGGCACGGACGACGACGTTCACCAGGCTGGCCGCGGCAGCCCTGGCGCTGGCCGCCGCCGCAGGCCTCGGACTGTCCGGCACGGGCGAGGCCGCAGCGTCCCGTGAGTTCCCGGTCTCCACCTGCATCGGGCCCAGCCCGAACGTCATCGACCTCCCGTTCATGGTCCGCCGCGCCATCGTCGACACCTACGCCGGGAACGCCTACATCGCGGCCGACTTCCCGAGCTACTTCCCCGGCGGCTACCAGTCGTCGTTGCGGATGGACTGGCACAACCAGTCCACCGGCAAGCGTGGATCGAAGCTCAGCAACACCCGCGTCCGCCCGCCCTATCAGGGTGTCCACTACTTCGTCATCCCCGTATCGCAGATCGGCCGGGGCCGGGTCGACGTCACGTTCAGCGCGGTCAACAGCAACGCCCTGTGGAGCGTGCCGTCCACCAGTTGCCGCGGGACCATCGTCGTTCCCTGATCCTTCGGATGCGACGCAGCCTCCCCCACTACCAACCAAGCACTTGCTAGGTTACGCTCGTGGACATGAGTGATGCCGCCATCCCGCCCGCACTCGGACCCGATGACCTCGGCCCGGACACCACTCCGGTCGCCTATGAGGTCGGCGGTCCCGAAGGTGCCGTCGCGTACGTGACCCTGAATCGTCCCGAGTACCGCAATGCACAGAACTCGGTCATGACGTATTCGCTCGACGCCGCCTTCCGCAAGGCCGTCGAGGACACGGCCGTGAAGGTGATCGTCCTGCGTGCCAACGGCAAACACTTCTCGGCCGGGCACGACATCGGCACCCCCGAGCGCGACTTCGACACCTACTACGAGAACGCCGCCGTCCTGCACTGGGATCACACCGACAAGACCGGCGCCGATCAGCGTCTCGCCCGCGAGATGGAGGTGTACATGGGGATGTGCCGCCGCTGGCGTGACATCCCCAAGCCGCTCATCGCGCAGGTCCACGGGGCGTGTATCGCGGGTGGCCTGATGCTGGCCTGGATCTGTGACTTCATCGTCGCCTCCGACGACGCGTTCTTCTCCGACCCGGTTGCGCGCATGGGCATTCCGGGCGTCGAGTACTTCGCGCACGCGTACGCCCTCGGTACCCGCCGTGCCAAGGAGATCCTGTTCACCGGTGAGCGCTTCACCGCCACGCAGGCCGCCGACTGGGGCATGGTCAATCACGTCACGCCGCGGGATCAGCTCGAGTCCAAGGTGAACGAGATCGCCGAGAAGGCGGTCGCGATGCCGATGCAGGGCCTCTTCCTCAGCAAGAAGGCCGTCAACATCTGCGAGGACCAGATGGGTCTGCGCAATTCGATGGACTCGGTCTTCGGCTGGCACCACTTCGCCCACTCGGCCAACGCCGAGGCGTCGGGCGGCGATTCGCTGGGCGGGATGGACGCCAAGTCGATGAAGGCCGCGGGGTCGACAGCGAACGCGGCGTCGGGATCGGATAGCTGACATGGACCTTCTGTTCGACGACACGGCCCAGCAGTTCCGGTCCGATGTCCGCTCCTGGCTGACCGAACACGTTCCGCGCGAACCACTTCCGTCCATGGACACCGCGGAGGGGTTCGAAGCCCACCGCGAATGGGAACGCACGATGGCAGCCGACCGCATGTCGGTCGTCAGCTGGCCCGAGGAATACGGCGGACGCGACGCCCCGCTCCTCCACTGGGTGATCTTCGAAGAGGAGTACTACCGGTCGGGTGCACCGGGCCGGGTCAGCCAGAACGGCATCTTCCTGCTCGCACCGACGCTGTTCGAACACGCGAGCCCGGCACAGCTGGACCGCATTCTGCCGAGGATGGCTCGCGGTGACGACATCTGGGGTCAGGCGTGGAGCGAACCGGAGGCCGGCAGCGACCTCGCGTCGCTCCGTTCGACGGCGGTGCGCACCGACGGCGGCTGGCTGCTGAACGGTCAGAAGACCTGGAGTTCACGGTCGAGCTTCGCCGACCGGGCATTCGGACTGTTCCGCACCGACAAGGAAGCCCAGCGACACAAGGGCCTGACCTACTTCATGTTCGACCTGCGTGCCGAGGGCGTCACCGTCCGCCCCATCGCGCAACTCGACGGCGAAGCCGGGTTCGCGGAACTGTTCCTGGAGAACGTCTTCGTGCCCGACGATCCGGCCGATCCCGGCGAGTCCGGTGTCATCGGCGAGGTCGACAACGGCTGGCGGGTCGCCATGAGCACCGCGGCCAACGAACGCGGACTCTCGCTGCGTGCTCCTGGTCGCTTCCTCGCCACCACCGATCGGCTCGTGGAGCTGTGGCGGTCGAAGCGGGACGAGGTCCCCTCGACGGCCAACACCGACTCGCGAGTCGCCGATGCCTGGATCGGCTCCCGGGCCTACGAGTTGTCGACGTACCAGACGGTGAGCCGTCTCGCCGCCGGCGGACAACTCGGCATGGAGTCCTCGATCAACAAGGTGTTCTGGTCACAGTGGGACATCGCCGCCCACGAGACCGCTCTCGACCTGCAGGGACCGGATGCCGAGCTCGACGACGCCTGGATGGACGGCTACCTCTTCTCCCTGTCCGGTCCGATCTATGCCGGCACCAACGAGATCCAGCGCAATGTCATCGCCGAGCGACTCCTCGGCCTTCCTCGTGGAGATCGCTGATACCCCATGGACTTCCAACTCTCCGACATCCACACGGATCTCGCCGCCACCGTCGACGCCATGCTCGGCAAGGCCGACATGCCCGCTGCCGCCCGCGCCTGGGCGGCCGGTGACCGAACGGCCGTCGCCAAGGTCTACTCCCAGCTCGCCGACGCCGGGGTCTGCGGCCTGCTCATCGACGAGTCGCACGGGGGCAGCAGCGCCGGCGCCGTCGAGATGGTCGTCGCGGTCGAGCAGCTCGGACGCCATTGCGCACCCGGACCTATCGTGGAAAGCGTTGCCGTCCTCCCGATCCTGCTGCGTGACGCGGACGTGACCGGCCCGCTCAACGGTCTCGCCGAGGGCCGGCTGGCGACCTGTGCCATCGCCCCGCTGCAACCGCTCGCGCCCGACGTCGAGTCCGCCGACGTCTACGTCGTCTCCGACGGTGTCCTCTCGACGGCCACCGTGCTGAGCACCGAGCCGTCCGTGGACACCACCCGCACGCTGTCGCGGGTCGCACCGGACAAGACCCTGGCGTCGGGGGTCGACCCGTCCGACGCCGTCGACGCGGGGGCACTGGCCACCGCGGCCGAACTCCTCGGTCTCGGCCAGGCGATGCTCGGCCTCGCGAGCGAATATGCACAGTCCCGCAAGCAGTTCGGCCGGCCGATCGGCTCCTTCCAGGCGGTGAAGCACCACCTGGCCGATGTCGCCATCGCCCTCGAGATGGCCCGTCCCCTGGTTCATGCCGCGGCACTGGGAATCGACGGTCAGGTACCCGAGGAGACGAATGTGTCGCGGGATGTGTCGGCGGCGAAGGTCGCGGCCGCCGACGCCGCCCACCTGTCGGCCCGGCGCTCCCTTCAGGTACTCGGGGCGATCGGTTACACCGCCGAACACGACATCTCCCTGTACATCACCAAGACGCGAGCACTCCTGTCCGCCTGGGGTTCGCCCGCCGTCCATCGTCGACGCATCCTGGAGACACTGTGACCGCCGACCTGTCGATCTCGGCCGAGGAACGCGAAGCGCTGGCCGAAGCCGTCCGTGATCTGCTCCGTCGCCGGGGAGACGCCGCGTCGGTCCGGACCGCGATGGCCTCGGCCGAACGCATCGACGCCGGACTATGGCAGACGCTGTGCGCCGAGATCGGCGTGGCGGCGCTTCCCATACCGGAGGACGCCGGCGGTGCCGGGGCGTCGTGGATCGAACTGGCCGCCGTGCTGGAGGAACTCGGTGCGGCGCTCAGTCCGGTGCCCGTCTTCGGGTCGTCGGTGCTGGCGACCGGCGCGATCCTGCTGGCGCAGGACGACGACATCGCGTCACACCTCCTTCCCACACTGGCCTCAGGTGAGCAGACAGCCGCGTTGTGCTGGGCCGGTGAACGCGGATGGAACACCCCGGGCGTGCACGCGGACGCCGGATTGCTGTCGGGCACCGCGCACTACGTCGTCGATGCCGAATCCGCGGACACGCTCCTCGTGCTGGCGTCGGGACCGGGTGAGCACGTGACCCTCCATTCCGTCGCGGCTGATGCCGCCGGTGTCACGGTGTCGCCGTTGACTCTTCTCGATCCGACGCGCGCGTTGTCCTCGGTGCGGTTCGACGAGGTCGCGTCCACCGTGATCCCGACGCCGTCGGACCTGGCCGACAGTCTGCGGACACTGGGTTGGTCGTTGCTCTCGGCCGAGCAGGTCGGCGGCGCCCAGCGCGCGCTCGACCTCACCGTCGAGTACACCAAGTCCCGCAAGCAGTTCGGACGCACCATCGGCTCGTTCCAGGCGCTCAAGCACCGCATGGCCGACATGTATGTGCTCGTCGAGACCGCACGCTCGATCTCACGTGC
Source organism: Gordonia amicalis (assembly GCF_022059885.1). Lineage (NCBI taxonomy): Bacteria > Bacillati > Actinomycetota > Actinomycetes > Mycobacteriales > Gordoniaceae > Gordonia > Gordonia amicalis. Next base: position 1,491,737 of record NZ_CP091855.1, on the reverse strand, counting down.
AGCGGTGGCCGCGGTCGCCGTCGAGGATCCTGACGCGGCGGAACTCGCACTCGCCGCTCACGTGTACTGCTCGGATGCCTACCGGCGAATCGCCGGCGAGGCCATCCAGTTGCACGGCGGCATCGGCATCACCTGGGAGCACGACATCCAGCTGTACTTCAAGCGCGCCCAGGCGTCGTCACAGCTGCTGGGTGCCCCGCACACCGCGGTCGCCGAAGCGGCAGCGGGCCTTCGGTAACGGCTCTCAGTGGGGGTTGCGCACGCGCGACAGCAACCTCTCGATGGGGTCGGTGAGGACGAGCAACAGGAGCGGCCAGTTCCCGCTCTTCGGGTACACGAGGGCGATGGCCAACGCGACCGCGAGCGCCAGCAGGGTTCCCCAGCCACCCGACGACCTCGTCCAGCGATCGGTGGCCTCGTCGTCGACGAGCAGATCCCGATGCCGATGCCCCCACTGCCCGATCGCGACGAGCGCGGCCACCGAGATCGCGAGTACGCCGATGTAGAGCACGGTCGCCCACTCCACCCGGCTGTCGTCGACCATCGCCGTGGCGAACGGCAGGACCACGATGGTGAGCAGCCAGAGCCAGACGAAGGTGAGGTTGACCAGAACCCGGTCGTAGGCGCGGAAGTACTCCATCGTCTGATGGTGTTGGCGCCAGAGGATCCAGATGACCACGAAGCTGATGAAGAAGCTCGTCAGCTCGAGGGAGTGATCCGACACCACCTCGCCGATCGAGGTCTCCTCCGGCAGGTCATTCGCGATGTCGACCAACGGGAGCACCAGCAGCGTCAGCGCGATGGCCACCACCGCGTCCGCGAACGCGATCAGCCGGCTCAGACCTTCTTCCGACTTCCGACTCTCCGGTGCGGCCATGGGTTGCACTGTAGATCGGGTCCGGTCTCCCGCGCGCGGCATTCGCCCGCGGGAACGGTCCGCTACTCGCCGAACGCCGCCTCGACCATCGCCTCGTCGAGCCCGTAGTCGGCGAGCTGGTAGCGGTGCTGCGGTTTCCGGGCCCCGGCTTTGCTCTCCTCGTCGAGTGCGGTCACCGCGACGCGGGCCGCGTCGGACATGGGGGTGTCGAGAGCCGCGTAGACGCGTTCGACGGTGCCCATCGGGTCCGAGCGGAGGTCGGCGAAGTCAATGTCGAGGAACTGTGCGGGATCGTATTTCGCACGGGCGCGGGAGAACTCACGCAGCCCCCGTGACCACAGTTCGAGCTGGTCGCGGCCGATCTGGTCGCCGATGAAGGTCGTCGACCAGCCGGGGGTGGCGTGCTCGGCGAGACTGCACATCGACGCGATGATGGTGCTGGGCGCGCGATGGGTCTGGATCACCAGCGCATCCGGGTAGGCGGCCATCAGTGCGTCGAGCGCGAACAGGTGGCTCGGGTTCTTGAGCACCCACCGCTTGCCCGGGTCGTTGAGGCCGATCAGCTGCAGGTTCTTGCGATGGCGCAGGTACGCCGGCGTCCAGTCCTGCTGGGCGAGCCAGCGCGAGTAGGTCGGGATGTGGGCGAGCGACTCGTAGGAGATCGAGGTGACGCTCTGCCGCAAGAGCTGCCAGCATTCCTCGACCTCGCCCGCGTCCATGTAGTGCAGGCCCATGAACTCCGGGTTCTCGACGTGGTGCTGCTCGAAACCGGCCTGGATCTGTTGGTACACGGGGTTGTCGGCCCACGTGTCGCGGGGAGGCCGCGGCTGCGGGAACTCCGCGAGCCACATCTCGAGCCCCTGGTGATCCGGGTCCGCGGCCAGGAGCCGGTGCAGGGCAGTCGTTCCCGTACGCGGGAGGCCGGTCACGAAGATCGGCCGGGTGATCTCGACGTCGGCGTGTTCCGGGTTCGCCTTCCACGACGCCTCGCTCAGCAGGCGTGCGACGAGCGCCCCCTTCAGGAAGAAGCGGAACATCTTGCTGCCCAGCTCGGTCAGCCCGGCCTCGGAACGGTAGGAGTCGAGCAGGATCGATCCCCAGCGGCTCGAGGTAGTCGGTGTCGCCGAAGTCCTCGAGACCGGTCGCACGGGTGGCCGACGCGTGCAGGTCTTCGATGGTCCCGACGTCGGTCCGCTGCGCACTAGTCATGGTATTCACCGCAATTCACGTCCAGGGTGTGCCCGGTGATCGCCCGCGCCATCGGCGAGGCGAGAAACATGACGGCATCGGCGATCTCATCCGGCTCGGGCAGTCGTTTGAGATCCGATTTCGACGCGGTCTGCTCGTAGACCTGTTCGGGGGTGATCCCGTACTTCTTGGCAACCTCGCCGAAGTACCACTTGAGCTGGTCGTCCCAGATGTAGCCCGGCGCCACCGAATTGATGCGAACACCCCGCTCCCCCAGCTCCGACGCCAGCGTCTGCGACATGGCGAGCAGGGCCGACTTGGCGATCTTGTAGCTGCCGTAGCGCGGTTCAGAGTGCCGGATGACCATCGAGTTGATGTTCACGATCGACCCGTCCGACTCGGCGAGCGCATCGGTGAACGACTTGATGACCCGCAGCGTCCCGACGACCGTCACCTCGATGCTGTTGGTGATCTGGTCGAAGTCCGTGCGGCCCAGCGGCTTCATCGACGGCAGGGCGAAGGCGTTGTTGACCAGGACGTCCACCCGGCCGAACTCGGCGAGCGTGGTGGCCACCAAGTTGTCGACGCCGGTGTCGTCGGTGATGTCGGTGGGAACGACGAGGCTCGTGCCTCCCGCGGCATCGATCTCCGCGGCAACCTCATTCAACCGTGATTCGGTACGTGCGGCGAGCACCACCCGCGCACCCTCGGCGGCGGCGCGATGACAGATCGAACGCCCCAGCCCCGGACCCACACCCGAGACGACGACCACCTTGCCGTCGAGAAGGCCTGCTCCAGCACTCATCCCAGCATCCTCTCGGCGAATGCGCGTTGCCGTGCCGCGATCCGCTCGGACCATCCGGCCTGATCGATCTTGTTGTGTTCGAGGTGCGGCAGGTGCGCGGCCACCTCGTCGATGCCGACGACCGTCGCGCTCGGTCCGAGGTCCGGTCCGATCGGCGAGTCGCTGCGCTGCCAGCGGAACTGGAGGATGCCCTGCTGACGGCCGGTCGTCTCGATCCAGTTGGCGACACCGGGATCGCGGTGGGACACGACCATCCGGATCACGCCGTCCGGATCGACCTGCGCCTGTGCGGAATTGAGGCTCGTCTGGTGGTTGACGTAGTCGAGCGAGATGTACCACATACTGCCGAGCTGGAATCCCTGATAGGGCGCATCGGATTTCGGGATGGAGATCACCATCGCCTCGTCGGGACCCAACCGGTAGTGGCCCACCGAGGAGAACTGAGTGCTCAACCCGCCCGGGGTCTGGCGAGGCGGGGTGAAGGTGTTGACCGGTTCGTCGAGGTAGAACCACTTGGGAAAATTGAACCAGGTGTTGATGCGAGCGGTCAGCATCTTTCCCGCGGTCGCGTACCGGCGTGCGACGCGGGCGAGATCGGCCTCTTCCGGCGCGGTCCCGACCGTGTCGACACGTTCGATCGTGATCGAGCCCTTGCGCTCGGTCCAGTCGGAATACACTTCGCGGACCGCCAGCATCGACGCCCCCTCGCCGAGGGCGAGATAGTTGTCGGGCGGGTCGGGAATCGCCGGACCGAAGGTCAGCTCGAACGTGCCGTCGTCGGCGATGGTCAGGCGACGGTCGTCGAAGGCGTCCTCCCCGCCGGGCACCGCGGACGGCGTGTAGTCGCCGCGCAGGACCTGGAAGCTGAGATCGGTTGTGGTACCCCGGCGTCCGCGGACCAGATAGGTCCCGGTCGGCTCGACATCCGCGTGGTAATAGAGCGTGTCCGGGTTGTCCAGGCCCATCTTGGTCGACGGTCCGGTCGAGGTCACGAAGTTCGGATGCGACAGGGACCGCCCGCGGACCAGCTGGATGATCGCGGCGATGCTGCCCGCGAGATAGTCGTAGCCCTCGGCGAGATCCTGCTCGGTCTCCGCGAACTCCGCGGAGGCGATCAGCTTCTCGGCCGCTGCGATCGAATCGGTGAGGGGTTTCGTGATGTCGTGCGGTACTGCGATCTCTCGCGAGCTCATAGCCAGGTGTCTCCGCCCGTCCACGTGAGGAAGTTCTCCAGTTCGGCCTGCGCCGGTGTCACCCGCGGGTGCTCCGTCGACAGGTAGCCGCCCCGATAGAAGAGCAACGGCTTGTCCTGCAACACCTCTCCGAGCGTGAGCGCACGGCCGATGACGATGTGGTGATCGCCGCCGTCGGTCACCCGTTCGACGTCGCACTCCACCCAGGTCAGTCCATGCCGGATGACCGGCAGACCGGCCGGTGACGGGTCCCAGATGATGTTGGCGAACTTGTCGTCACCCGGGGCGCCGAAGGCCGCGCTCACGTCCTGCTGCCGGTTGGACAACACGTTGACGCAGAACTTGCCGGTTCGTTCGATGACCTTCCAGCTCCGCGAGGTCTTCATCGGGCAGAACAGCACGAGTGGCGGGTCGAGGGACAGCGCAGCGAACGACTGGCAGGCGAACCCGACCGGTTTGCCGTCGTCGTCGAGTGTCGTGATGACCGTGACACCGGTGCAGAACTGCCCCATCGCGGTACGGAACTGCCGGGAGTCGAACTCCGCCGACCCGTATGGCGTCTGGGCCATGTCAGTTCTTGAACCCGACGCTGAAGTCATGCCCCCAGAGACTGACCGCGGTGCTCTCGCGTGCGATCCACTCATCGTCGTTGACCATTCTTCCCTCGCAACCGAACTCGACGTCGAAACCGCCCGGCGTCTTCATGTAGAAGGAGAGCATCAGGTCGTTGACGTGCCGGCCGAGCGTCGCCGACATCGGCACCTTCTTGCGCAGTGCGCGGTCGAGACAGAGCCCCACGTCGTCGGAGTTCTCGACCTCCACCATCAGGTGGACGATGCCGGTGCTGTTGGGGATCGGCAGGAACGCCAGGGAGTGATGACGCGGGTTACAGCCGAGGAAGCGCAGCCACGGCACCTCGTCGCCCTCTTCGCGTCCGACGACCTGCGGGGGCAGCCGCATCGAGTCGCGGAGCTTGAATCCCAATACGTCTCGGTAGAACTCGAGAGCCGCCTTGTCGTCCTCACAGGTGAGGACGACGTGGCCGAGCCCCTGCTCCTCGGTGACGAAACGGTGGCCGTACGGGCTGACGATGCGACGGTGCTCGAGCGCGGCCCCGTGGAATACCTCGAGGGTGTTGCCGGCAGGATCGTCGAACACGATCATCTCGGCGACGCGACGATCGGCGATCTCCTCGTCCTTGCCCTCGCGGAAGACGACGTGCGCGGCGGCCAGCCGGTCGCGGACCTCCTGTAGCGCAGCGGCATTCGCGACCTCCCAACCTGCACAGGACAGGCGGTCGTGCTCGGCGGGCACGATGACCAGGCGGGCGGGGAAATCGTCCATCCGCAGGTAGAGCGCGCCCTCGGTCAGTCCGGAGCCCTCGATCATGCCGAGGACCTTGAGACCGTAGGTGCGCCACGCCTCGACGTCGGTCGCCTCGATCCTCATGTATCCCAATGAACGGATCGGACTGTCACTCATCTGCTCGACTCCTGTTGTCTCGTCGCGTCACGAACGGAATGCCTATACCATCGTGTCGCCGATGGGAATCCCGAACTCGCCGTTGCCGTATGCGACGTAGGCGCGTTCCGGGTCATTGGCGGCGTGCACGCGGCCGGCGTGGGCGTCCCGCCAGAAGCGCTGGATCGGGGTCCCGTTCTCCAGCGCATGGGCGCCCGAGTTCTCGAAGAGACGGTCGATGGCGGAGATCGCCCGACCGGTGGCGCGCACCTGGTCGCGACGGGCCGACAGACGCAGTTCCATCGGGATCTCCTCACCGGCGAGGATCAGGTCGTACTCGGCCTGCAGGTTGCCCGACAGCTGTCGCCATGCGGCGTCGATGTCGCTGGCGGCCTCGGCGATCCGGACCTTGGCGAACGGATCGTCCTTGGCCTTCTCCCCGGCGTAGGCGGCGCGGACACGCTTCCCCTGATGTTCGACGTGAGCATGGTAGGCGCCATAGGCCATGCCGACGATCGGCGTCGCGATGGTACTCGGATGGATTGTGCCCCAGGGCATCTTGTATACCGGCGCGGTGTTCTGCTCGAGGCCCGGGCTCTGCCCCATCGACATCGTGCGCATGCTGAGCATGCGGTGGCGGGGCACGAAGACGTCCTTGACCTCGATGGTGTTGGACCCGGTGCCGCGCAGACCGACGACGTTCCACACGTCCTTGATCGTGTAGTCCTCGCGCGGGATCAGGAAGCTGACGAAGTCGACCGGCTTGCCGTTCTTGATGACCGGACCGCCGACGAACACCCAGTCGGCGGTGTCGCAGCCCGACGACCAGGCCCACGACCCGTTCACCTTGTAGCCGCCGTCGACGACCTCACCCATACCCATCGGCGCGTACGACGACGAGATGCGGACGTTGGTGTCCTTGCCCCAGACATCTTCCTGCGCCTGCTGGTCGAAGAGCGCCAGGTGCCAGTTGTGGATGCCGATGATGCCCGACACCCAACCCGTCGACCCGCATGCCGAGGCGATGCGTCGCACGGCCTCGTAGAAGGTCACCGGATCGACCTGGTCTCCACCCCACTGCTCGGGCTGCATCAGCCTGAAGAACCCGGCCGTCTCGAGGCTGGACACGGTCTCGTCGGGGATTCGACGCAGATCTTCAGTGGCCTGTGCACGCTGTTCGATCTCCGGGAGCAGCGCGTTGATCTTCTCCAGGACCTGCTCGGCGGCTTCGCTCCGTTGTGCTGGCATCTCGCCTGCTCCTACCTGTCTCTCCCTCGGCCGGATGTACCGACCGCTTACTCATCGAGTTCGAGATTAGAACACGTTCTCATTTCTGTCGAGCACTGGGACTTTATGCCCATGTACAGCACCTATCGCCGATCTGGGGGACGATCCGTCCAAAGTTTTTGAAACGTGTTCTAGTATTGGCAGCAGAGGTTCGATGCGACACCAGTCACAGACAGGAGAGGGCTTATGTCATCTGCACCCGACACCGAGGTGGGTATCCGGGAGATCGACACCGGCGCGCCGCCCACCCGGTTCGCCCGCGGGTGGCATTGCCTGGGCCTGAAGAGCGAGTACGACGACGGCGAACCCCACTCCGTCCAGGTCTTCGGCACCAAACTCGTCGTCTGGGTCGACACCAAGGGTGAGCTGAACATCCTCGACGCCTTCTGCCGTCACATGGGCGGTGACCTCTCGCAGGGCAAGCTCTCCGGCGACAACGTCGCGTGCCCGTTCCACGGTTGGCTCTGGAAGGGCAACGGCCGCTGCGCCGGCGTGCCGTATGCCAAGCGCAACCCCAAGCTGGCCAAGACACGGTCGTGGCCGTCGATGGTGCGCAACGGTCAGGTCTTCGTCTACAACGACCCCGAGGGCAACCCGCCGCCGGACGAGGTCATCATCCCCGAGCTGGCCGAGTTCGGCTCCGAGGAGTGGACCGACTGGACGTGGAACCGGATCGTCATCGAGGGCTCCAACTGTCGCGAGATCATCGACAACGTCGTCGACATGGCGCACTTCTACTACGTGCATTTCGCTTTGCCGGACTATTTCAAGAATGTCTTCGAGGGCGAGATCGCCGCCCAGTACATGAATTCGCATGGGCGCCCTGATGTCACGCTCGGCACCAACTACGGCGACAGCCGGCTCGAATCGATCGCCGCCTACTACGGACCGTCTTACATGCTGAACCCGATGGTCCAGTACTACGGCGGTTACGCCGTCGAGACGATTCTGACGAATTGCCATTACCCGATCGACGAGAACTCTTTCGTCCTGATGTACGGCGTGATGGCGAAGGTTCCCGAGGGACTCACCGCCGAGCAGGCGGCGAAGATGGCGACCAAGATCAGCTCCGGCGTCGAGGTCGGCTTCCTGCAGGACGTGGAGATCTGGAAGAACAAGACCCGCATCGACAACCCGCTCCTCGTCGAGGAAGACGGCCCGGTGTACCAGCTCCGACGCTGGTATGAGCAGTTCTACGTCGACAAGGCCGACGTCACCGATGAGATGACCGGCCGGTTCGAGTACGAGATCGACACCTCGAAGGCGCTCGAGAGCTGGAACGCCGAGATCCAGGAGAACCTCCGGCGTCAGGAAGCCGAGAAGGCCGAGTCCGACAAGGCAGGGACCGAGACATCGCCAGACGGCGCCGCGGACTCCTCGGAGAAGGCGCAGGTCTGACGATGACCCGGGCCGCGGCACGCGCACACTGGGCCAAGGCACCCGATTTCGGCGACGATCCTGACCGGGCGGCCCGGGTCCATGCGGCAACACAGCGCGATCGCGAGCACTACCTGCAGGGCGGCATGCGCGAGATCGAATGCCGCGCCTGCCACGCGTGCGTGCTGGTCAAGAAGACCAGCTCGTTTCACACGAGCGTGCAGTGGAACGCCGACGCCCGGAGCCGATGCCTCGGCCTCGAGCAGATGCGTGCCGGCGGCGACGACGGGAACGGACCCCTGCTCCCGGGTGCGATGATGCCGACCTGCGTCCGATTGTCGGCGAGTATCGATCATGGGGTCGCGGAGGGAATCATTCCCGCCGAATCGCCTACGACCGATCCCGACGGATATTGGTGACATGCCATTTTTGAGCCTCATGTGGAACATTGATTAACACTCATCCCACGCATCACAACGGTCACACCTTCATCACACGTCGAGAACTATCGGCGACACGCGGGCATCCGGTCGGCCAATCTGATCATCATGTCCGATTTGCGAACCCGCTGTACGCGGGTCACCTGTGCTGGTGCTCTTTCCGCCGCGTTGGCTGTCGCGGCACCGTTCGCCGGCTCGCCGTTCGCTGATGCCGGAAAGGCCGCAGCAGCGGGTTCCAGTTCCGGCTCCAGCGATTCGACGGGATCGGTGCCGATCTACCTCCCCGTACCCACCCCCACCGGCTTGACCGCGCTCGCCGCGTCGATGACCCAGATCGGCAAGCCGTACCGCTGGGGTGGCACCGGACCGCACTCCTGGGACTGCTCCGGACTGGTGCAGTGGGCGTTCTACACCGCAGGCGTCAAACTGCCCCGGACCAGCCAGCAACAGGCGAAGGTCGGCAACGCGATCCCGTTCAACGCCCTCGCCCCCGGCGACATCATCATCTTCGGCCGCGACGCCGGACACGTCGGCATCTACGCCGGTGGCGGCCGACTGTTCAACGCCTACACCACCGGCAAACCCATCGGCTTCACCAAGGTCAAGGACATGGGACCCATCAAGACGATTCGTCGTTTCGGCTGACCCGGTCGGCATCAGGCGACCGTCCGGGCCACACCGAGGTCACCACCGCGAACCCCACGACGACGAGCAACAGCACCGCGACCACCGATCAGTCCGTAACCGGGCTGCATCGTCGGGAGTTCGAGGTCGAGGGCCTCGGTGACCCGGTCGGAGAACAGGTGCGCGGCCGGATCACCCAACGTCCGGATCCCGACGACCGCGGCGATGACCGAGGCCAGGCCGATCACACCGATCGCCGCCGGACGGAGACGTGCGCGCCACCACCCCAACGCGGCGACAACTGCGATGACCGCACCGAGGACGACCACGCTCAGACCGGGCCGGTCGGTGTTGTCCTCGAAGAAGAAGAAGGCCACGTCCTCATCGCTCGCCCCCGGGACGGTCACCCGTCCGAGCCCGGTGATGGACGGTTGCACGCCCTCGTCGGTGCTTCCCCACTCCACCTGTGCGAACAGCACCAGGAGGAGTCCACCGACGAGGGCGGCAGGCCACACCAGAACGCGAAGTCTGGCGACGATGCCCGGTTCTGTCGTCATGCCACCCAGGTTGCCATCTCCCCCGACCCCGCTGATCGAGCCGGCACCGCGCGACCTCGATACGCGGCGTCCTCGCTCCGCTCGGTCGGCGCTACTCGGCCGGCAGAGGAACGCCACCCCCGCTGAATGAGTAGGCGAGGAGCCTGCCACGAGCCGCTCCCCCCGCTGATTGAGCCGGCACCGAGCGCAGCGAGGCGCCGTTCCCCCGCTGATTGAGCCGGCACCGAGCGCAGCGAGGCGCCGTGTCGAAATCACGCCCCGATATCGGTCTCCCGTCAGCGCCCGAACCCGCTGTCGCAGCGATGAGATTGCGCGACGCTGAGAGTCTCCACCTCAGTCGTTCAGCAACACTCCGCATGGCAAACGAAGGGACACGAGAACATGGCCGAGTACGCAGCCCCGTCCGGGGCGCCGATCTGGTTCGACCTCATGAGCAGCGACACCGAGAAGGCCGAGCAGTTCTACGGGGAGATCTTCGGGTGGGAGACCGAGGAACCCAGCGAGGAGTTCGGCGGATACCGGAACTTCACCAAGAACGGGAAGCCGGTCGCCGGATTGAGTCCTGCGATGGAGGAGGCCGGACCGCCGAACATCTGGTCGGTGTACCTGCACAGCGAGGACGCGAACGCCACCGCGAACGCCGTCGAACAGGCCGGCGGCAGCATCATGGTCCCACCGATGCCGATCGGCGAAGAGGGCACGATGATGGTGGCGACCGATCCGGCGGGCGCGGTCATCGGCTTCTGGCAACCGAATCAGCACAAGGGGTACTCCGAGTACGGGGATCACGGCACCCCGTACTGGTTCGAGTGTCAGTCCAAGGACTACGCCAGATCACTCGACTTCTACCGGACGGTGCTCGGCGCGCGCATCGAGGAGGTCGGCACCGGCGGCGACCCCGACGCGATCGGGCCCGACCACTACGGACAGATCTTCTACGGCGAGGAGTCCTACGCCGGGATCATGGACGCCGCCAAGCTGTTTCCCGAGGAGGTGCCGTCGTTCTGGCAGATCTACATCACCGTCGACGACGTGGCGGCGACGGTCAAGCAGGTCGAATCCCTCGGCGGTGAGATCCTGATGCCCGGTGAGGACACCCCCGTACGGGACGCTCGCGGCGATCAAGGACCCGATGGGCGCGCTGATCTGCTTGGGACATCCGCCGGCCGGGATGTGACACGGCGCGATCGGTGGAGGTGATGCGCGCTCTGTGCGTGTGTTCTCTACCGATCGCCCGGCGGGTATTCGTCGGAGTCGTCGGGGCCGACATCGGTGGCTTGTTCCACGACGTCCGCGACGTTGGCTTCCATGGCGATGCCCGGCCCTTCGGACTCGGACTCGGACTCGGAGTCGGCGGGAGCCTCCTCGTCGACGGGCTCGGCCGGCATCGTCTGCTCGACGACGTCGGCGTCGTTCGCTTCTCCTTCGGTCCACGGTTGTGCGGCTGCCATGGGGACTCCTTCCGGTAGCTGGGTGCTCGGCACAGGTGTGTCCGGGCGCGACCTTCCGGTGGTGCGTCTCCGATGATCCTGTCGTACCCGGCAGGCGTCAACCGTCCTCGCAACGTCAACCCGCCTCGCGGCGTCAACCGGCCTCGCAACACAGCGCCCGGATCGCGGGACTATCCCGGCAGGCGGAGGAGTTCGCCGGAGACGACACCTCTGGCGGTCCGGGCGGCGACGACGAGCCAGGCGGCCACCAGCACCGAGAACCCGGCGATCGCCGCGATCTCGAACACCGTCCAGCCCAGGGTGAGCATCAGCGCGGAAGAGCCGGTCACGTAGGTACCCACCGGGAAGGTGAACGACCACCAGGTCATTGCGAACGGCATCCCCGCGCGCGCCGTGCGGACGGTGATCCGGGTGGCGACACCGATCCACGCCGTTGCCGCCACCCAGACGGCCAGACCGTAAGCGACCGCGAACTCGTGCATGGCACCCGCGACCGGTGCGGGCACTGCGTGCTGCGCCGCATGCGCGAGCAGGCAGGCCGCCGTGACCGACTGCCCGAGCGGGCCCAGCACGATCCACCAGGTCGGCACCATGTGTGCGACGCCGTGGTCCCCGGTGCGGAACCGCCGGACGAGCATGACCAGGATGGGCGTGGCGGCGAGCACCGCCAGACCGAACATCGCGCATCCGATGCCGAGTACCAGGTCCCGCGTCCACCCGGGGTCGAGCTGACCCGACAGGATCGCCGCGGCCGACGCCGACACCATCGGCGGCACGACCGGCATCAACCAGCCGCCGAAAGCGTCGTCGACGCCGGCGCGACCGAGGATCAGGTGGCGATACGGGATGACCAGCGCGGTGACCACGCCGCCGACCGTGCCGACGATCCAGCACACGATGTCGACGCCGAGGGCGAGGTCGGGGCCGACGATCCCGGCGCCCACCACGAGGGTGCTGGTCCCCACGGTCATGATCGCCATCGGCACCGCACCGTAGAAATGCGCGACGATGTGGTGCTCGTGGTGGCCGCGGGCGATGTCCGGGTCGGCCCTCCAGTGGCCGATCGTGGCCGCGACCACGCTTCCGAGGATGATGCCGGCCAGCAGCCAGAACCCGACGGCCACGGCACTCAGACCGGCCGGTTGCCACGGCAGGCCGTGCGCGGCGATCGCGATGACCCCCGTACCCATCACGGCCGCGAACCAGTTGGGCGGGAACCAGGTGGTCCGGGCGGGTATGCCGGTCGCCGACGCGGTCATCGTAGTCATGTCCACCACGATCCCGGCGATGCCCGACGGCCGGTAGCACCCAAATCGTTGAGAGGATACAAACCGGGCTTGTAGCCGGGGTACCACGAACGGTTGTACCCTCGGTCGATGGTGCTCAGTCCCCGGATGCCCGACCTCGCATCGCTGGAGACCCTGCAGACGGTCGTCAGCACCGGCAGCCTCAATGCCGCGGCGTCGGAACTCGGTATCACCCAGCAGGCGGTGTCGGCACGCATCCGTGCGTTGGAGACCCAGCTCGGCGTCGGACTACTGACCCGAACGCCGCGCGGATCGGTACCGACTCAGGCCGGGCGGCTCGTCGCCGAGTGGGCGGACCGATTGCTCACACTGGCAGGCGAATTCGATGCCGGACTCTCCGCGTTGCGCCTGGAACGACGCGATCAGCTGCGGCTGGCCGCGAGTCTCACCGTCGCCGAGCATCTCCTTCCGCGATGGCTCGTGTCGTTCGCGGCCCAGCACGACCCCGCGCCGAAGGTGTCGTTCACCGCCGCCAACTCCGACCAGGTCTGCACGCTGGTGCGCGACGGGGAGGTCGAACTCGGGTTCGTCGAAGGACCTCGCGTGGCACCGGGTCTCAGAAGCCGGACGATCGCGCGTGACGAGCTGGTCGTCGTCGTGCCGCCCGGTCATCCGTGGACACGCGTCCGCCGTCGCATCGTGGCCGCCGACCTCGCCCACACCGCACTGGTGACGCGCGAAGAGGGTTCGGGCACACGCGAGTTCTTCGAACGCGCACTGACCCGAGCGCTGGGACCCTCGCGCGAGGTCACCGCTCCGGTGCTGGAACTGTCGACGACGGCATCTGTTCGCGCGGCGGTCATCGCGGGTGCCGGCCCGGCGGTGCTCAGCAATCTGTCGGTCGCCGACGACCTCGACCGCCGGCTGATCCGCATCCCGGTCGACGATCTCGACCTCGAGCGTCCGTTGCGCGCGGTGTGGTTGTCGGGTCCACAGCCCACCGCCGGCGCCGCGCGTGACTTCCTGTCACACATCGGGCGTTCCTGAGCACTCAGGGCACGTTTCGGTCCCCGACGTCGGTCCCGTGCACCCCCTGGTTGAGAAGCCGGTGCGCGTCCGGGGTCCCGTCGAGAGCACGACTCGTTCGCCGTGCGACCTTCCAGCCCGCATCGGTGCGCACGAACCTCCAGTGGTGCGCGGTCGCGCGGACGACGCGAAAACCCTTGTCACCGGCGATGACCAGGAGTGAGTGACTCGCGGCGATCGCCTCGTCGCCTTCGACGTTCACGTGGACCGCGCCCTGGAGGTGGGTGCATCCACGGGCGATGAGACCCTGATGGGCATCGGAGCGGACCATCGCGACGATGTCGTCGCGGCCGTGCATGAAGAGGCCGTCGACGTCGTAGATGCCGTCCGGTGTCCACAGTGCGGCCACCGCGTCGGCGTCCCCGCTGTCCACGAGTGGCCCATAGGCGGTGACCAGTCGCGTGATCTCCCGTTCGTCGGCGAGAAGCCGCACGGTGTCCTCGAGCTGCGCCAGTCGCTGTTCGACCGTCACGGTGATCGCCCCTCCAGTCCGGCCAGCTCCGCGAGTCGTCGCAGTTGGCTGATGTAGTGGTCGGCCGACGATGCCCGGATCGTCACGCCGACGATCGTGGCACCGGCGGCGTGGATCTTCTCCAGGTCGACGGTCGTGCGGTCGGCATCCTCGGGATCGAGTGGCCCGGCACCGAGAACGATCTCGAAGCGGTCCGGCACCTCGACCGATTCGAGCATCTCCCGGAGCCGGGATCGACTCAGCCCGAAAGGAACCCAACCATCTCCCAGATCGATTGCCCGGCGGAGCGACCGCTGCGTTCGCCCGCCCACCCAGATCGGGAGACGCTCCTGCATCGCGCACGGTTCGACGATCAGTCCTCCGAACCGGTAATGGGTGCCCGCATACTCCGGCTCGGATGCCGACAGCGACGCCCGGAGAGCGCGCAGGGCGTCGTCGGCACGTTCGCCCCGGCCCTCGAACTCGACGCCGAGGAGCTCGAACTCCTCACGCAGCGAACCGACTCCGACACCGAGAGTGACGCGGCCACCACTGATGGCGTCCAGGGTCCCGTACCGTTTCGCGATGGCCAGGGGATGATGGTAGCCGAGGACCAGCACCTGGGTGAGGAACCGGATGCTCCGGGTACGGCCGGCGAGAAACCCGAAGGTGGACAACGGGTCCCAGTAGGTTCCACCACGCTGCGCGGCGATCTCGGCGGGCACGGCCACGTGTTCACTGCAGCTCAGGTACTCGAAACCCAGTTCGTCTGCGGCGGCGCCGATATCGGCGAGTTCGGCGATCCCCGCCGTCGCCTCCCATTCACCGGCGACACCGGGCAGCCGCGTGACGATCGGGCTGGTGATGCCGAGGCGCACTCTCAGCTCCGCGTCGGCGCCGCGGAGGCGGCCGCCTTCTGCGGGAACAGTTTCAGCATCGCCTGGTGCTGGGCCAGGATCAGGCTGCGGCGGTCGGGACCGTTGATCTTCTCCACTCGACGCGCGTTGCCGCCGGCCACCCACACCGGGCCGTCGGCGAGATGTTCGAGTCCTTCGCGCGCGACGTCCTCGGGCTCGCTCGCCTTCAGCGGCCCTCCGAGGTTCATCCCGGCCCGCTCATGGCCGGCGTGCGCGTCACGCCGAGCACGAGCTCGAGCACGTCGACGCCGTGGTCACGCAGCTCGAGCCAGAGCGACTCGGCGAACACGCGCCCAAAGGCCTTCACGGCACCGTAGATCGAGAGATGCTTGCCGCCGAGGTAGCCGCTCATGGAACCGACGAGCAACAACCCGCCACTCCCCCTCGCCCGCAACCGCGCACCGAAGTGGTGCACGAGCGCCAGCTGGGCGGTGATGTTGAGATCGATGACGGTCTGGAACCTCTCGAGGTCGCCCTCGACGAAGTCGTTGCCATATGTGTTGGCACCGGCGTTGTAGATGAACAGGCCGACATCGAGATCGTCGGTGACGGAGATGATCTCGTCGATGACCGACGGATCGGTGAGATCGGCCGACAGGGTCAGCGCCTGCACACCGCGGGCGCGGACCTCCTCAGCCGTCTCCTCCAGGGGTCCGGGCTTGCGCGCGATCAGTACGACGTTGATCCCGGCGTCGGCGAGCTGGTGGGCGAACGAAGCACCCACACCCTCGGATCCACCGGCGATCACCGCCCACGGGCCGTACCGCTTCGGGTCGAAACCAGAACCGTCGGCGTTCTCAGACACCGGCATTGGCGTCTTGCTTCTTCTTCAGCTCGAGCGCGATGTCGATGAGCTGATCCTCCTGGCCGCCGACGAGTTTGCGGGCGCCGGCCTCGAGCAGGATCTCTGCCGCCGAGACGCCGTAGCGTTCGGCATGGCCCTCGGCATGCTTGAGGAACGA
Organism: Gordonia amicalis; assembly: GCF_022059885.1. Lineage (NCBI taxonomy): Bacteria > Bacillati > Actinomycetota > Actinomycetes > Mycobacteriales > Gordoniaceae > Gordonia > Gordonia amicalis. The sequence continues at coordinate 1,475,814 of NZ_CP091855.1, read as the reverse complement.
GCTGTAGCAGCCGGCGTACCCCATCATCATCGCCGGGCGGTCCACCAGGCACTCCGACGGCATCGCCGGGCGAACCACGTCCTGCGCGGCGTCGGCGATCTTCATGAAGTCGACGCCGGTCGTGATCCCGAGCTTGTCGCACACCCCGACGAAGGCCTCGGTGGGCGTGTTCCCCGCGCCGGCTCCGAAGCGTCGGATCGACCCGTCGATCTGCTGGGCGCCGGCACGAATCGCGTTGACCGAGTTGGCGACCGCGATGTCGAGGTTCTCGTGACCGTGGAACCCGACCTGGGCGTCGTCGCCGAGTTCGGCGACCAGTGCCTCCACCCGCACGGTGACGTCCTCGAGCACGAGCGCACCCGCGGAGTCCACGACGTAGACGCACTGACATCCGGCGTCGGCCATGATGCGGGCCTGCTTGGCGATGACCTCCGGCGGCTGGCTGTGGCTCATCATCAGGAAGCCGACGGTCTCGAGTCCGAGATCGCGTGCGAGACCGAAGTGCTGGATGGAGACGTCGGCCTCGGTGCAGTGGGTGGCGATGCGGCAGATCTGGCCGCCGTTGTCCTGCGCGGCCCGGATGTCGTCCTTCGTGCCCAGGCCGGGCAGCATCAGGAAGGCGATCTTGGCGCGCTTCGCGGTCTCCGCGGCCGCCTTGATCAGCTGTTGCTCCGGGGTCTTGGAGAACCCGTAGTTGAACGACGAGCCGCCGAGTCCGTCACCGTGGGTCACCTCGATGACCGGCACACCGGCCTCGTCGAGCGCACCGACGATCGCGCGCACCTCCTCCTCGGTGAACTGGTGACGCTTGTGATGACTGCCGTCACGCAGCGAGGAGTCCGTGATGCGGATGTCGAGGGTGTCGGAGTACTTGCGCGCGTTGGCCATCAGCTTCGGGTCGCGCGGGGTGGTGACCACGTTGGTGCTCATGCGGGGACTCCCAACTTCTTCTTTGCGAGTTCTTCGCCGACCTTGGTCGCGGCGGCGGTCATGATGTCCAGGTTTCCGGCGTAGGGCGGCAGGAAGTCGCCCGCTCCCTCGACCTCCACGAAGATCGACACGCGCGCGAAGCCGCCGTTCAGGACGCTCGGCGGGTCGAACTGTGGGTCCTGCAGCAGGCGATAGCCGGGCACGTAGGCCTGGATCTCCTTCTCCCGACGGTGGATCGACTCCGCGATCGCATCGGTGTCGGCATCCTCGGGGATGGCGCAGAAGATGGTGTCGCGCATGATCATCGGTGGGTCGGCCGGGTTCAGGATGATGATCGCCTTGCCACGCTGCGCACCGCCGATCGTCTCGACACCGGCCGACGTGGTGGCGGTGAACTCGTCGATGTTGGCGCGCGTGCCCGGACCGGCCGAGACCGAGGCCACGGATGCCACGATCTCCGCATAGGGCACCGGCACGACCGACGAGACGGCGTGCACCATCGGGATCGTCGCCTGCCCGCCGCAGGTGATCATGTTGGTGTTCGGGGCGTCGAGGTGTTCGCGCAGGTTGGCCGGCGGAACCACGGCAGGTCCGACGGCCGCCGGGGTGAGGTCGACCGCGGTGATGCCGGCCGCCTCGTACTTGGGTGCGTACTCACGGTGCACGTACGCCGACGTGGCCTCGAAGATCAGGTCGGGCCTGTCCTGCGACCCGAGGAGTTCGTCCGCACCGCCGCTCATCGTGATGAGCCCGTGGTCGGCGGCACGTTTCATACCCTCCGACTCGGGGTCGATGCCGACCATCCAACGGGGTTCGATGACCTCCGAACGCTCCAGCTTGTACATCAGATCGGTGCCGATGTTGCCCGATCCGATGATCGCCGCGGTCAGTTTCGCCGCCACGTGGGCCCTCCTTCTGCTAGTGAAGTCTGTTGTATGTCAGGTGAAGTCGAGAGTGACCGAGCCGAGACCGGCGAACTCGGCCACGAAGTGATCACCCGATGAGATGTCGATGGCTCGCGTCGCCGTGCCGGGCAGGATGACGTCGCCCTTGCGGAGTCGGACGCCGAAGCTGTCGACCTTGCGGGCCAGCCACGACACCGCGTTCAGCGGATGCCCCAGCACCGCAGACGAATTGCCCTTCGCCACGATCTCCCCGTTACGATGCAGGACGGCATCGATGTCCGCGGTGTCGATCTCGCTGATCGGGACTCGCTGTTGCCCGAGAATCCAGCCGCACGACGAGGCGTTGTCGGCGATGGTGTCGCACAGCGTGATCTTCCAGTCCTTGATCCGGGAGTCGATGAGTTCGATCGACGGCACCACCCACTCGACTGCCGCGATCACGTCCTCGTTGGTACATCCCTCGCCGGGCAGGTCCTCGCCCAGGATGAACCCGACCTCCACCTCGACCCTCGGGAAGCACAGCTTCTTCGCGTCGATGGGGGTCTCCTCGAAATACTGCATCTCGTCGAGGAGGTGGCCGTAATCAGGTTCGTCGACGCCCATCATCTTCTGCATCGCCTCTGATGCGAGGCCGACCTTGTGCCCGGCGACCTTCGCGCCGGCGTCGAGACGCTTGCGGATGTTGATCAGCTGGATCTCGTAGGCATCGACCACATCGAGTTCCGGATGGGAGTCCGTGGGACGGTCGATAGCCGTCGCGGAGACCTCCGCCTGCCAGAGCTCGGCAGCGATCTTCTCGCGAACCTGCTGGTCAACCGCCATTTTGCCCTCACCTTCCCAATGTGAACGTGTTCTAGTTTAGAACATGTTCCACTCGTGCAGGAGCCCCGTGCTCAATTCGCGTGGCGCCTACGCGAGCGCCCCGCGGACGACTACCGTTCTCCCCATGAGTCCCGACGCCCCGAATCCCGAGAGCCCCACCGCCGACGCCGCCGTGCTCACCTCGTTCGACGGCGGTATCGGCCGGTTGACGCTCGACAACCCGCGCCGCAAGAATGCGATCACCCTCGAGATGGCCGCGGCGATCGAGCGGTTCTGCGATCAGGTGGTCGACGACGAGACCATCGGCGCGGTGGTCGTCGACGCCACGGGTTCCTATTTCTGCAGCGGCGCGGACACCCGAATCCTCGCGGGCGCCTCGGCCGATCCGGCGGCGCCGGAGTCGGTGAAGCAGTTGTCGGCCGTGTACGCCGCCTTCGTTCGTGTCGGTTCCCTTCCGGTCCCCACCATCGGGGTCGTCGTGGGCGGTGCCGTCGGTGCGGGCCTCAACCTGGCCCTGGCGGTCGACCTGCTCGTCACCACCCCCGACGCGGTTCTGGACAGCGGATTCCTTGCCCGCGGCATCCATCCCGGCGGCGGTCACCTGACCTTGCTCAACCGCGCGGTGGGACGTGCCGACACGATCGCGCTCGCAGCCTGCGGTCAAGCGCTCACCGGCAACGAAGCCGTCGCTCGAGGACTCGCCTACGCGGCGGCCCCGGTCGAGGAGATCCCCGCGATCGTGGACGGTCTCACCGGTCCCGCGGCCCGCGACCCGGAACTGACCCGAAAGGTCATGTCGAGCGTGCGACTGGAGCTGGGTCCGCCCGCGGTGACCTGGGATTCGGCGATCGAGATCGAACGCGGCACCCAGATGTGGTCGATGGCGCGCAAAGGCCAGAACTGGTCGTCGCGGGGGCCCGGCCGGTCGTGACCGACGCTCAGCTCTCCCCATTGCGCGCCGAGGTCCGCGAGTTCCTGCGCGCCGAGATCGATTCGGGTGCATTCACTCCCGACGTCGACAGCTGGATGACGGGTTTCGACCCCACCTTCAGCCGCCGGCTCGGCGAACGCGGCTGGCTGGGTATGACGATGCCGACCGATTACGGCGGCCGGGGACGCACTCCGGTCGAGCGGTTCGTCGTCACCGAGGAGATGCTGGCGCACGGCGCCCCGGTCGCCGCGCACTGGATCGCCGACCGGCAGATGGCGCCCGGCATCCTGTCCAACGGGACCGAGCAGCAACGACGCCGCTACATCCCGGGGATCTCGGCGGGCACCGTTTACTTCGCGATCGGCATGAGCGAACCCGATGCGGGTTCCGACCTCGCCGGCGTCCGGACACGAGCCACCGACAACGGTGATTCGTGGACGATCAGCGGCACCAAGGTGTGGACCACCGGCGCCCACATCGCCCACGCGATGGTTCTGCTCGCCCGCACGGACGGCACGCCCGACGACCGGCAGCAGGGACTGTCGCAGTTCGTCGTCGACCTGCCCCATCCGGACATCGAGATCCGGCCGATCCGGAGCATCGACGGGCAGGCACACTTCAACGAAGTGGTCTTCCACGACGCGGTCGTGGATTCGTCGGCACTGCTCGGACGTCGCGGACACGGCTGGCAGCAGGTGATGAGCGAACTGGCCTTCGAGCGTTCCGGACCGGAGCGCTACCTCAGCACACTGCCGCTGCTGCGCGCGTGGAGCGATCATCTGCGGGAGCACGGAGCCACCCCGAACCAGCGGGTGACGCTGGGCCGACTGACGGCGCAGGCGTGGGCATTGCGCCAGATGTCGCGGCAGGTGGCGCGCGAGCTGTCGGACGGAGGGAAGCCGGATGTGCTCGCCGCCATGGTCAAGGATCTCGGCTCGACGTTCGAGGGCGATCTGGTGACGGCCATCCGCGACGCCTCCGGAATCGTGCCGCGCCGCGAAGGCGGTACACACCTCGAACGTCTTCTGGCCCAATCCGTTCTGCACACACCGGCGTTCACGCTTCGCGGCGGGACCAACGAGATCCTGCGCGGGATCGTCGCGCGCGGATTGGGGATTCGATGACCGACCTCGCCGCCGATCTCCAGGCGACCATCGCCGCGATGCTCCTCCGCATCCCGGCCGACACGCAAACACCGGTCGCCGCACCCGACGCGGCCGTGTGGGCCGCCGTCGTCGAGGCCGGGTTCACCGGCGTCGACGTCCCGGAGGACGCGGGCGGGCACGGTGGTGAGCTCGGTGATGCACTGGCTGTCCTGGAAACCCTCACCGAAGCCGGGGCGGTGACCCCCTATCTCGAACACGCGCTGCTCGCGTCGTGGCTGGCCGGCGGCGTCGGACATCCGCTCGGCGACTCGACGGCGACGGTCGCAGTGATCGACGACGCCGGCGTCCGCACCGACGGGGATCGAATCCTGGTGTCGGGCACGGCAACAGGTGTGGCACATGCCGACGGCAGCGATGTGATCGTGGCCCTCACGACCGGACCCGACGGCCCGCTGGTCGCCGTCATCGCCCGCGAAGCCGCCGGGGTCGAGATCGAACCGGGAACCGACCTCCAGGGAGTGTCGTACGGCGACATCGTCTTTCGGGATGCCGAGGCGACGTTCTCCGCGCCCTCCCCCGTCGGCGTCGACGACCTGCACCGGCGCGGTGCGCTCGCCTACACCGTCGCCTTGGCCGCGGCTGCCCGCGCGGTCCGCGAGCTCACGGTCCGATACGCCTCCGAACGCACCCAGTTCGGGCGTCCCCTGGCGAAGTTCCAGGCCATCCAGCAGCGGCTGGCCGAGATGGCCGCGCAGACCACACTCATGGAGACCGCTGCGCGAGCCGCGGTGGAGTCCACGTCGGGAGACCCGGCGCGAGCCCGCACTGCCGTCGCGGCGGCAAAGGTCGTGACCTCGCGGTACGCCACCGAGGTGGCGTCCGCCGGACACCAGATCCACGGCGCGATCGGCTTCACCTCGGAGCACAGCCTGGGGCGGTTCACCACCGGACTGTGGACCTGGTCGGACCGATATGGCACCGATCAGGACTGGGCGGAGTCCCTCGCCGGCGAGATCCTCGACGACGGCGAGGATCCGTGGGACGTGATCGCCGGTCACACACTGCACCCGGCCACCCCTGGCGCCCCATTTCTGTAACGTGTTCTAATTCAGGTAGAACACGTTCCAGCTGCGCGCACGAAGGGGACCCCATGGCCGGCTCGACCGATCCACAACAGACCAGCACCGAACCCGAGATCTACGACGTGGTCGTCGTCGGCGCAGGTGGTGCAGGTCTGGCCGCCGCGATCACCGCGGCCCGCAAGGGCCTGAACACCGTCCTGATCGAGAAGTCGCCCTACTGGGGCGGTTCGACCTCGCGGTCCGGCGGCGGCGTGTGGATCCCGAACAACTCGGTGCTGCGGCGCGACGGCGTCAGCGATACGCCGGAGAAGGCGCGCGAGTACGTGCACGCCATCATCGGCGAGCACGCACCGGCGGACCGCATCGACGCCTACATCGACCGCGGACCCGAAGCACTCGACTTTCTCCTCGAGCACGCACCCCTCGACCTCGAGTGGGTGAAGAACTACTCGGACTACTACCCCGAGGCACCAGGTGGACGTCTCGGCGGCCGGTCGATCGAACCGCGGCCGTTCGATGCGCGCCGGCTCGGCGATGATCTGAAGACGCTGCATCCGCAGTACACCAAGGCGCCGCTGAACATGGTCGTGCTGCAGTCCGACTACCGCTGGCTCAACACCGGCCTGCGTCACTGGCGTGGGCCGCTGCGCATGGCCAAGGTCGGCAGCCGGTTCTTCTGGGCACGCAGCCGCGGCAAGAAGCTCATCGCGATGGGTGCGGCGCTGGCCGCCGAACTCCTCATCGGCGTGCGCGAGGCCGGGGTCCCGCTTCGCCTGAACACGGGTCTCGTCGACCTCGTCACCGAGGACGGCCGGGTTGTCGGCGTGATCGCGGAATCCGAGGGCAAGCGATTCGAGATCCGCGCGCGCCACGGCGTGATCCTCGCCTGCGGCGGGTTCGAGCACAACGAGGAGATGCGCAAGAAGTACCAGCGGGAGCCGATCGGCTCCGACTGGACCACCGGCGCACCGAGCAACACCGGCGACGGCATCAACGCCGGGCTCAAGATCGGTGCCGCCGTCTCGCTGATGGACGACGCCTGGTGGGGTCCGACGATCCCGCTGCCGCGCGGACCGTGGTTCGCACTGTCGGAACGGTCGGTGCCCGGCACCTTCATCGTCAACACCCGCGGCAAGCGCTACATGAACGAGTCGCTTCCGTATGTCGAAGCGGTGCACCAGATGTACGGCGGAGAGTTCGGCCACGGCGAGGGCCCGGGCGAGAACGTGCCGTCGTGGCTGATCTTCGACCAGCGCTGCCGTAACCGCTACCTCTTCGCGGGAATCAATGCGCGCCAGCCGCTTCCGAAGAAGTGGTACGAGTCGGGCGTCGTCGTGAAGGCGGACAGCATCTCGGCCCTCGCGGAGAAGATCGGCGTCCCCGCCGAGTCTCTCGTCGAAACCACCGAACGCTTCAACGGATTCGCGCGATCCGGAGTCGACGAGGACTTCGGCCGTGGCGCAAGCGGTTACGACCACTACTACGGCGACATCACCAACAAACCCAACCCAAGCCTCGGCGAGGTCAGCAAGGGCCCGTTCTATGCGGTCAAGATGGTGCCCGGCGACCTCGGCACCAAGGGCGGGATCAACGCGGACGCCTCGGGTCGCGCACTCCGCGCCGACGGTTCGGTCATCGACGGCCTGTACGCCGCCGGCAACACGAGCGCACCCGTCATGGGCCACACCTACGCCGGTCCCGGTGCCACCATCGGCCCGGCGATCGTCTTCGGCTACCTCGCCGCCAGTGACATCGCGGCCAAGGCGGCCGCCGCCCCCGCACAGCAGACAGGAGCCTGAACATGCCGATCGATCCCGCCGTCGCCGTCGGGGCGGAGCTGCCCGAGGTCTCGTTCGAGTGGTCGGCCTCGGATGTCGTGCTCTATCACCTCGCGGTGGGCGCCGCGACCGACCCGATGAACACCGAGTCGCTGGCGTACGTCCATGATTCGGCGCCCAAGGTGTTGCCGACGTTCGCGACCGTCGCGGCGGGTTTCCACACCACCGAGCCGCCGAAGGTGTCCTTCCCCGGCGTCGACATCGACCTCGCGAAGGTCGTCCACGGGAGCCAGAAGGTCACCGCACATCGCCCGCTGCCGCCGGCCGGGAAGGCGACCACCCGGACGCGGATCGTCGAGGTCCAGGACAAGGGTTCGGCCGCCGTCATCGTCCAGGAGTCGGTGACCACCGACGACGCCGGCCAGACGCTGTGGACCGCGCGGTCGTCGATCTTCGCCAAGGGCGAGGGCGGCTTCGGCGGTGAGCGCGGCCGGTCGGAGAAGGTCGAGTACCCCGACCGCGAACCCGACCACCGCCTGCGCATCCCGACGCTGCCCAACCAGGCGCTGATCTATCGCCTGTGCGGAGACCGCAATCCGCTGCACTCCGACCCCGAGTTCGCCTCGCGTGCCGGTTTTCCGCGCCCGATCCTGCACGGCCTGTGCACCTACGGCACGGTCGCGCGGGCCATCGCCGACGAGCTGCTCGACGGGGACGCCGCGGCCGTCGCGGAGTTCTCGGCGTCGTTCGCCGGCGTGGTCTTCCCCGGCGAAACCCTCGAGGTCGAGGTCTGGGACGACGGCGCCCGTCTCCTGGCCACCGCAAGCGTCGTCGAACGGGAGGGCGCGAAGGCCCTCGCCAATGTGGTGTGTGCGCGTAACTGAGTCACCGGGCGGTCACCGGTCTTCAGTACGCTCTACACGCGGACCGGGAGTCGGTCCGCGTGTACCACGTCGCATATCCACGAGGAGACCGCATGAGCGATTCGCTGACGCCCCTACTTGCCGACAACCGCAGCGCACTGGTGACCGACCTGGTCGGTGTCATCGATGCCGAGGTGGCCGACCAGTCGGGACTGAGCGGCGCCGCTGTGAAGACCGCCTACGCGGCGGTGCAGAAGGTGAAGCCCGGCGTGGTGCGCAGCGCCACGGATCAGCTGGCCGAGGACTTCCTGACGGCACTCGCGCCGTTCTGGGATACGAAGCCGGCCGGTGTCGCCTTCGGCGATCATCTCTCGGCCCACGGCGACCCTGCCGCCGAGGCACTGCTGGCGGTCACCGACGGCCAGGCCGATTCGGCCCGGCCTGGACTGGCGAAGGCCTACAACTCACTGCGCGGGAAGGCCAAGAATCATGTGGTCGCGGCACTGCCGCGGGTAGGCGCTGCCATCGAGAAGCACGCCGGGTAGTCACCCCGTCATCGCGTCGTCGGCGGTCACACCGCCGACGACGCGATGACGACGAGCGTCACGATGACGCCGATGAGCGCCGCCAGCATCGACAGCACACGCCAGACGTGGAGGCGCGCAGGCGAGACATCGGTGGTGTTCGTGGAAGCGATCGGGGTCGCGCCGGTACTGGGTACTGCAGCGGCGGACGCGACGGAGTTCGACGCGATGTGGGGTGAGGCCATGACCTGTCACCACTTTCGATTGTCCGGGGCCAACATCGACCTTTACAGCCTCAGGTACTGCAGTGATAAATGTGTCACAAGTTACCCACGTTGCGGTGGTTCACCCCACGCGTGTCGCGATAACGAAACCGCAACACGGAAATCGGCAACCCTGCAATCCTACGAGCCAGACACTGAAATCGGGGGCGGAACATGAGATTGCCGAACTACATCCGGATGGACGCACGCTCGGCATGGCTCGTGGCCGTCTCCTGCCTGTCGGTGAGCATGGTCGTCGCCGCCATGGCGGCGCTCAACACCGCCCTCCCCGACATCGCCATCGACACCGGTGCCGATTCGGCCGAGATGACCTGGATCATCGACGGTTACACACTCGCCCTCGCCGCGTTGCTGTTGCCGGCCGGAGCGGTCGGTGACCGTTTCGGTCGTCGCGAGGTCCTCATCGTCGGGCTGGTGGTCTTCGGGTTGGCATCACTGGCCGCGATCTGGGTCGACGGGCCGACCCAACTGATCATCACGCGCTGCCTCGCCGGAGCGGCGGCCGCACTGATCATGCCGACGACGTTGTCGCTCATCACCTCCGGGATGCCCGACGGTCGGCGGGCCGTCGGGATCAGCATCTGGTCGGCCGTCGCCGGCGGCGGTGCGATCGCCGGCTTCCTCGTGACCGGTGTGCTCCTCGAGTTCTTCTCCTGGCATTCGATCTTCATCACCTTCGCCGCCTCGTCGGTGGTGGCCGCTCTCCTCTGCTTCACGATCGGGACGTCGAAGGACACCGATCCCGGACGCTTCGACATCCCCGGCAGCCTGTGCTCGGTCCTGGCGATCGCCGGCGTCGTGTTCGGCCTCCTGGAGGCCCCACACCGCGGGTGGGCCGATCCTCTCGTCCTCATCTGCCTGGTCGGCGGCATCCTCCTCGCCGCACTCTTCGTGTTCGTCGAACTGCGTTCGGCCTCACCGCTCTTCGACGTGCGCCTGCTCGGCAACCGGGCATTCGGATCGGGCTCGCTGTCGGTGGCCGTGCAGTTCCTGGCCTCGTTCGGCATGTTCTACCTGGTCCTGCAGTTACTGCAGTTGGTGTTCGGTTACTCGCCGCTGCAGTCGGCGGTCGCGCTGATGCCGTTCGTCGCCGGCGTCGGTGTGTTCTCACTGCTGTCGAATTGGCTGGCGGTGCGTCTGGATTCGCTCAAGTTCGTGATCGCGGGCGGCGCGCTGTTGTCGGGTGCCGGCCTGGTGGCGCTGGGTCTGATCCGCGCGGACGACTATTGGACGCTGGCCGCGATCCTGGCGGTGATCGCGATCGGGATCGGTCTCGCCTCGGCGCCGGCCACCACCGCCATCATGTCGAACACCCCGCTCGACAATCAGGGCGTCGGATCGGCGATCAACGACACCGCACGCGAGATCGGGGCGGCCATCGGCATCGCGATCGCCGGGTCCATGGTCGCCGCCGGATACGAGTCGAGGATCGGCCCCACGGCCGATCTCGCCCGCGAACAGCTCACCGCGGCCGGACAACAGCAGATTGCCGCGGGTGATCCCACAGGCGGGCAGGCCACCATCGCGCAGGCCGAGCAGGCGGGCACGCTCATCGAGCGGTCCCTCGCCGAGGCCACGGTCGTCGTCGACAAGCTCTCCGCGCAGTCGGCGGAACTCGCCCAGAAGATCGCCGACGGCAGCCAGGCCGCCTTCGACGAACCGTTCGAGCAGGCGTCGCTGATCCTCGGCGGCATCATGCTCGTGAGCTCCGCGATCCTGCTCTGGCTGACGCCACGCCGCGTCGTCGAAGGCCCCGTCATCATCGACCGCACCGGCGACCGCGGTCCCGATCTCGACGACACGTTCGCCCGCGACTGATCGCGTAACCTGTCTCCGGTGCTCACCGTGGACAGCATCGCCGGCTGCCTCACCGGCATCGCGGCCCTCGTGGTGGTGATCATCGCAACCCTTGGCGCGCAGCGTGTCCCGGCGGTCGTGGTGGCCGCACCGGTGGCGGCACTGCTCATCCTGCTCGGCCTGACGGACCTCAGCGCCGCGGCCGCCGAGGTCACCACCATGGCCCCGACCATCGGTTTCCTCGCCGCGATGCTCGTGATCGCGGATGTCTGTGCCCGAGAAGGCGTCTTCACCTGGGTCGGGACAGTGCTCGCCGGTTGGAGTCGATCCTCACCACATCGTCTGCTGCGCATCGTCTTCGTCGCCGCGGCGGTGACCACGGCCATCCTCAGCCTCGATACGACGATCGTGTTGCTGACGCCGGTCGCCGTCGCGACCGCCAGGCACATCGGTGCGCGGGTCACGCCGATCGCGTTCTCCAGCGCTCATCTGGCCAACACCGCGTCGACCCTGCTACCGGTCTCCAACCTGACGAACCTGCTGGCGTTCTCGGCCACCGGTCTCGGCTTCCTCGGTTTCACCGGGGTGATGCTGGCCCCGTGGGTCGCGGCGATCGTCGTCGAATACCTGATCTTCCGGTGGTACTTCGCCGGCGAGTTGCGTAGTCCCACACCCGAAGCTGCACGCCGCGAACCCCCACCGCAGTCCCGGCGCCCGACGGTGCTGCTGATGGGGCTGGCCGTGCTGCTCGTCGCGTTCGTCGTGGCCGAACCGTTCGGAGTGCCGCTCGCCGCGGTCGCCGGGGTGGGCGCCGTGTTGTTCACGCTGCCCGCGCTGTTCCGCTCCCCGGTGGCCACGCTGCGCACCACGATCACCGCGGTGAACATCCCGTTCCTGGGGTTCGTCGCCACGCTCGGCGTCGTCATCCTCCCGGTACGCGACGGCCCGCTCGGCGACTGGATCGGCGGACTCATCCCGTCGTCGGCGACGCTGCTCGGCATCCTGGCGGTCGCCGTACTCGCCGCTGTCCTCGCGAACCTGGTCAACAACCTCCCGGCGACGCTGCTGCTGATCCCGCTGGTGGCACACGATCCCGGCCTGGTCCTGGCGATGCTCCTCGGCGTGAACATCGGACCGAACCTGGCCTACTTCGGATCACTGGCCAACCTGCTGTGGCGAGAGATCATGCACCGTGACGTCGCCGCCCCGACCTCACGCGAGTACCTGCGGCTCGGCGCGATCACCGTCCCCGCGACGCTGGGCGTCGCGGTGCTCGCGCTGTGGGCGAGCCTGCAGCTCACCTGAGACCCTCCCGCTCCCTGAGGTGCGAGCGAAGCGGGTTCAGACCGGGGTGCTCTCCTTGGCCGCCTCCGCCTTGGCCCAGCGGTAGTCGGCCTTGCCCGCCGGCGTGCGCTTCACCTCGTCGACGAAGACCACGGTGCGCGGGACCTTGTAGCGGGCGAGGGTTTCGCGGCAGTGATCCTGGATCGCCTCGAGCGACGGTTCGTCGGCACCCTCCGCCAGCGCGATCACCGCGGCGACCCGCTGGCCGTACTTCTCGTCGGGAACCGGGACCACGAGCGCGTCGGCGATCGCCGGATGCGCGTGCAGCGTGGCCTCGACCTCTTCGGCGTAGACCTTCTCGCCACCGGTGTTGATGCACTGCGAGCCGCGACCCAGGAAGACGATCGAGCCGTCGGCCTCGACGGTTCCCATGTCCCCCAGGATCGAGATCCGGGTGCCATCCGGCAGTGTCGGGAAGGTCTTCGCGGTCTTCTCCTCGTCCTTGTAGTAGCCGAGGGGCACATTGCCGATGCGCGCGATGTAGCCGACGTCGCCCGACCCCGGCTCGATCTTGTTGAGCCGCTCGTCGACGACCATCATGCGATCGGTCGGCGGCACCTTCAGGTTGCCGTTGTCGTCCATCATGATCTCGCCGTCGTTGCCCGACTCCGACGCACCGAAGTTGTCGCGCAGCACCAGATCCGGCTTCACGGCGAGCATGCGATCGCGCACGTGCTGCGACCAGATGGCGCCACCTGAGGTGATGGAGAACATCGAGGACAGATCCACCTCGTCCTTGCGCTTCTCCAGTTCCTCCACCAGCGGCATGCCCATGGCGTCGCCGACGATGAGGACGATGTTGACCTTCTCCTTCTCCACCTCGGTGACGATGGCCGCCGGGTCGAAGTCGCGCTGGATGACCAGGCGACCGCCGAGGGTGAAGAACGTGAACAGCGAGTACGACGCCGCACCGTGCATGAGCGGTGCCGCCAGCAGGAAGGCGATGGACGGGAAATCCTTGACCGCGGTGCCGATCTCCTCGAGGTCCTTGCGGGGATCACCGTAGGGATTACCACCGGAGAGCGGCTTGCGGAAGAAGTCGTCGTGCTGCCACATGACGCCCTTCGGGTAGCCCGTGGTGCCACCGGTGTAGAGCAGGTACAGCTCTTCGCCGTTGCGCGGTTCGAAGTCCCGGTTGTCCGGCTTGGACTCCGCGTCGGCGAAGGACACGATCTCCACCGTGCGGCCGTCGGGCAGGTCGGCGGCGGCCGCGGTCAGTTCTTCGAGAACGTCACCGATCACAAACACCGTTCGGACAGTGGGTGTCTCGGTGAGCAGCGCGGCGACGCTGCGCTGATGCTCGGGGAGTTCGACGACGATCGCACGCGAATCGGAGTTGTCGAAGATGTACTGGAGTTCGGCGTTGGTGTACCGGTAGTTGATGTTGACCGGCACGGCGCGGACCTTCAGCAGACCGAGCAGGCTGGTGACGTGCTCGACGCTGTTCTTGAGGAACAGGGCCACGTTGTCGAAGGCGCCGATCCCGGCGCCCGCGAACAGGTGTGCCACCTGGTTGGAGAGCCGGTCGAGTTCGGCGTAGCTGATCTGGCGACCCTGGTAGCTGAGCGCGATCCGCTCGGGCACCGAGTCAGCGACCGTCTCGAAGACATCGGCGAGGTTGAACTTCATCGTGCGCGCTCCTTGTTGCGGAAGTAGTCGTGATTCGGTGCTCGGATCGGCGCTCATGCGGTCAGCACCAATCCACTTGTGGGGACGCCGGTTCCAGCGGTGACGACGACCTTCTCGGCGCCGTCGACCTGATTGACCGAGGTGCCCCGGAGCTGACGGACGGCTTCGGCGATGCCGTTCATGCCGTGGATGTAGGCCTCGCCGAGCTGGCCGCCGTGGGTGTTGAGCGGCAGCCGGCCACCCACCTCCAGGGCCCCGGGCTCACGAACGAGGTCCTTGGCCTCACCGCGTCCGCAGAAGCCCAGCTCTTCGAGCTGGAGCAGCGTGTACGGCGTGAAGTGGTCGTAGAGGACGGCCATGTCCATGTCTTCGGGACCGAGGCCGGACTGCGACCAGAGCTGGCGTCCGACGAGTCCCATCTCGGGCAACGACGCCAGCTCGTCGCGGTAGTAGCTGGTCATGATGTACTGGTCCGCCGCGGAGCCGGCCGCCGCCGCGGAGATCACGGCGGGCCGGTTCGGCAGATCCTTGGCACGCTCGGCCGACACGATCACCAGTGCGACACCGCCATCGGACTCCTGACAGCAGTCGAGCAGATGCAACGGCTCGGCGATGTACCGCGAGTTCTGATGATCCTCGAGAGTGATCGGCTTCTCGTAGAAGAAGGCGTCGGGATTGACCGCGGCGTGTTTGCGGTCGACGACGGCGATCCGGCCGAAATCCGCACTGGTGGCGCCGTAGTCGTGCATGTATCGCTGGGCGATCATCGCGACGAATGCCGCCGGCGTCGACAACCCGTGCGGATAGCTGAAGGCGTTCTCGGTACCGGAGGAGTTCTCCTGGTTGGCGACCGCCGAATTCACCTGTCCGAACCGCAGTCCCGACCGTTCGTTGAATGCGCGGTAGGCGACGACGACGTCGGCGACTCCGGTCGCCACCGCCATCGCGGCCTGCTGGACGGTCGCGCATGCGGCGCCGCCGCCGTAATGGATCCGGGAGAAGTAGGTCAGCTCCGGGATTCCGACGGCACGGGCCACCGAGATCTCGCTGTTGGTGTCCATGGTGAACGTGACGAGACCGTCGACGTCGGCCGGTGTGAGACCCGCGTCGGCGATCGCCGCCGACACCGCCTCGGCCGCGAGCCGCAGCTCGCTCCGGCCGGAGTCCTTGGAGAACTCGGTGGCCCCGATGCCGGCGATCGCCGCCTGTCCGGACAGCCCGCCCATCAGTGCCCCTCCCCTTGCGTCGTCGCGTGTTGATTCGTCGTCGAGGAGCCTTCACCGATGGTGAGGGTCACGGTCGAGATGACGTGCTTGCCGAGCGAATTGGTCCCGGTGACGGCGACCGTCAGCAGGCCGTCGTCCGCGATCTCGGTGACCTCCCCGGTGAAGGTGACCGAATCGTAGGCGTACCACGGCACACCCAGTTTCAATGCGATCGAACGGATTCGGGCGGTGGGACCGGCCCAGTCGGTGACGAACCGTTCGACCAGGCCGGTGTCGGTCAGGATGTTGACGAAGATGTCCTTGGAGCCCTTGGCCTGCGCCAGGTCTCGGTCGTGGTGCACGTCCTGGAAGTCGCGGGTGGCGATGGCAGACGCGACGACGAAGGTCGGGGTCGCGTCGATGACCAACGGCGGCAAGGCCGTTCCGACGCTCACCGTCGACGTGGCAACACTGGTCACGCTTCTCCCCCTTCGCTCGCCGGTTCCCAGGCATACAGCGTCCATGCCGGTGTTCCCGCCTCGTCTCGCGCGGGGAAGTCCAGGAAGGTCACCCGCACCGGCATTCCGATCGCGACGTCCTCCGGTGCGACGCCGCGCAGTTCGCCCAGCATCCGGACACCCTCGTCGAGTTCGACAAGGGCGACGACGAACGGCAACTGCCGGCCGGGGACCTTCGGCGCCCGGTGCACCACGTAGCTGTACACGGTTCCGGTTCCCGACGCGACGACGTAGTCGGTCTCGGGCACCGATCCGTCGGCCTCCCGCGGCTTCCAGGTGGCCGGGACCGGCGGATGGCGCAGCGCACCGTCGCCGTCGCGCTGGATGCGCAGTTCGTGTGCGGACACCCCTTCCCAGAAGAAGGCCGTGTCGCGCGAGACGCTCGGCTTGAGGAGTTTCGCCGCGTCGAGGTCATCGGGAGCCGACGAATCAGTCTCGGGTGCAGCGGCCTTGGCGGCCGGACGGAACTTGAGGATGCGGAAGCGCATCTCCGCGACGATCTCGTCGGCACCGTTGTCGTCCGGCACCGACCACACGTTGCGGGTGGTGAAGAACCAGCCCTCCCCGAGTGCGGTGTTCTTGGGACCGACGACCTCGACGAGCTCGGCCGAGAGTGACACCTCCTCACCCGGTCGGGTGTAGCGGTGATAGACGGTGTCGCAGTTGGTCGCGACGACCGAGGTGAAACCCGCGTCGTCGAAGAGTTGCGTCGCGCGACCCAGCGGATCGTCGTCGGTGCGGACCCCGTGTAGTCCGCGCATCGTCCACACCTGGGCCATGGCCGGCGGTGCCACCACACCCGGATGCCCCGCAGCACGCGCCGCGGCGTCGTCGACGTAGATGGGGTTCTCGTCGCCCATCGCCTCGACCCAATTGTTGATCATCGGCTGATTGATCGGGTCGCGCCCACGAACCGGTGCGCTCGCACCGTCGTCCATGATCCCCTGCGCCGCAGCGCGGATCGCCTCGTCCCCGGTCAGCTCGGGGGCGCTCAACGCTTCGCCCTCGGGAGTCCGAGACCGGCGGTGGCGATCATGTCGCGCATGACCTCGTTGACCCCGCCGCCGAAGGTGATGACGACGTGACGCTTCTGCTGGACGTCGAGCCAGTCCACCAGGGCGGCGGTCTCGGGATCGGTGAAATCGCCGTAGCGGCCGATGATCTCGTTGGCCATCCGGCACACCGACTGGATGCGTTCGGTGGAGAACACCTTCGTCGCGGCGGCGTCGGCCATGGAGATCGCCTCACCGGTGGAGGCGACCTGCCAGTTGAGCAGTTCGTTGATCCGGCCGTAGGCGTCGATGGTGGCCAGGGCACGCCGCACGTCGGGATGCTTCGCGATCACGGTGCCGTCGGGACCCGGACGCTGAGTCCAGGCGCGGAGTCGAGCCGCCAGGCCGTCGATGCGCCCGGCCGGTCCGAGCATGACGCGTTCGTGGTTGAGCTGCGTGGTGATCAGCTTCCAGCCGTCGCCCTCCTCACCCACGCGCATCGACACCGGGACCTTCACGTCCTGGTAGTACGTGGCATTCACGTGGTGGGCGCCGTCGGCGGTGATGATCGGCGTCCAGCTGAATCCGGGATCCGTGGTGTCCACGATGAGGATCGAGATGCCCTTGTGCTTGGGCGCGTCCTTGTCGGTGCGCACGGCCAGCCAGATGTAGTCGGCGTCGTGGCCACCGGTGGTGAAGATCTTCTGGCCGTTGACCATATAGTGGTCGCCGTCGAGCACGGCGGTGGTGCTCAGCGACGCCAGGTCGGTGCCTGCCTCGGGTTCGGTGTAGCCGATGGCGAAGTGCACATCGCCGGCCAGGATCGCGGGCAGGAACTTGCGCTTCTGCTCCTCGGTGCCGTGGACCTGCAGGGTCGGGCCGACGGTCTGCAGGGTGACCGACGGCAGCGGGACGTCGGCGCGGACGGCCTCGTTGGTGAAGATCTGCTGTTCGATCTCCCCGAAGCCCTTGCCGCCGAACTCCTTCGGCCAACCCACACCGAGCCAGCCGTCGTCGCCCATCCGCTTGATGACCTTGCGGTATGTGGGTCCGTGCCGCTCGGTCAGCATGACCTTCGCTTCTTCCGGGGTCACCAGGTCGGCGAAATACTCCCGGAGTTCCTCGCGCAGCGCGCGCTGCTCGGGCGTCAGATCGATGAACATGCTCACCCCTGTGCTCGGTCGGCCGGGGCAGCGCCCTCGGTGATGTCGGCGAGTTCGTCGAGCCGCACCGCGGCCCCACCCACCAGGCGGGCGAGGTCCTTGGCGACGGAGAAGTACCGGTGCAGCGGATAGGTGATGTCCACGCCGATACCGCCGTGCAGATGGGTCATCGTCCGCAGGGTCGGCGGGATCTCCTCGGCGAGCCAGTAGGCGGCGACGCCGAGATCGGTTGCGGCGTCCAGGCCTTCGGAGAGACGCCAGGCAGCGGCGGTGGTCGACAGCTCCATCGACCGACCGACGACGTAGATGTCGGCGAGCTGCTGACCGACGGCCTGGAACAGCGCGATCGGCTTGCCGAACTGTTCGCGCGTCGAGACGTGGTCGGCGGTGAGCCGGGTGGCCCCAGCGACCAGACCGTCGGCGTAGGCGCACAGCGCGAGCCGATAGCGATCGCGCAGGACCGCCAACTCACGACTGATGACATCGGCATCGTCGACGGCGACGTCGTCGAAGCTGATCGTGTACTCGCCCCACCCGCTAGATGACGGGGTACGGGTGAGAGTGACACCGTCGGCCGTCGGGGGCACGGCCACGACGCCGGCGTCGGACGTGACGAGGAGGACCGAGGCACCCTCGGCGTGCAGGACCCCGACCTTGGTGCCGTTGAGTCGCCCGCCCCGGACGCTCGTCTGGGGCGTCGGTGTCAGCGGGTCGCCGTGTTCGCCGATCGCGATGGCAGCCCAGCGTCCGGCGGTCAGGGACTCGGCCCAGCGCGACCACACGTCCCCACCGTCGCCGGCAGCCCGGGCGAGGACGAGCGCGGCGGTCAGGGTGCCGAGCGCCGGGGTCACCGCGGCGGCGCGCCCCATCCGGCGGAACAGCGGCAGCAGTCCCGCCTCGTCGACCTCGTCACCGTCGTGGTCGGCCGGTAACGGCAACGCGAGCAACCCGGCGTCGACGAGCGCCTGCCAGGTCTCGGCATCGAAGCCGCCGACCTGATCACCTGCTCCCGCCTCACCTGCTCCCGACTCGCCGGAATCCCGCCTGCCGAAGGTCGACTCCCAGTCGGGTTGTCGTCGTGCGAACACGTCCTCCGCGACGTCGCGAACCGCGATCGCCGTGCCGTCCAGGGCAAAGTCCACCCTGCGTCTCCTCACCGTGCGCGAACTACAGAACTAGAACTTGTTCTAGTTGTATCAGAGTCGGCGCATCCGGGGGTAGAGATCCGGCTTTATCTGCGGTTTCGCGCAGCCTGGACCGGTCAGCCGCGCGGCAAACCGAGAATGCGTTCCGCCGCCGCGGTCTTGAGGATCTGGGTCGTTCCACCGGCGATCGACAGACAGCGGTTCTGCAGCACCGCGTCGGACGCATCGGTGGCCGCCAGGCCCTGCACGCCGAGGAGCCGCAGGGCGAGATCGGGCACCGACTGGCGGTGCTGCACACCGATCAATTTGCGGACGCTGGACAGCGCACCCGGGTCGAGTCCGGCGAGCTGCTGGGTGGCGGCACGGGCGTCGAGGACCCGACCGACATGTGCGTCGGCGAACTGGCTGCCGAGTGCCACCCGTTCGGCGTCGGAGAGGTCGCGCGTCATGCCCTGCACCTGACGCAGCAGCGACTCCATCTCCTTGCCGAGCCCGGACCCGCCCATCGCCACGCGTTCGTTCGCGAGGGTCGTGCGGGCCAACCGCCAGCCGTTGTTCACCTCGCCGACCACGCAGTCGTCGGGCACGACGACGTCGTCGAGGAAGACCTCGTTGAAGTTGGCGCGACCGGTCAGCTCGCGGAGCGGCCGGATGTCGATGCCCGGCGAGGACATGTCGACGAGGAAGTAGGTGATCCCCTTGTTCTTGGGGGCCTCGGCGTCGGTGCGCGCCAGACAGATGGCCCACTGCGCGTTGTGCGCCTGCGAGGTCCAGATCTTCTGACCGGACAGCTTCCAGCCGCCGTCGACGCGCTCCGCCTTGGTACGCAGCGCGGCGAGGTCGGAACCGGCCTCCGGTTCGCTGAACAGCTGGCACCAGACGATCTCGCCGGCGAGGGTCGGGGCGACGAAGCGTTCGCGCTGCGCGTCGGTGCCGTGGGACAGGATCGTCGGAATCGCCCAGGCGCCGATGACGAGGTCGGGCCGGACGACGCCGGCCGCGTCGAGTTCGGTGTCGATGAGCAACTGCAGGGCCGCATCGGCACCGAGTCCGTACGGCGCCGGCCAGTGCGGGGTGAGGTAACCGGTCTCGGCGAGGACGCGCCGCTGGTCGTCGGCGTCGGCCGCCGCGATGCGTGCGACCGTCTCGCGGACCTCGTTCCGCTTGTCCTCGACCTGCGACAGGTCGAGGGCGAAGCGCCGGCGTGCACCGGCGAGCCCGCGGTCGGCGAGCGCGGTGGCGGCATCGTGCGCGTGGTCCAGAGCCGCCTGCGCGGCGAGTGCGGACCGCAGGTAGAGATGCGCGTCGTGTTCGAAGGTGAACCCGATCCCGCCGAGCACCTGGATGCAGTCCTTGGCCGTGGCAGCCGGCGCCTGGGCCACCACGACGTCGGCGGCGAGCCGGCTGATCTCGAGTTGTTCTCGCGCAGAGGCGAGTTCGTCGGAGGAGGCGTTGAGCACCTCGTCGACCGCACCGGCCACGTCCCATGCGACGGCCGTGACCTCTTCGCTGCGGCAGAGCATCTCGGCACAGATGTGCTTGATCGCCTGGAACGATCCGATCGGCGCACCGAACTGTGTGCGGACCTTGGCGTAGTCGACCGCGGTGTCGAGGGTCCAGCGGGTGACGCCGCTCTGATACGCAGCAAGGGTCGCCGACAGCAGTCCCTCGACGAGGGGCGCATCGGGCAGTTCGACGAGATCGTCGGCGGTGACACCGGTCAGCCGCACGCGGGCCACCGAGGTGGTGCCGTCGAGCGGGGCCTCCGGCGCGATGTCGGCGCTGCCGACGTTCGGCGGGAGGATCCACCAGCGACCGTCGCGACCGGGGACGTCGAGCGCCGCGAGGACCGCGACACCCTCGGAGTAGCCGCCGACGAGCCCGAGGTCGAGGGCGTCGGACAGCGGTGCGGCCGCCCCGCCGGCGTGGCTCGCGACCGGCGTCACGACGGGTACCGCACCTTCGAGAACCTGGTCGAGGAGCGCCTGCGCCCGGGCATCGGCGCTGGTGGCGAGCGCGAGAGCAGCGGTCACCGTCGGGACGACGGGCCCCGGGACCAATTCGATGCCACACTGCTCGACCATCGCCGCGACGTCGACGAATCCCGCCCCGAGGCCACCGGACGCCTCCGGCACCGCGGCCGCGAACACACCGAACTCCGCGAGCTGACCGAACAGCCGTGTCCACTGGTCGCGCGGCTTGTCGAGGTCGGAACGGACGAGTTCGGTCACCTTCGCGGCGCGCGCCCAGGACTCGATACTGTGGCATACGGCTTGTTGTTCGGGAGACGTGGCGATAGTCACGAGTGATCCTCTGTATGTCGAGTTGTGAGGAATAATTAGAACCTGTTCTAATATGCCATGGGTGGAGGTGATCGGGTAGCCACCCGTGAATCCCCCGCCTCCCCGGTCGCCGATCACGTGAGGATGTCCGTACACACATGGCCCGCTCTGCACCAGGCAACGCCGCGGTCGACGCCCCAGCGGGGGCCGCAACCCCTGCCGCGTCGCCCGAAGCCGGTTCCACCGCGCAGCGCGAACGCCGCCGCCGCATCCTCGACGCGACGCTCGCACTTGCCTCCAAGGGCGGTTACGACGCCGTCCAGATGCGCACCGTCGCCGACAAGGCCGACGTCGCGGTCGGCACGCTCTACCGCTACTTCCCGTCCAAGGTCCACCTGCTGGTCACCGCACTGGCGCGCGAGTTCGAACGCGTCGAATCGAAGGTCGATCGCTCACAGCTGCGGGGCGACACCGCAATCGACCGTCTGCGCCACGTCCTGGACATGATCACCTTCGCGATGCAGCGCGACCCACTGCTCACCGAGGCGATGACCCGCGCCTTCATGTTCGCCGACGCGTCGGCGACCGCCGAGGTCGATCAGGTCGCCGGCATCATCGACCGGCTCCTCGCCGGCGCCATCGTCGGCGTGGGCGAGCCCACGGAAGAGGATCTCGCGATCGCCCGCGTGCTCTCGGATGTGTGGATGTCGAACCTCGTGCAGTGGCTGACCCGCCGCGCGTCGGCCACCGACGTCACCAATCGCCTCGAGCTCACGGTCCGGCTGCTGCTCAAGGACCGCGCCAACTGAGCTGAGCCCGACACGGACCTCTCAGGGTGCGGCTTTCGGCCGGGCATGCACATATGCCTCGACGACGGTCCGCATCACCGGCTTGCCGGCCACATTGACGAGTTCCGAGGTGGACGTGACGAGCGCCCGGTCGCGGTCGTCGAATTCGACGGCGTCGATGGTCAGCGAACCCGTCAACGTATCGCCGGGACGCACCGGCCGCAGGAAGACGACATCGGCAAGACGCTTGCCCGCGATGACCTTCCAGCGATACAGGACCGAGGTGACGGCGAGCTTCTGGTAGATCGACATCGTGTGCAGTCCGCTCGCGATGAGCCCGCCGTAGGCGCCGGCCTCGGCCGCGGCCTTGTCCGTGTGGAAGTCCTGTGGGTCCCAGGTCCGCGCGAAGTCGAGCAGTTCTTCTTCGGTCACGTGGTGCGTGCCGAACCGGAAGACCTGTCCGGCCTCGAGGTCATCGGCCCACAGTCGATCGGGTTCGCTCACTTCAGGTCGTTGGCGATCATCGGCCAGGTGGTCTTGAGGTCGCGCTCCCAGTAACCCCAGGAATGCGTGCCGTCGGGACGGAACAGAACCTTGTGCGGGACCTTCAGCGCGCGCATGCGCTGCGCCATCTGCTTGGTGCACTCGTTGACCGCGGCTTCGATGACCCCACCGACGACCACCTGGCTGGCAAGCGTGAAGGGATCCCCGGCGACCAGCGGGGCCTCGAGACGGTCGTACCACCCGGGAAGTCCGGTGCCACTGGTCATGTAGACCTTGGTTCCGCGCAACTTCGCGGCATTGACGTACGGGTCGTTCTTGCGCCATCCCGCCGAACCGATCGGGCCCCACATGTTGTCGACGTTGCCCATGCCGCGGTCGGCGACGACCATCCGAATGTACGTCTGCCCCAGCGGGTCACTGGTGCGGGCGCAACCGCTGTAGGCGGCGACCGACTTGTAGAGCCTGGGTGCGGCGATGGCGAGGTTCAGCACCGATGTACCGGCCATCGAGATCCCGGCGATCGCGTTCTTCCTCGTGGTGTTGAATTCCTTGTCCACCAACGGGGGAAGTTCTCGGGTCAGGAACGTCGTCCATTTGTTGCGGCCGAGGACCGGGTCGTCACGCTGCCAGTCCGTGTAGTACGAGAACGCACCGCCGATGGGCGTCACCACATTGACCTGCTTGTCGCGGAAGAACTTCGCGTACTGCGTCTTCGCCGCCCAGGTCGCCGAGTCCTCGCCGCCACCGGCCCCGTTGAGGAGGTAGAGCGTCGGACGCGGCTTGGTCTGGTTGTTGGGGCGCAGAACGTTCACCGGGACCAGTCGGCGCATCGCAGCCGAGTAGACGATCAGCGTCGTCTGGTGGGCCGAATCGTGGATGACGGTGTCGATCCGGGCGCGATTCGGGTCGGGCGCCGGTGCGGCAAGCGCCGCCGGTGCCCATCCGGTCGCCGCCACCGCGACGGCACACGCGACGACACTCAGTCGCCTCTTCCACGAGGAACGCACCAGTAGCCCCTTTTGTTAACAATGTTCTCAGACGTAACAAAGGTAACCGAGATCGGCGGGACGTCCCAAGCCGAGACGGTCGTCGTTAGGCGTTTGTGATCAGCGCGGCTGGAACCGCTGCGCCCCGTCTAGGCGCACGATCTCCCCGTTGATGTAGCCGTTCTCCAGCAGATGCTGCGCCAGCGCCGCGAATTCGTCGGGGAGACCGAGTCGCTTGGGGTAGGGCACACCCGCGGCGAACTTGGTGAGCGCCTCCTCCCCCATCGATTCCATGATCGGCGTGCGCATCGTTCCGGGAGCGATGGTGTTCAGGCGCACCGCAACCGAGCCGAGATCGCGCGCGCCCGACAGGGTGAGACCCATGACGCCGGCCTTGGCGGCGGCGTAGGCGGTCTGCCCGATCTGACCCTCGTAACCGGCGATCGAACTGGTCATCACGATCGCACCGCGCTCACCGGACTCCTTGGGCTCACCGGCCGCGAGCTTCGCCGCGGTGAGACGCAGGACGTTGTAGGTTCCGGTGAGATACAGATTGAGGGTCTTGACGAACCCCTTCATCTCTGCGGGCGATCCGTCGCGATTGACGATCCGCTGTGCCACACCGAAACCGCCGTGTGCGATGACCGCATAACGCAGGACACCGAGTTCGCTCGCCTGCTCGAGCGCGGCGTCCACCGAATCGTCGTCGAGCACGTCGGTGCGCGCGTAGACCGCCCGCTCGCCCAGTTCTTCCGCGAGTTCCTTCGCCGGCCGGTCGGCCAGGTCGGCGATCACGACCGACGCACCGGCGGCGTGCAGGCGCCGCACCGTCGCCGCGCCGAGTCCACCGGCACCGCCCGTCACCAGTACGACTTCACCCTCAAACGACATCTGTTCTCCTCACATCGATCTCATGGTCAGATTGACAGCGGGCCCTGACTGCGGACGACCCTCAGGCGCCGGTCCATTCGGGCTTGCGCTTCTCCGCGAACGCGCGGGCACCCTCGATCGCGTCCTTCGAGGTGAAGACCGGCGCCAGCAATTCGCCCTGACGGTCCCACTTCTCGTCGTCGCTCCACGATTCCGACTCGGCGATGATCCGCTTGGTGACGGCGACGGCCAGCGGGCCGTTCTCGGTGATGCGCTCGGCAAGGGCGAGAGCACCGTCGAGCGCACCGCCCTCATCGGTGAGGACGTTCACGAAGCCCCAGTCCGCGGCCTGCTCGGCGGTGAAGTTGTCGCCGGTGAGCGCCAGCTCGAGGGCCTTCTGATAGGGAATCTTCCTGGGCAGGCGCAGAAGTCCGCCGGCGCCCGCGACGAGGCCGCGCTTGACCTCCGGAATGCCGAACTTCGCCGACTTCGACGCGACGACGAGGTCGGTGGCGAGAACGAGTTCGGTTCCGCCGGCGAGCGCGAACCCCTCGACGGCCGCGATGACCGGCTTGGCCGGCGGCTTCTGCGTGAAGCCCAGCCCGCGCCCTTCGATGGCCACCGACTCGCCCGCCGCGAAGGCCTTGAGATCCATTCCGGCACAGAAGTTCCCACCCGCACCGGTCAGAATGGCGACCGACAGCTCCGGACTGTCGTCGAGTTCGTCCATCGCGTCGGCGAGCGACTGACTCACCTCGTAATTGATGGCGTTCCGCGCCTGCGGCCGGTTGATCGTGATGACGAGGATGCGCCCCCGGCGCTCCACGAGAACTGCGTCGGACATTGTCGCTGACCCCTCACCGATTCGACGATCGCTGCGAACGCGCTCACGCGGAATCGGGCGGCGTCGGCCGCAGCTCACGAGTGATCGTAATCAGAAAGGGGCCGCCCAATGGGGAAAATGAACGAACTGAGTTAGACAAGTACCCCGTCGCTGGACCGAACCACGTCGATCATCTCCTCTCGGGAGTTGAACTTGGTCCGGCACCGCCCGGGCCGGGCACGTGCGACCTCAGCATCGTCGATGATCCGCCAGTCGGCAAAGTCGACGACCCTCGCAGGCAGGAGGTGCTCGACGCCGGCCAGGCCCGGCTTGCTGATGCACCTGACGGAAAGCGCATCTGCAACCTGTGCGGCAGCGTTCTTCGCGGCAGCTCGATTCTGGGCCAGGTTCCCGAGCACTCCGCTCTGCGCACCTCCGACCCGGAAGATCTGCGTGCTGATCACCGGGTCGACAGGAGCGTCGCTCTCCGCCACGAACCCGATCGCGGTGATCACGGTGTCCGCGACGAACTCGACCTCGGTGTTCGACGCAGAATGTGTCCCCGCCAGGACCGCCCGGCCGTCGCGGTGATCCACCGCGCGGGTATCGACCGCGAAGTGGACGTTCACGGCCACCCGCGGTTCACCATCACCCGCCACCTGCTCACCGTCGATCGACACACCCACGCCCGGCAGCTCGCAGAGTTCGCGGAGCATGGCGGCGTCCCACCGCACCCGATCGCGAGGACCGCGCGCGACGATGTCGATGCGCCGGAGGTTCTCCGCTTCGAGCGCGGCTCGGGCCTCGTCGTCGACATCGCTACCGACAAGGTCCTCCGCCGTCTTGGACAGGAGTCGAGCGACGTCCATCGCGACGTTGCCCGCGCCGACGACGACCACCGATTCGCCCAGCGGCCTGCACGAATCGGCGTCGGCGCCGCGAAGGACGCTGTCCGGATCGGCGTTGATGAAGCGCAGCAACTCCCCCGCACCCAGGACCCTGGCGTCAGGGTGGACCGCTATCCCGATGGGCCGATCGTTCGGCAACCCGGTAGCGACGACGACCGCGTCGAAGGCGGCATGGAGGTCGGTCAGGGACAGGTCACGACCGATGCCGGTGTTGCCGACGAACCGCACACCCGGCGAAGCGAAGACCCGGTCGAACTGCCGGGCGACGTTCTTCATGCCCTGATGGTCGGCGGCAACGCCGTAGCGGAGCAGGCCGAACGGTGTCATGCGCCGGTCGAAGACGGTGATCGCCGCGTCGGGCATCAGCCGCCGCAACGCGATGGCGGTATAGCAACCCGACGGACCTGCACCGACGATGGCGACTTCGGCGTGTCGAGTATTCTGTCCTGCAACGGTTTTCGTCATGTCAGGCTCTCTCGGTTCAGTGCAGGCGAATCGGCAGCGAGCGGTAGTTGCGCCCGCGGTCGGTGTGGTAGGTGACCGGCTCACCGGCGAGTTCGATGCGCTCGCACCGCTCGGCGACGGTGGTGAACATCGTCTCGAGTTCCACCCGCGAAAGAAGTTGTCCGGCACAGGCATGCGGTCCGATGCTGAACGAGAGGTGTTTCGCCGCGAGCGGACGGGTGTGGTCGAACTCGTCAGGGCGCTCGAACACCTCGGGATCGCGGTTGGCCGAACCGATCATGAAGCGGATCGTGCTGCCGGCCGAAATCTGCACGCCGCTGATCTCGATGTCGGCGGTCGTGATGCGCGGGAACGACATCTCGGCCGGGTTGAGTCGGATGAGCTCCTCGATGATCATCGACCGCTCCTCGGGCTGGTTGCGGTAGGTCTCGAGGATGTCGGGCCGCTGGGCGAAGAACTCGAGGCCGATGGCTCCGGTGAATCCGGGGTTGTGCCCGCCGGAACCGAATAGCAGCATGAGGGTCTGAAGCACGTTCAGCTCGGTGAGCTCACCCCGATCCTGGGCGGCGATGAGTTCGTCGGCAAGTCCGGTGCCGGGGTTGCGTCGCTTCTCGGCGATCATCTCACGCACCCGACCCTCGAGGTAGGCGAACGCCTGCGCGGCAGCGGCATCGGAGTCCGGATGCGGTTCGGCGACAAGAGCATCCATGGCCGTGATCATCGATTCCGGAACCGGCTTCACATCATGCTCCGGAAAACCCAGGATGCGGCACATCGTGACGTGCGTCGGCTTCACGGCCAGTTCGAGGTGCGCCTCGATGACCTCACCCGGAGTCGCCGCGTCGAGCGTCTCGCGCACGACGTCGGCGGTGTGCTCAGCCCACCGCTTGATGAGCTTCGGGGTGAACCACTTGGCCGTACGACGACGGAGCGCGGTGTGCTCCGGCGGATCCTTGAATAGCATCGTGTAGGCAAAGGCCTCCCAGGCACCCATGTCGGGGTCTGCGACGCTCATGCACGGGTCCTTGCCCCACCGCACGATGTCGGCGTGCCGGAAGACGAGGTACGTCCCGTCGGAGACCTGATAGACCGGGCTCTCCGCACGCACCTTCTCGTACCAGGGGTACGGGTTGTCCCGGAACTCCTGGTCGTCCCACGGCAGCAGCTCGGACTCCGGGGGCAGAGCGGGATCGTCGAACGAGGCGGCCGGTTCGATCGTGACGGTCATGGTTGAGCTCCTTCGTCGGGAAGCGACCGGAGTCGCGTTTGGTGGGCGGTCGTTGGCGCAAGGCATTCGCGCGCGATCAGTGGATCAGACTGCGAGAGCGGCAGATTCGACCAGTGCTACACGCGCCCAGTCGGTGGCGATCTCCGAGGGGTCCTCACCCGACGCGGCATCGTGGCGCCCGATCTCCCCGACAAGTCGGGCGCCGAGATCGGTGAAGGTTGCCGAGAGCACGTCGACGGCGTTGTTGTAGGTCTCGTAAGTGCTGTCCCCGAGACCGAAGGCCAGGAACTCGATCCCGGTCAGGTCCGGGCGGAAACCGGAGAGTTCGGAGTGCAGCGGTTCCGCGGTAGCGGGCAGACCGCCCTCGCCGTAGGTCGAGGTGATGAGCAGCAGGCGCGTGTCACCGGCGGTCAGGTCGTCGAATCCGGTGACGTCGAAGTCGTCCATGGCGGTCACGGTCGCGTCGAAGTCGTTGCCGCCTAGGAATTCTGCGACGTCGTCGGCCACCATCTCGGCATTTCCGGATTCGGTGCCGTACAGGATGATCACGTTCATGGCTCGGCCTTTCGGGGTTGAGGGGTTGGCCGCCACCGGGCCGGGCATTCACGACCCGGCGGCAGACCTGGATCGGGAGTCGTTCTCAGAACTCTTGGCGTCCGATGCGCTGGTAGACGTCGGGCTTCTGGCCGCGCAGCACCCGCGCGTACAGGAAGCCGACGATCGGGATGCCGAAGGTGATCGCCAGGAAGACGGTGGTTACCGTGCCGGTGTCACCCAGGAGATCGGAGTAGTTGGCGACTGCGAGGTAGGCGACGATGCCAAGCCCGACAGACGCGACGACCGGGGCGACCACGGTCTTCCACTTCGACAGCGTGGTCACGGCGCGGCGCTTGTAGAAGTAGGCCACCACTGCCAGGCTCGCAAGGAACATGACGAGGATGATCGCGAGGTTCCCGGCGCCGGCGGCCTTCGCGTAGAGGCTGTCCGGGCTGGTACCGATCACCGCAAAGGCAACGAGCAGTACCGTCCACACGGCGCCGACGAACGAAGCGGCCATGAAGGGCGAGCGATGACTCGGGTGGACGCGACCGAGTTTCTCGGGAAGCACACCGTCGGTACCCAGCGAGAACAGATAGCGAGCCGAGGCGTTCTGGATCGAGAGCATCGAGGCGAGGATCGACGTGATGAGCAGCACCGTGATGATGTCGGAGACGACGCGCCCGGTGAGGGTGAGCATGGCGGAGTTGAACAGTCCAGCCGTGTCCGCCTCAGCCGCCGCCTGCGCCTTGTCATCACCGAGGAAGGCCAGGTAGGCCCAAGCGGCGAGTGCGTAGAACACGCCGATGCCGGCCACTGCGATGAACATCGCGCGCGGGATGGTCTTCTCCGCGTCCTTGGCCTCTTCGCGGTAGATCACCGTTGCCTCGAATCCGAGGAAGTTGCCCAGTACGAACAGGACCGCGAGTCCGAGAGCGTTGTCGGAGATCGCCGGCAGCGTGAATCCTGCGCCACCGCCGTCGGCTGGTCCGCCGTTGACGAACGATGCGACGTCGAAGACGACGACCGCGATGACCTCGAGCCCCATCACCAGTGTCAGGACCTTGGCGGACAGGTCGATGCGCCGGTAGGCGAGAGCGGTGGTCACCGCGATGATGCCCAGCCCGTAGACGTACCAGGGGATCTCCGGGAATCCGAGTGGCTCGAGGAAGCCCTTGGCAGTGATCGCGAACATCGACGGCGCGAAGAACCCGATGGCCATGTAACCGGCCGTCGCGAGGAGCGCGCTACCCAGTCCGGCGGATCGTCCGAGCCCCGCGGTGATGAAGGCGTAGAAGCCACCGGGATTGGGCACTGTCCGGCCCATCGCGACGAATCCGACCGAGAAGACGAGCAGCAGCGCCGTCACTGCGAGATAGATTGCCGGCGCGCTCGACCCGCTGAAGAGCAGGAGAACCGGGATGAAGCCGGCAACCGTGGTCAGCGGCGCCGAGAAGGCGAGCACGCTCATCACGAGCTCGCCGACGCCCATATCGCCGCGTAGGCGCTGCGGCGCCGCAGGTGCCGTAGCGGCGGCCGCCTGCGGCACCTTGATCTGTTCGATGGTCATGTCGTGTTCCTTGGTCCGAAGTTGTCTGGTCCGTGAAATCTCTGCGCGCGAATCGATTCGCGCGGTAGCCGGTCGCGACGTCGTCGGCGGGATCGGCCCGGGGTTCCAAACGCGACTTCAGTCGCGACTTGAGTATGCGTTCTCATTTGTGTCCGATACGTAAATCGGGGTGACACGGGAGTAACAGCTTCCAGGGAGGTGAGCGTCGCGTGTCGCATTGACCAAGGAACATCGAAAAGTGTTCGCATACAAAATGTCTCGTCAAATTGCCGGAACCATGCCAGCCGACTGCGAACACGCAAGAACCCACGCGCAGACACACGTGGGTTCTTGTAAGTTATTGACAGACGGCCAGATAGCCGTGGACTAGAGTTCGCATCTCGTCAATCACCGACTCAGATCCGTCTGGATCGTCACGGAATGCGACCTGCCCCAAGCGTTCCAGTACTTCGACGACGACTTCACACTGCGTGAGCGTGAGATTCTCGAAGCACCCTTCGTAACCGGACAACTCCGCGTGGAGCATGACCGCCATCTCCTCGATCCAGATGCGGTCGCGCAGGCGGGTATTGGCGGTGAAGCGCTGACCGACCCAGATGGCACGAACGAGCGGTATGCGGAACCAATCGCAGTACTGGTCGACGAGGGCGTCGACGAACTCCGTCCAGGTCCCGAAGCCCGGGTCGGAGAAGAGTTTCGCCTGCTCCTCCCGCGAGTCCAGCATGCACTGGAGTGCCAGCTCATCGAGAACGCTGTCGGGGGTCTCGAAGAACGCATAAAAGGAACCCTTACTGAAGCCCGATCGTTCGAGCAGCAGCGTCGGCGATCCGACAAGGGCGTCGACGCCCTGTTCGAGGACGATCTGAGCCGCAACGTCGAGGACGTTCCTGATCGCCGCCTTGGATCGCTCCTGCAGCGGTTTCTTGCGGAGGCCCCCGGGAAGACGCGTAGGCGGGATCGTGCCCCAGACCCGCCCGGAACCGGCATCGGTCATGTCCACACCCCTCCTCTCGTCCATCCTCATAACGCGACCGAAGTCGTGTTTTGACGATAGCAAGGGTCATGTGACGCGGGTGTTAACTGGAATGACGGTCGCGTAATGAACTCACCCGGTCACGCAGCCGCAGATGCAGCAGTCGCCATACGCTGGCGTTCCTTCCACTCCCAGACGGCATAGATCACCTCGGTGGCGTACCCGATGTCGAGTTTGCCGCCACCCACCGGCACCGTGGCATCCGCAGCGATCCGTTCGTCAGGCGTCCACCCGCCCGGCGCTTTGGTATCTGGACTCACGCCTATCTCCGAACCATCCGGCATGTAGAACGTGAACCGCTGTCCCCCATGCGCTTTGATCGCGAACTCACCTCTGTGCAACGCCCGGTGACACGTCCCGCACAACAGAATCAGGTTGTCGAGCTCGGTCTCGCCATCGTTGGACCAGAACACGACGTGATGCGCATGCAAATGCCGCGTGCGCCCGCACCCCGGCGTCTGGCAGCACCGATCCCGTAGAAACAGCGCCCGGATCATCGCTTTGGACGGCGTCCGCTGCTTACGCCCCAACCCCAACAACGCACGCTTACCGGGTCGACCAGACACCTTCTTCGACAACGCTTCCCGCACCGACGCCCCACACGCCGCTTCCGCCAGCTCCCCCTCCGCCAGCGCGGGTCCGTCATCCAGGTGAGGCCTCACCCCCTCACCCGCATGCACCAGGATCTCCGCACCGGGCGCCAACTCCGGCATGCCGATCCCTTCGTGGACCGCATCAGCCATCGCGACCACCGCCGGCGCCAGGTTCGACGGCACGTTGCGCCATAGATCCGGCCGGTTCGCCGGATTGATCTCCGAATCCGCAGCACCCACGGTCTCCAGCCGATCGTCCGAAGCGTTCCGCGGAACGCTCCCCGACACCGGCAGATCCGGATCACCTACCGTGCGAGTCCTCTCGTACTCGGCCCGCACCACACCCGCCAAGAACCGGGCACCGTCCAACGGCGCCAGTCTCATCGACACCGACAACGTGCCGTCGA
The DNA here is from genome assembly GCF_022059885.1 of Gordonia amicalis. NCBI lineage: Bacteria > Bacillati > Actinomycetota > Actinomycetes > Mycobacteriales > Gordoniaceae > Gordonia > Gordonia amicalis. The sequence continues at coordinate 1,443,802 of NZ_CP091855.1, read as the reverse complement.
AGTTCCACTCGCAACTACCCCGTGACTCCACGGGCTGCTGCTCCCCATCACCGCCGGCCGAGCTGTCGATCTGCCGCATCGCCCGCACAACCCGCTCCAACTGCGACGCCGTGCACGACAACGCCACATTCACCAGTTCCTTCTCACGAAGCGGGGTTGCCACCCGCGTCAACGCACGCACCTTCGAGTACGTCAACCGGCCCTCACCGAACATCTGCCGGACCGCTGGAAGTTCACGCAGCGCCCTGGCCACGCGGATCTGCTCCTGCGCCGTGCGCTGCGAAAGCCCCGCCCGCCACGACAACCAATGCCCCAGCGAATGAATCCCCGGACCCCGCCACGAATCCCGCTGATCCAACTCCGCCACATGGTCGAGGAATTCAGCGGTCATCGCGGTGATCTGCGCGGCATAGCCGAGCACCCGCCCCTCGAGTACCTCGTCCGACAACGACGCCGGATCCGCACCGTCGAACAACGACGACACGCCCTCGCCACGCAACGCGGTAATAGACATCCCGACCTCCCAGCCAGTTCGAACAGATATACGAACAAGCTACCGCCGACTACCGACAGTTTCGCAGGTCACGACTTCGCGAGCGTTCCGCGGAACGCTCCAGACTCAGCCCCGATCTCGTCGACCAACCCCCAGCCCAGTGCCTGCTCGGCGTCGATCTCGGCACCGGTGACGAACAGGTGCAATGCCCGCCACCGTCCGATGCGCCGGGGCACGCTGACGGTGCCGCCGGCTCCCGGGATGAGGCCCATCGACACCTCGGGCAGACGGATACGGGTGTCCGGGGCGGCGACGACGCGGCCTGCGAAGGCGGGGATCTCGATGCCGGCGCCCACACAGTGACCGTGCAGGCGGACCTCGACGCGGTCGGCGAGCACGGCCACGAGTCGTCCCGCTCCCCCGCGGGTGCGGATCAGGTGGGCCGTCGACGCGTCGGGCATGTGTCCGAACTCGTCCAGGTCGCCACCGGCACAGAACGAGCTGCCCGCACCGTCGACGAGGACGTGGCCGATCGAGTCGTCGAGTACTGCGAGACGCAGCGCCTCGACGAGTGCGTCGCGAAGCGCGGTGCCGTAGGCGTTGCGGCGTTCGGGCCGGTTGAGGTTGATACGCAGGGTGTCACCGTCGCGGTCGAGCAGCACCGCGTCGACGGCGGGCGGCGGAAGCGGGCGCCCCTTCGCGCGACGCTCCTGCAGCCAGCGGCCGAACTCGTCGCCGCCCTGCAGTGTCGAGTAACCCAGGGATTCGACATCGATGGCCGGGACGGGATCGAGCGGTTCGGCGGCGCGCACCACCTGCGCGGCGACGAGCGAGGCCTGAGGACATCGTGAGACCGCGTCGGTGAAGTTCCGGATTGCCGCCTCGACGTCGTCGACGCCGATCACCGCGCGATGGTCGGCGCCGTGTGGGCCATACGTGAGATCGAGGCCATCCAGCAGAGGGAACAGTTCGTCGTCGATCATCCTGGTGGACGTCCCCACCAGGATGACGTCCGATGCCGAGGCACGGTCGGCCGCCCGGACCAGGTCGGCGTCGGTCACGCCGTCCACGGTGTCGAGGTCCACCAGCGCGACCGGCGACACGACGGCGGCACCGTCCCCGAGCAGGTCCCCACCTCCGATGACCGGTGCTGCGGCCAGGTCGGCGATCGAGATACGACGAGTCTGCATGGCGGTGAACCTCCTGAGCTTTACGTGCGGACGGTAGCATTTCGCCCGTGTCCAGCCATGCGTCCCATGATCCGGTGCGCGACTGGGCCGCCAGCGGCATCCCGCATCTCACCGGCCGATCCGACGGTCCGCCTCTCATCCCGCCGGGTCGGGCAGCGACACTCGCGCGTGAACTCGGCGACTGGATTCGGGAGGCGAGCAACGGCGCCGCCGACATCGACGGCGCTACCCTGCTCGCCGAGCGCGCCGCACTGACCGGGCACTCTCGGCACGGCGATCTCACCCCGGGCGGATCAGGGCGCCTCCTGCCCGCCGACGACGGTTGGGTCGCGGTGAGTTCCGCCCGCCCCGACGACCCACTACTGCTGGGTGCGCTGATCGGACGCGAGGTGACCGAGGACAGCGTCTGGCCGGCGGTCGCCGAGTGGACATCCCAGCACACCCGAGCGGATTTCGACACACGCGCCACCCTGTTGGGGATCGCCGGCGGCGGTGTCGCTCACGGCGACGAGATCGCCGGCCAGGCACGTGACGCGTTGCGTCCGAATGGTATTCCGCGTTCGGTCGACGGCCTGCTCGTCGTCGACTTCAGTGCCCTGTGGGCCGGCCCGCTGTGCGCACACCTGCTGGGTCTCGCCGGGGCACGAGTGGTGAAGATCGAGACACCGCAACGTCCGGACGGCGCACGGCGCGGAGACCAGGACTTCTACCGGTTGCTGCATGGAGGGCACGCGTCGGTCGTCCTCGATCCGACGCTCCACGTCGAACGCGCCGCGCTGGAACGACTCGTCGCGGCCGCCGACATCGTGATCGAAGCGTCCCGACCACGGGCTTTGCGCGGATTCGGCCTGCGCGCCGAGGATTTTGTCGCCTCCGGAACCACCTGGATCTCCATCACCGCCGCCGGGCGCGACTCCGACCGCATCGGCTTCGGCGACGACGTCGCCGCGTCGGCGGGGCTGGTCACCGAAGACGACGCGGGCCTGATGTTCGTGGGCGACGCGATCGCCGACCCGCTGTCCGGGCTGACCGCCGCCGCGCTCGCGATGTGTGAACCCGGTCCCGGTCGCGGCGCACTGTGGGACCTGTCGATGCGCGCCACGGTCGCGTCGACCCTCGGCGGACCACCGCCGCCACCCGCGTACCGCGACGGCGATCAGTGGGTCGTCGACACCGATTCCGGCACAGTCCCACTCGATCCGCCCCGGGCACGGGCCGGTTCCGCCGACACCGCACCGTCGGGACGGGACACGAACTCGGTGCTCGCCGGACTGGGGATCATCCGGTGAGCGCGACACTGTTCCGCCGTGTGACCCTCCCCGCGGGAGTCCGCGACGTCGCCGTCGACCACGGTGTGATCACGGCGGTCGGCGTGGATCTCGCAGGCGGCGCGACCAGAGGATTCGAGATCATCGACGGCGACGGCGGAGCGCTCATCCCCGGCCTTCACGACCATCACATCCACCTCCACGCGCTCGCGGCGGCCTCCGCGTCGGTGCAGTGCGGTCCGCCGCTGGTGACGAGCTCCGACGATCTCGCCGCCACCTTGGACCGCGCCCCCGATCTCGACCCCGCCGGCTGGGTCCGAGGCGTCGGATACGTGGAAACCGTTGCCGGGCTGCTGGATTGTGCCACCCTCGATCGGCTCCACTCCCGCCGACCGGTCCGCATCCAGCACCGCAGCGGCGCGGTGTGGTTCCTCAACACCGCCGCGGCCGAGGCCGTCGGGTTGCGGACCGCCGAACATCCCGGTGTCGAACGGGACGACTCCGGCGCACCGACCGGACGCGTGTGGCGCGCCGACGACTGGCTTCGTGAGCGGATGGGCCACTCCCGGCCACCCGACCTGTCGCAGGTCGGTTCCGAACTGGCCCGACTCGGCATCACCGGCGTCACCGACGCCACGCCGGAACTGTCGACGGAGTCCCTCGACGCACTGGTCTCATCGCATGTGAACGGGGCTGTGCCACAACGACTTCATCTACTGGGAGTCCCACTCGATACGACACCCGACCTCCCACCGACGGTGACCGTCGGCCCGTTCAAGATCGTGCTGGCCGATTCCGGCCTCCCCGACTTCCCCAGCCTGTGCGAGCGGATCCGCGCCGCGCATTCGCGGGGACGCGGGGTCGCCGCGCACTGCGTGACCCGGGAAGCCCTCCTGCTGCTCCTCGCCGCCTTCGACGAGGTCGGCCGGCGGCCGGACGATCGGATCGAACACGGTGCGATCATCGCCGCCGAGACCGTCGACGAGTTGAGCCACACGCAGATCGCCGTCGTCACCCAACCGGGATTCATCGCGGCACGCGGTGACGACTATCTGGATCGCCTCGACGCCTCGGACGTCCCCGACCTCTACCGGTGCGCATCCCTTCTCGAACGAGGTGTGCCGCTTGCGATGTCGAGTGACGCACCGTACGGCCCCGTCGACCCGTGGGAAGTGATCGCCGCGGCCGCAGACCGTCTCGCCCCGGACGGCCGCACGGTCGGTGCCGACGAGAAGCTCGACCGCGTGACGGCGTTGGATCGTTACCTGACGCCGCTGAGCGCCTTGGGCGCAGCGCCACGAACGGTCCGCACCGGCGAACCGGCCGACCTCGTCCTGCTCGACGACACGCTCGAGTCAGCACTGCGGTCCGGCCGGGAGGCGTTGCACTGCACGATGATCCGCGGACGCATCGTCTACCGGCGTGAGGGATGATCCGGCAGTCAGCCGACGCCGGGCACCGGAACCTGTGCGCCCGTCACCGCGGCGGACGCGTCGGACACCAGGAAGGCGACGGTCTCGGCGATCGTCTGCGGCGACACCCAACCCTTGCGCGAGGAGTCCGGCTGGCTATCCCGGTTACCCGGGGTGTCGATCACCGACGGCAGGATCGCGTTGGCCCGGATGGCGTCGTCCTTGTACTCGGCGGCGAGGGCACTGATGAACGCCCAGACGGCGGCCTTGGAGGTGATGTAACCCGCAGCACCGGAGAACGGCGCGAACGCGGCCTTCGCCGACACTCCCACGATCGATCCGCCACCCGCCTCGATCAGCTTCGGGATCGCCGCCGCGGACAGCAGATACAGCGGCCGCAGATTGAGGCGGAGCAGCCGCTCGAACTCCTCGACCGGCGTCGCGTCCACGCGCTCCCCCATCGCGAACCCGCCGACCAGGTTGACCACCGCGGTCACCGGCGCCGAGGACTCCCCCGCCGCGGTCGCGACGACCTCTGCCACCGACGACTCGTCGAACAGATCGGCACGGAGGGTGACGAGCCGATCGGACTCGGGAAGCCGCGACAACTCCTCTTCGACGACCCACGGCACCACCACTCGCCAACCGTCGTCGAGCAGCTTCGTCGTGACGGCGGAACCGAGTCCGCCCGTGCCGCCCGACACGATCACCGTTTGTGCCATCGCCAGTCCGTCCTTGTCTCTCGCACTTCGTTCGACATCGGCGACACTATCGCAGGTGTCTGAATGTGTGCATTCATCTCACCCTATGCGTGAGAGGCTGTGTCGATGAGCACGAACGTCACCTCCGAGGCCCCGGAGTGGTTCCGCGCGGCCGTCGCGACGAAGCCCGAGCACTCGTCGGTCACCGTCCATGGTGCGCGCATCGCCTACCGCTGTTGGGGTGAACCCGGCTCGCCCGGCCTCCTCCTGGTCCACGGCGGTGCGGCTCACGCCGGCTGGTGGGACCACATCGCGCCGCGGTATGCGGGAGAACGTCGCGTCGTCGCCCTCGATCTGTCCGGCCACGGCGACAGCGACTGGCGCGACTCCTACACCCTGGACACCTGGGCCGACGAGGTCACCGCCGTCGCCGAGGCCGCACAGGCGGGCGACCACGCGGTCCTCGTGGGACACAGCCTCGGCGGCCTCGTCGGCATCCGGACGTCGATCGCCCACCCCGACCTGATCACCGACCTCGTGCTCGTCGACTCGCGCGTCCTCGACGCCGAGATGCTGGACGAGATCCAGCGCGACCAGCCCGAGGGAGGCATCCCTCGACGCAGCAAGCACTATCCCTCGCTCGACGCAGCGCTCGAACGGTTCCGCCTCGTGCCCGACCACGCGAGCCTCGACTACGCCAAGGACCATGTCGCCCGGCAGTCCGTCGTCCGCGACGACGACGGGTGGCGGTGGAAGTTCGACCGCGGGTTCGCCGACGATCTGACGGATCTCCCGCCGCGGCCGCCGAGCGCCTGCCGCCTCAGCGTCGTCCACGGCGAGCACGGTGTCGTGACGGCGGCGATGATCGACATCGTCACCTCCGAGCTCGATGAACCGGCGCGCGTGGTCGAGTTCCCCGGCGCCGGTCATCACATCCCCCTCGAACAACCGCTGGCCCTGATGGACGTCATCGACGACGTTCTCCGCGAGCACTCGGCGCGGGTGGGGCTCGGGCCGGGGTGATGCCCCGCGCCTAGCATGGACGTCGATGACCCCGCGCGACAGCGTCTTCGCCTCTCTGCACGTGCCCAACTACCGGATCTTCTTCGCCGGCATGTCCGTGTCGATGACCGGCTCCTGGATGCAGGCGACCGCCCAGGCCTGGCTGGTGCTGATGTTGAGTGGATCGGCGTCGGTCCTCGGCCTGATCGTCGCGTTGCAGGCTCTGCCGGTTCTCCTGATCGGACCCTATGCCGGTGTCATCGCCGACCGCGTCGACCGTCGGCGATTGCTGACGGTCCTCCAGGCGATGATGGGCCTGCTGGCGGCGGTGCTCGCCGCACTCACGCTCGCCGGGGTGGTGGCGGTGTGGCATGTGGCGATCCTCGCCGTGCTACTCGGCCTCGGACACGCCTTCGAACAGCCCGCGCGGCAGGCATTCATTCATCAGATCGTCGGGCAATCGCTGATCCGCAACGCGGTCACGTTGAACTCGGTGATGGTCAACGCCGCTCGCGCGGTCGGTCCGGCCGTCGCCGGCGTCATCCTCACACTCGTCGGTGCGGGTTGGTGTTTCGCGATCAACGCGGTCAGTTTCCTGGCAGTGGTCGTCTCGCTCATCGCGCTCGACGGCACGAAGATCACCCAGGAGCCCCCCGTCCCCCGCGCGAAAGGACAGCTGCGCGAGGGCATCCGCTACGTCCGCGGCATACCGTCACTGTGGATTCCCCTCGCCACCATGGCCCTGGTCGGCACCCTGGCATACAACTTCCCGGTCACCCTGACGGCTGCCGCCGACTTCGTCTTCGACGGTGGGCCACAGGCTCTCGGTTTCATGACGTCGGCTATGGGGGTCGGCGCGGTCGTCGGGGGGCTCGTCGTCGCGGCGCGCGGCACCATCGGACTGCGGCCGCTCACGCTGGCCGCGTTCCGGTTCGGCATCACGATGTCCGCGGCGGCGCTGGCACCGGACCTGATCACCGCCATCTGCGCACTGTTCCTGGTGGGCTGGCTCAGCGTGACGTTCATGTCGACCGGCAACGCCACTCTCCAGCTCAACTCCGAACCCCGGATGCGAGGACGGGTCATGGCGCTGTGGTCGGTGGCTTTCATGGGGTCGACGCCGATCGGCGGTCCGCTCGTCGGCGCGATCATCGAGGCCACGAATCCGCGTGTGGGGTTGGGTGTCGGCGCGGCCGCATGCCTGGCCGCCGCATTCCTCGCCTTCGCGGCCGACCGGAGGAGCCGATCGCGGGTGGGGCCCGAACCCGCCATCGACTGAGCCCTGGATCAGACGGCGTCGCTTCCGTCGATGCTGCCGAAGTCGCCGACCTCGACGTTGCCCTGATCGTCGACCGCGGTGTCGAAGATGCCATCGCAGTCGGTGTCGGCGACCGCGATGTCGGCGTAGCCGTCGTCGTCGGTGTCGACCAGGATTCCGTCTGCAGGGATCTGGGGGCTCATCGGTGTTCCTTTCGTGGTGCCCGCCGGTGCGGGCTGTCTGCTGCGTTCGTGTACTTGGAGCGGGAGCGGGCCGGGAATGTTCCGCGGCTGTCCCGGAGTCGTTCGGTCGGCCGACGTGCGTCTTTCGACGAATGTGCCCCGTCGTCTCACCACGCCGGGTTAGCGTGACTCAGGTCACGATCGGAGGGGCGATGACGCCAGGTCGATGGGGTATTCACACAATGCGGCGGCGACTGCACGCGGTCACCTGCCTCGTCGCCGGGGCGCTGCTCGTGTCGACGACACTGGTGTCCGCACCGGCGACCGCCGCGAACCACTGGTTCCCGGACATCTTCGAAAGCTCGGTACCGAAGGCCGATTGCGGTCCGGGCTCACGACCGGAGCCCGGCCTGCAGGGCGACGTCAGCGCCGAGGACCGGTTGTCCGGTCGCAGCATGCGTGGCTACCACTGCAACCTGACGAAACTCGGCAACGTGACCGGCGCGGGCGGCGGCATCGTGTCGGCGTCGTTCGAGCACTGCAGCTACACCGGAAGCCTGTTCCCCGGCAACAACTTCATACCCCAGCCGGGCGTCCAGGTCATCGATGCCTCCGACCCCCGGAAGCCGCGAGTGGTGGGCTCGCTCACCGACACCGCGATGCGCGGCGGCACCTGGGAGACACTGAAGGTCAACAAGAAGCGCAAGTTGCTCGCCGCGACCGGGGTTCCGCTTCTGTGGGGTGGCGGCTTCTTCGCGGTCTACGACATCTCCGACTGCACCCGTCCCAAGCTGCTCAATGCCCGCGGCGGCGGCATCGCCTACCCCATCCCGTTCACCTCGCACGAGGGTGGCTGGTCGCCCGACGGCCGGACGTACTGGGCCTCGGGGGTCGCTCCGGGGCACCTGAGTGCGATCGACGTCTCCGACCCGCGCAATCCGCGGGTGATCTGGCAGGGTCTGCACAGTTTCCTGGGGCACGGTTTCGGCATCACGCCCGACGGCAACCGCATGTACCTGTCGAACATGGCGGGTGTCACGGTCCTCGACATCGGCGCCGTACAACGGCGTGCACCCTACCCACAGGTCCCACATGTGGCCGCGTATCTGTGGCCCGACGGCCAGATCAACCAGCACTCGATCCCGGTCACCTATCGGGGTACACCGCACGTCATCACCGCCGATGAGGGCGGTTCGGGCGGCGTGAAGATCTTCGACGTCTCCCGGGTCAACACACCGCGGTACGCCGCTCAACTCAAGCTCGAGATCAACCTGCCCGAGCATCAGGACACCCAGTTCCGGTCGTCCATGGGCGGTTCGTTGTTCGGCAGCAACCCGCACTACTGCGCGGTCGACCGTGCGAAGGATCCGACGGCATTGGCCTGCGCGTGGGAGTCATCGGGCATCCGTGTGTTCGACATCCGCGACCTGTCCGCGATCAAGGAGATCGCCTATTACAACCCGCCGGCGCAGAAGGGCGCCACCGCGCTCAGCCGGCCCAATTCCCCACACGTGCTCGGCTCGCTCATCGGCGTACCGGCCATCGAGTTCTTCAGCCTCGGAATGTCTCTCGCGAACGGGCGAGCCAAGCTGAACGAGATGATCGGGCCGCGGATCGGCATGGTCGTGGGCGGTGACATGGCCACCGACTGGTGCTTCTCGCCACCCGAGTTCCGCGGCAACAAGATCTTCACCACCTGCTCCGACGGCGGTTTCTACGCGCTCGAGTTGAGCAAGCGCGTCTACACTCCGCCGCCGAACCAGGATTCCTTCCTCGGATGACCGGCGGGCCCACAGACAGCCACACGGACAGGCATCACCCCGCCTGGTTGCAGATCGCCGGCCTTGTCTCGGTGGCCGTGCTGCTCGTGGCGATCGGCGTCGTCGCGGGTTCGGTGTGGTCACCGGGGTCACGGGACGACGTGACGACGATGAGTGCCACCGACATCGGCTTCGCACAGGACATGTCGGCGCACCACGATCAGGCACTGCTCATGGCCCGGACTATTCTCGCCGCCCCCGATGTGGACCCGACCATCCGCGGACTGGCCGACCAGCTCGTCGTCGCCCAGTCCGCGGAGAGTGCGACCATGCGCGGCTGGCTGCAGTTCTTCGGGCTGCCGCTGACCTCGGACTCGCCGGAGTCATGGATGCCCCACGACGATCTGCGTACACACGGCCATCCGTCGGCGGCGACGCCCGGCACCCCACCCATGCCGGGGATGGCGAGCACCGACGAACTCGGCCGGCTCGCCACGCTGCGTGGCGACGAGGCCGAGAAACTGTTCCTGCAGTTGATGATCCGGCACCACCGCGGCGGCCTCGACATGGCTCAGGGTGCGTACAACGACGACCGTTCCGGGCCGGCGACAAAGCAACTCGCCCTGAACATGCTCGGCGATCAGGGCAACGAAATCGGCCAGATGTCGATGCTCCTGAAGGAACGCGGCGCCGAACCCCTGCCCACCTGAATCCCTCTGGGCCGTCAGTCGGTCTTGGGATGCAACGTGAACATCTCCCAGACCTCTTTCTGGTCCACGGCCCACGGGTCGTAGACGAAGGGGGCGTGCCGCAACGCCATTCCGGCTTTCCGCGGGGTGCGGTTGGCCTTGAAACCGTTGCAGGACTTGCACGCCGCGACCTGGTTGCCGAATGTGCTGGGCCCGCCCTGGGATACCGGCACGATGTGGTCCACCGTGTCAGCCGGACCGTCGCAGTAGGCGCAGATCCATTGATCGCGACGCAGGATCGTCGCATTGGAGGCATAGGAATCCATCGTCTTGCCTGCGTACGGGCGATAGGCGTCCCGCTTGATCGCCACCACCTTGTGAATGGGCAGTGACACCGTCGGCGAATGGACCACGCGCATCAGGGGGGTGCCCTCGACGTTGCGCGCGACCTCGGTGGTCAGCAGGACGGCAGCGCGCCGCCAGGTGACGCGCGCGAGGATCTGTAATCCCGCATTCGTGACGAAGATGGTCATGGATACTCCTCGATGCGTGGGCGAGTGAGCGCGCCGACCATCGAGGTTCACGACCTCAGGAACTGGTGACGCTGGATGTGATTGGTCCGGACCGGGTTCGGGCTGGTAACCCGTACCGGCAGCCGAGGTCGGTCATCCGCCACTCGCGAACGAACACCGCCATACCGATCGACATCTGCGCCACCTCCTCTCAGTTCTCTTCTGGCCTGCTGTCCGCCACGATAACCGCGGTCAGCGGAGCCTGCCACCGTTCAAGCCGTGTGTTCGCCGATGTTCACGTGCTGAACACAGTGTGTTCGCGGCCTCCGGGCCGAACTCAGAAGATGTCGGGGAGGTCCTCCGACACCGTGTTCGGGTACGTCGCCGACCGCTTCTCCAGGAACGACATGACGCCCTCGTAGACGTCGCCGGACTGGCCGCGATAGAAGATCGCCTTCGAATCGGCGTGATGGGCGTCGAGCGGGCTGGGCGCCCCGGCCATCCGCCACAGCAGCTGGCGGGTCAGCGCGGCCGAGACGGGGGCGCTGCCCGCGGTCATCTCGCGCGCCACGGCGATCGCCGTCTCGAGGACCTTGTCCTTCGGCACGACCTGCTGGATCAGTCCGCGCTCGTGCGCCTCGTCGACCTGCACCATCTTGGCGCCGATCGTCCACTGCAGAGCGGTCGGCAGGCCGACGAGTCGCGGGAGGAACCAGCTCGACGCCGCCTCGGGGACGAGGCCGCGGGCGGCGAAGACGAAGCCGAACTTGGCATCTTCGGAAGCGATCCGGACGTCGGCGGGCAGGGTCATGGTGACGCCGACACCGGCCGACGGACCGTTGATCGCGGCGACGATCGGCTTCAACGAGGCGAACATGCGCAGCGTCAGTTTGCCGCCCTCGTCTGCCGGGACCTCGTCGCCGGCGACCTCCGAGGATGCGTCGAAGGTGGACCCGCCTTCCTCCAGGTCGGCGCCGGCGCAGAACGCCCGACCGGTACCGGTGAGCACCACGGCGCGCACGGAGTCGTCGGCGTCGGTCTCGTCGAATGCCGCTCGGAGCTCCTCACCCATCTGCACCGTGAAGGCGTTGAGACGATCGGGGCGGTTGAGCCGGAAGATCGCGATGTCGCCGTCGCGCTCGACGGTGATGGTGGGTTCGGCCTGGGTGGCCTTCCGGCCGGCCTTTGATGTATCGCTCGTCACACGGGTGATGCTATCGAGAGCCGTCACCGACGATGCGGGCGGCCGATACAAAACGGCGGCGCCACCCTTTCGGGTGACGCCGCCGTCTGTGTCAGATCAGCTGAGGTCAGCTCGCGTTCGAACCGCCGTCGCCTGCCTTGGACAGCTCGACCGGTGCATCCGGAACCGCACGCGGCTTCTCCGAACCGGTGAAGGTGAACTTGGCGTCCTCGCCGTCGCCTTCGCCGTCCCAACCCTCGACGTCGACCAGGACGATCTGTCCGGGCGCGATGTCGCCGAACAGGATCTTCTCCGAGAGCTGGTCCTCGATCTCGCGCTGGATGGTGCGACGCAGCGGACGCGCACCGAGCACCGGATCGAAACCGCGCTTGGCCAGCAGCGACTTCGCGCGGTCGGTGACCTCGAGGGCCATGTCCTTGTTCTTCAGCGCAGCTTCCACGCGCGTCAGCATAAGGTCGACCATCTGGATGATCTCGTCACGCGTGAGCTGGTGGAACACGACGATGTCGTCGATACGGTTGAGGAACTCGGGCCGGAAGTGCTTCTTGAGCTCGTCGTTGACCTTCTGCTTCATCCGCTCGTAGCCGGACTTGGTGTCGTCCTTCGACGAGAAGCCCATGCCCACGGCCTTGGAGATGTCGCTCGTACCGAGGTTCGAGGTGAAGATCAGCACGGTGTTCTTGAAGTCGACCGTACGACCCTGACCGTCGGTGAGACGGCCGTCCTCGAGGACCTGCAGCAGGGTGTTGTAGATCTCCGAGTGGGCCTTCTCGATCTCGTCGAACAGCACCACCGAGAACGGCTTGCGGCGCACCTTCTCGGTGAGCTGGCCGCCCTCTTCGTAACCGACGTAGCCGGGAGGGGCACCGAACAGACGCGACGCGGTGAACCGGTCGTGGAACTCGCCCATGTCGATCTGGATGAGCGCGTCGTCCTCGCCGAACAGGAAGTTGGCCAGTGCCTTGGAGAGCTCGGTCTTACCGACACCGGACGGGCCGGCGAAGATGAACGAGCCCGACGGGCGCTTCGGATCCTTCAGGCCGGCGCGGGTGCGGCGGATCGCCTTCGAGACCGCCTTGACGGCGTCCTCCTGGCCGATGATCCGCTTGTGCAGCTCCTCCTCCATGCGGAGCAGACGCGTGGTCTCCTCCTCGGTGAGCTTGAACACCGGGATACCGGTCCAGTTGCCCAGGACCTCGGCGATCTGCTCGTCGTCGACCTCGGCCACGACGTCCATGTCGCCGCTGCGCCACTGCTTCTCCCGCTCGGCACGCTCGGCGACCAGCTGCTTCTCCTTGTCGCGGAGGCTGGCGGCCTTCTCGAAGTCCTGCGCGTCGATCGCGCTCTCCTTCTCCTTGCGTGCGTCGGCGATGCGGTCGTCGAACTCGCGCAGGTCTGGCGGCGCGGTCATCCGGCGGATGCGCATGCGTGCGCCGGCCTCGTCGATGAGGTCGATCGCCTTGTCCGGCAGGAACCGGTCGTTGATGTAGCGATCGGCCAACGTGGCGGCGGCGACGAGCGCACCGTCGGTGATCGAGACGCGGTGATGCGACTCGTAGCGGTCACGCAGACCCTTGAGGATCTCGATGGTGTGCTCGACCGACGGCTCGCCGACCTGGACCGGCTGGAAGCGACGCTCGAGAGCGGCGTCCTTCTCGATGTACTTGCGGTACTCGTCGAGGGTCGTCGCACCGATGGTCTGCAGCTCGCCGCGGGCCAGCTTCGGCTTGAGGATGCTGGCGGCGTCGATCGCGCCCTCGGCGGCACCTGCGCCGACGAGCGTGTGCAGCTCGTCGATGAACAGGATGATGTCGCCGCGGGTGTTGATCTCCTTGAGCACCTTCTTCAGGCGTTCCTCGAAGTCACCGCGGTAACGGCTGCCCGCGACCAGCGAACCGAGGTCGAGGGTGTAGAGCTGCTTGTCCTTGAGCGTCTCGGGGACCTGGCCGTTGACGATTGCCTGCGCGAGGCCCTCGACGACGGCGGTCTTGCCGACGCCGGGCTCGCCGATGAGAACAGGGTTGTTCTTGGTGCGGCGGCTCAGGACCTGCATGACCCGCTCGATTTCCTTTTCCCGGCCGATGACCGGGTCGAGTTTGCCCTCGGCGGCGGCAGCGGTCAGGTTGCGACCGAACTGGTCGAGGACCAGCGAGGTGGACGGGGTGCCGGACTCGCTGCTGCGACCGCCGGTGCCCGCCTCCTGCGGTTCCTTGCCCTGGTAGCCGCTCAGGAGCTGGATGACCTGCTGGCGGACCCGGTTGAGGTCGGCGCCGAGCTTGACCAGGACCTGCGCGGCGACACCCTCACCCTCGCGGATGAGGCCGAGCAGGATGTGCTCGGTACCGATGTAGTTGTGGCCGAGCTGCAGGGCCTCGCGCAGCGAGAGCTCCAGCACCTTCTTGGCACGCGGGGTGAACGGGATGTGCCCGGACGGCGCCTGCTGGCCCTGGCCGATGATCTCCTCGACCTGACTGCGGACACCTTCCAGAGAGATCCCGAGCGACTCGAGCGCCTTGGCAGCCACGCCCTCGCCCTCGTGGATGAGGCCGAGGAGGATGTGCTCGGTACCGATGTAATTGTGGTTGAGCATCCGCGCTTCTTCTTGGGCCAGAACCACAACCCGTCGCGCGCGGTCGGTGAACCGTTCGAACATTGTTCTCCCTCACATTGCTAGCGCCCCGGCCGCCGCGAGAACCACCTCGTGTGTCCGGTCGGGACAACGCGGTGCGGGTAGGCGACGACCAGCCTGCTTCTACTCTAGAGGTCGTCTTGGGTGTACCTGCAGTTAACGCCCGTGCAGACTGCACGGATTGACCGCGACGGCGGGGATGTGCACTGTACAACTGCGCAGGCCGGGGCGGTGTTCCCGGTCCGCTACGCCGAGAGCGAACGGGCCGCCGGATCACCCGATATCACCCGATATGAGGAAGAACCGGGCTCAGACCGACAACACCGAGAGAATATTGCCCGACGGGTCGGTGAACCAGGCGATGTCCGACTCCCCGTCACCACCCCGCACGATGCCCCGCTCGTCGTGCTCGAAACCGTCGTAGCGCAAGATCTCGACCCCCTTGCCGACGAGGTCGTCGACCGTCTGCGCGAGGTCGTCCACGACGATGTTCAGCACGGTGAACGTCGCCGGCCGGTGATGGTCCTTCGGGTACACCATCACCGTCGTCCGACGGCTCCCCCGGACACCGGCCACCCCCATCGGATAGCGCAGTACCCGCATTCCGAGGACGTCCCGATAGAAGCGCTCGGCCTCGTCGAGGTCGCGGACCACGTAAGCGCTGCACGTCGACGCGGGCGGCCCCATCGCGATCTCCTCCGCGTCGGAGAGCCAGACGATCTGGATCCAGTTGCCGTCGGGATCGGTGGCCGTCCCGAGGAAGTTGCCGTCGCGTTCCTCGAGCGGACTGATCCACACGGCGCCGAGCGAGTCCAGGCGCGCAGCGGTCGCGCGCGGGTCGTCGACCTCCACGTTCAGGATCGAGCGGGCGCCGTCGCGGTTGGGGCCGGACACATCGTCGCGTTTGTCGAACATGAGGTAGAAGCCGTCGAGTTCGACGACGTCGTAGCCGGGCCCACCGTCGCCGGTGGACTCGACCTTCGCCTCGAACGCCGTCGCGTACCAGTGCGCGAGTCGTGCGGGGTCGTCGCTGGACAGGAGCATCGAGCCGATCGTTGCGGTTGCCATACCAATCCTGACCGGACGAGGGCGCCGAATTCATCGGTCACGACCGAGTCGGGCAATTCACCCGACCGCCCCGATCAGGAGAGGCTAGCGTCACAGGTCATGAGTGCCGGCGAAAGACCTGCAGTCCCGTCCACTCCCGCCTCCCCGGACACCGGGGAACCGTCACGACGTCCGAGTTCGATCAACCTGACCGTCTTCGTCGCGTCGGCCGCCATCGTGCTCGCCTTCGCGATCTGGGCGCTGGCCGCACCGGCTGCGGCGGAGACCGTCATCAACGACGTCCGCGATTTCATCACCCGCTGGTTCGGCTGGTGGTACTTCATCCTCGCCACCGCGATCGTCGGTCTCGTCGTCTTCCTCGGCATCAGCAAGTACGGGCGGTACCGCCTCGGACCGGAGGAGTCCCGTCCCGAGTACAGCTTGTTCACCTGGACGTCGATGCTGTTCGCCGCCGGCATCGGTATCGACCTGATGTTCTTCTCGGTCGCCGAACCGGTCACCCATTTCCTCACCCCGCCGACCGGTGCGCCGGAGACCAACTTCGCGGCACGGGAAGCCGTGACGTGGACGGTCTTCCACTACGGGATCACCGGCTGGGCGATGTACGCCCTGATGGGCGGCGCCCTGGCCTATTTCGCGTTCCGGCACAACCTGCCGCTGACCATCCGCGCGGCCCTGTACCCGATTTCGGCAAGCGGGTCGAGGGCCGATGGGGCGACGCGATCGACGTCGCGGCCGTGCTCGGCACCATCTTCGGCATCGCGACCTCGCTGGGAATCGGCGTCGTACAGCTCAACTTCGGCCTCAACGAGATCTTCGGCATCGAGCAGGGCAAGGCCGCCCAGATCGGGCTCATCGCCCTGTCGGTAATCATCGCCACCGCCTCGGCGACGTCCGGTGTGGACAAGGGTATTCGGCGATTGTCCGAGATCAACGTGATCCTCGCGATCGTGATGCTCGTCTACATCACGGTCGCCAAGGACGCGGGCTTCCTTCTCAACGGTCTGGTCCAGAACGCGGGCGACTACGTGTCGACGTTCGCCGACCGCACCCTCGACACCTTCGCGTGGGATCAGGTGAATCCCGCACCGGGACAGGACGCTCGGGCCTTCGTCGACGGCTGGACGCTGTTCTTCTGGGCCTGGTGGGTGGCCTGGGCGCCGTTCGTGGGTCTGTTCCTGGCGCGCATCTCCCGCGGACGGACGTTGCGGCAGTTCATCTTCGGCGTCCTCGTGGTCCCGTTCAGCTTCATCCTCATCTGGATCTCGATCTTCGGGAACAGCGCCCTGGCTGTCGCCCGCGGCGATCAGGAGTTCGCCGAGACCACCGCGTCGACCCCGGAGGCCGGCTTCTACTCGCTGCTCGAGCAGTACCCGGGGGCAACGCTGCTGATCGGCGTCACGACCATCACCGGCCTGCTGTTCTATGTGACCAGCGCCGACTCGGGTTCGCTGGTGATGGGCAACTTCACCAGCCGCCTCAGTGACCCGATGGCCGATTGCCAACGCTCCCTTCGTATCTTCTGGTCGGTCGCCATCGGCCTGCTGACCCTGTCGATGCTGTTCGCCGGGGGCGGCGACGGATCGATCCTGACCTTGCAGGCCGCGACCGTCATCATGGGTCTGCCCTTCTCCTTCGTCCTCGGCCTGATCGGGGTGTCGCTGCTGCGTGCGGTACGCAACGAGTCGTACAAACTCGACAGCTTCCGTACGACGCTGCCGAAGGTGATCGCGGTCGGACGCGGGCCGACCGAACACGGCAGCTGGCGCCAACGCCTGGTCGGAACACTCCGGTTCCCCGGTCGGGTCGCCACCCGCAGGTACATCACGGCGACGGTTGTCCCGGCGATGCACGAGGTCGCGGAGCAGTTCGGTCGGGAGGGCGTCACGGCGACGGTCGACGAGTCGGCGGTCAACGAGGGTTTGCCGTCGCCTCGCCTCATCGTCGAACTCGCCGACGTCCCGGCCTTCGAGTACTGCGTGTGGCCGGTGTCCGCACCGACGCCCACGTATGCGGTTCGCAGCCAGCGTTCCGATGACCGGTACTTCCGGTGCGAGGTGTACCTGACCGAGGGTTCGCAGGGATATTCCTTGTCGGGGTACAACCGTGAACAGATCATCGGCGACATTCTCGATCAGTACGAACGACATCTGGGCTATCTCCATCTACGTGACTCGGCCGCCGATCACCACGACCCGGCCGCCCGCCTCCCGGACACCGTCGCCGGCACCGGATCCCCGAACGCCGGTACGGTCGCAGAGGCGGACATACCCGACAGCGATCCGGAAGGAGCGCCTGCTCCATGAGCGAGACCCTCTACATCGACGGCCGTTGGTGCGCCGCGAGATCCGGCAAGACCCGCGAGATACGCTGCCCGGCCGACAATTCCGTGGTGGGCGTGGTGGCCGAGGCGTCCGCGGACGACACCGAGGCGGCGATCGCAGCTGCCCGGCACGCCTTCGACGCCGGGGAGTGGAGCGCCACCCCGGCGGCCGAGCGGGGCGATCTCCTCCTCCGCGGCGCCGATCAGATCGATGCGCGCCGAGACGAATTCGTCCGAGCCGAGACCCTCGACACGGGCAAACGGCCGTATGAGTCGGATATCGACATGACCGACATCGCCAACTGCTTCCGCTATTTCGGAAAGCTGGCCGCGCAGGACGCCGGTCGTGTCGTCGACACCGGGTCGCCCGATGCCGATTCGCGGATCGTCTACGAGCCGGTCGGCGTCTGCGGCCTCATCACGCCGTGGAACTATCCGCTGCTGCAGGCGGCGTGGAAGGTGGCGCCCGCCCTGGCGGCCGGCAACACCTTCGTCCTCAAACCCGCCGAGCTGACGCCGCACACCTCGATCCTCCTGCTGGAAGTGCTTGACGGCCTCGGCCTTCCGGCCGGGGTCGCGAACCTCGTACTCGGTGCCGGAGCGGATGCGGGCGCGCCGCTGTCGTCGCATCCCGACGTCGACCTGGTCTCCTTCACCGGCGGACTGGTGACGGGGCGGGTCATCGCGCGCTAGGCCGCGGCGACGGTGAAGAAGGTGGCCCTCGAACTCGGCGGCAAGAACCCGAACGTCGTGTTCGCGGACGCCTGCGCCACCGACGATCTGCTCGCCGCCGCGGTGGACAACGCACTGAACGCGGCGTTCTTGCACTCGGGTCAGGTGTGTTCCGCGGGTGCACGACTCGTCGTCGAGGAGTCGGCGCACGACCGGTTCGTCGACGAACTGGTCCGGCGCGCCGAGCAGATCCGTCTGGGACTGCCGTACTCCGAGGACACCGAGACCGGACCGCTGATCTCCGAGGCGCATCGCGACAAAGTGCACGCCTACGTCGAACAGGCCCGAGCCGACGGCGCGGTGATCCGCACCGGCGGCGCCTTCGCGACCGGCGACCAGGGGTCGGGCAACCTCGACGACGGCTGGTTCTACCTGCCTACCGTCATCGACGGCGCCGACCGTTCGATGGCCTGTGTGCACGACGAGGCCTTCGGCCCCACCGTGACCGTCGAGACCTTCACCACCGAGGACGAGGCGGTGAGCCTGGCCAACGACACCGTCTACGGTCTCGCCGGGGCGGTGTGGTCGGCCGACGCCGCCCGTGCCCGCCGCATCGCCGGACGCATACGGGCAGGAACGGTGTGGGTCAACGACTTCGGCCCCTACCTACCCGAGGCCGAGTGGGGCGGCTACGGGCAGTCCGGCTTCGGGCGTGAGCTCGGACCGTCGGGTCTGGCCGAGTACCGCGAGGCCAAGCACGTCTACGAGAACCTCCGGCCGGGTGACCGGCTGGTTCGAGAACCGGAAGGGGCAGCAGTGAGCGAGTCGCACGGCACGGAGACCTACGACTACGTGGTCGTCGGTGGCGGTTCGGCGGGCGCCGCGGTGGCGTCCCGGTTGTCCGAGGACCCGTCGGTCACGGTGTGCCTGCTGGAAGCCGGCCCGTCCGATGTCGGGGACGACGCGATCCTGCGACTCGACCGTTGGATGGAGCTGCTCGAATCCGGATACGACTGGGACTATCCCATCGAGCCGCAGGAGAACGGCAACGACTTCATGCGGCACGCCCGCGCAAAGGTGCTGGGCGGCTGCAGTTCCCACAACAGCTGCATCGCGTTCTGGGCACCGCGAGAGGACCTCGACTCCTGGGAGCGCGATTTCGGTTGTGCAGGCTGGGGTTCGGAGGAGCTGTACCGACTCTTCCCTCAGATCGAGACCAACGACGCCCCCGGCGACCATCACGGCCGCAGCGGACCCGTCCACATCATGACGGTGCCGCCGAACGACCCGTGCGGTGTCGCCGTGCTCGATGCCTGTGAGGCCGTCGGCATCCCGCGGGCCAAGTTCAACAGCGGGAAGACGGTCGTCAACGGCGCCAACTTCTTTCAGATCAACCGGCGTCCCGACGGAATGAGGGCGTCGTCGTCGGTGAGTTATCTGCACCCCCACCTCGATCGGCCGAACCTCACGATCCGCACCGGATCCTGGGCCAAGCGGATCGTCATCGAGAAGGTCGACGGCGAGCTGCGGGCCGTCGGCGTCGACATCACCGACAACGCCTTCGGACGGACGACGAGGATCGATGCCGGACGCGAGGTGATCGTGTCGGCCGGCGCCATCGACACCCCGAAACTGCTGATGCTCTCGGGGATCGGGCCGGCCGATGATCTCCGTCAGCACGAACTCGACGTCCTCGTCGACTCCCCCGGCGTCGGCGAACACCTCCAGGACCATCCCGAGGGCGTCATCGGATTCGAGACGAAGAAGCCCATGACACAGGAGTCGACCCAGTGGTGGGAGGCCGGCATCTTCACGACCGTCGACGATGATCTGGACCGGCCGGACCTCATGATGCATTACGGCAGCGTGCCCTTCGACATGCACACCCTGCGCCAGGGGTACCCGACCAGTGAGAACACCTTCTGCCTCACCCCGAATGTCACCCATGCGCGATCGCGGGGCACGGTGAAGCTGCGCTCCCGTGATTTCCGGGACAAGCCGCGCGTCGACCCGCGGTACTTCACCGACCCCGAGGGTTACGACATGCGGATCATGACCGCAGGCCTGCGCAAGGCGCGCGAGATCGCTTCCGCCGCACCGCTGCGAGAATGGGTTGCGCGCGAACTGTATCCGGGACCGGACACCACCGGTGACGAGGAACTGGCCGACTACATCCGTCGCACCCACAACACCGTCTACCACCCGGTGGGCACGGTACGGATGGGACCGCCGGACGACGAGATGTCGCCGCTCGACCCCGAACTGCGGGTCAAGGGCGTGGCGGGCCTGCGCGTCGCCGACGCGTCGGTCTTCCCCGAGCACACCACGGTGAACCCGAACCTGACCGTGATGCTCGTCGGGGAACGGTGTGCCGAGCTGGTGGCCGGCAGCTAGGTCCGGAACGAGTCGACGATGCGGTCGAGGACCGCGGCGACCTCCGCGGTCGCTGCGTCCCGGTCCTGCGCCGCAGCGACGTACAGGGCGGCCTCGTCGAGCGCACCGATCGCGACGTGGGCGAGGGGTCGGGTCGGCTGATCGACGGCCTGACCGGCCGCGATCGCGGCCTGGATCAACCCCTCGACGAGGGCGAAACCGAACTCTTCACCTCGCGCGCGCCATTGCGCCCAGCCGAGGACGGACGGTGCCTCGACGAGGGTGATCCGGTGTACCGAGGGCTCGGTGCAGAGTTCGAGGAAGAGCCGCATGCCCGTCTTGAGCGCGGCGATCGGGTCCTCGGCGGCGAGAGCGCCGGCGGCTTCGGCGATCTGTGCGACCACATCCTGTTCCACCGCGTCGTAGACGGCCGTGAACAGGCCCTTCTTGTCTCCGAACTGGTGGTAGAGCGCACCACGGGTCACGCCCGCCGCGTCGACGATCTCCTGGGTGCCCACGTCGGCGAAACCGCGTTCACCGAAGAGCTTGCGACCTGCGGCGATGAGCGCCGCGCGGGTGGCCGCGGTGCGTTCGGCCTGGGTCCGACGGTTGACTTTCATACAGTCTGCACGTAACTTTCGTACTCAGTGTTCGTAAGTTATCCGAGTCTACGAGAAGCGGACCTCGCCATGGCAAACTTGCTGCCGACCGTCGAACTCCCGTCCGGTGTGATCGAGTACGCCACGTACGGACCCGCCGACACCGCACTTCCGCCGATCGTCTTCATGCACGGCGCCGTCGTCGACCATCGTCTGTGGGAACCGGTGGCCGAGCTCCTCGCCGAACGCGGCCACCGTTGCTTCGTCCCGTTGATGCCGCTCGGTTCGCACCGGATCCCGTGGGGGCCGGACGCGGATCGTTCGCCGCGCGGGGCGAGCCGGCTGCTCCGCGAGTTCGTCGGACACTTCGACCTGTCGTCGGCGACCCTGGTGGCCAACGACACCGGCGGCGCGGTCACCCAGTTCGCGCTCGACGAGGATCCCCGCTTCGTGAGCCGCGTCGTGTTCACCAACTGCGATGCCTTCGATCTGTTTCCGCCGCAACCGTTTCGGCTGTTCTTCGCATTGATGCGACACCGGTTGTTGCTGAAGCCCCTGGTCGATTCGATGCGGCTCACGACCCTCCGGCATTCCCCGCTCGGCGTCGGCCTGCTGCTCAACGATCCCGATCCCGACCTCACCGCCTCCGTGTTCGTTCCCCTGCAAGACGACGTCCGCATCCGCGACGACTTCAGAGCGTTCCTGCGCGAGATCAGCCCCGCGGAGCTCGCCACCGTGACCGCACGCATGTCGCGGGTCGACCTGCCCGTCCGCTTCGTGTGGGGCCGTGACGATCGGTGTTTCACCCTGGAACACGGCCGGCGGTTCGCCTCGGTCTTCACCGGAGCCGACGGCGAGGGTGCGCGGTTCGTCGAGATCGCCGACGCCCGAACGTTCGTGTCGCTGGACCAACCGCATGCGGTGGCGGCGGAGATCGCGACGTTCACCGCGGAAGAGTCGGAGAAGAAACTTCGCTGAAGGGCGTCGGATTCCGGGGCCCCCGCACGACGATGAATACGTGAGCAGCGACCACACCGATTCTTCCGGACCAGCGGGACTGCTGGCGGTGTACGACCAGGCACTGCCGGCGGTGTATGGATTCGTCGTCCGGCGCTGCGCGGATCGCCGAACCGCCGAGGACGTGACGTCGGAGACCTTCCTGGCCGCCATGGACTCCGTTCGCCGGCACCGGGGCACCGAACCGACGACTCCCTGGCTCATCGGGATCGCGCGGCACAAGCTCGCCGATCACTGGCGGCGGGCTCAACGCACACCGGAACCGGTCGACGACGTCCCCGACCACGGGGACGACCCGTGGGACACCGAACTCGACCGCATGGTCGCCCATCACACGCTGAGGCAACTGACGCCGATCCACCGCGCAGTCCTCACATTGCGCTACGTCGACGACCTACCGGTCGGCGAATGCGCGGAGATCCTCGGTCGCACGGTCGGTGCCACCGAGGCGCTTCTCACCCGCGCGAAGCGCGCCTTCCGCGCGGCCTACCCCGAAACACAACCCCAGAGCAGCGGGAGAGGAGGTCACGCATGAGCACCCGGAACAGCACACGCTTCGGTGAGGCACGGGATCCGCTGCACGTACTGCGCGCAGCCGACACTCCCGGCTTCGACGATCCCGTCGAACCCGACCGCGGTTTCGCCGCCTCGTTGCGCGACCGCCTCGAACGCGGGGCGAACCTACCGCAAGGAGTCATCATGGCCACCGCAACACAATTCGACGAACTGACCACCACCGATACCGCCATCACATCCGACGCGATCGTCGAACGCCCCGGCGCACTTCCCTACCTCACCGTGGCGGAGCCGCAGGCCGCCATCGACTGGTACATCGCCAATCTCGGCGCGCGGCTGCGTGGGCAGCCGATCGTCATGGACGACGGCGTCATCGGTCACGCCGAGCTCGAGATCGGCGGCGGTGTCATCTATCTCGCCGCCGAGTTCCCGGATCTGGGACTGCGGGCGCCTGCCCCCGGTCACGTGTCGGTGAGTCTGATGGTCGCGGTCGACGACACCGACACAGCCATCGCGACGACCGCCCGGGCCGGCGCCTCCGTCACCCGTGAACCCTACGAGGCGCACGGCACGCGGACCGGGGTCATCGTCGACCCGTTCGGTCACCGCTGGATGCTGACCGGACCGTCGAAGACACAGTTGTCCAACCGCATCCATCAGGGCGACATCGGCTACATGTCCCTGAACACCCCGGACGCCGCACGCGCGCGCCGGTTCTACGGCGAGGTCCTCGGTTGGGAGTTCGATCCCGAGGGGCGTCGTGTGACCAATATCGGTCACCGGCTGGGCATCTTCGAGACAGACGGCGACCCGACGGTGTTCTGCGCCTACGCCGTCGACGATCTCGAGGCGGCCCATGCGCGCATCGTCGCAGCCGGCGGACAGGGCGAATTCGGGTCGAGTCCCGACGGGCACCGGATCGTCGACGCCGTCGACGCCCAGGGCGTGCGATTCGCGGTGTACGCCACCGAACCCGGCGACGTGCGGCCTGCCCAACATCCCCGCGGCATCGGCGCGATGAGCTACCTGACCGTGCTCACGCCGGACAGCGCGCGCTACCGGGACTTCTACGGATCAGTGCTCGGCTGGACGTTCCACGGCGGTCGCATCGACGACGGCTGGGAGGTCGACGATGTACGACCCCAGGTCGGGATCGCCGGTGGCGCCGACACTTCCGTGGCGGTCCCGATGTGGGTGACCGACGATGTCGAGGGGGCGGTCGCACGTGTCCGCGCCGCTGGTGGCAGCGTCCTCGAGGAGCCCCGCACCGCTCCTTACGGCATCTCCGCGCGGTGCACCGACGACCAGGGAGCGCAGTTCTACCTCGGCCAGTTGTTCTGAGGGAGCCTGACTGTCAGACTTCATTTCGATGTTGCGACTTCGATCGAGGTCGCAACGTCGAGATGAAGTCTGGAAGTGGAAGGACCGATTCTCGCGTAACCCATTGCTGCACAACCTCTTGCCACCGCGCCTGTGGATGAGTATCTGTTCTTGTCGGTGGGGTGTTCTACCTTGGTTGGTGACAGATTCAGCCAACCAGGTTGGGCTGTAGACGTTGTGGGGGCAGCGTGTCAGACAAGTGGACCGATCTACCGGCCGAGTTCCTCGCCGGGGTCGATCCTGCCCACCCCGAATCGTCCGACACCGCAACACATATGACACGGATGCGGTCGATCCGCCACGGCGAGGCCTTCCTGGCCTGGTCTCGCTACCAGTCGATCGCCACCGTCTACGACCAACTCGTCCTCAACAGCACCGGCGGCTTTTTCATCGATCGCTACACCGAAATGGTCACCCGAGTGTGCCGCGAAGACGCCATCACCCGCTACCAGGCCGATCAGTGGGTCGGCGAAGCACTCGCGCTGCGCGAGCGGCTGCCGAAGGTGTTGACCACCCTGCGTGATGGCATCGTGTCGCGCGCACTGATCCAGACCGTCCTGTCCCGCACCGACCTGATCACCGACGACACGATCATGGCCGACCTCGACACCGAGATCGAACACATCCTGCGCAGCCGTAAGGGCGCCTGGTCGAAGCCGAAGCTCCGCGACATGGTCGATCGCCTGGTGTTCCGGCATGATCCCGATGCGGTGCGTGAGCGGCGTCGTGAAGCCGTGGACAAGCGCGGTATGTATACGGAGAATTTCGTCGACGGCACCGGTGAGATCACCGGCGTGATGGTCGCCGAGAACGTGCGCATCGCGGCGAAAGCCGTGAAAGCGTTGGCCGACACCGTCTGCGCCCATGATGGTCGCAACCGTAACCAGCGCAACTCTGATGCCATGTTCGCGTTGTTGACCGGCACCGCCTACGAATGCCAGTGCGGGCGTGAGGAGTGCGCCGCCGACATCCCCGACCCCGACGAGGTTGTCCGGTCGGTGAGCACCGAGGTCGTCATCCACGTCGTCACTGACGCCGCCACCCTCGCCGGCGCGCCCGGTATCGGCTGGGTGGACGGGCACGGTGTCGTCTCCGATGACCATGTCCGTGACCTCGCGCAGCGGCCCGACGCCACCATCAAACCTGTCACCCCGGTGCGCACGCCACCAGCCCGCGTAGTTGCCGAAGACGCTGCGTCGAAAGACGTCGTGATCGTCTACCCGGGTGCGCAACCGGCTGATCCGTACCGGCCGACCGCTGCTTGCGCCGATTTCGTGCGCGTGCGCGACGGCTACTGCACCGAACCCGGCTGCCCGAGCTCGTCATTCGACAGCGACCTCGACCACGTCACCGAGTACGACCGCACCAGCCCAACCCAGGGTGGGGCGACGTCGAGCGAGAACCTCAACGCCAAATGCCGGTTCGGGCATTTGCACAAAACCTTCGGCGACTGGATCGACACCCAGTGCCGCGACGACGACGGCCACCTGGTCACCGAATACCGCACCCCCGAAGGCTTCACCATCCCCGGTGACGCCGAAACCCTGGAAGACTTCTTCCCCAACCTGCGACGCATCCGCTACGAACAACCACCCCAGGCACCACCCACACCCAGAGTGATCACCGGGGACGACGCTCCCTCCACCGACAACCGGCTCGCGCGGAAACACGCACGCCGGAGGGCCGAACGTGCCCGCAACAAGAAACAACGCCTCACCGACCAGGCAGACCCGCCACCTTTCTGACCTGGACCGAGTTGCTCGTGCCTCACATGGTTCACTCTTACCCATGTCCTCACGCTCCCGCGCCCGGGCGCTTTCCGCGCGCCTGCCGTTCGGTATCGGGACCGTCGTACTGATCCTCTGCGCAGCGATGCTCGTCACCGTCGGCGTGGTGCTCTCCGGTGGCAAGTACCAGGTGGACGACACCGAGTACGCATATGGGGAACTGCGCGACTACCACCGGGCGCCGTCCATCGCCTGGACCATCGTCGGCCACGAGGATCTGCCCGACTATCGCGACGAGGTCACCATCCAGGTCGTCGACACCTCGGACGAGGGCTGGCTCATCGCCTACCCCTCCGGCCTGGGCCGCTCGTTCACGATGGTGGACCGACGCAACGGTCGTATGCTCTGGGACTCACCCATCAACGCCGGCCAAGGCGACTGCGCCGTCAACGAGGCCGGGCAGGTGGGCTGCGCCGTCCAACTCGGCACGCCGCTCGACGACGGCTTCTATCTCGTCGACGACGCGGGACACCCGACGCAGACCTCCGAGTACCTGGACACC
This sequence comes from Gordonia amicalis, assembly GCF_022059885.1. NCBI lineage: Bacteria > Bacillati > Actinomycetota > Actinomycetes > Mycobacteriales > Gordoniaceae > Gordonia > Gordonia amicalis. The sequence goes on along the minus strand of NZ_CP091855.1, from coordinate 1,417,265 downwards.
AAGAAGGTCGTCGGACTCGGCAACAACTTCCTGCGCGTCAACCGCGTCGGCCACCAGGTCTCGCTGAACACCCCGGCCGGGAACACCATCTGGGCACGAACCTTCGCCGCGCCGGTCGTCGACATCGAGGTCACCGGCGACATCGTCGTCGTCAAGACCGCGGACGCCAGCCAGTACCTGGTGAACCCGACGAACGGCGACAACCGCATCGCCTGCGACCAGTGCAACATCGCCCTCTATCCGACGGGCGTGACCGTCGAGCACCAGGACCACAACGCCGAGCGGGTCACCAGCTACGCCACCGTCAACGGACGCGTCGACGCGGACCCCGTCAGCGACTCAGAAGGCCTGCAGGTGGAGTCCGGTCCGTCGACGCTTGCGTTGCTGACCGCGTCCAACCGCATCTTCGCCGACCGTGGAGAGTACGAGGTCCGCGACCCGGCCCGACAGGGCGCTCTGTGGCGGATCAGCGACCGGGAACTCTCCAAGTCGGGGGCCATCGCCTGCGGCTCACTGGTCAACTTCGGGCGCCTCGACGGTTCGCGGACGACGTACGCGCTCGCGGACGGCAAGCACATCGGCAGCGGTCCGCCGCCCGGTCCGGAGCAACCCATCCTGGCCAACCCCGCCTGCATCGGGTCGACGGACACCACCATGATCCTCTCGAATCAGGGACAGCTGACCGCCCTGACGCCGGAGAACACCGTGGCCTGGGAACAGGGCGTCGGCTCCCCCGGGCTGATCAAAGTCATCGAGGGTTACATCGTCCTCAGCGAGGGCGCCACGATGTCCGTTCTGCGTCCGAATTGAGGCTCGTGTGGGCCGTCTCACATCCACACGAGTGCGCCCGCGGCTACCTGCGAAGACACACAGTCGTCCAACTGTCCAGACCTAGGTTGGTCACGGACAGATAACGCTTTGCTCACGACCACGTGTACGGTCGGCTCGGTTCCGAAAGCACGAACCATCAGCAGTACACGCGAGGTCAGAGTTTTGGGTAAGCATTCCAAGCCACGGAAGAAAACACGCACACCGCTGTGGGCCACGGCCCTCCTCCCCGTCGGGGTCCTGGCGGGCGCGGCGACCGCAGGAGCCGAGCTGTCCCACCCGACAGCCGCCCCGGAGCCCAGCATCCCCGCCAAGGGCGTGACGGCCACCGCGGCCCCGGCCCTCACCCCCGCGGCGAACGTCCACCCGGTCGCCCCGGCACCGAAGCCGGCACCCGCCCCGGTCATCCGACCGGCGAGCGTCACCTCCGGCGCGGTCCCCGTGACCAACTACGACGCCTACACGAAGGCAGCGAAGACCATCGCCGACACCAACCCGCGCTGCGGCATCGACTGGAAGGTCATCGCCGGCATCGGCAAGGTCGAGTCCCATCACGCCGACCAGGGCAACGTCAATCCCGACGGCGTGCTGCGCAGTGCCATCTTCGGCCCCGTCCTCGACGGCTCGCTCGGCGGCAACGAGGTCATCAGCGACACCGACGGCGGTGAGCTCGACGGCGACGCGGCCTACGACCGCGCGGTCGGCCCCATGCAATTCCTGCCGTCGACCTGGAAGGCCTACGCGGCCGACGGCAACGGTGACGGAAAGTCGGACCCGCAGAACATCTTCGACGCGGCGCTGACCACTGCGCGCTACCTGTGCGACGACCACCTGGACCTGCGCAACCCGGCGTCGCTGACCACCGCGATCCTGCGGTACAACAACTCGATGGAGTACGTGAACAACGTACTCGGGTTCGCGCGTTCCTACTGACCCGAACTACTGCTGGGCTAAAAACGCCTGTAGCGCAGCGGAATACATCGGCACGTCGGCGGCACCCATCAGTTCGCGCGCGGAGTGCATCGCGAGCTGTGGAGCCCCGACGTCGATCGTCGCCAGTCCCGTGCGGGTCGCGGTGATCGGTCCGATCGTCGAACCGCAGGGCAGATCCGCCCGATGGACGTAGCGCTGCATCGGTACGCCGGCGTCGTCGCAGGCCATCGCGAAGACGGCCTCCCCCAGAGCATCCGAGGCGTAGCGGAGATTCTGGTTCACCTTGAGCACCGGACCGCCGCCGATCGAGATCCGATGGCCGGGCTCATGTCGCTCGGGATAGTTCGGGTGCGTCGCGTGGGCCATGTCTCCGGACAGGCACACGCTCGCCGCCATCGCCTGCAGATAGTCGGAGCGAGAACCGCCGCGCGCTAACACGATCCGCTCGCACACCGAGGCCAGGAAGTCCGATGCGGCACCGCGCTCGGAGCCGCTGCCGACCTCTTCGTGGTCGAACAGCGCCAGCATGCGGGTATTCGTCGACGACGAGCCGTCGAGCAGCGCCCGCAGTCCCGCGTAACAGGTGCCCTGATTGTCCAAACGCGGTGCGCTGAGCAGATTCTCCGCCGTACCGATCAGCGCCGAGGGCGCGATGTCGTGGGTCATCAGTTCCCAGCCCAGCAGTGTGCCGGGGTCGATCCCTGCATATTCGGCGACCCAGCCGAGGACGTCGGGGGCGCCGTCGTCGAGGCCCCAGAGTCCGTCGACGTGCCGCTGCGGATCGGGCGAGACGCCTTTCCGGTCCTCCGACAGGTGGATTGCCAGCTGCGGCACCCGTACCACTGCTTCGGTCACGTGGACGAGCGTGTGCGCCACGCGATCTCCCGCCCGATAGGCGAGTCGCCCGGACAGTCCGAGATCACGGTCGAGCCAAGAGTTGAGCCACGCGCCCCCGTAGGGTTCGAGCGCGATCATCGCCGCGCCGGCCGATGAACGGTCGGGATGCTGTTTCAGCCGGAGGTTGGGACTGTCGGTGTGCCCGCCGACGATACGAAACGCCGGACCTCCACCCGTTTCCCACGCGATGAGGGAGCCACCGCGGATCACATAGGACTTCGACGACGCCGCACTGACCGCGGACGGCCACGCCTGATCCTCGAAAAGCCGTGTGTACCCCGCATTCTCGAGCTCGCGGGCGACGGTGGCGCAGACGTGGAAGGGCGACGGCGACGCGTCGATGAACCCGCCGAGCCCGGACGCCGAGGCGCTGGTCGGGATCCTCGGTCCGGTCATACCGAGGCGAGCACCGAGTCGATCACCGAGTAGAACAGGCCGAGACCGTCGTCGCTGGGGCCGGTGAGCGGTTCGGTCGCGTGCTCGGGATGCGGCATGAGCCCGACGATCCGCCCGTTGGGGCTGGAGATCCCGGCGATGTCGAGTGCCGACCCGTTCGGATTGCGCTCCGGGTAGGTGAACACGATCAGGCCCTCACCCTCGAGCTCTTCGAGCTTGCGCTCCGACGCCACATACCGACCTTCGCCGGACTTCAGCGGGATGAGGATCTCCGCGCCCCGCTCGAACCGGGTCGTCCATGCGGTGGTGTTGTTCTCGACGCGCAGCCACTCGTCGCGGCAGATGAAATGCAGGCCCTCATTGCGGGTGAGCGCGCCCGGCAGCAGGCCGGCCTCGCACAGCACTTGGAATCCGTTGCAGATACCGAGAACCGGCATACCCTTGCCGGCCGCGTCGACGACCGAGCCCATCACCGGCGCGAAACGCGCGATGGCGCCGGCACGGAGGTAGTCGCCGTAGGAGAAGCCGCCGGGCACGATGACCGCGTCGACGCCCTTCAGGTCGGCGTCGCCATGCCACAGCGCAATGGGTTCGGCACCCGCGAGCCGGACCGCGCGCGCGGCGTCGACGTCGTCGAGGGTGCCGGGGAAGGTGATGACACCGATCCGAGCTGTCATGCCGCCTACTCCGCGACCCGAGAGACGTTGAAGTTCTCGATGACCGTGTTGGTCAACAACTCTTCGGCGATCCGCTCCAGGGTCACGTCGTCGACGGTGTCGTCGACCTCGAGTTCGAAGCGCTTGCCCTGACGGACGTCGCCGATCCCGGTGAATCCGAGCCGACCCAGTGCGCCGACGATGGCCTGCCCCTGCGGGTCGAGAATCTCGGCTTTGGGCATCACGTCGACCACCACTCGCGCCATGGCACCGCTCCTCAATGTCTACTGATCAGTTCTCGCCTGGTCAGCTTACCGGGTGCCCCAAATCGGCTCAGAGCACGGATTCGATCGCGGCGACGACGGTGGGGTCGGTCGGCTCGGTACGCGGACGGAAACGGTTGACGACCTCACCGTCGGCGTTGACGAGGAACTTCTCGAAGTTCCACTGGATGTCGCCGGCCTCTCCGTCGGCGTCGGCGTGCCGGGTCAGCTCGGCGTACAGCGGATGGCGCCCGTCGCCGTTCACGTCGGTCTTCTCGAGCAGCGGGAACGTGACCCCGTAGGTGGTCGAGCAGAAGGTCGCGATCTCTTCGGCGGTGCCGGGCTCCTGGCCCATGAACTGGTTGCACGGGACGCCCACGACGGTCAGCCCCTTGTCGCCGTAGGACTTGGCGAGCTGCTCGAGACCTTCGTACTGCGGGGTGAGGCCGCACTTGCTGGCGACGTTGACGATCAGCAGCGGCCCACCGAAGTCCTTCAGCGAGACGTCGGAGCCGTCGAGAGAGGTGACCGGGATGTCTTTGATGTTGCCCATGGGGAGAGATTAGACGTCCTCGACGGAAGTGCACCACGCAGCGTGAGACGGGGCTCACACCATCTCGCAGCATATGTGCCATTTCACACCTATTGCGTTTCCGCAATAGTTGCATCGGAGTTAGCATTTTCCGGTGTCTGAGGAAACCTCGTGCGCCTACGGCGCCGCCGACCCGATCGATTCTGCATCGATCGAGTCCGCTTCGGCGGCCCTCGTCGCATTCCTCGATCGGCTCCTCGACCTCGGCCGGCCCGAGACAATGGAGAGTCTCGCCGCCACCGACATCACCTTCTCGCAGCTGAGGGTGCTCTGCGCGCTCGGCAGCCATGACGGTCCGATGCCGGTCAACGCCATCGCCGAGCAGGTTCAGCTGTCCCTCGCGGCCGCGGGCCGGACGGTCGACAAGCTGGTCTGCAGCGGCTTCGCCGACCGTCGTGAGGACTCGGCGGACCGTCGGATCAAGCGGGTCTCGCTCACCGACGACGGCGTGCGCTACCTCGAGACACACCTGGCGCTGCAGCACGACACCGTACGACGGTTCGTGGCCGGCCTGCCCGCCGAACTCCGGGACAACCTGTGTTCGGCGCTGCGACCCATCGTCGACGACGCCGTCGACCACTTCTGCCTGACGGTCCCGACCAGGCAGAAGGCGTCGTGACCCCCACCCGGGGCCGCCCCCACGGCAATCTCCTCGCCCGTTGACCGCGAACAACTCCCGACACCCGCTCGTCGCCCGCACGTAGTAGATCGAGACCGCCCTTGCGCAGGGCCGTCTCTCGACCGACCGATAGGAACACGCATGACATCATCCACCGGAGGCCACCTCCACGAAGGTCCGCCGGACACCAAGCTGGACCGCAACGTCCTGATGGTCGCCGGTGTGGTCGTGCTCGGCGCGATCATGTCGATTCTCGATGTCACCGTCGTGGCCGTCGCACAGAACACCTTCCAGCAGGAGTTCAACACCGACGCCGCCGGTGCGGCATGGACCGCGACCGGTTACACCCTTGCCCTGGCCGCGGTCATCCCGCTGTCGAGCTGGGCGGCATCGCGTTTCGGCACCAAGAAGGTCTATCTCGTCTCACTGGTGCTGTTCACCCTCGGTTCCGTGCTGTGTGCGCTGGCCCCGAACATCGGTGCGCTGGTCGCGTTCCGCGTGATCCAGGGTCTCGGCGGCGGCATGCTGATGCCCGTCGGCATGATGATGCTGACCAAGGCCGCCGGCCCGGAACGAGTGGGCTCGGTCATGGCAGTCCTCGGCATCCCGATGCTGCTCGGCCCGATCTCGGGCCCCATCCTCGGCGGCGTCCTCATCGAGCAGCTGAGCTGGCACTGGATCTTCCTGATCAATGTCCCCATCGGAATCGGCGCCCTGATCTTCTCCTGGATCGTCCTTCGCGACGACGCGGAGACCACGCGCTCGTCGATCGACGTCGTCGGTCTGCTGCTCCTGTCGCCGGGCCTGGCGCTGTTCCTGTTCGGCATCTCCTCGAGCGCGGAGCACCGGACCTTCGTCAGCGGGCAGGTGCTGATCCCGACGATCATCGGCGCGATCCTGATCGTCGCGTTCATCGCCCACGCGCTGCGCAAGAAGAACCCGCTCCTGGATCTGAAGCTCTTCAAGAACCGCACGCTGAGCATCGCGGTGCTGACCATGGTGTTGTTCATGATCGCGTTCTTCGGTGCGGCACTGCTGTTCCCGCAGTACTTCATCGGCGTCCGCGGCGAATCCACCCTGGCGGCCGGCCTCCTCCTGGCACCGCAGGGCATCGGCGCCATGCTGACCATGCCGATAGCCGGAAAGCTCACCGACAAGATGGGCCCGGGCAAGTTCGTGCTGGGCGGCATCGTGCTGATCCTCGTCGGCATGGCGACCTTCACCATGCTCGGTGCAACCACCTCGTACTGGCTGATCTGCGGTTCGCTGTTCGTGCAGGGTCTCGGCATGGGTATGACGATGATGCCGATCATGTCGGCGGCGCTCGCCACCCTGAACAATGCGCAGGTGCCCGACGGTTCGACGCTGATGAATGTCATCCAGCAGGCAGCCACCTCGATCGGCACCGCGGTGATCTCGGTGATCCTCGCCAGCAGTCTCGCGAACAAGCCGGAGGCGGGTCTCGCCATCATGGCGAACACCTCCGACAAGCCGCTGCCGCCGGGAGTCCCGAACCCGCTGCCGGAGTCGTTCTTCGACACCGCGGCCGACGTGTTCTCCAACACCTTCGTGGTGTCGGTCGTGCTGATCGTGCTCACGTTGATCCCGGCGTTCTTCCTGCCCCGCAAGAAGATCGCGTCACCCCTGACCGAAGAGGATCTGGACCGCGGACCGATCATGATGCACTGATCGGGTTTCGGCGACCTGACCGGAAGAGCCCCACCGACTTGCGGGTCGGTGGGGCTCTTCCGGTCACGGGGTCAGTCTCCGGACCGTTCCAGCGCACCCGACTGCTGCAGGATCCACGCCAGCTCGAAGGCGACTTCCTCCCACTGCTTGTAGCGTCCGCTCACGCCACCGTGACCGGCCGTCATCTCCGTCTTCAGCAGGATCGGATTGTCCGACGTCGAATTCTCTTGAAGTCGCGCAACCCATTTCGCCGCCTCGACGTAGAGCACCCGGGTGTCGTTGAGCGACGTCAGCGCGAGGATCGGCGGATACGGTTTCGCGTCGACATTCTCGTAGGGCGTGTAGGTCTTCATGTACTCGTAGACCTTCGGGTCGTGCAACGGGTCGCCCCACTCGTCCCATTCGATGACCGTCAGCGGCAGCGACGGGTCGAGGATCGAGTTCAGGGCGTCGACGAACGGCACCGACGCCAGGATCCCGTTGAACAGTTCCGGCGCGAGGTTGGCAACCGCACCCACCAGGAGACCACCGGCCGAACCACCCTCGGCGACCATCTGCTGCGGCGTCGTCCACCCCGTTTCGACGAGATGCCGTCCCGCCGCGACGAAATCGTTGAAGGTGTTCTTCTTGCTGAGTTCCTTGCCGTTCTCGTACCAGTAGCGTCCCATCTCGCCGCCGCCGCGGATGTGGGCGAGGACGAAGACCATGCCGCGATCGAGCATGGACAGACGGGCCACCGAGAAGTACGGGTCGATGCTCGCCTCGTAGGAGCCGTACCCGTACAGCAGCAACGGAGCGGGCTTGGCGGCGTCGGTCTCCTTGCGGCGCACCACCGACAGCGGAATCCGGGTGCCGTCGTCGGCGACCGCCCACTCGCGGGACTGAACGTAATCGGCGGGGTCGTAACCGCCGAGCACCGGCTGCCGCTTGAGCAACGTGCGTTCGCCGGTCGCGACGTCGAGTTCGAACAGCTCCGCGGGTTCGATGAAACTGCCGTATCCGATGCGCAGCTTCGGCGACCACCACTCGGGGTTTCCACCGAGTCCGGCCGTACTCAGCTCCTGCTCGAATTCGACCTCGTGGAAATCCGATTCGGCGGGGATGCCCTCGACCTGACGAAGATCGGCGATGGCCAGACGCGGCAACGCCTCTCGCCGGTACGACAGCACCAGGTAGTCGGCGAAGGCGTCGAGGTCCTCGACTCGGCGGGCCGGGTCGTGTGCGATCAGCGGACGCCGGTCCGACGGGTTGTCGACCGGCGCGATGTCGACGGCGAAGTTCTCCGCCTTCTGACCGTCCACGACCTCGTTGTGCACGATCACGAAGTAGTCGTCGCCACCGATGACAGCATGTTCGACGCTGTACTCGACGCCGTCCACCCGCGGTGCGACACTGCGGAATTCACCCGTCGGGTCGTCGGCCTCGAGAATGTAGCTCTCCGAGGTGATCTTGGAGCCGACACCGATGACGAGGTACTTGTCGCTGCGGGTGGTGCCCATGCCGACCCAGAACCGCTCGTCTGGTTCGTGGAAGACCTTGACGTCCTCGGTGCCGGCGCCGATGTCGTGGCGCCACACCGTGTCCGGACGCCACGCCGCGTCGACCGTCGAGTAGAAGACGTGGCGGGCGTCGGCCGACCACACCGCACTGCCCGACGTTTCGGTGACCACGTCGTCGAGGACCTCACCGGTGCGAAGATCCTTGATGCGCAGCGTATATCGCTCGTCACCGACGACGTCGGTGCTGTAGGCCAGCCAGTTCCCGTCGTCGCTGACGGTCAGTGCGCCCAGGCTGAAGAAGTCGTGTCCCTCGGCTTCGACGTTGCTGTCGAGCAGGATCTCCTCACCGGGTAGTTCCACACCGTCGTCGACCTTCGGCGGGGTCCAGTCGTCGTCCGCGGCGATCGGGCACCGGCACGACGTCGAATACTGCTTGCCCTCGTGGGTGCGGGCGAAATACCAGTAGCGTCCGCGCCGGACCGGCACCGACATGTCGGTTTCCTTGGTGCGGCTCTTGATCTCGTCGAAGATCTGCTTGCGCAGATCCGACAGATGGCCGGTGTGCGCCTCGGTGAACGCGTTCTGCGCCTCGAGGTAGGCGGTGACCTCCGGGTCGTCCTTGTCGCGCAACCATTCGTAGTCGTCGACGAAGGTGTCGCCGTGATGGGTGCGCTCCGCCGGGACCTTCTTGGCGACCGGCGGGGTCGGGGTCTCGCGCTCGTCGATCACGAAACCACCTCCGCGGTGGGCCAGTCGGCGAAGGACTTCTGCGTGATCCATTCGTAGGCTTCGATGTACCGCTGCCGCGTACGTTCGACGACATCGCCGGGCAGGGCCGGCGGAGCCTCGTCGGATGCCTTGTCCCAACCGGATTCGGCACTGGTGAGCCAGTTGCGAACGATCTGCTTGTCGAAACTGGGCTGCACCTTGCCCGCCTCGTAGGTCGCGGCCTCCCAGTACCGGGACGAGTCGGGCGTCAGGACCTCGTCGGCGAGTACGAGTTCACCGTCGGGGCCGCGTCCGAACTCGAACTTGGTGTCCGCGAGGATGATCCCGCGTTCAGCGGCCACCGCCGCGCCGCGTCCGTAGATGTCGAGGGTCGCCGACCGCAGCGCCTCGGCCAACTCGGCCCCCTCCTGCTCGACGACCCGTTCGAAGCTGATGTTCTCGTCGTGCTCACCCTGCTCGGCCTTGGTGGCCGGGGTGAAGATCGGCTCCGGCAGCTTGCCGGCCTCGGTCAGGCCCGCGGGCAGCTCGACGCCGCACACCGCGCCGGTCGCCTGGTAGTCGAGCAGTCCCGACCCGGTCAGGTAGCCACGCGCGACGCACTCGACCTGGACCATCGGGAGCCGACGCACGACCATCGAGCGGCCGACGACCTCGCCCGGGATGCGCTCGTCGGTGGGACCACCGGCGAGATGATTGGGGACGCCGAGCTCGTCGAACCAGAAGAAGCTCATCGCGGTCAGGATGCGCCCCTTGTCGGGAATCGCGGGGCTCAGGATGTGGTCGTAGGCCGAGATCCGGTCGGTGGCCACCAACAGCAGGGTGTCGGCGTCGATCTCATAGATCTCCCGGACCTTCCCCGACGCCAGATGCCGGTAGGACTGCAGTTCAGGACGCATGGACTCGACCCTAGAGGGTCACCGGTCCGCCGGGGGCGGCAGCCTCTGACATTCTTGACCGATGAGCGCACCACACATCACCATCACCTACTGCACCCAGTGCAACTGGCTGCTGCGGGCGTCGTGGATGGCCTCGGAGTTGCTGAACACCTTCGGCACCGAACTCGGCTCGGTGACCCTGATCCCGGGAACCGGGGGCGTGTTCCACATCGACGTCGACGGGAAGCAGATCTGGGAGCGCAAGCGCGACGGCGGTTTCCCCGACGCACCCGAACTCAAGCGACGGGTACGCGACGTCGCACTCCCGGACTGGCGACTCGGACACGGCGACCCGTCCTGACAGTCCGACTCGGATTTCTGAATTATGTCAATCAACTATTGATTGACAAATAGTCTAGATAACAAATACTTTGAATCGTGGCATGGATCACACGTCCGGGCCGTGGCGCTTCGTCGACGCGGACCACTCTGGCACGTAAGGGTCAACCGTGTCCCCTACGTGCCGGCTTCCATGCCGCCACTGACGTGCGCGGCACGTGAGGAGTTCCAGGAGAGATGAACCTGAAGGAGTGACGCCGGTGTCTGCGTTGACGACGGATCCCGCCGAGGGGATCCAGGGGAAGAAGCGATGGTCAGCCAGGTGGGTCGCATTCGGTGCGGCCACCCTGTTCGTGGTGGTGTCCCTCATCATCACCAAACAGGACAACAACCGGTTGTCCGAGACGAGCATGGACGACCACTTCAACCTCCCGATGAAGCCCCTCTACGAGCCCTACCTCGTCGGCAACAACGTGATCGCCACGATCCTGATGACACTGCTCGGGCTCTCCGGCGTGGCGATGGGCGTCGCCTTCTACCGCCGGACCCGCGACATCGTGCCCCTCATGCTGGCCATCAGCGCTCCTCTGGTGGTGTTCACCGAGGTCTTCCTGGACATCATGGGTGCGGTCTACTTCCCGTGGAGCGACACCGAATTCCTCGGCCACGCCTTCACCCTGATGGGTCGCCAGATGCCGTGGTGGATCGTCGCGGCGTGGTTCGGCTATGCGGCCCTCGGTGCATTCGAGTACGCGACGCTCGCCAAGAAGCCGCCGACCAAGCACATCTGGTTCGCATTCGGCGGCCTCGTGGTGGCGGCGATCATCTTCGAGGAGATCCTCCTGTCGATGGGCCTCTACCACTACTACGGCAATCATCCGCTGGTGTTGGTCAGAGAGCTGCCGTGGTGGTGGGAAGCATGCAACCCGCTCGGCGTCACCCTCGCAGTCGCCCTCGGTTACCGGCTTCGGTCGTACTTCACGGGCGTGCGGGCGCTACTGTTGCTGCCGATCATGCCGATCACCATGGCCGCCGCCTACGGTTTCGCAGCCCTTCCCGGCTGGATCGCCGTCAACAGCGACTACCCGTGGCTGCCCACCCAGCTTCTCGGCTTCGCCTCGATCGCGCTCGGGTTCGCGCACTTCTACCTGATTCTCCGCGTGATCCTCAACCGCGACCCGTTCGACTTCAACTACGTTCCGCCCGAGGGTGAGGACGAGTTCCGCGTCGACATCTCCAAGCGGAAGAACCAGCCCGCGTAGTCAGCGGCGTCGCCCGGAGGTCGGTGCGCTACAGGATCGGCGCAGGCGCGTATGCCGCGGCCTCCGGGTACTGGCCGATGATCTTCTCCGCGGCCGCGATGACGTCGGCGACCTGCTGCTCGGCAGCACCGACGAAGACCGACTTGTCGGCGAGCAGCTCGTCGAGCTGAGCCCGGTCGAGCGGGATGCGGTCATCGGCGGCGAGGCGGTCGAGCAGATCGGGCTCACGCCCCTCCTCGCGCATCGCCAGGGCCACCGCGACGGCGTTCTCCTTGATCGCCTCGTGGGCGGTCTCGCGCCCGACGCCCGCGCGCACCGCGGCCATCAGCACCTTGGTCGTCGCGAGGAACGGCAGGTAACGGTCGAGCTCGTTGGCGATGACCGCGGGGTACGCGCCGAACTCGGCGAGGACGGTCAGGAAGGTCTCCATCAGGCCGTCGATGGCGAAGAAGGCATCCGGCAGCGCGACGCGGCGGACGACCGAGCAGAACACGTCACCCTCGTTCCACTGGGCGCCGGCGAGTTCGGCGGCCATCGAGCCATAGCCGCGCAGGACCACCGCGAGGCCGTTGACACGCTCGCAACTGCGGGTGTTCATCTTGTGCGGCATCGCCGAGCTGCCGACCTGACCGGGTTGGAAGCCCTCGGTCACCAGCTCGTGGCCGGCCATGAGTCGGATGGTGTGCGCCAGCGACGACGGCGCGGCAGCGATCTGCACCAACGCGGACACGACATCGTGGTCGAGCGACCGCGGGTAGATCTGGCCGACCGAGGTGAAGGAGCGGGCGAAGCCGAGGTGATCGGCGACCCGGGACTCGAGATCGGCGAGCTTGGTGGCGTCACCGCCGAGCAGGTCGAGCATGTCCTGCGAGGTACCCATCGGGCCCTTGATGCCGCGCAACGGGTACCGGTCGATCAGCTCACGCAGGCGGGTGAGGGCGATCATCAGTTCGTCTGCGGCCGAGGCGAACCGCTTGCCGAGGGTCGTGGCCTGAGCGGCGACGTTGTGGCTGCGGCCGGCCATGACGACCGACGAATACTGAGCGGCACGTTCGACGATGCGGGCCAGGACCGCGACACCGTGGGAGTGCACGTGTTCGAGAGAACGGAGGATCTGCAGCTGCTCGACGTTCTCGGTGAGGTCGCGGCTGGTCATGCCCTTGTGGATCTGCTCGTGACCAGCGAGGGCGTTGAACTCCTCGATGCGGGCCTTCACGTCGTGGCGCGTGACGCGCTCACGATCGGCGATCGAGGCGAGATCCACCTGGTCGACGACGCGCTCGTAGTCGGCGATGGCATCGGCCGGGACGTCGATCCCGAGGTCGCGCTGTGCCTTCAGTACCGCGATCCACAGGCGCCGTTCGAGTGCGATCTTGGTGGTGGCCGACCACAGCTCGGCGAGGTCGGTGGAGGCATAGCGGCTGGCCAGGACGTTGGCGATGGCAGGCTTCGACACCCGATCAGTGTAGGTCGGTCGCGGACAGATCCCGAATTCTGCCGTCCCCGGCGCTCAGAACGCGAAACACGTTCCGTTGGACCCGTAGCCCTGACGCACTTTCACCAGCGTGGGCGGCGAGGCCTTGCCGTTCTGTACGGCATAGAGGTACTTGTCCCCGATACGACGGGGAACCCAGGTGACCGAGGCGAGGGCACCCGACGGGAGATCGCGGCCGATGAAACGTGCCGGCAGACCGGGTTTGACCTCCCAGAACGACACCCAGCCCGACGAGTTCACGGGAATCGTCACCGGATAGGTGCATCCGGTGCCGTACACCGCGGACGACAGCGGAACACCCGCGTCGACGCGACCGGCGGGCGCGGCGTGTGCGCCGGGGGCGACGAGCATCGCCACCCCGGCGACCAGGGACATGAACGCGGCGACAAGACCCGCGCGAGTGCTGTGTCTACTCATCGGCTCCCCCGAACATCCGATCCGTTTCCTTCGGCATGCCGTCACGCCCGCGGCGCGAGGACGTCGATCACCTCGAGCAGGACGTCGCGCACCGCGTCGATGGGCCGGACACCGTTGCGCCCGAGTGCACCGACGATGGCACCGTCCTCGATCCCGATCAGCTGGGCGATGTGGGCTGGATCGGCGACCCGGCCGGATTTGGCGAGCACGTCGAGGTGGCACAGCGACAACGTCCGCCACCGGTCGCTCACGACCTCACGCAACATCGGGTAGCGCGCCGACAGCGCGATCATCTCGTAGCGGGCCGACAGCTGCTGGATCGTCGTGTCCCCGCCGACGATGACCTCGGCGAGCGCGGTCGCGGTCGCGGTCCTCCCGCGGCGTCGGCGCGGAAGTGCGTTGCAGCGCTCGGAGACTGCGGACGCATCGTGACTGCAGAGACTGGCCGCGGCCTCGGCCATCAGGTCGTCGAGCGAGGCGAAGTAGTACGTCGTCGACGCCAGCGGCAGCTGGGCGCGCTCGGCCACCGCACGATGACGTACGGCGTCGAAGCCGCCTTCGAGCAGCAGCTCACCGGCGGCCTCGATCAAACGGGACCGCCGTCGCGCACCCTTCGGTGTCGCTGCCGACGTCATCATGTGGTTCATGCTGCCAAAGGCGTCCGTACCGCCGTATTGCTTTTGACCAAAGCGGCACGACCACAGGCGCATTCCCGTATAAGACGACGATGCCCGTGCTGAATGCACCGTTCACGGTCCACGTCAGTCGGTCGTCGGACGAACGGATCGGTCCGCGCCCGACCGCGTCTACCGTGATGCCATGCAGTTCGACGGCCTCCACGCTGTCGCCGATTATGCGGCGCTCTACACCTCGCTGAGACAGTCCGCGTTCGTCGACTTCCTCCGTGAGAGGCTGGGCGCCTTCGATGTACGGTGCGACGAGGACAACCGGGTGGTCGTGTTCACCTCCGACGACGCCGGTTCCGGATCGGACGGTGAGGTGACGGTCGTCCGGTGCCGGGCGTCGCTGGTCGCCGTGGTCGAACCGTCGGCGATCGTCTGGGGCTGGGCTCACCCGCTCGGCGACGAGACCGGGCTCGCGTCGAGACTGCGCGAGGCCGGTGCGCGACTGGGCATCGACGATTTCACCTCTCCGCGAGTGACGCTGCCACCCGGTCCGTCTCGCGACCGAGCCGACGATCCGGCCGACCGGGTCATCGACGTCATCGCGGCGGCGGCCGTCGGCAGCACGGGAATGAGTCCGTATTGCACGGTTCGTCTCGACGGCGACGATCGCGGCGTTTTTCTTCTCGACGACCTCACCCTTCCCGAGCCGACCTTCGCCGACTTCGCCACCGGACTGCCGAGGATCATGGGTTCCCTTGCGGTGAACGATCATCGGGTCGCCATCCACGGGATGGCCGCACGGCGCGGCTGGCACATCAGCTGGCGCACCGGGACAGACGGCGGACGCTCACCGATCTGTGATGTGACCGACGGTCGTTCCATGGCCAGGGTGAACTTCGACCGGCGCGGCCGGCCGATCGACTACCGCTGCGAACTGGCAGACCGGAACTGATACCCCAAGGGGTATACTTGCCTCTTGTCATAGCAGTTGCACACGTGCAAGAACAGTAGGAGGTCGCCATGGTCGGCGACGAAGAATCGATCGGCGTCGTGCTCAACCGGTTGCGGCGGGCTCACGGCCAGCTTGCCGGCGTGATCTCGATGATCGAACAGGGACGCGAATGCAAGGATGTCGTGACCCAGCTCGCCGCGGTGTCGAGTGCGCTCGATCGGGCCGGTTTCAAGATCGTCGCGACGGGCCTTCGGGAATGCATGACCGGCGAACAATCGCAGGACTCGGAACCGATGACCATCGACCAACTGGAAAAGCTGTTCCTGGCGCTCGCCTGATCGGGCGCGAGGAGTACGAGAGGAGCGATCATGAAACTCGGATACCGGACGACCCTGCAGACCAGCTTCGACGACGCCGTCGCCCGCACGAGAGAAGCGCTGAGCGATGTGGGTTTCGGTGTGCTCACCGAGATCGACGTGAAGGCGACCCTCAAGAAGAAGCTCGACGAGGACATGGAGAACTACCTCATCCTCGGAGCCTGCAATCCGCAGTTCGCCCATCGGGCGCTCGGCGTCGAGCGTCAGATCGGCCTGCTGCTGCCCTGCAACGTCGTGGTGCGCGACGACACCGACCACGCCGGGACGATCATCGTCGAGGCGATGAATCCCGACATCATGGTCGCGGTGACCGACGCCCCCGGCCTCCCCGACGTGGCCGCCGGAGCCGCCGAACTGTTACAGAAGGCCATCGCCTCACTCGACTGAACGTCAAGTCAGGGACAGATATCTCACAGCGTCGGCGAGTCGGCCGACTCGACGTTGCGTCGAGCCCGGGGTCCACGATTACCCTGTTGATTCGATGACCAGCGTGCGATCCCGTTTCTCCGATGCTGCCGACCGCGACCTGCCGCGCGTGGGCCGTCGAGCCGTACTCGCCGCAGGGGTCGGGGCGGCAGCCATCGGGATCGCCGCCTGCTCGGGCAAGGCGCCCTCGACTTCGGTGCAGCCGCGCAACCTCGAAGGCCGGGCCGCGGACGACGAACTCCCCGTCGAGACGTCGCCGCCGCCGGTCACGAGCGGTCCCCCACTGATCACCGGAAGCTTCAGATCCGTCCGCATGGGCGGTCGGGACACCCGCTGGGCGGTGGCCCGGCCCAACGGGGTGACCGGCAAGCTCCCGGTCGTCGTGGTGCTGCACGCGTTGAACACCAACGAGAAGTCCATCTTCGGGCCGAAGCTCGAGATGCAGACCGTCATGCAGCAGTACGTGGACAACGGCAACACCCCGTTCGCGCTGGCCGCAGCCGACGTGGGTCGCAACTATTACCATCGCCGGACCGACGGCACCGATGGTGGGGCGATGATCCTCGACGAGTTCCTGCCGATGCTCGCGAACGACCCGAAGCTCAACCTGTCCACCGACCGCATCGGACTCTTCGGCTGGTCCATGGGCGGATACGGCGCGCTGCGCCTGGCGTCGATGGTCGGCGCCCCGCGCGTCGCGGCCGTGGCCGTCAGCTCGCCCGCGATGTGGGCCGACCCGCGCAACTTCCCGCCGCGCGCCTTCGACAGCCTCGACGATTACCAGGCCAACTCGCTGTTCGGCGCGCAACCGAGCTTTGCGAAGATCCCGCTGCTGATCAACATCGGTTCGAGCGATCAGTTCTACACCTACACCCGCCAGTGGGCCGCGGGTCTGCACCCGCCGGCCGCCTTCGGCACCGCTGCCGGCGGTCACACCAACCGGTACTGGCGCAGCGTGCTGCCCGAGCAGATCGAGTTCCTGGGCCGCAATCTCGCGGTATGAGAGCGTTTCGCTCACTCGTTCCGCTCCCGCTCACGCGAATCAATCGGGTGAGCGGGAACGGAGAACGTGAGCGGACCAGTGTCTAGATGCTGATGCGACCTTCGAGAGCGTTGCGCCCGATGTCGGTGCGGAAGTGCGAGCCCGGCAGCTTGATCTTCTCGATGCGGGCGTAGGCCTGGGTGCGGGCCTCGGCGAGGTCGGCGCCGGTACCGACGACGGCGAGCACGCGGCCACCGGCGGAGACGATCGCGCCGTCGGCATTGCGAGCGGTGCCCGCGTGCAGCACCCCCTCGGCGTCGGCGCCGGTGATGATGTCACCGGTACGCGGCTTGCCGGGGTAGTTCTCGGCGGCGACGACCACCGTGACCGCGGCGCCGTCGCGCCATTCCAGCGGCGGGAGGTCGGCGAGCGTCCCGGTGGCGGTCGCGTTGAGTGCCGCACCGAGCGGCGACTTCAGCAGTGCGAGGACCGCCTGGGTCTCGGGATCACCGAAGCGACAGTTGAATTCGACGACCGCGGGACCGTCCTTCCCGATCGCGAGACCGGCGTACAGGAGGCCCGAGAACGGGATACCGCGCTTGACCATCTCGGCCGCAACGGGTTTGACGACCTCGTCGACGATGCGCTCGGTCATCTCGGCGGGCAGCCACGGCAGCGGCGTGTAGGCGCCCATGCCACCGGTGTTGGGTCCGGCGTCGTTGTCGCCGACACGCTTGTGGTCCTGCGCGGGCAGCAGCGGGACCACGGTCTCGCCGTCGACGAGGCAGAACAGCGAGACCTCGGGTCCGTCGAGGAAACTCTCCAGCAGAACGGGGTGTCCGCTCTCCAGGCATTCGGCGGCGTGGTCGCGGGCGACGTCCCGGTCGGGTGTGACGACGACACCCTTGCCGGCGGCCAGACCGTCGTCCTTGACGACCCAGGTGGGCCCGAAACGGTCGAGGGCGGCGTCGAGATGGGCCGGGTTGTCGACGATCTCCGCATGCGCGGTCTTGACGCCGGCGGCAGCCATCACGTCCTTGGCGAAGGCCTTGGAACCCTCGATCTGCGCGGCCCGGGCGCTCGGACCGAAGGTCGCGATGCCGGCCTCGCGCAGGGCGTCGGCGACGCCGAGGACGAGTGGCACCTCCGGTCCGATGACCACGAGGTCGGCGTCCAGCTTCTGCGCCAGGGCCACGACCGCTTCACCCGAGACCACATCGACGGCGTGGTTGGTGGCGATCGCCGAGGTGCCGGCGTTGCCGGGAGCGACATGCAGGTCGGTGACCGACGGATCGTTCTTGAGGCCGATGAGAAGGGCATGTTCGCGGCCGCCCGAGCCGATCACGAGTACGCGCACGACCATGACTCTAAACCGTCGGCGTATGCCGCCGCGAAAACGCACCATGGACTGCTCAGCTCGCCGGCTGGGTCAGGTCGTACATCGTGGTGCCGTCGACGGTGACTGCAGTGAAGTTGTCCTGAACCCACGCGCTGATCTGCGACGACGGCTGCGACGAGCCGCCGGCCATCCCGGGAGCGCCGGCGCCCGGCCCACCGCCGGCGATGAAGTAGTGGATCTCCCTGGCGGCGACCAGCTTCTGGAACTCGGCGAGAGTCGGCGACGGATCGCTGCCGTTGAACCCGCCGATCGGCATCACCGAGTGGCCGGTCTCGAGCTGGTAGCCCGAGGCGGACTGCGAGCCGACCGCGGCGGCGACCCACGTGTAGTCGTCGGCGTCGGCGACGAGCTTGTCGACGACGGCCTGCGTCGGTCTGGAACCGCGCAGGAGTCCACCCGGCCCGTCGCCGCCGCGGGCGCCGGGCATGCCCGGGCCGCCACCGGGGAAGCCCTGGCCCGGACCGCCCGGGCCGAACTCCATGAACCCTCCGCCGGGCATGCCCGGGCCACCGCGACCACCCGGGCCGAACCCGCCCGCGACCGCCGGACCGGCGGTGATGATCGACCCGCTCTTCTCGGCCGTGACCGTGTCGATGGTGTACGCGACCGGCCCGGCCAGACCCGCGATGACCGCGCCGCTCAACGCTGCCGCGGCGACACCCCGTATCCGGGCGAACACCATGGCGACCGCGGCCAGGAGTCCGACGATGAGGACCGCGTACCGCAGCCACGGAACCAAGTCGGGCGTCCGGTCGAGCAGTACGAAGCCCCAGATCGCGGTGATCGCCACCGAGACACCCAGTGCGAGGCGCACCCACAGGCGGTCCCGATGCGACCAGCAGACGGCACCGCCGGCCGCGACGACCGCTGCCACCGCCGGCGCCAGAGCCGCCGTGTAGTACTGGTGGAAGATGCCGGCCATGAAGCTGAAGACACCCATCGTGACCAGCAGCCACAGACCCCAGACCGAGAGATACGCGCGGCGCGGATCGGTGCGCCGGGCCTTGCCGATGAGCACGAGAGCCACCATCGCGAGCACGAGACCCGCCGGGATCAGCCACGCGATCTGACCGCCCTGCGCGGGTTCGAACATCCGCAGCCAGCCGGTCTCGCCCCATGCGCCGCCGCGGCCACCACCGGGCCCGCCGCCGGGGCCGCCCATGCCCTCCAGTGCGCCCATGCCGTGACCACGACCGGGAACCACCGCCCCGGTCTCGTCACCGTTGAGCCTGCCGAGACCGTTGTAACCCAGCGTCAGTTCGAGGATCGAGTTGTTCTGTGACCCACCGATGTACGGCCGCGACGACGCGGGCCAGAGCTCGACGGCGAGAATCCACCAGCCGGCACTGACGATCATCGCGCCTAGGGCGGCGAACAACTGGCCCAGGCGACGAGGCCAGCCACCGGGACCGAAGGCGAGATAGGTGACCGACAGCGCGGGCACGATGAGGGTCACCTGCAACTGCTTGGTGAGGAATCCGAATCCGACGAACACGCCCGTGAGGATCAGCCACCGCCAGCGACCGTCGTCGACCGCCTTCATCAGCGACCAGACGGCCGCGATCATCAGCAGGATCAGCAGCGCCTCGGGATTGTCGAAGCGGAACATCAGCGCCGCAACCGGAGTCAGTGCCAGCACCGCGCCGGCGAGGATTCCGGCCCGGTGACCGAAGTACTTCCGTGTGATCAGGTACAACAGGGCGACCGATGCCACGCCCATCAGGGCCTCGGGCACCAGGATGGACCACGAGTTGACGCCGAAGATCCGCGCACTGATGCCCGGAATCCACAGCGAGGCGGGAGGTTTGTCGACGGTGATCGAGTTCGCCAGGTCGGACGAACCGAAGAACCAGGCCTTCCAGGACTCCGAACCGGCCTGGATCGCCGCCGAGTAGAAGGAGTTCGCCCAACCGTTGATCGAGAGGTTCCAGAGATAGAGGACTCCGGTACCGATCAGCAGTGCGGCCAGCGAGAGGCGTTCCCGCAGAATCTTCTTCGAGCTACCGGACGTCCGGTTCGGCTCGGCGTGGTTCACCGGCGGGCCGATGGTCGAGGTCGTCACGCGGCCACCTCCGCCCCATGTCCGGGCGCCTTGCGGAACACCCAGCGGAGACCGACGAACCGGGTGAGCGTGGCCACCAGGTTCGCGATCACCAGGATGATCAGTTCGATGTGTTTGGTCGCGTCCGGCGCGACGGTGTGCAGCAACAACAACGAGCCTGCGGTGACCAGCCAGCCGAACACGAACACCCCGAGCCCGAAGAGCTGGTGTCGCAGGGCATTGTCACGGCCGCGCACCCCGAAGCTGAACCTGCGGTTGGCGGCGGTGTTGAGAACGGCGGTGATCGCCAGGGCGACCAGGTTCGACACCTGTGCACCCAGGAAGGAATGCAGCGCCAGGAACAGCACCGCGAAGGCGACGGTCGACGCCACGCCCACCACGCAGAACCGCGCGAGCTGGCCGACCAACCCCTTGGGCACGCCGTCGATCTGGGGTCCGGCCGCACGGTCGCGACCGATGGAGGCGCGGAGCTGGGCGATCGGCAACCGACCCATCGCCAGCGCGAGACCGACTCGCGCACAGCCCTTCAGGTCGGCGAGTGCGGTGGGCATGATGTCGACGGTGCTGCCCGGGTCGTCGATCCAGTCGACCGGGATCTCCGCGATCCGCAGCCCGATCTGTTCGGCGAGCACGAGCAGCTCGGTGTCGAAGAACCAACCGGTGTCGGCGACGAATGGCAGCAACTCGCGGGCGATGTCGGCGCGCATGGCCTTGAACCCGCACTGCGCGTCGGAGAACCGGGCGCCCATCGCCGTCCGGAGGATGAGGTTGTACGACCGGGAGATGAACTCCCGCTTGGGTCCGCGGACGACACGCGACGACCGGCTGAGCCGGGTGCCGATCGCGATGTCGGAGTGCTTCGACACCAGCGGCGCGATGAGCGGCATCAGCGCGTTGAGGTCGGTGGAGAGGTCGACATCGCAGTAGGCGACGATCTCGGCGTCGCTGCGCTGCCACACCGCGTTCAGCGCACGGCCACGGCCCTTCTCGTCGAGGTGGACGACGCGGACGCCGTCGAGTTCGTCAACGAGACCGACGGCGATCGCGAGGGTGTCGTCGGTGCTGGCGTTGTCGGCGACGGTGATGCGGGCCGGATACGGCACGTGCCGACGCAGATGGTCGGCGAGCCGGCGCACCGACGACGCGAGGTCGGTCTGTTCGTTGTAGACGGGGACGACGATGTCGAGGACCGGGGTCGACACCGAACTGTCGGCGAGGGTGTACACCGGCGCCGTTGCGCCCGGCGGTGCTTGCGAAATCATGGGGACAACGATCTGCCCCCACCCTCGAACCAGTCTGGAACCCGGCTGGCAGGTTGCTGTGAACCGACGATCCCTGCTGTCGGGTGTCGCCACTACATTGGGGTCATGGTTGCCACCCTCTCCCCGGACCAGCTGACCGCCGCCAACCGCGTGATCACCAGCCTGGCCGGTGAGGGCGCCCGGCTGCGCGAGGACCAGCTGCGAGCGGTGTCCGCGCTGGCCGGCGGTGAGCCCGGCACTCACGGCGCGCGGGTCCTGGTGGTCCAGGCGACCGGGTGGGGCAAATCGGCCGTCTACTGGTCGGCCACCGCGATCATCCGTGCCGGCGGCGGCGGACCGACGCTCATCGTCTCCCCGCTGCTGTCGCTCATGCGCGACCAGGTGACCGCGGCGGCTCGCGGCGGTCTGTCCGCGGCGACGCTGAACTCGTCGAATGTCGACGAGTGGTCGGCGATCGAGGCACAGCTGCGGGCGGGCGAGCTCGACGTCCTGCTCGTCTCCCCGGAACGCCTCGCGAATCCCGGCTTCGGACGTCGTGTGCTCGACGCCCTGGCCGGCAACCTCGGTCTGTTGGTGATCGACGAGGCGCACGCGGTCTCGGACTGGGGTCACGACTTCCGGCCGGACTACCGCCGCGTCGCCGACGTGCTGCGCTCGGTCAACCCGACGACGCCGGTCCTGGCGACCACCGCCACCGCCAACGCCCGCGTCACCGAGGACGTCGCCGCGCAGCTCGACTCCGGTTCCGACGCGCCGACGCTCGTCCTCCGCGGACCGCTGGCCCGTAAGTCGTTGCACCTCAACGTTCTCGACGGGCTCTCGCCCGTGCAGCGGTACGGCTGGGTGGCGCAGGCCCTCCCCCATCTCCCGGGTTCGGGCATCGTCTACGTCCTCACCGTCGCCGATGCCGACCGGCTCGTCGAGGCCATCCGTGCGGTGCACGGCAACTCCGTCGAAGTCGCCGCGTACACCGGTCAGCTCGACGCCGACCGCCGGCACGAACTCGAAGATGCATTGCTGCACAACAAGGTCAAGGCACTGGTGGCGACCTCTGCCCTGGGGATGGGCTACGACAAACCCGACCTCGGCTTCGTCGTGCACGTCGGTTCACCGCCGTCGCCGGTCTCGTACTACCAGCAGGTCGGCCGCGCCGGGCGCGCCCTCGACGATGCCGTGGTGATGCTCCTGGCGTCGCAGACCGACGACCGGATCTGGGAACACTTCGCCACCGCCACGATCCCCGATCCCGACAAGATGCGTGACCTCCTGGCCGCACTGGAGGCCGCCGACGAGCCGCAGTCGGTCATCCAACTCGAGGCGGCCACACGCTTCCGCCGCACGCGAATCGAGTTGATGCTCAAGCAACTCGCGGTCGACGGCGTCACCGACCGCACCCCCGACGGTTGGGTCGCCACCGGCAAACCCTGGACCTACGACGCCGCCCACTACGACGGCGTGCTCGCCGTCCGCCGCCGCGAGGCCGACATCATGCGCGACTACATCGCGGGGCGCACATGCCTGATGCGCCTGCTGACCGAATCGCTCGACGACCCGCAGGCCGCCGACTGCGGCCGCTGTTCGGTGTGCCGAGGCGCGCTGAGTGAGGGACTACCCGACACCGTGGACACCGAGGTCGTCCGCACCGTCACGTCGACGCTGCGCCGCAAGGCCTCGACCCTCGACCCGAGGAAGATGTGGCCGGGAGGCGAATTCGGCCGTCGCGGAAGGATTCCCGCCGACCTCCTCGCCCAGCCAGGCCGCGTCCTGGCCCACGCCGATGCGCCCGAGTGGGTGGAGGTGCTGGCCGCTGCCCGCAGCGGCGACGAACGCGCACTCGGCGAACTCGGCGACGCAGCGGTCGCGACGCTGTCGGCGTGGGTGCGCGAGACGGGGGTCCGCGCCGATGTCATCGTGTCACTGCGCCTGACCGGCACGAACCTGGCCGAGACGCTGGCCGAACACCTGCGCGCGGTCGGGAAACGCGGCGGCGGGACCTTCCCCGTCCGTCTGGGCGATCCGCCGGCCGATGCGACCGGCGCGGTCGAAGCCGCGTATTGGCGCGATCACCTCGGTGATCCGCCCGAGGTCGCCGGCCAGAACGTGATGCTCGTCGTGGATGCCAACAGCTCCGGTTGGCCGATCACCCTGGCCGCCGCAGCGCTCCGCGAGGCCGGCGCAAACGCGGTGCTGCCGTTGCTGATCCACCGGACGGTGTGAGTCGCGGGTCCGACGCTCCCCTGGTTACCGGCCCAACGCGAGCACCTCGTCGAATCCGTCCGCGAGGCATGCGTGGAAGATGTCGACGTCCTCGATTGCACCGGTGTCCACGTCGATGCCCAGTTCGCAGGTGTCGACGTAGGTGAGGAGGGTGACGTTGACCGCTGCCCCGATGGTGGGGCCGAACGCGTACTGAGCTCGCAGCCGAGCGCCACCGAGGTAGACCGGCACCGGGATACCGGGAACGTCGCTGCACAGAAAGTCGACGTGACGCAGGACCGACCCGATGTACCAGCGCGGCATCAGGTTCATCGCACCGGCGATGAGCTGGGTGTACGGCAGCGAGCGCTCATTGCGGACACGTGCGGTCCGGCGGTGGATCTGCGCGATCCGCCGTGCCGGATCGACTTCTGCGCCAGGCACATCGAATCTCATCAAGGTGATCCGGTTGCCACCGGGGGCGTCCTCCTCGGTCCGCAGACTCACCGGCATGCACAGGTGGAGGTCGCCGACCTCGGCGCCGTGCTTCTCGTGGTACAGACGGAGCCCGCCGAGGACGCCGGCGACGAACGCGTCGTTGAGTGAACCACCGCCACGATGCCCGGCGTCGCGTAGTTGCCGCAGCGGAACCTCGTGGACGGCGAGATGCCGGACCAATGACCGGTCGGTCATCAGCGGCGATCCCGTCTCGTTGACCGGGCGAACCGTGCGGTACACCGATGCAGCGGTCTCGACCGCCGCGCCGGCCGTCGCGACGGGATGGCGAATGGCGTTGTAGGCCAACGACGGTGCGGATCTGACCAGGTCGGTGACGGTGTTCGACGCGCGTTCGGCGTCGAATCGCAGGGTATCCACGTAGTCCCGCCACCACGTTTCCTCGTTCGACGACGAGGCCGGGGCGTGGGGTGCGGCAGTCGGCTGTTCCGGTTCCTCGGTCAGGTCGAACAGCCGCAGCGCGATCTCGATCGCACCGACACCATCGGTGAGAGCGTGATGGAACTTGCAGACGACCGCGGCGCCGCCGTCGGCCAGCCCGTCGACCAGCGTCGCCTTCCACAACGGGCGGGCACGGTCGAAGTCCTCCATGGCCGCGATCCGCGCCATCTCCAGCACGGTGTCAAAGGTGCCCGGTGCAGGCGCGCTGACCCGGCGCGTGTGGAAGTCGAGATCGAAATCGGCGTACGGGACCCATCGGGGCGGCGCCGACAGCGGCGAGTACACGACGCGTTCCCGGAACATCGGGAGGTCGGCGGTGATGGTCTCGAACCGACTGCGCATCGCTTCCCAGTCGGGCGTGCGGTCCAACAGGAGGACCGTCACCACCGTCGATCGCAGGCGCGGGTCGGCCTCCATCGACCAGGTGAAAGCGTCGCTGTTGCGCATGTACTCGGTCATGACTGCCTCCGGCAACGACCGTACTCAGCCCCCGCCGCCTCCGTACCGTTTCGGCGCAGCAGAGGACTTTGTGCCTTGCTCCCTGAGTAGCCCCGGAGCGTGCGGAGGGGCGTATCGAAGGGTCAGTCGGCGACGTACTCGCCGTAGCCCAGCGAGCGCAGGCTCGCGCGGATCTTCTCGGCTGCGGCGTCGAGGTCCTCGGGGCTGGCGTTCTTGTTCGCGTTGGCGAGGTCGAAGGTCTCCAGCGACAGTCCCTGGAAGACGTGGATGTGCACGTGGGGCACCTCGAGACCGGCGATGAGCAGACCGATTCGCGGCGCGTCGAAGGCGTTCTTGACGGCCTGGCCGACCTTCTGGGCGACCCCGCTGAGATGGGCGAACAGCGAGCCGTCGATCTGTTCCCAGTGGTCGACCTCGTTGCGGGGCACCACCAGGACGTGGCCGGGGGTGACGGGTTCGATGGTCAGGAATGCGACGGCTTCGCCGTCCTTCCAGACGAAACGACCAGGGATGTCGCCGTTGATGATCATGCTGAAGACCGATGCCATGGCCCGAGTCTAGATGTTGTGGGGTCCGGCGACGGGGCGCAGCCGTGTTGTCCACGGGCCTGTCGGGGGTCCATGACATTCTTTTCGGTGTGAGTGGGCCAGAATCCTCCCGACCGGGACGCCGCGTTCGATCCAGCGCAGTCGGGTCCAGTGACGTCCTCGCCCGCGCACAACGGTTCCCGCGGCTGCGGTACATGGGGTCGAAGTACCGGCTGCTCCCCCACCTAGAACGCACCTTCGCCGAGATCGGCGGGTCGACGGCCGTCGACGCCTTCTCCGGCTCGGGCGTCGTGTCCTACCTGTTGAAGGCGCAGGGCTTCGAGGTCCTCAGCAACGATTTCCTGCATTTCCCGCACATCATCACGCGTGCCTCGGTGGCGAACTCGAGTGTCCGCCTCGAACCGGAACTCGTGGAGCAGATCTGCGGGACGGCCGCCGACGACCGCGACTACATCTCCCGCACCTTCGACGGTCTGTACTTCACCGCCGAGGACCGCGAGTTCCTGGACTCGGCGTGGTCGCACATCGACGCGCTGCGCGGCTACCGTCGCGACCTCGCCGTGTCCGCGCTGGTCCTCTCCGCCGCACGCAAACAACCCCGCGGGGTCTTCACGTTCACCGACTCCACCCGGTACGCGGACGGACGCCGCGATCTCACGATGTCGCTGCGCGACCACTTCCGGCTACGTGCCTCCGCCGACTACAACGCCACCGTGTTCAGCAACGGCTGCAGCAGTCGAAGTGTCCAGGGCGACATCTTCGACCTCGACCTGCCGTGGTCGGCGCCACCGGACCTCGTCTACCTCGACCCTCCGTATGCGCCGCCCGCCGACGACAACGACTACATCAAGCGTTATCACTTCCTCGAAGGACTCTCCGCGTACTGGCGCGGGATGACCATCATGGAGAACACCAAGACCAAGAAGCTGCCAAAGCGCTTCACACCGTTCGCCTACAAGCGAACCATCGAGGATGCCCTGCTGCGCACGTTCGAACACTTCGAGGACGCGGGCGCGATCGTGCTCTCCTATTCGTCGAATGCGTTGCCGGGCAAGGACCGGATCGTCGATCTGCTGGGCAAGGTCAAGCCGTCGGTCGAGGTGATCGCGATCGATCACAAGTACAGCTTCGGCACGCACGCCGCGGCGACTCGTCGAGACGTCAGCGAGTTCCTGTTCATCGGACGGGACTGACGCCGAGCACATGAGCACTGCAGTTGACTTCGACGACTATCTGAAATCGTTGGGCCGGTTGACCTCTCACGTCGACCCCACCGCCGCCACGCCGGAGGCCGAGCGGATCGTCGAGGCCACCGGACGCCTCGGCGGACTCCTCGACACCGACATCACCGGACTCGCCGCCTGGGTGCGCGACAACCCCAACGACGTCCCGGTGCTCGGGCTGGCGGTCGGGCTGTCGCAGGAGAAGCTCAAGAATGCGCTGCGCGATCGTTTCGACACCAGCGGCTGGCACGGACTGGCGCGCACCCAGCCCGTCGAACTGGTGACCTGGCTCGACGCGGAGTTCGATCTGGTGCGGATGTTGCGGACCCAGATGGAACGCACCTACACCTTCGCCGACATCCTCGTGGCCCGCGCGGGAACCCGCGCGACCGCGACCCGCGCCGGGGCATCGGGCCGGCGGATCGAGGACGAGATCGAGGACATCGCCCGCGACCTCGGTCTGGATTACACGACGCGCTCCCGGTTCGCCGGACGCAACGGACGCACCGCACCGGCCGACCTGATCGTCGGCGATCCGAACTCTGCCGACATCGTCGTGGCCGCAAAGGGTTTCGACTCCACCGGATCGAAGCTCACCGACGCCGTGCGCGAGATCGAGGAGATGGCCGAGGTGCGCCTGCCGACGCAGCTGGTCCTCGCGGTGATCGACGGAATCGGCTGGAAGTCACGACAGTCCGACCTCCGACGCATCCATCAGCTGTGGGCGACCCGCCAGATCGACGGCATGTACACCCTCGTCACGCTCGACCGCTTCCGCGCCGATGTCGCCGAGTTCGCCCGGTTGCGGCGCCTCATCTGACCCTTCGATACGCCCCTCCGCAAGCTCCGGGGCTACTCAGGGAGCAGATCATTCTGCGAGGAGCGGCAGGCGGACCCAGAAGGTCGCACCCTCACCGGGCGTGGATTCGACGCCGACCCGACCCCCGTGCGCCTCCACGAGGGCGGCGACGATGGACAGGCCCAGGCCGCTTCCGCCGCCCGAACCCCGATAGCGTGACTGGTCACCACGGTAGAACCGCTCGAAGACGTGGTCAGCGTCTTCCGGGGCCAGTCCCGGTCCGGTGTCGGCGACCGTCAGCACCACCTCCGATCCGCCGCCGGGAGCTGCCTCGACCGCCAGCCCGACCGTGATCGACGCGTCGTCCGGGGTGTGGTTGACCGCGTTGCCGATGAGGTTGCGCAGCACCTGCAGAAGCTTCGGCGCGTCGCCGGATACGACGGGCGGCTGGTCGCCGGTCGTCACCTCGAGCCGGATGTTCCGATCCGGGGCGGCCACCCGTGCGGACTGCACGGCGTCAGCGGCCAGGCTCAACAGGTCGACCGGTGCCGTGGCGAGGGGACGCTGCGCGTCGAGACGAGCCAGCATCAGCAGGTCCTCGACGAGCAGGTTCATCCGGCCCGCCTCGTCGTCGATGCGCCGCATGGCATCCGTGACATCGGGAACACCGCCCTGCGAATAGAGTTCGGCGAATCCCTTGATGGAGGTCAGCGGCGTGCGCAGCTCGTGGCTGGCGTCGGCGATGAAGCGTCGCATCTCCTCTTCGGAGGCACGGGCCTGCCGCTCGGACGCCGCAGTGGTGACGAAGGCCTGCTGGATCTGGCCGAGCATCGTGTTCAGCGAATCCGACAGACTGCCGACCTCGGTGTTGGGTGCGGCCAGCGGAACTCGGCGCGTGAGGTCGCCCTCGGCGATCGCCTGAGCTGTCTCCTCGACCCTGCGCAGGGGACGAAGACTGGTCCGCACCAACAGATAACTGAGCACGCCGATGAGCACCACGACCACGGCGCCGATGGCGGACTGCAGCCAGATCAGCCGGCTCACGGTGGCATCGATGTCCGACATCGGCGTGGCCACGATCGACGTACCGAACCGGTTGCTGCGCTTGATCACCCGCCACTGGGGACCGTGCGGATCCACCGATCCGACGGTCACCGGACCGGCGTTGTCGCCGGTGAGCCGGTCGAGATCCGGGGCGTGGTCGAACTGGTTGTAGACGCTGACCGCCGAGATACCGTCCGGCCCGCGGAGAATCGACTCCACGTAGTACGGCGACGGCGGACGACGAGGCCCCGGCGGGCCGGAGCGCGGTTCGTCGGCCGGAGATCGCGGCTCGGCCCAGGTGCGGGTGGCGTTGACCAGTCCTTCGTCGGCGCGGGAGATGAGGTCCTGGCGCATCGACGAGGTGACCGCCACCCCGGAGGCCAACAGCCCGACGACCACCAGGGCGAGCGTGAGTGCGACCAGAGAGAACCGCAGTGGCACACCGCGCTTGCGCGGCTGCGGCGTCGGAACCGGTGCGGACATCAGCCGCGCGGCTCGCGCATCACATAGCCGACACCGCGCAGGGTGTGGATGAGACGCTTCTCGCCGTTGTCGAGTTTGCGACGCAGGTAGGAGACATAGGACTCGACGACGTTCACCTCACCGCCGAAGTCGTAGTTCCAGACATGATCGAGGATGCGCGGTTTGGACAGCACCGTCCCCGCGTTGACCATGAAGTACCGCAGCAGAGTGAACTCGGTCGGCGAGAGCTGGACCGGTTTGCCCGCCTTGAAGACCTCGTGGGTCTCGTCGTCGAGCTCGATGTCGGCGAAGGTGATCCGCGACGAGGCCTGCTGCTCCTCGCCGAATCCGCTGCGACGCAGGAGCACCTGCAATCGGGCGACGACCTCCTCGAGGCTGAACGGCTTGGTGACGTAGTCGTCGCCGCCGATCGTCAGCCCGTTGACCTTGTCCTCGACCGAGTCCCGAGCCGACAGGAACAAGGCGGGGGCCTCTATCCCGTCCGCGCGGAGACGACGCAACAGACCGAAACCGTCCATGCCCGGCATCATGACGTCGAGGATCAGGATGTCGGGTTTCCTGCTGCGACATCGGTCGATCGCCGCCGGTCCGTCGGCGGCGGTCTCGACGTCGTATCCCTGGAACTTCAGCGACACCGACAGCAGCTGACGGATGTTCTCCTCGTCGTCGACGACGAGGACCTTCGCGCCGCGCGCTGCGTCGTTCTCGGCCGGTCTGGTCACACGTCTACTGTTCCAAAGTCGCCTGGGGCCTCACTGGCCGGACACTGGGAGGTTCCTGTGAGCCCTGACCTGCGGCTTCATCGGCGCCCCTCAGACTGTGGGGTCGCCGTAAGCAGCAGCGATGGCCTCGGAGTCGCGCCACCGGGAGTAGGTGGGAACCTGGGGCCACCCGGCGGGCGAGTCCTGCCACTCCTCCTGGCGCCCCCACGGCAGCACGTCGAGAAGGCCGAACGTGAACCCGAGCTGTTCGGTCCCACGACCCGCGGTGTGCCAGGTGCGGTACACCGTGTCGCCGTCTCGTAGGAAGACGTTGATCGCGAAACCCTCACCCGGAGCGGCGTCGACGTCGGCGGAGAAGGTCGTCCCTGCCGAGGAGTACCAGTCCATGCGGTTGCCGACGCGCTTCTTGTAGGCCAGTACTTCTTCGATCGGACCGTGGGTGATGATCACGAACCGGGCGTCGTAGTCGGCGAGGAAGTCGAGTCGGCTGAACTGCGTCGTGTACCCGGTGCATCCGGGGCACTGGTAGGTCGCGCCGGGATTCCACATGTGGTTGTAGACGATCAGCCGCGACCTCCCGTCGAAGACGTCGACGAGACGGATCGGCCCGTCGGGTCCGGTCAGGGTGTAGTCCGGCATCTCGACCATCGGCAGGCGACGGCGCTGCGCGGCGATCGCGTCCAGTTCGCGGGTGGCCGCCTTCTCCCTGGCGCGCAGTTCCGCCAGCGCGGCGGTCCAGGTGTCGTGGTCGGCCACGGGTGGAAGTTGATCGCTCATCGCGGTGCCCTTTCGATCGATGCGGATGGTCCCGCAGAGGCAGACCACGGCGCGGAGCTCAACTCATCGCTGCCGCATGTACGGCGCGGCGTACCCGATCTTCATGGGTGCCTCGCGGAGCCACGCCGCCAGCTCCGCGGCCCGCGCGTCGAGTTTCCTCCGGGCCTCGGCCGGCAGGGGTTCGAGCGGGTGGATCGCGATCGAGTTGTCATCCCGGCGATACCAGCCGCCGACGATCCGCCCGTCCCACCACGCGGTCTGGCCGCCGTTGCCCACCGAGTCGAAGACCGCGGGTCCGTGATCGCCGAGGTAGAAATCGCGCTCCTTGAAGCCCATCGTCGTGGGATCGAGTTCGGGCAGCAGCACCGCCTGCGGTTCGCAGTCCTCGGCGTCCCCGTCCCCGTCCTCGTTGTCGCTGTCGCCGGGAAGGTCGTCGGGCAACACATGGCCGACGCCGCCGCCATCCAGGTCGACCTCTACCGTGCCGAGGTCGGCGAGCGCGACACGCACCGCGGTCTTGGTGGAACCCAGCCACCACACGATGTCGGTCTCGGTGCCCGGGCCGTACGTGCGCAGCCAGCGTTCGATGAGCGCTTTGTGCCCGTCGTGCACACTCGGCACGTCCGGGGTCTCGCCGAGCCACACCTTCATCGACGTCCACGCAGGGCGGGACAGATGCCAGTCGAGGCGGTTGGGTCCACGGACGATGTCGCCCGAGGCGTCGAGCATGTTGAGCACCCGCGGCCCGAAATGACTCTTACCGGCCCACGACTTGCCCTCGCCGAAGATGATCGACCCGTCCAGGGCGGGCAGTCGGCCGCGGAGTTCGGTGGACGTCAGGGACTCGCCGCCCGCGAGCTCGGCGAGGACCGCATCCCGCGCGGTCTCGATCCAGCCCTCCGGGTCGTCGACCTCGGGAGTGCGCCGGAGATCGCGGAGCATGTTGGTGCGCTCGGAGGCAGAGATGCGGGGACCGAGCGCACCGATCGACTCGGCCAGAAGATCTCGGGGGAAGGCGAAGAGTGTTCGGCGCATCGCGAGATGTCTGACGAGGGTCCGGTCCCCGTACAGCGCGGTGTCGATGTCGGTGCGGGCGAGACCGTCGACCCGCGCCCAGGCGGACAGGTACACCGTCGACGGCGTGGTCGAGTGGAGGCCGACCATCGTCCTCGCGGCGTCGACGGCGGACGGTGCTCGCGACGCGGCGTCGAGATGCATGCGACGCATCAGACGGGAACGGCGCTGGGCGTCGGTGATGCGGGGTCGCACTGGCATGCCGCGATCCTAGTGATCTGCCGAGCCGAGGAAGCAGAGGAAAAGGGGGAGCCGGGAAGAGGGGAAGCGGGTGCCGGAGACCGGCCGACCCCCATCGACCCGGTACCCCGGCACCCGCCCGGTTGCGTGGGCCGGACGACACACAGCCCCCGACGGGCAGTGCCTGAGAACACCTCCGTGTGTCCTGCGACCGACGCATCCTTACGCTCCCGACCCCCGGTCGGGAACGCCCACCAAGGAGACCCCACCGCGCGAGCCGAGTACAGCCGCCGTTCGGAATCGGGCGCGAACATCCAGGTCAGGACGCGAACGGACTATCCGGACCGGACACAGGCGAATCCGGATCCGGACGTGTTCAGGTCAGATGACCTGGTCGCTCGTGGCCCGACGTGTCCGTCGCCACGGCCTCCAACGCTGGCGCCCCCGTCCCACCTGTCGCAGAATGGGTCGGTCGATCAATCGTGCAGTCGGAGCGTGGAGTCGGGTGAGTGGATTTCGGTGAAGCGCTCGCGCGCCTGTTCGTGCAAGCGGGTCGCCCCACCCTTCGGGCATCGGCGGCCCGGGCCAAGGTCTCCGCGCAGCGGATCAGCGACTGGCGCAACGGCCGGCATCTGCCCCGCGACTTCGCGACCGTCGAACCACTCCTGGTCTGGCTGACGTCCCGGGCGGTGGCCGCGGGTGTCGCCGATGCCCTCACGATTCCCCAGTGGCGAGAACTGTGGCACCGCCACCTGAATCAGGAGGCGCCCGAAACCCCCGCGCCGCCGGCCCGCCACGCCCGACCCTATGCCGGACTGGCCACTCTCACCGCCGCCGACAGCGAGCTGTACTTCGGCCGCGACGACCTCGTCGGCGTCCTCGTCGACACGATCATCACCGCCGGGTCCGGGCCCTCGATGCTGTCGCCCTCTTCCCGGCTCGTCGTCGTCACGGGGGTGTCGGGTTCGGGCAAGTCGTCGCTGCTGCGTGCCGGACTGGCCCGCGACCCGCGGATCTCGACACCACGTCTCGCGGAGGTCACCCCGGACGGGCTCACCATCGCGCCGCCTGTCGACGGTGAGACCGACGCGGTCATCGTCATCGACCAGTTCGAGAACGTCTTCTCCCTTGCCGACGAGCTGCGATCGGCCACGATGCGCGAGGTCGAGGAACTCGCGGCCGACACCGTCGTGGTGGTGGGGGTCCGCGCGGACTTCTTCAGCCAGTGTGTGGAACACCCGTTCCTCGCCGACGCCTGGCAGAACCGCTGCGTGATCGTCTCGGAGATGACGCGCACCCAGCTCCGCGAGGTCATCACCGCCCCGGTCCGGCTGGCCGGTGGACGTATCGAGGCGGGCCTGGCCGATGTGATGATCACCGACCTGTACGAGGCGTCGACGGTCGGCGACCGCGCCGGGAGGCTGCCTCTGCTGGCCCACGTCCTCCAGGCGACCTGGGCACGACGGTCCGGCAACCGCATGACCCTCTCCGGCTATCGCGCGACCGGTGGCATCGCCCGCGCTGTCGCCGACACTGCGGAAGCCGCGTGGGAGGCCATCGCCCCCGAACACCGCGACCTCGCCCGCGCGGTCCTGTTGTCCCTCGTACATGTGGGTCCGGCCGGGATCGCGCTGCGGGTGCCGCTGTCGACCTCGACCGTCAGCAGCCGCTTCCCACCCGAGGTCTCGACCGTCATCGACGAGTTCGCGCAGGCCCGGCTGCTGACCGTGTCCGCCGAGTCGGTGATGCTGGTGCACGACGTGGTGCTGACCGCGTGGCCGCGCCTGGCCGCGTGGATCGCCGACGACTCCGACACCCACGTGTGGTGGCAGCAGCTCGACGCCGACACCCAGTCGTGGGTGGACAACGGCCGGAGCCGCTCGTTCCTCTACACCGGTTCGCGACTCGACGACGCGAAGCGCCACCGCGAAGCCCTGCGCAGCAACTACGTCCACCTGCTGAGCAGGGACAACGACGAGTTCCTCGACTCCGCGGTCGCGGCGCAGCGTCGGCGCCGACTGTTGCAGGTGGGCGCGGTCTCGGTGATCGCGGTCCTTGCGATCGCGGCGTCGATCACCGCGGTCATCGGTTTCCGACAGGCACACGACCTGCGACAGCAGCGAAACGCCGCGGAACGCGCGGCCCTGCTGTCCCACATCGACAGCATGGAGCACTCGAATCCGTCGTTGGCGGCGCGGCTCCTCCTCGTCGCGCATCAGCTCTACCCCGACGATCCGACGGTGGCCGGGCGCCTGCGCGGCGCGGCCACCAGCCCGCTCGCCACACAGATCACCGGTCACACCGGTCCCGTGTACGACCTGGCGTTCGACCGGTCGGGCCGCTACCTCGCCTCGGCGAGCGGCGACCGCACGGTCCGGGTGTGGGAGAGCACCGACAGCACTCCTCGCTACCGCGCAGTGGCCACCCTGCGCGGGTTCGGCAACTACGTCACCTCCACCGGCTTCCACCCGACCCGACCGCTCCTGGCCACCTCCAGCGGTGACGGTTCGGTCCGGGTCTGGGACCTCTCCGATCCCGCCCGGCCGGTGCTGCGGGTGACGGTGCCGCTGCGCCGCGGCACCGTCTACATGGCCCGCTTCTCCGCCGACGGGCGCACACTCGCTGCCTCGTCCGACGACGGTTCCATCACGGTGTTCGCGGTGTCGCCGACCGGGACACTGCGCGAGACCGCGGTGATCCGGGGTCACGGTGCCGCCGCGCGAACGCTGTCCTTCAGCCCCGACGGACGGCTGCTCGCCAGCGGCGGGGACGACCGCGTCGTGCGTCTGTGGACCACCGGCGAGCAGCCCGCGCCCGTCGGCGAACCCATCACCGGGTTCCCCAGCATCACGCACGCCGTCGCCTTCAGCCCGGACAGTCGCTCACTGGCCGTCACCGGCGACAGCCCGAACGCCCAACTCTGGGACGTGACACAGCCGATGTCCCCCCGGCCGCTCAGCACGGCACTCCCGACCGCCACCGCCGGCTCCTGGTCGGTCACTTTCGATCCGACGGGTTCGCAGATCGCCTCGGCACGCGCCGACGGCATGGTCCGGGTGTGGAACACGACGAATCGCAGTTCGCCCACGGCCCAGTGGGCGCTGCAGACCGCCTCCGAGCAGGGTTCCGTGCGCACCTTCTCGGCCGCCTTCGACCCGACCGGTGACCGCCTCGTGTCCGGACGGTCCGACGGCACGATCGATGTCTGGTCGTTGCCCGACCGTTCGGTCCCCGACCGGGGCGGCACGATCAGCGGGGTGGCCACCGACCCGGCGCAGCGCATCCTCGCGACCGTCGGCTCGGACACCACCCTCAACGTCTGGACCCTGGACGGCCCGGAGATGTCCCTGCGTTCCCGCACTCCCGTCCAGCGGCGGGTCAACGACCACCCGCGCGTCTCGGTTAACGAACGCGGAACCCTCGCGGCGACGGCCAACAACAACGGCGGTCTCGTCGAACTGTGGGACATCGGCAACCCGGACGCACCCCGTGCCGCAGCCAGATTGCCGGTCGCGACGCGCTACTCGTTCCCGGTCGGGTTCGCGCCCACCGGCAACGTCCTCGCGACCGGCGACACCGACACCACGATCGCCCTGTGGGACACCAGCGACCCCACCTCGCCGACCCGCATCGGTGCTCCCCTCCGCGGTCCGGCCGACCTCATCCGCAGCGTCGCCTTCAGCCCCGACGGCACCCGCCTCGCGGTGACCTCCGACGACAAGCGCGTGTACATCTACGACCTGACCACTCGGGACACCAAACCGGTGACAGTGATCGCCGACGACGCACCCGTCACGCAAGCGGCCTTCGACGACGACGGCGCGGTCCTGGTCGTGGCCGCCCGCGATCTGTCCACCTGGCGGCTGCCGGCAACGGACACCGACGGCGGGGCCGAACTGATCGACCGGCATGAGGACATGTACGCCAACACGCTGTCCATGTCGCCCAACCGGATCGCGGTGGGCACCTCCACGCACGAGCTGATCAGCTTCGCGCTCGCCGACGACGGCACGCTGAGCGATCGGCAGTCGGTGGGGTCGCTGCTCAACTCCACCGACACCACCACGACCTGGCAGGTCCCGGTCCGGCTCCCGGCGGACGACGAGATCATCGCCGGCGGCGACACCACCGGCAACGTCTACGTGCACACGCTGGCGGTGCCCGACGCCCGCGAATGGGTATGCGACAGCACGACTCCCATGACCGAGGCGCAGCGGGAGACCTATCTGCCCCACGCCGACATCCGGGGCGACTGCGACTGAGATGGTCAGCGGAAGCCGAGCACTTCCTCGCCCCACGCCTCCCACAGGTCGCCGTCGAGATTCTGGATCACCCGGTCCTCGGCGTCGATGCGCAACACGGGTCGACGACCGGTGTCGTAGATCGGCCAGTCGTCGCCGAGCGGGCCGGCGTCGGGTGCGCGACCGTGCGCGAACGACGTCCACCGGCGCATGAGTCTCTCCGACACGGCTTCTCCGTGTCTGCGTCCGCCGAGCAGGAACGTGATGTCCCGCGGACCCGAACCGAGATTCCCCCATACGTAGGGCACCTCGGTGGCATGGGCGGCGCCGAGACCCAACAACCGGAACATCCTGGTGGTCCAGTCATATCGGTAGACGTAGACGGGCGCCCGATGTGCATGGACATCCGCGAGCCACAGCGTGGGCATGCGGAACGCGACGTCGCGCGCCACCCCGAGACCGGTGACCTTGGGGCGCAGACCCGAGTACGCCGAAAGCACTTGTGCGCGTTCGGGCAACACCACCTCGGGGTATTCCTCGCGCATGCCGGCGAACATCCGCTCGATCTCCTCGGTCGTGATCGGCATGAGCGGCGACTTCATGTATTTGAAGAGGTTCGCCTCGTCGCGGTTGGTCCCGATGATCAGCGGGACGGGCAGCGCCCGACCGTCACGGTAGACGTCGAGGGGATATTCGGGCAGCAGGTCGCCGTCGACCACCGGGGCGAAGGCGATGGTGCCGGGCGATTCGGTGGGAACCTTGGCGAACAGTTCCGTGGTCAGCGTCGAACACCTTGCGCCGTCGAGGGATTCGAGACGTTCCACCACCCCCGCCGTGTCGCCCGGGTCCTCGACACCGACGGTCTCGAGCAGCATCTGCGCGACGCGGGCGGCCCGGTCGGCGCCGTACATCGACGTCACCGGCGAACTCTGTGCGATCGCGCGGCCGAACAGTCCCTCCGCCGCGGGCATCGTCAACAGCGCGGTGACGAGCCCGGCGCCCGCCGACTCACCGAACAGGGTCACCTTGTCCGGATCGCCGCCGAAGGCAGAGATGTGGTCGCGCACCCAGGCCAGCGCCGTGAGGACGTCGCTGAGGCCGACGTTCGACTCGAAGCGGGGATCGATCGACGACAGGTCGGCGAACCCGAGCACGCCGAGCCGGTAGTTCAGGGTCACGATCACCACGTCGCCGGTGGCGGCGAGCGCCGCGCCGTCGTAGTACGGCTGGCTGCCGGAACCCAGCACGTACGCTCCGCCGTGCAGCCAGACCATGACCGGCAGTGCGACGGCGTCGTGCGCATGCTCCGACGCCCCCGGTGGTGTCCACACGTTGAGGAACAGACAGTCCTCGTCCATCACGACGTCCGGTCCGAGCCGGACGGCCGGGTTGAGTTCCTGCGGGCACACGGCGCCGAACATCTGGGCGTCGATGACGGTGTCGGCGTCGCCGTCGGGGATCAGCGGCCGGGCACGACGCCATCGCAGGTCGTCCAGAGGCGGCCGCGCATATCGGATACCGCGCCAGACATCGGCGCGGTCGGTGGCGACCCCGCGGTAGGTACCCAGCGCGGTACGAGCAAGCGGATCCGCGGCCGGCGACGCCGACGTCGTCTCGGCTACGGCGGAGATACCGGGTTCGTCGTGCTCCATCTGTACATCGTGCCCTGCAAGAGGAACCACGGGTGGCCGGAACGCGCACCTCGGCTGGGTAAAGTGCAGACCATGGATGTACTACGCAACGTCGTAATTCTGCTGCACATCGTCGGCTTCGCGGTGACCTTCGGAACCTGGGTCTCGCAGGCGGTCACCCGCGAGTTCCGGTTCACCCGCGTCATGGACTACGGCGTGCTGCTGTCGTTCATCACCGGACTCGCGCTCGCCGCGCCGTGGCCCGCCGGGATCGACCTGAACTACCCGAAGATCGGCATCAAGCTGGTCATCCTCGTCGCCCTCGGTGCGATCCTCGGCATCGGCAGCGCGCGACAGAAGCGCACCGGTGAACCGGTGCCGCGTGCACTGTTCTGGACCGTGGGCGCGTTGTCGCTGCTCGCAGCCGGTCTCGCCGTCATCTGGTGACACGAGAGGTGGCGGGCGTTCGAGCCCGCCACCTCGTGGAGCCCCCTGTCAGGATTGAACTGACGACCGCTCGCTTACAAGGCGAGTGCTCTACCACTGAGCTAAGGAGGCGTGCGTGCGCGAGTATATCCACCGCGCCCGCGCCCGACCCAGCGGACCCGGTCAGGCCGGGATCGCGGCGACCGCCTCGATCTCCACCAACTGGTCGTCGTAGGCCAGTACCGAGACACCCAGCAGGCTGCCGGCCGGCTTGTGGTCACCGAAGGCCGCGGTCACCGCATCCCACGCGACCACCAGGTCGGCTTGTAGGTGTTCGGCGACGAAGACGGTGACCTTGGCCACGTCGGCCAGCGACGCACCCGCCTCGGCGAGTGCCGTCTCCAGGTTCGCCATGCACCTCCGGGCCTGTTCGCTGACGTTGCCCGGGGCGACGGTGGCGCCGTCCTCGTCGATGGGTGCGGCACCCGCGGTGAAGACGAGACTGCCGGGGGCCACTGTCGCACTTCGGGTGTGACCGTCACGGGGACCGTTGATCTGCACTGAGGACATGCCACGATCCTAGAGTGCCGCGGCGGGCTCGCGGCCCTGCGTGAGTTCCGCCGTGTCCCGGTGGTTCGCAGACGAGATCGATTCGGTGTCAAGATCGAAGCGGCAGTCGGCGACGATCGACGACTCCCCACCGACCGCGAACGTTCGACCGATCCAAGGAGGCATGCGTGCGCGAACAGCTCGGCCGCGCGCTTCGTCGACTCACCGGTACCCGGCAGGCGACGATCGACACGATCGAACCCGGCAGCATCATGGTGTCGCCGCGCAAACCTATCGAACCGTTCGACGTCGCGGCGATCACCGAGGTGCTCGACCTCGCCACCAAGATCGGCGCCGTCCTGCTCGACTCGGGCACCGGCGCGATCGACACCCAGACCCAGATCAAGTTCGTCGCAGGCGTTTACGGCCTCGATGACGTCGACGTCGACGTCACCTACAACACGATCGTCGTCAGCGCCCGGCGAGGCGCCACCCTCCCGCCGATCACCACGATGGAGCAGGTCTACTACCGCTCGATGGACTTCACCCGGCTCGCCCAGGTGGACCGGCTCGTCCGGCGCATCCGCGACTCCGGCATCACCCCGTCGACCGCGCACCGGATGGTCGACGAGATCATCACCGCTCCACATCCGTACCCGCACTGGGTCGCGACGGTCGCGTGGGGCGCGATGGCTTCGGGGATCTCCGTCCTGCTCGGCGGCCAGTATCTGGTCGCCGCCCTGGCGTTCCTCACCACGGTCGCGATAGTGGTGGTCAACCGGAACCTCAACCGGATCGGTACGCCCGTCTTCTTTCAGCAGCTCGTCGGCGGATTCATCGCCGTGGTCCCGGCGGCCCTCGTCTTCGGCGCGGCCGACCGGCTCGGTGTGGAGATAGCACCGTCACAGGTCATCGCCGCCGGCATCGTCGTCCTGCTCTCGGGACTGTCGCTCGTCGGTTCGGTGCAGGACGCCATCACCGGCGCCCCGATCACCGGCGTCGCCCGGTTCTTCGAACTCCTCCTCATGACCGGCGGCATCATCGCCGGTGTCGGTGTGGCCATCCGGCTGCTCGA
The DNA here is from genome assembly GCF_022059885.1 of Gordonia amicalis. NCBI lineage: Bacteria > Bacillati > Actinomycetota > Actinomycetes > Mycobacteriales > Gordoniaceae > Gordonia > Gordonia amicalis. The sequence continues at coordinate 1,377,306 of NZ_CP091855.1, read as the reverse complement.
GGCGGGCGGCATCTTCCTGCCGACGATCACCACGACCACGAGCTTCGAAGCGGTGGAACTGCCGATCCGGGTGGCTGCGGGCGCCTTCGCGGCCTGCGCCTACGCACTGGCCAGCTATGCCGAGACACGCGCGCTCGGGGTCGCCTTCCTCGGCGGCCTCATCGGTACCGCGGTCGCGGCGTCGGCGACCCTCACCTCGATCGGCGAGGTGATCGCCAACGGTCTCGCCGCTGCATTCGTCGGACTCGTCGGTGGCCTGATGGCCCGCCGCGCACTGACGCCGCCGCTGGTCGTCGCGGTCGCCGGCATCACCCCGCTCCTGCCGGGTCTGGCGGTCTACCGCGGCCTGTACGGCATCCTCGGCGAACAGACGCTCAGCGGTTTCACCTGGATCGCGAGCGCCCTCGCCATCGGATGCGCCCTCGCCGCGGGCGTCACCCTCGGTGAGTTCGTCGCCCGGTCGCTGCGCCGGCCACAGCTGCCCCCGCGGCCCGACTGGAGCCTGCGGCGTCGCCTCCTCGCCCAGCGCGAGGCCCGCGAGGGCCGGGCGATCCGCCAGAACCGACGGTGGCCCCCACCACCGCGGCGGTTCTGAGCACCCTCATCCCCCGGGTAGAATGGCGAATCGGGCGCGCCGCCCATCGGCCGCTCCAGCCCGTACGGCCCCAGGCCACACCGCGACACCGCACGCACTACGAGGGGACTCACATGCCCGCGAAGACCACCGACATCGCCGACGAAGAACTGGAACCGGTAGCCGACGAGACCGCCAATTCGGCGCGTCGCGTCGTGGCCGCCTACGCCACCGACGCCGACGAATGCCGGATGCTGCTCGCCATGCTGGGGATCGCGCCGGGCGAGAACGCCTGATCAGGTGACGCCGCGACCGGCTGGAACCGGGCACGACGCCGCCCGAGACCGCGAGTACGGGGAGGGGCCCAACCGGGTTGCTCCGCACGACGGCGCAGAGTTCGTCGTCGTCGCCAACCGTCTGCCCGTCGACAAGGAGGTCCTGCCCGACGGCACGGTCAACTGGAAGCGGAGTCCCGGCGGCCTGGTGACCGCTCTCGAACCGATTCTGCGAGCCAACACCGGTGCGTGGGTCGGATGGTCGGGTATCCCCGATTCCGACGACAATCCCCCGGACATCGAGGGCATCGACATCCACGCGGTGCCGCTGTCCACCCGGGAGATCGCCGAGTACTACGAGGGCTTCTCCAACGGCGCACTGTGGCCGCTCTACCACGACGTCATCGTCAAACCCGAGTACCACCGCGAGTGGTGGAACACCTATGTCGAGGTCAACCGGCGGTTCGCCGAGGCCGCGTCGAAGGCGGCCGGCGAGGGTGCGGTCGTGTGGGTGCAGGACTATCAGCTGCAGCTCGTCCCGAAGATGCTGCGCATGCTGCGGCCCGACGTGAAGATCGGCTTCTTCCTACACATCCCGTTCCCGCCGGTGGAACTGTTCATGCAGATGCCGTGGCGCACCGAGATCGTCGAGGGCCTCCTGGGCGCCGACCTGATCGGTTTCCACCTGCCCGGTGGAGCTCAGAACTTCCTCTTCCTCGCGCGCCGGCTGGCCGGCCAGGCCACCAGCAAGGGCACCGTCGGTGTCCGGTCGCGCTTCGGCGTCGTCCAGGCCGGCTTCCGCACCGTGCGCGTGGGTGCGTTCCCGATCTCGATCGACTCCGGCGAACTCGCCGCACTGGCGAAGACCAAGAAGATCCGTGATCGGGCCGCCGAGATCCGCAAGGAACTGGGCAACCCCAGAACGATCATGCTCGGCGTCGACCGACTCGACTACACCAAGGGCATCGACGTCCGCCTCAAGGCGATCTCGGAGTTGCTGGACGAGGAACGGCTCGACCCGTCCGAAACGGTGATGATCCAGCTCGCCACCCCCAGTCGGGAACGCGTCGAGAGCTACAAGCGGATGCGCGCGGGAATCGAGCAACTGGTCGGCAACATCAACGGCAACCACAGCAGCACGGTGAGCCGGCCGGTCGTCCAGTATCTCCACCGACCGGTGCCGCGCGATGAGCTCATCGCCTTCTTCGTGGCCGCCGATGTAATGCTGGTGACACCCCTGCGCGACGGCATGAACCTCGTGGCCAAGGAGTACGTGGCCTGCCGCAGTGACCTCGGCGGCGCCCTGGTGCTCAGCGAGTTCACCGGTGCCGCAGCCGAATTGCGGTCGGCGTACCAGGCCAACCCGTATGACCTCGACGGAGTGAAGGACGCCATCGAGGCAGCGGTGAACCAGAGCGAACACGAGGGACGACGCCGCATGCGGGCGCTGCGCCGACAGGTACTCGCCCACGACGTCGACAAATGGGCCCGCAGCTTCCTGGGTACTCTCGGCGAGAACTCGGAGACCGAACTGGAACCGAACCGCGGTGTACACCTGGTGGACTCGGACGCCGAGGCCGCCGAGGCGTCGGACGGGGTCGTCGACAACGTATGAGCGACACCGGGATTCCCGCGGCGCTACGCGAGGCCCTCGAGGAGGCGGCGCGCGCACGGCGGCTGCTCGTCGCTTCCGACTACGACGGATGCGTGTCGCCGATCGTGTCGCGTCCGGAGGACGCGGTACCCGATCCCGCGTCGGTCATCGCCCTGGAGGCGGCCGCTGCGCTCGCCGACACCGAGGTCGCGGTCATCTCCGGTCGTGAGCTCGCCGTCCTCGCAGCGCTGTCCGGCCTGTCGGCACCGGTGACGCTGGTCGGGAGTCACGGCAGCGAGTTCGACACCGGTTTCGCGGTCGAGGTGACCGACGAGGCACGCGCACTGCTCGTCCGGCTCATCGACGAATTGCGCGGCATCGCAGCACGATTCCCCGGCTCGACGGTCGAGACCAAACCCGCGAGCACCGTGCTGCACGTCCGCAACGCGGACCCGGATGACGCCGTGACTGCACTCGAATGCGCACGATCCGGCCCCGGCGCCTGGGACGGCGTACATCCCACCGAGGGCAAGAGCGTGCTCGAACTCGCGGTCATCGAAACCAGCAAGGGACATGCACTCGACACCCTGCGGGAGCGTCTCGACTGCGACGTCGTCATCTACCTGGGCGACGACGTGACCGATGAGAAGGCGTTCGCGCACCTGCGTCCCGACGCCGGTGACATCGGTATCAAGGTCGGCGACGGGGATACGGCCGCCGGATTCCGGATCGGGGACACCGACGACGTCGCCGCCGTTCTCGATCACGTGGCCACCGCGCGGCGAGGCGTTCTCGGCGCTTGATCCGGTTCAGCCGATGGTGATGCGGGTCGTCGCGTCGTCGTAGGGCAGCTCACCGCGGACCGTGGCGGTCACCGCATAGGAGTTGAGGGTGATCGTGCCGCGGTGGTTGTCGAGGAAGGCGGTGTCCGCGGCGTCGCGTCCGGTGGCGATGCGGACGAACGACTGCCGGGGGGCGAGCCGCGTGGCGTCGACGACCACCCATCGACCGTCGATGATCGCCTCCGCGACGGCGTGGAAATCCATCGGGGAGCATCCCGGCGCGTACACGGCGACGAGCCGGGCCGGGATGTTCAGCGCTCTGAGGAGTGCGACGACAAGGTGTGCGTAGTCCCGGCACACCCCGGCCCCGGCGAGCAGGGTGTCGACGGCACCGTCGATGGGGTCGCTCGTCCCGGGAATGTAGCTGAGCCGTTTCTGGACGAAGGTCACCACCTGATCCAGGAGTTCCCCCTCGGGCAGCGACAGGTCGAACTGCCCGGCGACGAACCCGAAGAACTTGTCGCACTCCGCATACCGACTGGGCCGCAGGTACCGCGACCGGTCGGTGCTCTCCACCGGGAGCGGGTCCGCGGGAGTGAGGATCTCGGCGGTGTAGTCGATCGTCAGCAGTCCGCGGTCGAGCTGCATCCGGTGGATCCGCGACCCGTGGTCGGCGACGAGCTCCTCCGCGGCGACGGCCTCGCCGTCCAGCTCGATCTTGAGTTCCTCCTGCAACTGCAGGCCGGGCAGCTTCGCGACCGTGATCTGCATCTCGAGTTCGGTCGGGTCGTCGATGCGCACCTCGAGCCGGGCGGACACATCGCGGGGCAGGGTCATGCCCCCCACCGTAGGTGATCACCCCCGGCTCGGCACACGTGGCGGTCGGTGTCCGCGAACCGACGGCGGTTCAGAGTGTGGCGACGGCGGCGATCGGATCGGCGTAGATGACACTCAGCGCCACCACGACCGCGGCGCTCTCCTGAACGTGCACACCGAATCTCGACGGCGCGATCTCCAGCGACCACTCGATGGTCGATGCCTCGTCGAAGGCCGCCTGTACCGGCGCGAGGCCCCGCGGGTGCGCCGAGAACGCGTCACCGGCGACGACGATCGTGTCCGGGTTGATCACGTCACGGATCAACGCGACCGCCTCCCCGAGGACCCGCGCGCGTTCGTCGACGATGCGGGACGAATCCGGATCGATGCCGAGGCGCTGCGCGGCGGCCAGCGCCGCGTCGTCACCGATGACGTTCTGCAGCCGGACGCGGGTGAGTCCGGGAGCCAGCACCGGCGCGGACACGGGTAGGTGCGCAATGGTCCCGGCGCCTCGTTCAGGGATGTGTACGCGGCCTTCGAGAGTCATTGCCATACCTGCGGTCTCGCGGGCGTAGAAGAACAGGCCGGTCCCGGACCCGTCCCGCGGTCCGGCCAGCAACAGTTCCGCGGCGGCCATCGCCTCCACGTGTTCACACACCGACACCGGGGTGTCGAGGCGGGCCGCAAGGGTTGCGCCCACCGGGAGCTGATGCCACCGGAGAACACGGTGATCCACCACACCCGTCTCGACGTCGACCGCGCCGCCGACGGCCACCCCGCCCCACAGCAGACGTCGTCCGCTGAACCGGCCGGCGAGCTCGGCGAGCTGCGCGCACAGTTGCCCGATCGCCTCCTGCTGGTCACCGGACGGGGTGAGTACGACATGACTGTGCAGCGTGCGCCCACCGAGATCGGCGATGACCAGCACGGTGCGCCGGGCACCGATGTGCATCCCCGCGACGCACAGCGAGTCCCGGTCGATGGTGAGCGGATTCTTCGGGCGGCCAATGGTTTTCGGACCCGCAAGATCGGGTCGCTCGGCGATCAGGCCGTGTGCCGCCAGCGCATGGACCTGGCGGTTGATCGTCGCCGCGGACAGGCCCGTCGTCGCGGCGAGCTGATCCCGGGTCACCGGCCCGCTGACCCGGATCGCATGCAAGACCGCGGCCGCCGGAGTGGACGTCAGTTGCAGCGCCGCCGGGATCACTCCCCCACGCATGGGACGAATGTAGCAGTGCGCGAGCGCACACCGACGCGTCGGCGGGGATGTCGCAGTGCGTCGTAAGGTGGGCGCATGAGCCCTGACACCAGCACCGACGCCACCGCACAGACCTCTGATGAGCGACCGATCGCCGTCGTCACCGGCGCGAGTTCGGGGATCGGCGCCGCCACCGCTCGTCAACTCGCGAAGCAGGGCTACCACGTGGTGCTCGGCGCGCGGCGCGTCGACCGCGTCGAGGCACTCGCCGCCGAGATCGGCGGCACCGGCAAGCAGCTCGACGTCACCGACGAGGATTCGGTGGCGGCCTTCGTCGAGGACCTCGACCGCGTGCACGTACTCGTGAACAACGCCGGTGGCGCCAAGGGCCTCGACCCGGTTTCCACCGCGAACCTCGACGACTGGCGCTGGATGTGGGAGACCAACGTCCTGGGCAGCCTGCGGATCACCAAGGCCCTCATCCCCGCGCTCATCGCGTCCGGGGACGGACTGATCGTCGCCATCACCTCCGTCGCCGCGCTGGAGGCCTACGACAACGGTGCCGGCTACACCTCGGCCAAACACGCTCAGGCGATCACCCACCGCACCCTACGCGGCGAACTCCTCGGCAAGCCGGTGCGTCTCACCGAGATCGCGCCGGGCATGGTCGAGACCGACTTCTCGCTCGTGCGATTCGCCGGCGATCAGGAACGCGCCGACGCCGTCTACGAGGGCCTCACCCCGCTGACCGCCGAGGACGTCGCCGAGGTCATCGGCTTCGTGGCTTCCCGCCCGCCGCACGTGAACCTCGACCAGATCGTGCTCAAGCCGCGTGACCAGGCGTCGGCGCGGCGCAACATCAAGACGGGCTAGCGTTCGCTCCGGGGGGCTAGCTGTTCTTCCCAGGGAGGTTGTGGACGGCGAGTCGCTCGATGGGTGATTTGCCGTCGATGCCTGTGTGGGGTCTGTGGTGATTGTAGTGATGAACCCAGTCCTGGTAGGTCTGGGCGCGGGCCTCGTCTGACAGGTAGGTCTGGGCGTAGGCCCATTCCTGGTTCAGCGTCCGGTTGAATCGTTCGACTTTGCCATTGGTTTGTGGTCGGTACGGACGGGTACGTTTGTGCGTGATCTCGGGACCCAGGGTTTGCTTGAAAAGGTGTGAGCGGTAGCAGGATCCGTTGTCGGTGAGTACCTGTTTGACGGTGACTCCGTGACTGTTGAAGTAGGTCGTTCGCACGCGACCAGAATCCGGCGGCGGTCTCTTTACGTTCGTCGCCGAGGATCTCGGAGTAGGCCAGTCGGGTGTGGTCATCAACGGCGTGATGAACGAAGGCGTAGCCGCGACCGTTCTTCTTGTTGTTGCGGTTACCGATCGTGCGTCCGAGTTTGCGGTGTCCGCCGCCGTTGGGGATCCGGCCGAGTTTCTTGATATCGACGTGGATCATGTCGCCGGGCTCTGGATGCTCGTAACGGCGTGGTCGAGGCCGGCGGACGACCAGGCCCGTGTTGTGGTCGAGATGCCGTAGCAGCGGCATCTGATACCGGCGTAACACCGCTCCGACGGTGCTGCAGGGCAGTTGGAGGTGGTAGGCGATGCGGTGTGGTCCCCAGCGGCGGGTGAAGCGCAGGTTGATGATTCGCCGTTCGCAGCGTGTGGGGGTCCGATTGGGGCTGCGGTGGGGTCGGCTGGATCGATCAGCCATCGCCGCGGGCCCGCCGTCCCGATAGCGGTCGGCCCATTTCTTGGCTGTGGTGGGCGAGCACTGGAACCGTTCGGCGGCTCGGCGGATCGACCAGCCCTCATCGATGATCACCGAAGCGAGTTTCAGACGCCCCTTTGGGGTCAGTAAGGCATTAGCGTGGGACATGAGGACCTCTTGGTAGCGGCGTGTGTTGTGGTAACCACACCGATACCGGAGGTCCTCACCTATTCACTGGCGCCACACCGTCCACAACGTCCCTGGTCATTACAGCTAGCGCGGAGCGGGAACGTTGGTGGTCGGGGCGCCGCTCGGCGTCGCCGGCACCGACGACTCCGTCACCTCACCCTTGATCGCCGACATGCCCTGCCACGTCTCCCAGTCGAAGATCCAGTCGTAGATGTCACCGTCGGCCTCCGACAACTGGATGCGCGTTCCCGAGACCTCCACGGGGTCACCGTAGACGGCGGTGTTGAAATACCGCTCGGCGTCGGCCTCGGACAGGTTGATGCAGCCGTTGGTGACGTTGGCCGTGCCCTGGACGTTGACCGTCGCGGGGTTGGCGTGGATGAACTCGCCGTTGTTGGAGATGCGCACGGCCCAGCGTTCCCGGATGTTGAAGTAGCCGGCCGCCGGGTTGCTCATGAAGAACTCGTCGTACTTCTCGGTGACCACATGGATCCCCGACCGGGTGACGTTGCGGTCGAGGTCGCCACCGCCGTAGCTGCAGGGCAGGGACATCAGTTCGGCGCCGTCCCGGATCACGACGATGCGGTGCGAGGACTCCACGGCCTGCACCACCTGTGCGCGCCCGATCGAGAAATCACTGGTCACGTCGGCCGCTCCATAGGCGCCGCCGCCGTGGTCGAGGCCGTACAGCTTCGCGTCCATGTGCACCTTGGTGCCGGGGGCCCAGTACTCGCGGGGACGCCAGTGCACGCGAGATCCGTTGTCCTCGCCGAGCCAGGCCCACGACCCCTCGGTGGGCGGCGTGGTGGTGACGGTGAGGGCCCGCTCCACCTCTTCCTTGTCCTCGACGGTCCCGTTGAACTTCAGGATGATCGGCGCCGCGATGCCGACCTCCTGACCGTCGCCGATGTTGACCACGACGTTCAGCTGACTCGACGGCTCGAGCGTGGTGAAGCTCCCCGCCACCGGCACGGTCTTGCCGTCGGTTCCGAGAGCTGTTCCGCTCCAGGTGTATTCGGTGCCATAGCCCAGGGGCTCGGCGATGGTGTAGCTCGTCCGGTCCTCCGACAGCCGGCCGTTCACCACTCGCCCGCGCGGATTCGTCAGCTTCACATCGGGGTTGAGCGTGCCGTCCGCGGCCTGCACGGAGATCTCGGCGATCGGGCTGGGCGCCTCACCGTCGAGCGGCGGGGTGAAGGTCAGCCGGGCCTTGGGTTCGGCCGGCTTGTCGCCGCCCGAGCCGGCGTCGGAACCCGTACACGCCGCGATCGCGACCCCGAGTACTCCGACCCCGGCCGCGGCGAGCACAGCACGTCGGTTCACCGGGGCCTGAGAAGTCATCACGCGCTCAACACTACCGACCGCACGTGATCGACCGGGTGAGCCGCGTGGCTCAGGCCGGCTCCTCGGCGACCGTTGCCACGGACGGCATGTGGGCGCGTTCGCCCGCGTGATCCATGATCGAGAGCACCTCCACCGGACCGTCGTGGGCACAGATCGCGTGCGGGATCATGGTCGAGAACTCCGCGGCATCACCTTCCGGGACGATGATCGTGCGGTCGCCGAGCCGAAGCCGCACCGTGCCCGAGAGCACCGTGAACCATTCCCGACCGGGGTGAACCCTCAGGTCGTCGAGCGGTTCTTCACGTTCGAAGCGCATCTTCGCGACGGTCACCCCCTGGGGGCTGTTCTCGCGCGAGAGCAGCCACATCGTCATCCCCTCGACTGTGTGCGGCTGCGGGCGGATCACGACGTCCGTGTCGTCGGCGGGCTCCACGAGCTGATCCAGCGTCGTACCCAGCGCTCGGGCGATCGGGACCAGCTGGTCCAGCGCGACCCGCCGATGTCCGGTCTCGATACGGCTCAGCGTCGACGGGGAGAGGTAGCACCGCGCAGCCAGGGCGTCGAGGGTCCAGCCCTTGGCCAGCCGCAGGCCACGGATGCGCTGGCGGACGACCGCGTCGAGTTCTTGCGTCATAGGCAAGATGGTATGCCTCTAGCGCATGGTCGCGCTACCGTCGATCCCATGACCCATTCCCATGAGCACGCACATCTCGCGTCGGCCCTCGACCTCGACGCCGAACTCGTCGGCGGTTACCTCGACGACGCGGCAGCGGCGATCACCCGATCCCTCGGCCGGACTCCGCAGCGGATCGTCGACCTCGGCGCCGGGACCGGCACCGGGACCGAGGCTCTGGCCCGGGACTTCGCCGGGGCGGAGGTCGTCGCGGTCGACAGCTCTCCGGAGATGATCGCCCGCGTGGACGAACGGGCCCGCGCCGGCGGATTCGAGTCGAGAACCACCACCCTGGTCGCCGACCTCGACGACGGACTTCCGCCGCTGGACTCCCCGGACGTGATCTGGGCCGCCATGTCGCTGCATCACGTCGCCGACCCCGCCGCACTGTTGCGTCAGGCGGCCGCCGCCCTGGCCCCGGACGGCGTCGTCGCGATCGTGGAGATGGCGGGCCTGCCCCGGTTCGCTCCCGACGCCGACACCGCGCTGGGCACACTCGAGGCCCGATGCCACGCCGCCGCTTCCGGCGCCGGATGGGAGGCCATCGTGGACTGGACCGACACCCTCGGCGCCGCGGGCTACGACGTGCTGCACCGGGACACGATCCACGTGGCACGTACCGGGCCGAGCGAGAGCGTCGCCCGGTACGCGGTTCACTGGTTCAGCCAGTTCCGGCATCGACTGGCCGACGACCTCTCCGGCTCGGATCTGGCATCACTCGATTGCCTCATCGCCCCCGCCGACCCCGCATCTCTGCACAAGCGCGCCGACCTCACGCTGAGAGCCGGACGCCTGTTGTGGGTCGCAAGGCCGGCCGCCTGAACACCCTTACGGCACCTGACCACCGACACCCGAGCGAGGACTCATGAACTCCACCACCGACTCGACCTCCACCGAAACCGGCTCCGCCACTGTTGATCACGACGTCGCGATCATCGGCGGCGGATCCGCAGGACTGAGCGCGGCGACCACACTCGCCCGTTCGCTGCGTTCCGTCGTCGTCATCGACGGCGGTGAACCCCGCAACGCCCCGGCCGACGGTGCCCACAACGTTCTCGGCCAGGAGGGCATCCCGCCGCTCGAACTCCTGGCGCGAGGACGTGCCGAGGTCCGCGGGTACGGCGGCGAGATCCGCCCCGACACGGTCGTCGACGCCCGCCGGGACGGCGATCGGTTCGTCCTGGCCCTCGAGTCGGGCGACACCGTACGGGCGCGACGCCTCTTGTTGGCGACCGGTCTCGTCGACGAACTCCCCGACATCCCCGGCGTCGCCGAACTGTTGGGACACGATGCCCTCCACTGCCCCTACTGCCACGGCTACGAGGTGCGCGGGTCCCGAATCGTGGTGCTGGCGACGAGCCCGATGTCCGCCCACCAGGCTCTCCTGTTCGGACAGCTCAGCGACGCCGTCACCGTCGTCGCCCACAGCGCCGAGGCGCTGGGTGAGCAGGAGCGCGCGAACCTCGGCGCGGCCGGGATCACGGTGATCGACACGGCCGTCGAACGCCTACGGATCCGCGACGACGTGACGGACACCGGTGACGCGATCGCCCGCCTCGACGGTGTCGAGTTGTCCGACGGCACCGTCCTCGACGCTGACGCCGTCGTCGTCGCACCGAGGTTCGTGGTGCGCGGAGATCTCTACGAACGGCTCGGCGGCACGCTTGCGCAGACCCCGATGGGCGCGGTCGTCGAGACCGGCCCGATGGGTGCGACCGCGATTCCCGGTGTCTGGGCGGCCGGCAACAACACCACGCTCAACGCGGTGGTGACCGTCGCGATGGGTGAAGGGGTCTCGGCCGGCGCGGCGATCAACGCCGATCTGGTGATGGCCGACGTGCAACAGAAACTCGCGCCAGTCGCGTGACCCGCCCCGCGCCGATCACTCCGGGAAGCCGTCGAGCACGGTCGCGGACGAGGACAGGCCCAACCGGGTCGCGCCGGCGGCGATGAGCTCGGCGGCGAATTCCGCCGTCCGGATGCCTCCGCTCGCCTTGACCCCGACACGGTCGCCGACCGCGGCACGCATGAGGCGGACCGCCTCGACGCTCGCCCCACCGGCGGGGTGGAAACCGGTCGAGGTCTTCACCATGCCCGCACCCGCCCGCTCGGCACGGCGGCACACCTCGGTCACCGTGTCCGGGCCGGCGAGCTGCAGCAGGACCGCGGACTCGATGATCACCTTCAGCAGCGTCGAATCCCCCACCGCCTCACGCACGGTCAGCACATCGGCGAAGACCTCGTCGAACCGGCCGTCGACCGCGGCGCCGACATCGATCACCATGTCGACCTCATCCGCCCCGGAGTCCACCGCGAGACGCGCCTCGGCGGCCTTGACCAGCGAGTGGTGCTTTCCCGACGGGAAGCCGGCAACCACACAGGTCCGCTGGGAGCCCGTGTCGATCGGCAGCATCGACGGCGACAGGCACACCGCGAACACACCCAGGCGGGCGGCCTCGGCAACGGCGGCCTCCGCGTCGGCGCGGGTGGCCTCGGGCTTGAGAAGCGTGTGGTCGATGATGGCGGCGACGTCGCTACGCCGCAGGTCCGTGTTCGTCACATCGACGAGCTTGGCACACTGAGGGTCGTGACGAGCGGACAGACGACCCCCACCGACCAGACCGAGCACCGCTACGTGCTGACGCTCGGCTGCCCCGACCGCACGGGCATCGTCGCCCGGATCTCGACCTTCCTGACCGAGATCGGCGGCTGGATCACCGAGGCCGGGTACCACTCCGACCCCGACACCGGCTGGTTCTTCACCCGCCAGGCCATCCGTGCCGACACGGTCTCGTTCAGTGCCGAGGAACTACGCGCACGCTTCGCCGCGGAGGTCGCCGCCGAGCTCGGCCCCGAGACCGAGTGGCGCCTCACCGACACACGTGAGGCCAAGTCCGTGGTTCTCCTGGTAAGCAAGGAAACCCACTGTCTCATCGACCTTCTCGGACGTGCACATCGAGGCGAGTTGCCGGCGACCATCAGGGCCGTCGTCGGCAATCATCCCCAACTCGAGGAGTTGGCGACCCGTTTCGAAATCCCGTTCCATCACGTCCCGTTCGGGGGAGAGCGAAAAGCGGAGGCCTTCGCCGAACTCGCCCGGATCGTCGACGGTTACCAGCCGGACGCGGTGGTCCTGGCCCGGTTCATGCAGATCCTGCCGCCGCAGCTGTGCGATGCCTGGGCCGGCCGCGCGATCAACATCCACCACAGCTTCCTGCCGAGCTTCATCGGCGCCCGCCCGTATCACCAGGCTTTCGCCCGGGGCGTCAAACTGATCGGCGCGACATGCCATTACGTCACCGCAGACCTCGACGCGGGTCCGATCATCGAACAGGACGTGATCCGTGTCGATCACAGCGACTCGGTGACCGACATGGTGCGTCAGGGACGCGACATCGAGACGCTCGTACTGTCCCGCGGACTGCGCTGGCACCTCGAGGACCGGGTCCTGGTGCACGGCCGAAAGACGGTGATCTTCAACTAACCTCGCCCCCTGAGGTGCGAGCGAAGCGAGCCTCGAAGGGTCAGCGAAGCGCGCGTTCGTAGAACGACCAGGAGCGGTGAAGCTGGTCCTGCCAGTATCCCCAGGAATGGGTGCCGACGGACGGCAGGTCGACCGTCGCGGGGATGTTCAACTGCCGCAGGCGGTTCACCAGCTGCAGGGTGCAGGCCATGGTGCTGCCCTCGATGACGCCACCGACCACGATCTGGTCGGCGAGGGTGTCCTGCTTCTTGACGTACGCCGGGCTGTCATACGGACCGGGCAGCCCGGTCGCGTTGGAGATGTAGAGCTTGGTGCCACGCAGCTTGTGGGCGTTGATGACGGGATCGTGCTTGCGCCATCCGGGCCCGTTGTACGGCCCCCACATGTTCCTGGCGTCGCCGCCGCCACGCACCTCGACCACGAGACGGATGCTGTTCTGCCCGAACGGGTCCGCGGTGGTCGGGCAACCGCTGTAGGAGCCGACGGCCTCGTACAGATCCGGATGCTCGATCGCGAGATTCAGCACCGACGTACCGGATGAGGAGATGCCGCCGATCGCGTTGCGTCCGGAGGTGTTGAAGTGCGCGTCGAAGACGGGCGGCAATTCCTTGCCGAGGAAGGTCGACCACTTGTGGACGCCGAGCTCGGGGTCGGGCTTCTCCCAGTCGGTGTAGTAGCTGAACTGGCCCTGATTGGGGATGACGACGTAGAGGTTCTTGTTCTTTGTGAACTCGACGATGTCGGTCTTCGCCAGCCAGTTGGCACCATCCTCGCCGCCGCCGGCGCCGTTCAGCAGGTAGAGAACCCCACGCGGCTTGGACGCGTCGGCGGGTTTGATGACCGTCAGCGGGATGTCTTTGTTCATCGCATCGGAGTGCACGACGATGTCGGTGACCCTTTCGGTGGGCGAACCCGCGGTCACGAGACTCGGTGCCGCCGCCGCAACGCCTGTCGTACCGGTGGCCGACAGCGTGAGCCCGATGCCCAGCGCGACCGCGATCGCGGCGCCGCCTCTACGCAGTCGCTGGTTCATGCATTCCTCCTCGTCGAATCCCGATCGGCCTCGGGCGAGCATGGGTCGTGTCAGATGGACCGTATCGCGTCGGGCCGCCCGGCGGACACGCACCGCGGATCATTCGGTCCCCCGGACGCTTCTGCGACGCCGGCGCTTCGACCACCCAACGCGAATCGCCCCACAGCCGAGGCTGTGAGGCGATTCGAAAGTCTGTCGATCTACGTCGTCGGCTCGGTGCCGCCGTCGAGCGAACCGGTGAACGCTTCGAGGATCGCGCCCGTGATCGTTTCGGTGATGCTGTCGTTGATCGAGTCTCCAATTGAATCAGCCATGATTCTCCTCCATCCGTGGTGAGATGATTGGAATATGACCGCCTGCTCCCACCAGTGCGACGGCTTGAGACAGAGATTACATATCCGCCTCGGCAATGTCTTCATTACTTCGCGGTTCTTGTCACGAATATTCTTTTCTCCGCCATCCATCCCGACGGAAAGCGCAGGTCAACAGCCCCTCTTTAATCGAACAATCGATTTTAGTTGGACGCATGTCCGTAAACCTGGCGGTAGAACGGCGGTTAGCAACGTCGCTGCAACGTTTCCGGTCGAAATCCACAATTGTGTGCCATTGGCGACGTGCGCCCTTTACCACGAATTCGACTGACCGCGGCCATAACCTTCCGAACCGTAACTTTCCCGATCCGCGAATTTCCGTTCCACGATCCTTCAAAGTGGGTCAAGCGTTCGAATCGAGTGGAACGCATCAATGAATGGGTTCCGAAAATGAGACCATTACGCCCGGATGATGGTCGTTGACCTCTACCGATTCATCTCGGCCCGGGATTCCAGGTCGACGCCGCAGCGGCGCGCGTAGACGCCGCCGGCGGCTGCCAATTCGTCGTGGGTTCCGGCCTCGACGATCGTGCCGCCCTCGAGGACGACGATCTGATCGGCAAGCGCGGCGGTCGCCATCCGGTGGGTGATCAGCAGGGTCGTCGTACCGGCGCGCAGGCGTTGCAGCGCCCGCTGGACGAGCAATTCGGTGCGCGGATCGGCGGCGCTGGTCGCCTCGTCGAGGATGAGTATCCGTGGAGATGCCGCGATGGCACGAGCAACGGTCACGAGCTGCTTCTCACCCGCGCTGAGGTTCTCCGACTCCTGGCCGATCTCGGTGTCGATACCCCGCGGCAGGGCCGCCAGGATCTGATCCAGGTGGCCGTCGTGAACCGCCTTGGCCACCGCGTCGTCACCTGACGTGCCGTATGCGATGTTCTCGCGGACGGTTCCGGTGAACAGCCACGGGTCCTGCGTCACCACCGCCATCCCGTTGCGAACACGATGCGGACCGAGCTCTGCGGAGTCCTCGCCGTCGATCAGTATCGAACCGGAGGTCGGGCGGTAGAAGGCCTGCAGCAGGTTCGTGAGGGTCGTCTTGCCGGCCCCGGTCGACCCCACGATCGCCGTGGTCGTGCCCGGAGCCATGCGGAAGCTCACCGAGTCCAGAACCGGCGAGCCCTCGTCGTATGCGAAGCCGACGTCGTCGAAGACGATCTCCGGGGGCCGGCGATGCCGCGCCGAAGGCTCTGGCTCGTCGGTTTCGGGCGCGGCGTCCTCCGGCTCGTCGAGCACTTCGCGCACTTTGCTCGCCGACACCGTGCCCGACTGCACCTTGGTCACGAATCCGGCCAGTTCGCGCACCGCGGACGACAGCTGCTGCGCGAAGATCACGGCCACCTGAGCTGCGCCGAGACTCAGGGTTCCATCGACGACCATGATGCCGCCGAGGACCGCCAGGATCAGGAAGACGACGGCATTGATCGCGCCGAGCACCGGTGCGAGGGTGCCGGCGGTCCACTGTGCTGAACGCGTCGAACCGAACAACCTCTCGTTGAGGTCGTCGAAGCGGCGTCTGGCGAGGGGCTCGGCGTTGTACGCCTGCAACATGCGACGGGCGCTGAGTTCCTCCTCGATGTGTCCGGTGAGCGCTGCCGTGGTGGTCCACCTGGTCTCCAGGAACGGTCGGACCTTGCGCGCGATCACGACCGAAGCGGCCGCCGACACCGGCGCGGCGGCGAGTGCGACCACGGCCAGCAGCGGCGAGATGACGAACAGCACGATCGTCACCACGACCAGGGTCAGCACGTTCGTGGGGACCGTCACCAGCACGGGCGCGATGACGGTGGCGGAGTTGTCGGTGTGTGCGGTGAGCTTGCTGACCAGCACTCCGCGATTGTTGGACTCGAAGTAGCGCAACGGGAGCCGGTGGACCTTGTCCTCGATGCGAGTGCGCAGCCCCGCCACGGATCGCTGCACCGCGATGGTCAACAACTGTCCCTGCGTGAAGGTCAGGCAGGCGACGACCACATAGATCACGGCCTGCGCGCCGAGCAGCGACCAGAGTCGGTTCCAGTCCATCCCGGCCCCGGTCGTTCCGTCGACGATCACGTTTGTGATCGCGCCGAAGAGGATCGGCCCGACGACTCCTCCCAGCGAGGCCGTGATCGCGAAGAGAGAAATCGTGGCCGCCCGACCGCGGCTCAGATGCAACTGTCGCATCAGCCACCGCAACGAGCCGTCGCGCCTGCTGCCGTCAGGCATTGGTCACCGCCTGCGCGTGGGCGATCTCGCGGTAGATCTCGCTGTCGGTGCGCAGCGTCTCGTCCGTCCCGACCGCGACCAGACGGCCGTCCTCGAGCACCCCGATGACATCGGCGTGCCGCACCGACGAAACCCGTTGCGCCGCGATCAAGATGGTCGACTCCGGATGGGCGAGCCGCAGATTGGCGATGATTCGCTGCTCGGTGTCGACGTCAAGCGCACTGAACGGGTCGTCCAGCACGTACAGCGACGGACGTCGCAGGACAGCGCGGGCCAACGCCAGTCGCTGACGCTGACCCCCGGAGAAGTTGCGTCCTTCCTGCGCGACCGAAGCGGCCAATCCACCCTGCCGGGCGGCGACGAAGTCGTCGGCCGCTGCCACCTCGAGCGCCTCCCACAGTTCGGCGTCGGTGGCGTCCGGACGCCCGAGCCGCAGGTTCTCGGCAATCGTGCCGGTGACCAGCGCGGCGCCCTGCCCGGTGAACGCCGAACGCGCGCGTACCCACGCCGGGGCCAAGCCGGTCACGTCCGCTCCGTCCCAGCGCACCACGCCCGCATCGGGGTCGGCGAAACGCAAGGGCAGCGAGAGCAGCGTCGACTTGCCGCTCCCGGTCCCGCCGAGAACACCGGTCACCGAACCGGCCGCGCAGGTCAACGAGATCCCGTCGATTGCGGGTGCTTCGGCGCCCGGGTACCCGACGGACACCGATTCGAAGACCAGGGCGGGTGCCGGGGATGGCGTGGCGGGGTCGGCGTCACCGGATTCGAGCACCTCGGTGTCGAGCACCTCGCCGATACGGCCTGCGCTGGTGACCGCTCGCGGGATGACACCGGCGATCACCGTCAGCATCGACACGGCCAGCAGGATCTGGCCGAGATAGCCGACGGCGGCCGTGATCTGGCCGATCTGCATCTGACCACGGTCGACGTAGACGGCGCCCAGCGCGGCCACTGCCACCGCCGCGAGGTTGGACACGGCCGTGACGGTCGGGAGCATCAGAACCTGCGTTCGTCCCAGCCGCAGTGCCACGTGGGTGAGTTCGTCGTTCTCCGCGGCGAATCGGGCACGCTCACGGTCCTCACGACGGAAGGTCCGGATCACCGCGATCCCACGCAGCTGCTCCCGGAGTACCCGGTTCACGACGTCGAGACGGCGTTGCATGAGGGCGGCCCACGGGAGGAGGCGCCGCACCAGCGTGCCGATCAGCGCGACCAGGAGCAGACCGGCGACGAGGATCACCGGAGCCATCTGCCACGCCTGCGAGAGCGACAGGACCAGTGCACCGAACAGCATGAGCGGCGCGGTCACGACGATCGTGAGACCGATGAACAGGAAGCCTTGGATCTGCCCCACGTCCCCGGTGGACCTGGTCAACAGGCTGGACAGTCCCAGGCGGGCAACCTGCTGGTTCGTGAGGGCTCCGATACGGCCGTTGAGCCGACTGCGCAGATCGCGTGCGGCCACCGCCGACACATGGGAAGCGAAGTAGGTCGCGCCGATGGCGACCACGAGATTGACCACCGCGACCGCGACCATGATGAGGCCCACGAACTTGATCGTCCCCACGTCGCCGCGCAGGATTCCGTCATCGATGATCGCGGCGTTGAGGGCCGGCTGCGCGAGCGAGGTGAACACGCTCGCGAGCTGAAAGACCACGAAACCGGCCACCGCCCACGGTGACGACCTGAGCGCGGTGCCCACGAGACCGAGAAGCGCGCGCACCTCATCTCTGTTGAACGATGGGGTGACGGGCATCGGGCGAGACCACTCCGAACTGGAAACGGAACAGGACGAGAATCGGCGTCGGATGTCGGCGCCGACATAATGCTGCCTCACACCGTAGAGGTCGTCAGGCGGTTGTGAAGTCTACAGATCGATTTCAGCCGCACCGCCCGGACGCGGCGGAAGCGTGCCGGCGTGGTGTCGCTGTGCTGATATGTAGCGGTGACGAAAGGCATCCTGGCATCTGTGAACGGAGCTCGGCTGTTGACGGAGTCCGATCGGGAAGACGCACTGGACCTGCTCGAAACCGGACTCCGCGAGGTTCCGGCCTATCGATGGGTTCTCGGCGAGGAGGCTCCGGCCCACGCCTACCGGTGGTACGGCGAGGTCCTGTTCGCCGAGAATCTTGCGGGCATGTACGGAGTTTTCGATGAATCGGGGAGATTGATCGCGCTCGCCGCGATTTCGGAGCCGGGCCGGGCGAACGGCATCGTCGACGCCGATCTCAAAGAGCGGAATCGGTACTACGTCCGGACCCTGGACGGATTCGTCGAACGTTTCACCGAATTCAGGCGCGCGAATGCCGAGGCCTCCGTCGCCGACGAGTCGATCGGCATCATCTTCGGCCTCGTCCACCCGGATCACCGGCGCAGCGGGGTACTGTCCCGCCTCGTCGACGCCATCGTGGAGAAGGGGCGACGGCAGGGCCTGCCGGTGACCGCGGGTACGGCCGACCCCGTGATGTCCGCGGTCTACACCCGGCGGTGGAAGTCGGTTGTCCGCGCCGAATACACGCTCACCGACGGGCCCACGGTGTGGGTCCACCGTGTCGATCCCCCCGCGGACGCCGAGCGGTGACCGACGGCCCGGTCAGGCCGAGCAGCCGCCCGACTCCTGGTTTCCGGTCATCTCGTTGGTGAGCTGGACGTCGGAACCGCTGATCGCGAACTCGAGCCCGGTGTCGGTGACCGTCAACTGATCGACCTGGACCTCGTCGAAGAACGGTCCGAGCGCCGACGTGGTGACCTGGTCGACGATCTGCTGTGCGAAGTCCGGCGGGATGCCGAACACCAGCGCGCTGGCCTTGACGACCTGGAAGTCGACCCGGCCGTCCTGGAGGACCGGCTTGATGGTCGCCGAGACCGGCACGGAGAAGAACATGACCGGGAACCCGGCCTGTACCTCGAAGGTGCCCTCGGCCGCGTTGCCGGTGATCTCCTCGACCGAACCGACCGGGCTCGCACCGTTGCCGGTGCTCTGGCCACCGGCACCCGGAGGCGCACTCTCCTTGCTGAGCTCGACGATCCGCTCGTACGGGATGAAGCCGTGGCCGTTGAGGGTGCGGATGTCGGTACTGGTGTTGTCGCCGGAGATGCCGTCGGCGCGCATGTGCAGACGTACTCCGTTGGCGTCGGAGCCGTCCTTGGTGTCGACCTGCACGTACGGGATGTCGCCGGTGCCCTGCATGATGATCGGTTTGCGACTCAGGGACACCGAGGTGGCTACACCGGTGAGGCCGCTGAACGAGTCCTCGAGGCAGTTCGTGACCTTGTTGCGCAGATAGAGTTCGCTGCCGACCGCGCCGATCACGGCCAGGAGCAGCACGGCGACGAGGCTCAGCGCCACGATCTTCCCGGTGCTGCGATTCTTCCGCGGCGAGGTGATCACCGGGCCGCTGCCAGGCGTCTCTAGGGGTGCACTCGACTCATCCCCGTAGGGGGTCTCACCGGGCGGGAACCGCGCGGTGCCCGGCGTGCCCGGTCCGCCACCCAGGCCGGTGGTATCCGCCTCGGACGGCGGGACGTTCGAATACGCGTGTGCCCCCGGGGCGACCGGTGTCGTCGGGAACTGTTCGGTCTCCCCCGTCTCGGGGACGACCGGCCCGGCGTTCGACTCGGCCGGACCGTCACCGGACACCGGACGCCACTCGTCGCCGGTGGTCACCGGTTCGTCTCCGGAGGGTGTGCCCGCGTCTCGGGGGTCATCACCGGGAGTCTTGTTGTCGTCGCTCATGGGTTCCGTCCTCGGTCGTCGGACTCTCGGAGCCGTTCGCCGGCGGGTGTCAACTCGCTGTGCACCGCATCGCCGACCGGCAAAGCTCGCTCGTTGGCTAGGACCGCCAGTTGCATACGAGCCTTCTCGACCAGTTCCAGGTCGAGGTCGTGAACATCGACACAGACCGTCTCCGGGTACGCGGCGACCACCGTACCGAAGGGGTCTGTGATTTGGCTGTGTCCGATCCCGGTCGGGACCCCGGATCCGGCGACCGCCTCATCCGGCGGAAGGGCCTGTCCCACCGCGACGACGAAGGTCGTGGAATCCAGCGCGCGAGCCGTGGCGAGCACCTCCCACTGGTGGATCTTGCCGGGCCCGGCACCCCAGGACGTGGGCACCACGATGACCTGTGCGCCGCGTCGTGCCAGGGTCGTGAACAGGGCGGGAAACCTGATGTCGTAGCAGGTCGCAACTCCCACGGTGACCCCGTCGACCTCGAAGGTCACCGGCTCCGCACCGGGCGCGACGGTCTTGGACTCGTGAAAACCGAAGGCGTCGTAGAGGTGCAGTTTGTCGTAGCCGAGGCGCGACCCGTCGGGATGCGCGACGAGGACCGTGTTGAACACGCGACCGTCATCCGAAGGGGTGAACATCCCGGCCACCACGGTCACACCGGCCGACGCCGCGACCTCCGACACCCCGCGTGCCCACGACCCGTCGATTTCCTCCGCCACCGGCTTCAGCGGCACGCCGAACCGGCACATCGTCGCCTCCGGGAACACCACCAGCCGCGCCCCGCGCGATGCCGCCTCCTGCGTCGCCGCACGCAGGGTCGCCAGGTTCTCGCTCGGATCGTCGGTCGAGCTGATCTGGGCCATCGCCACACGCATAGCCGCCACAGTAATGCCCGACACCCGCTGTGCCGACAGGTTCCCTCGGGGTTACTCCGACGGGGCGACCACTGACCACGGAACGGTCAGCACGTTGTCCGACATCCGGCGGCGCGTGACCACGCAGTCCACGCCACGCTCACGCAGCAGGTCCTGCGCATGGCGCCAGCGCACCCGCGGTCCGTACGGAGCCATTGGGGCGGCGATGTCCCAGCACTGGTCCGCGAGCGTCAGCAGTTCATGGATCTTCTCGCCCGGCACGTTGCGGTGGATGAGCGACTTGGGCAGTCGTTCGGCGAGGTCGGACGGGCGATCGGAGTGTTCGGGCGCCCAGCAGAGCGTCAAGCTCACCGGGCCTGCGTGGTCGAGCAGCACCCAGGCGCACCGCCGGCCGATCTCGTCGCAGGTTCCCTCCACGATCACGCCACCCGGCGACAGGGCCGCACGCAGCCTCGACCACGCCGCCTCGACCTCGGCCTCGTCGTATTGCCGCAGGACGTTGAAGGCGCGCACCACGCGGGGACGCAGACCCGCCATCTCGAAACCGCCGACGGCGAACCGGACACCGTCGCGCGGTTCGACGACACGTGCCGGGTCGATCTCGAGTCCCACCATCTGCAGATCCGGGGCGACGCGGCGCAGCCGACCCGCCATCTCGACGGTCGCGTCGGGGCGTGCTCCGTACCCGAGGTCGACGACCAGCGGACGGTCGACATCCAGCGCCGCGATCACTGCCGGTTCATGCGCCATCCACCGATCCACCCGACGCAGGCGGTTGATGTTGGTGGTCCCGCGCGTCACCCCGGCCGATCGGAGCGGCCAGACGACTCACAAGTTCTTGTCGATCCAGTCCTTGGCGTATTCGGCCTCGGCGCGGAACAGATCGACGAGGTTGATGAGGATCATCTGCTCGAGCTTGCCGTTGACGAACGGGACGAAGACCTTCGCCTCGCTGGTCCGGCGGATCGTGCAGCCCTCCTCGGTCGGGAACAGTTCCTGCCAGCCGTTGAGGCTGCCGGGACCGGCGGGGATGGACGCGTTGTAGGTGCCCTTGGTGTTGTCCGGATCGAACGGACCGAGGGTCTCCTCACGCGTGATGACCATGTCTTTCATCATCACCGTCTGCGCGAGCGGGGGCAGCTGGTCGCGTCCGATGTGCTGCTTCAGGACGACCCGGACGCCGGTCTCGTCGGCGGAGAAGGAGGCGACCTCGCAGTGCGGCGAGATCATCTGGAATCCCGCCATCATGTCGTCCCAGTACTGCTTGATGCTCTGCGCTTGGTAGAGCTTCTCCGCGGGATGGGTGTAGCGAGCGGAGTAGCTGAGCCGTCGTGCCATGACGACCAGGCTACGTCAGCCGATTTTCCGAATCCCAATCGACGGTGTGGCCACGCTCGTGCTCCAGCAGGCCGACCAGCTCGCTGACCACGGCCTTCTCGATCTTCCCACCGAACATCGGCAGGTTCACCGACACCTCGGCCTCGCAGTCGCTGGTCGCCGGATCGCCCGACGTGGTGATGGTCCCGTACACGTTCACCGGCACCGGCGCGCCCTCGACCGTTGCGTGCATCTCGGCCACGATTCGGTCTCCGACCAGCCGATATGTGTTCCTCCGCGGAA
Source organism: Gordonia amicalis (assembly GCF_022059885.1). Classification (NCBI taxonomy): domain Bacteria; kingdom Bacillati; phylum Actinomycetota; class Actinomycetes; order Mycobacteriales; family Gordoniaceae; genus Gordonia; species Gordonia amicalis. The sequence goes on along the minus strand of NZ_CP091855.1, from coordinate 1,354,840 downwards.
TCCGGAGGTCGCCGGGCATGATCTTGGTGACCGCCGACGGGAGCTTCTCCGCAGGAATGCCCTGGTTCATCTCGACCGTCACGGTGTCGCCCGCGATGGTCACCTTCTCCACGTGGCCGTGACCGGCGTTCATCCGCTCCACCAGATCGTGCCAGTACTGCTCTGTGGTGAAGATCGCCCAGAGCCGTTCGGTGGAGAACGGGTAGGAGTCCAAGTGCTGCAGCTTGCTCGCCATGGAGAGAACGCTACCGTTCGCCGGTTAACGTTTAACGCGTGACCGACACGCAGACGCCGCTGAGCGCGCCCCTCGCCGAGCTGACCACCCTGCGTCTCGGCGGCCCCGCCCGTGAGATCGTGCGCTGCTCCGACACGCGCAGCATCGTCAAGACCATCCTGGAGCTCGACGAGCAGTCCGAACCCGTGCTCGTCATCGGTGGCGGGTCCAATCTCGTGATCGGCGACGCCGGCTTCGACGGCACCGCCGTGGTGCTCGCGAGCAGCGGCATCGAGTTCGGATCGGGCCGCGAGTCGGGCCGTCCCCATGTGGTCGCCGACGCGGGGGTGGGCTGGGACGATCTGGTCGCCGCGACCGTTGAGGCGGGTTTCGGCGGGCTGGAGTGCTTGTCGGGGATTCCGGGCGCCGCCGGTGCGACCCCGGTTCAGAACGTCGGGGCCTACGGCGTCGAGGTCGCCGACATCCTGCGGTCGGTCCAGGTTCTCGACCGCCGGTCCGGCACCCTGCGCTGGGTCTCGCCCACCGAACTCGGGCTCGGCTACCGCACCAGCAATCTCAAGCACCGCCACGACTTCGTGGTCGTCGCGGTGTCGTTCTGGCTCAACGACGACCGCGCGAGTCAGCCGATCCGCTATCGCGAGCTGGCGACGAAGGTGGGCGTGGAACCCGGCGAACGAGTCGACGCCGTGACCGCGCGCGAGGCGGTTCTCGGTCTACGTCGTGGCAAGGGGATGGTCCTCGACCCCGACGACTTCGACACCTGGAGCGCGGGATCGTTCTTCACCAATCCGATCATCCCCGGGGAGGAAGCCCCGGCCGTGCTCGAACGGATCGCGGGACGGGTCGGCGACGACGTCGCGATCCCGTCCTATCCGGCCGGTCCGCAACCGAGCACGCCCGACGGCTCCCCCACCGCGATCAAGTTGTCGGCGGGCTGGCTGATCGAGCGGGCGGGCTTCGTCCGCGGTTACCCGGGGGCGGATGCCGCGGTTCGCCTGTCGACGAAACACACTCTGGCACTGACCAATCGCGGTTCGGCCACCACCGAGCAGCTACTGACGCTGGCGCGCGAGGTCCGCGATGGTGTGTTCGACGCCTTCGGTGTCACTCTTCGACCGGAACCGGTCTTCGTGAACTGCGCGCTGTGACGACGGTCCGGGAGTGCGGGCTCAGCTGACCCGCTGCTCGGTACGCGAGACCTCGGTGACCAGTTCGTCGAGCATCTCGTTGAACCGCTCGGCGGCCTCGATACTCGACATGTGCCCGACGCCCTCGTAGACGACGAGTTCCCGGAGGGAACCGTTGCGCCGCAGCACCTCTGCCATCTGCTCGGCGTGCTTGCGCGGGGTCAGCCGGTCCTCGGTCCCGACGACGACGGTGGTGGGCACCGAGAGAGCGGCCAGCCCGGCCGTCACATCGAGTTTGCCCATCGCCGATCCCCAGCCGGCGCGTGCGCGCGGCGGGCACGCGCCGATCATCTCGTCGACGAAGTCGACATGCGCCTTACGTGCGTTGGGCCCCAGGGCGATGTAGTGCGAAAACCGAACGCCGTACGAGGTTTTGGGGATCGGCACCGGCACCGAGGTGATCGCTTTGGACACCAGAGGCGCGAAGGGCCGCGCATACGCTGGCAGATCGACCGGCACGAGGGCGTGGTTCTCCATGACCGCGTTGGCAGCGGTCGAGACGAGCACCACGGCGGAGACACGCGTGCCGACCTTCTCGCGATACTGGTCCGCCCACGACATAATGGTCATCCCACCCATGCTGTGCCCCACCAGGATTGCGCGACGCCCAGCCGGAACGGTCGCCTCGAGCACGGCGTCGAGATCTTGTCCGAGCATCGCCACGGTCGGACGGCGGCGACCACGTTCACTGAGTCCGTGGCCACGCTGGTCGTAGACGACGACCCGTCGCCTGCCGCCCTCGGACGAGGTGAGGTGATTGATCTGGGGGTACCAGTAGGCGGTGTTGCAGGTCCATCCGTGGACCATCACGATGACGTCGCCCTCGTCGTCCGCGTCGTCGACCCCGTAGACCTCCGCGTTGAGGAGGGTGCCGTCGGAGCTGCGGACCGGCAGCCGCCGGGGCGGGGAGTCGGGTGCGGTGAGCAGGTCGTCGGGACCGTCGTCGACCGCGAGTTCGGCGCGCAGCGCGTCACGGGCGATCCCGGCGAGGACAGTGCCGACACCGACTCCGACTGCTGCCGCACCGATCGCGGCCGCGATTCCACCGACCCTCTTCAACGACTTCGTGTTCACCGGCACCCCTCAACCTCGGTCGGGATCGTCCGCGATGGAGACCCCGGGCGGGGACGCCGCGTTCAGCGTCCCCGTGTCGGAGTTCAATGTACCAATATCGGTTGTCTCATAGCCGAGGCCCGGCTGGTCACCGGTGGAACCCGGCGTCGCGGTGTCCGGTTCGTCGTCCGCGGTCGCCGCGTCGAAGTAGGTCGCCGCCTGCCCGATGGCCTTGGAGATCTGTTCGTCGAGCGCCTTGCGGAAGGTCGTCTCGACGATCTCGTGCGCCATCGGACGAACGGTCTGGATGAGGTCGGCCATCTCGCTCACGCCGGCTTCACCCAGGTCAGGAAGGTTCTCGTCGAAGTACTTGTCGGTGATGATCGAGACGAAGCTGGTCGCGACGTCCTCGAGGTCTTCCTGGACCCGCACCCAGCGGTCGAGGAGGACGTCGATGTCGATGCCGCTCTTCACCAGGATCTCCGCGCCCTCGAGCAACTCGGGGTTCCGGATGGCGTAGTGCGCGCCGTCCTTGGCGAGCAGACCCAGTTTCTGGCTGAGGGCGATGGAGCGATCCGAGGCGTTGAGGGTTTTGCGCAACTCGGTGATGGTGATGGTCGCCGCGCGTTTGAAGTTGCGGAACCGACCGCCCTTCGGCGATCCCCGCAGGATCTGCTCGACACGCATGCCGTGGTGGGCCGCGTGCAAAAGCTCGCTGATGGTCGCGAAGGTGTACCCGCGTTCGAGCATGCGGGAGATGAGGTTCAGCCGGACCAGATGCTGGTCGGAATACCAGCCTGCACGGCCGCGGATGCTGGGCGGCGGAAGCAGTCCGCGATCCTGATAGACCCGGATGTTGCGAACGCTGACCCCCGACGCCTCGGCGAGGTCATTGATCCGATACTCCGCCACGATGCATCAGGCCTTTTTGCTGAACCAGGACTTGCCCTGAATGTCGTCGACACGCTTGCGCACATCGACCAGGTACACGAGCATCGCGACCACGCCGATGATGCCCAGAAAGCTCACCGCCCCGAAGAACCAGATGAACAGGGAGGCGCCGGCCAGGATCGCCACCCAGATCACCTTGCTCTGCCGGTCGACCGCCGGGAACGCGTCGGGACGCTGAATGGCCGCGTGGATCAGCGCGACGACCGCCGCGACCCCCGCTACCACGGTCAGGGCCAACATGATCAGACTCTGGCCATAGGCCAACACGCCGAAGAAGTCCACGCCGAACACTCTAGTCCCGTGCGCCTCGATTGCCGCAGCAGCCTACGACGGCGCGCGCGGCCGGAATGTGCGCGCACGGGTCAGTCGGCGCTGGGAGCAGCTTTCTTGGCAGGCGCTTTCTTGGCGGGCGCTTTCTTGGCGGGCGCCTTCTTGGCTGCGGTCTTTTTCGCCGTGGCCGCCTTCTTCGCCGCAGGCGTCTTCTTCGTGGCCGCCTTGGTGGGGGTGGCCTTACGGGCCGGCGCCTTCTTGGCCGCGGCGCGTTCGGCGGCACCCTTCACCGCCGCGGCCTTCTTCGCCGGTGCGGTCTTGGCCGGAGCCTTCTTCGCCGGTGCCTTCTTGGCTGCGGCCTTCTTCGCCGGCGCCTTCTTAACCGGCGCCTTCGCCGCGGCCGCCTTCTCCGCCGGCGCCTTCTTGACCGGAGCCTTCTTGGCCGGGACCTTCTTCGCCGCCGCTTTCTCCGCCGGTGCTGTCTCGGCGGGCGCCTTCGTCGCCGGGGCCGGCGCGGCAACCGCGCGCACCGGCGCGTCCGCGCTGGCGTCGCGAATCGTCCCGTCGGGTCCGCCGTCGTCGGCCAACCCGGCCAGCCGGAGCGCCCGTTCGCCGACGGCGCGCGTCTGCTCGGAGATCGTTCCCAGCGCGTCCTCGGTGAGACCGACCGCGTCGCTGTAGACCTTCTCGAGCTTCGGCAGATTCTCCCCGACGACCGGCTGCGCCTTGAGCTTCTCGACGGCCTCGTCACGCCTCTCCGACAGCGACGTCAGGAGACCGGCCGCGACGGCGAGATAGGCCTCGGCGACCTTGCGCAGTTCATCCGGCGAGAACCGGGCACGCAGTTCCTCGATCTCGGCGGGCAGTTCGACCGGCAGGGTCGACAGCTTCGTCTTGGCCTCCTCGAAAAGGGCCAGCGCGGTCGCGCGCGCCTCGTCGATCCTCGCCTGCGCCTCGTCCCGGGAACCAGCGATCTTCGCCTGAGTGGATTCGACAGTCTCCGCAAGCTTCGACTGAGTTGTCCCGACAGTCTCCGCAAGCTTCGACTGAGTTGTCCCGACAGTCTCCGCAAGCTTCGACTGAGTTGTCCCGACAGTCTCCGCAAGCTTCGACTGGGCCTGTTCGCTCGCCGCCTCGCCACGCTCACGAACCTCGGCCAGCAACGCGGCCACCTGTCCCACGGCTGTCGTCAACGGGTTCTCGCTCATTCAGCTACTCCTGCCTCAGTTTTCTCGGAACTCGGCTTCTCAGGACTCGGCGATGCTTCGGGCCCACCAGTAGCTGATGACTCAGCTACTCATGGTCTGTCGGGGAGATCGAATTCTCCTTCCGGAAGGATTCGTAGATTTCCAGCAACATCTGTTTCTGACGCTCGTTGATCGAGTCATCTGCGATCAGAGCATCACGGACCGGGCTCGCGGGGCGTTCTTCGAGAATTCCTGCGCGGACGTACAACACTTCCGCGGACACCCGCAGACCCTTGGCGATCTGGGCGAGGACGTCGGCGGACGGTTTCCGCAGTCCCCGTTCGATCTGACTGAGGTACGGATTGCTGACGCCGGCGCGTTCGGCGAGCTGCCGCAGCGAGACCTTGGCGGCCACACGCTGGGACCGGATGAAGGCGCCGATGTCCTGGGCCACATTCGTCACCGCGTCCTGGGCGGCGGTCGCCACCGCCTCCACTGCTTCCACGGCCTCGACCGCCATCGCCGTCGGGCCGTCCTCGGACACGTGGTCGCCGGACTCGGCCCGGCCGTCCACGACGGCGTCGACGGAAGCCTCGTCCTTCTCGCGCTTCATCACGCTCCGTTCCAGGGGTCGATCATCGCGGCGCCCCGACCGGATACCCACTGCCGCACCCGGCCACGCACGCTTTCCCAGTATCGGCGTCGGTGCTAGCACGTGCAAGCACACAGCTAATCCCGTGTCAGTGGAAGATCAGCACCGACGTGGTGTGGATGGCCAGACCGGCGAGCGCACCGACAACGGTGCCGTTGATGCGGATGAACTGCAGATCGCGGCCCACCTGGAGTTCGATCTTGCGGCTCGTGTCGTCGGCGTCCCAGCCGCGCACGGTCTCGGTGATGACCGCGATGATCTCCTGCGAATAGTTGGCGGCGATGTGATGAGCGACCCGCGCCACCCAGCCGTTCATCTTCTCCTGCAGCGGACGGTCATCGCGAATTCTCGTGGCCAACTGGATGATCGAGTCCGACAAGGTATTTCGCAGCGTGCTGTTGGGGTCGTCGAGCATCTGCTCGATGACGGCCTTGCCGGTCTTCCATGCGGTCGACGCGGCACCGGTGACCTCGTCACGTCCCACCAACTCCATCTTGATGTTCTCGAACTTCGCGATCATCTCGGGATCGTGCTGCAGGTCGTCGGCGAACTTCTCGACGAACTCGTGCATGGCCCGACGCAGTTCGTGGTCGGGGTCGGAGCGCACCTTGTAGGTGAAGTCGACGAGCTCCCGATGGATCTTGTCGCCGACGAGCGTGTTGACGAACTTCGGCGTCCACTGCGGCCCGTCGCGGTCGACCACGCGGTCGATGAGGTCCTGGCTGCCGATCGCCCACTCGTGGGCGCGATCGCACAGCATCTGGAAGACCGGTTCGAGACGGTCCTCGGCGATGAGCTGTTCCAGGATCCGGCCGGTCGGGGGCGCCCACTGCGGTTCGGCCACCCACTTGAGAGCCGCCTGGATGAGCTGTTCGACGTCCTCGTCGCGCAGCATCTCCGACGCGAGCTGGACCGCACGAGCCGCTTCACCGGAGATCCGCGGGGCATTGCGCGAGTCGGCGACCCACGTCGAGAACCGCCGCGGCAGGTCGATCTGCTGAGCGCGGTACACCACCACCTCGGGCGTCATGAAGTTCTCTTCGATGAAGCCGCCGAGCTGGTCGCCGATGTCGTCCTTCTTCTTGCGGATCAGCGCGGTGTGCGGGATCGGGATGCCGAGCGGATGCCGGAAGAGGGCCGTCACCGCGAACCAGTCGGCCAGCGCGCCGACCATGCCGGCCTCGGACGCCGCCTGCACATAACCGACCCATGCGGCGACGTCGGTACCGTCCCGGTGCTCGAGGTAGCGGGTGAAGAGGTAGACCACCGCCGCGAAGATCAGGAAGCCGGTCGCGACCGCCTTCATCTTGCGGAGGTCCCTGCGCCTGCCGGCGTCGCCCGGGTTGTCCCCACCGAATCCAGGGGCGGACGGCGCCTTCGGCACACCCTCGGGTTGTCCCGCGGCTCCTTCGATGACTGTCGATGCCATGGCACCAGTGTCACCCATCAACCGACTACGCTGGCGTCGTGATGGCCAACCGCCCGAATCCCGCAGCTGCCGCGCGTGCAGCGATGGCGGCTGCGGCCAACGTGACGCGTGGCCTCGAACAGGTACTGACCACCGTCACCGACACCGGCGCCAAACCCGACGGCCGCAAGCAGCGCTGGGAGAAGCACAAGCTCGCACGCCGCACCGAGCTCACCGACGGCGTCATCGCCGCGATCCGCGAGCTGGGTGCCGACGTCGGGATGGACGAGATCGCCGCGCACATCGGGGTGTCCAAAACCGTCCTCTACCGGTACTTCACCGACAAGAGCGACGTCGGGGTGGCGACCACCGTGCGCTTCTTCGAGACGACGATCTGGCCGCGCCTGACCGAGGCGATCTCCGACGACGTCGACGAGTACACCCTCACCCACACGATCATCGGCGTGTACGTCCACGCGGTCGACGATGAACCCAATCTGTACCGCTTCGCGCTCGCCAGCTCGCCCACGTCGTCGCCCGCTCCGGCCGACTCGGTTCGCCTGGTGTCGCAGCTGGTCATGAGCAGCATCGTGATGCGCATGGCCGACCGGGGCGCGGACACCACGGGTGCGGAACTGTGGTCGCACGCCCTCGTCGGCGGTATCCAGCACGTCGTCGACTGGTGGATGACCAGCCGCACGCTCGACGCCGACCAGGTCGTCGACTACCTGACGATGATGGTGTGGAGCGCGATCGTGGGCGTTGCCTCCGTCGACGGGTCGCGGGATGCCTTCCTCGCCGCTCCCCCACCGCTGACCGAACCCGCGCGCGAGGCACCGTCCGACGCGGGAGGGGGGTTGTGAGCCGGGTGGCGCTGGTGACCGGGGGCAGCCGGGGCGTCGGTCACGGCATCGCCCGTGCACTCGTCGACGACGGCTGGACCACGTACGTCACCTCCCGCCACGGCACCGGACCCGACGGCGCCCTCGCCCTGCGCTGCGATCACACCGACGACGCCGCGGTGGCCGCGGCCTTCGACGAGATCGCCTTCGAGTGGGCAACTCGACCTCCTCGTCAACAACGCCTGGGCAGCGCCCAAGGGATTCGGCGGGTTCTCCGACCCGTTCTGGAAACGCCCGGTCGACGACTGGGACACCCTGATCGGCGTGGGCCTACGCGCGCACTACGTCTCGTCGGTTCATGCGGCACGCCTGATGACCGAGGCGGGACGGGGTCTGATCACGAACATCTCGTCCTTCGGGTCCCGCGGCCACCTCCATTCGGTGCTCTACGGGATGAGCAAGACCGCACTGGACAAGATGGCCGCCGACATGGCCGTCGAGCTGAAGGACACGGGCGTCGCCGCGATCTCGTTGTGGCTCGGCCTCATCCGCACCGAGTTGCTGTTGTCGCTCGGCATCGACGAGTTCGCCGGTTTCTCGCTGCAGCGAGCCGAGGACCCGGAGTTCGTGGGCCGGGTCATCTCCCGACTCGCCCGGGACCCGGATCTCGCCGCACACAACGGCCACACCCTCGTCACCGCCGAACTGGGCACCCGCTACGGCATCGTGAACAACGATGGGACACCGCCGGATTCGCATCGTGCTGCGTTCGGCGGCGGACCACTGTTCCCACCATCACACCAGGTGGACGTCGACGATCGAATCCCGTCACGAGAGGACCTGTCATGAGCAAGGGCTGGACGGCACCTGCCGTGGAGGCACTCCGCGCCCGGACGATCGGGCCGATCGCCTCCTTCGACGCCGACTCCACGCCCGGATTCGACGGTGACAAGGATTCCGGGGCAGAGCTTCTCGCCGAGCGCGGTCAGACGCTGGCCGCTCTGCAGGAGCTGTTGTACGCCAACGGCCGCACCGGTGATCACCGGTCGGTGTTGCTCGTGCTGCAGGGGATGGACACCGCGGGCAAGGGTGGCATCGTCCGGCACGTGGGCGGCCTCCTCGACCCGCAGGGGTTGTCCATCAAGGGATTCGGTAAGCCGACCCCGGAAGAGTTGCAGCACGATTTCCTGTGGCGGATCAACAAGGCGCTGCCACCCGCGGGTCGGATCGGGATCTTCGACCGGTCACACTACGAGGACGTGCTACCCGTCCGGGTGCACAACCTCGCCCCGAAGTCGGAGTGGGAGAAGCGTTACCACATCATCAACCAGTTCGAGTCCGAACTGGTCGACAACGGCACCACGATCATCAAATGTTGTCTGGTGGTGTCCAAGGACGAGCAGAAGGCCCGCCTCGCCGAGCGCCTCGACCGGCCGGACAAGTACTGGAAGTACCACCCCGGCGACGTCGACGAACGCGCCCATTGGGACGCCTACCTCGAGGCCTACCAGGATATCTTCGACCTCACCGACAAGGACTCGGCGCCCTGGTTCGTGATCCCGGCGAACCGCAAATGGTTTGCCCGACTGGCTGTCTGCGAGTTGCTCACCACCGCACTCGCCGGACTCGATCTCGACTGGCCGAAGGCGGACTTCGACGTCGAGGCCGAGAAGAAACGAGTCGCGGCGTCGGACTGATCCCCTCGCTGCCCGTTCCGCCTCCCGCGGGCCCGCTTCCTTCCCGCTCTGCCACCTCCCTTCCGCTGCTCAGATCCAATAAGCGGCGAGGAATCCAAGGCGCGCAAGCAAATTCGCTACGCAGGAATCCCTGTTCCCGGTATCAGATCCAAACGGCCGAGCCACGGGCGCAGCAGATCGGGAAGTGAGCCCTCCTCGAGAACCGACCAGGTCCAGCGCACGACCATCACACCGAGCGCCCTGAGTTCGTCCTCGCGACGCTTCTCCCGGCAGACCCGCCTCGATCATCTGCGCACGACTCCAGGACTCGCCGACGCTTTCGGACAATCCGCTCGCCAGCGACAGCGCACGCCGCGCGTTGCGGATACCCTGTCGCCGACGACCCGCAAGGATCTGTGCGATCCGGTCGCGATCCGCGCCGGCACGCAGCGCCTGGTCGAACGCTGTCAGCGCCTGGGCGAAACTCCCCGCCGCGGCGACATCGACCGCGGTGCGCTCGAGTGATGTCACCAGCATGCCGTCGACCTCGACGAGTTCGACGTCGTCCACAGTCGCCGCATGAACGTGCCGATGCCCGAGGACCGAACCGCCCGACTTCTTTCGATTGATGACATGGACGTACTCGATGTCCGGCTTGAGAAGCGGTAGGCCATGAACTGCCGCCGCCGACGCGTGGCCCAACGGCAGGCGCGGCGCCTCGGCGTACCGGTGGTCGCGACGGCAATGGATTTGAGTCGATGAAGACGCTGAGCGCCCTCGCGTCCGCCGAAGGCCGGAGATGACCGGACGAAGACGCCGGGGATGAGGCGCAGCAGATCGCCGCCTTTGACGGCGGCGGCGAGCTGGTTGTCGGAGAACGCCGCATCGAGTGCAGCGCCGCGTCGGACGAGACCGTAGTGGTCAACGGGAAAGAGCATCACTCTCCTTTGACGCACCGGCGGTCCGATCGGATCCCTGCTCACGCGGAACTCTTCCCGCGCGGACGTTTCCCTCCCGCCGTTGCAGCTTCCTTCCCGCTTATTGGATCTGCCGAGCGAGAGGGAATCCGCGCAGCGCGAAACAAACAACCGAGCGCGAACACGACGACGCCCCCGCTGAACCCAGCGGGGGCGTCGTATCGAGTTGTGCGACTGCTTACTTCGCGGTGGTCGCCTTCTTGGCCGGAGCCTTCTTGGCGGGCGACTTCTTGGCGGGCACCTTCTTGACCGGCGGCACCGACTCGTCCTTGGCAGCCTCGACCTTCTTGGCCGGCGATGCCTTGGCGGTGCGGGTCTTGGCCTCGACAGTGCCTGCGGCGCCGTCGATCTCCTTGGCCGCGTCGTCGGCCTGCTCCTTGATGTCGCTGCCGGCCTCTTCGATGGCGACGGCGACGTCCTCGACCTCTTCGCTCACGCGGCCGGCCAGCTTGGCGGCGCGCTCACCCACGAGGCGGGTCTGCGAGGACACGACGCCGAGGGCGTCTTCGGTGAGGTCGACCGCGTCGTTGTAGACCTTCTCGACGCGAGACAGGTTCTCCTGGACGACCGGCTTCTTGCGCAGGCGCTCGAGGGTGGCCTCGCCACGCTCGGCGAGCGTGTTGTAGAAGTCGGTGGCCTTCTCGACGTACGGGTCGGCGAGCTTCTTCAGCTCGTCGGCGGTCAGCTTGCCGCGGATCTCCTCGATCTCGGTCGGGACTTCCTCCGAGAGCGACTCGATGCGGGTCTTGGCCTCGTCGAAGCGGGTCTGTGCGGTTTCGGGCAGATCGGTGATCAGGGCCTTGGTCTCGCTGTAGCGGGCTTCGAGACGCGTCTGCGCGGTCTCGGCAGCGGCCTCGGTGCGCTCACGGAGCTCGGTGAGCTTCTCGGTGACCTGCGCGAACGCATAGTCGCCGGCGCCGACTGCGGCATAGAGGGGGGCGTAATTGCGGGTGGTGGTCACGAGGACACTCCTTCTGTCGGTCACCAATCGCGCTGCAGCACATGCGGTCTCGCTGGTCTCGGCGTCGTTGCCGGGCGCATGTCGGGTTGTCGTCGATTCGACGCGATGGTCGGTGTCGCAAGCCGCCACGATCTTCCGGCTCGTCACCGCGCGAGATGAGAAACCGCGGCACCATCGGTATTGGTGTTTCCGAACTCCAGTATCCACGCTGTGCTAGCAATTGCAAGCATTCTGCTAACACCTGTGGTCCACGTCACCTTTTCCCGACGAGGGGCCGCTCGTATTCGTAGAAACCGTGCCCGGCCTTCTTGCCGAGACGACCGGCCTCGACCATCCGCAGAAGCAGTGGCGGCGGCGAGTAGAGCGGCTCCTCGAACTCCTCGTACATCTTGTCGGCTATCGCCTTGACGGTGTCGAGACCCACCAGGTCGGCGAGCTTCAGCGGCCCCATCGGATGAGCGCAGCCGAGCACCATCGCCTTGTCGATGGCCTCGACCGTCGAGAAACCGCTCTCCACCATGCGGATCGCGGAGAGCAGATAGGGAACGAGCAGCGCGTTGACGACGAAGCCCGACCGATCGGCGGAACGGATCACCTGTTTGCCGAGTACGTCGTGTGCGAAGGATTCGGCCCGTGCGGTCACCTCGGGAGCTGTCATCAGCGTGGTGACGAGCTCGACCAGAGGGAGCACGGGTACGGGATTGAAGAAGTGGAGACCGATCACGCGGGCGGCGTTCTGAGTTGCCATGCCCAGTTTCATGATCGCGATCGAGGAGGTGTTCGACGCGAGCACCGCATGCGGGTCGACGACGATCTTGTCGAGCTGGGTGAAGATCGCGGTCTTGACCGCCTCGTCCTCGACGACGGCCTCACAGACGAGCTGCCGGTCGGCGAAATCGCCCAGGTCCGAGGTGAACGTGAGGCGGTCCACCGCCTGGTCGCGTTCGCGTTCGGTCAGTTTGCCGCTCGACACTCCCCGATCGAGCGAACTCAGGATGCGGGCACGGCCCGCCGCGACGAGGTCGCGAGTCGATTCGTACACCAGCACGTCGGCCTGGGCCCGGGCACACACCTCGGCGATACCCGCACCCATCTGTCCGGCGCCGACGACGCCGACTCGGCAGACCTTCTCGCTTGTCATGTCGAATCCTCACGGGAAAGTTCTGGTAACAACTGATCTCGCACGAACATGGGTAACTCCCGGGGTACGAACCAAGCCCTGGATAGACCAACAGGCGGTCCGCAGCGAAAGCCGCGGACCGCCTGACTGGTTCGCCGAGATTCCGGGGAGGCGGAATGGCTCCTAGTGGAACTGGCCCTCTTCGGTCGAGCCCTTGAGAGCTGCGGTCGAGGTGTTCGGGTCGACGGTGGTGGCGATGCTGTCGAAGTAGCCGGCGCCGACCTCACGCTGGTGCTTGACGGCGGTGAATCCACGCTCGTCGGCTGCCTTGAACTCACGGTTCTGCAGGTCGACGAAGGCGGTCATCTGCTCGCGGGCGTAACCGTAGGCCAGGTCGAACATGCCGTAGTTGAGCGAGTGGAAGCCGGCCAGCGTGATGAACTGGAAGGTGAAGCCCATGGCGCCCAGCTCGTTCTGGAACTTGGCGATGGTGCTGTCGTCGAGGTGCTTGCTCCAGTTGAACGACGGGCTGCAGTTGTAGGAGAGCAGCTGGTCGGGGAACTCCGACTTGACTGCCTCGGCGAACTTGCGGGCCAGCTCGAGATCGGGGGTACCGGTCTCCATCCAGATCATGTCGGCATAGGGAGCGTAGGACTTCGCACGCTCGATGCACGGCTCGATGCCGTTCTTCACGTGGTAGTAGCCCTCGGCGGTGCGCTCACCGGTGACGAACTGCTTGTCGCGGTCGTCCACATCGGAGGTGATGAGGGTCGCGGCCTCGGCGTCGGTACGCGCGATGACGACGGTGGGGACACCGGCGACGTCGGCGGCCAGGCGGGCCGAGTTCAGGGTGCGGATGTGCTGCTGGGTCGGGATGAGCACCTTGCCACCGAGGTGGCCGCACTTCTTCTCCGAGGCGAGCTGATCCTCCCAGTGGGTACCGGCGGCACCCGCGGCGATCATGGCCTTCTGCAGCTCGTAGACGTTGAGCGCGCCACCGAAGCCGGCCTCACCGTCGGCGACGATCGGGACGACCCAGTTGTCGACCGAGTCGTCACCCTCGACGCGGGCGATCTCGTCGGCGCGGAGAAGCGCGTTGTTGATGCGACGAACAACGTTCGGAACCGAGTTCGCCGGGTACAGCGACTGGTCGGGGTAGGTGTGGCCGGACAGGTTGGCGTCACCGGCGACCTGCCAGCCCGACAGGTACACGGCCTTCAGGCCGGCGCGGACCTGCTGCACGGCCTGGTTACCGGTGAGGGCACCCAGAGCGTTGATGTAGCTGCCATCACCCTTGGTCACGCCTTCCCACAGGATCTCGGCGCCACGGCGGGCGAGGGTGTGCTCCTCGACGACCGAACCCTGGAGCTGAGCGACCTGCTCGGCGGTGTAGTCGCGCTTGATGCCCTTCCAGCGGGGATTGGTGTCCCAGTCCTGCTGGATTTCCGCGGCGGTGCGGGGCTTTCCGACGTTGCTCATTGGCTACTTCGCTTTCGTTGTCCTGCTCGTCTCGACCGGGTCGGATCGGGACGACCGGCCCGGCGCGCCGCCGAGGCCTGGAGTGCTGACAGACATCCGACGTGGTTCCCGAGAGCGTTGTACTCGCGAGTCCGGCGGCGGTGTCGGCCGGACTTTGCGAACTCTTGGGCTTCCGTCTGAGGTGCCTGCAGCAAGGGTGCCACAGGACAAACACGCAGGTCCAACCCTCGCGGACTGTAAATCCGGGTTATTTTTTGACGCCGCGTTGCAAAGTTTGCAAATCTTGACATGTGAAAGCCTTCGTGGATCCCCGAAAAAAGTACGCGCGTACTGGGATTTCCTACTCCCGAGTACAGCAGACTCCGTGACTTCTCTGCGAGCCGTCGGGGGTCCGACATCCGGCGCCGGCGCGGCAATAGTGACCACTTTCACACCGCGCAGACGGCCCGACGCGCGCTTCGACCGCCTCGATCAGGGTGCGGTGACGCGACCGACGGCGGCGTCGAAGACTCTCACGAAGGTCGCGGCGTCGACGGGTTCGGTCGGTTCGGTCGGCGGATCGGAGGCCGGCGTGGTCGCGCCCGACACCGTCAGCTGGACGGTCACCGGCCCCGACGTCGGACGGTCCAGGGCGGCATATCCGGCGAAGCCGATCTGGCGGCGGACACCACCGTCGGGCAGCGTCGTGGTGACCTCGGACCGCGTCAGCAGCATCTGCTCGCCGGTGCCGAGGCCGCCGTCCACCTCGGGCGGCGCCATCTCCGTGTACTCGGTGACGACACGGCTCCCGGCGAGATTTCCGACGGTGATCTCGGTGGTCGTGCGCGAGCAGCGACCGGTCGTGGAGAGCCGGTCGGCGTCGATGTCGCGCCTCGCCTCGGTGACCAGCTCGACGAGTACCCCCGTGCCACCACGCGCGGCGAGGACCGCCGAGCTGTCCGCGGTCAGCTCCCCGTTCAATTCCGCGTCAGCGGTCGGGGTGCAGAACCCGGGGGTCACCCGGGCGGTGCGCGCGGCGTCGATGCCCGCCCGGTTTCCCGCGACGAGGTCACTGACGGACAGCGATTCGGCGGTGAATCCCGGCGGTAGGTCGGATGGCTGGAGCAGCAGGTCGGCAGGCGTGCGAGGAGCGGGTGCTTCGGCCGACCCGTTCGAACATCCGGCGATCGCGATCACCGCGGCCACCAGCGCGAACACGGCCGACGCCACCGGCCGCGGGCTGCGGTGTCGGCCGCGGGGTGAGCGCACGCGGTCACCGTACCCTGAAGGGGATCATCGATCTGGCATCCCCTGTCCTGGAGGTGGCGAGTGAGCAGGACCTACGTCGGCTCCCGGCTGCGTCAGTTGCGATCCGAGCGCGGACTCTCGCAGGTGGCCCTCGCGCAGACGCTGTCGATCTCCGCGTCGTATCTCAATCAGATCGAGCACGACGCCCGGCCGCTGACGACGTCGGTGTTGCGCAAGATCACCGAGGCGTTCGGCGTCGACGCCGGGTTCTTCGACTCCCAGGACGATCTCCGGCTGGTCGCCGAACTGCGCGAGGTGCTGCTCGACGACGACATCGAGGCCGGTCCGGGCGCGCACGACGCCCAGCAGATCAGCACGATGGTCGCCTCGCATCCGGAGATCGCGCAGGCGATGGTCAATCTGCACCGGCGCTACCGGATCGCGACCGACCAGCTCGCCGCGGCCACCGACGAACGCGGCGACCGCAGCATGCGGGGCACGATCAGCGCACCACACGAGGAAGTGCGCGACTACTTCTATCAGCGCCGCAACTACATCCATGAGCTCGACATCGCCGCCGAGGAGATGACGAACCGCATGCGCATGCACTCGGCGGACATCCGGCGCGAGATCATGAACCGCATCGAGAACGTGCACGGGATCAGCATCGTGCGCCGCGTCGACCTCGGCGACTACACCCTCCACCGGCTGAACTCCGAGGAGCGCCGCCTGGAGTTCTCGGCCGCCCTCTCCGCCGGACAGCGGACCTTCAAGCTCGCCAGCGAGCTCTGCTACCTCGAGTACCACGATCTCCTCGACGAACTCGTCGACCAGGGAAACTTCACCAGTGAGGACGCGCGCTCACTGGCGCTGCTCGGCCTGGCGAACTACTTCGCCGCGGCAGTCGTGCTCCCCTACAGCCAGTTCCACGGCGCGGCAGAAGATTTCCGCTACGACATCGAACGGCTCTCAGCGTTCTACGCGGTGTCCTACGAGACGATCTGCCACCGGCTCTCGACGCTGCAACGCCCCAACCTCCGCGGGATACCGTGGTCGTTCGTCCGTGTCGACCGCGCCGGGAACATGTCGAAACGACAGTCCGCCACCGGTTTCCACTTTTCCTCCAGCGGCGGCACCTGCCCGCTGTGGAATGTCTACGAGACCTTCGCCTCGCCGGGCAAGATCCTCACCCAGATCGCCGAGATGCCCGACGGCCGCAACTACTTCTGGGTGGCGCGCACGGTCGAACGCCGCGCCGCGCGGTACGGGCAACCCGGCAAGACCTTCGCGATCGGCATGGGATGCGAACTCCGCCATGCCGGTCGGGTGATCTACTCCGACGGCCTCGAGATCGGACCGCAGGCACACGTGACCCCGATCGGTGCGGGCTGCCGCGTCTGCGAACGAACCCAGTGCGCACAGCGGGCCTTCCCCGCCCTGGGCGCCACACTGCGCGTCAACGAACACTCCTCCACGGTGTCGCCGTACATGGCGATCACCGAGACACGGTGAGGATCAGCGACACTCGTTGGTGGCGGGGATTCCCTGCAATCGACGGTCGAGCCAGGTGGCCACATCGGGAAAGGCCTCGAACACCGTCGTGATGTGCTCACCCGGATACTCGCGGTAGATCGCGGTCGCACCGAGTTCGCACTGCTCGGCGAACAGGGCACGCGCCTGGGTCGCGGGAAGCCACCATTCGTAGGTCCCCTGATAGATGAACAGGGGCATGGTCGCCCGGTACCCCGACATCGACGTGACGTCGAAGATGTGGTCGGCGACCGGTGAATGGAACGGGTCGGGGTCGAGCGAGAGCAGCTGCGTCGGCAGATGGGAGAAACCCAGGATGCCCATCTCGCCGGTGCAGAGGTCGCGCAGCCCGGAGGTCGCGAGCCACCGTGCGACATGGTTCGACATCCCCAGGATCTCCGGACGCTCCCGCGCCACACCCAGCATCGCGGAGTGGAAAACCCCGGATGCGAGGTTGGCGTTCATCGCCCCGGCCAGGACCCGGTAATCCGCCGGAACACCGCCGATGGCCGCGCCGACGAAGCGTCCGGCCTGATCGGGGGCGTAGGTGGAGGCGAGTTTCGCGGCCCCGTTGGTGGCGATCGCACCACCGGAGTATCCGTGCATGGCGATCGGGCCACGACCGAACTCGATCGGATCGAGTCTCGCCGCGGCACGGACGGAATCGAGGACGACATGCGCGCCGACATACGGTTCGGCATAGGCCATCCGGGCGCCCGTGTGGTCGGGCACGATCACCGCATAACCACGATCGAGCGCCAGCTGGGTCAGCGGCGGGAACAGGTCGGTGTTGTTGGTGTCCTTGTTGTACCCGTGGGAGAACGTGTAACCCGGTGTACAGGTCGTCCCCAGCGCGACGATCGGTGTGTTGTTGACGAGGATCGGCCGCGGCCCCGGACCCCTCCACGCCTTCTGCGGGACGAACAGGGTCGCCGTGCCGAACAGCGGGCCGCCGGTGGCGTCGGTGGTGCGGAACTTGATCTGCCGGGCCGACCGCAGCGGCACGGTGACGAGGAAGCCGGCCACCTGCGTCACGTCTCTAGTCGCGATCAGGTCGCCGGGCTCGAGTGCGGCGAGGTCGGCGGGCCAGTGATCGAAGAAGCGATCGCCCACCGGCGACGGCATGACCGCCTCACGCAGTTCCTGCAGTTCCTTGGAACCGCCCTCGATCTTCGACCGCTGCGGGATGCGGTTGAGCTTCTTGACCGGCGGGGCGGGCACCACCGCGTCGATCTCGCCCGGGATGGCCGACGGTACGGCGGTCAGGTTCGGTGGCTCGGCCCGGGCCACCGGGCCGAGCCCCGGTCCCCACACGCCACCGAGCAGGCCAACGGTCGCGACGCCGACGGCCGCCGCCACACACAGCGTCCGTGATCGCCACCTGAACTTCGAGCGCATCGCCAACACTCCTGCCACACCGGCGATCCCGGGTCAGCTCACCCCCGATGGTCAGCCCAACTCGCCATTCCGGTCCGAATTCCGTCATGCTAAACGCCCGCGGGGACTTCGGCAGGGGACAAACAGATTCAGGCAGAAATCCCCTGGCCGCGATCACGGTTGAGTATCGAAGAAATGTCCATGCGGGTGGCGGGCATCGACATCTGGTCGCTTGTCCTAGTCTCGACCGCAGCGAGGCGACACACTCGCGAGCTGCGGAGGCACCCGATGGCGGCACCGGCGAATCGCCTACGACACCGGACCAGCCGGCGCGCGCTGATCGTGTGCATCACCCTGGGGCTCGTGGCTGCCTGGCGGACGGTGGCCCCGGGGTCAGCATCCGGCGAACCGCCGAACATGATGCCTGTCCCGCCACCGGTCGCCGAGGCCGTCGACTCGGCCGTGCCACCTCCCCCGATCCCCCGCCTCCGCGAGGTCCCACCACGAGCGCGCGCATCCGGATTCGACCACCGCACACTGGAATTACGTGAGGCGCTGTTGCCGTCACCGACCGGCGACCCGTTCTTCGACCGGTGGCCGCCCGATCTGTCGGCACTGGAACCAGGCCAGGTGATCGCGGTCCGCGACGTCACCGCCTCCGCGAGCCCGGTGGTCACCATCCCGTTGCGGTCGGCGACCCTCGTCAAGTTCGCCACCACCGACGCGGTCGGCGCCCCGATCTTCGGTACGGCAACGCTGCTGATTCCGGCACGAGCGGTCCGTGGGCCACGGCCCCTGCTGGTCAACAACCTGCCGATCGACTCACTCGGAGCCGCCTGTACACCGGGATACACGTTGGCACATGGCTTCTCGATCGCGACGAACCCCACCGACCTGATCCCGCCGACCACTCAGCTCGCCTTGTACGACGGTCACGCGGTCCTCATCCCCGACCATCAGGGGCCGCGGATGGCCTACGCCGAGCCCGTTCTGGCGGGGCACGTCGTCCTCGACGCGATCCGCGCGGGTCTGACGCTACGCCCGGACATCCTGCGGCACAGCCGGATCGCGATGGCCGGCTACTCGGGCGGGGCGATCGCGACGCACGGCGCGTCGAAGCTGGTCGGCGAGTACTCACCCGAACTGTCCGACCGGATCGTCGGCGCCGCACTCGGTGGGGTTCCCGCCGACTTCCGGATGCTGGTCGGCAGCATGAACGCCAACCTGGCCACCGGGCTGTTCCACGCCGCGACCTTCGGCATCGCACGCGAACGCACCGAGATCCTGGCGATGGCCAACCGGCCCGCGCGTTGGCTGGCCACGTCACCGCTGAAGAACGTCTGCGTCATCCCCGAGGCCCTGGCAGGGGGGACATTCCTGCCGATGCAGTTGCTGTCGCGCGACCCGGACCCGTTCCACTCGCCGGTGGCCGAACGCATCTACCGGATCACCGCGATGGCCGACCGTAAATCGTTGGCCCCCTTGCTGATCTACCACGGAACCCACGAGTGGTGGATTCCCGCAGCGGGCGCCCGAGCGCTCTACCGCCAGCAGTGCTGGATACGGGGCGACCGCCGCATACCGCGAGATCTTCGGCGAACACATCACCGGCGCGCTCTTGGGATTCCCGGTCGCGCTCGAGTGGCTGAACATGCGACTCGCCGGACGGCCGGCGGTCGACGAATGCCCGCGGCGCCCGGCCGGATGAGGCCGGGCGCCGCGAGAGTCCGAATCGAACAGACGAGGATCAGTAGACGAGCACGCGCAGGTTCTCGGCGACACAGGCCGGCTTGGACTCACCCTCGATCTCGACCGTGTTGGTCACGACCATGTTCACGCCTTTGGGGGTCTCCTCGATCGAGGTGATGACGGCGTTGGACCGGATGCGGGCGCCGACCTTCACCGGGTTCGGAAAGCGCAGCTTGTTCATGCCGTAGTTGAGGACGAGCTTGGGACCCTCGACGGAGAAGATCTGGCCGGCGATCATCGGCAGCAGGGAGACCGTCAGATACCCGTGCGCGATCGTGGTGCCGAACGGCCCCGACTTGGCGCGCTCGGGATCGGTGTGAATCCACTGGTGGTCACCGGTGGCGTCGGCGAACGCGTCGATACGCTCCTGGGTGATCTCCAGCCACTCGCCCGACCCGAGGTCTTCGCCGATCGCGGCCTTCAGTTCTTCGACACTTCTGAACGTCCGTGTGCTGTTCGTCATAGTGGACGTAGTCTACCGTGGCCCCATGAGCGCACCGCGAGTCACACCGGGTGGTCTCCGAGAACTCGGAGGTTTCAATTTCGTCTTCGCGCGCGGGGCCGCCCGCGTCATCGGAGTCGACGACGCGCACATCTTCTCGACGCTCGGCCGGGCGAAGGGCCTGTTCCGCGGCTGGCTGCATTTCAGCGGCCGGTTGATGCCGTTCGGGACGTTGCCACGCAAGGACTCCGAGATGATCATCATCCGCGTCGCACATCTGCGTGGTTGTGAGTACGAGCTCGACCATCACCGCAGACTCGGGCGCCGGGCGGGCATCGGTGACGTCGAGTTCGAGCGCATCCTCGAGGGCCCGGACGCCGGTTGGGGCGACCGCGAGCGGGCCATCCTGCGCGCCGTCGACGAGCTGGTCGCCGACAAGGACGTCTCCGACATCGCCTGGGCCGCACTGTCGCGGCACCTCGACGACCGCAAGCTGATCGAGTTCACGCTGCTCGTCGGCCAGTACGACAGCCTGGCCACGACGATCCACACGCTCCGCATCCAGCGCGATCGTCATACCTGACATCGGCGAAGCGATGGAGTCGATCAGCCAGCGCCTGATGCGCAACGCCGCATTCGCCGAGATCTACGAGAACCTGTGGCGACCGACCTTCACCCGGTTGTTCAGTCTCGGTGGGCGCGCCACCGAGGACTACGACCGCGCACTGCGCGCATACCTGTCCCGCCCCGGCGACCGACTCGTCCTCGACGTTGCCTGTGGCCCAGGCAATTACACACGCGTGATCGCCGACGGCCTGACCGGCGACGGCCGCTGCATCGGAATCGACTTCTCGGCAGCGATGCTCGCGCGGGCGGCCCGCACCAACGCCGTCGACCGTGCCGCGTTCCTCCGCGCCGATGCGCACGCGATCCCGTTCGGCGACAACACCTTCGACGTCGTCACCTGCCTGGCCGCCCTCTATCTCATCCCCGATCCCCTCCGCGTCGTCGACGAACTGGTACGGGTCACCAGGCCGGGCGGCGAGATCGTCGTGTTCACGTCCGTGGCGACCGAACTGACGTCACTTCCCGGGGTTCAACGGGTCGTCGCCCTGACCGGCTTTCACATCTTCGATGAGCACACCATCGCCGACCGCCTGCGTGCGGCCGGACTGGTGGACGTCGAGCAGACCATCACCGGCCACGGACAGTACGTGCTGGGCCTGAAGCCGGGGCCGGTTATGCCCGCAGGAGATTTACAGTAATGTCCTCCTCGAAATAGGGAGGTTAGGTATGACTAACGAAACTTCGTCCGCCGATCAGCTGCCGTTCGGGCGGCGTAAGACCGAGGACATGCCGGGACATTGGCTGCTCGCCCGGCTCGGCAAGCGAGTGCTGCGTCCCGGTGGACGGGAGCTCACCGAGAGCCTGCTCGACGACGCCCGCATCAACGGCGCCGACGTACTCGAGATCGCCCCCGGCCTGGGCAAGACCGCCACGTCGATCCTCGAGCGATCGCCACGCAGTTACGTCGGCGTCGACGACGATCCGGATGCCGTCGTCCTCACCAAGGATGTCATCGGCGATCGCGGTCGGGTCGTCGCCGGGGACGCATCGGCCACCGGACTCGACGACGCGAGCACCGACGTCGCCGTCGGCGAGGCGATGCTGACGATGCAGTCCGACCGCAACAAGGCCGAGATCGTCGGGGAGGCGTTCCGCGTGCTGCGCCCCGGCGGCCGCTACGCGATCCACGAGCTGGCGATCAATCCCGACACCCTTCCCGACGAGGACAAGACCGAGATCCGCAAGTCCCTGGCACGGTCGATCAAAGTCAACGCGCGACCACTCACCGAGGCAGAGTGGCGAAAGCTGCTGACCGACGCCGGCTTCGAGGTCACCACCGTCAAGTTCGCCGAGATGGCGCTGCTGGAACCGCGCCGCGTGATCGCCGACGAGGGCCTCGGCCGCGCACTTAAGTTCGTCGGCAACGTCATCCGCGACGCCGACGCCCGCAAACGCGTGCTCGCGATGCGTTCGACCTTCACCAAGTACAAGTCGCATCTGGCTGCCATCGAGATCATCGCGGCGAAGCCGGAGGTCGCGGCATGAGCGACACCACCGTGATCACCGGCCTTGCCGAGAACACCGGCAAGGCCGGCGACCGTCCCGACCTCTCGGTGCTCTCTCGCAACGACGGTGCCAACGTCGTGCGTCTGTCCTTCCTCGCCGGGCAGACGATGCCCGACCATCGCGCGGGCCGGCCGATCCTGGTCATCGGTCAGAGCGGCGAGATCGACTTCACCGTGGGTGACGACACGACGCGCCTCGAGGCGGGCGTCGCGATCCACGTGAACGCCGACATCCCGCACGCCCTCGAAGCGCGGACCGATGCAGTGGTCACACTGGTGGTGTTGGAGAATCCGACTGCGAACTGAACTCCGCGTCGGCGCGCGCGGTGCGCGTCGAGATCGAGAGGAACCCATGGCGACCAAGCAGCGCGACAAGATCATCGCCCTGCTCACCGAATCGGCCGCGCCGATGGTCGCCGGAGAGATCTCGGCACGCCTCGACCTGCATGTCACCACGGCCCGCTTCCACCTCGCCAAACTTGTCGAGGAGGGGCGGGTCGAGACCACGACGGTCCCGACCGCAGGCGTCGGACGTCCCCGCGTCGGTTATCGGATGGTCCGGCAGGCGCCCACCGGCGCGCTGCTGGGCCATCTCCTCGGACAGCTCGGCAGCACGACGGCGGCTCGCGAGCACGCCGGCGCCGAGGCCGGTCGCCTCTGGGCCGAACAGCATGCGCACCCCGTGCCTGCCGCCGATCTGCCCGACCCCGTGACCGTCGCCGCCCAAACCCTCGGCGAACTGGGCTTCCAGGTGTCGAACATGGTGAGCGCCTTCGGTTCCCACGAACTACGACTGTGCTCGTGCCCGTTGCAGGACATCGCCCGCACGCACCCCGAGGTCGCCCGCGGAATCGCTCGCGGGGTCATCGAGCAGGCACTTGCCGCGAATTCCCCCGCACTCAGTTCGCAGTATGCCGTCAGCGTCGCCCCGGATCCGTCCGGCGGCAACTGCGAGATCGTGCTGCGACTGGCCCCGGTGCGACGCGGCGCAGCCCTCCCCTGAGACACGTACATAGGTAAGGCTTGCCTCAATCAATTTTGAGGATTAAGTTACTCCAAAGGCGTTGGCGAACGACCACCGCCGGACACAGGAGAACCACGTCATGCAGCTCATCCGGAGGATGACCATCGCCGCGCTCGCGACGCTCGTGGCCGTCATCGGGCTCGTATCGGCCACCGGCGGCGCCTCGGCCGCCAAGACCTTCCCGCCGAACTTCAAGGTCACCGCCGACCGTCCCACGCTCGCCGATCTCAACGACATCGTCGAGTTCCTGGTCGAGACGCCGGCGTCGGATCAGGCCAAGGCAGCCAACGTCGAGGGCGGCATGAACGCCGTGATCGTCCCGAAGACCGTGTACTCACTCGGCCTCTTCCGTGCGCCTCGTGGCTGGAACGACGTGACCGGCCCCCTGGTCCAGAAGGGCAACAGTGTCACCGCCACGCTCAACAGCGGCTCGGCCGGCCGTCCCACGATCCGCATGACGATCGAGTTCAAGAAGCTCGACGGCAACTGGAAGCTCGCGGCGAGCTCGCTGTGCCAGGGCGTCAAGACCGTCGGCCTGAACATCTACTGCAACAGCTGATCGGCGTGCTCGACATCAACGGCCTGTCCGTCCGAGTGGGCGGGCAGGCCGTTCTCGATGGGATCACCACTCACGTCGACGACGGTGAGCTCGTCTATCTGCTCGGCCGCAACGGCACCGGAAAGACCACGCTACTGCGGACCATCTGCGGTGTGATCCCGCCCTCTGCGGGACGAATCCTCTTCGACGGCAAGCGATTCGCCGAACTCGCCACACCATCGACGGTGATCGGTATGCACCTGGGCACCGACGGCGCCCATCCCGGACACACCGCCCGGCGCCACCTGACCTGGCTCGCCCGGGCCGGCGGGATCCCGACCGGCCGGGTGGCCGAGGTCCTCGACCTCGTCGGACTCTCCGACGTCGCCGACCGCCGGGTCGTCGACTACTCCCTGGGCATGCGGCAGCGGCTCGGGATCGCGACCGCGCTCCTGGGCGACGCCCGGACGCTCATCCTCGACGAGCCGGTCAACGGTCTCGACATCGACGGCATCCGTTGGCTCCGAGGCCTTCTCCGGGACCTCGCCGACGACGGCCGCCGCCTGCTCATCGCCTCTCACCACCTCGACGAGGTGGCCCGCACCGCCGACCGCGTCGTCGTCCTGGATTCCGGTCATGTCACCGCCGATGCGCCGCTGACCGAATTCATCGGTGGGCATGCGGATCTCGAGGAGGCATACCTCGCCGCGGCGGCCGGCCTGACATCCGCAGGAGTCACCCCATGACCACCACACTCGCGGCCGTGGTGGGCCAGATCCGTCGCGGCACCCGCGCCGAGCTCACCCGTGTCGGCGGTGCACGCAGCATTCTGCTCTACGGGCTGATCCCGGGAGCGGTACTTCTGCCCCTCGTCATCACTTTCGGCGTCGCCACCGTCGCCGAACGGTTCGCGTCGATCTCGGGCAGCATCCAGGTCACCTCGGTCACCACGACCAATTCGGTCTACTGGGTCATCACCTTCACCGTGATGATCTGGGCCGTGGTCGCCGCCTACGCCCAGGCGACCGCGGAGCGCGGTGCGCTGGGAGAGCTCGCCCGCCACCTCTACCCGCGGCGCTGGACCGGTCTGGTCTCCCGGTGGATCGCCTACGGCACTGGCGCCGCCCTGTGTAGCGCGGCACTGGTCGCGCTGGTCATGGCGATGCTGCCCACCTTCTTCCCGAAGGTCTACAGCGGGGTCGACATCGGTTCGGCGGAGGGGGTCCGCTTCCTGATCGCGGTGCCGGTCTTCGCGGTGTTCGCGGTCGGGATCGGCATCGGACTCGCCGCGATCATCGGCCACCCCGCGGGAACCGTTGGGGCACTGCTAGGTTGGGCGTACGTCATCGAGAACGCGATCAGCCTGGTGCCCGACGGTTATACGCTGCAGCAGTACATGCCCTTCCTCAACGGAACCTTCGGCACCGGACAGGAACTCGCGTTCATGCCGCCGTGGGGTCCCACCGGAGGACTCCTCTACTGCGGCGCGATCGCGCTGACCCTCGTCACCCTCGGATGCATCACGCTGACGCTCCGGGTCAGAAGGACCGGTAGTCGCGCACCGTCATCCGCGGTCCGCGCCGCTCTCGGCGGACGCCGTGCAGCTCGACCATCCGGATGATCCGACGCCGTTGTCCGGCATAGGGTTCCAGCAGTTCGAGCATGCCCGCGTCGTCGACCGGTTCGCCGATGAGGGTCATGCCCACCAGTGTCGGGATGTGATAGTCACCGACCGACACCGCGTCGGTGTCGCCGACCGCACGCGCACGCGTCTCCGCCTCGGTCCAGCGCCCCACGCCCCGTAGGAGCCGGAGCCGGTCGTGGTGGCGCTCCACGTCCATCACGGTCGCGCCGCGGATCGTGCGCATGCGCACCGGTTCGATGCCGCTCCGGTGCCACTCCCACGACGGGATGTCGGCCCACGCGGCCCGCGGCGGCGGCACACGCATCGTGTCGGGTACCGGACCGGGCGCCGGTTCGCCGAAGCGGCGCACCAGATATCGCCACGCGCGGAAGGCCTCGGCGCCGACCACCTTCTGCTCGAGGATCGCCGGTACGAGCGCCTCCCACACCCGGTCGGTCCGGCCGATGCGCAGGCCCACCGACCGCCGGACGAGTCCGGCGACCACGTCGTCGTGCACGGTCATCGCCTGCGGGTCGTCGGAGGCACCGAGGAAGTCCGGCAACTGCTCGAGCAGCCAGTCGGCTCCCGGACCCCATGCACGTCCCAGCACTCGGGAACCGTCGATTCGCAGGGTCTCGGTGCCCGGGCCGTCGGGGGTCTGTACAGCGCGCCAGATCGACCCGTCGCTGCCGTAGACGAACGTGGGGTCACCGGCTCCCCGTCGAAGATGACCGACAGTGCCCCGAACGTCGAGCGGCCACGGCAACTCCCACTCGCGGACACGTTCGACGACACTCACCGCTCCGAGCGTAGTCCGCACTTCCTAGGTCCGTTTCTCGCCGAATTCCGGAAAAGGACGGGATATGTGTGCGAAGAATTCATCGGCCATTCCGAACCGCCGGCCGTGAAAAGAGTGCCGGGATACGACGAGAGCCGGTGACCGAACTGGTCACCGGCTCTCGTCGATGCGTCACAGGAAGCGATTCAGCGCTTCCACGAGTTCACTCCCCGCGATCGATCAGAGTGCGTATCCGCCGCGGTTGGAGGCGGTCTTGCCCTCCTTGAGGACCAGGAGGATGTTGTCGTGGTCGGCCAGCGAATCGATGGCGGCGAGCGGATCGCCCTTGACGACGACCACGTCGGCGAGCTTGCCCGGCTCCAGGGTGCCGAGGGTGTCGGCGACGTCGCAGAGCTCGGCGGAGGTGCGGGTGCCGGCGACGATGGCCTGCATCGGGGTCATGCCACCGAACTTCACCAGGCAGCCGAGCTCGCCGAGGGTCGCCCCGTGGTCGGGGACCAGACCGGCGTCGGTGCCCACGGCGACCTTGATGCCGGCCTCGATCGACGCCGCGATGGACTCGTGTGCCAGGTTGTGCCACTTCTCGGATTTGGCGACCGCCTGCGGGGTCGCGGTGTCGGGCTTGAGGGTCTCGATGAGGGTGGGCACCAGGTACTGACCGCGCTCGACCATCTCGGCGCGCAGTTCGTCGGTGAGGGCGTAGCCGTGTTCGATCGAATGCGCGCCACCCTGGACGGCGGCCTGGATCCCGGCGAGTCCGATGGCGTGAGCCGCGACCTTGCGACCGCCGTAGTTGTGGGCCTCTTCGACGAGGGCGGCGACGATCTCGGTGCGGGCACCCAGCCAGTCCGGGTCGTCGCTGGGAGAGGAGACACCGCCGCTGGAGGCGACCTTGACGACGTCGACACCGCTGCGCAACAGCTTGCGGACCTCGCGGCGCGCCTCGTCGACGGTGTCCACGAGGAGACCGCCGATCAGGCCGGTGCCGTCGAGGCCGGACGCGATGTGGAAGTCGGCGTGGCCACCGGTCTGGCTGAGCATCTTGTCGGCGACCAGGAGTCGCGGACCGGCGACGAGACCGTGGGCGACCGCGTCCCGAACGCCGACGTCGACGCCCATGAGGTCACGCACGGTGGTGACACCGGCGCCGATCGTGGTCTTGAGGCGGTCGATGAGCTCGAAGTAGCGGTACGACGGCGGGACCATCGCTGCGGAGATCGGTGAGCCCTTGGTGCCCGGCAGCGAGAGATGCACATGGCAGTCGAAGAATCCGGGAGTGACGGTGTTGCCCCCGACATCCACCTTCACCGGCTTCGCCGACTCGTCGATCTGCGGGGCACCAGCAGCCGCACCGGCGTAGGTGATCTTGCCGTCGTCGATCACGACAACCGCGTCGGCGATCGGGTCGGCTCCGGTCCCGTCGATCAGACGAGCATTGTGCAGGATGGTTGTGCTCATAACGTTTGGTTATACCGTGAATTCCGATCTTCCCGGGCATTCGCAATTCGATCCCGGAGAGGCCTGCGCGGACCTTTTGGAACGTGCGAATTCGATGGTGGACGCCGGAATCGCGGCGAACTCCCACGTCATCCGCTTCTGTGTCCCGTACCGATCTGTCCAGGCGTTCCGCAATCGGTGTCAGAGCAATCCGCACCTGCTCAAATTTGCCGCCCGAACCGCTTGTTGTGTCACGAAATTGCCGCCCTCGAGTCGGCTGCAATCGGGTGATCGGGGAAGCCCGGTCGCCGCCGGTGCGCGATCCCTTCCCGGGCGGACCGGAACAGTCCGCGCCGGGGTGCCGGCGCCTGCCGACCCAGCGTCAAGAATGCGCCGACTTCACTGTGCGGCAGAACATTCGAGATCCTCATGAGTATGCTCACCGGCGACGGACTCCGTCTGTGCGGAGACCGATCCCCATCGCGATGAGTTAGGCAGTGACAACGCATGTGCACACGAGTGATCTGGCCCGACGCCAACGGTTCGGTGCTGGTCGGCCGGAACATGGATTTCCACAAGGATCTGATGACCAACCTGTGGAAGCAACCACGCGGCGTGAAGCGCGACGACGGCGTCGAGGGTGAGCTGACCTGGACGTCGAAGTACGGCAGTGTGATCGCGGCGGCCTTCGACATCATCTCGGTCGATATCATCTCGGTCGATGGGCTCAACGAAGCCGGTCTGGCGGGACATGTGCTCTGGGTGGCCGAATCCACCTATGGCACCTACGACGGGTCGCGCACCGCGCTCAGCCAGGCCATCTGGTTGCAGTACTTCCTCGACAACTTCGCCACGGTCGCCGACGCCGTCGCGTGGGTGGAGGAAACCGACGTCCAGGTGGTGCAGATGGACGACCCGACCGGCGGCACCCCGCCCACCATCCACCTGGCGCTCGACGACGCCACCGGCGACTCGGCGATCATCGAGTACATCGACGGCCATCCGAAGGTCTACCACGATCCCTCCTACCGCGTGATGACCAATTCACCGACCTTCGACAAGCAGCTCGAGCTGGTCAAGGAGATCCGTGGACTCGGCGGCGACAAACCCCTGCCGGGTTCCACCCTCGCCGCCGATCGATTCGCCGGCGCGTCGTACTACGTCGAACGTCTCGCCCAGCCGGACACCCAGCTCGAGGCCATCGCCGCGATCTTCAGCGTCATCCGTAACGCCGCGCAACCCTTCCGCATCCCGGACCCGGGCAAACCGGATGCGTCGCAGACCATCTGGCAGACGGTCACGGATCTGACGAACAAGCGTTTCGTCTACGAATCGACCACCCGCCCGAACATCGTGTGGGTCGACCTCGCCGATCTGGACTTCAGCGAGGGTTCGCCGCAACTCAAGCTCGACCTGTGCGGCCGCCTGGCAGTCGAGGGCGGACTCGCCGGCAACGTCAGTGACAAGTTCGAGGACGACGGGCCGATGACCTTCCTGTCGTTGCAGATCCTCGAGGAGCTCGAGAAGGCCGCGGAGACGCAGAACAGCGAGACCCAGAACAGCGGGGCTCGGACCGGGGAATAGTCACCCGCCCGATCCTCGCCCACAGCACAGACCACAACGGCTGCTGCCGGCCCGCCCCTTTCGGGATGGGACCGGCAGCAGCCGTTGTCGGTGGCCAGTGGTAGATCATGTGCCCGATCGCGCCGTGGCCGACCAACCCGACGCGCGGCTCACAGATTGATCATGTGCCCGATCGCGCCGTGGAACGTCTCCTGCAGCGCCTCTGACATCGTCGGATGCGTGTGCACGTTGCGTGCGAGCTCCTTGGCGGTGAGATCCCACTTGTGGGCCAGCGTCAGCTCGGGGAGAAGTTCGGAAACGCCGTCGCCCACCAGGTGTCCGCCGAGAAGTTCGTCGGTGTCGGCGTTGGTGACCAGCTTCGCGAAGCCGGTGGTCTCGCCGAGCCCCTGTGCCTTTCCGTTGGCGGTGAACGGGAACGTGGTGGCCTTCACGTTGTACCCCTCGTCCTCGGCCTGCGCCTCGGTGAGTCCGAAGGAGGCGACCTGCGGCTGGCAGAAGGTGGCTCGCGGGAGGAAACGGTAGTCACCCAGGGTCATCGTCTCGGCACCGGCGATGGTCTCGGCGGCGACGACGCCCTGCGCCTCGGCGACGTGGGCGAGCTGCAGCTTGGCGGTGACGTCACCGATGGCATAGATGCCGTCGACGTTGGTGCGCATGTAGTCGTCGATCGCGATGGCGCCGCGGTCGGTGAGCTCGACGCCGGTCTTCTCCAGACCGAAACCCTCGACGCGCGGGGCGAAGCCGACGGACATGAGGACCTTGTCGACGGTCAGCTCGCCGTCCTTGTCCTTCGCGTCCTTGTAGGTGACGGTGACGCTGTCGCCGTTGTCGGTGACCGACTGCACCTTGGTGGAGGTCAGCAGCTTGACGCCGAGCTTCTTGTATTCCTTGGCGACGGCCTTCGACGAGTCGGCGTCCTCGTTGGGCAGGACGCGGTCGAGGAACTCGACGATGGTGACGTCGACACCGTAGTTGGCGAGCACGTAGCCGAACTCCATGCCGATCGCACCCGCGCCGACGATGACGATGGACTCGGGCAGCTCACGGGTGAGGATCTGGGTCTCGTAGGTGACCACGTTCTCCGACAGTTCGACGCCCGGAAGCAGCTTCACGGTCGAGCCGGTGTCGATGATGACGTTGTCGAAGGTGATCTCCCGATCGCCGACCTTGATGGTCTTGGCATCGGTGAACACGCCATAACCGTCGATCTCGGTGATCTTGTTCTTCTTCATCAGGTAGTGGACGCCTTTGACGATGCCGTCCGAGACCTTGCGGCTGCGGTCGAACGCCGCGCCGAAGTCGAAGGACACGTCGCCACTCATGCCGAAGGTCTTGGCCTGGTGATTGAAGATGTGCGCGAGTTCGGCATTACGGAGCAACGCCTTGGACGGGATACATCCGACGTTGAGACACACACCGCCCCAGTACTTCTCCTCGATGACGGCGGTTTTCATGCCCAGCTGAGCCGCCCGGATCGCGGCTACGTACCCACCTGGACCTGCACCCAATACAACTGTTTGAAAGTGTTCAGCCACGCCTGCCACCCTACGTCCCGTCGATGGTCCGTCGCAGTCCGTCCCCACTACTCGCCGGTAACACCGCGACGGGTTCAATCACTGTTTGAAACGCTGTTTGATCTGTGGTTTCATCCCACTGTGACCCAGACCACCGATGCGGCGGCACCCGGGGCCGGATCGGCCGGTACCCGCGAGACCCTGCTCGCCGTCGCCGAACGGCTCTTCCTGGCCGACGGCTACGACAAGGTGTCCGTCCGCGCGATCTGCGCCGCCGCCGACGCCAACCCGGCGGCCGTGCACTACCACTTCGGAACCAAGGACGACCTGACGATCGCCCTGCTCGAATCCCGGCTGGCGCCGTGCTGGGCCGACGCCCTGGCGTCGATCGATCCCGAGACCGACTCGGTGCGTCACGTCGTCGACGTGCTGCTCGCACCGTTCGTCGAGCTCCAAGGCGATCCGACCGGTCACCTGCACCTGCGGCTGCTGTCACGGTTCGTCCTCAACCACCCGACGGTCGGCTGGACCGCCCGGTGGTTCGGCCTCGATCCGTTCGCCGACATCCTGCTGGACGCCATCCCCGGACTGCCCGCCGGCGCGGCACGCCGACGCTGGGCACTCGCCTTCCAGCTGATCCTCCTGCGCTTCGGCAGCACCGAGCCGCTCGACGCCAAAGCCGTCGCCGCCCTCGCGGAGTTCGTCACCGCGGGGCTGTCGGCGCCCCCTTCGTGACAGCCCTCCGCAAGCTCCGGGCTTCCTCAGGGAGCAGAAAGCCAGCCCACCCAAACCGACACCGATTGAGAGGAACCGACGTGGACAGCCCCGACGCCGGACCGTTCAGCCCAGCGCAGCTCGGCCCGCTCACCCTGCGGAACCGACTGATCAAATGCGCCACCTTCGAGGGCATGACGCCCGACGCCCTCGTCACCGACGAACTGATCGAGTTCCACCGCGAGGTCGCGGCCGGCGGTGTCTCGATGAGCACCGTCGCCTACTGCGCCGTCTCGCCGGAAGGTCGCACCGACCGTCACCAGATCTGGATGCGTCCCGAGGCGATGCCCGGTCTGCGCAAGCTGACCGACGCCATCCACTCCGAGGGCGCACTCGCCGCCGCCCAGCTCGGCCATGCCGGCGCGGTGGCCAACTCGGTGTCCAACCGCGCGAAGGCGTGGGGTCCGGGCCGCATCCCCGCACCGATGGGGATGTCGTTGACCCACAAGGCATCTGTCGAGGACATCGCCGAGTTGCGGATCAAGTTCCGGCGGGCCGCCCGCATCGCCGTCGACTCCGGCTTCGACGGGCTCGAGATCCACTGCGGGCACAACTATCTCATCTCCAGCTTCCTGTCTCCCCTGCTCAACCATCGTCGCGACGGCTACGGCGGGAGCCTGGTCAACCGCGCACGCATCGCCCGCGAGGTCGTCGAGAGCGTGCGTGAGGAGGTCGGGAACGAGGCCGCGATCTGGGTGAAGCTCAACACCTACGACGGCGTGGGCAAGCCCGACATCGAGCGGTCTCCGGAGGCACGGGCGAAGGGGCGCGCCAAGCTGAGCAGCTTCAACGTCGACGAGGCATGTCAGGTGGCGCAGCTGCTGGAGTCCGACGGCCATCTCGACGCCATCGAACCCACCGCGGGCAGCTCGCTGCTCAACCCGATGTACCTGTTCCACGGGGACGCCCCGCGCAAGGAGTTCGCCGACGCCTTCTCCGGCGCAATGAAATACGGGCTCAAGACTTTCGCACCGGTCTTCCTCAAGCGCTACCAATACCACGACGGCTATCTGCTGCCGCTCGCCCGCGAGCTGCGCAAGGCGGTCGACCTGCCCATGATCCTGCTCGGCGGCATCACCGACCGGGCGTCGATGGACATGGCGATGGCCGAGGGCTTCGAGTTCATGGCGATGGGCCGCGCGGTCCTGCGAGAACCCGATCTGCCGCTGCGGATCGCCGCGGACCCGTCGACGAAGTCGCGGTGCATCCACTGCAACCTCTGCATGCCGACGATCTACTCGCACACGCGGTGCCCGATCCGCACGGGCGAGGTTCCCGACCCGCTCGCCACCGCATCGCCGACGAGCTGACGCTCACGGCAGCTGTCGCAGATCGTGTCGCCGGTCGAACCGATCCGCGACAGCTGTTGCACGGTCGAACCCGTCTCACCTCCGCAGGAAGACCCCGTCGCTCTCCTCGTCGTCGTAGTACTCGACCGTCATCTTCGGACCGTCGAAGGTCACCTGCGAGATCGTGCCGATCTCGGCGTTCTCGTCGTGCAGGGTGAAGGTGAAGGTGTTGCGGTCCCAATGGGCGAGTTCGTGCTTGCGGACGCCGCCCGGACCCATTTCGAGGAACAGCTTGCCGTCCCGTTCGACGACCTCGGCCGGTCCGTACACAGCGTTCGCGTAGGTGCCCACGAACGTCGGCATCGGCTGTGACGGCGTGGTATTCGCCGGACGCTGCTCTCCGACGAGCTCGCCGTTCGGCACGCTGAGGGGCGCATAGACCTTGGCATAGAGCTCGCGCCAGTCGCTGCGGATCTCGCCGAACTGCACGAGGTCCATGAACTCGGCGGCCAGCGCGTCCACCGCGCCGATGGGTGCGGCGTTGGACAGCACGACGATCGCCGTGTCCGCAGATGGCAGCATCGCGAACACGGTGCCTGCACCGGACGCGAACGCGCCGGCGTGGCTGAACTGGGTGCGGGCGTCGGCCGTCACGCCCACGTTGAAGCCGTAGCCGTAGAAGCCGGCACGCGTGTCCGGGTTCGCCGGCGGACTCGACACGACCTGCGGCGACACCGCGGGCAGCAGTGCGTCCGGGGCGACGATCTCCGCGCCGTCGTGCTTGCCCTGCGCCAGAACCATCTTCAGCCAGGTGGCCATGTCGTTGACCGTCGAGCTGACCCCACCGGCCGGTGTCTGGGCGTCCGGGTCACGAGGGATGGTGGTCTTGGCCCACTTGCCGTCGATCTTGATGTGCCCGACGGCACGGTCGGTCCGCTTCTCGAAATCCGCGTAGCGGGAACTGGTGCTGGTCATGCCCAGTGGTCCGTAGATGAGATCCTGCGACAGCGTCGGCCAGTCCTTGCCCGCCTTCGCGGCAACCGCCTCACCGCCGGTGGTCACACCGAAGTTGGTGTAGGCGTAGCTGATCCGGAACGGGTCGAGAGGCATGAAGCGGAGCCGCTGGAGAACCTCGGTCCGCGAATAACCCATGTCCTCGAGTTTGTCGCCGGCGTGGTCCGGCAGTCCGGATCGGTGCGAGTACATGTCCCCGACGGTCACCGTGCGGGTGACGTACGGATCGGAGAGCGCGAACCAGGGCAGCCCGTCGACGATGGGCATGTCCCAGGCCACGGTCTTGTCGGTGACCGCCGCGCCGACCACCGTCGACCCGACGGATTTGGACACCGACGCGAGCTGAAAGACGGTGTCGGGATCGACCTTCTGCCCCGTGGTCACGTCCTTGACCCCGAATCCCTTCGCATACTTGGTCTCACCGCCCGACACCACCGCCACCGCCAGACCCGGCAATCCGGTCGACGACATCAGCGACTCGACGAGCCCGTCGAGCTGCCCGACGGCCTTGTCCACCGCGTCGGCCGGCAACGGCCTCGCGACGACGGCGTTCGGGTTCACCAACGCCGACGACCCCGACGGTTCGGTCGGCGGGGAGCCGGTACCGGAGGACCCGCTGTCACACGCGGCGACGAGGGCCACCACCGAGAGCGCCGAACAGACCGCCAACGGCACCCGCCCCCATCGGGGAGCATGTCGTCGCGGGAAACTGCCTGAGAAGCGGCCGCGAACACGGCCATGGCGCCGGACGGGGGCCGAATCGAAAGTGGGCATGCGGATCTCCTCATCCTCGCGCAGAGAAGATACCGCGTGGTGCGTCGCCAGGTCGCGATTCCCCAGTTCATCGGCACGATTTCGGCCGAGCGAGGCACAGACGTACCGCGGGCGGGCCCCGCAACACCCGCGACCGGCACCCGGCCCGCGTAAGTTTGACGCCATGACCGAGCAGGCCGACGCCATCTCCACCAGCATCGACGATCCCTACCTCTGGCTCGAGGACGTCACCGGCGACGAGGCGTTGACGTGGGTGCGCTCCCACAACGAACCCACCGTAGAGACGCTCTCGTCGTCGAACCGCTTCCGCGACATGGAGGCGTCGGCCCTGGCGATCCTCGACACGGACGACCGCATCCCGTTCGTCCGGCGTCGCGGCGAGTTCCTCTACAACTTCTGGCGCGATGCGGCGAATCCTCGCGGGCTCTGGCGACGGACGACGCTGGAGTCCTACGTGACCGACGCGCCCGAATGGGAGATCATTCTCGACATCGACGAACTCGCTCGCACCGAGGACGAGAACTGGGTGTGGTCGGGCGCGACGGTGCTCCGGCCCGAGTACGAGCGCGCGCTGGTGTCGCTGTCCCGGGGTGGTGCCGACGCCAGCGTGATCCGCGAGTTCGACATCCCGTCGCGGCAGTGGATCACCGATGGCTTCACGTTGCCGGAGAACAAGTCGAATGTGCGCTGGATCGACCGCGACACCGTCTACGTGGGAACAGATTTCGGGGAACAGCCGGACGGTGTGGGCTCGCTGACCGACTCCGGCTATCCCCGCGTGGCCAAGCGCTGGTCGCGGGGTGCGCCGCTCGAGGACGCCATCACGGTCTTCGCCGGCGAGAAGAGCGACGTGTCGGTGCACGCGACCTACGACGACACTCCCGGGTTCGAGCGGCACTTCGTCTCGCGTTCGACGGACTTCTTCAACTCCCTGTTGTTCGAACTGCGCGACGGCGAACCGGAACTGGTCGACGTCCCGACCGACGCTCACGCCGGGGTGCGGATGAACTGGCTGCTGGTGATGACGAGGTCGGAATGGGAGGTCGCCGGTACGACCCACGCGCCGGGCACCCTGCTCGCGTTCGACTACGACGACTACCGTGCCGGCGGCCGCGAGGCCGCGGTGCTGTTCATCCCGGACGCGCACACGAGCCTCGTCGACTATGCCTACACGCGTTCACATCTCATCATCGTGACGTTGCACGATGTGCACACCCGGGTCGAGGTGCGCGAGCTCGGCAGCTGGGAGGTCGTCGACTTCCCGGGCCTCCCGGACCTCGCCACCGTGTCGGTTCTCGACACCGATCCCGACGAGAGCGACGAGGTGTTCTGGATGGCGGCCTCGTTCACCGATCCGCCGAGTCTGCTGCACAGCGACGGCACCAGTCCTCGGGTCATCAAGCGCAGCCCGACGTTCTTCGACTCCGAATCGGTGATCGCCGAACAGTATTTCGCGACATCGGAGGACGGGACCCAGATCCCTTACTTCGTGATCCGCCGCCGGGACGTGACCACCGGCCCCACCTTGCTGTACGGCTACGGCGGTTTCGAGAACTCGCTCACCCCGAACTACCTGTCGATCTCCGGCAAGAACTGGATCGAACGCGGTGGCACCTACGTGATCGCGAACATCCGCGGCGGCGGCGAGTACGGACCCTCGTGGCACACGCAGGCCCAGAAGGCCGGACGCCACCTGGTGTACGAGGATTTCGCCGCCGTCGCCGGGGCTCTCGTCGACAGCGGACTCACCACCCCGGAACAGCTCGGCGCACAGGGGGGTTCCAACGGTGGACTCCTCATGGGCGTCATGCTCACCCGCTACCCGGAGCTCTTCGGCGCGTTGGTGTGCCAGGTCCCGCTGATCGACATGAAGCGCTACCACCTGTTGCTCGCAGGCGCGTCATGGGTTGCCGAGTACGGCGACCCCGACGATCCCGAGCAGTGGGAGTTCATGCAGCCGTTCTCGCCTTATCAGAACATCGATGCGGATGCCTCGTACCCGCCGATCCTCGTGACGACGTCCACCCGGGACGACCGCGTCCATCCCGGCCACGCCCGCAAACTGGTTGCGCGGCTGGAGGAGACGGGCCACGAGGTGATGTACTACGAGAACATCGAGGGCGGTCACGGCGGTGCCGCGGACAACAAGCAGGCCGCATTCAAGACCGCACTCGCCTTCGAGTTCCTGTGGCGGAAGCTGGCTCCCGAGTCCTGATGCATGAGGTGCGACAAGCGCACGACCACCCGCCGGTTCGTTCCAGAACTCTCTCACCGACGCCGGGAGGCACACCACACCCGTCCGCACCGACGCCGGACGGCCGGACAGCGGAGGGCACGCTGGTCATCGCCTCGACATTCGGCCGGAGCGCCCGGGCCCAGGCTCCTGCACGCGGCTGCTGACGCCGTCGACTCTCCACTACCCTGGGCAGCAGAT
The DNA here is from genome assembly GCF_022059885.1 of Gordonia amicalis. Taxonomy (NCBI): domain Bacteria; kingdom Bacillati; phylum Actinomycetota; class Actinomycetes; order Mycobacteriales; family Gordoniaceae; genus Gordonia; species Gordonia amicalis. The sequence goes on along the minus strand of NZ_CP091855.1, from coordinate 1,317,580 downwards.
CGCCGGCACCGACGACGATGTCAGCACGACGAGATGAGGAACGAGATGGGGATCGACTACACCAAGCGCCCGAAAGCCCAACCGCCGCAACCGCCTGCGCAGCCCCCATCGACTCCGCCCGCACCGGGCTACGGCCAGCAGGCACCGGCTCCGACCCCCGCCTATGGTCAGCAGCCGCCCGCCCAGCCGGTGTCGCTCTCCAAGATCACCCTGACCAAGTCGGCGCCGAGTATCTCCCTGAGCAAGCAGGGCGCGACCACCGGTCAGGTCCGCGTCAACCTCAGCTGGACCGCGAACTCCTCCGGCGGCGGCCTGTTCCGCAAGGCCAAGGGCATCGACCTCGACCTCGCCTGCCTGTGGGAGTTCACCGACGGAAGCAAGGGAATCGTCCAGGCCCTCGGCAACTCATTCCAGGCACCCCGCGACGGACAACCGATCATCCGCCTGGACGGTGACGACCGGCGCGGCGCCGGCGGCGAGAACATGTACATCGACCTCTCCGCCACCAACCGGATCCGTCGAATCCTGATCTTCGCCTACATCTACGAGGGCACCCCCAACTGGGCGAGCGCCAACGGCGTCGTCACGTTGTCCCCGGCCAGTGGCCCGGAGATCGAGGTCCGTCTCGACGAGGCCGACCAGTCCGCGATCTCCTGCGCGATCGCGCTGCTCGAGAACCGCGGCGGCGAACTGGTGATCAACCGCGAGGTGCGTTACATCCGCGGTGCTCAGGACAAGATCGACGAGGCATACGGCTGGGGTATGAACTGGCGGGGCGCCCGCAAGTGAGCGCCACCGCACTCTCTGGTTTCCTCACCGGCCTCGCCGACGGATCCCTGCAGGTGATCGACCTGACCACCCCGCTGTCGAGTTCGACTCCGGCCCTGCGGTTGCCGGCCCCGTTCGTGAACCTGATCGACTTCAGTCTCGAAGAGGTCAGCGCCTACAACGAACCCGGACCGTACTGGCGGCACAACAACATCCACACCGGGGAGCACATCGGCACCCACCTCGACGCGCCGATCCACTGGATCAGTGGTCGCGACGGTGACGACGTCTCCCAGATCCCGGTGCAGCGGCTGATCGGGCCGACCGCGGTCCTCGACTTGACCGCCCAGGTCGCCGACAACCCCGACTACCTGCTCGAGGTCGCCGACGTCGAGGCGTGGGAGGCCGATCACGGCGAGCTGCTGCCGGGCGCCTGGCTCCTGCTGCGCACCGGTTGGGAGTCGCGCGGCGGATCGGAGGCCGAGTTCCTCAACGTCGACGAGACCGGCTCGCACACCCCCGGCGTCTCGGTCGAGTGCGCGCAGTGGCTGGCCACGCAGCGGCAGATCGCCGGGCTCGGCGTCGAGACCGTCGGCGTCGACGCCGGTCTCGCGGGTGGTTTCGATCCGGCCTTCCCCGTCCACTACCACTTCCTCGGCAACGACAAGTACGGCCTGACCTCGCTCCGCAACCTCGGTTCGCTGCCGGCGACCGGCGCCGTGATCGTCGTCAGCCCGCTCCCGATCGTCGGTGGTACCGGTAGCCCGTCGCGGGTCCTGGCGATCGTCGAGAGCTGATCGGTGTGACCGGCACTGCAGCAACGTACGGCCCCACGGTCGCCGACGTCGTGGGCCGGGTTCTCGCCGACCTGGGCGTCGGTCACGCCTTCGGGGTCGTCGGCAGCGGCAACTTCGTGATGACGAATGCGTTGCGCGCCGGTGGGGTCGGGTTCACCGCGGCTCGTCACGAAGGCGGTGCGGCATCCATGGCCGACGCCTACTCGCGTATGTCGGGCCGGGTGGGTGTGCTGACCGTGCACCAGGGCTGCGGACTGACGAACGCGGTCACCGGCATCGGCGAGGCGGCCAAGAGTCGCACCCCGATGATCGTCCTGACCGCCGACGCCCCGGCGGCTGCGCTGCGGTCGAACTTCCGGATCGACCAGGACGCACTGGCGACGAGCGTCGGCGCGGTCAGCGACCGCGTCCACGGACCGGACACGGTGGTCGCCGACGTGACCCGCGCCTACCGCACCGCGGTGACCCAGCGCCGGACCGTCGTCCTGAACGTCGCGATCGACGTGGCCGCGGCTCCTGCCGAGATCACCGGGCCGGTCGTCGCATCGGTTGCGACGCCGCGGGTCCGGCCCGACACCACGTCGGTCGAGACCCTCGCCGCGGCCATCCGCGCGTCCCGTCGACCGGTCTTCGTCGCGGGTCGGGGCGGCCGCGAGGCCGGACCGCAGATCACCGCGCTCGCCGAGGCCGGCGGCGCGCTGCTCGCGACCTCAGCCGTCGCCAACGGGCTCTTCGCCGGAAATCCGTTCGCGCTGGGCATCTCCGGCGGTTTCTCGTCGCCGACGGTCGCCGAACTCATCTCCGACGCCGACCTCATCGTCGGGTGGGGTTGCGCGCTCAACATGTGGACGATGCGTCACGGCCGCCTCATCGGCGATCAGACCGTCGTGGCCCAGGTCGACGTCGAGGTCGAGGCGATCGGTGCGCACCGTCCCGTCGACATCGGCGTGGTGGGAGATTGTGCCGCCACGGCTGCCGATGTGCTCGTCGCCCTTTCCGGTGATCCGCTGACGCACAGCGGATACCGCACCCCCGAGGTCGCCGGGCGGATCGCCAGGTCCGCGCGGTGGCAGGACGTACCGGTCACCGCCGAACCCGTCGAGGGACGGATCGACCCGCGCTCCCTGACCATCGCGGTGGACGAGATCCTGCCCATCGATCGGATTCTCTCGATCGATTCGGGCAACTTCATGGGCTACCCGTCGACGCACCTCTCGGTTCCCGACGAGTTCGGCTTCTGCTTCACCCAGGCATTCCAGTCGATCGGCCTCGGGTTGGGCACCGCGATCGGCGCGGCGATCGCCCAGCCCGGTCGGCTCCCGGTTCTCGGAACCGGCGACGGCGGCTTCCTGATGGCGATCTCCGAACTGGAAACCGCTGTGCGCCTGGCACTCCCACTCGTGGTGATCGTCTACAACGACTCCGCCTACGGCGCCGAAGTACACCACTTCGGCGACGCCGACATGACCACGGTGACGTTTCCCGAGGTCGACATCGCCGCCATCGCCCGCGGCCATGGCGCCACCGGTGTGACGGTCACCGGGTTCGACGACCTCGACGACGTACGACGCTGGGTCGCATCACTCGAATCACCCGAACCGTCCGGTCCGCTGGTCATCGACGCCAAGATCACGAATGACGGCGGATCCTGGTGGCTCGCCGAGGCGTTCGCCGGGCACTGAGCCCTTCGTGGCTCGCTTCGCTCGCACCTCAGGGAGCGCTGGACGATCGCTTCGCTCGCACCTCAGGGAGCGACTCGCTCAGCGCCGGCCGGCGAAGATCACCCGGCCCAGGAGTCCGACGACGAACATCGCAACCCCCACACCGCCGACGATGAGCGCGACGTGGGTGAGGTCGGAGTAGGCGCCGTCGATGATCAGTTCCGCGACCTGCCGACCCGACGATTCGGCACCGGAGACCTCATGCTTGGCGCGGTCGGCGAAGAACATTCCGATGGCCCAGCTGGCGACCCCGGCCGCGACGGCCCCGAGGCCGAGCCAGGCGAACACGGTGCTGCGCCGTCTGGCCAGCAACAGAGCGATGAGCCCGGCGATGACCGCCGCCGCTGCCGCCACCCGGGCGAGGAAGGTGATCTGCTTCCCCACCTCGGCATATCTACCGGCCTCGAGACCCGATGCACCATTGGTCAATTCGACGACGACCGGTCCCGAGATCTCGTTCGGGGTACCGGTCAGGTTGAGCGCCCGGTTGATCATCGCGGTGATGTCGAGCTGCATGACGGAGGTGTCCTCGCCCGGGGCGGGTTCGGTGAACAGCCAGGCGTGCTGCTGACCGACGACGTCGGCGAAGTCGAGCCGGAACTGCTCGCTGTCGGTGTATCTGCCGGCCAGTGGACGCACCAGTGCACCCGCGATCGGGAGATCGGTCCGGGCCGTGGCCTGGGCGGCTATCTCGTCGGCGAGGTAGTCCTTCACCTTCTGGTCCTCGGCCATCGGCGCCACGGTGGAGACGAATCCGTCCTGGTCGACGATGCGCAGATCGAGCCAGAGAGCGGGGACCGCGAGCACGGTCGCAGCCATCGCGACGAGCGTCATCAGGGCACTGAGAAAGCTACGCACCCCACGAGGCTACCGATCCCCCACTCCTGCGCCCGACGGCTACTCCCCCACGACGTCGGCGGCACGTCCGACGATCAGTGGGTCGGGCCGGCCGACGAACTCGCGGTTCTTGCCGTCGTACTCGAACAGGCTGAGCACGTGCCGCATCGCGTTGATGCGTGCCCGCTTCTTGTCGTTGGACTTCACCACCGTCCACGGCGCGTGGTCGGTGTCGGTGGCGGCGAACATCGCCTCCTTGGCCTCGGTGTAGGCATCCCACTTGTCCAACGACGCGAGGTCCATCGGCGAGAGCTTCCACTGCCGAACCGGGTCGATCTGGCGGATGGCGAACCGCGTGCGCTGCTCGAGCGGGGTCACCGAGAACCAGAACTTCACCAGGTTGATGCCGTCGTCGACGAGCATCTTCTCGAAGGCCGGGACCTGCGACATGAACTGGGTGTACTGCGGCGGGCTGCAAAAACCCATCACCCGTTCGACACCGGCGCGGTTGTACCAGGAGCGATCGAAGAAGACCATCTCGCCGCCGGCGGGCAGATGCTGGACGTAACGCTGGAAGTACCACTCGGTCGCCTCGCGCTCGCTGGGCTTCTCCAGCGCGACCACGCGCGCACCGCGCGGGTTGAGGTGTTCGTTGAAGCGTTTGATGGTGCCACCCTTGCCGGCGGCGTCGCGGCCCTCGAAGACCAGCAGGTGCCGCTGCCCGGTCTGCTTGGACCACTTCTGCAGTTTGAGCAGTTCGATCTGCAGACGACGTTTGGTGACCTCGTACTCGCGCCGGCTCATGCGCTCGGAGTACGGATAGTCCTGGCGCCAGGTGTCGACGACGTTGCGGTGGGGCAGCGTCAGCAGGACCGGGTCGTCGTCATCGTCGTCGTTGACCGTGAACTGCGTGACGTCGTGCAGGTCGACGAGCTGCTGAAGTGCCTCCCGGCCGTTCAGGACACTGAAGTCCGGGCCGATGTGGGGGTCTGCGTCGTGGAGATCGGTCACGATCCCACGATAGGACGCCTGGGCGGACAACACCCGACGCGCCGGTGAACGACGCGCCGCGTCGGGTGTTTTCGTCTCAGATCAGTGGGCCGCTCACCCGGTCAGTTCCGCAGATCGATGGAACCCGAATGCAGGCAAGCCTTTCCGGTGATCGAGTCGAAGCCCGCCGCGAAACCGCCGCTGCACTGCGCCCCGTCGGGTCCGGCGTAGGCCTGCCCGCCCCACCCGCCGACCGCCACCGTGGTGCCGCCGCGTCGCGCCTGCGCGATGGACAACGCCTTGGGGCCGGTGGTCACCGAATACGCCACGCCGCGCGAGTTGGCACCCGCGAGCGCCGACGACCCGGGCTGCAGGTTGTAGGACGATGCGTTGCCGCCGTTGTCCGACACGGAGATGGCGGTGCCGTTGCCGCTGCGGTCCTCGGCGATCGCGCGGCTGCCCAACCCGGCCTTGGCGCCACATCCGCTGGCACCCACGACCCGTTCGATCTGAGTCCCGTTGGACGCCGAGCACGTAACAGCCGACGCGACACCTTCACCGGACAATCCGGCGAATGCGACACAACCGGCTCCGCCGGCGAGAAGGACCAGTGCCCGCACAGCAAATTTGTTGATATTCAAAGGATTTGGCCTCCATGACGCGACGGCTGGGCAGATGACGATCCCAGGGTACCCGGGGCCGGTGCGGACCACCCGAGGGGATCGTCGGAGCGACATCGTCCGGATGACGACCCCCGGGGCACGACCCTGATCGTTCAGCCGGCGGCGCGCTTCTCGACTTCGGCGGAGAGCCCCTTACGTGCGGTGTCGACGGCCATCTTCTGTGCTCGTTTGACGATCAGTCCCGGAAGTTTGATCTTGAGATCCACGCCCAGGTCGAAGTGCACGTGCGCGCCGGTGTCGGTTTCGGTGACGGTGTACTTGCCGTGCTGTTCACTGAGCTGATTCGACTTGACCAGGTGCCATTCGCAGGTCGTCTCGGTCCACTCGTAGGTGCACGTCTGCTCGTCGGAGATCCCGGCGGCGGTGACCACCATGCGCACGGTCCTCGGTTTGCCGTCGTCGTGCTCGTCGAGGACCTCGGCCTCCTTGTGCGGGCCCGACCAATCGGGGAGGGACTCGATGTCCATGAGCACTTCCATCACCACCGAGACCGGGGCGGCGACGTGGAATTCGATGTTCGCGGAGACAGCCATGGGGTGAACCTACCGCCCGACGGTCACGGCCACACAACGAACCGTCGGCCGACGGGCCCCGATCCTGGTCGGTTGACCAAAACACGGTCCGGCCGGCGGCGGAGACTCAGCTCTCGCGGTCGACCAGGTTCACCGGCCACGCCTCGTCGGGGATGTCGCGGAGCGTGCACGCCTGGTCCACGGCGGTGAACCAACCGCGGAAATGCATGATCTCGCCGATGACGGGGTTGCGGACCGTCATGTCGCAGCGAAAGCGTTCGCGCTTCTCGTCCCAGCCCTCGATGTACTTCATCTGCGCGGTGAACAGTCCGCGCATACCCACCTTCGGCCCGCGTCCCAGCCAGCGCATCGGTCCGCTCTCGAGAAGCAGTTCGCCGCCCGGGGTCACCGAGGGCTCGATCGGATACAGGAACTCGGGTCCGTCGCCGAAGTAGTCGACGAGCCCGGTGCGTCCCGCGACGAGCAGCGAGTTGAGCTTGCGCGGACCGGTCGTGTACTGGAAGGTCCGCAGTACAGCCAGGGATTCCCGCTCCAGCTCGTCGGTGTAGCAGTAGTAGGCCTGGGTGAACGGAACCATCCGGCTGGTCTTGGACGGCAGCGCATTCCGTTTGGCGTAGTGCCAGAGAGCCGGCGGGGGGAGCGCCGAGGACACGTACACCGACTCGTACATCCCGTGACAGATCTGCGCGACACCGGAGGTGGAATCGATGCCGTAACGCCATGCGACGTTGGGATGGAGGCGGTCGAAGTCCGAGCCCAGCTCGTGCCGGAAGACCGGCGTCATCGTATCTCCTCCCGAACTCGGCCCAGCGTCGTTCTCACGGCGTATACCACCGCGGTAGCGCCACCGTGAACCTACTACGGAGCCCTTCCCAAACCAACGGTGAACAGATGACCAGGACCAGGTCCTGCGGGTTCGAAGCCTCAGGCGGCGCCGGCCGGCGTCACTGCCGATAGACCGCGGCGTCGCAGAGAGCGGCCAGTTCGGTGATGACGCGGTCGAGCGGCTCGACGCTGCGCTGAGTCTGGCAGAGCGCGACGGCACCCTCGATGGCGGCGACGACGAGATTGGCCAGCGAGTCGGCGCGTTCGCTGTCCACGCCGTCGACGACGAGCCGGGCGGTGATGAGATCGGCCCAGCGGCGGAGGATCTCGGCCGCGGCATCGGCGACCTCGGGTTCACCGCGTCGCGCCAGACCGCCCGCGATGACCGGGCAGCCGAACTGATAATCGGTGTTGACCAGCATCCGCCGCCAGACGTCGCCGATCTCGCGGACCGTCTCGGCCGGTGTGAGCGTCGCCCGGCGCGCGAGTCGTTCGGCGATGAAATCGCCTGCGTAGCGGACGGCCTCGGTCATGAGTTGTGTCTTGCCACCGGGAAAGTGATGGTAGATGGACCCGCGGGGCGCCGCGCTCGCGGTGATCACGTCGCCGATCGAGGTCGCGGCGACACCATCACGTCCGATCAGGTCCGCGGCATGGACGATCATCCGTTCACGCGGACCGCGCGCCTCCGATCCGGAGATGACGGATTCGGCGGAATGCGGCGCCATGACCTGCTCCTTCATCTGGGCCCGAGTGGTCTATGCAACTATACATAGCTCGGCACGCCAGAGTGCCAGTCAGCTTTCGACGAGGAACCGCTCGCGGATCTTCTCCTGCTCGCCCGGACCGATCCCGAGCGCCTCGACGAAGTACCCTTCGATCCCGCCGAACCTGCTGTGCACCTCGTCGAACGCGGCATCCAGATATCCCGCATCGACGCCGAGTACGCCGACCAGGAGCTGCGGGTCGCCGCCTGCTGCCGCGAAGCCGTCGAAGATGTGCTTCAGCGCCGGGATGAGCCGCTCGTTGGTCAGCAGGTAGTCACGGTAGACGTCCGCTTCGCCCACCCCGACGAGCGTCAGGAACGCGGCTGCAGCCCAGCCGGTGCGATCCTTGCCGGTCGTGCAGTGGAAGAGGATCGGACTGGGCGCGTCGCCGAGCAGTCCGCGGTAGAACTCCGAATAGGCCTCGATGGCACTGGGCAGGGTGATCATCTCGCGGTAGGTACCGGAGATCATCTCGCGCGCCTTGCCGCCGGCCAGCATCTGACCGGCCTGGGCGACCGCCACCGGATCGGCGAGCACGGCACCGATGTTGGCCGGAATCGACATCTGGGCATCGGCGAGCACATCGAGGCCGATCCCGGTGGCGCCGGGCAGTGCCGGGTCCGGGATGGCCTCCCGCTCATGCACCGACCGGAGGTCGTACACGGTCCGGAGCCCGAGGCCCGCGAGCGCGGCGAGGTCGGGGTCGGCGAGTGAGGAGAAGTCCGTCGACCGGAACAGCGTCCCGGAGCGCACCACTCGCCCGTCGCCGGTCCGCCAGCCGCCCAGGTCACGCAGATTCGGCAGGCTGCCGATCGGGCTCGGTGCACCGGGTGTCGTCACGCGACTCATCGTGGCAGATCGGCGCGGAAAGCGGGCGACCGGCGGCCGATCACGCCGCGGTCAACGACTCAGCGCGCGGTCGAGCGTCGGCCACGACTTGGCCAGTTGGTCCTGCCAGTACGGCCAGGAGTGCGTCCCGGGTTCGTAGTCGATCGTCGCCGGGATGCCGAGTTGATCGAGCCGGCGCTCGAGGTTGCGCGTGCAGTGATGCGTCGCCGCCTCGATGACACCGCCCACCGCGATCTGATCGGCGTAGATGACGGTGTCGCCGCCGATCCCCGCACCGGTGAGCCGGTCGTGCGGGCCGGGCAGGCCGGTACCCGAGCTGATGTAGATCGACTTCCCGCGGAGCTTGCCGGCATTGACCACCGGATCGTGCTCTCGCCACGCCGGCGACCCGATCGGCCCCCAGATGTTGGTCACGTCACCGCCACCGCGGAGTTCGACCACCGCCTGGATCGCCAGCCGGCCGACGTCGGTGCTCGTTTCCGCGCAGCCGCTGTACGACGCGACCGCGGTGTAGAGATCGGGAGCGGCTTCGGCAAGGCTCAGCGCCGAGGTTCCCGCCATCGAGATACCCGCGATGGCGTTGACCCCGGTGGTGTTGAGTTCGCCGTCGATGACCGGCGGGAGTTCCTTGGTCAGGAAAGTCGTCCATTTGTTGCGGCCGAGGACCGGGTCCACATTCACCCAATCGGTGTAATAGCTGTACGCACCGCGCATGGGGACGACGACGTTGACATTCTTGTCATCGACGAAGTCGACGATATCGGTCTGCTCGAACCAATGCCCGTTTCCCTCGCCGCCACCGGCGCCATTCAGCAAATAGAGCGTGGGTCGCGGTTTCGACCTGTCCGCAGGGACCAGCACGCGGACCGGGACGTCACGTCTCATCGATGCCGAATGTACGGCGAGGTCGAGGACACGACCTTGCGCGACGGCGTCGGCCAGCCGCTCGACACGGGCCGCATGCACCCCGTCATCAGCCGAAGCCGTCGACGGGATGGCAAGGGCGGCAACGGTTGTCAAGACAGAGACCAGCGCAACGGTCAGGCGTCGGTGGCGGTCACCGCCAACAGCAGACATCAGTGTCCCTTCAACTGACTTCAACCGCGCCTCGGTCTCGACAACGGAATACGAACGAATAGGAATCGATCCGGATACGTCGGACGATACTCAACATCGTCGGATGCGTCCGCTTTATGTCGGGGACGGGACACGAATTGGAGGGTCGACCACCACGTAATAGCGTTCTGCAATCGCCGGTTCGCTATGACAAGCCGCCGAATTCACCCAAACGGACCACGCTTCCCGGTCCGGCCTGTCTATTCGGTCTCGACCGGCACCGGGAACATCGTCCGCGGGTTCTGCAGGAGTGCGGGAGGCAACACGGACGCACGTGCCAATGTGCCGGTCCACCGGACGCGCCGCCGATGCGGTGCGAGAGTCTTTCCCCGCCTCGTGAATTCGTAGTCACCCTCGATCTCCCCGAGCCGAAGGATCTCGGGGTCGTCGGGATCGACGACCGCCACCTCGTCACCGGGGGTCAGGTCGTCGACGAAAGACGCGAGGACGCGGAGGTCCTTGCCCGGCCGTCGTCCCGGGCTGCACTCCTTGAGCAGGGCGCGCAGACCATCTGAGGTCGCCATCGCGGCATCGGAGTCGATGCCGGACTCCGCGCCGAGACCGACGATGTCGCGGCGGCGGAATTCGTCGTACTGCTCCGTCGACGAAGCCCGGATGATCCATACCGTTCGGCCCCGGTCGTCCAGGTCGGGAACCGTCGCGGGAGGTCCCGGCCAGAAGTACGGGAGGTTATCGGGGACGTCGCCGAATTCGGCGACGTAGAAGTCCGGGTCCTTGCGCAGAAAACGCCGAACGGTGGCTGCGATGAAGACGATCGTCGCCCAGCCACGGAGGCATGAGACCGGCGTCGGCGAGATCCGACTGGGACACGCCCACCGCCTCCGGAGCGAACTCGGCGATCATCGCGGCCGTGGTGTCCGCGCGTCCCCCACGTAGCCAGACGTCGACGAAGGCGAGGCCGTAGGAGACGAGGGCGGGAGTGTGCCCACGCCACATGGTGACCGCGGGATGGTTGCCCCAGCCGTAGTCGTACAGCTCGAGTGCACGCAGGATCTGTAGTGTCTCCACGCGCTGCTTGCCGAGCCGCGTGGGGTCGAGGGCCTCGGCGGATCGCCGGAAGTCCGGGTACGGCAGGAACGTCTGCATCACGCAGCCTTACCCGCGGAGCCCGGCGGTCCACACACGATCAGTCCGCGTGGACCTTTTCCAGGACCTGGGTGAAGGTCTCGGCGGGCTGAGCGCCGGACACCCCGTACTTGCCGTTGAAGACGTAGAACGGAACGCCGCTGATCCCGTAGGCCCGCGCCTGCTCGATGTCCGCGGCGACCGCGTCGGCATGGTCACCGGACTCCAGAGCGGCCAGCACCGCGTCGCGGTCCAGCCCGACCTCGGCGGCCAGGTCCGCGATCTCGGCGGGACGGCCGACGTGCCGGCCCTGCTCGAAGTACGCCTGGAACAGTCGTTCCGCCAGCTCGAGCTGGCGCCCGTGGGCTCGCGCGAAGTGCAGCGCCTCATGGGCCTTCAGGGTCTTGGTGTGCTGGAGGCGGTCGAAGTCGTAGTCGAGCCCGGCGTCGGCCGCGATCCCGCGGACCTGCTCGAGCATCCCCTCGACCTGCGCGGCGGGCATCCCCTTGTGCCGCACGAGGAACTCGATCTCCGAGCCCTCGAAGTCGACGGGCGTGTCGGGGGCGAGTTCGAAGCTGCGATAGGTCACCTCGACGTCGTCGCGGCCGGCGAACCCGGCGAGACCCGCCTCGAAGCGCCGCTTCCCGATGAAGCACCAGGGACACGCGATGTCGGACCCGATGTCGACTGTGATGGGAGAGGCCATGCCGTCTTCAACTCCCTTCGACCGCGCCGCATTCCGGGCGCTCCCGGCAGGTTTGGAGAAAGCGGTTGAGAGACAACAGAACCGGCCCACTCCCGAAGGAGTGGGCCGGTCCCGTTGAGATGTCAGAGCGTGTCGCTCCGAGGTGGAGAGCTCAGGCTCAGAAGCCCATGCCGCCCATCTCGTCGCCACCCGGCATCGCCGGAGCAGCGTTCTTCTCGGGCTTGTCGGCGACGACGGCCTCGGTGGTGAGGAACAGAGCCGCGATCGAGGCTGCGTTCTGCAGCGCCGAGCGGGTGACCTTCACCGGGTCGTTGATGCCGGCGGCCAGCAGGTCCTCGTACTCACCGGTGGCGGCGTTGAGGCCGGTGCCGGTGGGCGAGTTCAGGACCTTGTCGGCGACGACGCCCGGCTCGAGGCCGGCGTTGACGGCGATCTGCTTGGCCGGAGCCGAGAGAGCGACGCGGACGATGTTGGCGCCGGTGGCCTCGTCACCCTCGAGCGAGAGTGCGTCGATGGCCGGCTCCGACTGCAGCAGGGCCACGCCACCACCGGCGACGATGCCCTCTTCGACGGCAGCCTTGGCGTTGCGCACGGCGTCCTCGATGCGGTGCTTGCGCTCCTTGAGCTCGACCTCGGTGGCCGCGCCGGCCTTGATGACCGCAACACCGCCGGCCAGCTTGGCCAGACGCTCCTGCAGCTTCTCACGGTCGTAGTCGGAGTCGCTGTTCTCGATCTCGCCACGGATCTGGGCCACGCGACCGGCGATGGCGTCGGGGTCGCCCGCGCCCTCGACGATGGTGGTCTCGTCCTTGGTGACGACGACCTTGCGAGCGGTACCGAGCAGCTCGACGCCGGCGCTCTCCAGCGAGAGACCGACCTCTTCGCTGATGACCTCGCCACCGGTGAGGATGGCGATGTCGGCCAGCATGGCCTTGCGGCGGTCACCGAAGCCCGGAGCCTTGACGGCGACGGACTTGAAGGTGCCCTTGAGCTTGTTGACGACCAGGGTCGAGAGGGCTTCGCCCTCGACGTCCTCGGCGATGATCAGCAGCGGCTTGCCGGCCTGGATGACCTTCTCCAGCAGCGGCAGCAGGTCCTTGATGGTCGAGACCTTGCCCGAGACCAGCAGGATGTACGGGTCGTCGAGGACGGCTTCCTGACGGTCGGCGTCGGTGACGAAGTAGCCCGAGATGTAGCCCTTGTCGAAGCGCATGCCCTCGGTGAGCTCGAGCTGCAGGCCGAAGGTGTTGGACTCCTCGACCGTGATGACGCCTTCCTTGCCGACCTTGTCCATCGCCTCGGCGATGAGCTCGCCGATCGAGGGGTCGCCGGCCGAGATACCGGCGGTGGCAGCGATCTGCTCCTTGGTCTCGACCTCCTTGGCGCTCTTCAGCAGCGACTCGGTGACGGCCTCGACGGCCTTCTCGATGCCGCGCTTCAGACCCAGCGGGTTGGCGCCGGCAGCGACGTTGCGCAGACCCTCACGGACGAGAGCCTGGGCCAGCACGGTGGCGGTGGTGGTGCCGTCGCCCGCGACGTCGTCGGTCTTCTTGGCGACTTCCTTGACCAGCTCGGCGCCGATCTTCTCGTAGGGATCCTCCAGCTCGATCTCCTTGGCGATGGAAACACCATCGTTGGTGATCGTGGGGGCGCCCCACTTCTTCTCCAGAACGACGTTGCGACCCTTGGGTCCCAACGTCACCTTGACGGCGTCGGCGAGGCTGTTGAGGCCCCGCTCGAGGCCGCGACGGGCCTCTTCGTCGAACGCGATTTGCTTGGCCATGGGTAAGTGATCCTCCGAAGGGGGTGACACTAGGTTCGTATGGCCGGACTCGGTGCCCGCGACGGACGACCGGTGTGTCATTCGGTACCGATCTCACCGTCCCGACCTGGCACTCACAGCTCGCGAGTGCCAACGTCCGTTTTAGCACTCGCCCCTGCCGAGTGCAAGGTTGCGGCGGGCCCGACGCCACCGCATTCACCCGGCCGGCCGTCGCGGCCCCGGTTAGGTTGTGGACATGTCTCTCGCGTCCAGGGCGTTCCGGTTCGGGGTCGACATGCTCGCGGTGGACAGCGGCGCGTCGTGGCAGCGACGAGCGCAGCACGTCGAGGAGCTCGGCTTCGATGTCCTGCTGGTCCCCGATCACCTGGGCATCCCGAGCCCCTGGCCTGCACTCGCGACGGCTGCCGCCGCGACCGAGCGCCTCCGAGTGGGCCCTTTCGTCCTCAACGCCGCGTTCACCAACCCCACGCTGCTCGCCCGCGACGTCGCGACCGTCGACCAGCTGTCCCACGGTCGCGTCGAGCTCGGATTGGGCACCGGCTACGTCAAGGAGGAGTTCGAGTCGGCGGGAATCGAATTCCTGCCGGCGGGTCGCCGGGTCGACCATCTGGGCGACACCGTGGCGCGGACGATGTCGCTGCTGACCGACCCCGACCACACCCCGCGTCCGGTGCAGGAGCGCGTACCGCTGCTCCTCGGGGGGAACGGCGACCGCGTGCTCCGGATGGCCGCCGAGCACGCCGACATCGTCGGGTTCACCGCGGCACGCACGGGTCGCGACGGCGACCTCGAGCCGCTGTCGGCGGACGACTTCGCCGAACGCGTCGCATTCGCCCGGGCCGCGGCCGGCGACCGCGCCGGGACCATCGAGTGGAACCTGCTGATGCAGATCGTCGAGGTCACCGACGACGCGACCGGCGTCGCCGCGAAGAACATCGAGAAGTGGGAGCTGTCGATGAGTCCGCAGGAGTTTCTCGATCTGCCGTCGATCCTCATCGGCACCGCCGCCGACATCGCCGACCGGCTCGTCGAACTCCGCGAGACCACCGGGATCAGTTACCTCACGGTCCTCGAACCGGTGCTCGAGCAGTTCGCCCCGGTCATCGAGCTCCTGCGCGGCGTCGACGCGCGGGCGGAGTGGTAGCGGCGTCATTCGGCTCGCCGAAGCGGGCTGACGGTCTCCCGGGATCCGGATAGGGTCGGCGGAGTGGAGTTCCTGCTGATCATCGTCGTGGCACTGCTCGCGATCATCGCGGTGGTCGTCATCTTCAACTTTCTGGGCAACCGCCGGGCCCGACAGGCCGAGGCCGATGCCCTGCGCAACCGCACCTACCGGCCCGGGGACCCGTTCTCCTCGGCCGACGACGACTCGGTCTACGGCGATCCGCGGCAGCTGAAGCCCGGCGACCTCGTCGAGCTGCGCGGAGAGACCTACGCGGTCCGCGGCACGCTGCGGCTGACCCAGGACGGCTACACCTGGACCGAGAACTTCCTCGACACCGGGCTCGGCACCAAGGCGTGGATCTCGGTCGAGGACGATCCCGACCTGGAGGTAGTGCTGTGGCACGAACTGTCCGGCGTCGTCTCCGAACCCGGGCCCGACACGGTCGAGGTCGACGGCCGTCGCTATCACTCCGAGGAGGCCGGCAACGCCCGGTTCACCTCGGCGGGCACGACCGGGGTCGCGACATCCGGCCGGATGGCCTACCACGACTATCAGGCCGGCGAGGACCGCTTGTCCTTCGAGGACTACGGCAGCGGGTGGGAATGCGCGCGCGGCGAACTCCTCACCCGGGCCGATTACCGGATCTTCCCCAGCAACCCCACCGATCAGACCACCTGAGCGACGAAGGACTGCGAGACACATGTCAGAACAGCCCGGCGAACTCAGTGCGTCCGTCACTCGACTCCCCGTCGCGTACGCCGACACGAGTGCCGCTCAGCTCGGCTTCTCGCTCGACGCCCCGCTCCAGGAGCCCCTGGCCCGGGAGGACGGGGAGATCGACGGCATCACGGTGTCGGTCCGCCTGCTCGGTGCCAGCCATCAGGTCGTCGTCGACGACGGCGCGCAACGCATCTGCGAGACCGTCGCATGTCTGCCCGAGGTGACCTCGGCCCTGCCGAAGAGCCTCCAGGACAGCGGCTACCTCTTCAGCTCCCGGATCGAACGGGCCGACGACGACCGATTGGCCGCGCTCGTCGAGCAACTCGGCGTCCGCGTCACCGAACAGATGGCGGCGGGGAATCCGAGCGTGATGGGTGTCTTTCCCGGCGATCCCCACGCGGTGACCGCCATCGTCTCCGACCTGTCGGCGGACTCGATCTCGTGGCACACCTGGCACACCTACCCGCAGGCCGGTGAGGTGGTCATCACGACCAGCGTGATCCACCGCGGGGCGGCAACCGCATGACCTACCCGCCGCCCGGCAACCACCCACCCCCGTCCCCGGACGAACCGGCGCCCGATCCGCGCCGCCGCCTCAACCGGATCCGCAACATCATCATCGGCGTCATCGTGGTGATCACGATTTTCGCGTTGCTCGGCGCGTGCGGCGCCCGAGCCCTGCGCGGCGACGGACTGGGCGGTTCGGCACGCGATCACATCGCGCAGAACTACGAGCGCAACACCGGCCTCGACGAAGGGGATGTGGACGCCTACGTGGCCGAGGGCACGCCCGCCGAGGTGGCCGCGGAGATCCGCGACGCCGAGCGCCCCACCGACCAGCGCGCCGGCGCCTCCGGAACGGGCAATGTCGCGGGCACCCAGTTCCTCCAGTACCCCGACTACCTGGTCGCACTCTTCCCGTACGCCGCCAACCAGACCCGTGTGATGCTGAGCCGCGACTACCGGTCGGGCTACAACCGGTACCACAACTACGTCGGCGCCTTCTGGGTTCCGATGCCGGGCTATTCCGGCAGCGGGAGCAGCAATCGCGGCGGCGGCAGTGGAGGTGGCGGTAAATGACGACCGGACCCGGCCCCCTGTCCCTGCGACCGATCCCGTTCGACCGAACCCACGGAGATGACCATGCTCGCTGACATGACCGAGAACGCCTACGCCGCAGGTGCCTACGCGGGTGTCGGAGTGATCCTGATGATCGTGTCCTTCGCGATCGTCGACCTGCTGACGCCGGGGAAGCTGCGTCAACAGGTCTGGTCCGAACGCAACCGCAATGCCGGAATCCTGGTCGGCGCCAACCTCTTCGCGGTCGCGATCATCGTCACGGCAGCCATCGTCGCCAGCGAGGGCCGCCTGCTCGAGGGACTCACCTACACGGTGGTCTACTCGGCGATCGGCCTGGTCGTGATGGGGGTGACCTTCCTGGTCATCGACGCGCTCACCCCCGGCAAACTCGGCGAGATCCTCGTGCAGCCGGAAAGCCATCCGGCGGTGTGGGTGCAGGGCATCGCGCACATCGGGGTGGCCATCATCATCGCCGCTTCCATCCTGTGACGACCGTCTTCCTGTGACACTCACGGACACCACGACCGAACCGCTCTCCGCGCGACCACGCTTCGCCCGGTCCGCGCTGCTGGCCGTGGTGTTCGTCTGCGCCGCCTGCGGTCTGGTGTACGAACTGGCGCTGGTCTCCCTGGGTTCCTTCCTGATCGGCAACACCGCGACACAAGCGTCGATCGTCCTCGCGGTGATGGTCTTCGCGATGGGTGCCGGCTCACTCGCCGCGAAGCCACTGCAACCCCATTCGGTCACCGCGTTCGCGGTCATCGAACTGTTGCTGGCGCTCCTGGGCGGCCTGTCGGTGATGGCGCTCTACGCCGCTTTCGCCTACCTGGAGCTCTACACCCCGGCCCTCATCGTCGTCGCCTTCCTCCTGGGTGTCCTCATCGGGGCGGAGATCCCGTTGCTGATGGTCCTGCTCCAACGGATTCGACGGCAGGAACCGGGCGCCGCGGTCGCGGACATGTTCGCCGTCGACTACATCGGCGCGCTGATCGGCGGCCTCTGCTTCCCGTTCCTGTTGTTGCCGTTGTTCGGCCAGTTGCGGGGCGCGCTCGTGGTGGGACTGGTCAATGCTGCGGCCGGCTGCTTCCTGGTCTTCGTCATCTTCCGGAAGTCGTTGAGCCGCAGCCACCTCGTCCTGCTGTCCGCCGGAGCGCTGGCGGTGGTCGCGGCGCTCGTGGCCGGCCTGCTGTTGTCTGCCCGGTTCGAGGTGACGGCGCGGCAGGCGCTCTACCGCGACCCGATCGTCGCGGCCGCCCGCAGCGCCTACCAGGACATCGTGATCACCGAGAAGTCCACCGGCACAGGCCCCGACACCCGCCTCTACCTCAACGGCGACCTGCAGTTCTCCTCGATCGACGAGCACCGCTATCACGAGACGCTCGTCCATCCGGCGATGTCGGGTGCGCACTCGTCGGTGCTCGTTCTCGGCGGCGGGGACGGCCTCGCGCTGCGCGAGGTACTCCGATACCCCGATGCGCGGGACGTGACGCTCGTCGAACTCGACCCGGAGATGATCCGCCTCGCCCGGACAGACCCGCGCCTGACATCCCTCAACCAGGGATCGATGACCGACCGACGGGCACAGGTGGTGACCGCCGACGCGTTCACCTGGTTGCGCCAGACCGACCGTCGCTTCGACGTGATCATCGTCGACATGCCCGATCCGGACGACTCCGCCACCGCGAAGCTGTACTCCACCGAGTTCTACGCCCTCGTCCGAGCGCACCTGGCCGACAACGGCCGCGTCGTGGTGCAGGCGGGCTCGCCGTACTTCGCACCGAAGTCGTTCTGGTGCATCGCCTCCACCATGCGCGAGGCCGGACTTCCGGCGACGCCGTACCACGTCGACGTCCCGGCCTTCGGCGACTGGGGTTTTCACCTCGCGAGCACCCGAGGACCCCTCAGCCCGACGATGAACGCGCCTGGACCACTACGTTTCCTGAGTGCGGAACAGTTGACGGCAGCCACTGTCTTCCCCCTCGATCGGCAACCACTCGACCTTCCGCCGTCCACTCTGATGGACCCGCGCATCCTGCGGTACGCACAGGGCGAGTGGGCCACCTACTGAACGTTGCCGAGCGTGACGCGCTTCGCCTCGAGGAACTCCCACAGTTCGAGTTCCCTTGCCCGGTCGTAACTCTCGGCCGATGATGCGGCGACTCGTCCACGGTCGAGGTAGGCCCCCGATTCCGCGGACGACGTGCCGAGGATTGCATCGCCGAGACGCCGTCCCGCGACCGGCACCCGATCGAGAAGTCCCATGAGCGCGAAGACCGGAAGCATCCGGCGGTTCGCGAAGCGCTCCACCACCCCGGCGTCCCGTGTCAGATCCGTCCCCGGCACGTAAGCCGGGTTGTAGGAGACGATCTCGACGCCGTCGGGCAATCGGCGCGACCACTCGTGGACGAGGTGGACGGCCGCGAGCTTGCTCGTCGAGTACGCGGTTCGCCCGGACGCGGGGGGCGCGCCGCCGAAGGCGCCCGGCCGCGCCAGTTGCGCCGGGGACATCCACCGCGGCGCGGGAACCATCCCGAGGTTGTGCCGCAGATCCCCGAAATGCGTGTCACTCACGGTGATCGTGATCCGTGAGCCGCGGGTGAAGCGGTCGGCCAGATCGCCGATCAGCACATGTTCGGCGAGCACGTTCACCGCGAACGTCGCCTCGAGACCGTCCGCAGTCGTGTGCTGGTCGTCGACGAACTGGATGCCGGCATTGCCGGCGAGGCCTCGGAGCGGCGGCAGCGTCGCATCGTCGAGCAGCCATCCGATGGCCGCAGCGGCCGAACGCGTGCTGCGCATGTCGGCGAGGTCGGCGTCGACGATGGTCAGTCGGCCGCCGACGTCACCGAAGTCGTCGGCGAATCCGGTCGGCCCGCCGCCGCGGGCGAGGAGGACGAGATGGCAGTCGGGCGCTTCCGCCAGGACGTGCCGTGCGGCGACGCGCCCGATACCGCGGGTCGCCCCGGTCATCACGAGCGTCCAGGGGTTCGAGTCGATCTGCGTCGAGTCCATCGCGGCTCCCATTTCAGTTGACATTGTCAACTCAAGACAAGCCCTTTCGGTTGACAATGTCAACTATGGTGTGGGCATGCCCACCCGAGCCGAGAGCGCGGCCCAGACGCGCCGGGCGCTCCTCGATGCCGCCGCAGCGCTCCTCGACACCGGAGGCCCAGAAGCGGTCACGCTGCGCGAGGTCGGCAACGGCGCGGGCGTTTCACGGTCGGCCCCCTACCGGCACTTCGCCGACAAGGACGCACTGCTCGCCGCGCTGGCGAGCCAGGCGTGGGAGGTCGTCGCCGGCGGGCTCGACGCCATCGTCGCCGACGCCGGACTCCACCCCGAGGACGCACTCCGCACCGCTCTGCGCGCCCTGTCCGACCTCGGCGTCGGACGCCCGCACCTGTATCGCCTCATGTTCGCGACCCCGGCGGGCGCACCCGCCATCCCGGCGACCGCCCGAGCCCAGGACGGCCTGATGAACCTGGTGGGCCGCGTCATCGGCCCCGACGCCGAGCGGGATGCGGCCCGGCACCACGCCGCACTGTTGCTGGCGACGGCACACGGCGTCACCGAACTCGACATCCACGGCCACCTGCCGCCGGAGAAGTGGCACGCCGACCGCTACCGCCTCATCGACCTCGCCGTGTCGACCACCGCGGCCTCGCGCGGCACCGCGACCGGCATCCGGAGCTGAGGCGCCATGTCGAGCGAAGTCGCGATCGTCGGGTCGATCCTGCTGCTGATCATGGTTCTCGGCCTCGTCGTGCTGGTCCGGACGCGCCGCCAGGTCACCACACCCACCGAACGCGCGGTGCACATGGCGCTGCACACGGCGTCGCTGGCGGCGCGATCGCTGCGCACCGGGCTCTCCGAGGACTCGGCGCGCGAAGCTCTCCCCCACCTGCGCACGCTGACCTCGGCAGAGGCCGTCGCCCTGTTCGACGACGAGCCGCGTCGTCTCGCCCACGACCCGGACGACGATGCGATCTGGGATGCCGACATGCTGCGCGAGGCCGCCCGTGCCGCCGCGTCGGCCACCGGCGATCAGCGTCGTGTCCTGGTGTCCGACCCGTGCGGCGCGGAGTCACCGGTGCGAGCCCTCATCGCGCAGCCACTCGTCGCCAGCGACGTCAACGTGGGTGTCCTCGTCGTCGCCACGACCCGTCGTCCGGGTCCGGGCATGCTCGGTGCCGTCGCCGAGGTTGCCCGCTACGTGTCGAGCCAGATCGAGTTGGCCGAGCTCGACGCGTCCCGCGCCCGCCTCGACCGGGCCGAGGTGCTCGCTCTTCGCGCGCAGATCAGCCCGCACTTCATCTACAACGCCCTCAACACGATCGCCTCGTTCGTCCGCACCGACCCCGACCGCGCCCGTGAACTCGTGCTCGACTTCGCCGACTTCACCCGCTACTCGTTCCGCGCGAGCGGCGAATACACCGTCCTGGCAGACGAACTGCGCAACATCGACCGCTACCTCACCCTCGAACGGGCCCGGTTCGGCAACTCACTCGACGTGAAACTTCATGTCGCGCCGGAGGTCCTGAACGTCGTCGTACCGTTCCTCGCACTCCAGCCGCTGGTGGAGAACGCGGTCCGTCACGGACTCGCGTCGAAGGGCGGCGGCACCATCAAGATCACCGCGGCCGACGAGGGCACCGACTGCGTCATCACCGTCGAGGACGACGGCGTCGGCATGGACCCCGAACTCCTGCGCAGCGGTGCGCTCGACGCGTTGGACCACAGCGAGGGCGCCCATGTCGGGCTCACCAACGTCGATCACCGTCTCCGCGCCGCCTTCGGCAACGACTACGGACTGGTGGTCGAGACGGCCGTCGGCGCGGGCACCAAGGTGGGCATGCGGGTACCGAAGTTCCGGGCCGGCATCCGCGCCTAGCAGACCGTTCGCCGGTTCTCGAGCGAGTCGCCGCCAGACGTTGCAGGCGGTTCCGATCTGTGATGCGGACCACGCGGTACGATCCTCGTGTCCGTCGTCGGACGTCAGGCGCAGTCGGTCGGGAGGTGATGGATGTCCGGGCTGGTGGTGCTCGCCGTCGACGACGAATCCCCGGCTCTCGACGAACTCCGTTACCTCCTGGACCGGCAGGATGATGTCGCCGAGGTCCACACCGCGACGGATGCGACCGGCGCGCTCCGCGAACTCAACTCCCGCCGGGTCGACGCGATCTTCCTCGACATCAACATGCCGGGACTGTCGGGACTCGAACTCGCCGGCGTCCTCGCCAAGTACGCCCAGCCCCCGGTGATCGTGTTCGTCACCGCTCACGAGGACAAGGCGGTCGACGCCTTCGAGGTCGGCGCCATCGACTATCTGCTGAAACCGCTCCGCGAGGAACGACTCGCCCAGGCGATCGCACGCGTCCGCGCCGGCCTCGACGCCCGTACGCAGCCCGCCGAGACGACTCCCACCCCCGCCACCCAGGGTGAGCCGCGCACCGGCTCCGACGACGTGATCCCGGTCGAGATGAGTGGGGTGACCTCGCTGGTCCGGCGTGATTCGATCTCCTGGGTCGAGGCGGTCGGCGATTACGCCCGGCTCCACGCCGAGTCCGGCGCCCACCTGGTCCGAATCCCGCTGTCGACCCTCGAATCACGCTGGCAGGACAAGGGATTCGCACGTGTCCACCGTTCCTACCTGGTGGCCTTGCCCATGGTCACCGGACTGCGGAGCAGCGGCAGCGGCACACTCGTCAGCATCCGCGCGAACGGGGCATCGGAGGCGGTGGAACTGCCGGTCAGCCGTCGTCAAGTCCGCGACCTGAAGGACCGGCTCATCCGAGACCCGTTGCGCCAGTACCGCTCCCCCACCGGTCGCGGCGATGTCTGAGAACCCTCCGCAGCGTGAACGGGTGGTCCTCGCGTCGCGGCGCGGCGCCCGGATGGTCCGCACCCGCGTGGAGGTCCAGGAGCAGACCGAGGTCGGCGACGCGCTGGTGCGCGGGCTGATGCGGGCTCAGCTCGGGCTGGCGTTGCGCCTCGGCGGGAGCCTCCTCGTCGTCGTGGTGGCGATCCCCCTCCTCGCCGTACTGTTCCCGAGCTTGGCCGAGACGACGATCTTCGGTATCCGGATCACCTGGATCGTGCTCGGACTCCTCGCCTATCCCGTGCTGTACCTGACCGGACTCCTGTACGTGCGACTGGCCGAACACGCCGAACGCGACTTCATGAACCTCGTCGACGACGACCCCGGCGATCCGGGCGGGCCGTGACCGGCGTCGACGTGCTGACCGCGGTGGGACTGTTCGCCGCGGCGATCGCGACGATCGCGGTCGGGGCGTGGGGCGGCCGGCTCTCCCGGACCACCTCGGATTTCCTGGTGGCCTCACGCACCGTCGGCCCACGCTGGAACGCCGCTGCCGTATCGGGTGAATACCTCTCGGCGGCATCGTTTCTCGGTGTGGCCGGTCTCGTCGCGAAGTACGGGGCCGACGCGCTGTGGTACCCCGTGGGTTTCACCGCCGGATACCTCGGACTTTTGCTGTTCGTCGCTGCACCGTTGCGTCGTTCCGGCGCCTACACCGTGCCCGACTTCGCCGAGTTCCGGCTCTCCTCCACCACCGTGCGCAAGACCGCGATGGTGGTCGTGGTCGTCGTCTGCGTGCTGTACCTCATCCCCCAGTTCCAGGGCGCGGGACTCACTCTCAACATCCTGCTCGGCGCGCCGGTGTGGACCGGCGCGGTCGGCGTCGGGCTCATCGTGATCGTGAACGTCGTCGGTGGCGGGATGCGATCGATCACCTTCGTGCAGGCATTCCAGTACTGGCTCAAGCTGACCGCGATCGCGATCCCCGCCCTGGTGCTCATCGGGGTATTCGCCAATGATCCGGCACGCGTGGGTGAGCCCGCGCCACCCCGGGTCACGACCGCCACCACCGTCGACGTCACGACCGACGTGTCGGTCACCGTCGCCGAGACCAAAGGCGTGCGCGTCACCGGCACACTCGACGGCGCTCCCGTGGTCGACGCGCCGATCCCGGCCCCGGGCGGTCACGTCATCTCCGCCGGCTCGGTGATCGAACTCGATGCCGGGGCGGCCACCCCGGTGGTCGCGGGCGC
Source organism: Gordonia amicalis (assembly GCF_022059885.1). NCBI lineage: Bacteria > Bacillati > Actinomycetota > Actinomycetes > Mycobacteriales > Gordoniaceae > Gordonia > Gordonia amicalis. The sequence continues at coordinate 1,294,083 of NZ_CP091855.1, read as the reverse complement.
CCCGGTGCACGGCGACGATTGGGTCACCCCCGGCGGTGGTTTCGGCGACCGCCATCCGCTGTTCCAGGTGCTGTCTCTGATCCTCGCGACCTTCCTCGGCGTGATGGGTCTGCCGCACGTGCTGGTGCGCTTCTACACCAACCCGGACGGCCGCACGGCCCGCCGAACGGCGCTCGCGGCGATCGCCCTGCTGTCGCTGTTCTATCTGTTCCCCGTCCTGCTCGGGGTGTTCGCGCGCCTCTATGTACCCGAACTGCTGATCACCGGCACCTCCGACGCCGCGGTCCTGCTCCTTCCGAGCGCGGCGGTCGGCGGTCTGGCCGGACAGATCCTCGCGGCCCTGGTGGCAGCCGGCGCCATCGCAGCCTTCCTCGCCACGTCGTCGGGCCTGTTGGTGTCCGTGGCCGGCGCGCTGGCGACTGACGTCCTCCGCGGACGCGTCCGCGACTTCCGCATCGCAGCGGTCATCGGCGGGGCGATCCCGATCGCCCTCTCGCTGGCGGCGGGATCCCTCGAACTGTCCCGGACCGTCGGGCTGGTGTTCGCGGTCGCGGCGTCGACGCTGTGTCCGTTGCTCGTGCTGGGGATCTGGTGGCGAGGTCTCACCGCAACCGGTGCGATCGCCGGTCTGGTCGTCGGCGGGTTGTCGTCGGGTTCGGCGGCGTCGCTCGCCATCGCCGGGGTGATCGACGACGACGTCCTCGGCGGATGGGCGGCCGCGCTGGCCGGTTATCCGGGCGCGGTCACCGTGCCGCTCGCTTTCGGCACGATGGTGCTGGTCAGCCTCGCCACCCGACGACGGCTGCCCGGCGACCTCGCCCGGACGTTCGCACGCATGCACGTTCCCGAACGCGTCGGGATGGGCGTGGACCGTCTACCCGGTCGGACCGTCGACACGCCTCCCGCCGATCGGCAGACGGACCGACGCGACGTCTGACCGTTCACCGTTCGTCGGATCCGATCGACCGTCCGTCGCACAGACGACGACCTTCGGCGTGTGACCCACGACACCCGATTGCGGTGTGATCTGGGCCTCAATCAGGCTGTTCCCCGAAGAGCCATCACCGTGGGGCTCCACCACCGTGGCACCATCACCTTGGAGGACAGTGTGTCGAACATCGACCAACCAGCAGCGGCACCACCGCATGCGCCGACGGGCGAGCAGTTCATCGAGATGCAGAACAGCCCTCAGTTCCAGGAACTGAAGGCACGGCTGCGCAAGTTCATCTTCCCGATGACCGCGTTCTTCCTGATCTGGTACGCGGTCTACGTGCTCCTCGGCGCCTTCGCGCATGACTTCATGTCGATCCAGGTCTGGGGCAACATCAATGTCGGCCTGATCCTCGGCCTGCTGCAGTTCGTGACCACGTTCGTCATCACCGGCCTGTACGTGCGCTTCGCGAACCGCGAACTCGACCCGCGCGCCGAGGCCATCCGCAACGAGATGGAAGGCGGACCGTCGCTGTGAACACCTCCGTACACACCACCACGCTCGCCGCCACTGTCGGCAGTCCGGCCGCCAACATCGCGATCTTCGCCGCGTTCGTGGCGATCACGATGTACATCGTCATCCGGGCGAGCAAGAACAACAACTCCGCCGCGGACTTCTTCACCGGCGGCCGTGGCTTCTCCGGACCGCAGAACGGGATCGCCATCGCCGGCGACTACCTGTCGGCCGCCAGCTTCCTTGGTATCGCCGGTGCCATCGCGGTCTACGGCTACGACGGCTTCCTCTACTCCATCGGCTTCCTCGTCGCCTGGCTGGTGGCTCTGCTGCTCGTCGCCGAATTGCTGCGCAACACCGGCAAGTTCACCATGGCCGACGTCCTCAGTTTCCGCCTGAAGCAGCGGCCGGTCCGTCTCGCGGCGGCCATCTCGACCTTGGCGGTCTCGCTGTTCTACCTGCTCGCCCAGATGGCCGGTGCCGGTGGCCTCGTCGCCCTGCTCCTCGACATCGAGGGCCGCGTGGGCCAGTCGATCGTGATCGCCGTGGTCGGGGCGCTGATGATCGTCTACGTCCTCATCGGCGGCATGAAGGGCACCACCTGGGTGCAGATCATCAAGGCGGTACTGCTCATCAGCGGTGCGGCGATCATGACCTTCATCGTCCTCGCCAAATTCGGCATGAACCTGTCCTCGATCCTCGGCTCGGCCCAGGACGCCATCTCCGGCTCGGCGAGCGAAAAGGTGGCCGCCCGTGACGTTCTCGCGCCCGGCGCCCAGTACGGCGGTTCGCTGGAATCGAAGATCAACTTCCTGTCGCTGGCCATCGCGCTGGTCCTCGGCACCGCGGGCCTGCCGCACGTGCTGATGCGTTTCTACACCGTGCCGACCGCGAAAGAGGCTCGTAAGTCGGTGGTCTGGGCGATCGCGCTCATCGGCGCCTTCTACCTGTTCACCTTGGTCCTGGGTTACGGCGCAGCCGCTCTGGTCGGTCCGGACAAGATCCTCGCCGCCGCCGGCGGACAGAATGCGGCGGCACCGCTGCTGGCGTTCGAGATCGGCGGCGTGGTGCTGCTCGGCATCATCTCGGCGGTCGCCTTCGCCACGATCCTCGCCGTCGTCGCCGGTCTGGCGATCACCGCGTCGGCGTCCTTCGCCCACGACATCTACGCGTCGGTCATCAAGCGCAACAGGGTGAGTGAGGACGACCAGGTCCGCGTCTCGCGCTACACCGTCGTCGTGCTCGGCATCCTCGGCATCGTCCTGGGCATCCTGGCCAACGGTCAGAACATCGCCTTCCTCGTGGCACTGGCCTTCGCCATCGCCGCGGCGGCGAACCTGCCGACGATCGTGTACTCGCTCTACTGGAAGCGGTTCAACACCCGCGGCGCCCTGTGGAGCATGTACGGCGGCCTGATCTCCACGATCGTGCTGATCGTCTTCTCGCCGGCCGTCTCCGGTTCGTCGACCGCGATGATCCCCGGCGCCGACTTCGCCTGGTTCCCGCTGGCCAACCCCGGCATCGTCTCGATCCCGCTCGCCTTCGTCCTCGGCATCATCGGCACGCTGACCAGCCCGGCGGACACCGGCACCCCCGAGCGCAATGCGGAGATGGAGGTTCGCTCGCTCACCGGCATCGGCGCGGAGAAGGCAGTGCAGCACTAGCCTTTCCGGCAGACCCACCCCTTTTCGGCAGAATCACCACCCTTCCAGGTGGTGATTTTGCCGATTAGGGGTGGGTTTGTCAGCGGAGGGCGATACCGACGCTCAGGCGTCCTGAATCCGCGCGAACGGGCGGGCCGCCTCGAGCTCGAACGCCAACTCCAACAGCGTGCGCTCATCGCCGAGGTCGGCCGAGAACTGGATTCCGACCGGCAGCCCCGACGTCGACTGCCCCAGCGGCAGACTGATGGCCGGGGTTCCCGACGTGTTGTTGGCGGGCGTGAACGCGACGTACCGGGTCAGACGATCCATCGCCTCGGCGAAATCGACACCCGGGTCGAGGTATCCGATCTCCGGAGGTAGGTGCGCGAGAGTCGGCGACAAGATCACGTCGAACTGGTCGTGCAGCGAGCGGAAAGCGGCCGTGGAGCGACGGAGTCCGCGGATCGACGACGGCATGCGATAGAAGTGGCGCAGCGCGTTCCGCGACAGGCCGCGCGTGAACGTGTCCAGCTTCTTGCGGTCGAACCCCTTGTCGTGCAGTCGCTTACCGGTACGGTCCAGCGCGAACGCCAACAGCGACCAGTAGTCGATGAACTGCCGGATGTAGGCGCGATCGACGGGCAACGGCACCATTTCCGTTCGGTGACCGAGGGATTCGACGAGCTCGGCGACATCGGTGACGCACCGTTGGGTGTCGCGATCGAGCAGCTGGCCGGTGATCGGTTCGGTGATCAGTGCGATCCGCAGACGCTTGGTACCGGGCCCCTCGACGAGACCCACCGGCGGCAGGCCGGGCGCGGGACGGAAACCCTGGGAGTCGTCGAGGAAGCGGGCGGTGTCGCGCACCGAACGGCTCACGATCCCGTTGCACACGAGATCGATCGGGGCGTCCTCGGTCTGTTTCGCCGACGCGGTGCGACCCCGAGTCGGTTTGAGACCGACCAGACCGCATGCGGCAGCGGGGATTCGGATCGAACCGCCACCGTCGTTGGCATGCGCGATCGGCAGGGCACCCGCGGCCACGAGCGCAGCGGACCCACCCGACGAGCCGCCGGCGGAGTGGTCGGTGTCCCACGGATTGCGCGTCGGCTCGCGGTCGACATACTCCGTCGTGGCGGTCAGCCCGAAGGCCGGCATGTTCGACGCGCCGACGAAGTTGACGCCCGTCGCCAGGAACTGGTTGGTGAAGGCCTCGTTCGCCACGGCCGGGTTCGGAGCGACCGCCGCCGACCCATGACACGTGGGGAGACCCGCGAAGTCGGTGTTGTTCTTGATGATCGACGGCACGCCGCCGAACGACCCGAGCGGGAAGTCGTTGTCGACGGCACGCTTCCGGGCCCGTTCGCGGTCGTCGAAGGCGATCGCGTTCAGCTGCGGATTGACCGCGTCGATCCTGGCGAGGGCCGCTTCGACCGCCTCGGCTGCCGAGATCTCCCGGGAGGCGATTGCCGCGGCGATGCCGACCGCGTCCAGATCACCGAGTGCGTCGTCTCGGAACGCGTGAACCTTCTTCATGCCCGGACCCTATCGCCCGGAAGCGGGTCTCCGGGGCGGCTGGAGAACATCGAGACGACATCGTCGATCAACTCGGCGACATACGCATCGTCGACGGCCAGGCCGAACACCGCGTGGTGGTAGAGCGGCGCGATCACGTGGTCGAGCAGCTGCCGCACCGACGGCGCCGACTCGCCACGCGCGCGGGCCCGCGCGATCATCTCCTCCGCCTGCTCACGGCGGATCTCCCAGCACGGGCACACCTCGACGACGTCGTCGCGGGCCGCGACCATCGCCCGCAGGTACGCCCGGCGCTTGGGTCGGCCGATGTCGGCGGCTATGACGCGCGCCCACTCCGCGACGTCCTCGCGCAGCACCCCGGTGTCGGGAAGCGGTTCGCCCTGCGTCAGGGCGGCGACCGCCACCTCACCCAGGAGCACGTCGATCGACCCCCACCTGCGGTAGATGCTGGTCGGGTTGACCCCGGCGAGGTCGGCGACCTCGGGAATGGTCATCGTGTCGCGTTGTCCGGCGCCGACGAGCTGGCCGACCGCGGCATAGACCGCCGACTGCACCCGCGCACTCCGGCCACCGGGCCGCCTCGCGCGCGGCGCCGCATCCGCGGAGTCCGACTGCGACGTTGTGCTTCCCATAGCCATGCGACCATTATTGCAAATCGAATTGCTTTTGGAAGCGATCCCTGCCTATCGTCGTGCTTAATGCAACTGCGTTTGCGTTAAGGAGACGAGATGGCACCGCTACATCCCCACCGCGCGTTCTGGCTGATCGCGGCCACCTACGTGATGGTCCTCTTCGCCTCCGCCGCGCCGTCGCCGCTCTACCCGATCTACCAGGAGCTCTGGGGGTTCTCGTCGCTGACGCTGACCCTGGTCTTCGCGGTGTACGTGGTCACGATGCTGATGAGCCTGCTGACGGTCGGATCGCTGTCGGATCACATCGGCCGACGCCCGGTGCTCGCCGTCGCGCTCGTCTTGCTGATCGCCAGCATGGTGCTGTTCGTCGCGGCCCAGGACGTGGGCACGCTTCTCGCCGCCCGCGCACTCCAGGGCCTGGCCACCGGCGCGGCGATGGGCACCCTCACCGCGACCACCGTCGACCTCCAGCCCACCGCTCGCCTCGGCTCGACGATCATCGGCGCCGCACCGGCGTTCGGGCTCGCCGCCGGCGTCGGTGTCACCGGCCTGCTCGTCGAGTACGCGCCCGCGCCGCGAATCCTGGTCTACGAGATCATTCTCGGCTTCTTCGCGATGCTTCTCGCCGCTCTGCTCATCATCCCCGAGACGCGCGAGCGCGAGGGATTCCGCTCACGCCGCCACCTCGCGGTCACCCTCGCCCCCCAGGTTCGCGTGCCCCGTGAGGTACGTCCCGTGTTCTTCGCCGCGGTGCCCACCCTGGTGGCCACCTGGTCCCTCGGCGGGCTGTACCTGTCGCTCGGATCATCCGTTGTCGCACGGGTCTTCGGCGTCACCAACCACGGTGCGGCCGGACTCATCCTCTTCACGTTCTTCGCCAGCGCGACCATCACGTCCCTGGTCATCACGGGACGGCCGTCGACGGTCAAGCAGGCCGTCGGCTACCCGACCCTCGCCGCGGGCGTGCTGATCTCGCTGTCCGGCGTGCTGACCGAGGCCCTGCCGCTCTACATCCTCGGTTCTATCGTGGCCGGTTCCGGATGGGCGGCGACCTTCCTCAGCGCGATGGACAACATCACCGCCGCGACACCGCCCGCCCAGCGCGGGCAGGTCTTCTCGTCGGTGTTCGTCGCGAGCTACCTCGCGTTCAGCGTGCCGGCGGTGATCGCGGGGGTTGTCCTGTCCCACATCGGTCTTCGCGCGACGATCATCGGCTATGTCGGCTACGTCCTGGTGGTCGCACTGTTCGGCGCGGTACTCGCCCTCCTCATGCGTCGTGCCGCCACGAGAGCCGACCGCGCCATCGCCACGATCGGCGACACCGGCCCACGACAACCGGTGGCGGCCGGCGAACCCTGACCGACGGGCCAGTACAGCTAGTCCCGGTCCCGCAGACCCACCATCCGGGTGGCCAGCCGCGCGTAGAACTTCCCCATCTCCTCGGGCGGGAGCGAGTTCTCGGCGCGATACCACCGCGCGAGGTCGATACCCATCGACAGCATGGCGTTGGTGGTGGCCTGCGAATCGGCAGCATCGAAGTCGCCGTTCTCGATACCCGCATCGACGATCGCCCGCACCCGGCGGGTGATCTCCCGTCGCAGCTCCATGACCGTCTCGAGGTGATCGGGCGCGAGCGAGGCCAGTTCGTAGTTCACGACGCGAGCGCGGACGTGCTCGCGCGCATGATGCTCGGTGAACGCACCGATGACCGTCGCCAGCCGGTCACCCGGCGACGACGCCGGATCATCGACCTCGTCGATCATGTCGAGGATGCTTCGATGCCCGGCGTCGGAGAGCTCGAAGAGGAGCTCCTCCTTGGAGCGGAAGTGCACGTAGACGGCGGCCGAACTCATCTGCGCCCCGTTGGCGATGTCCCGGGTCGTCGTGGCGTTGAAGCCCTTCGCCGCGAACGCCTCGACGGCGGCGAGCAGGAGTCGTTGCCGGGCCGCGACCGGTTGCACCCGGGTCGTCGGTTCGGTCGACGAGACCATGTACGCCTCCTCGAATTAGCTCGGCGACCATGCGCCAACCTTGCCGATTGACACCGCCCACGCGGCGCGGCATAGTGCAACATATCACTAAGCAAGCGCTTAGTCAGCGGCGGTCTTCCCGGTCTTTCCAGGTAGGCGGTCCGCGACCGGTGTCGCCGAACACCCGGCAACCCCCGACAGGAGTAGAGAAGAACCCATGCACCTGAAGTTCAGTCCGGAGGAAGAGGCGTTCCGCGAGGAACTGCGCAGCATCTTCGCGAAGGTCCCCGAGGACATCCGCAAGCGGAACGAAGAGGGCAACCTCAACCACCCCGACGACATCGTCACCGCCTCGCGCGTCCTCAACGAGCACGGCGTGCTGACTCCGAGCTGGCCGATCGAGTGGGGCGGCAAGGACTGGACGCCGATCCAGCACCACATCTACCGCGAGGAGATGAGCCTGGCGTTCGTCCCCGACCCGCTGCCGTTCAACGTCAGCATGATCGGTCCGGTCATCGCGCAGTTCGGGTCGCAGGAGATGAAGGAGAAGTTCCTCCCCCAGACCGCCAACCTCGACATCTGGTGGTGCCAGGGGTTCTCCGAACCCGAGGCCGGCTCCGACCTCGCCTCGCTGAAGACCCGCGCGGTCCTCGACGGCGACCACTACGTCATCAACGGTCAGAAGACCTGGACGACGCTCGGTCAGTACGCCGACTGGATCTTCCTGCTCGCCCGGACCAACCCGGATGTCAAGAAGCAGGCCGGCATCAGCATGTTCCTGATCCCGATGGACACCCCCGGCATCGAGCTGCGCCCCATCCAGCTCATCGACGGCAGCTATGAGGTCAACGAGGTCTTCTTCAACGACGTCCGCGTGCCCGTCGAGAACATGGTCGGCGAGGAGAACAGCGGCTGGACGCAGGCCAAGTTCCTGCTCGGCAACGAGCGCAACGGCATCGCCCGGGTCGGCTACACGAAGTCGAAGCTGGCGCGCGCCAAGGAACTGTCCAGGGAGGTCCGGACCGCCAACGGCACGCTGCTCGACGACCCGCTGTTCGCCACCCGCCTGGCCGAACTGGAGAACGAGCTGCTCGCCCTCGAGATCACCCAGCTCCGCGTCGCCGCGTCGTCGGCCGACGGCAAGCCGAACCCGGCGTCGTCGCTGCTGAAGCTCAAGGGAAGCCAGCTGCAGCAGGCCGCCATGGAACTCATCGCCGACATCGCCGGACCGGACTCGCTCCCGGTCGCCGGGGTCGACGTCGACGCCGCGAACGGCAGCGCAGCGGTCACCTCTCCCGAGTGGGCCCAGCTCGCCGCCCCGACCTACCTGAACTACCGCAAGGTCTCGATCTACGGCGGTTCCTCCGAGGTCCAGCGCCAGATCATCGACAAGGCGGTCCTCGGTCTCTGACCGCCGGCCCCGCTGACCTCACTTTCGACTTCACAGACCAAGGACGACAATGGATTTCGAGCTTTCCGAAGAACAGGGGATGTTGCGCGACACCGTGCGCGAGGTCCTCACCAAGACCTACGACGTGGAGACCCTCCGCAAGGTGACCGACACCGATCTCGGCTGGAGCGAGAAGGTGTGGAAGTCGCTCGCGGAGATCGGCATCCTGGGCCTGACCTTTCCCGAGTCCGAGGGCGGCATGGACGCCGGACCGGTCGAGTTCACCAGCGTGATGACCGAACTCGGTCGCGCCCTGGCACCCGAGCCCTACCTGGACTCGGTGCTCGTCCCGGGCTCGCTCCTCGAGGCCGCCGACGACGCGACCCGCGGCGAGCTGCGTCAGGGCCTCGCCTCCGGCGAACTGCTCATGGCCTTCGCCCACAACGAGCCCGGCGACCGCTGGCCAGTGGCCGCGGTGGCCACCACTGCCACCGCCGACGGCGTGCTCAACGGCACCAAATCCCTTGTCGGACACGGCGACGCAGCGCACAAGCTGATCGTCTCGGCGCGCGCCGGCGACGAGGTGGGCCTGTTCCTCATCGACGCCGACGCCGAGGGCGTCACCCGCACCCCCTACCGCACGCACGATCGTCGACGCGGCGCCGAGATCACCTTCAACGACGCGAAGGGAACGCGCCTCGGCAGCGGCGACGCGTCGGAGCTCATCGCCAACGCGGAGATCGGCATCCAGACCGCGCTGTGCGCCGAAGCCCTCGGCGCGATGGAACGCAGCCTCGAGCTGACCGTCGAATACCTCAAGTCGCGCAAGCAGTTCGGCGTTCCGCTGGCGACCTTCCAGGCGCTCACCCATCGCGCCGCGGACATGTACGTCCAGCTCGAACTCGCGCGCAGCCTGGTGCTGTACGCGACGACCGCACTCGCCGACGGCATCGCCGACGCGGCCATCGCCTCGCGGGTGAAGCTGCAGACCGTTCGCTCGGCACGCCTCATCGGCCAGGAGGCCATCCAGATGCACGGCGGCATCGGCATGACCGCCGAGTACCCGATCGCGCACTACGTGAGCCGCCTGACCGCGATCAGCCACACCCTCGGTGACGCGGACGCGCACGTCACCAAGCTGTCGAAGGACCTCGGTTCCTACGACATGCTCAGCGTCGGCTGACGCATCTCCTCGCTCCCTGAGGTGCGAGCTTGCGAGCCACGAAGGCTGGTGACATTCTCACCAACCCTTCGTGGCTCGTCGCTTTCGCTCCTCACACCTCAGTACCCGCGGCCTGCTGGCCGTCGTGAGGACGAAAGAACTCGTGCTACCCACGGAAGTGTCGCGCTCTCCGCGGTTCTGGCGACGAATGCCCCACAGCGGGTCTCGCGATCGGAAATTCGCGTCTGTCATTTGCCACCGTGAAGGGACCACCTGGGCTGATTGTTTGCCATAGGGATGGGACCACCTGGATTGCCAGTTATGGGACCACCGGCGCGTCGCGCTGGTGGTCCTTCATTTTGTCCGTTGACTCGGCCGTGACGATGTTCACGGAAGGGGCCGACGGCATGGGCTACCGGGAGGTTGCAGTGGAAGAGATCAGAGAAGTCCTGCGGTTGTGGTTGGGCCTTGCGGTGGGGTTACCGGCGCCGGGTCTGCGCACGATCGCCGCGCGTGCGGGTGTCGATAGGAAGACGGTGCGACGCTACATCGCGGCGGCGCAGGCGGCGGGGTTGACGCGCGATGTCGGTGCGTCGGCACTGACCGATGAGTTGCTCGGTGCGGTGGTGGCCGGGGTGCGTCCGGCGCGGCCGAAGGGTCATGGCCAGGCGTGGGAAGCGTTGGTGCCGTTCAGCGAACAGATCACGCAGTGGGTGAGGGGAGGAACGCCGGAGAATCCAGAACCGTTGACGGTGACGAAGATTCACATCCTGCTGGCCCGTCAGGGGTGTGTGGTCCCGTATCGGACGCTGGTGCGGTTCGCGACCGAGTGCTGTGGGTATCGCCGCACCACGACCACGGTGCGGGTGGCCGATGGGGATCCCGGGGTGGAGTGCCAGATCGACTTCGGCTACCTCGGGATGCTCGATGATGCGGCAACAGGTAAGCGCCGCAAAGTGTTCGCGCTGGTGTTCACCGCCGTGTACTCGCGGCACACGTTCGTGTGGCTCTCACACACCCAAACCCTGTCAACGATCCTCGAGGGCTGTTCAGCGGCGTGGGAGTTCTTCGGCGGCGTGTTCGCTGTGATCATTCCGGACAACATGAAACCTATTGTCACCCAAGCAGACACCCTCAATCCGAGGTTGTCTCGGGGCTGGTTGGACTACGGCCAGCATGCCGGGTTCGTCACCGACACCGCCCGAGTCGCCACACCAACCGACAAGCCGCGGGTAGAACGCACCATCCACTACGTGCAGAACAACTTTTGGGCCGGTGAGCGATTCTCGAGCCTGCCCGATGCCCAGGCCGCCGCGGTGGCGTGGTGCCAGAGCACCGCGGGGCTGCGGATTCACGGCACCACCGCCGCCGCGCCAGCGGTGCTGTTCGACACAGACGAGCGCGCCCACCTGTTACCGATACCGGCCGACTACGACGTACCGATCTTCAAAACTGTCAAGGTGCACAGAGACTTTCACGCCTCGGTCGGCAAAGCACTGTACTCACTGCCCGAAACCTGGATCGGCTCGACACTGGACGTTCGCCTGGACAGCGAAGCGGTGAAGTTCTATCACCGCGGCGAGTTGGTCAAGCAACACCCGCGCCAGCCCGCCGGTGGGCAGAGCACCGACCCCAACGACTACCCCGCAGACAAGGCCGCCTACGCGCTGCGCAACATCAGCAAGCTGCAGGCCACCTGCGAGCATCACGGCCCCCATATCGGGCTCTACGCGGCCCGTATCGTCGACGACCCGCGCCCGTGGTCTCGGGTGCGGGCGGTGTACACCCTGCTCGGCCTGGTGCGCACCTACGGGCCCGGACCTGTCGATGCTGCCTGTGCCACCGCCCTGGAGTTCGATGTCATCGCCGTGCCCAAGATCGCCTCGATGCTTGAGCAGGCCACCGAGAACACCACCCCGGACATGCCCGTGGCCGCCGGGTCGGAATCGTCTCGCTTTGCCCGCGACCCCTCCGAATACGCAACCAACAGAACACAGTTGACACTTGTTCCTAACCCCGACAACACCATTCAGGAGTGAACCGATGACCCGAACCACCAACAGTGTGCCCGAACCTGTCGGCGCCGACATGCTCGGCCTGCTCAAAACCCTCAAACTCGGAGCCCTCGCCGACACCCTGCTCCAACGCGCAGCCCTGGCCCGCCAACACAAAACCTCGCACCTGACGTTCCTGCAACAATTGCTCGCCGATGAAGTCTCACGGCGTGAATCCAGCTCCGCCGCCAGACGATCAGCCAAGGCAGGTCTCGACCCCAGCATGCGGATCGACAACTGGCGCGCGGCAGACGATCTACTCTACGACCGCCCCCTGCTCGAGGACCTCACCACCCTGCGGTTCATCGACGCCGGCCACTCCGCGATCCTGCTCGGCCCCGTCGGAGTCGGCAAAACACACCTAGCAAACGCGTTGGGCCACATGGCCATCGGCCGACGCAAAACAGTGCTGTTCGCGCGAGCGGACAAACTGTTCCACCGGCTCAAAGCCGCCCGCCTCGACAACAGCGTCGACGCCGAACTCCGCCGCATCACCGCCGTCGACATCCTGATCATCGACGACTTCGCACTCAGAGCGCTCGACGCGACCGAAACCAACGACTTCTACGAACTCATCGTCGAACGCCACCAGCAGACCAAGACCACCATCGTCACATCCAACCGAGAACCCGCCGAATGGCTCACCATGACCGCCGACGCGCTACTGGCCCAATCGGCCATCGACCGACTCACCTCACGCGCGCACACCCTCGTCATCGAAGGCCCCTCCTACCGCCAACGACACCGACCCGGACTTGACCGACCCAACCCCGCAGAGCATCCTCAATAACGCGCCAAGGTGGTCCCATCCTCGTGGCAATCCAGGCGGTCCCATAGCAGTGGCAAATGACACTCGAATCGCGGCGTTGTTGGGGCGGCCGCGGTCGACCATTACTCGCGAATTGGACCGAGGCAGAACGAATCCGGGCCAACGGTACCGCGCGGTGATCGCCCAAGCTGCGGTCGAGAACAAGGCACGACGACCCAAGGTGATGAAACTGCAGCCGGGTACGGCGTTGTGGAACGAGGTGGCCTCGCGGTTACGGAAACGGCATAGTCCTGAACAGATCAGCAACTGCTTGCGGATCGATTTCCCCAGCGAACCGGAGATGTGGGTGTCACACGAAACGATCTACCAAGCGCTCTACGTCCAAGGGCGTGGCAGCCTGCGTGAGGAGATCAAACGTGCGTTGCGCAGCGGCCGCGTCCGCCGGATACCCCAGGGACGCACGACACGGCCTGGACCGGTCAGGAACATGGTCAACATCAGCGAACGGCCAGCCGAGGCGAACGATCGTGCGGTCCCTGGGCACTGGGAAGGCGACCTGATCATGGGTGCGGGAAACAGATCGGCGATCGGCACTTTGGTCGAGCGCACACCGGCTTCGTGATGCTGCTACACCTGCCTGACGACCACTCCGCTGCCACTGTGGCAGAGGCGATGACTGCCGCGATTCCCAAGATTCCCGAGGTCATGCAGCGTTCGCTGACCTGGGACCAAGGATCCGAGATGGCGCTGCACACCAAGATCACCGAAGCGACCGGTTTGCCGATCTACTTCTGCGATCCACACAGTCCCTGGCAACGAGGCACCAACGAGAACACCAACGGGCTACTGCGCCAATACTTTCCGAAAGGCACGGACCTCTCAGTGCATGGGCCCGGAATCCTGGCCAACGTCGCAGCCGAACTCAACGGTCGGCCACGTAAACGCCACAACTGGAAGACACCCACCGAAGAACTCGACCGGTTACTACAATCCGACGAGTCATCTGTTGCATAGACCCCTTGAAAGCGCCCCCTCGGAGGATGCTCACGGGGACGTGTCCGTCAACGACTCGCCGCATCACGAAGTGCTTCGCGCCGCCGGCTCATCTGGCCACCGAGCCCGCGTCAGTGAGAAAGAAATGAGGTCGCACGCGACGTCACTTCGCCGCGTACCAGTCGCGGGTGCCCGGCGGATCGGTGGCGGGTTCTTCCGGATCAGGCAGCGGGTCGTCGTTCGGCAGGCGCTTTCGTGTCGGCGACCACTTACCCCCACCCACCGATACTGTTTCCTCAGCACACTCGGCGATGGAGAGGGACTCGGATGGAACTGCTGCGTGACAATCTGGCCGCCGGGGCGTCCTTCAGCCTCGTCGGGATCGCCTTGCTCGTCCTCGGATTCGTGGCGCTCGACCTGGTGACCCCCGGCCGTCTGCGGCAGCTGGTGTGGGTCGACCACAACCGCAACGCGGTCATCCTCACCACGTCGATGGTGATCGGACTGTCGATCGTGCTCGCCTGTTCGGTCGTCGACACCGAACTCCTCGCACTGTGGCGCGCGCTCCTCTACACCGCCGCCTACGTCGTCCTGACGATCGCCGTGATGATGTGGTCGTTCGTGCTCATCGACTGGCTGACCCCCGGCAAGCTGGGCACGCTGCTCCTCGAGAACGACGAGCACCCCGCCGGGTGGATCACCGCTGCCGTATTCGTCGGCATCGGCGCCGTCATCGGCATCACACTGCTGGTCTGAGCCCCTCCGTCGCACCGATCGCGCTTGTTGACGGTCCGCCAACAACGTATTGACGGTGCGCCTACAAGCCCATACTGTTGGCGACCATGACCGCATCACTCATCGAAGAGTCCATCGACATCGACGCCACTCCCGCACAGGTGTGGTCGGTGATCTCCGATCTCCAGCGTATGGGCGAGTGGAGCCCGCAGTGCAAGAAGATGATCATCCGCGGCGGCACCGTCGGGTTGGGGACGAAGACCATCAACATCAACCGCCGGGGACCGCTGGTGTGGCCGACCACCTCCAAGGTCGTGCGCTTCACGCCGAACCAGGAGATCGCGTTCCGCGTGGCCGAGAACCGCACCGTGTGGAGCTACACCATCACCCCGAACGGGTCGGGCGTCACCGTGACCGAACGTCGTGAGCTGAACGGCACCACCACCAAGGTGTCGTCGGTCCTCGTGGACAAGGTCATGGGCGGCACCGAGTCCTTCGAGGCCGAACTCAAGCTCGGCATGGCCGAGACCCTCGGCAAGATCAAGCGCGCCGCGGAGAGCAAGCTCGACCGCGTCTGAGGGCCATCAGGTTCGGCTGATCTTGTCGATCAGCTCGGGGAGGTCGGCCACCGAGTCGATGACGTGGTCCGGGTAGGGCCCGAACTCGTCACGCTGCAGCGCGTTCAGCGCCTCCTCGCGGAACTTGCCGGTGCGTACCAGCACACCGATCAGCGCCGACGCCTGCGCGCCCAGGACGTCGTTGTGCATGTCGTCCCCGACCATCACCACCTGGTTGGGCTCCAGCCCTAACATGTCGGTGGCGGCCCGGAACCCGAGTGGCGACGGTTTGCCGATCGCCTTGATCTTCTTGCCCGATGCCTTCTCGAGGCCCTCGAGGTACACGCCGGTGTCGATCGACAGCCCGTCGGCCGTCGACCACGTCATCGAACGGTGCATGGCGATGACCGGCACGCCGTCGAGCAGCATCTCGAGCACCTTCGACAGCGCGTGGTGGGTGAACACGGGCCCGGCCCCACCGAGAACCACGACCTCCGCGTCCGACGGGTCGTCGGTGAGTTCGACGCCGGTCATGTCCTCCGCGATCGGCCCCTGGTTGAGAACCCACACCCGCTTTCCCGGGAAGGTCGACGCCACATACTCGGAGGTCAGCTTCGCGGCGGTCAGGATCTCGCCGGCGTCGACGAAGAAACCGCAGTCGTTCAGCAGTTCCGCGATCTCGTTGCGCGAGCGCGAGGTGGTGTTGGTCAGGAACATCCGCGGGATCTTGCGGTCGGCGAGTCGGGAGACGGCCTCCACCGCGCCGGGCAGAGCCTTCCACGAGGTGACCATCACCCCGTCGATGTCGAGAAGCAGACCCAATGCCATGGGCACGAATGTAGTCCGCGGTCCCCGGCGACGCAGTGCAGGCATCCCGCGAATCGGGGACCGCGGCGAGACGCGACCGCCCACCTGGCATCCTGAGCGCATGCGTACCGTCGCAGAGCATCAGGCCGTCGTCGCGGCGCTGTTCGGCCCACCCGTCCCCGTCCGGCTGCCCGTCCCGGAGGCACTGGGCCGGGCAACGCTCGCCGACGTCGACGCACCACTGTCGCTGCCCGGCTTCGACAACTCCGCGATGGACGGATTCGCCGTCCTCGCCGCGGATCTCGCCTCCGCCGGCCCCGACTCCCCCGTCACACTGCCCGTCGCCGCGGACATCCCGGCCGGGCGCACCGACACCCTCACGCTCGCGCCCGGCACCGCGCACCGGATCATGACCGGCGCCCCGTTGCCGGCCGGCGCCGACGCGGTGGTGCCGGTGGAACTGACCGACGCGGTGATCGGCCCGGTCGCGGCCGCCGAGACGGTCACCTTCACGGCACCGGTCGAGTCCGGCAAACACATCCGGCGCGCCGGGTCCGACATCGGGCGGGGAGCACGGGCACTGCCCGCCGGCACCGTGATCGGCGCGCCGCAGGTCGGGCTGCTCGCCGCGCTCGGGATCGTCGAGGTCACCGTCGCGCGCCCGCTGCGCGTCGAGGTCCTGTCCACCGGTTCGGAACTCGTCGAACCCGGAAACCCGTTGCAGCACGGCCAGATCTACGAATCGAACGGGGCGATGCTCACCGCCGCGGCCATCGAGGCCGGCGCGCTCGGCCGGCATGTGCACTTCGTGCCGGACGACACCGGCGACTTCCTCGCGCGTCTCGACGAGGTCGCCGGCGAGGCCGACCTGATCATCACGTCCGGGGGTGTGAGTGCGGGCGCCTTCGAGGTCGTGAAGGACGCGCTGTCGGCCACCGGTTCCGTCGAGTTCGTCAAGGTCGCGATGCAACCGGGCATGCCGCAGGGGTGCGGTCACCACGTCGCGTCCGCCGGGTCCGACGGGACGGCCGGACCCACCGTGCCGATCATCACACTGCCGGGCAACCCGGTCAGCGCCCTGGTGTCCTTCGAGGTCTTCATCCGGCCCGCCCTCCGCACCGCGACGGGGTTGCCGCCGCACCGGCCTCGTGTGACCGCGCGCCTGGGCGCCGACATCCGCTCACCGCAGGGCAAGAGGCAATTCCTGCGCGGAGTCCTTCGGACGGACGAGGGCGGATCGGGCGTCGTCGTCGATCCGATCGGGCCGCCCGCGTCCCATCACCTGCGGTTCCTCGCCGAGGCCGATGCGCTCATCGACGTGCCCACCGAGACCGACGGCCTGGCCGCCGGATCTCCGGTCGACGTGCTCGTCCTGCGCTGAGCTCTAAGCTGGACCGGAGTCGCACCCACCGTGGTGCACGAGGTTTCATCGAGTCGCCCCACACCGGGCACAACAGGAGGTAGATCGTGGCCAGACGTCCGCGTCCGGACGAGGGCAACACCGGCCGTGTCGCCCATTTCCTAGACCTGGCCCGCGAGACCATCCCACCGATCCATCCGGCGGGTATCCCGTTCGTCGCCGCTCCCGCGGCGGTCGCGCTCCTCGGGCGCCGCCACCGCTGGATCGCTCGCCCCGCGGCCCTCACCGCCGGCGCCTGTGCCGCCTTCTTCCGCCACCCCGGCCGTATCCCGCCGACCGAGCCGGGCGTGGTCGTCGCCCCCGCCGACGGCACGATCGCGCTGGTCGACGAGGCGGTGCCGCCCGCCGAATCGGGCCTGGGCACCGAGCCGCTGCCCCGCGTCTCGACCTTCCTGTCGATCTTCGACGTCCACGTGCAGCGTGTGCCCATCGCCGGTACGGTCACCGCGGTGACCCACACGCCCGGAGCATTCCTCTCCGCGGACCTGCCCGAGGCCAGCCGCGACAACGAGCGCACCACGATGACCATCCGCACCACGGCGACCGGCGGAGGGGCGGGGCCGGACCTGGCGGTCGTCCAGATCGCCGGACTCGTCGCACGCCGGATCGTCTGCGATCCGGAGGTCGGCGACACGCTGCGTCTCGGCGACACCTACGGGCTGATCCGCTTCGGCTCCCGGGTCGACGTCTACTTCCCCGAGGGCACCACTCCCCGCGTCTCGGTGGGTCAGCGCGCCGTCGGCGGCGAGACCCCGTTCGCCTACCTGGATCTCTGACCCGGCCCGCCCGTGAACCCCCCAGCAGCGAACTCCTCCGACGGCCACTCCGGACTCCGGGCCGGTGGCCCCGGGATCCGCCGACCGACCCGACCCTCCACGACCCGCAACCCCACCGCGCGGTCGGCACGACGCCAGGCGCAGGCCCACGCCCCGACACCGGCGGCGCCACGGGAACCCGAGCGGCGTCGCGTCCGCCGAGAGGCGCAGGCCGGGCGCATCATCATCCCGTCGTCGCTGACGATCCTCGCGATCTGCGCCGGACTGACGGCGATGCGCGCGGCGACCACCGGTGACATCGACGCCGCCATGGGTCTGCTCGTGGCCGCGGCCTTCCTCGACGGCATCGACGGACGGGTCGCCCGGCTCATGGGCGCGACCAGCCGGATCGGCGCCGAGATCGACTCCCTGGCCGACGCGATCAACTTCGGCGTGGTGCCGGCGATGATCGTCTACTTCCACCTGCTCGAGGGCCAGGATCTCGGTTGGGCGCTGGCGCTCGTCTACTGCTGCGCGGTCGTGCTGCGCCTGGCCCGCTTCAACACCCTGCTCGACGACGAGGAGGCACCCGGCTACACCAGGGACTTCTTCGTCGGCGTTCCGGCGCCCGCGGCCGCCATCGCCGCGCTGCTGCCGATCGGTCTCGCCCAGCAGTTCGGTGAGGGCTGGTGGACGTCGCTTCCCGCCGTCGGCGGCTGGCTGGTCCTGGTGGCCTTCCTCGCCGTCAGCCGGGTCCCGACCGCGTCGCTGAAGACCGCGTCGATCCCGCCCCGCGCGGTCGCCGGTCTCCTCGTCCTCGTCGCGGTCGGCGCGGCACTCCTGCTGACCTACCCGTACGTGCTGATGATGATCGCGATCCTCGGTTACGCGATCCACATCCCGTTCGCGTGGCGCTCACGGCGCTGGGTCGCCTCCCGACCGGAGTACTGGGAGGAGAGGCCCGCCGAACGTCGCGCACAGCGGAAGGCGTCGAAGACCGAGCCCGACGGCCGTCGACGACGCCCCGTCCTCAAGTCGCAGCGCCGGCTCGGCCTCAACCGTCCGACCGGCACCCCGGCCATTGCTCACCAGCCCACTGATCACCAGCCCGCTGATCGCCCGACCGAGGACGACACCGCGGACCGGAACGCCGCGACCGCCGGCGCTGGACCGGTGGCCGCCGAAGCCGAAAGCGAGACCGAGTGAGCTCACAGGTGTCCCTGACGCTGACCGCGCGGCTCAACACCTCCGCGGCCGAGGCCCGGCGCGGCATCATCCGGGTCCATCCCGAGGTGCTGACCGCGCTGTCGCTGCGGGAATGGGACGCCGTGTCGATCACCGGCGCCCGCGTGACCGCCGCGGTGGTCGCGGCGACCGGCGCGGCGTCGCCGACCGGGATCGCGCTGCTCGACGAGATCCTCTTCTCCAACGCCGGGGTCAGAGAGAACGCCTCGGTGGTGCTGGCACCGGTGGTCGTGCACGGGGCGAGCCGGGTGATCGTGAACGGTTCGGTACTGGCCACCCAGTCGATCACCGAGTCCACGCTCCGGCGCGCGCTGCTCGGCAAGGTGCTGTCGGTCGGCGACGCGGTGTCGTTGCTGCCGCGCGACCTCGGCCCCGAACTCGCCGCCACCGAGGCGACGCGCGCCCTGGCCCGGTCCGTCGGCATCACCTGGACCACCGAACTGCTCACGGTCACCGGCACCGATCCCGGCTCCCCCGTCAGCGTCCAGACCAACACCGCGGTGTTGTGGTCGACGACCGCCGGCGTGGTACCCCCGCTCGGCGACCGCACCGGTTCACCGCGTCTTCCGGGCGCACTCGGCATCGTGCCCGAGGCGCAGGTCAGCGCACCCGCCCCGGCGACCGCGGCCGGCGTCGGCCGCCTCCCGGTGGAGGAGCCGGACGTCCCGGTCCGGCCGGTGTCCGAGCTGGTCGGCGTCGATTCCCAGATCACCAAGCTCACCGAATGGCTGGCGATCACGCTCGACGAGCCCGACGTGCTGCGCACCCTGGGAGCCGCACCCCGCCTCGGTGTCCTGGTGACCGGGCCGGCCGGCGGCGGCAAGGCGACAGTGGTGCGGTCGGTCTGCGCGAAACGCACACTCGTCACCGTCGACGGCCCGACGACCGGCGCGACCGAACCCAACACCCGCCTGCGCACGGTCTCCGACGCCGTCGCCCAGGCCCGCGCGACCGGTGGGGTCCTGCTCATCACCGACGTCGACGCCCTGTTGCCGTCCGAACCCGAGCCGGTCGCCACCCTCATCCTCGACGAGTTGCGGTCGGGCATCGCCGACGGTCGCATCGCACTCGTCGCGACCACGGCCGAGCCGGTCCGCCTCGACTCGCGCCTTCGCGATCCGTCGTTGTGCGACCGCGAACTGATCATCGGCCTACCCGACGCCGCGACGCGGGCGCGGCTGATGTCGGCGATCCTGTCGACGGTTCCGACCGAGGGCGACCTGGACCTCGACTCGGTGGCCGCACGCACGCCCGGCTTCGTCGCCGGCGACCTCGCCGCGCTCACCCGGGAGGCCGCGCTGCGCGCCGCCACCCGTGCCAGCAACACCAGGTCCGAACCGGCACTCCGCACCGAGGACCTGGTGGGCGCGCTCGACGTGATCCGCCCGGTCTCACGGTCGGATTCACCCGAGGTGGCCCTGGGTTCGATCACGCTCGCCGACGTCGGCGACATGGTCGAGACCAAGCAGGCCCTGACCGAGGCCGTGCTGTGGCCGTTGCAGCACCCCGACACCTTCGCCCGTCTCGGCGTCGACCCGCCGCGCGGTGTGCTGCTCTTCGGCCCGCCCGGCTGCGGCAAGACCTTCGTCGTGCGGGCGCTCGCCGCGTCCGGCCAGTTGTCGGTGCACACCGTCAAAGGTGCTGAGCTGATGGACAAGTGGGTCGGCTCGTCGGAGAAGGCGGTCCGTGACCTCTTCGCCCGCGCACGGGAATCGGCGCCGTCGCTGATCTTCCTCGACGAGGTCGACGCCCTCGCTCCCCGCCGCGGACAGTCCACCGACTCCGGGGTCGGCGACCGCGTGGTGGCCTCGCTGCTCACCGAACTCGACGGGGTCGAACCGCTGCAGGACGTGGTCGTGCTCGGCGCCACCAACCGGCCCGATCTCATCGATCCCGCTCTGCTGCGGCCCGGACGCCTCGAACGACTGGTCTTCGTACCGCCGCCGGATGCCGCCGCCCGCGGTGACATCCTGCGCGCCAGCGGCCGCGACGTCCCGCTCGACGACATCGACCTCGACGAACTCGCGGCCGACCTCGACGGCTATTCCGCCGCAGATTGTTCGGCGCTCCTGCGCGAAGCCGCCCTGTCGGCGATGCGCCGGGACATCAACGCCGCCGCGGTCACCGCCGACGATGTCACCGAGGCCCGGCGACGGGTCCGCCCCTCCCTCGACCCGGTCCAGGTGGAGGAGCTCAGGGCGTACGCCGAGCGCCGCCTGGACTGACCGGAGAGAATCGCCCCCACCACATGGACGATCGGTCACGCAGAAACTACTGTGGTTAGGTCAGATGCGGGCGCGCATAAGGTGTGCCGCACTTTGTGACGCGCTGAGAGGGGAACAATGGCACGGCCGTCCAAGCCGTTGATCAGTCGCGATGCCGCCGTGATGGCATCGATCGAGATCATCGACTCCGAAGGGCTCGACGCCTTCAGCCTCCCCAAACTCGCCAAGCATCTCGGGGTCCGCGCGCCGTCGTTGTACCACCACTTCGACGACAAGAACGAGATCCTCACCGAGGTCGCCCGGTACATCGCCGGCACCGCGGTGCGCCGGCCCCGGATGAAACCCGGACCGGACTGGCCGGAGTTCTTCGTGAACCTGGCCCTGAACTTCCGGCAGTCGATCCTCCGTCATCGCAATGCCGCACCGGTTCTGCTGCAGCACCTGCCCCGCGACCTGTTCACCGCCACCTACGAGGACACCGCCGAGTTCCTGCTGGAGTCAGGAGTCCCCGTCGACCTGCATGTCCGCATCCTCGACGGCATGGAGACGCTGTCCATCGGCGCGGTACTCATGGAGGCGATGCGGCCGCCGCGACCGCGCTCGGCGATCTTCCCCAACGTGTCGGCCGATTCGCAACCGCTTCTCGCCGAGGCGTTGTCGAAGAACGAACTGACCCAGAAGCAGCTGTTCGAGGCGATGATGCGGAGCTTCCTGCACGGCATCATCCGGGATCACGACCTCCCGGCCGCGGACGAGGTCGCAGCGGGCTGACGATGGGCGCGCTCGGACGGTCCTTTCGGGTCAGAGATCCAGAACCAGCCGCGCCGAGCAGCTGCGCGAGACGCAGACCATCATGCAGTCGTTCGCGGGCTGCTCGTCGTCGTCGAGCACCGAATCCCGGTGGTCCGGAACGCCGTCGAGGACGGTCTGTTCGCATGTTCCGCAAGAAGGAACTCATCATCAACGCCGCCGGTAAGAACATGTCGCCGGTGAACATCGAGGGCAAACTCAAGAGCGCATCGCCGCTCATCGGCCAGGCGTGTGTCTTCGGCGACCGGCGCCCGTACAACGTCGCACTGATCGTCCTGGATCCGGACGCCGCGGACACCTACGCGGCCGCGCACGGACTCGCCGACGGCTCCCCGGCGACACTGGTCGCGGATCCTGCCCTGCAGGCCGTGATCGCCGAAGCAGTCGAGCGTGCCAATGGTCAGCTGTCGCGGGTCGAGCAGGTCAAGCACTATCGGCTGCTCGCCGACGAGTGGCTACCGGATTCCGACGAACTGACACCGACCATGAAACTCAAACGACGCGCAGTCGCCGAAAAGTACGCCTCGGTCATCGACGAGGTCTACTCCGAGAGTTCGCCGTAGCCACCGAAACCGCCCCTGGAACCACCCTCTGTAGCCGCGCCGACGTGGCGTCGTCGGGCAGTCTGTGGAGGGCGGATTTCGAGGGCGCTTTGCGGTTCGGACTATGACTTGGCGGTGGCGGCCGGGACCGCGCTCGGCAGGAACGCCGGAAGAACGAAGTTACGCAACATGTCCCGGTGTTCGGGGTCATCCGGACGGTCGAAGTCCAGACGCCCGACGAGGATGAACTGGACGAGCGCGATCCACTCGGCCATCTTCTCCTTGTCGACGTCCCGGCGAATCTCGCCGCGCTCCATCGCCCGTTCGATGACGGGGTCCCACATCTCCGCGGTCAACCGCGCGGCGAGACCCGAGGCGCCGACCAGGGGCTCGGCCATCTGCATGTGCTCGGGACTGACGAGGATGCGGATCAACGGATCCCGACGTCCGCGATCGACCAGGAAGATCAGACCCTCGACGAGCTGGTCGGCGAAGGACTCCTTCTCCAGCAGGAACTTCCGCGCCTTGGCGAACAGCATCCGCGAGCGCCGTTCGATGATGGCCGAGATGAGGGTGTCGCGGTCGCCGAAGTAGCGGTAGACGGTCGGCCGGGACACGCCGGCCTCGCGACCGATGTCGTCCATCGTCGTCTTCGATACGCCGTATCGCTGGAAAACCTTCTCCGCAGCGACCATGATCTGTTTACGGGCCTCATCGACGTCCTCGCTCAGGACGTTGCCCGTCTTTCTGCGTGCCACGTGTGTGCACCTCCCTCAAGCGATGTTACAACGGACAAACTGTGTCATCTGTCCGCGAGGCGGAAAAAATCGAGACAGCCTCGTCGTCCGTGGCGTCGAGCCAGGCCGACAAGCAAAACGACCGA
The DNA here is from genome assembly GCF_022059885.1 of Gordonia amicalis. Classification (NCBI taxonomy): domain Bacteria; kingdom Bacillati; phylum Actinomycetota; class Actinomycetes; order Mycobacteriales; family Gordoniaceae; genus Gordonia; species Gordonia amicalis. Next base: position 1,270,511 of record NZ_CP091855.1, on the reverse strand, counting down.
GGTGCGGATGTCCCTCCGCAACCTCGGCCGTCTCACACCCAGCGCGTATCCCGTCTAACGCACGCGCACCCCTCAGCGCACGCGATCGAAGCGAGTGTCCACGTCCTTGTACTCGTCCCGGATCACCGTCTTGGCGATCTTTCCACTTGGGAGCCGGGGCAGCGGGTCCTGCCGGATCACCACGTAGCGGGGCACCTTGAAGTCGGCCAGGACCTGCTGGCAGTGCTCGACGATCGTCTTCTCGTCGACGTCGCCCGAGGTCGTCACGATGGCCGCCGGCGTCTCGCCGAACCGGTCGTCGTTCGCCGCGATCACGGCGACTTCCTGGACACCGTCGATGGCGCCGATCGCGATCTCGAGTTCCACCGGCGAGATGTTGATGCCGCCGGAGATGATGAGGTCCTTGAGACGATCGACGAACTTCACCCGACCCTCTTCGTCCGCCTCGCCCAGGTCACCGCTGTGCAGCCAGCCGTTCCGGAGGGCCTGCGCGGTGGTCTCGGGGTCGTTCCAGTATCCGGGGGTCACACCCGGGCCGCGGACGACGAGCTCGCCCTCTTCGCCGGGCGCCGCTTCCTCACCCTTGTCGTTGAAGACCTTGACCTCGGTGAAGATCGACCCGGTGCCGCACCGATCCGGGTACTCGAAGGCCTCCTCGCGGATCGTCGCGGTCGCGACGCCGCCCGCTTCGGTCATGCCGTAGATCTGGCGCAGCAGCACGCCCTTGTCGCCCCAGCGCTTGAGCAACGGCACCGGCACCGCGGCGCCGCCGACGATCGCGGTCTTGAGGGAACTCAGGTCCGCGTCGGCGAACTCCGGGGCACGCGAGATGGCCTCGAAGATCAGCGGAACACCGAAGATGGCTTCCACCGAGTGCTTCTCGAGGAGCTTCACCGCGTTCGAGGGGTTCAGTTCCGGCTCGATGACCAGCGTGCCGCCCAGAACCGTCGTGATCAGGAGTCCGTACACCAGACCCGGGGTGAAGGCGAGCGGCAGGACCAGCAGCGTGGTGGTTCCCGGCCGGAAGCCCTCCTCGGTGAGCGTGTTCTCCAGGACGATCGACGTGAGGGTCTGATTGGTCAGGATCACCCCCTTGGACAGACCGGTGGACCCACTGGTGAACAGCACGGTGGTCGGCTCGTCCCGATCGAGATCGACCCGGAAGTCGTCCGCACTCCCGCTACGCAGCGCCTCGAGCTCGGCGTAGGTGACCACGGTGAACGGTTCACCGATCGCGGCGGTGTCCTCGGCGAGCTGTTCGAAACCCGGCGCAACGATCACGACGCCGATTCCCGCGTCGTCGGCGATCTTCCGCAGCTCCGCCGGACGGTAACGGCTGTTGAGCGGAACCAGGACACCACCGGACTTGAGCGCACCGAGGGCCGCGACCGGCCACTCGAGCGAGTTCGGCCCGAGCAGGCCCACCCGGTCACCCCGGGCGACTCCCTTGTCTTCCACGAGGAGGCGGGCGATGCGGCTGCTCCAGTCCCGGAGCTCACGGTAGGAGATCTCGGACTCGGAGAACACCACGGCGGTGGTGTCACCCTTGGTCCGGGCCCACCAGTCGAGGGCTTTGCCGATGGTTGCGGTCATGATCGTACTTTCTTCTATGTCAACGGGTTTCGATGCGACCGAGGGGCGCGGCCGCCGCACTGCGAGAATCCGGCGGGACGACCGGCCCCCCAATCACCTAACGCTTATAGGATAAATCGGACTTCGCCGACACGGGCCGATTCGGCCGAACCGACCCCCCGGCGATCACGAACCGGCGGCGCGTCCTTCGGCGACCAGCCTCTTGGTCTCACGACGGAAGACCTGGTTGGCGATCTCGTTGCGGCCCAAGAGCATCTCACCGGCGTCGGCACTGCCCATGCCCACCTGTGAATCGCGCAGCAACGGGAAATCCTCCTGATGCAGAACCGCGAGCAGGATCTCCCAGTTCTTGTTCCACAGGCGCTCCCAGCGCTCCTGTTCCATTCCGCTGTCCTCGACCGACGGAACGATCAGACGCTGCTCCATCCGCGACTTGGTCGGGTCGGTGGGATGCGGCCGGAAGGTCAACAGCTGGAAGTGATCCGGCTGGCGGAGCAACGTGCTGTTCGGCCCGAGCCAATGGGTCTCGGTGACGTACTTGTCCAGCGGCGCGTCACCGGGATCCTCTTCTAGGAACCGGTCGATCGTCTTGCGCGGCGCGATGAACCGGCAGTGCCGCCCGAAGTCCTCGAAGGCCATCACGTTGGTGTGGATGATCTTGCCCGCGGTGTTCGGGTGCGCGTACTGGATGTGGTAGCCGTCCAGGAAGGCGTCCTGCATGATCTTCCAGTTGGTGGGCTCGTCGAAGCCCCCCGCCCGGAAGCACACCAGCTTGTCCAGGTTGTACTCGGCGAGCATCGTGTCGATCTCGGGACCGAGCCACGCCGCGACGTCGATCTCGGCCGAGGCGTTGTCGACGACCCAGATGAATCCGTGACGCTCCTCGGTCGGGATCTCGATGAGTCCGTGGTCGGAACGATCCACGTCGCCGAAGGTCGAGTCGCGCGTGATGGTCCGCAGCGATCCGTCCGGGTCGTAGGACCAGCGGTGGTAGCCACACGAGAAGATCCGGCAGCGCCCCTTCTCGCTCTTCTCGAGCATCGCCCCGCGATGCCGGCAGAGATTGACGAACGACCGGACACTGCCGTCCTTCTGCCGCACCACGATGATGTTGTTCCGCGGCATCTGGACCGTGACGAAGTCGTTGGGCCGGGAGATCTCGCTGCCGTGCGCGACGATCGAGGGCACACGGCCGAAGATGTGGTCGCGCTCCTCCTTCGCGAGCACCGGATCGGTGAACTCTTCGGACTCGAACTGGACGATCTCGTCGAACTTGTCCGTCGTCTCGTTGCGCAGGAGATCCAGCGCACGCCTGATTCGATCTTGACGGGGAAGCGAAGTGGTCATGATTCCCTCCGTGGAGGAGCGGTTGTCTGCGAGTAGGGATGCACCCGGCGGGCTGCCGCGGATACGGACCTAAACCTACAGTAATAAGTTTTATGGGGCAACGGTGCGGCCTGGGTACCGGTGCGGCGAGCGGGGAACACAACCCGCCGCACCGGTGGTCTGGGACGCCGGGTCAGGACTCCGGGGTGAACCGGATCGGCATGCGGACGCAGCCACGCACCTGGCTGGCGTGGAACACCGGCGGATCCGATTCCACGAGCTGGAAATCGGGGATTCGGCGCAGGATCTCTTCGAGCGCGACCGTGAGTTCGATGCGCGCGAGATGTGAACCGAGGCATCGGTGTGCGCCACCGCCGAACGACAGATGGCGGTTCGGCTTACGGGCGATGTCGAGGGCATCGGGGTCCTCGAACTCCTCGTGGTCCCGATTCGCCGAGCAGAGCATCAGGATCAGCTGCTCGCCCGCCGAGATCTTCATCCCGCCCAGTTCGACGTCACGGGTGGCGCGACGCCCGGGCACCACGGCCGCCTCGATGCGCAGGATCTCCTCGACCGCGGTCGGGATCATCAGCTCCGGGTCGTCGATGATCTGCTGTCGCTGCTCGGGATGGTTCACCAGGTGGACGATCGCCCACGCCAGCGAGCCCTGGACGGTGTGCAGGCCGGCGATGAGCAGCAGGAAGAACATGCGGTTCAGCTCTTCGTCGGTCAGCAGCCGGAGTCCGTCCTCGAGCTCCACCTCGGTGTGGATGAGCTGCGAGGTGACGTCGTCGCCCGGGCTCGCCCGGCGCTCGTCGACCATCTTCTGGAAGTAGCCGAGCATCTGCATGCCGGCGATCGCACGAGCTTCCAGCGACTCCTGTTCGGAGCCACCGGGCTTGCCGAACAGCACGACGTCGGTCGCCTCGGTGAACAGCGGCGCGTCCTCGACCGGCCAGTCCATCAGCGCCAAGAAGATCCGAGCCGGGAGTTCGTGGGCGAACTCCGAGATGTATTCGGCCTCACCCTTCTTCGCGAAGCCGTCGAGCAGGTCGTTGACGACACCTCTGATGTCATCGGACAGCTTTTTCATCCGCGCCGGACCGAACAGCGGCTGCAGCGCCTTGCGGTAGCCGGTGTGCTCCGGGGGATCGAGCTCGATCGGGATGAATTTGCCGAAGGCCTCGTTCGTCACCAGGTTGTTGGGGTAGCTCGAGAAGGTCTCCGCGTCGCGCAGGACCTCGTGGATCTCGTCGTAAGAGGTGACGATCCAGTGGCCGCCGTGGGCCGTCGAGTAGACGACCGGTCCCTTCGCGGCGAGTTCTGCGGCAAATTCCTGGAATCGATCGATCGGGGCTGCGATGGACTGGTCGTAGACGTCGAAGTCGACGGTGACGTCCTCGCGGGATCGTTCCGCTGTTGTCATTACTGGTCCTTTGTGGTCGTGGAGTCGGTGGTGAGCAGCGCCAGGGCCCGTTCCGGACACATCGACACCGCCTCGCTTGCCTGAGCCGCCTCGTCCGGGGTGAGAGCGCGTTCCGGAACAACGGGGTCGCCCTGATCGTCGGCGTCGATCAGATCAGGGGCGACCCCGTAGCACAGTCCGTGTCCGGCGCACGCCACGCGATCCACGATGAGAGTGGTGGGCTGCGGGGAGGACATGGTCAGGCGTTCGGGTTCTTCTGCTCGAGGTCCTCGGGGAACCACATGCCGACGCGCGACATGGTGCCGCCGTCGCCCGAGGAGATGACCTGGCCGGACATGTAGGCGGCGTCATCCGAGGCCAGGAACAGGGCGATCTTGGCGTTGTCGACGAGTGACGGCGGGCGGTTCAGCTTGAGCGGGATCGGCGAGACGAACGGGTCCCACGGGCCGGAGACCTCTTCGTAGGACTGGCCGACGACCGGCGAACCGGCGGGCATCAGGAAGTTCGGCGACATGCCGTGGGTCGGTGCGAGGCCGTTGACGCGAATGCCGAAGGGGCCGAGGTCCAGGCTCAGGCCGCGCACGAGGCCGTTGACGCCGGCCTTGGTGGCCGAGTACAGCGCGATCTGGTGGTAGGCGAGGAACGAGGCCGCCGACGAGGTGGCGATGATGGTGCCGCCGCCGTTGCGCTTGAGATGGGGAACCGCGGCCTGGGCGGTGAAGATGACACCGGAGAGGTTGACGCCGAGGACATTGTTCCAGTCCTCCTCGGTCAGGTCCTCGAAGTTGACCTGCTCGCCGCCGGCGACGGTGGGCACGCCACCGCGCGAGACGACTCCCGCATTGGCCCAAGCGATGTCGAGCTTGCCGAACTCGGCGACCGTCTGGTCTACCGCGGCGGTGATCTGGTCCTTCTTGGAGACGTCGGCGGTGATGGCGATCGCCTCGCCACCCTGCTGCTCGACGAGCTTCACGGTCTGCTCGGCGCGATCACCGTCGATGTCGACGACGGCGACCTTGGCACCCTCCGCCGTGAACAGCTGGGAGGACTGACGGCCCAGACCCGAGCCGGCTCCGGTGATGAGTGCGACTTTGCCTTCGAGTTTCATGTTCGATCCTTGCTCTGGGGGGGGGTGAGTGGCGATACCTGCCGAGTTCGCGGCCAGGCTGACTGACGCCGTGAAACGAGGTGACTCGCATCGTGACGTGTGAGTCGATGTGATGACCGCCACCTTCGGGCACCACGTTAGATCGTTGAACATGAGACGTCAAGTGATATTTGTCAGCAGCTCAAGGTTTTCTTTTCTCGTTGCCACACAGCTGATTTCAACGACGACGACCAGGCGTGACAGTGTCACGCCTGGTCGTCTGTTTCGTTCCGCGCGCCACCTTGGCGACCCGGAAGGATCGCCACGTTGGCGTCGTTCAGTTGTCGGTCGTGCAGCCGTCGGAGAGGTCCGCCCTCACCCGGTTCAGGACTGCGGGGGCGCCGGTAGGTGCACGGTCTTGATCTCGAAGAACTCCTCGAGACCCTCCGCGCCGCCCTCGCGGCCGACACCGGACTGCTTGTAGCCGCCGAACGGCAGGGTGAAGTCGAGAACAGAGGTGTTCACGTTGACCGTTCCGGTCCGGATGCGTTGCGCGAGTTCGAATCCGCGCTCCACGTCGGCGGTGAAGACGGCACCGGACAAGCCGTAGACGGAGTCGTTGGCGATGGCCACCGCGTCGTCTTCGTCTTCGTAGGTGATGATCGAGATGACGGGACCGAACACCTCTTCCTGGGCGATCGTCATGTCGTTGCGCACGTTGTCGATGATCGTGGGCTGCACGAAGAAGCCCTGATCCCCGACCCTACCGCCGCCGTAGACGACCTCGGCACCCTCGGCCTTGGCCTTCTCGATGTAGCCCTCAACGCGCTCACGGTGACGCTCCGAGGTCAGCGGCCCCAGGAAATTCGTCTGCTCCCAGGGGTTTCCGATCGGGATCATGTCGAGGGCCGCCTTGTACGCCCCGACGATCTCGTCGTGACGCTTGCGCGAGACGAGGACGCGGGTCAGGGCGACACACGCCTGGCCGGACTGCATGCAACCGGCCATCGGCAGGTTGGCCATCACCGTGTTCAGGTCAGCGTCGTCGAGGATGATCGCCGCGGACTTGCCGCCCAGTTCGAGGGACACCTTCGCGACCCGGTCGGCCGCGAGGCTCATGATCCGACGGCCGGTGGCGGTGCTGCCGGTGAAGGTGATGTGGTCGACCTTCGGGTTGACCACGAGCGACTCGGAGACCTCACGGTCGGCGACGAGCACGCTGAGGACGCCCTCGGGGATCACACCCTCTTCGACGAGTTCGGCGACCACGTCGGCGAACACCGACGGCGACAGCGGCGCCTCGGGCGAGGTCTTGAGGACCACCGAGCACCCGGCGGCCAGCGCCGGGATCACCTTGAAGGCGATGCTGCCGATGGGACCGTTCCAGGGGATGATCGCGGCGACGACGCCGGTCGGCTCCTTGACGATGCGGGAGACCCCGCCGTCGGCGCGCGGACGCTCCTCGACGACATTCACCTTGCGCGCCTCGGCGGCCACCGCACGGTACAGGCCGAGCACCATCTGCTGGGTCATCGCGCTGACGGGCGCGGTGACGCCGACCTCGACGATGCCGAGGGTCGTCAGTTCGGGGATCCGCGTCTCGAGGCGGTCGGCGATGGCGTCGATCACGTCGGCACGTTCCGCAGGCGACTTGCGCGCCCATTCACCGCCGTCGAACGATGCCCGGGCCACGTCGACGGCACGCGCCATGTCCTCGGCGGTGGCGGCACGGACGCGGGCCGCGGTGCGCTCGGAGTACGAGTCGACCACGTCGATCCAGTCATTGCCGCTCGATTCGACCCAGCGGCCTCCGATGAAGACTCGGTCGCGGTCGGCGATGGTGGCGAGTGGGTCGGTCGCCTGTTCGGTCGTCGTCATGGAACAGCTCCTCGATGAGTGGATGTGCGGCCCCGGAGTCCAGGGCGGACAACACGGTGACGCAGCGTTGTGAATCGGGTCACAGGAGAGACTAGTAACCGAAAGGCGTTAGGTCAACACCTGACATGTTCTGTCATTTGTCTCGCAGCTTCGGGCACGAGAAAGCCCCCGCCGCAGCGGGGGCCGACGCGCCGGATTACTCCGCGTTCACCAGGTAGAACACCGATGAACCACCACCGGCCGCCTGGGGTGATGCGCCGATCTGGACCCAGAAGGTCGATCCGCCCTTGGACGCGGACAACACGGCGACCGACTGACCACCTTCGGTGGAACGGTGCGATTCGGTGTAGCCGGCGTCGGTGAGCTTCTTCGCCGCCGCGTCGAGCTGGTTGCCGGCATTCGCCGGACCCTGGACGGTGACCTCCCAGCCGTCGGCGCGTGTACCGCTCGCCGAGAGCACGTGCCCGTCGATCAGCGGCACCTGCGTGACGGGAAAATCCGACGGCAGCGGGACACCCTCGGGACCGGCTTGCTCCTCCTCGCCACACCCGGCCAGTGAGCCCGCGACCACCACGATCGAAGCCAGTACCACAAGGAGACGCCAGAGCCAGTCGAACCGGAACATACGGGCAACGGTAAAGTAGTTCCCGCGGGTGTTCGCCCGTGACACCCCGCCGGGAGAAAGACGGAGTGCCCTTTTGATATCCGTGTTGACTGCGTTGGCAGTGTGCGCACTGATAGCGCCCGCAGTCATCCACTGGATCGGCACCCGGGGCTTTTACATCCTCGCGCTCGCGCCGCTCGGCGCCCTGATCTGGGTGATCACCCACTGGCCCGAACCGGAAGCCGACCGCGTCGTCGTGGAGACGGTGAGCTGGGTTCCGTCGCTGCAGATGGACATCGCCACCCGGTTCGACACCCTCGCGGCGATCCTGTCCGTGCTGATCCTCGGGGTGGGCGCCCTCGTGCTCTGCTACTGCGCCCATTACTTCGACGACGCCCGTCCCCGCGTCGCGCTGTTCGGCGGCGAGATGGTCGCGTTCGCCGGTGCCATGTTCGGTCTGGTCGTCTCCGACAACATGCTCGTGCTCTATGTGTTCTGGGAGCTCACGACCGTGCTGTCGTTCATGCTGGTCGGCTTCTACGGCGTCCGCGCGACTGCCCGCCGGTCGGCCACCCAGGCGCTGCTGGTCACCACCTTCGGCGGTCTGGCCATGCTCGTCGGCATCGTCATGCTGGGCGAACGGTCCGGGACCTACCTGCTCTCGGAGATCATCGCGGCGCCGCCGACCGGCGTCTACGTCGACGTCGCGATCGTCCTGCTGCTCGTCGGCGCGCTCAGCAAATCGGCCATCGTCCCGTTCCACTTCTGGCTCCCGGGCGCCATGGCCGCCCCCACCCCGGTCAGCGCGTACCTGCACGCCGCGGCGATGGTGAAGGCCGGCATCTACCTGATCGCGCGGCTGGCCCCGGCCTTCTCGGTCACCGCCAGCTGGCAGGTCGCCGTCGTCGGACTGGGCGCGTTCACGATGGTCCTCGGCGGCTGGCGGTCGCTGCGTGAACTCGACCTCAAGCTCATCCTGGCCTTCGGCACGGTGTCCCAGCTCGGGTTCATGGCCGTGCTCGTCGGCATCGGCGACGCCAACGTGGCCATGGCCGGACTCGCCATGCTCGTCGCGCACGCCATGTTCAAAGCCTCGCTGTTCATGGTCGTCGGCATCATCGACCACGCCACCGGTACCCGCGACATACGTAAACTCGCGCGGCTCGGTCATCGGCTACCCGTGCTCGCCATCACCGCCGCGGTCGCCGGCGCCAGCATGGCCGGCATCCCCTTCACCTTCGGTTTCATCGGCAAGGAAACCGCCTTCGCGTCGGTCTGGGACACCGGCGCCCTCGCCCCCTGGCAGGCCCACACCGTCGACATCGTGCTGCTCGTCGGCTCGATCATCACCTGCGCGTACACGCTCCGTTTCCTGTGGGGGGCCTTCGGTCGCAAGGTGCGGCACACGCCCAGCCCGGCAGTGGCGAAGATGCACGCACCCTCATGGGCCTTCTACCTCTCCCCGGTCGTCCTCGCGGTCGCCGGTGTGGTGGCCGGACTCGTCAGCGGACCGATCGGCGATCTCTTCGAGCCCTACGCCGAGACCCTGAACAGCTACGGCCACGAGATCGAACACCTCGCCCTGTGGCATGGATTCGGCCTCCCGGTGATCTTCTCGATCATCGTCATCGTGGGCGGCGTGATCGCCTTCCTCGGCATCCGCCGAATCCGCGACCGCGTCTTCGGGTTCCGGCCCCTGCTCAACGCCGACCGCATCTACGACGCTGCGCTGCGTTCGGCCGACACCATCTCGCTGCTGCTGACCCGCAACACCCAGCGCGGTTCACTGCCCATCACCCAGGGCGTCATCCTGTGCACGGCGATCCTGCTGCCGACGATCGTCCTGTTCCTCGGCGCGCGCGACCGGCTGCAGGTCGACTACAGCGCCACCGCGGTCCAGGTCGTCATCGGCGGAATCATGATCGCCTCGGCGCTCGCCGCGGTCGTCCTGCGCAATCGTCTCGCCGCGACACTGTTGGTCGGCATCACCGGCTACGGCTGCGGCATGCTGTTCGCGCTCTACGGTGCCCCCGACCTCGCCCTCACCCAGTTCCTGGTGGAGACCCTGACGCTGGTCATCTTCGTGCTCGTGCTGCGCAAGCTGCCCGCCGAGCCGGAGAAGCGGCACGCCACCGCCTTCAAGCCCCTCCGCGCGCTGATCGGTCTCGCATTCGGCGCCATGCTCGTGGTGATCGGTCTGTACGCCGCCTCCGCGCGCTCGACCGAGCCCCTGCACGTCGACCTCCCCGAAGCCGCCTACAAGTACGGGCACGGCGCGAACGCGGTGAACGTGCTCCTGGTCGACATCCGCGCCTGGGACACGATCGGCGAGGTGTCGGTGCTGATCGTCGCGGCGACCGGCGTCGCCTCGATGGTGTTCCGCAACCGACGCTTCGGCGCGGCACCACGCGTCGCCGACGCCATCCGGCTGCAGGCGGGCATCAGTGGCGACGATTCGGACGACGACGATCCGATCCCACCCGACCGCACGACGTGGCTGCTCGGGTCGGGTCTGCGCGACCCGCGGCACCGTTCGATGGTGCTGGAGGCGACGACACGTCTGCTGTTCCCGACGATGGTGGTGCTCTCGGTCTACTTCTTCTACGCCGGCCACAACTCGCCGGGCGGTGGTTTCGCCGGCGGACTCACGGCAGGACTCGCACTCGTCCTGCGGTACCTCGCCGGCGGACGCTACGAGCTCGGTGAGGCCCTGCCGATCGAACCGGGCCGCATCCTGGGCGCGGGTCTGGCGATCTCCGCCACCACCGCGATCACCTCGATGTTCCTCGGGGCCCCGGCGCTCTCGTCGGCCGTCTTCGAGATCACCGTCCCCGTCCTCGGCGACATCAAACTGGTCACCGCGCTGTTCTTCGACCTCGGCATCTACCTCATCGTGATCGGCCTCGTGCTCGACGTGCTGCGCAGTCTCGGTGCGCGACTCGACGTCGAGACGACGATGGCCCGCACCACGGTCCGGTCCCGGACCTCGTCGGAGACGGTCCCGGCCGAATCGGACGAACCGACCGCCGAGAACGTACCGACCGGGAAGGGACAGGTGGCGCGATGAGCACCAACCTCCCGCTCCTGCTGGTCGTCGGATTCATGGCCGCCTGCGGTGTGTACCTGCTGATGGAACGCAGCCTGGTCCGGATGCTGTTCGGCCTGCTCCTGTGCGGCAACGCGCTGAACCTGATGATCATCGTGGTGTCCGGCGGGATGGGCAATCCGCCGATCCTGGGCCGGTCGTCGGAGAACCGTGCAACCGATGCCGACCCGCTCGCACAGGGGATGGTCCTGACCGCGATCGTCATCACCATGGGTGTGGCGGCGTTCGTGCTCGCGCTGGTGTACCGGCTGTTCGTGATCAACCGCGACGACGACGACGTCGAGGACGACGTCGAGGACGTCAAGATCAAGACCGGCACGCTCGACACCGCCCCCGACCGCGACCGCAGCGACGACCCGGTCACCTTGTCCGACACCGTGACCGGCGACTACTTCGACGACGCGGGCAACCCGCTCACCCCCGAGGAGGCCGCCGAGCGGCACTCCGCCCTGCATGAGACCGACATCATGCCGACCGACGCGGACGTCATCGACGAGATCGGTTCCGACGACACCGAGGACGACCCGGACGTCGTTGGCGACAAGGTGCCCGACGACGACTCGGGCGAGCCGAATGTCATCAGCAGCTCCGGGGAGAAGATCGCCGCCGACGACGCAGCACACAGTTCCGAAGGGGGTGACCGATGACTCCGCAGCCGTCCTGGATTCCCGTCCTGATCGCCCTGCCGACGCTGGTGCCCCTGGGCGCCGCCGCGCTCTCGCTGCTGCTGGGCCGGAGCCCCCGGTTCCAGCGCGTGGTCGCCATCGGGGCGATCTCGGTGGCGTTCATCACGTCGTGCCTGCTGCTCTACCTGACCGACCGGCACGGCACCTTCGCCGTCGCGATCGGCGGCTGGGGCGACAAGGGCTACCCCAACGGTCCGCTCGGGATCACGCTGGTCGTCGATCAACTGGCCGCCCTGATGCTCGTCGTCTCGACGATCGTGCTGCTCTGCGTCGTCGTGTACGCGATCGGTCAGGGTATCCGGGACGGCACGGCGCAACAGCCGACGTCGATCTTCCTGCCGACCTACCTCATTCTCACCGCGGGTGTCTGCAACGCCTTCCTCGCCGGCGACCTGTTCAACCTGTACGTGTCCTTCGAGGTGCTCCTCACGGCGAGTTTCGTGCTGCTGACGCTCGGTGCCAGTGAGGAGCGCGTGCGAGCCGGCGCGTCGTACGTGATGGTGTCGATGGTGTCGTCGCTGATCTTCCTGGCCGGCATCGCCTTCGCGTACGCCACGACCGGCACGCTGAACCTCGCGGAGATGGCCGTCCGTCTCGACGACGTCTCCAGCGGTACCCGCAACGCCCTCTACGCCGTGCTGCTGGTCGCCTTCGGCATCAAGGCCGCGGTGTTCCCGCTGTCGACCTGGCTGCCCGACTCCTACCCCACCGCCCCCGCACCGGTCACCGCGGTGTTCGCCGGTCTGCTCACGAAGGTCGGTGTCTACGCGATCGTCCGCGCCCACACCCTGCTGTTCCCCGGCGGGTCGATGGACACGGTGCTGATGGTCGCAGGTCTGCTGACGATGATCGTGGGCATCTTCGGCGCGATCGCACAGTCCGACATCAAACGTCTGCTGTCGTTCACCCTCGTCAGCCACATCGGCTACATGGTCTTCGGTGTCGCCCTGTCGTCGGAACTCGGCATGTCGGCCGCGATCTACTACGTCGCCCACCACATCCTCGTCCAGACCACGTTGTTCCTGGTGGTGGGACTGATCGAACGTCAAGCGGGTTCGGCGTCGCTGCGTCGTCTCGGTGGCCTGATCGCCAGCCCGATCCTCGCCGTCCTGTTCCTGGTCCCGGCCCTCAACCTGGGCGGCATCCCGCCGTTCTCCGGGTTCATCGGCAAGGTCGCCCTTCTCCAGGCCGGCGTCCAGAACGGCTCGGTGCTGGCCTGGATTCTGGTGACCGGTTCGGTCGTGACCAGCCTGCTCACGCTGTATGTGATGGCCCGCATCTGGACCAAGGGTTTCTGGCGGCCACGTGCCGACGCCCCCGAGGGCGAGCTGGCCGACCAGGGACCGTCCGCACTCATCGACGAACGCGACGAGGGCGCCTTCTCCGACCGTGAGGACGTCGGCCGCATGCCGGCGATGATGGTGCTCCCCACGTTCGCGATGGTCGTGGCGGGTCTGGTGCTCACGCTGTGGGCAGGCCCGATCTTCGACTTCACCGACAGTGCCGCGACCGACGTCGTGCACCGCGGCGTGTATGTCGAGGCCGTACTGGGCGGAGGTGAAACACGGTGACCACCGGAGAACCGCACACCGGCAAGCACACGGGGCCGCCGAAGCGGCGCGCGCCCGTGGTCTCCACCAAGGGGCCCGTGCTGTCGCTGGTGATCAACACCTGGCGGGTGTCGCTGCTGTTCCTCTTCTGGCACTTCGTCAGTGCCCTGGTGTGGCTGCGCAATCACACGAGCCTGCCCACGTGGCTCGGCGGCGACAGCCGCGAGGTCGCGGTCCGGCTCTGGACCATCGCCTGGCTGACCTTCGTGTGGGTCTTGTTGTGGGGCACCGTCTCCTGGGCGAACGTCATCGGCGGTGTCGTCCTGGCGATCACGGTGCTCACCGTGCTGCCGCTGCCCCGCGTGCCCGTCGAGGGCCGTATCCATCCGTTGTCGGTGGCGCGGCTCCTCGTCCGGATGGTCGTCGACTTCTTCGTCTCGAGTGTGCAGATCGGCTGGATGGCCCTGCGTCCCGGCCGTCCGCCGCTCGGCGCGGTCGTGCGAGTCCGGGTGGCGATCAAGTCGGACATGGTTCTCACTCTCGCCGTCGACTACCTGAACCTCGTGCCGGGCACGATGGTGCTCGAGATCGACCACCGGCGGCGCATGCTGTACGTCCATGTCTTCGACGTCCGCTCGGAGAAGAAGGTGCGCGCCTTCTACGACCAGGTGGCGTATGTCGAGCGCATGTTCATCAAGGCCTTCGAGCGCGACAGCGAATGGCATCCCAGCCCGTACCACGGCATCGACGAGGACTTCCATCACGTGCGGCCCATCGAACCGGTCGACGGCGCCCCACCGGCCGAAGAACCTGACCGGACCACGGGCCGGTCGGATCGAGGGGAGTCATGAGCGTGGTGTGGACGATCGTGGCGGCGATGCTGTTGCTCGCCGCGGTCCTGACGACGATCGCGATCCTGCGGGGTCCGACGACACTCGACCGCCTGGTCGCGCTCGACGTACTGATCGCCCTGTGCATGTGTGGCCTCGGTGCGTGGGCGGCCTACAGCCGGGACTCGACCGTCGTGCCGGCCATCGTCGCGCTGTCGTTGGTCAGCTTCGTGGGATCGGTGTCGATCGCACGCTTCCGTGTGCGGGATGACCAGACATGACGGTGAAGAAATGATTGTGGACATCGTCAGCGCGACGCTGATTCTCGTCGGCTGCCTCCTGGCGGTCACCGCGGCCATCGGCCTGGTCCGGTTCCCGGACACGCTGAGCCGAATGCATGCGGCCACCAAACCGCAGACCTTCGGCCTGCTGCTGGTCCTGATCGGTGCCGTCGTGCGACTCGGCGACAGTGTCGACAGTGGAATGCTCATCCTGGCCGGACTCTTCGCGCTGATCACCGCACCCGTGGTCGCACACCGGATCGGACGCCTGGCGTATCAGGAGCAGCGTGCCCGCGACGGCCTCATCGAGGAGCGGGACATGGAGTCACCCGACCGGGATTAACCGCCCAGTTCGGCCACGACCGATGCGACGACGTCGCGCATCGAGTGGGTGTCGCGGTACACCGCGCGCTGCCGCTGATAGCTGGCGCCCTGCGCGATGATGTTCTCGATCCCGGCGAGTTCGTCGACGCAGTCGAGGTCGCGCGCGATCGGCTGTAGGCGTTCGAGCAGGTCGTGGAGATCCTCGGTGACGAGTCTCTCGGTGCAGTCCGCGTCGAGGATGACGATGGCCTCGAGGCCGTAACGCGCTGCCCGCCACTTGTTCTCCTGAACGAGCCAGGGCGCCATCGTCGGCAGCGTCTCCCCCGCGGAGAACCGACGGTCGAGATCGACGACGAGACAGTGGATCAGTGCGACGATCGCCGAGAGCTCACCGAGGTTGGTCATGCCGTCGCAGACCCGCACCTCGATGGTGCCGAGATGCGGCGACGGGCGGATGTCCCAGCGGATCTCGTTGAGATGGTCGATGATCCCGGTCGTCTTCTGGTCGGCGACGAAAGCCTCGAACTGTTCCCAGGTCTCGAACTGGAACGGCAGCCCCGCGGTCGGGAGCTGCTGGAACATCATCGCGCGGTTGCTGGCGTAGCCGGTGTCCTGGCCGGCCCACATCGGCGACGACGAGGACAGCGCCAGCAGATGCGGATAGTAGTTCAGCAGGGCGTCGAGGATCGGGAGCACCTTGTCGCGGTGGCTGATCCCGACGTGGACGTGGACGCCCCAGATGAGCATCTGCCGACCCCACCACTGGGTGCGCTCGATGAGCTCGGCGTACCGGTGCCCTTCGGTCAGCAGTTGGGTCGAGTACTCGGCGAACGGATGGGTGCCCGCGCCGTAGAGGTCGACGCCGAGTTCTTCGGTCAGTACCCGCACGATGCCGAGCGTGTCGGTGAGATCCGCGACCGCCTCACCGGTCGTCCGGCAGATGCCGGTCACCAGCTCGACGGTGTTGCGGAGCAGCTCCTTGTGGATCTTCCCCAGACGTTCCGGGTGATGCTCCTCGACCGCGGCGAAGAGCGCCGCCGCCGAGTTCGACAGATCGCCGGTGACCTTGTCGGTCAGCGCGAATTCCCACTCGACCCCCAGAGTGGGGGACGGCGACCCGTCGAACTCGATCGGTGTCATGGACGGCCGCGATCGCTGTCGGATCGCGGTGCCTAGCTCTTCTCTTCGATGACGCCGCAGGCGATGCGGGAGCCGGCGTCACCGGTCTTCAGGGTGTCTTCCTTCGGTCCACCCGGGTACTTGTCGGCCGGGATGTTGCCGAAGTTGTCGGCCTTCTCGTGGATCATGATGGCCTTGCCGAAGACCTGCTGGAGCTTCACCGCGTCGGTCGTGGTGACCGTTCGGCCGGTGTGATCCTTCAGGATGTTGATCGAGACCAGGTCACCGCTCGCGGGGTGGCTGGTGTTGCCGTTGACCTGCAGGTGCCCACCCGCCGAGGTGAAGGCCTGTGCCCCGCCTGCACCGGCGTCGCAGGTGCCGTTCTCGTGGATGTGCATGCCGTGGAAGCCGGCCGGGAGGTCACCGTCGGTGATGCGGACGCTGACCGTGACCGCACCCTCGCTCTGGCTCTCGGCCGAGAAGGTGGCCTCGCCGACGACCTTGCCGGAGGCGTCCTTGATCTCGGCGACCGCGGTCTGGCCGCTGGGCTCGCTGTCCACGTCGTCCTCGGCACCCGGGGGCAGCGGTTTGTCGGAGACCACCGGCGGGGTCGTGCCGGGGACATCAGTGGGGTTCTGGTCGGGGCTACATCCGGCCAGGGCCACTCCGATCAGTCCCGCGGAAGCCAGCGCGGCGAGGGCGCGCGACGCGGTGAGTTTCGAACGTCCGGACATGTCACTCCTTGATCACTGTCACCGGGTCTGCGCCCGGTTGGGGCGGTTCACTGGGCGTCGGCCCAACGGTGCGCGACAACTACAGGCGCGCTGTTGAATTGTGGATGCTTCGACGATAGTCCGGCCTCGTGCGTCACGATCCACTGACCGCGGTCACCACGATGACCGGGAGCCCGCCCTTGCACCGGGTGAACGAGCTGGGACGCTCCTCTACGGAGACGGTGCCGCCCAACGCCTCCGCGAGCTGCTCGGCCTGCGCCTTGTCGGAGTCCTCGTCGTAGAAGACCGTGTTCTCGCTGAAGCCACCCGCGGTGTAGTTGCCGGGCTGGGCCATCGTGTAGCCCTTCTCCTTCAGCAGGTCGGTCACGTCCGACGCGAGTCCGGACACCTGGCCGGCGTTGATGACGCACACGCGCTTCGCCGACGCCGCGGCAGAGGTCGACGACGGGGTCGCTGCGGTGGGCGTCGAGGTGGCGGTCGCGGTCGTCTCGGTCTGGGGATCGCTTCCCGAGGTCGCCGCGGAATGCCAGCCGAGCCCGATGAAGACGACGGCCACTGCGAAGAGCATCATCGCCCCCGCGCGCAGCGGGAGGCGATTGGGCTCACGGTCTGCATTCATCACCGACGACCTTAACGCACCTCGGGTGGCTGACCGGGGTCAGCGTCTCAGGTGATCTCGAAGCCCAGACGACGCGCGGCGCGGGCCTTCTGGCGCGACGCACGGAGACGGCGGAGTCGCTTGACGAGCATGGGATCCGCGGCCAGCGCCTCAGGACGGTCCACCAGCGCGTTGAGCACCTGGTAGTACCGGGTCGCCGAGAGACCGAACAGTTCCTTGATCGCTTCTTCCTTGGCGCCGGCGTACTTCCACCACTGCCGCTCGAAGGCCAGGATGTCGTGTTCCCTGCGCGTCAGTCCGTCCGCACCGACCTCGTGCGGATCGAGCTGGGCTCCGTTGTCGGGGGTGGGTTGATCGCCTTCGTTCTGGCTACGCGCGACTGCGCCGTCCATCTCACTCCCTCACCGATGAAACCTGATGACCCTCACACCGTCGCCGACGTGCGCCGAGCCGGCGGACCGACCCGAGTTGACCGACTCGAGATTCCGGGACATGGCGACGAATCACAACAGTGTGGTTCGCAGACAATCTAACCACGGTCACGCCGTCCGATCGCGCTGTGACTCGCCACGACGCTCGGTCGGTCGAGACCACGCGTGAGCTGTCGCTGTAAGCCTCACCTCACCACGTTCACGTCGATCCGGGGAATCGGATGATTTCCGGACTGTGGCGCCGTACCCGGCGTCGTTCCGGCGCCCTGAGCAGCTATAGGGTGATCGGCATGGCGATTCTCCCGATCTGCATCGTGGGCGAGCCGGTGCTCCACCAGCCCACCTCCCCGGTCCCGCTCGACGCGGACGGCCGTCCGTCGCAAGAGGTCATCACCCTCCTCGACGACATGTACGAGACCATGGACGCGGCCCGTGGCGTGGGGCTGGCGGCCAACCAGGTCGGGGTCGGGTCCCGGATGTTCGTCTACGACTGCCCCGACGGCGACCGCATGGCCACCCGACGCCGCGGCGAGGTCATCAACCCGGTCCTCGAGACCTCCGAGATCCCCGAGACCATGCCCGATCCCGACGACAACGACGAGGGCTGCCTGTCCGTGCCGGGCGAGCAGTTCCCCACCGGCCGCGCCGACTGGGCACGCGTCACCGGCGTCGACCGGACCGGCGCCGAGGTCGTCATCGAGGGCAACGGCTTCTTCGCCCGCATGCTGCAGCACGAGGTGGGACACCTTGACGGGTTCCTCTACGTCGACGTGCTCGTCGGCCGCAACGCGCGGGCCGCGAAGAAGGCCATCAAGCGCAACAAATGGGGTGTCCCCGGGCTGACCTGGCTGCCGGGCACCGTCGCCGACCCCTTCGGGCACGACGACGAAGACGAGGACTGACCCACCAGGTGACTGTCTCGCTGTCGGGTGCCGTCGTCGGCGACCGGGTCGTCGTGCGCTATCTGCTGGGTTCCACGACACCCGCCGACTGGCGCGGCAATCCCGATGCCGCACAGTCGGATGTGACCGGCATCCTCGTCGACGACGCGGATCCCTTGCGGCTCGAGCGTGACGGCGAGGTGGTGTCGATCCCAGTCGCGACGGTGACATCGGTCCGGCTCCTCTCGGCACGTCCGGTGCGCAACAGGGAGATCCGCACACTCGAAGAGGCAGCGGCCCGTGCCTGGCCCGGCGTGGAGACCGCATGGATCGCCGGCTGGTTCCTCCGCGCCGGACTCGGCTTCACCCGCCGCGCCAATTCAGCTGTCCCACTGGACATGTCGGCCCATCCCGACGCGACCACGCTGCAGCGGATCGCTCGCTGGTACGCCGACCGCGACCTGCCGCCGCTCCTGGCGCTGCCCGACCGGCTGATGAAGGCATCGACCATCGGCGGCGTGGAGGACATCGAGGTACAGACGCTGACCTGCGACCTCGCGTCACTCACCGAGCGCCTCGCCGATTCACGGTCGGACGCGGTGCGGCTCGCGGACGAACCGGATGCGGCGTGGCTCGACGCCTACGCCGGACACCGAGCCGACGCCGACACCGACGTGGTCCGGCAGGTGGTGACAGCGGGTGACGAACCGCTGGTGTTCGCGTCGATCGATGCGGGCGGCACCGCGGCAGCTATCGGCCGGGGCATCGTCACCCAGGCCGCCGACGGCCGGAAGTGGCTGGGGCTCTCCGCATTGTGGACCGACCCCGCACGACGCCGCGCCGGCCTCTCCACCCAGGTGCTCGCCGAACTGGTGGCCTGGGGAGCCGAGAATGACGCCGACGCCGCCTGTCTGCAGGTCGAGACCACCAATCGCTCTGCCGGAGCGTGGTATCGGCGGCTCGGATTCGGCCTCCACCACGCCTACCGCTACCTGACCCCCGAGATCCCCTCCACCGACATCCCCACCGAGGACATCCCCACCGAGGACCACTGATGGCCCGCCGTTCACGTTCCCGTTCGACGCCCAGCGTCGCCCAGCGCCGGCGGCAGGCCGCGATCACCGTGGCCGCGTTCGTGATCATCGGGCTCGTCTTCGCGATCACGTGGTTCATCAACAACAGCCGCGACTCGAGCGCGGACGACATGCGTACGGCTGCGGCGTCGTCCACGACCAAGGCCACGAAGTCCAAGGCATCGAAGGCCGCGACCACAACCAAGACGACCACAATCAGGACGACCACCACCAAGACGTCGAGGCCGAAGACGTCCACGGCCCGGACGGCGACGAAGACCTCCAGGGCGTCGAAGACCTCGAAAACACCTGCTCCCGCATCGATTCCGGCGCACGTCACCCGCACGCTGGCGTACATCGACGCGGGCGAATGGCCCGAGGCCGCCCGGGCGCCGGGCACGAAGGGCGGAATGACCTTCCGCAACAACGAGGGTCATCTCCCGGCCACCGACGCGAACGACCGCCGGATCACATACCGAGAGTGGGACGTGAATCCCAAGGCCCCCAACCGCGGCCGGGATGCCGAGCGGATCGTCACCGGCAGTGACGGTTCCGCCTGGTACACCGCCGACCACTACCGCTCGTTCATCCAGATCCGAGGACCGTCATGACCGCGCCGCACGACGATTCGTTCATCGAGGACCTCCGCGCGTTCCTCGCCGGCGTAGGCCAAGACGGCCCCGCCGTCGCCGTCACGACCGCGCCGAGACTTCCCGATCTCGAGCCCGACACCCGCATCCGCACGGTCAGCGGCGCCACCGCGACCGACCTCGGTGGCCTGTACACCTCCTTCGCCCGCGTCTGGGATTTCCCGGACCACTTCGGGCGCAACAAGGATGCTTTCGACGACTGCATGCGGGATCTCGAAACCGCAGCCGCCGAGGGCGACGCCCCGTCGACGATCGTCGTCCACATCGCCCAGGCGCATCGGTTGCTGGATTCCGACGACGCAGGCTTCACATGGTTCGCGCAGTCCGTCGAGTTCTACCGCGATGAGTATCAAGATGGTGGACGCACCTTCGCGGTGATCCTGTCGACCTCGGATTCTCGTCTGGGCGAGGTGCGCTCCCGCTGGTCCGATGCGGGTGTGGCAATCACGGACCTGTCGAACCTCCGCTGATCAGGCCACGCCGGGTCGTGGCCCACCATGGCGTCGGACCGTCGTAACCTGGGGCGGAGATGACTACAGAACCGGCACGACGCGGCCGAGGCCGCCCTCCCGGCCCTCCGGTGGACCTCGACGCCCGTCGCGAGGAGCTACTCGACGCGGCCGAGGCCGCGATCCGCAGCTCCGGGGCGGAGGTCGGACTCGCCGAGGTCGCCAAGGCGGCCGGACTCACCCGCTCGGCGGTGTACGCGGCGTTCGCCGACCGGGACGCGCTCATGAATGCCCTGGCGGCGCGGCATGCGCGGAAGATCGTGGAGAAGCTCACCGTCGTGGTCAGCGGAACCATCGAACCGGCCGATCAGACGCGCGCCGCCATCGACATCCTGGCCGAATGGTTCGACACCGAACCCCAACTCGCCCAGCTCCTCACCGGCCGGCTCGACCAGTCCGCCGACGGGGAGTCCGGGGCCGTGGTCAGCGCGATCGCCGAGATCCTGCGCGCAGGCTTCCGCGCACGTGGTGGCGACGACGCCCCCGCCGATTCCTGGGCGCACGCGCTCGTGGGCGCGGTCTCGTCGACGGTGAGCTGGTGGTCGCGCACCCGGTCGATCCCGCGGTCGACGCTGGTCGATCACCTCCATCTCCTCATCTGGTCCGGTTTCGAAGGCGTCGACAGCAGGGCGAACGCCCGCAACCCTTGACCACAACCCATCAAAAAGACACACTGTCTTTTTATGAACGCCATGAGTACCGTCACACCGCAACGCGCCGCCTCGATCACCGGCGCCCGCAACTGGACGGAGGTGAGGTCCGCCCATCCCGAACAGGTCGACGCGATGGCCGACGGGTTGATGGTGGGCGACCCCGCCGCCGACGCCGTCATCGCCGAGATGTTCGCCGGCGAGGGGTGGGCGTGGCCCCAGATCATCGCCGCCGTCGACGATCCGACCCTGGGCGCCGACGCCCCACCCGCCCTGCAACGGTTCCTCGACCAGGCCGCCCATACACCGCCGTGGTTCGATCCGGCCGTCGCACGCGCCGGCGCCGAGGCGTGGTGGCGTTTCGGTTCGCTGCAGTCGAGCACCTTGTACCAGTCGCTGATCTACGGATATCAGGCCCGTGGATTCACCCGGCCCCTGGTGGAAACCGGCCGATTCACCGAAGGCACCTGGGACCGCGTCGTCGCCACCGGACGGTGGGTCACCCTCGCCACGGCCCCCGGAATGATGGAACCCGGCAACCCCGGCTGGTCGCAGACGCTGCGAATCCGCTTGGTGCACGCCATCATTCGCCACCACCTGCACGCGGGCGAGACATGGGACGACGATCAGTGGGGCGTACCGATCAACCAGACGTACTCACAGCTGACCATCACCGCCGGTTTCCTCGTCCTGCCACTCCGGGTCGCCAAGGACTTCGGAATCCAGTACTCCCAGGCCGAACTCGAGGCGATCACCCATCTGTGGCGTTGGATCGGCTGGGTGATGGGCGTCGACGAGCACCGGCTCCCGAAGAGCTTCGCCGACGCGCGGCGGACGGACCACATCGGACGCGAATTCCACCTGACCCCACCGGAGGAGTCCAAGCTGCTCGTCCAGGCACTCCTCGACGACGGGTACCGAACCGATCTCCGACTGCCCAAGCCACTCAACAACGCGGTGCACCGGTTGTCCCGGCCATTCCTCCGGAGCCTGTTCGCCTCCGTGTCGACCCGCTGGGTCGACGACGAGGTCGCGGCCGCAATGGGTTTGCGGTCCACGCCGCTGCATCACCTGGTGACCCTGGCGCGACCCGTCGTGCGCTCTCGCGAGATGGCGCGCGGCGCCGGACTGCTCGGCTCCGAGCGGAAGGTCGCGCATCGCGAACTACAGCTCGTCACCATGCAACTCGGCATCGACCTCGAGCACATCATGTCCACCCGTTACGACGCCGCCGACAAGGGCCACCTGGAGACCGTCGCATGACCGCCACCTTCACCCTCCGCCAGAAACTCCGTTGCACCCCCGAGGCCGCATGGCATCTGCTGACCGATCCGGAGCAGATGTGCCGGTGGTCGACGGCACCGATCAGCCCGCTGTCCAGCGGCCCGCAGGATCGACTCGACACCCCGGGCGCGCTGCGCATGGTGACGCTGCCGGGAGGACGGGTCAAACTGCGCGAGGTCATCGAAGATGCGGAGTTCCCAACGACATTCAGGTACCGCGTCTACGACGGTGGTCCTCTGCTGGTGGACCACCGCGGTCACCAGCGCGTCGTCGAGACCCCCGATGGCGTCGAGGTGCACTGGACCGTCCACATGACCCTCTTCCCCGGTGTTCTCTCTCATGTGATGGCCCGCAAGATCCGCGGAGAGGTGCAACGGTCCCTCGAGGTGATGGCGTCGATCGCCGGCGAGCTCGACGACGCGACGCTCACTCCCCCGAGCACCAGCCCACCCCGCGAACCCGACGACCTCGACGAACTCGTGGCGTCCGCGCTCGCGATCCGCGACCTACAGCAGGAGATCGCCGACGAGCTCGCCGGCGCCAACGACCCGAAACAGTGGTTCGCCCGCGTCTACCAGTACGTGACCGAGACGATGATCGACGCGGCCACCGGACGTCTCGAACTGGGACTGACCCACCCCGATTGGGTCCTCGCGATCATCCCGGTCTTCCACGACTACTTCGCCCGCAACCTAGACGCCTACCGGAACGGCGGCGACGTCGAGGAACCGTGGCGGGTCGCATGGTCTACCTGCGAGATCGTCAGCCCGGAGAAGCCGCATCTGCCGGTCATGGAAGGACTGCTGGCCGGGGTCTCGGCACACATCGAAGCCGATCTGCCGCGGGCGCTCGCGGAGGTCCGTCTCGACCGCTATCCCAACCGTGATCTGCGCGAATTCCGGCCCGACTACCTCCGGCTCGCCCCGGTCTTCACCGTCGCCTCCGACCGGCTGCTCGCCGATCTGCCCCGGAGCCACAAGCCCTGGTGGGCCGGGATCGCCGGCCGGTTCAACACCCAGTTCCGCGACGCCTTGCTCGCCCGGACCGGGTACGACGTGGCCCGACACCGCGTCCGGTCGTTCGAACGCGCCGTAGAGCTGGCCGCCAACCCCCGGTGACCCTGCAGGCCGACCGGCCACATTATGGTGGACCCGACATCGGCCACCACCATGATCGAGGAACGCTGCATGCGCTTCGCCACCTGGAACGTCAATTCGATTCGGGCGCGATCGGAGTCGGTCGTCGCGTGGATGGAGCAGGCCGACATCGACGTGCTGGCGATGCAGGAGACGAAGTGTCACGACGACGCGTTTCCGCTGATGAGTTTCCTGGCCGCCGGTTACGACGTGGCACACATCGGGCAGGGCGCCTACAACGGGGTCGCGATCGCGTCGCGGGTCGGCCTGGACGGCATCGAGATCGCCTTCGACGGCGTGCCCACCTATCCGGTCGACAACCAGCCGATCCGCGAGGCTCGCGCGATCTCCGCGGTGTGCGCCGGGGTGCGCGTGTGGAGTCTGTACGTCCCCAACGGACGTACGCCCGACGATCCGCACTACGAGTACAAACTGCGCTGGCTCGACGCGCTCGGTGACCACATCGCACTGCGGCTGGCTCACGATCCGGCCGTCGAGATGATGCTGGCCGGCGACTGGAACGTCGCCCAGACCGACGACGACGTCTGGGACCGCGAATACTTCGAGGGACGCACCCATGTCACACCTCCGGAACGCGCAGCGGTGCAGCGCTTCCTGGACGGCGGTCTGGTCGACTCCGCGCTCCCCTACGCCCCCGGTTACACGTTCTGGGACTACACACAGTTGCGCTTCCCGCGCGACGAGGGCATGCGTATCGACTACGCGTTCTGTTCACCCGCGCTCGACACACGCGTTATGGGCGCGCACATCGACCGCGAGGCGCGGAAACGCAAGGGCGCCAGCGATCATGCCCCGGTGGTGTTCGACCTCGCTTGACCGCTCCCTGAGGAGCGAGCCTGCGAGCATCTCGAAGAGTCCTTTCGATACGCCCTTCGCAAGCTCCGGGCTACTCAAGGAGCAGAAAGAGCGAGCTCGCGAGCGTCTCGAAGGGTCAGGCGAAGGACTTGCCCGGAATCCAGTAGGCCTGCGCCTTCACTGACTTCTTGGGGATTCCGTAGTCGTTCTTCAGCGTCGCCGACACCGCGCGGGTGCTGACCGAATCCAGTGCGACCCAACCGAAGTGGCCATTCGCATCGAAGGCCGCGGAGCGTACGGCGTCGACGAGTGCGGCCCCGTCGCGCTCACGGGCGATCCAGTGGACGGTGTCGTGCGCACGAGCACGCAGCGGCAGGGACCTGTCGCTCTCGTGCTGATACTCCAACCAGATCGTGGCAGGCGTCTCCGGGCGACCGGATGCCTCGATGGCGTCGAGCAGCGAGTTGATCGCCGGGAGCGAAGCCGCGTCACCGGCCATGACCCACCCGCGGACGTCGGCCGGCATGGCGAACTTCGAACCCATCACGGTGGCGTTGATCGTGTCCCCGGGCTGCGCCTGCTGCGCCCAGCGGGCGGCGATGCCGTCGTGGATCGCGAACTCGATGCCGAAGGTGTCGGCGGCAGGGTCGGCGTCGACGAGGGTGTACCCCCGTTGGTGGAGTTTGCCCGCGTCGTCGAACCACATCCGGATCCACATCGTGGGGTGCAGTGCTCGTTTCGCGAGGAGACCGCCGCCGCTGAAGGTCAGACGCACATAGTGTTCGGTCACCACCTCGGAGCCGGTCACGGTGAGCCGGAAGTCGTCGCCGCCCAGCAGCTTGAGGACGGCGCCCTGCCATCCACGACCTCTTGTCACCACTTGGCTCACTGTTGCTCGACCGATCCGAGCGTCCCGTCCTCGACCATCTGGCGGGTTTCGAGGCGACGGATCTTGCCCGAGGTGGTACGTGGAACCGAATCGGGGGCCAGGAAGATCACGTCCGCCGGCATGATCCCGCATGCCGATGCGACCTCCGACATGACCTCGGCACGAGCCTTTTCCGGGTCCGAACCCTTGTACTCGGCGACGATCACCAGGCCCGGACGCGACGACCCTTCGCCCCGCGCCATCGCGACCACGCCGCCACGCCGAACGCCGGCGGCCTCGGCGGCCGCGCGCTCGATCTCGATCGGGAACAGGTTGCGTCCGGCAACGATGATGACCTCTTTGGCCCGTCCACAGATGACCAGGCGGTCGTCGATCAGATAACCGAGGTCACCTGTGGAGAACCATTCCCCCGCACCGAGATCGGCGCTGCCGAGGTAGCCGCGCATCATCGAGGCACCACGGATCTCCACGTGGCCCACGGAACGACCGTCGACGGCGGGAACGTCAATATTCGGTTCGACGATCCGAATCTGCATGCCGCCCAGCGGCTTTCCGAGGATCGCGTACCGGCGTCGGATGGGTTCGCCGCCGCCGGGCGGGGTCACCGTCACCTCGTCGTAGTGTGCGCCCTCGCCGACCGCGGGCATCGTCACGGCACAAGCGGATTCGGCCATGCCGTAGGCGGGTGCCGCCGCCGAGCGATCGAAACCGAACGGCGCGGTCGCCTCGAGGAACTTGTCGAATGCGTCGGCGTCGATCGGCTCGCCGCCGCTGATCGCGACGCGGAGGTTCGACAGGTCGACGTCGCGCAGGAGTTTCCCGTAGCGACCGAGGATGTCGTAGGCGAAGTTCGGGGCGGCCGTCACGGTGGCCTTCGTCTCGGTCAGCCACTGCATCCACTTGAACGGCGCGGCGGCGAACGCGGTGTTCGGCAACACATAGGTGGAGATGCCGGTGGTCATGCCGGCGAGCAGGAACATCAGGCCCATGTCGTGGTACAGCGGGAGCCAACTGAACCCCGTGTCGCGGGTGCGGTGCAGTCCGAGGCGGCTCACGAGTTCGATCGCGTTGGAGTACACGGCCGACGACGTGAGCACCGCGGTCTTGGGGTCACCGGTCGACCCGGCGGTGCCCTGCAGGACAGCGACGGTGTTGCTGTTGACGTTGCGGGCGACGAAGTCGGTGGTGTCGGCGGCGACACCGAACTCGGCGACCCGCGCGATCCTCAGGTGACCGTCGACCTTCGACAGCAGGTCGAGCTGGGAGCCGCTGCCCAGGACGGTGCCGACACCGATCGAGACGAATCGCGAGTAGGTGGCCTGCGCCCACCGGTCCTCGTCGGCTCCACGGATGGGTCCGGGCAGAATGCTCACCGGCACTCCGACGAGCCACGCACCCTGGATCGCGGCGATCAGGTCGACGGTGGGATCGCCGATGAGTCCGACGGCGAGCGGCTCGTGGAGCTCACTGTCGGCGAGCAGCTGCACCGCGATCTGCTCGGCGCGTGCGTGGACCTCGCGCCAGGGCGCGGTCACCCACTCGCCGGTGTCGGAGTCGAGCACGGACAGCGTGGTGTTCCCCGCCGACATCGCCTCTCGGACAGTTGCTGCCAGGGTATTGGTGGAGCCGGCCTCCTCCAGGACCACGCTGCTCTGCGACATGTTCGTTCCCCGTTCTCGCCGACCGCGGCGTCGGCTGTCTCGTAAATCTGGCGAATGGCGTCCACTGCGCCGGAGCGCGCGAATCGCGTGGGTCGCGGCGACCGAACTCAGCCCACCACCCATGGGTAGGTTAGCCTAATCTTTGTAACGCACAAGGGGCGGTCGACTGCCCACCGAAGCGTGATTCAGATCATTTGGCGACATGGCGGTTCATAACTTAGGCTAACCTAAGTTTTGTCGCCGGCAGACGTTGGTCGCGGCGATTAGTTAGTATACCCTACCCTAAATTGGCGTACACGAGTAGACGACGTTCCCGAACCGCGAGAGGCACTTCGACTGATGGCCACGAACTCCGAGATGACATCCACCATCACCGATCTCGCCGACCCTGCCGTCATCCGTGCCGAGGTCGCCGGCGCTCTCGGCGTGACATCGGAGTCCCTCGACCCCACCCAGGACCTCATCGCCCAGGGACTCGACTCCCTGCGCATGATGCGACTGGCCGGCACCTGGCGCAAACGCGGCATCGACATCGACTTCGCCCGCCTGGCCGCCGCACCCACACTCGACGCCTGGACTGCACTCATCGGAAGTCCCGCGACCACCGCAGACACCGACGAGTCCCCGGAGAACGTCGACCCCACAGCACCTTTCCCGTTGGCGCCGATGCAGCACGCGTATTGGATCGGCCGCTCCGACAGCCATGCGTTCGGCAACGTCGCCGCGCACCTCTACATCGAATTCGACGGTCACGACATCGATCCGGACCGCTTCACCACCGCCATGAGCGCGCTGCTGGAGCGTCATCCGATGCTGCGGATCCGCGTACTCCCCGACGGCACCCAGGTCGTCGGACCCGCACATCCGGAGGCCATCGCCGTCCACGACCTCCGCGGCCGGCCGGCCGCGACGGTCGACGCGATCCTCGCCGAAAAGCGTTCACACGGAACGCATCGCGCCCTCCCGGTCGAGGAGGGCGCGGTCATCCGCGCGGAACTGAGCCTGCTTCCGGACGGCTCCACCCGCGTGCACCTCGACGTCGACATGATCGCGGCCGACGCCATGAGCTACCGCGTGCTCGTCGACGATTTCGCGCGTCTCTACCGCGGAGAGACCCTGCCGGAGCTCGGTGTCACCTTCGCGACGATCACGGCCGACCGGACGTCCCGTGAGATCCGCGACGAGGACCTCGCATGGTGGCGGGAGCGCATCCCCCACCTGCCCGGACCCCCCGAACTCCCAGTCGACGATCGCGCCGCCCGCGGCGAGGTGGAACCGCGCAGCGTCCGCCTCCACCATTCGGTCTCCGCCTCCGAGTGGAAACGACTCGAGGAACACGCCCATCGCCGGGGCGTCACCCCCGCGGCTGCGGTGGCGGCGGTCTTCGCCGAGGCCGTGGGCACGCACTCCGCGAATTCCCGCTTCCTGCTGACTGTTCCGCTGTTCGACCGTCCGCAGATCCACCCCGATGTCGAACGCGTGGTCGGCGACTTCACCTCCTCGATCCTCGTCGACGTCGACCTGAGCCAACCGGCGACGCTGGCCGAGCGCGCACATCAGATGCGTTCGGCAATGCATGACGCCGCTGCCCACGGTTCGATGAGCGGCCTCGACGTCCTCCGCGAACTCGGGCGTGCACGAGGCGAATCCGTCGTCTCGCCGGTCGTGTTCACCAGCGCGCTCGGGCTCGGCGACCTCTTCTCGGCGCAGTCCACCGACGTACTCGGCGACCCCACGTGGATCGTCTCACAGGGTCCCCAGGTACTGCTCGACGCACAGGTCACCGAGATCGCCGGCGGCCTGCTCCTGAACTGGGACGTCCGGGTGTCCGACCTCGACGAGACCACCGCCCGCGCGATGTTCGACTACTACGTCCGTCTCCTCGGCCTCCTCGTCGACGGCGAGTGGGACCTGGCCGCGCCCGATCCGGTCGCCGATGAGGTTCGTACACAACGTCGCTCGGTCGAGCACCCGCTCCCTGCCACCGATGTCTTCGACGGCACCCTGCACGGCACGATCTTCGGCCGCGCGGCGCAGCGGTCCGCGTATCCGGCGGTCATCACCGATGACCACACCTGGACGCACGGCGAGCTCACCGACGACGCACTCCGTGTGGCGGGCGCACTCGCCGCGGCGGGCCTCCGCACCGGGGACACCGTGGTCGTCCACCTGCCCAAGGGCGGCGACCAGGTCGTCGCCGCACTCGCCGTGCTCGCCGTCGGCGCCGCCTACGTACCGATCGCGCCGACGCAACCGGAGGCCCGCCGGGCCCGGATTGTCTCCATCGCCGGACCACGCGCTGTGCTCACCGCCGATGTCGGCGCCTGGGCGGACGGCGACGGACCCGCCGTCATCGACATCGCACATGCCCGAACCGCGGCACCGGCCGAGCCCGCAGAGGTGTCCGGCGAGGCGTTGGCCTACATCCTCTTCACCTCCGGATCGACGGGACTGCCCAAGGGCGTCCAGGTCCCACATCGTGCCGCGGTGGCCACCCTCACCGACCTCCTCGACCGCTACTCGCTCGACGAGCGTGATCGCAGCCTCCAGGTCTCCTCGCTCGAGTTCGACCTCTCCGTCTTCGACATCTTCGGACTGCTGGCCGTCGGCGGCGCCGTGGTGGTGCCCGGTGACGACGAGCGCATCAAGATCGACGACTGGGTGCGACTTCTCACCGAACACTCGGTGTCCGTACTCAACTGCGTGCCGTCGATCCTCGGCATGATCCTCGACATCGGTTCGCTGCCCGCGTCGATGCGGGTGATCATCATGGGCGGTGACAAGGTCGAGGTGTCGCTGCTCGACCGGGTCGCCGCACAGCTGCCCGACTGCCGGGTCGCCGGCCTGGGCGGCACCACCGAGACCGCGATCCACTCCACGATCTGCGATGCGGACGACGTGCCCGCCGGGATGGCGTTCGTGCCCTATGGCGTTCCGCTGCGCGGCGTCCGGTGCCGGGTCGTCGACGAGACCGGCCGTGATCGTCCCGACCTCGTCCCCGGTGAACTATGGATCGGCGGTGCCGGCGTCGCCGACGGCTATCGCGGCGATCCCGAGCGCACGGCGGATCGCTTCGTCCGCCACGACGGCGAGACGTGGTATCGGACCGGTGATCTCGCCCGCTATCTGCCCGGCGGATTCCTCGACTTCCTCGGCCGCGCCGACCACATGGTGAAGGTGCGCGGCTACCGTGTGGAGCTCGGCGAGGTCGAAGCCGGACTGCTCGGGCTCGACGAGGTCGGTTCGGCGGTCGCCTGGTCCGACGGCCGCGACCTGCGTGCCGCCGTCGTCCCTGCCGGGACACGGATCGACGAGGACGAGATCCTCGCCGGACTCTCCGAAACGCTGCCGCCACACATGATCCCGCGTTCGATCGCCGTGCTGGATGCTCTGCCCCTCACGGCGAACGGGAAGTACGACCGCAAGGCACTGGCAACCCTCGTCGACCCGTCGGACACCGGCCCGGCGGTCGTCGCACCGCGTACTCCGCTCGAGGAGGCGCTCGCCGTGATCTTCTCCGACGTACTGCCGGTCCGACCGATCGGTGTCACCGAGGACTTCATCTCGCTCGGCGGCGACTCGGTGCAGGCCACCCGCCTCGTGGCGCTGTCGCGCACCTGGCTCGACGCCCCGCGCCTGTCGGTCGCCGACATCTTCGGTCACCGGACCATCGCAGGCCTCGCCGAACGGCTCACCGCCCTCGAAGGCCCGCGCGTCACGCGCGTCGCCGAGATCCTCCTCGGCGTCGTGGCCCTGACCGACGACCAGGTGGACGCCGAGCTGGCCGGGACCTAACGCGCAGCCGGCAGCCCCGGTACCCACCACGACCGCAGACTTCACGACAGCAAAGGCATCATGACCACTTCATCGGCACCCGCGTACGACCTGCACTCGGTCGATCTCGACGACCTGTCGCACGCCGTCACGGTCCACGGATGGCTCACCCATCCCAAGGCCAAGTACTGGGACATGCTGGAGAGCTCGGTCGCGGACGTGGAGAAGATGATCCGGGAGACCGCGGCAGCGACCACCGGCACGCCCTACGGCATGCGTCTGGGCTACCACGACGGCCGACCGCAGTTCCTGTTCGAACTGTACGATCCGCAGACCAGCGAACTCGCCGACCCCGCAAGCGGTTACGTCCATGCCGAGGGCGACATCGGGATGCACCTGCTCGTCGCCCACGCCGAGCAGGCCCTGCCCGGATTCACCGGCGCGGTGATGCTGCACATCATGCGGACGGCGATCCTCGAGGTCGGCGCCGCGCGAGTGGTCGTCGAACCGGACGTGCGCAACACCGCGGTCCACCGCCTCAACGCCAGTGTCGGATTCCAGGTCGACGGCGACTATCCGGTCGGCGACAAGACCGCTCATCTGAGCTACTGCACGCGCGACGACTTCCTCCGCGTCACCGCCGGCGGCACCAGCGTCGGCGCGGTCGAGGTGACGGACCTGGGAGCGTGATCCGTTGACCGTCGAACAGATCCGCCATCCGCGAACCGCACTGCCGGGCACCGTGTCCCATCGGGAGACGTATCACCGCAGGATCGCCAGGAAGATACTGGCCGAGTTCTCTCACGAACGCGCCCTGAGTCCCGTCGAGACCGGACCGGGCAACTACGTCGTCGTCTCCGCCGACGGCGACACCGAATACCGTTTCCGCGCCGAGGTCCTCGCCCTGGAGAACTGGGCGATCGAGGAGTCGTCGTTGCGTCGTGTGCGACGTGGCGAGGAACTGCCCGTCGACGCCATCGCCTTGGTCGTCGACCTCGCACCGCTGCTCGGCATCGGCCCTCAGGCGCTGCCGGACTACCTCGAGGAATTCATCAACACCCTCGCCATCAGCGCCGACCGGCCCGACGAACGGCGCGTCACGGCAACCGATCTCGCGTACGCCGACTTCCAGACCATCGAGAAGACGATGACCGAGGGTCATCCCTGCATCGTGGCGAACGCCGGGCGCCTCGGCTTCAGCGCCGAGGACATCGAGCGTTACGCACCCGAGGTCGGCAATCACTTCCGGCTCGCCTGGGTCGCTGCCCGCCGTGAGGACTGTGACGTGGCGACGGTCAGCGGCGTCGACTACGACGCCATGCTGGTCGACGAACTCGGCGTCGAGACGCTGGCGGACTTCGACGCCGTCCTACGCGAATGCGGTTGTGAACCCGACGCTTACCACTACCTGCCGGTGCACCCGTGGCAGTGGACCGAGAAGGTCCGCAAGCTCTACTCCGCCGATCTCGCCGACCGGCGCATCGTGTTCGTGGGTGAGAGCCCCGACCTGTACCAGGCGCAGCAGTCGATCCGTACGGTCTTCAACTCGACCAGCCCCACCCGCCACTACGTCAAGGGTGCCCTGTCGATCGTGAACATGGGCTTCACCCGGGGCATGTCGGCGGATTACATGCGCACCACCCCGCTGATCAACAACTGGGTCCGCGGACTCGTGGCCGACGACCCGTACCTGGCCGCCATCGGATTCGAGATGATCTTCGAGGTCGCGGCCATCGGCTACCGCAGCCCCACCTTCACCCAGATCACCCAGCCGGGATCGGAGTACCGCAAGATCCTCTCGGCGCTGTGGCGCGAGAGTCCGGTCTCGCTCGTGGGCAGCGACGAACAGCTCGCCACCATGGCGGCGCTCCTGCACGTCGACCACCACGGCGACTCCCTTGTCGGTGCGTTCATCGCACGGTCTGGGATTCCCGCCGCCGAGTGGATTCGACGCTACCTCCGGACATACCTCCATCCGATCGCCTACCTGTTGTACCGGTACGAGCTGAAGTTCTCCCCCCATGGCGAGAACCTGATCCTCGTCCTCGACAACGGGATCCCGGTCCGTGCGATCCTCAAGGACATCGGCGAGGAGGTCTCGGTCTTCGGCGATCCGGAGGGGTTCCCCGAGAACTGCGCTCGCGTGCTCACCGCCGAACCCGACGAGATCCGCAACCTCGGCGTGCTGTCGGACATCTTCGACGACTTCCTGCGCCCACTGGCGGGCATCCTCCACACCCACCGGCTCGTCACCGATGGGCAGTTCTGGGACCTGGTGGCCGAGAGCCTGCGCGAATTCGTCGCCGCCCATCCCGATCTCGACGACAAGTTCGCGAAATGGGATCTGTTCGCGCCACATTTCGGTGCGGTCCACATGAACGGCCTGCAGCTGCGCAACAACAAACGGATGGTCGACATCGAGGACTCCTACGCATCTCTCATCGACGCCGGCCATCTGCTTGCCAACCCCGTCGCCGATCGGGGGCCCCGATGACCACCACGACCCCGTCGGCCGAATCTCCCGTCGCGGAGATCCTGCGCGACGCCCACGGCATCCCGCACGTGCTGGCCGCCACTCCGGCCGGGGCACTTTACGGACAGGGCCGTGCCTGCGGTCAGGACCGCCGGTGGCAGATCGAGTTCATGCGGCTGCGCGCCGAGGGCCGCACCGCCGAGGTCTTCGGCGGGTCCTGCGTGGAGTGGGACACCTTCGCCCGGCGAGCACGCCTCGATGCGGCCGCCGAACGGATGTACCACGCTTCCTCGGAGCGCACCCGAAACCTGCTGCGCGCCTATGCCGACGGCGTGAACAGTACCCTGTCGGATGCCGATGGCGTTCCTCCGGCACCGGAACTCGCAGCGCTCGACCATCATCCGGAGCCCTGGCGGCCGTGGACCCCGATCTCGGTCTTCATCATGCATCACGTGCTGTTCGGCCGGTTCACCACGAAACTGTTCCGGCTCCACGCCTGCCGCACCACCGGACCGGATGCATTGCGGTTCTGGGCCTTCGAGGGCAGCGAGAACGACCCGACCGTGCCGAGGATTCCCGACGAGGCATTCCTTCGCGAGATCCTCGATCTCACCCGGCCCACGCCGGTCGCCGAATCCCCCGTCGGGGAAACCGTCGACCTGGGGGATCCGATGTCGGGCAGCAACGCGTGGGGTGTCTCCGCGGCCCGCAGTACCACCGGGTCGCCGATCGTCGCCGGCGACCCGCACCGATTCCTCGAACTGCCCGGCATCTACCAGCAGTTCCACCTCGCCTCGACCGACCCGGCACAGTCCTTCGACGTGGCCGGTTTCGCCTTCGCGGGCGTCGCCGGGATCCCGCACTTCGCTCAGGGCGAGGAGATCGCCTGGGGCATCACCAACGCGATGGCCGACTACCAGGACCTGTACGTCGAGCGACTCACCCGCGACGAGACGGGCACATTGCTCGTCGAGGTGCCCGGCGGAAACCGGGCGCCGGCCACCGTCCACACCGAGCAGATCGGCGTCCGCGACTCCGAACCCGTTGCGGTCGAGGTGATCACCACACACAATGGCGCCGTCGTATTCGGTGGTCCGGATGAGCCGTTCGCGATCAGCCTGCGTTCGCCGCTGCTCTCGACGGACGTCACCTTCGACGCCCCGCTCGACCTGCTGTTCGCCCGATCGATCGCCGACGTCGAAGCCGCGCTGTCGTCCTGGGTCGAGCCGGTGAACCGTGCCGTCGTCGCGCACGCCGACGGAACGACCGTCACCCACGTGGCCGGACGGGTACCCGTCCGGGCTCCGGAGAACTACTGGCTACCGGTTCCCGGCTGGGACGAGCGCTACCAGTGGCAGGGCTACGAACCGGGTTCACTGGGCGACCCCGATTTCGACGCGACCGTGGCCGACGGCGGTGTCAGCGTGACCGCGAATCAACGGATGTCCACGGTCCCTGCGCTGCAACCGATCACCACCGAGTGCGTGGAGGCGTTCCGCGCCGACCGCATCACCGCTCGTCTCGACGAACTCGACGCGGTCAGCGCGGACGACTGCGGAAACATCCACCGCGACATCCGCCTCGACCAGGCGGAGGTGGTCCAGCGACTCCTCACCCGGGTGGTGGGCAACACCCCGGCCGCCGAGGACTTCCGGCAACGCATCCTCGCCTGGGACCGCACCATGGGCGCCGACAGCACCGACGCCTTCCTGTTCGCCGAGTTCCGCAGTCAGCTGGTGCTCGGAGTCGCGCGCACCGACGTCCTCGCCCCGCTGCGGGGTCCGCACGGCTTCCCCGCGGTGTTCCAGCCGTGGTTCGTCCCGGAGCCGCGCCTCGCCACCGCCATCACCACGGTGATCGCCAACTCCGCGGTGATCGGGATAGACATCGGCGAGGTTGCGCTCGACGCGCTCGACGCCGTCGTCACCCGCGTCGAGGCGATCGGGCACGTCCCCCGCTGGGGCAGCGTGCACGTGCTCGCCCCGATCCACGGTTTCGATCTCGTCGGTGCGTCACCTCGACATCCGGAGCTGTTTGCGGCGCTGCGACCCACTCCGCTGCCCCTCGCCGGGGATTCGGAGTGTGTCTTCGCCAATGCGTCCGCGGTCGGCACCCACGTGTGCATCACCGGCTCCGCGGCCCGCTATGTCTGGGACCTCGCCGACCCGCGGGCGAGCCTCTGGGTGGTGCCACTCGGCGTCAGCGGCGACCCGGATTCCGAGCACTTCCAGGACCAGGCCCCACTGTGGGCGGACGGCCGATTGATCCCGGTGGCCCGCGACTGGGATGTCCTGCGCGCGGACGACCCCACCGTCATGTCCACCGTCACTTCGACCGAGGGAGAACCGTGCCCACATTGACCGAAGCGCGACTCACACTGCTCCGCCGGCGGATTGCGGAGTCCGGCGACGCCGCTGCGGGCGAGGCCCGCCCCGACCCGAGCGCACAGAACCCGGATTCCTTCGGGCAGTTCGGCATCGCCGAACGTCGAATGTGGAAGATCTACGAGCTCGATCCGGAATCGGTATCGCACAACATCGGTCTGGTCATCGAGTTCGACGGCGATCGAACCGTCGAATCCGTGGTCGCCGCAGCGGAACTACTCGTCGAACGCTTCGAGGTTCTCAGTTCGATCGTCGAGGTCGAAGCCGGAGTACCCCACCGTGTGAAGGTCCGTCGAGAAGGACGGTGGGCCGCAACCCGTTCGGTCTGGACCTGGGGTCTCGACGACGCCGCGGTCGGCTCGACGGAGAGCGACACCATGGCCACGCGGTTGACCCGCACCCCATTCGACCTGTTCACCGAGGTGCCGTTACGCCTGCGTGTCTCGGGAGGTGACGGGCGGGTGAGCATGATCCTGGTGGTTCACCATCTCGCGGTCGACGACACCTCATGGCCTTCGCTGCTCGGCACGCTCGTGTCCGGCGAGTGGATCGGGGACGTGCACGCAGAGGCCCGGCCCGCCACCCCGGATGCCGCCACTGCGGCCGAGACCACCGACGCCGCGGTACGCCACGCTCTCGACACCTGGGCGGCCGACGATGTGCGCCACCCGCTCTCCGGCGAACTGCCCGCCGAGAGCGCCGCGGAGAGCTGGCTCTCCCCGATGGACGATCGGGAGGGCATCAAGGTGGCCGCCGCGGTCGCCGACGAATCGCTCGCCGCGTTCGACCGGGTCGCACAGATCGTCGGCGCTACACCCAACGCGCTGCTCATCGGAGTGTGCTCGCTGGCCGCGTTCGCGCTGACCGGTTCACCCGACCATGTGCTCGTGGTCCCGGCCGACAACCGGCGCCGCACACAGCCACCGCAGCGTATCGGCTACTGCGGCAACATCATCCCGATGCGTTTCCGCGTCGACCCGACCGCGACCGTCGAGCGGGCCCTGCGCGATGCCGCGTCGGTGATCTACCGGGCGATGGAACACTCCGGCACCGACTTCGGCCCGATCCTCACTGCACTTCGCCAGCGGGGCGGCCGGTTCCCGGTCATGGAGATCATGGCTTCGGTGCGTCCCGCGCCGCTGCGCGGCGTCGCCCGACCCGACGGCCCTCCGGCCACCTGCCGTTCGGTGTTCAACGGAATCGCCAACTATCCGTTGTCGATCGCCTTCGAGACCGACGACCACGCCACCCACGTCGAGGTCGATCACCAGCCCGGAATCGTTCCCGACCACGTCGCCACGCGCGCCACCGGCGTGTTGACCGCACTCGTCGACCTCATCCCGTCCGCTCTGGGCTCGACGGTCGCCGAACTACTCGCGGATCTCGAGAGACGGGTCCCGGCGTGACGGACCGACACGCGCACGGAGACCGAGCGCATGATCACACCACCATCGAAAGTCCAGGGGGAACTCAGTGACCGAAGACCGCGTGTCCGCGTGGGGGGCTTCCCGTTTCGCCCGGCCGGGAACGGGATGGGCGGACATCGGCCGCGGTCTGGCCGAGGCGGCCGAGTCGGTCACGGCTCACCACCACGGCGCGCCACTGCCCGCCGGGGATCCGGTGTCGGTGCTCGCCGCGGTCACCGAATCCCTGGGTGGCCCCGGAATCCCCGATTCCGGGATCGGCGAGTCCGAGGCCCTGTCACGACTCGCGCGCCTGGTGGCCGAGTACGGTCTCGATCTCACCCATCCGCTGACCGCAGCTCATCTGCAGCCGGCACCTCTGTCCGTCGCGGTGGCCGCGGATGCACTCGCGAGCGCCACCAACGCCTCGCTGGACACCTATGACTCGGGACCCGCAACGCTCGCCCTGGAGACCTGGACCGTTCGCTCACTCGCCCGCATGGCGGGATTCGGCGAGCAGGCCGGTGGCGTCTTCAGCCCGGGCGGATCGATCTCGAACCTGCTGGCCCTCATGATCGCCCGCGATCACACCGCCGCACGCCGTGGCATCGACGTCCGGCACGACGGTGTGGGCGCGCTGCGCCGACCCGTGGTGTTCTGCTCTCGCGTCGCCCACTTCTCCGTGCACCGCGCATGCGCCGCACTGGGTCTCGGCGAATCCGCGGTCATCCCGGTCGAGGTCGACTCCCATCACCGGATCGTCCCGGAAGCACTCGAGGCCGCGATCCGGCAGGCCGGCGATGTCACCCCGCTCGCGATCGTGGCGACGGCCGGTACCACCGACTTCGGCACCGTGGACCCGCTGCCCGAGATCGCCGACATCGCCGAGCGTCACGAGATCTGGCTGCACGTCGACGCCGCATACGGATTCGGCACGCTGTTCTCCGATCGTCTGTCCGGACTGCTCACCGGCGTCGACCGGGCGGACTCGGTCACCCTCGACCTGCACAAGGTCGGCTGGCAGCCGGCCGCCGCCAGCCTCATGCTGCTCTCTGATGCCAACCGGTTCGTGTCGCTGAACCGTTCGGTCGCCTATCTCAACCCCGACGACGACGTCGAGGCCGGTTACAGCGGCCTGCTCGGTCAGACCCTGCAGACCACCCGCCGGCCCGACGTGCTCAAGGTCGCGGCCACGCTGATGGCCTACGGACGCCGCGAACTCGGCGGGATGCTCGAGCGGTGCAACGACCTCGCGGTGTACGCCGAACAACGGGTGGCCACGGAGTTGCAGCTCGAACTCATCGCACCGGTCACGCTGACCACCATCGTCTTCCGCTATCGCTGCGCCGACCTCGACGCGGTCAACGGCGAATTGCGACGTCGCCTCATCGCCGATGGCAAGGCGCTCATCGGGCGCACCCAGGTACGGGTGCCCGGCGAGGACGAACCCCGGACCTGCCTGAAACTGACACTTCTGAACCCGGAGACCTCGGAGAGCGACATCGACGACCTGTTCGACGAACTCCTGCGTCTCGCAATCGAAG
The DNA here is from genome assembly GCF_022059885.1 of Gordonia amicalis. Taxonomy (NCBI): domain Bacteria; kingdom Bacillati; phylum Actinomycetota; class Actinomycetes; order Mycobacteriales; family Gordoniaceae; genus Gordonia; species Gordonia amicalis. Next base: position 1,231,790 of record NZ_CP091855.1, on the reverse strand, counting down.
TGGAATCCGAGAACGCCTCGGCGTCCAGCGACCAGGCCCACAGTGAAGAAATGGTGAGGGTGTCGGAATGACCCGAGTTGAGAATGTAGATGTCCTGGCGGTCGGCTGCGGCCCGTTCAATCTGGGGCTCGCCGCGCTGGCGTCGACCGTCGAGGACCTCGACGTGCTCGTCGTGGACTCGCGCGACGAGTTCCGGTGGCATCCAGGACTGATGTTCGACGAAGCCCGACTGCAGGTGGGTTTTCTGTCGGACCTGGTGACCCTGGTCGATCCGACGCACCCTCTGTCGTTCCTGAACTACATGGCCGACACCGACCGGATGTACCGGTTCCTGGTGCGGGAGAGCTTCTACCCCACCCGCGTCGAGTACGAGACCTACCTGCTCTGGTGTATCGAGCGGCTCGACTCCCTGCGCTGGGGCACCACCGTCACCGAGGTCAACTGGGATGACGAGGCCGACGCCTTCCGCGTCTCCATCGTCTCCGGCGGCGCGACGTCGACCGTGATCGCCCGCCACGTCGTCGTGGGCGTCGGCACCGAACCGTTTGTGCCGGAATCATTGTCGTCGGAGTCCTCGGCGGTCGTGCACAGCTCGGACTACCTGTACCACCAGGACAAGGCTCATGCCGCCGACTCGGTGACCGTCATCGGGTCGGGACAGTCGGGCGCGGAGATCGTGGTCGACCTCCTCGAGGCGAATCTCCGCGGCGGACCGGCCGTCCGCTGGTGGACCCGCACCCCGTGGTTCGCCCCGCTCGACTTCACCAAGATGTCGCTGGAGATGACCACCCCGGCGTACATGGATTACTTCCACAGCCTGCCGGAAGAGGCCCGCGACCGGATCCGCCCGCAGCACTGGCAGTTCCACAAGGGCGTCTCCACCGACACCCTCGAGCGGGTGCACGAGCTGCTGTACCAGCGTCAGCTGCGGGAGAAGCTCAACCCCGTCCAGCTGCGCATCTCGACCGAGGTCGAAGGCATCGACACCCTCGCCGGCGGCACACTGAAGGTCCGCGGACGCCACCTCGACACCGGCACCCCACTCGCGCACACCACCGACATGGTCATCGCCTGCACGGGCTACCAGGCCCGCAAGTCGGACTTCCTGGCCCCCATCGAGTCTCAGCTGCACCGGGATTCACGCGGTCGTCTCGTCATCGGCGCGAATCATCAGGTCGAAACCGAATCCGCCCTGACCAACCGGGTGTTCGTGGCGAACGCCGAGGAGCACGCCATCGGCGTCTCGGCGCCCAACCTCGACATCGGCGCGGTCCGCAACGCCCGAATCCTCAACGCCGTCATGGGTCGCGAGGTGTACCGGCTGCCGAAGGACACCGCTTTCACCAGCTTCGGGATCGACGACACCGACGACGTCGTCGGCTAGGACTCAGCGAGCAACGCCCCTCGCTCCCTGAGGTGCGAGGAGCGCAAGCGACGAATTCCCCCTCGCTCCCTGAGGTGCGAGGAGCGCAAGCGACGAATTTCCCCTCGCTCCCTGAGGTGCGAGGAGCGCACACGACGAATTTCCCCTCGCTCCCTGAGGTGCGAGGAGCGCAAGCGACGAGCCTCGAAGGGCTGGCGAGATGACGTCGCCGGCTCTTCGAGAGCTGCCGAAAACTTCGTCCACATGAGCAGCACCCGAGGGCATATCCGGGCCGCTGCGAAATGCTGGTTCATGAGCTGTCCATCAGGCCGTGGTGTCCGCGGAACGCGCGGGAGGGCGGAGACGGATCCGTTCGTCGTTGCCTTCGAGTTCCAGGCGGCGGGCGAGGACCGAGTTGTTGCTGGCTTGGCTTTCGTGACAGTTGATTGCAGCCCGCTGTATGGCGCGGTCGACGGCGATGTCCACGGTCCCGTCGCCGTCGAGGGCGACGAACGTGGTGTCGAACTCGGCGTTGAGCTTCGCGGCGACGGCGGGGGCGACGCCCCACTCGAGCACCATCAGCTGATGACGGTCGGCGACGCGATGAGCTGTGGCGGTCGCGGCCTGGTGATCGGGGTGTCCGGTGACGCCGCCCGGTTCGAACACGACGAGCGTGGCCGCATCACCGAGGTTGTCTTGCACGACCTCGTCAAGGGCAGCGGGCGCGATCTCGCGCAGATGACCGTCGGGAAAGTCGTGGAGCACGATGTCGCTGACGCCCAGGCGTTCGGCGGCGGCGGTCAGCTCGTCACGGCGCACGGTCGCAAGGTCCGCGACGGCTCCGAGGGTGCTCGCTTCACCGTAGGTCAGGCACACCACCCGCACGACGGTCCCGGCTGCGGTCAGTGCGGCTAGTACGGCACCCAACCCGAAGCTTTCGTCGTCCGGATGGGCCAGCACCGCCAATGCCGGCCCGCGGCCGGCGACGTCATCGAGCACTGACGTACCCCCGCCGCTAAACACCTCGGCCGCCTCGGCGGTGGCGTCGGCCCTCTGATGTTCGGTGGGGCTCGCACCAGACGAACAGCGGCGCAGCCCCCGCACGATGGCCGGAGGTCGACCTACGGTGTTTGGCCATCGTGGTCATCTCGGGTGGGAGAGATCGCGGGAACGCGTTCCATGCCATCGTTTACGGTCCGGGTGCGGCGTTCTCGCTGCTGGAGGCCCGTTCAGCGTGGAATTCGTTGAACGCGGCAAAGGCGCGGGGCCCGTATACGGTGGCCGGCCCACCGGCCATCATGATCGCGACGCCGATGGCTTCGGCCGCTTCCTGCGGTGTGCTGCCCTGTATGGCCGCGCCACGCGCATGTGCGGCAATGCAGCCATCGCATTGCGTGCTCACAGCGATCGCCAAGCTGATCAGTTCCTTGGTCTTGGCGTCGAGCGCCCCGGCGGTCAGGGACGCTGCGTAGAGTTGTCCGAAGCTCTCGTAGATCTGCGGGATCGCCTGGCGCAATGCCCGGGCGGGTGCGCGAAGTTCCTGTTGGACATCCTTGCCGTAGCCCATGCTGTGCCTGCCTCCCACTGTTCGTTGTCGTGGCCTGATGGTGGTCAATGCGGGGTGCCGTCGGTGCCGGGGTTCTCGTGTCTGGAGGTCAAGCACTGCGGGGGCAGGGGGAACCAGCGCAGCGCTTCGAAGTGCGCGGGGAGACGAGTCGGGCCGTCGGGGACCTTTTCCGGGCGGGCCTCGAGCAGCGTGCGGGCCTCGCGCAGGTGGTCGACCAGTGCGGCCTCGTCGAGGGTTTCGCGTTCGGTCGGGTAGTGCAGGATGCCCGCGGTGTCGTAGAACAGGTCGGTCAGCCGCAATGGCGGCTGACGAACTTCTCCACGGTGGTGCCACAGGCCAGTATCGGGGCTGAAGGTGTAGTCCGTGAGGAGCCGATGGCCGTACCGGGCCAGCAGCTCCACGGCCTCGATCAGGTAGTCCCGCACAGTGTCGGAAATGAAGTAGTTGAAGTTGATGCGGGTCCAGCCGGGTTTGATGCCCTCGCAGCCCAGCGCGATCTCGTCTCGGAAGGCGCGCGACTGGTGCGGGTCGATGCCCAGGAGCCGATGCCCGTACGGGCCGGCACAGGAACAGCCACCGCGGGCCTGGACCCCGAACAGATCGTTGAGCAGCGCCACGACGTAGTTGTGGTGCAGGTAACGATCGGTGCCCGATCTGAGGCGGAAGGACACGATGGACAGCCGTCGCGCATCAGGGGGGCCGAGAATCTCGATACTCGGATGGCGGTGCCACCGGTCCAGGGCGTGGCACCACAGACGTCGTTCTCGCTGCTCGATGAGGTCGGTCCCCACGGCGTCCTTGAGGGCGAAGACCAGGCCGGCGCGGATCGACTCGATGATCGCCGGGGTGCCTCCCTCTTCCCGGGCCACGGGATCGTCGAGGTAGCGGTGGCCGATCGGGTCCACGAAGGCCACCGTGCCCCCACCCGGCACGGTGGGCACGGTGTTACGCACCAATTCGCGGCGGATCACCAGCACCCCCGGGGTCTGGGGACCGCCGACGAACTTGTGTGGCGAGAGGAAGATCGCATCCTTGTAGTCGCCGCGCCCGGGAGTGCTCTCCCGCATCCGGATCGGGACATACGGTCCGGCGGCCGCATAGTCCCAGAAGGACAACGCGTCGTGCTCGTGGAGTAGGGCGGCGATCCGGTCGGTGTCCGACAGAACGCCGGTGACATTGGAGGCGGCCGAGAAGCTACCGATGCGCAGCGGCCGGTCCGAGTGCTCGATCAGTTGCTGCTTGAGTTGCTCCACGTCGATGTGACCGTCAGCGTCTTCGTCGATCACCACCAGGTCAGCGATTGACTCACGCCACGGCAACTCGTTGGAATGGTGTTCGTAGGGGCCGACGAACACCACGGGGCGTGGCGAGTCGGCGATCTGCTCGTCCCAGCCGTAGCGTGCCGCCAGCCCGGACGGGACACGGAGTTCGAGGATTCCGACCAGCTTGTTCACCGCCCCCGTCGCTCCGGACCCGCAGAAGATCACCAGATCGTTCTCGGTGCCGCCGACGGCGTCGTGAATGAGTTGGCGTGCGTCCTGCCGCAACAGTGAGGTCTGCAGTCCTGTGCCGGAACTTTCGGTGTGAGTGTTGGCGTAGCGCGGGAGCACTTGTCTGCGGATGAAGTCCTCGAGGAAGTCCAGTGACCGTCCCGAGGCGGTGTAGTCGGCGTAGGTGATCCGGCGTCGACCGTAGGGGCCGTCCAAGATCTCGCCCTCACCGATGATTCCCCGCCTGATCCGTTCGAGCAGGAGCGAGGTGGGGGCCGATTCTGCTGAGGTATCGGAGCTCCCGGTCACCACCGTCATACGGAAACTCCCTCCTCCAACAAGGTGTTCGCCCCCCACTGTGGCCACAGTGCGCTCGAAGGCGGGGGCTGCACAAGGGCCGTTAGGCCCGGGCGTGAGAGCTGGATCGCCGGCCGGTGACGCCAGTGGGCGGCCAATCAGTCGACGTCGGCCGACCCGCGGCACCGGCGCTCGACGACACGTTCGCCGGGGTGTCGACGGTTTCCCGAACCCCGGGCTGAGCATGTCCACCCATCCCCGAGTGCAGGTCCGGCCCGGGCCGGCAGAGCGGTGCGGCGTCGTACGCGGGCGGTGACACTCGGCCCTTCCGCCCGGTGATGCCGCCGGAAGACCAGCGCTGGGTTGCTCTCACACAAGCTTCACACTTCGGGACGGGGTCCCTTCACTCATGGTGAGTTAACTCGGTGGGGAGAGAAAGGTGGAGAAAGGTGGTGCCGGTGATGAACAACTGGCGAAGAACAGTGACAGCACTCGCGGCAGGAGCGACGATCGCAGTCGCTGGATTCGGGGCGGCCGTCGCGTCAGCACAGGAACCGGACGAGAGTGCTGGGGGTGCGCTGTCCTCCCAGGAGCAGTCCGACCTGGTGATGATGCGGGAGGAGGAACGCCTGGCACGAGACCTGTACCAACAGTTCGCACAGCAGTGGGGAGCCCAGATCTTCGAGCGCATCTCCACCAGCGAACAGCGTCACTACGATGCCGTCGGCACTCTGCTCGGCCGGTACGGTGTGAGCGACCCGTCGGCCGGGCTCGCGGCGGGAACCTACTCCGACCCGCAGCTGCAGAGCGCCTACGACGGTTGGCTCGCCCGCGGCCTGGCCTCGGTCGAGCAGGCGTACGCGGTCGGGGCTGAACTCGAGGCCGCCGACATCACCGAGTTGACGACCGCGATCGAGGTCAGTGACGAGGACGCGATCGACCGCGTGTACGGCAAGCTGCGCACCGGTTCCGAGCACCACCTGGAGGCCTTCCGGGCGGCCCTGACCGGCGAGGAGCCGGCCGGCGGACACTCGCCGGGCCAAGGGCAGAAGCACGGGCAGGGCAAGGGGCAGAAGCACGGGCAGGGCCAAGGGCAGAAGCACGCGGAATAATGCACGGTCTCCGGGCGATCGGTCCGCTGGCGGGTGCAGCCACCCGGCGCACGTCGCGGAATGTACGGCTCGCGGGCCGGTCCGCTCGGGGCAACCCCGGTGCAGGTTTCCCTCGTTGCGGAAGACCGGGTTGTGTCAGCGTCGGATCGGGTGGTCGCTTCGAGTGGGCAACTGCAGGGTGAACCGTGCTCCGTGACCGCGGCCGGGAGAGTCGGCCGAAAGGTCGCCGCCGTGGGCGCGGGCGATATCCCGGCTGATGGTCAAGCCGATGCCGGAGCCGAGATCGTGCTCGCCCCGGCGCCTGGACGGTACCCGGTAGAAGCGTTCGAAGATCCGTTCCACATCGTCCGGGTCGAGTCCCTCACCGGTATCGGTGACGGTGACCGTGGCGACGTCTCGATCCGCGGTGATGTCGATGTTCACGCCGCCGACCTCGGTCGCGGCGAGGGCGTTGCCGAGCAGATTGATCAGCACCTGCGTGATCCGGTCTGCATCGGCACACACCATCACCGGCCGGGGCGGCGGGTGCACGGTCACGGTCAGGCCGGCATCGTCGAATTGGGGGCGCATCCGACCGGTGACCTGTACGACGAGGTCGGACAGATCGATGTCGGCCGGGTGCAGGTCCAAACGACCTTCCTCCGCCCGGGACAGGGTGGACAGATCATCGGCGAGCCGGCGCAACCGGCCGACCTCGGTTTCGATCTGGACCAGCTCTGCCGCGTCGAAGACACCGTCGAGGACACCCTCGGCGTAGCCATCGATCACGGTCAACGGGGTGCGCATCTCATGCGCCACCTCCGACAGCAGCCGGACCCGCCGGGCTTCTGTGTCGGCGAGGCGGACGGCGAGATCGTTGACGTCGGCGGCGACCGCAGCAAGTTCAGCCTCCGGCGGCACCGGGATGCGGTACCGGTAGTCGCCGGTGGCGATCGCCTGAGTGCCCGAGCGCACCGACCTCAGCGACCGCAGCAGGCGTCGGGACGCCAGCAGCCCCAGCGCGGCGGCGGTGATCACTCCGGCGAGCACACCGAGCAGCAACGCCGTCGTGACCGCATCGGCCACGACCTCCCGTAACGGAGAAGACCCGTTCGTGCGGTTGCGGCCGCTGCCGGGGCCGGTGGCGCGTTCTTCGAACACCGCCGGCGCCGCGACACGGACGACGGCGAACGTGACCAGTGCTCCGACCACCGCCACCAGCACATGGGAAGCGAACAGTCGCATCGTCAAGCTCGGCATCGGGAGCCGGAGACCGCGGTTCACCGGTCGGCCCCGGCCGTGGCCACGAACTTGTAGCCGACTCCGCGGACGGTCCCGATGAAGCGGGGGTCGGCGGCGTCGTCGCCGATCGCCCGGCGGATGCTGCGGATGTGCACGTCCACGACCCGCTCGTCACCGAAGAAGTCTCCACCCCACACTTTCTCGAGTAGTTGCCTGCGTGAGTACACACGGCCGGGGGACCGTGCCATCGCCAGGAGCAGGTCGAACTCGAGCGCGGACAGTTTCACGGGTGTGCCGTCGACTGTCACTTCCCTGGTGTCGGGATCAACGGTGAGACCGGAGGCCGATACTCGGGAGGGTGCGTCCGGGGCGCCTCGGGCGCGGCGTAGGACGGCACGGACGCGGGCGGCGACTTCTCGGGGTGCGAACGGCTTGGTTATGTAGTCGTCGGCGCCGACCGCCAGACCCACCAGCTTGTCGACCTCTTCGGCGCGCGCGGTGACCAGCACGACGTACACGTCGGAGAATCCGCGGATGCTGCGCAGTACCTCGAGACCGTCGAGGTCGGGAAGGCGGATGTCGAGCAGCACCAGATCGGGACAGCGGGACTGCACCAGGGTCAATGCTTGCGAGCCTGTCGCGGCTTCGATGACGTCGTAGCCGTCCGCCTCGAGATAGCCACGCAGGACGCGACGGATATGGGGTTCGTCGTCGACGACGAGGACGCTACGAGGCACGGTTCTCCTCTTCAGGTCCGGTGAGTGTAGATCCGGCGGGCCGCAGGACCGGGCAACGGACCGCTCTGGACAGAAAGATCGGTCGAGGCGTTCGACGAGGGTCGATCGACGGCGACTCCGGGCACACTGTATCGCTTCAGTAGTCGCCCGATCGCGTCGTGATGACGCTGCTCGCCGTCGGAAATGTTGCCGAAGATCGGCACACCCCACGCCTGATGGGACCGCCGGTACAAGTCGCGCGCCAGCCGTTCCTCCTCGCGCATCAGGAGCAGGTCCGCCCGCTCGCTATCGGACAGGGGCATCGGTCACCGATCCCGAACTGTCGTCGACGTCCGAACACCCGATCAGCGCCCTGCTTGCCGCCAGACCTCTTCTCTTGTCGTGCCCCTCTGCGGACCGAAAGCCCCTGCACCGGACTTCACGTGCTGGACGGCCTCTCCTCGGGTGGCGGGGTACGGTCGCCGTCCGCCTCGCGGTCACTGCTTTCGATCACCGCCGTGACCTGCCGACCTCCACGGCCCGAGCCGACGTGCGCTTCGGCCCGTATGCGCTCGACCAGGTGGGGACTGTCTGAATAACGGTGGGTCCGGGTTGGCCTGACACGCCGAGCAGCGAGCTTGGCGGGAAGGATCGACCGTGACGGAAACGCTGGAATGAAGTGCCCCAGGTTTAGTTCCTATGTGGGTGCGAGGAGCACCTCAGGGAGCATTCCGATCGCACGCTCGAGCTATGAATGCTGAGCGAGACGACAACGGCCCGCCCCGCACAGCGGGACGGGCCATTTCGCTCGAGGGATCAGCTCGTCGCGGCCCCGAAGCTCGGCTTGAGCAGGTCCAGCACGTACGGAACCGAATTCGGCGACGGCGCGTTGAGACCGGTGATCTGCGACTGCGACATGAAGGTGACCGCGTTGTTCTTCACGGCCTTCAGATTCTTGTAACCCGGTAGCTTGCGGAGGGTTTCGGCCTGCTCCGGCGTCGCGGTGGCGACGACGAGGACGTCGGCGTCGAGCATCGGGATGTTCTCGGTGCTCAGGCCGAAGCGGGGATTGCGGGTGCGCTGGTACTCGGCGACCAGCTTCGGTGCCATCTCCATCTTCAGTTCGCTGAAGAGCTTCGCCGCGCCGTCGTTCGGGTCACCGAGAACCGACAGCTGGTCGTTTCCGTACATGAAGGCCAGCGCGTAGGTCTTGCCGGCGAGACCGGGGAACTCCTTGCCGACGGCGGCGACCTTCGCGTTGGTGTCGTCGATGATATCGGTCGCCTTGTCCGGCTGGTGCAAGACGGTGCCCATGACCGTCACCATGTCCTGCCAGGGGTCGATCTCCTGGCCGCTGATGGAGTTGACCGTCGGCGCGAGCTTCGCGATCTGTTCGAATTCCGGGCTGTTCGAGGCGAAGCCGGGTGCGAAGATCAGATCCGGGTCGAGCTTGGCGATGGTCGTCGCGTCATCGCCCTTGGTCGGGTCGATGAACGTCGAATCGGCGAGCTTCTGGCCGTACCACGGCTGCAGTTCTCCCGTCGCCGACTTGGAGTAGTCGTAGTAGCCGACCGGGGTGACACCGAACGAGAGCGCCACGTCGGTCCACTGGTCGCCCAGGGTCACGATCCGCTTCGGCGTCTCCGGGATGGTCACCGACCGACCGTCGGGCAGGTTCAGTTGCACCGACCCACCGGCCGAGTCGTCGGAACTCGAACAGCCGGCGAGCAGGCCCGCGAACATGAGCACACCCGTGATGAGCGCGCCGAAACGAAGTCGTGAGGTCACGTCAGATCTCCAGAACAGTAGGTGTCGACGAACGGTGAGGGTCTCAGAGCGAGCAGGGCAGCAGGACGAAGCTGGCGATGAGGCAGACGCTGCTGTTCGACAGCTTCCACTTGTCACCGCTCCACACCCAGGTCATCGCACGGTTCTGGCTGCCCCGTCCGACGACGCTGATCTGCAGGGGGGCGGTCATCTTGTTGCCGCTGATCTGCACCGGACCGACCATCTGGTAGCTGAGGCCGACATTTCCGTAGGTGGTGATCGCCTGGGCGACCGCGTCGATCTGACGCAGGGCACGCTCGCCGCCCTGGAGTTCGGCGGCGCGAGCGGCACGGTTGCCGCGAGAGTTCATGACGATCTTGACCTTGGTGTTGAGCTGGCCTGGCGTCAGCGCCGTCGGGGCCGCGGCGGCCTGCTGCTGCGGGGGCGCGGCAGAAGTGCCCGGCGCGGGTGCCGGCGCGGGCGCGGCGGCGTCGGGGCCCGCACCGACCGTGCCACCGCTCTCGGGCACGTTCTCCGTCGCAGCGGGTGCGGGTGCTGCCGCCGGGGCGGGCTGCCCGGGCGCGGCGGCCGGCTGCTGGGTGGCGGCCGGACCCACCAGGCCCTGCTGCTGGGGTGCCTGTGCGGAACCCAAGTTCACGACGGTCGGCTGCGCCGCCGACGCCGTGTCGTTGCGTTCGCTGACCACGATGCCGACCACGCCGATGGTGACGACGATCGCCGAGATCACCGCCGCGACACCCGCCGATGCCAGCACCGTCGGAATGCTGACCCCGCCCGAGCGCTTCTCCGAACCGGCTTCCGGCTCGTGGGTGTCACCCACGTATCCCGGGTCCTGGTAGCCGACGTCGTTCTGCATGGTGTTCTCCGTGTTTTCTTCGGTATGGCGTGTTCACTCGTCTGGCGTGGCCGCGCGCTCGATCGGCGTCACCACGTACTGCATCGTTCCCGATTTCCACCGGGATTACTAGGCAAGCCTAAGCTAGCTTCAGTGTCACTCGGGCGTTAGGGCCTCGTTCAGCACCTTGTCGAATGTCGTGACGAACTTCTCCGCGTAGTCGGGCAGTGCCTCCGCATCGGTGACGATGCCGAAACTCGTCGTGGTGCCGAGGATGAGGACCGTCACCGAGAAGGAGTAGCCGGCCAGCGGCGACAGCGGGGTGAGGCTCACGATCGACCTGCCCAGCACCGACCGCACCCTCGAGAAGCCGGGGTTGATGCCGATGTGGATGTCCGGGTGCATGTGCGCCATCGAGGCGTTCACGATGGCGCGCTGCAGGCCCCACAGCGGCGCGCGCGGGAGGTCGTCCGCCGCTGCGAGATAGAGTTCGGGCCGCCGTTGCGCGATCGTGGCCAGCTCACCACGAGCCCGTTCGATCTGCTGCGACAGGTCGGTCTCGTTGCCGGGCAGGTTGAGCAGCGCCACGGACACCGCGTTGCCGGTGTGCCGGAACTCCTCGTCGAGGGTCACCGGAAGCGTCACGCGGAGGACCTCCGCCGGCGGCGACGCCGGCGGATCGAGGCTGAGGGCCCGGCCGATGGCCCCGAGGACGAACTCGTGCACGCTGGAACCGTTGGCCTTGGCCGCTTTACGAAGAGCGCGGGTCGACGTGCCGAACAGCGCATGTTCACGACGCCCCGACTTCGTCAGGCTCGGCCAGGCGCGCTTCTTGCCACCACCGGCGGCGTGCTGATCGTTGAACGCCGCCTTGGCCTCGCCCAGCTTCTCCGGGTCGATACCGCTGATGTGGAACCGGGGACTCGTGGCGAACCGCTCGAACTCGGCGAGGTCCTCGCGCTCACCGTCGGCGAGCAATGCCGCGAAGGCCGCACCGGCGATGCCGTCGGAGATGCTGTGATGCACGCGGAGCAACACCCACTGACCCACGCCCTCGGCGCCCGCAGAGGGTGTGAACAGCGTGATGTCCCAGAACGGACGCGGACGCGGCAACGGCGTCTCCAGGAGCTTGGAGACACGACGCTGCAGGTGCTCGCGATCGGTGAAGCCGAGTTCCGAGACGTGTTCGCCCGCATCCCAGTTCTCGTCGGCGAGCACCACCTCGGGCTTGCGCCAGCGGCCGTTCTTGACACCCAGCCGGAAGATCTCGAACAGCCGGCCCCGTTCACGCACCCGGGCACGGACCTCGTCGAGGCCGAGAAGCGTTCCACCCGTCTCGAGTTCGAGGATCATCGACCAGTGCATGGGCCGGCTGTCGGTGTCCATGTGCAGGTAGGTGTGGTCCGGGGGTGCGAGCTCGGTGACGCGAGCGTCGGCCGGGGAAGTGACTGTGCTGTTCATCGATGACCGCCTGGATGAAGGACGCTCAGGGCGCCTGGGTGAGAGAACCGGAGAAGTGCTGCTGGTAACGCTCGGTGTCGGGTTTCATGGCCGCGGCGACCAGTTCCCACAGCACCTCGTCGGTACCGCCACCGACGCGCGCGAGTTTCATGTCGCGCCACCAGCGTCCGATCGGGGTCTCGGTCTCGAGGTAACCGATACCGCCGAAGATGTGCAGGCATTCCGAGGCGACCTCTTCGCCCAGGTTCGCCGCGGTCGCCTTGAGTGCCGCCGCGGTCCGGAGGTTGATCCTGCCCCCGGCGGCGACGCCGTCGAGCGAGTAGCTCAGCACATCCACGCGGGCCTGCAGGTCCGCAAGACGCAGGCGGAGTGCCTGATGGTCGTAGAGCTTCTTGCCGAACTGGGTACGCTCCATCATGCGGGCGAGCGTCACGCCGAGCATCACCTCACAGGCGGCCGCGATCTGCGCGGCGACCGAATAGCGTTCGTGTGCAAGGCCCCAGCTGATGATCGCCAGACCCGTGCCCGGGCGGGCGATCAGCGCCTCCTCGGGGATCCACGTGTCGATGGCGACCGGGGCGGTGTCGAGCGGTCCGGCACCCAGCTTCTGATACGGCGCGCCGACGCGGACCTGGTCGACCGGCACCGCGGCGAGCGCGACGTTGCCTCCGGCGTCGGGGCCGTCCTCGACGCCACGACACACGACGAACATGTAGTCGGCGATCGGCGACAGCGAGACGAACTTCTTGTTCCCCACGACGCGGTATCCGCCGTTCTCGCCGAAGATCCGCGTCTCCGAGTTCTGCAGGTCCGACCCGCCCTGCTCCTCCGAGGCGCCGATGCACAGGACGGCGTCGGTGGTCATCGCCCGGTACGCGAGATCTTTCAGGAAGTCGTTGCGGCCGAAGCGTCGGAGGATGGCGATCGCCGAATCGTGCAGGCTGACACCGACGCCGATCGCGGCCGAGCCCAGCGATCCGAGACGACGGCCCAAGGCGAAGTGGTCATGGAGGTCGGTGAGCTTGCGATCCTCCCACTTCCGGGTGAAAACCCCTGCCTCACCCAGATGTTCGAGGAGTGGACGCGGGAAGCGATGGTCCCTCTCGGCCTGCGCTGTCCACGCGGTGACCTTCTCGTCGAACGCCGCGTCGAGCAACTCCGTGTACGTATGCACTCCGGTGTCCACACTCATCCCCTCGCCCCCGGTCAGGCCGCGGTCCCGGCCTTCGAGCGGACCAGGTCTTCGAGATCACCGACCGTCTTGGACTCGAAGAGTTCGCGCTCGGTCAGCTTCACGCCCAGACGCTCCTCGATCGCCACGACACCGATGGCGAATGCCACCGAGTCGAGCCCCAGGTCGTCGATCAGTCTCGACTCGGGGGTGACGTCGCCGAGCGCGAGGTCGAGGTCCTCGGTGAGGATTCCTTGTAGCGCTTCGGTGATGTTGTCGGACATGTGATCACTCCTGAGGTGACGATGGTGGTGGGTCGGACGTAACGGGCGGTCAGCGTGGGATGACGTAGGGGGCGACGCTGCCCAATTTCTCACAGGTCTCCTCGAACTCGCGCTCGGGTGTCGACTGCGCGACGATGCCGGCACCGGCGCGCAGCCACGCTTTGCCCCCGGTCGCGAAGACGGTACGCAGTGCGAGGGTCGCCTCGAGCTCCCCCGACGACGACGCGACGAGTATCGCACCCGAATACGGGCCGCGACGCCGGGACTCGAGCCGGTCGATGGCCTCGACGGCCGGGGTCTTCGGAACCCCCGAAGCGGTGATCGACGGGAAGACGACTTCGAGTGCGCGCCAGGGTGTTTCACCGTCGGCGAGAGTACCCTTCACGGTCGAGGCCAGGTGCTGGACGCTGCCACGCTCACGCACCTCCATGAACTCGCTTACCGCAGTCGTGTTCGCGGCCGAGATCGACGCGATCTCGTCGAAGCAGGCACGAACCGACATCGCGTGCTCGGCGACCTCTTTGGCGTCACCGAGAAGCTCGGCGCGGGCGGCCGCATCACGCTCCGTCGAGATTCCGAAAGCCCTTGTACCCGCAAGCGGTTCGGTCACCACCGTCCGGTCGTCGTGCACCGCGACCACGAGCTCGGGGCTGAATCCGGCGGCCGCGAGATCACCGAGCGACAGCAGATACGAACGCGCCGGGGTGTTGTCCGCGCGACCCCGCGCGTAGGTGGCGGGGATGTCGACCGGGAACGGGATGTCGACGGCGCGGGAGAGGATGACCTTCTGATAGCGCCCGGCGGCGATCTCGGCGACGGCGGTGGCGACGCGACTGCGATAGTCCTCCGAGTCGACTCGCACATCGACCGGGCGCGACTCGCCGGGAGCGCTTGCCGTGAGGGAGATCTCGAGGAGAAGACGTGCTCGTTCGGGATCGGCGGTGCCGGTGTCCACGCCATCCGCGTCGACGAAGGCCTCGAACTCGGGGACGATCAGATGCGCGAGGACCGTGTCGTCGGGAACACGGTCGAGGATGCCGTGGTACGGCGCGCAGAAGTCGAAACCGACCCAGCCGTAGAGACGCCAGTCGGCGATCGACAGGGATTCCGTCGCCGCGGCGAGGGCATCTGCCGGGTCGCCGTGCCAAGCAGTGGTCGTCCGGCGCCCCTGGTCGTCGACGATGACCTCGCTGCGCGTGACGACCACACGCGCACGGACGCCCGCGGCGAAGGTCCAGCGACCGTTGCGCTCGTAGACGACGTGGTCACCAAACTCGCCCGAACCCGCCCAGGCCGCCGAGATCTCGGCGGCGGCGGCGCTGACCGGGGTCGCCGGTCCGAGCCCCGCAGCGTCGAGCGTCGGGGTTCGCGAATCGGTCGTCAGCGACATGTCCTTGTCCTCCGGTCGTGGGCGGCAGCGTGATCTTAGGAAGATTAGGACAGCCTAAGCAAACAGCCCCCGTTCGTCGATGGCGTGGCTCACACCGCCGACCGATCGGTAAGGTTACCCTATCCTGTCTGTGTTTGAATGGGACCCATGCAGACGCATCTGGACCGAGTGACCGACCTACTCGACGGTTTCACCCCGTACGCCGACGTCCAGGCCGAGCGCTACCGGGACGCCGGACTGTTCCGCGGCCTCCCCCTGTTCGCGAGCTTCGACGCCAGTGCCGATCGCACCCCCGACGCCCCGGCCGTCACCGATGCGTCGACCGACGGACCGCGGACGCTCAGCTACTCCGACCTGCGTGCCGCCTCGCTGCGTCGTGCGGCAGGTTTCGTCGGGGCCGGACTCCGGCCCGGACAACGCGTCGTCCTGCAGCAGAACAACTCCCTCGACTTCGTCGTGAACCTGTTCGGCCTGCTCCGCGCGGGCATCGCCCCGGTGATGACCCTGCCCGCCCACCGGATCACCGAGATCGCCCACCTCGCGGCCGGCGCCGGGGCCGTCGCCTACATCGGCGAGGACGGACGGCGCGGCTTCGACTTCCGGGATCTCGCCACCGAGCTGCAATCCCGCGTCCCCGACGTCGAGCACGTGTTCATCTCCGGCGATCCCGGTCCGTTCCGGGGGGCACCGGACACGGACTCCGCCACGGTCGACCTCCCTTCCCCGCCGGATGCCGGCCTCCCGGCGCTGTTCCTGGTCTCGGGCGGCACCACCGGTCTGCCCAAACTGATCGCGCGGACCCACGACGACTACGACCTCAATGCGCGACTGTCGAGCGACGTCGCGAACCTGACGGCCGACGACACGTACCTGGTCGCGCTGCCCGCGGCCCACAACTTCCCGCTGTGCTGCCCGGGCATCCTCGGCGTCCTCGGCGTCGGCGGCCACGTCGTCTTCACCGACAACCCGAGCCCCGACAACACCTTCGACCTCATCGAACGCCACCGCGTCACGGTGACCGCACTGGTGCCCGCCCTCGCGCAGCTGTGGTGCGCGGCGACCGAGTGGGAACCCGCGGACATCAGCTCCCTGCGACTCCTCCAGGTCGGCGGCGCCAAGCTGGCCCACCCCGACGCCGTCGCGCTCGACGAGGCCCTCGGCGACGTGGTCCAGCAGGTGTTCGGCATGGCCGAGGGGCTCATCTGCTACACCCGGCCGGACGAACCGCGCGATCTCGTCCACGAGGTGCAGGGTTCACCGATGTCCGAGTTCGACGAGGTGCGCGTCGTCGACGAGGAGGGCGCCGACGTTCCCGACGGCGAAGAGGGCGAACTGCTGGTGCGCGGCCCGTACACGATCCGCGGATACTACCGGGCCGACGCCCACAACGAGAAGTCCTTCACCCCCGACGGCTTCTACCGATCGGGGGACAAGGTGACCCGGCTGCCCTCCGGGCATCTGTCGGTGACCGGCCGCATCAAGGACACCATCGTCCGGGCCGGCGAGAACGTCGCTGCCGACGACGTCGAGGAGAACCTGCTCGCACACCCGTCGGTGCGACAGGTCGCGGTGGTCGGACTGCCCGACGATGCGCTCGGTGAGAAGATCTGCGCCGCGGTCGTGCTCTCCCACGACCATCCGCCGGCCCGGCCGCTCGAACTGGCCACGCTCCGCACGTTCCTCGCCGACCGCGGCCTCGCATCGTTCAAGCTGCCCGACGTGGTCCGCATCGTGCGGACCCTGCCCGTCACCGCCGTCGGCAAGATCGACAAGAAGATCCTGCGGACGACGCTGCTGGACTCTCCCGCTGGTTGAGCCCCTTCCACCGCTGATTGAGCCCCTTCCACCGCTGATTGAGCCCCTTCCACCGCTGATTGAGCTTGTCGAAATCACACCGGCGCGAGCTCCACGATTCCCGGGTGATGGTCGAGGTAGTCCTTGGTGAACGAACACACCGGCCGGATCCGGGCGTTGTGTTCACGCGCGAAGTGGATGACCGTCCGGGTGAGACGCGTCGCGAGCCCGTGGCCGGTGTACTCGTCGTAGAGCACGGTGTGCAGAACGGTGATGGTCGTCTGGCCGTCGACGGTCTCCATCGAATAGCCGAGTACGCCGACGAGATCGCCCGCAACCCAGAGTTCGAACCGTTCGCGGTCGGGATTGTGCACCACCTGAGCGATCTGCTGCAGGATGGACCTCGCCGATTGCGGCGGTCGATGCCGGTTCTTGCGTAGCACCTACACCTCCTCATGTCGTCACCGTCTGCGGGTCACCGGCATCACGCCACTTCTTGACGTTCGGTCCCCTGTGACTAGGGTCACACCCTACCTTACGGATCCGTAACTGCTGAGAAAGGGTATCGATCTGCCAGGCATCGGGTGGCTCCTCCGCGGACGTTGTAAGGTGGCGAGCGCAACACAACTACACACCGCGGGGGCTCTCACGATGACCGAGGGCTGAGATGGCGACGGGCGGTCGCCGACCGCTCGAACCTGTCCGGGTAATGCCGGCGTAGGGAGACCATCATGGGCACACGTGTATCCACCACACCCACCACTGCAACCTTCGAAGACGGCGGACTGACCACGGGACCGATCGAGGGCAGTTCCAAGCACTACCTCGCCGTCGATCATCTCCGCGTACCGCAGCGTCGGATCCACCTCACCAACGGCGAACACCTCGACGTCTACGACACCTCGGGTCCGTACACCGACACCGAAACCGAGATCGATGTGGAGCGCGGACTGCCGAAGACCCGCGACTCGTGGCACCGCCCGGAACCGATCGACGGCGCGAGCACCCAGCTCGCGTGGGCACGAGCGGGGATCATCACCGACGAGATGCGGTTCATCGCCGCGCGTGAGGGCGCCGACGCCGAACTCGTCCGCTCCGAGGTGGCCATCGGTCGCGCGGTGATCCCGGCCAACCATCGTCACCCCGAATCGGAGCCGATGATCATCGGCAAGCGGTTCGCGGTGAAAATCAATGCGAACATCGGGAATTCGGCGGTGCGCAGCTCGATCGCCGACGAGGTCGAGAAGATGGTGTGGGCGACGCGTTGGGGCGCCGACACCATCATGGACCTCTCGACCGGCGCGGACATCCACACCACGCGCGAGTGGATCCTGCGCAACTCCCCCGTACCGGTCGGCACCGTGCCCATCTATCAGGCACTCGAGAAGGTGAACGGCGATCCCGTCGCCTTGACGTGGGAGATCTACCGCGACACCGTGATCGAGCAGGCAGAGCAGGGCGTCGACTACATGACGGTGCACGCCGGGGTCCTGCTCCGCTACGTTCCGCTGACCGCCCGCCGGGTCACCGGAATCGTCTCCCGAGGCGGTTCGATCATGGCCGCCTGGTGTCTGGCTCACCACGAAGAGTCGTTCCTGTACACGCACTTCGACGAACTGTGCGAGATCTTCCGCCGCTACGACATCACCTTCTCCCTCGGCGACGGACTACGGCCGGGGTCGATCGCGGACGCCAACGACGAAGCCCAGTTCGCCGAACTGCGCACCCTCGGCGAACTCACCACCATCGCCAAATCCCATGGCGTGCAGGTGATGATCGAGGGACCCGGACACATCCCGATGCACAAGATCGCCGAGAACGTGCGCCTGGAGGAAGAACTCTGCGAAGAGGCACCCTTCTACACCCTGGGCCCCCTGGCCACCGACATCGCACCCGCCTACGACCACATCACCTCCGCGATCGGTGCGGCGATGATCGCCCAGGCGGGAACGGCGATGCTCTGTTATGTGACACCCAAGGAGCATCTCGGGCTGCCCGACCGCGACGACGTGAAGGTCGGCGTCATCACGTACAAGATCGCGGCCCACTCCGCAGACCTCGCCAAGGGGCATCCCCGGGCGCAGGAACGTGATGACGCATTGAGCAAGGCGCGCTTCGAGTTCCGCTGGATCGACCAGTTCAACCTCGCCCTGGACCCGGACACCGCCCGCGAGTACCACGACGAGACCCTGCCGGCCGAACCCGCGAAGACAGCTCACTTCTGCTCGATGTGTGGTCCCAAGTTCTGCTCGATGCGGATCTCCGCCGACGTGCGCGCCTACGCGGAGGAGAACAACCTGGTGACCGCCGAGGACATCGACCGCAAGATCGCCGAGGGCATGGCGGCGAAGTCGGCCGAGTTCGCCGAGGGCGGCAACCGCGTGTACCTGCCCCTCGAGACCAGTCGAGGCGGTTCCGCGTGACCGGTCAGCCACCGCACGGCCACGGGGACTTCGAATTGCTGCCCGTCGCGGCGCCGGGTGAGACGCCGGTCCGCGTGATGACCATCGCCGGATCGGATTCCGGTGGCGGCGCCGGCATCCAGACCGACATGCGCACCTTCGCGCTGCTCGGCCTGCACGGTTGCGTCGCGGTGACCGCGGTGACCGTGCAGAATTCACTGGGCGTCAGCGGCTTTCAGGAGATCGCACCGGAGACCGTGGCCGCCCAGATCCGCACGGTCGCCGACGACATCGGGATCGGCGCCGCCAAGACCGGCATGCTGGCGTCGGCGCCGATCATCGACGCGGTCGTCGCCCAGTGCGCAGACAGCGCTATCGGTCGCGACACGTCGACACCGCTCGTCGTCGACCCGGTATGTGCCTCAATGCACGGGAACCAGCTACTCGCGGATTCCGCCCTGGACACTCTGCGCGACAAGCTGTTCCCTCTCGCGACGGTGGTGACGCCGAACCTCGACGAGGTCCGGCTCATCACCGGGGTCGACGTCGTCGACACCGATTCCCAGCGTGATGCGGCAAAAGCATTGTTCGATCTCGGGCCCGCCTGGGCCCTGGTCAAGGGTGGACACCTGCGCTCCAGCGACCACTCCCCCGACCTGCTCTACGACGGTGCGCAGTTCATCGAGCTCAACCACGAGCGCATCGACACGACCCACGACCACGGGGCCGGTGACACCCTCGCCGCCGCGATCACCTGCGCTCTGGCACACGGGTACTCGGTGCCCGACGCCGTCGCGTTCGCGAAGGAGTGGGTCACCCGCGGACTCGCCGCAGCCTATCCGCTCGGCGCCGGCCACGGCCCGGTGAACCCGCTGTGGCGGGTGGGCCCCAACCACTGAAGCGTCGGCCGCCACCGTCGAGGTTGATGGGCGACCCTACTTCTCCCAGCCGATGTCCTCGATCGGACCGATGTAGAACTGTCCCGCACCGTAATTGGCGAGATCTTCCTTCACCGCGACCATCGCCGGACCGTTGAAGAGCGGGAGGTTCGAGTACTGGGCGAATGCCTCGCGCTCGACCTTGTTCCCGGCCGCGATCTGGGACATCGGGTCGCCGATCCGTGCCATCGCCCTGATCTGTGCGTCGAGTTGGGGAGTGCCGGCCCCGGCGGGGTTGAACTGCGAGTCGCTGCACCACACCTGGCAGAAGTAGGCCATGCCGAACGGATCGCTCGAGGAGAAGCCCATCATGAACAGGTCGAACTCCTTGTTCACCACGACGGCGGAGAAATCCGACGGGGGACGTTGTTGCACCACGAGATCGACGCCGACCTTGCCCAGGATCGCCTGGAGCGCCCGTGACAGGTTGGCGCCGGTTGCGTCGTCGCCGACGTTGGGCAACACCAGCGACAGCCGTTTGCCGTTCTTCTCGCGGATACCGTCCCCGCCCTCACGCCACCCGGCTTCCTCCAGCAGCGCCGCCGCCTTGCCCGGATCGTAGGACACCACCCCCGCGAGGTTGTCCTCATACCCCGGCTGGAAGGGGTAGAGCGACAGCGAACCGGGGAGTTCCTCGGTGTAGTTCAAACCGGTGAACCGGATGCGCGCCAGGGTCTGCCGGTCGATCGCGGCGAACACCGCCTCTCGGACGACGCGGTCGGACAGTATCGGCGCATCGAGATTCAGTACGAGCAGCGCCTGCTGCGGCGACGCAGCGGTCCGGATGTCGATGCCGTTCATCGTGAGCACCCGCGCACGCGCGTCCTTGGCCGCCACCCCGGTCGCGTCGATCTCGCCGTTCTGGAAAGCATTGAGTGCCGCCTGCGACTCCATCTGCCGGAAGATCCGGCGGTCGAGTTTGCCGGGCCTCCCCCACCACTTCGGATTGCGTTCGAAGACGACGGTCCCGTTGTCGGCGTCATACGAGGAGACCGTGTACGGTCCTGCACCCCACTCCGGATGCGGTTGCCGCACATAACCTTCGTTGTACACCTCGGGCGAGGTGGCCTTCGGATGGAGCACGACGTTGAACAAGCCGTCCGGCCAGGCGTAGACGCCGTCGAAGCGCACGATGACCTCGCGGTCGTCGACCCCGCGGGTGACCGAGGCGATCTGGCTGTACCCGTCGGTGGAACTGACGATGTAGCGGTCGTCGACACCCCGACTGGTGCGCCACGTCTCGACGAAGGCGCGGTAATCGATCGGCGTGCCGTCGTTGAAGAACGCCTTCGGGTTGACCGTGTAGGTCACCACCGTGTTCCGGCCGACCGTCTCGGTACGGACGCCGGTGAGGTAGTCGGGATTCGGGGAGTACACGCCGTCGGGCGAGAAGTAGGCGAGCACCGGGTTGTACCAGCGCCACAGGGCCAGCGTGTAGGCGCTGGCATCTGCGTGGAAGGTGTTCCACTGGGGCGACACCTCGGTGATGGCCGTCGTGAGGCTGCCGCCGTCCTCGAGCTTCTCCCGGGGTTGCGGATTGAGCGAGGCCCCCTCGGTCTTCACCGCACCGCTGTCGACCGCTGCGCCGCAACCGGTCACGCAGGCGATGGTCATGAGCACCGCGGTGATGAACCGCCACCAGCGCCTCACTGCTCCACCTCCAGGAAGTGGCATGCCGCTCGGTGGTCGCCGCGAACAACACCTTCACGGTTCGCCGGCCGTAGCCGGGGAACGACGGTGCGGCACCGCTCGCGACGTTCGTCGTCGAGCTGCGCGTGCAACGGACAACGACTCGTGAAGCTGCACCCGACGATGTCGTCTGTCGCGCTGGGTTGTTCGCCGGTCAGGACGATCCGCCGCCGTTCGCGTTCGACGCGCGGGTCGGGAATCGGCACCGCCGACAGCAGCGCTCGCGTGTAGGGATGCGCGGGTTCGGCGAAGACCGCCTCGGTGGGTCCGGCCTCCACGATCACCCCCAGGTACATCACCGCGGTGCGGTCGGCGAGATGTCGCACCACGGAGAGATCGTGTGCGACAACCAGATAGGCGACATCACCGTCGGACTGCAGTCGCCGGATCAGATTGACGACGTCCGCCTGCACCGAGACGTCGAGTGCCGACAGCGGTTCGTCGAGGATGATCAGGTCGGGGTCGGTGGCCAGTGCCCGCGCGATGGCGAGCCGTTGTCTCTGACCACCGGAGAAGGCGGCGGGGAAACGGTCGGCGTGAACAGGGTCGAGCCCGACCCGCCGCATGAGGCCCGTCACCTTCTCCTCCGCCTCCGCCTTCGGGATCCCCAATGCCCGAAGCGGTTCGGCGATGAGGTCGAAGGCGGTGAACCTCGGGTCGAGCGCATCCGACGGATCCTGGAAGACGATCGACGCCCGCTGCCGCAGCGCGCGCGCCTCCCGCGCGCGGACCGCCGCCGGATCCACCCCGCCGATCCGGACGACGCCCTTCGGCTGTGCGAAGTCCATGATCTCCAGTAGGGTCGTCGACTTGCCACTGCCCGATTCCCCGACGAGTGCCATCGACTCGCCGCGTCGGATGTCGAAGCTGATGCCGTTGACCGCCCGCACCGATCCCACTCGCCGCTTGAGGAAACCACTGGTCAGCGGGAAGACCTTCGTCATGTCCACCACGTCGAGGACGGTCGGCCGCTCCACCCGCTCGATCGCGGCCACCGACGTCACCGGCACGTCGGGCAGCGGGAACACCGGCTCACCGTCGATCCGGCCGTCGGCATCGATCTCCCGGGCGCGGACGCAGGCCACCCCGTGGTCGCCGCTCAGCTCCGCCAGGGCCGGCTCGGCCCGACCGCAGTCGTCGATCGCGACCGGACACCGTGGCATGAACTGACATCGGTCCTGTACGTCGATGAGGACCGGTGGCGACCCCGGGATCGGGATCAACGCGTCGGTCCGCCGGTCCACGCGCGGCACGGCCCCCAGCAACCCGATGGTGTACGGCATGCGCGGCCCGCCGAAGAGCGTGTCGACGTCGGCGGTCTCCACCGACCGGCCGGCATACATGACCACGACGTCGTCGGCATGGCCCGCGACGACGCCGAGATCGTGCGTGATCAACAGCATCGCGGCACCGGTCTCCCGGCGCGCGGTGGCGAGCAGGTCGAGGATCTGGGCCTGGATGGTCACGTCCAGGGCGGTGGTCGGTTCGTCGGCGATGATCACCGACGGGTCGTTGGCGATCGCCATCGCGATCATCACGCGCTGACGCATCCCGCCGGACAACTCGTGCGGAAAGGCCTTCGCGCGGCGTCCCGGATCGGCGATGCCGACCAGGTCGAGCAACTCGACCGACCGCGCCCAGGCCGCCTTGGCGGTGACCGACTGGTGGGCCCGCAGCGCCTCGGAGATCTGCGCACCCACCGTGAACACCGGGGTCAGCGACGACAACGGGTCCTGGAAGACCATCGCGATCTCCGAACCCCGGACCGCCGACATCTGCTTGTCCGACAACCCGATCAGCTCCCGGTCCCGCAGGACGACCGATCCGCTGACGTGCGCGGAGTCCGGCAGCAGTCCCAGGACCGCCAGTGCCGACACCGATTTCCCCGATCCCGATTCGCCGACGATGGCCGTGGTCCGGCCGGGTCGCAGGTCGAAGTCGAGACCGCGGACGGCGTCGACGACCCCGGCCTCGCTGCCGAAATCCACTCTCAGGTCACGGACCATCAGCACCGCGTCGGACCGGCTCGTCATCGGCGGGTACCTCCACTCGACGTCGGGTCGAAGGCGTCGCGCAGACCGTCGGCGATGAGCGCCATCGACACCGTCAGGAGCGCAAGCACGGCGGCGGGGAACCAGAACAACCACGGTGACGCGGCGAGGGTCCCGGCACCCGCCTGCAGGAGCGAGCCCAGGGTGACGTCGGGGATCTTCACCCCGAATCCGAGGAACGACAGCCCCGTCTCGGCGAGCACGGCCGCCACCACGCCGAGTGCGAAGTTGATCACCAGCAACGACGCGATGTTGGGCAGGATGTGCCGCAGGATGATCGCCGGCGGGGACACCCCCAGATACTTTGCTGCGGTGACGTAGTCGCGCTCCCGGACGGTCACCGCCAGCGAGTGGATCACGCGCGCGAGCATCATCCACCCGAATGCGATGAGCACGACGATCAGCCACCGCCAGTCGCCACCGGTGCTGTTCGAGACCAGGGCGAGGATGAGGAACGTGGGCACCACGAGCAGCAGGTAGACGACACCCAGGATGACGCGCTGTACCCAACCGCCGAAATAGGCCGCGATCCCGCCGAGGAACGCGGCGATCGCGGTCGTCCCGATCGACACGGTCAGCGCGATCGTCAACGAGCGCTGGAGTCCGTGCACCACTTGCGCATACAGGTCGTTGCCGGCGTCGTTGGTGCCGAACCAGTGGGCGCCCTCTGCTCCTTGCGTCGACGGGGGGAAGCCGATGGCCAGGAAATCGGTGTCGGTGTAGGTGTAGGCGGTGAACAGCCCGCCGAACACGGCGAAGAAGACGAGCAGGACGAACATGACCAGGCCCAGCATCGCGGAACGGTTGCGCGCGTATCGCTTGGCGAAGATCACGGCCCGGCCGGTACGACGCCTCGCCAGCGGCGCCGACGCGGTGTCCGACTCGTCGAGGAGACCGCCGGTCTCGCCCATGATCGGGGCGGTGGCATCGAGGTGCCCGGACTGCGGTCCGCGCGGTTCGGGTGGCATCATCGCCATCTCAGCTCACCCGCACTCTCGGATCGAGATAGACGACCGCGAGGTCGGCGAGGATCGCACCGACCGCGGTCGCCAGCGCACCGAATGCGGCGACCGCGACGACACCGTGGATGTCGTTGGTGTTGATCGAGGTGACGAAGTACCGGCCCATCCCCTCCCAGCCGAAGATGGTCTCGGTGAGGACCGCGCCGGTGAACACCGCCGGGATCGCGAAGGCGATACCGACGGCCACCGGGATGATGGCCGTGCGCAACGCATGTCGTCGCACTGCCACGCCGCGGGTGAGTCCCTTGGCACGTGCGGTTCGTACGTAGTCGGCGTTGATGGTGTCGAGCACCATCGACCGCTGCAGGAGATCGACAAGGGCAGGATCATCGCCCACGGCACGCCGCTGCAGCTCAAAGAGCAGGCCGGCGCGGCGAGCCTCGTGCTGACCGTGTCCAACGCCGACGATCTCCCGGCGGCCGAGGCCTTGCTGCGCAAGAACGGCGCGGAGGTGTTCGTCGACGTCCCCGCACGCCGGCTCACCACCGCTTCCGGCGGCCTCGGGGACCTCCCCCGCGTCGCCGCATGGTTCGACGAAAGCGGTATCGCTGTCGACGATTTCGGCCTCGCACGCCCGAGCCTCGACGACGTCTTCCTATCCCTCACCGGACACCGCGCCGAGGACACCACCAACTCCACCGACGAGGAGCACTCCTGATGACCACCACCACTGCACACACCGACGCGGTGGTCGCGAGCACATCGCGAGTCCATCCGACGTCCCTCTGGCAGCAGTCCTGGATCATGGTGAAACGCAACATGATCCACACCAAACGGATGCCGGAGATGCTCTCCGACGTCACCATCCAGCCGATCATGTTCGTGCTTCTGTTCGCGTATGTGTTCGGCACGTCGATCCAGACCGACAGTGCCTCCTACAAGGAATTCCTGCTGCCGGGCATCATGGGCCAGACCATCGTGTTCACCGCATTCATCGTTGCGTCCGGAATCACCGCGGATCTGGAGAAGGGCATCATCGACCGCTTCCGGTCACTACCCATACGCCGGTCGTCGGTGCTGATCGGCCGTAGCATCGCGAGCGTCCTGCACAGTTCCATCGGCATTGTGGTGATGTCGTTGACCGGGCTCGCGATCGGCTGGCGAATCCGCGGGTCCTTCGTCGAGGCCGTTCTCGCGTACGCCATGCTGTTGCTGTTCGGATTCGCGATGATCTGGTTCGGCATCCTCATCGGATCGTGGCTGCGAACCGTGGAGGCGGTCAACGGCTTCATGTTCTCGACGCTGTTCCCGATCACGTTCCTGTCGAACGCGTTCGTCCCGACCGACCCGATGCCCACGTGGCTCAGGACGATCGCCGAATGGAATCCGATGTCGTCACTGGTACAGGCCTTGCGTGTGCTGTGGGGCAACGGTCCGGAGTTCGGTCCGGGTTCGGCACTGCCGCTTCAGTATCCGGTCATCTCGACCATCGTCTGGGCGGTCGCGCTGACCCTGATCTTCGCACCGTTCGCCCTGCGTGCGTACAACAAGCGCACCATCGACTGAGCGGAGCAGGCAACCGGCCCACGCTCCCCGAGTAGCGAGCCACAACACGCTCCCCGAGTACCGAGCTCGCGAGCCACACCACGCTCCCCGAGTAGCGAGCTCGCGAACCACACCACGCTCCCCGAGTAGCGAGCTTGCGAGCGTATCGAGGGGACTACAGCGGCCCGTTCAGGCGGTCAACCCGATCGCCTGCAGCGGGTCGCTGTAGATCGCGTCGAGCGAGACCGCACCGGCCGCCTGCTGCTGCACCGTGGCTCCCGAATGCGATACCCGCACATCGCGTTTGGTGACGATCGAGGTCTCGCGAACGGCGCGGGCCACCGTCGGCAGGCTGGCCGGGTAGTCGGTGAACGCCTGACCGCCGAGGATGATGTGGTCTGGGTTGAAGATGTCGGCGATGAGACCGACAGTGCGGCCCAGGACCTCGGCACGTTCTTCGAGCAGAGCGCGCGCGGTTGCGTCACCCGCACGGGCGAGACCGTGCAGGCCCTCGACATCGGCCACCGAAAGACCCAGCGCCTGAGCGGCTTCGACAACACCGGTATCGCTCACCGCCGGTTCCAGACGCCCGGTGCGGTGCGGATCGAGGAGCTCGGTGGCGCCGGTCGGGAAGTGACCGATCACCGGCGGTCCTGCGGTGGGAGTGTGGACGGTACCGCCGACACTGAAGGCGATGCCCAGCATTTCGCGGGCGTAGAAGTACAGGAAGCTCGACTGCTCGTCGTCGGGGTTGAGGACCAGCTCGGCGGCTGCCATCGCCTCGACGTGCGACGCGACCGAGACCGGCAGACCCACGGCCTCGGCGATGACACGCCCGACGGGTGCACCCTCCCAGCCCAGGCGGGGATGATCCACGATGCCGCCCTCGGCGACCCGGCCACCGAGTGCGACGCCGACCCAGAGCACTCGCTTTCCGGTCCAGCGTTCGGCGAAGCGGCGTGCGCTCACACCGATCGCGGCGAGGGTCTGCTCGGGCGTGTCGGCCACCGGCGTCGGGATCTGGATGGCACCGACCACGCGATGCAGCAGGTCGTGGGTGGTGATGGAGGTGACCTTGTAGCCGATGTGGATACCGAGGGTGAGGAACTCGGCGAGGTTGACCTCGAAGGGCAGGCGCGGGCGTCCGATGGCTCCCGACGGGGCGAGGTCCGCGCGCTCGCGGATCAGGCCGGCCTTCAGCAATGCACTGACCTGGCGGTTGACCGTCGAGATGCTCAGGCCGGTGCGTTCGGCGGCATCATCGCGGAACAGCGGGCCGGCCAGGCGGGCGGCCCGGAGGACGAGAGCGGCCGGCTTGTTCGACAGCTCGAGGCGAGGCGTCGCAACGTGCACCCGCTGATCCCCCTTCCCGAATCCTCGTCGGTCAGCGATCGGTCCCGGGATTCGGGACGACGGGACCGACGAAGTTACGGATGACAACGGTACGGGTTGGCGGCTCACCTGCGGACCACGGCGCACCGGCCGGGACGCAGGCCGACGCGTCAGCGGCGTGGGGGCGGTGCGCAGGGTGCGAGTGGAGATCTCGGGAAGGATTGCGGTCATGATTGTCCTCGTCGAAAATCCCCGCGTTCTTCACGGCGGGGCGGGGTGGCTGAAGTGCTCGGATGAAGAGACTTGGAGCGACACCCCGGACGAGGCGTCGGCTCAGCGCATTCGACGACAACAACAGAGAACACGAGCGAGCGGCAGACGGCAGCCCAGCGCGGTGGTCACATAGGTGACCTCCGACAGCCTGCGGTCGACACTCGTCATGCGGATCAAGCTAGCAACGCCCACCCCGCCGCGGCAAGCCCGTTCCGCCAGGTGACGGAGGTTTGGCAACCTACGGGCATATGCGTTCACCGGCGAAGATAGCCCCGCCGACGATGATTCGCGCGGGTTGCGCTCAGCGTGATTCCAAATCCTTACCCGGCGCCCATCCGACCTGGGTCGCGTTCCGAGCGGACCGAGGTCGCCTTGTCTCTTCCGAGTCGAGTGTGTCGGTGATCGACGGTAAATTGTGAGCATGACCACAACCGCGGGTGAGTCCGTTTCCGACGCCGATTTCCTGGAGGTCGCCGAACCGTTCCGTCGTGAGATCGTCGCCCACTGCTATCGGATGCTGGGCTCGCATCACGACGCGGAGGACCTGGCCCAGGAGACATTCCTGCGCGCGTGGCGCGGATACTCCAAGTTCGACCACCGCTCCTCGGTGCGGACCTGGCTGCACAAGATCGCCACCAACACCTGTCTCACGGCACTACAGAGTTCACAGCGCCGACCGCTCCCGTCCGGCCTCGGCGGCGATGCCTTCGACCCGACCGACGACCTCCTCCAGAACCACGAGGTGCCCTGGCTCGAGCCGTATGCCGGCACCGTCGACGAGATCACCCCCGGCGACGACGCGGACCCGGCCTTCGTCGTCGGCGCACGCGAATCGGTGCGGCTGGCGTTCATCGCCGCCCTCCAGCATCTCCCCGAACGCCAGCGCGCCGTGCTGATCTTGCGCGACGTCCTGCAGTGGCGCGCCGCCGAGGTCGCGGACACTATCGGCGTCACCACCGCAACCGTCAACAGCCTTCTGCAGCGCGCCCGCGAGCAACTGAAGACCGCGCGGCCGCAGGCCGACTCCGCGAGTTCGGACTCCTCGGTCCTCGACGACGACGCCAAGCGGGAACTGCTCGCACGCTATGTGTCGGCTTTCGAGCGCTACGACGTCGACGCGATCGCCGAGATGTTCACCGACAAGGCGATCTGGGAGATGCCGCCGTTCACCGGCTGGTACCAGGGCCCGGAGGCGATCGGGACACTCATCAGTAAGAACTGCCCGGCGGAGAAGCCCGGCGATCAGATCCTGCTGCCCACCGTCGCCAACGGGCAGCCCGCGTTCGGTCTGTACATGCGCGAACCCGACGGCGTCCACCGGCCGTTTCAGCTCCAGGTCCTCGACATCGATCCGGCGACGCAGAAGGTCGGCTACGTGGTGGCGTTCTTCAGCGACACCATGGAAGCCGACTTCGCGAGGTTCGGCCTCCCCCCGACGCCGTACGACGCCCCGGCTCGCACCGCGCCGAACCCCTGGCACTGATACCCAGGCC
Organism: Gordonia amicalis; assembly: GCF_022059885.1. NCBI lineage: Bacteria > Bacillati > Actinomycetota > Actinomycetes > Mycobacteriales > Gordoniaceae > Gordonia > Gordonia amicalis. Next base: position 1,202,616 of record NZ_CP091855.1, on the reverse strand, counting down.
GAACTGGCGTCCCGGGTCACCCGTCGGGATTCTGCGGCAGTTGGGAGGGGTCCATCCAGACCACCTCCCAGGCATGGCCGTCCGGATCGCAGAAGCTGCAGCAGTACATGAACCCGAAGTCCTCGGGGTCGCGCAGCGGTGCACCGCCCGCGGCGAGCGCCGCGCCTGCGAGCTGGTCGGCGTGTTCCCTGCTGTCGGCGGAGAACGAGACGAGCGCCTCTCGCCCGCGGGTGGGGTCGGCGATGCTCCCGGCCGCGAACCCCTCGAAGCGTCGGTGCTGCATCAGGATCACCATCGCGGCGTCGTTGATCGTCATGCACACGGTGGCCTGATCGCAGAACATCTCGTCGAACCGGAAGCCCAGCGCGCCGAAGAACCGTCGTGACCGCGCCACGTCGGCCACCGGCAGATTGACGAAGAGCATCGATGCCACGGCGGCCTCCAGTCGGGATCGGGACTCGACCCGCCCGTTCGACCGCATGCGGATCGGCCGGCCGGAACAGGGTCTCACCCGATACAGACCTGCCCGCGCATACGAATTCATCGCGATCGAATAGTGTTCACTCATGGGCGTCATCTACCTTGTGCGGCACGGTCAGGCTAATGCGTTGGCGTACGGCGTATCCGACGCCACGGACGACCTCCGGAACGGCCCGGGCGGACTCACCGCGACCGGCGACACCCAGGCCGCGGTTTCCGGTGCGTTCCTGTCGGGGCAGATCGACGGATTCACGGCGGCCGTGAGTGGTGACCTACCGCGGCAGAGCCAGACCCTCAGCGGAGTGCTCGGCGCTTTCGAAGCACGACCGGACGCGAAGGTGGATCCCGGCTGGAACGAGTACTCGCTGCCGGCGCTCGTGGGACACGCATCCCCGGAGATGTACCGCGACGGCCGCAACTACCAGCAGCATCTGGACAAGGGCCTCGCGGCCTGGATCGCGGCCGGCGACCACGAACCGACACCGGGACCCGACGGTGGACCCGCGGAGAGTTACCCACAGTTCCAGGCCCGGGTGCACGACGCCGCGGTTCGTGCCACGGAGCAGGCCGGGTCAGGTCAGACGCTCCTGGTGGTGTCCTCCGCGGGCACCATCACGCAGTGGATCGCGCAGCTCTGGGGCATCCCGGACGAGCAGTGGCCGACGATGGCGCGCTCGATGGTCAATGCGTCGATCACGAAACTGATCGTCGGCAGGCAAGGCGTGACGGTGGTGTCGTTCAACGAGCACGGCCACCTCTCCGACCGTGAGGGCGGTATCTCGACCTTCCGCTGAGTCCAGCGGCATGGTGTGTGCGCGTCGAGCAACCACGCACAACGAGGAGCCGTGCCGAAATCACCCCCGCGACAGGGGCGTTCGACACGGCTCCTCGTTGTGTTCGACGCCTGCTAGGCCCGATGCAGATTCGTGCCCGGACGCGTGAGCACCACGTTCGGCAGCACTGCATACCGCGACAGCTGCGTGACCGAATGTGCGACGACGGCGACATCGGCGGCCGTGATCATCTCGTCCTTGGAGATGCGGTCCTTGAGCCAGTCGGTCATGTCGGTGGCAACGTAACCCGGCGCGATCGTCGTCGCACTCACGCCGTTCTCCGACTCCTCGAGGTTGAACGTCTCGCACAGCGAGATCAACGCGGCCTTGGTCGCGCCGTAGGCGGACAGCTCGGGCTCGGGGTAGACGCCGGTGATCGACGCCACGGCAATGACTTTCGCCGTCCCGTTGGCTTCCGCCGTCGTCCGCAGCATCGGCAGTACCGACTGCAGCAGGATGTACGGCGCCCGCACGTTGACCTCGTAGAGACGGTCGAAACGCTTGACCGGCATATCCGCCACCGCACCCTTGGAGCCCATGCCCGCGTTGATGATCAGCGCGTCGCATCGCCCGAATGCCTCCGCATGGGCGGTGCCGAGTGCGGCGATCGCTTCGGCATCGGTCATGTCGGCCGGGACGACCTCCACCCGGCCGGCGCCGTGCTCGCGGAGCTCGGCCGCCTTCTTCTCCAACGCTTCCCGGCCTCGGGCACTGATCGTCAGGTCCCAACCGTCCGCGGCGAACCGTTCGGCGATCGCCGCTCCGATGCCACGGGACGCGCCGGTGACCAACGCGGACCGGTTCTTCGACACTTCACTCATGCACTTGTCCCCGTATTCTGACTGTTCCCATGTGACTCTCAGCTGATGTGACGCAGACCGTCGGCGATGAAAGCCGCGGTGGCCTCACCCGCACGCTCGGCGCCGTCGCCCGACGACGCGCCCGAGAGGGCACGGTAGGTGATGCCCTCGGCGATCACGCCGAGCTTCAGGTTGGCGAGACCGAGGTAGAAGTCCCAGTCGCCGAGGTCGGAACCGGTTGCGGTGGCATACTTCTGCGCGATCTCGTCCACGGATGCGTAGCGATCGCTGGTCCACGCCGCGGAGAAGCCGAGCACCTGGTCGAAGGCACCGGTCCGGTACACGCACATGAGCGCGACGTCGGTCAGTGGATCGCCGAGCGTCGACATCTCCCAGTCCACGACAGCGGCGATGCGTGCCGGGTCGTTCGCGTCCACGATCGTGTTGTCGACGCGGAAGTCCCCGTGCACCACCGATTCCCGGGCCTTCTCGGGCACACGCTCGGACAGCGCTTCGACGAGGCGGTCCACGTCGGGCAGCTCGCGGGTCTTCACGTGACCCCACTGACGGGCCCACAGTTTGACCTGTCGCGCAGCGAATCCGGCCGGCCGTCCGAAGTCGCCGAGACCGACGGCGTGGTAGTCGACGGCGTGCAGGTCGGCGAGCGTCCGGACGAGACCGTCGAGATTGGCGGCCACCTCCTCGTCGGAGTACACGGCGAGATCCTCGGCGGTGCGCACCACCCGGCCGTCGACGAATTCGACGACCGTGCAGGGTGCCCCGATGATCGACCCGTCGGAGTCGAAGGCGACAGTTCGCGCGACCGGCACCGAGGTCGACTGCAGCGCACTGGTGACAGCCCACTCGCGGTTCATGTCGTGGGCGGACGGCGTGAGTCCACCAGTCGGTGGACGACGCGCCACCCACTTCGTGTGGCCGTCGGTGACGGTGTAGGTCAGATTCGACTTGCCGCCACTGATCAGGTCGATGGACAGGTCACCGGCGACTTCGACGCCGCTGTCGACGAGGAGTCGGCGGAGTTTGTCCGCCTCGAGAGCTGATTCGACTCCGGTCATTTCGCACCCGCCGCGGCCTGTGCCTTCTTCGCGCGGCCGACGGCGCGGCGCGCGATGGCCCAGCGGTGGACCTCGGACGGACCGTCGTAGACGCGGAACGGACGAAGTTCCTGCGACAGGCGGGCGATCGGCAGGTCGGCGGAGACCCCGAGGCCGCCGCACATCTGGATGCTGCGGTCGGCGATGCGCGAATATGCTTCACCGGCAAAGGTCTTCGCGATCGAGGTCTCGTCGGACGCGTGGTTGCCCAGGTCCAGTTCATGACAGGCCTTGAGCAGGAGCGCACGCGATGCGGCGAGGTCGATCTCGTTGTCTGCGATCATCTGCTGGATCATGCCGAGGTCGCCAAGTCGGCCACCGAATCCCTCACGGCGCGAGACATAGTCGACCGCGACGTCGTGGCAGCGTTTGGCGGCGCCGAGCCAGCGCATGACATGGGTCATGCGGGCCGGTCCGAGCCGGACCTGTGCGTAGCGGTAGCCCTCGTCGACCTCGCCGAGGATGTCGGCGTCGGGAACGAAGAGGTCGTCGAAGGTGACCTCGCAGTGTCCGCCGATCATCGCCTTGTCGATGGTGTTGATGTGGCGACCGACGGTGATTCCCGGGGTGTCGGCCGGAGCCAGGAACATCGTGGCGCCGCCGCGGTCACCGGGCGAGCCGGCCGTGCGGGCCATGATGATGAAGAAGCCCGCGCCCTCGGCGCCGGTGATGAAGTGCTTCTTGCCGTTGATCTTCCAGCCGCCGTCGGCGCGGACGGCCTGCGTACGCAGCGCATTGGGGTCCGAGCCCGCGCCCGGCGCCGGTTCGGTCATCGCGAAGGCCGACCGCACCTCGCCGGTGGCGAGCGGGGCGAGATACTTGTGGCGCTGCTCTTCGCTGGCGATGCGCTCGAGCATGTGGATGTTGCCCTCATCCGGCGCGCCGATGTGCAGCGCGACAGGACCGAAGGTGGAGTAGCCCGCCGCCTCGAAGACCGGCGCGCGGTCGGTCATGTTCAGGCCGAGACCGCCGAACTCGACCGGTGCGTGCGGGGCGAAGATGCCCTCCGCCTTGGCCTTTGCATTCATCTCGCGGCGCAGGTCGTCTCCGCCGGCTGCGGTGATGTCGCCGGCGTTCGCATCCTCGAGCGGCAACACGTACTCGCGGACGAAACGTTCGGTCTTCTCGACCAGCTCGACCACCGCGGGATCGTGGCGCAGGTCTATGGGCATCGTGACTCCTTTGGCTGGACCGACGGGAACTTTACCCGACGCCGACCGAGCGATCGTTCGGCCGTCCATACCTTGCCAGGCGATGTCATCCTGGTCAAGGCTGACCGGGTGAAATCCGTGCCCTCAGGTGGTGCGGTAACCCACCAGGGCACGGGCCAGCTGAAGATTCCGCGCGATCAGCTCGTCCGGGCCCAGCAGTCCGTCGAGTTTGAACCACGTCGAGACACCCACACACATCGTGGCCACCGCGCGGGCCGCATCCTTCGGGTACTCGGTGGTGAAGTCGCCCGCCTCCACGCCGGCGAAGACGATCTCGTCGACCATCCGCTGCTGACGGTCCCGGTGGGCGATGTACTTCGGCCGGTAGTCGTCGTCGAGACTCCGGATCTCCGTGGATCCGACGAATGCCTGCTCCCGGCGGTACATGTGGAACCGCAGCAAGGATTCGACGACCGCGTCGAACTGCTTCACCGGCTCCGGTCCGGCTTCGAGGATCGCCGCCTCCGACCGGGCCAGCAGGTCGGTCATCGTCCGCTCGAGCAGACCCTGCAACAGGGACTGCTTCGACGGGTAGTGGTGGTACAGCCCCGGCACCGAGAGGTTCGCCCGCGCGGCGACCTCTCTGACCGACGTGCCGTGATAGCCCTGCTCGGCGAACGCCTCGAGGGCCGCCGCCAGCGGGATCGGGAGCTCGGGCTCGCCGTAGTCACGCCACGCGCCGAGAGGTTGCTTCGCCGGTCGTACGTCGGTTTCGCCGGTTCCGCTGTTCATGGGTTCAAACATATCTCCACGCGCGGCACTACTCACCATCGGCGCTGCGGTGGGACAGGCTCTTCTCCAGGATCTCCGCGGGGGACACGAGCAACGCGATGCTGAGGTCCACGACGTCCGACTTCGTGAGCTCGACGTCGCCCTCGAGCCAGGCCGCGAGCAGGCGACTCAACCCACCCACCTGGTAATGCGCCACGCCCGTCGCCTGCGCGGGGCCGACGTGCACATCGAGAATCGTCGAGGTGCTCTGGAGCGTCAGATCCGCGAACAGTGTGGTGGACTCCATCCGCTTCGCTGCGATCACCGGGCTCAGCAGGGCTTGCGAGAACAGCAGTCGACCCTTGCGCCGATCCTGATCGATGAGGTCGACGATCGCGGCGACCGCTCCGGCCACCTTGGCGCGCATGGTCGCGCCCTCAGAGAACGCGGCGAGGCTCGAATGTGCGATCTCCTCGATGACCTCGTCGTACACCACACCGACGAGCTGGTCGACCGACTCGAAACTCTCGTAGAAGTATCGTGCGGTCAGGCCGGCCCGCCGACAGACTCCGCGCACCGTGACCGCCTCCGCGTCATCGGCGCCGAGCAGGTCCAGAGCTGCGTCGATCAGCGATGCGCGGCGTCGCGCGACCCGGGTGTCGCCACCCTCGCCGCCGTACGCGCGGAGGGAAGCAGCCGTATCCGACGCAGCGGCGTCGGACCCGGTTTCCGGGGTCGAAGGTCCTCTTCCCATGGTTCCTATCTTGACACCCCAGTAAGTTCATGTTTTATAAAACGGGAAGCAAACGTTTCCTAAATCCGGCCAGGAGGGGTTCGATGGCATCGGAGCCTATCACCAGTGGAAGCTCGGCCCTGTCGCCGCGAACGTCGGCCGACGCCACACCCGAGATCGAGCAGTTCCTCGCCGCGGAGAAGCCGGACACCGAGTTCCTGCCGTCGACCGCACGCATGTCCCGCGCCGAACTGGACGCGCTCCCCTCCGCACAGAACCTCGATCCGTTGGGCATCGGCGTCCTCGCCGGCGCGGCGAACGTCATCATGCAGCTGAGCCTGCCGGCGGTGGGTTACGGCGTGTACGAGAGCCGCGTCGACTCCGGGAATCTGTTCAAGCATCCCCTCAAGCGCGGTCGCACCACTCTGAGCTACCTCGCGGTCGCCGGTCTGGGCAGCGCCAAGGACCGCAAGGCCTACCGCAAGGCGATCGGCAAAGCCCACGCGCAGGTCCGGTCCACCACCGACAGCCCGGTCAAATACAACGCCTTCGACCCGAAGCTGCAGCTGTGGGTCGCGGCCTGCCTGTACCGCGGCACCGAGGACGTCCATCGGATCTTCGGCGGGATGACCGAGGTGTCCGACGATTTCTACCAGGCCGGCGCCGTCCTGGGCACCACGCTGCAGGTCCCGCGCGAGGCCTGGCCGGCCGATCGAGCGGCCTTCGAGGAGTACTGGAACGAGACCGTCGAGACTCTCGAGATCGACCCGGTCATCCGTGAGTACCTGATGAAGATCGCCCGCGCCGAGTTCCTGGGTCCGATCGTGGCCAAGCTACTGGGCTGGTACTTCGAGATCCTGGCCATCGGCTTCCTGCCGGAGAACTTCCGCCGGAAGATGGACGTGCGACTGTCGCCGTGGCAGCAACTGTTCTTCGACAAGCACAACGCCGCACTCCGGGCGATCATCACCCGCGCACCCAAGCCGGTTCGCAGCTTCCCGTTCAACCTGCTGCTCGCCGACGTCCGGTGGCGGATGCGCACCGGTCGCCCTCTGGTCTGAGTTCCGGTTCCCGGTTGGGGGAAGCCCGTCCCGCTCATCGCGAGCGGGACGGGCTTTTCGGCCTTCTGAGCCACCCCTCCGCTCGTTCCTCCGCCCGTTGAGCCGGCACCGAGCGCAGCGACGACCCCTCCCCGCCCGTTGAGCCGGCACCGAGCGCAGCGAGGCGCCGTGTCGAAACGCGCGCCTACAACCTCCGCAACGCATCGCGGCCGAGCGCGGCAACGTCGGTATGGCCGGCGAGTCCGAGCGTGAGGTCGAGTTCGGCGATGATGTCGGCCACCGCGTCGCGTGCACCGTCGGCACCGGCAAGCGCCAGCCCGTACATGTGCGGCCGGCCGATGCAGGCGGCGTCGGCGCCGAGCGCGAGTGCCTTGAAAACGTCTGAGCCGGTGTAGATCCCGGAGTCGATGAGCACCTTGATCCGGCCGTCGACGGCGGGCGCGATCTCCTCGAGGGCGTCGATCGTGCTCACGGCACCGTCGATCTGGCGTCCACCGTGGTTGGACACGATGATGCCGTCGACCCCGGCGTCGACGGCGCGACGGGCATCGTCGGGATGGAGCACCCCCTTGAGCACGATCGGCAGCGACGTCCGCCCGCGCAGCCCCGCGAGATCGTCCCAGCTCAGCGACGGACGCGAATAGATGTCGAGAAAGGTCTGCACCGCGGCGCGCGGTCGGGCCGACGTGAGATTCGCGAGGAAGCGCCCCGGCGCGTTGCGGGTGATCGAGATCAGGGTCGCGATGGCGCCGAGGGAGATCTCGGGTCGTTCCCCGGCGGCGGTGCGCAGTCGCTCGGTGACGATGTCGGCGAAGCGCCGGTCCGAGGTGTACTGCGCGATGCCCTCACCCCGCGCGAATGGCAGCGATCCCAGGTTCAGGTCCTGGGGACGCCATCCGAGCATCGTGGTGTCCAAGGTGACGACCACCGCGTCGGCACCGATCTCCTCCGCACGGGCGAGCAGGCTGTCGACCAACTCGTCGTCGGTGGACCAGTACAGCTGGAACCATCGCGGCGCACCTGGCGCCACACCGTCCATCTCGGCGGCCACGGTCTCCATCGGCACACTCGCCTGGTTCGAAAAGATGTACGGCACACCGAGTTCCGCGGCCGCATGACCGATCAGCCGGTCGGCGTTCGGAACAGCCAGGGACCCGGCACCCACCGGCGCGAACAACACCGGTGCCGGGATGCGACGCCCGAACAGTTCCACCTCGAGGTTTCGCTCGGAGACATCGCGGAGAATCCGCGGCACGATCGCCCAGCGGTCCAGGGCCCGGCGGTTGGCCGCCATCGTGCGACCCTCACCGGCACCGCCGCCGATGTACGCCCACGCGCGGGCCGACATCGCCCGTCTGGCGCGACGTTCGAGTTCCGCGAAATCGGTTGGCACGCGTGGCTTTCGTCGGTGAACACCAGCGGTGTAGATGTCATTCTGCCGCGCTCGCCCGTATCCCGTGGTCATGGGAGCCGATCGTAACGTCGGCATCGGCCGGCCCGGGACGATTCCGGCTGTGTCCGAGGGACCCTGACTCAGCGCGTGGCGATCGCCGTCACGCCGGCGGCGGCAACCGTCACCAGGCCCACGGACGGCCAGGCACCGATCTTCTTCGCGAGCGGATGCGAGCCGCCGAACGCCGCCAGATAGGTGGCGAGCAGACCGCCCGCCACCGCCGGCCCCTTCTCGACCGCCCACCGTCGGGTGCACCAGGCGCCTGCCGTCGCGAGGACCACCCCGCCCAGCTCTCGCCGACCGCTGTATCGCGCCGCCGCGAAACCGCCGACCAGACCGACCGCCACCACGGGAACCGTTGCATCCACTGCCATGCGACCCAACGTACCGGCATCCCGGAGCCCGCACCCATCCGTCGGGTGTCACCGCTCCGAAGACCGGTTACCCGCATACGCCGGCGGACCCGACAGCCGACCCGCACCCCCCGAAGGGCCTCGACATGACACAGACCGCAGAGATGACCGACTCATCCCTCCCCCACCGGCCTGTCCTCGACACGAACTCCGGTCTCCGCGCGATCGACGACGCGACGACCGACCTGGAACTCGTCGAGGAGGTCCTGGCCGCGCACTTCCGCCGCCATGCCCTGACGCTGCAGAAAGTGGGGGCCGAGCTCACTCCCGCGGTGGATGCCATCGGGGGACGTATCGGCGGTGGCAAGCGCCTGCGCGCGGCCTTCTGCCTGTGGGGTGCTCGAGGCGCGGCACGTGGGCAGACGGTGCCCGGTGTCGTCGAGTTGGCGTCCGCGATCGAGTTGTTCCACTTCGCCGCCCTGGTCCACGACGACGTGATGGACGACTCCGACACCCGTCGCGGCCTCCCCACCGTCCACCGCCACTTCGCCGACACTCATCGCGCCGACGGGCGCCGCGGCGATTCCGACACGTGGGGCACCGCCGTTGCGATCCTCGTCGGCGACATGTGCCTGTCGTGGTCGGACGATCTGGTCGCCGCGGCGGTCGACGCCGTGCCCCGGGACGTCCGGCAAGCCGTGCGCGAGACCTGGACGGAGATGCGCAACGAGGCCTACGCGGGGCAGTACCTGGACATGCTCGGCCAGACCGAGGAGCACACCGATCCTGATCGGACCGTGCGCGTCCTCCGATACAAGAGCGCCCGCTACAGCATCGGGCAACCGCTCCGTCTCGGTGGCACGCTCGCCGGCGCGGACGCCGGCCTCCTGGCCGACTACGACCGCATCGGGCTCAGCGCCGGTGAAGCATTTCAGCTGCGCGACGACATCCTCGGTGTCTTCGGCGACGAGAAGGTCACCGGGAAGCCGACGATCGACGACATCCGCGAGGGCAAGCGCACCATGCTGATGGCACTGGCCGAGGAATCGGCGACCTGGACGGAACGGCGGGTGATGGCCAACTGCCTCGGCAACCCGGACCTCGACGCCGACGGTGCGGCACTGATGCGCGAGGTCGTGGAATCCACCGGCGCGCTCGAACGCGTCGAACAACGCATCGTCGAGCTCGCCGAGGACGCTCTCGCCGTCGTCGCGCACGCCTCGGTGGACGACCAGACCCGTCAGGCCCTCACCTCCCTCGTCGAACGTTGTGTGTGGCGCCGCTCATGAACTCGGATGGTGCTCCGACGGTCGAGTTGCGCATCTGGGGCGTCGACCGGGTGATGCCCGCGCTCGGCCGGATGGCATCGGGACGCCGCGCGCTACGGGCGACCCCGGGACTTCGGTTCGCCAAACTGCTCGGCACCGGAACCGCCAGGACGTTCACGATGGAGAGCGCCGACCTGCGGCACTGGGCAGCGCTCACCGTCTGGAACGACGACGATGCGGCGCGCGCCTCGTCGAATTCGCGGGTCCTGCGACGCTGGCAGGACTCGAGCACCGAGGAACTGCGCATCACGATGCGGCCGCTCCGGTCGAAGGGTCGGTGGTCGAGGGTCGACCCGTTCGGCCATCGGTCGCACGACGGCCAGCCGGCCGCCGGGGTCCGGCCACGTGACTGGGCGGGACCGGTCGCCGCACTCACCCGCGCCCGGTTGCGGCCGACGACGATGGCGTCCTTCTGGCGGGCGGTTCCGCCGGTGGCGTCGGAACTGGCCGGCGCACAGGGGAATCGACTCGCGCTCGGCGTCGGCGAGCTGCCGATCGGCGTCCAGGGCACGTTCTCGCTCTGGGACTCCGCGCACGACCTCACCGACTTCGCCTACCGCTCCCCCGCCCACAAGTCCGCCATCTCGCGCACCAAACCCGCCCGTTGGTACGCCGAGGAACTCTTTGCCCGGTTCGCCGTCCTCGACGTCACGGGGACCTACCAGGGGAGATCCGCATGAGCACGACCAGACATTCGCCAGCCAAAGCACAAGGAACACAAGCGCAAACGCCTTCGCCGCCTGAGGTGCGAGGAGCGCAAGCCCCAGTACCTTCGCCGCCTGAGGTGCGAGGAGCGCAAGCCCCAGTACCTTCGCCGCCTGAGGTGCGAGGAGCGCAAGCCCCAGTACCTTCGCCGCCTGAGGTGCGAGGAGCGCAGGCGACGAGCCACGAAGGCCCGGCGAGTAGATCATCCCGCCGTCACCACCTCATCCCGGTCGCGTGGGTTCTCCTGGCCGCGACCATCGGGGTCCAGATCGCCTTCCCGCTGACCGGTGGTGGCACTCTTCCGCTGACCGTCGCGAGCGTGGTGCTGCTGGCGTCGGCGTCGGTGATCCATCTGGCGGCCACGCGTGGACTCGGGGCCGCGGTGGGTCTGGTGGTGATCGCCGGCGGCGGCGGGCTGGTCGCCGAGGCGATCGGTGTCAGTACCGGATTCCCTTTCGGCACATATGCCTACACCGACGGTCTGGGCCTCAAGATTCTCGGCGTGCCGGTTCTGGTGCCGCTGGCCTGGATCATGATGTCGTGGCCTGCGCTCGCCGTCACCCGGCGACTCATCGGGGCACTGAACCTGTCCGGCACGCGTGCGCGTGTGGCCACCGCGTTCCTGGGCGCCTATGCCCTCACCGCGTGGGACGTCTTCCTCGATCCCCAGATGGTCGACCAGGGGCACTGGGTGTGGCAGTTCCCCGAACCGTCCCTGCCCGGTGTCGACGACATCCCACTGACGAATTTCGCGGGCTGGCTTCTGGTTTCGTTCCTGATGATCGCCGTCCTCGACCGCGTGGTCGGCGCCGGGTACGAGAACACGGACGACGCGGTTCCCGTCACCGCCTATCTGTGGACCTACTTCTCGTCGGTCATGGCGCACGCCGTGTTCTTCGGCCGGCCGACGGTCGCACTGGCCGGTGCCGTGGTGATGGGGGTGGTCGCGCTGCCGCTGCTCGTGCTCGAGGTGCGATCGATCCAGTCCAGGAGACATCGTGCGCGCGACTGACCTGTGGCATCGCACGGTGACGGTGGGGACCGGTCTCTCGCTGGCATCGCTCGCTCTCACCGTCGACAACGCGATCCGAGTCCGCCGGCCCGGCCTCACCGACATCCCGACCGCCGAGCCGCTCTCGGTCCTCATCCCGATGCGAAACGAGGTCACCAGGGCCGAACGTTGCCTCACCGCCGTTCTCGACGCCATCGACCGTTGGCCCGGACCGGCACGCGTGCTGGTGCTCGACGACGGCTCGGTCGACGGAACCGACGCCGTGCTGGCACGACTCGCCGCGCACGACGACCGGATCGAGGTGTTCGAGGGTTCGCCACCCCCGCCCGGGTGGCTCGGGAAGACCTGGGCCTGCCGGCAATTGGCGGACAACGCCCTGCCCGCCGGGACCCTCCCCGACGGGGTCCTCGCCTTCGTCGACGCCGACGTCGTGGTCGAACCGCACGCATTCACGTCGTCGGTCGCGTTGATGCGAGAATCCGGTCTCGATCTCGTCAGCCCCTATCCACGGCAGGTTGCGACCAGTGCCGCCGAGCGCCTGGTGCAGCCGCTGCTCCAGTGGTCGTGGATGAGCACGCTTCCACTCGGACTCGCCGAGCGTTCCCCGCGCGAGTCCCTGACGGCCGCGAACGGTCAGTTCCTGATGGTCGACGCCGTGACCTATCGACGGGCGGGAGGTCATGAGGCCGTCCGCGACGTCGTCCTGGAGGACATCGCCCTGCTCCGGGCGATCAAGGCCGCCGGCGGACGCGGCGTGGTCGCCGAGGGAAGCACCGTGGCGATCTGCCACATGTACGACGGTTGGTACGAAGTCCGTGCGGGATACCGCAAATCGCTGTGGTCTGCGTTCGGTTCCCCGGCCGGCACATCCGCGGTGACCGCCGCCCTCTGCCTGATGTATGTGATCCCGGCTCTCGCCGCACTCACCGGGTCGCGAACCGGACTGGTAGGATACCTCGCCGGCGTCGCCTCCCGACTGGTGGCCGCCCGATGCACCGGTGGACGCACCTTCCCCGACGCCTTCGGACACCCCGCGTCGATCGCCCTGTTCACCTTCCTCGCAGCAGACTCGACGATCGCCCGACGCCGCGGCGAACTTCGCTGGAAGGGACGCACCATCGAGGTCGACCGATGAGCCGGGTCATCGTGATCGGCGCGGGCGTCGGCGGGCTCGCCACCGCGATGCGCCTGCAGGCGGCCGGTCATGACGTCACCGTGCTCGAACAGTTCGACTCCGTCGGCGGCAAACTCGGCGTCATCGAGCACGACGGCTTCGTCTTCGACACCGGCCCGTCCCTGGTGACCATGCCACACGTCCTCACCGAACTGTTCGATGACACCGGTGCATCCGTGGACGACGTACTCGAACTCCAGCGGCTGCCCGTCGCCGCACGTTACCGCTTCCCCGACGGCACCGAACTCGAGCTGCCCGACACCCTCGACCACATCCCGTCCGCGCTCGACGCCGCGCTGGGCCCCGGACGTGGCGACCAGTGGTCGGCGTTTCTCGCTCGCGCCCAGGCCATCTGGGACGTGACCCACGGCCCCTTCCTGGAATCGCCGATGAGCGTGCGGACGATGATCGGCGGGATCGCGACACCGTCGGATGTCCGCACCGTGGCGCCCTGGAAGTCCCTGCGCGGGCTCGGGTCCGAGTATCTCGACGATCCCCGCCTGGCCATGCTCCTCGACCGCTACGCCACCTACACCGGTTCGGATCCGCGACGCGCACCGGCAGCGCTGGCGTCCGTCCCGTGGGCCGAACAGGCCTGGGGCTCTTGGTATGTACGCGGCGGACTCGGACGGATCGCGACCGCGATGCGGGACCGGCTCCTCGCCCTCGGCGGCCGAATCGAGTTCGGTGTCGAGGTGTCCCGGGTGTCGACGGACGAACGCACACGTGTCGACGGTGTCGTTCTTGCCGACGGCAGCAGGCGCACCGCCGACATCGTCGTGGCGAATGCGGACGCCCGCCAGGTGTACGGCCGCCTCGTACCGCGCCGTCCTGCCCGCATTCCGTCTGCGCTGCTGCGACGGTCGACGCCGTCGCTGTCGGGCTTCGTCCTGCTCCTGGCCCTCGACGATCCGCCCGCCGACCAGCCACATCACCACGTCCTGTTCGCCGAGGACTACGACGAGGAGTTCGACGCCGTCTTCGGCTTCAACGGCCCACCGCGCCCCGTCGCCCGACCGACCGTGTACATCTCCGCACCCGACGATCCCGAGATCGTTCCAGGACCGGAGACGGCCGCCTGGTTCGTGCTCGTCAACGCGCCCCGGCACGATCCCGAGCACGGAGTGGACTGGGATGCACCAGGACTCGCAGAGAGCTACGCCGATCAGATCATGGCTGTGATGGCCGACCGCGGCGTCGACGTCGGCGACCGGGTCCGCCATCGGCTGCTGGTCACGCCGGCAGATCTGGAACGCCGCACCATGACGCCCGGCGGTTCGATCTACGGCTCGTCGTCGAACGGTCCGCGGGCGGCGTTCCTGCGGCCCAAGAACACCTCGCCCGTTCCGGGCCTCTACCTGGTGGGCGGGTCGTCGCACCCGGGCGGTGGGCTACCGCTCGTGATGATGTCGGCGATGATCGTGGCGGACCTGATCGCCGCTGCCCCCTGAGGAGTGAACCCTCCCAGGGAATGCCTCACCAGGCCTTCGAGGCTCGTCGCTATCGCTCCTCACACCTCAGGCGGCAGGATTGGTTGCTCCCAACCGAACTCAGGCGAGCGCAGCGAGCCACGAACCACTCCCTGAGGCGCGTCCGAAGCCTGCGGAGCGGGTCCCCCCGCTCCCTGAGGAGCATCCGGAGCCTGCGGAAGACGCGTCACGAAGGGCATGCGGGAGCGGTAGCCCCCCAACGTCCCTCAGGCGGCGGGGGGGTCAGCGCGTCGGTGTGGGCCCCACGGAGTGATCTCCGTTGAGCCGCTTGCGGATCAGTTCGGCACTGATCAGGCACATCGGCAAGCCGATGCCCGGCCGGGTGCTCGACCCCGCGTAGTACAACCCCTCGACCTTGCGCGAGCGGTTCGTCGAACGCAGGAATGCGCTCTGGCGCAACGTGTGTGCCGGCCCCAGAGCCCCACCGCACCACGAGTTCACGTTGTCGACGAAGTCCGCGGGGCCGACGGTGCGTCGTACGACGACGCGGTCGGCGAGATCGGGGACACCGGACCACTGTCCGATCATCGCGATGGCGCGGTCGGCGACCTTCTCGATGTCGGGGTCGCCGCCACCGTCGACCCCACCGTGTCCCAGACCCGGATCGGGCGGGACCGGGACGAGGATGAAGACGTTCTCGTGACCGTCGGGGGCAACCGACTCGTCGGTCGCCGACGGCTTGCACACGTACAGCGATGCGGGATCGGGTACCCGCGTGGGTGTTTCGAAGATGGCGTCGAAGTTGGTCTTCCAGTCCTCGGTGAAGAACAGCGAGTGGTGGGCCAGTTCGGGCAGCTCACCGCTCACGCCGAGATAGGCCAGCACCGCACCCGGCCCCGAGGTCGCACGCTCCCAGTACCGCTGCGGGAAGGTCTGCAGGTCGTCGGGCAGCAGCTTCGTCTCGAGGTGGTGCAGGTCGGCCGCTCCGACCACGATGTCGGCGGGCACATCTCGCGTGGAACCTTCAGCCCCCTGAACGCGAACCCCGACGACCTCGGCGCGGCGCCGGCGTAGCCGACCTGGTCGCTTCCGCGTCAGCACGGCGGTCGCCGCCGTACCGGTGTGGATCACCACGCCGCGTTCGCGTGCGACGCGTTCGAGTGCGTCGACGAGAGTCGTGAAGCCGCCCTGCGGATATCGGACTCCGTCGGCGAGATCGAGCCAGCTCATCAGGTGGTACATCGACGGTGTCCGCTCCGGTGACGAACCGAGGAACACCGCCGGGTACCCGAGCACCTGCTGCAGGCGCCGATCGCTGAAGCGCGCGGAGATGAAGGACTGCAACGAGCGGGTCAGCAGTGACGCGAGGGTCGGCGCATGCCGCAGTACCGGCAGGCTCAGGAACGCGCGTACGGAGTCGAAGCTGGTGTACAGGAACCGTTCGACGGCGAGGTCATACGCCTGTCGCGCGGTCCGGAGGTAGGACTCGAGAGCCGCTCCGGCGCCCGGTTCGATCTGCTCGAACACCTCGCGGTTGCGCTCGAAGTCGCCGAAGATGTCGATCGGTGGTTCGTCGGATTCGTTGTCCCCGAAGAAGACTCGGTACCCCGGGTCGAGCCGGACGAGGTCGAGCTGTTCCTGTGTCGAGGTACCGAGCATCTCGAAGTAATGGTCGAAGACCTCCGGCATCAGCCACCACGACGGCCCGGTGTCGAACCGGAACCCGTCGGCGCTCCACAGCCCGGCGCGTCCACCGAGGTCGTCGTTCTTCTCGATCACCTCGACGTCGTGCCCGTCGTGGGCGAGCAGTGCGGCGGTGGCCAGTCCGGCGACACCGCCACCGATGACGACGATTCGTTTGCGTGCGTTCATGAGGTCAATCCCCTCGGTGTGCGCGGCATACCGCGGCGGGCGACGGCGGCGGCCGCGATCTTCGCCTTGCCGGCGTTGGGAACTCGGACGCGTTGCCTCCTGGCCTCGGCGGCCGAGGACTCCCGTAGGCGTGCGGTCAGTTCGGCGAAGAGGTCGTGTGCGGTGCAGACGGCGACCCGGCTGTTCGCCGGAAGGTACGGGATCGCCGCCGCGGCGGCGGTGAGATCGAGATCGATGTCGTCGAGCCACAGCGACCACGCCCCGTCATCGGGACGATCGGGGTCCAGGCCGACGAGGTATCGACGACCCAGTCCGTCACTGTCCTCACCGAAGTCCCGTAGGAAGTTGATCTTCTGGAACGCGGCGCCGAGACGACGCGCACCGGGCGCGAGGTGGTCGTAGCGTGCGGCGGCCTTGGGCTCCTCGGCCAGGAACGCCCGCAGGCACATCAGTCCGACGACCTCGGCGGAGCCGTAGATGTAGGCGGCGAGGCTCTCGAAGTCATGCTCGACCTGAGTGAGATCCGCACGCATCGACGAGAAGAACGGCGTCACGAGGTCCAGGTCGATCCCGGCGCGGCGCGCGGTCCGCGCAAAGGCGTGCACGACCAGGTTGCTGCTCGACCCGGTGATCATCGCCGCGGCGGTCTGTTCCTCGAGCTGATCGAGTTCGTTGCGCCGGTCCACCAGACCCTGCTCGGGCCGCGGTGCGTCGACGATCTCGTCGGCGACGCGGACGAGCGCGTAGATGTTGCGGACGTCGCGGCGGATCGCGGGGGTGAGCAGCCGGGAGGCGAGCCCGAAAGAACTCGAGTACGACCTGATCACCAGCGCCGCGCTCGCCTCGGCCACGGCGTCGTACCGACGATGTGGCGGGACCACTTCGGTATGACCGGGTAGATGCATCATCCGATGGCTCCTGCGGTGTGACGATGGGTATGTGAACGACGGGGCGACGACGGCGGGTACGCCGTGTCCGCTGGTCCCGACATCATGGATTCGACGCCCGTGCCGTCATCGGATGGGTCGAATCCACAAGCGCGCCGTCGACGAACCCGTGGGGATCGGGACCCGGGAGCTGCCGCACCTGGTCGGCGAACCAGGGACTCACCGCCCAGGGAGTGCGTGCCACCAGGTCCCACACATCCGGGACCTCGGCCCAGGCGTACTCGGCGACCTCATCCGGATTCGGCTCGAGCGATCCCACCGGCCGTGCGACGAACACGGGGCAGATCTCGTTCTCGACGATGCCGCTCGCATCGACGGCGCGGTACCGGAAGTCGGGCAGGATGCAGCGCACCTCGTCGACGTCGATCCCGAGCTCACGCTGCGCATACCGGTGCACGGCGTCGACGACGGACTCACCCGGACGCGGATGGCCACAGAACGAATTGGTCCACACTCCCGGCCAGCTGCGCTTGGACAGGGCCCGACGGGTCATGAGGATCCGGTTGCCGTCGACCAGGTGGCACGAGAACGCGAAGTGCAACGGGGTGTCGACGCCGTGCACGCCTTCGCGGTCGGCGGTACCACATGGTCGGCCGTCGGCATCGGCGAGAACCACCGAGTCGTTGGTCATCTGTTCCTCATCACAAGTCGAGATCGGGGGGCGAGCACAGGCTCACCCGATGTTCGGCACCGAGGCTCCGATCGGATGGGCCGCGGCTCGGGCCGGCGGGCGGGCGATCGGAGCCTCGGCGCACTCGCCTCGATGGTAGGCAGGTCCGGCCGATCAGTCCCGGTCGCCGAAACCGGCGGCACGCATCAGCGCACACCACGTGTCCACATAGGCATCGAGGTCGACGTCCCCGACGAGTGACTGCTGCACGACGATGCCCTGCATCACCGACACCATCGGCAAGGCCAGATCTGCCGGTTCACCAGGAAGTTCGTGACCGGCGTCGCGCCACCTGATCAGAACGCGCTCGAAGACCGCGCGCAGCCCCAGGACGATCTCGCGGACGATCTCGCGCAGCTCGGGGTTGTTGGCCGCCTCACCCCAGATGGTCATCACCATCCGGAAGTCGTCGGTCAGCGGCGCGATCTCGGCCATCACGTGCGCCGCGAGCACCCGGACGGCGTCCTCGGGCGACGCGGGAGCGCCGTCACCGTCGGCGAGGTCGCCGAGGCCCGCTTCGTATGCCTGGAAGACCGACCGTGCCACCGCGGCGATCAGTTGCTCCTTCGACGAGTAGTACGAGTAGACCGCCCCGGCGCTCAGGCCCGACTCCCGGATGACGTCGGACATCGACGCGCGATGGAAACCCTTCTCGGCGAAGCAGCTGCGCGCGGCGTCGAGGATCTGCCGGCTCCGCTCGAGCTTGCGTTCCTCGCTGATCTTCGGCATTCGACGAGTATAAAACGAATCTTCGTTCTTGATTGATCCTCAACCCGCGGTGCATAATTCTTAAAACGAGAGTTCGTTCTTTTTGGGAGGTCGCGATGACCACGTACATCGATCCGTCAGATCAACTGCCCCTCACCGAGAAGGGGCCGAAGCCCGCGCCTCACGGACCGTCCTGGCGACTTGTCGCCGTGCTCGTCCTCGCCATCCCGATCGTGGTCAGCACGATCGCCGCCATGTTCGTCTCCCTCGCGGTGGACCCCGAGCCGCACGACGTCCCGCTCGGCGTGGTCGCGCCGGCACGCGCCGCACAGGCCATCGAGTCCGCTCTGGCCGACCGGGCCGGAGACGACGCCTTCGTCGTCGAGCAGTTCGCCGACGCCGCCGCCGCCCGGAGTGCGATCGAGACCCGCGACATCGTCGGTGCCGTGACCGTCGGCCCGCAGGGCGTCACCGTCCTGACGGCCGAGGCGGGATCGCCGGCGCTGGCGCAGATCGTGGCCGGGGTCGGGACGGGCATCGCCACCGCGCAGTCGTTGCCGGTCACCACCGAGTCGGTGGTCGCACCGCCGTCGACCGATGCACGCGGCACCGGATTCGCGGCCGGTCTGCTCCCGCTGCTCATCGCGGGTATCGCACTCGGCGCATCGGCCGCGATCGCTCTCGCCGGGCAGGTGTGGATGCAGGCCACCGTCGTCCTGATCGGCCCACTGGTCGCCGGACTCGGTTTCGCGGCGGTCTGGTCGTGGCTGGGCGTGATCGACGGACGCGTGGTGCCGGTCGCCATGGCGCTGGCGCTTCTGATCGGCGCCATCTCCTGGTTCACCGCCGGTGCCGGCGCACTCCTCGGGACACCCGGCGTCGGTGTCGCGGCGATCCTGATGATGCTGATCTCCAACCCGCTCTCCGGGCTCGCATCCTCGCCATACCTGCTCCCCGCGCCGTGGGGAACGCTCGGCCAGTGGCTGCCGACTGGAGCGGGCGGCACCCTCACCCGGTCGGTCGCCTACTTCCCGGACGCCTCGACCGCCGGTCCGATGTGGATCCTGCTCGGCTGGATCGCCGCCGGCGCGGTCCTGCTCGCGCTCTCCGCCCTACGGCAGCGACGAGTCTGACTCGGGCGGACGCCCGCGGGTCTGCCGGAACACGGCGACGAACAGCTGGAGAAGGCCGATCATCGCCAGGATCGCACCGGTCGCGGCGATGGTCGCCGCCAGCGCGTCGGCATCGCTGTCGGACAGACCGATCTGCCACACGACGGTGGCCGCGACCATCGCGATGAAGGCGAGGATGACGCGCGACGGCCGCTCCCAGACCGTGACCCTGCCCGGGCCCGCCATCCCGGCCGCCTGGGCCGTCGCCCGGGTCCCCTCGAGGAACAGGGTCAGCACCGCGATCACCACCCCCATCCACGGCGGCGCACCGGCCATCACCACGATTCCCGCGAGGAAGATGTCCGACCAGCGATCGGCCATGGTGTCGAGAACCCGGCCCCATTGGGTCGCCGAACCGGTCTGGGCGGCGATGGCGCCGTCCACGCCGTCGAGGACCGCGGCGAGGAGGATGACGACGGCGGCCACTGCGAACCATCCGTGTCCGGCGAAGGTCACCGCGAAAGCGATCGCGGTGGCCAGGGCCCCGCCGACGGTGATCGCGTTCGGGGAGATGCCGAGGCGCGCGAGCGGCCGCGCACACGCGTTGCTGAGGAGGACCCACCGTTCGACCCAGAAGGATTCACGGGGATCGATTCCGCCGTGCAGCTCCGACCACGCGTCGAGCACGGTGTCCCGTTGAGACCGGCGTGCGAGTCGTCGGTCACCGGCGAGGCGACGCGGTTCAGCCGACACGGTCGTCGACCCGGGCGCCGTCGAGTGCGTGCCCGAGAGCCCATCCGACGATCACGAGCACGTGCAGGACGTAGAGCCAGAGTCCGACCGCCACCACTCCGCCGATGACGCGCAGGCCGCCGTAGGGGATACCGACATCGATCGGCAGGGACAGGAACAGCAGGAATCCCTGCGCGAATCCGGCGATGAACGACGCCGTGACGAGCGCGGTGACCCCGGCGATCGCCAGGCTCGGACGGCCTGGGGTCACTTTCCAGTACACCCACGTCAATGCCACCGCGAGGCTCAGCCAGACGGTGACGAATCCGACGACCACGCGGGTCGCGAGGTCCCAGAAACCTCCGGAGCCGCCGCCGTCGGGCGCCAGTCCCGTGATCGACCCGCCGACCGTGACCGCGATGTGCGCCAGCGTCGGGACCAGGGCGAACAGCGCGAGGATCGACAACCGGGATCGCCACCCGGTGAAGCGATCCCGTTTCGGATAGAAGGTCAGGCAGGCCCGGCGTAGGCCTTCTCCGTAGAACGATGCCGGGAAGAGGAGTACGAGGGCGCTCAGCACGGACAGTCCGGTGCCGATCACGACCGCCTCGTCGAAGACCGCGCGACCGCCCATGTCGGGTGGGATGAGCACGTCGAGACCCAGCCATGTGCTCTCCGCCGACGACGCCCCGCGAATCCACGTCGTCGACCAGATGGCCAGCAACACCCAGGGCACCACGGCGATCGCGGCGTAGTAGGTCAGTGCCGCCGCGGCGACCGCGAGGTCGCCGCGGGCGAGGATGGCCCGCGTGTCGGACACCACCGCACGCACATCGAACGACCGCGGCCCCGGCACGCGAGTCGCCGGCGGGGCGGAGGAACTGAGGGTCACCCTCTCCGGTGTACCGGACAAAGGTCTCGACTAGGCATGTTGCGGATGCCCAATCACCGGCACCGATGTCACAGCGAGGTCACACCGACGCGAAGAGCGCGATCGCCATCCCGATCATGAGACCGCCACGACGGCGTCGAGGATCTTCCACGCGCGCGGGCTGGCGAAGAAGCGCGACAGGCGCCGGGCCCCTCCCCCGAGCGCGGTGAACCACAGGATGCTGGCCAGACACGCGCCGATGGCGAAGGCCCACTTGCCGTTTCCGTGACCGTTGGCGATCGCACCCATGGTCAGGACGGTGTCGAGGTAGACGTGTGGATTGAGCCACGTGAGCGCCAGCGCGGTGCCGACGGCGACCCACCGGCCGGCCGATTCGGCCTCTTCGGCGTTCGCGGAGATGGCCTCGTTGCTGCGGAGGCAGCGTTTGGCGGCGAGCAGTCCGAGCCCGAGCACATAAAGACCGCCGACCATCTTGGCGACGGTGATCACCTGAGGGTGGGCGGCGACGATCGCGCCGAGTCCCGCCACTCCCGCGACGATCAGCACGACGTCGGAGATCGCGCACACGGCCACGATCGACCCCGTGTGCCGGCGCGCCACGCCCTGCCGGAGGACGAAGACGTTCTGCGGACCGATCGCCACGATCAGGCCCGCACCGGTGAGCAGCCCGGCGATCGCGGGGAGGAGGTAGCTGGACACCCTGCGAACGTTATGACCGTCGCTTCGATCAGTACAGCGAATGTTTCTAAAGAATCATCAGCTGTTCTTCATCTAGCGTGGTCGCATGGACATCAGCCAGGAAGGTCTGCGCACGCTGGCCGCAGTCCTGCGTGAAGGGACGTTCGACGCGGCGGCGTCGTCGCTGCACATCACGCCCTCGGCGGTCAGTCAGCGGATCAAGACGCTGGAATCCGCGGTCGGCCGGGTGGTGCTGCGCCGGACCAAACCGGCTTCGGCGACCCCCGACGGCGAGGTGTTGGTTCGCCTGGCCAGGCAGTGGGAACTGTTGCTCGCCGAGACGCGCGCCGAGTTCATCGGCGAACCCGACCACGACGATGCCCCGGTCTCCGCACGGCCCCGGGTTCATCTCCCCATCGCGACGAATGCGGACTCGCTGGCGACCTGGTTGCTTCCGGTTCTTGCCCGGTTCCACCGGGACCACGCGGTGGCGGTCGAGGTGTTCCGCGACGACGAGACGCGCAGCGGCGCTCTGCTGAAGTCGGGTGACGTACTCGCCGCGGTGACGTCGGAACCGCTGGCCGTGCGTGGCTGCACCCTCCACCCGCTCGGCAGCCTGCGGTATCTGCCCGTCGCGACACCAGAATTCATCGAGACCTGGCTGCCGGACGGTCTCGACGCCGAGGCGTTGTCCAGAGCCCCGATGGTCCAGTTCGATCGCAACGACCACATCCAGCTGAACATGGTGGCCGCGTTGGCCGGCCGCGCCGTCGACCCACCCGCCGCCTATATCCCGGCCTCCACGGAGTACCACCGCGCGGTCTCCCTCGGAATCGGCTGGGGCGCAGTACCCGCCGTCCAGATCCGCGATGCCCTCGACGACGGCCGGGTGCGGATGATCGCCGACCACCACCTCGACGTCCCGCTCTACTGGCAGTACTGGAAACTCAGTTCCCCTCTGCTACACCATCTCACGGACCTGGTGGTCGCAGGCGCCGCGGAGGTGCTGCGGTGACCCGCGACGTCGGCGGACTGGTCAGTCGTTGACCGGCACCAGCTTCGGCGGCGTCTCGTCGACGAGCGGGTGCTCGATCTCGTCGCGCCACATGCGGGCCGCGAAGTAGAACGCCCACGCGATCGGCACCGGCAGGAGACCGGCCAGGACGAACGTCGCGGTCAACCCGATCGCCGACGAGACCGGAGCGGCGATCGCCATCGACACCGGCATCAGCGCGACCGACACGAAGAAGTCGAGACTTGCTATTCGGCCGAGCAGTGGCGGCGGGGCACGACGCTGAAGCAGCGTCCCCCACAACACCATCGGGCCGTCGAACAGGACTCCCATACCGAAGCCGGCCGCGACGAACAGCCAGGTCGAATCGGCGACCCCCATCAGGACGAGCGGCACGCTCGAGAACGACCACACCCCGAACATGACCGTCAGATACCGCCGGGGCATCGGCAGCGACGCGAACACCAACGACGTGACAGCCGCCCCGATACCGAACCCGGCCAGCACCCACGCATGCTGCGAAGCGCCACCCTCGACGCGCTCACGCAGGGCAAAGGGCACGAGCACCTCGATCGGACCCAGGGTCGCCAGCACCAGGACACAGGCGAAGAACAGCGTCCCCCACAGCCACGGCGTGCGGATCATGTACACGAAGCCCCCGACGAGGTCGACGACCACACCGCCAACGCCTGCGCCGGTGCGCACGATCTCCGACTCGGAACTCGCCGGTTCGCCCAGTCGTCGCGACGTCACCGGAGCCATCACCAGATAACAGAACCCCGACGCGATGGACGCGATCGCGGCCAGCACGACCGCCTGCCCCGGCGCGGTGGCCCCGATGACGGCCCCGGCCACCATCGGGCCGACCGCCTGGAAAACCACCGGGCGGAAGAAACCCTCGATACCGTTCGCCGCCTGCAGTTCCGACGACGAGACCACACCGGGCAGCAGCGCCGAGTATGCCGGGTAGTACATGCCCATCGTGGCGCCCGCGAGCAGCGATGCCACCACGACCATCCAGAGATCGAGAACGCCGGCCACGGACGCCACACCCACGGCGCCGAACGCCACCATCTTGGTGACCTCGAGGCCGATCATGATGTGGCGCTGCGAGATCCGGTCGGCCAGCACACCGCCGGCGAGGGTCGAGACGAGCATCCCGACCGCTGCTATCCCGGTCGCCAGCGACACCTGTCCCGGTCCGCCACCGAGGGCGATGACCTGCCAGATCACCGCGATCGTCCAGATCCCGTCACCGAACATCGCCAGGATCAAACCCGACGCCAGCAGCCGGTACTGCCGTCGCGCCAGGGGCTTCAAGGCGCGCGGCAGACGGGTGTCGACGTCGGTGCTCACCCCTCGAGCTTGCCGGACGCCGACGTTCTCAGGCCAGCGAATTTCCGCCGGAGAGCGCGATCAGCTCGCCCGGCGGGAGGCCTTCTTGGCGGGCGCCTTCTTCGCCGTGCTCTTGGAGCCCGACGATCCAGAGCTGCTCTTCGAGGCCGCCTTCTTGGCGGGAGCCTTCTTCGCCGCGGCCTTCTTGGCGGGTGCCTTCTTGGCAGCCTTCTTCGCGGCCTTCTTCGCGGCCGTGTCCTTCTTCTCGGCCTCGTCCTCGTCGGAAGCCCCGCGGTCCTTCACCGAGGCACGCAGAGCGGCAAGCAGATCGGCGACCTCGGAATCCTCCTCGCCGGGCTTCTCCTCCTCCGACTCGGGGAACGCCTCGCTGCCCTCGGCTTTCGCCTCGATGAGTTTGGCCAGCTCGTTCTGATAGGTGTCCTCGAACTCGGACGGATCGTAGTCGGAGGCCATCGACTCGATCAGCGACGCCGCCATCTTCAGTTCCTGGTCGCGGATCTCGGTGTCCTCGTCGAGAAAACCGAAGTCGGGTTTGCGAACTTCATCCGGCCACAGGAGTGTCTGCAGGGTCATGACGCCGTCGACGACGCGCAGCGCCGCGACCCGCGTGCGGTTCCGCAGGGTGAACGTCGCGATCGCCAGGCGGTCGGTTTCCTCGAGCGCCTTGGCCAACAGCACGTAGGCCTTGGGCGACTTCGACGACGGCTCCAGGTAATAGGGCTTGTCGAAGTAGATCGGATCGACCTGTTCGACCGGCACGAACTCGAGGATCGAGATCTCCGGGCTCTTCTGCACCGGCAGCGTCGACAGGTCGTCCTTGGTCAGGATCACCGTCTCGCCCGATTCCGATTCGTAGGCGTTGGCGATGTCGGAGTAGTCGACCTCGGTGTCGGTTCCCTCGCGCACGCGCCGGTATCGGATGCGGGTGCCGTCGGAGGAGTCGACCTGGTAGGACTTGCGGTCGTGACTCTCCGTCGCGGAATAGACCTTGACCGGTACATTCACCAGGCCAAAGCTGAGATCGCCCTTCCAGATCGAGCGCATGTCGGCCATTGTGCCAGGAGTTCGTGTGCGACGTCGGCAACCAGACGCAAACGCCTCCGTGGAGACACCCGCGCCGATCGACGAGCCTTCGGCTCTGCGGTGTGGACAATGGGGTGATGGCAGGCGGAGAGATCCTGGAGGTCGACGGCCGCCGGATCTCGATCACCAATCTCTCCAAGGTGCTCTATCCGGCGACCGGGACACGCAAATACGACGTCATCGACTACTACTCGCGCATCGCCGAGGTGATGCTGCCGCACCTGCGGAACCGCATCGTCACCCGCAAACGCTGGCCCAACGGTGTCGAGTCGACGCCGTTCTTCGAGAAGGATCTGCCCGACAGCGCGCCCGACTGGGTTCGCCGCCATGGCATCCAGCACAGCGAGCGGGTCATCGAATACGCGCTCGCCGAGGATCGCGCCACGCTCGTCTGGCTGGCCCAGATGGCTGCGCTCGAGATCCACGTCCCGCAGTGGCGGCTGCCGATCGGCCCCGACGGCGAACGCATGGCCAACCGGATCGTCTTCGACCTCGACCCCGGTCCGCGTGTCCCCCTGCACGAGACCGCGGCCGTGGCGGTGGAGATCCGGAACTGGCTGGGCGGCACCACCACGTACCCGGTGACCAGCGGCGGCAAGGGTATTCACATCTACGCCCGGCTGCCCAAACCGGTGAGCTCGGAAGCCGCCCGGAAGGTCGCCCGTGAGGTGGCCGACGAGTTCGCCCGGCAGCACAGTGATTTCATCACCGCCAACATGTCGAAGAAGATCCGCGACGACAAGGTCTTCATCGACTGGAGCCAGAACAACGCCTCGAAGACCACCCTGTCGCCGTATTCGCTGCGCGGACGCGAACAACCGTGGGTCGCCGCGCCCCGTACATGGGATGAGATCGAGGACCCCACGATCGCCCAGTTGCTCTACACCGAGGTCCTCGACCGAGTGGCCGACGTCGGCGATCTCCTGGCCGGTCTCGACGCTCCGTACGACGACGATCCGGCCACCGCCTCGGACGACGTCGTCGGTTCCTCCGACACCGGTGACGATCTCGCCGACCCGGACACGTTGCGGGAGAACATCACCTCCGACGACCATCACGGCGCCGGCGACGACCACGCGGAGGAGACGCGGTCGGGTCAGATCATCAATCTGCGTGAGTACCGTCGCAAACGCGACGAGTCGAAGACGCCGGAACCCTTCGGCGACGAGAACCATCGGCAACGCCTCCGGGAAGCGGAGGACGAGGTGGACGAGGATCATCCGGAATCCGCGCCCCGCGCACCGATCTTCGTCATCCAGGAGCACCACGCACGGCGACTCCACTACGACTTCCGTCTCGAACACGACGGCGTGCTGGTCTCGTGGGCGGTGCCGAAGAACCTCCCCACCGATCCGGACCAGAACCGACTCGCGGTCCAGACCGAGGACCATCCGATGGACTATGCCGAGTTCGAGGGCGACATCCCGGCCGGAGAATACGGCGGTGGTCACGTATCGATCTGGGACAAAGGCACTTTCGAGCTGGAGAAGTGGCGGGACAAAGAGGTCATCGTCCGCCTGCACGGCGAGCGGCTCCAGGGCCGGTACGCACTGATCCGCACCGGTGACAAGAACTGGCTCGCCCACCTGATGACCGACGAGCCGCGCCCCATCGTTCCCGACAGTCTCACCGATCCGAGACCGATGCTCGCCACCGACGAGCCGATCGACAAGCTCAACGGGCGCGACTGGGCGTTCGAGGGCAAATGGGACGGTTATCGACTCCTGGTGCGCTCGATCGGCGGCGAGTTCCGGCTGACGTCCCGCTCGGGGATCGACATGACGAACGATTTTCCCGAATTCGCTAGCATCACCGACGATCTCGGGCTCATGGATGTGGTGCTCGACGGCGAGGCGGTGGCCATCGACTCCACCGGCCGAACCAACTTCACGCTGTTCACCTCACGTAGGCACACCGAGGAGCCGTACACACTCAAGCTGCACCTGTTCGACATCCTGTATCTGAACGGGACGTCGTTGCTACGCAAACCGTGGTCCGTACGGCGCGAGATCCTCGAGGAACTCGCGCCGGCCTTTCGTCGCTCGACGTACATCGATGTGCCGCCGTTGCTTCCGACGCCGGCAAGTGCGGCGATCGAGTACAGCCGCGAACACAACATGGAAGGTGTTGTCGCCAAACGCCGTGACTCGGTCTATCAACAGGGCCGACGCTCCACCAAGTGGCTCAAGCACAAGAACTGGAGCGACATCGAGGTGGTGGTCGGCGGATATCGTCCCGGGCGCGGCAACCGGTCGCACACCATCGGATCGCTTCTGCTCGGGCTGCCCGAGGAGACCGGACTGCGCTACGTGGGCCGCGTCGGAACCGGATTCACCGACGCGCAGTTGCGCTCTCTCGCCGAGGAACTCGAACCGCTGAAGATCTCGCGGTCCCCATTCCTCGAGAAACTCGACCGTCCCATCGCGTCGAGCGCGGTCTGGGTTCTGCCCAAGATCGTCGGCGAGGTGCGCTTCATGGACTGGACCACCGCCGGCCACCTTCGCCACCCGAGCTGGCGCGGTATCCGTCGGGACAAGTTGCCTGGGGACCTGTGACCACCCACCTCCGAGAACCAACCAAGACCCGGACTCCCACACCGCCGAGCACAGGAGGATCAATGGAGTCATCCGCAGTCCACGGCGAGACGATCACGGTCCCCGCAGCCTACGGCGACACCGAGATGTATGTGACCCGGCCGGCAGCCGCGGACGAGTCGCCGCTCCCCGGCGTCCTGTTCATCACCGATGTGATCGGACTCCGCCCGCGCACCCGCGCGATGGCCGACCGCATCGCGTCGTGGGGTCACGTCGTCGCGGTGCCGCATCTCTTCTACCGGTACGGCACCGCCGACGAGTGGGCCCCAGCCGACGATCCGCTGCTGCCCGGGGCTCTCGGGGCATTCTTCCGGGCGGCGATGCCCCGCGCGTCGACTCTCACATTCGACGTCGCCCGCGCCGACCTCGTCTCCTACCTCGAGGCCCTGCGCTCGGTGCGCGGTGTCTCGTCCGGCCCGATCGGCGTCACCGGCTACTGCATGGGCGGCCGGCTGGCGCTGAACCTGGCGGCCGCGCGTCCCGCCGAGGTCGCCGCCGTCGGGATCTTCCACACCGGCAACCTCGTGACCGAGGACTCCGACAGCCCTCACCTCCATCTCGTCGACATCGACGCGTTCGTACTGGCCGTCCACGCCGACAAGGATCGCTCGCTCCCCCGCACCGCCATCGCCCGATTCGAGCACGCACTCATCTCGAGTGGGGTCACCCATTCGGCGACCGTCTACCCGGGGGCCGAACACGGGTACACGATGTCCGACATCCCCGCCTACCACCACGAGGCCTGCGAACACCATTTCACCGAGCTGGAGGCGCTGTTCCGGCGAACCCTCACCACCTGAACGCCGGCCGGGACCAGTGCGCCATCAGACCTACCGGCCGGTCAGACGAATGAGCCACACCAACGCGAGCGGAGTGTGTTTCGACTCGTGGCGCCACCGTGGTGCGGGTCGCAGCCGGGCCTAGGACTAGCCTCGTGGGAGTCAGTGACCGTGACAGGAGCTCTTCGTG
The DNA here is from genome assembly GCF_022059885.1 of Gordonia amicalis. Classification (NCBI taxonomy): domain Bacteria; kingdom Bacillati; phylum Actinomycetota; class Actinomycetes; order Mycobacteriales; family Gordoniaceae; genus Gordonia; species Gordonia amicalis. The sequence continues at coordinate 1,173,592 of NZ_CP091855.1, read as the reverse complement.
TTCGTTGTCGCCCACATCAGCGACCTTCATTTCAACGGGACGCGGTTCAACCGAAGCCGCATCCAGTCGACGCTGAGCTACATCAACGCGCGGGCAGCCGGAATCGACGCTCTGCTGGTCACCGGTGACATCGCCGACGAAGGTGTGCCGAGTGAGTACCGAGAGGCCTTCGGCGTTCTCCAGAGTCCCTTGCCGATGCTCATCACCGCCGGCAACCACGACGTCCGCGAACCGTTCAGTGCCACACTGCTCGGCGCCGAGACCTCCGGACCGATCAACCACGCCCGACGCGTCGGCGACGTGTTGTTCCTGATGTGCGACAGCTCGATCCCCGGACGCAACGACGGCTACATCGACGACCAGACGCTCACCTGGATGTCGGCTCGACTTGAGGCGGAGGACCCGCAGACGCCCGTCTTCATCGCCTTCCATCACCCGCCCGTCGAGCTGCACATGCCGTTCATGGATTCGATCCGGCAGACCGGTGAGGAGCGTCTGGTCCCCCTCGTCGAACGCCACCCGAACATCGTCGCGTTCCTGTGCGGCCACGCACACACGCCCGCGGTGACCCGATTCGCCGACCGCCCACTGTGCGTCGCTCCGGGCGTCGCGTCGACGCTGAACCTCCCGTTCGAGGGCAACGAGGTCGTCAACCGCGGCCAGCCGCCCGGTATCGCCTTCCACATCTACGACAAGGGGCGACTCGTCACCCACTACCGATCGGTCATGTTCTGACCGAACTCCGTTCGGGGATGTTCTGACCGAACTCAGCCCTCGGTCCCCGAACCGATGGCCGACGATCCGGCGTCGAGCAACTGCTTGAGGACCTGGCCACCGATGTCGGCGAGCAGACCGGGGCCGGGATCGGGGAGGTTCTGCGGGAGCACTCCGGGCTGGTGGGTCGTGGGGATTCGCGCAGCCCGGGTGGCTTCGAGCCGGATACCCCGCGTCTGACCCTTGGTCAGCGGAGTGAGGTACTTGCTGAGATCGGTGGCGGTGGTGAGGGTTCCGACGACCCGCAGTCCGGTCGCCCCGAAGTCCGCGGCTCCGCGGCGGATGTGGTTGGGCGAGGTGACCAGGACGATGTCGCGAATGCCTTTCGCACGCAGGATCTCCGACGTGTTCTGCGCGTTGGCGACGGTCGACCCCGACTTGTCCTCGGTCAGGATGCGCGTGGCGGCGACGCCGTTGTCGATCAGCCAGGTCTTCATGGCGGCGGCCTCGGTGATGCCGTTCTTGGGCACCCCGCCGGTCACGACGATCGGTGCAGCCGTGGTGATCTCGGCCTGCGACTTGCCCGCCGACACCCGATTCACCAACTCCGGAGCCATTTTTCCGTTGGCATCCAGGCCGAATCCGAGAACGACGATCGCGACCCGCCCGGCAACCGGCTTGGGCGTGGTGTCCGGCACGATCCGCGCAGCCGTGGCGACCCCGGAGATCACGTTGCGTGCCGTGGTGGCCAAGAGCGGATTCAGCACACGCAAGCGACTCAGGGCGGCATTGCTGACCGAGGCATCGTCGATCTGATCGGCCCAGATCGCTTGCAGTGCAAGCGCATCGGTGTCTGCGGGCGCAATCGTCAGCGCCTGCTGCAGGGACGCGAGCCCGCCGGCCACGTCCCCGTTGGCGAACTTCGACTGCGCGTCGTTGTACAACCCGGCCGGGTCGACGGCGTCCGCCACCGTCACCACACTCGCCCCGTCGGCGGGGAGCGACCCGACGGCCACACCGCCGAGCGCGGCAACCGCGATGGTGGCGGCAGCCGCCAGCCGAAAGCGCTTCACTCTGGTAACACCAGTCACTCGCGTAACAGTACGAGAGATGCGCAACGGCCCCGCACCCGTCCGATTCCAGATCGATAACGGGTGCGGGGCCGGTCAGGAGCGTGCCGCGGTCGGCGATCAGCGGCGCAGGCCGGCGACCTTCAGCAGTTCCGGGCGACGCAGGACCAGTCCGATCCACATCAGGACGCCGAGGTAGACCGCGAACAACACCGTACTGAAGAGCGGTTCCTCGATCCGCATGTTCGCGGTGACCGCGCCGCCGAGGTAGGCGGTGATGCCGAGCGCGCCCAACACGGCGGTCCGCGGGATCGCATACACGACAAGGCAGATGAGCAACACGATGCCCATGACGATGGCCTGGTCGGAGTCGAAGCCGAGCTTCTCCGTGCCGTCGACCACCGACTGCGGTCGGGTCAGCTTGCCCACGACGTCGAACGCAAGGAATGCGCCGACGAGCACGCTGATCACGATCCCGGTGATGCGGCGCCGGTTTCGGCCCCGGCTGGTGTCGGACGAACGCGTTATGGTGGTGGTGTCGGTGGTCATGTTGTTCTCCCTTGTGGACGAGCGGTCTGGTTGTCGTGCAGGGATAGACACCGCTCGTGCGGAAAACTCATCGTTGGATCACCCGGCGCACTCTCCGGCGGTCGCCAGCTTCACCACCGGGTACTCGCGGGTCGCCTTCTTCTGATACTTCGCATACCTGGGTTGCGCACTGACGACCGCATTCCACGCGGCTTCTCGTTCCGGGCCGGTGAGCACCACCGGCGTGACCGGAACCGGTTGTGCGCCGTGCCGTTCCACGGCGACGGCGTCGGGATGCGCCGCGAGGTTCGCATACCAGTCCGGATTGCCCTTTCCACCACCGGAAGCGACGACCAGCCAGTCGCCGTCGTAGGGGAACCAACTCAGCGGTGTCTCTCGTGGTCGGCCCGACTTGCGCCCCTTGGTGCGCAGGATGACCATGTCCATCCCCCACATCGTCCCGCTCTTGTTGCGAATCCGGGTGACGGTGCGCTCATTCATCTTCCGCTGATACCACTGCCAGACAGACATGACTCTCCTTCGATTCGCTCTCTGACCCTGTCGTCTGACCAGACGCTAACCGCCAGACACGCGCGCCCGCTTCTCGATTCCTGCTCGATGCGCGCCCGGCACACAAAAGACCCCCGGCAGCCGCACGAAACGTGGACTGCCGGGGGTCTTCTGAGTGTGTTCTCTTCTACAGCGCCTTGAGTTCCTCGATGACGCTGTCGACGCTCTTCTTCGCGTCGCCGAAGAGCATCGAGGTGCCGTCGGCGAAGAACAGCGGGTTCTCGATGCCGGCATAGCCCGAACTCATCGACCGCTTGAGCACGATCACCGACCGTGCCTCGTCGACGTTGAGGATCGGCATGCCGTGAATCGGGCTGCTCGGGTCGTTCCGCGCCGCGGGGTTGGTGACGTCGTTGGCACCGATGACGATCGCGACATCGGTACGGCCGAACTCGCCGTTGATGTCATCCATCTCCTTCATCGCGTCATATTCGACGTCGGCCTCGGCCAGCAGCACGTTCATGTGACCGGGCATACGACCGGCGACCGGGTGAATCGCATACTTGACCTCCACCCCCTTGGCCTCGAGCAGGCTCGCCATCTCCTTGACCGCATGCTGGGCCTGCGCGACGGCCAGACCGTAACCGGGCACGACGATGACCTGATTCGCGTACGCCATCTGAATTGCGGCATCCGCGGCCGAGGTGGCCTTGACCGTGCCGCCCTCACCGCCGGGACCACCGGCAGCCGCGGCGTCGCCACCACCGAACGATCCGAACACGATCGCCGGGATCGACCGGTTCATCGCCTTGGCCATCAGGTTGGTCAGGATCGAACCCGACGCGCCGACGATCATGCCGGCCACGATCAGCGCCGTGTTGTCCAGCGCGATACCCGCAGCCGCGGCCGACAGACCGGTCATCGCGTTCAGCAGCGAGATGACCACCGGCATGTCCGCGCCACCGATCGGGAACACCACGAACAGACCCATCACACCGGCGGCGAGCAGCAGCCCCACCATCCACCAGACGCTCGCCCCGCCACCGTCGGCGGCGTCGACACCCAGGTAGATCGCCAGTCCCAACGCGACCAGCAGCAGCACGATGTTGGCCGCCTGGAACAGCTTCGCATTCGCCACGAAGGTCTTCTCCAGACCCTTGGGCATGATCTCCTGCAGCTTGGCGAACGCCACCAGCGAACCCCAGAACGAGATCGAACCGATGATCGCCGCGATCAGCGAGCCGACCACCAGCGGCGAGGCCGGTTCGGTGTTGTGGAAGACCGAGAACCCGGAGGTCTCGATGAACTCCGCCCATGCGATCAGGGCCACCGTGCCGCCGCCGACACCGTTGAACAGCGCCACCAGCTGCGGCATGGCCGTCATCTTGGTCTTCAGCGCCGGCGGAATGCCCAGCACGACACCGAGAACCAGACCGATGACGATCAGGATCCAGTTGATCGTCGGCACCCCGACGGTCGAATGACCGTCCTCGCCGACCGCACCCGAGTTGTAGATGTAGAGCAGGGTCGCCGCCACGGCCAGACCCATACCGGTCGCGGCGATCCAGTTGCCGCGCACCGCGGTCTTGGGTCCGGTCAGACCCATCAGACCGTAGATGAACAGCGAGAACGACACGATGTAGAGGGCCATCACCAGATACGAGACGCCCTCGCTGGGCGTGTGCTCGCCCGCCGCGAGCACCAACTGTGACACCGATGATTCCTGGGCGCCGATCACTTGGCGGCCTCCTTCTTACCCTTGAACATGCCCAGCATCCGGTCGGTGACCGCGAAGCCACCGATGACGTTGAGCGTGCCGAACACCAGCGCGACGAACGCGATGATGCGCACGCCCCATCCGGCGTCGGCGGGCAACTTGCCCAGGACCACCAGCGCGCCGAGCACGACGATGCCGTGAATGGCGTTGGTACCCGACATCAGCGGGGTGTGCAGGGTGTTCGGAACCTTCGAGATGACCGCGAAGCCAACGAATCCGGCCAACACCAGGATCGCGAGATTCGCGAGAAGTCCGGCGTACATCAGGCAGACACCCCCTCAGAGGTTGCACGGGTGACGCACGCAGCGGCCACCACTTCGTCACCGAAATCCGGTGTGATGGCGCCGTTCTCGTCGAGCATCAGCTCGATCAGCGCCAGCAGGTTCTTCGAGTACAGCTCGCTGGCATGCTCGGGCATGGTCGCGGGGAGATTCAGCGGCGCGGTGATCGTGACGTCGTGGCGGACGACGGTCTGCCCCGGCTCGGTCAGCTCGCAGTTGCCGCCGGTCTCCCCGGCGAGGTCGACCACGACACTGCCCGGCTTCATGCCCTCGACCGCAGCGGCGGTCACCAGGCGCGGCGCCGGGCGTCCCGGCACCAGCGCGGTGGTGATCACCACGTCGAAGCCCTTGATCGCGTCCTCGAGAGCCTGCTGCTGCTGGGCGCGTTCGGACTCGGTGAGTTCGCGGGCGTACCCGCCCTCGCCGGCGGCGTCGATACCCAGGTCGAGCCACTGCGCACCGACCGACCGCACCTGCTCGGCCACCTCGGGCCGCACGTCGTAACCGGTGGTCCGTCCGCCCAGACGCTTGGCCGTGGCCAGGGCCTGCAGACCGGCCACACCCACGCCGAGCACGAGCACCGTCGCCGGCTTCACCGTGCCCGCGGCAGTCGTCAGCATCGGGAAGAACCGGGTCGACTGATCGGCAGCCACGACCACGGCCTTGTAGCCGGCGACGTTGGCCTGCGAACTCAACGCGTCCATCACCTGCGCACGGGAGATACGCGGGATCGCCTCCACCGCATACGCCTCGACACCCGCATCACGCAGCGCACCGATCTTGTTGTCGGCATTACGCGGAGCCAGGAAACCGATCAGTTTCTGACCGCTGCGCAGCTTGCCGATCTCATCGTCCGACGGCGGCGACACGCGCAGCACCACATCCGCCGAATACGGATCTCCGATCGTGGCCCCGGCCTCGGTGTACGCCTCGTCGGGGATCAGGGCGCCGAGACCGGCCCCCGACTCCACCACGACGGGCACACCTTTGCCCACCAGCGAGGCAGCCACCTTCGGGACCAGCGCCACACGACGCTCCCCCGGGGCTGTCTCGCGCACGACACCCACTGTCATTTCACTCACCCTGTCTGGCGGCGACGCCCGGTAGGCGCCGCCTTGTTTCGGCGCCTGTTCTCGGCGCACATGTCTACAACGCCGTGACCTGCGTGCAAATCGTGCAGCTCCGCCATGTGTCGGCGGTGCGGACGACCTGACGCAGGTCACGAAGTGCTCGGGCTTCGACAGCGATGACTGTCACCCGGCTCACATACAGAGGTGCGGAAAACATAACACGGGCTCTCAGCGTCAGCTCAGGAGAGTCGGATACCTCACTCACCTCTTGACAACAGCATTGCTCATGATCTTTCTACAGGGGAGTTCGCATCCGAATCCGCTGGTGAGACAATCAGGCGATGGTGTATCTGCGCTCGTCCAGACCGGTCGCGCCGTCCGGGGCGGGTGACTGGTACCTCTCGACCTGAGGGCGCCCCTGCTTGTCGAACGCCCGGCACGTCACGGTGTGATCTCCCTTGTCCGCCTGCCATACGAACTTCCACTGGCGCCAGGTGTCGACGCTGTACTCGGTCGCGAGTTCCGCGGGTTGCCACGGACCGTCGTCGATGCGGACCTCTACGCGCTCGACGCCGATGTGCTGCGCCCACGCGGTCCCGGCGATGACGACCTCGCCCGCCGGATGTGAGGTGCCCCTGGCGGGCCGGTCGATGCGCGAGGCCAGTTTGATCGGTCCCAGGGCCGACCATCCGCGGTCGGTCCAGTACGCCTTCGCCTCGGAGAACCTGGTGATCTCCCAGTCGACGACCCATTTGGTCGCCGACACATAGCCGTACAGACCCGGGACCACCTGGCGGACCGGATAACCGTGCTCGATCGGCAACGGCCCGCCGTTCATGCCGATCGCGAGCAGTGCGTCGCGGCCGTCGGTGATCGTCGAGATCGGAGTGCCACAGGTCCACCCGTCGACGCTGGTGGACAGCAGCATGTCGGCGCCGGGCCGCACGCCGGCGAGGTCGAGAACCCTTTGCATCGGCACGCCGAGCCATCTGGCGTTGCCGATCAGGTCTCCCCCGACGTCGTTGGACACGCACGCGAGCGTCACCAGTCGTTCGGTCATCGGCATCGCCACCAGGTCATCCCAGGTGAGCGTCACCTGCTTGTCGACCTCTCCGTGTATGCGCAGCCGCCATTCGACCGTGGTGAGCGTAGGCACCTGGAGAGCGGTGTCGATCCGGTAGAAGTCGTCGTTACCGGTGATGAAAGACGTTGCGCCCGAGAGGTTCAGTTCGGTGCCGGCCGGAACCGGCGGTGCCGGGACGGCCGGCTTCGGGAGCAGGATCCGCGCGCGGTCGGCCAGGGTGTCGGCGGCGTCGGAGAGCATGCGGCGACCGATGACGCCGATCGCGACGGCGGCCACGGCAACACCACCCGCGGCGAGAACGAACCGCCGCGAGAGCGCTTGGCGGCGAACGTCTTCCGTGTGGACGTCGGGATCGATCGGCGACGGTTCGTCGTCGAGCTGGGCGAGCAGCAGCCGCAGCACGACGATGCCCACGACGCCGGCGATGATCGAGGGCAGCGCATACGTCCACGTCGCACCGGGCCGGTTCACCGCCGCCAGCACGCCGACGGCCGCGAAGACCGCGATGATCGCCGAACCCGTCGCCGGCCGGCGACGCTCGAGATACCCGCAGGCGCCGGCGATCGCGGCGATGATGATGCCCATCCCGACGAACAGTGCGACCTTGTCCGCGATACCGAAGGTCTCGATGGCCCATTCCCGGACCGCCGCGGGCGAGTGGTCGACCACCGATGAGCCGACCGCGAAGTACGGCGAGGCGTCCGGCGACACCGGAACCGCGGCGATCTCCCCCGCGGCCAGGCCGGCACCCACCGCGACGACGCCCGCCAGCCACGGGGCTGCGGCGTGCGCACGACGGGTCGACAAGAAGGCCACACTTCTTGATACCGGAGTCTGCGCCCGTGGCGGCGGGTCGCGATGGAAGGCCCACCATTCGTCCGACGGGCGTTCGGCCGACCGGCCCCCGCGGGCGCCTTCGCGAATAGAGCCCAAGACTAGAACAGGTTCTAGTTTGTCCGCTAATCTGACCGCATGGCTACCAGTACCGAGATCCCGGAGACCGTCGCCCTCGAATCGGTGAAAGAATTCTCCGACGAGGTCGACGTCGTCGTGATCGGATTCGGCATCGCGGGCGGTTGCGCCGCGGCGGAGGCCGCCGCGAACGGGGCGCGCGTCCTGCTCATCGAACGCGCCGCCGCAGCCGGTGGCACCACCTCGCTCTCGGGCGGCTTCTTCTATCTCGGCGGCGGCACCGCCGTCCAGAAGGCGACGGGCCAGGAGGACTCCGCCGAGGAGATGGAGAAGTACCTGACCGCGGTGTCCATCGACCCCGAGGCCGACAAGATCCACGCCTACTGCGTCGACAGCGTCGACCACTTCAACTGGCTCGAGGGACTCGGCTTCACCTTCGAGCGCAGCTTCTACCCGGAGAAGGCCGTCATCCAGCCGGGCACCGAGGGCCTGATGTACACCGGCAACGAGAAGGTCTGGCCGTTCAAGGACCAGGCCGTCCCCGCCCCGCGCGGCCACAAGGTGCCGGTCCCCGGCGAGACCGGTGGCGCCTCACTCGTCATCGACCTGCTCGTCAAACGCCTCGGCGAACTCGGCGTCGAGGTCCGGTACGAGACCGGTGCACGTCAGCTCGTCGTCGACTCCGACGGCGCGGTCGCAGGCGTGGCGTGGAAGAAGCCGGGCGAAGAGGGCGTAATCCGGGCCAACTCGGTGATCATCGCCGCGGGCGGATTCGTGATGAATCCCGAGATGGTCGCCGAACACACGCCGCATCTGGCGGAGAAGCCGTTCGTCCTGGGCAACACCTACGACGACGGCCTCGGATTGCGCATGGGCCGATCGGTGGGTGCCGAGCTGAAGTACATGGACAAGGCGTTCATCACCGCCCCGATCTACCCTCCGGCCAGCATGGTCATGGGCGTCATCGTCAACAAGTTCGGCGAGCGCTTCGTCACCGAGGACTCCTACCACGCACGCACCTCGGGTTTCATTCTGGAACAACCGGATTCGACGGCCTACCTCATCGTCGACGAGACGCACATGAACGAGAAGCAGAACTATCTGGTCCCGCTCATCGACGGCTGGGAGACGATCGAGGAGATGGAACGCGACCTCGGGATTCCGGAGGGCAACCTCCAGCGGACCATGGCCCGGTACAACGAGAACGCCGCGAAGAAGGAGGACCCCGACTTCCACAAGGCGGCCGAGTTCCTCGAACCCCAGGACAAGGGACCCTGGGCCGCCTACGACCTGTCGCTGGGCAAGGCGATGTACGCCGGCTTCACCATGGGCGGCATGGCCACCTCCCTCGACGGCGAGGTGCTCGACGAGTCGGGGTCGGTCATCAAGGGCCTGTATGCGGCCGGCGCGAGCGCCACCAACATCGCGCAGGACTGCAAGGGGTATTGCAGCGGAACGCAATTGGGCGAGGGTTCCTACTTCGGCCGACGCGCCGGTCGCCACGCCGCGGCACGCGTGACGACGAGCGCGAGCTGAGCCCCATCCCCGACGGATAACCGCCCCCGAAAAGCACCCTGTGCAGCGGACCCGGCGACGATATGTCGCCGGGGCCCGTCAGGAGGGTGGTTTTCGGGGGCGGTTCTGCGGGGTGCTTTTCGGGGGCGGTTTTCAGGGGCGGCTATCAGCGACCCGGCTGGAACCGGCGCAACCGCAAACTGTTGCCCACGACGAACACCGACGACAGCGCCATCGCGGCCCCGGCGATCATCGGGTTCAGCATGCCGGCCGCGGCCAGCGGGATCGCGGCGACGTTGTAGCCGAACGCCCAGAACAGATTTCCCTTGATCGTGCCGAGGGTTCGACGCGCCAGCCGGATCGCGTCGGCGACGACGCGGAGGTCACCACTCACGACGGTGAGGTCGCTGGCCGCCATCGCGACATCGGTGCCGGTGCCCATGGCGAGCCCGAGGTCGGCCTGCGCCAGCGCGGCGGCGTCGTTGATGCCGTCACCGACCATCGCGACCACGTGGCCCCGTTCCTGGAGTTCGGCGATCACCTCGAGCTTGCGCTGCGGGCTCACCCCCGCGGTGACGTCGTCGATACCGACCTCCGCGGCCACGGCACGCGCCGCACCGTCGTTGTCGCCGGTGAGCAGCTTGGGGGTGAGCCCGAGGCGTCGGAACTCGGCGATGGCCGCGGCCGACGAGGTCTTGATCCGATCCGACACCACTATCAGCCCGACCGGGATTTCACCGACCAGTACGACGACGGCCGTCGCACCACCCGATTCCGCGGTCGCCACCGCGTCGGCGAGCTCGGCGGGCATCGGCACGGTGACCTTGCTGGGTGAGAGGACCTGAACTCGCCTGTCTCCCACCGTTCCTGAGACTCCGGCGCCCTGCGTGGACACGAAGTCCCGGGCCTTCTCCGTCACATGCTCACGTCCGGCCTCGACGACGGCGAGTCCGATCGGGTGCTCCGATCCGGCCTCCACCGAAGCGGCCCATGCGAGGACCTGCGTCTCGTCGTGACCGTCGGCCGCGATCACCGTCGACACGGACATGTCGCCGGTGGTGACGGTGCCGGTCTTGTCCAGCACGATGGTGTCGACGCGCCGCGTCGACTCCAGCACCTCTGGACCCTTCAGCAGGATGCCCAGCTGCGCACCACGGCCGGTGCCGACCATGAGGGCGGTCGGGGTGGCGAGCCCGAGTGCACACGGGCAGGCGATGATGAGCACCGCGACCGCCGCGGTGAACGCGAAGGTCACGTCGCCGCCCGCGAAGTCGTCCAACGACGCCGCACCGAGCCAGAAACCCAGCGTGGCAACGGAGATCGCGATAACCGCGGGGACGAACACCGAGGAGATCCGGTCGGCCAGGCGCTGTGCGTCGGCCTTGCCCTCCTGCGCGGCGGCCACCATGCGCGCCATCTGCGCGAGCGCGGTGTCGGAACCCACCGCGGATGCCCGGACGACGAGCAGTCCGCTGGTGTTGACCGTCGCTCCGATGACCGCGTCACCTGCGGTCACCTCGACCGGGACCGATTCACCGGACACCATCGACGCGTCGATCGCCGACGCGCCCTCGACCACGACCCCGTCGGTCGCGATCTTCTCACCCGGGCGCACCACGAACTCGTCGCCGACGGCCAACTGACCGATCGGAATCCGACTCTCGGTGCCGTCTCGTCGGACGACGACGTCCTTGGCGCCGAGGTCCATCAGCGCACGCAGCGCATCGCCGGCACGACGCTTGGCCCGCTTCTCGAAGTAGCGGCCTGCCAGCAGGAAGGTCGTCACGCCCGCGGCAGCCTCTAGATAGATGTGCGACGCCCCGTCGGCGCGTTGGGGCAGCAGGTCGAAGCCGTGAGTGAGTCCGGGCGTGCCGGCCGTACCGAGGAAAAGGGCATAGAGCGACCAGCCGAACGCGGCGAGCGTGCCGACCGACACGAGGGTGTCCATGGTCGTCGCACCGTGACGCAGATTGATCCACGCCGCGCGGTGGAACGGATAGGCGCCCCACACGACCACCGGCGCGGCCAACGTCAGGGACAGCCACTGCCAGTAGGTGAACTGCCAGGCCGGGATCATCGCGAGCGCGATCACCGGGACCGACAGCACCGCCGACACGATCAGCCGCTGACGCAGCGCGTCGAGTTCCGGGTCGACGGTCGTCGCAGTGCCCGCCACGTTCGCGTCCGCCACATTTGCGTCCGCCGATGCGGCCGGCGGTTCGGGGAGGATCGGGGAGGCGTCATAGCCCGCGGCACGGACCACCTCGATGAGGTCGTCGGCGGCGAGCCCGGTGGGAACCTCGACGTGGGCGCGTTCGGTCGCGTAGTTCACCGACGCGGTGACACCGTCGAGTTTGTTGAGCTTCCGCTCGATGCGGTTCGCGCAGGACGCGCAGGTCATGCCGGAGATGTCGAGGTCGACCAGTTGCAGGCCAGGACTCGCAGACATCAGTGATCGCCCCCATTCGTCATGTCACCGTGGGTGTTGCCGTCGGTCGTCTCGACGACACCGTGCGAGGGCGCGTCGTGGGTCACCGGTTCGGGTTGCGGCCCCCATGCCCGGCCGACGCCGAAGGCGATCACGAACGCGGCGATCAGCGCGACGACGTAGGCCAGGGGACCCTTGGGGATGCTCATGTCACACCAGTGAGTACCCGGCGTCGGCGACCGCTCCGGCGATCTCCTCCCGCGGGATCTCACGGTCGGCGACGACGCGTACGGCTCCGTCTTCGAGGGTCACGTCGACGCTGGTCACCCCGGAGATCTCCGCGATCTCCTCGCGGACGGAGGCGACGCAGTGGCCGCAGGTCATGCCGGTGACGGTGTAGGTGCTGGTGGTGCTCATGCGTACTCCTCGTGGTCGGTTGATGTCGTGCGCGATGACGTGTGGGTCGACGTCAGGACTTCACCAGGCGGGCGATCGCGGCCATGGCCTCGTCCACCTTCTCCTTGCCCGCAGCGTCGCTCTCCTGCGCCGCGTGCACGACGCAGTGGGCCATGTGCTCCTCGAGCAGGCCGAGGCTGACCGCCTGCAGAGCCTTGGTCATGGCCGACACCTGGGTGAGGATGTCGATGCAGTACGAGTCCTCCTCGACCATGCGCTGCAACCCACGTGCCTGGCCCTCGATGCGACGGAGTCGCTTGAGATAGTCGTCCTTGCGGCCGATGTAGCCGTGCTGGTGCTCGTCCATGTCGCTCCTGTTGTACGGATACCCCTCAGGGGTATGTCACTCAGGTATACCACCATCCGCCCGCCAACGGTACCCCCCTACCGTATTTGCGCGGGACGAGCCGCAGACGAGTCGGGCGGCACTGAACGCACCGACGTGAGCGCGCGTCGAACTGAGTGAACCGCGAGTACTAGGCCCGCAGAGCTGCCGCGAGACGCGCGAGGGCGACGGCGACCTCGTCGAGGGCCGCGTTGATCGCAGCGCGGCGGGCGGCTTCGGACTCCGAGTGTTCGTCGGCGGCATCCACCTGCGGACTCGGGCCTACGGTCCCCGCTCGCGGTGGGACGCCGCCCTCCCCGGCCCTGGCCGGTGCGATCTGCGGCATGTCCGGAAGTGCCGGTGCGGCGTGCGTCGAGGCCACGGGGTTCGGTGCCGGCGGGTTCGGGGTCTTGGTGTTCGGTACCGGCGGGTTCGCGGCCGCGGGGTTCGGTGCCACCCGTGCGGGACCGCCCTGATCCGGTGCGCCGGACCGGTGCCGCCGACCGTGGTAGTCCTCGGAGACGAGCGGTTCGGCGTTCGTGGAACGACGACCTCCCCGGTAGGCCGGACCCGGAGCCGACGCTGGCGAGGACCCGTGCACCGGTTCTGGCGATGGTGCCTCAGCCGGAGGCGGGGATGGGGCCGGCTGGTGGGAGTCGGGTAACCGGTGAGACCCCATCCGCTGCGATTGCGGGTTGGGCGGCTGTGAACCCGAGGTGCGCTCGGGTCCGGGAGTCGGACGCTGCTGGTTTCCGGCGCGCGACATCACCGACGGGGCGTGACCGTTCGAGTGCGCATAGAAGTGCGGTCCGCCGTGACCGACGAAGAAGACACAGCCCACACCTTCCGGCGACGGGACCGGACAGGGGTTGCGTTCGATGAGGGACTGGGCACGATCGTCGAAGTCGTTCCACTCCAGCCAGAGGCGGCGGTCATGCCTCGGATGCGTGCTCGCATCCGTCGCGTGGTTGCCACGGTGGCCGATCGCGAGACGGCACTGCAGCAACCAATCGGACTCACCCGACAGTCCCAGCGCCGCCCGTTCGGTCGGCCGGCACACCACCGTCGACCAACAGCCTTCGCCGTTCATACGGACTCCCCTTCATACCTGCACTACTTCACGTTTTCTGCGCGCCATCCCGCCATGCCACGCCGGTCTTCGGAGCGATTCTCGAGTGCTCGTGCCTACCTCGGCGCGTCCCCCGGCAAGCGCCACGGCGTCCCCCATGCCCGCGGTGCTGTGAAGATCCCGGGCGTCAGTCTACGAAGGAGGCCGGTTCGGTGCCACCCTGTCCGCCTCCGCGCGTCCGGGCGAGAAACATCACGATCCGGCGATTGACCTCCTCCGGGCGATCGAGGTGGAGGAAGTGTCCGGCACCCGCGACGACCGCGGTGGCACTGCCGTCGGGCAGCACGTCGCGCACGTGATCGGTGAACCTCGACTGCATGCACCCGTCGTCGGCGCCGTGTAGATACAGGGTGCGGCAACGGGGTTCACCCAACCAGTCGTCGCGGAGGTCGGCGTAGCGGGCATCGGTGCGTGGGCGGCGCACCGCGCGGTAGTAGCCCAGGGCAGCGGATCGATGCGCGCGGGTCGGCAGCGCGGCGAGCGCATGGTCGATGTCGACGTCGTAATCGGGCCGCGGGTCGCCGGCACGCCGCAGACGCCAGCGTCGCCACAGCAACGGGATCAACCAGCCCAGACTCCGCTCGGGCAGCCACGGCAATTGATTGAACCCGATGTACCAGCTCATCGTGGCCTGCCGCGCCAGCAGACGCACCGCACCCGGGCCGTCGGCGACCGCGCGCCGGATCGCGGGTATCGGCGGCACCGACATCGCGACCACAGCCGAGTACGGATTGTCGGGGCGGTGTGCGAGAGCGTTGACCGTCAGCGCACCCCAGTCGTGCCCTATGAGCACCGCATCCCGCCCGGCACCGACCGCCCGGTGAATCGCCCGGGCGTCGTAGGCGAGGGCCGCGACGTGAAAGTCCTTGTCCAGCGGTATGTCCGACGGCGAGTATCCGCGGGTGAACGGCGCGACGACGCGATAGCCGGCGGCGACGAGTTCGGGCGCGAGCAGACGCCACGTCCACGCCGAGTCGGGAAAACCATGAAGACACACCGCAACCGGTCCGTCGACCGGGCCCCACACCAGTGCACGGAGGGTGATGTGCCCGAGGTCGATGGCCTCGTGTCGCGGAGCGTCCGGGATACCGGCGGCGCGGCGCTCGGTGTCGCGTGGGTGTCGTGAGCTCTGGGTCATCGGCGTCAATGTAGCGCCCGGGTCCGACGAGCGCATCGACTTGCACGCATCGCTGCGCGCGCGCATCGGGTCAGACCGCGACGCCGGCGAACCCCGTCTCGCGGATCTCGCCGCCGACGAGTCGGAACGTGTGGGATTCCCCGACCTCGGCGGTCTGCGGGAAGTCCGTGCGCACATGCGCGCCGCGCGACTCGGTCCGGGCGGTGGCCGCCGCGATGACCGCCGACGCGGTCAGCGTGAGCGCCGCATCCTCGACCTCGCGCACGGTCCGGGGGACACGCCGCGGCGCGTTCGCGACCACCTCGGCCGCGACCGCCAGTCCGTCGGCGGACCGGCGGAGCGCGACCCGGCGCGACATCACATCCTGCAGCAGGTCGCGGTCGAGGATCGGCATCGGTCCGGGCACCTGCGGGGCGGCCGCGGTGGCCGGCCGCAGATCACGCCGGCCGAGGGCGACCGCGGCAGCACGACGACCCATCACGAGCCCTTCGAGCAGGCTGTTGGACGCCAGCCGGTTGGCTCCGTGCAGGCCGGTCCGCGCGACCTCGCCGGCGGCGAGGAGGCCGTCGACGGCGGTGCGCGCCTCGTCGTCGGTCACCACTCCGCCACAGAGATAGTGCGCGCCGGGCACGACGGGGATGCGGTGGTCGGCCGGGTCGAGGCCGGCCGCCCGGATTCCGGCGCTGACCGTCGGGAATCGGCGCTCGAAATCGTGTACCCCACTGATGTCGAGGTAGACGCAGGGATGCCCGGTCAGTTCGATCGCGGTCTCGACGGCGTTGGCGACCACGTCGCGAGGCGCGAGGTCGCCCATCGGGTGCACGCCCTCGGTCACCGACCGTCCGTACACATCGACGAGTCGGCCGCCCTCGCCCCGGACCGCCTCACTGATCAGCGTCCGACGCCCGCGGGCGCCGGGTGTGTAGAGCATGGTCGGGTGGAACTGGATGAACTCGAGGTCGGCCACCTGCGCGCCCGCCTGGAGCGCCAGCGCGATGCCGTCGCCGGTGGCACCCGCCGGATTGGTCGTTGCGGCGTAGAGATGACCGGCACCACCCGTCGCGAGCAGGACCGTCGGCGCGTCGACTGCACCCCACCCCCCGTTCCGCAGGTAGGAGACACCGGACACCCGGTCGTCGCACACCCGCACCTCGGTGACGATCGCGTCGTCGAGGAAGCGGATGGACGCTCCGGCACCGGCACGCTGCGCGACGGCATTGTGGAGGGCCCGCTGGATCGCGGCACCGGTGGCGTCACCACCGGCGTGGATGATGCGCCGCACCGAGTGGCCGCCTTCACGAGTGCGCAGCAGCTCCCCGTCGGCATCGCGGTCGAAGTCGGCACCCCACTCGATCAGCGCGGACACCGACGACCATCCGTCGGCGAGGATCGGACGCGACGCGACCGCGTCGCTGAGGCCGCCACCCGCGGCAAGGGTGTCGGCGAGGTGCAGATCGATCGAGTCGGTGTCGTCCGAGTCGGTGGGACGGACCTCGGGCATGACCACCGCGACGCCGCCCTGGGCGTAGAACGTCGAGGTCGGCTGCTCGCCGCGATCCGGACGCCAGCTCGGCCCCTTGTTCACGACGACGACCGACAGTCCACCTTCCGCGGCGCAGAGCGCGGCGGTCAGACCGGCGATGCCGGCCCCGACCACGACGAGATCGGCACGGTCCGCGGCAGCCGCGTCCCGCACCAGTCCATGTGTGGACGTAATCATGTCATCCGCCTTTCGCCGGTCGTACTCTCGACAACCCCGGCGGGGGGTATTCGATTCCCAGTCGAAAACCCTACCCCGCGGCTTCCCTCCGCGAAATGTTTGATCGCGCCGGATCGAGGCAACCCGAGCTCCATGAAAACCCTCTGGTTCGACCCGGCGAGTGACACCGACCACGCAGGGCTCCCGGACGTGCGTCCCGAAACCACACCGTTCGGGACCGTCGACACCTACGACCAGGTCGTCGTGGGCGGTGGGATCACCGGTCTGACCACCGGACTCCTGCTGGCTCGAGCCGGTCAGAAGGTCACTGTTCTCGAACGACGCCACATCGGCGCCGCGGCCACCGGACACACGACGGGCAAGCTCTCCCTCCTGCAGGGCACTCGATTGTCGTCGATCGCGAGTCGTCACGGAAAGGCCGCGGTCCACGACTACGTCGAGGCGAATCGCGAAGGCCAGGCATGGCTGCGGCACTACCTCGCCCACCGGGGACTACGGGTCGACGAGCGGGCGGCGCTGACGTTCGCGGCCACTGCGTCGGGCGCGAAGACGGTGGAGAAGGAGTTCGAGGCCTGCCGAGCGCACGACATCCCGGTGGAGCACGTCGACTGTCCGGAGCTGCCCTTCGACGTCCACACCGCGATCCGCCTGGAGGGACAGGCGCAGATCGACCCGATGGTGGTGCTGCGCGCCCTCGCCGACGACTTCCGCGCGCACGGCGGCCACCTCTACGAGGGTGTCCACGTGCAGGGCCTGCGCCACGGCTCACCGCACACCGTCACCACCGACGCCGGCGACCTGCGCGCGGAGTCGGTGATCCTCGCGACCGGCGTCCCGTTCCTCGACCGCGCCGGGTTCTTCGCCCGGGTGCACCCGCAGCGTTCATATGCGGCGGCGTTCGTCGTCGACGGGGAGATCCCCCGCGAGATGTACCTCGGCGCCGACAACCCGTCGGTCTCCCTGCGAACCGCTCCGCGCCACGATCACGACGGCGAACTGCTACTGGTCGGCGGTTTCGGTCACGAGGTGGGCCGGACCAAATCCGAACGCCAACACGCGCTGGACATGATCGCCTGGACCGAGAAGCACTTCCCGACCGCGCGAATGGTCGCGCGGTGGTCGGCGCAGGACTATACGACGATCGACGAATTGCCCTACGTCGGGCAACTTCTGCCCGGCATGGAGACCGTTCAGGTGGCCACGGGATTCGCGAAGTGGGGACTCACCAACGGTGTCGCGGCCGCGCTGTCAATGACCGGACGCATCCTGGGGTCGGAGCCGCCCTGGTCCAAGACCCTTCGCCCCTGGCGCACCTCGGAGGTCACCAAGCCCGGCTCGCTGGCGTCGGCGGTGTCGGCCAACGCGCAGGTCGCGGCATATATGGCCGGCGGCTACCTCGGCCTGCTGAAACCCGCGGACACCTCACCCGCCGAGGGCGACGGCAGCGTCGGGCACTCCGGCGCGGCACCCAAGGCCGTCTGCACGGTGGCCGGCCAGACCCGATCCGTCGCGCCTCTGTGTACCCATCTGTACGGCGTGCTGCGCTGGAACGACGCCGAGCAGTCCTGGGACTGTCCGCTGCACGGGTCGCGCTTCAGCCACACCGGTGTGGTCCTCGAAGGACCGGCAACGCGAAACCTGTACTCGCAGGACGCATCCGACGACTGATCCCGGCAGGACTACCCCGCGCCCAGGATCCGCCGGAACACCGGTCGCGTCACCGTCGCCACGGGGCGCTGCAGGGCCCCGGCCAGGATTCGTACACCCAGATCCAGGGCGTATGCGTCGAACCCGACGAGTATGCGGTCACGGTTGCCGAGCAGACCGGCGAGGATCGAGATCGCCGCGGCATCCGATCGGGTACCTGGCAACCGGCGGTCGAAACCCTTGGTGACACGGTCACGCACAGCGGAATCCACGTACCGGGCCCGTCGTGCGATGGCGGTGTGGACCACGCCAGGGTAGACGATGTGGATCCGGACACCGGAGTCATTGTCTCGCAACTGTTTCTGAACGGTTTCCGAGTATCCGCGGGTCGCGAACTTCGACGCCGAGTACGCCGATTGGGCGGGCGATCCCATCAGCCCGAACGCGCTCGACGTGTTCACGATGCGCCCTCCCCCCGCGGTATGAAGGTGTCGGAGGAATGCCTCGGTACCGTTGACGACCCCACCGAAGTTGACCGCGAGGATCCGCCGCGCATAATCGTCGTCCTCGTCGAGGACGGACGCGACCATCGTGATGCCCGCGTTGTTGAACACGAGCGCCGGCGCGCCGTACCGTCGAACCACCTCATCCGCATAAGCCGTGACGGCCGCGGTGTCGGCGACGTCCACCTCGGCGGCATGCACCGTCGCGCCGTTCTCCGCAGCCGAGTCCGCGGTCTCGGCGAGTGCCTGCGTGTCGACGTCACTGAGCAGCACCGGCACCCCGGCGGCCACCAGCCTGTTCGCCAGAGACCGGCCCATTCCCGAAGCGGCGCCGGTGATGACGGCAGGCCGTCCGGCACACAACCGCCGAAGACGATCATCGGTGACCTGCGGATGCCACAACCGACCGAGACCCAGGGAAACCTTCACGTTCACCGGACTACCCCGCCCGTCCCGTCCTACACCTTCACCGCGTTTATCCGGCCCCTGCACGGGTACCCCTTCTCACCGTGGGCTCGACCCACCCGAACGCAGCCATCACGGAGAGGGAAACGAGTGTCAGACGCAGTCGTGGTGGGCGCCGGACACAACGGGCTCATCTCCGCCATCCGGCTCGCCGACGCCGGATGGGACGTCACCGTCCTCGAGGCAGCGCCCGAGGTGGGCGGGGCGATCAAGAGTGCCGAGCTCACCCCCGGTTACGTGACCGACCTCTTCAGCGCCTTCTATCCCCTCGCCGTCGCCTCCCCGGTGTTCGCCGACCTGGATCTCGAAGCCCACGGCCTGAACTGGAGCAGAGCGCCATTGGCATTCGGACATCCGGCGGGGCCCGAGGACGACGACGCACCGGTCGTCCACCCCGACGCGGCCGACACCGCAGCCCAACTCGCCGCCTTCGACCGACGTGACGGCCAGGCGTGGCTCGATCTCGTCGAGCAGTGGGAAATGCTGCGGCCCGCCATCCTCGACACGTTGTTCGGCTCTTTCCCGCCGGTCCGCGCGGTGTTGTCCCTGCTGCGTTCCGTCGGCACCGCAGAGGCTCTGCGCCTTGCCCGGTTCTTGATCCTGCCCGCCGATCGGATGGTGCGGGAACTGTTCCACAGCGAGAAGTCGGGACTGCTCATCCTGGGCAACGCGCTGCACGCCGACATCCCCCTCCATGCACCCGGCAGCGGAATGATGGGGTACCTGCTGACCATGCTGGGCCAGGACACCGGATATCCGGTCCCGGTGGGTGGTGCGGGTGCGCTGTCTGCCGCACTGCGGCGCCGCGCGGAAAGTGCTGGCGCACAGGTACATTGCGACACCCGGGTGACCGAGATCGAGGTCCGGGGTGGACGTGCGGTAGGTGTCGTCGACAGCGGCGGACGCCGCTGGCGGGCCGACCGGGCAGTTCTCGCCGATGTCTCGGCGCCTGCGCTCTACACGGACCTGCTCTCTCCGGCCGACGTGCCCGGGCGCGTACTCGACGATCTGCAGAAGTTCACCTGGGACACCCCGGTGGTGAAGGTGAACTACGCGATCGACGGGAAGATACCTTGGCGCAGCGCCAATCTCGGCGGCGCGGGTACCGTGCACCTCGGCGCGGACGCGCGCAACATCGCCTACTCCACCGCCGACATCGAGACCGGGAACATACCCGAACACCCCTTCCTGCTCTTCGGTCAGATGACCACGGCCGACGCCGGAAGATCACCCGCCGGCACCGAGAGCGCATGGTCCTACAGCCACCTGCCCCGCGGGGTCACCGACGACGAGGCCGCTCGTCTTCTCGCCGCCCGGATGGACGAAGTACTCGAAGAGCACGCTCCGGGCGTCTCGGACATGACCATCGGCCGCCACGTGCAGACACCGCACGACCTGCAGACCGCAGACGCCAACCTCGTCCACGGGACGGTGAACGGGGGAACGGCACAATTGTTCCAGCAGTTGATCTTCCGTCCATCGCCGAGTCTCGGTGGCGCCACGACACCCGTGGACCGCCTTTATCTCGCGGGATCGGCCGCACATCCCGGCGGCGGGGTACACGGGGCCTGCGGCAACAACGCCGCACGCGCCGCCCTTGCCTCCGACGGTATACGCGGAACGCCGCGAAGAGCGTTGAACCGCACCATCACCAGACACCTCACGAAACCATGGAAACCACAAGGGAACGGAGATCATTCATGAATCGCGTCGAACGCCACACATCCGCAACCCCCGCGCAGGTCTGGTCGGTGTTGTCCGACGGCTGGCTCTACTCCTCCTGGGTGGTGGGCGCATCACGCATCCGCGACGTCGACCCCACCTGGCCGCAGGCGGGAGCGAAGATCCACCACTCGGTGGGCGTCTGGCCCGTGCTGCTCAACGACGAGACGACGTCGGTGGAGTCCAAGGCGGGATTGTTGGAGATGTCCGCAGCCGGCTGGCCGTTCGGTCGCGCCCGCATCCGGATGACGATCGAGAAGGACGGCAACGGCTCCCTGATCGGCATGGAGGAGTTCGTCGAGACGGCCCCGCTGAAGTGGGTTCCGCCGGTGGTCCAGCAGACCGCCATGTCACCCCGACTGAACGAGTGCCTGACTCGACTGGCGATGCTCGCCGAGCGTCAGCCCGGCTGAGAGCCGGGATTCATCCAGTGTTCCCGGCTTACGAGTAGCCCCGCTTTGGGCGAGGAGGCCGGAGCATGCGGAGGGCCGTCACGTAGGGCGGCACACCACCTTGATGGTGTCCAGGGCGTCGTCTGCGGCGTCTGGCAGGTTCATCCCGGCGTTCTTCCCGGTCCGTAGGTACTCGACAACCGGCTCGTTCAGCACCTCGCCGGGTACCACCACCGGGATACCGGGCGGGTACGGTGTGATCTGTTCGGCTGCAATACGTCCCGGAGCCTCGTCGAGGGAGACCGACTCGGTGTCGCCGAAGAAGGCGTCACGGGGGAGCATCCTGTTCTCCAGCTGCAGCTCGTCCGGAGACGGCTGGCGGATCTCCCGAGGAGGATCGAAAGAGTCTGCGGCGGAAGCGAGATCGCGCAGCGCTGTCAGCAACCGATCCGCGGTGTCCTCGTCGTCGGCATGCGAGATGGTCGCGAGAATCCGTCGATGGTCGCTCAATCCGAGGTCGACGCAATGGTGTTCGCGGAGCCAGTCGGCGCATTGATAGCCACTGACCCCCAGCCCGTCCACGTCGATCAGGACCTGCATCTCATCCAGATCATGGCTGGCCTCTTCACGGAGCAGTTCGTCATGCGTCACCGTCAGACCGTCGATCTCGTCGACGCTGCGACGGACGGTGCGCGCCAACTCGAGTCCTCGGCCGAGCACTTCTCGCCCAGACCGCACCATGTATCGACGCCAGCCGTCCAACGCGGCATAGATCGGCACGCTCGGGCTGGTGGTCATCAGCAGGTCCGCGCACCGTGACAGCCGAGAGCGGTCGATCAGGTCGCCCTGGACGTGGAAGACAGACCCCTGCTCGAAGCCCGCGCCCATCTTGTGGACACTGACGACGCAAACATCGGCACCGGCATCCATTGCCCACGTGGGTAGTTCGTCGTGGAACGGCAGGTGCGCGCCCCACGCCTCGTCGACGATCAGTGGCTTGCCGTACTCGTGGCAGACGTCGGCGATGGCCCGGATGTCCGCACACGTGCCATATGGAGTCGGACTCACGATGAGCAGGCCCGACGCCTGGGGATCCGTCTCCCACGCCTTGCGTACCTCCGCGGGCGACGGCGGATGCGTCAGGTGGAGCGTCTCGTCCCATCGCGGACGTAGTCCGGAGAAGATCAGCCCGGCCACGATCGACTTGTGGGCATCCCGGGTGATGAGGAGTTCCCCACCTTCGCCACCGGCCACGGCCATCATCGCGGCCTTCACCGACAGCGAACTGCCGCACGTGGAGAAGAACGCGAGCTCGGCGCCCACCGCGTCCGCCATGAGTTCCTCGGCGTCGGACAGGTAGGCGTTGGTCATCCGCCGGTCGTCGAGACCGCCCGAGGCGAGGACATCCGATTCGAAGGCGGCCCCTCCGATGGTCGAGCGCGTGCGGTCGTCCACGCCACGACCCTGTCGGTGGCCGGGCGGCGTGTAGCCGTACCGGTTCTCGCGGCGGTACCCGTCGAGTGCTTCGAGTAGTGGTGCTCGAGATTGATCCAGAGACATCGTGTCGGGGCTCCGATCGTGTCTTATGACGGAACAGGGGTGCGGGTCAATGGGCTTCGCTCATCTCGCCGCTGTGTGACGACTTCGCGGCGCGGCGTCGCAGGCGTTCTCGATAGCCGTATGTCGCCCTGAGCACGTCGTCGTGACTGTCGGCGCTGGAACCGAGCGCACCGGCGAAGATCCCCATCGACGTCGCCAGCCATGCGAGGTTGACGTAGTTGACCAGCCCGGCCCGGAAGCCGAGTTGCGAGGACAGAAAGGTCTCCTCGATGACGGTCATGGCGGCGACGAGGACCGCGACGAACAGGCCCACGTAGAGGACCACCGCGCTGAAGGCGACGGTGCAGACCGTGGCCGTGTTGTAGAGCCGGGCGCGTGGTCGGTAGGTGTCGGTCGTCCGTTCCCAGAGGCGGTTGTTGACGATCAGCCAGAGCGTTGCCAGGACCATCGACAGTATGGAGATGGCGGCCAGACGCCATGGACTGAGCGCGTTGGCCATCGACCAGATGGTGGAGAAGAAGACACCGAACGACGCCGCCGCGGCAGCGGCCGCCGTCATGCCCGTGAGCGTCGGGATCAGTCGCCACGGCCGGTTGCCGCGCACCATCCCCCCGCCGTCAAACGCATCCGAGGGGTGATACCCGGGGCCACAACATATTCCGTCTCACCATCGCGTTCGACCAGCAGTCCGCGGGACCGCTCGAACGACTCGGTCGAGGAGTCCTTCAGAGAGGACACCACCGTCGCGATGAGGTTGCCGAGCCGCCGGCGGGGGGATGGCCCGAGCGCCGGCAGGGAGATCACCGCGGCCCCACGTTCCCGGTCGAGTTCGGCCAGCACGACACTGTCCCGGGTACGCCGGTCACCGCCGAGACCCCCGCGGACGGTGAACAGGCGAGGCATCTCGGTCACAAACACGACGACTTCGTCCGGGACCCGGTCGGCACCCCAGACGGTCTCCAGATCGCCGCGCGGGGTCATCTGGAGTGTGGTGTCACGGGTGACGGTGACTCCGCGGTAATCCATCCCGAATCGCTCGGCGATCCCGCGAATCCGGTCCTCGCCGTTCGTGATCAACGTCTCGGGCAACCCGTGTTCGGCCACCATTCGCAGACTCGAGATTCTCCTGCCCTCCTGGCGCTCGACGGTTGTTCATCCACCGACGGTCGGTCCGCCGGGGTCAGTCCGGCGGCTCGGGCTCGCCGGCGGCCGGCGACTCGAGGTCCTCCTCGTCGCCCGACGTGGGCTGAGCCTCGTTCTCCTTCTCCGTAGGCTCGTCGACGTGTTCTTCCTCGAGTTCGTCCACCTTGCGGCGGGCGTCGTCGGGGGTCTGGTCCGGTGAACCGGTCTCGGCCGGCTCCATCGGTAGTTCTTCGGACATCTAGGTGTGTTCACCGCCAATCCGTTTCGGGTATCCGGACATGTGCGACTTCCCGGGGTGTTCGGTTTCTAAACACCGGAAATCCGTGAGGACGGCCTCCCACGAGGTGTAGGCCCTTCGTGACGTGGGTATGCCACGAGCATGTCTGACGAAGAGCGCAAGTCCATGGACCCAGCGCCGGAGGAGACACCCGATCTGGAGTCCGGTGGCGGTGTGGCACCCGGCGACACTCCACCCGACACCCCCCAGACGTCGGGGCTCTCGCACGAACAACCCAATCGGACGAAACACTTTCCGGCCGGCGGGGTCGGCGCCTTCCTCGGCGTCGGTCTCCTGGTGATCGCGATGCTCGTCATCATCGTCGGGCTCATCGTGATGGTGCTGTGACGACCTGATCAGGCCCCCGTCGCCAGGTGGGGATCGGCGACGGGCTTGGATTCCGCCGAATTGCGTTGTCGCAGTATGACCGACAATACGACGATCGCGGCCACCGCCACGAATTCGCTCTGCCAGTTCTGCATCGACTCGAACCAGAACTGCGATGTGGTGAGGTACTGCCAGACCGTTACCGCGGCCTCACCGTGTTGCTCCTGCTCGGTGCTGTACGCACGCGCGCCGCCGACGGCGTGCAGGACGAACGAGGCGAGGAACAGCGCGAAAAACGCTATCGACAACGAGTTCTCGTATACCGCGAGAACCCACCCACCGCGGCGGATCGGCCATGGGGCACCGGCCTGGTCCTTCTCCGCGCGAGGGTCCACGTCCTGCGGCGCTTCGGAATCCACGGGTTTGGACTCCGACGAACCCCGTTGATACAGAAAAGCCGTCAACACGACGTACATGCCCATCTGGAGGAACTCGGATTCCCAGTTCTCGAACGTCGCCTCGACGAATTCGCCGGTGCGCAGGTACCCCGACAGCGAGACCGACGCGGCGCCGTGGGACATCTGCTCGGCGTTGAAGGCATGCCAACCGGACACGATCATCCCGAACATGAAGACGAGAAACAGCGCCGAACAGGCCAGGAACAGCCCGTTGTCGCGTAAGACGCGGCGCATCATCAGAACCGGCCCCTCTCCGATCACCGACGCCGGCCGGGCCTCAGCCCAGGGCCGGAGAACGAGGCGAATACCTCAACACCGCACCCACCCCGTCACGCGGGGCGATCCGTTCGTCCACTCGCACCAACTCGGCGCCGATCATGACCGCCGCGAGCGGCAGCGCCTCGTCGGCCAGGAGCGTCCGCTCGGGTGCCAGTCCGAGCTCCGAGAGATTCTCCGGAGTCGGTGCGAGAGTTGCGACCCCACCCGCGTCCGGTCCGCCGTCGACGACCGTCGCGCCGTCGAGGTCACCGATGATCAGCGTTTCGACCTCGCCGTTCCGCAGCGCGCCGCAGACGGCGGTGAGACCTTCGACGGCGAGTGCCGGATCATGACCGAGCCCGGCCTCGAAACGTTCGGCCACATCGGCGATCAGCTCGTTCTGGCGCCGCGCGAATTCTTCGGCGACAGCACGGCGGACGTCGGCGTCGGCCACTCCGCCGCGCCGCGCGCCCAGGTGCAGATCGACGAGTCGCGTGGCCAGCCGCTCGGGAGCCGCGGCGGTCAGATCGGCGGTCGAGGATGTCTCGCCGATGACGAAGACGATCTCGGGGTCGTCGGCGTCGACGATGGCGGTCAGGCGCTCGGCCACCGCCCGGATGTTCTTGCGTCTTTCTTCGTCGCTGCGCTGCTGCGGGTCGCCGTATCCGGGGGACTCGGCACTTGCCGCGTGATGCACCGGATACCCTTCGCCCTCAACGGTTTCGGTCTTCACGGACACCCCACCGGCAGCGAAGACCTCGATGTCGGCCCCGGTGTGGTCGACGGCGGCGACCACGTGGCAGGGCGACGCGGTGCCGTGCTCGATCAGCGGGACCAGATAGGGCACCGGCGAGTAACGGGCCGTCGGGGTCACCGGTGGACGGATGAGCTGCTCGTCGAGGATCACTCCGTCCGGACCGGCGATCACCGCTCGACCACTGACACCGACCGACGGCACCTGGCCGAGGAGGGCGGTGCCGATCGGATCGACGACAGCGGGTTCCGCTCCGGCCGAGATCAGTTCGTCGCGCAATGCGCGCCAACGCAATTCCATCGCGTGCGCGGCATCTTCGGTGTTGTGCGAATCGTCGATGTAGACCGAGGCGAACGGACCTGTCGTGGTCGTCAGCGCTCGAAGTCGGGTCGAGTTCATGCGCGGTCTCCTCACGGGTTGTTCGGGCACGTCGACCCTCTACGGGTGCCCAGCGAGGAGGCCCTCAAACATCCCGGCCCGGCCGCCGGTCGGCGTGCCGGGCAACAGACGGGGGTCAGAGCGTGGCGGCGTCGATCACGAACCGGTAGCGCACGTCCGACGCGACCACGCGGTCGTATGCCTCGTTGATCCGATCGGCCGAGATCACCTCGATCTCCGCACCGATGCCGTGCTCGGCACAGAAGTCGAGCATCTCCTGGGTTTGGGCGATCCCCCCGATCATCGAACCGGAGAAGCTGCGCCGCTTGCCGATCAGCGCACCGGCCGGGACGTCGATCGGATGTTCGGGCAGACCGAGTTCGACGAGGGTGCCGTCGAGGGCGAGCATGCCCAGGTACTTGCCGATCGGCAGGTTCGCGGACACGGTGTTGAGGATCAGGTCGAAGGAGTTGCGCAGGTCGCGGAAGGTCTGCGGATCACTCGTCGCGTGGTAGTGGTCCGCCCCGAGACGCAAGCCGTCCTCCATCTTCTTCAGCGACTGCGACAGCACCGTCACCTCGGCGCCGAGCGCGTGGGCGATCTTGACCCCGACATGTCCGAGGCCACCGAGACCGACGATCGCCACCTTCTTGCCGGGACCCGCACCCCAGTGCCGCAACGGCGAATACAGCGTGATCCCCGCGCACAGCAGCGGAGCCGCCTCGTCGAGCGCGATCCCCTCCGGGATGCGGCAGACATAGTTCTCGTCGACGACGATCGAGGTGCTGTAGCCGCCGTGCGTGGGTTGCCCGTCCCGGCCGAGCGCGTTGTACGTCCCGGTGCTGCCGCGCTCGCAGTACTGCTCCTCACCGAGTCTGCACGGCTCGCATTCACGGCAGGAGTCGACGAAACAGCCCACGCCCACGCGATCCCCGACCGCGTACCGGGTGACGCCCTCACCGACGGCGGAGACCGTACCGGCGATCTCGTGCCCCGGGACCACCGGGAACCGGGTGCCACCCCATTCGTCGCGTGCGGTGTGGATGTCGGAGTGGCAGATCCCGGCGTAGGCGATGGCGATCGCGACGTCGTTCGGGCCGAGGTCGCGCCGTTCGATCGTGGTCGGCTCGAGCGGGCGATCTGCTGCCGGGGCGATGTACGCGTTGACCGTCGTGGGCATGCGGGGGACTCCTAGGGCTGGATGTTCAGGGACTGAAGTGTTCGCGGGCTGATGTGTGTTCGGGGGCTGATGCGTTCGGGGCGACCGATGCGCAGGTGCGCATGGGTCGGCACGTGACAAGTCTGCCGTCGCGCGTGCGTCATCGCCAGAACGGCACGTCGGGAGCCGACGCAGCACGTACGGACACTGGATCGGACTTCAAAGATCGTTACAATGGCCGACGGTGACGATCAACAGCTCGGTCGACGACGGCCGGCGCACGCAGTTGCATCCGGTGTCGCCCATCGCCGAGGTCACGCGATTCGGGGCAACCACCGCCCACGCGGCTGCGGGCCTCGGACGGTTAGTCCTCCACACGGCAGGCGACGCGATTCGCGGTCGCGCGCCCACTGCTGCGCGCGCGGCGCATGAACTGCGGGCCACCTTCGAGCATCTGGGTCCGACCTACGTGAAGCTCGGGCAGCTGATCGCCTCGAGTCCCGGCGTCTTCTCCGACGCCCTCTCCTCGGAGTTCGAGACGCTGCTCGATCGCGTGAAACCGGCCGACCCCGACGAGATGCGTGCACAGTTCGTCGCCGAACTCGGCCGCCCGCCCGAAGAGGTCTTCGCGCAGTTCGATCCGGTGCCGATCGCCTCGGCGTCGATCGCGCAGGTCCACACCGCGACCCTGCACAGCGGCGAAGAAGTGGTCGTCAAGATCCAGCGACCCGGGATTGCCGACCGGCTCGCCCCGGACGTCGCGATCCTCGAACGTCTCGCCGGTCTCGTCGAGGTCTCCGAGTACGGCCGGATGCTCAGCGCGCGCCACGTCGTCGAGGATTTCGCGGCCGGCCTCGATGCCGAACTGGATTTCCGGATCGAGGCGGACACCATGCGGGAATGGTTCGAGTGCCTGCAACCGGGCCCCTTCGGGGATCGTGTCCGCGTCCCGCACGTGTACGACGAGTTCACGACGCCGCGCGTCCTGACCATGGAGCGCATCCACGCGGTCCGGATCGACGACGCCGCCGCGGTTCGGGCGGCCGGTCACGACGGCGTCGCGCTGTGCCGGAACCTGTTGCTGTCGCTCCTCGACTCGGCATTCCACGGCGGCCTCTTCCACGGCGATCTGCACGCCGGCAACGTCCTCGTCGACGAAACCGGGAAGATCGTGTTGATCGACTTCGGCATCGTCGGCCGGTTCACCCCGCGTACGCGCCGGATCCTTCGCCAGCTCGTCGTCGACCTGGTGGTCCGGGCAGACTACGAATCCGCTGGCCGCGCGATCTTCCTGCTGGGCGCCGTCCACAAGCCGGGGTCGACCGTCAAGGGCGCCGAGGACATCAAGAAGGTGACGACCCCGCTGTCGACGACCGATCTCGGTTCGATGTCCTACACCGACCTGGGCCGACAACTCGCCGCCGTGGCCAAGGCCCACGACGCCCGGCTGCCGCGCGAACTGGTTCTCGTCGGCAAACAGCTGCTGTACGTCGAGAAGTACATGAAGCTGTTGGCGCCACGATGGAAGGCCATGTCGGACAAGGAGATCTACGGCTACATGGCCGGCATCCTGAAGGAGGCCGAGCGCGATCGCCGGGCCGACCGTGAACGAATGAGCTGATGCACGGTGGTAAATCGCGGCATGTCGGGCCTACTGACGCGTACGGAGCGCGAATCGACCGCTAGGGTGAGAGCGATTAGCTGCTGATTCACAGGAGTCACACATGAGACGTTTCGTGCCGGCACTGCTGGCATTCTTTGGCGCCGCGTTCATCGCGGCGGCCATCGCCATCCCGCTTTACCTGGTGCCGCAACTGAAGGTGGTGCCGCTGGACCTGGACATCACCTCCGAGGCGACGACGGTGGCGGCCGACGGTTCGACGGGCGACCGGTTCCCGGCCGTCATCTTCGACCGTTGCTCGGTGTCCGAGGACCGTGCCCGCACACTCGAGGCGCACCTCACCCAGCAACGCCGCTCGATCATCACCGAACCGTCGGACAGCCGCCAGGCGAGCCTGCAGTCCGCGCAGACCGTTCTGATCGACCGGCTCCGGGACGCCGACGGTCAGGAGACCGAGCCGAGCGTCGCCGCTGCCGGTGAGACCCGCACCTGCAAGGACGGCTTGCTCACCGCGTCCATCGACCGCGTGTCGGTGAACCGGAAGACCTCGGTTCCCAACGGCGCCGTGAGCTCGCTGCAGCTCGAGGCCGTCCCGCCGGGCGGCAACGTCAACGACGTGTCGGTCACCCTCGACAACCGCACCGGCTTCCAGTACAAGTTCGGCTTCGACGTCCAGAAGCGCGACTACGCGTACTACGACCTGAACACCCGCCAGGACTGCGCGGCCAAGTTCCAGGGCGAGGAGGAGATCGACGGGGTCAAGACGTATCACTTCGCGTGCGACGTCCCCGAGACCGATCTGTCGTCGCTGCCGAACGCCCAGGGTGAGGCCGCTCTCGGCACAATGCTGACCATGCCCGCCAGGTGGTGGGGCATCACCGGCCGCGGCGTCCGCCCGAACGATCCGGTCACCATGCACCGCTACGCGGCGGCGACCCGCCACGTGTGGGTCGAACCCGAGACCGGCACCATCGTCGACGGTCGCGAGGACCAGCACCAGTACTTCAAGTCGCCCGACCAGAGCGAGGCCACTCCGGCGCCGGTTCGTGAATTCCGGATGGACGCGCTCAAGGGCACGTTCAAGTGGGCCGACCAGACCGTCGCCAACCAGGCCGACAAGGCCGGCGGCTACCTGAACCAGCTGAAGGTCGGCGGCACCTGGGTGCCGATCATCCTCGGCGTCATCGGCGCCATCCTGCTGGCCGCCGCGGTCCTGCTGTTCCTCCGCGGACGTCGCGACGACGCCGTCGTGGCCACCGCCGGTCCGGTCGGCGCCCCGCCCGCCGCGGACGACCGCGACACCCGACTGATCAAGCGGGATGTCCCTCCGGCCGGTGCCGCACCGTCAGCGGGTAACCCGTGGGAGCGGCCGACCGAGCAGATCCCGAAGGTCGACGGTGGCGAGCCCCCGGCCGACGATTCGTCGACGCGCACCTTCCGCAAGCAGCCGCCGCCCGAGTAGGGCCCAGCTGCACGGCGACCCCCGCGGGCGCATCCGGTACCCACCGGATGCGCCCGCGGTGTTTTGTCTGTGGCAGGTGCAGCACTACGTGTCGGCCGGCGACACGAACTGCTGAATCTGGCCCTCAGAGGCGCGAGGCTCCTCTGCCCACTTGATGTGCGAGGACCGCGCCACCCCCTCAGGTGCGAGGGCTCGCCACCCCGCCCCTCAGGTGCGAGGGCTCGCCACCCCGCCCCTCAGATGCGAGGACCGCGCCACCCCGCTCCCGTAGCCAGGCAGGGCCACACACACAACACGGGCCGGTGACCCCGAAGGTCACCGGCCCGTGCCGTTGTTGTCTCTATGGAGTTGCGAGACCGTTCACTCGGCTCAGAAGAACGCCGGGCGGAAGGTCTTGGCCCACGACTCCTTGAAGGTGCTCGACCAGTAGTCCCACCAGTGCGCACCGTCCGGGGTGATCCGGGTGGTGAGCTTGACGCCGGGGACGAGCGCCACGCGGCCGACGTACAGCTGGCTGCTGGTCGAGGCGGCGACCTCGAGCGGGATCATCTGCGCGAACTTGACCGGGTCGAAGTTGCCGCTGGTCGGGTTGACCGACGAGTCGTACTTGCTGCCGACGCCGCTGCCGGACGACACGTAGACGTACTTGCCGGCCAGGTTGCCCGCGCTCAGGAACGGATCGTTCTGGAACCAGCTACCCGCCGGGTAGAAGCCCCACATGTTGGTGGGGTTGCCGCCCATCTCGATGACGGAGGCCTGGATGCCCTGGGTGAAGCCCGGCATGGTGACCGTCGGGTAGCCGCTGTAGGACGCGACCGCCTTGTAGAAGTTCGGGTGACGCGACGCGAGGTTGAGCGCCGAGGTGCCCGACATCGACAGGCCGGCGATGCCGTTGCGACGGTTGTCGCTGCCATGGTTTGCGGCCATGTAGCCCGGCAATTCGCGGGTCAGGAAGGTCTCCCACTTGTTGACGCCCAGCTTGGGGTCGGCCGACTGCCAGTCGGTGTAGAAGCTGCCGCCGCCGCCGAACGGGATGGCGACGTTGGTGCCCTTGCCGGCCATGTAGCGGGCGACATCGGTGTTGATCAGCCAGCCGCTGTTGTTGTTGGGGGCGCGGAGTCCGTCGAGGAGGTAGAGCGTCGGCTTCGGTCCGCCGCCACCCGCCGAGACGATGCACACCGGCACGGTCCGGTTCATGGCGTTCGAGCGGACATACTCGACGTTGCAGCCATTGGCTGCGGACGCCGGCGGAGCTGCGACCAGCGTGGCACCTGACACGGCCACGAGAGCCACGAGTCCGGCGACGAGGCGCTTACGGGCGCGAGTCAGCATTCGTCAGTTTTCCTTTGGATCTCGGCCGGAGTCGGCCGCTGTCTGGGTCTTGCCTACCGGGTACTGCGGAAGTGGTACGAGGGGGATTGTATTGATCCCCGTCCGGCGCGGTACCCGTCGTCGTGAAGTGTAACGGCACGATAACGTCGCGGCAAAGGCTGGAACGTGCTTCGTGACCCCGGATGGCAGTGGCACATCTCACATCTGCCGCGATCTGAGCAGCCCATATGGCCCATACGCGGCACCCTTGCCCGATTTTGCCCTCTGAACGGATGAAATTGCCGCGACCGCACCGTTATTCGTTTGGGTGGTTAACGGATACAGAGATCTGCCACGAGCTTCGGGGCCGGCCATGTCGATCAACCACCCGCGATTCGACGCCTCGATCACTAGGGTCAGGGCGGTGGACATGGGTGAATACCTCGGCGCCGACGCCACCGCACTCGCCGGACTCGTCGCCTCGGGCGAGGTCACGGCAGTCGAACTCCTCGATCTGGCACGGACACGTGCCGCCACGGTGAACCCCCACCTGAACGCCATCGTCATCCCGATGGAAGCCGAGGCCGACCGCCGGGTGCACACCGAGCTCGACGGACCGTTCGCCGGCGTCCCGTTCCTGATCAAGGACCTCGCCCAGGACTACCGCGGCTACCCGACGACGCGCGGCTCCCGGTCACTCGCCCGGCACGTGGCCACCGAACACGCGACGGTCGTCCAACGCTTCCTCGACGCCGGGCTGGTCATCTTCGGTAAGACCAACACCCCGGAGTTCGGTGCCAAGGCACAGACCGAATCCGTCCTCTGGGGCCCGGCGCGCAATCCGTGGAACCCCGACGTGACCCCCGGCGGCTCGTCCGGTGGCAGCGCGGCCGCCGTCGCCGCCGGCATCGTGCCCGCGGCCGGGGCCAACGACGGCGGCGGATCCATCCGCATCCCGGCGGCGTGCAACGGCCTGGTCGGCCTGAAGGCCTCGCGCGGTCTGATGCCGTTCGGCCCCGCCACCGGTGAACCGCTCTTCGGGATGGGAGTCGAGGGCGTCGTGACCCGGACCGTGCGCGACGCGGCCGCCCTCTACGACGCGATCATCGGCCCCACCTCGTCGTCGACCTATCCCGCTCCCCTCCACACCGAGTCCTTCACCACCCGCATCGCCACGCCGCCGCGACTGCTGCGGATCGGGTTCACCACCCGTTCGGCGATCAACCCCGCACCACACCCCGAGGCGGTCGCCGCCGTCGAGCACGCCACACGCGTGCTCACCGGACTCGGGCACCACGTCGAGGAGGTGGACCCGCCGCACGACGACGCGGAACTGGCCCGCGACTTCCTCGAGATCTGGTTCGCGAAGGCGGCGGCCCAGGTCGACGAGGCGCGACGCCTGTCCGGCGCCGGTGACTCCGAGTTCGAGGCGGACACTCTCGCCCTCGCCGAGATCGGCCGTGCGGCCGGGGTCGTGCCGCTCTTCCGGGCACTCGATCACGTCAACGACCACGTCCTCGCGCTCGAACGCTTCCACCAGAATTACGACCTGCTGCTGACCCCGACCCTCGCCGTACCGCCACCGAGGATCGGGTCCATGACGACCCCACCCCTCCTCCAGCGGGCAGCGCGTCTCGCGGCTCGCGCCCGCGTCGGCCGGGTGATGTCGCGGATGGGAATCGTCGACCAGCTCATCGAGGAGAACCTCGACTGGGTTCCCTACACCCAGCTGGCGAACCTGACCGGGCGTCCGGCGATCAGCGTTCCCCTGCACTGGACCGACACCGGCCTGCCGCTCGGGGTGCAGTTCGTCGGCAAGCTGGGCGCCGACGGCGATCTCCTCGCCCTCGCCGCATCGCTCGAAGATGCCGCGCCGTGGTTCCACCGGTACGCCGACATCACCGTGTGACGCGGCGCTAATGTCTTCTCGAGATCGCGAGTTCTCGTGGGGACGAGCGGCACATCGAACGAGGTGAGGAGTTGTCGTGACTGAGCAGGTGGCCGACGCGGTGGTCGTCGGTGCGGGTCTGGCGGGTCTGGTCGCGACATACGAGCTCACCAAGGCCGGCCGGCGGGTGGTCGTCGTCGATCAGGAGAACCGCAACAATCTTGGGGGACAGGCATTCTGGTCGCTGGGCGGACTCTTCATGGTCGACACCCCCGAGCAGCGCCGACTCGGCATCTCCGACTCCGCGGACCTCGCCCTGCAGGACTGGATGGGGTCAGCCGGATTCGACCGTGACGACGAGGACTACTGGCCGCGGCAGTGGGCCCGGGCGTACGTCGACTTCGCGGCCACCGAGAAGCGGCAGTATCTGCACGATCTCGGGCTGCGCATCACCCCGATCGTCGGCTGGGCCGAACGCGGGGGCGGTTTCGCCGACGGGCACGGGAATTCCGTGCCACGCTTCCACCTGACCTGGGGCACCGGGCCGGAGGTCGTGCGGATCTTCGCCGAACCGGTCGTCGAGGCCGAGAAGCGCGGGCTGGTCGAGTTCCGGTTCCGCCATCGCGTCGACGAACTCATCGTCGAAGACGGTGTCGCCGTTGGCGTGCGGGGCGCGACCCTCGCACCGACCGACCTCGGGCGCGGCAAGGCGTCGAACCGCGATGTGACGGGCGAGTTCGAGGTCCGCGCCGGCGCGGTCATCGTGACCTCCGGCGGGATCGGCCACAACCACGACCTCATCCGCAAGAACTGGCCGGTCGACCGTCTCGGACCGGCACCGAAGACGATGATCTCCGGCGTCCCGGCCCACGTCGACGGACGCATGCTGGGGATCAGCGAGGACGCCGGCGCGAGCATCGTCAACCGGGACCGCATGTGGCACTACACCGAGGGCATCCACAACTGGGACCCGATCTGGCCGGACCACGCCATCCGGATCATCCCGGGCCCGTCGTCGTTGTGGCTCGACGCCAACGGCAACCGCCTCGCGCCGCCGAACTTCCCGGGCTTCGACACGAACTCGACGATGAAGGCGATCCTCGCCGCCGGTCACGACTACTCGTGGTTCATCCTCACCCAGTCCATCGTCGAGAAGGAGTTCATGCTGTCGGGTTCGGAGCAGAACCCAGACATCACGTCCAAGGATCTCCGGCTCGCCGCCAGGAGCCGCCTCGCCAAGGGCGCCTCCGGTCCGGTGGATGCCTTCCTGCGCAACGGTATCGACTTCGTGGTCGCCGACAACCTGCCCGAATTGGTCAGCGGCATGAACGCGATCGCCCGCGGCCCCGAACTCGATCTCGCCCACATCGAACGCGTCATCTCCGCCCGCGACGCCGAGGTGGACAACAAGTTCTCCAAGGACGCCCAGCTGATGGCGATCAACAACGCGCGACAGTTCATCGGCGACAAGATGGTTCGTGTGGCCAAGCCCCACCGCATCCTCGATCCCGCACACGGTCCGTTGATCGCGGTGCGGCTCAACATCCTCACCCGGAAGACCCTCGGCGGCCTCGAGACGAACCTCGACTCCCAGGTGCTGCGACCCGACGGCAGCGCGTTCGACGGTCTGTTCGCCGCCGGCGAGGTCGCCGGCTTCGGGGGCGGCGGTGTGCACGGTTACAACGCTCTCGAGGGCACCTTCCTGGGCGGGTGCATCTTCTCCGGACGAGCGGCCGGACGGGCCGTCGCGCGCAGCTGACCCCGGCCCTCGACCGGGTGCCGACACGTCTACGAAAAGGGCTGCCTGCCCTACTTTTTCGCGACCCCATCCGCGATCCCGTTTCGGATATGCGTGGGCTAGGGTAATGGGCGTGCCGGTGCCGCAGACGATCCTGACGCGAAAGACCAAGTCGGCGATCTTTCTCGTCCTCACCATCGACGACGGTGGTGAGGACACGGTCCGCGATGTGCTGGCGGAGATCCCGGGACTGAACAACGCGGTGTCCTCGCGTGCCCCGGAGGCGGCGCTGGCCGGCATCGTCTCGATCGGTTCGGACGCGTGGGACCGGTTGTTCGACGGCCCCCGTCCCCGTGCGCTGCGTCCGTTCGTGCCCTATGAGGGCGACGTCCACACGGCTCCGGCCACCCCGGCCGATCTGCTGGTGCACATCAAGTCCGACCAGATGCACCTGTGCTTCGAACTCGGCCGCCTGATCACCGACGCACTCGGCGATGCGGTGACCGTCGTCGACGAGGTCCACGGCTTCCGCTATTTCGACCTACGCGACCTCATCGGTTTCGTCGACGGCACCGAGAATCCGGTCGGGCAGGCCGCGGTCGAGGCGATCACCGTCGGCGACGAGGACCCCGACTTCGCCGGCGGCAGTTACGTCGCGATCCAGCGCTATGTCCATGACCTCTCGTCGTGGAACGGGCTGAGCACGGGTGAACAGGAAGCCGCGATCGGGCGGACCAAGCTCGACAACGTGGAGATGTCCGACGACGTGAAGCCGGCGAACTCCCACATCGCGCTCAACAAGGTCGAGGACGAGAACGGCGAGGAGATCGACGTCGTCCGCGACAACATGCCCTACGGCGACGTCTCCGGGGCCGGCGAGAACGGCACCTTCTACATCGCCTACTCCGCCGGACCCGACGTCACCGAGGAGATGCTGCGCAAGATGTTCATCGGCGATCCGCCGGGGACCTACGACCGCCTTCTCGACTTCACCACCGCCGTCACCGGTGCGCAGTTCTTCACCCCGACCATCGACTTCCTCGAGGATCTGCCGCCCGCACCCCAGACATCCGAACCCGCCGCCCAGGTCCCGCCCCGCCGCGGCGACGGTTCCCTGGGGATCGGCTCCCTACGCTAGTCCCCCCGGGAACCAGTCCCTGCAGACAGACCCACCGCCCGACACCACCGCATCAGGAGGCCACCATGAACAACCTGCACCGCGAACTCGCGCCCATCTCCGAGGCAGCCTGGGCGGAGATCGAGGAGGAGGCGACCCGGTCGTTCAAGCGGAACATCGCGGGCCGTCGACTCGTCGACGTGAAGGGGCCGATGGGTCAGGACACCGCGGCGGTCACCCTGGGCCATCGCAGCAAGATCGACTCGCCGGCCGACGGCATCCAGGCGTTCATCCGGCGCACACAGTCGCTGGTCGAGTTGAAGGTGCCGTTCACCGTCTCCCGTGAGGCCATCGACGATGTGGACCGCGGCGCCCAGGACTCCGACTGGGATCCGGTCGTCGAGGCCGCGCGCCAGCTCGCGCTCGCCGAGGACCGGGCGATCTTCGAGGGCTACGCGGCTGCCTCGATCGCCGGTATCCGCTCCGAGGCCACGGCGACCCCGATCCAGCTGCCCGAGGACGTCCGCGACTACCCCGAGGCCGTCAGCCAGGCACTGACCACGTTGCGACTCGCCTCGGTCGACGGGCCGTACTCGGTCGCCATGTCGGCGGAGGTGTACACGCAGGTCAACGAGACGTCCAACCACGGCTACCCGATCCGCGACCACATCAAGCGGCTGGTCACCGGCGACATCGTGTGGGCGCCCGCCATCCGTGGCGCGTTCGTCATGAGCACCCGTGGTGGCGACTTCGAGCTGACGATCGGGCAGGACGTCTCGATCGGCTACGACTCCCACGACGCCGACGTCGTGAACCTCTACTTCCAGGAGTCGTTCACCTACCTCACCCACACCGGGGAGGCGGCCGTCGCGCTGTTCGGCGGTTGATCGACGGAGACCGACGCACCTCACTTAGCCGGGGCAACTAGTCTGACGCAGGTGATCGCAGTGACCTCCGCCCCGCTCGCCACGCGGGCTACGCTCCCGGCGCCGGGCCATGACCTCGGCCCGCTCGCTACGCTCCCGGCGCCGGGATGCTGACCCGACTCATCCGCACGTACCTGCAGCGGTACCGCATCAACATCGTCATGGTGGTGTCGCTGCAGCTACTGGCGACCGCGGCGATGCTGTACCTGCCGAGTCTCAACGCCGACATCATCGACAACGGTGTGGCGACCGGCGACACCGGCTACATCCTGCGGATCGGTGGCTGGATGCTCCTGGTGAGCATCGTGCAGGTGGTCGCCACGGTCATCGCGCAGTTCTTCGGCGCCCGGGCCGCCCTCGGCGCGGGCCGCGACATCCGCGGCGACCTGCTGCACCGGGTGAACTCGTTCTCCGCCCGCGAGGTCGGCACCTTCGGCGCACCGTCGTTGATCACGCGCACCACCAACGACGTCCAGCAGGTACAGATGCTGATCGTCATGAGCAGCGCGATCCTCGTGATGGCGCCGATCATGTGCGTCGGCGGGATCATCATGGGCATCCGCGAGGCCCCCGCACTGTGGTGGGTCATCGCGGTGGCCGTGCCGGTCCTCGGCCTGTCGATGGGGCTCGTCATCGCCCGCATGATCCCCGGTTTCCGCTCGATGCAGGAGCGCATCGACGCGGTGAACCGGGTTCTGCGCGAACAGATCACCGGCATCCGCGTCGTGCGCGCCTTCGTGCGGGAGGACCACGAGCGGCAGCGCTTCGCCGTCGCCAACGACCGCCTCGCCGACGCCACCCTGCGGGTCGGCAAGCTGATGGCCCTGATGTTCCCGCTGGTCATGGTGATCACCAATGTCACGATCGTCGCGGTCATCTGGTTCGGCGGGCACGCCGTCTCCGACGGCACCGTCGAGATCGGCGCGCTCACCGCGCTGATGACCTACGTCATGCAGATCCTGATGTCGGTGATGATGGCGTCGTTCCTGGCCATGATGGCGCCGCGCGCCGCGGTCTGCGCCGAGCGCATCTCCGAGGTCCTCGACACCGAGACCTCGGTGCATCCGACGACCGATCCGGTCGGTTTCGCCGGCCATCCGGGCACCGTGCGGTTCGACGACGCCGAGTTCCGCTACCCCGGCGCCGATGATCCGGTGCTGAGCGGCATCAGCTTCGGCGTGACGCCCGGGACCACGACCGCCATCGTCGGGTCGACCGGTTCGGGCAAGACGACGCTCCTGGGACTCGTCCCCCGACTCATCGACGCGACCGCCGGGGAGGTCAGGGTCGGCGGCACCGACGTCAAACGTCTTGATCCCGACGAGCTGAGGGCGGTGGTCGGTCTCGTACCGCAACGGCCGTACCTGTTCTCCGGAACCATCCGTTCCAACATCCTGCACGGCAAGGCCGACGCGACCGACGACGAGATCTGGGAGGCGCTGCGCATCGCGCAGGCCGACGAGTTCGTCTCGGCGATGCCCGACGGCCTCGACACGAAGGTGTCGCAGGGCGGCACCACGGTCTCCGGCGGGCAGCGGCAGCGGCTGGCGATCGCCCGAGCTCTCGTCCGGCGTCCCGCCATCTATCTGTTCGACGACTCGTTCTCGGCCCTCGACCTCACCACTGACGCCAGACTGCGCGCGGCCCTGCGCCCGGCCACCCGGGACGCTTCGGTGATCGTCGTCGCCCAACGCGTCTCGACCATCGTCGACGCCGAGCAGATCGTCGTCCTCGACCGCGGACGCATCGTGGGCATCGGCACACATGACGACCTGCTGGCCTCGTGTCCCACCTACGCCGAGATCGCCGAATCGCAGATGGCCATGGAGGAGCGCGCATGACCCGCCCAGGTGGGCCACCGGCGGCCGGCAGCCCCGAGTCCAAGCCGCGCTCGTTCTGGCCGTCGATCAGACGAGTTGTCGCCCAACTCGGTTCGTACCGGGGCCTGATAACGGTCACGCTCTCCTCGATCGTGGGTTCGGTCGTCCTGCTGGCCATCGCCCCGCGCGTTCTCGGGCACGCCACCGACCTCGTCTTCAACGGGGTCATCGGCCGGATGCTGCCCGCGGGCCAGACGAAGGACCAGGCGGTCGCGGGCCTGCGTGCAAGCGGTGACGACACGTTCGCCGACATGGTGTCGTCGATGGACGTGACACCCGGCGTCGGAGTCGATTTCGGCGACGTCGGCCGAGTCCTCTTCATCACGTTCGTGATGTACGTCGTGGCGTCGGGACTGGGCTGGCTGGCCGCCTATCTGCTGAACATCGTCGTCGTGGAGACCATCCGGGAGCTCCGTGCCCAG
This sequence comes from Gordonia amicalis, assembly GCF_022059885.1. Classification (NCBI taxonomy): domain Bacteria; kingdom Bacillati; phylum Actinomycetota; class Actinomycetes; order Mycobacteriales; family Gordoniaceae; genus Gordonia; species Gordonia amicalis. Next base: position 1,133,527 of record NZ_CP091855.1, on the reverse strand, counting down.
GTCGAGGAGAAGGTCCACCGTCTGCCCCTGCGCTATTACGACACGATGCCGCGGGGTGAGCTGCTCAGCCGGGTCACCAACGACCTCGACAACCTCTCGCAGAGCCTGCAGCAGACCATCGCCCAGTTCGTGAACTCGGCGCTGACGGTGATCGCACTGCTGGTGATGATGATCTGGATCTCGCCGTTGCTCGCGCTGATCGCGGTGGCGACGGTCCCGCTGGCGGTCCTCGCCACCGCCGTCATCGCGAAGCGTTCCAAGCCGCACTTCTCCGCGCAGTGGGCATCGACCGGGGCACTGAACGCCCAGGTCGAGGAGGCCTTCACCGGTCACGAGCTGGTGACTGCATTCGGGCGTCAGCGCGAGATCGAGGCGACCTTCGACGAGCGCAACGAGAAGCTGTACGAGTCGAGTTGGCGCGCGCAGTTCATCTCCGGCGTCATCATGCCGACCATCATGTTCCTCGGGAACCTCAACTACGTGGCTGTCGCCGTCGTCGGTGGTCTGCGGGTGGCGTCGGGTTCCCTGAGCCTCGGCGAGGTGCAGGCATTCATCCAGTACTCGCGTCAGTTCACGCAGCCGCTGACCCAGATCGGGTCGATGATCAACCTGATGCAGAGCGGCGTGGCCTCGGCCGAACGGATCTTCGACATCCTCGACGCCGAGGAGCAGACCCCGGACGCGGCGAACCCGAAGTCCCCCGAGGTCGACAACGGTCTCATCGAGTTCGACGACGTCTCGTTCCGCTATGTCGAGGACAAGCCGCTCATCGAGAACCTCACCCTGACGGCCCGGCCCGGGCACATGGTGGCCATCGTCGGGCCGACCGGCGCGGGCAAGACCACGCTGGTCAACCTGATCATGCGGTTCTACGACGTCGACTCCGGAACCATCCGCGTCGACGGCGGGGACTCGGCCGAGATGACCCGCGACGACCTGCGTGAGCGGACCGGGATGGTCTTGCAGGACTCCTGGCTGTTCGGCGGGACCATCTACGACAACATCGCCTACGGCGACCCGGCTGCGTCCCGCGAGGAGGTGCTCGAGGCCGCGCGGATGAGCCACGTCGACCACTTCGTCCGCACCCTTCCCGACGGTTACGAGACCGTCCTCGACGACGAGGGGGGCGGCGTGAGCGCCGGTGAGCGGCAGCTCATCACGATCGCCCGGGCGTTCCTCGCCAAGCCCACGATCCTCATCCTCGACGAGGCGACCAGTTCCGTCGACACCCGCACCGAGCTGCTCATCCAGAAGGCGATGGCCAACCTGCGTACCGATCGCACGAGTTTCGTGATCGCACACCGACTCTCGACGGTGCGCGACGCCGACGTGATCGTGGTGATGGAGAACGGCCACATCGTCGAGCAGGGCAACCACGAGGAACTCCTCGCCGCCCGCGGTGCGTACTGCCGTCTCTACGAGAGCCAGTTCACCGGTGCGCTCGAGGCGGGCTGAGTCGACAGCCCCCGCCGGCTGAGCCGGTACCGAGCGCAGCGAGGCACCGCGTCGAAGCCCCGGCATCCACCCCGCCCCGCCGGCTGAGCCGGTACCGAGCGAAGCCCCCGGCATCCACCCCGCCGGCTGAGCCGGTACCGAGCGAAGCCCCCGGCATCCACCCCGCCGGCTGAGCCGGTACCGAGCGCAGCGAGGCACCGCGTCGAAGCCCCCGCCCACCGCCCTCTACCAGACCCCACCGACAAGTCACGCGACGAAGCCAAGTACCGAAAGTCGTTGCGAGGTAGTCGAACTGCGGGTACTGTCGAGTTATCGAACACACATTCGAGTCAATGTCTCCGGGGGGTGACCATGGCCGATCACGCACTGCACGATGGCACCACCACACCGCCACCGTCCAACCCCGCCGCGTTGATCGGTCAGATCCACACCCTCATCGATCAACTGCAGACGGCGAGCCTGGCACAGTGTCCGGATGCCGAGCTGGTCGATGTCGCCGCCGAGACCGAACGCGCGATCGCGCGACTGAGTTTCGCCGGTGACCGTCAGGTCGTCGAAGCCACCGAACGTGATCTGCCACGTAAGACCGGTCATCGCAGTGTCATCCAGTTCATGACCCACCGCTTGCGCATCGCCTACCCGGGCAAACGACTCAAACAAACTCGGGCCACTGCAACCTTTCCCGACCTCACCACCGGCGAACCCCTCGAACCCGCCCACCCCACCCTGGCCAAGGCCTTCGCCGACGGCCGCGTCGGGTCCGCGCACGTGCACGCGGTGATGGAGGTCCTCGACCAGATCCCCCACGCCACCCCACACGATATGCAGGTCGCCGCCGAACGCCAGATGGCCGAGATCGCTGTCGACCACACCCCCGCCGACATCACCGCGCTCGGCGCACGGCTTCTGGCGCAACTCGATCCCGACGGCATCCTGACCGACGATTCGGATCGCCAGCGACGCCGCCAACTGTGGGTCAACCGCCAACGCGCCGACGGCACCGCCCAACTCACCGCCACCCTCACCCCCGAACTCCTCGCGCGCATCAGCATGTTCCTCGCGGTGTGGGCCAAACCCGGCATGAACAACCCCACCGATCCCGATTCACCCCACGGCTCGATCGAGAACGCCGACCCCGACCAGGTGGCCGCCGCGGCCGAGCGCGATGACCGCAGCCCCGCGCAGTTGAACCACGATGCGTTCAACGCGCTGCTGACAGCGGTGTTCGAGGACGGCATGCTCGGCAAGAGTCACCGTGGGCTGCCTGTGCAGATGATCGTCAAGGCCGATCTGACCGATCTGATACGTGAAGCCGGGTTCGCCACCACCGCCACCGGCACCCTCATCCCCATCCCCGACCTGATCACGATGGCCGCCGACGCCCAACCCTGGCTGACGGTGTTCAAAGACGCCACCGCGATCCCGTTGTACTTCGGGCGCGGGAAACGTCTAGCCACCCGCGAACAACGCCTGGTCTCCTTCGCCCGCCCCGACGGTCACGTCTGCTCCACACCCGGCTGCGACCTGTCCGCGGCGTATGTGGAAATGCATCACGCCCAACTCGACTGGGGCCTGGGCGGGCTGACCGACATCGTCGACCTCGCCCCGGCGTGCCCGAAACACAACCGAATGGTCAGCGACAAGCCCGGTGACTACACCACCCGCATGGTCCGCGAAGGACCCGACGAAGGCCGCTGCACCTGGCAGCTGAATGCCGAACCCGGTGCTCCACCCAACCCCGAACGCATCAACCGGGCACCTGATATACCCGGACGATTCGCCGAACACCTACAACACGTGCGTACCGAGATCTACGGACCCGACGAGGCGTCCGGCGATCACCCACGCCTACACATGCGCGAAGTCATCGACCACCGACCCGAATCGCCCGACGACCGGGGTATGTCACTCGCCGACCTGTCACCCATTGAACTGCAATGCGCCGCACTCATCGGACTCACCAAGACCCGAAAGCCTTGAGCCCGAGGACATTCGCGATTGCTCAGGAACTGAACCGTCCCGGACCGAATGTCCGCCACGATGTCCCGCGACTTCCCGCTTTCATGCACACAGAACGGGAACCTCAGTCCCCACGACCCCGCTCGAGCGCACCGGCGATCTGGCGCTCGAGCCGTTCGGCCGCCGGCGGCGGGACGTCGATGAGTCCGTCGAGCTCGGCGCGCGCCTTCTTGTAGGCGGCCTGGCGTTCCGCAGCGGTGGCACCCGAGTCGGAGGCGACGCTGATGAGCTTGCGGGCGCGGTCGAGGGCTTCCCGTTCGATCGGCGAGAAACCGGCCTGCTTGCGGCGGCGTGCCTCGCGTTCGGCGGCGTCGAAGGCCGCGGCGTAGTCGCCGACCGCCTCCCGGTAGTCGGCGAAGTCGGCCGGTGCGATCGTCGACTCGGTGTCACCGGGACGTGGAGCGTCCGGACGCAGGTCGTCCGCGTGGACTCGCGCACGATGAAAGGCGAGGGTGAGCGGTTCCCGCATGTCGGTCATCAGGGGGTACTCGATCAGCGTGGCCAGGTCGACTTCGTAGGCGAACCACTTCTCGTTGAGCGCATCGTGCTGTTTCAGCGTCTTGCGCAGCTGCTCGGCGGACGTCGTGGTCAGCTTCAGCTGCTCGGTCTGTGCGGCCGCTTTGATCCGGGCGAGCTCGATCTTGTCCTTGCGCCGCTTCTCGTTGTACTTGGCGATCGACCCGGCCCAGCCACCGACGACTCCACCGATGGGAAAGATCAGCCACCAGTTGTTGCTCGCGAACTCGAGAATGCCGGTCACAGCCCAACTGTACCGAGACCGACCGTCCGCGATTAGGGTGAACGCATGGCCGATCCGGGCGCGCCTCAGCTCGTTCTCGACACCGTCGATGACTGGCGAGAGTGGTTGCGCGACAACCATCGGACCTCGTCAGGTGTATGGCTGGTGTTTTGGCGCAAGGGTTCCGGACGCGAGCCGCTCGACTACGACGAGACGGTCCGGGAAGCGCTCTGCTGGGGCTGGATCGACGGCCACAGCCGCGTCTTCGACGAGGCCCGGCGCGGCTTGTGGTTCACCCGGCGCGGCCGCAACAGCCCGTGGGCGGCGTCGAACAAGGCGCGGATCGCCGACCTCGTCGAGTCCGGACGCATGCAACCGGCCGGCCAGGCGGTCGTCGACGACGCGAAGGCACGTGGCCTGTGGTCCATCTTCGACGACGCCGAGGCCGGGATCGAGTCCCCTGAACTCGCCGCCGCCCTCGACGCCGACCCGGTGGCGCGCGCCAACTGGAATGCCTTCCCGCTCAGCGCCCGCAAGCAGGGTCTCGGCCAGATCGCACTGGCGAAGAGGCCGGAGACCAAGTCCAGACGGATCGCGACCATCGTCGAGCAGGCCGCCCGGAACATCCGCCCCTGACGGCTGTTGAGCCCGTACCACTGCCGGTTGAGCCCCTACCACTGCCGGTTGAGCCCCTACCACTGCTGGTTGAGCCCCTACCACTGCTGGTTGAGCCCCGTCGAAACCTCGACTACAGATCCGGGATCGGCAGGTCCAGGTTGGGTGCGATGATCCCGCCGTCGACCTCGAGGATCTTGCCGGTCACGTAGGCACCCGCCGGTGAGGCGAGGTAGAGCGCGGCGGCGGCGATGTCCTCGGGTTCGCCGAGCCGGTGCATCGGGGTGGCGTTCTCGACGGCGGTACGCATCTCGTCGTTGCCGGCGACGATCTCCAGGGACGACGTGAGGATCGCGCCGGGCGCGATACCGTTCACCCGGATCTTCGGGTTGAGGTCCATCGCGGCGATCCTCGTGTAATGCGCGAGAGCAGCTTTCGCGGTGCCGTAGGCCGCGTACGCACGGCCCGGCACCCGGCCGACGGCCGAGGTGATGTTGATGATCGAGCCGTGACCCGTCGTCGCGAGCATCTGCTTCGCCCCGGCCACGACGAGAGCGTGAGCATTGGCCACATTGAAGTCGAAGGCGTCGACCAGGTGTTTGGGAGTCGTGTCGAGCAGCGGGCGCGGCATCGCACCGCCCACGTTGTTGACGACCGTGTCGAGGCGCCCGAACTCGTCGACCGCGGTCTGCGCGAGGGCGGCCGTGGCGTCGGCGTTGCTGAGGTCCACCGGGACGACGTGCGCCCGGCGCCCGGCGTCGGCGATCTGTCCCGCCACCTGGTCGAGGTCGAATTCGCTACGTGCCGCGATCACCACGTCAGCGCCCGCCTGCGCGAAGGCCACGGCGATCGCCGCGCCCAGCCCGCGACCGGCACCGGTGACGACGGCGACGTGGTCATCGATTCGGAATCTGTCGAGAATCACTCCCCGACCTTGCCACGAACCGCCAGAAAACGAGAACGTGTTCTAGAAAGTCGCCCGGATCAGTACTCCCGGCCGGGGGTGACCACGGAGATCAGCTCGTCGCCCGCCGCGAACCGGCGGAGATTCTTCGCCAGCCACGGCGCGAATTCGCGCGTCAGACCCGACGCGGGATTCGCGACATGCGGCGTGATGATGACGTTCGGCAACGACCACAGCGGATGGTCCGCCGCCGGCGGCTCCGGGTCGGTCACGTCGAGCGCCGCCCCGGCGATCTCGCCGGCGACGAGTGCGTCGTACAACGCCTCCTCGTCGACCAGCGGACCCCGTGCGATGTTTACGATCCATGCGTGATTCGGAAGTGCCGCAAGGCTTTCGGCGTCGATCATGTGCCGCGTCTCCGCGGTTGCCGGTGCGGCCAGCACCACGTGGTCGGTCGAGGCCCACACCGCGTCGAGTTCGGTGGAGCGTCGTACCTCATCGGCCCCCGGCACGTCGCGGCCCGACCGGTTCACCGCGATCACACGCGCACCGCACGCCTTCAGCCGCGGCCCCAGGGATGCACCGATGCCGCCCGCTCCGACGATGGCAACCGTCGAGCCGCGCAGCGACCGCACCGATGTGTCGATCCGTTCCTTGTCCCAGTGCCGGGTGACGGCGGTGTTGATCTGGCGCAGCCCGGCGAGGAGCAGTGCCAGCGCATGCTCGGCGACGTTCTCGGCGTAGAAGCCGGAGGCGTTGGTCCAGACCCGACGGTCGTCGACGATCCCGGCGTCGAAGAAGTCCTCGATGCCCGCCGACTCCAGCGCCACCCATTCGACGGCATCCGGCAGCTCGGGGAAGTCGTCGGGCAGTCCGATCCAGACCAGCACCCGCGCCTCGTCCAGACCGACGATCTTGCCGCCGGCGCGCTCGACGGCGGCGACGAGGTGCTCGTCGTGGTTCGGTTCGATCGCCACCGGAATGGAGGCGCCCTGCCCCCGCGGTCATCGGGAGACCGCCCGCGCCGCGGTGGTGGCGAGTTCGTCGGCGATCTCGTTGAAGTGGTCCCCTGCGTGGCCCTTCACCCAGCGCCACTCCACCTCGTGACGCTCCTCCTCCTCGATGAGGCGGCGCCATAGGTCGGCGTTCTTCACCGGCTTCTTGTCCCTGGTCTTCCAGCCGTTGGCCTGCCAGCCGGCCACCCACTTCATGATGCCGTTCCGCACATAGGTGGAGTCGGTGTAGATGATCACCTTCGACGGCCTGGTCAGCGCTGCGAGACCCTCGATCGCCGCGGTGAGCTCCATCTTGTTGTTCGTGGTGTCGGGTTCCGACCCGGAGATCCGCTTCTCGCTGCCCTTGTACCGGAGCACCGCACCCCATCCGCCGGGGCCCGGGTTCCCGAGGCAGGCGCCGTCGGTGGAGATCTCCACGACCGCCATGCCATCGGCGCCGGTCGGGTTCTCGAGAGCGGGGTTCACGGGATCTGTCACGCAGGGAAGCCTACGTCAGCGGCGTGACGGCTCCCCAGACCGCTCACATCCCGAACCATGCTGCGCCGAAGCCGTCTTCTTGCTGACACGACCACCGCCGACCCCTAGGGTGGACACATGGCTGTCTGGGATCCAGCACGCTATCTGCAATTCGCCGACGACCGGGCGAGGCCCTTCCTCGACCTGATCGCGCAGATTCCCACCAACCCGACGACGATCGTCGATCTGGGCTGCGGTCCGGGGCACCTGACCAAACATCTGCGCGCTCAGTGGCCGTCCGCCGAGATCCTCGGCATCGACGAATCCGCCGCGATGGTCGACCGCGCCATCACTGACAACTTCGATCCTCGCGCGAACTTCGACGTCGCCGACGTGGTCGAGTGGGCACCGCACCGCCCGTACGATCTGATGATCTCCAACGCGATGTTCCAGTGGGTGCCCGATCAGTTCGGCGTCATCGACCGCCTCCTGGGCCATCTCTCCGACGGCGGCGCCTTCGCGATCCAGGTGCCCAACGGCCACGACGCCCCGTTCCGCACGGTACTGGCCGAGCTCGCCGCCACCGAACCGTTCGCGGAGTCGCTGAGCGACGTCCGCCCCTTCCCCCGCCTGGACGCCGAGGACTACCTGAGGTTCTTCTTCGATCACGGTTTCCGCGTCAACGCCTGGGAAACCACCTACCTGCACGTCCTCGCCGGCGACGATCCGGTCTTCGACTGGATCGCCGGTGGCGGGATCCGGCCCTACATCCAGGCCCTGCCCGCCGACCTGCGTGAACAGTTCGTCACCGAACTCAAACGCCGCCTCGCCGAGGCGTACCCGCGCCACGAATGGGGCACGCTCCTCCCGTTCCGGCGCGCGTTCGCGGTCGCCACCCGGCACTGAACCTGCCGCCTGAGCAGCCGGGAAGGCTGCAGGGCGAATCGAAGGGTCACATCCCGGTCAAGCTTCGGCCACCTCCACCGGTCGGACCGGCTACTTCTGCAACACTGGCAACAACCAGTAGTCACAGGGGGTCCGCATGTCCCGACGCAGCCGCGTGCGCCTGCGCCCGCTCTCGCCTGCGCGCCGCACTCTCGTGATCGGCGGCCTCACCATCGGACTCGCCGCGGGCCTTCTCTCGGCGGCCCCACCGGCCGGCGCGGCGGTCTGCAACGTCACCGGCATCACCGGCGGCGACGTCGGCAGCACGGGCAGCACCGGATCCAGCGACCTGGGCTGGGGCAGTGCCGATTTCGGCAGCTACCGCGCCGGCGGCAAGAAACCGCAGGGACCATTGCCGAAGCTCAAGGGCGCGACGACCGCCGTCTCCTGGGTCACCGGTCCACGGAGCCCCGAACGCACGGACACCCGCTTCGGGATCACGGCCACCGATGTCGGCGTCCCGTGGGAGAACGGCTCCGGCCAGATCCTCATGGCTTTCGGCGACACCTGGGGCAGGTGCGCCGGTCAGATGGTCTGGCGGCACAACACGATGCTCCGCAGCGATGCGAACTCGAATCTCGACAAGGCCATCCGCTTCCCGACCGCGATACCCGGAGCCGTCCGTTCCGGCGCCTCGGTGACACCCGCACATCCCACCTATTCACAACCGATGTTCAACGCGATCGGCGTCCGCAACACCGAGGTGGGACGCATCCCGACCGGCGGCATCTCGGTCAACGGCATCCAGTTCCTGAGCTTCATGTCGATCCACAAGTGGCTGGGACCGGGACGCTGGAGCACCAACTACTCGGCGATCGCGGTGTCGCGCAACAACGGTCAGACCTGGACCGTCGACAACAACACGATCCGCGTGAACCTCGACCTCACCGTACCCGGCGTTCCGCAGATCGCGCGCGGTCACAGCCGGTTCCAGATGGGCGCGTTTCTGCGCAGCGGGGAGTACATCTATCAGTACGGCACGCCGAACGGTCGGCACGGATCGGCGTTCGTGGCCCGCTTCCGGCCCGGCGACATCCTGAATCTCAGCCGCTACCAGTACTTCCGGGGCGGTGATGGATGGTCGCCGAATCCGGCCGACGCCGCCCCGATCGTCGGGTTGCCGGTCAGCGAGATGTCGGTGGCCTACAACGCTTACCTGAAGAAGTTCGTGATGCTCACCGAACGTGCCGGCACGATCATGATGCGCACGTCCCCCACCCCGGTCGGCCCGTGGAGCGGCGAGCGCGTCCTGATCCCCAGCGCGCACTCGAGCGGTTTGTACACGCCGTACATCCACCCCCGCTCGAGCGGCAAGAATCTGTACTTCGTGGTGTCCCGCTGGGACGACTACAACGTGATGCTGGCGCGCACCGACCTGTCCAAGTTGTGAGACCTGCCATCATGGACCGGTGAGTGAATCAGAGACGACGCGCATCGTTCTCATCCGAGCGGTCAACGTCGGCGGCGCCATGCTGCCGATGGCCGAACTGCGGGAGATCGCAACCGAACTCGGGGCCACGGACGTCTCGACGTACATCGCGTCGGGCAATCTCCTCTGTTCACCACCAGGTGATCCCACCGAGTTCGACCGTGCGCTCGAGGCCGTGATCGAAGAGCGCTACGGCTTCTTCCGCGAGGTCATCAGCCGCACCCCCGCCGAAGTGAGTGCCGCGCTCGACGCGCACCCGTTCGAGATCGTCGACGACAAATACTCCTACATCTACTTTCTCGTCGCCCGACCGGACGCCGACAAGGTGGCGGCGTTCGAAGAGAAGGAGTTCGGCGGCGATGTCCGGCAGGTGATCGGCTCCGATCTCCACATCCGATACGCCGAGGGTGCGGGCCGATCGAAGCTCACCGCGCCCGCGATCGCCCGGGGTCTGGGTGTGCAGGGAACCGGCCGCAACCTGCGTACGGTCCGAAAGCTGCTGGATCTCACCGAGGCTTGAGCAGCCCGGTGGCCGGACCGCAGGTGCGGGCGTAGCGTCGGAACAAGGACACCGGACGCGTACGTCGAGAGGAGTCCCCATGGACCGCCCGGAATCGGACCCGACAGTAACGGACCCCACGCGTGGGAATCAGCCGGTACCTCAGCCCCCGCCGCCTCCGGACCCGGTTCCGGTGCCGGAGCCGATCCCCGAGCCTCCGCCGGAACCGCCTTTCCCGACGCCCACGCCGCCGCCCGATCCCCAACCAGGACCGCCCGATCCGGAGCCGCCTCCGCGTCCGGTGGTCATCTGAGCGTCAGCCGCGCGACAGGACCCGCGTCACGCGATCCAGGTCGGCGAGTTGATCCGACTTCGGCGCCTCCCACAGCTTCTTCGGTAGCTCTTCGAGGGCCTTGACCGCCGATTCGGCACTGTCGAGGATCTCGACGGCTGCGTCGCCGCCGGTGTCGGCGGCCGCGATGAGGCGATCGTCGAGTTCGAAGACCGCGTCGTCCAGCCGGTCCCGCGCCGACACGAGTTCATCGTCGTGCGGAATGGCGGGATTGGCGTGCACGTCGGCGATCGCGTAGCGGATACGCCGGTGCAGCAACGCCTCTAGGGTGTTGTCGGTGGTCCAGCTCTCCGGTGCGCGGCCCGGCCGGCCGGGGATGAGATCGGTGGACCGGGCAAACCGGCGCACCCGTTTGTCGGAGTCGTAGGCGAACCACGCGGCCCCACCGAGGATGAACAGCGCAACCACCACGGTCACGACGATGACGATGACTGCGATCATGGCCGGCTCACCTCGTCCGACACGGTTCGCACATGATCTGGCATACGGCCCAGCCTACTCAGGACGTGCGCACACCCTTGGGAGCCTTGCCGGACATGAAACCGAACAGGTATCCGGCGACGCGCCGCATCTGGATCTCGTCGGCGCCCTCGGTGATGCGATAGCGCCGGTGGTGACGGTAGATGTGCTCGAACGGTTCATGCCGCGAGTACCCGCGTCCGCCGAACACCTGCATCGCCTGGTCGGCGGCGTCGCAACACAGCCGGTTGGCCTGGTAGTTGCACATCGAGACCTCGGCCGAGGCGGCGAAGTTGCCGTGGGTGTCCATCTTCCAGGCCGTCTCCCGGATGAGCGCACGCACCATCGCACACCGAGTGTGCAGATCGACGAGCGGGAACTGGATCGCCTGGTTGGTCGAGAGCTTCTTACCGAACGGAGCCCTCTCGTTGGCGTACTCGACCGCCCGGTTCACGCAGTACTGCGCGGCACCGAGACTCGACGCCGCCTGCCGAATCCGGTTCTCGTTGAAGAAGTGCTGCACCACCTGCAGGCCGGCACCCTCCGCCCCGAACACGGCCGAGTTCGGGACTCGCACGTCGCGCAGGGAGATGTGGGCGTGATCGGTGGGCATGTTGAACGTCCAGAGGTACTCCTCGACGCGGAAGCCGGGCGCCTGCGGGTCGACGAGGAACGCGGTGATACCGCGTGCGTCACCGGGTTCTCCACTCGTACGGGCAAAGACGATGTCGCGGTGGGCGGCGTGTATTCCGGTGTTCCAGGTCTTCTCGCCGTTGATGATCCAGTCGTCACCGTCGCGGACAGCGGTCGTCTCCATGTACGTCGCATCGGAGCCGTGCTCCGGTTCGGTGATCCCGAACGCGAAGAACTTGGTGCCGGCCGCCAGACCCTCGACCCACTCCTCCTGCTGCTCGGGGGTGCCGTACTCCAGCATCAGCAGGAGCCCGATATTGTTGCCGACGATGGCATGTTCGTTCTGCAGATCGCAGTGCAGGCCCAGCCCTTTCGACGCGAGATGCTCGCGGATGATCGCCATGGCGAGATTCGATCCGTCGCGCCCGCCGAACTCCTCGGGGAACGGATACCGGAAGTGTCCCGCGGCGTCGGCCCGCCGCCGTGCCTCGCCAAGCAGCGCTTCCCACTCGGCGTTCGGCAACCCACCGCGTTCCCAGTACGTGCGCGAGTCCTCACGCCGGTGGTCGAAGAACCGGATGTTGTCGTCGGCCTGCTCGAGAGGCTTGATCTCCGCCTCGATGAAGGCGTCGAGTTCATCCAGGTAGTCGCTCAGCGACTCGGGCAGTGCGAAATCCACGGTGAATCCTTCTCGTTGGTGATCGGCTGTCGTGTGGTCATGTCACGGGTGCGGGACCGCGAAGTACTTCGGATTGGCGACCACCAACCGCGCCCGCACGTCGGCCGCGACCGCGGCACGCACCTTCTCGTCGGTGCCGTCGAGTTCGCCGGATCGCAGGGCGTCGCACAGTGCTCGCTGATCGGTGACGCCCAGGGCGGCCAATCGTTGCGCGCTCTCCGCGGCGTGGATGGGCCCGAGCAGGACCTGGCGTCGGACGACATCCACGACGTTGCCGGCGACCCGCGTGTGGAACTTGACCTGCGGTGACATCTCGGACGTCACGGCATCGGAGCGGAGGAATCCACCGAGCGCTTCGAGCAACTCGAGCGACGACGGCGAGCCGTGCGGCTCCTCATCGGGGCCGGAGGTTTCGACGCTCAACGGGTCCGGCACCACCTCGGGCGACACGATTCCGAGATCGAGCAGGGCGTCGAATTCCTGTTCGGCACTTCGCCGTCCGATCGCGGCGAGCTCGACGGACCGTTCGATGCCGTCGAGGTGCCGGTTGGCCTGGAACGCGCAGATCAGGCCCCACTTCACCGTGGCGTACAGCTCCCACCAGCGCAACGCCTCTTCGGCGGGTCGCCACCCGGCCACCTCGGCGTAGGCGTCGAGCAGCCCAGCGCGCTCGCCCATCCCGGCCACCGGGGTGGAGCCACCGAACCGCCAGGCCTTGGCGCACAGCCAACCCAGGTCCTCGACCGGGTCACCGATGTGGACCAGTTCCCAATCAAGCACCGCGGCAACGCCATCGGCGTCGACGAGGAGGTTGCCGAGCCGGAAGTCACCGTGGACGACACCGGAACCGGGAGACGACGGCGGTGGATTGGCCACGAGCCACTGGGTCGCGAGGAGGAGCCCGGCCGGCATCGCGTCGAACTCGCGCGGGAACAGTGCGCGCAACGCATCGACCGGATCGACGAGTTCTTCGAGACCCGGCGTCGCAGCGGCATCGATCTGATGCACCCGCGCCAGAATCCCGCCGCACTGTTGGACGAACCGGTCACGCGCAGCAGCATAGGTGTCGTCGCGGAGTATCCGACGCGGGATCGATTCGCCACCGATGAAATTCATTGTGAGGTAGGGAAACCCGAGAACGCTGTCCTCGCCGAGGCCGGCATCGAGGATCGCCGGCACCGGAACCCCGGCGTCGGCGGCGGCCCGCAGGACCTCCGCCTCCGCCCCGAGTCCGCCGTCGTCCTGCGCCGCCGGTACGGCGCGGATGATGATCGCTTCGGGTCTGCCCTCGCTGTCGACGAGGGTCGCGGCGTAGGTCGCGCGGCTCGCACCTGCGGGTAGTCGCCGGGCGGAATCGACCGTCACCGGAGTACCTCGTGTCGCGCTGAGCCGCTCGGCGACTCGGGTGGCCACATCCCGGGCCTCAGGCACTCCCACGCAGATCCGTCCCTTCGCGCCTCACCCGGTGACCGACGCCATCACCGGTGTAATCCCCGACACAGCGAAGCTAGCACGGAAGCTGAATCCGCTGTCAGAAAACTCCCGTGTCAGGCGCGCTCTCCGGTTGTGGGGGTCTGGAACTCCGGCTGATCGATGATGCGGACCCAGGAGCCGTCGGGACGACGGGTGACGACCTGCGCACGGGCCCCCGCTCCGTTGCGCGGCGGTGTCGAGGTCAAGGCCAGGTCGTCACCGAAGGCGAGCGTCGGCAGCGGCGACTCCGGGACGAAGGTCGGACGGTGTTCGAGGACCGACGCCCAGAGGTCGCGGATGGCCGCGCGACCCCTGGTCACCCGCCCCGGCGGAAACGCCATGACGGCGTCCTCGTGGTAGAGCGAGGCGACCGCGTCCGCGTCGCCGGCGTTGGAGTACTCGACGAACAACCTGGTGAGGTCTTCGGGAGTTCGGGCGGTCTCGTAGGCGGTCACAACGATTCCTCTCGGGCGGAGTCACAGGGACCTCTTCACGGTGCGTTGCCAGCCAAAATAAGTCCAAGTGATTGTCCTGATGGTCGCTATCATCGAAAGTTATGGAGATGCGGCAGCTCGAGTACTTCGTGGCAGTGGCCGACGAGGAGAGCTTCACCGCCGCGGCGCAGCGGGTGCACACCACGCAGCCCAACATCAGCGCACAGATCCGCAGCCTCGAACGCGAACTCGGATCGGCGCTCTTCGACCGGTCGGGCAGGTCTGTCCGCCTCACCGACGCCGGGCGGGCAGCACTCCCCGCGGCGCGCCCGGCGCTGGCAGCCGCCGCGGGCGTGATTGATGCGGTGTCGGAGGTCCGCGGCCTGCTGCGCGGAAGCCTGGCGGTGGGCATGGTCGAGGGCTGTACCGTCGCACCGCTGTTCACCGCGCTGGGCGCGTTCGGTTCCGCCCACCCGAAAGTCGCCTTGAGCCTGCGTGAGTCGCCGTCGGACCGGCTCATCGCATCGGTGGCCGACGGCAGTCTCGACGTGGTGCTCGCCGGCTACGGCGACGAGTTGCCGCGCGGCATCGAATCACTCACGGTCATCTCCGAACCCGTCGTCGCCGTTGTCCCGGCCAACACATCGGGAAAGGTCGAGGCCACGCAACTCGACGACCTCCGGCGCCGGTCCCTCATCTGCCTGCCGCGCGGCGCAGGCATCCGAACCGTCTTCGACGACGCGGCGGTCGCGCATGGCGGACCCATCCGGCCGGCCATCGAGGCGTCATCCCCCGACGCGATCGTCGAATTGGTGTGCAGCGGCATGGGAACGGGCATCCTGAGCGCGTCCATCGCGGCTGCCGACGAACGCGTTGCCGGACTCCCGATCGACGGCGTCGACGTCGACGCACGGCTCGGTGTTCTCTGGAGAACCGACCCTGCCCCCGCGACGCGACGGTTCGTCGACCTCGTACGCGAGGAATTCCGCCTCGCCGACCCGGAGTGACGCTCCGAGCTCAGCTCGCCAGCGCGTCCCCGGCCTCGTCCGCCGACTCCTCCGGCAGCGCGGGATCCACCGCATCGTCGGTCGGCTTCCCGGCGATCCAGTCGCCGATACTCAATCCTCGACGCCCCCAACGCTTGTCGAAGTGCCGCGCCCGCGCGGTCGACTTCTCCAGCTTCGCCGGCGAGTAGCGGCGCCGGGCCCAGGTGGATCTCGGTCGTGCCAGACGGATGGCACCGGCCCAGGCGAAGATCGGGATGAACACACCGACGATCGCCGTCGAGTACTTGCCCTTGACCACGCAGAAGATCGCGGCGGCGATGTTGATCGGCGCGGTCAACGCGAACGCCACGGGTCCGAACTCGACGTCCGCCTCGGCATTGAACGGGTTGAAGCCGAGAAGGACCATTCCCAGCGCGGCGACGGTGAGGGCGACCACCTGCACCGAGAGTTGGCCTTCGCGTGACCAGTACACGTCCTGGAGACGAAGGATCAGCGCGAACTCGTCGAGCACCAGCGACGCGCCGATACCGACCAGGACGGCACTGATGGACGCGCCGGGCTCGACGCCGTTGACGCCGACGGAGACGAACGCTCCCACGAGCAGCAGAATCAGTCCCGGGACCATGTGGTGGACGTGCAGACCGCCGGACACATTGTTCTTGAAAGGCCCCTTGCCCGCCCGGATCAGTCGGGTGATCACCCGCGTCACGACGAACGTCACCGTGAACGAGGCGAACAGGAGGAACAGCGGAAGTCGTTGATGCGTCAGGTCATCGAGTAATTCCACCGTCGGTCACTCTCTCGTCATGCCGGCACGATGCCGGTGCGCCGCTGCTCGATGATCAGGCAGCGGTCCTCGACGTAGAGCAGTCCCGCGTCCTCGGCGATCTTCCGTGCCTCCTCCGAACGGATTCCGAGCTGCAGCCACAGCGCCGTCGCGCCTGCCTCGACCGCGGCACGCGCGACGTCGGCGCACTCCGGACCGGGACGGAACACATCGACGAGGCCGACCTGGTCGGGGATCTCCGAGAGCGACCGGAACACCTTCTCACCGACGATCTCGTCGGCGGTGGGGTTGACCGGGATGATCCGCCAGCCGAGGTGTTTCATGTGCGCGGGCACCTCGTTGGCGGCCTTGGCCGTGTTGGCGCTGGCACCCACCACGGTGATGGTGTCGTAGGTGGACAGGATCTTCTCGACGATCTCGTCCGTCGTGCGGGGGTCGGCGGAGTCTTGGGTAGCCATTCTGAGAGTGTATGTGCCGACGTCGGCTGATTCGGCACGTCGGCGGTGTTCGCCGGCGTCAGCGCATCACGCCGTGCAGGACGATGGCCACCAGCCGCTCGGCCCAGGCATCGTCGAACTCCTGGTCCCGGAGCAGCAGGATGTGCAGCATCGCCGATCCGCCGACGACCTCGATGAGACGGTCCGGGTCGACGTCGGGGTGCACCTCGCCCCGCTCGACCGCCACCACCAGCCGTTCGCGTACCCCACCGAACACCTCGGCGAAACCGGCGTGGACGCGGGCGGCCAGGGCCGGATCGGCGGACATGTCGGCGATCAGACCGGGCAGCGCGACCCGAGTCACCGGTCTGGCGAACAGGTCCCGGGCCGCGTCGACCATGGACCGCAGGTCGGACTCCATCTCGCCACTCGACGGCGGTAGACGCGTCATCTGCGCGAACACGACGTCGTGGACGAGTTCGGCCTTACCCGACCATCGCCGGTACAGCGCGGTCTTGGTGGTGGCGGCC
This sequence comes from Gordonia amicalis, assembly GCF_022059885.1. Classification (NCBI taxonomy): domain Bacteria; kingdom Bacillati; phylum Actinomycetota; class Actinomycetes; order Mycobacteriales; family Gordoniaceae; genus Gordonia; species Gordonia amicalis. Next base: position 1,116,659 of record NZ_CP091855.1, on the reverse strand, counting down.
CGGTCGGCGATCGCGGCCATCGTCAGGCGGCGGTACCCCACCTCGACGACGAGTTCGGCTGCGGCGTCGAGCACGGCGGAGTCGATCCGCGCGTCACGGGGACGCCCGGCGACGGTCTCGATCAGTCCGGTGCCGTCGAGACCGGTGCCGGCGAGATCAGCGCCGTCGGGTCCAGCGTCCATGAGACCAACTCTCGTAGCAGTCGCGATTTTGCCGAAGTCCCTGCGCGCTCCGCGACCCGTCTGCTGTCATTACGCTACTCACCGTAGCGAATATTGGGGGTGCGCCCGTGGCCACCGAACCGGCGGTCGAACACATCGACCATCTACAACGCTCCAGCAGGGACACCACCTCGGTCCCGGACATCCTCGCGTCCTGGCTCGCCGAACAACCCGACACACCGGACTCGGCCCCCGAGGTGACGGTGAGCGCGGGTGGCGACACCAACGGCATGTCGTCGGAGACCATCTCGGTCACTGCGACCTGGCCGGGGACCGAAACCCTGCACTGGGTGATGCGGATGGCGCCTTCCGCCGCCGACATCCCGGTGTTCCGCACGTACCGGATGGACCACCAGTTCGAGACCATGCGCCGTGTCGCCGAACTGACCGACGTGCCGGTCCCGCGGGTTCACCACCTCGAACCGACCGGATCGCTGCTCGGTGCGCCGTTCTTCCTCATGGACCGCATGGAGGGCGACGTGCCGCCCGACGTCATGCCGTACACATTCGGCGACAACTGGTTTGCCGATGCCGACGCCACCGACCGGCGTCGTGCGCAGGACTCCGCGATCCACGTCATCGCCGACCTGCACTCCATCCCCGACGCGACGGAGAACTTCGGGTTCCTCCTCGACGACCTGCCCGCCGGGGACTCCATCCTGTCGCGGTTGCTCGCGTGGCTGCAGGACTGGTACGACCTGTCCTCCGAGGGAATCGGCCGCTCGCCTCTCGTCGAGCGCGCACTGACCTGGCTCACCGCGAACTTCCCCGACGAGGCCGCGTCCGCCGACCCCGTGCTGTCGTGGGGCGATTCCCGGTTGGGCAACATGATGTTCGTCGACTTCACGCCGACCGCCGTCCTCGACTGGGAGATGGCACGGATCGGGCCGCGTGAACTCGATGTCGCCTGGGTGATCTTCGCGCACGGCGTCTTCCAGGAGCTCGCGACGATGGCCGGCCTGCCCGGCCTTCCCGACCTCCTCCGCGAGGAGGACGTCCGCGCGACGTACCGGGAGCGGACCGGGGCCGAACTGGGCGACCTGCGCTGGTTCTACGTCTACGCCGCGGTGCAATGGTGCTGCGTCTTCATGCGGACAGGCGCGCGACGCGTGCACTTCGGCGAGCTCGAACGTCCCGATGACATCGACGGCACGCTCTTCTACCACCGTCCGTTGCTCGAACGTCTCCTCGAGGAAGGCTGACCACATGTCCGGTCTCGGACCGCTCGACGAGTTCCCGATTCATCAACTGCCGCAACCGATCGCCTGGCCCGCGAACTCCGACCGCAACTTCTACGATCGTGCCTACCTCAACGCCCACGACCGCAGCGGCGACATCTTCCTCATCACCGGCATCGGCTATTACCCCAATCTCGGGGTCAAGGACGCCTTCGTCCTGATCCGGCGCCGGGCGGCCGACGGCCCGGACACCCAGACCGCGGTCCACCTGTCCGACGCCATCGACGACGCGCGTCTGGACCAGCACGTGGGCGGTTATCGGCTCGCCGTCGACGAACCGCTGCGCACACTGCATCTCACGCTCGAGGAGACCGAGGGCGTCGCCGTCGACCTGCGCTGGGAGGGTCTGTTCGATCCACTCCTGGAACAACCTCATGTCATGCGTCAGGGCACCAAGGTCACGCTCGATGCGCAACGCTTCGCGCAGGTCGGTACCTGGCGAGGGTCCATCACGATCGACGGCGAACAGATCGCGGTCGACCCGACCGCCTGGATCGGAACCCGGGACCGATCCTGGGGCATCCGGCCGGTGGGCGAGCCGGAACCCGCAGGGAGACCGGCCGATCCGCCGTTCGAGGGCATGTGGTGGCTCTACGTGCCGATGGCCTTCGACGACTTCCAGCTCGTCCTCATCGTCCAGGAGGACCCGAGCGGATTCCGCACCCTCAACGACTGTTCCCGCGTGTGGAAGGACGGCCGCGTCGAACAGCTCGGATGGCCGCGGATCTCCGTGCACTATGCGTCCGGGACCCGGATACCCACCGGCGCAACCATTTCCGCCACCGCATCGGACGGTTCGGCAGTGACATTCGAGGTGGAGTCACTGCTTCCCGTCCCGATCCACGTCGGCGGCGGGTACGGCGGCGACCCGGACTGGACCCACGGCGTGTGGCGCGGTGAGGATTTCACCGAGCGACTCACCTACGACATGACCAGCCCGGAGGTCGTCGGGCGAATACCGTTCGGAGTGATCGACCATGTCGGACGGGCGGTCTGCCGGGAAGGCGACGGCACCACCCGCACCGGCTGGGGCCTGTTCGAGCACGGTGCGCTCGGCCGACACGACCCGTCAGGCTTCGCCGACTGGCTGACCGTCGCCCCTTAGTCCCTGCAAGGCTTGTGCGCACCGCACGCCCCCTGAGTAGCGAGCTCGCGAGCGTATCGAAGGGTCAGTCCAGACCGGCGAGGAACTCGTCGATCCGCGGCCAGGTCTGTTCCACGGCTGCCGACCCCGCGATGAGTCCGAGGTGGCTGGTCTCGACGGTCGTGAACTCCACTCGCGGCGATCCGGTGAACAGGTCGACGCCGTGGTGGGCCGCCGCCCAGCTGACGATGGCGTCCCGGTGGCTGCCGAACAGCTGTACCGATACCGCGACCTTCGAGAGGTCGACGGTCACGTCGTCGAATCGCAGGACGCCGCGGGCCAGTTCACCGCGCATGATGAAGTTCTCCCACATCTGCTCGGACGCTTTGCCCGGGTAGCCGGGCATCGTCTCCTGGAAGCGGTCGATGGCCTTCATCCGCGTCAGCGCCTCGGTGTCGTCGGCGTTGCGGATGATGTAGCCGGGCTTCTTGAGTTCCCGCTGCCAGGCGGTACCCCGGTAGGCGGTCCGCACGAAGAATGCGGGGATACCTCCCAGGACGCGCAGCGCAAGTGACACCGGCTTGGTACCGATGGGCCGCATCAGCGCCTTCACCAGGGGGTACGGCGGGACGCGGTCATAATCGAGTGGGGTTCCGACCGCGGTGATCGACCGCACCGGCAGACCCGGATCCGCGGCGACGGTGAGGAACGAGATGGTGCCGCCCAGGCTCCAGCTGAGCAGGTCGATCCCCTCGCCGGTCGACGGGCCGGCGTCGAAGTCCGCAAAGGTTGCGGCGATCGCGCCGGGAACGATGTCGGCGAAAAAGTCGGCGAACCCCAGGTGCCGGTCCTCGCGGGTCATCTCCCCGAAATCGAGCACATACGGCACCCGGCCGGTCGACAGCAGGAACTCCACCAGGCTCAATCCCGGAGTGAGGTCGTAGCAGTCTGTCGAGACCGCGAGCGGCGGGACGAGCAATACCGGCCGCTGCGCCGACTCGCGGGACGACGTCAGCTGCTCGACGGTGCCGTAGCGCCGCAGCTGACGATGTGGTGCGTCGACGACGACGGTGTGCGGCGACTTTCCGGACTCACCGATCTCCCCACCGCGTGCCAGGTGAAGCAGTGTGGCGACGCCGTCGAGACCACCCATGACAGTCCTCCCCGTGCAACTCGTTCGCAGACTCCTCACGCACCCGCGGGCGCGTGATCGCTGGTCATTCAACACGGTGCGCCGGCTCGGGTCGTGGTTGGGGCCGAGCGCAGGTGGGTATGTCCGGATCGAGGCATCGCGGCTACGGCCGATGCCAGGCGATCAAGACGCGGTCGAATCGATCAGCCCGCAGGGCGGTCCCATCCCCCGACCGTCCGCGCGTACGAGGAGGAGACATCATGGCCGAAGAACTCAACAACGTCACCGTCGCATTCCTGGTGGCCACCGAGGGCGCCGAACAGGTCGAACTCACCGAACCGTGGAAGTCGATCGAGGCCTGCGGCGGGAAGCCGGTACTGGTGTCCACCGACTCCGGCACCATCCAGGCCTTCGACCACCTCGACAAGGCGGACACCTTCCCCGTCGACGTGACCCTCGAAGACACCCGCATCGCCGATTTCGACGCCCTGGTCCTACCGGGCGGCGTCGCCAATCCCGACTTCCTGCGTGCCTCGGCACCGGCCGTGCGCTTCGTGCGCGGCTTCTTCGAGGCGGGCAAACCCGTCGCCGCGATCTGTCACGCGCCGTGGACGCTCATCGAGGCCGACGTCGTGCGCGGACGAACGCTGACATCGTTCCCCAGTATCCGGACCGACGTCGTCAACGCCGGCGGCAACTGGGTCGACGAAGAGGTCGTCACCTGCCGAAGCGGCGACAACGTGCTGATCACCAGCCGTAAGCCCGCCGACCTGCCGGCGTTCAACGCGGCGATCGTCGCCGAGTTCGCCCACAGCCGGGTGCCGAGCTGACCGACGGTCACACGACCGAGATGGGGCCCTGGCCGCGTCCGGTGAGGATCAGCAACGCCTGCTCGCCCTGCCCGGTCAGCTCGGCCGCCCCGACGGCCGTCGCCAGTGCCGAGGCCAGCACCGACTGCGGCAGCGTCGGCGCCGATCCGATCGCGCGTGCGATGTCGAGACCGTGGACGGCCAGCTCGAAGGTTCTCGTCGGCAGGTAGTGGGACAGCAGGATTCCACCCCATGGGGTGGCGACCGGTCGGTCGGCGACGCCGGTGATCGCCGCGACCGCACGGTCCCGGCGTTCGACCGCGGCCCGCAGCGGGTCGTCGCCGAGATCGACTCCGGCGGCCACGCCGCGGGACGTCACCTCGGGCGAGGAGGCCAGTCCCTGGATGCGGGCGTAATACCCTGCCACCGAATCGATCTCGACGGTGTCCGGCTCGGGTTGGGCGAGATAGTCGGCGACCGTCGTCAGCGAGCGACTCGTGTGTCCGATCAGCGAACGAACCGACCATTCCCCGAGGCCGGGCCGGTCCCACTGCTCAGGGCTCACCGCGGAGACCAGCAGGAGGAAGTGTTCGGCCCCCGCGATGTAGTCCTCGATGGCCCTGCTCAGACGCTGCTCGTCTGCCATGGTGTCTCCCTGGTTCTCCGGCGGAAACCGACTGCACAGCACACGATATTCGGCTGTCTCGCCGCGGTCGTCGCCACCGCCGAGGCCGACCGTCAGGTCCTCAGCTGTGGGGGTCGGACCTGACGGTGTCGTCGACGCCGGCCGTGTCGGCCTTGCTCGGTACGACGCCGCTGGCGGTGGCGAGCTTGGCGATGCGGTCGTAGAGCAAGGCGACCACGCCGGCGAACACGATCACGCCGAGGATCTGAGCCCAGGTGTCGAAGCCGTCGCCGACGATGGCGAGGACCGAGTCGTCGCCGGTGGCGGCGACGATGCCCGCGAAGACCACACCGAACAGGGCCTCACCGACGATCAGGCCGGTCGCGAGCAGAACACCCATACGCTTCTTGTGTTCGACTGCGCCGCCGCTTCGTTCGGCCCAGCGGTTGTAGAAGTGACCGAGGAAGGCACCCACCGGGATGATGAGGGTGACCGACATCGGCAGGTACATGCCCATGCCGACCGCCAGCGGCGGGAGCCGGAACCTCCCCGCGCGACCGAGCAACTCGTCGATGAGGATGACGACCGCGCCGATGAGGGCACCGATGCCGATCAGACCCCAGTCGAGGTCGGCCCCCAGCACGCCCTTCGCGAGCGTCGACAACAGGCCGGCCTGCGGTGCCGCCAGTGCGTCCTCTCCCGCTCCCGGAGCACCCACGAAGCCGAAGACGTCGTACATCAGTCCGAGGATCGGGGGGATGATCGCGGACCCGAAGAGCACGCCGATCACCAGCGCCACCTGCTGTTTCCACGGTGTCGCACCGACCAGTTGACCAGTCTTGAGGTCCTGCAGGTTGTCATTGGAGATCGTCGCGACGCCGAAGACGACCGCGGCGGTGAACAGCGTGTAGGCGATCAGCGCGTCTGTCTGGGAGGAGTCGGCGGTCCCGAACGTCGCCTTGATGAGGATCGCGGCGATGAGGACCACGAGGATGCCGACGCCGGAGATCGGGGAGTTCGACGAGCCGATGAGACCGGCCATGTAGCCGCAGACCGCCGCCACCGCCAGACCGATGACGAAGACGAAGACGATGCTCACCGCGATGATCCCGGCGGCGCTGCCCTCGAGGGCGGTGTCGTGCACGAAGTCCCACAGGAGCAGGCCGATGGGGATCAGCAGCACGAGGATGCTGCCGCCGACGATGTTGAACGGGATGTCGCGTTCGGTGATGTCCACGGTCACGCCCTCGCGACGTGAACGCGACGAGGCGAGTGACCCCTTGATCCCCCGCGCGATGGGCCCCATCACCTTGATGAGGGTCCAGATCGCAGCGACGCGATGGCGCCCGCGCCGATGAGGCGGACGTCGTTCGCGAAGACGCCGGAGACGATATCGCTGAGTGACTCGCCGGCCTCACCCTGGTTCTGGCTTTCGATGGGCAGCAGCACGCCATAGGAGATCAGCAGGCCGACGAGCATCGCGACGCCGACGGTGACGCCGACGAGGTGCCCGATGCCGATCAGCGACATCGACAGGCCGGCGCTGAACAGTGTTCCTCCCGCACCGACCTTGATCGTCGCGGAGATCGAGTCGCTCAGGACCTTCAGCTTGGCCAGGAGAGCGAAACCCGCCGACGCGATCGAGCCGATCACGATCGTGCGCAGACCGGCCTTGTTCTCCGTGGCACCGCCGGCCGAGTCGCCGACCTTCAGGACCTCGGCTGCCGCAACGCCTTCCGGGTATGGCAGGTCCGACCCCGTGACCAGCGCGCGGCGCAGCGGGATCGAGTACATCACGCCGAGGATGCCGCCGATCGCGCACACGGCGACTGTGATCCAGTACGGGAACCCCGTCCACCAGCCGATCATCACCAGGCCGGGGATCACGAAAATGATGGCCGACAACGTGCCGGCCGCGGACGCGATCGTCTGGACGATGTTGTTCTCCACCACCGAGTGATTGGCGAAGTACCGCAGGATGCTCATCGAGATGACGGCCGCCGGGATGGCGGTGGCGAAGGTGAGCCCGACCTTGAGGCCGAGATAGACGTTGGCCGCGGTGAAGACGAGGGTGATGACCCCGCCGAGGATGACCCCTCGCAGCGTCAGTTCTCGCAGACTTGCCGTGGCCGTGGCCGTGGGCGCTGTCGCCATCAGGTCCCCTCACACAGATTGTGAACGGCCACGCCATGGCTGGACGCAAACCGGATTCACTCGAGTACAGTCGATCCACCTTATGGCCGGGCAGTCGCTCCCACGCAAACCCGGCCTGGTGTCGCCGGGAACAGGTCCCAAACCCGGCACCGGACGCCGGCGAGCGTAGGGCATGATTTATCCATGACCGAGGGGAAGACGGAGCAGTCTGCCCGTACCCGTCAGGCGCTGATCAGCGCGGCGGAGGAGCTGATCGCCCTGCACGGGGTGTCCGCGGTCTCCAGCAGGCAGATCAGCAAAGCCGCCGGTCAGGGCAACAACTACGCGGTCGGTCACCACTTCGGTTCCAAGGACGACCTGATCCGGGCCACGCTCACCACACACAACATCCCCATCGACCGGTTGCGCCAGAAGGCCGTCGACGAGGTCGGCCAGAACCCGCAGGTCCGTGACTGGATCCGGTGCCTGGTCTGTCCGGAGATCGAGTACCTCGGCAAGCTCGGCGCACCGACCTACTTCGCCCGGTTCTTCGCAAATGTCTCGAGCGATCCGGCCACCACCATCCTGCTGTACGAGCAGATGGGCGAGTCGAAACCACTGCTGGCGATTCTCGAGGGTTTCTACGGCGCGCTGCCGGAATTCCCCGGCGACGTCCTCGAGATCCGCAACAACATGACGCGTCACATCATCGTGAACACGCTGGCCGACATCGAACGCGCTGCCGAGAGCGGTGATCACCCGGTGACGTCCTGGCAGCATCAGTGCGAGATCGTCGTCGACGCGCTGACCGGCATGTGGCTCGCCCCGATCACCCCCCTCGCTCCCTGAGGGCGAGCGAAGCGAGCCGTCCCTCGCTCCTGAAGTGCGAACGAAGCGAGCCACACTTCGCTCCCGGATCAGATGAGGGTGCCCACGTCCTTGGCCACGATGTGGTCGAGTGCCCGTTCGGCGACCGCGGCGATCGTCATGGACGGATTGCATGCTGCGGTGTTACCCGGCATGAGGGCGCCGTCGAGAACGTAGAGTCCACGCTGCCCCTTGACGCGCCCCTCGAGGTCGCAGACCGTCCCCATGTTGGCACCGCCGAGCGCGTGCCAGGTCGACGGGAAGAACGCGTTGGTGTCGGTGAGAATCGCGTCGGGTCCGGCGATCTTGCGCACGGCACCGTCGATGTGTTTGGTCTGGATCTCCGAGTCACCCTCGTGCGGCCACTTGATGATCGCGTCCCCCGCCGCGGAGTCGTAGTCGATGACGCCGCGCCCCGAGCTGACGCCGAAACCCACCATCATCGTGGTGCCGGCGTAGACCGGGATCGGGGGCAGCGACGCCTGGATGATGGTGAACGCACTCTTGGGGTTGTTCCAGTTGGGACTGCCGTACACCACCGGACCGCCCTGTACCGCACCGAAATCGATGCGCGGGCTGGTCCAGGTGTAGATGCGATCCGCGTTGGTGCCCCACCCGTGTCCGAGTCCGTCGGGCAGGTCGGTGATCGTGCCGGCCTCACGGGCGCGGACGAGGAGTTTGGTGGTGTTGACGCTGCCGGCGGCCATGATGAGCGTCTTGGTGACGATTTCCTTGTGTTCCAGTACTTTTCCGGTTTCATCGGTCCGTTCGACGTCGAGGGACCACTTGCCGTCGGGGCGCCGGGTGACCTGTCGGACGGTGTGCAGGGTCCGCACGGTCACGAGTCCGGTGCCCTCGGCCTGCCGGATGTAGGTGACGTCGACGCTGTGCTTGCCACCGTTGTTCACGCCGATGGACCCGTCACCGTTGGTGTAGGCCGGTCTCATCTCGCCGCGGAGCTCCGCCTCGGCATATCCCCAGTCGATGGGCATCGGGATCTTCTGTAGTGGGAGTCCCACGGCGCGAACACGTTTGGCGAACTGTCGCGGCGCCAGGTACTGCGGCGACCGCACGACCGAGTCCGGTGCCACCGCGACCTTGAGCATCCGTGCGACCCGCGGGTAGTGCACGCGGTCCATCAACCGCCAGTCGAGCGCATTGGGGAAGTGTTCGTCGAACACCGCCTCGCTCGGCTGCAACGTCATCCCCTGATAGACCAGCGACCCACCCCCGAGCCCGGCCGGGCACAGTGCCGTCATGTTCGCACCGGCAACCGATTCGAACAGTCCCACATAGGGTTCGACGCTGAGCGGCTTGCCGAACAGGTTCGGGGTGGACTCGTGCCACAGCATGCGCTTGTCGGGTTCGACGCACGCGGAAAGGTCTCCGAGTTGGGCCCGGTCGGCCACCGACGGCCCCGTTCGAGCAGCAGCACGGGCACACCGGCCTGCGCGAGTCGGAGCGCCGAGACCCCTCCACCGAAACCGGAGCCGACGACCACCACCCGATGCTCCTCACGGGTGTGCCGAATCCGGCGCGCCGGCCGCGGTGACCGCCGCGGCCTTGAGGAAGGTACGTCTCGTTGGGTACGCCCCGGACATGGGTCTCCTGTCATCAGTGCACGAGAACGTCCCGCGCAGACGTGCTGGGTAGCTCGCGGCCTGCGAAGGGAACGACCGCGAGCGGGAGAACGACGTACGGCCGCGAGGGATGCAGCCGTCCGAAGAAGACTTTGGCATCGACCACCGCTGTGTCAAGGGCAACAACGGATTTCGGCCCTGATTCCGACATCGCGGCGTGGCACGCTTGACAGATGCTGAGTCATGTGACTGAATCGAGCGCAAGCGGGTCCGCACCACGGACCCCACCAGCGGACACCGACCGGGACCGGTCTTCCGAGCAGGCCGCCGATCCGGCCTCTCGAGTGTTGCGTTGCCTCGGCCACGGTGTGCAGAGGGGTGCGCACCGTGGCGGGGCCGCGAGTCGCTGCCGGTTCGTCACCCGCTGTTAGGATGACCCGACCACATCGCGGCCGGGGGAAGTACATGTCAGATCACTTGCAGGACAAGACCATCGTCATCACCGGTGCCGGTGGTGGATTCGGCAGGGTCATCGCCGAGAAATGCGCTGCTCGCGGCGCTCGTGTCGTCGGCGTCGACATCGACGCCGATGGTCTGAACACTGTCGTCGGCGGCATCGTCGCCGCGGGCGGTTCGGCACTCGCCCAGGTCGCCGACGTGACCGACATGGCGCAGATGCGGGCGGCCGCAGCACTGGCCGTCGAGGAGTTCGGGGCGATCGACGTCATCGTCAACAACGCCGGGGTCATGCCGCTGGCGTTCTTCGCCGACCACGAACGTGCGTGGGAGAAGTGGCACAAGGCCATCGACATCAACATCAAGGGCGTCGTGAACGGCATCTCCGCGGTCTACGACCAGATGATCGCGCAGGGCCGCGGGCAGGTCGTCAACATCGCGTCCATCTACGGCAACGGCGGATTCGAGGGCTCCGGCGTCTACAGCGCGACGAAGGCCGCGGTCACCATGCTGTCGGATTCCCTGCGCATCGAGGCGAAGGGCAAGATCAAGGTCACGACGGTCAAGCCCACCGGTGTCGCCGGCACCAACCTGGCCAGCTGGATCGTCAACGATCGCGCGATCCGCGGCATCGTCGGCCAGCGGGTGTCGTCGTACAAGGAGCACGTCACCCAGATGCTGCAGGGCGAGTTACCGGACGAGCTGACCGACGCGGACTCGATCAAGTACTGGCTCATCACTCCCGAGGATCTGGCCGACGCCGTAGTCCACGTCATCGACCAGCCCTGGGGCATCAGCCTCTCGGACGTGACCGTGCGCGCGAGCGGCGAGGACTACCTGTACTGAGAGGACTACCTGTACCGACCTGGGTGCGCGGCCATATCGAGATCAGCCGCGACGCTCGCCGCGGTACTTGCGGTGGTACTCGTCGTAGAGGTCGGAGTTCTTCTCCCGCTCCAGGCGGTTGACCAGGTCCGGGTTGAGTCCATGCTGGGCCAGTCGGTGCCGGCGGTACACGCGGTTCAGTGCGATCGAGAAGAAGAGGTAGGCGATGAGGATCGGCGCGGTCATGGTGAACCGGACGCCCCAGTCCGCCGGGACGAAGAGCATCGGGATCAGGATGATGATGCACGGGATCGCCCAGCGCACGACCATCCGAAGCGAGGCCCTGGGTCCTGCGAGGTCGTTCTCGACCCAGTCGGTCATCGACTTCGGCAGGGGTGCCCAGTAGCAGTACTTGACGTACTCCCAGGCGTTCGGGGTCGTGCGTTGCGTGGTGCTCACCTCTCGATCGTGCACCATGTGGTTGCCGCTTCCCAAGCAAGTTGTCGCACGCCACACTGACCTCGGGTGGCCGCATCCGGATCGACACGAGCGAACTCGTCGCCGAATCGGGCATATCCACCACGCTGCGTGTGCTCGAACACAGCGCGGTCGGTAATCTGACCGCGTCTCGGCACGGCGAACCGGCGAAAGGACTCCGCGATCATGGGCTCGGACCCGACCACCGACGCCTCCTCCACCGACGCCTCCTCCATCGACGCCTCCTCCATCGATTCCGAGGCCATCGGCGGCCTCGAAGCCGAACTCAACGACTTCTGGCGACGTAGCCGTATCCGCACACGACTGCGGGCCCGCGAGATCGATCCCCGGCTCGACCCGTCCTGCTATCCGCTCATGTCCGTGCTCACCCGCCACCACTCGATGCCGATGTCCGACCTGGTGAGCGCCGTGGGCATGGAGAAGTCGACGGTCACGCGGCAGATCGACGCGGTGGTCCGACTCGGGCTCGCCGAGCGACACCCCGACCCCCGTGACGCGCGGGCACGCGTGATCACGCTCACCGATCACGGGCGCGAGCGCGTCGACGCCGTCCTCGCCTCGGCGGTCTCCGATTGGCGGGCCCGCCTGGCCCAGTGGAACCCGGACGACATCCGGACCCTCACGAGCCTGCTCCACCGACTCGGCGAGGCGACCAACGACCCGGTCGTGGACCGGGAGTCCTGACGGGCCCCGACCAGGGCAGGCAGTACGGTTCCCCACCGGTTTCCGGCCGCCGGGAATAACCCGGTTAGTTGCGCGTTACACCTTTCACGCCCTATGGTTGCAGCATTCAACTAAACGGCGGCGGCCCACGTCCGGTCCCCGTTTCCATCAGCCCTTTTCCGGCACCTGTGTCCACGAGGTCGACGAGGTCCTTCCGTCGATGTTCTGTGGTCGCCGCCATTCGGCTCCGTCCACACGGTGCACGCACGACTTCGGAGGTAGCCCCGTATGACAACGTCCCCGCCACGCGTGGAACCCGTCGACACACCGATGACCCACAAGCAGCGCATCAACGCACTCGTCGGTCTGCTGCTCGGTATGTTCGTGGCCCTGACCTCGGCCACGATCGTGTCCAACGCACTGCCCACGATCATCACCGACCTTCACGGCACGCAGGATCAGTACACCTGGGTCGTGACGGCGACGCTCCTCGCCTCGACGGCGGCCACCCCGATCTGGGGCAAGCTGTCCGACGTCTTCAGCAAGAAGCTCCTCGTCCAGCTGTCGCTCGGCGTCTTCACCCTCGGCTCGGTGCTCTCCGGTCTCTCGACCTCGGTCTCGATGCTGATCGGCTTCCGTGTGGTCCAGGGTCTCGGCCTCGGCGGCATGCAGTCGCTCGTGATGATCGTCATCGCGTCGATGTTCAGCCCGCGTGAGCGCGGCCGCTACCAGGGCGCCATCGCCGGCGTCATGTCCATCGCGACCGTCGCCGGACCGCTGATGGGTGGCGTCATCGTCGACACGAGCTGGCTCGGCTGGCGCTGGACGTTCTACGTCTGCGTCCCGCTCGCCGTCATCGCCATGGTCGTCGTCCAGCGCACCCTGAACCTGCCGGTCATCCGCCGCGAGGTCCACATCGACTACGCGGGCGCACTGCTCATCTCGGCCGGCGTCAGCACGATCCTGATCTGGGTCACCTTGGCAGGCAAGAACTTCGACTGGGCCTCGGCCACGTCGTTCGGCCTCGTCGCCCTCGGCCTCGTCCTGCTCGCCGCCGCGGTGTGGGTGGAGTCCAGGGCCAAGGATCCGATCATCCCGCTGCACCTGTTCAAGGAGCGCACGACCACCCTCGCGACGATCGCCAGCATCGCCGTCGGCGTGGCCCTCTTCGGCGGCGCGGTGTTCCTCGGCCAGTACTTCCAGATCGCTCGCGGCTACTCGCCCACCGCGGCCGGCCTGCTCACGCTGCCGATGGTGTTCGGTGCGGTGGTCTCGGCGACGCTGTCCGGGCGCCTCATCACCAAGTACGGCCGCTGGAAGAACTACCTGCTCGCCGGCTCGGTGATCATGGCCATCGGCTTCGGGCTCCTGTCGACGATCGACGCCCACACCAACATGGCGGTCCTCAGCGGCTTCCTGTTCGCCCTGGGCCTTGGCATGGGCATGACCATGCAGAACCTGGTCCTCGCGGTGCAGAACACCGTGGAGCCGCGCAACCTCGGTGCGGCCACGTCGACCGTGACGTTCTTCCGCTCACTCGGTGGTGCGGCCGGCGTCTCGGTGCTCGGCGCGGTGCTGTCCAGCCACGTCACCGACCTCATCGGCCAGGGACTGCGCGCCATCGGCATCACCCAGACGGGCTCCGGCGGAGGCGCAGGCCTGTCCAACCTCAACGAACTACCCGCGCCGATCGCGGCGATCGTCCGCGGTGCCTACGGCGACGGAACGGCCCGGATCTTCCTGGTCTCGATGGCGATGGCCGTCATCGGCACGATCGCGGTCCTCTTCATCAAGGAGGTCGCCCTCAACAGGCTCAGCGGTGAGGATCAGCGACGCGCCGCCCAAACGGCCGCCGACTCGGCCGATGCCGAACTCACGCAGGTCCTCGCGGGCGAGAACCTCGACGGCATGGACGCCGACCTCGACCGCCGGGAGGTCATCGACCCGGCTGTGGAACCGGTCGACCGAAAATCATGACCTCCGCCCGCGCCGCAGCGCGCCGACCGTGACGCGGGACAACTGAGGGAAGCCGATCGCGGCCGCCACCACGGCGGCCGCGATCGGCGTCATGACGTGCATGGCGGCGGGGTCTCGTTGACGAACCGGACGGGCGCGGGTGATCCTTGGCCGGTGAATTCGGACCAGTCGCCCACCTCGGGCCGTGCCCCGCTGCCGCACTCCACCGACACTGCCACGCTGCCACTCGCGGGAATCACCGTCGTCGCCCTCGAACAGGCCGTCGCCGCCCCCCTGGCCACCCGGCATCTGGCAGACCTCGGTGCGCGGGTGATCAAGGTCGAGCGCGTCGGCGAGGGTGACTTCGCCCGCCAATACGACTCGGCGGTGCGCGGCGGCGCGGGTTCACATTTCGTCTGGCTGAACCGAGGCAAGGAATCGGTCGAACTCGACCTCAAGAGCGACGCCGGGCGCGATGCGATCAGGACGCTCATCGCCGGTGCGGACGTCTTCCTGCAGAATCTCGCCCCCGGCGCCGCGGCCCGACTCGGGCTGGGCGCCGACGTCCTGCGCGCCGACCATCCGGAACTGATCGTCATCGACATGTCCGGCTACGGCGACGCGGGACCGTTCCGCGATCGCAAGGCCTACGACATGCTCGTCCAGGCCGAAACCGGTCTCATCTCGGTGACCGGCACCCCCGAGGACATGACCAAGACCGGCATCCCGTCCTCCGACATCGCCGCCGGCATGTACGCCCTCACGTCGGTGCTGTCGGCACTGTTCCGCCGGGCCACCACCGGCGTCGGCGCACGGGTGTCGGTGTCGATGTTCGACGCCACGGTCGAATGGATGGGTCACCCCATGTACATGCGGCTCTACGGCGGACGCCAGATCGCCCGGGCGGGCCTCGGCCACGCAGCGATCGTGCCCTACGACAAGTACCCCACCCAGGACGGCACCATCCTCATCGGCGTCCAGAACGACCGCGGGTGGGACACGCTGACCCGCGTCGTGCTCGAACGCCCCGACCTCGCCGAGGACTCGCGGTACAAGACCAACATCGACCGCGTCTCCCGTCGAGCGGAGGTCGATGCGATCATCGCCGCGGAGACCAAGCGGTTCACCACCGAAGAACTCGACCGCCGCCTCGCCGACGCGGGGGTGCCCGCCGCCGAGATCCGTGACCTCGAGGCCGTGGTGGCGCATCCCCAGCTCGGCGAACGCGACCGCTGGCGGGATGTCGACACCGAGGTGGGCCCGATCAAAGCGGTGCTGCCGCCGATGACCTTCGACGACGTCGAACTGGCGATGGGACCGGTACCGGCACTCGGCGAACACACCGAAGCGGTGCTCCGCGAGTTCGGGATCACCGCCGACGAGCAGCCGTGACGATCATTCCCTCAGCGTAGGATCGGCAAAGCGGACCTGCAGCCCTCGGGTCGCGCATTTTCTGCACGGATACGACGACCTCTCGGAGGCGATATGTCCGACGATTCGCTGTACACAACCCGGGACTCGGGTGCACCGGCCGGGAGTGACGAACACTCCCTGACGGTCGGCGCCGGAGGACCCATCGTCCTGCACGATCACTATCTGATCGAACAGATGGCCCAGTTCAACCGCGAACGAATTCCCGAGCGACAGCCACATGCCAAGGGCAGCGGCGCATTCGGGACGTTCGAGACCACCGAGGACATCTCGGCCTACACCAGTGCCGCATTGTTCCAGCCGGGTGTGAAAACCGAGATGATGGCGCGGTTCTCGACGGTGGCCGGTGAACGGGGCAGCCCCGACACCTGGCGTGATCCGCGCGGATTCGCGCTGAAATTCTATACATCCGAAGGCATCTACGACATGGTCGGCAACAACACGCCGATCTTCTTCGTCAAGGACCCGATGAAGTTCCAGCACTTCATCCGCTCCCAGAAACGCCGCCAGGACAACAACCTTCGCGACCACGACATGCAGTGGGACTTCTGGACGCTGTCGCCCGAGTCCGCTCATCAGGTCACCTGGCTGATGGGCGACCGCGGCATCCCGAAGACGTGGCGACACATGAACGGCTACAGCTCGCACACGTATCTGTGGGTCAACGCCGAGGGCGTGAAGCACTGGGTCAAGTATCATTTCAAGTCCGATCAGGGCGTGGAACACCTGACTCAGCACGAGGCCGACCAGATGGCCTCTGCCGACACCGATTTCCATACCCGGGACCTGTTCGAGAACATCGCCGCGGGTAATCATCCGAGCTGGACGCTCAAGGTCCAGCTCATGCCGTTCGACGACGCGGTGAGCTACCGCTTCAATCCGTTCGACCTGACCAAGGTGTGGCCGCATGGCGACTACCCGCTCATCGAGGTCGGCAAGATGACGCTGCACACCAATCCGGTCGATCACCACACGCAGATCGAGCAGGCCGCCTTCGAACCGAACAACGTCGTCCCGGGTATCGGCTTCAGCCCCGACCGGATGTTGCTCGGACGGGTGTTCTCCTACGCCGACGCGCATCGACATCGACTCGGCGGCAACTACAAGCAGATCCCGGTGAACGCGCCGAAGAACGAGGTCCACTCGTACTCCAAGGACGGCGCGATGCGTATCCACAACGTCACCGACCCGGTCTACGCGCCCAACTCCAAGGGCGGCCCCTCTGCGCTGTATCCCGGTCAGGGCGAACCGCAGTGGGCGGCCAACGGTGAGATCCTGCGCAGCGCCTACGTCGACCATCCCGAGGACGACGACTGGGGGCAGGCCGGCACGCTCGTCCGCGAGGTGTTCGACGACGACGCGCGAGAGCGGTTCGTCGACAACGTCGTCGGCCATCTCCTCAACGGTGTCTCCGAACCCGTGCTGCAGCGCGCATTCGAGTACTGGCACCGGGTCGATCCCGACATCGGTGCTCGCATCAAATCGGGTGTCACCGAGAAGAAGGACGAGTCCGACCCGAAGAAGGACGACCAGGGCAACCCGGCACGGTCGTCGGCGCAGGAGAAGGCGAAGGCCGAAAAGGCTTGATGCGCAACGCCACTGCTCCTTGGCCACGAGCGACAGCGCCCGTCGCTCCCTGAGGTGCGAGGAGCGACAGCGCCACCCCCGTCGCTCCCTGAGGTGCGAGGAGCGATAGCGACGACCCCCTCGCTCCCTGAGGTGCGAGGAGCGATAGCGACGAGCCTCGAAGGGCCTGGTGAGATGAACTCGCCAGGCCCTTCGAGACGCGTCCTCCGCAAGGCCCGGATTCGACACCAGGCGACACGCCGGTTGAGCCGACACCGAGCGAAGCGAGGCGTCGCGTCGAAACCCGGCCCCACCGATCCCAGAGACACCACCGCTGGTCCGCCGCCGACTAGGCTCGATCCCGTGAGTGTGCGCGCAGGCATTGTGGTGACCGGAACCGAGGTTCTGACCGGGCGTATCGCCGACCAGAACGGGCCGTGGCTGTCCGAGCAGCTCCTCGAGCTGGGGGTGGACGTCGCCCACATCACCATCTGCGGTGACCGGCCCGCCGACCTCACCGCCCAGCTGCGTTTCCTCGCCGACCAGCAGATGGATCTCATCGTCACCAGCGGAGGCCTCGGTCCCACGGCCGACGACCTCACCGTGGCGACGGTTGCCGAGTTCTGTGGACGCGACCTACAGCTCGACCCCGCACTCGAGGACCACATCGCCGGAATCATCCGGCGCTGGCGGCCCGACACCGTGGACCTCGACGACGGACCGACCCGCATCGGTATCCGCAAGCAGGCCCACGTTCCCGCCGGCGCCACCGCGATACCGCCCACCGGCACCGCACCGGGCGTCGCCGTCCCCGCGACACCCGACGAGCCGCTGCCGACGATCCTCATCCTGCCCGGCCCACCCGTCGAGCTGCAGGCGATGTGGCCGACCGCGATCGCCTCACCCGCCATCGCCGAGGTGCTGTCCCGGGCCGACGACCTCACGCAGGAGACCATCCGGGCGTACGGACTACACGAGGCCGAACTCGCCGAGACATTGCGTCGTGCCGAGGACTCGATCCCGGGATTCGACGCCCTCGAGATCACCACCTGTCTGCGCCGCGGGGAACTCGACATGGTCACCCGCTTCGCCGCCGACGGCGCCGAGATCTACCGGCAATTGCTGACGTTCCTCACCGAACACCATGGGCGACAGATCTTTTCGACCGATGGCTCGACCATCGAGGATCAGCTGATCGCGACGCTCGACGGACGGCTGATCGCCACGGCGGAGTCCTGCACCGGCGGGCTCATCGCGGCGCGGCTCACCGACCGCCCCGGTTCTTCCGCCTACGTCACGGGCGGCGTCGTGTCCTACTCGAACGAGGCGAAGTCCGACCTGATCGACGTGCCCGCAGAACTGATCGCCTCGCACGGGGCGGTCAGTGAGGAGGTCGCCGCGGCGATGGCCGAGGGAGCCCTGAGTCGCCTGAAGTCCGATGTGGCGGTCTCGACCACCGGGATCGCCGGACCCTCCGGCGGCACCGAGGCCAAACCGGTCGGCACCGTCTGCTTCGGCGTCGCCGTCAAGGGCCGCCCGACCTACACGGTCACGCGACGTTTCCCCGGCGACCGGGAACGGGTCCGCTCCCTCACCACCACCGCCGCGCTGCACCTGGTCGTCGCACAGCTGGAGAGAGACCCCGCCGCCGGTTGACCTCCCTTGTCGAGTTGTCCCCTGCTACTGGTGGAGCGGCCCCTGTGTGGCGGTTGCTCGTCGTTTCGACGCGGTGGCTCGCTGGCGCTCGCTACCGGCTCAACGAGCATGGACACGTGGCAGTATCGACTCGCCGCCGCTCGCTAAGCGTGGTCACGTGGCAGTATCGGCTCGCCGCCGCTCGCTAAGCGTGGTCACATGGCAGTATCGACTCGCCGCCGCTCGCTAAGCGTGGTCACATGGCAGTACCGGCTCGCCGCCGCTCGCTAAGCGTGGTCACGTGGCAGTATCGGCTCGCCGGCGCTCGCTACCGGCTGCCGTTTGAGCTGTCCCCCGCCGGTTGAGCTGTCCCCCCGCCGGTTGAGCTCGTCGAAACCTACAGCGGCCCGGTGGGCAGCTGCCGGCGGACGAGCTTACCCGTGGGGTTGCGCGGCAACTCGTCGACGAAGACGACGTCACGTGGCACCTTGTACCGCGCCAGATTGGCCTTCACGTGCGCCTTGATGTCCTCGGGTGACGGGTTCGCGTCCTGCGCCGCGACGATGAAGGCGCGCAGACGCTTTCCGAATTCGTCGTCGTCCACGCCGATCACCGCGACGTCGTCGATGTCCGGGTGTTCGGCGAGGAGGTTCTCCACCTCGAGCGGATACACGTTCTCGCCGCCGGAGACGATCATGTCGTCGTCGCGGCCGTCGATGTGCAGCAGGCCGTGCTCATCGAAGCGCGCCATGTCACCCGTCGACATGTAGCCGTCGATGATCTCCTTGTTCCGTCCGTCGGTGTACCCCTCGAAAGGGGCGCCGTTACGGACGAAAAGTCTTCCACGAACGTTGGTTCCGGAGATCCGACGGCCCTCGTCGTCGAAGAGTGCGAGCCGGCTGGTGACCGGCGGGCGGCCCACCGTGCCCGGCGCGAGTCGCAGTTCCTTCGGCTGCGCGACCGAGGCGATGGCCACCTCGGTGGACCCGTAGAGGTTGTAGAGGACGTCACCGAACGTGTCCTGCACCGCTTCCGAAAGCGCCGGTGACAGAGCCGATCCCGCGATGACGATGATCCGCAGGGCGGACGTGTCGTACTTCTTGATGACGTCGGGTCCGAGAGCGAGCATGCGGTGGAGCATCGTCGGCACCGCGACCAGCACCTCCGCCTTGTGCTCGGCGAGCGCGGCCAGGGTCTTCTCCGGGTCGAACCGTCGCATCACGACGGTCTTGTTGCCCAGCGCTGCCCCCACACCCCAGAGGGCGAAGCCGGTGGAGTGGAAGATCGGCGAGACGATCACCATGGTGCCGCGCTGCGGGAACGGGATGCGGTCGAGCAGGAGGGCACTGGAGAACGGTGACAGCTTGGAACGTTGTGCCCCCTTGGGCAGACCGGTCGTGCCGCTCGTGAGGATGACGAGTCCGGCCCACTCGTCCGGTTCCGGAGGCGTCGCCGTGTCCCCGTCTGCGACGATGTCGTCGAGGGTGCGAACCCCTTCGGGGACCGGACGCTCGCCGTCGACCCAGGTCACGATCCGGAGTGTCTCGGCAGGCAGAGCATCGGCGAGGTCGGTGAACTCCTCGTCGTAGAGCATCGCGACGATCTTCTCGCGTTCGGCGACCTCGACGAACTGGGTCTTGCCGAATCCGGTGTTCATCATGGCCAGTCGGTAGCCGGCCTTTCCCGCGGCGCTCATCGTCGTCAGCAGGCCTCGGTGATCGCGGGCGATCACGCCGATCACCGAGCCTCGCTCGACGCCGGAGGCCTCGAGGTGGTTCGCGAGCGCGTTGGCGTTCGCGTTCAACTCGCCGTAGGTCAGTTCGCCGCGATCGTCGGCGACCGCACCCGCTTCCGGGTACTCGTCCGCCCCGTGCGCCACCACCGAGGCGCAGGGTCCGATGATCTTCGCGCGCTTGACCGTTGTCAGGAGCTCCTTGGGGCGTGTGGGGTCCAGCAGCCCCGAACGCCTGAGCACCTTGAACGCTCCGACGGCGTCCTGCACCTGTTCGACGGCAGTCCCGACCGCACCGGTCACCGAGACCATGTCCACCCACCTTTCGCGGCCGGAGCCGCTGTCCGCGCCCACGGGTCGGCTCGGGTGACCCCGCGGTTGGTCACGGTCGTCACCAATGGCCGAAGCAGGTGCCAGAGTAGGGCGCAACTCAGCGGTCGATGTCCGCTTCGCCGAAATCGGTTCGGTGGCAACGCTTGCCGGATCAGCGGACTCTTCCCGCCCGGATACCCGGCGAACGTTGCCGGAATCGGGTTACCGATTCGTTGCGATTTCGCGACAACTCTGACAACATCTGTCATCAGATCGAGGGTGGAGGAACATGTTCAGTTTTCGACGGTTGACGACGATCGTCACCGCTGCGGTGGCATGCACGATGACAGCGACGCTGGGTCTGTCCGGGGTGGGCGCGGCCGGGGCCGCGCCGGCGAAGAAGTACCCCGTGTCCTGGGACTTCCGCTCCGCCATTCCGAACGTGCTCAACCAGACGCTGGACGCGAACTGGTCCCCGCCGGGCACCAACGACCCGTCGTGCACGCTGACGAAGGAACGCCCGAACCCGGTGATCCTGCTGAACGCCACGGCGACCACGCAGTGGGCCTACACCGCGGGCGCTCCCTACCTGGCCAACCGTGGGTACTGCGTGTACACGTTCAACTACGGCAACATCACGCCCATCCCCAGCTTCCCCATCCAGGGTCTGGACGACATCGAGAGGTCGGCCCGCGAGGTCTCACGCAACGTCGACCGGATCATGCGTCAGACGGGCGCGAAGAAGGTCGACCTGGTCGGCTGGTCGCAGGGCGGCGGCCTGTTGCCGCACTACTACATCGACTTCCTCGGCGGCGACAAGAAGGTCGACAAAGTCATCGGCATCGCGCCCGGCAACCACGGATCGACCGGCGACATGCTCACGTACGTAAGGTATTTCATCCCGCCATTCGGACCTGTCGGCTACGACATCTTCAAAGCGCTGTTCCCCGCTTTCGCGCAGCAGGCGCAGTACTCGGATCTGGTCCGCAAGGTCTACGGCAACGGCGACACCAAGCCGGGCCCGCATTACACGACGATCGTCACCAAGTACGACGAGATCGCGACCCCGTTCACCAACGGCTTCCTCGAGGGCGACAACGTCACGAACATCCTTCTGCAGGACGACTGTCCGGTCGATCTATCCGAACATCTGTCGATCAACTTCAGCGAGCGCACCTGGCGGCATGTGCGAAACGCGTTGACACCAGCAGAGGCCACGCGCGTACCCTGTTTCCAGGTCGACCCCTTCTATCCCGGAATGAGTGAAGGCAGATGACGGCAGATCCAGCCCCCGCCCGAGATCATCCCGCCGACACCGAGATCGCCACGGACGACATCGCGGCCGACGGCATCGCACCCCTGGGCCCGGATTCGGTGGCCTGGAAGGTTTTCGGTGATCTGACGTTCATCCTGGGCGCACCGCGTCGTCTGCTCATCGATGTCGCCCACCCCGTGGTGGCCACCGGCGTGCGCGAGTTCTCCGTCTTCGAGACCGATCCGTACGGGCGCGCCGAACGCACGCTCGACATGATCATGGGTGTCGTCTACGGCCGCGAGGACGCGCTCGACATGGCACGCAGGCTGCGTGAGCGCCACCGCGACATCAAGGGCCAGAACCCCGACGGCTCGCGCTGGAGTTCACTGAATCCCGAAGCGTTCCACTGGGTTCACGCGAGTCTGGTGCACGGGATCTACACCCAGCAGAAGGAACTCGGTCGCGGCTGGAAGCCGGGCGAGGTCGAGCAGTTCTATCTCGAGATGCGTCAGGTCGGACGCATGTACGGGGTGCGCGAGCAGGACATGCCGGAGAACTGGGAGGCCTTCTGCACCTGGTTCGACGAGATGACCCGCACCAGGCTCGAGCGGTCGGACATGACCGATCGGGTCTTCGGTGTGGTGACGTCTCCCAAGCCACCGCCGCACATCCCGGTCCTGCGGCACGCGCTCGTGTGGAACACGACGGTTCGTCCCGTCGCCGGCCTCGTCCTGGCCACCGTCACCGCGGGTCTCCTCACACCGGAACTGCGCCAGTTGCTCGGCATCGACTGGGGCACCGGACGACGTGTGCTCTTCCGTCTGATCTCGTTGCAGTCGCGACTGATCATCCCGCGGCTGCCCAGGGCCATCCGAATGGTGCCGCACGCCCGCGCCGCCTACCGGTGACGACAGAACCTCGTCCCCACCCGCGAACGGCGGGTGGGGACGAGGTGTTTCGTGGCTCAGAAGGCGCGCAGGTTCTCCCTCAGGGTCGAGCCGGTGTACTCCTCGCGGATGAGTCCGCGGCGGCGCAGTTCGGGTGCCAGGCCGTCGGAGATCATCGCCAGGTTCATGCGCGTGGTGGGCAGGTAGAACAGGAAGCCGTCGCCACCCGCCTCCTCCATGATCTCGCCCATCTTGTCGGCGATGGTGGACGGTGAACCGATCAGACCCATGTCCTTGACCTGGAAGCTGCTCGCGACGACCTCACGAAGCGTCTCGTCCTCGCGGCCACCGAACAGTCCGGCGATCGAGGTGTACTCGCCGTTCTGCTTGGACAGGTCGATGTCGCCGACCTTGGTGTCGGGATCGATGGCACCGAAGTCGATGCGACCGCCCGAGGTGTAGGACATGTTCCACAGGTTGTACTCGATGGCCTTGTCCGTCTTGCGGAACGCCTGGGCCGCTTCGTAGGCGGCCTGGGCCTCCGCGTCGGTGGCCGCGATCGTCGGGGTCGCGATGAAGAGGACCTTGATGTGGTCGGGGTTGCGTCCGGCGGCGGCCGCCCGGGCACGGATGTCCTCGCGGTAGGCCTTTGCGTCTGCGGCGTCCTTGACGATGGCGATCTGGGTGTCGTCGTAATTGGCGGCGAGCACACGACCCGGCTCCGAGCTACCGGCCGAACAGACCGGGACCTCACGCTGCGGACCCGGGATGGTGTTCAGCGGCCCGCGGCACTTGAAGAACTTGCCCACGAACTCGATCGGGTTGACCTTGGTGTGGTCGGCATAGACACCGGCGTAGGGATCTGCGATGACTGCGCCCTCCTGCCACGAGTTCTGCAGTGCCTTGACGACGTCGATCCACTCCATCGCCATCTCGTAGCGCTCGTCGTGCTCGAGATGCCGTTCGTAGCCGAAGTTCTGGGCGACGCGGTCGGTGACGCTGGTGACCACGTTCATGCCCACCCGCCCCTCGGTCAGATGGTCGAGCGTGGTGAACGCACGTGCCGCGAGGAACGGCGGGTACTGGATGGTCGAGACGGTCGGGATGATGCCGATGTGCTTGGTGGCCTGCGTCATCAGCGGGACCAGCGGCAGCGGATCGTTCTTGGGGGCCATGAAACCGCGGCGCAGCGAGGTCTCGGCGGAGTTCTGGTAGGAGTCCTCGACCATCGAGGTGTCCTCGATCAGGATGTAGTCGAAGCCGGCACGCTCGAGGCTCTTGGCCATGTCGACGTGGATGTCGGGCTTCATCCAGTCCAAGTGGTTGGTGCCGGTCCACGGACCGTCACCGTTCGTGGGGCTCCAGGGGTGAATGCCGAAGCCGTCTCCGAGGAACCAACCCATGTGGAACATTGCGATCTCCTGTCGTGCGAAGTGATTGTGAGAGGTGTTGTCCGCCGACCGGGTCGGCCGGTGAATCATTGGGTCAGGCCGCTGTTTCCATGGCCTGGTAGGCGCCGACGAGCGTCTGCGTGTAGTCGTTCGACGGCGCGTCGAGAATCGACATCGTCTCGCCGGATTCGACGACCGTGCCGCGGTTCATCACCAGCAGGTCGTCGGTGATGAATGCGGTGGCCGGGAGTCCGTGCGAGATGAAGACCAGGCCCAGTGAGTGCGTCTTGACGTAGTCCTTGAGCAGGTTCAGGACCACCGCCTGCGCCGAGACATCGAGGGCGCTTACCGCCTCGTCGCAGACGAGGATGTCTGGACCGACGACCAGCGCGCGGGCGATCGAAAGACGTTGCCGCTGACCGCCGGAGAGCTGATGCGGATACCGCTCGACGAGTTCGGGTGCGATCCCGAGTTCGGCGACGATCGCGTCCACGGCGGCGTCGGCCGCCTTCGCGTCCAGCCCGCCGAGGATCTGCGCCGGGCGGCGGATCGCCTCGCGGACGACCCGCCGCGGATCGAACGTGGTGGTGGTGTCCTGGGCGACGAGCTGCACCTTGCGGCGGTACTCGAGGCGACCCGGACGACGTTCCAGCAGCCGGGACAGATCACGGCCGTCGACCAGGACCCGACCCGAGGTGGGCGCGGTGAGTCCGACGATCATCTTTCCGAGAGTCGACTTGCCCGAACCGCTTTCGCCGACGATACCGGTCGCACGGCCGCTCTCCAGCTTGGTGGTCACACCGCCGACGGCGGTCACCTTGCGCCCGTACTGCTTGTGCACGTCGACGACCTCGATGATCGTGCTCATGCTGCGGTCTCCTCTCTCATCACCGTGTCGAGGGTCGGAAGACGTTCCAGCTGAGCGGAACTCAGCGTGGGCATGCACTCCAGCAATCCCCGGGTGTACGGGTGGGTGGCGTGATCGAGGTCCGCCGCCGCGATGGTCTCCACGACGCTGCCGGCCTGCATGACGAGCACCTTGTCGGCAAAGCGTCGGGCGAGAGCGATGTCGTGGGTGATGAAGACGAGCGACGCCCCGTTCTCGATGGTGAGGCCGGTCATGAGTTCCATGACCGACACCGCCAGGGACGCGTCGAGAGCACTCGTCGGCTCGTCGGCGATGAGTAGCTCCGGCTCGGAGGCCAGCGCGATCGCCATCATCACACGCTGACGCATGCCGCCGGAGAGCTGGCCGGGTACCGACGACATGACCCGGCGCGGTTCGACGATGCCGACCTGCTCCAGACGGGCCTCCGCGGCCGCGACGCGGTCCTTGCGGGAGCCGTACCTGCTCTTCGGCAGGACCGCGGCGAGCTGACTGCCCACCGACCAGATGGGATCGAGAGAGCTCATCGCGTCCTGGAAGATCATCGAGATCCCCTGGCGCCGAGCCGGGATCCGTTGAGCCTTCTCCGCGGGCAGCGAGCGACCCGACAGCGACATCGTCGCCGCCGACACCTCGCCCACACCCGGCGGGATGAACCCGCCGAGTGCGTTGGCGATGCTCGACTTCCCCGAGCCCGACTCGCCGACGATCGCGACCCGCTCGCGCCGGCCGATCGTGAACGAGGTCGGGTGGACTTTCTCCACTCCGCCGTAGCGGATCGTCAGATCGGTGACCTCGAGGACCGGGGCGACGGTGCCCGTCACGTCCTCCTCGGCGACCGCCACCTGGTCGGTGAGCGTGGTCATGGCTTGAGCTCCGAGTAGTCGATCACGCTGTCGGTACGGAAGACGTAGCCCTCGACACCGTTGGCAAATGCGTTGAGCGGCTGCACGTATCCGATGTAGACGGTGGGCATCTGGTCCTGCAGGATGCGTTCGGCCTCGTTCCACTCACCCCACGCGGCCGGCGTGAGCGGCTCGCCGGAGGCGTTGCCCGCTGCGATCGCGCTGTTCAGCGGTGCGTAGTCGAAGTCCGGCCAGTTGATCGGCGATCCCGGGGTGTAGAAGAGGGACAGCACGTACGGCGGGGACTGCACAACCGCGTAGTCACGGCCCATCGATGCCTGGAACGTCTTGTTGGCCAGTCCCTCCTGGAACACCGCCGAGTTCACCTCGTTGAGGGTGACCTCGAATCCCGCGGCGCGAGCCGCGGTCTGGATCTGGACGGCCGTCTCCTTGAGATCGGGCACGGCGTTGTTGACGGTCAGCTCGAACTTCACCGGGGTGGTGATCCCCGCGTTTCGCAAGATCTCCAGCGACTTCGCCGCGTCGGTGGTGTTGCTCTTCAGTCCGTTGCCGTTGTAGTCCGGGAGCGTGTCGTTGAGAATCGACGAGATCGGACCCAACCGGCCCTTGTAGACGTCCTTCATGATCGCGTCGTAGGGAACCGCATACGAGAACGCGCGGCGGACCTCGACGTTGTCGAACGGCGCCTTGGTGGTGGTCAGCGGAACGTAGACGTAGGCGTTGCTGGGCACCGTGAAGATCTGGGCGGCGTTCGCATCGCGCAGGGCGACCTGATCGGCGGGACGCAGCTGGGTGGCGACGGACGCATCACCGCTCTTGACGAGGTTCGAGCGCTGGCCGGCATCGGCGACGACGCGCTGGACGACACGCTTCACGTCGGGCTCACCGAGGGCGTATCCGGGGTTGGCCTCGTAGACCATCTGCTGGCCCGGGGTGTAGCTGGTGAGCTTGTAGGCACCGAACCCGAAGTCCGCGTTGGTCTTCGAATACTCAACGCCATACGGGTCGTCGGCGGTGGCGTGTGCCGTCAACACCTCGGAGTCGTAGATGGCGTACGGGGTGTTCGCCAGCAGCGACAGCAGTGTGAAGCCGTGAGACGGATCGGCGATGCTGATGGTGACAGTGGCATCGTCGACCTTCTTCACCTGGTCGGTCGAGGTGATCACGGGAGCGCTGACGAACGACACGATGCTGGTGTCGACCTCGAACTTGCGCTTGAACGAGAAGATCACGTCGTCGGCGTCGAGGGCATTGCCCGCAGCGCTCTTGGCCTCGGTGTTGAGATGGAAGGTGTAGGTCTTGCCGTCGGGGCTTACCTCGTAACTCTTGGCCAGCACCGGCTCGAACTTGAAGAGCTCCTGGTGGGCCGAGAGCCCGTCCGTGCCTGCGACATACGGGTTACGGATGAGGGTCGCGCCGGTGTTCAGGAAGAACTCCGCGGCCTCGTAGCCGGTGGCGCTCGTCTCGTAGCTGAAGCTCGGGGGCTGGGCCGCGGTCACGATGACCACGCCGCCCTCGGCGGAATTGTTCGACGACCCGCCACCGCACGCGCTGAGTGTCAGTGCGGCGGCGAGGGCGAGCGCGGTTCCGCTCACCAAGGTGGACAGTCGTTTCATGGGTATCGGGTACTCCGTTCTGGGAATGAATGGGATGCAGAGGGGCCGTTGACGCGCGCCGGTCAGGTCAGACGCGGCGACGACGGGAGATGAAGGTGGTGACCCGGGAGGCCGCCCACACCGAGTAGGCGAGGGCGATGACCGGGAACAGGGCGGGCCACCAGCGTCCGACTGCTGCGTCGGCGGCTCCGTCGGCGAGCATGTTCCCCCACTCCGCGGTCGGGAGCGGGATGCCTACACCGAGGAAGCCGAGGCCGGCGCAGAAGATGATGCCCATCCCGAAAATCGCCGAAGCGTTCTCCAGGACCGGTGCACATGAGTTCGGGATCACATGGCGCAGGAGGATTCGGAGCTCCGATTCGCCACTCATCCGCGCGGCGGTCACGAAACCGTCGTTCCGTGTCCGCAACACCTCGGTACGCATCAGCCTGCCCTGGAAGGGCATGAGCACCAGGGCCAGTGCCAGTGCGATGACCACCGAATTGCGTCCGAAGAAGGACACGATGACCAGCCCGCCGATCATGACGGGCAGTGCCTGGACCAGATCGATGGTGCGCCCGAGCGTCGCCGCGATCGCGCCGAGCACGCCGCCCTTCGAGCCGTACATGCCCGCGATCGATCCGATCGCGATGCCGACGGCGGTCGCGAGGAGGGTCACCCCGATCGCGATGGCGATGTCGAGACGGAAGGCGGTGAGCGTCCGGGACAACACGTCGAAACCGTTGGAATCGGTGCCGAACCAGTGGTCCCCCGAGGGTGCGCTCGAGGGGGTTCCGACCACGTCGGTGGCCGATTGTGGTGCCAGCATCGGTCCGAACACCGCGAGGAGAAGCAAGAGTGCGAACGGGATCAGACCCGCGTAGTCGCGTAGTCGGGCCGCCTTCCCGAGGCGCAGGGCCGTGTGGGAGGTTTCGGCCGTCGTGGAGAGTGGCGCCATGACCATGTGTCAGACCTCCTGGTTGCGCGAGTCGCGTCGACGGGAATCGAGAAGACCGGTGGCCACCTCGGTGAGGAAGTAGACGATCAGACACAGGCCGGCAATGACGACCAGGAATGACCGGAGGGCGAACACATCCGACGACCGGACCGCGTCGACTGCGTACTGGCCCAGCCCGCCGAGTCCGAACAGCGATTCGAGGACCACCGCGCCACCGAGGAGCAGGCCGAAGATCATGCCGAGCATCGCGACTGCCGACGGCAGCGCCCTGCGGTAGACGCTCAGGACGACCACCCGTCGTGGTGCGCCGGAGGCGATCCGGAATCGGGTTGCCGGACTGTCGATCTCGGTGTCCAGGGCCAAGACCAGCGACTTGACCAGGATCGCCGAGTGCGACACCGTCATCACCGCGACCGGCAGGATCAGGTGGGCGATGTAGGAGTTGGCCGCCGCGGTGTCGCCCGCGATGACGGCGTCGAGGATCGGGAATCCGGTGACCTCGGTCGGCGGCATGAGGATCGGGTCGAGCCGTCCGGACGGGGCCGGAACCCAGGCCAGCGTGGCGAAGAAGACGAACAGGAACAGGATGCCGACGACGTACTCGGGGATCGCGCCCGCCGAACTGGCGTAAGAGCGAAGCACTTTGGAGAACCGGTTGGTCGGCCGGGTCACGATCAGGTAGGACATCGGCAAGCTGATCAGACAGGCGAAGAACAGGCCGGCGCCGATGAGCTCCAGGGTTGCCGGGACTCGCGTGGCCATGTCCTCGGCGACCGGCCGGCCGGTGGCGATCGAGTTGCCGAGGTCCAGGCTGAACAGCGAGGTCACATAAGTCCAGAACTGCGAGACCGGAGAACCGTTCAATCCATACGATTCTCGCGCCTGTTCCAGTGCGGCACCGGACAGGCGGCCACCGGAGGCGGACACCAATGGATCACCGGGGATGAGCTGGACGAGGAAGAACGCGACGACGACGAAGATCAGGAAGTTGACGACGCCGCGGCCTGCCGCGCGTCCGATCCAGGCCCACTCGGACAGTCGTGACACGACTGCCCCGAAACCGGGGCGCTTCGTCCCGGTGCTGCCGCCTCCCGCGGCAGTCGCCCCACGTCGTGCATCGACGGCACCCGGGTCGACAATGCCTGGTTGGACACTGATATCGACGGTCATTCGATCCCTCCCATCTACGGCTCGAGCTGTTGGGTCCTGATCCTCAGGCTGATTTGTTTCGAAACCCGCGCCCTGGCGTGACTGATCAATTGCGCGGGTTCACACTCGCGCTCACCGAGATGTAGTCGCAGGTCACGGGGCCGTTCGGCATCGACGCGTTCGTTTTTGCGCCGGATGTGACGCGCACAACTTGGCCGCGCTGATGCCGACCAGAGTCCTTAGACTCACTACCCATCGGCAGTTCGACCCCCGTTGTCGCAAGATCGGAAGTCATACCCATGACGACACCACCCCCCTATCACCCCCGCTCGCGCGGCGGCTCCGCACGCGGTCGTCAGGTCTCCTCTCGACGCGTCCGCGACCTCATCCTCGCGTCAATTCGCAACGGCACCATCGACATCGACGCGCAGCTGGTCGAGGAAGATCTCATGATCATGTTCAACTCGAGCCGTGGATCGGTGCGAGCGGCACTGAACGAGCTGAGCGAGACCGGGGTCGTCATCCGTCGGCCTCGTGTCGGAACGCGGGTCAACCGGCGCGATCTCGGTGTCGCACTGGACGACATCTCCGCGACCGGCGGCGAACTGGTTCACATCCAGGTCACCGACCAGTGCATCGTGCCGACCTTCCCGCTCATCCGCGAACGTCTTCGAATCGACGACGACGTCGTCCGTCTCGTCGAGAACTCGTTCATCGCGCACGACGAGATCATCGGGATGCGTAGTGCCTACTTCTCTCCGCGTTTCAATGCCGACCCCAATGATCTTCGGGACAAACCGATGTCGATGGCACGGACACTCGCCGAGTTCTTCGGCGTCGCACCGGGTGGCGCCTCGGTCTCCATCGGTGCCGAACGCGCCGACGAACGAACCGCGCGTCTGCTCGACGTCCGTCCCGGCGAGACGCTGCTGTCACGCGAGATCCTCTACACCACCGCCGATGGGACACCGGTGGAGATCGTCTTCGACCGCTTCCGGGCGGACCGGATCCGGTTCGAATCGCAGATCGACCACTCTGATGTGACCTGGTGTCCGAAGCCGGACCAGATTCCCTCTCCGGAGGAATCGTTGAGCACCAATGAGTTACCGCAGGAATCACCTCCCGGCGCGACCGGTTCTCTCGCGCAATCTGGGTGAAATGATCGCTTGACGATTCGGCAATATGACCCGCGCACCCTGCAGGAGAACGCATCTCGCGACATTCGAAGGGGAGCATCGTGATCGTTTCCGTAGTGGCAGGCAATCCGAAGCCTGCATCGAGGACACTGACGGCGGCAAGCCTGCTGGCGTCGACCCTCACCGGCAAGGACCCCGATCACGTCGTCGACGTGGTCGACCTGGGCGCGGGTCTGCTCGGTTGGGGCGACGCCGCGGTGGCGGAGGCCGTCGAGACCGTCGCCGGCAGCGACCTCGTCGTGTTCGCCTCACCGACCTTCAAGGCCACCTACACGGGGCTGCTCAAACTCTTCCTCGACCAGTTCTCGACGAGTGACGGCCTCCAGGACGTCACTGCCATACCCCTGATGCTGGGAGCCGGCCCCGCCCACTACATGGCGCCGGACCTCCTGCTGAAACCCGTTCTCGTCGAACTGGGCGCGATCGTTCCGGCCGCCGGACTCTACGTCGTCGACAAGCTCTATGACGACACCGAGGCGTTTGCGCCCTGGATCGATCGCTGGGGTGCGGTCGTGCTCGCCTCGGCGAACGCGACCGTGTCGGCGGGTGACCGATGACCGCGAACGTCACCCCGACCACGGGGATGGACAGCACAGAACTGCGAAAAGCGTTCGGCGCCTTCCCTACCGGCGTCGTCGCGCTGGCCGGGATGTCGGGTCCCGAGCCGACCGTCATCGTCGCCTCGTCCTTCGCGGTCGGGGTCTCCCAGGAACCTCCCCTGGTGATGTTCGCGGTGCAGCAGAGTTCGACCACCTGGCCGATCCTGCGCGACCTGCCCAGTCTCGGCGTCTCGGTTCTGGGCGAGAGCCACACCGAAATCATCCGGCAGCTGTCCGCCAAGGACAAGACACAGCGTTTCGCCGGTGTCGGCACCACGGTGCTGCCCAGCGGGGCGTTGCTCCTCGACGACGCCCCGGTCCACTTCGAGTGCGCCATCGAGAGTTCGCACACCGCCGGCGATCACGAGATCGTCGTGCTGCGGGTGACCGGTCTCGCGAACGATCACTCGAAACAGCCGATCGTCTTCCACCGCTCCGCATTCGCGCGCCTGGGCGCCTGACTCGGCGGGGTCGCCGCACAACGTCGTCTACGGGCGCGTCCTCGTGTCGTTGCCTGACCGGAAACAACCTGTACACCCCACGCACCGGAGCGCATACTGGCACGCAGGTCGGGGACGAGGCCAGCCCCAGGAGCCTGTCATGACACACCTGTCCGTCGTCGGCGCGCGCACCACACCCGATCTCACCGGAAAGGTCGCGCTCATCACCGGCGCCGGTAATGGGATCGGTTGCGCCACAGCGCACCGACTGGCCGCTGAGGGCGCGCGTCTGATACTCGTCGACATCGATCGATCTGCAGTCGAGACGGTCGCCGCGGCGATCGGCCCACGGGCATGCGGTCAGGTCGCCGACGTCACCGACTACTCGGCTCTGGAGGCCGCGGTCCGGGCCGGTGTCGAGCGGTTCGGTGGAATCGACATCGTGGTGGCCAACGCCGGCGTCGCGACATACGGGTCGTTCCGGCACCTGGACCCTCAGGCCTTCCGACGGGGAATGGACATCAACGTCACCGGCGTGTACTTCACCGTCCGGGCAGCCCTGCCATCGATCATCGAGCGCCGCGGGTACCTGTTGCTCGTCTCGTCCATGGCCGCGTTTCTCCCCGGCCCGGGGATGGGGCCGTACGCACCCAGCAAGGCGGCGGTGGATCACCTGGCCACGTCGTTGCGCGCCGAACTCCGACGACGAGGCGTAGCGGTCGGGTGCGCGTACATGACCTGGATCGACACCCCGCTCATCCGCGACGTCCAGGCAGATCTACCCGGATTCGCCGACTACCTGAAACAACTCGGGCCGCCGTTGGACCGCATCGTCCCCGTCGACGTCTGCGCCGACGCCTTCGTGCGTGGGATCGCGCGACGACAGCGACAGATCTTCGTGCCCTGGTGGATCGTTGTCGCCGCGTGGGGCAAGCACCTCCTGGCCAGTCGACTCGGCGATCGATTCTTCGGTCCCGAGGTCGACGACTTCATCGACCGATCCGACGCGGCGGTCGCGGAGCACCATCGCGCGACCAGCGCGCGCAATCTGCGGAACGCGAACATGCCCGCCCTCGATCGCTCTGGGCTGTGATGCTGCTCGGCCGGCTCTGATCCGAGCGCTGGCCCAGACCGCCGAAATGCCGGTTCACAAGACAAGCGCTAGTTGGAAACAGCGCTTCCGTTACTGGAGTGGCGATCGTGCGGTGCGCCGAGGCCGGATGCGGTACCCAGCAGGTGCCCGAGCCGGCGGCGCTTGGCATCGAGATAGCGGACGTTCGCCGGCATCACCCCCACGACGAGCGGGACGCGCTGGGTGACCTCGATTCCGGAGTCGGTCAGACCACGTACCTTGTCGGGGTTGTTGGTCATCACCCGTGCCCGGTCGATTCCCAGGTCTGCGAGAATCGCTGCGGCTGCGCCGTATTCACGTCCGTCGACCGGTTCGTCGAGTTCGAGATTCGCCTCGACCGTGTCGAAGCCCTGATCCTGCAGCCGGTACGCGGCCAGTTTCTTGAGCAGCCCGATCCCGCGACCCTCGTGGCCACGCAGGTAGACCACCACACCGCCCTCGTGGCTGATGCGTTCCAGCGCCGTCTCGAGCTGAGGTCCGCATTCACATCGCTGGGACGAGAATGCCTCTCCCGTCAGGCATTCGGAGTGGACCCGCACCAATGGGACGCCCCGGTCCAACCCTTGGCCGGTGACACCCGCGCTCACGAGCGCGATGTGTTCGGCACCGGTCTCGGTGTCGCGGTATCCGATCGCGCGCAGCTCGCCGGTCGGCGTCGGCAGGACCGTCTCCGCGCCGCGTCGTACCCGCGGCGCCACCGACCAGCGGTCCGCGTCGTGGATACGGCGGTAATTGACCAGCTCCTCGATGGTGAGCACCGGGAGGCCCATGCGGGATCCCATCGCGGCGACCTGCGGATACCGCATCATCGAACCGTCGTCGGCGACGAGTTCCGCGATCACCCCGACCGGAGCGACGTCGGCCAGCGTGCACAGGTCGACGGCCGCCTCGGTGTGGCCGGGACGCTCGAGAACCCCACCCGGCCGGGCACGAAGGGGTAGTACATGCCCGGGCCGGGTGAAGTCTCGGGGGCCGGATGCGGCCCCGGCCAGCATGCGCAGTGTGAGCGCACGGTCGGCGGCCGAGATGCCCGTCGTGACCCCTTCGGCAGCGTCGACGGTCACCGTGTACGCGGTCGCCTTGGGATCTTCGTTGTCGGTGACCATCGACGGCAGTTCGAGCATGTCCGCCCGCTCGGAGGTCATCGGCGCGCACAACAGGCCGGAGGTGTTCCGCACGGTCCAGGCGGTCCACTCGGTACCGACCCGGTCGGCAGCCAGGATGACGTCGCCCTCGTTCTCCCGGTCGGCGGCGTCGGTCACCAGCACCGGACGGCCCGCGCGCAGGGCATCGATGGCGTTCTCGATGGCGTTCATCAGATCTCCTCGACGTCGACGAAGCATGGTCGTCGTGGTCTCCCACGACCTCCCACGCCATTCGACACCGTCTCCGTGTCGGCACGGAAACCCGCTCGTGGCCGGAGAATTTCGCCGGTCGGCGTCGTCGATTGCGCAGGTCACCGCGCGTCGCGGGGCACAATCCGCCACGTGTCACGACCGGTTTCGGACAATCCGCCACATCCCTGAGCTGTCCCGCCGTGAGCGCCCACCGTCGTGGCATCGCAGGCGGGGGCATACTGTTCGGTGACTCGGATTCAGACCAGGAGGTTCCCGTGGCCGGTGGTCTCGTCGCATTGCTCGACGACATCGTGACTCTCACCAAGGTGGCCGCGGCGTCGCTCGACGACGTCGGGGCGGCGGCCGGCAAGGCGAGCGTGAAGGCCGCCGGCGTGGTGGTCGACGACACCGCCGTGACGCCGCGATATGTCCACGGATTCACCCCGGACCGTGAGTTGCCGATCGTCCGCAAGATCGCGGTGGGTTCCATCCGCAACAAGCTGCTCATCATCCTTCCGGTGGCGATGCTGCTCAGCCAGTTCCTCCCGCAGGCGTTGCCCTACCTGCTGATCGCCGGCGGCCTGTTCCTCTCTTATGAAGGCGCCGAGAAGGTCTACGAGGCGATCGGCGGCGGACACCACGCCGAGGAGGAGGTGGCCGCCGAACGTGGCCCGGAGTTCGAGAAGTCGATGATCAGCGGCGCCATCCGCACCGACCTCATCCTCTCCGCCGAGATCATGGTGATCTCCCTGTCGTCGGTCGAGGACGAACCGTTCTGGACCCGCTTGGCGGTTCTGATCGTCGTGGCTTTCCTGATCACCGCGCTCGTCTACGGCGTCGTCGCGATCATCGTGAAGATGGACGACATCGGACTCGCGCTCGCCCAGCGGGAGTCGACGTTCAGCCAGAAGGTCGGCCGCGGCCTGGTCACCGCGATGCCCAAGATCATGTCGACGCTGACCGTGGTCGGGATCGCCGCGATGCTGTGGGTCGGCGGTCACATCCTCATCGTCAACGTCGGCGAGGCCGGCTTCCACTGGCCCGCGGATCAGCTCCACCACGTCGAGCACTGGTTCGGCGACCTCGTTCACGGCGGCTTCGGCGGCGTGCTGTCCTGGACGGCCGGGACGGTCCTGTCCGCACTCGTCGGACTGGTCGTCGGCGCGATCGTCGTCGCGATCCTGCACGTCGTCCCGAAGCGGAAGAAGAAGGACGCGGCGGCGCACTGATCCCGATCGCTCCCACCTGAAATGCGCGCCTGAAATGCGCCCCTGAAATCGGCCCTCAGCAGCAGCGTCGACGACGATATGCGGCCGGCAGCTCCCCGCCGGACGCATTCCGGGGGCGTATTTCATCGCCCCGGTGACCGCACCATCCGACGCACCGGGCACCCTCAGTGATCGTGAGCACATGGGAACTTTTCGCCGTCCTGCTGGCCGGGATGGGTGCGGGCGCCATCAACGCGGTCGTCGGTAGCGGCACCCTCATCACGTTCCCGACGCTCGTCGCGTTCGGCGTCCCACCGGTGAGTGCGACCATCTCCAACGCCATCGGGCTGGTCGCCGGCGGCGTGTCCGGGACGTGGGGCTATCGGCGTGAACTCGAAGGACAGTGGCCGCAGCTGCGGTGGCAGATCCCCGCGTCGTTTCTCGGCGCGATCGTCGGGTGCTGGCTCCTGCTGCATCTGCCGGAGACGGTGTTCGAGGCGATCGTGCCGGTTCTCCTGGTGGCCGCGCTGATCCTCGTGGTGGCGCAGCCCTGGATTCAGAAGTGGGTCGGCCACCGTTCGATCTCGCCCACCGGTGCGGGTCGGCCCCACCTGACCGCTCCCCGCATCGCCGCGATGGTGGCCGGGACGTTCGCGGTCGGCATCTACGGCGGCTACTTCACCGCAGCCCAGGGGATCATGCTCATGGCGGTTCTCGGCGTCGTCGTCCCGGACCACCTGCAGCGGATGAACGCGGCCAAGAACCTGCTGTCCCTGGTCGTGAACGTCGTCGCGGCGGTCACCTACACGTTGGTCGCCTTCGACCGGATCGACTGGTCGGCGGCCGGACTCATCGCCGTCGGCTCACTCCTCGGCGGCGTGGTCGGGGCCCGCTATGGACGACGCCTCTCGCCTCGCGCACTTCGCGGGGTGATCGTCGTCGTCGGTCTGATCGGGCTGTGGCGGCTGCTGGCCTGACTCAGACCAGGCGATCCCCGGTCGACGGGTCGAACAGGTGAACAGCCTTGTCGGCCTGACGCAGTCGGATGCCCGCGCCACGCTTGGCCGGTGAGCGCTCGGCGGACCGTGCGACCATGACCATCGGCTCACCGTCCAGATTCTGCACCGACTGGTCGGCGAGGTTGGCGTAGATGTAGGTCTCGCTGCCGAGTTCCTCGAGCAGTGCCACCTCGGCCTCGATCCCGGTGCCGTCGGCGAGCGCAAGGTGTTCGGGGCGGATGCCGACGATCACCGAGTCCAGACCGGAACGACGCAGTGCCGCCTCGGATTCGGCATCGATGTCCACCGTGCCACCGGAGACGGTGATGGCACCGTCGACGACCGGTGCGGTGAAGAGGTTCATCCCGGGCGAGCCGATGAACCCGGCGACGAAGGCGTTGACCGGCTTGTCGTAGAGGTCGGTCGGGGTCGAGAACTGCTGCAGCTGACCGTTCTTGAGGACCGCGACCCGGTCGCCCATGGTCATGGCCTCGACCTGGTCGTGGGTGACGTAGACCGTCGTGGTTCCGAGCCGACGCTGCAGCGCGGCGATCTGGGTGCGGGTCTGGACCCGCAGCTTGGCGTCGAGATTGGACAGCGGCTCGTCCATGCAGAACACCTGCGGCTCCCGGACGATGGCTCGCCCCATGGCCACGCGCTGCCGCTGACCGCCCGACAGCTTGGCCGGCTTGCGGTCGAGGAAGTCGGTCAGGTCGAGCAGCTTGGCGGCCTCGGCGACCTTCCGCTTACGTTCCTCGGTGGGCACGCCGCGCATCTTGAGCGCGAAACCCATGTTCTCGCCGACGGTCTTGTTCGGGTAGAGCGCGTAGTTCTGGAAGACCATGGCGATGTCGCGGTCCTTGGGTGCGACGCCGACCATGTTGTCGCCACCGATCCGGATCTGCCCGGAATCGATCTCCTCCAGACCGGCGAGCATCCGCAGCGCGGTGGACTTGCCCGAACCCGACGGTCCGACCAGGACGACGAACTCGCCGTCGTCGATGTCGAGGTCGAGGGAGTCGACGGCCAGCTTGTCCGCGCCCGGGTAGACGCAGCAGGCCTTGTCGTAGGTGATGGAAGCCATGATGTTCTCCGGTTCTCTCTCAGAGGTTTTCGAGTCGGTAGGCGTGGGCGGCGGTCACTTGATGGCTCCGAACGAGAGCCCGCGGACGAGTTTGTTCTGGGCGATCCAGCCGCAGATGACGACCGGCAGTGCGGCTAGGACGGACGCCGCGGACAGCTGCGCCCAGTACAGGCCCTGCCCGGACATGAAGCCGGTCAGGAACACCGGCATCGTCTGCGCGTTGACCGCGGTCATGTTGACGGCGAAGAAGAATTCGTTCCACGAGAAGATCACGCAGATCAGTGCGGTGGCGGCGATCCCGGGTGAGATCAGCGGGAGGATGACCTCACGCACCGACGTCCACAGGCTGGCGCCGTCGATGCTGGCTGCCTCGAGCAGTTCGCCGGGGACCTCCAGGAAGAACGACCGCATCATCCACACCGCGATCGGGAGATTCATTGCGGTGTACAGGATCACCAGTGTCCAGATGTTGTCGAGCATGCCGATCTCGCCGACGATCACGTACAGCGGGATGATCGCCGCGACGATCGGCAGCATCTTGGTGCTGATGAAGAAGAACAAGGCGTCCTTGGTCTTCCGCACCGGCCGCAACGACAGGGCGAAGGCGGCGGGTACGCCGAGCAGCAGGACCAGGATCGTCGACACGATCGTCGCGAACAGCGAATTGAGCAGTGGTGTCGCGATTCCCGCGTCGAAGACGTCGCGGAACTGTTGCAGGGTGGGCTCGAAGAAGAACGTCGGCGGGTTGGTCGCGGCGTCGCTCTCCCGTTTGAAGGCGGTCAGCACCATCCACAGGACCGGGAAGAAGAATCCGATGGCGATGATCCAGGTGATCGCGGTCAGCAGACCCTGTCGCGGATTGCGGCGGCGCCGGATCTCGTTGCCGGGCTGTTTCTCTGCGGGTCCCGTCGCGGTGCGCTCGGGACGGATGTCGGTGCTCATCAGGCCGGCTCCTCTGTTCCGGTGAATGACTTGAAGATCAGACGCAGTGCGAGTGAGGCGACCACGATCGTGCCGATCACCGTCACGACACCCATCGCCGCCGCCTGACCGATGTCGAAGCCGAGGAAGGCGCGCTGGTAGATGTAGTACGAGAGGTTGGAGCTCGAGACCCCCGGACCACCCGAGGTCATCATGTACACGGCGTCGAAGGTGTTGACCAGGTAGATCGCGCCGAGCACCGCGCCCAGTTCGATGAACCGACGCAGGTGCGAGAGCGTCAGCTCACGGAACAGGCGGAAGCTCGTGGCGCCGTCGACGCGGGCGGCCTCCTGGATGTCGCGGGGCATCGACTGCAGTCCGGCGAGGATGAGCAGCATCATGAACGGCGTCCACTGCCAGACCAATTCGGCCATGACGCTCATCAGCGGGAACTCGGAGAGCCAGTCGGTCTTGATGCCGAACGGGCTCAGCACCCAGTTGACCAGGCCGTTGGTCGGCGACAGCAGGCTGGTCTTCCACAGCAGTGCCGCCGCCACCGGAGTGACCAAGAACGGGGTGATCAGCAACGTCCGAACGACGCCGCGCCCCAAGAACTTCCGGTCGAGGAGCAGCGCGAAGATCAACCCGAGGATCACCGAGATGAGCACGGTGCCGACGATCAGCAGGATCGTGTTGACGGTGACCCGCCAGAACTGGCTGTCGCCGAAGACCGCGACGTAGTTGTCGAGGCCGACGAATGCCCGGGAGTCCGGCCGGACGAGGTTCCACGACTGGGTGGAGTAGTACAGGGTGAACACGAACGGGATCTGCGTGACCACGATCATGAAGATCAAAGCCGGCAGCAGCGGGCCGCGTCGGCGCCAGCCCTCCGCCCGCGAGATGCGGTCGCGTGACGACGTCAGGGTTGTCCGCTCGGGCGAGGATTCCTCGGGCGAGCGCGTGGAGACTGCGGTGGCCATGATCACTGCTCCCTCTGGTAGGACTTGCCGACGACCTCGGCGTACTCCTGGGACTGGGCCAACGCGTCCCGGACGCTGATCTGTCCGGCGATCGCCGCCGAGATCTGTTGGCTGACACGGGTTCCGAGGTCCTGGAACTCGGGGATCGCGAGGAACTGGACCCCGGTGTAGGGCACCGGCTTCAGCGTCGGCTTCAGCTGATTCGCCGCCTGCATCGCGGTCAGGGTCTGCTCGGCGAACGGTCTCGCGAGCTCTTTGTATGCGGGTAGTTCATAGGTCGACAACCGGCTGCCAGGCGGTACGTGGCTCGGGCCGAGCTTGTCCGACACGTATTCGATGTAGCTCTTGCTGGTCATCCAGCGGATGAACGACCACGCCTCGTCGGGGTGTTTGCTGCTCGACGGGATGCCGAGCGACCAGGTGTAGAGCCAGCCGTTGTCCTGCTTGGCCATACTCGGCGCCGGGAGGTAACCGACGTCGCCGGCGATCGACGAGGTCTCCGGGCTCTCGAGGACCGACACCGCCGACGTGGCGTCGTACCACATCGCAACCTGACCCTGGGAGAGCAGGTTTCCGCATTCCTGGAAGCCCGACGACGACGCGCCGGCTTCTCCGTGGTTGCGGACGGTGTCGACATAGAACTGCACGGCCGCTTCGACTTCCGGGCTGTCGAGCTGGGCGTTCCACTCTTCGTCGTACCAGCGGCCACCGAAGGCGTTGATGACGGTGCTGAGCGGTGCGAGCACCTCACCCCAGCCGGGCTTGCCGCGCAGGCAGATGCCCGCGGTGCGGTCGTTGTCGAGCTTCTTCGCGGCCTCCGCCACCTCGGGCCAGGTGGGATTCGCCGGGAGTGAGACGCCGGCCTCGGCGAAGAGCTTCTTGTTGTACATCAGGAAGGACGATTCGCCGTAGAACGGTGCCGAGTACATTGATCCGTCGTGCGACAGTGCGGTTTTCAGCGTCGGGATGAAGTCGTCGGCGTCGTATTCGGGATCGGCGTCCATATAGGGACTGAGGTTGACCAGCCACCCGTACTCGCCCCACATCGGGGTCTCGTAATTGCTGATCATCACGACGTCGAACTCGCCGCCGCCGGTGGCGACCGATGCGGTGATCTTCGCGCGGGCCTCGTTCTCCGAGAGCGTCACGAACTTCACCGTGACACTGGGGTTCTGCTCTTCGAACTGGTCGGACAGCGCGACCGCGTCCTGCATCTGGGAGTTGGAGACCATCGCAACGGTGATCTCGCGCCCGCCTCCGCCGGTGAGTGAGCCGGCGCCGGAGCAGCCGGTCATGACCAGGGCCGCGGTCGTCAGGAGAGCGCCGAGCATTCGGGGTCGGGAGAACTTCATTGTTCACCTTTCTCTTTCGAGACAAGCCAGTCCGCCGTCGCGACGTCGGTGACCAGGATGGTGGCGTAACCACCGCGGAGAGCGCCGAGGATGGATTCCTGTCGGTGCTCGCCGCCGGAGACGAGGATCGAGGTGGGGCACGCCCGGACCGCGTCGAGGGGGACCGAGACGGTCCGGTCGACGAGGCTGGATGCCACCGCGTTGCCGTGCGCGTCGTAGAAGCGGCCGCCGATCTCGCCGACCGCGCCCAACTCGACGAGTTCGTCGAGCACGATCGCGTCGATGAAGGACCCTTCGAAGAGGGTCGTCGAGGTCGACACGGACCCGACCCCGAAAAGCATGACCTGCGCACCCCGTGCGGCCGAGAGCGACTGCGACAGAATCGAATCACGGTTCACCGCGGTGACGGTCTCGGGATCGACGTAGAGCGGCGCGACCAGCCGCAGGGGCCGGGCGTGGAGGCGTTCGGAGAATCGCGACAGCGCGTGGTCGACACCCGTGTGGTACTCCACCGAGGTCATCGAACCGTCCATCTGTACGACACGCTGGCATGATGCCGACGCGCCCATGGCGTCGGCAACCGCGACCTGCTCGGGCCCCCAGGTGAAGCCGAAGGTGTCGGTGGCCTGGATGCGTCGGGTCAGCACCGAGGCGCCGGCCCGGCCCAGTGCGGCGTTTCCGGTGGTCGATCCGTCGGCGACCTCGTCGATGACCAGAACCTCGTCGAGACCGAACGTCTCCTCGACCGCACGCTCGAGCTCGGTGTGGATCGACGACGACAGATGCGCCGGTGCCGACACGGAGACGTGGACCAACCCTTGCGCCCGCGCCCGGGCGACGAGGCGGCCGGCGGTGGGTCGGGAGACACCCAGCCGGGCGGCGATCTCGGCCTGGGTGAGGCCTTCGAGGTGGTACATCGTGGCGGCGCGGACCAAAAGCCGCAGGTCTTGGCCGGTGTCGGTGCCGCGTGGGCCGACTGAACGCCCCGACGAACCCTGCTGGTCGTCGGCGGTGTCGGCCGTCTGCTTGCGAGGTGCCATCGGTGGCCTACCCCCGTTCTCGGTGAGCAAATGCTCACTGGCGGTGAATGTGCTCAATAAGCTAGCATCCGATGTGTGACCCACGCAACAACCGATACGAACGTCCCGGGCACCCCCGAGGTGATGCGGGCCGGCGTTCTCCACCCGGATCTGTCGGTCGGCATCGAGACCCGCCGGTCGCCGCATCCGGCGGCCGGGGACGTGCTCGTGGCAGTGCGGGCGGTCGGCGTCTGCGGCTCCGACACCCACTACCTGAGACATGGACGCATCGGGGACCACGTCGTGCGCGAGCCGCTCGTTCTCGGCCATGAGGCGTCCGGCGTGATCGTGGCGGTGGGCGACGGTGTCAGCCCTGGCCGGATCGGCGAACGCGTGTCGATCGAGCCGCAACGACCCGACCCGACGACCGCCGAGACCAAGCGCGGGGACTATCACCTGTGCCCGCACATGGAGTTCTACGCAACGCCGCCGATCGACGGCGCCTTTGCCGAATACGTCACCATCGGAGCCGATTTCGCACACCCGGTTCCCCCGGAGGTCTCCGACGAGGCCGCGGCGCTGTTCGAGCCGCTCTCCGTGGGAATCGCCGCACTGCGCAAGGCGGACGTCGCGGCCGGCGACTCCGTCCTCATCGCGGGCGCCGGGCCCATCGGGTTGCTCATCGCCCAGGTCGCACGGGCATCGGGCCTGGCACGCATCGTGGTGAGCGAACCCGACGAGCTGCGCCGTGCGCGGGCGACGGAGTTCGGTGCGACCGACGCGATCGCGCCCGGTGAGGACCTCGACCCGGTCGACGCTTTCGTCGACGCGAGTGGGGTCGGGGCAGCCGTTCGTGACGGCATGGCCCGGGTGCGCCCCGCCGGACACGTCGTCCTCGTCGGGATGGGCTCCGACACGATGGAACTACCCGTGACGCTCATCCAGAACCGCGAGCTCGTCGTGACCGGCGTCTTCCGGTACTCCAACACCTGGCCGACCGCCCTGGCACTCGTCCGCACCGGCGCGGTGGACCTCGACGCCATGGTCACCGCACGGTTCGGTCTCGACGAACTGACCGACGCACTCAACGCCGACCTCCGGCCCGGGAACATCAAGGCCGTCGTCTATCCCGGTATCTCGCAGTGGCAGAACACCGATCATCCCGGATCCGCCCACCCCGGATCTGTACAGACAGGAGCGGCTCGCCGATGAGCATCCCGCTGAAAGCCGACACGCTGACCCGGATCCATGACGCCGAGGTCCCCGCGTACGACCGTACGGCTGTCACCCCGGGCATCGTGCACTTCGGTGTCGGCGCTTTCCACCGTGCCCACCAGGCCATGTACCTCGACCGGCTGCTGGCATCTGATCCCGCTGCCGCGGTGTGGGGAATCTGCGGTGTCGGGGTCCGTCCGGCGGATGCCGCCATGCGCGATGCGCTCGTCCCGCAGGACGGCCTGTTCACGCTCACACTGAAACATCCACACGGCGACATCGAAACGTCGGTGATCGGTTCGATCGTCGAATACCTCTACGCCCCCGACGATCCCGAGAAGGTCCTGGAACGCCTCAGCGATCCGTCGACCCGGATCGTGTCACTGACCGTCACCGAGGGTGGGTACAACTTCTCCCCCTCGACCGGCGAGTTCGACGCCACGAACCCTGACATCGTCGCCGACCTCGAAGGTTCAGCACCTCCGCGCACGGTGTTCGGTCTCGTCACCGAGGCACTCGCCCGTCGTCGCGAACGTGGTGTCCCATCGTTCACCGTGATGTCCTGCGACAACATCCAGGGCAATGGGCACATGGCGCGGTCGACGTTCCTCGCGTATGCACGGCTCCGCGATCAGGATCTCGCCGGTTGGATCGAGCTCAACACCCGCTTCCCCAACTCGATGGTCGACCGCATCACTCCCGCAACACCTTCCGATCTCGCCGACGAGGTCGCCACGCGTACCGGGATCGTCGACGCGTGGCCGGTGGTCGCCGAACCCTTCACCCAATGGGTCCTCGAAGACGACTTCTCGATGGGACGCCCCGCCCTCGAGACAGTGGGGGTGCAGGTCGTCGACGACGTCACTCCCTACGAGCTGATGAAACTGCGGTTGCTCAACGCCGGGCACCAGGCGCTGTGCTACTTCGGTCATCTACTCGGATACCGCTACGTCCACGACGCCGCGTCGGACGACGACATCCGTAACCTGCTGCGCCGCTACATGACCGAAGAGGGCAAGACGACCCTGCAGGAACTGCCCGGCGTCGACGTCGAGGCCTATATCGACACCCTGCTCGAGCGCTTCGCCAACCCGGCGATCGCCGACACGATCGCCCGGCTGTGCCAGGACTCATCGGATCGGATCCCGAAGTGGCTGCTGCCGGTGATCCGGGAGCGCCTGGCGACCGGCCAGCGCAGCGAACTGGCAGCGGCGGTCGTCGCGAGCTGGACCCGGTACGCCGAGGGCGTCGACGAACAGGGTGCACCGATCGACGTCGTCGATCCCCTTGCTGCGGAGCTTGTTCCGCGGGCCAGGCGATCGCGCACCGACCCGTTGGCGTTCGTCGCCGACAGCGACCTCTTCGGCACCCTCGCCGACGAGGAACTGTTCACGACGCCCTATCTGTCCGCACTGGAATCCATGCGCACCAAGGGTGCCCGCGCCACACTCACCGAGCTGCTCTCATGACCCTGGTCGCCGGGATCGATTCGTCCACCCAGTCGTGCAAGGTCGTCATCTGTGACGCACGCACCGGTGCGGTCATCCGGTCGGCGAGTGCACCGCACCCGCCCGGAACCGAGGTGCACCCCGATCATTGGTGGGATGCACTGTGCGCGGCCGTTTCCGCAGCCGGCGGATTC
This sequence comes from Gordonia amicalis, assembly GCF_022059885.1. Classification (NCBI taxonomy): domain Bacteria; kingdom Bacillati; phylum Actinomycetota; class Actinomycetes; order Mycobacteriales; family Gordoniaceae; genus Gordonia; species Gordonia amicalis. The sequence goes on along the minus strand of NZ_CP091855.1, from coordinate 1,071,786 downwards.
GACGGCGTGTCCGCGGTGTCGGTCGCGGGACAGCAGCACGGGATGGTGTGCCTGGACAGCTCCGGACAGGTGGTACGAGATGCCCTGCTGTGGAATGATATTCGATCGTCGTCCAGCGCCGCCGACCTCGTTGACGACCTCGACGGCCCGGCAGCGTGGGCGGAGGCGGTGGGCGTCGTCCCCGTCGCCGCGATCACCGCGGCCAAACTCCGCTGGCTCGCCGACAACGAGCCCGAGAACGCCGATGCCACGGCCGCCGTGTGCCTTCCACACGATTGGCTCACCTGGCGTCTGCGCGGCTGTACCGACATCGCCCGGCTGACCACCGATCGCAGCGACGCGTCGGGAACCGGATACTTCGACGCGGCATCCGGCGAGTATCGCAAAGATCTGCTGGAGTTGGCTTTCCATGGCCGTCGTCCGGCTCTGCCGGGCGTCGTCGGACCGGGCGACCGGGCGGGAACCACTCCCTCCGGCGTGGTCGTCGGCGCGGGCGCCGGTGACAACGCAGCCGCAGCCCTCGGACTCCATGCCCGAGGGGGAGATGCGGTGGCATCTCTGGGGACGTCGGGCGTCGTCTGCGCCGTCTCGGACACCGCCCCCAGCGACCCTGCCGGCTTGGTCGCCGGTTTCGCCGACGCGACCGGCCGGCACCTGCCGCTGGTCTGCACGCTCAACGGTGCGCCGGTTCTGGCGTCGACTGCGAAGATGCTCGGCGTGGACCTCGACGAGTTCGCGCGACTGGCGATCTCGGCAGAACCGGGCGCCGGAGGGCTGACGATGGTGCCATGGTTCGCGGGCGAACGCTCCCCCAACCTCCCGGACGCCAGCGGGACCCTGACGGGCATCACGGCCGGCAACTTCACCTCCGCGTCGATCGCCCGCGCCGCGATCGAGGGGCTGGTCTCGTCCCTGGTGTATTGCCGGGAGAAGATCGAGGAGCAAGGAGTGCACGTCGACCGTGTCCTACTCACCGGTGGTGGCGCGAAATCGGCTGCGGTACGGACCATCGCGCCGGCGCTCTTCGGCGGCGAGGTCGAGGTCCCCTCTGAGGGGGAGCACGTCGCGCTCGGCGCCGCGCGTCAGGCGGCCTGGGCCCTCACCGGCGAGCTGCCCGAATGGGACGTACCCCGCGAAACCCTCACCGCTCCAGCCAGTCCTGAGGTGTACGACCGTTATCGCGAGATCGCGGACACGGTTGCCGGCGTTGTTCCCGCCGGAGTGTCTCCTTCGCGCTGATCGGATCCGATCAGCGGCTGGAAAGCGGTCGCGCGGGATGGAAACCTGCACGCAGGAGCACACGGATGTTGCGAATGCCATGTCCCGGCGCGGTCGGCGGTGGACCATGAACGCCGATGCTCGACGACGGGAGATGCGATGGTCGACTGGGACGGTGAACGGTACGCGGAGGTGAGCGGCCTGCAGCGGATGGTGGCCGAGGAGTCGATCACCGGCCTCGCGCTCGCAGGTGACGAGCGACTCCTCGACGTCGGATGTGGGGACGGCTTCATCACGATGCTGCTGGCCGAACGGTTGCCCGACGGCTCGGTGGTGGGGGTCGACGCCTCGCACCGGATGATCGACCGTGCCTCGGCCCGGGTGCCGTTCGACATGCTGCGCGTCCAGTTCCACGTCGACGACGTGCTGGCGCTGCCGTTCGACCACGACTTCGACATCGCGGTCTCCTTCAACGCCCTCCACTGGGTCCACGATCAGCGGGAGGCGCTGCGACAGATCGGGAGAAGTCTCGTCGACGGCGGACGCGCGGTGCTGCAGATGGTCTGCGCGACCGAGCGCCCGAGCATCGAGGACGTGGCGATGCAGGTCGCGACCGATTCGCGCTGGGCCCCCGCTTTCGACGGATTCCGCGCACCGTACGTTCACGTCGAACCGGCCCATTTCGGCCACCTCGCCGAGGCGGCCGGGTTCACCGTCGACGACCTGACGGTGAAAGACCTGTCCTGGCAATTCGATTCGGTCGACGATTTTCGCGCCTGGTTCGCGGTGGGCGCCTCCGACTGGACCAGCCGACTACCCGACACGGAGATCGATGCGTTCGTCGCCGCCGTGGTCGACCGATACCAGTCGGTGGTCGGGGAACCCGCGCTGTTCCGCTTCGGCCAGCTGCGGGCATCGCTCCGGGTTCCCTGATCGGCCGGTCAGCAATGGGTTTCGCTCAGCGATACCCATTGCTGACCGGTTGCCCTGACGAGGGGCGCGACGGTCACTCCGGCACGTAGTTGAACGTATCCGGATCGGGACCGATACGGGCATCGGCGTTGAGGGCGTCGATGGCCGAGACCTCGTCTTCGGACAGCTCGAAGTCGAAGAGCGCGAAGTTCTCCTCGACGCGGGAGCGCGTCACCGACTTGGGGAAGACGATGTCGCCGCGCTGGATGTGCCACCGCAACGTGACCTGGGCGGCCGAGCGTCCCTTGGCCTCCGCGATCTTCGCGATGACCGGGTCGTCGACGACCTTGCCCTGCGCGATCGGCGACCACGCCTCGGTGGCGATGCCGTGCTCGAAGTTGAAGACACGCAACGGGTTCTGCGACAGATATGGATGCACCTCGATCTGGTTCACCGCAGGAACCACGTCGGCCTCGTCGAACAGACGCTGCAGGTGCGCCTGCTGGAAGTTCGAGACGCCGATGGCACGGGCCTTGCCGTCGGCGTAGGCCTTCTCCAGGGCCTTCCACGTCTGGACGTAGTCGCCCACCTCCGGCAGCGGCCAGTGGATCAGGAACAGATCCACCTGGTCGATCCCGAGGTCGGCGTTCGTCTTGTCGAGCGCCTTGAGCGCGTCGTCGAAGTCGTGGAATCCGTTGTTGAGCTTGCTGGTGATGAAGACTTCGTCACGGGAGAGGCCGGAATCGCGCAGCGCTTCACCGACGCCCTTCTCGTTGCCGTACATCTCGGCGGTGTCGATGTGGCGGTAGCCGACCTCGAAGGCCGTCAGCGTCGCCGCCCGCGTGTCCTCCGGCGGAACCTGGAAGACGCCGAAGCCCAACTGCGGAATGGTGATGCCGTTGTTGAGTGTGATGTTCGGGACTGTCATACGCGATCTGTCCTTTCGTTGCGGCGAGACGAGGGCGTACCTCGGCACCGGGTCGCCGATGATGGCGCAACCGAGCCCGAGGGATGCACGACCGTGTTCGGTTCAAGGCACGCCCGGACCGGGGATATTCCTGCACATGGCCTGACCTGCTGAGCAAGCCTCGAGCTGCTCGGTCTGCGATGACGGATCGACGACCCAGGTGCGTGGCGACCTCTGTTCGATTGCCGGTCAGATCGGACCGCCTTGGAGGCGGGGGTGTTCGAGTCGATGGCGACGTGGTCGAGAGGCACGAGCGCGGCGTTGATGAAGAGCGCGCGCCGTCCACCGTCCACCGTCCACGCACCGATACCTGTCGGACAGTCCGCAGATCGTGGTGTTGTACTGGTCGTGGCTGCGCATGGTCTGAAGGACCGGTCGTCCTTCGGGGACCGGTACCCACTGCAGCTCGTTCACCGCGAACCGCGCTTTGCCGCTTGCGGTTTCGAACCGGTGCTCATCACGGGGTGCGGGAAGGACGAACCCGTCGGGTTGCCGTACCCGAGCGTTGAGGTCGGGTTTCAGGCCAGACGGACCACCGACATCGAATGCTCGACGGGGACCAGCTGGCGCTGCCCTTTCCGCACGTCTCGGTCCGTGCGGTCCAGCGACGGCAGGACGAGCGCGGCGCGCCCGTCTCGTATGCCCCGGATCGAGTCGACGGCGTCGAGTCCGTGACGGCGGGGTGAGCGGATGCCGAACTCGGTGTCGAGCGCATCGAGGAAGGCGTCCGGCATCTTCTCCCAGATAGCCACCGTCCGGTCGCCCTGCACGTTGGAGTGCCCGCGCACGGGACACACGCCGGGCGAACTGTGCTGCACCTTTCCCCGGATGCAGCGCGGCGGCCCGGCAGATCGACCTCGACCACACCCGGCCGTTCGACCATCAGTAACCCCCGACGCGCCGAACACCGGTGGAACCAAGCCAACCCACCACCGTCATCCGTTTGCCGAAGCAGACGGACTGACGCGACCCGCAAAACCGCCATTGTGCACCTGTTTTGTGGAAATTCGCACCCACCGTTTCCCAGGACACATTTTCTGTGCCACACTTGTCGAGCGGTCATCAGTTTTGGTGGCTGCTGAACTGAAGAAAGAAGTACAGCAGTATGGCACAGGGAACCGTCAAGTGGTTCAACGGCGAAAAGGGCTTCGGCTTCATCGCACCCGACGACCAGGGCGCAGATGTCTTCGTCCACTACTCCTCCATCACCGGTAGCGGCTTCCGCAACCTCGAGGAGAACCAGCGCGTCGAATTCGACGTCGAGCAGGGAGCCAAGGGCCCCCAGGCAACCAACGTCAGCGCGCTCTAAGCACACCTGACTTCACGAAGCGCCTCATCCGACTCCGGTCAGATGGGGCGTTTCGTCGTTTCCGGGACATGATCACCACCGCCGTCGATGGCGCTCCCGATATCTGATAACCTCCGTTTCCAGATTTGGGGGATGTGCCGGACGAAGGATGGCGATCATGACACTCGACGAACACTCGCTTCTGTGGCGCTATGCCGGTGACCGCCGATTCGTGATGTCGATCTGCCGCGCGGTGTCGTTGCAGATGCTCCATCCCTCGATCGCATCCGCCACCCACGAGTTCTCGATGGTCTCCAACCGCGTGTTCATCCACAAGAAGCGGACCGCGCCATGCATCGTCAGGTCCGCCTACGAAGACGACTTCGACGCCGTACGCCTGATCCGCTACAGCCACGACCACTTTCACGGCCACCGACCTGATGGGCAGAGGTATCACGCACTCAACCCCGACGTCTTCTTCTTCGAGCATGCCACCTATGTCGACGCCCTGTTCACCTGTGTGGACGTGTTCTTCGGCGGACTCGGAGCCGACGACCGCGAGAAGCTGTATGCCGAGACCTGCGAATGGTACGGGCGCCTCGGCATCTCGGCGCGCGCGATGCCGGCGACGCTGCACGAGTTCGACGAGTACTTCGACGACGCTCTCGCCACTCAGCTGGACCCCGACCCCGGCATGGGCTGGTACCGCACACAGCTCCTCCGCCCGGACTACTGGCTGTTTCGCAACCTCCCCTCCGGGGCGGTCCGTGCGATCCAACATCCAGTGGCGGCAACGCATCTCGGGATAACCGTATCGGCGGCCGATCGGCGGTCGCTGGCGCGCACCGCGACGATCCTCTCAGCGGTGGATGCCGTCGCACCAGCGCGGAACATCTGGCCCGTCGAGGTCCGCGAGAAGGTCCTCGCCGCGCGGCGGACCCGCTGAGAGCACCTGGGATCTGCGTCTTCTCCTACCGCAGCGCGCGCGGCAACCGTGACACGGGGACGACGACGGTTCCCTCGATGGTTGCGGACGACAGTATTCCGACGACCTGCCCACGACTGTTCCGAACACCAGCACCACTGTCTCCCGACTCCGACCGAAGACTCGTCTGAATCGAATACGAGTCGTGGCTCGTCAGGAACGGCGGCGTGAGTGAGACGCCGTGCGAAGTGCGCAGCACCTCGGCTGGGTCGGTGACCTTGCCCGTTCCGTAGCCCGTGGTGATCCCCGACTTCCAGACCAGTTGACCCCGGTGGAACTTCGCATCCCAGTTCACCGTGTCGATCCGGGCAGACACACGCGGCGCCAGGCGGATCACCGCGATGTCGAGTTGTCGCGCGATGCGGTTGGCGGTGATCGTCCCGATTCGGTGTCCCTTCTGGTCGTACACCGGCCTACCGACGTCGCCGCAGTGCCCCGCGGTCAGCGCCTTCGTTCGAGAGATCACCGCGCCGAGAGTGCAACTGTTCGCTGTGACCAAGGTGTCGTCGATGCTGACCGCCATCCCCGACCTCACGGTGAGCACCGCGGCATCCGCCACGACAGCGGGCGCTGCGAACAGCGCCGTCGATGCCCCCAACGCCAGCAACACGCGCAACCGAATCCTCATGTTTCCCTCCCCAGGCAGCGTGAACAGCCTAACCGTGCCGGCGACGGGCGGCGCGACCCCGTCGCGACTGCTGCCGCCGCCTGTCGCGGTCGCCGAAACCCGCACCGCCCGATGTAGGCCACGTCACAATGAGGTATGCGGCCGGTTCGCCCGGCGGCTATCCCCCTGTGGGGACGACGGGACGTGCGAGACACCGGGGCATGAAGCAAACCGGCGCGGTGTCGACGATGAGACGTGAGGGTGATGCAGATGTCCGATCCCGTTCTGGTCCTGACGAAGGCCCGCACGTCGTGCGAGATGCGAGCGGTCACCGATTGGGCGGCGAAGGCCTACCCGGATGCCGAGATCCGTCAAGGTGCCGACGTCGACTTCGATGCACTCTCGCCCAGCACGCTGCTCGTACCCGTCCGGCCGGTCTGGCTGCCTGCGGTCCGCCAGGGTGAGCGGCGGGTCACGCTCGGCGACGTGCTGGTGCTGTCGAATCCCCGGCGCCCCCTCGGACTCATGCAGCCCATCATCCGCAGGCGCCGTCCGGACGCCCTGCGCGTGGTGGCGGGGGAACCGGCCACGATCGCCGAACTCCGCGAACGGCAAGCTCGCGACCAGGCCGAGGGTGAGCCTTTCGACCAGTTCGTCCGACTCCAGGCATCGGTGTCGGCCGAACGTGCGGAACGTCAGATCGTCGGCGACCGATACAAGGTCCCCCGGCTGGTGGCCGAACAGATCAGCAGCTCGGCGCGGTTCCAGAGCGGGGCGGCCAAGCTCGCCGCCGAACTGGGCCGACCGACCGATGCGGTGGTCTCCGAGGCGATCGACAAGCTCTCGGGTTTCGTCGCCACCCAGAGCAGGCTGATGGACGACATTTTCTCCGCGACGTTCAACAGGCTCCACGAACGCGCGTGGAACGTCACGGTCGACGTCGACACCCTGAATTCGCTACGGACGCTGAACAAGTCGACCGGCCTGATCTTCCTGCCCTCTCACCGTTCCTACGTCGACCCATTGGTGCTGGCGAAGGTTCTGCGTAACAACGACTTTCCACCGAATCTCGTACTCGGGGGCAACAACTTGTCGTTCTGGCCGGTGGGACCGATCGCCCGTCGCGCGGGGATGATCTTCATCCGCCGCAAGTTCGGTTCGGACCCGGTCTACAAATTCGCGATGCGGTCCTATCTGGCCTACATCATCGAGAAGCGGTTCAACCTGGAGTGGTACATCGAGGGTGGTCGCAGCCGAACGGGAAAGCTGCGCAAGCCGATGCTCGGGCTCCTGAACTACGTCGTCGACGCGGTGGGGCAGCTCGACGGCGTCGATGTGTCGATCGTGCCGACGTCGATCGTCTACGACCAGCTGCAGGAGGTCGGCGCGATTGCCGCGGAGGACGCGGGCGGGGTCAAGAAACCCGAGGGCGTCGGCTGGCTGCTGCGCTATGCCAAGGCGCAGCGCAGCTACCTCGGCGACGCGCGAGTCCGTTTCGGCACACCGATCTCGCTGCGGGAGGCGCTGGACGAAGCGGGTGAAGGGCCGGCACGTCTGGAGAAGGTCGCCTTCCGTGTGATGGACGAGATCAACGCGGCCACGCCGATCACGGCGACCTCCCTGGTCGGCTTTGCAGCACTCGGCGCACGGGATCGCGCGTACACCCTCCCCGAGATCGAGGCCGTACTCGCTCCCCTGCTCGACTACATCGAACGTCGCGGACTGCCCGGCCCCGATCCCGCGCTGTGCCGCGGCGTCGGGCTCGTGCGAACTCTGCGAGTGCTGGCCGGGAACGGCGTGGTGACCTGTTACGACGGTGGTTCCGAACAGGTCTGGTCGGTGGTTCCCGAGAATCGGGCCGTCGCCGCCTACTACCGCAACGGCGCGCTGCACCATTTCGTCGACCGCGCGATCGTCGAGATGGGGTTGCTCGCACTGGCCGAGGGCGAGGTGAAGGCCGGGAGCACGCCGATTCGGAGCAACCACGTCGGTTCCCCGCCGGCTCCGGATGAGAATCTTCTGACCGCGGCCCAGCGCGAGGCCCTCCGTATCCGGGATCTCCTCAAGTTCGAGTTCTTCTTCCCGCCCAAGACCGAGTTCCTCCATCGCCTCGGCATCGAACTCGATCTCCTGGCTCCCGGCTGGCGTGCGGTCACCCCCAGCCAGGAATGGACCTACGAGGTGCTGCACGGTCACACCGGAGCACTTCTCGCGCGGCGCACGCTGCAACCGTTCTTCGACGCCCAGCTGGTGGTCGCGACCAAGCTGGTGGAGCTGGGCAACACCGCCGAGGAGAAGGATGCCCTGATCGCCGACTGCCTGGGTCTCGGACGGCAACTGGCACTGCAGGCCGTTCTTCGTAGCAAGGACTCGGTGTCCAAGGATCTCTACGACGGGGCCTACCGCCTCGCCGACAACCGCGGTCTGATCCACGGCGAGGAGATCGTGGATCTGCGGGCCGCCCGCCAGGACTGGCTCGACGAGGTCGAACTGATGCGGGATCGCCTGGCGCGTATCGCGGCGATCGAGGACCTACAGCCGGTCGGCGTGCGGGAGGAGGAGTGATGAGCGCATTCACCGATCGCATGCGCGCGATCCGTTCCGCGCCGACGGGGAAGAAGGTGGCCGCGCTCTTCGACTACGACGGCACGCTGATCGAGGGTTTCTCCGCTGCCGCGATCATGCGGGCGCGGTTGCGCAGTATGGAGTTCGGGTTCGGGGAACTCGCCGACTTCCTGTTGATCGGTCTGCGCGGCGTCGTGTCGGAGCAGGACTACGCCGAGGTTCTCGCGGCCACGAGACCGACGTTCGCGGGTAAGACATATGCGGAGCTGATCGCCTTCGGCGAGCACCTCTTCAAGTACGAGACCGCGGCCAAGCTACGTCCCCAGATGTGGCAGATCTTGCGTGCCCATCGGGAGATGGGGCACACCATCGTGATCGCGTCGTCGGCCACGCGATTCCAGATCGAGCCGATCGCCCGCGAGATCGGGGCGGACTTCGCACTCGCCACCGACGTGGAGGTCGTCGACGGCGTGGTCACCGGAAACGTCAAGGGACGTCCGCTGTGGGGACCGGGCAAGGCGGCGGCTGTCCGAGAGTTGGCGCGCGCGAACGGCATCGATCTCGACGCGTCCTTTGCCTACAGCGACGGCAACGAAGACATCCCCTACCTCGAGTCCGTGGGAAATCCGGCGGCCGTATCGCCGCGCCGAATCCTGCGCGCCGAGGCGGAGTCCCGCGGTTGGCCGATCATCGATCTGAAGAACCCCACATACAACCGCTTGGGGATGCTGGCCCGGACCGGTGCGTTCTACGCGTCGTTCGTCGGCGCGGCCGCCGTGGGCGCGGCTGCGGGGGTGGTACGCCGCGATCCGCACGCCCTCGTCAAAGCGCTCCCCACCGGTAACGACGTCGGATTGTCGTTGGCCGGCGTTCATGTCCAGGTGCTCGACGGTGGCGAATACCTGTTCTCGGACCGGCCGTGCGTCTTCCTGTTCAATCACCAGTCGAAGCTGGACCTCCCGGTCATGATCAACCTGGTCCGGTCGGATGCGACCGGCGTGGCCAAGAAGGAGGTGCAGCGGGTACCGGTCCTCGGCGAGATCCTGCGCCAGGCGGGACTGGTCTTCATCGACCGCACCAACCGGGGCAAGGCCATCGAACAACTGGCACCGGCCGTGAAGGCACTGCGCGATGACGGCATGTCGCTGATCGTCGCGCCGGAGGGCACCCGGTCACCGACCCCGCGGATCGGGAGATTCAAGAAGGGCCCGTTCCACATCGCCATGCAGGCCGGCGTGCCGATCGTCCCGGTGGTGTTGCGCAACACCGGTGAATTGATGTGGCGCGGTGCGCAACTCATCAGACCGGGGACCGTCGAGGTGATGGTCCTGCCACCCGTCGACACCAGCGAGTGGACCGCCGACGAGATCGGTACCCGCGCCGAGGAGGTGCGGCAGATGTATATCACGGCACTCGCCGACTGGCCGCTGGAGTCGTTCGTCGACGACTCGGTGGAGTCGCTGCGCAGACAACCGGAGGAAGACCGATGAGCGACGACCCCGATCTGGCAGAGGGCCTGGACCGGCCCCTCGACTGGGCAAGCGACCCCCACATGAGTTCGGTGGACACCATCATGTGGCGCGGTGACACCGACCGTCGTATGCGCGGCACGATCTGCATGCTGGAGATCTACGACTGCGACCCGGACTGGGATCGCCTGGTCGCCGCCCACGAGTGGGCGAGTCGGATGGCTCCGCGCTTCCGCCAGCGGGTCGTCGACTCCCCCTTCGGCACCGGAACACCCAGTTGGGCGGTCGATCCCGACTTCGACCTGCACTACCACCTGCGTCGGATCCGGCTGGGCGGCGACGGCAGCATGCGAGAACTGCTGACCACCTGCGAACAGCTCGCGATGACCGCACTCGACGCCGCCCGTCCGCCGTGGGAGGGCACGCTGATCGAGGGTTTGCCCGACGGCAAGGCCGCGTACTTCCTGAAGGCGCACCATGCACTCACCGACGGTCTGGGCGCGATCATCGGCCTGGCACAACTGCATTCGCCGACGCGTGAACACAATCCGAAGAAACCGCAGCCCCCGAGCCCCGACCCGGTGAACATCACGCCGCTCGATCTGCTCCAACGGCAGATCGCCGAGGAGGTCCGACGGGTCCCGCATCGCATCGACACCACCCTCCGCGGCATACGCGCGCTGGCGAATCCGCGTCAGGCGCTGAGCACCGCTCTGCGCTATGGCCGTTCGGTCCCGAGGGTCGCCGGTCTGGTGAGCCCGCCCGGATCACCGCTGTTGGCTCACCGCAGTCTGTCGTGGCGGTTCAGCGCCTTCGAGGTGCCGTTTCCGGACTTGAAGGCGGCCGCGACCGCTGCCCGCTCGTCGGTCAACGACGTCTACCTCGCCGGACTCATCGGCGGGTTCCGGCTCTACCACGAGAAGATGGGTTCACCTGTCGACACGATGCCGGTGGCGATTCCCATCTCGGTGCGGCGTCCCGAAGATCCCGCGGGCGGAAACCGGATCGCGGTGGGCCGCCTGGCCGCGCCGGTCGGTATCGCCGACCCCTTCGAGCGCGTGCTCACCATCCGCGAGCAGGTGCGTCAGGCCCGTCATGAACCGGCGGTCGACATCTTCAACACCCTCGGATCGGTGATGGCGTGGCTACCCGGCACGGTTCTCATGCGCTTCAGTGGCACGACGAGCCAGAACGACCTGCAGGCCAGCAACGTCCCCGGAATCCCCTGGGACACCTACGTCGCCGGCGCGAAGGTCGAGCGCATGTTCCCGTTCGGCCCGCTCCCGGGCTGCGCCATGATGGCCACCATGATCACCCACAACGGAATCGCCTGCCTCGGAATCAACTCCGACGGTGCCGCGGTGACGGATCAGGAACTCTTCGCCGACTGCCTGGTCGCCGGATTCGGCGAGGTGCTCGCACTGGCGGCGGACGACGACGCGGTGCCCGGGGAACTGAAGCGCGTGGTGTGAGACTCCGACTCACAGACCTGGCAGTGTGGCGACGATGGGGCGCGCTGATGAACACGGTGATGCTGGTCCTCGTCCTCGCCACCGGGGTGATCGCATCGGCGTGCGCGATCATGGCGGCCTTCATCTACCTGCGCCGAGGGCGCGATCCGCTGACCGCCGATCGCGGTGCCCGCCGATGGCTGGTCGCCACCGCGATCTTCGGGATCAGCGCCATCGTGCTGCGGTTCGTGTGGTTGTTGATGCTCTGAATGTGAACGTCACCGGAAGAACGGCGCCTCTTGCACCCAGTTGAACCCACGACTCCGTAGCGTCAACGCGTCGTGGTCGATACGGTGCGCGACGATCGAGGTCGGCGTTGCGTCCAGCTCGCCGGACAGCACCAGGGTGTCGTCGTCGGGTCGCTCGATGACCAGCGAGGCGAGCGGCTGTTGCATCTGCAGTGTCTCGTCGGCGATGTCGGCCGGCACCGGCACCAGCGCACCGTCCATCATCTGCAAGGTCGTCGCTCCGCCAATGTCGAAAATGATTCGTTGCCAGCGCTTCTCGTCGGTCGTGAGCGGGGCACGCAGAGTTCCGTCCACGCGGAAGTCCTGGACTGACCAGATGCCGTACAGTTCCGGTTTCGGTGCCCCGGCACCGTATTCCTGGTACCCGGTCCAACTGATCTGAGCTGCGCCGATCGCAACCCAGACGCCCAGCACCACCTGCATTCCCGCGGCCCACCTGTTGAAACTGGCGCGCCTGAACAGTGCAGTCGGAGTCAGCGGCTTCGCTGCTTGTCCGAATACGAACAGCTCCAGCAGGTTCCGCACATGCGGCGCCAACAGGATGAGCGAGAAGACCACCAGGTGGAAGGACAGGATCTTGACCGGGACGTCGAAGGTCATGTTGAGGATGAACACCTGGACCATTGCGATGAGACTGATGATCGCCCCGAGTGTGGCCGTCCGGGTCCAGAACAACAGGAGGCCACCGAGTACCTCGACACTGCCGAGCAGCATCTCGTAGACCGGCGAACTCCCGACCTGTAGCCACAGCACCGACGCCGGGCTGAAGTCTCCGAACGGTTCGAGCAGTGCCGCGAGCGGAGGCGGACCCATCTGCGACGGGATGAGCTTCGCGAAACCGTAGAACAGCATCTGTCCCCCGAGTGCGAGCCGCAGGAACAGCGCCGTCCAGGTCCACAGCCGTGCGTAGCCGGGACGTCGACGATCCAGCATCGACCACAGCGCGGCGACGACAAGGGCGACCACCACCATGAGGAACAGGTAGATCCAGATCGCCATCTGGTCTCCGCTCCCGGAATTCACATCGAGGATCGCGTCGACACCGAAGACGTTGCGGCCCAGCCACTCCAGGGCGGGCCCGAGCGCTTTCAGCTGCCACAGGACCGCGCTCTCCGGCAGCAGGCTCCCCGCCGGGCCGAGGAACACGAAGGTGATCTGTGCGAACGTCAGGCAGAACAGCGCCGTGTAAGTGAAGGTGAACCGGAACAGCACCTTCTTCGCCGGACTCCAGTCGCCGGACGGGATAGGGGGTTCGTTGGTGGAGTCCTTCGCGCTCGGGGCCGTGTCGATCACAGTCATACCGCGACGCTAAGGGGACGAGGGTGTCGCGCACATCAGTGAAGAGACCGAGTCCGCCCCCTGCTTTCGGGCGGCCTCACCTCCGGGGTGGCTCGGGGTTGACCACGACCTCGGATATGACGGATAGCATGGCGCCCATGGCAAACCGAGGGCACCCGTGACCGACTCCGCATCCCGTCGACTGTCGGCCGGCGACTATTTCGATGAGGCGATGCGGGTGCTGGAGGACTCCGGCTTCCCCGCACTGACCGCCGCCGGATTGTGTGAGCGTCTCGGCGCCACCCGCGGCTCTTTCTACCACCACTTCAAGAACTTCGACGACTTCGTGGCCAAGTTCTTGGACTACTGGGAAGAGCGCTACAGCCGCGACCTGATCGCGCGGCCCGAAGCGCCCGATCTGTGGTCACAGATCGACGAGCAGGCCAACCTGGCGATCGGGTTGCCACATGCGGCCGAGGCGGCGTTGCGCGCCTGGGCCACCGTGGAACCACGGGTGGCGACAGCGCAGCGTCGAGTGGATGAACTACGCCGACAGGGACTGGCAGCGTCGCTGCAGCGCCACGGCATACCGGAGACACAGGCCGCGGCGTTCGCCGCCATCGCGATCGCCGCCCTGGCGGGGATCCAGGTAACCCGGCAGCCGCTCGATCAGAGCGAGATGCGCGCAATGTATTCCGAGCTCGCACGAGCACTCCGCCAAGGCGGCCCCTCTTAAAAGCCGGTTGGGGCATTGACGCAAAGAGCTAACTGAATGTACCGTCGCTCCCAACATACAGGTGTGTATGTTCCGCTCGCTCCGTGAGCGGCAGCCGCCAGGAGGGACCGGCCGATCCATGACTACGAAGGATTCCCCCGATACCGTTGAGGACCGGACAGAACTGCCGTTCGGCGGTCGGCTCGGCCGTGTGGGCCCCGACTCGCCTGCTGTCGTGTGGCTGGCCAGGCTCGGCGCGGTCTTCCTCGTTCTGGAGCTCTACATCTTCGGCCGGTGGGTGACGTCGGACAGCTTCCAACGCGTCATGCCCGGTACCGACGACGGCACCAACATGGTGTGGATCTACTTCTGGGACGGGCTGAGCATCGTCGGCAGCATCGTGTTCGTCACGTGGATCGTGCGAAAACGCATCCGCGACGGCGAGCTTCCGCCGGTGGCGATCGTGGCGATGGCGTGGATGCTCACTGCCTGGCAGGACCCGCTGGTCAACGCTCTTCGTCCGGTCTACTCCTACAACTCGCACTTCCCCAACTTCGGCACCTGGGCTGAGTTCATCCCGGGTTGGGTCGACAACGGCGGCGTGAATCCCCAGCCCATCTTCTGGTGGGTCGGGATCTATCTGTTCTTCGTGCCGCTGAACATGATGGGCGTCGACGCGTACCTGAAATGGGTGCGCAGGCATGTGCCCCGGATCAATCGGGCCGGACTGATCGCCTTCGTGATGGTGCTGATGTTCGCCCAGGACGTCATCGGCGAGCTGATCACACTCCTGCAAGGCGTGGACCGCTACGTGTGGGTCGGCGGCAGCATCTCACTCTTCCCGGGTACCGATTACCAGTTCCCCCTGTACGAGGGACTCGTATGGGGTTGCGGCATGGTCGGATTGAGCGCGTTGATCTACTGCTTCCGAGACTCGCGCGGACGCATGATCACCGACCGCGGCCTCGATCGACTCAAGATTCGCAGGGGACGTACATTCCTCCGCGTGCTCTCGCTCGGCGCCGTGTTCAACATCGCGATGCTGGTCTTCTTCCTCGGGTACAACGTGGTCAACCAGCACGCCGACACCACCCAGCCCACCGTGCCGAGTTACATCGAGAACGACATGTGCGGGCTCGGCGACAACCCCAAGTGCGTCCCGTTCTGGTCGACCACGACGCCGGCCGAGCCATCGCGCTGAGGCGCCGGGTACGGCGCGTCAGCGTAGGTTCTCACGTTCAGCTGCACATGGCCGCGTCTGACAGTCGACTATCCGGCTGTTCCCGTTCGGCCCGCTCCCCGGCTGCGCGATGATGGCCACGATGATCACGCACAACGGAACCGCCTGCCTCGGAATCAATTCCGACGGTGCCGCGGTGACAGATCAGGAGTTGTTCGCCGACTGCCTGGTCGCCGATACGACCAGACCCCCGGGGAGTTGAAGCGAGTGGTGTGAGGCGCCAACCGGTACACCTCATTTCGACGATGCGACTTCGATCGAGGTCGCATCGTCGAAGCGACGTCTGGGCGTGTGACGACGATGGGCCGAGCTCGTGAATGCGGTGATGTTGACGCTGGTCCTCGCGACCGGAGTGATCGCGTCGATGTGCGCACTCATGGCTGCCTACACCTACCCGCGCCGAGGACGCGATCCGTCGGCAGCCGCTCGTGGTGCCCGCCGGTGGATGGTCGGCGTCGCGATCTTCGGGATCAGTGCCGTCGTGCTGCGGTTCGTGTGGGTACTGCTGAGTTGAAGTGGGTACAGGCCATTCGGACTAGTTCGACTGGTCCGACGATTTCGACCGTCCACTCCCCGACGACGAGCTCGACGCCTGGGGAAACCGATACCAGCTCGCCTGGGACCATCCGACCCGTTCGACCGCATGATCGTCGCCCAAGCCACCCGCCGCGGGCTGACCATCGCCACCGGCGATGACACCATCCGGAGCGGAACGACGGTCCCCGTCATCGACACTCGCCGGCGACCGTGACGACGATGTTCGCGCCCGGGCATCATGCCCAATCCGCCTCACCGGCGTCTCGGAACCGGGCGGCCGGACTGGCGTGACCACTGCTCGGGGTCGTCGCGCAACAAGCGTGCACGTCCTTTACGGCGGTAGCGCCAGATCTGTGCCGCGCCGAGTCCCCAGAGCAGGAACTGGGCGGCCATCGCCCAGGTGAAGGCTTCGGCGGGATAACCTTCGACGCCATCCGGGGTGCGCCAGTCGAGGATGAGACCGATCAGACCCGCGGTGACGAGGGTGGCCACAAAGCCGGCCTGATTGATGATCCCGGTGGCGGTACTCGTGCGCGAAGCCGGGTTGGATGTGCGGCCGAGATCGAAGCCGACCATCGACGCGGGACCGCCCATCCCGCAGACCACCACCAAGACGACGAGGACCCAGAAGGGTGCCTGACCCGGCCACGCCAGCACCACTGCCCAGGCGGTCGCGATGCTCGCGATCACCAGCAGAACCAACGTCGACCGGTGCCACGGCGAGCGGGTGATCAGCCACGCGAACACCGGCCCGAAGCCCATGATGGCCAACACCATGATCGTGAGCAGGAGCCCGGCCGCGCCGGCGCTCAGGTCCTGGCCCTCCACGAAGAAGGGATAGCCCCACAGGAGACCGAGGACGTTGGTGCTGAACGGAGTGGAGAAATGCATCCAGAAGCCCAGACGAGTGCCGGGATGAGACCACGACTCACCCAGGCTCTGCCGGATACCCGCCAATCCGAGCATCGGTCCCGACACCGAGCGGGCCTCCGCAGAATCTCGGACCACCAGCAGGGTGGCCAGCAGCAACACCACGCCGAGCCCCGCGGTGGCGATATACGCGCGGGTCCATCCCCAGCCGGACAACGCCCACGTCATCGGGATCGCTGCCGCCACAGCGCCCAGCTGACCGAGCACCCCGGTGAGCTGCGTCATCAACGGTATTCGACGGACCGGGAACCAGCTGGTGACCAATCGCAGGACACACACGAAGGTCATCGCGTCGCCGATCCCGACGAAGAACCGGGACGACAGAGCCCACGGATAGGTGTCGGCGAAGGCGAAGCTGAACTGCGCTACCGTGAGAATTAGTGTGCCGGTAAGCAATACACGACGCGGCCCGAACCGATCGACCAGAAGTCCCACCGGAACCTGCATCAGGGCATAGACCAGCAGCTGCAACACGACGAAGGTCGACAGCTGCGACGCGGTGATGTCGAAGCGTTCCGCCGCCAGCAAACCGGCCACAGCGAGCGAGGACCGCTGCAGGACCGCGACGAAGTAGACCGTGAGACCCACCAGCCAAATGGCCATCGCCTGGGTCGAGCGCGAGGGTGCGGTCATCGTCGGGGGCCGGAGACCGATCGGGCGGACAAGAATCCTTCGTTCACCTAACCCATTGTCGGGGGTAGGCCCATAGCGCCGTCCAGAGACCTACGCGCGTCCGGTTTCGACGCACACTGACCGGGCGTCGACCGGAAGACATCGTTTCGACGCCGCGACCTCAATCGAAGTCGCGCGACCGAGATGACGTCGAGCAGTCACGCGTCGGATGACCGCCGCCTACGTGCCCGATCCACTCGTTCCGTTGTCACGACTTCGATGGCGGCGACAGAGTTCCTGAACTGCTTACCCAGGACGCGGGAGCCCACGGCTCCGAGCACGCCCGCGAGGAGCCGGCCCTTGAGGTTCTTCCCGACCTGGTCCGAAGTCGGTGAGTCCTGCAAGAAACTGCTCGGGCGTCACGGTGGTCGTCTCGTGCATGTGGCTCGTGGTCACGGCATGTACCTCGACAAGTTGGAGATCCGCCCCGTCCATCGGCGCACTACCCCCGCGCCATGTCCACGAACCGGTTGGGATGCAACTGGTGCGCGACGGCGTTCGTCGCGCACTGTCAGCGACGAGCACTGCAGCACCAGATGGCCATTGCGTAAGTCGAGCGCGATGGTGCTGCCATCGTCGGAGACCTACCCCGAGGACCGAAGGCGGTTCATTGTGTGCTGCTCGGTCATCCAGTGCCGATCGATCTGCTGTACGAAGTCCGGACGGACGAGCTTCGCACGCCGCTGCGGCCCGGTGGAGGCCGCAGAGCGAGCGACAACACCCTCCATCTGCTCATGCCCCACCCGGCTCCGCTGTATCAACCCCGTCAATGTGTCCAAGGTGAAGTCTCCGACAGCGAGGAACGGGACGGTGAACAGGCCGACCTCGTCGGCAAAGGCATCGCGCATCTCTGGGTCCCAGAATCGTCCGGCCGTCTTCTCGTAGACGTCGAATATCAGAAACCAGTCGGGCAGTTGGTCATAGCTGACGCTGTGCGTGATCGCGCACCACTCGCCGAAGAGGACGAGTTCGGTGCCGAGCGCGCTGGCGAGTCGTCGTCGACGAGGCTCGATCCAGGTGGACAGTCCGCGGAAGTGGCGGCCGCCGGGCTGGACATAGCTGCCGCGCGCCTGAAACAGCAAACCGTCTTCGCCGCCCGAGATACCGAGATTCTGTCCGTCGATCTTCTCTTCGACGTGCAACGGACCGGACAGAAACTCGTCCCGCTCTGCTTCGTCCAGCACCTTGTCGTCGCGCACGTCGACACCCCGCGGCCGGACGAGGTACGGGGTCGACGGGAATCGCACGAAGTCGGTCACGGCGCGTCGCACCCGAACTTCGCACGGTAGGCGGCGCGGATCGACGGTTCGTGGACGTACTCGACACGCACACCGTGGCGACTCAGCACCTCGCCCCAGTTGAGCCATTTGGTGTCAGTGGCCTGCAGGACGGGGACACCGGCGACTTTCGCCGCCGCGACCAACTTGCGGTCCGACGGGTCGATCTCGGCATCGTCACCACCGAGCACCGCGTAGCTGTTCGGCGTGGTCGTATCGGGTTCGATGTCTGGTCGCACCGCTTCGTCCCAGCTGTGGCGATTGTCGTAGACGTACTTGGCGAAAGCATCACCCAAGGTGGGTTGTCCACCGCGACTGAGCTGGTGGAAGTACTCTTCGATGATTTCGCCGAGTTCATCGGTGACAACAGGAAGCCCGTTCTCGATGATCTCCTCGAGAATCTCCTCGCACGCCTCGACGAGTGCGATCGGCCGGTCGTCGGGAAACTTGACGACGAGCGGCACGTTGGTGTCGATCACTTTGCTCATGTGGACCGGCCTTGGCGTCGACGTCGAGCACTTCGTGACTGGGCGACCAGATCTGCCGCGGGGTCGCCGAAGAAGTTCGCGGGCCAGTTCCGCACGTTCCCGTACTCGTCGACGTCGAGCGCCTCGATGGTCGACCCCCGTTCGTCGAAGTTCACGGTGTAGCACCGCACATCGGCAGCGTCGACTTCTCCCTCGGCGATCCGACGGAGGAGACGCCGCAACAGGTGTTCGGAGTGGGATTCGACGATGAACTGCGTGCTGCGCGGCTTCCCGTTCTCACGAGCCGATGTCGCAGCGAGGAACAGGTCCGCGAGCCCGGCCTGCACGGATGGGTGAAGGTGGATCTCCGGTTGCTCCACGACAACCGTCGAACCGGGGGCGGAGTAGAACGCCTCCACGAGCACCGGAAGCACCTGCGAGACGCCGAACCCGACATCGGTGAGCAGAACTTCCCGACTACTGCCCGGCGTCGTCACTCGAACCTCGTACTCGTCACGACCGGCTCCGATCGGAGTCACCGCGAAGCTCTCGATCACCCCCAGCGTTCTCAGCCACTCGGCGACCAGTACTTGAAGGTGCTTCGTCTCCTGCTCGGGGTCGAAGTTGTACCGCCGGGACTGGCCGGCCAACAATGCATCGACCGTGTACTCACCGCTCCAGCCAACGTGGCTGACCTCTTCTCCGGACCATCGATACGTCCGACGGGGTTGTTTCCGCAACGGCCCGAGGTAGTTGACCGCCAACAACTGCTCCTCGAGCGCCAGCGTGAGATCTGCGGCGAAGTCGAGGAACTGATAACGAGTCGGTAGGTCATCGGGGAACGCATGGAAGTGGGAGGGAGCCGACACCGGCCACTGTCGTCCGAGCGTCCTGACCAGTTCGATGCCTTCGGCATGAACGGAGTAGTCTCCACTGCCGGCGTCACGCGCACTTCCCAGCGACAACGTGTCGCCGGAGTCGCTCGAGGTGAGGCGATACTCGTAGCTGTCGACGTGCAAGCGCGGTGGTGTCTCAGAAGTTGCACTGATCGCCGCACGAAATCCCATGTCGGTGCCATGGAATCTGGTTCGACTGTGTTCGTGATCCACGGTCAGCGGACGATCACGCCGCCAATCGAACTCAAAGGCCAAGGGCGCCTCGATGTTTCCGTTGCGCAGCACACTCGCGTACGCGCCGAGATCGACGGGTGTCCGGTCGTCCCCGGTGTGGAGGACCCGTCGGCGGTCCGGCGATTCGACTGTCTGCTGAAGCATGAGCAGGAACTGGTGCAGGCTCGACTTCCCCGACGAGTTGGCTCCGAACAGCACGGTCAACGGGGCCAGCTCGATGTCGCCCGTGTCCTCCCATGCCTTGAAGTTCTTCAGCCGTAATCGGGTGAACACGCCATTCCCTTCCTTCGCGAGCACTCTGCGTTCAGCGCAGTCACCTCCGCGGCCGCCCATCGCCGTGGAGAGTGCCGGCCAGCTCTCGAGAGAGTCGGTGAACCTCCGAGTTGCGGTGAGCAGAGTACCAATTCTGGACGCCTTGTTCGTCCAGGCAGCGGCTTTTCTCTGGCTGCGGGTGTGGCCGAACCCGCGTCGCCTTCGCTTCGCTCTACTTCGGCAGTCGCCGCGTCAACCCCGCGCCATGTCCACGAACCGGCTGAGATGCAGCTGGTGCGCGACGGTGATCGTGGCGGTCGGGCCGTTACGGTGCTTACCGACGATGATGTCGGCCTCACCGGCGCGCGGGTCGTCGCGCTCGATCGAGTCGGGGCGGTGCAGCAGGATGACCATGTCGGCGTCCTGCTCCAGCGAGCCGGACTCACGAAGGTCCGACACCTGCGGCTTCTTGTCGGTACGTTGCTCGGGACCACGGTTCAGCTGACTGATCGCGATCACCGGAACCTCGAGTTCCTTCGCCAGTAGCTTGAGTTGACGGGAGAACTCCGAGACCTCTTGCTGACGCGACTCGACCTTCTTACCCGAGGTCATCAGCTGCATGTAGTCCACCGCAACGACTTTGAGGTCGTGACGCTGCTTGAGACGACGCGCCTTGGCGCGGATCTCCATCATCGTCAGGTTCGGCGAGTCGTCGATGAAGAACGGCGCATCCGAGATCTCGCCCATACGACGAGCCAACCGGGTCCAGTCGTCGTCGCTCATGGTGCCGGCACGCATGTCGGCCAGCTTGACCTTCGCCTCCGCCGACAGCAGACGCATGACGATCTCGGTTTTACTCATTTCCAGCGAGAACATGGCTGCGGTGAGGCCGTGTCCGATCGCCGCGGACCGCAGGAAGTCCATGGCCAGCGTGGAGTTGTGTGTGGGGACCATCGCCTCGCCGGCGAGGTAGAGGTGTTCGTCGTTGTCGACCTCGACGCAGCGCACCGGCACCGAGTCGACCGGCCGCACCGCGACGACGCGTCGAACACCGGCATTACGACGAAGTTCCTTGTGGCGCAATGCCTTGTGGTGGACGGTGAAGACATCCTCATCGGCGTCGACGCGCAACCAACCCGTCGCCGAACGCTTGTAGTTGAAGCCCAGACCGGCAACGAGATCGGCCACGACCCCGGTCATGTGCCGGGTCGCGGCGGGCACGGTGATCCACCCGTCATCGTCGACGGTGGCACGCGCGTCGAGGAGGCCGGCCAACAGCGCGCGACGCTGAGCGATCGACCCGCGCAGGTACTCGTAGGGGATGCGACCACCCAGGTCGGCCATCAACGTCATGACGTCGACGGGACCTTCCGCGTCGATACGCATGCTGATCTCGGGATCGTCGAACGCCATTCCCGCGAGCGCGGCGACGGTGTACGGCCCATAGGCAAAACGCTTGCGCGGCAACTCGAGTGGCGCGGTGTTGCGGATGACGGCACATCCGACGTGGGCGCGCAGACCCGCCGTGGTGACGACCTGACGCTCGCCGTCGATCTCGGCCGCCCACTGATGCTGCTCGTCGGCGACCAGCACGGCACCGTCGTTGAATTCGACCTCGTAGCAGGGACGCTCGGTCATGACGTCGGTCGCCGCGACCACCGTCGTCGGCCGGCCGTGGGCGTCGAGTAGCTGGTCGCCGACCCCGACCTTGCCCATCGTCGTCCAGCCGGTGGGCGTGGGCAGCGGGGTGTCGAGGGCGAGCGCCTTGCCGACGCCCGGTCGTGCGGCGACGATGATCATCTGGCCCGGATGCAGACCGTTGGTGAGCTTGTCGAAGTCCGCGAAGCCGGTCGGGACACCCAGCGAGATACCGCCGCGCGAGGCGATCGAGTCGATCTCGTCCATCGTCGGCTGCAGGAGCTCTTCGAGCGGGAGGTAATCCTCGGCCTGGCGGCGTTCGGTGACCTCGTACACCTCGGCCTGTGCGCGGTCGACGACCTCGGCCACGTCCTGGCCGTCGTTGCCCGCGTAGCCGTACTGCACGATGCGGGTACCGGCCGTCACCAGACGACGCAGGATGGCCTTCTCGGCCACGATCTCGGCGTAGTAGCCGGCATTGGCCGCGGTGGGCACCGTCGAGATCAGGGTGTGCAGATACGGGGCGCCGCCGATGCGCTTGAGTTCGCCCGACCGCTCCAGTTCGGCGGCAACGGTGACCGCGTCAGCCGGTTCACCCTTGCTGTAGAGGCTGAGGATCGCCTCGAACACGGCTTGATGCGCCGGCCGGTAGAAGTCGGCCGTGCGGATCTTCTCGACGACGTCGGCGACTGCGTCCTTGGACAGCAACATGCCGCCGAGTACCGACTGCTCGGCGGCGAGGTCCTGCGGGGGTTGGCGACCGAAATCCTCGGTGGGGAGAGCGTCATCACCCCGACCCCTGTCCTGGTCGCGGTCTCCGGCGGCGGGACCGCGCCCGCGGTCATCCACAACAGCCACGCGTGTCTAACCTCTCGCAACGCTCGATCCATTCGCCCGGGGCGGATGGGTACGACCTCTGTGGTGTCGGCCCCGGTAGGCCACCTCGCGAGTCCCCGGTGTCGACGTCATGCCCTGTCACTTGATGCTCTGTCCGTCTCCATTCCTATCGGCTCGCTCCGACAAAGAGTGCTGTCGTGCGCGCGAGACGGGACTGAGACCTGAGCCGAGACATTAAGACCTCGACGCCGCCGACTCAAACCGGACTGTTAGCAAATCTGGGGAGGACTTGTGGACGAGGTGTGAGTGATCGGGGGAGCGATTGTGCAACCGTTGTGGACAACCTGAGGAATTAGGGTGTGAACAACCCTGTTTGACCAGGTCAGCGGCCTGATTAGTTTCCACAATCACGAAACTGAAAATCCTTCGGTACTCTTCGGCGCGTCGTCGTGCGGGCGTGTTGCGACCCACTGTTCAACTACGTGTGGCAAACAATTCGGTGAATTTCCCGGGTGATCTGCGTAACAGGTCCGCATACCTCCGATCAGTCGCCCGACTTATCCACAGTTAGTCGACGAGGACACGAACGCGTGTGATGCAATGTCGATCGTGTCGCCATTGGGGTTGGGAACCGGGATCATCCGTCGAACAGTCGGTGCGCTTGCGGCGCTGACCGTCGCGGCCGGGATCGCGGTGGGAGCACCGGCGGTGAACGCAGCACCGGGTCCCACGATGCCCGTCGAATTCGATCTGTCGCGCTACCAGCCCGTCGACCCGACGACGTTCCGGTCACTCGCCTACGGTGACAACGGCCGATCGTTCTTCACCACGGGCCGCTGGATGTGCCAGATCGGCCAGGCGTACCGCTACGTGGGCTGCCAGGGTCGTCCCGCGACCGCCCCGCCCACCGCGACGGGCGCCGCCATCGCCGGCGACCAACAGGGACCGTGGTGGGTCAACCGGGAACAGACCTATCGGTTCGGATCCACGACCGGTTTCCGGCCGCCGCTCCTCGGGGTCGGCAAGCGCGTCACGATCGCCGGTGTCACCTGCACCGTGCCCCGCCGCGACGTCGTCGCCTGCCGCACCGGCGAGCGGGCGCTGATCTTCACGCCCGCGTGGCACAAGTTCTTCTTCCCGTCCTGGGACACGCTCGGACCGGGCAACAACGCCGTCGCACACAGCGCGAACCCGGCACCGCGATACCTCCCGCCCGGCCTCCAGTACTGGAATCAGCTGCCCGCCAACCCGCCTGCGCCGAAGTAGGGGCCCTCGATACGCGGCGTCCTCGCTGCGCTCGGTCGTCGCTACTCGGCCGGCGGTCGGGGCGCATCCTCGCTCCGCTCGGTCGTCGCTACTCGGCCGGCGGGGGCAGACACGACAAGGCCGGGTGGAATCTCTTCCACCCGGCCTTGTGAGTTCGACGCTGCGGTCAGCTGGCGGCGACGACCGCGAGCTGCACGGTCGCCGAGACCTGCGGGTGCAGGGTGACGGTGACCGGGTAGCTACCGGTGGCCTTGATGTGACCCTTGGGCAGCACGACGTTGCGCTTGTCGACAACCGGTCCGCCGGCGGTCTTGATGGCACCGGCGACGTCTGCCGCGGTGACCGAACCGAACAGCTTGCCCGAGTCATGGGTCTTGACGTCCAGCGAGACCGCCGCGAGGCCCTCGAGGGCCTGCTTCAGCTCGTTGGCGTGCTCGAGACCGCGAACCTCGCGGGCCTCCTGCGCACGGCGGATGCCCTCGACCTGCTTCTCGGCGCCGCGGGTGGCCTTGATGGCCAGGCCGCGGGGCAGCAGGTAGTTGCGGCCGTAGCCGTCCTTGACCACGACGATGTCGCCGGCTTCGCCGAGATTCTCCACGGCGGCGGTGAGGATGAGCTTCATGTCAACTGATCCTTTCCGCTTATCGGCTGGTCGAGGTGAAGGGCAGCAGGGCCACCTCACGCGAGTTCTTGACGGCCACGGCGACGTCGCGCTGGTGCTGCACGCAGTTACCGGTCACGCGACGCGAGCGGATCTTGCCGCGGTCGGACAGGAAACGACGCAGAAGCGCGGTGTCCTTGTAGTCGATGACGGCCTTTTTGTCCTTGCAGAAGCTGCACGCCTTGGTCTTGGTGACCTTCTCGACGCGAGGCTTCCGGCTGGGCTTTGCCTTTGCCATGTGTGTATTGCTCCAGTCATGCAATCCGGGTGGCCGCCGACGGGCGGGACCCGGGAGTTATCAGAATGGTGGTTCGTCGTCCCCGCCACCGAACGATCCGCCGCTGCTGGCAGGCGCGCTGCCCCAGGGATCGTCGGCGACCTGCTGGTTCGATCCGCCGCCGCGGCTACCGCCGCCGCCACCGGATCCGAATCCACCGCCGCCACCGCCACCGCCGCGCGAGGCGCGATTGACCTTGGCGGTGGCGTAACGCAGCGAGGGGCCGATCTCGTCGACCTCGAGTTCCACGACCGTGCGTCGTTCGCCTTCTTTGGTTTCGTAGGACCGCTGCTTGAGCCGTCCCTGCACGATGACCCGGGATCCCTTGGTCAGGCTTTCGGTCACGTTCTCCGCGGCGTCGCGCCAGATGTTGCAGCGGAGGAACAGCGCTTCGCCGTCCTTCCACTCATTGGTCTGACGGTCGAACGTGCGCGGGGTGGAAGCCACCGTGAAGTTGGCAACCGCTGCTCCCGACGGCGTGAACCGCAATTCCGGGTCGGCGGTGAGGTTGCCGATGACGGTGATGACCGTGTCGCCTGCCATGTGTGTTTCCCCTCGGGTCGTTGGTGGGCACTCGCTGATCGACATGCACCGGGAGTTTCTGGGTCAACCCTAGAACCCGGTACCGACGTCTTCAGACGTTCAAGAAACCCTGTGGATTACTTCCGCAGGACCTTGGTGCGCAGAACCGACTCGTTCAGCTTCAGCTGACGGTCGAGCTCGGTAACCGTGGCGGGCTCGGCATTGAGATCGATGACGGCGTAGATGCCTTCATTGTGCTTCAGGATCTCGTAAGCAAGGCGGCGCTTGCCCCAGATGTCGACACCATCCACCGAACCGCCATCCTTGCGGACAACATTGAGGAAAGTATCGAGTGAGGGTGCGACGGTGCGCTCGTCCAGATTCGGATCGAGGATGACCATCAATTCGTAGTGACGCATAAGACCACATCACCTCCTATGGGCTAGGTCGGCCACGGACTGTCCGTGGCAGGAGGGTCGCCTGCGTCGGCAACCGGTCCAAGATACATGACCAGGACGTTCTCCCGGAAATCCGAGGTCACCGGTACCGCCCCGTCGTGGCTCGTCGCTCACGCTCCTCGCACCTCAGGGAGCAAGGGTCGGGCACGACGACCTACTCTGTTGGCCATGTCGGAGCCGCGGACCAGTACGCCTCGACGGATCACGTGGTTGTCCGGACGCGGTGAGACCGCGGTCATCGTGCTGGTGTCGTTGCTGGCGACCGCAGCGACGATGTTCTGGAGCTACCAGGTCAAGGTCCGCTGCGGTGGAGCGCCGTTCGATGCCGACGGACGCAGCGCCAACTGGCCCTCCGGCAATCCGGCCGGCATCATCCCCTGCTACTCGGACCTGATGTACCTGTGGCTCGGCCGGGACATCAACAACCACGTGTTTCCCTACATCCACGGCGGGATCGGTGGCGACGGCACGCTCTTCGGCGGCGTCGTCGAATACCCCGTGCTGTCCGGGCTGATGATGTACGCCGGGGCGATCGGCGCCCACACCGACACAGAGTTCTTCAACCAAACCGCATTGTTGTTGGCCCCCTTCGGTTTTGCGATCACTGTCATGCTGGCGCTGATGGTCCGCTGGTGGGCGCTGCTGTGGGCGGCCACTCCCCCGCTGGTCCTGTACTCCTTCCACAACTGGGAGCTGCCGGTGGTCGCGACCGCCGTCGCCGCGATCGCGGTGATGACGTGGGGTGGCTCGATCGATCGGGGCACGGGCCGACGAAGACTCCCCCTCCGGACCGCGGCCATCGTGGCCTCGGTCCTGCTCGCGATCGGCTTTTGTCTCAAGCTGTATCCCGGGATCTTCGTGCTGCCGCTGGCCGCCTATGTCCTGACCGGCGGTGCCGGTGGACTGCGGCGCGTCGGGCGCCGCGGCCTCGACTGGGTGGGTGCCGCGTGGGTTGCGGGCGCCGCGGTGGTCACCGTGGTCGCCATCCAGTTGCCGTTCATGGTCCTCGGATTCGACGGTTGGAAGGCGGCACTGACGTTCCAGGGGCGTCGGCGTGCCGACGTCGACACCAACTCCATCTGGTACTGGGGTCTGCGCTACCTCACCGGCACGACCGACACCTATCACTCGCTCGTCGGGGTCGCCTCGCCGCTGTTGATCCTTGTCACGTTCGCGGTCGCGATGTACCTCGGGTGGCGGCATTACGGCCGGATCGGCGTGTTTCCCTGGATCGGTGTCAGCGGAGCAATGCTCGCCGGGTTCATGCTGTTGCACAAAGTGCACTCGCCGCAGTACACCCTGTGGATTCTCCCGTTCTTCGTGCTGATGCGAGTGCGGTGGCAGGTCATCGCGGTGTATCTGGTCACCGACATCGCTCTGGACCTGACGATCTTCCGCCTGTTCCCGATCCGCGACGCCGGCGACCCGCTGCCCTGGTGGGTGCTCACCGGTGTCGCGGGCTCGGTCTGGGTACACGCGTTCCTGCTCGTGTACCTGATCGGCACGCTGGTCCGCACCCCGCTGCGTGAACCACTCGCGTCGATGACGATCCGCGACGACGCGCGCGTCGATCGGCCCGACGAACAGACCGCTCGCCCCGTACCGGCGACGGACAGGGCCTGACATGAGTTCGTGGCTGGGTACCGGACCGCTCGTCGGCGATCGGGTCACGTTGCGGCCGTTGACGATCGACGACGCGCCGGCACTCGCTCGGGTGGTCGGCGACCCGGACAGGTTCCGCTGGTCTCCGGGTGTGCCCATCGATCTCGCCTCCGCCCGTCGCTTCATCGAGACCGCCACCGCCGACCCCGGCGCACGCATGGCGTTCGCCGTCGTCGACAACATCGACGGCACCGTCGTCGGATCGACGAGTTTCTACGAGATCGACGAGGCCAACCGCAGCGTCTGTATCGGCTACACCTTCTACGCCGAACGCGTGCAGGGAACGACGGTCAATCCGACCGCGAAGTATCTGCTGCTGCGGCGCGCTTTCGAGGACTGCGACGCCGTACGGATCACGTGGCACACCCACGAGCACAACACGCAGTCCCGCGCCGCGATCGCGAAGCTCGGCGCTCAGTTCGAAGGTCTGCTCCGCAAACACCGGCGGTTCGGCGACGGATGGCGGACCACCGCGCTCTACTCGATGATCGACGACGAGTGGCCGGACGCGAAAGCCGCACTGCTACAACGGATTAGCTGACACACCGGGCATCATGGCTCCTTCGAGTGGTCCGGATGACCATGCGTCCGGCGCTCTTCTTTCATCCGCGCCTCGTACAGATGCCGTTCCCCGTCGGTCAACTCGTTGCGCACCCGTTCCGTATGGGCCCGGAACGGGTGCCAGTACGTGTCGTCGAATTCCTCGATGACCTGAAATGTCCAGCGGCCGTTGATGACATTGCGTCCGACCATCTCTGATGCGAGGATTTCCGCAATGTCGGCGTGTCCGTCTTTACGTAGCGCGTCCACGGCCTCCCCGAGCAGAAGATCCGCATGCCCGATGAGCTGGTGGAAGCTGTAGAGGTGACCACGGGCGCGTTCGACGTACTCGAGCGCCTCACCCACTTTTCCGACCGCCTCGGCGGTCGTATCCGGGACCTGTTCGCCACGCTCAGCCATGTCCCGACAATACCCACGCCGAGGGTGCGTCAACCTTCAAATTCGCCGACCGATGTAGCTGCCGTAGACGCGATCCTCGTCGAATCCGTCGTAGATCTCACTGACCTCACCATTGAGCGCCTGGCTGATCTTGTGACCCAACTGCCTGAATTCAAGTTGTGCCTCAGCGGATCTCGGCGCCAGGGCGGAGAGAGTGCACAACCAGCGGTGGATGATGCGCAGATCGTCGGTGGACAAGGGGCCGCGTACCCAATTCGCCTTTTCCCAGGTCTGGCGTTCCCACGCCTGCCACGGATGGTCCCATCCGCTCGGCGGCGAGATCGCGAAGAGTCCGCGCACGATGACGTCGTTGCGATCGATTTCGGTCTCCGTGCGCCAGCGGTCGACGATCCGGGAATAGGTCAAGTAGTCGGCGGCGGTCCAGACGCCGTCGCGCAGGCCCTTCCAACCGGCACGCCGCAATGATCGGCCGACCTTGGCCTCGAGCACCGGGCTCGGATGTTTCGGATCGCCGGCACCCGCGAAGTACAGGTACCACGTGAACCCGGCCGGGCCGAGCTTCTCGATGGTGTTGCCGCCCTTGTCCGGTCGCAGCATCGCGTACGCCGCGCCGGGGTCGTCGCGACTAGCCAGGGCGGCCTCCTGGAGGAGTCGGCCGAGACGTTTGCGGTCTGCGGCCACGGCGGCGATCCGCTTCTTCCCGTCTGCGTTCTGACGGCCCAGGCAGAATGCGACGACGTTCCACAACAGCGCGATTGCATCTTCCGCGGACTCGCCGGCGACGGCGCCGAGGGCGAACAGGTCTCCTCTACTGATCTTGCTGCCGTGCAGCGTGTTCGGCATGTCGAACTCGGCGAGATGGTCGATCCACCACTGCTGGTCGACCAGGACGGAATCGGTCAGGAGTTCGGTCGCGCGATCGCCGTCGGCGAGCCAGTCGATGAGGTCGTCGGGAACAGCGAGTTGTGAGGGATTCATGCTGCATTGGACGCGCCGACGCGGAGTTCGGTTCCCTCCTTCCGATACGCCAGCTCGGCCGGCGCGGTCAGCTCACGTACTCCCGGCCGAAACGGGCTCGGCCACTTCGACTTCGGCGCGCCGCCGCACGAGCCGCGACGGGAGGCGTAACCGGATCCGGTCCGGTGCGCCGTCGAGCACACCACCGGCCGGATCGTCGTACAAGCGACCGTCGTTCCCGCGCCGGACGAGGTCCTCCTGCGGATGCCAGATCTGCCAGATCACGACCGCACACAGCACGATGACCATCACTCCCCGGAGCACCACCGCGGCCGTGAACCACTGGTCGGGCAGCCAACGGCGTTCCGCATCCAGGAAGAGGCTCATCCGCGGAATCCAGATCAGCGCGTCGATCGTCATCCACGTCAGCAGCAGCCTGGTGTGTGGGATCGCGAGTACTGCCAGCGGCACCAGCCACAGCGAGTACTGCGGGCTCCACACCTTGTTGACGAGCAGGAAGCCGGCGACCGCGAGGAACGCCAGCTGCGCGACACGGGGTCGGAACGGCGCACTCAGGCCGATGAAGGCGACAGCCACCATGACGAGGACCGTCAGCCCGACCGACAGCGCGTTCAGATGGTCGATGTTCCATGTGAAACCAAGCGTGTCGGCGAGGATGCGGTAGATGGTGTCGGCGTCGGCGGACCGGTCTGCGTTGAACCGGAAGAACTCCCACCACCCGGTCGGATACGGGATCAGGATCGGGAGGTTGACCAGCAGCCACGCGGCGAGGGCTGCGGCGGCCGCGGCCCCGAACTCGCGGACTCGGCCGGTCCGCAGACACAGCGCTCCCAGTACCACCAGCAACAACGCCGGATAGAGTTTCGCCGCGGCGCCGACGCCGATCGCCACGCCCGCAATCCACGGCCGGTCCCGCGACCACGCGAGCAGCGCGACCGCGACGGCCGCGGTCGCGATGGTGTCGAAGTTGGTGAAGGCGTGGACGAACACCAGCGGCGACAGCGCCGCCAGCCAGACCGTCCACATCCGGGTCCGCGCAGTGAGAGCCGTCGCCCAGATGGTGACCAGCCAGAACAGTGCCAGGCCCAACGCGACGATGGTGAAGAACAGCACCACGTCCAGCGCGCCGGGGACACCCCAGTTCTCCTCGGCCCACACCCAGCCGCGCGTCAACTGCGCGGCACCGTACATGAACATCCCGGTGAGCACGGGATACTCCATGTACCGCTTGATGGTCTGGCCCTGGGAGTCCTCCTGGAACCAGAAGTCGCGGTACGGCAGCGCCCCGATGTTGAGTCGTTCCGCGCCGTACAGGCTGATGACGTCGCTGTAGCAGAGGTTGGTGAACTGTCGCTGATCGTCCCAGTCGAGTCGCATCTCGGCGCCGGGGCGTCCGGACGAACCGCCGTCGGCCGGGGCCTGTTGCAGGCAGCCCGCCTTGCCGAACCAGCCGATGGCCAATCCGCACAACGCGAGCGCGAACAGCACGCGTAGCGGGGTCAGGTGGCGGCTTCGGCCGATGACTGCATGCGCGCCCGCCGGTCCGCCGATGAGTGAACTCGCCTCGCGGACCGAGTTGTCGGTACGCGTCGGGAGGACGCGTTCGGTGTCGACGCGACCGTCTCGCGCCGTCGGCGCAGGGCTGTCCCAGGCAGGGTCGGCTACATCGTCGGAGTCAGCCGATACGTCCTGGTCAGCCGACCGGCGGTTCAGGGACTCCTCCGCCGTCCGCACCGCCGGGCACGTTGCCTCCGCCGTCCGGCGTGTTCCCGCCACCGGAGTCCCCACCGCCGGGCGAGTTGCCACCACCGGAGTCGCCCCCGCCTCGGGGAGCGCCCGGGAGTGGGATGGTGACGCCGGGTGCGAGTGTCAGGTTGCCGTCGCCGCCCTGGTCGGGGATGTCGAAGGTCGGTAGGGATGGTCCC
The DNA here is from genome assembly GCF_022059885.1 of Gordonia amicalis. Lineage (NCBI taxonomy): Bacteria > Bacillati > Actinomycetota > Actinomycetes > Mycobacteriales > Gordoniaceae > Gordonia > Gordonia amicalis. The sequence continues at coordinate 1,040,334 of NZ_CP091855.1, read as the reverse complement.
CGCGAGCGTGTGGACGGAGCGTAGGTGGTCGCCGGGGCCTCGTAGGGGATGCCGGCCACGCCGCCGATCGCCTCGGGCTCGGGGAACTCCTTGATCTCCTTGCCCTCGAGCGCGGCGTTCATCGCCGCCTTCCAGATCTGCGCGGGCAGACCACTGCCGTAGATCGACGCGCCGCTGTAGTTGGTCAGCGCCGTACCGTCGTTCGTACCGACCCAGACCGCGGTGGACAGCTGCGGGGTGTACCCGACCATCCACGCATCCTTGTTCTTTCCGGTGTCGCCGAGCTGCACCGTGCCGGTCTTGGCGGCCGACGGACGCGAGCCGAGCGACGAGTCGTAGAGCGAGTTGCCGTTGGAGTATGCCGCGATCGGCTCCAGCGCCGCGGTCACGTTGTCGGCGACTTTGGCGGGGAACACCCGCTTGCCCTCGGACTTGCGTTCGAAGAGCACCTGTCCCTCGGAGTCGACGACCTTCTGCACGAAGTACGGCTCGTGGTAGACACCGGACGCCGCGAGGGTGGCATATGCCGAGGCCATGTCGATGACGCGGGACTGGTACTGACCCAGGACGACGCCGCCCTCCGGGGAGCCGTTCGCCTCCTGGAGGGTCTTGTCGATGTTGCCGAAGGATTCGGCCACGCCGGCTCGATGCGCTGCGTCGGCGACGTCCTCGGCGCCTCGCTTGAGGTCCATCATGAGTCGGTAGTAGACGGTGTTCAGCGACATCTTCATCGCTGTTGCGAGGTTGCACGAGCCGCAGCTCTGACCCTCGGAGTTCTCGACCGTGAGTCCACCGCTGGCCTCGAAGGGTGCGGAGCTGTAGACCTTCGACAGCGGGATGTCCTGTTCGAGCGCCGCGACGAGCGCGAACACCTTGAACGACGATCCGGTCTGCAGGCCCGCCTGTGCGAGGTCCCACCCGCCGGCGTTGTCACCGCCGTAGTAACCGCGGACGGCGCCGGTCTGCGGGTCGATGGACACCGCCGATGCCAGGAGGTCGTCGGGTTCGCCGTTGAGCTGGCCGTCCGGGCATTTGTAGATCTTGTTCTTGCGGCAGGCCGCCTGGACGACGCCGTTCTGCACCTGTGGATCGATGGTGGTGCTGATCTTGAGACCACCGGTCTGCAGCTGCTTCTCGGTGATGCCGACGCTGTTGAGTTCTTCCAGCACCCGACGTTTGATCAGGCCATTGGGGCCCGGTGTCTCGTCGGTACCGCTGACCCGCGGCTTGATGGTCTTCGGGAAGACCGCGTTGTCGGCCTGCTGCTTGGTGATGGCGCCGGTGGCGACCATGCCGCTCAGCACGTAGCGCCAGCGGGCCTCGGTCGCCTCCCGGTTGTTCTCCGGGTCGTAGTACGACGGCGCGCGAATGACCCCGGCCAGCAGTGCCGCTTCCTCGAAGGTCAACGGGTTCTTCGCGGCCCGCGCCTTGTCGGTGATCGACTTGTTGAAGTACTTCTGGGTGGCGACGGCGACGCCGTAGGCGCCTCGGCCGAAGTAGATGGTGTTGAGGTAGGCCTCGAGGATCTTCTCCTTGGACCAGCCGTGCCGTTCGTTCATCTTCGCGGCGATCGCGAGTTCCTTGAACTTGCGGTCGAAGCTGCGTTCGTCACCGACGATCGCATTCTTGACGTACTGCTGGGTGATCGTCGATCCACCGCCGGCGGACTGGTTGCCGGTGATCTGACCGATCATCGCGCGGGACAGGCCGCGCGGCGAGAAGCCGTTGTTCGTCCAGAACTCGCGGTCCTCGGCGGCGACGATCGCCTGGATCATCGTGTCGGGGATCTCGTCGAGCGGCACCACCGTGCGGTTGCCGTCGGGCTGGGTGATGTCGGCGAGGGTGCGGCCGGAGGTGTCGACGATGGTCGCCTTCTGACTGACCTCTGGTTCCGGGATCTCCGCGGTGAAGTAGGTGAAGGCGAACGCGAAGATCAGCACCAGCACGATGGCCGGGACGACGGCGCCCACTGCGCCGAGCGCCCACGCGAACCGCTTGTGCCGTTCCTCCGCTGCCTGCCTGCTGTTTCGCCGGTTGCCACTGCCACCGTTGCGACCGGGACGGGTTCCGGTACCGCGCGGTGTGGGCGAAGAACCGTACGCCTCGCTCATCGTCCACCTTTCCTACCGGGCGTGCGGCGCGTCACACACCGCTGACCTCGGTCACTTTCTCGAGCCTCGTGCCACTCCACTTTGACAGCACGTGCGGGGCCTCGGCAAAAAACCGCAGGCCAGCGCGCTACTTGGCCACGCGTCGGGTGCGACGCGTGGTCCGCGGGGGCAGCCCGGCAACGTAGGACTGCACCAAATGGTTCCAGCTACACGTCCGGCACACCTCGACGACATGCACCGAGAACTCCTCGTCGGTGGTCGCCAGCCGGGCGATCTCCTCAGTGCTCCGCGCTGAGCCACTCACTTGGCCAAGGCGTTCGCCGAACACCCAGGAAACCAGCGTGACCTGCTCTTTTCGGCAGATCGGGCACATCGTGTCACTGGGCCGACCGTGGAACTTCGCCGCGCGCAGAAGATATGGACTCGCATCGCACACATCGGCCACGGCGGTCCGGCCCGCGTGGACCGAGGACAGCCGAGCGCGCCGCTGCAGGGCGTAGTCGACGATCTGGCGTTGCACGGTTCCAAGCGTACGTGGTCACACCTCCACCGTCGGCGCGACGGGTCCGGCCGCCGACGGGGCGGGTTCGGTCGCCAACCCACGACACGCGGGGTAGCTTCCTCGATCGACCTCATCGTGGACACAGTTATATCGGTGCGATACATTGACAAACACATCGGAGCGAGGTGTTGCGCTGTCAGCACGCTCCGACACATCGAGGAAGGAGGGGGTGACGAAGTGCTCGAATTGGCGATTCTCGGCTTGCTCCTCGAATCCCCCATGCACGGCTACGAGCTGCGCAAGCGGCTGACCGGGCTTCTCGGCGCCTTCCGTGCTTTCTCCTACGGTTCGCTGTATCCGACCCTGCGCCGGATGCAGGCCGACGGATTCATCGACGAAGCCGACGCGCCCATGGGTGTGAAGGTTCGTCGTGGTCGTCGGGTGTACCAACTCACCGATGCAGGTCGTGCTCGGTTCGCCGAGCTCGTGGCCGACACCGGTCCGCAGAACTACACCGACGACGGTTTCGGTGTTCATCTGGCGTTCTTCAGCCGGACTCCCGCGGTGGCGCGCATGCGCATCCTCGAGGGACGTCGCCGGCAGGTCGAGGAGCGCCGAGAAGGGTTGCGGGAGATCGTCGGACGGTCCAACCGGGCGGTCGATCGCTACACCCGTCAGCTGCATCAGCTCAGCCTCGAGTCCAGTGAACGGGAGGTCCGCTGGCTCAACGAGCTGATCGCCGCCGAGAGCTCCCAGCAGCAAGACGGGACTCCCAGTCCGTTCGACCCACCAAATCCGTTCGACACCGACGCATTCGATCCCGACGACGCCGTTCGGGACACCGCCGGAACCGAACAGTCACCTGTCGATCCGGGGCCGGGCAACCGGGACCGGGACGAACCGATGGCGAATATCGAAGAACCGGACTCGACGCCGAGCCGGGACGAACAGCTCGGGCACCCGAGCAAGTGAAAACACCGGTGGCGCAGCGAACGTCTGCGACGCCGCAACAAGAAGGAGAGCCCGACCATGGGTGAGCCCAATAAGGTGCGCGTTGCCATTGTGGGCGTAGGAAACTGCGCTTCATCCTTGGTGCAAGGCGTGCAGTACTACAAGGACGCCGACGAGAACGCCAGCGTGCCGGGTCTGATGCATGTGAAGTTCGGCCCGTACCACGTCCGCGACGTCGAGTTCGTCGCCGCGTTCGACGTGGACGCCAAGAAGGTCGGCTTCGACCTGTCCGACGCGATCTTCGCGAGCGAGAACAACACCATCAAGATCGCCGACGTGCCGCCGACCGGTGTCACCGTTCAGCGTGGCCACACCCTCGACGGCCTCGGCAAGTACTATCTCGAGACCATCACCGAGGCAGACGGTTCGGGTGTCGACATCGTCCAGGCCCTCAAGGACGCCGAGGTCGACGTCCTCGTCAGCTACCTGCCGGTCGGCTCGGAGCAGGCCGACAAGTTCTACGCACAGTGCTGCATCGACGCCAATGTGGCGTTCGTCAACGCACTCCCGGTCTTCATCGCCTCGGACCCCGAGTGGGCCAAGAAGTTCACCGACGCCGGTGTCCCGATCGTCGGCGACGACATCAAGAGCCAGGTCGGCGCCACCATCACCCACCGCGTGATGGCGAAGCTGTTCGAGGATCGCGGCGTCACCCTCGACCGCACCTACCAGCTGAACGTCGGCGGCAACATGGACTTCAAGAACATGCTCGAGCGTGAGCGCCTGGAGTCCAAGAAGGTCTCGAAGACCCAGGCCGTGACCTCCAACCTGACCGGCTCGCTCGCCGGCAAGGTCGAGGACAAGAACGTCCACATCGGCCCGTCGGACCACGTCGCATGGCTCGACGACCGCAAGTGGGCCTACGTCCGCCTCGAAGGCCGCGCCTTCGGTGACGTGCCGCTGAACCTCGAGTACAAGCTCGAGGTCTGGGACTCCCCCAACTCGGCCGGCATCATCATCGACGCCGTGCGCGCCGCCAAGATCGCCAAGGACCGCGGCATCGGCGGACCGATCCTCCCGGCCTCGGCCTACCTGATGAAGTCCCCGCCGAAGCAGCTCGCCGACGACGTCGCGCGTGCGCAGCTCGAGGCGTTCATCGTCGAGGCCTGATCCTCGCCGTAACGACTGTCGCCGTCCCCGTTCGGGATTCGTGAGGCACACCCTCACGGTTCCGGCGGGGACGTCGTCGTTTTCGGCGACACGGGTTCGGTGAATCCACGCGTGGTCACTCGTGCTGTGGTCGACAATGATTCCTCATACCGCCTACTGCCGCGGCAGGTTACGAGGAGGAGACCACGATGGGTTCGAGAATCATCCGGGTGTGTGTGACCGCGGCGATCGCGGCCACGTTGGGACTGTTCGGTGTCGCGGGCACCGGGACTGCGGTTGCCGCACCGTCTCCCACCCCGGCCGTGACCGTCGTCGGTGGCTGTGACGGTGCGAAACTTGTTCAGCCACGGACACTCTCGTCGATCTTCTGCGCCGACGTGGGGGTCATCGTCTCGGACATCACCTGGCTCGCGTGGACCGATGGCTTCGCCGCCGGCTTCGGGACCGAGAACCGCAAGCTGTGCAAGCCGGACTGTGCGTCCGGGAGCATCGCGAAGTATCCGGTCGGCATCTGGCTGTTCGCGCCGAAGAATGGCGCGTTCACTCAGGTCTCGCTGTACTCGTCGATCGCGGGCCCGCCGGAGACCTACCAGTTGACCGGGCACGTGCGCTGACGCTCAGCTGATCTCGCCGCTGTCCTGCAAGACGGTCTCCTCGGCCCGATGTTCGTCCGGGTGTTCCTCGGCGGCGAGGCGTGGGATGAGACCGCCGGCGAGGACGTCGGACACCTGACGCTTCGAGAGCCGGTGCCGGACTTCGAATTCGCGGTCCTGGGTCACGTTGCGAACGGTGAGGACGTCCCCGTCGCCCAGGGCATCCCGCAGCTTCTCTAGCCGCAGGGTATCGCCCTGCTCGACGGCGTCGTAGTCGGCGGGGTCGACGAATTCCACTGCCAGCACACCGAAGTTCGCGAGGTTCTGCCAGTGGATGCGCGCGAACGACTTGGCGATCACCACCCGCAGGCCGAGATGGCGCGGCGCGATGGCCGCATGTTCGCGTGACGAGCCCTGTCCATAGTTGTCACCGCCGATGATGATGTGGCCGGTGTCCGCGGAACGTGCACGTTCCGTGTAACTGTCGTCGATCCGCGTGAAGCAGAACTCGGCGAGCTTCGGGATGTTCGACCGGTAGGGCAGAGCTCGTGCGCCGGCGGGCGAGATGTCATCGGTGGAGATGTTGTCGCCGACCTTCAGCAACACCGGGGCCTCGACGACATCCGGCAGCGGATCCAGGTCCGGCAGGTCGGAGATGTTGGGGCCCTTCACCGGCTGGATCTCCGCTGCTTCGTCCGGCGGCAGCGGCGGCACGAACATCGCGGTGTTGACCGAATGTTCGCGGGGAAGGTCGAGCTCGGGGTACGCGACCTCGTTGTCGGCCGCCCAGTCGCGGGGGTCGGTGATCACACCGGTGAGTGCCGAGGCCGCTGCGGTCTCCGGCGAGCACAGCCACACCTTGTCGTCCTTGGTCCCCGACCGTCCGGGGAAGTTGCGCGGCATCGTTCGGAGTGAGTTCTGCCCGGTCGCGGGTGCCTGTCCCATGCCGATGCACCCCATACATCCGGCCTGGTGGATGCGGGCGCCACCGATGACGAGGCTGGTCGTGGCGCCCATCTTGGTGAGGTCGGTGAGGATCTCGCGCGAGGTCGGGTTGATGTCGAAGCTGACGCCGGCCGACGTCTGCCTCCCCTCCACCATCGCTGCGGCGATCGCGAAGTCGCGGAGGCCGGGGTTGGCGCTCGACCCGATCACCACCTGCGAGATCTCCTCCCCGGCGACCTCGCTGACAGGCACGACGTCCCCGGGAGAGGAAGGTTTTGCGATCAGCGGGACGATCTCGGTGAGATCGATGGTCTCCTCGGCGTCGTAGCCGGCGCCGTCGTCGGCGACGAGCTCGATCCAGTCGTCCTCGCGGCCCTCGGCACGGAGGAACTCGCGCACCGCGTCGTCGCTGGGGAACACCGTTGTCGTGGCACCCAGTTCCGCACCCATGTTCGCGATCACGTGGCGGTCCATCGCCGTCAGACTCGCGAGCCCGGGACCGTGATACTCGATGATCCGGTTCACGGCACCCTTCACGTCGTGCCGTCGAAGCATCTCGAGAATCACATCCTTGGCCGAACACCACTGCGGCAGTTCGCCTTCCAGGCGAATACCCCAGATCTCGGGCATCCGGATGTTCAACGGGCGACCGGTGATGGCGAGGGCAACCTCCAGACCTCCGACGCCGACCGCGAGCATGCCGAGCGATCCGGCCGCAGGTGTGTGGGAATCGGACCCGACCATCGTCTTGCCGGGCACGCCGAACCGTTGCATGTGCGTGGGATGGGAGACACCGTTGCCCGGCTTGGAGAACCAGAGGCCGAAGCGCTCGCACGCGGTGCGTAGATATTCGTGATCCTCGGCGTTCTTCTCGTCGGTCTGCAGCAGGTTGTGGTCGACGTACTGGACGCTGACCTCGGTACGGGCGCGATCGAGACCCAACGATTCCAGCTCCTGCATGACCAGCGTGCCGGTGGCGTCCTGGGTGAGGGTCTGGTCGATGTGGATCGCGATCTCTTCGCCCGGGGTCATGTCCCCGGCCTCCAGATGGGCTTCGATGAGCTTGCGGGCAACGTTCTGGGCGGGCATCGCACACTCCTGATCGACTCACGCCCGAGCCACATCGGCTCGGGACTGAACCGCGCCAGAACCTGTCCGCCGATGTCGACACCGCGACACGCCTGGCGCTCACGCTCGGACTGGTCTCCATGGTCGCAGTGATGGACCCCACACACCAGGGGCACTACCCGCTCAGCCCAACGTGTCGAGGCGGGTGGGGTCGCGAACCAGGAATCCGCAGGTCATCCAACCAACTCAGTGACCGACCCCCACCCTTCACATAGAGTGTTGTCGGTTGCTCCGAGAGTCTGAACCCCGGACGAATCGGACATCACCAGACCACGTACCAACAGAAAGGCACAATCTCATGGGCGTGAGCCTGAGCAAGGGTGGAAATGTCTCGCTGACCAAGGAGGCCCCGGGACTGACCGCAGTGTCCGTCGGCCTCGGCTGGGACATCCGCACCACCACCGGCACCGACTTCGACCTGGACGCCAGCGCCATCGCGCTCGGCGCGAACAAGAAGGTGCTGTCCGATCAGCACTTCATCTTCTTCAACAACCTGCGTTCGCCCGACGGCTCGATCGAGCACACCGGTGACAACCTGACCGGCGAGGGCGAAGGCGACGACGAGGTCATCAAGGTCGACCTCGCCGGTGTTCCGCCGGAGGTCGACTCCATCGTCTTCCCGGTCTCGATCTACGACGCCGACGCACGTTCGCAGTCGTTCGGACAGGTCCGCAACGCGTTCATCCGCGTCGTCAACCAGGCCGGTGGCACCGAGATCGCACGTTACGACCTCAGCGAGGACGCCTCCACCGAGACCGCGATGGTCTTCGGTGAGCTGTACCGCAACGGCGCGGAGTGGAAGTTCCGCGCGGTCGGTCAGGGCTACGCGTCGGGGCTCGCGGGCATCGCTCGCGACTTCGGCGTGAACGTCTGACCCCGGTTTTCGCCGGCTGTTCCCGCAGCGGATTCCCGTGGATGCCGCACCTCTCCTAGAGTGGGTGCGGCATCCTCGTGTCTCCACCCTCCGACGTCGCCGTCGGCAGCGGTCCCTTGAACACCTCAGAAAGGCCACCAACCAGTGGTAGTAAGAATTTTCGGCCTGTCGGTGGTCGTGACGATCGTGTCACTGATCATCGCCTTCCTCTACGGCGGCGTCGAAGCGCTGATCCTGACGGCCATCCTGGGCGTCTTCGAGATCTCGCTCTCTTTCGACAACGCAGTCATCAACGCCACGATCCTCCGCCGGATGAGCGAGTTCTGGCAGAAGATCTTCCTCACCGTCGGCATCCTGATCGCCGTCTTCGGTATGCGCCTGGTGTTCCCGCTGGTCATCGTGTGGCTCGCATCGGGTCTGAACCCGGTCGAAGCGCTCGACCTCGCACTCAACCCGCCACCGAACGACGCGGCATACTTCGCCAACGGTGACCCGAGCTACGAGACGATCATCACCGACGCCCACCCGCAGATCGCGGCGTTCGGCGGCATGTTCCTGCTGATGCTGTTCCTGGGCTTCGTCTTCGAGCAGAAGGAACTCACCTGGCTGACGTGGATCGAACGGCCGCTCGAGAAGATCGGCAAGCTGGAGATGCTCGAGGTCGTCATCGCGATCACTCTCCTCGTGCTCACCGCCACGTACATCGCCCCGGCAGACGAACGATCGACGGTGATGATCGCCGGCGCACTCGGCATGATCACCTACATCCTGGTCAACGGTCTCGGCGAGTACTTCAACGTCGAGGTCGAGGAAGAAGAGGAAGAGCACGACAAGGCAGCCGGATCGGAGTCGACCGCCGAGAAGTCCAATGGCCGATCGGGTCCCAGCGACCTGGCCAAGGCGACCGGCAAGGCCGGCTTCTTCCTGTTCCTCTACCTCGAGGTGCTCGACGCGTCGTTCTCCTTCGACGGCGTCATCGGCGCGTTCGCCATCACCGCCGACCCGATCATCATCGCCCTGGGCCTCGGCCTCATCGGCGCGATGTTCGTCCGTTCGCTCACCGTGTACCTGGTCCGCAAGGGCACGCTCTCCGAGTACGTCTACCTCGAGCACGGCGCGCACTGGGCCATCGGCGCACTGGCGTTCATCCTGCTGTACTCGATCGGCACCCACGTGCCGGAGATCATCACCGGCCTGATCGGTGTCGCGCTGATCATCGCAGCGCTGGTCTCCAGCATCATTCGCCGAAATCGCCTCGCGGCGAGAGGCGAGGAGGAGAAGGTCGAGGTGTAGCCCTTCGAGGCTCGTCGCTTCGCTCCTCGCACCTCAGGGAGCAGAGACGAGCCGCCCGCTCCTCGCACCTCAGGGAGCAGCGACGAGCCGCCCGCTCCTCGCACCTCAGGGAGCAGAGACGAGCCGCCCGCTCTCGCACCTCAGGGAGCAGCGACGCGCCGCCCGCTCCTCGCACCTCAGGGACCAGAGGCAGGCACCGCACAAACAACTGCGCCGCAGATCCATTCGGATCTGCGGCGCAGTTGTCGTATCCGTCTGTCTCAGCCCTGATGCTGCGTGAGCTGCTGACTGATCTGCTGGTTGATCTGCTGCAGGCCCGGCACCGAGAGGCCGGGAAGCTGGCCCTGGATGGTGCGCAGGACCGACGAATCGTCGCGCACCTTCTCGCTGGACTGCACCAGAACCGTTCCGGCACCGGTGAAGTCGAACTGCCGCTCTTCGCCGGAGTTGATGCCGAACCGCTGTCCGGCGGCCGCGATGAAGCTGTTGACCCACGCCTGGTCGTAGTGGTGGCTCGGTGACGGGCAATCCGACCATCCGACAAGCGCTTCCGGGTCGACGCGCACCGGCGGTTCCACGAACATCACCGGCCCGTTCGACGATGCGAGGAACTTACCGGTGCCGATCAGGGTGAGGAAGCCGGGCACGATCGACTGGTTCAGTGACAGATTCGGCTGGAAGGCCAGCAGATTCGAGGCACGGATCGTGAGATTGCCGTCTTCGAGGTCGTAGGCGTTGATGTCGTACCCGCGGTCGCCGATGATCAGCTTGCCCTGGCCCTCTGCCACCACATAGTCCCCGAGGTAGAGCGGCGCCGAGAACTGTTGCGCCACCATCTGCAGCAGCTGGCCCTGCAGGCCCTGCTGGAGGGAGGTGAACTGCATCTGACCGTAGTAGGCGATCATCGCGCCCTTGGACATGAACCAGGGCTGGTTCAGGTCGATGCAGAACGAATAGTTGTTGTCCGGAACGTTGTCGTCCGATGGCAGGTTCATCGGACTCCACACGGTGTTGAGTTGGCTCACAGCTTCTCCTCCGATGCCTGCACGTAGACGATGCCCTGTCCGGAACACTCCAATTGCATTGCCTCGCCACCGGTACGGCCGACGTTGCGCCAGCTGACGGTCGAGCGGAGGTTGGTGTTGACCTGTCCCGTGGAGCCGACGAAGGCCTGCGGGTCGACGGTCACCGGCGGCTTGTTCGGCGTCACCTCGAGTTCGAAGACCCCGCCGTGGCCGAGGATCACCGCGGACCCCGGGCCGGAGAGCTGCGTCGTGAACATGCCCTGACCGGTGACGGCGCCGGCCGCCGCGGATCGCAGGGCACCGAAGAGGCCACCACCTCCTCCCCCGCCTCCGCCACTCCCGCCCTGGGAGGCCACCGAGACCACCGACACCTGCAGGTTCGCGCCGTAGGCGAGCAGTCGGGAGGCCTCGACGCGGATGGTTCCGCCGACCGCGCCCAGATCGACGACGTGCACCTCGATGCCGAGGAATCCGTAGTGCACCTCGCCCTGCCCCTGCGCGATCATCGTCGACTCGTGCTCGCCGGCGAGCATGCGGCCGGCCATGCCGCCCATCGCACCCAATCCCGGCATGCCGCCGCCCATTCCGGCGCCCGCGATCTGATGCGGCTGGAAGAAGACGTTGCCCTTGTACAAGATCATCGCGCCCTTTCGGGCGACGACGGGCCCGCTTCGACCGATGTCGACGGAGACGATCTTGCTGTTGACCTTGGTGAACATTCGCTACTTCACCCTCACCGCTCGGCCGGCTGGATCGATACGACGCCGCTGCCGTCCCACCGTAGGGAGAAGGCTTCGCCGCCTCCCTGCCCCATGACGGAGCGCCACGAGACGTCGGTGACGAACGACTGGTTCAATTGCCCACGCGCACAGACGAATGCATCCGGATCGACGACCAGCGGATACTGCGGCGACACCTCCAGATGGATCAGCGGACCACCATTGGACAGCAGAGCTATCTGGCCGTACCCACTGACCGTCGTCGTGAACAGTCCCTGGCCCGACGAGGCGCCGCGCACACCTGCGAACGCCACGTTGGTCTGCAGGTTCCCGTTCAGCACCATGAGCTGCTGGGACTCGACCTGCAGTGTCTCGTTGTTGAGTTCGATGATCGTCGTCTCGGCCGCGTTGTGGGCGAAGTAGACGATGCCGTTTCCCGAGGCCTCCATGAGGGACAGGGCTTCACCGGTAGCCCGCTGTTTGAGGCCGGCCAGGACGCCGTCGCCACCACCGAAGCCGGCCGATTTGAACGCGACCTGGCCCTCATAAGCCACCATCGATCCGCTGATCGCGCGGACCGCGGTGTTGTTCAGCCTGGCCTCGACCACGCGTTTGGAGCGTTGTACCAACTGCATTCGACGTGCCTCTCTCGAGCCGCCGGGAGGTCGCCGCTCGACCGCCCTCGTGTGTTCCCCGACGCCATCTCCGCTTCCCGGCACCGGCCCGCGATCGACATCCGGCGCCGCGAGGCGGCCGATTCGACTCCGTCGCGGGTCGGTCGCTCCGGCCACATACCGAGTTGAAAATAGCCGATAGCATCGTGTGGTGCCCGGAAACTTCGTACGTCGTTGGTTCGGCAACGATTCACGCACGAATTCCGCCTCACCTGCATCATCGGAACAAATGACAGCGGCCTTCCTCGAGTCCGAAACCGTCCTCGCCGAGATCGATCCGGCCGTCGGTGTGGTGGCCGCCACCGACCCGCGTTCACAGCTGCGCGGCGAATGGTCTGCGCTCCGCGAACGGCACGCTCAGGTGACCGCCGACTACCTCCGGTTGGTCTCCCCGCCCGCGGGCACACGCGTGGCCCGCCAGGACCTCGAGCGGACCACCGAGGCGCTTCGCACGGTCACGGCGACGATGCGCGGCTTCGCGGAGGCGAACTCAGGTGCACTGCAGCGAGCCCGGGCCACCATGCAGGCAGCAGAAGCCCAGGACCATGGGGCACGCGTCGCCTCGCACCGGGCGATGACGGCTCTCGAGAACGCCGGTCCCGCGGTCGGCCGGCTGCAGTCGGTCACCAAGGCCACCGACGAACTCGACCGTGCCTTGAGAGTTTTCGAGCAGGCTTCGGGCCTGCGTGAACGCCAGTCAGCCGCTGCGACGATCATCACATCGGCACAGCGGCTGGAGAACCTTCTCCGCGAGGCGCCCGCGTTCGCCGACCGCGCGCGCCAGGTCATCCGATCGGTGGAAACCCGTCGCAGCGCCATCGCCACCCGCAGAGCGCAGGTTCCCGACACCCTGTCTGCCTTGCGCCGCGAATTCAGCGCGGACTGTTCGACCGACCTGCAGCGCACCGAGGTCGTCGTCGACGAGCGTCTGGCCCATGCGGATACGGCGATCTCGGCGGCGCGCACGATGCTGGCCGACGCGCCCGACCAGGCAATCGATCAGGCCGATGCCGCCCGAGACGACCTGTCCGTCGCCGAGGCCGCCGTGGACGCCGTCCTGGATCGGCTGCGTCTGCTGCGCGAAGTGCGTGCCGATCCGCAGGGAGCCGAGCGGCGCGTCCGATTCCGACTCCGCGACGCTCAGCTCTTCGCGGTGAATCACTCTCTGGTTGACGAATGGGGCTCGGTACTCGATGCTCAGGCCGACCGGATCGAGCGTGCGAGGGGGGAGCTCGATCGCGTCCACCCTGACTATTGGGGATATCTGACCCAGTTGCGGGCTGTGGACGACCGGATCAGCGAGATAGTTTCCCGGATGAGAGGACAGGTGGCCGCGCGATGACCACCACGGCACGCCACGACGACACCGGGCTCGAGCCCGGAACGATCCGGCACTTCGATCATCTGGGCTTCGCGCTGCGCGAACAGCTCTTCTTCCGGCAACCGGAGCCGATCGATGACACCTGGCCCGCACAGCGACTGGCGATCGCTCTCGGCGCCACGCTCTACGTGCCCGCCACCCGCCCGGATCTCGCCGACGTGATCCGCAAGCGGCGGGCGGAGGGCGTGATCTCGATGGTCATCGACCTCGAGGACGCGATCGCCGACCACGAAGAAGACGACGCCATCGAGCACACGGTCGCCGCTCTCCGCGACATCGCCGAAAAGCCCGGCGATCCGATGCTCCTGTTCGTCCGTCCGCGGTCGGCCGACCGCATCCCGCGGATCGCTGCCGCGCTCGACACTCCGTCGGCCCCGAACACTCCTCCGGCGCTGACCGGCTTCGTGATCCCGAAGTTCAACTCGGCCAACGCCGATGAGGCGCTGGGTGAGGTTGCCCGGGCGAGCGAACTCCTGGGCCGGCACCTGTGGGTGATGCCTGTCCTCGAGTCCGCGGCGGTCGTGCACCGCGAGACGCGCGACGACGAGTTGACCGCCCTGACCGCCAACCTGAGCGAACACCGCGCCAACGTGCTCGCCGTCCGCATCGGTGCCACCGACATCTGCGGCTATTTCGGCATCCGGCGCGACCGTGACCTCACGATCTACGACGTCCGGGTCGCCGCCGACGTGATCGCCGGCATCGTCAACCACCTCGGCCGCAGCGACGAATCCGGTTTCATCGTGACCGGACCGGTGTGGGAGTACTTCGCCGACCACGAACGCATGTTCCAGCCGACGTTGCGCCACACACCTTTTCGCGAGAGTGACGCGGTGTACTTCCGGCAACAACTGGTCAGTCGGGACATGGACGGACTGCTGCGCGAGATCACGCTCGACCGCGCCAACGGGCTCCACGGCAAGACGGTGATCCATCCCGCCCACGTCGCCGCCGTGCACGCCCTGTCCGCGGTGACCCACGAGGAGTACCACGACGCCCTCGACATCCTCGCCGGTGATACCGGCGGTGTGCGGGCGTCCTCCTATCGGAACAAGATGAACGAACTGAAGCCCCACCGGAATTGGGCTCTGCGCGTGATCGACCGGGCGGCCGCGTTCGGCGTGACCCACCAGGGTGTGAGCTTCGTCGATCTACTCACCGCGCTCGCCGACCCGGGACCGGCCGGCCGACGAACGGCGACGCAGTGAGCAGCCACCGGATCGACCGTGAACCCGATTGGGTCACCACCCGTTTCGGCGTCCAGGTGGCGTCCGACGGCACCGGGTGTGCGGGACACGAACTGCGCGACCTGGTCGTCCTCGGTCTGCGCCACAACCGCAGGCGCGCACATCTGCTGGTCTCGACCGTGCTCGGCAAGCACATCCCCACACCCCCCGGTGTCGTGCGCGGCGCGGCCGACGCCCTCGGTGCGGCGATCACCGGCCAGATCGGCGCCGATGCCGCACGGGATTCCGTGGTCTTCGGCTTCGCCGAGACCGCCACGGGACTGGGGCACTGTGTCGCCCAGCGGATCTCCGCGTCTCGCTACCTACATTCGACGCGCCGGCATCTTCCCGGTGTGGTCGTGTCGGGGACCTTCGAGGAAGGGCATTCGCACGCCACCACCCACCTGCTGCAGCCGAGCGATCCGGCATTTCTCGACGCTGCGACGCCCGAGGAGACACTCATCCTCGTCGACGACGAGATCTCCACCGGCACCACGGCCCTGGTCGCGATCGAGACGATCGTCGCAACCCGTCCACGCACGCGGTTCGTCGTGGCCTCGCTCGTGGACATGCGCACACCCGATCAGCGCGCCGAATGCGCCAAGGCCGCTGCGGATCTCGGCGTGGAGGTCTCCTACGTCGCCCTGGCGCACGGCTCGGTCACGTTACCGCCCACGCTGCTCGACGACGTGTGGGAGCTGACCTCGGACGATCTGAATCCCGTGGCACCGGAACGCGCCGACGCCGCCACGCTCACGCTCGAATGGCCGGCGGGAACACCGGACGGTGGCCGTCACGGTTTCGAGCGATCGGATTCGGAGCCGTTCCATCAGGCGACCGAGGCGGCCGCGGAGAGGATCGCACACCACCTCGACCCACAACGGCCCGTCGTCGTGATCGGTCATGAGGAGCTGATGTACGCACCGCTGTGCATCGCCGAGTGCCTCGAGCTGCGCGGCTTCGTGACCGGCTATCAGACCACCACGCGGTCGCCCGCACAGGTCCATGACGTGTCCGGTTACCCGCTGCGTCGCGGATTCCGTTTCGTCGCACCAGAATCCGATCCGGACACGCCGCGCTACGTCTACAACGTCTCGTCGAACGCATTTGCCGATCCCCAGGTCGTGGTCGTGGTCGACACCCCGGCCGACACTCCCGAGCTCCGCGCCCCGGGTGGCCTGCTCGACGTCCTCACCGCCGCCGGCCATCCGGTGACGCTGGCGGTGCTCCCGGCGACCGGGCAGGCACAGCTCGGGGCATCACGGGAGGAGGCGCGCCGATGACCGAACCTGTGACGTCGACTCCCCCCTTGCGCGGTCCGCACTTCGGTTCCTACGCGCCGGACGAGGTGACGTGGTTGCTCAAGGATCTCTCCGATGTCGCGCTCGAAGGTGACCTGCACGAGCGGGAGCGTCGTATCCAGTCGGGTAAGGCGCATTACGCCGAGTCCCTGCCGATCGAGTACCAGCCCGGTCGCGAGTACCAGGATCTCTTCCGGTCGACCTTGCGGTCATCTGCGCAACGACTCGCCGAAGCTGTCGGTGTGGTTGCCGAACTGATTCTCGCCGAACGCCATTCGTCTCCGACGCTGGTGTCGCTCGCGCGCGCCGGCACGCCCGTCGGCATCCTGATCCGCCGATGGATGCAGACGGCCCACGGGATCGAGCCGCAGCACTACACCATCTCGATCGTGCGCGACCGCGGGATCGACACGGTCGCACTGGATCACATCGCGCGGCGCCACCCGGCCGAGTCGGTCGTCTTCGTCGACGGGTGGACCGGGAAGGGCGCGATCCAGCGCGAACTCACCGCGGCCCTGTCCGAATACGCGCAGCTTCCCGGCCGTCCGCACCTGCACGACGAGCTGGCCGTGCTCGCCGACCCCGGCTCCTGCACCACGCTGTACGGCACCCGGGATGATTTCCTCATCGCCTCGGCATGTCTGAATTCGACCGTGTCGGGTCTCGTGTCGCGCACGGTCCTCAACGCCGACCACATCGGTCCGGGAGAGTTCCACGGCGCCAAGTTCTACCGGAATCTGGCGGAGTTCGACGTCTCCGGCGAACTGCTCGACGCGGTGAGCGCCGAGTTCCCCGCTGTCACCGAACGGGTCGGCGCCACCCTGGCCGCCATGACACCGCAGGAGCGGACACCGACGTGGTCGGGCTGGCGCTCCGTCGAACGGATCCAGCTCGACTACGGACTGTCGTCGATCAACCTGGTCAAGCCCGGCGTCGGTGAGACGACACGCGTGCTGCTGCGGCGGGTGCCGTGGCGCGTCCTGGTCCGCGACGACGACCTGCCCGAACACCGCCACATCCGGCTACTGGCCGCCGAACGCGGAGTGCCGGTGGAGGTCTCACCCGATCTCGCCTACTCGTGTGTCGGGCTGATCAAGGAGGACGCGTGAACGTGCTGGTCGCCACCGACCTCGACCGGACGATGATCTATTCGCAGGCCGCCATGGGCGAGGCACAGTTCGCCACGGTCGACGCCGTCTGCGTCGAGATCTACCGCGACGCCCCCCTGTCGTACATGACGACCACCGCCGTCGAACTTCTCGCGCGCCTCGCCGCCGAGGTACCGGTGATCCCGACCACGACTCGGACGCCGGCCCAGTACGAGCGAATCGCACTGCCCGGCAATCCGTTCCGATACGCCGTGGCGAGCAATGGTGGGCGCATCCTGGTCGACGGAGCGGACGACCCGGACTGGCGCCGTGCGGTCGAACGTGCGGTGTCCGAATCCGGCGCGGGGCTCGACGAGGTGCTCACCGAACTCCGCAGCCGCATCGACGAGTCCTGGGTGCGGTCGCTGCGGATCGCCGACGACCTGTTCTGCTACCTCGTCGTCGACCCGGCGGGCCAGCCAGATGAGTTCTTGCCGGCCTGGCAGGACTGGTGCGCGGCGCGCGGGTGGACCGCCTCGCAGCAGGGCCGCAAGATCTACGCGACTCCCGGGTCGGTCACCAAGTCCGCGGCGATCGCCGAGGTCCGTCGCCGGCTCGTCGACGACGGGACGATCACGACCGACGCCGAGCTGTGCGCCGCCGGCGACGGATGGCTGGACACCGATCTCCTGTCGGCCGCCGACCACGCGATCCGACCCCGCCACGGCGAACTCGAGTTGCTCGGCTGGTCGGCACCGGGGCTCACCGTCACCACGGGGACGGGAGCCCTCGCCGGCGTCGAGATCCTCGAATGGTTCCTCGACCGGTGTTCGGTCAGGACGGCATCGGACCCAGGACGTCCGAATGCCCGTGCCGTCGGCACCAGCTGATCAGATATCGCGCATGAAGGCCGCACCAGCGGTACACCGCGGCTTGCGTCAGGGGAGACGATACCGGCTGCTCACCCCGCTCCTCGATGATCGGGCCGAGGTAGTGGCTCGTCACCTTGTTCGCGGTGTTGGGTGAGACCTTGGCCGCGCGTGCCAGGCTCGCGCCATCGGACGCGTTACCCGAGGCGATCGCGCCTGCCAGCCGGCCCGCGGTGTGACCGCGCTGCCCGGCGAACAACTCATACAGCGGGGTTCGACGCGGAGGTCCCGGCTGCTCGGCCACTCCCTGACCCACCGCGACCGCGCGCACGGCGCTCATCAGCGTCGCGAAACCCTCGGACTTCTCGATGACAGCGGCAACCTCGTTCCGCAACCGGGCCTCGTCGACGTGGTCGTCTTCGAGTCCGTGCCCATGGGTCGCGAGGATGACCGGTGCCTGCCGCGCGTGTTTGTCCAGGGCATCGATGGCGTCGAGACCGTCGAAACGCCATTCCAGATCCGGACGGTTCCAGATGAGATCGGCGACCACGACGTCGAAGCGGACATGGCCGGCAACAGAGCGGGTGAACTCGTCCTCGGTGGTGGCCACGGTGACGACAGCCTGCTCGAGGAAACTCTGCAGAGGCCCGGCCACCACGTGACCAAGCGGTGACGCGACCAGCACACGCAAACGGTTCGGCACGTGCATAATTTTGCCCGATACCTGTGACGCATGCGCGATCACGCATTAATTGGACTCATTCGAGCGCATTATGGCCCGAATCGTTGTCAATCAGGCCACCCAGGCAGTGACTTAGCGGTGCAAGTTCGTGACTCTAGAAAAGTAGACGTTGAGAGCAGTTCATCTCTTCGCCCAACCGATCGCAAGCAAGGTCGATCACGGCTTCCGGGGACGCCGGTCCGTCGACCTCGGCGATGTCGGGAGCCGGTAGTGATTCTGTCGACAGAAGGACGGTACCGATGTCAGCCACTCTGGACGAGCTCCGCCGCCCGCAGGAAGCCACCCCCCAGCCCAACGTGTCCCGGATGGCCTCCGTCGGCCGAACCGTTTCGCAGGCCACCGCCCCTCATCCTCACCCTCACCACAGACGCCTCGCCGTTGTCATCGCCGAAGGCGATCTGTTCGACGCCGCACTCGTGGCCCTCGTCGAAGGCGCCGGCTACGGCGCAACACTCGTCGAGCCCGCGCAGATCCGCGCCCTCCGCAACCCAGCCGTCCTCCTCGTGCGTTCGACCGGGATGCTGGCGCTGGTCCGGCGGGCGCCGATGCTGCGCAACGTGCGCGTCGTCTTCCTCGGGGACGGGGTCGCGGGCCGCGACCACATCCGCATCGCGCCCCGCTCACCCGGTGCCGAGTCCGCACTCCGCCAGGCGCTCACCGCGACCATGGGCCCACCCGGACCGTCTACTCCGCCGGCAGCCCAGAACCGGGTGCGCGTGACCGAACGGGAACGCGAGATCCTGCAGACCTACACCCTCGGTTCCACTCTCCGCGAGACATCACAGACGCACCAGATCGCCGAGAGCACGGTGCGTGAGCACTACCGTCGCGTCGTGCGTCGTTATGAAGAGGCCGGGCGTCCCATCGGTAACAAGGCCCAGCTGCTCCTCGAGTTCATGGCCGACGGCTGGGTCCGACCCTGATCGGCACCGTCGAAGGTGACCTAGTGCCCACGACGGGAACGCGGTCAGCGGCGCAGACTGGGGTCATGAGGTCTATGCGGGGCCTCCGACGCCCGTTCACCGTCGCGGCCGGATATCGACGTACCTGGGCCGCCGGGATTCTTGCGCTCATCGAGATCCTCGTCGCATATCAAGCCGTCGACGGTGGACTCGCACTCGCCGACGACCGGTGGCAGATGCCCCGGGAGTGGTTGCACAACACGCCTTTCGACACCTGGACCGGCCCGGGGTTGGTGCTCGTCGCGGCGATCGGCGTGCCCCATGCCCTTGCCGCGATCGCGATCGTCTTCCTGCCCGTCGATCCCCGACTCGGGATAGTCGGTGGCGTGCTGGCCGGCGTATCGCTGGTCACCTGGATCGTCGTCCAGATCGCGGTGCTGCAGATCTTCTTCTTCCTGCAACCGGTGATCGCGGTCATCGGGGTGATCGAGCTCGGCCTGGCTGTTGTCTGGGGTCGCACGCTCGCCCACCGCGGTAGACCGGCACCCGCAGACTCATATCCCACTCGTCCGCTGTCCGCCGCTGCCGAGCGCGGGGCGAAATGACGACACGTCCGTTCCTCGTCGGCATCGGGCTCGCCGCGGCCATGGGCGCGGCGACCATCACCTACTGCACGTGGATCCGACCATGGGTGATGACCTGGGGCGCGACCGACGACGAAGTGGCAGCAGAACTCCCGGGCGACGAGTTGCTGCCGGCCGCCGACGGCGTGGCCACCCGCGCGATCACCATCGACGCACCGCCGGAGGCGATCTACCCATGGCTCGCTCAGATGGGTCCCTCGCCTCGCGGTGGCGCCTACACGTACGACTGGATCGAGAATCTGCTGGGACTCGACATGCACAGCACCGATCAGGTGCTCGAGGAGTTCCAGCACCCCGCGGTGGGCGACACGATCGGCGTCGGGCCCGAGGCATCCCGCGTCGAGATCGCCGATCCCGGCCGGGCGTTCGTCACCCGTACTGCCGACGGCGACTGGGTGTGGTCGTTCACGCTGGTCCCCGCCGGGGAGTCGACGCGGCTGATCAGCCGGAACCGTTTCCGGCTGCCCGGTGTGGGCAAGAAGCTGGCGATGATCCCGATGGAACCCGGGTCGCTGATCATGGAGCGCAAGATGCTCCGCGGGATCAAGGAGCGGGCCGAGGCTCTCGCGCACGCCGGGTGACCTCGCAGGTCGCGGGGGTCCACGGGACGGCATGATCGTCGTGGCACAGTGGGAGGGTGCTGCTGCCGACGTTGACCCCCACTGCCCCGGACGATCCCGACGTGATCCGGATCGGCGAGGATCGGCTCTCACGTGAGGATCTCGTCGGAGCGGCCACTGCCGTGGCGGAGCGGATCGCCGGCGCACGCACCGTCGCGGTGCTGGCGCAGCCGACGGTCGAAACCGTCCTCGCATTGGTCGGCGGCCTGATCGCCGGAGTGCCGGTGGTTCCGGTACCGCCCGACTCGGGTCCGCGCGAGTTCGCGCACATCCTGGCCGATTCGGGCGCCCAGGCCTGGCTGGGGCAGGCACCCGCCGACACGACGTTGCCCGTGGTCCCGGTCCGGCGCTACGCGAAGTCGTGGCACCGTCATCCCGAACCGCACGCCGATTCGACTGCGCTGATCCTCTACACCTCCGGCACCACCGGGCTACCCAAGGGCGTACCGATCACCCGGCAGGCGATCGCCGAGGGACTCGACGCACTCGCCGACGCCTGGCTGTGGACCGCCGATGACACTCTCGCCCACGGTCTTCCGCTTTTCCACGTGCACGGACTGATCCTCGGTGTCCTCGG
This sequence comes from Gordonia amicalis, assembly GCF_022059885.1. Lineage (NCBI taxonomy): Bacteria > Bacillati > Actinomycetota > Actinomycetes > Mycobacteriales > Gordoniaceae > Gordonia > Gordonia amicalis. Next base: position 1,018,999 of record NZ_CP091855.1, on the reverse strand, counting down.
GCCGCTTCGTCGAGGTGGCCGTCTGATCCACACCGAGAAGCCGACGGCCGCGGGTTACGCGCAGGCCGCCGAAGCCGGCGCGAACATGTTCTTCGGGGTCCCGACCGTGTGGAGCCGCGTCGGTGCGGAGCCCGAGGCGGCCCGTACCCTCTCCGGCGCACGCATTCTCGTGTCGGGCAGTGCACCGCTACCTGTTCCCGTCTTCGACCGGGTCCGCGAGCTCACCGGCCACGAGATCGTCGAACGCTACGGCATGACCGAGACCATGATCACCCTCAGCACCCGAGTCGACGGCGAACGTCGCCCGGGCTGGGTGGGGCTGCCCCTGGCCGGGGTCGAGACCCGTCTCCGGGAGGGCGACGCCGAGGTGGCCCATGACGGCGAATCGGTCGGCGATCTCCACGTACGCGGACCGATGATGTCGTCGGGCTACCTCAACCGCCCCGAGGCGACGGCCGAATCGTGGCTCGAGGACGGGTTCTTCGCCACCGGGGATGTCGCCGTCATCGATCCGGACGGCATGCATCGCATCGTCGGCCGCCGGGCCACCGACCTCATCAAGTCCGGCGGCTTCCGCATCGGCGCCGGCGAGATCGAAACCGTCCTGCTGGCTCATCCGGCCGTGCGCGAAGTCGCGGTGATCGGCGTACCCGACGACTATCTGGGCCAGCGCATCGTCGCGTATGTGGTGGCCGACGAGGTCGCCGACACCGAACTCATCGAGTTCGTCGCCGGTGAGCTCTCCAATCACAAACGGCCGCGCGAGGTCCGCTTCGTCGACTCCCTACCCCGCAACGCGATGGGCAAGGTGCAGAAGAAGCTGCTCGGCTGAGCCTGATCGCTGGCCCCGAAATCCGCCCCGGAAAAGCGCCCCTGGGATCTGCCCCCGAAAAGCGCCCTCAGCAGGGAGTTCGGCGACATATCGTCGTCGTGCGGCCTCTGGAGGGTTGATTTCAGGGGCGGTTCTCGACGCAGTTATCCACAAGACCTGTCTGCGGCGGCCCGACCACGCCAGGTCACCCGACACTGTCCCTCATGGACTACGAGCAACTCGTCGCGCGCTTCGGAGGTGTCTTCTCGACGAATCAGCTGCTGGGAACCGGAGAGACCGCCGAGCAGATCCGACGCGCCGTCGAATGCGGTGCGATCCAGCGGGTCCGGCACGGGTGGTATCAGGTACCCGACGCCGACCCCGAAGTCGTTGCCGCAGTCGCCGACAACACCGTGGTGTCGTGCGCGAGCGCGCTTCGACGTCACGGGCTGTGGATCCCCGAGCATCCGATCGCATCGCACACCCGCGTGACGCGGTACGAGCGTCGCCGAGCCCCCGACCGTTGCCGACGCCACGGCCGCCCGACACCGGCTGGTGCCGCCGTCGACGACGTGGCAACCGCTCTGCAGTACGCCGCGCGCTGCTTCGACGAGGAGGGCTTCATCATTCTGTGCGACTCCGCACTTCACCACGGCAAGCTGAGTGTCGACGACCTCCGCGCCGAATTCCGGCTCGCGCCGTTCTACCTCCGGAAGGCCGTCGAGAAGTGCAATCGACTCGCCGCGTCCGGAACGGAAACCGCCGCTCGTCTGCGGCTGATCAGCGCCGGCCTCGAGGTCAAGGTGCAGCATGAGGTGCCCACAGTCGGCTGGATCGATCTCCTCGTCGGCAACCGGCTGGCCATCGAACTCGACAGCCGGACGCACCACACCGGTGAAGAGGACTACGAACGCGACCGGATCAGGTCCCGCAAGCTCATCCCGCTGGGCTACCTACCGATGCGGCTCACCTACGCGCAGGTGTTCGGTGACTGGGAGACCACCTACGCCGACATCGTGGCCACGGTCCGGAAGGGCTATCACCGCAGCCGGGCCGCCGAATACGAGAACCGCCCCTGAGACCCGCCCTCCAGAGGAGGCCCGACGACACTGTGTCGCCGACGCCGCTCCCGAGGGCGCATTTCGAGGGCCGGTATCAGGGGCGCTTTTCGGGGGCGGTTTTAGTGCCCGGCGCTCAGTTGGCCCAGCCCCGCTCACCCATCCAACCCGTGATGATACCGACCGCCTCTTTGAGGTGCGGGATCTGATCGCGGCCCGAATAGTAGTGTGTCGCACCGGTTATCGTGTGCAGAGTCTTGTCGGGGTGGCCGACGGCGTCGAAAAGCCGGTGGGTGTGGCTGGGTGTGCACGCGTTGTCGGCCGAGTTACCGATGACCAGCGTCGGGACCTCGAGATCCGCGGCACAGCGCGGACCGTCGCCGTGTGCGTCGTCATAACTCCACTGCGACAACCAACTTCGCAGCGTCGTGAACCGTGCCAGGCCGACCGGTCCCATGTTCACGATGCGTGGATCCCCCAGGTAGCAGCCGAGTTCACGGTCGCTCGGGTCGACGGACAGGTCGAGCCACCGCGGGTCGGCCATGGTGCCGTGGACGATGAACCCGCGTTCCATCAACGGCTCACCGCGGCCGCGGAGGTCGGCGAGTTGCTCCTTGACCCACGCGGTGATCCGGCGGTTGCGATCGATCTGCGCGGCCCGGTACCGCTCCAGGAACTCCGCGGTGTAGGGCGGCTGGTTCGGGTTCGCCGGGTTGTAGAGATCCAGCTCGGGATCACGCTTCTCCGGATCGTTTTCGTCGAGGATCGACGGATCCATCCACTCCGTCAGCGTTCCGTGGCGGGACACGTGTGCGGCCAGGAGCATCATGCCGTCGGCCGCAGGCAGATCGAGCCGGGTGAGATCCGGCGGCTCTCCGGCGGGAGTCTCCGTGACCGTCGCATGCTGGGCCTGCTGCTGGTAGTACAGCGACAGCGCACCTCCACCACTCCAACCGGCCAGGATCACCTTCTCGTAGCCGAGCCGTTCCTTGGCGTCCTTCACGCAGGCCCCGAGGTCCTGGACGACCTTCTCCATGATCAGGGCGCTGTCGACGCCGCGATACCGGCTGTTGCAGTAGATGACGTGATGACCCGCGCGGGCCAGCGCATTGGTCATCGGCAGATAGGCGCCGCCACCGATCGGGTGCATGAAGACGATGACGTTCTTCGACGGCACGCCCACCGGTTTCAGGAGGTAGCTCTCCAGGACGACGCTCTCGGTGACGCCGCCGTAGGTGTCCTGGTAGGCCGACGTGTCGTCGAAGACGACGAGGTAGGGAATGCGCTCGTACTCGTGGCGCGGCAACGTGTTCGCCGAACTCATACCTGTGCCTCCTCCTGGACCTCGGCCGATGCCGACCCGGTCATGACCGGGGTCGCGATGAGACGACGACGCGTGTCGATCGCGATGACCTTCCACTCGACACGGTCGAACTCGTCGAACTTCCGGCGCGACCGTTCGCGGGCCTTCTCCGGGATGCCGTGGTGAATACCCTGCGGCGCATGCGAGATCAGGCCGGGAGGCATGCCGATGCCGAACATGCTGCCGCCGTGGAAGAACGCGATCTCGTCAAAGTCGGTGTTGCGGTGGAACCAGGGCAGCCGTTCGGCGCCCTTGCGGGCCTCGGCGGGACGCGGCAGGAAGTTCATCACGTACACGCCCGTAGCCTGCATGAACAGATGCACGGTCGGCGGGAGGTGCACCGACTCCGAGGTGATGACGTCGTAGTCCTCGAGGTTGAAGGTGAACGGGAACAGATCGCCGCGCCACCCCTCGACGTCGAGCGGATGGAACGGATAGAACAGCGTCGTCTGCCCCTCGCGCTGGCGGAACCGAACCTCGTACTCCTCGCGCCCGTCGCCCTCGAAGACCTCGGCCTCGGGGACGGCGACCAGCGACGAATCGAAGGGGAAAAACCGTCCGAGCACGCCCGGCTCCGGGACCCGGTATTCGTCGACAGCCTCGATGATGAGCAGCAGCGACTGGTCGTCGGGGATTTGCCGGTACGTGCATCCCTTGGGGATGTAGACGTAGTCGCCCGGCCGGTAGGACAGCCGGCCGAACTCCGTCTCGAAGTGGCCGGTGCCCTCGTGGACGAAGATCAGTTCGTCGCCGTCGACCGGGCGGAACCAGAATGGCGCGGCCTGGCTGCGGCGGCTGAGCGAGATCCGGCAGTCGTCGTTGTAGAACATCAGCAGCGGCTCACCCGACGGGTCGATCTGATCGGTCGGGGTGAGTTCGGTGACGAAGCGGTCGACGCCGGTGTGGGTACCGACCGCGCGGAACTGCGTCGGATCGTTGCGCCGGTAGAGATGCGCCGTCCGGCCGGTGAATCCGTAGCGGCCGAGCTCGTCGTCTTTGAGGTCCTCGAGGTCACGGTGGACCTGTCGCGGCGTGCGACCCTTCCGGTGCTGGATGAACGATTCCACTGGCTGACTCCTGGTGTGAGCGATCGAGAGCGGACAGACGGGGCGCGGCCTGGCCGGGGAGCAACTCCCGGTGGTTCCCGCGCAGACTTTTCTGATGCTAGATTCAGGTTCAGAATATGACAAGGACCACATCGTTCATCCCGACCTTGCCCGACCGGAGCGAAATACATGCTTCGATGAACGAATCAGTCCTCGGAAGGAGTGTTCGGTGCCGCCGACGAACAAGGGACGCCAGACCGAGGCCGCGTTTCTCGACGCAGCGCGTCGTTGTTTCGCCGACAAGGGCTACCTGAACACCAAGATCTCCGACATCGCGGCCGCCGCGGGCCGCTCCACCGGCTCGTTCTACAACTATTACGACAACAAGGATCAGCTCCTCGAGGCGCTGCTGGACCAGTTCAGCAGCGAAGTCGTCGAGGGTTCTCTCGCCACGAGACACTCGGATCCCGAAGCGGGGGTGCGTGCGGCCGTCACCGCCTACTGGACGACATACAAGAAGTACCTGCCCGAGATCATCGGACTGTTCCAGATGTCCATGCTCGACGACGAGTTCCGGGATCGCTGGCACGCCAACCGTGCGTCGGGCATCAAGCAGGTGCTGGCGGGACTGCACAGCGCGGAACGGGCCGGGTACCACATCGGCCTGCCCCTCGAACCGCTCGCGTCGGCGCTCGTGAACACGCTCGAATCCTCGTGCTGGTCTTGGCTCGCCGTCCGCGGAGGTGTGGTCGGGTCCATCCCCGACGACGACACGGCCATCGACATCCTCACCACCATCTGGTACCGGACGGTGTACCGGTCGGTTCCACACATCCAGCGCTGAATCCGTACAGGATCTGGCTCTTGCGGCACATCGTCGCCGGTTGTGATGCTGGGACGCATGACGATCGACGTCCGGCCCGCAACGACCTTCGCCGACATCGCGACGATGGTCGGGCCCAAGAAACCGACCTCCAACGTGTGCTGGTGCCTGAGTTACCGCATCCCCAGCACGGAGAATCGGGCCCTGCTCCGCGAACAGCGCGGTGAGTTCGTGAAGGAGTTGTGCGACAGCGGGATTCCACTCGGAGTCCTGGCGTACGAGACGATCGACGACACCGAAGAAGTGGTGGGTTGGGCGGCGGTCTCACCGCGTGCCGACACGACCTTCGCCCGCAACCGTAAGATCCCGCACGTCGACGACCTCCCCGTGTGGTCCGCGTGGTGCCTCCGCGTCCGACCCGGCCACCGCAAGAAGGGGATCTCGCGCGCGCTCCTCCAGGGCGCTGTCGAGTTCGCCCGGTCGAACGGGGCGCCGGCCATCGAGGGGTACCCGCTCGACAATCGCGGTAAGAAGGTGGATCTCACGATGGCTTACGTCGGCACCCGCGGGTTGTTCGAGAAAGCCGGGTTCGAGTGGGCGGCCGACACCACCTCTGTGCTGGACGGGTTTCCGCGGGTGGTGATGCGGAAGTCGTTGCGGTGAGGGTGGTTTCGATACTGGTGGTTGAGCCGGTAGCGAGCGCAGCGAGCCACCGCGTCGAAACCTCGCGTCCCTGCAGGTTGAGCCGGTAGCGAGCGCAGCGAGCCACCGCGTCGAAACCTCGCGTCCCTGCAGGTTGAGCCGGTAGCGAGCGCAGCGAGCCACCGCGTCGAAACCTCGCGTCCTGCAGGTTGAGCCGGTAGCGAGCCGAGCGAGCCACCGCGTCGAAACCTCGCGTCCCTGCAGGTTGAGCCGGTAGCGAGCGCAGCGAGCCACCGCGTCGAAACCTCGCGGTCTTGCTGGTTGAGCCGGTAGCGAGCGCAGCGAGCCACCGCGTCGAAACCTCGCGGTCCTGCTGGTTGAGCTGGCCGGGTGGGGTGTGGCCGGCGGGGTTTCGACGCGACGCCTCGCTTCGCTCGGTGTCGGCTCAACCGGCGTGGAGTTGCTTGGTGAGGTGTGGTGGCGGATGGGTTTCGACGCGACGCCTCGCTGCGCTCGGTGTCGGCTCAACCGGCGGGGCACGGCTCGTCGCCTACTCAACCAGCGGGGCACGGCTCGTCGCAGGCTCCTCGCCTACTCAACCAGCGGGGATGAGTCCGCCCAGATCGCCGTTCGGGACATGAATCCAGCCCTCCCGCGACGCAACCGCACGGTCTTCCGCTGATGGCAGCGATGTCCGCCCCAACGCTGCGGCGCGGGCGATCAGCGCGGTGATGACGGCGTCGAAGGCGTCGTCGTCACGAACCATGAGGTCTGTGTGAGCGCCCGGTTCCAGCCACGGCGCCGCCGTCCGTAGCGCATCGACGAGCTCGGTCAACACGGTCCGGTTGGCGGCGCGTTTGTAACCCCGTGAGATGAGTCCCCAGCGTTTGAGTGCTCCGGCCGGGTAGGCCTCGACCGCCCAGCCGTCGACGCGGTCCCGGACACCGAGATCGGCGAGGAGGCCCGCACAGCGGAAGGCGACATGGGCGATCTGGTCGGCGGACACGCTGAGGGGTCGACCCAGCCCCGACTCGGCGATCCAGAGGTCGGTACGACGCAGCGCCAGCGGACGTCGATTCGCGATATCGTCGAGCCGACGGCCCGGTTTCGACTCTTGGTGATGATGTGCGACAACGAATTCCACGAAGTCATCCGGCCAGCCGAAGGGTGAATCGATTCCGATGCGGGTCGCACCGTCGACGAGGCGTCGGATCTCGGCGTCGTCGGCTCCGACGACCAGCTCGGTCAGTTCGGCCCGGTCGTCGAACCAGTCGAGGACCGCGACCGCGGTCTTGGCCGGCGATGCGGACAGGTCGACACCGACCGTCCGCATCGCCGGGGGCATGCTCAGAATTTGCCGTCGAGGAATTCCGCGTAGGCGGGAAGATCGAGCTGGCCGTGGCCCGACAGGCCGATGACCACGACCTCTTCCTTGTCACTGTCGGCGACGTGGGCGGCACACGCGGCGATGGCATGCGTCGACTCCGGGGCCGGGACGATACCCTGCGTCCGCGCGAACTGCACGCCCGCGCTGAACGCATCGTGCTGGGTGATCGCAACGCCCTGAACGAGTCCGAGCTCGACCGTGTGGCTCAGCGCCGGTGCCATACCGTGGTAGCGCAGACCACCAGCATGGATCGGATCCGGAACGAAATCCATTCCGAGCGTGTGCATCTTGAGCAGCGGCGTGAGACCGGCGACATCGCCGTGGTCGTAGCGGTACTCACCCTGGGTGATGGACGGGCAGGCGGCCGGCTCGGCCGCGACCACGCGCGGGTTCGACCGTCCGTGCAGCTTCTCCCGCAGGAACCGGAAGGAGAGTCCCGCGAGATTGGAACCGCCACCGGCACAACCGAAGACGATGTCCGCTCCGCCGGGTTCGACGGCGTTGAGCTGATCGACGGCCTCCACGCCGATGACGCTCTGGTGCAGCACGACGTGGTTGAGCACGCTGCCGAGTGCGTAGCGGGTGTCCGGATCGGAAGCGGCGACCTCGACCGCCTCACTGACCGCCATGCCGAGGCTGCCCGTGGTGTTCGGGTCCTTGGCGAGCATCGCCCGTCCCGACTCGGTCAGGTCCGAGGGGCTCGGGTGGATCGTGCCGCCGTAGGTGCGGATCAGGAAGCCACGATACGGCTTCGAGCTGTACGAGGCGCGCACCTGCCAGACCTCGACGTCGATGCCGAACTGCGCACCCGCGAAGGCGAGCGCGCTACCCCACTGCCCGGCACCGGTCTCGGTCGTCAGCTTGGTGACGCCGTCGAGGCTGTTGTAATAGGCCTGCGCGACAGCGGAATTGGTTTTGTGGCTGCCGACCGGGCTGACGCCCTCGTACTTGACGTAGATGCGCGCCTTGGTGTTGAGCGCCTGCTCGAAGCGACGTGCGCGGATCAGCGGCGACGGGCGCCACATCTGGTAGATCTCGCGGACCGGTTCGGGGATCTCGATGTAGGCCTCAGAGGAGACCTCCTGCGCGATGAGTCCGCTGGGGAACAACGCGGCGAGATCCTCGGGACCCACCGGCTCCTTGGTGCCGGGATGCAGATGCGGGGGAATCGGTGTCTCGAGCTCGGCGGCGAGGTTGTACCAGTGCGTCGGCACACCGACCGTCACCAGGTCGGGATTGGTGGCGTCTACTTGCGTGGTCATGGTCGTCCACTCTAGTGCGCGCGGCCTGTGACGTACCCCGGCCGTGGCATTCTCAGGTCACGATTTGGGGGGTCGATGGTCCTGGCGAGGACGGCATCGACGATCGGTAGAAGAAGTGGTGCCCTGGCGCGCGCTACCTCTGCGAAATCCCTAATCGGGGAGCATCGGGGCGTCGTCGCCGTGGTGACGGCCGATCAGCACGGCGCGGGTGACCGAATCCCGGCCGAACCGGTCGCGCAGAAGATCCATCGTGGCGTCGAGCTGTTCGGCATGATCGGTGTCGAACGGCAGGGTCAGCTGAATGTTGTCGTGGTCGTCGAGGTTGGTCAGCGACAATCCGACGAGAGTGCAGCCGCGCTCCCGGATGATCGGCATCGCGTCGGCGAGGAGGCCACGCGCCGACGCCATGATGAGGTCGGTGCGGTCGGTGGGCTCAGGGAGGGTGCGGGAGCGGGTCGCGCGGGCGAAGTCATCGAAACGCAGCCGCAGAACGACTGTGCGACAGACCCTCTCGGCCGTCCGCAACCGCTTACCGAGGCGTTCGACGATCGCCACGATGGTCGCCTCGAGGTCGGCCTCGGACTTGGGCCGACGCCCGAGCGCGCGTTGCGAACCGATCGAGGACCGGCGCTTACCGGTCTCGACCCGACGCGGGTCCTGCGCCATCGAGAGGGCGAACAGGTGCCGTCCCGCGCCCGATCCGACGACCGCGCGTAGCGATCGCTCACCCATCGCGGCCAGCTGACCGACGGTCTCGACTCCGGCGTCGTGCAGCTTGGACTCCGTCACCGGCCCGACGCCCCACAGCCGACGCACCGGCAGGGGATGGAGAAACGCGAGCTCGGTGCCGGGCGCGACGATCAGCAGACCGTCGGGCTTGCCGACGGCGCTCGCCACCTTCGCCAGGAACTTGCTGCGCGCACCACCGACGGTGATCGGCAGGCCGACCTCCTCACGCACTCGAACCCGGATCGTCGAGGCGATGTCGTGCGGGGTCCCGCTGATCCGGCCCAGGCCGCCGACGTCGAGGAATGCCTCGTCGACCGAGATGCCCTCGACCACCGGAGTGGTGTCATGGAAGATGTCGAAGACCTCGCGGCTGGCCTCCATGTAGGCGTCGAACCGGGGCCGGACGACCACGGCATCAGGGCACAGCGCCCGAGCCTCGTGACCGGGCATCGGCGACCGCACCCCCCTCGCCTTCGCCTCGTAGCTCGCGGCCAGCACAACTCCCCCGCCGACCAGCACCGGGCGACCGCGCAAGGACGGGTCGTCCCGTTGCTCCACCGATGCGTAGAAGGAGTCGAGATCGGCATGCAGGATCGTTGCCTCCTGCCGCTCCCGCCGCTCGATCCGCATAGAACATATGTTCGCATACCGGTGCGACAACCCGGCCCTACCGGCGATGACACTCGGCCGGACCACCTCAGGTCGGTTCGGCCTCGTCGATCTCGTCGAGCACGCAGTCGCGGATCGCCGTCAGATCCATCTCGTACCTCACTCCGCCGGCGTTCTCGTACTCGACGAGTCGCGCGGCCGCCCGATCGTAGAGGCGTCGGGCACCGACAGTGTTTCCGCGTCGATGATGCGTCAGCGCCACGCAGAGCTGGGCGAGCCCCTGCCACAGGGGACGTTCCTTGGCCGGACAGGACTTCCATCGCGTCTCGAACACCTCGTGGGCGGAGAACGGCCGGCCGTCCTCGAGCAGCCGCCACGCGAATGCGATCGTCTCGTGCGGTGGCAACGGCTCCTCGGGCACCGGCTCGACGCCCGGCGCACCGTACGGCAGCGGGCGACCCAGTTCGTCACGCGGCCGAGCCTGTCGGGCGCGACCGTCGGGATCCCGATCTCGGTCTTTTCCCATGGGCCACATCTCCATCGCGTCGATCTCCGATTCGTGCTGTCCTTCGACTGTGACAGACGCCCTGCGCAGGTGCCGGACGCGGCAGGGGGTGTGTGCCACCGCCGGGATTGCAGCAGTCATTCTGATGAGGTGATGACCCCCACTTCGAACACCGTCGACGGAGTGCTGCGCCGCACTGCCGCGAGATTCCCCGACCGCGCCGCCCTGCATTTCGGCGACGACACCCTCACCTACCGCGAACTCGACGACGCGGTGACCCGCGCCGCCGCGCACCTCCTCTCCCTCGGCCTGGCCAAGGGTGATCGCGTGGCCGGCTACGGCACCAACTCGCACGCCTACGTCATCGGCTACCTCGCCGCGGCGCGTGCCGGACTCGTGCACGTGCCGATCAACTACGCGTTGCGCGGCGGCGAGCTGAGCTACCTCCTCGAGCAGTCCGGTGCGCGGGCCGTGCTCGTCGACCCGGGTCTCACCGACAACCTCGACGCCGTCATCGACGTCGTGCCGGCCGAGTTCGTGCTCCCCCTGCGCGACGCCGATGATTCGCTGATCGCCATCGCCACCGCGGGAGACGTGCCCGCACTGGACGTCGCGGTGGAGGACACCAACCTGGTCCAGTTCCTCTACACCTCGGGCACGACGTCGAAACCCAAGGGCGCCATGATGACCCACCGCGCGCTCATCCACGAGTACACCTCGTCGATCATCGCCCTGGATCTCGACTCCGAGGACAACCCGCTGATCTGCATGCCGCTCTACCACTCGGCGGGAATGCACGTCTTCATGGTTCCGTACCTGGCGGTGGGCGCCACGGTCCGGCTGATGCCGGCACCGGACATCCCCGAGATCCTGCGCCTCGTCGAGGAATACAAGATCGGTTCGCTGTTCCTGGCACCGACGGTGTGGGTGCCGTTGGCCGCGCATCCCGACCTCGAGACCCGCGACCTGTCGTCGTTGCGGAAGGCGCAGTACGGCGCGTCGATCATGCCGGTCACCGTCCTGCAGCGCCTCCGCGAGCGCTACCCCGATCTGGGCTTCTACAACTGCTTCGGCCAGTCCGAGATCGGTCCGCTGGCAACGGTTCTCCGCCCCGAGGAGCACGACGCCCGACCCGCCTCGTGCGGCCGGCCGGTGTTCTTCGTCGAGACCCGCGTCGTCGACGCCGACGGCAACGACGTGCCCGTCGGTGAGCCGGGTGAGATCCTGTACCGCTCACCGCAGCTGTGCCAGGGCTACTGGGACAACCCGGCCGCGACCGACGAGGCCTTCCGGGGCGGCTGGTTCCACTCCGGTGACCTCGTCACGCGCGACGAGGAGGGTTACGTCACCGTCGTCGACCGCATCAAGGACGTCATCAACACCGGTGGCATCCTCGTCGCCTCACGCGAGGTCGAGGATGCGATCTACACCCACGACGCCGTGGCGGAGGTCGCGGTGATCGGCACCCCGGACGACAAGTGGATCGAGGCGATCACCGCGGTCGTCGTGCTGCGCGCCGAGGCTGCGGTCACCGAGGCCGAGCTGATCGACCACGTCAAGCAACAGCTCGCGCCGTTCAAGGTCCCGAAGCTGGTGAAGTTCGTCGAGGAACTGCCGCGCAACCAGAGCGGCAAGCTGCTCAAGCGGGAGCTGCGCGCCTAGAGATCCGCTGTCCGACCAGATCAGGTTGCGTTTGTGCCCGCACTCCGGGATCAAACGCAACCTGATCACTTTCGCGGGCCACTACGGTGGGTTCATGACCAACCGAACAGAGACGGGCGTCGAAGCCGACATCAAGCCGCGCAGTCGCGACGTCACGGACGGCCTGGAGAAGACCGCCGCCCGTGGCATGCTCCGCGCGGTGGGCATGGGCGACGACGACTGGGCGAAACCCCAGATCGGAGTGGGGTCGTCGTGGAACGAGATCACCCCGTGCAACCTCTCGCTCGACCGGCTGGCCAAGGCCGTCAAGGGCGGCGTCCACGAGGGCGGCGGTTATCCCCTCGAATTCGGCACCATCTCGGTCTCCGACGGCATCTCGATGGGTCACGAGGGCATGCACTTCTCGTTGGTCTCCCGCGAGGTGATCGCCGACAGCGTGGAAACCGTGATGAGTGCCGAACGGCTCGACGGTTCGGTGCTGCTCGCCGGCTGCGACAAGTCCCTGCCCGGCATGCTCATGGCCGCCGCCCGGCTCGATCTCGCGTCGGTGTTCCTCTACGCCGGGTCGACGCTGCCCGGATACGCCACGCTGTCCGACGGCGAAGAACGTCAGGTCACCATCATCGACGCCTTCGAGGCGGTGGGCGCATGCGCCCGCGGGCTCATGAGCCGCGAGGACGTCGACACCATCGAACGCGCCATCTGCCCGGGTGAGGGTGCGTGCGGCGGCATGTACACGGCCAACACGATGGCCAGCGCCGCCGAGGCACTCGGGATGTCCCTACCCGGCAGCGCTGCTCCCCCGGCTCCGGACAAGCGACGGGACCAGTTCGCCCGGCAGAGCGGAGTGGCCGTCGTCGAGATGCTGCGCCGCGGAATCACCGCGCGCGACATCATGACCCGCGAGGCCTTCGAGAACGCGATCGCCGTCGTGATGGCGTTCGGCGGGTCCACCAACGCGGTGCTCCACCTGCTCGCCATCGCCAACGAGGCCGAGGTCGAGTTGTCGCTCGACGATTTCATCCGCGTGGGCGCCCGCGTCCCTCACCTCGCCGACGTCAAACCGTTCGGGCGGCACGTGATGACCGACGTCGACCGCATCGGTGGTGTGCCGGTGGTGATGAAGGCCCTCCTCGACGCCGGGCTGCTGCACGGCGACTGCCTGACGGTGACCGGCAAGACGGTCGCGGAGAACCTCGCGCACATCGCCCCGCCCGACCCCGACGGACAGGTCCTGCGCGCCACCAAGTCGCCCATCCACCCGACCGGGGGCATCACCATCCTCAAGGGATCGCTGGCTCCGGAAGGGGCCGTGGTGAAGTCGGCGGGCTTCGACTCCGACGTATTCGAGGGCACCGCACGGGTTTTCGACCGCGAGCGCGCCGCCATGGATGCACTCGAGGACGGCACGATCACCGCCGGCGACGTCGTCGTCATCCGCTACGAAGGCCCCAAGGGCGGACCGGGGATGCGCGAGATGCTGGCCATCACCGGCGCCATCAAGGGCGCGGGCCTCGGCAAGGACGTCCTCCTGATGACCGACGGCCGGTTCTCGGGCGGCACTACTGGTCTGTGCGTGGGCCACGTTGCACCGGAGGCCGTCGACGGTGGCCCCATCGCCCTGGTCCGCGACGGGGATCGCATCCGCCTCGACGTGGGTCGCGGCCTCCTCGACCTTCTCGTCGACGACGCCGAACTCGAGGCTCGCGCAAAGGAGTTCACTCCCCTGCCACCCCGGTACACGCGTGGCGTCCTGGCGAAGTACTCGAAGCTGGTCACGTCCGCTTCGCAGGGAGCCGTCTGCCGCTGACGGCCCCCTGCGGAGCTGCTCTACCGGCGAGGCTCGATCAGTCGTCGACGACGATGACGTTGACGTCGATGTTGCCGCGGGTGGCGTTGGAGTAGGGGCAGACCTGATGCGCACGGTCGGCGAGAGCCTGCGCCTGGTCCTGGGGAAGGTCGGGGATGACGACCTCGAGAGTGACAGCGAGCTGGAAGCCGCCCTGCTCGTCGGCGCCGATGCCGACCTTGGCACCGACGCTCGAATCGCCCAGCGTGGCCTTGGCCTCGCGCGCCACCGCCTGCAGGGCGGAGTGGAAGCAGGCGGCATAACCCGCGGCGAAGAGCAGCTCGGGGTTGGCGGCACCGCCGGCACCACCCATCTCGCGCGGAATGGCGAGGTCGGTGTCGACGAAGCCGTCGGTGGTGCGGACGTGGCCGTTGCGCCCCGCGCCGGTGGCCAGGGCTTCTGCGGTGTAGAGGGTGTTCATGATTGTCTCCTTCAACTGGTTGGCGATGACTTGACTCCCTTGATCAGTTACGCGGCAGCCGGCCGCGCGCCTGATCGGTGACCTTGTGCGCCAGCGCATGCAGGGTCGACGCCTCGTCGTAGGTGAGGTCCAGGTTGTCCACCAGGCATCCTTGGATCCGGCCGCCCTGGCTACGCAGCGCATCCCCTTCCCGGGTCAGGTGGACATGAACCACACGGGCATCCTCGGCCGAAGGTTCGCGGGCGATGTACCCGGCCCGCTCGAGACGACGGAGTAGCGGCGACAACGTGCCGCTGTCGAGCTGGAGCCGCTCGCCCAGTTCCCGCACGGTGAGCCCGTCCTGTTCCCAGAGGGCGAGCAGCACGAGGTACTGGGGAAACGTGAGCCCGAACTCGGACAGCACCTCTCGGTAGAGGCCGGTGACAGCCCGGGTGGCGGCATACAACGAGAAACAGAGCTGTCGGTCGAGGGGCTCCGGATTGGTGGGCACGTTCCAGAACAGTAGTGCACAACTTAATTGTGCACAACCTAGTTTCCGCCTGCGCGTCGCGACGACATCACCCGTCCGTGTCCCAAAGTCGGAGTTTGACCGACCGCCTCCCGGGACATGACCAAGATGTGCATACTTCGTCCATGACAACAAGCGATGGCACGTCACTCCATCTCGCCGCCGAGGGCGGCGGTGCGGCGCTCGACCAGGTGTTCCTGATGTCCGCGGCAGCCGCAGTCGTGTCGATCGGTCTGCTCTGGATCGGATACCTACACCGCACGCGCAAGATCACGTGGCTGACCACCCTGGCCGACTGGGCGGCGCGCCGCGTCAACCGACCCCCGTGGGCGGCGCTGCCGATCTTCCTGTTCACCAGCACGATCATCTGCGCCCTGTTCGGCTTCCTCTGGGACGTCAGCCTGCACATCGGTGACGGCCGCGACGAGGGACCGCTCGCCAACCCGGCGCACTACTTCATCCTGGTGGGCCTGTTCCTGCTGTTCATCTCCGGCATGCTGTCGGTCTTCCTGCCCTTCGACAAGCCCGGCCGCGCGGCCGTCCGGATCACCCGCCACTGGTACGCGCCGGTCGGCGGAATCCTGTTGGCGGGCTGCGGCTTCTATGCCCTGGTGGGCTTCCCGCTGGACGACGTCTGGCACCGTATCTTCGGTCAGGACGTCACGCTCTGGGGTCCGACGCACCTGATGCTGATCGGGGGCGCGGGACTGTCGCTCATCGCGGTCGTCATCCTCGACCGCGAGGGCAGGGCCGCGATGGGCCCCGACCTCCCGCCGGACGGGCGCGGGCAGTGGCTGGTCCGCTGCCTGGCGTTCGGTGGCCTGGTGATCGGCATGTCGGTCTTCCAGATCGAGTACGACTTCGGTGTCGAGCAGTTCCGGCTCGTGCTGCAGCCGATGATGATCGCCGGTGCCGGTGCGTTCGCCCTCGTCGCCGCGCGGATCAGCCTCGGGCCGGGTAGTGCCCTGGTCGCAGCGGTGTTCGCGATCCTGCTGCGTGGCGTCGTCGCGGTCGTGGTCGGGCCGGCGCTCGGCGCGCCGATCAACGTGTTCCCCCTCTACCTCGGCGCGGCCGTGGTCGTCGAGTTGCTCGCGTTGACGCCGCTCATCAAGCGCCGCGTGCTCTTCGGTGCGGTGGCGGGCCTGGGGGTCGCGACGATCGGACTCTGGATCGAATCCTGGTGGATCGCCGCGGCATATCCGTTCCCCTGGGTCACCGGCATGTGGGGCGAAGCGCTGGCGATGGCCGTCCCGGTCGGCGTGGTGGCGGGTCTGTGCGGCGGCCTGCTGGGCCTCGTCTCGGTCGGTGAGCGACTGCCGCGACGCTGGATCAGCATCACCGCCGTCGTGCTCTCGGTGGTGGTGATAGGCGGGGCGGTCGCAAACGGCCTGCGGGTCTCCGTACCCGCCGACATGACCGCCCGGGTCGTCCTGACCCCCGCCGGACCGAACGATGCCGCCGAGCAGAACGTCACGGCCGAAGTTTTCCTCGATCCGGCCGACGCGATCAGCGGTGACCCCGAGTGGGTGACGCTGATGTCCTGGCAGGGCGGGGTCGACAACGATCGCGGCATCGTCATCGACCGGCTCGAGCGGGTAGGCCCCAACCAGTTCCGGTCCACCGAACCGATCCCGGTGTCGGGGTCGTGGAAGACCATCCTGCGTGTGCAGGACGGCACCACCATGGCCGGTGTGCCGGTGTATCTGCCGGCGGACCCCGCGATCGGTGCGGAGGGTGAGCCGGCCCAGCAGACGTCGACGAAACCGTTCGTCTCGGAGATCTCGATCCTCCAGCGCGAGCGCACCTTCGACTATCCGTCGTGGCTGTTCGGCGCCGCAGCCGTGGTGGTGCTGGTCTGTTCACTGTTGCTCATCGCCGCGCTGTCGTGGGGAGCCGGCCGGGTCAACTCCCGTGAGGCGACCTCGGGCGCGCGGAAACCCGAATTGCAGCCCCAACAATGATCGCCGCCGCACCGGACCCGGTGGTCCACCACCTCGCCACGCATCCCCTGATACTGGCGCTGCCCGCGGTGATCCCCGCGTTCATCCTGGTGGGCGTCATCATCGCGATCGCGATCGCCGATCGTCGTCGAGGAGATGACGACGAGGACCCCATCGAGGATTCCACCGGAGATCGCACCGAGAACCCCACCGACGCACCGACCTGGAACGAGGCCGATGACCCCGACCGCGAGGCCGACTGAGACTCTGCTCGCCCACGGGCTGGGCGGCTCGGAGTTCCTGCCCGTCCCGCTGACCGCGGTCCTGATCGGCGGTGCGTGGGCGCTGACCATCTCCTTCGCGGTGATCGCCTTCGCCTGGCGCACTCCGCGATACGGGCGATCCGACGCCGGGCGCGAGCTCCCCGGGTGGGTGACCTCGACCGTCGACAACCGATGGCTTCGTGGGGTACTCGCCGGTGCCGCACTGATACTCACCGCGTGGCTGGTGGTGGCCGCGTTCGGGCCGTCCCACGACAACCCCCTGCCGGGCTCGTTCTACGTACTGCTGTGGGTGGGCATGATCGTGCTGTCGGTGCTGATCGGCCCGGTGTGGCGACTGCTGTCACCGATCCGCACCGTGCTGCGGATCGCGCGCGGGATCTTCGGGTCCCGGGTCGTCGGCCTGACGGACTATCCCCGACGCCTCGGCTGGTGGCCGGCTGCGTTCGGACTCTTCGCCTTCGTCTGGCTCGAACTGGCCTCCCCGGAACCGAATTCGGTCTCATCGGTGCGGATCTGGCTGCTCTGCTATCTCGCGATCACCCTCGTGGGCGGCATCATCTGCGGGCTTCGCTGGACCGAGGATGCCGATCCGTTCGCGGTCTACAGCACGGTCGCCTCCCGCCTCTCCCCGTTCGCGAAGAACCCCGACGGTCGCGTGATCGTGCGCAGTCCGATGAACTCGCTGACCACCCTGCCGATCCGGCCCGGCACCGTCACCGTGCTCGCAATCCTGCTCGGGTCCACCGCATTCGACAGCTTCTCGGCCTTCCCCCAGTGGCAGGACTTCGTCGCCGAGCAGGCCGGTGGCGACGGAGCCGACGGCAACCAGGCGATCGCCACCCTGCTCTCGACCGCCGGGCTGCTGGTGTTCGTCGGCGTTGTCGCGGTGACGTTCTGGTCGGCGGCACGCGCCGTCGGCGGTGTGCAACCCGATCTGCGCCGTCGGCTACCGGGCCTGATGGCACACTCACTCGTCCCGATCGTCATCGGCTACATCCTCGCCCACTATCTGCAGTCGCTCGTCGAGCAGGGGCAGGAAGCCATCCTGGCCCTGGGCGATCCGCTGGGCCGGGGATGGAACTTGTTGTGGCTCAGCGATGCCCACCCGGTGTACATCATGTCGGATCACCCGACCGTCACGGTGACGCTCAAGGTCGTGTTCGTGGTCGGCGGACACATGCTGGGAGTGGCCGCCGCGCACGACGCCTCACTGCGGCTCCTGCCGCGACGACATCAGCTGACCGGACAGCTCACCATGATGGTGACGATGGTCTGCTACACGTTCCTCGGGCTGTATCTGCTGTTCGGCGGCTAGGGATCACCGGCGTCGTGCCCGGAACACGACGTCATGCGTGTGGTGACCGCCGCCGGCGGCCTTGCCGCGTTCGCGCGTCTCGTCGGTGACGATCTCCCAGTCGTCGTCGAGAAGTGTCGCGAAACCGCCCGGCTGCACGAAATCGTCGGGATCGAAGCCGTGCGCCCGCACACCCTCCGGCGCATGTGCGACCACCAGCAGGGATCCGCCCGGGCCGACCGCGGCGACGAGCTTGCGCGCGACCTCGATCTCCGCGACGGGGATCGGGAAGTAGTGCAGCGCGACCAGACCGAAGTCGTCACCGGGGACGGGATCGACAACGAGGTCGGCACGGGTCCAGGTGATCGGCAGGTCGCCGCTGATCTCGCGTGCTCGGTCGAGTGCCACCTGCGAGATGTCGACGGCGGTCACCTGCCAGCCGCGTTTCGCCAGCCAGCGGGCGTCGGCGCCCTCCCCCGACCCGACGTCGAGCGCGGTGCCGGGCGCCAACCCCTCGGTCTCGGTGATCAGCGCCGGATTGACGTCCGCGGTCCACAACCGCTCCGCGTTGCCGTATCGCTCGTCCCACTCGGCGGCCCGCTCGTTTCCCATTCCCGATTCATAGCACTTCACCGCGGCAGGCGCGGGTTCGAGCTATGAAACGGGCGAGTTGTCGACGACTCGGGCGATCCGCTCGATCGCCTCGGTGAGCACCTCCGGCGAACACGCGACGTTCAGCCGCGCGAAACCCCTACCCGGCGAGCCGAACGCGGGGCCGTAGTGCAGCGCGACCCGGCCGTGTTCGAGGATCGGCAGGCCCGGGTTGTCGCCGAGGCCGGCGTCGCGGAAGTCGAGCCACGCCAGGTACGACGCACTCGGCCGTGCATAGCCGACAGCCGGAAGATGCTCGGCCAGAAGCTGATCCAGGAGATCCAGGCTCTCGCCGATGACTTCCAGGGTGGCGTCGAGCCAGTCGTCGCCGTGAGCGAAGGCCGCTTCGGTCGCGGCGCGACCGAGGATGGACGTTCGATAGTGCACCTCGTCGGGCTGGCCTGCGACGATCGTCCGGGTCGTATCGGAGGTGGCGACCATCAGCGCACACTTGGCCCCGGCGAGGTTGAACGCCTTGCTCGCCGAATGCGCCGCGATGCCGACCTCGCGCGCGGTGTCGCTCACCGTCAGGAACGGGACGAACCCGACCCCGGGATGGACCAGCGGTGCGTGGATCTCGTCGCTGACCACGATCGCACCGTACGACGCGGCGAGCTCGGCCAGCCGTTCCAGATCGGATGCGTCGTGGACGAGTCCGACGGGATTGTGCGGGTGACACAGCAGAACCGCTCGCGCACCCGACTTCAGTGCCGCCTCGATGCCGTCGAGATCCATCCGCCGGACCAGGTCGTCGAGCAACGGCACCTCGACGACGGTTCCGCCGGCCTCCGGGATGAGCTCGAAGAACGGCGGGTACACCGGCGGCATCAGGATGACGCCGGCACCCGGGCCGATCGCCGAGCGCAGCGTCTCGACGATCACGACACTGACATCGGTGGTGAGCGCGACATCGTCCGCACCGACCTCCCAGTTCCATCGCCGATCCGCGAAACCGGCGAAAGCCGTTCCGACGCCGCCCGAGTCACCGGCATACCCGACATCCGACGCCCGGATACGGTCGATCATCGCCTCCGCGACCACAGGTGCGAGCTGGTAATCCATCTCCGCGATGAACAGCGGCAACACGTCGTCGGGATGAGTGGACCACTTCGAGCTGGTGCGGCGTCGGAGTTCCTCGAGCGACGGTGCGGCGGGTCTCGGTGTCACGCGGTCCTTGGTACCACCCTTCGAGACGCCCTCCGCAAGCTCCGGGCTCCTCAGGGAGCAAAGAGACGGCCCACGAGCTCCGGGCTCCTCAGGGAGCAAAGGGACGGCCCACAAGCTCCGGGCTCCTCAGGGAGCAAACGGACGGCCCACACGCTCCGGGCTCCTCAGGGAGCAATGACATCGACGCCGTCGCCGGAAGCAGGCAGACTGGTCGCCATGGCGTTTCCTCTTCGCATCGGTGTCCAGATCCAGCCCCAGCACGCTCCCGAATACGGCCTGATCCGCGACGCGGTCCGCCGCGCCGAGGATGCGGGCGTCGACGTCGCGTTCAACTGGGACCACTTCTATCCCCTCTACGGCGCTCCCGAGGGTGAGCACTTCGAGTGCTGGACGATGCTCGGTGCGTGGGCGGAACAGACCTCGCGGGTGGAGATCGGCGCGCTGGTGACCTGCAACTCCTACCGCAACCCCGAACTGCTGGCCGACATGGCGCGCACCGTCGACCACATCAGCGGCGGCCGACTCATCCTCGGTGTCGGTGGCGGGTGGTTCCAGAAGGACTACGACGAGTACGGCTACGAGTTCGGCACCGTAGGGTCGCGACTGAACGCCTTCGGCGAGGCCCTGCCGCGCATCAAGTCACGGCTGGCCAAGCTCAATCCCGCGCCCACCCGCGACATCCCGATCCTCATCGGCGGCAGCGGCGAGAAGAAGACACTGCGCTACATCGCCGAGCACGGCGATGTCTGGCACGGGTTCAACGACCTCGAACAGTACCGCCACAAGTCGAAGGTCCTCGCCGAACACTGTGCAGCAGTGGGCCGCGACCCGGAGACCATCGAACGGTCGTCGGGCCTGCAGTTCGGCGGCGACGTCGACGCGCTGCTCCGCGATGCCGACGCGCTGGCCGCCGAGGGCGTCACCCTCCTGACAGTCGGCGTGACGGGCCCCGACTACGACCTCACCGCCGTCGAGGCCCTGTGCCGGTGGCGCGACGCTCGACGCTGAGACGTGCCGGTACCGATCGAGGTCAGGGACGGACATACACTCACCCGAATGCGGCGGCTGATTGGATTCGTGATCATGCATCGGTTAACTGCGATTCGTGGTGGGTGGGGGCACGTCGTGGCCCGGCGCATCTCGGCAGTTCTCGGGGCCGCCGGCCTCGCGCTCGGCATGACTCTGCTGCTGACGGGCATCGGAGCCGGCACCGCCGCCGCCGAACCGCCCACGCGCCTCCCCACCTATGTCGTCGACTCGGCCAACGCGATCTCGCCCGCCCAGCGGTCCGAGTTGGAGGCCGCCGTCGACAAGCTGTACAACGACCACGGAATCCAGATGTGGATCGTCTACGTCCGGGATTTCGGGGGTCTGACCAGCGAGCAGTGGGCCGACCAGACCGCGGTGGCCAGTGAACTCGGCGACCACGACGCCCTACTCGCCGTCGCCACCGAGGACCGCGCGTATCGACTGTTCGCCCCCGACAACATCGGTGGTCTGGACCAGTCGACCCTCGAGGGCGTCGCGAACGACGACGTCGTGCCGCAACTGCGCGAGGGCAACTGGGCCGACGCCGGACTCGCGGCGATCAACGGGCTCTCGTCGGAACTCGATCCCAGCTACACCGGCGTCATCGCCGCCGCAGTCGTCGGCGGAGCCGTGGTGGTCGGCGGAGGCGGCGCGTACCTCTACTCGCGCCGCCGCAAGCAGCGTCGGATCGAGGGCGGCCTGGAGACACTGCGCGAACAGGAACTGACCGTCGATCAGCTCGCGGAGCAGCCGCTCGACGTGCTCGATCCGTGGTCGCGTGAGGTCCTCACCGATCTCGACAACGCCGTCCGCACCAGCGAAGAAGAGTTGCGCCTGGCCGTCGGAGAATTCGGCGAGGCCGAGACGGAACCATTCACCACGGCACTCGAGCGCGCGAAAACTGCTCTCGCACAGTCCTTCACCCTGCGGCAGCGGCTCGACGACGACGTCCCGGAAACCGACGACGAGCGCCGCTCGATGCTCGTCGAGATCATCACGTCCTGCACCGACGCCGACGGCACGCTCGACGACCAGGTCGAGGCCTTCGATGCGATGCGCAACCTCCTGATCAACGCCGATGCGCGGTTCGACGCGATCACCCAGCAGCTCATCGGCCTGCGCGCCCGCCTCGACCCGGCGACGCGGCAGCTCGCCGAGCTGACCGAGAAACACGGCGAACAGACACTCGCCTCGATCCTGTCGAACGTCGAACTCGCCCGGCAGCAGATCGATTTCGCCGAGGCGACCGCCGACCAGGGTCGCGCCGCGAGTGCGGCGCCGGTCGGACAGCAGGGTCCCGCGGTCGCCGCGATCCGCTCGGCCGAGGGCTCCATCGAGCAGGCCACCGTGCTCCTCGACGCGATCGATCACGCGGACGCGAACATCGCCGCCGCCCAGTCCCGCATGCCGGCACTGATCGAGGAGGTGGAGGCAGAACTCGCCGAGGCGGCGTCACTGACCGCTGATGGCGGACCCGCGCTGGCGACTGCCACGGAAGCCGCGAAGACTGCTCTCGACGCCGGACGTACCGGCTTCGACGCCGATCCGCTGGGCACCTTCACCGCCCTGGTCGACGCCGATGCGGATCTCGACGACGCCCTCGACGCCGCGCGGGACTCCGCGGCCGAACGCACCCGCCGCGCACAGGTGTTGAGCGCGGCCCTCGAGTCGGCGTCGGCAAAGGTGACCGCGGCGTCGGACTTCATCGGCACGCGGCGCGGCGCCGTGCAGTCGACCGCCCGGACCCGGCTGGCCGAGGCGCAACGCCTCCTCCAGACCGCCCAGCAGGCCGCCGCAGCCGATCCGGCCGCGGCGACCACGTCGGCGCGGCGAGCCGGCGCTCTCGCCGACCAGGCGCTCATGGCCGCTCAAGGTGATGTCGTGAACTGGCAGCAGTCGCAGCAGCCGCGCTCCGGCGGCACCTCGACCGCGGGTGCCGTTCTCGGTGGCATCCTCGTCGACAGCTTCCTGCGCGGCACCATCAGCGGCGGTCGCGGCGGATACCGGGGTGGATACCCCGGCGGCTTCGGTGGTGGCTTCGGCAGCGGCGGACGGAGCCCGGGCTCGTTCGGCGGCTCCGGGTCGTCGGGACGCATCGGTACCGGCGGGCGGTTCTAGCGGTCTCGACACGGCTCGACCAGCAGAAGGCACCGTGCGTTGGGTGTCCGTTCACATTCGAGTACCCAAGGGTTCGCTTCGCCCCCCTAGCGTCCTGCGGGTGCGAATCCAGTTGCCGCTGTTCACCTCCGCCGGCCACGATGCCGGGCGTTCCTCGCGCGCATATGTGACGTGCCGCTACAAGTGCGGCGACGCCTGCCGTCACGATCCCGGTAACCGCAGCGACAACGCGTACTTCCGCGACGTCGTGCGCACCGCGGTGTCGCGTCGGAGCGTCCTCAAGACCTCGGCGGGTACGGCGGTCGCAGTCGGGGCGGCATCGGTGCTCGCGGCCTGTGGCGAGAGCGGATCGGGGACCGGCACCTCGACGACCGGATCTGCCACCGGAGATGCGCTGCCGGGTATGAAGTTCACGGCTGTCCCGGCCAACACCGAGGACGCGGTGGTGATCCCCGACGGATACCGCCAGGAGGTCGTGATCCGGTGGGGCGATCCCGTCCTGCCCGGCGCCCCGGAGTTCGACTTCGCCAACCAGACCCCCGAGGCCCAGGCCGGGCAGTTCGGCTTCAACAACGACTTCGCCGGGCTCATCCCGGTCGACGGCGTGCCCGACCACTTCTACCTCGTCGCCAATCTCGAGTACCCCACCGAACCGTTCATGTTCACCGGGTACAAGGACGGCCAACCCACCGAACAGCAGGCCCGCATCGCGATGGCCTCGGTCGGTATCGCCGTGGTCGAGGTGACCGCCCAGCCCGGCTCCGGCGCGCTCAAACCCGTTGTCGGCCAGCGTAACCAGCGACTCACCGCGTCGAGCCCGTTCCGGCTGACCGGTCCCGCAGCGGGCACCGAGTTCGTGAAGACGGCCGCCGATCCGGCCGGCACCACTGTCCTGGGGACGATGGCCAACTGCTCGGGCGGGCTCACCCCGTGGGGCACCATGCTCTCCGGCGAAGAGAATTTCAACGGTTACTTCAGCAACGCGAGCACGGTGACCGACCCGAAGACGGCTGAACGTCTCGAGCGCTACACCTTCGAAGACGATGCCGACGAACACCACTGGGGTCGCTTCGACAAGCGCTTCGACCTGGCCGTCGAGCCCAACGAGGCCAACCGCTTCGGCTACATCGTCGAAGTCGATCCGCACGACCCGAAAGCTGTTCCCGTCAAACACAGTTCGATGGGCCGATTCAAGCACGAGTCGGCCAACATCTATGTCGTCGACGCCGGGCCCGACAAGGGTACGGTGGTCGCCTACAGCGGTGACGACGAGAAGTTCGAGTACATCTACAAGTTCGTGTCGAGCCGCAAGATGAAGAGCGGACTGTCGAAGACCGCACGCGAACACAACATGCGCATCCTCGACGAGGGGACCCTGTACGTCGCAACGTTCACCGCCGAACCCGTCGACGGCTCCGGGGCTCTGCCCGCGGCGGGCAAGTTCGCGGGCAAGGGGTCGTGGAAGCCCCTGCTCACCGTCAACGCCGACGGTACGGCCCGGTCGTACATCGCCGGCATGTCGCCGGCCGAGGTCGCCGTCTTCACCCGCGCGGCGGCAGATTCCGTTGGTGCCACCAAGATGGACCGTCCCGAGGACATCGAGCCGAACCCGAAGACCGGCAAGGTGTACTGCGCACTGACCAACAACAGCGACCGCGGCACCGACGGCAAGGCCGCCGCCGATCTGGTGAACCCGCGCAACGAGAACAAGAACGGTCAGATCCTCGAGATGACCGACGACCACACCGGTACGGAGTTCACCTGGGAACTCCTGCTCGTCTGCGGCGACCCCGCCGCCGCGGACACGTACTACGGCGGCTTCGACAAGACCAAGGTCAGCCCGATCTCGTGTCCCGACAACGTCGCCTTCGACCCGCACGGCAACCTGTGGATCTCCACCGACGGCAACGCCCTCGACTCCAACGACGGCCTGTTCGCCGTCGCCCTCGACGGTGACCGCCGCGGTGAGACGAAACAGTTCCTGACCGTCCCCAAGGGTGCCGAGACGTGTGGACCGGTCATCGACAGCAACCGCATCCTGATCGCGGTACAGCATCCGGGCGAACTCGACGACCACTCCGCGGACAACCCGGCATCGCACTGGCCCGACGGCGGGAACTCCCAGCCGCGGCCGTCGGTGGTCGCGGTCTGGCGCGACGGCAGGAGCCCGATCGGGGTCTGACGCCTCACTGCAGAATCGCCACTTCCGCCTCTCCCGGCGCTGGTCCGACCGGCGCTTGTCGGGTGGCGGCGGCGATCTCGTCTCGGCGTGCACGGCGCATAGGTGCGCGTGCCCGTTGTGACCGCCTCCGGATTCGCGGTGGGGCTTCGACGCGGTGCCTCGCTACGCTCGGTACCGGCTCAGCCGGCGGGGTCGGTGCCGGCGGGGTCGGTGCCGGCGGGGTCGATACCGGCTCAGCCGGCGGGGTCGGTGCCGGCGGGGTCGGTGCCGGCGGGATCGATACCGGCGGGGTCGGTGCCGGCGGGATCGTTACCGGCGGGGTCGGTGCCGGCGGGATCGATACCGGCTCAGCCGGCGGGATCGGTACCAGCTCAGCCGGCGGGACCGGTACCGGCTCAGCCGGCGGATCGGTGGCGATTCCGCATTGGCCGGGGCGGCGATGTGTCGGCAGTGTCACATGCACGCCCGGTATTACTTCGAACTTCGAAGTATTAGGCTTTCTAAGCGTGTCCGCTTCCGATCCCGCGCAACTCGCCCTGACGCTGCGTCCCACGATCACCAGGCTCTACCTGGCGCTTCGCCGGCGCGCGCCGAGGGTCGAGCTCACCGCGGCGCAGACGTCAGCCCTCAACGTCCTCGCCGACACCGGGTGGATGCGCATGGGTGAACTCGCCGATCGTGAGTCCATCCGCATGCCGACCGCGACATCGGTGATCGACGGACTCACCAAGCACGAACTGGTCGAACGCAGACCCGACCCGGCCGACAGACGCGCCGTCCTGGTCGGACTGACCGACCACGGCCGCGCCGTCGTATCGCAGATCCGCGAGGAACGCGACGTCGTCCTCACCAGTGCACTCGCCGCGCTGAACGACGAGGACCGGGCCGCCCTGGCCGCCGCCGGCCCTGCTCTCCGAGCCCTGCGCGACCGACTCGACGAGACCCCGACGCAGCCGCCGAGCGCCTGAGTCCACGGCGCCCGGCCACGTCATCACTCCGCGATCGAAAAGGACCTCATGACAGTCACCGAGAACACGCCGACCACCGACACGGCGTCTTCTGAGAAGTCGCTGCTCGCCACGTTCCGCGAGCAACCCCGTACCGTGTGGATAACTGCTTTCGCCGCCACGATCGCCTTCATGGGGATCGGCCTCGTGGACCCGATCCTGCACAGCATCGCCGAAGCGCTCGAGGCGCCGGCCGAGAAGGTCACCCTGCTCTTCGGTGTGTATGTGGGTGTCCAGTGCGTCGCGATGCTGCTGACCGGCTGGGCCGCATACCGTTTCGGCCCCAAACGCACACTCACCGTCGGACTCGCGCTGATCGTCGTCGCCGCCGGGCTGTCCGCCTTCGCCGACGACATCGACCAGCTGATCGCCTTCCGGGTGATCTGGGGTCTGGGCAACGCGCTGTTCCTCGCGACCGCACTGGCATTCATCGTCTCGTCCGCTGTCGGCAGCCGACAGGGCGCGATCATGATGTACGAGGCCGCACTCGGTCTCGGCCTCGCGGTCGGACCGTTGCTCGGAGCGACCCTCGGCGAATGGACCTGGCGCGCGCCGTTCGGCGGGACCGCGCTGCTCATGCTCTTCGGCGCCGTCCTGTGCGCGTTCATGCTCCCCGCCGACGCGCCTCGCGCCACCCGCGACCGGGTGCGGATCGTCGATCCGCTGAAGGCCCTCCGCAATCGCACCCTGTCGATCTCGGGCATCGGTTCGGCCTTCTACACCGGTGCATTGTTCACCGTCATCGCGTGGGCGCCGATCGCCATGGGGCTCCGCCCGATCCACGCGGGACTCATCTTCTTCGGGTGGGGTCTGCTCACCGCACTCGCGGGCGTGTTCGTGGCACCCGCGTTGGCCAAGGCCCTGGGCGAGAAGGCCGGTGTGCTGGTGGCGATCTTCGCCTACGGTTCGATCATGGTCCTGGCCGGCGTCGGGACGGTGAGCGATCAGGTGTGGCTCATCGGACTCGCAGTCGTTCTCTCCGGCCTCCCGTCGGGTGTGCTGAACACCCTCTTCACCGACCTCGCCATGTCCTCCGGCGGAACCGACACCCCGCGCTCGGTGTCCAGCGCGGGCTTCAGCTTCCTGCGCTGGATGGGGGCCGCGATCGCCGCGGTGCTCGTGGCGTACCTCGCCAAGTGGTTCGGTTCCGATGCCGCTCCCTGGTGGTTCGCCACCGCCTACTGCGTCGTCGCACTCGGTGCCGTCGCACTCATCCAGGGCGTTGCGGACGACGAGATCGACGACGACGCCGCGCTGATCGGCGCCGAGGAGTTCTGACCCCGAACACCCGCTCGTCCCGGTACCGTGCGCGAGGTGACGTACTCGAAGGTGATCGTGGCGGTGCGAGGTGGTGGACTGGCGCGCGCCGGTGCCGAGACACTCGTCGAACGATGCGCGGCAGCCGGTGCCGTACGCGTCCAGCTCAACATCGACGACGACCCCGTCTCCGGCGCGATGCGCATCGACGAACTCGATCCGGCGATCGACGCGGTGGTGACGTACTGGGCCGGGGATGTCGACGCCGTACTCCCCGCGGTCACCCAGAGTGCCGAGGGGCCGTTCGCGGCCTGGGAGGTCACCGCGCGCGCTCCCCTCGACCCGGACCTTCCCGCCGACGGAACGCGCATCGACGCGCTGTCCAACATCGCATTCCTACGACGCCCAGCCGAGCTGGACCGCGAGGAATGGTTGCGGCGCTGGCTCGAGGACCACACCCGGGTCGCGATCGACACTCAGGCCACGTTCGGATACGTGCAGAACATCGTCCAGCGGGCACTCACCGGGGACACACCGCGAGTCGACGCGATCGTGGAGGAACTGTTCCCGATGGCAGCTGTCACCGACATCCACGCCTTCTACGGCAGCGACGGCGACCAGACCGAACTGGAACGTCGAATGACGCTGATGCTCAACAGCGTCGCGCGGTTCGGTGCGGACCGACACCTCGACGTGGTCCCGACCTCCCGGTACGACTTCGATCTCTCCGCCGGTGGCCTCAGACGGCTGAATCGGGAAACGCGATGACCGAGAGGAAGCGTATCGGCAGTTCGACCAGTTCGACCGGCCCGTGCGCTCCTTCTCCGTCGAGCTGCAACGCGTCGCCAGGATGCATCCGGTACACCGAGCGGCTGTGCGCGTAGTCCATCACGCCCTCGAGGACATACAGGAATTCGGTACCGGCGTGCTGGAACAGTGGCTGCGTCACCGATTTCTCGGTGAGGGTCACGAGCAGACATTCGAGCCGTTTGTGTTCCCCGCGAAGCGATCCGAGCAACTCGTACTCATGTCCCTCGCGTGAACCCTCACGGACGATCTCGTTGCCCTCCCCCGCCTTCACGAAGACGGCCGAACGCTCCATCTCCGCGCCGCGGAACAACGACGTGACCGAGACGTCGAAGCCGTTGGCCAGGCGGGCGAGGGTGCTGAGACTGCAGGAGGTCTGCGCGTTCTCGATCTTCGACAGCATCGCCTTGGAGATGCCGACGCGGGACGCCATGTCGCCCACCGACAGTCCCTGCTGGCGCCGCAGCCGACGCACATTGTGCGCGATCGCGGTCTCGAGCTCGAGTTCCTCGACCGACTGGTCGACGGGGCGTTCCCGTGCGATGCCAGACTGGTTCCGGATCAATGGGTCGTCGGTCACCTCGCCAGCATAGTGAGCGAGGTCGTTCACTGTCAGTTGACACATGTTCTCGCGCCCTCTCGTCGGTTGACCCCCGCTGCACACCGCTCGGGAACTCTCAGCGCATCTCCCCCGCTCCCACGTAGGGGAACCTCGTCTTCAGCGGATCGCGCTCGGCGAACCGGGTGAAGCGGAAATCGGACTCCGGGATCCGTGGGTCCGAACTGCGTCCGTCGACCACCAGATCGGCGATCAGCCGTCCCACCGCCGGCGAGATCTTGAACCCGTGACCGCTGAAGCCGACCGCCAGCACCAGACCGTCGAGCGGGCCCGCCGAGATGATCGGATTCCAGTCCGGCGTCACGTCGTAGCAACCGGCGTAGCTGCTGGTGATCGCGGGTTCGGTGAAGCCGGGGAACCGGGTACCGACCTTGTCGACGGTGAGGTCGACGAAGTCGCTGTCGACACGGTTGCTGTAGTTGTCCGGGTCGGCGATCTGGAGTTCCTGGAGATCGCTGTTGCCGAACAGGATCTCGCCTCGGACGTCCGGTCGCACGTACTGGAGTGAGACGAGGTCGGAGAACACCGGAACCTCGCCGAGATCCTCACCCGGGTGGATCATCACGATCTGCTCGCGGTGCACCGAGATCGGGACGTCGATGCCGTGCCGGCCGAGGAACGGCTTGGACCACACTCCCGTGGCCACGACGACGGTGTCGGCCGAGATCGTCGAGCCGTCGGCGAGCCGGACGCCGGTGACCCGGTCGCCGTCCACCAGCAACTCGGTGACCGCGGTGCCCTGGCGGATCCTGATGCCGGTGGCACGTGCGGCGGCGGCGAAGGCCTGGGCGGTCTGGTAGGCGTCCCCGTATCCGCCGCGCTCCTCCCAGCCGAAGGCCGCGAACGGCTCCAGATCGGCCGTCGGCCACATCCTCGCGACCTCGACGACGTCGATCTCCTCGGTCTGAACGCCCACTTCACGCTGTGCCGCAAGGCTTTTGCGCAGGTTCTCGACATTCGGTTCACCGACGCCGACGACGTATCCGGTCTGCCGGAAGCCGATGTCGGTACCGAAGATCTCCTCGGCCTTCTCGAACACCTCCAGCCCCACCGCCGCCATCGCGGCCAGCGAGCTGACGCCGTAGTGGCACCGGACGATACCCGACGACTTGCCGGTCATCCCGCCGCCGACGGTGTCGCGTTCGCACACGACGACGTCGGTGATCCCCCGCTGCCCGAGGGCCCACGCGGCGGCAGCACCTTCGAGGCCGCCGCCGACGATGACGACCGATGCGGTCGAATTCTGTTCTGTCACAGCCCACTCCCCGGAATCCAGTTGGTACCGGCCATCGGGACCCGCGCCATCGCCGCGGCCTCGATCGTGATGGCGACGAGGTCCTCGGGCTCGAGGTGCTGAAGGTGCGCCTTGCCGCAGGCACGGGCGATGGTCTGGGCCTCCATCGTCATGACGCGCAGGAAGTTGGCGAGGCGCTTGCCACCGAGGACCGGGTCGAAGCGCGCCGACAGTTCCGGGTCCTGCGTGCTGATGCCGGCCGGGTCACGCCCGTCCTGGAAGTCGTCGTAGTAGCCGGCTGCCGAACCCAGCGCCTCGTACTCCTCGGCATAGCGGGGATCGTTGTCTCCCAACGCGATCAGGGCGGCGGTGCCGATCGCGACCGCGTCGGCCCCGAGTGCCATCGCCTTGGCGACGTCGGCACCGTTGCGGATACCGCCGGAGACGATGAGCTGCACCTCCCGGTGAACACCCAACTCCTGCAATGCCTGGACGGCCTGCGGGATCGCGGCCAGCGTCGGGATGCCGACGTGTTCGATGAACACCTCCTGGGTGGCGGCGGTACCGCCCTGCATGCCGTCGACCACGACGACGTCCGCGCCGGAGTGCACGGCCAGCTTCACGTCGTAGTAGGTGCGGCTCGCGCCGACCTTCACGTAGATCGGCTTCTCCCAATCGGTGATCTCGCGCAGCTCGTTGATCTTGATGGCGAGGTCGTCGGGGCCGGTCCAGTCGGGGTGCCGGCAGGCGCTGCGCTGGTCGATGCCCTGGGGGAGGGTACGCATCCCGGCGACACGCTCGGAGATCTTCTGCCCCAGCAGCATTCCACCGCCACCGGGCTTGGCACCCTGGCCGAGGACAACCTCGATGGCGTCGGCCTTGCGCAGGTCGTCGGGATTCATGCCGTAACGCGACGGCAGGTACTGGTAGACGAGGTGCTTGGACTGTCCGCGCTCCTCGGGAGTCATGCCGCCGTCACCGGTGGTGGTCGACGTCCCGACCTCCGACGCTCCGCGGCCGAGTGCCTCCTTGGCGCCGGCCGACAGCGCACCGAAACTCATACCGGCGATGGTGACCGGGGTAGACAGGTGCAGCGGATACTTCGCGTTGCGGCCACCCAGGACGACGTCGGTGTCGCAGCGCTCGCGGTAACCCTCGAGCGGGTAGCGCGACATCGAGGCACCCAAGAACAGCAGGTCGTCGAAGTGGGGGAGCTTACGCTTGGCCCCCCAGCCACGGATGTCGTAGATGCCGGTCTCGGCGGCGCGCTGGATGGCGGCGATGGTGGTGCGGTCGTAGGTGGCGGATTCGCGGAGTCCGCGCTGCTCGACGCTGAGTTTCTCGGTCATGGTGATGTCACTTTCGGTGTGTGCTCGATGTGGGGTTGCGGCCCTTCGAGGCTCGTCGACTTCGATGCGCTCCTTCGTCGCTTACTCAGCCCGGCGGCTATCGCTCCTCGCACCTCAGGGAGCAAGGGGGGCTTCGCTATCGCTCCTCGCACCTCAGGGAGCGAGGGGAGGATTCGCTCGCTCCTCGCACCTCAGGGAGCAACTCCGCTCCCTGAGGAGCCCGGAGCTTGCGGAGGGCGTCTCGAAGGGCTCAGTAGGCGGAAGCGTTGTCCACCTTGAAGTGGTAGAGCTCGCGGGCCGATCCGTAGCGGGTGTAGGCGGTCAGGTCGTCGTCGCCGTAACCGGCGGCCTTGAGCAGACCGGCGAGTTCCTCCAGGTGCTCCTCGCGCATCGGCTTGGCGATGCAGTCGGCGCCGAGGGAGGCGACCTCACCGCGGACGTAGATGCGGGTCTCGTAGATGGAGTCGCCGAGGCCGTCGCCGGCGTCGCCGCGGATGACCAGGCGGCCGGCCTGCGCCATGAAGGCACTGTTGTGTCCGACGTCGCCGCCGATCACGATGTCGACACCCTTCATCGAGATACCGCAGCGGGCCGCCGCGTCACCCTCGACCACGAGGAGTCCACCGTGAGCGGTGGCACCGGCCGACTGCGAGGCGTTGCCCTTGACGATGACGCTGCCGCTCATCATGTTCTCGGCGACACCGGTGCCGGCGTTGCCGTTGATGGTCACCTCGGCCTGCTGGTTCATCCCGGCGGCGTAGTAGCCGACATGACCGTTGACGGTGATCTTGACCGGCGCGTTGACGCCCGCGGCGACACTGTGCGCACCCGCCGGGTTGTCGATGACGATTTCCCCGGAGATGTCGCCGTGGAGTACCGAGTTGATCTCTCGCAGTGCGGTGTTCGCGAGGTCGAAGTGGTGGTTGGGGCTCATCGTCTCCGCTTTCGCCGGGTCGGTGGGGGACTGGGTGGTGGAGTCGAGCGTCATCGCGTCCATGCGTAGACCACTTCCGGCTCGGGCTCCCAGATGCGGGCGTTCTCGACGCCGGGCAGCTTGGCGAGGGCGCGGTACTCGCTGGCGATCGCGACCCAGTCGGCGGTCTCGGCGATCACCGCGGGCTTGCAGGCGATGGCGTCGCGGACGACGGCGAAGGAGTCACGGTTGGAGACCACGAGGGTGTAGAAGCCGTCGAAGTTGGCGCAGACCTCCTTGAGGGCGGTCTCGACGTCCTTGCCGGCGGCGAGCTGGTGGGCGACGAAGCGGGCGCCGACCTCGGTGTCGTTCTCACTGTCGAATTCCACACCCTGCGCGCGCAATTCGCGTCGGATGGTGGCGTGGTTGGCGAACGACCCGTTGTGCACGAGACACTGCTCCGGGCCGACCGCGTAGGGATGTGCACCCGACGGGGTGACGGCCGATTCGGTGGCCATCCGGGTGTGGCCGACGCCCTGCCAGCCGGAAGCGGTTGCCAGACCCCAGGATTCGGCCAGGTCTCGCGGGGCGCCGACACCCTTGAGGACGGTCAGGTCCGAGCCGAAGCCGGCGACCAACGCGTCCGGGTAGGCGGCGCGGGCCGCGCCGAGGAGTTCTTCGGCGCCCACCGGGGCCGACGCGATCAGCGTGGCATCGACGAGCTGGGCGGCGACCGGCACACCGAGTGCTGCGCCCAACGTCGCCGAGACCTCGTCGGGCAGGACATCGAGTTCGAGCAGCGAGACACACCCGTGGCCGGAAGGTGCCCATTCGGGGTTGCCGTACACCGCGATACCGGCCGAATCCGCACCGCGATCCTGCATCTCGCCGAGCATCACGGCGAGCATCGCGCCGAGCCGGGGATGAAGATCGGGATTACGCAGATGCAATCCGACGATTCCGCACATGGTCGAATCCTTTACGTCGAAGGGGAGTTGGGATGTGGTTCGGTCGACGCAGCCTGGGCCGGCCGCGTCAGAAGGCGGTGAGGTACTGGTCGACTTCCCAGGGGGACACCGCCGCGTGCCAGTCGAAGAACTCCGCGCGTTTCAGGTTGGAGAAGTAGGTCGACACCTTGCCCTGGTCGGCGGGCCAGTCCTGGGGGAGTGCGGCGTCGAGGGCGCCCATGACGACCGCGTCGGACTCGAACGCCTCGACGGCGTGCAACAGGGTGAGTGGCAGATCCGCGATGTGGCTGGGAGCCCCGCCGACGGCCCCGGGGTCGAGGCTTCGCTTGATGCCGTCGAGTCCGGCGCCCAGCAACGCGGCCGCGGCCAGGTACGGGTTGGCCGACCCGTCGCCACCGCGCAGTTCGACGCGTTGGTCGTCGGGAACCCGGATGTAATGGGTGCGGTCGTTGCCGCCGTAGGTGGCCTTGCGCGGCGCCCAGGACGCACCCGACCGGGTGGCGGTCGCGCCGGTCCGCTTGTAGGAGTTGACGGTCGGCGCGATGACGGCCTGCAGAGCCGGTGCGTGCTCGAGGATGCCCCCGATGAACCCGTAGGCGGTCGCGGAGAGCCCCAGCCCGCGATCGTCTTCACTGACCTGCGGGAAGACCGGCTCGCCACCCTTGGTGAGGGAGAGGTGGAAGTGCAGTCCCGAACCGGTGCGATCGGCGAACGGCTTCGGCATGAACGTGGCGATCATGCCCTTCTCGGCGGCCATCGCCGAGAGGAGGTAGCGGAGGGTTACGACCCGATCGGCGGTGGTCAGCGCGTCGGCGTACTTGAAATTCTGCTCGAACTGCCCGTTGCCGTCCTCGTGGTCGTTGGCATAGTTGCCCCAGCCGAGCTGGTTCATGGCAGTGGACACCGTGGTGAGGTGCTCGTACATCCGGGTGAGACCGCGGACGTCGTAGCACGGCTGGTCGGAATCGTCGGCGGCGTCGGCGGTGACCAGCGAACCGTCCTCGGCGCGCTTGAGCAGGAAGTACTCGACCTCGGCGCCCACCCACGGCTCGAAGCCGGCGTCGGCGGTCTGCGCGATGAGGGTCTTGAGGATGTTGCGCGGAGCGAACGGCCACGGCTTGCCCTCGACGTGCGGATCGCACTGGACGACGGCCAGGCCTTCCTTGATGAACGGGATGGGGAGGAAGGAGCTGACATCGGGAACGGCGATGAGGTCGGGGTCCTTGGGCTCCTGACCGATGGCACCGACCGCGTAACCGGCGAAACCGACTCCCTCCGTGGCGAGTTCGTCGACCGCCTCGACCGGCACCAGCTTGGCGCACGGCTTTCCGCGGAGATCGACGAACATGGCGAGGATGAACTTGGTGTCGTTGGCCGCACACAGCTCGGCGAGAGTGCCGGTGTCGGGGGTTTCGTTGGTGGTGGTCATGATGCGCTCCGGGGGTCGACTCTAGGTGTTGCCTGTCGGGATGTCCACTCGTGTGAATCAATGTCTACCGTTAGTAGACCGCCCGATTGTTTCGAGCCTGTTTCCGCTCCGTGAGCGGTCGGTGTCGTTTCGAGCCACCCTCCCCGCCTGACGAAAGAACCCGGGGGTCCACCGTCTGACGGTGGACCCCCGGGGCCGTTGTTCGTCTTCTCCGCGCGGTCAGACCTGCGCGGGTGGTGCCGATGCCGGCATCGACTTCTCCACCGATTCGGCAGCTGCCGACGGTGACAGACCGGCCAGCCCACCGCCGGGCCGACCCACACTGGCACTGGGGATCTCGTACGCGGTCTCGGCGTGCAGCGTGGTGTCGAGGCCCACCATCTCGGTCTCGTCGTCGACGCGCAGCCCGATCAGCTTGTCGAGTCCCTTCGCGATGAGCCAGGTCATCACGAACGAGTAGGTGCAGGTGATGGCGATGCCGGCGAGCTCACGCCAGACGATGTCGACCGGACCGCCGAACAGGACGCCCTGGACACCGGCCGGAGCGGCCTCGGTCGCGAACAGGATGATGCAGATGGTGCCGACGATGCCGCCGATGCCGTGGACGGCGAAGGCGTCGAGCGTCTCGTCGATCTTGAGCCTGCTCTTGAAGCTGAGCAGGAACGCGACGACCGCTGCGGCGAAGATGCCCACGCACAGTGCACCCAGCGGCGCCATGCTGCTGGCGGCAGGGGTGATGCCGACCAGGCCCGCGACAGTGCCGGTGATCAGGCCGAGCGACGTGACGTGACCCTCGCGCCACCGCTCGATGATCGCGAACCCGATCATGCCGGCGGATCCGGCGAGCAGCGTGTTCAGGATGACCGCCTGCGCAAGGAAGTTCGCACCGAGCGCGCAGCTGCCGTTGAAACCGAACCAGCCGAAGAACAGGATGCCCCCGCCCAGCATGGTCATCGGGAGGTTGTGCGGACGCTCCATGCGGCGCTTGCGGGCCCCGAGGACGACGGCCAGGGCCAGAGCCGCGACACCGGAGTTCATGTGGACCGCGGTTCCGCCTGCGTAGTCGACGATCTCCAGCTTGTTCAGCAGGAAGCCGCCCTTGTAGTTGTCATCGACGTCGGCCGAGAACACCCAGTGTGCGACCGGGAAGTACACCACCAGGAGCCAGATCGGCGCGAAGACCAGCCAGGCGGAGAACTTCATCCGGCCTGCTGCTCCACTGGCGACGATGGCAATGGTGATGGCCGCGAACAGGATGAACCACGCCGCGAAGTACAGCGTCTGGGTCGCGCCGGAGGCATCGTCGGTCAACCAGTTGGTGAGACCGATGAAATCGGTCGGGTTGCCGATGAGGCCCCACCCGCCCACCGACGGACCTGACACGAGCCCGTAGCCGATGACGACGTAGAGCACGGCGGTGATGGCGAGGGTCGACATGACCATCGACATGATGTTCAGCACGTTCTTCGAGCCGACCATCCCGCCGTAGAAGAAGGCGAGGCCGGGGAACATGAGAAGGACGAAGACGAATGCCGCCAGCATCCAGGCGACGTCGGCGTTGGCCGCGAGTATCGGTTCCATGGGCGATCTTTCGGTTCGGAGACTGAAGAGGTCGGTGGTTTGGTGCACCAGCAGCTCACGGGCGTCATTGACCGCGTAGATACGCGACGACGTTGTCGCGATAGTCGAGAAATCCCTTGTAGGCGGCGATGTCCTCACCGAGCGACTCGATGACGGTCGCCAACT
This sequence comes from Gordonia amicalis, assembly GCF_022059885.1. Lineage (NCBI taxonomy): Bacteria > Bacillati > Actinomycetota > Actinomycetes > Mycobacteriales > Gordoniaceae > Gordonia > Gordonia amicalis. Next base: position 982,330 of record NZ_CP091855.1, on the reverse strand, counting down.
GATCGGCCCACTCGGGTATTCGTTTCACGTCCTCCAGCGAGGCCATGAATGTCCGGATATTGAACGTCACGGCACCCGACATCGGCAACCGGACGAAGTGTTCGAGCTCGATTCGCAGGCGCGCCCTGGCGAAATCGCCGTCGGCAACCATGGCCGGGACGTCGGCCGCCCATGCCGGCAACTCTTCGAGACTCACGTCGAGCTTGTGCGAATCCGACGCCGACAGAGTCCAGTTCACCCTGCGGTACACCTGATCTGCCGGTAGCCTGCGCAGGAATTGTTCGGCGCGGGCGACGATGCCCTCGCGAAGCATGCGTGGTACCGGGGCGTGGATTTCGTACATGTCCATGCCCACGTCGAAGGAGACCGACCAGGCCGCGGCGAAGGTCACGACACCGGCGTCGAAGTACAGATGCCCATCGCGTTCGGTGACGAGGAGCAGATCGTCGGGCACCTCACGGGCCAGGAACTCCATCGGTCCGCACGGCAGGGTGTCGGGGTCGCCGAGCACGAATTCCTGGTCGGTGCCCAGGATCTCGTTACGCCAGTGGAAGCGCCCGTCGCCGAACTCGTCGAGGCGCATGAGGCCGGGGTAGGAGATGCCGAGGTCGCGCAGGTAGTAGAGCAGCAGATCCCAGCACGCGATCTCCATCCCGGTACGGACCCGCACCCGTGAGGGGTCGTTGTCCAGGATCCGGCGACGTTCGGCCATGATCTCGGGATACTCGGCACCACCGAGATCGACCAGGTGCCTTCCCCATTCACCGCCGCGTGTGCACCGCGGGATGCGTGCGGGCTCGACGTTGACGCTGTAGGTGAACTCCTCGAGGTCGTCCGGGAACGGCCACGGCAGGTTGGACAGGTGGTCCACCGGCCCCGTGAGGAAATCCCGGATCGATGCGGTCGGTATCGCTTCTGTGGTCACAGGTCCACCTCGATGTTCTGGCCTCGGGAGACGCAGCACAACATCGCGTCACCGAGGGCTTTCTCCTCCTCGGACAGGACGAGGTCACGATGCTCGATGATGCCGTCGCGCACCGGTATCCGACATTCGCCGCACACACCCTGGCGGCACAGGTTGGGCACCTCGACACCATGGTCGAGGAGTCGTTGCAGGAGGGAAACGCCGGCCGGGACGTCGATCCGGTCGCCGGTCGAGGACAGCGTCACCGTGAAGGGGTCGCCAGGGTCTTGTTCCGGAGCCGCGAATCGTTCGAGATGCACACGCGCCGTGGGCCACCCGGCCTGTTTCGCGAGTTCGGTGTACGTCTCGAGCAGGGATGCCGGTCCGCACGCGTATGCATGGGTACCCAGGGCCTGGGCACGGAACCGTTCGGCGAGCAACTCCGCGGTGGCGTCGGCCCCGGACACCTCGTGCAGGGTGATGTTCGGCTGCTGGGCGAGCGCGCGGAGATCGTCGAGGTGGGCGCCGCAGCCGGGCCGGTATGAGTAGACGATGTCGGCACGACGCCGCTCACGCGCCAGCGCACGCGCGTGCGACAGGACCGGGGTGATGCCGATCCCGCCCGCGACGAGCAGTGCTCCACGCTGGCCGAGGACCGGCGCGAACATCGACCGGGGTCCCTCCACCTCGACGACGGCGTCCTCGGACAGGTTGTCGTGCAACCAGCCCGAGCCGCCGCCGGCGCCGCGTCGGAGCACCGAGATGCCGTAGGTGTTCGGGAACATGCCGTCGTCGACCAGCGAGTAGGCATTGCGGTGCTCACCCGCGGTGACGATCAGATGGCTGCCCGGCTGATAGGGCGTCAGAACCTGCGGCGCGTCGTCGAGCGGCGCGAACCGGAAGTGGGTGATGTCGTCGGTCAGCCGCCGAACGGTGACGACGCGCATAGGGCGCGCCGAGGTCGTGTAACCCGGGTGCAGGTGTGCCGCGATCGCAGCTGCCGTCATACATCACCTCCCGCTGCCGATGCGAGGAAACTCCCCATCGTCGGCGAATGATGCTCGTGAACCTCCAGATCGCGGGCACAGCCCGGACAGGAGACGACCCCGCCGGCACGGCCGTCCACCCGGAAGGTGTTGCGGCAGTGCGCACAATAGAGCGGGAGGTCACGGGTGTGGACGACGTATGACGACAACTCCGCGGGAACCGCCCCGGCGTCACGTGCCATCGCCAGCGCGGTCATCACGTCGTACTGACCGCCGGTGACGAGGATGCGCGTGCCGGTGAGCGCGGCATCGAGGGCGGCGTTCAGGGACCGGCGATCCTGCTCGTCGGTGAGGGTGTCGAGCACCAGGAGCCGGGTGGCTCCGACGACCTCGGCCGCCGCGACCCAGTCCCGCGACACGTGAGCGGTCTCGGCGTCGTCGCCGACCGCGACGACGAGGAAGGCCGCCCCGGTGGTGTCGACGGCCGGCGGGGTGGCCGGCCAGACCGGCATGCCCGGCCCGGTCGGCGCCGACTGCCGAGCGGCGTTGCGCAGCCACCGGGCGGCTCGGTCCCGGTACTTGATGATGCCCTTGTAATCGGCCATGTCCTCGGGCAATTCGGCCAGGACCTCGGCGGCACGACGACGCCAGGGGTCGACGGTGGCCAGCAGCTCGAGGGGGAGCAGGTAGGTGCGGATGAGGAACATGACGGCACCGGAGTCGGGGAGCCGGATGAGGTGCTGCACCTCGACGCGCAGGTGGACCCGGCGACCGAACTCGGCGTCGTCGACGAGCAGGATGGCCTCGCGGTCGGGTCCCCACTCGGGGTAGATCTCGGTCGAGACGTCGAGGCGGCGGTCGATGGTGAGTGTCCAGTTGGTCCGCCGGTAGGGCTGGTGAGGTTGCAGCCGTTTGAGGAACTCGTGGGCCCGGGTGATGACGCCTTCCCTGCGGACCCGTGGGACTGGCCCGTGGATCTCGAGGAAGCTCATGCCGACGTCGAAACCGAAACTCCAGTCCGCGGCGAAGGTCACCACCCCGGCGTCGACGAACAGTTGGCCGTTGCGCTGGTCCAGGAGCGCGATGTCCTCCTGGACCTGGGAGGTGATGTACCGCAGCGGTTCGTCGGGGAGCGTGGTGGCGTCGCCGTACCGGAAGTGCTGTTCGATGCCGAGGATGTCGTTGCGCCACAACCATTCGTCGGGACCTGCCGAGCGCAGCTGCATCTGCTCCGGGTAGGCGGCATCGAGTTCGCGCATGAGGGTGAACATCGCGTCCCAGGCGGCGGGGACCATGTGGGGGAGCACCGCGTGCCTCGTCGGGTCGGCGGCGAGGATCGTCGCACGCTGGTCGATCTCGGCGCGATACTCGCAGTCGATGTCGACGATCGCGGTGCCCCACTGGCCCGCCGGTGTGGTGACGGACTGCTCGGCCGGTTCGACGTTGGTGCTGTAGCGATACCGGTCCTCGAGGAAGGGGAACGGGAATCCGGCGACCAGGTCGGCGTCGTCCGGCGTTGTGGGAGTGGTGTTCTGGATTGTGCTCGTCACAGGGGAACCTCCAGGCTGCAGCCGTCGGCGGCGCGTGAGACGCACGGCATGATCGCGTCACCGGCGTCCTTCTCCTCGGCGCTGAGATAGAGGTCGCGGTGGATGGGTGAGCCGCCGGCGAGGGGGATGCGGCATTCACCGCACACGCCCTGACGGCACAGATTGGGGACCTCGACGCCCGCCTGTTCGAGGGCCTCGAGCATGCTCGTCCCCGACGGGACGTCGATGCTCCGACCGGATTCGACGAGCTCGACGCGGAATGGATCCCCGGCGTCGAGCGCATCGATCCCGAACCGCTCGAAGTGGATTCGGGAGTCGGGCCACCCGGCCTGCACCGCCGCGTCGACGACGGCGTCGATCATCGCCGACGGCCCGCACACATAGAGGTGGGTGCCGACCGGCTGGGCGCGGAGAGCTTCGTCGAGGCGTTCGATGAACGAGACTCGATCGGTGAACAGTTCGGCGCGGGCCCGTGCAAGCGCGGTCACGTCGGCCAGGTGGGCGGCCGCGTCCTTCCGGAAGACGTAGAGCAACTGGACGTCTCGCCCCCAGCGCACGGCTGCGCGCAGATGGGACAGCATGGGGGTGATCCCGATTCCGCCGGCCACCAGCAGATGCTTGCGGGCGCGGGCGATGGGCGCGAACGCGCTCCGGGGGAGTCCGACGGTCATCAGGTCGCCGACCGCGAGCACCTCGTGCAGCCAGCGGGATCCACCGTTGCCATCCGCGACCTCGAGGACCGAGATCGAGTAGTGACTCGGATGCGTGCCGTCGCCGGTCAAGCTGTAGGCGTTGGTGTTCTCGCCGGCATGCACCACCAGATGGCTACCCGGAATGAAGCCGGGCAGCGCACGTCCGTCCGGGTGGGCGAGGGTGATGCCGCGGATACCCGCGACGGTCGTGTCGATCGAGGTCACGACGAGTTGCATCGTGACGGCCCGATCGGCGCGGCGATTCGTCGACGCCGTACCGACATCGGCCGAATCAGGTTCTGCGACTGTGATGCTCACAGCTCGATCTCCTCGGTGGTCAGGAACTGGGTCTCGGCGTCGACCATGAACCCCAGGTACTGACCCGTTCGACGGGACACGTGGTGGTACACGAGCAGGTCGCGTCGACAACCGGCGCAGGGGATGACGTCGTCGATCGCCACTCGGGCGCGTGTGACCGTCCGGCAGTGCGAACAGAACACGTCCGCCTCGGTCCTTTCGACGGAACCCGTTGTGAGGAACTCGATCTCGTCGTCTTCGAGACCGGCGTTCACGGCGACGGCGCGCAGCCGCAGTGCCGAGCCGGCGTCGGCTACGATCCAGACCCGGACCCCGACGGTGGCCTCGGCAAGCGCGTCGGCCAGCAGGTCGGCGGCCGTGTCGGCGTCGCCGTGGATTCGGGTGGTGGCCAGCGGCGCGAGGTCGGCTTCCCAGCGACTCAGTGCATCGGCGACGTCCCCCACACCGACCAGCAGGTAGGAACCACCGGTCGGTGTGGGAGTCGACGTCTCGACCAGGTCACCAGGTCGCGCCCACACCGGCACGCTGGAGTACGCGATCTGCGACATGGCGGTCGCTCAGAGGAGAGTGGCGTCGCGCTGCCCGGTGTAGAAGGCGAGCGCATAGTCCGGGGTGCTGAAGTAGATCTTCGAACCCTTGGGGAAGAAGATCGCATCCTTGGCCTTGGCGACGGTCTTCTGTCCGGTTTCCTTGTTCTCCAACAGGAATTCGCCCTCGAGCACGACCTTCATCTCGTCGTATTCGTACTCGTAGTAGAGCGGTTCGTCGGTGTGGCGGAGCTCGAAGTATCCGCTGCACATCGGGCTGCCGTCCGGGTTCTCATAGACGTCGCCGATGAATCCCGCAGTACCCGGGTACTCGGCCTCGGGCATCTTCGGCAGGTCTTTCCAGCCATCGCTGGTCACGCGGAACTCCAACGCCTTGGCACTCTCGATCGTCACGAGGCTCCTCCATGTCTCACTCGGGCGCGTACGCGCTCGTCGGGGTAGGTGCTCGGCGTCCACCGCTGCCAACCGCGGTTTGCGGTGACTCTTCGGAGTGGACGACGTCCCCTGTTATGAAACAAGTGGCGTGTTTCAGCAGTGTGACGGCTTTGTAATGGTGTGCAACGCGGCGAGTCCGCGACCGAGACATTCGCTCAACAATTCCGTTCCCGCTCACTTTTATCGGGTGAGCGGGAACGGAATGAGTGAGCGGTTCTTCAAGCCCGTGGCGGGTGGTAGTCGAGCAGTCTGAACCAGTACTCGTCGGGAAGCACGTCGCCGGAACGCAACACGCGTGCGAGTCCGACAGCCATGAACACCCCGAGCAGGCCCAGCCAGAGTCCGCACAGGGAGATCGTCACCAATGCGATGGTCCTGGCGACCGGCCACGGGTCGAGGATCAGCAGGAGTGGTGCGAAGAGGAAGCCGGCCGGGACGAACCAGAACGACAGCGCCTTGTCGCACTTCATCACTGCGGTCAGCCACGTCGGGCTCGACGCCACGGGTCGCGGTGGGGCCGCTCGGTGTCTGACGCGGATCGTCGTGGCAACCGGTGGAGTGGCAACCGGTGGAGTGGCAATCGGTCGAGTGGTCATCGGACACCTCCTGTGAGGATCGCCGTGACTCCAGACTGCGCGCCTGAACGCGGGAAGGCCACTACCTCGCAGGTAGTCGACTCGTGGGGCTCAGTCGAGCCAGTCCAGCACCGATGCCGCGGTCCAGCTCTGCTGCATGCTGCCCAGGGGTTCGCCGGTGAAGGGTTCGTAGTACTCCGCGAACGAGCCGTCGGTGGCCTGGCGCAGGCCCTCCTCCCGAAGGCGCGCGGAACGCTCGGTCCAGCCGCGGCGTCCGAACGCCCAGCTGAACAGCCAGGTCATGACCGGCCACACCGGACCGCGCCAGTATTCGCGCGGGCGGAAGTCGCCCGAGATCGGCGACGTCGACGGCGGGACCGCGTACCGGAGGTCGGGGTGCCCACAGAATCGCGGACCTTCGAACAGCCGGAGCAGAGCCCGTTCCCGGTCGCGCGGGAGACCTCCGCAGATCAACGGGGCGAACGCGGCGATCGTCTCGGTCGGAATCCACGAGTTCGCGCGCAAGTCGAAATCCCTTGCCGCGCCGTTACGGTCGTTGGCTGCGGCCACGACGCCGGAACGGAAACGGTCGGCCCATGCGCGTAGGTCGCGGACGTCGGCGAGCGGCTTGGAGTAGTCCTCACCGATCGTCGCGAGCACATCGCAGGCCACGGCGAAGATCGCACTGACGAAGACGTCCTCGACCGCGAAACTCATGACCTTCGGCAACACGTCGTCGTCGTAGTTCGCGCGCTTCATCTGTTCGACGAGCCAGAGGTAGCGGTCGTACTCGAGGTCGGTCGGCCGCATCGACAGATCGGACACGTGGTCGAGATCTGCCCGAGAGTACGGCGGCAGGTCCAGTCCCGGAACGACATTCGCGTATGCCGAGTCCCAGCGCGGCGAGTTGTCCATACCGGATTCCCAGCCGTGGAAGATGGTGATCCGGCCGCGCCCCATGGGATCCCGCGCATGAGCCAGCCACCGGTGCCATCGCACCAGGGAACTCCACCGGCGGTCGATGAACTCGTTGGCCACCGCCCGCGTCGTCCGGCCGTGGCGTCGGGAATGGTCGAGGATGCGCTGCACCGCGATCGCGTGGACCGGAGGCTGGGTGATCCCCGAGGTGTCGGGGAAGTCGGGGGCGCACTCGGCCAGTCGCGCGCACTCCCAGCGGGCCGGGCCGGGGAAGTACCCGTCCCGACCGTTGGCGAACACGATGTGCGGGATCATTCCGTTGCGCCACTGCGCCGAGAGCAGGGTGTCCATCTCGATCACCGCTCGCTCGACCGACAGCGGTGCGAGACCGACGGTGACGAAGGCGGCGTCCCAACTCCACATGTGCGGGTACAGCTTGGGTGCCGCACTGGTCATGGTGCCCAGGTCGTTGCCGCGCAGCAGATACGCGGCACGTGCCGACAGCTGCGTTGGGGTGAATCCGTACCTGGCCACGCCGACGATTCTGCCCCGCGGCGCCGTCGTGTGCTCATCGAGGTGACCTCGATACGCGTCGTCCTCACTCCGTTCGGTCGTCGCTACTCGGCCAGCGGAGGGTGGTCAGCATGACGATTTCGGCATCCGGGTCGTCGCTACTCCGCCAGCGGAGGGTGGTCAGCATGACGATTTCGGATCCGGCTCGTCGCTACTCGGTCGGCGGAGGGTGGGGGGCGTGACGATTTCGGCATCCGGGTCGTCGCTACTCGGCCAGCGGAGGGTGGTCAGCATGACGATTTCGGCATCCGGGTCGCCCAGTAGGGTGGGCAGAGTGCCCACCGCTTTGATCACCGGGGCCAGTCGCGGCCTCGGCGCCCAGATCGCCCGACAGCTCGCGCCCACCCACGACCTGTTGTTGGGTGGACGCCCCTCGCCCGAACTCGACAACCTCGCCATCGAACTCGACGGCGCGAGCACTTTCGCCGTCGAGCTGACCGACTACGACGAGGTCGCCGGTGCCGTGGAAGCGATCAACGAACTCGACGTGCTGGTCCACAACGCCGGCGTCGGCAGCAGTCTCGAGCATGTGGCCGACACCCCCGTCGAGGAGTGGCATCACGTCCTCGAGATCAACCTCGTCGCCGTCGCCGAACTGACGCGGCTCCTGCTGCCGGCGCTGCGGCAGGCAGAAGGGCACGTCGTCTTCGTGAACTCGGGCGCGGGCCGGACCGCCAAACCCCGCTGGGCGCCGTATGCGGCGAGCAAGTTCGGGTTGCGGGCACTCGCCGACTCGCTGCGCGCCGAGGAACCGACACTACGGGTCACGTCCGTCTACCCCGGGCGCATCGACACCGACATGCAGCGCGAACTGGTCGCCATCGAGGGCCGGGACTATGACGCCTCGCAGTTCCTGCGCCCGGAGTCCGTCGCGGCCGCCGTCGTACACGCCATCCAGACGCCCGTCGACGCCCATCCGCAGGACATCGTGCTGCGGCCGACGGGGCGTTGGTAAGCAGCTCGGAGCGGAGTCAGAGCTGCGTCAGGTCCTCTGGACGCCAGACGGCCCGCATCGACGACACCTTGCCGTCGGCGTTGAAGACCATGATGTCGACGGGCGTGATCTCGAAGGCCAGTCCGGAGGTCTTGGTCACCAGGGTGAACTCGAAGACGGCGGTGTCGCCGGCGACCTTCTTCCACTTGAGGGTCGCGGTGCGCTCGTCCATGCCGGTGATCACCGAGTAGAACTCGACGAGCTGTTCGCGGGTGCTGCGGATGTCGGCGCCGATCGGGTCCTCGACCGTCGCGTCGGGCGCGTAGAGGTCGGCGATCTGCTCGGCGGTGCCGGAGTTCAGCAACTCGATGTAGGCGTCCACCGCCGCGTCGATCTGGTCGGCGAGGCCGGCTTGCTCCACGGTCATGAATCCTCCAGAAATTAGAACGTGTTCTAGTTCTGCACCGTAGCACGCGCGTCCGTCGACCGGTGGATGTTTCCGGTGCTTGCACACCGTTGTTTGATACGTTCGCCGCAAGAGCCCCTCGGGCGTCGAGTCCGTCGAGTCCGTCGAGGTCCCAGCAGCGCGGAAAGGCCGGTATCCGTGACGATGTCCGACTCACCGCACGACCCGCGGTCGGGTGCGCGGTGACCCCGATCCTCGCCGCACCCCTGGATCCCGGCAACGAGCAAGCCCGCCGCTGGGCCGAGGACGAACTCTCCCAGAACGCCTACCAACCGCCGGAACCGTCGTGGTGGGACCGGTTCAGCGACCGGGTCTGGGGATGGATCGCCGACAACGTCCTCGACCTGGTCGGCGGGTCGGACACGATCCGGGCGATCGTCATCGTGATCGCCATCCTCGTGGCGCTCGGACTCGCCGTTCTCGTGATCCGCCGCGTACGCCGCACCCCGCGGGTCCCGAAGGCCACCGAGAACGCCGCAGCGAAGGTGGTGTTGTCCGGAAGCCCGCGTTCGGCGAAAGAGCTCCGCGCGGAAGCCGAGACCCGCTATGCCGCCGGCGATTACGACACCAGTGTGATCACCGCCGTCCGCGCGCTTGCCCAACGCGGCATCGAACGAGGTCTGCTGGCCGACGAGCCGTCCCTCACCGCACACGAGGTGGCGTCCGAACTGGCGTTCCGGTTCGACGAGCACGGCGTCGAACTCCGGAGCGCCGCAGACCTGTTCGATGCGATCGCCTACGGCGGTCGCCATGCGGCGGCCGGGTCGGCCCGTGCGGTGCTCGACCTCGAGCGCACCGTGTCGTCCGCCCGACCCGCCGGGGTGGACACATCTGGTCCGCGTCGTCTGGCGGTGCCCCGATGACCACGACGGCACGTACACCGTCGATCGCGCCCGCCCCGCCGAAGCGCGGCACGCCGCGATGGATCTGGGTACTCGTGGTGGTGCTCGTCGTCGCGGTGACCGGAGCGATCGGCCTGCTCGGTGTCTCCGCGCTGACCGTGTTCGGTGCGGAACCGGGGCCTGGTGTCAGCTACGACCCCGACAATCCACGGCCCCAGGGTGCGCGTGCCCTCGCCCAGATCATCGACGACCACGGCGGCGACCTCCATCAGGCCCGTGGACTGGACGAGTTCACCGATTCGCCGCGCCCCGAGAGCAGCACGACGGTCGTCGTGTCATCGATCGGAGCACTGAACCCCGGTACCGCACAACAGTTCCTGGACCGGGTCTCCGACGCACACCGGGTGATCCTGATCGCGCCACAGGACAACGCTCTGTCACTTCTCCGACTACCGGTCCGGCTCGAGTACGGCGGTGCCCCGTCCGCGGTGCTCGCCGGGTGCACGACCACCGAGATCGCCGACGACGACACCATCACCGGCGGCGCGCTCGGCTACAGCACATCCGCACCGGGCGCGACGTCGTGCTTCACCACCGGCACCGCGTCGAATGTGCTGATCGTGCCGGCCACATCGACCCGCCCGGAGATCGTGGTCGTCAGTGGCGACATGCTGATCAACGAGAACCTCGCGCTCCGGGACAACGCGGGCGTGGCCACCCGTCTCTTCGCCGGAGCGCACGACATCCTTTGGTATGTACCTCTTTTCACCGACGAAGTCGCCTCGGCGCAAGAGGAATCCGACATCCCGGAGGCGCTCGGGCCGCTGGTCGTGCTGGCTGCGTTCGCCGTCCTGGTCCTGATGCTCTGGCGCGGTCGCCGTTTCGGCGCGCTGGTCACCGAGCCGCTGCCGGCGGTCGTCAAGGCGATCGAGACCACCCAGGCACGGGGCCGGATGTACCACAAGGCTCGCGCCGACGCCCGCGCGGCCGCCGCGCTGCGCATTCACACCCTGACCTCGCTCGCCTCCTACCTCGGCCTCCCGTACGACGCCGGTCGGGCCACCGACGAGTTGGCGGCACCCGACTGGGAAACGATGGTGGCACCGGGGGAGACCGCCGACTCCGCCGTCCACGCCATCATCACCACCGTCGTGTCCGTCACCGGCCGCGACCTTCCACAGGTACGGACCCTGCTCGCGGGGCCGCTGCCCACCACCGACACCGGCCTCGTCGTCTTCACCAGTGAACTGACCGCCCTCGAGAAGGAAGTCCGGCACACACCATGACCGTCGATCCATCCCGCACCTTCGGCCCCGGTCCGTCCGGGAAGGCGGCCCCATCGCCGCAGAATCCGCACGGTGGACCCGCCCCGTCGTCGAACAAGGCACGCGAGGCACTCGGTGCGGTGCGTGCCGAGGTCGCCAAAGCCGTTGTCGGGCAAGACCCGGCGGTCGCGGGCATCCTCATCGCACTCTTGTGTCGCGGACACATCCTGCTCGAAGGCGTTCCGGGCGTCGCCAAGACCCTCCTCGTCAGATCGGTCGCGGCGGCGCTCGACGTCGAGACCAAACGCGTGCAGTTCACCTCCGACCTGATGCCCGGGGACGTGACGGGTTCGCTCGTGTTCGACTCCGCCAGCTCGGAGTTCACGTTCCGCGAGGGACCGGTGTTCACGAACCTCCTGTTGGCCGACGAGATCAACCGCACCCCGCCGAAGACGCAGGCATCGTTGCTGGAGGCGATGGAGGAACGGCAGGTGACCGTCGACGGCGTCGGCCATCCGCTGCCCAGCCCGTTCCTGGTGGCGGCAACGCAGAACCCCGTCGAGTACGAGGGCACCTACCCGCTGCCGGAGGCCCAGCTCGACCGTTTCCTGCTGAAGGTGACACTGCCCGTGCCGCCACGTGAGGACGAGATCACGGTCCTGACCCGGCATGCGGCCGGGTTCGATCCGCGGAATCTCGCCGCCGCCGGACTTCGACCGGTCGCCTCGGCCGCCGACGTCGAAGCCGGCATCGAGCAGGTCCGCCGCGTCGGTGTCGCACCACAGGTGGCCGCCTACATCGTCGACATCGCCCGGGCGACACGGTTCTCGCCGTCCCTGGCACTCGGCGTCAGCCCGCGCGGCGCGACCGCGCTGCTCGGGACCAGCCGCGCGTGGGCGTGGCTGAACGGCCGTGACTTCGTGACCCCCGATGACGTTCAGGCCCTGGCACAGTCGACGCTGGCGCACCGGCTGACGCTGCGGCCGGAGGCCGAACTCGAAGGCGTGTCGGTGGGCTCGGTCCTCGATGCCGCCGTCAACTCGGTTCCCGTCCCGCGCTGATGTTCCTCACCGGCCGGTTTCTGGTACTGGTGCTGCTCGGCGCAGTGCCGATCCTGGTGTGGCCGAACTACGCCGTCCCCGTGCTGTGGGTGCTGTTCTGTGTGCTGCTGATGTGCCTCGACCTCGCGCTCGCCGGATCGACGAAGACCATCACGATGACACGGTCGGTGATCGGACCGGTCCGGTTGGGGGAGAGCACCTCCTGTTCGATCACGGTCACCAACACCGGAACCGGGACCTTTCGCGGCGTCCTGCGTGACAGCTGGCAACCCTCGGCGGGTGCCACGGGCGCCGTCCATCGCCTCATCGTGCCGCGCGGTGAGACCACCACCGTGACCACCACTCTCACCCCCACGCGACGTGGCGACCGACTCGCCGTACGGGTGACGGTGCGCCGTCTCGGTCCTCTGGGACTGGCCGGACGGCAACGCAGTGTCCCGCTTCCCGGCCGGGTCCGCGCGCTCCCGCCGTTCGGGTCACGTCGGCTCCTGCCCTCCCGACTCGCCCACCTCCGCCAGCTCGACGGCCGGTCGGCGGTCCGGATCCGCGGCCAGGGCACCGAATTCGACTCTCTCCGGGACTACGTCGAGGGCGACGACGTCCGCAGCATCGACTGGCGGGCGACCGCACGACGCCGGTCGACCGTGGTGCGGACCTGGCAACCGGAGAAGGACCGACACATCGTCATCGTGCTCGACACGTCGCGCACCTCCGCGGGGCGCGTCGGCGATGTCCCCCGACTCGACGCCGCGATGGACGCCGCCCTGCTGCTGGCGGCGTTGGCATCGCATGCGGGCGACCGGGTCGACCTGATCGCCGGTGACCGACGCGTGCACCGTCGAGTGGTCGGGGAGGGCCGGACGACGCTGCTCAGCAGGCTGGTCACGGCGATGGCCGACCTCGAACCGGCACTGCTGGAGGCGGATTGGCCGATGCTGGGCGCCGAGGTCGCGAAGATCAGCCGCCAGCGCGCACTGCTGGTATTGCTGACCCCGATGGAACCGGCCGCCGTCGAGGAGTCACTGCTGCCCCCGCTGTCGGTTCTCGCGCAGCGCTACAAGGTGGTCATCGGGTCCGTTGCCGACCCTGCGCTGGAGGAGATGATCGACGCCCGGGAAGATCCGGAAGCCGTCTACGACGCGGCGGCCGCCGCCCGGACCGTCACCCTGCGCAACCGGACGGCCACTGCCGTCGGACGACTCGGCGTCGACGTCGTCGACGCCCCGCCCGACACGCTGCCCGCGCGACTCGCAGATCACTATCTGCTGCTGAAATCACGCGGGCTGCTGTAGCGCTGCGTCGAACTAGCTCTTGGCCTGGACCGCCCGGTAGCCGAGGAAGCCCAGGTAGCCGGCCAGGCCGACCAGGCCGAGGCGTCGGGTGCGGCGTGACACCAGCGCGATGCCGATCGCGGTCTCGCAGGCACCGTTGCGGTAGGTCCACGTCGTGGTGTCCTCGGGGAACACGGGTGCGGTGATGGGAGCGAACACCTCCGGCTTGACGAAGTGCGTCAGACCGACCGCCGCCAGACCTCCTCCGATCAACGAGACCGCGTCCAGAGACTTGTCGTTCTTGGCCATCCTGGTGTTCCTTTCGGGGTAGCTGCACTCCCGTTCATTCCTACACGGTCGGTGCAGTCAATCCGCGATCCAGCTCGGCGAGGTCGCCGGTTTCACCGGCTCGGTGCGCGCGGCGCCCGGCGACGAAGACGTAGGTCATGAACAGCAACCAGGCGGTCACCCCGATCCCGATCCGCGCCCACGTCGGCAGCGGCGAAGGGGTCACGAAGGCCTCGATCACCCCGCACAGCAGGAGGACGGCGACGAGACCGAGCGCCACGCCGATGGCGGTCCGACCCTCCTCACCGAGAGCGGCTGCGCGCGTTCGGTTCCCGGGTGACACCCAGGACCAGAAGATCCGGAGTCCGACTCCCGCGGCGACGAACAGGCAGGTCAGTTCGAGCATGCCGTGTGGCAGGAGCAGACCGAAGAACAGGTCTCCGCGACCGTGCCGGATCATGATCGACGCGATCACCACCAGGTTCAGGATGTTGGTGTAGAGCATCCAGATCACCGGCAGGCCGAAGACGCCGACAACGATGCACATCGCGGCCAGCCAGAAGTTGTTGGTCCACACCCGCGCCGCGAACGACGTCGCCTCGTATTCGCTGTAGTAGTTCTCGAAGTCGTTGGTGACGAGCCGCTCGATCTCCTGCGCCGAGGCGAACGAGCTCTCGATCCGCGGATGCTCCAGAACCCACCAGGTCATGACGGCGGCCGCGAGCAGACACACGCCCATCACCGTCAGCCACCACCACCGCATCCGGTACAGCGCAGCGGGGAACGACACCGCGAAGAAGTCGATGAACGTCGACCAGGTACTCACCCTCGTCCCCGACGCTCTACCCCGGGCCCGCGCCAGCAACGCCGACAGGTACGCGACGAGCGATGCGTCGGGCGCCGACGAGCGGATCACCGAAAGATGCGTCGCCACCCGCTGATAGGTGTCGATGATCTCGTCGGCCTCGGCTCCGGTCAGACGCCGCCGGCGCGACAACTCATCGAGACGTTCCCACGTCGCGCGGTGCGCGGAGACATAGGCGTCGAGGTCCATTCGGCCAGGGTAACCGGCATCCGGGTCAACGCAGGACGTGTCATTCGACGGGTGTCGTCCCTGTGCACGGGTGAGGGTGCGAGCCGCGGTTCGCGTCGTATGGTGAGGCGTGCCATCCGTACCGCCGCCGCCAGGACCCCCGCGACTGGCGGGTGTCCCGACCGGCCCGCCGCCGACCGTCTGGGGTGCAGGTGCGTCGGCCACGGTCGGCGTGGGACGCGACGATCTGGTCTCCGGTGAGGCGGTGGCACTGGCGCTGCCGCCGGGCGGTCTCGGCTATCGGATTCTGTCGGGGATGATCGACGTCGCGCTGGGGATCGCCCTCTGGTTGATCCTCTGGTGGCTGACGTACCAGGTGGCCATCGACCTCAACGAGGCCTGGCGGGGCGCCGTCAACACGATGCTGCCCATCGTCAGTGTCATCGCCCTGCCCACCGTCGCGGAAACCCTCACCGGGGGCAAGACCGTCGGTCATCTCGTCGTCGGCCTGCGTACCGTCCGAGATGACGCCGGGCCCATCGGTTTCCGGCATTCGCTCACCCGGGCGCTGGTGGGGTTCATCGAGATGTACGCCTGCCTGGGTCTGCCCGCGCTCATCAGTGCCGCGATCTCGCGGAAGAACAAGCGGCTCGGTGACCTCCTCGCCGGCACCTACGTGATCCGGGACCGGCACAAGATCGAAGAACAGCATCCCATCGAAATGCCCGCCGGACTCGTCTCGTGGGCGGTGGCGGCCGACATGGCGGCCCTGCCCGACGGCCTCGCCGTGATCATCCGCCAGTTCCTCAACGGCCGCCACGGCATGAAGCCCGAACCCCGGGCCGCCGCAGCGCGTCGGCTGGTCTTCGACGCGGCGCCGTTCGTGGCGCCCGCGCCGCCACAGGGCGCGTCGTTCGAGGATGTGCTGTCGGCGATCATGGCCGAACGTCGACGCCGCGACGCCGAACGACTCGAACGTGAAGCACTCCTGCGGGAAAGGTTGTTGCGATGAGAACATCCGCCCGACACCGCGCAAAGATTTTCTGCGCCCTGATCGCCGGGGCCCTGATGACCATCGGGGGTACGGCGCCGGCGCCCCCCGCTTTCTCGGCACCCGCGGACTCGGTGCCGCACATCGTCTCCTCCGAGACCGTGCACACCTCCGTGGTTGCACTCGACGCCGCGTCGTCGACGACCCGGATTCGCTACCGCTCGACGTCGGTGCGCGGCACACCGACCGAGATGACCGGGACCGTGCTGCTACCCCGGTCCGCGCCGCCGCGTGACGGCTGGCCGCTTGCGGTGTGGAATCACATGACGGTCGGCGCGGCGGACTCCTGCGCTCCGTCCGGCGGTCATGCGGGGCATCCCGAACTCCCGCGGATGACGTCGGGTGACCTCATCGTCTCCCACCTGCTCGACGCCGGATTCGCCGTCGTCCGGCCTGATTTCGAGGGAATCGGTGGTCCCGGACCGCATCCATACCTGATCGGCGATTCGCTCGCCCGGTCGGCGATCGACATGGCGGTCGCGGCGTCACGCGAGGACTCACGGATCGGTCGGGACGTGGTGGTGGCCGGACACTCCGAGGGTGCGGTGGCCGCGCTCTTCGCGGCATCTCGGCCCGAATCCGAATGGCGGGGATTGCAACTGCGAGGCGTCGCGGCGCTGGCACCGCCCACCCAGGTCGCGCGGATGCTCGACGCCGTCTCCGCCGTTCCCGTTGCCGGTCCGGCCATCAACGAGTTGATGGGTCTGGCGGCGTTGATCGGTTACGGCGCTGCCGCCGCAGATCCGGACTTCGGGCAGCTGATGCTCAACGGCGGTCTCAGTCCGGCGGCACGCCGTCTCGTTCCGCAGGTCGAGCAGCGGTGCTATGTCGGGCTCACCGGGTTCGATTCCTTCGGCGGGCTGGCCCCAGCTCAGCTACTCGGACCGCGCGGCAGCCAGTTGAAGACCGATCTGATGAGCATCCTCGATCGCAACGACGTTGCGCACCTACGTTTCTCCCCGGGACTTCCGGTGCGAGTCGAAGCCGGGACGACCGACACCGTCTCCCCGCAACCCCTGGTATCCGAACTGGTGCAAACCTATCGGCGAAGCGGGGTGCGAGTGACCTACAACGAACGCCTCATCGGGCATGCCGGCGTGGCGACCGAGCCGGGTGGCGCCGAAGGTGTTGCGCGGTGGCTGATCAGGCAGGTTTGATCGCCGGTCACCTCAGATCGGCGCTGGACTTCCCGAGGGCCTTCAACATGGCGGCCTCGGTGGAGTTGGGCTGTTTCCCAATCGGATTCGAGGCGGATGAACTCGGCGACGGTCGCGTGCTGGGATACGGCCGGTGAGCGGCGGTTCGCCCTTTCGGAGTGGCTAACCCAACCAGGTACGGGCCGCGATGACCAGCGCTCGGACTCCCGTCGCGAGCGTCGGATCGATCACCGGCGCGTAGTGCGGTGAGTGGTTGGACGGTACTTTCAGCAGCGCCGGATCCGTCATGTCACCGGTGGTGAACAGGGACGGATCGGCTCCGCCGAGCAGCCAGTACGAGAGGGGTGCGCCACAGCTCGTGGCCAAGATGCCGACATCCTCGCTGCCCGCGCCGGCCCCCGGATCGAGGATGTTGGACGCGCCCAACCAGTCCGCGAAGGCGCTCAGCGTCTTGCCCAGCGCGTCCGGATCATTGGTGACCACCGGGAACCGTTCGATCTCGGTGATCGTCGGCTCGTCTGGCACGCCCGACGCCGCCGCCTCGCCGCGCACGATGCGCTCGACGCTGTCGAGGATCTTGCCGCGCACGGTCTCGTTGTAGCTGCGGATGTTCAGCTGGATCTCGGCCTCCCCGGGAATCACGTTCGCGGCGTCACCGGCGTGGATCGACCCGACGGTGAGCACAGCGGTGGCGGTGCTCGGGATCTCCCGGGAGATGACGGTCTGCAGCCTCAGGACCGTGGCAGCGGCCAGCACGATGGGATCCACGGAGGCCTCGGGCATCGAGCCGTGTGCACCACGACCCACGAGTCGCACCCGGAGTGAGTCCGACCCGGCGTACGACGCGCCGGGGTGCCCGGCAATCTTGCCGGCGGGCAATGGCGAGACATGCTGACCGAGCACGACGTCGGGTGTGGGGAACCGATCCCACAGTCCGTCGTCCACCATCGCCTGAGCGCCGGCACCGAGCTCTTCGGCGGGCTGGAAGATGACGACGACGGTGCCCGACCATCCCGATATATCGGATGCGAGGATTGCCGCCGCACCCAGGAGACATGTGGTGTGCAGATCATGACCACACGCATGGGCGACCGGGACCGTCTTACCGTTCTCGTCGGTCGCCGTGACGGTGCTGGCGTAGTCGAGTCCGGTGTCCTCGAGAACGGGTAAGGCATCCATGTCGGCGCGCATCGCGATCGTCGGACCATCCCCGTTTCGCAGGATGCCGACCACTCCGGTCCTGCCGACGCCGGTCGTGACATCGAAACCCGCCGATTCGAGCCTTTCGACAACCAAGCCGACGGTCCGTTGTTCCTGGAAGCCGAGTTCCGGGTGTCTGTGGAGGTCTTTGTAGAGGTCGACGAGCGAAGGGTCGATCGGGATGTCTACAGGAGTGGTCATGCCACGACCTCCAACGGCGGGCGTCTGGACCGGATCTCCGGCCCGACCCCATCGTCACACGCGGCAGGGTCCGCATGCGTCGGTTTCATCCTTCCCGGACGGACAACCCGGTGCGCCTCACTTCAGGTCGGCGCTGGACTTCCCGAGGACGCGGCGCGCGATGATCAGCTGCTGAATCTGTTGGGTTCCCTCGAAGATGTCGAGGATCTTGGAGTCCCGGGCCCACTTCTCCAGCAGCGAGGTCTCCGAGAAGCCAGCTGTCGCACCGATTTCCACCGCTTTGTTGGTGATCTCGGTGACCGTACGACCCGCCTTCGCCTTCGACATCGAGGCCTCGGTGGAGTTGGGTTGCCTGTTGTCGGCCATCCACGCGGCGCGCAGGGTGTGCAACCACGATGCCTCCCACTCGGATTCGAGTCGGATGAACTCGGCGACGGTCGCATGCTGGGATGAGGCCGGGCGGTCGTAGTCGATCTCGTGGCCGGCCTCGTCGAGCATCCGGCGCAGTTCCTCCAGTGCGGCACGGCCGAGGCCGATCGCCATCGCCGCGACGACCGGGCGGGTGTTGTCGAAGGTCTGCATGACCCCGCCGAACGCCTTCTTGGTGTCGATCTCCGGTGATCCGAGCAGGTTCTCGGCGGGCACGCGGGCGTTCTCGAAGCGGATCACGGCGGTGTCGGAGGCCTTGATGCCGAGCTTGTGCTCGAGCCGGGCGACCGTCACCCCCTCGGTCGTCATCGGCACGACGAAGCTCTTGATGGCCGCACGACCGACGCTCTTGTCGATGGTGGCCCAGACGACCACGTGATCGGCTCGCGAGCCGGCGGTCACGAAGATCTTCTCCCCGTTTAGGAGGTAGTCGTCGCCGTCGCGGGTCGCAGTCGTGGAGACGGCTGCCGAGTCCGACCCGAAGCTGGGCTCGGTGATGGCCATCGCCGCCCACACGTCCGAGAACTTCTCGAGCTGTTCGGGGTTGGCGACCGCCGCGATGGCGGCATTGCCCAGACCCTGGCCGGGAATGGAGAGCAGCAGGCCCACATCGCCCCAGCTCATCTCGAGCGCCGAGATCAGGCCGCGCATGTTGGCGCCGTTGACCGACGGTCCGTCGTCGCCGCTCGACGAGTCGGCCGACTGCTCCGACCCGCGACCCTGCTTGGCCAGTTTCGCGAGGTCGTCGAGTTCGACGGGGTACTCGTGCTCGGCCTTGTCATACTTCCGTGAGATCGGCCGGAAGATGTGCTCGGCAGCCAGGTGGGTGCGCTCGACCGTCGAATCGAACTTCTTCGGGAGCTCCAGGTTGATCGCCATGGCATGACCTTACTGCTGGGTAAGTTAGTTGCCAAGTCCTTCCCCGTCACACCCGCCGATAGCCTGGGGACGTGGCTTACGACGAGGAACTCGCCTTCCGCATCCGCGCGTTGCTCGCGGCGGAGGCCGGCGTCGACGAGGTTCCCATGTTCGGCGGCCTGGCGTTCCTGATCAACGGCAACATGGCCGTGGCCGTGAGCGGCAAGGGCGGGATCATGGTGCACGTGCCGCCCGAGGAGACCAACACCCTTCTCGAGTACCCCCACACCGCGCCGATGTACATGTCGGCGCGCGAGACCCTCGGCTGGCTCCGCGTCTTCGAGGAAGGGATCGCCAGCGATCGTCAGCTGACCCGCTGGGTCACCATCGGCTCCGACTACGCCAGGAAGCTGCCGCCGAAGTGAGGGGCGGGCGGCCCCGCCCCACGAACTCCCTGATCCTGCTGTCACAGCCCGGCCGGTGGGCGATACTGTGACCGCAACTGGTGTCAATGGTGTCGGGAACCGAACATCGATCTGATCCGCGCAGTCCGCCGAGCCTGCCGGAAGAGGAGATCCGATGCCTGCCGATTTCTCCGACCGAACAGACTTCGACAACGCCAACCGGGGTTTGATCGGGGTCCTGGAACCCGCTGTCGTCCACGGTGGTGACGGCCGTGTCGTCTACGACGCCGCGGGTTTCGCGGAGGCAACTGCCGGTCACTGTCCCGACTCCGTCAACCCGAATCTGTGGCGGCAGGCCCAGCTCACGTCGGTTCACGGATTATTCGAGGTCACCGACGGCATCTATCAGATCCGCGGCTACGACCTCTCGAACATGACGTTGGTCGAGGGCGACACGGGGGTGGTCGTGATCGATCCCCTGGTCTCGTCGGAATGCGCGGCGGCCGGCCTTGCCCTCTACCGTCGGCATCGCGGTGAACGACCGGTGAGCGCAGTCATCTACACCCATTCCCATGTCGATCACTTCGGCGGCGTTCTCGGCGTCGTCGATGTCGACACCACCGTGCCGATCGTCGCGCCCGAACACTTTCTCGAACATGCCGTCTCCGAGAACGTCTACGCGGGCACCGCGATGCTGCGGCGGAGCATGTATCACACGGGGATCGTGCTGCCGGTCGGCGCGACCGGGACCCTCGGCGCTGGACTCGGTCCCAGCACATCCACCGGGACAGTGGGTTTGATCGCCCCGACGCTCGACATCACCCACACCGGACAGGAAGAGACCTTCGACGGTGTCCGGATGATCTTCCAGGTGACGCCGGGTACCGAAGCGCCGTCGGAGATGAACTTCTGGTTCCCCGATCACCGAGCACTGTGTCTGGCCGAGAACGCAACTCACAATCTCCACAACCTGCTGACATTGCGGGGCGCACAGGTGCGCGACGCCCGCATCTGGTCGCGATACCTCACCGAGGCCATCGAGATGTTCGCCTACGACTCCGATGTCGCCTTCGCCTCCCATCATTGGCCCACCTGGGGCACCGACGAACTGCTCGTCTATCTGACCCAGCAGCGCGATCTGTACGCCTACCTCCATGATCAGACGCTGCGGCGAATGAATCAGGGATACGTGGGCAGCGAGATCGCCGAGGACTTCCCGATGCCGCCGGTCCTCGACGCGGCCTGGCACGCCCGCGGGTTCTACGGCTCGGTCAGCCACAACGTGAAAGCGATCTATCAGCGG
This sequence comes from Gordonia amicalis, assembly GCF_022059885.1. Taxonomy (NCBI): domain Bacteria; kingdom Bacillati; phylum Actinomycetota; class Actinomycetes; order Mycobacteriales; family Gordoniaceae; genus Gordonia; species Gordonia amicalis. Next base: position 961,068 of record NZ_CP091855.1, on the reverse strand, counting down.
TATCTCGGTTGGTACGACGGCAATCCGGCCCATCTGTGGCAGCACCCACCGGAGGCGTCGGCCGCTCGGTACGTGCGTGCGCTGGGCGGGGTCGAGGCAGCGGTCGCGAAAGCGCAGGAGTTCGCCGACGAGGGAGATCTTCGATTCGCCGCGGAACTGGCCGGCCACGCGGTGTTCGCCCAGCCGGACCATGCGGGCGCGAAAAAGCTCCTCGCGCAGGTGTTCACGAAACTGGGATACGGATCCGAGTGCGCCACCTGGCGCAACAACTTCCTGGTCGGTGCCGACGAGCTCGTCGGCCGGCCACATCCCGCACCGGTCAGCGGGTCCGGAATCGCGAGCGCGCTCACCATCACCCAACTCTTCGACAGTCTCGCCATCCGCATCGACGGCCCGCGAGCGTGGGACCTGTCGACGTCCATCCGATGGCACTTCACCGACACCGACGAGACCTATCGGATGGAGCTCTCGAACGGTGTCCTGATCCACCACCCGACGCGGCGACAGGATCCCGCCGATCTCGTCGTGACACTCACCAAGCGCGATCTGCTGGGCCTTCTCACCGGCACGGCAGCCAGTGGTGCCACCTTGGAGGGCGATACGTCCGCGATCTCGACCATCACCGGATTGGTCGATGACCCCGATCCCGGGTTCGCCATCGTCACACCGTGAGCGAAGTCATTTGGCGGCAACGCAGTTCGGGTCGCGAGCCCTTCGAGGCTCGTCGCTATCGCTCCTCACACCTCAGGGAGCGAAAACGGCACGCCACCATCACTCCTCACACCTCAGGGAGCGAAAACGGCACGTCGCGATCGCTCCGAAGTCGCGAGGCGTCAGGGGACGATGTTCACCATCCGGCCGGGCACCACGATCACCTTGCGCGGTTCGGCACCGTCGAGGAGTGCGGCGATCTTCTCGTCGGCGAGGGCAGTGGTGCGCAGGGTGTCCTCGTCGGCGTCGGCGGCGACCGTGATCCGGCTGCGGACCTTGCCCTTGACCTGCACCGGGATCTCGATCGTGTCCTCGACCAGCCACGCCTCGTCGGCGACCGGGAACGGCGCGCGGACGACGAGGGTGTCGTGGCCCAGGCGATGCCACAGTTCCTCGGCGATGTGCGGTGCCAGCGGCGCGAGCATGATCACCAGCGCTTCGACGGCATCCCTTGGCGCACCGGCCTTCTCGAAGTTCTTGGTGAGGTGGTTGGTCAGCACGGTCAGCTTGGCGACGGCGGTGTTGTTGCGCAGTGCCGCGTAATCCTCGCGGACACCGGCGATCGTCTTGTGCAGCAACCGCTTCGTGTCGTCGTCGGACTCGGCGTCGGCGACGCGCAGCTCACCGGACTCCTCGTCGACGACCAGGCGCCAGATGCGCTGCAGGAACCGCTGCGAACCGACGACGTCCTTGGTCGCCCAGGGGCGTGACTGGTCGAGCGGACCCATGAACATCTCGTAGACGCGCAGGGTGTCGGCACCGTAGTCGCGGCAGATGTCGTCGGGGGTCACCGAGTTCTTCAGCGACTTGCCCATCTTGCCGTACTCCTGGCGCACCTCTTCACCGTTGTAGAAGAACTTGCCGTTCTCCTCGGTGACCTCCTCGGCCGGCACATAGATACCGCGCGAGTCGGTGTACGCGTACGCCTGGATCATGCCCTGGTTGAACAGCTTTCGATACGGCTCGCGGCTGGTGACGTAGCCGAGGTCGAACAGGACCTTGTGCCAGAACCGCGAATACAGCAGGTGCAGCACGGCATGTTCGACGCCACCGATGTAGAGGTCGAGGCCACCCGGATCGTTCGGACCATGCAATTCGGGACGCGGACCCATCCAGTAGGCCTCGTTGTCCTTGTCGCACAGGGTTTCCTGATTGGTGGGATCGATGTAGCGCAGCTGATACCACGAGCTGCCCGCCCACTGCGGCATGACGTTGGCGTCGCGGGTGTAGGTCTTGGGACCGTCTCCGAGATCGAGCTCGACGGTCATCCACTCGCCGGCCTTGGCCAGCGGGGGCGACGGCTCGCTGTCGGCGTCGTCGGGGTCGAAGGAGACCGGCGCGTAGTCCTCGACCTCCGGGAGTTCCACCGGCAACATCGATTCGGGCAACGCGTGCGGCTGGCCGTCGGCGTCGTAGACGATCGGGAACGGCTCGCCCCAGTAACGCTGACGGGCGAAGAGCCAGTCACGCAGCTTGTACTGGATCTTGCCGGTGCCCACGCCGCCTGCCTCGAGGCGTTCGACGATTGCGGCCTTGGCGTCCTCGACGTTCTTGCCGTCCAGGAAGTCCGAGTTCACCAACGGGCCGTCGCCCATGTAGGCCTCGACCTGCACGTCGGTGTCCGAGCCGATCACCTCGATGATCGGCAGGCCGAACACGGTCGCGAACTCGTGGTCGCGGGCGTCGTGCGCCGGGACCGCCATGATGGCGCCGGTGCCGTAACCCATGAGAACGTAGTCGGCGATGAAGACCGGAACCTGGTGTCCGTTCACCGGATTGATCGCGAAGGAACCGGTGAAGACGCCGGTCTTCTCCTTGTTCTCCTGGCGTTCGAGGTCGGACTTCGCCGCGATCGACGACCGGTACTCCGCGACGGCCGTCGCGGGATCGCTGCCGCCGCGTGTCCACCGGTCGTCGGTGCCCTCCGGCCAGGCGTCGGCGGTCAGCGCGTCGACCAGCGGATGCTCGGGGGCCAGCACCATGTAGGTGGCACCGAAGAGCGTGTCCGGGCGGGTCGTGAAGACCTCGATGTCGCCGACACCGGGCGCCCCGAACCGGACCTGCGCACCCCGCGAACGGCCGATCCAGTTGCGCTGCATGGTCTTGACCTTCTCCGGCCAGTCCAGCAGGTCCAGGTCGTCGAGCAGCCGGTCGGAGTAGGCGGTGATCCGCATCATCCACTGCCGCAGATGCTTGCGGAAGACCGGGAAATTGCCGCGATCACTGCGCCCGTCGGCGGTCACCTCCTCGTTGGCCAGCACCGTGCCCAGACCGGGGCACCAGTTGACCAGCGAATCACTCAGGTACACCAGGCGGTGGTCGTCGATCACTGCGGTGCGCTCGGCCGGCGTCAGATCCGCCCAGGACTTGCCGGCGTTCTCGCCGGTGAGCTCACGTGTGCCCGCGGCGAACTCGTCGACCAGCTCGGAGATGCGCCGGGCCTTGCCCTGCTCGGCGTCGAACCAGGCGTTGTAGATCTGCAGGAAGATCCACTGCGTCCAGCGGTAGAAGTCGACGTCGGTGGTCGCGACGCGACGACGCTCGTCGTGGCCGAGGCCGAGTCGTCGGATCTGGCCGAGGTAGCGCTCGATGTTCTGCTCGGTCGTGGTCCGCGGATGGGTGCCGGTCTGGACGGCGTACTGCTCGGCCGGCAGACCGAAGGAGTCGAAACCCATCGTGTGCAGAACGTTCTTGCCGGTCATCCGCTGGTAGCGGGCGAAGACGTCGCTGGCGATGAACCCCAGCGGATGGCCGACGTGCAGACCCGCACCCGAGGGGTAGGGGAACATGTCCTGGACGAACAGCTTGTCGGGAGCGTCGGCGCTGCCGCCGCCGAACGCGCTCAGGTCACCGGCGAGCGGTCCGACGGGATTCGGTGCCTCGTAGGCATGCTCGTCGGACCAGGCCTGCTGCCAGCGCTGCTCGAGCTCACCCGCGACCTCCGCGGTGTAGCGATGAGCGGTCGCCCCGGCGGAGCCGTTGGTGCTGGTGGTGTCGACTGAAGTCACCCGACCAGGGTAAATCCTGTGCCCGACCAGCCTGAAATCCGGTCAGCTCGTCACCCCGCCAGCGCAGGCACGTCCATGAGGTGCAGTTCACCCGGGCACGCTCGATTCGGTTGCACAGCGGACGCAGTCGTATGCTGTGGGTCGTGAATGCCCTGTCCGTCGTCGTTGCCGTCCTGCTCTTCGCACTGGCCGGGCTCTGGACCACGGTCGGGGTCCGCGGTCTTCGCGGCTCTCTTCCCCGCAACCGCCGTCTCGGTGTTCGCACCGACGAGACCATGCGCTCCGATGAGGCCTTCCGCGTCGCGAACCGCGTCGCGGCACCCGGAACGCTCGGCGCGAGTGTGATCCTCGTCCTCGGTGCGGTCGCCACCCTGGCCGTCGACGGCGGTTGGTCCATCCTCTTCGGTGTCGTCGCCCTGGTGGCCGCGCTTGTCATCATCGGCCTGGTCAGCGCCATCGGCGTGCGCGCGGCTGCGACCGTACCGGCCGAGGACGCGGGCTGCTCCTGCTGCTCGGGTCATGACGACGCGCATTCCGCCGAGAAGCCGGCCGGGGCGGAGTCCGACCCGGCTGCCGACTGCGGCACCAGCAGCTGCGGTGCGTGCTCGCTGCGCGGCGTCTGCGCGAACGACACCGCGCAGGCCTGAGCGTCACCCGCCGTCGGCAGCTCTCACATATGCGCGCGCTCAAGAACCTCCTCGACCGTTCGCCGATCGACGGATTCATCCTCGCGATCGTGGCCGCGGTCGTCGTCGCCGCCTTCCTGCCCGTCCGCGGGGCCGCCGGGGACGCATTCGAGTGGATCGTCGTCGTCGCGATCGGTGCTCTGTTCTTCCTCTACGGCACGCGGCTGCACCCGCGCGAGGCTCTCGACGGCCTCAAGCACTGGCGGCTGCACCTGACGATTCTCGCGTTCACCTTCGTCGCGTTCCCGATCATCGGTCTGGCCCTCAAACCGGTCGTCGAGCCGCTGATCGGTGACGACCTCTATGCCGGGCTGCTGTTCCTGTGTCTGGTGCCCTCGACGGTGCAGTCGTCGATCGCGTTCACCTCCATCGCCAAGGGCAACGTCGCCGGCGCCATCGTCAGCGCCTCCGCGTCGAACATCCTCGGTGTGTTCCTCACCCCGGTACTCGTCGTCGCACTGATGCAGAACACCGGAGACGCCACCATCGACGCGTCGGCGATCCTGAAGATCGTGGCGCAGATCCTGGTGCCGTTCGTCGTCGGTCAGCTGGCACGACCGTGGGTCGGGCCGTTCTTCGCACGCCACGCCCACATCACCAAGCTGGCCGATCGCAGCGCCATCGTGCTCGTCGTCTACGTCGCCTTCAGCGAGGGCGTCGAGAACGGCATCTGGTCGTCGGTCGACGCAGTGCAGGTGATCGCCGTGTCGCTGATCTCGCTGGTGTTCGTCGTGGTCATGCTCGTGGTCACCGGATGGCTGCCCACGAAGCTCGGCTTCGACCGTGCCGACACCATCGCCATCCAGTTCTGCGGCACCAAGAAAAGCCTCGCCACCGGGCTCCCGATGGCCACCGTGCTCTTCGCCGGTTCGACCGTCGGCCTCATCGTCCTACCGCTGATGATCTTCCATCAGATCCAGCTCATCATCTGCTCGTGGCTGGCGACGCGGTACGGACGTGAGGCGGAGGCTGCGGAGACCTCCTGACGATTACCGGGGTCCACGGTCGAAAAAGTCACGGGCCGCGGCCTGTTCGATGCGGTCAGGTACGGATACGGGCGAGCACACGGCACGCCTGACTGTTTTGCCCGGTTGTCAGTTGCCACCGTGAAGGGACCACCGTGAGCTGATTTTTGCCACGAGGATGGGACCACCTGGATTGCCAGTTATGGGACCACCGGCGCGTCGCGTCGGTGGTCCCTTCGTTTTGCTCGTTGACTCAACTGCAAGATTCGCAGGAGGGGCGGCGGGCATGGGCTACCGGGAGGTTGCAGTGGAAGAGATCAGAGAAGTACTGCGTTTGTGGCTGGGCCTGGCGGTGGGATTGCCCTCGCCGGGACTACGCACGATCGCCGCTCACGCCGGAGTCGACCGCAAGACGGTGCGACGGTATGTACAGGCCGCGCAAGCGGCAGGATTGGTCCACGGCGCCGGTGCCGACGCGTTGACCGATGAGCTGATCGGGAGAATCGTGACCGCGGTACGCCCGGTCCGGCCCAACGGGCACGGGCAGGCATGGGAACAACTGGCCGGGTTCACCGATCAGATCAGAACCTGGGTCGCCGGTGATGGCGACCAGAAACCGTTGACACTGACTAAAATTCACATCCTGCTTGCCCGTCAGGGATGCCAGGTGCCCTATCGGACGTTGGTGAGGTTCGCGACCGAGCAATGCGGGTACCGGCGAACAACATCCACCGTGCGCGTGGACGACTGCGCTCCGGGTGCAGAATGTCAGCTCGATTTCGGGTACCTCGGGCTGCTCGATGACCCTGCCAGCGGCAAACGCCGCAAGGTCCATGCCCTGGTGATCACCGCGGTCTACTCGCGGCACACGTTCGTGTGGCTGACCCATTCACAAACCCTGGACGCGGTGATCACCGGCTGCCAAGCGGCGTGGGAATTCTTCGATGGGGTGTTCGCCGTCATCATCCCCGACAACATGAAACCCAGTGTCGCCCAGGCTGATGCAGTCAACCCACGGCTGAGTCGGGGATGGCTGGACTACGCAGCCCATGCCAGGTTCGTCACCGATACCGCTCGGGTGCGCACCCCGCAGGACAAACCCCGGGTCGAACGCACCATCCAGTACGTGCAGAAGAACTTTTGGGCCGGGGAAACCTTCACCGACCTCGACCATGCCCAGCAAGCAGCACGCACCTGGTGTGCTCACACCGCCGGCATGCGGGTGCACGGCACCACCGCAACCCAACCCGCGGTCGTCTTCGCCGCCGAGGAACACCGGCATCTGCTGCCGGTACCCCAGCAGCCCTACGATGTTCCGGTCTTCAAACAAGTGAAGGTGCACAAAGACTTTCACGCCTGTGTGGGTAAAGCGTTGTACTCGCTTCCAGAAACGTGGATCGGTACCACCGTCGATGTTCGCGCCGACTCCGAGACGGTGAAGTTCTATCACCGCGGCGAGCTGATCAAACAACACCCCCGACAAGGCGCGGGTGGTCGCAGCACCGATCCGGCGGACTACCCGGCAGATCTGGGTGCCTACGCCACCCGCAACATCACCGCCCAGCTGCAGCAATGCGAACGCTACGGCCCACATATCGGTCTCTACGCTGCGCGCATCGTTGATGACCCTCGCCCCTGGTCGCGCATGCGGGCGGTATACGCACTGATCGGGTTGGTCTCGACCTACGGAGCCGCACCAGTAGATGCGGCCTGCCAGTCAGCCCTCGCTCTCGATGTCATCGCGGTCACCAAGATCCGTTCCATGCTCGAACGTGGCACCGAAACCACCAGCCCAGCACTGCCCCGAGCCGCCGGTCACGCCCCCACCAGATTCACCCGTGACCCTTCCGAATTCGCCGCTGCCGCAGCAGCACTGACCCTCATTCCAGGCACCAAGGAGAACTAGAGACCATGACCACCCAACCAATCGGTGCTGACCTGCTCCGCTCACTCAAAGCCCTCAAACTCGGTGCGCTCGCTGACACCCTCCCGCAACGCGCCGCGTTGGCACGGCAACACAAAACCTCACACATCAACTTCCTCGAACAGCTACTTGCCGACGAAGTCTCACGCCGCGAATCACGCTCTGCCGCACTGCGATCAATCAAAGCAGGCCTGGACCCAGCCATGCGCATCGATAGCTGGCGGGCCGAAGACGACCTGCGTTATGACCGGGAACTACTCGAAGAACTGGCCACACTGCGATTCATCGAAGCCAAACAGTCAGCCATCATCCTCGGACCCGTCGGGGTCGGCAAAACACACCTAGCAACAGCTTTGGGCCACATGGCAATCGGCCGACGCCACACCGTCCTGTTCGCCCGCGCAGACAAACTGTTTCACCGACTCAAAGCCGCGCGCCTGGACAACAGCACCGACGCCGAACTCCGCAAACTCACCACCACCGAAGTCCTCGTCATCGACGACTTTGCCCTACGGCCCCTCGACGCCACCGAAACCAACGACTTTTACGAACTCATCGTCGAACGCCACCACACCAAGACCACCATCATCACCTCGAACCGAGAGCCCGCCGAGTGGCTGACCATGACCACCGACGCACTGCTGGCCCAATCGGCCATCGACCGATTGACCTCTCGAGCTCACACGCTGGTCGTGGAAGGCCCCTCGTACCGCCAGCGCCAACGCCCCGGACTTGACCGCCACGACCCCACCGCGCATCCTCAATAACGCGCCAAGGTGGTCCCATGCTCGTGGCAAACAGGTGGTCCCATAGCGGTGGCAAATGACACCCGGTGTTTGGCGGCATCCTGATCGGGGGACCCTGAGATGCACAGAGGTGCACCTTCTCCGGGGTCACCGGAGAAGGGTGAGCAATTCGAGGAAAGGCCTTCTCATGACCAGCCCCGAACCGTACCGGCAGCCCAATCCCGGTGCCGCGCCCGGCAATTCTGCGCCCCCGATCGCCACGCCCAACCCCGTAGGGTTCCGCCGAAATGTAGAGACAAAGGCTTCGACGAAGACGAGTGAACTGATCGCGTATGGGCTCGCCGTACTCGCCGTGGTGATCACCGCGCTCGTGGTGGGCGGTGGAGATGGCGACGTCGATCCGTTCGGTGCTGCCGACGCGCTCAAGTACATCACGTGGCTGACCGTCGGTTACATGATCGCGAGAGGCCTGGCTAAGTCGGGCAGTCCAGAACCGCAGGACGACGCTGGTGGGTACTGATCCGAACGACACCTGAACCGCGGACGCACACCGGCATCGCAGTCGGCGAAACCGCGCCCGCACAGATCGCACACGCTGGAGCCGTCGACCAAAAGGTCGACGGCTCCAGCGGTGTCGTCAGTGTGTTGGTCCGTCTCAGATCGACTGTCGCCGAGCGACCCTCGCCGTGTCAGTCACCGATTGGCGTGTCAGCCACCGACCGGCGTCGACAGCGGCAGGTTCACGAAGCTCGGCCGGCTCGGGTCGAGCTGGATGTGCTGCGGCTTCAGGCCCGACTCGTTCAGCAACGGGCGTAGCGGCAGACCGCGCGGGAAGTTCATCGCGAAGACGTCGACCCGCAGGCGATGACCCGGCTTCACGATCGCCTCGGTGGGCAGCAGCCCGATGTCTATGCTGACCGGACGTCCCGGAGCCACCGGCTGCCGTGAGGACAGTGTGAGGTTGTAGAACGGGTCGATCACGTCTCCGTTCGGCGCGAATTGCGATGCCGCGCGGTCGTATCCACGAAGCGACGCCATCACCTGTCCCGACGAGATCACCTTCGACGTGCCGTCGGGCGCGACGTCGTTGAGGGTGGCCGTCCAGTAGCCGTCGGTGGCGTCGAGCACGGTGTTCAGCCGAATGTTGGAGTACCCGGACACGCTGCGGGTCGTCGTGAGCGGGGGAGTGGTGAACGACAGTGCCGCGCGTTCGGAGATGCGGGCATCGTCGGCGCAGAACGGGAAGATCGCCAGCGCACCGGCCAGTTGCTGTGCCGCGTCGCGGGAACACATGGGGGCGAGGCCGGGGGCGATGGACATGCGTGCCCGCGACCGCGGGGCCTTCGTGGTCAGGCTGCCGTCGCGGACCGCGTGTGCCGCGGTACCGCTACGCCGGTCGCTCAGATAGAGGCGCTGACGCTCCATCCCGGCGCGCGGGAACTGCCGGGCGGTGATCCAGGAATCGCCCACCTGCTTGAGGTTCACCGGACCATAGGAGTCGATGCCGTTGTCGATTCCCTTAAGCCACTTGTCGAACCACGCCTTCTGCAGCACGTCGAGTCGCGGCGGCGTGCCGTCGCGACCCTGTTGCCCGCCGCCGATGGTCAGGTGATAGCCGTCGCCCATGATCAGCTGCTTGCGGCCCGGCGGCAGCGGGATCTTGTTGTACATGCGGACTTCGGAGTTGGTGAAGAGGTCGAACCAGCCGCCGTAGATGAGGGTCGGCGTGGTGATGTTCTCGGCACGGTCGAGCCAGGCGGACCGCGGTTCGGAGTTGTTCTCCAGCAACGCCTTCAGCTCCGGCGGCACCGACGCGACGTCGGGTGTGAGCAGTGCTGCGAAGAGTTGCGGATAGAAGGTCAGCGGGTCGGAGATCCGGTCGGCCAGCCACTTCCAGTCGAAGGTGCCGTTGAGCATCGACGCCACGTTCGGGATCATTTTCGTGGTGTTGACCAGAGTCAGCCACAGCGGCAGGAAGCCGACACCCAACGCCCCACCCGGCGCCACGATGTCTCGGATGAGATCACCGCCCGGTTCGACCGGGAAGATCGCCTTCAGTGCCTTCGGGTTCTTGTTGGCGGCTTGGATCTGGTTGATCGCGGAGTAGGAGACACCGGACATGCCGACCTTGCCGTTGGACCACCGCTGCTTCGACGCCCAGTTGATGACCTCGATGGTGTCGCGTTGCTCGCGGTCCTGGAAGACGTCCCACTTGCCCTGGGAGAAGCCGGTTCCGCGCACGTCGACGACGACCTGTGTGTAGCCGCTGCGGACGAGGTCGAAGTCGACGAGGAAAGTCTTGGCGCCCCCGTCGCGCAGGGTGTGCGCGATGTCGTTGATGCCGTCGATCGGCGTGCCGGACAGGTTGATGGACCGGGCGATCTGCAGCAGGAACGGCTCGAGCACCGGATGCTGCGTGACCGCGGATCCGACCGTGGTGATCAGCTTGGTGTACGGGGTCATGTTGACGATGACCGGCGTCTTCGTCGACGTCGGTCGTTCGCGGGCATCAGCAGGCCGATAGACGTTGGCGCGTAGGACGGTGCCGTCACTCATCCTGATCGGCACGTCCCAGCTGACGTTCACGCCGGCATAGGGTTGCGGGCCGTCGTGGCCCGCGGCCCAGCGCGCGGCGGCGGCCCCTCCCGTGGGTCCGCTCGGTGCGGCCCCCGCGACCGCGGTCGGCGCGACCAGCGCCGCGACGAGTGCGATCACCCCCGCCAGCAGACGAACGCTTCTCGACGACTTGCCCATGCACACCCCCGCGTGTGATGCGCCGCGACGACGTCAGAGCGTCGACGCGGCGGGAACCTGATCAAGCGATCACAACTTAGCATCGGGAGTGATGCGGGTCACGAGTCCTTTCGATACGCCCCTCCGCAAGCTCCGGGGCTACTCAAGGAGCGGGGGTCAGTTGAGGTCGATGGGATGCGTCGCGAGGAGCGGGGGTCAGTTGAGGTCGATGGGATGCGTCGCGAGGAGCGGGGGTCAGTTGAGGTCGATGGGATGCGTCGCGAGGAGCGGGGGTCAGTTGAGGTCGATGGGATGCGTCGCGAGGAACGGGGGTCAGTTGAGGCTGAGGTCGATGGGGTGAGTCGCGAGGAGCGGCAGCGGCCAGGGCTGCCGGCGGAGGATGTCGAACCAGACGTCGGTTGCGGGCGGGGCCAGCAGGTCGCGGGGGAGTGCCGAGGCGAGCATCCAGCTGAACTGGTCGAGTTCGTCGTCGAGCTGACCGATACCCCATCCGCTGTAGCCGGCGAAGATGCGCACGCCTTCGAGCACCTCGGCGAGCGGTTCCGGGTCGGCGTCGAGATCGACGAGCACGACGCGGCCGTCGACCGGGCGCAGAGCGGGATGGTCCTCGACGTCGTGACCGTGCTTCATGACGCCCAGGCACAGTGCCGCGTCCTGGTTGACCGGACCGCCGACGTAGAGCGCGCGCGGGGACGCCGCGATGTCCGTCCACTGGGGCAGCAGATTGTGCACCGCGGTCTGGCTCATGCGGTTGAGGATCACGCCGAGACTGCCGGCCTCGTTGTGCTCGATGACATAGATGACCGTGCGCGCGAAGGTCGGCTCGATGAGATCGGTCGACGCGATGAGTGCGGTTCCGGGCCGGACGCGATGGGTGGGATCTGCATCCCACGGGACCCCCGGCATGCGGCCACCGCCACCGCTGCCCGCCGAAGGATCCCCGGAGCGGAATTCCGGTGTGGGATCCTCTGCGTCGTCACCGCCCGCCACTCAGCCATCATCGCACGTCCGTCGAGTCCCGAACACGCCACAGTCGACGGACCCGCAACCCGTCGGTGAGTACGCTTGAACAAGTGAACAGCACCGAGGTGAGCCGCCGCCGAGGCTGGTCGGTGTTCATCGATTCGCTCCGTCATTCACCAGGCCTGGGACGGTTGCTGTTCGTCCGTCTCTCCAGCCAAGTCACCGACGGGATCTTCCAGGCCGCACTCGTCGGAAGCATCCTCTTCAACCCCGAACGCCACGCGGATCCGCTCGCCGTCGCCGGGGGTCTCGCGGTGCTGTTGTTGCCGTATTCGCTCATCGGACCGTTCGCGGGAGCACTGCTCGACCACTGGGATCGACGCAATGTGCTGCTGTACGCGAACCTGTTGCGCGGCGCGATCATCGGACTCGTCGCGATCGCGGTCGCCTCCGGGGCCCCCGATGTCGTGGTGCTGATCTCGGCGCTCGCCGCCACCGGCGCGAGCCGGTTCGTGGCCGCCGGCCTGTCCGCCGGACTCCCGCACGTCGCCCGGCGCGAGGTGATCGTGGCGACCAATGCGCTGTTCACCACCCTCGGTGGCGCGATGCTGAGCGTCGGGCTCGGGATCACGCTGGGTCTGCGCGCGATCTTCGGCGACGACAATTCGGGCAGTGCACTCACCATGCTGGCAGGCATCGCACTCGCCGTCGTGTCCGGCGGTCTGGCCCACCGATTCCGACCGCTGCAGCTGGGTCCCGACGTACCCGACGATCCGGGCAGGTCGGCGTTCCACGCGGTGTCGGTAGGTCTGTGGCACGGCGCCCGGGCGGTCGCGCACCACAAGACCGTTGCGGCCGCACTCACGGCCATCGGCGCCCACCGGCTCGTGTTCGGCATGAACACGCTCATGATCCTGGTGCTGACGCGGCAGATGGGACCCGGAGACGGGCTCGACCGCGTCAGCCTCGTCATCGGATTCACCGGAGCCGGTGCCCTCCTCGCCGCGGTGGTCACCCCGATCGCGGTGGCCCGCGTCGGGCGGTACCCGACGCTGATGTGCGCGCTGGCCATCGGGGCGATCGCCGAGGTCACGGTCCTCGGATTCCACTTCGCGGTGATCTGTGGGTCGGCGTTCGTGCTGGGGTTGATCGGTCAGGTCGCCAAGTTGTGCGGCGATGTCGCGATGCAGGTCGACGTCGGCGACGCGGTGCGAGGTCAGGTGTTCTCGGTGCAGGACGCGGTGTTCAACATCGCCTACGTCGGCGCGGTCACCGTGGCGGCCGTGGCGATCCCCGTCGACGGTCATGCCACCGTGCTCGTCGTCCTCGGCGTGGCGCTGTACCTCCTGGGCATGGTGGCGGTACGTGCCCTGTACAACCGCGCCGTGGCGGTCGGTGAGCCGACGGCCGGCCCACAGGCCCTCACCGACCCCGCCGCGTGAACCGCGGATCGCGCCTGTCATAGGCGGCGTCGGCGACCCCGTCCCCGTTCAGATCCACCACCACCGTGTCGGTCGTGCCGTCGCCGTCGGCGTCGACGTACAGGCGCTCGGCCACGACCCGACCGCCCCTCTCCGCCCCCACCAGTTCGGCATCGGCGTCTCCGTCCGCGTCCAGGTCGAGTCTCAGGAGGCGTGACCCGTCGGGTTCACCCGAGGTGTGGTCCTCGGGCGCCGGGTCGTGGGGAGCACCGGCACCCAGGGCGTCACGGGCAACGGCCCGGTCCCACAGACCCGCGCCGGAATCGCGGTAGAACGCGTCGGGCACGTCATCGTCATCGGTGTCGAGCGCGGCCGCGTCGGCGATGCCGTCGGCGTCGGTGTCCCACATCGCGTCGTCGCGCCGACCGTCACCGTCGAAATCGAGTCGGACCGCGTCGGGCCCGGCATCGCCGAGAGTGGTGTCTGCAGGAGTGGACCAGCGCGTCGTCGAACCGTCGCCGGGCCCGAAGAGATACTCGATCACCGGGTCCATGCGTTGTTGGACGCAAGCACCACCCCGCCCGGTTCCATCGATCGCATGCCACATCACACCCGGCGTGTGACCGAGACCGTCCGTACCCGGTAGGTTGAGGCCCTATGTACGTCAGCGACCTCGGCGAGCAATGGCATGCAGCGCGGCTGAAACCAGCCCTCGCGCATCTCGACTCCGCCTCCGCCGGCCGATCGTCGTACGCGGTGATCGGTGCGATGACCGCGCACCTGTGGCGTGAGACCGAGCGCGGTTCCTACGTCGCCGCCGACGATCGCGCCGAGGAAATCGCCCGCGACACACGCAATCTCGCCGCACTGCTCGGGCACACGGCGGACGAGATCATCTTCCGCGAGAGCGCCCGTGCAGCACTGCGCGCACTGCTCACCAACTGGAGTCTCCCCGTCACCTCGACGGTCTGGGTGGCCAAGAACGAGTTCGGCCCCAACCTCGAGGAGTTCGAGCGTCGAGGCTACGCCGTGCACACCATGCCCGACGGCGACGTGTACGGCCACATCGACACCGATGCGCTCGAGAACATGCTGCAGTTCGAGCAGCCCGACTTCATCCACGTCTGCCACATCGGGTCGATGTCCGGCGCGGTGCAGCCGGTCGCGCGGATCGTCGAACTCGCCCACCGAGCCGGCGTGCCCGTGGTCGTCGACATGGCCCAGTCGGTCGGTCACGTCCCCACCGTGACCGGCGCCGATGTCGTCTACGGCACCAGCCGCAAGTGGCTGACCGGCCCGCGCGGCGTCGGATTCGTCGCGGTACGCCGAGACTCGTTGCGGCCGGTCGAGATCGACGGATCAGATGCTTTCATCGCCGGCCGTCTCGGACTCGGGATCGCGGTCCGCGAACTCCTGGACATCGGACAACAACGGGTCTTTCGTGAGCTGGCGACGATCGGCAAGGCCACCCGCGAGCGGCTGCACGGCATCGCCAGCTGGGAGGTCCTCGAACCCCTCGACGAGCCGTCGGCGATCGTGACCCTGGCGCCGCCCCCCGGTTGGCAGTTCGACGACGTGGCCGCCGCGCGGGACAAGTTGCTCTCGCTCGGCATCCTGGTCACCGCGGCCGACGCCTGGCGTGCCCCGCTGGCAACCGAGACGCCCGTCCTCCGGCTGAGCCCACACCTCGACGTACAGCGAGAAGACCTCGACCGTCTCGCAGATGCGTTGCGCACCATGGGTTATTGACAGATCGATCAGCCTCTCAGGGATCCAGGACGGCCACGTGAAATCCGACGAAGACGGCGCTCCGCGCCGCAGCGACGACATGCCCGAACCGAGAGACGACCTCGGTGACGACGAAGATCCGCGTCGGGTGCGTTCCCGAACACGACTCGTCGACGCGGCGGTGTCGTTGCTGAAGAGCGGTGGAGTGGAAGCGGTGACCGTGAACGCCGTCAGCCGTGCGTCCAAGGTCGCGCGAACCACCCTGTACCGGCATTTCGGCACCACTGGTGATCTGCTCGCGGCGGCCTTCGACCGTCTGCTTCCCGACCCGATCGAACCCACGGAACTCACCGGCTCGTTACGTGAACAGCTCGTCGAACTGATGCACCAGAACGCCGCGCTCGCCGACAGCGCGCCGATGCACACGACCGTGCTGGCCTGGCTGGCCATCAGCACCGACTCGCCGGAGCACACCACCGATCGCGAACGCCGACTGGCCGAGTTGCGGGAGCGGGTCATCGCCCAGTATCGCGCACCACTCGACCATTTCCTCGACACCGACATCGCACAGGCCGAGCTCGGGGACGTCGACCACGACCTGGCTGTCCTGCAACTCGCCGGTCCGCTGGTCTTCGCCCGCCTTTCCGGGATATTGACCCTGACCGCAGCCGATCGTGAGCGGATCGTCGACGACTTCCTCGCAGCCCACCGAAAGTCCTGATTTCCCGCGCGTCGACCCCCTTCGCAAGTTTCGATACATCCTGTAGCGTTGCGATCCAGTATGTATCGGATCGGGGAGGTCGTCGTGGACGCTGTCAGCAAGACCGATCACGTGCCGCCCCCGGCCGGTGGCCGGCAGCCGAAACCGCAGGGACGTGGCGAGTACAGCCGGACCCTGGAACGGCTCGCTCGGTTCACACTGCGACACAAACTCGCCGTGGTCGGGGCGTGGATCGCGGCCGCGGCTGCGCTCGCGATCCTGTTCCCGCAGCTGGAAGCCGTCGTCCGAGAGCAGTCGCTCGATCCGCTACCCCGCGACGTCGCGTCCTTCCAGTCCCTGGACCGGATGGGGGAGGCCTTCGACGAGAAGGGCGCGACCAACTCTGTCTTCGTCACGATGGAGAACCCGGCAGGACTGTCCGAAACCGTCCGGGATCGCTACGAGACGATGGTCGACCGGCTACGTTCCGATTCCGAGCACGTGCTGTCGGTCCGTGACCTCGTCGGTGATCCCCGGACTGCGCGTCAGGCCACCAGCGCGGACGGGCAAGCGTGGTACCTGCCGGTCGGCGTCGCCGGAACAATCGGCGGCACCACCTCCACTCTGGCGATCGAAGCGGTTCGGGAGATCGCGCGGGAGGCGTTCGACGGCACCGGAACGTCGGTGCACGTCACCGGACCGCCCGCCACCTTCAGCGACCAGATCACCACCGCCGAAGCCGATCTGACCGTGATCACCCTGGCGACGATCGCGCTGATCGTGACGATCCTGCTGATCGTCTACCGCTCGGTGTTCACCGCGCTTCTCCCGCTCATCGTCGTCGGCATGAGCCTCGCGGTGGGCCGAGGACTGCTGTCGTGGTTCGGCCAGTCGGGTTTCCCGCTGTCCCAGTTCACCATTGCGTTCATGACGGCGATCCTGCTCGGCGCGGGTGTGGACTACTCGGTCTTCTTCATCAGCAGATTCCACGAAAGACTCCGACAGGGCATGGATCCCGACGACGCCATCGTCGACGCCGCCGCCTCGATCGGACGAGTCATCCTCGCCTCGGCGGCGACTGTCGCCCTGGCGTTCCTCGCGATGCTTCTCGCGAAGTTGAGTGCATTCGCGTCGGTCGGTCCCGCCTGCGCGGTCGCGGTCGTCGTGGGGTTCGCCGCAACGGTGACCTTGTTGCCACCTCTGCTGTCCACGGCAGCGCGCCGCGGCATCGGTCTGCCCCGCACCGAACTCACCAGGAAGTACTGGAACAGGGTGGGTGTGTTGGTGATTCGCAGACCGGTCCCCCTCTTCGCCGTCAGCATGGTCGCGCTCCTCGCGCTGAGCGCTGTGGCCGCGACCATGCAGGTCACCTACGACGACCGCGCCGGTCAGCCCGCCGAATCCGACAGCAACCTCGGCTACGCGTTGCTGGACAGCCACTTTCCGCGAGATACCGTGATCGCGGAGTTCCTCCTGATCCAGTCACCTCGGGACATGCGCACCGCACGCGGACTCGCCGACTTGGAGCAGATGGCGACGCGGGTCGCGCAGATGCCCGGGGTCACCAGAGTCGTCGGGATAACCCGACCGACCGGCTCCCGTCTCGAACAGGCCGAGTTGCCCTGGCAGAACGCTCGAATCGGCGACGAGGTGCAGAAGTCCGTCGATGCCGGCAATTCCCGACGTGGCCAGTTGGAGACCCTCGCAGGCGGGGCCGACCAACTTGCGGACGCTCTGGCACTCCTCGATCGGCAGATCAGCGAGGGCCTCGCACCACTCGCACCGTTGCTGACCCAGGTGCAATCCACGGGTTCGGCTCTGTCACAGTACGAACCGTTGTTGTCGGTGCTGGCAGACAACGCACCCGCGATCGACAACCTGATGCGTACGAGCAACTCGCTACGGTCGGCAGCGGAAAGCGTCGACAACGCGATCACCGCACTCGCGCCTGTGGTGCCCCAATTGGACATGCCCTGGTGCGACGCTGTGCCGACGTGTGTCCAGCTCCGCACCCGGGCAAGCGATCTGGTGCGCACACACCGCAGCGGGCTCTTCACCGACATGGCCCGGCTCGGCGACGATCTTCAGTCCGCAGACACCCCGGTATCTGAGGTCGTCGGCCGATTGCAGAGTGCGGCAAATTCATTGAACCAGACGGTGGGTTCGATCCCGGCCGACCTGTCCGGACAGCTGACACAGTTACAGAGCGGAGTACATCAGCTGGCCGAGGGGGCCGGACTCCTCGCCGACGGGGTTCGATCCCTGGTCGACTCGAATCTCGACATGCTCGGGGGCATGTCACAGCTCGCCACCCAGCTACGCGCAGCCTCACGAGACGTCGGCGGCACCGATTCGGCCGTCGGTTTCTACCTACCGCCGAACGCCTTCGACGACGACCGATTTGCCTATGCTGCACAGCAGTTCGTCTCTCCGGACGGCAAGACCGTCCGATTCATCGTGCAGACATCCAGCGATCCCTACTCGGCCGACGCGATGCGTCTCAGCGAGCGGATCCAGGGCGTCGCCGAAAGCGCGTTGCCCAACACCACTCTCGACGCCGCCGAGGTCTCCATGGCGGGCTTCCCCGCGATCAACTCCGACCTCCAGGAGTTGATGACCAGGGACTTCTGGGTACTGGCCCTTGCGACGCTCCTCATCGTCGGACTGATCCTGATGGCGCTACTCCGCGCGCTCGTGGCACCGCTCTACCTGTTGATGACCGTGGTACTCAACTACGCCGCAACACTCGGAGTGGGAGTCGTGTTCTTCCAGTACATCCTGGGCGAATCCATCCACTGGACGGTTCCCCTGCTGGCCTTCATCGTCCTCGTCGCCGTCGGCGCCGACTACAACATGCTCCTGGTCTCGCGATTGCGGGAGGAGTCGATCACGAGCACCAGGGTCAGTGTGCTGCGCACCATCGTCAAGACCGGTTCCGTGATCACCTCGGCCGGGATCATCTTCGCGGGCAGCATGTTCGGGCTCATGGCCGGGTCGGTGTCCACGCTGGTGCAGGCGGGCTTCATCATCGGAATGGGCCTCCTGCTGGACACGTTCGTCGTCCGGACAATCGTCGTCCCCCTCATCGCGGCGAAGCTCGGCACCGTGAACTGGTGGCCGAGAAGGCCCCACCAGTGCGCACCACACCGCCAACAGGCGACCTCGCCGGTCGGAGCGGCGCCGGCCGGCGATGTCAGGCGAGTGTGACGCCCACGATCGTCTCGATCTCGGGCCGGGCCAGGTCCGCGTCGCGCCGGACCAACCCGATCCGCGTCCGCCTGTGCAGGACGTCGTCGACGTCGACGGCCCCCTCGTGCGTGACCGCGAACTCGATCTCGGCGCGGGTGACGTCGATACCGGGCGCGACCGGCTCCAGCGGTCGGTCGACGGTGGCCGACTCGACGACCGTCGGCGCCTCGCCGCCGAAGCGCGCGACCAGCGACGGTGGGAGTCGCGACTCACGCGGGTCGCGCAGGGCTCCGACCAGCGCGGTCGTGGTGGTGACACACTCACCCGCGGTCAGTTCGGTGGTGGCCAGGGCGGCGTCGACCGCATCCTCGGCCATCCGGCGGTAGGTGGTGAGTTTGCCCCCGAGCACGGTCACCAGGCCGTCGCCGCGAACTCGGACGTGGTGCCGGCGGGAGACGTCCGCGAGGCCTTCCGATGCCACGCCATCGGCGGTCCCGCGCTCGTCGATGAGCGGCCGCAGACCGGCGAACACGCCGGTGATGTCGGAGCGATCGAGAGGCCGTGTCAGTGCCGGGTTGATCCCGTCGAGCAGGAAGTCGATCTCGGCGTCGTCCGGGGTGGGGACATCCGGGATCGGGCCCGGGGCAGCGACATCGGTGATTCCGATGTAGACGCGACCCAACTGGGCGGGCAAGGCGAAGACGTACCGGGACAACGAATTTCCCGCCGGTACGGTCAGCGCGGCGGTCGGGTTGCCCAAGGTCGCCGCGTCGACGACGAGATGTGTTCCGCGGCTGGGGTGCACGGCGATCGAGTCGTCGACCGATCCGGACCACACCCCGGCGGCGTTCACCACCATCCGTGCGCCGACGTCGAAGCTCTCCCCCGAGAAGAGATCGGTGAGCGTGGCACCCCGACCGTCGACCCGATCGGCTCGGGTGTGCGTGCAGATCAACGCGCCGTACGCGGCCGCGGTGCGCGCCACGGCGACGACGAGCCTCGCGTCGTCGATCAACTGGCCGTCGGTGGTCGACACACCGCCGCGGAGTCCGGCCGGCGACAGGGTCGGGCACCGCCCGAGGGTCTCCATGACCGACATCCGCGACGGCGGCGGCAACAGCGAGCTCGACGTTCCCGCAGTGCGGCGCAACAGATCTCCCGCACGCATACCGACGCGGAGAATCGAGGTCTGGCGCTCACCACGATCGGGAAGGATCTGCCGAAGCGGCGAGATCAGGTGTGGGGCAATCGACGTCATCAGATGGTGTCGCTCGACAGCACTCTCCCGAGCGATCCGCACGTCACCTTTCGCGAGGTACCGGAGTCCGCCGTGGACGAGTTTGCTGCTCCACCGCGAGGTGCCGGACGCGAGGTCGCCTTGCTCGACGAGGGCGACACGGAGACCACGGGTGGCGGCGTCGAGCGCGACACCGACACCGGTGATCCCGCCGCCGACGACGAGGAGGTCGACCGGTTCGGCGGTCGACGCCAGCGACTCGAGAGCCCGTCGGCGGGTTCGAACGGACAACGTGGCCATCAGAACGACACCCTCACGGCACCGGTCGCAGGTAGCCGACGACCACGCTGTGGAGTTCGGTACCCCATCCCTCGGCCAGGATGTCCGACACCAGCGCGCCCGACTGTAGGAAACTCTGCGCGATCAACAGCACCATCGACGCCATCCGCTTGGCGTCGCCGGCGCGTACCTGTTTGCGACCCTGACCGTGCGCGAGCATGTCCGCCAGCAGGGCCAGCATCCCTTGCTGACTGGTGCCGAGACGTTCGAACACATAGGGCGCCATGAAGTCGCGCTGTTCACGCCACAGCGACGAGATGAGTTCGCTGTCGCGCAACGCCCCGACCACCGTCACCACCTGGTCGGCCAGTGCGTCGAGGTCCTCGGGCTCACCGCGCTCGCCGACCACCTCGTCGACGATGGTGAGAACCTCGCGGGTGAGCAGATCACGGATGATCTCGGTGATGTCGGACCAGCGCCGGTAGACAGTGGGACGACTCACCCCTGCTCGGCGGGCGACCTCGGAGACGGTCACCTTGCGACCGCCATTACGCAGCAGGCAGACCCTGGCTGCGTCCAGAACGAGATCCCCGATCTCCTCGTTACGGATTGACATGATGTGTAACACTGTAACGGATCACTCAATCGGCGGGGGGCCGACCAGATGACCATCGAACACGCCACGATCGTGGCCAGCCCATACGCGCGGCACGGAACCGGCCTGCGCGTGGCCCATCACGCCGCCGATCTTCTGAGGGCTCAGGAGATCGAGGTCGAGGTCATCGTCGGTGAGGACATGGCCGACGCCGCCGACCTCGCCGGAAAGGCCGCCCGGGGCGACACCGACGTCCTGGCCGTCGCAGGCGGGGACGGCACGATCCGGCTCGCGGTGGAGGCCAGCATCGGCTCGGGCAAGCCCCTCGCCGTCATCCCCGCCGGCAGCGGCAACGACTTCGCCCGCAATCTCGGCATCCCGCTCGACACCGCCGAAGCCGTCAAGGTGATTCTCGGCGGCCACCGGGAGCCCGTCGACCTGGGCCGCGTCAGCTTCCCCGACGGCCGGACCGCGCTGTTCGCCACGGTCGCCGCCACCGGTTTCGACGCGGCGGTGACCGCACGCGCCATCGACATGCGCTGGCCCCGCGGCCAGGCGCGCTACACGATCGCCGCGCTGCTCGAACTCATCGCCCTGCGGTCCCGGCACTATCAGGTCCGTGTCGACGACGACACCGTCGAGGCCGACCTCATCTTCGCCGCCATCGGGAACACCACGTCGTACGGCGGCGGGATGCGGATCACCCCGACGGCATCGGTGTCCGACGGACTGCTCGACGTCACGCTTGCGAAGAACCCGCCGCGCCTGGCCCGACCGACGCTCGCCGGCGTCTTCCCGAAGGTGTTCACCGGCAAGCACGTCGATCACCCCCTGGTCCAGACGATGCGCGGCTCAGAGGTCGAGCTGTACTGCGATCCGCCCGCACTGGTGTCCGTCGACGGCGATCTCGTCGGCGAACTGCCCGCGGTGTTCGAGGCGGTCCCGCGCGCGATCGAGGTGCTCACGCCGGCGGCGCGGCATCACTCCGGGAGCTGACACCCTCTTCTCGCCGCGCCTACTTCTGTCCGCGGGACGCCCACCACTCCTGTAGAGCCTGCTCGGCCTCCTCGTGGCTCAGCGGCCCACGATCGAGGCGGAGTTCCTTCAGATGCCGCCAGGCCTGGCCGACGATCGGGCCGGGCGGCACGCCCAGCATCTCCATGATCGCGTTGCCGTCGAGGTCGGGACGAACCTTCTCGAGATCCTCCGCCGCCTTGAGCGCTGCGATCCGCTGTTCGAGGTTGTCGTAGTTCTGCTGCAGCCGGCGGGCGCGGCGCTTGTTCCGCGTGGTGCAGTCGGCTCGCACCAGCTTGTTGAGCCGGTCGAGCAGGGGACCGGCGTCGTTGACATAGCGCCGCACCGCGGAATCGGTCCAGGCACCGTCGCCGTATCCGTGGAACCGCAGGTGCAGGAACACCAGGTCCGCGACGTCGGCGACGACAGCCTTGGGATACTTCAGCGCTCTCATCCGCTTGCGCACCATCTTGGCTCCGACCACCTCGTGGTGATGGAAGCTCACCCCGCCGCCGGGTTCGTGGCGTCGAGTCGCGGGTTTGCCGATGTCGTGGAGCAGTGCCGCCCAGCGCAGGATCAGGTCGGGATCGCCCTCCTCGAGGTCGATCGCCTGCTTCAGGACGGTCAGCGAATGCTGGTAGACGTCCTTGTGCTGGTGGTGCTCGTCGATGGTGAGCTTCATCCCGGGGATCTCCGGCATCACCCGCTCCGCCAGGCCCGTATCGACCATCGCGTCGATCGCGTCGATCGGGAACTCACCGCAGATGAGCTTGTCCAGCTCGGCGCGGATACGTTCGGCGGTGATGCGGTCGATCTCTCCGTTCATCTCGGTGATGGCCTGCCACACGCGCGGCGCGAGCCGGAATCCGAGCTGGGAGATGAAGCGGACGGCACGCAGCATCCGCAGCGGATCGTCGCCGAAGGACTGCTCCGGTGTCGCCGGGGTGTCGATGACACCGGCCAGCAACGCGGTCATCCCGTCGAGCGGATCGCAGAAGTCCTCGGCGCCCCGGGCACCGATACGCACGGCCATCGCGTTGACGGTGAAGTCGCGGCGGACGAGATCGTCTTCGAGGGTCTCGCCGAAGGTGACCTCCGGATTGCGGCTGACCTGGTCGTACGTGTCGGCGCGGAATGTGGTGATCTCGATCTGGTGGTCGCCCTTGCGGACGCCGACCGTGCCGAACTCGATCCCGACATCCCAGAACGCGTCCGCCCACCCCTTGAGGAGACGGGACACCTGTTCGGGACGCGCGTCGGTGGTGAAGTCCAGATCGTTGCCGAGGCGGCCCAGCACGGCGTCGCGCACCGAGCCGCCGACCAGGTACAACTCGTGACCCGCCGACGCGAACAGCTCACCGAGAGGAGCCAGGACGTCGTCGAGCTCCCGGAGGGCTATCGCCGCCGCGGCCATCAGCCGCACCTTGCGGTCCGGATCCGACACCGTCGGCCGTACATCCGACGGAGAAGAGTCATTCACGGCTTGCCACCCTACCGTCGTCACCCGCGGCATCGACGCCGTGGAGGAGACCGGCCCACGGCCGGGTCGTGGTCACCTGTCGATATCCGTCGTACACCGTGTCCGTGGGTTCCGTGGCCGGGCGTCCACATCCTTCTCGCACTACGAGGCGTCCGGGCAAACTGCAGGTGACATGCCGCTAGCATCGTGGAGTGTCCACCGATTCCTCGACCAACCCTTCAGACGTCAGCGACGTCTCGTCGGGTTCGCGTGGGGACGGCACCGGACAGGCAGGTCAGAACCAATCCGGCCAGGGACGTCGTACCCGCCGTGGCCGGCGCCGTCGAGGACAGC
This sequence comes from Gordonia amicalis, assembly GCF_022059885.1. NCBI lineage: Bacteria > Bacillati > Actinomycetota > Actinomycetes > Mycobacteriales > Gordoniaceae > Gordonia > Gordonia amicalis. The sequence continues at coordinate 937,335 of NZ_CP091855.1, read as the reverse complement.
GCAAGGGCGAGGGTCGCGGAACCGCGACTGCGCACAACAGCGGTGGTCACGCCGCCGCCGGACACAAGCAGTCCGGTTCCAAGCAGAGCGGGCCGACACCGAACGGCCACAAACCCGGCACCCACAAACAGCACAATCCGGCCACGCCACCGGCGCCGACGACCGGCCGGCCCACGCCGAACGATCTCGTGCGCGCCCGGACCGCCGATCCCGCATGCCCCGACCCCGTCGAGGCCGAGTCGGTGGAGAAGCTGCCCGTCGACCCCGACCGCGCACGTCCCCGGGTGACGCCACCCAAGCCCTCGGACATGGCCACGGTCACGGCGACCATCACCACCAAGGGCCTGACGCAGGCGACCGGAAAGAACGGCAAGGGTCGACGCCGCTCCGCGCGGGCCGATCGCACCGCCGACCGGACCGCCGATCGCACGAACACCGACAAGCTGCGGACCGTACGGGAGACCTCGGCCGGCGGACTCGTCATCTCCGATCTCGGGCGGCCCATCGACGACTTGTCCGCCGCACTGATCGGGCGGGTGGATCGTCGCGGCCGGATGATGTGGTCACTGCCCAAGGGGCACATCGAGACGGGCGAGACCGCCGAGCAGACCGCCATCCGGGAGGTCGAGGAGGAGACCGGGATCCAGGGCACGGTCGTCGCACCGCTCGGCAAGATCGACTACTGGTTCGTGAGCGAGGGTCGTCGCATCCACAAGACAGTGCACCACTACCTGCTGCGTTGTGTCGGTGGTGAATTGTCCGACGCCGACTACGAAGTCAGCGAGGTGGCGTGGGTGCCGTTGCACGAGTTGCCGCGTCGCCTCACGTACTCTGACGAGCGGCGACTCGCCCGGATGGCCCGCGGTGTGATCGCCGATCTCGCCGCCGACCCGACCCGGCTCGCCCAGTCCGAGGCCGACAGCATTCGCACCGAACCCAACGCCTATGAGAAAGCCGCCGCAGCGCGCAATCAGCGCCGCAACGAGCCCCCGCCTGCGGCTCGTCCCCGCCGGCGCCGACGCCGTCCCCGACGGCCCGCGGCCGGCGATGGTTGACCCGCGTCAGTTGCCTGCCCGGTCCGGTCCGTTCCCCCGACTCTCTCGCCGCGGACCCGAGCGACGTCACGATGGTCGCGGCGGGATCCTCCGACCCCGGCGGGTGCAGATCGTGACCGCGTTGGCAGCGGTGCTGGGGATCGTCGCACTGCTGTCCCTGCCGGGCGTCGCAGCACCGGCTTCCGCCGTGCCCGAGACGAATGCCACCGGGTCGGCCGGCGCCGCACAGCAGTCGACGCCGCGGTTCGCGCGCATCGTCATCGACTCGATGACCCCGTCGATCATCACCACCACCAGCCGTCCGGTGGTGACGGTGAGTGGTCGCGTCGACAACATCGGCGACCGCTCGATCAGCAACCTGTCCATCCGACTCGAGCGCGGTGATGCGGTCGCCGCTGCGTCGGGACTGCGCACCGAGCTCGCCGATGACGACCCCGCGGTCGCCGTCGCGGGCCCGTTCGAGGCGCTCAGCGAGTCCCTCGCACCGGGGGAGAGCGTCGGCTTCCGGATGTCCATGGCGCTGTCCGCCGGCTCCGGGCCGGACGGCCGGGGACTCGGGATCTCCGAGACCGGGGTCTACCCGATGCAGGTCAACGTGAACGGCACCCCCGACTACGGCAACGCGGCGCAGGTCGCGGGATCGCGGATGCTGCTGCCGGTCCTCTCGTTGCCGCCCGACGAGATCCGCGCCCGCGACTACGTCGACCCGACGACCGACGACACGGGATCGCCGGCCGTCCCCGGCCTGGGACCCGACGGTTCCATCTCCGCCGACCTCGCCAGACCGGCCCGGATGACCCTGCTCTGGCCGTTGGCCGCACCGCCACAGCTCGCCCCCGGAGTCCTCGGCGGCAACACCGAACCCGTCCGTCTCATCAACGAGGACATGGCCCGCTCCCTCGACACCGGTGGGCGACTGAACGAGCTGCTCACGGCACTCCAGAAGGTGGTCGGGGAACCACCGCGGGAGGAGTCCGGCCCGCCCTCGTCCGAGCCCGCCGCCGCGGATTCGTCGGAACCGACGCCCGCTGCGATGCCCGGTTCGGAGAAGCTCGCCGACAGCATGTGCCTGGCCATCGACCCCGACCTCCTGGTGACCGTCCGCGCCATGTCCCTGGGCTACGAGGTGTCGACCAACCCCGCCGACCCGACCTCGGCCACCCGCCGGGGCAACGGTTCCGACGTCGCTCAACGCTGGCTCGATGCGTTGCGCTGGACCGCGAGCCGGATGTGCGTGGTGGCCCTGCCGTTCGCCCAGGCCGATCTCACCTCGCTCAGCCGGATCGGCATCCCGGGACTCACCGAGGCCGCACTGCGTGGTCCCGCCGACATCGTCGACGTGATCCTGGACGTCCGGAGCGTGCGTGGACTGTCGGTGCCCGCTCTCGGCGCGATCGACGACGCCGGTGCCGACGCCCTCGCGCAGGCCGGGATGACGTCGACCGCCTTGGCGTCGAACTCCGTCGTCCCGACCGGCCGCCGCGACGACACCGGTCGGTACCGCGTCGGACGCCTCACCGCTCAGACCTTCGACGCACCGATCACGGCCTCGCTCGCCGCGATCGGCACCGCGCCGCGCACGCCGGCCCTCACACCCGATTCACAGCAGGTGGACCTCACCGACGAATCGGTCGGTAGCCGGCGCCAGAGTGCTCTCGCCGCACTGGCCTATCCGGCGATCGCGGCGCCGGAACCGGATTCGGGAGAGGACGGTTCCACGCCCCGCAATCCGGTGGTGGGCCGATCAGCGTTCCTCGTCCCGCCGACCTACTGGTCCCCGACGGTCGCCGATTCGGATGCGTTGTTCGCGACCGCCCGCCTGCTGCTCGAGTCGGGTGCCGCGACCCCGACACCGTTGCCGACCCTCGTCCAGGAACTCGGCGCCACGACCGCCACCGGCCGCCTGACGAACCCGCCGGGTGTGGGACCGGTGGGCCGCCTCGGATCCGTGCTCACGACGCAGGCCACCGCCGCCATCCGGCGCAATGTCGAGGACAGCTGGCAGTTCGAGGGCGCGCTGGTCCGGTCGGCCGATGTCGCGGCGACCCCGGAGCGGTACATGTCGCCGCTGCATGAGGACCAGTTGCGCGCCATCAGGTCCCCCGACGGCGACGGATCCGCCGTCTACACGCATCTGCGCCGGCTCCAGGAGGAGCGCGTCGACGCCGTCGCGTCGACCCTGCACCGGCTCGGTCAGTCGGTGACGATCCTCGACCCCGGCGGCCGCTACACGCTGGCGTCCGAACGCAGCCCCGTCCTGCTGGCCGTCCGCAACGACCTCGCCCTGCCGGTCCGTGCCCGCCTGACCACGTCGGCACCCGAGGGGGTGGAGATCGGCGATCTCGGGGTGATCGAGATCCCGGCCCGCGGAACACGCCAGATCCAGCTCCCCACACGTGGGGAGACGTCCGAGGCGATCACCATCGACATCCGGCTGGCCACGGTGACCGGGGTGTCCCTCGGCCAGCCGATCACCCTTCGGGTGCACACAAACGCCTACGGCAAACCGTTGTTCTACATCACGATCGTCGCGGGCGTGGCGCTCGTGCTGCTGACCGCCCGCAGGTTGTGGCATCGATTCCGCGGTCAGCCCGACCCCGCCGACGCCGACCGTCCCGAACCCGACGAACTCGAGCGAATGCTGGCGGGAAGCGGGTATCAGGAGCGACGCCGTACCCTGCAAGGCGAGGGTCGGCCGCCCGGCGAGGAGCCGGCAGACCACCCGCACGACCCCTGATCGAGCACTACCCGAGGACGGCGAAACAGTACGTGAACTGGAACGATGTGCCGCGCGAACCGCGGCCGGGGACACCCGGTGCGGTGCCTCCCCAGCGTCCGGAACGCGCCGCTCCCCGCCGGATTCCGCCCGGCTCCGGGCCCGTACCGCCACCGCCCCGTCCCGGCCCCCCGGCGCCGCCACCGCACAACCCCGGTGCCCGGCACACCCCTGGCCCCGTACCCGGTGGTGTCCGTGTCGACGCCCCGCCGGCGGCTCGTCCCGGTCGGCTCGATGCCGCCGGATACCGCGAACGACACAGTGGCGAGACGGACGCTGTCCACACCGGCTCGTCGAAGAAGGTGACCGCCGGCGACGACGGGACGTCGTCGACCGGTCTGGCACGTGACTCCGACTCGAGCATCCTGCGGACTAGCGGCTCGATCGCGATCGCCACCCTCTTCAGTCGCATCACCGGCTTCTTGCGGACCGTGCTGATCCTGGCGATGCTGGGATCGGGCATCGCCTCGGCGTTCCAGGCCGCCGACGTGCTGCCGAACATGATCGCCGAGGTCGTGCTGGGCGCGGTGCTGACGGCCATCGTCATCCCGCTGCTCGCCCGCGCGGAGGCCGAGGATCCCGACGGGGGCCAGGGGTTCATCAACCGGATCTTCACGATCACGGTCGTCGTCCTCGGAACCGCGACCGTGCTCGCGGTCATCGCCGCGCCGCTGCTGACCTACCTCAACCTCGGTGACGGACAGGTCAACCGGGATCTGTCGACACATCTCGCCTACCTGCTGTTACCGGAGATCCTGTTCTACGGTCTCTCGGCTCTGTTCATCGCGATCCTCAACCTGCGCGGCCTGTTCAAACCCGGTGCGTGGGCGCCGGTGCTGAACAACGTCGTCCAGATCACGACGCTCGTCCTGTACGCCCTCGTACCGGGGGAGATCACGCTCAACCCGGTCCGGATGAGCGATCCGCAGCTGCTCGTCCTCGGCATCGGCTGCACCCTCGGCGTCGTACTCCAGGCGATGATCCTGGTGCCGTTCCTGCGCAAGGCGGGCGTGCACCTGCGACTGGAGTGGGGCATCGACGCGCGTCTGCGCCAGTTCGGCAACATGGCCGTGGCGATCGTCGCCTACGTCGCGCTGCTGCAGGTCGGTTTGATCGCGACCTACCGGATCGCCGCCTCCGCGCAGGCGTCGGGCGTCAGCATCTACTTCACCCACTGGCAGTTGCTGCAGCTGCCCTACGGCGTTCTCGGCGTCACCATCCTGACCGCGATCATGCCGCGACTGTCGCGCAACGCGGCCGCCGACGACACGAAGGCCGTGGTCGACGACCTGTCGCTGGCCACCAGGCTGACGATGGTCGCGCTGGTCCCCGTCGTGTCGTTCATGACCTTCTTCGGGCCGGCGATCGCGATCGCCGTGTTCAACTTCGGCCGGTTCGACGCCTCCGACGCCGCCCAGCTGGGTTCGGTGCTCGCCTGGGGCGCGTTCACGCTGATCCCGTACTCGATGACGCTCGTCCAGCTGCGCGTGTTCTATGCCCGCGAGGACGCCTGGACCCCGACGTTCATCGCCCTGGGCATCACGGTCGTCAAGGTCACGTCGTCGTACCTGGGTCCCGTCCTGTTCGACGACCCGTCGAACGTCGTGCGGTGGCTGGCCCTGTCCAACGGTCTCGGCTACCTCGTCGGCGCCGTCGTCGGACATTTCCTGCTGCGCAGCCGTCTGCACGGCGCCCGGCTGTCGAACGTCGCCCGCACCACGCTGGTCACCATCGCGGTCTCACTGAGCGTCTCGGCGGCGGTCTGGGCGATCGCGAAGATCTCCGGCCTCGACCATATGATCGGCTGGTTCGGCAAGGTCGGCTCGGTCCTGTATCTCATCCTGACCGCCGGTGTGGTGCTGACGGTCACCTACGCCGGCCTCGCCGCCGCGCGGGTGCCCGACGTGGTCGCGATCAGCAACGCGGTACGCCGTGTCCTCGGTCGGTTCATTCCGGCGCTCGCACCGCCGGCGGAGCCCGAACGTGAACAGTCCCCGGCGATCACAGTTCAGTTTCCGCGCGTCTCCGGAGACGAATCGCTCCCGTACTCTGGTCAGGTACAGGTGCTACGCCGCTTCGACAGGGGTACCGCGACGTGGCAGTCGTACTCCGTACATTCCGGTGGCGCGATCGGCGCGGGCCGGGGTGTGCGTCCCATCCCAGAGCGTGCACCGGTTCCGCGCGACATCAGATACCGGAGGAAAGGAGTCCGTCGCGTGAGTGACAGCGAGATCGACACGAGTGTGCCCACCGGGTCGCCCGTCGAATCCGGCCCCGGCGAACCGCAGGCTCCGCACGTACCCACTCACGCCAAGTCTCCCGACGCCCAGACTCCCGAGGCGGCCGGTGCCGCCGCACCGGGCGGTTCCACCCGTCCCCGCGGTCCACGACTGATCCCGGGCGCCGCGGTCGCCGGTGGACGCTACCGCCTGCTCGAACAGCACGGCGGCACCCGCGGCCTGCAGTTCTGGCGCGCCCAGGACATCAACCTCGACCGAGAGGTCGCGTTGACCTTCGTCGACGCCGACCAACTCGCACCGCCGCTCGAGCGCGGCCAGGCGGTCAAGACGACCGACCAGGGACCCCAGGCCGTCCTCTCACGCACCCTCCGGCTCGGACAGATCACCTCCGACGGGGTGGCGCGAGTCCTCGACGTGGTGCGTGGATCCTCCGGCGGGATCGTCGTCGCCGAGTGGGTGCCCGGATCGTCGCTGGCCGACGTCGCCCGGACCCAACCGTCGCCGATCGGCGCGGCGCGAGCCGTGCGTTCGCTGGCGGCCGCCGCCGAGATCGCGCATCGTTCCGGGGGTGCGCTGTCGATCGACCACCCCGATCGCATCCGTATCAGCCACGACGGCAACGCGGTTCTCGCTTTCCCGGGCACGCTCGCCGGGGACGACAAGGCCTCCGACGTCCGCGGCCTCGGTGCGGTGCTCTACGCACTGCTGCTGAACCGGTGGACACTCGATCCCGACAACGGGTCACGTCTGGTCACCACCGACGACGTCACCGAACCGATCGGCGGTATCCCGGTGGCCGCGCCGGGCGAGAACGGTCAGCCGCTGGAACCGCGGGCGGGCAAGCCCGACATCCCGTTCGAGATCTCGGCGGTCGCGGCGCGCGCGCTCGACGGAACCCGCGGGATCCGGACGGCTGCGACGGTCCAGCACGTCCTCGACCAGGCCACCGTCGTAGACCTCAACACCGACATGCTCCCCGCGATCACCGATGCCGACGCCCCGCCGCCGGTCACGGTCGCCTCACGTGTCGGCGGCACCGAGCACAAGCCGGGGAGAAAGAACATCGCGCTGCTCGTCGGTGCGGGACTCCTCGCGATCTTCGTGGTCATCGCGCTGATCGTGGGGGCCACCAACGTCTTCGGAAGTGGTGACGGCTCGAGCGACATCGATTCGATCCTGACCACGACGGAGCCGGCGACGCCGGGTGAACAGGCGCCGGGCGCAAAGGCGCCCACCGAGGCCCCGCCGGCCCAGGACATCCCGTTGCAGTCGGTGTCTGTGACCGACTTCTCGTCACAGCCGCCGGACAACTCGGCCAACGTCGGCAACGTCATCACCGGCGCCGCGCCGCCATGGGAGACCGACAACTATCGGGGGCGACCCGACTTCGGCGGTCTGAAGCAGGGCCTGGGCCTGATGTTCGACCTCGGCAGTGACCGGGCCGTGAAGTCGGTGACCATCGAGTCCCCGACCCCGGGTTTCGACGTGGAGGTCCGCACCTCGCCGAACGCGAAGCCCGCATTCGCCCGGACAACGCCGGTCGCCGCGGGGCGCGTCGACCAGAACCCGACGACGATCGAGATCGCGTCTCCGCAGGCCAGCCGCTACGTGATGGTATGGATCACCACCCTTCCCAGTGCGGCCGGCGGCTATCAGGCCGAGATCAGCCGCGTCACGATGGCGGGCTGACCGACTCGTTCGCGACGCTCGGCGCCGCGGCCTCGGCGGCCGGTCCATCCGTCTTCGGCGCCCACCCGGGCGGTCCGAAGATGTAGCCGAGGCGGGCACGCCAGCTCGTCGTCGACTTCACATCGCGGGCGATCGAGGCATACTCGTGCGTCTCGAGCTTCCAGATGTTGTAGGTGTCCACCGGTTTGGTGAGTCCGTAGCGCGGGCGGCGCACCTCCGGCGTGAAGGACCCGAACATCCGGTCCCAGATGATGAAGACGCCGCCGTAGTTGCGGTCGAGGTACTCGGGATCCCGTCCGTGATGCACCCGGTGATGCGACGGGGTGTTGAACACGTACTCGAACGGCGCCCACATCCTGTCGATGTGCTCGGTGTGGATCCAGAACTGGTAGATCAGGTTCAGCGAGTACGCGAAGAACACCAGGGCCGGTGGCACGCCGAGCAGTGGGAGCGGCAGCCACATCACGATCGCCGCGCTGATGTTCCACTTCTGACGAAGCGCCGTCGCGAAGTTGAAGTACTCGCTGGAGTGATGGGCCTGATGGGTGGCCCAGACGATGCGCACACGGTGCGACACGCGATGCACCCAGTAGTAGATGAAGTCCACACCCACGAAGGCGATGACCCATGAGTACCACTGGTTCATCGGTAGGTGCCAGGGTGCGACATAGGTGAACAGGGCGGTGTAGGCGATCAGCCCGAGGAGTTTCCAGAAGGCGCTGGTACCGATGGAGACGAGGCCCATGAGGACGCTCGCGCGCGCATCGCGTGTCTCGTATGCGCCCGGCCGAGGACCGCCCCCGTCATCATCGTGGCCGTCATCGTGCTCGAGCTTGGCCGCGGCGAACCACTCGATCGCGAGCATCGTCACGAAGAACGGGATCGCGAGGACAGTCGGCTCGCGCATCGGTTCCGGCAAGAACTCCAACACCGTGTACTCCCTAGAACACCATCTGACACGTCAGCATGTCAGTTTGATTCTGACAAGGTATCGTGTCAGAAGCTGCGCTGTAAAGAGCCGATCCGCCATTCGCGGGTCACGACGAGAGGAACGACGGATCGTGTCCACGTCCGCCACCGCGGGGCCCTCCGCCGCACCCATCGGGGGCCGACGCTACGGGGGAGCGGATCCGACCGAACGTCAGTCGCGCCGCCGCCGCGCGTTGATCAGCGCCGGACTCGACGTCTTCGGCAGCGAGGGCTACGCCAAGGCCTCGGTCAAGAGTGTCTGCGACCAGGCCGGCCTGACCCAGCGCTACTTCTACGAGTCGTTCACCGACCGTGCCGATCTGCTTGTCGCCGTCTACGACGACTGTGTCGACTTCGCGCGTACCGCGACTCTCGCCGCCGCGAGCCCGTTCCTGGACGCCGAAGCCGACGACACCGAAGCCGACGACACCGAAGCCGACGACACCGAGGACCGGCGAGAACCGAAAGAGGTTGCTCCAGCGAGGATTTCCGGATCAGGGATTGCCGGTGAACTCATCTCCGACGCCGCGCGTGCCACACTCCGGGCCTTCATGTCGGCACTGACCGACGACGAGCGGCGGGCGCGCGTCATGCTGGTCGAGGTCGTCGGCGTCTCGCCGGAGATCGAGCGCGTGCGGATGAGTGCGATCCACGGCTGGGCAGAGCTGATCCTGATGCTGGCGAGGGGGAGTCGTCCGCCCACCGCCCGCCAGCGGCTGGCCTCGGTCGGACTCGTCGGCGCGGTCACCCAGTTGATGGTCGACTGGTACGTTGCGGGACAATCGGATTCCGACATTCCCCGCGAACCCCTCGAAGACGTCCTCGACGTGTGCGTCGAACTCTTCGTCGCCGCGCACGATCGTCTGCTGAACTGACGTCACGATTCTCGTACTCCGCCAAAACGGCTCCATAAGACGTGCTCGGGGAGTAGATTTCGGACCATTCTGCTTCAAGCCGCGGGTCCGCTACTGCCGGGAGGCGACGGATGAGTACAGCAGAGGAGCGCGCGAGACAGCTGGATCTTGTTGCGCGCCTTAAATCTTCTTATCCGGAACTCCCGGACGCACCGACTCCCGATCTCCTCGATCACGCGCGTATCACCGCCTACCTGAAGCCGGTTCACGATGTCGGCGGAGAGCCCGATGCGCCGATCTTCTATGAGGGAAAGGCATATGAGCTGTGGGAGCACATGACCTACGTCATGTGTGAAGTGCTGGCGTGGCGCGGGATCTGGCTGTCCGAGGAGCGTCGGCGCATCGGCAACGTCGACGTCGGTCGTGCGGAATACCTCGGACTCCCGTACTACGGCCGCTGGCTCCTGGCGGTGGCGAGGGTCCTGGTCGAGAAGCATCACATCGCCCTGGGTGAGCTCTCCGAACGCATGCTCGAGGTGCAGGAACGTTATGCCGGGGGACTGGTCGGCAAGACCCTCGAGGCGCGACCCCGTGGTGCCGGCGACGGTTCCGACGTCCCCCGCAACACCCACCACCGCCACGCGGTCGGCGTCGGCGATCCGCAGATCTACGCCGGAACGGCCGGCGAGGCACGGTTCACCGTCGGGAATCGTGTCCTCGTGCGTGAACTACCGGTCGTCTTCTACACGCGCACACCGGAATACGTTCGGGGTGCCACCGGCGAGATCGCTGCCGTCGCCTACGAGAGCCCCGCACCGGAGGACGAGACGTGGGGTCTGTCCGACGCGCAACCCGAGTGGTTCTACGTCGTGGAGTTCCGGATGAGTGAGCTCTGGCACGGATACACCGGCCCCGACGACGACACCCTGCGAACCGAGATCCCGGAGAGGTGGCTGGCGCCGGCCGGTCGAGAGGAGGGCCAGGAACCATGAGCGACGCCCCCGGTGCGCACGTCCACGACCATGATCACGACCACGCGCGCACGGTCGCGCCGATGGTCGAGGAGGTCACCGATTTCGAGGTCCTTGAGATCGCTCTGCGTGAATTGTGCATCGAGAAGGGACTTTTCACCGCGGAGGAACACCGAAGGTTCACCGAGTTCGCCGAGCAGATAGGTCCGACGCCGGCGGCGACCCTGGTCGCCCGGGCGTGGGTGGAACCGGATTTTCGAGAGTTGGCCCTCGCCGAACCCATGACCGCGAGCAAGGAGGTCGGCGTCGACTGGCTGGAACCCACCGGTTTCGGAACGCCCAGTGATTTCACCGCGTTCTCGATTCTGGCCGACACGCCGACGCTTCATCACGTGATCGTGTGCGCGTTGTGTTCGTGCTATCCGCGACCGATTCTCGGCAATTCGCCCGAGTGGTATCGCACGCCGAACTACCGGCGTCGGATGGTTAGGTGGCCGCGACAGGTGTTGTCGGAGTTCGGTCTCCAACTACCGGACAACGTGTCGGTGCGGGTCCAGGACTCCAACCAGAAGCACCGGTTCATGGTGATGCCGCAACGTCCGGCCGGAACCGAGGACTGGACCCGAGACCAGCTGGCCGAGATCATCACGCGGGACTGTCTGATAGGGGTGGCGCTCCCGAAGCCGGGCGTCACCACCAACGCGGTCACCACGGTGCGGCCCGCCGTCCACCCAGCAGGAGAGTGACGATGTCGACGCGGGCCGAAACCGGAGATGTCCACCCGTCCCTCGCCGAGGTCGTCGAACGCGACCAGGTGTGGCCACGAATGGCCGCCAGGTACGGGGTCGCCAATCTCGTTCCGCCGTGGAAGACCAGCCTCGACGGTCTCTGCGATGCGCTCGACCGCGCCGCCGACAACGGCTGCGCGGCACCCGGGACCGTGGAGCGCCGGGACGAGGAGGACCGGTTGGCGGCGACCACCTATGCCGACCTTCCCTATCCGGAGAATCAACTCGTCGCCCTGGCCCACACGCTGCTCGACCGCGGGGTGATCGACGAAGGCGAACTCGCCGAACGGATGGCCGCGGTCCGGGCGCGACTGGAGGCGTGAGGCCGCGGACAAACCGGCTGTCCACAATGGGATCATCCTTGTAGACAACCGCCTCACCACTGCGTCGTGTGTTGACTTCTCCATTACTCTCAGCGCATGGCCGGGGGGAAAGACGCAGTTGACCTGCGTACCGATGAGCAGTTGTTGCGGGCTCACGTCGCCGGCGACCCGGGTGCGTTCTCCGATCTCGTCAACCGCCACCTCGACTATCTGTGGTCGGTCGCCCTACGAACCAGCCAGAGCCCCGAGGACGCCGCCGACGGATTGCAGGATGCGCTGCTGGCCGCTCATCGAACCGCGGCGGATTTCCGCTCCGACGCGAAGGTGACCAGTTGGCTGCACCGGATCGTCGTCAACGCATGTCTGGATCGGATTCGTCGCAACAACTCCCGCAAGACCGTCCCGTTGCCCGAATGGGACGTGATGTCGATCGCGGACACGAGTGACGACATCTCCGCGGTGGACCTGTCGGTTTCCATCGGCCGGGCGCTGCACACACTGCCCGAAGGCCAACGACAGGCCATCGTCGCCGTCGACCTCGAGGGGTACTCCATCGCCGAAGCCGCATCACTGCTCGGTGTCGCCGAGGGGACGATCAAGAGCCGGTGCGCGCGAGGGCGCCTCAAACTCGCCCAGGTCCTCGGCCATCTCCGGACTGCCGATGACGCGTAACCCCATGCCTGCCAACATCTTCCCGGCTGTCCCGGTCGGAGTGGAACCGGAACGGCGCGTCGCGCGTCCAAGTACTCGACGACCACCGACGACGCCCATCGAAATGCCACCATCGAGAGACCGACGCCCGACCTCCGGAATGGAAGACTGACACCATGACCCCGCGGGGACCAGACGACACCGAGTCCGGCGATCTGCCCGATCCGCCGTACTCGGCAGACATGCTGGCCGAGTTCCATGCCGGCGTGCTGTCCGAGCGCGCCACCGACCACATTCGTGCGAAGATCGCGGATGACGCTGCAGCACAGGAGATCCTGGCTGCTCTGGATCGGACGGCAAGGCAACTCCGCGCGTCGGCGCCGGCCCAGCATCGGGTTCCGGATCGGGTTCGCGCCGATGTCCAGGCCATGCTCGCCGCCCTCGCCGGATCGTCCTCGGCCACATCCCCCTCGTTCACAGACGTCCCGTCCACCGCTGCACCCTCCACATCCGCAGGCACGGCCTCGGCACCCGCCGATCCGGACGCGCCGGTGGATCTCGCCGGACGACGCGAACGGTCACGCCGCACGAGGATGGTCGTGCCGCTCGTGCTGGTGGCGGCCGCAGTCGTGGTGGTCGCATTCGGCTCGATCGGTGTGCTGCGTCTGATGTCCTCGTCCTCGGACGACACTCCGCGGCCGACGCAGGCCCAGCCTGCGTCCACCCGGACTCTGGACCCGACCGGTTCCGCGTCGGCGCTCTCGGTCCTCGGCCGCACCGACGGCGCGCCGTTCGAGTCGGTCGCGGCACTCCGCCGGTGCACCGCGGCCCACCTCGTCCCCGCGACCGCGGTCGTCGTCGGCTCGGGGCGGATCATCTTCCACGGTGCCCCCGCTGCCGCCATCCTGCTGTCCACCGGAATCGCCGGCCGCTTCGACGCCCTCATCGTCGGTCTCGAGTGCGACACCGGCAGTCCCGCTTTCCTGGCCCGGGGGACGATCGGCGGCTGACCCGACATCCGTAGGCCGAGACCTGCGTCACCACGCCGGGCGCGTGGACTTGACCGGGAACATCTGCGCTTACCCTTGTGTTGAAGCAGCCGTGATCCCGACGAGACACATCCGGGATCTCGTATACCCCACCAGCACGGAGGACGGATGAGCCAGCCAGAGACCCAGCAGATCCACGACGTGATCATCATCGGATCTGGTCCTGCCGGGTACACCGCGGCGATCTACGCCGCGCGCGCCGAGCTAGCACCGATCGTCTTCGAGGGAATCCAGTTCGGTGGCGCGCTCATGACCACCACCGAGGTCGAGAACTTCCCCGGTTTCCAGACCGGTATCCAGGGTCCGGCCCTGATGGACGAGATGCGCGAGCAGGCGATCCGATTCGGCGCTGACCTGCGCATGGAAGACGTCGACACGGTCCGCCTCGAGGGCGACATCAAGGAGGTCGAGGTCGGCGGAGAGGTGTTCCGCGCACGCGCGGTCATCCTCGCGATGGGTGCCGCCGCACGGTACCTGGGTGTCGAGGGTGAGCAGCAGCTCCTCGGCCGCGGTGTCTCGGCATGTGCGACCTGTGACGGATTCTTTTTCAAGGACCAGGACATCGCCGTCATCGGCGGTGGTGACTCCGCGATGGAGGAGGCCACCTTCCTCACCAAGTTCGCGCGCACCGTCACCCTGGTCCATCGCCGCGAGGAGTTCCGCGCGTCGAAGATCATGCTCGACCGGGCACGCAACAACGACAAGATCCGCTTCGTCACCAACGCCGCTGTGCGTTCGGTCCTCGGCGAGGGTTCGGTCAGCGGTCTCGAGCTCGAGGACACCCGCACCGGCGAGGTGAGCACCCTCGACGTGACGGGCATGTTCGTCGCGATCGGCCACGATCCGCGCAGCCAGCTGGTCCGCGGACAGGTCGATCTCGACGACGAGGGCTATGTCCTCGTCCAGGGACGCACCACCTACACCTCGCTGCCCGGTGTCTTCGCCGCCGGCGACCTGGTCGACCACACCTACCGTCAGGCCATCACGGCGGCCGGTAGCGGTTGTTCGGCGGCCATCGACGCCGAGCGCTGGCTCGCCGAGCAGGGCGAGGCGCCCGAGCACACCGTCGACGCCGAGTCCGTCGCCGACGTCGAGGCTGTTCAGGCACCTGCCTGACCTGCACTTTCCACTCCGAACTTCATTCTTGAGTCCATCTGAGGAGGACACCACCATGGGTGCAAACACGGTCGTCGTCAACGACACCACCTTCAAGGACGCCGTTCTCGGCGCCGACAAGCCGGTCCTGGTCGACTTCTGGGCCACCTGGTGCGGCCCGTGCCGCATGGTTGCCCCGGTCCTCGAGGAGATTGCCCGCGACCACGGCGACAAGCTCACCATCGCCAAGCTGGATGTCGACGAGAGCCCGGCCACCGCGCGTGACTTCCAGATCATGTCGATTCCGACCATGATCCTCTTCGACAAAGGTCAGCCGGTGAAGACGATCGTCGGCGCCAAGGGCAAGGCCGCACTGCTCCGCGAGCTCGACTCGGTGATCGGCCAGTCTGCCTGACCTGCTGTTCCTTCTGATCCGCGGCGAGAGTCCGACGGGTGAACGACGTTGGTGTCGGCCCGCGGGCTCTCGTCGTTGGTAGTCTCGGCCCGGGTCCCCGACCATGCGGGACACGAGCCGACCACGACGCGGCTGGACCTGTTCCAGTTTGGTGTAGTGAACTTCAGCTGAGAGAATGCAGGCTGATGCTGACCGGTACCGCCGTAGTGCGGTCCGCCAGATATCGCCGGCAGGGCGTCACCCTGCCGCGATTCGTACGAGGGGTGACGACATGCCATTGTTCCGACTTGGGGATCACGGCTCGGCGGTGGCCGAGATCCGCGCCATCCTGGTCGGGCTCGGTCTGTTGCCCGAGGACGGGGACGCCGTTTTCGACGAAGCGTGTGACCGGGCAATTCGGGCGTTTCAGCAGCAACGAGGTCTGATCGTCGACGGCATCGTCGGTCCCGCGACCTACCGCGTCCTGCGGGAGGCCTCGTACCGTCTCGGTGCCCGCGTCCTCTCGTATCAACTCTCGGCGCCGATGGTCGGCGACGACGTCGCCACCCTCCAGCACCGACTCCAGAACCTCGGCTACTACACTTCCCTCGTCGACGGCATCTTCGGGCTCAACACCCACAACGCAGTGTGTCTGTACCAGAGTGAATACGGACTGGCCTCGGACGGAATCTGTGGTCCGGCGACGCTGCGCTCCCTCGAGCGACTCGGCACGCGCGTCACCGGTGGCTCGCCGTACGCGATCCGCCAGGAGGAGCAGGTTCGGCGCTCCGGTCCACAGCTGTCGGGCAAGCGGATCCTCATCGATCCGGGCTCCGGGGGGTTGCATCCCCTCTCGACCGGCGATCTCGCCGAACGCGAATCCGATCTCCTCTGGGATCTGGGTGCACGTCTCGAGGGGCGGATGGCCGCCGCCGGGATGCAAACCTTCCTGTCTCATGACGGTCGTGGCCGTCCCGGTGACAACGAACGCGCCCGGGTAGCCAACCTGATGGATGCCGACCTGATGATCTCGCTGCGCTGCGGCCACTACCGCAACGTGCAGGCCAACGGTGTCGCGTCGTTCTACTTCGGCAACAACCAGAACTCCTGCTCGACGATCGGGCGTAATCTCGCAGGCTTCATCCAGCGCGAAATCGCTGCCCGCACACCGCTTGCCGATTGTCGGACGCATGAGCGCACGTGGGATGTCCTGCGACTCACCAGGATGCCGGTGGCACTCATCGACGTCGGATACATCACCAACCCGCACGACGCTGCGGTGCTTGCCAATTCGGATTGGCGCAATGTCATCGCCGACGCCATCCTGGTCGCGGTGAAGCGGTTGTACCTGCTCGACCAGGACGACCGGCCTACGGGCACTTACACTTTCGCGGATCTCCTGGCCGCGGAGAACGCTTCGCGCTGACCCGCGCCGTACCCGACCCCACCGGGACGGCCGTTCGCTGCCGCCCGGCGAGATCGATCTCCGCCATCACCACGAGCTTCTCCAGCGCGCTCTCCACCTCGAACTTCCAGCCGAGTCCTTCATCGAGTTCGAGACGGAACCGCGGAAACCGCTGATGGGATGAAACGACATCGAATCCGGAGTTCTTGAGGAACGACGCATCGATCATGCAGGCTGTGCACAGATCGGCCTGCGGATCCTCGAGGATCTCCCGCGCGACTTCGATGATCGCCTCGTCCGTCCAGAAGTCGAGGTCGGGGAGGGCGCCTCCAGTGGAGGCCGGTCCCGACTCCGTCGATCCGGACGTCGCCGAACCCGTCGGAGAACCGAACTCGGCCGCGCCGGCACCGTTACGCACGAGCCCGAATGACTCCACCGCACGGACACCGCGGCGGATCAGATCGCCGAGAACCGCGTCGAGAAGAATCGTGGCGACCTCGTCGTGTCCCGGCTCCGTGCGAATACTGGTGAGCAGGACCGCGTCGTGACTGACCGGGGAAGTGGGGAAGTGCTGCGAACGGGGCACCCTGTTCGGCGGAGCGTAAAAGGCCGTGCCGATGACATTGTTGGTCGTCGATTCGATGGCGACCTGTCCGCACGCGCCCCATTCGAGCAGTAGCCCGGAGATCCAGGCCTCCTTGTCGAATTCGCTCTCATACGATTCGCCGTGGGCGGTCGGCTCGACTTCCCAGAAGACACATCGCCGGGTGTGCTGGGGCAGCAACTCGAAGGATCCGAGTTCCAGCCGCACGATCGACACGCTCATGTCACCGAGCTCCGGTCCGACGACATGAATCTACGAAAACCATTGAGCTGCAGCCCATCTCACTAAACCGGCGGTCGTCTGACCGATCAATCGTCACTGTGACATTACTTCCGCATCCGCTGGTACCGGGAAGTTCGCGGTGAAATTCACTTCTTTGGATCAATGAACTCGACGATGCGTTCCAAGTCATCAACTGATCCGAATTCCACGACGATCTTCCCTTTCCGCTTTCCTAGACTGACTGTAACCCTGGTGTCCAGACTGTCGGACAGTCTCTCGGCAAGGTCTTGGAGTCCTGGCATCTGCATCGGTTTACGCTTCGGCGCGACCGGAGCCTTCGAATCGGGTCCGTCCCCACGATTGGCGAGTGTGACGGCTTCCTCCGTCGCGCGAACCGACAGTCCCTCGGCGACGATGCGCGCGGCCAGCGCCTCCTGAGCGTCGCTCCCGGTCTCGAGGGAGAGGAGGGCACGAGCGTGCCCGGCTGACAGGACGCCTGCCGCTACACGACGCTGGACGGGAATGGGTAGCTTGAGCAGCCGGATCATGTTGCTGATGAGCGGACGTGATCGGCCGAGTTTGGCCGCCAACTGCTCGTGGGTCACGCCGAATTCTTCGAGGAGTTGTTGGTAGGCGGCCGCCTCTTCCAGCGGGTTCAGCTGCGCCCGGTGGATGTTTTCGAGCAGTGCGTCGCGCAGCATATCGCCGTCTGCCGTCTCGCGGACGATGGCCGGAATGGCCTCGAGGCCGACTTCCTGGCTGGCCCGCCACCGACGCTCACCCATGACGATCTGAAAGGCGACACCATCAGCGGTCGGCTCTTTCAGGCGCCGTACGACGATGGGCTGCATCAGTCCGAACTCGCGGATCGAGTGCACGAGCTCGGACATCTGCTCGTCGTCGAAGACCGTACGCGGCTGGTTCGGGTTCGGTTGGATCTGCTTGGGCGGGATCTCGCGGTAGACAGCGCCGGCCTCTTCGCGACTCAGCACGTCGATGGTCGGGGCACTCGTCGGGGTGGCCTGACCGTCGACCCCAGGCGTCGGACCCTTACCGATCACGACATCGGCGGCCGCGTTTCCCAGTCGGGGAGTGTTTGTCTGGTCGTCGGTGGGGCCGGTGGGAATGAGCGCAGCCAGTCCGCGACCCAATCCGCCTCGACGCTGAGCGGTGTCCCGTTGACTCATGCCTCTACCTCCACTCGGAACTGGAACCCTGCTGTCGTCATGCCTGAGCGCTTTCCGCTGCACCGCGGAGAGCCAGCTCTCGCGCGGCATCCATATAGCTCATCGCGCCACGTGAACCGGGGTCGTACTCGATGATCGTCATCCCGTAGCCAGGTGCCTCGGACACCTTGACGCTGCGGGGGATGATCGTGCTCAGCACCTTGTCACCGAAGTGGCGTCGGACCTCCTCTGCAACCTGATCGGCGAGCTTGGTTCGTCCGTCGTACATCGTGAGAACGATCGTCGACACGTGCAGCGCACGGTTGAGATGCGCCTGAACCAGCTCGATGTTACGAAGGAGCTGCCCGACACCCTCGAGAGCGTAGTACTCGCACTGGATGGGGATGAGCACCTCTCGCGCAGCAACCATTGCGTTGACGGTCAGAAGGCCGAGCGACGGCGGGCAATCGATGAAGACGTAGTCGATCTGATACTCGGCCAGCACCTCATCGTTGAGCGCGTTGCGCAATCTGTTCTCGCGCGCGACCAGCGAGACGAGTTCGATCTCGGCGCCGGCCAGATCGAGTGTCGCCGGTACACAGAAGAGGCCCTGCTGGCTCGGCGACTCCTGGATCGCTTCTTGGAGCGTCACTTCGCCGAGGAGGAGTTCGTAGACGGAAGCGATGTCCTGGGCGCGGTGATCGATGCCGAGGGCGGTGCTCGCGTTGCCCTGGGGGTCGAGGTCGACCACCAAGACACGGAGCCCGCGCAGCGCCAGACCGGCGGCGAGGTTGACTGCGGTGGTGGTCTTGCCAACACCGCCCTTCTGGTTCGCGACCGTCATGATCCGGGTGTGCTGCGGGCGGGGGAGTTGGCCGGCACCGCCGGGGGTCAGGACCTGACTCGCGCGCTCAGCAGCCATCGCGATCGGGGTGTCGGCGTATGGTTGGCCCGCGACGTGCGGGGCTCCAGCGGGTGGCGTTTCACGTGAAACGTTCGGGTCTTGCTCGACCACGCGGGCACTCCTTTGACCTACCTGGTAGGCGTTCGAGTCGTCGGCGCCAGCGGACGTGGCCCCGGCTCCGACAGATGCAGAATCGTCAACGGCAGCACGCTGAGACGTGCTGCCAGAACGCTTTCTATTCTGCGCCTTGCGCGGACTCCATACCAATTCAGAACTCCCTCTATGTGACACCGTCGGCACAATCAGCCGACCCGGCGTGATCGATGAATCCGATACTCAACGACGCCGCGGCTTCTTCACCCCGGAGCGCTCCGTCTTGGTTCCCACGACGACGGTGGTCGGGGTCTCCAGGACCTCGCCGCACGTGACGACGCGGAGGTCGCTGATTCCCGAACGGCCGACGAGAGCACGATCTCGTTCGATCTCTTCGGCCGCCGAGGAGCCCTTGATCGCAATCATTCGTCCGCCTGCGCGAACCAGGGGAGCGGACCACTTCGACAGACGCTCGAGCGGTGCGACGGCACGGGACGTCACGACATCCGCCAGCCCGACCTCCGCCCGAACCGACCTCTCCTCCGCACGCCCTCGGACAACTCTCACATTCTCGAGACCAAGGGTCTCAACGGCTCGTTCGAGGAAGGTGCTCCGACGAAGCAACGGTTCGATCAGGGTGATCGACACGTCCGGTCGCGCGATGGCGAGCGGCAGACCGGGGAGACCCGCACCGCTTCCGATGTCGAAGACTTTCTCATCCTCGTCGATTAGCTCCTCGATGACCGCACAATTCAGGATGTGCCGATCCCACAGCCGAGGAACTTCCCGCGGACCCATCAGGCCGTGATCGATTCCGTCGGTGGCCAGGATTCGCCAGTAACCTTCCGCCAGTTCCTTGCGCTCACCGAAGACCACATCAGCCGTGTCCGGTGGGATCTGTAGTGCATCAAGGTCGGGATGGTCATCGGGTTGAGCGTCTGACGACACTGAGCCTCCGTTTCTAGTTGGTCCTATGACAGTGTTTCACGTGGAACCTGACGCGACTGAGGGTCGGTGCACATGCCGCCGATCGGCGTGTGTTTCACGTGAAACACATCGATGTCATTCATGCGTGCGCTCTCTCAGCAGACAGCCGTGCCGAACCTGCCGCGCCTCCGGCCCCACGACAACCAGTGGCCCAAGCCAGTTCATGTCGGGCGGAACTCGCACGCCGCGCACCCGGCGCTGGAGACAGCACCGTCGGGAACCGTTCTGCAGTCACCAGCCACGCAACCTGACTCGTTGCCCGTCGCCGAACGGACACCGGCAACCGACGACGCCCGACAACGCTCTACCGTCTAGCGAAGCCCGGCGGACGCGGCAACGGGTGGCCTTCCGGACCAACTTGTCGGTGACACGGCAGGACACATCGGAGGGGGAGCGGCCCCGGGATGGGACCCGGTGAAGAGAGTGACCAGCGGACCCGACAGTGAACCGCGGCGGTAGTTACATCGCCGGGATGGCCGCGAGATCTGATCCGGATCGTCCGTACTCCTCCTCCCGATGCGGGAGCTCGACGCCGCTGGGGCCGACGACAAAGACGCATCGTCCTCCAGCGAGGGGAGTGGGTCGGGACGTTTCGCGGCGACCAGGCCGGGACTGGCTCGGGACGCTACACAAGAGCTCGACCGATTTTGCCGATGCACACCAGGCACGACGCGACGCTCTAGCTCAATACAGGACATCAGCTCAGTACAGGGCAGCAGAGCTGATGCATCCGATGAGCGAACTCTGGAATGCGTGAGCGCAGTTTCACGTGAAACCGCAGCCGGCTTCGCCGCCTCGACGACCGGACGACCCTGACGCATCAGCACACAGGGGCTAGGCGCGCCGCTGAAATCACGCGCCTGGCCGACGCTGACAGAACCGTGAGTGCCCAGCGTCCGACGACGATATGTGACATCACCTCAGCGACACCGCGCCGGTAGTCGGGCACCACTCCGGGCACCACCGATCCACCGGCGGGCCCGATACCGGAGGGGCGTTGTGTATCAACGAGCCCGCTGAAACAAAACGACACGTGACGTAATGTTCTGCATACTGAGGCTGTCGAAAACTCGTGCTCAAAGTCGCACCTCGAACGATTTCAGGCCGCATGTTTCACGTGAAACAACACCGGTGTAATTCCGTTGCGATCGCGGACGGCCCGGGGGAGAGGACTACCTCGAAGACGACTCAGGCCCCGACCGACGGTCGGGGCCTGAGTCAACTCGTGGTCCGGGAGTCCTACTCGGGGAGAACCACCACGCGGCGCTTGGGCTCGGCACCCTCGCTCTCGCTGACGACGCCGTCGACAGCGGCGACCGCGTCGTGGACGATCTTCCGCTCGAACGGGGTCATCGGATCCAGCGCCTCGCGCTCGCCCGACTTGAGCACACGCTCGGCAACCTCACGGCCAAGACGTGCCAGGCGGTCACGGCGATCCGCACGCCACCGAGCGATGTCGAGCATCAGCCGACTGCGCTCTCCGGTCGCCTGCTGGACCGCGAGACGGGTCAGCTCCTGGAGTGCATCGAGAACTTCACCCTTGCGTCCGACGAGCTTGGTCAGGTCGTCCCCGCCGTCGATGCTCACGACGGCACGGTCGCCGTCGACATCCAGATCGATGTCGCCGTCGAAGTCGAGGACGTCGAGCAGTTGCTCGAGGTAGTCGCCCGCGATCTCGCCCTCCTCGACGAGTCGATCCTCGTCATCCTCGTCATCCTCGTCATCGTCCTGGTCGTCGTCGAAGTCCTCAGCGGACTCCTCGGTGACGTCGGTGTCGGCAGCATTCTCCGCACCGGTCGAATCAGTGGTGTCGGCCTGGGCTTCGGTCGAGACCTTGGCGTCATCCTGCGCCTCGGTCTCCGAACCGGTTTGAGTTGCAGTCTCTGCTGTCATCTCATTCACCTAACTCTGTGCTTCGTCGAACAAGTCCTGTGCGGTCATCGTTTGCCGCCGCGCTTTCCACCGCGCTTGGCGGTGGACTTCCCACCCCGGTTGGGGGGTTGCTTCTTTGAGGCCGGGCCCGCGCCGGCGCCTGAGCGCGTCGGCTTCTGTCCCGGCTTCGGCTTGGCGCCCGGGCCGGCGTCGGCCGTGGAGGATCCGTCGGGGGAGGAGTCGGAAGTCGAATCCGCGTTGTCGGTCGAATCCGCCTTGATCATCGACACACCCGTCGACTCTGAGGCGGTCGACGCGTCGGCAGCTGTGTTGCGCTTCTTCGGACGGTCCGGACGTGCGCCCGGTTTGGGAGCGTTCGCCTTCAGCTTCTCCTGCTTGAGACGCCTGGCCTCTTCCTCTTCCTTGGCGATCTTGCCGAACACCAGGTGCTGCTGCCCGTAGGTCCAGATGTTGTTGCTCATCCAGTACAGGAGGATCGCGACGGGGAAGAACGGACCGGTGATCAGGATGCCGATGGGGAAGACGTACAACGCGAGGTTGTTCATCATCCGGGTCTGCGGATTCTCGAGGGCCGCCTCGGGCTGACGTGCGACCGATGCGCGCGAGTTCATGTGCGTGGCGATCGACGCGATGATCATCATCGGGACGATGACGTAGGCGATCTGCACACGGGTGAAGTCGATGGGGTCGCCGGGGTTGACGAAGGCCTGGAACTCGGTGACCGGCTCCGTCAGGTAGGACGACAGCGGCACGCCGAACAGTCGGGCGTCGAGGAAGTTCTGCACCTGTTCGGCGCTGAAGACGTAGTTGCCGGTGGCGCGGGTCTCGGCGGCACTCATGTGGAGCTGTCCCATGCCGGTGCCCATGCGGTTGAACGAACGGAGCACGTGGAACAGACCGATGAACACCGGGATCTGCAGCAGCATCGGCAGGCAGCCGAGCATGGGGTTGAAGCCGTGCTCCTTCTGGAGCTTCTGCATCTCCTCGGTCATCTTGACCCGATCCTTGGAGTACTTCTTTCGGATCGCCTGGAGCTGCGGGTTGATCTCCTGCATCTTCTTCGTGGTGCGGATCTGCTTCACGAAGGGCTTGTAGAGAATCGCGCGCAGGGTGAACACGAGGAACACCACGGACAGTGCCCAGGCGATGCCGTCGCCACCGGGACTGTCGGGCGTGACATAGCTGAAGAGCCAGTGCCACACCCACATGATCCCGGACACCGGGTAGTAGATGAAGTCGAGCACGGGTCAGATACCCCTTACTTGTTGTTCTCTAGGTGGAATCGTTCCGCCGGGACGGTGGCTGATGGGTCCGGCTCCGGCCACTGTGGGCCGACTGCTGCCCGCCGGAGAGTTCACGGACCCGGCCGCAAAGGTCACTCCACAGTTCACGGGGACCTTTGTCCGGAACCGGGTCGTATCCGGGCCTGTGCCACGGCCCGCACTTGAGCAGCCGGATCGTTGCCAGCGCCGAGCCGTACAGAAAACCGTGACGTTCGAGCGCTTCCACTGCATAACCCGAGCAGGTCGGCTCGAACCGGCACGTCGGTAAGCGAAGAGGCGAAACCCACGTCCGGTAGAGCTCGATGAGAAAGATGACCGTGCGGCGCGGGAGCAGGTGGGCTCCTCGGCGCATCCGGGCCAGAACGGTGAGCTGATCGTCCGCCGGCGCGGGCGAGTCGGTCCGAGTGATCGGCGTCGACGATGACGGGGTGGGGGAGTGGTCCCGGGTGGGGGAGGGGACCAATCCGCGGTCATCCAGCTCGGCGTCGCTCATCGTCCGACACCGGCCCCGGTGGGTACCGCCACGGAGTGCGCCATATCGGCGACCCGGCGGCTGGTGAAGGCTGACCGCAGTTGGTCGGCCAGTTCTTCACCGGTCCTGTCCGCGGCGCCGCGTCGGGCGCGGATCACCACGTAGGTCTCCACGGTCGGGCAGAGGTGCCTCGTCGCCGCGAACGCAGCCCGTAGGCGTCGGGCGACGGCGTGACGGACCACGGCGTTGCCCACCGATTTGCTCACGACAAGGCCGAGCCAGGGTCCACCTGTCATGGCGACATCGCGTCGCAGCCCGGTGGGATCCGGCCACTGTGAGCTGACCGGTGCCAGGTGTACGACGAAGTCACGAGCATTCACCCGCGCACCGGACTTGAGGGTGCGTGAGAAGTCGGATCCACGAGAGATCCGATGAGAAGACGCAGTCATCGATCAGCTGACCGGACCGCGAGGATCCGGTGAGTAGCCGACGATCAGGCGGTGAGCTTCGCGCGGCCCTTGGTACGACGGCTGCTGACGATCGCACGGCCGGCGCGGGTCCGCATACGCAGACGGAAGCCGTGCACGCGCGAACGACGACGATTGTTCGGCTGGAAAGTACGCTTGCCCTTGGCCACGGTGACTCCTTGTGCTCCCTGTGAGCACGCCGGTTACCCGCACGTGACCCACATGTTGTCGTTGGTCGTTGATCCAGAACGGTGCCGAACTCGTGTCGGTGATGAACTCGGCGAACTTGACAAAACGCCGCGCAAATCCGCTACCTGGATGACCAGTCGAGACTACTGATAGCGCGCGCTCAAATCAAACGCGGTCGTCGGGCCGGCTGAACAGTGTCCCACCAGGTGTGTTCTGAAGCACTTGAGTCACGAAAATCAGTCCGAACGAGTCAATTGTCCCGATCGCTTTGTACCCCGCCGAGACCTCTGTTACGTTCTGTCACAGCGTCGGCCGCGAACCCCTGCCGGACACCAGGATGTGTCCCTGGGAAACCGAGGTTACCGACCAAAGTCCCAAGTTCGTCATCACCGTTGTACACAGGTGTGGATAACTCTGTGGAGAGATGCGGTTGATGACGTGGGTGCCCCGGCCCTCGTCAACGCTGGTAGTTTTCCGGGTCAGGAGGCCAGCCCCGTGACTTCAGACCGCGACACATTCGGTGAGGTGTGGCAGCAGGTCGTCGCCGAACTCAACGACGACGAAGCCGCACGTGACCATGAACCACTGACACGCCAGCAGAAGGCGTGGCTGTCACTGGTTCGTCCCCTCACACTCACTGAGGGTTTCGCTCTTCTCACCGTGCCGACCGCTCTGGTCCAGGAGCAGATCGAGCGGAATCTGCGGGAGACCATCCGTTCGGTCCTGAGTCGTCACCTCAATGAGCCGGTCGATCTCGGTGTCCGCATCGCGACCCCGCGCAACGACGAACCCGTACCGGATCCGGCCGCTCCCGAACCCCGCGCGGTCAACGGCGCGGCGGTCGCGTCCGACTACTCCGCGGTGCCGGGTGCGGCCATCGGTGCCGGATTCCCGGCCACTCCCGGTACCGGACAGACACCGGGCGCCGACACCGGGAGGCCGTCGGGCGACTGGGCCTCGTACTTCGCCGAGCGGCCGACGACCACGCCGTCTCCCTCCGGCGCAAACCTGAACCCCAAGTACACCTTTGACACTTTCGTCATCGGTGCGTCGAACCGCTTCGCGCATGCGTCGGCGGTCGCGGTGTCCGAGGCCCCGGCCCGGGCGTACAACCCGCTGTTCATCTGGGGAGAGTCGGGGCTGGGCAAGACCCACCTGCTCCACGCGGCCGGGCACTACGCCCAGCGTCTGTTCCCCGGGATGCGCGTCAAGTACGTCTCGACCGAGGAATTCACCAACGACTTCATCAACTCGCTGCGCGACGACCGACGGGTGGCGTTCAAGCGTCGCTATCGCGACGTCGACGTGCTGCTCGTCGACGACATCCAGTTCCTGGTCGGAAAAGAAGGTATCCAGGAAGAGTTCTTCCACACCTTCAACACGCTCCACAACGCCAGCAAGCAGATTGTCATCTCGTCCGACCGTCCGCCGAAACAGCTTGCAACACTTGAAGATCGGCTACGGACCCGGTTCGAGTGGGGGCTGATCACCGACGTTCAGCCGCCGGATCTGGAGACCCGTATCGCCATCCTGCGCAAGAAGGCGCAGATGGACAACATCGCCGTGCCCGACGACGTTCTCGAGCTCATCGCGTCGAAGATCGAACGCAACATCCGCGAACTCGAGGGTGCGCTGATCCGCGTGACGGCCTTCGCCTCGCTCAACGACGCCGCTCTCGACAAGTCCCTCGCGGACGTCGTTCTCCAGGCACTGCTGCCGAACTCGGGCACCCTCGAGGTCAGTGCCGCCAGCATCCTGGCGATCACCGCCGAGTACTTCGACGTCTCGCTCGAGGAACTGCGCGGCCCCGGCAAGACCCGGTCCATCGCCCAGGCACGTCAGATCTCGATGTACCTGTGCCGCGAGCTGACCGACCTGTCGTTGCCCAAGATCGGTGAGACCTTCGACCGGGACCACACGACCGTCATGTACGCCGAGCGCAAGATCCGCAAGGAGATGGCCGAGCGGCGCAAGGTCTACGACCACGTCCAGGAGCTCACCGCGCGTATCAAGCAGCGTGCGGTGGGCTGAGCGGGCTCCTTCTCTTCTCCGCTTTCCACGCGCCTCTCGTGCCCTCGGGCCCGGGAGGCGCGTGTCGTCTGTCGGCACATGCCGAGGACTGCCCGCGAGGGATCTGTCGCCGGCTGCGTATCGAGGTCACCCCCGGCCGCTCGGAACCCCAACTCTGCTCCCCGGGTCGAGACTCGCGCGTCGTAGTTTCTGTGTCCTCCCGCACTCGACAGGCCATCACGAACGACAGATTTCGGCGTCCGAAGGCTGTGCACCGGCTTGGGATAACAGGGGCAGACTTGTGCACTGTCGGTGGACGCCGCGCGAACAACAAGTTTTCTCCACAAACTCTTGGGATTCGGCTCAACGACAGTCCACCGGTCATACACACCCGCGTACCCCGTCCGACTGGCCCGATGGCACGGTTGTCCACAGATTCCACAGTTCCTATTACTGAGATGGATCCCTCTCTAAAGAGAAATCTTTTGTAAGAAGGGCTGTGCACAACACCCATCCGCGGGCCGAGCGCCCCCGCCGTCGCGGACGGACTGACTTGGCCCCAACCATCCCGGCATCGGCGGTGGCGTTCTACAGTGGGATTCCCGGAAGTGGGACGTGATCGACCATGCCGCCGTTTCGGCTTCGGCATGCCGACGATCCGCACGAGAGAGAAGGGCAACCTCCCAGCATGAAGTTCCGTGTCGCACGTGACGAGTTCGCTGATTCCGTCGCCTGGGTCGCTCGAAGCCTGCCCTCTCGTCCGCCGGTACCGGTCCTGGGTTGCGTGGTGCTCAACGTCGGCGAGACCGGTCTGACCGTCTCCGGATTCGACTACGAGGTCTCGGCCCAGGAGAACCTGGGCGCCGAGGTCGCCGAGCCCGGCCAGGTGCTGGTGTCCGGTCGTCTGCTGGCCGACATCACCAAGGCGCTGCCCAACAAGCCCGTCGACGTGACCCTCGACGGTTCCCGCGTCGCGATCACCTGCGGTAGCGCCAAGTTCTCCCTGCCGACGATGCCGGTCGAGGACTACCCGCAGCTGCCCGACGTCCCGTCGATCACCGGCACCATCCCGTCGCAGCTGTTCGCCGAGGCGATCTCCCAGGTGGCCGTCGCGGCCGGCAAGGACGACACCCTGCCGATGCTGACCGGCGTGCGAGTGGAGATCGAGGGCAACTCAGTGGTCCTCGCGGCCACCGACCGTTTCCGCCTCGCGGTGCGCGAATTGCAGTGGGAGCCTTCGGACCCCGATACCAAGGGCGCGGTTCTCGTCCCGGCCAAGACGCTTTCGGAGAGTGCCAAGACCGCCGGCGCGGAGGGTACCGGCGTGGTCTCGCTGGCTTTCGGCGCCGGTGCCGCCATCGGATCCGACGGCATCCTGGGCATTCTGGGCGAGACCAAGAAGACCACCACGCGTCTGCTCGACGCAGAGTTCCCGAAGTTCCGTCAGCTGCTGCCCGCCAGCCACACCGCGGTGGCGACCATCGACAGCGCTCCGCTGATCGAGGCGATCCGCCGTGTCGCGTTGGTCGCCGAGCGGGGCGCCCAGGTCCGGATGGAGTTCACCGAGGGATCCGTGCTGCTCACCGCCGGTGGCGACGAAGCGGGCAAGGCCGAGGAAGAGTTGCCGGTGTCGTTCCGCGGCGAGCCGCTGACCATTGCGTTCAACCCGGGTTACCTGCAGGACGGGCTGTCGGCGATCAACGCCGACAGCGTCGACTTCGGTTTCACCACCCCGAGCCGTCCGGCGGTTCTGCGCCCGGCCAGCGGCGAGGATCCGGTCGCCGACGAATCCGGCGCCTTCGTGGCCCCCGAGAGCGCGTTCAGCTACCTGCTGATGCCGGTCCGCCTGCCGGGCTGACCCGCACCACGCACCCAGCCGATCACCGCAACCGACAGTGTTCGTTCGTGAGCTGCACCTGAGGGATTTCCGCTCGTGGCGGGCTGTGGACCTCGATCTGCGGCCCGGCCCGACGGTCTTCACCGGCCGGAACGGCTTCGGCAAGACCAACCTGCTCGAGGCGTTGTTCTACCTGGCGACCCTGCGGTCCCATCGGGTGAGTTCCGACGCCCCGCTGGTGCACTCCGGATCCGCGTCGGCTCTGGTCACCGCCACCGTCGAGAACGACGGCCGGGAACTGACGGTGGAGCTGCGCATCAACGCCGAAGGCGCCAACAAGGCGTCGATCAACCGCAGTCCGGCCCGTCGCTCCCGCGATCTGCTCGGGATCCTGCGCACCGTGCTGTTCGCCCCGGAAGATCTGTCGCTGGTCCGTGGGGATCCGAGCGATCGTCGACGCTTCATCGACGAACTCGTGGCGCAGCGCGGTCCCCGCTGGGTGGCCGCGCGTGCCGACTACGACCGGGTGCTGCGACAGCGGTCGGCACTGCTCAAGACGGCGGCCGCGGCCCTGCGTCGAGGCGGGGACCAGGCCGACTCGGTCATCAGCACCCTCGATGTCTGGGACGGCCAGCTCGCGGATCTCGGCGGTCAGGTGACCGCCGCACGGTTGCAGGTCCTGGCCGAACTGGAACCTCATTTCACCCGGTCCTACGCCTCGATCGCGCCGCATTCACGGCCGGCGACGCTGCGCTACCGGCCTGCCGGCGGGGTCGAGTTCGACACCGCCACGGCCGAGTCGATCAGTGAGGTCCTCGCCGCGCGACTGGGCGAACTGCGCGACAAAGAGATCGAGCGAGGTATGTGCCTGGTTGGACCACACCGCGACGACATCGACATCGTCCTCGGCGCTGATGTGGCGAAAGGCTTTGCCTCCCACGGTGAATCGTGGTCGTTGGCGCTGGCGTTGCGGCTCGGATCCGTCGAGTTGACGCGCGCCGAGGGCATCGAGCCGGTCATCATGCTCGACGACGTCTTCGCCGAACTCGACGTGAAGCGTCGGGAGAAGCTCGTGGAGTTCACCGCCGGCGCGGAGCAGTTGCTGATCACCGCCGCCGTCGCCGATGACATCCCGACCGAGATCGGTGGTCGCCGCATCTTCGTCGACGTCCTCGACGACGAGGACGGTCGTCGCTCCACGATCGTCGGGGACGACACGGATGCGGTGACCGAGCGGGTCGAGGAACCGGTGAGTGGGGTCTCCGATGAGTGACGAAACACACGGGTCGCGTCCCGACGCGGCGGGGGAGCCGTCGAACCGGCCGATCGAGCCGGGCGAACTCGGCGGATACGAACGTGCCCGCAAGGCCCTCGAGGAGGCGCGCGCCGCGGCGCGCGCGGCCGGGAAGTCGGTGGGACGCGGTCGAGCGTCTCCGGTCCGCCGGACACCCAGGGGTGCGCAGAGCCGTAAGCGATGGTCGGGGTCGGGGCCGGACGCGCGGGATCCCCAGCCGTTCGGTCGTCTCGTCGGCGGCCTGGCCAAGGACCGCGGCTGGCAGGAGAAGATCGGCGAGGGCACCCTGTTCGGGATGTGGGATACGATCGTGGGCGCCGACATCGCCGCACATGCGAAGCCGATTGAATTGCGGGACAACGTACTTCACGTGCAGGCCGAGTCCACCGCGTGGGCGACGCAGCTGCGGTACGTGCAGTCGCAGATCCTGGCGAAGATCGCGGCGGCGGTCGGCGACGGCGTGGTGAAGTCCCTGCGCATCAGCGGGCCCAAGGGGCCGTCGTGGCGAAAAGGCGAGCGACATGTGCGGGGGAGGGGCCCCCGTGACACCTACGGGTGAGCCGGGCCTAGCAGACTCGACCGCACATTACTAGTCGATGCGCCCCGTGAGCCGATTTTCCTCCCCAGGCCACGATCGAACCGGGCTCTGTCCAAAATAATCGATCTGAGGGCCTGTTAGCGGCCCCGGATGCACGTTCCTGGGCAAGTCAGGCAGTACACTGTGAGGAGTTGTCCCGACAGGGGACCACAAACGGCAGATCGACCGTCGCCTTCAGGCAACCCGGGAAGTCCCGGGCATTCCTGTGTGCGCATCGCCCTGCCCGCCCCCTGGTCGAGTAGATCGACGACGGATACCGGGTACCTGGGATCCGCCGATGAGCAGAACAGGAGCGGACGCACCTCGTGGCCGACACCAACGACACCGGACCCAAGAAGAGCAAGAAGAAGCCGTCAGAGTACGGCGCCGACTCGATCAACATCCTCGAAGGTTTGGAAGCCGTCCGCAAACGGCCCGGCATGTACATCGGTTCCACCGGTGAACGCGGCCTGCACCATCTGATCTGGGAGGTCGTCGACAACTCGGTCGACGAGGCGATGGCCGGCTTCGCAAGCCGCGTCGACGTCACGCTCCTCGAGGACGGCGGCGTCCAGGTCGTCGACGACGGTCGTGGCATCCCGACCGGCATGCACCGGACCGGCGTTCCCACCGTCGAGGTCGTCATGACCCAGCTGCACGCCGGCGGCAAGTTCGACTCCGATGCCTACGCGGTGTCCGGTGGTCTGCACGGCGTCGGCATCTCGGTGGTCAACGCGCTGTCGACCAAGGTCGAGCTCGAGATCGCGAACGACGGCTTCAACTGGGAGCAGACCTACTCCTACGCCAAGCCGGGTCCCCTGGAGAAGGGCGACGCCACCCGTAAGACCGGTACGACGGTGCGGTTCTGGCCGGACCCGGAGATCTTCACCGAGACCACCCGGTTCAACGCCGAGACCGTGGCGCGGCGTCTGCAGGAGATGGCCTTCCTCAACAAGGGTCTGACCATCACGCTGACCGACCAGCGACCCCAGGCCGTCGAGGCGCCGGGCGATGCCAACGGCGACGACGAGGCCGCCCCGACCACCGAGGTCGCCGAGACGGTCAAGACCGAGACCGAGAAGGCCGCGGCCGCGGCGAAGCCGAAGACGCGCACGTACCACTACCCGGACGGGCTCGTCGACTACATCAAGCACCTCAACCGCACCAAGCAGTCGATCCACACCACCGTCATCGGGTTCAACGCCAAGGGCGAGGGGCACGAGGTCGAGATCGCGATGCAGTGGAACGCCGGTTACTCGGAGTCGGTGCACACCTTCGCCAACACGATCAACACCCATGAGGGCGGCACCCACGAAGAGGGCTTCCGTGCGGCGCTGACCAGCACGGTCAACAAGTACGCGCTCGAGAAGAAGCTGATCAAGGAGAAGGACGGCAAGCTCACCGGCGACGACATCCGCGAGGGTCTCGCCGCGGTGATCTCGGTGAAGGTCGCCGATCCGCAGTTCGAGGGCCAGACGAAGACCAAGCTCGGCAACACCGAGATCAAGGGCTTCGTCCAGCGCACCTGCAACGAGCACCTGGGTCACTGGTTCGAGGCGAATCCCGCCGAGGCCAAGATCATCATCAAGAAGGCCGCCGACTCCGCACAGGCCCGCATGGCGGCGCGTCGTGCACGAGAGATGGTGCGCCGCAAGACCGCAACCGACATCGGCGGCCTCCCCGGCAAGCTCGCCGACTGCCGCAGCAACGACCCGACCAAGTGCGAGGTCTACATCGTGGAGGGCGACTCGGCCGGCGGTAGCGCCAAGTCCGGTCGCGATTCGATGTACCAGGCGATCCTCCCGCTGCGCGGCAAGATCATCAACGTCGAGAAGGCCCGTATCGATCGCGTCCTCAAGAACGCCGAGGTCCAGTCGATCATCACCGCCTTCGGCACCGGCATCCACGACGAATTCGACATCTCCAAGCTGCGCTATCACAAGATCGTGCTGATGGCCGACGCCGACGTGGACGGCCAGCACATCTCGACGCTGCTGCTGACGCTGCTGTTCCGTTTCATGCGTCCGCTCATCGAGCACGGTCACGTGTTCCTGGCGCAGCCGCCGCTGTACAAGCTCAAGTGGCAGAAGTCGGCTCCGGAGTTCGCCTACTCCGATCGCGAGCGCGACGGCCTGCTCGAGGCGGGCCGTGCGGCCGGAAAGAAGATCAACAGCGACGACGGCATCCAGCGCTACAAGGGTCTCGGCGAGATGAATGCCAAGGAACTGTGGGAGACCACCATGGATCCGGCGGTGCGCGTCCTCCGCCAGGTGACGCTCGACGACGCCGCTGCCGCCGACGAACTGTTCTCCATCCTCATGGGTGAGGACGTCGCCGCACGTCGAAGCTTCATCGCCCGTAACGCGAAAGACGTTCGTTTCCTTGATGTCTGATCACGGATCGATTGAGTTCGCAGTGATCGGAGAAAGAAACCACAATGACTGACACCACCCTGCCGCCCGCCGGCGGTGAAGGCGACCGCATCGAACCTGTCGATCTCGGCCAGGAGATGCAGAAGAGCTACATCGATTACGCGATGAGCGTGATCGTGGGCCGCGCGCTCCCCGAGGTGCGCGACGGCCTGAAGCCGGTGCATCGCCGACTTCTGTACGCATCCTTCGATGCCGGTTTCCGACCCGACCGCAGCTACGTGAAGTCGGCGAAACCCGTTGCGGAGACGATGGGTAACTACCATCCCCACGGCGACACGGCGATCTATGACGCCCTGGTGCGTCTCGCCCAGCCGTGGTCGATGCGTTATCCGCTCATCGACGGACAGGGCAACTTCGGTTCCCGCGGCAACGACGGCGCGGCCGCCATGCGTTACACCGAGGCCCGCCTGACCCCGCTCGCCATGGAGATGCTGCGTGACATCGGCGAGGAGACAGTCGATTTCACGCCGAACTATGACGGCAAGACCAATGAGCCGACGGTCCTGCCCGCGCGGATCCCCAACCTGCTGATCAATGGATCCGGCGGTATCGCCGTCGGTATGGCCACCAACATGCCGCCGCACAACCTCAATGAGGTTGCCGACGCGGTGTTCTGGGCCCTGGAGAACCACGACGCCGACGACGAGACCACCCTCGCCGCCTGCATGGAATGCATCAAGGGACCCGATTTCCCCACGGCCGGACTGATTGTCGGCAGCCAGGGGATCAAGGACGCCTACACCACCGGTCGCGGCAGCATCCGCATGCGCAGCGTCGTCGACATCGAGGAGAACAAGGGCACCACCACGCTGGTGGTCACCGAGTTGCCCTACCAGGTCAACCCGGACAACCTCATCCAGTCGATCGCCGAGCAGGTCAACGAAGGAAAGCTCAAGGGCATCAGCCGGATCGAGGACCAGTCCTCGGACCGCGTCGGCATGCGCATCGTGGTCACGCTGCGTCGTGACGCGGTGGCCAAGGTCGTGCTGAACAACCTGTACAAGCACAGCCAGCTGCAGACCAGCTTCGGCGCCAACATGCTGTCCATCGTCGACGGGGTGCCGCGCACCCTTCGTCTCGACCAGATGATCCGCTACTACGTGGCGCACCAGATCGACGTCATAGTACGGCGCACGCGGTACCGGTTGCGCAAGGCCGAGGAACGCGCACACATCCTGCGCGGTCTGGTGAAAGCCCTTGACGCGCTTGACGAAGTGATCGCCTTGATCCGCCGGTCGGCCAACACCGACACCGCGCGCACCGGCCTCATCGAGCTGCTCGACATCGACGAGATCCAGGCCGACGCCATCCTGGCGATGCAGCTGCGTCGCCTGTCGGCGTTGGAACGTCAGAAGATCGTCGACGAACTCGCCGAGATCGAGCTCGAGATCGCCGATTACAAGGACATCCTCGACAAGCCGGAGCGTCAGCGCGCCATCGTGCGTGACGAGCTCAAGGAGGTCGTGGAGAAGTACGGCGACGAGCGCCGCACCAAGATCATCGCCGCCGACGGTGATGTCAGCGACGAGGATCTGATCGCGCGCGAGGACGTCGTCGTCACGATCACCGAGACCGGCTACGCCAAGCGCACCAAGACCGACCTCTACCGCAGCCAGCGTCGCGGCGGCAAGGGCGTCCAGGGCGCGGGTCTCAAGCAGGACGACATCGTCAAGCACTTCTTCGTGTGCTCGACACACGACTGGATCCTGTTCTTCACCACCAAGGGCCGGGTCTATCGGGCGAAGGCCTACGAGCTGCCCGAGGCCAACCGCACCGCACGCGGCCAGCACGTCGCCAACCTGCTGGCCTTCCAGCCGGAGGAACGCATCGCGCAGGTCATCCAGCTCAAGACCTACGAGGACGCGCCGTACCTGGTGCTCGCCACCCGCAACGGTCTGGTGAAGAAGTCCAAGCTCGTCGACTTCGACTCCAACCGCTCCGGCGGCATCGCCGCGATCAACCTGCGCGGTGAGGACGAACTGGTCGGCGCCCAGCTGTGCAGTGCCGACGACGATCTGCTGCTCGTGTCGCAGAAGGGTCAGTCGATCCGCTTCCACGCCGACGACGAGGCCTTGCGTCCGATGGGCCGGCAGACGTCGGGTGTCCAGGGCATGCGGTTCAACGCCGACGACACCCTGTTGTCGCTCAACGTGGTTCGCGAGGACACCTACCTGCTCGTCGCGACGTCGGGTGGTTACGCCAAGCGCACCGGTATGGACGACTACCCCGTCCAGGGCCGTGGCGGCAAGGGTGTGCTCACCATCGCCCACGACCGTCGGCGCGGTGAACTCATCGGCGCGCTCATCGTCGACGACGACTCGGAGCTGTACGCGATCACCTCGGGCGGCGGTGTCATCCGCACCGCGGCGAAGCAGGTCCGCAAGGCGGGACGCCAGACCAAGGGTGTGCGTCTGATGAACCTCGACGAGGGCACCACCGTCATCGCGATCGCCCGCAACGCCGACGAGCCGGAGGAGACGGACGCCTCGGAGTAGGCGTTAGGGTTGAGAACACGTGCAGCCGACCAGTCGGTGACGGTAGAAAGTGACCCGACGCGTCGATGTCCATCGGCAGTGACGCCAGAGTGAGGGATTGCCTGTGAGCACACCGAACGAGCCGAACCAGGAAAAGAACGGGCGCCCGTCCGGTCCCGGTTCGGGCACACCGACCGGTGGGCTGGTGCCGCCGTGGCAGCGTGGACCGGTCGAGGATTCGTCGGGCTCCGCGCCGACCGAGGCGTTCGGGCGTGAGGACGACTCGCGCCCGAACGCACAGGACAATCGCGACGGCCGGCCGCAGGAGAATCGAAGCGGCCCGCCGCAGGATCACCGTGGCGGCCCGCCGCCGCGCGGCATCGTGACCAACAGCGGCACCGCCGCCGCCAGCATGAGCGGCCAGCAGGCTCCCGTCACCAAGCTCGACAGTCCACGGCGACCGGGTTCGGCCGTCGCGACCGACGAGCCCGGTTTCGTCGAGTCGCCGACGAGCACGATCGACCGGGAGAACCTGCCCGGACAGGATCTGCCCGATCTCGATCAGATCCACCACACGGCCGATCTGAAGCGTCCGCCGGAGGCGCCGCCGGCCGTTGCGCCGGCGAAGGTTCCTCCGCGGTCGGCTCCGCGTCAGGTCGGAGCCGGCACGGCTCTGCGCGCGGCGGTGCAACTGCGCCGGATCGATCCGTGGGCGACCTTCAAGATCGCCGCGGTGCTGTCGTTCGTCGGGTTCTTCATCTGGATGATCGCCATCGCCGTGCTGTACCTGATCTTCGACGGCATGGGTATCTGGGATCAGGTCAACAACAGCTTCGGAACGCTCGTGGCGGACGAATCGAGCTCCGCCGGGGATGTCATCGGAGCCGGCACCGTTTTCGGCGTGGCGGCCCTGCTGGGGGCCATCAACGCCATCCTGCTGACAGCCATCGCGACGGTCGGCAGCTACATCTACAACATCTGTGCCGACCTCGTCGGCGGCGCCGAGGTGACCCTCGCGGACCTCGACTGAGTCGAGCCCCTGACCAGCCGTTTTGGCTGGTCGGGGATCCGTCGGGTAACCTCACTTCTCGGTTCAAGGGCCTATAGCTCAGGCGGTTAGAGCGCTTCGCTGATAACGAAGAGGTCGGAGGTTCAAGTCCTCCTAGGCCCACTGCGACACCGAAGTTTTCGGACTTCCGATTCGCACCCGTCGACCTGTTCTCGGTCGGCACGGGGCCTTAGCTCAGTTGGTAGAGCGCTGCCTTTGCAAGGCAGATGTCAGGAGTTCGAATCTCCTAGGCTCCACCACTGAAAGAACCGCAACGCACCACCGGACCCCGGTGGTGCGTTTTGGTTTCGCGCACACGGAGAATGTGAGCGGGTCACGCGCGGACGTACTCCGTGAACGTCACCCCGGTCTCGAACTCCCGGCTGCTGACCCGTTCGAACCGACCCGGCGCATACGACCCCGGCGCGAACAACGGGGTGCCGTTGCCGAACAGCAGCGGTTGCTGCTTGAGCACCAGTCGGTCGATCTCGGCGGCCAACTGCGTCGCCAGGGATCCGCCGCCGCACAACCAGATGTCCTTGCCCTCCCGGGGCTTGAGTTCCCGCACCAGCTCGACGGGATCCCGGTCCGTGAATGTCACCCCGTCGACCGGTTGCATCGGGTGATGGGTGAACACGTACTGGTCGAGGTGCCGGTACGGACTCGGAGCTTCCGGCAGTCCGACGGCGTAGGTGTTGGCTCCCATGAGGACGGTGTCGAAGCCACCGCCGCTCTGGTCGATGCCGAGGGCTGATGCGTAGTCGGTGGGGATCGTGTCGGGGAAGCGCTCGTTGATGCCGGTCATGTGGTCGCCCTCGACGAGGAAGGCGTCGAACTGTCCGTCCGGTCCCGCGATGTACCCGTCGAGGCTCACCGCCACGTAGTACACGAGTTCTCGCATGCTCACTCCAATCACTTCAGATGTAGTGGTTAGGAATGTACAACAGCTGTAGTGGTTCGCGCTATCGTTTTTGCCATGGCCCGAAACGACGAACGACGCCGCGCACTCGCCGACGCCGGACTGACGGTGCTCGCGACAGCGGGCGCACGGGGACTCACGCACCGTGCAGTGGATCGGGAGGCGGGCGTTCCGCAGGGCACGACGACGAACTACTTCCGGAACCGGGCAGCGCTCCTCCACGGGCTGGTCGAGCGCATCGGTGAGCGTCTCGCGCCCAGTGACGAATTCATTGCCGAGCGCGCCGGCCGGCCGCCGAGTCAGAAGCTCTTCGCCGAGTATCTGCGCAACATCGTCGAACGGCTTCTTGCCAATCGCGACGTGACGATCGCGCTGATCGAACTACGGCTCGAGGGCATCCGACGACCCGAGGTCGCCGAGATCATCGGCACGTGGCGTCATACCGGGTTCGCCGGTGACGTGGCCTTCAACGAGCAGGCCGGCCTGCCCGGATCGGCGCGGGAGATCGCGCTCTTTCACTACGCGGTGGACGGGCTGATCCTCGATCAGCTCACCGGACCGCTCTTGCCCGACGAGCGCATCGACGACATCGTCGATGCGCTCGTCACGGGGCTGTTACCGGCCTGACCGGCGCTACGCCGACTCCTCCGCCATCTTTTTCACCCGCTGCACGACCTCGTGCGCCAGCTTCTCCGACGACGCCGGGTTCTGCCCGGTGAGCAGGTTGCCGTCGGCCTGGGTGTGCACGGTCCACGGCAGTCCGAGGGTGACCTTGAAGCCCTCGTGCGTGAGCCGGTCCTCGAGCAGCCAGGGTGCCTTGTCGGCCAACCCGGCCTGCTGCTCCTCGGCATTGCCGAAGCATGTGACGGTGCGGCCGGAGAAGACGTTCGCGCCGTCCTCGCCCTTCGCGGCCAGCAGGACCGCGGGTCCGTGACAGACGATGCCGATCGTCTTCTTGGCCTGGTCGGCGGCGATGAGGAGCGCGCCGGCATCGGCGTCCACTGCGAGATCCTCCATCGGTCCGTGGCCGCCGGGCACGAATACGGCGTCGTAATCGGCGATCTTCACGTCGGACAGCGCGATGGGTTTTTGGAGTTCGGGCGCGGTCTCGACCACATTCCGGATCTCGTCGGCGCGTTCCGCGGAGCCGACCGCGTCGGGACTGAGGCTGCCCTCGTCGACCGGTGGACGCACGCCGCCCGGCGTTGCGACGGTCACCGAGTAGCCGGCCTTGCGGAAGACCTCGAGGGGCGCCGCCGCCTCCTCGGCCCAGAATCCGGTCTTGTGACTCGATCCGTCGTTCAGCGTCCACGCATCGGCGCCGGTCATGACGAAGAGAATGTTGTGTGTCATCTTGCTCTCCTTCGGTTGGGATGACCCGTCAGCGGGTCAGGTGAGCCCGGTCAGTTCCGCCGACTTCTCCCACAGGCCGTCGATGAGCCTCTGGTCGTGTGCCTGACGGTTCTCGCGTCCGTTCGGCTTGTGGCGGCTGAAATAGACGCCGTTGACCGACGGATCCGCGCCGCGCTCGGCGAGTGCGATGAGTGGTGCGGCGCCCTGCTCCGGTGTGATGGTCACCAGCTTGGCAAGCGGGGATCGGTAGGCCAGGCCGACGAGTCGCGAGTCCCGACCGAAACTGGTCGCCGCCGGACCGGGATGCACTGCGGCGGAATAGATCTTGTCATCTGTCCAGCGCTGCGCGATGCCGCGGGTGAACAGGATGTTCATCAGCTTCGCGGTGCCGTAGGTTCGTCCGCCGAATGCCCTGCGTCGCTCGAAGTCCAGGTCGTCGAGATCCACACTCCCGGCGAGATTGCCGACGCTCGAGGTGTTCAGGACCAGCGACGGACCGCCGGCGGCCAGTCGGTCGCGCAGCAGATTGGTCAGCAGGAACGGCGCGAGGTGATTGATCTGGAAGTTCGGCTCGTGTCCGTCTGCGGTCCGCATCGACGGCGAGAACGTCCCACCGGCGTTGTTCATCAGGACGTCGATGGAGTCGACGGTGCCGACGATCTGAGTGGCCAGCTCACGCACCTCGGAGAGATCGGCGAAGTCGGCGGTGAACGGAGTCGCACCGGTTTCGGCGGCGATCGGCGCGAGTTTCCGTGGGGACCGTCCGACGATCACCAGATTCGTCGAGGGCCCGGCCAGCGCGCGGGCCGCGACGGCACCGATCCCGTCGCTGGCACCTGTCAGCACGATGGTGCGTCGTTCACTGGCCATCGGCAGTCCCCTCCGATCCGCCGACCGCATGATCCCTGCTCGAATCGGCATCGGCTGGCGCCGCGTCGTAGGTGGCCTTCTCCTCCGCGATGCGCTTGGTCTCACCGATCGGGGTGTCGTCGGCCGAGGGGAACACCGACCCCGGGCCGTCTCGTTCGCCGGGCTGCTCGGGCATGTCGGGGTCGGCCTTCAGGTCGGCTTCGGTGGTCGTCCAGTCGGGCTGCTCGTTGTCCGCCATCTCTCCACCATGCCTGAGGATCGGCGATACGTCACCGGTCCAGATGTGGATACCGGCGCCGGAACTTCTCGGCCCGCCCCCGCGACGTCGGGGATGGTGGACACCCGGTGTAGAAGGGGTGCGAGTCGCTGGTGACGTCGATGACGATGAGCGGGTACACATTTCCGTCGCTCCACGTGGTCGTGGTCGCCGGGTCAGTTGTCGGATGGATCCCCGGTCATGGGACTGTCGGCCATCGGGACAACGATGTCGTCGACGTCGTCGCAGGGGTCTGCGTGGAACCGTCCGAAAGGATCGTCGAACGTTGACCAGAACTCCTGTCCGGCAGCGAATTCGACGTCGTTCACGCAGGCGTTGCGTAATGCATCGGCGATGTCGTCCGGGACGC
Source organism: Gordonia amicalis (assembly GCF_022059885.1). NCBI lineage: Bacteria > Bacillati > Actinomycetota > Actinomycetes > Mycobacteriales > Gordoniaceae > Gordonia > Gordonia amicalis. The sequence continues at coordinate 897,356 of NZ_CP091855.1, read as the reverse complement.
CGCGGTGGACGAGCACGACCAACGACGAATGGCGATCGCCGTGGTCGTCGTCCCAGCGCAGCGCGCCGAGTGCGCGCCGCTCAGGTGTGACCTGCGTGAGTTCGTCGTCGTCCATCTCGGCCAGCCAGCGTCCTCCGGGTGCGACGCGCAGACCGCCGCCGGCCGACTCCAGCCACAACGCCTCGCCGGATTGCGTGGCGAGCCACAGCCGCCCACGGGCGCAGACCACGCCGTCGAGAAGGGAATCGATCGCGTCGTGCAGGCGACCGGGATGGAGTGGCCGGTCGGCGGTGAACTCCATCCAGGTGACACCGCAATCAGGGTCGAGGGAGGGCTGATCGGCGAGGAGCGGGTCGTGTGGTCCGTCGATGCGCCCCCGGCGCGAGGATCGCGGGATCGCGGTGACCAGCTGCTCCATCAGCAGGGGACTGACCGGGCGTTCCGGCAGCTCGAACATCATCGGCGCCTGCGGTGCCAGCCGCTTGAGGACGGCCATGAGACGAGCGGATTCCCAGGCGTCCCGAGTGCTGGGATCCGTTCCGGCGACGACGAGGGCGTCCGCGAAGGCGACTTGACCGACCGCGACCTGTGCCAGTGTGCGCTCGTCGTCGGGCGGGACGGGCAATACCTCGCCGAGGATGCGGTCGCCCGTCGCGGAATCCAGCCAATCCTGTTCTGCCACAGCGGTGATCGTGGAATCGCCCCGTACGTCCAGTGCTGCCGGTGCCGCCGGGATGCCGGACATGCCGTCGACGATGACGTGCTCGATGGACCAGGCCACCCGTTCGGGCTCCAGAATCGGGTCGAGCGTGAGCACGATGCGCCGCACCGACGATCGCCGATGAAGACGCCGAAGCAGGGGAAGCAGGTCCTCCCGCAGCGTGCACGACACACAGCCGTGGGCGAGTTCGATCACGGTGACCCCGTCGCGCCGCCGACCATCGGCCTCCCGCCAGCTCAGTGTTCGCACCACCCGGCCCTCGCCGACGTGTCGCAGATCGTGATGGACCTGCACCGTTCCGGCGTCGGCCTCCAGCGCGTCGCCGATCCGCGAGAGGACGGGCCGGTCGAGGCCGGTCACCAGGACGACTGGCGTCCGGATGTCGGCCGGCAGGTGGCGCATCTGACCGTCGGCGGCGTCGGGCTCGAACACGGCAACACTCCTGGCTATTGAGAATCATTTCCATTTACGTGAGGTCGACGGTACCGTGGCCGCGACACTAATGCCAATCATTGTCAATAAGGAGGACGTCATGTCTCGACGGTGCCAGGTCACCGGCCGTGAACCGGGCTTCGGCAAACAGGTCTCGCACTCCCATCGACGTACGTCGCGTTGCTGGGACCCGAACATCCAGCGCAAGCGGTACTTCGTCCCCAGCGAGGGCCGGTACATCACCCTCCGGGTGAGTACGAAGGGGATCTCGACCATCGACAGGTACGGCATCGAGTCCGTGTTGCGCACGATGCGCGCTCGAGGAGAGAAGATCTGATGGCGCGCAACGAGATCCGGCCCATCGTCAAGCTCCGGTCCACGGCCGGTACCGGATACACCTACGTGACCCGGAAGAACCGCCGCAACGACCCGGACCGCTTGGTGCTCCGCAAGTACGACCCGATCGCCCGCGCCCACGTCGATTTCCAGGAGGACCGGTAGAACGCGCGGATACATCGGAGCCGGTCTCTCCCGTGTGCGGTTCCGCGAACTCGCTCATCGCGGAGAGTTGCCCGGTATCCACAAGTCCAGCTGGTGAACCACGACCTCAGGAGACATCCATGGCACGCAGAACACGCCGGGAGGACGAACGTCCCGCCCGCAAGAAGAACCAACTGATCACACGCCCACATACGACAATCGCCACCCCCGGGCGGTTCGCCGTCTACTGATGGCGAGTCCGCCGGAGGTGGCGATTGTGCTGAGAGTTCAGGACTCAGAGGGTCAGGAACTCACGGCATGCGAGTCCGTCTTGCCCCACGCCGGGGAGTTCTCGATCGCCCCGATGATCCGCGGACGCAGCTCCTCGGCACCGATGACCGCGTCGACCGAACCGACCTCGACGGCCCGCTGGATGCTGTGCACCTTGTCGAACTCGGCGGCGATCTCGCTGATCTTCTCGGCACGAACGGACTGCCGGATGTCGGCGAGTTCCGCGTTAAGGCTCGAGCGATCGGTACCGGACGACTCGGCGACGGTCGCCTCGAGCTCGCGGACGCGAGGATCGGCGGCGACGCGCTTGGCGACCTCACCGGCGAACACGACCGCGGCCGCGGGCGCACCGCCGAGCACGGACGCGAACGAACCGTCGATGGCCAGCACGGTCATGTTCGGGTTCAACGCCTTCGAGAACACCACGAACGCACCGCCGTGATAGCGCGAGATCACGCAGAACACGATCGGGCCGCGGAAGTTGACGATCGCTCGGCCGATCTCGGCGCCGTACTCGAGCTGCAGTTTGCGCATCGACTCCGGCGAACCGTCGAAGCCCGACAGGTTCGCGAGAACGACGAGCGGACGGTTGCCGCTGGCCACGTTGATCGCGCGGGCCGCCTTCTTCGACGACTGCGGGAACAGCGTGCCCGCGGTGTACGTGTCGGGTCCGTCGGTCGGCTTGTAGCCACGACGCGCGACCTCACGCGACTCGATGCCCAGCATGCACACCGGGATGCCGCCCAGGTGGACGTCACACACGACGGCCGTCTCGGCGTCGGCCATGCCGGCCCAGCGTTCGAGGACGACGTGATCCTGGTCGGCGACGGCGCGCATCACGGTGCGGATGTCGAAGGGCTTCTTGCGATCCGGGTTGTGTTCCCGCGAGAAGACCTGACCCACCGTGGTGAAGTCGCTGCCGGCGAGCACGTGCGGGTAATCGGAGACGTCCCGGTCTGACGGATCGGTCGTGATCGCACGACGCGGGGTGCGCTCGCCCGGAAGCACGTAGGTGTGCTCGTAGTGGGACATCAGGACATCGCGTGCCGCACCGAGATTCGGTGCCCAGTACTGCGCCTGGCCGTTCGGGCCCATCACGCGGTCGTAACCACCGATGCCGAAGTTGTCCTCGGCCGAGACACCGCCGGAGAAGTCCAGCGACTGCTTGCCGGTGAGGACCATCGCCGAATCCGGGGTCATGACCAGGATGCCCTTGGTGTGCATGAGCATCGTCGCCTCGGCGTTCCAGTACGGCTGCGCACCGACATTGATGCCCGCCACGACGATGTTGATCTCGCCACCCGCCTGGGTGTACTCGACGACACGCTTCAGCGCGCGGGCGACCCAGTCCATGTTCTCGGTGCCGGAGTCCATCGAGATCCGGGCGCCCGAGGACAGCGCGTACCACTCGAGCGGCACCTGCATCTGTTCGGCGAGATCGAGTGCGGCGATGACCCGGCTGCACTCCGGTTCCGACAGCGCACCAAGCGATTTGGTGGGATCGCCGAGCAGGACCACGCGGGTGACGCCCTCGGGGAACTTCTCGGTCGGGGTGGTGACCAGACCGGCGACCATCGCCGCGGTGTTGCGGCCCTTGGGTCGGTCGACCGGGACGAGACGATGCTCGGCGTCGAGGTCGTATTCGGTGAATGCACCGAGGATCTCGGCCAACTCGTACGGATAGACGGTGTTGCGTGCCGCGGCGCGCTTGACCTTCTGCCGGTACTCGTCGACGGGCTCGATCGGGGTCTCGGACGGTTCCCCGACCTTGACGTCGAATTCGCCGGTCGCGGTGAGCGAGAAGTGAATCGACACCTTGGTGAGATCCCTGGTCTCGGGATTGCGTCGACGAGCGATCACCTGGACCTCTTCGAGGCCGATTCCCTGTGTGACACCGCGGATGTGACCGGCGATCATGTCGAGGATCGACGCGTCGTCGTCGATGGGCGGCCACACGTAGAGGACGATGCGGTTGGTGCTCGACGGACGGGCCGCTCCGCGCTGGGCGCGGCGGATCGAGTCCGCACACGAGGCGAGCGTCGCCTCCGCGGTGGGCAGCGTCAGCAGACGTCCGCCGGGTTCGCGGACCGCGGTGAGGTCACGCACCTGAGCGAACGCGATGAGCCGTTCGTCGGACGGGTTCTCCCTTGCGACACAACGGAAGAGGTACACCTCTTCGTCGTCGGCCGAGGAGAGCCGGGTGAGGTCGAACTTGCGGAGGCGCTCCATCCGCATCCGCTGCGCGATGTGCGGGTGCAGACCGCGGATGAGTCGTTCCTCCGCCATGCCGGTCGCGGACGGCCGGAAGGTGACGTGGTGGTGCATCCGCGCATCGCCGCTGCCGGCCACGGTGATCGTGACGCGGTGGACCTGCGGGGGGAGTGAGGCGTTGGAGACGATCTCGTGCAGCGTCTCGGCCAGCACGTCGAAGTCGTTCGGCTGCTGCTCCCAGCTGAGATAGATGTCCGAGTCGACCGCAGCCGCGCCCCGGGCGAGTTTGCCGAGACCCTCCAGCACCGACGGCAGCGCCGCGAAACCGACGGCCGCGGACATCAGGCTGCCGCCCTCGCGGTCGGCGACGACGAAGGTCGTGCCACCGGCCTCGTGGTTGCGGATGTCCGAGAGCCCCTTGTTGCCGTAGTAGCGGCGGGTCAGGACCTCGAGCATCACCCGGTTGTCGGTGCTACCCCGCTCGATGCGCTGGCCGAGGAGACGGACCAGCGGCTCGGTGCTGCGCACCATGTTGTCGATGCGCTCGTCGCGGTCCGCGGCGTTCGGGTTCTCGTCGAGGTAGCGGAGTTGCTTGCGCACGTTGCTGTAGACGCGGGCACGATCGCGGAGCAGCAGCGGCTGGCCGTACCACGCGTAGACGACGCCACGGGCGAGGTCGGCGATCGCGGGGTAGCGCATCTGGGTCGCGGCGATCAGGCGGTCGAGGGCGGGGCCCACGTCGTCGCGCAGCTCGTCGCGGGGCGTCGGCTCCTGCAGCCACTCACGCAGCAGGGTGCTGATGACGGTGACGGACCCGGTCGGGTTCTGCAGCGCCAGGAAGATGCGGAAGACCGCGGCCTCGAGCTCCGGGGTCCGGTCGAGCTCGGTGACCCCGTAGTGCCGCAGCGCCCGGCTGAGCTGATCGTGGAAGGCGGCGCGCAGGCCGTCCCGCTCCACGTCGAGGCTCTGCAGGTACGTGTGGAAGTTCTCGCGCGCACTGTGGACGTGCTCGACACCGAGCTCGTCGCTGGACGGCCGGTTCTGGCTCAGCTCGGCGATGTCGGCGAACACGGTGATGAGTTCGAGCTCGTCGGCGAGCGGCCGCCGACCGCTGGCCATCGCGGCGCGCCGCACCGCGAGGTACTCGTCGAGGAGACGGGTTCGGTCGTGCGGGTCGACGTCGTAGCCGAGGAGCTGGGCGCGCAGGTCCTCCTGCGTACGGGTGGTGCGCTCGTCGGCCTCGACCTCGGGTTCGACGGGCAGCTCGATGTCGACGCCCGCGACTTCCTCCGGAGCTTCTTCGTCCTCGTCGGCGAGCGGTTCGAGCCGCAGCAGCGTCGCTCCGGTCTCCACCTGTGCGCCCACGGACACCGCACATTCCTTGAGACGTGAGCGGACCGGAGCGCGCAACACGGTCTCCATCTTCATGGCCTCCAGGACCAGCACCGGGGCGCCGGCCTCGACCTCGTCGCCGACCTGCAGCGGAGTGGCGACGACCAGCGCGGGTGCCGGCGAGCGGACGATGCCGCCCTCGTCGCGGCTGACGCGGTGGGTGATCCCGTCGACGTCGACGAGGTGGACGGGACCGTGGGTGTCGGTGACGAGCCGGAACCGTTCACGGTTGACCACGAGCTGGGCGGCATGGTCGTCGAAGCGCTCGAGCTCGACGTCGACGGTGCGGGTGTCGGTACCTGCCTCGATGCTCACACGGAAGCGATGCGCGCCGATCCGCGCGACGCGGACCCGGTAGGTGGCGCCGCGCAGCTTGAGGTCGAGCGGACGACCGCTGTCGTGCTGGACCTGCGGACGGCCGCCCGAGGCGGTCGACATCAGACGCTGCTGTTCGACCTGCTCCTGCTCCTCGTAGGCGTCGATCGCGGCGGCGATCAGTGCGATCGCCGAATGCTGGTTCGCGACCAGGCGGCCCTCGGCGCGGACGCGGTCGATCCAGCCGGTGTCGGCGCTGCCGTCGATCACCTCGGGCTGGTCGAGCAGCTCGAGCACGAAGGACTTGTTGGTGGCGCCACCGGCGATGATCACGCGGGTCTCGCGCATCGCCCGGCGCAGGCGGCCGAGCGCCTCGTCGCGGTCACGTCCGTAGGCGATGATCTTGGCGATCATCGAGTCGAAGTCGGCCGGGATGGTGTCGCCCTCGCTCACGCCGGTGTCGACGCGGATACCCGGGCCGGCCGGCAGTTCGAGGAGGTTGATGCGACCGGGGGCCGGTGCGAAGTCGCGGTCGGGATCCTCGGCGTTGAGGCGCGCCTCGATGGCGTGTCCGCGCTCGCGCGGCGGTTCGCCGTCGAGCTTGCCGCCGGACGCGACGTGCAGCTGGGCACGGACGAGGTCGAAGCCGTTGGTGATCTCGGTGATCGGGTGCTCGACCTGGAGTCGGGTGTTGACCTCGAGGAAGGCGAAGAGCTTCTCGCCGGGGTGGTACAGGAACTCGACGGTGGCGGCGCCGCGGTAGCCGACGGCGACGGCGAGCCGCTCGGCGGAGGCCTTGAGCTCGGCGACCTGGTCCTCGGAGAGGACGGGCGATGCCGATTCCTCGACGACCTTCTGGTTACGACGCTGGACCGAGCAGTCGCGGACGCCGAGCGCCCACGCGGTGCCCTGACCGTCGGCGATGACCTGGACCTCGACGTGGCGCGCACCGGTGACCAGACGCTCCAGGAAGACGACGCCACTGCCGAAGGCGCGGGCGGCCTCGTCGCGGGTGCGCTCGTAGGCGTCGCGCAACTCGTCGTCGTTGTTGATGACGCGGATGCCGCGCCCGCCGCCGCCGGCGGTGGCCTTCAGCATCAGCGGGTAGCCGATGTCGGCGGCCGCGGTCAGGGCCTCGTCGATGGAGTCGACGGCACCGCGGCTCCACGGTGCGACCGGCACACCGACTTCCTCGGCGATCAGCTTCGCGCCGATCTTGTCGCCCAGCTTGCGCATCGCGTCGGGCGACGGACCGACGAAGGTGACGCCGATCCGCTCACAGAGTTCGGCGAACACCGGGTCCTCGGCGACGAAGCCCCAGCCGACCCACGCCGCGTCGGCGCCGGTCTCCAGCAGGGCGCGCTCGAGCACCTTCATGTTGAGGTACGGGCGCGACGCGGCGGGACCGAGGTCGTAGGCGATGTCGGCTTCGCGCACGAAGGTGGCGGCGGCGTCGACATCGGTGTGCAGCGCGATGACCTCGATCGGCTGCCCGGTCTCGGCGGACAGGCCACGGACGGCGTGGATGAGGCGCATTGCGGCCTCGCCACGGTTGACGATGGCGATTCGGGAGAACATCACCGACTCCTTCGGTTCGTCGTGCCGAGGGTGTTTTCGGCACACGCGAGGTGGTTCAACAGATCGATAGTTGCGGACCGAAGCCATTACGCGCGAGTACGTTCACGCGCGCCGGAATCTCCTCGGCGCGACCCCGCGGCTCGCCGTGACCGGGAACACGCTGGATGGAGCCTCTTTTCCGCTATCAGATCTTCCTACCGAAACGGCGCACAATTCGGTGCCGATCCGCGATCTCGAGGAAGGCGATTCGCCCGTTTCCGCTGAGACCGATGTCATAGAGCCGCGCAGAATCGCATCAGGCGACGAACAGGATCCAGCCGTAGACGAGCAACCCGAACACCAGCACGCCGAGGTAGGCCCAGCCCAACCAGATCGCGACGTTCGCGAACGGCAGTCCGGCCTCCCGGGTGCGACGGATCTGGGCCCGCGCGCGGTAGCCGAGTACGAGACCGATCACGAAGGTGATGCCCAGCCCGGAGAGGACCAGGGCCCACACGGCCGTGCGATTGAGGCGTGGGCCGGACTGGGGAGCCACGTTGTCCTCCGGATCGTCCTCGAGTGCTGGATTGTTTGCTGAGTAGGCCTGGGAGACCGGCGCGAAGACCGTGCGGTCGTCTGAGTCGGACGTCTCGCCGTCGAGCTCCGGGCGCGGACGAGACGGTTCCGGACGAGACAGTTCCGGACGAGACAGTGGCGGTCCCGGACGGGCACCGAGCGCGTCCGGACGTGGTGCACCGGTGCGTTGCGAGGGATCAACTTGCGACGAATTACCTTGCGGCGCACCAGGAATGGGCGACTGGAGGGGGGCTCCGGGCGGCGGGTGGTGTCCGGCCGGGGGCCGGGCGCCAGGGGGCATCGGACGGGGATTGCCCTGCGGATCACCCGGAACCGGCCGCGGACGGGGCCCGGTCGTGTACGCGCCGGCCGGACGTGGGGGAGGACCCGGGTCACCGCCGGGGCGGGGACCGTTCGTGCCGGGCGGTTGCGGACGCGGACCGCCGTGCCCGCCGGGTCCGCCCGAGGGACGGGGACTGCCGGGAGGCGGACCGGGACGCTGGGCAGATGTGGGACCACCGGGCGTCGGGCCACCCGATGCGGGTGGGAAGGATCCGCCGGGCCCGGGACGGTTCGGTTCGGTCAGGTCACGACCGCGGGGCGGGGAGGGTGCACTGATGGGTGCGCTCGGAACACGCTCCCAGGGGGCGGTGCCATGGGATCCGCCGGTGGGCACCGGGCCGGCGCCGCTCGGACCGGAACGGGTCGGTTCCGGGTCGCGAGGCCTCGCGTCGTCGGACATCGACCACAGCTCGCGTGCCCGCTCGGACGCGCCACCGGGGGAGGCGGGCGTGGTCGTAGAGCGCTCGTCGTCTGAGGTCACGTGTTTCAAATTACCCGTGGACGCCGCCGACGCCCGGATCGACCGTCGGCGGTGTCGTCACGAGGCCTGTGATTCCGTGCTCTCCACGAGGGCCTGACGGACCTCTTCGACGCGGGGAACAGTCGGGGAGACCGGCGGCGGATCCTGGCGCGTACGACGCAGGATGACCGCGCCGGCACCTGCGATGAGCGCCGCTGCGAGCACGGTCACCGCGACGACGAGGTAGTTCTTCGGCATGTCGACCAGAGTGCCAGCCGGACGGCCGCCGATGCCACCTCGGATCGTGTGACCCTGCGCGCGCCGACCACGTCTGCGGAATCGGATCCATGCATTTGAGAGCCATCTCCCGACCACCCGAAAGGCCACAAGTGGTTGGATGGTGGGGTGACCACTCAGAAAACCTCCGCAGTCATCCACACCAACCGCGGCGACATCAAGGTCGACCTGTTCCCGAACCACGCGCCGAAGACCGTCGAGAACTTCGTCGGCCTGGCCGAGGGAAGCAAGGAATACAGCAAGCCGAACGCGTCCGGCGGCAACTCCGGCCCGTTCTACGACGGCTCGGTGTTCCACCGCGTGATCGCCGGATTCATGATCCAGGGCGGCGACCCGACCGGCACCGGCATGGGCGGCCCCGGCTACCAGTTCGGCGACGAGTTCCACCCCGAGCTGCAGTTCGACCGTCCGTACCTGCTGGCCATGGCGAACGCCGGTCCGGGCACCAACGGCTCGCAGTTCTTCATCACCGTCGGCCCGACCCCGCACCTCAACCGTCGCCACAGCATCTTCGGCGAGGTCACCGACCCCGCGTCGCAGCAGGTCGTCGACGCCATCGCGACCACGTCGACCGATCGTCAGGATCGTCCGCTCGACGCCGTCGTCATCGAGAAGATCGAGGTCAACTGACCACTCCGGAACACACCGCCCCCCAGCGGGCGGTGTGCTACCGGCATCCCGACCGTCCCACCGGCCTGTCCTGCAGCCGGTGTGGGCGGCCGGCGTGTCCGGAGTGTCTTCGACCGGCGTCGGTCGGCCAGCATTGTCTCGAATGTCTTCGAGGTGACGGCATCCAGCAGACGCCGGCCTTCGGCGACCGCGGGATCCGGAGGATGGCCAGGACCCGGCTGTCCGAGGGCAAGCCCTACGTCACCTACACGCTGATCGGGATCAACATCCTGGTCTTCCTCCTGTGCGCGGTGCAGGGAGGCTTCGGCGACCCCGGGGCCGCCACGATCTTCAGTTCCGGAGATCTGCTCAAGAGCGACGTCGCCGCCGGCGAGTACTGGCGACTGCTGACGTCCGGCTTCCTGCATTTCAGCGTGATGCATGTGGCCGTCAACATGCTCTCGCTCTACATCCTGGGCCGTGACCTGGAGCTCGCGCTCGGCATGGCCCGCTACCTCGCGGTGTATCTGATCGCCCTGTTGGGCGGCAGCGCCGCCGTCATGCTCTTCGAGAACGACCGCGCCCTGACCGCGGGCGCCTCGGGCGCCATCTACGGCCTCATGGGCGCGATGCTGGTGATCATCCTCAAGGCGCGGGTCTCGCCGGTGCCGGTGCTGTTGATCATCGGGTTCAACGTGGTCCTGTCGTTCTCGCTGCCCGGGATCTCCGTCCTGGGGCACCTCGGCGGTCTCGCCTTCGGTGCCGCGGCCACCGCAGCCGTCGTCTATCTCCCGGGACTGGTCCTGCCCGAGGGGCGCCGGACCCCGCAGGCGACCGGCCGGGTCGGCTGGATCGCGCTCGGCGTGCTCTTCGTCGTCGCGCTCGGCCTGGGGGTCGCCGGGGGCGTCACCTACGACGGGCTGACCTACATCCGCTGACGTTCACACGTCATCTGTCGTCGTCGACGTGGAAGCCCGCAGCGCGGAGTTCGTCGACGACCGAGATGAGGTCGGTGCCGAGATCCCATCGGCTGAAGACCAGCAACCGGGTGTCGTCCCGGGGTCCGTCCTTCCCGGTTCCGTCATTCGGGCGGACGGGTTCGGCGTCGTCGTCGAGGACGTCGATCTCGAGTTGTCCCACCCGACGCCCGACGCGGCGCATCGACAACAGCCGGATGCGCTCGACGCGGTCGGGCGTGTAGCTGCGTCGCCCGGTCAGACCGCGGACGGTCAGCGTGGCCGGGTATCCGGCGGTGAGTTCGAGGCGCGGCCGGACGACCAGCGTGTAGACACCCAGGCCGACCAGCAGGATGCCGGCGATTCCCATGAGCACGGAGCCGCCCGGGTCGTTGGACACCAGAACCGCGCCGCCGAGCAGGATCACTCCTCCGAGGCAGCCCGCGACTCCCGCGCCGACGGGCGTCGACCATGCGTGTGTGGATGAGTCGCCAGAGTTATCCACAGGAGTTACTCACAGTGGGGAGAACTTACACACATGTTATTTCCACACTGTGGACAACTTACACACATGTGTTTCCGCAGTTCAGAGCGATTCGTCCGGCACATGAGCCGCAATGCGATCAGCGCCACCGCATGGTCATCAACAGGCCGGCCACCATGAGCGAGAATCCGATGAGGAAGTTCCAGGAGTTGAGCTGCGCCATCCAGTGGAGGACCTGACCCTCGCCGCCGTACGCGGTGGGGGTGGCGGCGAGGTAGTAGACGACGAGCCAGGCCAGCCCCAAGAGCATCAGGCCGAGCATCACGCTCACGTAGATGGTGCTCGAAGCGCCGGCCTTGACCTTGACCGGCGTCCTGCTCGCGGTGTTGATCGTGTAGTCGGTCTTCTTCCGGACTTTTGACTTCGGCATGACATCCTCTGTTGTGCTGTACCGCGGCAGCGGTCGTATGCGTGCCCTGGCGTCCCGAACGTCGTGGCGACGAGCGGTCCGGGGTCGGAAACACTCGACTTCTACGGTATCTCACCAGGTCGCTGACGGCGGTACCCGCTTTCGGCGGTAGCCTTTTGTCCGTGAGCCGCATCCTGGTCATCGACAACTACGACAGCTTCGTCTACAACCTGGTCCAATACCTGGGTCAGCTCGGTGTCGAGGCCGTCGTGTGGCGCAACGACGACCCGCGTCTGACCCCGTTCGACGCCGAACATCTGCGTGAGGCGGTCGCCGGATTCGACGGAGTGCTGCTGAGCCCGGGACCGGGCACCCCGCAGCGTGCCGGTGCGACGATGCCGATGGTCGAGGTGGCCGCTGCCGAGGAACTCCCCCTGCTGGGTGTGTGCTTGGGGCACCAGGCGATCGGCGCTGCCTTCGGCGGGACCGTCGACCGAGCCCCGGAACTGCTGCACGGAAAGACCTCGCTGGTCTTCCACGACGACAAGGGTGTGCTCGCCGGCCTGCCGGATCCGTTCACCGCCACCCGCTACCACTCGCTGACCGTCTTGCCCGAGACGATCCCCGACGAGCTCGTCGTCACCGGACGCACCGAGTCCGGCATCGTGATGGCGATGGCCCACCGCGAGCTGCCGATCCACGGGGTGCAATTCCACCCCGAGAGCGTTCTCACCCAGGGCGGGCACCGAATGCTCGCCAACTGGCTCAAGATCTGCGGGATCGAGGTTGACGAGGCACGTGTCGCGGCGCTCGAAGCTGAGATGGCCAGCGCGGTCGGCTGACGCCGCCCCACTCGCACTAAAAGGGAGCGAGGGTGTCAGTTCGGCAGCAGGCTGGCCTGACCGACGACGATGGTGATCGCGCCGCTCTTGCGCGCCTTCGAACCCGCCGGGGGGTCCTGCCCGATGACCCGTCCGCTGTCGGGACTGTTCAGCGGCACGTTGCGCGTCTGACGCGTCAGCGTCGACCGTTCCCACCCCGCCTGCTCGAGGGATGCCTGGGCCTCGACGGGGGTCTTGCCCCGCAGGTTCGGGACGGTGAACAGGTTGCCCCGGGACACCGAGAGCTGCACCGTGCTGCCCTGCTCGGCCGTCGAACCGGGCCCGGGAGAGGTGGAGATGACCTCGCCCGCGGGCTGTTCCGAGTCGACCGCGATCACCTCGACCGTCATACCGAGCTCTTCGAGGACCGCGCGGGCGCGGTCCGCCGGCATGCCGACGACGTCGCGGACGGTGATCTCCTTGGGGCCGTTGCCCACGTTGAGGACCACCGCGCCGTTCACCGGCACCTCGGTGCCGATCTTCGGTGCGGTCGAGACGACCTTGTCCTTCATGTCGATCGGGGAGTCGACACGTTCGGTCCTGACATTGGTGAACCCGAGCACCTTGAGGGCGTCCTGCGCCTCCGAAGGGGTCTTCCCGACCAGGTCAGACGGTATCCGGTGCCGTTGTGGGCCGGTCGAGATGTACAGCGCGACCTCGGATCCCTCGGCCGCCAGGACCCCTTCGCCCGGCGTCGACCTCGTGGCCAGTCCGGGCCCGACGTCGAGGCTGGGTTCCTCGAGGACCCGCACCTCGAAACCGGCGCGTTCGAGGGAGGACCGGGCGTCGTCGGAACTCAGCCCGCTGACCGCGGGCACGGTGACTTCGGGATCGGACCCCGAACTCCACGGGGACCAGAGGAACAGCGTTCCGACGAGCAGCACCACTGCGGCCATTGCGCCGGCCATCAGTCGGCGTGACCTTCGGCGTGGCGGCTCGTCGTCGGCGTCGTCCCGGTATGCGTCGTCTCGTCGATGGTTGCCGCCGGCCCGCGCGGGGACGGCGCGACGGGGCCCGGTCGTCTCCGACCGGGTGGGGCGTCGCGGCCCGGTGTCGATGAACTCGGTGCGCTCCTCGTCGGTGAGCAGCATCGGCGCCGACGGCTTGCCGCCGGCGAGCACCCGGATCAGGTCAGCGCGCAGATCAGCGGCCGACTGATACCGGTTCTCCTTGTTCTTGCTCATCGCCTTGAGTACGACGGAGTCGAGCTCACGCGGGATGTCGGGGCGCACGTGCGACGGCCACGGCGGGTCCTCGTGCACGTGCTGGTGGGCGACCGCGACGGGTGAGTCACCGGTGAACGGCGGTTCTCCGGTGAGCAACTCGAAGAGCACACAACCCATCGAGTAGATGTCGCTGCGCGGGTCGACCTTGATGCCGCGGGCCTGCTCCGGCGACAGGTACTGGGCGGTGCCCATCACCGCGGACGTCTGCGTCATGGTCGACGTCGAGTCGCTCATCGCGCGGGCGATGCCGAAGTCCATCACCTTCACCGCGCCGGACTTGTCGATCATCACGTTCGCCGGCTTCATGTCGCGGTGCACGATGCCGTTGCGGTGTGAGAAGTCCATCGCGGCCGCGACGTCGGCCATCCACGTCATCGCCTGCCGCGGTGCGATCGGACCGTTGGCGCGCAACACGTCTCGCAGGGTGTCGCCGTCGACGTACTCCATCACGATGAACGGCAGCGGACCGTCCTCGGTCTCGGCCTCACCGGTGTCGAAGACCTGGACGATCGTCGGGTGATTCAGCTTCGCCGCGTTCTGGGCTTCCCGCCGGAACCGGAGATAGAACGACGGATCACGCGCGAGGTCGGCGCGCAGCACCTTGATCGCCACATCCCGGTGCAACACCAGATCCCGGGCATAGTGCACCTCGGACATGCCACCGAAACCCAGCGTTTCGCCGAGTTCGTAGCGGTCGGAGAGGTGGTGTGGTGTCGTCATCTGCCTCGGGGTCAGCCTCGGATCTCAGCTCGGTGTGGTGGTCGGACGTGATATCAGCATGGCGCGGGGGTCTAGCACAGCGGGAACGGCACGCCGGGGAAGCACGGGGTACCGGTGGCGGCACCGGTGTCCGTCGTGTCCTCGGTGGTCGTCGGCGGAGCCGGTGTCGTCGTCTCCGTCGTCTGTTCGCTGGTGGTCGTCTCCTCCCGCGTGGTGGTGCGGGTCGGGCGTCGCGTGGTCGTGGTCTCCGTCGGTTCCTCGGTCGGGGCCACAGTGGTGGTCTGGGTGACTGTCGAGGAGGTGGACGGGGCCGGCGGTGCGGCATCGCTGCCACCGCTGCTGACCAGGTAGAAGCCGATCAGGCCGATCGCACCGACCAGCAACGCGGCGGCCACACCGGCGAGGACCTTCTGGCCGGTCGTCCAGCTGTTGTCCGGTGGCGGCGCGACCGCCGTCCGGGACGTCGGACGCGGTGTGACGGGACGCGAAGCGGTGCCCGGCGACGTCGCGGCGCGGGTTGCGACGGTGTTGCCCAGCGCCGCGGCCCCGGCAGCGCCCGCTGCGGCACCGGCGATGGCCCCCGGTCGCGGGGGTCGGCGACCCGCGCGGACGGCGGCCACCGCGTCGGCGAACTCGCCACCGCTGGCGTAACGCTGGCGTGGATCCTTGGCCATCGTGATCTCGATGAGCTCACGGACACCCGAGGGCAGGTTGGACGGCAGTGGCGGCGGTGATTCGCGGATGTGTTTCATCGCCACGGTGATCGCACCGTCGCCGAGGAACGGGCGCCGGCCGGTGAGGGCCTCGTAGCCGACGACGCCGAGCGAGTACACGTCGGACGCGGCAGTCGCCTCGTCGCCGGTGGCCTGCTCGGGAGAGATGTACTGCGCGGTGCCCATGACCATTCCGGTCTTGGTGACCGGCGCGGAGTCGACGGCCTTGGCGATACCGAAGTCGGTGATCTTCACCTGGCCGGTGGGAGTGATCAGGATGTTGCCCGGCTTGACGTCGCGATGCACCAGACCCTGACTGTGCGCGGCCTGCAGGGCCCGGCCGGTCTGTTCGAGCATGTCGAGCGTGTTGGTCAGCGACAGCCGGCCGAGACGCGAGATCACCGAGTTCAGCGGCTCACCGTCGACCAGTTCCATCACCAGATAGGCCAGCGGGTGGCCACCGTTGTAATCCGGCGTCTCGCCGTAATCGAAGACGTTGGCGATGCCCGGGTTGTTGAGTTTCGCGGTCGTCTGCGCCTCCGCGCGGAACCGCGCGATGAACTCCGGGTCGCTCGTGTACTCGGCCTTGAGGACCTTCACCGCGACACGACGGTTCAGGCGTGTGTCGAGGGCTTCCCACACCTGGCCCATGCCGCCCGTCGCGATCAGACGGATGAGCCGGTAACGATCACCGATGGTGGTGCCGTTCTGCAGGGTCATCGACTGCCACCTCCCACCAGTGAGTTGATCACTTCTCGTCCGATCGGTGCGGCGACGGTCCCGCCGACCGAGTCCGCACCGAATTGTCCATTCTCCACCACGACGGCCACGGCAATCTGTGCATTCGACGACGGTCCGAACGCGATGTACCAGGCGTACGGGGTCTCGGTGCTCGAACCGCTCTCGGCGGTGCCGGTCTTCGACGCGATCGACACCGGTCCGCCGGCTCCCGCGGTGGAGCGCTCGGACTCGATCATCATCGATGTCAGCTCGGCCGCCTGCTCCGGTGTGATCGGTTTGTTGGCGGTGGTCGGCGGTGTGGTCTGCAAGGTTCGCAGATCCGCCGATTGGAGCTTATCGACCAGGTACGGCTGCATACGCACCCCTCCGTTGGCGACGGTCGCCGCGATCATGGCGTTCTGTAGCGGCGTGAGCCGTACATCCCGCTGTCCGATGGATGCCTGTGCGAGAACGTCGAGAGACGGGATCTGACCCACGGTCGAGTCGGCGACGGGGATCGGGATGTCCGGGCCGGGCTGATCGAGGCCGAACAGGCTCGCGGTCTCGGTGAACTTGGGGATCGCGTCCGACATCTTCTCTGTCACGAGTTCGGCGAACGCGGTGTTGCACGAGTACTTGAACGCCGTCTCCAGCGACACGGTTCCGCCCGAGGACCCCGGACAGGCCTGTCCGCCGTAGTTCGGCAGGGACACGTTGGTGCCCGGCAGCGGGAAACTCGGTGACGCGGTGAGGCGGATGCCCGGGGTGATGTTGTCGCGGAGCGCGGCCGCCGAGGTGACGACCTTGAAGGTCGACCCCGGCGGGTACAGCTGGCTGATCGCGCGATTGAGCATCGGCTGTGCGGTGTCGCCGGGACGGTTCCACGCCTCCCAGCTGCTCTCACGAACTTCCTGGTCGTGGCTGGCGAGCTTGTTGGGGTCGTAGCTCGGGGTCGAGACCATCGCCAGGATCTTGCCGGTGTTGGGCTGGAGCGCCACCACCGCGCCGCGGCACGGTCCGTCGCACGGCCCGTTGAGCATGGCGCGGTACGCAGCTTGCTGGACCTTCGGGTTGATCGTCGTGACGACATTGCCGCCACGCGGGTCGCGGCCGGAGAACATGTCCATGAACCGCTGGCCGAAAAGGCGGTCGTCGGATCCGTTGAGGATGGAGTTCTCGTAGTGCTCGATCTGGCTCGCCAGGTACTGGAACGAGTAGTAGCCGGTGACCGGCGCGAATGCCTCGGCGCCTTCCCGCGGGTACTGACGCAGGAACTTCAGGCGGCTGTCGATGGGCACCGACAGGGCGATCACCGTGCCGTCGGCGGTGGTGATCAGGCCGCGCTGGCGCGAGTACTCGTCGAGCAGGACCCGGTTGTTGCGCGGGTCGGTCTTCAGGGCGTCGGCCTTGAACACCTGGACGTAGGTGGCGTTGGCCAGCAGCGCGACGATCATCACGATCACCGCGATCGACACGTTTCGGATCGGCTTGTTCATCGGCGCTTCACCACCTGGGTGGGCAGCGCTTCAACCGGCTTGGCCGCCGGACGTTTCTTCACCGGATCGGGTTCGCGGGCGGCGTTGGAGATCCGGATGAGCAGCGCGACGAGGATGTAGTTGGCCAGCAGCGACGATCCGCCGTAGGACAGGAACGGCGTCGTCAGACCGGTCAGCGGGATGAGCTTGGTGACGCCACCGACCACGACGAAGATCTGCATGGCGATGGTGAACGCCAGGCCCGTGGCGAGAAGCTTGCCGAAGCTGTCCCGGACGGCGATGCCGGTGCGCAGGCCGCGATGGATGAACACCATGTAGAGCAGCAGGATCGCGGTGAGCCCGGCGAGCCCGAGTTCCTCACCGATGGTCGAGATGATGAAGTCGGTGTTGGCGAACGGCACGATGTTGGGTCGTCCGGAACCGAGGCCGGTGCCGAACAGACCGCCCGTGGCCAAGCCGAACAGGCTCTGACCGATCTGGTAGCCCGAGCCGTCGAAGTCCTCGAAGGGGTTGAGCCACACCGAGACACGCGTCTGCAGATGGGAGAAGATCGACCACGCCAGCACGGCGCCGATGGCGAACAGACCGATGCCGAGGACCAGCCATTCGACCCGGGACGTGGCCACGTAGAGCATCGTCAGGATGGTCGCGAAGATCAGCAGCGACGTGCCGAGGTCCTTCTGGACCACCATCACCGCGATGGCGATGGCCCAGGCGGCGATCAAGGGACCGAGGTCGCGGGCGCGGGGGAGGTCGACGCCGAGGACGTGCGGGCCCGCGGTGATGAACAGGTCGCGCTTCGACACCAGGACCGCCGCGGCGAAGATGATGATCAGGATCTTCGAGAACTCGCTCGGCTGGATCGAGAAGAACGGCGTGATGATCCAGTTCTTGGAGCCGTTGATCTCCGAGAACGCGCTCGGCAGGATCGCCGGGATGATCAGGAAGATCAGTCCGCCGAGGCCGAGGGTGTAGGCGTACCGCGACAGGGTGCGGTGATCCCGGATGAGGATCAGCACCGCCGAGAACGCGATGATGCCCAGACCGGCCCACAGCAACTGCTGGTCGGCGTTGTTGGTCGACTCGGTCGGGTTGATCGACTCGCCGGTGTTGCCGGACCCGAGGTCGAGGCGGTGGATCAGCACCAGACCCAGCCCGTTGAGCACGGCGACGACGGGGAGCAGGATCGGGTCGGCGTGCGGCGCGTAGCGTCGTACGACCAGGTGGGCGATCCCGAACAGCGCCGTGTACGCGGCGACGTACTTGACGATGTCCCACGTCAGGTTCTGGCCCTGGGCGGCTTGGACGACGAGAAGGGCCACCGTCACGAGACCGATGGCGAACACCAGCAGGAGTAGCTCGGCGTTTCGGCCGGTACTCGTCGCGGGCTCGCGAGGCGGGGCATGCGGGGTGGGCGCGGCTTGAGTCATCTCACCTGCTGCCGGCAGCTGGTACCGGCGTCCTGTGGAGGTGCGGGCTTCTCGGCGGGTGCAGCGCCCGGTGCGGGCGGAGCCACCGACTCGGTGGCACCTCGCTGGGGGATGCCGGACGGGTTCGCGGAGGCACGGGGAGCGGGCGGTGCGCTCGAGGCCGGGGGCGGGGTCGGCGTGGACGGCGGAGGCGGAGGAGTCGACGACGGAGCATTGTCGCAGCGGAAGGTGAGCTCCTTGGTCACCACGCCCTCGATCTCCTCGGCGCTGCGGTCGCGGATCATCACGTTCTTCACCGATTGAGCCGGTCCGGACACGAGATCGTCGACGTTGAGCGAGATCTTGCAGGTGTCGTCGTACGGGATGAAGGTGTAGGTGGGTTTCTCCTGGTCGAGATTCTCGACGCATACCCGTGTCACGGGTTCGCTCATCGACACGAAGAGGAAGTCGGCCGGCGAACCCTGATGGATCACGACGTCCCCGCCGGAGTCGGCGGCCACGTAGTAGTTTCTCTGCACGACCGCGCGGACGGCGAAGAATCCGGCGACCAGTGCGACGACGACCGCGACCGCGACACCGACGGCAAGCCACCGACGCCACGTGCTCTTGTGCTTCGGCGGCGCGTCGTCCTCGGTCAGGACCGTCGGGCGCTGCGGCTGGGCGGCCGGCGGACGCAGCGCGGCGGCGCGCCCGGCAGCGGTCGCGGGATCGGGGATGTAGTGCTCCTCGTGGCCGCCGGCGGCTCCGCCGACGATCGGGCGAGAGTCGCCGTACTCGGTGTCGACGACGTCGGCGAGGACGACGGTCACGTTGTCCGGGCCGCCACCGCGCAGGGCGAGTTCGATCAAGCGGTCGGCGCATTCCTTCGGATCCGCGATCGAGCCGAGGGTTTCGGCGAGGGTCTCCTCGCTCACGACGTCGGACAGCCCGTCGCTGCAGAGCATGTACCGGTCGCCGGCGCGGGCCTCGCGCATGGTGAGTGTGGGTTCGACCTCGCTGCCGGTCAGCGCCCGCATGATCAGCGACCGTTGCGGGTGCGTGTGTGCCTGCTCGGCGGTGATCCGGCCTTCGTCGACGAGTGTCTGCACGAAGGTGTCGTCGCGGGTGATCTGGTTGAGTACACCGTCGCGGTACATGTAGCCGCGTGAATCGCCGATGTGGCACAGTCCGATTCGGCTGCCGGCGAAGAGGATGGCGGTGAGCGTGGTGCCCATGCCGTCGAGCTCGGGCGCCTCGTGGACCTGTGCGGCGATGGCCTCGTTGCCCGCGCGTGTGGCGCGGTCGAGCTGGCTCAGCAGATCGCCGCCGGGCTCGTCCTCGTCGAGTTCGGACAGGGCACGGATGACGAGCTGACTGGCGACCTCGCCGGCCGCGTGTCCGCCCATGCCGTCGGCGAGCGCGAGCAGGCGCGGACCGGCGTAGAAGGAGTCCTCGTTGTTGGACCGGACGAGACCGCGGTCGCTGCGCGCGATGTAGCGCAACACAAGTGTCACGGGCGCAACTCGATCACGGTCTTGCCGATGCGGATCGGCGTGTTCAGCGGGACCTTGGCGGCAGTCGTCACCTTGGACCGGTCGAGATAGGTGCCGTTGGTGGAACCGAGGTCTTCGACATACCAGTCGTCACCCCGTCTGGAGAGGCGTGCGTGACGTTCCGAGGCGTAGTCGTCGGTGAGGACGAGGGTCGAGTCGTCGGCACGGCCGAGCAGCACCGGCTGCTGGCCGAGGCTGATGCGGGTGTTGGCCAGGGCGCCGTGCGTGACGACGAGGTAGCGGGCCGCGCCGCGTACCCCACCGCTGCGTCGACGCTTGTCGGCGCCACCCGAGTAGCGCGGGATGCGCATGCCGCCGGCCGAGGCGATATCGGCACGAAGAGTCCGGATCACGGCGAAGACGAACAACCACAGCAACAGCAGGAACCCGATACGGGTCAATTGCAGCACCAAGCCCTGCATCTCGTGTGTTCACCTCCAGCGCCGTCACATCTCGGTTCAGTCGTACTCGGCAAGCCGTACCGGGCGGGTGTCGATCTCGACTGCCGATCGCAACCGGCGGACCCCGTGTGCATCTTATGGGCAGTTCCGCCGAACCCGTTCATTCACATATGACAGTTCAGTATCAACCGCCCGCGCACAGTCGCCGGATCGCCTCGATCAGCGACGATCGCCGCCCGTGTTCCACGGGGCGTTCGTCGGCGGTTGCCGGGCCTACTGGAACCGGACGGTGATGTCGGAGTGACCCACGCGGATGCGGTCGCCGTCGGCGAGTTCCCAGGTGTTGACCTGCAGATCGTTGACGGTGGTGCCGTTGGTCGAGTTGAGGTCGGTGAGCATCGCGGTGGTGCCGTCCCAGCGGATCTCCACGTGGCGACGCGACACACCGGTGTCGGGCAGACGGAACTGCGCGTCCTGGCCGCGACCGATCACGTTGGAACCCTCGTGCAGCTGGAAGGTGCGGTTGCTGCCGTCCTCGAGGAGCAGGGTGATCGACGTCGGGGCGTAGCCGGCGGCGGGACGTCCCGCGCCGTAACCCTGGTCGTAGCCACCCTGGTAGTCGTAGGCGGCCGGCTGCTGACCGTAGCCCTGCTGCGAATAGCCCTGCTGGCCGTAACCCTGGTCGTAGCCGGGCTGCTGTCCGTAGCCCTGCTGTTCGTATCCGGGCTGGCCGTAGCCGGGCTGCTGGCCGTAACCCTGCTGCTCGTAGCCGGCGGGCTGCTGGTAGCCCTGCTGCTCATAGCCCTGGCCGTAGCCGGGCTGCTGGCCGTAACCCTGCTGTTCGTAGCCGGCGGGCTGCTGACCGTAGCCCTGCTGGCCGTAGCCGGGCTGCTGGCCGTAACCCTGCTGTTCATAGCCGGCGGGCTGCTGTCCGTAGCCCTGCTGGTCGTACCCCTGCTCGTAGCCGGGCTGCTGACCGTACTGCTCGTAGCCCTGCTGTCCGTAGCCCTGCTGGTCGTAGCCCTGCTGCTCGTAGGCCTGCTGGTCGTAAGCGGGATCGGCGCCCCTGCGCTGGTCGTATCCGGGGTTCTGAGTCATCTTGGGGGCTCCTTGGTCGAGGGCGTCGGCGGGAAAGGCTTGTGCGGCCGGGCGAGGATTCGGGGCCGGGGGACTGGCCGGTGGGCGAGGGGCCTTCGGTGGTGGTGCGCCGTGTGGTTGCTCCGAACGCGGCGGCACCGGTCGGGGCCGTGCGTCCGGGTTCACCGTGCCGCGCGCACGGAAGATCCCGGTGTGCAGGGATGGCGATTGCTCGAACTCTACGACGACCTTGCCGTAGGTCTGCCACCCGTTGTCATGGAGGAAGTGTTCCAAATGCTTCGAGAAAGTCTTGCGGTTCAGTTCGTATTCCGCCGCGATGTGCTCGTGATCGGTCGGACTCAACAGCAATGTGTAGCTGTTCGCCGCAAGGACGGTACCGTCGCCGAGGTTCTCCAGCGACTCCTCGGCTTCGCGCGCCAGGCCGTTCTCGATCTCCTGCGGGGCCACCTGACCACCGAAAACTCGCGCAAAGCCGTCGTCAACAGCACCTTCGAGCTTGCGTTCAATTCGTTGCAGGATCCCCACCGAGACCTCCTTTCGCGGCATTCGAGCGTGTCGCCGTGCATATGGCCTTGTTTGATGATAGCGACAAGAACGGACAACTGTGCCACCGCGACAACTGGTGCATCGTGTGTAACACCTGCCCCAGGTGTCTGGCCAGTCACCGGTGCCGCAGGTCACCGACGCTGCGAATGCCCGCGGAGACCCGGGTTTTGTAGTAGGGGCGCGGTGCTGTTATCGTCGTCCAGTCGCCGGACGAACCCAGTTCGACGACATGCCCGCCGGAACTCCGGCGGCCACGGGCGAGTGGCGGAATGGCAGACGCGCTGGCTTCAGGTGCCAGTGTCCTTCGGGACGTGGGGGTTCAAGTCCCCCTTCGCCCACCACGAGCGGAAGCTCACCCGGTGTCAGATGCCAGACTGCGAAAACGCGGTCTGGCCTTCTTGTTTCGGGCCGGCGGTATCGCGGTTCCCGCTCACTGCTCTCCGACGACACGTAACACCTGCGACCGCTGCACGGCGTCGAGCGACAGCGTGCGGTAACCCTGCTCGTCGAAGAGCACGGTCACTCGATCCGGTTCGACGCGGACCACCTCGCCCTCTCCCCAGTCTTCGTGCCGCACACGGTGATTGAGTGGGAACGGTACGTCGGCGTCGAGGATCGCCGAGGGTGGGGCCGCTCCCGTCAGGCAGTTGTCGCAGTTGCCGCAGGCACCCACACGGTGTTCGCCGAAGTAGCCGAGCAGGAAGCGGCGTCGGCAGTCGGCGGTCTCGGCGTAGCCGCGCATCATCTCCACGCGGGACGTGTCCATCCGGGCCCCGACGTCGGCGGCGTGCACCGCTCCGGCGACCGCGTCATCCGCCGTCGTCTGGCCGGCTCGGTATCCGTCGGGTCCGGACAGCACCGCGCCGGCCTGCTCGAGAAGGTTCAGGGAGTTGATCAGGGTGCGTGTCCGGAGGTCGAGTCGCCGACCCAGGTCACGCAACGGGATCGGCTCACCGTGCGGGCGGAGCGCCGCGAACACGCGGCGGAGTACGTTCTCCACGGGATGCCGACCGGCGAAGAACCGCCGCAGGGCCAGATCCTCGGGCCGATAGAACAGTAGTGCCAGGGCCGGGTCGCCGTCGCGGCCCGCCCGCCCGATCTCCTGGTAGTAGTTGTCCAGCGAATCGGGCACCGACTCGTGGACGACGAACCGGATGTCGTGTTTGTCGATTCCCATCCCGAACGCCGACGTCGCCACCACCACGTCGACCTCGCCGGCACGGAAGTCGCCATGCACCTGCGACCGGTCGACCGCGCGCAGGCCTCCGTGGTATCCGGCGGCGCGGATCCCGCGCCCCCGCAATGACGACGCGTACTCGATCGCCGCCCGGTGAGTGGAGACGTAGACCAGGCCGCATCCGTCGAGGTCGGTGACACGAGCGATCAGTGCGCGCCGCTTGTCCGTGGCGTGGGCGGATCGTCGTACCTCGAGCCGGATGTTCGGACGGTCGAACCCGGTCGCGACGACGATTGGTTCCCGCATGCGCAGTTCGGTGATGATCTCGTCGCGGACCGGTGGCGACGCGGTTGCGGTCAGGGCCAGGACCGGCGGACGAGGCGACCTCGGCGCCGCCAGGCCGGCGATCGTTGCACCCAGACGCAGATAATCGGGGCGGAAGTCGTGGCCCCACGCGGCGATGCAGTGTGCCTCGTCGACCACGACCAGCGAGACGCCCGCGTCGCGGAGACGGTCGACCACCTGGGTCTTCGCCAGCTGTTCGGGTGCGACGAACACGTACTCGGCGCCCCCGGCGGTCACGAGGTCCCACGCACGGGTCAGCGCCCGCGGACCGAGCGCGGAGTTGAGGGCGACGGCGATCGGTGCGTCGTCGGCGGCGGAGATCCCGGCCACCTGGTCGTGCTGCAGCGCGATCAACGGGGAGATGACGAGGGTGATCCCGTCGAGCATGGCGCCGGCCACCTGATAGATCGCCGACTTCCCGTATCCGGTGCGCATCGCCGCAAGCACGTCGCGGCCGTCGAGGAGCGGCTCCATCGCCTCGATCAGCCCGGGTCGCAACATGGTCCAGCCGAAGTCCTCGCGGGCGATCCGCCGCAGCTCCGCACGACGGCGTTCGTCGATCGATTCGGTCATCCTCGCAGCTTCTCCTTCCAGACGAACCACGGGAAGACCACGACGTGCCATCGTCGAGAGAACGTCGCCCGGAATGCCGTGAACGCGGAATCCGTTGAGTATCCGGTACAGGGCGCGGAGGCGTCCCGGAGATGAGGTTTGACGATGACCACCGGTGTTCATCGAGGAGAGCACGAGCCTGCCGACGTGCTGCTTCCTGTGCACGATCCGTTCTACGACGAGCCGGCCGATGTGGCCGCCCTGGCCCCGGGAGACATCATCCGGTGCCGGCAGGTCGAGCTCAAGGACTACTGGGCTTCCCAGCACCGCACCGATGCCTGGCAACTGCTGTATCGGTCGACGGACCTTCGTGGCGTCGCCGGGGTGGCTGCCACCACGGTCGTGCTGCCGCGGCGACGGGCCGGCGAGGGGCAATTCCAGCTGCTGTCGTTCCAGTGCGCGATCGATGCCGTCACCTCGCAGAGTTTCCCGTCGTACGCGCTGCGAAAGGGTGCCCGGTCGGGGCACACCATCGCACCCTTCGAATTCCTCGTGGTGCGTCGCGCACTTGCGAAGGGCTGGGCGGTCTCCATCCCCGACCACGAGGGCATGCTCGGCGCCTGGGGCGCTCCGCGAGAGCCCGGATATCGCACCCTCGACGGTATCCGCGCGGCGCTGGCCTTCACCCATCACGAACTCTCACACGACACCCCCGTCGGATTGTGGGGTTACTCCGGTGGCGGTATGGCGACGTCGTGGGCTGCGGAGATGGCGCCGGAGTATGCACCGGAACTGCGGCTGGTCGGCGCCGTCCTCGGATCACCGGTCGGTGACATGGCCTCGGCGCTCCTGCGACTCAACGGGAGCCTGCATGCCGGTCTGCCCGTCATGGTGATCGCCGGTCTGCGCCGGGTGTATCCACAGCTCGACCAGGTGATCCTGCAGCACGCGACCCCGTCCGGGCTTCGGCATCTCGACGAGATCGCCGAGATGCCGACGCTGCACGCGGTGCGCCGGTTCCGCAACCACGACATCGACCGATACCTCGACATCCCGCTCGCCGACGTCCTGGCCCAGCGCGAGATCGTCGAGATGATGAGCGACGTGCAGCTCGGCACCCATCGTCCCGACATCCCGTTGCTCGTCGTGCAGGCGGTGCGCGATCCGATCATCGCTGTCGCCGACGTCGACCGGCAGGTCGCCCGCTACCGCGAGCAGGGGGTGCCCGTCACATATGTCCGGGATCAGCTCAGCGAGCACATCTCGCTCCTACCGCTGTCCGGCCCGATGGCCGTGTCCTGGCTCGCGAACCGGCTCGCCGGTCGTCCGGCGACCGATCGCACGGTGACGACGCTCGCCGGACAGCCGTCGCCCGCGTGGGCGCTGCGACAGGTGACCCGACGGCTGCGCGGCTCGGTGGCCGAGCGGCGGGGCGACCTCGTCGCGTCGACCGAGGGAACCGACTTGACCACGGACGTGACGATGCCGGTCCCGCCGTCGGAACAGACCGCGTGATCACTCGCTGAAGCTCGGCGGTGGGCTCGGCTCGCCGTTCACGTGGACGTGCCGAGCACGCGCCCGGCGAAGCCGGCGAGGCGTGTTCGCAGCGACTCGATTCGCTGCTGCCGGACGGCTTCCGGGTCATGGCCGCCGAACGTCGGCGGCGGCTTCATCCGGACGTTCTTCGAGCACTCGAAGTTCGAGCAGATCAAGGTGCCGATGGTGTCGCCCTTGCGTCCGGCGGCACCGGCGAGCTTGGCGCTGAAAAAGGCGACGTCGTTGGGCAGGAGGACGTCCTCGCAGAACGAACACAGGGGGCGTTTGCGCGGCTGGCGTCCGCCCAGCCGGAGCATGATGCCGACCGGCTCGACGTCGGTCGGGATGACGACGTAGCCGACCACCGGCTGCTTCGGATCTCGCCAGCCGACGAAATCCGTCCGCTCCCAATTCGTTTCCTCGAAATCGGGCGGCAGGATGAGTGATTTGCGTTCGCGGACGGTCGCATTGACGAGGGAAGAGCGGATCTCGGACTCGGTCAGAGCATGCATGAAGAAAACACCTCGGGTGTCGGGAAGGAATGAGGGCATGCGTCGACCGGTGCGGTCCGCGGATGCGGTAATCGCGCCGGTCGGGGCAGGTCACTCAACCGTCGGCGCGCGCGACGCCGACGACCTCCTCACGCCCAGCGGGCGACGACACGAACAGATGCATGAACCAGATGCTCGCGTCCCGATGCGACTCTGTCAACGGAAATAACCACGATCGAGGAACGCACTCTGCCGCCGGTGCCTCACCGGCGGCGATTGGCACATGCCGAACGCGGGTACCCGACCGTGGTGATTCCCACGACGGGCGTGCGAAATCCGGACGAGCGTGTCGAGCCGGCCGTGTCGGCACGCGGCCCGAGGTGAGCAGCATGCTCCACATCGGTACCTCCGGCTGGCAGTACAAGGACTGGCGCGGCGCGTTCTATCCCGAGAAGCTCCCGCAGCGGCTGTGGCTGAACTATTACGCGGAACGGTTCACGACGGCGGAGGTGAACAACACCTTCTACCGGCTGCCCGAGAAGACGGCGTTCGAGCACTGGGCGGACGCGGTTCCCGCAGACTTCCGGATGGCGGCGAAGATGAGCCGCTATCTCACGCATGTGAAGCGGCTGAAGGAGCCGGCCGAACCGGTCGAACGCTTTCTCGACCGTGCCGCCGGCCTCGGGACGAAGCTGGGACCTGTGCTGTTGCAGCTCCCGCCCAACCTCCGGGCAGAGCCTGACGCCCTCGCCGACACCCTGAAGCTGTTCCCGGACAGTGTTCAGCTCGCGGTCGAGCCGCGTCACGAGTCCTGGTGGACCGACGAGGTACGTGAGGTCCTCGAACGGCACAACGCCGCGCTGTGCTGGGCCGATCGCCGTAGTCGGATCCTCACCCCGCTGTGGCGGACCGCCGACTTCGGATACCTGCGCATGCACGACGGCACCGCCAGACGGCCGATGAGTTACGGCGTCCGCGCTATCGACACCTGGCTGCGCCGCTTGCGCGACAGCTTCGACGCTGAGTGCGACGTCTACGTGTACTTCAACAACGACCCCGGCTGCGCCGCGATCGACAATGCGCGCACCATGATTCGGCGCGCACAGACCCTGGGGATACCTGTGAGGACGGTCGCACCGCGATAGCCGAGTGACAGAGAACACGTCACATAAATTGGTATCAATGGTGCCAATTTATGTTTCACTTGCCGCATGCAGCTGACACGCTTCACCGACATCGGCCTCCGGGTCGTGATGCGACTCGCCGTCGCCGGCGAACAGTCCTCGGCTGCACCATCTCTCACCACGAAGGATCTCGCGGCGGAGCTCGCCGTCCCGTACACGCATGTCGCGAAGGTCGTCGGCAGGCTGTCGGAGATGGGTGTCGTCCATGCGCGCCGTGGCCGGGCCGGTGGTCTGACGATCACCGACCTCGGTCGCGAAGCACGCGTGGGCTGGCTCGCGCGATCCCTCGAAGGTGACGGGGAGGTCGTCGATTGCGAAGGTCCGCAGCCGTGCCCGCTGCGCCGCGGGTGCCATCTCCGGGGTGCGCTCGCCCGGGCGGCCGCCGCGTTCTACGACAGCCTCGATTCCGAAACCGTCGCCGATCTCGCCGGCGAGCCGACCACCGCGGTGCTGCTGTCGTTGTCGACGCGGCCACCCAACGGTGACAACGACTTCCGGCCGGAGGCCGGAGACTCTCACCCAGTGAGCAAGTGAACAGAGGAGTTCTCATGCTGTCCGACACCCAACGCGCCACTCTCGCAGCGACCCTGCCCGCAGTCGAGGGGGCTCTCACCGAGATCACCCCGCGGTTCTATCGCGGGCTGTTCGACGCACATCCGAACCTGCTGGACAACCTGTTCAACCGCACCCACCAGAAGAGCGGTGAACAGCCGCAGGCCCTCGCCGGTTCGGTCGCCGCCTTCGCGCGTCTCCAGCTCGAACCCGATGTTCGACGCCAGCGGTTCATCCTGGACCGGATCGCGCACAAGCACGCCTCGCTGGGTGTGACCGCCGATCAGTACAAGGTCGTCCACCAGCACCTGTTCGCGGCCATCGTCGAGGTTCTCGGCGATGCCGTCACGCCGGAGGTGGCCGACGCTTGGGACCAGTTGTACTGGGACATGGCGGATCTGCTCATCGCCTCCGAATCCGACCTCTATGCCGCTGCGGGTGTCGAGCCCGGTCAGGTGTGGCGCGAGGTCCGGGTCACCGACCGCGTCCAGGTCTCGCCCGACACGATCGCTCTCACGGTCGCCGCCGTCGACGGCGGCGACCTCCCGGGGTTCCGCCCCGGACAGTACATCTCGGTGCAGGTCCCGCTGAGTGACGGCGCCCAGCAGATCCGCCAGTACAGCCTGACGGGGTCTCCCGTCGACGCGCAGTGGCGCTTCAGCGTCAAACTCGCCGGCGAGGTCTCGGCCCACCTGCACGAGAACGTCTTCGAAGGCGACACCCTGCGGGTCAGCACTCCCTTCGGCGATCTCGTCCTGCCCGACGACGACGCCCCGTTGCTGCTGGCCTCGGCCGGGATCGGGTGCACGCCGGTGATCGGCCTGCTGACCGCACTGTCGGAGAAGGGCGACGCGCGTCCGGTGACTGTCCTGCACGCCGATCGTTCCCGCGACCGTCAGCCGCATCGCGGAATGCTTGCCGCACTGGTGGACTCGCTGCCGACCGGTCGACTCATCCAGTGGTATGAGAACACCTCGCCGCACATCGTCTCCGACTCGGTCCGGGTCGGGCAGATGTCGCTGGACAACGTCGAGGTGCACCCCGAGTCGAATGTGATGCTCTGTGGCCCCACCGGATTCCTGTCCTCGATGCGTGAGGAGTTCCTCGGCCGCGACATCGCGGAGAGCCGAATCCACTACGAGACCTTCGGTCCGGAACTCCTGCGATCGGGTGCCCGATGAGCACCGCCGCGGCGGTGGTCACCGCGCTCACCTTCGTGTGGCTCGGCATGGTCGTCGCGATCTCTTTTCTGGAGGCGCCGCTGAAGTTCCGGGCGCCGGGCGTGACCCTGCCCATCGGTCTCGGGATCGGCCGGCTGGTCTTCCGTGCTCTCAACGCCGCGGAGCTCGTCTGGGCGGTCGCCATCCTGGTCGCCGTCGTACTCGGTTCGTGGCCGGGGGCGGCCATACCGACTGCCACCGGGGTTGCGGTCGCGGCGTTGGTCGTCCAGCTCATCGCCGTCCGGCCGGCCCTCACCAAGCGGTCCGACGCCGTGCTGGCCGGACACGACGGTCCGCGTAGCTCAGCGCATCTCGTCTATGTCGGCGTCGAGGTGATCAAGGTGGCCGCGCTGATCTGGCTCGGCACGGCGGTACTCGTCAGCGCGACCTGACGAGCTGACCCGAGCAACCCGTCGCTCATCGGTGACCTCAGGTGTCACCGATGAGCGACGCGGCCAATTCCTCTGCTTGCGTGCGGATCTCGGGTATGGCGGTGGACTCCCAGAGTTCACCGCGGCGCAGCGATCCCAGTGTCCAGATCGGGCCCGGACGGCCGGCGGCGTCGAGGACACGACCGTCGTCGGTGACCAGACCCAGACCGAGCGGGTCGGTCGTCGCCAGTCCGGCGTCGAACATCGAGTCGAGGACGGGATTGCCGAGTCGCCGCAGATCCGTCTGCGGGCCGGTGCAGTTCACGATCCAGGCATAGGTGCGCTCATCCGCGCCGGTCGCGACGACCAGACCGCCCGGGACCGCGTCGACTCGGGTGATCCGCCCCGAGCGCACGACGAGACGACCCGTCCGCCGGGCCTCGTCGATCAGCGCACCGCTCGACGGCGGCATCCGATGACGACGCACACCCCAGTCCCCGGCGAGGTCGCGGACGAAGGCGCGGCGGTCTGTCTCGTCGAGCCGCCTCCACAATTCGGCGATCCGGTAGCGCACACCGTCGACGCCGGGTCGCCAGTTCCCCAGCAGGCGTTCGATTCTCGCGACATGGGTGGCGACCGCAGCCCGGATCTCGTCCAGGTTGTCGCCCCACGTCGAGGTGTCGGGGACGACCTCGCCGAGATACGTGTCGGCATGACGTCGAGGCAATCGACCCCCGCGCGAGATGGCTTCCACGCGTCGGTCGTCGCCGGACTTCAGCAGGCTGATCGCCACGTCGACCATGGTGAGGCCCGTACCGACCACCAGGACGTCCCCGTCGTCGGCCAGCACCGGTTCGAGGGCGTCGGGCAGCCACGGGTCGGCGATGTATCGAGGTTGTTCACTCAGGTCGCACGGCGCCCAGTCGTCGCCCACGCCGGGAAGTCCGGTCGCGAGCACCAGGCGGTCCCCGTCGACGACTGTCCCGCCCGCCGTCTCCACGCGAACGCCGTCACCCACGGCGGTGACGGTGGTGGCGTCGTCACGCAGGTGCCGGACACTCAGCCGGTCTCCGGCGCGTTCGCAGGCCTCCGCCAGCCGGGCTCGGAGGTAGCGGGCCCACTGCGTCCGCGGGGCGAAGAAGTAGTGCGCCTGTTCGCCGGCGACCAGCCCCTCCGACCGGCACCAGTCCACGAAGTCGAACCGCTCGTCCGGGTCCACCGACATCCCCGATGCGGGGACGTTCAGGAGGTGGGCAGGATCTGTGGTGCCGAAGGCCGGCCCGGCGACCTGGTCGACCGGGTCGATGACCACGACCTCGAGTGCGTCTGTCCGTTCGTCCGCGGCCAGCAGTCGAGCCAGGTGGAACACGACGAACGAGCCGGCGGCGCCGGCCCCGACCACGATGACGCGCATCAGCCGACACCTGCGCCGACGAAGCCCGAACAGGCGGATCCGGCTCGTGGACGGGGACGCATTTCTGGCACCGGTACTTCTTACAGCAGACCGGTCCCGCCCGGTTGGACGAGGCGCAGCGGCAGCGTCGGCAGTCACTGGCTGCGGGCCGGTGACCCCACTGCCCGAGACAGCGCGCTGATGCGTCGCCCTCCGGACCCCCGAGGCCTCGAGCGGCTACCGCCTGTCGGGCATGTGGTAGCAGACGGTGACGTGCGGGGGGCACCGTCATCCTTAATGCCCTTCTCGTACTACGTAAGTCCCTTTTCTCGGTTCGCGCCGCCATGTTGACTCGAGGGGAGGCCTGATTGTGAGTGGGTCGGGCACCGTAGTCAGAACTCCCGGTTTGGAGGCGAGCCATGTTGCGGTTCTTGTCTCGCGAGTTGCACAGCTGGCGGGTCATGCATGTGTCATCGAACGAGCTGGTGCGTTCGGCCGACCGTCTTGAAAGCGTGCTGCTGGCCGTCCTCTCGTTGATGGGTCTGCTGGGAGTGTTGGTCGCACTGACCATGGGTAGTGACGCCTACGCCCGAAACAAGGTTGTCGTTGAGAACCAGCCTCCACGGCACGCGGTGATCGCGAAGGTGGTCGGCACTCCGAAGCAGGACAACGACACATCATTCGTCGTGTGGTCAGAACGCGACGGTCGCCAGATCACGGCAGCAGTTGGGCGTGAGCGTCAGGACCGCGTCGGTGGAACACGAAAGATCTGGCTGGCTCCGGACGGTGAGGTGGTCGACCGGCCCGCCACTACTGCAGACGCCATGTTGCACGCCTTCGCGACTGGCGGAAGAGCTGTCATCGTCACAGCGCTGGGGTGGTGGCTACTGACCTGGCTCGTCCGGGCCATAACAGATCGGTATCGGGCGCAGCGATGGGAAGCTGAGTGGTGCCGGTTCGACATCGACAGCCACCACTGAACGCAGGAAAGCGAGAGTTCGGGTTACGTCAGAGGTCGATCCGCAGGCCAACGGGCTGACCAGGTCGCGCGGGACAGCGAACTCAGCGCCGGACAGAGCCTAGAACGCACGTCGACCGGTCGCCCGAGAGGTCTTTGTCTCACCGTTCTGTCGACGGGGTGCGGATAACCACGCCTGCGAGTCGTCGAGACCGACTTGCGCCGGCAGCGGCGGAAGCTGGGCCCCGAACACTTCGTGGGCGAATTTGCTCAAGGCACGGCACTCGTCGGCCCACGCCATGCGACCGGCCGGTGTCGCCTCGTAGGTGCGACGATTTCGGCATCTCCGCATTGTGTCGTGCCGCTCGATCAGGCCCCGTTTGACGATGTCGTCGAGCGCCAGGCGTAGATCGCTTGGCTGCACGCGGTAACCGCGGCGACGCAGTTCCTCCAGGAGCCGATGCTCGGACACGTCCGATTGCAATGTGATTCCCAAGATGTGCACACGAATTGCGGCGTGTTCGATCGCTGTCATCACTCATCCTTTTCGTTTCACACGCCAGGCCGTGTCCGCCGGGGTCGTCGTCGCAGAAAGACAGGCCACCGTCGACGCTCCGGCGCTCGGTCACCGAGCGATCGACCGATGGCCTGTAGATGTGGTCACGACTCGTCTTCTGCTCGGCCCAGTGCGGGTTTCGTCTCAGACCGAGAGAGCTCTGGGGGCGCACACGGCTTCAACCAGGTGTCCCACTGTGTACTCGGGCAGATTCCGCGCGATATCGGCTTCACTGATCATGCCGACCGGGTGGCCGTCGTCGAGCACCGGAAGGCGCCGCACCTGGTGGGTCTCCATCAGTCGCAGAATCTCATCCACGTCCGCATCGGTGTCGACCTTGAACACCTCTGGCCCGACGAGATCGCCGACGAGCATCGTTCCGGGATCATGGCCGGCCGCAACGCACTTCGTCACAATGTCGCGATCGGTGACGATCCCGGTGAGGCGGTCCTGCGCGTCGAGGACGGGGAGCGCCCCGATGTCGAGCTCGGCCATCAGCCCGGCCGCCTGAGCCAGCGTGGCGTGAGCCTCGATGCACTCGGCGCCTTCGTGCATGATCTGTTGGGCAGTCGTCGTCATGTGTGCACTCCTCTGTGTAGGCACTCGGTCGGGGGGTCGGTGCATGGATCCCTCCGTCTCCATGCCACCCCTTCGTGCAGCTGATGCCTAGAGTCGGTCGGACCGCGACGAAGTGACAAAGGTAGTCGACGTGACTGATTCAGCCGTGTCGTCGTGCCCTGGGGTAGAGCAGCGAATCATTCCGGGGTGGTGCGTCGATGGAATCGTCCACACCTTTACGCGATGCCGCGAACCTCACTTCGACGAGGTCCTGCAGAGACTGCGCAGCGCGAAGTCGGATCTGTCGGTAGGCGTCGATGTGTGGATGATCTGGTAGTTTGAGACAAACCTACTGAGATCGGAACATGTTGTGACAGAGGCGAATAAGTCCGGCAAGCGTCCCGCGTACGAGGTCGTCGCCGACGCGCTGCGCGTACGGATCCTCGCCGGCGAACTGACCCCGGGCACCCGTCTCCCACCGGACACCGAACTCCGGGCCGAGTTCGGCGTGGGTCAGAGCACCGTACGCGAGGCCATCCGGACGCTCGCGAGCGAGAACCTGGTCCACACCACGCGCGGGGTCACCGGCGGGACGTTCGTCGCCACCCCCGACATCGGCCAGCTCAGTGCCCATCTCGAAGCCGGGGTCACCCTGCTCGCCGCCGCCGAGGGGGTGACCGTCGACCAACTCATGGAGGTTCGTCAGCTCACCGAGGTCCCCGCGGCCGGCGTCGCCGCCTACCGGCACACCGACGCTCACCTGGAAGAGTTGCGCGACACCATCTTCGACCCATCCTCCGGCATCGGTCCCGAGGTCTACGCCAACAACCAGGAGTTTCACCGCATCCTGCTGCGCGCTGCGGACAACCCGCTCCTCGATCTCATCACCGTCCCGGTGTTTCGGGTCATCGGCAGCCGCTTCAGTCGTGACGTCGCGCCGGAAGGATTCTGGCGATGCGTCGACGAGGATCACCGTGCGATCCTCGAGGCGGTCGAGCGCCGGGACTCGATGACGGCGATGACCCTCATGCGCCGGCACCTCGACCACCTCGGTGACGTCTACAAGCAGATGGACCTGCTCAGACGCCAGAACTGACACGGACGGGCGGGAGCCGGAGATGCCAGTCGCTGTGTTCCTGCACCTGCTCGGCCAGCGCGAGGAGGGTCCCCTCACGCAGACGCGCGGCCGGTCAGCTGTGCACCGATGGGCATTCCGGACGGATGCACGCCGACCGGCAGCGCCAGCGTCGGGCCGTCGTGCAACGACCACGGATACGTCAGCTGTCCCATCCGGCGGGCCTGCGCCACCACCGCCTCCCCGACGCCGAGCTCCGGTACGTCCACCGGCGTCGCCGGGGTGAGCACGACGTCCACGTCCCGGAACATGTCGGCCATCGCCGACCGGAAGACGTCCCGCTGTCGCACCGCGGCCGCCCGCTGTTCGTCGGAGATGTCCAGTCCGAGGGAGATTCGTTCGCGGGTCGCCGGCTGGAAACGGGACGGCTCGTCGCGCAATCGTTCGGCGTGGATGCGTGCCAGGTCCGAATAGATCAGGGTGTAGACCACGTCCTGCGCCGACTCACTGTGCGGCACCGGACATTCCACGACGCGGTGACCCAGTTGCCGGAGGAGTTCGACGGCCTCGGTGACGGCATCGGTGATGGCGGGATCGACGTCGCCGGTGACGAACGGCCACGGGACCGCAACTCTGAGGGGACCGGTGTCCGGGGGTGTCGGGTCCGAACCGGCGAGCACCGCGAACGTCTCGCGCACCCGGGTGGCCGTGCGGGCCAGCGGTCCGACGGTGTCGAAGTCCGCACTCACGGGGAAGATCCCGGACATGTCCAGCAGGCCGATGGACGGGCGCAGACCGGTCACCCCGCAGCATGCGGCGGGCAACCGGATCGAACCGCCGGTGTCGGTGCCGAGTGCCACGTCGACGACCCCTGCGGCGACGGCGACACCTGACCCGCCGCTCGAGCCACCGGGCACACGGCGGGCGTCCCAGGGATTCACCGGACCGCCCGATGCCGAGTTCTGGCTCGTGACGCCGACGGCGAACTCGGCGAGGTTCAGCGTGGAGGTGATCACCGCCCCGGCACGTTTCAGGGCGTCGACACATGCCGCGTCGTCCGCCGCCACGCGGTCGGCGAAGAACTCCGATCCACAGGTGGATCGCACCCCACCGACCTCGATGTTGTCCTTCACGCCCACGCGGACACCCGCCAGGGGACTCCGGGCCCCGGATGGATCGACGCCCAGCTCGCCGGGCACCCAGCTGATGACCGTGTTCAAGCGCTCGGCGACGGAAACCGCTTCGGCAGAGGGACTCCCGGAGATGCCGGAGGGGCCGGCGACAGAATCGCCGGCCCCTCCGAGATCACTGGTCAGGACGCCACCCGCGACGAGCGCAGGGCCTCGGTGGCAGCCTCGTCGACGGTCCAGTTGTCGGTGTTCACGACCACACCGTAGTCCTGGCGCGCCTCCTCGGCGGTCAGGTACTCGTCCCACACGTCGGACAGCACGGAGAACGGGTCGCGCCGGAACGGGTCGCCGAAACCTCCACCCGACGGCATCCGGATCTCCAGGCGGTCACCCGCGTGGATGACCTCCTGGGTGACCTTCGAGAAGAGCACCTCTTCTTCCGGTGTGCCGGGATTGCGGATGAACGATCCGGAGGCGCCGTCGCCGCCGCCGAGCGCACCCGCGGGCGGGTCGGTGCGGTTGTCGGCCTCCGAGCCGAGGAAGGTGTCGGTCTCCATGTACCAGGTGCGCACACTGCCGATGCCTCCGCGCCACTGGCCGGGAGCCGGCGACTCGTCGCGCAGTTCGTAACGCTCGGCGCGCATGGCGTGATTGAGCTCGAGTTCCTCGATCGGGTTGTTGCGGGTGTTGGCCATCAGGGCGTCGACGGCGTCCATGCCGTCCTTGCCGTTGCGCGCACCGTAGGAACCCTCGTTGATCTCGATGTAGACCCAGTACGACTCGCCGTCCTCGGCCAGACCCGAATAGGCGATGGCACACAGCGCCGCCGACGAACCGGCGATGGCCCGCTCGGGCAGCACCGGTGCGAGCGCCAGGTTGATCGAGTCGAAGATCCGGTTGACCTGAGAGAACCGGGCAAAACACGACGCCGGGAAATCCGGGTTGAAGATCGTTCCCTCGGGTGCGTAGGCACGCACCGGACGGAAGCACCCGTCGTTCTGCGGGACGAACTCCTCGGTGAGGTACTCATCAAGGAGGATCGTGCGGATCGCGCTCACCGCGACGGGAAGTACGGACCCCTCGAAGGGCACGTTGAACGCCGTGGGCACCTGATCGTTCGAGCCGGTGAGGTCGATGAGGACGTCCTCGTCCTCCACCTGCACGCGGACCGCGACCTTGAGCGGGACACCGCGATTCTTGCCGTCGTCGTCGAGGTAGCCGATCGGTGCTTCGTAGCTGCCGTTGGGGATCGCCCGGATGCGGCTGCGCAGCATCTCCTCCGAGTAGTCCATCCACCGGTCGGCGGCGCTCATCACGACGTCGAGTCCGTACTTCTCGAGCAGTTCGACGAACCGCTTCTCGCCGATGCGGGAGCAGGCGATCAGGGCCTCGAGATCGCCGCGGTTCTGCTCCGGTGTGCGCACGTTGTCCAGGATGTGCTGGATCAGCATGTCGTTGCGGACGCCGCCGTCGTAGATCTTCATGGAGTCCATCAGCTTGCCCTCGGCCCAGACGTCGACGACGTCCATGCACAGGCCGGGGAAGTTGCCGCCGATGTCGGAGACGTGACCGGTACACCCGGCGAACCCGATGTGCTCGCCCTCCCAGAAGATCGGGATGATCACGCCGTAGTCGGGCGAGTGCGCCGCGCCGTGGTACGGGTGATTGTGCAGGATCACGTCACCCGGCTTGTAGGTTCCGGCGAGCTTGCGGTTGACGCCGCGGATGTAGGCCGGGATCGAACCACAGTGCATCGGAGTCGAATCCGACTCGCACAGTTCGCGACCGTTGACGTCGAAGATGCCGGCGCCGAGGTCCTCGGACTCGCGGATCAGGCTCGAGTAGGTCATGCGGTAGAGGACCTGGGCTATCTCCTTGGCCATCGAGTTCAGCGCGCCACCGATGACGCGCAGGGTGATCGGATCGACCTCGACGGTGTTCCAGGTCCTATTGGCCTCGGCGGCAAGGGAAACGCCGTCGGTGGGCATCAGGGTCTTCGCCATCTCAGGCGCTCCTCTCGATGATGATGTGGCCCACGGCGTCGACCGTGGCCTTCTGTCCGATGCCGACGATGGTCGTCGAGTCGAACTGCTGGACGATGGCCGGGCCCTCGAAGGTGTTGCCCGCCTTGAACAGTGCGCGGTCGTAGACGGGGGTCTCGACCCATTCGGGGTCGGCGGAGTCGTTCTTCCAGAACAGCGCCTGGGTGGTCGACTTGATGGCGCCCGACGCGTCGGCGCCGCCCTTGTCGATCTCGGCGATGCGGATGTGCTCGACCGCGCCGACACCGGTCACGCGGATGTTGACCAGCTGTACCGGCTTGTCGTCGAAACGCTGCGAGTAGGTACGACCGTGCACCTCGTGGAAGGTGGCCGCGGTCTGCTCGACCCATTCGGCGGTGATCTCGCCGGCGGGTGCGGGCACACGAAGCTCGTAACCCTGTCCGACATAACGGCAGTCGACGCTGCGCTCGAGGGTGATGTCGTCCTCGGCGATGCCGTCGGCCCGCAGCTGGGCAACGGCCTGCTCGGAGAGCCGGTCCATCTCGCGGCTCAGCAAGTCGAGGTCGGGTTCGGCCGACGACGTCCACACGGTGGTCGGGACCTCGTAGCGCACGTCGGTGGTCAGCAGGCCGACCGCCGACGTGATGCCCGGATGGCCGGGGACGATGACCCGCGGGATGCCCAGGTGTTCGGCGATCTGCCACGCGTACAGCGGTCCGGCGCCGCCCTCGGCGACCAGCGAGAACTCGCGTGGGTCATAGCCTTTGCGCACCGAGTGCAGGGAGATGGCCTCGGTCATCGAGTGGGCGAGGATCTGGAAGATGCCCATCGCGGCATGCTCGAGATCGGCGCCGAGCTTGTCGGCGATGTGGGTCTTGACCGCCTCGGTCGCCAGCTCCGGCTTGACCTCCATGGTTCCCGACAAGAAACTGTCGGCGCCCAGCCAGCCCATGACGACCATGGCGTCGGTCGAGGTGGGTTCGGTGCCGCCGCGGTTGTAGCAGGCGGGTCCGGGCATGGCGCCCGCGCTGCGTGGTCCGACGCGGAACATGCCGCCCTCGTCGATGCTGGCGATCGAGCCGCCGCCGGCGCCGATGGTGTCGACCTCGGCCATCGGGACCATCGCGTGGTAGTCACCGATCCGGGTGTCGAGGAGGTGCTTCATGCGCAGCTTGCCGTCGGGTGCGACACCGATGTCGGCCGAGGTGCCGCCCACGTCGAGGGTGATGACGCTCGGGTATCCCGAGGCCCGGCCGATGAAGCAGCCGCCGAGCAGGCCAGGCGACGACGCCGCTGGTCAGCAGCGACACGGGGACCTCGCTGGCGCTGCGCGAGGTCACCAGACCGCCGGCCGAGGTCATCAGGTGGACGTCCTCGCCGACCTGCGCGGCCTTCGCCTTGCCGGCCAGGTTCTCGATGTAGCGGGAGGTCTTGGGTCCCACGATGGCGTTGAGGGCGGTGGTCGAGAAGCGCTCGTATTCGCGGTACTGGCTGGCGACGTCGCTGGACAGCGACACGAAGACGCCGGGGTACTCCTCGGCGATGATCTCGCGGACCCGCTGCTCGTGGGTCGGGTTGCGGTAGGCGTGCAGGTAGGCGACGGCGATCGCCTCGACCCCGCGTTCGCGGAGAAGTGCGACCTCGCGGCGGACGGCGTCCTCGTCGAGCGGGGTCAGCACGTTGCCGGCGGCGTCGATCCGCTCGGGGACGGTCCGCCGGTTGCGGCGCGGGACCAGCTGCCACTTCTGCCAGGGCAGGTCCTGGTAGTTGGAGTAGTTCAGGGGGCGCTTCTTACGCGCGATGTGCAGGAGGTCGCGGAACCCGTCGGTGGTGATCATGCCGACGTCGCTGCCGTTGTGCTCGAGCACGATGTTGGTGGCCACGGTGGTCCCGTGGAAGAACATCTCGATGTCGGCGACGTCGATGCCCGCACGCTGCGCCAGCACCTCGATCCCGTCCATCGTGCCGATCGAGGGATCGTGGTTGGTCGACGGCGTCTTGTGCACCGTCACCGTCCCGTCGTCGTCCCACAGGACCAGGTCGGTGAACGTACCGCCCACATCCACGCCGATTCGCTTCATCGAAACTCGCTTCCTCTTCTCATGCCGTCACCCCGACGTCGGATCGGTGCGCCCCATCCGGTGACGGGAGTGATCTGAGCCATAGCTGCGCTCGGAAGAATGATGCAAGACATCAGATGTTTCGGCATCCCATGAGCAGATTCTCGGTGACTAACCGGTGATTGTGACGCCTTGACGACCTAAAGCTCAGATGTTTATGGTGGGCCGCGTCACGGCGTGTGCTTCTCGACGACAACGCCGCACCCTTCAGGAGGACCATTGACCACCCATCCCGCCACACTCGGACGCTTCTTCGAGGACTACGTCGTGGGCGACGTCTATCAGCACCCGATGGGCCGCACGATCACCGACACCGACAACGCGTGGATCACCTGTCTGTCGATGAACACCAATCAGAACCACTTCAACGAGCACCTCGCCCGGACGAATCCCATCACCGACGGCAAGGTGATCGTGAACTCGGGGCTGACCATCGCGTTGGTGCTCGGACTGTCGGTGATCGACATGAGTCAGAACGCCGTCGCCAACCTCCAGTTCACCGACGTCAAACTCCAGCATCCGGTCTACGTCGGCGACACGATCTACGCCGAGAGCATCTGCACCGACCTGCGCCAGTCCAAGTCTCGTCCCTACGCGGGCATCGTGTCGATGGTCACCCGGGGCGTCAACCAGGACGGCGAGGTCGTGATCTCGTGGAAGCGTTCGGTGATGGTCGCGACCCGCGAGAGCGGCATCGGACAGAACTACTTCCCCGAGGTCAATGCGCCCTCGCTGACCGAGCTCACCGCCGCCGCACAGACCGAGGATGCGCGCTCATGAGGCCGCTCGAAGACGTCCGCATCTTTGCCGTCGAGCAGTACGGCGCCGGCCCCTTCGCAGCGTCCATCTGGCCGATCTCGGTGCCGACGTGCTCAAGATCGAGGAGCCGACCTCCGGCGGCGACGTCGGGCGCTACGTTCCGCCCTACAACAAGGGCGAGGACTCCCTGTTCTTCGAGACCTTCAACCGCAACAAGCGCAGCCTGTCGCTGGACCTCGGGACGCCCGGCGGGCGCAAGGTGTTCGAAGATCTGGTCCGCACCAGCGACGCGGTCTATTCGAATCTCCGCGGCGACGTCCCGGCGAAGATCAAGATCACCTACGACGACCTCAAGCACCTCAACCCGGCCATCGTCTGCTGCAGCCTGACCGGGTTCGGCATGACCGGTCCGCGGGCCAAGCAGCCCGGCTACGACTACATCCTGCAGGGCCTGGCCGGGTGGATGGACCTCACCGGCGATCCCGACGGTCCGCCCACGAAATCCGGTCTCTCCCTTGTCGATTTCTGTGGCGGTTACGTCGCCGCGCTCAGCCTGATGGCGGGTCTGCACGCCGCCCGGCGGGATGGGGTCGGCGGCGACTGCGACGTCTCGCTCTACGACACCGCCATCTCGATGCTCACCTACCCGGCCGCCTGGCACCTCAACGCCGGCTACCGTCCGGGCCGTACGAAGAACTCCGCGCATCCCTCGCTGGTGCCGTTCCAGGCCTTCGAGGCCTCCGACGGGTGGTTCGTCGTCGGCTGCGCCAAGGAGAAGTTCTGGGTGCGGCTGGCCGAGGCCATCGGCCTCACCGAGCTGCTCGACGACCCGCGGTTCACCGACTTCGCCGCCCGCGGCCAGCACAAGGACGAACTGCTGCCCTTGCTGGAGAAGCGATTCGCCGAGGCGACGGTCGATCACTGGGTGTCGTTGCTGACGAAGGCCGGTGTGCCGACGGGGCCGATCAACGACGTCGAGCAGGCGTTGACCGAGGAGCACACCCTGGCGCGCGGGCTCATCGCCACCACCGAACACGAGGTGTGGGGCGAGGTCCGTCAGGTCACCTCACCGGTGCGCTTCGGCAACGAGCCCGCGGAGTATCGTCGGGCTCCCCGCCGCAACGAGAACTTCGACGAGGTGATGGAACTGCTCGGCTACAGCGCAGAGGACGTCAGCGGTCTCGTCGAGGCCGGCGCCTTCGGATCGATCGCACAGGCCACGCCGTGACCGCCCGCCGGCTCGCGCGCTGGGCCGCGGGCCTCGACATCGAGGACATCCCCGAGGTCACCCGGCAGGCCGCGGTGCGACACCTGCTCGACGGGATCGGCAATGCGATCGGCGCCCGCCGACTCGATCAGGGCGGCCCCGGACTGTCCGTGGCCCGCGGGCTCGGCGGCCCGGCGCAGGCACATCCGCTCGGTGACCCCGAGGCCATCTCGGCTCCCGCGGCGGCCTTCGCCAACGGGGTTCTGATGCACGCCCTGGACTTCGACGACACGCATGCCGGTGCGCTCGTGCATCCGACGACGGTTGTGGCACCGGCCGTCCTGGCCGTCGCCGAGGAAGTCGGCGCGACCGGTGCGCGGACGGTGACCGCGCTGGTGGCCGGCCTGGAGATCGCCTGTCGACTGGGTGCGGCCGCACCGCACGGCTTCCACGCGCGCGGACTCCATGCGACTGCCGTGGTCGGCCCGCTCGCCGGTGCCGTCGCCGCCGGCCTGCTGTACGGCGCCGACGCCGACCGTCTCACCGATGCCATCGGCATCGCGGCGTCGTCGTCGGGTGGGTTGCTCGAGTTCCTCGACACCGGGGCCAACACCAAGGTCCTGCATCCGGGGAACGCGGGTTTCAGCGGTGTCCTCGCCGCGCGCCTGGCCCTGGCCGGGGCCACCGGTCCCGAATCGGTGCTGGAGGGCCGGCGCGGCCTCTACCGGGCGCTCGCCGACCGGGACGTCGATCCCGACGTGATCGTCGCCGATCTCGGAACTCGTTGGGAGAGCGCCGGTATCGGTATCAAGCCGTACCCGAGCTGTCAGCTCATGCACGCCTCGCTCGATGCGGTGGCGCAGGCCCTGGCCGATGCGGCGCAGGCGGGTGCCCAGGTGACGGCGTCGCGCGTCGCCGCCATCAGCGTCGACGTTCATCCCGACAGCGTGGACATCGTCTGCGGGCCGGGAACCGGAACCCGCAGTCCACGCAGCGTCTACGACGCGAAGTTCGATCTGCCGTGGAGCGTCGCCGCACTCGTCCACGACGGTGCCGTCACCGTCGACACCTACGCCGAGGAATCGATCGTTCGACCCGACGTGGCCGCCACCGCCGGACGCGTCGAGGTCGTTCCCGTACCCGATGCCCGCCCGGCCGCCGACGCCGCCGGCCGGGCGGTCATCACCCTCGACGACTCCACCCGGCTCGTCGGCGAGGTTCCCTGCAGCCGAGGCACTTCCGGCCGGCCGATGGACGACGCCGCGGTCGCCGAGAAGTTACGGGGCAACAGCGGCGGCGGAGCCGACGCGGATGCCCTCATCGAAGCGGTCCTCGGTTTGTGCGACGCCCCGTCCGTCGAACAGATCCCGGTGCTCGCGACCGCCCTCATCGGCTGACCGACTCTTCTCGCCGAAACTCCGGGCCGGGCCCGGAGTACCGTCCACACCTCAGATCAAGGATCACGCAATGGATTTCAGCTTCAACGAGGAACAGCGCGACTTCCGGTCGGCGCTCCGCCAGCTGGTCGACAAGGAGATCATCCCGGTCGCCAACGAGTGGGAACGTGAGGGTCGCTATCCCACGGAGATCGTCGCGCGGTTGCGTGACATGGGTCTGTTCGGGATCACCACCCCGGAGGAGTACGGCGGACTCGAACTCGACATGGTGTCGTTCACCCTCGTGTACGAGGAGATCGCCCGCGGCTGGATGGGGATCGCCGGCATCCTGGGCAGCCACAACCTGGCGTGCTGGATGATCGCTCGCCACGGCACCGAAGAGCAGAAGCAGCAGTGGCTGCCCCGGCTGGCCAGCGGGGAATGCCGTACCGGCATCGGACTGACCGAACCGGGCGCGGGCACCGACCTGCAGGGCATCAAGACCACCGCCACCC
The DNA here is from genome assembly GCF_022059885.1 of Gordonia amicalis. Lineage (NCBI taxonomy): Bacteria > Bacillati > Actinomycetota > Actinomycetes > Mycobacteriales > Gordoniaceae > Gordonia > Gordonia amicalis. The sequence continues at coordinate 853,983 of NZ_CP091855.1, read as the reverse complement.
GCGACGGCGACGACTACGTCATCCGCGGCACCAAGACCTGGATCACCAACGCGCGCCACGCGAACGTGCTCCCCGTCCTGGTCAAGACCGATCCGTCGGCCACCCCGGCGCACAAGGGCATGAGCATCCTGCTCGTGGACACCACGACTCCCGGATTCGAGGTCCAGCGCGATCTCGGGAAGCTCGGCTACAAGGGCACCGAATCGTGCGAGATCTTCCTCGACGAGGTGCGGGTGCCGGCGTCGACGCTGCTCGGCGGGGTCGAGGGCCGCGGTATGCAGCAGGCCCTGTCCGGCCTGGAGATCGGCCGCCTCAACATCGCCGGCCGCAGCGTCGGCATCGCGCAGGCGTCGTACGACGCGGCGCTCAACTACTCCCGGGAGCGCACCGCCTTCGGCAAGCCGATCTCGGACTTCCAGGCGATCCAGCTCAAACTCGCCGACATCGCGACCCAGCTGCAGGCCGCTCGTCTCATGACGTATTGGGCTGCCGCGAAGGCGGATTCGGGTGCACGCGTCGACGGCGAGGCCGGCATGGCGAAGTACTTCGCCTCGGAGACCGCGATCACCGCGAGCCTCGAGGCGATGCGGATCCACGGTGGCTACGGTTACTCGACCGAGTTCAACGTGGAGCGGTACTACCGCGACGCGCCGCTGATGTCGATCGGTGAGGGCACCAACGACATCATGCGGACCGTCATCGCCAAGGCGCTGGTCAACGGGACCGTCACCGTCGGATGACTTCGCCGCTGATCTACCTGTACGTACCGGGCGACCGGCCCGAACGTTTCGGCAAGGCGACCGCCTCCGGTACCGATGCCGTGGTCCTCGACCTCGAGGACGCGGTGCCGGTGGCCGCCAAGGACGCTGCGCGTATCGCGGTGGGCACCTGGCTCGAGAACCGCGACCGGTCCGGTGTGCCCGCGTGGGTACGGGTGAATCCGGGTGCCGAGCTGCTCGACGACCTGACCATGGCGGTCCGGTGCGGGGCCGACGGCATCTGGCTGCCCAAATGCGATGATCGCGCGACGCTGGAACACGTGGACCGGATGCTCACCGATCTCGAGACGCAGGAGGGCCGTCCACGAACACCGGTCTCACCACTGATCGAGACCGGCGCCGGGCTGGTGAACGCAGCGGCGATCGCCGCCGGTCCCCGGGTCGAGTTCGTGCAGATCGGTGAGGTCGACCTGGCCGCGGACCTCGGGGTCACGCCGGTCGCCGGCGACGAATTGCTTTGGGCACGATCGCAAGTCGTGGCCGCCTCGGCAGCGGCACGGATCCGGCCACCCCTCGCGGCGGCATCGCCGGTCATCGACGATGCCGAGTCATTCGAGACGGAGACTCGGCGGCTCACCGGGCTCGGCTTCTTCGGTCGTGCGTGCATCCACCCGCGCCAGATCGGGCCCGCGCGTGCCGGTCTCGCACCGACCGCGTCCGAGGTCGACACTGCGGTCGACGTGCTGGCGGCCTTCGACGCCGCCGGGCACGGGGCGGCGACCGACAGCGCGGGCCGGCTCATCGACGAGGCGGTCGCCCGGATCGCGCGTAGGACCCTCGCTCGCCGGGCCTGACACACCCGCGGACGACGATTTCGTGACAGATCATCGACAGGGGGCCTTGATTCCTCTCAGGATGTGCTCAGGGTGCCTGATTTGTCCGCTAATGTTTAGCAATGCGCAAAGGTCAGGGCCATTCCCGATGGTCGACGCGTCCGCTGGTTGCGGCGCTCGCGGTGTCAGTCTCGGCGACGATCTCGGTGGTGGGGATCGGCGCCTCCGAGGCGGCACCCGTCGTGAATCCTCAGGCCGGGAAGGTGGTCGCGCACTCCGGATTCGACGTCAAACGAGACGGCTTCTCCTTCGAGAACTGGGGAGATGACGACGCACTGCACCGGCGCGGTCTCACCATCGACGGCATGCGTGCGGTCTTCGGCGACGAGGTATGTGCCCGGATCGTGCTCGGCGTCTGCTCACCGACCACCGTCGCCGAACTCGTGCAGAAAGAGTTCAACGAGTCGATGACCGGCGGCCACTGCTACGGCATGGCGGCGCTGGCAGGTCTGTACAACACGAAGCGCCTGAGCCCGTTCCCGCTGGCGATGCCCTGGCAGACGGTCTACAGCATGCCTGCCTCGGCTCCTCTCGACGAGCTGATCGCCCGGATGTTCATCACCCAGGGCTTCCCGCCCACGGATCTCGCCATGTCCGAGGTCTCGGTGTCGCAGGCACTGACCAAGCTCCGGAACGCCTGGTCGCGCAACGACAATTACATCCTCGCCATCTACACCGACGACGAGCAGACGGCCGGACACGCGATCAACCCGGTGGCGATTCGGGATCTCGGCGACGGCAAGCGCGGTATCGTGGTCTACGACAACAACTTCCCGGGTCTGGAGAAGATGGTGGTCGTGGATCCGGCCGCCGACACCTGGTACTACTCGACGGCGACCAATCCGTCCGAGCCGACGATGCTGTTCCAGGGCTCGCAGAAGAACAAGATGATGCTGGTCCCGCTGGCCACGGTCCTGGCGCGTCATCAGGATCCCGATCTCCGCACCGACGACACCGTCGTCGCGGTGACCGACACCAACGGAACGGCCAAGGGCGTCGGTGACGTCGACTGGGACGTCCGTGTCACCGACCTGTCCGGCAAGCCGATTCCCGGTGTGGAGCAGAAGATCCTGTTCAACAACGACAACACCGCGCGGTTCATCGTCCCCGCGGGCAAGCGTTTCCGCGTCGTCGTCGACGGTGTCGAGGCCGGGCGTACCGCCGACATCAGCACGACGGTCCTGAGCAGCGGTGGTGCGGTGGCGGTCGGGGATCTCGAGGTTCCCGCCGGCGCGACGTCCGCGCTCGATGTCGATCCCGTTCGTCACGCGATCCGGGTGAGTTCGTCGGCACCGACGACAGCCCGGTTCGAAGTTGCGACCGAGGATTCGCTGCGTTCGGTCTCGACCCAGACCTCGCAGCTCGCCATCGGTCCGGGTTCGTCGGTCTCGGTGGGGGCCACGTCGCCCGTCGGCGTGACCGTGCAGACCGAGGGTCGTGCGCAGAAATTCCGGGTCGCGGTCGAACGCAGCGATACCATCGCCGACCGGAGCGCGGTCACACAGACTCCGGTCACACTCCGGCCGGGTGCGAAGCTCGATGTGCCGGTGGACCTCTGGACAGGGTGGACCCCGCTGACCGCAACGGTCCACGCCGGTGGGTCGACCACCGCCGTGCCCCTGTCGGTGAAGTGATCCCGTCGGCAGTGATGCCGGCGAAGTGAAGGAACAGATCCGTCCGGGCATTCGACGTCGATCGCGTGGGCGGTGGCGGCGAAGCCGGCGACATTGTGGTGCCGATACTCGGGACCGGTTGCGACAGAATGCGTGATGGCCTCGTGGCCGGAAAGGCAGGCACTGAATTGTTGCCTTCGTTGACCCTGAGCGACTCCCGGCGATCCCGCTGGTCGCCTGTCCCACTTCGACTTCTGGGCGTCGCACTCGCCGCGGGACTGGGACTGACGGCGTGCAGTGCCGACGACCCGGCGGTCTCGGGTCCGGTCGACACCCAGGCGACCGAGGAGGTGCAGTACCTCGACGACGTCACCATCCACCGGATCGAGTACCCGACACCCGGCGAGGCCGACAGTGATCAGAACTGGGCCGAGTTGTACCTCCCGAAGGGCGAGCAGCGGGTCGACTCGATCCCGCTCGTCGTTCTGATCCACGGCGGTGCCTGGCAGAGTGCGTTGGGCGCGGACATCTTCGATCCGCTGGCTCGTGATCTCGCCGAGCGCGGCATGGCGGTCTACAACGTCGAATACCGGCGGGTGGGTTCGGGCGGCGGCTGGCCGACGACCTTCCGCGACGTCGCGAGTGCGCTCGACCACGTGTCGGTGGTGGACAAGCAGTTCCCGCAGATCACCACGGATGACGAGCTCGTCGTCGGACACAGTGCCGGCGCTCAACTCGCGGTGTGGGGTGGCACCAGGCACAAGCTGGAGGACGACGAGGTCGGTGCGCGGCCGGTGTTCCGGCCGACCCGGGTGGTGTCGCTCGCCGGACCTCTCGACATGGTCTATGCCGCAACACATGGCGACGATCGGATCGTGACCGCCCTGGGCGGCTTGCCTCGTCAGGTGCCGAAGCGCTACACCATGGTCGACCCGATCCAGAACATCGATCCGACGACACCGGTGGTGGCCGTGCACGGCACCAAGGACCGCATGGTCTCGCCGGTCAACTCGAGCCGCTACGTCGATGCCGTCGTGAGGCAGGGTGGTCAGGCCGAGGCGGTGCTGATCCCGGGCGGTGACCATGGCTCGGTGGTGACCTCGACCGCGCCCGAATACCCGCAGGTTCTCGACATCATCACCGGCGTCTCGGCGGCAGACCTCGATGACGTCGATGACGTGATCGACTGACGCAGCGGCCACGGACCTCCGATTCGACTTCGGTGCGGTTGCACGAACTTTCGCTCTATGAGGTGCCCACCCTCGCTCTCTGTGGTGTGAGGAGTGTTGGCGGTGAGTGGCCACTTGCTCTCTGTGGTGTGAGGAGCGTTAGCGAGTGGTGCCCACTTGCTCCCTCAGGTGTGAGGAGTGTTGGGGGTGTTTGCCCATCTGCTCCCTGAGGTGTGAGGAGCGTTAGCGACGAGCCTCGAAGGGCCGGTGACCGTCCCTCGCCACGCTTGCTTCACACGCGCGGGTATGCGGCGGCGAGCATTATCGAGGCGAGGGTGGCTTCGGCGTCGGAGGCGTTGCGTAGGTCGATGATCTGGCGCAGCTGAAGGCGCGACTGATCGCCGGACGCCTCATCGGGCCCGTGGATTTCGGTGCGCACCTGTTCAAGGTGCTCGATGAACCGTCGGGGTATGTCGGGTCGCCGGTTCACACGTTCGGGGTTGGGTGGCGCGCCGGGTTCGGCGTTGAGCCGCCAGACGCAGCGGCCCTCATCGGGCCCTTCCCGGACCATCCGGGTGGTGAACTGTCCGGGCTGGTCGCCGACCATGCGATTGTGTTTCGGGCAGGCCGGGGCGAGGTCGGTGATGTCGGTGAGGCCACCGAGACCCCAATCCAGTTGCGCGTGGTGCATTTCCACATGTGCGGCGGCTATGCCGCAGTCGGGTGTGGAGCAGCTTTCGCCGTCGGGGCGGGCGAAGGACACCAGTCGTTGTTCGCGGGTGGCCAGGCGTTTGCCGCGTCCGAAGTACAGCGGGACGGCGGTGGCGTCTTTGAACACCGCCAGCCAGGGTTGGGCGTCGGCGGCCATGTCGATGAGGTCGGGGATGGGGATCAAAGTGCCGGTGGCGGTGGTGGCGAACCCGGCTTCGCGGATCAGATCGTTGAGGTCGGCTTTGACGATCACCTGTATCGGCAACCCGCGGTGACTCTTACCCAGGAGTCCGTCCTCGAACACAGCCTTCAGCAAGGCGTTGAACGCGTCGTGGTTGCGCTGCGCATCGCTGCGATCATCACGTGCGGCAGCGGCTTCGACCATCTCGGGGTCGGCATTCTCGATCGACCCGTGCGGTGATTCGGGGTCGTCGGGGTTGTTCATGCCGGGTTTGGCCCAGACCGCGAGCAGCATGGTGATCCGCGCGAGGAGTTCGGGTGTGAGGTCGGCGGACATCTTGGCGGTGCCGTCGGCGCGTTGCCGGTTGACCGACAGTTTGCGACGGCGTTTGCGGTCGGTGTCGTCGGCGAGTGTTCCGTCGGGGTCGAGGTGGGCCAACAGGCGGGCGCCGAGGGCGGTGATGTCGGCGGGGGTGTGGTCGACGGCGATTTCGGCCATCTGTCGTTCGGCGGCGATCTTCACGTCGTGGTCGACGGCGTGCGGGATCTGGTCGAGCACGTCGAGTACCGCCCGGATGTGGGAGGTGTTGATCTTGCCGTCGGCCAATGCCTCGGCCAGAGCGGGGTGTTCGGGTTCGAGCGGTTCGCCGGTCGGGCTGAGGTGGGTGGCGGTCGCGTGGCGTTGTTTGGTGCGGCGCATGGGGTCGGCCACGCGCAGGCGGTGGGTCATGAACTGGGTGATGCTGCGGTGCCCGGTTTTATGGGGCAGGTCGCGGTCGGCGATCTCGACGATCTGCCGGTCGCCGGCGAAAGTGAGTCGGGCGATGGCGCGTTCGGTGTCGGCGGCGACGTCGACGAGCTCGGCATCGGAGCATTGTGTCAGGTCGACGGTCTGCAGCTCGGTGGTGATCCGGTGTAGTTCTTGCACGAGTTCGGAGGCGCGGGTCGACGGCACGACGTCGGAGTTCGAGATCTCGGTCAAGACGGTCACCCCCCGATGCCGCTGGTGCGAATGTATGTTCGAACTCGACTGTACTCGCTATTGCGTTGTGGTGCAACGAGAATCCGGACGGCTCACCGCCGAAGAACTTGTCGGTGGGTTGGTGTAAAGGGATGGAATCCCGCTACCGGCCTTTACCTCAAGGAAAGAGGATCGACCGGAACACCTGCGGAATGCGCGACCATCCCGGCCGTGCCGCGTAGTGGGTGAGGGCTTCCGACGCAGAATTGTTCGACTTCGAGGTGACATAGACCGGCGACGCCGGGGCGATGGTCGATTCTCCGCCCAACCACGACCGCGGGAAGGGGCGGAAGGAACCGTAGACCACCGATCTCTCCGGGTTGGGAATCAGCAATCCGTTGTGCACCACGCCGATTCCGCTGCCCACGTCGTCCAGGGTGTTTCCCGGGTAGGCGCCCCAGCTGAGCGTCGGCGACAGAAACGCGAACGCCGCCCAGCAGTTCACCCCGATCGCTCCGTAGTGCAGCTCGGCGAGCGACTCCTCGAGACGGGGCCCGAGGTCCTTGCGATCGCGTGGGGCGATGATGACACTGGCGCCGAGCTGGCCGTCGAGCCTGGTGTTCGCGAAATGCACGGCGTCGCGCAGGAATGCGGCTCCGGTACCGGGTAACTCGGTGTGTCCCAACACCAGGGAGAAGAACTCCGTTGTGTACATGGCGTCGGATGTGGAGTCGTCGACCTGGACGAGCAGTCGGCCACCGTGGTGTTCGGCGTGCGGATACTCCTGCTCGGCGAGGCTCATCTTGCGGTCGCTGCCCGGATACCACGGTGCCCGCGGTGGGATCTTGTCGAGGAGTGAACGGATCGCGTCGAGGAACTGCGAACGTTGGGGCCACGACGAGCTCAGGATGAGCGACTGACCCGCGATGCAATTGTGTCCGGCATTGTGGATTCGTTGAGTGACAACATGTTCGGCCTGGTACCTGATGTCGGCATCGGACCACTTGCCGGGAACGACGATCATCGGTGACACGCCACCGAGTTCGCTGGTGATCGGCTTGGTCAACAGCGGGGTTCCCTCGGCTCGACGCCGTTCCCCCTCCTCCCCGGGACCCCACACGATCGCGTCATGCGCGGCACGGCTACCGGTGATGTGCACATGGCTGATGCCGGGATGTGAGGTCAGATACTCGCCGGTCTCGATGTCGCCGTTGACGATTCGCATCACGTTGGCTTCGATGAGCGGCGCGAACGCCTCGAAATAGATCCCGTGTAGATCGCGAAAGGTCGGATTGAGTTTCAGGATCGACGCCCGGTTGTACGCCACGAGTTCGTAGAGCACGTCATAGGGGCCGATCAGCGTGGCGTTTCCGGCCCCGAGGACGAGGCCGACTCCGCCGGAGTCGCCCGGGGTGAGGGTGCCGAGACCGGCGCCGGCGCGGACTTCGCCGAAGCCGACCCCCGGTGGCATCCAGATCTCGCCGGCCAGACCGTTGAACAGCAGTGCTTCCTGCAGTCCGAGCGGCATGGCCTTGAAGGTCAACCGCCCGCCCGGTGCGCTGCCGGTGCGGATGCCGTCCACCGGGCTCCCGCCGGCAGCGACCACGCGTAGGGTCTTCGCGAGCCTGGTCAGCCCGGCCATGATGATGTACGGACCCGACAGCCACTCCTCGCCACGCACCGATAGGGGAGTGGACTTGATGCGGATCGCGACCTCCGCCCAGCGTCGACTGACCTTGTCGACGGCCGTTCGCGTGCGTAGGAGCAGATCCGCGCGTTCTTCGAGCGGCATCGCCGTCCAGGTGGCGACGCCCTGCGCGAGCTCGTCCAGCATGCCGTCGAGTTCGGCATGCGCCGGCGGAGAAACCCCGGCCGTCATGACGTCCAGTGTCGCACCGCGCGTGGTGGGTGGCCAGACCCACGAGCGAACTCCTCGGCACGGGTCAGCCGCCGGAGACGATGCGTACGTCTGGTAGGTCTTTATCCAGACTCACCGATCGAAGGAGATCTCCATGGACGTCGCAGGCAAGGTTGCCATCGTCACCGGCGGTGGGGGTGGGATCGGTGGTGCGCTCGCGCACGCCCTGGTCGAGGCGGACGCGAAGGTCGTGGTCACCGACCTCGACGCGGCGTCGGCGGACAGTGTCGCCGATGCACTCGGCGACTCCGCCGTCGCGATCGCCGGTGATGCCTCGAGCGACGACCACATCGACGCGGCCGTCCGCCTGGCCGAGTCCACCTTCGGGCCGGTCGACCTGTACTTTGCGAACGCCGGTATCGGACGTGGTGGCGGCCTGGACACCGACGAGGCGATGTGGGATCTGGCGCTCGACGTCAACCTGCGCAGCCACATCCGGGCGGCGCGTCGTCTCGTGCCGGAGTGGGTCGAGCGGGGCGGCGGCTACTTCGTCAGCACGGCGTCGGCTGCCGGACTGCTCACCCAGATCGGCAATGCGCCGTACTCGGTCACCAAGCATGCCGCCGTTGGTTTTGCCGAGTGGCTCAACATCACCCACGGCGACGACGGTGTGCGGGTCAGCTGTCTGTGCCCGATGGGCGTCGACACCAAGCTGCTCCGGCCCGAGGACGACTCGGCCACGCCGGACCAGAAGCTGATGCAGAAGGCCGTCGAGACCGCCGGTGAGGTCCTGACCCCGGGTGCGGTCGCCGCGATCGTGCTGGAAGCTGTTGCCGACGAACGATTCCTGATCCTCCCACACGCCGAGGTGCTGGACATGTACCGGCAGAAGGGCGCCGACTACGACCGCTGGCTGCGCGGTATGCGCCGCTACCAGCGATCCCTGGCCTGAGGCGCTACTCGAAGTACCGGCGCGGAACGTCGACGAGCATGGTCGTGATGTCGGCGTCGCTGACGCCGCGTTCACGCAGCGCGGGCAGGACGTCGTCGCTGATGTGGCGATAGTTCCACTTGGGCAGCGCCTGCTTCTTCGCCTCGTGGTCGAACCAGTCGATGAAGCACGACGCGTCGTGGGCGAGTGCCATGCGGTCGGCGTAGCCGCGCTTGCACAGTTCGGCGACCGTGTTCACGCGGTCCTCGAACGGCAACAGCAGATCGAGACCGAATCGGTCCATGCCCAGGATGGAGCCGGCGTCGGCGATCTTCATCAGGTAGTCGAGGTCGACGCTGTCGCCTGAGTGTCCGATGACCACCTTCGTGAGATTGGCACCCTCCTCGGCCAGCACCCTCTGTGCCACCAGACCCGACTGGGTGTGCGGGTTGGTGTGCACGGTGATGGGTGCACCGGTCTGCGCGCTGGTCTGCCCGACGGCTCGCATCACGCGTTCGACGCCGGGCGTCAGGCCCTGCTCCTCGATGGCGCACTTGAGGAATGCGGCGCGTACACCGGTGTCGGCGATGCCCTCGGTCAGGTCCTTGGTGAACAGATCCACCAGCGGTTCGGGCACGTCGAAGAGAAGGCCGGGACCGGCGTAGTGGAACTGGAAGGGTATGTCGTTGTAGGTGTAGAGCCCCGTCGCGACGACGATGTTGAGATCGATCTGCTCGGCGATCCGCTGTATACGCGGAATGTACCGGCCGAGACCGAGAACCGTGGGATCGAGGATGGTGTCGATCCCGAGTTCCTTCAGTTCGGCGAGGTCGTGGACGGCCTCGGCGACTTTCGCGTCCTCGTCCCAGTCGTCCTGGTAGTTCTGCCGGAATTCCTCGCCGACGATGAAGACGTGTTCGTGCACAAGCACTTTGCCGAGTTCGGCGGAATCGACCGGCCCTGCGGCGGTGTGGACGGTGACCACGAGAACCTCCTCGCCGGGTCGCCTCGTTGCGCACCCGCTGGGCCGAACCCTAGTGGACCGGATTCGGCGTGTACGGCGTTTCGGTCGGGTTGGCAGTGCTCGTGGACGTCACCGATGAGTTCCGGATGGACGGCTGGTCTGACATCGTGACGAGAACGCAGGCCCCGCGAGCACAGGAGCATTCCGATGGGAAAGATCCACGTCCACGAATTCATCACCCTCGACGGCAGTTACGAGAACCCCGGTTTCACGATGCCCTACGGGTTCACCGACCGGATGAGCGAGGTGGTGGGTGGTTTCACCGGCGCGTGCGATGGCATCCTGTTGGGCCGCAAGATGTTCGAGATGTTCGGACCGGCCTGGTCGGAACGCACCGTCGACGACGACCCCGGTGCGCCGTTCTTCAACGAGACCACGAAGTACGTCGTGTCCGGCACGCTCGACGAGGCGACGGGCTGGCAGAACTCCGAGGTCATCGGGGCGTATGACCCGGAGAAGATCGAGAAGCTCAAGAACGAGCACGACCTGTACATCACCGGCAGCGGCACTCTCGTCCGAGCTCTGCTGCACGACAAGCTGATCGACGAACTCCACCTTCTCGTCTACCCGGTGGTGCTCGGCACCGGCGCACGCCTCTTCGACGGCCTCGCCGACCTACCGCTCACGCTGGTGGAGACGGAGTCCTTCGACAACGGCGTGGTGCACCTGTCCTACTCGTCCACCGGCGAAGGCGTCAGGTGAGCTCCATCGCGCTGAGGAGCAGCTGCGCCACCTCGGCGTAGGCGCGGTGCTCCGCCTCGCAGAACGCGATCTCCTCGTCGCCGAGCTCGGCCTTGCGGGCCGAGGCGAGGTTGTCCATCCACTCGCGCATCTCGGCGGCGCAGATGTCGAAGAACTCGTGGACACGTTCGGGATCGCGCCGGCACGCGATGAGCACGGTGGTGGGGGACAGCTTGTTCCCGGGCTTCTGGTTGACGCGCAGCAGCGCCAGCAACGCTCCGGGAAGGCGTTCGCCGCGACACCGGTGTGCGGCTTTCCGGCCGCCCTCCAGACGGGCGATCATCTCCGCGCGGGCCGAGCCGGCGAACTCGTCCCAGCGGCGCAGCGCGGCGTCGAGATTGGCGGGGCTGAACACGGCGACGTCGAGGCGACGTTGCGCGTACACGAGGCCGTTGCGGACGACCACGGCGATCTCCGGCCAGCGCGGCGAGAACTCGGAGACGAGCATCCCGAGGACCGACGGGGCCGGCACCGCCGAACTCAGAATCGTCACGATCTCCAGCGCGCGTGCGTCGCGCGTGGGCCGGAGGAGCGACGTGCCCGACGACCGCAGGAAGATGGCCTTGCGGGGGCTGATCACCACCGGCCGGCCCGCCGCCGCCATCGCCGCCCGGACCAGCTCGACGAGATGGTCCTTGGACTGCGGCACCACCCCGGACTCGGCCGGTGCGTCGAGCGGATGGGCCAGCGAGGCGAAGCGGATCGTGTCGGCATTGGTGGTCTCCGGGTCGAGCGCGTGCGCACCCAACCCGCGGCCATGACCCTCGGCTCCGGAGGCGTGGTCCGTGGACTCGACGTCGGCCGAACCCGACGTCAGTTGATGCCGGGAGTAGGACGGATCGCCGATGCTGACGAAGGACGGGTGGATGACTCCCCAGACCTCGCGGAGCGCTCGTACCGCCGCCCGTGCGAGGTCACCGAACCGGTGGTCGGCGACCTCGTAACAGAAAGCGCTGCGACCCTCGAGCCGGCACCAGCCCCGGTCGACGATGAAGGTGGCCTGCCGCATCCAGCGGTCCTTGTCGGTCCACGTCAGATCGCCCGCGGAGATGGTGCAGCGCAACCGGTCCTCGTCGGCGACCGCGAACGTCATCCGCCTGCGCCAGCCACCGGCCGCCGCCTCGACCACGGTCAACGACTGACCGGGCGCCAGCTGCGGCACGCGGTCCGCGAGGGTGTCGGTGAAGTCCCGCCATGCCGCCTCGACGACGGCATCGAAATCGGGGGACATTCGCACTCCTCAAGCTGGGGTCTTCGTGAATGACGGCCGCCGGCGAACCCGCGGAACTCGAATATTACGACGCCTTCCTGACACCCGGGTGAGATCTACAGCCGAGAGGAATGCCTCCTCGATTCGTCCCTCGCCGCTTCGGGGCGGTCGGATTCGCGGTAGGTCGAATGCCACGGGAGTCGACGGTCGAGGTAGTCCGCACAGGTCAGCCGCGAGTGTCGTGGGGTGAGACCGGTCAGCGACTCCCACGTCACCGAGTTGACGATCCGAACGGCGGCCGACCCCATGCGGGTCGGGTGCCACGTGTCGGCGGACTCGAGCGGACCGATCACCCGGGCGACCGCGGTGCGCGGTGGGGTACGGGCCTGCTCTGCCCGCGAGATGTCGCAGAGGACGCAGGTACTCGCCGACGCGTGGTGGCGGCGTCGAGCCCAGGATTCGGCCCGCATCGGAATCACCGTGAGTTGCACGAGCCTTCCGCGCGGATCGGGTCCCCGGCTCGTGTGGGTCGACGGCGCGACCAGTTGCCGGTGATCGCCCGTACCCGTCCGGTACGACGCCAGGGTCTGTTGCGTGGGCACCTCGATGTAGTCGTCGGTGTCGAAGTCGGGCGTGCCGGTGAACACCTTCCCGCTGATCGCGTTGACCCCGTCCACGCCGATCATCACCAGGAACGGGTGCTGATGCGGCGAGGAGAAATCGATCCACGTCGCTTCGGACTGCCACATCGGGATCACGGCGTCGGCGTCACCCGTCGGAGAGCCCTGCGCGAGACGCAGCGTGGTGTCGGCGGTGAGTCCGGCCTGGTCGGCCAGATCACCGGCGCGCAGAGTCCGGGGAAAGGTGACATGCAGGCGGGCGTCGGGTCCCAACTCGGGGAAGGTGAAGGTCAGCGTGCCGTGGTCGGTGGTGAGGGTCATGCAATGCTCCGATGGAATGCCCGGACGGGGTCGCGCGCAGGAGACCCCTTACCCGATATAGCTCACACACCACCGTCGCGCTGGAGTACGGAACCGGAATCCTCCGGGTGGACTACCCGGAAAGCGCCAGGCGGGGAAGCGGTGTCGTGCGCGCGGTCACTTGGCCGTCGGGCGACTGTCGGCCGCGTCGTCGGAGAGGACGACGACACGGAGCGCGGCGCGCAGATTGTGGGTCGTCGCACGCCAGGCGTCGGCTTCGTGACGGCATGCGTCGGCTTCGGCCGCATCGGAGGCCGCAGCCGCGTCGGCCGCCGAGCGTCGCCAGGTGAGGTACTGCTCCTCACAGGTGTGGATGAACGAGAGGATGTCGGCCTGGTTGTACCGGCAGATCTTCGCGACCTCGCGGGCGCTCAGCGACCGGCCGTCCGGGTCGAGTTCGAGCAGCGTCTGCAACGCATCCGGCAGGCGTTCCTCGGTCTCGGGAAGATCTGGTGTCGCGCTCTGCGTGATCTGCTCGATGACGTTGGGCGCGCAGTCCGCGAGGAAGCTGAACCACTCGGCGAGCGCAGAACTCAGGTTGTGGGGGTGGAAGACCGCGCACTCGAGGGTCAGTGTCGCGAACACCTCGTTCTGGAGGAGGTGGACCCGGACCGCAGAACCCATCGTCGGCTGGGCCGCGACGATGTCGGCCGCACGTCTGCGGTCGGTGATGTCACCGGCCAGGCGCGCGAAGAACTCGAGACGGGGCGCGTCCGACCGGGGGCTCAGCCACGACGAGACGGGCTTGGTCGGAAGGGCGATGTCGCCGTCGGCGTCGGTCTGGATCCGGCAGCCGGTCAGGTCTTCGAGCGAGCCGACGAGCAGCGCACGCAGGTGATCGTCGTCGAAGGGCTGGACGGCCACCTCGATCTGCGGCTCGGCACGTGCCGCGGGAGAGTGGTCCAGGAAAGCCGGATGCACGACCTCCCAGACCTGACGCAACGTGGCCACCGTCGCGTGGGCGAGTTCGTCGACGCGTCGGCGGCCCACCTCGTAGATGTGGGTGCGGTTGCGCAGCCGACGCCAGCCGAGCGCCTCGAGCATCTCGAGATGCTCGAGGAAGTACTCCTCGGTAGGGTGCAGATCGGTGTCGTCGATGGTGCACCGCAGGCGGTTCGAACCGGTGAGGGTGAAGCGCAGTCTGCCGTGAGGACCTTCGGGGATCAGGGGGTCCAGCTGGATGGTGAGCGTCGAACCGGGGGTGAGGTTGGCCAGGCGGTCGCCGACGTGAAGCTGGAATGTGCGCCAGGCGTCATCGATGTTCGAGTCCACGGTGAAGTCGGTTGTCATGTCGACTTCCTTTCTCGTGCGCTGCGATCGAGAGCGCCCAGTGCTGCGGGGAAAACGTGCGTCGGGTTGCGGTCGGTGTCGGTGCGGGACGAGCAGTCCGGATGAGCCGGCTCAGACGATGACCGACCGCGAACCTCTTCGGCACCAGGTTAGGTGACCGGGGAGACATTGTTGGTCGGTTGATCAGACCTGATGCTGGAACCGTACCGCGCTCGGGGTCACCCGGCTGACTCAGCAGGCGGTCATGCCAGGAACGCGGGCATCACAGCAGGTCAGAGCAGGTCGACTTTCATGCGGCCGGCGACGAGTAACGCACCTCCGCCGGCGGCTCCGGTGCCTGGCCGGACTCCTCGGGTGGCGGGACGTACTCGCTGGTGGTCGGTTCGGTGGTCGTCGGTGTCTCGGTATGGGTCTCCGCCGGTGGCGGAGCCTCGTAGGTCGACGTGTCCGCCGGCGGAGCCGACCTCGGGATCTCCGGCGGTACGGCGGTCTGGGATGCGGGGCTCTCGGATTCGGACTTCGGGGACGCGGGATTCTCGGACGAACCGGACGACGGCGCCTCGGCCGGACCCGATGCACCGGAACCCGGCTGCTCCGACGAGTCGGAGGCGGGTGCGACGGCCGGCAGGCCGTTGTCCTTTGCGGCACGCTCTACGACCGCCGGCGCGGCGGCCGGGTTGCCGGCCTCGAGCAGTCCGTTGCGTTCGGCGTCCTCGTCGGTGCCCGCCGCGAAGGGTGTGTTCAGGTCAGCCGGAGTGGGCAACAGTTCGGAAAGAGGTGGCAGTCCCGACAGATCGAGCAGTCCGCCCATCGTCCGAGGCAGGATCTCGCCGGTGAGGAAGTTCAACAGCTGCAGGACCGACCCGCTCGTCTCCGCGACCGGTGTGGGTGCGCCCGGAACGATCATCGACGTCCGGCTGACCGCGGTGACGTTCTGGTTGTTGTAAGCGATGCGGGTGACCTCGCGGCTCTGGTAGCCGGGCCACGGCTGACCTTCGAGCCGGTAGCCGCCGAGGGGTGCCGAGACCGGTGGTGCAAGGGGATTGCCGCTCGAGCACATCGTGCGCGGAACGCCCGCTGCGTCGACGTACACCGATGTGCCGCGCTGCAGGACCGATTGGAACGGTTCTGCCCGCCCCGACGTGTAGGTGTGGTTCGTGACCCAGGTGTCGGCGGTCAGGACCACCGGGGTGAGGGTGTTGAGGTAGTGCGGGATCGCGGCGGTGCTGATCCCGAAAACGCTCGTCCAGGCGGCGGCCGTCGCCGGATCCGCCATGAGCCGGTCGCTGAGTGCCGCGGTGTCGCACGCGGAGGTGTCGCCGGTCGCGTACAGACCGGCCTCGGTGCCGTTGACCGCGCGGCCACCCAGGTCGGGGGCACCGACGCTCGCCGAGAGAGCGACGTTTCCCGGCAGGTTCCCCGCACCGGCGACGAGCACCGGGTCGGTGAACGGATCGACGCCGGGATCGTTCGCCGCGGCCAGCGTGAGGCCGGGTACGTAGATGTCACCCTTGCGGGCCTTCACGACGAAGACGATCCCGGCGGCGAGCACGAGGGCCAGGACGACGACGATCGCACCGAGAACGAGTGTGAGGGCCCGCCGGTTCTGGGGCTGGGGAGGGCTCGCACCGAACGGCGTCGAGGGATGGATCGGGAAACCGGGCGGATAAGTCATCGGGGCGAACTCCTCTTGCCGACGCGCCGGCGACAACGGACGCGGTCGTGGCGGGCGGAGGCGCTCGCCGAGTTCGAGTATCAGCGGCGCGTCGGACGCCAGGCAAGGCCTGACCAGCGAAGATCGGTCATCTGCGGCCAAATCTCGACCGTTCGGACCACTCGGTGTAACACCGCGATCGACGGACCCGACAAACCGGTCTGGGTCCGGGGGACAGGCGTCCCGCTCAGATCCGCCCGAACACCATCGAGTCGTCGATCTTGCTGATGCGGTGGTCGATCGCGTCGCGGTAGTAGTTGTGGCGGACCTTCCAGTGCCCGTGGGTGCCCGACTTCGGCAACGCGTCGGGCGACCGCTCGACGTATCCGGCCTTGAGATCCCACAACGGTTGAGATGGCATCGGCTCCGAACCGAGATGCGGGTAGGCGTGGGTGTAGCCGTTCTCGCGCATGTACTTCACCAGGTTCGCCACCGACCGCGCCGTCATGTCGGCGCGCAGCGTCCACGAGGCGTTCGTGTAACCCACCGACCAGGCGAGATTGGGGACGTCCTCGAGCAGGTGGCTCTTGAAGACGAAGCGGTCGTGTGGCTTCACCTCGTCACCGTCGACGCGCAGGCGCGTGCCGCCGAACCCGAGCAGCTGCAGACCGGTGGCCGTGACGATGATGTCGGCATCGAGATGCCGTCCCGAGGTCAGGCGCACGCCGGTCTCGTCGAAGCGGTCGATGTGGTCGGTGACCATCTCGATCGATCCCTCGGTGATGCCGTTGAACAGGTCGGCGTCGGGAACCAGGCACATGCGTTGGTCCCACGGGTTGTAGGTCGGGTTGAAGTGGATGTCGACCGGATAGTCCTCGGGCAGGTTCGCGGCGACGTTGGCGCGGATGAGTTTCCGGCCGAGCTTCGGGAAGCGGTGGGTGAGATGCACGATCGCCGCGGTCTGCGTCGCATAGCGCAACCGGATCGCCCGGTGGGCGGCGGCGGGCGGAAGCAGTTTCTTGAGGGCCGGTGCGAGGTAGGCCTTCTGCTTCGACGAGAAGATGTACGACGGTGAGCGCTGCAGCATCGTCACGTGGGCGGCCTGGTCGGCGAGGTTCGGGATGAGGCTGACCGCCGTCGCGCCGCTGCCGATGACGACGACGCGTTTGCCGCGGTAGTCGAGATCCGCCGGCCAGTGCTGCGGATGGATGATCTGCCCGGTGAAGTCCTCGGCGCCCGCGAACCGGGGTGTGTAGGGCTGGTCGTAGTCGTAGTAGCCCGTCGCGAAGACCAGGAAGCGGCAGCGGTAGGTCTCGGACCGCTTGTCCTCCCCGTCGCCGACCTCGACGCCCAGCGTCCACGTGTCGGTCGACGAATCCCAGTCGGCGGTCAGCACGTGCTGTGAGAACCGGATCTGATCGGCGATGCCGTACTTGTGCGCGGTGTGCTCGATGTACTTCCGGATGTCGTCGCCGTCGGCGAGTGCGCCGGGTTTGCGCCACGGCTCGAACGGATAGCTGAGCGAGTAGATGTCGCTGTCGGAACGGACCCCGGGGTATTGGAAGAGGTCCCACGTGCCGCCCACCCGAGCACGCCGTTCGAGGATCAGATAGTCGGCGTCCGGGTTCTGCTCACGCAGGCGATACGCGCAGTCGATGCCGGACAGACCGGCCCCGATGATGATGACATCGCGTACGCGGGTGTCGGGATCGCTTGCTGGGCGGGCGGGGTCGATCGCGGTCACAGGAACCTCCTCCGTGGGATGCCTCGGGTGGTGTCATCATGCAACACTTGTCATCAGATGTGAACGGAATCACACCGACTGTCACGACGATAGGCCTCCGGCCGACGACCCGGGGCCGGGGGGACGGCACATGACGCAGGACAAGCCCACCTACTGCCGGATCTGTGAGCCGCTCTGCGGGATGATCGCCACCGTCGACGGTGATCGGCTGGTCTCGCTGCGGCCCGACAAGGACCACCCGCTGTCGAAGGGGTTCGCCTGTCCCAAGGGCATCGCTTTCGCCGAGATCGTCAACGACCCGGATCGTCTGCGTCATCCGCTGCGTCGACGCCCCGACGGCGACTTCGAACAGATCTCCTGGGACACCGCCCTGGCCGAGATCTCCGACCGTCTCCGCGAGGTCCAGCGCGCACGGGGCAGCGACGCCGTCGGCTGGTACTTCGGCAATCCCGCGACGTTCTCCACCGGGCACGTCCTGTGGGCCGCGGTCTTCATGAACCTGCTCGGGACACCGCATGTGTACTCGGCGGGATCGCAGGACGTGAACAACCGCTTCGTGGCGAGTCACTTCCTGTACGGCAACCCCGTCGCCGCTCCCATCCCGGACATCAACCGGGTCGACTACCTGATGATCATCGGCGCCAATCCCGTTGTGTCGCACGGCTCGGTGATGAGCTCGCCACGCATCCGCGAGGGGCTCAACGCGATCACCGGGAGGGGCGGCACCGTTCTCGTCGTCGACCCGCGGCACACCGAGACCGCCCGCGAATTCGATTGGCTGCCCATCACCCCCGACACCGATGCACTGTTCCTGCTGTCGCTGCTGCAGGTGATGTTCGACGAGGGATCGGTCGACGAGGAGCGGTTGCGGCGCCGGGCGCGCGGGGTCGACGACTTGAAGGCGATGGTGGCCGGCTATGCGCCGGAGGTGACCGCGGCCCGCACCGACATCCCGCCGGAGAAGGTTCGGGAGATCGCCCGGGCCCTGGTCTCGACCGAACGCGCCACCGTCTACGGACGCGTCGGGACGTCCCTGGGCCGGACGGGCACGCTGACGACCGCACTGCTCGACATGGTCAACCTCGTGGCCGGCAATCTCGACGTGGTCGGAGGGTCGATGTTCGGCGACCTCGGTGTCCCCGGACAGCGACTGGGTGTGGCTGCACTCCAGCGGATTTCGAGCTTCGCCTGGGCGGGGCGGCGCAGCCGCGTCGGGAACCTGCCCCAGGTGTTGGGCACTGCGCCGGCGTCGTTGATGGCCAAGGAGATCACCACGCCGGGAAAGGGACAGTTGCGTGCGCTGTTCGTCAGCGCGGGCAACCCGGTGCTCTCGGTACCCAACGGCGACGAACTGCGCGCTGCGCTCGACGACCTCGATCTCCTTGTGTCGCTGGACATCTACCGCAACGAGACCAACGCCCACGCCGACTACATCCTGCCGGCCACCACGATGTACGAACGCGAGGATTTCCTGCTCCCGTTCCAGGCGCTGTTCACGACGCCGTTCAAGCAGGCGACCGAGGCGGTGATCCCGCCTCAGGGCGAGGCGCGTGAGGAGTGGACGGTGATCAACGAGCTGATCGGAGCGCTGTCGAGGCGGAATCCGCTGCTCGGTGCGTTCCACCTCGTCAACGTCGTCACGCGACGTCTCGGACGGCCGGTGACCCCGCGCGTGGTGTCCGACCTGGTGATCCGGATGGGCCTGGGCGGTGATCGATTCGGTCTACGACGCGACGGGGTGACCTATCGCAAGCTCGTCGAGAGGTTCCCGCACGGGATCGTCGTGGCCGACGGTCTCGCTCCCGGGCAGCTGAGAAAGACGGTGACGTTCGCGGATCGGCGAATTCGGCTGGCGGCACCGGAGTTGATGGACGAGGTCGAGCGGCTGACCGTCGACCCGGACGAGCAGTATCCGTTGCGGCTCATCGGTATGCGGGAGATCCGCTCGGAGAACAGTTGGCAGCACAATGCGCCGATGCTCCTGCGCGGAGGCCGGTCGCACGCGGCCCGGATGCATCCCGACGATGCGAACCCACGCGGTCTCGGCGAGGGTGACCTGGTGACCGTCGCGTCACGCCACGGCCGGATCTCGTTGCCGGTGACGATCACCGAGGACATCAAGCCCGGTGTGGTCGCGATCCCACATGGCTGGGGACACAACGGTTCCGGCGGTTGGACCCGTGCGAACGCGGCTGCCGAGAACGACCTCGGTGCCGGCGGGGTGAACGTCAACGCCCTGATCTCCTCGGACCCCGCCGATCTCGAACGTCTGGCGGGGATGGCGAACATGACCGGGGTGCCGATCCAGGTGTCCGCGCTCGTGGCCGGCCGGAGCGATGTCGACGTATCCGCAGGCACGGCTGGGTAGTAGAGCCAGACATGCCGATTCCCTGAACGAGCGCTCTTGCTCATTCAGGGAATCGGCATGTCATCATCCGGTCGGCTTCCGTCCCGATGCATCGGGGCGTCATCCCGCTCGCGAAGTCCCGACTCTTCCGCGCTCGGGGCGTGCGATGGATGGACCGGCGGATCTGGTTACGCCGCAGGCGGTGTCAGAACGGCATCGATCAGGTACACCTGGGCGTTCGAGGTGGTGACGCCACCGCAGACGATGCCGGCGTCGTTGACCTTCAGGTTGTCGCCCTCACCGGTCACGGTGACCTTCTGGCCTTCGAGGGTGGTGTGTTCACCGAGGGCCTTGTCCGGGGTCGCCTGACCCTCGACCACGTGGTAGGTCAAGATCTTGGTCAGCATGTCCTTGTCGGTCTTGAGCTTCTCGACGGTCTCCGGCGGCAGCTTGGCGAAGGCGTCGTCGGTCGGGGCGAAGACGGTGTACTCACCGTTGTTCAGCGTCTCGACCAGGTTCACGTCGGGGTTGAGCTTGCCGGACAGAGCGGCTGTGAGGGTGGTGAGCTCGGGGTTGTTCGACGCGGCGGTGGCGACCGGGACAGTGGCCATACCGGCGATCGACGCGGGGCCGGAGGGGTTGGCCTCGGCGTAGGCGGCGCAGCCGGGGCCGACGAGGTTCGCGGCCGGATCGGCGGCGGCGCTCTCGCTCATCGAGGTCATTCCGGTTGCTGCGCTGGTGGTTTCGCTCGACGAGTCGTTGTCGTCACTCGAACAGCCGGCGATCAGGCCGACGGCGAGGACCAGTCCGGTCACCGCTCCAGCTACACGGGGAACACGCTTGATCATCGTTGATCCAATCTCTTCGAGAGGTTTCGGCTGCTCCTCTGGCAGCCTCACAAGCGCATTCGACACCGTGTCAGAACCGGATGGGTCGATTCGGATCGGTCAGTTCTGCATCCACTCGGCGTCGGCCCAGTCCTGGCCCTCGGAGATGGCTCCCATGGTGGTCTGTCCGTCCAGTGCCTCACGAATGATGTCGGCGTGTCCGCAGTGGTGGGAGGTCTCGCGGAGCAGATGCAGGATCATGGTGCGGATCGTGGACCACTCGCGCTCGGGCGTCCAGGGTGCGGTGGGCTGCGGGATGAGTTCGTCGAGGCTCTCGGCGTCGGCGATCACGCGGTCGAGTCGAGCGGCGTTGCGGTCGTAGGCCTCCAGCCATCCGGCGAGGGTTTCGCCCTCGATCAACTCGTATTCGGTTGCTGCGCGGCTCATGTCGAATTCGGCGTTCTCGTCCCGCTCGGTGATGACCTTGGCGGCGTTCTCCTCCCCGTTGGCGAGGTGCTTGATCAGAGCACCGATGGTCAGCGTGCTCACCGTGGTCTGCCTGCGGGCCTGCTCGTCGGTCAGGTTGCGGGCGGCGATCTTGAGCAGGTTGCGCTGGTCCTGCAGGAGGGTGAGGAGTTCGCGCTTCTCTCCGGTGACATCGACGCTGAGTTCTGCGGTGGTGTAGGTGCCCATGGTGCTCTCCGGTTCGTCGTGGGTGGCTAGTTCGTGCTGGTGAGAACCACGTTATGACCCATCGAGGACAACTTCGGTCCTCATTCCCACGCCTTCTGTGGCGGAGTCGGATGGCTATTTCGGTTGAGCGGATGGGGCCCGTACCCGACTATGAGCGCCATGACATCTCCGCTCGGCGCACTCACCCGCAAACCCGATCGCGCGACTGATCGTGCCGCCCTCGACGAACTCCTCGACGAGGCGAAAGTCGGGACGCTCAGTACCGTCGTCGACGGTCTGCCGTGGTCGGTGCCGATGCTGTTCGCCCGCGACGGCAATGCCATCCTGCTTCACGGATCGACCGGGGCGGGAGCCCTGCGTCATGTCGCGGCGGGAGCGCCCGTGACGTTCACGGTCTTCGCGATGGACGGCCTCGTCATCGCCGACACCCTCTTCGATCACTCCGCCAACTACCGTTCGGCAGTGGTGAGGGGCACGCTCGAACTGGTCGACGACGCGCGGTCGGCGCTGGAGGTGTTGTCTGACAAGCTCATTCCGGGTCGCGTTACCGAGGTGCGAGAGACCACGAGGAAAGAACTCGCGGCCACCGTGGTTCTGCGACTACCGATCGTCGACGGCCAGTGGATCGCCAAGGCCCGCGCCGGCGGACCGGGCATCGAGTCGTCGGACTGGACCGGCGTCGTACCGATGAGAACGGTCTACGACGAACCGATCACGTATTCGGGTGCGACGCCGCCGGATTCGGTGCTGGCTCTGACGGGACGGCTGACCGGGCCATGAGTGGGTTCCCATTCGACGTCATCGCGAGGTGGACCCGACGCTGGAACATCCACGAGTGGGAAGGCCGGTCCCCGGTTCCACGATCGTTGTCGAGCGCCGTCGCGGCGGTGGAGCGCGATCTGGGTTGCTGGGTCGACAAGAAGCCGTTACCCGACTTCAGCGGGTACGAATGGGACATTCTCGTCGTCGGCGAGTTCGGGTTGATACACGTCCAGCTACGTCGCTGGGATGAGTCGGGCTGGGGCGGGTACCTGAGGACCGAGAATCCCCTCGACCGGGATCTCCCCACCGCGCAGGCCACTGCTTTCCTGGCCGACGAACTGCAGGGCGATCTCACGGGGAATGTGTGGATCGATTGGCCTTCAGCAGGGTGGGACATCCTCCGCGCCACCGTCGTCGACGGCACCGCGGTCTGGGTGAGAACCCGCGATCCCCACCATCCGCTCGCACGGATCGGACACCTGTGCACCGATCGTCGTACTTCGTGGGGCCCGGCCGACGGGTCACCCGGGGGTGAATGACCCGTCGGCCGTGACGGTTCGCGACGGTGCGAACCGAACTCGAGGTGACCGGACCGGCCGGATTGCGGCAGCCGGCCACGGCACCTCGATTGTTACGCGGCCCAGCGAAAGGGGGGCACCCGCTGGGTCGCGCGTCATGGCCGCGTCGTCGTCTTCGATCGCCGACGAACGCGGTCGGCTCTATCCCTTGCGCAGCAGGAACCGCTGGATCTTGCCGCTGGGGGTCTTGGGGAGGGCGTCGACGAAGTGCACGGTGCGCGGGTACGCGTGGGCGGCGAACTCGCTCTTCACCAGCTGCTGCAGCTCCTTCTCGAGGGCTTCGGTGCCCTCGACGCCGGGGGCGAGCACGACGAACGCCTCGATGACCTCGCCGCGCAGTTCGTCGGGGCGTCCGACCACCGCGACGTCGATCACCGACGGGTGCGTGATGAGCACGCTCTCCACGTCGAACGGGCCGATGCGGTAACCGGCCATGATGATCACATCGTCGTCGCGCGCGCTGAAGAAGTAGCGGCCCTCGTCGTCGGCGCGTCCGGTGTCGCCGGTCAGGTACCAGCGGCGGTCCTCGGTGAAACGTGCGGCGGTCTTCTCTGGGGCGTCGAGGTATCCGCTGAACCACATGAGTGGGCTGGCGGGGACGTCAATGGCGATCTGGCCGTCGACGATGCCGGCCGCGAAGCCGGGCATCGGCTTGCCCATGGAACCGGGGACGAGCGCCTCGTGGACGTCGTCGTGCCAGTGGTTGTTGATGAACATGCCGTGCTCGGTCTGGCCGTAGTGGTCACGGACCTCGGTGCCGAGGGCTTGCTGGGCCCAGCCGATGACGTCGGGGGTCAGCGGTTCGCCGGCCGACGACGCGCGCCGCAGGGAGAAGCCGGTGATCCGCGGGTCCTTGCTCAGGGTGCGGTAGACGGTCGGTGCCGCGGCGAAGTTGGTGACGCCGAGGCCGCTGAGGATCTGCGCGGTGAGTTCCGGGCTGAAGCCGGCGTGGAGCAGCAGGTTGCGGTGTCCGGTGGCCAGCGGGCCGAGGATGCCGTAGTAGAGGCCATACGCCCAGCCCGGGTCGGCGGCATTCCAGAAGACGTCGCCGTCGCGGACGTCGAGGCCGAAGTGCATGTAGGCGACGAAGGAGGCGAGCGCCTTGACCGGGACCGGGACACCCTTCGGGGCGCCGGTGGTGCCGCTGGTGAACAGCAGGATCAGCGCGCCGTCGCCGCCGACGGCCACCGACTCGGCGATCGGCTCGTTCGAGGAGACCAGTTCCTCGAACTGCAGTGTTGAATTCGGCCCGCGCGCTTCGCTCCCGGCGCCGGGCCCGGCGACGATCGTCTGGATGCCCTCGACGCCGTCGAGCTTCGACGCCTGGCTCGGCTCGGTGATCACGACCTTCGCCTTGCCGGACGTCAGGCGCATCTCGATCGCGGGGGTCGCGAAGGCGGTGAACAGCGGGATGTAGACGGCACCCAGGCGGGCGATGGCCAGCAGCGAGACGACGAGCTCCTCGCGCTTGCCCATGAGGACGCCGACGGTGTCGCCGCGGCCGACGCCCAGGTCGGCCAGTGCCGACGCGAAGCGCTTGGACCGCTCGGCGAGGTCGCCGTAGGTCACGTCCGTGGTGACCGGCACCGGTGCGGAATCGGCGTCGGCGGAGGCCTCGACCTCGATCACGGTGAACGCCACCGCGTCGGGATCATGACCGTCGACGAGGAGTGCCGCCGCGTTCGCGTCGGGCGCCCCGTAGATTGCCAACCAGCGGTCGACCATGTCGGTGGGGGTCGTCGTGGCCTGTGTCATCGTGAACCTCGCTCTTGACTGAGTAAGCTGGGTCACAGTGTGACCGCCGTCCGTAGTCCCTGCCACCCTCCGAAGAGGGGGATAGAAGAGGTGAGATGCCCGAGCCGCTGAGCGGGATCGTCACCGACGCGTTGCGACGGGTGCGCAAAGCCAGTGGGGTGCCCCTGGCCTTCGCCGGCGTCGTCAACAATTCGACGAGTCTGCGTCTGCAGCATTTCGCCGGCAAGCATGTCGGTGCGCTGAGTGGGCTGTCCGTCGATGTCGGGCACGGATTGGGCGGCAAGGTGGTGGCGCTGAACCGCCCGATGGTGGTCGAGGACTACGTGCGGACCCCGCACATCACCCACCGCTACAACACCCTCATCGAACGCGAGGGCCTGCGCGCGATGATGGCCGCACCGATCATCGTCGATCGCACGCCGGTCGCGGTCATCTACGGCGCGCTGCACACCCCCGATCCGATCGGTGGGCGCATGCTCGACGTCCTGGCCGCGGAGGCCCGCGCCGTCGAACAGGAGATCGTGGTCTCCCGGACCCGGCTGGAGCAGGGTGCACAGAACGAGGACGAGCTGCGCGACCGCATGACCGCCGCGTACGCACGCCTGCGATCGCTGGCCGACACCGTCGACGACGCCCGCCTCTCCGAACAGCTCACCGCCATCACCGAGGTCCTGCTCGCCGAGGCCGCCGCCGACTCATCCGCGGTCGAGCTCACCGGACGCGAACAGGACGTGCTGTCGCTCGCGGCCCTCGGCTACTCGAATGCCCGCATCGCCGAGGCGCTCGGCCTGACCGTGCACACCGTGAAGAGCTATATGAAGGACGCGATGCGAAAGCTCGGCGCGTCGTCGAGGCTCGAAGCCGTGGTCGTCGCGCGACAGGCAGGCCTGCTGCCCTGACCGCCCGCGATCGGTGGAGATCGTGGGGTGTGACGCGCATGTCTGCCACCGGATCGGGGTATCCCACGGCTTCATGCGACTGTTTTCGGCGATCCTGCTGAGCCTCGGACTGACCTCGACCCTTCTCGTGGCGGCACCTGCCGACGCTGCGCCGACGACGGTCTGCGGATCGACGCTCACCGCTGCCGACCGTGCCCGCATCGTCGAGCTGAGCTCGTACGACGCCGGGTCGCGGGAGCTCCCGCTGGTCCAGCTTCGACGAAACGTCGAGCGGCTCTACGGAATCGTCGACATCCTCACCGAGAACGACGACCGTCGCGGATTGTTCGCGCTCGGGCTGGCGTCGGTCGAACGCGACGCGGTGATGCCGTTGCAGAACCGGCCGCAGGTCTTCCAGACCCCGGGCTGGGCACCGGTGATCAGCCTCGAACTCCTCAACCGCTTCCTCAACGCGGTGCGCGAGGAGTTCAGCGGGCGTCCGGTCCCTGCACAGTGGCGGCATTACTTCGACATGGCCGCCGACTGCCGCGTCCCGGGTCAACGAGTCGCGATGGCCGGCTACAACGCACACATCACCGTCGACCTGGCCTATGCGACCGCCGACTCCCGGGCGACGACGACCAACGCCCGTGACTTCTTCTTCATCGTCGACTCCATTGCTGCGCACGGTAATTCGATCGTGACGTCGACGAACCGCGAGTATGGGGTCGACCTCGGGCCGATCCTTCGCTTCTACGTGCTGGGGGAGGGGCTCGACCGGGTCGCCGGTGCCGGCCGCGCAACCGGTCCGATGCTGCGTGCAGCGGATGTCGGCTACAACGTGCTGACCTTCCGCAACGGGCTCGCGCTGCAGGACCGGAACATGGTCGCCGGGGCTCGCGGGGACGTCCGCGGACTGTGGAACACCGGCGAGACCGCGCTGACCGCCTTCCAGGACGCCGGGCTCATCCGCTGACCGATTCCGCTCGTTGAGCGATCGTGTCGTTTCTGTTCGTTGAGCCGGTAGCGAGTGCCAGCGAGCCACCGTGTCGTTTCTGTTCGTTGAGCCGGTAGCGAGCGCCAGCGAGCCGCCGCGTTGTTTCTGCTCGTTGAGCCGGTTGCGAGCCACTGCGTCGTTTCTGTTCGTTGAGCCGGTAGCGAGCGCCAGCGAGCCACCGCGTCGTTTCTGCTCGTTGAGCCGGTAGCGAGCGCCAGCGAGCCACCGCGTCGAAACGAGTATTCACGCAAGTGTTCGCGGCCCCGGAATAGATCCGGGACGGTCGCAGTTGAAGAGCTCGACGGTGACGGATTCATGCCCCGGGCCTCACCCCATCTGCCGCTTCGAGCGGCCACTCGCCGAGAGGCGCACTGACCGGCATCGTCCATCGACACGCCGAAGCCGCCGACCCTTCTGGGCCGGCGGCTTCGGTGCTGTTCGGGCTGCTCCTCGAGCTGCGGTCTCAGTGGTTGCGCAGTTTCTCGACCAGCTCGTCCTTCTTCAGATCGGAATACCCGCTGATGTCGAGCTCCTTCGCGCGCTTCTTGAGTTCGTCGACGGTCCAGTCCTCATAGGAGCCGGATTTGCCGCCGCTGTGGCCCACGTCCGACCGGGAACTGTTGGCCGCGGCATTGGCGATCCGCGCGGACTTCTCCTTCGAGTTTCCCTCGTCGCGCAGCTTCTCGTAGAGCTCGTCGTCCTTGACCGATGGTCCCGGGTCACGCTTCTTCTCAGCCATCGTCTGCCTCCTCGTGGTCGACACGAATGGTTCTCCCATGTGGCGTGCCCGACGACGGATACAACCAAACCTGGCGGCCCGACCAGTTTCCGTCGAGCGGTTCCGTCGTTGACCACTACTGGTGGACGGCGTTGACCATGAGTGGACGGTCGATACGCGTACCGATAAGGTTGTGGCGATGTGTCCGGTAGGGCGAATCACGTCGTCGCGACCGGGAGCACTAGCCGAGCACGAAACGCTGACAACGCAGTTGCGGAAGGAACCAACGCATGTCTCAGACAGTCAAGGGAGTCATCTCGCGCAGCAAGAAGGCGCCGACCGAGGTCGTCGACATCGTGATCCCGGACCCGGGTGCGCGCGATGTCGTCGTGTCGATCAAGGCCTGCGGCGTCTGCCACACCGACCTCGCCTACCGCGAAGGCGGCATCAACGACGAGTACCCCTTCCTGCTGGGTCACGAAGCCGCCGGTGTCGTCGAGTCGGTCGGCTCGGATGTCACCCATGTCGAGGTCGGCGACTTCGTCGTCCTGAACTGGCGTGCGGTCTGCGGTCAGTGTCGCGCGTGTAAGCGCGGCCGTCCGTGGTACTGCTTCGACACCTTCAACGCCAGCGTCCCGATGACACTGACCGACGGCACCGAGTTGACCCCGGCGCTGGGCATCGGCGCCTTCGCCGAGAAGACCCTCATCCACGAACTGCAGTGCACCAAGGTCAATCCCGACACCGACCCGGCCGTCGCCGGTCTCCTCGGCTGTGGTGTCATGGCCGGCATCGGCGCCGCGATGAACACCGGCAACGTGGGCCGCGGCGACTCGGTCGCCGTCATCGGTTGCGGCGGTGTCGGTGACGCCGCGATCGCCGGCGCCAAGCTGGCCGGTGCGACGACGATCATCGCGATCGACCGCGATCCGTCGAAGCTCGAGTGGGCCAAGGACCTCGGCGCGACCCACACCATCGACGGCAGCAAGGTCGACGACGTGGTCACCGCGGTCCAGGACCTCACCGACGGCAACGGCGCCGACGTCGTCATCGACGCGGTCGGCCGCCCGGAGACCTACAAGCAGGCGTTCTACGCGCGCGATCTCGCCGGCGTCGTCGTCCTGGTCGGTGTGCCGACGCCGGAGATGACCCTGGAGATGCCGCTGGTCGACTTCTTCTCGCGCGGTGGCGCACTGAAGTCGTCGTGGTACGGCGACTGCCTGCCCGAGCGCGACTTCCCGATGCTCATCGACCTCTACGAGCAGGGACGCCTGCCGCTCGACAAGTTCGTCACCGAGCGCATCGGCATCGACGACGTCGAGGCCGCGTTCTCGGCGATGGAGGCCGGCAAGGTCCTGCGCTCGGTGGTGGAACTCTGATGGCCGGGCTGCGTATCGACAAAGTCGTCACCTCGGGCACCTTCAGCCTCGACGGCGGCACGTGGGATGTCGACAACAACGTGTGGCTCGTCGGCAACGACGACGAGGTCATCATCATCGACGCCGCGCACTCGGCGGCCCCGATCCTCGAAGGTGTCGGCGACCGCACGGTGAAGGCGATCGTGCTGACCCACGGTCACAACGATCACGTCACCGTCGCGCCGGAGCTGTCGGAGGCCACGGGTGCGCCGATCCTCCTGCACCCCGGAGACGACATGCTCTGGAACGACACCCACCCCGGGGTGTCGCATCAGGATCTCGAGGACGGCCAGAAGATCAGCATCGCCGGTACCGAGCTGACGATCATCAACACACCCGGCCACTCGCCGGGTTCGTCGGTGATCCACCTGCCCGAGGCGGGCGTGCTCTTCTCCGGTGACACCCTGTTCCAGGGCGGACCGGGAGCGACCGGACGCTCGTACTCGAGCTTCCCGACGATCATCGCCTCGATCACGGAGAAGATCTTCACCCTCGACCCCGAGACCAAGGTCTACACCGGTCACGGCGACGGCACGACGATCGCCGCCGAGGCACCCCATCTCGAGGAATGGATCAAGCGCGGCAGCTGAGCCGCGAGGAATCGACCGGAGAGACCCGGCGCGGACCGCCCGTCAGGCTCCGCGCCGGGTTTTTTTCACGGGACGTCGCGAGGGGGTTGCTGCGGCTTCCTCGTCGGGTTCCCGCCGGGTAGGTGGTCGCCCAGCCGGTTGCCTCCCGGTTGGTTGCCGGCCGGTTGGTTGCCGCCTGGGCGGCTGTCACCCAGTCCGTGTTTGTGGCCGGGGGTGCCCAGGTGACGATCGTCGTCGCGGCGTTCCCCCTCGGCCCGGACGTCGGGATCGAGTTTGTCGGCGTGGGCGAGCGTGCTCTGTACTTCGTCCCGCTTCTCGGCGGCGTGGCCTTCGTGGGCGCGAGCCTGTTCATTGAGTCGTCGGGCCTCGGCGGCCTTGGCATCGGCCTCGGCCTGGACCTTGCGCGCGTGCGCCTGCGCCTCTTGCGCGGTGGCCTCCCGCCGGCGCAACTCCGACATGTCGCCGGCCGCGTTCTCACGGATGCGCTGGGCCTTCGTGCGCCGGAGTTCTCTGCGCTTCCGTAGGAAGAACAGCAGTGCGACTAGCAGGATGATCACGACGATCACGGCGATGATGATCCACAGGGCGGTGTCCACGGTGTCCTCCTCAGACGGAAAGCATGGTCGGCACCGGATACCCAGAAACCGGCGCCACGAACCGGGACAAGTGCGGTGGGAAGGCCGAGTCGGCGGGGTACGGTCTACGTCATGATCGCGCTCCATGCGCTGGTCCCGCCCGCGCTGCGCGGTTACCGGCTCGCATGGCTGCGTGCCGACGTCGTGGCCGGGGTGACCCTCGCGGCCGTCGCGATCCCAGAATGCATGGGGTACAGCTCGATTGCGCACGTGCCGGTGTCGGCTGGGTTGTACACCATCATCCTGCCGGCGGTCGCCTTTGCGTTGCTGGGGGCCTCGCGGCTTCTCGTCGTGGGCGCGGACTCCGCAACCGCGGCGCTGCTCGCGTCGGGTATCGCCGGTATCGGCGTCGTCGGAGTGGAACCCGATTCGCAGGAGTGGTTGGCCTGGGCATCGCTGATCGCCCTGGTCACGGGGGTGTTCCTGGCGCTTGCGCGGCTGCTGAGACTGGGATTTCTCGCCGACTTCCTCTCCACCGCGGTTCTGGTGGGATTCCTCGCCGGGACCGGCCTCACGGTCATCGTCGGGCAGGTTCCCGGAATGGTCGGCCTGCCGCGAGCCGAGGGCTGGGTGTGGGAGCGGTGCGCCGCGATCGTCGACCGTCTGGGCTCGATCGACTGGGCATCGACGGCGTTCGCGGCCGCGTCGCTGGGCGTGCTGCTGGTGGCGCGGCGGGTGGTCCCTCGATCACCCGCGGCATTCGTCCTGGTGGTGGCATCCATCGTGCTGGTCGCGATGTTCGGCTGGGACGACGATCTGCCGGTCGTCGGAAACCTGCGCGGCGACATGCCGCTTTTCGGTCTGCCCACCGGGTTGGGATGGGATGCCGTGCCCAAGGCGGCAACCGTCGCGTTCGGCTGCACGGTGGTGATCCTGGCCCAGAGCGCAGGCACGGCACGAGGACTCGCGCACAAGCACGGCGAGACCACCGACGTGAACCGCGACATGGTCGGCCTGGCGGCGGCCAACATCGTTGCGGGACTGAACTCTACGTTCGTGGTGAACGGAAGCCCCACCAAGACCCAGTTCCTCGAGGAGCAACGCGGCCGCACCCAGGTCGCGAACCTGACCATGGCCGCGACGGCACTGGCCGCCGTCGCCTTCCTCGGCCCGGCGCTGGCCCACCTGCCGCATGCCGTGCTCGCCGCGATCGTGTTCCTGGTCGCGATCGACCTCATCGACGTGCACTCGTTCCGCCGGATGTGGCGGATCCGCCGGATCGAGTTCGGGATCGCGGTGCTCACCGCGGTCGTCGTCGTGGTGTTCGGGGTGCAGAACGGGATTCTGGCCGCGATGGTGGTGTCGTTGCTGGAGATCATCCGCCGGCAATACCGACCGGAGAGGTTCGTCGTCGGGGTGTCCGATCACGGACGTGCGCGAGAGTATCGGCCCGCTCGGGGCGGCCAGCAGTCCATGCCGGGCCTCATCGTGTTCCATTACGACGCGGATCTGTTCTACGCGAACGTCAATCGATTCGCCGACGATGTGGTGGCGCTCGTCGAGTCCGCCCCCGATCCGGTGCGCTGGCTGGTCCTCGACTGCACGGTGATCTCGTATGTCGATTACTCGGTAACCGGTGTGCTCGACGACCTCGTCGCGTTCGTGCATTCGCGGGACGCCCATTTCGTTCTCGCCGGCGTCGATCCCGAACTGGAGGGCATGTTGCGGGCGCAGGGACTCCTCGAGGACTTCGACCCGGCGCACGTCTTCCCGACCGTCGGTGCCGCCGTCAGGGCGTTCGAGGCCGCCTATCCCGCAGGCGAGTCACGGGAGTCGCCTCCGGCGACGCCCGAGGAGCCCATCGACGGCGAGAAAGCCGAGGATGACACCGCCGAGACGGACAACGGGTGAGTGCCTCACCGGCCCACCACCCGCCGATGTGATGTGGTTCGCAGGCGTAACCTCGCACGAATGAGCGAGTCCGCGGTCCGCAACATCGACCACCCCGAACAGCCACCGGTACCCCGGAGCCGCATCGTCATCGCGTCGATGGTCGGTACGAGCATCGAGTTCTTCGACTTCTACATCTATGCCACCGCCGCGGTGCTGGTGTTCCCGGTGTTGTTCTTCCCGTCCGGTGACGAGACCGCGGCGTTGTTGTCGTCGTTCGCGACCTTCGGACTCGCCTTCGTCGCGCGGCCCATCGGCTCGGTCCTGTTCGGCCACTTCGGTGACCGGGTCGGCCGCAAGGCGACGCTGGTCGGGTCATTGCTCACGATGGGCATCGCGACCTTCGTCATCGGCCTGCTGCCCACCTACGACTCGGTAGGGTATCTGGCCCCGGCGCTGCTGGCGCTGATGCGCTTCTGCCAGGGCCTCGGTCTCGGCGGGGAATGGTCTGGTGCAGCGCTTCTCGCGACCGAGACCGCCGAGAAGGGCAAGCGGGCCTGGGCCGCCATGTGGCCGCAGCTGGGCGCGCCGATCGGGTTCCTCTTCGCCAACGGCACCTTCCTGCTGTTGATCTACGGCCTCGACTTCGACGCCAAGACCTCCGCCTCCGATCACGCGTTCATGACATGGGGATGGCGAATCCCGTTCCTCGCCAGCGCGATCATGGTCGCCGTCGGCCTGTACGTGCGCCTGAAGCTCACCGAGACACCGGTGTTCGCGAAGGCGGTGGAAGAGGGCAAGAAGGTCAAGGCGCCGCTCGCCGAGGTGGTGAAGTCCAACTGGCGGGAGCTCGTCGCGGGCACCTTCATCATGGTCGCGACGTACACGCTCTTCTACATCGTGACCACCTGGATCATCTCCTACGGCACCGGCAAGGTGACCGACGCGTCGGGTGTGAAGCTGTCGATCGGCTACGCCGACTTCCTCGAGCTGCAACTCATCGCCGTGCTGTTCTTCGCTGCGTGCGTGCCGATCTCGGGTCGTCTCGCCGACCTGTTCGGCCGTCGCGCCTTCCTCCTCGTGGTCACGGCGGCGATCATCGTGTTCGGACTCTGCTTCGAGCTGATCCTCGACCCGTCGTCGATGACCGACGGCACGATGCTGTTCTTCCTGGTCCTCGGCATGACCCTGATGGGTCTGACGTTCGGGCCGATGAGCGCGATCCTGCCGGAACTGTTCCCGACCAACGTCCGCTACACGGGTTCGGGGATCTCCTACAACGTGGCCTCGATCATCGGGGCCGCGGTCGCGCCGTTCATCGCGACGTGGATCGTTGCCGACTTCGGTGTGGGCTGGGTCGGTGTGTATCTCGCCGTCGCCGCCTGCACGACGCTGATCGCACTCTTCAGCGTCCGGGAGACCAAGACGGTGGACCTGACCGAGGTCTGAGGTCCCGGCACCGGCTGCCGCGAGGTGCCGGCCGTGTCCGACCCGCGGCGTACCGTCGGTGGCGTGAGATTGATCGACGTGGTTCAGACGTCCTCCGATGTCGCGCGCGACCGCTCACGCACCCGCAAGACCGAGGTGCTGGCCGGGTTGCTGGGCACCGCCACCGATGCCGAGCTCCCGATCGTGGTCGCCTGGCTGTCCGGCGAGATACCGCAGGGCAGGCTGGGTGTCGGCTGGCGATCACTGTCGAAGCTCGTGTCCGAACCGGCCGGGGAGCCGTCCCTCGAGGTCGCCGAGGTCGACGCCGCATTCGGCGAACTCGCTTCGGCGAGCGGACCGGGTTCGACGACCCGCCGCGCCGAGATCCTCAGCGCGATGTTCGGCGCCGCCACCGAACCGGAGCAGAAGTTCCTGGTCGCCTTGCTGACCGGCGAGTTGCGGCAGGGCGCGCTGGCCGGGGTCATGACCGACGCGATCGCGAAGGTCACCGGTGAACCGCTGACCGCGGTGCGTCGTGCGCACATGCTCACCGGATCGTTGCCGGAGACCGCGGCGCTCGCTCGCTTCGGCGCCGAGGCGCTGGCGGGAGTGGGACTCGAGGTCGGCCGCGCCGTCGAACCGATGCTCGCGACTCCCGCCGACAACCTCGACGCCGCCCTGGACCTTCTCGGCCCCGACCTCATCGTCGACTACAAACTCGACGGCGCGCGAATCCAGGTGCACCGCAAGGGCGCCGACGTCTCGGTGTACACCCGCACGCTCCGCGACGTCACCGACAACGTCCCCGACCTCGTCGAGGTCATCGCCGGACTGCCCTGCGACGCGGTCATCCTCGACGGCGAGACCCTCATGCTCAGCGACGACGGACGGCCGCGGTCGTTCCAGGACACGATGAGCCGGTTCGGTTCCGGGCCCACCGCGGCCGGCGAGCCCGAACGGCTGCTGAAGCCGTTCTTCTTCGACTGCCTGCACCTCGACGGCGTCGACCTCATCGACCGCCCGCTGTCCGAACGTCTCGCCGCGATCGACTCGATCGCCCCGCAGCTGCGGATCCCGGCGGTGACACGTCCGACCGCAGAGGAGGCCCAGCGCCACTTCGACGCCGCGATGGCCGACGGCCACGAGGGCGTGATGGTCAAGTCCCTCGACGGACTCTATGTGGCCGGCCGTCGCGGAAAGGCCTGGCAGAAGGTCAAACCCACGCACACCTTCGATCTCGTCGTGCTCGGTGCCGAGTGGGGTTCGGGCCGCCGGACCGGCTGGCTGTCGAATCTACATCTCGGCGCCCGTGACCCCGAGACCGGCGAACTCGTGATGGTGGGCAAGACGTTCAAGGGTCTCACCGACGAGATCCTCCGATGGCAGACCGAGGAGTTCCCGAAGCACGCCACGCATCGAGACGCTCACACCGTCTACCTGCGCCCGGAGATCGTCGTCGAGATCGAACTCGATGGTGCGCAACGCAGTTCGCGCTACCCCGGTGGTGTTGCACTCCGCTTCGCGCGCGTCGTGCGGTACCGGCCCGACAAAAACCCCGACCTCGCCGACAGCATCGACGCGATCCGGGCGCTGCTCAAGTAACGGTCAGCTCAACGACAGCTGGGCCACCGGAGCGCTGGTCGGTTGCGTCGAACCCCCGGGCGGTTCGACGGTGAACGCCAGGGCGTCGGCCGTGTTGATCCCGGACAGGACCGCGGTGGTGACCGGTTCGACGTCCGCGTCGGTCATGGTGCCGGCCGAACGTGTCCCGCCGGGACCCACGAGCCACATCTGGTACACCGTGCCCGGCTTCGGTGGCGGCACCGAATTCATCACCAGCACAGCGGTATCGGCGGACTGGGCCAGGTAGATGGTGGCGCTCCCGGTGGCGACCGGAGCGCTCGTGGACCGCAGGTCGCCGGCCGAGAACACCTGCTCGGCCGGTGAGGCGACGGGTGGGGTAGTAGCGGGTTCGTCCGAGTTCGACAGTCCGATGGCCCAACCGAGCGCGCCGACCGCGATCGCGGCCACGGCGGCGGCGGTGAGGTAGGTGAAGCGACGTGACCGGTCGGGGCGTCGGGCGTCGAGGTCCGCGGGCGGTTCGACGGGCACAGGTGGTGGCGCCGACTCCGGCGCCTCGACCCCGGGCTTCTCGACGATCTCGACGGACGGGCCGGGCACGCGGGCCGACGGTTCCTCGAGTCCCGCCTCGGCCCGCGCGGCAGCGAGTACCCGATCGCGCAGGGACGGTGGGGGCGGAGTCGCAGTGGCCGCGCTGATCGCGGCCATGGCCTCCCTGGTGGCCCGGACCTGCTTGGCGAACAGCTCGCGAAAGTCCCCGGGAGCGGAGGCAACCCGCGCCTCGATGTCGCGCAACTCATCGGAGGACAGTGCGTTCAGCCCGACGACCGGCGCCAACTCGAGCAATTCGGCTTCCTCGGGATCGAGATGATCAGTCATCACCTACCCCCTGCCCTCGGTCTCGTACCGCGTTCACCTTCTGCTGCTGTCCTTCCGCTGGGCGGCAGATGTCCGCCCGCAGCCGCGGACGCAGAGCCTCGACGCTCATAGTGGTCCGGGCGAGGCTCATGCCTCTTCTTCGGACTCGACGACCCACTCGGATGGGTCGGGCACCCTCACATGCGGGCGGGGACCCCGCCGGGCATCGGCTGGTCGGTGGGGACGATCTCGGCGCCCAGCGGGAGCAGCGAGATCGGCACCATCTTGAAGCTCGCGATGCCGAGCGGGATGCCGATGATGGTGATGCAGAGGGCGAGGCCGGTGGCGATATGGCCCAGGGCGAGCCACAGTCCGGCGACGATGATCCAGATGATGTTGCCGATCATCGAACCCGCGCCGGCGGTGGGTTTGCGGACGACGGTGCGGCCGAACGGCCAGAGTGCGTAGTTGGCCATCCGGAACGACGCGATGCCGAATGGGATGGTGATGATCAGGATGCAGCAGATGATTCCGGCGACGACGTAGCCAATCGCCATCCACAGGCCGCACAACAGCAGCCAGATGACGTTGAGGATGGTCTTCATCAGTCCATTGTGTACGCGTCGTGTACGCGTCGGCGCGCAGTGGGGTCAACAGCGTGACGGCGCCGGCCCGCGCCCTGACGGACGGGTCACATTACGATGGGACGTCATGGGAGCGCGGTCGGTTCGGACACGTGAAGCGGTGTGGGCGTTGGTCGCCACGCTGGTCCTCGTCATCCGCATCCTCGCGACGATCGCCCTGGTTGTGTTCGTGATCGGCTGGGCGGTCGCGGCCGTCCGCGGCTCCCTCGACAACGCCTTCCTCTGGCCGGCGATCGGCGCCGGTGCCGCGCTCCTGCTGAGCACCTATCTCTATGGCCATCTGCGGGTCCGGTATCCCCGCCACAACGGCTGGATTCCGTAGGTTCGCCCCTGCGGACCCGTGTGCGGCAGGATGCGTGCATGGGTCGACTCTGTCTGTGGTTGATGCTCGCGGGAAGTGTGATCGCGGTGCTGACGGCCGCATTGTTCGAAGGACTCTCGGGGCCGGGCTTCGGTGAGTTCTACGCGATCTCCTCACCTGCCGGAGGGCCCGTCACTGTCTCGGAACCCGGCCGATACCTCGTCGTCGCGGCCGTGGGCGCCGTGGTGGGGTTGCTGACCGGCGTGGTCCTCGGTATCGCCGGCGCGCGGATCGACGAACGACGCCGCCTGGGTGTCACCGCCGTTGCGGGCCTTGGAGGTTGTGCGGTGGGAGTTCTTCCGGCTTTGGCACCGGCGTACAACGCAGCCGACTTGCCCGGCGGGATGACGCCGATGGTGCTGTATGCGGTGAGTGGTGCCGTTGCCTACGGTCTGGCAGTGGCTGCGGTGTACTGGGTCCTGCGCGCGGGAGGTGATCCCGCAGCGCGAGCCACCGCCAGGACCACGGCTATCGTGCTGCCCGTCGGCGCGGTGGTCGCGACCTTGGCCGGTATGGGTAGCGCATGGCTTCTGGGGTTCTCCACCACCACCTCGACGTGGCTCGTGGTGGTGTCCGTGGTCCTGGTGTTCCTCACCGTCACGTTCGCGGCCGCGCGTGTGCTCGGGATTCGTTCGCACGAAACCGGGTGAGGCCGGATGCCGTCGGCTGACGTGCTGGTGGGGGCTTCGACGCGGTGCCTCGCTGCGCTCGGAACCGGCTCAGCCGGCGGGGGTGGATCGGTTCGGCCGGCGGGTCGCTGAGTCAGGCGCGCCTACCCAACCTGGCGAGCAGGGCGGTCTGGCGATCGGCGCCGGCGGGGACCTCGAGGCGTTCGCAGACCCCTTCGGAGTAGAGCGCTTCCCCGAAGCCGTCGGCGGCGGTCTCCATCTCGGTGAGCTGGTCGTCGGTGAAACGATGGTCGAGGCCGGCGGCCGTGGCGACATCCCACCGATGGGCGATGATGTCGAAACCGTAGAAGCGGATCATCGTTTCCCCGATGGTGGTCGGACCGAAATGGCCGTCGAAGGCACGGTCGGCGATGGCCGGATCGGCGAGGCGGGAGGCGACGGCGTCCCGATGAGCCTGCCAGGCCGCCGCGGGATCGTCGAACGGCGGGGTGGGACCGAGGTCGACGTCGTGTCCGGCGAAGAAGTCCCGCTGGCTGTCGACGACGTGCGCCACGACGTCGCGGACCGTCCACCCGTCACACGGCGAGGGGTTGGACCAGGCCTCGGCCGGCACGGTCGCGAGGACCTCGCCGAAGCCATGGGCGTAGGAGTTGTAGCGATTCAGCAGTGGTGAATTGTCAGTGGTGGTGGTCATGATGACAGTCAAGCGCCAGGACAGGGGACGGTGATTGATGAAACCCGACAACTCGGGATCGACGCGGCTCGACGACGTCGAACGCGCTCACCTCGTCGATCCTGCGGACGCGGGCCGCCGCCGCATCGGCCGGTGGGGTCCGAGTCCGGACCTCGACGAGATGATGCGGCGGTTCTGGGTGCCCGTCTGGTCGGTCCCGCCCGGGGCCGAGGCGCCGCAGCGCGTGCTGCAGTACCCGGTGTGCCTGCTCGTCATCAGCAAGACCTATGCCCGGTTCTACGGAGTGGTCACCGGCCTGTCGGAGACCGTGCTGACCGGCGACGGCTGGGCGGTCGGGGTGATGTTCACCCCCGGTGCCGGCGGATTGCTCGTCGGAGACGTCGCGCAGTGGACAGACCGGTTCGATGAACTGTCGGTGGTCTTCGGCGAGTCCGGCGACGGTCTGGCACGGTCGGTGCGTGCGGTGATGGAACGCGCGCCGGAGGACGAGGACACCCAGCGCGCCGCGACCGACGTCGTCGAGGACTGGTTGCGGGGATACCTCCCGATGGACGAGGACGGTCGTGTCGTCAACGCGATCGTCGACTGGGTGGAGAACGATTCGACGGTGGTCGCGGTCGCGCAGATCTGCGAGCGGTTCCACATGACCGAGCGGAGCCTGCAACGACTCACCCGGCGACGGCTCGGCCTCACCCCCAAGTGGTTGATCCAGCGTCGTCGCCTGCAGGAAGCGGCGGAACGTCTTCGCGAACCCGAGGAGACCCTCGCCGCGCTCGCCGCCGAGCTCTCCTACGCCGACGAGGCCCATTTCGTCCGCGACTTCAAAGCCGTCACCGGAATGACGCCGCGGGAGTTCTCCTCGCGGTTCGCCTGACCAGGCCGAGTAGTCTCTATACGCCGACACACCCCGATTGTTGCCGGGATCACACCTTGCCAGGCAGAATCGTCGACATATGGCGAGCGACGGAGGGCGCATGACTGACGCGGCTGCGGTGGCGACACGCATCCGCCGCGCGTATGAGGAGTTCCTCTCCGGCGTCACGCCGCCGTCGGATGCGGTCCGCTCCATCGTCCGTGATTCCTGGGCCCGTTCCCTGAGCCGTGGCATCGATCCCAGCGACGTCAACCCGGCCGACGGACTGCCGACGGGCGAATCGGTGCCGGTGATGACCGCCGACGAGTTCGCCGAATACCGGGCGGCACACCCGATCACCGCGGTCCGGCCACTGGTGCAGTCGCTGATGGTCGACGCGATCGCCGACACCGGCGTCGTCGTGGCCCTGACCGACCAGGTCGGACGGCTGCTGTGGGTCGAGGGTGACTCCGCGGCCCGCGACAAGGCCGGCGACATCAACTTCGTCGAGGGCTCCGTCTGGAGCGAAGAGGCCGTCGGGACCAACGCTCCCGGTCTCGCCCTGACCGTTGATCGGGGTGTGCAGATCGTCGGTCCCGAACACTTCGCCGGCCCGGTCCAGGAATGGAGTTGCGCCGCGGCTCCGGTACACGACCCGTTCACCGGGCACGTCATCGGTGTGATCGACGTGACCGGCGGACGCGAGGTCGCGGCACCGTTCGCGCTCGCCGCAGTGCGTTCGGTGGTCGCCGCCGTGGAGCGGGAACTGCAGTCGAGCGCCGTGGATCTCGCCGATCCGGCGACCTTCCACGCGGGACTCCCGCGGTCGAGCGCCGCCCACCTCGCGGTGCTCGGTGACGGCCCGCATCGCTGGCGTCGCACCGCCGACGGGGCGAGTGCGCGCACCGTGTCCCCACGTCATGCCGAGATTCTCGTTCTGCTGCAAGCCTTTCCCGAAGGTCTCAACACCGAGCAACTCGCGCTGAAGCTCGCCGAGGAGGGGCTCGACCCGGTGAGTGTGCGGGCCGAGATCTCCCGTCTGCGGCGCGATCTCGGTGCCGACGTCGTCGCGAGCCGCCCATACCGCCTCACCCTCGACATCTCCTCCGACATCTCCGACATCCGGGCGCGCATCGAAAGCGGGACCGACCTGCCGGCGGTGGTCGACGACCTCGGCCGCGGTGGATTGCTGGTCGAGTCGACGGCGCCCGGCATCGTCGAGATCTTCGAAGAACTGCGCGAGGATCTGCGGTCACGGCTGATCGCCGGCGGCGACGTCGCCGCGCTGCGCAAGTGGACCTCCTCCGTTCACGGTCGAGACGACCTCGTCGCCTGGCGCCGGCTCGAGCACCGACTCCCCGTCGGGCACCCCGACCGCGCCGTCGTCGGAGGTCGCATCAGGCTGCTCGACAAGCGCTACGGACTCTGACGACCGTCAC
This sequence comes from Gordonia amicalis, assembly GCF_022059885.1. Lineage (NCBI taxonomy): Bacteria > Bacillati > Actinomycetota > Actinomycetes > Mycobacteriales > Gordoniaceae > Gordonia > Gordonia amicalis. The sequence continues at coordinate 813,790 of NZ_CP091855.1, read as the reverse complement.
GTTGCGCGCGTTGCAACCCTTGTGCAACCAGCCCGCACCTAGCGTGTGCAGCAGATCACATCGGATACCCGGGGTGTCCCATGTGACACGTTCCAGCCGCCCTCGAGAAGAGGCCGACACGCAAGGAGTGACCATGACCGTCTTCGCAAAGCCCGGTGCCGATGGCTCGGTGATGAGCTACGAGTCGCGCTACGACAACTGGATCGGCGGCCAGTGGACCCCGCCCGTCAAGGGCCAGTACTTCGAGAACCCGTCGCCGGTGGACGGCAAGACGTTCTGCGAGGTCGCCCGGTCGACCGCCGAGGACATCGACCTCGCCCTCGACGCCGCGCACAAGGCGGCGCCGGGCTGGGGCAAGACCCCCGTCGCCGAGCGTTCCCTCGCCCTGTTGCGCATCGCCGACCGCATGGAGGAGAACCTCGATAAGCTCGCGGTCGCCGAGACCTGGGACAACGGCAAGGCCGTCCGCGAGACCCTCGCCGCGGACATCCCGCTGGCCATCGACCACTTCCGTTACTTCGCCGGTGCGCTGCGTGCCCAGCAGGGTTCGATCTCCGAGATCGACGAGGACACCGTCGCCTACCACTTCCACGAGCCGCTCGGCGTCGTCGGCCAGATCATCCCGTGGAACTTCCCGATCCTCATGGCGGTCTGGAAGCTCGCGCCGGCTCTCGCCGCAGGCAACGCGGTGGTGCTCAAGCCCGCCGAGCAGACCCCGGCATCGATCCTCTACCTGGTGAGTCTCATCAGCGATCTGCTGCCCGCGGGTGTTCTCAACGTGGTCAACGGATTCGGCGTCGAGGCCGGCAAGCCGCTCGCGTCGAGCAACCGCATCCGCAAGATCGCCTTCACCGGTGAGACCACCACCGGCCGCCTCATCATGCAGTACGCGTCGGAGAACCTGATCCCGGTCACCCTCGAGCTCGGCGGCAAGAGCCCGAACATCTTCTTCAACGACGTCATGTCGTCCGACGACAGCTTCCTCGACCGTGCGCTCGAAGGCTTCTCGATGTTCGCACTCAACCAGGGCGAGGTGTGCACCTGCCCGAGCCGCGCGCTGATCCAGCAGGACATCTACGACGAGTTCATCGCCAAGGCCGTCGACCGCGTCTCGAAGATCAAGCAGGGCAACCCGCTCGACACCGACACCATGATGGGTGCCCAGGCGTCGAACGACCAGTTCGAGAAGATCTCCTCGTACCTCGCCATCGGCCGGGACGAGGGCGCCCAGGTGCTCACCGGCGGCGAGGCCGCGGATCTCGGCGGCGACCTGTCCGACGGCTACTACATCAAGCCGACCGTCTTCCAGGGCAACAACAAGATGCGCATCTTCCAGGAGGAGATCTTCGGCCCGGTCCTCGCGGTCACCACCTTCAAGGATTTCGCCGACGCCATGCACATCGCCAACGACACCCTGTACGGCCTGGGCGCCGGCGTGTGGAGCCGTGACGGTGCGACCGCATATCGGGCCGGTCGCGAGATCCAGGCCGGTCGCGTGTGGACCAACACCTACCACGACTACCCGGCACACGCGGCTTTCGGCGGCTACAAGCAGTCCGGCATCGGTCGCGAGAACCACCTGATGATGCTCGAGCACTACCAGCAGACCAAGAACCTCCTGGTCGGCTACGCGCAGAACGCGAAGGGCTTCTTCTGATCTGGACCTTCCTGCTCCTTGAGTAGCCCGGAGCTTGCGGAGGGCGTATCGAAAGGACTCGCCAACCCTTCGAGACGCTCGCAAGCTCGCTCCTCAGGGGGCGGGGGACGCTCGCAAGCTCGCTCCTCAGGGAGCGGGGGACGCTCGCAAGCTCGCTGGTTCTGCTCCTTGAGTAGCCCGGAGCTTGCGGAGGGCGTATCGAAAGGACTCGCCAACCCTTCGAGACGCTCGCAAGCTCGCTCCTCAGGGAGCGGGAAAGGTGATTGAGAATGACCACCGAACAGAGTGCTCCTGATCGGGTGGTCGCCACAGACGCCGCCGTGCAGCTCTTGACCAAGTTGTCGGAGTTGCACGGCGGACTCATGATCCACCAGTCCGGTGGGTGCTGTGACGGCTCGGCCCCGATGTGTTATCCGGTGGGGGAGTACCGGGTCGGCCAGCGCGATGTGTTGGTCGGCGAGATCGAACTCCCCGAACCCATTCCGGCCGTGCGGGTCTGGATCAACGGTGACCAGTTCGAGTTGTGGAAGCACACGCAGCTCATCCTCGACGTCGTGAAGGGTCGTGGCGCCGGGTTCAGTCTGGAAGCGCCCGAAGGCGTGCGTTTCCTCTCGCGTGCGCGGGCGTTCACCGAAGAGGAGAACGAACTCCTCGCGGCGTCACCGCCGTTGACGGGTGCCACAGTCGGCGACTGAGTGACTTTCGCAGAGTGCGTCGTGAGTGTCGAAATCCGATACTCACGACGCACTCTCGGTTCGCCGGGAAGATGTCGTCGACCGCCTACCATCGAAGGATGTCGATGCCCGGCGATACACCGCCACCTCGTCCGCGGGTTGCCGTCACGCCCATGCGCCCCCGGCAGACGACCGAACGCCCCGGGACCGTGCGCTGGGTCGTCCTGGGGTGGATCGTCACCGTCGCGCTGATGATCGTCACCGTGCTGGTGATCGCGGCGTCGCTCGACGACATCCGCGCGGTACTGGCCGCCGACCTGATCCGCGAACATCCCGAGAGCGGCACCGCCGCCGGACGCGCCGTCGACGTCTCGTTGCTGGTGGGCGCGGGTGTCGCCCTGCTCGTCGTGGTGCTCGGCGTGACCGGCGCGGTGCGGCTCTGGAGCGGCCGACGATCGGGTCGGACGCTCCTGGCGTTCGGCGCGCTGGTCGCGACGGCCGGCGCGGTGGGCTTTCACCTCACCGTCGGTCCGTCGTCAGAAGGCCTCGGCGACGCCGGGTTGCCCACGCCGGTGCTGTGGGCGCCGGCGGCCGCGGCGGTGATCGCGCTGATCGTCACCGGGGCCGCGTTCACCCGAGCGGTGAGTGCGTTCCTACGCTGAAATCCCCTGTCCCAAAGGGCGACCGCTGCTCGTCGAGTCGCGCGACGATGCCCTCGGCGCTGCGGACGGCCACCTGGCATGCGGACGCGACGTCCGGGGCGATCAGTGGGTGGCCGGCGAGGGACCGCCAGGTGCGAGCGGCCTGGATCGCCGACGCACGAAGGTCCGGTACATCGGTCCCGGTGGGCTGACCCAGGCGCGTCGCGGGATCGATCCCCGAGCCGCCGATGAGGCGGGTGAGGTCGGCGATCTGTTCCGGGGGCAGGTCGAGACCGCCGACGCGAATGGTGCTGAGCAGCCGCAGTTCCCGGAAGCCGTGTACGTCGGCGAGCTCCCGGCGGACCGACGCCCGTAGCTGCGCCGCCCGCGGCGAGGCGGACGCGGCCAGCAGGTGATCGAGGGTCACCAGCGCCGAATGGGATTTGAGCTCGTCGGCGCGCTGGGCGAACTGAGTGTCGATGATGGCGCTCAACTCCGACAAGCCGCTGCGTTCGACGAGTTCCGCGGCCAGCTCGGTCGACGACGTCGCGCCGAAGCGGATGAGGGTGACCGCCAGCCGGATGCCGAAGACACCGAAACGCTCGGCCAGCGACCGTCGGAGATCGGCGGGGATGTCGGGCAGGATGTCGGGCCGGGCGAAACGGTCCATCGTCAAAAGAGCCGCCTCGAGCTCGGCCCCGGGCGTCGAGGCGAGCTGGGCGAGTGCGCGGAACTCGACCTCGCGGAGCGTCCGTGCAGCCAGTGCGAGCAGCCCGGCGACGGGGACCACCGCCTGGCAGAGGCCGGTCCGTTCGAGTTCCCCGGCGAAGCGTCCCGCGATCTGCTGGGCGGAGATCATCGCATCCATCCGTCCGGCGCCCAGTTCGTCGGCGCGGGATACGACGCCGACCACCCCCAGCGGACCCGACGATCCGCCGATCGCGGTGCCGATGCGCCGCAGCATGGCCGTGTCCGTGGCGGTGAGGGAGCGCAGCAGATAGACGACGGCGTCGACGCCGGACCGTCCCCGGGCCTCATCGCTCCCTGACTCGCCTCGGGGCGCGAGGAGGCGAATCGTGGAGTCGGACAACTCCGTCGACAACGACGCGGTGCCCGGCGTGTCCACGATCGTCGTGGATTGCAGCGCGCGGGCGGGCCATTCGACGTCGAGATGGTCCACGCGGTCGGCGGTGAGCCGTCCGAAGTCGAAGCCCAGGCGCCCGTCGATGCGGGTCACCGGGATTCCGACGGTCCGACCGTCGTCGATGTGCGCGGTCACCGACGGCGACCGGCCGCTGCGGTACCAGGTGACGACGCGCGTGCACTCGGTGGCATCGGTCGGTGCGATGTCCTGTCCGACAAGTGCATTGAGCAACGTGGACTTGCCGGCCTTCAGCGATCCCGCCAGGGCGACCCGGACCGGCTGATACATTCGGTGTTCGCAGAGGTCGAGCTCGGCATGCGCGCGGGGGTCGTCGGCCAGGGCGCCGCGGGCGGCGTCGAGAAAGGCACGCGCACGATCGATCCCGGCCATCAGCGAGACTGCCCTGACGCGTGGCGACCGGCCTTCGGCTGCGCCGGGTCGAGATGATCCGGATCGAAGTGATCTGCGGCCTTGCGGAGGGCGGCGACCGCGGTCAGCCGGGACTCGAGTTCGGCAGCTCGACGGGCCCGCTCGGACTCGGTGGACGTCGCCGCTGACTGTGCGGCACTGAGGGATTCGGAGATGGAACGGGCGGTCTGCTCCGCGACGGAGCTGAAATGGTCGCGCAGCACGCGCTGGATGACGCGCAACCGGTCACGGGACTCCTTGCCGACCTGGAAGCTGACGTCGTCGGTGAAGGCCCGCACCGCCACCTTCGCCTTGGCGCGCCGCTCGAGCACCTTGGCCTGCTTGTCGTCACGGTATGCCTTGGTGCCCAACAGGAGTCCGGCGCCCACCGAGACCGGGTTGATCAACGCCATCCCGACCATCGTCGAGATGAGCCCGAACATCAGCACGCCGCCGTAGGACCCCCGCATCCCGATCAGCAGTTTCTGCGTCACGCCGACCTTGCCGCTGTCGAGTTCGGCGAGTTCGGCCACCGAGTCGAGCACGCCGGTCAGGTCGGCGACGTCGATGTCGGGGAGGGAACTCTGCCCGGCGGCGGCGAAATGGTCGGCGACCCGTTCGGCCAGCCAGACCGACCGCTCGTGAGCCCAGACGAAGTTGTCGCCGATCACCGCTGCCGTCTGGTCGGCCAGCCACTCGCTGAGCTGCTCCCAGTCGACGCCCGGATCGCCCTCGTCGATGGCGCGTTCGGCTTCGCGGGTGACCGCGCGCAGCCGATCGCGCAGGTCGTGGTCGATGTCGGCGGCGAGGTCGGCGACCCCGTCGGCCAATGTCTGCTGCCACTGTGCCGATTTCCGGCGCATCGCCTCGGCGTCGGCCTTGGCCTCCTGCAGCGCCCGGACGGCCTTGTTCGCGGTGTCCGGATCGCGGAGTGCGGCCAGTTCGCTGCCCAGGGTGAGGGCGAGATGTTCACTGACCACCCGGAGATCGGTGGCGACCGCCCCGCGGGCCGCTTGCTGCGCGGTCGCCACCACGCGGTCGCGCAGGTAGCGGTAGAGATCGAGGAAGCCGGCTTCGGCGTTGAGTTCTTCGTCGCCCAGGCGCAGCGCGTGCGAGCGCAGCACCGACGAGACCGGCAGTACGGGGATGTCGATGCCGGCGGTCCGCAGATGCGCGCGATCGGCATCGGCGACGGCCCGCCAGTGCGGATACAGGTCGGTCTTCGTGATCAGGCACGCGACGGTCGGGCACAGGCCGATCACCTGCTGGAGGAAGGACATCTCCGGCGCGGTGAACTCCTGGCTGGCGTCCGACAGCACCAGGACTGCGTCGGCGGCTGCCACCATGCCCAATGTGGCTGCGGCATAAGGGTGTCCGTGGCCGCCGACGCCGGGTGTGTCGACGAGGACGAGACCGTCCGCCAGCAGCGGACCGGGGGCACCGATCTCCAGCCGCAACACCTCGCGGCCGCCGGCGAGCGGGGAGTCGGGGGTGATGGCACCGATCGCGTCCATCGGGACCGGAACGCGATCGTCGTCAGACGGACCGTCGACGACGAGGTGGGCCGTCGGTTGCGGGGCATGCGAGATCACGGTCGGCACCGCGGTCGTCTCGTCGTCGCCCACCGAGCACACGTCGAGGTCGAGCAGCGCATTGACGAAGTGACTCTTGCCCTGTTTGAGCTGCCCCACCACGACGATCCGCAGGCGGGGGTCGGAGATGCGGGTCCGTGCGCCGTCGAGGCGGGTGACGAGGTCGTTTCGCCCGGCCTCGCGGGCCACCTCCGACATGGTGGTCAGCAGGTCACCGATGGTGGAGGGCGCCGACGACGGGGCGGCGGCCGCGGAGACCTGCGCGACGTCGACCGGCCGGGCGGCCGGCGGGAACTCGGCGGGGGAATTGGTCATGGTGTCCTCACGGTAGTGGTGACTCGGCGCACGCGGTCGGCATTGGGGACGTGTCCGGGTGCGCTACCCGGAGACGGGGTCGGCCCCGGCACCGCACGCGTCCAGCGAGGTGCTGGTCGTCGGGCGGCGCCGGGGCGATTCCGTCGTGTCCGGGGGTCAGCCGGCGTCCGGTCCGGCGTCGACGTCTCCGGATGCGGCCGCACCGGCATCCGAGTCGGCTCCCAGTCCATCGGTCAGCCCGCCGGTGAGACCACCGGTGAGGTCGCCGGTCAGGCCGCCGGTGAGCCCGCTCGTCGTGTCGGCCACGCCTCCGACCGTCGAGTCCAGGGCTCCGCCGAGTCCGGCGTCGGTGTGCGTGACGCCGCCGAGGTCGACGCCGCCGCCGGCCTCGCCGCCGCCGGTGAATCCGCCGGTCAGGCCGCCGGAGACGTCCCCGGGGAGATCGGTGCCGAGGTTGCCGGCGGCGTCGGTCGTCGCGCCGAGGGTGCCACCCAGGGTCGAGTCGAGCGCACCGACCGCTTCGCCGCCGACGTTCACTGCGCCGCCGGCCGCGCCGGAGACGGCGGTGGTCAGGTCGCCGGTGACCTCCGCCGGGAGTGAACTGTCGAGGCCCAGGTCGCCGCCGAGGCCGAGGCCACCGCCCAGACCCAGGTCACCGCCGAGACCCAGATCACCGCCGAGACCCGGACCGCTGTCGAGGGCCGAACCGATCCCCGTGTCCAGCGTCGTCCCGAGCCCGGCGAGTCCGCCGCCGAGTCCGGTCTCGAGGGTGCCGGTGAGATCGTCGGCGGCGGTGCCACCCAGTCCGACGGTGGTCAGGATCGGGCCGCCCACGGTGATGCTGCCCTCCGGGGAGATCACGAGACTCGGGTTGAGCACCGCGCCGAGCTCACCGGTGAGCACATCGCCGAGACCACCCGTGGCCTCCAGCGTCGAGTCGAGGGTCGCGACCAGGCCGTTGGTGGCCGACAGATCGACATCGAGTGCGTTGCTGAGCGTGCTGCTCAGGGCGCCCGCCAGGTCCGCTCCGCCCGCCAGCTCGCCGGCGAGGCTTCCGCCGAGCTCGCCGCTCAGTGCGGTGCCGAGAACCGCGCCCAGGGATGCGCCGAGGTCGGCTCCCACGTCGCCGCCGGCACCCAGGACGGTCTCCAGGGTTCCGGTGAGGTCGGTGGCCGTCTCGGTGACCAGGCCGAGGTCGGCGCCCGCCGCGAGTGCGGCGTCCAGCGCTCCGCCGAGTTGGGTGATGAGGGCGCCGTCGACGCCGAGGGCCCCGCCGAGGTCGGCGGCCAGCAGTTCGCCGACACCGAGGCCGGCTCCGGCCGCGGCGTCGAGGATGCCTTCGACACCCGTGGTCGCTCCCAGTACCCCGCCGAGCGCGGCACCGAGCTCGGCAGCGAGGTCGCCGCCGCCACCGATCGCGGCGCCGAGCTGGGCGGCCAGGTCGGTGGTGAGTCCCGCGTCGAGGAGACCGGTCAGATCGGTGCCGAGTACGCCACCGAGTTCGAGTGCCCCGCCCAGTGCGGCTCCGAGATCGGCGCCGGCGGCTGCTCCCAGGACGCCGCTGAGCACGGTGCTCAGTGCGGTGTCCAGCCCGGCGCCGGCCGACAGCAGCCCGCCCAGAGCGGCACCCAGCTCGCCGCCCAGGCCGCCGACCACGATCAGTCCGCCTTCGAGGGCGCCCCCGACGGAGCCCTCGACGACGCTGCCGAGTCCGGCGCCAAGTCCTGCCCCGAGACCCAGTCCGGTCTCGAGTGCCCCGCCGAGCCCGCTGGTCAGATCGGCCGCGAGACCACCGTCCAGCGCGGCCGCCAGGGTGCCGCCGAGTGCCGCACCCAGGGCGCCCGCGGCGTCGCCACCGGCCTCGAGACCTGCGGCGAGCGCGCCGGCGAGGGTCGCACTCAGGTCACCACCCGCAGCGAGCGCCGAGTCGAGGTCGACGAGACCGCCGGCCGCGAGCACCGATTCCAGGGTCGCCGCGAGCCCCGCCTGCGCGCCCCCGCCGACTCCCAGGGCCGCGGTCAGCGCACCGCCGAGAACCGCGTTGGCGCCCGCTGCACCGCTCAGCGCCAACCCGCCGGCCGCGGCGGCGCTCGACGTCAGAGCAACACCCAGCGCGGTCCCGAGCGACGCGGCGGCCGTGCCGCCCGCTGCCAGCGTGGAGCCGAGAGCGCTGGTCAGGGTCGCCCCGAGCTCACCGGACAGATCGGCGACGGCCTGCGCGTCGAGCAGTCCGGAGAGCGTCGCGGACAGGTCGCCGGCGACGTCGAGCGTCGAGGTGAGGGCGGCGGTCAGATCGCTCGACAGGTCGGCCCCGAGGCCGAGTGCACCGGAGAGGACCGCGGAGATGGCGCCACCCGCACCGAGTCCGGCGGCGAGCGCCGTGGAGAGGTCGGCACCGAGCGCACCGCCGGCTCCGAACGTGGCGCCGAGCATTCCGCCGAGGGTCGCGCCGAACTCGCCCGCGAGTTCGCCGCCCGCGCCGAGCGCCGCCGACAACTGGGCGGCGAGTCCGCCACCGAGGCCGAGTCCGAGGTCGGCGCCCGCGGCGAGGAGGGCGTCGAGGGATGCGCCGAGTTGACCGGCCAACGCACCTTCCGCGTCGATCGCGCCGGCCAGCGCCCCGGCGATCGCCGCCCCGGCGCCTGCACTCAGTTCGAGGCCTCCGGCGACCAGGGTGTCGAGGGCGGCACCCAGCGCGGCGCCGAACTGCGCCGCCACCTCGCCTCCGGCGCCCAGTCCGGCGGACAGAGCCGCACCGAGGGTGACAGCCAGCTGGCCGGCCAGATCGAGGTCACCGAAAGCGATTCCGCCGAGGTCCAGGTCTGCGAGCGAGAGGCCGGAGAGGTCGACGCCGCCGAGCCCGATCCCACCGATGAGCCCACCGAAGTCGATGTCGCCCAGGCCGACTCCGCCGAGACCGATGTCACCGACACCGACGTTGATGCCTCCGCCGCTGATACCTCCGACGTTGATGCCACCGAGGCCCAGTCCACCGAGACCGAACCCGATTCCGCCCCCGGCGCTCGCACCACCTCCGACGGCACCGCCGATCGCCCCGCCGCCGAGGCCACCGCCGGCCCCGGCAATGGCGCCGAGGCCACCACCGGCAGCGCCGCCGACGGCCAGTCCGGAGTCGGCGACGAGCGGCGTCGCGGCCGAGATGTGTGCGGGCGTGATCCCGGTGAGCCCGGCACGGTCGATCGCGGCCTGGGGATTGCCGCAGTAGGCGTTGAACGCGTCCTCGTCGCGAAGCAGGCCGAGGATGAAGTCGAGTACCGCATTGGTCGGCATGGCGTCGTTCCTTGCGTCGGAGAGATCGCAGTTCGATCCCGTGTCGAGTCCGACGCTAAACGCCGGTGCGGTGCGCGACATCGGGGTAAATCCCCAGTCCTGTCGCGACGGTCGATAGGGGGGCCGGCCCCCGGGGGGACAACCCGACAGGGGGCGGGGCCGATAGGGGGTAGGGGAGTTTCTCCCTAATCGTCGCCGAAGGGCTAACGGCCGGGTCATGATCGGCGACACACTCTGTGAAGTGCACGGTCGCATCGGCCGCGGCACGCGCCAACAGACGATCGCCCACGCCACGCCGGTGGCCGGCCGGCGATCGCCGTCGACCACCCCGCAGGTGGGAACAGGAGCTGACCGACATGGGGATCGCGATCGGTGTGAAGATCGGGAGCGCGAACAGTGTCGCGGTCGTCGCCTCGGAGCACTCGTGGGAGAGGTCGCTCTCCGTCGAGACCGCCGCGCTGGTGGGTTCCGGTGATTTCCTCGACCGTGTCGGTGATCCCGTCCCGGTACTCGACGACCACGGACAGAGCCGGCCTGCCGCGCAGATCCACGCCGAGGCGATCGTCGCGCTCGTCACCCGCCTCGACCTGGGCGACGACTCCGTCGCGCATCTGACCGTCGTGCATCCCGACACGTGGACATCGCAGGCGGTCGACGAAGCCCGCGCTGCACTGCTCGCGCGGGATGACGTGCTCACAGGCGAGATCAGCTGGGTGGCGGAGTCGCGGGCGACGCTGGCAGCCGTCGAACACCACGAAGGTGCCTTCGGCGAGGGTCTGGTGATCAGCTACGACCTCGGCGCATCAGCCCTGACCGTCACCGTGCTCGCGACCGGTGACGAACCGCGTGTGGTGAGTCGGCCCCTGCGCCTCGACTCGGTCAGCGGGAACGAATTCGACCGACTGCTGCTCGGGCACACGTTGCGGGTCACCGGTGTCGCCGCCGGGCTCGCCGATCCCGGCGCCGCCTCGCCGGTTCTCGACGATCTGAGCCGGCTCCGTACCGAATGCCGCCGCGCCAAGGAATCCCTGTCGGTCGACACCGACGCGGTCGTCGACGTCCGAGTGGGCGAGGTGACCACCGTCGCTCGGCTCGTCCGCGATGACGTCGAGGACCTGGTCCGCGGACCCCTCGCGGAATCGGTGGCACTGATCCGGGAGGCACTCGCGAGTGCGGGCGGCGACCAGGCGGGAGGACACCCGGCCCCCGTCTCGGCGATCGTCCTCGGCGGTGGGGGCGCGTCCATCCCGCTCGTCACCGAGATGCTGTCCTCGACCCTGCGCCTGCCGGTGATCCTCGATCCCCAACCCGAATCGGCGTCCGCGGCCGGTGGCGCACTGATCGGCATCGCCGCGATCGGTGATCGTGATTCCGCGCCGATCGTCCCGACCGCCGCGGTCCCCGGGCAGGCGCTCGCGGCGTTGCCGGAGGAACGTCCGCTGCGGGAGATCGAGCCGGCTCCCAGTACACCGGTCGCGGCTCCGGCTCCTCGCCTGTCCCGTCGCCGGCGCGGGATCCTGATCACGGCCGGTGCCGCAGCGTTGGTGCTGGTCTCGGCCACCGGTCTGTCGGTGGGGACGGGTCTGGTCGGGTCCACGGGAGAGGCGACGCCGCCTCCCGCCGGCGCGGTGACCACCACGGCCGGCCCGGCACCGGGCACCCCCGGCACACCTCCTCCGACCGTGGCCGGAGCCAACACGGGCACCCGCACCACCGACGCCGCCACCGACACGGGCACCCGAGCCGCGGGCACCGGCGCCCCGCGCCGTACGACGGCCGGCGCCCCGGCTGCCGGTACACCGGCGCCCGGGACCACAGCGCCCCGCGGCGGTCAGTCACCCGCGCCCGGCGGGCCGGCCCCCGCGCCGGCGGCTCCGCCGGCGCCGAACCCCGGTACCTCGCCCGCGCCCGTCGAGAACCCCCCGGCGGATTCTCCCGAGCCGAGTCCCGAAGAAGGTTCGGGCGGTAACGGCATCACCCCGGGCGGTGTCCTGCAGGCGCCCGGCAGGGTCCTCGACGGAACCGGTCAGGTCGTCTGTGGCGTCACCCGTGTCGTCTGCTGACGTGGGGCGAGCGGCGACCTCGCCCATCCCGACGGTCGGCGATCGCCGGGAACTCACTCCCGCGTCGACCTGGGTCGACGACATCCTCGACCGGGCCCCTGCGAAGCTCCCGCTCTGCGCGGTCGTCGTGGGCACCCCGGGAAGCGGTCGCACCGGTCTGCTGAAGGCCGTGCACGAGCGCTTGCGTGGTCTCGACGTCCCGGTCAGCGTCGGCATGTCCTCGACCGACGTCCCGGCCGGGACGATGGTGGTACTCGCCGACGACCTCCACACCTGGCCGGGTGACCTCGTCGCACGGATGGCGACGATGGTCGACGCCGGAACCATCCAGCTGGTCGCCACGACCGAACCACGCGAGACCGATCAGGTCCTCCGCCGGGTGCTGGACCTCGCCCGACGTTCCGGCACGCTCCTCGAACTCGGCGCGATGAGCACGGCGGACGTACTGACCCACGCGGCTCGGACCGGTCTCACACTGACACCGGCGACCGCATCGCAGATCCGCCGACGCTGCGGTGGAGCCCGCACCGTCGTGACGGCCGCGCTGCTCTCGATCCGGGAAGCGGCTGCGGCCGCCGCTCCCGGGGAACCGGTCGACGAGATGGCGGTCGTCGAACGCGTGGCGCGCGATCGCCACCATCGACTGCTCCGGGGTCTCGATCCGACGACGCTGTCCGTCCTGGCCCTCGCGTCGGTACGGGCCCCGCTGGACCCCGAGAGCCTCGCCGAGACCCTGGACGTCCCGCGGGACGCAGCAGTCGGGGCACTGGACCGCGCGCGGGGAAGCGGTCTGCTCCGCGGCGCCGACGTCTTTGTGTCGTCCGCACGCGAACCGCTGCACGCCGTCCTCGGGAACCGGCGACTCGATGAGCTCCGCCGTACGTCGGCCGCAGTGCGTCTGCGGGCGACCGAACTGACCGCCGACGACGCGTTGCACGCCGCGGAGTCGGGGGTCGAGGACCCGCGGCTCGTCGACGCCCTGCTGGAAGGTGCGGCCGATGCCACCGCGGCGCGCGCAGTGGTCCTTCTCCGGGCCGCCGATCGTGTCGAACCGGGACGTGACGACGTTCGTCTCCTGATGGCCCAGCGCGCGCTGGCGTCCGGTGACATCGATGGCGCCGGTGCGGTCGCGGATGCCCGGCTCGAGTCGGCCGACCCGGGCGAGAACGGGATCGAACACTGGGTGGGGGTCGCGGCTGTGGTCGCGGCACACCGGGGTCTCGGTTCCCATGCGGCGGACCTGTATCGCTGGCTCGGATCGGACAACGTTGCGGCGGAGACGCTCTCCGCGGTGACCGCACTCCTGGCGGTCGGGGACCGGACCGCTGCCTCGGCGATCGCCGCCGTGGGTGACGGGCAGCCGCCGGTGGGTGTCCGCGCCGTGCGATCGTTGGCGATCCGGGGTCTGCTCGCCTCGGTCGGCGGCACCGACGACGGCGGTCCCGGCGACGGGGTCGACCTCGTGGTCCGTGGCCTCGCGGCCGCCGTACCGAGCAGGTCGGGTCCGGCGGCCACGAGGACGTTGCACGCCGCCGTCGCGCTCGCGCTGAACAGCGGCGACGTGCATGCGGCCAGGACACTCCGGGCAGCGGCCGGTGAATCCGCCGCCGGCGCTCTGCTCGAGGCGGAGATCGCACTGTCCAGCGGCGACCTCGAGTCGGTCACCCGTCTGCTGCCGACCGCCGAATCCATCGGCATGGTCGACCGGCTCCGGGTCCACGCTATCCGCCTCGGCCTGGCGCGTCGCAACGGTGACGTCCCGGCGCTGACGGCGCTGTGGCCGGAAGGTCTGTCACTGCTCGCCGCGACCGAGGTCGACCTCTATCTCCTGCGTCCACTCGCAGAGTTCTGGCAGGCTGCCGCCCGGCTGGCCGACACCGCGTCGATCGACCGGTACATCACCGCGGCTGATCGATTGCTCGACGCCTTGGACAACCCGGTGACATGGTCGGCGCCTTGGCATTTCGCCGGAGTTCGAGCAGCCGTCATCGCCCGCGACGCCGAGTTCGCAGCCGAGCGACAACGGCGCCTCGACGCCACGACCGCGCAGCACGCGCGTGCATCGGGCCTCGCGACGGCCGCCCGCACCTGGTCGGCACTCACTTTCGAGCAGGCCGGGAACATCACCGACGACCGGGTCGCCGGCGCGGTCTCGGCCCTACGGTCGAACGGATTGATCTGGGAAGCAGTACATTTGGCGGGGATCGCGGGGTTACATGCCGCCGACCCGAGCGCCGCTGCGGACCTCCTGGAGACCGCCCGCTCGGTTGACGCGGATCGGCGACGTCCCCGACCCGTCGACGGATTGCTGACCGATAGGGAAGCCGAGGTCGCCCGAGAACTGCTGCAGGGCTTCACATATCGGGAGATCGGTGCGCGGCTGTTCATCTCGGCGAAGACCGTGGAGCACCATGTGTCCCGGATTCGACGTCGATTGGATGCCGGGTCGCGCTCCGAGCTGATGTCGGCGTTGCGGGCCGCCGGATACAGCTGATTCGCACGGCTACTTCTCCCATCGAACATTCGCGTTCCGCGAGGAACGAATACGAGAATTCGGCGCTCTGTCGGAATTGCCGTAAGTCGGCGAATTGCATTGGCGTCGTGTGAAATTGAAGGTGTGATCTATTTCTCAACAGGGGTGGTACGTTGCGTTTTCGTTTGTTACGTTCGCCGAAGTCCGTCAGCCGAAATGTATATGGAGGCAAAACATATGAAACGAAATCTCATTCGCGTTACCACTATTGGTGCAGCTCTTGGCGTTGCAGGCTTTATCGCTCCGGCCGGGGCGAATGCCGCACCGGTGTCCGACACGAACTGTGCGAAGGTGTCGACCCCGGTCGATGCGGCCGGTTGGGGAAATATGTTCGGCGATGAGCAAGGTCAGGCCGGAAAGCTTTCCGCCACGAATGTGGTGGACCGGGACGGTTCGCTGGAACTCGTGACCACCGAGCAGACCCCGCGACAGGCGTCTTATCACAGTGCCGGTGACCTCCCGCTCGCCGATCTGGTGAAGAACAACAAGGCCCTCACCTTCGAGAAGTCCGCAGGCCAGGCCAACTGGCAGATCCGCGTGACCGGCGCCAACGTCGCCGGTTCGAGCGACGGATTCCTCACGCTCGTCTGGACCGCTCCGGAGGGGGCTGGTGAGACCAATGCCGCCTCGTCCGACCAGTGGTGGGCCACCCGCGCCCTTCCGGGGATCGAGCGCGGTGCGACCGCGACTCTGAAGGACTTGCTGGCCGCGGCGAACAGCGAGGGTCACACGACCGTGGTGAACCACTACGGCATCTCGAGCCAGCCGGAGAACAAGGCCGGCAAGGTGAACGTCGACAACGTCTCGTTCAACGGCTGCACCACGAACTTCGCGGCCACAGGTGCCGGCGGTGCCTTCGGCTCGCTGGAGAACGTCTTCCCGTGATGCGTAGAGGCGAGCTCATCTCGGCGTTTCTTCCCGCCGGTCGAGTGTTTCTTCCCGCCGGTCGAGCGTTTCTTCCCGCCGGTCGAGCGTTTCTCCCCGCTGGTTGAGCTCGTCGAAACCACCACAGGCCCGCGACCATTCCGGTCGCGGGCTTGTGGTGCTTTCCAGTGATCAGCAGGCGTCCTCCACTCACCACTGGTCGAATCCGACATGAGCCTGTGGGAAGCCGGTGTCGATGTGGTTGTTCATCCAGTACTGCTGCGACTGGGGTCCCCAGATCCCGCTCATCCCGGTGTTCACGTTGAACTTGTGGTTGGTGAGCTGGTAGTTGGCGGTGGGACCGAAGAGTCCGATGCGGTACATGGCGTTGACGTCGAGATGGTTGTTGAAAGGTGCGACGGCCGTGATGGTTTCGCTGGCGCCGGGGTACAGGACCTGCTGCGGTGCGTTGACCCACTGACCGCCGTCGGCGTTGCTGCCGATCAGGTATTCGGGCTTGTTGGTGTGGTTGGTGATCGTCATCGCGACTGTCGGTTCGCCCGGGCGGGTGATCGGCATGGTGCCGGCATGGGCTGCTCCGGCGGCACCGAGTGCGATGCCGGTGGCTGCGGCGAGTCCGAGGGTTCCGGCTGCGATGCGGGACGCGATCTTCATGGGGTTCTCCGAGTCTCTGGTGAGGGCTTCTGGGTGGCTGTTCCGGGTTGCTCCGGTGACACCAATGACTTTCCTCGGAAAGGACCGCGCCGGGATTCCGTCGACCGGGTGATGGACCGGTGGATTCGCGCATCCACCGATTGGTGGACACCGGCCCGTCCGGGTAGCTGAACCGCCCCGGAAATCCGCCCTGCAGAAACTGACCGACGACGATATGTCGCCGCCGCCGCTGCACCGGGCGCATTTCCGGCGCACTTACAGGCGGTTTTCGGCTGGGCCACTGACGAGCCGGCGTGCAGGGACCTCGACGATGGCGGCGGTTCCGCCGCTCGGCCGCCTGGCCAGCGAGAACGTGCCGCCGGTGCCCTCGATCCGTACGCGTCGCGAGGCCAGGCCGATGTGGCCGGCAGCCTGGCGTCGCTGGATCAGCTCCTCGATCTCGACGTCATCGGGCAAGCCGACGCCGTCGTCGACCACCACCAGTCGCGCGACCCCGTGGTCGAATTCGGCGGTGATCTCCGCGGCGTCGGCCTCGGCGTGCTTGACGACGTTCGTCAGCAACTCCCGGGCTACGGCGAACAGCAGCGAGTCGGCGGATGTGCGCAATTCGGTCGGCCAGGCGGCGGTGTCGACGGAGATCGACGGAGCGCCGGCGCGACTGCCGTGGGACGCGGCGAGGTCGGTGAGGGCGACGGCGAGGCCCGCTTGTTCGAGGACTGCGGGGTGCAGTTCGCTCAGCGTCGACCGGAGCAGCCGGGCCGAGTCGCGCAGAGCCCCGTCGACCCGGTTCAAGATGACCGGATCGGCCGAACCACGAAGCGTCGCAAGCTCTTGCCGGGCGGCCAGCACGTACTGGAGGGCGCCGTCGTGCAGGTTGTCGGCGAGGTCGCGTCGTTCCCGCTCCTCGATCTCCATCGTGGCGTCGAGCAGCCGGGCCCGTTCGGCGGCAAGCGATCCGATCGTCGTCACCCGGGACCGTTGCAGCTGGGACAACAGGATCGCCCCGACTGCGAGTGCCGCCACGACGAGCACGCGCAACACGATGATCGACCACGGCTCGCCGTTCGCCTGCCGGGCGAGGATGTTGGCGACGGCGTAGACCACCACGGTCGCGACCACGACGATCGCGCACAGTCGCGGCTGCAGGGAGATGGCCGCGATCATCGGGACCAGGGCGAATCCGGCGAGCAGGGCGTCGGTGGTCCAACTGACCTCGTTCGACATCCCCGCGACGACGGCCAGGATCGTCAGGAGCAGCAGGTCGATCGGCAGTGCGAGCCACGAGTAGCGGACCACCCACGTGTCGTGGCGGCGCACCACGACCGCTCCGGCAACGCACCACGCCGCGTAGAGAGCGGCGGTGGCGACGCTGAACACGGCCGCATGGTCGGGCGGATCGAGACACACTGTCAGCAGCACGAAAAGCGCCAGGAACAGTCGCAGCAGCACCTGCACCCGGATACCGCGGATGGCGTGCTCGACGAGGATGCGATGGATCCGGGGCTCGTCGGCGAACTCGCCGAACCCGAGATAGACCGTCAGTCCGGCGATCTCGATGTCGGAGTTGCGCAGCACGCCGCGGCTACTCGAGAAGCCCACGACGCATCGCCTCGGCCACGGCGGCCGCGCGGTCGGAGACCCCGAGCTTCTCGTAGAGGCGCTGGGTGTGGGTCTTCACGGTCGCGGCACCGATGTACAGCTCCGCGGCGACCTGCGGAATCGATTGTCCCCGTGCGAATCCGGTGAGCACTTGGCGCTCGCGTTCGCTGAGGGCCGGGGTGCCGCGCTGGGTTTGGGCGCGGATCTCACCGACGAGGCCGGCGGCGAGCACCGGGGGCACCACCGTTTCTCCTCGGGCGACCCGCGTCACCGCACCCACGATCTCGTCGCGGTCGGCGTCCTTCGACAGGTATCCGGCGGCACCTTCCTGCAGTGCCCGGAACACGATGGGACCGTCGGTGACCGCCGACAGCAGGAGCACGCGCGTGGGCAACTGATCGCGGGTGACCGCGTGCGCCAGTTCGACACCCGTCATCCCGGGCATCTGATGGTCGACCACGGCGACGTCGGGGTTCGCGCGCCGGATGAGCTCGAGTCCGGCGACCCCGTCGGCTGCCTCGCCGACCACCCGCACCCGTCCGCTCTGCGTCAGACCCCGTGACACCCCGTCCCGGAAGAACGGGTGGTCGTCGACGACGACCGCGGTCACGAGGTCGTCCACACTCAGCTCGCCGGCTCGGTGCGCGTGGGTGCCGTCACGGTGATGAACCGCGCCGCGGTCTCCACGGCCTGTCGCGCCTCGGCGGACAGCCTCGGCATCAGCTGGAACACGTGTCCCTGATCCGGCCACGCCTGGATCACCGAAACGCCTCCGGCCCCGACGATCTCGTCGTGCGTGGCCCGGGCGTCGGCGCCCATGACCTCCAACGATCCGTACTGGATGAGGGTCTTCGGGAGGGTCATCTCCGGGGTGAGGCGGATGCGCATGCGCGGATGGTCGGGGTCAGCGGTCCGCGTGTAGAGACGAAGGATCTTGCGCGCGGTGACCGCATTGATGATCGGATCGTGGACGCCGCTGCGCTGATTGTCCACGGCCAGATCGAAAGTCGGGTCGTAGAGCGGAGAGAAGAGCACCATCGAACCCGGCTGCGGTGTACGGGTCGCGTGGTTGACGGCGAGGAGATCGAGGGCGAGGTGCCCGCCGGCCGAGTCGCCGGCCACCACGATGTCCTCGGCCCGGTAACCCTGCGTGAGCAGCCATCGGTATCCGCGGATGGCGTCGTTTCCCGCACACGGCCAGGGATGTTCGGGACCGAGCCGGTAGTCGAGGCTGAACGCCGAGAGTTCCGTCCGATTTCCCAGTCGCGCGACGAGACCGCGATGCGTGCGCGGGGAGCACACCACATATCCGCTGCCGTGCAGGTAGTAGATGATCCGGGTGCCGGGCCGGGGGGTCGCGGCTCGCCGGCCGGTCACCCATTCGCCGCGGATCTGGCCCCCGCGGAAGGTCTCCCTCACCAACTCGACCTGCGTGCCGGACGGCGGTGGACTGAGCCGTTCGATGGTGCGGTTCAGTCCCGGGCGGGTCCGCTGGATCATCTGCGCGGTCACCAGGGGATGGCTCCGGCCCGCGGCGAGCATCATCGGCCAGGTGACCCGCGCGAGGTAGGCGTTCACGGCGCGCGATCGGCGAGAACCGTGGGGGTCGACGCCGAGGCTTCCGAATGGTTTCTCGTCATCGGCGGGCGGCATGGGCGCCCCGCCCGAGGGTAAGGTGATGCTCATCACTCAGACGCTAGCCGCGCCTGGTGTCCGGTGTGCGACGAATATGCGGGTCGACACCTGACCGCGACCCCGCCGCGATCGAGTGGCCACCGCGATGGACCCGTCCCGTTACGAACAGAAGGCAGACAGCTCACGTCGGGCGGTCCGCACGGTGATGTCCGTACTCGCCCGATTTTCCTCTGACGTGCAGTATCGCGTCCATTGTGGTAGCCGGATTTCGATACTGGGCACCCCACATGGAAAAATGACCCACAATGCTCATACGGCAGCCCGCGGGCGCCCTCTGAAGTGCTGCGCGCAAAGCCGAGATGAGCATGGTGCTCGGGCCTCGACGATGCGGCCCGTGAGATTCCGTCAGCAACGGCGCTGACGGGGCCACCGCCTTGTGATTGTCGGCTCTGCCCCAGGTCAGCCCCTCGGGGGGAGGATGACGACGCTGTGGACATCGAGGTCCGCAAGGCGAACAGGCCGGCAACGGAGCCGGTTACACAGGCGGGGTGGCCCCCAGACATTGACCACTGTTAGTGCGTGCACTCTCCGCACGCAAAGTGAGGCGGATATGAAGCAGGCTCCGGGACCGGTGGGTCTCTACGACCCACGTAACGAGCACGACTCGTGCGGCGTGGCGTTCGTCGTGGACATGCACGGACGACGCAGTCGCAACATCGTCGACAAGGCGATCATGGCCCTGGTCAACCTCGAGCACCGCGGTGCCGCAGGTGCTGAACCGAACACGGGTGACGGTGCCGGGATCATGATCCAGGTTCCCGACCGCTTCCTGCGTGAGACGGTCGATTTCGAGCTCCCCGCCGAGGGCAGCTACGCGACCGGTATCGCGTTCCTCCCGCAGGGCTCCGAAGACGCTCGTCTCGCCTGCGAGGGCGTCGAGAAGGTCATCGAGTCCGAGGGTCTGACCCTGCTCGGCTGGCGCGAGGTGCCCACCAACGAGAACTCGCTCGGTGCGCTCGCCCGCGACGCGATGCCCACTTTCCGTCAGGTCTTCATCGGTGGCGCCGAAGGCATGGAACTCGAGCGCCGGGCGTACGTCGTGCGCAAACGCGTCCAGTACGAGCTGGGCAACAAGGGGGCGGGCGCCGACGGCCCCGGCCGCGAGACCGTGTACTTCCCGAGCCTGTCGGGACGCACCTTCGTCTACAAGGGCATGCTGACGACCCCCCAGCTGCGGGAGTTCTACGTCGACCTGCAGGACTCGCGTGTCGAGAGCTCGCTGGGCCTCGTCCACTCGCGCTTCTCCACCAACACCTTCCCGTCGTGGCCGCTCGCGCATCCGTTCCGCCGCGTCGCCCACAACGGTGAGATCAACACCGTCACCGGCAACGAGAACTGGATGCGTGCCCGCGAGGCGCTCATCGACACGGAGGCCTTCGGTGCCGACGCGGCGTCGAAGATCTTCCCGGTCTGCACCCCCGGTGCGTCGGACACCGCACGTTTCGACGAGGTGCTCGAACTGCTGCACCTCGGTGGCCGCAGCCTGCCGCACGCGGTCCTGATGATGATCCCGGAGGCCTGGGAGCGTCATGAGTCGATGAAGCCCGAGCACCGTGCGTTCTACCGCTATCACGCCACCATGATGGAACCCTGGGACGGCCCGGCGTCGGTGTGCTTCACCGACGGCACGGTCGTCGGAGCGGTCCTCGACCGAAACGGCCTGCGTCCCAGCCGCATCTGGGTCACCAAGGACGATCTCGTCGTGATGGCCTCCGAGGTCGGTGTCCTCGACATCGACCATGCCGACGTCGTGCAGAAGATGCGCCTGGAGCCCGGCCGGATGTTCCTCGTGGACACCGCCGCCGGCCGCATCGTCGACGACGAGGAGATCAAGGACGAGCTCGCCGCCGAGCACCCGTACCAGGAGTGGCTCGACGAGCATCTGGTCGACGTCAACGACGTGCGTGCGCTGCCGCACGAGCACATGGCCCACGACCGGGTCGCGTTGCGCCAGCAGGTCTTCGGTTACACCAGCGAGGAGCTCGACCTCCTCGTCGCGCCGATGGCCAGGACCGGCGCCGAGGCGCTCGGTTCGATGGGCACCGACACCCCGATCGCCGTGCTGTCGAAGCGTCCGCGCATGCTGTTCGACTACTTCCAGCAGCTCTTCGCGCAGGTCACCAACCCGCCGCTGGACGCCATTCGCGAAGAGGTGGTGACCGGCCTCGGCGACACGATCGGCTCCGAGGGCGATCTCCTGCATCCGGGTCCGAACAGCTGCCGCAAGATCGAGATCCCCGAACCGACCATCGACAACGACACGTTGGCGAAGCTGGTTCGGATCGAGGAGGACGGCCGCTACCCGGACCTGCGCAGCAAGCAGATCTACGGCCTGTACCCGGTTGCCGAGGGCGGCGCGGGCCTGCGCGCCGCACTGGACCGGATCCGCGCCGAGGTGAGCGCCGCGATCGACGACGGTGTGTCCATCGTGGTGCTCTCCGATCGTGAGTCGGACGAGACCAACGCACCGATCCCGTCGCTGCTGCTGACCGCGGCGGTGCACCATCACCTGGTCCGGGAGCGCAAGCGCACCCGGGTGGGCCTGGTGGTGGAGTCCGGCGACGCCCGCGAGGTCCACCACATCGCTGCGCTCGTCGGCTTCGGCGCCGGCGCGGTCAATCCGTACATGGCCTTCGAGTCGATCGAGGACATGGTCGAGCGCGGCGTGCTCGGCGACATCGACTTCGCCACCGCACGCAAGAACTACATCAAGGCCGCCAGCAAGGGTGTGCTCAAGGTGATGAGCAAGATGGGCATCTCGACCATCGCCTCGTACACCGGTGCGCAGCTCTTCCAGGTCATCGGCCTCTCCCAGGCGACCGTCGACGAGTTCTTCACCGGCCTGATCAGCCAGCTCGGCGGCATCGGTCTCGACGAGATCGCCGCCGACGTCGCCACCCGGCATGCACTGGCCTTCAGCGACCGGCCCTCGGAGCGCGCACACCGCGAGCTCGAGGTCGGCGGTGAATACCAGTGGCGCCGTGAGGGTGAGTACCACCTGTTCAACCCGGACACGGTGTTCAAGCTGCAGCACTCCACGCGCACCGGGCAGTACGGGGTGTTCAAGGAGTACACGAAGCTGGTCGACGACCAGTCGACCCGTCTCGGTACGCTGCGCGGCCTCTTCGACTTCAACTTCGGTGACCGCGACCCGATCCCGATCGAGAAGGTCGAGCCGGCCAGCGAGATCGTCAAGCGGTTCTCCACCGGCGCGATGAGCTTCGGTTCGATCTCGGCAGAGGCCCACGAGACGCTGGCCATCGCCATGAACCGTCTCGGTGGTCGCTCGAACTCCGGTGAGG
The DNA here is from genome assembly GCF_022059885.1 of Gordonia amicalis. Taxonomy (NCBI): domain Bacteria; kingdom Bacillati; phylum Actinomycetota; class Actinomycetes; order Mycobacteriales; family Gordoniaceae; genus Gordonia; species Gordonia amicalis. Next base: position 791,337 of record NZ_CP091855.1, on the reverse strand, counting down.
GCGGCGAGGATCCGCGTCGTTTCCACCACGACGAGAACGGCGACTGGCGGCGCAGCGCGATCAAGCAGGTCGCGTCGGGACGTTTCGGTGTCACCTCGCACTACCTGTCGAACTGCACCGACATCCAGATCAAGATGGCGCAGGGTGCCAAGCCCGGTGAGGGCGGCCAGCTCCCGCCGCACAAGGTGTACCCGTGGGTCGCCGAGGTCCGCGGTTCGACGCCGGGCGTCGGCCTCATCTCGCCGCCGCCGCACCACGACATCTACTCGATCGAGGATCTCGCGCAGCTGATCCACGACCTGAAGAACGCGAACCCCAAGGCGCGCATCCACGTGAAGCTCGTCAGCGAGGTCGGCGTGGGCACCGTCGCCGCCGGTGTGTCGAAGGCACACGCGGACGTCGTGCTCATCTCGGGTCACGACGGTGGTACCGGTGCGTCGCCGCTGACGTCGCTCAAGCACGCCGGCGCGCCGTGGGAGATCGGTCTGGCCGAGACCCAGCAGACGCTGCTGCTCAACGGTCTTCGCGATCGCATCGTGGTCCAGGTCGACGGTCAGATGAAGACCGGCCGCGACGTCGTGATCGCCGCACTGCTCGGTGGTGAGGAGTTCGGTTTCGCGACCGCGCCGCTCGTCGTCTCGGGCTGCGTCATGATGCGCGTCTGCCACCTCGACACCTGCCCGGTGGGCATCGCCACCCAGAACCCGCTTCTGCGTGAGCGTTTCGCCGGCAAGCCGGAGTTCGTCGAGAACTTCTTCCTGTTCATCGCCGAAGAGGTCCGGGAACTGCTGGCACGCCTCGGTTTCCGTACGCTCCAGGAGGCCGTGGGTCACGTCGAGGCGCTCGACACCACCAAGGCGCTGGCGCACTGGAAGTCGGAGAAGGCGGGCAAGCTCGACCTGTCGTCGATCCTGACCATGCCGGAATCGCCGTTCATGAACCAGGACCTGTACTGCTCGGGCGTGCAGGACCATGCGCTCGAGAAGGCGCTCGACCAGCAGCTCATCGCGCAGAGCCGCGAGGCGATCGACCACGGCACCCGGGTGTCGTTCACGTCGAAGATCACCAACGTGAACCGCACCGTCGGCACCATGCTGGGCCACGAGGTCACCAAGACCTATGGTGCACAGGGTCTGCCGGACGGCACGATCATCGTCGACTTCACCGGTTCGGCCGGCAACAGCTTCGGCGCCTTCGTGCCCAAGGGCATCACGCTGCGGCTCGAAGGCGACGCCAACGACTTCGTGGGCAAGGGTCTCTCGGGCGGCCGCCTGGTGGTCCGTCCGGCGCGCAACGCCCCGGCCGACTTCGTCGCCGAGCACAACATCATCGCCGGCAACGTGATCGGTTTCGGTGCCACCGCGGGCAAGATCTTCCTGCGCGGCATCGTCGGTGAGCGCTTCTGCGTTCGTAACTCCGGTGCGACGGCCGTCGTCGAGGGTGTGGGTGACCACGGTTGTGAGTACATGACCGGTGGACGCGTGATCATTCTCGGCGAGACCGGCCGCAACTTCGCGGCGGGAATGTCGGGTGGTATCGCCTACGTCTACGACCCGGACGCCGAGCTGGCCGACAACCTCAACACCGAGCTCGTCGACATCGAGCCGCTCGCCGACGAGGACATCGAGTTCCTCGCCGGCATCATCGACGAGCACCGTGCCGAGACCGAATCCCCGGTCGCCGCAAAGCTGCTCGCCGATTGGGACACTGCCCAGACCAAGTTCGCCAAGGTCATGCCGCGGGACTACAAGCGCGTGCTGCTGGCCATCTCCGACGCGGAGAAGACCGGGCGAGACGTGAACGAAGCGATCATGGAGGCCGCACGTGGCTGACCCCAGAGGATTCCTCAAGCACCCCGAGCGGGAGCTGCCCGACCGTCGTCCGGTCGAACTGCGGCTGCTCGACTGGAACGAGGTCTACACCGACTTCGACAAGGGGCACCTGAAGACTCAGGCCAGCCGCTGCATGGACTGCGGCATCCCGTTCTGCCACAACGGTTGTCCGCTCGGGAACCTGATTCCCGAGTGGAATGACCTGGTCTACAAGGACCGGTGGCGTGACGGTATCGAGCGTCTGCACGCGACCAACAACTTCCCGGAGTTCACCGGTCGCCTGTGCCCGGCCCCCTGCGAGGCGTCGTGCGTGCTCGGCATCAACCAGCCGCCGGTGACCATCAAGCAGGTCGAGGTCGAGCTCATCGACAACGCCTTCGACAACGGCTGGGTCACCCCGGTCCTGCCGACGAAGAAGACCGGCAAGTCGGTAGCCGTCGTCGGTTCGGGTCCCGCCGGACTTGCCGCCGCACAACAGCTCACGCGTGCCGGGCACGACGTGACACTCTTCGAGCGGGCCGACCGCATCGGTGGTCTGCTGCGCTACGGCATCCCCGAGTTCAAGATGGAGAAGCGTCACATCGACCGCCGCCTGGCGCAGATGGAGGCCGAGGGCACCGTCTTCCGTACCGGCGTCAACGTGGGTGTCGACATCACCGTCGAGCAGCTGCGTGCCGACTTCGACGCGGTCATCCTCGCCAACGGTTCGACCATCGGTCGCGACCTGCCGATCCCGGGCCGCGAGCTCGACGGCATCCACCAGGCGATGGAGTTCCTGCCGCAGGCCAATCGGGTTCAGCTCGGCGACACCGTCGAGGGGCAGATCACCGCAAAGGGCAAGAAGGTCATCATCATCGGCGGTGGCGACACCGGCGCCGACTGCCTGGGGACCTCGTTGCGGCAGGGCGCCGAGATCGTCCACCAGTTCGAGATCATGCCGAAGCCGCCGATCGAGCGTGCCGAGTCGACCCCGTGGCCGACCTACCCGCTGATGTACCGCGTGTCGTCGGCCCACGAAGAGGGCGGCGAGCGCGTCTTCTCGGTCAACACCGAGGAGTTCATCGGGGAGAACGGCAAGGTCACCGGCCTCCGGGCCCACGAGGTGGTCATGCGTGACGGTCGCTTCGAGAAGGTCGAGGGCTCGGATTTCGAACTCGAGGCCGATCTGGTCCTGCTGGCGATGGGCTTCGTCGGCCCCGAGCGTGAGGATCTCCTCGACAAGATGGGCGTCGAGTACGACCCTCGCGGCAACGTCAAGCGCGACAGCAAGTTCGCCGCGGTCGGCCGGCCCGGCGTGTTCGTCGCCGGTGACGCCGGTCGTGGTCAGTCGCTGATCGTGTGGGCGATCGCCGAGGGCCGTTCGGCCGCCGCGGCCGCCGACGAGTACCTCACCGGTGCCTCCGATCTGCCGGCCCCGATCGTGCCGACCCAGGTCGCCCAGCGCTGACCCGTCGCCACCAGAACCGAGGACTCCCGCCCGCCGCACAAGGTTGGGCGGGAGTCCTTTTCACTCTGCTACACATCCCGGTGGCACCGCCATACACTCGGCTCATCGCGATCCATCTACCGAAGGGACAGCCCATGCGTCGAATCCTCGCCATCATGTGCACTCTGCTGTGTGCGGTCTTGGGAGGGTTCGGGCTGACGGCACCGCGCGCGGACGCGGCGCCCGCCGACTGCCCGAAGATCTATGTCCTCGCCGTTCCGGGTACCTGGGCCAACGGGGTCAGCCCGGGGGTCCTGAACGCCGTCACGTCCGGGCTGGGTCCGGAGACCAAGGTTCAGTACGTCGGCTACGACGCGACCGCGTTCCCGTGGGAGAAGGCGGTTTACGGGAAGTCGAAGGCGCAGGCCGTCGCCAACACCCGGGGCCTGGCACTGCAGATGCTGCAGCATTGCCCGGGAACCCGGATCGCGCTCGTCGGTTACAGCCAGGGCGCCGACGCGGCCGGCGACCTCGCGTCGGAGATCGGCACCGGGCGTGCGGCGATCCGCCCCCGTCAGGTTGCCGGCGTCGTGCTGATCTCCGATCCCCGACGGTCGCGCAAGGACAACCTCGTCGGTCCGGCCCTGCGCGGCGAGGGCAGCGGCGGTCCCCGCCTCGACGGCATGGGGTGGGTGCTGCCCCGGGCTTTCACTCTCTGCGAGCCGTCGGACATGTACTGCAACGTGCCGCGAGACTTCTACATCACCCGCATCGCCGGCTACCTGGCCGAAACCAGCGATCCGACGCCGAGCCAGATCCTCCAGTACCAGGCCGAGGCTGCCGTGATCGTCCGTGAGCTGCTCACGCTCGGCGGACCCGGAGCCATCGTCGAGGAGCTCGGCAACAAGCGTGCCCGCGAGCAGATCACCTCGTTCAACCGGTTCCTGAAGTCCGGCTCACACGGCACCTACGGCGATTTCCAGGTGAATCCCGGTGTCAGCGCCGTCACCTGGGCCAATCGATTCCTCGCCGGCCTCGCCTGAGGTCATCCGGCGCGATCGGGCTTTCGGCCGATGAGGGCTCCGGTCGATGACCTGATGGTGTGGAACTCGACCGACGTGAATCCCTGGCTGGTCAGGTCCGGGATGTAGCGCCGGACATCGAGGGCGTCGACCGGATCGGTGTGGCCGGCGACCTGGTCGGCGGTGCGCCGGGCAGCCGACCGCGACATCGCCCGGATCAGGATCGGCAGGATCGGGCCGCTCGGGTGCGCGTCGGCGAGTAGCACTGTGCCACCCGGCCGAAGTACCCGGAACATGCCGGACAACGCGGCGTCGCGGTCGGCCTGCGGGATGTGGTGCATCACGAAGGTAGAGGTCACGACGTCGACGGACGAACCTGCACCGAGCGCTCATCGAGCTGATGGTCGAGCGGGACTACGACCGGATCAGTGTGCGCGACATCCTCGATCGGGCCGACACCGGACGCTCGGCCTTCTACGCGCACTTCCGCGACAAGGATGACCTGCTCCTGGCGAGCAGCGTCGAGTACCTTCGGGACGTCCTCGCGGTTCCGTTGCCCCCGGACCCGGCGGCGCCTCCGGACAGTGAACGTCTGGCGCCGGTTCCTCGACTACTCGTACTCGCGCAGCAGTACCCCGAGGTCTATCGAGTCCTCGTCGGCCGTTCGACGGGCGGGACAGTGCTGCGGTCCATGCGGGATGTCGTCGAACGACTGCTCACCGAGCAGATGGCCGGACGACTCGAGGTCGCCGAACAGGATTTCGCCGCGACCATCGCGTTCCTGTCCTGGGGTGTCGTCGGGATGCAGGCGGCCATCGCCGATTCCGGCGGCGCCTTGACGGCCCGGCGTGCCTACGACATCGTCGCCGGGTTGCTGTCGCCCGCCGAGCCGTAGAACGAATTTTGGTCCGAGTGGATGGCATACGCCGCAGCATTCGCTGCGTAGCATTGGTGCTGGTAGATGCCGCGTCGCTACCCGGAACGTAACGCCCCGCGTGTCATGATCGATTTAGTCGACATGTACGGCAGTCACGAATCCGGGACACCGGAGACGTGGACTCTCACATGTCGACGGGGCTCGGGGTGAGTGGTGCAAACCACGAAAAACCTTGGCGACAACGATGAGTACTGTCGCTACAGTAGGTCAAAGTCAGAGTCCGTTGTAACGAATGTGAATGCACCAGGAAGTGATTGGTCATGAAGTTGACTGACACATTTCACCCACCCCGCCGGGGTTCATTGCTGAATTCGCTCACCGGGGGGCGACTCGGCGGACGTCGTGTCAACTCATCGACGTTTCCCGCGGAGGCAGAACGTCTCATCACGCCGGCCGAGCTCCGGCGCCTCGGCGTAGGTTCCTGATCCCCGCGGTGACCAGACCGCAGTGATCACTCGTCCCGGGCCACCCGGGCGCCCATCCCGCCGATCTCGATCACATCGCCGATGGCCAGTTGCCGTCCGCGTCGGGTCTCGACCTCGCCGTTGACGGTCACCAGGCCGTCGGCGATGACCTCTTTGGCCTCGGCGCCGGATTCGATGAGGTTGGCCAGTTTCAGGAACTGGCCGAGTCGGATTGAGTCGTCCCGGATCGTCACGTCGTACACGGTCCCGATCATGCCCCGTGTCCGCACACCCGGCCACACCGGCACGGCCACGCAGATATGTGCCGGGTTGTGTGCCGCCGCTTGATCGAATCAGCGTGGAGTGCAGAGCGCACCCGCGCATACGACTACCGTCGACGCATGGCCACCGACACCCCCCTTGCGCCGGTCGACCCGTCCAGCCCCGACGAACATCCCGAGGCGCCCCGGCGGACCCCCACCGCGGCGGACCGACGTTCCCTCGTCCTCCTCGACAAGATCAGGCGCCCTACCGGATTCGGCCGCAATGCGCCGCACATCGCGGGCACCGTCGTGGGTGTCCTGGCGACGATCGCGTTGCTGTCCAGCCTGTTGCCGGCTTTCCGGCATCTGATCCACGACCCCCGGCGCTACGTCGACGACTACATCATCACGCTGCCCGACACGAGCTTCGCGTGGGCGTTCGTCCTCGCCCTCATCGCGGTCGCCCTGTCGGCGCGCAAGCGGATCGCCTGGTGGATCAGCGTGATCTACCTCGTACTCTTCATGGTCGGCAACGTGCTGTACCTGATCCCGTCACTCGAGGACGACCTCGATGTGACGGCCTGGGACCAGACCAACATCTACATCGGACTGGTCATCGACCTCGCCGCGCTGGTCTTCCTCGTGGCCACGTATCGGCAGTTCCACACGCGGGTTCGTCGCGGTGCGATCCCCGCGGCGATCGCCACGCTCGTCGTCGGTCTCGGCATCGCCACCCTGCTCGGCTGGGCGCTGGTCTGGGCCTTCCCCCACACGCTGACCAGGGCGGATCGACTGCCGTACGCGTTCAACCGCGTGGTCGCCTTCGGTGCGATCGATCAGGAGGCCTCGTTCGACGGTCGCCACACGCATGTCTTCGTCAACGGTCTGCTGGGCCTGTTCGGTGCCCTGGCGTTGATCGCCGCGGCGGTCGTGCTGTTCCGGTCGCAGCGACTGCGTTGGTTGATCACCGCGGAGGACGAGGCACTCATCCGGGCACTCATCACCCGGTTCAACGACGACGATTCGCTGGCGTACTTCTCGACGCGCCGGGACAAGGCCGTGGTGTTCTCACCCGACGGTCGGGCGGCCATCACGTACCGCGTGGAGGTCGGCGTCGGACTCGCCGGCGGTGACCCGATCGGCGACCCGGAATCGTGGCCCGACGCCATCGCCGAATTCCTCACGCTCTGTGAGAAGTACGGTTGGCATCCGGCGTCCATCGGGTCGAGTCCACGCGGCGCCGCGGCCTTCGACGCGGCCGGTTTCATCTCGCTGAACATCGGCGACGAGGCGATCCTGCACACGCGGGAGTTCAGCCTCAGCGGACCGGCGATGAAAGCCGTGCGCCAGGCCGTGACCCGCACCAGGCGTGCAGGTGTGACGGTGCGCATTCGCCGCCACGGCGAGATCTCGACAAGCTCGATCGGCGGAAGGCCGTCCGAGATGGAAAAGGTCGTCGCCCGTGCCGACGACTGGCGCGACACCGACGAGGAACGCGGTTTCGCGATGGCGTTGTCGCGCATCGGCGATCGCGCCGACGACAACTGCCTGCTGGTCGAGGCCGTCGTCGACGAGGGCACCGCCGACGAGAAGGTCGTCGGCATGCTCTCGTTCGTCCCGTGGGGACGCCGAGGTGCGTCGCTCGACCTGATGCGGCGGGACCGGCAGGGTCCCAACGGCGTCGTGGAGACGATGGTCGCCGAGTTATGCCGCAACTCCGAGCAATTGGGCATCACCGAGGTCTCGCTCAACTTCGCGGCCTTCCGCGCGTTCTTCGAGCAGGGACCGCAAATCGGCGCCGGGCCCGTCATGCGTGCGGGCTACTCGGTGCTGATGTTCGGTTCCCGGTTCTTCCAGATGGAGTCGCTGTACAAGTCGAACGCCAAGTACCTGCCGGACTGGCAGTCGCGGTACCTGTGCTTCGAGGACAATCGCATCCTGCCGCGTGTCGGTCTCGCCGCCATCGTCACCGAAGGGTTCATCACCCTCCCGAAGTTCGGTCGGGCCAGGCACTACACCGAAGGCCAGCCGTCGATCCCTGCCGGTGTCGACGCACCTGCGTTGATCGCCGAGCTGGAAGCCGAGGCAGCCACCCCCGAGGGTGCGGTCGTGCACCGTCCCGAACAGGTCCGGGTGCGCCTGGAGAAGATGGACCGGCTCGTCGAAAGCGGATTCGATCCGTATCCGCCGGCCGACCAGCCCACCCACACCATCGCGCAGGCGCGGACCGAACCCGAGGGCAGCGTCGTGACCATTGCCGGCCGCGTCACGCGCCTGCGGGACTTCGGCAAGGTCGTCTTCGCCGACATGCACGACTGGTCGGGGGAGGTGCAGATCCTCGTCGAGGAGTCCCGCGTCATCCCGGGCACACCCGATTTCGGGACCGACGTCGATCTCGGCGACCTGATCCAAGCCCGCGGGGTTGTCGGCACCAGTCGTTCCGGTGAACTGTCGATCCTCATCGACGCCTGGCGGATCAACGGCAAGTGCCTGCGACCTCTGCCGGACAAGTGGGCGGGACTGACCGATCCCGAGGCGCGGGTGCGTCAGCGCTACGTCGACCTCGCGATCAACGAGGAGAGCCGGAAGAACCTCGCGATCCGCAGCCTGGTGGTGAAGTCGATGCGCGACTTCCTCGCCGCGCGCGGCTTCCTGGAGGTCGAGACGCCGATGCTGCAGCAGATCCACGGCGGCGCCAACGCGACCCCGTTCCAGACGCACATCAATGCCTACAACCTCGACCTCTATCTGCGGATCGCGCCGGAGCTCTACCTGAAGCGTCTGTGCGTCGGCGGAGTGGAGAAGGTGTTCGAGATCGGCCGCAACTTCCGCAACGAGGGCGTCGACTTCAGTCACAATCCGGAGTTCACGAGCCTGGAAGCCTATGAGGCGCACAGCGATTACCTGAAGATGTTGGACCTGACCCGCGAGATGATCCAGAATGCGGCCACCGCGGCCTACGGTGAACCGGTCATCATCCGCACCGACGCCGACGGAAACGAAGTCCGCGTGGACATCTCGGGGGAGTGGCCGGTCAAGACCGTCCACGAGGTGGTGTCCGAGGGTGCGGGAGAAGAGATCACGCCGGAGACCCCGGTCGAGACGTTGCGGGCCGTGTGCGACCGCCTCGACATCAACTACCGCCCGGATTGGGATGCCGGCCAGATCGTCCTCGAGCTCTACGAGCATCTCGGCGAGGACCGCACGACCTTCCCGACCTTCTACACCGACTTCCCGACGTCGACCTCGCCGCTGACCCGCGCGCACCGCAGCAAGCCGGGCGTCGCCGAACGCTGGGACCTGGTGGCGTGGGGTGTGGAGCTCGGCACCGCGTACACCGAACTGACCGATCCGGTGGAGCAGCGCAGGCGTCTCACCGAGCAGTCGATCCTGGCGGCGGACGGCGACCCGGAGGCGATGGAACTCGACGAGGACTTCCTGCAGGCGCTCGAGTACGCGATGCCGCCGACGGGCGGGCTCGGGGTGGGCGTCGACCGTGTGGTCATGCTCATCACCGGCCAGTCGATCCGCGAATCGCTCGCCTTCCCGCTCGCCAAACCGCAGGACGCCTGAACCGCGGCTTCTGCTGGTTTCAGTGTCAGGGTTGTCTAGCCACTTCGGTGGTGGTTGGGTTCTGACCACCAGGTATCTGGCTCTTCTGCTGGTTACCGCCCTGGCTGTATCGGGCTGGTGTTGGCTCATTGTGCCGATTCCTGGTGTGTCAGGACCGGCCGGCGTGACTTGATAGGAGCGTGGCATCGCCCCCGACTGAGATGTGTCCGCCGACCGGCCCGACTGTCGCCACTCCACTGACAGGAAGGCATCTCCCATGATCGTCATCGGTGCCGATGTGCACAAGCGCACGCACACATTCGTCGCGGTCGACGCTGTCGGCAAGCAGCTCGGGTCCACCGTGGTGCCCGCCACCACCATCGGCCACCGCAAAGCCATGCAATGGGCTCACACACGCTTTGGCACCACGGTGTTGTGGGCCATCGAGGACTGCCGCAACATGTCCGCTTGGCTGGAACGCGACCTGCTGGGCGCGGCTCAGAAAGTGGTGCGGGTAGCGCCGCGCCTGATGGCCGAACACCGCCGTACCGGACGTGAACGCGGTAAGTCTGACCCGATCGACGCGCTGGCCGTGGCTCGGGCCGCAGCACGTGAACCCGACCTCCCGGTGGCCTCTCACGACGCGTTGTCCTACGACGTCAAAGCTCTCGTCGATTACCGCGATTCCCTTGTGCGCGAACGAACGTCGAAGATCAACCGGGTGTTGTGGCGGGTGCATCAGCTCGACCCCGAGCACCACATCGCAAAGGGTGGGTTGACGATGAAGAAGCATCAGGAAGCGTTGCAAGTCTGGTTAAAGACCCAAGGCACCAGCGTCGATGCCCGCCTGGCCGGCAAGGAAATCACCGCCATCTACGAGCTGACCGTGGAGATCGCGGAGGTCGCAAAGGAGATCACCACCCTGGTCTCGGCCGCGGTGCCCACCCTGCTGGCGATGCCCGGCTGTGGCGTCCTCAGCGCCGCCAAACTCCTCGGCGAATCCGCCGACATCACCCGCTTCCCCGGGGAGGCCCAGTTCGCCCGCCACGCGGGAATCGCCCCAGTGCCGGTGTGGTCGGCCAACCCCGGACGCCATCGCCTCACCCGGTCGGGCAACCGTCAAATCAACGCCGCGATCCACCGCATCGCGCTGACCCAGGCACGCATGCCCGACACCCTCGGCTACGCCTACTACGAGAAAAAGCAGGCCGACGGCAAGAGCCCTCGCGAGGCAATGCGCTGCCTCAAACGCCGACTCGCCCGCGTCGTCTACAACAACCTCACCACCGACCACCACGCCCGCACCCACGAAGCCGAAAACCCAACACCCGCCGCCGCTTGACATAGGAGCTATGAGCCGGTAGCGAGCGGAGGGCTAGCTGTACTGACCCGCCAGGTTGGGTACGCGGTCGGCGGGTGAGTCGCCTCTGAGTGCGGTGTGGCTGCGTTCGTGATTGTAGATGCGCAGGAACTCGTCGAAGGCGGCCACGCGTTCGGTCTCGCTGTTGTAGGGGCGGGCGTAGGCCCATTCCTCTTGCAGTGTGCGGTTGAATCGTTCCACCTTGCCGTTGGTTTGCGGCCGGTACGGTCGTGTCCATTTGTGTTTGATCCCGTTGTCGGCCAATCGTTTCCGGAACATTCTGGACCGGTAACAGGACCCGTTGTCGGTCATCACCCGTGTGGTCGTGACGCCGATCGAGGCAAAGTGGGCCAAGGCCCGGGTCATGAACGCGGTCGCGGTTTCCTTCTTCTCATCAGCGAGGATCTCCGAATAGGCGTATCGGGAGTGATCATCGACGGCGTGGTGCAGGTAGGCGTATCCCAGGTTGGGGCGGCCATGCACGGTGCGGGGCCGGGACGGATCGCGATGGGCACTGGAATTGCGGCCGCCTCGGGCGCGGCCGTGCACGCGGTGCCCACCACCGTCGGGGATCCTGCCCAGCTTCTTGATGTCGACGTGGATCAAGTCCCCGGCAGCTTCGCGTTCATACCGGCGAACCTCACGTCGTCGTGCACGCACCGGTGCTCCGGTGGCCGGGTCGGTCCACGACAACCGCACACACTGGTACCGGGTGAGGATGCGGTGGACTGTGGACACGTTCAACCCCAGGTGGAACCCGATCCGAGCTGGTCCCCAACGGCGCGACACGCGTAACCCCACCACCCGGCGTTCCCGGCGACGGGTGGTGCGATGCGGGCATGAGCGGGGCCGGCTTGAGCGGTCAACCATCCCTGCGGGCCCGTGGTCGCGGTAGCGGTCGGCCCACCGTTTGGCCGTGGTCACCGAGACATTGAAACGGTCCGCGGCACGCCGCAGCGGCCACCCATCCTCGACAACACACCGAGCCAGACGCAGCCGGCCAGTCGGGGACAACGGTGAATTACGGTGAGACATGAAGACCTCCGGGTTGAGGAGCGGTTCTTAGACAGCTCCACACCTCACTCGGAGGTCTTCCCTATGTCACGCCGACTCGCCGAACCCCGTACCTAACGTCCCGGGTCAGTACAGCTAGCAACCGCGTTGTTGCTGGTTGAGCCGGTAGCGAGCGTAGCGAGCCACCGTGTCGAAACCTGCCTCTGCTGGGTGTGCGGGGTTTCGACGCGACGCCTCGCTTCGCTCGGTGTCGGCTCAACCGGCGGGGAGGGGGCTCGGTGGGTTTCGACGCGACGCCTCGCGTTGCTCGGTGTCGGCTCAACCGGCGTGGGCTGCTGCTGGTTGAGCCGGTAGCGAGCGGAGCGAGCCACCGCGTCGAAACCTCGGGCACACTGGTCAGGTGCACGAGACGACGCCGGACCCCGGCGATGACACAGCTCCGGGGGAGTACGTCACCGTCGGCGGGCACCGCCTGCATGTGCTCGACGAGGGATCGGGACCTCCGTTGCTGTTGATGGCGGCGTTGGGCAGCAACTGGTTCGACCTCGACCCGCTCGTCGCCCGCCTGACGCCGTCGTGGCGGGTGATCCGGTACGACCGGCCGGGCTACGGGTTGTCGAGTCCGGTCGACCGTCGGCACCATCCGACGCTTCTCGGCGAGATCGAGCGGATGGTCGCGGTACTCGATGCCCGTGGGATCGACGAACCCGTTGTCGTGGTGGGCCATTCACTCGCGTCGCTGTACGTGGAGGCGTTCGCCCGGCAGCACCCCGGCCGCACCGCGGCCGTGGTGGTGCTCGACGGCTCGTATGTGCTCTTCCCCTGGCGCTTGGTCCCGTTGTCCTTCCGGGTCGGCAACGCGCACCGGGCGGTCGGAGTGGCGCGGGCGGTGACCAGCCGCGTCGGCATCCGACGATGGCCGAGCCTGCAGGTGTGGAAGCGGGTCGTGCCGGCACCTCCGGAGGGGCTCGGTGAACAGCAACGGAGATGGAGCAAGCGGGTCTTCGGGCAACCGCCGTTCCTGCTCGCGATGCTCGTCGAGAACGCGGCCTTCGGCGCGATGAACAGGACCCTGCGGGGTCTACGCCGCAGCAATCCGATGCCGGACGTACCGGTCGAGGTGGTGGTGGCGTCGTCGACGATCCCCGGATGGCGGCTCTTCTGGGAATGGAAGCAACGGCGCTACGCGGACACTCTTTCGGCAGACGAGATCGTCGTGCTGCCCGGCGCGAAGCACTTCCTGGTCTCCGAACGCCCGGACGACGTCGCGGAGATCATCGACGGTCTGGGTGGAGGGGTTCGAACCGAACCTACCCTCGAGTAACCAGCTACTTGCGGTAACACCTAAACTGGTCGGCATGAGCGAGCTGACCTTCACCCCGACGGCCGATCTCGTGGACGAGATCGGGGCCGATGTCCGTAGTTGCGACACCCAGTTCACGCAGTACGGCGGCAACCGCGAATTCGTCGGACGCGTCACCACGGTTAAGTGTTTCCAGGACAACGCCCTGCTCAAATCCATCCTGAGCGAGTCCAACCCGGGCGGCGTGCTCGTGATCGACGGTGATGCGTCGGTGCACACCGCGCTGGTCGGTGACATCATCGCCGAGCTCGGCCGTTCCAACGGCTGGGTGGGCATCATCGCCAACGGCGCCATCCGCGACGCCAAGACCATCGGCGGGATGGCGATCGGCGTCAAGGCGCTGGGCACCAACCCGCGCAAGTCCACGAAGACCGGCGCCGGCGAGCGGGACGTTCCGCTGACCATCGGCGGCGAGACCTTCAACCCGGGCGACATCGTCTACTCCGACGACGACGGCATCGTGCTGGTCGCCCCCGACAGCTGATCGTCCGGATCTCGACCGAACACCCACCAACCGCCCAGAGCCAGCACTTCACCGAGGAGCCCGACATGCCGAAGCCCACCGCCGATTATTTCGCCCGTCTCGGTGCTCTCGTCGCGATCGACGACGCCGCGAGCCGTCCCACCCGGCCGGTGCTGGAGGCGTTCAGCGGCACCGAGATGGCCACCATCCCGGTCGCGACGGCCGAGGATCTCGAGACCGCGGTCGACCGTGCCCGGCAGGCCCAGCAGGGATGGGCCGCCCGGACCCCGGCCGAGCGTGCCCAGGTCATCGACAAGTTCTCCGCTCTGGTCTATCGCAACGCCGAGGCGCTGATGGACATCGCGCAGGCCGAGACCGGCAAAGCCCGGATCTACGCGCAGGAAGAAGTGCTCGACGTCGCGATCACCGCGCGTCACTACGCGACCAACGGCCCGAAGCTGCTCGCCGATCGCAAGGTCAAGGGCATGCTGCCCGGCGCCACCAGTGTCCGGGTGCGTCATCTGCCCAAGGGGGTCATCGGCGTCATCAGTCCGTGGAACTACCCGCTGACGCTGGCCGTGTCCGATGCGGTCGCGGCCCTCGTCGCCGGCAACGGTGTGGTCATCAAGCCCGACAGCCAGACGCCCTACTGTGCTCTCGCGCTCGCGGAGTTGCTGTACCAGGCGGGTCTTCCGCGTGAGCTGTACGCCGTGGTGCCGGGACCCGGCGGCGTCGTCGGGCAGGCGATCATGGCCTCGACCGACTACGTGATGTTCACCGGCTCGTCGGCGACCGGGGCAACCCTCGCCGAACAGGCAGGCCGGCGACTCATCGGGTTCTCCGCCGAGCTGGGCGGCAAGAACCCCATGGTCGTCACCGCGAACGCCGACATCGCGAACGCCGTGCAGGGAGCTGCACGCGCGGCGTTCTCCAACTCCGGCCAGCTGTGCATCTCCATCGAGCGGATCTACGTCGACAAGCAGATCGCGGACGAGTTCGCTGAGCGGTTCGCCGCATTTGTCTCGATGATGAAGCTCTCGGGCACTTACGATTTCACCGCCGACATGGGCTCGCTCGCATCGGCGGCGCAGATCGACACCGCCGAGGCACACGTGCAGGACGCAGTCGCCAAGGGTGCGAAGGTCCTCGCCGGCGGCAAGCGCCGCCCCGACCTCGGCCCGTTCTTCTTCGAGCCGACGGTGCTCACCGACGTCACCGACGACATGGTCTGCTACGGCAACGAGACCTTCGGGCCGGTCGTCTCGATCTATCCGGTCGACTCGACGGATGAGGCCGTCAAGCTCGCCAACGACACCGAATACGGGCTCAACGCAAGCGTTTTCGCGGGCAGCAGCGCCGAGGCGCAGGCCGTCGCCGAACGACTGCGGGCCGGCACCGTCAACATCAACGAGGGCTACGCCGCCGCCTGGGCGTCGACCGCCGCACCGATGGGTGGCATGGGCATCTCCGGTGTGGGCCGACGCCACGGCGAAGAGGGTCTGCTCAAGTACACGGAGGCGCAGACGATCGCCGAGCAGCGGTTCATCGGCATCGACCGCGCCCCGTTGGTGCCCAAGAACATCTACCGGGCGATCACGCCGACGGCGGTCCGCGCGCTGAAGTACCTACCCGGCCGCTAGATCTCGATCTCGCCGTTTCGCCACGACCCGGCACCGGGTCGTGGTTACCGTGACTCCTATGACCCCGATACGTCGTGAACGCAGGACACTCATCCGAACATCGGCCCGCGGGCTCGTGGCGATCACCGCGTCGGCGGCCGCGGTCGCCGGGATGTTCGTCGCCGGCGCTGCGGCCCATGCCGCCGCGCCGCTGCAGGTCACGACTGTCGCCGGCGGACTGACCATACCGTGGGGTGCGGTCGTCGCGCCCGACGGAACGGTGCTCACCGGTGAACGCGCGGGACGATTCGTCGCGGTGCGCCCCGGCGGACAGCGGGTGAACGTCAACGCCGACCTGTCGAAGATCTTCGAGGTCAACGAGGCCGGCCTGATGGGACTCGCCCTCGATCCTCGCTTCTCCGACAACCGGCGCGTCTACTCCTGTCAGGCGGAGTACACGGTGCCGGGCGCGTTCGCCGTGCCCGAACCGCTTGCCGGTGCGCCCATTCCGGCGCCGCAGACGGGCCAGACCACGAGGGTGGTCTCCTGGCGCGTCAGCGCGGACTGGACGCGGATGCTTCGGGAACGGACCCTGCTCAGCGGTATCCCGGTCAACTCCTCGGGCAGTCGTGCCGGTTGTGGCCTGGCCGTGACCGCCGACAGTATCTGGGTCGGTACCGGTGACTCCGGTATCCCGTCGGTAGCGCAGGACCGGAAGTCGCTGGGCGGCAAGGTCTTGCACATCGGCCTCGACGGGAGGCCGGCGCCGGGGAATCCGGATCCGCGAAGCCCGGTGTACAGCCTCGGTCATCGGAACGTGCAGGGCGTCGCGGTCGCTCCGGGCAGCGGTCGGGTCTATGGGATCGAACAGGGCACGAGTCGGGACGACGAGCTGAACCTCATCGTCGCGGGAGGCAACTACGGTTACCGCCCGGACCGCACCCCCCTGATCTACGACGAGTCGGTGCCCATGACCGACGCCGTACGGGTCCCCGGCGCCATCGGTCCGGTGTGGAGTTCGGGCGCGCCGACGATCGCGACCCCGGGCCTCGCGTTCCTGCCGGACAGCGGTTGGGGACCCTACAGCGGCGGGCTGGTGGTGACCGCACTGAAGGGGCAGCGGCTGGTCTTCCTCAAGCTCTCCGAGGACGGACGCCGCGTGGTCTCGAAGACCGAGGCGCTGGAGAATGCCCACGGCCGGTTGCGCGGTGCGGCCGTGGCGCCCGATGGTTCGCTGGTCTTGACCACGAGCGACGGGGACGGGTCGGATCGGATCCTGCGGGTGCGCTGGGCGGGCTGACACGTGCGAACGACGCGGTTGACGACCTTCCAGCGCGGTCCGTACACCTTCGACGTGATCGACGCCGGTCCGCTCGAGGGGGAGCCGATCGTCTTGCTGCACGGCTTCCCGCAGCGTGCCGGTTCGTGGGATCTCGTCGCTCCGCTCCTGCACGGCAGAGGTTTTCGCACTATCGCCCCGGATCAGCGCGGCTACTCGCCGGGGGCTCGACCCACCAGGCGGCGCGACTACATGCAGGCCGAGCTGGTGGCAGACATCGTGGCCATGCTCGACGCCGCGGATGTCGGTGACGCGCACATCGTCGGACATGACTGGGGCGCGGCGGTGGCGTGGACACTCGCGGCTCATCACCCCGATCGAGTGCGAACGCTGACCGCGCTGTCGGTTCCGCATCCGGGGGCGTTCATGCAGGCGATGCCGCGCGGTCAGATTCTTCGTTCCTGGTACATGCTGGTGTTCCAGATCCCGGCCCTGCCCGAGAAGGTACTCGGCCGGCTGATGACCTCGCGGCCGGATTTCGGAGTGCAGATGGGGCTTCCGGAACCATTCGCCTCGCGGGTCGCCGCCGAGATCGCGGAGTACGGCGCGCTGCCCGGAGCGTTGGGTTGGTATCGGGCGATGTTACTGCCGGACAAGCGGTCGGCACCCGCGCGGGTGAAGGTGCCCACGACATACGTCTGGGGCGACCGCGACCCGGCTCTGGGCGGGGCCGGCGCCCGGCTCTGCTCGGGGTGGGTCGATGCGCCGTACGACTTTCTGGTCCTTCCCGGCGCCGACCATTGGCTGCCGGAATCCAGGCCCGACCAGGTCGCGGCGGCGATCATGTCCCGGGCGAACACTGCCGCCGTGCGCGACGGGGTATAACCCTCCGTCACTGTTCGCATCCGGAATGTTGCCCAAGTGAACAACCGACATCGCAGCGACCTGCACCTTTGGTGACCGACAATCCAGCACAGACCGGATCCGAGCGACCCGCCCCTTCGGTGATGCCCGACGCCGTATGGTCGGAGCAGACAGCTCGAACGGTGACTCTGCAGCAGCGCGTAGGCACAAGAGACGACCGACGACCCCTTGTGAGGTCTCGTGACACTGATCGATTCCCGACCCACCCCATCCCATGGCTGAACGCGGCGCGACTCCCCGGGTGTCGCCGTGGCGACGAGGGTTTCTCGGCGCAATCCGGCACCTGTTCAATCCCCTGCACCCCGACGACTACCTGGAGCTGATCAACCCGCTCTGGACCACTCGGGAACTCCGCGGCCGGGTCGTCGAGGTACGACCCGAAGGTGCGGACGCGGCCACGGTGTGGATCAAACCGGGCTATGAGTGGCCGGGGCATCAACCGGGACAGTATGTGCGTCTCGGGGTGGTCATCGACGGGGTGTTCCATTGGCGCGCTTACTCGTTGACCTCCGACCCGCATCCGCGCGACGGCCTGATCAGCGTGACGCCGAAGCTGGTCGAGGAGGGAAAGGTCTCGCCCTACCTCGTCCATGGCATCCGGCCGGGTGAGATCGTCCGGCTCGGCGAGATCGAAGGCGTGTTCACACTGCCCGATCCGCTGCCGGAGAAGATGTTGTTCATCAGCGCCGGCAGCGGCATCACCCCGATCATGAGCATGCTGCGCGACCTCGATCATCGCGATCGGGTCGACGACGTGGTGGCCATCCACTCGGCGCACAGTGACGACCAGGTGATGTTCCGGGCCGATCTCGAGTCGATGGACGAACGGCACGACGGGTTCGACCTGACGTTGCGCATCACCGGTCGGGACGGGCGGATCAAAGCCACCGACCTCGACGAACTCTGCCCGGACTGGCGCGAGCGAGAGGCGATGTGTTCGGGTCCGCGAGAGTTGCTCGACAGTCTCGTCGAACACTGGGAAGCCGAAGGCGTCGGGGACCGAATCCACCTCGAACGTTTCCAGCCGATCATCGGTGGGAATGCAGGTGAGGGTGAGGGCGGCACCGTCCGGTTCACCCGCAGTGACACCGAGGTCACCTGTGAGCCGGGTATGCCGATCCTCGTCGCGGGGGAGGAGAACGGTCTGGAGCTGAAGTTCGGCTGCCGGATCGGTATCTGCCACACCTGCACCGGGGTTCTCAAACAGGGGAACATCCGCGATCTGCGCACCGGCGAGGTGAGCTCGCCGGAAGGGCAGAGCATCCGCATCTGTGTGAACACCGCCGAGGGAGACGTCGACGTCGAACTCTGACCAAGGTCAGACCCCAGACGCCAGACCTCTGACCTCTGACCGGGAGGACCGAAGTACATGACAACCACCGATTCCGGACAGCGCGTGACCAGCCCGTTGGCGCACCTCGATCAAGAAACCATCGATCGACTGGCCGAGGAGTTCGACGCCATCCACGACGAGGTCTACAGCGACCTCGGGGACCGCGATCGTCGCTACATCAAGACCGTCATCGCCACCCAGCGGCAACTCGCCGCCCTCGGGCGCATCGTGTTGCTCAACTCGCGCTCGCGGGGCGCCTGGGTCGCGGGTACCGCATGCCTCGGTATGGCCAAGATCCTCGAGAACATGGAGATCGGCCACAACGTGATGCACGGGCAGTGGGATTGGATGAACGACCCCTACATCCACTCGTCGGTGTGGGACTGGGACACCGCGTCCACTGCCGAGGCATGGAAGCACTCCCACAACTACATCCACCACACCTTCACCAACATCCGTGGCAAGGACAAGGATCTCGGCTACGAGATCATGAGGATCGATCCGAACCAGAAGTGGCATCCGGTCTATCTGCTGCAGCCGTTCTACAACGTCCTGCTCACGGCGTTCTTCGAGTGGGGCGTCGCACTGCACGATCTCGATCTCGAGGCGATCCGGCGTGGTGAGAAGCCGATGTCCGAACTGGCCGAGGATCTCAAGGGCATCGCGGGCAAGATGCGCCGCCAGATCGTGAAGGACTACCTCGGCTGGCCGGCGATCAGCGCGGGCGCATTCCTGCTAAGCCAGGCAGCGACGGGCGGCGCCATCCGGCAGCCGTCGACCTCGCGGATCGGCAAAGTGATCCGACGACGAGGTGGCCGGCGGGCGCGTGCGGCCGCGAAATTCGCCGACCAGGTGATCCCGGGTGCGGAGAGCACATTCCTGCGCACCCTGGCCGCGAACTTCACCGCGAACATCATCCGGAACGTGTGGGCGCACGCGATCATCTTCTGCGGCCACTTCCCGGACCAGACGTACACATTCAGCCAGGAAGAGGTCGAGAACGAGACGCGGGGCGGCTGGTATGTCCGGCAGCTCGTCGGTGCGGCCAACATCGACGGCAGCCCCCTGTTCCACATCATCAGCGGCAACCTCGGCTACCAGGTGGAGCACCACCTGTACCCGGACATGCCGAGTACCCGGTACTCGGAGGTCGCCCCCAAGGTGAAGGGCATCTGCGAGCGCTACGGATTGCCTTACAACACAGGACCGTTCGGTCAACAGTGGGGCCAGGTGCACCGGACGATCGCGCGTCTGGCACTTCCCGGTGGCAAACCGCGCCCGAAGCCGGGTCCGTACCACCGGCCGCCGCACTCGAAGGGTGGAGAGCCCGCCGTCAGCGAAGCCGCGCGCTTCCGAGGCCGGCTGCCCGCCGACCATCCCAACGCCGGACCCGAGCACGAGTCGGGTGGCGTGGAAGTCTCGCCGCCGCCGCGGTAGCGGCTTGACTCTGCCGCCGCGGTAGCGGCTTTGACTGTGCCGCCGCCGCGGGGGCGATCAGCGCAGGACGCGGCGCAGGATGACGAACACCAGCATCGCCACGACCGCCGCCAGTCCCGCGTAGGCGGGGGTGAGGTTGGTCGTCGGCGGTTCGGTGGGCGCGCCGGACCGCAACTGCGCGAAAGTGGCCCGGGCAGCATCGGATTCGGCGACGACATCGACCGGCGGGTGCGCCGGGACGGACGTCGGAGGCGGTGTGGAGGTGACCGGCGGAGCAGGAGGCGCGGTCGGGGCGGCGGCAGGCACATCGGCGACGGGGGGTGCCGACCTCGGTGGTGCCTTCTTGGCCGGCGCCTTCTTCGCAGGTGCCTTCTTGGCCGGCGCCTTCTTCGCAGGTGACTTCTTGGCGGGACCGGCACCCGAGGCCTTCTTGGCCGCCGGGGTCTTCTTCGCGGGGGCCTTCTTGGCGGCCTTCTTCGATGGCAGTCTGTCGCCACCGGACTCGGCTGCGGCTCGCTCCGGCGCCGCCTTCTTGGCCGGCGTCTTCTTGGGTGCGGGCTTCTTCGGGGGCGCCTTCTCGGCCGGGGCCGGTGACGATTCGGCAGCCCCGGAGTCGGCCTCCGGGGGAGTCATGGGAAACAGGGTCGGCTCGTCGTTGTTCGCGTCGCCGTCGGACGGCGTGACGTTCGGCTCCTGCTCGGTCATACGGCGCTCCCTTGCGTGTGTCCTCCGAGCGTACGCACAAGGAAGATCCCCCACGCGACGCGTGGAACCCATCCTAGTGGGTGCGCACCCGCCTCCGGCGAGGGTCGAAGGCCACCGCCTCGGCCTGCGTCAGGAACGAACGCCCAACCGCGCGAGGATGTCGGCGTCAATGGCAACCAGTTCGCCGTCGATGGACTGGTGGGCCGTCCGGCGCTGTGCGGCGGACATGGTCTCGGCGGTGGCGACCGCGATGTCGAGGTTGTCGAGGCGCTGGGTCATCGCGGCGACGAAGTCCTTGGCATCGGCGCTGGTGTCCTGCGCGACGACCTTCTCCAGCGCGGTCCGTGTCGTCGCGATCCGCGCGGACAGCGCCGCGCCGTGGCCGCTGAACTGACGCAACACTTCTGGCGAAACGCCTGCGCGGCCGGCCTGCAGCGCCGAGATCTGCGCACGACCGGCGACCGCGGCGCGGTAGGCGATGGGGACCGCGATGGGGGCCACGAGGCGCGCGACCGTGAGGTAGCGCTTGACGCTGGCCGGGCTGAGGATCTTGGCGTCCGCGGCCGCCTTGGCCTCGGCACTCACCTTCTTGGTCTCGGCCTTGACCACCTTCTCCTGAGCCTTCGCCAACTGCCGGGCGGTCTTGCGTTCGGCCTTGAGGTCCTTCTGGAGGTACTTGTGCTCGGTCTTGCGACGAGCTTTCTGTTCCTTCCGCCGGTGCTTGGCGTCGAACTTCGCCTCGATCTTGGCTTTTGCCTTGAGAGCCTTGGCCTCTGCGCGGCGTTGAGCCCGCGACCTACCGTCGGAGGAGAACAAACCCATCGAATGACCTTTCGCTGCTGCCGAGTGGACCGCTGCGGGCGTGGTAACAAGTACAAGCATGACACGTGGTCCGGTGGGGCCACGCGTCCGACCGCTCGAGCCGAGAAAGGGATGGCGTGGCCTCTGTGGTGTTGTCGCCGCGCGATCTCGCGGGTTGCGAGCACCGGGTCGCCCTCGACTTCGGTCACGAGGGGCGTCCCGGCTCCGAACCCGACCCGCCCGGCGTGCAGCGACGCAAGGAGGCCGCGGCCGATCATCGGGCCGCGGTTCGCGAACTCCTCCGCGGCATCCACAGTGATCAGCCCGGCGCGTTCGTGGTGATCGACGCGGAGTCCAGGGCGGCGGAGCGGGTCGCGGCCACCCTGAAGGCGTGCGACGCGAACGTCGCGTGGATCTGGAATGCGGCGCTGCCCACCGACATCGAACACGGGCGGCGCGGTCATGCCGAACTCCTGGTGAGAGTGGGCGACGGCTATGTCCCCGTCATCGTCGTCAACCACCGGATCACCCAGCCCGTGAAGTCCGCCCCCGACCCGGGCCGTCCGCCGTCGCTGGTCACCAGCCCGTTGTGGGGGTGGGCGCCCACGCCCGACCCGTACCGCACCGCACGGCCCAACCGTCGCGACAACCTGCGCCTCGCCCAGCTGACCGCGATGCTGGTCGAGATCGGTCGCGCCCCGTCGTCGCAGACCGGCGACCTGCGCGGTGGCGTGATCGGCGTCGACGCCGACTGCATCGTCGTGCACGACACCGGTGGCATGCTCGACGATTACACCGAGGTCCTGGACCGGCGTCGGGCCGTCGCCGCGCAGCAGGTGCCGACCGAACCACGACGCGTCGCCGAGTGCCGCTCGTGCCCCTGGTGGGTGAAGTGCGGTCCGGAACTCGAGGCCCGCCGCGACGTCTCGCTCGTCGCCACGGGTAATCAGGGGACCGCACTCGTCGAGGCGGGCATCACCACGATCGACCAGCTCGCCGCACAGCGCGGGGCCCCGCCGGAGAACTGGCCGGGCAGTGCGCGTTTCGACGATGCGGTGATCGGTGCGATCGCCTGGCTGACCGGAACCGAACTCGTCCGGCGCCGCGACACCCCGCGGGTGCATCGCGCCGACATCGAGGTCGACGTCGATATCGAGAGCTTCGGCGAACACGGCGCCTACCTGTGGGGCACGCTGCGTACCGACACCACGGCGCCCGACGAACCGGTGGTCTACCGGCCGTTCGTCACCTGGGACCCGCTGCCCACGCGCGACGAGGCGAGGTCGTTCGCGGAGTTCTGGGCGTGGCTGACCGCCGAACGGATGGCCGCCCGCGAGACCGGGAAGACGTTCGCGGCGTACTGCTACTCACAGCAGGCCGAGAATCGCTGGCTGCTGGGTTCGGCCGACCGATTCGCCGGCGAACCCGGCATCCCGACCCGGCGGGAGGTGGAGGCGTTCATCGCATCCGAGGAGTGGGTCGACATCTACGAGGCGGTCGGCGACAACTTCATCTGTCCCCGCGGAAAAGGGTTGAAGCGCGTCGCTCCCGTTGCCGGATTCGCCTGGCGCGACGACGACGCCAGCGGTGAGGCGTCGATGGAGTGGTATCGCGCCGCGGTCGCGCTCGGCGGCGGACGTCCCGACGTCGGTCAGCGGCAGCGGCTGCTCGAGTACAACGAGGACGACGTCCGGGCCACGAAGGTGCTCCGCGAGTGGATCTCCGGACGTGCCGTCGACGAGATCCCGCACGAGCGGGACCTGCTCGCCCGGTACTGAGATCTCGGAACCGAGGACCGGGCGGCGTCAGGAGCGCAGTGACCGCAGCGAGTCCAGGAACGATCCGCTGCCGAACAGCGCGACCGCCCCGAGCAGCAACAATCCACCGGGGGCGACACCGATCAGGAACTTCTTCACGCCGGTCAGGACGGTGTCGGGCGATGCGCCGGGCAGGGCCTGAGGACCGGACGGACCCTGCGGGCTCGCCATGAGGACGGTTGACTCGTCGGCGGCAGAAGCGTCGGAAGCGCCGGATTCGGCGCGGGACTCCGCTGCGGACCCGCCGGTTGCGGGCGCACCAGGCGCCGGGGGAGGTCCCGGAACCGAGGCGGCAGGTGCGGTCGGCGCGGGTGATCCGCTGGGCGCGGGAACGGTCGGGACCTGAGCGGGGGCGGGAAGGTTCCCCTCGCCGGAGCGCGGAGGGTTCGACACGACCGGCGGCAGGGTCGGGGCCGGCACGTTCGGCCGACCGGTCACCGGCGGAAACGGTACCCAGACCCCGGTTGTGGAGGTCTCGGTCTCCGCGCTGGTCGTCGACGAGGTCTCGGTTGAGGTGCTCGGGTCGGTTGAGGTGCTCGGGCTGGTGGAGGTGCTCGGGTCGGTTGAGGTGTTCGGGCTGGTGGAGGTGCCGGTTCCCGAAGGGGTCGGTCCGTGCCCGTGGTGGCCGTGCCCATGCCCGTCACCGTGATGCCAGGAACCTCCGGGTCCCCGATTGCCGGACGGCGACGAGTCGGCGTCACCATCCGCTGCGTCATCAACCGCGTCGGCGGTGTTGTCGGTGTCATCGGTGGTGTCGGTGCCGAAGCCGCCCGCGCCGGTACTCCCGGATCCGACCGAGTCCTGGCCCGCCGAGTCCTGGCCCGCCGAGTCCGATCCCGCCGAGTCCGATTCGGTGCCTCCCGACCCGACCGGGCTGGTCGACGCGACGCCGGGCGCAAGCGCGACGAGCGCGATCACCGCGATGGCGGCGAGCAGGGATGCGAGGGAGCGGCGCCGTCGGCGGTCGCGCCGGGGCGTCGGCAGGCGATGGGTCATCGTGGTCCCCCGGGCGTACAGTCGGTGGAGAAGTTCGCGGGTGTGACAGCCGGCGTCAATGGGTCATGTGGACCGCAGCGAGGACAAACATTCATCTGCCGTGAGCGTGTCGGCAACGTGTGACCCCCAAGAATGTGAAGAACGACACACTAACGTTCGTTACATCATCACCACAGGTGATACGCATCGTCGGCGGCGTTCCGGTACCTTCTGACCGTACCGGTCATTGCGATGGCCGTGTACAGCGGGCTTTAATGTTTGCAAATTCAAGTTTTGCGTCTCGGAGAAGATGGTCATGACTGCAGGAGGGGCGGAGAAGCCTATGGGCGACACCGGACGCACCGACTCCGATCGTTCGAGAACGAAGGAATCGGATGCACTCGATCCGGGGCTGTTCGCCCGGCGACTCGAGGAGCTGTTTCGGACCGTTCCCGGTCCGAACGGGAGGGCATACAGTGCCAAGGCGATCGCGGCGAGGTCGACGGAGCGGGGATTCCGTCTCGGCGAGTCGTATCTGAGTCAGCTGCGATCGGGGAAAGCGAAGTCCCCGTCGTTCCGAACCGTCGAGGGAATCGCGGCCGCATTCGGTGTCGACGTGCATTACTTCCTCGAGGATCGGGCCGCGCAGCGCACTCGCGACGAGATCGATCTCATGCGGCTGCAGGCGGACACCAACGTTCAGTTGGCGGCATTCCGTCTGGCGGGGCTCTCGAGCGATTCGGTCACCGTGGTGAACGAACTGATCAAGGTCCTGCGCGAGCAGCAGGGTCTGCCGAAGGATCCGCCGGACGTCATCGCGGCAGGGCTCAGCGACGAGAAGCCGTCGGCCGACTCGCGTCTGCGGGTGGTGGGAGACTCGGGCGAGGACTGAGCGTCTGGAGGATCCGCATATCCGGGTTCTCACCGATCACGAGTGTCACTGACGATCACGGGCCGTGGGGTGTCGGCCTGGAGAGTTCGGACGCCGTGTGAACTGGGAAAACGAAGAGGCCCTTGGTTTCGTGGACACGAATCGCCTCGTTGTGCGAGCTCATGGTTCGATTGACGGCATGCGTCGATCAGAACGCGCATTGCGGGCGCTGTGTCGCACCTCGTTGAAGGGGCTCGATCTCGATCTCCCTCTCGACGTCACACAGCTGTGTGATCGGTACGGCGAGCGTCGGGGACGTCCGATTCGCCTGATCGCCCACCCTCTGCCGACCGGAGTTCCCAACGGCATCTGGCTGGCCGCGGCCGACGCGGACTACTTCTTCCATCAGGCGAACACGTCCAGACTCCACCGGGACCAGATCGTCATCCACGAGTTCGGTCATCTCATCGCCGGCCATCAGATCCTCGGCGAGGTGTCGGCCGAAGGTCTGGCAGCGCTCACCCGCGACGAGTCCGCCGCAGCGCTCCGTCGTACCTGCTACTCGGACGATCGCGAGTGGGAAGCGGAGATGCTCGCGTCGATGATCCTGGCGTGGGCAGAGGAAGCCGGCACCGGCGTCGGCAGCACGGCGGCACACGATGAACTACGCGGACTTCAGCGACTCCTGGGCGGTCACCGCGGGTGGTTGTGATCAGTGCGGGTGAAAGCGCAGTGACGTTCACTGCCTTCTCCCAGAACATCGACGTCGGCGTCGGGGTGGTCAACGCGATCGCCGCGACCGTTTTCGCCTTCGCCTTCTGCTGGCGCCTGGATCAGATCCGGCGTGCCGGCTGGGGGCTCCAGCCGCTCGCGATGATGGTGGCGGTCGCCTCGCTGACGCTGGCGTTCGTCGTCGTCGACGAGTCGGTGTCGGTCGCTCTCGACGACAACGGCTTCCCGGGTCTGTCGCGGGTGGCGTTCTACGCACTTCTGGCGATCGGGGTGGCGGCACTCGTCGTCGTGTTCTTCTTCCCGGATCGCGTGAGCCGCGAGCGCCGCGCCGGGTGGGAGGCCCTGCCCCTCGTCGCTTCACTCGTCGGGCTACAGGTCACGATGCTGGTCATCCCGGTCGAGATCCGTACCGCGACCATCAGTGAGTGGACGGTGCAGAACTGGGGTTTCGCCCTCTTCATACTGATCGCCAGCGTATATCTCACCTACGGATTCGCCGCGTGCGTCAACAGCGTCCGCAAGTTCTACGCCACGGCCGACGGCTATCTGCGTGTCTCACTGGGTCTGCTGATCGGCGGGCTGGGACTCCTGGCGCTCAGCGCCGTGGGACAGATCGTGTTCGTCATCGTGTCGGCGACCGACGTGGTGCGCTCACCGTGGCTGGTGACGACCAACCGTGTCGTCGCGATCCTGGGAATCGTCGTCTTCCTCGCCGGGATCAGCTACCCCATGGTCTACGCGCGGGTGCAGACCTTCCTCGCGAACCGGCGTCGCCGACGACTCGACATCGAACTCCTGCCCCTGTGGCGCCTGGTCACCGACGCGGTACCCGAAGTCGTCCTTCCTGATCCCGGCACGCTGTCGCCGACGACGCGACTGCACCGGCGGGTCGTCGAGACCCGAGACGCGCTGACCCAGATCAGCCCGCACCTGTCGGTGGCGTTCGACTACGCGGAGGTCGGGGTCCAGGCCAGGATGCTGCGCGCGGCCGTCGACGGGATGACGTCGTCCGCGGCCGCAGAAAAAACCAGCGGCGCGGTCCGCGACCTCGTCCCCGCCGACGGCGAGGGTCTGGAAGCGGATGCCGCACCGCTGATCAGGTTGTCCACTGCGCTTGGGCTCCCGGAGGCCACCCACGTTCCCGCAGGTGGTCACCCGGAGCCGGCCGCCTAGGTGTACTGACCCGGGACGTTAGGTACGGGGTTCGGCGAGTCGGCGTGACATAGGGAAGACCTCCGAGTGAGGTGTGGAGCTGTCTAAGAACCGCTCCTCAACCCGGAGGTCTTCATGTCTCACCGTAATTCACCGTTGTCCCCGACTGGCCGGCTGCGTCTGGCTCGGTGTGTTGTCGAGGATGGGTGGCCGCTGCGGCGTGCCGCGGACCGTTTCAATGTCTCGGTGACCACGGCCAAACGGTGGGCCGACCGCTACCGCGACCACGGGCCCGCAGGGATGGTTGACCGCTCAAGCCGGCCCCGCTCATGCCCGCATCGCACCACCCGTCGCCGGGAACGCCGGGTGGTGGGGTTACGCGTGTCGCGCCGTTGGGGACCAGCTCGGATCGGGTTCCACCTGGGGTTGAACGTGTCCACAGTCCACCGCATCCTCACCCGGTACCAGTGTGTGCGGTTGTCGTGGACCGACCCGGCCACCGGAGCACCGGTGCGTGCACGACGACGTGAGGTTCGCCGGTATGAACGCGAAGCTGCCGGGGACTTGATCCACGTCGACATCAAGAAGCTGGGCAGGATCCCCGACGGTGGTGGGCACCGCGTGCACGGCCGCGCCCGAGGCGGCCGCAATTCCAGTGCCCATCGCGATCCGTCCCGGCCCCGCACCGTGCAGGGCCGCCCCAACCTGGGATACGCCTACCTGCACCACGCCGTCGATGATCACTCCTGATACGCCTATTCGGAGATCCTCGCTGATGAGAAGAAGGAAACCGCGACCGCGTTCATGACCCGTGCCTTGGCCCACTTTGCCTCGATCGGCGTCACGACCACACGGGTGATGACCGACAACGGGTCCTGTTACCGGTCCAGAATGTTCCGGAAACGATTGGCCGACAACGGGATCACACACAAATGGACACGACCGTACCGGCCGCAAACCAACGGCAAGGTGGAACGATTCAACCGCACACTGCAAGAGGAATGGGCCTACGCCCGCCCCTACAACAGCGAGACCGAACGCGTGGCCGCCTTCGACGAGTTCCTGCGCATCTACAATCCCGAACGCGGCCACACCGCACTCAGAGGCGACTCACCCGCCGACCGCGTACCCAACCTGGCGGGTCAGTACACCTAGTGCAACGCCTCCGGACTAGCGCGGAGCCATCCGGATCGCGCCGTCCATCCGGATGGTCTCGCCGTTGAGGTAGTTGTGCTCGACGATGAACTCGGCGAGCTGTGCGTACTCGTCGGGCTCGCCGAGACGCTGTGGGAACGGGATCGCCTCGGCCAGGGTCTTCTGGAACTCGGGGGTGACGCCGGCGAGCATCGGGGTGCTGATGGTGCCGGGGGCGATGGTGCAGACGCGCACGCCGATGCGGGCGAGGTCGCGTGCAGCCGAGATGGTCATCGCGTGGACGCCACCCTTCGACGCGGCGTAGGCGATCTGACCGATCTGGCCCTCGAAGGCGGCCACCGATGCGGTGTTGATGATGACGCCGCGCTGGCCGTCACCGTCGATCGTGGATTCCTCCGACATGCGGTTGGCGGCCAGCCGCATGACGTTGAAGGTGCCGACCAGGTTGATGTCGATGACCTTGCGGAACAGGCCGAGGTCGTGCGGGCCGTCCTTGCCGAGGATGCGTGCGGCCCAGCCGACGCCTGCGCAGTTGACGGCGACGCGCAGCGGTGCGCCCGACTCGGCGATGGTGTCGATCGCGCCCTGGACCTGTGCTTCGTCGGTGACGTCGGCGGGGATCAGGGTGACGCCGTCGGTGGGGGCCGCCTTGTCGATCGAGTCCTGCAGGTCGAGGCCGAAGACCTGAGCGCCTGCGGCGGCGAAGCGACGGGCGGTGGCTGCGCCGAGGCCCGATGCCCCGCCGGTGACCAGAACGGAAGCGCCTGAAACGTCCATGGGTTGATAGTCCTTTCGCGGTACCGATTGCCGCCGGACCCGTGTCCCGGTGAAGTGGACGACGTGCACCGGCGCAGGGTGCACGTTCACGATAGTCAGAGGTTGTGGAGCCCCCGCGCTCAGCCCTCGTGACGACCGAGCGAACGCTCGGGAGTGGCTGGTTCGGCGTTCTCGTCGTCGGCGCCGCGGAGCCGCCGGTCGCGCTGGATGAGGAACGCGCCCACACCGGTGATGACGACCGCGGCGGTGATCGTCGCAGCGATCATCGGGGTCGACGCACCTACGAGGCCGGACGCGGTGAGCCACACCGCGAAACCGAAGAACAGCACGGCCGCACCGATCGCGATGACGCGTTCGGGGAGGTGCTTGCCGAGAAGTACGCCCACGCCGATCGCCAGGGCATCCGCGGCGACCATGCCGACCGTCGAACCGATCCACACGCCGAGCCAATCGTGGTCGGTGGCGATCGTGATGGTGGCCAGCATCGTCTTGTCGCCGAGTTCGGCGAGGAAGAAGGCCGACATCACGGCGAGGAACACCGACGCACCGACCCGGCTCGCACGGTTCCGCTCCTCGTCGTCGAGGCGGTCGCCGTAGATGGTCCACAGTCCGAAGGCGAGCATGGCGAGGCCGGCCAGGACCGACATCAGATCGGTGGGCAGAGACATTCCGAGGAAATGACCGAAGAACACCGAGACGGCATGGACCGCGGTGGTGGCGACGGTGATGGCGAGGATGACGACCCACCAGCGGTAACGCAGGGCGTAGGTCATGGCCATCAGCTGTGATTTGTCGCCCAGTTCGGCGACGAAGATCACGCCGAAACTCAGGAGCAGGGCAGCAATCACGAACGCCAGGTTAGTGAGACCTAACTGGCGAATGCAACTCCTCAGTAACCCGTATCTGTGCAGGTCGGGGGCACAAAAAGAATTGTTCGGCGACCCGGAAACCGGCGTGCGGGAGCCCTGTCGGAGAACCTTCGGGGTGCCTCGGGGTGCCTAAGCTGCGAGAAGCATGGCGAGCACGGCGGTGTCGGGATCTGCATTGGGGTCGATACCGACCTCGTTGCGGAGATTCACGACCGTCCCGTCGGCCTCCGCCTCCGCCCACCCGGCTCGATGCTCGAGTCCGAGTTCGGGGAGTCCGGGCAGCAGGACGCAGCCGGACGCGACCTCCGAGCATTCCGGAAGTGACGGACGTGTCTGCGACGGCGGGTGCAGCATCACCAGGGCCGGGGGATTGTTCAGGAACCTGCCCGCTTCGACGAAGCTGTCGTCGATGACGTTCCCGATCGCGACCATCATCCCGACCGTGTTCTCGCCGCCCTGGGCCGGGCGCTGCTCGACGACGCCGAAGATCGTCGTCGTCGGGAGGAAACCCGGCCGGCAAGCGATCCGTACCGAGCCGACGAGGGTCTGCGTCCATTCCAGGGTGGATTCCGGCCAGCGACCGGAGATGAGGATGCCGTTCAGCTTGCCTTCGTGCTGGAACGGGGTGAGTCCGATCGGAATCGGCTGCATCGCGTCCTCCCTCCGATTCGGGTGGGGGACCTGGTCATCGGGACCCAGGTCCGTCGAAGACCACCGGTGTGAAAAGAATCCACCGCGGGCGCGAAACGGACAACCCGAACCACCGTCTTGTGACGGTTCGTTTACATGTGATCGACCGACGGCCGGGCGCCGTCGCCGATGGCCGAGCCCGGGGCAGGGGTGGACACCAGGCACACTGGACCGGTGAAGAACTCGCCTGCGCTGCGGCCCATGGAGTTCGCGTCCGTCGCGATCTTCGGTGGCCTGACCGTTGCCGCGGTGGTCATCGCCTCGGTCATCCCGCTGGCGCAGGCGGCCGGTCTGCTCGCCCCGGTTCCTCTTGCCCTCATCGCAGCCCGCACCCGGCCGCGGGCACTTCTCACCGCCACGGTGGCGACGACGGCGGTCGCCTTCGCCATGGCGGGCACGGGTGCGATGGCCACCGTCCTCGGTTCGGCACTGGTCGGCGGGATCGTCGGGGACATCAAACGCCGTGGTCGTGGGGTCGGAGCTCTCGGACTGGCCACCCTCGTGGCCTCGCCGATCCTCGGCGGTGTCTCCGTACTGGTGCTCCTCGTACTGGTGCCCCTGCGCGAACTGACCATCGAGGCGATGACTAACTCCATCCACGGCGTCGCCAAATGGCTGCACGGGTGGGGACCCACCGACGGCGTGGGCGACGCCCTCGATGCGATGAGCCGCAGCATCGCCAGGCATTGGTGGGCGTGGATCTGGGTCTCCGGGACAGTGGGTACCGCGATCTCACTCCTCGCGGCCTGGTGGATCCTCGGCGGGGTGATCGCCCGGCTGCGCGACGTGCCCAGCGAGGACACGCTCACCTCCGACGGTCCGGGATCCACGGCGACCGACGTCGCGCCGCTCCCGGTCACTGCCGAAGGCGTCGGTTTCGCGTACAGCCCGGAGGCGAGGCCGGTCCTCCACGACATCGACCTGCGCATCGACCCCGGCGAGTTCGTCGCCGTCGTCGGCGCCAACGGCTCGGGCAAGTCGACGCTGGCGAAGATCCTGGCCGGTCGCGCCCCGACCAGCGGCGTCGTCCACCGTCCGGGCCTGGCCGGGCTCGGCGTCCACGGCGGCACCGCGCTCGTCCTGCAGCGGCCGGAGATCCAGATGCTCGGGTCACGAGTTGCCGACGACGTGGTGTGGGGTCTGCCGCCGGACGCCGACGTGGACGTCGAAGCGCTCCTCGCCGAGGTCGGGCTGAGTGGTCTCGGCGACCGCGAGACCACCGATCTGTCCGGCGGGCAGCAGCAGCGCCTCGCCATCGCCGCGGCCCTCGCCCGGGATCCGCAACTGCTCATCGCCGACGAGGTCACCTCGATGGTCGACCCGGAGGGGCGCGGGCAACTCCTCCACCTGCTTGCGTCGTTGCCTGCCCGACGCGGGATCGCGGTCGTGCTGATCACCCACCGCGGCAGCGAGGCCGCGGCCGCCGACCGTGTCATCCACCTCGAGGCCGGTCGCGTGGTTCCTCATCCGCCGCACTGGATGCCGGACCCGCACGCCGACCTCGACCATCCCTCACCGACCGAGTCCGCGACATCTCTCGCGGCGCCCGGACCACACATCGGTGGGCCGCTGCTGGTGCTCGATCACGTGGGCTACGCGCACCTGCCCGGATCGCCCTGGGAGGTCGTCGCCCTCACCGACATCACCTTGACCGTGTACCGCGGCGAGGGGTTGCTCATCGTCGGCGGCAACGGCTCGGGAAAGACGACCCTCGCCTGGATCATGACGGGACTCCTGTCACCGCGAACCGGCACCTGCCACCTGCTCGGCACAGCCGGAAAGTTCACTCCGGCAGCGGGTTTCGACGCCGGCGAGCCCGTCAGTGAGCATGTCGGCGCGATCGGGCTCGGCTTCCAGCACGCGCGCCTGCAGCTACAGAAGGTCACGGTCGCCGACGAGATCATGGCGGCCGGTGGCGAGAAGGTCGGCACCGCAGAGGTCGCCCGTGTCCTCGAACTCGTCGGGTTGCCACGGCAGATGGCGGCCACCAAGGTCGATTCCCTGTCGGGCGGCCAGATGCGTCGCGTCGTGCTGGCCGGGCTCATCGCGCGCCACCCCGACATGCTCGTGCTCGACGAGCCCCTCGCCGGTCTCGATCCGTTGGCCCGTGAAGAGATCGTCGCCCTCCTCGCCCGTCTGCGCGCCGAGGGCATGACGATCGTGATCATCTCGCACGACTTCGAATCACTGGACTCGGTGTGCACCCGCCGGGTTCGGCTCGTCGACGGACGGTTGCTGCCCGACACCCATCAGAACGCGGATCAGCCGTCCGGCTGGGACGGAGGTGCCCAATGACGATGCGCACGGTCCCGTTGCGGCAGGTCCCCGGCGATTCCTTCGTCCACAGACTGTGGGCGGGAACCAAGCTGGTGATCGTGCTGATCCTCGGCGTCATGACCTGGGTGCTGCCGTCGTGGCCGGCACTGGGGATGGTGGCCGCGATCGTCGTCCTCACCGCTCTGGTCGCCGGGATCCCGTTGGGTGCCATCCCGCGTCCGCCCTGGTGGTTCTGGGGCCTGATCGGTATCGGCGTCGCGTTCAACGTCTCCTTCGCCGGCCTGCACGGGGCGCTGATCTTCCTGCGTGCCGTCACCCTCGCGCTCGTCCTCGTCGCGAGTTCGATCCTCGTCATCTGGACCACCCCGATGGCCGACGTCGCGCCCGCGCTCGCGCGGCTGATGGGCCCACTGCGTCGCCTCCGGCTACCGGTTGACGAATGGGCGGTCGCGATCGCGTTGTGTCTCAGGGGTCTTCCGCTGTTGATCGAGGAGTTGCGCATGTTGCGCGCGGCTCACAAGCTGCGCCCGACGGCGAAGGGGCGCAGCGACCACCCGTCGGCGGAGATGGGGATCATAGATCTCATCACCGCGGCCATGTCGTCGGCGCTCCGCCGCAGCGCGGAGATGGCCGAGGCGATCACCGCGCGCGGTGGCACCGGCCGGCTCACGGCTCATCCGGCGCGGCCGGGACGCGCAGATCTGTTGGCGCTCATCGTGATCGCCGCCGCCTGCGGCGTGGCCGTCGCGGTGACGCTGATTCTCTGAACGCGAACGGCGCCGGCCACCCGAAGGTGACCGGCGCCGTTGATGTCTGGCGAACCAGTATCAGGCAGGAACGACGAGTCCGCTGCCCTGGGTCTTCGCGCGACCGTAACGCTCACCGGCGTCGGCCCAGTTGACCACGTTCCACCAAGCCTTGACGTAGTCCGGCTTGACGTTCTGGTAGTCGAGGTAGAAGGCGTGCTCCCACATGTCGAGCATGACGACCGGGATGATCGCGGCGGGGATGTTGCCGCTCTGATCGGTCAGCTGCAGGATGACCAGCTTGCCGCCGATGGTGTCGTAGCCCAGGATCGCCCAGCCCGAACCCTGCAGAGTGGTGGCGGCGGCGGTGAAGTGGGCCTTGAACTTGTCGAAGCC
Organism: Gordonia amicalis; assembly: GCF_022059885.1. Taxonomy (NCBI): domain Bacteria; kingdom Bacillati; phylum Actinomycetota; class Actinomycetes; order Mycobacteriales; family Gordoniaceae; genus Gordonia; species Gordonia amicalis. Next base: position 757,146 of record NZ_CP091855.1, on the reverse strand, counting down.
ACCGAACTGCTCGGTGATCGCCGCGGCGAGGTCACCCTCGGGCTCGCCACCGCCGTTGGGCGACAGGTTCTTCCAGAAGATCGAGTGGTTGGTGTGGCCGCCCAGGTGGAAGGACAGCGTGGCCGAGAGCCCGTAGACCTTGCCGGCGATGCTGTCGTCCTCGCGGGCCGCGGCCAGCTTCTCCAGGGTGTCGTTGGCGCCCTTGACGTAGGTCGCGTGGTGCTTGCTGTGGTGGAGCTCCATGATCCTGCCGGAGATGTGCGGCTCCAGTGCCGCGTAGTCGTAATCCAGATCCGGCAAGGTGTATTCAGCCACGATGTTCCTCTCTGAGGTGCTTTCGTTTCCCTGTTTCACACGTGGGTGCGCCGACCGGGTCGGCGCCACGCGGATGCTTCCACCCTTCCGCACACCATGGGTGATTGCAACAAAGAGGCCACAAGAAATATCAAGTGCGGTTGAAGGTCAACCGTGCTGCGGCGGCACCGTTGTGCGCGGGCGAGATGTCCGAATCCGCTCAGATCAGCATGAGTGCGACGAAGACGGCGAGCAGGGCGACGATGCTCAACCCGATCGCCCGGCAGCGTCTCGCCACGTCGTAATTGACGCGCGGGGCGCCGCGGGGAGTCCGGCCTGCGCTCCGGAAGTCTCCGGTCGCGTGCGTCGCCATTGTCGCCCCTCGTCAGCGGATCGGCTTCACCATCGGCGTCTCGGAGGTCCGGCGGACCGTCGACCGATAGTGACGGGTATCACAAATCAGGATGTGATCGCCATCATAGTCAGACTGGGACGGTTGACTCAACTCGGAGAACTCGGACAGGGTCGGCGGCGCGTAGACTTGCCGCATGTCTTGGCTTGACCAGCTCTTTGCTGCCAGTTCGCACAAGCAGGAACTCATCGCGGCCGATTCCGCACTACCTGGGCGCGACACCGAGATCACTGTTCCCGGCGACCATCTGGTCCTGCACACCCCGATGCGCGGACGACCGGAGGCCGACGGCTCGTACGCCAATGGCGGCATCGGTGCCTTCGACGGCCGGCTGTCCGCGGTGATCCTGGCGGGCGGCTGTTTCTGGGGGATCGAGGAGATCTTCTGGCAGGTCCCGGGTGTGTACACCACCGCGGTCGGCTACGCCGGCGGCCACACCCCGAACCCGACGTACGAGGAGACCTGCACCGCGCGGACCGGCCACACCGAGTCGGCACTCGTCGTCTTCGATCCGGCGGTCATCGACCTCGAGGGCATCCTCAAGATCTTCTGGGAGTCCCACGATCCCACCCAGGAGATGCGCCAGGGCAACGACATCGGCACCCAGTACCGGTCGGAGGTGTACACCCTTTCCGACGAGGACGCCGCGATCGTCGCGCAGTCCGCGGCCAAGTTCCAGTCCGCGCTCGACGCGGCCGGAGAGGGACGGATCGCGACCGAGATCAAGCCGCTCCAGGCTGCCGGCGACGGGCGTTTCTACTACGCGGAGGACTACCACCAGCAGTATCTGGCCAAGAACCCGCACGGGTATCGCTGCCATGCGGCGACCGGAATCAGCTACCCCGCTTGAGGTGACCGGCGAGACGATCACCCTGAGGCAGTGGAACCGAACCCTGCTGTCCCGCCAGCACCTGCTCGACCGCGTCGACGAGGACGCCATCGAGGTGCTGGACCGGTGCGTGGGGATGCAGTCCCAGGACCCGCGCGCCGCCTTCTTCGGATTGTGGTCGCGCGTCGAGGGATTCGACTCGTCCGAACTCGACGAGCTCCTCACGGCGCGGGAGGTCGTGCGAATCGCGTTGCTGCGGTCCACGGTGTTCCTCATCGATGCCGAGGACGCCCGGTGGATCCGGCCCCTCGCCGAACCGATTCTGCGGCGCGAACTCACCGAGGCGCACATGCCGCGACTCGTGGATGCGGATCCGTCGCAGGTTCTCGCCGACGCCGCCCGGCTTCTCACCGGCGGTGAACTCAGTGGTGCCGACCTGGGAAAGCAGCTGGCCGTTCGGCATCCGGCGGAGAACCCGTCCACACTCACCGGGATCGCCCGGTGCGGGCTGCCTCTGGTCCAGGTGCCGCCGCGTGGTCTCTGGCGGGGACGCGCGGCACCGACCTACCGGTTGTTCGACGAATGGGTCGGCCCGGGCGAGCCGGCGGTCGAGGGTGACGACGCGCGCGCGGACCTGATCCGCCTGTACCTCCGCGGCTTCGGTCCCGCCACCGTCAAGGCCATCCAGACGTGGTCCGGGCTCACCGGGCTGCGGCCGCTCGTCGAAAAGCTCGAAGCCGACTGGGAACTCGTCCGACTGGCCGGCCCGCACGGCGAGGTCCTCTACGACCTCGACGGACTCGGTTTCGCCGATCCGGACACACCCGCGCCGGCCCGCCTCGTGGCGCCCTTCGATCACGTCATCGGGGTCTCGGCCGACCGCGTCCGCGTCGCCGACCCGGAGTTGTTCCGCCGGACCGTGACACCCAACGGCCGCTCACCCGGTTTCGTCTTCGCCGACGGATTCCTCGCCGGCACATGGCATCTCGACGGTGAAGGCGGGGTGCGCGTCGAGATGCTGCGTGAGGTCACCAAGGCCGAGAAGCGTGAGATCAATGCCGAGGTCGAGAGGTTGCGCGAGTTCCTCGCCGCTGAACCTGCCTCTCCGTGAGTCCTTTCGATACGCCCCTCCGCAAGCTCCGGGGCTACTCAAGGAGCGGGGTCAGGCCCCGGTACGTGGATTGCGTGAGGTGATGCAGTACGGGCGCCCCATCGGGTCGACCATCGTCGTCCACTTCGGATACTGGCCGACCGCGCGGGCGCCCCATCCCTCGTGACGCGCCACCTCGTCGGGTACCGAATTCGTCGCGAGGTCGAGGTGCCCGGTCGCGGGTGTCGAGTCGTCGGTCGTCCCGGACTCCCTGCGCTGCAACAGGATTCCGATCGTGATCGACGGATCTCGACGCAGCGCGATGAGTTCGGGTCGGGTGCCGGGCGGATTGAGCGGCCAACCGGTCAGATTCGTCCAGAACTCGACCTCTGCGTCGAAGTCAGGGGCCGGGATGTCGATGCACAACTGGTCGATGATGCTGATGGCATCGCCGGGCCACCGGATCGGTCGCGACCGGGTGGTCTCGCCCTCCCACGGCACCAGGCAGAACACGAAGCCCGCCGGTGAACGGAGGACCAGGTGGGTGTCGGCATCGTGGATCAGGGTCGCCCCGAGGCCGGCGGCCTCCTCGGCTGCCGCGTGCGGATCGTCGGTGTGGATGTCGAGGTGGACCCCGCCCGGGCCCTCGTCGACCCGCTGCACGCGCAGGTGCGGATCGCCGTGGAACGGTTCGAGGGAGGCGAACTCTCGGTGTTCGCCGCGCGGCGGCGACACCGTGCTGCCCGAGATCGCGCGCCAGAACGTCACCTCGCCGCCGAACTCGTCGGCGGGGAAATCGAGGAATGCGCTGAGCCACTTGACCTGCACGCGGGAGAGTCTACGGTGCGAGTGCCGCTTGCACCCCGGAGACAACGCGGGCGTGCCCGCCGGAAACCTGCTGTGGTGATCCGCCACTAGACTCGGTCAGATGACTGCAGGACCGCTGGCGGCGGTGGGCAAGAAGTTCGCGAGATCGCGTGCCGAGCACGTCGCGGTGGTTCGACTCGACGGTCCGATCGGCGGCGCCGGCATGGGCAGGCACGGTCTGACGACCGACACGGTCGAACCGGTACTCAAGCGGGCGTTCGACACCGATCGGCTCAAGGCCGTGGTGGTCGTGATCAATTCGCCCGGAGGTTCGCCCGCCCAGTCGGAGTACATCGCCGAGCGCATCCGACAGCTGTCCGCGGAGAAGGGCGTGCCGGTCCTGGCGTTCTGTGAGGACGTCGCGGCGTCCGGTGGCTACTGGATGGCCTGTGCGGCGGACGAGATCTACGCCGCGCACACCTCGATCGTCGGTTCCATCGGGGTGGTGTCCTCGGGTTTCGGCTTCTCGGCACTGCTCGACCGGTTCGGCGTGCAGCGTCGTCTCTACACGACGGGGGAGAACAAGGCCCGGCTCGACACTTTCTCGCCGGAGGTGCCCGAGGACGTCGAATGGCTCAAGGGTCTCCAAGGGCAGCTGCACGAGGCTTTCATCGCGTGGGTGCGTCAGCGTCGTGGCAAGAAGCTGACAGCATCCGACGAGGAGCTGTTCAACGGCGATGTGTGGGTCGGGCACCGCGCCGCCGAACTCGGTCTGGTCGACGGCATCGGCGTGATGCGTTCGGTGGTGGCCGAGCGCTACCCCGACGCCGAGATCACGGTCATCGAGGCGCCCAAGCCTCTGCTGGCACGTCTGGTCGGCGACCAGATGTCGGTGTCGGGTCTCGCCGAGAGCGTCACGACGGGTGTACTCGCCGCCTTCGACCGCGCCCCGACGGTGCGGACGGCGTTTGTACACCGTGACTGAGGGGTAATACCAGACCCAGTTCGGGGGTTTTCCCCAAGGGTTTGTCCCCACGTTATCCACAGGTGTGTGCATGGAAAGAAAATGCACCACCCGTCGACCCCTGCAGTTTGGTGAATTTCCTGCGCGCACATTGGGTCGAACTAGTGACACCAGTCACATCGGCAGGCCGGTTGGCCAGGGTTTTTCCACAGTTTCCACAGTCTCATCCCCAGGTTGACGGTGAGATGGGGACACCGGACAGGTGTCCGGTCAGTGCATGTGGATAAAACTATGATGATCAGCATAGGACGCATTTAGGCAATCTGCGTGATGATGAATGCGATGTTCATCGGGCCGCCGGAAACGTCCGTCAAGATGACCTGACACGCCTTGTGCCATGACTGTGCCACCATGGAAATCGTGACCATGGGCGACATCACGCAGGTGCCGGTGACCGATTTGCCGGACGACTTCACCGGGACGGCCGAGGCGGTGATCCTCGACGTCCGTGAACCCGACGAATGGGCGAACGGGCACATCCGCGGCGCCGTCCACATCCCGATGGCCGAGATCCCCGGCCGGCTCGGCGAGATCGACCCGGATGCGGACCTCTATGTGGTGTGTCATTCGAGCGGCCGGTCGATGCGGGTTCTGCAGTACCTCGCACAGGTGGGATACGACGGCATCTGCGTCCGCGGCGGGATGCTCGCCTGGCAGGAGCACGGCAAGCCCGTCGAATTCGGCGGCGGGAACGGCCAGGGCAACGGTGGGGGCGACGCCGTCCGATGATCGACCTCTGTCCGAGGTGCCGCATCCAGGCGCCGCACCGTCCCGGGCGGGAGCACTGTCCTCGCTGTGGTGGCCCGCTGAGCGTCGTCGACGATGTCGCGCATGCGATGGCGGCGACGGCACATCCGGCGGCGCCCGCGCCGACACGTCCCGCGGCACCCGCCCCGACACGCCGCGCTCCCGTGCCGACCGGCCGTTTCTACCGGGGTCGCAACGTCCGGTGGGTCGCTCGGCGTCCTCCCGAGGCCATTCCCATCCGTCGCGGGCCGTCGGGTTCGCGCGGCCCGCGGCTCATCCCGCGGTACGTGTACATCCCTACATGGGGTTTGCGCGACGAACCGGTGAAGCCGGACCCGACCCACGACCGGATCGAGACCTCGCGGGCACGCCTGCTGTTCGTGCTCGTCGTGGCGGGGACCGCACTCGCGGCCTCCGCGGTCATCCATCTGGTGCGCTACCTCCTACTGGCCGTCAACCGCACCCAGCCGCTGCCCGACCCGCTGATCGTGGTCTCCGACTGGCTGATCATCTTCGGAGGTGTCGCCGCCTTCCTCGCCTACGTCTGGGCGACCCTCGCGTTCATGCGCTGGGTGATGGACCTGCGGGCCGGTGCCTATGAGGACGCCCGCCTGCTCGACCCGAGACGGCCGGTGTGGGTCGGGGTGCTGGTGGGAGTGCCGCTGGTCAACCTGATCGGCGCGCCATTGGTGCTGGGCGAGATCGCGGCCCTGCGTGTGGCCCATGACCCGTCCCTCGACGCGGAACGCGTCGGACGCCGGTTCCGCCGGCTGTGGGTCGCGTGGGTGATCGTCAACGTCACCGCGGTACTGGCACTGATCGCACGTGCCGTCGCGTGGGGTTCGGACTCGGTGCAGACCGGGGCCAACGCACTGGCCATGGTGATCATCAGCGCTGCCGTCTCGGCGGCCTTCGCCTTCTGGCTGACGCGCCGCGTGCCGGTGCTGTTCGACGCCGTCACGGCGGTTCCGGTCCCGAAGAGAAGATGGGTGGCGGTCGGATGAACGCAGGTGTGAACGTGGGTGCGGTCGAGAAGGTGTCGCGTTCGGGAAAGCCGGCGGTGGTCGCACATCGCGGTGCCTCCGGGGACCGTCCGGAACACACGCTGGCCGCGTACGAACTCGCCCTCGCGCAGGGCGCGGACGGACTCGAGTGCGACGTCCGGCTGACCGCCGACCACGAGCTCGTCTGCGTGCACGACCGTACCGTCGACCGCACGTCGAACGGGTCCGGCATCGTCAGCGAGATGACCCTGGACCAGCTCCGCGAACTCGACTTCGGCAGTTGGCATTCCGCCGGCGACCCCGCATCGATCCTGACTCTGCGTGAGCTGCTCACGCTCACCCTGGACTGGCGGCGGCCGGTCCGGTTGTTCATCGAGACCAAACATCCCGTGCGATTCGGCAGCCTCGTCGAGCAGAAGCTCCTCGAGATCCTGCACGAGTTCGGGGTCGCGACGCCGCCGTCGGCCGATCACAGTCGCGCGGTGGTCATCTCGTTCTCCTCCGCCGGGGTCTGGCGTATCCGCCGCCATGCCCCGATGCTCCCGACCATCCTGCTGGGCGACACCGCCCGGGTGCTCGGCGGAAGCGCGGCGACCGCCGTCGGGGCGACGGGGATCGGGCCGTCGGTGATGACGTTGAGGCAGTACCCGGACCTCGTCGACCGGGCCGCCGCGGCCGGGCGCGTGACCTACTGCTGGACCGTCGACGAACTTGTTGACGTCCAGCTCTGCGCCGACCTGGGCGTGCGCTGGCTGGCCACGAACCATCCGGCCCGGGTGCGCGATTGGCTGGTGACCGTCGACTGACCGGTCTTCTCGCTGCCCCGGTCATCTGGTGCTGAGGCCTGCTCATGAGAGAGTGGACCGATGGGCAAGAAGAGCAAGCGGGGCACTGGACCCCGTCCGGGAAGCAATCGCGCCGAGCGGGTCGCCGCTCGTAAGGCTCGGCAGGCGGCGTCGATGGCACCGCCGCCGCGTCCCTTCGCAGGGTTGGCCGCCGAATGCGACTTCGTCGCGCTGCGGACGTTCGTCGCGTCGGCGACCGCACGACTCGAACTGGTCGAGCCCGCCGAGTCGCGCAACGACGTCTTCGTCGTGACGATCCTGCCCGGTGCCGGTCCCGCGCTCACGCGTGAATCAGGCGGCGCCACAGAAGGTTTGGTCGGTCTGCAGACCGAGCCGGATCGTCAGGCGCCGGCCGTCGAGCTGGCCGCGGCCATCGCGTGGGCCGCTCACGCCGATGCGGGTGGCGAGTTCGACCTGGAGTCCGCCGACGAATCCCCCTCGCTCGACGAGGTGCTGAAGACCGACGCGACCCTGGACATCACCGTGCACCAGGACTTCTCGTGGTGGTTCCCGGAGGGAACCGAGGTGCCCGCGGAGATCGCGCCGATGTTCGAACGCGCCAACGATTCCGTGCTGCCGACCGCACGCCTCGTCGTCGACAGCGGTTCGGGCGCCCCGTGGTGGGTCGACGCCGGGGAGCGGGCCCACCTGCGTTGGATCCGTCCGGAACCGGAGGACGACCTGATGGCGGCCATGGCGCGGCTCCACGCGGCCGGCCGACTCACGATGGGTGAGGGTTCGCGCTTCGCCGGGTCGTTCCGCACCCACGGCCTGCTGGTCCCGGTGTTCGACCTCGACAACGAGATGCACCACGAGGAGTGGCAGGCGGGTCTCAATCAGCTCGATCAGTGGCTGGGCGAGGCGCTCGCCGACACCTCGGAGCTGACGATCGCCGAGCGGAGCTCGCGCGACGGCATCCGTGGCCGCCAGGTGACGCTGCGCTAGACAGAGGCTGAGAAACACGTCGGCGGCGCGACTTCGAGTGAAGTCGCGCCGCGGAGTTCATGTCTGCCCGGTGGTGCCTAGATGTTGCCGCCGGCGACGGAAGGTGCGGTCGGGTCGTCGGCCGCGGGACCGTTGAACTCGCGCTCGACGAAGTTCTCCAGGTCGAACAGGTTGCCGTTGCAGCGCTCGGCGATGGTCTGCAGGGTCGTCATGATGGCGACCTCCTCGACCTGCTCCTTGATGAACCACTGCACGAACTGCTCGCCGAGGTAGTCCCCGGTGTCGCGTGCGGACTTCGCGAGGTCGACAACCTGCTGGGTGACCGTCTTCTCCTGCTCGAGGGCCAGATTGATCGGGGCCTTGTAGTCCTCGAACTTGTTGTTGGGGGCCGGGATACCGGGGATCTCGACGTCCATGTCCCGGTCGAGGAAGTACTGCACGATCATCATCGCGTGGGTGCGTTCCTCGACTGCCTGGCGGTAGAAGAGCTTGGCCAGCTGTGGCATGTCGTGGTTGTCGTAGTACGTGGCGACCGCGATGTACTGCTGCGAGGCGTAGAACTCGTTGCCGATCTGGTCGTGCAGCAGCTGATGGAACTTGGTGAATTCGGTCATGTGCCCATGGTAGGTGCCGAAAAGTGGCTTCTACCAGCAAGTTCAGGCTAACTAAGGCTAGTCTGACCTGTCTTTGGGCAGACTCGCCACCTCGTCACCCGGCGTCGACGAGCAACTCGTCGGGGATGGGCTGACCTGCACGCAGACGGCCGAAGAACTCCTCGGTCGTCTCGGTGACCGGCAGTGCCAGACCGTCATCGGTGTAAACGCTTTCACCCGTGGGTGTTGTGGTCGTCACCGGGTCACGGAGGGCGAACATCAGCGAGGCGAGGTTCCAGATGTGATCGCGCTTGTCGACGGTGAGTGAGTCGATCGCGCCGCCGATGAAGCCGAACAGCCGGAACGGGTTGAGCAACACGGCCGGGCTCGTGGCGCGGGAGACCAATGCGGCCAGGAACTTCCGCTGATTGATGACGCGCTCGAGGTCGGCGCGCGGGAAGGCTCGGGTGCGTACGAGGCCGAGCGCCTGGCGACCGTTCAGGTGGTGGCAGCCCTTGGCCAGTTTGAGGCCGGCTTTGGGGTCGTTGAGCGGCTGGTCGATGCACATGTCGACACCGCCGACGGCGTCGACGAGGGTGTCGAAGCCACCGAAGCCGATCTCGGCGTAGTGGTCGATGTGGATGCCGGTCAGGTTCTCGACGGTCTGCACCAGCAGTGCCGGTCCGCCGATGTTGTACGACGCGTTGACTTTCAGGCTTCCGTGGCCGGGGATCTCGACGTAGAGGTCGCGCGGGATGCTGACGACCGTCGCCTTCCCGGTTCCGGGTGGATTGTGGACCAGCATGATCGTGTCGGTGCGGGAGCCGTCGGCGTCACCGGTGGACAGATTGGTGCGCTGCGCGTCGGAGAGGTCGGATCGACTGTCGGTGCCGACGATGAGCCAGTTGGTACCGGGCGTGTCCGACGGCCGGCCGGCGTAGGCGGGCAGCGCGTCGATGCGGTCGAGTCTCGAGTCGTAGTAGAAGAGCAGTCCGATGCTGCCGAGCACGAACACGAGCAGCAGGATCAGCACGATCTTGCCGACCCGCACCGAACGGCGGCGGCGACGGCGTGGCGATGCGGGAGCGGGCGGGGCGCCCGCCGGCGGAGCGGGAGGTCTCGTCGACGACCGACCGTGATCGACGCGCCGGTCGTCGCGCGGCGGCCGGTGTTCGCGCGACCGGTCGCCCACCGGGATCGGTTCGGGTTTCTGGGTGGGCGCGTACTGTCCGGGGCCTGCGCCGGCGGGAACGGCCGACCGCCTCGGTGGAGGACCCTGCGCCGGAATCCGCGGCATCGCCTGGGGATGTGCGGCGGGAGCCGGACCCTGCGGGTGAGGGCGTCGAGGTGCACCGGGCGGTGGTCCCTGACGTGGCGGTGTGCCTCCCGCCGGCCGCCCGGGCGGTACCTGAGGCCCCGGACGACCGCGCCGAATGATCGGCGGGTCCTGCTCGTTCATCCCAACCAATGTACGCATTCACGACCGGCCGCCACGGATCCGACGCAGATCACAGGACTCGATCGGCACGCGTCGGGGTATCCGGGACGCCATGACCGACGATGTGGCCGCACGGCCCGACACCGAAACGGGTGATGACCAGCGCAGTCCGCTCCGGCGCGCGATCACCGGCAAGTTGCTGTTCCTGTTCATCCTCGGCGACGTGCTCGGCGCCGGGATCTACGCGCTCGTGGGGGAGATCGCCGGCGAGGTGGGCGGTGCCATCTGGGTGCCGCTCGTGGTGGCCCTCGTGATGGCGCTGTTGACGGCGGGGTCGTATGCGGAACTCGTCACCAAGTATCCGCACGCCGGCGGCGCCGCGGTCTTCGCGCAGCATGCCTACCGGTCGTCGCTGGTCTCGTTCCTGGTGGGGTTCTGCATGCTGGCCGCCGGGGTCACCAGCGCAGCCGGTCTCGCGCTGGCGTTCGCCGGTGACTACCTCAAGTCCTTCCTGGACGTGCCGACCACCGCCGCCGCACTCGTCTTCCTGTTCGCGATCGCGGCACTCAACGCCCGAGGCATCAGCGAGTCGGTGCGGGCGAACGTCGTGATGACCGTGATCGAGGTGTCGGGTCTGGTGCTCGTCGTCGTCCTGGCCGGGATCGTCCTCGGGCGGGGAGACGGCGAAGCGCATCGCGTGCTCGAGTTCGACAGTTCGTCGACGCCCGCGCTCGCCGTGCTCAGCGCGGCCTTGCTCGCCTACTACTCCTTCGTGGGGTTCGAGACGTCGGCCAACGTCGCCGAGGAGGTTCGCGACGTGCGACGGGTCTACCCGAAGGCACTATTCGGCGCGCTGATCACCGCGGGCATCGTGTACGTGATGGTGGGCCTCGCGGTCTCGGTGGTGGTGTCGCCGGACCAGCTCGCCGGCTCGTCCGGTCCGCTGCTGGAGGTGGTCTCGATCGCCGATGCCGGCGTACCCGATCGGCTGTTCTCGCTGATCGCTCTGATCGCCGTCGCCAACGGCGCGCTGCTCACGATGATCATGGCGTCTCGTCTGACGTTCGGGATGGCCCGCGACGGACTGCTGCCCGCCACGCTGGCGAAGGTTCTGCCCGGTCGTCGCACCCCGTGGGCATCGATCATCGCCACGACGGCGATCGCGATGGTCCTGTCGGCGACCGGTTCGGTGGCGGCACTCGCCGAGACCGTCGTGCTGCTGTTGCTGTTCGTCTTCCTCAGCACCAACATCGCGGTCCTGGTACTTCGACGTGAGCGCGCCGACACCGATCACTTCCGGACGTGGACGATCGTGCCGGTGCTGGCGATCGGGACGTGCATCGTCCTGCTGACGCAGCAGAGCGCGGAGACGTGGCTGCGCGCCGGCATCCTGATGCTCGTCGGGCTGGTGCTCTTCGGGCTGGCCCGGGTCACCGGATCGGGCGGCAAGCACTCGAAGGCTCGCGGGTGATGTGTCCCGGCGTCAGCCGACCCAGGACAGGTGGTCGCGCAGCAGCGCATAGCCGATGAAGGCGACGACGTCGATGACGCCGTGCGCCGCGACAAGCGGCCACGCGCGACCGGTGACCTGGTAGAACCGGCCGTAGACGACGCCCATCACCACGTTCCCGAGGCCGGCGCCGAACCCCTGATAGAGGTGGTAGCCACCGCGGAGCACGGCGCTCGCGGCGAGCGACCTGGTGTCCGAGACGCCGAGTTGCCGGAGCCGGGTGATGAAGTAGGCGACCACCACGATCTCCTCGGCGGCCGCGTTCCCGATCGCGATGAGGATGAGCACCGGCCATTCCCACCAGGTGTCGGCCTGGCTGGGGACGAGGCTCGCGTTGAGGCCGAATGCGCGGGCCACCGCGACCAGCACCAGCCCGGGTATCCCGATGACGGCGGCGAGGACGAGTCCGGTGGGGACGTCGCGTCGGGGCGTGAAGCGTCCGAGGCCGACTCGCGACAGTCCGAGCCCGCTCCGCCACAGCAGGTAGACGCCGAGCGCGCCGATGGCGAAGAGTCTCAGGACGCTCATCACCTGACGCGCGGCGTCGATGAGGGCGAGGTCGGAGCGGCTCGGGTTGAGGGCGACCGTCGTCTCGCCGATGCCCCCGGCGAGTTGGGCCTCGAGGAGTGCGAGCGCAGCCGACACCGCGGAGAAGGCGAACGTCAGGACGCCGACGATGACGAGTTCGGCGATCAGACCGCGACGCTCGACACGGTCGGTGACGACCGGGATGCCGTGGGGTGACGGCCGCAGGTACTCGCGCAGGGACATGCCGGTCAGCCTAGGACCCCTCGCTCCCCGGGGTACGAGCGAAGTCAGTCGGGCATGGAGTTCATGAACGGGCAGCCCGCGAGGTTGCGCAGCGCTCGGGACAGTTCGACGACGTCCGACACCGGGCGGGGGAAGGGCACGCGCACGTCGGAGTCGCCGTCGACGCCCTCGATGCGGAAGCGGATGCCGAACCGGTCGAGGCCGAGCGGGCGTACACGGCCCTGGCGCAGGTCGGTGGGCACCTTGCGTGCGAGCTGGCCGACGAGATCGGCATGGTCGAGGTCGAGGTGTTCCAGCCAACCCGCCTCGCACTCCCAGAACGGGTCGGGGTCGGCGTCGGCCAGTTCGGCGGCCGAGACCGACGATGCACCGGCGCCGGACGCGATCACCGCGGAACCGACCTGGAGGCGCAGCATCGACGCCCCGTGGCCGATGTCGAGGAGGCCGTCGTCAGGGTGCTCGCCCGCGATCTCGATGGCCAGGTCGCGTTCGAGGTCGCGGGGGACCGCGTGCAGGGTGCCGTTGAGCCAGATGATCGATCGGACCCGTTCACGCAGGTCGACGGGTGCCCAGTCGGTGACCTCGAGCATCGCGGGCGTCCCCTCGGTGTCGTCCACGGCGGCCATCGCCTCACCGTGGGTGGGGACGAGCACGAAGGCCTGGGATTCGAAGAGGTGGACGACGTCGATCGGTGTCGTGTCGGCGCCCTCGATGGCGAGGATGGCCGAGCCCACCCGGCGGCATATCGTCTGGATCATCTCGGCATCCGTCGGTCGGTCGGTCGTCGTACGCGTCATGTCTGTCTCTCCGGTCGGCGCGGGCGGCTGCGGTGGAGCCTTGGAAGGTAACCCTAACCTAAATAGATCTGCCCTCTCCGTCAATGGGACCTTGGACTTCTCGTTACCGGGAAGCGCCCGGTCCGGAGTGGTCGCCCGCGTCCACTAGGCTCGTGTGGTGCCTGTGATCGCCTACTTCGGCCCGCCCGGAACCTTCACCGAGATGGCACTCGACGCGGTTCTCGCCGCCCACGACCCCGCCCTCGGGGGTCTCGACCTATCGGGTGACGTCACCAAGGTGGATGCCTCGAGTCCGACTGCCACCATCGCGATGATCCGTAGTGGCGAGGCCGACTACGGCTGTGTGCCCATCGAGAGCTCGCTCGAGGGATCGGTACCGGCGACGATGGACGCCCTCGTGCCGCCGGCGAGGTCGGGGGAGGGTGCACGTGTGCAGGCGTTCGCCGAGACCGTGGTCGACATCGCGTTCGCGATCGCCGCGGCCACACCCCTCGCTCCGGAGGACGTCCGAACCATCGCCGCATACCCGGTGGCGGCGGCGCAGGTGCGGCAGTCGGTGGCGAAGCTGTTCCCGAACGCCGAGTTCATCACGTCCGGGTCGAATGCCGCTGCCGCCCTGGACGTCGCGTCCGGCAAGGCCGACGCCGCCGTCACGACCGGTCTCGCGGCGGGCCTGTCGGATCTGACGGTCATCGCCGACGGTGTCTGCGACGCGCGGGAGGCCACCACGCGGTTCCTCGTCCTCGGTCGTCCCGCGGTACCCACGCGGCGTACCGGCACCGACCGCACGTCGGTGATCCTCGACCTGCCCAACGAGCCCGGCAGCCTGATGGCCGCGATGAACGAGTTCGCCTCCCGCGGAATCGATCTCACGCGTATCGAATCCCGGCCGCAGCGCGACGAGGCGGAGGGCCGGGCCATCGCCGGTCGCTACCGGTTCTTCCTCGACGCCGTGGGCCACATCGACGACGCGGCGGTCGCCGAAGCCCTTGCGGCACTCCATCGTCGGTGCGAGCGGGTCGTCTATCTCGGTTCGTGGCCCGCGGTGCGGACCACCGGGACGACGCCGCCCGACCACGCCGAGTCGCTGGCCTGGATCGATGCGATGCGCCAGGGGGAGGTGTGATGGCGCGCCTGCATCTGGTCCGTCACGGCGAGACCACCGCGAACGTCATGCGCCGCCTCGACACCGCGCTCCCGGGCGCGGCGCTCACCGATTTCGGTGCGCGACAAGGCGTCCGGTTCGGACTCGAGAACCGTCCGGAGCAGGAGGCCGTGCTGCTCAGCTCGGAGGCCAAGCGTGCCCGGCAGACCGCGGAGTTGATCAGCTCGGTGTGGGAGGTCGCCACCGAGTCCGTGGAGGGCGTGCACGAGGTCCAGGCCGGCGAGCTCGAGGACCGCACCGACCGCGAGGCCCACGACGTCTTCCACGACGTCATGGAGAAGTGGCACGCCGGTGACCTCGACGTGCGCATCCCCGGCGGTGAGTCGCTCGCGATGGTCTACGAGCGCTACATCCCGACCGTCGAAGACCTCGCGCGTGCATACCTGACGGGAACCGACCCGCGCGACGTGTTCCTGGTCAGCCACGGTGCGGCGATCCGCCTCATCGCGGCGCGCCTGGCCGGCATCGACTCCCGCTTCGCCGCGGCGACGCACCTCGGGAACACCGGTTCGATCGAACTGGAGTACGTCGACGGCGTCTGGGTCTGCCACCGCTGGGGCGCGAAGACCGCGCCGTTCGAGCGGGTCGACGAGCCGCTGGTGGACGACCCGATGGGCTAGCCCTGCTCCCTACTTGATGATCGCGTCGACCGTCTTCTTCAGTGCCGACGGCTGCGACGGACGACGCGGAGCCTTCTCCTTGAGACGCAACATCTCTTCGCCGATCTCCTGAAGGTCCTTGCGTCCGAGCGCCTCCCGCACCTTGGGGAACCACTCGTCCTCTTCCTCTTCGATGTGGTGTTCCACGTTCTCGATGAGCACGGTGGTCTTGGCGTCGAACCGCTCGGAGTCCGGTTTCAACGCGGCCAGCTCGACGACGAGCACGTCGGCGACGTGGTGCTCCTCGTAGGACTCCAGGATGTCGTCCTCGAGATCGGGGACACGCTTACGGATCTCGGGGTACATGCATTCGTTCTCGATGTAGGTGTGCACGGTCAGGGCCTCGATGATCTGGTCGACGATCTTGCCCTTGGTCTTGGTGGCGTTCGGACCCTGGGACTTGAAGTCGCGGAACAGCTTGCGGATCTCCTTGTGGTCGTCTTTCAAGATGACGATGGCATCAGTGGACATGCGGGACTCCTGGATGTGGGCTGGACATCGGTGCCTCGGTATTCCGCATTCCGCGGGAGATGAAACATGCGGCGTGGGCCGGGATTCGGTGGTCCCTAGCCCCACCCGTTGGCGTGCAGCCAGGCGTCGTCGATGCCGAAGTGGTGGGCGATCTCGTGCATGACGGTGACCGCGACCTCGCGCACCACCTCGTCGCGGGAACTGCACATCGCCAGGATCGGGTCCCGGTAGATGGTGATCGTGTCCGGCAGGAACCCGCCGTAGTCGTGATCGCGCAGGGTCAGCGCGACGCCCTGGTAGAGCCCGAGGATGCCGGGTTCCTCCGGGTTGTGCGGCTCGACGAGGATCACCACGTTGTTCATCGCGCCGGTGAGCTCCGACGGGATGGTGTCCAGTGCGTCGGAGACCAGCCCGTCGAACTCGTCGTCGGACATCGGAACGGCCATGCGTCAGCCCGCCGGGGCGGGGGCTTCGTCGGGGTTCGGCGCGATGCCCGGGGGAAGCGGCACCGGCGTGGGCAGCGCGCGGCCGGGCGGGGCGGCGGGCGGCGGGACGGGCGCCTTCCCGTTGATCAGCAGTGCGCCGCCCTTGGCGTCGCCGACGAGGGTCGCGAATCCGCCCCGCTTGTCGGGTAGACCGAGGTAGCAGACCACTTTGCGGCTCCCGGCCAGCCAGCTCGGCTCGCTGAGGACCGACCACTGCACGTTCAGCGTGGTCGCGTCGAGGGCGGGCGCGCCGCCGACGAAACGTTCCGCCTGCTTCGGGCAGATCGACGAGAGGTAGCTGTTCTGGGCGCCGGTCGCCGGCCACGGCTTGTTCGACATCCGGTCGCCGAAGCGGATTGCGAGGTCGACGATGCCGGTCGTCTGGAAGGCGTGCGGTTCGGCGCAGTTCACCGGGAAGCCGGTGGGGGTGCGGTTCTCGGGGTCGATGCCGATGCAGGTTCCCTCGGGCCACACGTAGGACTGGTTCTGGTCGGCGACGCGCCCGGAGAACTGCGCGGGCTGACCGTCGGCGCCGTTCTCCTGGATTCCGCATCGCAACTGGCGGGCGCCCTTGTCCCACTGGGCCTGCGACGGGTACATCATGCCGACCGAGAAGCGTCCCTGCGGATCCAGCCGACCCTCGAGGTACTGATCGACGGCGACCGGGCACTGTTCGTCGCGGATGGCGGCGAAACGCTCGGGTCCCGGCCACAGTGCGTCCTCACCGAACTCGACGCCGGGGATGAGGGAGGTGTCGATGCCGCCGGCCACCTCGAAGCGGTGCTTCTGCGCACATTCGACCGCTGTCGGCTGACCGGGGTTCCCCGCCGGCCAATCGAGGCAGTCCCCGGCGACCGACCGGGTGAAGGCGTTCTGGACGAGTCGTTCGCCCTCACCGATGTCGCTGCCGCCGACGCTGCCGGAGTCGTCGAAGAGTCCCGTCGCCCACGCGACACCGCCCATGACCAGCGCACCGACCACGATCGCCGCCAACACCACGAAGACGGGATTGCGCCGTCGGTCGGACTGCTGCTGTGGTGGCGAGCCCTGCGAGACCTCCGTCCACTCGTCGGGGTCGGGGGTCGGTGTGCCACTGCTCTCGGGGTGGTGCGCGTTCATCGGTATCCATCATGCCTGTGCGCGGACTGCTGCCGACACCCGTTGGGAGATGTAGGGACGCCGAGGTGGGCGGATCAGTCCCATCGGAACAGGCGGATCGCGATGATCGACAGCCCCACACCCCAGGCGAGAAGGATCGCGAGGTGGATCCACGACGGCCAGGCGCCCTCGACGGCGTCGGTCAACGCGCCGACCGATGCCCCGGTGGGGGAGGCGTCGGACAGGGACCGCATCCAGTCGGGCATGTTCTGGCGCGGCCACCACAACCCGGCGAAGAACTGGAGCACGAAGAACAGGGCGGTACCGGCAGCGGCGGCGACCTTGTTGTTGCGGAAAACCGCGGCCAACACCATGCCGATCGCCAGCATCGCAAGGGCGGAGAAAACGAAGGCGATCACAAAACCGAGCATGTTCGCCGGTGCGGAGGCCCCTGCCATCAACGGCAGGAGAACTATCAGGGCAGCCACTACGACCTCGATGACGAAAGTCAGGATGGCCTGCGCGGTGAGCAAGGCCACCGGCGACGCCGGGGTCGTCTGCAGGCGCTTGAGGATGCCGCGTTCGCGGTACCGGGTCAGCACGTCGGGCAGGATCTGCACGCTGCACATCACGGTCGAGAACATCACGAGCAACGGCTGATACATCCCGAACCAACTCTGACCACCGAGGTACTCGGCGGGTTGGCGCGTCGCCGGGATGGAGGCCAGGATCACCGCGGCGAGGATCGGCAGCACGCCGACCCAAACGATGAGCATCGGGTTCCGCCACATCAGGCGGGCCTCGCTGACCAGGAGCGGTCGAAGTCCGCGGAAGGCCCGTCCGGTGGCCACGGAGACGGTCACCGGTCAGCCCTCGGAGCCGTCGCCTCCTGCTCGTCGACCACGGTGACGAATGCGTCCTCGAGGTTCGACTGTTCGACCCGCAGGCGGGTGGCGCGCACACCTTCACGGTCGAGTGCGAGCACCACATCGGTGATGACCTCGGCACCGCCGACGACGACGAATCGGGTGCCGTCGGTGTCCACCCGGGACACCGATGGCAGTGCGCGCAGCATGTCCGGGTCGACGGCCCCGCTGGGGACGAAATGCAGGGTCTGCGCGGTCGCGACGGTCGACGCGAGCCCCTCGGGTGTGTCCAACGCGATGACCCGGCCGCGATCGATGACCGCGACCCGGTCACACAGGTGCTCGGCCTCGTCCATGAAGTGCGACACCAGCAACAGGGTCATCCCGTCATCCCGCAGTTCGGTGAGCATGGCCCACACCTCGCGTCGTGCGCGCGGGTCGAGGCCGGTGGTGAGCTCGTCGAGAATCGCCACCCGTGGCCGGCCGATCAGGGCGAGTGCGACCGACAGTCTCTGCTTCTGACCGCCGGAGAGTTCTTCAAAGTAGGACCGCCGGTGATCGGCCAGTCCGAGGCGGTGCAGGAGCATGTCCGGGTCGGCGGGATCGCGGTAGAACGCGCCGTACAGGGAGAGCGCCTCCGCGACCCGCATCTTGTCCGGCATGAGGCTCTGCTGAGGCTGGAACCCGAGGACGTCGCGCAGTGCGACATCGGAATCGGCCGGGTCGAATCCCACGACGTCCACGGCCCCGGCGTCGCGTCGTCGGAGGCCTCCGATGCACTCGACCGCGGTGGTCTTGCCGCACCCGTTCGGACCCAACAACCCGAAGATCTCACCCTTCTGCACGGTGAACGAGATATCGTGCACGCCAACGCCTCCCGGGTACAACTTGCGCAGGTTGCGCACGGTGACCGCAGGGTCGGCCGAGTTCGCCATGCGTGCAGTATCGCATGAGAACGCGGCGTGGATAGGGGCGGAGCACGCTCTCTACAATGAGTCCCGTGACCCCTGTTCCTGATGAGATCGCGGAGCTGGCGGGACAGTTGTTCGAGATGGCCCGCACCGGCGACGAGAGGACCTTGCGCGCTTACCTCGACGCCGGTGTTCCGGCGGACCTACGCAATCAGTCCGGCGACTCGCTGCTCATGCTCGCGGCCTATCACGGGCATGCGTCGGCGGTCTCGGCTCTGCTGTCCCGCGGCGCCGATCCCGACCTCGCCAACGACCGGGGACAGACCCCACTGGCCGGCGCGGTGTTCAAGGGATTCGACGACGTGGTCCGGGTGCTCGTCGACGCCGGGGCCGATCCACACGCCGGCACCCCCTCTGCGGCCGATGCCGCCGCGATGTTCGGACGGGACGATCTGCGGGTGCTCTGGAGCTGACGGCCCGGCCCCGGCCGGCGTCTCGTCGGTGGCGTGATCGGATTCGCATCGCACGCTCAAGTAGGGTTTGAAGGCGTGATCGACCTGAAGATTGTTCGTGACGACCCGGATCTGGTCCGCACTTCGCAGCGCACGCGCGGCGAGGACCCCGGCCTGGTGGATGCTCTGCTCGATGCCGATGCGGCCCGTCGTGCGGCCATCGTCGACGCCGACACGTTGCGATCCGAGCAGAAGGCTCTCGGCAAACAGGTCGGCA
The DNA here is from genome assembly GCF_022059885.1 of Gordonia amicalis. Classification (NCBI taxonomy): domain Bacteria; kingdom Bacillati; phylum Actinomycetota; class Actinomycetes; order Mycobacteriales; family Gordoniaceae; genus Gordonia; species Gordonia amicalis. Next base: position 737,656 of record NZ_CP091855.1, on the reverse strand, counting down.
AGGCGCAGGGCGACGAGAAGCAGGCGCTGCTCGCCAAGGGCAAGGAGCTCGCCGAGCAGGTGAAGGCCGCAGTCGCGCGCCAGTCCGCGGCCGACGAGGCCGCCGCGAAGGCACATCGTGCGATCTCCAACATCGTCGCTCCGGAGGCACCCGCCGGCGGCGAGGACGACTACATCGTCCTCGAACACGTCGGGGAGCCCCGCGAGATCGAGAACGCGAAGGACCACCTCGAACTCGGTGAGTCACTCGGTCTGTTCGACATGGAGCGCGGCGCGAAAGTGTCGGGCTCGCGGTTCTACTTCCTCACCGGGCAGGGCGCCTTCCTGCAGCTGGGCCTGCTGAACATGGCCGCGCAGAAGGCTGCGGCCAACGGTTTCACGCTGATGGTCCCGCCCGTCCTGGTGCGTCCGGAGGTCATGGAGGGCACCGGGTTCCTCGGCTCCCACGCCGACGAGGTCTACCACCTCGACAAGGACGACGACCTGTACCTCGTCGGGACCTCGGAGGTACCGCTCGCCGGTTACCACATGGACGAGATCCTGGACCTGTCCGACGGCCCGAAGCGGTACGCCGGCTGGTCGACGTGCTTCCGCCGTGAGGCCGGCAGCTACGGCAAGGACACCCGCGGAATCATCCGCGTGCACCAGTTCGACAAGGTCGAGGGCTTCATCTACTGCAAGCCCGAGGACGCCGAGGCCGAGCACCGGCGACTGCTGGGCTGGGAGAAGGACATGCTGGCCGCGATCGACGTGCCGTACCGCGTCATCGATGTCGCCGGTGGCGACCTCGGGTCGTCGGCGTCGCGCAAGTTCGACTGTGAGGCATGGGTTCCCACCCAGAACACCTACCGGGAACTCACCTCGACGTCGAACTGCACCACCTTCCAGGCCCGCCGTCTCTCGATTCGCTACCGCGACGAGAACGGGAAGCCGCAGATCGCGGCGACGCTCAACGGCACGCTGGCCACCACGCGCTGGCTGGTGGCCATCCTGGAGAACCACCAGCAGCCCGACGGTTCGGTGAAGCTGCCCGCCGAGCTCGCGAAATTCGTCGGTACCGACGTCCTCACCCCTCGCTGATCTGAGCCTGCGCCGTGACCAGCGGAATCGTCATCGCGGTGATCGGTGCGCTGGCGTTCGCCGCGGCCGCGGTTCTTCAGGCGCTCGGCGCCGAACAGGTCGCGCAGCGCGCCGCCATCCGGGAGGAACGTCGACGGTCCGCGGCGGCGCACCCGTCGTTGAAGTCCACCGCGCTGACGATGCTCACGGTCCCGTTCCTGATCGGGTTCGTCTTCGACATCATCGGGTTCATCGCGACGATCGCATCCGCCCGGCTGATCCCGCTGTTCCTGTCGCAGACGATCATCTCGGCGCGCCTGGTCGCCACTGCGCTCCTCGCCATGGTGGTGCTGAAAGTCGGCCTGACGCTGCGTGACTGGATCGCCGGTGCGGTCGTCGTGGCGTCGCTGATCCTGCTCGCGCTGTCGGCCGGTCGCGAGGGTGTGGAGCACACCGCGTGGATGCATTGGGCGGTCCTCGTCTCCGGTCCGGCGCTCTTCCTCATCGGTCTGATCGTGATGCGGCGCTTGAAGACCCACATCGCGACGGTCACCGGACTCATCGCCGGTGCGGTGTTCGGAGTGATGGCGGTGGCGTCCCGAATCCTCGACGGCCTCGACCCCCTCGACCTCACCGTGCTGTTCACCGACCCCGCCCTGTACGGGTTGCTGCTCAGCGGGATCGGCGGCTTCTACCTGTTCACCGTGGCGCTACAGACCGGCTCGGTGAACGGCGCCGCCGCGGCGCTCGTCGTCGGCCAGACGGTGCTGCCGGGGGCGGTCGGCATCGCCTTCCTCGGCGACGTCACGCGCGCGGGTTGGGGTCCGGCCGCGATCGTCGCCTTCGTCGCCGCCGTCGGCGGGGGAGTGGTACTCGCGTCGTCGGGTGCCGTGGCCGCGGTCGAGACCGCCGACGCCACGAACGCGCCGCGGGGATACGGGCATCCGCCGCGGGACGTCGAGCAGCGCGGCTAGCGTACTGGCATGTGCCAGTGAGAATACGACCGGACGAACCCGGGCGGTGTTCGCGTACCCGATTGCTACACAGCCTCTTACTCTCCTGTGGATCGGGATCCCCGACCCGGCCGAGGTGGTGCGGTCGGTGAGTACCGAGATCGTCATCCATGCCGTCACCGATCCCGCCACCCTCGACGGCGGGCCCGGTATCGGCTGGGTCGACGGTCACGGCGTCATCTCCGACGAGCATGTCCGCGACCTCGCCAAGCGGCCCGACGCGATCGTCAAACCGGTCACCCCGGCCCGCACTGCACCCCATGCGTGTTGCCGCAGAGGACACCTCGTCCACCGAGGCCGTGATCGTCTACCCCGGTGCGCAATCCGCCGATCCCTACCGGCCCACCACCGCCTGCGCGGACTTCGTGCGCGTGCGTGACGGCTACTGCACCGAACCCGGCTGTGTGTGTTCGTCATTCGACAGCGACCTCGACGACGTCGACGAGTACGACCGCGCCAACCCCACCCAAGGCGGGGCGACGTCGAGTGAGAACCTCAACGCCAAATGCCGGTTCGGGCATTTGCACAAAACCTTCGGCGACTGGATCGACACCCAGTACCGCGACGACGACGCACACCTGGTCACCGAATACCGCACCCCCGAAGGCTTCACCATCCCCGGCGACGCCGAAACCCTCGAAGACTTCTTCCCCAACCTGCGACGCATCCGCTACGAACAACCACCCCAGGCACCGCCCACACCCCGGGTCATCACCGGCGAGGACACCCCGCCGCCCACCAACCGGCTCGCCAACAAGCACGCACGCCGGCGGGCCGAACGCGCCCGAAACCGGCGGGAAAGGGAACGGCGTGAGGAGATCGACGGACCTCCCCCGTTCTGAGGGCCCCGACGTGCGCGGTGGTCGAAGCACCTCGTGACTAATCGGTGAAACAGGTGTAACACTGTAATCATGTAATTCACCTCGAGGAGGCGGCCATGAGAAACGCACATCAGGGAAGTCGTGGGCCGGGCGGTCGTCGCGGTGGCTGGCAGCAAGCGGAGCTGCCGGACGCCGGAGACGCGGCGGCCTGGTTCGCTGGCCGACTACCCGACGCCTGGTTCACCGGCCCCGCCGAGGTCACCGTCGATCGTGACGAGATCACCGTCATCGGAACCCTGGAACCACCCCAGACCAGCGACGATGCCCCTGCGCGCGCTGCTGCGCAGGGGCGCGCCTCCAGATTCCGCGAGGACACCCGCGCCGAGCGGATGTCCATCGCCGACGAGGCGCAGGCCCGCTACGCCAGAAAGGTCTCGTGGGGTGTTGCAGTCGGCGACGAACGGGTCCTGTTCACCCACCTCGCGGTACCGGTGATGACGCGGCTCCGCCAACCGGAACGGCGCGTTCTCGACACCCTCGTCGACGCCGGAATCGCCCGATCACGGGCCGACGCGCTGGCCTGGTCGGTCAAGATGGTCGGCGCCCACACCGAGGAGTGGCTGGGCAAATTGCGTGCCGCGATGGACGAGGTGGACAACTTGCGTGCCGAAGGTCCCGGTCTCTGACCGATTCTCGTGCTGAAGCGGGGATACTGATCCGATGTTGATCGGGATTCTCGCGGCCGTCTTCGCGGCGCTCGCCTACGGAACGGCCTCGGTGCTCCAGGCAAGAGGCGCGCAGAGCGTCGACGACACCGGTGCCGGGCCGGGTGAGGCGCCGTCCCTGCGGTCCACCATCGCCGCCATGCTGACCGTGGCGTTCATCGCGGGAATGGCGTTGGACGGCATCGGTTTCCTCGGCAACCTCGTGGCGGCGCGGATGATCCCGCTGTTCCTCGCGCAACCGATCGTCAGCGCCAACCTTGTCGTGACGGTGGTGCTGGCCACCATCGTGTTGAAAGCGCGACTGTCCCAGCGTGATTGGACCGCGATCGGTGTCGTCGTGGTGGCGCTCGTCCTGCTCGGGTTCGCTGCCGGTGACGAGGGACGCAAACACGAATGGTGGCTGCACTGGGCGGTTCTCGTCGCGGCCGTCGTCATCCTCGGGCTCGGCGCGGCGATCCTGCCGCGAATGCAGAGCCGGGTCGCGGTGCTGGCGGGTCTCTCCGGTGGCGTCTCGTTCGGTGTGCTCGCAGTCGCGGTCCGGGTGCTCGACGGTCTCGACCCCTTCGACCTCGGCGAACTCTTCACCGACCCGGCACTGTACGCGATCATTCTCAGCGGTCCGGGTGGTTTCTACATGTTCACCGTGGCCCTGCAGAAGGGTGCGGTGAGCGCGGCGTCGGCCTCCCTGGTGGTCGGCGAGACGGTGGTGCCGGGTGTGGTCGGCATCGTGGTCCTCGGCGACACCGTCCGTGCCGGCTGGGGACCGGTCGCGGTGATCGCCTTCGTCGCGGCAGTCGTCGGCGCGGTCGTGGTGGCGATGTCGCCGGTGGTGGAACAGGTGGAGCGGGCAGGGGAGAACGCCCCCGTCGCTTGAATGCCGTCTCGCGAGCAATCCGTGCCCACCTTGCTCGGATCCAACCGCGAACGAGGCAAACCGGGCATGATCACTGCTCATGCGCCAGATCTCGCGACCCCTCACCACGCTGATCGCCGTAATCGGGGTCGCGGCCTCCCTGTGTGTTCTCACGCCGACGGCGTCGTCGACCCCGCTCCCGGCACCCGTCGCGGCACCGGCGCTGCTGCCGACACAAGACCCGTTCTACGAGCCTCCGCGCGGCTACGAGAAGCGTGCCCCGGGTGCCATCCTGCGCACGCGTCAGGTCGGATTGGGTTGGCGCGGAACCGATGTACCGATCACCGCGACGCAGATCCTGTACCGGAGTACCAACAACTCCGGTCATCCGACCTCGACGGTGACCACGGTGATCTCACCGCCCGGCGTAGGCCCGGGCGCGCCGCGTCGGATGGTGTCGTACCACTCCTTCTACGACGCGTTGGGCGCGCAGTGCGATCCGTCGTACACGCTGCGGGGCGGCAACATGTCCGAGCGGCCCATCGATCTGGCCCTGATCACCGGACTGATGGCGGCCGGCTACACGGTCGCGGTCCCCGACTATGAGGGTCGCGGGTTGCGATGGACGATCGCGAGGGAATCCGGCTATGCCGCCCTGGACGGGATCCGTGCCGCGCTCCGGCAGCTCCGTGCACCAGCCCGCACCCCGATCGCCTTGTACGGGTACTCGGGCGGGTCGGTGCCCACCGGCTTCGGCGCCGAACTGGCGCCCATCTATTCGCCGGAACTCAACATCATCGGCGCGGCGGCGGGCGGGATTCCGGTGGATCCGGCACACAACCTCGGCTACATCAACGGCAAACCCGAATGGACGGGAGTCATCCCCGCTTTGATGGCGGTCTATGCCGAGACCTACGACATCGACCTCGCGAGCTATCTGTCCCCGAAGGGTGAGCGAATCCTGCGCCAGGTCGCGGGGGAGTGCATCGAAGAGTTCGCCGACGAGTACCCAGGACTCACCGACCACCAACTGCTCAAACCATCGGTAGGTGGCGTGCTCGACGTACCCGGTGTGCGGCAGGCGATCTCGGAGAACGTGATGGGAACACTCGGCACCCCGCGGGTTCCGATGATGCTCGGCGTCGGCAATTCCGACGGCATCGGCGACGGTGTGATGATCGCCGCCGACGTCGCCGGCCTCGCCGAGAGTTACCGCAGTCGAGGTGTGCCGACGACCTTCACCGAATACCGCGGGCAGACGCACACGGCGGCATACATCCCGTGGAGTGTCGAGGCCCTGACCTTCTTGAACGGCCGTTTCGCCGGACGTTAGGCGTCCGCGGACGGATGCTTGTTGGTGCCGCCGTCGGACACCTCGAAGTTCTTCCACTCGCCATTGTCGTGGACCTGCATGACGGTGCCGAGGCTGTCATCGGGCGCGGCGACGGTCTTGAACCAGTCGTAGGCACTGGTTGCGTCATCGAAGCTCTTCTCCTCGATGACTGTTTCGTCGGAATCCACGACGCGGTATTGAGCCATGATCTTCTCTCCTCATTGTCGGGTTCGACTTCGGCGGTTGTGCCGAAGCATCCTGGGCCGAGCGCAGGGTCGTGCTAGCCGAGCACCTCGAGCAGTGTGCGGCAGGCCTCCTCGCAGCGCCGGCACGCGTCCGCGCAGATCCTGCAGTGCTGGTGCATGTCCGCGTGCCGGTCACATTCCTCGGCACAGACACGGCATGCGGTTGCGCACGCTTCCAACGTCTCCCGCACCACCGCGACGTTGGCATCGGTGCGTCGGAGGAGCACCCGTTCGGTGATCGAACACAGGTCGGCGCAGTCCAGATCCGATCGGATGCACTCGACGAGCTGGTCGACGCCACTCTCGCCGAGACATGCGTCCGCACATGAGGTGCAGGCCTGCGTGCACTCCGCACATGCCTCGATGCAGGCCGCGAGCGCAGCATTGTCGATGTCGTCGCGTACAGGATGGGACTCGAGTATCTCGGTCACGGTGGTCACTGGACTTCTTCCTGTCGATTGCAGATGGAAATCGCGTACCCGGCGTCCATCGGAATGAAACCGCCGCCGTTGGGTACCCGTCAAGACGTGACCAGCGACGAGGTAACCAGCAGAATCAGTGATCCCTGGGGGCCGCGGACCCCCTACGGTCCTGGCGAGGACTGGCCCACCCGGGTCGACGAGCACCTCGCCGACGGGGTCTCCACGGAGACCGTCGACCGGTGGGTTCGAACGGCGTCGGTGCTGCACTCCAATGGTGACGGCCTCGACATCGCGGTGGCCGACGACCGCATCGTCGGTGTTCGCGGCCGGGCCGACGACCGCGTGAACCACGGACGCGTCGACATCAAGGACCTGTACGGGTGGCAGGCGAATTCGTCCCGCGACCGGTTGACCCGACCGCGCATCCGGGAGAACGGCGTCCTGGTCGAATGTTCGTGGGACGCGGCGATGGAACGGATCGTGAGCCGTTCCCGTGAATTGCTGGCGGAGCGGGGGCCGTCGTCCATCGGCTTCTACACCTCCGGACAGCTCTTCCTCGAGGAGTACTACACGCTCGGTGTGATCGCCCACGGCGCGATCGGGACCAACCACCTCGACGGCAACACCCGGTTGTGCACGGCGACCGCGGCGGAAGCCCTGAAGGAATCCTTCGCCAGCGACGGCCAGCCGGGCAGCTACGCCGACATCGATCACGCCGACGTCATCGCCCTGTTCGGACACAACATCGCGGAGACCCAGACGGTCACCTGGATGCGCATCCTCGACCGCCTTGCCGGCCCGAACCCGCCTCGAATCGTCTGTGTGGACCCTCGTCCGACACCGGTCGCGCGGCACGCCGCCGTCCACCTGGCGCCGCTGCCCGGCACCAATGTCGCGCTGATGAACGGGCTGCTCCGCGAGATCATCACCAACGGGTGGATCGATGAGGACTACATCGATTCGCACACAGTGGGTTTCGACGAACTCCGGCAGCGGGTCGAGCAGTACACGCCGGAGGTCGTCGCCGACATCTGTGGGATCCCGGCCGACGACCTTCGGCACGCGGCTCGCGTTCTCGGGACCGCCGAGAGGCTCATGTCGACGGTGCTGCAAGGCTTCTACCAGTCACATCAGGCAACCGCGGCCTCGGTCCAGGTCAACAACCTGCACCTCATCCGCGGGATGCTCGGACGCCCGGGGTGTGGTCTGCTGCAGATGAACGGGCAACCGACAGCGGAGAACACGCGCGAATGCGGGGCCGACGGAGATCTCGCAGGCTTTCGCAACTGGTCGAACGACGATCACATCGCCGAGCTGGCGGAGCTGTGGAACATCGACAAGAACCAGATCCCGCACTACGGCCCGCCCACTCACGCGATGCAGATCTTCCGTTACGCCGAACAGGGAACCGTCCGCATGCTGTGGATATCGGCGACCAATCCTGCTGTCTCCCTGCCGGAACTGCCGCGGGTGCGATCAATCCTGGCACAGGAGCGTCTGTTCGTAGTGGCGCAGGACATGTTCGCCAACGAGACCACCGAACTCGCCGACGTCGTGTTGCCCGCCGCGGGCTGGGGCGAGAAGACGGGTACGTTCACCAATGCCGATCGCACGGTGCATCTGTCGGAGAAGGCGATCGACCCGCCCGGCGAGGCCCGGGCCGATCTCGACATCTTCCTCGACTATTCCCGGCGGATGGACTTCCGCGACCGCGACGGGAACTCGTTGCCCCAGTGGGGAGATGCCGAAAGCGCTTTCGACGCGTGGCGTCGGTGCAGTGCGGGGCGGCCGTGTGACTACAGCGGCCTGTCGTATGAGATGCTCCGTGAGCGCAGCGGAGTCCAGTGGCCATGCAACGAAGACGCCCCCGAGGGGACAGAGCGCCTCTACGCGAACGGAAAGTTCTGGAGCGCACCAGATTATTGCGAGGCCTACGGCAAGGACCTGGTGACCGGCACGCCACTCGAACCCACCGAGTATCGTGCGCTCAATCCCGATGCGCGCGCGATCATCAAAGCAGCTCAGTACATTCCACCGCATGAACAACCGAGCGACGACTATCCGTTCGCACTGATCACCGGGCGGACCGTCTACCACTTCCACACCCGCACCAAGACCGGACGTGCGAGCGAACTCAACGACGCCGCGCCGGACGTGTGGGTGGAACTCTCGGTACACGATGCCGCCGAGCGCGAGATCGGCGACGGAGATCTCGTCGAGATCTCGAGCCCCCGAAGCGCGATCACCGCCACGGTGCGCATCACCGACATTCGTCCGGGCGTTCTGTTCGTGCCGTTCCATTACGGCTACTGGGACATCGATGGCCATGCCGGCGCCGATGCGGACACCGCGCACGAACGTGCCGCCAATGAATTGACCCTGACCGACTGGGACCCGGCGTCCAAACAGCCCATCTTCAAGACCGGCGCGGCGAAGCTGACGCGGGTATCGCGTGACAAGGAGAATGGCCGATGACGAAACTCGGACTCGTACTTCGCGAACTGCACCGGGCCGAACGAGCATTGGCCGTCGACCTCGACACACTCGCGCACCGCCACGCCGCCGATCACGAGGTCCATCACGTCGCCCAGGACCTCGCGCGCTGGTCGCGCGAACACCTCGTGCGGATCTCCGACGCGGCATCCGCGCTGGGCGTCGACCTGGACCCGGAGCCGCGGACCACCGCGCGGACGGGCTCCGCACAGGAGAAGATCAGCGACCTGCTCGGTCGGCGACCGGAACCCGGGATGCTCCTCCTCGTCGACCTACGCCGACTCCATCAGACGACGGCCGGCGTGTCGATCGATTGGGTCATGCTCGGACAGAGTGCGCAGGCGCTGAAAAACCACGATCTGTTGGAGATGGTGTCCGACTGTCACCCGGACACCCTGCGTCAGCTCCGGTGGAGCAACCACATGATCAAGATCCTCGCGCCGCAGATCGTGGCGAGCTGATCGAGCCGAACGATCGGCGACCGTCAATAGTCCTCGGCGTCGTCGGTGTAGCGGTCGCCCCGCAACCGACGCAAATGAATGCGCCTGCGTAGACGAATAACCGGGCGCACCAGGAACTGGATGCTTCCGACGAGGAAGAACCAGGTGGCCGCGAGTGTCGTGTCCTCCCAGAAGAAGAGGATGCTGCCGATGACGAACCAGATCGCGATGAGCGCGTCGTTGGCGATGCTCGCCGTTTCCCAGCGTTGTCGTACGACCAATTCCTCGCGGCCGATGGTGACCGTCAGATCGTTGTGGGTCATGGAACTCCCGCCTGTACGTCGGTGCGACCACTGTGCAGCGTTGCCTCGACGTCCGATCGGTAAACATGTCCCGCGGTCCCGTCCGGGACGGTTCAGTTCCCCAGACGCTCCGCGCGCAGTTCGTGACCCTTCGACGTCAGGCATCGCCCCGACGTGAGGTCCCACTGCCAGCCGTGGAGGTTGCAGGTGAGCTTCTCTCCCTCGATGACACCGAACTTGCCGAGGTCGGCCTTCAGGTGTGGGCAGCGACGCTGAATCTCCCAGCCGTCCTTGACGATCGACGCCGAGTCGTCGTGGGCCTCGGCGAACCAGCCGTCGGCGTAGGCGATGCGCTCGTCGGTCAGGCACTTGAAGAAGGTGTAGAGGAACTCGTTGTAGCCGCCGATGCGCCACGTGGTGAAGCGCGTGGACAGGAAGATGGTGTTCACCCAGTCCGGCTCGTTGTCGCGGAGGACGGTGCGCACGAGTTCGGTGGCGATGCGGAAGCCGTAGCGGTACTTGCCTTCTCCCTCTTTCGGCTCCCGCACGATGCGGTTGGGGAAGTCGAGCACGACGGTCTCGGTGGCGTCGTTCGCGGGACCGCCGCCCGGGGTCATCACCAGCCCGACGGGATAGCCGATGCCATCGCAGATGAGATCCGACTGGGCCATGATCGGCTCGAAGAGCTCGCGCAGTGCGCCGATCAGCGGCTCGCCCTCGGCCGGCGCCCAGGTGGCCTTGTCCGCGGCGATGACCGGCGCGAACTTCTCCTTCATCCGCTCGAGGTAGGCCCTCTTGTTCTCACCGAAGACGTCGGCGGGTGCATAGGGGTGGGTGACCTCGTTCAGCGTCGAACCGCTGAAGTCGGCAACCGAACCCGACACCATCATCAGGCCGCGGTGCTTCTCGCCGTCGTCGGTGCCGTGGATGCGCATCTGCTCCAGGAAGGTCTCCTGGTCCGGGAAGATCGAGGTGTCGTCGGCGGTGTCGGCGGAGCCGAAGTCGTTGAGGTAGAACAAGTCCTCGTCGAGGAACATCGGCGGGCCGGCCGACGGCACGACCCAGGCCGCACCGACCTGCTCGATGTACGACCGCGCACGGTCCATGCCGCGCTGGCGCTTCTGAGATGCGAAGTTGGCCTTGGACTTCCGCGGGATGTCGTAGACCATCGGGTACCAGATGGCGCCCGAGTACTGCAGCAGGTGGACGTCGACGTGACCGAAGGCCTCGTCGATGACGTCGAGGTCGATCGGGCGGGCGTCGTTCATGTTGAAGCAGACCGTCTCGCCGTCGGAGACGACCAGGCCGCTGTCGCCGATCGGCCCGTCGGCCGGGGCGCGCAGCGCGATGATCATGACGTCGAGCGAGCCCTTGTCGTTCGTCACCGTCGTCTTCACCGAGTCGGTGGTCTCGACGAACTTGGTGAAGCCGAGCTTCTCGAGTTCACGACGCAGGTCCGGCACCGGGTAGTCGGGGAGCAGGACGGTCGCGTCCTTGTTGACGTTCTCGCGTAGGTTGCGCTCGTCGAAATGGTCGCGGTGCAGATGCGAGACGTAGAGGTAGTCGCAGTCGCCGAGCGTCTTCCAGTCCAGCTCCGAGTTGTCCGGGAACGGCACCCATGAGGCGAAGTAGGTCGGGTTGACCCACGGGTCGCAGAGGATCGATCCGGCGGTGGTCTGGATGTGGAAACCGGCATGACCGATGCTGGTGATCTGCACGTAGGGGCCTCTCCTGGTGTGCGCGGGGCTGCCGCGGCGAGCACTTCAGGCCTCCAGGGTATCGAGCCGCCTTTTCCTGTGGCGTGGGCCATGAGTCCCGACGAGGCGCCCGCGTGACGGGTCTCACTACCTCCTGAGCCGCTTCAGGGCGGCAGCTTCGACGCCGCGAACAGGGAGCGGACCAGCCTGCTGTCATCGCGGGGCATGATCCCGGCGCGCTGGACGGCGTCGATGAAGTCGTAGAGCGTCTCGCCCTCTTCCATCAGGCCGTCGGCGTTGAAGTGGTACCGGTCCACCGCGGGTGCCTGGATGAACCGTCCGTCGCCGTAGATGGTCGGCGCCGACTCGTCGTAGGGATACATCCGCAGCGCGCCGCTGAAGTGGCCGCTGCCGATGTACCGGATGACCGTGCGCACGGTTCCGTCCGGCTGGACGTCGACGTAGACCTGGTCGGGGAGGGGGTCGTAGCGCCAGTCGGGGATGGCGTCGAAGAAGGCGAAGTTGTAGGTCACGAAATCGTCGATGCCGACGATCGTGCGGCCGAAGGTCGTGACGTCGGTGTATCGGAGATCGGGTGCGTAGAGCTCGTCGTTCACGCTCATGTCGCGTACCAGGAAGCTCCACCAGTACTTCTTGGCCCACGTCATGATCCATGACAGGTCGGTGCCGTGGACGTCGCTCAGGTGGACGAGCTTCTTGTCGAAGGCATCGAACCACTCGATGGTCGACCGCTGCAGCTCCTGTTCGGAGATGGCCCGGATCTCCACCCCGCGGTTGGCGTCGAGGTATTCGGGTGCTGGCTTGGCGAGGCGTGGTCGGGCCAGTGCTTCCTGGAACGCTTGTTCATCGAACATGAATCGCATGATTCATGTTGAATCAGGTGATGTCAATGGACACAACGGCCCGGGATGCGACGATGTTCAGATGAGTTCGGGGAAGCTGTGGCGCGGGCAGACGCTCGAGGACCGGTCCACCGACCGGCGCGAGCAGATGCTGGCCGTCGCCGAGACCCTGCTGGGAAACGGCGGCACCGGCGCGGTGACGATGCGGGCGGTCGTGCGCGAGGCCAACCTGAGTCCGCGCTACTTCTACGAGAGTTTCGAGTCGACCGAGCAGCTGGTCACCGCGGTGTACGACCGCGTCACCGAACAGCTCCTCGCCCAGATCGCCGGCATCGAGCGGCCCGCCGACCTCCGGGGAAGCGTGCGTGCCCTGCTGGAGGTCTTCCGTGAGTTCTTCCAGGACAACCCGGGCCGGGCCCGCATCCTGTTGCGCGAACCGCTCGCCGACGACGTCCTCCGCGCACATCGCGCGGCCACCGTTCCCGGATTCGTCGAAACCGTCCTGGGCATGGTCGCCGACGAGAACTCGCTCGCCCCCGAACGCCTCGCGGTGATCTCCTCGGCGCTCACCGGTGCGCTCGTGGCCCTCTACCTCGACCACATCGACGGCCGGCTCGCCCTGACGCCCGCACAACTCTCCGACGCCGCCGTCGACCTGGTGTTCGCCGTCACCCGGATCGGTGCGACCGACGCCTGACCTGTACCGGGAGCGCGATCGCTAAGCTTTGCGGCATGGAACCCGTCTACGACGCCGTGATCACCACCGCGCGCCTGCTCTGGCTCGCCGAAGGTCTCAAGTTCAAGGTGTCGGGCGTCGAGCATGTCCCGGCCGAGGGGCCCGGCGTCGTCGCGATCAACCACACCGGCTACCTCGACTTCACCTACGCCGGCATCCCGGCACACCTGCAGGGTCGTCGCAAGGTGCGGTTCATGGCGAAGAAGGAGGTCTTCGACAACAAGATCTCCGGCCCGATCATGCGCTCGCTCAAGCACATTCCCGTCGACCGGACGGCGGGTGCGGACAGCTACCGGGCGGCCGTCGACTATCTCAAGCGCGGCGAACTCGTCGGCGTCTACCCGGAGGCGACGATCAGCCGCAGCTTCGAGCTCAAGGCGTTCAAGTCGGGTGCCGCGCGGATGGCACTCGAATCCGGTGCACCGATCATCCCGACCGTCATCTGGGGTGCCCAGCGCGTGTGGACCAAGGGGCATCCGAAGAGGCTCGGCCGCACCGGTTACCCGATCTCGATCGGGGTCTGCGAACCGCTCGAGCCCACCGGAGACCCCGACGCCCTTACCGCGAAGCTGCACGAGGTCATGAGTGCCAAGCTGCTCGAACTGCAGGATGCCTACGGCGAACACCCCAAGGGGGAGTTCTGGGTGCCCGCACGCCTCGGCGGGTCGGCGCCCACCCTCGAGGAGGCCAACCGCATGGACGCCGAGGAACAGGCCGAACGGGCCGCGAAGCGCGCTCAGCGCGACACTCCCTGACCGTTAACCTTGCAGGCATGAGCAGCGGGGCGCGTCGACACCGGGAGCCGGTCTACCGGACCCTGGAGATCATCGCGAACACGCTCGTCCGCGCCCAGGGCCTCGACCTGCACTTCACCGGGGTCCAGAACATCCCGGAGACCGGCGGTGCCGTGCTGTGCGTCAACCACACCGGTTACGTCGACTTCATCCCGGCCGCGCTCGGCGTCCAGCGTGCGGGCCGGCGCACGCGGTTCCTCATCAAGTCCGAGGTCATGGACGTCGCGATCATGCGATTCCTGGTCAACCACACGATGACGGTTCCGGTGGACCGATCCCGCGGTGCCGACGCCTACCGTGCGGCGCTCGGGCGCCTGCGCGACGGTCACATCGTCGCGGTCTACCCCGAGGCGACGATCAGCCGCAGCTTCGAGCTCAAGGAGTTCAAAAGCGGGGCGGTGCGGATGGCGGCCGAGGCCGGCGTCCCGATCGTCCCGGCGATCGTGTGGGGCGCCCACCGGCAGTGGACCAAGGGCGGTGCGCGGAACATGGGTCGCAGCCGGCTACCGGTACACGTCCGGTACGGTTTGCCGTTCACCGTCGACGCCGCCGAGGAGCCCGAACGCGAAACGCTGCGGTTGCGCGACACGATGAACTCCATGCTTCTCGAGGTCCAGGACGCCTACGGCCCGCATCCGGCGGGTGAGTTCTGGGTGCCGTCACGGCTCGGAGGTTCGGCCCCGACGCCGCCGGAGGCCGCCGTCATCGAAGCAGACGAAGCGCTCCGCAAGGCCGAGGCCCGGGCCCGCAAGGCCGCCCGACGACAACGCGAGACCGCACAACCCCGAGACAGAGGAAACAGATGACATTCGGTCCACCCACCCTCATCGCCAGCGACGTGGACGGAACGCTCATCGACGACGAGAACCGGGTGTCGTCGCGGACCGTGTCCGTGTTGTCGGCGGCCCGCGCGACCGGTGTCGAGTTCGTGCTGGCGACCGGACGCCCGCCCCGGTGGATCGCCGAGATCACCGACCAGTTCGCCGGAACCGATGCGTTCGTCCGATATGCGGTGTGCGCCAACGGCGCCATCATCTACGACGTCGAGCACGACCGGGTGCTGTGGTCGGCCAATCTCGAACCAGACGTCCTGGGAAAGCTGGGGGAGATCGCCTACCAGCAGATCCCGGGATGCGGGATCGCCGCCGAACGTGCCGGCCGATCCGCGCACGACGCCGCGACGGCCCCGTTCGTCGCGAGTGCGGGCTACGAACACGCCTGGCTCAACCCGGACCACGTCGAGGTCGGCGACGACGAGGTCTTCAGCCAATCTGCGGTGAAGTTGCTCGTACGCAAACCGGATATGCCGAGCGGCGAGATGGCCCGACGGCTGCAGCCGTTTGTCGGCGACCTCGCCCAGGTGACTTTCTCCACCGACAACGGCCTGGTCGAACTGTCGGTGCCCGGTACGCACAAGGCGTCCGGACTCGCGCGTCTCTGTGAGGCCACCGGTCTGCCGGACAACGGACTGATCGCCTTCGGCGACATGCCCAATGACGTCGAGATGCTCAGCTGGGCGAGTCATGGTGTCGCCATGGGACACAGCCACCAGGCCGCGCTCGACGCCGCCGACGAGGTCACCGTCGGCAACAACGACGACGGCGTCGCCCGGGTCCTCGAACGCTGGTTCGCCTGAATCGTTCGGTTCGCGCTGGTCAGGCTGCCGGCGGTGCTGCCTCCGGGGCGGGTGCGGGTGCCTGTTCGGGGGTGGGCGCGGGGGCCGATTCGGGTGCTCCCGGTTCAGCGGGCGGCGTCGACTCCGGTGCCGGTGCGGCAGCACCACCGGCGAGCGCACGGACCTGGGCGAGTGCCGCGTACCCGTGCACGCCGGGGCAGCTGGTGCTGTTGTAGTCGCGGTGGCCGGAGATCATCGGCAGGCTGGACTGTGTTCCGGCTGCGAACTTGGTGCCGGCGAATCCCTCTGACATCAGGGTCGCGGTGCCGGCCGGGTTGAGACCGGCTTTGCCGAGGCGCCAGCGCAGGAAGCGTCCGGCCGCGGCGACCGCCGCGGCGGTCGGCGGTACCTCCTCGAGATTGCCGATGAACGACAAGCCGACCGTGTCCTTGTTGAACCCGCCGGTGTGAGTGCCCTCCACGTTGCGGTCCAGTCCGCCGAACGCTCCCTCGAAGATCTGTCCGTACTTGTCGACGAGCACGTTGTAGCCGATGTCGCACCAGTTGAGGCTCTGTGCGTGATACGCGTAGATACCGCGCACGATCTCGATCGACTGCGCCGGGGTGTAGTCGTTGCTGCCGGCGGTGTGGTGCACGATCGCGCCCTTCAGCTGCGGGGAGTACACCGGCTGCGAGCAGCGGATGCCCTCGTCGGCACCCCACTGCTGACGCGCGACCACCTGCGGTCCGCCGGTCAGCGGGGAGAGCAGTGACGAACCCAGGGACAGCAGACCCTCCGGGCTGATCAGGGTCGCCTTCAGAGTGTTGAGAGCGGTCTCGGCCAGCTTCGTCACGACTTCGCTCGCCGAGCCGACGGCCAGCTGGGCCAGGTCGCCGCCCTGTGTCTCGGCGGCCGGAATCGCGAGACCGTCCTTGGACGCGGCGACCTGTACCTCACGCGCGTCGCCGACCCACACCGGTTCGGTGCCCGCCGGCTTGTCCGCGGTCGGTACACCGCCCTTCGAGATCTGCTCCAGGACCGTCCACGGGCTCCAGGTCCCGTCGGGTTGCCTCGCACGCAGCTTCAGGTCGACGTCGACGGGGCGGTCCCAGGTGAAGGCGACCATCTTGATGGGGTCCTCGCGCACGATGTGCGTCACCGCCGCGCCGACCTCGCGCCCGTCCCGCATCGTCGTGACCGGTGGCGAGGTGGTGCTCGTCGGGGCGGAGTCGGGGACCGACCGCGTCTTCGTCCGTGGGAGTGAGTCGGGGGAGGTGGTCGTCGCCTCCGGTGTCCTCGATCCGGAAGCGCTCGGTGCCGACGACTCGCCCGTGGTGGGCACGAGTCCCTTGGGCAGCGGGACCGTGAGGTCCGGCACGGGGAAGGCGTCCGGGTCGATCGGCGGGAGCTTCACGCCGGCGGCCCCGAGACCCGAGGATGCGACGTCGACGATGGCAGCCGGCAGTTCACGCAGCGGCACCTGCTCGATCTCGGTGTTCGCGATCTTCTGCTTGTTGTCCACGAGTCGGGTGTCACCGGCCGGTGGGCCGGCATTGCTCGCGATCACCGCGAACGGGCTCGCGACGACCGCCGCGGCGATGGCCGCGAGAGCGATCGAGTGCTTCGGTCGGGGGTAACGCACAGGGGATCTCCTCGCCCGGGTGTCCGGTCATCGGTGCGACGTGCACAGCCTCGTGCGCCGGGCGGCGTCGAGGCGTGCTCGGTGTCGGCCGCCATCGTGGTGCGGATCGGAGCTCGGCGACACGACACACGCCGACGGCGGGGCACTCGTGACATTCTTGTTACCTCTGAGGCTGGTGTTACTGGTGATATGCATGAGGTCACGATCGCGGTCACAACTCGTGATCCGGTTGTGATCAGCTCGGCTTGGTGAACGCGAAGGAGGTTCACTAGTGTCACTTATGTCCCAATCGTCACATCAGTCACGGAAGTGCGGGAGTTGCGGTTTCGCTGGAACTCCCGGGGCTGTTGTCGTCGCGACCGAAGGATGTGTTCTGCAGTGAACAAAGCCCGATCCAGACGGCTCCTGCCGGGAAGGCCGGCGACCGGTTCCCGGCCCGCACGGACCCACGGAAAGTTGCTGACCTGGGCTGCGGCCGGGCTCGCGCCCGCACTGCTGGCCGGTGGACTCGTAGCTGCGGGTTCAACGGAATCGACCCCCGGGGTCGAACTCTCGGTCGGGTCGACGGTGACGCTGATCGGACATGGTCATGGCCACGGCCGCGGAATGGGGCAATGGGGTGCGTACGGCTACGCCCGTAAGGGCTGGTCGGCACAGCAGATCCTGCGCCACTTCTACGGTGGAACCACCGCGGGGAAGGTGGACAGGCCCGAGATCAACGTGGCCCTCACGGGTCAGAACTCGGTGAATGTGCATGCGGACGCCGGAATGCGCGTCGGAGGTCAGACGGTGGCTCCCGGACAGGCGGTCAGCCTGTCCGGGGGCACCGCCACCATCCGCAGCGGCTGCGGCGGTGGCACGATCCGCTCCGTTCCGGCATCGTTCGTCGAACCGCTGAGCATGCTGCCGAACCGGCCCGCGGCCGAGTTCCTCAAGTTCTGTGGTTCCGAGAAGGCTTACCGAGGTGCACTCGGCCTCGAAGGTGGACGTGTGGTCAACCGCATCCACATCGACGACTACGTCAAGGGCGTCATCCCGCGGGAGAGCCTGCCGGCCTGGGCCGACTCCGGCGGCGCCGCGGCTCTGCAGGCGCAGGCCGTCGCCGCGCGGACCTATGCGCTCGCCGCGATCGCCGGCGGCAAGAAGATCGACGACACCCAGAACTCCCAGGTCTACGGCGGCGTGGCCGGCGAGGACCGCCGGACGAATGTCGCGGCCGACGCGACCGCCGGCCAGATCCTGTTGCAGAACGGGCAGCCGGCGTTCACCGAGTTCTCCGCCTCGACGGGTGGCTTCTCGGCCGGCGGCCGGTTCCCGGCCGTGCCCGACGAGGGCGACACGGTCTCGCCCAACCACAATTGGACCGCGACCGTGTCGGCCGGCAGCATCGGCGCCGCCTTCGGCGTCGGGGCTCTCCGGAGCTTCGAGGTGGTCGAGGCCAACGGACTCGGAGCCGAACACGGCCGCGCTCTCAAGGTGCGCGCGGTGGGTTCCGGCGGGACCGCCGAGGTCACCGGCGAAGAGGCGCGCACCAAGCTGAAACTGAAGTCGTCCTGGTTCACGGTGCAGGGGCAACCGGCGCCGCGCGTCGTCAAGCCGCCCACCGGGCCTTCCGGGCCATCCCAGGGACTCGACTTCGGCAGCTTCGGCCAGTTCGTCGAGCAGATCATCCCCGGAACGTCACAGTTCCTCGAGCTCGCCACGTCGGCGATGGACGGCAAGGTGACCGACCTCGGCGGGATCACCGGACCGCTGGGACAGGCGATCGGACTCCCGACCCTGACCCCCGACGCCGCGGGCGTCACGCAGATCTTCGAGAAGGGCATGATGTTCTTCACGCCCGCGACGGGGCCACGCGCCCTCGCCGGCAAGGGTCTCGAGCGATTCCAGGAACGCGGCGGCATCCCGGTGCTGGGATTCCCGGCGGAAGACGAACTGCGCTAGGAGGTCTCCGGACCCGCCACGACGATCTGGGCCGCCACGTCGACCAGTTTGGTGTTGGTGTCCTGAGACAGGCGGGCGAGTAGTGCGAAGGCCTCGTTCGCGTCGAGCTTGTAGCGCTCCATGATCATGCCCTTGGCCTGACCGATGATGTCGCGCGAGCTGAGTGCTGCTCGAAGCTGCTGCTTCTCCTGGATGGCGCCGAACGCGGTGGCGGCGTGAGCGGCGAACAGCTCGCCGAGGAGTCGTGCTTCGGACGTGAACGCATGAGGTCGGGTGCTGTGCAGGTTCAGCGCGCCGAAGTCGTCACCATCCATGTAGAGGAAGAAGCACGCCATCGAGCGGATTCCGATGTCGGCTGCGGCGGCGGCGAACCGCGGCCAGCGCTCGTCGGTGTGCAAGTCGTCGATCCACACGGTCACGTCGTCGATCGCTGCGCGGATGCACGGACCCTCGCCGAGCCGGCGCTGCAGATCGTCGGCTTCACCGCCCAGGTCGCCCACGATCACGGGTGTCTCGATCACACCGCCGGACACCAGCGTGACCGACGCGTATTCGGCGCCGGGGATCGCATCGACCGCATACTTGGTCATCGCACGCACTGCAGTCTCGGTGTCGTCACTCTGTTTACGCATCTCGCCGGCGATGCGCGTCATCTGCGCTCCGAAATCCGCCAACTCGGTCACTCCTGCCTCCTAGTGAGACCGCGTTCCACGCGTCTCAGCTGGACCGACAGCTGAGCGCAGGAAAGAAAACACCCATTGTCGAGGTACTCATTATGCCGGATCGTATAACTCCGTGGAATCGACGAGTCCTTCTCGTTGCGCAACCGACCGTTCGGGTGACGATCGGAGAACATCGAGTCGGAAGCCGGCGTCCGAGTATGACGTCGAGGCGATCAGCGGCGATCTGGCGAGAGCTGCATGGACGTCGTCGCCGAACTGCGGATACTCCTCGACGCACCCGCCGGGCTGATCGCCCGGCTTCCCGCCGCACTCACCCCGGACGGCGAAGTGATCGCCGTTCACTGGCGGTGGCCAGCTCCCGGGCGGCGTAGGCGCTCGCACGCACCCCCAGGTTCGCTCCGTGCACGTTCTGGTGCCCGGGCCGGGCGTCGTAGCCGCGGGCGAACGTCGTCGCGGTGCCCGGCGGCCATCCGTCGAAGCCGTCCGGCGTGATGATGCCGACGAAAGCGTCGGCACCCGACCCGGCGGAGTCGTCGTCACAGGAGTCGAGCACGACGATGACCTGCACCGATACTCGAATTCCCGCGACCGCGGCGTCGAGTGCGGTGAGGCAAGAGGGGAGGAGTGCCCGCTCGTTGTGGGCGGGCACCACCGCCACGATGTCGGTGATGTCGGGCACCGCGGCACGCGGCGGTACCCGGCAACGGAACGCCGTCCCCCGTGGCTCGGCGAATCCTCAGGGTGGGTCCGTTACCCTGAGGACCCGTGGCAACCAGTAGCAGATATGACCTGATCGTCGTCGGCTCCGGATTCTTCGGTCTCACCGTCGCCGAGCGGGCGGCCACCCAGCTGGGCAAACGAGTCCTCGTGCTCGAACGGCGCAACCACATCGGTGGCAACGCGTACTCCGAGGCCGAGCCGACGACCGGTATCGAGGTCCACAAGTACGGCGCACACCTGTTCCACACCTCCAACGACCGGGTGTGGGAGTACGTGAACCAGTTCACCGACTTCACCAACTACCAGCACCGCGTCTTCGCGCTGCACAACGGTCAGGCCTACCAGTTCCCGATGGGGCTCGGCCTCATCAGCCAGTTCTTCGGCCGCTACTTCTCGCCCGACGAGGCGCGCAAGCTCATCGCCGAGCAGGCCGGCGAGATCGACACCGCCGACGCCAAGAACCTCGAGGAGAAGGCGATCAGCCTCATCGGGCGGCCGCTCTACGAGGCGTTCATCAAGCACTACACCGCCAAGCAGTGGCAGACCGATCCCACCGAACTGCCCGCGGGCAACATCACCCGCCTCCCGGTGCGGTACACCTTTGACAACCGGTACTTCAACGACAAGTACGAGGGCCTGCCGGTCGACGGGTACACCGCGTGGCTGGAGAACATGGCCGCCGACGAGCGCATCGAGGTGCGCCTGTCGACCGACTGGTTCGCCGTCCGCGACGAACTGCGCGCGCAGAACCCCGACGCGCCGGTCGTCTACACGGGGCCGCTGGACCGCTACTTCGAGTACTCCGCTGGCCGACTCGGTTGGCGCACACTCGATTTCGAGACCGAGGTGCTCGACACCGGCGACTTCCAGGGGACCCCGGTGATGAACTACAACGACGCCGACGTGCCGTACACCCGAATCCACGAATTCCGTCATTTCCATCCCGAACGGGACTCGTACCCCACGGACAAGACGGTCATCATGCGCGAGTTCAGCCGCTTCGCGAAGGATGACGACGAGCCGTACTACCCGATCAACACCGCCGAGGACCGGGCGATGCTGTCCGCCTACCGCGAGCTCGCCCGCACCGAGACCGCCGCCGCCAACGTCCTGTTCGGTGGTCGTCTCGGCACCTACCAGTACCTCGACATGCACATGGCGATCGCCAGCGCGCTCACCATGTTCGACAACACCCTGGCGCCGCATCTGCGAGACGGTGCGCCGCTGGTGGCCGACCCCGCAGGAGCCGAATAGATGACGGTGACCCCCGTGAACCAGTCCGAGATCCCCGAGGCGGGCACCGGGCCGTCGAAGGCGAAATCCCTTCTGCAGCGCGTCATCTTCCCGCGCCCGGGTGAGCCGCTCGACGTGCGGTCGCTGTACCTGCTCGAGTCGGACTCCAATCACCGGCGGGCGCACGCGCCGAGCCGGACGTCGGTGCTGCTCGGCGGCGAATCCGAGGTCAGCTTCGAGACCTACTTCAACGCCTTCGCGGCCGCCTACTGGCGACGCTGGAGCATCCTGGATTCGGTGGTGCTGCGCGTCGAGGTGGTCGGCACCGCTCGCGTCGACCTCTACCGCTCCAAGATCGACGGTTCGCGCATCGGCATCGGTGGCGACCTGATCGCCACCGACGAGAACGGCCGCGGTGTCGCCGAGTTCGAGCTCGACCTCGGCCCCTTCGAGGACGGTGGCTGGATCTGGTTCGACATCACCACCGACACCGACACCGAGATCGTCTCCGCCGGTTGGTTTTCGCCGATCGATGCACCGACCTCCGACGCCGACACCAAGCGGGTGACCGTCGGCATCCCGACCTTCAACCGTCCCACCGACGCGGTGAATGCGTTGGCCGCCTTGACCTCCGACCCGATGGTCGACGAGGTCATCGACGCGGTCATGATGCCCGACCAGGGCACCAAGAAGGTGGTCGACGAGCCCGGATACTCTGAGGCCGCAGCGGCTCTCGGAGATCGTCTCCACATCTTCGACCAGGGCAACCTGGGCGGTTCCGGCGGCTACGCGCGCATCATGTACGAGGCGCTGCGACTCACCGATTCGCCGTACATCCTCTACATGGACGACGACATCGCCATCGAGCCGGACTCGATCCTGCGCGCGCTCGCGATGTCGCGATTCGCGAAGTCCCCCATGCTCGTCGGCGGGCAGATGCTCAACCTGCAGGACCGCAGTCATCTGCACTGCATGGGTGAGGTGATCCGCCGCGACACCTTCATGTGGACCGCGGCGCCGTTCGTCGAGTACGACCACAACTTCTCCGAACACCCGCTGCGTGACCGGAAGAACTCGAAGAACCTGCATCGCCGGATCGATGTCGAGGGCAACGGCTGGTGGATGTGCATGATCCCCCGGGAGTGCGCCGAGACCGTCGGCCTGCCGATGCCGCTGTTCATCAAGTGGGACGACTGGGAGTTCGCGCTCCGCGCGGCTCGGGCCGGCTACCCGACGGCCACCATCCCGGGCATCGCGATCTGGCACATGGCGTGGAGCGACAAGGACGACGCCATCGACTGGCAGGCGTACTTCCACCTGCGCAACCGTCTCGTCGTCGCGTCGATCCACCATGACGGACCCATCAAGGGCATCCTGCGGTCGATGACCAAAGCGACCGCGAAACATCTTCTGTGCCTTGAGTATTCGACCGTCGCAATCCAGAACGAGGCGATCCGCGACTTCCTCGCCGGTCCAGAGCACATCCGCAGCCTGCTGCCGACCGCGCTGCCCAAGGTCGCGGCGATGCGCAAGGAGTACCCGGACGCGGTGGTGTTGCCGTCGGCGACCGAGCTGCCGCGGACGTCCGGCGAGGCGACGCATCTGGGTACGGCGATCCCCCTGAACCCGATCAGCAAGGTCAAGGCGCTGACCGCCGCGGTGGTCAACAACGCCCGGCCCGCCGACCCCCGGCATCATGAGGTGCCGCAGGCGAACTACCCGCCGATCGAGGCGCGCTGGTTCTCGCTCGGACGCGTCGACGGTGTCACCGTCACCACGGCCGACGGCCGGGGAGTGGTGTACCGGCAGCGTGATCGCGAGAAGATGATCGCTCTCGCACGTGAGCATTTCGCGCTGATCAAGGAGCTTCAGGAGAAGTTCGGCGACATGAAGCAGCAGTACCGTGCCGCACATCGTGAGTTGACCAGTAAGGAGAGCTGGGCGGTTGTCTTCGGAATCGAGTAGTCCCGAGGTGGAGGTCGACGAGTCGATGAAGCTCCCGGCCGACCACGCCCCCAGACCCCTCGCGGGTGAAGAGAAGGTCCTCGTCGCCATCCAGTCGGGCATCGGTTCCCGTCCGGGTGTGCGATCGGCGGCGCGTGGTCTGTCGCACTTCGGCGAGCACGCGCTGGGATGGCTGGCCATCTCCGGGGCCGGCTGGACGCTGGCGCGTGCCCGCGGCGACGTGCGCTCCCAGCAGCTGTGGATCGAAGCCGGCGTGGGTGCCTTCGGCGCGCATGCGGCGTCGGTGATCATCAAGCGCATCGTGCGCCGGCCGCGGCCGGCACATCCCGCGATCGACATCGGGGTGTCCACGCCGAGCAAGCTGAGCTTCCCGTCGTCGCACGCCACCTCGACCACCGCGGCCGCGATCCTCATCGGCCGGGCGGCGGGCTGGGACGCCAGGGTGCTGCCCGCCGCACTCGTGCCGCCGATGCTCCTGTCACGCCTGGTGCTCGGTGTTCACTACCCGACGGACGTCACCGCGGGCGCCGCGATCGGTGCCGCGGGCGCAGCGGCCGTCATCGCGGGCGATAAGGTGCTGCTCGAACCCACCCGGAATGCTCCGGCCTCAGGACGTGCCCGTCGCGCGGCGCGCGTCCTGACGCGGCTCGGCCTCACGGCCGCAGTGCCCGGCGGGCCGCTGCGACTCGCCGCGTCCCCCGTCATCGCGCGGGTGACACGACACAGGGAGAGTGCATGAGCGAGGAGCCGATCGAGCACGGGAAGGTCGCCGGGCCGCCGAAGAACCTGACCACCGGGCTGATCAAGGCGATCCGTCCGCGGCAGTGGGTGAAGAACGTCCTGGTGCTCGCCGCACCGCTGGCGGCCGGCAACATCACCGAGCTGTCGGTGCTGGCCGACGCCGGCATCGCCTTCATCGCGTTCTGCCTCGCCGCGTCGAGCATCTACCTGGTCAACGACGCCATGGATGTCGAGTCCGATCGCAATCACCCGACCAAGCGGTTCCGGCCGATCGCGGCCGGGGTGGTCCCGGTCCCGCTGGCCTACGCGCTCGCGTCGGTGCTGCTCGCCGGCTCGATCGGCGTCGCGTTCCTCGCGAACTGGCAGACCGCGGTCGTCATCGCGATCTATCTCGTCATCCAGCTCGGCTACTGCTTCGGTCTGAAGAACCAGGCAGTCATCGACATCTGCATCGTGTCGTCGGGCTTCCTGCTGCGCGCGATCGCCGGTGGCGTGGCCGCCGAGATCGAGCTCTCGCAGTGGTTCCTGCTGGTCATGGCCTTCGGTTCGCTGTTCATGGCCGCGGGTAAGCGGTACGCCGAACTGCAACTCGCCGAGCGCACCGGCGCCAAGATCCGCAAGGCGCTGCAGTACTACACCACGACCTACCTGCGCTTCGTCTGGACACTGTCGGCCACGGCCGTGGTCATCTTCTACGGACTCTGGGCGTTCGACAAGGGCGGTGACAACGGCCACGACAGCAACGTCGCCTACGCGGTGTCGATGGTGCCGTTCACGGTCGCGATCCTGCGCTACGCCGTCGACGTCGACGGTGGCGCGGCGGGCGAACCCGAGGAGATCGCCCTCGGCGACCGTGTACTGCAGCTGCTGGCCGTGGCCTGGTTAGTATGCGTGGGTGTCGCGGTCTATGCAGTCAATTGACGGTCTGCAGTCCACTGACGGTGTCCGGTCGGAAGGCGGAACCGACGCCGTCGTAGATCCCCGCACCACGGATCGTCCGCAGTCGTCAGCGGGTCGCGCCCGGCGTCGTCTTGCCGCGGTCAGCTTCCTGATCGGCGCCGTCGCCGTCACGACGTTCTTCGCGATCGGCGCCTGGCAGCGCCGGTGGATCGCCGACGACGGCCTGATCGTGCTGCGTACCCTGCGCAACCTCTTCGCCGGCAACGGACCGGTGTTCAACGCGGGGGAGCGCGTCGAGGCCAACACCTCGACGGCGTGGACCTATCTGCTGTGGTTCTGGGCCTGGATCACCGACGGACAGCTCGAGTACGTCGCGCTCTGGGTGGCCCTGGTCTGCTCGGTCGCCGCCATCCCGATCGCCATGTACGGCGGCGCACGCCTCTACGGCAGGCGTCTGGGCGGTATCACCGGTGACGGCTGGACCCTGCTCCTCCCGTTCGGCGCCATCATCTACGTCGCCATCCCGCCGGCCCGCGACTTCGCGACGAGCGGCCTGGAGAACGGTCTCTGCATCTTCTGGGCCGCCGTGCTGTGGTGTCAGCTGGTGGCCTGGGCGAGGCGCGGTCCCCACGCCGGACCCCGCGCAGCGGCGGCGACGCTCGCCCTGGCCTTCACCGCCGGCCTGGCGCCGCTGGTCCGTCCCGAGCTCGCCGTGTTCGGCGGTCTCGTGCTGGTCCTTGTCTTCTTCGCGCCCCTGGGCTGGAAGATGCGCCTCGGCGTGGTCCTCGTCGCCGGTGCCCTACCGGTGGGCTACCAGATCTTCCGGATGGGCTACTACGCCCTGCTGGTCCCCAACCCCGCGGTGGCGAAGGACGCCAGCGGCGCCAAGTGGGAGCAGGGCCTCTCCTATCTGACCAACCTGTTCGGCCCCTACGCGCTGGTGCTGCCGGTCGTGGTGGCCGTCGTCGCCGGGGTGATCCTGGTCGTCGGTGCCCGTCTGCGCGCGGACGCCAAGCGGAACGCGGACGCGGCCGACGAGACCCCGACCGACTCCCTGGAGGCGGTGACGTGGCGCTCGCGTCTGGCCGCGTTGTCGGCTCGACTGCAGTCGTCGACCGCGGTCGTGTCCGTCGTGGTGGTCGCCGGTCTCATCCTGATCGTCTACTGGATACGTCAGGGCGGCGACTTCATGCACGGTCGGGTGCTGCTCGTCCCGCTCTTCGTGACGCTGCTGCCGCTGATGGTCGTGCCGCTCACGGTCCCCGCGCACCTCGGTGCCGTGTTCGGGCGTCGTGCCTCACAGAAGTCCGTCATCGACGACGATCCGGAACCCGTCACCGTGTCCTCGGCCGAACGCCGTCGCACCCGTGCCGGTCTGGTCGGCGCGGTCGCGATGGCCGGACTGTGGGTCACGGTCCTCATCTGGGGGATCAGCACCCACGCCAACGTGCTGCCCAACGCCGGCATCGACATCGGGCGCAGCGGCATCGTCGACGAACGTCGCTTCTATGTGACGAACATGGGCAACGAGAACCCGGTGACCGCCGAGGACTACCTCGCCTACCCGCGCATGAGTGCGATGGTCGAGAAGATCGACAAGTACCACGAGGACGGCGGCGTCATCCTGCCGTCGTTCAACTACGACGAGTGGTACGTCGCGCAACTTCCCGCGGTCATGCCTCAGGGCGCCAAGCGTCAGGTGACCGTCTACTTCCTCAACCTAGGCATGACGAGCATGAACGCGCCGCTCGACGTCCGCGTCATCGACCAGATGGGGCTGGCGTACCCGCTCGCCGCCCACACCGAGCGACTCGAGGACGGCCGCATCGGGCACGACAAGATCCTGCCGAGCGAATGGGTCGTCGCCGAGGCCGGGGCGTACCCGCGCAAGCCGGTCCTGCCGGGATACCTCGACGAGGACCTCGTCCGCCAGGCGCAGGTGGCCCTCCAGTGCCCCGAGACCAAGGACCGGTTCGCCTCCTTCGAGGCGCCGTGGTCGTTCAGCCGCTTCAAGCACAACCTGAAGCAGGCGTTCACGTTCAACAGCTATCGGATTCAGCGCGAGCCGGAGTACGAGATCGACCGGTGCGGTCTGGAGATGCCCCCGCCGGTCAATCCGGGATAGTCGGACATCCGCCTTCACGCGGGTGCGCGCGACCTTGGCACACGAACCCAAGCAAAAGCACAGAAAACACGTGTCCTGTGCTGAGGACTTGCCACTGAACATCTCGGATCGGTAACGTCCCGGGCCCAGGGGCCGATAGTTCGTTCGTGACCGAGGTGTCCGGGAGTGCTGCGACACCGTCGGTGACGGGGTTGTGATCGCAATCACATGGTTTGTCACGCCGGGGGGCATCGAATAGGCTCGCCGACGGCGAATCGCATGCGAGATCGGCTCGGTAACCATCGTCGCGCCGGCACTGCGCCGGCGACGAGAGATGTGAGACGCACTAGGACCGGACGGACCGGCGGGATATGAGAATCCGCAGCTCGACCGGCTGAAGAGGGAGATTCTGTACATGCGTGAAGCTGCCACCCAGGCGAGCAGGCCAGCGCGCGGCCGGATCGGTAACCGGCTGATCGCCGCACTGGTCGCCGTGCTGACAGTTGTCGGGCTGACCGGAGTCGTCGCCGGACAGGCCAGCGCCCGCATCGGCGGGACGCAGGTCGGTAAGCAGGAGTTCTGGGTCAACGGCTGCGGGATGCCGAATGTGAAGGTCCGCGCGTGGAAGCGGCCCGGCAACTACAAGACCGTCATCATGCTCGACGGCATGCGCGCCCAGTACGACTACAGCGGCTGGGAGATCAACACCAACATCCAGGAGATGGTGAAGTCCGGCGTCAACGTCGTCGAACCCATCGGTGGTCCCGCCAGCTTCTACACGGACTGGGATGCGCCCAGCAATTTCAATGGTCAGCCCTACCGGTACCGCTGGAACTGCGTGATCAGCAACACTCTGGTCCGCGAGCTCGACCGGCGCGGTTACCGCGTCGGGCCGTCGAAGCGCTACGCGATCATGGGCCTGTCGATGGGTGGTAATGCCGCCCTCGTGATCGGCGCGCAGAACCGCCAGAACTTCGACCGCGCCGGCTCGCTGTCGGGCTACAACTTCCTGAGCGCACCCGGTATGCGCACCGCGCTGCGTCTGGCCATGTTCGACGTCGATCCCAAGCCGTGGAACATCGACGCGATGTGGGGCCCGCCGTGGAGCCTGCGTTGGTTCCAGAACGATCCCTTCTGGAACATCGGCAACATGCGTGGCATGAAGCTCTTCGTCGGATCCGGCAACGGGCTCTTCGGTCGGTACAACGCGCTGCCGAACGTCTTCGACGACCTGTTCAAGGGTTCGACGCTGGAGTTGCTGGCGTTCACCCAGTCGAAGGCCTTCGAGGCCGCCGCATTCGTCCAGGGCGTGCCGCTCATGACTTACTACGCCAACGGCACCCACGCCTGGGGTTACTGGCAGGACATGGTCTGGAACGCCAAGAACCGCGGATTCTTCCGCTGATCGGCACCGGTCCGGCCTGACACGGCCATCACGACGCCCCGTCCGGGAATCCCGGGCGGGGCGTCGTCGTGTCATGCAGAGCTCCACCTGCTTTCGGTATCAACTGTCACACAAATCTCACGAGTCACAGCGTGGCGTTCGGACACCGGGCATCAATCCCGTGTAAGAAACTCCTGAGGCGTTTGGTATTGATGATGCAGTTGTGACTGACGGGGAATCGGTCAGGACGTGCGGACGCCGTTGTACTTGGGCGAAGGAGTTCTGGAGAGTGATGCGGCGAAACAGTGGTTCACGACCGTTCGGTGTCGGAGTGGCCTGGCGAACGGCGATGGCCGTCGTGGTGGCCATCGTGGCCGTGGTGACGCTTGTCGTCGGCCAGGGCCTCGCGGGCGCCGAGCCGGCTCCGGCTTCTCCGGCCGCACCTCCCACCTCGGCAGCGCCGGCGCCCCCGGCCTCGCCGCGTGCGCCGGCTCCGGCTCCGGCGGCGGCCCCGGTCCCGCCCGGCAAGGTGACCAACACCTACTGGTACACCGATCGCCGGGTCGCCCTCTGGGTGTACTCGCCGTCGATGAACACCAACATCCAGGTGCAGATCCTCCTGGCGCGTGACTGGCACGCCAAGCCCAAGGAGAAGTTCCCCCAGCTGACGATGCTCGACGGTCTGCGTGCGCAGGACGACCAGAGCGGCTGGATCATCAACACCAAGATCGTCGACTTCTACAAGGACAAGAACGTCAACGTGATCCTGCCGATCGGCGGTGAGTCGAGCTTCTACACCGACTGGAAGGAACCCGACCGCGGCAAGAACTACAAGTGGGAGACGTTCCTGATGCGGGAACTGCCGCCCGTCCTCGAGAACGACTGGCGATCCACGGACGTCCGCGGCATCGAGGGTCTGTCGATGGGTGGTTCGGCCGCGATGATGCTCGCCGCACGTAACCCCGGGTTCTACAAGTTCGCCGCATCGTTCTCCGGCATCCTGCAGTTCAGCTCCTTCGGTATGCCGCAGGCCATCCAGTTCGCGGTGCGCGACGGCGGCGGCTACGACTCGATGAAGATGTTCGGGCCGCCCTCGGATCCGGCCTGGAAGGAACACGACCCGTACGTGCTGGCCGAGAAGCTGCAGGGAACGAGCCTGTACGTCTCCTCGGGCAACGGCATGGTCGGCGAACACGACAAGCCGTCGGACATCCCGATGCTGGCGACCAACTACTCCGGCGTGGGCTTGGAGATGCTGAGCCGCGTCACATCTCAGCAGTTCGCAATCCAGTTGAACCGCAAGGGAATTCCGGGTCAGGCCGTCTACCGTCCGTCCGGGACGCACACCTGGCCGTACTGGGAGTTCGAGATGATGCAGGCATGGCCGCAGGCTGCGGCTGCCCTCGGCCTCTCGCGTGATGCGGTCGCCTGCCGCGTCGACGGTGCATTCCGCAAGCTCTGGGACGCCAACAAGGGCGATCTGGGTGGCTGCCTGACCCCGTCCTACGGTGTGCCCGGTGGCAAGGCCCAGGACTTCGCCAACGGCCGCATCTTCACCGGTCCGAAGGGTCCGAAGATCGTCACCGGCGCCATCGGCGGTGCCTATGTGGCCGCGGGCGGCCCCGGGGGCCGTCTCGGCAAGCCGCTGAGCAACGAGGAGCCGACCCGCGACGGCAAGGGTCGGGTCAACTACTTCGAGCACGGCCGCATCACCTGGACGGCCAAGGACGGCAGCAAGGTTCTGAAGTGATGGGTTCTGAGGTGACGGGTTCTGGAGTGATCGGGGCCTCAAGTGCGGGCCGAACCTCGACCGCACGTGTGCACCTGCTGAGACTTCGCTGAGGAATCGAGTGGTTCGTGCAGGTCGCGCCCGTGAGCGGGATCGTCGGGGTGTGCGGGGACGGTAGCCTGACGGGGCGTGCGATGCAGTGTCCGACTGCGTCGCGTCCGGCTGGATAGAAGGTTCGACAGGAAGTGGCGATGACAACGAAGTGTGCTCGGCTGGTGCTGGCCGTGACGGGCCTCGCTCTCGCTCTCGGCTCGGTCTCGGCCTGTTCGGACGACTCGACGGCCAGTGCACCGATCACCAACAACCCGGTCACCACCACGTCGCTGTACTCGGCCGCGGGATCGTCCGCGAGTGCGCCGGGTTCGGCATCGGCCGAGTCGCCCAGCAAGGCCGTGTCAGACGCGCCGTCGGGCACCTCGAAGCTGCCCGAGACCGGACCCAACCCGAGCACCAAGGTCCCGGACAGCTTCCCCGGTCCCAGCGGAGCGCCGCTCGACGACAAGGCGCGTGCCTACCTCGGTGCGCTCAAGGCGGCGAACGTGACCTTCATGGGGGACAACGACAACTCCGTCGCGCTCACCATGGCGAAGTACGTCTGCGGCGCCCGGCAGAAGGGCACCGATCCGGGCATGGTGAAGGCTTTCGTCACCGCCTCGGTCGGGCCGGGCACCAAGACCGTCGAAGAGGCGAACGTCAAGGCGGACAAGGTGATCCGCGCGGCAGAACAGCACTACTGCTGACGTGATGGCCAAACGCACCGCGGGCCGCGCTCGGCAGAGCCCCGCCCGGCGGTTGGGTAAGTTCTCCCTGTTGCTGCTCGCGCTCGCGGTCATCGCGATCGTGCTCATCGTCCTGCTCGTCCTGGTCTGGCTGAAGCCCGGACCGACGCCGCCGATCGGTCCCGGGAAGCCGTCGACTCCGACGAAGGAACGTCCCGAGGCGCAGCCCGCGGACTGTCCCGACGTGCTGACGGTGGTGATCCCCGGAACCTGGGAGTCGAGCGCCGGCGACGACCCGTACACGCCGACGGCCAATCCGAATTCGCTGATGTTGCGAATCTCACGGGGGCTGTCCGAGCAGTTCGATTCGTCGCGGACCGAGATCTACACGGTGCCGTACACCGCGCAGTTCCGGAATCCGACGAATCTCGCCGACCGTCAGGCCGATTACAACGTCTCGCGCACCCAGGGCTACAAGCGTGCGGCCGGCAAGATCATCAACACCAACAAACGCTGCCCGCTCACGAACTACGTGCTGATGGGGTTCAGTCAGGGGGCGGTGATCGCGGGCGATCTCGCCAGCAACATCGGCAACGGCCGGGGTGTGCTCGCCGACGGTGACCAGGATCTCGTTCTCGGGGTCGGACTCATCGCCGACGGGCGTCGCCAGCCCGGCAAGCAGAACGACGTGGATCCCAGCCCCGACGGTGTCGGTGCCGAGATCGCGCTCGGCGGCATGGGCAACATCGTCCCGGGCATCACGATGACCGGTCCGCGCGACGGGGGATTCGGCGATCTCGAGGACCGTGTGGAGTCCATATGTGCGCCAGGCGATCTCATCTGCGATTCGCCGACGGTCCTCAATCCGCTCGCCGCCGTGTCGAAGTTGGCGAACGCCGCGAGCAACCCGATCCACGCCATGTACGCCACGCCACGGCACTGGGAGAACGACGGTCAGACCGCGACGCAGTGGATGTACTCGTGGGCCAAGGGCCTCATCGACGACGCCCCGCGTCCCAAGCACAGCTGACCCCTCGGTGTCCCGCAGTCCGTCAACTTGCTGTAACCCTGCTGTCAACACCACCGATTCGTTTTGCGGGGCCGTCACGCTGCATTAACGTGTTGGGCTGGCCCGGCGTTCGTCCGGGCGATCGACACAGGAGATGCCACACGGCGTCCCTCGACGGCCGGAACACGAGGAGAGGACAGCGATGACGCAACCCCCGAACGATGCGGGTGGCAGCTCCTCCGGTCTGCGTCCATTCCGATTCGGTGCGGGTGGTGAGGGCAACAAGGACGAGGGTGGTGCCCGCAAGTTCGTCAAGCTGGCCCAGACCGCCGAGGAATACGGCTACGACACGTTCGCGGTGCCGGATCACCTGGGCAACCAGGTCGGTCCGCTGGCCGCGCTCGGTGCGCTGACTCAGGCCACCAGCACCATCCGCCTGGCGACCTCGGTGCTGGTCAACGGCTGGCGTCACCCGGCGTTGCTGGCCAAGGAGGCCACCACGATCGACGTGCTGAGCAAGGGGCGACTCGAACTCGGCATCGGCGCAGGCTGGATGAAGGAAGAATTCGACAAGGCGGGGATCGAGTTCGAGTCCCCGGGTGTCCGTATCCGTCGGCTCGGCGAGGCACTCGTCATCCTCGACGGGCTGATGCGCGGCGAGACCGTCGACTTCGACGGCGAGTTCTACAAGATCAAGGGCCTCGAGGGCAGCCCGCGACCCCGTCAGGGACCGCGGCCGCCGATCGCGGTCGGCGGTGGCGGACCCAAGATGCTGGCGCTCGCCGCCAAGCACGCCGACATCATCTCCGTCGCCCCGGGCACCACGCCCGACGGCAAGATGAAGTTGTCGGACATGACCATCGAGAAGACGGCCGAGCGCGTCGACCGCATCCGCCAGGCCGCGGGTGACCGTTTCGACGACATCGAGCTGAACTGGACCATCGCCGTCACCGTGATCACCGACGATCGCGTGGCAACCGCCGAGATGGCGCTGAAGGCCCTGGAGCAGGGCTATCCGCCGAACATCGCGCACGACACCGAGTTCACCGTCGACGACGTGCTGTCCTCGCCGTACATCGCGATCGGCAGTTTCGAGGAGATCGCGGATCAGATCCGTGAGGTCCGCCGCCGCACGACCATGTCCTACGTCGGGGTCTTCCCGACCCAGATGGACGCCTTTGCGCCCGTTCTGGCCCAGTTGAAGGGGGAGTAGGATGACCGTCTGTCTCGCCGGTGAACCGCGAGGTGGTGGGTCGTCAACCCGCGGGTGTGCGTCACCGAGCCGACGTACGCTTTTTCAAAGCTGAGCATGACGATCACAATTTTTTCGTTGGGTAACTGGACGTGCGCTACCGTATCCCGCGGTCGGCACAGGACGTGGATGGCAGAAACGCCGGGTGTTGTCGCCGAAGGACGTCACCGGGGAACTGCACTCGCGTGGGGGGAGTCCACGAGGGGGCCACAGGAGTAATGAATGCTGAAGACTGAACTCGAAGACTTTCTCGACGAAACGGGCAACATCTCGTTCACCGAGGAAGCGACGCTTGTCGACTACGTCGAGCAGAACGTACGCGAGCAGGCCGATACGCTGGCCTACCGGTTCATCGACTACAGCCGTGAGCGTGACGGTGAAGCCCAGGACCTGACCTGGGCGCAGTTCGGCAAGCGCCTGCGCGCTGTCGCCGCACGCCTGCAGCAGGTGACGAAGCCCGGCGATCGTGTCGCGATCCTCGCGCCCCAGTCGCTCGAGTACGTGATCGGCTTCTTCTCCGCGCTGTACGCCAGCACCGTCGCGGTGCCGCTGTTCTCGCCCGACGAGCCCGGCCACACCGATCGTCTGCACGCCGTCCTCGACGACTGCAAGCCGACCGCGATCCTCACCTCCACCAAGTCCGCCGAGGCGGTCCGCGACTTCTTCGCGCCGCTGCCGGCCAAGGAGCGCCCGCGCGTCATCGCCGTCGACGCGGTGCCCGACTCGGTGGGGTCGAGCTGGGTCGCCCCGGTCGCGGGCCAGGACCACAACAAGGACACCGTCGCGTACCTGCAGTACACGTCCGGTTCGACCCGCGTCCCCGCAGGCGTGGAGATCACCTACCAGGCGGTCGCCGCGAACGTCCTGCAGATCTCCGACACCATCCAGATCGACCGCAACGCGCGTGGCGTCACCTGGCTGCCGATGTTCCACGACATGGGTCTGCTGACCGTGATCCTGCCCGCGCTCGGCGGCCGCTACATCACGATCATGAGCCCGCAGGCGTTCGTCCGCCGGCCCGGCCGCTGGATCAAGGAACTCGCCGCGGCCGCCGACGGCGCGGAGACCTACGCCGCGGCCCCGAACTTCGCCTTCGAGCACGCCGCCGCGCGCGGTCTGCCCAAGGAGGGCGAGACCCTCGACCTGTCGAACGTCATCGGCCTGATCAACGGCTCGGAGCCGGTCACGGTCAGCTCGATGAAGAAGTTCAACGAGGCCTTCGCGCCCCACGGCCTGCCGAAGACCGCCATCAAACCCTGCTACGGCATGGCCGAGGCCACCCTCTTCGTCTCCGCGACCCAGCGCGACAACGAGGCGAAGGTCATCTACGTCGACCGTGACGATCTCAACGCGGGCAAGCTCACCGTCGTCGACGAGGGTGCGCCGAACGCGGTCGCCCAGGTGTCGTGCGGTCAGGTCGCGGTGAGCCAATGGGCCACCATCGTCGACCCGGAGACGGCGACGGAGCAGCCCGACGGACACGTCGGCGAGATCTGGCTGCACGGGCTCAACATCGGTGCCGGCTACTGGAACAAGCCGAAGGAGACCGAGGAGACCTTCCACAACAAGCTCGTCTCGCCGCTGGCGGAGAACAGCCATGCCGAGGGTGCCCCGGCCGACGCCCTGTGGATGCGGACCGGCGACTACGGTGTCTGGCTCGACGGCGAGCTCTACATCACCGGCCGCGTCAAGGACCTGGTCATCGTCGACGGACGCAACCACTACCCGCAGGACCTCGAGTACAGCGCCCAGGAAGCCAGCACCGCGCTGCGTCCGGGCTTCGTCGCCGCCTTCTCGGTACCGGCGAACCAGCTGCCCGCCGTGGTCTTCGAGTTCGCCGGCAGCGGCCACACCCCCGACCCCGACGACGCCTCCGAGCAGCTGGTCATCGTCGCCGAGCGCGGCCCGGGTCGCAAGGCCGATCCGCAGGAGGTCGCCGACACCGTGCGTGCCGCCATTGCGCAGCGTCACGGCGTCATGGCGCGCGACGTCCTGCTGGTTCCCGCCGGCTCGATCCCGCGCACCTCGTCGGGCAAGATCGCCCGCCGGGCCACCCGCGCCGCCTACATCGACGGCAGCCTGCGCGGCGGCTACAAGCAGACGGCGTTCCCGGACGCGGCGGAATAGCGCGCCGGGCACCCGTTCACGGCCGCGGTGTCGGTGATCGTCCACAACAGTCACCCGGCACCCGGTTTCGGGTGCCGACGAGAGCAGTAGTCTGGAAACGATGTCTGAACTGAACACCGACGAGTCGCGCAGCACCGATCTGCCCGACGATTCGTCCCTCGAAACCCCCGGTTCGGTAGACGGAGCGACCGCCGACGCGAGCACTGCACCCTCGACCGGTCAGGCCACCCCCGGAGAGACCGCCGGTGACCTCACCGTCGATGAACTGCGTGACTGGCTGCGCGACTGGGTGTCGCAGTCGACCGGTGTGCCGGTCGGCCAGATCGACGTCGACCGGCCGATGGAAGAGCTGGGACTGTCCTCTCGCGATGCGGTGGCGCTCGCCGCCGACGTCGAGGACAAGACCGGGGTCATCCTGACCGCGACGGTGGTCTACAACCATCCGACGATCGCATCCCTGGCCCAGCGCATCATCGAGGGCGATCCCGACGAGGGCCTCGACGACACCGCCGACACGTTCTGGCGGCGTGATCGCAGCGCGGACGACGACATCGCGGTCGTCGGCTTGTCGACCCGTTTCCCCAAGTCCGGCACCACCCCGGAGTCGACCTGGGAGGCGCTCATCGGTGGCGTCGACGGCATCTCCGACCTGCCGGAGGGCCGCTGGACCGAGTTCACCTCCGATCCGCGTTTCGCCGAGATCCTGGAGTCGTCGAACATCAAGGGCGGCTACCTCGACGACGTGCGGTCGTTCGACGCCGACTTCTTCCAGATGAGTCCGCGTGAGGTCGAGATGGTCGACCCGCAGCAGCGGCTCGCCCTGGAACTCACCTGGGAGGCGCTCGAGCACGCGCACATCCCGCCGAGCGACCTCAAGGGTGCGCCGGTGGGAGTGTTCATCGGTACGTCGACCAACGACTATCAGCTGCTGGCGACCCTCGGCCTCGGTGAGGGCGCCGAGGACACCGCGGCCTACGCGCTGACCGGTACCTCCACGGCCATCGTCGCCAACCGCGTCTCCTACTTCTACGACTTCCGTGGACCGTCGATCGCGATCGACACCGCGTGTTCGTCGTCGCTCGTGGCGATCCACCAGGCGGTCCGCAGCCTGCGTACCGGCGAGTCCGACGTCGCCCTCGCCGGTGGCGTGAACATGCTGATCACGCCTGCTGCGACCCTCGGTTTCGACCGGATCGGCGCGCAGGCCAAGGACGGCCACATCAAGGCCTTCTCCGCCGACGCCGACGGCATGATCCGCGCCGAGGGCGGCGGTCTCGTCGTGCTCAAGCGGATGGCCGACGCCCGCCGCGACGGCGACGAGGCCCTCGCGGTCATCGCCGGTTCGGCCGTCAACTCCGACGGTCGATCGAACGGTCTGCCGGCCCCGAATCCCGAGGCCCAGGTCGAGGTGCTGCGCTCGGCCTACACCGACGCGTCGATCGATCCGCGCTCGGTGGACTATGTCGAGGCCCACGGCACCGGCACCATTCTGGGTGACCCGATCGAGGCGGACGCTCTCGGGCGCGTCGTCGGACGCGGCCGCGCCGCCGACAAGCCGATGCTCCTCGGTTCGGTCAAGACCAACTACGGCCACATGGAGTCGGCGGCCGGGGCCGGCGCGATCGCCAAGGTCGTGCTCGCGCTGAAGCACGGGGTCATTCCGGGTTCGCGCAACTACAGCGGCCCCAACCCGTACATCCAGTTCGACGCCAACAACCTCAAGGTGATCCCGGAGTCCACCGAGTGGCCCCGCTACTCGGGCCACGCCGTCGCCGGCGTCTCCGGCTTCGGCTTCGGCGGCACCAACGCGCACGTCGTCGTCCGCGAGGTGCTGCCGAGCGACCTGCAGCCGGAGGCGGCTCCGGTCGATGCCTCGGCTTCCGAACTCCCGGCCACCGAATCGTTGCCCGGGAACTCTTCGCTGGTTGAGCCGTCTTCTCCGCTGGTTGAGCCTGTCGAAACCGAGGACGAGTACCTGACCGAGGCGGAACGGGCCATCCTCGCCGCTCAGGCGTCGAACACCGAGCCGGCGGTCGAGGAGACCGCCGTCGATCCGGCCGAGGGTTTCGCACCGTGCGCGGTCGAGGGTTCGGTTGTGCCGCTGGTGATCTCCGGCTTCCTCCCGTCGCGGCGTCGCAAGACCGCGGCCGACCTGCTCGAGTGGCTCGAGTCCGACGAGGGGCGGGCGACCCCGCTCGCCGACATCGGTCGTGCCCTCGCACACCGCAACCACGGCCGCTCTCGGTCCGTCGTGATGGCCCGCTCGCACGAGGATGCCATCACCGGTGTCCGGGCGATCGCCGACGGCAAGGGCAATCCCCTCGTGTACTCGGCGGATTCGCCGGACGCCGCCTCGGCGGTCTGGCTGCTGTCGGGTTTCGGGTCACAGCACCGCAAGATGGCCAAGCAGCTCTACACCGAGAACCCGGTCTTCGCGAAGTACGTCGACCGCGTCGACGGGTACATCCAGAACGAACTGGGTTACTCGATCGCCGAGATGTTCCTCGACGACGAGCAGACCTACGGCATCGAGACCAGCCAGGTCGGCATCTACACCATCCAGGTCGCGCTGGCCGACACTCTCCGCCACCATGGTGCGGAACCCGGTGTGCTGGTGCCGCATTCGATGGGTGAGGCGTCGGCCTCCTACATCAGCGGCGGACTGTCGCTGGAGGACGCGACCCGCGTCATCTGCCAGCGTTCGCGCCTGATGGGCGAGGGCGAGTCGATGCTGCAAGGCGACGACATCCGCCTGATGGCGCTGGTCGAGTACAGCGCCGAGGACATCAACGACGTCCTCGTCGACTACCCCGACCTCGAGATCTGTGTCTACGCGGCACCGACGCACACCGTCATCGGCGGCCCGGAGGCGCAGGTCGACGCGATCGTCGAACGCGCCGAGGGCGAAGGCAAGCTCGGGCGCAAGCTGGCCACGAAGGGCGCGAGCCACACCTCGCAGATGGACCCGATCCTGGGCGAGCTCGCCTACGAGCTCACCGGTATCGAGCCGCAGCGCCTCACCACCGGTTTCTACAGCTCGGTCGACCGCGAGGTGTTCTACCGTGCGGGACACGGGCCGGTCCACACCATCGACTACTTCCTCAAGGGTCTGCGCCACAGCGTGTGGTTCAGTCAGGCCATCTCGAAGGCCGTGGAGAACGGTCACCGCACCTTCCTGGAGCTGTCGCCGAATCCGGCGGTCCTGATCTCCGTTGCGGCCGTGACCTTCTCGGCCGGCCTGCACGACGCCGAGCTCATCGAGACGCTGCGTCGCAAGGAGGACGAGAGCTTCGGCCTGGTCAACGCGCTGATGAAGCTGTACGTGCACGGCCACCCGGTCGACGTCGCGTCGCTGTTCGGCACCGGCGACTATGCGGCGGTCCCGCGAACCCGCTTCGAGCGCAAGGAGTTCTGGCTCAAGGCGCAGATCTCCTCGGGCGGCTCGGCCGGCTCCGTCCCGGGTTCGCATGTCGCGCTGCCCGACGGACGCCACGCGTGGGAGGTCAACGCCGCAGCCGTCACCGACCTGCGTGCGCTGGTGCACGCCGCCGCCGCTCAGGTGCTGACCAACGCCTCCGTCGGTGCGGCGGTCTCGCACGGCGAGATGCCCACGACCGGCACCGTCACCACCACGCTGAGCCCGCATCCGGGCGGCGCGTCGGTGAGCGTGCACGTCAAGGCGGACAAGAACTTCCGTCTGCTCTTCGAAGCCGTCGTGACCGGCGACCTCGACGAGGCCGCGGGTTCGGTGTCCACCGCGCCGGCGGCGTCCACGGAGTCCGGTCCGGCCGTCTTCGCCGACGACAAGGTGGTCGTCGAGGACGAGGTCGTCGATGACATCGGCAACAGGTGGAATCCGGATTCCGGTGAGAGCGTGGGGGATCGCCTCGCGATCATCGTCGGCGAGTCGATGGGTTACGACCCCGAGGACCTGCCGCGCGAGATCCCGCTGATCGAGCTGGGCCTCGATTCGCTGATGGCCGTGCGGATCAAGAACCGCGTCGAGTACGAGTTCGACATCCCGCAGCTGCAGCTGCAGGCGATGCGCCAGGCGAACCTGGCCGATGTCCAGAAGTTCGTCGAGTTCGCGGTCACCCATCGCGACCAGCTCGACGACCTCGCCGAGAACGCTTCCGGCGGAGGTGAACTCGACACCGCAGCGCTCAACGCCTACATCGACGAGCAGAACGCCAAGGACGAGGCCCCCGTGCCGGCCACCGAGGAGTCCCCGGAACCGAAGCAAGAGGTCGCCGAGGACGTCGCGGACGTGGAGGTCGCGGTCGCGACCTCACCCGGCACCAATCCCGAACCGGTGAAGGCGCCCACCGACATCACCTCGCAGAAGGCGGTCGCGGAGGCCGCCGGTTCGGATGTCCCGCCGCGCGATGCGGCCGAGCGGCTGACGTTCGGCACCTACGCGGTCGTGACCAAGAAGTCCGCCGGCGGCATCTTCAACAAGCTGCCGGTGCTGTCGGAGGAACTGGCCCAGCAGCTGACCGATCGTCTCAACGAGCGGACCGGTGGCGACATCGACGTCGAGGACATCCTCGACTCGGAGACCATCGAGGAGATGTCGAACTACGTTCGCGATCACCTCGATGCCGGGGCGTCGACCGACGGATTCCTGCGCTACCTGCGTCTGGTTCCCGAGGGCAAGAAGGTCTACGACCCGTCCGCGGGCGACCCGACCCCGATCCTGCTCTTCCACCCCGCGGGCGGCAACACCTCGGCCTACGAGGCACTGCTCAAGCGCCTGCCCGACGACCAGCCGGTCATCGGTTTCGACCGCGGTGTCGAGGGAACCATCGAAGACCGTGTGCGCGAGTACATCCCGCGTCTGCGTGAACTCCAGCCGCACGGCCCGTACGTGCTCGTGGGCTGGTCGTTCGGCGGTGCCCTCGCCTACGGCGTCGCCCAGGTTCTCCGGGAAGCCGGTGAGGACGTGGCCTTCGTCGGTCTCATCGACGTCGTGCGTCCGCGTGAGGACATGACCGAGACGCCGGAGACCAAGCGGGCCCGCCTGGAACGGTGGAAGGACTTCGCGATCCGCAACTACGACCTCGACCCGGATGTGCCGATCCCGATGGAGCGGCTCGTCGAGGCCGACGACGAGGGGCAGTTCGCGATCATCATGGAGATGATGTCGATGTCGGGCACCAAGATCCCCGGCGGCATCATCGAACACCAGCGGACCTCGTTCATCGAGAACCGGGTGCTCAGCAACATCGCGCCGGAACCCTACGACGGCAAGGTCGTGCTGTACCGCGCGGACAAGATGCATGCGGGTGCGATCGAGCTGGAACCGCAGTGGGCCGAGATCGACGAGGACGGCCGGTGGGGTGAGGTCGTCGACGACCTGGAGATCATCCACATCGGCGGCGACCACCTGTCGATCGTCGACGAGCCCTACATCGCCAAGATCGGCGCAGATCTGGCCACGCGTCTCGGCGAGCTTGGTAAGAAGTAGTTTCAACGAGACATCGTGGTCGCGTAGAAAGTGAAGGACCGTGACTGACACCACCGCAGGCAAGCTCGCCGACCTCCGGCAGAAACTGAAGGCTGCTCGCGAACCGGGAGGGGAGAAGGCACTCGCCAAGCGTGCCGCGAAGGGGATCTGCTCCCCACGCGAACGTCTGGCGATGCTGTTCGACCCGGGGACGTTCGTCGAGATCGGCGCGCTCGCCAAGATGCCGGGTGCCGCGGAGAGCGGCTACGGCGACGGTGTGGTCACCGGCCACGGCCTCGTTCACGGTCGCCCCGTCGCTGCGTTCTCGCACGACCAGAACGTCTTCGGCGGCACCGTCGGC
Organism: Gordonia amicalis; assembly: GCF_022059885.1. Classification (NCBI taxonomy): domain Bacteria; kingdom Bacillati; phylum Actinomycetota; class Actinomycetes; order Mycobacteriales; family Gordoniaceae; genus Gordonia; species Gordonia amicalis. The sequence goes on along the minus strand of NZ_CP091855.1, from coordinate 696,227 downwards.
GAGATTTTCGGCCGCAAGGTGGCCTCGCTGATGGAGTGGGCGGGCAAGATCGGCTGCCCGATGGTCGGCATCAACGACTCGGCCGGCGCCCGTATCCAGGACGCGGTCACCTCGCTCGCCTGGTACGCCGAGATGGGTCGCCGCAACGACCTGCTCTCCGGTCTCGCCCCGCAGATCTCGGTCATCCTCGGCAAGTGTGCGGGCGGTGCCGTGTACACCCCCGCCAACACCGACATCCTCGTCGCCGTCGAGGACAAGTCGTACATGTTCGTCACCGGCCCTGATGTGCTCAAGCAGGTCAACGGCGAGGAGATCTCCGCCGAGGACCTGGGCAGCGCGCACAACCAGGCCCGCTGGGGCAACATCCACCACATCGCGCCCGACGAGAAGGGCGCCTTCGAGTGGGTCCGCGAGTACCTGCAGTACATGCCGTCGAGCGCGTATGAGGAACCGCCGGTGATCAATCCGGGCCTCGAGCCGGAGATCACCGAGTCGGACCTGTCGCTCAACGACTTCATGCCGGACAACGACAACGCCGGTTATGACATGAAGGACATCATCATCCGGCTGTTCGACGACGGTGCCTTCCACGAGGTGGGAGAACTGTTCGCGCCCAACATCATCACCGGGTACGCGCGCGTCGACGGCCGCTCGGTGGGCATCGTGGCCAACCAGCCGAGCGTCATGTCCGGTGTGCTGGACACCGATTCGTCGGAGAAGGCAACGCGTTTCGTCCGGATCTGCAACGCCTACAACATCCCGCTGGTCTTCCTGGTGGACACCCCGGGCATCCTCCCCGGCCTGGCCGAGGAGCAGAAGGGCACCATCCGGCGGTCCGGACGCTTCCTCTACGCCTACGTGGAGGCCGACGTACCCAAGGTCACCGTCGTGCTGCGCAAGGCCTACGGCGGCGCCTACGCGGTGATGGGCTCCAAGCACCTCGGTGCCGACATCAACTTCGCGTGGCCGACCGCCAAGATCGCCGTCATGGGCGCCGAATCGGCGGCCGCGGTGCTGACCCGTCGTCAGACCGAGGGACTCTCGGCCGCGGAGGCCGACAAGGTCCGCCGCGAGTTCATCGACTTCTACAACACGATGATGGCCACGCCCTACCTCGCGGCCGAACGCGGCTACGTCGACGCGGTCATCGAGCCCGCCGAGACCCGGCTGCAACTCCGGAAGGCGTTGGCGCAGTTGCGCGACAAGCAGGTCCTCAAGACCCCGCGCAAGCACTTACTGATGCCGATCTAGCGCAGGCCCACCCCTTTTCGGCAAACCCAGCACCTCTCGGGGTGCTGGGTTTGCCCATTTGTGGTGGATCTACGGACCCCTAGTTGCCGATCGCCCGCATCGGGCCCGGCGTCCAGAGCCCGTTGTGGGTCTCGGTGGACAGGGTCAGCTCGGCGTCGGTCTGCGGCAGGATCGGGGTGAGGGCCTGGAGCGAGCCCCAGTCCTTCGCCCAGTCGTTGCGCAGATACGACGGGTAGACGCGACCGCGCATCTCGTTCTCGATGATGCCCAGCGGACCACCGGCGTCGCCGGACATCCAGCGCTGCGAGTTCACCCGCTCGCCCTCACGGTCCGGGGAGATCCGCCAGGCCGGTGTCTCGAGGACGCCGTGCTTGACCTGAGCCGGCCGCTGGCACGGGAACGCGAGCCCGGCCTCCCAGTCGATGAGGACCGGCTCCTCGCTGCCCACGAGCGAATCGAGCGTTTCCATCGACGAGACCCGCGGCGGCGTCACCGCGAGCCACTGATCGCGCAGCGGCGAGGTGTCCTCGGCGAGTACCCGGACGACCGTGGCGCCCGGAGGTGCCTGGTCCAGCGGGAAGCGCAGGTTGCGCCACTCGGGAGCGCCGCCGATGTCCAGCGGGACCATCTGGCCGGCGGGGGCGACCGTGCCGTCCGGCGCGACGCGGCCGAACTGCAGCCTGACCTTCTGGCCCGGCCGGACCACCGCGAGGTCGTCGATGTACTCGACGTAACCCGCGACGGACATGGTGATCAGCGGCTGGTCGTCGGAACGCTTCCCGGGCAGCTGATACCACTCGGAGGTGAGGCTGCCGGTTCCGGTGGGGGAGTTGTAGGTACCCAGCACCGGGGTCTTGGCCGGTGACAGTCCGAACGGCAGCTTCACCGTCGAACCGTTGACGCCCGCCTGAGCGGTGCGTCCGCCACTGGTGTCGCTCGACGCCGTGGTGTCGTCGGAGCTGCTGCTGCTGTCCTCGGTCGGATCGGACTGTGTGCGATCGACTTCGGCGGTCGACGTGCCGGCGGAGTCGTCGGACTCTGCCTCGGTGTCCTCGGAGAGGTCCGAGGCGACGCCGTTGGGATCGAAGCCCACCGCGCCGGCGCCCGTGAGTGCGGAACCGGGCGACGGGTTGTTCTGTCCGGCAACGCGTGCCGGAGCCAGTAGCCCGGCGGTCGGATCGCCCTCCACCAGCACGGCGTCGGCGAGCGCACACGGCTCACCCTTCAGGGCGTTCACGTTGGAACTGAGCCACGACCATGAATTGCGCTGCGTCCAGTCGGCTTTCGCGAACGAGACCAGGGTGAAGCCCAGCATGATGGTCGACACGACGATGATCGACGGGCTGCGCAGGCGCGCGAACAGCGACGTCGACGCACCCGCGCGGACGGTCTCGTCGACGTAGTCGTCGCGGAAGTGCTGCCACAGGCCCAGCAGCGTCAATGCGACGGCAACGGCGAGGATGCCGGTCCACAGCGGGATTCCCTTGACGTCGGGAACCGCGTCGCGCCAAGGGATTCCGTAGCTGCCGACGTACCACCACTGGTTGCGTCCGGAGAACGCCAGCGCGAGGACGTAGGCGCAGGCGGCGGCGAACAGCGTGCGGTTGCGGCGGCGCCGCATGATCGTCCGGTCCGCGCAGGCGGTGGCCACCGCGGCCAGCGCACCGCCGATTGCCGCATACACACCCATCTGGTGGGTCCACTTGGTCGGCAGGAACGCCATCAGGACCGCCGACCCGGCCACCATTGCGAGCAGGCGCCAGGTGGGCGCGGTGGCGATCCCGGGCAGCCGTCGGCGGTTGAGCAGCATGATCACCACGAGGATGAAGCAGGTGAACACGATCAGGACGCCGAATCGCCGCGCGATGCCGCCGTCGGCGGTCGGGTTCATCAGCATGTAGTAGCGCATCGGCTCTTCCCACCACTTGTTGGTGGGACCGACCTGGCCGTTGACCGACACCGCTTCCAGGATCGGTGCGAGCGGCTGGTCGGCGAAGATCTCGAACATCACTGCCAGACCGGCGGCCAGGATCGGGAGCAGCAGGGGCAGGACGCCGTCGCGCTTGCGGCGCACCACGAACCGCTTGAGCAGCGGGCGGATACCGGCGACGAGTGCGATCGCCGCGATGACGCCGGTGGGATGGATCGTCAGCGTGAACGCCGCCGAGATGATGGCGACGGTCAGCGGGAAGAACCGGCCGGTGGCGATGGCGCGTTCGACGCAGACCCACGTGAAGAGAGTGCCGAGCGCGATCAGCGGTTCGACGCGCAGGCCGTTGTTGTAGGGCATCCACACGGCGAGGAAGACCAGCGCGGCTGCCCAGATCGCGGGTGTTGATTCGCGGACCGCACGTCCCAGCCGGGGGATCGCGGCACGGGAGATCAGCCACCACGACGCCATGGCGAATCCGAAGGGCAGCAGGCGGAGCCACGGAGTGGCGGTGCTGATGTCCATCCAGACCGACAGGTACTGGTAGTGCCAGCCGAACGGATCCTGCGGCACACCGAAGTAGCGGTAGTAGTTGTCGAGATAGCCGGCCTCGCGGGCGATCCGGCCCACCGTCACCTGATATCCGTCGTCGGCGGTGTTACCGCCGACGAACAGCCAGATCAGCAGGATGAGGGTGACGAACCCGTCGACCGGACGCACCCGCCACCAACCGGCCGGGAAGACCTTGTGGTGTCCTCGCGCATCCCGGGCGTCGAGGACGGCGAGGGCGACGAGCGACAGGATGGTCGACGCCACGCCCAGCACCAGCAGCCAGAACTTGAGAGTCGTGGGGGTGGAGACGAATCGGGTGTCGATGGTCGACCGGAAGGACAGGCCCTCGGTGGACACATTCGACGGGAGTCCCGAGTAGACGCCGATGATCTGGGGCCGTGCGTTCGGGTCCTTGAGGTCGAACTCGTGGATCGCGCCCTCGGCCTCGGGCACGCCCTGGATGGAGCCGCGACTGCCGTCGGTGTCGGCGTCGACGACGATGCGGCAGTCGGGGGCGTTCTGAGCCGCGGCACGAGGAGTGTTGAGCAGGACCACATTTCGTTGAACGACCTGCAGATTGTCGGCGGTGGCCCGGATGAACAGGCCGACCTTTCCGGCTTCCGCACCCCCCTCGGGCACCGTGGACAGCAGGACGCCGCCGTCGCGCGGGAGCGACGCACCCAGCGCACAGGGGACGGAGACCTCCATCGACACCGGCACGAACGACACGCTCGGTGCCGCGACGTTGGCGACCGAACCCTGTTGCGGCCAGGCGAGCTCGGACTTCGTGTAGTCGACGGGCAGGAACGGGCTCAGCAGCGCCAGCAGGATGCCGAGTGCACCCGCCGCCATCGCGACGATGCGGGCCTTCGCGGCGTGACGCTCGGAGAAACTCTCCCGGCGTTCGGTCACAGGTGGGTCGTCGTGTGCCGTCTCGACGGGAACGTCAACGCGGTCAGTCATCTTCGGGCACCACCCTGATCGGGCCGGGTCGTGACCAACCCCAGTTGGTCGACGAACCGGTCATCACGTCCGCGGGCCGCGCCTGCGGCACCAGCGGGTTGAGTCGCTGCAGGTTGCCCCACTCGCGATACCAGTCGTTGTCGAGATATGTCGCCACGGTCGACGGCCGGGTCAGCGCCTCGACCGTCGTCAGCAGGCCGCCGTCCTCGGTGGCCATCCAGGTCTTGGACTGCGAGTTGGCAATCCACGACTCCGGCAGGATTCGCCAGTCGGGGATGTCGAACACACCCTCGTGGGCGGTCATCGGCCGCTGACACGGGAACCAGGCGCCGGCGGCGAAGTCGATGAGAACCGGATCGGTCGATCCGACCACCTGCTGCAGGGTCTCGAGGACCGGTGCACGCGGAGGCGTGATCGCCAGCCACTGGTCTGCGTCGAGGTTGTTGTCCTTGGCGACGATCCTCATCGCGGACGCGTCGGCGGGCACGCGGTCCATCGGGATGCGGAGGTTGCGCCACGGCCGGTTCGAACGTTCCGCGTCGATCGGGACCGCCGGTGCGCCGACCTGGACGAACTCGCCGTCGACCTCGCGACCGAACTCGACCTGGAGTGACTGTCCGAAGATCGGCACGCCGTCGCGGTCGTAGGTGAACACGGCACCCGCGGCGGTGATGACGATCAGCGGCGAGGCAGCGCGGTCCGGCAGGCGGTACCACCCGGTGGTCAGCGTGGCCTGTCCGTCGCTGGTCTCGTGACTGCCCATGACCGGGGTGGTCGCGGGGTCGAGGCCGTACGGGAGCGCGGCGGTGCTGCCGTTGACACCGCGCGGGCCGTCGCCGCCCGCGGTGCCGGGATTGGAGCCGTAGACGATGAAGGTCTTGGACAGATCCGCCGAGGTGTTCATCGCGCCGGGCTTCTGGGCACCGGCCTGCGGTGTCAGATCGGGCTTCACGCCGTTCGGGCTGAAGCCGTGCGAGTCGCCCGCCAGCGTCTTGGACGCCGACTGGCCGGACGCCGGGGCGAGCGTCCCCTTGTTGGGGTCGGGTTCGACGAGAACCGCGTCGGCCATCGCACAGGTGTTGCCGCGCAGGGAGTCCAGGTTGGCCGACAGCACGGCGAACGTGTCGGCCCGGCTGACCGCGGCCTTGGCGAAGACCGCGAGTTCACAGGCGACGATGAGGACGGCGATCGCCGCGATCGGTGCCGAGGCGACCCCGACACGCCAGCCCGCGGGTGCGGCTCCCTTCTCGTGCGCCAGACCGGTCTCGTCGACGAAGTCCATGCGCAGGTGCTGCCAGATCGCGAACACCAGCGCGACGACGGCCAGCGCGAGCAGCACCGTCGAGACCTGCATGCCGGCGACGACCGGCGCCTTGTCGAACCAGGCGATGCCGAAGTCGTACGGCCAGGGCCACGCGTTCTTGCCGGCTGCCGCGGCGGCGCACGCCACCAGCAGTCCGGCGATCAGGATCGACAGGTTGCGCAGCGTTCGACGCGCGGCCTGGCCGATCGCGACACAGGCGACGGCGGCCAGTGCCGCGCCCAGACCGGCGAAGATGCCGAACTGGATCGTCCACTTGGTCGGGGTGAACGACAGCAGCAGGATCGTCAGCAGCGACGCACCCAGGACGCGCCACACCGCGCCCGGGTCGATGCCGTCGATCCGCTTGCGGCGCAACATGATAGCCAGCACGAGGAACATCGACACGGCGAACAGCAGCACCGGGATGCGTCGTGCGAGCGCACCGTCGGTGTGGTTGACGGCCAGGAAGTAGTAACGCAGCAGCTCCTGGTACCAGGCAAGCGTCGGCCCGACCGAATAGCGGATGCGGATCGCCTCGAACACCGTCGCGAGGGTCTGGTCGCGGAACACGACGATCACGACGAGCGCACCGGCGCCGAGGACTGGTGCGAGTAGCGGCAGCAGACCGTCCTCACGGCGTCGGCGGACGAGGATGCGCAGCATGGGCCGTGCGCTGGCGATCAACAGTGCCATCGCGACCAGACCGTGCGGAGCCAGCGCCAGGGTCAGCAGCGCGGTGAGCGCGGCGAGCGCCGCGGGGAGTATGCGGCGCGTGGAGATCGTGACCTCCACCGCCCACCAGGTGAGCAGCGTGCCGAGCACGATGATGCCCTCGCTGCGCAGGCCCGAACACATCGGCAACCAGAACGCCAGGAACACCGCGGCGCCGGTCAGCATCGCCCACTGCGACCGCCGGACGGCGCGACCGAGACGAGGCAGCAGCACCCGGCTGAGGATGAACCACGCGGCGAGGCCGGCGATCAGCGACGGCAGGCGCATCCACAGGCCCGTGGTCGAGATCGTCGACCAGTAGGCGAGGAAGCTGTAGTACCAGTCGAACGGGGCTTCGGGAATGCCGTAGAAGCGGTAGTAGTCGGACAGGTAGCCCGCGTCCGCCGCGTTGCGGCCCATGTTGAGGATGTAGCCGTCATCGGGTGAGCCCGCGCCCAGGAAATGCCACACGACGAGCGTCAGGGTGACGCCGATGTCGGTGGGGGTGGGGCGGAGCGCCGAACGCAGACTCAGCCCGCGCCCGACTCGACGGTGATAGCCGTGGATTCGGTCCAGCCGGCCCACGGCGACCAGCGCGACGATCGCCGCGACGATCCCGACGATCATGACCAGCCACTTGATCACCGAGGGCGACGAGTCGAAGCGGTCGTCGATCTCGATCCGCACGTCGATGCCCGACGCCCGGACCTGCTCGGCGGTGAGGTCGGTGAAGACGCCGGCGATCTGCGGGTTCGACGAGGGTTCGGCCAGTCCGACGTCGCCGCCGCCGGCGGTCGCCGCACCCGGCGGCAGACCGACGAACTGGGCGCCCGTCGTGGTCGCGTCGGAGAAGATGCGCAGCTCGCTGCACGCGGACAGCGCGGAGCGTGGCGCCGATGCGAGGGTCTTGTTGCGGACCGTGACCGTGACGTTCGCGGCGTCGGCCACGACGAAGAGACCGTTCTCACGGGCCTTGGTGGCGTTCGCCGGCATCGTCGAGAGGACGTTGGTGGAGGCGTCGCCGGGGGTGGACGCGAGCACCGGGCACCCGACGGTGATCTGCAGATCACGCGCGGTCTGCGCGACCAGAGGTGCGGCGACCGATGCCGACTCCGGCTTCAGCTCCTGGCCCTGCGGCCATGTGATCGACGCCGTCGACGTGCTGACCGGCAGAAACGGGGTCAGGACACCGGCGACGACCGCGACCAGCCCGGCGACCGCGGCCACGATCGCCACAGTGCGGGAGGAGCGGTCGGAAGGATGCGCTGCAGGGGTATCGGCGCCGACGGCGGGCTCGTCTGTTTCGGACACTCCAGGCGACTTCGGCACAGGCGCATCGTAGTCAGCGATGCTGTGACAAACCCAAATCGTCCCGCTCCCTGAGTGGCCCCGGAGCTTGCGGAGGGGCGGCGCTCTGCTCCCTGAGTAGCCCCGGAGCTTGCGGAGGGGCGGCGCTCTGCTCCCTGAGTAGCCCCGGAGCTTGCGGAGCGGCGGCGTTGTGCTCCCTGAGTAGCCCCGGAGCTTGCGGAGGGGCGTATCGAAGGGTCAGGCGAACCGCGCGAGAATCGAGTGAACGGCCTGGGTGACGGTCATCCGGTCATAGGTCTGGACGAACTCGAAGGTGCGCTCCAGGTCGGGTCCGGCGTCGTGCTGGTCGCGAGCGGAGAGCAGGGCCGCGAAGTGCGGACCGAGAACCGCGACGTTCCATTCGTTGATCAGGTCGTCCTCGGGATCGAGGGGCGCGCGATGCACGTTGCCGTCGCGGACGTCGGGCAGTCCGACCCCGTAGACACCGGCCAGGCCGGTCTTCTCCGACATCTCCCGCCACCGCTTGGCGGTGCGTGGGGTGAAGTGTTCGGCGTACTGGAAGGTGCCCAGGACGATGGCGGCGCCGCCGATCGCAGCCTGGTGTTCCAGCGCCTTGCTCATCTCGATGAGCAGCCGCTTGTTGCCCATCCGCGGTTCGATCGAGCTCGAGGCGATCCGATACGGGGTCGACTTGTCCGGGTCTGGGGTCGTCCACACCGGCATCTCGGGCAGCGGCACGATGGTCCGCGACGCCAGTACGGACGGGTCGGACACCGGCGGGTACAGATCGCCGATACCGAACGCAGCACCCATCGTCTGAGCGGTCACGCGGGACTGCTCGTCGTCGACGCCCTCGGCGATCACCACGGCATGACTGCGCTCCGTGTGCGCGGCCAGCGCGTGCGCGAGTTGGGCGGAATCGGCGGTCGCCTGCTTGGCGAGCAGTTCGGCGCCGGTCACGATGATGTCGGGTTCGACGAGCGAGAGCAGGGTGGCGGCGTGCTCGCTGCGGACCAGGCCGTCGACGCAGATGATCTTGCCGGCGTCCCGCGCCCGGGCGACCCGGGCGAGGGTGCGTTGTGGGCTGCGCTCGACGGCATCCGGCAAGACCACCATCACATGGCGCTCGAGCGTGCGCGTCGTCTCGTCGTCGAGATTGTCGATCAGTTCGAGGTCGAGATTGACCAGCAGCGGGAGGATCTTCGCCAGCGACTGTGCGCGCGGGTCGGCAGCCATCTTGCGTTTGCGTTCGTCCAGGACCGGATGTTCCTCGACGAGTCGCGCGGCCCGCTTGAGGGCGGCGGCGGTGGCGAGTCGGGTCCCGGCGGGGCCACGAAGCTGCAGTTCGACGGCGGCCAACGCTCCGTCCGACAGCCGGCAGACCGGCGCGAACTGCATGTGGAGCTCCAGATCGTTGAACAGCGTGAATGATCGTGTATCAGCCACACGTACCTCCCCGTCAGAGCGAGGACGCCCCGATTGATCCGGTCGGACGCGCTGTCTTCACATCCTGTTCACGGCAAAAGCCTGTGCTCAGAGTAGCAAAGCGTCGGTTCCCGGACGTGCGGCGATCACCGCGTCACGTCGAGAGTCGTTCGTGCAACGTGATCGGTTCGAGGGAGGAGAAACCGCGGCCGCGAACTGGGTGGTGTGGGCATTCGCGACCGCGGTTTCGGTGAGGGCCGGGGGACGGCCCTCACCGGGCTAGCGGATTTCTCGGTCAGCGCGCGGCATCGGCGGCTTCCTTCTCGCCACTGGCGCCGGCGTGGGTCAGCTCCCCGGTGTAGCTCTCGAGGTGGGCGCGGACGAACCACTGGAACTTCTCGAGTTCGGCGGTCTGCCCGATCAGGATGTCCTCGGTGATCGGGTCGATCTCGCCGATCTTCTCGATCGCGTCCCGGTGCGAGGTGATGAAACCGTCGTAGACGAGGTCGAGGGCACCGAGGTGTGCCTGCGCGGTGTCCCGTCCGATCGAGTAGTCACTCCACGAGCGGTCGGTCTCGATCGCCTTGGCCGTGCCCCGCGGCGACGATCCGAGCGTCGCGATGCGCTCGGCGACGGTGTCGGCGTAACCGCGCACCAGTTCCACCTGCGGATCGATCATCTCGTGGACGCCGATGAAGTTCGCGCCGACCACGTTCCAGTGGATGTGCTTGAGAGTGAGGTGCAGGTCGTTCAGCGCGCTGAGGCGCTCCTGCAGGATTCCGGCCACCTCGTCTGCCGATTCCGTACTGAGTCCTGGTGCCGTGAATTTACTCATGAACACGACGCTAGGTCCCGATCGCGGCCTGTTCGAGCGTCACCGGGGATGAGTGACGCAACCGAGATTGGAGATCACGGTGCGGTAACGAAGGCGGGTCGCCAGGTTTCGACGGGGCCGTCGTGGGTATCAGCCGCGCGTCCCCGTCGTCCCTGGTCACGACGTGTCAGTACCCGCTGGAACGCATCGGTGCGGGGTCGTACAGACCCGACCGTCGTGCCTCTCCGAGGTCGATCTCGGCCGGTGGCGCCGGGATGATCTCGGTGAACCGCTGCAGGCCGCCCCAGTCGCGTCCCCAGTTGTTGCGCAGGTAGGTCGGCAGCAGGGTCGGACGCAGCATCGCCTCCGTGATGCCGAGCGGACCGCCCGCGGTGCCCGACATCCAGGTCTGGCTGTTCTTCCGGGTGGCCTCCGCGTCGGGCATGATCCGCCACTTGGGCACCTCGAGGACGCCGTTACGCACCTTCATCGGCTGCTGGCACGGGAAGACCAGGCCGGGCAGCCAGTCGATGAACACCGGATCGGTCCGGCCGACGACGTCGTCGAGTGTCGCCAGCTTGCCGACGCGCGGCGGCGTGATGGCCACCCACTCCGACGACGCCGCGGCCGTGTCCTCGACCAGGATGCGCACCACGGTGGACTGCGGCGGCGAATCGGCGAGCGGGAACCGCAGGTTGCGCCACGTCGGGACCTCGCCGATGTCGATGGGGAACATCTGGCCGGTCGGCACCACGCGGCCGTCGGCGCCGAGGCGACCGAACTGGGCGATCACCTTCTGGCCCGCGTGCACGACACCGATGCCGTCGACCGCCTCGACCGATCCGGCGACCGCCATGGTCAGCAGCGGTGCGTCGTCCGAGCGTGCGGGCAGCTGATACCAGTCCGTGGTCAGGGAGGCGGAGCCCGACGGCGCTCCGTAACTGCCGAGAACCGGTGTGGCGGAAGGGTTCAGACCGAACGGCAGGCGCACCGTCGACCCGTTGATGCCGCGTGCGCCCTGGCCGCCCTCGGTCCCGCCCTGCGCCGACGACGAGTTGGCGGACTCGTCCGCACCGGCGCCGGTCTGTGCGGTGTTCTGGGCGCTCGTGGTGGCGGAGTCGTTGTTCTCGGTGGCGTCCACCGACAGCTTGTCGGGGACGCCGTTGGGCGTGAAGCCGGTCGCATCCGGACCCGACAGTGCCTGCGACACACCGGGTGCGGGACGACCGTTCACCGCTGAAGGAGCGAGCAGGCCGGCCGTGGGGTCGGCCTCGACCAGGACGTCGTTGGCCAGGCCGCACGAATTGCCGGTCAGGGCACGAGCATTCGACTTCATCCAGGACCAGGAATCCCGCTGCTCGTAGGCGCCCTTCAGGAACGATGCGACCATGAACAACACCATCAGGCCCGAGATCACCGGCAGCGGTGAGAACTTGAGCTTCGAATACCAGTGGTCACCGCCGCGGGTACGGGTCTGTTCGTCGACGAAGTCGTCGCGGAAGTGGAACCACAGTCCGGCCAGGGCGGTGACGACCGCCGCGAGGAGGATGAACCACGCGACGTTGACCCCGCCGACGGCGGGCGGACGGTCCCACCACGGCACGCCGTAGCTGCCGACGAACCACCAGCCGTTGGTGCCGGCGAAGGAGATCCCGGTGATCGCGAGAACAGTGGCCGCGAAGAAGGTGCGGTTGCGGCGTGACCGCAGCACCGCCGGTGCCATCATCGCGCCCGCTGCGGCGGCGAGACCGGCGGCGATACCCGCATACACACCGAAGTGATGGGTCCACTTGGTCGGGGTGAACGCGATGAAGAACATCGTGCCCAGGGTGACCGCGACCAGACGCCAGATCGGAGCGCGCGCAACCCCGTTCGGATGCTCGCGACGCAGCAGGCGCAGCAGCACGACGAACAGGCACAGGATCATTGTGAGCACGCCGAAACGACGGGCCAGGGTGCCGTCCGCGGTGGGCAGGATCAGGTAGTAGTACCGGATCGGTTCCTGCCACCACTCGAGAGTAGGTCCGACGTCGGAGGCGACCTTGTTGCCGGCGATGAGCGCGCCGATCGGCTGGTCGAAGAAGATCTGGAAGAGGACCGCGGTGCCCGCCGCCAGGATCGGCGCGAGCATCGGCAGCAGGCCGTCGCGGTTTCTCCGGGACACCAGGGTCTTGACGATCGGCCGGATGCCGGCGAGGAGGGCGGCGACCGCCATCAGTCCGCCGGGCGCGAGGGCCAGCGTGAACGCCGCGGTCACCACCGCGATCGCGTATGGCAGCAGACGTCTGGTGGCGATGGCCCGTTCGACGCAGCACCAGGTGAGCAGCGCACCCACGGCTTCGGCGGGTTCGGGACGCAGACCGTTGTTGAACGGCAACCAGATCGCGAGGAACACGAAGGCGGCCGACCACACGGCGGGGGTGCTGTTGCGGACCGCGCGTCCCAGGCGCGGGATCACCTCGCGGCTGATGAGCCACCAGCCGAGGAGTCCGAGCAGGAAGGCCGGCAGGCGCATCCACGGCGTGGCGACGCTGACGTTCGTCATCCACGAGATGACCTGGAAATGCCAGCCGAACGGGTCCTGGGGAACGCCGAAGTACCGGAAGTAGTTGTCCGCGTAGCCGGCCTCGCTGGTGATGCGGCCGACCGTGAAGTTGTAACCGTCGTCGGAGGTGTTGGCACCGGCGAACCACCAGAAGGCGAGAATCGCGACGACTGCGACATCCGGAGGGCGGATCGTCCACCAGCCGGTCGGCAGGAATCGCTTGTGCGCGCGACCGTCCCGGCGGTCCAGGACGCCCAGTGCGATGAGCGAGAGGATCGTCATCACGATGCCGACGACGATCGCCGCGAGCTTGAGGGGCGTCGGCGAGCTGACGTAGCGGGTGTCGATGGTCGCGCGCAGCGACAGTCCGTCCCGGGACGCGTCGGCGGGCAGATCGCTGTAGATGCCGACGATCTGGGGGCGCATCTCGTGGTCGGGGATGGCGAACTCGTGCAGACCGCCGGTGGCGGCGTCGGGCGCGGGCAGGCCCTCGAAACGGCCGTCGACGCCCTCGCCGTCGGCGTGCATCACGATGCGGCAGTTCGGGTTGGCCTGCGCCGCCGCACGATCGGTGTTGAGAAGCACCACGTTGCGGTCGATCATCGTCAGCGTGTCGGCGGTGGCGCGGACGAAGAGACCGCGGGCGGAGTCGTCCTGGCCGCCCGCCGGCGTCGTCGAGAGAAGGACCCCGCCCTGCGCGGGTAACCGGGAGGCCAGCGAACACGGCACGGACATGTCCATGTCGATCGGGACGAAGGCCACCAGCGGCGCCGCCACATCCGACACGGAATCGCCTTGTGGCCATTTGAGTTCGGCGGTGGTCTGGTTGACCGGCAGGATCGGCGTGACGATGGCGAGCAGGAAGCCCAGCAGGCCCGTGACGACGGCGACGATCTTCGCGGTGCGGTTGGATTCACTCATCGGATTGGGGCTCCACCCTGATCGAGCCGGTGCGTGACCAGCCCCATTGCGTCGTCTGTGCGGTGTCGATCTGTGCATTCGGTGCACCGGGCACCAGCGGCGTCAGCTTCTCCAGCGCGCCCCAGTCGCGGGCCCAGTCGTCCTCGAGATAGGTCGACACGGCCCGTGCCGAGGTCGTCGCCTCCGAGATGCCCAGCAGGCCGCCGTCGACCCCGGCCTGCCAGGTCTTGGACTGCGAGTTGGTCAGCGGGTAGTCACCCAGGATCCGCCACTGCGGCACCTGCGCGACGCCGTGCGAGACACCCATCGGCTGCTGGCACGGGAAGTGTGAGGCCACCCCGAAGTCGATCAGGGTCGGCGCCGACGATCCGACGACCTCCTGCAGAGACTGCAGCTGCGGAGCGCGGGGCGGGGTGATCCCGATGAACTGCTGGTCGCCGAGGTTGTTGTCCTGCAACGACAGTCGCATCACGGTCGCCGCGGGCGGGGCCGCCGACATCGGTATACGCATGTTGCGCCACGGACGGTTCAGGATCACCGGTCCGGGATCGATGGGCAGCATGTCCGGGCCGACCTGTTCGAACGAGCCGTCCGGTCCCGGACGGCCGAACTGCACGACCATCTTCTGCCCGAAGTTCCGGACCCCGAAGGTGTCGATGGTCGAGACGGCGCCCGCGGTGCTGAACACGAGCAGCGGCGAGGCGGCACGGTCGGCGGGCAGGTCGTACCAGCCGGTCGTCAGACGCGCCTCCCCGTTGTAGCCGTGGCTGCCGAGCACCGGGGTGGTGGCGGGATCGAGTCCGAAGGGGAGTTTGGCGGTCGAACCGTTGACGGTCTCGGGTCCGCGACCACCGGTGGTGCCCGCACCGAGTCCGCCGGTGATGGCGAACGGGCGTGCCATGCTCGCCGAGACGTTCATCTGGCCCGGTCGCTGACTTCCGGGTTCGGGCTGGAGGTCATCCGGAATGCCGTTGGGGGAGAAGCCCACCGGGTTCTCGCCGCGCAACGCCGCGGTCGCCGACGCACCACCCGCGGGGGTGAGCATCCCGGTGTTCGGATCGAGTTCGACGAGCACCTCGTCGGCGAGGCCACACGGGTTGCCGCGCAGGGTGTTCAGGTTCTCGGCGAGCACCGTCGGCGCGGGATACCGGGTGACGGCCGCCTTCACGAACAACAGCATCTCGACGACGACGAGCAGGCCGGCGATCACCGCGATCGGGGAGGAGGCGAGGAACAGGCGACGTCGGTCTGCCCGGGTTTCGCCGGGACCGGTGTCGCTGTGTGCGAGTCCACGATTGGTGACGTAGTCGAGCCGGAGATGCTGCCACACCGCCAGCGCGGCGGCGAGTACGGCGAGGATCAGGAACAGCGTCGACGCGCCGTATCCGGCGATGACGGGCGCCCGGTCGAACCAGGAGATGCCGTATTCGTAAGCGAACGGCCACGAGTTGTAGCCGGCCATCGCCGCGGCCATCGCGAAGAGCAGACCCGAGACGAAGACGGTCAGGTTGCGAGCCGAACGCGCCGCCGACTGCACGACGGCGATGGTCGCGGCCGCGGAGATCGCGGCGGCGAGACCCGCGAGCACGCCGAACTGGATCGTCCACTTGGTCGGGGTGAACACGAACAGCAGCAGGGTGACGCCGACGGCCCCGACGAGACGCCACACCGGGCCGGGATCGATGCCGCGAATGCGGGTGCGCCGCAACATCACCGCGACCACCACGAACAGGCCGGCGAGCAGCAGGAGGAGCGGTACGCGTCTGGTGAGCGAACCGTCGTCGGTGACGACCGAGATGAAGTAGTACCGCAGGAACTCCTGGTGCCAGGAGATCACCGGACCGACGGTGTAGCGGAGTTTGATCGCCTCCAGCACAGTCGCGAGGGTCTGGTCCCGGAAGACGACGACCAGGACGACCATCCCCGCGGCGACGATCGGCGCGACGAGCGCCGCGGTCGCCGTCCACCGCGAACCACCGAGTTCGTTGCGGCGGCGGAGCAGGATGTGCAGCAGGGCACGCGCCGCGACGAGCAGGATCGCGATACCGACGACACCGTGCGGCGCGAGCGCGAGGGTGAACCCGGCGAGCCCGGCGGCGAGTGCGGCGGGAAGCAGACGACGGGTGGAGATGGCGTGCTCGGCTGCCCACCAGGTCAACAGGGAGCCGAGGACGATGATGCCCTCACTGCGGAGTCCGCTGCAGAACGGCAACCAGAACGCGGTGAACGTCAGGGCGGCGGCCCACGTCGCCCATGCACTGCGGCGCACTGCCGGACCCAGGCGTGGCAGAAGCACCCGGCTGAGGACGAACCACGACACGAGGCCCGCGACCATCGCCGGGATGTGCATCCAGAGGATCGACGAGGAGATCGACGACCACACCGAGAGGAAGCTGTAGTACCAGTCGAACGGCGCCTCGGGGATGCCGTAGAAGCGGTAGTAGTTCGCCAGGTACCCGAATCCGTCGGCCGTGCGGCCCATGTTGAGGATGTAGCCGTCGTCGGGCGATCCGGCGCCGAGGAACAACCAGATCAGCAGGATGGCGGTGACGACCAGGTCGGTGGCCCGCGGCTTGAGCGAGTGCCACCAGGCACGGGTGCGCGCCCCGATCCGGCGGTGGTACCCGAGGATTCGGTCGAGTTGGGCGAGCGCGATGAGCGCCACGATCACCGAGATCACGGCGAGGACCATCACGACGATCTTCAGCACCGTCGGCGACGACTCGTAGCGGTTGTCGACGCGGATCGAGACCGACATCCCGTCGGCGGCCGCGGCGCGGACCCGCTCGGGGCTCAGGTTGCTGAAGATCCCGGCGACCTGCGGGCGCTTCTCCGGCGGGAGCACCGTCGAGTCGCCGAGACCGACGAACTGGGCGCCCGGCCCGCTCGGTGCGGAGAATATGTGCAGTTCACGGCAACGGTCGAGGTCGGCACGTGGCGCCGTGGCCGCGACACTGTTTCGGAACGTGACGGTGACGGCCTGATCGGTTCCGGTCACCCACAGCGACGAACCCTTCGACGTCGGTGCGCTCACGGGCATGGTCGCCAGGATCACGCCGGTCGGGGCACTCGCCAGCGTCGAACACGGTATCCGGGCGTCGAGAGTCTGCGGGGTCTGCGCGATCAGCGGCGCCATCACCGACGACGTCTCGGCGTTGAGCTCCTGACCCGCCGGCCAGGTGATGTCGGCGTCGGTGGCCTTCACCGGGAGCAAGGGCGTGAGTGCGCACAGCACCACGCCGAGGACACCCGCGACGATCGCGATCAGACGGGCGGTACGTGCGGAAACACGAGACGTCGGGGCTGTCACAGGCACGGTGTTTGATCGTATGCGACCGGCACCCGCTCACCTACCGCGCACCCTGACCTTGGACTGAAGTGTCCGCTCGTCGTCAGTATCTGATCGGCGCGGGACTCCACAGACCGCTGCGGGTCTGCGTACCGGTCTCGATGTCGGCGAGGGTGTCCACGCCGCCGTACGGTTCGTAGCGTTCCAGCGCGCCCCAGTCGCGACCGATGTCGGCCATCAGGTACGTCGGCAGGGCGGTCGCCTGCTGGGAGACCTCGATCCAGCCGAGCGGGCCGCCGCCCAAGCTGTTCTGCCACGCCGACACGGCTGCGGCGAGATCCGACCCCGGCTTGATGCGCCACTTGGGGATCTCGGCGACACCCACGTCGTGGGTGAAGGGCCGCTGGCAGGGGAACCCGAGCCCGGACGTCCAGTCCACGTGCACGGGGTCGGTGCTGCCGACGACGTCCTGCAAGGTGTCCATCTGCGGAACCCGGGGCGGGGTCAGCACGATGAAGCGGTCCTCGTTGAGGTTGTCGTCGGTGGCCACGATGCGGACCGCAGTGGTGTCGGCGGGCAGCTCGTCGGTGTTGTAGCGCAGGTTGCGCCAGGCCGGGCGGGGCCCGGGGTCGATGAGTTCGGTCTCACCGGCGGCGGTCAGGTCGGCGTCGGTGGTGTCCGGCCGGATCGGGTCGGCGGTGTATTCGAGCATCACGTTCGGGTTGTCGTACTCGCCGGCCACCGACATCGTCAGCAGCGGACGGTCACGCCAGTTCTTCGGGAGCGCGTACCAGCCGGAGGTGAGGCGGGCCGGAACCTGGTCGAACTTGGAGTAACTACCCATGACCGGCGTCGTCGCGGGGTCGAGGAAGAACGGTAGTGCCGCGGTGCTGCCGTTGACGCCGGGGTCGGGCAGTTCACCGCCTCCGGTGCCCCCCGGGTTGGAGTTCAGGATCTTCGGGTCCGCCCAGACGTTGCCGGACAGCACGCCCAGCGAGCCCTCGCTGGCGGTCGACGCCAGGTCCGTCGGTACACCGTTCGGGGAGAAGCCCGAGGTGGCGGGCGAGGCGCCGGGGGCGGGGGCCGGACCGCCGAGCGGGTTGGTCAGCGACGAGTCGACGGGACGCAGCATGTCGCGGTTGGGGTCGGACTCCACCCACACCTTGTCGGCCATCCCGCATGGCTCACCGGCAACCGCCGCGAGGTTGGACCGCGGCACCGAATACGAGGAGCTCTGGTGGATGCCCGCGAAGATCGCGGTGATGATCTGGAAGAGGACGACGGCCATCGCGAGATAGGCGAGGGGTGCGGCGGCCACCGAGGCGAACAGTCGCCGGTACCAGCGTTGGTCGGACGTGTCGACGGGTGCCTTCGGATCCACGTCGGTGACATGCGGATCCGCGGAATGCGGGTCGGTGCCGGTGAAGGGTTCACGGAAGTGGAACCACAGCGCGACGAGGAGAAGTGCGAGCGACGCGTAGAGCAGGACGCTCCCGAGCATCAGGCCGCCGATCGTCACCTGCTGGATCCCCCAGGGCATTCCCCAGGAGGAGTAGTAGTAATAGGAATTCGGGCCGGTGAACGCCAGACCGCCGATGAACAGGACGAGCGCACAGAACAGGGTGCGATTGCGTCGTGAGTGCATCGACTGCTGACTCGCGGCGATCGCGGCGATGGCCGCCAGCGCGGCGGCGATACCGGCGAAGACACCGAAGTGATGGGTCCACTTGGTCGGTGTGAACATGAGGAACACCAGCGAGGCGAAGGTGATCGCGACGATGCGCCGAGTGGGTCCGATGGCGGTGCCGGGGATCCGGTTCTTGCGGATCAGGACCGCCGCGGACACCACGAGGCCGAGGATCATCGCGAGGACCGCGAAGCGTCGTGCGATCGACCCGTCGGCGGAGAAGGCGAACAGTGCCGAGTATCGCCCGAGCTCGTTGTACCAGTTCATCGACGGCCCGAGCGCGGTCTTCATGCTCGACGCCTCGGAGAACGAGCGCAGGGTCAGGTTCGAGAACACCACGAAGACCACGAAGCTGCCGGCGGCCAGGATCGGGGCGATCAACGCGACGAACGACCATCTCAGCGCGTGACGCGAGGTCGAGTCGCCGGTGATCACCCGGGCGCGCTTGATCAGCGCCATGATCATCGGTCGTGCACCGGCGATCAGCGCCGCGACCGCGAGCACACCGGTGGGACCGGCGGCGATGCTGAACGCGCCCACCAGACACGCCACCGCGGCCGGCAGCAGCCGACCGGTGGCGATGGCGCGTTCCACCGAACACCAGGTCAGCAGGGCGCCGAGGCAGATGATCGGCTCGGGACGCAGTCCGTTGTTGAACGGGAACCAGCAGGCGAGGAAGGCGAAGGCGGCGGTCCACGCGACCATCGGGCGGGTGACCGCGGCACGACCGAGCCGCGGGATCACCTCGTGGCTCACGATGAGCCACACCAGGATTCCACAGGCGAGCGCCGGAAGCCGCATCCACGGACTGGCCACCGAGACATGACTGAGCAACCCGAACACCTGGTAGTACCAGCCGAACGGCGCCTCCGGGGCGCCGTACCAGCGGAAGTAGTTGGCGGTGTAGTCGCTGTCCTGCGCGACCCTCGACATCGTCAGCAGATAGCCGTCGTCGGAGGTGTTGGGGCCGATCATGTGCCAGAGGATCAGCGCGCCGATCACCACATAGTCACGTGTGTTGAGGCGCCACCAGCGGGCCGGGAAGATGCGCCGGTGCCGACGACCGTCGGTCGAGTCGAGGACTGCCAGTGCGGCGAGCGAGAGCAGCGTCGAGCTGACACCGACGATGACGACGAGCAACTTCGAGATGGTCGGGGCGGTGTTGTACCGGGAGTCGACGGTGACATGCGCGTCGAGGCCGGCGACATCGGACGCCGGACCCGACAGGTCGGTGAAGAGACCGGTGACCTGCGGGCGCTGATCGGGCGAGTTCTTGAAGGCCTCTTTGTCCTCGGTGGTTCCCGCGAGCGGATCGCCCGCGTCGTCGGTCATGCCGACGAATCCGGCTGTCACCGCGCCGGAATCGGCGTGGACGACGATCTCGCGGCAGTCCTGCGTGCGGATGTCCTGGAGGCTCGCCGAGACCAGCGGGACGTTGCGGATGACGACCTCGACGCCCTGGCGGTCGGCCGGGACGTCGGCGGCACCGGTCTTGCGGATGAACAGGCCGCGCTCGGCGGACTTCTCCGCCTGCTTCGGTGTGGTCGAGAACAGTACCGAACCACCGGGCGGCAGGTCGTCGACCGCCGTGCACGGGATGGTGACGTCGAGGTCGACGGGGGTGTAGCCGATGAGTGGGGAGGCGACCGAACCGATCTGTCCGTTCTGCGGCCAGTTGATCTCCGCGGTCTTCTGTTCGACCGGCATCAGCGGCGTGGCCAGCGCGAGAAGGAACCCGAGCAGGCCCGTGACTATGGCGACGATCCTCGCTCGTCGAACGGTCTGCGCTGGCACAAAGAGAGATGGTAGCCGCTGAGGTGTCTCGCCCCGGTCGGCGAGGCGGCGGAGACTATGGTGAACCCATGTCCGACTCCACGTCCGATGCCGCCGGCGTCGAACCGTTGCCGATCCTGCTGCTCAACGGGCCGAACCTGAACACACTCGGCACCCGGGAGCCCGCGATCTACGGGTCCGAGACACTCGACGACGTCGTCGACCTCGCCGAACGGACGGCATCGGAACTCGGCTTCGGTCTGCGCGCCGCGCAGACCAACCACGAGGGACAGATGATCGACTGGATTCACGAATCGGTCGGGAAGATCAGTGGCATCGTCATCAACCCCGGCGGGTGGACCCACACGTCCGTGGCCCTCGCCGACGCCCTGGTCGTACCCGGCGTGCCGATCCTCGAGGTGCACATCAGCAACGTGCACCAGCGCGAGGCGTTCCGGCACCACTCCTACGTCTCGCCCATCGCGGCAGGCGTCATCGCGGGCTATGGCATCCGTGGATACGAGTTCGCGATCCGGAGACTCGCCGAGTTGGTCGACTGAACGTCTTATTGCAACCGGAGGGTTGCAAGTCGTGGGTCATGGTGCAACCATTGAGTTGCATCATTCGAAACGGCCCAGGAGGCGTCATGAGTGGGACCGATCCCCGATCCGCAAACGAAACGACAACCACCGCAATCGATGACGAACTCGATCGGATCGAGCGGGAGATCGCCATCGAGGCGACCGCCGAGCGCGTCTGGCAGCTCGTCAGTGAACCCGGCTGGTACATCAACGACAGCGTGATCACCGATCATCGAATCGACCGCGACGGAGATCTGTCGACCGTTCACGATCCGGTTCACGGCGCCTTCGTCTTTCGCACCGTGAAACTCGACGAACCGCGATACGCCGCCTTCCGGTGGCTGGCCGACGCATCCGATCCCGACTCGGAGTCGACGCTCGTCGAGTTCTAGATCACCGACTCCGGGTCCGGAGTGATCCTCAAGGTCGTCGAGTCGGGATTCGCCTCGCTGTCGGGTTCGGATGCGGATCGGCGGGCCAAGTTCGACGGCAACACCGAAGGCTGGAAGATCGAGCTCGAACTGGCACGCACTCACCTGACGAGCGGTTCTCGTGCCTGACGTCGCCCCGGTCGAGGTCTTCGGTGCTCTCGCCGACGAGAGTCGCTGGCACATCCTCGTCAGATTGGGAACCGAACCCGCGTCGGCGTCGACGCTCGCGACCGAGTTGCCGATCAGCCGTCAGGCGATAGCCAAACACCTCAAGGTCCTGACCGATGCGGGCCTGGTCACGGCGTCACGGGCCGGTCGTGAAATCCGTTACGAGGCGGTCGGTTCGGAGCTCTCGCGCCTCGCCCGGCACCTGGACACCATCGCGCGAGGATGGGATCGTCGTCTGGCAGGCATCAAGAAGGCTGCCGAGGGAGACTGACCCGTCAGAACGGCGGCGGGTCTGCCTGGTCGGTGAGGCGCTGCTTCTTGTTGCGGGCACGTTCGGCCCGCCGGCGTGCGTTGTTGGCAAGCCGGTTGGTGGGCGGCGGGGCGTCGTCCCCGGTGATGACCCTGGGTGTGGGTGGTGCCTGGGGTGGCTGTTCGTAGCGGATGCGTCGCAGGTTGGGGAAGAAGTCTTCGAGGGTTTCGGCGTCACCGGGAATTACCACGCCTTCCGGGGTGCGGTATTCGGTGACCAGGTGGCCGTCGTCGTCGCGGTACTGGACATCGATCCAGTCGCCGAAGGTTTTGTGCAGATGCCCGAACCGGCATTTGGCGTTGAGGTTTTCACTGGAGGTGTCCCCGCCTTGGGTGGGGTTGGTGTGGTCGTACTCGGTGACGTGGTCGAGGTCGCTGTCGAATGACGAACCCGCGCAGCCGGGTTCGGTGCAATAGCCGTCGCGCACGCGGTGGTGGGCCGGTACGGATCGGCGGATTGCGCACCGGGATAGACAACGACTACACCCGACGAAGCCGCCTCCGGCGAATCGGCCGAGTTCGACTCCGTCGACTCACCAGTCGCACCGGCGTCGGGTCGCGAACGCTCGGCCTGACGCGACTGTGCGTCGCCCTCGTCTTCACCGGCCGACGAGTCCGACTCTGCGGCAACACGTATGGGTGCCGTGCGGACCGGGGTGATGGGTTTGATGATCGCGTCGGGCCGGGCGGCGAGGTCGCGAATGTGTTCATCGGAGATGACGCCGTGACCGTCGACCCAGGCGATACCGGGCGCACCGTCGAGGGTGGCGGGGTCGGTGACGGCGTGGATCACGATCTCGGTACTCACCGACCGGACAACCTCAGCCGGGTCGGGGATGTCGGCGTCGCAGTCCTCCCGCTGGCACTGACACTCGAAAGCGGTGCCGGTCAACAGCGCGAACATGGCATCAGAGTTCCGCTGGTTCCGCGTGCGACCATCATGGGCGCAGACGGTGTCGGCCAACGCTTTCACCGCTTTCTCGGCGATGCGCACGTTTTCGGCGGCCATGACGCCGGTGATCTCGCCGGTGCCGTCGGCGAAGTTCTCCGTCCACATGCCGCGTTTGTCCAAGGCTTCGCGGCGACGTTCCCGCACCGCGTCGGGGTCGTGACGGAAGACCAGGCGATCAACCATGTCGCGCAGTCGCACTGTGGTCCACGCGCCCGTGCGGCTGCGCAGGATGCGTTCGATCTCGGCGTCGAGGTCGGCCATGATCGTGTCGTCGGAGATCAGGTCAGTGCGGGAGACGACGGTCTGGATCAACTGGCGTGAGAGGATGCCGTCGCGCAGGGTGGTCAACACCTTCGGCAGCCGCTCGCGCAGACCGAGTGCTTCGCCGACCCACTGATCGGCCTGGTAGCGGGTGATGGCGTCTTCGCGGCACACTCGGGTGACCATCTCGGTGTAGCGGTCGATGAAGAACCCGCCGCGGCTGTTGAGGACGAGTTGGTCGTAGACGGTGGCGATCGACTGGTAGCGACACCAGGCCAGGAAGGCTTCGCCGTGGCGGATCGACCGCATCCGTTCCATATGTGTTGCGGTGTCGGACGATTCGGGGTGGGCAGGATCGACCCCGGCGAAGAACTCGCCCGGTAGATCGGTCCACCTGTTCGACACGCTGCCCCCACAACGTCTACAGCCCAACCTGGATGGCTGAATCTGTTACCAACCAAGGTAGAACACCCCACCGACAAGAACAGATGTCCATCCACAGACGGCGTGACCACGGGGTTGTGCAGCAATCGGTTACGCCTGACTGACGTCGCGTGCGACCTCAGTCCGACGTGCGCTCCAGGACCTGATCGATCGCCCGCGCGGTGGCGGCGACGTGCGGTGGGCGGATCACCGAGATGTGGTCGCCGTCGACGTCGACGAACTCGACCCGGCCCGAGGTGAAATGGCCCCACAATGCCGGATCGTCGGTGTTGGTGCGGGCCCGGATGACCGTGATCGGACCGGAGTAGGGGCTCGGTCGGTGCCGTCGGATCATCTCGGTGCCGAGCCGGAAGAAGACCACCCACTGCACGGACGTGGACAACGGCACGAGTCCGGCGGTGAGCACCAGCACCTTGAGGGCGATCTGCTGCAGCGCGTGCTGCAGAGGTGAGCCGCCGGGCTTGCTGTCCTCATCGCTACCGGTCCGGTCGGGCAGGGTCTCCTTCGCGGCGGTGAGTGAGCGCAGCGAGCTGCGGATCCGCTGGATCAGGTTCGGGCGTTCGCCGGAGAGTCGCTGCGCCAGAGCGGGATCGATCACGGAGTCGAGCACCGCCACGGTGTGGCAGGTCTCGCCCGCCTTGGTGAGGCGTGCAGCCACCTCGACGGCGATGAATCCGCCCAGCGAGTATCCGCCGACCTGGTATGGGCCGCGCGGTTGCACCGAGCGGATGTCGGTGATCGCGCGGCGTGCAGCAGCACGGACGGAATGGTCTGCGCGGCCCCGCTTCTCGACGCCCCGGGACTGGATGCCGTAGACGGGACGGTCGCCGGAGAGTGCCCGGACGATGGGCGTCAGGCTCGTCGCGAGACTGCCGGCGCCGGCCATGAGGAAGATCGGGTCGCCGGTGCCCTTCCGCAACGGGATCAGAGTGGCGCCCGAGGCGTTCTTCGACCGCTCCTTCGCCGCGGCCTCGATCCGGGCGGCGAACCGAGCGATCGTCGGCGCCTCGGCGAGCATCGCGGTGTTCACGTCCAACTGGAGATGGTGTCCCACCTCGGCGAGCATCTTCGCGGCGGCGAGCGAGTCGCCACCGAGTTCGACGAAATCCTCGTTGCGTCCGATGCTCTCGAGTCCCAGGATGTCGCACCAGACTTGGTGCAACGCAAACTCGGTCAGCCCTCGAGGGGGTTCCGGAGCCGGCCGCGGCGGCGGTGGTGGTAGCTCCGCGCGGACGACCTTGCCGCGCTCGTTGGGCGGGAGTTCGGACAGCACGATGATGTCCCGTGGGATCATCCACGGCGTCAACGACTTCCCGAGCTCAAGTCGGATCTCGGCCGGCGATGGCGACCATTTCGCCGGATCGACCGCGACATGTGCGGTCAGGCGTCCCTCGTTCCGGTTCGCGGTGACCACCGCATCGACCGTCCAGGGCAGGGCGAGGAGTGCGGCCTCCACTTCCAGCGGCTCGACGAGGTAGCCGCGGACCTTGACGGCGTCGTCATCTCGTCCGAGCAGCGAGAGCTCGCCGTTCTCGTCGAGGCGGCCCAGGTCGCCGGTGCGGTAGCGCGTCCGACCATCGGGCAGCGAGGTGAATCGCCGGGCCGTCAGTTCCGGATTCGCGTGGTAGCCGGAAGCGATGTGCGCGGACTCGACGACGACCTCTCCGGTGACGCCTGTGGGCACGTCTGCGTCGTGCTCGTCGACGATGCGGACGCGTTTGTCCGACGCGGGACTGCCGACCGGTATGGCGCCGGCCTCGACGTCCCGCTCGGGCGGGAAGAGGTTGAAGGCGAGGTTTCCGACCTCCGACGCCCCTGCCCAGCAACAGAACTCGCCGCGTGGGAGGATCGTCCGGCGTGCGCGCAGGACGTCGTCCCCGTGAGCGGGTTCCCCGCAGGTGGACAACAGGCGTAGTGATCCGATGGCGTCGTCGGCGGAGAGTTCGCCCAGCCATGAGCGCAGAAGTGACGGCGTGCAGTGTGCGGTCGTCGCGCCCGTCGCGGACAGCCAGTCCCGCAACCCGGTGGTGGTGCGGCGGCGCACATCCCAGAGCAGCATGGTCGCGCCGTTCAGCAGGCTCATCGTGAGCGCGTCCAACCCGCCGCCGAAGCTCAGCGGGAGCAGGACCGCAGCCCGATCGTCGGGGCCCAGACGCAAGAACCGACGTCCGTCACGCGCATGGTTCACCGGCATCCGCTGGGGCAGCACCACACCCTTGGGGGCGCCGGTGGAGCCGGAGGTGAACAGCAGCACCGCCGGGTCGTCGGGTCCCGGCTCGACGACCGTCCGCCCGCGGGCCTCGTCCCCGGTGGGAGCCGGTGCGGTCGACGGTGTCGGCGGGTTGACCCCGGACAGTCGCAGGATGTTCGCGCGCCGATCTTCGGGCAGGAACGGATCGAGCAGGACGAGACGTCGTCCCGAGCACCAGACCGCCAGCATAGAGATCACCGAGTCGATGTCGGACTCGATCTCGACGGGGACGGCCTCGCCAGGCTCGGTGCTCGCGACGATCCGGTCGGCGAGCAGCTCCACGCGGGACGGCGCCTCGGCGAAGGTGATCGACGCCTCTGGTGTGCGGACTGCGACGGCGTCGCCACGGCTCGCGGCGACGGCTCGCCATCGGGCGGCGACGGTGCTCGACTCGGGGGGTTCCGATGATCCGGGTGTGGGAGACGGACTGGAATCCAGGTGCTTGTCGCCGTTCATGTCCTCGAACTTTCCCCCGTGCGCGCCGCTTTGTGAGGTAAACCTACCCTTTGTTCGGGCAGGCGGCACGGTCACCCCGGGAGAACGTGGCAGGGCTAACAGTCGCGAGGCCATGGCTCAGTAGGGTGGAGACGGCCGCCCGTCGGATGCCGGATGGGGCCGGGGCTCGATGAGAGGTTGACGATGCAGTTCGACGAAGTGATTCTGGGACGCCGCAGCATTCGCGGTTTCACACCGGATCCCGTGCCCCGAGAACTGATCGAGGAAGTTCTCGCGCTGGCCATGCGGGCCCCGTCCTCGATGAACACCCAGCCCTGGAACTTCCATGTGATCACGGGCGAACCGCTGGATCGCATCCGTGCGGGAAACACCGAACGCAACCTGGCCGGTGTGCCGCACTCTCGCGAGTTCCGGACCGGGGCGGAACGGTTCACCGGCGTACATCGCGATCGTCAGGTCGGCGTGGCGAAGCAACTGTTCGCCGCGATGGGCATCGCCCGCGACGACACGGAGATGCGGCAGGACTGGGTCCTGCGAGGATTCCGTCAGTTCGATGCGCCGGTCGGCGTGATCGTGACCTACGACCGCATCCTGGACGGCAGCGACGACACGCCCTTCGACTGCGGAGCGGTTTCCACCGCGTTGGTCAATGCCGCCTGGTCCCGCGGTCTGGGTGCGGTGATCAACAGTCAGGGCATCATGCAGTCGCCCGTCGTGCGAGAGCACGCCGGAATCCCGGACGACCAGGTCATCATGAAGAGCATCGCGCTGGGCTGGCCGGATGAGACCTTCCCCGCCAATGCAGTGGTCTCCGAGCGCAAGTCGGTCGAGGAAGCCGCAAGGTTCGTGGGTTTCGCGGAATAGCTCAGAGCGCGAGCGCCGGCGGCGATTCAGAGCGCGAGCGCTCGGCGGGCGGCGTCGGCGACCCTGCCGCGATACAGCGGACCGTGACCTGCGAGTAGCAGGTCGGCCTCGAGGCCGGTGAATCGCTCGACACTGCGACGAGCGGTGGGCTCGTCGTGCTGGAACGGCGACGGAATGCACTGTGGCCCAGCGATCGCCGACACCTCATGACCGCTGACCAGTGCGTCGCCGGAGACCAGCGCCCGCCCGTCGCCGACCAGATAGGCGCTGTGGCCGTCGGTGTGTCCGGGACTCGCCACCGGCACCGGCGAACCCGGCAGATCGAGCGGCTCCGGGAACGGTGCTGCCGCCGACAATCCCGACCTGCTCAACACCCCGAGGGGCAGGGTCTTCGCCAGCCACGTCCACAAACCTGGACGGACGGCGAGCGGTGCGAGGTCCAGCGGAGTGGCCTGCTGGAGGTGATGGCGCAGTGCGTGATCGACCTCGACGGGATCCATGAACACGTCGAAGCCGTACCGCGAGTGCAACTTCGCCAGCCCGCCGAGGTGGTCGACGTGCGCATGTGTCAGCAGTGCGCCGCGGATGTCCTCCGGACGCCGGCCGATCTGCTCGATCGACTCGACGACCTGACCGGCCTGCCCGGGGTAACCGCCGTCGATGAGGGTGAGCTCACCATCCTGTTCCAGCAGTACCCAGTTCACGACATCGGTGTGGACGAAATGCGTTGTCGACGAGTCACCCTCGATCCGCGTGATCTCCATCGGCCGGGTGCGCAAGGGTCGACGCATCGGTCACTTCCGGACGACGAGGACGAACGGACCGATCTCGGTGACCTCGAACCTCGGGTCGTCGAAGACCGTGGGGTCGAAGGTGACGGTGTAGCGCTTCACGTTCGGATCGTTCGGGTAGACGTCCTCGGCGAGCCGCAGCGTGTATCCGTCGGCGCTGTACCGGAACAGGAAGACGTCGGGGGCCTTCCACGGCGACTCGTCGAGGTGCCGGACCAGCTGATCGGCGTCCTCCGACTTCGCCCACCGCGCGATGGCCGCGGCGCGCTTGTCGAACTCGGCCAGCGGATTCGCGTAGTGCGAGGTCAGTCCCTGGAAACCCCAGTACGGGTAGATCGAGAGGAATCCGTAATCGGCGGTGAGGACGATGTTCTCGGTCTGTGGTCGGCCGGTCTGTGCGGCGATGCGCTTGTCGATCTCGGCGAAATACGATTCGGCGCCGGCCGGACGTGCATCCGCACGCTCTCCGTATCCGTCGGTGTCGGTGTACGCGGTGGTGATCTCCGTGCCGAGATGGCCCGGAATGCTCTGTGCCGCTGCGATCGCGGCGAGTACGGCCACCGCACCCACGACCACGCGTACGTCACCGAACCTGCGCACGGCCCAGTGGGCGATGTCGACGACACCGAAGACGCCCGCAGCGGCCAGCGCGCACACCAGGATCGGTTCGAGCCGGAAGGACAGCAGCGTGGTGCCCATCGCGGTCAACAGCATCGACAACAGACAGAAGAGGTACACCGTGACGACGGTTGCGCCCATCGCCACCGCGACGGTGCGGGTCCGGAAGCGCAGCAGGATCCACAGGAGGCCGATCAGCGTGATCGCGCCGACGAGATTGACCCCGAACATCGGCAGCGGGAACACCGAACCGCGCTCGGGAAGGTAGTGCTCGGCGGTGCCGCCGCTGGCCGGGGCGCTGGACAGGCGCTTCAGCAGATACGGCGCCCACACCAGTAGCGCGATGAGCCCGGCGATCACCCCGACCGACACGAGACGACCGATGACGGCGACCACGATCTCGCGCCGGTGTGCCCTGACCGTCGCGGCCGGCGTCGACTTGTTGGTCGCCGCCAGCCAGCCCTGGACGAGGAAGTAGCAGGCCAGCACGACCGCGGTCAGCGCGAACAACCCGGTGTAGAGGGTGTAGGTCGCAGCCGACACCCCGAGGAACACACCCGCGGCGACCACCGCGGGCCAACTCGTCGCGCCCCGCAACGGCCCGGCCGGTCCGTCGGCCGCACGCGTGCGGCCCCGCAGTGCGTAGGTGAGGACGATCATCATCGGCACACCGACGATCACGAGGATCGCGGCGTACGGTTCCGGCGAGGCGTACAGCAGCGCCATGGTGGTCACCGCGAGTCCCAGTGCCACACCACGATCCGCGCCGAACATCCGGTTGAACAGGATGACGCCGACTGCGGCCGCCACCGCCATCGAGACGATGGCCCAGGGCTTGTAGGCCTCCCACCCGGGCTGGCCGAGCAGATTCGCGAACCGACCGCCCCACCAGAACCAGCCGGCCGGGTAGTACGGCGGCAGATCCGGGTAGGTCATGTCCGCAAGCCGAGGACTCGACGTCATCCGCGTCAGGTACTCGGTGCGGAACTCCTGGTCGACCGACAGGCCGAACAGGTAGAGACGCGTTGCCCCCAAGGGCATTCCGATGGTGACCGTCACGAACGCCGACATCGCCGCCGCCGACAGGACCGGGATGAACACCCGGCCCTTGCCGTAGCGGTACAGCAGCGCGACGACCACCAGCACCGCGATCGCGAGGACCTGACCGGCGGTCGTGAGCGACCTGGTCACGTTCGACGAGTTGAAGGCCGGCCAGTTGACGGTGTCGATCGCCTCGAGACCGACGAGCGACACCACCGCACCGACCACCACCGCCGTCAGCAGCGCCAGAGCCATTCGGCCCAGGCGTGATGCCGTGGTCGGGTCTGAGCCTGCTCCCTGAGGCGCGGTGGTGGGGTCCGGCCGGTCAGTGCTTACGGAAGTCGTCATCGCGTCGCAATCAGTCGGCGTCGAGGCGGCTCAGATGGGCAGTTTGCGGAAGATCGGGCGCGGGATGTGGCGCAGGACCATCATGATGTAGCGGAAAGGTCCCGGGACCCAGACGATTTCCTTGCCCTTGGTGGCTGCCGCCACCGCGAGGCGTCCCACATCCTCCTTCTCGACGGTCAGCGGTGCTTCCTTCACATGCGCCGACAGTCGAGTGCGGACCTGTCCCGGACGGATCACGAGGACACGAGGACCGAAGGGGCGCAACGCCTCACCGAGTCCGAGGTAGAAGCCGTCGAGGCCGGCCTTGGTGGAGCCGTAGACGAAGTTGCTGCGACGGACGCGCTCACCGGCGACCGAGCTCATCGCGATGATCTGGCCGTGGCCCTGGGCGCGCATCTTCTCGCCGAGCAGAACGCCGACGGAAACTGCTGCGGTGTAGTTGATCTCGGCCTCGGCGACCGCGAGTCCGTGATCCTGCCAGGCCTGCTCGTCGTCGCCCTGGATGCCGAACGCGACGATCGCCACGTCGACGTCGCCGTCGGCGAAGGCCTTCTCGATGACGTCGCGGTGGGTGTCGGTGGCGCGGGCGTCGAAGTCGATCACGGTGACCTCGGTGGCGCCGGCGTTCTTGGCCTTCTCCACCGCGGCCGCGGCGGTCGGATCACCCGGCAGGGTGGCGAGGATGACCCGAGCCGGGCCCTTGCTCAGGTACTCGGCGGTGATGGCGAGCCCGATCTCCGAGCTCCCGCCCAGGACCAGGATGGACTGTGGGACGCCGACGGCGTTCATCATCTTCGGCTTCTCGCTTTCGGTGGTCTGCGGCCGTGCCGCAGGGATGGGGAGGTCGGAACCGGTTGAGGGTCAGGCGAGTTCGAGGCGGCGGCCCATGTCGGACATGAACACCCGGTTGGGGTCGATACGACGACGCGTGGCGATCCACTCGTCGATGCGCGGGTACATCGCGTGGAAGTTCGCCGCCGACGTTCGCGAGTCCTTCGCGGTGTAGAGGCGTCCGCCCATCGCCATCACACGACGGTCCAGGTCGTTGAGGAACTCGGCGAGTCCGGCCTTGACCGGGAAGTCCAGGCAGACGTTCCAGCCCTTGAACGGGAAGCTGAGCGGGGCCTTGTTGCCGTCGCCGAACAGCTTGATCACGTTGAGGAAGCTGACGTGTCCCGACGCCTGGATGTGCTCGATGAGGTTGGTGAACTCGGCCTCGTTGCCCGTGGGCACGATGAACTGGTACTGGCAGAAACCACCGCCGCGGCCGTAGGCGTTGTTCCAGTCACCGAATACGTCGAGCATGTGGTAGAACTGCGCCAGATTCTTGACCTTGCCCTCGCTGGGCGGGCCGATCCGGTAGTACGCCTCGCCGACCGCGGAGAAGCTGAGCTTGTTGGCCAGCCCGCGCGGGAAGACGTCCGGGAACCGGACGAGCGGCTTGTTGTTGAACGACAACGGGTTGTCGCGGTACTTCTCCGGGAGTTCGTCGACGCGTGCGAGGTTGCCGCGCGAGAAGGTGCCGCGCCCGAGCTTCGGCGGTGCGCTGATGGTGTCGAACCAGCCCGAGGCGTACTCGTAGCCGTCCTCGAAGCCGTCCTGCAGATGCAGGTCGAGCGTCTCCTGCAGCGATCCGGTGCGCGCGGTGTCGGCGATGAAGTAGGCACTCTCGGTGCGCTTCATCTGGATCTTCGCGCGCAGCACGATGCCGGTCAGGCCGATGCCGCCGACCGTCGCCCAGAACAGTTCGCCCGTCGGGTCGTCGCCGGAGCCGTCCGGGGTGAGCGTCAGGATGCGCCCGTCGGCCACGAGCAGCTGCATCTCGACGACGTGGTTGCCGAAGCTGCCCTGGCTGTGGTGGTTCTTGCCGTGGATGTCATGCGCGATCGCACCGCCCACGGTGACCTGGCGGGTGCCCGGGAGCACCGGCACCCAGAGGCCGTACGGAAGCGCGGCCTGCATGAGGGTGTCGAGGGACACGCCGGCGTCCAGGTCGACCGTCGCGGTCTCCGCGTCGATGGCATAGATCCTGGTCAGCGGGGTCATGTCGATCGTGAGACCGCCGCTGTTCTGGCCCGACTCGTTGTAGGAACGGCCGAGCCCACGGGCGATGACACCGCGCTTGAGGTAGTCCGGCTTGTCCGCGTTGTCGTCGGCGACGCGGGCCACCGCCTCGGCGATGACCTCGGGGTACGGCGTGGACAGGACGTGGCCCTCGATCGGGGTGGTGCGAGACCAGCCCACCAGCTTGCGGGTCGTGATCGGCAGCAACTCTTCAGTAGACATCGCTGAAGAGAGTACTCGGCCGCCGTGGGTCGACGATGAGAGACGACGTGCGAGGAGCGTCGCACCTCGGGTGTGGCTGTGGCGGCCGGCTATGGCACGGCGGCGAGTGCTTCGACTCCCAGCACCGCGGCCGCGGCGTTGCGGCCCGGGATGCCGCTCACCCCGCCGCCTCGTCGTGCGCCGGCGCCGCACAGCAGCAGTCGCGGGTGCCGGGTCTCGACGCCCCACGTGCCGACCTCCGACGCCGTCTCCGCCCACGGCCACCGCAACGACTGATGGAAGATGTTGCCGCCGGGCAGCCCGAGCATCTCCTCGAGGTCCTGGGGAGTCTTGGTCTCGATGCACGGGCGGCCGTCGAGGTCGTGGGCGATGACGTTCTGGATCGGTTCGGCGAGGAGTGCGTTGAGCGAGGCGAAGGTCGCGCCCACCGCGTGCTCGACGGCGCCCGGCTCGTCGAACACGTCGGGTGGCATGTGCAGACCGAACAGCGTGAGCGTGTGTTTGCCGTCGAGTTCGGGGCCGAGGATGGACCGGTCGGAAAGGGTGTGGCAGTAGATCTCACACGGCGGCAGTTCCGGGACCTCGCCGCGCGCGGCCTGCCGCCAGGCCTCGTGGAGCTGGCTCGCGGACTCGTTGATGTGGAAGGTGCCGGCGAACGCCGCCTCCGGTGACACCGATTCGTCGCGCAGCCGCGGTAGGCGGTCGAGGAGGAGGTTGATCTTCAGCTGCGAACCGCGGGGCTGTGCCTCGCAGGCGACCGGCTCGTCGAGCAGCGTGTTGAGGACCTGGGGCGCGCACGCCGCGTGGAGCATCGAGCCGCGCACGGTGCGTGCGCCGTGGGTCGGGTCGGTGAGTTCGACCGTGCCGTCCGCGGGATCGACACCGGTCACGGTGATGCCGGTGCAGATCTCGGCACCCGCCGACGCGGCAGCCTGGTAGAGCGCACCCGACACCGCGCCCATGCCCCCGACCGGGACGTCCCAGTCGCCCGTCCCGCCACCGATCACGTGGTAGAGGAAGCAGATGTTCTGCCGCAGCGACGGGTCGTCGAGGTCGGCGAAGGTGCCGATCAGGCCGTCGGTGGCGGCGATGCCGCGCAGCAGGTCGTCGTCGAAGTACTGACCGAGCAGGGTGCCGAGCGGCAGGGTGGTGAGCGCCTCCCACAGCTCGGCGTCGGAGGTGTCGGTGCCGACGGCGAGTTCGTGCATGTCGGCGGCGGTGCGCAGCGGCTCGGTCAGGGTCGGGAAGACGCGCTGCGCGATGGTCCCGACACGGCGGTAGAAGGACTGCCACGCCACGAAACCGGCGTTGGAGAATCCCACGGCGTCGGCTCCGACGCGGTCGGCGCGCAACACGCGGCGGAAGGATTCCGCGGTCGCCTCGTCGTCCTGTGTGTCGATGAGGATGCCGCGCGTCGGATCGGCGGGCAACGGAGTGTACGAGGAGTAGCGGCGGCGGATCAGTGAGATGTCGAGGTCGAGGTCGACGATGATCTCGCGTGGCATCAGCGAGACCAGATAGGAGAACCGCGACAGCCGTGCCGCCAGGCCGGGGAACGGCATCGCCGAGACGGTCGCCCCGCCGACGTGGTCGGAGCGCTCCAGGACGAGGACCCGGCGTCCGGCGCGCGCCAGGTACGCGGCGGCGGTCAGGCCGTTGTGTCCCGCGCCGATGATGACGTCGTCGTAAGAAGCAACTGCGGTGCCCATCGATCCTGTGCCCATCCGTTAAAGGGTCTCAGATCGACGGACACCGCAGCGGTGATTCCGGGTCAGCGCAGGATGCGGGCCACGAACGGCGTCGAGTCCTTCATCGAGGCCAGGACCGCACTGGAGTGGTCGTCCTCGGGGTAGACGAACAGCTCGACCGGCTGGTTGTTGGCCTTCATCTGTGCGTACAGCGACAGCGCCGACGGTGCCGGAACGTCGACGTCACGCAGGCCCTGTCCGAGGAAGATCGGACGGTCGTAGCCCTTGTACGGCGTCGCCATGTACTCGTGCAGCGCCGGGCTCAGACCGGGGATCGACATCAGCGGCGCGCGGAACCAAGTCCGCACGTCGTCACCGGCGAGTGCCTTCTTGAGGATCGGGTAGCAGGTGGTGCGACCCTCGGCCAGGCGCTCGATGCCCTTCGGCGTCATCACCTTGGTGATGTTCATGTCGGGACGGGTGTGGTGGAAACCGGCCAGGATGTACGCGGTGTAGGCGTTCAGGCCACCGGGCAGGTTCACCGGCGGGACGACCGGGCCCAGGTTCTGGTACAGGTATTCGAGGTTGGCCGGGATGCCGGTGGCGACGACGCCGCGGTAATCCAGACCCGATCCACGGCTGAACTCGGTGGCGTAACGCGCGCCGTTCAGCGCGGCGGCCGCACCCTGCGACTGTCCGATGATGGCCCAGCGCTTGGCCAGCGGCAGATCCATCTGATGCGATGCGACGACGATGTCGACGATCGCGTGCGCCGCGGTCACGCCGTTCAGGTAGGCCATCAGACCGGGGGTACCCAGCCCGACATAGTCGGCCGCGACCACCGCGTATCCCTGGTTCAGCCAGTGGCCGAGGTACTTCTGGTCCCGCTCGCTGCGCGGGAAGGCCGACGGAGTGCAGTCGTCGTTCATGCCGACGGTGCCGTGCGCCCAGGAGATGATCGGCCAGCCACCGGCCGGGGCGTCGCCCTTCGGCAGGAACACCGCGCCGGTGCCCGTCGCCATCTTGCCGTGCTGGTTCAGCGACGAGTACTGGATTCGGTAGGCCTTGCCGGCCGCCGGCAGGTTGAGCGACTCGGCCAGGGGGACCTGCGTGATGAGGGTGCCCGCCTTGGCCGGGATGGGACCGGCGTACTCGGTGACGTCCAGACCCGACCAGTTCGGGATGCCCACGGAAACCGCGTCGTCCGCGTGCGCCGGGGCGGTGGTCCCGAGCAGGACCATGCCGAGGCCGGCGAGGACGGAGACGAGTGTTCGCATGGTGCGTGACACAGGTGATCTGGACGTGAGGGCAGACATGTTCAGAACAGTAAGGGGAGTCGTGCGTGGCGCACAGTGCGGGTCGGCGAGGATTCGTGCCGTTCGGGAGCGCTGATTCGTGCCACCCAGGGTGCCACTTGGTCTCGGCGAAGCGTCCGAGGGGGTGTCCGACCTATCCTGGTCAGGTGGACATCCCCTCGGTCGAGCTCAGCAACGGTTCCTCGATCCCCATGGTGGGACTCGGGACCTACAACATGCTCGGCCGGCCGTGCGTCGGTGCGGTCAGCACGGCGATCAAGGCGGGCTACCGGCTTCTCGACACCGCTCCTCGGTACAGCAACGAACTCAGTGTCGGGATGGGAGTGCACGGTTCGGGTGTCCGGCGTGACGAGGTGATCGTCCAGACCAAGCTCAGCGGTGGCGACCACGGGTTCGACGAGGCGATCACCGCCGCCAAGGAGAGCGCCCGCCGACTCGGCGTCGGCTACCTCGACGTGTATCTCATCCACTGGCCGTGCCCGAGTCTCGGACGCATGGTCGACTCGTGGAAAGCGCTGCTCACGCTCACCGACGAGGGTTACGTCCGCACGCCCGGCGTCTCGAACTTCAAACCCCATCAGTTGCAGACGCTCTTCGACGCGACCGGACGGTGGCCGGTGCTCAACCAGATCCAGTGCTCGCCGGCGCTGCCCCGGACCGAACTCCGGGAATTCATGGCCGACAAGGGGATTCATGCCCAGGCGTGGCATCCGACCGGCCGCAAGGAAGGTGTCCTCGGCGATCCGGTGATCCTGCGGGCCGCCCGCAAGTACGGCAAGTCGCCCACCCAGATCGCCTTGCGGTGGGCCGTCCAGCACGGGATCAGCGTCGTGCCCAAGTCCTCGCACGCCGGCCGTCAGCTCGACAACGCCGACCTCTTCGACTTCGCCCTCGACGACGCGGACCTGGCCGAGCTCGCCACGCTGGACCGCGGTGAACGTGCCGCTCGGGACTCGGACGTCGACGAGGAGTTCTGATCCCTGCTCGTGCCGCCCCATGCCGGTTGAGCCGACTCCGAGCGCAGCGAGGCGTCGCGTCGAAACCCGCCCGCCACCACAACCGCACCGCCCGGCTCGACCAGCGTGGCGCGAGGTTTCGACGCGGTGGCTCGCTTCGCTCGCTACCGGCTCAACCAGCAGCTCCGACCGTCGCTCGACATAGGAGCCATGAGTAGGTGAGAAGCTTGCGACGAGCCGTACCCCTGCTCGTTGAGTAGGTGAGGAGCTTGCGACGAGCCGTATCGAAACGCCACCCCTCACCTCGTCCGCTAGGGTGTCAGCGTGTCTCGACCCGACCCCGGCAACGACGAACCCGCAGGTGACGTCCCTCACGATCACCACGAGGACTTCAAGACGCGTCATGCTCCGATGCCGATCGAGTTGCCTCTCGACGACGAAGAGGCGTCGACCGATGTCGACCTGAAGACGCAACTGATCCGCTTCGTGGTCACCGGCGCGGGTTCGGCGGTCCTGGACTTCGCGCTCACCCTGTTCCTGCAGTACGTCGTCGGCACTCCCGAGGCCGTCGCCAAGGCGGGCGGCTTCATCCTCGGAACCACCGTCGCGTACCTGATCAACCGGCGCTGGACCTTCCGCGCGGAGCCGAGCGCCGCCCGCTTCGTCGCGGTCGTGATCCTCTACCTGGTCACCTTCGTGGTCAACGTCGGTCTCTACAGCTGGTTGTCGTCGTTGTGGGAGGAGACCGCCCTCTACTCGGCGATCGCCTTCGTCATCGCGCAGGGCACGGCGACGGTCATCAACTTCGTGGTCCAACGGGTGGTCATCTTCAAGATCCGCTGATGCTGCCGGCCCTCGCAGGACGGGTGGCGAGTCCGGATTGATGTCACATGCGAGCTCGCTCCGGCCGCACGACCTCGGCCGACGTCGGACAGACTGGTCGATGTCGCACGCGACGTGATTCTGGACGGCGTCGAGGAGACGGGATCGAAAATCTCGTCCACCTCAGGGGCTTCCGAGGGCAATATGCCCTCGGATGGTGCTCACGGGGACGAGATTTTCTGCGGCGGAGCTAACTAGGGCCCTTGAGGTTGTCTTCGTGGTCCAGCGGACGGGCATCCTAGAGATCCGCTGATGCGGCTGCCGGCCGAGGGCGGGCGTAGATGTGTCGCACCGGTCAGCGAGTCCGGATCGAAGTCGCACGCGACCTCGCTCCGGCCGCACGACCTCGGCCGAAGTCGTACACACGGATCGATGTCGCAGCGACGTCGTTCCGGCGAGCGAACGCCGCACGTCACGCCCGCTGCGGGACCTCGGGCGGGATCGCGGCGAGAAGACTTCGCGTGTAATCGGTTTCGGGATCGTGCAGGATGCGCGACGCCGGGCCGGTCTCGACGACCCTGCCGTTCTGCATCACCGCAACGGTGTCGCTGATCTGCTCGACGACCGCGAGGTCGTGTGCGATGAAGAGGAACGTGAGGCCCTTCTCCTGTTGCAGCCCGGAGAGAAGGTCGAGGACACCGGCCTGCACGGAGACGTCGAGCGACGCGGTCGACTCGTCGAGGATGAGGATGTCCGGCTCGGAGGCCAGGGCTCGCGCGATGCAGACGCGTTGGCGCTGTCCGCCGGACATCTCGTGCGGGTAGCGACCGAGGAACGACGAGTCGAGGCTGACGTCGGCCAGCAACTGCTCTGCACGGCCGCGCATCTCGTCCCGTCCGGAGACCAATCCGTGCGCGCGGAGAGGTTCGGTGATCGACGAGGCCACTGTCATCCGCGGATCCAGCGAAGCGGTCGGGTCCTGGAAGACCATCGCGACCCGGCGTCGGAGAAGCGCTTCGTCGGTGCCGCGGACGCCCACCGCCTCGATCTCGCGGCCGTCGACCGACACCGTCACGCTCCCGGTCACCGTCGTCCCCTGACTGGACTCGATCAGGCCGGTGACGACCCCGGCGACCGTGGACTTCCCCGAACCCGATTCGCCGACGATGCCGAGAGTCCGACCGCGAGCCACCTGCAGGTCCACGCCGTCGATCGCATGCACCACGCTGCGGCCGGTCGGGCCGCGCACCACGTATTCGACGCCGAGTCCGTGGGCCTGCAACGCAGGCGTCTCGTCGGTCTGTTTCGTCAGACCCGCACCGGCGTCGCGTTCCTCCACCTTGCTCAACAACGGTCGCGAATCGAGGAGCTTCTTGCTGTAGGGGTCCTGCGGGTCGTCGAACAGTGCTGCCACATCGCGGCTTTCGACAATCCGGCCTTCGCGCATGACCATGACCCGGTCGGCGATGCGGCCGATCACGCCGAGGTCGTGGCTGATCCACACGACGGCCATGCCCCGTTTGCGTTGCAGGTCGGCGACGAGATCGATGATCTGCGCCTGCGTGGTCACGTCGAGGGCGGTGGTGGCCTCGTCGGCGATGAGCAGTTCGGGGTCGCAGGCGAGTGCGATCGCGATCATCACCCGCTGGCGCTGGCCACCCGACAGTTGGTGCGGATATGCGCCCAAACGGCTTTCGGGGTCGGGGAGGTTCACATCGCGCAACAGCTGCAGCGCACGCTCGCGCGCCTCGGCGCGGTTGAGTCCGAGGTGCCGGCGTGGTCCCTCGACGAGTTGCTGCTCGACGGTGAGCAGCGGATTGAGACTCGACGACGGGTCCTGGAAGACGAAACCGACGCGCGTCCCGTGGAGGGCGCGAAGCGTCGACGGGGTGGCGCCGACGATCTCGGTACGGCCGAGAAGTGCCGACCCGCGCACGTAGGCACTGGGAGCGTCGAACAGGCCCGTCGCTGACAGCACACTCAACGACTTGCCCGAACCGCTCTCGCCGACGATGCCGAGCGTCTCGCCGCGCGCGACCGTGAAACTGATGCCGTGCACGATCTCTCGCGGTCCGACCCCGACGACGAGGTTCTCCACGTCCAGCACCGAATCGTCGGAGACGGCGCGTGCGGGCCTCGGTGTCACCGTCGCGACGGCGACAGACCTGCGGTCGTACCCCCGGTTGCGCAGCAGCGTGCGCTGTCGCGGATCGAGCACATCGCGCACCCCGTCGCCGACCAGGTTGAACGCGAACACGGTGAACAGGATCGCGAGTCCGGGGAACACGCCCATCCACCACGCGGTCGTGATGAACCCCTGCGCATCGAAGAGCATCCGGCCCCACGACGGGTCGGGCGGTTGCACACCGAGTCCCAGGAAGGACAGCGCCGCCTCCGAGAGGATGGCGAACGCCAGGGAGATGGACGTCTGGACGATCACCGGACCCGAGATGTTCGGCAGCACATGGCTGAACAGGATGCGGGACGTGCGGACGCCCATCGTCCGCGCCGACTGTACGTACTGGGTCTGCCGCACCCGCAACGTGTCCGCACGCGCGACGCGGGCGAAGATCGGGATGTAGACGATGCCGATCGCGATCATCGCCGACGTGACGCCGGGCCCCAGGACCGCGACGATCGCGAGTGCCAGGAGGAGCACCGGGAAAGAGAAGACGACGTCGACGATGCGCATGAGGGCGGTGTCGAGCACACCGCCCGCGAAACCCGCGACCATTCCGAGGATCACGCCGACGGTGAGGGAGATGGCGACCGCGATCACGGCCACCCGCAAGCTCACCGACGCCGCGAGCACGACCCGGGAGAAGACGTCGCGACCGAGGTCGTCGGTCCCGAACAGGTGCGACCAGGTCGGTGCCTGCAGGGCGTTGGGCACGTCGATCTCGTTGGCGCCGTAGGGCGCGATCAGCGGGCCGAAGACGGCAGCGACGACGACGATCGCGATGATGACCAGCCCGGCGACGGACGCTCGGTTGCGGAGCAGCAACCGCCAGGCCGAATCCGTTGCGGTGCCCGGCTCCGCCGGGTCGACGGTGCTGGCGGAGGGGTCGAGAGGTTCGGGTGCGGTGAGGGTCATGACAACCGGATCCTCGGATCGATGACGGCGTAGAGGATGTCCACGACGAGATTCACGAACAGGAAGATCACCGCGATCAGCAGGATCGCGCCCTGCAGCACCGGATAGTCGCGAGCCGCGACCGAGTCGTAGACCAGCAGTCCCAGACCAGGCCAGGCGAAGACCACCTCGACGACGATGACACCACCGAGGAGTCCCGCCAACTGGATGCCGGAGATGGTGAGGACGGGCACCAGGGCGTTGCGTCCCACGTGGTCCAGCATGATCTTCTTCCTGCTCAGCCCCTTTGATTCCGCGGTGGTGACGAACGGCGTGTTCACGACCTCGAGCACCGAGGACCGGACGTAGCGCGTCATGATCGCGCCGGTGACGACCCCGACCGTGACGGCGGGCAGGACGAGATGCTCGAACCAGCCGAGCGGACCGTCGGCGAAGGGCTGGTAGCCCGCCGACGGCAGCCATCCCAGTGCGGTCGAGAAGAGACCGATCAGCAGGATGCCCATCCAGAAGTCGGGGACCGAGATGCCGAACTGGCTGATGACACGAATGACGTTGTCGGCCAGGCGGCCTTCGCGGAGAGCAGCCCACGAACCCAGTGGGATCGCGATGAGCAGCGCCACGACGATGGCGGCGAGTGCGAGGGTGATGGTCGCCGGTAACCGGTCGAACAGCATCGTCGTGACGGGTTCGCTGTTGCGGAAGCTGACACCGAGATCGCCGGTGAAGGCATTGCCGACGTAGGCGACGAGCTGGTTGGGCAGCGGCTGGTCCAGGCCGGACGCACTGCGCAGCGCCGCATACGATTCCGGTGTGTAGCGAGTGCCGAGCGCGATGCGGACCGGGTCGCCGGGCACGATCTGGATCAGGAAGAACACCGCGACGATCACCCCGAGCAGAACGGCGACCGTGTACGCGAGCCGGATGAGGATGAAGCGCAGCAGCGGGGAACGGATCGCGGTCACGTCAGCTCCTCTCCAGCCGGGCGGACCGGAACCGGACGGCTTTGTCGGACCGGACCGTGTACCCCTGGAGGTTCTTCGAAAACGCTTGCGTGGCAGAGGGGTTGTACAGGTACAGGTAACTCACGTCATCGGCTATCCGGCGGGCGGCGTCCGCGTAGACAGCCTTGCGGGCTGGGACGTCGAGCTCGGTACGTCCCCGGTCGAGCAGTGCGTCCACCTGAAAGTTCGAATACTTCTGCGCGTTCGACGTGCCCTTCGAATGATGCTGTGCGTAGTAGAAGTCGTCGGGATCGATGTTGCCGAGCCAGCCGAGCAGCAGGGCGTCGAAGTCGCCGGAGGCCTGGCGGTCGAGCCAGGCACCGAAGTCGAGTTGCTCGATCTTGACGGTGACGCCGATGTCCTCGAGGTTCGACGCGATGACCTGCGCGGCGGTCACGGTCTCGGGATACTCGGTGGTGACCATGAGCCGCATGTCCATCGACCCGATACCCGCCTGGCGCAACAGGTCTTTCGCCTTGTCGACGGCCTGAGCACGGTCGAGGCCCGCGGTGTAGCGGTCGTAGGGCGCGAACCACGGACTGGTCGACGGGATCGCGAGTTCGTTGGGTGTCGCGGTGCCGTACCCGACGACCTGCGCGATCGACCGGCGGTCGATGGCGTAGGCGACGGCCTGACGGACGCGGGTGTCCGCGAAGGGCTTGGCGTCGAAGTTCATCGTGATGTACCAGTAGTCGTTCGCCACCACGGTGCCCACCTCGAGCGTGTCGTCCCGCGACAAGATACTCAGCTGTTGTGCGGGAATCGCGTCCGTCCAGTCGATCTCGCCGGAGCGGAGTGCCGACACCGCCGTCGTCCCCTGGGAGATGAAGGTGTAGTTCACGCCGTCGATCGCGGGCGGACCGCCCCAATAATCGGGGTTCGACTTCAGCACGATCGACGCGCCGGGGGAGCGGGAGACGAACGAGAACGGGCCGGTGCCCACGGGTTTTGTCGCGATCTCGCCGGATTGGACGTTGCGCCGGTTGACGATCGCCAGTCCTTTGAAGCCGCCGATGTTGGTCAGCAGGTTCGGGGTGGGTTCGCGGACCGTGAATCGTACGCGCCGGTCGTCGAGGGCGGTGATCGACTCGACGGCCTCGAGTTTCCAGGCGTTGGACAGTTCTTCGTCGAGGATGCGACGGAACGAGAACTCGACATCGGCGGCCGTCAGGGGATCGCCGTTGTGGAACGTGACCCCCGGTCGCAACAGGAACGTCCACTGTCGGGCGTCGGGGCTGACGTCCCAGCTCTGCGCGAGAGCCGGCTGCATCTGCAGGTTCTCGTCGGGTTCGACGAGGGTGTCGAAGACGTTCTCGAGGACCTCGAAGGTGAAGTACGAGCTGGATTTCTGCGGATCGAGCTGGTCGGGTTCGCCGGCGATGGCCACCCGCAGCGTGTTGGGCGAGACCGACGACCCGCCGCATGCGGCCAGTGCCGACGCGCCGAGGAGCGCGGTACCGGTGACCCCCGCGGCCTTGAAGAAGGTACGCCTGCTCAGGCGAGATGGACGATTCACCCGACCGGCCCCCTGCGTCGACCACGAGGCCGACCCACCGGGTGAATCGGTCATCGCTGTCCTCCCACCCGGTGATCGTGAGTGTTCACTCGCTCGGTCACACCTGGGGTCTGCATTGTCCGTGTTCTGCAGTGTGCCTCAGCGGGAGGACCCGTGCAACCGCGCCGGTCCGGGGTTGACGAACTCAGGGTTCGCGGCGAATAGGGTTGACGACCAATCGAATCAGCCGTTGACCTTCGCGATCACGTTGTCCGCGTACCAGTTCAGGTGATCGATCTTGGTCTGGAGTGGCTCGGTGTCCTGACCCATCACATAGGGCAGGCGGAAACCGACGATCACATCGGTGATTCCCTTGTCCTCCAGACGTTTACAGCCATCAACGGTGTATGCGTCCATCGAGATCACGTGGATCTCGAACGGATCGTCGATCTTGCCCTCGGCCTTGCGGATCTCGTTGATGCGGTCCAGGAGGGCATCGAGTTCCTCCGGCGGGCCGCCGCCGTGCATCCAGCCGTCGCCGCGGATCACTGCGCGACGGAGCGCGGCATCGGCGTGACCGCCCACCAGCAGCGGGATCGGCTCGGTGGGGGCGGGCGTCATCTTGATCTTCGGGATGTCGTAGAACTCGCCGTGGAACTCGAAGTACTCGCCCGTGGTGAGTCCGCGGATGATGTCCATGCATTCGTCCATGCGCTTGCCGCGGCGACGGAAGTCGACGCCCATGAAGTCGTAGTCCTCGGGCCACGGACTCGTGCCGACGCCGAGCGCGAGGCGATTGCCGGTGAGGTACGCGACCGAACTCGCCTGCTTGGCGACCAGGGCCGGCGGCCGGACGGGGAGTTTGAGCACGAACGGGGTGAACCGGATGGTCGAGGTGACCG
The DNA here is from genome assembly GCF_022059885.1 of Gordonia amicalis. Taxonomy (NCBI): domain Bacteria; kingdom Bacillati; phylum Actinomycetota; class Actinomycetes; order Mycobacteriales; family Gordoniaceae; genus Gordonia; species Gordonia amicalis. Next base: position 652,680 of record NZ_CP091855.1, on the reverse strand, counting down.
CGCCCAGTGCGGCGGCCTGTATGAAGGTCTCGATGAACGCCTTACCGTCGAGGAACTCGCGGTTGCCGTCGGGTGTGTACGGATACTTGGCGTCCGATTCCTCGGGGTAGGCGAGGGAGTCGGGAATGGTGAAGCCGGCGTAGCCCGCTTTCTCCGCGGCCTGCGCGAGCGGCGCGTAGTACGACGGATCGGTCATGGCCTCGGCGAAGGTGAACCGCATCTTGCTCCTCGGGACGTGCAGACGGAACTCTCCCCACAGTAGAACACGTTCTAATTCGGTGGCGAAGGTTTGCACTCCCGCGCAGTTCAGGAGGGTTGGACGCCGCGCTCCCGCAGTCCGTTGAGCGGATTGTTCTCCCGTGCACCCGGACCGGGGTGGACGCGGAGGTCGGCCAGTTCGACCCGCTCCCCGCAGGCCGAGCAATGTGGCTCGACGGTCATCGTGCTGCCGCAGCTGTGGGTGGACTCCACGGGCGGACCGCCGTCGGTGGCCCACTTGTCGCCCCACTGCCGCAGTGCGGTGATCACCGTCCAGAGGTCACGCCCCTTGTCGGTGAGGCGGTAGTCGTAGCGGACCGGATTGTCCTGGTAGGGCTCTTTGGTCATCACCCCGTGGTCGACGAGGGTGTCCAGTCGCTGGGTCAGGACGTTGCGTGCGATTCCGAGCCGCATGGAGAACTCGTCGAATCGCGTCACGCCGAAGAGTGCGTCTCGAACGATCAGCAGCGTCCACCATTCGCCGACGATCTCCAGGCTCTGGGCGACCGAGCAGTTCATGTCGGTGAAAGAGGCGCGACGCATGTCCCCGACGATAGTGGGTTGCGTGAAGCAACTCAACCTGCTTGCATGAGTTGCATGAAACAACTCAGCAGGCAGCGCGATGCTGTCGATGGATTGGCAGAAGAATTCGGGGCACTACGAGTCGGCCGCGGGAAGTAGGCGGCGACGATCGACCGGAGCTGGTGGGGATGGTCGGGCCCGTTCGGCGGTGCGATCGTCGCGCTGGCGGTGCGCGTCGCGGCCGACGCGGTCCCGGGGGCGTCGGTCCGGACGGTGGACCTGCGGTTCGTCGGCAAACCGGCCGGCGGTGAGATTCTCCTGACGTCATCGGTGCGCGAGGTCGGACGTCACACGCGGATCGTCGACGTTGCCGTGACCCAGGGAACCGCCGAGATCGGGGTCGCATCGGTGACGGCGGGACGGGTCGGCGAGGCCGATGACGGCGACATCGTTGACGTCGCGGAGCCGGTGCCGGGTCCGGAGGGGCTCGCGCAGTTCAGCATCCCGCCGGAGATCGTCCCCATGGGCGGTCACCTCGACCTTCGTCCGGTCGACGGTCCGCTGCCGCTCACCGGCGCGGACGAGGCGTGGATGCGCGCATGGATCGTCACACGTACTCCGATGGCGCTCGACGCCGCGTACCTCGGTCTGCTGGCCGATTGTCTGCCGCCTGCGGTCTTCCCCACGTTGGCCGCGCCGCTCGCCATCCCGACCGTCGCCTTCTCCATGCACATCACGGCGCCGCTTGACGACCCCGAACCCGCACCGGTCCTGGTGCACACCCGCAACATCTCGACCTCGGGCGGCTGGTCCGTCGACGACACCACCCTCCGTGACCGCGGCGGCCGGCTCCTCGCCTCCGCCCGCCAGAGTCGCCGCGTCGTCGGGTGGTCCGCCCGATGACCACCACACCGACCCAAATCGGCTCGCCCGCTGCGTCATCGACTCTCGCCCGGCCCGGGCTCACACTCCTCATCTTGTCCGGCGCCGCGTTCATGGCCAGCCTGGACGTGTTCATCGTCAACGTCGCCTTCGACGACATCAGTTCGGACTTCGACGGCTCGACCCTTTCCCAGATGTCCTGGATCCCCAACGCCTACGCGATTCTCTACGCGGCGCTGCTGGTTCCGGCGGGGCGGATCGTCGACCGTTACGGGCGTAAGGGCGGCTTTCTGTTCGGTCTCGCACTCTTCACGGTCGCGAGTGCGGCGTGCGCTGCGGCTCAGGGAGTTTGGTGGCTGATCGCGTTCCGTGCGCTGCAGGCCGTCGGTGCGGCGATCCTGACGCCGGTCAGTCTCGGGCTGGTGGTGTCGACGCTGCCGCCGGAGCGTCGTGCCCGTGGGGTGAAGATCTGGGCGGCGACCGGCGCGCTCGCCGCCGCGTTCGGCCCCGCGGTCGGTGGTGTCCTGGTCGAGGCGTCGTGGCGGTGGGTGTTCCTGGTGAACATCCCGGTGGGCATCGCGGCACTGGTCGCGGGTGCGATCATCCTCGTGCGCTCCCGAAACGACGCTGTGACAGCGTTTCCCGACGCGCTGGGGGCTGCGCTGCTGGTGGTCTCGGTGGGGGCGTTGACCCTGGGCCTGGTTCAGGGCAGCGATTGGGGATGGTCGGACCCCCGGATCACCGGCGCGTGGATCGTGGCGCTGATGGCGTTCGCCGGGTTCGTGTTGAGTTCACGACGCCACGCCGAACCGGTCATCGATCCGGCACTGCTCCGGATTCGCACGTTCTCCTCCGCCAACATCGCCATGCTGCTCTTCTCGATCCCGTTCGCCGGCGCTCTGCTCGCCAACATCCTGTGGTTGCAACAGGTCTGGGGATTCTCGGCGATCGCCACCGGGCTGGCCGTGTCCACCGGACCGCTTATGGTCCCGATCTTCGCCGCCGTCGCCGACCGCCTCAGCTCACGGGTCCCGGTGGGTGTCATCGTGGCCGCCGGGTGCGTCCTGTTCGCCGTCGGGATCGCGATGGTCGCGCTGTCGGTCGACGCCACCCCGGATTTCGCGACCGAGATGCTACCGGGCTGGCTCATCGGCGGCGTCGGCGTGGGATTCGCGCTGCCGTCGATCCTGTCTTCCGCGACCGCCGATCTGCCTGCACATCAGGCGGCCACCGGTAGTGCGGTCGTCAACATGAGCCGCCAGGTCGGAATGTCGTTGGGAGTCAGCCTGTTCGTCGCGATCGTCGGTACCGCGGTGATCTACGACGACGTGCGCGACGCCTTCGTGTCGGCGTGGTGGGCGCTGGCCGCGATCGGGGTGGTCGGCGGCGTGGTCGCGCTCGGCATGACCCCGCGTGCCGGGCGTTAGAAGAGTTGCGGCAGTTGGTCTCGGTATACGGGACCAACTGCCTCAACAATTCTGGGGGCGCCTCAGGGGCGCGTGAATCGCTCCCGCCGGCCCAGCCCCCGGAGTCGCACCCACTCGGCGAACCCCTTCGGATCACGTTGCTGCACAAGGAAGAACCAGCCGAAGCGGGCGTATTCCTGGGGGAGCAGCCTGCGCATGCCGGGCTGGCTCATCAGGTAGCCGCGGTTGCGGTAGGTGAAGTAACGCTTGACGTCGTTGTCCGGGTACTGGGTGTGCATGCGGCCGCCCAGGATCGGCCGGAACTCGGCGGACCCGTCCGGATGCAGGTAGCCGGCGCGCAGGCAGGTCCCGAACTTCACACCGGAACGCACCAGGCGCCGGTGCACCTCGACCTCGTCGCCGCGGAAGAAGAGCCGGAGGTCGGGGACGCCGACCTGCTCGAGGCACTCCGCCGAGAACAGAGCGCCATTGAACAGCGAGGCGATGCCGGGCAACAGATCGTCCTCTTGCGCTTCACCGTCGGCAACATTCGACCCGCTCGCTCCGCTCCCGGCGTCGGAAAAGAGCTCAGAACGCTTGCGGCGCCACACGAGTCCGCGGCGCAGCGGGAAGGCGAGGGTGTCGGGATCGTCGAGGTTGGCGACGACCGGTGACACCTCGTCGAGGTCGTGACGCTTCGCGCAGTCGAGCAGCGTCGAGAGCACCGCCGGCCCGTCGGGCCGCCCGTCGTCGTCGGCGCACCAGACCCAGTCGGCGCCGAGAGCGAGTGCGTGGAGCATACCCAGCGCGAAGCCGCCAGCGCCGCCGAGGTTGCGCTGCGAACCGAGATAGGTGGTGGGAACCGGCTGAGCCGCAACGAGTTCGGCGACCTCGGGTTCGTCGGCGTTGTCGACGACGATGAGGTGATCGACGGGCCGGTCCTGTCCGGACACCACGGCCAGGGATTCGGCGAGCAGTTCGACGCGGCGGTGGGTCACCACCACCGCGATCACCGTCTCCGGCCGGACCTGGGTCACTGAGCCGTGCCCTCGGCGTCGGCCTTGACCTGCGCGATCACCTCGCGGACGTGAGCCGCGGCCCCCGGGCCCTCGTAGGCGCCGACGACCTCTTCGATGCCGCCTTCCATGCGGACCTCGCCCTTGTCGATCCACAGCGCCCGATCGCAGAGCTGCGCGAGGAACTCGTTGGAGTGGCTGGCGAAGACCAGGATTCCGGAGCGTTCGACGAGCGACTGCAGACGACCGCGGGCCTTGCGCATGAAGTCGGCGTCGACTGCGCCGATGCCCTCGTCGAGGATGAGGATCTCCGGATCGATCGACGTCACGACACCCAGTGCGATGCGTACGCGCATACCCGTGGAGTAGGTCCGCAGCGGCATCTGCAGATAGTCGCCGAGCTCGGTGAACTCTGCGATGTCGTCGATCTTCTTCAGCATCTCCTTGCGGGTCATGCCGAGGAACATGCCGCGGATGATGATGTTCTCGTAGCCGGAGATCTCCGGGTCCATGCCGACGCCGAGATCGAAGACCGGAGCCACGCGGCCATGCACCCGGCACGCCCCACGGGTGGGTTCGTAGATGCCCGACAGCAGACGCAGCAGCGTCGACTTGCCGGCACCGTTGTGACCGACCAGCCCGATGCGGTCGCCGTGCTTGAGGTGCAGATTGATGTTCTTGAGCGCCTCGACGACCACCACGTTCGACGCGTTGGAGCCGATCACGCCGCCCGCCGCACCGAGCACCGACTTCTTCAGCGAACGCGTCTTGGCGTCGAAGATCGGGAAGTCGACGCACGCGTCCCACGTGTCGACGCGGACCCGGTTGTCCCCGAGGTTGTTGTTTCTGGCCATCAGTCTCGTCCCTACACCCAGTACGCCACGCGGGCGCGGTAGTTGCGCATCACCAGCATGCCCAGAATCCAGCCGACCGCGGTGCAGCCCAGCACAACGGCCCAGTGGTAGAACTCCACCGGCTCGCCGAGCAGCGGTCCGCGCGCGATCTCCAGGTAGTGGAACATCGGGTTCAGCTCGACGAGCTTCAACCGCGACGACGTCTCGCCCGTCGCGCTCCCCAGGCTGGACGTGGTCCAGATGATCGGCGTCATGAAGAACACCAGCTGGACCACCGTGGTGAGGAGCTGGCCGATGTCGCGGAACCGCGTCGACAGGATGCCGAAGACGATGGACACCCAGATCGCGTTGAGCACGTAGAGGCCGATGGCGGGGATCACCAGCAGCACGGTCCAGTCGAGGGGCGGCGGGAAGATCAGGAAGATCACGACGATGATCACCACGTTGTGCGCGAAGATGATCAACGCCCGCCACACGACGCGGTAGACGTGCACGCTGACCGGCGCCGGCAGCTGCTTGATCAGCCCCTCGTTCTTCGAGAAGACCTCCGCACCGTCGAGGATCGAGCTCTGGATGAAGTTCCAGAAGATGAACCCGAGCGCGACGTACGGCAGGAACACCTTGATGTCCATGCCGAACAGTTCGCCGTAGAGCAGTCCCATCGCGATCGCGGTGACGCCGGTCGCGATGACGATCCAGAGTGGTCCGAGCACCGAGCGGCGATACCGCTGCTTGATGTCCTGCCAACCCAGATGTAGCCACAGTTCGCGGCTGGCGAGACCGTCACGGAGGTCTTTGGCACCGCGCGCGAACGTGCGCGACTCAGAACTCTCGGGACGCGCGGGTATCGCGTCGTCGTCTAGTACCGCTGACACGAGGAGTCAGCGTACCCGCGATAGGAGTCGACCGGTTCAGAGGTACTGGCCTCAGAGGTATTGTCCGGGGCTGTTGCTGTGCGCTCCGCCGGGTGCGGGCATGCCCGGTGGCAGTGCGCCCTGTCGCATCTGCTCGAGCTGGGCGCGCGCGGCCATCTGCTGGGCGAACAGCGCCGTCTGGATGCCGTGGAACAGTCCTTCGAGCCAGCCGACGAGCTGGGCCTGCGCGATCCGGAGCTCGGCGTCCGACGGCGTCCCCTCGTCGGAGAACGGGAGCGCGAGCCGCTCGAGCTCTTCGCGCAGCTCGGGGGCGAGACCGTCCTCGAGTTCGCGGATGGACGACTGGTGGATCTCACGCAGCCGGTTCCGCGACGCGTCGTCGAGCGGAGCGGCACGCACCTCCTCGAGCAGCTGCTTGATCATCGTGCCGATGCGCATGACCTTGGCGGGCTGCTCGACCATGTCGGCGAGGCTCGACGACTCCGACGTCTCGTCGTCGGGTTTCGACTCGTCCACGCCTGCGCCCACGACGATCACGTCGTCGGAGCCGCCGGCGCCAAAGGGGCGGCCGGGCATCGAACCGGGTCCTGGGGTGCCATCCGTTGCCATGGTCTCCATTGTGCCCATTCGCCCCGACCGGGACCTCTCGGGCACGCCGATCGTTCGAGTCCCTGCACTTGACGGACGCGATGATCGGCCCGACGACGGGCGTCTATCCTCGTGCCATGCCTTTCGACGTCGCCTATGTGCGTGGATTGATTCCATCGCTGGGCGACGGCTGGATTCACCTCGACCCCCAGGCGGGGATGCAGGTCCCGGATTCGGTCGCCACCGCGGTGACCACCAGCTTCCGGCATCTGGCCGCGGCTCCCGGCGGGGTGTACCCGTCGGCCCGTGCCACCGCGGAGGTCACCGACAGCGCCCGCCGTGCGATCGCCGACCTCGTCGGTGGCGACGCCGCGGGAGTGGTCATCGGACCGTCGCGCTACTCCCTGCTGGCCTGCCTGGCCGAGGCCCTCTCACCGCACGCGTTCCTGCGCGGCGACGTGGTGGTGACCCGGCAGGACGACGAGCCGAACATCGTCCCGTGGGTACGGGCCGCCGAACGGTATGCCGGCCGCATCCGGTGGGCCGAGGTGGACGTGGAGACCGGCGCCCTGCCCGCGTGGCAGTTCGGCGACCTCATCACGCCCGAGACCGAGGTCGTCGCGGTGACCCTGGCCTCGTCGACGACCGGGGCGATCACGGACATCGGCGAGATCACGCCGCTGGTCCGCGGTGCGGGCGCGCTCTTCGTCGTCGACGCCACCAACGCCGCTCCCTACCTGTCCTTGGACATCCATGAGCTGGGCGCCGACGTGCTCGTGGTGTCCGCCGAGCGCTGGGGCGGTCCGCGGATGTCGGCGATGGTGTTCCGCGAACCCCACGTCATCGACCGCCTGCGACTGATGTCGATGGATCCCGGTGCCAAGGGCCCGGCCCGGCTCGAACCCGAACCGCATCAGGGGTCGATGCTGGCCGGTCTGGTGGCCTCGGTCGAACACATCGCCGGGCTGGACGAGGACGGTATCGGGAAACGCCGCCGGCGCCTGGTCACCTCGCTCGACGGCGTCTACGAGTACCTGCAACGGTTGACCTATTACCTGGTCACGACGTTGACCCAGCTCAACCACGTCAACGTGGTCGGCACGGAGGAGAACCGGGTGCCGCTGGTGAGCTTCACGGTCGACGGCGTCAGTGCCGACAAGGTGGTCCGCCGGCTCGCCGACAACGGCGTGTGCGCGCTCGCCGACGTCCCCAACCGAGCGCTGGTGCGGATGGGTGCCCCGGAGTTCGGGGGTGCTGTCACGGTGGGCCTCGCACCTTATTCGACGCCGTACGAGGTCGACCACCTGGTGCGGACGCTTGGTTCGCTCGCCTGAGCAGAGGACAGTCCGCTACGCACGGTATTCACTATTGCGCGTAGCAAATTAATGCCAGTGTAGGTTGTCCTGTTGTGTCGGGAAAGAAGGAAGATCGAGCCCCGGGTCCTCCGCGGTCACTCACCTCAGCCGAGGCCGAGAGCTGGCTCAACCTCGTCGACGGGGGGTGGGCGCTGTTCGCGCGCGTCAACGACGAGTTCGTGAAGCGTGGGCTGTCGCTGTCGGACCTCCGCATCCTGGAGGCGATCGAGTTGTCGCCGAAGCTGGGGGTCAGTGAGGTCGCAGACGCCGTGCACATGCGCGTGAGCACGGTGTCGCGCATGATCGCGCGGCTCAGTGAGGTCGGCGACGTCGAACGTCTCGAATCCAAGACCGACGGCCGGCATCGACTCGTCCAGCTGACCGACCGGGGCCGCCAGACCCTCGCCGCCCACGTCCACCTCCGCGACCGGGTCATCCGGAAGTTCGTCGTCGACGCGATGAGTCCCGAAGAGTTCGCCGCGCTGGGGACGGCCTTCCGCAAGATCAGGGCGGCGGTCGACGCCCCCGACGAGGAGTCCGCGCCGGGGGCGATCTGACCTATCCGACCGTCAGCAGCACCTTCCCGATGGCGTCACCGCTGTTGAGGTGGTCGTGTGCGGCAGCCGCGTCGGCGAGCGGGAAGGTGCGGTCGACGACCGGCTTGACCTTCCCGTCCTCGATCAACGGCCACGTGCGGGCCACCGTCGCCGCCACCACGTGGGCCTTGCCACCCTGACCGTGAACCGGGCGGGCGCGCAGCGTGGTGCCCATCACCGACAGGCGTTTGGCGAGCAGCAGGCCGATGGGGAGTTCGGCCTTCGTGCCGCCCTGCATCCCGATGATCACGAGACGACCGTCGGTGCTCAGTGCCTTGAGGTTCGACGACAGGTACTTGGCGCCGATGATGTCGAGGATGACGTCGGCGCCGCCGTTGTCCTTCAGGATTTGCGCGAAATCGTCACGCGTGTAGTCGATCAGGATCTCGGCGCCGTATTCGCGGCACCGGTCCAGCTTGGCCTGGGTGCGGGCGGTGACCGCGACCCGGGCGCCCATCGCATGCGCGACCTGCGTCGCGTGGGTGCCGATGCCGCTCGACCCGCCATGGACGAGGAGCAGTTCGCCCGTGCTCAGGTGCGCGGTGTCGAAGACATTCGACGACACGGTGCACGCGACCTCGGGCAGCGCGGCCGCCGACACGAGGTCGACGCCCCGCGGAACCTGCATGACCTGCTCGGCGGGAACCGCGACCTTCTCCGCGTAGCCGCCACCGGCCAGGAGTGCGCACACCTCGTCGCCCACCGCCCAGCCGGCCACCTGGTCACCCAGTGCGGAGATCCGGCCGGACACCTCGAGGCCGAGCGTCTCCGACGCACCGGGCGGCGGCGGGTAGTTGCCGGCCCGCTGGAGGATGTCGGCACGGTTGACACCGGCCGCCACCACGTCGATCACCACCTCACCGACAGCCGGTGACGGATCGGGTACGTCCTGCACGGACAGGTTCTCGGATTCGACGACGATGGCTTTCACCCTGTCGATGGTTCCACAGCGACGTGATCGTCCGCGGGAATCGGGTCGGGCCTGTCATGTTGCGCGGGAGAGCCTCACGTACTCTTTCCTCTCAGGGAAGCGTGGCAGAGCGGCCGAATGCACTCGCCTTGAAAGCGAGCGTGGGTAAAACCACCGGGGGTTCAAATCCCTCCGCTTCCGCCAAGAGGGCCGATGGGGCGGCGGATTATCATCTTCGCCGTGCAGTACTCGCGTTTCGTGGCCATCGGTGACAGTCAGACAGAGGGTCTGGGAGACCCTCACCCGGAGTGGGAGTTCCGCGGCTGGGCCGACCGCCTCGCCGAGCGGATGGCGGCGTTCAACCCGGATCTGCAGTACGCCAACCTGGCCATCCGCGGGAAACGCACGCGGCAGGTTCTCGAAGATCAACTCGAGCCGGCGCTGGCCCTGCGACCGGACCTCATCGCCGCACCGCTCGGCATGAACGACGTGATCGGCCGCTCCGACCTCACCCAGGTGCACGAAGACCTCGACACGATCTATCGCCGGCTCGCGGGCTCGGGCGCCACGGTCATCGTGTCGACCTTCCCGAACATCGTCCGCACCATCCCGTTCGCCGCCCGCAAGGAAGCCCGGCTGCTGGAGCTCAACGAGATGAATCGCGGGTTCGCCGCGACCTACGGCTTTCTCCTCGTCGACCTCCATGCTGCACCGGTGCTGACCGATCCGCGGTCGTGGTCGTCGGACCGCCTGCACGCCTCGCCGTTCGGACATGAGCGGTTCGCCGACGCTGCCGCGCACGCCCTCGGTCTGCCCGACAGCACCGCAGACTGGGGCAGCCCACTGCCACCCGCTCGGGCACCGCACCGGGTGGCCGCCCTGGCCGGTGACACCCGGTGGGCGGTGGAGTTCTTCACGCCATGGCTGATCCGCAAGTTCCGCGGGGTCTCCCTCGGCGACGGCCGTGAACCCAAACGGCCGTCACTGACCCCGATGAACGTTCGCGATGTCTGAGGGCGGGAGAGTGTGCGACACCGGCCTGACCGTTGCGTCGTTCAACGTCAACGGGATTCGGGCGGCACGGCGCCGCGGGTTCGACGACTGGCTGATCCGGCGGAACCCGGACGTGGCCGGCCTACAGGAACTGCGGTGCGGTGCCGACGACGTCGGGGAGTTCGCCGGTTACACCGCAGCGATCGACGTCGGCACGATCCCGGGACGAAACGGGGTGGCGATCCTGACGCGCACGGCACCTGCCGCGGTGCGCACCTGGCTGACCCATCCGCCGAAGGCACGCGGGCTGAACGCTTTCGCACACGAGGGGCGGTACGTCGAGGTCGATCTGGCCGACCGGCCGCTGACCGTCGCCAACATCTACCTACCCAAGGGAGGTCTGCCCGCGGAGTTGCAGCGGCCCGGCTCGATGCGGGAGAAGCCCGACGGTGGCGCCAAACATGCACGCAAGCAACGGTTCCTGGCGGGGTTCGCCCGCGAACTGCAGCGCAACCGGCTCGCGGCACAACGCGCCGGGCGGGATTTCCTGCTACTCGGTGACCTCAACGTCGCCCATCTCGAACACGACGTCACCAACTGGCGCGCCGCTCGCAAGATGGAGGGCTTCCTGCCCGAGGAGCGGGAGTGGTTCGGTGAGATCACCGGTCCGCGCCGCCTCGTCGACGTGGTGCGTGCGCTGCACGGCGACCGACCGGGGCCGCTGACCTGGTGGAGCTGGGCGGGGGAGTCCTTCGTCAAGGACGTCGGCTGGCGGATCGACCACCACCTCGCGACACCCGGACTCGCGCGTCGGGCGCAGCGGGTCGAGGTCGACAAGGAACCCGCGCCCGAACTGCGGCTGTCGGATCACGCGCCGCTCGTCGTCGAATACGCCGAGTGACTCTGCGAGGGCGGGGTCAGACGACGGTGAGCACCGCCTGCAGGTACTCCCACTCCATGTGGCCGTCGGTGAAGTAGCGGTCGGCGAGCTCGGCGATGGCGGTGTCGAGTTCGGCGACGCGGGTCGGGTCGTCGGCGATGTTCCGGTAGGTCACGATCGTCGGGCCGTAGTAAGCCTTGAAGAAGTCTGGTGGTCACGGGGGACGACGCGCAGGTGTGTGACTTCGATCCCGGTTACGAGGTCGACGCCACCGTCGTGACCGATTTGAGAACCCTCACCGAGATCTGGCGCGGCGACATCGACTGGCGGTACGCGCTGAGCACCGATCGTGCCGAGATCACCGCCCCGGCGGAGGTCGCCCGTGAGGTGCCGTCGTGGATCGGACAGAGTGTGTCGGCTGCGATCCCGCGGCCGGCCTGACCTCGATACGGTCCTCGGCTGGCGCCTCGGACCTACTCGGCCGGCGGGTGTCAGCGCAATCCGACCGAGCGCATCAGGATCGGCCAGGACACGTGCAGCTCGTCCTTCCAGTACCCCCATTTGTGGGTTCCGCTGGGCCGCAGGTTGGTGGTGTAGGGGATGCCGAGCCGGGACAGGCGGTTGCTCATCTGTCCGGTGCAGGACCAGCTGCCGAACTCGCCGATGATGCCCTGGACGGTCTCGCCGATCGGGTCGGCGACCAGGTTGTTGTACCGGCCGGGGACGCCGTTGCCCGACGACATGTAGATGGTCTTGCCGCGGAGCTTCTCCGCGTTCACATAGGGATCGTGCGCGCTCCACTCCGGATCGCCGAACGGGCCCCACATGTTGGTCGCATCACCGCCGCCGCGGCTCACGTCCCACCGGGTGAGCAGTTGGTTCTGCGGGCTCGAGATGTTGGCGCAGTCGCTGTAACCGGCCACTCCGCTGTACAGCGCGGGCCGTCGGGTCGCGAGGGTCAGTGCCGCGACCCCGCCCATCGATGCCCCGGCGATGGCGTTGCGCCCGTTGCCGTCGAACTCATCGTCTATCAGCGGGGGCAGTTCCTGGGTCAGGAACGTCTCGTACATGTACTTCTTGCCGACGCCGGGATCGACTGTGCGCCAATCGGTGTAATAACTGTGCGGATCGCCGACCGGCGTCACGACCGTCAGCTTCTCGCCGGCGGCCAGCTTCTGCAGATCCGTCATCGCGTACCAGCCCGACTCCTCGTCGTGGGCTTCGGCGCCGTCGAGCATGTACAGCGTGGGCCGTTTGGTGTCACCCGCCGGATGCTGGACGTCGACGGTGATCTCGCGGCCCATCGACGGCGACCAGACCTCGAGTCGCTCGCGGCCGTCGAACGCCGTCGTCGACACGATGCGCGCGGTGTCGTCGTCGGCGAGCGCCGACGGAACACCCGGGATGAGCGCAAGCGCGACGAGGGACGCTCCGACCGCACCCGCGGCCCCGGTCAGTGTTCGGCGTCGTTGCATGCGGCATCCCCTCGTCGGCGATCGGTCGACCTGCCGAGTATGGGGCAGATGTGACTGGAGGGACAGGTGTTGTGATCTGATCGCAACGAGCGGGGCAGGCGAAGAGGTTGGCCGCCTAGGCGACGTCGCGTCGCAGGGTCGTGAGCCGGCCGACGACGGCGAACGCCGCGATGTAGACCAGCATCACCACGGCCCCCGCCCACTGGGGGAGGAGATCCGAGGCGCCCTCGCCCATGCTGGCGAAGAAGGTTGTACCCACCAGGGCATCGGCAGCCGAACCCGGGAGGAACTTCGACACCGACGTGGTGGCGTCGAAGGAGGCCAGGGCGATCCGGGCGATCGGCTCGACGAGCTGGGTGAACGCCAGCAGTATGACGATCGCGGCCACCTGGTTGGACACCACCGCGCCGAAGGCGACGCCCATCGCCGTCCACAGCACCATCACGAGCATCGACAGGGCGATGACCTCGATGGTCGAGCCATCGCCGAGGAAGGCGCCGTCGCCGAGGATGGCGAGGATCGGGGCGACGGTCGCCACGACCGCGAGCGTGCCGAGGATGCCGTACAGTGCGCCGATCGGAATGCCCGCGATCAGCTTGGCCGACAACAGGACTCCGCGCCGTGGTTCGACCAGGAGGCTGGCGGTGATGGTCTTGTGGCGGAACTCGCCGGTCACCGCCAGGCTGCCGATGACCAGGGCGAACACGTAGCCGATCGGAGAGGTCAACGCGTAGATCGACCGCGCGAGATCGCCGCCCGACAGCAGCACCGGCTGGTTCATGGCGTCCTCCGCGGTCATCGAAAAGGCAAGGACCGCACCGATGAACGCCAGATAGCCGACCATGGCGATGAGCAGCACCCACCACATCCGGGTGGAGACGAACTTGCGGTACTCCGCGACCAGTGCCGCCTTCATCGCACAGCTCCCATCGACGGTGTGGGCGAACCGGTCAGGTGCAGGAACACGGTCTCGAGATCGGCACCGGCGTCGGTGAGTTCATGCAGTTCGATACCGGCGCCGAATGCGGCGGAGCCGACGGTCGCGGTGTCGACACCGTGCACGCGGAAGCCGCCGGGGGCGTCCTCGATCCGCCAGTCGCGCTCGCGTGCCAGGGCCACGAACGACGCGGGGCTCGGGGTGCGGACCCTGACCGCGTGGACGGCGAGGTCCTCGAACTCGGTGAGGGTCGACGCCCGGACGAGTCGACCGTTGCTGATGACCACCACGTCGTCGACGGTGCTGCGCACCTCTGCCAGAACGTGACTCGAGAGGAGCGCTGTCCGACCTTCGTGAGCCAGCGATCGGAAGAGTCCGCGTAGCCAGACGATGCCCTGGGGGTCGAGGCCGTTCGCCGGTTCGTCGAGGATGATGACCCGGGGATCACCGAGCAATGCCGTTGCCAGGCCGAGGCGCTGGCGCATACCCATCGAATAGCCGCCGACCCGGCGGTCCGCGGCCTCGGTGAGCCCGACGAAGTCCAGCACCTCCCGGCACCGCGCCGTCGACACCCCTACCTGTGGGGCCAGAGCCTTCAGATGCCACAGTCCCGTGCGGCCCGGGTGGAAGCTCGAGGCCTCCAGTGCCGCCCCGACTTCCTGTGCGGGCCGGCGGATCTGCCGATACGGGCGGTCGCCGATGAGTGCGCGTCCGGCCGTCGGTTCGACGAGACCCAGCAGCATCCGCAGGGTGGTCGTCTTGCCCGAACCGTTCGGGCCGAGGAAACCGGTCACGCGTCCCGGCGCGACCGTGAAGGACAGGTCGTCGACCGCGGCGACCGCACCGAAGCGCTTGGTCAGTCCATCGATCGTGATGGCAGGAGAGTTCACCGTCGTGTCACAACCAATCGCGGCGTCGGAAGGAGATGTAGAGACTCAGCACGACAACAACTATCAAACAGATGCTCATGATGAAACCGAATGTGTTGAGATAACCCGGGAATGGCACATTCTGTCCGTAGAAGCCGGTGATGGCGGTCGGTACCGCGATGATCGCGGCCCATGCCGTGAGCTTCTTCATCACCGTGTTCAACCGCGCGTCGGCGAGCGTCAGGTTCGTCTCGAAGACGGTCGTGATCATGTCCCGCAACGACTCGGTCCACTCCGACGCGCGCAGGGCATGGTCGTACAGATCCGAGAAGTGCGGATCGAGTTCGGGCGGGGCGTTGTTCTCGAAGCGACGCCGCTGGATGCCGGCGATCACCTCGCGCATCGGTAGGACCACCCGCCGCAACACGACGAGGTCCTTGCGGAGATCGTAGGTGCGGCGCTGGAGTTCCCGGCCCGGGACGCGCTCGTCGAAGAGCAGCGCCTCGAGGTCCTCGATCTCGTCGTCGAGCCGCTGGACCGCGTCGAAATGTCCGTCGACGACGACGTCGAGGAGGCCGTGGACGAGTGCGCCCATGCCGTATTGCATCGCGCCGCTCTCCGTCCAGCGCCGGACCACCTCGTCCATGTCGAACCCCGGCGTCGGGCGCACGGTGATCAGGGCGTTCCGCTTGACGAAGATCGAGATGCGGTGCAGGTCGAACATTCGCGCGTGATCGTTCATCGACGCACGGAAGTCGGTCCCCGACACCCTCTCCGACACCTCGTCGGACGGCTCTGCATCGGCGTCGGACGAGGCGTCGCCGTCGTGCAGCGCGATCGCGTAGACCATCACGAACGTGTGGCCCGAGTAGACCACCGTCTTGACCCGTTCGGCCGCCGCGACGGTGTCCTCGACCGCGAAGGGATCCAGATCGATCTCTGCGGCGACCCGCGACAGCGTCTCGTGGGAGGGGCATTCCAGGTCGGCCCAGATGAGGGTGTCGGGATCGCCGGAGTCGAGGCAGTCGGAGATCACGTCGAGGTCGAAGCCGTCGGGGTCGAATGCACCGACGGCCTCGCCGTTACGCCAGATCTGGCCGCGTACCCGCTCGCTCGCAGAGTGTCCGGTACCGGCCGCGACGGAATCGGTCATGCGCTCATCGTGTCACCCCGGACCACCGGTTGCCCTCCGGGGGAGATCACGGTCACCCAGGCGTGTCGGAGACCGCGGGTAGCATCGAAGCCGGTGTCTGCAGATACGGGGCGCGGACCGATTCTTCCAGTAAGGCGGCAGCGGCATGGTCGACAAGGGCCCGGAAGGGCAGGGCTCGAGAGGGCATCGGCGGATGCCCGCGCGCACGAGCGATCAGATCCGCGAGTGGTGCGACCGGTCATCGGTGCCGGGTGAGCGGCGCGAGCTGTCCGACACCGCCGCACTGCTGGTGGCGGCGGGCTACCTGACACCCGGGGGCCGCGCGATCGTGGTGCGGAGGATCTCCACCGGCCGGCCGATGCCGACGGTCCCCGCCGGGTTCGGCGACCTGCGCCGCCTGCAGCGGGCGATCTTCCAGCTCGAACACCAGTTGTCCAGCCCGGTCGTGCCGAGCGTCGTTGGCGCGGTGCTGAGGAACCGGTTGAACGGGCTGCAACGGCGCCGCGACGACGCGCGCAAGTACATCGTGACCGCCAAGGGCGTCCTCGCCTCCGGAACGCGGGCGATCCGCCGCGAGCGCCGCGAGAACATCTATCTCGAGATCGAGGAACGCGAGCGGCTCTTCTCCGGGCTGTTGTGCACGCCGACACCCAACGTCAACTCCTCGGGCTACGTCCGGCGCGCGGGTACTGCGGCCATCGACCGCATCGCCGGCGTCGTCGGGCAGGTCGCCGCGAAGTCGGGCAACCCGCAGGCCGGGCAGTGGGCCGATCAGCTCTTCGCGACCGGACGCGACGTGCCGGGCGGGGCCCCGCGGGCGGCGAACTTCGTCGACGGCTACGAGACCCTCCTGTTCATCGCGGGGCACTACTACGACCGCATCGTCGGCAACCCCGCATGGCGCTCCGACCACTTCGAGGTGCAGCGCACCCAGGTCAACCTGCACGCCGAGCTCGCCGAGATCGCCGCCGACGTGATCGCCCTGCGAGCCGTCCGCATCGACCTCGACCGCGCGAAACGCAACGGCGGATTCGATCGCACCTTCGCGGCCCAGATCGACCAGCGCGAGACCACGCTCCGGCCGGTGTGGACCGAACTCATCGATCGTGTGCAGGCGCTCGGCGAGGTCGCCCACGTCGTCGAGTCGGCGGCCGATGAACTCCAGGTGCTCGCCGAATACAACAAGGCGATGACCCTGGACGACCGCATCGACGCGCTGATCGCGCGGTCGGGTGATCGGGAGATCTCGGTCGACAACGCCAAGCGTCTCACCGAACAGGTGCGCAGCGGCGAAGAGCAGCTTCGGATCTACCGAGATGTGTTACAGGGCAACATCGCCCGGATATCCCCGGCTGTACCGCGGGAGCTACCGGCCCGCTACGAGCCGTCGTGACCAGGCCTTGAGGTAGTCCTTCTCCTCGGAGCTGAGGCGTCGAAGCGTGTGTTTCTCGACGTCGACGACCGCCATCTGCGTGCTCGCCACGCACGCCGGCCGGCTGTCCGGGTCGGCGGTCGCGCCCCAGATCTCATAGCCGATGGTGAAGTCGACCGACCGAAAGTTCTTGATCCACATGCCGATTAGCAGCGGCGAGTCGTCGTGTCGGAGTTGGGCCTGATATCGGATGTCGACGTGGACTATCATCGCGCTGGTGATCAGGGGGGCGTACTCCTCGCCGGCGCTGAGAAGCCATGCGATGCGGGCCTCCTCCATGAGAGTCACCATGCGCGCGTGATTGATGTGTCCGAAGGCGTCCATGTCCGACCACCGGACCGGGATGTCGGCGACGAACGCGTACCCGTTGTCGTTCAGATCCCCGTCGTCGGGCTTGTCTTTCGGTGAGTTCTGCCCGCTCGGAGGTTTGTGCATCGTCGACTTTCGCTCGGGGACACCGTTTGTGTGGTGGTTGGTATCGGATCGGCCACTTTCGCGACGTCTCGACCTGCCGACCGGCAGGTAGTCTGACAGTCTAGATGTCGCCACGCGTCCAGATCGGTCGGCGCGGAGCACATGCATGGCGAACGAGGACTTCCGGTGCGGTCGGGGTTTGCCGGGTAGGGAGTTTGACATGAGATCGAGGCGCTTGATCGCGGGTCTTGCCAGTCTGGTGATGACGGCTGCGTTGACCCCCGTGGTGGCCCATGCAGCACCGCGGGCAGTCGAACCGAAACCTGTCGCCCGCATCGCCAAGGCCGTGAAGATGAGTGCCCTGCGCACCGACATCTGGGTGTTCTCGCCGGCCATGAACGACCGCATACGCGTGTCCGTGCTGACTCCCGCGGGTGCCACCTCTCCGCGGTCGACGGTGTACATGCTCGACGGCGCCGGTAACTACAAGGACGTCAGCGACTGGATCACCAAGGGACGTGCCGGCCGGTTCTTCGCCGACAAGAACGTCAACGTGGTGCTCCCCGCCGGGGCATCGGGGACCTTCTACACCGACTGGAAGCAGCGGGACGCGAAGCTCGGCAAACCGATGTGGGAGACGTTCCTGACCAAGGAGCTGCCACCGCTCGTCGACGAGAGGTTCAACGGCAACGGGCGTAACGCGATCATCGGCCTGTCCATGGGCGGGCAGGCAGCGTTCGCGCTCACCGTGCGGAACCCGGCGATGTACACCGGTGTCGCATCCCTCAGTGGTTGTCCGCCTGTGTCGGGCCCGTTCAACGAGGCGTATGTGCGCTCGACGGTCGGCCGGGACGGCGGCGACGCGACCAACATGTGGGGGCCCTTCGGCTCCGCCGGGTGGCGTGCGCACGATCCGAACCACCATCTGGACAAACTCCGCGGGAAGAACATCTTCATCGCCGCGGGTTCCGGTGCGGTCGGTCCGCTCGACCTGCAGCGCCGGATCGAACCCGAAGAAGGGTCTCGCGACGTCGTGACGGCGTCGTCGTCGGCTCTCGAGCTCGGCGCCTACCGTTGTTCGCTGGAGTTCGCGGTGACCCTGCGCGCCGCGGGCATTCCGTACACCGACGGCTTCCGCCTCATCGGCACACACACCTGGGGTTACTGGGAACGCGACCTCGCCGTGGCGTGGCCGACGATCGCACGCGGTCTCTAGGCCCGCGGGCCGTCCCAGTTCTCGGCGAACCGCAGGAAGACGTCGTCCTCCTCGGCGTTGGTGACCGTCACCCGAACGCCGTCACCGTCGAACGGTCGGATCACCACACCGGCGTCGACGCCGGCACGCGCGAAGTCCATCGCCGCGGCACCCAGATCGAGCCAGACGAAGTTGGCCTGTGAGTCGGGTACCCGGTATCCGGCGGCACGCAGACGTTCGGTGACGCGAGCACGTTCGGCGACCACGGCGTCGGTGCGGGCAAGGAGTTCGTCCCCGGCCTCGAGGCTCGCGATCGCGGCGGTCTGGGCGAGGCTGTTCACCGAGAACGGCACGTGGACCTTTCCCAGCGCGGTGATGACCTCGGGGTCGGCGATCGCGTAACCGATGCGGAGGCCGGCGAGGCCATACGCCTTGGAGAAGGTGCGCAGGATCACCAGGTTGGGGAACTCCCGACGGAGTTCGAGTGCGTCGTAGGCCTGGTTCTCCGGCAGGCGCAGGTACTCGAAGTACGCCTCGTCGAGCACGACGAGGACATCCGACGGCACGTTCTGCAGGAACGTGCGGAGGTCGGCCTCCCCGACGACCGTGCCGGTGGGGTTGTTGGGGTTGCACACGAAGATGAGGCGGGTGCGTTCGGTGACAGCTGCGGCCATCGCCTCGAGGTCGTAGGTCAGGTCGTCGGTGAGCGGCACCTGAACCGGCGTCGCACCCGCGACGCGAGTGGCGAGGGGATATGTCTCGAACGAGCGCCACCCGAACACCACCTCGTCGCCGGGTCCGCTGGTGATGAGGATCAGGTTCTGGCAGAGGATGACCGATCCGCAGCCCACCCGGACCTCGTCCTCGGTGACGCCCAGCTTCTTGGACAGCGCGGCGGTGAGTTCGACGATCCCGTTGTCGGGATAGCGGTTGACTCCCGCCACCGCCGCGGCGATGGCCTCGATGACGCTGGGCAGAGGACCCTCGGGGACCTCGTTGCTCGCGAGCTTGACGGACCCGGGAAACGTCTTGCCCGGTACGTACACAGGAAGGTCGTCGAGATCGGGTCGGATTCGCGGGCTCACCAGACCAATGTAGGCCGCACCGCGGAACGGGCGAAAACCGGCTCTGACCAAACGGTTTGCTTGTGGACGCGAAGGGTGTGTAACCTTTCGTCCGGCAGTTCGAAAGGACTCCGCCAAGGAGGCGTGCCAGAGCGGCCGAATGGGACTCACTGCTAATGAGTTGTCTCGCTAAAACGGGACCGGAGGTTCAAATCCTCTCGCCTCCGCCACCGCAGTCGGCCGACGGCGGTACAACTGAATAACACGCGCCCGTAGCTCAACGGATAGAGCATCTGACTACGGATCAGAAGGTTTGGGGTTCGAATCCCTACGGGCGCACAGAGAATCCCCAGGTCGATATGGCCTGGGGATTTCTACATGTGGGCGATGGTAGGTGTCCACTCCGCTGACCCGACCGCCCATGGGCTAGGCACCTCACCCCGGCTGGGACTGCCTATCGTGCGGGCCGAACACCTTCGATGACATCGATGAAGACCGGCAACGGCATTCCCGCCAGCAGCGGGGTGCCGTTGATCCAGAACGCCGGCGTCGGGGGTATGAACAGACTCTTCGCGAGGCGGAGGTCGGACTCGATGTCGAGGTCGAAAGTGCCACCGCGCATATCGCTTCCGAACCGTTCGAGATCGGTGACCCCCGCTCGCCGGGCGAACGCCGTGAGTGACTCTTCGGTGAATTCGGGTTGCCGGTCTGCCGGGGCGCCCTCCATCACCACCCGTACGAATTCCCAGAACCGGTCCTGAGCGGCGGCCGCTCGGCCGGCACGCGCCGCGAGCCAGGATTGCGGCCCCGCCATCGGGGCGTCGCGCCACTCGACGCGGAGTATCCCGGTATCGACGTAGCGGTCGACCAGTGCCGGCTGGATCTCCCGGGTGAACACGATGCAGTACTCGCAGCGGAAGTCCTCGAAGACCACCATGGTGACGGGAGCGTCGGCGGCCCCGAAGACGAGCGGGTCGTCGTCGGTACGTCGGGGGACATCCCCGGCCGGACCCAGGTTGGTGTTCATCATCGTCGCCGCCGGTGCTGCGACCTCAGGGGCCGACGGTTCCTCCCAGGGTCGCGTCAGCGCCGCGGTGACCAGCGTTGCCACGAGCACGGCACCCAGCGCCACGGCCCATCGCGAGCGTCGGGTCGTGCGTCGTCGTGGTCGCCCACCGTCGGGGCCCGGGGTTCGGGTCGAATCGCCAGAAGAACTCACGTGCCCACTATGCCCGACAATCAACTAAGTTCCATAGTCGATTACTATCTGGCTTAGTAATCGACTCGAAGCGGAGGCATTGTTGACCGAGAAGCGTTCACCCTTGACGTTCTGGCTGGTGGCGGGCGTCATCGTCGCAACAGCCATCGCCCTGATCGCCTTTGTGGTGGTCATAGACTCCGACGACCCGCAACCTCCTGCGCGGGCCGGTACCGACAGCACCGGTGACTACCTCTACGACATCGGCCTCGAACGACGCGACCCACAGGATCCGCTGGCGTTGGGTCGGGTGGATGCTCCGGTCACCTTGATCGTGTTCACCGACTACCAGTGTCCGTTCTGCGCCAAGTGGTCGCACGACACGCTGCCCACGATGATCGAGCGTGCCGAGGCAGGAGAGCTGCGCATCGAGTTCCGTGACGTCAACGTCTTCGGCGAGGCGTCCACACGGGCCGCCCGGGCCGCGTATGCGGCTGCGCTGCAAGGGCGTTTCCTCGACTATCACCACGCCTTGTATCCGGAGGGTCGGCCGCGGAAGGGTGACGGGCTGTCCACGGAGGGCTTGATCGCGACGTCGGCGGAGCTGGGACTCGACGTCGACCGCTTCCGGTCGGACATGGAGTCTGCGGCGACCCGGAAGGCAATCGCGGAGAACGAAGAACTGGGGGCCGCCGCCGGCGCCTACTCGACCCCGTCGTTCATTCTCGGCGGACAGCCCATCGCGGGTGCCCAGCCGACCCAGGTGTTCGTCGACGCGCTCGACGAACTGACCACCGCGGAAGGCAACTAGCGTGGATGTGGGCTTGATCGCCGCCTTCGCCGGCGGCGTGCTCGCATTGCTGAGCCCCTGTGGCGCACTGCTGCTCCCGGCGTTCTTCGCATCCTCGGTGGGCGCGCGGGCGCTGGTCGTGCATGCCGCGATCTTCTACGCCGGACTCCTGATCACACTGTTGCCGGTGGGGATGGGTGTCGGAGCGCTGGCGTCGAGACTCACCGAGCACCGATCGACGATCATCGCCGTCGCCGCGCTTCTCATCGTGATGCTGGGTGTGCTGCAGCTCTTCGGTCGAGGCTTCGACCTGGGCCGGTTGGTTCCGGGTATGTCCCGGGTACAGCAGCAGTCGATGGCACGCACCGGGCTGGTGAAGACGTTGTTGCTCGGTGCGGTCAGCGGGGTCACCGGGTTCTGCACCGGACCGATCCTCGGTGCCGTGATCACGATGGCCGCGTCCCGCGGAATCGGCGGGGCCGCACTGCTGCTCGCGGTGTACGCACTGGGGATGGTGGTGCCGCTGTTGATCCTCGCCGTGCTGTGGACACGAATCGGGGAGGCGGGGCGCGCACGACTTCGTGGACGCGAGGTGTCGCTCGGACGTCTGCGGTTGCACACCACCCACCTGATCGCCGGTGGCCTGCTGATCGCCGTCGGCGTCGTGTTCTGGCTCACCAATGGGTTCGTCGGGGCCCCGGAGCCGATCGGGATCGACGCCCAGGGCTGGCTACAGAACGCGGCGGGCATGCTGGCCACACCGATCGTCGACATCATCGCGATCGCGGTGCTGGCCACGGTGGTGCTCACCTGGTGGTGGCGTCGATCGAGTAGGGCGCGCGTGGTCGGTCGGCCCGACGCAACGGGCCTCGACGACGAACATCCGTCCGCACGATCAGTCGCGGCTGAGGAGGCCTGACCGACGACGGCCCGCACGCAGGTGGCTCACCGGATGCAGGCGTTGGCGGCCATCAGGTAGGAGGCGTAGATGCTTGCGGTGACCAGTGCCGAGAACACCATGAACGCGACGATCGCCGCAGTAGGGACCGCGCCCCGACGTGATCCGTCGGCGACCGCCACGAGCTGTCCGATCCGGTCGGGTCCACCGGCGTGCAGTGCACCCGGGACGTGGGTGCGGTGCCCGCCGAGTTTCAGGAGCGCAGTGGCGAGCGCCGGGGTGCTGACGGCGTGGCGGGCCGCGTTGTCGGCCGCGATCTCGAGATAGTGGGGCACCGCCTCGACGATCGAGTCGAGCAACGGCGACCATCGCAGTGGGGCACCGAGTGCGCCGACGACGAGTGCGATCAGGTGATGTCGCTGGCGCAGATGGGCGCTTTCGTGTTCCAGCACCGCCCTCAGCTCCACGCCGTCGAGGAGCTGGACGGCACCGCGAGAGATGATGATCCCGCCACGGCGACGGGGTAGCGCGAACACGACGGGCGTGGCGTCGTCGAGGACCCGGACGCGATGGCCGGCGATCTCCCCGGGGGTGGTCACGGCGGCGAAAGCGGCTGCGGTGGCGCGCGTGCTCATGGTCGAGCGGTACACATACCGGGCGCCCACCCAGCTTGCGGTGAGAACGATGACCACCGGTGCGAGGAGAAACAAGACGGTCGGTAGCGCCGTCTCGACGGTGCCGGTCGACCACGGGCTCGCGCTGGCAAGGCAGCGCTGGCACACCTCGGCCGCTCCGGACGGCAGGATCTGGGGGCCGCGGAGCACCCAGGCGAACATCGGTCCGATCGCGAGTAACGCGCCGGCCCACAGCGCGGCGCAGGCCATCAGCAGGCCGGTTGCCACACGCGGCGCCCGGGACAACGCGGGCGCGGCGCGACGTAGAGCGCGCGGACCCAGCCAACCTGCAGCGACGAACGCGGCCACCACCACCGCCACGGTGACCAGCATCAGCTCTGCTCCGGGGGGTCGTCGGCATGTTCGGTGACGTATCTGCGCAGCACCTCGATGTCGGTCGGCGAGAGCGCCTCGACGAAGTGCAGCATCGACGACGCGCGGTCTCCGCTGGTGGTCAGCGCATGCTGCATCAGCTGAGCCGCGTACTGGTCGCGGTCGTGCACCGCCCGGTGGCGCACCGATCCGCGCCGACGGCTGGCGGAGGTCATCCGCTTGCGCTCGAGATTACGCAGCACCGTCGCGATCGTGGTGTACGCGGGCTCACCGGGCAGCTTCTCGATGATCTCGCGAATGGATTGCGGGCCATCGGCCCAGAGGATGTTCATGACCTGCTGTTCGAGCGCACCCAGACGCGCGGGTTCGGGCGCCGGACGGTCGGCGGCACCGGAGCGTTTCGTGCTCATCGCGGCACGGCCGCAACCGGGTCGGACCCAGGAGCGTCGAACCTGATCCGGCACCCCTTCTGTTGCGCACGGAGTCGCTCGGTCAGCGCCACCGCCGACAATCCCACTGCCGCGACCGCCATCACGGGTTGCATGGGCGCGAACCAGGTCATCGCCCCCGAGGAGCCCAACGTCAGCACGACGAGTTTGTTGCAGACCGGACAGCCCACGGCGAACCAGGTCAAGAAGCCACCGGCCATCCCGAGACGCCCGGGACGGTCCGCGTCGGTCGCCGTTCCTGGGCTGCGAACGTAACTGGCCACCAGCAGTCCACCGAGGACCGCGCTGAGAACGAGCACCGGCGCGTTCCACCACTCGGGACCGATCGACCGGACGAAGACGGGGTTGGGGATGAGCGCTGTGGCGAGGGCGATGACCACGCCGATCACCGCGCCGGCGATCACCGCCACCACCATGTGCCGCACCGACCAGGCGGAGAGGCCCTGCTTCAGGATCGACGGCGCCTCGCGCAGGTAGCGCTGCATCGGCATCAGGAATCGCACATCGGCCAGTATGCCTCATCCTCGACTAGGCGTCGTAGTAGCCGACTAGACCCGATAGTCGACGGATCTGCCAGGTCGGACCGGCCCGGCTAACTCAGCACCACCAACTGCTGCGTCGCCCGCGTCATCGCCACATACCGGTCCACGGCGCCTTCGATCCCCTCGCCGAAGGACTCCGGATCGACGAGCACGACGAGATCGAACTCGAGCCCTTTGGCAAGGGTCGGGGTCAGCGACCGAACCCGGTCGGCATCGGCGACATCCGGAGCGCCGATGACGCAGACCAGTCCTTCGTCGTGCGCGGACAACCATTCGTCGACGATTCCGGCGAGTTCCGAGCGATCGCCGTGCCGGACGGGAATCCCCGTGCGGCGCACCGAGGTCGGGACGTTGGCGTCGGGCAGCGCGGTGCGGATGACCGGTTCCGCCTCGGTCATGATCTCCTCGGGGGTGCGGTAATTGATCGTCAACCCCGACATGGTGACGCCGTCGAAGCCGACCCGCTGCAATCTCTCCGACCACGACTCGGTGAATCCGTGGCGGGCCTGGGCGCGATCGCCGACCACCGTGAAGCTCTTCGACGGGCACCGGTGCAGGAGCATCTGCCACTGGGCATCGGTCAGTTCCTGCGCCTCGTCGACGACGATGTGCGCGAACGGACCGGCCAACCGGTCCGGGGTGTCGGTGTCGGCGACGACCCCGTCGTCGAGCGCGTTGCGCAGGTCCTCACCCCGGAGCATGGTCATGAGTCCCTCGCCGTCGTCGTGCACCTGCGCCGCGATGAGGTCCTCGACCACCTGGCTCATCCGCTCGTGCTCGGCGTCGACCGTCGCCCGCCGACGGCGTCTCCGCATGGCGGCTTCGGGGTCGCCGATCCGGCGTCGCGCCGCGTCGAGCAGCGGGAGGTCGGCGTCGGTCCACGCGTCCGGGCGATCGCGCTGCAGGGCACTCACCTGCTCGGGCGTCAGCCACGGCGCGCACCGGCGCAGGTACGCCGGCACCGACCAGAGGTCGCCGACGATTTCCGCCGGCCGCAGAACCGGCCATGCGCGGTTGAACGCGGACGTGAGCTCCGGGTTGGACGCGAGAGCACAACGCAGTGCTCCGAACGGGACGTCATCGTCATGCCGGGCAGCGATGATCGACACGAGTTCCTCCCACACCTCGTCGCGACCGTCGTTGTGCGGCGTCCCCGGCTCGGGCACATCGAATGCCTCCGCCCAGTCCGCTGCGGTGAGAGTGACCTCAGCCCAGGGGGTTTCGACGACGAGCGGCGTCGTCGGTGGTTGTTCGTAGAACGCCACGGCCGGCTCGATCGCCCCGACCATGCCCGCCGACGACTTCAGCCGTGCGACGTGAGCATCGGATTCCGTTGTCGCCGAAGCTCCTTCGACGACCAGATCGGACAGCGTGCACGTCTGTACGCTGCCCTCCCCGAGACTCGGCAACACGTCGGCGACGTAGGCGAGGTACGGGCGGTGCGGACCGACGACGAGGAGTCCGCCGCGATTCCCGGCGAGTCGGGGATCGGCGTACACGAGATACGCGGCCCGATGCAGCGCCACCACCGTCTTGCCCGTTCCGGGACCACCGTCGACGACCAGGGCCCCATGGGAACCGGCGCGGATGATCTCGTCCTGATCGGCAGCGATCGTACCCAGCACATCCCGCATCCGCGGCGAACGGACGGCCGCGAGATCGGCGATGAACGCCGACTGGTCGTCGAGTGCGGCGTGCCGGTCGAGGACCGCCGGGTCGTCGACGAACACCTCATCCCAGTAGTCGGTGATGCGGCCTCGGGTCCATCGGTAGCGGCGTCGGCTCACCAGGCCCGCGGGCTCACGCAGCGTGGCGGCGAAGAACGGAGCTGCCAGCGGGGTACGCCAGTCGACGAGCAACGTCGCACCGTCGGACCCCGTCAGGCCGAGGCGACCGATGTAGAGGACCTCGCCGTCGGTGCCGACGATACGACCCAGGCATGCCTCGAGGCTGAAGCGTTGCAGAGCGCGTACGCGGGAGAGCGTCTGGTGGATCTCCAGATCGCGATCCAGTGCTCGTCGTCCACCACCGCCTTCGGACCGTCGGAGGGCCTCGATCCGGGCGGTGGCGTCGTCGATGCTCTCGGTGAGACTCGCGGCGAGCATGGCCAGGTGGCGCTCGTCGTCCGCGATGAGTACGGGGTCGGCTTTGGCGGACAGCCTCCTCGGGAGGTCGAAGACGCTGCTGGGTTCGGGGACGAGCGGGGCGGGCGACACGGACAAAGCGGCTCCGATTGGGCGATGCGGGTGAGACTCTCGGCAGGTGGGAAGGCGATTCTGCACCCGGTGAGGGGGCTTGCCGCAAGGCCCCCTCCAGCGCTTATGGTGAAGAGGGCAGAACGATCGGCCCAGGCCCGGCTGTCACATGCCCATCTGCTGCACGCCTCCCATCTGTTGCACACCGTTGTCAGATATGTGAGAGTGTCTTCAGTTCACCTGGTGAACGATTTCGGTGGGGTCTGTCAGGGGGCTGCCGCCCCCGTGAACTGGGGGTAGGGGCGGCAGCACGGCCGGACCGGGACCCCATTCGTTCAATCGATTCCACAACGGGTTGCCCACCGCGCGACCAGCATTTCCGGACCGCGCGGGCTCACCGGCACAGAGACCCGCCGTAAGGTCGAAGACAGACAACACTTCGACCGGAGGCCGACGATGGGACAGCCGTACGGCGGACCGAACCGCGACGCCCGCGACCCGCGGGATCGTGGCAGCGATCCGTATGGGCACACACCCGGGCCGCAGCTGTACCCGCCGCTCGGATACGCCCCGGACGGCACCGCCCTGTTCCGGCCCGGCCAGCCCACCAACACCGAGCTGCGCATCGCCGAGCAGGCCGAGCGGGAAGAGGCGCGTGCCGCCGCCCGATCCGCGGCCGTATCGGACGACGAGTCACGCATCACGAAGGTCTCCACCTCGACGCTCATCGTGTGTCTCGGACTCGTCGTGCTGGTGGCCGTCGCGATAGTCGGGTTCAGCGGGATTTTTCGGAACGAACCCACCGAACTGCCCCTCGCCGACCCGCCGACCACCATCGACGTTCCGCTTCCGCGCACATTCGAACCACCGCAACTGACTCCCGACGATCCCGGCCGGCCCGTGCCCGGCGGACCCGACGAACGCGTCAATCCCCTGGACAAACCGGTGACCTACGACGTCGCCATCGACGGTCAGGCCACCATCCTCTACGTCGACGCGATGGGTCTGAGGTCGGAGTTCGCGCCATCCAATCCTTGGAGTGTCCAGTTCACCGGTGGGGACAATCCGTTGCGTCTCCTGGTGATCGCCGGGACCGGGAGCGGCGCCAAGTGTTCGATCAACGTCGACGGCAAAGTGGTGGTGGAGGACACGGTGACGGCGTCGTCGGCCCGACGCACCGCCTCGTGTATCGCGTGACCGGCGGAGATTCGCGCCGCCACGTCGTCCATCTGGTCGAGTGACCAGCACGTCCGATGTGTGATCGGCGGGTCGGCTCGCTACCGTAGTCGTGTGAGTTCTCCGCAGACAGCCCCCGAGGGTGAGCAGTCGTCCGCCGCCACGGACGAGTTCAAGACCGTGCTGACGTGGCGTGGCGAGGACACCGACCGACTCGAACAGGTCCGCCTGGTCGTCTCCGGCGCACGCGTGAAGGCCTATGGCCGGATCATCGCCGCCGCGACCGACGACCACGAGCCGTTCTCCGCGTCGTACGAGTTACAGACCACCGACACCGGCATCACCAGACGTCTCACGGTGCACCTCATCTGCGGCGACACGGGGGAGACCCAGTTCGGAATCACCCGCGACAACGAGGGCACCTGGCTCATCCGTCGCCCTGACGGAGAGATCATCCAATCGGACTTCGAGGGTGCCAAGGACGTCGACCTCGCGCTGTCGCCCATGTTCAACGCGCTCCCGTTGCGCCGCATGGGGATCACGCCGGCCGACGGCACCGTCGAGGTACCCGTCATGTACATGTACCTGCCCAGCGGTGAGGTGAAGCCGGCCACGATGTCCTACACCGCCACCGCGGACGGCGTCGACCTGGTGTCGCCGCTGGCCACCACGACCATCACCCTCGACGACAACGGCTTCGTCGCCGACTACCCGGGACTCGCCCGCCGGGTCTAGCCCACTCAGACCTTGCGGTAGGCCTAGCTGTACTGACCCGGGACGTTAGGTACGGGGTTCGGCGAGTCGGCGTGACATAGGGAAGACCTCCGAGTGAGGTGTGGAGCTGTCTAAGAACCGCTCCTCAACCCGGAGGTCTTCATGTCTCACCGTAATTCACCGTTGTCCCCGACTGGCCGGCTGCGTCTGGCTCGGTGTGTTGTCGAGGATGGGTGGCCGCTGCGGCGTGCCGCGGACCGTTTCAATGTCTCGGTGACCACGGCCAAACGGTGGGCCGACCGCTACCGCGACCACGGGCCCGCAGGGATGGTTGACCGCTCAAGCCGGCCCCGCTCATGCCCGCATCGCACCACCCGTCGCCGGGAACGCCGGGTGGTGGGGTTACGCGTGTCGCGCCGTTGGGGACCAGCTCGGATCGGGTTCCACCTGGGGTTGAACGTGTCCACAGTCCACCGCATCCTCACCCGGTACCAGTGTGTGCGGTTGTCGTGGACCGACCCGGCCACCGGAGCACCGGTGCGTGCACGACGACGTGAGGTTCGCCGGTATGAACGCGAAGCTGCCGGGGACTTGATCCACGTCGACATCAAGAAGCTGGGCAGGATCCCCGACGGTGGTGGGCACCGCGTGCACGGCCGCGCCCGAGGCGGCCGCAATTCCAGTGCCCATCGCGATCCGTCCCGGCCCCGCACCGTGCATGGCCGCCCCAACCTGGGATACGCCTACCTGCACCACGCCGTCGATGATCACTCCCGATACGCCTATTCGGAGATCCTCGCTGATGAGAAGAAGGAAACCGCGACCGCGTTCATGACCCGTGCCTTGGCCCACTTTGCCTCGATCGGCGTCACGACCACACGGGTGATGACCGACAACGGGTCCTGTTACCGGTCCAGAATGTTCCGGAAACGATTGGCCGACAACGGGATCAAACACAAATGGACACGACCGTACCGGCCGCAAACCAACGGCAAGGTGGAACGATTCAACCGCACACTGCAAGAGGAATGGGCCTACGCCCGCCCCTACAACAGCGAGACCGAACGCGTGGCCGCCTTCGACGAGTTCCTGCGCATCTACAATCACGAACGCGGCCACACCGCACTCAGAGGCGACTCACCCGCCGACCGCGTACCCAACCTGGCGGGTCAGTACACCTAGCCCACCCACACCCGGCCCTGATGCGCCTGGCGGCGGAGTTCCTCCTGCCAACCCGGCTCGCCGATCGTCACTCCACTGATGGGCTCCGGGCTACCGTCGTGCAGTCGTTCGTACGCGGTGCGTGCTCGATGTCCGTCGTCGACCAGGACCTCGGCCGTCCCGTGATCACGCAACTCGTCGCGCGCGGCGATCAGACGGTCGATGGTCTCGCTGAGAACGTTGAGGACGGCGATGCTGTTGGCCTCGATCATCGCCCGCTGCAGCGCGGGTGCCGTTCCG
The DNA here is from genome assembly GCF_022059885.1 of Gordonia amicalis. Lineage (NCBI taxonomy): Bacteria > Bacillati > Actinomycetota > Actinomycetes > Mycobacteriales > Gordoniaceae > Gordonia > Gordonia amicalis. The sequence goes on along the minus strand of NZ_CP091855.1, from coordinate 622,576 downwards.
GCGACCCGGGTGCCGTCGCGGAAGCTGCCGGCGGCCAGGCGTAGGGCGAGGTCGCTCTCGCCGGCGCCCACCGCGGCGGTCGCGGCCGCCGTCAGATGCGGCATGTGGGAGATCGCGGCGACGGCACGGTCGTGCGCATCGGGAGCCACGGGCACCACCAGCGACCCCGCCAGCCGTGCGATCGACGCAACGGCCAGCCAGTCGTCGGCGACGGTGTGATCGGTCGTGGTGACCGCCCACATCGCATCCCGGAACAGTGTCGGATCGGTTGCCGGCCACCCGGACCGACTGGTCCCCGCCATCGGATGCCCGCCGACGTAGCGCGCGCCGGGGTGTGCCCGCGCGATCACCTTCTCCACTTCCTGCTTGACGCTGATCACGTCGGTCAGCAGAGCGCCGGGTGCGTGTTCGGCGATGTCCGACACGATGGGTTCGATGGTCGTCACCGGGGTCGCCAGGACGATGACGGCTTCCGTCTCGGCCGCACGGCGCAAGGTGGCGACGAGATCCGTCGACGCCTGGTATCCGTCGGAGGTTGCTGCGTCGACGGTCGCCGACGACCGGTTGTAACCGAACGTCTCGTGCCCGGCGTCGTGCAGAACCCGCAACAGCGAGCCGCCGATCAGACCCAGGCCAAGCACGCACACCGGCGTCGAGGGCGCAGAACGCGAGGACGACGAGTCAGCAGTCACGCTGACAACGTTCCCATACCTCGATCTCCGCTCGTTCCGGGACTTGGGACTGCAGCTGATAGAGGCTACGGTTTGCTGCATGGCCGGTGCCGGATATGGGAAGTCGGGTTCGAACACGCAGGACGTGGAAGAGGACATCGACGGTTTCGCTGTTGCGGTGGTGCGCGACGAGAGCGGATGGAAAGTCACTGCGCTCAAGCCGTCGGCGCTCTCTGATCTCGAGGACGCCGAGCGACAACTTCGCGAGCTCCGTTCGGCCGGCGCCGTGTTCGGGCTGCTCGACGTCGACGACGAGTTCTTCGTCATCGTCCGGCCCGCGCCGTCGGGTGCGCGGCTGCTGCTCTCCGACGCGACCGCGGCGGTCGACTACGACGTCGCGGCCGACGTCCTCGACGCCCTGAACCTCGACGTGCCCGACATCGACCCGGACGAGCTCGACACCGTCGAACCGTGGGAAGAGGGCGACCTGGCGGTCCTGGCCGACCTGGGCCTGCCCGACGCGGTCATGAGCGTCATCGTCGGCGACACCGACCTCTACGCGGATGAACAGCTCGGCATGATCGCCGCCCGGCTCGGCTTCGCCGATGAACTGGGCAAGGTTCTCGACTCACTCGGCCACTGACCGGCGCCGGCGCACGATGAGTGCCCCCGCCTGGGAGAACATGGTGCGCGCGGCACTCGACGCCGCCTCGTCGTCGGGAACCGACGACGTCCCGATCGGTGCCGTGGTCTTCGACCCCGAGGGCGTCGAACTGGCGCGCGCGGCCAATCGTCGGGAAGCAGACGGCGATCCGACGGCGCACGCCGAGGTGCTCGCCCTGCGTGCCGCAGCCCGCGCCTTCGGTGACGGTTGGCGACTCCCCGGCTGCACGATCGCGGTGACGGTCGAACCGTGCACGATGTGTGCCGGCGCCATCACGCTGTCCCGCGTCGACGCGCTGGTGTTCGGCGCGTGGGAACCCAAGACCGGGGCCGTCGGGTCCCTGTGGGACGTCGTGCGAGACCCGCGACTCACCCACCGCCCCCAGGTGAAAGGCGGCGTCCTCGAGGCCGAGTGCCGCGCGCTGATGGTCGATTTCTTCGCGACACGGAGAGCGCGCTGAACACCACTCTCAGGGATGTGAGACGAAAAGATCGGTGAGATCGCAGGGTCGCGACCGGTGGTCGGTACCGCGCTGCTCTGGCAGATTGGAGATCGAGTCCCGACCCGATCCTCGAGGAGTAGCCATGTCCGACCCGGCCGACAAGGTCACCGCAGCATTCGACACCGCCAAGGCCAAGATCAACGAACTGGCCGAGAGTGGCAAGGTGCAGGAGGCACTGGGCACCGCCCGCGACAAGATCGACGAACTGGTCGAGAGCAAGCAGGTCCAGGATGCGCTGGGCACCGCGAAGGACAAGCTGGGCGAGCTCGCCGAGAACGAGAAGGTCCAGGAGGTCGTCACCACCGCCAAGGACAAGATCACCGAGGTGGCCCAGAAGTTCAACAGTCGTTGATCTGACGTCTGACCTGGAGTTCTGCACGGAGTCGCCGGTCTGTGGCACCGTGGAACGCAGGAGTCAGCTCCTGCATGGCGACGCTCGCGTCGAGCCACCGGCGCGGGTAGATCGCCGAGTTCTTCCACCTCGGCCGGCATCCGGCCGTGCCGAACCTCATCGAGGAGGCTTCATGGGAACCACTGACGACGCCAAGAACAAAGCCGAAGAGTTGAAGGGCCGCGGCAAGGAAGCCGCCGGCAGCCTCACCGACGATCAGGATCTGAAGAACGAGGGCAAGGGCGATCAGGCCCAGGCCCAGGGGAAGCAGAAGATCACCGAGGCCGCCGACGCCGTGAAGGGCAAGGTCGACGACGTCAAGGACAAGCTGACCGGCCACTGATTGCCCGCTGTACCCGGTTTGATCGCTCTGACCAGCTGATTTAAGACTCGCCGCCCCGCTGCGGTACAGTCTTTCGCGGTGGCGTGTCCGAGCGGCCGAAGGTGCAGCACTCGAAATGCTGTGTGCGGTAACCCCGTACCGAGGGTTCAAATCCCTCCGCCACCGCCAGAGATGGCCCCCGTCGTGTAGACGGGGGCCATCTTGCTTCTCGGATGCTGCTTCGTCAGCTGCCGGCGATGTCGTCCCGCAGCGTACGGAGGGCCTCTTCGGTCTCGGCGGCACGGTCGGCGCCGACTGCGGATTCCCACCGGACCCGGATCCGTTCGAACGCCGAGCTCCCGATCGCGATCGCCTCCCGGCCCCGGGTGGTGATCCTCAGGCTCTTGCGGCGCGCGTCGTCTGTGTCGGCAGCACGTTCGACGTAACCCAGGCCTTCGAGGGTCGTGATGGTCTTGGCGGCGGCCTGACGGGAGACGCCGAGGCGACGGGCCAGGGAGGCGGCGGTGCCCGCCCCGTCGTCGATGGCCTCCATGGCGAGCTCATTCGAGACCGTGAGCCCGGCGTGGCCGGCCGCGGTCAGCTCCTCGATGACCTCGCGCGTCATCGCATCGAAGGTCTCGACCAGCATTCGCGCGAACTGCGCACCATGGGAAACGTCCACGTCGGGAGATTACTGCTCACCCACCCTATTGACAACCCGGTTGTCAGGTTCTAGGTTATTGACAACCCGGTTGCCAATAAAACGGCTTGTCATGAGTGTGAATACCCGAAGTGTGGCCAGGGCCACGATCCCCGGCGTGGAACACCACGTAGCGCACGTGAACGGAACGACGCTGCACCATGTTTCGGCGGGAAGCGGTGGCTCGCCCATCCTCCTGGTTCATGGCTTCCCGGAATCATGGTGGACGTTCCACCGACTGATTCCGTTGCTGGCGAGGCGTCACCGGGTGTTCGCCGTCGATCTCCGTGGCTTCGGCGACTCCGCGGTCGCGGATGACGACCACGACAGCGCGACGGCGTCGGATGATCTGCGCCAACTCATCCGGCACCTCGATGTGGGCCCGATGCATGTTCTGGGACAGGATATTTCGGGTGGAGCGGTCTACCGGTTGGCAACGGAACATCCCGGTCTCGTGCGCAGTCTGATCGCGGTCGAGATGGGTCTGGCCGGGTTCGGCCTGGAGGGGCTCGGGGACGTGACCCGAGGCGGTTCGTGGCACATCGGTACGTTGGCCGCGCCGGGCATCGCCGACGTGCTCTTCGGCGGGCGCGAACGGGAAGTGCTGGAGCAGTGGGCGTTCCCGACGATGACAACCGTGCCGGGGGCGGTTGACGAAACGGACATCGCCGAGTTCGTGCGGGTCTTCGCCCGAGACGGGGGCTGGCGCGGGGCGGCGGGCCTGTATCGGTCCATGCTCGCCGAGGGAGAAGAGTTCCGCGACCGGGCCTCGGTGCCGTTGACCATGCCGATGCTCGCTGTCGGGACCTCCGGCGGAGCTTTCACCGCTCAGACGCTCGCTCAGATTTCGGGCGGACCTCTGTCCACGATCGAGTTCGAGGCGGTCGGACGTCACGTCGCGCTCGAGGCTCCGGATCGCCTCGCTGCAGCGATCGTCGACTTCCTGGACGGCGTCGACCGGAGTCTCGACGTTGACGCCCGTCATCGGGTCACCGATTCTGAGGTGGTGAGTGAATGGCGGATGCGACCCGACGACTGTGGCGCGTCGCCGGTCCCGGAGAGAGGTCAGGGGAGTCGGTGACCACTGCAGTCGTGGTCGGCGGTGGTCCCAACGGGCTCGCCGCCGCCCTTCACCTCGCCCGGTCCGGAGTGCAGGTTCAGGTGCTGGAGGCCGCGGACACGGTCGGGGGTGGCGCACGGTCCGGGGAGCTGACGGTGCCCGGCCTCATCCACGATCATTGTTCGGCGTTCCATCCTCTCGGGGTGGGGTCGCCGTTCTGGGCCGAGGTCGGACTCGAGAAGTACGGGCTGGTGTGGAAGTGGCCGGAGATCGACTGTGCCCACCCGCTCGACTCCGGTGAAGCCGGACTCCTGTACCAGTCGATCACCGAGACCGCCGCTGGTCTCGGCGTCGACGGGGCCCGCTGGCGGTCGATGTTCGGCGATCTGGCCGAACACTTCGACGACCTGGGTGAAGATCTCCTCGGGCCGATCGTCGGCATCCCCGGACACCCGATCCGGTTGGCCGCCTTCGGTCCTCGAGCCGTACTTCCGGCCACCGTGCTGGCCCGCTGGTTTCGCACCGAACGCGCACGGGCCCTCTACGGGGGGATCGCCGCGCACCTGTTCTCCCGCCTCGACCGGCCGCTGACCGCATCGCTCGGCCTGATGATCGCCGCGAGCGGGCACCGATACGGATGGCCGGTGGCAGAGGGCGGTTCCGGCGCCATCACCGCCGCGGTGTCGGCTGCGCTGCTCGAGGCCGGCGGCAAGATCGAGACCGGAGTCCGGGTCAGCTCCCGCGCCGACATCCCGCCCGCCGACCTCGTCCTCCTGGATCTGTCACCGTCACAGGTGCTTTCGATATACGGCGACGCCATGCCTGCGCGGATTCGCCGCTCCTACCGGAGATACCGCGTCGGCTCGTCCGCATTCAAGGTCGACTTCGCCGTCGACGGTGACATCCCGTGGACCAATCCGGAGTGTGTGCGGGCCGGAACCGTTCACCTCGGCGGCGGCTTCGGCGAGATCGCGTATACGGAGAAGCAACGTGCCGCCGGGGTCATGCCGTCGCGGCCGTTCGTCCTGCTCGGTCAGCAGTACGTCGCCGATCCCACCCGCAGTGCGGGCGGAATCAACCCGATCTATGCCTACGCCCACGTCCCCGGCGGTTTCGACGGCGACGCCACCGACCAGATCGTCTCGCAGATCGAGAGATTCGCGCCGGGCTTTCGTGATCGGATCGTCGCCACGGCGAGTACGGGGACCGAAGCCCTGCACCAGAAGAACGCCAACTTCGGGGCCGGTGACATCATCGGTGGCGCCAACGACGGCCTGCAGATGGTCCTGCGGCCTCGCCTCGCGATCGACCCGTACGCGATCGGTGTTCCGGGCGTGCACATCTGCTCGCAGGCCAGCCCGCCGGGCGCCGGTATCCACGGGCTGTGCGGGTATCACGCCGCCGAGTCGGCGCTGCGCTCACTCCGGTGACGGCCGAATCGCCACCTCCGTGGGAATCCCGCTGGGCAGCTGCGATTCTGGACGTGAGGTGGCGATTCCGGGTGCCGGTCAGTCACACGCGGTGGCAGCGGATGCCGCACGCAACGGAGCGATCTCCTTCTCGATGCGTTCGGTGATCGCCACCCGTCGGTCGAGTGCGTCCTGGCCCACCGGAAGATGCAGGGGCAGTGGATCGTCCGACGACACGATCCGGTGGATGAACGCGGCACCCTTGACCGGGTCGCCGAGCTGGGAATGGTTGGTCTCCTCGGCCCACTCGAGAGTCGCGTGTGCGGGCGTACCGTCGTATGCGGCAACCTGATTCGCCGGCAACTGTAGCGAGCTGGCATCGAGGAAATCGGTGCGGAACACGCCGGGTTCGACGACCGTGCTCTGGATTCCGAACGGCGCTAGTTCACCGGCGAGGGATTCGCTGATACCCGCGACCGCGAACTTGGTCGCCGAATAGAGTGCGACGCCGGGCTCGCCCTCGAAGCCGCCGCGCGACCCGATGTGGACGAGCTTGCCCCGGCCGGCCGCGCGCATCAGTGGTACGACCGCACGGGTGACGTTGAGGAGCCCGAAGACGTTGACGTCGAACACCGACCGCGCCTCGGCATCGGTGATCTCCTCCACGGCGCCGAGGAGGCCGCGTCCGGCATTGTTGACGAGGACGTCGACGGTTCCGAACCGCTCCATCACGGACGCGACTGCGGTCGCGACCTGGCCGATGTCGGTGACGTCGAGAGGTACCGGCAACACATCGGGGTGGTTGCGGACGTCGTCGGGGATGGAGTCGGTGCGTCGTGCGCAGACCGCGACGTGGTCGCCGGCCTGCAGGGCGGCTCGTGTGATCTCGAGGCCCAGTCCGCGGCCCGCTCCGGTGATCATCTAGACAGACATGTTCGTCTACTCACTTCCTGTTGGGGTGGTGGTGAATCGCCGTCGAGGCGATGACATCCATCGTCACGACCCGGCAGCCATCGGTGAAGAGAGAGTTCTTCCTGGGACAAACTGGGCCACCCTCACCCTTTGACGCAGGTCAGACGAGTCCGCAGGATGGGAACATGGCCGATCAACTCGAACCGTCACTCGCCGATTTCCTTCGCGCGGCCCGCGGTCGGCTGTCACCGGACGCCGCCGGGATAGCCGAGGTGGGACGTCGCAGGGTCAACGGCCTGCGTCGTGAGGAACTGGCGATGCTCGCCGGAGTGAGCGTCGACTACTACACGCGGCTGGAACAGGGGCGGAGCAAGAGTGCGTCGCTGGAGGTCCTCGACGCACTCGCCGACGCACTGCAACTCGACGACAGTGAACGCAACCACCTGCACACGATCGCCCGTCGCGAACCGACTCGCCGACGCCGTGCCGACAAGCCGCAGCGTCTCCACGCGTCGACGCTCGAACTGCTCGAGACCTTCGACGCCGCACTGCAACCAGCGTTCGTACTCGGGCGCCGCCTGGATGTGCTGGGCCACAACCGACTCGCCGGACTCCTGGTCGCCGATTTCGAGAACCGGCCTGCGGCAGAACGCAATCAGGCCCGATTCGTCTTTCTCGACCCCCACGCGCGCGACCTGTACGTCGACTGGGACGGCGTCGCCGCGGACACCGCTGCCATGTTGCGCATGGATGCGGGCAAGCATCCCGACGATCCGCGGCTCGGCGCTCTGGTGGGTGAACTGTCCATCCACAGCCCGGAATTCGTCAAGCTGTGGTCGCGCAACCGCGTGCATGAGCGGAGCGTCGGCACCAAGCGGTACCACCATCCGGTGGTGGGTGATCTGAAGGTCTCCTACCAAGCCCTGAGCCCGGGCGACGATCCCGAGCGACGATCTTCGTCTACCGGACCGAGCCGGAGTCCGCGTCCCGGCATGCGCTGCAGCTGTTGTCCCGGATCGCCGACGAACCGTCGGCGGCGACTGCGTCGGAGTCGACGGTCCCGCAGATCCCCGATGGGAACGCCTGAGCGGGCGCCGGGGGCGAGGTCAGCCGATCCCGATCGTGCGTCCCGATGGCGCGGTGCGCAGCGCCGACCCGACGGGAGAGAGTGCCACGGCGATGGTGCCGGTCACCACCAGATGTGACGGGACCTCGGCGTGCAGGGTACGGCGGTGCCGGGACAGGTCGACGATGGTGATGTCCATCATCGAGCCACCAGAACCTGCTCCGGGGAAAGCGATGTCGAGAATCGACGAGTGCAACGGGAGAGCCGCATCGATGGAGACGACGGCGCGCCCATGGGAGACGACCACCGAGGTCATCCGGGTCACCAGCGTCGGATGCCACTGCGACGGGTCGCACGAGGACTGGCACAAGGGGAGTCCCTCGGCGTCGAGGTAGAACGCGACCTTGCGCCTCAGGGATTCCTCACGCAGTGAGACCTCGCCGGCGAGGACGTCGTCGCCGGCGGCACAGAGCTCGGCTCCCCAAGTGGTTGCATCGAAGATCCTGGTCACAACTGACCCCTCTCGGCGAAGGCTGGTGTGCTCACAGTGTGACCGATTTCGGATCGTTCTGCATCGCGACGCGTCGGAAAGATATTGGACAGCAGTCGATTTGAGCATCCGAAGGCGGGGGAAGGCGCGCGCGGGACCCGGCGTCGATTCGACGCGCACGACGATCGGGCACGGGGGCCGCTGATCTCGGCGTGTGCATCCGATCATGACGTACGACTCCCGGTTGCGCACCTCGGACACGCCGCGGCCTGATCGCCCGCGTTCTCCCGTACACGAGGCGCGGCGATGCGCGGTGCGCCAACCGTTACATCGTTCAATGTTACGATTGGCGCCGACGGTCCCGCGACGAAAGGCTGACCCCTGTGACTGAACGTTCCCCCTGGGAGGACGACGACATCAGCGCTTTGCGTGAACTGGCGCGAAGCTTCTGCGAGAAAGAGATCAAGCCGAACACCGAGAAGTTCATCGAGCAGCACCATGTCGATCGCGACCTGTGGCTCAAGGCCGGTGAACTGGGGCTTCTGTGTATGTCCATCCCCGAGCAGTACGGCGGCGGCGGGGGCACGTTCGCGCACGAGGCGGTGCTCATCGAGGAGCAGGCCGGCGTGGCCGACAGCTCATGGGGCGTCAGCCTCCACAACGGCATCGTTGCGCATTACCTCCTCGCGTACGGATCCGAGGAGCAGAAGTCGACGTGGCTCCCCAAGATGGCCAGCGGGGAGGTCGTGGGCGCCATCGCCATGACGGAACCGGGTACCGGCTCCGACCTACAGAACGTCAAGACCAGGGCGATCCGCGACGGTGACGACTACGTCATCGACGGCTCGAAGACCTTCATCACCAACGGCGGCCAGGCCGACCTCATCATCGTCGTCGCCAAGACGGACTCGTCCGAGGGTGCCAAGGGCATCTCCCTGATCCTCGTCGAATCCAGCCGGCAGGGGTTCCGTCGCGGACGGGTCCTCGACAAGATCGGGCAGCGCGGACAGGACACATCGGAGCTGTTCTTCGACGGCGTCCGGGTGCCGACGTCGAACCTGCTCGGTGAGCAGGAAGGTCAGGGGTTCATCCAGCTGATGCAGCAGTTGCCACAGGAGCGGCTGATCATCGCGGTCGCCTCGGTGGCCGGCATGGAGAAGGCCGTCTCCGAGACGATCGCCTACACCAAGGAGCGCGAGGCATTCGGCCGGCCTGTCTTCAGTTTCCAGAACACCAAGTTCAAACTCGCCGAAGCGGCCACCGAGGCACGGATAGCGCGTGTCTTCGTCGACGACTGCATCGTGAAGCACATCGACGGAAAGCTCGACATCCCCACGGTCGCAATGGCGAAATGGTGGACGAGCGACCGGGCGATGGCGGTCGCCGACGAATGCCTCCAGCTGTTCGGCGGCTACGGATACATGAACGAGTACCCGATCGCCCGCCTGTGGGCGGACAACCGCGTGCAGAAGATCTACGCGGGAACCAACGAGATCATGAAGGAGATCATCGCCCGCACCCTGTGAGTCCGGGACCGGTCGCGCCGACGGCAGGCGGCCTCAGGCAGGATCAGTGCGGCCACCATCGGCGCGCCATGTCACTGTCGTCGGGACCTCGTCGTCCCACGGCTGGCGGGTGACGAGATCGGCGACCCGGACGTAGCCCTTCTCGAAGACGCCGATCGCCGGGTCGATCAGGCGGTACTCCTGCGTCTGACGATGAATCGGCTGGGCGTCGAGCAGGACGATCCGCACCTCGCCCGGCTCGAATCGGCAACGGCGCTGGAGTGATTCGATGAGCTGCTCGTTGGAGAGGTGGCCGTCGCCGAAGTTCCAGCCCATCGCGGTGCTGCAGATCCGTTCGCCGTCGGTGAGTACGTACTGTTCCTCGGGGGTTCCACTCATGGCGCGATGTGCGAGCGTGAAGAGTGCGCGGCCGTGACTGTTGGAGGAGCGGAACGCATATCCCATGTAGAGGGGGATCTGGGCTTCGGGACTGCCGTAGAACCGTTCGAGTTGGGCCGCCGGCATCGACGCGATGGCCACGATGCCCGCTTCGATCTTCGCCGACGCCGACGGCTTGATGCACCACAGTCCGGTGTCCCAGTTGCCCGCGTAGTACCGCATGCCGGGCAGGAAGGACACCTTGCGCGGCATCAGGTTCCCGACGACCACCGTCGTCGCCGACACCGCGAACAGTAGTAGCGGCCACGGGGATTCGAGGTCGGTGAGCCCGATGCCCGGGTGGCCGACGAAGATCGCGAGGATGCCGAACATCATGAAGACGTTCCACTCCAGCGGGACTCCCATCGGGATCGACGACAGGATGCCGAAGTGGAAGACGAGCATGATCGCGGCGGCGATCCCGCCGACCCACCCGCCGTGCGAGAAGAACAGCACGATCGGGACGAGTCCTTCGACGGCCGTGGAGAAGTGGGCGATCCAACGGGACCGGCGTCCGGGTCGGAGGTCTTCGGGGAAGTCCTCGAAGAACTTGCGTTTGATCTTCGGCGACCGCCAGATCGGGTTGTTGGACATCATCGTCGCGATGACGAAGGGGAAATGCTTGTTCAGTTTCGACGTCGCCGCGCCGAGCCAGATGCACAGGAACAAGAGTTGGGCGCCGATGATCATGTCGACGCCGCCGAACAGGAACGTCACCGTCAGCGCGCCGTACACCTCGCCGCGTGCGGCCAGGAAGACCGTCTTGTCCCGGAGTCCGATCGCGGCGAGGAGTCCGAGGATCGTCCAGATCTGCCACGCGGGAAGGACGCCGACGGTGGTGTCGAGTTCGGGGACGGCGCCCGAACCGGGGCTGAACAGGGCGATCAGCACGACGACGATCAGCGCGCCGTAGAGCAGGACGTCGACGGGGGTCCTGGCGTCACCCGCGGTCAGTGGGATCCGGGGCCACGGGGGCTGACGGATCGTCCCGGGGCGCAACCAGTAGAGGATCGAGCCGAAGGGCGGGAAGAAGCGGTTGTTCAGCGGGCCGAACCCGCAGCCGAAACCCACCACCTCGAAGAGCGTCGTGTAGAGCACGACCTTCTGGAAGACGATCGGCTCGTTGTACCAGGCGGTGACGTCGAGGAAGCCGTCGATGCCCGGCGTCGTGATGACGATCGTCCAGCCGATCAGGATGAAGGCGAGGATCTTGCCGACATAGAACAGGTGCAGTGCCACCGGGGTCCCGAACCCGACCTCGGCCCAATGTCGCGCCATGGGCCGGATCTTCTCCGCGCGTGTGCCCTGGCTCCAGGTCGGGAAGTCGATGTCGGGAGTGGTCTGTTTCAGGAATCCCATCGTTGCCGAACGTAACAAACCAAGCGATTGCTTGGGGCGAGATCGGTGGTGTGGCCTGGCTGTGGCCGACATCCTCGCGTGGTAGATGCCAGTCGCGAACAGGCCACGTAAGCGTCGCCGAGTGGTTCACTGGAAGCATGATGTTCGTCGCCGGGGCCGTCTTCGTGGTGGTGGTCGTGGTGGCTCTCGTCCTGCTGATGTCGTTGGCCGTCGGCGCGTTCTCGGCGATGTTCACCGGGATGAGAGACGACCGCGCGCGGCGTCGAGCCGAGCGGAACGACTCCCCGGTCGAGGCGTCGCACGTCGCTGTTCGACCGTCGACCGATGCACTGGGCGAACTCGCCGACGAGCTGCGGTTGGCCCAGGCCACGCGGTGGGCGTCGTGTCAGTCGGTACAGCGCCGAATCGAGGGGCAGTGGACCCGCAGCCCGGCGGGTGGCGCGAACGACTACCTCGTCCTTGCTCTCGATCTCTGACACAACCGGAGTCCGGGCAACTCCGATCCGGACGAGGCGGGCCAGGCGGAACCTCGCGACCGGCTCGGGGACTGGACCGAACTCGCACAACTCAACAAGGATCGCATCGGGAAGATCGTCTGGACCACGGCGCTCGTCGCCGACAGCGTCAGCCGTTATCCGGCGTGGAAGCTGGACTTCTTCGACCGGCATTCCGTGCGCGTCGACCTGGTCGGAGAGGCCACCGCGATCACGACCGCAGCGGCCGGGCTGCGCGACCAGCTGGCCATCCTCGGTGACGCGCCCGCGGGACATCTCGGCGTCGACGACGAGGTGATCGCGACGTTCGCGGAGAAGTCGAGGCTGCTGTCCGGTCGGCTTGACGGCCTCGTCGCGCGGGTCGAGGCATTCGCCGAGTACGAGCAGATCGTCGCCCGCATCCAACAGCGTCAGGACAAGCAGTCCTGGCTCGAGCGGGTCAGTGCCATAGACGAATTCGAGCACGTGGTCGACGCGGAACGGGACCGCGCGGAGAGTGACCGCGTGCGCAACCTCGCCGACGAGTCCGGTGTTCTGGCCGCGATCTACCTGGACGAGATCGCGCCGCTGGCGAAGTCGCTGAAACAAAGTGATGCCGCGTAGCGCGTCACCTGCTCCCTGAGGAGTGCCCGGAGCTTGCGGAGCGCACGTCACGAAGGGGCCAGCATCACCTGGAACAGCACTTCCGCGCGGATCTCGAAACCCAGTTGCTCGTACAGGCGGATGGCGTTCACGTTGGTCGCGTCCGCGTGAAGTATCGGGGTGGCGCCACGCTGTCGAATGCCGTGGGCGAGGGCGAGAACCAGTCGTGACGCAAGTCCTTCGCCGCGGTGCGCGGGATCGGTGCAGACCGCGCTGATCTCGGTGTAACCCGGTAGGGCGAGTCGTTCGCCACCCATCGCGACGAGCCGCCCACCGCGCCGGATGCCGAGGTAGGTGCCCATCTCAATGGTGCGCGGACGGAACGGTCCGGGACGTGTGCGCCGGACGAGGTCGATCATCTCCGGTACGTCGCCCGCGGCCAGGGGGACCGCCTCGGCGTCGGGTTCCGCGGACACGCCTGCGTCGATCATCTGCACCCCGGGTCGACGCATGGTCGTCTGCCATTCCGCCGGTGGGGCGTCGGCGACGACGGGGATGAAGAGAGAACCGCCGGGGCCGACCAGTCGGGCGGCGTCGGCCCAGTCGCCGGGGGTCGGGTCGTCCGGCAGGGCCGCCATCGGGCAGACATCGGGGTGGTACCGCAGCGCGGTGCCGACACGTTCGGCGAACCGCGCATGGGGGCCGGTGAGGGCAGCACGTGCCGGGTTGCCGAGCTGCCGGTGGCCGGAACGCTCTGTACCGCTCATGGATTCGTCGACGCTTCCGACCACACGACGACGATACCCGGCCGTGCGCCGACCACGATGACCGCGAGCGCTCGGGATGTAAACGCACACGCGGGAACCGGACTCGCCGGACATCCGGCTGCTCGCCGCCTTACGATCGGAGCGACCGAACAGTGCTGGTCACGACGATCTGCCGTGCGTCGACGGCGAGATCCAGGGCCGAAGGAGCCGCGCTTGACCACGAGTGACAGTTCCCCCGGCGCTGACCGGGAAGCGGCCCGAGACCTCGCGTTGATGCTCGTGCTGACGTTCGCGACCGGCGTCGTCGACGCCGGCGGTTTCCTCGGTCTCGACACCGTGTTCCTGGGGAACATGACCGGGAACGTCCTGATCCTCGGGATGGGTGCTGCCGGCGCCGACGGACTGCCGGTGTTCTCCGTGGCGCTCGCCCTCGTCGCGTTCATCCTCGGCGCCGGGTTGGCGAGCCTGTTCCTACGGTCGGATCGGCGTGGGTGGAGTCCGCGGTTGACCGCTGTGCTTGCGGTGTCGGCGTCGCTGGTCGCCGGTACCGCGGTCATCATCTGGGCACAGTCGACGGAGCATGTGGCAGCGATGTTCGCCGTCGGGATGACCGCGTGCGCGATGGGCATGCAGGCTGCGGCGGCGCGCAACATCGGTGTCGCCGACGTGACGACCGTCGTCGTGACGTCGACGATCACCGCATGGGCGATCGACATGTTCGCACGGCCCGGTCGCGCGACGATCGTGAACCGTCGATCCGCGGCCATCGTGTCAATCCTGTTGGGCGCCTTGGTCGGAGCGCTGCTGGTCAAGGTCGCGCTGTGGTCGGTGTTCGCGGTCGCCGCGGTCATCAGCGCGGTCGTCGTGGTGTGCGGATACGTGCTTGCGTCGGCAGGTGCTGGTGAGCAGGCGGGCGTCTGATCAGGTTGCGTTCTGTCCCGGGTCGCGGGCATAAACGCAACCTGATCCCGGCGGAGTGCCTCCGCAGGTGGGCTGATCCGAACTCTCGGAAGTCAGGACGCGGAGTGATCGACCACCGCGATCGGGTGTCGCGCCGCGTGATGGGCGGCGCGGGTCACCGAGGTGGTCCAGACCGGGAAGGCGGTACCGGCGCGCGGTCGGGTGATCACCAAAAGTGACGCCTGCGGCACGGCTTCGGCGAGCGAGCGATGGGGATCGCCGTTGACGAGCTGAACGTTGACGGGGCAGTCCGGGTACTGCCGCCGCCACGGGTCCAGGAGGGTGTCGGCGCGCGCGTACGCATCGGAGACCTGTTCTGGCGCAGCGTCGTCGGGTATTGCACAGATGATGGTCACCCGCTGGCCGATGTCGCGTGCCCGCTCGAAGGCGGTCTTGATGGCCTGATCCGACGGCGCGTCGACGTCGACCGCCACGACGACCGGGCCGTCGAAGCACACATTGCCGAAAGGCACGGTGACGACGGGGCATTTCGACCGTGCGGTGAGAATCGCACTGACGCTTCCGGAGGTGAGTCGTTCCAGCCAGTTCGCGCGGTGGTGCCCCAGGACCAGCAGGTCCACGTGCTCCGACACCTGCAGCAGCAACGGGACCGGGAGCTCTGGCCTGACGAGCGTGTCCACCCGTAGCTGCAAATGGTCGGCGCGAAGGGAATTCGCGACCGCGTCCGCCCGGGCGAGCGCGGCATCGCGAATGTTCTCGATGTCGAACTCGGCCAGGCCCTGTGCGGCGCCCGCAGGAGCGTATCCGTGGACGAGCAGCAGCCGCCCGCCGCGACGGACGGCAGCCGCCGCACCCCATCGTGCGGCGGCTTCCGACTCCTGGCTGTGGTCGAGCCCGACCGCGATCGTCTTCATCGCGGACTGGTGTCCTCTGTGGTCAGTGCGGCCGCGGCGGCCTCGGCCCGGCGCTCCTCATCGCTGCTCATCGTCTTGAGGGCGACCTCCATGATGAAACAGATGGCGACGAGGCTGAGCGCCGCCATGATTCCGGCGACCAGGAAGATGCGGGCCGTGCCGTCACCGTACGCGCCGCGGACGATATCGGCGATCGGGCCGGGCAACTCGTTCAGGTTCGACAAGCCGGCCTGCGAGCCGCCGGTCTGCCCGGCGTTGATGCCGACTGCACTCAGCCCCTGCGCGATGAGGTCGGAGACATGGCTGGACAGGACCGCACCCAGCACCGACACACCCGACGCGCCGCCGAGCGAACGGAAGAACGTGACGGTCGAGGTGGCCGCACCCAGGTTCGCGGGGCTGACGTTGTTCTGGACCGCCAGCACCAGGTTCTGCATCGTCATACCCATACCGATACCGAGGACGAACAGGTACACACCCAGAATCCTCATGTCGGTGTGCGCGTCGATCGTGGCCAGCAGTCCGAAGCCGACCGTCATCAGCGCCGCACCGGCGACTAGGTAGACCTTCCAGCGTCCGAAGCGGGTGATCATCTGTCCGGAGATGGTCGCCGAGACCATCGAGCCGATGATCATCGGGAGTGTGAGCAGGCCCGCCGCGGTCGGCGAGTAGCCGCGGGCGACCTGGAAGTACTGACCCAGGAACACCGCACCACCGAAGAGGGCGACACCGACGGCGACGCTTGCCAGCGTGGCCAGCGTCGTCGTGCGATCGCGGAACAGATGCAACGGGATGATGGGGCTGCTCACCCGCGACTCGACGAACACCGCGGCCGCCAGCAGCACCAGCCCCAGCGCGACGAGTGCGTAGGACGCCGCCGACGCCCAGTCGAAGCTCTTCCCGGCGAGGGTCACCCAGATCAGCAGAATGCTGACACCCGCGGCGATGAGGACAGCGCCGCCGTAGTCGATGCTGACCTTCTTGCGGATCACGGGGAGGTTCAGCGTGCGCTGGATGACCAGCAGTGCCGCGACGGCGAGCGGCACGCAGACGTAGAAGGTCCAGCGCCAGCCGAGCCAACTGGTGTCGACTATCAGCCCGCCGATCAGCGGACCAGCAACCGTGGCGACCGACATCACCGCGGCCATCGGACCCTGGTAGCGACCGCGCTCACGCGGGCTGAACATGGTTGCCACCACGATGACGACCAACGCCTGCAAACCGCCCAGACCCAGACCCTGGATCACACGGAACCCGATGAGCATGTCGACGGACTGCGAGGTCCCGGCGAGGACGGATCCGATGGTGAACAGGGCCAGTGACATCTGCACCAGCAGCTTCTTGCTCACCAGATCCGCGAACTTGCCCCAGATCGGGGTGGTGGCGGTCGACGCCAGGAGGGTCGCGACGACCACCCAGGTGTACTGGTTCTGTGTGCCGTGCAGATCGGTGATGATCGTCGGCAGTGCATTGGAGACGATGGTCGAGGACAGGAAGGCGACGAACATCCCCAGCAGGAGGCCGACCAGTGCCTCGATTCGCTGGCGATGGGTCATCGGGATGTCCTCGACCTCCACCGGCCCGGCGGCGGGTGCGCTCATCCTCTGATACCTCCGCGGTACGCGTCCGCGTGCTGCCGGCGATGTTCGCGCACGTGGACGGCAAATTGTTGAAAGCTGCAACTAAAGGCAGACGTGAAGGTTGTAACACGCAACTAAGCGGGATTGTTCCTGCTGTGTTCGACGCCTCAGTCGCGGGGCATTTGTTCTGACGACGAGGATCGCCGACTCCGAGCGGGTCGGTTCGACGCTCCTCGACGCGAGCGCGCAGGTCGACGATTACGCGTTGGGCGGCGCGGTGTGGGTACTGGCGTCGTCGAGCCGATCGGCGAGAGGCATCACCGAGGACTGGACCGAATCCGACCGGGCATCGGCGGTCGGGAGCGGGGCTACCAGGAGATCTCGATCTCGATCTCGGATTCCTTCTCGCCGCGCTCGAACTCGACCTTGAGCTTGACCTGCGGGGGGACGTCGATTCGCACGGTCTTGTTGTTGGCGACGAACGACACCTCATTGTGCCGGGCGATCGCATCGGCGAGGTCGCGAAGCCGCTGGGCCGCTTCTTCGCGGGTCAGCGTGGTCTTGGTCTTGTGCTCGAACAGTTCGTCGCCCATGCGTTTCATCTGAGCCGATGACACGCCGGCGGTCAAGGTTCAGAGGTTCAAAAGACGGGAATCTCCAGCGGTCGCGGCGATCTCCCGACCACTGGCGGCGTCGGTGCGTTCGTACTGTGCGGCTGCAGCCCGGGTGCTCTGCTCGAGGTCCGCGAGCTTCTGCAACAGGTCTCTGGTGAATCGGTCCGAGCGGTCCACGAACTCGTCGAAAGCCCGCGGACGCCATGGTCGACCAGCCGCGACCGCACGAGGCCACCGCCGCATCGCTGCTCTTGAGATGGGTCTCCGCAAGGTCGGCGGTCGTCGTGATGGTTCGGGCGGAGTGCCACAGAACTTCGGGATCGACCTCTGACTCGTGAGCAGACATACCGGCACCCCCGTGCGTTGAAGTATGTTTCTGGTGCAGGTAGCAGGCTACCCGCAGAGCCGGTCGGGGGTTACGTGATGCGTGCGGGATGGGTTGCGGTGGTACTCGCGGCCGTTCTGTGTGGAGGGGGGTGCTCCGCGGTGGACGAAGCGACGTTCGGACCGTCGGACGACGTGTCCGCGGCGAGAGTGGCGGAGTTGAACGGGCAGCTTCGCGGGCTACCGAGCCTGGAAGCGACCCTGGATGATTTCCGCGCCATGCGGGAGGCGATCGTCGAGCAGGTCGAGGTGATCGCGCCCGGCGTGAGGTTCGAATCGACCAATCCGCCGGACAACCTGTTCCCGGACTACCGGAACCCCTGCTCGGGCGAGTGGCTGGAGACCGACGGCAGGACCGTCCAGCTCGACCGTCGGACATCCCCGGTGCCGATCAGCGAAGAGCAGTGGCCCCGAGCCGTGGAGATCGTGCGTTCTGCCGCTGCCGCGGCGGGGTTGACGAACGAGACGTGGACACGAAATCAGCCGGGTGACCGAGAGGTCCGGTTCTCCGACGACGAGAACGGTTCCGTCAAGTTCGGCACCTTCGAGGCAGCGCTACTGTCGATCCGGACGCCGTGCAGGCTCCCCGCCGGCCCCGCGGAAGCGGTGACTCCGCCGGCCGCGGACGGATCGAACGCCTCGTCGCCGGGCTGACTCCACGGATCTTGCCCGAATCGACGCCTGGGACACCGGCGCGCTCGACACGATGGCCGACTCCCTCGCGAAACGCGTGACGACCGTCGGCGAGATCGAGGGTGCGCTACGGACAGCCGGCGAGCTGCCGGGCTGGTTCGGCGATGCGGCCGACGCCGCCCGACAGCTGTACGCGGTCACGGTCGATGACCTCCGCGACGAAGCCGCAGTCCTCGGTGCGGCCCGGCAGCTCGCCGTCGAGACCTCCTCGGCGGTCAAACACCTCCAAGGCCGACTCGCCGGTCTACGGGTGCAGGCCGCGGATGCGTCGATGACCATCCACGACGACGGGTCCGTGACCGCCGCACCGACACCCGACCCGGAGGACGACGAAGCGCGGGAGGACCTGCGGAAGGCACTGGAGACCGCGGTGAAGGCACTCATCACCCAGGCAACCGATGTCGACGCCGATGCCGCGCGGGTGTTCGACGCCATCCGCGACGGCAAGATCACCGCGAACGATGCCGGGAGCATGGAAGAGGCGACGAAGGCGGGGGCTGGACAGGGCGGGCTCACCCCTCTCGAACCGCCGGCGGGCAAGTCGCCCGACGAGGTGAATGCCTACTGGGACGCGCTGGCTCCCGAGCAACAGCAGGAGCTGTTACGCGACCGACCGGATCTGCTGGGCAACGTCGACGGCATCCCGTCGCCGATCAGACATGCTGCGAACGTCGCCCGGCTCGACGACGTGCTGAGACAGCTCGAGGATCGTCGGGATCAGCTCACGAGGCAGATCAGGTTCGGCGGCCTCTTCACCAACGAGGACGCCGAACTCGAACAGGTCGGGAAGAAGATCCGGGATGTGCAGACGCTGCAGGAGTTGATGGCCGACAACGAGTGGAGCCCGTCGAATCTGAATGGTCGGATGCTGCTGGTGATGGACATGTTCTCCGGGGAGCAGGGCAAGGCGGCGATCTCCATCGGCAATCCCGATGATGCCGACCATGTCTCGGTCACGACGCCGGGACTGAACACGAACATCCGGAACAGCTTCGGATCCATGCTGGGTGAGTCGGCAGCTCTGCGCGACGAAACGCTCGACGAGCTCCAGCGCGCCGGACGCGGACACGAGAGGGTCGCCACCGTCTCGTGGCTCGATTTCGAACCGCCGGACTCCGACGGCAGCCGTCCGTCCGGATGGTCGTGGCTGGAAGTGGCGCAACAGGATCGGGCGAGCGACGGTGCGCCGGAACTGGCGAACTTCTACCGTGCGATCGATGCGACGTCGAACAAGGCGGACCCGCACATCGTCGCACTCGGGCACTCCTACGGGTCGCTGACGCAAGGACTGGCGCTGCAGACCCCCGGCGGACATCCGGTCGACGATGCCGTTTTCTACGGCTCTCCGGGATTCGAGGCGAACGACGAACCCGAGCTGGGGCTCGAGGACGGTCACGGGTTCGTCATGCAGGGCGAGAGCGACAGCATCTCGTACGGTCAGTCCCTCGGGCCCGTCGGCCCCAACGGTCCGCGGCCAACCTCGACCGACCTCGTGCAACTCGAAGTCGACGATCGAACCACCGCCGACGGTGTGGAGCGGCAAGGCGCATTCGGGCATGCCGACTATCCCCGCGACGGGAACAACGGTGAGCTACGCGTGTCCGGCTATCTGATGGCCCGGATACTGGCCGGCCTATCCGCCGAATGACCGCAGCGGACGCAGGAACTCGCCGCTGACCTGCACGGCGGGCGCCGACGACCCGCCGCCGACGACGAGCGTCGCGAAGGCGAGGTCGCCGACGATACCGGCGAACCACCCGTGTGGGTTCTTGTTGTCACCGTACTCGGCGGTGCCGGTCTTGCCGCCCAGGTCGGGGATGTCCTGCAACGCGGTGGCGGTACCGCGGGTCACGGTGTCGCACATCATGCTTCGCAGTGCACGGACCACGTCGTCGGGAATCTGTTCGGGTTCGGTGTCGCCGGTGGTGCGCTGTCCCTCGACCAGCGTGGGCGTGACGGTCTCACCCCGCGCGAGACTCGCTTCGGCCAGCGCCAGACCGAACGGGCTGACGGTCACCGTGCCCTGACCGATTCCGTTCTCCACGCGCAGGGCAGGGGTGTCGGCCACGGGCACTCGTCCGGTGACGGTGGTCAGGCCCGGGACCGTGTAGTCGGCGCCGATGCCGAATCGGCGGGCCATCGTGGTCAACCCGTCGGCGGGGAGTCTGTTCGCGAGAGCTCCCATGGTCGTGTTGCACGAGCGGGAGAAAGCTGTTGGCAGCGCGACGGTTCCGAGGTCGAAGTCGTCCTCGTTGGGGATGGTTCGTCCCTCGATCGTCGTGCGCCCGGGACAGGGAACCTGCGACGTCGGCTGCACCACCCCGGCGGCCAATGCCGCTGCGGTGGTGATGGTCTTGAAGGTCGATCCCGGCGGGTACAAGCCGGTGAGGGAGACCGCGCCGGACCTGTCGGCGGCGTCGTTCTGGGCGACGGCGACGATCCCGCCGGTCGACGGGGAGATGGCGACGATCATCGCGGGACGTCGTTCACCGTCGACGGCGCGTTGTGCCCGGGTCTGGATGTCTCGGTCGATGGAGGTGCGTATCGGCGGCGTGGTGCCCGGTTGCGCGGAGTCCACGAGATGCGTTGGAGTGCCGTCGTTGTCGACGATCTGGATCGACCAGCCGGCCGTGGCGTCGATCGCGCCACGCCAGATGTCCTCGAGTCCCGACATCGCGGGCGAATGGAGGTCCCTGGTGGCACTGAGGAGCGCACCCTGCTCGGTGTTCGTCACGCCGGCGGTCGACTCGACGCTGCGCCGGACACGTTCGAGATCTGCTTCACGCAGCCTGATCACGGTCTGACGCGGGGCGTTGTTGCCGTCGAAGAGCTTGCGGATCCCGGCCGCCGTCATCGACGGTTCGACCGGTCGCAGCGCACGGGCCAACGTCTCGGCCGAAGCGAGTTGTGCCCGTTCGAGACTGATCAACGTCACCGGCTGCCACGTCATCAGCGGCGCGCATTGGTATCGAGAACCGGTGTGCGGTAGGCGCGGTCGTCGCTGTACGAGAAGGACTGTCCCGCGCGGAGTTGCCGGTGCATGACCGATGGTTGCCACCGGACGCGCCAGCCCGAATCCGTCTCGGCGAGAACGACCGACGTCTGGTAGGCCGTATTGGTGTTTCGGATCTGCCACTGATGGTCGAGCGTTCCGGTGACCTTCTTGTCGTCGACGAGGTCGGCGGCGACCGACAGTTTCGGGGTGGAGCCCATACCGTCGAAGATCGACCGGATCGTCGTGCGAGCCGTCGTCGGGTCGTCGGTGAGCCCGGCGGCCGCGTCGACATCTCCTCGCTGCAGTGCGTCCGCGAACGACTGCAACGTGTCCTCCGGCGAGTCCTTCGACAGGAAACACCCCGACAACGTGCCGACCAGCACCGCGAGAACACTCAGGATCACCAACAACCGACGCATGTGGCCAGACAACCGACCCGAGCCTCCCCACGCAAGGTCACGACGCGCGATGACGCCATAGCGAAACGCTATCGGGGCAGGTTGCCGCGCTACTCAGCGGGAGTGCGGAGCTCCGTGACGACCGTCCGGGCGACCTCACCGATGGCCCGGTCCACGTGCGGCAGTGCGGGCTCAGACCGTGCACTCGACGTGAAGACCGCGACGGCGACCGGCAACTCACCGGGGAACTCGACGACGCCGATCTCGTTGCGGATCGCGACCAGGGTGCCCGTCTTGCCCGCAACGGTGACCCGTCGGAACGGAAATCCAGACGCGAGGCGCGAGGTGAACACTTGACGACGCATGGTGTCCCTGATGAACGCACACATCTCGTTCGACGCCGCGTGGTCGGTCCAGACCGCGGACAGCAGCGTCGTGCAGTCCCGAGGCGTGGACGAACTGGAGTACGCGGCGTCGTAGGCGCTGACCGACGTGTCGTCATCCGGGTCTGCGAGCGCGGCGAAAGCCTCTGCCACCGTGCTTGTCCCGGTTTCCCGCTGGAGACGCTGGTGTAGCTCTGCGACTCCGCCGACGATCCGGGTGTTCGCGACACCGAGCGTTGCAAGGTCCTCGCGTACGCGGTCGAGTCCGATCTCGTCGAGGATGACGTCGGCGGCGACGTTGTCGGAGACGGTCATCATCGAGGTGGCGAGGTCTCGCCGGCTCAGTGTGATCGGATCGCGCAACGCGGCCAGTCCGGTCGGACCCTGTGCCCATTGTGTCGGGTCGACCGTCACCGACGAGGTCAGGTCGATGTCACCGCGATCTGCGCTGCGGCACAACGAGATCAGTAGAGCGAGCTTGTACACCGAGGCCAGGACGACCGGAGCGTCGGCGTCGAAGGAGTATCCGATCCGTGGGGAACCGATCGTCGTCGCATGTATCCAGCCGGAACAGCCGGCGTCGGCGAGGGTCTCCGTGACGTCGCGGTCGACCCGCTTCCGCACGTGTAGGGGCAGCTCAGCTGGTTCTGGGTTCACCCGGCGGCCTTGCTGATCTTCCACAGTGCCGCCGTTGACACGTCCGCGACCTCGGCGAGTGCGGATTCCCGGTAGACGACCCGGAGTCGCAGCGCCGTGGCGTCGCGCCCGATGGGGAGACACCGAA
Source organism: Gordonia amicalis (assembly GCF_022059885.1). Lineage (NCBI taxonomy): Bacteria > Bacillati > Actinomycetota > Actinomycetes > Mycobacteriales > Gordoniaceae > Gordonia > Gordonia amicalis. The sequence goes on along the minus strand of NZ_CP091855.1, from coordinate 599,578 downwards.
CGCCGTCGAGCGACGCGAGACGTTCCGGGTCAACGGTCAGGCCGAAGGCTCCGCCACCGGCGACCGCGGCCACCAGGTGCTCGGAGGACGAGACGGCCAGGATTCTTGGATCGAGTCCGGACTCGCGGAGGCGGTCGATCAGCTGGTCATGAGCCGGCGGATTCGCGGCGCGCGGCGGGTGGCAGAAGTCCAGGCCCGCAAGGTGGCGCAACCGGGGACGTGCTGCGGTGGTGACCGGATGACGGGCCGGCACGACGACGTGGCGTCGGAACACGACGACCGGGCCGGTGGTGAGAGTGCCGGTGACGCAGGGCGCGTCGACGATGGCCAGGTCGAGCGTGCCCGCCGACACCTGCTCGATCAGACTCACCGCCGCGGCACTCACCATGTCCTGACCGGACGACACGTCGCCGAGGCGTTGTGCGACAGCGGCGACGGCCGCGCTCCCCGCGAGAGGTACTGCACCCCAACGCAGTACCTCAGAACCCTCGTGAAGGCGTCGGGCTTCGCCCAGGAACCGCGCCGCGTCGTCGATGAGGAGTCGTGCCCGGGGTAACAGGTCGCGACCGGCGTCGGTGAGTTCCGCACCGCGGGAGGTGCGCCGGATGAGCTGAACCCCGAGTTCCCTCTCCAGGCGGCGCAGCCCCTGCGACACCGGTGGCTGCGTCATCTCCAACCGGGCGGCCGCGTCCCCGAAGTGGCCCTCCTCGGCGACGGCGACGAAGAACCGCAGGTGCCTGACGAGATCCACGGCTTCCAGGATGGCACGGCATCGTCGACCTGCTCCACAAACCCACCACGGATGGAGATTTCCACCCCCTCGCAGGGGGGTGGAAATGCTGAAAAGGGGTGGGTTTGCGGGTCAGCGCAGGAAGGTCGCGGCCGCGTCGGCGAGGTCGAGCAGCGGTTGCGGGAAGATGCCGAGCACGACGGTGGCCAGCGTGCAGACCGCGATGCCGGTGGTGGTGAGGATGCTGGGCTTCACGACGTGCGGGGCATCGCCGGTGGGGACATCGTCGAAGAACATGGCCACGATGATGCGGATGTAGACGTAGGCGGCGATCGCGCTGCTGATCACACCGATCACCACGAGAACGCCGCCACCGCTGCCGGCGGCCGCGGCGAAGACGTCGAACTTGGCGATGAAGCCGCTCGTGAGCGGGATGCCGGCGAAGGACAGCAGGTAGACCGCGAACATGGCGCCGACCAAGGGATACCGTCGGCCCAGACCCGACCACTGGGTGAGATCGGTCGCCTCACGCCCGGACAGATGAGGATTGCGGACGGTCGCGGCGGTGCCGTGGACCGCGGCCGTGCGCGCCGACGTGCTCGTGTCCGCGTCGGGTTCGCGGATCACCGCCACGGTCGCGAAGGCGCCGAGGGTCGTGAAGGCGTAGGCGGCCAGATAGAAGAGCGTCGCGCCGAGCCCGGCATCGTCGAAGGCGATCAGGCCGAGCAAGATGAACCCGGTGTGTGCGATCGACGAGTAGGCGAGCATCCGCTTGATGTCGTTCTGGGTCACGGCCATCACCGAGGCGATGACCATCGACGCGATCGCCACCGCCCACAGCGCCGGTTCCCACTGGTCGCGCAGCGCCCCGAAACCGACGTAGAAGACCCGGAGGAGCGCACCGAACGCCGCGACCTTGGTGGCCGATGCCATGAACGCGGTGACCGGGGTCGGGGCCCCCTGATAGACATCGGGAATCCACGAATGGAACGGCACCGCACCGACTTTGAACAACAGTCCGACCGCGAGCATCGCCAAACCGATCAGCGCCAGCGTCGTGTCGCCACCGGTACCGGCGACGTCGGTGATCGACGCACCGATCGTCGACAGGTTCAACGAGCCGGTCGCCCCGTAGACGAATGCTGCACCGAACAGGAAGAAGGCCGACGAGAAGGCGCCCAGCAGGAAGTACTTCAGAGATGCTTCCTGCGAGATCAGCCGACGACGCCGAGCCAGCCCGCACAACAGGTAGAGCGGCAGCGAGAAGACCTCCAGCGCGATGAACATGGTGAGCAGATCACCGCACGCCGGGAACAGCATCATGCCGCCGACCGCCAGCAGTGCCAGCGGGAACACCTCGGTCGTCACCGCCCCGGCACGAGTCGCCTCGAACTCGGCGTCGGTGTTCGGGACCGAGGCGCCGGACGGGGTGAACATGTCCGCGTCGACGCCCCCGCCGTTGAATCCTGCTCTGCCGGACTGATCGTCGGTGACCGCGGCGCCGGCCAGGGTACGCATGGTGACCGGCGCGACGACCCGCTCGAGCCGACGTTCGGCGATGAACCCGACCGCGATGATCGCGATGATCAGCAGGAGTCCCTGCAGATACAGGGTCGGGCGGTCCAGAACGACGGCCCCCGACATCGCGAACTGTCCGTTCGAGCCGTCCGCTGTCTGTGCGGCCGTCACGGTGGCGAGCGCAGCGAGCGCGACGACGAGTCCGCCCAGCGAAAGCCCGAGTTGCAGTGGGTACCTCAGCCTGCGCGGAGCGAAGGCCTCTACCAGGACCCCGATGACACCTGCGCCGAACACGATCAACATGGGCGACAGGGCCGCGTACTCGACGCTCGGGGTCTCGATCGCGGCCAGCGGCGTCGAACTCAGCGCAACGACGGACGGACTCATCGGTGGGTCTCCGCATCGGTGGTGGGGCCCTCAGGCCGGTCGTGGGCCGGGACCGGGTCCGCCACCGCGGGTGCGGGATCGGTGACCCCGACCGTGGTGAGCGTGCTCTGCACCGCCGGATCGATCAGGTCGATCATCGGCTTGGGATAGACCCCCAGGGCGATGAGCAGCGCGAGGAGCGGTACGACGACGGCCAGCTCGCGGCCGGCGAGGTCGCGTATCGACGACACCCGCACGTCCTCGGGTCTCGGGGGTCCGCCCATCATCCGCTGATAGGTCCACAGGATGTAGATCGCGGAGAGCACCAGCGCGGATGATGCGAGGACCGCCGCCACCGGGTAGCGCGTGAATGTGCCGATGAGGACCAGGAACTCGCTGATGAACGGGGCGAGGCCGGGTAGCGACAGGGTCGCCAGGCCCGCGACGAGGAAGGTGCCGGCGAGGACGGGGGCGACCTTCTGGACGCCGCCGTAGTCGGCGATCAGCCGACTGCCGCGGCGCGACACCAGGAACCCGGCGATGAGGAACAGGGCGGCGGTGGAGAGTCCGTGGTTGACCATGTACAGCGCCGAACCGGTCTGTCCCTGATCGGTCATCACGAAGATGCCCAGGATGATGAAACCGAAGTGCGAGATGGAGGTGTAGGCGATCAGGCGCATGACGTCGGTCTGGCCGATGGCCAGGATCGCGCCATAGACGATGCTGACAACCGCGAGTCCGCAGACCAGCGGCGCGAAGTACCGGCTCGCATCCGGGAACAGTTGCAGGCAGAACCGCAGCATCGCGAAGGTCCCGACCTTGTCGATGACGGCCATCATCAGCACCGCCGACGTCGGGGTGGCCGCGACCGCAGCATCGGGAAGCCACGAATGCAGAGGCCACAGCGGGGCTTTCACCGCGAACGCGAACATGAAACCGAGGAACAGCAACTTCGCGAGGCCGGTGGTGTCGTCGATCTGGCCGCTCGACACCGCGGCCACGATGTCGCCGAGCGCGAAAGTCCCGCCGCCATCAGCCCCCACGCTGTTCTGTGCGGAGACGACGTACACGCCGATCACGGCGGCGAGCAGGAGCAGACCGCCGAACAGGTTGTACAACAGGAACTTCACCGCCGCGCCGGAGCGGTTGGGCCCGGTGCCGAAGCCGCCGATGAGGAAGTACATCGGGATGAGCATGGCCTCGAAGAAGATGTAGAAGAGCAGGATGTCCAGCGCGACAAAACTCATCAGCACCATCGCCTCGGTGGCGAGGAACAGTGCGAGGTAGATGTGCGGACCCTTCTGGGCGCGTCCGCCCGAATGGTCCAGGGACCCGGCGGATTCGGCGTCGTGCCAGCCGGCGAGCAGGAGCAGGGGCAGGAGTGCGGTCGTCAACAGGATCAGAACCAGGCCGATCCCGTCGAGTCCCAACGCATATCGGGTTCCCAGCGCCGGAATCCAACTCACGTCCTCGGTGAACTGGTATCGCTCACCGGCCGGATCGAATCCGATCGCGAGGCCGACAGCCACGACGAGGACGCCGAGGGTGATGGCGAAGGCGAACCATCGAGCCACCGCGGGACGGCTCGCGGGTATCGCGAGAACGAGGGCCGCACCCACCGCGGGTGCGAACCACAGGATCGTCAGCCAGGGGATGTTCACAGTACGTTCACCGCCATCACGAGTGCGACGACCAGGGTCGTCCCGGCGAACATCGACAGCGCGTAGGACCGCACATAACCGTTCTGCCACCTGCGTATTCGACGCGACGTGCGGGTCACGGCATCGCCGACGCCACTCGTCAGACCGTCGACGCCGTCGGACTCCACGGCGACCAGGCCGGCGGTGACGCGCTGTCCGGGACGCATCAGCAGCTCTTCGTTGATCGTGTCGCCGTACAGGTCATGCCGTGCCGCGACCGTCAGCACCGACACGTCCTCGGGTGCGACGACGGGCACCGGCCGGGTGGCGTACTGCCGGTAGGCGATCGCGACGCCGACCGCGACGACGACGAGGATGGTCGCGGTCGTCGCCCACACCGGGATCAGATGTTCAGCCGTGTGTTCGCCGACCACCGGTTCCAGCCAGTGCTCGAGCGACCCGCCGATCGCGAGCAGCCCGCCGGAGGCCACCGAACCCAGTGCGATCAGAACCATCGGTCCGGTCATCACCCTGGACGACTCGTGCGGATGCGGGACATCGGCATCCGTGCCGTCGTGCCACCGCCTCTCCCCGAAGAACGTCAGGAGCATCACGCGGGTCATGTAGAACGCGGTGATACCCGCGCCGAGAAGCGCTGCACCACCGAGGATCAGCCCCTTCGCGCCGCCTGCCCCGAACGCGGCCTCGATGATGTGGTCCTTGGAGTAGAAGCCCGCGAACGGTGGGACTCCGATGATCGCGAGATAGCCGACGCCGAAGGTGACGAAGGTGATCGGCATGAGCTTGCGGAGTCCGCCGTAGCGTCGCATGTCGGTCTCGTCGTTCATCCCGTGCATGACCGATCCGGCACCGAGGAACAGGCCGGCCTTGAAGAAGCCGTGCGTGAGAAGGTGCAGGATGGCGAACGCATAGCCGGCCGGGCCGAGTCCGGCGGCCAGGACCATGTACCCGATCTGGCTCATCGTCGACGCGGCGAGCGCCTTCTTGATGTCGTCCTTTGCGCAGCCGATGATCGCACCGAACAACAGCGTCACCGATCCGACCACCACGACACCGACCTGTGCGACGGGTGCCAGGTCGAAGATCGGACCCGAGCGCACGATCAGATACACGCCGGCGGTCACCATGGTCGCCGCGTGGATCAGCGCGGACACCGGGGTCGGACCTTCCATCGCGTCGCCGAGCCACGACTGCAGCGGTACCTGAGCAGACTTGCCGCACGCGGCGAGCAGGAGCACGAAACCCAGTGCGGTGAGGGTTCCTTCGCCGGCCTGGGGAGCGCCGTCGAAGACCGCGGTGAACGCGACCGAACCGAAGGTCGCGAACATGATCATCAGTGCGATGGCGAGTCCGACGTCGCCCACACGGTTGACCACGAACGCCTTCTTCGCCGCGGTCGCCGCGGTCGGCTTGTACTGCCAGAAACCGATCAGCAGATACGACGCCAGGCCCACACCCTCCCAGCCGAGATACAGGCCGAGATAGTTGTCGGCGAGGACGAGGACGAGCATCGCCGCGAGAAACAGGTTGAGGTAGCCGAAGAATCGTCGGCGGTCGGGGTCGTCGGACATGTAGCCGATCGAGTAGACGTGGATCAGCGACCCGACACCGGTGATCAGGAGGACGAAGCACATGGACAGCTGATCGAGGCGGAAACCGAAGTCCACCTGCAAGTCTCCGACCGGCACCCAGCGGAACAGGGTGTCGGTCACCGCGCGGTCGTCGGCCGAGCGGGACACCATCCCGGCGAACATCACCAGTCCGACCACGAACGACGCGATCGCTGCGGCGGTACCGAGCAGATGACCCCAGCGATCGGTGGCACGACCGCCGAGGAGAAGGATCACCGCACCGGCGAGCGGGAGCGCGGGGACCAGCCAGAGCAGTGACGCGGTCAGTTCGGCGTTCACCAATCCTCCTCTACCGCTTGAGCAGATCCGCGTCGTCGACCGACGCCGAGCGGCGTGATCGGAAGATGGTCATGATGATGGCGAGCCCGACGACCACCTCGGCAGCGGCGACCACCATCGTGAAGAAGGCGATCACCTGCCCGTCGAAGGACTGGTTCATCCGAGCGAAGGTGACGAAGGCGAGATTGGCGGCGTTGAGCATCAGCTCGATGCACATGAACACGACGATCGCGTTGCGTCGCAGCAGGACCCCGGCAGCGCCGATGGTGAACAGCAGTGCCGAGAGGTAGAGGTAGTTCTCCGGGTTCATGCCCGCCCCCGGGGATTCTGGCCCTCGGGATTCTTGGGACCCTCCGGGTTCTTCTGCCGCAACGTGCGTGCGGCCAGGATGGCGTTCACCGAGAGGTCGGAGGGACTCCCGTCGGGGAGTCGCGCCGGGACGTCGACCGCGTTGTGGCGGGCGTAGACACCGGGACTCGGCAGGGGGGTGAGGTTGACGCCGCTCCGGAACCGGGCCTGCGACAGCTCCTTCTGGGTCAGGCGCGGCCCGAACCGCTCCCGGTGGGCCAAGACCATCGCGCCGAGGGTGGCGGCGATGAGCAGGGCGCCCGTCAGTTCGAAGGCCCACAGATAACGGACGAAGATCAGTTCGGCGATCGCCTCGATGCCGTAGTTGCTGTCAGTACCAAGTGCGCCGGGCGCGGTCGCGCCGGTGGTGACCGCGATGGTTGCGTTGCCGATCCCCGCGATGAGGAGCACACCGAAGCCGAGTCCGACGAGGGACGCGGCCACGCGCTGCCCTCGCAGGGTCTCTTTGAGTGAGTCCGATGAATCGACGCCGATGAGCATGAGCACGAACAGGAACAGCATCATCACCGCGCCGGTGTAGACGACCACCTGCACGACCCCGAGGAACAGCGCGCCCTGGGCCACGTAGAAGACCGCGAGAACGATCATCGTCGTGGCCAGGAAGATCGCCGAATACACGGCCTTGGTGGCGAACACGACGCCGAGCGCACCGGCCACCGCGACCACTCCGAGTACCCAGAACTGCACGGCCTCCCCGGTCGAGGTGCGGACCACCTCGTCGGCGAGAAGTGCGGCCGTCGACCCGGGCGTCATGGCCGCGGCTCCCGTGCACCCTCGCGCACAGTCGGAGTCGGCAACGGGGTCAGCCGGCCGTCGGAGGTGATCTCACCCCGGTAGTAGTTCTCCTCGGTCGATCCCGGTGCCATGGCGTGCGGCGGCGGTTCGACGCCCGGTTGTAGCGGCGCCAGCAGCCGGTCCTTTTCGTAGATGAGGTCGGCGCGGTTGTCGTCGGCGAGTTCGTAGTCGTTGGTCATCGTGAGCGCACGCGTCGGACACGCCTCGATGCAGAGTCCGCAGCCGATACACCGCAGATAGTTGATCTGGTAGACCCGCCCGTACCGCTCGCCGGGCGAATACCGTTCGTCTGGTGTGTTGTCGGCCCCCTCGACATAGATGGCGTCGGCCGGACACGCCCAGGCGCACAACTCACACCCGATGCACTTCTCCAGTCCGTCGGGGTGCCGATTGAGTTGGTGCCGACCGTGATAGCGAGGTGCGGTCGGTCGTTTCTCCTCGGGATACTGTTCGGTGATGCTCGGCTGGAACATGCCACCGAAGGTGACGCGTAATCCACTGACGGGCTTGAGGAAATCAGGCATCGGTGGTCTCCCTGCTCGGCTTCTGATCGGCGGGAAGGGGCAGATCGGGGTCGGTGCGGACCGGCTGTGACCTCGAGTCCGGTGCGTGCATCGGCGGGATCGGGAACCCGCCGGCCATGGCGTCGAATACCGCCGGACGTTCGGGTTCGGCTGCCCTCTCCGGCACATCCGGGACCCGCATCATCCGCCAGATCGCATAGGCGATGAGGCCGGTCACCACGAGACCGGCGCCCGCCGAGACGAGGGCCCGGATGAGTTCGGCGTTGTCGCCGCCGACGAAGGCGCGGATGATCGCCACGACCATCACCCAGGCGAGCGAGATCGGGATGAGCACCTTCCAGCCCAGGTTCATGAACTGGTCGTACCGCAACCGCGGCAGGCTGGTTCGGAGCCAGATGAACACGAACAGGAACGCCCAGACCTTGATGGTGAACCAGAGGACGGGCCACCATCCGGCGTTCGCCCAGTCGAAGGCACTCAGCGGCCACGGGGCCTGCCAGCCGCCCAGGAACATCGTGGTGGCGAGGGCCGAAACCGTCACCATGTTGATGTATTCGGCAAGCATGAACATGGCGAACTTCAGCGACGAGTACTCGGTGTGGAAACCGCCCACCAGCTCGCCCTCGGCCTCGGGCAGGTCGAACGGGGCGCGGTTGGTCTCGCCGACCATCGAGATCGCGTAGATCACGAAGGACGGGAGCAGCAGCAGGAAGTACCAGTGGTGTTCCTGCGCTGCGACGATCCCGGACGTCGACATCGTCCCGGCGTCGAGGAACACCGCCGCGAACGTGAGTCCCATCGCGATCTCGTAGGAGATCACCTGGGCGGTCGACCGCAGCCCGCCGAGCAGTGGATAGGTGGAGCCCGACGACCAGCCGGCCAGCACGATGCCGTAGACGCCGACCGATGTCACGGCGAGGACATAGAGCACCCCGACGGGCAGATCGGTGAGCTGCAAGGGGGTTTCGTGGCCGAACACCGAGACCATCGGTCCGAACGGGATCACCGCGAACGCCATGACCGCCGGTACGACCGCGATGATCGGTGCGAGGAGGTAGATCACCTTGTCCACGCCGGTCGGGATGATGCCCTCCTTCAGCGCGAGTTTCACGCCGTCGGCCAGGCTCTGGAGAATCCCGCGGGGTCCGACGCGGTTGGGTCCGATCCGGGTTTGCATGCGCGCCATGATCTTGCGTTCGAGCAGGATCGCGACCAGCGGGTTGACGACCAGGAACGCGAACACGGCGACGGCCTTGACGACGATGAGCCAGATGGGGTCGTGGCCGAAATCGGTGAGGTCGGGGTAGTCGATGGCGAGCGTGAGCGTGTTCATCGGACGCCTCCGGCGGTGTTCATCGGGACGCCTCCGGCGACGTCGGCCGCCGAGGCAGGCGACAAGGCGACGAGATCGCCCGCCTGTGCCCGCAGGTCCGCGTGGACACGCGATCCGGGCGAGTTGAGCGGGACCCAGACCACCCGGTCGGGCATGTCGGCGTATTCGACGGGCAGCGCGATCTCCCCGTCGGCGGTGCTGACCCGGACCCGCCCGCCGACCGCGACACCGCCCTCGGCGGCGGTCCTCGCCGACATGCGTGCGACCGGTGGACGTGCGGTCCCGGCGAGGTGCGGTTCACCGTCCTGCAGACGACCGAGGTCGAGCAGCATGTGCCAGGTCGCCAGCACGGCCTGACCGGACTCGGGTGCGCGCAGCGGACGTTCATGAGCGACGACGGGCGAGCGGTCACCCGACCACGCCCCGATCCGGCGCAGGTCCAGGTGGATGGTCTGAGGCCCGTCGCAGCGCAGTTCGACACCGAGACGCCGGGCCAGGGCGTCCAGGACCCGGTGGTCGGGGATGTGCCCCGACTCGGTGAGCGCGGCGGTGAAGCTGCGCGGCCTGCCTTCCCAGTCGACGAAGGTGCCTTCCTTCTCGGCCACCGCCGCGACCGGGAACACCACATCGGCGTGCGGCGTCACCGTCGACAGTCGCTGTTCGAGACTCACGACGAACGGTGCGGCGGTGAGGGCTTCGTCCGCGGCCGCCGGGTCGGGGAGATCCTCGAGGTCGACACCGGCGACGACCAGTGACAGTCCGTGATACCGGGCCGCGTCGAGGATGCCGGTGGTGTCCCGACCGGGCCGCGTCGGGATGCCGGGCCCCCAGACAGCCGACACCGATTCGCGTGCACTGCGGTCCGTGATCGGTCGACCGCCCGGCAGCAGCCCGGCCATCGCGCCGACCTCGAGTGCGCCGCGTTCGCCGGCCCGTCGGGGAATCCAGGCGATGCGGGCGCCCGTGCGGTCCGCGAGATCGGCAGCCGCCCGCAACCCACCTGGGGCGGCGGCGAGCCGCTCACCGGCGACGATCACCGATCCGGGCTCGCGGAGATGGTCGGCGACCTCGGCGGAGGTGAGGATCTCCGCCTCGGCACCGGGCGTCGTGGGGAACAGTCGGGCGTCGAGCTTCTGTGCCCCGCGGCTCGCGTACGGCGCCACGGTGGCCACCCGAAGCCGGTCGGTCCGCACCGCCCGGCGCAGCCGGAGGAAGACGATCGGGGATTCCTCCTCGGGTTCGACACCGACGAGGAGTACCGCCGGGGCGGCGGACAGGTCGTCGTAGGTGGTCTCGAGCCCGCGCCCCGCGACCCGGCTCGCGAGGAAGGACGCCTCCTCGGTGCTGTGGACGCGTGCACGGAAGTCGATGTCGTCGGACTTCAGGACCGTGCGGGCGAATCGTGAGTAGGCGTAGGCGTCCTCGACGGTGAGACGTCCGCCGGTCAGGACACCCACGTTTCCGATGGTCGCCGAGAGCCCTGCCGCAGCGACGCGGATCGCGTCGGCCCACGACGCCTCCCGCAGTTCCCCGTGCCGGTCGCGGATCAGGGGAGAGGTCAGACGGTCGGCCGCAGTCGCATACGCGAACGCCCAGCGCCCCTTGTCGCAGTTCCACTCGGAATTGACCTCGGGGTCGTCGCCGGCGAGGCGGCGGAGCACCTGGCCGCGCCGGTGATCGGTGCGCTGGGCGCATCCGCTCGCACAGTGCTCGCAGACGCTCGGTGTCGAGACAAGGTCGAAAGGCCTTGCACGGAACCGGTACTGCGCACCGGTCAGCGCGCCGACCGGACAGATCTGCACGGTGTTGCCCGAGAAGTACGAGTCGAACGGCTCGTCCTCATAGATGCTGACCTGTTGCAGCGCACCGCGATCCGCCAGCTCGATGAGCGGGTCGCCCGCGATCTGTGTCGAGAACCGCGTGCACCGGGCGCACAGCACACATCGTTCGCGGTCGAGCAGGACCTCGGACGACAGCGGGACCGGCTTGGTGAACGTGCGCTTGACGCCGTCGAACCGGGACTCGCTGCGGCCGGCCGACATGGCCTGGTTCTGCAGTGGGCACTCGCCGCCCTTATCGCACACCGGGCAGTCGAGCGGATGGTTGATCAGCAGCAGTTCCATCACGCCCCGCTGGGCATCGGCGGCGATCTGGGAACTGAGTTGCGTCCGGACGACCATCCCGTCGGTGGCCGTTGTCGTGCACGACGCCAGCGGCTTTCGCTGACCCTCGACCTCGACAAGGCACTGGCGGCAGGCGCCGACCGGATCGAGCAGCGGGTGGTCGCAGAAGCGGGGGATGGTGATGCCGATCTGTTCAGCGGCACGGATCAGCAGGGTACCCTCCGGAACCCGGACCTCGTGCCCGTCGATGGTGATCCCGACGAGGTTGTCGGCCCCGGTCGTCGGATCGCTACCGTGTGTGAGGGTCATCGGACACCTCCCGTCGGGTTGCCACCCGGTGAGTCGAAGACGGTCGACAGCGAGCGGTCGAACGGACAACCGTGGTCGAGATGAGCGAGGTACTCCTCCCGGAAGTACTTCAGCGAGGACACGATCGGGCTGCCCGCGCCGTCGCCGAGCGCGCAGAACGACTTTCCGACGACGCTGTTGGTGACGTCGGCGAGGGTGTCGAGATCGGCGGTGGTGCCGCCCTCGTGCTCGAGCCGGTGAAGCAGTTGCACCAGCCAGTACGTGCCCTCCCGGCACGGTGTGCACTTTCCGCACGACTCGTGCGCGTAGAACTCGGTCCAGCGCAGGACCGCGCCGACGACACATGTCGTCTCGTCGAAGATCTGAAGAGCCTTGGTGCCCAGCATTGAGCCCGCGGCACCGACTCCCTCGTAGTCGAGGGGGACGTCGAGATGCTCCGGCGTGAGGAGCGGCGTCGACGACCCGCCCGGGGTCCAGAACTTGAGTTCGTGTCCGGCGCGTACGCCGCCGGCGCGTTCGAGGAGCTGCCGCAGGGTGATACCGAGCGGTGCCTCGTACTGCCCCGGATGCGTGACATGGCCGGACAGCGAGTACAGGGTGAAACCAGGGGACTTCTCGGTACCCATCGAGCGGAACCAGTCGACGCCGTTACGGATGATGGACGGCACGCTCGCAATGGATTCCACATTGTTGACCACGGTCGGACTGGCGTACAGACCGGCGACCGCCGGGAACGGCGGGCGGAGGCGTGGTTGGCCGCGACGGCCTTCGAGCGAGTCGAGGAGAGCCGTCTCCTCACCGCAGATGTAGGCGCCGGCGCCGGCGTGCACGACGAGCTCCAGGTCGAAGCCCGATCCCAGGATGTCGGTGCCGAGATAGCCGGCGGCGTATGCCTCGTCGACCGCGGTGCGAAGCCGCCGCAGAACCGAGGCGACCTCCCCGCGGACGTAGATGAACGCATGATGCGCGCGGATGGCATACGCCGCGATGATCACCCCCTCGATCAGGGTGTGCGGCGTCAAGAGCATGAGCGGCATGTCCTTGCAGGTGCCGGGTTCGGATTCGTCGGCGTTGACCACGAGGTAGTGCGGAATCGACGGTTCGGCGTCGGGAGATTCTTCTTGGGGGATGAACGACCACTTCATCCCGACCGGGAATCCGGCACCCCCGCGTCCCCGGAGGCCGGAGGCCTTGACCATCTCGATGACGTCGGCGGGCGGGGTGTCGAGCGCGGTACGCAGGCCGCGGTAGCCGTTGTGGCGCAGATGATTCGCCAGGGACCAGGACTCGGGCTCGTCCCAGTGGCGGGACAGGACCGGGGTTTCCGGCGGATCGGGTTCGGGTGGTTCGGGGGTTTCGACGCGGCTCCTCGCTGCGCTCGGTGCCGGCTCAACCGGCGGGGGTGGCTTCGTTGCGCTCGGTGCCGGCTCAACCGGCGGGGGTGGCTTCGTTGCGCTCGGTGCCGGCTCAACCGGCGGGGGTGGCTTCGTTGCGCTCGGTGCCGGCTCAACCGGCGGGGGTGGCGTTGCGGTCGGTGCCGGCTCAACCGGCGGGGGTGGCTTGGCTGCGCTCGGTGCCGGCTCAACCGGCGGGGGTGGCGTTGCGGTCGCGGCGCCGGCGAGCTCGCGTTCGGTCTGGCGGAACGAGCGCACCCTTCCGGTGCCGCGGGCGGGTGCGACGGTGACACCGGCACGGAGGTCCTCGACGAGTTCGATCGTCGACTCCGGTGTCTGGTTGTCGAAGAACTCCCAGTTCACCATCACCACGGGCGCGAAATCGCAGGCGGCGTTGCATTCGACGTGTTCGACCGTGATGCGGGCGTCCGAAGTGGTGTCCCCGGGCTGGACACCGAGGTGGTCGCAGACCGCGCGGAGGATCTCGTCGCCGCCGAGGGTGGCGCACAACGTGTTGGTGCACACACCAACGAGGTATTCGCCGGTCGGCGAACGGCGGTACATCGAGTAGAAGGTCGCGACCGAGGCGACCTGTGCCGCAGTCAGATCGAGCTGACCCGCACAGAATTCGATGCCCGCCCTGGTGATGTGACCGTCCTCGGACTGCACCAGGTGGAGCAGGGGGAGAAGCGCTGACCGCGCCTGCGGGTAGCGGGCGATGATCGGCGCCGCCTGCGCGGCGAGGCGTTCGGCGACCTCGGTCGGGTATGCCGACGGGCCATCGAAGGTGATGGTCGGCGCCGGGGTGCAGTGTGCAGGCGCGGCGTCCTCGGTCGGCGGGGAAGTGGACAGGTCCACGAATACGGGGTCGGTCATCGGTCCACGCCTCCCATCACCGGGTCGATACTGGCCACCGCGGTGATCACATCGGCGACCATGCCGCCTTCGCACATCGCCGCCACCGCTTGCAGATTCGTGAACGACGGATCGCGGAAGTGGACGCGATAGGGTCGGGTGCCGCCATCGCTGACCAGGTGTACACCGAGTTCACCGCGGGGGGACTCGACCGCGATGTAGCACTGCCCGGCCGGCACCCGCATCCCCTCGGTGACCAGCTTGAAATGATGGATCAGCGCCTCCATCGAGGTACCCATGATCCGGGCGATGTGTTCGGGTGAGTTGCCCAGACCGTCGGGGCCGAGCGCGAGATCCGCCGGCCAGGCCAGCTTCCGGTCGGCGACCATCACCGGGCCGGGACGGAGCCGTTCGAGACACTGTTCGACGATGCGGATCGACTCGCGCATCTCCTTGACGCGGATGAGATAGCGTCCGTACGAGTCACAGGTGTCGGCGGTGATGACGTCGAAGTCGTAGGTCTCGTAGCCGCAGTACGGCTGCGACTTTCGCAGATCGTGTGGATAGCCGGTCGATCGCAAGACCGGTCCGGTGATGCCGAGCGCCATGCAGCCGGTCAGATCCAGGTATCCGACGTTCTGCGTCCGTGCCTTCCAGATGTAGTTGTCGTTCAGCAGATCTCCGAGTTCGTCCAGCCGTCCCGGGAGTTCTGCGAGGACCTTGGCGACCTGTTCGGGTCCATCATGCGGCAGGTCCTGGGCCACCCCGCCGGGGCGGATGTAGGCATGGTTCATGCGCAGACCGGTGATGAGTTCGAAGAGGTCGAGGATCAGTTCGCGCTCCCGGAACCCGAGGAACATGGCGGTGACGGCGCCGAGTTCCATACCCCCGGTCGCCAGTGCCACGAGGTGGCTGCTGATTCGGTTCAGTTCCATCAGCATGACGCGGATGACGGTGGCACGCTCCGGGATGTCGTCGGTGATCCCGAGGAGCTTCTCGACGCCGAGGCAGTATGCGGTCTCGTTGAAGAACGGCGACAAGTAGTCCATCCGGGTGACGAACGTGACCCCCTGCATCCAGTTCCGGTACTCGAGATTCTTCTCGATCCCGGTGTGCAGGTAGCCGATTCCGCAGCGTGCCTCGGTGACCGTCTCACCCTCGATCTCCAGGATGAGGCGCAGGACGCCGTGCGTCGAGGGGTGCTGGGGTCCCATGTTGACGACGATGCGTTCGTCGCCGGGTTGCTGTTCGGCGCGGGTGCGGACGTCGGAGACGATGGAATCCCAGTCCTGTCCCGAGACGGTGTAGGTGCGTGGCGGTGTCTCCCCGCGTGCGGAGGAGGATCGGGGTTTCGACGATCCGGTGGCTGTGTCGGGCATCAGCTGTACGACCTCCTCCGGTCTGGTGGGTCGACGCGGGTTCCCTTGTACTCGACGGGTACTCCGCCGAGCGGGTAGTCCTTGCGCTGTGGATGTCCCTCCCAGTCATCGGGCATCTCGATGCGTGTCAGCGATCGGTGGCCGTCGAAGACGATGCCGAAGAAGTCGTAGGTCTCGCGTTCGTGCCAGTCGTTGGTGGGGTAGATGTCGCAGATGCTCGGGATGTGCGGATCGGCGTCGGGCGCCGACACCTCGAGGCGCACGCGGCGGTTGTGGGTCAGCGAGGCCAGGGGATAGACGGCGTGCAGTTCACGGTCGATGTCACCGGGGTAGTGGACTCCGTTGACACCCAGGCACAGTTCGAACCGCAGCCCGGGTGCGTTGCGGAGGGTGAGTGCGACCGAGGGCAGATGTTCCCGCGTGACGTGGACGGTCATCTCGTCGCGGAAGATGACCACTTTCTCGACGGCGGCGTCGTAGGTGTCGCCGAGCTCGGCTTCCAGGACGTCGGCGATGTCGTCGAAGTAGCTGCCGTAGGGGCGAGTCGAACTGGGCGGCAGGGTGATCGGATCGACCAGTCCTCCGTATCCGGAGGTGTCGCCCGTGCCGGGTGCGCCGAACAATCCGTGGCGGACGCCGATGACCTCCGGGTCGGGTGGCTTGAGGTCTCGGGGATGGGGGTCGGGCATGCCGAGTTCGGTCATCGCAGCAGCCCCTTCATCTCGATGGTCGGAGTCGACTGCAACGCAGCACGTTCCGCGGCCCAGATGGCCTCCTCGCGGTTCACCCCGAGCGGCATCTCCTGGATCTTCTCGTGCAGCTTGAGGATCGCGTTCAGCAGCATCTCGGGACGGGGCGGACAACCGGGGAGGTAGATGTCCACGGGTACGACGTGGTCGACACCCTGGACGATCGCGTAGTTGTTGAACATCCCGCCGGACGATGCACAGACCCCCATCGCCAGAACCCATTTCGGTTCGACCATCTGGTCGTAGATCTGCCGGAGGACCGGCGCCATCTTCTGGCTCACGCGACCGGCGACGATCATCAGGTCCGCCTGCCGCGGGGATGCGCGGAAGGCCTCCATGCCGAACCGTGCGAGGTCGTACCGGCCCGACGTCGTGGACATCATCTCGATTGCGCAGCAGGCGAGCCCGAAGGTGGCCGGCCACAGCGAACCCTTGCGCATGAAGCCGGCGAGATCCTCGACGGTGCTCAGCAGGAAACCGCTGGGGAGTCGTTCCTCGAGTCCCATGACTGACCTCCTTGCAGACGCTTGACCGGGTGAAAAGTCCTCAGTCCCAGCTCAGTCCGCCGCGGCGCCATTCATAGGCGTAGGCGACCGAGACGTTGACGATGAACAAGAGCATGGCCGCGAGGCCGAACCAGCCGAAGGAGTCGAAGGCGACGGCCCAGGGGTAGAGGAAGACGATCTCGATGTCGAAGATGATGAACAGCATCGCGGTGAGGTAGTACTTGACCGGCACCCGCTGGATCGGGCCGGTGAAGGTGGGGCCGGCGCCTCCGCGACGGGAGGCGGGAGTCAGGAGACTCTGTCCCACCGGTTCGATGCCGCACTCGTACGCCTCGAGTTTGGCGCGGTTGTACCGTTTCGGACCGATCGCGACGCCGATGAAGACGCTGAAAACGGCAAACGCCACGCCGATTGCCCCGAGGATCATGATCGGGACGTAGGCGTTCAAAGCGTGGACTCCTCCTCGCTCCGGGCGGCCGGAAAACACCTGGTGGGCGGCTCCGGCTCGGCGATTGTCCTGCCCGTGTCGGGGGTTCGGATCGGAACCTCCGGACGCGGTTGTGAGCTACACCACAAGCCTAGGTGTTCGTCCCGCGGGAGTCACCTGTTTCAGACAGTTCGGCGTTTCTCGACCATCTCGACGAAGGCCTGCGGAAGCGCGAGAGGGTCGACCGGGAGTGACGCGACGGCATCGGCCCGCGACCATTCGGCGAGCCAGCGGTCGTCGGCGCGGCCGAGCAGCACCAGGACGGGAGGGCTGGGGTCGAGTTCGTCCTTCATCTGCTTGGCGATCCCCATCCCGCCTGCCGGGGATGCCTCGCCGTCGGCGATCACCGCGTCGACCACGCCGGCGTCGAGCTGGGCGAACACCATTGGAGCCGTGGCGACTTCGATGAAGCTGAGTTCGGGGATGCTCTGGGACGGCCTGGTGCCGAGTGCACCGATGACCTGGGCCCGGGTCTCGGAATCGTCCGAATAGACCAGCACGCGCAGCGACCGGGCAGCCTGGGTGGGGGTCACGCGTGCGATGCTACCGCCGTTCGACGCCGGGTTCGGGTGACTTGGCCCGCGCGTCGGCCGTCGGTGCCGTGCGGTCCGGCACGGCCGGACGGGCAGCTCAGTGTTCGGTCGAGAACCCGACGCGCCGCCGGTGGACCTCGAGCGCGAAGGTGACGAGCTGGTCGATGAGGTCGGGGTAGGACACTCCGGTGGCCTCCCACAGCTTCGGGTACATCGAGCCGGGCGTGAACCCGGGGATGGTGTTGACCTCGTTGAGCAGCCACCCTCGCCCGGCTGCCTCGTAGAAGAAGTCCACCCGCGCCATGCCGGTGCATCGCATCGCCGTGAACGTCCGGGCGGCGAGCTCCCTGACCTCGGCGATCGCGTCGTCCGGCAGTACCGCGGGGATGACGAGCCGGGCGGCGCCGGTGACGTACTTGTCCTCGTAGTCGTAGAACTCGCTGCCCGGTTCGATCTCACCGGGCACCGAGGTCTCGGGCGCCGTGTCGCCGAGGACGGCGACCTCGATCTCGCGACCGGTGATGTTCTCCTCGATGATCACCACGTCGTCGTAGCGGAGGGCCAGGTTGATGGCGGAGTCCAACTCGCGCTCGTCGTGCGCCTTGGTGATGCCGACCGACGATCCGAGGTTCGCAGGCTTCACGAACACCGGGAGTCCGAGCTCGTCGACGGCCCGCGAGACGATGGTGTCCGGGTCGTCGACGCCGTCGCGGAACTCGACCCAGCGGCACTGCGGGATGCCGGCCTGCGCAGCGACGATCTTCGCCATCGCCTTGTCCATGCACACCGCAGACGAGAGCACCCCGGCGCCGACGTACGGCAGCTTGAACAGTTCGAGCATCCCCTGCATGGTGCCGTCCTCGCCGTGCGGACCATGCAGCAGCGGCAGCACGACGGTGATCGCCTCGTCGGCGTGACCGCGGAGTTCGGCCAGCGGGTCGACGACGGTGCCCGCCACCTCCAGGACGTCGGGGAGCTCCGTGCCGTCGGCGATCGCGGCGATCGCCTTGTCGTTCCGCAGCCAGGTGCCGTCCTTGGCGATGCCGATGGGGACCAGGTCGTATTTCGCCCGGTCGGCGGCGGCGAGCACGTGCGCGGCTGTGACCCGTGACACATCGTGTTCGGCGGAGACCCCGCCGTAGAGGACGACCAGACGCAGGAGCCGCGAAGACATGCATGTCACGATACGGCCCCGGTCCACCGAGTTCTCGGGGTGGAGTGGCCGGTTGTGGATTTCGACACGGCTCCTCGCTGCGCTCGTCGCCGGCTCAACCGGCGAGGACGCACGGCTCCTCGCTGCGCTCGTCGCCTGCTCAACCGGCGAGGACGCACGGCCACTCGCTGCGCTCGTCGCCTGCTCAACCGGCGAGGACGCACGGCCACTCGCTGCGCTCGTCGCCGGCTCAACCCCTCTGCCGGCCGAGCCGCGACGACCGAGCGCAGCGAGGACGCCGCGTGTCGAGGTCAGCACCGAGGCGGCTCGGGGAATCGGACACCGCCCGTCGGCTAGCGTGAGGTCGTGCATTTCTTGGCGAGTGAGATCGCGGCTTCGGTCGGTGGCGAGTTGATCGGTCCCGACGTGCAGATCGACGGGGCGAGCATCGACTCGCGCAGCGTCCGGCCGGGGCAGCTGTTCGTGCCGATCGTCGCCGAACGCGACGGCCACGACTTCATCCCGGCGGCCCTCGAAAGCGGCGCGGCGGCCTACTTCACCTCGCAGGACGAGGCCACCCGCGGCACCGCCATCAGGGTCCCGGACACCGCGCTCGCGCTCGCCGACCTCGGTCGCGCGGTCCGCCGCCGCATTCCCGACCGCGTCGTCGGGATCACCGGGTCGGTCGGTAAGACCTCCACGAAGGACCTCCTCGCCGGCGTGCTGCAGACCACCTATCGGACCGCGGCGAGTGAGAAATCCTTCAACAACGAGCTGGGACTCCCGCTGACGCTCGCCGGCGCCGCCGACGACGTCGAGGCCGTCGTCCTCGAGATGGGTGCCCGCGGGATCGGCCACATCGACTTACTGTGCTCCATCGCGAGGCCGACCGTCGGCGTCATCACCCGCGTGGAAGGCGTGCATCTGGAACTCTTCGGGGACATCGAGTCGGTGGCCCGCGCGAAGGGCGAGCTGGTCGAGTCCCTTCCGGCCGACGGGATCGCCGTTCTGAACGCCGACCACCGTTATGTGGCGGCGATGGCGGACCGCACCTCGGCCCGGGTGTTGCGGTACGGCCTGTCATCTGATGCCGACGTATACGCCTCGGACATCGTCGTCGACGACGAGCTGCGGGCATCCTTCCGACTGCACACGCCGTGGGGTTCCACCGACGTGCGACTGGGGGCGCGGGGTGAGCACCAGGTTCCCAATGCGCTCGCGGCGGCCGCCGCCGGGGGCGGCCTCGGAGTGGTGATCGAGGACATCGCGAGTGGTCTGTCGGCAGCTGGATTGTCCGGTCTGCGAATGGAACTCGCCAAGACCTCGGACGGCGCGACGGTGCTGAACGACGCCTACAACGCGAACCCGACGTCGATGTCGGCGGCGCTGAAGTCGCTCGCCGCGCTACCGGCGGGACGACGCGTCGCGGTCCTCGGCACGATGGCCGAACTCGGCGCGGATTCGCCCGAGCAGCACCTCGCGATCGCGCTGGAGGCACGCGAGCTCGGCATCGAGGTCATCGCGGTCGACGAACCGAACTACGGCGACACCGCGCGCCACACCTCCGGCGTCGACGAGGCAATTGCCGCGCTCGGCGACCTCGCCGGGGGAGATGCGGTGCTGGTCAAGGGGAGTCGCGTCGCCGCTCTGGAGCGGGTGGCCCAAGCACTGCTGCGCTGAGATCCGCCTCAGCCGTCGCTCACGCGCGGTCCGAGGATCCCGACGCCTCGTTCTCGGCGGCGGCACGGGCGCGATACTCGCTCGGTCCGAGCCCGAGTTCGGCTCGGAAGCGGTTGCGCATCGTGGGACTCGACGGGAAGCCGGAGATCCGCGCCACCTCGGAAACCGCCAAGTCGGGACGGGTTCGGAGGAGCTCGCAGGCGGTCTTCAGCCTACGGTCGGCGATACGCGCGGCCAGCGAGTCCTCGGTGTCCTCGAAGTGCCGGTACAGCTGACGACGGCTGATGTGCAGGTAGCGGGCGATCGTGTTCGGCGTGAACGACGGGTCGCGGTGATGACGCTCGATGAGGTCGGAGACCGCCTCACGCACGAAGAGCGCGTTGTCGGTGATCTGCCGATTGTCGTAGTCGAGCTGTCCGAGCGCAGCGCGTACCAGTTCGATGGCGGCCATCTCGGTGTCCGGATCCGGCTCGGAGACGCCGACCGCGGTGTCCGACGCGAACTGCAGGATGAACGACGCGGTGGCGCGTGCCAACAGTGTGTGAGAGGCCACCGGCCGGCGTGCTCGTTCGGCGATACGGCGCTGGTTCCCCAGGAGTTCGAGCGGGATCACCAGCCCGGCCGGGTCATTGATCTCGAAGGTCCGCTCGAGATACGGCGACGCGTTGCTGACGAAGGCCAGTTGACCTGCCCCGTAGGCGAAATCGCGCGACCCCTGCCGGATGAAGTGCCTGCCCTCCAGGGTGTGCACCCCGATCACGAGGTCCTCGGAGGGCTGCTCGTCGATGAGGCGCGGGTTCCGCGAAACCTGCACCGGGGTGTGGAGGCTGCAGAACGTGCCGATCATCGACAGCTGACGAACGTACATCAGCGAATCGAAGGAGTCGGGGTCGTCGGTGTGCACCTCGACGTGCTGCCCGTAGTGGCGCATACCCTCAGGGCCGCTGAGCCGGATCGGTTCGGGTTGGATCATGCTGCGGTGGACGCCGACTCGGCGCTCCCACGTTTCGATCATCTGCTCCGGCAATGGAAGCGGCGAGACGTTGTCGCGGTACAACTCGGTCATCGTCGGCTCCCCGATGCGGGAGCGCCGTGGCCGGGACAGGGCGATCGCCGGTGTGTGTGCGTCGAGGTCATACCGACCCACTCGAAGTGCTGCGGTCCCACGCCGGCAGGACCAGCAAGGACGTCAGGAAGAAGCAGATCGCACCGATGAACGTCCCGACATTCGCCAGGCTCGTATCGACGGTGACGCCGGCCTCGGAGATGTAGGAGCCGACGGCGGCCGCCCCGAACGCGATACAGCCGAGGAGGTTGATCTGGACCGACCACCAGGCGCGGGCGCCGGGATCGAACCAGCGATGTGCATGCCGGTAACCGCGGACTGCCAGGAAGCCGCTGACGAGGAAGCCGATGGACCCGCCTGCATCCGGCGCCCAGACCAGATCACGTTGTGAGACAACGGCGTGCGCTGTCAGCGCGGCGGCGGTGCTGACGTTGAACAGCACCGTGCCCAGCGATTGGGTTGCGGCCGAGAGCCAGTCGGCCCGCACCATGACGCCGTTCCCGTAGTCGACGCGGGTGGTCACGGGTCCGCTGAGCAAGAGCTGGAAAAGGCCTGCGGCGGTGAAGAACCAAGCACCGATGAAGTAGCAGATGTTGACGGTCGACGCACCGGCCCAGGTACCGAAACCGGGCGCTGAGCCGAGGGCGAACAACGCCGATCCGATCATGAAGCCCCAGCACTGTTTGTTCAGTGTCGGGATGAAGATCTCGCTGCGCCTGGGGGATGACGCGGCAATGCTCATTTTCTACCTGTCTGTGTATGCGACGACGCGTCCCCGGCCTGGAAGGGGATTCCAGGCCGGGGACACATCTGGTTCGCGAAGGATCTGGCCGATCAGTGATGGAAGTGCGAGCGCTCGCCCTCGGCAGGCATCGGGCCCTCGAGACGATCGAGGAACTCGACCTCGGTCTGGATGTCCGCGATCAGGGCGCGGGCGAGGTCGTGGCTGAGGCCGGCGCGGACCACGATGCGCTGGACGGTCAGGTCGGCGAGATCGTCGGCCATCGGGTAGGCGGGGACCAGCCAACCCTTCATGCGCAGGCGATCCGACAGGTCGTACAGGTTCCAGTTGTCGGTGTGACCGGACTTCAGGCGCCACGCGAACACCGGAATGGTGTCACCCTTGCTGACGAGCTCGAAGGCGTCGATCCCGGCGATCTGCGATGACAGCCACTGCGCGACGTCGAGCGAACCCTGTTGCACCTGGCGGTAGCCCTCACGGCCGAGACGCAGGAACTGGTAGTACTGCAGCAGCACCTGGGCGCCGGGACGAGAGAAGTTCAGCGCCAGGGTGGGCATGTCGCCACCGAGGTAGCTGCAGTGGAAGACCATGCTCTCCGGCAGGGCCTCGGTGTCGCGCCACACGATCCAGCCGACGCCGGGATAGACGAGACCGAACTTGTGGCCGGAGGTGTTGATCGAGACGACGCGCTCGACGCGGAAGTCCCACTCGAGGTCGGGCTGGCAGAACGGTGCGATCATCGCCCCCGACGCGCCGTCGACGTGGATCTTCACGTCCAGGCCGGTGTCGGCCTGGATCTGGTCGAGCTTGGCGGCGATCTCCTTCACCGGCTCGTACATGCCGGTGTAGGTCTGACCCATGATCGCGACGACGCCGATGGTGTTCTCGTCGACGTACTTCTCGAGCTCGTGGCCGTCGAGGACCATGTGCTCCGGGCTGATCGGCACCCAGCGCGGCTCGACCTCGAAGTAGTTGCAGAACTTCTCCCAGCACACCTGGACCGCGGTGGAGAGCACCAGGTTCGGCTTCTCGGTGGACTTGCCCTCGGCCTTGCGGCGGGCCTGCCAGTGACGCTTGAGCGCCAGGCCGCCGAGCATGCAGGCCTCCGACGAACCGATGGTCGAGGTGCCGATGGCGTTGTCGACGTTCGGGTTGTGCCACAGGTCGGCGAGGATCTTCCAGCAGCGGTCCTCGATGGCGGCCGTCTGGGGGTACTCGTCCTTGTCGATCATGTTCTTGTCGACGGTCTCGGAGTACAGCTTCTTCGCCTCGCCGTCCATCCAGGTCGAGACGAAGGTCGCGAGGTTCAGGCGGGCGTTGCCGTCGAGCATCGCCTCGTCGTGGACGATCTGGTAGGCGGTCTCCGGCAACAGCATGCCGTCGGCCAGTGAGAACTTCGGCAGATCGGTGGCCTCACCCGGGCGGGTGAAGACGGTTCGCAGGTTCAGGTTGTCGCCGATGTTGGTGGTCGTTCGGGCGTGAGATGTCTTGTGATGTGTCATGTATTCCTCCTGGTGTTCAGATGCTAAGGCGCTCGATACCGGAAACGGGGCGGTTGAAGCGATCTACTCGGGGTAGACGACAGTCACGGGGGCTTGTCTGTCTCGACCTCCCTAGACTTCCACCGGCGGATACAGGCGGTCCATCGTGTACTGGCGGTTCCGGCGCGCGGCCCACGACGAGATGAGTAGGCAGCCCACCGTGATACCGCTGAGGACGCCGATGGCGAGCCACAATCGGTAGTCGATGCCGCCGACCGTGAGTTGTCGGAGCCCCTCCACCGTGTAGGTCATCGGGTCTATGTAGTGGATGTACTGGAATGGTGTGGCCGTGGTCGGCACGGGATAGATGCCGCCCGCAGAGACCAGCTGGATCATCAGGAATGCCAGTGTCACAACACGTCCGACCGCGACGTCGAATACGGCGTTGAACATCTGGATCATCGCCATGAAGGTCGCGACCACCAGCAACAGGTACACGAAGGTCCATATCGGGTACTCGGCGCGGAGTCCGACGGCGAAGGTGACCACGGTGTACAGGACGGTCGCCTGGATGAAGCCGATGGCGAATGCCGGTGCGTACGAGGCCAACACGACGCGCAGCGACGAGAAGCCCTGGACGATCGGACGGGACTGCAACGGCGTCAGCAGCATCCAGGTGATGATGCCGCCGACGAACAGTGCCAGGGACATGAAGAACGGGGCGAAGCCGGTACCGAAGGTCGGGGCCTCGTGGGTGTAGTCCTCCTGCAACGAGACGGGCTGCGCCAGCGTCGTGGCGATTTCCTTCTTCTGCTCGCTGCTCCAGGACGGGATGGCCTTGACGCCCTCGTCCAGACCCGATGCCAGTTCGGCCGACCCCGCGGCCAATTGCTCGGTGCCGCCGGCGAGTTGGTCGGCGCCCGCGCTCAGCTCACCGAGACCGGTGCTGAGTTCGGCGGAACCGCTCTTCAATTCGTTGGCGGCGCCGCGTGCGGCGATGATGTCGTTGCGCAAGCCGCCGTCCTCGACCAGGGTGAGCCCGAGTCGGAGGGGGCTGTTCGGATTGCCGAGCTGCTGAGAGAGCAGCGTGGCATCGCTGTTCAGCTGGGTGAGCTGATTGTTCGCATCCGGTCCGAGACCGTTGGTGCGCAGGAACTGCCGCGCCGGGTTGAGGGCTTCGGCGAGACCACGCATCGCAGGGTCCGAGGAGGCGCCGAGCCGGGCGATGACCGACTCCAGTCCCTTGCTGGCCTGCGATTGCTGATTCGCCGCGGCGGTGAGTTCGTTCGATGCGGCTCCGGCGTTGCGGGCCAGGCGATCTGCGGCTGCATTTACCTCCGCGGCGGTGAGGCCGGTCTGATCCCCGTTGCCGATCGCCGCGAGCAGCGGGTCGGTCGCGCGGAGCAGTGCGGAGTCGAGTTCACCGAGACCACTCGCGAGCTCGGCAGCACCGTTCTTCGCAGTCACGAGGTTGGTGGCGATCTCCTGAGCACCCGTGTTGGCGGTCTTCAGGCCGGCGGCCAGTTCGTTCGCGCCGTCTGCCGCGGTGGTCAGCTTGCCCGCGACGGTTCCCACGTCGTTGAGGACGATGTCGAAGGTCTGGGCCCCGACCTGTGCACTGACCTTGTTGACGACCTGCTGTGCGGCGTCCTGGCCGATGATCGTCGCCAGGTAGTTGTTGGCGTCGTTGTAGGTGAACACCAGCGGCGCCGAGCGCGGCTTGTCGCTCGTGGGTGACGCGATCGCCGAACTGAAGTCGGCGGGCAGGGTGATCGAGAAGTAGTACTTGCCGTGCGCGACACCGTCGGCCGCCTCGGCGGCGGACACCTCGTGCAGATCGAGCTGCTTGGACTCGATCAGCCCCGCGGCGACCTGGGCGCCGGCGTCGAGCTTCTGTCCCTCGACGACCGCGCCGGTGTCCTCGTTCACGAGCGCGACCGGGATCTTGTCGGCGGCGGCGAACGGATTCCAGAAGGCCCACAGGTACATCGCGCCGTACAGGAGCGGCATGAGCATGATGACCACGAGCGCCAGCCGGGGCATCCGACCCCGGTAGTAGCGCTTGATGTCGCTGCCCGGCGAGAATGCGGCAAACATGTTCTCTACGTCCGATCTTCGTGCTCGAGGCCGACGAACTGGCCATCTGTGAGGTTGTGGACACCGATGACGTCACGAACACCGCCGGCCGGGGACACGGCGTTGATGTCGGCGGTGATCACGGTCTGGGTGCGGCCCAGGTCCACGAGACGGTCCATCAGGTGAAGCTGGTTCTGGCTTCGCGTCAGGTTGTCCACCCCGCCGACGACCAGCAGCGGCGGACGTCGCAGGTTGCCCACCGCGATACGGAAGAGGGCAGCGGTCAGCTCGGGGAGTTCTTCGACGAACGACTCCATCGCGGGCAGGGGGTACGGGCCGAAGACGGGTCGGCAGATGCGCTCGAGGTCTTCCTCGACCGCAGGCGTGACCCACTTGTACCAAGGTGCTGACCACCGGATCTGCTCGGTGATGACGTCGCTGACGCGAATGGTCTGTTCGATGTCGTCGACCTCGTCGATCCATGCCACCGCAGCGTTCTTGAACAGATGGTGGGCGTCGTTCGAGCGGTCGAAGGCGACCAACTCGCCTGTCGTCGGGCGCATGCGACCCGCCAGCGTGAGCAACAATGCAGTTCGGCCACGGCCCTCCGGCCCGGCGAGGACGGTGACTCCGCCGGTTCGGACCCGGAGGTCGACCGGACCGTAGATGTGGCCCCAGGAAGCGTCCACGGAGAGGTCGCGGGCTTCGATCAGGGTTGCGTCAGTGGGGGTGCCGCCAGGCTCCGGGGCGTCACGCATCGCTGCCGCCCGATCCGAAGACCACATCGTCCAACTTTCTCTTGGGGGTCGGTACAACCGACTTGCCTGCCGTACCGCCGGAAGGCGGTACGACAGGCAGGGGCTGAATCAGAGGTTCTCGAAGATCCGCTCGGCGTTGCCCTCGGTCAGTGGGTCGGTGCCGTCGATCAGTCCTTCGGACGGCCGGTCGAATACCCGTATATTTCGGATGATTGCGCGACCGTGAACCGCCACTTTGCTGGACATGAATGGGAACTTAGCCCAGGAATATCCGGCTTTTCAATGCGGCCGCTCAGGCCGTCGTGGAGGATCATGGCACGAAATTTTCCTGGACGGCCTGTAACGCCGCAGAGGTTCGGATATCACTGCCCGCTACCTCCCGCGAACAGCACCTTTGGGGTGATCGGGGGTAATCCTCATGATGTGACCGGAATCGCATGGGCTGCGCTTTTGTTGTGCATTTTCCCAGGGAAGAGAAAGGTCATCTCTGAGTCATCTCCTAAGACGGCACGATCTTTCTGTTACTCACGGGTATCGGTAAACCGACGGCCAACTCCTCGTCGACCCAACGTCATCAGAGTGCCTCACGGGATCGTCGGTAGGAGTTTTTTGGCACAGATTGAACACGCGTGGCATTCGTCGCCGAAGACCGATCGGATTGGGCTGTCAGAATCTCTTTCATGACAGATCTCACCCATGGTCATGCCGTGGCGCTCGCCACTGTGCCGAATCTCCGGGACCTCGGTGGTTGGACGACTGCCGACGGACGCCGGGTGCGGGCCGGCCTGGTGTTCCGGTCCACCGAGCTGCACCGTCTGGCCGGGGATGACCTGGCCGAGTTCGACGAGTTGGGGATCACGGCCGTCTACGACTTCCGTACCGCTGCCGAGCGGGACGCTGCACCCGACCCGGACCTGCCGGGCGTCACCGACACCCACCTCGACGTCCTGGCCGACTCGTCGACCGCGATGCCGGCCCGTCTCAACGAAGTGTTCGCCGACCCGGCGATGGTCGCCCAGGCCAACAAAGCCCTCGGCGGTGGGCAGGCCGAAGCGATGATGGCGGGTACCTATCGGCAGATCGTGAACCTACCGAGTGCCCGTACGTCCTACCGGAAGTTCTTCGAGGCCCTGGCCGAGCCGGCCGGACCCGGGGCGGCACTGTTCCACTGCACGACCGGCAAGGACCGCACCGGCTGGGGCGCCGCGACGTTCCTCACGGTGCTCGGCGTCGGTCGCGACGAGGTGTTCGAGGACTACCTGCTCACCAACGACGAACTGATCCCGGCACTGCATCCGGTCTTCGCGTCATTCGAGAAGGCCGGCGGTGATCCGGACATCCTGTCGGCGATTCTCGGCGTCCGGCGGCAGTACCTCGAGGATGCGTTCGACGAGATGACCGCCGAGTACGGCGACGTCGAGGGCTACTTCCGCGACGGGCTGGGCCTGGATCCCGCTGTCCCGGAGACACTTCGGACGCGTTATCTGGACCAGTGACACCGATGCCGGGCCGGCGCCGCGATCAGATGTGTTTCGCGGCGTTGGTCCGGATGACCTCACGCAGATAGACGGCCAGCCCGGGTGCCTGTTCGTCGTAGTGCGCGGTGAAGCGCGGGTCGGCGACGTACATGTCGGCGAGTCCGACGTGCATCTCGTGCGAGCAGTCGTAGAACCGCCCGATCTGGGCACGGTGTTCCTCGGCGAGCGCGTCGGCTTCGGCAGATCCGGGTGTCAGTCCCTGGAGCATCGCGTCGGCAAGGCGCCGTTCGAGGTCATCGGTCTCGGCCTTGATGTTGCGCCAGTCCTCCTTCGAGAACCGGGCGACGCGTTTCCGGCTCTCCTGCCACGCATCGGTCTCGCCCCACCGTTGTTCGGCCTCCGCGCTGTACTCTTCGCCGCGCCAGTCGTCGCCGAAGATCTCTCGCTGCTCGGCCGCGGACAGTTGGATTCCGCGTTTCTTCGTGGTCATCATCTCCTCCACCGCTACGACCATCCGGTGCAAGCGATCGATCCGGTCGGTGAGCAGCGCGTGCTGCGTCCGGAGCTGATGCAGTTCGTCCGCATCGGGATCGTCGAGCAGGGTCGCTATCCGCTCGAGTGAGAAGCCCAGTTCGCAGTAGGTCAGGACACGGTAGAGCCGTTCGACGTCGGTGTCGTCGTAGACGCGGTATCCGGCCGTCGTGCGGCGCGACGGTGTCACCAGCCCGATCTGGTCGTAGTGGTGCAGCGTGCGCACGCTGACCCCGACCATCCCCGCGACGGCGCCCACGGTCAGGCCCGGTGGATGATCGCGCTGCGGGTGACGCTTCTCTTCACTCACATGGGCAACCTTGGGGTCTGACGTCGCGTGAGGGTCAAGCCGTCCGGCGAGCGGGTCGGGTCAGGGCGCGAAACCGATGACGGTGGTGTCCTTCTGACAGGCGGCGAGCACGCCCTGCAACTGCGACGGTCCGCATGTCCAGCCGGAGACCGACTGCTGAGTGCCGCTGACGATCTTGGGGCCGTACTCGCCGCCGATCGTCTTCGCCTGGTCGCAATCGACGTCGCCGGCGAGGATCAGAACACGTAGTGCGCCGTCCGGCCCGGGGATGGTGCCGCAGGTGGCGCCGGGGCCGCTCCGGGCGGAATCGTCCGCGTCGGCGCGCGGTGTGACGGATTCGGCACGGGTCGACGCGGGCTTGCGGCCGGCGACCACGGGGGCCGAGGTCGACGGAGCGTCGGCTGGTTGCTCCGCCGCGGGCGCCGCGCTGTTCCCGGCGGTCGCAGACGTGTCGGTGACGTCCTGCTCCTCGCCGCACGCGGACAGCGTGAACAGGGCCAATGACAGGCCGAGAGCGGTGGTGGCGAGCCTGGTCCCGGAGGAGATGGCGCGGCGCGTTCTGCACGACATGGCCCCACCGTATCGAATCGGCGGAACATCGAACCGCGGCGTCCTCGCGGCGTCCGACGGGCCCGACGATCGCGCCGCCGGTTTGGGTGGAGGGCGCCGACCTGGGAGGATGCACCGGTGAGCAGTACCGGAACCGAAGTCACCGACCCCGCCTACACCGTCGGAACCACCCTCCCCGGCACCCGGGGCCGTACCGGGGTGATCGCCACCGCGCACGGCGAGATCCAGACCCCCGCCTTCATCCCGGTGGGTACCAAGGCGACCGTGAAGACCGTCCTGCCCGAGTCGGTCTCCGCGCTGGGCGCGCAGGCGGTCCTCGCGAATGCCTACCACCTCTACCTGCAGCCGGGTCCCGAGATCATCGATCAGGCCGGCGGGCTCGGTGCCTTCATGAACTGGCGGGGTCCGACCTACACCGACAGCGGCGGATTCCAGGTCATGTCGCTCGGCGCCGGCTTCAAGAAGGTCATCGCCATGGAGGTCAGCAACCCCGACGACGAGCTCACCGCCAACGGCAAGGAACGGCTCTCGCGCGTCGATGACGACGGCGTGACGTTCAAGTCGCACCTCGACGGCTCGGCCCATCGCTTCACTCCCGAGGTGTCGATGCAGATCCAGCACCAGCTCGGTGCAGACATCATCTTCGCCTTCGATGAGCTCACCACCCTGATGAACACCCGTGCGTACCAGGAGAGCTCGCTCGAGCGCACCCGACTCTGGGCCCTCCGCTGCCTGGTCGAGCACAACCGCCTGAGCGTCGAACGCGCGCACCGTCCCCAGCAGTCGTTGTGGGGCGTGATCCAGGGAGCCCAGTACGAGGACCTGCGGCGCAAGGCTTCACGCGATCTCGTCGCCCTGAGTGAGGCCGATCGTGACGCGGGCGGAAAGGGATTCGGCGGCTACGGCATCGGCGGCGCGCTCGAGAAGCACAACCTCGGCACGATCGTCGGCTGGGTCAACGACGAACTGCCGGAGGATGCGCCGAAGCATCTGCTGGGCATCAGCGAGCCCGACGACATCTTCACCGCGATAGAGAACGGCGTCGACACCTTCGACTGCGTGTCGCCCACGCGCGTCGCCCGAAACGGCGCGATCTACTCGCTCGACGGCCGGTACAACGTGACGAATGCCAAGTATCGCAATGACTTCCGGCAGCTCGACCCCGAGATCGACAACTACACCTCGCAGTACAGCCGGGCCTACCTCCACCACCTGTTCAAGGCGAAGGAGGGGCTCGGTCCGACGCTCGCGACCCTGCACAACGTGTCGTTCATCGTCACACTCGTCGACCGTGCACGTCAGGCGATCGAGAACGGCACCTACGTCGAGTACCGGGACGAATTCCTGCGTCGCTACTACGGGTCGATGCGAGATTGACCCTGTCCGCGGGAGCGCGGTGGGTCACGTCGGGGAACCGTGCGTGACAGTCGTTCGTTGTGTTCCCATCGCAAGCAGTTGCGAGCCACCCCGAAGACTCGGCACCCTGTAGGGGTATTCGAGTACCAGCGAGAGAGACGATGAGACGCGCAAAGCGCCGAAAACGCCGACGACACCCGTCCGCACCCAGTTCCGAACCGAGTTCGGAACGAGCAGCCCCCTGCGAGATCTTCCCCGACGCCCCGGGCGTCGATCCTGATCGGATGGCGACATGCTGACCGTTCTCGGAATCCTCCTGGGAATCCTGGTGGTCCTCGCGATCACGGCCGTGACCGGCTACTTCGTGGCCCAGGAATTCGGCTTCATGGCGGTCGACCGCTCCCGCCTGAAAGCCCGTGCCGAATCCGGTGACGCCGCCGCGAAACGCGCACTCTCCGTCACCCGGCGCACGTCGTTCATGCTTTCCGGAGCCCAACTCGGCATCACCGTCACCGGCCTGCTCGTCGGTTACGTCGCCGAACCCCTGATCGGTTCCGGGGTCGGTGACCTGCTGAACAACGTCGGCATCCCGGTGGGTGTCGGTGTCGCGATCGGCACGGTCATCGCGATCCTGTTCTCCACGGTCGTGCAGATGGTGTTCGGCGAGCTGTTTCCCAAGAACCTGGCGATCGCCCGGCCGGAACCGGTCGCGCTGTGGCTCGCCCGGTCCACCACTATCTATCTGACCGTCTTCGGCTGGTTGATCGCGTTGTTCGACAAGGCCTCGAATCTGCTGCTGCGCGCCCTGCGGATCGAACCGGTCCACGACGTCGAGCACTCGGCGTCGGTCCGCGACCTCGAACACATAGTCGCCGAGTCGCGTGATGCCGGCGAGCTGCCCGAGGACCTGTCCGTGCTGCTCGACCGCGTTCTCGAGTTTCCCACGCGCACAGCCGAACATGCGATGATCCCGCGGCCGCACACCGACCTGGTCGATGCCGGGCTGCCCGCGTCGGAGGTGCTCGATCGGATGAGTACCGGACACACGCGGTACCCGGTGACCGCCGGTACCGACGACGAGGTGCGCGGAGTGGTTCATCTCCACGATCTGCTCGAGTGGTCGTACGCGCTGAAGAAGGAACCCGCCCGGGCCGACCCGTCGGCCACCGCAGGTGATCTGTGCCGCCGGGCCGTCGTGGTCCCGTCGACGCTGCCGCTGCCGGAGGTGCTGGAGAACCTCTCCACCGCAGACGAGGAGATGGCCATCGTCATCGACGAGTACGGCAGTTTCGCCGGCGTGGTGACCGCCGAGGACATCGCCGAGGAACTGGTCGGCGAGATCGACGACGAACACGATCCCGAGAGCATCGCAACGATCGAGGAGACCGCCGACGGCTGGCGCGTCCGGGGCGACGCCCACGTCGACGAGGTCTCCCGCGCGATCGGTTGGGAACTGCCCGAGGGCGATTACGAGACGATCGCCGGACTGGTGATCGCGGAGTTCGTGGGTCTCCCCGCGGTCGGGGAGACGATGGCGATCAGCATCGACCCCGATCCGGCCGCGCTGTTCGACGACGGTGACGCGCCGCCTCGTGTGGTGCGCGTGCAGGTCCTCGAGGTGGAGAAGCATGTGCCGGCCCTGGTGTCGGTGTCGCGCGGGGCCGAAGTGGGCTCCGACGCAGCAGGATCGGATGCCGGACGGGAGGCCGACAATGGATAACCCGTGGATCGTCGCGGTGATCACCGTCGTGCTCATCGCGGCCAGCGCCTTCTTCGTCGCCGTCGAGTTCGCGTTGATCGCTGCCCGACGCCACCGGCTGGAGGACGAGGCCGCGACGAGCGGCAGCGCCCGGGCGGCCCTCCGCAGCGCGTCGGAGCTGTCCGTGTTGCTCGCGGGTTCGCAGCTCGGCATCACCGTCTGCACACTCGCGTTGGGCTCGGTCACGAAACCTGCTGTGCACCATTGGCTCACGCCGCTGTTCGAGAGCTGGGGCCTGCCCTACTGGTCCGCCGACGTCGTCGGCTTCGTGGTGGCGCTCATCATCGTGACCTTCCTGCACCTGGTGGTCGGCGAGATGGCGCCGAAGTCGTGGGCGATCGCGCACCCGGAGCGGTCGGCGATCGTGCTGGCCCTGCCGATGCGTGCGTTCATGTGGGTGACGCGGCCGGTCATCGTGCAGCTCAACCATCTCGCGAACTGGTGCCTGCGGCGCGTGGGTGTCGAACCCGTGGATCAGGTCGCCACCGGCCAGGACAGTGACGCGTTGCGCCATCTGGTCGAGCACTCGGCGACGGTCGGGACACTCGACGAGCGCTATCACGCGCACCTGACCAGCGCGCTTGAACTCGAGTCGCTGTCCCTCGCGGACGTCGTCACGCCCAATGACATCCTGGCGGCGGTGCCGCCGACCGCGAGCGCTGACGAGATCCAGACGGTCGGACGGGTTTCCGGCCACCTGCGTCTGCTGGTTCGTGACGCCGACGGTGGCCCGGTGCACGGCGTCGTGCATGTGCGCGACAGCCTGCGCGCCGAGCCGGGTGCCACGGCCGCCGACCTCATGCGCCCGGTGTTGCGGATCGAATCCGCACAACCGGTCTACGAGGCTCTCGCCGCCATGCGTGAGAGGCGGGCCCACCTCGCCCTGGTGACGGACTCGGGGCGGGCCATCGGACTGATCACCCTCAACGACCTGCTGCAGAGGTTGCTGGCGACGACGGCGTAGCACTCAGGCAGTGGAGGCCCACTCCGTCGGGCCCAGCAGCCAGGGTTCGCGGGGGAGAGCCTTGGGGACGAAGCGGGCCGCCAGCGTCGGGAGGTCGACGGCTTCGCCGCGTCCGGCGAGACCCAGCGACTGCGCGAGGTGCGAGAGCACGGTGGCTGCCGAGACTCCGGCCGCCGCCAGGTCGGTGAGGGTGACCGCGCCGTCTCGCTTGGAGAGTCGGACGCCGGCGGGGTTGAGCACCATCGGCACGTGTGCGTAGGTCGGTGGCGTCTCGCCGAGCAGTGTCGCGAGGTAGGCCTGACGCGGAGCCGACGACAGCAGGTCGTCGCCGCGGACCACCTGGTCGACACCCTGCGCGGCGTCGTCGACCACGACGGCCAGGTTGTAGGCCGGAGTGCCGTCGTTGCGCTGGATCACGAAGTCGTCGACCATGCCGGTGAAGGTGCCGTGGAGCAGGTCGGTGACCGTGAACTCGGTGGTGTCGGCCAGGATGCGGATCGCGGGCGGCCGTCCGGCGGCGATCTTCTCGGCGCGCTCGGCGTCGGTCAGATGGCGGCAGGTACCGGGGTAGGCGCCGTGCGGCGCGTGGGGAGCGGACGGCGCCTCGAGGATCTCGCGACGCGTGCAGAAGCATTCGAAGGTTCGACCGGCGTCGCGGAGCCGGGCGATGATGTCGCGGTAGATGTCGCGTCGCGCGGTCTGGTAGACGACCGGGATCTCCCAGTCGATACCGAGCGAGGCGAGGTCGGCGAGTTGCCGGGCGTCGGCGCCGGCGACGGCGCGGTCGAGATCTTCCATGCGGATGAGGAAACGGCGACCCGTCGTATGGGCGAACAACCAGGCCAGCATGGCCGTTCGGAGGTTGCCGACGTGGAGGTCGCCCGACGGGGACGGTGCGTACCGGCCCGCTGCGTGCTGTGTCGACATCGCGTCGAGGTTACCGCCTCGGCTCGACGAGCCGCGATGAGAACCGGCGCCGCCGACGGTCTGCCCCTGCGGTGCGTCCCGACGGGCGCGCCGGACCCGACGGTTGTCCCGGAGTTCCGGGCGGATCGTTGCCAGCGCCCGGAGGTGTGAGGAACAGTGAAGCCATGGATCTTCCGGTCATGCCGCCCGTAGCCCCGATGCTGGCCAAGGCGGTCACCGCCGTACCGCCACAGCCCGACGGCGAGACGGTCTGGTCGTATGAACCCAAGTGGGATGGTTTCCGCGCCCTGATCTTCCGCGACGGCGACGAGGTGGCGATCGGTTCTCGCGGCGGGAAGGACCTCGCCCGCTACTTTCCGGAGATCGTGGCGGCGGCGAAGGCGGAGTTGCCCGACCGGGTCGTCCTGGACGGCGAGATCGGGGTACCCGCACTGATCGGTGACACGCACCGTCTCGACTGGGATTCCCTCGCGCAGCGCATTCATCCCGCCGAGTCGCGGGTCAGCATGCTCGCCGAGAAGACGCCCGCCATCTTCATCGGTTTCGACGCACTCGCCCTGGAGTCGACCGCGGTGAACGGGGAACCGTTCGCGGTCCGTCGAGAGGCGTTGTTGCGCGCGGTCGGGCCCGGTGGACGGGACCGGCGGATGCACGTCAGCCGGGTCACCGCCGATCCCGCCGTTGCCGAGGACTGGTTCTCCGCTTTCGAGGGGGCCGGCCTGGACGGGGTCGTGGCCAAACGGCTCGACGGGGTGTACGTCGAGAACAAACGCGAGATGCTGAAGGTCAAACACAAGCGGACCGCGGACTGCGTGATCTTCGGCTATCGGATTCACAAGTCGGGCAGGGGGATCGGCTCGATGCTTCTCGGGCTCTACGGCGACGACGGCGAGTTGCGCATGGTCGGCGGTGCGGGGGCGTTCTCCGATGCCAAACGTGTTGAGCTGCAGGAGATGTTCGAGCCGATGCGGCTCGACCCTGGGAAGCCGGCGCCGGGTGAACCCACCCGGTGGCGGTCGGAGAAGTCGGGGGAGTGGATCCCTATCCGCCCCGAACTGGTCGCGGAGTTCGCCTACGACCAGATGGAGAACCAGCGCTTCCGGCACACCGTGAAGTTCCTGCGCTGGCGGCCGGACCGAGACCCCCAGAGCTGCGGCTATGACCAGCTCGAGGTTCCGCTCACCTACGACCTGCACGACGTCCTGGAAGGGGAATGACCATGGCATCACGTTCTCCCGCTGAAGAACTCGACGTCGCCGGAGTCGCTGTGCGGCTCAGCAACCCGGACAAGATCTATTTCCCCGAACTCGGCGAGAACGGTGGCCGCAAGCGGGATCTCGTGGGGTACTACCGGACCGTCGCACTCGGCGTCGACGACAGCGGCGACGGACCGCTCATGCGCGCGACCCGAGACCGGCCGACGTTCCTGCAACGATTCCCCGACGGCGTCGAGGGGGAGGAGATCTATCAGAAGCACATCGCCAAGAAGCGTCCGGAACACGTGCAGTCCACGCCGATCGTGTTCCCGTCCAAGCGGACCGGGGACGCCATCCGTCCCACGGTGCCTGCGGATCTGGTGTGGGCGGCCAATCTCGGCACCGTCACCTTCCACACCTGGCCGACCCTGCATCCGGACAACGACCATCCCGATCAGCTCCGCATCGACCTCGACCCGCAACCCGGCACGACGTTCGACGATGTGCGGCGCGTGGCGATCGACGGCTTGCGGCCGCTGCTCGACGAACTCGGCTTCACCGGCTTCGTGAAGACCTCCGGTGGCCGGGGAATTCACGTGTACGTCCCCATCGAACCCCGGTGGGACTTCATCGCCACCAGGCGCTGTGTCATTGCGCTCGCACGTGAACTCGAACGCCGGGACGCGGACCACGTCACCACGTCATGGTGGAAAGAGGAACGGGGGGAACGGATCTTCATCGACTTCAACCAGAACGCCCGTGACCGCACGATGGCCTCGCCCTACTCGGTACGACGCAGTGCGACCGGACGCGTGTCGACGCCGGTGACGTGGGCCGAACTCGAAGACGTCGATCCCGACGACTGCACCATGGCGACGGTCCCGAACCTGCTCGAGGACCGCGGTGATCCGTGGGTCGACATCGCCGATCACCGCCGTGGCATCGAGAAGTTGCTCGAGATGGTGCAGACGGATGACGCAAACGGCCTCGGTGACATGCCTTATC
This sequence comes from Gordonia amicalis, assembly GCF_022059885.1. Lineage (NCBI taxonomy): Bacteria > Bacillati > Actinomycetota > Actinomycetes > Mycobacteriales > Gordoniaceae > Gordonia > Gordonia amicalis. The sequence continues at coordinate 562,985 of NZ_CP091855.1, read as the reverse complement.
CGCCCAGCTACCCGAAGATGCCGGGCGAGCCGCCACGCGTGCAGCCCAGCAAGAAGGTCGCGGAGCACTGGGACGAGAAGGGCAACCGACGCTCCGACGCGTGAGTCGCTGCAGACGCGTATGACGTTGTGCCCGGTTTCCGGGTTCAACGTCATACGGAAGGTTCTCCGGTCAGCGGCGCAGCGCCTCCGCCGCCCACTCGGCGAAGGTCTGCCACTCGATTTCGGGGAACCGGCGATGCAGCCCAGGGATGTCCACCTCGTACCCGCGGTCACCGAGGAAGGCGAACATCGCGCTCAGGTCGGCTGACGGGATGCGTTCGGGGTCATAGGATTCCGCACTCACGGTGGTGCCCAGCACGTCGCCTACGGCCCGCGCCATCTCGGCGGGCGTCAGCTCGTCGGAGGCGATGTCGATGCGTTCACCGGCATGCGCACCCGGGTCCTGGAACAGCGTCGCCACGAAACGACCGAGGTCGCGACGTGAGAGTTGTTGCAGCGGTTTGTCGGCGGGCATCGCGATCGGCATGACCCCGGCGGCGAGGGCGTCGGCACCGGCGAGCAGGTTGTCGTAGAAGTAGGCCGGCCCCACGATCGTGTGCGGGATGCCGGTGCCGGCGAGCATTTTCTCCACCTCGAACTTGGAGTCGAAGTGAGGGACACCGGTGTCGCGGTCGGCGGAGGCCACCGACGAGAAGACGAGATAGGGGAGCGAGGCCGCGGTCGCCGCCTCGATCAGCGCGGTGCCCTGGGCGACCTCGGCGTCGACGCCGGACTCGAAGGGCGTCGTCAGCGCGAAGGCGCCCGCCGCGCCGGTGAACGCATCGGTTAGGCCTACGCCGCTGACGATGTCACCGACGGCGAGTTCCACGCCGCGATCGGCGAGCACCGCCGCTTTCGACGACACGGCGTCGCGGACGAGTGCGCGCACTGCGACACCGGCCTCGAGCAGCGCGTCGAGCACCGCGCCGCCCTGACCGCCGGTGGCTCCGATGACGACGACGGGAGAGGAATCGGACATGCCCCCGACCCTAGTGCGGTTCGCGTGACCGGCAAGCGGGTTTGGGTGTGGGCGTGCCCGGCGGCTATCATCTCGTCGTTGGAGGATTCGCCTAGTGGCCTATGGCGCTCGCCTGGAACGCGGGTTGGGTTAACAGCCCTCAGGGGTTCGAATCCCCTATCCTCCGCCACCGAAGGTCCGTGGTGCACTCCCGCAAGGGGGTCGCACCGCGGACCTTCGTCGTATCTCCGGTTCGTAACCCGCCAGGACCTGCGCGGAGGTGCCCGCCGCGACGTCGCGAAGACCCGGTGTCGCCCAGCCGTGAACCCTCGCTACACTGGACGACGGATCCCGCGCGGCGTGCATCCTGTGAACTCCCCCAGGGCCGGAAGGCAGCAAGGGTCAACGGGCTCTCTCGGGTGCGCGGGGTCCCCTATATCCCCGATTCATTTTTCCAGGTCTGTGTCGTCGGACACCCGCGCCGGCGTCCAGCGCGAGAGGTCCAACGTTGAATTTCCACTCGATGAGTGCCGACCAACTACGTGACACCCAGGCGGACCTGAAGAAGCGCTACGACGAGCTGGCCGCCCTGGGTCTCGAGCTCGATCTCACGCGCGGCAAGCCGGCTCCCGAACAGCTGGATCTGTCCAACGCGCTGCTGTCCCTGCCCGGCGACGACTACCGCGACGGCAACGGCACCGACACCCGCAACTACGGCGGCCTCGTCGGATTGCCCGAGCTGCGCGAGATCTTCGGTGAGCTCCTCGCCGTCGACCCGAAGAACCTGATCGCGTTCGGCAACTCCAGCCTCGAACTCATGCACGACCTCACGGTCTTCGGCCTGCTGCACGGCACCGTCGATTCCGACGAACCGTGGGGCCGCCAGAAGATCAAGTTCCTGTGCCCGGCCCCCGGATACGACCGGCACTTCGCGATCACCGAGAGCTTCGGCATCGAGATGATCCCGGTGCCGATGCTCCCGGACGGTCCAGATGTCCGGCTCTGCGCCGAGCTCGTCGCCAACGACCCGAGCATCAAGGGTCTGTGGGCGGTGCCCACCTACTCCAACCCGACCGGCGTCACGTTCTCCGAAGAGGTGACACGCGGCCTGCTCGCGATGCCGGCCGCCCCCGACTTCCGTATCTACTGGGACAACGCCTACGCGGTTCACACCCTGGTCGATGCCGCGCCGACGCAGCTGCCTGTCCTCGAGATGGCCGCCGAGGCCGGGCACCCCAATCGCGTGTACGTCCTCGGCTCGACGTCGAAGATCACGTTCGCGGGTGGCGGCGTGTCGTTCTTCGGGTCGTCGGACGAGAACATCGCCTGGTTCAGCAAGTACCTCGGCTTCAAGACCATCGGTCCGGACAAGGTCAACCAGCTGCGTCACCTCAAGTTCTTCGGTGACGCCGACGGCGTGCGCGCCCACATGGCCCGCCACCGCGAGATCCTGGCGCCGAAGTTCAAGCTGGTGCTCGACATCCTCGAGGATCGGCTGGCCGAGTCGAAGGTCGCTTCGTGGTCGGAGCCCGAGGGCGGCTACTTCATCAGCCTCGACGTCGTCGACGGCGCGGCCCGACGCACCATCGAACTGGCGAAACAAGCCGGGATCGCCCTGACCGGTGCCGGATCCGCGTTCCCCTACAAGACCGATCCGCACGACCGGAACATCCGTCTGGCGCCGACCTTCCCGAACACCGACGACCTGCGGGCCGCGATGGACGGGGTCGCGACGTGCGTGCTCCTCGCGTCGGCCGAGACCCTGCTGGCGGAGCGCAACTGAGCCACTCGTCTCGCCGACACGCCGCATCGAAACGCCCACGCAACGTTAGATAGCTCTCATTCGGCGGGAGTGAACCGGTATGCACCGATCCATATGCCACTCTTGTAAATCGTGAATCTGCCCAGGCCGGTTCTTCTCGCATCCGGTTTCGCCATCGTCGGGGTCATCGCTCTGGCACTCCAGGATGTCGTCGTGCCCTGGGGAGCCCAGTTCTGGGGTCTGCTCAACAATCAGATCGACCTGGCCGTGTATCGGCAGGGAGCTCAAGCCGTCACCGAGGGTGCCAGCCTCTACGACGTCAAGATGATCGGCGACCTCGACTACACGTACTCGCCGTTCTCGGCGTTGCTCTTCACACCTCTCGCGTGGATCTCGTTCGACGTGGCGCGATGGCTGTGGACCGCGGGCATCGTGGTCGCCCTCTACCTCGTCGTCATGCTGAGCTTCCGCAGCCTGGGCCGGCCGGTCACGTGGACGCTGCGCGTGATCGCGATGGCGCTGGTCGCGGTGGCGATGCTGCTCGAACCCGTCCGGACGACCATCTGGTACGGCCAGATCAACGTCTTCCTGATGCTGCTGATCCTGGCGGACCTCACCCGTCCCGACACCAGCAAGACCAAGGGCATCGGCACCGGTATCGCCGCGGGAATCAAACTGACGCCGCTGATCTTCGCCGGTTACTACGCGGTGCAACGCAATTGGCGAGCGTTCTTCGGGGTCATCGGCGGATTCGCCATGACGGTGGCGATCGGCTTCATCGCGCTTCCGCGTGACTCGTGGGCCTACTGGACCGGCAAGCTGTTCCAGTCCGACCGTGTCGGCTCGGCGCAGCTGCGCGGCAACCAGTCGATCCGCGGGATGCTCGCGAACCACCTCGACACCGACGATCCGTCGACTCTCCTGTGGGCCGCACTGGTCGTGACCGCCCTCGTCGCCGGTTTCGCGGTCGCCGCCTACGCCCATCGCCGAGGGCAGGAACTGGTGGCGATCAGCATCGTCGGCATGACCGCATGTGTGGTCTCGCCGATGTCGTGGGGTCACCACTGGGTCTGGTTCGTGCCGATCGTGGTGGCCGGCGTCCACCTGGCTCTCGACACCCGACGCACCCAGGTCGAACGTGGCCTGGCGGCAGCATCCGCCACGGCCGTCGTGCTGCTGGCGTTCGCGTGGCCGACGCATGTCCCGGGGCTCCTGCCCGACGCCTACTACACGGGTCTCTACGTGAAGACGCGGGTCACCTGGCTCAACTGGTTCACCGTCAGCCCGTATCTGTGGGCGTATCTCGGGATTCTGATCGCGACGGTCGTCGCCCTCCGGTTCTTCGGTTCCCGTTCGGCCACCGAGTCCGACCCGGCTGCAGTCATCGCTCCCGGGGTCGCGGTAGCGGGCATCGCCGATGGCGGATTGCCCACCGATCAGGCCGACGGTGGCAGCTCCCAGGCTGTCGAACCGTCCGTCCGGACCCACGCCGACCACGTGGATCTGTCCGACGAGATGGTCGATGACCTGGTCGGAACCGCCGGCGAGCTGATGGGTGACGCACCCGAGACAGGGGCATCGCCCGCAGTGTGAGGCAGGCGCATCCGATGTCACGGGTCGCCGGTACTCTCGACGCGTGGCTCTGTATCGCACCTATCGCCCGGCTACCTTCGCCGACGTCGTGGGGCAGGAGCACGTCACCGATCCGTTGAGCCGTGCCCTCGACTCCGGGCGCATCAACCACGCGTACCTCTTCTCTGGTCCGCGCGGCTGTGGCAAGACGTCGTCGGCGCGAATCCTGGCGCGGTCGTTGAACTGTGCCGAAGGCCCTACCTCGCGGCCCTGCGGCACGTGCTCGTCGTGCGTGGCGCTCGCTCCCGGTGGACCAGGCAATCTCGACGTCATCGAACTCGACGCGGCCAGCCACGGCGGCGTCGACGACACCCGCGAGTTGCGTGACCGCGCGTTCTACGCGCCGGCCGAGTCGCGTTATCGCGTGTTCATCGTCGACGAGGCACACATGGTGACCAACGCCGGCTTCAACGCACTGCTCAAGATCGTCGAGGAGCCGCCGGAGCATCTCATCTTCGTGTTCGCGACGACCGAGCCGGAGAAGGTGCTGCCGACGATCCGCTCGCGCACGCACCACTATCCGTTCCGTCTGCTCGCCCCGCCGGTCATGCGCGGTCTGCTGGAGAAGATCTGCGAGCGCGAGGGTGTGACGGTCGCACCCGAGGTCTACCCACTGGTCATCCGTGCCGGTGGGGGTTCGCCGCGTGACTCGCTGTCGATCCTCGATCAGCTCCTCGCCGGCGCCGACGACCAGGGCGTCGCCTACGAGCGTGCACTCGCGCTGCTCGGTGTCACCGACATCGCCCTCATCGACACCGCCGTCGACGCATTGGCGTCGGCCGACGGCGCGGCGTTGTTCGGGGCCGTCGAGAAGGTCGTCGACGCGGGTCACGATCCCCGCCGTTTCGCGGTCGACCTCCTCGAACGACTCCGCGACCTGATCCTGCTGCAGGCCGTTCCCGATGCTGCCGACCGTGGGCTCGTCGAGGCGCCGGGCGATCAGCTCGCACGCATGCAGAGTCAGATCGAGACGCTCGGTCCCGCCTCGTTGACGCGCTTCGCCGAGATCGTGCACGACGCCCTCGGCGAGATGCGCGGCACCACGTCGCCGCGCCTCCTCCTCGAGGTGATGTGCGCGCGCATGTTGCTGCCCGCGGTGTCGAACGACGACGCCGCTCTGCTGCAGCGGCTCGAGCGTCTGGAATCGGGGATCGGTTCGACGTCGATCCCGGTGCCGGCGAAACCCGCTGAGCCAGAACCGGAACCGAAGTTCGTGCGCCCGTCGCAGCGTAAGGCGATGGAAGAGGCGAAGGCGGCTGAAGAGGCCCGTCGCGCCGCGGCGGAGGAAGCCGAGGCCGATGTCGCCGTCGTGGCACCGACGCCCCCGCCCCCGACGCCCCCGGCGCCGATGCCGACACCGCCGACACCAACCGCGCCGGAGCCTGTCGCGCCGGCACCCGAGCCCGTGGCCGCTGAACCCGTCGCCGCTGAACCCGTGGCCGCTGACCCGGTTTTCGAGACACCTGTGGTCGAGGAGTCGGTCGTTGCGGAGCCGGTCGTTGCCGATCCAGTCGCGCTGATGGCCGACGTCGAGGACACCACCGACGACGCGGACATGCTCGAGGAGCTGAGTGTCGAGGAGCCTGCGCTCGACGCCCTCCCCGACCCGGATGCGCTCGATCTCGGGGACCTCGAATCCGCAGACGTCGAAGCTCCGGACGCCGAAGCTCCGGACGCCGACGCTCCAGACACCGACGCTCCAGACACCGAAGCTCCGGACGCCGAGGCGCCGACGCTCGATCTCCCCGTCGCCGCAGTCGAGTCGCCGGTCGAGGCAGAGGCAACAGCGCCGCCGGCGCCGGAACCCGTGCGGACCGACGTCACCCCCTCAGTCCGGAACGGCGGCACCCCGACGGCGCCGGAGCCACCGTCGCGCGCACGGGGGGCCGAACCGGCCACGGAACCCGCCCCCGAGCCGGGGCAGTCGGTCCACTTCGACGACATCCCGTTGCCGGACGAGCCGGTCGACGAGTACTCGGTCCCGCCGCCCGACGCGATGCCGGTGCGGGCGAAGGTGCCTGAGCCGAAACCGGAACCGGAGCCCGAACCTGCTCCCTCCGGTGGACTCGACGCCGACGCCGTCCGCACGCGGTACCCGGAGATCCGGGCAGCGGTCCGCGAGCGTTCCAAGAGTCTCGAGCCGATGTTGTCGGCGGCGGTCATCGCCGATCTGGAGGGCACCACGGTGGTCCTGGCGCATCCGGTCGAGGTGCTCGTCGGACGACTCTCCGCGCCGCATGCGGTCACCATCATCCGTGAGGCACTCGCCGAGGTCTTCGGCACACCGCTCGACGTGCGGACGGTCCACCAGGCCCCGGGCACTGCAGTCGCGCCGTCGGTGGCCGGCGGCGGGCAGCCGACGAAACCGCAGGCCAAGCCCCGGCAGTCGTACTCGCGGCCGAGTCGTGCCCGGGACCAGTCGGTGGCCACGGCCCCCGCGCCCGAGCCGGTGGCCGAACCGGAGGAGCCCGAGCCGCCACGCGCGGACGAGGACATCCCCGACGAGGAGCGGGCCGAGATGGTCGCCGATGCGAGGACGGGAGCGCCCGAACAGCGCCTGGATCCCGACCTGGTGGCCCTCGAGCTGCTCAAGTCGGAACTCGGGGCACGGCCGATCGAGTGACCGTCGTGATCACGGGCTGGTAGAACGCAGACATGCGATTGCGATCGGTTCTACGTCTGGTCATGACGCCGGCTGCGGCGACGGTGGCTCTCATGCTGTCGATGGCCGGTGCCGAAGCGGCACCCAACGGATCGCCGTCGACGCCACGGCAGACCGTCGACCAACAGGCGCGTTCCCTCGGACTGGTGGACGTGAAGACCGTCGTCGCGGACGCGGTGCTGGATCTGCGGTACGCGACCACCGACAACTTCGTCGGTGAGCAGCTGTACCCGCGCAACGCCCGCTGTCTGGTCCATGAGTCGATGGCTCCGGGCCTGCGGACCGCGGCCCGGAGGCTGCGGGCCCGTGGCGAGACCCTGGTGTTCTGGGACTGCTATCGGCCGCATTCGGTGCAGCAGCGCATGTTCCGGAAAGTGCCCGATCCGGCGTGGGTCGCGGCACCCGGCCCCTATTCGACCAGCCACGAATCCGGGCGCTCGGTCGACGTCACGCTGGCGGTCCGCAACCCGAGCTGTCCGGCTCCGCGTAAGGTCGGCGACCTCTGCCGTATCGACATGGGCACCGACTTCGACTCGTTCACTCCACGCGCGACCGCATTTGCAACGCAAGGGGTTTCGGTGTCTGCGCAGGCCGCGCGGGCTGGGCTGCGCCGGGCGATGGCCGCCGGGGGACTGAGCGTCTACTCCGGCGAATGGTGGCACTTCGACGGACCAGGCGCGGACGTCCGCCGGCCGATCATCGACGTCCCCCTCACCTGAGACCTTCGAACGACGAAACCCCGCCGGTGATCCGACGGGGTTTCGTTTGGTCGAGGGGACTCAGGCGTTCCACCACGGCCGCAGCGGGACCTGGTGTCCACCGTGGTCGTCGAGCTTGGTCGCCAGCACGTGGTGGAGCTGGATGATGTTGCGGTTGAAGCCGATCCGGCAGCCCGCCATGTACAGGCCCCACAGGCGGGCGGTGCCCTCACCGACCTCGGCGACAGCCTCGTCCCAGTGCTCGACGAGGTTGGCGTTCCAGTCCCGGAGGGTCATCGCGTAGTGCTCGCGGAAGTTCTCCTCGTGGATGACCTCCATGCCGCCGATGTCCTGGAGCTTGGAGATGATCTTGCCCGAACCGGTGAGTTCGCCGTCGGGGAACACATAGCGGTCGATGAACGAACCCGCCCTGCTGCGGCTGGCGTTGTCGGGCCGAGTGATGCAGTGGTTCAACAGCATTCCGCCCGGACGCAGCTTGTCACGCATGAAACCGAAGTAGGCCGGGTAGTTGCTGACACCGATGTGTTCGGTCAGACCGATCGACGACACCGCGTCGAAGCCGGACTCGGTGATGTCGCGGTAATCGCTGTGGCGCACCTCGGCCAGGTCGGTGAGGCCCTCGTCGACGATGGCCTTCTGCGCCCACTCGGCCTGCTCGGCGGACAGCGTCGCGCCGATGGCGTGAACGCCGCGCTTGGCGGCGTAGCGGACCATTCCGCCCCAGCCGCACCCGATGTCGAGCAGCCGGTCGCCCGGCTTGAGGCGCAGCTTCTCGAAGATGAGGCGATACTTGTTGTCCTGCGCGGTCTCCAGCGACGCGTCGTGGTCGGGGTAGACCGCACACGTGTAGGTCATCGAGGGGCCGAGGACCCACTCGTAGAAGGCGTTCGACACGTCGTAGTGGTAGTGGATGACCTCGGCGTCACGAGCCTTGCTGTGCCGCAGGCCTTCGGCGAAGCGACGCCAGCGCGGCACGGCTTCCTGCGGGGGCGGGGCGATCGGCTTGAAGTGCTCGATGCCGAGCGACCGTGCGATCTGCGCCAGGGCCAGCGGCGAGGGGCGGTGGAAGTCCAGGTCGCTCGCGAGAGCCTTGAGTGCGGGGTAGGGGTCGCCGGGATGCGCTCCGACGAGTTCGAGGTCGCCGGCGATGTAGGCGCGGGCCAGGCCGAGGTCACCGGGTGCGGTGACGAGGTAGGTGGTGCCGCGCGGCGTCTTAAGGTTGAGGCCGTACTGGGCGTCTGCCGGGCCGGCGCTGCTGCCGTCGTATGCCGAGATCCGAATCGACAGGTTGCCGCCGAGGAGGGTCTCGAAGATCTCGGACAAGGACATTTTCCAGGTGTGGGGATCCGCACCGGCGGGTGCGCTGTCTTTGAACGTCGTCATTGGCGTTTCACCGCTTTCGAATAGAGGTCCAGAAGACGGCCGCGGGGGTCGTACCGCTTCTTCAGGAGCCGATAACTCTCACCGCCGTAGAGTTCGTCGAACTCGTCCGGCTCGTAGAAACTTTCCGAGTACAGCGATTTGTGGCCGTCGAGTTCGGCGACCTTGCGTTCGATGATCTTGTTGGTGTGCCCGGGATCGCCCGGGGTGACCGGCACGGCCGACCAGAAGCCGACGTTGACGTAGGTGCGTTGCGGTTCGAGCGGGTACAGCGGCCACGGGCGGACCGGGTCCGAGCCGGGCAGTGCGGGTTCGCGGAGACGCAGCGGGCACAACCAGATCGGCTCGATCGGGATGTTGTCCAGGAACCACTCGACGTACTCGGTGGTGCGCTCGATCGGCACCTCGATGTCCTGCACGACGCGTTCACCCGGCGGAAGTCCCTTGCGCGCGTTGAGCCGGTCGCCGATGTCGTAGCGCTGGTCGAACGCGATCAGCTTCCAGTAGAAGCTGCTGCGCAGGTAGCGCTTCGGCCACCAGCGGCGGATGTTCGGGTTCTGCGCACCGAAAGCGCGCGAGCACCAGAACCAGTCGGTGTCCCAGCGCCAGAGGTAGTCGTGGATGGTGAGACGGTCGGTGGTCTTGCTCTGGACGGAGCGGTAGTAGATGTCCATCCCGGTGTAGTCGCTGACCGCGCCCTCCTCGTCGGTCTGGCGTCCGACTGTGAGGTAGGACTCGTTGGCGGAGAACACGACTCCGTCGAGGTAGTCGACGTGCTCGCCGTCGTATGTCTTGTCGGTGACGATCGTCTCCATCGTCGACTGCAGCTCGGCGACGGAGGTGAACCGCACGTGGCGCAGCGCGACGTAGGGCTTCACCGGTTCCAGCTCGATGCGCAGTCGGACCGAATAGCCCAGCGTGCCATAGGAGTTCGGGAAGCCGAAGAACAGATCGGCATGTTCGTTGGTGGGTGTGGCGGTGATGATCTCACCGTCACCGGTCAGGATGTCGATCTCCGACACCGACTCGTGCGGGAGTCCGGAACGGAAGGAGGTGCTCTCGATGCCGAGGCCGGTCACCGCGCCGCCGAGGGTGATCGTCTTGAGTTGGGGGACCACCAGGGGCGCCAGACCATAGGGCAGGGTCGCCGCGACGAGGTTTTCGTAGGTGCACATCCCGGCGACGTCGGCGGTTCGGGCGTCGGGGTCGACCGAGATCACCCGGTCGAGTCCGGAGACGTCCAGTCCGGGATGTGGATTGGCTGCGCGTTTGCGGAAGAGGTTGGACGTCTTCTTCGCAAGGCGCACGGTCGCGTTCGGAGGAATGGCACGATAGCTGGCCAGTAGGGTGGACACCCCCTGGTCAAATGCCTGTCCCCCCATCTCCAGCCCAGAGCTCACCCGGTTAGCCTAGGACTTGATCAGTTCGCCCGCCAATCGTTTCGTCCTGAGGAGTGTCCATCGTGGGTCAGGTTTCCGCATCACAATCGATCGACATCACCGCCGCTCCGGACGCCGTCATCGGGGCGCTCGCCGATTACGACGACGTGCGTCCGGCGATCCTCCCGGCGCAGTACCGCGACTACAAGGTCATCAGCGGCGGTAACGGCGACGGCACCGTCGTGCACTGGATTCTGCAGGCCACCTCGAAGCGGCAGCGTGACGTGCAGGCGACCGTCAGCGTCACCCCGGACACCGTCACCGAGCGCGACGCCAACTCCACCATGGTGACGACCTACAAGGTCGCCCCGTCGGGCAGCGGTTCGCGCGTCACGACCACCACCACCTGGAACGGTGCGGGCGGCATCGGCGGCTTCTTCGAGAAGACCTTCGCGCCCAAGGGACTCAACCGCATTCAGGCCGAGGTGCTCGGCAACCTCAAGAAGCGCCTCGAGAACTGACAGCGCAGAGAACTGACAGCGCAGAGAACTGACAGGCGCAGAGAACTGACAGGCGCAGAGAACTGACCCCGCGCAGAAGGGGCCGGGCCCGACCGTCGCCGCTTCCGATCAGGGACGGCGTCGACTCCACGCGGGTGGTCTTGCGGTCGGGGCCCGAATCCACCGTCGGCGAAGCGCTCCTCGCGTCCCCGAGTCTCGCGGGCCTCGGCGCCGCGGAACTGCGGGCGCGCGCCGCCGCGGGTGAGATCGTCGACGCCGGTGGTCAACCCGTCGACCTCGACGCGCCGTCGCGGGTGAACGTCTCGCTCTATCTGTACCGCGATCTCCCCGACGAGGTCCCGATCCCCTTCGACGTCCCGGTGCTCTACCGCGACGACAACATCGTCGTCGTGGACAAGCCGCACTTCCTGGCGACCATGCCGCGGGGTCGCCACGTGACGCAGACCGCTCTGGTGCGACTCCGGCGCGAGTTGGACAGCGACACGATCTCGCCGGCCCACCGTCTCGACCGCCTCACCGCCGGCATCCTGCTCTTCACCTTGCGACCCGAGGTCCGGGCTGCTTACCAGGACCTCTTCGCGTCGAGGAAGGCGCGCAAGGAGTATCGCGCGCTCGCGCCGGTCGACGAGGCGCTCGCCGACACCGTCACCGTGCGCGACCGTATCGAAAAAACCGCCGGTGATCTGCGGGCGCGCGTCGTCGACGGCCCGGTCAACGCCATCAGCGACATCGCCCTCGTCGAGCAGACCGACCGCGGTGGCGTGTACCGGCTGGTGCCGCACACGGGACGTACCCATCAGCTGCGGCTGCACATGTCCTCGCTGGGCGTCCCCATCGTCGACGATCCGCTGTATCCCGATGTCCGCCCGGAGCTGGCGGAACGACCCGACCACGGGGACTTCACGTCCCCGCTGCGGCTGGTCGCACACGTCCTGGAGTTCACCGATCCGCTCGACGGCACGCCGCGCCGGTTCGAGAGCCGACGCTCGGTGTGGTCGGACTGACCTCGACACCCCCCGAAATCCGCCCCCGTAAACCGCCCCCGACATGCGCCCTCCAGCAGGACGCCGGCGACATATCGGGCTGTTGCGTAATTGGTGTGGGGGTCGGGTTCGGGTCGGGTTGGCCAGTGGCTGGCCGGGCGGTGTGTCAGGTGAGGGCGGGGTTTCCGATGGCTTTGAACAGGTTGTGGACGAGGGCGTGGAAGCTGAATTCCGCTGCTGCTCTATCGAGTCCGCGGCTGGTGAAGCGGCGGAATCCGAGGTTGTGTTTGGCGTGGCCGAACGGAGTTTCAGCGATGTGGGCGCGTTGACGGTAAAGCGCATGCCCTTCTGGTGTGGCCAACCGGTGGGCCATCGCTTCGATCGGCGAGGCGTCTGGTGGCGGTGGCCCGTGGGTCGGAGTGTGTTGCGCGGCTTCTGAAACTGCTCGGCTTTTGCCGGTCGCGATGAGCCGGTCGGGTCCGGGGGTGGTGAGGTTGTGTTCGGATAGATATCCGGCATCGGCCAAGACCACCCCGATGCCGGTCGTCGCCGGCGGGTGGGGTCGATGGGTGTCGATGAGTGTTGCGGCAGTGACGGCTTTGTCGAGCATCGTGGTGAAGGTGGGGGCATCGGCGGGACTGTTGCCCACACCGGTGGCGATGATCAGCCCGTCGTCGCTGGTCACAGCCTGACAGTTGAACCCTTGGAGCCAACCACCGCCACGCAACGGCATCATCCGCGATTGCGGGTCGGTGATGTTGCGCCGTGGCGCCCGTGACGTCGTTGCCGCAGTCGTGGTGGCAGGCGGGGTGGGAGTTGAGTCAGGCGCGGATTTGGCGTGGCGCTGCTGTTGACGGTCCAGTGCCCGCTGGAGTGCTCGTTGGGCGCGCAGCACGTAGTAGTTCGTCTCGACCGGTCCGGGTTTACGGCCCCGCTGCCCGGGCCGATAGCGGTCGATCTTGTCCTGGTGAACGGCGATCGCTCGCGCCAACGACTCGGTCAACACCTCGACCTCGATCTCGACCGGCAACGATCCCTTACCCGTGGCGGGCCCGCCAGAGGCCCGTCGTTCCCGCGCCCGCTGTACCGTCTCCTCGCGGGCCTTCTGGGCCTTCTCACCAGCCTGTTCACGGTCGTTCTTGCGCTGGGCGGCCGCCGACTCGGCGTCGTTGAGTTGCTCATTGTGGACAGCCAGGTCAGCCAACGCTTCAGTGATCCGGGCGTGACGCGACCCTGGATCGTGGAGCTCCCGGGGAAGCTGATCGCCGCGGTCATCACCATGGGCATCATCCTCGGCGACATCGGCCGCTTCGTGTTCGGCCGCGGCACGAGCAGCCTCGGCGGCCAACGCTGCGCGCAATCCTTGCTCGGTCCGATTGGCGCTCAGTGACGCGTTGGAGGCGATCTTGACGCCGTCAAGGGCAACGACTCCCAACTGGCCCATCCCGACCCGCGAGCACAGCATCAACACTTGAACGAACAAGTTCTCGATCGCGGGTGCGCAGTCGGCGCGGAACCGGGAGATCGTCACGTGATCAGGGACGTCACCAGCGCAAATAATGCGGTAGGCGACGTCGCGGTGGCATAACCGTTCCAGCTGCCGTGAGGACCGTTGACCTTGTGCCCAACCCCAGATCAACAGGGTCAACAACATGTCTGGGTGATAGGCGGCGCGACCGGCGCCGCCGGTCTTGCGCACCGCCTGCACCGCCGAGGTATCCAACGAGGCGACCGTATCGATGACCAGCCACACCGGATCATCAGCCGCCAGCCATTCCCGCATACTCGGCGGCATCAGAAACTGTTGATCACGCTGCACCGGACGATAACCCTTGGCCACCAACACATCATCGCCGGAACCCGCCGCCAACCACCCACGACAGGCCGGACCGGACCCATCCAATTACGCAACAGCCCGATATCGTCCGTGCCGGACTTCCAGAGGGCGCATCTCGGGGGCGCTTTTCGGTGGATGGCTATGGGTGCACGTGAGCATCTACCCTGGCCACCGTGACGATTCGAGCGTCGTATGAACGACACCCCGACCTGGGATGTGAAGCCGTTGTCTTCATCGACGACGAGTCGCTGGCGTGTTTCCAGATCCAGCGCGATCTCACCGGTGGGCCGCGGGCCGACGAGTATTGCGTCACCACCGGTGCGAGTGCGCCTATCTACGGCGGCATCGTCGAGTGGCGGCGCGTCGAGGACCGCTTCGAGTTCGCGCTGACCCGCCGGGCAAGCCGACTGTTCGGGGACGAGGTGCTGTCCTTCGAGATCAACCCGGTCGACGAGGTGACCGTCGACGACATCGCCGCGCATGTCGATCGATTGTTGCGCTGACCCGGGGGCTACCCTGGACGGCGTGACGCAACCATTCGATCCCAGCGCATTGTTCGGCGGCGGCCAGGGCGGCGAGAACCCGATGGCGGGACTGCTGGCCCAGGCGCAGCAGATGCAGGAGAAGCTCCTGTCCGCACAGAACGAGATCGCCGCGGCGGAGATCGTCGGAAGCGCGGGCAACGGCCTGGTCACCGTGACCGGCAACGGCACCGGCGAGGTGACCGCGGTGTCCATCGACCCCAAGGTCGTCGACCCCGACGATGTGGAGACCCTGCAGGATCTGCTGCTGGGCGCGCTCGCCGACCTGTCGCAGAAGCGTGAGCAGCTCACCAGCGAGAAGATGGGTCCGCTGGCCGGCGGCCTCGGCGGCGGCATCCCCGGGCTCGGCGGCTGATCGCGCCCGCCGCGCGATCCTTTCCACGACACCAGAGAACCCGGGCACGCGATGTATGAAGGACCGATCCAGGATCTGATCGACGAACTGGCCAAACAGCCGGGGCTCGGTCCGAAAGGTGCGCAGCGGATCGCATTCCACCTGCTCGCCGGGGAGAAGTCCGACATCGACCGACTGATCGCCGCACTCGGACGCGTCCGCGACGACGTCGTCTTCTGCGCCGAATGCGGCAACGTCTCGGCGAATCGGCTGTGCCGGATCTGCTCGGATTCACGACGTGACGCCACCAAGATCTGTGTCGTCGAAGAACCCAAGGACGTCCACGCGATCGAGCGGACCAAGGAGTTCACCGGTCGCTACCACGTGCTCGGCGGTGCGCTCGACCCGTTGTCCGGGATCGGGCCCGACCAGCTGCGCATTCGTGAGCTGCTCCGGCGGCTCGCCAATCAGGAGGACGGGGTCGACGTCAGCGAGGTGATCGTCGCGACCGACCCCAACACCGAGGGCGAGGCGACCGCCACCTACCTGCAGCGCATGCTCAAAGACTTCCCTGGACTGTCGGTGACACGGCTGGCGTCGGGTCTGCCGATGGGCGGCGATCTCGAGTTCGCCGACGAACTGACGCTCGGCCGTGCGCTGTCCGGTCGCCGGATTCTGGCCTGAGGACCGCACGCGGGGCGTGTTGCGCGACCCCGGCTAAGGTCGGGAGGTGATATCGCTGAAGCGGGGGCGTCAACGAATCCGGGTGATCGCGGCGGGGATGGCCGCGATCGCCGCCATCGGCCTGCTGGACACGGCACGGGCCGTGCCCTCCGCCGGGGCTGCGGTACCCGAGCTGGAATGGTCCTCGTGTCCCGCCGTTCACGGTGTTCCGTCGAGCGTCCGGTGTGCCGCGGTCGAGGTTCCGTTGGATCACGCCGAGCCGAACGGGCCCACGATCGAGCTCCTGGTGAGTCGCGTCCCCGCCCGCGATCCGGCGCAACGCCGCGGGGTCCTGATGGGCAATCCGGGAGGCCCCGGCGGCGACGGGATCGCGATGTTCAGCCAGTTGCATCCGCCGGCCGAGGTGCGCGACCAATGGGATCTCGTCGCCGTGCAACCGCGCGGCCTGGTGTCGGGCACGCCACTGAAGTGTGCTCCGATCACCGGCGCGGAACCCGAAATCCTCACCGCTGTAGGAAAACTCAATCGCGAACGGTGTGCGCGGCGGACGCCCGGTCTGGGAGCGACCCTGACGACGGAGAACACCGCGCGTGACATCGAGGTGGTTCGGCGCCGGCTGGGCGAGACCAAGATCAGTCTGTACGGGGTCTCGTACGGGACATTGCTCTTCGCGACCTACGCGACGCTGTTCCCCCAGCGGGTGGACCGCATGGTCCTCGATTCCGGATTCGATCCGGGCGTGGTGTGGAACGGCCTGCTCGATGTACAGACCCCCGGCTACAAGGCCCGTGTCCACGCCATGATGGCGTGGATCGCCCGCCACGATCACGTCTACCATCTGGGAACCACTCCGCTCGCCGTGTACCGGAAGTGGAGCAACCGCGTCAGCGCCGAGGCGGGTGTCCCGCCGTCGCTGGTCGCACCGCCGGCGCAGGTCGGGGACGTTCCGCCGGGGCTCCGCGCCGTCGCCGAACAGTACATCGCCGGTACCGACCTGACCGCCGATGTGCGCGCTCGGTTCGAGAACTTCGTCGCGACGCTGCTGACACCTGGTTCGGTGCAAGCGAATTCGGGACTTCTGGTCCTGACGCGGGCGTTTGCGCCCGATCGGAACTTCTGGCCGGTCATCGCGATGTTGACGGCCGGCGCCCCCGGGACGTTCGCCAAGCCCTCGCCCGCGGTCCTCGAAGCGGCGACGGTCTCACAGGACATGCAGGCGGCCGTCCTGTGCAACGAGAACCAGGTGCCCGCGGATCCGTCGATGAGCCTTTCGGCGTTCATCACCGGCTACGTCACCGCCGACCCGTTCGAGGCGCCGGGACTCGTCTACCGCTCGGGGATGGCCTGTGCCGGAGCAGCCCCGGTCGCCCGTCCGATCCAGATCAGGGATCGGGGACTCGCCGTACGGCCGTTGCAGATCCAGAGCGTCGGGGACCCGCAGACGCCGTACCGCGGAAGTCTGGTCATGCAACGCCGGATGGGCAGCCACCTGATCACCGTCGGCGGAGGCGACCACGCCCAGCTCGGCCGCGGGAACCGGCCACTCGACGCCGCGATCGCCGAATACCTGAGGACCGGACGGACGGCGGTGACCCGGGTTCCGGAGGCGCCGATCACGGCCTCGCTGACCCGGTTCCCGCCGAGCCTGACCGTGGGCGCGACGGCTTGGTGACGGCACCCGACCGCGTCGCGCCCGAGGTCGGCGCGCGAATCGCCGAGCTCGCTGCGGGGCTCGACTCGGGGATCGTCGCGATCGACGGGCCGTCGGGCGCGGGGAAGTCGACGGTCGCGGATCTGCTGGTCGCCCGGTTGCGAGACCGCGGGTCGGCGTGACGCTGGTGCGCACCGACGACTTCGCGACCTGGGACGACCCGGTCGCGTGGTGGCCCGAGCTGGAGGCCGATGTCCTGCATTCCTTCGTCCGACGCCGCGACTACCGCTACCGTCCTCGGGTCTGGCGCGACGGCCGTGCGACGCCGGGCCCGCATGTGTGGATCGAATGGCAGCCACTACTGATCATCGAAGGCGTCTCGTCGGCGCGGCGTCGCATCGCCGGCCGGTTGACACGTGCCCTGTGGCTCGACGGTGGAACCGAGGCGGAGCGTCTGGAGCGGGCCGTCGCGCGGGACGGCGAGGAGTCGCGGGCACACCTGCGACAGTGGCAGGAGTTCGAACGAGGCTGGTTCGCCGTCGACCGCACCCGCGAACGGTGCGTCCTACTGGACTGACCGGCCGGTCGCGGCTCGCGGTTACTGTCGGATATGGACACTCGACGGCGGTTCCGCGATCTCGCGGAGCTCGATGCGCACCTGATCGACTGTCGCGCATGCCCGCGGCTCGTCGAGTGGCGTGAACAGGTGGCGCGGGAGAAGCGTCGCGCGTTCGCCGACCAGGAGTACTGGGGGCGTCCGGTGCCCGGCCTCGGACCGGCCGACGCGCGGTTGCTGATCGTCGGTCTTGCACCTGCCGCACACGGCGGCAACCGCACCGGCCGGATGTTCACCGGCGACCAGAGCGGCGATTTCCTGTTCTCCGCCATGTATCTCGCCGGCCTGGTGAATCAACCGCATTCGGTGGCGATGGATGACGGGCTGGAGCTGTTCGGTACGCGGATCACCGCACCCGTGCATTGCGCTCCGCCGCAGAACAAACCGACCGTAGAGGAACGGGACCGGTGTTCGTACTGGTTGCACGGCGAGCTCGAACTGCTCGCTCCGACAGTGCGTTCGGTGATCACGCTCGGGGTTTTCGGTTGGCAGTCGGCGCTGCGCACATTCGGTGCGCTCGGCTGGACGGTGCCACGTCCGACACCGAAGTTCGGGCACGGGGCGTCGACGATCCTGACCCGCGGCGACGCGACTCTCGAGGTGTTCGGGTGCTATCACGTGAGCCAGCACAACACCTTCACCGGGCGGCTGACCGTCGACATGCTCGTCGAGGTGTTGCAGCGGGCGGCGAAGTCGGCGGGGATCGCTCTGGGGCAGTGAGCTTGTTGTCCTACCGCCGGCGCCCGGCCGCGAGCCGTTCCTTGCGCAACCGGGCTACCTCGGGAAGGTCCAGCGGCGCAAGCGATTCGACGCCCATCGCGGTGGCGAGGAGGTAATCGGCGAGCTCCGGGTTGCGGGCCAGTGCCGGACCGTGCATGTAGGTGCCGATCACGCTGCCCTGTACGACGCCCTCGGTGCCGTCGCCGACCCCGTTGCCGACGCCGTGTCTGACGCGACCGAGAGGTGCGGCGTCTGAGCCCAATGCGCTTCCGCCGCGGTGGTTCTCGAAACCGGTGAGCGGCTGGGTGAGCGCGGCCAGAGTCGGTTCGGTGATCAGCTCGCCGATGCTGCGCTTCGCCTGCGGCGTCGTCGTCAGGTCGAACAGCGAGATGCCGTCGACCCGTTCGCCCGCCGAGGTCTCGTACCAGTGGCCGAGCACCTGGATGGCGGCACAGATCGCCAGGACCGGGCGGCCCGCCGCGGCGGCCTGCTGCAGGCCGGGATAGCGGGACAGGTGCCGGGTCGCGAGGCGCTGGGCGTAATCCTCGGCGCCACCGAGGGTGTAGACGTCCAGTGAATCGGGAACCGGGTCGTCGAGCGTGATGTGCACGACTTCGGCGTCGATGCCGCGCATGATCGCGCGGCGCTTGAGGACGAGGGCGTTGCCGCTGTCGCCGTAGGTGCCCATGACATCGGGCAGGATCAGCCCGATGCGCAGCGTCGACTCGCTCACTGTTCGGCCCTCCGTGCACGTTCCGCCCGTTCCATGGCGATCCCCAGATCGCGGAACGCGGTGTAGTTGGCGAGCACTTCGACCCGCCCCGGTGGGCACGAGGCGATCGCGGCCATCGGATCGGGGATCGTGGTGTGCTCGGCGCCCGCGTAGAGCAGACGCACCGACAGGTCGGCGGCCCGCTCGCCGGCGGCCACCACCTGCATCGTCTCGAACGCCTCGAACCGCACGTCCCACAGCCAGGAGAGATCCTCGCCGTCGGGAACCTGGCCGTTCACCGCGATCACCAGGCCGTCGGCGTCCTGGTCGATCATCGACAAGGCCTCCTGCCAGCCCGCCGGGTTCTTCGCGAGAAGTGTTCGGACGGAATGGTTTCCGATCTGGTGGATGCCGTAGCGCCCGGCGACCTCGCCGACGGTTCCGACCGCGGCGGCGGCCTTGCCCGGGTCGGCTCCCATCGCGACGGCGGCTGCCACCGCCTGCGTCGCGTTGCCACGATTGGCCCGGCCGGGGACGGCGAGGGTCAGGGGAGCGGAGAAACCGTCGGGCCCGTAGATGTTCTCGTCGTCGAACCACCAGTCGGGCGCGGGCCGACGGAAGTTCTCGTCGCCGGTCGACTGCCAGCCCTCCCCGGACCGCACGATCGGTTCGCCGGTGCGGGGACAGCTCACCGAGTCGCCGACCCAGCCGGCGCCGGCGGCCACCCACACCACGTCGGGGGCGTCGAAGGCAGCGGAGGTCACCAGCACGTCGTCGCAGTTGGCGATGACCGTGGTCGAGGGATGGCGGGCGATGCCCTCGCGGAGTCGTCGTTCGATCATGTTGATCTCGCCGACCCGGTCGAGCTGGTCGCGCGACAGGTTCAGCAGGACCAGCACCTCGGGGTCCACCGCATCGCTGACGTGGGGCACGTGGAGTTCGTCGA
Source organism: Gordonia amicalis (assembly GCF_022059885.1). Taxonomy (NCBI): domain Bacteria; kingdom Bacillati; phylum Actinomycetota; class Actinomycetes; order Mycobacteriales; family Gordoniaceae; genus Gordonia; species Gordonia amicalis. The sequence continues at coordinate 542,906 of NZ_CP091855.1, read as the reverse complement.
CCTCGAGTGCACACAGCGGCGCGGTGCGGCTGAGCGTGAGGGTGGCGATGATGCCGGCGTCCATGTTGGCGCCGTCGGCCTGAGTGGCGACCTCGCCGAGTTCGGCCATCGCCGCGGCGGTCATCCGCGTGGTCGTCGACTTGCCGTTGGTGCCGGTGATGATCGCGGTGTGCTTGCCGGCCGCGAGACGACGCATGATGTCGGGATCGATCTTGGCGGCGACGAGTCCGCCGATCATCGAACCCTTGCCGCGTCCCGCGGTACGCGATGCCCAGCGGGCGGCCGCAGCCGCGACCAGCGCGACCGAGGTGCGGGCGGGCACGCGGTTGCTCCGGGGAGATACGGATCCGGCGGACGATGGACGGTCGGGCATGGTCACGAGTGTTCCACAGGGTCGATCTTCGGGTTGCTCGTGCCGACCGGCGACCAGCAAGTAGGCTCTGCGACTGTGAGCCGCGACACTTATCTGCGTTTGTCCCTGCCCGCACGAATCCAGCGTGGCGTGCTGCTGGCCGCGGGGAGGATTCCCGGCGCCGCACTGTCGGCGCTCGGGCGGCGGGCGTCGGTCAACTCCGATGGCGAGCGGGTTGCGCCCGAGCTCGCCGCGATCGGCTGGGCGAATCAACACGTTCCCGGCTTGGATCCGTTCCAGGGTGAGGTCGCCCGGTCGCGTTCGGCGACCGACGAGAGTGGTGCGTCGATGGCCGAGAACCTGCCGCCCATGGCGGTGGAGGAAGACCTCGTCATCGACGGTCCCGCCGGTCCGATCCCGGCCACGCGGTACCGGTCGTCGACCGAGTCGGGCGGGCTGCTCGTCTACTTCCACGGCGGCGGATTCGTCACCGGCAGCCGCATCAGCCACGACACCTTCGTGCGCCGTCTCGCCCACGGCACGGGACTCGACGTCCTGTCGGTCGAGTACCGGCTCGCGCCGGAGCATCCGTTTCCCGGTGGGGTGGAGGACGCGGTGGCGGCCTGGCACTTCGCCGTCGACGTTGCTCCCCGGTGGGGGCTCGATCCGCGGCGCATCGTCGTCGCCGGTGACAGTGCGGGCGGGAACCTGGCCACCGTGGTGGCCCGGCTGGTCCGGGACGAACCGGTGACGCCGGTCTTCCAGCTGCTCATCTACCCCGTCACCGATCTCTCCGCGCAGACCCCGTCGCGACGTGAGTTCGCGACCGGGTTCTTCCTGACCACGGACGGTATCGAGTGGTTCAACGACCACTACGTCCCCGACCTCGAACAGCGCAGCGACCCGCGCTGTTCGCCACTGCTCGCCGACGACCTCGGCGGACTGCCGCCGGCACTTGTCATCGTCGCCGGCTTCGACCCGTTGCGCGACGAGGGCCTCGCCTACGCGAAACGGCTCGAGGAAGCAGGGGTCCCCGTCACGCTGCGGCGGGAGGGTTCGATGATCCACGGGTTCGTCAACATGACCCTGATCAGCCCGGGCGCCCGCGCGGCGGTGGACCGGATGTGTGCGGAGGTCCGGCGAGCACTCGACGGGGCTCCGCCGGCGGATCAGCAGTCGATCGCCGGCTGACGTCCGGGCGCGATCGCCCCGACGCACGCGTGGTCGGCATCGCCTTCCGATGCAGTGCGCGTGACCGTGGCCACGGCTGGTGCTCGGTGACGCCTGCGCGACCGCGGGCGCGCCATCACGCCGACCGCGCAACCGCTGACGACGATCACCGCTCCGACGATCTCGCCGACCGTCGGAACCTCGCCGAGGAAGGCGAAGGATGCGCTGATGCCGACGACGGGCACGAGCAGCGACATCGGCGACACCCTGCTGGCGTCGTTGCGGCTCAGGAGCATGGTCCACAGGCCGGCGCCGACGAGGGTGCCGAAGACGGCCAGGTAGACGAGTCCGCCGAGCGCACGTAGCCCTGTCTCGGTGCCGATCGCCATCAGTGAGTCGAAGCCCGCGGCCGGGCCTTCGATGATCAGGCTCGCCAGGTACAGCGGCGGGGTCGCGACGACGGCCATCCACAGTGTCATGCGGAACGAGTCGTCGGGCTGGGCCAGGCGCCCGCCGATGTTGCCGATCGCCCAGCTGAGGCCACCCAGGATGGTGAGACCGATGGGGAGGAGGGCGGCCACACCGATATCGCTGCCGGTGGCGCGGTCGACGGCGATCAGGCCCATGCCGCCGACGGCGACCAGAAGGCCCACGACCTGGGCGAACGTCATCCGCTCACGCAGGAACAGCACCCCCAGGATCACCGTGAAGGGCGCCGATGTCTGCAGCACCAGCGAGGCGAGCCCGGCCGGCATACCCAGGGTCATCGCCAGGAACAGGAACATGAACTGCACGGTTCCGAAGCCCGCCACGTAGACCAGGAACCACTTGAGGCGGACCTTCGGGAACCGGACGAACAGGGCGACCGGGATCGCCATGACCGCGAAACGCAGCGCAGCCAGGAAGAACGGCGGAAAGTGCTCGAGACTGAGGTGGATCGCGACGAAATTCAGTCCCCACAAGAACACGACGCCGAGGGCGAGCAACCGGTCACGAGTGGACATGCACACCATCGTCCGAGGCGTGGTGATGAAGGACAATCGAATTCAAACGGATGGATTGTTCAGATCTACTGAACAATCCATCCGGGGGTCGAGCTCAGCCCGTCACTTCTGAGCGGCTGCGACCTTCGCCCGGACGTCGTCCATGTCGAGCGCCTCGACCGCGCCGATCAGTTCCTCGAGCTGTGCAGCGGGCAGCGCGCCCGGCTGGTTGAACACGAGGATGCCGTCGCGGAACGCCATCAGCGTCGGAATCGATTGAATGCCAAGGCTTCCGGCGAGCTGCTGCTGTGCCTCGGTGTCGATCTTGCCGAAGAAGATGTCGGAATGGGCTTCCGACGCCTTCTCGAAGACCGGGGCGAACATGCGGCACGGTCCACACCAGCTCGCCCAGAAGTCGAGCAGGACGATGCCGTCCTTGGAGATGGTGTCTTCGAAGGTTTCGATGGTTACGTCTTGTGATGCCATGGTCACAACAACCGTTTCGGTGGTGGAGACATTCCACAGGGTGGTTCGGTCGAGTATCGGTACCTTTGGCGCATGGAGGTCCGCCGGCTGCGGTTGCTGCGTGAGTTTGCCGATCGTGAGTCGATCGGTGCGGTCGCCGACGCGATGCACATGACGCCGTCGGCGGTCTCGCAGCAACTCAAGGTCCTCGCCGACGAGGCCGGCGTGCCGCTGTTCGAACCCGACGGGCGGCGCATCCGGCTGACCGAGGCGGGCCGCGCGCTGGTGCTGCGGGCCGACGAGGTGATCGCCGCCGTCGAGCGGGCCCAGGAAGAGATGGCGTCGTATCGGTCGGGCCGGGCTCGCGTGCGGCTGGCGATGTTCCCGTCGGGCTCGACGCTGCTGTTGCCGACCGTCCTCGATCGCGCCACCGAGTCCGGGATCGAGGTGCACGCCTTTCACCTCGACGTCGGATACCCGGGTGCAGCTCCGGCTCTTGCGGACTTCGACATCGTCGTGACCCACCGGGACGAACGGGCACCCGCCGTCAACCGGTCTCGGGTGCGGGTCGCCGAGCTGATGCGTGAACCGGTCGACGTCATCGTCCCCGTCGACAGTCCGCTCGCCGAGGCCGACGAGGTGGCGGTGTCCGAGCTCGCCGAACACGATTGGATCAGCGTCGAGGGTTTCCCGGTCGACGATGTGCTGCAGTCGATCTCGGCGGTGACCGGTGTCGCGCCCCGGGTGACGCAACGCATGCTGGACTTCACCACCATCGAGGCGCTCGTCGCCGGAGGTCATGGGATCGCGTTGATGCCGCGGTTCGCGGTTCGTCACCCGGGCGTGAAGCGGCTGGAACTCAAGGGAGTTCGGGCGGCACGGGTGTACGAGGCCTTGGTGCGGCCGCGCGCCCGAACCGCGGTCGCGCAGGTCGTCGAACTTCTGATGGCCGCGGGCGCCGAACACGGTCAGTGATCGACAAAGGCCGGTGGCCCACGCTTCTCGCGTGAGCCACCGGCCTTCGTCCGTGCTCTCGGGGTCAGACGCCCAGGCTCTTGCCGACGATGTCCTTCATGATCTCGGTGGTGCCACCGAAGATCGTCTGGATGCGGGCATCGGTGTAGGCGCGGGCCACGCGGTACTCGTTCATGTAGCCGTAGCCGCCGTGCAGCTGGAGGCAGCTGTCGATGACGCGCTTGGCGAGCTCGGTGCACCACCACTTGTTCTTGGAGGCGTCGACGGCGTTCAGCTCACCGTCGAGCACGCCCTGCAGGCAGCGGTCGATGTAGACCTCGGCGATGTCCAGCTCGGTGGCCATCTCGGCGAGCGTGAAGCGGTTCGCCTGGAAGGTGCCGATGGGACGGCCGAATGCCTTGCGGTCCTTGGTGTACTGCAGGGTCTCGTCGAAGATGGCGCGGGCGCCGGCGATCGCACCGATGCCGATCGACAGACGCTCGGAGGGCAGGTTCTGCATGAGGTGGTAGAAGCCCATGCCTTCCTGGCCGAGTAGGTTCTCGACCGGGACGCGCACGTTGTTGAAGTGCAGCTCGGCGGTGTCCTGCGCCTTGAGGCCCATCTTGTCGAGCTTGCGACCGCGCTCGAAGCCTTCCATGCCGCGCTCGACGACGAGGAGCGAGAACGCCTCGTGGCCGGCCTCGGGGTCCGGGTTGGTGCGGCACACCACGACCACGAGGTCGGAGTTGATGCCCGACGAGATGAAGGTCTTGTTGCCGTTGAGGACGTAGTGGTCGCCGTCCAGCTTCGCCGAGGTCTTGATGCCGGCGAGGTCGGAACCGGCGCCCGGCTCGGTCATCGCGACGGCGAGAATCGTCTCACCGGTGGCGATACCCGGCATCCAGCGCTTCTTCTGCTCGTCGTTGGCCAGGTGGACGAAGTACGGTGCGACGACGTCGTTCTGGAGGCTGAGGCCGGGAGCTGCGCCGTCGAACTTGGCGAACTCCTCGACGACGACCGCATTGAAGCGGAAGTCGTCCATCGCGCCACCGCCGCCGTACTCCTCCGGGATGTTGAAGCCCAGGAGGCCTGCGTCGCCGGCCTTCTTGAAGATCTCACGGTCGACCTGACCGGCCTTGGTCCATTCGTCGTTGTAGGGGAGGCACTCGCGGATCAGGAACTGACGCGCGGTTTCCCGCAGGGCCTCGTGTTCGGCTTCGAAGATGGTGCGTTTCATGGCTTTTCTCCCTTTCGTGAGTCTGCGATGGATGTGTCAGTCGTCGTTCGTGCCCTGCGCGCCGACGACCCGCAGCGCGATCAGGGCGTAGGACGCCGCGACCTCGGCGGGTGTCCGCGCACCGGACGGGCGGTACCAGGTGGTCACCGCCTGGCAGGCGCCGAACAGGTAGCGCAGGACGTCCTTGACGTCCTGGTCGAACCGGAACTCGCCCGATTCCAGGCCCGCCTGGATGACGTCGGCGAGCATGGTCTCGGTCTCGGTCCGCATCGCGATGTAGGGCTCGCGGCGCGGGTCCTCCGGGTCGAGATGACGGAACTCGCTTGCGACACTGGCCAGCTCGAGGTCGCTGGTCATGTGCAGGACGATGGACTCGATCGCGTTCGACAGCTTCTCGCTCGGCGTACGTCCCTCCTCGATGGCTGCTCCGACCCAGGCGAGGACCGAGGTCATCGCCGCTTCGAGCAACTCCACGAGGATGCCGAGTTTGTTGTCGTGGTGGTAGTAGAGCGTCGGCAGGGAGACCCCGGCCCGCGAGGCGATGTCGCGGATCGAGGTCCCGTGAAACCCGCGCTCGTAGAACGCGTGCTTCGCCGCGACGAGGGTCGACGGCAGCGGCACGGGTTCGCGCCGCCGCCAGTCGTGTCCCTCGGTGTCGATCGTGAACCGTTTGGCAGCAGCGGTTTTGGCTGCCTCAGACACGTTCGATGATGGTGGCGTTGGCCATGCCGGCGCCTTCGCACATGGTCTGCAGGCCGTAGCGGCCGCCGGTTGCCTCCAGGTGGTTGACCAGGGTGCCCAGCAGGCGGGTGCCCGACGAACCGAGTGCGTGACCCAGGGCGATGGCACCGCCGCGCGGGTTCAGCTTGGCGGGATCGGCGCCGAACTCCTGGGCCCAGGCCATCGGGACCGACGCGAACGCCTCGTTGACCTCGTAGGCGTCGATGTCCTCGATGGACAGCCCCGAACGCTGGAGGATCTTGTGGGTGGCCGGGATGGGTGCGGTCAGCATGAAGATCGGGTCGTCGCCGGCGACCGAGAACGAGTGGAAACGGGCGCGCGGGGTCAGGCCCAGCTTCGACGCCATCGTGTCGCTCATGATGAGGGCACCGGATGCGCCGTCGGTGAGCGGCGAGGAGTTGCCCGGGGTGATGTGCCAGTTGATCTCCGGGAACCGCTTGGCCAGATCCTCGTTGTAGAACGACGACTTGAGCCCGGTCAGTCCCTCGGCGGTGGTGGAGGCGCGCACGGTCTCGTCGACCTTGTGCGTGAACGTCTCACCCGCGGCGTTGACCACGTCGATGGGCAGGATCTCGCGATCGAAGAAGCCATCGGCAGCGGCGGCAGCGGCGCGCTGGTGGGACTGCGCGGCGAAGGTGTCGAGTGCCTCGCGGTCGAACTTCCACTTCGCGGCCACCAGTTCGGCCGAAATACCCTGGTTGACAAGGCCTTCCGGGTAACGGGCCTCGATGCTCGGACCGTACGGGCTGCGGCCGGCGGTGGAGAAGCCCATGGGCACGCGGCTCATCGACTCGACGCCGGCGGCGATGACGACGTCGTAGGCGCCGGCGATGATGCCCTGTGCGGCGAAGTGGGCGGCCTGCTGGCTCGATCCGCACTGGCGGTCGACGGTGGTCGCCGGGACGGACTCCGGGAAACCGGCCGACAGCAGTGCGGTACGCGAGATGTTGAGCGCCTGCTCGCCCGCCTGGCCGACGCAGCCGCCGATCACGTCGTCGACGATGGCCGGGTCGATGTCGTTGCGCTCGACGAGCGAGCGCAGCACGTGGGCGAGCAGTTCGACCGGCTTGGTCTCCGACAGGGCGCCACCGGGCTTGCCCTTTCCGGATGCGAGGCGGACTACGTCGACGATGACGGCTTCGGGCATGAAGGTTTCCTCTCGAGCATGTGGTGTCGCGGACGTGACCGAGCACCGCATGGCGCCGGTCACTTTATCTAACGATCGTTATACCGGTCTAGCACGTGCCTGTCCGCTGAATCAACAAGGCGCCGGGGATTCGAGAGGTTCAGGCGCCCTCGCCCGAGTGGATTCGGGCGAGGGCGTTGTCGCGTCAGGGTGTCAGATGGCGCCCTTGTCCGCGTCACCAGCGGGAACGGCGCTGAACGTCTTCACGTCGAGCGGGCCGGCCAGCAGCGGGCCGATCTTCTTGCCGAGTTCGGTCAGCGCCGGTGCGCTGCCGTGCGTCGACAGTGCCTCGAACGACTCCCAGCGTTCGATCATCACGAGATCGGTCGAGTCGCCCGTCGCCTCGTGCAGTGCGTACTTCCCGCAGCCGGGTTCGCCGTGCACCTGGGGGATGGCGGCCAGAACAGCATCGCGGACGGCCTGCTCCTCGCCGGCCTTGGGCGAGATGGTGGCGACGACGATCACTTCGGACATGGGTGAGTCTCCTATGGATGGGGGTGGGGATGGGGGTAGGTCGTGACGTTAGGGGAGTGTCGCAGGTTCGCGTGGCGGTTTCGCCGAGCTCGCATTCGATGCCCCATGTCGCGTCGCCGGACCGCACGACGGCACTCCCGGGACCTGCCGAGGTGAGCCGAACGGGCCGCCGTCGGGAAATGAGACCGAGAACACAGTCGAGGGTTCGATGTGACTACGCGTGATGTCGGATTTGGACGGCGGCGAGAGTCTGGGGTCGGAGTGAACCCGCAGGCCAGGTGCTGCGGCCGCTGAAAAACCGTGCGGCCAAGGCGGTTCGAACGTGTGCGCGGTCCTATCTACTCGACGGTCAGTTTCGGGGCCCGAATCTTGTGGCACGTGACTTATCAGGCTTGCCCGGCAGGATCCCGGCTCCCTATGCTTCGTGCGTTCGGTCACATTTCGTGGCCGGGGGGAGTGTCGGAGCGCAGTTGACGGGGGTGTCGTGAGCACTGCGAGCATCGGGGTCGCGCGTTCGGGTCCCGTCACCTATGTGCTCGGATCGGTCCGCACGTTCGGCCGACTGATCCGGATGACGACGCGGTCGTCGGCGATTGCCGTTGCCGAGATCGTGACCGGCCGATTCCCCCTGCGCGAGAGTCTCGTTCAGGGCTGGTTCTTCGTGTCGGTCTCACTCTGGCCGGCGATCCTCATCTCCATCCCGATGGGGGTCGTGATCGCGGTCCAGATCGGCAGCGTCGCGTCCAACGTCGGCGCCAATTCGATGGCCGGCGCCGTCGGCGGTATGGGGGTCATGCAGCAGATCGCGCCGCTGGCCACGGCACTGCTCGTCGGCGGAGCCGGCGGTTCCGCCATCGCCTCGGACCTGGGCGCCAGGACGATTCGCGACGAGATCGACGCCCTGCGCACCATGGGCATCGACCCTCACCAGCGTCTCGTCGCACCACGCCTCGTGGCGATGTCGGTGGTGGCGCCGGCGCTCTCGGTGCTCGTGATCTTGATGAGCATTCTCTCCAGCTTTGCCGTTGCCGCCCTGGGTCAGGGCGTCGCACCCGGCTCGTACCGGTTGTCGTTCGGCAGCTTCGCGTCGATCACTGACCTGCTGATCTGCCTCGGCAAGGCGGTGGTCTTCGGTTTCGTCGTGGCGGCCATCGCCTGCCACCGCGGGCTGGAGGCGAAGGGCGGGCCCAAGGGTGTCGCCGACAGCGTGAATGCCGCAGTCGTGCTGGGCATCCTGGCCTGCGTCGTCATCAACCTCGCGCTGACCCAGCTGACCATGATGTTCGTTCCCATTCGATTCCTCTGACGGGTAGTACAAGTGATGCCGCGAAGAAGTGTTGGGTCGAGGTGACTGATAGTCGCTGAGCACCGAGATCAACGAACCCGCCGTGTACCGGCGTCGCGGGTTCGGCTGGACGCGCTCGATCGAGCGCGCGTGGGAACCGGTCGACGCTCTGGGACGCCAGTTCCATTTCGTGTGGATGGCGCTGCGCGGTGTCGGGCATGCGCTGGCCAAACACCGTCGTCAGACCACCGAGATCTTCACCGGCCTCGCCTGGGGCAACGGACGCGCGGTCATCGTCGGTGGCGGTGTGGCACCGGTGCTCGCGCTCATGGGCGTCGTCTCCGGCGCGATGATCGGCATCATCGGCTTCGAGGTTCTCGACATGCTCGGTGTCGGTCCGCTCGCCGGGGCCATGTCGGCGCTGGCCAACCCCCGTGAGTTCGCGCCCCTGATCGCGGCGGTCGGATTCGCCGCACAGGCCGGGTGCCGGATCACCGCCGAGGTCGGCGCGATGCGGATCTCCGAGGAGATCGACGCCCTCGAGGCACAGGCGATCGATCCGGTGCCGTATGTGGTGTCGACGCGCGTGATCGCCTCGGTGCTGACCGTGATCCCCGCCTACCTGATCGCGCTCGCGCTCGGCTTCGCGACCACGAAACTCACGGTCACCGCGGTCCAAGGCCAGGCGACCGGCGCCTATCAGCACTACTTCGACATGTTCGTGCAGCCCGTCGACCTCGTGTACTCACTGATCAAGGTCGCGGTGTTCGTCGTGGTGGTCACCCTCGTACACGCGTACCAGGGCTTCTACGCGTCCGGCGGGCCCGAGGGCGTCGGCGTGGCATCGAGCCGGGCGATCCGCGCCAGTCTTGTCGCGATCACCGTCTGCGACATGGTCCTCACCCTGCTGATGTGGGGTCTCGAATCGTCAATCGATTTCGCGGGGTGAGGAGCATGAGCTCGCATCGTGAACCCAGCATCCGCGGATACCGCATCCGTGGTCTCGTCGTCCTCGCGCTTGTTGCGGTCCTCGCGGTCGTGGTGTGGCAGAAGGTCACGCCGGCTCCCGCCGACGGCGTGCGATTCGCCCTGGTGGTCTCCGACCTCGGCGACGGTGTGGGAGAAGCGACACCCGTCCGGCTGCACGGTCTCACGGTCGGCGAGGTCGTCGACCATCGTCCGCACGGGCCGGGTCGTCAGCTGATCACCCTCTCGGTCGATGACGAGCGGTTCGGCGAACTGTCCGACGAGCTCGACGTCCGGTTCATCTCGGGCACCGTGTTCGGTTCGACGGCAGTCGAACTGGTTCCCACCGGATCCGGTGACCCGTTGCGTCCCGCGGAAGTTCTCGATCTCGGCAACGGGGCGTCCGACGACACCATCACGACGATCATGCGGGACTCGGGACGACTGATGATCGACGTCGTCAATCGTGACCTCGCGACCTCACTCGACGCCGGTGCCGAGCTCACCGCCGCGTCGGCGCCGCTGATGGCATCCGGATTGGTGATGCTGCGGACCATGCAGCGCAAGATGAACCTGTCGATGGGTGAGTTGCTGCCCAAGATCGCCAATGCCTCCGAGGGAGCCGCGGTGTTCACCCCGTCGGCCATCGGCATCCTGAACTCGCTGGCCTCGGTCGAGGATCTCGACGATCCGGCTCAGGTCGAACTGGCCAACGGCACGATCGTCGAGGTCTCGAACCTGGTCTTCTCGTTCGCCGGGCGTCTCGTGGGCGCGCTCGCCCCGATGGCCGGTCTCATGGACGTGATGCTCGACCTGATCGTCCCGCTCAACCAAGGGCTGCAAGGCATCACGCCGGCCAAGGTCGAGCGCCTGCTCGACGGCGCCGACGGGGCACTGCATCGTCGTGGCGACCGCGTCGACCTCGACACCGAGATCCTCCTGCAGGGATTCCCGGCATTCGGACAACCCCTGGCCGCACTGGCGAAGACCACGGAAGCACCGACGGAGAGGGAACAGCGGTGAAGAGTCCACGCCAAGCCGCCATCCGGCTCGCCATCCTCGGTGTTGCCGCCGCGCTCATCATCACCCTGATCGTGCAGGCCATCCAGCGTCCCGTGGCCGGCCAGACCGTGGACTACCGTGCCACGTTCGGCGACGTCTTCGGTCTGACCCAGAACGCCGACGTCCGTCTGCGCGGTGTCCAGACCGGCAAGGTGACCGGGATCGACCTGACCGACGACGCCCGTGCGGAGGTCTCCTTCCACATCCAGGACGAACACCGACTGCGTACCTCGGACAAGCTGTCCATCCGATTCCAGAACCTGACCGGGCAGCGCTACATCGAGCTCATCCGGGGCGAGGAGGCCGCGCCGGCGGTAGCCGACGGCGCACTCGTCACCAACACCGCGGACTCCTTCGACATCACCACGGTGTTCAACGGCCTGCGCCCGCTGCTCAGCGCGGCCGATCCCGAGGTCTACAACCGTCTCGCGACCAACCTGGTCGCACTCATCGACGGTGGGAGCAGCGACATGACGCCGGTGCTCAAGGACGTCTCGCTGCTCACCTCCTACGCCAGTGACCGGACCGCGGTGATGGAGACGATCGTCGGGAACCTGGAACGGATCTCGAAGGAGATCAACGGCCGCTCCGAGAATCTCGCCGCGATCCTCAAGGTCTTCCACTCGATCTTCATCCCCATCGCCACCCGTATGGAGGAGTTCCTGTCCCTGATGGGCAAGGGCTCGATCGAACTCTCCGAGATCCTGCGGGTCACCGATGCCCTCTCGCTGATGGGCCTCGGGGCGACCGGCACCACCGATGATGTGACGCAGAAGATCTCCGAGGTCATCCCGGACACCACCGCGGCGGTGAAGTCGCTGTCGATGTTGCCGGGCGTGCTCGAGGGGCTGAATCAGCTCATCCCGAAGGCGAATCCGGCGTCGTCGTGCAGCAACGGGACCTTCTCGATGCCCGTTGCCGCGACGGTGCTCATGAACGGCCGAGCCCTCACGGTGTGCAAGGGGGACCGATGAGCGACACCAGGAGCAAGACCCTGATCGGCTCGGAATATGCGTCGAGCAGATCCCAGATGTGGTGGGCGGCCATCAGTATCGCCGTCGTCGCGATCGTCATCGCGACGACGGGCATCCTGTACCTCAAGCCACCGGGCAACCAGACCTTCCATCTGCAGCTCAGCGAGTCGGGTAACCTCCGCGCGGGTGACACCGTTCGCGTGGCCGGCATCCCGGTCGGCAAGGTCCTCGGGCTCACTCTCGAAGACGACCACGTCGACGTCGAGTTCACCGTGAAGAACGATGTCTTCGTGGGGGATACGACGTCGGTGAGCGTGCGGATGCTGACCCCGGTCGGCGGTCTGTACCTCGCGATGATGCCCTCGGGTACCAACCCACTGCGTGAACCGATCCCACAGTCGCGGGCGGCGGTGCCGTTCCTCGTCAACGACCTCGTCAAGAGCGCGGTCGAGGTGACCGACGAGATCGACACCAGGGCACTACGAGATGCGATGTCCGCGTCGTCGGATGCCCTCGCCGGCGCACCCGGATCGGTGCGCAGCACGGTGACCAACATGCAGCGCATCATCGAACTGTTCGCGGAGCAGAAGAACCAGATCACCGACCTGCTGTCGCTGTCCAACGAATACGTGGGCGCGGTGCTCGACAACAAGGCGCTGATCACCGAAGTGATCCGGGCGTATGCGGTCCTCGGGCCGTCGACGATGGCGTCGGCGACCGAGACCAAGATCTTCGCGGACTCGACCTCGGTCCTCGTCGGCGTCGTCTTCGACTTCCTCTCGGGTCCCTACCAGCAGAAGATCGAGCCGCTGCTCGGGCCGGTGGTCGAGGCCAGGAACCTGAGCAAGGAGATGGAGGACTGGTCCACACAGGTCGTCGACCAGTTGCGCGCCACGCTGCTCAGCCTCGGCGAGCTCGCCGGTCCGGAGGGCAAGGCCCTCGTCGACCAGAGCGGCCTCACCACCGAACTCCCCGACGTCTGCCTGCCCGTTCCCGGACGGATCTGCTGATGACCACACCGCAACAGCCGCAGAAGATCTCGCCGGCCAGACGTCGCACGCTGGCCGTCTTCACGATCGTCGTCACCGTCGTCGCCGTCTGCAGTGTCGCCTTCACCCGCACCGACAGCGGTTCGGACAACGGCATCTGCGCGGCCTTCCAGAATTCATTCGGTCTGTACCCGGGTGCGGCAGTGACCATTCGCGGTATCCAGATCGGAACCGTCGAATCGGTGACCCCGCGCGGCACGCAGGTGCAGGTCGACATGACGATCGACGACCGTACCCTCGGCCGTGACGTCGGTGCGGCGATCGTGAACTCCTCGATCCTCACCGATCGTCGCGTCGAGCTCGTCAACACCGAAGTCCCCGATGGCGGAACCGAATTCGACGGCACCTGCATCCCGGAGTCACGTACCGCCGAGCCCACCAGCGTGCCGGACGCGTTGAACTCGTTCTCTCCCGGTTCTTCAAGGACATCACCACGGCCGACGAGTCGGGCCGCCTCCCACTCCAGGCGCTGCTCGAGGGCGCCGACCGTGAGATGGGCGGACTCGGACCGACGATCAACCGGCAGCTGCGTGAACTCGGCAACCTGATGGAGTCCCCGGACACCTTCATGAGGGAGTTCGGCACCCTGATCGAGAACAGCGCGGAGCTCACCGAGTTCGTCGATGCCGACTGGGACAACGTGTCCACCACCATCAAGACGCTGGGTCCCGGCCTGGCACTGATCGAGTACATGCTGGGTCTGGTGAAGACCATCGTCGAGAAGCTCGCCGATGCACTGGATCCGCTGGATCGGCTCTTCAACGAGAACTTCCCGTTGATCATGGATGTGCTCAACGCGTCGGTGCCGATCGTCAGCATGGTGCGTACCCAGGCGGAGGAATCGCCGGAGATCCTCGGGAAGATCCCGGGAATCCTCACGATGCTCCACCGCATGATCGAAAGTCCGGGGCGTGGTGTCGGCGTCGACTACCGCGCACCCAAGGCCGCGGTGAAGAGCGCCGACGCGGGAGCGTTGTGTGCAGCGCTCAAGAAGATCCCCGGTAGCCGGTGCGAGGTGACGTCGAAGACGATCACCGTCCCGTTGCCGCAGTTGTTGCTGAACGACCTGGGAGGCCACCGATGACCCACGGCTTCGCCTCGTCGCGTCGTCGCCTGACCTCATGGGTCGGCGTTCTCCTCGCCGCGGTGATCGTCTGTGCCGGTTGCTCGTTCAACCCCAGCAACTACGTCATGCCGGGAACCGGTGTGGGCGGTCCGACCTACCGGCTCCACCTCGAGTTCAGTTCGCTGCTGAGTCTTCCCGCCGGTGCCGAGGTACGAAGCAACGGCGCGAAGGTCGGTTCGATGAGGTCGATCACGCTCACCGACGAGGCTGCGGTCGCGCACATCGACGTCAGCGAGGATGTCGAGCTGCCGCGCGGTACGCGCGCCGAGCTGCGGCAGACGTCGATGCTCGGCGACATCTACATCGCTCTCATCCCGCCGGTCGAGATGGGGCCGGAGCTCCTCGGTGACGGTGACGTGGTCGCCCTCGACGACACCGATCCGGGTCCGCAGATCGAGGACGTGCTGGCGCGCATGGCCGACTTCGTCAACGCCGGGAGCGTCACCCGTCTCCAGGACGCCATCGCCGAGCTGAACAAGACCCTGCCCTCGGATGTCGCGGAGCTGCGTGGTCTGTCCGAATTCGGTTCTGCGGCAGTACGTGAGTCGGCAGACAACCTGGACTCTCTCGGACGGAGCATCGAGGCGGCCGACGAGCTGAGCAGTCGACTGGATGCGATGCGCGACGACCTGGGATTCATCTTCTCCGATCATGCCCGCACCCGGCTGGAGCGCGTCCCGCAGTTCATGAGCGCGGTTCTCAACGTGGTGATCGACGTGAACACCCTGACGACCGGTCTCGAATGGCTGATCCCGCGGTTGCCTCACGTCCGGGAGAATCTCGAACTGATCGCCCCGCTCATCCGGGAACCCTCGGCGAGCCCGCATCAGCTGAACGGCAATGCGGCCACCGTGACGTCGTTCACGAAGAACAAACTGGTTCCGTTCCTGTTGGGGCCCAACGTCAACGTGAAGCAGGTCAGCATGGCCGAGCAGGATGTGAGCGCGAACGCCTTCCTGCTGTTGAAGATGGTGGGGGCGGTCCGATGAGTCGAATCCCCGGATGGCTCTCGGCGGGCGCCCTGATCATGACGACGGTCCTCGGCGTCGGATACCTCCTCATCGGGGTGCTGGCCGTCGATCCGATCGAGAAGCGCACGAGCATCACCGTCGACCTGACCGACTCGTCCGGACTGAAGAGTGGTTCCGACGTGGTGTACCGCGGCGTGAACATCGGCACGGTCGACGAGGTCACCGGACGGACCGGCGGGGTACGTGTTGCGCTGACCTACGCTGCCGACCAACGGGTTCCGGTCGCGACGGACCTGAAGATCGAGCAGCTGTCGTCGCTGGGTGAGCCCGTCTTCGCCTTCATGCCCAACACGGACAGTGGACCGTGGCTGGAGGACGGCGCGCACCTGACGCAGACTGTCGAGGTGCCGACGTCGGTGGCGCAGCTCCTCGGTGACACCTCGGCGATGCTCGAACAAGTCGAACCCGAGCGGGTGACGAGCCTGCTCGACACGCTCTCGCAATCGGTCACCGGAGTGGAGTCCGCGGTCACCCCGGCGGTGCGTCGCGGTGCCGACCTCCTATTGATGACGCTGACGGCGCGGCAGGGGCATCTCGATGCGCTGACCGATCACATGACCGAGATCCTCTCCAAGACAGACGAACTGAAGCCGGCGATGATGGCTGCTCCGCCTCAGCTCGATGCGTTCGGCGAGTCCCTCGGCGTGTCCTACGAGTACCTGTTCTTCGCGTCGCGGAAGCTGCGCGGCAGCGAGGTGATGGGGTCCTGGCGCGACGAGCAGAAGCAGCTGGTCGAGGTGCTGGAGAAACTGTCGCCCGACCTCCTCGCGCTCGGTGGCATCCTTCGCCCCATCTCCAAGGCGACCGGACCGCTGGTCGGCATGATCGACCTCGCCGACCTTCTCGACCACGCCATTCATTCCCTTCCCGGCGACCGGCTGCGTGTCACCCTGACCGCGCCGGGATCATGATCTACAACCCCAAGCAGTACAAGGAGTACCGATGAGCACCCACGACGACCCGACCGCAGGGGCCGACCACGCCGAGGACACGTCCGCAGAAACGGCATCGTCGGCGGTCGCACTCGACGAGGCGCAGCCGGTCGAGGCCGGGGCCGACGGGCCGGTGAAGCCCAAGAAGGACAAGGGCGCCAAGGACAAGTCCGGTAAGGACAAGAACGCGTCTGCCAAGAACGGCAAGAAGAAGGGCGGGAAAAACAAGTCGGGCAGCAAGTCCGGCGCCGCCCCGGCTGCGCGTGTCCCGCTGATCGCGGTGTCGGCAGTGGCCGCGGTCGCCGTCGTACTGGCGGCGGTCTTCGGAATCCTTTGGGCCACCGACGGTTCCGCCGATGAACTGGCCGCGGTCAACGCGAAGATCGCGACCGAGACCGAGGCCGAGAAGGTCGCCGGCGACTATGCGCTCAACGTGTCGAAGGTCGACTACCAGGACATCGACGCGTGGCGTAAGGCGCTCGAGACCGGTGTGACGCAACAGCTCAAGGAGAAGATGGGCACCGCGGTGGACGTCGTCGCACCGCTGCTCACCCAGATGCAGTACGTGTCCACGGCGGAGAAGCTCGCCGCGACCGTCGCCAGCTCGAACGGAAACCAGTACGTGGTCCGCGTTTTCGTCGACATGGACTCCAAGAGCCGCCAGACGCCGGACGGCGTGACCGTCACCGCCAGTTACACGATCACCCTCGACAAGGCCAGTGGCTGGACCATCACCGATGTCGGCGGTCTCGGCGCGGGCCTGCCCGGCCAGCCGGGTAACTGACCGCGATTCTGCGCAGGGCGGCTCAGCGCCAGCCGAGCGCGGGAGCGACGTGGGTGAGGATCGACTCGAGAACGTGGGTGTTGTACTCGACGCCGAGCTGATTGGGCACGGTCAGCAGCAGGGTGTCGGCCGCCGCGATGGCCTCGTCCTCGCGGAGCTGATCGATGAGCTTGTCCGGCTCGTCGGCGTAACTGCGGCCGAAGCGGGCGACCGTGTTGTCGATGACGCCCACCTGATCCGACTCGGCGCCGCCGCGACCGAAGTACGCGCGGTCACGGTCGTCGACGAGCGCAAAGATGCTGCGGCTCACCGACACCCGCGGCTCGTGCGGGTGTTCGGCGTCGGCCCACGCCTTGCGGAAGCGCTGGATCTGCTCGGCCTGCAACTGGTGGAACGGAACACCGGTGTCCTCGGTGAGCAGCGTCGACGACATCAGGTTCATGCCCTGTTGGGCGGTCCACTCGGCCGTGGCGCGGGTGCCGGCTCCCCACCAGATCCGGTCGCGCAGGCCGGGTGACTGCGGCTCGACCGGCAGGAGGCCGGGTGGGTTCGGGAACATCGGGCGCGGGTTGGGGCGGGCGAAACCGCCACCCTCGATGACGCGGAGGAAGACCTCGGTGTGCTGGCGGGCCATGTCGGCGTCGGTGGAGCCCTCCGGTGGGACATATCCGAAGTACTTGTAGCCCTCGATGACCTGCTCGGGCGATCCGCGGCTGATGCCGAGCTGTAGGCGACCTTCGGCGATGAGGTCGGCTGCACCCGCGTCCTCGGCCATGTACAGCGGGTTCTCGTAGCGCATGTCGATGACGCCGGTGCCGATCTCGATGCGGCTGGTCTTGGCGCCGACCGCGGCCAGCAGCGGGAACGGCGATGCGAGCTGCCGGGCGAAGTGGTGGACACGGAAGTAGGCGCCGTCGACGCCGAGCTCCTCGGCCGCCACCGCGAGGTCGATGGACTGCAGCAGCGTGTCCGATGCCGAGCGGACCTGGGAGCCCGGGGAGTCCGACCAGTGGCCGAACGACAGGAAACCGATCTTCTTCATGGTCGGTAAATGATACCCCGGTCCGTTTTGTTCCCGGACGTTGGCGTGTGTCGGACCCAGGAGTGTCGTGCCGCCGCGAGGGTTGCGCCGGAGTCGGCACAACCCCCGCGACGACCAGTCCGGGTCAGCCGGCTGCGGCGGCCGGGGTGTGGTTCGTGTCCGCGGGAGCGAGTTCGGTGACGGTCCGCGACAACATGATCCGCTCGATCGCCCACAGTGTGGCGAGGGCGATGACCGCGGTGAGCAGAGCCGAGAGGTTGCGCACCGTCATCGAGACATCCATGTTGAGGGTGACGTAGACCGGCCAGCCCGCCCGCAGTTGCTACGCCGCGAATCCGGACGGGACGACGAGGATGGCCAGGGCCATCGCCTTCTTGCCCCAGTAACGCACGGCCACGATCAGGATGGCCGCGGACAGTACCTCGCCGAAGTTCGCGAAGACCCACCACAGCGGGAAGTCGCTGCCCCAGCGCCACGGGTGATCTCCGTAGTAGTCGTACGCCGCAGTGATGACAAAGCCCTCGAGAAGGATGTTGAACACGGCCTGGCCCGCGACGCAGTACCAGAACGTGCGACGGGTAGGGCTCTTCTCGTACATGCGGTAGATCGTGTAGCAGGCCACGCCGGAGAAGAGGACGTAGACGAAGATCGCCCACCACGGGTACGACACGGGTGTTCCTTGCACGTGGAACATGTTGAACGCGAAGTCATTTCCGGGGTAGAAGCGCAGGAAGCCGAGGGCTTCCCAGATCGGTTCGATGGGATTGCACAAGACGCTGCCGAGGATGCAGAACATCAGGAGCGGTGATCGGCGCGCGATCAGCAGGAAGATCGCGTACAGCACCGCGGCCACCGCGATCGCCGCGGAGACGTAGGTGAACCAGTTCGCGAGCTCGGTCGAGATCTCGCGGTTGGGTCGGTCATCGAAGATGTCCTGGCCGTTGGGGGCGGCAAGAACGGACGTCCAATACGCCATCATGAGTGTGAGGCCCTTTCGCTTGACGGGTTCGAGTGGTCTGGGTCACGTCGCAATACGACGTAAGACATTTGGCGTCTAGTGTCTTATTTTGCGGACATGGGTGTGCCGGGGTCGGGAAGGGGGCACAGAACCGGCGTCTGGGCGTCAGGCGCGGGTGAAGCCGGGCACGAGGTGGGCTTCGAGCATCCGGCGGAGTTGCGGCACGGTCACGTCCGCCAGTTCGAGGCGCCCCACCAGGATCATCTCGGTGTAGGACAACCAGGCGCAGGCCTGCGTGATGTCCAGGTCTTCGCGGAACTCACCCTTCGCCACGCCCTCCTCGAGGACGGATTGCCAGAGTTCCTCGGTCAAATCGGTTGCGAGATGCGAGGAGTCGAGCAGGCGCGTACCCAGCAGAGCGGTGTCGCTGGAGATCAAGGAACGCAGGATCGGGTCACGCCGTCCCCGGTCCACCAGTTCGATCATCCCGACCGTCAGCTTGCCGGCGTAGGAGGGCTCGTCGCGGATGATCTCGCGGATCTTCTCGATCAGGGTTCGCGCACGTTTCCCGATGAGGGACAGCACGATCTCGTAGCGGTCCTCGAAGTAGCGGTAGATCGTCGCCCGTGACACCCCGGTCTCACGCGCGATGTCGTCGATCGTCGTTCGGTCCAGCCCATAGTGCTCGATGTGTCGGGCGGCGGCGTCGAGGATCTGATCGCGTGCTTCGGCCCTGTCGGTGCTCAACCGTCGCTGTCGTCTGGCTCTCGGCAAGATCCCTCGCATACTCGAATGACGTTCTTGCACACTAACCGGTGGTCACGGTGGGTCCGACAGGAGGCAGGGTGCGAGACGTGGCACGCATACCTTTACGGCTCGAGGAGCTCCTCAGAGACGGACGTCGGCGCTCGGTTGCCCGTCGACCGTCGTGCGTTCCGCGCGGGACCGGCGAGCTTCGCGCTCGAGCGCCGCGGTGAACTGGTCGGCGGCCCACTTCAGCGCCTCTTTGTCCTGGGGGAGCGTGGTCTGCTCGTAACCGGTCAGCAGGTAGAGCGCCCAGTTCGCGTATCGGTGGGCGGCGACGCGGTCGTCGAGGAGTTCGAGGGCCGCGTCGTAGCGAGCTCTGTCGGCGGCTTCCTGGACCTTGCAGACCTCCGGATCCATCGCGGCCCACGTTCGGATCGCGGACTCCGCGTCGTGAGGGAGGCCGAGGGCACTCTGGACGAGATCGTCGACGCGGCGTGACATGTCCGGTTCGGTCCGGGCGGCCGCCAACTCGGCCTCGGTGCGCGAGTCGTACCAGTGCGTGATGACCTGGCTGGTGTAGTCCGACCAGTTCTTGAAGAAGTGGTAGAAGGAACCGCTGGTGACCCCGAGCCGCTTGCAGACCTCGGCGAGCTTGAGTGCGCTGTAGCCCGAATCCGCGAGAACGGCGAGGCCCGTCTCCAGATACAACTCTCGCGTCGTGGTGGCTGCCATGTCGCTACCGTATTCCACGCCGAGCTGATCGGTCGTATGGGTCAGATGTCCGGTTTCGTCGATCCGACGCCGAGCGGATACGCCGATGGGCCGGGACCGGAGACGAAACGCTTGCCTCGGGTCCCGGCCCATCAGCCGGATTCTGTCTTCGACGAGGGTCTGCGACCTACGGTGCCCAGGTCCGCGGCGCTGCCTCGTCCTCGGCCGGCGGCGTCGAGGTGACGCGGTACGCGCGGTTGACCGCGGACACCACGGCACGCAGGCTGGCGGTGGTGATCGACGATGCCACGCCGACACCCCAGACGGTTTCGCCGTTGACCTCGGTCTCGACGTACGCGGCGGCGCTGGCGTCGCCGCCGGCGGTCAGGGCGTGCTCGCTGTAGTCCAGGACCCGGACCTCATAGCCGACGGTGCCCAGGGCATCGACGAAGGCGGCCAGCGGCCCGTTGCCCGCACCGGTGATCTCGCGCTCGTTGCCCTCGACCTTCACGACCGCGGTGATGTGGTCCTCGCCGCCGTCGACCTCGGCCGCGTCGACCTTCTGCCGGATGCGCTCCAGCGGCCAGACCGGGTGCAGGTAGTTCTGCGCGAAGACGTCCCACATCTCCTTGGGATTGACCTCGCCGCCCTCGCCGTCGGTGATCTTCTGGATCTCGCGGCTGAACTCGATCTGCAGGCGACGCGGCAGGTTCATGCCGTGGTCGGCCTTCATGATGTAGGCGACGCCGCCCTTGCCGGACTGGCTGTTCACGCGGATGACGGCCTCGTAGCTGCGGCCGACGTCCTTGGGGTCGATCGGCAGATACGGTACGGCCCAGACGATGTCGTCGACGTCGGAGTCGGCGTCGTCGGCGTCGAACTTCATCTGGTCGAGGCCCTTGTTGATGGCGTCCTGGTGGCTTCCGGAGAAGGCGGTGAACACCAGATCACCACCGTAGGGGTGGCGCTCGGGGACGTTGAGCTGGTTGCAGTACTCGACGGTGCGACGGATCTCGTCGATGTCGGAGAAGCTGATCTGCGGGTCGACGCCCCGGCTGAACATGTTCATGCCCAGGGTCACCAGGCACACGTTCCCGGTGCGCTCACCGTTGCCGAACAGGCAGCCCTCGATGCGGTCGGCGCCGGCCTGGTAGCCCAGTTCGGCTGCGGCGACACCGGTTCCGCGGTCGTTGTGGGGGTGCAGGCTCAGGATGATCGAGTCGCGGCGAGCCAGGTTGCGGTGCATCCACTCGATCGAGTCGGCGTAGACGTTCGGCGTGGCCATCTCGACGGTCGCCGGCAGGTTGATGATCATCGGCCGCTCGGGGGTGGGGGCGATGACCTCGGTGACCGCGTCGACGACCTCTTTGGCGAAGCTCAGCTCGGTGCCCGTGTAGGACTCCGGCGAGTACTCGTAACGCCAGTTGGTGTCGGGATACTGCTTCTCGACCTCCAGCACCTTGTGGGCGGCGTCGGTGGCGATCTTGATGATCGCGGGCTTGTCGGCGCGGAAGACCACACGACGCTGCAGCACCGAGGTGGAGTTGTAGAAGTGCACGATGACGTTCGCCGCACCGCGGCAGGCCTCGAAGGTGCGCTCGATCAGTTCCTCGCGGCACTGGGTCAGCACCTGGATGCTGACGTCGTCGGGGATCGCGTTGTCCTCGATGATCTCGCGGACGAAGTCGTAATCGGTCTGGCTGGCCGACGGGAACCCGACCTCGATCTCCTTGTAGCCCATCCGGACCAGGAGGTCGAACATGCGACGCTTGCGCGCCGGGCTCATTGGATCGATCAGGGCCTGGTTTCCGTCACGCAGGTCGACCGCGCACCACAGCGGCGCCTTGGTGATGACCTTGTCGGGCCAGGTACGGTCCGGCAGCGAGATCGTCTCGACCTCGTCGGCGAACTGACGATAGCGATGAACCGGCATCGCGGAGTTGCGCTGCGGATTCCATACGGGCTGGTCGGCGGGAATCGGGCCGGACGGCTCGACGATTCGGCTCGCGCCGGAGGTGAAGGTGTCTGCTGGTGCCATGGTTGGTCATTCTCCGTGTCTGGAAGGAAAGTGACCGGCGCGTGATTGGGCCCCGCGACGGAGGGCCGGTCGTGTCAGACCCCGCCGCGGCAACCGAGAAGGAGTGCACGCTGCATGCGCACGACTGTACTCCTCGGCGTTGACGAGACCAAAGCCGCAGGTGTGGGCGTTTTTCGTGTCCCCCTCTTCGGGGGTGCCGCGGGTCCGACACACCCGTCAGGCTATGATATGCATCACGCACGGCGCTGAGAGTGACGGAAATCATTCCAGCGGCCGAAGGGTGTACGGGCTCCGTGCCCGGTCTTCGACAGAGCCGCTCGACCGCGACTCTGCCGCCTGCACAGAAGGACGACGTCAAGTGACCACGATCCCCGCCGATCCACCACGCGCAGACCTACCGCCCGAACCCCACACCCCGCCTGCGTCGAAGCCCACCAGTCTTCGACGTGTCGCCGCCGCCAGCTCGATCGGCACGACCATCGAGTTCTACGACTTCTTCATCTACGGGACCGCGGCAGCGCTGGTCTTCCCGACGGTGTTCTTCCCGGCGGCCGACGAGGTCACGGGCACGATCGCGTCCTTCGCGACCTTCGCCGTGGCGTTCTTCGCCCGGCCGGTCGGGGCGATGCTCTTCGGGCACTTCGGTGACCGGATCGGCCGCAAGCGCACGCTGGTGTGGACCCTGCTCATCATGGGCCTCGCGACCGTGGCGATGGGACTCCTCCCGGGGTACGAGTCCGGCGTCTTCGGGTTCGCCGAATCGGGGATCGGCATCGGAGCACCCATCGCTCTGGTCGTCCTGCGATTCCTCCAGGGCTTCGCCGTCGGTGGTGAATGGGCCGGCGCGACGCTGCTGACGGCCGAATACGCACCGGCGGGCAAGCGTGGGCTGTACGCGATGTTCCCGCAGCTCGGCCCGGCGTTCGCGTTCTTCCTGTCGAGCCTGACCTTCTTGATCGCCTCGCTGACCCTCGGCGAGACCAGCTCGGCCTTCCTCGACTACGGCTGGCGGATCCCGTTCATCCTGTCGTTCGCCCTCGTCGCCGTCGGCCTCTGGGTTCGGCTCGCGGTCGCGGAGACACCCGTGTTCCGAGATGTGCAGCGTCGCAAGGCACTCGAGGCCGCGGCGTCGGATGGCCCGGCGTCGAACGAACCCGCTCTGCCGTTCCTCGATGCCTTTCGTCACCAGTGGAAAGAGATCCTCATCGCCGGCGGTGCGCTGGCGAGCCTGTTCTCGCTCTTCTACATGGGCACCGCATTCCTCACGAACTACGGCACCAAGAGCCTCGACCTGTCACGCACCTTCGTGTTGAGTGCGGGAATGATCGCCGCGATCGTGTTCGGATTGTCCACCGCCGCGTCGGCCATGTGGTCCGATCGGGTGGGTCGTCGCCGGGTCATCCTGACCTCGTGCGCCATCGCCGTCCCGTGGGCGCTGGTCCTGTTCCCGATCCTCGAGATCGGCGGCGGATTCGCCTTCGTCATCGGCCTGACCGGCACCCTGCTCATCTTCGGAATCGCCTACGGCCCTGCGGGTGCGCTGCTTCCCGAACTGTTCGAGGCGCGCTACCGCTACACCGGTGCGGGGATGGGTTACAACCTCGCCGGCATCTTCGGCGGAGCCATCCCGCCGCTGATCGCCGCGCCACTGATCGCCGGCCCCGGGGCGATCTGGGTGGGTGTCCTGCTCGCCGGCCTGTCGGCGATCAGCGTGGTCTGCACGATCCTGATCGTGGAGACCAAGGACAAGGCCATGCGAGCCGCGACGGAATCGCCCGAGGAGGAACCCTCGCTGGTCGGCTGAACGTGTTCGGGCCGAGACTGATTCGCGGTCCGCAGAACGACGACGTCCCCGTCACGATCACCGATCGCGGCGGGGACGTCGCCGTGAGGGGGCAGATGCCTCACTGGTCACATCTCGAGACCGGTGAATGCCGGGTGGCCCCACCGGCCGGCGAACGCGACCTCGTCGAGCGGGAGTCGGGTCCGGGGACGTTCGTCGCGCTCGCGGATGTCCTCGGGCAACGATGCGGGGTCCTCGACGAGGGCGCCGATCCCCAGCAGGACGAGGGCCCGTATGCCGGCCGGGATGTCGAAGGCGGTGGTCGCGGCCGCGGCGTCGAAGCCGGCCATCGGATGACCGTTGAAGCCGAGCGCCTCGGCCTGCAGGATCATCTGCGACACCGCGAGGCCGACGTCGACGGCCGCATACGTATGTTCCTTCGGATCGTCGGGGCGGTCCGTTGTGCACACCAGGACCAGGGCCGCCGACCGCGGCGCCCATCCGGCGTTGCCGCGGATCAGCACACCGCTGAGGGCCTCGAAGGTCTCGTCACCGCGGCGGCCGACGAGAAACCGGACCGGCTGCATGCGACCCCAGGTGGGTGCCCACCGCCCGGCGTCGACGATGGTCGTGAGGTCCGCCACGGAAATGGTGGCGGCGGGGTCGTAACCTCGCGCGCTCCACCGCCCGTCGATCAGTTCGTGCACTCGGTCGAGGGTAGCGGCGCGGCGACCGCGTCTTCGTCGGTGCCGGTCTGCGCGCCGGCACCCGCGGGAGTGACGGGTTCGCGCATGGCGAAGAACAGCCCGATGCCCAGGAGTGTCAGTGCGATTCCGATGGCGAGCGATGCGGCGTGTATGCCCTCGACGTAGGCCTGGCGGGCCGCGGTCGCGAGACCGTCTCCCTGAGTCCCCATCTCGAGCGCGCGATGCAGCGTCTCGCCGAGGGTGTCGCCGAACGACCATCCGTCGCGATGCCCGCGGAACACGAGCGTCGCGAGTGAACCGAACAGGGCGAGGCCGAGGGCATTGCCGAGTTCGAAGCTGGTCTCCGAGATACCCGACGCCGAGCCCGACCGTTCCGGTGGAACCGCGCCGACGACCACGACCGACACCAGACTGAACTGGATGCCGTAACCGATACCGGCGATCGAGGTGAAGACGAGGTAGACCCAGATCGGCGACGACGTGGTCAGTGCGAGCAGGCCGAAGTTGCCGACGGCGGCCAGCACGATCGAGCCGAGGAAGGCTGTGCGCATGCCGACCATCGATGCGATACGGGAAGCGCCGACCGAGAACACGGCGACCGCAACCGCCATCGGGAGGCCGGCCACCGCGGCGGCCAGGACGTCGTGACCCATCACCGACTGCAGGTAGACGCCGGTCAGATACGACATCCCGCCGAGCGCCATCATGCCGACGAGGGCGACGGTGATCGCGCCGACGTACTGCGCGTTCCGGAACAGCTTCAGGTCGAGCAGCGGGGCTGCGGAGTGGCGTTGCTGGACCACGAAGCCGACGAGCAGTGCCGCGCCCACGAGCCCGATGACGATGACGCCCGGATCGACACCGTCGCTCGCCAGGGTTTTCACCGCGTAGACGACGGGCAGGATGCCGGCCATCGACAACACGACGCCGAGCACGTCGAACCGTGCGGCCGACGGGGCCTTGTACTCGGGGATCAGGCGGGGGCCGAGAACGAGGAGTGCGGCCAGTACCGGCACGTTGATCAGGAAGGCCGAACCCCACCAGAAGTGGTGCAGCAGAACGCCGCCGATGACCGGACCGACGGCAGCGCCGCCGGCGAAGGCGGCGGTCCAGACGCCGATGGCGCGCCCCCGCTCACGATCATCGGAGAACATGTTGGCGATCAACGAGAGACTCGACGGCATCAGCGTCGCCCCGCCGACACCCATGAGGGCGCGCGCGGCGATCAGGATGCCGGCGGTCGGCGCGAACGCGGCCAGGATCGATGCCCCGCCGAACACGGCGGCGCCGGCGAGCAGGATTCGACGGCGGCCGACCCGATCGCCGAGGTTGCCCATGGTGATCAGCAGTCCGGCGATCAGGAAGCCGTAGATGTCGAGGATCCACAGCTGCTCGGCGGCCGACGGTGCGAGCGCGTCGGTGATCGACGGGATCGCGAGGTAGAGGACGGAGACGTCCATCGACACCAGGAACACCGGGAGCGTGAGCACCGCGAGTCCCAACCAGGTACGTCGGTCGGCGGCGCCCGGGGGCTGCTGCCGATTCGACGGGTCGAGGCGGGTGGACACGATGGTTCTCCTTGGGGGGGTTTCGACACGGTGCGTCGCTACGCTCCGTACCGGCTCAACCGGCGGGGGCGCGGTGCGTCGCTGCGCTCCGTACCGGCTCAACCGGCGGGGGCGCGGTGCGTCGCTGCGCTCCGTACCGGCTCAACCGGCGGGGGCGCGGTGCGTCGCTGCGCTCCGTACCGGCTCAACCGGCGGGGGTGCGTACGGTGTACGCGAGACAGGGTACGGGGATGAGTACGCTGTACGCAATCCGTTTGTTCCCGAGCCCGGCCAGGAGGAATCGCAGGTGACGTCCGACACCACCAAGCTGTCGCCGGCGACCATCGTCGACGCCGCGATCCGGGTCGCGGATGCCAACGGACTCACCGGCCTCTCGATGCGGCGGGTCGCCGACGAACTCGGGGTCGGCGCGATGTCGCTGTACCGGCATGTGGCCGACAAGGACGCGCTGCTGCAGGCGATGGCCGAGGAAGTGGGTCAGCGCTACCCCTACCCGGTCGAGACCGCGCCGTCGTGGCGCGAGCGTGTCCGGGTCGCCGTCGACGTCGACTGGGAGCTCTATCAGCGGCACCCCTGGCTGGTGCTCGCCTACGCATCGCCGAGACTCAGTTACGGCGAGGCATCCCTGGAGTGTCTCGACTGGTTGTCCGCCGGCTTCCTCGAACTCGGTGCCGGCATCGAACGTGCCACCGACATGGCGCTGACCGTGTGGAGCTTCATCCACGGCGTCGCACTGATGGCCGTCGGCGACCGATTGCTCAGCGACCAGGGGCAGGAGACGTCGCTGCCCTCGGCTCGCCTGGCCGACGTGTTCGCGGGGAGATCCGACGCCCCGGTGCCTCCGCACCTCGCTCGTCTCGCCGGGCGCGCCGACGCCGCACACCTGCTGGACCCGAGGGCCCGTCTGGACGCCGGAATCGGTTATCTCTGCGCAGGTTTCGAGGCCTCCGCCCGCTGAACCCGGTCAGCCCCGGGGCGTACGGTCACACGGCATGCGGAAACACGGTCAGCATGTGGGCGCCGAACCACGAACTGCCGATCACGATCGGCACGACGATGAGCCCGGCGACCACCGGCCGTGTCCGTGCGAGAGCCATCGCGAGCGGGATGAGCAGAACGAAGGCCGGCAGCAGGAGACGCGGCCGGCTCATCATCAAGCCGCTCGACAACACGATCTGGGCGACGAGCAACGAGCCGAACAGCAACACCGGCCAGGGCAACCGCGCCCAGACCGCCACACCGAGCATCACGAGCGTGCTCAGGACGATCCACGATGTCGCGGTGGTGGCGACCTCGGCGGAATGGACCAGCTGCTCGTTGACGAAGTTGAATGCGGCGACACCCCAGTCGAATTCGGTGTCCCAGCCCTCGGTCTGGATGCGGAACCAGCCCGTCGGTGAACCGGTGTGCGCCCACACGACGCCCAGGTAGGCGAGGTAGCCGAGCGGGCTGATGACGACGGCGGCGGCGGCGCGCACCCGCGCTGCCGGCGTGACGTCGGCGCTGTTCCGGCTGGTCCACAGAAAGACGATCGCGGCGACGATCACGACACCGATGAGGACCGCCGCCGTCGGACGGCAGAGACCGCAGAGTCCGGCCATGATGCCGGCGAGCAACCAGCGCCGCTCCAGGATTCCGATGAGTGCCCACGTCGCGAGGGCGCAGAACATCGCCTCGGTGTAGGCCATGTTGAGCACGATCGACATCGGGGTGGCGGCGAACAGCACCACCAGAAAGAGTCCGGTCGCGCACTCGGGTGCGGGACCCACCGGGGAGCGTCTCGACATGAGCCGCGCGCAGACCGTGCCCAGCCGTGCCGCGCCGACCGCGGCGATGCATCCGAGAACGAGATTCAGGGTCAGAGCCGCACCGAACGGCGTCAGCCCGGGCAGCTTCGCCAGCCACCCGACCAGATACGGATAGCCGGGAAAGAAGGCGTAGGCGGTGTCGGACGTGTGGACACCGCGCGCATCGGTCAGGCTCGCGGGAACGCCGTCGTATCCGTGGGTGGCGATCGCGAGCATCCACTGCCCGTCCCACACCGTGAGGGCCTTGCCGAGGGTGGTGTCCCGCAGGTCCGCGAATCGCGCGAGGGTGAGGATGCCGATCGCGCGAATGACGAGGTATACGACGAGGGCGTCGAGACACCAGCGATGCCGGCGCGCCCAGCCCGCGAACGGGGGTCTCGGGTCGGCGGCGCGTCGTGCCGCCACCGGGTCCGCCGACCCATCGGGAGGGATGGGCCGGCTGTCGGCGCGGTCTCCGCCCGTCACCGAATCGGGGTCGGGACGACGGCCCGGCTCGTCGACGTCGGTTGGGATGGCCACCCGAAGAATCCTAGGTCGTCGGCGGCGAGCACAGGCGGCGCGCGGTGTGCGTCGGATCACATCGAGCAGGTGACCAGGTCAGAGCGTCGCACAGCTGCCCGGTAAGGTTGTCCGAGCAAGCTGACGTCTATCGAACCGGCGCACGAGCCGGCGGGAGGTAACTCGACGTGGCCCTCGTGGTGCAGAAGTACGGCGGATCCTCGGTCGCAACGGCCGAACGCATCCGTCGCGTTGCCGAGCGCATCGTCGAGACGAAGAAACAGGGCAACGACGTCGTTGTCGTCGTCTCGGCGATGGGCGACACCACCGACGAACTACTCGACCTCGCCCAGCAGGTCAATCCGGCGCCGCCGGCGAGGGAGATGGACATGCTCCTCACCTCGGGCGAGCGCATCTCCAACGCACTCGTGGCGATGGCCATCAGTTCCCTTGGCGCACACGCACAGTCGTTCACCGGCTCGCAGGCCGGCGTGATCACGACGAGCAGCCACGGCAAGGCCAAGATCATCGACGTCACGCCGGGCCGGGTCCGCAGCGCACTCGACGACGGCAAGATCGTGCTGGTCGCCGGGTTCCAGGGTGTTTCGCAGGACACCAAGGACATCACCACGCTCGGCCGCGGCGGTTCCGACACCACCGCCGTCGCGCTGGCGGCGGCCCTCAACGCCGACGTCTGCGAGATCTACACCGACGTCGACGGCGTGTACTCCGCCGACCCGCGCATCGTCCCCGACGCCCGCCGCCTCGACAAGGTCTCCTTCGAGGAGATGCTCGAGCTCGCGGCCTGTGGCGCGAAGGTCCTGATGCTGCGGTGCGTGGAGTACGCCCGCCGGTACAACGTTCCCGTTCACGTGCGCTCGTCGTACTCGACCAAACCCGGCACCGTGGTGACCGGATCGATGGAGGACATTCCCGTGGAAGAAGCCATTCTCACCGGCGTCGCACACGATCGCAGCGAGGCCAAGATCACCGTCGTGGGTCTCGACGACAAGCCGGGCTACGCCGCCAAGGTGTTCCGGGCCGTCGCCGACGCCGAGATCAACATCGACATGGTGTTGCAGAACGTCTCGAAGGTCGACACCGGCAAGACCGACATCACCTTCACCCTGCCGCGCGAGCTCGGCCCGCTGGGCGTCGAGAAGCTCACCAAGCTGCAGCAGGAGATCGGGTTCACCGATCTGCTGTACGACGATCACATCGGCAAGGTCTCGCTCGTCGGTGCCGGCATGAAGTCGCACCCGGGCGTCACCGCGACCTTCTGTGAGGCGCTCAGCGAGGCCGGCGTGAACATCGAACTGATCTCCACCTCGGAGATCCGTATCTCGGTGCTGTGCCGCGACACCGAACTCGACGACGCCGTGCGCGCCCTGCATGCGGCCTTCGATCTCGGCGGCGAAGAAGAAGCCGTCGTCTACGCCGGAACGGGCCGATAACCGTGGGTGCACGTATCGGAGTCGTCGGCGCGACCGGTCAGGTCGGCGCCGTCATGCGAACCCTGCTGGCGGAGCGCAACTTCCCGGCCGACGAGGTGCGCTTCTTCGCCTCGCCCCGGTCGGCGGGCAAGAAACTTCCCTGGGGCGACGGGGAGATCGTGGTGGAGGATGCGGCGACCGCAGACCCCGCCGGTCTCGACATCGCCCTGTTCTCCGCGGGTGCCACGATGTCCCGTGAGCAGGCACCGCGTTTCGCTGCTGCCGGCGTCACGGTGATCGACAACTCGTCGGCGTGGCGCAAGGATCCCGATGTGCCGCTGGTGGTCTCGGAGGTCAACGGCGAACTGGCGAAGAACCCGCCCAAGGGCATCATCGCCAACCCCAACTGCACCACGATGGCCGCGATGCCGGTGCTCAAGCCGCTGCACGACGAAGCCGGACTGCAGCGCCTCATCATCTCCAGCTATCAGGCGGTCTCCGGCAGCGGTCTGGCCGGTGTCGAGGAACTCGCCACCCAGGTGCGCGCGGTGGCCGGCGAGGCCGAGAAGCTCGTCCACGACGGCTCGGCCGTGAACTTCCCGGCACCGAACAAGTACGTCGCGCCCATCGCATTCAACGTTGTGGCACTTGCGGGTTCGCTCGTCGACGACGGCTCCGGCGAGACCGACGAGGATCAGAAGCTGCGCAACGAATCGCGCAAGATCCTCGGTCTGCCGGAACTTCTCGTGAGTGGCACCTGTGTGCGCGTGCCGGTCTTCACCGGACACTCGCTGTCGATCAACGCCGAATTCGCGAACCCGTTGTCGGTGGCCCGTGCCCAGGAGATCCTCGGCGCCGCAGCCGGTGTGGAGCTGGCCGACGTGCCGACGCCGCTCGCGGCCGCCGGCAAGGACGTCTCGCTCGTGGGTCGCATCCGTCAGGACCCGGGTGCCCCCGAAGGTCGCGGTCTCGCATTGTTCGTCTCGGGTGACAACCTGCGAAAAGGCGCTGCCCTCAACACGATTCAGATCGCCGAACTGCTGGTCTGAGCGGCCTTCGAGGCTCGCTCCGCTCACGCCTCAGGCGACGAAGGGGCGACGGCCGCTGCCGCCTCGGTGATGATCTCGCGCATCGACGCCTCCGCGGCCTTCGGGTCGCGGAGGCGTATTGCTCGTGCCACGTCGTCGTGCAGTGCGATCGCGGCCGGGTTGGGCGACGTCGGCATCATTCCGTGATGGGTGCGTCCGGCGAGCACCTCGCCGACGACGTCGGCCAGGGATCGGAACATCTCGTTGCCGCTCGCCTCCAGCAAGGTGCGGTGAAAGACCTTGTCGGCCAGTAGGTATGACTCCAGGTCGCCGGTGCGGCCGTGAACAGACATGTCCGACACCGCGGCTGCGAGGATGCGGCACTGTTGTTCGTTCGCGCGTTCGGCGGCCAGCGCGGCCGCCACGGGCTCGAATCCGCGTCGTAGTTCCGACAGGGTGGCGAGGAAGTCCGACCGGTCCGCGCCGTCGAGACGCCACCGGATCAGCCGCGGGTCGAAGACACTCCAGCGCGTCCGTGGCTGGATGGTGATGCCGACGCGACGTCGTGACTCGACGAGTCCCATCGATTCGAGGACCTTGATCACCTCGCGGGCCACGGTTCGGGATACCCCATGGTCGGTGCAGATGGCGTCGAGCGTCAGGACGCTGCCGGCGGGGTGCGCTCCCGAGACGATGCGCCGACCGATGGCGGCGAGGATCTCGTCGTGGCGCTCGGTGGTCCCACGTGTGCTCTGACTCACTTTTTCATCTTCTCATTAGCGGCCGCGACCGCCAATCAGCGTACTTATTGTTTTCGAGACTTGCATAAGTATGACTATTGCGGCAGTCTCCGTGATCATCAGCACAGCGATGTGGAGGAGTTGGCATGAGATCACCGGTGGTCGTCATGGGGGTCTCGGGGTCGGGTAAGTCGACGGTGGGAGCCGCCTTGGCGCAGCGTCTGCGTGTGCCGTTCGCTGATGCCGACGACTTCCACTCGGCGGAGAACATCGCCAAGATGTCCGCCGGGCAACCGCTCGACGACGACGACCGCCGACCCTGGCTCGAGTCCATCGGCGTCTGGCTGGCCGAGCACGGTGACGGCGGCGTGATGAGCTGCTCGGCGCTCAAGCTCGAGTACCGCGACCGTCTTCGCGGACATGAGCCGTCGGTGCTCTTCGCGCACCTGGCCGGCTCGGTCGAGGTCATCGCGCGCCGGCAGGCATCGCGTCCGGGCCACTTCATGCCGTCGGCGCTCCTCGCCTCCCAGTTCGACACTCTCGAACCCCTGACCTCCGATGAACGCGGACTGACCGTCGACGTCGACCAGAGCGTGGACGCCATCGTCGACGAACTCGTTGCCTCACTCCCCAACGGCGAGGAGAACTGAACATGTTGTCCATAAGCACGATTCTTGCCGCCGGTGCGGATCTGCCCGAGCCCGTCGCGGCGGGCTGGCAACTCGTCGTCGCGGCGCTGGCCGGCATCGCCGTCATCGTCGTCGCGATCACGGTCGCCAAGGTGCATCCGTTTCTCGCCCTGGTCGGTGGCGGCGCCACCGTCGGCATCGTCGCGGGGGGAGTCGATCCCGACTGTCCTGGAATCATTCACCACCGGATTCGGTTCGACCGCAGCCGGTGTCGGCATCCTCATCGCACTCGGCGCGATGTTCGCGAAACTCCTGGCCGACTCCGGCGGAGCGGACGAGATCGTGGACACGATTGTCGGGCACGCCTCACCGCGGATGCTGCCGTGGGCGATGGCCCTCGTCGGCGCCATCATCGGACTGCCGATGTTCTTCGAGATCGGTCTCGTGCTCCTGATGCCGGTGATCTATCTCGTCGCCCGGCGGTCCGGTCTGGGCCTGATCCCCATCGGCATCCCCGCGCTCGCCGGCCTCTCGGCCATGCATGGCTTCGTTCCGCCGCATCCGGGCCCGCTCGTCGCGATCGACGCCCTCGGTGCCGACCTCGGCCTGACGCTCGCTCTCGGTGTGGGCGTCGCCATCCCGACGATCATCGTCTCGGGTCCGCTGTTCGCCACCGTCGCCGGGAAGTGGGTGACGGTCGAGGCGCCGCACACCTTCGACATCGACCCTGATGACGGTCCGACGACCAAGCGGCCGTCCTTCGGGATCACCATGTTCAGCGTCTTGCTGCCCGTCGTCCTGATGCTGGGCAAGGCGCTCGCCGAGATCTTCATCTCCGACGAAGACCAACCCGTGCGGAGGATTCTCGACATCCTCGGTACCCCGCTGATCGCACTGCTGATCGCCGTCATCGTCGCGATGTTCACGCTGGGCCGCGGCTCGGGGATGGACCGCGAGACGATCTCGAAGTGCGCCGGTGCGGCATTGCCCGCCATCGCCGGCATCCTGTTGATCGTCTCCGCCGGTGGCGGTTTCAAGCAGGTCCTCGTCGACACCGGCATCGGCACGCTGCTGGCGGACTGGGCCACCGGCGCGAACATTCCGGTACTGGTCCTCGCCTGGGTCCTTGCCGCGCTGATCCGTCTGGCCACCGGGTCGGCGACCGTCGCGACCATCACCGCGTCCTCGCTGATGCTCGGCCTCGTGGACGGATTGAGCTCGGGCGAGGTCTCCCTGGTTGTCCTCGCGATCGGTGCCGGCTCGGTCTTCCTGTCCCACGTCAACGACGCCGGTTTCTGGTTGGTGAAGGAGTACTTCGGCATGACCGTCGGCCAGACCTTCAAGACCTGGTCGATGATGGAGACCCTTCTCTCGGTCAGCGGCCTGGTCGTCGTGCTGGCGCTGGGGCTGGTGATCTGACGGAGCCGACCGCGCCGCTCGGAAAAGCGCCCCGGTGAACCGCCCCTGGAATGCGCCCTCAGCAGCCGGGTCGTCGACATATTGTCGTCGAATGCCTCTGGAGGGCGGATCCCCGGGGCGGTTCTGCGGTAGCTTGGTGGGGCCTGCGCGGCGACCTTCGTCGGCCGCGACGGGATGCCGGTCGCGCTGTGCACGCAGTTCGTGGCGACCTCGCCGCCGGCGTGGCGGCGCCGACCGTTGTTCTGTTCGATCCCCGTACGGCGCAACCGTTGGCGTCGAGGCAACTGACCAAAGGTGGACTGCTCGGCGGGGTCTACGGCTACCTCGACTACCGCGACCGGGTCGTCGTCGCAGATGGGTCCGGGTCGATTCTGCGTGTCGCACACCGAAAGACGGTCACCGGCTGGCAAGTCCAGGTCGATGACCGCGTCGATGTCTCGGCCCACATCCCGACCGGCGACACGATCACCGGTCTCGCACCGGATTTCGACGGACGCGTCTGGTTTGCGACGACCCGCGGCGTCGTGGGGACGGTGGATGAGGACAAGCGCGTTCACTCGACGCGACTGCCGCGGGGCGAGGAACTCGGCAACGGACTGTCGATCCGACGATCGGGGGCGTCGATCCTGACGACGCACGCCCTGTACGAGATGCGCGCGGAACGCGGTGCCGCGCCGCGGATCGTGTGGCGTCGATCGTACGACCGCGGCCCTGCACGCAAACCCGGCCAGCTGACCTGGGGATCGGGGACCACCCCCACGTACTTCGGCCCGGGCGGTGACGGCTGGGTGGCGATCGTCGACAACGCGGACCGGCCGGACCTCCGGGTGTTCCGCAGTGACGACGGGTCCGAGGTGTGCCGGATCCGGGCCTTCGACCGTTCGGGGCCGGGTACCGAGAACTCACCGATGGCCTGGGGCAACTCTGTCGTCATCCCCAGCACGTACGGATACCAGTATCCGCCGATGGCGGTGACCGGTCCGGCGGTTCCCGCGGACGCCCCCTTCACCGGTGGCGCGACCCGAATCGACGTCGACGAGAACGGGTGCCGGCGCGTGTGGGAGAACTCCGACCGGATCGCGACGCTGCCGAGGCTCTCGCGCGCGGACGGCCTCATCCATGCGCTCGGCTACGGTCCGTGGGCTCCGAGCCGGCCGCAACAGCTCGGTCCGGTCGCTTACGTCGCGACGGATTTCGCGACCGGACTCCGTGTCGAGATCCGACAAGTCGGGAATGCGCCCGCCGACGAACCGCTCGAACTCACCGGCACCATCACCGCGGACGGAGCTCTGTGGCAGGCGACGGTCGGGCGGATGCTCAAGATCGTGCCGGCCGGCCGCTGACGGTCGCGGACGGCCAGGTCACCGAGGTGTCGTGATCAAGGGTCACTCACAACACGCCCCGGAAGCCGACCCGGTCACCTGACTCCACTTACTGTGGGGTAGGTTACTCGCCCATGAAGCTGAAGTTGGGTATGAGCATCGGGTCACGCCGCAGGTCACGCCTGCGAACGGCCGCGATAGCGGGGGTGGCGGCCGCATGCGCGGCCGCGTTGATCAGTCCGGCGTCGGACGCGAGTGCGGCCGACTTCTACACGCCGCCGTCGTCCTTCGCCACCGAGCCCGGCTCGGTGATCCGGAGCCAGGAGATCCCGTTGCTCCTGCAGATCCCCGGCGCGCCCGGACAGTGGCCGGGCACGGCCCGCAAGGTCATGTACACCTCGACCTACCAGGACGGCACCCCCGCGGCCGTGACCGGAACCGTCGTCGAGCCGACCGCGCCGTGGCGTGGGAAGGGGCCGCGGCCGACCGTCGTCGTCGGCCCGGGCACCATCGGCCAAGGTGACCAGTGCGCGGCGTCGAAGATGATGACCCTGCCGGTGTCGATCGACATCACCAAACCCAGTATCGGCGTCAACTACACCGCGCCGGAGACGTACTACATGCTGCTCAACGGCGTTCGGGTGTTCGTCACCGACTACATCGGCATGGGCACCCCGGGTATCCACACCTACGTCAACCGGTCCGAGACCGGCCACGCCATGCTCGACGGTGCCCGCGCGGCGTTGCGCGCCTCCGGGGCCCCGGCCGATGCGCCGGTCGGGTTCGCCGGGTACTCGCAGGGCGGGGGCGCCGCTGCGTCCGCCGCCGAACTCGCCGCGACCTACGCGCCGGAACTGAACGTCCGTGCCAGTTACGCCGGTGCGCCGCCGGCCGACCTGGAGAAGGTCATCCCGGCCATCGACGGCAGCACCATCGCCGGGGCCATCGGATTCGCCATCAACGGCCTCACCCAGCGGTACCCGGAGGTCGCCGACGTGGTGCACAGGGAGACCAACGCGTCCGGAAAGGCTGCGCTGCGGCAGATCTCGACGAGCTGCATCGGTGACATCATCCCGGCGTACGGATTCCAGCGGACGCAGAACTGGACACGCACCGGCGAGACGCTCTCCGCGGTCATCGCGCGATCGCCCGGAGTGCAGAAGGTCGTCGGCGAACAGCGCATCGGCCGCCTCAAGCCGAACGCGCCGGTGTTCCTCGAGGGCGGCCTCCACGACGACGTGATCCCATACGGCCAGGTCGCGCAGCTCGCCGCGGACTGGCGCGCACAGGGCGCCGACGTCCGGTTCGTGACGAACCCGACGCCGCCGATCCTGACCAAGTCGATCGTCAACCACGTTGTCCCCATGCTGGGCACCTTCCTGCCCGGTATGGAGTTCGTCCTCGGCGAGTTCCAGAAGTAGACCCGGGGAGCAGAACCACTCGAACCGCAGACAGGGCCCGCCGGCCCTTCGAGACGCGTCCTCCGCAAGCTCCGGACGCTCCTCAGGGGGCGGGGGCGCGGGCCCTGTCGTCTCGGGACGCTCCTCAGGGGGCGGGGGGCGCGGGCCTGTCTCGGGACGCTCCTCAGGGGGTGCCGGGGCG
The DNA here is from genome assembly GCF_022059885.1 of Gordonia amicalis. Classification (NCBI taxonomy): domain Bacteria; kingdom Bacillati; phylum Actinomycetota; class Actinomycetes; order Mycobacteriales; family Gordoniaceae; genus Gordonia; species Gordonia amicalis. The sequence goes on along the minus strand of NZ_CP091855.1, from coordinate 506,102 downwards.
CGGGCCCTGTCTGTCTCCGGACGCTCCTCAGGGGGCGGGACGCGGGCCCTGTCTGTCTCCGGACGCTCCTCAGGGGCCCGGGACCTGTCGGTACCCGACGCCCGGATGGCAGGATCGAGGAATGAACGATCCGCACGGGCCGGGGGGAGGTGCGAACGGGGATCCCCATGATCGAGACCCCGAACGCATCCCGAGCCAGGCAGAACTCGACGCCGAGGACCTCGCCGAGCTGGAACGGTCGTCGCGTGACCACGACCAGGCCTCGCTCTATCCGCCGCGGCCGGCCGATCCGGGCCGCCCGCCGGTGGCGCTGGTCCTCCACGCCCGCGTGGTCTGGTGGGCCGCGGCGGTCATCGGGTCGATCCTGGCGGTCTACGGCTTCTTCAACCTCAGCACCATCACCGACGACCTGCGGCTCCGTCTGCTCGAGGGGGTCGTGTCCGACCCGGCCAACTCCGCCCCCGAGGACCAGATCGATACACTGGCCGGCTTCTTCCCGCCGTTCATGCTGGTGATGATCGTGGTGGTGCTGGTGATCGAGTATCTGCTCCTGGTGGCAGCGGCCACCCACCACAGCCGTCATTGCCGCAACTTCTTCCTCGCCGCGGTGGTGGTTCATCTCCTCTGTATCCCCGTCGGCGTCGACCTGCTCTTCCGTTATCCGGACATCACGTCCACGATGGTCGTCCTCAGCTACGTGCAGTTCGCCCTGCTGGTGATCGCCGCGCTCTTCACGCTGCGTCGGTCGGTGAACACGTGGCTGCCCGAATCCACGAGGATGAAGCCGACCCGTATGCTGCGCGGCCGCTGAACGTCGGCGCCGTCACGCCCGCGCCGACTTTGTCAGGCCCGCCACCTGCCGGTTTGGTCGGAATGATCCCGGGTACTGGTCTGTTGGACAGAACGTTGGTTCTACGGCCGACCCTGTCTGATCGCGACTCACCCGAAGACCCGAACTCAGGAGGATCTCCGATGGCAATCGAGCCGGTGTACACCATTTCGTCCAAGGCGTCCGGTGGTGGACGTGACGGTGAGGTGGTTTCGGCGACGGGTCGGATCGACCTCTCCCTCCGGCCGCCGAAGGAAATGGGTGGCAGCGGCGACGGCAGCAATCCGGAAGAACTCTTCTCGGCCGGGTACGCGGCATGTTTTCTGGGTGCCCTCCGCGCCACGTCGAAGGCGGCCGGTAGCCCGGTGCCCGACGAGTCCACCGTCTAATTCGAGGGGTCACACGGCGGCAACCGGTCCCCGTTCGTTTTCCCTCCCAGCGGGACGTCTCTACCCACCGGGGCATCGAGACCGGCTCCGGAGCAGCGCAGATATGACAAGAAAGGAAGTTCTTGATCATGACCACCACTCCCATCACCAGCACTCTCACCGAAGAGCAGCAGTCCGTGGCCGGAAAGGCCCTGCAGGACACCCTCGTCGACCTGATCGACCTCAGTCTGACGCGAAGCAGGCCCACTGGAACGTCGTGGGCAAGCAGTTCCGATCGGTGCACCTCGATCTCGACGAACTGGTCACCGTGGCGCGTGAGTTCACCGACTCGGCGGCCGAGCGTGCCACCGCGATCGGCGTCAGTCCCGACGGGCGCGCCGAAACCGTGGCGAAGACCGCGAACACCAAGGGATTCGGCGAAGGCTGGACCAAGGACTCGGATGTCGTCGACGCCATCGTCGCCAACCTCAAGGCGGTCGTCGCGGGACTCCGCGAGCGCATCGACGCCACCGAGGAGGCCGACCCGGTGACCCAGGATCTGCTCATCTCGTTCGCGTCGAAACTCGAACAGCTGCACTGGATGTGGCAGGCACAGGTCGCCTGACCAGCAGAACACCCCGTTGATCGGGGCCTCTCACAGCGACGAACCCCGCCGGTCTCACCGGCGGGGTTCGTCGTATTCCGATGTCGTCGTGGATGTTCGGAAGGCTCGGGATCCATGGTCGGCGTCAGTCGCCGGCCGGTTCGGTGGCCTTCTTCTCGATGGTCTTCTTCTCGACGACGTTCTTCGCGGCGGACTCGTGGTCGGTGGTCGTGGTGTCGGTGCCTGCTGTGTTCGTGACGGCGACGTGTGAGCCGGCGTCGTCGTCGACCGCGTAGGAATCGCGGAAGGAGACACGAGGAGTCGACGCCGAGTGGTAAAGGGCGATGCCGGCGAAGACGAGTGCGGCCAGCCCGAAGATCGCGGACGCGGCGATCGTGACGACGTGGACGGCCGTGGCGTACACCCCGTCGATCGGACCGGTCGCGACGGCGCCCGCCGCGGCGAGGGCCGCGCCCAGCAGGGCCCAGACCGCCGAGCGAATCCACGGCGCCACCACCGAGGCGTAGAAGAGGCGCTGGTAGATGGTGAGCGAGAACTCGTCCACTGCGGCCAGACGAACCTCGTCAGCGCCTGCGAGGTCGCGCAGTTCGCGTGCCAGTGCCGTCTGTCTCTGGAGGGTCGCGGACTCCCGTTCCCGGTACCGCACGAACGCGGCGGCACCGAACGCCGACGCGAGAAGACCCAACCCGACCATGACTCCCCAATAGTCCACGGCACACACGCTACAACGCCGTCCGTCACCGCTCGTGAACCAGGTCACATGGTGCGACGGTCGGCACCGGTCACAGCGGTGCGGTCGAGTACCGGTGCGCGCGAGGAGTCGATGGGACCGGTCGTCGCTGATACGTTGGGCGACCGTCTAGCCATCGCGGTCACGAAACGTCCGACCCCTCGGGTCGAGCGGAACCGAGAACGGGAGGAATGCACTGGTGACGATCAGATTGATCGGCGCGACGATCGTGTGCGTGATGCTCGGGCTGTTCATCAGCGCATCTGCGGGGCAAGCGGGAACGAACGACGTCGTCGCGTTCGCTGACCCACAACCGGGGGTCGCCGTCCTGTCCGGCGCGGAACCCGAGGCGGTCCTCGTCAGCCGCGAGTTGTACTCCCGATCCGCCGAGGCGATCCTGCTCGCACCGGGTGCACTCGCCGACCCCGAGACACGGAATCGCGTCGGGGAGACCGCAGGTGACAAGCACGTGCCGGTGCTCACCGTGACCCCGCAGACGGCGGACGACGTCGACGACGAGCTGGGGCGTCTCGGTGCGCAACGGGTGGTGCGACTCGGCGAGGTCGAAGGGCTCGAGGGTCGTCGGCCCGCGATCGATCTCGGGGACCTGCGAGGCAACCGGCCGCGAGACGGGGACGAACCGATCGTGATGGTCTCCCGGGACACCCCTGTCGATGCCACGCTGACCGCTCGTTCCGGAGCGCGCGTCGTCGAGGTGCCGTTCCCCGACCCGCGCGCGAACACGCCTGCCGTGGCCGCTCTGACCGGTGCTTCGTCGCAGACCCCGATCCGAGCGGTCGGAGCCGGCTTCGGCGACACCGAGGACTTCGCGGCACGGGTCGACCAGGCGCGGCGAACGCCGGAACTCCCCGGCGGTGGACAGGTCGTGTTCCCGGGCAGGCGGATGGTCGCGCTCTACGGTTCCCCCGACGCGCCGGCCCTGGGTCCGCTCGGCCGGCAGGGGATCGAGGCGTCGATCGAACGCGTCCGGCGTCTCGCGGCCGACTATCAGCGGGTCAGTGCCGAGCCGGTCGTCCCCGCGTTCGAGATCATCGCGACCGTCGCATCGTCGGAACCGGGCGAGGGCTCCAACTACACGAGCATGATCGACCCCGCGACGTTGCGGCCGTGGGTCGAGGCGGCCGGACGTGCCGGTGTCTACGTGACTCTCGACCTCCAGCCCGGACGTATGGACTTCCTGACCCAGGCCCAGAAGTATGCGGAGCTCCTGGCCCTGCCGCATGTCGGGCTGGCGCTCGACCCGGAGTGGCGCCTCAAGCCGGATCAGGTACACCTGAAGCAGATCGGGTCCGTCGAGGCCGCCGAGGTGAATCGCACCTCGGCGTGGCTCGCGGGAATGGTGCGTGAGCGAGGACTGCCACAGAAGCTCTTCGTGCTGCACCAGTTCGACGCCGGCATGCTCGGTCAGCGGAAGAACATCGTCACCGACCGAGAGGAACTCCAGGTGGTCCTGCACGCCGACGGGCACGGGACACCGCCGGTCAAGATGGAGACCTGGCGCAGATTGCTCGGTGATCTTCCCGCGGGGGTGTGGATGGGCTGGAAGAATTTCTACACGGAGGACAAGCCGACGTTCTCGCCGGCGACGACCATGGCGGTCGCGCCGACACCCTGGTTCGTCTCGTACCAGTAGCGCGCCGGGAGGCCTGCCACCTCCGGGCTCCGACCGGCGCCCGGGACACGCGACCCCGCGCCACGAGGTTCCAGAACGCGACGGGACGCACCCGACAGGGAGGAACCCCGGTGACCACGACTCCGGCCGACCCGCAGTCCCAGCGGCATCCCGTCCCGACCGCCGCCGATCTGGCCGCGTGTCCGACACCGGGGGAGCGATCCGACCCGCTGGCGATCCTCGCCAGACAGTCGCTGAACAGGGTGCCCGAACTCATCCCCGTCCGGCACGCGCGGATGGCGGCGACGCCGTTCACGTTCTATCGCGGCGCGGCGGCAGTCATGGCCGACGATCTCTCGCGAACCCCGGACACCGGAATCATCACGCAGCTCTGCGGGGATGCCCACCTGAGCAATCTGGGCCTGTTCTTCAGTCCGGAGCGTCGAATGGTCTTCGACCTGAACGATTTCGACGAGACCCACATCGGTCCCTTCGAATGGGACGTGAAACGGCTGGCGGCGAGTTTCACGATCGCAGGTCGCAACAACGGATTCGACGACACGACCAACCGGACGATCGCCAAGACCGTGGCGAAGACCTACCGTCGGACGATCAAACGCAGTGTCTCGCTGACCACTCTCGAATGTTGGTACGCCGGAATCGATGTCGACTCTCTGGTCGCGGAACTGGGAGACCGGCTGGACACCTCGGTGACGGAGCGGACGCAGAAGGCGCTACGCAAGGCCCGGCACCGGAACAGTGCCCAGGCCCTGGCCAAACTCTGCGAGATCGACCCGGACGGCACGGCACACATCCGCAGCGATCCGCCGCTGCTGGTGCCACTGAAAGAGCGCTTCTCCAGTGAGAACGCCGCCGTGGTCGAGGAACGTGTCCGAGAGCGGGTCGACAACTACCGGGCGACACTGCCGTTGCATGTGCAGGCGTTGCTCGCCCAGTTCTCGCTCGTCGACATCGCCTTCAAGGTCGTCGGAGTGGGGAGCGTCGGGACCCGGGCGTGGATCGTGCTGATGATGGGCAAGAACCTCGAGGATCCGCTCTTCCTCCAGGTGAAGGAGGCTCAGCGGTCGGTCCTCGCCGATTACGTCCCGACCTCGGGATTCGACAACCAGGGCCAGCGCGTCGTCGAGGGCCAGCGTCTCCTGCAGGCGGCGAGCGACCTCTTTCTGGGCTGGTCGACGGGGCTCGACGAGAACGGCGAGCGACGTGACTTCTACGTGCGCCAGCTCCGCGACGGGAAGGGGTCGGTCGTCGTCGAGGCGCTCGAACCCGACGCGATGAAACTCTATGCGCGCCTGTGCGGGACGGCGCTCGCCCAGGCGCACGCCAGGACGTCGACTCGCTTCGACATCGCACGATATCTCTCCGAGACAAAGGGTTTCGCGGATGCCGTGGCGGAGTTCTCGATCGCCTACGCAGATCTCAACGACGCCGATCATACCCAGATGACGGCGGCGATCAGCCGCGGCGAGCTGAGTGTGCACGACCTCACCGCGGCGGGAAAGAGCTGACGCACCGGGCTGTGGTACACAGACGACGGAGCGAACCGACCGCCGAGAACCGACAGGGAGATGTGTGCATGGATGACGCGACATTGCGAGATCGGGTGCGGGAGTTGATGCCTCGTGCGAAGTCGGATCTGGCGGAGATGGTGCGGTTCCGCTCGGTTCACGACCCGCAGCAGTTCCCGGTGGAGGAATGCGACGGCATGGTCGAATGGCTGTTGGGAACGTTCCGCGAGCTGGGTGTCGAGGATGTCGCCGCGCATGTGACCAGTGACGGGTCCAAGGCGGTCACCGGGCAGATCCCCGGTCCGGAAGGTGCGCCGACCGTCCTGCTGTACTTCCATCACGACGTGCAACCGCCCCTCGGTGAGAACGAATGGGATTCGCCGGTGTGGGAGCTGACGGAACGGGACGGTCGCTGGTACGGACGCGGTGCCGCCGACTGCAAGGGCAACATCGCCGTGCACCTCACCGCGCTGCGTGCCCTCGCCGGCGACCTCGGAGTGACCGTGAAGATCATCGGCGAGGGCTCGGAGGAACAGGGGACGGGTGGGCTCGAGCATTTCGCGGTCGAGCATCCCGACCTGTTGCGTGCCGACACCATCCTGATCGCCGACTCCGGCAACTTCGCTGTCGGCAGACCGAGTCTCACGACGACGTTGCGCGGCATCGCCAACATCGACGTCACGGTCGAAACCCTGGGATCGGCAATGCATTCCGGCATGTTCGGTGGGGCCGCGCCGGATGCGCTGGCCGCCCTCATCGCGATGCTCGCCACTCTGCGCGACGAGCACGGCAACACCACCATCACCGGTCTCGACGCCGATGCCGAGTGGCCTGGCGTTTCCTACCCGCCCGAACAGTTCCGTTCTGATGCAACGGTGCTCGAGGGCGTCGAGCTCGTGGGATCCGGATCGGTGTCGGACATGGTGTGGGCGCGTCCCGCCGCGACCGTGCTCGGCATCGACTGCCCGCCGGTGGTCGGGTCCTCCGCGGCGGTCCAGCCACGCGCCCGGGCGCGCATCAACCTGCGCGTGCCGCCGGGAATGGACCCCACCTACGCCCAGGACGCGCTCATCGAACACCTCCGGGCGGCCACCCCATGGAATGCCCGGGTGTCCTTCGAGCGTGAGGCGGTGGGATCGCCGTTCGTCGGCTCGACATCCGGTCCGGCCTACGAGGCGCTCACCGACGCGCTCGCGGCCGCCTACGGCGGCGAGGAGGTGCTGATCCAGGGGCAGGGTGGATCGATCCCGCTGTGCAACGTCCTGCAGAGCACCTTCCCCGACGCCGAGATCATGCTCTTCGGTGTCGAGGAGCCGCGGTGCCTGATCCACGCCCCCAACGAGAGCGTCGATCCGACCGAGATCGAGCGGATCGCGCTCGCCGAGGCCCTGTTCCTACGTGACTACGCGTCCCGCGCGGCCCGGGCCGGCCGGGATTCGGCCAACGCCGGGCCAGGCGGCGCCTAGCGCGGGTCCGATAGCTCGCGAAGGTGGACGGCTGACCCAGTTCCTGAGCGAAGTGGATAGGGAAAGTTCGCGTGTCGCAGCACAATCCCGAGACGAAGACCCATGAAATTGGGACCAAAGGCCCAAGACCGGGAACACCCCCGTCGGTAATGTCTGATGCCGGGTGGGAGAACTCTCGTGGAAGGAACAAGGTGGGCCCAGGTCCCATTGGTCGTGACGGGCAAGTGATGAACATTGCGCCGGAACATGTTTCGCGTAGCGAACAGGTTTCCCGTGTCGGAGTGTCGGACTTGCGAACGAGTGAGCGGTATTTGCGCGCCGCGGTCACCGACCTCATCGAGCGTAATTTCCGCGACCCGGATTTCAGTGTCGAGGTCGTGGCGCGGCACCTGCATGTGAGTCGCCGGCACCTCTATCGGGTTCTCGCCGGCAGTCCCACGTCGCTGGCCGAGATGATCGCCGACCGCCGTCTCGACTGGGCCCGTGGCCTGCTGACGGGCCCGGGGAATCCGAAATTCGAAGCGGTGGCACATGCTTCGGGCTTCGCCTCGACGGCGACGATGCGGAACAGATTCCGCGCCAAGTACGGGCTCACCCCTGACGAATTCCGGCGCGCCGCAACGGTTGCCGACGCGGAAGCCAGCTGATGCATTTCGGCGCAAGCACTTTGGTGCTTGCGCTGAAATGGTTTCGATCGTCGTGTTCAGTGGCGGTTCGCGATCACAGTATGCAAAGCGGCGAGTAGTCACTGCGTCCACCGGTCGTCGGTGAGACGAGGAACGTGCACGGGTTGAACCCCACCTTCTCTATCTCCTTGGTCAGCCGACGCAGTTCGGAGTCGGACACGACCTTGTCGCGCGAGAGCAGGAATCCCGAGGCGCGAGTGGGTCACCGACGATCGCGTACTTGTACGGACCGTTCGGGTTCTCGCCGTCCTCGATGTAGGCGATGATGTAGTTCGGCGCCCCGTTGGGGTTGATGCTGGCGGGTGTCTGCGGGAACCGCACACTCAACTGGGCATTCGTCTTGGTGTCCACCACGGTGGCGCGCCCGATCACGCCGCCCCGCATGCCGGTGGGTCCGGTGCACTGGTTGTCGACACCGATGGTCTTCTCATCGATCCGGGTGTAGAACGCGCGCAGGTCACGCCCCAGAACGAGGGGACGGTCGCCAGCTGCCACCATTTGCCGAGGTAACGGTCGACGTCGACGTAGGCCACCGGGGCCAGGGGCGCGGCCTGCGCCGGACCGGTCCCGATGACGAAACCGATACCACGACGATGCCGGCGACAAGGGCTGCAAGGGTGTGTGTGACGCGCATGGTGTTCCTTTCGTGGGCCGATCGTCTACGTCGAGTCCCGATCGGCTGTCTGAAGAGTGTTCAGACCGCACGCGGTCACGGATGGGTCATGGGCACCCGGCAGGCCATGTCGGCGGGCATCATCGCTGGTGAAACGAAAGATCACATGTTGTAGACGTTGTTCGGGTTCCAGGTGGAGACCGCCCAGATGACGATGAGGTCGAGGACGATGATCAGGATCGCCCAGGCCGGGTAGTAGGGCAGCCACAGGAACTGCGCGATGATCGACAGTGACGCGATGACGATGGCGGCGATGCGCGCCCAGTCCGCACCGACCGCGAGTCCGCCGGCGACGAGGATGCCGACGATGCCGAGGATCAGGTGAATCCAGCCCCACGCGGTGAGGTCGAATTCGAAGACGTAGTCGCGGCCTACGACGAAGAGTTCGTCGTTGGCGATCGCCGAGATGCCCTGGAAGACCGAGACCAGGCCTGCGACGAAGAGCAGGGCGGCGGCGACGATCGAGATCCCGAAGGCGAAGCCCTGTTTGGCCGACGAGTTCGCCTGCTGGTCGGGGGTGGCGCTCATGGTGGCGTCCTTTCATGGTGGGGAACGCCGGCGTCCAGAGATCCTGGCGCGACGGCGCGGTGGCGTTGTTGCGGGTGGACCTTAACCAAGGATGGGACATCCGACCCGTGTCCCACAGCGTTTCGCTCAGTTCCGGCACATCTTTGAGCAGGCGATTTAGTACTCGGCGGGGGTCGGGTATAAGCTATCGCAGGCTACACACGGGGTGTGGCGCAGCTTGGTAGCGCGCTTCGTTCGGGACGAAGAGGTCGTGGGTTCGAATCCCGCCACCCCGACAGAGATCGGCCACGGTCGATCACAGAGATGTGTTGGTTGAGACACAGCAGTGAAACCCCGGTCGGCAGAGATGCGGCCGGGGTTTCCTCGTCTTCGCCGGTGACCTCGCAGTGGAGAGCGCGGGCTCAGATCTTCTGCTCGGAAGAGACACGATCGCCGAGGTGAGCGAGGATCTCGGGGTCGGCGCTGACGAACCGGTCGACCTCTTCGCCGCCGTCACAGCGCAACAGACTCACGGTGACATCCTCGGGACCGCGGCGGACGACCCGCCAGCAAGCACCGGAGTCCTCCCAGCGCCGCAGATCGTCGAGGGTCATGACGCAACGGGCTCCTTCGCTCAGCAACCCAGCTGCCGGGCCAGGTCGAGCAGATCGGTGGCGTGGAAATCGTTGTCCGGCGAACCGGAGTCGTCCTTGGGTTCGCCACCCCATTCGGCCGGTCGCTCGACGAACGCGGTACGCAGGCCGAAGGAGCGGGCGGCGTCGAGGTCCGACTGATGCGTCGCGACCATCATCACCTCGTCCGGTCGGACCTCGAGGAGTTCGGCGAGGCCGCAGTACGTCTCGCGCGCGGGTTTGTAGTGACGCCAGAGGTCGGAACCCCCGATGACGTCCCACCCGAAGCCGTTGTGTCGTGCCATGTCGGTCAGCAACGCCACGGTCCCGTTGCTGAGAGCGCACACGATGCGGTCCCGCTTGAGGCGCCGGATGCCTTCGGCGGCGTCGGGCCAGCCGGGGATGGTCCGCCACGCACGCACCAGCGCGCGGCTCTGTTCGGCGTCGAGAGTCACGCCGAAGGCCCCTGCGACCTCCCGGAGGGTCTCGGTCTGCAGGTCGTCGAGACGACGCCAGGGGAGCTCTCCGGCCTCGACACGCGCGAGGATCGGCGAGTAGCGGCGACGCCACTCACGCGCGAAGTCGGCGGAGTCGACCTCGGGGACGATCAGCGCCACGGCACCGGAGATCCCGGTGAACCAATCGGTGACCGTACCGAAGGTGTCGAACGCCAGGACCTTCACGCCGAGCGCGTTCACGAGTCGATCGACCCCCGGTGTGTTCGGGGGACGCTCACAGGGACTCGCGTGCCAGCTGCGGCAGCGACTGGTCGGCGTCGTAATCGGCGTCGCCGTGCGAGACCGGCGTCAGGGTGATGAGGCTGGCCTCCGGGCGGCAGCAGAAGCGGACGGGCGCGTACGGGGATGTGCCGAGGCCGGCGCTCACGTGCAGCTTCATCGACGACCCCCAGTTCGACGGTCCCTTCACCCGGGAACGGTCGATGTGGCAGTTGGTGACGAGCGCCCCGAAGAACGGCAGGCACAGTTGCCCGCCGTGGGTGTGGCCGGCCATCACGAGGTCGTAGCCGTCGGCGGCGAAGCGGTCGAGGACCCGCGGCTCGGGCGAATGCGTGAGGCCGAGGCGCAGGTGCGCCAGCGGGTTGGGGCGCCCGGCAATGGTCTCGTAGCGGTCCCGCTCGATGTGCGGATCGTCGACTCCGGCCGCGACCACCCGCACCCCGCTGACCTCGAGCTCACGCACGGTGTGTGTGGCGTCGAGCCAGCCGCGTTCGGTGAACGCCGCCCGCAGGTCCTGCCACGGAAGCGGTTCACCATACGTGCGCTGGTGATCCTTCTTGAAGTACTTGAACGGATTCTTCGCCTTGGGGCCGAAGTAGTCGTTGGAACCGAAGACGAACAGACCCGGACGCGACAGGAGGCCGCCGAGGGACTGGATCACCGCGGGCACCGCCTGCGGGTGCGCGAGATTGTCGCCGGTGTTGACCACCAGATCTGGTTCCAGCGCCTCGAGCTCGGAGATCCACGCCTGCTTGAGCCGCTGGTTGGGCATCATGTGCAGGTCGCTGATGTGCAGGACCCGCAGGGGAGAGGCGCCGGGTTCGAGGACCGACAGCGTCGTGTGGCGCAGGGCGAAGGCGTTGCGCTCGATGACCGTCGAGTAGACGAGGCCGGCCGCGGCGAGTCCCGCGGCACCGATCAGTGCGCGCGAACCGACCCCGGAACCGGGTGAACCGAGGCGTGAACGGCCGAGGCGTGCGAAGTCGAGTTCGGAGTGTTGCATCTGTTCAGAATACGCATCACCGAGCGCATGCCCACCCGTTCCCGGCCCCGGGCTCAGCCGGGTAGCTGGATCACGACCGGGCCGACACCGGGAACCACCACGGTGGTCTCGGTGGGACCGTTGCCGCCGTCACCGCCACCGGCGCGACGACCGTTGCTGACGTAGATGGTGACCGTGCTGCCGGGCATCGCGGAATCCGAGGGTGCGGTGAACACGACCGTGCCCTTGGGGCGGCCGCTGTCGACCTCGAGCTCGTTGACCTTGAACCCGGCCCGTTGCAGGCGTGAGGTCGCCTCACTGGCGGTCAGTCCGCTGACCTGCGGGATTCGTCCGCGGTCACTGCCGTTCCAGTATTCGCGGTCGATCGGAGGGAGCCGGACCGGACCGAACTTGGTCGCGACCGGTTTCACCGCCTGGAACCATGTCCGCGCGGGTTCCATACCGCCGAACACGTTGCCTTCGTAGCAGGACCGAAGCGGACTGGTGCACACACCCTGCGGGTTGGGGCCATCGCTGTAGACGTACGCGGCGCCGGCGATCTGGTTGGTGAATCCGACGAACGCCGACGACCGGTATGCCTCGGTCGTGCCGGTCTTACCCGACATCGGAAGCGTCCAGCCGACCGAACCCGCGGCGCCCGCGGCGGTACCCGCACCCACGTCGTCCTTGCTCATGGTGACGGCGAGGGTGTCGGCGAGACCCTTGTCGACGACCTGTTCGCAGCCCGGAGCGTTGAACGGGACCGTGGTGAGGGCACGCTGCCCGTCGGGCCCGATCACCGGGTTGCCGTACTGATCGCGCTTCACCCGGCTGATCGACTTGATCGGGTTGGGCGGGCACCAGACGCCGCCGGAGGCGATCGTCGCGGCGACGTTGGCGAGCTCGAGCGCGTTGATGGGCAGCGGCCCTAGCGTGAACGAACCGAAGTTCCCGTCCTTGACGTACTGGGCAATGCTCTTCTCGCCGTTTCCCGACGAGCCGGGGACGGTGTAGGAACGCAGGCCGAGGCGGACGGCCATGTCGACGGCCGGCTTCACGCCGACCTGCTGCAGCAGCTTGACGAAAGCGGTGTTCGGCGATTGGGCGAGCGCATCGGTCACCGACATCGCCGCGGGGTAGCGGCCGGCGTTCTTCACGCAGTAGGCGTTGGCCGGACACCCGTTCACCCCGCCGCTGTTACCCATGCCCTCCACGGCGACGAAACCGGGCACCGGGATCGTCGACCCGGCGCCGAGACCCTTCTCCAAGGCCGCAGCCACGGTGAAGATCTTGAACACCGAGCCCGCGCCGTCGCCGACCATCGAGAACGGTTGCGGCTGCATCGTCTCGCCGGCATTCAGGTTCAGTCCGTAGCGGCGACTCGACGCCATGGACAGCACGTCGTGGGACTTGTCCCCGGGACGGATGGTGCTGATGACATCCGCGACACCGTCGGCGGTGGGACTCGCCTGGGTCTTTGCCGCACGGTCCGTTGAGCGCTGCACGTCGGGGTCGAGGGTGGTCTGGATGATGTACCCGCCTCGCAGCACGGAGTTGCGCGACATCCCGTTCTCGGCGAGGAACTGCAACGCGTAGTCGCAGAAGAAGCCCTTGTCGTCGGCGGCGATGCAGCCCTGAGTGGGCGTCCGCGGACGCGGGAGCACGCCCAGCGGCTTCTCCTTGGCCGCCATCAGCTCGGCGCGTCGTTCGGGGAAGTTGTCGATCATCGTGTCGAGTACGAGGTTCCGGCGCGTCAGCGTGTCCTCGGCGTTGCTGTAGGGGTTGAGCGCCGAACTCGACTGCACCATGCCCGCGAGCATGGCCGCCTGCTCTACCTGCAGGTCCTTCGCCGGGATCCCGAAGTAGGTCTGCGCGGCCGCCTCGATGCCGTAGGCGTTGTTGCCGAACGGGACGACGTTCAGATAGCGGGTGACGATCTGCTTCTTCGCCTCCTGCTTGGCGGCGGCGTCGTCGAGACCCTTGTCGCGCTTGGCCTCGTCGATGAGGGTCTGTTCGAGCGTGAGGGCCATGCGCACCTCGCGCAGCTTGCGCGCCGGGGTCGTCTCGACCGCGGCCTGGCGGTCGGCCTCGGTGCGGGCGAGCACGAGCAGTTGATAGTTCTTGATGTACTGCTGATCGAGCGTCGACGCACCCTGCTGGACCTCGCCCGACGACGAGTTCTTCAGCGCGGCGCGGATGGTGCCCTTCCAGTCGACGCCGTCGTGCTCGAGGAAGCGCCGGTCCTCGACGGAGATGATCGCGCGGATCATGTCGGGCGAGATGTCGTTGTATCCGACCTGGTAGCGGTACTGGTCGAACAGCACCGCGATCGGCTTTCCGTTGGCGTCGGTCATCGTGGTGACCTCCGGCAAGGTGCCGTTCAGGAGTTCGGAGGAGACGTTCTCGACTGCCGCGGCCGCCCGGTTGGAGACGACTCCGACCCCACTGGCCACCGGATACATCAGGCCCGCGACGAGAACCCCGGCCAGCAGGCTCGCCCAGGCCAGTGACCACAGTTTCTTCGACATCACCCCGACAGGATACGTGCGATCGGTCCGAACATCGCCCAGCCTCGCCCCCGAGATCCGACGGGACCGTTGTGCCTGGACACGATCCCGGCGTGCTCGAAGAACGGCCCGACCGCGCGTCAGTGCAACCGTCCGATCGGATGAGTTTGCACGGTGGTCCCACTTTGTTGCGCTCCAGGGGTTGCGCACCCATGCACAGATCCCTAGATTGAGTGCAGAATGTGACTCACTTAACAGTTTGCTGTAAATGTGGTCTGAGCAGCGAGTTGAGCCCCGGCTTCGGGGACATGCGGAACACGATGAGTAGGGGTGGCGGATGGCGACAGCGGCAGTTTCTACCGGAGAAGATCGCTTGGCCTGGGTGGCCAGAGCACGATGCCGAGGCGGAGACCCGGACGATCTGTTCGTGAGAGGAGCAGCCCAGCGCAAGGCCGCCACGATCTGCCGGCACTGCCCGGTACAGCTCGAATGCGGTGCCGATGCCCTCGACAATCGCGTCGAGTTCGGTGTGTGGGGTGGCCTGACCGAGCGTCAGCGTCGCGCACTCCTGCGCCAGCATCCCGAGGTCACCTCGTGGTCGGCGTTCTTCGAAGCCCAGCGCCGGCGTCAGCGCGCCGACGCGGTCTGACCCACCAAGACACATCAGCAAACGCAATTCGGCTCGACCGACGGAAGCCGGCCGAGCCGATTGTCATCAGTCGGTGGTGAAAGCGCTCAGCCCCGTCCGGTGATCTGCTCCGCGACTGCGCGCAGTGCGGTCACGTCCGCGACCTCGAACGGCAACGCCGGGACCCCGACGATCGGGACCCGCGGATGGGCCGCCGTGAATCTCTGCAGCAGATGGAGTTCGCGCTTCGCGGTGGCGGCCCGGTCGGCGTGGATCTGTAGCACCCCGCGAGTCAGGTCGTCGGTGACCGACTCGAGTGCCACCAGCGCCGCCTCCTCGTGGATCGAGGTCAGGTTCGGGTGGGTCCGGTTGAGGATCAGACCCGCGAGCGGCATCGTCTCCTCCGACAGCCGGTCGACGAAGAATGCGGCCTCACGCAGCGCGTCGGCCTCGGCCGCGGCGACCACCGCGAACTGGGTGCCCGGCTGCTTCAGCAGTTCATAGGTCTTCAGCGCGCGGTCCTGGAAACCGCCGAACATCGAGTCCAGGGACTGCACGAACGTCGCGACGTCGCGCAGCATGTCGCCGCCGATGATGGTGGAGACGCCCCGCATCGCCAGGCTCATCGCCCCGGTCACCATTCGGCCGACACCGCGTCCGCCGCCGACCAGCACCTTCATCAGCCGACCCGACAGGAACGAGCCGAGACGCTGCGGCGCGTCGAGGAAGTCGAGGGCGTTCCGGGACGGTGGCGTGTCCACGACGATGAGGTCCCAGTGCTCCTGCTCGAGCAGCTTGCCGAGCTTCTCCATCGCCATGTACTCCTGCGTGCCGGAGAACGACGACGCGACCGTCTGATAGAAGGCGTTCTCCATGATCGCCTCGGCGCGTTCGGGACTGGAGTACTCGAGCACCATCTCGTCGAAGGTGCGCCGCATGTCGAGCATCATCGCGTCGAGCGTGCCCTTGCCATCGATCGGAACCGGCTGCGGCTCGTTGGTGAGCTGCGACATCCCGAGTGACTGTGCGAGCCGCTTGGCCGGGTCGATGGTGAGGACCGCGACGGTGCGGCCCTGCTCGGCTGCGTACATCGCCATGGCGGCCGCGGTGGTGGTCTTGCCGACGCCGCCGGCACCACAACAGATGACGACGCGGGTCGCGGGGTCGGTCAGCACCGCCCCCATCTTGAGGTCGAGTGGCATCACGCACCCGCTTTCTGGAGAAGGTTGGCCAGCTCGTAGATGGAACCGAGGTCGATGCCGTCGCCGAGGGACGGCAGTTCGAGGGTCGGCAGTTCGACCTCGTCGAGCTGGGCCTTCGCGATCTGCTGTGCCTGCAGGCGGGTCGCATGTTCGATGGTCTCGGTGAGCAGCCCGGACAGATCACCGTCGGCGAGCTTCACGCCGGCGGCGCTCAGGTTCTCCTCGATGCGCGAGGCATCGATCTGTCCCTCGGCGATCTCGTCGATCGTGTCGGCGGGCAGGTGCGGTGCACTGACCCGGTTGATGATCAGGCTGCCGAGGTTGAGGTTCTTGCCGCGCAGCTCCTCGATCGCCTCGATGGTCTCCTGGATCGGCATCGCCTCCAGCAACGTCACCAGGTGGACGACGGTCTCCTCGGAATGCAGCAGGCGGACGACACCCTCGCTCTGGTTACGGATCGGACCGGTCTTGGCGAGGTCGGCCATCGCCTGGGTGACGTCAAGGAAATTGCCGATCCGGCCGGTCGGCGGTGCGTCGACGACCACCGCGTCGTAGACGCGCTCGCCCTGCTTGTCGGTGTGGATGATGCGCTCTTTGATCTTGCCGGTGAGCAGCACGTCGCGCAGACCCGGTGCCACCGTGGTCACGAAGTCGATGGCGCCGATGCGCTTCATCGCCCGGCCGGCGAAGCCGAGGTTGTAGAACATGTCGAGGTATTCGAGCAGTGCGTGCTCGATGTCGACGGCGAGCGCCGACACCTCGCCCCCGCCTTCGGCAGTCGCGATCCTGGTGTCGGTCGGCGGCAGCGGCGGTATGTCGAAGAGCTGCGCAATGCCCTGCCGGCCCTCGGTCTCCACCAGGAGAACCTTCTTGCCGTCGGCGGCGAGTGCGAGCGCGAGCGCCGCCGCGATGGTCGTCTTACCGGTCCCGCCCTTACCCGAGACGAAGTGCAACCGGGCGCGCGATGCCGCGTCCGGCCACTCGTTCGCGTCCGCAACGGAAGAGTTGTCTGTCACGCCGGAATCGAGACCTTCCCCCGCCCCGGAACGTGAGCCCTGTTCATTGGCCACCGCAACACCTTATCCATTGATCGTCGGCAGATAGGGTGAGTCCATGACTGAAGTGACCGCGTGGGAGTACGTGACGGTGCCGCTGCTGACGCACGCAACCAAACAAATCCTCGATCAGTGGGGCGCCGACGGCTGGGAACTGGTGTCGGTGCTGCCCGGCCCGACCGGTGAGCAGCACGTGGCCTACATGAAGCGACCGAAGGGCTGAGCATGGCTGCAACCTGGACAGATCGACTCGCCGAGCTCGGCATCGCGCTACCCGACGTGGTGCCTCCGGTGGCCAGCTACACCCCGGCCGTGCGGACCGGCAACCTCGTCTACACCTCGGGACAGCTCCCAATCGTCAACGGCGAACTCTCGGTGCACGGCAAGGTGCACGACGGTGCCGAGGGCGTCGTGCGTCCGGATGAGGCCACCGATGCGGCGCGCGCCTGCGCGCTGAACGCGCTCGCCGCGGTGCACGCACTGGTCGGTATCGACTCGGTGGTGCGCATTGTCAAGGTGGTCGGTTTCGTCGCGTCGGCCCCTGGCTTCACCGGTCAGCCGAAGGTCATCAACGGTGCGTCGGATCTGCTGGGCGAGATCTTCGGCGACGCGGGAGTTCACGCTCGTTCGGCCGTCGGTGTCGCCGAACTGCCGCTCGGTGCACCCGTCGAGGTGGAGCTGATCGTCGAAGTGGCCTGACGTCTCTTTGGACGTCGCGCTGCTGGTCGTCGCGGCCGCAGCCGCCGGATGGGTCGACGCCGTGGTCGGCGGCGGTGGATTGGTGTTGATCCCCGCGATGCTGATCGCGCAGCCCGGCCTGCCGACGGCGACGGCACTCGGCACCAACAAACTCGCCGCGGTCTTCGGCACCGCATCGGCAGCCTGGCGCTATGTGCGGCACGTGCGCGTCGATCTACGACGGCTCGTCCCGGTGTTCCTCGCCGCGCTCGTGTTCTCGGCTCTCGGTGCGCTGGTGGCGATCTCGTTGCCGACGGAGATCTTCACGCCGATCGTGCTGGTGATGCTCGTCGGCGTGGGACTCTTCGTCGCGCTGAATCCCGGGTTCGGCGGCGACACGTCGTCGGGCCCGCGGTCTCGCCTGTCGACGATCGCCGGCCTGGTGATCGCCGGTGTCGTCGTCGCGTTCTACGACGGGGTGATGGGTCCCGGAACCGGGGCCTTCCTCATCATCAGCCTCACCGCTCTCGTCGGGACGACGTTCTTGGAGAGTTCGGCGATGGCAAAGGTCATCAACACCGGTACCAACCTCGGGGCGCTGACCGTGTTCGGGCTCCAGGGAAATGTGCTGTGGCTCTTGGGTCTCGGACTCGCAGTCGCCAATATCGTCGGCGCCCAGATCGGCTCGCACATGGCCATCGGGCGCGGTAGTTCGTTCGTGCGGTGGGTGCTCCTGGCCGTCGTCGTGGTGATGGTGGGGAAGCTGGGGTACGACCTGATCACCGACTGATCCACGTGCGCAGGCGAAAAGGCGTGGCGGTGCCGGGCCGGAACGGGAGATGCGGTGGGGGTGAACGCCCCCACCGAATCCGCCGCCGACTCGACGCGCGTCGCGATCCAGCGTCGCACCGTCGTCCTGCTGTGCCTGGTTCAGGTGCTGGGCGGCGTCTCGATGGGCGGTGCCCTGGCGCTGGGCGCGATTCTCGGTGAGGAGCTGTCCGGGACCGAATCGCTGGCCGGGTTGCCGGCCACGGTGTTGACACTCGGCGCGGCAGCAGCCGGGCTACCGCTCGCGGCGCTGGCGTCGGCGCGCGGTCGGCGACCCGCGCTCGCCACCGGGCTGATAGTCGCTGCCACCGGCGCGCTGATCGTGGCCTTCGCTGGGGACCGCGGCTGGTTCCTGCTGATGCTCGCGGGGATGATCGCGCTCGGATCGGGGACGGAAGTCAGCCTTCAGGCCCGGTTCGCGGCGACGGACCTGGCCGCGCCGGAGACACGGGGTCGCGACCTGTCGCTCGTGGTCTGGATGACGATGGTCGGCGCCGTCGTCGGTCCCGCGCTGGTTCCGCTCGGGGCGCCGGTCGCGGGTTGGGTCGGGATGGCGGACATGGCGGGGCCGTTCCTGTTGGGCGCCGTCGGGTGCCTGTGTGCGGCAGCCGTGCTCCTCGTCGGTCTGCGGCCCGACCCGCTCGTGGAAGCGAATCGTGGAGTTTCCGAATCGACATCGAGACCATCTCTGGCGGAGGGGCTTTCGGCGATCATGCAATCACCCGCCGCCCGAGCGGCGTTGGCGGC
This sequence comes from Gordonia amicalis, assembly GCF_022059885.1. Classification (NCBI taxonomy): domain Bacteria; kingdom Bacillati; phylum Actinomycetota; class Actinomycetes; order Mycobacteriales; family Gordoniaceae; genus Gordonia; species Gordonia amicalis. The sequence continues at coordinate 487,060 of NZ_CP091855.1, read as the reverse complement.
GGTCGTCTCGGTGCATGCAGTGATGGTCGGGGTCATGGTGCTGACGCCCGTTCACCTGCACCACGGCGGCGTGTCGGTGACGCTTGTCGGACTCTCGATCAGCGCCCACATCGCCGGGATGTTCGCGCTCTCACCGCTGATGGGCATCCTCGCCGACCGCGCTGGAAGAGTGCCGGTCATCCTCACCGGTCAGGCCGTTCTCGTCGTCAGTTGCATCGTCGGGTTCGTGTTCGTCGACTCCCAGGCCGGACTCGTCGCCGCACTGGTCCTACTCGGCATCGGGTGGTCGGCGTCCACGGTCGCGGCGTCGACCCTGCTGACCGACGCCGTAGAGGTCATCAGACATGCTGCGGCACAGGGTGTCTCGGACACCTCGATGAGTCTCGCCGGAGCCGGGGCGGGTGCGCTGGCCGGGGTCGTGGTGGGTGCGTTCGGATACGCCACCCTCGTACTCGGTGCCGGGACGATCGCGGTGGTCACCGCCGTGTACGTGGTGGTCGACGGTGCGCGCGGGCGCCGGCAGGCCGCGATGGCCTACAGTCCGATCATCGGCCTTGCAGGGGAGGGATCAGCGTGTCACAGCAACTCGTCGGACGAACGGGTGTCGTGACACTGGCGATCCCCGGGGGAGAGACTCTCGGCGAGATCGAACTGCCTTTCGGCGGAGGGACAGAGCGGTTCCTGGCGCGCGCCACGGAACCGCTCACGAGACACCCCGGTGCTGGTGATCGCCGAACTGCCCGGCCGGGTCGTCGACGTCGAACGCTGGACAACGCTCCCCGGGCTCTGACCTGCATCGCCGGTGCATGTGAATGGATGATCGGCGCCGGCAGCGAGATGAGGCAGTATGTGCTGCAACGATGCGATGATTTGCGATCGGCAACCTTGATGTGACGACACGAAACAATGCAAGACGCACCTGACGCGAGGAGAAGAGCATGCTCGGTTACTACGTCCCGGAACCCGACGAGGCGATGCTCATCTCGGGTGCGAAGGCCCATGAGGGCGACGCACCGTTCGTCGTGATCGTCGGCCACGGCAAATGGGTGATGCCCTTCTTCCGCAAGGTCCGGTTCCTGTCGATGGCATTGCACGAGGCCTCGATCCGTGAGGTCTGCGTGACCACGCAGGGCATCCAGCTCAACGTCCGCGCAGTGATCGCGCACAAGGTCGGCAACGACGTCGTGTCGATCGTCAACGCCGGCCAGCGATTCATCTCCGAGCAGGAGAACGAGATGAATCAGCTGACCGGACAGATCTTCTCCGGCCATCTCCGATCGATCGTCGGTTCCATGACGGTGGAGCAGATCATCCGCGAACGCGACACCCTCGCCCGGCAGGTGCTCGAGGCCTCGAAGAGGGAGATGGGATCGATCGGCCTGGTGGTCGACTCGTTCCAGATCCAGTCGATCCACGACATGGACTCCGGCTACATCAACGCGCTTGCCGCACCGAACATCGCGAAGGTGCAGCGCGAGGCCGCTGTGGAACGTGCTCGGGCCGACCAGGAATCGGCGAAGGCGCAGCAGGAGTCCCTGCGCAACCAGGCCGACTACGAGCGGGAGACCGCGATCAAGCGCGCGGCCATCAAGGCCGAGACCGACAAGGCCAACGCCGAGGCCGCCCAGGCCGGCCCGCTCGCCCAGGCGAGGGTCAACCAGGAAGTCATCCGCGAGCAGTCGGTGCTGGCGCAGGCGCAGGCCGAACTGCGTGAGCAGGAACTGATCTCGGAGGTCGTGAAGCCGGCCGAGGCCGAGGCGCGTCGCCGCGCGATCATCGCCGAGGCCGAGGCCGAGGCGAAGGCCGTGGAGATCCAGTCGGCCGCCGCCGCGCAGCACAACCGGATCGCGCTCGACCAGCAGCTCATCGAGGCGCTGCCGACCCTCGTGGGTGAAGTCGCCAAGGGGCTCAGCACCGCCAACCTCACGGTGTACAACGGCGCCGAGGGCGTCAACGAGATCATGACCGGCGTCATCACCCAGGGCGCCGCGCTCCTGCGCAGTCTGCAGGATCAGGTCGCGCCGACCGTGCTCGACGAGGCGTCGGACCAGTCCGTGAACGGCACCCCGGTCAGTGGGGTCTGAGGAACAGATGACCTTCTCCGAACAGCCCCTCCGTGACCACGCCGTACCGCCGAGCTGGCACAGCCGATTCGCCTTCTTCGACGCCTACGGCCCGCCGGCGGATCCGCCGTCCCGAGAGGCGATGAAACACTTGCCCTTCGGGCAACGGGTGCGCATCACCTTCAATCCACTGGCGTTCTTCTTCGGGCCGATCTACTTCGCGGTTAAGGGCATGTGGCGCAAAGGCCTGATGCTGTTCGGGCTGACGCTGGTCTTCAATGCGCTGCTCCTGGCCCTGAACGTCCCGAGCAGCTTCGACATGGCCATCGCGTGTGGTGTCGGTGCGCTGTACGCGACGACCGCGAACTACGCGTGGTACCTGCATGTCCGGAATGACAACCGTTCGTGGAACATCTTCGAGGGCACGACTCGCAGCAAGGGCTGAGTCGGGATCGGCTCACGGTGGCCGGATGGCCGAGCCGGGTGACCGGGGCCGTCGTCAGTCGATAGGCTCGGACACCATGAGCACCCCGAACGATGACGCCGCCGTCCACCCCGCCTACGGGGTGCTCCGAGAGGTAACCCCCTTCGCGTCGGTCCTGCTGTGCGACAACTCCGGGATGATGGAGCTCGACGGGACCAACACCTACGTGTTGCGCGCACCGGGCAGTGACGAGTGCGTCGTCGTCGATCCCGGTCCACCGAAGTACAAGCACCATGCCCGACGTCTTGCGGAGCTCCCCGTCGCGCTCACCCTGATCACGCACCGGCACTTCGACCACACCGGCGGTGTGGCCCGTCTGCACAAGCGGACGGGTGCACCCGTGCGCGCCCGTCTGGAGAAGTTCTGCCGGAATGCCGATCCCCTGCGCGACCGCGAGGTCATCGAGGTCGCCGGCCTGCGGATCACGGTGCTGCACACGCCCGGACACACCGGGGACTCGGTGAGTTTCCTCGTCGAGCACGAGGACCGGCGTGCGGTGCTCACCGGCGACACCATCCTGGGCAGCGGCACGACCGTGCTCGACCCAAGCGACGGCGGGCTGCGGGACTATCTCAACTCGCTGAACCGGCTCATCGTCGAAGGTGAAGGCGCGGCGCTGCTTCCGGCACATGGCCCCGACCATCCGGATCTCGTGCCGGTCGCCCGGTTCTACAAGACTCATCGCGAGGAGCGGATCGATCAGATCGTCGCCGCCCTCGACGCCATGGGCGTCTCTCCGCACGAGGCCAAGCCGATGAAGGTCGTGCGCCGCGTCTACTCCGACGTCGACAAGAAGCTGTGGCCGGCGGCGCGGATGTCGGTGAAGGCGCAGCTGGAGTACCTGCGCGAGGCCTGAGGCCGAAAGCAAGAGCCGCTCGCTCCCGAAGGAACGAGCGGCTCTTGTGGTTCGTCAGCGTGCGCGACGCGCCAGGCGCTCGGAGTCGGCGATCAGGACGCTCTTGCCCTCGAGGCGCAGCCAGCCGCGCTGGGCGAAGTCGGCGAGTGCCTTGTTCACGGTCTCGCGCGAGGCGCCGACCAGCTGGGCGATCTCTTCCTGGGTCAGGTCATGGGTGACGCGCAGGGCGCCGCCCTCCTGGGTGCCGAAACGCTGCGCGAGCTGCAGGAGCTGCTTCGCGACGCGACCGGGCACGTCGGTGAAGATCAGGTCGGCGAGGTTGTTGTTGGTGCGGCGCAGACGACGGGCCAGCACGCGGAGCAGCTGCTCGGCGATCTCGGGACGATCCTTGATCCACGCGCGCAGGGCGTCACGGTCCATCGACACCGCGCGGACCTCGGTCACCGTCGTCGCCGACGAGGTACGGGGGCCCGGGTCGAAGATGGAGAGCTCACCGAACATGTCCGACGGTCCCATGATCGTCAGCAGGTTCTCTCGGCCGTCGGGTGAACGTCGGCCGACCTTCACCTTGCCGGACATGATGATGTAGAGCCGGTCACCGGGCTCGCCTTCATGGAAGATCACGTGTCCACGAGGGAAATCCACGGGCTGAAGCTGCTTGGTCAGCGCCGCGACGGCAGAGGGCTCGACGCCCTGAAATATGCCTGCCCGCGCCAGTACTTCTTCCACCTAGGGAACCTTTCTCGAAATCTTTGCTACAGCCACGTTGTGAGATCGCGCCCTTGGATACGCTACCCCGCGCACGAGCATATGTGTTGAATGGGTCACTGACGGTGCAATGAGTGTGTGTCTGACCGACGAGATGCCCGGGTTCGGCGATCAGCGGCCGCGATCGGCCGGAGAACACCGCAAAGGACGCGTCCGGGCGGACCGGACGGCGAGTGGGGGGCGGTGGATCAGCTGGCTCGCTTTGGCGAGGCGGCGTGATCGGCGGTCGCCGGTTCGTGGCCGGGGAAGCGGTGGGGCCGAAGTTCGTGGAGTGCGGCGGGTGCGGGATCGCGAGGCGGCTTACCGGCGTTCTGGGACCCCGTGCGGTCGATGAATTCGTCGACGTCGTCGTTGGAGACGGACACGCGGTCGATCCGGGCCTGCACCTTGTCCATGCCCATGGCGAAGAGCATGAGTACCGCCGGGAACAGCAGTGCTGCGAGACCATGCATGGGGACAAGTAAACACAATCGGCCGCGCAGAATCCTCATCGGATGGGACGACGTCACTGACTTGTTACCTGACCGTAGGTTGTGTCCCTCATCCCGGCCCGTCGAGCCACGTAGCTCACACCGGCGCCGTGATGAGGTCCCTGACCTGGGGTGATGCTGCCGGACCCACGGTTCGGCGCGACCGTCGTGGGCCGTGATGAGCGGAGTTCGCCCAGCACATCGCTAACCTGAATCACGTGAGCGCACGGAAGGCTGCGTCGGTGGGTCAGGCCCCGGCACGCAAGCAGGAGACCCCCCTCGGGTTGGTCCGACGCGCGCGACGGATGAACCGCACCCTCAAGATCGCGTTTCCGCACGTCTACTGCGAACTCGACTTCACCAACCCACTCGAGCTGTCGGTGGCCACGATCCTGTCGGCGCAGTGCACCGACGTGCGGGTCAACCAGACCACCCCGGCGCTGTTCGCGAAGTACCGCACCGCCCGCGACTACGCCGAGGCCGACCGCACCGAACTCGAGGAGATGATCCGCTCCACCGGCTTCTACCGGAACAAGGCGAATGCGATCATCGGACTCGGCCAGGCCCTCGTCGAGCGCTACGACGGCGAGGTCCCCAACAACCTGAAGGACCTGGTGTCGCTACCCGGCTTCGGCCGCAAGACGGCCAACGTCGTCCTGGGCAATGCGTTCGGGATCCCCGGCATCACCGTCGACACGCACTTCGGTCGACTCGTCCGGCGCTGGCAGTGGACCGAGGAAGAGGACCCGGTGAAGGTCGAGCACGCCGTCGGCGAGCTGATCGAGCGCAGGGAGTGGACCGACCTGTCACACCGCGTGATCTTCCACGGCCGTCGTGTGTGCCATGCCCGCAAACCGGCCTGTGGCGTGTGCATCCTCGCCAAGGACTGCCCCGCGGTGGGCACGGGTCCGATGGACAAGGCCGAGGCCGCCGCGCTGGTCAAGGGTCCGGAGACCGACCACCTGCTCCGACTGGCGGGACTCGCCGCGCCGTGAACGACAACACCCCCGCACCGGCGACTCCTCAGCCCGCCGATTCCTCTCCGAGCCTCATGCCACCGGCCTCCCGCTTCCCGGCCGCAGCGCGCTGGACCCTCGTCTTCGTCATCGTGATGGTCGCGCTCATCGTCGCGATCTGGCCCCGCGGTGAGGCCCCGTCGCCGACCACCGGCGCACCGCCGTCGGTCAGCGGTGTCCGGCCCTTGGACGCGCCGGTCGACGAGGCGCGCGTGGCGAAGGCACGCACCGACGCGGCGCTCGCCGACTGCCCGGTCACCGGACTGCCGGAGAGCCCGGGTTCGGTCCTGGCCGGGATCGTCGAACCGTGTCTGGGGACCGGCGCGCCGTACGACATCGGCGCAGCCACCGCGGGCAAGCCCCTCGTCATCAACGTGTGGGCGCAATGGTGCGGACCCTGCAAGACCGAGTTGCCCTACTTCGAGGAATTCGCGGCCCGCGCCGGCGACCGCGTCACGGTGCTGGCACTCCATGCCAAGGAGGGCGGGACCAACCCGTTCTTCCCGCTGACACTGCTCACCGAGATCGGAGTTCGCTTGCCGTCCGTGCTCGATCCCGACGGCCGGGTGGCCGCCGCCATCACCGCGCCGCGAGTCTTCCCGTCGACCGTCTTCCTGCGTCCCGACGGCTCGATCGCCAAGGTGTATCCCGGGGTGTTCGACAGTCCGCAGGAGATCGCCGACGCGGTCGAGGAGTACCTGGACGTGACGGTATGAACGATCACCCGCACGTCGGCCCGCTCGTCCATCACGACGAGATCCCGCCGTGGTTGCATCCGCTGACCAGCGACGTCGCCGCCGTCTCCGAGAGCGTCAACAATCGTGGTGGGGACCGCACGCGATGGGCCCAGTTGTTCATCCGTGATCGTCGCGCGGCTGCGGTCCTCGTGCTGTTCTCCGGTTCCTGGGAGGCCGCCGACGACCATCCCGGCGGCGTTCCGGCCGACGCCGAGGTGCTGCTGACCGAACGCGCGTCGACGCTTCGTCAGCACAGCGGGCAGGTCGCGTTCCCCGGTGGTGCCGCCGATCCGGGTGACGACTTCCCGGTCGGCACCGCACTGCGCGAGGCCCGCGAGGAGACGGGACTCGATGCATCGGGCGTGCACATCCTGGCCAGCCTGCCGACCTTTCCGGTTCCACCGTCGGGCTTCGACGTGGTGCCGGTCATCGGCTGGTGGCACGAGCCGAGTGAGGTCCGCGTCGTCGACCCGGGCGAGACCGCCCGCGTCGACCGCATCAACCTGCGTGAGCTCCTCGCACCCGAGAACCGCTTCCAGGTGCGTCGCTCGGTGATGGGTGGTCGCCTCTATCAGGGGCCGGCCTTCTTCGTCGACGGTCTGCTGGTCTGGGGTTTCACCGGCGGACTCATCGCGGCCATCAGCGAGGCATCCGGGTGGGACAGGCCCTGGGACAAGAACGACATCCGGCCGCTCGACGAGATGATCGAACGCGCCGGCAACCGTCAGGAATCGGGATTCAGCGCCGTCCATCCGCGCGGGATGGTCGACCCGGACACCCATGGCGAACCGGGTGCGGGCTGATGACGGGCTCCACCTGGGTCGATGTCATCGTCATCGTCATCGCGCTCCTCGCGGCGATCAGCGGTTACCGATCCGGTGCCGTCGCCTCAGCGCTGGCGTTCATCGGCGTTGCGCTGGGTGCGGTGGCCGGGTTGTTGCTGGCCCCACATCTGATCGAGCGGTTCGACGACCTGCAGGTTCGTGTACTCGTCGGGATCCTCGTCCTCGTCGTGCTGGTGGTCATCGGTGAGGTGGCCGGCACGGTGCTGGGTCGCGCCGCACGTGGCGGCATCCGGTCGCCTGGGCTGCGGGCCATCGACAGCGGCGTCGGTTCGATACTCCAGGTGGTGGCCGTTCTCCTCGCGGCGGGATTGCTCGCGATCCCCTTGCGCGGTTCCGCCGACCCGGCGATCGCCGGCGCGGTGCGCGACTCCAAGATCCTGACCGGCGTCGAGGTGCTGTCGCCGCAGTGGGTCAACGATCTGCCCGGCGATTTCAAGGCCCTCCTCGACAGTTCGGGGCTGCCCAAGTTCCCGTTCGTGAGCTCGCCGTCGACCAACGTCGACCCTCCTGACCCGGCACTGGCCGGCCTACCTGTGGTCCGCCAGGCAAGGCCGAGCGTCGTCAAGATCGAAGGTGTCGCACCCAGTTGCCGTCAGGCCCTCGAGGGCAGCGGCTTCGTCGTCTCACCCGAGCGTGTGATGACCAATGCCCACGTCGTGGCCGGGACCGAGCGTCTGGAGGTGGAGACCTCGACCGGGGCCCGGTTGCCCGCGAAGGCCGTCCTCTTCGACAGCGACAACGACATCGCCGTCCTCGATGTCCCGGGCCTGCGGGCCCCCGCCCTGAAGTTCGCCTCACGGCCCGCATCGACCGGCGACGACGCCATCGCGCTCGGCTTCCCGGAGGCCGGCCCGTTCTACATCAGTCCGCTGCGGGTGCGGTCGGCGTTCATGCACACCGGTGACGACATCTACCGGACCGGCCAGGTCACGCGTGAGGTCTATGCGGTCCGCGGTTCGATCCGGCAGGGCAATTCCGGTGGGCCGTTGCTGAACTCAGACGGTGAGGTGCTCGGCGTCGTGTTCGGTGCGGCGGAGAACGCGGCCGACGAGACCGGCTTCGTGCTCACCGCCCGTCAGGTGCGTGCCGACTTCGACGAATCCGAGCGGCGAAGCGATCGGGTGAGTACCAAGAGGTGCGTGCTGGCCTGATCCGCCGGGCTTTCTTCGCGGCGACGTCGTTGGTCGCTTCCGGTTTCGTACGGAGGAAGTCGAGGATCGCCTCGGTCACCGCCGCGGGCTGTTCCTGGTGCACGAAGTGTCCGCTGCCCTCGAGCTGCCGGTAGGTCTGGTGCGCCGCCCACCGATGGCCGTCGGCCATGGCGTCGTTCAGTATGTACGGGTCGTCGCGGCCGCGTAGCGCGAGTACCGGCAGATGCAGCCGCTGGTCCATGAGCTCCATGAAACGCATTCCGTCGGGCCGGAACTGGGAGCGGAACGCCCAGCGCCGGTACTCCAGACTGCAATGCGCGACATACGGGATCAGCATCGCCGACCGGTTCAGTTCGACGGTCTGCGCGTAGTCGGGTTCGGCGCGCCAGGCCGGCGACGACCGCTGTGCGAAGTAGTCGGCGATGAACGCCGCGTCGTCCCGCGTGACCTGCCGCTCTCCGAGGCGCGGGATCTGGTTGCGCAGGAAGGGCTTCAGGAATTGTGATCGCTGCGCCCGGTCACGTAGCGCGCGCCGGCGCAGTGCCCGCGGGTGAGGCGAGGCGAGGACGACGATCCGGTCGACGACGCGGGGATGCAGGGTCGCTGTCGCCCAGCAGACCAGGCCGCCGTCGGAGTGCCCGATGAGTGTCGCACTGGTGTGTCCGAGAGCTCGGACGAGACCGTTGGTGTCGCCGGCCAGGGTCCAGCCGTCGTAGCCGCGCGGTGGCTTGTCGGTGTCGCCATAGCCGCGCAGGTCGACTGCGACGGCCCGGAAGCCGGCCGCGCTGAGTGCTCTCAGCTGATGTCGCCAGCTCCACCAGAACTCGCCGAAGCCGTGCAGCAGCAGTATGAGCGGCCGGTCGCCGGTGGGGAGCCCCGCCGGTTCGACTGCGTGGAACCGGACACCGTTGGCGCGGACGTCGAGGTGCTCCCAGTCGCCGGGAAGACGAACGCTCGAGGGGTCAGGTGCCTCGCTCAATGCTCAGCCCTCGCGGGCGGAAGGAATCCTCGGATGCGCCGGGGCCTGCGAATGGTCGGAGCCGCGGTTGGGCAGCACGGAGGACAGCTCGTTGACGGACTCCATCGTCTTCTTCGGGCCACGGACCTTCTTGAAGAAGATGTACCCGACGAGGGCTGCGACGCAGGTGACCACGACCAGGATCAGGAAGACGATGAGGAACGCCAGCCAGCGCCACACGAACTCGTCGAGCAGTTCGGCCAGGAAGAAAAAGAAGAAGAAGCTGGAGTACAGCGCCATCACGCCGGCGACGATCAGCAGACCCGTTCCCGCGCCCGCCTTCTTGGCCTCACCGACGAGTTCGGCCTTGGCCAGGGCGACTTCGGACCGGAACAGCGTCGAGACACTCGCGGTGGCGTCCTTGACCAGGCTCCCGATACTCGGCTCACCGTTCGGGCCGGCGTTCGCGTCGGACAGTGGGATCGAGGGGACGGAGTCCCGGGGGATCGACGGGACGGAGTCCCGGCCCGCTTCGGGCAGGCCGTGCTCGTTGGGGCTCACAGAATCCTCCGTTGTTCGGCTGATGCCATATGTTGCCATGCGTGGGCTCGCGAGGTGGCGGCCCACCCGGCGAGGCGTCGATGAAGTGGCCCGGAACGCGCGATGCGCCACCGGTGAGGCGTTCACCGGTGGCGCATCGACGCTGTCCGTTCCCTCGTGGAGTGAGCGTCTCGAAGGATCAGGCCTTCTTCGCCCGGATCGCCTCGAAGACCGCAGGATCGACGAGCGTCGAGGTGTCGCCGAGCTCGCGGCCCTCGGCGACATCCTTGAGCAGGCGACGCATGATCTTGCCCGATCGCGTCTTGGGCAGCTCCGGCACGACGTTGATCTCGCGCGGCTTGGCGATCGGGGAGATCTCCACCGACACCTGCTGGCGCAGCTCGGCGATCAGCTCGTCGCCGGTGTTCTCGACGCCCTCCCGGAGGATGACGAAGGCGACGATGCCCTGTCCGGTGGTCTCGTCGGCGGCGCCGATGACCGCGGCCTCGGCCACGCCGGAGTGGCCGACGAGGGCCGACTCGACCTCTGCGGTCGAGATGCGGTGGCCGGACACGTTCATCACGTCGTCCACGCGGCCGAGGACCCAGAGGGCGTGGTCCTCGTCGTAGCGGGCACCGTCACCGGCGAAGTACCAGCCCTGGTCGGCGAATCGGGACCAGTAGGTCTCGCGGAAACGCTCCTCGTCACCCCAGATGCCGCGCAGCATCGCCGGCCACGGCTGATCGAGGACGAGGTAGCCCTGCTCGCCTGCGCTGACGGGCTTGCCCGCGTCGTCGACGATGTTCGCGCTGATGCCGGGCAGCGGTTTCATCGCCGAGCCGGGCTTGGTCTCGGTCACACCGGGCAGCGGCGAGATCATGATCGCGCCGGTCTCGGTCTGCCACCAGGTGTCGACGATCGGTGCCTTGCCGCCCCCGATGACCTGGCGGAACCACTTCCACGCCTCGGGATTGATCGGCTCGCCGACGCTGCCGAGGAGGCGGATCGACGACAGATCGTGGGCTTCGGGGATCTGCTGGCCCCACTTCATGAACGTGCGGATCAGGGTCGGGGCGATGTAGTAGATGGTGACGCCGTACTTCTCGATGATCTCGAAGTGGCGGTGCTCGTTGGGCGAGTTGGGGGTGCCCTCGTAGACGACCTCGGTGGCGCCGTTGGAGAGCGGGCCGTAGACGAGGTACGAGTGGCCGGTCACCCAGCCGATGTCGGCGCCACACCAGAAGACGTCCCGGCTTTCCTTGTGGTCGAAGACGTAGTGGAAGGTGTAGCTCACCTGGGTCAGGTAGCCGCCGGAGGAGTGGACGATGCCCTTGGGCTTGCCGGTGGTGCCCGAGGTGTAGAGCAGGAACAGCGGATGCTCGGAGTCGAACGCCTCCGGCTCGTGGACGTCGGACTGCTGGTCGACGGTGTCCTCCCACCACACGTCGCGGCCCTCGACCCAGTTCAGGTCGGGGTCGTGGTCGGTGCGACGGACGACGAGGACCTTCTCGACCGACTTCGCGGCGTCGACGCCGGTGCCCAGCGCCTCGTCGACGTGGGTCTTGAGGGGAGCGGGCTCACCGCGGCGGTACTGGCCGTCGGTGGTGATGACGAGCTTGGCCTCGGCGTCGTCGACGCGGGAGCGCAACGCGCCCGACGAGAAGCCGGCGAACACCACCGAGTGGGTGAGTCCGAGACGCGCACACGCGAGCATCGAGATCAGGGCCTCGGGAACCATCGGCATGTAGATGGCGACGCGGTCGCCGGCCTCCAGGCCGATCGAGGCGAAGTAGTTCGCGGCCTTGCTGACCTCGGCCAGCAGCTGGCTGTAGGTGAGGTCGCGGGTGTCGCCGGGTTCGCCGACCCAGTGGATGGCGACACGATCACCCTTACCTGCGGCGACGTGCCGGTCCACGCAGTTGACCGAGACATTGAGCTTGCCGCCGACGAACCACTTGGCGAACGGGGCGTCCGACCAGTCGAGGGTGTCGGTGAAGTCGGTGGCCCAATCGAGACGGCGTGCCTGTTCCGCCCAGAATTCGAGTCGGTCGGCGTCTGCACGGGCGTAGATCTCGGCGGAGGCATTGGCCTGCGCGGCGAACTCCTCGGACGGCGGGTACGCCTGGACGGTGGTGGAAGACATCGGTGAAATGAGCCTTTCGCTTCTCGACGGCGGGTCAACCCACAGTAAAAGGTGACCCGGCGGGATGACGGATCGCTGATGTGAGCGTAGTCACGTCAGGTTGCAACCGGGTACCGGTGCTCCGCCGAGCGTGATCGATTCGCGATGAGCGGCGGCTCCGCCGCGATGAGCGGTCGCCCGTGATTGTGCAGAAAGCGTCGGTGTGGCCCGTGAGGACCCCACGGGAATGGGTTAGGACAAATGTCCGAAACCGTCACTAACAATAAGCGCGCTGATGGTTCGGCGCAGCCACTCGATGTGGTTTCGGTTTTGTCGGTCGGTTGAACCACTTCCGTCGCGAGCCGATCGTCATGGCCTCGGGGCTCCGGAATCGGGTCCCGGGAACACGCGATGTGTTCGCGCAACTATCGTCGGGGCGTGACCAACGATCCTCTGGCCCCGCTACTGGACCTTCCGGGCGTGGCCGATGCGGCGGACCGGGCGCGTGACGCGTTGTCCGCGGTGCACCGGCACCCCGCCAACCTGCGCGGATGGGACAAGACGGCCACCGAGGCGTCGTGGCGTGCCGGTCGTTCGTCGGCCGCGATCGACGGGGGAAGTGTCGAACTCCGACGCGACGGGGACTTCGACGATCCGATTCTCGCCGGCGCGATGCGTGTGTCCCAGGCGCTCGACGGGGAATCCCTCGAGATCCTGACCGGCGTGGTCCGACGCGCCCCTGCTCAGGCGCTTGCGCGGCTACACACACTGGCGGCGGCTGACCTGGTCGAGCATCCCGATCAGCTCGGCCGACCGCGCGCTGAGACGGATGTTGCAGAACGTCTCGACCTGTTGGGGCAGTTGATAACCGGTGCGACATCTGTGCCGGCGCCGGTGCTCACCGCGGTGGTGCACGGGGAGCTTCTCGGGCTCGAACCGTTCCCCACGGCCAACGGCGTGGTCGCACGTGCCGCGTCGAGGCTGGTCGGTGCGGCGACCGGACTCGACCCCCACTGTCTGGGCGTCCCGGAGGTCACCTGGTTCAAGCGAGTGGCGGAGTATCGGTCGCTGTCCGCGGCGTTCGCCTCGGGCAGTCCGGACGGACTGCGGGACTGGCTCGTGTTCTGCTGCGAGGCGCTCGAAGCCGGTGCGGCGGAGGCGAAGTCGATTGCAGATGCGGCCCGGGCGGGGTAATACGTTCCGGCCCCGGACAGCACTGCGGGCGGCCTCCCTGTCGTTACCGACGAGGTTGCCGCCCGCGTAGCACGGACTCAAGTTACCAAGCGTGCTTGGTGGGTTGTGGTCACCGCCTCGGCGAGGGAACGCGAGTCAGGCCGCCCGAACCGTCCACGTGCTGCCATCTCAGGGCCGTTCTCCCCGGGCTGTCTACCGTCGGGGGAAGGCTGTGGCGCATCAAGTGTGGCGATCGTTTCTCCTGGTCGCGATTTCGCAGGCGCACAACGCTTTTGCCTCTATGCGGCGTGCTCCGCGTGGGTACTTGCCGCCCGTGCTGGGAAGTGCTCGGCTTGGGGGCTCGGTCCTTCTCTTCCGGATCGGGCTTGGCCTTCCGAACTTCCGTACCACTGTTGTACACCGTGATCGCGGTCACATCAAGTGATCGGTGTCCAAATGTTGATCGACTTCTCCGAATCGGCGGGAAGTGCTGCAGGGCAGCGCATTCGGAACTCCGAAGGCCGGCAATCGACGCTCTCTGCGTGTTCGGGTAGCGCGTCGTGCGGGAGCCCTCGAGCTGCTGGCGGAGGCTGGTTCGTCATGACGATCGGGGCGGCCCAGGCCGCCCGCGACGCCAATCGGCGTCGTGGTGCGTCCGGAATTCACCGACTGCAATCTTCCTTGAGGAAATGCGATCGGTGCCGTGGCCGGTATTGCCGTCGTGGGGTCCGGCAGAGCAGAACGGACATTTGCGAAATGGGATTGTTGTACTTGCAAAGAATCCGAATCCGTGTGTATAGTCGTCGGTACCCGGTTCTGATACCGGCGCCTTTCAGCCCGACCCCCCGGGGCTGAAACGCGACAACCCCGGCCTCCTCCCCCCCTGGCCGGGGTTGTCTTCTATTTAGGGGTCGGCAGCCTGAGATCAGTTGTACCCCGCCCGTCCGTGATGCTGTGGATTCGATCCACAGCATGCTCGGTATCTCCACAGGTGCAGGCAACGCCGTCTGATGGAGCCTTCTCCGCGTCAACATCGACGCATGCCCGATGACTTGCTCGTTCTCGTCGACCCGGACCTGCACGACGACGTCGCGCGCTGCGCGGCGGCCGCCGGTTACCGAACAGTGTTCGGTCGAGCCGACGACTGTCGCCGGGAGTGGCTCACCGCCCGGGCGGTGGTTGCCGATCCGGCCGCGATCGCGGTCCTCTCCCTCATTCATCCGCCGCGTCGCGACGGACTGATCCTGGTCAGCGCCGACGAACCACAGACCGACACCTGGCGATTGGCGATGGACCTCGGCGCGACCGACGCGGCCGCGTTGCCGTCCGGCGAGAGTCGCCTGGTCAGGGCGTTGACGGAGGTGCGCGTGCCACGACGCCGGCCTGCCGGGGTCGTGGCGGTCATCGGCGCGCACGGCGGTGCAGGTGCGTCGACGCTGGCCGCCGCGGTGGCTCTCACCAGCGTCGGGCGGGGAGCCCCCACCCTGCTGCTCGATCTCGACGAGGTCGCGCCGGGCGCGGACCTCCTGCTCGGGATCGAGCAGCGTCCGGGACTGCGCTGGCAGGACCTCACCCTCGACGGCGGGGTCGTCGGTGGAACGGCACTGCACCACGCCCTCCCCCGTGCGGAGAGCGGTCTCGCGGTGTTGACCTCCGAGCGTCTCCCGACCCACGGACCGGGAGCGGATGCGGTTGCCGCGGTCATCGACGCAGGTCAGACCCATGGAGATCTGGTAGTGCTCGATCTTCCTCGCGCCGATACCCCCGTCGTCCGCACGGCGATCGCGTCGGCGGATCTCGTCGTGCTGGTCTCGGCGCCCTCGGTCGGTGGTTGCGCCGCGGCGCGGCGTGTCGTCGGCCGTCTCATCGGTGACGAGGTCGCCGTCGAACTGGTGATCCGAGGTCCGTCGCCGGGCGGGTTACGCCCCGCCCAGGTCGCCGACGCGATCGGTGTGCCGCTGATCGCTGCATTCCGGCCGGACCCGCGTCTCCCGGTCCGACTCGAGGGCGGACCGCTGCGTGTTCGACCCCGCAGCCCGCTCGGTCGTGCCGCCCGCGCCGTCCACACGAGAGTCGCCGGGCAGGGGAGGGCGGCGTGACACCGGAACGCACCGACGACGACCTGCTCGAACGCGTCCGGTCTCGCCTGGCCGCGGACGCCGCCGACCCGAGTCCCGCGGTCATCGCCGAGGCGATTCGCGCCGAAGCCGGCGGCGTACTCGGCGACACCGACCTGCTCGCGGCACTCCGCTTCCTCCAGACCGAACTCACCGGCGCCGGCAAACTCGAGGCCCTCCTCGCTGAACCCGACATCGCGGACATCCTCGTCGCCGGACCCGACGACGTGTGGGTCGACCGTGGCCGTGGACTCGAGACGACGACGATCCGTTTTCCCGACGAGGCATCGGTCCGCCGTCTGGCGGGGCGTCTCGCGTTGAGTGCCGGGCGTCGCCTCGACGACGCCCAACCGTGGGTCGACGGGCAGTTGTCGAATGTCGGCCGCCGCGGATACACAGTCCGTCTACACGCGATCATCCCGCCGCTCGCCGCCGACGGGACCTGTATCTCGCTGAGGGTGTTGCGGTCGGCATCGAAGGACCTGCCGAGTCTGATCGACAGCGGCACGATCCCGGCGGAGGTGGTCGGGATGATCGGGGAGATCTTGCGTCACCGCTTCTCGTTTCTGGTCATCGGCGGTACGGGATCCGGTAAGACGACGCTGCTCAACGCCTTGATCGGTGCGATGGATCCCCGTGAGCGCGTCGTGTGTGTCGAAGACGCCCTCGAACTCGCGCCTCGGCACCCTCAAGTGGTGCGGCTGGTGGCGCGCGCGGCGAATGTCGAGGGGGTGGGTGAGGTTCCGGTGCGGGCACTCGTCCGGCAGGCGCTCCGGATGCGACCCGACCGGATCGTCGTGGGGGAGGTGCGCGGCGGCGAGGTCATCGACTTGCTCACCGCACTCAACACCGGACACGACGGCAGCGCCGGTACGGTGCACGCGAACTCGACTTCTGAGGTACCCGCGCGGATGGAAGCCCTTGCCGCACTGGGTGGGATGGGCCGGGACGCGCTGCACAGCCAGTTGGGGGCAGCCCTGCAGATGGTGCTCGGCGTCTCGCGCAGGGCCGACGGGTCGCGCGGGCTGGTCGAGATCGGCGTCGTACGGCGAGCCCCTGACGGACGGATCGACATTGTTCCGATCTGGTTGCGCGACAGCGGTTTCACCGATCATCGGTACCTCTTCGACGCGATGCTCGCGAGTCATCGCCGACTCGACGACGACAACAACCACGAGCTCGGGGACGAGTCCGCGTCGCGGCGGCTGTCGGCATGATGTCGATTCCACCGCTGACCCCGCTGCTGGCCGCCCTCGGGTTCGGTGTCCTGCTGTGGTCACCACCGCCCGCTGGTCGGCGTCTGCGGGTGGTCGTCGGGCGATCCCGCACCGCCCGGTCGTCGAACCCGGCGGTGCTGCTCGCCGTAGGTGCACCGGCCGCGGTCGTGGTGGTCGGTGGGTTACCGGCTGCGGTCGCGGCTGCGATCGTGGTGGCCGTCGTGGTGTGGATTCGACGACGCCGGCTGGCGGAGAAGAAGTTCGATCGTCAGCTCGACGATCTGCTGCTGGCGCTGTCTCTGATGATCGCGGAGCTCTCCGTCGGAGCACCTCCGGTCCACGCCTGCGAGGTCGCCGCCGCCGAACTACGCCGGCGCACGGTCGGCGACCCTCGGGGCTGTTCGGAGATCGCCGACGGGCTCGAGGCGATGGCGTCTCGCGCGTCGCTCGGCGGGTCGGCGATCGAGGGAGGGGAGCCGGATCCGGAAACGACGCCGGGTTCGGAGGTCGGTTCGGGGGCTGCGTCGTGGCGTCGGATCGGAGTCGCCTGGCAGACCGCGGAACAGTACGGCCTGCCGATGGTCGACATGCTGGCCGCGTTGCGATCCGACCTCCGGTCACGCCGGGGATTCGCCGACCGCACACGTGCGGGTTTGTCGGGACCCCGCGCGACCGCCATGGTGCTGGCCGGGCTGCCCCTGCTCGGGATCGCATTGGGTCAGGCGACCGGCGCGGGTCCGATCCAGGTGCTCCTCGGCGGTGGTCTCGGCGGCATCCTGCTGGTGGCCGGGACGGTCTTGGCCGCGGCCGGAGTCGCTTGGTCCGAACGGATCACCGGAAAGGTGCTGGCTCGGTGACCGCAGTGGCAGTCGCAGTGGCGTCGCTGGCTGCAGGGCTGATGATCTGGCCCGGACCGCGCTGGAGGCTGTACCGCGTCATCGACCCACCGCCGGGCCCCGACCGCTCCCCGCGGTGGTTGGGTGCCGGTCCGCCGCGCGAGGACCCCTTCGCCGTGGCGTCCGCCCTCGACCTCTTCGCCGTATGCCTGCGCGCCGGACTGCCGGTGGGAGTCGCGGCCGCCGTCGTCGCCGGTCGTGCCCCGCCGTCGCTCGCTCGGCCACTCACGCGCGTCGCCGACCTCCTCCAGCTCGGCGCCGATCCGGACGCGGCATGGTCGGCGTTGCTCGACGCCGATCCCGCCCCGAAGGCCTCGGGCGACGACCATCTCGATGCCCTCGCCGCCCTGGCCAGGCGATCGGCTCGAGCCGGTTCATCGCTGGCGGGCGGACTCGCGGAACTGGCCGACGACGTTCGACGCCGCGCGCACGACGATGCTCTGGCCGCGGCGGAACGAGCGGGCGTCGCGATCAGCGGCCCGCTCGGATTGTGCTTCCTGCCGGCGTTCATCTGTCTCGGGATCGTGCCGGTGGTGGTGGGTCTGGCGTCGACGGTCCTGGGCGCGTTCTGACGTCGTCGAGCAAACCCACCATTTTTCGACAGATCCTCTACCTCCGATGGGGGTGGATATTCCATCCGTGGTGGGTTTGCGCGCAGAGCGCTCACATCTGTCGGTGCCCGCGAGCACACTGGGGACATGGCGGACAACGGACATCGACATCACGCGATCGACTACGTCGAGCTGACGGTCACCGACATGACGGCGGCGCGCAGGTTCTACGGCGATGCATTCGGCTGGGACTTCAACGATTACGGCCCCGGCTACGCGGGAATCGTCGGACCGGGCGGGGCCGGTTCGCCTGAGGCAGGTGGTCTCGCGCTCGGTGATTCGGCGCCCGCCCGAGGCGGCCCGCTGGTTCTTCTGTATTCCGAGGACCTCGACGCCACGGTGGAGAAGGTGCGTGCGGCGGGTGGCGAAATCGTCAACGGTCCGTACGACTTTCCGGGCGGCCGCCGTTTCCACTTCACCGACCCGAGCGGCAACGAGCTGGGTGTCTGGTCGTCGGCCTGATCGTCCGTCCGGGCGAGATGCGTTCCGCCGTCGAGTAAACCCACCATTTTTCGGCAGATCCACCCCCAGGGGTCGTGAGTAGCTCCATTCGTGGTGAGTTTGCGGGAGCCGGAAATCGGTGGATCCGATTGGACGCCTGATGCGTCCAAGTAGGTGCAGGGCCGGATGGCCGACTGACTCGACAGGAGAACTCATGAACCACAACCTTTCTCGAATCTTCGACCGTGCCGGTGCGCACGCCACGCGCCTCATCACCGACGAGGACGGCATGTCCACGGCGGAATACGCCATCGGAACGATCGCTGCAGCGGCGTTCGGAGCGATCCTTTACACGGTGATCACCGGCGACAACATCGTCAGTGCGTTGACGGGCATCATCGGGAAGGCGCTCAACACCTCGGTGGGCTGATGCGCCTGCGTGAGTTGAGGATTCGTCTGGCTCGGATCGGTCGGGACGAGTCCGGGATGGCGACCGTCGAGGCGGCGTACGCGATCGCCGCGCTCGTGGTCGCGGTGCTGCTGGCCGTCGGTGCGATCGGTGGCGTGACGGCTCAGATCCGCTGCACCGACGCCGCGCGCGAGGCAGCACGGTTGACTGCGGCAGGCGACGATTCGGCGGGTGAGGTCGCGAAGCGCATGGCGGGGGAGGGGGCGGTGGTGACAGTCTCGGTCCAGGGTGAGCGGGTCGTCGCTCGGGTGCGCACCTCTGTGGCGTTGCTGCCCGGGCTGGCGGTGTCGGCGCAGGCCGTCGCCGCGAAGGAACCGCGAGGGGAGGATCACGTGGTCTTCGCACCGGGCGTCGAACCATGAGAGCCGTCGGCGGGGTGGCGTCCGACGACCAGGGCAATGCTACGGTGCTGGGCGCGTTCGCGATCGCCGCTCTCGCAGCGGTTCTGATCATGGTGATCTACGTCGGTGCCGCCGTGCTCGCCCGTCACCGTGCCCAGGCGGCCGCTGACCTGTCCGCTCTGGCGGCGGCCGCTGATCACGTCGCGGGGGAGTCCGACCCGTGCGCGGCTGCCCGCACACTGGCTGCAACGCAACGTCCGTCCGCCGAGGTGGTCTCGTGCCGCATCGACGGCGAGGACGTGCTGGTGTCGGTCCGTGTCCCGGTCGATCTGGGCAGGTTCGGGATGCGATCGGCCGGTGCTTCCGCGCGGGCCGGGCCGGTCGGGTAGCAGCCTGGGGCTAGCTCCGACTGTCCTCGTCGACGACAATCCGCTTCGGATAGACCCGCACCGATTGCATGGGGGCGAACCACAATTGGTGGAAGTGCACATCGGTGTCGCCGCGGTAGGCGAGCTCGAAGGCATCGGTCCCGGTGTTCACGGGGATCCACGGCCGCACCGCCCGGACGAACGACGACCAGTGGATCAGTTCGCCCTCGGTCAAGAACCCGCCCGCGGACGCCCAGGTTTCACCGGACTGTGCGTCGGAGGAGGCGAGATACACCTCACCGAGCGAGGGCGTGATCCGCGGGCCGATCATCGCGGTCTGCAGATACCACTGGGCGGTGGTCACCACAGGGGTGAAGCCGCCGGAGCGGGCCGCGCACCACCCGTAGTGAAGGTCGAGGGCGTCGAGTGCCGCCTCCTCGGAGAAGAACACATCGCTTTCACCGATCGAGGACGGCAGGTTGTCGGTGTTCTGGGTTGGACGCGCCAGCAGGAAGAAGGCGCGCGACGGCCGGGTCACCAGCCGCCTCATTCCGATCCCCCCGTCGGATGCCTCGTCATGCATGAGCCAAGTATTGCCGAGACAACAGGTCGAGGACGGCTACTGCGCCATCTTTGTCCAGCGGATCATTACCGTTGCCACACTTGGGGCTCTGCACACAAGACGGGCATCCGCTCTCGCATCCGCAGCTCGCGACCGCGTCCCGGGTGGCGTTGATCCAGGTGAGGAAGGCGGAGTGCCCCCGCTCAGCAAAGCCCGCCCCACCCATGTACCCGTCGTAGACGAAGACCGTCGGCAATCCGGTGTCGGGATGGAGGTCGGTGGACACGCCGCCGATGTCCCAGCGGTCGCAGGTCGCCACGAGTGGGAGCAGGCCGATGGCGGCGTGCTCGGCCGCATGCAGCGAGCCGGGGAGTCGTGTCTCGTCGATCCCGGCCTCGGCCAGCACCTCCGGCGTGAGTGTGTACATGACCGCCCGGGTGTGCAGGGTCTGCTCGGGCATGTCGAGCTCGACGGCGTCGAGCACCTCACCGGTCCGCAGCGTACGGAGGTACCCGACCACCTGATGCGTGACGTCGACCTCCACGAAGGCAACGGTCAAGGGGCCGAACCGTCGGCTCTCCAGGGTCGAGGTGATCGAGATGTCGGTGGTCTCGCGCGCCGACGTGGTCCAGTCGGGGTCCTCCGGATGGGCCAGGGCCAGACCGTCATCGAGGTCGAGTTCGTCGACGAGGTACGTCTCGCCCTGATGGATGTGCACCGCCCCGGGATGCACCGTCGACATCGCGCGCCCGGTGTCGACGGTGCCCAGGACCTGCGAGGTCGTGGTGTCGACGATCAGGACCTGTCCGCCGATGCCGCCCCGGATGTCGACCTCGGCGTGTGGTTCGATGCCGGCGGCGACGTACCAGCCCGACTTCCGTTTGCGCAGTAACCCTTCCGCCGCCAGATCCTCGGCCACCGGACGCGCCTCCCAGGCGTCGACCTCCGCTTCCGACAGCGGCTTCTCCGCAGCGGCACACAACAGGTGCGGGCCGAGGATGTACGGGTTCGCCGGGTCGGTGACGGTGGCCTCGACCGGCTTGCCGAGCAGCGAGTCGGGATGGTGCACGAGGTAGGTGTCGAGCGGATCGTCGCGGGCGACCAGCACCACGAGCGAATCACCGGACTCACGCTGCCGTCCGGCCCTGCCCGCCTGCTGCCAGAACGACGCGACCGTGCCGGGATAGCCGCTGACGATCACCGCGTCCAATCCGCTGATGTCGACGCCCAATTCGAGTGCGTTGGTGGTCGCGACCCCGAGGAGTTCGCCATCGGTGATCGCTTTCTCGAGCTTGCGGCGGTCATCGGCGAGATAACCGGCCCGGTACGACCCGACCCTCGACTCGAGTTCGGGCGCACTCTGCGACAAGAGGTTCCGCGCGGACAACGCAGTCAGTTCGACCCCGCGGCGACTCCGTGCGAAGCACAGTGTCCGCGCTCCCTCGATGACGAAATCGGCCAGCAGGCGCGCGGATTCGGCTCCCGCGGAGCGCCTGACCGGTGCGCCGTTCTCACCGGTCACCACCGGCAGGAAGTCTGGTTCCCACAAGGCGACGGTACGTTCACCGCGCGGCGAACCGTCGTCGGTCACCGCGACCGCGGGCTCACCGATCAAGCGGCCCAGGGCCTCCGCGGGTCGCGCGACCGTCGCGCTGGCACCGATCACCGTCGGATTGGCTCCGGCCGCGCGGGCGATGCGGAGGAGCCTGCGCATCACGAGGGCGGTGTGTGAGCCGAAGACGCCCCGGTAGTGGTGGCATTCGTCGACGACGATGAAGCGGAGATTGCGGAAGAACTGACGCCACCGGGCGTGATGGGAGAGGATGCCGATGTGCAGCATGTCGGGGTTGGTGAAGATCCAGCGTGAGTGCACGCGCGCCCACTGCCGGATCTCGGGGTCGGTGTCCCCGTCGTAGGCGCAGGGCTGCAGGTGCCCGAACTCGGGCCGTCCGGCGATGACCGACGACACCGCCCGGATCTGGTCCGCGCCCAGTGCTTTCGTCGGAGCCAGATATAGCGCTGTCGAATTCCTGTCATTCAGCAGAGTCGAAAGAATCGGCATTTGGTAAGACAGCGATTTACCCGATGCGGTGCCGGTGCAAATGGCAACGTGATTTCCACGAAATGCTTCGTCGGCGGCTCGGGCCTGATGAGTCCAGACACGTTCGATGCCGTTCTCCGCGTAGGCGTCGAGCAGAGCTTTCGGTACCCACTCCGGCCAGTCGGCGAAAGCCGCAGGGCGCGACGGGATTACCGACAGGTGGGTGAGTGGGGACTGGTCGGGGTCGGCGCCCGCGAGGGACCTCGCGAGGAGGTCTGTCCCGAATGTGGAGTACTGCATTTTATGGAGGAAACTCTTCGAATTGGTGTCGCCGCGGGAGGTCTGGGGAGGTCGGGATGTTACCGACGGATGTCGTTGTGCTGAAGTTTGGCGAGGTTTTTGCTCATCTTGGTTGATGCGACTATCGCAACTGGGCCGGACATGATTGACTGGGTGCGGCCGCAGCTTTCGCAACCCGTCGAGGCGGGCGACAAGCGTGTTGCAGCCGTGGTACTGAGGTTAGTTTGGCGGATCGAAGCAGATCTTCGCGGGGCTCTTTGAGGTATGGCGGTCAACCGGCCACGACGTGATGACCCATCGCGTCGCGACAGTTGATATGTAAAGGATTGCAAGACATGGCACAGGGAACTGTGAAGTGGTTCAACGCGGAAAAGGGCTTCGGCTTCATCGCGCCTGACGAAGGCTCCGACGACGTGTTCGTCCACTACTCCGAGATCCAGGGATCCGGTTTCCGCACCCTCGAGGAGAACCAGCGGGTGGAGTTCGAGGTCGGCCAGGGCACCAAGGGCCCGCAGGCCACCGGCGTTCGCGCGGTCTGAGACCACCTGCGCAACTGCACACGCAGGTTGCCGACAACCGCTCCCGTCTCGATCATCGAGCCGGGGGCGGTTTGCTGTCCGGGGGTATGTGGGCCCCGACGCGAACCGCCGCCGCCGGAAAGGCCGGTTTCCGGGCCCCCGACCACCTAACCTCGATCTGTGGGCCAGTTGTCGTTTTTCTCCGCGGAGACCGAGGAGCCCGCGTACTCCGATCTCGCGGGTCTGCTCGCGACGCACGGACAGGCTGTCCGATCGGATTCCGGTACGCGGGTATCGATCGTCGTCCGTGATCGCTGGCGTGCGGAGCAGATCGTCGAAGAGATGCAGGCGTCAGGTCTGCACGCGGAGGTCACCACGTCCGATGAGGGCACCCCGCTGGCTCGCACCGCGTCGTGCAACGAGCTCGACGCCCTCCACGGCGCCTGGTCGGCCGGTGCGGTCAAGGCGATGCCGGCCGGCTGGATCCCGTCGTACCGGGCGCTGCGACTCTGGGTGATCGCCTCTGGCCACTCCGACGCGGGGCGCTACCAGCTGGGTCTGGACCCACACGCCCCCGATACCCACGCGGCACTGGCGACCGCCCTGATGCGAGTCGGAATCGCGCCCACGCTCGTCGGGACGCGGGGCCACTCACCTGCACTTCGCATCGCCGGGCACCGGCGGCTCGTCCGTCTGCACGAGTATGTCGGTCCTCCGCCCAATGCCGCCGCTGTGCCGGATTGGCCACCTGCGGACGAACATTAGCGATCTCATCGATATCTTTCTGACCTGGGAAAACCGTCCGTGGAAGCGCGGAATCGGTCACATTTGGCGTTGCGGCACGGAATTCAGATGTGCAAACGGCGCTATACATAAGGTACAAACCCATCGAACACACCTGTTCGACAAGCAGGCAGTAGTTCTCCACCCAGTCAAACGAAGGACGCCCCGGTGGCCGAGACCAGCACCGCATCCCGCTCTAGTGGGGGAATCCGACGACTCGTGATCGTCGAGTCCCCTACCAAGGCGCGCAAGATCGCCGGTTACCTCGGCTCCAACTACGTCGTGGAGTCGTCCCGGGGCCACATCCGCGACCTGCCGCGCGGTGCAGCCGACGTACCCGCCAAGTACAAGGGCCAGCCCTGGGCCCGCCTCGGTGTGAACGTCGACGACAACTTCGAACCCCTCTACGTCGTCTCGCCGGACAAGAAGACCACCGTCAGCGAATTGAAGTCGCTGATGAAGGACGTCGACGAGCTCTACCTCGCCACGGACGGTGACCGCGAGGGGGAGGCCATCGCGTGGCACCTCCTCGAGACGCTCAAGCCGAAGATCCCGGTCAAGCGGATGGTGTTCCACGAGATCACCGAACCCGCCATCCGGGCGGCCGCCGAAAACCCCCGTGACCTCGACATCGACCTGGTCGACGCCCAGGAAACCCGCCGCATCCTCGACCGCCTCTACGGCTACGAGGTGTCGCCGGTGCTGTGGAAGAAGGTCATGCCGAAGCTGTCGGCCGGCCGCGTGCAGTCCGTCGCGACACGCATCATCGTCGAACGTGAACGTGAGCGCATGGCGTTCGTGTCCGCCGAGTACTGGGACATCTCCGCGACGATGGACGCGGGCGCCGATGCCAGCCCCTCGACGTTCAAGGCGCGACTGGTCAACGTCGACGAGGCGCGCGTCGCCACCGGCCGTGACTTCGAGGCGACCGGTGAGCTGAGGAAGTCCGACGGCGTCGTCGTCCTCGATGCCGACCGCGCCGAGAGCCTGGCAGCAGGCCTGCGCGGCGCCGCCATGACGGTGACGTCGGTCGAGGAGAAGCCCTACACGCGTCGCCCGTATGCGCCGTTCATGACGTCGACGCTGCAGCAGGAGGCCGGCCGCAAGCTGCGGTTCACCTCGGACCGCACCATGCGCATCGCGCAGCGGCTGTACGAGAACGGCTTCATCACCTACATGCGTACCGACTCGACGAGCCTGAGCGAGTCGGCGATCAACGCCGCCCGTGCCCAGGCCCGCGAGCTGTACGGCGACAATTTCGTCCACCCGACGCCGCGTCAGTACACCCGTAAGGTCAAGAACGCGCAGGAGGCCCACGAGGCGATCCGTCCCGCGGGCGAGACCTTCCGTACCCCCGGACAGGTCGCCGGACAGCTCGAGGCCGACGAGTTCCGTCTCTACGAGCTCATCTGGCAGCGCACCGTCGCCTCGCAGATGGCCGACGCCAAGGGCACCACGCTGAGCCTGCGGATCGCGGGTACGGCGTCCTCCGGAGAGCGTGCGACCTTCGCCGCGTCGGGCCGCACCATCACGTTCCCCGGCTTCCTGTCGGCCTACGTCGAGACCGTCGACGAGCAGACCGGCGGCCAGGCCGACGACGCCGAGAACCGGCTGCCGCAGCTGACCGAGGGACAGTCGCTCACCGCGATCGAGCTCACCGCCGACGGCCACTCGACCAACCCGCCCGCCCGGTTCACCGAGGCGTCGCTGGTCAAGGTGCTCGAAGAGCTGGGCATCGGCCGTCCGTCGACCTATGCCTCGATCATCGGCACCATCCAGGACCGCGGCTACGTCGTGAAGAAGGGCAACGCCCTCGTCCCGTCGTGGATCGCCTTCGCGGTGGTCGGGTTGCTCGAGGCGTACTTCGAGAGCCTCGTCGACTACGACTTCACCGCGACCCTCGAGGACGACCTCGACCAGATCGCCACCGGCAACGAGAACCGCACGAAATGGCTGTCGGAGTTCTACTTCGGAGACGAGCGGTCCGGTGACGCCGAAGCACGCTCCGCGCACTCGGCCATCGCCCAGTACGGCGGACTCAAGAAGCTCGTCGGCGTCAATCTCGAGGAGATCGACGCACGACAGGTCAACTCGATCCGGCTCTTCGACGACGAGGAGGGCCGTCCGATCTACGTGCGCGTCGGCCGCTTCGGTCCGTATCTCGAGCGCGACGTCAACGCGAACAAGAAGACCGACGCCGACGCGGAACCCGATCTGCAGCGCGCCAACCTGCCCGCCGACATCACCCCCGACGAGCTGACCCTGGCCGTCGCGGAGAAGCTGTTCGCGACGCCCCAGGAGGGTCGCACACTGGGCGTCGACCCGGTGACCGGCCACGAGATCGTCGCCAAGGAGGGGCGCTTCGGCCCCTACGTGACCGAGATCCTGCCGTCCGACGAGGATGACGACGACGGCGAGGCCCCGATCACCATCCCCGCGGGCCCGACACCGCGCGACGGCGGGTCCCCCGGAGCAGGCGGCAGCGATGCCGGCGACGCCGATGTCGTCCCGCTGGACTCCCCGGGCGGCGGCACCACCACGAAGACCAAACCGGCAGCGAAGAAGGTCGCCAAGAAGGCGGCGAAGAAGGCCGGTCCCAAGCCGCGCACCGGTTCGCTGTTCAAGTCGATGGACATCTCGACGGTCACCCTCGACGAGGCGCTGAAGCTGTTGTCGCTGCCGCGGGTCGTCGGCGTCGACCCGGAGTCCGGTGACGAGATCACCGCACAGAACGGTCGCTATGGGCCGTACCTCAAGAAGGGGTCCGATTCGCGGTCTCTCGGAAGCGAGGAACAACTCTTCGAGATCACCCTCGACGAGGCGCTCAAAATCTACTCCGAGCCCAAGCGTCGTGGACGGCAGGCCGCCGCGCCGCCGCTGCGCGAGCTGGGCAAGGACGACGAGGTCAGCGGCAAGCCGATGGTCATCAAGGACGGTCGCTTCGGCCCGTACGTGACCGACGGCGAGACCAACGCCAGCCTGCGCAAGGGCGACGAGGTCGACTCGATCACGCCTGAACGTGCGATGGAGCTCCTCGCCGATCGGCGTGCCCGTGGCCCGGCCAAGAAGGCGGCGAAGAAGGCTGCCAAGAAGGCACCGGCCAAGAAGGCTGCGAAGAAGACAGCCGCCAAGAAGACCACCGCCAAGAAGACCACCGCGAAGAAGGCTGCCGCGAAGAAGACGACAGCCAAGAAGACCGCTGCCAAGAAGACCGCTGCCAAGAAAGCCGAGTCGTCGGAGGACTGACGCCAGCCCCTCGTGACATCCCTGCGTAAGCTC
Organism: Gordonia amicalis; assembly: GCF_022059885.1. Classification (NCBI taxonomy): domain Bacteria; kingdom Bacillati; phylum Actinomycetota; class Actinomycetes; order Mycobacteriales; family Gordoniaceae; genus Gordonia; species Gordonia amicalis. The sequence goes on along the minus strand of NZ_CP091855.1, from coordinate 459,934 downwards.
CGAGGCGTCTCGGGGAGCGCGGGGCGGGCTACCCGAGGACGGTGTCGAGGTCAGTCCCTGCGGTAGGGCGCCATGTGTGGGCGTGCGAGGAGGGTCTCGATCCCTCGTCCGCGGAGTTCGACGCCCTCACCGATCTCCCAGTGTTCGGCTTCCTCGTGCGAGGCGAGGAACACCGCGCGGGCCGAACCGAGGACGCGGGTCGGTTCGTCTTTGGCGAGTTCGGTCAGCCGGGCGGCCTCGTTCACCGGGTCGCCGATGACGGTGTATTCGAGGCGCTGTTCGGCGCCGATGTGACCGGCGATCGCCTTACCCGCGGAGACGCCGATTCCGATGTCGGTGTCGCCGAGGGTCTCGTAGAGCTCGGCGCGCAACTCACGTGCGGAGGCCAGCGCGCGCCCGGCGAAGTCGTCGAGGTCGAGCGGAGCGCCGAAGATGGCGAGGGCCGCATCACCCTGGAACTTGTTGACGAAGCCGCCGTGACGTCCGACGACGGCGACGACCACTCGGAAGAACTCGTTGAGCAGTTCGACGATCTCGCGCGGCGGACGGTTCACGGCGAGGCGCGTCGAGCCGACGATGTCGACGAACAGGACGCCGACGTAGCGTTCCTCGCCGCCGAGTTCGGTGCCGGTCTCGATGGCGCGTCGTGCGACGTCCTCGCCGACGTAGCGGCCGAACAGGTTGCGTAGTTCCTGGCGTTCGCGCAGGTCGGCGACCATGTCGTTGAAGCCTGCCTGCAGTAGACCGAGGTCGCTTCCGTCGTAGATCTTCACCGCGACGTTCAGGTCGCCGTCGCTGACCTTCGACTGCGCCCGACGCAGCTGTTTGATCGGGTCGTTGATCGCGGCGACCACTCGCACGATCGCGATGACGCTGAACGCGAGCGCCGACACCGCCATCCACAGGATCGGACGTTCCAGCCCGGTGGAGTCGGCTTCGATGATCCCGAGGCGGTGCAGCACGATCATCCCGATGATCACGACCATCGGCGCCACCACGCTGATCACCCAGAACGCCGTGATCCGGGTGGTCACGCTCGGCGCGATCGCGTGGTCGGGGTTGTTGGCCATCGCCGCGACGGTGATCGGCCGCAGCACCTTTTCGGCCTGCATGTAGCTCAGCGCGCACGTGACCATGGCACCGATGGCGCTCGCGATCGCGACGATGAAGGCGTTCTTGGACGACACCGTCAGATTGACCAGGGTGAACAGCGTGCCACCCACGACCCACAGCGCGGCGTTGACGACCGTCAGCAGGGTGGGCAGGGCGAGAGCGCGGCGTCGGGCGGCCTCGTTGTCGAGTCGCGTGCGTCTGCGATGCCACACGAGGACCGGCAGCGACAGCTGGATACTCGCGTAACCTCCGATGACCATCGCGATCAACAGGTAGCCCGCGAAGATCGCCTGATTCAGCGCGGTGATCTCGTCGAGACTGATCGAGTCCTGGAGTGGCATCCCGAAGCGGAGGAATGCGAAGGTGAACAGCGCGCCGACGAGGTTGGCACGGAGCATGTCGAGCGCGAGAATCGGCCACGGCGTATGAACCAGCCATCGGCCAAGGTGCAGGACCTTGGACCATCGCGACCGCTGTTCCACCACGGAGACTACGGTAGCTGGCTGCTTGCAATCGTTAAACACGGTTCCGCCCCGTTGGCGTGTCCGAACTGCGGTTTAGGGTGTCGTTGTGACCAATGTCTTTGATCGGCTGACCGGCCAAGAGGCGATCGCGGCCGATCTACGTGCCGCCGCCCGGGCCGCGCGGGTCCTCGCACAGGGGCTCGACGCGGGCAGCACCGAAGGTCTGTTCCTCCCCGACGACGAGATCCCGGGTGTCGATGCGGGATGGTCACGCGCGTCGATGACGCATTCCTGGCTCTTCACCGGACCGCCGGGGAGCGGCCGTTCGGTGGCCGCGACCTGTTTCGCGGCCGCACTGCAGTGCCAGACCCCCGACTCCGCGAACGTCGGCTGCGGCGAATGCCGCGCCTGCGTGACGGTCATGGCCAAGACCCACGCCGACGTCCGACACGTCGTGCCCGAAGGCCTGAGTCTCGCGGTCGGCGCGATGCGCGACATCGTGCAGGCCGCCGCACGACGCCCCGGAACCGGTCGCTGGCAGATCGTCATCGTCGAGGACGCCGACCGTCTCACCGAGCAGGCAGCGAATGCGCTCCTGAAGGTCGTCGAGGAGCCGCCACCGCGCACGGTGTTCCTGTTGTGTGCGCCGTCGGTGGACCCCGAGGACATCTCGGTGACCCTGCGGTCGCGATGCCGGCATGTCGCGCTGGTGACGCCGACGACCGCCGACATCGAACGCGTCCTCGTCGAACGCGACGGACTCGACCCGGAGCAGGCCCACTGGGCGGCGTCGGTCTGCGGCGGTCACATCGGTCGCGCCCGACGCCTCGCCACCGACCCCGACGCTCGTTCCCAGCGCGAGAAGGCGCTGGCGCTGGCACGGGCGGCGTCCCGGGATTCCACCGCCTACGCCGCGGCAGAGGAGTTGGTGCGGTCGGCGGAGGCCGCTGCCAAGGCGATCAGTGCCGAACTCGACGGGGCCGAGACCGAGCAGATGAAGACTGCGCTCGGCGCCGGCGGAACCGGCAAGGGAACCGCCCGGATGCCCCGCGGCAGCGCCGGCGCGCTGAAGGAACTGGAGAAGCGTCAGAAGTCGCGGGCCACGCGCGTCGGACGCGATGTCCTCGACCGTGCCCTCGTCGACCTCGCCGCGCTGTTTCGTGACGCGCTCGTCGTCGGGGTCGGGGCAAAGGTGACCGCGATGCACCCCGACAAGTCCGACGACATCTCGATACCCCTGGCCGGCTATGCCCGGCCCGAGCAGTTGCTGTCGTGCGTCGAGGCCGTTCTCGACTGCCGGGAGGCGCTGGACATGAACGTGAAGCCCAAGTTCGCGGTCGACGACATGGTCGCCAGGATCGGGTTGGCGCTCAAACGCAGGGTTGACGCCTGACGCGGTTCGGCGAGCGCCACCTCGATGTCTTGTCTGCTCGTCTCGGCGATGCCGTACGTGACCAGCAGCGTGGTGACCCATCAAGGAGATCGATGAGGAGAACCCCGTTCTGAAGAAGTGGCCGGCCCTATCATGGGTGGACGGTCGCGGGCCGTGCAGTCGATGAGCAAGGGAGCAGGCGATGTCCGACTTCATCCGCAAGATCAAGGAAGAGGCCAAAGCCGTCTCGGCCGCCATCGACCAGGAACTGACGGTCCTCGAAGGGGTTCCGGGGTACGACCCGCTGGCGGATGAGAAGGACGTGGAAGCCGCCGCCGACGAGCCCACCGCCGCCGACGAGGCCGAGGGCGAGCCGAGCAGGTAGACATGACGCACCGGCCGCCGGGTGGGGTCTCCCGCCCGGCGGCCGTCGTGCGTCATGGGCCCGGCTTCACTTCTGGACGAACCGCAGCAGGGCCTCGTTGACCTCGACGGCGTGCGTCCACAGCAGTCCGTGGGGAGCATCCTCGATCTCGACGTACTCAGCCGCCGGCACGGCTTCGTGGAAGCGGCGGCCGGTGGCGTCGATCGGCAGGATGTTGTCCGCGGTGCCGTGCACATGGGGTGCACGCGGTCGGGATGGACAAGGTGCGCGACGCGCCGGAAAGGCTACGGGCCGCCGAGACTTGCCGCGCAACTGTCGATCCTGGCGGAGGGGGCCCAGACGACCGCCGCGATCGCCGGCACCGCACAGGCTGCCGACGACGCGCGGAGTGCCGCCGAAATCCTGATCGATCAGGCTCTCGAATAAGTTGTCACTTGTTCGGAGGAATGGTCCGCCAAGCAATTAGTGGGTCATTTGAACCAATTGTTGAGGCATTCTGGTCGATTGATCTATCCGGAACGAATTTGGGCCATGATCGGTGATTGTTGAAACGGTATCCCGCCGAATCTCTAATTCGGTCTGCTAATGTTCCCGAGTAATCAACCCGTTGGAGAGTGCCTTCGGCACATGTTGACGCGCAACGGATCAGGGGCTGGGAAGGGTATGTGGATGCGATTCACGAAGGTGGCGACAGTAGGAATCGGGGTGGCGGCTGCGGCTGCGATGGGGTTCTCCGGATCGGGAGAGGCATCGGCAGCGCTGCTTCTGTCGTCGTCGTACCCTCACACACAATCCCTCAGTAATGGCACGGTGGCCGTGAAGGTGACCAACAAGACGTCGAAGACGGCGACGTGCTGGCTGTCCGTCCACAAGGCGAGCGACGAGACCGAACTCAAGATGCGCGCCACCGCCGTCAACGCGATCATCGCCACCGGCATCGAGTCCGGGCTGCTCGACAGCGCTCGTGAGGATGCAGCCGAAGGTGCGCTCAAGGTCGTGTGGAACGGCAAGAGCATCGCCGAGGACGGCTCGTCGACCGGACAGTGGGCCTCGGGTCGGACCGACACGTCGTATGCGATCTACCAGGAGTGCACGACCCCCGATCCGATCCTCGGGTTGACGATCAACGGCCTCGCGCAGGTCTACACCGTGACCGGAACCGGCAAGTCTCCTGACTCGCCTGACGATTCGGGCAACGGCAGCCTCGCAGGTCTGTTCGGCGGACTCCTCGGATAGTTCCTCGGACGGTGGGGGATCGGCGGGCCGAGACCTCTTGACCCCCGGCGTCAATGTCACATCGCTGCTCTGGGTGCATTGCTGTGCCCGCACGAAATCAGACACTCAATTCCCCGACGTTGTCGATCTTGTCGGGGTGTGCCTACGACACGTGTTGTAGGGCAATGAATCACGTGTCCGAAAGGGAACAGATGCGGTTTTCGCGGATGGCGCTGGCCGGAATCGGAGTGGCGGCTGGAGCCGCGGTGGCATTCACCGGGAGCGGAGAGGCTTCGGCGGCGCTGCTCCTGCCTTCGTGCAGGTCTACAAGGTGACCGGAACCGGTAAGGCTCCCGATAACCCGGGTGGTGGCGGCACTGGTGGTGGTGACACCGGTGGTGGCGACTCGGGCAACGGAAGCCTGGGAAATCTGTTCGGGTCGAGCTGATCCACTGGCCGGTTGGGGATCAGGCGGCCTCGCGGCCCGTCGAATCCCCACCGGCCGAGCTTGTTTCGGCGGAGTCCGACTTCTCCCGGTCCGTCCCGGCGTCCGATGAGTCGTCACCGCCGGTCGGTGAACCGGAGTCCCCGGCTCCGCTGTCTCCGGAGTCCGGTTTCTCCGAACCCGAGCCCGAACCCGAATCCTCAGAGTCAGGCGCTTCGGTGCCGCCGGGGCGGTCGTCGGCATCTCCGCTGCCGGGCTCGCCCTCGCCGCGGCCATCTGCGGGCGTCCGATCGTCGGTGGGGACGTCCTCGGCCGGCGGAACGATCCCCCCCGGCACGAACCCGCCGGATCTCGGCGGGTCACCCGGCTTCTCCGCGCCCGTCGCCACCTCGGACGGAACGGTGACGGTGTAACCATCGCCCGGTCGGTCCTGCTTGACCGAATCCACTGCTGTCACCGGCACCGCTGCGGTGTCGGGGTTCGGTGCCTGGGTCGGGTAGTAGGCCTCGGCGAGTTCGTCCCAACGAGCGAGGTCGTCCTTGTCGTAGGTGATCCCGAGCCGGTCGTGGACGGCAGCCACCAACAGCGCCAGGGGATGCGCGGCGTCGTAGACCAGGTATGTCGTGTTGCCGCTCTTGTACTCCTTCGGGTCACCCAGTCGTTCGACGTCGCCGTACGTGTGCGGTCCGGTGCCCGAGTGGATGGTGAGGAAGCCGGCCGCATTGACGATGAGCGACGCGACGGGCCGGTACGACACCCACTGGAAGTTGCTGACCGGGTCGCCGACGATGATCACCGACACGACCTCGACCTTGCCGGTGGCCTCCGGGTCGCGTGCGCCGTTCGCCTCGATCCCGGCCGCCTCGACGATCGGCTTGAGCCACGGCATGGCGTCGAGCCAGGCCTTGATGCCCCAGGGGCTCCGCGGGTCGGAGACCAGGACGACCATGTCCTTGCCCGGGACGAAGAAGTCGTCGTCGTAGGCCCGTGGGTTCTCGGCGGCATCGCCGAGTACGTCGGCGCCCTGCGAATAGCCGGTGTAGACGACGAACGGGCGGTCCTCGCCCATCTCGGCGAACGCGGCCATCACGGCCAGGTTCTGGTTCATCGCATGCTCTTTGGACTCGTCGTAGCCGGGCGAGAACGGAGCGATGGTGTTCGAGCGGCCGGCGATGACGGGTCCGAAGGACTCGGTGTAGTTGACGATGAGGGCCTGGCGGTTGCCGGCGTACGGGAGATTGCGCGGCATCAGCATGGTGTCGTCGGTCCCGGGTGTGACGACCATGATGGTGTCGTCGGGCAGGTCGGCGAAGATGTCGCTCGTGTTGTCGTGTTGGGTGGCTTCGCGGACGACGCCGCGGTCGATGAGGGATTCGACCACGGCGGTGACGTTCGTCGAGGCGACGGCGATCGGCACGACGGTGGCGAGAGACAATGCGCTGATCGTCAGCGAGGTGGCTGTCGCTCGCGACGGTTTACGAGGTGTTATGGCAGTCCGCGCCGGTTGAGACCGGTGCTTTCGTCCGCGACGTGCCCCCAATTGACCTCCTACAGTCGCATGGAGTGTAAGGAGCAGTGGGCTCGGAGTCTGTCATCCGAACGGATTAACGGGGCATACCTGGCACCGAATTATCTTTGCATCGCTAAGGGTTTAGCGGGCGGAAGATTCACTTGAAGGGCGGAAGAGGCTTCGGGTGTGCCTTCGGTAGTGGCGTGAGGGAGTGAATCCGTCGATGCGGGGAAGCGTCGTACGAGGGTCGAATCGTACGATCCTGGTGGAGCCGCCCAGGGGAATCGAACCCCTGACCTATTCATTACGAGTGAATTGCTCTACCGACTGAGCTAGGGCGGCGTGCTACGCGAGGCAGCGCAGACGAGTCTAGCGAGTCGATCGCCCGCAACAAAAACCGGCCCAGCTGTGCTGCCCCGCGCGTCGCCGCGCAGAATCGGCACCTGCGCGAAGAAGCGCCAGTTACAGCTGACGAACGGGCGTTGACCTGGAGATTCTGTGGCGGGTCGGGACTCAGAACGGGTAGTCGGAGCCGCACACCACCGGCACACGGTGGTCGGGGTCGAGCGCATTGCGGACGAGTGCGGCGACGGTCGGGGAGTAGGCCATGCCGACGTGACCGATCTTCGACGCCGGGCACACGTCCTGGACCAAGATGTTGACGACGTTCGGACCAGGTGTCATCAGCGTGACCTGGTACGGCGTCGAGATCTCGTCGTACCTGGTTGCGAAGTTGACGTAGTCGATCGACGGGTGCCGCGGGCCCCAGTAGCTCTGGCCGGGCGCCCGCGCCGGGAGTCGGTCGGTGATCGAGCCGACGCGGGAGAACCCCTGGTGTGATGCCGACAGCGCGATGATGGTGTCCACCTGCGCGGCGCGGCCGGGGAGTTGGGTCACGAGCTGGGCGATCGCTCCGCCCTGGCTGTGGCCGATGAGGTCGACCTTGGAGGCGCCGGTGGCGGCGAGGACCTTGTCGATGAACGGCGCGACCTGACGCGCGGATCGCTCCTTGTTGCCGAGGCCGCCGGTGGTGCCACTCCACGACGCCTGACCGTAGGTCGTGCTGAAGACGCAATACCCGGCGTTGGCGAGGGTCGGGGCGAGGTAGGCCCAGTTCGCGCTCTGGTTCATCGCGGTGGCATGCAGCAGGACGATAGGGTCGCGCCCTTCTCGATCCCGGCAGCCGAACCGGTTGCTGCCGGCCGGCGACTCGGTTGCCGGACCCAGGTAGTGCGCGGCGATCGCCTCGTCGGGATTCGTGGTGACCGGGAAGGGCGCGGCCTGCGCGGCGCCCGGGACGAGCAGCACGCAGGCCGCGGCAAGCGCGGTCGCGGCGGCGGCGAGGCCTGATCGGAGACGGCTCATGGGAGCATTGTCGCCCACGACCGTCGGCGCGACAGGCACTCTCGGACCTACGCGAGAATTTCGGCCATCTGCGTCAGGCGGATGCTGTTGCCCGACGGGTCCCGGAAGCCCGCGTCGATCCCGTATGGCCGCTCTTCGGGCTTCTCGGTGAATTCGACGCCGCGGGCGGACAATGCCTCGTAATCGGCCCGGCAGTCGTCGGTGGTGAGGAAGACGGTCCCCGCGAAACCCTTGGACATCAGGCTGTGGATCTCACCGGAAATCTCGGCCTCGAAGGCAGGCGGACCGGGGATGTCCATCAGCACGATGGAGACGTCGTCCTGTCCGGGCGGGCCGACGGTGAGCCAGCGGAACCCGCCCATTTCCGGGAGCGAGACGTCCGAGCGGACCTCCATCCCGACCTTCGTCGTCCAGAATTCCAGGGCCTCGTCCTGGTCATGGACCCACAGCTGAGCGCTGGCGATACGAATCATGGTGTGCACCTTTCGAATTGGTTCGTGGTCGGGCGTGTTCTCCCGGTGGTGGAACCAAAGTTACGGCCGCGCGGGTGCGGCGGTCTTCTTCCCGTGTGCTGTCTTCGGAAGCTGCTCGGCCGGCGCTGCGGACGGTTCCGGACGTTCGACGCGACTCGACGGTCCGGGCCGCGAGTAGACCCGCAACACACACGCGGGTACGTGAGCATAGGTGGCCGCGGGTGGGAACGAATCACGGTACGCGGTCGGCGTCTTGCCGAATGCGCGCGTGAAGCTCGTGGTGAACGATCCGACGCTCGACAGTCCCACCGACATGCAGATGTCGGCCACTGTGCGATCCGTCGACCGCAACATCGCTGCGGCCCGCTCGAGTCGCCGGGTCTGCAGGTAGGAATGCGGGGATTGGCCGAATGCGGCGGTGAACGCGCGCGAGAAGTGTGCGCGGGACAGCTTTGCCGCGGCGGCCATGTCGTCGACGGTCAGCGGTTCGGCGAACCGGACGTCGGCGAGATCCTTGGCGCGCAGCAGGTGGCGCGCCGGATGTGCGCTGGACATGGATTGATTATGCCGATCCCGCGATGACCCCGCGCCCTGTTCGACCGTCGGCTAGGTGACATCGCGACGGAGGAATTCGACGCCGCGCGGGGACAGTTCGTAGCCCACCTCGAGGCTCTCGGTCAGCCCGAGTTTCTTCAGCTTGGTGACGTCGTTCTTGAAACCCGCTCGGTCCCTGCCGAGTTCGACCGCGAGTTCGGTGGACACGACGCCGGGCCGGCGGGCGATGATCGCGAGGGTGTCCCGTGTCCAGGGTCCGTGTTCGGAGCGAGTGTCCATTCGATCGAGCCGCGAACGGATCTCCGCGACAGCGTCGTCGGAGAGATCGTCGTCGGCGCGCAGTGCGATCCGGGGATCCTCCCCGATGCAACGCAGTCCGATCCGGTAGGTCGGATTATCGGTGTTGACGCACAGCGTCGCCCGTATCGCATCGGCGTCCTCGTAGCCTGCCCGGCGGGCGTCCTCCGTGCTGAGCTGCGCGGGATCGACTCGCTCGAGGGACGTCACCTCGATGACGTGTGTCAGGGCGATGAAGCTCGATCCGGGACGGATGCGGGGACGCCCCCAGCGACGGAAGGCGAGGTCGACGGAACCGTCGGCGACCCCGCGCGCCACTGCAGCTGTGAGAAGCACGCCTCCGACCGTAGCGAGCGCGTTGGGGTCGCGCTGAGAGTCGGGATGAGTGCCTGTCGTGCCTGTGGATGACACCTGAGATGTTGCTGAGAGCTGTTGTAGGGTGACCCGAGATCAGCGACGGCAGTGCCGGCGCCACGGGGGGATCTTCCTTTGGTGTCGTGTCGTCGCGTGCACAACTGACAACGACGATCACCAGCCGGGGGAGGGGGTCTCATGGTGCTGCAGCGTCCGCAGTCTTTGTGGTTCCCCGACGTTGCCGCCTGGCCGTCCTCCGGTGCCACGCCGGCGGTCGATCTGGCCGCTCACCTGGCTCGATTCCGATCCGTCGACGCAGTTCAGAGCGATGCCGGCGGCACGGCCGTGGCGGTGCTCGGCGCTCCGGCCACTTCTGTCGGGCGATCGGTGACGAGGGGTGAAACCCCCGTGGCCGCGGTTCCCGAGAAGCCCTCTTCCGATCTCGACTCCTTCCTCGCCGAGGCCGAGAGATCGGTCCGCGCGAAGCGAAAGGCCGTGTCCGGCATCGCTCCCGGGTGGCGCCGATTACTGGGTTCGGGACCGCGGATCGCGGGTGCGGCAGCTGCAGTTCTTGTGATTCTGACCACAGGCGTTGTCGCAATCTCGATGACTGGTGCCGACTCCGGGCGCTCCGCTGTGGCTGTGGAAACCTCCGAATCCGCCTCGCCGACCGAGGGGCCGACGACGTCGGCGGTCGCCCGCAACCCGGCGTGTGCGCAGCGTCCCGTCGGGTCGGGGACGACGGTGTCGAACGACGACGAGAAGGGCGACCAGGAGTCCGGTCCGGGCGCGATCCGCGCGTTCAACCACGCCTACTACGTACTGCGCTCGGCGAAAGCCGCACGCGCGGTTGCCGCCCCGGGTGCCGTCGCCTCCGAGTACGTCATGCAGCAGTACATCGATCAACGCCCGATCGGCACGCGGCACTGTCTGAAGATCACCGAACGGGCTCCCGGTGAGTACTCCGTCGTGCTCACCGAGTTGCAGCCCGACGCGGCGCCCATCACCTATCGCCAGGTCATCCGCACGTCGACGACGGGCGGCAAGACGTTCATCCAGTCCATCAGGTCCGTCGAATGAGTTCACGCGCAGCGTCATCGGGAGTCGCGCAGAAAGGTTGTACCGAGATGTCTCAGAGTCGTGGTCGGCATCGTAGGCGTCGGAGGCCGAGTGGTCCGGTTCTGTCGGTGACGTCTGCTGTTGTGGCGGTGTCGATCACGGCTGGTGCGGGTGCGGCGTTTGCTGTTCCGGAGCAGGGTGGTACCGATCCGTCGGATTCGGTGCCGGGTCAGGGTGGTACGAGTCCGTCTGATGTTGCGCCGGGTGCTCCGGCTCCGGGTGACACGGTGGTGCAGCCTGTGGTGGTGCCGGGTCCGGGTTCGGTTCCGGGTCCGCCGGTGGAGGCTCCGTATCGTTCGTACGACGATGCGAGTTCGTGGAGTTATGAGCGGCCGTATTCGCCGGTGATCACCAATCCTGTTGTGCCGCAGGTTGCTCCGCCGGTGCGTCCGATTGCGCCGCCGCCGGACAAGATTCGTGCGGGCAACTTCGTGACCGATATTCCTGAGGGTCTGTCGGACAAGGATGTGAACTCGATCAATGCGTGGTCGGCGTATGGCGAGGCGAAGATTGCTCAGGGTTTGATCTCGGTGGGTGTGCCGGAGGACGAGGCGAGTCGTCGGGCAGCTGCGACGATCATCGGTGTCATGGCCGGCGGTACGGCAGGTGCTGTCGCGCTGGGTATTCCGTCGGCGGTGGTTGGTGCTGTTGGTGGGGCTGGGGTCGGTGCGATCGCTGGTCTGGGAGTCAGCTGGATCACTACCGCTGGTGCAACGGCTTTCTTTGATGTGCCTGTCGGCGCTGGAATCGGTGCTGCAGTTGGCGGGATCGGGGCTGGCGCAGCCGGTGCAGCGCTCGGCTTCGCGATCGGTGGCACCGCTGGTGGTCTCCTCGCTTACTCCCTCGGGGCTGGTGATCCGGGTGCCAACCCGGATGAGCCGTGGAGGCAGAACCGCCCTCGGCATGCGGCGCCTGAGGTAAAAGAAGAGAATCAGTTTGAGTTTCACCTCTCGCCGGCCGAAGCGCGTCGCTCTGGCCTTCCGGCTGTTGACTATGTCGTCAACAGCCGCGGGGATGTGAATCTCAAGGTTGGGGCATCGGCGGTGAAATGGTCTGCTGCGCAGGCCAGGTCGCCCTATTCGGTCTTTGGCGAGGGCGCAGAGAAGTCCGTCCGGGACTGGACCAGGGCGCAATCGGACGGCTTGAAGAACGCCATCCCCGGCAGTGAAGTCCTCTGGCCGACGGAGAATGAATAGTCCTATGACGAGCGCTAGAGCGACAGCCCCACACCCAGTCCGTCGAACACATGCAAGTGTTCAGCACACGATCGAGTTCACCCCGCGGATGGGTCGCGCCGGAGAGAAGAGCATGCGACGGACAAGTGGAGGATTGAGATGAGAAGACTGTTCATCGGATTGATTGCTGGAGTTAGCGTGATCGTGTCCACCGGCATAGGGGCGGGTGGTGCGGCCGCTGCGCCCATCCCGAACATCGCGCTCTACGGCCATAATCTCGCGACAATGGGAGACCATTCCCTGTGCCGTGGCACTGTCAACCTCGCGATTCACACTCCACAGAACAAGCGCGGCGTGGTTCGTGTGACTGCACGGTCACTCGGATTCGGTGGTGACGGCGCCAGCTGGAAACGAAATCCAAAGTGCCGAGTACTATTCCAGACGACTTACACCAGTCTTCGGGGCTATGCACTGCACAAATGGGTGCCAGCAACGTTCGGTCCCCGTCCCGGTGAGAAGACAGAATGGGATGTCCCGACCGGATCGGGTCCGGCGACCATCGGTATCACGACGTACGCGGTGAACAATCCGGTCAGGACACCCACAGGTGGTCTCGTGGGTTTCCACATGCTTGTCCCGTAGAAGTACTCGTGTGTCAGATGACGAGCCTGCATGAACTCGCTTGACCACGGCAACCAGCCGCGAACTCCGTACCCTGATCGACGATGACTGGCCTGATACAGCCGCGCGACGGCGACCCGCAATCTTGGGATGAGCGGGCCGTCGTCGTTTGTGGAACCGCGGGCGGGGTCGGCACGTCTGTCGTGTCGGCCCTCCTCGCCGAACATCGCGCCGCGTCGACCCTCGGCCTGCTGTCGTGGTGGGTCGACGCGTCCGGCAACGACTGCGACATCGAGCTCCGACTCCGCGGAACTGGCAACGAAGAGCTGCTGCGCACCGCGTCGGGCACTGGTCTCTGGCTGCCTCCCGAGGAGGCGGCAGTCACCGACGCTGTGGTGGAGGTATGGCGGCAGGGCGCGGTGCCGGTCGTCGACGCCGGGGCGCACCCGCTCACGCTGCTGCCCGAACTCGCCGAAGACGACCTCCCGAACCTCACGCCGGTGCTCGTGATCAGCCCACGACCCGACCTGCTCAACCGGGCACGGGTCATCTTCACCGAATGGGACCGCGCGGGGGTGCTCGAGCGCACCGTCGTCGTGATCGGGTCCCAGCTTCCGGTGCCACAGCAGAAAGGCCTCGCGGACATGCTGGTCGGGGTCGTCTCCGGGGCGGTCGGCACGGTGATCGGCCTCGACTACGACCCGGTCATCGGCGCCGGGACCGCACTGGACCAGGACGCTCGACGCGGGTTTCTGCCTGCGACGGCCGAGGCGATCGCGAAACTGGCCGCAGCGACGTCGAACCAGCGCTGACAACGTTTCCACAGTGCGGGCTGAGTGCCGGAATCCGGCACTGAGCCCGCACTCTGTGTCAGCACCCCTTTCGCATCCGCGGTCCAGCAGGCAGCATGGGGGAGTATGACCGGCTCAACACGCAGTCCGCTGTCCCGTGCCCAGGCAACCGAAGCCGTACCCGATCCCTGGCGGGTGATCGGGTACAAGCTCCAGGCGGCCTATCGCACCGGTTCGATGGTGCGAGGTCTCGAGTTCATCACCAAGATCGTCGACGCGGCCGAGGCGGCGAACCACCACCCCGACATCGATCTGCGCTACGGCTCAGTGCATCTCGTTCTCACAACGCACAGTGCCCACCAGCTGACCGAGGCCGACGTCGCACTGGCGAACCGCATCGCGGGCATCGCGATCGAGATGGGCCTCGAGACGTTCCCCGAGCCCGCCGGCCAGTTCGACGTGGGGATCGACGCGCAGGACATCGAGGCCATCCGACCGTTCTGGAGGGCGGTGCTCGGCTATTCCGACGCGGTGGGTGACGAGTCCGTCGATCTGATCGATCCTGCCGGACGTCTGCCTGCCGTCTGGTTCCAGCAGATGGATTCCCCACGACCGGAACGCAACCGGGTGCACTTCGATCTGTGGGTGCCCCACGACGAGGTACACGAACGCCTGCAGGCAGCGATCACCGCGGGTGGCCAGCTACTGACCGATGAGTACGCGCCCGCGTGGTGGGTTCTCGCCGACACCGAAGGCAACGAGATCTGCCTGTGTACCTGGCAGGAACGGACCGACTGACGGTCAGTCGGGGTACATCGTCTGGGTGAACGCCATCCGGTCGCCTCGATAGAGTGAGCGGCGGAATTCGATGGGAACGCCCTGTCGTCGTACGACTGGCGCTTGAGCACGAACATCGGCGTACGCGCATCGACGTGTAGCAATGCCGCTTCGCGCGCGTCGGGAAGAGTGGTCTCCATCGTGTCCTCCGTTCTGCCGAAATTGATTCCGCGTCTCGCAAATTCGGCGTACAGAGATGACGACACCTCGAAGTTCGGCTCGAGATCGGGATACCGGTGGGCCGGTAGACGGGTCGTGTCGAGTCCTATCCGCACGCCGGCGGTGGTGATGATCCTGCCGTCGAGCAAGAGTTCTCGGAGTGCTTGACGAATGGTCTCGCGGGACACCGAGAATGCTTCGGCGAGTTCACGTTCCGCAGGGAACGGATCGCCCTCGACGAGATCTTCCAGCAGTCCTTCGAGCCGTGATCGAACCACCTGGTGCTTCAGAACACGCGGCCGCTCGAACAGATCCATGCTGCCGAAGATCAAGACTTGGTCTAGACCAAATGGAAGCCGAGTGTTCATCTGGAGTTCGGAGGAACCACCCGAATTGGGCTATACCAAAGGTGAGAGTTGTGCGCATGCAGACTTCAGGCAGCATCCGCATACCGAACTCGGAGGTCATCGACTCGACTGTCCCCCAGTACATCACCGGTCCCGTTCAGCTGGTCGTCTTCGACATGGCCGGTACCACCGTCGTCGACGACGGTCTCGTCACCCAGGCCTTCGAGGCAGCCGCCACCGCGGTCGGCGTCCCCGAGGCGGGAGAGACACGTGAACGCGCCCGCAAGTACGTGCTCGACACCATGGGGCAATCGAAGATCGCGGTCTTTCGTGCCCTCTTCGGCGCCGAGGGTGCAGCCGAAACCGCCAACGAAGAGTTCGAACGCGCCTACGGAGAACTGATCACCCGCGGAGTCGAACCCGTGGCGGGGGCTTCCGAAGTACTCGCCGGTCTTCGCGCTCGGGGCATCGCGACCGCCTTCACCACCGGGTTCAGTCCCGCGACGCAACAGCGAATCCTCAGAACTCTGGGATGGACCGAGGCCGTGGACCACGTCCTGGCACCTACCGCGGGCCTGCGCGGCCGGCCATACCCGGATCTCGTACTCGCCGCGGCCCTGACCGCACAGGTCGACGACCTGGCCAACGTGATCGTCGTCGGCGACACCTCCAGTGATATCGAGACCGCCCGTCGTGCGCGCGTCGGCCTTTCGGTCGGGGTCCTCACGGGCGCACACGACGAGGCCACCCTCCGTGCGGCCGGTGCCGACGCCGTGCTCGCCTCGGTCGCAGACCTCCCCGCGCTGATCCCCGACTCCTGAGCACTCCCTTCCCCAGAATCGCGTCACCCCATGATGATTCGCCGGCTCCTCGACGTCGACATCCGCACGTCCACGGTCCTCGGCGTCGTCGGTGCCGGCGGTATCGGTCTCCTGCTGTCCGAGTCGATCCGCACGCTCGGTCTCGAGGTCGTCTGGGCGATCGTGATCGTCATCTTCGTCATTGTGTTCGCCATCGAAAGGTTGCCGGGATGGATACGTTCGAAACAGGTCTGACCCGTGCGGCCGTGTGGCGGGGCGATCGGATCGACATCGTCGAGATGCCGCTGCCCGCACCGGGGCGAGGAGAGATCGTCGTCAGAATCCGACTGGCGACGGTCTGCGGCAGTGATCTGCACACCGTCAGTGGGCGTAGACAGTCGCCGTGCCCGTCGGTCCTCGGGCACGAAGCGGTCGGCGAGGTCGTCGCAGTCGGCGCGGGCGCACCCGCGCGGGTGGGCGACCGGGTCGTGTGGTCGGTCACGGTCGCGTGCGGTGAATGCGACCGCTGCGGGCGCGGGATCACCGCCAAGTGCCGGCGAGTACGGAAAGTCGGTCACGAGTCCTTCGACAGTGACTGGACGTTGTCGGGAGGCTATGCCACACACATCGTGCTGCCTTCGGGTACCGCGGTGGTCAGGGTTCCGGAGCATCTCGGCGACGCGGTGGCCGCTCCGGCCGCCTGTGCGACGGCCACGGTCATGGCCGCGGTCGAGCGCGCCGGCGACATGTCGGGCCGCAGGGTGTTGATCGGGGGTGCCGGCATGCTGGGTACGACCGCCGCGGCGGTGTGCACCGACCGCGGGGCCCACGCGATGATCGTCGACCCCGACCGGGTCCGACTCGGACAAGCGGTCAGCTTCGGAGCTCTGCTCGACGACGGCGAGATGGTCGATGCAGTACTCGATTTCACCGGTGCCGCGTCGTTCATCCGGGAAAGCCTTCCGCGGCTGGCGATCTCCGGGGCGCTTGTTCTCGCCGGGTCCGTCGCCCCGGGGCCGTTGCTGGAAGTCGATCCGGAGCAGATCGTCCGACGCTGGTGGACGATCACCGGCATCCACAACTATGAGCCACGCCATCTGCGGGAGGCTGTCGCCTTTCTCGGCCGCACGGTGGACCGTCATCCGTGGTCGGAACTGGTGACCGATCCGCTACCACTCGAACAGATCGAGACCGCGGTGCGGTCGGCCCCCGGCCGCAAGCTACGCGTCGCCGTCGCGCCGTAGACCCCGAAACCGATGGGAAACGAGAGGATCTGAATCGATGCGCGTGATCATCGTCGGAGCCGGAATCACCGGAACCGCGCACGCCTGGATGGCCGTCGAACGAGGTCACGACGTCGTTCACCTCGACCGTGAGCTGGAGGCGCGGGGCGCGACGGTCCGCAACTTCGGTCTGGTGTGGGTGTCGGGCCGGTCGGCGCCCGAACTGGAGACACGCTGCGGTCGCGCGTGCTCTGGGAGGAGATCGGGGCACTGGTTCCGGCTGTCGGATTTCGCGCCAATGGGTCGATCACATTGCTGCGCAACGCTGCCGAAGTGGCAGTCGCAGAGGAGGTCGTCGCCCGCGAGGATGCGGACCGCCGCGGCTTCCACCTCCTCACGAGAGCCCAGGTCGCCGAGGTCAATCCCGCCCTTCAAGGCGAATACCTTGCCGGACTGCACTGTACGAGCGATGCCGCGGTCGAGTCACGACAGGCGATGCCGGCTCTCCGAGCGCATCTCGCGCGTTCGGGGCGGTATACATTCGTGCCGGGTGTGGAGGCTCGCGACATCTACGGGACCTCTGTGCGTGACGACGCCGGCACGGTTCACGGCGGTGACTGTGTCCTGTTGTGCCCCGGGGCAAATCACCGCGGTCTTCTGCACGAGGTGTTCGGCGAACTCCCGATCCGCCGGGTGCGGCTGCAGATGATGCAGACGTCCCCGCTCGGGCAGCGGCTGACGACCTCCATCGCCGACGGCGACAGTCTGCGTTACTATCCGGGGTTCGCCGGGACGGCGCTGGACGAACTGCGGCGAACCGAGCCGCAACGACCGATCGCAGCCGAGCAGGGCATGCAGTTGCTGTGTGTTCAGCGGCTCCACGGCGGGCTGACCATCGGGGACACCCATGAGTACGAGGAGCCGTTCGCGTTCGACATCGACGAGGACCCCTACGCGCATCTGGTGGCGGTGACGGAGGGCCTGCTGGGCAGGGCCCTACCGCAAATTCAACGACGCTGGGCCGGTGTCTACAGCCAGTGCACCGAACCCGACCGCATCGTGTGCCGGGAGTCGATCGCCGACGGAGTCTGGGCCGTCACCGGCCCCGGCGGGCGGGGGATGACGCTGGGGCCCGCCATCGCGGAAGAATCTGCGGGACTGATGGGCTGGTAGCGGCCTGGCGCCGCGGTGAGCGGCGCCAGGCGCAACCTTCGATCAGGAGCAGAGACCCTCGTCCTGCGCGGCCTTGGCGACCGCGGCCGCGACCGCCGGTGCGACCCGGTCGTCGAGCGGGCTGGGCACGATGCGATCGGCGCGCAGGTCTTCGGCGGCGACCGAGAAGATCGCTTCTGCCGCAGCGATCTTCATGCCCTCACTGATCCGGCGGGCGCCGGCGTCGAGTGCGCCCTTGAAGACGCCCGGGAAGGCGAGCACGTTGTTGATCTGATTCGGGAAGTCACTGCGTCCGGTCGCGACGACGGCCGCGTACTTGGCGGCGGCCTCGGGGTGGATCTCGGGATCGGGGTTCGACAGTGCGAACACGATCGCGTCGTCGTTCATCGACGCGATGATCTCCTCGGGGATGAGGCCGGCCGAGACGCCGATGAAGACGTCCGCGCCCTCGAGGGCCTCCACGGCGCCGCCGGTCAGACCACGCGGGTTGGTGCGGCTCGCCAGATCGGCCTTCGACTCGTTCAGGCCGTCGCGTCCCTCCGAGACGATGCCCTTCGAGTCGAGCACGATGACGTCCGAGACGCCCACGGCCAGGAGGATGTTGGCACATGCGACGCCCGCGGCGCCGGCGCCGGAGATCACCACGCGCAGGCTGGTGATGTCGCGGCCGAGGTGCGTCGTCGCGCCCTTCAGGGCGGCGAGTACGACGATGGCGGTGCCGTGCTGGTCGTCGTGCATGACCGGGCAGTCGAGGGCCTCGATCACGCGGCGCTCGATCTCGAAGCAGCGTGGCGCCGAGATGTCCTCGAGGTTGACCGCGCCGAAGCTCGGACGCAGACGGATCAGGGTCTCGACGATCTCGTCGGGATCCTTGGTGTCGAGGACGATCGGGATCGAGTTCAGCCCGGCGAAGCTACGGAACAGTGCGGACTTGCCCTCCATGACCGGCAGCGACGCACGCGGGCCGATGTCACCGAGACCGAGCACAGCCGATCCGTCGCTCACCACGGCCACCAGACGGTCGGTCCAGGTGTACTTGTTCACCAGGGTGGCGTCGGTGTCGATCGCGCGTGACACCTGGGCGACGCCCGGGGTGTAGGCGATCGACAGGTCGCGCTGAGTGTCGATCGGCGAGCGCAACTCGACGGACAGCTTGCCGCCGGCGTGCGCCAAGAAGATCTCGTCATCGGTGATCGGCAGATCGGCAATGGCCGGTTCGGTGATCGGGGTGTCGCCCATACGTGTGTCCCCCATACGTGTCTCCTCCGTGCTCGTCACGGTCGGGTCCTCCTGAATGCCGCGAAACGCGGGTTGCATCGTCTCGCCGGCCACGTTGCCCGCGAGCTGTCGAGATCCGCATCGACGCGAGCGGGTGGCTCAGCGGACGCGATCAGGGCTCGTGAGCGAGGGTGACGCTCGTTACGGCCGCATCAAGTGTCTCACCGATGAGGACCGTCATGGAAGTCGGGTCTGCCCTGGTGACGGCGCCATCAGGCATTGGTAAGGTACAACTTGTGTCTATGTCGCATGCCTCCGCGGAATCCGCTGCTGAGCGGGTATATGCCGAGGTCAAAGAGCAAATTCTCACAAACGAGATCGCTGGCGGTGAGCTGATCAGCGAGGGTGAGATCGCTTCGAGGTGCTCCGTGAGCCGCACTCCCGTGCGTGAGGCATTCCTGCGGCTCGAGACCGAGGGGTGGATGCGGCTCTACCCGAAGCGAGGAGCGCTCGTGGTACCGATCGGAGACCGCGAGAAGCGCGACGTCGTCGACGCCCGACGTCTCCTCGAAGGTCACGCGGTCCGCGCGGTCACCTCCCGGCCCGCCGCCGCGGCCGAGCTGGCCGCGCGACTGCGAGCCAACCTCGAGGCGCACCGGCGAGCCGACACGACCGACGTCGCCGAGTTCTCGCGGCTCGACGCCGAGTTCCACCAGCTGATCGCCGCTGCCGGCGACAACCCGCTCCTCGCCGACTTCTACACGACGCTGGGCGAGCGGCATCGCCGCATGACGATCGCCTCGGTGCACCGCGACGCCGGGGTGGCCGCCCGCATCATCACCGACCACCTCGGCCTCCTCGGCGCCATCGAGTCCGCCGACGCCGACCGTTTCGAACACCTCTTGGCGGGGCACCTCGCCGGTGTCCATGACCTCCCGGGAGAACCCGCATGACCGACAACCGCCGCCGCTTCGGATGGCCCGCGGTCTCGCTGGCCGTCTTCGCGACCGCGTGGGGCGGTAACGAGTTCACCCCGCTGCTCGTCATGTACCGCCAGATCAGCGGTCTTTCGCCGGTCGTCGTCGACGCCCTGCTGTTCGCATATGTCTTCGGCATCGTCCCCGCACTGCTGATCGGCGGACCGCTGTCGGATCGGTTCGGACGTCGTCCCCTGATGCTGCCGGCGCCGGTGTTCGCGGCGCTGGGCTCGGTGTTGCTGGCCGCGGGGTCGCAGTCGGTGGAGTTGCTGACCGTGGGACGCATCTGCAGCGGCGTCGCGCTCGGTCTGTCGATGGCGGTCGGCGGCAGCTGGATCAAGGAACTGTCCGACCGCGACGGTGCGCGAGCCGGGATCGGCGCCGGACGTGCGGCGATGAGCCTGACCGCCGGCTTCGGAATCGGCGCGGGTGTCGCCGGCGTGCTCGCCCTGTGGGGCCCGTGGCCGCACGTGCTGCCGTACCTGGTGAACATCGCCGTCGCGGTGTGCGCGGGAGCTCTTCTGACTGTCGTCCCCGAGACGCGTTTCCCCAGCCTGTCGCCCGGCCGCCTGCGCGACGACCTGCGTATCCCGGCCGCCGGTCACCGACGGTTCATGTTCGTGGTCCTGCCGGTCGCGCCGTGGGTCTTCGGTGCCGCCGCGACGGCGTACGCGATCATCCCGGCGCTCATGTCGGCACGGACCTCCGGGGCGCCGATCGCCTTCGCCGCCCTGTGCTGCGTCCTCGGACTCGGCGCCGGGTTCGGCATCCAGTCGGTGGGTCGGCGCATCGATGTGCCGGGCAGTTCGCGCGGCGTGGTCGTCGCGCTCACGACCCTCGTCGCGGGCATGCTCGTCGCCGCCGTGGCGGCACACGTGCTGACCGTGTGGCTGTCACTGGTCGCCGCAACCCTGCTCGGCTGCGGCTACGGGATGGCCCTGATCGCCGGCCTGCTCGAGGTGCAGCGCATCGCCGGTCCGGACGACCTCGCCGGTCTGACCGCGGTGTTCTACAGCGTGACCTACCTCGGCTTCGCCGTCCCCGCGGTCCTGGCCTGGATCACCGGGACCTGGACGTCGATCACCTACACGGAGATGTTCGTGTTCGGTGCGGTCGCAGCCCTGGTCTGCCTCGCCGTCGCGGCGTCCGGGCACTCGAAGCATCGCCCGGAGGTCCTCCCGGTGTCCGACGGGCAACCGATGCCCGACGAGAGCGTCGTCACCGGACAGTCGCACTGATACGGCGCCGGGTACCCTGCTGAGTGTTTGGTCGGGGCCCGGCAGGGAGTGGAAACGGGTCTCAACCGCGGGGTGACAGGCGAGTGTGGAAAGGCGCGGGGTGATGGTGCTGGCTGCGTGGGTCGTGATCGTGTCCGCGCTCGTGCTGATCCTGCCTGGTGCATTCGTAGGACGCCGGATGAACCTGTCGTGGCCGGTGGCGCTCGCGGCGGGACCGGCCATCACGTTCGCGCTGGTCTCGATCCTCACCGTGCTGTACTCCGCGGTCGGCTTCGTGTGGAACCCGATCTCGGCGCTCGTGGGGCTGGTTCTCGCTCTCGCGGTGGCGTGGGCGTATTCCCGCCTGCTGCGCACCGGCGTCGCACGACGGTTTGTGCCGGTGCCTGCGGATACGAGCGAACCAGGAGTCGGGCGTACCGCGATGCTGCGCGTGGTCGCCGGTCTCGGTCTCGGCGGACTCATCATCGCGATCACCTGCATCCGGCCGGTGGCCAAGACCGCGTTCGCGGGACTCGACAACATCTCGCAGGTGTGGGACTCGTTGTGGCACGCCAGTTCTCTGCGGTGGATCCACGAGACCGGGATCGGTTCGGCCCTGCGCATGGGCGAGCTGATGAACTACGACACCCACGGGTTCAACTATTACCCGAACACGTGGCATGCCCTGGGCGCCTTGCTGTTCCCGTTGACCGGCGCGAATCCGGTCGAGTTGTACAACACGTATTCGCCTGCGGTACTGGCGGTCACGGTGCCGCTGGGTGTGGCGTCACTGGCCTACTGGTTCGCCCGACACCGCTACGACGTCGACACCTCCGCTCTCATCGCGGGTACCGCCGCCGCCGTCGCCGCGCTGTTCCCGTCACTGCCGTACGTCGAAGTGCAGCTGACGTCGGTGCCGAATGCGGTTGGCGTGAGTCTTGCTCCGGTCGCGGCGGTACTGGTTCTCAGCGTGGTCCGCGACCGGTCTCGTGTGCTACCGGCCGCCCTGGCGGTGGCCGGTGTGACGGCCACGCATCCCTCCGGTCTGATCCTCGTCGGTGTCATCGTGGGACTGTGGTGGCTGTGTGAGGGCCTCTGGCGACCGGCGGTGAGCCGTGTGGGTGATCTCGCGACCCTCGCGGTCACGGCCGTCCTCACGCTGATCCTGATCTTCCCGGTGGTCCTCGGCACGATCCGCGTCGCGGACACCAACGAACTCCCGTTCTTCGACTTCCGTGAAGAAGGGATCGGAATACTCGACGGCCTGGCGCAGGGTGCGTTCAACGGCACGATCCCGCTGAATCTCGATCACTTCCCGGTCTGGCCGCTGATCATCGTGACCGTCCTCGGCCTCGGGGTCCTGGCCTGGTTGCGGTGCTGGGCCGGACTCGCGGCGTGGCTGGTCTTCGCGCTCGTGACGGCGAACTCGGTGGTGTCACTCGGCCCGCTGTCCTACCCGCTCGGCGCCATCGGGGGCTACTTCTACAACTCGCCGCACCGACTCACCTTCGTGGTCGCCATCTTCTCGGCGGCGGCCGCAGGTGTCGCGATCGGCGTGTCCGTGGTCGCCCTCATCGGCGTCATCGGGCGGCGGTTCGGGCCGTCGGACGAGACCTCCACCACGGGCACGAACCGCGCCGGTTGGGTGGTCGCGACCACGTACGTGGTGTTGCTGGCCCTGATCGCCGGCGCCGCGGTGGTCCGCTACCCGCCGAACGCGCAGATCGCGTCGAAGGAACGGGGCGGCAAGTACATCGGCCCTGACGACCTCGCCGCCTACGCATGGCTCGCATCGCAACCCGACGCCCAGGACGTGCTCGTCCTCAACAATCTCGACCAGGGCACCGGGTGGCTGTACCCGGTCACCGGCGTCACCCCGATGTTCCCGTTCTACCGGGCCAACGAGTTCTCCGAACGTCAGCGCGACGTCTTCTGGGGTGTCGCGAAGATCGGCGCCGACCCCGCGATCGACCAGATCGTCCGGGACATGAACGTGCACTATGTGATCGACTCCCCGACGAGCTATTGGGAGTTCCAGCGCGGTCGACCCGACCCGGAGAACGGCCACCAGGGCGACCCGTTCCTGGAACTGCGCGAGAACGGGGCCCCCGGTCTGACCGAGGTGTTCCGGCAGGGCGAGGCCGTCGTCTACCGCGTCAACGACCTGGTGTACCCGCCTGCGCCGGTGGAGGGTGTGCCGGCTGTGGGCGTCCCGCCGGCCGAGGCGCCGCCCGTCGGCTGACCCGGGACGAGGTCGTATGTGGTCCGGCGTCCTCGGCTTTGGTGCGAGGCCTGCTCGTCGCGCCGCCCTTCGCGAGCATCGGGCTTTCTGCTTCAGACCGGTATGACGTTGTGCCCGGATTCCGGGCACAACGTCATACCGATGCCATCTCAGGCGCGCGGGTATGCGGCGGCGAGCATTATCGAGGCGAGGGTGGCTTCGGCGTCGGAGGCGTTGCGTAGGTCGATGATCTGGCGCAGCTGAAGGCGCGACTGATCGCCGGACGCCTCGTCGGGCCCGTGGATCTCGGTGCGCACCTGTTCAAGGTGCTCGGCGAACCGTCGGGGTATGTCGGGTCGCCGGTTCACACGTTCGGGGTTGGGTGGTGCGCCGGGTTCGGCGTTGAGTTGCCAGGTGCAACGGCCTTCGTCGGGTCCTTCCCGCACCATGCGGGTGGTGTATTGGCCGGGCTGGTCGCCGACCATGCGGTTGTGTTTCGGGCATGCGGGTGCGAGGTCGGTGATGTCGGTGAGGCCACCGAGACCCCAGTCGAGTTGCGCGTGGTGCATTTCCACGTGTGCGGCGGATAGGTCGCAGTCGGGTGTGGAGCAGACCTCGCCGTCGGGTCGGGCGAAGGACACGAGTCGTTGTTCGCGGGTGGCCAGGCGTTTGCCGCGTCCGAAGTAGAGCGGGACGGCGGTGGCGTCTTTGAACACGGCCAGCCAGGGTTGGGCGTCGGCGGCCATGTCGATGAGGTCGGGGATGGGGATCAGCGTGCCGGTGGCGGTGGTGGCGAACCCGGCTTCGCGGATCAGATCGTTGAGGTCGGCTTTGACGATCACCTGTATCGGCAACCCGCGGTGACTCTTGCCGAGCAGGCCGTCCTCGAACACAGCCTTCAGCAAGGCGTCGAACGCGTCGTGGTTGCGCTGCGCATCGCTGCGATCATCACGTGCGGCAGCGGCTTCGACCATCTCGGGGTCGGCATTCTCGATCGACCCGTGCGGTGATTCGGGGTCGTCGGGGTTGTTCATGCCGGGTTTGGCCCAGACCGCGAGCAGCATGGTGATCCGCGCGAGGAGTTCGGGTGTGAGGTCGGCGGACATCTTGGCGGTGCCGTCGGCGCGTTGCCGGTTGACCGACAGTTTGCGACGGCGTTTGCGGTCGGTGTCGTCGGCGAGTGTTCCGTCGGGGTCGAGGTGGGCCAACAGGCGGGCGCCGAGGGCGGTGATGTCGGCGGGGGTGTGGTCGACGGCGATTTCGGCCATCTGTCGTTCGGCGGCGAGTTTCACGTCGTGGTCGACGGCGTGCGGGATCTGGTCGAGCACGTCGAGTACCGCCCGGATGTGGGAGGTGTTGATCTTGCCGTCGGCCAATGCCTCTGCCAGAGCGGGGCGTTCGGGTTCGAGTGGTTCGCCGGTCGGGCTGAGGTGGGTGGCGGTCGCGTGGCGTTGTTTGGTGCGGCGCATGGGGTCGGCCATGCGCAGGCGGTGGGTCATGAACTGGGTGATGCTGCGGTGCCCGGTTTTGTGGGGCAGGTCGCGGTCGGCGATCTCGACGATCTGCCGGTCGCCGGCGAAAGTGAGTCGGGCGATGGCGCGTTCGGTGTCGGCGGCGACGTCGACGAGCTCGGCATCGGAGCATTGTGTCAGGTCGACGGTCTGCAGTTCGGTGGTGATCCGGTGTAGTTCTTGCACGAGTTCGGAGGCGCGGGTCGACGGCACGACGTCGGAGTTCGAGATCTCGATCAAGACGGTCACCCCCCCCCGATGCCGTTGTTACGAATGTATGTTCGAGCGTACGCCTGAATATCAAGGCGTGCAACGATTGTCGATGGAGTTCGTGTGCAAATCTTCTGTCGGTATGCACTGATATAGTGCTGACCCACGTCGGTCCGATGGACCACATCCCTCGGAGATCAGGGCCCGAGGCTGGCAACGGGGTTAGCGTCGAGTCATGCAGCCGTGGATGTGTGTCTTCTGCGCGAACGAGTACGCGCCCGACGCGGACCTTCCCGAGGTCTGTCCGATCTGCGACGACGACCGGCAGTGGATTCCGACAAGCGGACAACAGTGGACCCGACTCGACGAGGACGCCGACAATGCGCTCGACGTCGCCGAGGTCGAGCCGGGCCTCACCCGACTTTCGCTGAGGCCGTCGGTCGGCATCGGCCAGCAGGGATTCCTGGTGGCCACTTCGCAGGGAAACATCCTCTGGGAACCACCGGGTTTCGTCGGTCCCTCTCTCGTCGACCGGCTGGTGGAATGCGGCGGCGTCGCAGCCATCACGGCCAGTCATCCGCACCTCTACGGCGCCAGTGTGTCTCTCAGTCACCGGTTCGGTGGGGTGCCGGTCTACTACAACGATCTCGATCGTCGATGGCTGACCCGGCCGGATCCTGTCGTCGAGTTCTGGTCCGGCGACGCCGAGATCCTCAACGGGGTGCGAATCATCCAGTGCGGCGGGCATTTTCCGGGTAGCGCGGTCCTGCACCTGCCGGGTGCCGCCGACGGTCGGGGAGCGTTGCTGACCGGCGACACGATCAAAGGCGTCATGCAGCCGGGGATGGTGACCTTCATGCGCAGCTACCCGAACATGATCCCGTTGTCGCCCAGACTCGTTCGTCAGATCGCCGACCGGGTCACGGCACTACCCTTCGATCGACTGTACGACGCGTTCGGCGTCGTCGTCGACGAGAACGCACGCGAGGTCGTCGAGACGTCGGCCCGCCGCTACATCGGGTGGGCCACCGACGAGACCGTCGATCCCGACGATCCGTACGCCGATCGGTGACGGCTCAGGCGTCCGGATAGCCCGTCGGGTTTCCCGACTGCCAGCGCCAGGTGTCGGCGCACATGTCGTCGATCGTCTTGGTGGCGTGCCAGTTCAGGTCGGCGTTCGCGCGGGTGGGATCGGCGTACGACGCGGCGATGTCACCGGGCCGGCGCGGTGCGATCTCGTACGGAATCGGCTTGCCGCTCGCCTTTTCGAAAGCGTGCACGACTTCGAGGACCGAAACGCCTTGTCCGGTTCCGAGGTTCCACGTCGACATGCCGGTATGACCAGTGCTGATGCGGTCCAGTGCGGCGACGTGCCCGGCCGCGAGGTCGTCGACGTGGATGTAGTCGCGAACGCCGGTGCCGTCCGGGGTGTCGTAGTCGTCGCCGAAGACCGACAACTTCTCGCGCCGGCCGACGGCGACCTGCGCGACGAATGGCATCAGATTGTTCGGGATGCCCGACGGGTCCTCACCGATCTGACCGCTCGGGTGCGCACCCACCGGGTTGAAGTAGCGCAGCGCCGCGATCCGCCAGGCGTCGGAACTGGCCGCGACGTCGCGCAGCACCTGCTCGATCATCACCTTGGTCCAGCCGTACGGGTTGGTCGCCGACGTCGGGAGGTCCTCGGTCATCGGCAACTCGGGGTCGGCGCCGTAGACGGTCGCCGACGACGAGAAGACCAGCGTGTGCACGTTGTGGCGTTCCATCGCCCGCAACAGCGAGAACGTCGTGCCGAGGTTGTTCTGGTAGTAGTCCAGCGGCTTGGCCACCGACTCACCGACCGCCTTGTACCCGGCGAAGTGGATCACCGCGTCGACGTCCTCGTGGGCGAAGAAGTGCTCGGTCTTGTCCACGTCCGCGAGGTCGAAGGCGTGTACCGGGATGGAACGACCGCTCAAGGCCTCGAGCCGACCGACGACCGTGGGCTTGGCATTGCTGAAGTCGTCGACGATGACGACGTCATGTCCGGCGGAGACCAGCTGGATCACGGTGTGCGAGCCGATGTAGCCCGCGCCGCCGCTCACGAGTACGCGCATGTGAACACCGTAGGGGGCGGAACTGCGAGAACGCCAAACGACCGGCCGCGAACTAGCCCGTCACCCGCTCGGTGGCGGCGTATTTCTGTTCGACGGCGTCTTTGGCGGGTTGCCACCAGCTGGTGTTGTCGCGGTACCAGTCGATGGTGGCGGCCAGGCCGGCGCGGAAGTCGACGTAGTTGGGTTGCCAGCCGAGTTCGGTGCGCAGGCGGGTGGAGTCGATGGCGTAGCGGCGGTCGTGGCCGGGGCGGTCGGTGACGAAGTCGAAGGCATCCTTCGGCTGGCCGAGGAGTTCGAGGATGGTTTCCACGACGGTGCGGTTGTCGACCTCGCCGTCGGCGCCGATCAGATACGTTTCGCCGATCCGACCCTGGTCGATGATGGTCCACACCGCGTCGTTGTGGTCGTCGACGTGGATCCAGTCGCGCACGTTGCGGCCGTCGCCGTAGAGCTTGGGACGTACCCCGCAGAGCACGTTGGTGATCTGGCGGGGGATGAACTTCTCGATGTGCTGGTACGGGCCGTAGTTGTTGGAGCAGTTGGAGATGGTGGCGGCCACGCCGAAGGAGCGCACCCAGGCGCGCACGAGCAGGTCGGAGCCGGCTTTGGTCGCCGAGTACGGGCTCGAGGGGTTGTAGGCGGTGGCTTCGGTGAAGCGGGCCGGGTCGTCGAGGTCGAGGTCGCCGTAGACCTCGTCGGTGCTGATGTGGTGATAGCGCACCTGATGGGCGCGGACGGCTTCGAGCAGGGTGTAGGTGCCCACCAGGTTGGTGTGCACGAACGCCGAGGGGTCGGCCAGGGAGTTGTCGTTGTGGGATTCGGCGGCGAAGTGCACCACCAGATCGGCCTCGCCGACCAGGTGGTGGACCAGGGCGGCATCGGCGATGTCGCCCTCGATCAGCTCGACCCGGTCGGCGACCGAGGTCAGGGTCTCGGGGTTGGCGGCGTAGGTGAGTTTGTCCAGCACCCGGATCGAACACTCGGGGCGGGTGGCCAGCGTGCGCAGCACGAAGTTGGCGCCGATGAAACCGGCACCGCCGGTCACGAGAACACGCACGTCGATCCTTCCGCCTGAGGTATTCGTCGACGCAACTCTACCGAGATCGGCACCCCGACCCGAGGTGACGAGCTTGCCACGCGGATGGGGACCGGCCAGGGCCCCGGGTGTGCGCGCAGTGAGCCGGAGCGTCGGGCACTAGGCTGTGGCGCATGCGAGGGATCATTCTGGCCGGCGGTACGGGCTCGCGCCTGCACCCGATCACGCAGGGTGTGAGCAAACAGCTCGTCCCGGTCTACGACAAGCCGATGATCTACTACCCGCTCTCCACGCTGATGCTCGCCGGTATCCGCGACATCCTCGTCATCACCACCCCGCACGACGCGCCCGCCTTCCAGGGACTGCTCGGCAACGGCGACCAGTTCGGTATCAACCTCACCTACAAGACCCAACCCTCGCCCGACGGCCTCGCCCAGGCCTTCACCCTTGGCGCCGACCACATCGGCGACGAGTCGGTCGCACTCGTGCTCGGCGACAACATCTTCTACGGACCCGGTCTCGGCAGCCGGCTGCAGGGTTTCGAGAACGTCGACGGCGGAGCGGTCTTCGCCTACTGGGTGTCCAATCCGGAGGCCTACGGTGTCGTCGACTTCGACGCCGACGGGACCGCGATCTCGCTGGAAGAGAAGCCGGCACAACCGAAGTCGAACTTCGCGGTGCCCGGCCTGTACTTCTACGACAACGAGGTGGTCGAGATCGCCCGCAACCTGAAACCCAGCGCACGCGGCGAATACGAGATCACCGACATCAACGCCCACTACCTCGAACGCGGCAAACTGTCGGTGACGGTCCTGCCGCGTGGGACCGCCTGGCTCGACACCGGAACCTTCGACAGCCTCCTCGACGCCGGCAATTTCGTGCGCACGGTCGAACAACGCCAAGGCCTCAAGATCGCTGTGCCCGAAGAGATCGCGTGGCGTCGTGGATTGCTCGACGACGACGAGCTCCGTTCTCGCGCGGAGAAACTCCGCAAGTCCGGTTACGGTGACTACCTGCTCGAACTCCTGCAGCGGGGCAAGGGATTCTGAGGATACATCCGATGCGAAAGGCTCATCCATGAAGGTGCGACCGCTCACGATCGACGGCGCGTGGGAACTCACCCCGGTCCAGCACGGCGACGCACGGGGACTGTTCGCCGAGGCGTTCAAGGGGGACCTGCTGGCCGAGGTGATCGGGCACCGCTTCGACCTCGCGCAGGTCAATCTGTCGGTATCTGCCGCTGGTGTGCTGCGCGGTGTGCATTTCGCCGATGTTCCTCCGGGACAGGCGAAGTACGTCACCTGCGCGTCGGGTGCCATCCTCGACGTCATCGTCGACATCCGCGTCGGCTCCCCGACCTTCGGCACCTACGACACCGTCCTGCTCGACGACGTCGACCGTCGGGCGGTTTACCTGTCGGAAGGGCTAGGGCACGCGTTCTGCGCGCTGGCCGACAACTCGACCGTCACCTACCTCTGCTCCACCGGCTACAACCCGTCTGGCGAACACGGCATCAACCCACTCGACCCCGACCTCGCCATCGACTGGCCGACCACCGCGCGGGATGGTACGCCGCTGGAGTACGAACTCTCCGAGAAGGACACCGCCGCACCCGGATTGCACGAAGCCGCGGCGTCGGGACTGCTCCCGCGCCACGACGACGTGACCGCCTACCTGCGTTCGCTGGCGGACTGAGCGCCGCGGACTCGGGACGACCGCCCGCTCAGCCGGCGGTCGAGCGGCGGAATGCGGTGACCGCCCAGAAGTAGCCGACGATCAGGAACACCACGCACCAGCCGAGTGCCCACGGCCAGCGATCGCTGATGTCGAGTCCCATGAGCAGGCCGCGCAGCGTGTCGGCGATCGGGCTGAAGGGCTGATACTCGGCAAACTGCCGCACCCCGTTCGGCATGCTGTCGGTCGGCACGAGCCCGCTGCCCAGGTAGGGCAGGAACAGCAGCGGCAGGGGCATGTTGCTGGCGCTCTCCGGATTCGGTGCGACGACGCCCATGGCGACGGCGATCCACACCAGGCCGGCCGTCAGCAGGAGCAACAGGCCGCCCGCGAGCAGCCAGTCGAGAGCGTTTGCCTCCGAACGGAAACCGAGTGCAAAGGCGGCGGCGAGCAGGAACAGCACCGCGACGACACCCTGGATCAGGGCACCGACGAAGTGACCGGCGAGGATCGCCGTCGGCGGGGTGGCCAACGAGCGCAGACGATTGATGATGCCCTCGGTGACGTCCTGGTTGACCGAGACCGCCACCGCCACAGTGAGGAACGACGGCACGAAGAGCAGCAGCCCCGGCAGCAGGTAGTTGATGTACTTCCCGTCGAGCGGGCCGTCGGCGGCCAGTGCGCTCTCGATCGCCCCGCCGAAGAAGAAGGTCATCATCAGCAGGATGACGACGGGCATCGCGATCGTGGAGAACATCATCGTGGGGTATCGCCGGAGCCGAACGAGGTTGCGGCGAACCATGACCGAGGAATCGGAGAGCGTGAAGGCGAGGGTGGTGGACATCGGATCTCCTAGAGGGTGGCGGCCGACCGGCCGGTGATGGTGAGGAACACGTCGTCGAGATCCGGGGTGTGCACCGAGATGCCGGTGGCCTCGATGCCCGCGGCGTCGAGGGTCGACAGGACGTCGCGGATCGCTCCGATCCCGCCGCCGGAGGGAACAGCGAGGCTGTTCTCCTCCTGCCCGTCGACCGACGACGAGAACGCGCGGCGGGCGCGCTCGCGGTCGTCGGCGTCGGCGAAACCGATCCGGATGTGACCTCCGGGCACGAGCTGTTTGAGTTCGGCGGCGGTGCCCTCCGCGACGATCCGGCCGCGATCGAGGACGGCGATGCGGTCGGCGAGATGGTCGGCCTCTTCCAGGTACTGCGTGGTGAGGAAGATGGTCGTGCCCCGGGCGACGAGTCCGCGGACGGTCTCCCACACGGTCCGGCGAGAGCGGGGATCGAGGCCGGTCGTCGGTTCGTCGAGGAAGATGATCGACGGTTCGCCGACGAGGGTCATCGCGAGGTCGAGGCGGCGGGTCATCCCGCCGGAGTACTCGGCGACGCGGCGGTCGGCGGCGTCGACGAGGTCGAAGTCGGTGAGTAGCTTCTCCACTCGCTCGTGGGCCTGGTGTTTCGGCAGATGCCGGAGCCGGGCGACCATCGTGAGGTTCTCGCGTCCGGTGAGCAGCGTGTCGACGGCAGCGAACTGGCCGGTCAGACCGATCCGGGCGCAGATCGCATCGCGGTCGGAGGCGGGATCGAGTCCCGCGATCCGTATCTCGCCCGAGTCCGGCTGTGCGAGCGTGGACAGGATCTTGACCGTGGTGGTCTTTCCGGACCCGTTGGGGCCGAGTAGGGCGAACACGCTGCCGGCGGGCACCGAGATGTCGATACCGTCGAGAACCGTGTTGTCTCCGAAGGCCTTTCGAAGACCGGAGACACTGATGGCGGGTTGATCGGACATTGCTGTTCCTTTCCGTACGAATAAGGACATGCGCATATATGCATGTATTGATAGACGAGCGCCCGATGGGGCGTCGCCGGGATGTTCTGGGGGAGTGGTCGGTTACGGTGAGGCGTTACACGTCGAGGTCTTCGACGTCGGGTGCCAGTGCGGCCGCGGTGCGCTCGAAGAACCTCTCGGGCACGAGTTTTCGCAGTCCCTCGATGTCGTCGACGATCTCGACGGTGTAGTCGCCCCAGTCGGGGAGTTCGGCACTGAACAGGCTGCGGACGCTGGGGATGCCGGTGAGGTCCTTGAGCCAGTTGCCGGTCTTCTGCATGCGGGTCACGCCGTAGTTGTTCCAGTCCACGAAGTGGATCGACAGCACGATCTTGCCGGTGCGTCCCTCGTAGGCGGTGAGTTTGGTTGCGTTGCCGGTGTTCTCGTCGTACTCGGTCTCCTCGGCGAGGGGTCGACCGAAGAACCGTTTCCGACGCACGCCGTCGGGTCCGTCCCGGAGCACGATCTCGTCGTACCCGGCGTCGCGATAGTCCGCGGCCCGCACATACGCGCGGAGTGCCTCGACGACGGCGCCGGAGAGGTTACCGCCCGACACCTGCTGAGCGCGTTCGAGGACGGCGATGTCGTCGTCGGAGACGTAGATGGTCTTGTTGGGCATGAACCCACTATAAGTAGACGTATACGTAGACGCAAGGGGTGCGTCGAACTCGGATCTTCCGGCGACTTATGCCCGATCAGTCCTCGGGGGCCGCGTCCTGACCGGGCCTGTTCTGGTTCTCGGCGTTCTGCAGCGCGACGGCGCGCGCGAGCCGTGCGTACTTCACCTCGAGGTCGCGGAACCGCAGGTACGTCGACACCGTGGTGAACGCGAAGGCGATGACCAGCAGGAACAGCACGAGGTCGAGGCCGCGCTGGATGCCGATCTTGTTGGCGACCCAGGTGACGTCGTCCTGGCGCAGCATCGCGTAGAGGCCGAAACCCACGAACGCGACGAACAGGATCTTCACACCGGCCGACGATCGGGCGGTGCCGCGGTTGACGACGAAGAAGCCGACCAGTGCGAGCAGGCCGATGATCGCGAGGATCTGGAACCAGATCATCGACTCCTCACTTCCTCATCCGGGTGTGGAACAGGCCGTCGGCGACGATGTTGACCCCGTTGATCAGCGACTGTCCCTTCGCGCGTGAGTATTCGGTGTAGAGGATCGTGACCGGTTGCTCGGCAACCCGCCACTTGTGGTGATCGATGAGCGCGATGAACTCCGACGCGTGACTCATCCCGCTCATCAGGAGGTCGAGATCGTCCGCGACCCTCTTGTTGAAGACGCGAAGTCCGTTGTGCGCGTCGGACAATCCGAGCCGTCGCGTGCGGGGGCTCAGGAAGACGATGGTGCGCAACGCCATCCGGCGCAGCAGCGGGACCGACTCGCTGCGTCCCTCGGCGAACCGGGTGCCGACGATGATGTCGACCGGTTCGGTCCGCAGGCGGGCGACCATCGCCGACACGTCGTCGACCTGATGCTGTCCGTCGGCGTCGAAGGTGACGAAGAAGCGGGCGCCGGGCTGCTTGCGCGCGTATTCGACGCCGGTCTGGATGGCCGCTCCCTGCCCGAGGTTCACCGGGTGGCGCACGAGGTGGACGCCGGCGGCCCTGATCTCCTCGGCCGAGTTGTCCGACGAGCCGTCGTCGACGCAGACGATGTTGGGGAAGGTCTCGCGGGCCTTTGCCGCGACCTCCCGGATCACCTGCCCCTCGTTGAAGACGGGTACCACCAGCCAGACGTCGGCATTGGTGATGGGTTCGGCCATGGTGAACAACCCTAACCCGGCCGGTCGCGGTACTCCCATTCCGCGGCCTCGGAGAGGAACCGCCCGGCTCGGCCCGGCTAGTCTGGTCGGATGCCGATCGACGTGATGATGCCCTTCTACGGCGACGTCGCGCAGTTCCGCGAGGCCGTGACCAGCGTGCTCGATCAGAGTGACCCGGACCTGCGGCTCGTGGTGGTCGACGACTGTTATCCCGACCCGACGCCGCGCGAATGGCTGGCCTCGCTGAACGACGCGCGCGTGCGCTACCTGCGCAACGACACCAACCTCGGCGTCAACGGGAACTTCCGACGCTGCGTCGAGCTCGTGACCGCCGACTGGTTCGTCGTCATGGGCTGCGACGACGTGATGCACGCCGACTACCTCGCGACCGTCCGCACGTTGACCCGGCATCACCCGGAAGCGTCGGTCATCGCGCCGGGCGTCGACGTCATCGACGAGAACGGTCGGACGGTGCGTCCGCTGGGGGACCGGATGAAGAGCGTCCTGGCCCCCTCGAACGCGACGGTGCTGTCCGGTGAACGCCTAGCGACCAGCCTGTACCACGGCAATTGGACGTACTTTCCGTCGTTGCTGTGGCGGACCGCCGCGGTGCGGGAGGTCGGGTTCCGGCCCGGGCTGGAGATCGTCCTCGACCTCGCGCTTCTCGTCGACCTCGCCGCCGACGACGGATCACTCGTCTACGACCCCGAAGTCGTCTTCTCCTACCGCCGCCACAGTGGGTCGGTGAGTTCGGTGCAAGCCGTCGACGGACGTCGCTTCGACGAGGAGAACCGCTTCTTCGCCGCCGAGGCGGAACGGTGCGCGGCTCGCGGTTGGCCAAGAGCGGCCAGGGCAGCGCGCTTACACGCGACGTCGCGGCTCAATCGCCTGCAAGCGCGGGTGGGGGCGGCGGCAGGCAAGGTTTCGACGGGGCTCAACCGGCGATAGGCCGCCGCAGCACCCCGACCATGTGCACGACGAGCCCCACCAGCGGGCCGACGACGAGCGCGACGCACGTTCTGACCTCGACGTCGGCCGGGATCAGCAGCAACCCGACGGCGACGAGGGTGGCGACCCACCAGCCCGTGGCGTACCAGCGGTGGGCACCTGCGGCGATCGCGGCCGCACCGGTGACGGTCAACAGGGCGAGGCAGGTGGCGCCGGCGGTGAGCAATGCGACGACGATGCCGTCGAGGTCGAAGTCGGCGCCGAAGACCGACCGGAGCAGCCAGGGCCCGACCAGCCACGCGGCCAGGATCCCGACCCCGCCGACGACGCCGACGACGCCGAGCGGGGCGGCCAGCGCCGCGAGCCGTCGGTCACGGTGATCGACGAAGCGCGAGATCAGCACGCCCTGGAAGCTGTTGAGCGGCACCAGCAGCGGTGCACGCGTGAGGGTCACCGCCAGGATCAGCGCGCCGATCACCCCGGCCTCGCCGGCGTCGGGGGTGCCGCGCAGGTTGGCGGTCAGGTTGATCAGCACGGGGAAGCCCATGACGAGAACGGCACTCGCGGCGGCGGCTGCCATCGCGGTGAGGGTGTTGGTCGTGAGTCGGCGCGGGGGTACGTCTCCGCCGATCCCGACCGCGCGTCGGGCCGCGGGGGACCCGACCAGCAGCAGGCACCACGACACCGAACCGATGACGGTGACGATCAGGAAGGCCGTCGTACCCCAGCCGGCGGCCACCGCGATGACGGCACCGGCCAGGCGGATCAGTGCGTCGACCGACAGCAGCACCGCGAACGACGACCAGCTCAGCATCCCGGACAGCGCGCCGCACAAGTGCGCGTACACCGCGAAGCTCGCCACCCCGATCGCCAGCAATGCCACCGACAGCCGGCGTTCGTCGGTGAACACCTCGCCGCTCCACAGCGGTGACGTCGCGGCCACCAGTACGGCGAGACCGGCGCCGATCCCGATGTTCACGACCAGCGGCCGCGACCGGGCCCCACCACCGGATGCCGCGCGCACCGCGCGCGTCGTCTCCTGCAGCTGACCGTTCTGTGCACCGGTGACCAGACCGTAGGCAGCCCAGAACACCGCGAAGACGCCGTACCCGATCGCACCGAGGTGACGTGCGGCCAGCAGCAGCACCAGATAGCCCGACGCGGCGGCGATGAGCGTCGCGACGGTGACGCGTCCCAGCGAACGCGCGTCGGTGTCGACTTCTCCGGCCGCGCCGGAAGGCGTCTCCGGCGTCGGTGCCGGCACGTCCGTCATCGGATCCTCAGGACGGACTGGGGAACGGCGGCAGTTCCGGGGTGAACAGCCAGGCGTCCCACAGGTCCTTGAGCGGCTTCGACGAGTGGTTGGCAGCGAGCGCCATGAAGTCTTCGGTCGTCACCGACCCGTAGCGGTACTTCTCGGTCCAGCGCTGCAGGAGCGCGAAGAAGTCGCCGTCGCCGATTCTCAGCCGCAAGGCGTGCAGGGTGAGCGCACCGCGTTTGTAGACCCAGTCGTCGAACATCTTGCGCGGGGTCGGGTCGGCCAGCGGCACCCGCACCGGGTTCGCGTCGAGCTTCTCGTAGTAGTGGCGTGCCCATTCGTCGGCACTGCGACCGCCCGACCGCTGGCTCCACAGCCATTCGGCGTAGCAGGCGAATCCCTCGTGCAGCCAGATGTCGCGCCAGCGTGCCGCGGTCACCGAATTGCCGAACCACTGGTGGGCGAGCTCGTGGGCGATGAGACGGTCGGCGTCCCGGCTGCCGTCGCAGTGGTTCGCGCCGAACGTCGAGAAAGTCTGTGCCTCGATGGGGATTTCGAGCTCGTCGTCGGTGACGACGACGGTGTACTGCGGGAACGGGTACGGTCCGAACATCTCGACGAACACCGCGATCATCTCCGTCTGCGGGCCGAAATCGATCCCGAAGTTCTCCTCGAGGCGGGACGGGATGAGGCCGATCACGGGAAAAGGCTTGCTGGTCAACGAGATCTGCTTGTACTGGCCGATCTGGATGGACGCGAGGTAGGTCGGCATCGGTTCCACCTGCTGATAGACCCAGGTGGTCTGAGCAGCGCGGACCCGCTTGGACTCCAGTACGCCGTTGGCGAGTGCGTGGTACGGGCTGTCGGTGGTGATCGAGATCCGGTACGGCGCTTTGGCACTCGGATGGTCGTCGCACGGGAACCACGACGCCGCGCCGTTGGGTTGGTTGGCGCAGAGTGAGCCGTCCGTCAGTTCTTCCCAGCCGACCTCGCCCCAGGGGCCACGGATCGGCCGGGGGTTGCCGTGATAGCGGACGGTGATCGTCATCGCCCCGCCGGGCGGCACCGGGGTGTCGGGGGTGATGGACAGCTTGTGGCGTCGATGGCTGTACCGGGCGCGCTTGTCGTTCACCGAGACCCGCTGTACCGACATCGAGCTCGCGAGATCGAGTGTGAAGCGTCTGAGCTCCCGATGCGACGTCGCGGTCAGGACCGCGGTGCCCTCGAGGCGGTTGCTCGACACCTTGTACTCGAGTTCGAGGTCGTAGCGCGAGATCCGGAAGCCGAGATTTCCGTTGTCCGGCAGGTAGGGATCGAGGACGTCGGACGGTGCACCCAGGAAGGGCTCCCCGGCGTGCCCCCGTGACCCAGGGCCAGACTTTCCCGGCACTCTCGACTCCTACTCCGTTCTGCCGTATGGCACGTTCGCCCGCCTGCTGCCGGCCGCGTCATCGGACGCCGGCGATGCGGTGCCTGTGGTCACGGTGCGGTTGCGGTTGATGACTCGATTTCGGCGTATCACCCGCGACGAGGTCTCGTCGTCGCGGACACTGTGAGAGTACCTGGCGGCGGGGAACCAGGCCCGTCCGACGATGCGAGGAGCAGCATTATGACCGGATTCGGCAGTGTCGCGCAGTTTCTCGCGCGACTGATACTCGGCATCATCTTCATCGCCCACGGCTGGCAGAAGCTGGTGACACAGGGGATGGACGCCACCAAGGTGGCCTTCGGTCCGGCGGGCATGGACGTGCCCTTTCCGGATCTGGCCGCGTACTACGCGACCTGGGTGGAACTGGTCGGCGGCATCCTGTTGATCCTGGGCCTCCTGCTGCCCATCGTCGCCACGCTGCTGATCGCGGACATGATCGGCGCGATCGTCTTCGTTCATTGGGATGCGGGATTCTGGAACACCGACAGTGGTTACGAATGGCCGCTGGCCTTGATCGCCGGACTGCTGGCGGTGGGATTCACCTCGGCCGGACGCGTAGCCGCGGACAACTACCTCCTGCGACGCCGCCGCCGACGGACCGAGGTGGTCTGAGACGTCGACGGTAGACAGGATCGCCACTTCCGCGCAGCTGCGTAGCCCGAACAGCGCGACGGGGCGGGGGTGGCGAGATCGTGCGATGCGTCAGGCGATCGCGAAGCCGTCGATGGTGGCCGAGCTCCGCGACGCCGTGTCCGTGTCGGCCAGTTCGGCCACCAGACGCGAGATCACGGTCCGTTCCTCGTCGGCGTGGTGGAGCCCCACCCCGTCGATGACGCCGGGGGTGAGGATCGCCAGGGGGTCGGTGTCGTGCCGGTGGATCACCGCGGCACCGAGAAGGCGCTGTGCCTGACCGGGATCGACCTCCCAGAGGGCATCGGCGGTCATGAGGTAGAGGCGGATGGCCGGTGGATAGTCGTGGAGGTTCACGAGTGCCCAGGCCCAGTGTTTGGCGACGTCGACGGTGTCGGCCTCCCCGCGACCGTGGGTCCGCACGTACTTGCCGTGCAACTCGCTGCAGAGGTAGTTGGCGTCCATCCACAACTGCAGGTGGGACATGCATCGGACGCAGTCGTGCAGATTGGACAGGTACTTCGTCGAGTACGGTCCTTCGCGTCGTGCTCTGACCTCGCGGAGCACGGAGAACGCGGCCAGCGCGTGCTCGTATTCGCCCGCGGCGAGGAGGGCTTCGGCCTCGGCCTGCAATTCCTCGATCATCTTCGACATTCTCGCCGATTCCGCCGGCGGTCACCGGCGCTTTGCCCGAACTGGGACCACCCGAGGTCACGTGTCCCAGACAAGTCTGCGGAACTCTGGCACACGCCCCGTTCGGCTGGCATCGTGGCAAGGGTGAAGGACGATATCGGCAGCACCCCGGAAGGCTCCGACGGCGAGTTCAGCCTCGACCAGGACGACCAGCTCCAGCCGGAGGACACCCTGGTCGACCGCGGCGTCGACGACGTCCTCGACGAGGGCTACTCGCCACCCGACTACCCGCCCAAGGCTGCGATCCACGGACTCACGGTCCGCGAGCAGGCGGAGGGGGAGACCCTCGACGAGCGGCTGGCCGAGGAGGAGCCCGACGTCGGTGCGGTCGATCCGCTCGACGAGATCACTGCCGACGAGCACGCCCGAACCGATTGGCGTGCGCACGATTCCGATCGCAGTGACGAGTTCGACGAAGGTGACGAGGTCGGTGACCGGCGTGCCGGCCGGCTGATCGCCCCGGACGAGGGATCGGGGATCGACACGGAGGCCGAAGCAGTGGCCGCGGATGCGGGTATCGACGGCGCCGCGGCCTCGGCCGAGGAGGCCGCGGTGCACTACATCTCGGAGCAGGAGTAGTTCGGCTACTCGGCCGGCGGAGCTTCCCCGAACTGCGCGAGTGTGGCGACGATCTTGTCGCGGATCGCGCTGTCGTCGAGTCCGAGACCGGTCAGCGCACCGGCCACCGGATCGTCGGTGAACAGCCCGAGCAACAGGTGTTCGGTGCCAACGTAGTTGTGACCGAGGTCGACGGCGATGCCGACGGTCGCCTCCAGGACCGCCTTGGCGGCGGCGTCGTAGGGCACGACGGACGATGCCTCGGCATCCGGGACGTCCCGCGGCGCCGGGACGAGCTGTGCCACGGCATCGGAGAACGCATCGGGGTCGACGCCGAACTCCCGCAGCACGACGAAGACGAGGGCCTGCGGCTCGGCGGTCATGGCTGCCGCCACGTGGGCGGGGGTCACGTACTCGGCTCGATCGGCGGCCGCCGCACCGTTGGCCGCCATCAGGACGTTCGCCGCGCGGGGCGTGAACCGCGAGAACGGGTGCGACTCGCCGGCCAGGCCGCCGTCGGTGCCGCGGGCGGCCGACACCCGGTCGACGAACCGCTTCTGGGCGGCCTGCTTGCTGACGCCCATGCTGGCCCCGATCGCAGTCCACGAAGCGCCCGAGCGGCGCGCCTGGTCGACGAAATGGCCGATCAGACTGTCGGCGACCTCGTCGAGATGAGCCGCGGCCAATACCGCGTCGGACAGCTGGTCGAGGGGTCGTCGTGCACCTTGCGGATCGCTGCGATGAGGTCGTCCAGCCGAATGGGAACGGCGTTCTTCGTCATGCGCCAACCGTAGGTGACGGCCGAACTTCGTCAACCCTCGGTTGACGATCGATCATTCAGCGAATCGGGGGCAAGGCCGGCCATCGTTGACACGGATGCAAACCGTCGTGACGATGGATGCGGAGATCCGCCGAAGACGCCGCCGCACTCCACCGCCTTGCCACGGGAGGTTTTCCAGTGAGCATCACCGAACCCACCGTCCGCCCGGACCCGAGATCAGATCCCGAGTCCCCGGTTGCCCGGCCTCCGGGTGTCGCCACGGCGGACGGTCCCGACACCGTCCGACGGTTTCTCGAGGTGCGGTCGCTGACCGATGCTCTCGCCGAACGACTCTCACCTGAAGACCAGACGCCGCAGTCGATGACCGAGGCGAGTCCCGCGAAATGGCATCGGGCGCATGTCACCTGGTTTTTCGAGGAGTTCATCCTCCGTCAGAACCCGGACTATGTCGTGTACGACGAGACCTTCCGGTACCTGTTCAACAGCTACTACGAAACGGTGGGAGAACGACATCCGCGCCCCGATCGCGGTCTCGTCACGCGACCGGGCGTACGCGACGTGACACGCTATCGCGAGCACGTCGACGCAGCGATGGTCGAGGCTCTCGAGGCCGGGCGATTCGACGACGCGGCGCTCGAATTGGTCGAGCTCGGCTGCAACCACGAACAGCAGCACCAGGAGTTGCTGCTGATGGACATCAAGCACCTGTTCTCGACGCATGCGTTCGGGCCGGTCTACGTCGACCGGGAGCCCGACGTGCCCGGGCGGTCCGCGCCGCTCGGCTGGCGGGAGTTCTCCGGTGGGGTGCACGAGATCGGCGCTGTCGGAAGTGGATTCTCCTACGACAACGAGGGCCCCCGCCACCGGGTCCACCTCGAGGACTTCGCGGTGTCCGATCGGCTGGTGACCAACGCCGGCTGGCTGGAGTTCATGGCCGACGACGGATATCGGCGCCACGAGCTCTGGCTCTCCGACGGGTGGGCGAAGATCCACGAAACCGATTGGCATGCGCCGGGTTACTGGCGCGAAGAGGACGGTGGGTGGACCACCTTCACCCTCTCCGGACGCCGGCCCGTCGTGCCCGACGAGCCGGTGACCCACGTGTCCTTCTACGAGGCCGACGCCTACGCCCGCTGGGCCGGCGCCCGACTGCCCACCGAATTCGAATGGGAGGTCGCGGCCGGAACACTCGGCGACGCGCGGGGCCGGCTTCTCGATCCCGGCCGATGTCACCCCGGCCGGGCCGGCACCGCGATGGTCGGTGACGTGTGGGAGTGGACGGCGAGCGCGCATCTGCCCTATCCGGGATTCGTCCCGGCGAACGGGGCCGTCGGTGAGTACAACGGAAAGTTCATGTCCGACCAGCACGTCCTGCGTGGCGCGAGCGCGGTGACGCCGCCGGGGCATGAGCGGATCACCTACCGCAATTTCTTTCCCGCTGCGTCGCGGTGGGTGTTCTCGGGACTGCGGCTCGCTCGATGACTCCCGAGCGCGAAGCGCAGCCCAGGACATCCGAGCGCGACGACACGCGTACCGAAGTCGAGAAGGCGACGACAGGACTTGCCGCGGACGCGCTTTGGGGTCTGTGGCAGGACCCGCCGACGCTGCCGACCAAGTGGCTCTACGATGAGCGCGGAAGCCGGCTCTTCGATGAGATCACCCGGCTTCCCGAGTACTATCCGACGCGTCGCGAGACCGCGATCCTGCGTGAGCATTCGGCCGACATCGTGGCGGCCACGCATGCCGAAGTGATGGTCGAGTTGGGTTCGGGCACCTCCACCAAGACCAGGTTGCTGCTCGACGCGTTCAGTGCCGCCACCCCCGACTCCGGGCGGTTCACCTACGTTCCCGTGGATGTCAGCTCCGAGATGCTCACGACCACAGCCGATGTGCTGTCCGCCGACTATCCGGGCGTCGAGATCGTCCCATTGGGCGCGGACTTCACCGAACCCGACCTCCATCTCCCCGACGCCGACGGCGCCCGCCTCGCGGTGTTCCTCGGTGGCACCATCGGGAACTTCAATCCCGAGGCGCGGCGCGAGTTCTATCAGGGTCTGGCGAAGGCGCTCTCGCCCGGTGACTTCTTCCTGCTCGGTACCGACCTCGTCAAGGACACCGGCCGACTCGTGGCCGCCTATGACGACAAGGCGGGCGTCACAGCCGATTTCAACCGCAACCTCATCGAGGTCCTGCGGACGGGACTGGATGCCCGCGGACTGTATGCGGACGACTTCGAACACATCGCGCGCTGGAACCCGGGCGAACATCGCATCGAGATGTGGCTGCGTGCCCGGCGGGACATCGACGCGTACTTCGAGGTCCTGGGCCGAGCCTGGCGGCTGCCTGCCGGCGCCGAGGTCCACACCGAGATCAGTACGAAGTTCGAGCCGGATGCACTCCGCGACGAACTCGAGTCCGCCGGACTGCAGGTGGTCACCGTGTGGACCGACCCGGCCGGGGATTTCGCGCTCACTCTGAGCCGACGCTGACGATCACCCCTCGGCGAGCAGCTCGCGGACCCGTGGGATCACTCGGGTGCCATAGAGTTCGATGCTGCGCATCTGCTCGGCATGGCCCAGGGTTCCGTGGGAGTACTTCATGTCGAAACGACTCAGCCCGAGAGCCTTCGACGTCGAGGCGATCTTGCGTGCGACGGTTTCCGGCGACCCGACGAACAGCGCACCGTCGGGGCCCGTCGACCGCTCGAAGTCGATCCGGGTGGGCGGCGGCCACCCCCGTTCGCGTCCGATCCGCGCCACGTACCCGCGGTAGTGCGGCCACAACTCGTCGCGTGCCTGTGCGTCGGTGTCGGCGACATGGCCCGGGCAGTGCACGCCGACCGGAAGTACGTCCTGCTCCATCTCGGCGAGCGCACGGTGGTAGAGGTCGACGTAGGGGCGGAAGCGCACCGGGTCACCGCCGATGATGGCGAGCATCAGCGGAAGCCCGTACGACGCTGCGCGTACCACGGATTCGGGGCTGCCGCCCACTGCGATCCAGGTGGGTAGCGGCGGGCTCTCGAGCTGCGGGTACACCGGCTGAGCACGCAAGGGACCCCGCGTCGAGCCGGACCAGGTGACCGGCTTGCCGGTGCGCAGTTCGGCGAAGAGCGCGAGCTTGTCGGTGAACAGTTCCTCGTAGTCGGAGAGGTCGTAACCGAAGAGCGGGAACGACTCGGTGAACGAACCGCGGCCGAGGATCACCTCGGCACGGCCCGAGGACAGCGCGTCGACGGTCGAGAACCGCTCGAACACGCGGATGGGATCGTCCGAGCTCAGCACGGTCACGGCCGAGCCGAGGCGGATCCGGCTGGTGCGGGCGGCGATGGCGCCGAGCACGACCTCGGGTGCGGATACGGAGTAGTCGGAGCGGTGATGCTCACCGACACCGAGGAAGTCGACGCCGACCTCGTCGGCCAGGATCGCCTGCTCGAGTACGTCCCGCAGGGTCTGTGCGTCCGATCGCGGAGTGCCATCGGGCTCGGCGGTGATGTCGCCGAAGGTGTCCAAGCCCAACTCGAGTTCATGCGTGGCCGTTTGCGATTCCATCTCGTCTCTCTTTTGTCGGTTCGTGGCACAACTTCGTATAAGCGGCAAACGGTGCATGCCTGGGGGACGTGCTACTACTTCTCACGGCCACTTTGGCCTGACAGCGCGATGCCGAGGGTATGGCTGTGACATGCTTCTATTCGTCAGGGGACCATTCGGCATGGTCCTTTTCTTCTAGAAACGGGAGACCTTCAATGTGGGACTCATTCTGGGATTTCATCTGGTACACAGTCGTCATCTTCGCGTTCGTCGCGTACCTGATCGTCCTGTGGCACATCATCACCGACCTGTTCCGTGACAAGAAGGCATCGGGCTGGCAGAAGGCCGCCTGGGTGGTCTTCCTGATCATCTTCCCGTACATCACGGCCATCGTGTACCTGCTCGCGAAGGGCAAGGGCATGGCCGAGCGTCAGCGCGAGGCCTACACGGAGGCCAAGCAGGCCTCCGACGAGTACATCAAGTCGGTTGCGGGAACCTCTCCGACCCAGCAGATCACGGAGGCGAAGGCTCTCCTGGACTCCGGTACCATCACCCCGCAGGAGTTCGAACACCTCAAGTCGAAGGCACTCGGCGGAGCTGCCTGAGTCACGATGCGGTCGGTGAAGCCGGCCTGACGACGACCTGGAGCCGCGGTGATCGGATACCTCTGCAAACGCATCGCGGCCTGGGCTGTCCTCGTCTTCATCGCGACCAATCTGACCTACTTCCTGGCCACTTGGTTTCTCGACCCGCGATCCAACTACGCGATCCGGCGACCGCCGTTGCCGGAGAGCGTCGTCGACGCCACGCTGTCCTCCCACAACCTCAACGACAAGACCCCGCTGGTCGAACGTTGGTGGAACTGGCTGACGGGCGTGGTGTTGCACTGGGATTGGGGGTCGACTCCCGTGGGCGAGAGCGTCAACGCCGAGATCGGCTTCCGCCTGGTCTCCTCGGTGCAGCTCCTGGCCGCGGCCACCATCATCTCCACCCTTCTCGGCATAGCCCTGGGCGTCTACACCGCCCTCCGGCAGTACAAGCTCGCCGACCGCGCCTGGCAGTTCATCTCGATCGCGATGATCAACCTGCCGGTTCCCGTTGTCGGCCTGGGGATCGTGCTGGTCGCCATCTCACTCAATCAATCCCTCGGCCACAGCGTCGTGTTCGTCTCCGGGGCGTCCAGCGTGGGTGTCGAGGGGTTCTTCCCGGTGCTGCTGGATCGCATTCAACACCTCATCCTGCCGACCATCACCCTGGTCGTGATCCAGTACGCGGGACTGCATGACGACGATGTCGTCGGCGAGCTGATCGGCCTCTTCGAGGTACTGCGTGGTCAGTAGAAGCGTGGTCCCGTCGGAAACGAGGTCACGCAGCACATCCCACAGCTCCGAGCGGCTGCGTGGATCGAGGCCGGTGGTCGGCTCGTCGAGGAACAGCACGGGTGGGGCCGCGAGGAGACTGACCGCGAGATCGAGCCGGCGGCGCATGCCACCGG
The DNA here is from genome assembly GCF_022059885.1 of Gordonia amicalis. Classification (NCBI taxonomy): domain Bacteria; kingdom Bacillati; phylum Actinomycetota; class Actinomycetes; order Mycobacteriales; family Gordoniaceae; genus Gordonia; species Gordonia amicalis. The sequence goes on along the minus strand of NZ_CP091855.1, from coordinate 415,062 downwards.
AATACGACTTGACCTGCTTGTTGCCGGCCTCGCTGAGTGAGAACTGCTCCAGGAGCTCGTCGGAGCGGCGGGCCAGGGTCTTACGACCGATGCCGTACAGCCCGCCGATCATGCGCAGGTTCTCACGTCCGGTGAGGATCTCGTCGACGGTCGCGGCCTGGCCGGTGAGGCCCATGTTCTGCCGGACCATGCCGGGCTGTTCGATGACGTCGAAGCCGGCGATGCGAGCGGTCCCGCTCGTCGGCGGTGACAGGGTGGTCATCATGCGGACGGTGGTGGTCTTGCCTGCGCCGTTGGGGCCGAGCAGGCCGAGGACGGAACCACGCGGGACGGTGAAGCTGACGCCGTCGACCGCGGTGAAATCGCCGAAGCGTTTGACCAGGTCGATGGCCTCGATCGCGACGTCGGGCGTCGCGACATCGCCGGGTGCGACGGCGGGAACTGTGACTGAGTTCATAACTCTCCACGGTATCGATGGGGTCTGACAGGGGCGAACGATTTTCCGGTGTCTCCGGGTGAACATGGGGGTCAACTCAGGGGACATCGGGGAACTTCGACGTTCCTCGACATGACAGACCGGGAACCCCCATGGAACTCATCGGTCCGACGGCCCGGACTCCGACGGTCGGAGTGGGATTCACGCTAGGAACTCAAATTGACTTGAAGTCAAGAGCGGACCTGCCGCCGCAATCGCGGATTCAGAGTGCCATTTGTCACGCAGATGCGGATACGATAGCCGGCGTGACCGCGATACGGATCAAGGACGCCGCAGCATTGCTCGGCGTCAGCGACGACACGATCCGACGATGGATCGCGTCCGGGGTGCTCGAGCAATCCGACGACGGGCCGGTGGCGACCGTCGACGGGGCCCGACTCGCGCAGCTCGCGCGCGAGCGTGCCGTGGCGCCGGACGACGGTGCGCCCGTCGCGCGGTCGGCACGCAATCGGTTCACCGGGCTGGTCACCGAGGTGTTGGTGGACGGCGTCATGGCCCAGGTGACGTTGCAGTGCGGACCGTTCGAGGTGACGTCGCTGATGAGTGCGCAGTCGGCACGCGAGTTGGAGCTCGCGCCGGGGTCGGTGGCCACCGCGATCGTCAAGTCGACGAACGTCATCGTCGAGACGAGGAGGGGCGACCGGTGAGGAGGTTCGTCACTGCTTTCGCGGCGGCCGGGGTGGTTCTCCTGGCCGGTTGTTCGTCGGACGACGGGAGCGATTCGGGCACCGTGACTCTGGACGTGTCCGCAGCGGCGTCGCTGAAGAAGGCTTTCACCGCGATCGCGGCGGAGTTCGAGAAGCAGCACGATGGCGTCACCGTTCGTCTGTCCTTCGACGGGTCGTCGACCCTCGCCAACCAGATCCAGCAGGGTGCCCCCGCGGATGTCTTCGCGAGTGCCGACGAGAAAAACATGGCGAAACTCGGGGATCTGGCGGTCGAACCCACGATCTTCGCGACCAACACCCTGGTGATCGTCACCGCGCCGGGAAACCCGTTGCGCATCAGGTCGTTCGCCGACCTCGCGAGGCCGGGCGTCACCGCCGTCGTCTGCCAGGCGGCTCAACCGTGCGGCGCCGCCACCGGCACCGCGGAACGCAACACCGGGATCACGATCGACGCGGCGTCGGAGGAGCAGTCGGTGAGCGCGGTACTCACCAAGGTGACGACCGGGCAGGCCGATGCCGGGGTCGTGTACGTGACCGATGCTCGTGCTGCCGGAGACCAGGTGGCCACCGTGACCGACCCGGCATTCGCGGAAGTGGTCAACGCGTATCCGGTCGCGGGGGTCCGCGGCGCCGACGACGGAGGGCTCGGGAAGCAGTTCGTGGACCTCGTCCTCGGCGAGGACGGTCAGCGCATCCTTCGCGACGCCGGCTTCGGGGCGCCATGACGGTGCGTCGTCCGGGTCTCGCCCATCGCGATCCGACGGGATTACCGGCCTGGACGTATGGGCTCGCCGCGGTCGGTGTCGCGTTGATCGTCCTGCCGCCGCTCGCGTTGCTGCTCCGATCGCCGTGGGACACCTTCGTCGAGCAGATGACATCGCCGTCTTCGCTTGACGCGCTGCGGTTGTCGTTGATCACCGCGTCCATCAGCACCGGGTGTTGCTTGCTGGTGGGGGTGCCGATGGCGGTGATCTTCGCACGGTACGACGGTCTCGTCGTCCGCGTCGTCCGCTCGCTGGTGCTGCTGCCGCTGGTGCTGCCCCCGGTGGTCGGCGGCCTGGCCTTGCTCTACACCTTCGGCCGACTCGGGATCGTCGGACAGCGTCTGCACGACGCCGGGATCGACATCGCCTTCACCACCACCGCCGTCGTGCTGGCGCAGACCTTCGTCGCGTTGCCGTTTCTGGTGATCAGCGTCGAAGGTGCTGTCCGCGTGGTGGGTACGAGGTACGAGGAGGTCGCCGCGACGCTCGGGGCCGGACCGACCCGCACGTTGTGGCGGGTGACCCTGCCGTTGGTGGCGCCGTCGTTGCTCGCCGGGCTGGTGCTGGCATTCGCGCGTGCGCTCGGCGAGTTCGGCGCGACGATCACCTTCGCGGGCAACGCTCCCGGGATCACCCAGACCGCGCCGCTCGCCATCTACGTGTCGGCGATCGATGATCCCCAGGCCGCGATCCCGTTGTCGCTCATCCTGGTCGTCATCTCTCTGGTGGTAGTGGTGGGCGTGCACAGTCGTCGGCGTCGGAGTGGGGCTGGTGTGCCGTGACGGACGCGGATCTGGTGGTGTCCATCGATCAGGCGGTGCCCCCGCTACGGGTCGAGCATCGGTTCGTCGCTGGACGGACGACCGCGGTCGTCGGGCCGAACGGTGCCGGCAAATCGACGATGCTGCGGGTGATCGCGGGGTTGTTTCGGGGCGCTGGCGCATCGCGGATCCGCCTCGGCGATGAGGTGTTTCGCGACGGCCGCGTATTCGTTCCACCGCATCGTCGTGGGATTGCGCTGCTGTCCCAGGACGCGCGGCTCTTCCCGCACCTGACCGTCGCGGAGAACGTGGCGTTCGCGCCGTCGGCGCAGCGGATGTCGCGTGCCGAGGTGCGCGAACGAGTGGCGCGGTGGGTGGAGGCCGTCGAGGTCGCGGAGTTGGTGGACCGCAAACCTGATGAGCTCTCCGGTGGCCAGGCGCAACGTGTGGCGATCGCCCGAGCGCTCGCCGCGGAGCCCCGAATTCTGTTGTTGGACGAGCCGTTCCGCGCGCTGGACGTGGATGTGGCGAGCCGGTTGAGGGCGTTGCTTCGAGTTCTGCTCGCCGATCACGGCCGTACGACGATCATGGTGACCCACGACCCGGTCGACGCTCTCGGACTCGCGGAGGACATCGTCGTCCTGGACCGGGGGAGGATCGTCGAATCGGGTTCCACGAGTGCGGTGTTGACCAATCCCGGGAGCAGGTTCAGCGCATCGCTGTCGGGGCTCAATCTGTTCGTGGGGCGGATCGATGAGGCTTCGACGGTCGTCGACGAGTCCGGAAACCGGGTCGTCGGGACGGTGGGTGAGGATGTGCCGGCCGGTGGTCTCGGTGCTGGAACGCCTGCCGCCGCGACGTTCTCACCGCGTGCCGTGGCCGTGTATCTCGAAGCGCCGCACGGTAGCCCGCGAACCATGCTGCGGGCGACCGTCCGTGACGTGGTGCCCCGCGGTGACCACGCAGTGGTCAGCACCGACGTCGGCGGGCAGGTCGTGGCGGCCGAGGTCACCTGGGCCGCGGTCGCTGACCTGGGGTTGGTCACCGGGATCGAGGTCGTGCTCGTGGTCAAGGCGAGCGAGGTTCGGGTCAGCCCGGTGGCTGTGGCGTGACCGCAGACCTCATTTCGATGTTGCGACTTCGATCGAAGTCGCAACATCGAAATGAAGTCTGCGAGTCAGAGGACTACTTGCGGGTCCGGGCCGTTGCGGATTATCGAGTGACGATGTAGGCGACCAGGATTCCGGCGATGAAGGCCAGAAGGGGAAATGTGACCCAGATTGCCAGTCTTCCGGTGAAGTAGGTCTTCAGTTGCCGCCACTGTTGTGGATCGTTCTCGCTAGCCAATGCTTCTCCATTTCCAAGATTTCTTGCTCGATGTCATACCAGGTGTCAGAAGTGGTCGTTGCGGTGAAGATCGAAAGAGCAGACTTTCCGTCCATGGGGGTGCTGAATGCTGCCTGCACACGGAGGACTCTGAGGGCAAGGCCGTTCGATGTGTATGTGCCCTCGTCTCTACAGAGGTATCCATCGACATCAACGTGGTGGGCCAGCGGGGTTGATTCTGGCAATGCTGCAATATCGAGTGCTGTATCGAGATCGCCTAGGCGAATTGCGTCGCCGGTGTCGAATCTGAAGTATTGAATGGCGATGTTTGCAGCGAACTGGGGCGGGGGTTCTTTGGATCGAATGAGCACCCTGCTCGCGCCGGCGACATGCGCGGCTTCGGCGTCCCAGTCGTACCAAGCCGGGGGGCTGACGAAATCCTGGTCACGGGTCGTAGCAACGAGTGTCGCAACACTACCGAAGTTCACGAGCGCGTACTCGAGCGCGGCAATCATCTTCGGTCAGTTACCTTCTTTGTCTAATTCCATGTGCTAACCCCTAAAAGAAACCCGAGGAAGAATGTGACCCCGGAGGGCAGGACGGCAAGTTTGTTCATCAAATATGTCTTTACAACAGTAGACGAGTGGGAATAACTCTCGGCCAACGATTGGGCGGGTTTAGCGGGACTGTTGTCCCGGTGTCTTCCCGATTCGCGGTAGCTCATTAGTCAAACCAACCCTTCACCATCTTGCCTACGCTCGATCCGGCACTACTTCCCAGAGCAGCCCCGATCCCAGCACCGATTGCGATTCCTACCGGTCCAGCGAAAGTGCCGACAGCAGCACCCGCCAGAGCACCGCCGACGGCCCCTCCGGCGAGGCGCCCGCACCGGATGCGATTGCGTCTCCGCCGTCCTGAAGGCCAGCGTCGTACTTGCGGTACTCGTCATACATCGTGACCGCAACTCCTGCAGCGGAAGCACCACGACTCAGGAACTTGCCCGTCGTCTGAAGCATGCCTTGATCGGCTTGGCGGAGGGCGTGACGGCCCATCTCCGTGGCTTGCCAGTTGCTCCCGATCCCGTCCACGAACTCTAGTGCTCCCGTAACCGCCATTCCTCCGAGCGGGTGGGGGTTGAGCTCTAATGCGGTCCGGATGTACTCGAGTCGAGATCGCTCGATGTTGGCATTCTCGCCACGTCGGATTCGATCCAGTTGCTCAGGCGTCAGGTCGAATGCTCGCCTGTAGCGGCCGAGTTGTTCGGGTGTCGCAGAGCCGGCCATCACTGCTTTCGTGTCACTCGCGGCACGCTTGGGATCGACGATTCCGCGGTTCTGAGCCACGGAAGCCGGTGTGATGCCGCCGATCTCACCGAGCGCGCCATTGATGCCATCACGGGTGGCCGTCACGGTGTCGTCCGCCGCTGTGGCGAGGCTCGACAATGCGGACTGGTGCTCGAACGCTTCCCCGGCGTCGTACTGGGCGCCGTCCGGTGCACGAGCCGGATCGAAGTTGATCGCGTACCCACGGCTCCCGCGGTCGAGGATGTAACCCCGGCTGTCGGCCAGAGTGGTTCGACTCTCGAGTGCGGTGATGGCGTTGCGAACGATGGTTGCACCGGTCTGCAGGACCTCTGCGACGTCACCGAATTCGTCGGCGGTGTTCCTGATCCATCGGGTGAGGCTCTCAGCCCTGGTGTCGGCGGCATCGCGGGCGTTGCCTCGCCAGTCCGACAGCTTCAGGTTGAGGACGGGGTTGCCGGCTTTCGGTGCCTCGACCTCCAGATGGGCCTGCAATCGAACGACGCCGAACGCGATCTGCGCCATGACCTCGGGCCTCCACGAGGTCACCTCGTTGTAACTCGGTGGCATAGGGCTTACTGCACCGACAACAGGACGCTGAGCGGAACGACGTGGTGGGTCTGGTCGCCTTGGCGAGTGGGGTAGGGGACTGCGTCGCTGATCCGGCCGGCACTCTGGTCGTCCGTGGCCACGGTGGTGTCCTTGGCGTCCAGGACCAGTTCGGAGAACGCGGAAACCGCGCCGGACAGGTTGGCCAGTGACGACGCGATCTGCTCATCGGCTGTGGCCGCCACCACCGACATGTCTGCCGTCGCGCCGGTGAAGTTGCCGGCCAGTTCGCCGAACGTCGACGATGTGCCCTCGAGGCCAGAGCGAGAAGTGAGCTCGAGCGCCATCAACCGCGAACGACGCGCAGTTCGATACATCCTTCGCAGCGGTGTCGAGTGCTGCTGGATCGACGACCAAGTCCGACACAAATCCCCCGTTGATGTCGCAGACCACGATAGGTGTACCGGCGTCAGCGTAGATCGTCGGGGATGGGGCCGCAGATCGTTGTCCACAGCCGACCCCCAGACCTCGATCGAAGTCCGGGAGTCGAACCGAGGTCTGCCGGTCAGTCGTTGAGCGGCCCGTCGCGATGTGCCTCGAGGACGCGGGCCTTGAGGTGCTTGTAACCCCGGACCCGCAGTGAGGGCATCGATTTGAGATAGAACCGGTCGTCGGCGCTGATCTCGTCGGCGATGGTGTCGTCGATGAGAGTTGTTCCCGGGTGGGCGGATCCGGCCAGGCGGGACGCGATGTTGACGGGTTCGCCGAATACGTCGCCGAGTCGGGTCAGCACAGGTCCGCGGGCGAGGCCGACGCGGAGCGGTGGCAGGTGGTCGTTCTCGGACAACTCGTGGATGCGGATGGCCGCCGCAGCGGCGGCATGCGCGTCCTCGAACGTGAACATCACCGCGTCGCCCAGCGTCTTGACGACGCGACCGCCGTGATCGACGACGACGTCGAACGTGTCGTCCTCGAACGAACCGAGGAGAGCCTCGAGATCGGTCAGGTCGATCCGCCGCGAGAGGCTCGTGTAACCGACGATGTCGGCGAACCCGACGATCAGGTCGAACTGTTCATCCGCCGAATGCTCCACGTGACGTTCGAGGGCGAGCGCCATGTGGCGTCGCCAGATCAGCTGCTGGACCTGACCCAGTGCCGCGCTCATCTGCTCGAGATCCCACGGGGTGTCCGGGTCGTCGGCGATCTCCCGGAGCTGGTCGGCCTGCCAATCGGCCAGCCTCGACATCGTCTGGCCGATCGCCCGCGCCATGGCGATCTGCGTGGCCTCGGGCATGGCGCCCGACGACGCGGCGAACACGCGCAACGCGGCGACGTCACTCTCGGTGGCGACTTTGTCATCGGTGGATCGGCGCACGAAACCGAACGCATTCCACGCTTTTTCGGCGAACTCCGGTTCGATGCCCAACTGTGCGATCAGCTCGTCGCGCGTGTAGCGGGGCTCGTTGACATCGGCGACGGACGGTCCGCGGTCGTCTCCGGCGAGGGAGCGTGAGTCTTCCGGCATGGAGACAGTGTCTCGCACTGTGCGGCCGGGGGAGGCGCATTGGGTGCAGGATGCGCCTGCGCAACCCGACGCCGTGGGTCCGGCAGGTCAGATGGCGAGCACGCCCTTCATGAGATACGCCATCCGCGCGGCGAATTGGGGGCTCTGGGCTCCCCGGCGCATCCGCACGGCGTCGTTGACGATCGACAGTGCCGCGTGGACGGCCACCGCGCCCTGGTCGCGCTTGAGTGACGGGTCCACCTCGACGAGCAGATCGGTCCACCGCGCGACGTAACGCCGCTGAATGTCCAACAGGTCGGTCGCGCTGGGTTGCCCGGCGAGCACCGACGAGTTGTTGAAGCTGACCGAGAGGTCGGGCGTGCTGGTGATGACGTCGACGTAGGAATCAACGAGTGCGGCCAAGAGTTTCGCCGGGTCGTTGGTTGCACCGTACGCCGCCATCACCCCGGCCTCGAGGCGGGCGCCACTGCGGTGACCGATGGCCACCAGGATTGCCATCTTCGACGGAAAGTGTTTGTACACACTGGGTCCCGCGATGCCGACGGCGCCCCCGATCTCGTCGACGCCGACATCGGAATAACCGCGATCGGCGAACAGTGCGGCCGCGGCGTCGAGGATCTCGTCGCGGCGTGACCGCGTGACACCGGTGACGACCGGCGTCGTGTCGAGTGGCGGCGCGGTCGACGGACTCAGCGCCAGCAGGCGTCGGACCAGCTTCTCGATCTCTTCGCGGGCACGAGCGCTGGACATCCGGGTGTGATGGACGGTCAGGCTGCCGCTGACGCTCAGGATCGCCCACGCGAGCTGGACCGCCTCGCGTTCGGTCAGGTCGTCGCGTCCGGTGAGGATCGCGGCCGCCCACTGCCCGATCACCTCGCGGGTGCGGAGCGCGACCTGCTTGTTCTGGTCGACGGTCAGGTAGTTGCTCGTCCAGCGCCAGAGCGATGCCGTCTGTGGACTCTTGACCGCGAGCGCGCACACCGTCGAGATCAGCGTCGCGGCGTCGTTCCCGTGCCTGAGGGCGCGATCGGTGCAGTCCTCGAGGTCGTCGACGCCGGCGAGGACCGCCTGTTCGAGAAGGGACTGCTTGTCGTCGAAATGCCTGTACACCGACGGTGCGGTGACCCCGGCTGCGCGGGCGATGTCGGCCACCGACACCTGTGCGTAGCCACGCTGGACGAAGAGCGCCGCCGCGGAATCGACGAGCTGTCGCTTGCGGTCGGCGCCCTTGGTGCGGGTCGTTTTACGGTCAGGCATGGTGAACAGACCATAGCGCACATTCACCGATGAGCGAGAGTCGTTGACCATGGGGTATAGCCAAATAAGTGATTCCGCGTTAGCCTCGGTGAGTAACCAACTGGTGGTTCGTGTGAAAGGAACACTTTCGTGCCTGATCAAGCATTCATCTACGAGGCGATCCGCACGCCTCGTGGCAAGCAGCGCGGCGGCGCGCTGCACAGCGTCAAGCCGGTCGACCTGGTCTCGGGTCTGATCGACGAGCTCCTGGCCCGCCACGGCGGTCTCGATCCCGCCGACGTCAACGACGTCATCCTCGGTGTCGTCTCGCCGGTCGGCGAGCAGGGTGCGGTCATCGCACGCACCGCGGCCCTCAACAGCGGCCTCCCCGAGAGCGTTCCCGGTACTCAGGTCAACCGCTTCTGCGCCTCCGGTCTGGAAGCCACCAACCTCGCCGCGGCCAAGGTCGCCTCCGGCTTCGACGACCTGGTCATCGCCGGTGGTGTCGAGTCGATGTCGCGCGTCCCGATGGGCAGCGACGGCGGAGCGCTCTTCACCGACCCCGCGACCGCCTACGACCACTACATCGTCCCCCAGGGCATCGGTGCCGACCTCATCGCCACCATGGAGGGATTCTCGCGCGAGGACGTCGACGCGTACGCCGCAGAGTCGCAGGCTCGTGCTGAGAAGGCTTGGGCCAGTGGCTACTTCGCCAAGTCCGTCGTTCCGGTCAAGGACATCAACGGCGTCACCATCCTCGACCACGACGAGCACCGTCGCCCGGGCTCGACCGTCGAGAGCCTCGGCAAGCTGAAGGCCGCCTTCGCCGCACTCGCCGACATGGCCGGCTTCGACGACGTCGCGCTGATGAAGTACCCGAGCGTCGAGAAGATCAACCACGTCCACACCGGTGGCAACAGCTCCGGCATCGTCGACGGTTCGGGCCTCGTGCTCGTCGGCAGCGAGGCGGCCGGCAAGCGCAACGGCCTCACCCCGCGTGCTCGCGTCGTCTCCTTCGCCGAGGTCGGCAGCGAGCCCACCATCATGCTCACCGGTCCCACCCCGGCCACCGAGCTGGCACTGAAGAAGGCCGGCCTGACCATCGACGACATCGACGTGTTCGAGCTGAACGAGGCCTTCGCCTCGGTCGTCATGAAGTGGATGAAGGATCTGAAGGTCCCCCACGAAAAGGTCAACATCAACGGTGGCGCGATCGCCATGGGTCACCCGCTCGGTGCGACCGGCGCGATGATCTACGGCACCTGCCTCGACGAGCTCGAGCGCACCGGCGGCCGCTACGGCCTGATCACTCTTTGTATCGGTGGCGGCATGGGCGTCGCGACCATCATCGAGCGTCTCTGACCCTTCGAGGCTCGCTTCGCTCGCTCCTCAGGGAGCAGTGGAGCCGCTCGCTTCGCTCGCTCCTCAGGGAGCGACGACCCCTACTCCACGAGAAAGAACTCTGCGAAACACCATGAGTGACAACATGATCAACTGGGAGAAAGACGCCGATGGCGTCGTCATCCTGACCATGGACGACCCCAACCAGGGCGCCAACACCATGAACGCGCTGTACCAGGAGTCGATGGCTGCGACCGTCGATCGCCTGGAGGCGGAGAAGGACGACATCACCGGTGTCATCCTGACCTCGGCGAAGAAGACCTTCTTCGCCGGCGGCGACCTCAAGGACATGACGAGCGACCGCTCGGACGTCTCCAAGGCCGAGATCGCCACCCAGATCACCGAGACCACCAACGGCATGAAGAAGGTGCTGCGTCGTCTCGAGACCCTGGGCAAGCCCGTCGTCGCGGCCATCAACGGAGCCGCACTCGGCGGTGGCCTGGAGATCGCGCTGCACACCCACTACCGCGTCGCTGCGGACGTCAAGGGTGTCCAGATCGGTCTGCCCGAGGTCACCCTCGGCCTGCTCCCCGGTGGTGGCGGCGTCGTCCGCACCGTCCGCCTGCTCGGTATCCAGAACGCCCTCATGGGTGTCCTGCTCCAGGGCCAGCGCTTCAACGCGACCAAGGCCAAGGAGACCGGTCTGGTCGACGAGGTCGTCGGCTCCATCGAGGAACTGATCCCCGCCGCCAAGGCATGGATCAAGGAAAACCCCGAGGCTCAGCAGCCGTTCGACGTCAAGGGCTACAAGATCCCGGGTGGTGCTCCCACCAACCCGGCTTTCGCCGCGAACCTCCCGGCGCTGCCGGCCCTGCTCCGCAAGCAGCTCAAGGGCGCGAACATGCCGGCGCCGCCGGCCATCCTGGCCGCAGCGGTCGAGGGTGCCTACGTCGACGTCGACACCGCCGACATCATCGAGACCCGATACTTCGTCTCGCTGGTCACCGGCCAGGTCGCACAGAACATGATCAAGGCGTTCTTCTTCGACCTGCAGCACATCAACGGTGGCGGCTCGCGTCCCGAGGGCTACGAGAAGTTCACCGCCAAGAAGGTCGGCGTCATCGGCGCCGGAATGATGGGTGCCGCAATCGCTTACGTGTCGGCCAAGGCCGGCATGGAGGTCGTCCTCAAGGACATCGACCTCGAAGCTGCCAAGCGCGGTAAGGGTTACTCGGAGAAGCTCGAGGCGAAGGCCGTCGCCAAGGGCAAGACCACGCAGGAGAAGAGCGACGCTCTGCTCGCCCGCATCCACCCGACCGTCGACGCCGCCGACTTCAAGGGCGTGGACCTCGTCATCGAGGCCGCCTTCGAGTCGGTCGAGGTGAAGCACAAGGTGTTCCAGGAGATCGAGGACATCGTCGAGCCCGACGCCGTCCTGGGTTCCAACACCTCGACCCTGCCGATCACCATCCTCGCCGAGGGTGTGAAGCGTTCCGAGGACTTCATCGGAATCCACTTCTTCTCGCCGGTCGACAAGATGCCGCTGGTCGAGATCATCAAGGGTGAGAAGACCTCGGATGCGGTGCTGGCCAAGGTCATCGACTACACGCTGCAGATCCGCAAGACCCCGATCGTGGTGAACGACAGCCGTGGCTTCTTCACCAGCCGCGTCATCGGCACCTTCGTCAACGAGGCCATCGCGGCCGTCGGCGAAGGCATCGAGCCGGCGTTCATCGAGCATGCGGGCACCCAGGCCGGTTACCCGGCCGCGCCGCTGCAGCTCATGGACGAGCTGACCCTGACCCTGCCGCAGAAGATCCGCAAGGAGACCGAGGCAGCGCTCAAGGCCGAGGGCAAGGAAGTTCCGCAGCACGGCTCGAACGCCGTCGTCGACTGGATGGTCGAGAACGGCCGCACCGCCAAGAAGGACGGCAAGGGCTTCTACGACTACGACGAGAACGGCAAGCGCACCCAGCTCTGGCCGGGTCTGCGTGACCACTTCAAGTCGGGCACCACGGAGATCCCGCTCGAGGACATGAAGGAGCGCATGCTCTTCGCCGAGGCGCTCGAGACCGTGAAGTGCTTCGACGAGGGTGTTCTCACCTCCGTGGCGGACGCCAACATCGGCTCGATCTTCGGTATCGGCTTCCCCGCGTGGACCGGTGGTGTCATCCAGTACATCAACGGTTACGAGGGTGGCCTGCAGGGCTTCGTCGATCGTGCACGTGACCTCGCGTCGAAGTACGGCAAGCATTTCGAGCCGCCGGCCTCGCTGGTCGAGAAGGCCGCGAAGGGCGAGAAGTACTGACCCTTCGAGGCTCGTCGCTACCGCTCCTCGCACCTCAGGGAGCGGGTAGCTGATCTCTCACGCAAGAGCCCCGGCCGGATCCAATCCGGTCGGGGCTTTTGTTTCGCTCACTCATTCCGTTCCCGCTCACCCTTCAACGGTGAGCGGGAACGGATCTGGTGAGCGAAACTAGGCGGCAAAGAGCCCAAGCTTCGCCAGCCACGGTTGGAGGAGCGGGGCGAGCTGACGCTTCTCGAGGGTCGACCACGTCCACCGGACAACGGTGATACCCTTGGCGCGCAAGCGATCTTCACGCAGCTTCTCGCGGACGACGACGTCCGTCGCCGATTCGTCGGCGCTGCGGAGCCGACCGTACTTGTGTAGACCGTCGAACTCGCCGACGAGCAGCTCCTCCCAGTCGAAGTCACTGCGGTAGGTGTGGCCGCCGATAACGAACTCGCGTTGCAGCGTCGGAATCGGAAGTCCCGCATCGATCATCTGCGCTCGGCCCCAGGATTCGCCGACGCTCTCGGCGGCCGCGTTCGCGAACGGTAAGGCCCGTCGTGCATTTCGTGCGCTTCGGCGTCGACGGCCCGCGAGGAGATCTGCCATCACCGTCTGATCGGCGCCCTCGCGGAGAGCGGCGTCGAAAATGACGAGAGCCTGGTCGAAGTTGCTCATCGTCGCGACGTCGACGGCGGTGCGTTCGATGGAGGTGACACGAATAACGTCGACCTCGACCACCTCGCCGGCCTCGAGTGGCGCGGCATGCAGGTGACGGTGTGCGCGGATCGACCCGCCTGAGGTTCTGCCGGTCGTCACGTGGACAAGGCTCAGGTCCGGATGAAGCATGGGCAGTTCGTGGAGGGCGGCGGCGGAGACATGGCTGAGCGGATGGCCGTCGGCGGGGCCCGAGGTCGCGACTGCGAGCGCACGCAGACGGTGCCGTTTCTCCAGAGAGTCCGCGCCGGTCGGTACGTCGAGGGCGGGGGTCCAGACTCCCGGGATCAGGCGCACGAGCTCGCGCCGGGCGGTGGCGCCGGACAGTTGCTCGTCGGAGAATCCTGCGTTCAGTGCCGCATCCCGATGGATGAGCCCGAACCGATCGGTGGGGAAGGGTGGCATGAGAAATACGACGCAGCGCGCAAGGGTTGGGTTCCCTGCCGAAGGAGCGCTCACATGATCCGTTCCCGCCCACCGGTCACGGGTGAGCGGGAACGGATCTCGTGAGCGAAAGTCAGTCTTCCCGCTAGTCGGGTCTGCCAAGCGGGAGGGGAACAGTCCCGCGGTCAGCGGGTCAGGAAGGAGGTGACCGTCGCCTCGAAGGCCTCATTGGCCTCGATCATCACCCAGTGGCCGCACTTCGGGAAGATGTGCAGTTCTGCGTCGGGGATGAGCCGCATGGGGACCATCGCCATGTCGGGCGGGCTGACGCGGTCGTCGCGGCCCCAGGTCAGCAGGGTCGGGCAGGCGACCTTGTGCATCGACGCCCAGTATGGTGGCGTGTCGGAGGCGGCCATGAACTGCTGCTGCATCTCGAAAGCCGCAGAGCCATACATCATCTGGGCGGTCTTCTGCGCGTCTGGATTGATGGCGGCTTCCCAGCGTTCCTCGATGAGTTCCTCGGTGACCAGGGAACGGTCGTAGACCATCGAGTTCAGCCAGCGGACGAGCTTGTCCTTGTCGGGGGCATCGGTGAACTCCTGGAGGAGCCGCAGGCCCTCGCTGGGGCTCGGGCTGAACACATTCGGGCCGACGCCGCCGATGGTGACGAGCTTCTCCACGCGGTCGGGCTTCTTGATCGCCAGGTTGACGCCGACGACCCCTCCCATGGAGTTGCCGATCATGGGGGCCTTGTCGATGCCGAGCGCATCCATGAACCGGATGACCGATCCGCCGGCGGTGAGGACCGGGTGGCCCTCGACCGCGTCACTGACCCCGAACCCGGGGAACTCGATGACGTAACAGTGGTGCGTCTGCGCGAAATGGCCGAGGTTTCCGCGGTAGTTGCGCCAACCGGTGACGCCGGGGCCGGAGCCGTGCAGCAGGATCAGCGGGGGTGCGTCGGCGTCACCCGCCTCGTGGTAGCGCAGGGTGCCCTGGTCGGTCGTCAGTTCCCGTTTGGTCGCATCGAAGGAGACATCCACGCGACAAGATTAGAACGTGTTCTAATCCCTTGTCACGGGTGTGCGTGATCATGTCCGTGAGCTGGGGATATGTGACCGACTCCGATGATGTCGTGGAGGATGCGATGGACGATCGCGTCGCCGACGACCTCGTAGTGCACCATCCGGCCCATCTTCTCCGACCGCACCCAGCCCTGGTCGCGGAGGGCGCGGATCGACTGCGAGGCAGCATTCTCGGTGATCCCGATGGCGGCGGCGAGTTCGGCGACCGTCGAGCCCGGGTGGGCATGCATCTCGGCGACGAGGCGAAGCCGCGTCGGGTCGCTGAGCAGGGTGAAGCGCGCCGCCCACGAGTCCGCGTCGAAATCGCTCACCGGTACCTCCTCTGCTCGTCCCACCCCCTCGATATACACCACCGGCGGCAATCGTCGGGTCGAGTGGCGACCGATGTATGTCTGGGAGAACATATGTCTGTGACGACACGTGTAGGCCGCCCGCCCCTCGGACGCCGCGGACGGCCGGTGATCGTCTCGGTTGCAACGATGCTGCTCGCGGGGACAGTCCTCGGGGCATGTGCCGGCAGTGAGGACACGGCGACGTCGGATCAGATCGTGCTCGCCGAGAGCCAGGATCTCGACCGCTTCAATCCGATCCTCGGCTACGGACAGTTGGGTGTCTCGCCGATCTACGACGGATTGCTGGCTCCCGCTGCCGACGGTGACGACCGTGTGCCCGACCTCATTCCTGCGCTCGCCGCGTCGGCGCCCGAACGGATCGCACCACGCACGTGGCGGGTGCCGCTGAAGGGCGGTGTCACCTTTTCGGACGGCAGTGCCTTCGACTCCGCCGATGTGGTGGCGACCTATCGCGCCGTCGTCGACCCGAAGGTCGCCTCGGGCATCTCCACCGACTTCACCCCGATCGTGACCGTCGATGCCGATGGGCCGCAGGCGATCAGGCTGACCACGAACACGGACGCGGACCCGTCGCCGTATCTGCTCCTCGGCATCGTTCCGTCGGAAAGGGTGGAGGCCGCCCCCGCTGCGCAGTGGGCGATCAACACCGAACCTGTCGGGACCGGCCCGTATCGTCTCGAATCCCTCGACCCCGACCAGGCGGTCCTCGTCGCCCGCGACGACCGCGCCGGTGATGTGCCGTCGGTGCGCAGGATCGTCTACACCCATGTGCCCGACGACAATTCCCGGGCGCAGCTCCTGCAGACCGGCGAGGTCGACGGGGCGAGCCTTCCGCCGCGTCTGGCCGACGGATTCGCCGAACGCTCCGGGGTCGACGTCGCCGTGGTGGCTTCGGCGGACTGGCGGGGAGTGTCGCTGCCGGCCGAGAACGCCTTCACCGCAGACCCTTCGGCGCGGCTGGCGATGAACATCGGCGTGGACCGGTCGGCGCTCGTCGAGGACGTGCTGATGGGCAAGGGCGAGCCGGCCAGCACTCCGATCGCGGAGGTCTACGGAAGCTCCTACGACGCCGCCGCCCAGTTCGCCTACGACCGTGCCCAGGCCTCGTCGATCCTCGACGACGCGGGCTGGCGCACCGGTCCCGACGGCGTGCGTGTGCGGGACGGGGTTCGTGCGAGCTTCCCGTTGCTGTACAACGCCGAGGACACCCTGCGTCGCGATCTGGCCGTGGCATTTGCGGCGTCGATGAAGAAGATCGGCGTCGAAGTGTTGACGCGAGGCACCAGCTGGGACGAGATCGACACCAAGATGGGCTCGGCTGCCGCTTTTCTCGGCGGCGGTGCCACCCCGTACAGCATCGATTCCCAGGTCTACGACGCGCTGCACACCCGCGTGCCGGATTCGTCACCCTACTCGAACCCGGGCAACTTCACGGCTCCCGGTCTCGACGAATTGCTCAACACCGCAAGAGAATCGGCGTCGGGGCCGGAGAACGACCAGCGGTACCGCCGCATCCAGCAGGTCTATGCGCGCCAACCGTCGCAGGTCTTCCTCGCCTTCGTCCATCACACCTACGTCGCGCGGAGCGCCGGGTGGTCGCACGATGCGCCCATCCTCGAACCCCACTCGCACGGCGTCACATGGGGACCGTGGTGGAATCTGCCGTCCTGGTCACCGGCCTCGTGACCACGCGGATCCGGCCGGACGCCGGGCGGTCCGCAGCCGTGGTGGACCTCGCCGCGGAAAACGCCACCGGGACAGGCGAACAAGCGCGACGCCGTTCGCGCACCGGGCCCGCGATGCGACTGCTCGGCCGTCGCTTCCTGGTCATGGTCCCGACTGTGCTCTTCGTGTCGCTGGCGGTGTTCGCGGTTGCCGCGGCCTCGCCGTTCGATCCGCTCACCGCTCACCTCGGTGACAACCACCAGTCGGCGACCCAGGCACAGCGGGACGCCGTCACACAGGCCTACGGACTCGACGACCACTGGTTCGAGGCCTGGTGGAAGTGGTGGGCGGCCGTGCTCCAGGGGAACCTCGGGTGGTCGTCGACCATGCGTCAACCGGTGGCGGACGTGATCTCCGATCGTGTGCCGTTCACCCTCGGGATGTCGTTGTCGGCGTTGATCTCTGCGGCCACCGTCGCGATCGTCCTCGGCGCGGTCATCGGCATGCGGCGCGGTGGGCTCCTCGATCGCGTGTGCACGGCGCTGGCCGCAATGCTCGCCGCGACTCCGCCGTTCGTGGTCTCGCTCGTGCTGGTCAGTGCATTCGCGGTGGGGCTCGGGTGGTTTCCGTCCTCGGGTGCCCGCCGTCCGGGCGATGACCACTCGCTCGACGGTCTGCTGACGCACGCGGCGCTGCCGTATCTGGCCCTGACGATCTCGATGATCCCGTGGTTGCTGCTGACGATGCGTTCGGCGGTCGTGGATGCGTCGGCCTCCGATGCGGTTCGGGGCGCGCGGGCCCGCGGGGTGGGCGGATGGACGCTGTTGCGCGGGCACATCGTGCCGGTGTCGGTGCTGCCGACCCTGGCACTGCTCGGGACCAGACTGCCCGAACTCATCGCCGGTGCCGCGATCGTCGAAACCGTCTTCGGCGGGCCGGGTCTCGCCGAGGCTCTCGTCGATTCGGCGGTGGCACTCGACTTCGCACTCCTCGCGCCGCTGGCCGTCGGATCGGCTGTGCTCGTGCTCGTCGGATCGGCGCTCTCGGATGCGGCCGCCATCTGGATCGATCCGCGGATCGGGCTGCGCGCATGACCGCGGTCGGTGCGTCGGCGTTCCGCGTCGAGAGGCGTTGGGCCGCAGCGCGTGATCGGCTCGGGTTCGGGACACCGTGGATCGTGCTCGGCGTCATCGGGATCCTCGCCGTGGGGTGGCCACTCGCCGCCGGGGATCAGACCGCCGACTTCGCCCATGCCCTGCGCGCCCCGAGCGAAGACAACCTCCTGGGCACCGACCATTCCGGATACGACCTCGGGGCCCGCGCCGCGGAGGGCCTGCGGATCTCGTTGGTCATCGCACTCGCCTGCGCGATACTCGCCACCGTCCTCGGCGTCGTCGTCGGGATCGCGTCGGTGGCCGCCGGCGGCTGGGTGGACGCGATCGTCATGCGCGTCGTCGACGCCGTCAACGCGCTTCCACACCTGGTCGTCGGAGTGGTGATCGCCGCGATGTGGCGGGGCGAACCGGTGGCGATCATCGCCTCGATCGCGCTGACCCACTGGCCGGCCGTGGCACGTGTGGTGCGTGCCGAGTTACTGGAGGCGACGTCGGCCGGGTGGGTGGAGACCGCGCGGCTCGCGGGCGCGTCGCGGACGTTCATCGCGACCCGTCACCTCATGCCCGCTGTCTCCGGTCAGGTACTGGTCGCGATGACGGTGCTGCTCCCGCATGCGGTGTGGCATGAGACGACCCTGTCGTTCCTCGGCGTCGGCCTCTCGCCGGACGCCGCCAGCCTGGGCACCCTCCTCGGGCAAGCCCGCGGCGACGTCCTCACCGGCGCCTGGTGGACGCTGGTGGTACCCGGCGTGGCGCTCATGGTCACCGCGGTCGCGTGTTCGGGAGCTGCCGCCTCGCTGCGTCGGGCCACGCTACCGCCGGCCGGGGAGGTGTGGCGGTGAGCGCTCGTCTCGACGGCCTGACGGTCGACGTCGCCACCCGGCGTCGCGAAGCGGTTCGGGTACTCGACGACGTCACGCTGGATCTGCCGGCCGGTTCGCTGACCGCGCTCGTCGGCGAATCGGGATGCGGGAAGTCGATGGTCGCCGCCGCGCTGTGTGGGCTGCTCCCGCCCGGATCGTCAGTGACCGGCCGGGTGTCGCTCGGGGACGATGATTTCCTCGACGACGAGGTCGCCGGTCGCGACCCACGCTGGCGGACGCTGCGTGGACGTCGAGTGGGGCTGGTGCCGCAGTCGGCGGCCACCTCGTTCACCCCGGTGCGCACGCTCGGGTCACAGCTCGACGAGGTGATCAGCGGGCTCGGCGGCACGCGCGACGCCGTCGAGCTGTGCCGGGCGGTCCACCTCGATCCCGACGCTCTGCGGCTCTACCCGCACGAACTGTCCGGCGGGATGGCCCAGCGCGCCGCGATCGCCGCAGCCATCGCCGGCGACCCCGCGATCCTCGTTGCCGACGAGCCGACCTCTGCGCTTGACCCCGACCTCGCAGCCGCGATCTGGGGACTCCTGGCGGACACCGCACGACGCGGCGCCGCGGTGCTGGTGATCACTCATGACGTGGACACGATGGTCGGGGGCCGGCGGGGGGTGGGGGGCTTCGACGCGGTGCCTCGCTTCGCTCGGGACCGGCTCAGCCGGCAGGGGGCGGTGCCTCGCTTCGCTCGGGACCGGCTCAGCCGGCAGGGGGCGGTGCCTCGCTTCGCTCGGGACCGGCTCAGCCGGCAGGGGGGTGCCGACCGAGTCGCAGTCATGCGGGCCGGACGGATCGTCGAAGAAGGTCCAGCTGCCGAGGTTCTCCGTTCGTCAGAGCCGTACGTCGCCGAATTCTTCGAGCCCGTCTCATGACGGCGACGCTGCTCGGGCACGGCCTGACCGCCCGGTTCGGGAGCCGGGAGGTGTTCACCGGCGTCGATGTCTCCGTCGACGCGGGATCCGTCCTCGGGATCGTCGGCCGGTCGGGCAGCGGCAAGACGACGCTCCTGCGCATCCTCGCCGGACTCGCCGAACCCACGGCGGGCTCCGTCGAGCAGCACGGCGTGGAACCGCGGCCGGGGACAATCGGACTGCTCGCTCAGCACCCGCGCATGGTCGTCAACCCGCGCTGGACTCTGCGGAAGATCGTTGCCGAACCCGCCACCATCGCACGACGGAACTGTGACGTCGAGGTGAGCGCGGCACGTGTGGGCCTCGACCCCGCCCTGCTCGACCGCTTCCCCGCAGAGGTCTCCGACGGTCAACTCCAGCGCGCATGCGTCGGGCGCCTTCTGGTTCAGGCTCCGCGATTCGTGCTGTGCGACGAACCGATCGCCATGCTCGACCCCGTCTCGGCGCGGGCCGTGATCGGGCTACTCCAGGAACTGGTCGACGACGGCGCGGGTCTGGTGCTGGTCAGCCACCAACGGGGGCTCGTCGACGCGCGGTGCCGTGACGTCGTCGATCTGGACGTGCGGTAGGGGGCTTCGACGCGGCGCCTCGCTGCGCTCGGTGCCGGCTCAGCCGGCGGGGGGTGGGGGGCTTCGACGCGGCGCCTCGCTGCGCTCGGTGCCGGCTCAGCCGGCGGGGTGGGGCGCCTCGCTGCGCTCGGTGCCGGCTCAGCCGGCGGGGGGTGGGGGGCTTCGACGCGGCGCCTCGCTGCGCTCGGTGCCGGCTCAGCCGTCGGGGGTTGGGGGTGCCGGCTCAGCCGGCGGGGCAGCGGGTCACATCTGCAACCGCACCGCGTCGTCCTCGCCCATGGCGTCCTCGAGGACTTCTGGGGAGTAGTCGACGTCGATGTCGGCGACCGAGCGTCCGCGGGCGGACTCGATCGCGGAGAGCCGGCGCTGGGCGCGGTCGGCGGCATAGGTCAGGAACTCGTTGTTGTCGAGCCCGAAGGGTTGCTCGTCGAACTGCTGGTTGACCCAGTCGATCATGCCGAGCGCCAAGGGGAGGAGTTCGTCCATGCGCTCGCCGACGGCGGCCCACAGCGAGTCGTCGGCGGCGACGTGACGGCGGCAGGTGAAGGTGCCCCATGCCATGTGGCGCCGCTCGTCGTCGCTGATGAACCGGATCAGCTTCTGCATGCCGGGGAAGATGTCGAACCGCGTACAGACCTTCTGCCAGGCGTGATAGCCGGTCAGTGCCAGGCTGCCCTCGATGACGTGGTTGTAGGTGACGCTCGCGCGGATCTGGTTACGCGGCGACGCGTCGTGTTCGAGGGCGTGTAAAGACGCCGGCAACTCCTCGTAAAACAAGCGGCGATAGAAGGGATTGTCGGCGACGAAGGGCTGGAGGTCGCCGGTCAGTCCGACGGAGTCCATCCACATCCGGAAGACCTGGGTGTGTTTGGCCTCCTCGAAACAGAACTGTGTCAGGTACATCTCGTCACCGAAGCGGCCCTCGGTCGCCATCGCCTTCATGAACGGCTGGATGTCCTCGGTCACCGCCTCCTCCCCGGCGATGAACTGACTCACCAGATAGGTTGCGCTGCGCCGTTGTTCGTCGTTCAGCTCCACCCAGTCCTGCGCGTCCCGGGAGAAGTCGATCGCCACCGGATCCCAGAACCGGGAGTTCCCTTTGACGAAGAGTCGCAATGGAAACGAGTCCCAGTTGAGACCGCCCTGCCGCAGTGACGAGAAGTCCTGGCGGCCCTCTTCCTTGTGTTCGATAAGGGTCATGAGATCACCAGCCAACCGACGTGGGAATGCGAATACCTGACGCTAACGCGTTACCGTGCCGACGGTGTTGGAATCAGTGAATTCGCTTGTCACAGCTGATGTTACGCCCTCTCGAGGACGGATTCCGGTGTCGTGTCCTCTTCTTCCCGTTTTGCGAGCGCGCTCGGCCACCAGATCTTGCGTCCGATGTCCAGGGTCAGTGCGGGAACCAGGAGCGTACGCACGATGAGGGTGTCGACGAGGACGCCGAACGCCACCAGGAAGGCCACCTGTACCAGGAACAGGAGTGGGATCACGGCGAGGGCCGCGAAGGTCGCCGCCAGCACGACTCCGGCCGAGGTGATGACGCCGCCGGTCGCGGTGAGCCCGCGGATCATGCCGATGCGGGTGCCATGCCGGAGCGCCTCCTCGCGCACCCGGGTCATCAGGAAGATGTTGTAGTCGATGCCGAGCGCCACGAGGAACACGAAGGCGAACAGCGGGACCACCGGGTCGGCGCCGGGGAAGCCGAACGGACCGTTGAACAGCAGCGCGGCCACACCCAACGTCGTCGCGAAGGAGAGCACGGTCGTCGCGAGCAGGATCGCGGGCGCGAGGACGCTGCGCAGCAGCGCCACCAGGACCAGGAACACGACGATCAGCACGATCGGGATGATCAGGTTGCGGTCGTGGATGGACGTCTCGCGGGTGTCGAGATCGATGGCGGTGGTGCCGCCGACCAGGGCGTTCGCGTTCGGGACCTGGCCGACCGCCGAACGGATGTCGGCGACGGTGTCCTGGGTGGCGAGTGACTCCGCATTGTCGGTCAGCGTGGCGGTGACGGCGACCTTGCCGTCACGGACCATCGGCGCGCTGCCTTCGGTGATCAGTTCGGCGCCGGCGACACCGTCGGTCGCGCGGACCGCGTCGAGTACGGCGGTGCCTGCGCCCTGATCGGCGATGACGTAGGTGGGCGTACCGCTACCGGCGTCGAAATGTCTCGCCTGGATCTCGGCGCCCTCCACGGACTCGACCGAGCCCATGAAGAAGTCGGTCGACGCGATGCCGTCGGCCTTGAAGGTCGGGGCGAATGCCGCGCCGATGAGCAGCAGGATCAGGGTGCCGGCCCAGATGGCGCGCGGCTTGGACGCGACCGTGTCGGCGATGCGCTTCCACAGGCGGTGGGTGGCACCGCTGTCGGCCGAGGTCTGCGGGGCGTACCGGGGGCGCAGCGGCCAGAACGCGGTCCGGCCGAGGAGCGCGAGGGCGGCGGGGAGGAACGTCATCGACGCCAGGAAGGACGCGAGGATGCCGATCGCGGCGACCGGGCCGAGGCTCTTGTTGGAGTTCAGGTCGGACAGCATCAGACAGAGGACACCGGCGATGACGGTGCCCGCCGACGCGGCGACCGGCTCGATCGTGGCGCGCCAGGCCTGCCGGAGCGCCGCGTACTTGTCCTCGGTCGCGATCAACTCCTCCCGATATCGGGATACGAGCAGCAGCGCGTAGTCGGTGGCCGCGCCGAAGACCAGGATGAACAGGATGCCCTGGCTCTGACCGTTGAGGTCGAGAACGCCCTGCTTGGTCAGGAAGTAGACGAGGCCCGACGCGAGTCCGAGGGCGAAGACCGCGGAGATGAGGACCACGAACGGCAGGATCGGGCTGCGGTAGACGACGATCAGGATCAGGATCACCACGGTGCCCGCGACCAGCAGCAGCAGGCCGTCGATTCCGGCGAAGGCCTCCCCGAGGTCGGCGACCTGGCCGGCGGGGCCGGTGACCGCGACGGTCAGACCGTCCGGCGCGTCGGCCAGCTTGTCGCGCAAGATCTCCACGGTGTCGGCGGGTTCGCCCGCGCTGTCGATCGGGACGAAGACCTGCGCGGCCTGACCGTCCTGCGACGGGATCGGCGGCGAGACCGCCGGTCCGAATCCGGGCTGACCGGCCACCTCGGAGGTGGTGGTGCGCAGGAACTCGAGGTCGCCGGGCGTGATCCCGCCCGAGCGTTCGGCGATGACGATGCCGGGGATCTCGTCGGTGTCCTGGAAGTCGGCGAGGAGGTTCTGGACCTGCGTGGACTCCGCCGACGCCGGGAGGAAGGAACTGCTGTCGTTGCTCGCGACGCTCGCGAGCTTGCCGGCGAAGGGGCCCGTGATCCCGCCGACGATCAACCAGGCGAGGAGTAGAAGGGCCGGGATCAGCCAGCGGAGCTTGCGGGTGGGACGGGGACTCGAATCGGTCTTGTCCGGCATGGGGCCATCGTTCCACGTGTTGCTCTCACGTGCCGACGAGGGGCTCGAGGACGGTCGCATGCAACCGATTCGGCGCCGGCCGCAGGCCGGAGCGAACGCGCGAGACGGATCACGTGAAATGGCTGCGGCGACCGCGGTCTTGGACCACCATGTGATGTACGTTGCATAAGCAGACGGCGATATCTAACGCCCTGTTCCGGGGCGGCACGAGTAAGGAGCACATGTGAAGACCAAAGGTGCAGTTCTCCGCAATCCGGGTGAGAAGTGGCAGATCGAGGAGTTCGAGCTCGGCGATCCGGTGGCGGGCGAGGTCCAGGTCAAACTTGTCAGCTCGGGTCTGTGCCACAGCGACCATCACCTCCGCACCGGCGACAGCCCCGCCCCGATGCCGGTTCTGGGTGGTCACGAGGGTGCCGGCGTGGTGACCAAGGTCGGCCCGGGCGTCACCAACCTCAAGGAAGGCGACCACGTCGTCACCGCGTTCATCCCGGCCTGCGGGACCTGCGAGCCGTGTTCGCGAGGACAGCAGAACATCTGCGACGAGGGTGCACGGCTGCTGACCGGCCTCTCGATCGCCGACGACACGAACCGTGCGCACACCCATGACGGACTTCCGCTCGTCCAGATGTGCATGCTCGGGACCTTCGCGCCCTACATCACCGTGAATCAGGCCTCGCTGGTGAAGATCGAGGACGACATCCCGCTCCAGGCGGCGGCACTCCTCGGGTGCGGTGTCGCGACCGGCTGGGGCTCCGCAGTTGAGATCGGCGGGACGCATGCCGGCGACACCGTCGTCGTGGTCGGCATCGGCGGTGTGGGCATCAACGCGGTCCAGGGCGCCGCGGCGGCCGGTGCGCGCCACGTCATCGCGGTCGACCCCGTGCCCTTCAAGCTGCAGATGGCCGAAAAACTCGGTGCGACGCACACCTTCCCGTCGATGGAGGCGGCGGCCGAGGCCATCGGCGACATCACCTGGGGCCGGATGGCCAACACGACGATCCTCACCGTCGGTGAGATCGACGGCTCGATGATCGCGCCCGCCCTGGCCCTGACCGGCAAGGGCGGACAGGTCGTCGTGGTGGGCATGGGCAACTACGCGTCGATGGACGCGCAGATGAACCTCTTCGAGCTCACCCTGCTGCAGAAGCGGGTGCAGGGCGCGATCTTCGGTGGTGCCAGCCCCCGGACCCAGGTGCCGGCGCTGCTCAACGAGTACCGTGCCGGCAAGCTGAATATCGATGATCTGGTGACCAAGACCTACCGGCTCGATCAGATCAACGAGGCCTACGACGACATGCTCGCGGGCAACAACATTCGCGGCATGATCGTCTACGGCGACGACGACTACTGATCGCTCCGGCGAGGGCGATCACTGATCGCTCGCGCTGACACCCGGCGACGCCAGGTCACCCTCCGGTGGCCTGGCGTTTCTGGTTGATCAGCAGATTGAGGAATCGCAGACCGAGTCCGAGGAGCACGAGGGTGCTGGCCATCTGGATGGACACCGCGATGCGGGCGCCCTGCGAATACGCCGCGATGTCGCCGAAACCGGTTGTCGTGAACACCGTCAGGCAGAAGTACAGGGCGTCCACGCGGCTGAGGTACTCGTTGAAGCTGCCCGGGTCGTATTCGGAGAACAGGTAATACGTGGTGGCGAAGACGACGACGTAGAACGTCGACAGTGCGACGAGCATCTCCATTGCGGTCGCGAGCGGATGGACCGACCGGGCGAACTTCCGGACCTCCCAGACGCAGAAAGATGCCAGCAGGAAGGCGCCGACCGTCAGTCCGAGGATGTTGAGATCGCTCGTCCTGTTGATCGGCAACAAGAAGTATCCGATCAGCAACACGATGGCCGCGCCGACGGGCCGGAGTAGGGCGACTGTCAGATCGCGTCCCTTCGCGAGGACGAAGGATTCCGGTGCCCCGGGTCGCGGTACCGGGGCGCCATCGGGCGAGGCGCCGCCGGCCCCAGGTGCGTCGTTCACCAGATCCGGACCCGCTGGTCTTGCTCGAGATACAGTGCGTCGCCGGGCTTCACGTCGAACGCCTCGTAGAACGCGTCCACGTTGCGCACGACGCCGTTGCACCGGAACTCCGGCGGCGAATGCGGGTCGATGGACAGGCGGCGGATCGCCTCGGCGTCCCGGGTCTTGGTGCGCCAGATCTGGGCCCAGCTGAAGAACACGCGCTGCGTTCCGGTGAGGCCGTCGATGACCGGCGGATCCTGCCCCTCGTGGGCGATCTCGTAGGCGACGAGCGCGATCGACAGACCGCCGAGATCGCCGATGTTCTCCCCGATGGTGAAGTCGCCGTTGACCTTGTGCTCGGGGTCGAGGCCGGTCGGGGTGAACTCGCCGTACTGGTCGATGAGTTTACGTGTGCGTGAGGAGAACTCGGTGCGGTCGGTGTCCGTCCACCAGTCGACGAGGTTGCCGTCGCCGTCGTACTTCGCGCCCTGGTCGTCGAAGCCGTGGCCGATCTCGTGCCCGATGACCGCGCCGATGCCGCCGTAGTTGACCGCGTCGTCGGCCTCGGGATCGAAGAACGGCGGCTGCAGAATGGCCGCGGGGAAGACGATCTCGTTCATGCCCGGGTTGTAGTAGGCGTTGACCGTCTGCGGGGTCATGAACCATTCGTCGTGGTCGACCGGCCCACCGATCTTGGCGAATTCCCGGTCCTGCTCGAACGACGATGCGCGCGCGACGTTCCCGATGAGATCACCGCGGTCGACGCTCAGCGCGCTGTAGTCCCGCCACTTGACCGGGTAGCCGATCTTGGGGGTGAACTTCTCGAGCTTGGCGAGGGCCTTCTCCCGGGTGTCCGGGGTCATCCACGGGAGTTCGGAGATGTTGCGGCGGTAGGCCTTCACCAGGTTCGCGATGAGCTCGTCCATGCGCGCCTTGGCCTCGGGCGGGAAGTGCTTGGCCACATAGAGTTTGCCGACCGCGAAACCCATCGCGCCCTCGACGAAGCCGACGCCGCGCTTCCAGCGGTCGCGGATGGTCTCCGCGCCCGTCAGGGTGCGGCCGTAGAACTCGAAGTTCTCGTCGACGAAGTCCGACGACAGATACGACGCGGCGGAATGCAGCAGGCGCCACGTCAGCCACGTCTTCCACTCCTCGAGCGGGCGTGAGGCGATGAGTGCCGACGCCCCGGACACGAAGGACGGCTGCGCGACGACGACCTCGGCGAAGGTCGGATCGCCGGTGGTGCCCAGACCGCCCAGCCACTCGCCGATCGGGAAACCGTCGGCGGCGGAGGCGAAGTCGTCCAGCGTCATCAGGTTGTAGGTGAGTTCGGCGTCGCGGCGCCGGACGACATCCCAGTGTTCGGCCGCGATGGCGGTCTCGAGATCGAGGATGGTGGCGGCGCGGGCGGCGGCGTCGTCGAAGCCGGCGAGGGCGAACATCCGCTCCACGTGCGCCACGTAGGCGGTGCGGGTCTCCGCGTGCTTGTCCTCCCGGTAGTACGACTCGTCCGGCAATCCGAGGCCGGACTGGGTGACGTGCACAAGGTAGCGGTCGGACTTCTTGGCGTCGGTGTCGACGTAATAGCCGAACAGTCCACCGGCGCCGTGACGCTGGAGCCGGCCGATGCGTCGGGCGAGCGCGTCCGCCGAGTCGACGGCCGCGATCTTCTCGAGTTCCCCGGTGATCGGGCCGATGCCGAGTGCCTCGATGTGGTCGGTGTCCATGAACGACGCGTAGAGGTCACCGATCTTCTGTGCGTCGGAGCCGCTCGCGGGGCTCGACTCGGCACATTCGGTGATGATGTCGCGGACGTTCTCCTCGGAGTTGTCGCGCAGCACATGGAAGGCGCCGTCGACCGAACGGTCGTCGGGGATGACATGCGACTCCAGCCACTTCCCGTTGACGTGGGCGAACAGATCGTCCTGGATGCGGACGGAATCGTCGACCCAGTCGAGGTCGAGTCCGGACTTGAGGTCGGTATTCGAAGCAGTCACGCGCTCCATCCTGTCACCGGATGGGCGATCCGTCAGCCGCGTTCGGTAGGGGCGAAATCGCACGAGGTCCCCGGTCGGTCCCTACGGTGGATCCATGGTGGGAGAAACCAGCTACGACGTCGTCGTGATCGGTGGCGGTCCGGTGGGCGAGAATGCTGCCGACTACGCGATACGGGGAAGCGATCGCACGGCCGCGATCGTCGAACACGAACTGATGGGTGGGGAGTGCTCCTACTGGGCGTGCATGCCGAGCAAGGCGCTGCTCGGGCCCGGGAACGCCCTTGACGAGGCGCGGTCGCTGGCCGGGTCCCGCGAACGGGCGTCGGCGTCGAATCCGGATGCCGACGCCGTGCTCGGCTGGCGGGACACCGTCACCGGGCGTCTCGACAACAGCGCCGCCACGCACGATGACTCCGGCCAGGTGCAGTGGGCCGACGGCGCCGGGATCGAGGTGATCCGCGGTCACGGCCGGATCGTCGGCGAGAAACAGGTCCGCGTCGGCGACCGGTTGGTGACGGCACGCGAGGCGGTGGTCATCGCCACCGGCAGCACCGCATCGGTCCCGCCCGTCCCGGGACTGCGCGAAGCACTGCCATGGACCTCGCGCGACGCAACCAACATCCTCGAGGTCCCGGAACGGATGGTGGTTCTCGGCGGCGGGGTCGTGGCCTGCGAGGCCGCGACGTGGCTGCTCGACCTCGGGGTACGCAGCCTGGTCATGGCCATCCGCGGGGACCGGCTGTTGCCGCGGATGGAACCCTTTGCGGGGGAACGGGTTGCCGACGCGCTGCGGGCTCGCGGCGCCGACATCCGCTTCGGGACGACGATCGAGGCGGTCGAACGAACCGACGCCACTGCCTCGGGATACGGACGACTGCACGGCGGCCCGGCGGTCGTCCGGCTCGCGAGCGACGGTGCGGGGGAGCTCACCGTCGACGAGATCCTGGTCGCGGCCGGAAGGTCGCCGGCGACAACCGATGTGGGCCTCGACTCGCTGGGATTGGCGACCAAGGGACCGTTGACGGTCGACGATCACCTCACCGTGCCGGGACATCCGTGGTTGTACTCGGTCGGAGATGTCAACGGCCGCAACGCGTTGACGCATATGGGCAAGTATCAGGCGCGGGTGGCCGGCGACGTGATCGCGGCGCGGGCGGAGGGGCGGGGCCTCGACGGATCACGGTACGTTGCGGTTTCGGACCATGCCGCGGTGCCGCAGGTGGTGTTCACCAGACCGGAGATCTCCTCGGTGGGGCTGACCCACGCGCAGGCGGGGGACGCAGGCATCGACGTGCGCGTCGCCGAAGGGGACATCTCGGTCGCCGGGTCGTACCTGCTGGGTCCGGACTACTCGGGGCACGCCTCTCTGGTCGTCGACGCGGCGCGGGACGTCCTCGTGGGTGCGACGTTCGTCGGGGCGCAGACGGGTGAACTCGTGCACTCGGCGACGGTCGCGATCGTCGGTGAGGTGCCGCTGTCGCGGTTGTGGCACGCGGTGCCGTCGTATCCGACCGTCAGCGAGGTGTGGCTGCGACTGCTGGACCAGCTGCGCTGACCTGCGCAGAGTCACCACTTCAGCGGAGTGACGCTACGTAGAGCCGGCGCGTCGCCGCCGGGGTCGCGTGTGGGGAACGATTGGTCTGACCACTTGACCACCTGACCAAGGGTGGTTACCGTCACAACATGCCCTTTGAGCCGGTGACCCAGCAGAGCGCACCTGAGATCGTCTTCGACCAGATCGTCGAGGGGGTGCTCTCCGGCGATCTGGCCGCCGGTGAAGCGCTCCCCAGCGAACGAGAACTGGCACGGATGCTCGGGGTGTCCCGGCCGACGGTGCGCGAGGCGCTCAAACGAGTTGCCGCGGCCGGGCTCGTGGCCATCCGCCAGGGCGACGGCGCGCGCGTCCAGGACATCGCACGCACAGGCGGACTCGACCTGCTGCCGCGGCTGCTCCTCCGCGGCGGGGCGCTCGTGCCGAGTGTCGCGCGGTCGATCGTCGAAGCGCGTGCCGCCGTCGGGCCGGAGGTCGCCCGCCTCGCGGCGCAACGTGCCACCGACGACGATCTCGTCGCGATCCGGTCGGTCCTGGATCGTCTCGCCGCCGAGCCGGACCCGATCGGCCAGCAGGTCGCCGCCCTCGAGTTCTGGAGCGTCGTCATCGACGCGGCCGACTCGATCGCCTTCCGGCTCATGTACAACTCGCTGCGCGCCGCCTACGAGCCCGCCGTACCCGCTCTGGCCGGGGTCCTGGAACCCGAGGTCGGGAACATCGAGGGCTACCGCGCGCTCGTCGACACCATCGCCGCGCACGCACCCGAACGCGCCGACGCCGCGGCCCGAGCCCTTCTCGCACCCGCGACGACGGCACTACTCGCTCTCTGCGAGGCACTCGAGAACACCGACCCACAGGAGGAACACTGATGGCCGCCGACGAGATCGACATCAAGGCGCGCCGGCAGGTCGCGGCCGAGGAACGACGCATGCGGTCGCGGCACTCGATGTCGCTGCGCGACGCATTCGCCGAGTTCCTCCGGCATCCGTCGCCGTGGATCATGGCGGGCTTTCTGGGTGCGGCCCTGGTAGCGCGAGTGTGGTTGGGCGGCTGGGGTTTCGCCGACCTGCTCGTCCCCGTCATCATGGTTGCGAGCTTCCCTCTGGTGGAGTGGCTGATCCACGTGTTCGTCCTGCACTGGCGCCCGAAGCGGCTGGGCCCGGTCACCATCGACCCGCTCGTCGCACGCAAACATCGTGAACATCACCAGAATCCGCGCGACATCCCGCTCATCTTCATCCCGTGGCAGGTGCTGATCGGGGTGATGATCGCGGCCCTCATCGTCGGACTCGTCGTCTTCACGAGCGTCGAGCGCGGGCTGACCTTCCTGGTCGTGCTGCCGGCGATAGGCCTGGTCTATGAGTGGACGCACTACCTGATCCACTCCGACTACCGGCCGCGCCACGCGTTCTACCGCAGGATCTGGCGCAACCACCGGTTCCACCACTACCGCAACGAGCACTACTGGTTCACGGTCACCACCGCCGGGACCGTCGACCGGTTGCTCCGGACCTACCCCGACCCGGACACCGTCGAGAAGTCACCGACCGCGAAGGATCTGCACGCGCTGTCGCGGACGGCGGAGTAGGTCTGAGGCGCCGGCCGAAGGCCGATGGGGCTCGGTGAGGTCGTTTCGATACGGCTCCGGTTGCTGGTTGAGCCGGTAGCGAGCGGAGCGAGCCACCGCGTCGAAACCTCGCGCCGTGCTGGTGAGCGGATCGGTGGCGGGAGGGGTTTCGACGCGACGCCTCGCTTCGCTCGGTGTCGGCTCAACCGGCGTGGGGTTGTTCGGTGGCGGGAGGGGTTTCGACGCGACGCCTCGCTTCGCTCGGTGTCGGCTCAACCGGCGTGGGGTTGTTCGGTGGCGGGAGGGGTTTCGACGCGACGCCTCGCTTCGCTCGGTGTCGGCTCAACCGGCGTGGGGTTGTTCGGTGGCGGGAGGGGTTTCGACGCGACGCCTCACTTCGCTCGGTGTCGGCTCAACCGGCGGGGGGTTGCTGGGGTGGCTCAGGAACCGCCGAGCCCCGTCGCCATCGACCACACGAGGATCTCGGCGCCGGCAGAAGACGTGACCGACATCAGGTCGGCGTCGACGGCGCGGACGGTGTCGCCGGCGTCCAGAGGCGCAGGTTCCCCGTCGACGGTGGCCTCGGCCTGCCCGTCGACGACGAACAGGTGGGTGAACCGGGCGGCCGGGAGTTCGACGGTCCCGCCTGCGCGCAGCCGCGCGGCGTAGAGCGTGGCGCCGGCGTTGGCGAGGGAGATCGCGGCCCCACGGTCGGGGGCCCCGGAGGCGACCGGGACCAGCTCACCGGTCGACAGCTGGTCGGCGACGTCGGCCTGGTCGTAGGACGGGGTGAGTCCGTGCCGGTCGGGCATCAGCCACATCTGCACGTAGTGCACCGGCTCGGTCCCGGAACCCGCCAGCCCGGGCCAGGAGTCGTTGCGCTCGGAGTGCTCTACCCCGGTACCGGCGCTCATCCGCTGTACGAGACCGGGATAGAGCACTCCGGAGTGGCCGGCCGAGTCGCGATGCACGAGCGTTCCGGAGACGACCCACGTGACGATCTCGCTCTCCTGATGATGGTGGAGGTCGAAGCCCGCGCCGGCCGCCACCTCCTCCTCGTTGAACGCGAGGAGAGCACCGAAGTGGGTGTTCGTGGGATCGTAGTGATCGCCGAAGGAGAACCCGTGTCGTGAGGTGAGCCAGTCGGTCGTCGTGACCATGCGATCGTCGCCGGGGATCACCGTGAAAGCCATGGCTCCATCATCGCAGTCGGCGCAGGCCGGACTCGGCCCGGCTTGTCCCCCGTTTGGTGGATCGAACCATACGTCCCGGACCGATGCGACCCGCAGATTGCGGGACGAGATGAGTTCGTGACCGGCTTGATTCCCGAATGGAAGCTGGGAGCGTCGAATTCGAGTGTGACAAGAGTGAAGATTGTCGTCATGAAGATCTGGGTCAAGCGCGCAACATCCGCCGCTTGCGCCGCGGTCACCTGTGCCGTCGTGGTGAGTTCCTGTTCGCTCACCGGATCGTCGAACACCGGTGCTGCCGCCGCCATCGACGCATTCGCCAGCGCGCTGAGCCGACAGGACGCCGGCGGTGCCGCGCAGCTCACCACCGCGCCCGGTCAGGCCGGCGACAGTCTGATCACGACGCTGAAATCGATGTCTGCGCAACGGATCGACGTCGACGTCGAGAAACCCGTCGAATACAGCGACGGCACCGCGACCTTCGCGCTGACCACGAAGTGGAACTGGGACAAGGGACGCGCCTACGAGGCGAGCAGTGAAGGAACTGCCCGGAAGCTGTCGTCGGGCTGGAAGGTCACGTGGGATCCGGCGATCCTGCATCCGGGTCTCGGCGCCGGAGGTCACCTCCGCGAGATCCGCACCGACGCGACGCCCTCACCGTCGGTGCGCAGTCGCTCGAACAAGGTCTTCATGTATCTCCAACCGGTGAACGAAATCGTCATCGACCCTGCACAGACGCGCGATCTGGCGGCCACGACCCGAGCGCTGGCCGGAGTGATCGCGCCGATCGCGCCGCTGATCACCCCAGCGGTCATCAGCGAGAAGCTGGCCGAGACGCCGGGTAAGTCGGTCATCGCCGTCACGCTGCGCGATCCGGACATGCAGGTTCTCGCGGGCGACCCCGCGCGTGTGCCCGGCGTGAGTGTCAACCGCACCGATCAGCTCGTCATGGCCGACCGTCGGCTGTCGTCGCCGCTCGAGGACGGCCTGACCAACTACTGGCAGGCGATCCGCGACGCCACAGCCGGCTGGCAGGTCGAGATGGTCAACCCCGGCGTCCGGCCGCGCCGCCTCGCAGGTGAGCAGGGACCGCCCGGACCCGATGTGCTGTCGACCGTCGATCAGGGTGTGCAGCTGACCCTCGGCGACGCCGCGGTCGAGGTCGGGCAGCCCGCCACGATCCTCACCCTCGACGCCCAGACCGGCGCGATCCTGGGCATGGCGCAGAACACGTATGCAGCCGAGCGCAGCATCGAGGTCGATCGGGCCTACCCGGTCGGTTCGACGCTGAACCCGGTCTTCGACGAGGTCGGACGCATTGCCGGGCCGCAGCCCGAGCAGGCGGACACGTTGCTCGATCGCCTGGGTCTCGGTGTCCAGTTCACCGTGCCGGGGGCCAGCGTTCCGACGCCGGGCCAGCCCGGTATCGCGACCATCGGTTACCGCCCGGGCCAGACGAACATGTCGATGACCAACATGGGTGCGCTCGGCGTCGCACTGGCACGCGCCGCGGCGGGTCAGCCCTCGTCGGTGCCGCCGTTCGTCCTGAGGAACGTGCCCACCAAGGTCGCCGGCGGTGAGCTCGGCGGCCTCGACCCCGCTCTCGTCGGACCGATCTTGAAGGCGATGACCACCACCGCGGCAACCGGTGATGCCAGCGACCTCACCCGGGCACCCGGGCTGAAGGCGCTGGTCGGCACCAACGGCCCGGAGGGACCGGGCTGGTTCGTCGGCATCCAGGGCGGACAGGTGGTCGTCATCTATACCGAAGGTCCGAAGTCGGGTACCGCGGCGCTTCAGGTGGCGCAGAAGTACTTCACCATCAAATAGCCGGGGACGTCGGCCGGTCGAGGACGCCGGCCACGTGTCATCGCCTGGCGGCGCGCCGGCCGAGGTAGGCGAAGACCGCGCGCCATCCGAGCAGGAAGACGGCGAGCGTCACGGTCGCGACGATGACGAAGCTGGCGGCCACGCCCTGGCTGAGGATGAAGCGCAGGATCATCGCGACGGTCACGGTGCAGAACCAGATGACGATCCCGACCGGTACCACGCGGTCGGGACGGAAGTCGTGGCCGAAGAAGTCGCTGGACCGCACGTGGGCGTACACGTAGGTGATCGACCAGCCGGCCGCGCAGCCCACGAGGAACGGCCACAGCGTGTGCAGAAAGGCGACCGGTGCGTAGCCCTCTTCGTGGCTGGCCCGGCCGATCACCACGAAGATCGTGATGGCCACCGCGTCGAACAGGGCGGCAACCGGTCCGGTCGCGGTCCCGCGCGCCGGTGAGGTCCCCGCCTCGGTGGGGTTCGGGATCGGCATGGTGGTCTACCGTACCGGGTCTGGCGGGGGATCAGTGTCGGACCCTTGACCGGACTCCGAACGGGACGGGTCCTCCGATGCGGTCGCGTCGACGTCCCGCTCGACCGCGTCGATGAACGTGTCGTCGCGTCTGATCCGGCTGCGGAACATGATCGCGATGACCACCCAGCCCACCGCCGCGACGAAGACGTAGCTGATGATCCGGTAGATCAGGACTGCGGTGATGGCGTCGGCGGCGGGCATCCCGGCGCTGGTGAGGGCCGGGACCAGCACGGCGTCGACCACGCCGATGCCGCCCGGGAGCAACGGGATCGCCGTGCCGACGGCCTTGCCGGCCGCGTACGCGACCATGAGTCCGGAGATGCTCGGGTGCGCGTCGACGGCCCAGCACGCGAACATCAGGCACGCCACGTCGGCGACCCAGTTGAACAGGCTCCAACCGAAGGCGACCGACGTGTCGCGTTTGGTCAGCTGGACCGCGCGGAGCTGCTCCAGGGTCTCGAAGAGCTTCTCGGTGCCGTGGTCGTCGGGTTTGTTGCGGAGCTGGTTGATCCAGCCCAGCACCCGGATGCCGGTGTTCTTCAGAGATTCCGGATGGCTGGCGAGGTACTGCAGGACCACCGCGACCGCGAGCAGACCGGCGACCGAGAACACGACGGAGAACGGGCTGGTCTTGGCGCCGGCGAGCATCGCGCCGCCGAAACCGAGGACGGCGAGGCCGACGCCCGCCAGCAGCCCCGACATGACGACCTGCCACGACGCGACGACCGGGGTCGCACCCCACTTGCGCGTCTCGCGGTAGGTGAAGGCGGGCGACAGCACCTGGCCGCCCGGCATCGTCTGGCTGAGCGAGTTGGCGGCCAGGATGACCGACAGCGACTTCCACTGGGTGACCCGGACGCCTGCCGAACGCAGCAGCGCGCGCTGGACCTGCGCGAAACTGTCCATCGACAGCATCGCGGCCACGACACAGGCGAACACCCAGTGCCATTTGATGTCGCCGATGCGTAGCCAGGCCTTCTTCAGCTCGGGCCAGATCAGCACGACCTCGACACCGAGGATCACCAGGACGACGGCCAGGAGGACCCACCGCACCCACCAGAAGCGGGGACGGGTGGCCGAGCGCGGGGTCACGTCCCCCGGCGAGCCAATATCCTCCGACATACGTGACACCTTAGGCCAGGCTGTATCGCCGTATGTCCACCACCATTGGGTAGATCGACTGTCTACTGTTGCTCTCGTGAGCGAAGCCGAACCGGCCGGTCGGCCGCATGTTGCCCCGGACCTCGCGTCCCTCGACCGTGCCAGGGTCCACCCGCAGGTGCGAGCCGCCGCGGAATGGGCGTGGCGGTTGCTCCTGCTCCTCTTCGCGGCCTACGTCGCCGCCAAGCTCTTCGTGGAGTTCGAGGAGGTGCTGGTCCCGGTCGCGCTGGCGATCCTGATCGCGGCGATGCTCGTACCCGCGGTCGACGCCCTCGACCGTCGCGGGGTGCCGAGATCCCTGGCCGTGCTCCTCAACATCCTGCTCGCGCTGGGATTCATCGCGGGTGTCATGACCTTTGTGGTGCGCGAGTTCATGCGGGGCGTGCCGCAGCTCGTCGAAGAGGTCAGCGCAACAGTGGAGCGCACCAAGGAGTGGTTGATCGAGGGGCCGCTCGACCTCGACCCCGAGCAGGTGCGCAATGCGGGTACCGACATCCTGGACTTCCTGCAGCACAACCAGGATCGGGTCACCAGCGGCGCGCTCGCCACCGCCACCACGGCGAGCGAGATCATCACCGGCGCATTGCTCACTCTCTTCCTCCTCATCTTCTTCCTCTACGGAGGTGATCAGATCTGGCGGTTCTCGGTCGGCGTCGTACCCGTCGCGACCCGTGACCGGGTGTGGCGAGCGGGGATCGCCGGATTCGGGACGCTCGTCGGCTACGTGCGGGCCACGGTCGCCGTGGCCTTCGTCGACGCCTGCGGTATCGGCGTGGGCCTCGCCATCCTGCAGGTTCCGCTCGCCCTTCCGCTGGCGTCGCTGGTGTTCCTGGGCGCGTTCATCCCGATCGTCGGTGCGCTGCTGAGCGGTTCGCTGGCGGTGCTGGTCGCACTGATCACCCAGGGCTGGCTCGCGGCCGTCGTGGCCCTCGCCATCGTCGTCGGCGTCATGCAGCTCGAAAGCCATGTGCTGCAACCATTCCTCTTGGGACGTTCGGTGCGGCTGCATCCGGTCGCGGTCGTCCTGGGCATCGCCGCGGGGCTGGTCTCGGCGGGGATCATCGGCGGCCTGCTCGCGGTACCGCTCATCGCCTTCCTCAACACCGCGATACGGCACCTGAAGGACAGCGAGGGCGCGGCCGACGACCAGGAGGCCGCCGGTGGTCACGTGGTCGAACCCAGTGAACCCGTGTGGGACACCGCCGATCCCGATGCGACCGCGGATGCGGTGGCCGAGCGCGGCACGAGGCCCGGTGGTGAGACACCGAGATCCGATGAGTCCGAGCCGGATCCCCGGGAACCGGGACCATCGTGAGCGCAGAGCCGTTCGCGCGGTGGGTCGCGCAGATGCGGCACACCGAGGCCGGACGGCCGGCCCGTGCCGTCGACGCCGATCCGGTCGGCCCGCTGTGGCGCGGCGCGCAGATCTTCCGGTTGCTGTCGTATCTGTATGCGCTCGGCTTCCAGATCGCGATCAACGACGACCTCGAGCATCGTGCCGTCGCGTGGGCGCTCTTCGGTCTGCTGACCGCCTGGACGCTGGTCAGCGGCATCGGCTACTTCATCGGATTCGCCCGCAACCGCTACTGGGTGACCGCCGAGGTCGTCGTGGTCTGCGGCCTGATGCTGTCCACCTCATATGTGGCCGATGCCGGGTGGGCATGGCACAACCAGACCTGGCCGACGACGCTGTGGGCCACCAACGCGGTGATCTCGGTGGCCATCCTGGCCGGCCCGACGTACGGGATCCTCGCGGGCCTCGTCGTCGGCGGGACGAGCACTTTCGTCAAGGGCGAGCTGAACCTGAACTTCGGACGCAACGCCACGATCATCGTGATCGTCGCGACCGGTATGGCCGTCGGACTCGCCGCGGCGAACGCCCGCCGAACGCATGAGAAGCTCTCGGCCGCAGCACGTATCGCGGCGGCCGCCGAAGAACGTGAGCGCTTGTCGCGCGAGGTGCACGACGGAGTGCTTCAGGTGCTCGCGCTCATCGCCCGGCGAGGTCGTGAGATCGGTGGCCCCACAGCAGAACTGGCGTCGTTGGCCGCCGAACAGGAACGCGCGTTGCGTCGACTGATCTCCGACGCCGGGGATGCCGGTGCCGAAGAAGACCTGGACGGCGTCGGCGTGCCGGGCACCGGGGAGCTGGATCTCGCGGCCGCACTGAGGGTGTTCGCCGACGATCGGATCTCGGTGAGTGCACCCGCCGACCCCGTCCCCGTACCCGCCCGCATCGGGCACGAGATCCGCGCCGCCGTGGTCAACGCTCTCGACAACACGCACCATCACGCGGGACCCGATGCGCGCGCCTTCATCCTGGTAGAGGATCTGGGGGACGACGTGGTGGTGAGCGTACGCGACGACGGTGTCGGAATCGTCGAGGGCCGACTGGCGCAGGCGGTCTCTCAGGGACGTCTCGGTGTCGCGAAATCCATTGTCGGCAGAATCGAGTCGGTGGGCGGCACGGCCGTCCTCGACACCGAACCCGGCGGCGGCACCGAATGGGAGTTCACCGTTCCACGTCGGCAGACCGAGGGTCGGCGGGACTGAGGGAGGGACCGATGGGCACAGTCGAGTCGGAGGACGAACACGTGTCAGACGGTGCGGCAGGACGGTTGCGGATCATGGTCGTCGACGACCACCCGATCTGGCGCGACGCGGTCGCCCGTGACCTCGCCGACGAGGGGTTCGACGTGGTGGCCACCGCTGACGGGGTGGGCAGCGCGGGTCGTCGTGCGGCCGCGGTCACCCCGGACGTCGTGCTGATGGACATGCAACTCCCCGACGGCTCAGGTGCCGACGCAACCGCGGCGGTGCTCGAGGTGTCGCCACGGACCCGCATCCTCGTACTCTCGGCCTCGAGCGAACGAGATGACGTGCTCGAGGCCGTGAAGGCCGGCGCCAGCGGATATCTCGTGAAGTCGTCGTCCCGCGAGGAACTAGTGTCCGCGGTCCGCGCGACCGCGGACGGGCAGGCCGTGTTCACGCCCGGGCTCGCCGGTCTCGTCCTGGGCGAGTACCGCAGGATGTCGCAGCAACCCGACGCCTCGGCGGCGACACCGTCCCTCACGGACCGGGAGACCGAGGTGTTGCGGCTCGTGGCGAAAGGGCTCAGCGCCAAGCAGATCGCTCGGCGGCTGTCCCTCAGTCACCGTACCGTCGAGAACCATGTGCAGGCCACGCTCCGGAAGCTGCAGCTGGGCAATCGTGTGGAACTGACCCGTTACGTCATCGAACACGGCCTGGAGGAGGACTGAGTCCTCCGCCCGGCCGGTTGATGAAAGCGGTTGTGCCGGTTACAGGTCGGTGGCCGCGAGGGGGGCCGACGTGATCGGGGTGGCCGGTGCGACCTTCGGTGTCACGACCATCAGAGTGGCCGCCGCACCGGCGAGCGCGATACCGCCGAACAGGTAGAACGCGGTCCCCGACGAGACACCGGCGCCAATCAGCAGGCCACCGATGATCGGGCCGACGATTCCGCCCAGGCGGCCGAAGCCGGCACACCAGGCGACGCCCGCGCCGCGGGCCTCCGTCGGGTAGAAGTTCGACACGAAACCGTAGATCAGGACCTGGGTCCCGATGGTGCCCGTGCCGGCGACCGCGACCGCGACGAGCAGGATCGGCAGCGGGAGACCGAATGTCAGGCACACGAGCGCGAAGGTGGCCAGACAGAACGATGTCGCGACGACCTGCTGCGGGCCTCGCTGATCGGCGAGACGGGCCGCGATCAGGCCGCCCACGATCGCGCCGCCGTTGAGGACCAGCAGGAACGAGAGCGACCCCTTGGCGTCGAATCCATTGGCCTCCATGATCTGCGGAAGCCAGGTGTTGAGACCGTAGGTCAGCAACAGGCCGACGAAACTCATCGTTCCCAGCAGCAGCGTCGGCACGGCGAACCGGCGCGTCACCAGGGCGGCGAAGCCGAGCTTCACCGGAGCCGGTGCCGGCTCCTGGCGAAGGTGGCGTGTCCGTAGATCCACCGGAATCCCGGTGTGCGTGCTGATCTCGCGGGCTTCCTCATACCGTCCGCGTGCGGCGAGCCACTGCGGGGACTCGGGCATCTTCAGCACCGCGAGCGGGAGCAGCGTCACGAGCGGCAGTGCCCCGATCCAGAACAGGCCGCGCCACCCGATCTGATCGACGAACAGCATTGCCAGCACGGACGCGAGGACGCCGCCCGCCGGGACCCCGCTGTAGACGATCGCGTTGAACAGGTTCCGCTTGGAGGCCGGCGCGAACTCGGCGACCATCGCTCCCGCGGTCGCGACCAGGCCGCCGATCCCGATCCCGGTGAGAAAGCGCAGGATTCCGAACGAGACGAGGTCGGTGGCCAGGGCGGTCGCCGCCATGCCGACGGAGAACCAGACGATGTTGACCAACATCATCCGACGCCGGCCGACCCGGTCACCGAACGCGCCGGCGGCCAGAGCGCCGATCATCACGCCGATGAGCGCGTAGGACCCGAGCGCGCCGGCGGTCGCCGGGGTCAGCTCGCCCAGCTGTCCCGGGTCATCGAGCAGAGTCGGCAGGACCGTCCCGTAGACGACGAGGTCGTAGCCGTCGAAGACGATGGCGACGGCGGCGAGGGTGACGATCCAGAGCACGCTGCGGCGATGCTCCGGAGACGTCCAGGTCGAAGAGTTCATGCGGGCTGTCCCTCCAGCGTTGGTGTGCTGGCAGACATCCTGCCCACGATGTGGGCGCAGTCACATCGGGGCAATGCCCAGTTCCGGCCCATCCCGAATTGATCCGCGAGTCCATGGGATTCATAGCCGGATACACCACGGTCGGTGGAGGCGAACTCCACCGACCGTCGGCGATCACTTCTCGCTGTTCACTTCTCGGAGCGGCTCCGCTTCAGCAGTTCCTGCACGCTGATCTGGGACTCGTCACCGGACTCGTCCGATCGGGCGTGCCGGTCGGTGCGCGGCCGGCGACGGCCGGAGTCGGCGTCCCCTGACGGCGGGCCGGCAGGGGCGCCGGTTCCCGGCCGGGGGGTGGCCGCCGGAGTGACGTCCGGGCTCAGCCCACGCTCCATCGGCGACGGCCCCGAGGTCCGG
Organism: Gordonia amicalis; assembly: GCF_022059885.1. Classification (NCBI taxonomy): domain Bacteria; kingdom Bacillati; phylum Actinomycetota; class Actinomycetes; order Mycobacteriales; family Gordoniaceae; genus Gordonia; species Gordonia amicalis. Next base: position 374,841 of record NZ_CP091855.1, on the reverse strand, counting down.
CGACCACGGGTCGTCGGTGTCGAGTTCTCCGGCGACACCGAGGCGGCCAGCGGACGGCGACCCGCGTCGTCGAGGCTGGGGCGTCGACCCAGTGGCGACCGCGAACCCGTGTCGCGCGCCGGAGCGGCTGCCGGTGGCGGTGTCGGGACCGGCGGCGTCGGGACCGGCGGGGGAGTGGTACTCGTCGGGCGTTCACCGTTCGCGCGCGGTGCGGCGTCGCCGAGGCGGATGCCGCCCTCGCCGAGGGTCCACCCACCGGTGTCGGGACGGTCACCCTTGGCCAGACCCGGTCGCCGGTACGACGCCGTCGGGCGCCGTTCGGGCCGCGGTGCCTCGGGTGCAGGCGAGGCCTGATCGCCGGACGGTTGTGCGGTCGGCGGTGTCGACGGGCCCACGCGACCGGTGACCGCGCGCCCGGGGGCCTCCGCGGGCATGGGTGAGGGGGTCACGGGACCCGGTCCGCCGCTGCGCTGCGCAGGGGCGCCGGGCCGGCGCGTCGGTGTCATCGGTGCGTTGGTCATCGGTGCGCTCGACGCGGGCGCGTTGGTGATGGGCGCGTTGGACGCGGGCGCATTCGGACGCGGGGGAACCGGCTGTCGTCCATCGCGGCCGGGCACTCCGCGTCGAGCCGGTGCGGCGCCCGCGGGAACGGTACGCGGCCGGGCCGCGGCCATGACCGAGGTCGGGGCCTCCGCCACCAGCGTGCCCGCACTCATCTTGCGTGCCACGCCGGAGTCGCGCTGCTCGTCGGGCTCGTCCTCGAGTACGGCCTCGCCGAGACCGATCTTGCGCTGCACGGTCTGCATCCAGCGGGGTGCCCACCAGCAGTCGTCGCCGAGGAGCTTCATGACCGACGGCACGAGGAGCATGCGGATCACGGTGGCATCGAGGATCAGCGCCGCGATCATGCCGTACGCGATGTACTTCATCATCACGATGTCGGACAGGCTGAACGCACCTGTCACGACGACCAGGATCGCGGCCGCCGCGGTGATGATCCCGCCGGTGTGGGCGATGCCGCTACGGATCGATTCGGTGGTACTCGCGCCCCGCTGTCTGGCCTCGACCATGCGGGAGAGCAGGAACACCTCATAGTCGGTGGAGAGACCGAAGATGATCGCGATGATCAGCACGAGGATCGCCGCGAACAGCGGACCCGGGGTGAAGTTCGCGAGGCCGGAGCCGTGGCCGTCGACGAAGATCCAGGTCAGGATGCCCAGCGTCGCACCGAGGCCGAGCGCGGTCATCAGTGCCGCCTTGATCGGCAGGACGAGCGAACCGAACTGCAGGAACATCAGCAGGCCGGTGATGAGGACCAGCATGATCGCCATCAGGGGCAACCGGTTCATCAGCGCGTCGATCGAGTCCTGGGTGAGAGCCGGGGTGCCCGTCACGTACATCGTGAGGCCCTGGGTGTCGATCGCACGGAGCTGATCGATTGCCTGGGCGGCCTTGGTGCGATCGACCAGACCGGCCGAGACCTGGTAGACGCCCACGTTCGGGTACTTCTCGGCGTCGTACGCGCCGAAGCCGGCCTTGTCGGGGTCACTGAACTTGTTGGTGAAACCAGGGACCTGGTCGGCCTGCCGTGCGATGGCCTCCAGCTTGTTCTGGTCTTCCTGGTTCGTCTGGTCGTAGACGATGACGAGCTTGACCGCCTCGGTGCGCTCACTGGGGAAGTACTCGTCGAACTTCTCCTGGGCCACACGAGCCGAGTTGTCCGGCGGCAGGAACTTCTCGCTGATGCCGCCGAACTGGATGCTCCCGAACGGGATCGTCAGAGCCAGCAGGAGGAGGACGGTCGGGATCGCCGTCTTCACCGGGTGCTTCATCACCCACGTGGCGAGACGCCCCCAGAAGCCGTTCTCGACTTCCTGGCTGGTCTTCATCCGGCCGGAGAACCGGTTCTCGAGTGCGACGGCGCGTTCCTCGGTCGAGAAGCGCCGGACCAGCGGGATCGCGGTGAACTTGAGGATGGTGCTGATCGACAGCATGTTGACCCGCGGCCCGAGGATGGCCAGGATCGCCGGCAACACCGTGATCGACAGGATCGCGGCGAGGGAGACCGACGCGATGGCGCCGTAGGCCACCGACTTGAGGAATCCCTGGGGCATGATCAGCAGGCAGGCGAGGGCGGCGACGATGATCGTCGCCGAGAACACCACGGTCTGGCCCGCGGTCATCACGGTTCTTCGGACCGCCGCCTTGGTGGAATAGCCCTCGCCGAGTTCCTCGCGGAAGCGGGACACGATGAACAGGCCGTAGTCGATGGCGATGCCGAGACCGATCAGCGTCACCACGGACTGCGCGAAGATGTTGAGTTCGGTGGTCAGCGCGAGGATCTTCATGATGCCCAGCGATCCCGCGATCGTCAGGCCGCCGATCAGGACCGGCAGACACGCCGCGACCACGCCGCCGAACACGAAGAACAGCATGAGCGCGACCACCGGCAGCGCGATGACCTCGGCGCGCTTGATGTCCTTGTCCATGCCGTCGGCCATCGACCCGGCGACGGGTTGCAGGCCGGCGAGCTCGAAGGTGGCGCCGGGTATGTCGAAGCGTTCGGCGATGTCGTCGAAGAACGGTTCGATGGTGTTGTAGTTCGCCAGCACCGTGGTGTCGTCGTCACCGGCGACGCCGATGCTGATAAAGGCCTGACGTTTGTCCGGGGTGAACAGTCGCGCCTGGACCGCGCTCTGTGCCGGCTGCACGAGGAACGGGTCGTAGAGGCCGGGGTCGGCGCGCCCGACGATGTCGGGGTGGGTGGCGATCAGGTCTTCGACGAAGGTCTCCACCTTTTTCCCGAAGGCCGGGTCGTCGACCCGTGTGCCCTCTGGTGGCGTGACCAGCAGAATGACATCAGACGTGTGATCGCGGCCGAGTGCCTTGTCGGCGTAGCGGGCGCCGAGATCGGATTCCGACGTGGGGTCGAACCAACCGCTCTGACTCAGATGCTTGCTGAGGTCGAGGCCGTATAGTCCGAGTCCCGCCATCAGTGCGATCATCACCGCGATGACGAGGAAGCGCATTCGATACACGAATGTGCCGATTACTCGGAACACGCTGATGTCCTTTCGTGTGCGACGTGTCGGGCGCCGGCCGCGGTCCAGGGGTGTCGGGCCGTCGGTGCGCCGCGACGCGCGCCGTGCCGGGGGTGAACGGTGCCGGTCGCGATTCTGTCAGTTCTCGGTGAGATCTTGACAGTGTTGCCTGAGTGATCCCTGAGGTGTGGGGTCGGTGACACCCTCAGCGAGCCCCTCGGCGTCATCCGACGAGGCACCGCGCGCGGTCAGCGCAGTAGCGCGCTGAGCGGCCGGAACGGTGTGAGCCAGGCGCCTTCGTCCGGAAGCGAGTCCAGCCCGATGCGGGGCAGCGGCTCCCGGAACACGCCCGGGATGTCCTCGAGGTCGACGAACTCCAGTTCCTCGGTGGTGAGGGCCCAACTGGCGTGTTCGCGGAAACCGATGACGGTGACGGGCACCCCGTCGGCGGCCACTTCGAGGAGCGGCTCGCGGAATGCCTGACCGTCGGCGGACGCCACGATCACGCTGGCTAGTCCAACAGTGTGCCTGCGAAGTTCGATGTGGTCGAGCATGTCGGAGTCCACATCGCTGTCATCGGACAGCTTCGGCTTGGCGAACACCGCAAAACCGACGTTGCGGAGGGCGTCCACCCAGGGACGCACAACGTCTGCGCTACCTGGGGCGATGTTGGTGAAGACGGTCGCCTCGGGCTCGACGCCGCTCTCACCCTCCGTGAGAGCTGACACATCTGCGGTCCGGTGCAGCAACCACCGGCCCAGCGCGTCGAATCGAGGGCGGTGTGCAGCCGTCGGACGGCCGCCCAGCAGGGCCCCGAGGCCCATGTCCATGTTGGGCGCATCCCAGACCAGCAGCATCCGGCGCGTGCCGGTCTGGCCCGAGATGGTGTCCGCGAATCCGCCAGGGGATCCGGCAGGGCTCTGGTCGGTCATGCCGGGCTCCCGTCGGTGGTGTCGCCGGACGCGGAGGCCGGCGGGATGGGCCGCGTGTACACGAACTCGCTGACGTACCGGCCCTCTCGCTCCGCCCGACCCTCGAACTTCGTCGTCGGCCGCTCCAGGAGGATCGGGGACTCGCGGGTCAGCTGCACGACATGCGGGGCGTCGGCGTCCTGGGTGGCGAGCTTCTCGGCGATCCACTCGGCGTAACCCGCGTGGTCGGTGGCGATGTGCAGCACGCCGCCGGGGACGAGGCGGTCGGCAATCAGCTCCAGTGTGCCCGTCTGGACGAACCGGCGCTTGTGGTGACGCGACTTGGGCCAGGGGTCGGGAAAGAACAGGCGGACGCCGGTGAGGCTCGACGACGGGATCAGCTCCCTCAGGACGATCGACGCATCGCCGCGGATCAGCCGCACGTTGGTCAGCTCGTTGCGGTCGATGAGACCGAGCAGCTGGGCCAGGCCGGGCTTGTAGACCTCGACCGCCACCACGTCGACGTCGGGTTCGGCTTCGGCCATCGCCGCGGTCGAGATTCCCGTGCCGCTGCCGATCTCCAGCACCTTGGGGGCGTCCCGGCCGAACATGGCGTTCAGGTCGAGCTGGGGTTCGGGAATGCGTTCCGGGCCGATCTCGAGGTCGCGGCCGAGGACGGGCCAGAGGGTCTCCCAATTGCGTTGCTGCCCGGTCGTCAAGGTCCCCCGGCGGAATCGGAAGCTCGTCACGCGGGGATACAACCGTGACCTGTCAGCGCTGTTGTTCACCCGTCCATCGTTGCGCATCGTGGCATTTCCACGAAGTCGCGGGTAGGCGTGTCCGTCAAGTGGCAGCGAGTTCGTGGGGACAGAACGGCCAGTTGACGGGGATGTGGAGGTCAGGACGCCCATCGGGGTGAATCGGGATTAGTCTCGGGCCAGCCGCGGAACACGCGGGATGTCGGGTGGAGAAGGGCATGGAGACGTGGGGGCGGACGTGGGCACATCGACGAATGCGTCACCAGCGCCACGGCCGGACCGGAACTCCCTGTCCATGGCCGCTGAACAGGGCGGACTCGCCGGGCTCGTCGAGCCGTCGTCGCCTCTGGTCCCGATCCTCTCCGCGGCGGGACGACGGTTTCTACGGCCGCTGCATGTGCAGGTGGTCGGCAGGCCGGGCGTCGGACGCGACACGATGGCCCGCGCCCTGCGCGAGCGGCTGGCGCTGACGGTGATTGGCCCGGGCGAGGACGCCCGCGCGGCCGCAGACGCCGACCTCTGGGTTCTCGTGCTGGCCGGGCCGCCGCGCCGGGCCGATCACGAATTGCTGCGATCGTTGCCGGCCGACCGCGTCGTGGTGGTCCTGGGCAAGGCGGACACACATCCCGACTGGGACGCCGCGGTCGACGCCGCGAATCGGTCCTCGACACAACTCGGCCTGCCCGTCCACGCGGTCTCCCAGCTGCTGGCCTGCGCCGACCTCGACGCGACGGAGTTCACCGCCCTCGCGAGGCTGGCCGCCGAGGGGGCCGAGATGCCGTCGATGGCCGGGCGATTCCTCGTCGGCGCGCCGGGATCGGAGGAGCGAATCCTGCGGCAGGGGCTGTTGCGCCGCATCGACGCCTTCGGGATCGACACCGCGCTGCGGCTCATCGCCGAGGGATCGGACATGGCGGCCGACGCGTCGGCGCTCAATCGTGCGTTGCACGCGATCAGCGGGGTTCCGCAGCTCACCACGGAGATCTCCGACCGCGTCGGTCGCGTCCGGTTCTGGCGCGAGGTCGAGATCCGCGCCGAACTCGAACGCGCGGCGGCCGGCGGGTGTGACCGGGAGAACGCCGAACGGCTGCTGGCGGCGGGAGGTCTCGGGTGAGTACCCGCATCCTCGAGGCGACGCGCGAACTGACCGGGTTCGACGCCGCACACGTCGGTTCCGGGTCCGGGGTCCTGGTGGTCGGGACCGAGGGGGCCGGGGTGCGCACGCTCGTCGACGCCATCCGCGAACTGGCCCCCGGCCTCGAGATCCACGCCCGGGACGTTCAGGCCCGGGAACCCGGACCCGACAGCGGAACCCGGCCGGGTGTCGCGCTCGTCGTCGTCGATCCCTCGTCGTCGGTGGATGACGAGGAACGACACCTCGTCGAGCAGGTGCGTGCCCAGATCGGGACCGTCGCGCTCGTGTGCACCAAGATCGACGCCTTCTGGGAATGGCCCAGGATCGTGCGGGCCCACCGCACGACCCTCGATCCGTTCGGGACGATGCCGGTGTTCGGGGTGTCGGCGGCAGCGGCACTCGGCGGAGACGTCGTCGACTCAGGCGTCGACGCGCTGGTCGACTGGATACGCGAGGCGCACGCGGCCCCCGATGCGTTGCGCCTCGAACGGGCCCGGGTCGCGGCCGGCGTCGGGGCCGTCGAGCATCTGCTGGCCGACGCCGACGCGGGAACCGGCACCGACTCCTCCGGAACGCTCGACGACCTGATGAGTGCGCGTCGTCGGCTGCTGTCGTCGCGGGATCGCGGCCGGATCGACCGTCTCGCCGCCGTGCGAGCCGGCCTCGCCCGAGCCCGGGCGCAGTGCTCGGCCGAGCTCCAGTCGCGTGTCCGCGAACTCGCGGCGGCCGCCGACCATGCTCCGGAGGTCGACGACGCCGAGCACCGGTCGTGGTTGGACACCCGGTGGGCCGACCTCGCCGAGGACATCCGCCGCGACGCCGACGAGCGCATCGACGAGGTCGCGGCCACGGCACTGGTGGGTCTCGACCCCGAACCGTCCCCGCGGGAGCCCTGGTCCGACACCCCGCTGCCTGCCGACGGGCCGGGCAACCGGCGGCGCCGAGGTGGTGCGGAGGACGCGCTGCTCGTCGTCATCGGCGCCTCCACCGGCCTGGGTGTCGGACGCCTCGTCGTCGCACCGATGGCCTCGGTGCAGACCCTGCAATGGATCAGCATGCCGCTGACCCTGTTGTTGGGGATCGGCGTGGCGGTCTGGGTCATCCGCGTCCGACGCGGCGCGCTGGATCGTGCCGATCGCCTGACCCGTGTCTCCGAACGGCTCGCGGTCGCTCGCTCCGCACTCGACCATCAGCTCGGGTTGCGGTTCTCCGCAGCCGAGACCCGGACAGCGGGACAGATCGCTCGCGCCCACGAACGTCGGGCACGGCGGACGACCGAGCAGGTCGCGGAGATCGACGACGACATCCGGCGGCTGCGCAGCGGGGCCGGGCAGCAGGAGACGCGTATCCGCCGTGACCGTGCCGAGGGCATCCGCCGCGAACTGGTCGCCCGCTCCGAGTGGTTGTGGGGCTCCGAGGGGTTGCGGGCCGACGAGTCGGACGGACCGCGCCCGACCGGCTCCACAGAAAAGCCCGACCCCGGCACGAACGATCCGGCCGGCCCAGACGACCGCAGCAACGGCGACGACAGGACCAGGTGAGCGAGAGATGGATTCGATCTTCGACGACGACGCGGGTTCCGACCCGTTCGACGCCGGTCACCCCGACGCCGGGGCGTCCGCGCCGGGTGGACCGTTCGCGACCGGAGACCTACCCGGTACCGGCCTCGATCCACACGTGGACTCGGTTGCCGCGATCCACGCGGAATCGCCCGCCGACGACCTCGACGACCATCTGTGGATGCACGAGGACGGCCGGATCTGGGACCTCGGGCCGGCGGAGGTCGACACCGACAACGACGGGGTCAACGACTCGCTGACCCGCAACGGTCCGGACGGGTTCACCGTGTACACCGACAGCGACCGGGACGGCCAGGTCGACAAGATCACCGAGATCGGTGCCGACGGCGGATTCCGCTCGGCCGTGCTCGACCCGGACACCGGTGAGTGGATTTCCGGCGGTTCGGGACGCATCGGCTGAGCTGCTCGGGAGCCGGCCGATGGTCGTCTTCCAGGGACTTTGGTCCCATATCGGAGGAGTGTGGGATAACCCGCAGTCGCAGGCCCCCACACCTAACGTCCGCTCGGTACACGTATCCTGAACACCTAGACGACTGACCGGTGACCATTCCAGCAGGTCACATGCTCGCAGGAGGCCCCAACGATGACCGCAGCCACCATTCCCGGACTGGACCCGAGCAGCGCGCCGACCAAACATCAGGGTCTGTTGGCCTGGATCACTGAGGTCGCCGAGCTGACCCAGCCCGATCGGGTCGTCTGGTCCGACGGCAGCGACGAGGAGTGGGAGCGCCTCACCGCCGCCCTGGTGAAGGCCGGGACCCTCGTCAAGCTGAACGAGGAGAAGAAGCCGAACTCCTTCCTCGCCAGCTCCGACCCCGCCGACGTGGCACGCGTCGAGTCGCGGACCTACATCTGCTCGGAGTCCGAAGAGGATGCCGGCCCGACCAACAACTGGGTCGAGCCCGCCGAGATGCGCGCCACCATGACCGAGCTGTACCGGGGCTCGATGCGCGGCCGCACGATGTTCGTCATCCCCTTCTGCATGGGCCCGCTGGACTCCGACGACCCCAAGCTGGGCGTCGAGATCACCGATTCCGAGTACGTCGTCCTCTCGATGAAGATCATGACCCGCGTCGGTCCGCGTGTCCTCGAGCTCCTCGGCGACGACGGCTTCTTCGTGAAGGCGCTGCACTCGGTGGGCGCTCCCCTCGAGCCCGGCCAGGCCGACGTGCCGTGGCCGTGCAACACCGAGAAGTACATCACCCACTTCCCGGAGACCCGCGAGATCTGGTCGTACGGTTCGGGTTACGGCGGCAACGCGCTGCTCGGCAAGAAGTGCTACGCCCTGCGCATCGCGTCGGTCATCGCCCGCGACGAGGGCTGGATGGCCGAGCACATGCTCATCCTCAAGCTGACCAGCCCGGCGAACAAGGTCTACTACATCGCCGCGGCCTTCCCGAGTGCCTGTGGCAAGACGAATCTCGCGATGCTGCAGCCCACCATTCCGGGCTGGAAGGCCGAGACCGTCGGCGACGACATCGCTTGGATGCGCTTCGGCGAGGACGGCCGTCTCTACGCGATCAACCCGGAGTTCGGCTTCTTCGGTGTCGCCCCGGGTACCAGCTACGACTCGAATCCGAACGCGATGAAGACCATCGAGGCCGGAAACACCTTGTACACCAACGTCGCCCGCACCGACGACGGTGACATCTGGTGGGAGGGCATCGACGGTCCGGCGCCCGCGCACCTCACCGACTGGCTCGGCAACGACTGGACCCCGGAGTCCGATCACAATGCCGCCCACCCGAACTCGCGTTACTGCACCCCGATCGCACAGTGCCCGTCGCTGGCCGACGAGTGGGACGACCCGAAGGGCGTGCCGATCTCGGCGATCCTGTTCGGCGGCCGTCGCAAGACGACCGTCCCGCTGGTGACCGAGGCCCGCGACTGGCAGACCGGCGTCTTCATGGGCGCCACCGTCGGCTCGGAGCAGACCGCGGCGGCCGAGGGCAAGGTCGGCACCGTGCGTCGCGACCCGATGGCGATGCTGCCGTTCATGGGCTACCACGTCGGTGACTACCTGCAGCACTGGGTGAACATCGGCAAGAACGCCGACGAATCCAAGCTGCCGAAGGTGTTCTACGTCAACTGGTTCCGTCGCGGCGACGACAAGCGCTTCCTGTGGCCCGGATTCGGTGAGAACAGCCGCGTGCTGAAGTGGATCATCGGTCGCATCGAGGGTGAGGCGGAGGGCGTCGAGACCCCGATCGGCATCGTCGCCAAGCCGGAGGACATCGACGTCTCCGGGCTCGACGTGCCGGCGGACGACGTCGCCGAGGCCTTGGCGTTCAACGCCGACGAGTGGCGCGAGGAGATCCCGTCGATCGAGGAGCTCTTCGAGTTCATCGGTCCCAAGCTCCCCACCTCGCTGCGTGACGAGTTGGATGCCTTGAAGCATCGACTCGCCTGATCGGCGACCGCTCGGTTGGTTCGGTCCGGGGCTGATGTGACGGTTGAGGTATCGTGCCTCTCATGAAACTACGTTTGTGGGGGGCCACGATCGTCGGAGCCTGTGTACTCGGGCTGACCTCTCCGCTCGCAGTTCAACCTGCCTCTGCCGCACCGGCTTCCGGCGCCGGCGTCGGCGCGTACTACACCGACACGACGACGCTCGGCGACTTCGTTCCGACGTTCAACCGGATCACCGGACTGGACCGGACCGCCAACGGGCAGTACGCGCTGATCGCGGAGGACGTTCTCCCTGCACGGTTCTTCACCGCCCGCATCGGATACTCCTCGGAGACAGCGTCATTCGTTGGCCGACCCGCGCTCAACGGTGGTGGCACGGTCCTCGGTCCGTGGTTCGTGCCCCTGCTGCCCGGCGGTGCGCAGTTCGAAGGCATCCGCAAGACCAACGGCGGCTACACCGTCGTCAGCGGTGGCAACAACCAGTTCGTCCGGCAGATCGGCCCGCTCGGCCAGTTCGTCCGCGACCTGCGGTTGCCCGCCGCGTGGCGCCCGGCGTCCAAGTCGGGTGTGGCCGGGCAGCGTGGGCTGACCGGCCTCGCGGTCGGGCCGCAGGGTCAGGTCTCGGTGCTCACCGCGGGCGGGCTCAAGCAGGACGGACGCACGTCGGCGCGTCTGCTCACCTTCGGCAAGACCGATCGCGAGTTCGTCTATCGCACCGACGGCGACAAGGTGGCCGCCGACGTGCTGGCCATCAACTCCACCGACTTCCTCGTCCTCGAACGCGGAGCGGGCACGCTGACGAACATCTTCTGGACCACCACCCGCGACGCGACGTCGGTGACCGGCAAGAAGAAGCTCTCCGGCAAGGAGAGGGCGATGCCCAAGCGTCGGATCTTCTCCACGACCGGCACGCCGCGTCTGGCCACCGGCGACATGTCGGGCCTCGCGTGGGGCAACTGGCACCCCGACACCCCGTACGCGAAGAAGCGCAGCCGAACGCTGCTCGTCGTCTCCCAGAACGCCGGATCGCCCACCCGCGTCCACTCGTTCGAGGTCCAGCTGCCGAAGTAACTTTGACGTCCCTCCGCGAGCGGCGATCGGGGTTGCTGGTTGAGCCGGTAGCGAGCGGAGCGAGCCACCGCGTCGAAACCTCGCGCCGTGCTGGTCGAGCCGGACGGTGGGGTGTGGTGGCGGGCGGGTTTCGACGCGACGCCTCGCTTCGCTCGGTGTCGGCTCAACCGGCATGGGTGACGCGACGCCTCGCTTCGCTCGGTGTCGGCTCAACCGGCATGGGTGACGCGACGCCTCGCTGCGCTCGGTGTCGGCTCAACCGGCATGGGGTTGCTTGGTGTGAAAGTTTCGCCCCTCCGCAGGCTCCGGGGCTACTCGAGGAGCCGGGGGGACGAGTGTGACAATCACCGCCTCAGGGTGGTGTCAGGGGATTACCTGATAGCGCATCGTCGTCGGATTTGGCACCGTTGAGGGCATGACGACGACTGATGAGGCCGCCCGCGATGCCGGAGAGCCGAAACACGGAATGGCTGCGGGTGCGGAGAACCTGTCCAAGAGGTACGGCACGGGCGACACTGCCGTGGAGGCGCTGAAAAGCGTCTCCATCTCGTTTCGCGCGGGCGAGTTCACCGCCATCATGGGGCCGTCGGGGTCGGGCAAGTCGACGCTGATGCACTGTCTGGCGGGCCTGGACGTCGCGAGTGACGGCCGTGTCTTCATCGGCGACACCGATCTGACCGCACTGTCCGACAAGGCGATGACGATGCTGCGCCGCGACCGCATCGGGTTCGTCTTCCAGGCGTTCAACCTGGTGCCGACGCTCACCGCGAAAGAGAACATCACCCTTCCGGTCGACATCGCCGGCCGGGCGGTCGACACCGAATGGTTCGACGCGGTCACCGAGCGACTCGGTATCACCGACCGGCTCTCGCACCTGCCCAGCGAGCTGTCCGGCGGTCAGCAGCAGCGCGTGGCGTGTGCCCGGGCACTGATCGGCAAGCCGGCCATCATCTTCGGCGACGAGCCCACCGGCAACCTCGACTCCCGGTCGTCGGGTGAGGTTCTCTCGATCCTGCGTGCCGCCACCGACGAGTTCGGGCAGACCGTCGTCATCGTGACCCACGACCCGCGCGCGGCGTCGTACGCCGACCGCGTGGTGTTCCTCGCCGACGGGCAGATCGTGCAGGAGCTCGCGCGGCCGAGTGCCGACGACGTCTTCGAGGTCATGAAGAACCTCGACGTTGTCCACCACGCCGATGCCCCGTCCACCTCGGCTCCCGCCGAGACCTCCAGAGCGCTCTGAGCCGTGGCGTCGTCATCGGTGATGCGCCGGGTTTCGCTACGAAACCTGCGGGCGCACAAGCTCCGTCTGTTCCTGACCCTCTTCTCGATCGTCCTCGGCACGTCGTTCGTCGTCGGATCGATCGTGTTCACCAGCTCCATCTCGAAGGCCTTCACGGACATCTTCGACAGCGCTGCGCAGGGCGTGGCGGTCGAGGTGACGCCTGCCGACCGGCAGTCGCCCGGCGTTCCGCTGTCGGTCGTCGACCAGCTGCGCGCCCAGCGTGCCGAACTCGGCATCGACAAGCTCGTCGTCAACAACAACGGGTTGATCACCGTTGCCGATTCGGGCGGCAAGGCCATCCAGACCGGCGGTGCCCCGAGCGTCGGCACCACCTACATCCCGGAGAGCGAGGCGCTCGATCCCGATGAGTCCCGGATCATGCCGGGCGGCCGCGGCCCCGCCAATGCCGGTGAGATCGCGCTGAACTCCTCGGCTGCCGAGGAAGCCGGGCTGAAGGTCGGGTCGAAGACCAAGGTCGTGATCGGCCAGGGCAACGCCGTCCCACTCGATGTCACCGTCGTCGGGCTGATCGATCTCCCCACCTCGACCGGCGGGTACGTCAACGCGCAGTTCGACGCCGCGACCGCGTCGCGTCTGTTCAGCGACGGCAAGCACGTCGGGCTCGTCGACATGTCGGCCGTCGCCGGGGTTTCGCCGGAGCAACTGCAGGAGCGGGTGCGAACCCTCCTCGGCGCCGACGCCGACCTGTACGACGTGCGGACCGGCGATCAGGTGCGGGAGGACCAGAAGGCGCAGGTCAACGAGTTCCTGCAGATCTTCCAGTACATCCTGTTGGCGTTCGCGGCGATCGGTCTGGTCGTCGGCACCTTCATCATCTACAACACCTTCTCGATGATCGTCGCGCAGCGTAACCGCGAGTTCGCGCTGCTGCGGGCGGTCGGCGCGAGCCAGCGTCAGGTGTCGCGGTCGGTCCTCTTCGAGGCGTTCGTCGTCGGCGTGATCGGCGGAGTGCTGGGCCTGGCCATCGGCATCGGCCTGGCCGCCGTGCTCAAGGCATTCACCAGTGCGACGTCGGGTCTGCCGGAGGGTGAGCTGACGATCGGGCCCGGCGCGGTGCTCGCCGGCATCCTGGTCGGCGTCGTCGTCACGATGGTCAGCGCCTGGGTGCCCGCGGCTCGCGCCGCACGGGTGCCGCCGGTGGAGGCGATGCGCGCATCGGCGGCCGAGGGATCGGCGTCGTTGCGCAACCGCACCGTCATCGGTGCGGTCATCGGCCTGGCTTCGATCGTGGCCATCGTCGTCGGCGCGATGGACGAGGGCTCCGGACCGGCTCTGACGGTCGGTGCGGGCGCGGCCGGCCTGGTGCTGGCCGCGGTGCTGGTCGGGCCGGCGGTCGCACGGCCGTTCGTGGGGGTGCTCGGCCGCGCGGTCGGCGCACCGTTCGGCACGATCGGACGACTCGCGCGCACCAATGCCGTTCGCAATCCCCGACGTTCGGCCGCGACCGCGTTCGCGCTGACCCTGGGGCTGATGCTGGTGGCGATCATCGGCACACTCGGCCAGTCGTTCAAGGGCACGGTCGACGAGGCGGTCGACTCCGGGATCACCGCCGACTACATCCTCGCGGGGACCAACCAGGGACCGTTGCCACCCACGGTGGCACCCGCGGTGAAGAACGTGCCGGGCGTCGGCGAGGTGGTCTCGTTCGGCGTCGTGCAGGCGAAGGTCGACGATCAGCCGGTGCAGGGTTTCTCGGCGCTCGGTGGTCCGCTCAGCGACGTGACGGTCATGGACATGGAGGACGGCGCGTCGACGGCGCTGCCGGATGACGGGATGCTGATCAGTCATCGCACGGCCATGACGAAGGGCTGGGAACGCGGTCAGGTCCTGAACTTCACCTCGCCCGTGGGCGAGCAGGTCCAGGTCCCGATCGCCGGTGTGTACGCCGACAACGAGGCCCTTCAGCCGTGGGTCGTCGGGCCCGCGGTCTACGACCGGCTGGTCCCGCCGGCGGCGCGTTTCGACGTCACGGTCTTCGTGAAGGCCGAGGCGGGTGCCGATCTGGACACCTTGCGCACCGGCCTCGAGGACGCGACCGCCGGGTACCTGACCGTCCAGGTCAAGGACCGCGACCAGTTCAAGGGACAGATCTCCGCCCAGATCGACCAGATGCTGGGCACGCTCTACGCGATGCTCGGACTGGCATTGCTGATCGCGGTGCTCGGCATCATCAACACCCTTGCGTTGTCGGTGGTGGAACGTAAGCGCGAGATCGGCATGCTGCGCGCGATCGGCATGGTGCGCGGCCAGGTGCGTCGTTCGATCTATCTGGAGTCCGTGCTGATCTCGATCTTCGGTGCCGTGGTCGGTGTGGTTCTGGGAACGCTCATCGGCGTGGCGCTCGTGCGGACGCTCGCCGCCTGGGGTCTGGGTGCGCCGGTGATCCCGTGGTCGCTGATCGTGATCACGCTGGTCGCGTCGGCGGTGGTCGGTGTGCTGGCGGCTCTGTGGCCCGCGGTCCGAGCGGCCCGGACGGGGCCGCTCGAGGCCATCGCCGATCTGTGACGCTCTGCTCCTGATCCGGATGTCACGCGGCCCGGGTTCTGCCCGGGCCGCGTGGTCACAGGCCGATATCAGGATCCGGATGACAGAATCGTCGGCATGACCCGACCACCCCAGGGCGATCCGAACGATCCGCGGAACAATCCGCCGGAGACCCGACAGTTCGATCCCGACTACGACCCCTCGGCGCCCCCGTCGCAGGCCTACACCCAGCATCCCGAAGGTCAGCCGTATCCCGGGCCGTACACCGAGCCCCACCCCGGACCCCAGTACACGGAACCCCAGTACACGGAACCCCAGTACGCGGATCCTCAGTACACGGCGGCGTCGCCCTATGGAGCGTCGCCGTACGACGCGCCGCAGGGCGGCGAACCCCCGCACGGGTCGTCGAAGGGCCGCACCATCGGTCTCGCGCTGGTCGCCCTGGCTGCCCTGGTGATCCTCGGTCTGGTCGTCGTGCTGGTCACGAAGTCCGGCGGAGACGACTCCTCGACCGCTGCGGCGTCCTCGTCGTCGACGACCACCACCAGCGAGCGGACGACGACGAGCTCGTCCCCGACCACCACGACCACGACCGAGGAGACGACGTCGAGTCCGAGCAAGAAGCCGGGGCCGGCGACGGTGACCTACCAGCTCACCGGCAACGGAGATGTGGTCGCGCTCAGCTTCAGCAAGGGCGGCGGCGCGCCGACGGTCATCGCGGCCACCGGGTCGCCCTGGTCGCAGCGGGTGACCGTGAAGGGGCCGAAGGCGACCCTCTCGGCCATCGTCGTCCGCGGCCCGGTGACCTGCAGCATCCTCGTCGACGGCGAACAACTCGCGACCGCGACCAGTCAGGGCGGCACGCTGAACTGCACCGCGGACCTCTCGGCGGAGTAGGCGGGCCTGCAAACCCACCCTTTTTCGGCATATCCACCACCCGCGCGGGTGCCGGATTTGCCGAAAAAGCGTGGGTTTGCGTTAGGTGTTACTGCTTGCGCAGCACCAGCACGAGGTTCGTGCCGAGGACCTCACGCAGGCCGGGGACGCGCATGACCCACCACATCCAGCGGGGGATGTAGCGAGGGAAGGCGGCGAGGAGATCGGCCCGGTCGGTCACCGATCGCGCCCAGCGCAGGCCATCGGTGGCGTGAACGGCGAACAGCGACGTCCCGAACAGGTTCTTCGGGGGGTGACCGTGACGTCTCGTGTAGAGACGCGCGGCACGATGACCGCCGAGGTAATGGGTGAGTCCCATCTCGTGGCCGCCGAACGGTCCCCACCACAGCGTGTAGCTGACGATGACGACGCCCCCGGGCCGGGTCACGCGCAGCATGTCGTCGGCCATCTCCCACGGCGTCGACGTGTGTTCGACGACGTTCGACGACAAGGAGACGTCGACGCAGTCGTCGGCGAAGGGCAGGTTCTGGCCCGATCCGCGGACCGACCCACGATGTTCGAGCCCGCCGGCGTGCATCTCGGTGGGGTCCGGTTCGACCGACATGTAGTGCGCGCCCCGTGCCCGGAAGGCGTCGGCGAAGTAGCCGGGACCCCCACCGACGTCGAGGATGACCTTTCCGTCGAGGTCGGGGACGAAGGCCGCCACCATGTCCGCGGTGTCGGTCGCCAGTGCGCCGTAGAAGCGGGCGGGGTCGGACTGCTCGAAGCGGAAGTCGTTCAGCAGTCCGGCGGCACGCCGCAGCGTGGCCAGCCGGGCCATTCGGTTCCGGCCGGAAGTCGTGGTCGTCATCGTCGGAGAACTCTAGTCGCGGGCGGTGGGCGACGGTCAGCCGCGCTCATCGACGCAGGTCTGTCACTGACGGGCGGAACCCTGATCATGAACTCGCCGCTTCCCGGTGTGACGACGGCCTGGCGTTACCAGTCGGTAGGCTGTCGTGCGATGCGCGTACCTTCCGACGTCCTGCTGCTGTGCTGGCGGGACACCCGCCACCCTCAGGGCGGCGGCAGTGAGACATATCTGGAACGTGTCGGTGCCGAATTGGCCCGACGCGGCGCGCGCGTGACCTTTCTGACGTCGTCCTACCCGGGGGCAGCCGGTGAGGAGCACCGCGACGGCATGCGGTTCGTGCGTGCCGGAGGGCGGATCAGCGTGTACCCGCGCATGCTGGCGACGATTCTGGCCGGCCGATTCGGCCTCGGCCCGCTCCGGGGCTGTCACCCCGAAGTCATCGTCGACACCCAGAACGGGGTGCCGTTCTTCGCGACCCTCGTCGCCTCCGCGCCGACGGTGGTACTGGTCCACCACTGCCACCGCGAGCAGTGGCCGGTCGCCGGACGTGTGCTCGGGCCGGTGGGCTGGTTCATCGAGTCGCGACTGTCCCCGAGGATTCATCGCCGCAACCGCTATGTCACGGTGTCCACGCCGTCGAAGACCGAACTCGTCGCCCTCGGCGTCGACGCGGAGCGGATCTCGGTCGTGCGCAACGGTATCGACCCGGTCCCGGCCGACGCGCTGCTCACCGGAGGCGCAGCCGACGGCGGTTCGGGCCCGGTGCGTCTGTGCGTCTTGTCCCGGCTGGTCCCGCACAAGCAGGTAGAGGACGCTCTCACCGTGCTGGCACAGCTGCGTCGTTCCGGGGTCGACGTGTACCTCGACGTCATCGGCGGTGGCTGGTGGTCCGATGAATTGCGTTCCGCTGCAGCCGAACTCGGGGTCGTTGACGCGGTGACCTTCCACGGCCACGTCAGCGAGCAGCGCAAGCACGAGCTGCTCTCACAGGCGCAGGTCCACCTGATGCCCTCGCGCAAAGAGGGGTGGGGGCTGGCGGTCGTCGAGGCGGCCCAGCACGGTGTCCCGACCATCGGCTACCGCAGCTCGGTCGGTCTCACCGACTCCGTCGACGACGGCAACACCGGCCTCCTCGTCGACGGCGTCGACGAACTGGTGAGTGCCACGAGAAAACTCATCGACAACCCCGACGAGACCCAGCGACTGGGGCGCAACGCCAGGATCAGGGCGGGCCGTTACTCCTGGGCCGCGACCTGCGACGGGTTCATCGAGACGTTCGACGCCGTTCTCGCACGCTAGCGACGGCCGCGCCCACGACTCCCGCCACGAGCATCATCGCCCACCACAGGTGTGCGGCGAGTGCCAGAGCCCGATCGGCCACTCCGGCACCCCGCTCGACGGGATCATCGACCCGGTACAGCCGGAGATCTTCCCCGTCGTGGACGAGGCGCGCTTCTGCGGCGAGTCGCTCGGGCGTCGAATCATCCTCGACGAGAACCCATCCCACGCCGAGCGCGGCGAGTTCGGCGGGTGAGCCACCGGCTTCGAGCACCGACGCCACGGCGGCCGCATGCTCACTCGGCGGGTCGACGACCTCGCCGTCGACGGTGAGCGCGCCGGACTCGATCACCGGAGCCCGCAACATCCGCGCGGCGGGATCGAGCGAGATGCCGCCGGCGAAACGGTAGTGCCGCACGGTGTCCGTGGGCCACAGGGCGACCGAACCCCGATCGTCGGGCACGATGGCAGCCACCGCCGCCCAGTCGTCCGGGTAGGTCACCGGCCGCACGGAACCACCGACACCCCAGGCGAGATCGGGAAGGGGGGCCACGACGAGCAGCACGATGGCGGCGAGTGCGAAACCCGACGGGACTCGTCGACGGGCGGCCGCCACGGCCCCGGCCACGGCAAGCGCGACTCCGGGAACGAGAAGAGCGGAGAACTTCTGGGTATCCCGCAACAGACCGGCGCCGGGGACGTGCTCGATCGTGAACTCCAGCAACCACTGTCCCGGACCGAAGGTGCCGAGGACCAGCAGGATCGCGACGACGACGGCCGATGCTCCGATCGCCCGCACCAGCGGATCGAGCATCCGCCGACGCTGCCAGAGGTGGACGACGCCGGTCTCGACCACGAGCAACGAACAGAACGTCGCGATCGCCGCCCACCAGATCGTTCGGCTGGCGGGTACCGCGTCGACGTTCCAGATGCCCCCCAGGGAGAGAACGGTCCCGACCGGACCCAGCCCCGGCTCGGACCGGAGACCGAATGCATCGACGCCCGCCGCGGCGGACGTGGTGGTGGCGTCGCTGACCACCGCCGTCACGACCCACGGCAGGGTGCTCAGCACCCACAGGCCGACAGCGACGAGGCCGGGCCGCAGGCCGACCGGACGACCGATGAGTACCACGGCCAGCACGATCCCGGCGAGCACCGAACCCGTCGGCGTCAGCCCGGCAGCCGCCAGCAATCCGCCGAGCCGGAGAAACCGTGCCGCATCTGGCCGTTCCCGCAGATCGGATGCGGCGACGAGAATCCAGCCCAGCGCGGCGTAGCCGACGAGCAGGCTCCAGTGCCCTTGCAGGAGTCGTTCGGCCACATAGGGATTCCAGATCGACACGAGCGCGGCGGCGACGGCCCCGGCACGCCCGGCGCCGGGAACGAGACGAAAAGCCAACCGGCCGAACCCGACGCCGGCGAAGACCAATGCGGCCAACAAGATCGCGACGACCACCACACCGCCGTCGACGACCGACGACACCATCGCGACGAAGAAGTCCTGCGGCACGGCGCGCGGCGGCAGGTCACCGATGCCGAGCGTGGTGTCGGTGACATGGGTGCGCGGCGTCGACACCGCATCCCGGTAGAGCAGGTATCCCGGTCCGATACCGAGCAGTGCCGGTAGCAGGGGTCCCAGGATTGCCACGGCCGCAACGACACTCACCACATAGAGCGCCGGGAGCAACCGTCCGGAGAACACCGCGACCCGTGTGGCTCAGAAGTGGTGGGTGTCCGACGGCGCCGGTGCGTGCACCGGGTCGTCGTCGAATTCCGACTCGGTGATGCCGTAGGCCCGTGCGAGGTCGAGGATCTTGGTGGCACGCGCGATGCGTGGCAGGTCCGAACCGTTGCGGATCTCGCCGCCGTCGCGCTCGAACTCCGCGAAGAACTCCCTCGCCCAGGTGATCTCATCCTGTGACGGGGACAGGCCCTCGTTGACCGGGGCGCACTGTGACCGGGTGAGGCAGATCTTGCCGGTCATGCCGAACTCCGCGCTCACCGCCGTGGCCTCGCTCAGCTTCAGAGCGCTGGAACCGACCGTCGGGCCGTCGATCGCGCTGGGCAGGTGAGCAGCCTTGGCGGCGATGGTGAATCGGGACCGCGCGTAGGCCAGCGTCTGTGGACTGTCGCCGAAACCGGTGTCCCGACGGAAGTCGCCGATGCCGAAGGCGAGGCGGAAGGTGCCCTTGGCCGATGCGATCTCGCTGATCCGCTCGAGTCCGCGTGCAGTCTCGACAAGGGCGACGATCGGCAGGCCGGGCAGGCGTTTGGCGGTCTCGGTCACGTGGTCGACGGACTCGACCATCGCCAGCATCACACCGCCGACCGCGGTCTCCGCGAGGGCGGCGAGGTCGTCGGCCCACCACGGGGTGCCGAATCCGTTGATCCGGACCCATTCACCGGCACCGGGGCCGGAACCGTCCTTCGGACCGATCCACCGCACGACGTTGTTGCGCGCCTCGACCTTGTCCTTGGGAGCGACCGCGTCTTCGATGTCGAGGACGACGATGTCGGCGCGCGAGCGAGCGGCGCGCTCGAACTTCGCGTAGTGCGCGCCGTTGACCAGGAGCCAGCTTCGGGCCAGCACCGGATCGATACGCGAACCGACATCGGTCGATTCGGCGTCGTCGGTGGTGTTGTCGTCGTACATCGGCATCTCTCGTCGGTGAATTCTGCAGCCTACCCATCGTTGCCTATGCCCGAGGACCGGTGCAAAGCACCCTGTGCACGGGACCCGGTGCCAACTCGGCACACTTGTGCCATGCAGCAGATCCGACCGAGCCGACGGCGCCGACCCGCCGCCGGCACCGTCGGCGCCGTCGGATCGGTGGCCGTCGGATCGATGGTCGCCAACGTCTGCATGTACGTGGTCCATCTGGCCGCGAGCGCCCGTTACCTGGACGTCAGCGAGTACGGCGAGTTCGCCGTCCTGCTGTCGGCGATGCTCGTGCTGGGTGTGCCCGCCCTGGCGCTGCAGAACGTGGTCGCGCGGGAGGTGGTCCTGGGCTGCGACGAGCGCCGCCTGCGCCGGGTGGGTGTCCACACGACGCTCTACGTGGTGGTCCTGGTCGCCGTCGCGACACCGCTCGTCGCGTTGCTGATGCGCACCGGTGTCGTCACGACTCTCGCCGCCCTCGGCGCGGCCCCGCTGCTGGCGCTGATCGCCACCGGTCAGGGCATCCTGCAGGGACGCGGCGAGTTCCGGACGCTGTCGTGGGTGCTGGCCGCCGTCGGGATCCTGCGCTCGATGCCGATCATCGGGGCCTTCGTCGTCGGTGCCGGTCCGGCGGGTGGACTGCTCGCCGGAACCCTCGGTGCCGCGGTGTCGGCCGTCGTCGTCTGGGTCGTCGTCGGAAGGGTCGGGGAGCGGGCGCATGCCGCGGCGGCGTCGGGGACGGTCGGAGTCCTCAGCGTGGTTCGCGCGTCGCAGGTCCAGCTGGTGCTGATCGTGGCGTCGTCGGTGGACCTGCTGCTCTCACCGCGCGTGCTCGACGCCGAGTCGGTCGGGGTGTACGCGCTCGGCGCCATCGCGACGAAGGTCGCGTTCTGGCTGCCGCAGGCCATCGGCGTCGTCTTCTATCCGCGCCTCGCCGATCCCGCCCGGTCCCGGGTCTCTCTTCGGCAGGCGGTGACGGTGGTCGCGGGTGTGGGCGTGGTGCTCACTCTGGCGGCGGGTGGCGCGGGGCCGATGGTCCCGATCGTCTTCGGCGACGGCTACGACGAACTCGTCCCACTGCTGTGGCTCTTCGCCTACATCGGTGCCGCCCTCGCCGTCCTCCAGGTGGTGCTGTTGTCGGCGATCGCCCGTGATCGCACCCGTGTCGCGTTCGGGACGTGGATCGTCGTGGCGATCGAGGTGACGGTCATCCTCACCGTCGCCGGCTCGGTGGTCGGGGTCGCAGCCACTGCGGCGGTCGCGGTGACGGTCGCGGCCGCCGGGACATGGGTTCTCGCCCGCTGATCGCAGGCCTCAGCAGGAACGTTGCCGAGATGCACATGTTTCGGCAGGGTGGGCAGATGAGCCACAACGGAAGTACTCAGGTCACGGTCCAACGAGTCATCGAGGCACCGGTCGACGCGGTGTTCGACGTACTCTCCAACCCCGAGAGGCACCAGGCGCTCGACGGTTCGGGGTTCATCCGGGGCGTCGACCACGCCGATCGGATCCAGAAGGTCGGCGACGTGTTCACCATGAACATGGAGGGCGACCACATGGGCGGGGAGTACAAGACCGACAACCACGTCACCGGATATGCCAAGGACAAGCTGCTGGCCTGGAAGACGACCCCCGCCGGTACGGAGCCGCCCGGATGGGAGTGGTTGTGGGAGTTGGAGTCCCAGGGTCCCAACGAGACGCTGGTCCGCCACACCTACGACTGGTCGAAGGTCACCGACAAGAAACTCCTCGAACAGGTGGGGTTCCCGCTCGTCACCGAGGCCCAGCTCGAGGACACGCTCGGCCGACTCGCCGCAGAAGCGGCGTCCTGATCTAGGTCACGTCACCGGAATCACGACCGGTCCGCCGGAATCTCGGCGGCAGCCACGCGGGGTTGATCAGGAAACCGCCGGCGACCAGCGCGATGACGCCGAGGACGCCGGTCACGATCGGCACGATACGACCCCAGATCGTGATCGGCGTCGCCAGATCCGAAGCCAGGCGCGACATCTGGGACTGTGTCGTGTCGTCGTAGGCGAAGGCGGCCTGTAGATGGGGCAGCCGGAAGTCCGCCGGCACTCCGGGAGTGCCCTCCGGGAAGGCGTAGAACTCGTCGACGGTGATCTTCGCGTCGACGATCGTCCCCGTGCGCGGTTCCACGGCGAGATCCCACGAACTGCGGTGCCGCAGGGTGGCCGTCAGCTCACGCGGCGGCCCGTCGAGGCCGAACCACGATGCGGGCCGGGTGATGGTGACATCGGTGCCCACCGGCCGGCCGAGCGCTGCCCGCGCGAGGTCGGTCTCGGGGACCTCGGCGCGGAACCGGGCCACATCCCTGCCGACCACCTCGGTGTCTCCGTCGTATCTCAGAGGCACGGTCGTGCGTGTGACCACGTCGAAGAACTCGTGGTCGGTCAGGCTGGTGTCGAAGGGCAGCAGGTAGGTGAAACCGCGGCGGTCCGGCACCAGCACCGGTGCCTGGTTGCTGTCGTACTGGATCTCCGACGCCCCGCGCGCCGACAGTTGCGGCACGGCGGTCTCCCGGTCGAGCGTCACCCGGTCCTTGAGCGCGTTGACCGTGGCGTCGTTGCACCTTTTCGACGACTCGGCGTCGACCTCGCTGCCGGGCCGGGGGGCCTCCGGTTCGACCTCGCGGTCGTCGATACGCAGGGTGTCTGTCTGGACGGAGGTGCCGGCCTGCAGTGTCACGCGGTGCTCGTCGGAGGGCTGTACCGCGACGACCCGCTGCTGGCGGACCAGATCGGCGTCGAGGGTCCGCGCCGCGGGCGTGGCGAGCGAGCAGCGGTCGAGGATCGTCGCGTCCGCGGCGGTGGCGACCGTGGTGAAGTCGGTGCTGAGCGGGATCTCGCGGAAGTTGCCGACGAGCAGCGTCGGCAGCGCGATGGTCACCGCGATGAGAAAACTGCCGACGAAGATCAGTGTCGGCCCGGCCAGGTCCGCGGTCGACCAGCGGTGAGGTGCGGACTCTGACACCGCGGACTGGGGCACCGGGGACGGCTCCGAAGACATGGTGGCGAGGGTAGTGGATGCCGCCGGGCTACCCTGTCACCAGCATGACCAGCACCGACTCCGCCCGCGACTCCGTCGCTGCCTCGAGCCCCGACTCTGTCGGATCATCGGGCACCGACTCCCGATCCGGGGCGCGCCATCCCGACGCCCCCGGACCGGCGACCGACTCGCGACGCTTCTACCCGCAACTCGAGGGCATGCGAGCGCTCGCCGCGATCGGGGTGCTGACCACCCACGTCGCCTTCCAGACCAGTGCCGTCGAGATCCCGGTCCTCGGACCGGTGCTCGGTCGCCTCGACCTCGCTGTCGCGCTGTTCTTCGGTCTCTCCGGCTTCCTGCTGTGGCGACCGTGGGTCGACGCCGCGCACCGCGGCGCCGGGCATCCGCCGGTCCGGCGCTATCTCCGTCACCGCGTCGTCCGCATCTGGCCGGCGTATGTGGTGGTCGTCGCGCTGGTGCTGCTCCTGCTGCCGGAGGCCCAGGGCGCCGACCTCGACGTCTGGCTGGCCAACCTCACGCTGACGCAGGTCTTCGTGCCCCTGACGCTGACCGCGGGTCTCACGCAGATGTGGAGTCTGTCGGTCGAGATCGCCTTCTACGCTCTGCTCCCGCTCATCGGCCTCGCACTCCTGCAGTTGCGTGGTCCGCGCGTCGGGGCGCGCATCCCGGTGCTGCTGATGCTCGGTGCGCTGAGCCTCGGCTGGGCCTGGGTCGGTACCTCGCTGCCGGTCGCCGACGGGGTGGAGACCAAGAACTGGGTGTTCGGTCATCTGTCGTGGTTCGTCGCCGGCCTGATCCTCGCCGAGATCGCCGGTGTCCTCGACACCGGCGCAGCGCGCGGCCGGTGGATGACCCTGGCGATGCGGCTCAGCGCGAACCGTTCGCTGATGTTCGGGCTCCTCGTCGTCGCCTACGGCCTCGCGTGCACCCGGCTCGCCGGTCCGACCGGGCTCGGCGACGTCACCAACATCGAGTTCGCCACCAAGATGATCCTGGGTGGACTCTGCGGCTACGCCCTTCTCGCCCCGCTGGTCTGCAACGCGGGGCCGTTCCGTCTCCTCACCTCACGCGTGATGCTCGCGCTGGGGCGCTGGTCCTACGGCATCTTCATCTGGCACATCGCGATCCTGGCCGTCGTCTTCCCGCTGTTCGGCATCGTGCCGTTCAACGGCAACACCGTCCTCGTCTGGGTGATCACGCTGGGACTCACGGTCGGGATCTCCGCGGCCTCCTACGCCTTCATCGAGGAGCCGGCCCGCCACTGGCTGCGCAACCGCGAGACCCGACGCCGCAACCGTGCGGCCGGTGACTCGGTGTCGTCCGACTCGGCCTCGCCCGGCTCGTCGGCGTCGCAGGACCAGAACACCAGCCAGCCGGTCATCAGCACGGCGATCAACGCCGGCAACTGAACCCACCACTCCCAGCCGTGGTAGCCGCCGGAGGCGTGCCACGGACCGGCGGTGAGGCCGACGGTCGCAGCCATCATCATGACGAATGTCGTCGTGACATCGACCTTCGGCGGAACGGCCGCACCGACCACGGCGACGGCGAGGCCCACGGCCAGACCCCACCATCCGGACAGCAGCCACGACGCGCCGAGAATCCCCAGACCGGCGGCCACGAGGGTGAACCGTCCGGTGGGCACCGTCCGCGGTTCGGCAACGGTGTCCCGCCCGGATCGTGACACCAGGGGAAAGGGCCACCACGCGGCGACGAGCAACAGGGCCATCAGCACCAGTCCGATGACGAGCGACCAGCGGTACAGCGAATCGAACCGATAGGTGAGCTCGACCGCACCCGACACCCCGGCCGGCGCGACCCAGCCCTGCTGCCACCCGTTCACGACCACCGGGGACAACTCCCGGCCGTCGATCCGCGCGATCCAGCCCGGGTTGGTGGATTCGGGGACCACCAGCAGGCGTTCGGGACCGGACTCGATCTGCACCGCGCGGCTCGCCGCTGTCCACTCGGTGACGTCCGGCGTGGTCGTCGCCGCCCCGGTCACCGGTGTCCCGGCGGTCAGCGACACCGCGTCGACGGTGAAGGCCGGTCCGGGATTGACCGACACCTCCTGCTGACCGGCGGGCAGTCGCAGCTCGCCCGGTCCGCACGCACGGGCGACCACCGGTTCACCGGCGCGCAGTGCTTTCGTGGTGGTCCGCGCAGAGAACCCGATGACCTGACCGGCGGCGGTGACGCCGAGACCGTCACCGCAACCGATCTCGACGACCCGGTCGCCGGCGGGCGCCCGCGGTGCCGGCGGCACCTCGACCTCGGCGATCCCCGGCGGCGCGGGCGTGGCGAATCCGAGACTGTTGACGTCGATCAGGTCGCGCTGTTCGCGGACGGTGATCTCGATGCGGTCGGTGACCGCGGGATCGAGTCGAAGGACGCCGTCCTTGCCGACCTCGCGAATCTGTTCGCCGGTGCCGAGATCGACGGCGACCTCGGTCGGTGCGGCCGGGTAATCCAGCGGCGCAACGATTTTCAGCGATTCGACGCGTTGTTCGGCGGGGAGGTGGACGGTCAGGGTCGGCTCCGCCTCGTCCGCCGACTCCTCGTCGTCGTTGTTGCGGTCTTGGGGCCTTTCCCTGGCCGGGATCTGCGGTGCGGTCCAGGCGGTTCCGGGGTCGCCGTCGACGGCAGCGGCCGGACCGCCACGGGGATCGGTGACCGGTCGCGGTCCGGTGGCGCTCACGCCGTCCGGGGTGGCGAGGAGCCGATCGAGCGCGTCTCCGGGTCGTGGGCGGAGGATGGCCGACGGGGTGACCGATGTGTCCTCGGGGACGGAGAGAGCCCGGCTGAACACCGACGATGTCTCCGGCGACAGCCCGAGTCCCGGAGCGCACCGGGTCATCTCGCGGGCGGGGTCGGCGACGCACCACGCCCGCCCGTTCAGCTCCGAGTACAGCAGCCACTGGGCCACCTCGGTGCCTGCCGCGAGTTCGGGCAGAACGACACGATGTCTGATCTGCAGCGGTGTCGAGGTCCGCAGGTTCGACACCTCCACCTCACCGAGGGCGAACTGGTTCCCGGCGGTGCCGTCTTCGGTGCTCAGCGCGCGGATCTGTATCCAGCGGGTCGAGCCGCTCGGGGCGGTCACGGTCGTCGGTCTGCCCGGTTCGAGTCCCGACGCCACCGTGCTTCCGGCCTCGGTGGTGACCAGGACGCTGGTCACGTCCGGGCCGAGGGCCCGGGCGGTGGTCAACGACAGCGCCAGGTCCGTCTGGGGTGTGGTGAATCCGACTCGCATCCACCGCCCGAGCGCTCCTTCGAGTCCGCCGCTGACCCACGCCGTCTGTGGGTTGCCGTCGAAGGCGGCGGCGGGGGAGTTCGCGGGGGAGGTCTGCCCCGGTTGCACCGCGTCCGACGCCGAACCGGACGTCGTCACCTGGACCTCGCCACTCCGGTTGTCCAGCAACCATTCCCCGCGGACGAGCGGCTGGTCGTCGACCGGGTAGTCCGCGGCCGCGTTCTGGGTCCGTCGCGGGTCGTCGGCCGACCGGATGGCGGAACTGTGGTCGTCGACCCGTCCGAAGTCGGTTTCCCGATCGCTTGGGGTGTCGGTGACGATGAGTGGGCCGTCGGTGATCCCGGCGCGTCGGGCATCGGCGTCGAGCAACACCGGACCGAGAGGTGGAAGTCCTTGACGCGCACGCACTTCGGCGAGAGCCGCGATGGCCTCGGGACCGCCCGCGACCCGCGGCATCCCGTGCTGGTCCACGAGAAGGGGGCCGGTGCCGTCGAAGCCGGTCGCCTCGACCGCATAGATCTGGATCGCGGGCATCGTCGGTCGCAATCCGTTGTCGCGCATCACTCCTCGGACAGTGGGCGGTCCGACCGGGGGGCCGAACCGTGCCACCCGCGTCAACCCGGGCGAGGTGTCGAGTGCCTGCTGCGCGAGGAGCGGTCGTGCCGACCGGGAGGTCTCGGGGGTGAGGTCCGCACGGAGCACCACGAATCCCACGCCCTGCTGCGCGAGGGTCTCGGCGAGGCCGGGTGATCCGCGTCCGGCGGCGATCTCGCGTTGCACGGAGTCGAGCGCACGGATGGCGCCGGGTGGCGTCAGCGGGATGGCGTCCCGCACCGCCCACGGGGCGTCGGCCAGTGGCTGGAGGGGTTCGTCGCGGGTGAGACCCCACAGCTGGTCGGCGAACGGCGCACCGGGGACGACGAGCGCGCGCGCCGGGGCACCGTCCGGCCGGCTGCTGTGCTCGGACAACCAGTCCGCGGTCTGCTTCCAGTGGTTCGGGATCGCGGTGTAGGTCCCGGCGGGTGCGAGCTGGCCGGTCCAGATGAGCGAACCCGCACCGATCACCGCGACCATGAGCACGATGGCCGCGGCCACCGGGCGGGAGCGCTGCGGATGGGCGAAGGCCGAGAGCGTCTCTTGTACCGACACGGTGCCGGGCAGCGGGACCCGCGCGAGCAGGTGAGCGACACCCAGCACCAGCGGGATGCGGATGAACGGTTCGAACTTGTGGATGTTGCGCAGCGGGGCACCGGAACCGTCGAGGAACACCCGGATCTGCTCGGCGATCGGCGAACCGAGACCACCGGCGAAGCCGACACACATGATCACCAGGCCGACGCCCAGGATCGTCACGAGACGTCCCCGGAACGGCATGTGCCGCATGCACAGACCCGCGAGTCCCGCGGCGGCGATGGCACCGGTCGCCAGCACGGCGGCCGGCTGGGTGACGAGCACCGCCCCGGCGACCCGCTCGGTGGAGACGAACGGTGTCCACGAACTCGCGCCGCGCAACACCTCGGTCAGCGACGTCCACTGCGTCGTCACCCGGGAGGACTCGATGTAGTCCAAGAAGGGCGGGCTGACCCGGGACAGGATGAGCAGCGGCACCATCCACCACGCGCACGCCAGGACCAGGCCCAGCGCGGTCCACGCACCGAAGCGCCGCCAGCGGCGGTCGCGGGGACGATGCAGCAGCCACCACACGGCCGCGACGCCGAGCGCGGCCGCCGTCGCGACCGCGTTCACCGCGCCCATCAGTGCGACGGCGGCCGCCGAGCGTGCGGCTTCCCGCCACAGCGGCCGGGAATCGGAGATGGGGGCGTCGAGCGCCCGGATCACGGGCAGGAGGACCCAGGGCGCCAGCATCATCGGCAGCGTCTCCGACGAGATCGAGCCGAGGGTGGTGAGGACGCGGGGGCTCAGGACGAAGACGACGCCGGCGAGGATGCGGGATGCCGGCGAGCCCAGCCGCATCGCCTCCGCCACGCGCACGATGCCGACGAAGCCGATGGTGAGGAGCAGCGCCCACCACAGCCGCTGGACGATCCAGGGCGGGACCGACAGGAGGTCGCCGGCGGCGAAGAACGCGCCGTGCGGGAAGAAGTATCCGTAGGCCTGGTTCTGGACCTGGCCCATCGGGGCGTTCGGGGTCCACAGGTGTGCGGCACGCGCAAGGAACCCGAGTGGATTCGCCGTCAGGTCGAGTTTCGTGTCGGCGGCGATCTGCCCCGGGGACTGCAGCAGACAGACGATCAGCGCGACCGCGGCAGCCACACCGATCCCACGTGCCGACAGGACACCTGTGGGAGCGGTGGTCGGTGTCCTACTCAGTTGCTGCTGCGTCAGGTCGTCCCGACGCCGTGCACGGCATCGGGGTCGGGCGTCAGTTGGTCTCGCCCGCGCCGCCGCGCGATCCGTAGTCGACCGAACCCTGGACGAATCCGCTGTTCGGATTGATGTTGTTCAGGTCCGTCGACGGGCTGTTCTCCGAGGTGATGAACCCGCCGAGGAACACCGCGCCGAGTCCCACCAGGATGCCGGCCACTCCGGCGACGGCGCCGGCCACAAGGCGGTTGTTGGTCATGGCGAAGAAACTACCATCGCGCGGAGTCTCACCCGGGTGTCACCCGGGCATGTCCGGCAGTTCCATCACGGGTTTCGGCGTCAGCGGCGCGAACGGACCGTCGCCAGGGCCCGATCCCACAGCAGCCGGTGCTCAACTTCAGCACCTCGGGCTTGTCGACGTCGCGGCTGAGCATCACCGTCGACGCCGTGATCGTGGCGGCCGACGCCTTCGATCGGTGGCCGGAGTCGAGATGCGGTTGCGGGTCATACTCGATCGCGAGTTGGATGGCCTCGGCCTTCTTCGTCCCGGCGATCTGGTCGGCGAGCCACAGTGCCAGGTCGATGCCGGCCGAGACGCCGGCCGCGGTCACGATGTGTTCGTCGGGGCCGGCGCGCACGACGCGCTCGTCCGACACCGCCGTCACACCGTAGAGGGACAGCGCGGTCAGCGACGACCAGTGCGTGGTGGCCCGGAGACCGTCCAGTAGTCCGGCCGCGGCGAGGACCACCGAGCCGGTGCAGACAGACGCCGTCCACTGCGCGGCCGGCCCGACCGTGCGCAGCCACTCCAGGAGTTTCTCGTCCTTCGCCGCCCCGAAGCATCCCGGTCCGCCCGGGATGAGGATCAGATCGGGTGACGGCGTCTCGTCGAACGAGTGTGTCGCGCCGACGACGAGGACACCGGAGTCGGCGACGACGGGGCCGGGTTCGTGGGCGACGAATCGGACGTCGGCGTCGGGGAGCATGCGCAGCACCTCGTACGGTCCGACGAAATCGAGGGCGGTGAACCGTGGATAGAGGACGATCGCGATCTGGGTCATGGGTCTGCCTGTCTGTTCGGTGGCGAGGACTGTGTCAGCGGAAGGTCTTGCGGTAGTGGTCGGGGGAGATTCCGAGACGTCGGATGAACGTGCGGCGCAGAGACTCCGAGGAACCGAACCCGCAGCGCGCGGCGATCACCGGCATGGTGTCGGCGGATTCGGTCAACGCCCGACGAGCCGCATCGGTGCGGACCCGTTCGAGGTAGTCGCTGGGTGCCTCGCCGGTCTCCGCGGTGAAGACGCGGGAGAAATGGCGCGGACTCATCGCGGCTTCCTGCGCGAGGTCGGAAAGCCGGTGGGGCAGGCCGGGTTCGGCCTCGATGCGTTGCTGCGCCGCCCGGATCACGTCGCGTCGTGCGCGCGGCATCCAGACCGGCGGCGCGAACTGGCTTTGCCCACCCGGCCGGCGCATGTAGAGGACGAGCCACCGGGCGACCAGCTGGGCGAGTTCGGTGCCGTGGTCCTCTTCGAGGACCGCGAGGGCGAGGTCGATGCCCGCGGTGACACCGGCCGACGTCCACACGTGGTCCGAGCTGCGGACGAACAGGGCGTCGGCGTCGACCTGCACGGCCGGATACCGCTCGGCGAGGAGCTCGCCCACCGCCCAGTGCGTCGTCGCGCGTCGGCCGTCGAGCAGCCCGGCCTCGGCGGCGAGGAAGGCGCCGTTGCAGACGCTGATGACGCGCCGTGCCCGACCCGCCGCGTCGCGGACCCAGTCGATGAGGTCGGTGTCCTCGGTGGCTCGGTGGACGCCCGTGCCGCCCGGCAGCACCAGAGTGTCGATCGGTTCCGCGGCGTCGGGCAGCGGGTGCGAGACGAACTGCAGGCCGACGCCGTTGTCGATGGGCTCTCCGTGCTGCGACACCAGTCGCAGGTCGTAGGTGACGGGCGACCCCTGGTCACGCAGCGCGATCGATGCGGTGGTGAAGACGTCGGCCGGTCCCGTCACGTCGAGTGCCTGCACCCCGGGGAAGCCGAGAACCAGCACCGTTCGTGTCATGTGCTCATCGTGTCCCGACGTCGGCTCCGTCGTCCAGGACATGCGTCCCACACTTGAGGACATCCCCCGCCACCCATGCCGGTTGAGCCGACACCGAGCGGAGCGAGGCGTTGCGCCACCTATGCCGGTTGAGCCGACACCGAGCGTGGCGAGGCGTCGCGCCACGCATGCCGGTTGAGCCGACACCGAGCGTAGCGAGGCGTCGCGCCACGCATGCCGGTTGAGCCGACACCGAGCGTAGCGAGGCGTCGCGTCGAAACCCGTCCGCCATCAGACCCCGCCGACCGGTTCAATCAGCAGGGACGCGAGGTTTCGACGCGGTGGCTCGCTCCGCTCGCTACCGGCTCAACCAGCATGGACGCTTGGCTCGCTCCGCTCGCTACCGGCTCAACCAGCAGGGACGCGAGGTTTCGACGCGGTGGCTCGCTCCGCTCGCTACCGGCTCAACCAGCAACCCGGCCGCCCTACAGCGTCAACTGCGGCTCCTGTTCACATTTCGCAGGCACGATGAAGACCGGACGATGGCAATGCTTGAGCACGCGTTCGGCGACGCTGGACCGGAGCAGCGCCTTGAGGCCCGACGCGCCGCGGGTTCCGGTGACGAGCAGATCGACGTCGAGCGCCTCCGCGGCGGCGACGAGTGCGCCCCAGACCGTCGACTCGACCTCGACGAGCGTGCCCCTCGACGTCAGTCCGCATTCGCGGGCGAGGACCACGCCGCGTTCGTTGATCCGCTCGGCCTCGTCTTCGAGGGCACGGTCGACCCCGATGTCGAGCTGCGTGTCGACGAACGGCTGCATTCCGCCGGCGAGGGTGGACATGCGGGCGGAGGTCATGCCGCCCGGTTGCCAGGCGGTCACGACGACCGCGGTTTCGGCGCGCAGGAAGTGTCCGGCATAGCGGATGGCACGATCGGCGTTCGGTGAGCCGTCGTAGGCGATCATCAGCGTCTGAGTGGCGCGGCCACCACCGCGACCGCTGGGGGCGGTCGCGGTGGTGGCCGGGATGGACCCCACGTCCATTTGCTCAGGTTACATGCCAGACTCGTGCCATGGGCCCAACTCGACGACCTCGGTGGATTCGGAACGTGCTGACGACTGCGACGGTTGCGGCGTTGGGTCTCGGTCTCGTCGCCTGCGATTCGTCGACGCCGGATTCTCCGCCGCCCACACCGTCCGCGTCCGGCTCGCCGTCGGCCTCCCCGTCGTCGGTGTCCGCGACCACGACCACCGTCGCAAATCCTTGTGGCGCTGAGCAACTCGCCAAGGTCACGCTGCGGCAGAAACTGGCCCAGCTGATCGTCGTGGGTGTCACGGGTGCCGATGACGCCCAGCAGATCGTCGAGGACGAGGAGATCGGCGGGATCTTCGTCGGGAGCTGGACCGACAAGGCGATCCTGACGAGTGGTGCGGCATCACGGATCTCGCAGAACTCGTCGATCCCGTTGATGATCACCGTCGACCAGGAGGGCGGTCGGGTGTCGCGCCTGTCGTCGCTCGGCATCGACCACGCCTCGCCTCGTGAACTCGCGCAGACGAAGACACCCGCGCAGGTGAAGGAGATCGCCGCCGGCGTCGGTCGCAAACTCAAGAACCTCGGCGTCACCGTCGACTTCGCGCCCGTTGCCGACGTCAGCGACGAATCCGACAACGAGGTCATCGGCGATCGCTCCTTCAGCAACGACCCGGCCGTCGTCACCGAGTACGCGGCCGCCTACGCCGCCGGACTCGCCGAGGCCGGAATCACGCCGGTGTACAAGCACTTTCCCGGACACGGCCACGGTTCGGGCGATTCGCACCTCGGCGTCGTGACGGTGCCGTCACTCGCCGAACTGCAGAACAGTGATCTGGTGCCCTTCCGCAATCTGCTGCGCGACCCCGGGACCGCGGGCGTCATGGTCGGGCACCTCATCGTGCCCGGGCTGACCGACCGCTTGCCGTCGTCCATCAGCCGGCCGGCCATCCAGATGCTGCGCACGGGGGTGGGCTACGACGGTCCGCGGTACAACGGCGTGATCTTCTCCGACGACCTCTCGGGCATGGCGGCGATCAGCCAGCGGTACCCGATCGAGCAGGCCGTGGAGAAGTTCATCCTCGCCGGCGGCGACGTCGCGCTGTGGCTGTCCACCGACCGGGTCTCGTCGGTTCTGGACAATCTGGAGGTCGCGGTGAAGCGCGGACGCCTCGCACCCGCACGCCTCGACGCGAAGGTGACACGCATCCTCCGGTCCAAGGGCGTCGTCACCTGCTGAGTAATCTGTCGTGAGCGGCCCGAGCGAACGTTAAACTTACCGCTTGGTAAGTTGTTGGGTATCGTCGTTGGGGACACGACAGTGAGGATGGAGGTGGCCATGTCGGGCGGAACCAAACGCCTGCCACGTGCAGTGCGCGAACAGCAGATGCTCGACGCCGCCGTGAAAGTGTTCTCGCAGAACGGTTTCCGTGAGACATCGATGGACGCCATCGCGTCCGAGGCGCAGATCTCCAAGCCGATGCTGTACCTGTACTACGGCTCCAAGGAGGAGCTGTTCAGCGCCTGCGTCGCCCGCGAGTCCGGATTGTTCATCGACGCGATGAGCGTGGGCTTCGACCCGTCACTCACCCAGCGCGAACAGGCCGTCACCGTCATCCGTGAGTTCCTGCGCTTCGTCCACGAGAACCGGGAATCGTGGCGCGTGCTGTACCGCGTCGCGATCGGGACGGCGAGCTTCTCCGGGATCGTCTCCGACAGTCGACGGCGCGTGACCGAGATGGTCGCCGCGCTCATCAAGGCGGGTACCACTGTCGAGACGGCCGGCGACATCGATTTCGAACTCACCGCCGTCGCCATCGTCGGCGCGTGCGAGGCGGTCGCCGACCGCATCACGGAGGGCGACGTCGACCTCGAGAAGGCCACCAACATGCTCGTCGGCATCGCCTGGCGCGGCCTGAAGGGCGTCGGTACCGACATCTGAGCCTCACCGCTCCCTCTGCCCCTGCCGGCTGAGCCGCGAGCTTGCGGGCGCTCCCTCTGCCCCCTGCCGGCTGAGCCGCGAGCTTGCGGGCGCTGCCTCTGCCCCCTGCCGGCTGAGCCGCGAGCTTGCGGGCGCTGCCTCTGCCCCTGCCGGCTGAGCCGGTTCCGAGCGTAGCGAGGCACCGCGTCGAAGCCATGCTCCCTGAGGTGCGAGGAGCGCAAGCGACGAGCCTCGAAGGGTCGCTCACACGATCCGTTCCCGCTCACAAATGGGGTGAGCGGGAACGGAAACGGTGAGCGAGGTATCAGCCCTTCCGCGTCGTCGCGGTGAGGTGCGGGAATCCCTTCCGGCGGTCGCGGATCGCGATGTCGAAGTTCCCCTCGCCGTCGATCCGGCGGGTGTAGAGGTTCACCTTGGCGGGCAGCAGGATCGGCTTGCCGAACTTCACGTCGTAGGTGACCCGGCCGGGCAGCTGGGACTCGACGTTCGCGACCGCCGCTGCGGCACTCCACATCCCGTGCGCGATCGCCTTGGGGAACCCGAAGGCCTTGGCCGTCAGATTCGCCATGTGGATCGGGTTGCGGTCGCCCGACGCCGCGGCGTACTCGCGGATCCGCCCCAGATCCACGGCCAGGATCGAATCCGGCGGCGGCGGGGTCTTCGACTTCGGTTCGGGGCCACGCGGCTCGTCGGACAGGCTGGTCCGCTGCTGCTTGAGGAACGTCGCCGTCTGCGTCGTCACCAGTTCGGAGCCGACGCTGATCTCGCTGATGAGGTCGACGAGGATGCCCTTGCGATGTTCACGCAGGTTCTCCGCATGCGTCTCGATCGACAGCGGTTCGCCGACCTCGATCGGGCGCTTGCGCTCGATCTTGTTCGTCATGTGCACCGAACCGATTGCGCCGAACGGGAATTCGTCCGACGTCAACAGTTTCATGACCACCGGGAACTGCAGCACGAACGGGTACGTCACCGGCAGGGTGATACCGAAACGCTGCCCGGTGGCGTGGCAATACGCCTGCAGCGCAGCGGGATCGACGCGGACGTCGTCGAGTCGGTAGTGGGTGTCGGGAACGGTCGCGTCCGCGGGCACGCGAGCGGGCTTGCCGATGCCCGGCAACATCCCGGTCACGGCCTTGCCGTACAGCTCGCCGGTGCCGGGGGCGCCGGGAAGAGTGATCGTCTTGGCCATCACGCACCCAGGAATCCCTGGCCGCACACGCGGACCACGTTGCCGGTGATGGCGCTGCTCGCCGGGTTGGCGAAGTAGGCCACGGTCTCGGCGACGTCGACCGTCTGCCCACCCTGCTGCAGCGAGCTCATCAGGCGGCCGGCCTCACGGGTGGCGAGCGGGATCGCCGCGGTCATCTTGGTCTCGATGAAGCCCGGGGCGACCGCGTTGATGGTGATGCCCTTCTCGCCCAGGATCGGCGCGTAGGCGTCGACCAGGCCGATGACGCCGGCCTTCGATGCGCCGTAGTTGGTCTGGCCGCGGTTGCCCGCGATACCGGCGATCGACGACACGTCGACGACGGCGCCACCGGAACGCAGCGCACCCTTCTCCAGCAGCACCTCGACGAGGGTCTGCGGAGCGATGAGGTTCACCGCGATGACGGCATCCCAGCGGGCGTCGTCCATGTTGGCGAGCAGTTTGTCGCGGGTGATCCCGGCGTTGTTGACGATGATGTCGATGCCGCCGTGACGCTCGAGGGCGTGCTCGGCGAGCTTCGCGCCCGCCTCGGGGTCGGTCACGTCGATGGGGAACGACGTGCCGCCGACCTTGTTCGCGGTCTCCGACAGCGCGTCACCGGCCTGCGGGACGTCGGCGGCGATGACGTGTGCGCCGTCGCGCGCGAGTACCTCGGCGATCGTGGCGCCGATGCCACGGGCGGCGCCGGTGACCACCGCGACCTTGCCCTCGAGCGGGCGATCCCAGTCCTTCGGGGCGGTCGCGTCGGCCGAACCGACGCGGATGACCTGCGCGTCGACGAAAGCGGACTTGGCGGACAGCACAAAGCGTACGGTCGACTCCAGGCCGGTCAGACCGGTCTTGGCGTCGGGCGCGACGTACACCAGCTGGACGGTGGAGCCCTTGAGCAGCTCCTTGCCGAGCGAGCGGGTGAAGCCCTCGAGAGCGCGCTGTGCGACGCGCTCGGACGGGTCGGTCACCAGCTCGGGTGTGGTGCCGATGACCAGGAAGCGCGCGCACGGGGCGGTCGAGCGCATGGCCGGCTGGAAGAACTCGAACAATTGGCGCAGTTCGGCAGGGGAGGTGATGCCGGTGGCGTCGAAGACCAGCCCGCCGTACTTGTCGGCGCTGCGGCCGGTCACGGCGTTCTGGATGAGGTCATAGTCGTCGCCCGAGAGCATCTCGCGCAGCGGTTCGACGAGGCGTCCCGATCCTCCCAGCAGTACGGGACCGGGCAGCGCCGGTTCGGACGGCTTGTACCGCCGCAACGGCGGCGGGACGGGGAGTCCGGCCTGTTTGGCGATGAAAGCGCCGGGCGCGGAATGGACGAAGCTCGAGTACAGGCCAGTGTTTCCGGTGGCGGCCATGTTGATCTCCTCTGACTGTCGTTCGACAACGAACTTACTGTTGAGTAAGAATACGCTATAGATACCGCACACGACCCTGGAGATCGACGTGGCAGAGAACAATTCCCCCGCGAACAAGACCACCCAACCGAAGACCCGCCCCGAGCGTCCGGTGGCGATCCTCGGCGGCAATCGCATCCCGTTTGCCCGCCAGGACAAGGCATACGCCAAGGTCAGCAACCAGGAGATGTTCACCGCCGCGCTCGACGGTCTGGTGAGCCGCTTCAACCTGCAGGGCGAGCGGCTCGGCATGGTCGCCGGAGGTGCCGTGCTCAAGCACGCCCGTGACTTCAACCTCATCCGCGAATCGGTGCTGGGCTCGGCACTCTCGCCCTACACCCCCGCCTTCGACATCCAGCAGGCGTGTGGCACCGGCCTGCAGGCGATCACCACCGTCGCGGACGGGATCGCACGTGGCCGCTACGACGCCGCGATCGGCGGCGGTGTGGACACCACCTCCGACGCCCCGATCGCCGTCGGCGAGGGTCTGCGTCGTCAGCTGCTCGAGGTGAACCGCGCCCGCTCCACCAAGGACCAGATCCTGGGCGCCGCAAAGCTCCTCACCAAGCTCGGGATCGAGATCCCCCAGAACGGTGAACCGCGCACCGGCATGTCGATGGGTGAGCACGCCGCCATCACCGCCAAGGAGTTCGGCATCAAGCGGGCCGACCAGGACGAGCTGGCCGCACGCAGCCACCAGAACATGGCGGCCGCCTACGACGACGGCTTCTTCGACGACCTGATCACTCCGTTCATGGGTCTGACGCGTGACCAGAACCTGCGTGGCGACTCGACCGCGGAGAAGCTCGCGAAGCTCAAGCCGGTCTTCGGCGTCTCCCTCGGCGACGCGACGATGACCGCGGGCAACTCGACGCCGCTCACCGACGGTGCCTCGACCGTGCTGCTGGGCAGTGACGAGTGGGCGGCCGAGCGCGGCCTGCCGGTGCTCGCGTACTTCGTGGACAGCGAGACGGCCGCCGTCGACTACGTGAACGGGCCCGACGGCCTGCTCATGGCCCCGACCTACGCCGTACCACGTCTGCTGGCCCGCAACGGTCTGACCCTGCAGGACTTCGACTTCTACGAGATCCACGAGGCGTTCGCGTCGGTCGTGCTCGCGACGCTGCAGGCCTGGGAGTCCGAGGAGTACTGCAAGGAGCGTCTGGGCCTCGACTCGGCACTCGGACCGATCGACCGGTCCAAGCTCAATGTCAACGGCTCCTCGCTCGCGGCGGGCCACCCGTTCGCCGCGACCGGCGGACGCATCGTGGCCCAGGCGGCCAAGCAGATCAAGGAGAACGGCGGCGGGCGCGCGCTGATCTCCATCTGTGCCGCCGGCGGGCAGGGCGTCACCGCGATCATCGAGGGGTGATCCCCCGTCCGGCACTCCCTGCTCCCTGAGTAGCGAGCTTGCGACGCGATCCTGCTCCCTGAGTAGCGAGCTTGCGACGCGATCCTGCTCCCTGAGTAGCGAGCTTGCGACGCGATCCTGCTCCCTGAGTAGCGAGCTTGCGAGCGTATCGAAGGGACTCGGCGAAGACGCTCGTCAGCCGGTCCTTTCGATACGCCCCTCCGCAAGCTCCGGGGCTACTCAAGGAGCGGGGGAGCTCCGGGGCTACTCAAGGAGCGGGGGAGGCGACGAATCGCTCGATCCGTCTCGTTTTCCCGCGCGAAATGGGGTCCTTCGTCACATGTTTGGACCAAACGCGGCCGCGGACGTGTCAACGGCCGAAAAGTAGCGTAAACATGAAGACAGCTCCGGCAGAGCTGTCAGACCCCCGACCCGACAGCTCGGCCGGAGCACCTACTTTTCTCGGGTACGTTCTACGGCCACCACCATGACCGGCCCAGCTAGTCAGCCGTGATGGATGGAGTTGTGACCACAAGCGCCGGGCGAGCACGCCATGCGATACGCGCTGTGCTCGCTGTCGTGGCCATCGTCACCCTCACGCTCTCCATCGACTTCGTCGCCACCCGCGACCACTCCGCCCGTGGAGCCGTCATCGGGGGGATCTCGGCAGGCAATCGCGACACCGCCGGGCTGGAGCCCGTCCTCGACGAGCTGACCACGCGCTCCACCCAGCCGGTCGTCCTCCGGACCCCCGAGGGCTCGGCCGAGGTCGCGCCGGCCGAACTGGGCCTCGAGTTCGACGCCGAGACGACCCGCGCACGCCTCCTCGAACAGCCGCGCAACCCGCTCGCGCGATTCCTGGCACTATTCGGTCGCGATCTCGACGTCGAACCGGTCGTGAGACTCGACCCCGCAACCATGAACAAGGCGCTCGACGCCCACCGCCGGTCGCTGGAGAAGGCCGCGGTCGAGGGCGGGGTGCACTTCGAGGGCACCACGCCGGTGGGCGACGAACCGGCGCCGGGTGAACGCATCGCACGGGAGGCCGCGGCCACCGTGCTCGTCGACCGCTGGCTCGACGGGGCGCCGATCGACATGCCGATGGAACCGTTCTCGCCGACCGTCGGCCCCCAGGTCGTCGCGGCCACCGTGGCCGGGCCGGCCGAACGCGCCACGTCGGGCCCGGTGAAGCTGATCGACCGGCGGAAGCGCACGGTCGAGGTCCCGGCTGGAGACATCGCGTCGATGCTGACCTTCGGTCCCGACGGCCGGGGTGGGCTCACGCCGCTCGTCGACGAGAAGAAGGCGCGTGAAGCGCTCGCGCCCGATCTCGATCCCTCCCAGAGTCCCGCCGTCAGTGCGACATTCAGTCTCGCCAGCGGCCGACCGACCGTCGTACCAGCGGTCACGGGCTCGAAGATCAACTGGGACAAGACGCTTCGGGAACTCGCGACGACGGCGACCGCAGACGGCGGCAACCGCACCGCCGAGGTGGTCTATGACGACGTCGATCCCCGGCTCACCACTGACGCCGCCCGCAAACTCGGTGTGCGCGAACTGATCAGCGAGTACACCACCGATGGCTTCTCGAGTGCCTCCGGTGAGAACATCCGCCTCGTCGCCGCCGAGGTCGACGGCGCGCTGGTCCTGCCCGGCAAGGTGTTCTCGCTCAACGGCCACACCGGTCCGCGCGGGACGGCGCAGGGCTATGTCGACTCGACGATCATCAACAACGGTCGCGCCGCGACGGCCGTCGGCGGCGGCATCTCCCAGTTCGCGACCACCCTCTACAACGCCGCCTACTTCGCCGGTCTCGAGGACGTCGACCACACCGAGCATGCGTACTACATCTCGCGATATCCGGAGGCCCGGGAGGCCACCGTCTTCGAAGGCGCCATCGACCTGAAGTTCCGCAACAACACCCGTCACGGTGTGCTCATCGAGACCAGCTGGTCGCCGTCCGCGGTGACGGTACGGCTGTGGGGCACCAAGGCTTTCGAGGTCGAGTCGATCACCGGCGAACGCTATGACACCACCGAACCGGAACGGATCAGACTCCCCAAGGGCGACGACTGCATCGCGAGCAGCGGCAGCAAGGGATTCACCACGTCGAACACGCGCATCATCCGTGACGCGAAGACCGGCCGCGAGATCAACCGGTACACCCGCACCGTCCGGTACGCGCCCGAGCCGAACGTGAAGTGCGTGTAAGACGATCGGCGTCTTTCACCGAAGGACTTTACCGAGCGATAGAACGCTCGATAGGCTCCGAGTCGTGGATATCAATGGAGCTAGTGCAATCGTCACGGGTGGAGCGTCGGGCATCGGCGCAGCTGCGGCTCGCCAGCTGGCGGCCAAGGGTGCGAAGGTCATCGTCGCCGACCTCAACGCAGACAAGGGTGAGGAACTCGCCAAGGAGATCGGCGGGCAGTTCGTCGCCGTCGACGTGACCTCGACCGAGCAGATCGAGGCCGCCGTCAACGCGGCCACCGAACTCGGCCCGCTGCGCGCGCTGGTCAACTCGGCCGGCATCGGCTGGGCCCAGCGCACCATCGGCCGCGACGGTGAATTCGGGTCGGCGCATAACCTGGACGCCTACAAGAAGGTCATCGCGATCAACCTGATCGGCACCTTCGACTGCATCCGTCTGGCCGCCACCGCGATGAGCCGCAACGAGCCGCTCGACGCCCACGGTGAGCGTGGCGCGATCGTGAACATGGCCAGCGTCGCCGCCTTCGACGGTCAGATCGGCCAGGCGTCGTACTCCTCGTCCAAGGGTGGCGTCGTCGGCATGACCCTGCCGGTCGCCCGCGACCTGGCCGCGGTCGGCATCCGCGTCAACACCATCGCCCCGGGCCTCATCGACACCCCGATCTACGGCGAGGGCGAGGCCGCCGAGGCGTTCAAGGCGAAGCTGGGCGAGTCGGTCCTGTTCCCGCACCGCCTGGGCGCTCCCGACGAGCTGGCCTCGATGGTCGTCGAGCTGGTCACCAACAGCTACATGAACGCCGAGGTGATCCGCGTCGACGGCGGTATCCGGATGCCTCCGAAGTAGCCTGCACAACCCATCACTGCTCGCCGAACCCACTGCCCTCCGGGGTGGTGGGTTCGGCCGTTCCCGGAGGGTGTGCGGATGGCTCAGGCCTGCAGGACCACCTTGAGTGCCTTGGTCTCCGCCGCCCGACCGAAGACGTCGTAGGCCTCGATGATGTCGCCCAGGGCGAATCGGTGGCTGATGAACAGGTCCGGGTCGATCCGGCGCTGCGCGACGAGCTTGAGCAGGACGCCGAGGGTGTCGGTGTTCACCAGCCCCATCGAGACGTTGATGTTCGAGATCCACAGGTCCTGGAGTGCGAACTCGACCGGCGCGCCGTGCACGCCGACGTTGGCGACATGGCCCGCCGGGCGCACGACGTCCAGGCACATCTGGAAGGTCTGCGGGATACCGACCGCCTCGATCGCGACGTCGACGCCGAGACCGTCGGTCATCGCGAGGACCTGGTCCTTCCAATCGGCATCCGATGACACCACGCCGTCGGTCGCGCCGAAGCCCTTGGCCTGTTCGACGCGGTTGGCATCGACGTCGACGGCGATCACCCGGCTCGGCCCGTACAGTCCCGAGGTCGCGATCGTCGCGAGGCCCACCGGTCCGGCGCCGACCACGGCCACCACATCGCCGGGTTTGACGCTGCCGTAGCGGACACCGATCTCATGACCCGTGGGCAGGATGTCACTGAGGACGACGCCCTGCTCCGGCGTGACCCCCGACGGCAGCTTGTAGACCGATGTCTCCGCGTAGGGGACACGTACGTACTCGGCTTGTGTGCCGTCGATGAGGTGCCCGAAGATCCAGCCGATACCCGACGCACCCTCCTCGCCCAGACAGTGCGAATGCACGCCGTGCTTGCAGAAGTCACATTTGCCGCAGGCCGAGATGCACGACAGGATCACCTGATCGCCGACTGCGAGAGTCGTTACCGCAGAGCCGATCTCGGTGATCGTCCCGACGCCTTCGTGGCCGAGTACGCGACCTGGCCCGACGGCAGGTACGTCGCCTTTGAGGATGTGCAGATCGGTGCCGCAGATGGTGGTGGCGTCCATCTTCACGATGACGTCGGTCGGGTGGAGGATCGTCGGATCGGGTACGTCGTCCCAGCTCTTCTTGCCTGGTCCGTGGAAGACGAGTGCCTTCATGGGCTCTCCCTCGAGTTGTCCCCGACTGTCGGTGGTCTCACTTCCCGAGGCTAGGCAGGTCCCGTATGACACACCCGGACCTTCTCGGATCGAGACGCGACCGCAACGGCAAACCCACCCTTTTTCCGCTAATCCGGCACCCGTCCGGGTGGTGGGTTTGCCGAAAAGGGCCGCCACCGCCGAAGAAGAGTCACAAGGGGCTCTGGATCACGCTCGGCGTCCTTGCATTCCTCGTCGTAGGCGCGGTGATCGCCGGTGCGGTGGCGCTGGTCGGGACTCCGACGGTTCGATCGTCCACAACGCCGACGACGTCGAGGTCGGGCAGTGTCTCGAGATGACCTCGGGGTCGGACTGGCTGAAGGCCGAGAAGATCTCGTGTGACACCACCGACTTCCACTACGTCGTCGCCAGTAAGTCGTTCACCCGATTCGGTTGCGGGCTCAGCTACTCGACGTTCTGGTTCGCCGGCAACGAAGAGGAGGTCCTGTGTCTCGCTGCTCGAGTGACCGCTCCGCAAACCCACCACAAATCGGCAAACCCACCGCCTCGCGAGGTGGTGGGTTTGCCGATCAAGGGTGGGTTTGCGGATTCTCAGATCAGAAGGCCGCTTCGTCGAGCTCCATGATCTCGTTGTCGACGTTCTCGACGGTGACGCGGACGGAGGTGAGCAGCGGCAGCATGTTCTTGGCGAAGAAGCTGGCCACGGCGACCTTGCCCTCGTAGAAGGCCTTGTCGTTGTCGGATGCACCGTTGTCGAGTGCGGCGAGGGCGATCTGGGCCTGACGCAGCAGCAGCCAGCCGATCATCAGGTCGCCGACGGACATCAGGAAGCGGACCGAACCGAGGCCGACCTTGTACAGCTCGGCCGGGTTCTCCTGTGCGGCCATCAGGCTCCCGGTCAGGGAGGCGGCCATCGCCTGGACGTCCTCGAGGGCGGTCTTCAGCAGAGCGCGCTCGGCCTTCAGCCGACCGTTGCCGGCCTCGGAGTCGATGAAGCTCTGGATCTGGCCGGCGACGTGCGCGAGGGCCTGCCCCTTGTCGCGGATGATCTTGCGGAAGAAGAAGTCCTGCGCCTGGATGGCGGTGGTGCCCTCGTAGAGCGAGTCGATCTTCGAGTCGCGGATGTACTGCTCGATCGGGTAGTCCTGCAGGAAGCCCGAACCGCCGAGGGTCTGCAGGGACTCGTGACCGAGGGTGGCGTAGGCGCGCTCGGAACCGACGCCCTTGACGATCGGCAGGAGCAGGTCGTTGACGCGGTGCGCCATCTCCGCGTCGGCGCCGGAGACGATCTTGGCGGCAGCGACGTCCTGGTGCGATGCGGTGTAGAGGTAGACCGCGCGCAGACCCTCGGCGTAGGCCTTCTGGGTCATCAGCGAACGACGCACGTCCGGGTGGTGGGTGATCGACACGCGCGGGGCTGCCTTGTCGGTCATCTGGGTCATGTCGGCACCCTGGATGCGCTCCTTGGCGTAGTCCAGAGCGTTCAGGTAACCGGTCGACAGCGTCGAGATCGCCTTGGTGCCCACCATCATCCGAGCGTGCTCGATGACCTCGAACATCTGCGCGATGCCCTTGTGGACCTCGCCCACGAGCCAGCCCTTCGCCGGGGTGCCGTGCTGCCCGAAGGTGACCTCACAGGTGGCCGAGGCCTTGATGCCCATCTTGTGCTCGACGTTGGTGACGAACACGCCGTTGCGCTCGCCGAGCTCACCGGTCTCGAAGTCGAAGTGGAACTTCGGCACGAAGAACAGCGACAGACCCTTGGTGCCGGGGCCGGCTCCCTCGGGGCGGGCGAGCACGAGGTGGAAGATGTTCTCGGTCATGTCCTGGTCGGCCGAGGTGATGAAGCGCTTCACACCGTCGATGTGCCAGGAGCCGTCCTCCTGCTGGGTGGCCTTGGTGCG
The DNA here is from genome assembly GCF_022059885.1 of Gordonia amicalis. NCBI lineage: Bacteria > Bacillati > Actinomycetota > Actinomycetes > Mycobacteriales > Gordoniaceae > Gordonia > Gordonia amicalis. The sequence continues at coordinate 330,796 of NZ_CP091855.1, read as the reverse complement.
GCCGGCGCCCACGTCCGAACCGGCGTCGGGCTCGGTCAGCACCATGGTGGCGCCCCAGCCGCGCTCGGCGCAGATCGCGGCCCACTTCTTCTGCTCGTCGGTGCCGTTGTTGTAGAAGATGTTGGCGAAGCCAGCACCTGCGGCGTACATGAACACCGGGGGGTTGGCGCCGAGGATCATCTCGCCGATCGCCCAGTACAGCGAACGCGGGGCGGGCAGGCCGCCGAGCTCCTCGGCGATGCCGATCTTGTCCCAGCCACCTTCGACGAGGGCGTTGTAGGACTTCTTGAAGCCCTCGGGGATGGTGACGCTGTGGGTCTCGGGGTCGAAGACCGGCGGGTTGCGGTCCACGTCGGCGAAGGATTCGGCGATCGGGCCCTCGGCGAGTGCCTTGACCTCGCGGAGCATGTCGACGGCGGTCTCGTGGTCGAGGTCGCCGAAGTCGCCCGACTCCAGCACCTTGTCGAGCTCGAACAGCTCGAACAGGTTGAACTGCAGGTCGCGCATGTTGCTCTTGTAATGGCCCATGATGAATTCCTTCTCTGGTGCGGCCGTATGCGTGATGGCGGGTTGTTCCAGGTCCCGGTCCGATCCCACTCGGGTGAAGTGGGTACCGGCCGGGCATGGTGGAGCAGTCTCGGTTCGAGCTAAGTTACTCGCCGGTAACCGCCAATATAGACCCATATCGCCGGGGGATCAATCGCTGCCGATGTGATCTACACCGACTGCCGGGCCGGCGATGACGCACGACAATTCCGGCAATGGCTGCAGGTGACGGGGATATGCGGTCCAATCGCTCATGCGCTTGGCGGCGGCAGGACCGGAGGCGTATGACGCACCACGATCGACGGCGGACGCTGTGACGGGACGGATGTCATGAACGTGGCCGCGTATCCCGCGGAACCCCGACCCCGGGCCGGAATCTGTCGTGACGGACCGGCTAGAGCGCTGAACGAAGGTATTCGAGGTCGGCGGGGATGCCCTCGGCCGGCGTCTCCAGGATCACCGGCGCATCGGCGGCCGCGGCCACGGCGACGAGCACCTCTGGATCGATGTGCCCCGAGGCGAGGTTGGCGTGACGGTCGCGACCCGAGTCGAACTCGTCGCGAGAGTTGTTGAGGTGCACCAGGTCGATGCGTCCGGTGATCTCCTTGACGCGCTCGACCAGTCCGACGAGATCCTCACCGCCGGCCCAGGCGTGGCAGGTGTCGAGGCAGAAGCCGGCCTGCTCGAAGTCGCCGACTGCTTCCCACAGCCGATCGATCGACTCCAGCGTCCGTGCCATCGCGTGATCGCCGCCCGCGGTGTTCTCGATCAGGATCGGCACCCCGAAGCCGCCCTTGTCGACCTGGCGGTCGAAGAGCTTGCGCCAGTTGGCGAATCCCTCTGCTGACTCCTCACCGTCACGGAGATGCCCACCGTGCACGACGAGACCGAAGGCCCCGAGTTCGGCGGCTGCGTCGGCCTGCTGTTCGACGGCTTTGCGCGACGGCATGCGCAGCCGGTTGTTGAGGCTCGCGACGTTGATCTGATAGCTGGAGTGCACGACGACGTCGACATCGGATTCGCGGATCGCGGCCGCATGCGGATTCGGTTGCGGCTTCTTCCAGCTCTGCGGATCGGTGACGAACATCTGGAAGACGTCGATGCCGAGTTCGGTGGCGGTGACCAACGGGTCGGTGTCCTCGCGAAGGTGTGCTCCGATGCGCATGCGTCAACGATAGTGCCCGCATCCGGGCGGCAATACCGGTGCCCGAGTCCCGAGGGACAGGCCACCGCGGTCGGTCATTCGACGACTCGTCACTCGCCGGGTGCCGGCTCCGTCTCGATCGTGATCGGTACCCCGGCCGCGATCAGCAGGCGGCACGGGGCCGCACTGTCGTGATACAGGTTCAGCCACTCATGGCCGCGAGTCCCGTCGGAATACACCGCATCGAGGGTGCGGTTCAGCCGAGCCTCCGCCTCCTTGGTGATGATGTAGCGCTGGTCGCCGTAGCGCAGGTAGCGATTGGGCACCGAGACCTCCTCTGGAATGGGGATTGCCGGACTCCAGTGTGATCCACGACACCCCGACGGGGTGTATTTCAGCCGAAACCAGTCGCCGGGTGGGTGATGGGGCCGGTCGCGACGACCGGCGATACGCGCCGTGCTGCGATGGCTCACCAATGGAAGATGGCCATTACACTGACGGCAGGTTACGAGCGTGGGTGCCCTGAGGGGCGTGACGGGCGGGATTGTGTCGGGTGAGTGTTGACGAGTCGGTGGGCTTCCCGCGACCGGGCAGGTCCACGGAACGCGGTGATGGCCAGAAGCCTGATGACACGAACTCGGCGGATGCGACGCTGTCGAGGTCCGACCAACCGCCCTCCGGACCCGAATCCGCCCCTGAGACGTCCGAGGTCGACCCGCCGGAGATGGCGCCGGTTCTCGAAGACCTGGCCGCCGCCGCGGAGATGGAGGCCGAACCCGAGAACCGTCGCGACCTGACCATGGTCCGACGCATCGCCGTCACCGCCTGGTTCGTGCTGATGGGCGTGCACATCGCCCTCGAGGGCCTGGCCTTCGACCGCACGCGGCTGATCATCCTGATGTGCCTCGGACTGGCGGCGGCCAGCATCGGGCGCCGCAGGTTCATCACGATCATCCTCGACTGGGCGCCGTTCGCCCTGATCCTGATCCTCTACGACTGGACGCGCAACATCGCGCAGGTCGTCGGCATGCCGACGCACTGGAATCTCGCGATCGACTTCGACGCGTTCCTCTTCGGCGGCATCACGCCCACGGCGTGGCTGCAGGAGAACCTCAAGCAGGCGAGCCCACCCTGGTGGGAGGTCATCGTCAGCGTCGTCTACATGTCGTACTTCATCATCCCGTATGCGGTGGCCGCGTGGCTGTGGCTCAAGGACCGTGCGGCCTGGCGCCGATACGCAGCCTGTTTCGTCGCGACGACATTCCTGGCCCTCGTCGGGTACACCCTCGTCCCGGGTGCCCCGCCGTGGGCTGCCGCACGATGCACCGCGGCCGAGGTCCAGGACTATCCGCGTGACCCGATCTGCATGTACGAGCCCGTGGCCAAGGAACCGGGCGGCCTGCTCGGGCCCTTGGACAATGCCCATCCCGACGCGGAACCGTACGTGGAACGCATCTCGGCGCGTGGCTGGAACTTCCTGAACATCCATGCCGCGTCGAACCTGGTCACGCTCGGCCAGGGCAAGTCCAACCTCGTCGCGGCCATCCCGTCGCTGCACGCCGGTCTCACGATGCTGCTGGCGCTCTTCATGTGGCCACGGGTGAAGGCGCTCGGCAAGACGCTCTTCATGGGCTACGCGTTCGCGATGGCGTTCGCCCTCGTCTATTCCGCCGAGCATTACGTCTTCGACATCGTGCTCGGGTGGGCACTCGCCGCAGCGGTGATCGCGGCGTACCAGATCGTCGATCGCAAGTATCTGATCCCGCGACAGAAACGTTTGGCCGCCGAGGCCGAAGCTGCCGGGACCGAAGCTGCCGGGACCGAAGCCGCCGGGACCGAATCCGACCGTGAGGACCCGGACGCCGAGAAGGTGTCGACGCCCGCGTCGTGACCCCGCTAGCCTGGGACAGATGACCCGGCACGGGGCCCGGACCGTACGACGGTATCGGGGGCTGATCCTTCCGCTCGCGCTCGCGGTGATGCTCATGCACACCGTGGTCGCGGGTCCGGCCGGGGCGGAAGGCCGTGCCGGCTCCCACTCCCACTCCCACTCCCACGCCGGTCATCAGACGGCGGCAGCGTCGTCGGCGCCCGGGATGACGCATGCCGCGGTGATGGGTGAGGCCCCGTCGATGTCCGGTGCGGACTGCGGCGATCACGACCACGGGTGCGTGTTCACCCGAGCCGCCGACATCGATCTCCCGACTGCCGCTCTCGTCCTGCTCGTCTGGGCCTTCCTGTCCCTGTCGGCGGCAGCGCGGTATCGCCCGGCTCGTCGCGGCGTCGTCGTCCTCGGACGTCCGCCCCCGTGGGCCATCCGCTCGCACCTGCAGTTGCAGGTGATCCGCTGCTGAGGAGACATCCGCGGACCGGTGGGTCCGCCATGTCGTCATACCCGAAAACCCTCAGCAGCAAGGAAAACCGATGTCTGTACCACGCAATGCAACTGTTCGACGCCGCGCCGCGATCGGGACCGCCCTGGGCGCCGCCGTCGCACTCACTCTCGCCGGATGTTCGTCCGATGAATCTCCTTCCGGCACAACCTCCGCCGACCGCCCGGCGGCATCGTCCCCGGCCGGCTCGTCCGCGCCCGGCCAGTCGCCCGCGTCGGCCCACAACGACGCCGACGTCGAGTTCACCACCGAGATGATCGCGCATCACCGCCAGGCGGTGATGATGGCCGAACTCGTCGAGGGCCGGACGCAGAATCGCGAACTGATCACCCTCGCGAACACGATCGAGGACGCGCAGGAGAACGAGATCGACCAGATGACAGCCCGTCTGAGGTCATGGGGCGTCCCGATGGGGGCACACATGGACGACGGGGACATGGGTCACGGAAACATGGACGACGGACACATGGACGACGGGGACATGGGGCCCGGGGGTGGCGGCATGGGCCAAGAGGGCATGCCGGGGATGATGTCCGCGGCGCAGATGGCGGCACTCCGGAACGCCAGTGGCGCTGAGTTCGACCGACTCTGGCTCGAGGGCATGATCCGTCACCACGAAGGCGCCATCGCGATGGCCGACAAGGTGCTGGCCAACGGCACCGACCCGGCCACGAAAGCCCTTGCCACGAACGTGAAGAAGACGCAACAGGCCGAGATCGACCAGATGCGGGCGATGCTGGGCCAGGGCTGAACCACCCGGAGAACGCGGTGTGGGGCGGTTCGGAGAAGATCCGGAACCGCCCCACACCCCCCTTGTGCCGACCTCAGCGTTGCAGCGTCATCTCTTCAGTGTCATCTCTTCAGGGGCAACCGCATCAGATAGACCTGATAGCCGATCGAGATCGAGTACGTGAAGTAGAGCGTGCTGCCCTTCGACCACGGGTGGATGTACGGCGCGTAGCCGGTGTACGGGTCGGCGGACGGTGCGACGATCTCACCGGAAGTCCAAGGGCCCCATGGGTTATCGGCGGTGCGGAGGGTGACGCCGATGTCCTGGCTTGCCAGCGAGATGTACTTGCCGAGGTAATCGTTCCAGGCCACGGACAGCTCGCCGGTCGGGGCGCCCATCACCGGGGTCGCGGCGCCGGGGTCGTTGCGGACCCAACGGCCGTAGGAGAAGTAGTCCCATTTGCCGAGGTTCTCGATGTCCTTCTCGTCGACGCGGGCAAGGTAGACGCCGCCCCACCGGCCGTCCGGGGTGCCGTAGTAGTAGATGGTCTTGCCGACCTTCAGGAAGGCGCCCATCTGGAACTTCTTGTTGCCGCCTCCGTTCGGACGGAAGGCGTTCAGGGCCCGCCAGTTCTCGCCGTTGTCGTTCGAGACGACCAGGCCCGACCAGTTGGTCGTCCAGATCCCCGGCTGATCCCATCGCTTGACCGACATGACGGTCATGTACTGCTTGCCGTTGGCGGCGACACCCGCGGTCGGGATGATGGTGACCTCGCGACGGACATTGGGCTTCAGCAGTCGCTTCGCGTGGCCGGGGCGGCCGGCGTGCGAGGTGAAGGTCATGCCGTCGGCCAGATTGCGGTCCGCGCTGCGCAGCAGGACGTTGGACCGCCAGTAGTACAGCTCGCCGTACAGCAGGGACCAACCGTTGAACGACTGGGTGTCACCGAATGCGGTGAGGATCTCGCCGCGACCGTTGTCCCACATGACGCCCAGATCGGTGCCGACGATGTTGAAGCGTCCGATGGTGTCGTTCATCGCGAACGGGCCCGTCAGGCGATTGACGATGGTCGCCGGACCTGCGGCATTCCCGGCCTGTGCGGGCGAGGCGGTCAGTGTCGTCGTCAGAGCAACTGCGAGCGTCGAGACGACGAGACCCAGGAGAAGCCGATGAAGGCGTCGTGTCATGGGCGAGACCTTATCAAGACCTGAGAGGGGCTGGGGGCCGGAAGAATAGGTCGCTATCCTGGCGAAACGCTGAAAACGGTCAGAGTGGACGATAGCGTGCGGTGGTGTCGACGGTGGTGAAGTCGATCTGTGCCGCAGCGTTGTTCACCGCGGTCACCAGCGCCGTCCCGAACATCCCGTCGGCGTCGTACAGTCCCGCGTTGCTGACCGAGACGCCGTCGTCCTCGACATGGAGGTCGGCCTCGACGCCGATGCGTTCACCACGGGGTAGACGACTGATCGCCACGGTGAGGTCGCAGTTGATGAAACCGATGCCGGTGGTACCCCAGTTCGAGATGACACTCGCCGACTCCGCGCTGATGACGGCGCGCTGGAACGGTGTCGGCTCCTCGCCGGGCACGATCGGGGCCGCGCGAGTCCAGACTCGTTTGCGATAGGCGTTCTGGTGATCGGGCATCTCGTACTCCCATTCCCTGGGTGCACGGCCCGGCGCGTCGGACGCCCATCGCGGGATGAGGTCGTCGTCCGAGGGCGTCGATCTCGGCGGACGGAACGTCACCGCCTCCGGCGGCCGTTGCCATCGCTCTCCCGGCGGGTTGGCCGAGGTCCGCAGGAACACGGTCGTCCCTCGTGCCACGACGACCTCCTCGCTGTCCTCCGGGTGTTGCACGATCTCGACGTCGACGACCCGGATACGTCCACCGGAGCGTGTCAGCCGCGTCCGTGTGGAGGTGATGACGTCGCGGGCGGCCTTGAACAGGTCGATCGTGCATCGGGCCGGCAGGAACTGATCGTCGCCGTACTCCACCTCGACCGCGCGCGCGGCGAGCGCACACACCGCAGGCCCGCTCAACGTCCCCGGCGCCCACAGGCTGGAGGCGAACTGCGTGGGCCGGTAGCGCAGCTCCGACGCCGAGGAGGTCTCGACAGCCTCGAAAAAGGCGATGATGGTCATCCGCTACTTATTACCGGTAGCCGCAGTCAGGTTTGTGCCAGGGCCCCGCGATCAGCATGTGCCGGGGTCCGTCTCCCGATAACCTTCGACCATGACATTTGCGACGGCGTACACGAAACATTTCCCCGACGAACTGATCGGCGCCGTCCGCACCGCGCTGATCGTCACCTCGATCGTCGGCATCGTTCTCGGTGTCGTGGTGATCGTGTGGCCGGGACCCACCATCGTCGTGGTGGCGATCCTGTTCGCGATCTCGCTGATCATCGCCGGGATCTTCCGCATCTACCAGGCGTTCGCGGCGTCGTTCCTGAGTACGGGAGTGCGCGTACTGCTCGGCGTGGTCGGCGTGATCGTGCTGCTCGCCGGAATCATCGCGCTCTTCAGCCCCGGCGACGCGATATGGCTGCTCGCGGTCTTCATCGGCATCGGCTGGATCTTCCAGGGTGTCGCCGACCTCTATGCGGCGGTCACGAAGTCCGGTCACAGCCCGACCTGGTTCCTGATCCTCTCGGGCATCGTCGCGGTGATCGCCGGAATCGTGATGATCATCCTGCCGGTCTTCTCGCTCCAGGTCCTGGCCTGGGTCGGTGGCATCATGCTGGTCGCACTGTCCATCGCGACGCTCCTGACGCTCCCCAAGAAGGTCGAGGCCCCGGTCGAGCCTGCGGTCTGACCTCGACACGCGGCGTCCTCGCTGCGCTCGTTCGACGCGGCTCGGCCGGCAGGACCGCCCTGCTGGTCGGGCTGGTCGGAACCTACTTCGCCGTCGGCCACGGGGCGATGGGATTGCCCTGCCAACGGGTGTGCGCGGGCACGACGTCGCCGCGCATGACCAGCGAAGCCGGTCCGACCGTTGCCGATTCGCCCAGCCCCGACGCCGGAAGGGCGACGCAGTGCGGTCCGAGGGTCGCGCCGGCGTCGAGGGTGACGCGGTCGATGGCCATCACGCGGTCGTGGAACAGATGCGTCTGGACGACGCAGCCTCGCTGCACGGTCGCGCCGTCGCCGAGGCTGACCAGATCGGCCTCGGGTAGCCAGTACGTCTCACACCACACGCCACGCCCGATCCGGGCGCCGAGCAGACGAAGCCACAGGTTGAGAATCGGTGTCCCGGTGGCGGCATTGGCGAACCACGGCGCGGCCACGGTCTCGACGAACGCGTCCGACAGCTCGTTGCGCCAGACGAACGAACTCCACAGCGGGTGCTCGCTCACCGTGATGCGTCCGACGACGAGCCATTTGGCGGCGGCCGCGGTGCCACAGGCAATGGCGCCGACCCCGAGCAGCAACAGTCCGCTCACCAGCGCGGCCATGCCGTAGTGCAGGTGAACGGCGACGTACTGCAGCGCGAACAACATGCCGACACCGAGCCCGAACGACACCATCACCGGGATGAGACGCAGGGTTTCGATGGCGGCACGCGCGACCTTCAGCTTTGTCGGCGGGTCGAAGGTGCGCGACGTGTCGATCTCGGCGGCGGTGCGGCGCAGGCGGACCGGTGGGCTGCCCAGCCAGCTCGACCCTGACTTCGCGCGGTCCGGCGTCGCCGACAGCACCGCGACCAGGCCGTTCTTGGGCACCTTGCGGCCCGGCCCGGTCATCCCGGAATTCCCGAGGAACGAGCGCTTGCCGATCTTCGCCTCGTCGATGTGCAGCCAGCCGCCGCCCAGCTCATACGACGCGACCATCGTGTCGTCGGCCAGGAAGGCGCCGTCGCCGATGGTGGTGAAGCGCGGCAGCACGAGTGCCGTCGAGATCTCGGTGCTCTTGCCGACCTTGGCGCCCAGCACGCGGAACCAGATCGGTGTCAGCAGGCTGGCGTAGAGCGGGAACAGATAGGTGCGGGCGGCGTCGAGGAGCCGTTCGGTGAGCCAGACCTGCCAACCGACCCGGGATCGCACCGGGTGGTAGCCGGTGCTCAACCCCAGCGATGCCAGGCGTACCAGTCCTGCGGTGATCGCGGCGAAGACGACGAGGCTGGTGAGGGTCGCGGCCGGCAGGAGGATGAGCGCACGGACCGCGGCGTCGCGCAACCGGTCCGCAGAGAGGGCCCAGCTGCCGATGACGGCGAGTCCCGCGGCCAGCGAGACCAGCGGGATCGCGGCCAGGACCAGCGAGGACAGGCCGTACGCCGGCACCCAGCCACTGGCGCGCGGTGGCCGGTGATCGGGCCAGGGGTGTGCGGCCTTGCCCACCTTGATCGCGGGTGAGCCGGCCCAGTGCTGGCGCGCCTTCACCCGACCGAACACCGCGGAACCCGGCGCGACGACGGCGTCACGTCCGACGACGGCTCCCGGCATGAGCGTCGACCGTGCGCCGATCGTCGCCCCGCGTTTGATCGCGATCTCCCCGATGTGGACGACGTCGCCGTCTATCCACCAACCGGCGAGGTCGACCTCGGGTTCGACCGAGGCGCCTTCCCCGACCGTCAGCAGTCCGGTGACCGGCGGGATCGTGTGCAGGTCGACGCCCCGCCCGACCTGTGCGCCGAGAGCGCGGGCGAGGTAGATCATCCACGGCGCGCCGGAGAGGTTCGCCGCACCGCTCGCGTCCAGGAGTCGTTCGGCCACCCACAGCCGCACGTGCACGCCGCCGCCGCGGGGGTACTCACCCGGGGTGACGCCGGCGAGGAGCAGACGGGAACCCGACGCCGCGATGAACATCCGGCCGGGCGGCGTGATGAAGACCAGGAACGCGACGAGCAGAACCCACCAGTTCACCTCGACCAGCCACGGGACCGAGCGGTTCATCCGGTCGGCGACGACGGCGGCCAGGTTGTTCACGACGCCGAGCCAGGTCGCCCACTGGAGACCGGTCAGGGTGGTCAGGGGAACGGTCAGCGCGACCTGGGCGACGCCCGTGGCGCGCGGTGTCGGTCTCACATGACGTTCGACGATGTTCGTCGTCGGTCTGCGCGCGTCCAGCATCTCGGCCATCGAGCCGAGACGGGGATGGTCGTAGAGGTCGGCGACCGAGATGTCCGGGTGGCGTCCGCGGATCGCGGTCACCAGCTGTGCGGCGGCGAGCGAACCACCGCCCTCGGCGAAGAAGTCGACATCGGGGCTGCTGACCCGGATGCCGAGCACATCGGTCCACAACTGGGCCAGCCACAACTCGGTCTCACCGAGTTCCACATCCTCATCCACTGGTCTGCTGCTGCCCGGCAGGGGCCAGGGCAGCGCATCGCGATCAACCTTTCCCGAAGTGCGCGTGGGCAATTCGTCGACGAGGGCGAGGGTCGGGACCATCGCGGTGGGCAGGTGGCGGGTGAGTTCGGCGTGCGCGGCCGAGACGTCGAAGTCGGGATCAGCGGAGACCAGGTAGCCGACGAGCAGGCTGTTGCCCGCCGCGGACTTGCGGACCGCGGCGGCGGCGCCACTCACACCGGGCAGGTGCTGTAGGGCATTGTCGATCTCGCCGAGTTCGATGCGTCGCCCGCCGACCTTCACCTGGTCGTCGGCCCGACCCATGAAGATCAGGCCCGCGGACTCGAGTCGCACGAGATCGCCACTGCGGTAGGCGCGTTCCCAGCCCAGGGTCGGCATCGGGGCATACTTCTCGGCGTCCTTGGCCGGGTCGAGGTAGCGGGCCAGTCCGACGCCGCCGATGACCAGTTCGCCGACCTCGCCCTCGGCGACCGGCCGGCCGTCGGCGTCGACGACCGCGAGATCCCATCCGCGCAGAGGCAATCCGATGCGCACCGGACCGGGTCCGCCGAGCGGGGCGGCGCACGCGACCACGGTCGCCTCGGTGGGGCCGTAGGTGTTCCACACCTCCCGCCCGGGCACGGCGAGGCGATCGGCGAGTTCCGGCGGGCAGGCCTCGCCGCCGAAGATCAACAGTCGCACCGCCTCCAGGGCCTCCGGTGGCCACAACGACGCCAGTGTCGGCACGGTCGAGACAATGGTGACGTCCCGCGCGACCAGCCAGGGCCCCAGGTCCATGCCGCTGCGCACCAGCGATCGTGGTGCCGGAACGAGGCAGGCGCCGTTGCGCCAGGCCAGCCACATCTCCTCGCACGACGCGTCGAAAGCGACCGAGAGCCCGGCGAGCACACGGTCACCGGGTCCGATCGGCGCGTCGGCGAGGAACATGTGTGCCTCGGCATCGACGAAGGCGGCCGCGTTGCGGTGGGTGACCGCGACACCCTTCGGGGTGCCGGTGGAACCGGAGGTGAAGATGATCCACGCGTCGTCGTCGGGTGTCGGACGCGCCGGTGCGACCGCGGTGCCGGCGGGTTTCGTCGCGTGCGGGCCGTCGGCGTCGACGATGGCATCCACGTCGGCCTCGCCGAAGACGAGTTCGGCGCGCTCATCGGGATCGTCCGCGTCCACGGGCACGTAGGCGGCACCGGCGTACAGCGTGGCCAGGATGGCGACGTACAGATCGCGTGAACCGGACGGCATCCGGATGCCGACGCGGCTGCCGTGCCCGACGCCCACCTCGGCGAGACGAGCGACGGTGCGTCGGATCAGCGCCAGCAGCTGGCCGTAGGTGAGGGTGACGTCGCCGTCGTCGATCGCGGCGGCGTCGGGGTTCGCCCGCGCGGTCTCGGTGAGGACGTCACACAGGGTCCGCGGATCGTCTGCCTGCGCGGACAGCAGGAACTGAGGAGAGATCTGTACCTGCGTCACAGCCACCGTCTAGTCACGAGTTCGAGAATATAGCCGACCCAGGTGACCAGCAGGGCTCGGCCCGGTGAATGTTTTTCCCCGGCGTTTACCGGATACAGGAGGGGTGCCGAGGGTGTAGCTTCGGCTCAGACCAGGAGGAATTCCATGCCCATCGTCCATCACCGGCGGCCGAGTCTCCTGTCATATCCTCTCTGGCTCGGATCACGCCTGTTCCTGAAGCCGATGCTCACCCTGTGGCCGGTCAACAGTGCGGGCCTCGCCGGTCTGTTCCTGATCGACCGGCTGATGGCGGTCGGACCCAAACCCCGCGGGGTCGTCCGCGAGCAGTTGACCCTCGCGGGTCGTTCCACGGAGCTGATCATGCCCGCCGGTCCGTCGCGCCGGGACAGCGACACGGCGATGCTGTACCTGCATGGCGGCGCCTTCGTCGTGTGCGGTCTCGGTACCCACCGTTCGATCGCCGCGCGGCTGGCGCGCGCCTGCGAGATCCCGGTGTTCTCACTCGAGTACCGGCAGCTGCCGAAGGCGGGGGTGGGCGCATCGGTGGCCGACACGATCGACGCGTACGCCGAACTGATCAACGAACGCCACTATCGGCGGGTCATCGTCGCCGGTGATTCGGCGGGCGGGTTCCTCGCGGCCAAGGTCGTCGAGGCCGTCGCCGAGCGCGGACTACCGGCCCCGGCGGCGCTCATCGGCTTCTCTCCGCTGCTCGACGTGGACCTGGGTACCAACCCGGACCGGTCCAGTCGCTCCGACGCCTATCTGCCGAAGTCGAAGATGGCCAAGCTGGCCCCCAAGTTCGATCGCGGTCCCGTGCCGCTGACGGGGGTGCGCCGGATCTCCGATCTCGATCCGGACGAGTTCCCGCCGACGGTCATGGTCACCGCCCAGGGCGAGATGCTGGAGCCCGACGTCATCGACCTGGTCGAGATTCTCGACCAGGCGGGGATCGAGGCCCTCGCGCACAGCTACGCTTGGCAGGTGCACGCGTTCCCGGTGCTGGCCTCGCATCACCCGGAGACCATCCACGCGATCGAGGTGACCGCGGCCTTCGCGAAACAGGCGATACGAGAGGGCAAGAGCACTGACGACCGAGAGGACCAACGGGTCGGCTGACGAAAGCCGCCCCGGCACCGAAGCAGGTGCCGTCCCCACCGCCGCGCCACCCACCGACGCCCCGCCCGGTGCGGTCGACGCGCGCTTCACCCTCGCCGCCGAACGCACGCTCCTCGCGTGGGTGCGGACCGCGATGGGGTTCATGGCGGCAGGTATGGCGATCGTCTACCTCGCCCCCGACATCGACGATCCGGTGCTCGAACTGGTCCTCGGTCTCGTCCTCGTCGCCCTGGGTTGCTCCCTCGCCGTGATCGGTGCGTGGCGCTGGCGGCGGACGATGCGAGTGCTCCAGCAGGGTGGACAGATGCCGGGCCCGGCCCAGATCCTGTTCGTCGTCACTGCGATAGTGGTGGTGGCCATCCTGATCGCGGTTGTCGTCGTGATCCAGACCTGATCGCCATCCCGACCTGTTCTACCCAGGAGTTCCCGTGAGTACCGGCCCCGACTTCTCCCGCGGCGCGCAGACGCTGTCGACGACGATGACCAGCGTCGGCGCGGCCATCCTCATCGTCTGCCTGGGCTGGTTGACCGTCGACTGGTGGCGCGACGGCCGCTGGTTCTGGGTGGCCGTCGGGATCGCCATCATCGTGGTCAACATCGTGCTGATCGTGCTGCAGATCCGCCGCCGCCGCGCAGAGCGCGCCAAGGACCCGAAGCGCCCCCGGCGTCCGCTGATCGACAACTTCGACGACCTCGACGACAACCCTCCCCCTGCTGCCTGATCCGAAGGTTCTGGTGAGCCCCCTCCGGGAAAGCCGGAGTCAGGCGCTCAGCGTCCCGCCGTCGTCCTCGCCCTCGTCGCCGTCGTCGGCGAACTGCGTGCGGTAGAGCTCGGCGTAGCGTCCGTTGCGCGCCAGCAGCGTCGGATGATCGCCACGTTCGACGACGCGTCCTGCTTCGAGCACCACGATCTGGTCCGCCGCGCGGATCGTCGACAAGCGGTGTGCGATCACGATCGAGGTCCGGCCTTCGAGGGCTTCGCCCAATGCTTCCTGAACGGCCGCCTCCGAGGTCGAATCCAGATGTGCGGTCGCCTCGTCGAGGATCACCACCGACGGCTGCGCGAGCAGTAGCCGCGCGATCGTCATCCGCTGGCGCTCACCGCCGGAGAGGCGGTATCCGCGTTCGCCGACGATGGTGTCGAGTCCGTCGGGCAACGACGCCACCAGCTCGTCGAGACGCGCCCGGCGCAGCGCGTCCCAGATCTCCTCGTCGGAGGTGTCGGGTCGAGCGAGGACGAGGTTGGCGCGGATGGTGTCGTGGAAGAGGTGGCCGTCCTGGGTGACCAGGCCGACGGTGCGATGCACCGACGCGGTCTGCAGGTCGCGGATGTCGACGCCGGAGAGCTGCACCGAGCCCTCGTCGACGTCGTACAGCCGGGTCGCGAGACTCGCGATCGTCGACTTGCCCGCACCCGAACTGCCGACAAGAGCCACCATGCTGCCCGCGGGAACATCGAGGTCGACGTGGTGCAGAACCGTCGTACCCGCCCGGTTGTCCAGCTGTGCAACCTCTTCCAGTGATGCCAGCGAGACCTTGTCGGCGGCGGGGTAGGCGAAGGAGACGTCGTCGAAGCGCACCGACACCGGGACCGGCCGGCCGCTTTCGGTGCCGGGGACCGGGCGTGCGTCCGGGGCGTCGGTGATCAGCGGTGTCAGGTCGAGGACCTCGAAGACGCGCTCGAAACTGACCAGCGCGCTCATGATCTCGACCCGTGCGTTCGCCAGCGCGGTGAGCGGGGCGTACATGCGGGTGAGGAGCAGGGCGAGCGAGACGACCGCACCCGCCGACAGATGTTCGTTCACCGCAAGCCATCCCCCGAGCCCGTAGACCAGGGCGAGCGCGAGCGCCGAGACCAGCGTCAACGCGGTGAAGAAGTAGGCCTGCAGCATCGCGCGTCGAACACCGATGTCGCGCACGCGATCCGCACGGTCGGCGAACTCGCGTGATTCCAGGTCGGGACGTCCGAACAGCTTGACCAGGGTGGCTCCGGGTGCGGAGAACCGTTCCGTCATCTGGGTGGACATCCGGGCGTTGTGCTCGGCGGCCTCACGCGACAGGGCGGCCATCCGGCGTCCCATCCGGCGCGCCGGGACCACGAAGATCGGCAGCAGCACGAGGGCGAGCAGCGTGATCTGCCAGCTGATGTAGATCATCACGCCCAGCGTCAGCGTGAGCGTCACGATGTTCGACACGACGCCCGAGAGCGTGTCGCTGAAGGCGCGTTGCGCGCCGATGACGTCGTTGTTGAGCCGGCTCACCAGGGCGCCGGTCCGGGTGCGGGTGAAGAAGGCGACCGGCATCCGCTGGACATGGTCGAAGACTGCGCGTCGCAGGTCGAGGATGAGGCCCTCGCCGATGTTCGACGACAGCCACCGCACCCCGATTCCGGCCGCCGCCTCGGCGACGGCGATCAGGGCGATCGTCACCGCGAGACCGACGATCATCGCCTCGGACCCGCTGTCGGTGATGAGGTTGACGACGCGTCCGGCGAGGAGCGGCGTGACCACCGTCAGGACCGCGGTGAACACGGACAGCACGAGGAACAGCGCTATCCGGCGGCGATGGGGTCCGGCGAACCCGCTGATCCGACGCAGCGTCGTACGCCGATCCCCCCGCAACCGCTTACCGTCCGGCGAGGTCGACGACTTGTACATCATGTCCCACGCGACCGACTCCATGCTCATGTCGCCCAGGGTAGGACTTCAAGTCAACTTGAGGTCCATTCGTCCCTTCCGGATGCGGGTGGAGGTGCACGCCGGGAGCTGGAGAGGCGTCCCGCCACCCATGCTCTAGGTTGGTAACTGAGGTCACAGACGGCGATCACGATCAGCGGATCGACCAGGGAATGTCAGGTCGGCACGGCCGACGGTTAGGGGCGAGGCTCATGGCAGAACTCAAGCTCGGTTTCAAGGCATCGGCGGAGCAGTTCGATCCGCGCGAGCTGGTGGAGATCGCGGTCGCGGCCGAGGAACACGGACTGGACTCGGTCGCGGTGAGCGACCACTTCCAGCCGTGGCGGCACAACGGCGGCCACGCTCCCTTCTCGCTCGCGTGGATGGCGGCCGTCGGCGAGCGCACCAAGCGCGTTCAGATCGGCACATCGGTCATGACCCCGACCTTCCGCTACAACCCGGCCGTCATCGCCCAGGCCTTCGCGTCGATGGGCTGCATGTACCCGGGCCGCATCATGCTCGGTGTCGGCACCGGCGAGGCGCTCAACGAATACGCCACCGGCTTCCAGGGCGAGTGGCCCGAGTTCAAGGAGCGCTTCGCCCGCCTGCGCGAGGCGATCACTCTCATGCGTGAACTGTGGACCGGCGACGAGGTCAACTTCGACGGCGAGTATTACCACACGCAGGGTGCGTACATGTATGACGTTCCGGAACAACCGATCCCGGTGTACGTTGCCGCCGGTGGTCCGGTCGTCGCCCGGTATGCGGGTCGCGCCGGGGACGGCTTCATCTGCACCTCGGGCAAGGGCGCCGAGCTCTACACCGAGAAGCTGCTGCCGGCGGTGAAGGAAGGTGCGGAGAAGGCCGAACGGGACTTCGACGCCATCGACAAGATGATCGAGATCAAGATCTCCTACGATCCCGATCCCGAACTGGCACTGGAGAACACGCGCTTCTGGGCGCCGCTGTCACTGACGCCGGAGCAGAAGCACAGCGTCAACAGCTCCACCGAGATGGAACGTCTCGCCGACGAACTGCCCATCGAGCAGGTCGCCAAGCGCTGGATCGTTGCGTCCGACCCCGACGAGGCCGTGGAGAAGGTCAAGTTCTACACCGACGCCGGTCTCAACCACCTCGTCTTCCACGCGCCGGGCCACGACCAGCGTCGGTTCCTGGAGAACTTCCAGCGCGACCTGGAACCGCGCCTGCGCAAGCTCGGCTAACTGTACTGACCCGCCAGGTTGGGTACGCGGTCGGCGGGTGAGTCGCCTCTGAGTGCGGTGTGGCCGCGTTCGTGATTGTAGATGCGCAGGAACTCGTCGAAGGCGGCCACGCGTTCGGTCTCGCTGTTGTAGGGGCGGGCGTAGGCCCATTCCTCTTGCAGTGTGCGGTTGAATCGTTCCACCTTGCCGTTGGTTTGCGGCCGGTACGGTCGTGTCCATTTGTGTTTGATCCCGTTGTCGGCCAATCGTTTCCGGAACATTCTGGACCGGTAACAGGACCCGTTGTCGGTCATCACCCGTGTGGTCGTGACGCCGATCGAGGCAAAGTGGGCCAAGGCCCGGGTCATGAACGCGGTCGCGGTTTCCTTCTTCTCATCAGCGAGGATCTCCGAATAGGCGTATCGGGAGTGATCATCGACGGCGTGGTGCAGGTAGGCGTATCCCAGGTTGGGGCGGCCATGCACGGTGCGGGGCCGGGACGGATCGCGATGGGCACTGGAATTGCGGCCGCCTCGGGCGCGGCCGTGCACGCGGTGCCCACCACCGTCGGGGATCCTGCCCAGCTTCTTGATGTCGACGTGGATCAAGTCCCCGGCAGCTTCGCGTTCATACCGGCGAACCTCACGTCGTCGTGCACGCACCGGTGCTCCGGTGGCCGGGTCGGTCCACGACAACCGCACACACTGGTACCGGGTGAGGATGCGGTGGACTGTGGACACGTTCAACCCCAGGTGGAACCCGATCCGAGCTGGTCCCCAACGGCGCGACACGCGTAACCCCACCACCCGGCGTTCCCGGCGACGGGTGGTGCGATGCGGGCATGAGCGGGGCCGGCTTGAGCGGTCAACCATCCCTGCGGGCCCGTGGTCGCGGTAGCGGTCGGCCCACCGTTTGGCCGTGGTCACCGAGACATTGAAACGGTCCGCGGCACGCCGCAGCGGCCACCCATCCTCGACAACACACCGAGCCAGACGCAGCCGGCCAGTCGGGGACAACGGTGAATTACGGTGAGACATGAAGACCTCCGGTTGAGGAGCGGTTCTTAGACAGCTCCACACCTCACTCGGAGGTCTTCCCTATGTCACGCCGACTCGCCGAACCCCGTACCTAACGTCCCGGGTCAGTACAGCTAACCCCGCTCCGCCGGCTGGGCCGCCCTCACCGGCTGAGCGGTCCCCGCTGGCTGGGCCGCCCCCGCGGGCTGAGTCGTCCTCGCGGGCTGAGTCGTCCTCGCTGGCTGAGCGGTCCTCGCTGGCTGAGCCGTCCTCGCTGGCTGAGCTTGTCGAAGCCCATGAAATCGCTTGTCCTTCAAGGCGCGATACGCGACGCTGGGACCGTGCCCCTGCTCCCGCCACGCATCCGCGTCGTCTCTCTGCCTGCGCTCGCTGCGGTGGTCACCGTGGTGTTGTGGGCGTCGGCATTCATCGGCATTCGTGCGCTGGGGGATTCGTTCTCGCCGGGGTCGATGGCGTTCGTGCGGTTGCTCGCGGCGGTCGTCCCGCTGACGGCCATCATGCTGGTGGTGCGGTTGCGGAGACGGGGCATTGTCGTCGACGACCGTCCGGTCCCCGCGTGGTTTCCACGCGGACGGGCACTGGGTCTCGTGATCGCCTACGGTGTCGCCTGGTTCGCGGGTTACACCGTGCTGCTGAACTGGGCCGAGCAGCATCTGGATGCCGGCACTGCGTCCCTGCTGGTGAACCTCGCCCCGATCCTCGTCGCGCTGGCGGCGGGAGCCTTTCTGGGAGAGGGATTTCCGCGACACCTGGTGATCGGGATGGCGATCGCCTTCGCCGGGGTCGTGCTCATCGCGGTCGGTGGTTCGGCCACCGCCGACGCACACGCCGATTGGTTCGGCATCCTGTTGGGCCTCGGTGCCGCGGTCCTCTACGCGACCGGAGTGCTCATCCAGAAGTCCGCGCTCCGCACGGTCGGCGCGCTGACCGCGACCTGGCTCGGTGCGCTCGCCGGTCTCGTCGCGACGCTCCCGTTCGCGCCGGCCGCGATCGCCGAACTCGCCGACGCGGACGCGTCGGCGGTCGCCGCGGTGATCTATCTCGGCATCGGTCCCACCGCGATCGCCTTCTCGACCTGGGCCTACGCGCTTGCGCGCACGGATGCGGGCGCGATGGCGGCGACGACGCTCGTGGTTCCCGCGATCGTCATCGTGATGTCCTGGGCGATTCTCGACGAACTCCCGACGGGTATCGGCATCATCGGCGGCGTGCTGTGCATCGGCGGGGTGGCGATCGCCCGTCGGCTGCTGCCGCGCACCCGCCGAGGCGGTGGTGTCGAGAGTGTCGCGCCGGCCGGCGTCATCGATGCGCAGGGTGCCACTGCGGTGCGCGACTCCGGAGTGCGATAATCGCAGTTCCGTCGATGTCGGGGAAGGGCTCATGAAAGCGAAGAATGCGCGGTCCGAGGCGACCCGTGCCGCTCTCATGGAAGCAGCTCTGCAGGTGATCACCGAGAGCGGCGTCAAGAGCGTGACCCACCGAAAGGTGTGCAGCGCAGCAAACCTCGCGCTGGGCACCGTGAACTATCACTACGCCGATCTCGATGAACTGCTCCTCGACGCGTTCGCCTACTACGTGGACCGCATCTCCGAGAAGTACGAGAGCGGATTCACGTTCGTCCGGAACGACGAAGATCTCGCCGACGCAGTCGTCGACATGACGCGAAAGCTTTCGGAGGACACCCAATCCGTCGTGCTCATGTGGGAGATGTACGCGCAGGGTGTCCGCGAGAAGGCCTACCGGCAGCTCATCCGGAAGTGGTCCAAGCGTGCCAAATCGGGTGTCGAGACGTACTGCTCGGCGCGAGTGGCCACCATCCTCGAAGCGGTCTGGGACGGATCGGCGGTCCAGCGCAACGTCGGTGACGCGTCCTGGTCGGACGCAGAGCTCCGCGAGGTCGTGCTCGCGATCATCCGCACCGACGAGTCGCGCGAATACCCGCAGGTGAAGACCCGTTCCGCGGGTGCGAAAGCCTGATCCCGATCGACGACGCCCCCGTAGCCATCCACCGAAAATGCACCCCGGGGATGAGCCCTCTGTAAGTCCGGCACGGACGATATGTCGCCGGCGTCCTGCTGGAGGGCGGATTACGGGGGCGGTTTTCGGGGGCGGATTTCAGCTCGGCGTGGTCGGGCTGACACGCCCTGCTCGCCGAGCTGAACGCCGGGGTCTCAAGTGTCTTACCAGGTGCATGTCCGCTCTCTGCTCACCTCCAGGTCCAACAAACGTTCAGTTGTGTCTCAATTTCGACGGTATGTGCGGGTCGGGAACTGGCTAGAATCCCGCCCCGGTTAACACCCGTGTAACCAATGAGTTCGCTTGTTACGGCGCGGAAAGCTTGAGAACTACCCGTTGGCAGCGAGGATGCTCGCCTTTGGGTTTACGTCCAACAAAGTTTCAACAAAGGTTCAGAACTCCGGAAGGGGTGGTTCATGCCAACCCAAGCGTTCGACCACGACGCGTTCAAGAAGGCCGTCGGCCAGTTCCCCAGCGGCCTCACGATCGTCACCGGTGTCGACGACGGCCGGCCGCACGGCATGACGCTCCAGTCGTTCATGTCGCTCTCGCTCGAGCCGGCGCTGATCGCCATCGCTCCTGCCCGGACCTCGACGACCTGGCCGGTGATCGCCGAAACCGGATCGTTCGCGGTCAACATCCTGTCGGAGCAGCACTCGGAGCTGGCCCGCAAGTTCGCCTCGAGCGGCGGGGACCGATTCGAATCCCTCGACTACACAACGACTTACACCGGCAATCCGATCCTCGGTGAGACGGTGACCTGGTTCGACTGCCGGATCGCGGACATTCTCGACGGCGGCGACCACGTGATCGTGCTCGGTGAGGTCCTCGAACTCGGGCAGGCGGAGGAGTCCACGCCGCGCGAGCCGATCATCTTCCATCGCAGCGGATTCCGCCGGCTCGCCGAGCCGACGCCCCCTTCCTTCCCCCAGGCCCCAGCCACCAGAACTCACCCGACGGCGCATCGCGCCGGCCGGCCATCCCGCCCTACCCACCCGGCGCCCGCCGGTCCATCGAGAAAGAGGAGATCAATGAGATTCGGAACCTTCAGCGCGCCCTACTCGCACGACTACGCCCACGGCAAGCGCACCGCCAAAGAGGTCATCGACTGGGACCTCCAGCTCGTGAAATGGGCCGAGGAATACGGTTGGGACGAGGCCTTTTTCGCCGAGCACTACACCCTCGGCGGTGAGCCGTCGCCCGCCCCCGACGCCATGATCGCCGCCGCGTCCCAGGGTGACCGAGCGGCTCACCCTGGGCGCGGCCGCACACCTGCTGCCGTACCACAACCCGGTCGCGCTGGCGCACCGGATGATGTGGCTCGACCACATGACCGGAGGCCGGTACATCGCCGGAATCGCCCCGGGCGCATACGCTTCGGATGCGCAGCTGTTCGGCACCGGTGGCGGTGCCAACAACTCGAAGATGATGGTGGAGGCACTCGACATCCTCGAGGCGATCTTCAAGCGCGAAGGCGCCTTCAAGATCGAGGGTGAGTACTTCTCGGTCGACATGCCCGCCTACGACGAGGAGATCGCCGGCCCGCACCTCAAGCCGGCTCAGGCTCAGATCCCGATCATGATCACCGGCATGTCGGAGAACTCCTCGACGATCAAGTTCGCCGGTTCCCGCGGTGCCTACCTGCTGAGCCAGCAGGTGCACGAGAAGACCTGGATCAACCACTGGGAGACCTACTCCACCGCGGCGAAGGAAGCGGGATACAACCCGTCGAAGGCCGACTGGCGCGTCTGCCGCGACATCTTCGTCGCCGACACCGACGAGGAAGCTCTCGACCTGGTCCGCAACGGCGCGATGGGCACCCTGTGGGGCAAGTACAACATCCCGACCTTCAAGGGGCTGGGGCTCGGTCCGCTGCTGACCGGCGGCCTGATCGACGAAGACGACCTGGACCTGGACTGGATGATCGAGAACTTCTTCATCATCGGTTCGCCGGACACCGTCGCCGCCCGCATCGAGGAGCTGTACAACGCCGTCGGTGGTTTCGGCACCCTGGTCAGCTTCGTCCACGAGTACACCGACAACCCGGAACCCTACCGACGCAGCTTCGAGCTCCTCGGCGCGAAGGTCGCCCCGCAGCTCGCCCACCTCAACGGCTGAGGCCCGCCGCTTCACCGACATCTGGATCGGCCCGCCGGACAACGGCCTCCGGCGGGCCGACTCATCCCGAAAGGACCATGCCTTGGGCACCATCGTCGACTCCCGTCACCTCCGCATCGCCGAGGCCGACCTCGTCGATCGGGAGCGTACCGACCCGGAGACCGGCATCATCAGCTCGCGCGTGCTGTGGACCGACGGCGGACAGTCGCACTGCATCTGGCAGATGACGCCGGGTGTGCTGCGCAACGTGGCGGGCCCCGAGTCGGTGGCTCTGGTGGCCGGTCGCGCACGGGTGACCGTCCATCCCTCCGAGGAGGTCTTCGAGATCGCCGCGGGTGACACCTTCGTCATCGACGCCGATGAGACCGCGACCTGGGAGGTCCTCGAAACCGTCCGCAAGTTCTACGTCGTCAATCGATAGCCCGGGTCACAGCGGTCCGACCCACAGGTTACGCCTCACTTCGGGGGACAAGAGAGTCCCCCTCCACAGACGGTGCTGCCGCACGCACCGCACCCATAGGATTCACGAGCACTGAAAGGTATTTCATCATGAGCAGCACCGCACCTGTCGCCAACCGCCTGGAGGGCCGCATCGCCCTGGTCACCGGCGGTGCCGGCGGTCAGGGACTCGAGCACACCCGCCGCCTCGCGCAGGAGGGTGCGATGGTCCACTTCGCCGACATCAATGCCGAGGTCGGCGCGGAGGCCGAGCGCACCCTGAAAGCCGAGGGCCTGCAGGTCGTCTTCCATCAGCTCGACGTCAGCCGCATCGAGCAGTGGCAGACGCTGGCGGCCGAGCTGGAGGCCACCGTCGGACACCTCGACATCCTGGTCAACAACGCCGGCATCCTCGCCGACATCCACCCGGCCGAGCTCTCCACCGAGGCCGCGTGGGAGAAGACGACCAACGTCAACCAGAAGTCCATCTTCCTGTCGTTCCACACGATGATCCCGCTGCTCAAGAAGAGCAAGCACGCCTCGGTGATCAACACCTCGAGCATCTTCGGCCTGGTCGGTGCGGACGGTTACCTGTCCTACGTCGCGTCCAAGGGCGCGGTGACACTCATGACCAAGTCGGCCGCCTTCAGCTACGGCAGGTTCGGCATCCGCGTGAACAGCATCCATCCGGGTTACATCGACACCCAGATGCTGCGTGACGAGTTCGCCCAGCTGGGCGAGGGCGCCGAAGAGGCCACCCTGACCACCATCCCGATGGGTCGCCTGAACGCCACCGCGGAGGAGATCTCCCCCGCGGTGGCGTTCCTGGCCTCCGATGATGCCTCGTACATCAGCGGTGCCGAACTGCTCATCGACGGCGGTCTGCTCGCGGGTCGCTGAGGCGCCGAGGACAAGGGGCCAGGCAGATGAGCGTGCAACTGAAATCACTTGAAGGGAGGTCGGCCTGATGGAACTGTTCGGCCAGATCATCGTCTACATCATGATGGCGTTCCTGCTCCTCGGGGCCGGTGCGTACATCTTCAAGCCGGGGTCGCCGCTGGCGAGGAATTCCGTGAGGGCCTCGCATCGATCGGTTCGATCTTCATCCCGGTCGGCGGCATGATGTCGATCATCCCGTTCCTCGCGGACGGGATCGACAAGTGGATCGCACCGGTGTACCGGTGGATGCACTCCGACGCCGCGGTTGCGGTGAGTTCGTTCATCCCCGCCGATCAGGGCGCCTACCAGCTGTCGCACGAGGTCGCCGGAAGTCACAACGCGTGGATCCTGGCCTTCGCGGTCGCGATGACCGCGGGAGCGACGATCGCCTTCAGCGTTCCGGTCGGCTTGGCGATGCTGCCGAAGAAGGACCACAAGTACATGGCGCTGGGGGTGATGACGGGCCTGCTCGGCATCCCGTTCGCCGCCTTCTTCATGACGCTGATCCTGTCGCAGACGGGTGTGCTGCTCCGCGAGGACGTGTCGACGGATTCGGAGGCCAGCAAGCCGTTCGACCTGCCGGTCGGCGACATCCTCCTGAACCTCATCCCGTTGGTTCTGCTGATGGTCGTTCTGGCCATGCTGCTGAAGTTCTTCCCCCGTCAGTCAATCTCGGGATTCATGGCCTTCGGGCAGCTGATCCGCGGCGTCACCGCGGCCGCACTCGCGCTGGGGATCGTCGAATACTTCACGGGTGTCTTCTCGTGGCTGTTCGGTTCATGGGGACTGGCGCCGTTCATCGCCGACGAGGAGGACCAGTTCCGAGCCCTCGAGGTCGCCGGCTATGTCGGTGTCATGCTGGCCGGTGCGTTCCCGATGGTCTACGCCATCAGGACCTGGCTCGAGAAGCCGTTGGCTGCTCTGGGCAATCGCGTCGGGGTCTCCGAGGCGGGCATGACCGGCTTCTTCGCCGGCGCGGCGAACGTCCTCGCCCTGTTCCGCGTGGTCCCGCTGATGCCGGCGCGCGACAAGGTGCTGACGATCTCGTTCGCGGTGTGCGCCGGCTTCGCGATCGGCGACTACGTCGCCTTCACCGCGAACTTCCAGCCGAACATGATCGGCGCGATGCTCGTGGGCAAGCTCCTCGGTGGTGTGGTCGCGATCGGCCTCGCACTGTGGCTCGCTGTCCCGCAGGCCGAGCGATTGGCCGCGGAAGACGAGGCCGCCGGAGTCCGGCACGCAGCGGATTCCGTCGATCCCGACGCGGGCGAATTCGCCGAGCGCGTCTGAGCAAGTCCTGCCTCAGGGCAGGTGTTCCACCAGAACCCGGCCGCCGATCGATCGTGATGGGTCCGATCGGTCGGCGGCCGCTCCACTCTTCCTCCGAGAGGATTCACGATGACCGTGTTGCTGGAACGTGCCACCCCTGCGCAGGATTCGTCGCACATCGCGCACGAGGTGTTCGACGACGTGCGTGGCGGACGTCCCGTCGTCGTGTCCGACGTCGAATCCGGGCGGGTGGTACTCGCACTCGCCGCCGAACCCGCGACCACCGAGGAGATGGCCTTCGTCATCCGGTTCGGCTCGGGTCTCGTGACGGTGTCGCTGCCCGCCGATCGATGCCGGGTCCTCGGGCTGCCGCCGATGCTGCCCGCCGGTGACGTGACCCCGGGTGCACCAACCGATTTCGCGGTCTCGGTGGATGCGGTTGCCGGTGTCGGAACCGGCATCTCGGCCGCCGACCGCGCCCGCACCCTCCGGGCCCTGGCCGACGACCGGCTCGGCCACGCGGACTTCACCCGGCCCGGCCACGTCCTGGTCGTCGGTGTCGCCGCCGACGCCGCGGCGTCGTACGGCCGTGCACGCGAACTGGGTGAACTCGCCCGCCGCGCGGGGCTTTCCGGTGTCGTTGCCTTCACCGACCTGGTGTCGGTGCGCGACGAGACGCAGATGGCCGACGCCGGTGAGGCGTTCGAATTCGCCGACGAACACGGTCTGCGCGTCGTCACTGTCCAGCAGATCCGGGGCACAGCCGCTTCCTGAGGTGCGAAAAGCGGTGGTCGGCCTGCTGCGATGAGCGCGGGCCCCGATCCTGCGTCAGCGGCCGCGTTCGGCTTCCGGCCGGCTGTCGAGGATGAGCAGTGCCGCATGCAGCGACGTCCGGGATTCGGCGTCGTCGAGTTCGACGCCGAGAATGCGTTCGATCCGTGCGAGACGGGCGTAGACCGTCGGTCGGGTGAGGTTCATCGCCTTGGCGAGTTCGGCCTTGTTGCCGCCCAACCCGATGAAGCGTCGCAGCGTCTCGAGCAGGTTGTCGTCGTGACGCGCGTGGTGTTCGAGTAGGCCGCGCAGTTCGGTCTCGGCGAACGCCTGGACGCGGGCGTCGGACCGGATGACGGCGATCAGGCCACGCAGCCGGACGTCGGTCGTCCGATGGAACACCTTGTCGCTCTTGGGTAGTGACAGCGCCGCTTCGGCCACGTGGGCCGACTCCGCGAGACCGCGCGCGGCGTCGACGAGCCGCGTCGAGTCCGGTGCGACACCGATCGTCACGCGGACGACGCCGTCGACCCGCAGGAGTGAGGTGTGGATCGCTGGGCGCGTTCAATCGGTCGATGCAACACCGGGTTGTTGTACCGAGTGTAGTTGTTCGCCAAAGACTTCGGCGGGGGTCTTCCAGTTGAGGACTTTTCTAGGACGGCTGTTGAGGGTGTAGGCGATAGCCTCGAGGTCCTCAGCTGACCACCGCGACAGATCAGTTCCCTTAGGAAAATATTGACGCAGAACACCATTGGTGTTCTCGTTCGACGGTCGCTGCCACGGTGAGTGCGGATCGGCGAAGAACACCTGCGTTCCGGTGTCCATCGCGAACTGGGCGTGAGCAGACAGTTCCTTGCCGCGATCCCACGTCAACGTTTTGCGCAACTGCTGCGGCAGCACGGCCATCGACGCTGTCAGTCCTGCATTCATCGCGATGGCACCGTAGCCACCGGGTGCGGGCCCGTTCTTCACAGGCGGCTGCTCACCCCCGCCCTTCTGGCGTGGCAGATGCACCAGAAGTGTTGCACGACTACGACGTTCAACGATAGTGCCGATCGCCGATCTCCCAGTTCCGATAATCAGATCACCCTCCCAGTGCCCGGGGACGGCACGGTCCTCGGCCTCGGCAGGGCGCTGACTGAACACGACGTCGGAGGTGACGTGACCCTGCGGCTTGTTGCGCGAGCAGGCCCGCGGCTCCCTCAGTGCACGTCCGGTGCGCAGGCACGCCACCAGCTCACGTTTGAGCGCGCCGCGGCCCTCGATGAACAGGGACTGGTAGATCGCCTCGTGACTGATACGCATGGATTCATCATCGGGGAAGTCGACCTTCAAACGCTGGGAGATCTGCTCTGGACTCCACGCCAGCGACCACCGCCGGTCGGCACGGTGCGGTTTGTTAAGCCCCTTCCACGGTGGTGGCGTGGGGCCCGCAGCGATCGTGCCATCGGGACGGCGGACAACGCCGGCCAGGCGGTGCTGTACGTACTCCCGCAACTCGACGTGGGCCACGAGCGTCGCTGTTTTTGGGCGCTTGGCGGCCTGCTGGGCTTTCCACTGCGCCACCAACGCCCGATACTCGAGCTTCCCGCTCCTGGTTGCGGCGTTGCGCCGTAGCTCACGTGAGATCGTGGCCGGACTGCGCCCGATCCGCCGTGCGATCTCACGCACCCCACGATCCTGGGCGCGTAGCAGCGCGATCTCTTCCCGTTCGGCGAACGATAGATAGCGGCCCGAAGGCTCATCCAGACTCAGCGGCCTCATGCCGCCAGCGTGGCGGAACCAGCGTGTACCCACCGGCACCGACACACCGACAGCGATCGATGCCTGCGCCGTGCTCACCCCCGTCGCGACCACCCGCCAAAACTCACGTTGCACCTGCCGCGACGGCTCCGGCCGCCCCGGCGATCGCATCGCCGGCCGAAGTGCACGATCAGCACGCCACTGCCGACGAACACCTACCGCCACATCGCTGGTCTTCCAACTCCAGTCCGCCGTAGCCACCGCGAACACCTCCATGATCATGGTGTTGCGACGACCAGTTGAATCCGCCCTGTACACACCTCGGTCATCACGTCGGTGTTCCGGGAGGCGGGCAACGACAGGATCAGATCCATCTGGCCGGTCGGACGCAGCGCGGTCAATGCCGTGCGTCCCACACCCCGCACGGAGTGCCGCACCGAATCGAGCGCCCGCGTCAAGCGGCCCTGTGCCATCACCTGGTCGGCGCTCACCGACTCGACGACGCAAATCGTCAACGGCGCGTAGGTCAGTCCCGGCTGCAGACCCAGCGCATGGGCGCGTGCGGTGGCTTCGGCCTCGTCGGGGATCCGTCCCAGCCGCAGATCGTCGACCAGACCGTTCTGGGCACGCATCTCCAGCTCGGTCCAGTTCTGTTCGATCATCCGATGCAGTGCGAGGGCCTGCGCGGCGCGTTCCAACGGCATGCGCGCGCGTTCGCCGAGGTCGCCGGGGTGGGGGACCACGAGCCGTCCCCACTCCTGGCGATGCGCACCCACCGGCGCGGTGAGCCATCCCTCGGGGCCGGAGGTCGAGGTCTCCCGTCCGGTCGGCGTGAGTCGGGAGCGTCTTTCCCAGTCGCGCAACAGATCCTTCGCCGGAGTAACTCGACCGGCGAATGCCAGCACCTGCCGGGTGAGATCCTCCAGGACGACCGCCGAGTCGATGAGTTCGGCTGCGGCCTCGACGATCTCCGTGACTTCCGCCCGGCGCATCCCCAGTCCGGTGAACACCTCGTGGACGTGCCGCGAGAAGACGACCTCCTCGTACTGGTCGGCGACGATGGCGCTGTGCACCTCTTCGGTGACGTCCACGAAGCGGATCGCGCGTTCGAGGACCACCACGGGCAGCTCGAGGCGATCAGCGTTCGCCGCAACGGAATCGGGTACGTCGGCGTCGAGGAGTTCCGCGATCACCCCGACCGCTCCGGCAGCCGCGAGCCCCTCCAGGTAACCGGTGGGGTGCCGACCGCAGAGGGGTTCGCGGCGCTGGCCCGACGCGGCGAGGGCCTGACGTCGCCGGAGCTGGCGACGCTGATGGGGCACGCGAAGCTGGATGTGAAGACCGAGCTCTGTGCGGGGACGGGCGCTTTCGACGATCCCTATTTCTCCGACCGGCTCACGCGGTACTTCCCGCAAGCCCTCGCGGATCTGGGCGATGTCGACGACTTCCCGTTGCGGACCGAGGTCATCGCCACCGAACTCGTCAACGATCTCTTCGCGTTCGGCGGCCTGACGTTCGCGTTCCGGCTGCGGGAGGAGACCGGCGCGGCGGCCGCCGACATCGTGCGGGCATTCGTCGTCGCCGTGGAGGTTATGGGACTGGCAGAGCTGCAGTCCGACATCGAGGCGGCCGGTCTGCGTCCCGAGGTAGAGTACGAGATCATCGCCGAGGCGCGCCGGCTCCTCGACCGTGCGTCGCGCTGGTTGCTGACGCGCCGCCCGCAGCCGATCCCGGTGACGGAGACGATCGAGCGCTTCCGGATCGTCCGGGACTCGGCGCCGCAGGTGTCGATCTGGCTGCGCCGCGACGAGGCGGCCCGCATCGAATCGGCGGTGGCCCAATACACCGAGGCCGGGGTTCCGCCGGCGATCGCACGGCGGGTGGCCGAGGGCTTGTACCGCTACAGCGTCCTCGACATCGCGGAAGTGGCCGAGGAGACGGGGTGCGACATCGCGACCGTCGGGGCCGTCTATTTCGCGCTGTCCGACCACATCGACGTCGACCGATGGCTGATCCGTCTCTCGGCACTGCCCCGCGGGGACCGCTGGCATGCGCTGGCCCGCTCCGCGCTGCGGGACGACCTGTACCGCGCACTCCGCGACCTCACCTGCAACGTCGTCGGAACCCTGGCCGACGACCCGGTCCGGGCGGCCGCGGTCTCCTACTGGCCGACCGAGGCCATCGAGGCCTGGGAACTCTCCAACCAGACGGCGCTGCAGCGGGTGACGGTCACCCAGGGCGAGATCGAGGCGGCCGAACGCTTCGCCTGGCGACGCTCGCGGTGGCCGCCCGGCACATCCGGTCGGTGGCCGATGGACGGTAGCCTGATCGGAGGCGCCCGGACCTGCGGGCACCCTGATTCGATAAGTTTTTCGCATGGATCGTGACCGCATGGTGGAGGTCGGAGTGGGACTCGTCTCCCGCTTCGGCGCCAAGACGTTGAGTCTGACGTCCGTGGCGCGTCATGCCGGCGTCGCCCGGGCCACCGCCTACCGCATGTTCGGCGGACGGAATGCGCTGGTCGCAGCGATCGTCGACCGTGAGGTGTCCCTTCTGCGGGTGAAGCTGCGGGAATGGTCGGCCTCCGCGCCCGACGCGGCGGGGAAGGTGCGCGCGCAGGTCGTGAACGTGCTGTCCTACATCCGCGAGCACGAGGCCCTGCAGTACGTGCTGCGCAAGGAACCCGAGGAAGTCGTCCGGGCGCTGGTCGCGACCAGCGATTCGTCGGGTCCGACCCTCATCCACCAGATCGTCGACCAGACGCTGCCCGATCTCGAACCGCAGATCGGGGACCAGCTCGTCCCGGACCCGCGTGGGGCCGCCGAGTTCCTGGTGCGCACGATCTACTCCCTGATGCTCATCCCGGACAGTTCGCTCACCGACGAGCAGATCGCCGACCTCGTCGTACGCGCGGTCGTCAAGAACGAGCAGTGACCTCATGACGACCGGCACGGATCGGACGGGTGACGAGCCGAAGCCGGACGAGACCGCGATCCCCGTCGTCGAGATGCGGCGGCCGCGCTGGGGCGACCCGGCGCGCGTCACCGAGCTACCCGCTGCTGCGGCCGCGCTGGCCGGCGACGCCACCGAGGACCGGGGCGTCCCACCCGAGTCGATCACCCCGCGCGAATCGACCCTGCCGGCGGCCGTTCGCGCCGACCTCGAAGCCGTCGTCGGCGCCGGGTACGTGGCCGCTTCCGACGACGAGCGCGTCCAGCACACCCGCGGCTACTCGACTCCCGACCTCCTGCGTCTGCGTGCGGGTGACGCCGTCGACGCCCCCGACCTGGTGATCTACCCGGCCGATCACGACGAGGTCGTGCGAATCCTGCAGGTCTGCGCCGCCGCGAAGGTCGCGGTCGTGCCGTTCACCGGCGGGACCTCGGTGGTGGGCGGGCTCGCGCCCGACCGAGCCGGATTCGCCGGTGTCCTCAGCCTCGACCTCCGGCGTCTCGACCGTCTGGTCGAGATCGACGAGGTCTCCCGTGTCGCCACCCTGCAGGCGGGTCTGCGGGGGAGTGCCGCCGAAGCACTCCTGCGTGACCGGGGCTGGACGCTCGGACACTTCCCGCAGTCCTACGAGGGAGCCGGGATCGGCGGGTACGCGGCGACCCGGTCGGCGGGCCAGTCGTCGGCGGGGTACGGCCGTTTCGACGAGATGGTGGAGGGGCTCGTCCTCGCCACCCCGCGCGGCACCCTCGACTTCGGCACGGCGCCACGGTCCGCGGCCGGACCCGACCTCCGCCAGCTGATCCTCGGCTCCGAGGGCGCCTTCGGCGTCATCACCGGCGTCCGGGTCCGGATCCGTCCCGTCCCGGCCACCCGGCTCTTCGACGGCTGGCGGTTCGACTCCTTCGCCGACGGCGCGACCGCCTTGCGACGACTCGCCCAGGACGGCCCGCTGCCCACCGTGATCCGGCTGTCCGACGAGGTCGAGACCGCGATCAATCTCGCCGATCCCGCGCAGCGCGGCGGTGATTCGACGGGCTGCCTGGTCATCACCGGATACGAGGGCGGCGATCAGGAGGTGCGCCGACGCCGCGACGCCGCGTCGGAGGTGCTCGTCGACGCCGGCGGTACGGCCCTGGGAAGCGGTCACGGAGAGTCCTGGCGCACAGGACGTTTCGCCGGGCCCTACCTGCGCGACCCGCTGCTCGACGCCGGAGTGCTGGTCGAGACCCTGGAGACCGTGACCTACTGGTCGAAGCTGCACGAGCTGCGCGCCTCGGTCACCGCCGCGATCACCGACACCCTGACCGCATCGGGCACACCTCCACTCGTGATGTGTCACATCAGCCATGTCTACGCCTCCGGTGCGTCCCTGTACTTCACCGTGGTGGCACCGCTCGGCGCCGATCCGATCGCGGAGTGGGCGTCGGCGAAAACCGCGGCCAACAACGCGATCAGGGCCGCGGGCGCGAGCATCACCCACCATCACGCCGTCGGTCGCGACCATCGCGACGCCTACCACGACGAGATCGGTCCGCTGGCACTCGACGCGTTGCGGGCGGTCAAGGCGACCGTCGATCCCGACGGCGTCTGCAATCCCGGCATCCTGATCTGATCACCGGGCGCCACTATGCTGGGGCGCATGGCCACCGACGCTGCCGTTTCCGACCGCTCTGCTGGAGATCGAGTTGCCGGTGACAGAGGTGCCGGAAGCGAGTCGACGACCAGCATCTATCTGGCCTCGGCAGAGGGGGAGACCGGGAAATCCGTGGTCGCGCTGGGGCTGTTGGCCCTGTTCGCGGCGACGGGCGGCCGGGTCGGCGTCTTCCGCCCGATCACCCGCGCCAACGGAGACAAGCGGGACCCGCTGCTCGATCTCCTGATCGACTACGACTCCGTGGACGTTCCCTACGAGGACTGCCTGGGCGTGACCTATGAGCAGGTCCACGACGACCCGGATGCCGCGATCGGCGAGATCGTCGCCCGGTTCCATGCACTGGCAACGCGGTGCGACCGCGTGGTGATCGTCGGCTCGGACTACACCGACGTCGGCACCCCGTCGGAGTTGAGCTTCAACGCACGCATCGCCGCGAACCTGTCGGCGCCGATGGTGCTCGCACTGAAAGCCATCGACCGGTCCCCGGCGGAGATCGCCGACCTCGCCGAGGGGTTGCTCGCCGAGGTCGGCGCCGCCCATGCCACACCGATCGCCATGGTCGCGAACCGCTGTGACCCTGATCGGCTCGACGAGATCCGGGCGACGCTGCGCCGCACCGGGGTGCCGAGTCTGTGTCTCCCCGAGGAGCCGATCCTGTTCGCGCCCACCATGGGTGAGTTGAAGGAGTCGCTCGGTGCCACCTTGTACAGCGGCGACGAGGAACTCCTCGACCACGAGGCGCTGCGGGTGATGGTGGGCGGCATGACCGTCGAGCACATTCTGGAGCGCCTCACCGACGGCACGGTCGTCATCACGCCCGCCGATCGCTCCGACGTCCTGCTCGCCCTCGTGAATGCCAATACGGCACAGGGATTCCCGCGGCTGTCGGGCATCATCCTCAACGGTGGGCTCAAACCGCATCCGATGATCGAGGCGCTGGTCAGCGGACTCAAGCCGACGCTGCCGATCATCAGCTGCCCGCACGGCACCTACGACACCGCGCGGACCGCGGCCCACACCCGTGGCCGGCTCGGCGCCGGGTCGGCACGCAAGATCGAGGCGGCGTTGGCGCTCATGGAGACCCACGTCGATCCCGAGGTGGTCATGCGCAACCTCAACGTCGAGGTCCCGTCGGTCGTGACCCCGCAGATGTTCGAGTACCGGCTCATCTCCCGTGCACGGGCACAGCGCAAGCACATCGTGCTCCCCGAGGGCGATGACGATCGCATCCTGCGGGCGGCGAGCCGGCTCCTCCGCCGCGGGGTCGCCGACCTCACGCTGCTCGGTGACCCGGATGCCGTGCAGGAGCGGGCAATCGAGCTGGGACTCGACCTGGCCGGGGTAACCGTCATCGACCCGGCCACCTCGGAGTACCTGGACGAGTTCGCCCGGATCTACACCGATCTCCGCAAGCACAAGGGCATGGAACTCGACCGCGCGCGGGAGAAGGTGATCGACGTCTCCTACTTCGGCACGATGATGGTGCACACCGGTCGCGCCGACGGGATGGTGTCGGGAGCGGCGCACACGACCGCCCACACCATCCGGCCGGCGTTCGAGATCATCAAGACCAAGCCGGGGGTCTCGACGGTGTCGAGCGTGTTCTTCATGTGCCTGGCCGACAAGGTGCTCGCCTACGGCGACTGCGCGATCGTCCCCGACCCGACCGATGAGCAACTGGCCGACATCGCCATCTCGTCGGCGCAGACCTCCGCCGCCTTCGGCATCGATCCGCGCGTGGCGATGCTGTCCTACTCCACCGGCACGTCCGGATCGGGTGTCGACGTCGAGAAGGTCAAGACCGCAACCGAACTCGTGCGGCAACGCGCGCCGGAGTTACTCGTCGAGGGTCCCATCCAGTACGACGCGGCGGTCGAACCGTCGGTCGCGGAGACCAAGATGCCCGACTCCCCGGTGGCCGGACGGGCGACGGTACTGATCTTCCCGGATCTGAACACCGGCAACAACACGTACAAGGCGGTGCAGCGCAGCGCCGGTGCCGTCGCGATCGGCCCCGTGCTGCAGGGCCTGAACAAACCGATCAACGACCTCAGCCGTGGCGCGCTCGTGTCCGACATCGTCAACACGGTCGCCATCACCGCGATCCAGGCGCAGCAGGTGGACGCCGAAGAGGCCGGCACCGATGGGGTCGCCACCGAAGAGGCCGGCACCGCAGAAGCCGACACCGAAGAGGTCGCCACCGGAGAGGCGCGTTGAGCGCCGGCACCGCCGGCGCGGTCCTCGTCTTCAACGCCGGCTCGTCGTCGCTGAAATACCAACTCGTCCAGCCCGACACCGGCGTCGTCCTCGCGGACGGGATCGCCGAACGCATCGGCGACGCCGGTTCGTCGATCACGCACGAACAGAACGGCGAGACGGTCACCGAGTCGGTGTCGCTACCCGATCATCTGACGGCGGTCCTGCGTGCCGAACAATTCTTCGCCGACAACGGCACCGACCTGGTGCACGCGGGCCTGGCGGCGGTCGGGCACCGCGTGGTGCACGGCGGCCGGTCGTTCTACGAGCCGACACTCGTCGACTCCTGGGTGATCTCGGAGATCAAGCGCATCTCGCCCCTTGCGCCGCTGCACAATCCGGCCAATCTCGTGGGTATCGAGGCGGCCCGGGCCCTGCTTCCCGACGTGCCGTCGGTCGCGGTGTTCGACACGGCCTTCTTCCACGGGTTGCCGCCCGCGGCCGCGACCTACGCCATCGACCGCGAGGTGGCGGCCGAACACGCCATCCGGCGGTACGGATTCCACGGCACCAGTCATGAGTACGTGTCGGGCCGCGTCGCCGAGTTCCTCGGGAAGGACCTCGCCGATCTCGACCAGATCGTGCTGCATCTCGGCAACGGGGCGTCGGCGTCGGCCATCTCGGGTGGACAGCCCGTCGACACCAGCATGGGGATGACCCCGCTGGAGGGTCTCGTGATGGGAACCCGCAGCGGTGACATCGATCCCGGCCTCGTGCTGCACCTCAACCGCGTGGTCCAGCTGTCCGTCGACGAGATCGACACCCTGCTCAACCATCGGTCCGGACTCCGAGGACTGTGCGGCGAGAACGACTTCCGCTCGATCGCCGAGTTGATAGATGCCGGTGACGAGAACGCCCGCCGTGCCTACGACGTCTACATCCACCGGTTGCGGCACTACCTCGGCGCCTACACTTTCGCCCTCGAGAGGCTCGACGCGATCACCTTCACTGCCGGCGTCGGCGAGAACTCGGCACGCGTCCGCGCCGACGCACTCGACGGGTTGCAGCGTTTCGGAATCGTCGTCGACCCGGACCGCAACACGGCCGCCGACCGATCGGCGCGCCGGATCTCCGCCGACGACAGCGCGATCGACGTCCTGGTGGTCCCGACGAACGAAGAGCTCGCGATCGCGCGGCAGTCGGCGGCGCTCGTCGCAGCACTGCCCGCCGGGTAGCTGGTGTGAGCGGACCGGTTGCGCTCCTCGCGCCTCAGGGAGCGGAGGGGTGCGCCGCACGCAGCCATCGACCTCGTCGCCGCACCGCCGGCCGCGTGTCGAGGTCAGAACAGCGTGTTCGGCCGCACGTAGTTCGCCAGATCGACGAGCATGAACCGGTGCTCGCGGTTGTTGCGGGTCTGACGTGCGAGCTGGCGCAGGGATCTCTCGGTGCCGGTGCGGATTCCGTACTCGGTGAAGGGGAAGCCCAGGAGTGTCGAGGGCTCGGTGTCGGCGTTCTCGGCGTCGGGATTGTCGTGAATCCAGCCGAGGGCGGTGCCGAGCACGATCAACAGCATCCGTGACTTGCGTGGTTCGGAGTCCGGGATCTGCTCGAGTCGTCGTGCGGCCTCGACGATCTGCTCCCGGGTGACCTCCGAGGTGGGACGACCGTGCACCAGGGCGATGATCGCGGTCGCCCGGGCGGTGTTGAAATGCCTACTGGTGGCGGGAACTTCGTCGAGGGGACGGATCGCGCCGTCGTAGTCGCCGGCCGCGACGGCGAGGCGGGCCAGGCCGAAGGCGGCGGTGACGATGCTGTGGTCGGTCAGCCACAGATCGTGGTAGTGATGCTGCGCGACGTCGTAGAGCCGGGAGATCCTGTCGGCCGACTTCGACGACCCGTTCTCGTCGGCGAGCCACCGGCCGATCAGTTCGGCGGTTCCGGCCACCGCGAGCTTCGGTGCCACCTCGCCGGGCATCGCCCCCAGTACCTCGTCGAACCGTTCGTAGGCCAGTTCGGGTTCGTCGTTCATCAGCGCGCAGATGCCCATGTACCAGTCCACCCGCCACGAATCGCCGTGGTGCTCACGGACATCGCGGAGCAGCGCGAGAGCGGTGTCGACGTCGTCGAGCTGTAGGTGGGCGCGGGCCTCGGCCAGGTCGATCTCCAGCGAGGGGTGGGCGTTCTTGACCGGACGGCCACCGAACATCGACGCGAACCCTTCTGCGCGTGCGGTGTTGATCGAGTCGAGCGTCTGCCGCGGATCCGACAGGGCCGCCGAGGTCAACAGGCTCGCGGCGGGGTCCAGCGGGTTCACCAGGGGCACGGGGAGCGCGGTGGCGATGTCGACCGGATCGTAGAAGGCGGCCTGGTCGGGGTCGAAGAAGCCGTCGACCGGGGCGAGCATCAGGTCGGTGCCGAACGTCGAGCGCTGCGGGGTGAAGACCGTGGACAGGGAGGGCCGGGGCACACCGGTGTGTACCGCGACCGTCTCGCGGAGCACGTTGAGCACCTGGGTGCTCATCTCCTCCGCGGAGGAGAACCTGTCGGCCGGGTCGGGCGCGGTGGCACGCTGCAGCAGAAGGTAGAACGACGGATTGTCGCGGAAGACGGCGGTCTCGGTGGGGGAGGGGAGTCCGTCGACGTACCGGCCGTTGCGCATCTCCATCGGCACGGTCAGCACCGCGAGAGTGCGTCCGACGCTGTAGATGTCGGTGGCGACCTGCGGTCCCGTCTTGACGATCTCCGGTGCCTGGAAACCCGGTGTGCCGTAAAGGTGTCCGTAGCCGTTGATCGGCGAGACGGCACCCAGGTCGATGAGCTTGACCTCGTCGCTCCCGACCATGATGTTCTCGGGTTTGACGTCGTTGTAGACCAGACCCACCGAATGCAGGTAACCGACGGCCAGCAACACCTCGAGGATGTAGGCGAGACCCTGTTCGACGGACAGCAGCCCCTTCTCGTGGTCACCGGAGGTGATCTGCTTGAGCGTCTGACCGCCGATGTACTCCATGACGATGTAGCCGAAGCGCTCGCCGTCGTCGGCGACGTGCTCGACGAAGTTGTAGATCTTGACGATGCCGGGATGGTTCACCGACGCCAGGAACTGACGCTCGGCCACCGCGACGCGCTGCGCCTCCGAATCCGACGAGTTCAGAAGGCCTTTGAGAACGACGGGCCGGTCGCTCACGTTGCGATCGATGGCCAGGTAGATCCATCCGAGTCCGCCGTGGGCGATCGCGCCGGCGATCTCGTACTGATCGGCGACCAGCGTCCCCTGGGCGAGACCGGGCACGAACGAGTACCGCGCACCACAGTTGGCGCAGTCTCCGGTCGGTGGACCTTCCCCTTCGCCCTCGAGTCGGCCGACGGGTTTGCCGCAGCGCCAGCAGAATCGCTTGCCCTCGACGATCACCGGATCGTCGATGACCGCGTCCTCGGGTTCGATGTCGGTGATCTTCGGCATCTCGACCAGTCCGCTGCCGAGTCGACGTTCGTGGACCGGGGGGCGTCGGCGCGGGACGAGTCGCCGTCCGAGTGGTCCGGAATCCGGCTCCGTGCTCGGCGTCGCCCGCGTGCGGACCACCCGATCGGTCCGGCCGTCGAATCGGTCCGGTGGCGCGATGCCGACCGTGAAGGCGGGGGTGGCCGCCTGTGTTCCGACTTCGGTGTCGGATACGGCGCCGGGGTCGGGCATGGCGCGGGGCTCCGTGGTGTCGTCGGTCTCGGCCATCAGCGCGTCGAGATCGGCCTTCTGCGTACCGACCTCGACCACCTGATCGGTGGTGCCCTCGTCCGTGGTGTCCCCGTTCGTGGTGCCACCATCGGCGGTGCCCCCGTCGGTGATGTGCCCGTCACGGGTGTGCCGGTCGGTGACCGGGTCGTCGTCACCCATCAGGTCGGCGAGGGAGACGCGCTGGGTACCGATCTCCTCCGGGGTGTCGGGAGCGGGCCCGTCCCGGTCGTCGGGACCGTGACGGTCTGTCTGTGATGGTTCGCCGGCGAAGTCCATGCGCGATCAATCCCGATAGTACGGCTGCGGTGCGCCGAATCCACTGTCGAGGATGGTCAGCCACCGGTCGCGGATCTCCTGCCAGCGGCCGGTCGCGCGGGCGCGTTCGAGCACACCGTTGACGAAGCGGATCATGTCGTCCTCGCCCTTGGGGATGCCCACGCCGTAGAACTCCTCCCCGAGGCTCGGGCCGACGACCCGGACCCATGGGTCCTGTGCGGCCAGCCCGGCCAGGATGGCGTCGTCGCTGGTCACCGCGTCGACCTGTCCCTGCTGCATCAGCACCAGGCAGTCGGCCCAGGTGGTGGTGCTGACGATCCGGACCCGCGGCTGGATGGACTGCATCCGGCCGATCGAGGTGGTGCCGCGGGCTGCGCAGACCCGCTTGTCGGCGAGCTGGGCCGGTCCGGCGATGTTCGAGTTGCGGAACGACAGGATGCGTTGGGACGCAACGTAATACGGGGCGGAAAAGCTGATGTCGCGCAGCCGGTCGCAGGTGATGCTCATCGTCTTGATGACGACGTCGACGGTCTTGTCGCGCAACGCGTCGATCCGCTGTGCGGAGCTGAGCACCTGGAACTCGACGCGCCGCGGGTCACCGAAGATCGCGCCCGCGATCTCGTGCGCGATGTCCACGTCGAAGCCCTGGATGTCTCCCGAGATGGGATCGCGGAAGCTGAACAGGTTGGAGCCGATGTCGAGTCCGACGATGAGCCGGCCGCGTTCGAAGATCCCGGCCATCGTCGAATTCGGCGGCATGCGGCCGGGCGCGGGCATCCGTGCGGGCGGACGCAGGGTGAGGGTGGCGTTGCACGCCTCCGAACTCGGCGGCGGTTCGATGGGCACGTCGGTCTGGACGCCGGGCAGCACCAGCGGGCCGACGGTCGCGGTCGGGGGCGGTGACTCGGCGGCGGGGAACCGGACACAACCGGTCGCGACGAATGCCACGAGCAGCAGGACGGCCGCGGCCACCGGACGGCGCGGGCGGACGGGTCCGGAGTGGGAGAACCGGCGGCGGGCGAGTCGGCGAGCGATCATCGGTACTCCCGTATTCGGGGGACGAGTCCGCCGACGATCGCGATGGCGGCGAGGACCGAGAGCAGCAGTATCCCGGTCCCGGTGAAGCCGAGTACGCGCTGGGCGGTGTTGATGTCGTCGCGGAACGACGTCCGCGCGGTGGTGATCGCGTCCACGAGGGCGGTGTCGACGGCGGTGTACGCGCGGGCCGAACTGTTCAGCCCGTCCCCGACCGTGAGTTGCCGGGCGCGGTCGAAGTTGCCGGTCTGGATGTACCGCCGGACGCCGGCATCGGTGCGCTTCCACTCCGCCAGCGCCGAGCTCACCTTGTCGAGCTGCTCCGCCGACACCGAACCGGTCTCCTCGGATGTGCGCACGTCGTCGACGATGCCGTCGATCCTGGCAGTCGTCGCGGCGAAGGTCCGTTCCAGTCCGCCCTGGTCGCCGCGGCGGATCAGGGCCAGGGTCTCGGCCGATCTGGCCTGCTGGGTCAGGATGCGGGCGGCCGTGAGTTCGCGAAGCGGGTCGGCGCCGTCGGTTCGGGCGTTGCTGGTCGCAGCGACCGACATCAGGCCCGACGCCAGCAGCCACACCGTCCCCAGGGTGAGCGCGCCGATCGCGGCGACCAGTCCGAGGTTGAAGCGACGGCGGGTCCTGCGCGCCAGGTAGCGGGATGTCAGCACCATCGCCGTGAGCAGCAGCAACAGCGGGACGTAGACCGTCCACGGCGGGCGGGTCAGCGAATGCTGCGGGTCGGCGATCGCCATCGACCGCCGCTCGTAGAGGCGCTGAGCGGCCGGCAGGATCTTGTCCTGCATCAGCGACGACGCCTGGCCCAGGTATGCCGATCCGACGGGATTGCCCAGCCGGTTGTTGGTGCGGGCGGTCTCGATGAGTCCGCTGTAGACAGGGATCGACGTCGAGAGGGTGTCGAGGTCCGACGACAGGGCACGCTCGGTCGCGTCCTGGGCCATCCCTGGCCCCGGCTCGCTGGAGGTGCCGGTCGCGAGGATCAACGACGACGCGGCCGTCGCCAGGGCATCTGAGTAGCGTTGCCGCAGATCAGGAGTTTCCAGACCGCCCGAGATGAATGCCGCGTTCGCGGACGCGTCGGCGATCGACAGAGAGCTGTACAGGACCTGCGCGGCCTCGGCGAGCGGTTCGGTGCGATCGATCAGGCGCTGCAGGGTCTGGGTGCGGTCTTCGAGCACGGTCGAGGCGTACAGACCGGTGGACAGGCAGCCGAGGAACAGGATGACGCAGATGATGATCAG
Source organism: Gordonia amicalis (assembly GCF_022059885.1). Taxonomy (NCBI): domain Bacteria; kingdom Bacillati; phylum Actinomycetota; class Actinomycetes; order Mycobacteriales; family Gordoniaceae; genus Gordonia; species Gordonia amicalis. Next base: position 290,778 of record NZ_CP091855.1, on the reverse strand, counting down.
CTTGCCCGGTGTGGTGCCCGAATAGTGCCGGAGCGTCTGGAACGGTGACTGCGCACGTTCGCGGGCGGTCGCGACGAGCTCGCGACGATCGGCGAGGACCTGGCGGATCGGCGGCGACGACTGGGCGGGACGGAACGTGCGACCGCCACGGGTGAGTGCCGTCCGCACGGAGGACGCATCGCCGGTCACCTAGCTGATCCCCTTCTCGAACGCTGGATCGTCTCCGGTGCGGCCGCTCGGTCGCCGGCCCCCGTTCCGGCTCCCGCGACCTGTCTGAAGAAATGACTCAACGGGGTCATCGCTCACCGGGTCGTGCGTGTTTCAGCCTATGCCATCTCCGGTGGGTTCCTCCCTTCAACGCGGTCGCCACTCCAAAGGCCTCGGGGCGGCGGGGTGGAGTTCTTCGCCGCGTGGACCCGCTCGCCGCGGTACGCGTATCGGTGTCACCGCGGTACGCGGATTCGTTTCGCTGCGGTACGCGGATTGGTTTCACTGATCCAACGGATGGATCGCCATCGCCCTGGCAGGTCGGGCATGTCTCACTTACGGTGGAGGAACCCCGGCGATCCCCTCGTCGGGTCTGCAAGGAGGCGTGGTGCGCGGAGACGGCGACGGCTGGGTGATCGATCCCGACGGTTCACGGTATTGGGGTGTTCACGGCGCAGCAGGTCTGCTGCTCCGGGCGCCGTTGGCCGACGGCGTGACGGGCGTTCTGCTCCAGCATCGCGCCGCGTGGTCGCATCAGGGTGGTACCTGGGCGCTGCCCGGCGGCGCCCGGGACTCGCACGAGGGCGCCATCGACACCGCGATTCGGGAAGCCGAGGAAGAAGCCGGCATCAACGGCGAGGACCTTCGGGTCGTCGCCGCTGTCATCACCCACGAATCACCCGGCGGCTGGACCTACACGACGGTCATCGCCGAGACAGACGAGCCGGTGCGCACGATCGCCAACTTCGAGTCGACGGAACTGCGCTGGGTGGAGGAGAAGCACGTCGATCAGCTCCCGCTGCACCCGGCGTTCGGTCTGGCCTGGCCCACGCTGCGCGAACGGATCGCGGCGCTCGACCCGCAGGGATAGCGGTTCGGCCCGTCGAACTTCACACTGTCGGACCTCACGACGCCGGACTTCACAGCGTCGGGCTTCACGCCGCCGCGGGTCCGAGCAGCCGGTTCGCGCCGGAGACCAGCGCCGCGATGTTCGCCTCGTCGCCGGTGCTGCCCTCGCCGAACGCCCACGCCTGCCTGCCGTTGTTCTCGCACAGCAGGAACGTGGCGATTGCGCCGTCGATCTCGCGCTGGTGCAGTCGCAGGATCTGAACCGGCGCGCCGAGGTCGTAGAGGATCGAGGTCATCGCGCCGAGCGGTCCGGCGGCGACGGCGCTGCACGACATGATGCGATCGGCGATCGCGATGGTCGCGCGGCATTCGACGAGGTCCTGACGGGCCGGTGCGACCGACCACGATCCGAGCCGGATGGTGCCGCCGCTCGCATATTCGTCGGTGAATCGTTGCCAGCTCATCCCGATGACCTCCTCGCGCATACCCGCGGGCAGCGGACGGCGGAAGTGTTCGGTGATGGGGTCGGCCGACGGCGCGGTCGCGTGTCCGTGTCGTGAGAAGGATGGGTGAGGCAGATGAAGAGGATGCATCTCGAAAGCCGATTTCGGTCGAAGAACAGATGACCGACAAGAGCGCGCAACCGACCCGCAGCGGGGGGTCGGTCAGAATCAGACCCCGCTGCGGCGGGTTACGAGCGCGCGCTTGATGCACATCATGATCGGTCCAGCCTAGACCTCTGTGGTGAGTGCGGCAAATGGATTTTCACCACTGAGATCTGCCCCGGTGATCCGCCCCTGAAATCGACCCCCGGAGTACGCCCTCCAGAGCGTGACCGGTGACGATACGCACGTGGCGCCGCCCCGGAGGGTGCTTTTCCGGGGCGGTTTCTCGGGGCGGATTTCCGGACCCGGGCGCTACAGCCGTGCGACGAGCTCCGCGGCCGCCGCAGCAGGGTCGGCGGCGGCCGTGATCGCCCGCACCACGACGATGCGGCGCGCTCCGGCGGCGGTCACCTCCGGCACCCGCGGAGCATCGATGCCGCCGATCGCGAACCACGGCTTGTCCGGAGTCCCGGGTTCGGACATCGCCGCGGCGGTCGTCGTCACCAGATCGAGCCCGGCGGCGGTCCGACCCGGTTTGGTGGGGGTGGTCCAGCACGGGCCGACGCAGAAGTAGTCGACGTCGGGGTCGGCGGCGGCTGCTGCAGCCTGCCCGGGGTCGTGGGTGGATGCACCGACGATCGTCTCGGGGCCGACGATCCGGCGCGCGACCCGTGGCGGCAGGTCACCCTGTCCGACATGGAGGACGTCGGCGCCGGACAGTGCGGCGATGTCCGCGCGGTCGTTGACCGCGAGCAATGCGCCGTGGGCGTCGACGACGTCCCGCATCGCGGCGAGGATCTCGAGCTCCTCGCGGGCTTCGAGAGTGCCGAACTTCTTCTCCCCGGGTGACCCCTTGTCGCGAAGCTGCACGATGTCGACGCCGCCGGCGAGGGCGGCGTTCACGACCTCGAGCAGGTCGCCGCGTTCACGCCGCGCGTCGGTGCACAGGTAGAGCCGGGCGGAGTCCAGGCGGCGGCGCAGTTCGCGAGCACGCGATTCGGGGGCAGTCGTCACGGCGACCAGGCTAGCCGCGCCGGTGCGGGCCGGGCGTAGGGTGGACCGCGAGAACACACGGGAGCCCGGACCGGCCGGGCTGAGAGTGCGGACCCTCCGCTGACCGTCGAACCTGATCCGGGTCATTCCGGCGAAGGAAGGTGATCTGGCGTGAGCCATGTTGTCGAGGAACAACCCCACCCGGAGCAGCCCGACCGTGCGCTGACCGTCGTCGGCGGTGGCGTGATCGGTCTGACCTGTGCGCTCGCTGCCGCAGATGCGGGCTGGCAGGTCCGCGTCGTCGACGCCGGGCACGAGGAGCGGGCGTCGTGGGTGGCGGGCGGCATGCTCGGTTCGCTCGGCGAGGGGCATCCGGGTGAAGAAGCGGCGCTCGCGATGTCGGTAGAGTCGGTGCGGCGCTGGCCGACGCTGGTGAAGCGTCTCGGCGACCCCGCGATCGTCACGGCCACTGATTCCCTGTTCGTCGCCGCGTCCGCCGCCGACGCCGAGTACCTGCAGCATCTCGCGGACTTCGTCTGGGCCGAACAACCGCGGACCGACGCCACACTCAGCACGGTCACGGGTCGCGAGATCCGTTCGCTGGAGCCGTCGTTGAGTTCGCGGCTCGTCGGTGGCTACCGGGCGGTGGGCGAGTGGTCGATCGACAACCGTCGTCTGCTGGCGACCCTGCGCAGCGCAGGGGCCGCCGCGGGGGTGCGGTTCACCGAGGCGCGGGTGGGCAGCCTGGCCGACGTCCACGACCATGCCGGCCCGCGGGACCAGATCCTTGTCGCCGCCGGACTCGGCACGGCGGAACTGCTTCCCGACGTGCCGCTCCACGCGGCGAAAGGGGAGATCCTGAGACTGCGCCGGACGCGGTGGTCGGTGCCGCCGCCTGGGCACGTGGTCCGTGCCCGGCTCCACGGCCGAGCGGTGTACCTGGTGCCGCGCGAGGACGGGATCGTGGTCGGCGCAACGCAATACGAGGCCGGCGGTTTCGGTGACCGCACCCCGCAGGCGGGTGGGGTCGCCGATCTGCTCGCGGACGCCATCGAGGTGATGCCGGGTCTGCGCACCTACGAGCTGGTGGAGGCGGGTGCCGGACTGAGGCCGTGCACCGCCGACGGGTTACCGATCGTGAAGCGGGTCGACGACCGCACGGTGGTCGCGACCGGACACGGGCGCAACGGCATCGTCCTCGCGCCGGGCACTGCGGACAATGTGCTGGGAATTCTGGAAGGAGCATGACCGTGACCATCACCGTGAACGGAGAGAACCTCGACGTCGGCGACGACGTGTCGGTGGGGGACGTCGTCGCCCGCCTCGGCCTGCCGGACCGGGGGATCGCGGTGGCGGTCGACGGTGCGGTCGTCCCGCGCGGACAGTGGTCGCAGCACACGATGACCACGGGCGCGGTCGTCGAGATCGTGACAGCGGTGCAGGGTGGCTGAGTCCGAGGTCGTCGACGTCGCCGGCGGTTCCGACGCCGACCCGCTCCGGATCGGCGGCCGCGAGTTCTCTTCTCGTCTGATCACCGGAACCGGTGGCGCGACAAACCTCGCGAGCCTGGAGCGGGCCCTCGTGGCGTCGGGAACCGAACTCACGACCGTGGCGGTACGTCGCGTCGACGCCGCGTCCGGGACCGGTGTCTTCGACCTGCTGCGCCGTCTCGGCATCGCGGTCCTGCCCAACACCGCCGGCTGCCACACCACCGCCGAGGCGGTGCTCACCGCGCAGCTGGCCCGGGAGGCGTTCGAGACGAACTGGGTGAAACTCGAGGTGGTGGCCGACGAGCGCACCCTGATGCCGGATGCCGTCGAACTCGTGGACGCCGCGGCCTCGTTGGTGGCCGACGGCTTCGTGGTGCTCGCCTACACCAACGACGACCCGGTTCTCGCCGCGCGACTCGCCGACCTCGGTGTCGCCGCGGTGATGCCGCTCGGTTCGCCGATCGGCACCGGACTGGGAATCCTCAACCCGCACAACATCGAGATGATCGTCGACCACTGTGCGACCGCCTCCGACGACCCGCTCCCGGTCATCCTCGACGCGGGTATCGGTACCGCCAGCGATGCGGCCCTCGCCATGGAACTCGGTTGTGACGGGGTGCTTCTCGCGACCGCGGTCACACGTGCGGAGAATCCCGAGCGGATGGCCTCGGCGATGCGGCATGCGGTGATCGCGGGCCGCCTCGCGGCGCGGGCAGGGCGGATTCCCAAGAGGTTCTGGGCGCAGGCGTCGTCACCGATGCCCGATCACGCGTGACCCGAATCGAGTTCTCGGCGAGAGGAGCCATCCCGCTCGAAGGGCGGGCGGCTATGGTCGTGTCGTGTTGCGGGTAACGAATCTGACCAAGGACTTCGGGAGTCAGCGCGCGGTCGACGATCTCACGTTCGAGGTGAACCCGGGACGGGTCACCGGCTTTCTGGGGCCCAACGGCGCGGGTAAGTCGACGACGATGCGCATGATGCTGGGTCTCGACCGCCCCACTTCGGGGACCGCGACCATCAACGGCGTGCAGTACCGCGACCTCGACCATCCGCTCCGTCAGGTCGGTGCGTTGCTCGACGCACACTGGGTTCACCCCAACCGCACCGCGCGGTCACATCTGCGGTGGCTCGCGGCGAGCAACCGGATTCCGGTGTCCCGGGTGGACGAGATGCTCGAGACGGTCGGACTGACGTCGGTGGCCCGCAAACGGGCCGGCGGATTCTCACTCGGCATGTCGCAGCGGCTCGGACTGGCCGGTGCGCTCCTGGGCGACCCGCACACCCTGCTGTTCGACGAACCGGTCAACGGGCTCGATCCCGAGGGCATCGTCTGGATACGCGGGTTCATGCGGCAGTTGGCCGCCGAAGGACGCACCGTACTCGTCTCCAGCCACCTGCTGACCGAGATGTCGCTCACCGCAGACCATCTCGTGGTCATCGGGCGTGGACGACTGATCGCCGACTGTTCGGTCGGCGAGTTCACCGGAAGGGCACGGCAGTCGGTGCGGGTGCGCGGACCCGAACTCGAGAGGTTGCACACCGCCTTGGTGGAGGCCGGACTCGCGCCGGCACCGGGTGCGCCCGACGCCCAGGGGCGGCCGGTGATGCGGGTGCCCGACACGACGACCGACCGGGTCGGTGACATCGCGGCGGCGACCGGTGTGACGCTGCACGAACTCGCCGCCGAGTCGGCCTCGCTGGAGGAGGTGTTCATGTCGATGACCGCACACGCCGTCGACTATCACGGGGGCGACGGTTTCCGGCCCGTCGAATCCGGTTCTCCCACTCCGGAAGGGGGGCGGCGATGATCGGCCCGGCGCTTGCGGCGATCGACGCCGAACGCATCAAACTGACGAGCACCCGGTCCCCGTACTGGTGCCTGGCGATGGTGGTCGTGTTCGGCATCGGCGTTGCGGCGCTGCTCGGTTGGCTGCTGTCCGGTGGTTATGCCGACCCCGCGTCGGTCGACACCCGGACCATCGACTATCTGGTCGGCGTGAACCAGTTCGGCGTGGCGATCTTCGCGATCATGGCCGTCCTCGGTGTCACCACCGAATACCGATTCGGCACCATCCGAACGACTTTCGCCGCGACCCCCCGACGGCCGCTGGTGATTCTCGCGAAGACCGTGGTGTTCGGCGGTCTCACTTTCGTGGTGGCAGCGGTCGTGGGTCTCCTCGGGGTGGTCCTGGGGCAGGCGCTCACCGGCAACGGCATCGCGCTCGGTGGGCCGGACACCGTACGACAGCTCTGGGGCACGCCGGTGTTCGCGATGCTGTGTGCGCTGATCGGGCTCGCGGTGGGTGCGCTGGTCCGGCATTCCGCCGGCGCGGTGGCCATCGTGTTGGGCTGGATGTTCGCGTTCGAACGCATCCTCTCGGTGCTCCCGCGCATCGGTGAGAACATCACGCCGTTCCTGCCCTTCCTCAACGGGTGGAACTTCCTGTCCGGTGGGAACGACACCTTTCACTGGAATGCCCTTGGCTCGCTGGTGTACTTCGCCACGTTCACCGCGATCCTCTTGTCGATCGCGATCATCGTGACCAATGCCCGGGATGCGTGATTCGCGGACTTGACGGCCCCACCGTCCGCCACAAGCGCGGGGGGAACACGGCATTGCGCGTCCTGCTGACATGTCCATGACGATTCGTCAGAGCACGCGGAGCTCCGGTGCGGACTAAAATCCCCTGTCATGTCCACCACGTGGCCGCTGGTCGAGCGCGAGCGCGAATTCCGCACGATCCTCGCTGCGCTCAGTGGGAAGACGAGCGGATGCGGAGTCGTGCTCACCGGCGATTCGGGGGTGGGCAAGACCACCCTCGCCCGGCATGCCACCGCCGAACTGCCGACCGGCGTGCGGTGGGTGGCCGGGACGGAGTCGGCGCGATCGATTCCGCTGGGGGTCTTCGCCCATCTCGTCGGACCCGCGACGTCGAGCGATCCGGTCAGCTATCTGGCGGCAGCCCGGGAGTCACTGCTCGCCGACGGTGACGTCGTCATCGGCGTCGACGATGCGCACCTGCTCGACGAGTTGTCCGCGACCCTGCTGCACCAGCTCGCGATCGATCGGGCGGTGCACATCGTGGCGACCGTCCGTAGCGGTGAAGCGGTGCCCGATGCCGTGACGTCGCTGTGGAAGGACAACCACCTCACCCGTATCACGTTGTCGCCGTTCACCAAAGAGCAGAGTGTCGAGCTGATCGAATCGGTCCTCGGCGGGCAGCTGGAGGAACATTCGGCCACCCAGATGTGGGAGGCGTCCGGTGGGAACGCACTGTTCCTGAGGCATCTCGTGGACGGTGCCCGGGAGGCGAACACGCTGCGACAGGTCAACGGGGTCTGGCAGTTGCGCGGGCGCGCCGCGATCACCTCCGAACTCGCATCGTTGCTCGAGGGACGCATCGAACAACTGGACGCCTCGGTTCTCAACGCGCTCAAGTACCTGAGCCTGTGCGAACCGCTCGACATCGACGTGCTGGCCGAACTCGCCGGCGAGGAGGCGGTCGAGGAGGCCGAGATCGCCGGACTCGTCCGCATCACGCGGGACGGTCGCCGACTGGATGTGGCCTTCCTCCGTCCGTTGTTCGGTGAGGTGATCCGCCGCCGGCTCGGCCTGGTGTCGTCACGGCGTCTGCGCGGCAACCTCGTCGAGGCGCTGAGGTCGCGTCCCACCAACACCCCTGCCGAGCGGATCAGGCTCGCCGACCTCGCCATCGAGAGCGACGTCGACATCGACCTGTCGCTCGTCCGGACCGCGGCGAGTGATGCCCTGAAACTCGCGCAGACCTCGCTCGGCGAACGGTTCGCGCGGGCGGCCCTGGACGAGGGTGCCGGGGTCGACGTCGCCGAACTGCTTGCCCGCGCCCGGATGTGGCAGGGCCATCCCGACGAGGCCGAGGAGATCCTCTCGGGGTTCTCGCCGGGCGATCTCGACGAGGGAGAACTCCTGCTGTGGGGGAACCTGAGAATCGGAAATGCCTTCTGGGCGCTGGGCGACGCCGACCGCGCCGACGAGATCCTGCAGATGCTGCGCACGCGGGACATGCGGCCGGCGCTCGTCCCGATCGTCACCGGTATCGCCTCGGCATGCGCGCTGTTCGAGAACCGCATCGGTGAGGCGATCTCGCTCTCGGACAGCGTCTTCGCCGAGAAGCGGAAGCTGCCCTGGGCGATCGAATGGGCGGTGTTCGGCGGCAGTCTCGCCAGGGCGGTCGCGGGCCGCGGGAACGAGGTGGAGGCCCTCGCCGCGCACTCGCGGGAGGTGGAGGTCGATGGTCTGCTCCGATTCCCGACCGGCTTCGGCGAGATCCTCGCCCTCACGCTGAGCGGTCGGCTCGACGACGCGGATGCGGCGGCCGGGCGGTTCATGACGGCCGCGCAGACCGCGCAGTACCTGGGCTGGGCGATGTCGGAGATTCTCGTTGCCGCCGTGGAACTCTCGCGCGGTGCATGTGTCTCCGTGACCCGGCGGATGGAGCAGACCCTCGCGATCCTGGACAGCGGGAAGTTCTCCGAGTCGTGGAACTTCCCGGCTCACATCTTTCTGATCCAGGCGCTGAGTGCGCTCGGTCAGGCCGACCGTGCCGCCGAGGTCCTGGAGAAGGCGCGGGCGCGGTACGGCAAGCACGTCGCGATCTTCGGTCCGATGCTCGACATCGCCGAGGCCTGGCAGTCGGTGGCCGCCGGAACCATCTCACGAGCAGTCGCGCTGGTTCACCGGACAGCGGAAGAAGCAAGGGAGTCGGGACAATTCGCCGTCGAGGCGGAGGCACTGCACTCCGCGGCCCGGTTCGGCGATGCCGGCGTCGCCGAGCGTCTCACCGAACTCGCGGGACTGGTCGACGGTCCGCTGGCGCCGCTCTACGCCCGGCACGCAACCGCTCTCGCCGCCGGCGACGCGGTCGAACTCGACTTGTGCTCAGCCGATCTGGAGGCACTGGGCGTGCGGCTGTCGGCAGCCGACGCGGCCGCGCAGGCGAGTGTTCTGCACGACGCGGCGGGCGCACGGTCGGCGACCGTGGCCTCGGCGGCGTCGGCCAATCGACTCGCGTCGGAGTGCGGCGGACTGCGCACGCCCGCACTGATCGCCGCGGCACAACCGCTCCCGTTGACCGCGCGTGAACGCGAGATCGCGAATCTCGTTGCGGCAGGATTGTCCAACAAGGAGATCGCGCAACGGCTCACGGTCTCGGTACGCACCGTCGAGGGCCACCTCTACCGTGCGTCCACCAAACTGGACGTCACCGATCGTGAGGGCCATCGCCAGGTTGTTGCTCAAGGCCGGTGATCGCGATCCAGACATGCGATCACCTCATCGTCGTCGACCTGACTGAAGTCCTCGTAGGAGAGTCCGACCGCCTCGAACGGTTCGGGCATGGTCAGCACGACGACCTCGTCGACCCCGCGGTCGATGAGCCGGCCGACCGAATCCGACGGTGCCGTGGGCACGGCCACGATCAGCCGCGACGCGCCGGCCGCGTCCAGCGCGTCGATGGCCACCGCCATCGTGGAGCCGGTGGCGAGGCCGTCGTCGACCAGCACCACGACCCGATCTTCGACGTCGACCGGTGGCCGGCCGCTGCGGTAGAGCGCTTCGCGGTCGTGCAGGATGCGGCGTTCCCGGTCGGCGGCCGCGTCGAACTGGGCGGGCGACACCCCGAGTCGCCGGGGCATGTCGTCGTTGACCACCAGATGGCCGGCGGTGAGGGCCCCCATCGCGAACTCCGCATGCCCCGGTGCCCCGATCTTGCGTACCACCAGGGCGTCGAGATCGCCGTCGACCGCATCGGCGACCTCGCGTGCCACCGGCACACCGCCGCGGGCCAGTCCGATCACCACCGGCCTCGCCGTGCGGGTGTCGGGGCGTGCCCGCAGTACCTCGGCGACCCGCTCACCCAGGGCTCGTCCCGCCGCCACCCGGTCGGAGAAGACACGCTCAGACATGTCACGTCCTTAAATTCGCACGGCCGGGCCGACCTCGAGCGCGAAGCTCGGCAGGTCGGCCAGTCCGATGGTGGCCTCGTAGGTGCGGTCGTAGCCGGTGGCGCTGATGCGCCAGCCGTCCTCGGTCCGGCGGTAGGTGTCGTCGTAGAAGGCGGCGCCGATCAGCATGAACGAGAAGTCCACGACGATCACCCGGTCTTGCAGATACCAGCGGCCGCGGGCGGTGTCGCCGGAGATCTCGATCTCCGGGTGGGACACGCGGTGCTCGGCGATGACCGACGGCCCGACGTTGGCCTCCATGTATCCGACGAGTTCGTCCCGGGTGCCGAAGGACAGCGTCCCGCCGTAGTTGCCGGTCACGTCCGCGGTGAGCGTCGAGGCGAACGTGGTCCAGTCTTTGGTGTCGAGTGCGCGCAGGTACCGGTACTTGAGGCTCTCGATCTCGCGCACATCCTCGGCGTGGCCACTCATCTGCGCCTCGTTCCGGGCAGGACCCCGGCGCCGATCACGGCCTTGACGATCGGACGGGTCCGCTCGAGCAACTCGGCGGTGCCGGCCCACCGGGATTCACCCGCGGCGTCGGTGGTCGCCTCGATGTCGTCGTACACCGCGGCGCCCTGTGCCGTGAGGCGATGACCGTCGTCGACGCGTTCGGCGAGGCCTGCTTCCACGAGCCGGTCGACGCTGTCCTCCCAGTCCTGTTCGGAGTAGCCGCGGGTGAGCAGCACGACGCGTTTGCCCATGACCCGGCGTTTCACCTCCGGATCGGGCAGCTGGGCCTCATGGAAGACCGCCGCGTCGAATCCGTTGAGTCCGTGGAGGACGAGGGCCGCGATGTGGTTGTCGCCTCGCCACTCCCGCAGGATCGCGGTCGCCTGCCACAGCCGCAGGCGCGGCGTGTCCGGGATCGGTGCCGAAGCCCACGCGGCCGTCAGGGGACGACCGCCGAGCGGCAGGCCGGCGGCGAGTTCGGTGTACTCGGAGGCGAGTTCGTCGAGCAGGGCGTCGTCGGCGGAATCGCCCAGGATCTCTCGCAGGGAATCGTCGAGCATCGCGTGGCGACGTTCGTGGACGCGGTCGAGACCGGCGTCGATCGCGGCGTTCCACGACTTGGCGATCAGTTCGGGGTTGAAGTTGTAGAAGGCGGCGGAGACAACCGGGGCGGCGCAGGGACCGAGTGGAGCTCCGCGGGCGCCGACGTAGAACGCGTGGCCGTCGAGACCGGTGTCCTCTTGTGCCCGGCCGAGTCCCGGGTTGAAGTAGGCGAGGACGTGGAAGGGTTCGAGGGTCTCGTAGGCGAGGCGGGCGAGCGACTCCGTCGCGGTGGGCGTCATCACCCCACCATCTCCACCGGTGGAACGGGTGTCAACCATCTGGTGGGGAGACACGTCCCGATCAGTTGCGCTGCGAGTCCCGTGTGCCGGCGGACCGGTGGTCGGACCCGGGGTCACCCGGGTGCGGCTCGACGGCCTCGGCGAGCGGGCCGGGCTCGAACGGATCCCGGCGAAAGTCCTCTTCGAAGGCCTCTGCTTCGAACTCATCGGCATCGAAGTCGTCGGGAAGCCCGTCGGTTTCTTCCTCCGGCTCCTCGCGGCCGCGGCGCCAGCCGCCCTTCATCGGCGGGGCCTCGCCGAGGTGATCGGGGTCGACCGAGCCGTACCAGGCAACCAGCACGGCGCCGATGACCGCGCCGACGAAGCCGAGGATGGCCAGCCAGCCGAGTCCCGGCTTGGCGGTGTCCTCGAGGAACACCACGCCCACGAGGCTCGGGCCGGCGGTCTCGCCGACCACCAGCACTGCGGTCACACCGTTGACCGCACCCAGTTGCAGGGCCACGGTCTGGACGTAGAAGCCGACCGCGCCCGCCGTGGCGATCGTCCATGCCGCCGGGTCGGTCAGGAGGGCGACGGGATCGAACGGTTCGACGCCGTCGAGGATGCGCACGGCGATGGCGATGATGCCGAACAGCAGACCGGCCGCGGCACCGCCGGCGATGGCGGCCGCGGCCGAACCGAGGTTGTAGACACCGACGAGGGCGAACGCACACAGCGCGAGGGTCGCGAGGAACAGGCCCCAGTGGAAGCCGATCTCTTCACCGCCGCCGGTGTGGTGCGACGACGAGACACCGAGAAGGCACAGCGACATCACGACGAGCCAGATGGCGACCCATTCGCGCGTGTGCAGCGCGATGTTGAGGATGATCGTCCCGAGGAGTGCCGTGACGACGAGGTTCGCGGACACGATGGTCTGCGACAGGAACAGCGGGAGGAACCGCGCGGCGAGCGCTCCACCGGCAAAACCGATGACGACCATCGTGGTGCCGAGGATGAAGGCGGGATCGACGAAGGTGGACATCGTCGAGGAGATGGTGGGGGCACCGGTCCCGGTGGTGATGCCCTTGCCCTCCTCGGCGGCCGTCGCGGCGACCCGGCGCGCGCCGAGCGCACGGAGAACCGTCGACATCCCGTAGGCGACGGCGGCAAGGCATGCGGCGATGACCCCGACCACGAACAGTTGCATGCCACCTCCAACCCGGTCCGGACGCCCGGTCTCGCCGAACATCCGGTCCGTCGTCCAGCCCGACCGCGTGCCACCACACGTCCGACCGGTCCGAAGAGACCGGTCGAGCGCAAACTAACAGGTCGAACCGACAGATCGGTACCGAATATTCCCGCGGTGTCCGAATTCCGTTCAACAGGCACGGGAACCGAGGCGTCGCGCCCGGGCACCCGGTACCCCCTACACTCTGTCGAGTGGACAGCGCCGGACGAGCTCATGTACTGATCACTTTCGGTCGGTCGTTCCTCTCCCTGGAACTCGCACGGCTCATGGCCGCGGGTGGCCACCGGGTGACGACCGTCGATTCGGTGGCCGTCGCGATCAGCAGATTCTCCAACGGGGTGAGCGACTTCCACCGTGTTCCGCCGCCGAAGTTCGAACCGCTCGCGTACTGTCGTGCGCTCGCGCGGATCGTCGAGGAGAACGACGTCGACATGGTGATCCCGGTCCACGAGGAGACCGACATCATCGCGATGCTCGCGGACTTGTTTCCGCCGCGATGCCGGCTCTTCCTCTCCGATTTCGACATCGAGAACCGGCTGCACCACAAGTACGAATTCCAGGAACTGCTCGTCGAACTCGGAATCCCGACGCGCAAGTTCGCGCGGGTCGCCGGACCAGAGGACGCCGGATCGCTCGATTTCGACAAGCCCTTCGCGCTCAAGCGGTCTTGCTCGCGCGGTTCGCAGAAGGTGCACAAGGTGCAGCCCGGGGATCCGCTGACCTGGCTCGAGCACGACGAGCAGAACCCGTGGGTCGCGCAGGAGTGGATCTCGGGCGACAAGTACTGCACCTACTCGGTGTGCCACGAGGGCCGGATCTACGCGCACGCCACCTATCCGGTCGACTACGCCATCGACGGCAGTTCATGTCTGAACTTCCGGTCCGTCGACCATCCGCGCATCCAGGCGTGGGTCGCCGACATCGTCGAGCGAGTCGACTTCACCGGGCAGATCGGCTTCGACTTCATCGAGGACGGCCCTGACAAGGACCTGTTCTGCATCGAGTGCAATCCGCGCGCGACGAGTGGGATCATGATGTTCTCCCCGGGCGACGGCGTGGACCGCGCCTTCCTCGGCACCTCCGATCCCGACACCGAGATCATCACCCCCGCAACGGATGTCGACCGGATGATCGGACTCGGGATGATGCTCTACGGCTGGCGTGCCCCCTCCCGAAACGGCAGGTCCCTCCGCCAGTTCATCCGCGACTTCCGCGGGGCATCGGATGTGATCACCCGGCCCGGCGACCAGATGCCGGCGGTGATGCTCCCGTTCGCATACGCGGGCATCCTGCGCAGCTGTGCGAAGTACCGGGTCGGACTCGCCGAGGGGTTCATGCACGACCACGAGTGGGACGGTCTGCGCATCAGCCTCTGAGCCCGGTCCTCCTCGAATGTCCCCAAGATGTGGGACGCGATCGGGCACGCCGCGGCGTAGACTCAGGACCCAGCACCACCTGCGGCGATGGGTCACGTGAGCAGGTCTCGGTGCGGGGGAAATGTGCTCGAGGGGGCTCAATCATGAACAAGTCAACGATCACCCGTCGTCTGACCGTCGGTGCCGCAACGGTGGCCGCGGTGTGCACACTCGGACTCGCCGGAGTGCCGGCGGCGTCGGCTGCGCCCGCCCAGTCGCCACCGATCCAGCCGCAACAGGCCGTCGGTTCGCTGGCGATCTGCCTGGACATTCCGCTCGGCTCCTTGTCGTTCAGCGTCTGCATCTGACACACGACGATCCCGTCCCCGGGCTGTTCGGTGCCCGGGGCGTGGCAATTCCGTGCCGCTGACGCGTGGAAGCCCTGCTCGGGCAGTGCTTCCGCACGTACGATTCACCGATGACGTCGACGACGCCCGAGGTCGAAACAGGCACGGCACCGGCACGCGCGCGTGCGATTCTCATCGCGCTGATCCTCGTCGCGGGCGTGGCCAACATCAATCTCGCGGTCGCCAACGTCGCTCTGCCCGACATCGGCAAGGATCTCGACGCCAGTTCGACGCAACTGAACCTGATAGCCGTCGGGTACTCGCTGGGCCTCGCCGCATCGGTGTTGTACTTCGGTGCGCTGGGAGATCGCCACGGCCGCAAACGAATGCTCGTCTTCGGCATGGCACTGTCGATCCCGGCGTCGCTCGTGGCCGGGCTCGCGCCCACCATCGAGGTCCTCTTCGGTGCCCGCCTGGTCGGCGGTATCGCTGCGGGCCTGGCCTTCCCGACGACCCTCGCGGTGATCACCGCCCTGTGGTCGGGACCCAGGCGCACCAGGGCGATCGCCGCCTGGTCGGCATTCGGCGGGGCGATCTCGGCACTCGGCCCGTTGATGTCGGGTGCGCTGCTCGAGGTGTTCAGCTGGCACGCGGTGTTCCTGGTGACCCTGCCGCTGGCCGTTCTCGCGTTGGCGGCGGCGTGGCGGCTGGTGCCCACCGACACCGGTGACGAGGCGGCGGTCGTCGACAACCTCGGCGGTGTCGTCTCGATCGTGATGGTCGGCGCGCTGGTCCTCGCGATCAACTTCGCGCCCAACGGAGATCAGCGGCTCCAGGTCTACATCCTCGCTGTGATCGCGGTCGTCGCCGGTGCCGGATTCGTGTGGCGGCAACTGCGCGTGCGTGTTCCGCTCTTCGACCTCCGGATCGCGGCCCGACGCACCTTCTGGGTCGCCGCGGTCGGCGGGCTCATCGTCTTCGGCACGCTGATGGGCGCGATGTTCATCGGGCAGCAGTACATGCAGAACGTGCTCGACTACTCGACCCTCGCCGCCGGCGCGACGATCCTGCCCGCCGCAGGTGCGATGGTCATCGTCGCGCCGCAGTCGGCCAAACTCGTGCAGAGCATGGGATCGCGGTTCACCCTGCTGTCCGGTTGCGCCTTCATCGTGGCCGGGCTCGTGTTCGCGATGCTGACCTGGGACACCCACGCCCACTTCTGGCACGTCGGCCTCGTCTACGTCCTCGTGGGTGTCGGTGTGGGACTGGCCGGGACCCCGGCCTCGCAATCGCTCACCGGATCGGTTCCCGTCCAGCGGGCGGGCATGGCGTCGAGCATGTCGGATCTGCAGCGCGACCTCGGCGGGGCCATCCTGCAGTCGACACTCGGTGCCATCCTGACCGCCGGCTACGCGAACCAGCTGCGGGAGACCATCGCCGCATCGCCGCAGGCCGACCAGATCACCGAGCAGACCGAAACCGCACTCACCAAGTCCTTCTCCAGCGCCGAGGTGCTGGCCGAACGCTATCCGCAGTACGCCGACCAGATCATCGGTGCCGCCCGAGACGCCTTCGTGCACGGAGACAACCGCGCCTACGGCGCCGCCGCGGCCATCGTGCTGGCGGGCGCCGCGATCGTGTTCTTCTTCTACCCGAAGCACGACGGCGAGCGCGCGGCGATGGCGGAGTATGCGAAGCAGCGCAGTCTGTGAGCCGTCATCCGGAAAGTCTTCGGAAAGTGGCAACGCCCGTGTTCTCATTACTCCATGGAATCGATCCCGTCTGATCTGGTGAATGCCGACCTCGCGGTGCAGCGCTATGGCGAGGCCGGGCGGGTCTGGCTCGACCAGATGTGGCTCGCCGATCCCCTCGCCGACGCGGTCGCGGCCGACTCGCACCCGGGCGGGTCGACGACCTCCGTGCTGCGGAACGCACTCGCGCACGGGATCTCCTCGCTCGACGAGTCCACCGATTCCATGCGCGCGCTGTTCGCCTTCCTCGACGACGAGCCGGCCTGGGCCGAGCACGACCGGATGGCCCGGGCCGCAGATGCGCTCATCGTCAACACCGCACCGCTCGGCATCGTGCTGGGTGCGGCATCACTGGTGCGCGGAGCGGGGAACACCATCGCCGCCAAGCCGCTCGCGATCACCGGGCGCTACGTGTCGCAGCCGGCGATGCGGTCGGTGGAGGTCGGGGAGTGGCTCAGCCAGGTCATCACGCCGGGCGGGATGCGCCGCGACGGAGACGGTTTCGCGTACACCGTGCGGGTCCGAATGATCCACGCGCATGTTCGGCAGATGCTGTGGAAGCGGGGCGACTGGGACGAAAAGGACTGGGGTGTACCGATTCCACAGCCGTACATGGCCTTCACGATCGCCGAGTTCGGGCACATCGCGATCGACGCCATGCACACCCTCGGGGTCCGGTTCACCGATCGGGAGCTCGAGGACATCTACCATCTCTGGCGTTACGTCGGGCATGTCGTCGGCATGAGTCCAGAACTGAATCCGAGCTGCGAGGCCGATCATGTCCGCATCGAGGAGCTGTATCGCCTGACGTCGCCGGGACCCGGACCCGACGATCACGACTTCGTGGTCGCGCTCACCGAGGACTATCTCGTCCCGGAACTCGCCAACGTGCTCCCCGGCCCGCGTGTCCTGCGAAACCGGTTGGCCACCACCGTCATGTACGGGTTGCAGCGGGTGTTCATCGGCGACCAGGACGCGGACGCCCTGGGTATCCCGGACGGGACGATCAAGCACGTTCTCGGTCGGGTCGGCCCGGCCCTCGCGTTGGCCGGCTCGGCGCAGCGCCGGGGTGGCGCACGGCGAGCCCGTGCGCGGATCGAGAAGGCCTATCGCGTGCGTGATGCGGAGATGGCTCGGATGCGCGCCGACTACCGGGTCGGTCACGGACTGGTCGACGCGGCGGCGAACTCCGCATCGTCGGGCCAGCCGCCGATGGCCGAACCGGCGACTCAGCCGCCGAATTCGCCTGCGGCGGTGACATCCTCGGTCAGGCAGTAACCGATCGACGCCGGCTGCGTGAATGTCCACCTGGTCTGATCCCCGGGGCAGGTGATCGATCCGTCGCCACGGCTGACCGTCTTGGCGATGATCGTGGTCTCCACCGGCGAGGTGCTGCATCCGACCTCGCGGTAGTCGGCGAGGTCTCCGCCGTTGAGTGGGATCTGATAGCAGGTGTCAGTCGCGAAATTCGGTGTCATGCAGAGCTTCTCGTCACCTCCGCTGAAGGTGAGGCTCGAGGTGTAGTCGGCGGTGCATTCCGCACCCGAACTCACCTTGTCGGCGGCGTAGAACGTCAGCCCCTCGGTGCCCTCGCAGTCCTCCTTGGTGGCGACCACCTTGCCGTCG
The DNA here is from genome assembly GCF_022059885.1 of Gordonia amicalis. Lineage (NCBI taxonomy): Bacteria > Bacillati > Actinomycetota > Actinomycetes > Mycobacteriales > Gordoniaceae > Gordonia > Gordonia amicalis. The sequence goes on along the minus strand of NZ_CP091855.1, from coordinate 273,050 downwards.
CCTTCCTCCTCACCGATCTGCAGGCACTCGCCGACATCGATGTCGGAAGCCTCCTCGACCGTCTGGGTGCCGACGCTGAAGCTGCACGCCGCAAGGGCACTGAAGCCCAGGCAGGCCACGATGACGGTGGCGCGGCGACCGATCTGCCACAGCGGCCGACGCGGGCCGGGAAGCGGGCCGATCTCCTCGGTCTCGAGCTGATCGGTGTCGGACTGGATGTTCTGCGGACGCGACATGGTGTTCCTCTCCTGGGCGGCCGTGGTCCGGGGGTACCGGGGCGGTTCGACCGCGGGGGTTCGTGTGACAGGAGAAAGAATCGCCCGGCCCGCTTGCGGGAAACTTGGGGTCGACTTGTCCGGGTCTTGGATACGGGCCCGGGACCGGCCGGCGATCGTGCGGGCGACGCCGGGTGATTCGGCTGTCAGCGCTGTTCGAGGGACGCGTCGAGCGCTTGGAGTTGTTCCGGCCGGACGTCCCGGAGTACGGCCATGGTGGCGGTGACCGCGAGGTCACATGCCTCGTCGATGCCGGCGCCGTCGACGATGAGCGCACGGTGCGCGACGTCGAGGCTCATGCCCAGCAGCAGGGACGCGAGCGTGTCCGCGCTTGCCGCGATGTCGGCGCCTTGTTCGGCGTAGTTCTTTCGGAGCCGGGCGGAGATACGCGGTTCGAGCGCCGCGTACAAGCGCCGGTTGCCGCCTCCGCCCTCGCTGTGTCCCATCAGCACGCGGAGGCCCGCGGGGTGATTGCGGGCGTAATCGAACAGGCACCGCACCGAATGGCGGGCACGCGCCCCGTAGGGCATGTCCTCGCTCTCGTCGTAGACGCGGAACATGAACGAGGTGAAGATGTCGAGTTCGCGGGCGATGACGCGTGAGACGAGCTCGTCGCGGGACCCGAAATGGGCGTAGAGGGTCACCCGCGTGGTGCTGCCGCGTTCAGCGATCGAGGTCATGGTCGCGCGGTCGGCGCCCACCTCGCAGGCGGCGTCCAGCAACTCCTCGTCGGTCGGGCGGTTGCGGGTGCTGCGCGCCGGGCGGTCACGCCCGACGCGCCGGCGAGCGGACCCGTCGGTCCCGTTCGCGTTCCGATCGTCGGTGTTCTGATCGTCGGCGATGACCACGTCGTCCCCGGATTCGTCGGTGGTGTCGTTCGTCGCGACCGGTCTCAGGAGGCCTGTTCTTCGATGGTGCGGCCGAAGTACGCGGCCTCCACCTTGTCTCGTCTGCTGCGCAGTTCGGCGGCGCTCGCCGACAGGGCCACCCGGCCGTGATGCAGGACTATCGCCGAGTCGGCGATCCCGAGCGCGAGGTCGATGTGCTGTTCGACGAGGACCACCGCCATCTGGTGTTCGTCGGCGAACGAGCGGAGCCGCGGAAGCAGATCCTGCACGGCCACCGGCGACAGGCCGAGACTCATCTCGTCGATGAGCAGCACCCGCGGACGCGCGAGCAGGGCCTTGGCGAGGGCGAGCATCTGCTGCTCACCGCCGGAGAGGTTGCCGCAGTGCCGCGAACGCATGGTCTTCAGTTTCGGGAAGTACTCGAAGACGGTGTCGAGGTCGGTGCCGTTCTTGCGTTTGGCGAGCCGCAGGTTGTCCGAGACCGACAGCTTGTGGAAGAGACCGCGGGTGTCGGGGACCAGGGTCACGCCGCGGCGCGCGTTGCGTTCGATGTGGTGGTCGATCGGCTCGCCCAGCGCGGTGACGGAGCCCGACATCAGCGGCAGTGCGCCGACGGCGGCGAGCAGGGTCGTCGTCTTGCCGGCACCGTTGGGCCCGAGCAGGGCGAGGATCTCCCCGGGGCGGACCGAGGCACTCAGACCGCGTACCGCCGGCACACCGCCGTACCCGACGGTGATGTCGTCGAGTTCGAGGACCGGCTTTTCGGCGGAGGTGTCGGTGCTCATCGGTTCTCCTCGGGCGCGTCGGTGGGGGAGGGTTGGGTGCCGGTCGCGGGGTCGGATGGGGCACCGGACGAATCCGCCGCGTCGAGTTCGGCGACGACATCCGGGTCGACCTCCGGGCTTCCCAGGTAGGCGGAGATCACCGCCGGGTCGTCCTGGATGGCGGCGGGTGTGCCGCTGGCGATGACCTTCCCGAAGTCGAGCACGTAGAGGCGGTCGCAGACGTCGAGGACCAGCGACATGTCGTGGTCGATGAGCAGGATGCCGATGCCGGTGGCGGCGATGCGCCGCAGTTCGGCGCCGAAGTCACGGCTCTCGTGGGTGTCGAGGCCCGCGGCGGGCTCGTCGAGCAGGACGAGCCTTGTCCCGCCGACCAGCGCCCGGGCGACGCCCACCAACTTCTGTTGTCCCAGCGTGAGTTCGCCGGGCAGCTGATCGGCGGCGTCGCGCAGGCCGACCAGGTCGAGTGCCCGATCGAGGGTCTCGGCGGGCGGCCGCGAACCGTTGACGACGTCGGACAGCATCGCGCGCAGACCGACGGGCTGGACGGCGACGGCCAGGTTCTGGGAGACGGTGAGGTCGGTGAACAGCTCACCGGCCTGCCACGTGCGTGCCATACCCGCTCGCCGCCGACGGTGCGGCGACGCCTTCTCCAGGCGTTCACCGGCGAGTGAGACCGTGCCGGTCGACTTGGTGAACCCGGTGACGGCGTCGACGAAGGTGGTCTTGCCCGCGCCGTTGGGGCCGATCAATCCGACGATCTCGCCGGCGCCGACGGTGATGTCGACATCGGAATTGGCGCTGACGCCGCCATATCGGACGGAGAGCCCGCCGGTTCGGAGCAGCGCGGTCCCGTCCAGGACGGCGGTATCGGATGCGGTGGACTCAGACATGGACACCTGCCTGTGTGCTCTGCGCCGCGCCGGGCGCCTCGGGTTTGGGGTCTGGTTTCCGGTGCCGCAGGGCCCGGATCTTGTCACCGAGTTCCGACGCCGCGCCGGCCACGCCGACGGGGTTGAGCACGGCCATCAGCAGGAGGCTGCCGGCGGCGATGAGTTCGTAGTACTCACCGAGACTGAGGGTCTGGGTGAGGAACACATAGCCGACGCCGAGCGGACCGATGATGCCGGCGATGACGGCGCCGGCGAACGAGGTGATGCCGCCGACGTAGGTCATCGCGAGCAGGGTCAGGCCGATCATGACGGTGAACGAACCGGCCGAGAGCTGGCCGCGGCTGTAGCCGATGAGACAGCCGCCGATGCCGGCGAGGAAGGCCGACAGGGCGAAGCCGAGGAGTTTGGTTGCGGCGACGTTGATCCCGACCGACGCCGCGGCGCGCTCGTTGGAACGGACCGCGAGGAACGCGCGGCCGGTCGAGCCGCCCATGAACCGCAGGACGACGAGGGTGGCGAGCGCGACGACGACGAGGACCATCAGCGCGAACCGAAGGGTGACGAGATTGGTGCCGTCGCGTACACCGAGGTCGATGCCGAAGATCGTCGGGTCGGCGATCATGTTGCCCTCGAATGCCGTGATGGCGGGGTTGTTGAACACGAAACTCTGGATCGCCAGTGCCGCTGCCAGGGTCACCACCGCGAGCTGCGCGCCGCGGATGCGGAGGGCCGGGACGCCGACCAACACGCCGAGACCGGTCGCGATGAGTGCCGCGAACAGCATGCTGAACGGGAACGGCACGTTCCAGTTGGTGGTCAGCTTCGACAGGGCGAATCCGGCGGCTCCGGCAAAGGCCATGGACGCCAACGAGATCTGGCCCAGGTAGCCGGTCAGCAGAACCAGCGACAGGGCGATGAGCGAGAGGATCACCGAGGTGACCACGCCGAACCGCCAGGTGCCGGAGGTGAGCAGGATCGCGATGACGACGGCTGCGATGATCGCGACGGTCGGGATGATCCGGATGCGCGGGATGCGCACCGCCGGCATGCGTACCTCGCCGAGCGATCCGCGCGACGGGATACGGCCGCCGAGGAGGAACAGTGCGACGACGACGATGACGAAGGGCACGGCGTCGCCGAGCCCGGACTGCGCCCATTCCGGCCACCAGCTCTTGGTGGCGAGCCAGGAGATGACCGACTGGAAGGCCCCGAGCACAAGGCCTGCGGCGCAAGCGATCCCGAAGGACGTCAGCCGCCCGACCAGGGCGACGGCGAGCGCGGGGATGACGAAGAACGTGTAGCTCGTGACGGTCAGCCCGATGGTGAACGAGGCGAGCACGACGATCAGACCCGTTGCCACGCCGGTGATCGCCCACACGATGGCGGCGAGACGGTCGGGGGAGTAGCCGGACAGGCGGGCGGCGAGTTCGTCCTCGGACCCGGCGCGCGTCGCGACACCGAGGGTGGTGAGCCGGAAGTAGGCCCACAGCAGCAGGGACACCGCGATGGCGACGCCGGCGAGGATCAGATCGGAGACGTTGACGACGGCACCGCCGATCTCGACGGTGGTTTCCGGCAGGATCGACTGGGCGAAGAGGTTTTCCGTGTCGAAGCGCAACTGGACGAGGGCCTGCAGGAACAACATGAGACCGACCGACGCGACCACCTGCGCCAGCACGGGCGCGTGTCGCAGGGGCCGGAAGACGAGGACATGTGCCAGCAACGCCCAGACCACGGCACTGACCACACCGAGGATCAGTGCCAGTTCCATCGACGTGGGGTTGTCCTCACTGCCGAGACTCACGGTGCCGATGGGCAGGACGAGGCTGCCGTCCGTGCGTAACGCCGCGACGAGATAGACCGAGTAGAGGCCGATGGCGCCCTGGGCGAAGTTGATGATGCCGGTGGCGGCATAGATGCCGACCAGGGATGACGCGAGTACCGAATAGATGGCACCGGCGGCTAGCCCGAGGAAGGCGAACTGGAGGAACTGGCCCATGTGGCGTACTCATTCGTTCGGCGCGTGTGCATCTCACGCGGTCGGATGGCGCGGACGGGTGGACGCGCCACCCGGAGATCGGTTCGTGGAGAGCGGGTGCGGTGGGACGCGCCTCGGGTCGAGGCCCGCCCCACCGCGCGGTGTATCGCTCAGTAGGCGCCCGGGATGCGCTGGAGCGCTGCCGGGAGCGGGGTGATGAAACCGCCGGTGGCGGGCTCGGTCTTCTTGTCACCGACGACGTTGAACAGCAGCATCTCGGTGGTGCAGTTCGGGCTCGTCGTCTTGCCGCAGGTCAGCTTCGGGCCGATGAAGGACTGGTAGTCCTTGATCGCCTTGAGGGTGCGCAGGACGCTCGGCCCGGTGTACTCGGTGAGCTTCGCGTTGCCGACCGTGGTCGCAAAGTCCGCGAGGATCGAGAACGTGCCGTAGGCGTAGAAGCCGGCGGTGCCGTTCTGATCGTCGATGAACTTCTGTGCGGTCTCCAGGTTGCCCTTGACCTCAGCTGGGGTGGCGTCGAGGGCGGGCGGCTGCCAGAACGGAGAGTAGGTCTGTGCGCCGACGGCCTGCGCGCCGAGCGTGTCGATGAAGTCGGTGCACGCGGCCATGAACATGGTCCCCTCGTACTTCACCGAGCGCAGCGACTGTGCGAGCTTGGTGCAGACGTTGTCGTTGGGGGAGGTCATGAGTCCGGCGGCGGCCGGATTGCCCTCGGCGAGCTGGCTGGCCAGCTGCGTGAAGTTGGGGTCGGTCGGCGGGTAGTAGACCGACTTCACGTCGATGCCGAGCTGTGCGCCGAGCGGTTTCATGAGCCCGTCGAAGACCTGGTGGGCCTGGGGCAGGTCCGCGTTCGCCAGGGTCAGTGACGTCTTGCCCTCGGCTTTGAGCTGCTGCATGAAGCCGACGAGGAACGCAGCCGGCGGCGGACCGAAGTACACGCGGTTCGCCGGCGATGCCCCGGTGATGGTGCTGAACGGGATCTGGCCGACCAGCGGGATCTTCGCGGCGGTGAGAATCGGTACGGCGGCGGCGGATTCGGCGTTGAACCCGTCGATCGCGGCGACCACGCCGGCCTCGACGAACTGGTTGGCGCAGGACACCGTCGACTCGGGTGCGGTCTGGTCGATGCCACAGTCGACGATCTCGATGGGACGACCGTTGATGCCGCCGATCTGGTTGTTGATGTAATCGACGGCCGCCTGCTTGCCGGTCGTGACCCCGGGCTGGGTGGCCGGGCCCTTCGAAGGGTTGAACAACCCGACCTTGATCGCTTCGCCGGAGGCCTTGGCGCCGCTGGAATCCGCGGCGGAGCCATCCGATCCGCCGTCGTCGCTGCTACACGACACGACCGAGAAGACGCACGCCGCGGCGACGGCGACCGCCGCCAACCGACCGGCTCTTCGAGAGTTCGACAAACGCATGTTTCGACTGCCTTTCCCGATGATCTCCGGGCACGACGAAGCAGCCCGAGAACGAGGGCATGACGACATCGCCCCGGCGGGGCTTGAGGGTGATTGAGTTCGTTAACCCAGTCGTCGGACTGGGTCCGAGAATCGGCACCGTCCGCCCTGGTCACGGGCGGTGAGTCCCCGTCGGATGTGACGTGGACCACCCGAAAATTAGCCGTATCCTTACGGCGGTGTCAGGCTGTTCCGGCAAACTGGACTCACACTGGTCCAATCGGCACGCCGAACTGGCGCGTTCGGCGAGTTCGCAACGCGCAGTGGGGCAAACGATTCAGTAAGAAAAGTGGAGCGGGTCGTCAGTGAACGGTGACGTCGCCGTCGCGGTCGACGGTCACGCGCGCGGTGTAAGCCCGCACGAGGTCGAGTCGCTGCCAGGAGGCGCGTCCCGGCCGCTGGTCGTCGAGTGGGTACCCGGCGGGATGTGCAGTCGCGACGAGGATCTGACGACGCTGCGCGTCCGACAGCGACGGGAAGGCCGGTGCGATCATGTCGACGGCCTGCTGCGGAACGACCATCCGATGGGTGGGTGAGGCAACGCGACCGAAGCCGTACGTGAGGCGATCGGTGTAGATGTGCCTCGCCTCGGCGTCGGTCAGATACGGGGTGTCCTGCTCGATGCAGATGGGCAACGGGGCGCCGCAACGCCATTCGAGTTCACGACGGATCTCGGCGGCGGACGCGCGGAGCAGCCGGTTGAAGCCCGGGTCGTTCCACCGGTCGGCGGCCGCCGCCTGCCCGACCATCGCGCCCCCGATCACGTCGAGCGGGTAGTGCACACCGAGGACGATGCGGTGATATCCACCCTCGGAAGCGCGTGTGAGGAACTGCGGGGCGAACTCGGGAAGCATCAGCGCGAGAAGGGTTCCCCGCCAGAAGAACATGCCCGCGTGTCCCGAGGGGAAGGACGGATTGGTTCCGAGGGCGTCGTACTCGTTCGCGCCGGCGCGTGTGTACTTCCGGATTCGCGTGGGGGCGACGACGAACGGACGGTCGTTGTCGAACACGTACTTCTCGACGAGTGTCGTGTTGGCGAGGCCGCCACCGCGTGCCAGGTAGTCGCTGAAGATCGCCTTGGTCTTGGGCAGCCGGCCGGCGGTCAGGGCGTCCCGGAAGTGGCGTCCGAGCTGCTGCCCGAACGCATCCGACATCGTCATGAGCGGATCGTCGTGGGCGTCGGTGATGGCGCGTCGCTGCAGGGCGGGGTCGTCGGCTGCAGCCTGGTTGATCGCCACCACCTTGTCGAGGTTCTGCGCCATGATCTCGGGATGGTCCCGGCGCAGCGCGCTGAACGTCTCGATCGGTTGTAGGTAGATGCCGCCGGGGAATGAGGAGACGTCCGACGGGTACAGCCGTGCCAGGTCGCCGATCGGGAACGGCTCCGGTGCGGGTTTCGCGGGTGCGGCCTGCGTGGGGGCGACCAGTGCGGCGGTGGCGGCGACTGCGGCAGCGGTCGCGATCAGCGGCGCCAGCAACCGTGAGAGGGTCCGTCGCCGCGGGCGACGTGCGGAACTGGTGCGGGGCCGGGCGTCGCTGTCGCGGGTCACCCCTCGATCCTAGAGGTTGTTCGCCGGACAAACGGCCGGGGCGTCGGGGTGCCTCCTGCCGGACTCGATGAGGCGGCCCCCGACGGAGGAGGTGTCAGCAGGCCGGGCTACCGGGGAAGGCCGGCACACCGAGACGACAGCCGACCGAGGTGACCGCGCGGAGACGGGCTTCCGGGTTGCGGCGCTCGAGGGCCGGCAGCAGGCCGTTGGTCACGACCGCGGTCTTCGCGGCCGGCGTGGTCGCCGACGGGTCCAGGGTGCCGCGGAGGCGGGCGAAGTTCACCAGCTCGTCGTAGACCATGGACAGCGTCGCCTCGGTCGTGCGGTCCTGCCGCTCGAGCTTGCCGAAGTCCACTCCGGTTTCGAACTCGTGGCGCACCGCGTGCGGCCCCTGATCGCATCCCGGCACCAACAGGTCGATGTCGAACGCGCGCTGGCGCGGCGTCGGCGGGGTGATGCGTCCTTCGTCGGTGCACACGTGGTGCGAGATGCGGTCGCCGAGCGCGTGGATGTAGATGCCGGTCCGCGCATTGGCCGACTGGTTGCCGATGTAGGAGTCGAAGCGGTCCGAGGTCACCCCGTCGGAGATGACCTGGCGGCCGGTCATGTTCTGGAAGGGGATGTCGATCGGATCGACGAGGCTGTACTGACCGTTGATCGGAACAGGCTGCTCACCGCCGTAACAAGTTGCGCCGGTGGCGTAGTCGCCGGTGGCCGTGCGGTTCGTGAAACCGCCGGTGCACAGGGGTGCGGCGCTGCCCGGGCCGTCCATCGCCCACTTGCGGATGTGGGTGAGCATCACCTCGTGCCGCGGGTCGTTCACGTTGGGCTGCAAGCCGTTCGGCTGGGGGGATCGGGGCCCGCGCATGGTCGGCAGGAAGTGGAACAGGAAGCCGCCGGTCGCGAAGTGGGTGCGTACGAGGCCGCCGATGTCCTTCGTGGTGAGTGCTCCCGCGTTCGGCAGCGGATTTCCGCGTAGGTCACGGGGAACGAAGGTGCCCAGGTCGGTCGCCTCGCTGTACGCGGCGATCCAGTAGGCGTCGCGCACGGAGAACCCGACCTTGCGCGCGATGATGTACGTGGAATCGGTGTGCACCAGGCTGCGTCCGCCGAGCGGCTGGCGAAGCGTGTAGGCGTAACGGAGGAAGGCGCGTGCCCCGCAGATCGGGTCGTTCGGGTTGTCCGGGGGACAGACGACCGGCAGCGGTCCGCAGCTGTGCGGTGGAGCTCCCGGCGTGTAGCAGATGTCCTCGGCGAAACCCCGGGCCGTCGGCGGCGAGGCCGCGATGAGTGATGTCGCGGCGAGGGCGAATGTCAGTGCAGAGACCGCGAGAGTGCGTGGCCAGAGCCTGATCTGGAGGCGTCGGGTGAGTCGCATGCTGATCCCTCCTGCGCGGGTCAGCTCATCGTAGGCCGGGTCACACCGGCGCACTGCGACATTCGGAAACGCTCGAGAACGCCGTCCCTGAAATGCACCCCTGGAATCGACCCTCCCCAGGCCGGCCGTCGACTATGTGTATCCGACATTCCTGCTGAGGGAGGATTTCGGGGGCGGATCCCACGGGGTTTCCGGCGGCGGTATTCAGGGAGGGTCTTCAGCGGGGCCGCTCAGTCGAGCGGAAGACCCTGCTCGAGAAGGTCGATGGCCCGCAGGGTCGTCTCGATCTGCGGCTGCGTGGAACTCTCCTCGGCCTGGGCCGCGAGGCGGAAGGTCACGCCGGCCACCGCGTCGAGGAACACTCCGAGCGCGAAGTCGTCGGCGTCGCGGCCGAGATAGTCGGCGAGGAGCTGTCGCATCCCGGCCATCGTTCGCTCGACCTCGACGTGAAAGGTCTTCTGCAGCAGTGGTTCCGATCGGATCAGTTGCATCCGTAGGGGGTTGCCCACCCAGGGGTCGTCGGCGGTGAGGCGATCCAGTTCGGTGAACAGCCGGCGGATGAGGTCGAAGTGCCCGAGGCCTCGGGGCATCGACTCGACGATCGCACGAGCCTCGGCCTCGAAATGTTCCCCGCCGACGACCACCTGCTCTTTGGTGGGGAAGTAGCGGAAGAACGTCATATGGGAGACACCGGCGGCCTCGGCGATCTGTTCGACCGTCGTCTTCGCGTAACCGTGCTCGGCGATGAGGTGCAGAGCGGCCTCGCGGATGGCGTTGCGCGTGCGCATCTTCTGCCGCTCGCGCAAGCCGGGCCGACGCCCCGGGCCGGTGCCCGGGGCGTCGGGGGTGGATGGTCCCGTGGACACGGTCAGCCCGCCGGTACCGGCGTCTTCGTGTCGTCGGGATCTGCGAGCCCGCGGTGGCGGACCGACTCGCCCTCGATGTCGAAGTTGATGACGAGTTTGTCGAGCCAGCGCGGCAGGGTCCAGGCGCGGTCGCCGAGGAGGGCGATCACGGCCGGGACGACCAGCATGCGGATCACGAAGGCGTCGAACAGGACTGCCGAGGCGAGGGCGAAGCCCATCATCTTGGCAGTCGTCTCCGGGGACAGCATGAACGCGGCGAAGACGCTGATCATGATGATCGCCGCCGACGTCACCACACGGGCGCCGTGCCGGTAGCCCGCGACGATGGCCTCCTTGGCGGTCATGCCGTGGATGTATTCCTCACGCATTCGGGTCACCAGGAACACCTGGTAGTCCATCGCGAGGCCGAAGACCACGCCGATGAGGAAGATCGGCAGAAACGAGATGATCGGCTGGGTGTGCGAGATGATGCCGAACCAGCCCTCCTGGAAGATCGCAACGGTGATGCCGAAGGTCGCGAGCACGGAGAAGATGAAGCCGACCGTGCCGATCAGCGGCACCCACAGGGAGCGGAAGACGCCGATCATGATCAGGAACGCCAGGCCGACGACGACGATCAGATAGGGGATCAGCGCGTCGTCGAGCTTCTGCGACAGATCCGACATGATCGCGGTCTGTCCACCGACATGCAGTTCGGCGCCCTGCTCGTCGACAACCGGTGCGTACGCGCGGATGTTCTCCATCAGCGTGTGCGTCGCCGGCGAGGACGGTGCGCTCTTCGGCGTCACGGTGATGAGAGCGGTGTTGCCGTTCTGTCCGCCCTCGTTGCCGATCCAGGTGAGCGACTCGGGGTTGACGACGTCCTTCAGGGACGCGATGTGCTTGACGGCGTCGTCCGCGGCCGGCGCGATCGGGGCGTCGGCGTCGTGCAGGATGACGAGCAGCGGGCCGTTGATGCCCTCACCGAAACCCTTGCTCAGCAAGGCTTGCGCGGGTGCCTCGTCCTCGGTCGACAGCGACAGACCCAGCTCCATCTTGGTGGCCGGGATGGCGGCCGCGGCGAGAGCCAGCAGGCCGATGACGATGAAGGGGATCGGAGCCTTGACGACGGTGCGGCCGAGACGGACGCCCAGGGTGTCGCCGTCCTCGGACTGCTCGGCGTGCTTGATCCACGGGATCTTCGGACGGAAGGCGAAGCGACCGAACGCGCCGAGGAGTGCCGGGATGAGCGTGAGTGCGGCGACGACCGCGATCAGGACGGCGACGGCGGCGCCGGCACCCATCTGGGTGATGATCGGGATGCCGATGACCACGAGGGCGACGACCGCGATGATGACCGTGAGGCCGGCGAACACGACCGCCGATCCGGCCGTTCCGACCGCGCGGCCGGCGGCATCGGCCGCATCACCGCCCCGGCTCAGTTCGGCCCGGTACCGGGACACGATGAACAGCGCGTAGTCGATGGACACGGCGATGCCCAGCATGGTGACGATGGCGGTCGCCGACTGGTTGATCGAGAGCAGCTCGGCCGACAGCGTGAGCAGCATGATGGTGATGGCGACGCCGACGATGGCGGTGACGAGCGGGATGAACGCGGCGATCAGGGCGCCGAAGGCGACGATCATGACGACGAACGCGATGGCGAAGCCGATCAGCTCGGCGGCGCCGCCCTGCTCCATCACCTGCATCAGCGCGCCGGTGGCCTCGACCTGCAGGCCGTTGCCGCGGTTCTCGTCGAGGATCTTGACGAGCTGGTCCTTGTTCTCGGTCGTCAGGTCCATGATCGTGATGTTCTGACGGACCTGGATCAGGCCGACGCGACCGTTGTCGCCGAGGACCGACGCGGCGATGGCCGGGTCGACGGCAGCAGCCATCACCGGGTTCACCACGGTCTCCGGGGCGATGACGTCCGGCAGCGTGCGGAGATCCTCGGCCAGCTTGTTGATCTGCTCGGTGTGGTTCTGCAGGCCGTCGTTCGCGGCCACGACGATGCTCGTGGACGCGCGTTCCTGCTCCTTCATGACCTGCGGGAAGTACTCCTCCACCTGCTCGGTGGCGGTGCCCGAATCGGTTCCGGGCAGGCTGAAGTCCTGGGCGAACTTCGGCTTCAGCACGCCGACGAGCGAGACGACCGCGATCATCGCGATCAGCCAGACCGCTATGACGGCCCATTTGTGCCGGAAGGAGAACCTCCCGAGCTTGAACAGATACGACGCCATGGCGTGGTGAACCCTTTCGGTTTTCGAGCCCAGAGGCCGGCGTCTGTGCCGACCGATCGAGTGACATGCGGCGTCGCCGCCACATGTGTTAGTGACTAACACTAGTTATTGAGTACCACTTTTGCACAGGCCCCGAGTCCGGCACGAAGACTAGGGTGACCTGCACGCTCCCGTTAGTCACGCGAACGAGGGTGAATTCTGGGACTAATTGCGCAATTCGGACGCCACGGGGCGGCGCCGGCCACCGCGCTGGGCGTGTGTGACGTGCGTCGCCGGGAGCGGTGTCGCGAAAGGTCAGGTCAGCTGCTTCGGATGGCGAGAGTCCGGGCGCGATCGGCAGGCGGGGAGACGGCCGGGCGAATCCCCGAGCGGGCCGCCGAGCGGATCATCCGCTCGGTGAGTTCGAGATCGGCCTCGGACCGCGTCGGGTCCGATACGCCGCGTGCCCATACTGACCGACCGCCGACGAAGACCTCACGCAGGTTCCGGAGTCCGCATCCGAGAACGTAGGTGGCGACCGGGTCCCAGATCGGCCCGGTGTGCGGTGAGTACGGATCGACGACGACCAGATCCGCGTACTTCCCGACCTCCAGGGAGCCGACCCGGTCGGCGACCCCGATCGCGGTGGCCGATCCGATGGTGTGCAGGGCGAGTACGTCCGCCGGGGACAGCACCGCGGCGTCGCTGCGCAGACCGCGCTGCAGGAACAGCCCGGTGCGCATGTTCTCGAACGGATCCGACACGTCCGTGCAGGACTGGTCGTCGACACCCATGCCGACCGTGACGGCGTCGGAGAGGAGGCGCGGGATGTCGGCGATGCCGGAGCCGAGCCGACCGTTGGACATCGGTTGCCAGACGACGGACGAACCGGTGTCGCGCACACGCGCGACCATCCGGTCTGTCGGATGCACGAAGTGACCGAACGCGAAATCGGGGCCGAGCACACCGGCGGCGTCGTACCAGTCGAATTTGGCCTGCTGGATGTCGATCTGCTCTGCGGTCTCGACGAAGTGGGCCTGGTTGGTGATGCCGTACCGATCCATCAGGGCGCGTTCGCGTTCGGCGGTCACCGGTGCGGAGGACCACTGGACGGAGCCGTACACCGAGCCGCCCAGGTTCAGGGCCGGGTCGACGGTGGCGAGATGTCGCATGACCTCGTTGAATCCGTGGAAGGCCTCGTCCTCGGCGAGCTGTTCGTCGTCGAGTCGCACGCTGGTGACGAACCGGATACCCGACGCCGCCAACCCGTCGACCTGGCGGTTGACGAACTCGGCGGGGTGGATCCGTTCGGCGCGGAGCACCGACTTCTCGTAGTCGAACAGTGCGATCACCCGTGACTGGGTGAAGTTGTACACCGAGGTGATACCCGACGACAGGTGGTCCAGGCCGCCGGCCAGGGTCATCCAGTAGAGGTCGTCGGCGTCGGCGCCGAGCAGCATCAGGCTGTTGCGGGACACCCATTCGTAGAGCGGGCTGTCCGCGGCGACACCGCGCATGCCGCCGGTGTAGATGTGGCTGTGACCCGACACGAAACCCGGTGCGAGGAAACATCCCTCGAGGTCGTGTCGCACTCCCGGCGCATCCGCCGGTGGGGCGCCCTCGCCGATGCCGGAGATCCGCCCGCCGGCGTCCGCGGTCAGCCATCCGCGGAACCAGGGCTTGTCTCCCGCGACCGGCAGGATCAGCGCATTGTGAAAGGTCGTGGCCGTCATCCGGGAAGAACCTCCGATGTCCAGGAATGGTCGGTGCGGGTGAAGCGGACCCGTTGCGAGGGGCCGTCCGGATCGCCGCGCCAGAAGGCGATCTCGCGGATGTCGATGGCGAAACCCGTCCACGTGTCCGGCGGGCTCAGTGTCGGATGGGTGGCGTCGAACTCCGCCCATCGTCGATGCCGATCGTGGGTGGGGAGTGCCGACATCTCGTGATCGTTGCACCAGGCGAGCAGCTGCAGGTAGCGGGTGCGGCGCGAGAAGGTCTCGCGGAGAGAGTCTTCCGCCGGCCGTCGCACGATGCCGTGCGCGACCACCTGGCGTCCCCGCTGCGGCCACGCCACCGCGATCCCGGCCCGTGGCAGTTCGGCCAGCTCGGCCACCTTCGACGACCGGCTGTCGGTGTGGAAGTACACCGCGGCGTCGTCGGCGTCACTGAGCAGCACGTGGCGCACGCGCGGATACCCGTCGCGCCCGAGAGTCGAGAGCGCCATGAGTGCGGGGGCGGCGTCGGCGGGCGGTAGCCAGCGTCGGAGCAACACCATGGGATCGATGGTGCGGTATTCCTCGGGCGGACAATCGCTTCCGAACTCCACCCCGCTGGTGATCATCGCCGCACCCGTCCGGGGTCGAAGGTCGCGATGTCGGCGAGCGCATCCACGAGGGCGATGACGCGCTCCTCGAAGAGTTCCGCCCCGATGGCGGCGTCTGCCCCGGTGGGGTCGCCGATGACCCCGGACTCGGCGAAATCGGTCGACAGCCAACCGAACTTGACGGCTTTGGTGAAGCCGACGTGGTTCGAATCGGCCACCGCGTCGGCCACCGCGGCGACGGCTTTGTCCATCTGGACGAGATCCGGTCGCAGATGCAGCATCATCGACGTCTCGGCCCACCCGGCATGGATCCCCAGTCCTCGTTCGGTGGGGCCGGCCCGACCGGGGCCGGAGGTGAAGAACGTCTGCAGGCCGAAGCGTCGACGCAGTTCACGTGCCGCCACCTCGATCAGCGCCGAATTGCCGCCGTGCGCATTGAGGAACAGCAGCCGTCGTGCGGGGGTCGCGGCCATCGACGACCCGATGTCCACGATGGTCTCGAACAGAGTGGACGGTCGCAGCCACATCGTGCCGGGGAGTGCGGCATGCTCGTCGGACTTGGTGTAACCGAGTGCGGGGAGCAGCCAGACGTCATGTCCGGCTGCGGCTCCGCGTCCGACGACGGCGGCCGACACGGCCTCGGCGACGATGAGGTCGGTCGCCAGCGGGAGATGCGGGCCGTGCGGTTCGATCGCCCCGGTCGGCAGGACGAGGATCGAGTCCCGGGAGAGTGCGGAGTCGATCTCGGCGGTGGTGAGTTCGGCGTAGCGGCGGGACCCGAACGCTGCGGTCACATCCACCTCCCGGGATTCAGAAGGCCTTTCGGGTCGGTCCGGGCCGCGAGTGACTGCACTCGTTCGGCGTCGAGATCGACGTACCACTGGTGAGGTGAGTGGACGCCGACCCCGAGTTCCTCGAGGGCGGCGACCCCGTCGATGACCTGCTGTGCGTTGCAGTAGATCCCGTTGAGCATCCCGAACATCATCCCGTGACCGACCTCGAGGTGGAGCATCCCACCCTCGTAGACCTTCTCCACCTCCTCGAGGCGGGTGACCAGTGCGTCGCCGCGGACCTCCATGTGAAACCACCTGTCCGGCTGCGCTTTCTGCAGCCACCAGGTCGGATGGTTGTAGGACAGCGTGGACAGCTTGATCGTCTCGGCGATGCCCTCGCGGACCGCCTCGACCCGGCCGCCGGCGCCGGCGATGAGATCGGTGGACTCCTCGAGTGCTCTCGCGTCGATGATTCCGCGGACATTCGCGCGACCCCGCACGAAGGCGGGGTCGGCGGGCAGCGCCTCGACGACGGTGGGACCGTCCGCCGACAGCAGTCGCGGTCTCGGCTCGACCGACGAGAGCCGGTGGGCGGCGTCGAAGGCCTCCCGGGTCGACCCGAAACTGGCGTACACACAGCGCCATTCCTGGAGTGGTTCGACGCGCACCGAGGCGTTCACGATGACACCCGCCACCCCGTAGGTGTGGACGAAAGGCTGTGCGTCATCACCTTCCA
The DNA here is from genome assembly GCF_022059885.1 of Gordonia amicalis. Lineage (NCBI taxonomy): Bacteria > Bacillati > Actinomycetota > Actinomycetes > Mycobacteriales > Gordoniaceae > Gordonia > Gordonia amicalis. The sequence goes on along the minus strand of NZ_CP091855.1, from coordinate 256,972 downwards.
GGTGCACCAGTTCGGCGTCCTCGGTGCCGTAGACGACGTCGAGCGCCGTCACGAAACCCTCGTGATTGCGACCGTGCACGATCGTGCCGGTGCCGGCCGACCCGCCGCCGAGGAAGCCGCCGAGCGTGGACTGCACCGTCGACGGGTACATCCACAGCTGACTTCCGGAACCCCAGGCGGTCTGCTCCAGGTTGATCATCCGCGCGCCTGCCTGGGCGGTGATCGTCTGATCGGTGATCTCGTGAATCCCGTTGAGCGAGGTCATGTCCAGGACGAGACCGCCGAACCGGGGGATCACCTGCCCGTAGTTGCCGGTGCCCTTCCCGCGGGTGGTGACCGGAACGCCCCGGGCGACCGCCGCGCGGACGATCGCGGGCACCACCTCCGCCGTGCGCGGGTAGCACACGAGGTCGGGGGTCCCGAGATCCTGCGCGGACAGGATCGGGCTCATCCCCGACCCGTCCCGGCCTGCGCGTTCCAGCGCGCGGGGTAGCGTGCTGATCCCGCGCGGTCCGAGAAGTGCCAGGAGATCGTCGGCCAGCGCGTCGACGTCGCCCGGACCGAAGTCGGGTCGTCCGTCGTCGGTGCCGACCGCGATCACCGGGGAGGTCACGACGGCAACCCCACGGAGGTGTCGATGAACCGGTTGGTCGAGACCGTGTCCGGGGTGATGCCCTCGACGACGGGGCTGCCCTGCTTGTCGAAGATCGGGGTGGTCACGTCGATCACCCGCTGCACGCGTGCGGTGTCGAAGTCGCCGACCGTGCCGTTCGGGCCGTTGCCGATGAGCTTCAGCTGCGCCATGGTCTCCAGTGCGTAGTCGGCGTTGCGCTGGGTGTAGACCCACCCGGTGTCGTACTGCTCGACGGCGTCGAGGACGACCTTGTTGGCGGTCTCGGGCGACGCGAGGTAGTCGACCACGCCGCGCTGGAGGACGGGGACGAGCTGCTCGAGGCAGGCGGTGTTCTCCTCAAGAGCGCCGGCGCGGACGGCCATCGCGGACTTGTACGTGGGGAAGCCCACGTCGTGGACGAGCTGGTAGGAGACCGGCTTCTTCCAGCCCTCCACCTCCTCCTCGTAGAGCTGGGGCTCGGAGCTGGCGTAGCCCTGCTGGGCCGTCTTGCCGCCGGCCGCGACGAAGTTCGCGGGTGTGCCGTCGTAGCTGCCGTCGACCTGATCCGGTGACAGGACGCCGGAACCGGTCAGATAGTCCATGTAGGTGGCGCCCTCGAAGTAGAGCACGCGCGCATCGACCGGCTTGAGGTCGCCGATGCCCTTCACCTGCGGGTAGGTGGCCGGGTCCCACATGATCATCTGCGGGCTGATGTCCAGCGGAGCCATGACGGCCACCGTCGGGTTCGACTCGGAGTTCTGGATCGCCTGGTCGGTGTCGACGTAGCCCAGCAGGATCTCGGGGTCGGAGTACATCTGCGAGGTGACCGACTGGAAGCCGATCGCCGGTCCGCCGGCGCGGATCTCGACGTCGACGCCGGTGTACTGGCCGCGGTCGAACAGTGGTCCCGTCACCCGCTTGTTGCCGGCGTTGATCACCGGGTCCGGTCCGAGCAGCTGATACAGGTGGCCGTGTTCGGCCTCGGGGTTCCAGTCCGTCTGGATGACGACCTTGTCCGGGCAGTTCGCGCTGAGGTCGACCGGACCGATCGGACCGGTGTAGCCGGAGGACTCGGCGGTGTCGTCGGAACCGCAGGCCGCGGTGAAGGCGACGGCCGCGGCGACGGCCATCACCCCGGTGGCCTTGGACAGGCGACGCCAGACGTGTGTGTTCATGACTTCCTTTTCGGTAGAGCCGATTACGGTCGGGAACGGACAGATGCGAGCGGGACGAGCGAGAGCGGGGGGGTCGGGCCGGCGTGTCAGCGCTGGTACCAGCGGCCGACGATCCGGTTGCCGAGCCGGCCGAAGAGCCAGAAGACGACGACGCCGAGCAACGACGCGAGCACGATGGAGGCGAACAGCTCTTCGGATTGCAGTCGTGACCGGTAGTTGTCGATGAGGATGCCGATGCCGGGGTTCCCCTGTTTGAAGAAGAAGTCGCCGACGATCGCACCCACCACGGACAGGCCGGCGGAGATGCGCAGTCCGGCGAAGATGGCGGGCATCGCCGCGGGGAACTCGAGTTTGCGCAGCACGGTGAGCCGGCTCGGGTGATGCAGTGCGAACAGGTCGCGCATCTGCCGATCCACCGACCGCAGACCGAAGAGGGTGTTGGACACGATCGGGAACAGTGCGATGAGCACACACACGAAAACCCGTGCGCTGAAACCGAACCCGAACCAGAAGCCGACGAGGGGAACCAGCGCCAGGATCGGTATGCACTGCAACACCACCGCATAGGGGAACAACGCGGTCTCCATCATGCGCGACTGGGACATCACCACCGCCCACACGATGCCGATGACGGCGGCGATGGCCAGACCGGTCAGGGCCACCGTCGTCGTCCGGCCGAGGGCTTCCCACATCGACGGCGCGGCAGTGCCGAACAAGCCGTCGGTGACCACGCGGTGCGGAGCCGGCATGAGGAAACGCCTGCCCTCGTCGAGGATCGCGTAGGTGACGAGGTACCAGAGACCGATCACGATGCCCAGCACGACGAGTGGCGCCGCGATCGAGACGAACGATCGGGAACGTGGTCGACGCTTGCGTGCGGCTGCGACGGCGAGCTCCGTGGTCGAGCCGGTGTCGACGACCGCCGTGGTGTCGGCGGCGGGCGTGGTGCCCGTGGGGACCGTCATGAGTGTGCCTCCCTCAGCGAGCGGGAGATCCGACCGGCGATCGCGGCGAACTCGGGCTCGAAACGCAGGTCCGGAGAGCGTGGGAAGTCGAACGGGATCTCGATCTCGTCGACGATCGTGCCGGGACGCCCGGACATCACGAGCACCCGCGTGGACAGGAATGCTGCTTCGGCCACGGAGTGGGTGATGAACAGGCCCGCAAAGCGTTTGACGGCGAACAGCTCGGTGAGCTCGACCCCGAGCCGTTCGCGGGTCAGCTCGTCGAGCGCGGCGAACGGCTCGTCGAAGAGGAACAGGTCGGGGTCGAGGGTGAGCGACCGGGCGAGCGATACACGCATGCGCATGCCGCCGGAGAGCATGTGCGGCAGATGATCCTCGAAACCGTTGAGGCCCACTGTCTCCAGCGCAGCGGCAATCCTCTGACGCCGCTCCGCTTTCGGCACACCGTCGAGTTCGCCGAGCAGGGCGACGTTGTCGGCGACCGACCGCCAGGGGAGGAGTGTGGCGTCCTGGAACACGTAACCGATGCGGTCCGCACCGCACTGCATGTACCCGTCGGTGATCGTCTCCAGGCCGGAGGACAGTCGCAGCAGGGTCGACTTACCGCATCCCGAGGGGCCGACGACGCTGACGAACTCGCCTTCCCGGACGGTCAGGTTCACGTCCCGCAGAGCGTGGGTTCCGTCTGGATAGGTCAGTTCGGCGTGCTCGAAACCGACGAGCGGATGACCGAGTTCGAGGGGTGTGGCCGACGGGGTCGGCGCTGAGGGGGTCGGCGCTGATGGGGTCATGACGTCTCCAGGACATAGGGAGCCGGTGTGGCGTGATCAGGGGCGCCGGCGCGGGACTCGGCCGGGGCTGCGGTCCAGGTGGTGGTCTCGGTGCGGGCCACGATCGAACCGTTGACGAGGACCACCCGGTCCGCGGGGGCGGTCGCGATGGTGTCGAGTACGTCGGTGCCCCGGACCGCGAGGAAATCTGCACGTGCCCCGACGACGGGTCCGCCGGCGGGGAGGCCGAGCGCGGTACGGGCAGCGTCGGTGACCAGTGACATTGCCGTGTAGGGACTCTGGTGACCGGCGGTGACCAGGAGCGACGCGGTCTCCAGCGGGTCCGCGCGTCCCACCGGGTTGAACGGATCGCGGATGTTGTCGGCCCCGGCGGTGACGAGGACACCGCGATCGCGGAGCACGTCGATCGCGGTGATACCGCGCCGTCCTTTCGACGGGCCGTGCCGTCCTTGGAGATAGAGGTTCGTGATCGGCAACGCGACCACCGACACCGATGCACGGGCGAGGGCGTCGGCGACCCGTTCCAGTTCGTCGAGAGGCATGGTGTCGAGACGGCAGCAGTGTCCGGCGGTTCGGAGACGATCCGCGGGCCAGTCGGCGACGCGGTCGGCGAAGTGGTCGATGGTGTGGTGGTCGCCGTCGAGGAACTCGTCGGTGTGCAGGTCGATGCCGACTCCGCGGGATTCGGCGAGGCCGACCAGCCGGGCCACCTCGGCGCGCGGGTCGTCGGCGATGTGCGGTGCTCCGCCCACCAGGTCCGCGCCTGCGTCGAGTGCTTCGACGACGACCTCGGTCGGGGTGAGCGGATTCGCCAGCGCGACGATCTGAATCGTGACCAGGTCGCGCATGGCCTCCCGGACGCCGACCAGCGCCCGGGTGGCCCGGAGCGGGTCTGGGCCGGGCGGCACGTCGACATGTGTTCGGACGGCAGTGATCCCGTTGCGAAGCAGGGTGGTGATCGCCCGCGTCGCCCGCCGGCGGAAGGACTCCTCGTCGAGACGGACGCTTCCCGCTCGCCAGACCGTGATCGCCGTATCGAGGTCGCCGAGCGGCGGATTCAGCTCTGTCCACGAAAAGGCCTTGTCCAGGTGCGCGTGCGGTTCGGCGGCGGACGCGGTGAGGACGAAGTCGCGCAGATCGAGCCACTGCGGGTCGGCCCGGGCGGTGTGATCGCGTGGGTTCCGGTCGGAGACGGGCGCGATCCTCGCCACGCGCACCACTCCGTCGGGACCGGACAGCAGCTCGACATCGGCGAGCGTGCCGTCGGTCAACGACGCGGTGATGCCGTGCACGGGTCCGTGCGGCGTGTCCTGCATGAGTGAACTCCGTTGGCGGCCGGTGGTTCTGGACGTGAGTGCGACGTTGCGCTCGTGGGCTGTGCGGCAGAGATCGATCTCGGCGCCTCGGTGCGCCGGTCTCGGTGGTTCCGCCGGGGCTGGGATCGGCGGGAGCGGTTTCGTGATATTTGTTGACCACGTCAACACCCCTGAATATAGGAACGTGTTGTTGCCTCGCTGTTAACCACGGCTGCGGATGTGTAACCAACGCCGGAGTGTGAAAGGTGCATCGAATGGCACTGGAGGAGCCGGATGCGGCGCAGGCGTCGCTGGGTGCCGAGATCCGACGGCGACGCAAACAGCAGGATACGACCCTTGCGAATCTAGCTGCGCAGGCTGGCATCTCGCATTCCTTCCTGTCGCAGCTGGAACGCGGGTACGCGCGGCCGAGTATGACGACGCTGGAGCGCATCGCCCGTGCGCTGGGGACGACGCAGGTGAGTCTCATGCTCGCCGCGGACCCGGGACGGGCCGGGAACGCCCCGGCCGACGCACCCCCGGGCGCGCAGATCGTGCGCGCCGATCAGGGTGCCGTGCTCCCGCAGACGGGGGACGACGCCGGGCATGCCCGGCTGCTGGTGAACGGTGACGCGGCGTTCTATCCCCAGGAACATGCTTTGGGTGCAAGGGAATTCGGCGACTTCTACCGGCACGAGCAGGATGAGTGGCTACATGTGGTGTCCGGTGAGATCGAGGTGGATCTGTCCGACGGCCGCATCGTCGAATTGCGGACCGGCGACAGCCTTTACTACGCTGGCGGCATTCCTCATCGGTGGCGACTGGTCGGCCCTGATGTCGCGCATCTGATCGTGGTGCAGGCGTCGTCGTAGCGATCGTCGCGGCTGTCGGTGAGGGTGTGGTTCCTGTGGCTGGGAGCCGGACGGGCCTCGCCGAATCGAGGAGTCCACCGATGTCCCTGTCTTCCTCCGGGGTTGCACTGTCTTCTCCTGGTCGTGCGCAACCCTTACGTGTGCGCGTCGCCGCGCGCAGGCCGGTCGCCGAGCGTGTCGAGGAGTTCGTCCTGACCGCCGCGTCCGGTGACCCGCTCCCCGCCTGGTCGGCGGGTTCCCACGTCGACCTCGTCGCGCCCTCGGGAGTGGTGCGCCAGTACTCGTTGTGTCCCGCCGATCCCGGGGTCTACCGGGTCGTGGTCGAACGCCGGGCCGACGGCCGCGGCGGTTCGGTGTCGGTGCACGACGATCTCGCGGTGGGTGATGAGACGTGGATCAGTCTGCCGCGGAACCATTTCGCGCTCACCCGTGCTCTCGAGTACGTGTTCGTCGCGGGTGGGATCGGGATCACCCCCATACTCGCGCTGGTCGACGAGGCTCGTACGGCTGGCCGGCCGTGGCGACTGCTGTACATCGGGCGAACGCGGGCGGAGATGGCGTACGCCGACGACCTCGTCTCGGCTCATCCTGACCACGTCACCGTGCATGAGTCGCGGGTGTCGGGCCGGCTGACTCTGAGCGATGCGCTCACCGGGTCGGCCCGGGGAACCGCGGTGTACGGCTGCGGTCCGGCGGCGATGCTCGACGCGATCGCCGACGCGTGTGCACCGCAACCGGCGGTGGACTCGTTCACCGAGCGGTTCACGGCGGCGGTCGCGGAGAGTGTTCCCAACCGGGAGTTCGAGCTGTCGCTGGCGATGTCCGGTGTGACGCTGACGGTTCCGGAGGACCGCACGATCCTCGAAGCCCTCGACGGCTCCGGGGTGGTGGCGCCCTCGTCGTGTCGCGAGGGGATGTGCGGCACCTGCGAGACCGGGGTGGTGAGCGGTGAGGTCGACCATCGGGACGCGGTGCTCTCGCCGGAGGAACGCTCCGAGAACGAGTCGATGATGATCTGCGTATCACGTTGTACCAGCGGGCGTCTGGTGCTCGAGCTGTGAGGCCGACCGTCCTCACCGGGGCGGAAGCGGTGCTGGTGGACGGTAGTACCGTGACGCGTGGCCCGATCGTCGTCGACGGTGCGGTCATCGCGTCGGGTCCGGCGCCATCGGATGCCGAGGTCGTCGACACCTCGGGGTGCGTGATCACACCCGGATTGGTGAATGCCCATCATCACCTGCTGCAGAGTGCCTTTCGCTCACGTCCGTACGGTCGATTCCGGCCGATGCGGGACTGGCTCGCGGGGATGGCGCGGCGCTACACCGAGGCCGCGGTGGACCCCGAGCTCACCGCCACCGCGGCTGGAGTCGGTGTCGCCGAATCCCTGTTGTGCGGGGTGACCACGGTCGCCGACCACCACCTCACGTGGCCCCGCGACCAGGACCCGGTCGCGATGGCGGGCGCGACCATCGGCGCCGCCCGCCGCGTCGGCGCACGGCTGGTCTTCGTGCGCGGCACCGCCCGAGACGACCCGGAGTCGGCCGCACAGTCGGTCGTCGACATCCATGACGCACACCTGCACGGGGCGACCGACGGTGTGTCGGTCGACGGCATGACCCAACTCGCCGTCGGCCCGTCCGGGGTCCATGCCGACGGACCGGAGACCTTCGCGGCACTGTCCGATGTCGCAGCACGTCTCGGACTGCGTCGTCGAACTCAGGCCAACGAACAGATCGACGTCGATGTCGCCGCCGAACGGTATGGCCGGCGCCCTCTGGAACTACTGGACGACTGGGGTTGGCTGGCCGCCGATGTCACCGTCGCGCACCTGTGCGAGATCACCGATGACGAACTGGATCTGGTGGCGAGGTCGGGTGCCCACGCAACCCACGCACCGGGGTGTGACGTGCCGATGGGTTGGGGTGTCGCCCGCGTGGCCGCCCTCGGCCGCGCCGGCGTACGCATCGGGCTCGGTACCAGCGGCGGCGGGAGCAACGATGCCGGCCACCTCCTCGCGGATGCGCGACTGGCGATGCAGGTCTCCGGACTGATCGGCGACCCGGTGTCGGCCCGCGACTGTCTCGCGATGGCGACCGAGGGGTCCGCCACGGGCCTCGGCCGCCCCGAGCTCGGACACCTACGTCCCGGCGCGGCTGCGGATCTGTGCGTGTGGGACTGCTCCGATGTGTTTGACGCCGGCGTCCCGGACGCGCTCGACGGTCTTCTCTGGGCGGGGCCCGGCAGACGACCCCGCGACGTGATGGTCGGCGGCCGCTGGGTGGTCCGCGACGGAGTGCTGGTGACCGCGGACTCGCGAGCGCTGGCGAACGACCTCACGACGATGCTCGACGAGCGGTTGTCGGGATGACCCGCGCCCCATGACTGGGTGCAGGGTCATGCCCCTGTCGGCCGAGTAGCGACGACCCAGCGCGGCGAGGACGCCGCGTATCGAGGTCAGCGCAACGGGACCGGGGCCGCGGCACCCACCAGGGCGACGATGTGGAGTCCGCCCGGATTGGTCTGGAGCGGAACCTCTTTCCAGTTGTTGGTCGTCCACATGGCCGAGGGGTTCGGCAACGCCGAGATCACCGAGCACCTGCAGATCAGTGTGCTGACCGCGAAAACCCATGTGAACAGGGCGATGACGAAGTTCGGTGCGCGGGACCGCGCACAGCTGGTGGTGGTGGCGTATGAATGCGGACTCGTCGTGCCGGGGCGGCGGCCGGTGCGGTAGCCGGAGGGGATCCGCCTGGTCAGTCCTCGGGGTTCTCGGCTTCCTCGCGGTCCCGGCGCTGGTCCTCGTGGAGCGACTTGACGCGTCGTTCCTCACGCCGGACCTCGACCTGGGTGGCGCGCTCGGCGACCAGCCACTCGGGCATCTCGGCCAGCAGCTCGTTGATCTGCGCGGTGGTCAGCGCCTCGGTGATCCCGTTGCGGACCAGAGCGGAGTTGGAGACGCCGAGCTTGGCCGCGACCAGGTTCTTCGGGTGCGGTCCCTCCGCGCGGAGGGTCTTCAGCCACTCCGGTGGGTCGGCCTGCAGGGCGGCGAGTTCAGCGCGGGTGATGGAACCGTCGCGGAACTCGGCAGGGGTCGCCGGCAGGTAGACGTCCAGCTTCTTGGCGGCGGTGGCCGGCTTCATCGACTGCGAGCTCATTGCCCCAGGGTATCGGGCGGTAGCCTTTGGTCGTGACCACACCCGACCGGGCAGGCGTTTCCGGGTCTCCGGCCTTTCGATTGGCGTACGTCCCCGGCGTGACCCCCGGCAAGTGGGTCCGTATCTGGGAGGAGCGGCGACCCGACGCCCCGCTGGAGCTGGTCGCCCTCGAGGTTGCCGAGTGCGCGGACGCCATCGGACAGGGAAGTGTGCAGATGGCGATCACGCGCCTGCCCGACGCGCTGCGTCACGGCGAGGCCGGACCGCATCACACCATCGAGCTGTATGAGGAGACCACCGTCGTCGTGGTTCCTAAGGATCATGTGCTCACTGCAGGTGACGAGTTGACGCTGGCCGACCTCGCCGACGAGCAGTTCCTGTGGCCACTCGACGAACCGGTGTCGGGATTCGTCGACCCTGCTGGCCGAGTAGCGCCGACCGAGCGGAGCGAGGATGCGGGTGGTTCTGCTGGCCGAGTAGCGCCGACCGAGCGGAGCGAGGACGCGGGTGGTTCTGCTGGCCGAGTAGCGCCGACCGAGCGGAGCGAGGACGCCGCGTATCGAGGTCGTCCCGGCACCGCGATCGACCACCGTCCGGAAACCACCGGGGATGCAATCGAACTCGTGGCCGCCGGTATCGGTGTCCTTCTCGTGCCTCAGTCCCTGGCGCGACTACATCACCGCAAGGATCTCGTCTACCGTCCGGTGTCCGACGCGCCGACCGGCACCGTCGGCCTGTTGTGGCCCGATCCGACCACCGAGTTGGCCGACGAATTCATCGGAATCGTCCGCGGTCGCAAGGCGACTTCGTCGCGGGGGCAATCCGAACCGGCGCCGAAACGATCGGCCAGGGAGAAGGCCGCCGCGAAGCGTGCCGCGCGGGAGTCCGCGGGGAAGATCCCGGGGAAGAGCGCACGGAAGAAGCCCGGGGTGCGTCCGAAGCGGCGGTGACCGACGGCACGTCAGGCGGCGCGCCACTCCCCGGTGCGCTCGGGCGAGGCCTCAGCCAGTGCGGTGATGGTGTCGTCGACGCCGAAGTCCTTGCCGTACAAGGGTGTTCCCGGCTGCTGACGCCACGACTCGGCGAGCGATCCGGCGTCGACCGGGTCGAAGCCGAGTTCGTCGACGATGCCGAAGACGATCTTCTTTCCGCCCGGGTGATCTCCGGCGATCGGCAGTGCGATCCGGCCCTCGGCGCCGGCCGGGCGCCCCTTCGTGAGCAGGTGCTTCCAGTAGATCCCGTTGAAGACCTTGTAGACGGGCGCACCGATCTGCTCGGACACCCACACGCTCTCGGGGGTGCCGTTCTCGATCGCCTCGATCTTCCCGTCGCGCTGCTGCGGGTAGTAGTTGTTGGTCTCGATGACCGGTGCGCCCGATTTGCGTGCGTCGACGATGCCGGCGGCCAGGTGAGGGGTGTTCTTCTGCGGGATGGACACGATCACGAGGTCGGCGTCGTGTGCGGCTTCGGCGGCCCACACCGCCGTGGCGCCGGTCTCGGCAGCCAGTTCCGAAAGGGTCTCGGGTGAGCGAGAATTCGAAACACGTACCTCATGTCCCAGTTCGGTGAGCCGACGAGTGAGTGTTCCGCCGATGAATCCCGCTCCGATGATCCCGATGTTCACTGCTGCACCTCTTCTTCGACGATGTCGTTGACTCTGGGCGCAACAGTGGTCGCGGTCCGAGCATTCCCGGTGCGCGGGTTTCGTGCGGAGTAGGTGGTGGAATGTCATCGAGCCCAGTGGCCTGTCACGTGAGCCACCATCCGGCGTCTGTGCTGGGCACGCTCACCATTCCGTCTGGTACGACCGTATCAACTCTGAGCTCGCGTTATCTGCAGCGGCGGATCAACATCCTGGCGGACGTGCAGCAGGCACGGCTCGTGGCGACGCCTCGCGCGGCATAAAGGCATCTCCGACGCTGCCCCTCCTACGGCCACCCGCCGGACCGTCGAAGGGCGAGGGTTGAGGAGCGCGATCGACTCAGCGGGACCTGGAGACGAATGGATTGCGGACTACGACCAGTCGGTCGGTCAGCACCGCCCGCTCGACGTAGGGCTGCTCCCACGTGCGGCTGTCGTCGGAAGCATCGCGGTTGTCGCCCAGCAGGAGGTAGTGCCCGGCGGGGACGTGAAAAATGCCGCGATAGTAAGAGGGCGAGGCGTACGGCTCGTCGAGCGGCACGCCGTCGATCCGAACCGCGCCGCCGTCGATCTCCACGGTCTCCCCCGGTAGGCCGATCACGCGCTTGACGATCCGCCCGCCCGTCTCGGCATGGTCCACCACGACCAGGTCTCCCCGGTGAATCGGGGTCGATCGCCGGAGCGACCTGGTGAGTGCGAAGCGCCCGTCCGACAGGGTCGGCGCCATCGAGTGTGACCGAACCCTGGTGAGCCGGCACATCAGTGGTGCCCGGCGTGCGCGTGCCCGTGCTCGTGCTCGTGACCCTCGGCGTACTTGAAGTACCGGACGTAGGCGTCCATGTACTCGCGAGCGGCGTCCAGGTCGTCGGTGTCGAAGCCCTTGAGCGCCATGGCCCGATCGAACCGGCGCTCGAGCTCGTCCCAGCGGTCGTCGGCGACGAGTCCGCGCAGCGGCTCGATGCTGCCGAGGTCCAGCGCCTCGTCGGCTGCCGCGACCTGCGCGGTGACGCCTTCGCCGGCGGGCTTGAGACCGGTGAAGCCGGCGCCCTCGCCCGCCCGGTGAACCCTGACCAGGGTCTCGAGGAACCACCGGTCGGCCACCTCGCGGGCCTCCCCGCCGGCGGCACGGACACGCAGGACCTTGTCGAAAGCGGCCCGGATCTCGTTCTCGTCGCTGGGCTGGACCCACTTGAGCGCGATGTTGACGTTCCCGCTCTCGAGCGCCCGGCGGCCGTCGGTGGCGGCTGGGCCGTTCTCGGTGTCGCAGTGGGCGGAGGCATCGCGTGCGAACAGCGCGAGAAGCCGGTGGACCGCGGTGCTGATGCTCATGGCGGGCTCCTTTCCTTGGTTGCCTACCAGGTGCAATCACCAAACTAGACCGGTGTCCGTCCTGGCTCCATGACCTAGGTCAAGAGCCGCCGGACCGCCGCTCGAGGCCCTCGAGATCCAGCAGGTCGACCTCGGCACCACGCACATCGATCAGTCCCTCGCGCTCGAGCGCCGCGAGCCGTCGGCTGAGCGTCTCGGGGATGGTGCCGAGATAGGTGGCCACGTCTTTCTTGGACACGGGCAGCCGAACGGTCAGCGCTCCGTCGAGGCTCCGCGTCGCCGGCAGGTCAAGGAGGTAGGACGCGATGCGGGCGCTGACGTCGACGAGGGTGCGGGCGGCGAGCCGCCGCTCGGTCTCCTGTAGTCGCGTCGCCAGCGAGTGGAGCATCGCCACCCCTATGTCCGGGTAACGGTGCACGAGCTCGGTCAGCATGCTGTGGTCGAACACGCACATCGTGGAGCTCTCGAGGGCCATGTAGTCGTTCTCCGGCCGGGCACCGGTGAGAAAGCCGACCTCCCCTTCGACGTCGCCGGGCCCCAGCAGGCGCAGCGTGACCTCACGCCCGTCTTCGGCGGTGCGCCCGACTTTGACCAGGCCCTCGTGCACCACGAACAGCTTGGCGGTGTCCCGGCCCGCCCACACGAAAGTCTCGCCGCGGCCCACGCGTACAGGTCGTGCCAGCGATGCCACCTCGTCCTGCTGGTCGTGGCTCAGCCGGGAGAACAGCGGAACCCTGGCCACGCAGGATTCACCGTGGTGGTGGTGCTCGTGCGGCCGGTTCATCGAAGCTCAGTGTAGGTGCGCGTGCGAGCGGTCGTGGGAGTGTCGTGCATGGCCCGATGGCCTCCCGCCCGGCAAGAGAGGCGTCGCCTGCGCCCCTCGCAAGGGCACCTGGCTAACCCCGCCCACTACCGGCAGGTTTGTGCTGGGCCTTCGGCGACGTACCGGTCTTGAACGTCGGTATCGCCACCGACGACGATACCCCCGCAGCGGTGAAGCTCGCCGCGATGCGCTGGATCGCGCGGGCTCTCGGCGAAGACGGCAGTGGAAGTGGACGTGACGCCCAAAGGATTCGAACAGGTCTTGGAGGTTGTGCTTAGGGGCGGTTCCGGTGCTGAGAGTCGTTCACGCCGAGGCGAACCCGACGACACCGAACACCACTGGATCAACGCGGAGCTCGGTGTGATCGACTCTGAGGTGTCGGCCGAGACTTGCGAAACATCGCTCCAAGGCGGTGCTGGTGGAGCCGATGACGGGAATCGAACCCGCGTATTCAGCTTGGGAAGCTGATGTTCTGCCATTGAACTACATCGGCGTGCGAGCGCTGGGCTCGCGTCCGAAAGCCTAGCAAACCGGCGTCGGGGTCTTCGCGAGCGGCGCGAAGATTCTTTCCGAGCCGGGGTTGCGCACCGGCGCGGACGCCCGTACTATCGAACATAGTTTCGAGTAAAGCCATGATGACGGGGGTTAAATCATGGCTTTAGGCGAGCCATCTGCATCACAGCCACTTCTTCTCGACCAGTACGAGCGTCTACACGCGCTGCTGGACGAGATCAGCGAGACGGCGTCCACGGACTGTTCCGACACAGACCTGCTCAAGGTCGCGATGGAGCACGAACGCGCCGAGCGTCGCATGCTCACGTCGTTCGCCGCCCACATCATCGACATCGACGAACGCTCCGCATACCGGAAAGCCGGCAGCCAGACCGTCACCAACTTCGTCACCAGCGTGCTCAACCGCAGCGGAGAGGCCACCCGGCTACTCAACCGCGTGTGGGCGATCGGCAAGTTCCCCGACATGCAGGGCGAGGCACTCGAGCCGCGATTCCCGGAGACCGCCAAAGGTGTTGCCCAAGGCGAGATCTCGGGGCGGAACGTCGACGTCATCGTCGAGGTGATGAAGAAGGTCCCGGCCGCCGCAGACCCGGCGGACCGTGAAGCCGCCGAGGCGACGCTTGCGCATTACGCCCGCGACTACGACCCGTCCTCGCTGCGCGAACTCGGCGGGCGGATTCTCGCCCACCTCGATCCCGACGGAACCCTGACCGACGACCGCGACCGTGCCCGAATGCGCGGCATGCGCCTCGGCCCTCAGGACGCACAGCTGATGTCCAAGCTCACCGCCGACCTCGACCCCAAGACCCGGGCGATGCTCGACGTCGTACTGGCGGTGTGGGCAGCGCCGGGCATGAACAACCCCGACGACCCGGAGTCACCCGTCGGAGACCCCGGCAGTGCTGATCCCGATGCCCTCGCGGCCGCTGCCGAACGCGACAACCGGTCGACCGCGAAACGCAACCACGACGCCTTCTCGGCGTTGCTCCGGTACGCACTCGACGACGGCGCGCTCGGTCGTTCCCATCACGGACTGCCGCCGCACGTCATCGTCACGATCACCGAATCGGCGCTCCGCAACCGGGCCGGGGCTCCCGCGCGCACCGCGACGGGGGCGCTACTCCCGATCAAGGATGTCGTCGAACTCGCCGCCGAGTCGCAGCAGTACCTCGAGGTATTCCGCGACCACACCAGTGAGGTCCTCTACCTCGGACGGGCCAAGCGCCTGGCATCCCGGGCGCAGCGGATCGCCGCGGTGGGTCGCGATGGCGGCTGCACGTGTCCACGCTGCACGCGGTCGTCCTTCGACTCCGAACTGCACCACGTGGCCGAATGGACAGCCGACGACGGCCCCACCGACATCGACAACATGACCACCGCATGCGGACCGCACAACCGTGCGGTCGGCCCCGGCGACGACCAGTGGGCCACCACGATCGCCACCGATGGGGTCGACGCAGGTCGCGTCGTCTGGCACCCGCCGACGTCGCACCCGGATCAGACCCCGAAGGTCAATCACGCCAACCGCACCGACGAGGTCCTCAACCGGATGCGAGCCGATGCCCGTCGACGCCGGTCGAGTGGTCACGGGCAGGACGAGGCGTCTGGGCCGACGGACACCGGCGCAGATCCACCCTGACCATTCGATAACCTCGACACCGTGCTGCTCTCCGACCGCGACATCCGCTCCGAGATCGCTGACGGGCGCCTCGCCATCGATCCATTCGATCCTGCGCTCGTCCAGCCCTCCAGCGTCGACGTCCGGCTCGACAGTCTGTTCCGCGTGTTCAACAACACCCGGTACACCCACATCGACCCGGCCCAACGCCAAGACGAACTGACCACCCTCGTCGAACCGACCGAGGGTGAGCCCTTCGTGCTGCACCCGGGTGAGTTCGTGCTGGGCTCCACCCTCGAGGTGTGCAGCCTGCCCGACGACCTCGCCGGACGCCTCGAAGGAAAGTCCTCGCTCGGGCGGCTCGGCCTCCTGACCCACTCGACCGCCGGCTTCATCGACCCCGGCTTTTCCGGACACATCACCCTGGAACTCTCCAATGTGGCCAACCTGCCGATCACGCTGTGGCCTGGCATGAAGATCGGCCAGCTGTGCCTCATCCGCCTCACCAGCCCGGCCGAGCACCCTTACGGCAGCGCGAAGGTCGGCTCGAAGTACCAGGGGCAACGCGGACCCACCCCGTCGAAGGCGTACCTGAACTTCCTCAAGAACGACTGAGAAGTTCACCCGACCGATCACCACACGCAACGCCGCGGTTGGTTCACGGCACACCCGCCTGGGTAATCGTTGCGACCATGAAGCTCACGGTGATCGGATGCGGATACCTCGGCGCGACGCACGCGGCCTGTATGGCCGAGCTCGGACACGACGTCGTGGGCATCGACATCGACCCGCGGAAGGTCGAACGCCTGCAGGCCGGTGACGTCCCGTTCTTCGAACCCGGGCTCTCCGACATCCTTCGCCGCAACCTCGACGCCGGACGGCTTCGATTCACCACCGACCACTCGATCGCCGCCGACCACGCCTCGGTCCACTTCATCGGCGTCGGCACCCCGCAGGAGGACCGCGGACACCGCGCCGACCTGTCCCACGTCCACGCGGCCGTCGACACACTGGTTCCCACACTTCGCGGCCAGCACGTCCTCATCGGCAAGTCCACCGTCCCGGTCGGCACGTGTGAGGAACTGTCGCAACGGATCTCGCGACTCTCGGCGCCGGGCGCCGACGTCGAGCTGTCGTGGAGCCCCGAGTTCCTGAGGGAGGGTTTCGCCGTCGAAGACACCCTGTCGCCCGACCGGCTGGTCCTCGGTGCCGGACGGCTCGTCGACGACCCGCAGGCCGCACCGGCGGTGTCGCTGGCCGGCGAGGTGGTCCGAGACATCTATCGCGAGGTACTCGAAACCGGTGTGCCTCTGATCGAGACCGACTGGGCCACTGCTGAACTCGTCAAAGTGTCTGCCAATGCGTTTCTCGCCACCAAGATCTCGTTCATCAACGCGATGAGTGAACTGTGCGAGATCGCCGGTGCCGACGTCGGTACGCTCGCCGACGCCATGGGCCACGATCCCCGGATCGGCCGGCGGTTCCTCAACGCGGGACTGGGCTTCGGCGGCGGCTGCCTACCCAAGGACATCCGAGCGCTGACCGCCCGCGCCGACGAGATGGGCGCCCCTCGCGCGGTCGGGTTCCTGCGCGAGGTCGACGCCATCAACATGCGTCGGCGCAGCGCCGCCGCCGAACTCGTCGCCGAGGCGCTCGGCGGAGAAGCGTTGGGCCGCAATGTCGCCGTACTCGGTTCCGCCTTCAAACCCGAGAGCGACGACGTCCGCGACTCTCCCGCGCTCGCCGTTGCGGGCCGTCTCGCGCTGGACGGGGCCTCGGTCACCGTCTTCGACCCGCAGGCAATGGGCAATTCGCGCCGGGTGCAGCCGACGCTGGGCTACGCGGCGTCGGCGCGCGAGGCCTGCGATCGCGCCGATGTCGTCGTCATCGCCACCGAATGGGCGGAGTTCGTCCACATGTCACCCGACGAGCTCGCGCCCGTGGTCCGCCACAAGCGCATCGTCGACACCCGTCGTTGCCTCGACCCACAGGCCTGGCGGGACGCCGGGTGGGACTACCGGGCGCTGGGCGGTCCGGTGCCGGCGCGAAAAATTGGGACAACAAGTTCGTTCACGCAGGTGAACGGGGCTTCGTCGAAAGCGGTTCCCCGAGTGGACGTGTTAGGTTAACCCCGCGATTGACGGGGGCACCTTCTCGCCGTGGGGGCGTGTAGGGCGAGGTGCACACAAGTGCAGGAATTGATCAGATGACCGACACGGTGTTCGATGCGGCCCTGGGGCCGGCCTCTGCGTCTGCAGAGGTCTCGGTTCATCCCGCCGTGCTCGACGACGTGCGGGCCACACTCCGTCAGCGCGGGCTCGACGCCCCTGAGGTGGTACTGCTGGGTCTCGACGGGAACGGTTGCGTGTCCGTCGGGCGGTTCGACACCTCCCGGGGCGCGGTCGCCGACACCTATTCCGACGTGGCCCTGTCCGTCGGTGCGCTCGACCGCGCCATCGCCGACCATCTGATCAAGATCGGGCGCGTCGAGTCACCGACATCGCCGGAATGGCATGACGAACTCTTCGATCTCATCGCCCGCGGACGCGAACGCCTGCAGGATTCCGACGGCACATTTCTTATGGGACGCCGACACATTCGGCTGTTCCGCCTGGCACGCCGGGATGTCGAGGAGGCGGGCGGCGCGCTCATCGCACGCGGTGAGGAACTGGCGCGCGCAGCAGTGGCCGGTGCGCAGGCCCCCGCAGTCGTCATCACCGACGGTCTGAGCGTGTGGCCCGGCCTGCGCGACGGGATCGCCAAAGCCGTACAGGTACCGGTCGTCGACGCTGCTCCCAGTCCGCTGACGGCCACGGTGCCGGCTGTACCGCTCAGCGGCCCGCGGGAAGCGCACACACCGGATGCGGCTGCCGACGCCCCCGACGCCGAGGCAGCGACGTCCGCTGACCCCGACAACGACGGAACCGCGCCCGCCGCCGACGCAGACCACAGCGCCGATTCAGACAACAGCGCCGCCGCAGACCACAGCGTCGATACAGACAACAGCGCCGCCGCGCACACCAGCTACAGCACCGACAACACATCGACCGAGCCGGACGCCGTGGCGGCCGAGAGCGCCGAAGAGTCACAAGCTGCGCGTGCCGGTGCCGACCCCGACAAGGAGTCCGGGGTCGCAGTCGAGGTCGAAGATGTTGTCGATGCCACCGTCGAACTCGACGCAGAATCAGTCGTCGACACGACGCCGAACCTTGTGGCCGACGAGGTGACCGAGCCGGCGATCGGGAGCCCTGGTCGCTCAGGCGATTTCCCGGTCGTCGATGTTGACCGCATATCCAGTGAGCAGCCTTCACGTCCGGTGGATCCCGCGCCCGCAACGGCATTCGGTGCCACAGCGACCTCTGTCTTCGGAACTCCACCCGCGCAAGACCCTGCGCCGGTTCGAGAGCACGTGAACATGCCGACGGCCTTCGAGTACGCGGCACGGCGAATTGACCCGGGTCCGCAGGCCGTCGGCACCGCCCCGATGATCCCGGCCGATCGCACGTTCCCTGCGCCGGAACAGCATTCGCCCTACGGCCGACCTGCTCCGGTGCCGTCCCGTTCGCGACGCACGGTCCTGGCAGGCCTGGCGCTGGTATGTGCGCTGGCCATCACCGCGGTCGCGGTCGCACTGGCCACGGGGAACGATGACTCCTCGCAGGCGCCCGTTGCTGCTCCCACCACGACCACGCCCACCACGACGGCGCCCACCACCGCGGCGCCGACCGGCCAGGAGTACGCCGACCCGGCCATCGTCGCCGAGGCGCGTCAGCCCGCGCAGCGCTACACCCCACCGCCACCGCCGGTGGTGACCAACGAGCAGGGGCCGGCACCGCGACCACGATCCCGCGCACCGCGTCCGCAGCGCGGCGTGACGATCCCGAATCCGATTCCCGGACTGCCGCCGATCGTCCTGCCGTGATCAGTCGGCGGGGCTCGGCGCCAGGCCTCGCGCGACGAACGCCAGTACCCTCTCGTAGTTCGCCGCGCCGTCGACCTGTGGCGGGTGCGTGCCGGCGAGTTCCAGGCTGACTGCACCGTGAACCGCTGACCAGGCCTGCATGGCGAGATCGGCGGGATCGCCGGCCATCACGACGCCGGCCACCTGTCCGTACCGGATGACGTCGACGAGTACGTCGAATGCATGCGCCGCCACCTCGAGATCCGGCGTGCAGCGCGTGGAGAACATCAGCCCGTAGAGAACGGGGTTCGACACGGCGAACTCGCGGTAACCGCGACCGGAGTTCCGTAAGCGGGCGACCGGGTCGTCGTCGGTGGCTCCCACTGCTCGTGCGAACTCGGCGAAACCATCGGTGACCAGCGCATCCAATAGTCCATCGCGACCGTCGAAGTGGTTGTAGACGCCCATCGGCGCGACCTTCGCCTCAGCTGCGGCCGCCCGCACGGTGAGCCCGGCTTCGCCGTCGCGCTCGAGGATCGCACGACCGGCGCGCAGCAGAGCCGACCGGACGTCGGCGGCGGAGGTTCGGGTGCGCGGCTTTGCGGTGGGCATATTGACAATCTACTAGCACGGTGTTCTTCTGGAATAGAACAATGTTCTATAACTGTAGGACGAGGTTCTACTTCATCTGGACTTCATCAGCTCACGGAACAGGAGAATGCCGATGCGTACAGGACGTATGGGCTCACGCTGGTGGGCGCTCGGCGCCCTCAGCTTTGCCGAACTGCTGGTCATGATCGACAACACGATCGTCAACGTCGCTCTGCCGACGCTGGCCCGCGACCTCGACGCCGGGATCTCCGGCCTGCAATGGATCGTCGACGCCTACACGCTCGTGTTCGCCGGCCTGCTCTTGACCGGTGGCTATCTGGGTGACCGGTTCGGCCACCGGCGGATGCTCCTCACCGGCGTCGTCGGCTTCATGGCGGTCTCGATCCTGGCGGCGTCGTCGCAGAACCTGGGCCAGCTCATCGCGTCGCGCGGCGGCCTGGGACTCTTTGCCGCACTGGTGTTCCCGGCGACGCTGGCGATCATCACGACGATCTTCGTCGACGCCCGGGAGCGGGCGACGGCCGTCGGTATCTGGGCGGCCGTCTCCGGTGTGGCCGTCGCCATCGGTCCCGTCTTGGGTGGCTGGCTGCTCGAGCACTTCTCGTGGACCTCGGTCTTCTGGGTCAACGTCCCATTCGGTCTGGCCGCGTTGGCGGTGATCCTCGCGGTCGTCCCCGGTACCCGGCCGTTGGCGGTGCCGCGATTCGACGCCGTCGGAGTGGGCTTGTCGGTTGCCGGTCTGGGGCTTCTCACCTACACGCTGATCGAGGCACCTCACGTCGGTTGGGGTGAGGTCCGAACCGTCCTCGGAATCGTTGCGGCCCTGTCGATCCTGTCCGTGTTCGTGGTGACGCAGCTACGCATGGCCCACCCCATCCTCGATGTGCGACTGTTCGCCAACCGGCAGTTCGCCACCGCAGCCGGGATGATCAGCGTGGCGTTCTTCGCACTGTTCGGGTTCATCTTCCTGATCACCCAGTTCTTCCAGGCGGTCAAGGGATACGGTCCGCTGGCCGCAGGTGTGCGAACCCTGCCCTTCGCCATCGTGATGGCGGTGCTGTCGCCGGTGGCGATGGCCCTGTCCCACCGGTTCGGCCCACGCTTCGTCGCCGTGGCGGGTGCCTTCCTCATGTCCGGTGGCTTCGCGCTCGTCGAGATCTCCTCGCGCGCTTCGGGTTACTGGGAGCTCATCGTCTGGTCGATGTCGCTGATGGCCGCCGGCCTGGCCTTCATCTCGGGACCGTGCACGCAGCTCATCATGGATGCTCTGCGTCCGGAGCAGGCCGGTGCGGGCAGCGCGGTCAACGACACCACCCGTGAGATCGGCGGCACCCTCGGGGTTGCGGTGCTCGGCTCGATCCTGACCTCGGTCTACGTCGCGGGAATCGGGGATCGGCTGTCGGACAGCGGATTGCCACGAGAGGTGGTCGCGACCGCGGGACAGTCGGTGATGGCCGGGGTGGAGGTCGCCGGTCGGGTGCCCGCCGCGATGAGCGAGACGGTCCGGGTCGCGGTACAGCAGGTGTTCATGGACGGTCTGCACAACGCGGTGTGGGCGGCGGTGGTCATCACCGCGACGGCCGGTGTGGCAGCGGTAGTCCTGTTGCGCGGCACCGTCGCCGGACGTCACGCGGCGCCGGATTCGCAGGAAGGGCCCTTCGAGACGCATCCTCCGCAAGCTCCGGATGCTCCTCAGGGAGCGGGGGTGCGTCCGCAGGGAGAAGTGGCCACCTCACAGATCGAGCGTGAGGTTCCCGCCGGCACTGCGTGACACGCAGGTCAGCATGGTCCCGGCCTCCCGCTCGGGCTCGGTCAGGATGTTGTCACGGTGGTCGATGTCGCCGGACAACGTCCTGACCTTGCATGTGCCACAGAAGCCCTGCTGACACGAGTAAGGCACCGACGGCATCACTCGCCGGAGCGCGGCGAGCGCCGACTCGTCGGCGGCCACCGGAATCCGTTCCCCCGTGGACGCCAGCGTCACCGTGAACGGTGTGCCGTCCTCCACCGGTGGCGGACTGAAACGTTCGTAGTGCAGTTCGATGTCCGCGCGGTCGGCCAGGTGGCGGCGGAGGTTCTCCAGCATCGGAACCGGTCCGCAGCAGTACACCGCGAGGTCGGCGTCCGAATCCGGGACCGGACCGACCAGTTCCGACATCGTCGGCAGTCCGTGCCGATCGTCGGTGCGGATGGTGATGCGGTCGCCGAACCTCGCCACATCGTCGAGGAAGGGGATCGAGTCGGCCGAGCGACCGGTGTAGATCATCGACCAGTCCAGCCCGAAGCGCTCCGCCACCGTCAGCATCGGCAGGATCGGCGTGATGCCGATCCCGGCGGCGATGAAGCGAATCCGGCGAGCGGGCGATCCGTGGCCGGGTACCGCCAGGGGGAAAGCGTTGCGCGGTCCCTTGATCGACATCACGTCGCCGATCTCCAAAGCGTCGTGGACCTCGATGGAACCGCCACCGCCGTCCGGGATGCGCCGCACCGCGATGCGGTAGTGCTCACGGTCCGCGGTGTCGCCGCACAACGAGTACTCGCGCATGCGGCCGGACGGGAGCAGCACGTCGATGTGGGCACCCGCGTGCCACGACGGCAGCACCCCGCCGTCCGCGGCCGTGAGGGTCAGCGCGATGACGTTCTCGTCATGTGCGACGACCTCGCGGTCCACGATGCGGACGTGGGTGATCCCGTCGTTGACCGGCGCCGGCCTCAGCGGGGACAGCGGCCGCCAGGCCGGCTACCACGCCCGCATGAACGCGGTCCCGACGGTGAGGATCGGATCGCGGCGCCACCGCCCGTACAGATGTGGCGGTGGCTGGGTGAGACTCGTCGAATGCGGATGTGCGCGTTGGTTCATCGGAGTCTCTCAGGCCGCGTTGCGTGCGGCCGGTGACTTGGCGAGGTATGCGACGGCCTGGGCGGTGCTGCCGATCTGTTCGGGGCGGAAGCCGGGCCGGAAGTAACTGAATGTGGAGAAGACGATGCTCCGAAGCGGGGGCAGGACGTTGGCGCGCACGCCGCGGTGGAACTGCCACTTCTTCTGGATGTAGTTGTAGGACACCGACGTGTCCTGCTTCATGATGAACCGGTAGCCGCGCTGTATGAGGAACAGCAGCATCGGGAGGACGGCGAGCATCGCGCGCCCGCGGCGGAGGTAACTGTCGCCGAAATAGGCTGCGACGTCGTGCGCGACGGCCCGATGTTCCACTTCCTCCGCGCCGTGCCACATGAACAGATCGGCCATCGTCGGATGCGCGCCGGTCTCGATCCAGTTGTTGTTCAGTGCGAAATCGCCGAGCACCGCGGTGTAGTGCTCGAGGGCGGCGATCAGCCACAACCGCTCGATGAGGTGCTTGTGCCGCGCTTGCGGCGGGCCGCTCGTCGCCGGTCCGAGAACTCTGCGGAAGACCCACTCCATCTGCAGCTGGTACGGACGTGGATCGATGCCGTGGTGATCGAGGAACTCCCACAGCACATGGTCGTGAGCTTCGGCGTGCATCGCCTCCTGTCCGATGAAACCCCGCATGCGAGAGGCGAGTTCCTCGTCGGCCACCAGCGGCAGCGCCTCGTTGTAGGTCTGCACAAACCAGCGTTCCCCCTCCGGGAGAAGAAGATTCAACACGCTGATGAAGTTGGACGCCACCGGGTGGCCGGGAATCCAGTGCAGGGGCACGTCGTCCCAGTCGAATGCCACGTTGCGGGCATGCAGTTCGACCGGGCCGGGATCGGCTTGATCAGCACTCGTCTGATCGGTGTGGCTCAGGTCCGGACGCGGGCGTTCGACGGTGCTCATCCGGTCACCTTCTGTCGGGCGCCGATGCGCGACAGCCACGGCGCGAAACGGTATATGCGATAACCGACCTTCGCCTCGGGCGTCACCGGGACGACTGCCTTGTTGTGCTCGATCGCCGAGACGATCTCGACGGCCACCCGATCCGGGGTGAAACCTCGGCGCTGGTAGAAGCGGTTCAGCCGATCTCGTTGTGCCTGTTCGGTATCGGCGTCCAGTCCGGCGATCGGCGACGACGACACGATGTTGGTGTCGACGATGCCCGGGCAGATGGCGCTGACACCGATGCGGTGCTCGGCGAGTTCGGCGCGCAGCGACTCCGAGAACAGCAGGACCCCCGCCTTCGACGCCGAGTACAAGCCGAGGCTGCGCGACGGCGTGAACGCCGCGGCCGAGGAGACGTTGACGATGTGCCCGCCCACTCCGCGGTCCACCATCTGACGGCCGAACTCGCGGCTCCCCGTGATGACCCCGCGCAGGTTGACGTCGAAGAGCCGATCGACCTGCTCGTCGGTTGCGGCGAGAGCCCCACCGGCCAAGCCGATCCCGGCGTTGTTGATCACAATGTCGGGTACCCCGTGGCTCTCCCGGACCGTCGCGGCGAAGGACGTGAACGAGTCGGTGTCGGACACGTCGAGGAGGTAGGCGTGCGCCACCGCGCCGGCGATCTTGCAGGCCTGCGCCGTCTCGGCGGCGGTGTCGAGGTTCCGGTCGGCGAGCACGAGTTCGCACCCGCGCTCGGCGAGGAGCAGTGCGGTCTCCCGACCGATGCCACTGCCCGCGCCGGTGATCACGACCAGCTTTCCGGCCAACGGTTTCGGTTCGGCGAACACCCGCGACCGCTCGACGGTCGGCGGCGCCTCGTTGTCGGTCTGCGCGGCAAGGAAATCCAGGATCGTGTCGGTCAGGTAGCCCGGCTTGGTATACGGCAGCCAGTGGCCGGTCGGGGTGTCGCGCCGCCACAGCTTGGCCGCATAGGTCGGGGTGTTGTCGTAGATGGCCGGACGCAGGGCGATGTCGCGCTCGTTGACCACCTGCAGCACCGGCACCGCGGTCGAGCGGGGCTCCGGGCGGGCCAGTTTCTGGCGGATGTTGGCGCGATAGAGCGCGAGTCCGGTGATCATGTCGCGGCGCAGTGTCTCGGCGACGACGACGTTCTCCGGTGGGGTGCCCTCGATGGTGTGCAGGAACTGCTTCCACGCCCGCGGACTTCCCAGTGCGGTCAGCAGGGCGTTCGGCAGCACCGGCAGCTGGAACAGTCCCGTGTAGGCCGATGAGAGTGACTGCGTCGCAATGGTTCGCATGCGGCGGGGTGTCGGGCGGGTCAGTCCTTCGCGTAACAGCTGACCGAGGTGGTCGAGGTTGGGTCCGGAGACCGAGACGAAGGATGCGATGCGGGTGTGCGACCTCGGTCGGCTGACGGCCTCCCAGGCCTGGACCGAACCCCAGTCGTGACCGACGACGTGCACGGGAGCGTCGGGACTCACCGCTTCGGCGACGGCGAAGAGGTCGTCGGCGAGCTCGGCCAGCCGGTACGCACCGACCTCGCCTGGACGGTCGCTTTCGCCGAATCCGCGGCAGTCATAGGCGACCACGTGATACTTCTCGGCCAGCCGAGGTGCGATGTGGGTCCAGAGATGGTGGGTGTCGGGCCAGCCGTGCACCAGCATGACCGTCGGATTCTCCGGGTCCCCGAGTTCGAAGGTCGCGAGGGTGACGCCGTCGCCGGTCACCGTTCCCCGTCGCCAGTCGGGACGCACCTGCACTGCATGTTCGGACATCCGTGTCACCTCGTTGTAGACCCCGATTGGAGGTACACGTTACCAACGGTTACACAAATGTCCAGACCCTGGAGGAGACAAAGAGGCCCGGTCAGAAGACCGGGCCCTTCGAGACGGCGCTCCGCAACCTACTGGCGGTACGACGACAGGAAGTTGCCGATCCGTTCGACGGCCTCCTTGAGGTCCCGCGACCACGGCAGCGTGACGATGCGGAAGTGGTTGTGGTCCTCGAGGTTGAACCCGGTGCCCTGCACGACGAGGATCTTCTCCTGCAGTAGCAGGTCCTGGACGAACAGCTCGTCGTTGTGGATCTCGTGTACCTCGGGGTCGAGGCGCGGGAAGGCGTACAGGGCCCCCTTGGGCTTCACGCAGCTGACACCGGGGATCTCGTTGAGCTTCTCCCAGGTGACGTTGCGCTGTTCGTAGAGGCGACCGCCCGGGGAGACGAGCGCATCGATGGACTGGTACCCACCCAGCGCCACCTGGATCGCGTGCTGGCCGGGCACGTTCGCACACAGGCGGGTCGACGCGAGGATGCCCATGCCCTCGAGGAAGCCCGTGGCATGGTCCTTGGGGCCGGTGAAGACGACCCAGCCGGCGCGGTAACCGCACACGCGGTACGCCTTGGACAGGCCGTTGAAGGTGAGGCACAACAGATCCGGCGCCAGCGAGGCGACGTTGATGTGCTCGGCGTCGTCGTAGAGGATCTTGTCGTAGATCTCGTCGGCGAGGATCAGCAACGAGTGTTCACGCGCCAGTTCGACGAGCTGCTGCAGGACTTCGCGTGAGTAGACCGCGCCCGTCGGGTTGTTGGGGTTGATGATGACGATCGCCTTGGTGCGGTCGGTGATCTTCGACGCGATGTCGGTGATGTCGGGGTTCCAGCCGTTTTCCTCGTCGCAGCGGTAGTGCACCGGACGGCCGCCGGACAGCGAGGTCATCGCCGTCCACAGCGGGTAGTCGGGGGCCGGGATGAGCACCTCGTCGCCGTCGTTGAGCAGCGCCTGCATCGTCATCGTGATGAGCTCGGAGACACCGTTGCCCAGGATGACGTCGTCGACGTCGAAGTAGGGGAAGTCGGGGATGAGCTCGTACCGTGTCACGACGGCGCGTCTCGCGGACAGCACGCCTGCCGATTCGGAGTAGCCCTGCGAGTACGGCAGTGCGTGGATCATGTCGCGCATGATCACGTCGGGTGCCTCGAACCCGAAGATCGCCGGGTTCCCGATGTTCAGCTTGAGGATGCGATGGCCCTCTGCCTCGAGCCGCTGCGCGTGCTCGTGTACGGGTCCGCGGATCTCGTAGCACACGTTCTGCAGCTTGAGCGACTGCTCGAGCGGCTTGAGGTTCTGGTTCAGATGCGACACATGGGGCCTACTCACGAGTTCAATTGTCGCAGCCGCGTGCAAGTCGGTTTCCGCCAGTGCTGCGCGGCAGTGGCCGGCCTACGAAAAACGGGCTCCGACCGTGGTGGTCGGAGCCCGTTTCGCGGTACTGCTGGTGACTACTGGTGGCCGGGCCGCTTCTTGCCGGCGGCGATGCCGAAGCCCTTGGCCTTCGACGCCCCGGTCTCGGCGATGGTGCGGGCATCGCCCGAGCCGTTGCTCGACGGAGCCGGGACCTCGGCCCCGTTCGTCTCGGCCGGGGCTTCCGCTGCCGGTGCCTCGGCTGCCGGGGTTGCCTCGGTCTCCTCGGCAGGAGCCTCGGCTTCCGGAGCCGCCGGAGCCGGTGCCTCGGCTGCCGGTGCTTCCGCGGCCGGCTTGGGGGCGGCCTTGCCGATCCCGCCCGGGCGCTTCTTGCCCGCGGCCATACCGAAGCCCTTCGCCTTGGCCGGCTTCTCCTCGGTCGCGGCAGCGGTGCCCGTTGCCGCGGTTGCCGTGGCCGACTCGGTGTCGACGGTCGGAGCCGCATCGGGTGCCGACTCGGCCTCGGCGACCTTGCTCTCGGCAGGGGCGGTCACTCCGGCGTCGGCAGCTGCCGCGTTCGGGGTGGCCGTCTTCTGACCGGGACGCTTGCCGGCAGCCATACCGAAGCCCTTGGCCTTGGCCGGCTTCTCAGCCGCGGGTGCCTCGGCCTTGACGGCCTCCGACGACTCGGCCTCGGCGGGAGCAGGAGCGGCCGTTGCGGCAGGCTTGCTCGCCGCACCCGGACGCTTCGCGCCGCCCTTCATGCCGAAGCCCTTGGACGCGGGCTTCTTCTCGGCCGGTGCCTCGGCGGGAGCCTCTGCCGGTGCCGAAGCCGCAGCGGGCGCTGCAGCCGCCGCTCCCGGCTTCTTGCCGCCCTTCATGCCGAAGCCCTTGGACGCGGGCTTCTTCTCGGCCGGTGCCTCCGCGGGAGCCTCTGCCGGTGCTGCGGTCTTGGCTGCGGCGCCGGGCTTCTTGCCGCCCTTCATGCCCAGGCCGACCTTCGGCTTCGGAGCCGCCTCGGTGGTGGCCGTCGCAGCTGCGGCGGCGGCCGCAGGAACCTTCTCGGGCTCCGGTTCCGGCTCGGGCTCCGGAGCGCTCGGACGAGGTCCGAGGAAGCGGCCGCCGAGCTTGACCTCGGTCGAGCCGCGCTTGACCGAGTCGAGCAGCAGCTGCGCGACGTCGACGACCTCGACCTTGCCCTCGGACTCGGTGCCGCTGGTCCGTGCGGTCACACCGTCGGTCAGCATCACGCGACAGAACGGGCAACCGGTGGCAACCTTCTTGACCTGGTCACCCGTGGTGTCACCGAGGGTGTCCAGCGCCTCGTCGACCCGGTCGAGGTTGATGCGCTTGCCGATCTGCTCTTCCATCCACATGCGGGCACCACCGGCACCACAGCACATGGACCGTTCGCCGTGACGCGGCATCTCGGTGAGAGTCGATCCGGCGGCACCCATCAGCTCACGCGGGGCGTCGTAGACCTTGTTGTGGCGGCCGAGGTAGCAGGGGTCGTGGTAGGTGACGCCCTCGCCGAGCGGGGCGACCGGCACGAGCCGCTTCTCGCGGACCAGTCGGTTCAGCAGCTGCGTGTGGTGGACGACCTCGTACTTGGCGCCCAGCTGCGGGTACTCGTTGCCCAGCGCGTTGAAGCAGTGCGCACAGGTGACGACGACCTTCTTGCGCTGCTCGGGCGCCGTCGAGAAGACCTCGCCGAGCATCTCGATGTTCTGCTGCGCGAGCATCTGGAAGAGGAACTCGTTGCCGGCGCGTCGTGCGGAGTCACCGGTACAGGTCTCGCCCTCGCCGAGAACCATGAAGTTCACCGCGGCCATGTCGAGAAGCTCGGCGACGGCCTTGGTGGTCTTCTTCGCGCGGTCCTCGTAGGCGCCGGCGCAGCCGACCCAGAACAGGTATTCGAAGCCCTCGAACGACTCGACGTCCTTGCCGAAGACCGGGATCTCGATGTCCATCTCATCGATCCAGGCGGTACGCGCGGAGGCGTTCTGGCCCCACGGATTGCCCTTGTTCTCGAGGTTCTTGAACATGCCGGCCAGCTCGGTGGGGAAGTCCGACTCGATCAGGACCTGGTAGCGACGCATGTCGAGGATGTGGTCGACGTGCTCGATGTCGACCGGGCACTGCTCGACGCAGGCACCACAGGTGGTGCAGCTCCACAGGGTCTCGGTGTCGATGACCGCACCCAGCGCCTCGGGATCGAACTCGCCGTCCGCGGACTCGAGGCCCTCGCCGCCGCCGAGCCTGCCCTTGGACTCGCCGACGAGCTTGCGGGATGCCTCGGCACGAGCGGCCTCGGGGATCGCGTTGAGCTTGTCCTCGAGGACGTTGCCGTCGGCGTCGACCAGGCCGACCTCGTCCCCGCCCATGTCCTTGCGGCCACCGGCCATCAGGTACGGGGCCTTGGCGTTGCCGTGGTCGCGCAGCGACATGATGAGCAGCTTCGGGGACAGCGGCTTGCCGGTGTTCCAGGCCGGACACTGCGACTGGCAGCGGCCACATTCGGTACAGGTGGAGAAGTCGAGCCAGCCCTTCCAGGAGAAGTCCTCGATCTTGCCCGCACCGAAGGCGTCGACGTCGGGGTCGGCGGTCTCCATGTCGAGGACCTTGCCCTGGCTCATCATCGGCTTGGCGGCACCGAGGGCGACGCCGCCGTCGGCCTCACGCTTGAAGTAGATGTTGAAGAACGCCGAGAAGCGGTGCCAGGCGACGCCCCAGTCGGTGTTCAGACCGACGACGGCCAGCCACACCATGCCGCTCATCAGCTTGATGACCGCGAAGATCGACACCAGGGTCGGCGACTCGGGCAGGATCTTGGCGACCTGCATGGTGAAGAAATCGGAGTACGCGTTCGAGTGGTGGTACGTCGCGATCTTCGACGCCTTCACCAGGATCATGCCCAGACCCTCGAGCAGGACGACGGCCTCGACGAAGTAGGCCGCGCCGAAGCGGGAACCGGAGAATCGCGAGATGCGCTCGGGGACGCGCGGGTGGTTGAGCTGGCGGATGACGATCAGCACCATGATGCCGACGACCGTGCCGATGCCCAGCAGTTCGTCCCAGAGGTGCCACGCGAACGTGTCACCGAAGAGGGGCCAGTGGAACTCCGGGTTGATCGACTGGCCGTAGGCCTCGAACCACAGCAGGGCACCCCCCATGAAGCCGATCATCACCAGCCAGTGCGCCCAGCCCACCGTCCGGAACTTGACCATGCGGGTGTGGGCGATGAACTCCTTGATCATCGTTCCCAGACGCGGGAGTACCGGCCAGAATCGGGAACTGTCGACCTTCTGGCCGAGTTTGATGGTGCGGAACATCCGCACCACGCCGCCGAGGAACAAGTACCAACAGAAGAGGCTGATCACCGCTGCTGTGGTGCCGATGGCAATCGTCGTGGCTGTCACGGGCGCGTACCGGCCTTTCGTCTAGGTCGTCCGCCGCAGAGGAAGCGCACAGAGTGCGCAGGGCTCTCCCACAGGGCGGTGTACTACAGGTAACCGTAATTCGTCGCGCCGTCGGCGCGCTGCCAAGGTTGACCTAATTTTCGCTGGTCTATCTCACATCGAATGATACTCGCGAGTAACTTACTGTCGAGTCAGGGTGTCGAGGATCCCATTCGGCTCCCGCGGTCGGTCCGCGTCAGCGGACCCGGGCCACCTTCTCCAGCTCCTCGAGGGCTGTGTCGAGGTGGGTGAGCAGCCGCTGCAGGCTCGGGACCTGCGCACGAGCGCCTATCAGACCGAAGTTGACGTGATCGGCCGAACTGGTCACGGTGATGTTCAACGCCAGGCCCTCCATCGCGATCGAGACCGGGTAGACGCCGTCGAGTCGGGCGCCGTTCCAATAGAGCTGCTCCGACGGCCCGGGCACGTTGCTGATGATGATGTTGAACTGCGGCGGAACGTATTGGACGAAGCCGGGAACGGTCGCGAATGCGAGCGGCGCGAAATTGGCCGCGCCGAGAGCGAGCGCCTGCAGGGGCTTCAGGCCACGGACGACGTTCTTCGCCTGGCGAGCCGACGCGACGAGTGCATCGAGCCGGCGTTCGGGATCGGGTTGATCGGTGGCCAGGTCGACCATGATCGCGGTGACGGCGTTCCCGTCGCTGTCCCCGTCGGTGTGCATCGACACGGGCACGGCGGCGATCAGGGAGGAATCGGGCAGGGCATCCTGATCGATCAGGTACGAGCGCAGCGCACCCGAGCACATCGCGGCGATGACGTCGTTGAGCGTGATGTCCAGGACGTCGGCGACCGCCCGTAGGCGCTCCATCTCCCACTGCTGGGCGGCGAAGCGGCGGGCGCTGCCGATCGCCACGTCGAGGATGGTTCGCGGGGCGCGGGGCACCGGCGGCACGAAGTCCGGCTTGCGTACACCGGCGATGGCCACCTTCGCGGCCGCGGGTACGAGCCCGGCCACCTGCAGGCCGGCGTCGGCGATCCCGGAGATCCGCGACCTCAGCGTCGGCGCTGGTCGCGGACGCTTCTTCCCGGCGAGGGCCGGGTCCCAGGGTGCCGATCCGGATCGGTCATCGGGGTCCGGCGAGAGCATGCGCTGCAGCAGGCGAAGCGCTGACACCCCGTCGACGATGGAGTGGTGGATCTTGCTGTAGATCGCGATCCGGCCGTCCTCGAGGCCCTCGATGACGTGGATCTCCCACATCGGCCGGAACCGGTCGAGCAGGGTGCCGTGGTTCAGCGACACGTAGCGCAGCAGCTCGCGGACGCGGCCCGGGCGCGGCAGCACCGCACGGCGGACGTGGTAGTCGAAGTCGATCTCGTCGTCGTAGGTCCAGGCGAGGTTGCCGAGGATCGTGACCGGCGACGCCGGCCGCTTGCGGAACAGCGGATGGATCTCGCCACAGGAGGAGAAGGCCGCGATGACCTCCTCGGCGAGGTCGGCCGACGACTGACCCTCCCGCGGTACGAACAACTGCAACCCGCCCACGTGCATGGGCTGCTCGCGCGTCTCGGCCAGCAGGAATATCGACGAGGTCACCGGCATGTACTGCATTCACACTCTTTTCCACGGTTGTCGGTTTACGCATCGGGCTGAGCGCGGCAGATGAATCCAGTATCGGTCCGTCACCACCGGCGCGGCGTCGAATGGTCATCTTGGGTGAGATGTGTTCGTGCACCTAGGTTGTACGGGTGAGGTCAGCAGCTCGTCTCGTCATGCCGGTGTTGCTGGTGGTCGTCGAACTGTGGATCGCCGTCGCGGCGACGTGGATGTACGCCGTGTCTGCGGACCGGATTCTCGGCGCCGGTCAGGTGCCGTCCGGTTCCACGCTCCTGGTGCTCGGTTCCCTCGTCGAGGACGGTTCTCCCGGGGACTACGTGCGCGGCCGGCTGGACACGGCGTCGGAGCTGTATCGCGACGGCCGTGCCATACGAATCATCAATTCCGGCAATGGTTCTCCCGAGGCGGGTGATGAACCCGCGGTGATGCGGGACTACCTCGAAGCCGCGGGCGTACCGGCGCAGGTGATTCTCGACGACCCGTCGGGGTTCGACACCGCGGCGAGCTGCCGCCGCGCGCGGGAGGTGTTCGGTGTGCGGGCGCTGCTCATCGTCACCCAGGACTTCCACCTGAGGCGTGCCATCGCGCTGTGCCGCGGAGAAGGGGTGGACGCCAATGGTGTTGTCGCTGAATGTGATTGTCCGTCATGGACATTGGTGCGCAATCACATTCGCGAGACGGTGTTCGCGGGTCCGCGTGCGCTGCTGACGGCGATCGGCTGAGGTGAACCACCGCGGCTGGGGTCGACGACGCTTCATAGGTTAGGCTGCGCATGCTGGCGGGCGACAGAGTCGACCGCATGACCTCCACAGAAGGGTGGAACAGGTGGAAGCCAAGAGATGGGCCCGACGAGTGATCGCGATCGGCGCAGCGGCGATCGTTGCGGCCGGATTGCTCGCCGCCTGTGGAGGTGGCGACACATCGGGAGACGACGAGACCCTGGTCCTGTACTCGGGTCGTTCGGAGTCGCTGGTCGGTCCGCTCGTCGAGCGCATCGGGGGCACGATCCCGGTGACAGCCGGGTATGACAAGAAGGCCGCCCAGATTCTCGAGGAAGGCGACCGGTCGCCGGCCGACCTGTTCTTCGCGCAGGATGCCGGTGAGCTGGGTGCTCTTGCCGACGCCGGTCTGCTCGAGCCGCTGCCCGCCGACATCGCCGCGAACATCCCGGAGGCCTATCGGTCCGAGACGGGTACCTGGGTGTCCACCTCCGCACGTTCGCGTGTGCTGATCTACGACCCGCGCCAGCTGCCCGCAGCCCAGCTGCCTGCCGGCATCGACGGCCTGCTCGCACCGGAGATGCGCGGAAAGGTCGGCTATGCGCCGACCAATGCTTCCTTCAAGTCCTTCGTGACGGCTCTGCGACTGACCCGCGGTGACGCGGGTGCGCGGGACTGGCTCACCGCATTTCTGGCGAACGACCCCAAGTCCTTCGACGGCAACGGCCCGATCGTCGAGGCGGTGAACAGCGGTCAGCTCGCCGCGGGCCTCACCAATCACTACTACTGGGTTCAGGAAGTGCAGGAGAAGGGGATCGAGAACGTGCCCGGTCGACTCCACTTCTTCTCCGACGGCGACCCCGGCGCGCTGGTGAATGTCGCGGCGATCGGTGTGTTGAAGACGGCATCCGACAAGGAGCAGGCTTTCGAGTTCATCCGGCAGCTGCTGACGCCCGAAACCCAGACGTACTTCGCGCGTGAGGTCGGCGAGTATCCGGTCATCGGCAACGAGCCGCTTCCGGTCCCGGGGCTGCCGACCCTGGACCAGTTGTCGCCGCCGCAGATCACGCTCGACGAGCTCGCCGACGTCGCGGGGACCGACAAACTGCTGAACGAGGTCGGCGCTGTCTGATCTGTTGACCCGCATTCGAATTCGTCCCGGCCAGAGAACGCGGTCGGGACGAATTCTGTTGGGGTCGGTCAGTGTCGTGATCGCGTTGCTGCTGATCACCCCTGCGGTTTATCTCGTGATTCGGGTTGTGGGGATCGGCATCGATGAGGCGGTCGCGCTTCTGTTCCGGCCCCGCACGGGGCAACTGCTCTGGCGCACGGCGCAACTCGCGGTCATCGTGACGTGTGCGTCGATCGTGGTGGGTGTGGGGTTGGCGTGGTGCGTGGCCCACGGCGTCCGCCGCGGACGCGCGGTGGTCATCGCGCTGCTGGCTGCACCACTCGCGATCCCGTCCTACGTGTCGGGGTTCGTGTGGGTCCGACTGTTCCCCGGATTCGAAGGGTTGTGGGCCGCGGCGCTGGTGTTGACCCTGGCCTGCTATCCCCTCGTCATGCTGCCGGTCATGGCGGTGATCTCCGGGACCGGACGGGCGGACGAGGACGCCGCGCGCACCCTCGGGTGCGGACCGGTCGGAGCGTTCCTGCGTGTCACGCTCCCACGCATCCGTCCCGTCGTGATTGCCGGCGCGCTGCTGGTCGCGCTCTACGCGATCAGTGATTTCGGCGGTCCTGCCATCGTGCGCTTCGAGCCGTTCACGGTGGGGATCTACAACGCCTACAACGGAACCCTGGACCGATCGGTCGCCGCCTTGTACGGTCTCGTGCTCGCCCTGATCGCCGTGGTGCTCGCAGTGGCCGAACGCCGCATGCGCCGCGATGTCGACACCGGGTCCACGCCGCTGCGAGCGCGACAGGTCCAGGACCGACCGGTGGCCTGGGGTGTCGTCACGTCCGTCGTCATGGTGGGCGTCTGTGTGCCCGTTGTCGGGTTGTGCACGGAGATCAGCGAATCCCAGCGACTCGGCTTCGACGATCTCGGTGACCTGATCGCCTGGGTGGGGCCGTATGCGGGCACCACGATGGAGTTGTCGGTCCAGGCCGCGATGGTGATCGTGCTCCTGGCCCTGCCGTTGGCGTTCTTCGTATCCCGGCCGCGCACACGGACCGGTGACGCCGTCGAGGTGGTCTCTTACCTCGGATACACGCTGCCCGGCGTGACGGTCGCCCTGTCGATGGTGTTCCTGGGTACCCGGCTCCTGCCCGATTACTACCTGACCGCGGCGATGCTCATCGCGACCTACGCGGTCCTCTTCCTGCCTGTGTGCCTGGGGCCGGTCCGCTCCGGGGTCGATGCGATCCCGCCGCAGATGGCGGAGGTGTCGCGGACCCTCCGAGCGGGACCGGTGGCCACCGCAGTCCGCGTCCAGTTGCCACTGCTGGCGCCGGCCGTCTTGGCCGGCGCGGCGCTGGCATTCCTCTCGGTGGCCAAGGAACTACCCGCCACCTTGATGCTGGCGCCGATCGGCACCAGGACCCTCGCGACCGACATGTGGAGTCTCAACAACGACATGAACTACGGGCGTGCGGCAGTCCTGGGTCTGGTTCTCATCGTCGTCGCCTCGATACCCACCGCGGCACTGTCCGCGCTGTTCGGAAAGGCCGGTGGCCGGTGAGTGACACGTCAGTGAATGACGCAGTGCGAGTGGAGGACATCTCGGTCGTCTTCGGCGACACGACGGTCCTCGACGGGGTGTCGCTCGAGGTGCCGGCAGGTTCGATCACCGCGGTGATCGGGCCGTCGGGATGCGGCAAGACGACGTTGCTGCGGACGATCGCCGGTCTGGAGCCCATTCGATCGGGGCGCATCGAGATCGGCGGAACCGAGGTCGCCGCGGTCCGAACGGACGGGACACGTCGTGTCGATGTGCCCACGGAGAAGCGCAGCTTCGGCCTCGTGCCGCAGGAGGGTGCACTCTTCGGGAACCTGAGCGTGGCGGGGAACATCGGGTTCGGGCTGGGGCCGTGGTGGCGCCGGACCCCTGGCCGTGCAACGCGGATAACCGAATTGCTCGACGTCGTCGGGCTCAGCGAGTTGCGTGCGCGCCGTCCCAGCGAGCTCTCCGGCGGCCAGCGGCAGCGGGTGGCATTGGCACGGGCGCTCGCCCCCCGCCCGGCGGTTATCGGTCTCGACGAGCCGTTCTCCGCGCTCGATGCGCAGCTGCGTACGCGCCTGCGTCGTCATGTCCGCGACACCATTCTGGCCGACGGCACCAGTGGCCTCCTCGTCACACACGACCGTGAAGAGGCGATGTCGATGGCCGACCGCATCGTCGTGCTGATGGCCGGGCGGGTACGGCAGGTGGGGCCCCCGGAAGGGATCTATCTCGAACCGGTCGACATCGAGGTCGCGCGGATGTTCGGCGAGGTGTCGGAACTCCCCGGCGAGGCTCGCGGCGGCCGAGTGCAGTGTGGTGCCGGCGTGCTGCGGTTGCGCCAATCGGCGTGTGGGCCGGGCACGGTGCTACTGCGGCCGGGCGATCTGGAGATCGTGACCGGCACCGGCAGCGGAGACAGCACGGGAAGTCCCGACGGCGTCGACCGCGGTCACGGGAGAGTGCTCGCGGTCACGCCGTGCGGTGATCACATCGAGGTCGGGCTGTCGGTGTTGCCGGTTGCCGATGGTGATGAGCACGGCGCGGCGGCTGAGCTCACCGTCCGCGCCGAGCCGGAATGGGCAGGCGCTCCGGGAGATCGGGTCACCTACCGGCAGCGGCGTCCGGTGCATTTCCGTCCCAGCGCCTGAGGCCGCTTCACCACCAGCCGGTCGTCTTCTGCAGATCCGCTTCCATCGCCGGGATGAGGCTGCGCACGAAGGTCGCGGACAGATGGTGGAAGTCGTGCCACATCAAGATGTTCCCGACGACCGCCGGGCAGTAGGTGTCGTCGCACATCGCGTCGGTGTAGTCCAGGAACGTCATGTTCGGGAACTCGTCGGCCAGAGCGGCGGCCGGGTCGGTCGGTGCCATGGCCTGTGCGCGCGAGACGCCGCACACCTCGGGCTTGCGACCGCTGGCGAGGCACTCCGGCGGCTTGAGCTGGCCGGTCGACCACGGGTTGTCGCGGATGCCGATGACCTTCTGACCACGGTCGCGGAACTGGGCGAAGATCTCCTTGTAATCCTTGGGCACGCTGTCGCCCCTGGCGGATCCCTCGGGCGGACGAGTCGAGGTGGTGAACACGTAGTCCGGCTTGTCCACGGCGAGGCGGTCCATCACCCGTCGGGACCAGTCGTTGCACTGGTAGTACTTCTGGCCGAACCAGGTGAAGACGTGCTCGGTGGTGAGCGCACAGCCCACCTTGAGGTACGTCGTGACGCGGAAGTTGTGCCGTTTGCCGATCTCGTTGAGCGCGGTGATCCACTGCTCGGCGTGGGAACCGCCCACCAGGGCGATGGTGCGGGTGGCGGTCACGTCGCCGTAGTACCCGACCTTGATCGTCGGGTCCTTCCAACCGCTGATGATCGAGTCGTAGGAGGTGATCGGCCAGTCCATGTCGACCACGTCCGGACTCGGCTGGGCGGTCACCTTCGGGACCGGCGCACCGTCGAGGAAGGCGCGGCCGCCGGGGTAGAGGCGAGGGTCGAGGTTCTCGGTGTCGAGGGTCGCGTTCGCGGCGTCGCGCTGCCAGGTCACCGCGGCACTGCCGGCGGCAACGCTGATGATCAACAAAACCGCGAGGAGAGCTCCGCGGTAGCCGCGCGAGTTCTGGAATCCCGGCTTGGTCGTCTTTCCGGGCTTCGCCTTCTCGACGGTCGCCGCCTTGTCTACTGCCGATGACTCGTCGGACTTCGTGCGCCGGAACGACCCGGAACGCAGCGGTGCCTCGACGTACTTGGTGGTCAGCCAGGCGATCAGCACGGAGACGCCCAGGATTCCGGTGCCCTCGAGCCAGGACACCTCGTCCTGATAGCGCCACGCCATGTAGAAGATCAGCAGCGGCCAGTGCCACAGGTAGAGCGCATAGGCGATGGAACCGAGCCAGACCAGCTGCGGATGCGCGAGCCCGCGACTCACCGGGGCCTGCCCCGCGCCCGGGCGGGCGGCGGCCGGAGAGCCGGCCCAGATCAGGATGAGCGTCGCGCCCACGGGCACGAGCGCCCACGCCGCGGGGTACTCCTGGACTCCGGCGATCCACCAGCCGCAGGTGATGATCAGACCGAGAGCGATGATGCTCAGCAGGTTTCGCATCCGGGCGGACAGCGCCAGCTTCGGCATCCACACCGCGAGCAGACCGCCGGCGAGCGGCTCCCAGAGGCGGGCGACGGTGTCGTAGTAGGTGAACGGCTGGTTGATGCCGTGGCGGTAGTTGGCCCACGCGAAGGACACCAGCGCGACGCCCAGCAGCGCCGACCCGACGACGCCGCGCACGGCCTGAGGCCGGCGGAAGAAGGCGATCCGGCGGGACAGCGCGCGGAGCACACCACCGAGCGCGAGCGCGCACAGCAGCGTGAGCAGGAAGAACTGACCCTGCATCGACATCGACCAGAGGTGCTGCATCGGGCTGTTCGCGGAGTCGGCGGCCGCATAGTCCTGCGACTCGAAGGCGAGATGCCAGTTCTGGTAGTACAGGGCGCTGGCCTGCAGTTCGGCACCCAGCGGCCCCCACCGCGTGGTCGGCATGACCAGCGCGATCATCGCCGTGACGAATGCCAGGACCAGGAGTAGCGCGGGCAGCAACCGGCGGACGAGGCGCCAGAAGCGCGGCCACGGGTTGATCGCGGCGCCCCAGGACGCCGAGACCGTCTGAGTCGCGAGGACGTGCTTGAGCAGCGACGCGACGAAGAAATAGCCGGACAGCGTCAGGAAGACGTCGACGCCGCCGGAGACCCGGCCGAACCAGACGTGGAAGACCGCGACCAGCGCGATCGCGATGCCGCGCAGGCCGTCGAGGTCGAGGCGATAGCCCGAGGTGTTACCGGTCGCGGCGTCCTCGCTGGGCGTCGCGACGACCGGGGTCACTTCGGGAACGGGCGTGCGCACAGAGGGCGATGGTACTTGCCGGCGGCCCGGCCACGCCGCCCATGCGGCGGGTGTCGGCGGACGCACAGGTGGTTCGCAGGTTCGCGATATGCCGCTACGACCTCGGAATACGGCCGTACGCTCGGAGGATTCCCCGCAAACCACGGTGTGAGGAGTTGCATGCTGTTCTTCTCGATGGGCCTCTCGCTCGACGGTTTCGTCGCCGACCGTGACGGCGACTTCAACTGGTCGGTGCCGGACGACGAACTCTTCGAATTCCACACCGACCGGATACGCGAACTCGGCGCGGAGATCCTCGGACGCCGGTTGTACGAGACGATGCGGGTCTGGGAAACCGACCCGGCGATGCGTCACGACGAGGCGAGCATCGCCTTCGCGGACCTGTGGACGGCACTTCCCAAGGTGGTGTTCAGCCGCACGCTCGACCGCGTCGAGGGCAACGCCAGACTCGCCCGACGTCCGTTGGCGGACGAGGTCGCCGAGGTCGTCGGCTCGACCGACGGGGATGTCGAGATCGGCGGTGCCGACCTTGCGTCGCAGGCCTTCGAACAGGGCCTCGTCGACGAACTCCGCATCTTCCGCTACCCGGTCGTCGTCGGCGGCGGTACGGCGTTCTTCCCGCCGGTCACCGA
Source organism: Gordonia amicalis (assembly GCF_022059885.1). Taxonomy (NCBI): domain Bacteria; kingdom Bacillati; phylum Actinomycetota; class Actinomycetes; order Mycobacteriales; family Gordoniaceae; genus Gordonia; species Gordonia amicalis. The sequence goes on along the minus strand of NZ_CP091855.1, from coordinate 218,254 downwards.
GAGGGTCGACCTCGAGCTCGTCGAGACGCGGACGTTCGGCGATCAGGTCATCTACGAGCGACATGCCGTGAACCGCGGGTAGCGCCGCCCCGGCGACCCATTAGCTCGGGCTGCGTCTAAACCTTCAGCCACGACGATCCCCCCGGCACCCTGTCTCCCAGTCATCACGTGCACCACATGCAACCGATCAGGGAGACATACATGACGACACGACGATCCGCCGCGATCATCGGGGCGGGCCTGGCCGGGACCTCCGCGGGTCTCGGCCTTCTCGACGCCGGCTTCGACGTCACGATCTACAGCGACCGCGACCGTGAGACCCTGCGCAACAAGGTCCCGCCGACCGGCGTGGGCGTCTACTTCGGCAAGTCCCGCGAGTGGGACGCCGAGATCATCGAGGACCTCTACGAGGTCAGCAACACCACCGGTATGAGTGCTCGCCTGTACGGGGGTTCCGGTGCGGACCGCGCCCCCGTCCTGGAGTTCGACCCCGACTACGGGTATGTCGCCCAGGCCGTCGACCTCCGTTTGCGCGCCGATGATCGCCTCGGTCGTTTCCTGGACCGCGGCGGGCGTTTCGAGGTCACCACCGTCGACGTCGACCGGCTCGACGAGATCGCCGCCGCGGCCGACCTGACGCTCGTCGCCACCGGCAAGGGCGGATTGTCGACGCTGTTCCCGGTCGACGAGTCGCGCACCCACTACCGCGAACCGCAGCGTCGCCTGCTGCAGGTCACGCTCACCGGCGTCGACCACGGCTCGGATGTCTTCTCCTACCGCAGCGCCGCCGGTGCCGGCCACTCGCTGTACAACCTCGACAGCGAGAACGGTGAGCTGTTCGTCGGCCCGTTCCTGCACAAGGATGTCGGCGCGACCTGGTCGTTCATCGTGTTCGCCAAGCCGTCGGGTGCGTGGGCCCCGCGCCTCGACGACGTCCACGACGCCGTGACCGCCCGCCGGACGATTGCCGGGATCTTCCAGGAGTTCTTCCCCGAGGACGCTCCCGTCATCGAGCAGCTCGACGTCATCGAGTCCGATCCGGTGTCGTGGCTGAAGGGTGCGGTCACCCCGACCGTGCGTCAGGCCGTGGCAACCACCACGAGCGGACATCCCGTTGCCGCGATCGGCGACACCGCCATCGCCGTCGACCCGGTCGCCGGCCAGGGAGCGCAGAACACGGTCATCCAGGTCGCCGAGCTGGTGAAGGCCGCCCGTGCGCACGACGGTGAGTTCACCGCGGACTGGCTGGCGGAAGAGTTCGAGAAGCACTGGGAGCGTCGCGGCCACGCCGCCGTCGAGGTCACCCGGCTCTTCCTGGGCGATCCCGATTACGCGACGCACGCGGAGTTGTCGTTTCCGGCGGCCGCAGTCAGTCCGGCCATCGCTCAGGCGCTGTTCGGCCTGCTCTCCGACCCCAATCCGCTGCTCGGTCTGCGGACCCGCGAGGATGTCGAGGGCTTCATCACCGCGGTGGCAGGGGAGCCGCATGATCAGGTCCTCGCCCGCTTCGCGCCGGCCGGACGGTTCAGCAGCGCCGCACCGGCGGCCGTGACCGTCTGACGTCCGGATTCCGTTGCGCTGACCACCAGTCGATCCGCACCCCGATCGCGTTCCCGGACGCAGTCGGGGTGCGGTCGCGTGTGACACCCGGCCCGGATATGTCACATGAGATGTGATACGAACAACAGCGTCTGTTGTGCCGGAACGCAGAGGGGGAGCACGTGAAGACGGGTTGGACCTTGACCGACGCGCCGCCACAGACCGGGCGGGTGGCCGTGGTCACCGGCGCCAACGGAGGGATCGGCCGGGAAGCCGCGCGCGGGCTCGCCACCCTCGGCGCCACCGTCGTGCTGGCCTGCCGCAACCCCGAGACCTCGGCCGTCGCGCGCGATGACATCGTCGCAGAGGTCCCGGGTGCCGAGTTGGAGATCGTCGACCTCGACCTCGCCAGTCTCGACTCCGTCCGCGCAGCCGCCGAGGAGATCGGGCGACGCCACCCCCGCATCGACGTACTGGTGAACAACGCCGGCGTCATGCGCGCGCAGCGCGACCTGACCCCCGACGGTTTCGAGATGGACTTCGGTACCAACTTCCTCGGTCATTACGCGCTCACGGGGTTGCTGATGGACCGGCTCCTCGCGACCGACGCCGCGCGGATCGTCACCGTCGGCAGTCACGCGCACCGCGCCGGCACCATCGACTTCTCCGATCTTCCGATGGATCGCACGTTCACCAGCGCCGGTGCGTACTCACGCGCCAAGCTCGCCCAGATGCTGTTCGCACTCGAACTCGACCGTCGGCTGAGAACAGCGGGGCTCCAAGCGATCTCACTCGCCGCCCATCCCGGTGGCACGAGGACCGGCGTGATGCGCGAGCAGAACAAGTTCCTGCAGTGGGCCTATCACGCACCGTCGCTGCGGTGGCTCACCGATCGGTTCATCATGGACCCGCCCGAGGGTGCGTTGCCCATCCTGCGTGCAGCGACCGACCCGAAGGTCTCGGGAGGCCAGTATTACGGCCCCACCGGAAGTTTCGGTCTCGCCGGTCCGCCGGTACTGGTCGAACCGTCGCCGAAGGCGAAGGATCGCGCGGTCGCGGAGCGGTTGTGGGACATCGGCGCGGAGCTCACCGGCGTCAGTATCGACCTCGGCTGAAGGGGATTCCCGAAGAAGTCTCGAGGGAGGGATTCTCGAGGGTGGGTTCGCCGAGGTCGACACCGATCCCGCACCGACTCACAACGTGAAGCGGCCGGCGAAGCTCCGAAGCGGAAGGTCGGCACTGGTCACGATCCCGGGCGGGGCCGCGACCACCGACCGGATCGAGTTGAGTGCGGGCAGGCCGGTGACGGTCATGCCGATCGACGCGAAGTTCTCCGGCTTGGACAGGTCGAATCCCTTGCGCGGGAAGATCATGTGCTTGGAGTAGATGTTGGGGTCGCCGGTGACCTGGGTGATGTAGCAGGCCTGGATGTTCCACGAAGGGTCGGTGTGCGGCGTCATCTGCCATTCCAGGTGGGACTCGACGCGAGGCACACCGTCGACCATGCCCTGGTACTTGATGTAGCTGCCGCCCAGTGACCCGGCCGGGAGCTGATACCAGCCGAGGTCGACGTCCTTGGTGCAGGCGCCCAATTCGTAGGAGAACGTGACCTCGTCGAGTTCGAGATCGAAGGCGTCGGCCATGAGATACACGGAGTCGGCGAAGACGGCGGTGTACTTGTACAACGAGTCCGGGATGCTCGGGTCGTCGACGGGCAGGCCGTAGCCGACCGCCTTCCACGTGTCGACCGAGTGATGGCAGGAGACGTCCACCGACTCGGTGACCGTGACGTTCTCGATCTCGGCGACGTCGGCGGTGTGCACGATCCCGAGGATCTGGGCCAGGCCGGGGTTCATCCCGGTCCCGTAGAAGGTCGCGCCGCCCTTCGCGCAGGCCTCGGCGATGACCTCGCTGACCTTTCGTCCGGAGTGGTGCGGATGGTTGGTGTCCCGGTGGAAGCCGGTGATCCAGTCGGCGGTGGTCACGATGTTGATCCCGGCCTCGAGGATCTGAACGTACAGATCCTCGTCGGGGAACACGCCGTGGAACGTGAGCACGTCGGGCCGTGCCGCGATGATCTCCTCGACCGTCCCGGTCGCGATCACCCCGACCGGCCCGATGCCGACGATCTCACCGGCGTCCCGGCCGATCTTGTCCGGTGTATAGCAGTGCAGGCCAACCAGTTCCAGGTCGGGATGATGGCGAATTCGATCGATCATCTCGGTGCCCAGATTGCCGGTGGCGACCTGGAAGACCCGGATCGGTGCGGGTGCGGTCATCGTGAGGTCCTTTCGGGACGGGCTGGGATCAGGGCTGCCCTGCCGCGCGGGAATCGGTATGCGCTGCCGCGCGTAGGGCATCGAGTTCGGAGCGCCGGATGCGGACGATCTCGTCGGCCGACGCGCCGCCGTCGGGGTAGAACTGCCGGGCCCATTGCCGCAGTGCGGTGAAGCCGTCGAACTCCTTGCGCGAGAGGGCAGGTGGATCGGAATAGCGCTGATGTGCCCAGATGTCGATGTCGGCGGCGAACTGTTCGATCACCAGGTCGGCCATCGTCTTTCCGTACCGGGTGATCTCGCCGGTCTCCTCGCCGGGCTTGCGTCCGATCCAGACGGTGAACCGCACGTCGGAGGTGTGCTCGTCGACGGGGGTCACGGCGGGCATCGTGCGGTTGTCGACCATGCCCCAGCTCTTGGTGACCGAGCACCCGAGCCCGGCATTGACGGATTCGACACCGCTGGTGGCGCTTTCGAGGGTTGCACCTTCGTCGAATGCGATGGTGAAGTCCACGTAGGACACCGGCCCGGAGAAGTCGTGCCGGGTGAAGTCCGGCATGAACGGTGTCTTGTGGACGAACTTGAAGTGGGCGAAGTCGACGCCGTTCTCCATGATGTACTGCGGGTGGATCTCGAGCCCCGGCCGGAACAGTGTCGCCGCGGGAACCGGCGGATAGTAGTCGGCCGCGGTGGTCCCCCCGCCGTTGTCGCTGTCGAAGTCGGCGAAGATGTCGGGAACGTCGAAGTACGGTGGCCGTCCGTCGACGTCGTGCCAGATCCACACCGCCTCATTGCGTTCGACGACCGGGTAGCTGCGGATGCGCCGGCCTTTGTTGGGGTGGTTCTCGTACGGGATGCAGACGTTGCGGCCCTCGCGGTTCCACTCCCACCCGTGGAAGGGGCACACCAGGTTCTCGCCCTCCACGTGGCCGCCGTGACCGAGGTGGGCGCCGAGGTGTTCGCAGTAGGCGTCGAAGACGGAGATATGTCCCGACCGCGATCGCCACGCGACCATCTCGCGTCCGAAGTACTTCATCGTGCGCACGGTGCCGACGGCGATCTCCGTCGACCATGCGACCTGAAACCACCCGGTGGGTGTCATCGACAGCGGCGTTCTCGCCATGCGGTCACGGTAGGACCGGCCGGCCCAGAATGCAAGAGGGCTCTGTGAAAAGTCTCCGAGACGGCGTTCTCGTGGTGGTTTGAGTGCCGCCTGGTTTGGTTACTCGTGTGTCCAACAATTCTTCAAACGAAACTGTTGGAACGCTGGGCGCCGGTTTGTATCATCAGCCGGTACTGTGACGCGAGTTACAGTGATGACGTCGGGAGGCCGAGATGAACGCAGGTGGCGCGTTGGGCGTTGCACGATTGGCCGCGGCCGGAGCGCTGTTGACCGGTCTGGTCCGACCGGCCGAGGCTCGCCGCCGGCTGCGTAGCCAACAGTACGAGAACGCGCTGTTCAACTCGCGCGAGCCCGAGCGCACCTCGTGGGCGCTCACCGACGACGGTGCCCGGCTCCGGGTCCACCACTACGGTTCGGCGGATGCGCCGGTGCTGGTGCTGATCCACGGGTGGTCGTGCTGCATCGAATACTGGAACCCGCAGATCAACGCCCTCGCCGAGCGCTACCACGTCATCGCCTACGACCAGCGCGGCCACGGCGAGAGCACCTGGGGCAAGCGCAAATTCGACGCCGATGTCCTGGCCGATGACCTGCAGACGGTGGTCGAGCAGGCCGTGCCGGACTCGTCGAAAGCTGTCTTCGTCGGCCACAGCATGGGTGGCATCACCGTGCAGGCCTGGGCTCACCGTCATCAAGACAGGGTCGAAGAGCGTGCTGCGGCATTGGTTCTCGCAAACACGACGTGGGGCGGGATAGCTGCCGAGACCCGCGTCCTGCCCTTGCTCAACAACCCGCTCAAGGCTCCGCTCTGGCTCGGCCAGGCCGCTCTGGCCATACCGTTCCCGTTTCCCGGAGGCCGGGTCGCGCGGAGTCTCGTCCGGACCCGCATACTCAACGGTCGTGCGGCGACCATCGATCATGCCGCGTTCGTGCTCGCGATGACCCGCTCCTGCAGCCCTGCGGCACGGGCGAAGGCTGCGGTCGCGCTCGTCGAACTGGCCCTCGGTCCGGTGGGGGCCGAAGCGATCACGGTACCCACCACGGTCATCGGCGGCCGCCACGACCTGCTGCTTCCCCATGCGATGACCCAGCGCATCGCGCACACGCTCTCGATCCGCGGATATCTCGACCAGCTCGTCGTGTTCGACACCGGCCATGCCTCCAACATCGAGGCCGCCGAGGACTTCACCGCGGAGATCCACCGGGTCATGTACTCGGTCTCGACTCCTCCGGAGGTGGAGGGCGCCGCGAGCTGAGTCGTCCCGGAGTCACTCCCCGGTTCGCCGATACGGAGACGTCATGACCGACTACGGACAACCGTTGCGCTTCGGGTTCTTTCCGAGTCCACGTGCCGACCGCGCCGACGACCTGTTGCGGCTTGTCGGCACCGCCGAGGACGCGGGTCTCGACCTCGTCAGCGTGCAGGACCATCCCTACCAGCGACGCTTCCTCGACACCTGGACGCTGTTGTCCGTCATCGGCGCGCGCACGACGTCGATCAGGTTGTCGCCCAACGTCGCCAACCTGCCACTGCGTCCGCCGGTGATGCTGGCCAAGGCGGCGGCGAGCCTCGACATCCTGACCGGGGGCCGCGTCGAACTCGGTCTGGGTGCCGGGGCATTCTGGGACGGTGTGGTCGCCGCGGGCGGGCCCCGCCGGTCGCCGGGCGAGGCGGTCGACGCGCTGGCCGAGGCGATCACCGTGATGCGGGCCTTCTGGTCCGGTGGCACAGTCGATCTCGGCGGTGAGTTCTATCCCGTCCACGGTCTGCACGCCGGACCCGCTCCGGCTCACGACATCCCGATCTGGCTCGGCGCGTTGGGTCCCCGGATGTTGAGACTGACCGGAGAAGTCGCCGACGCCTGGGTGCCCAGCCTGCAGTTCGTCCCGCCGGACCTGATCGCCGAGAAATCGATGGTCATCGACGATTTGGCCCGTGCGGCCGGTCGTGACCCCGCGGAGATCACCCGGATCTACAACATCGCGGGTACTTTCGGTGCCGGCGACGGACTACTCGCCGGCACCCCTGCGCAGTGGGCCGAGCAGCTCACGGATCTCACGGTCACCCTCGGGATGAGCACATACGTCCTGGCCACCGATGATCCTGACGATCTGGCCAGGTTCGCGAACGAGGTGGCGCCGGCCGTCCGTGAACTCGTCGCCGCCGAACGCCAGGGCTGAACGCCCGAGCGGCTACCATCGGCGATCATGGCACCCGTCGACGCCCGCACCCCGACCGGTACGCCGGTGCGCGGTGCGCGGCGTGCGAATCGTCGTGGGCAGGCCACCCGCGACGCGATGCTCGACGCCGCGATCAGCTCGCTGGCCTCCGGCGACCCGTCGTCGGTGTCCGGCAACCGGATAGCCAAGGACATCGGGGCCACGTGGGGTGCGATCAAGTACCAGTTCAACGACATCGACGGTCTCTGGGCGGCCGTGCTCCATCGAACCGCCGAACAACGCGGCGACCTCCCGGTCAGTGTGAAACCCGAAGCGCCACTGGCGGAACGGGTGGAGGCGATCATCGACCTCATGTACGAGGGGCTGACGGCCCCCGAGTCGCGCGCCATCGAGACGCTGCGGGCCGCTCTTCCGCGGGATCCCGACGAACTGCGGCGGCTGTTCCCCAAGGCCGCTGCCGAGCTCGCCTCGTGGGGGCCGTCGTGGACCGACTCCTGTCAGCGGGCCTTCGCCGATCTCGACGTCGATCCCGACCGGGTTCGCGAGGTCGCGGCATTCCTGCCGGGTGCGATGCGCGGTCTGGTGTCGGAGAAGCAACTGGGCAGCTTCCAGGATCAGCAACTGGCGCGCCGCGGTCTCGCACGGGCGATAGTGGCGCTGCTCGCCGGCTGAGTCAGACCTCACGCTCGGGATTGGTGAAACGCGCGACCTCTTCCGGTCCGATCACGGCCCATACGGTCTTGCCGGTTCCGCGGGGCGTGTAGCTCCACTGGCGGCTCAACGTGGTGAGCACCGCGAGTCCGGACGCGGCCCGGGTGTGACCGTGCTCGTCCTCGACTCGCGCGGGGACGTCCGAGCTGTCATCGCTGACGGCGACGAACAGCTGGTCGGAGCCGCGCACCTCGATCGCGATCTCGGGGTCGGCAGACGTGTGCACCAGGGCATTTCGCACCAGGACGGTGGTCAGCACGAGTGCCAGCGAGACGAAATCGCGGTCCCACTTGCCGACTGCATCCGCAACGGCCGCCCGTGCCGCGGCGATCGGCGAACCGATGTCGCGACGGATCGTGGTGTGGATCCGTCGAGTCACCTTGTCGTCCTGGCTTTCCGCCAGACGATTCAGGGCGGTGTCCAGCGAGTCGTACGCGGGGACGGATCGGGTGATCTTCTCGTTGTCCAGCTCGGCCCGGCGGGCCGGATCGGCGACGACGGCCATCGGGACCGCGGGCCACCGGCGGATGAGCCACGCGGCACTGGTCAGCACTTTCCACGCCGAGGGCGCCGGCACTGTCAGTGCGCGGATGTCGATGACAAGGCATCCCGGTGTGCTGGAGGCCGCCTGCACGATGGCGTCCCGCACATGCAGGTAGGTGTCGGAGTCGAGGACACCGGACACTTCCAGAACGGTGGCCGGCTCCCCGTGCGTCGACTGCACGGAAAGATCGTCGGTGCTCATCGTCAGTCCTCGCGATGGTGGTCGTGTCGATGCTGTGCGGCGTTCGGCGATCGGGTACCCATCGACGCGGGATGTATGCACGCCCGGCGTTTCGGCCACCGGATGGCCGTGGGTGGCGCGACCGCCGAGCTCTCGCATTCGTCCGGCGATGTGGTCAGCGCGGTCGCCTCCGCACACCAGGGGGTGATGCTCTGGGCTGACGGAGATGCCACGACCCAGTACGTCCGGGTTCCGCTCGATGACATGATCGAGCAGTCGCTCTCGGCGTACGGAACCGTCGTCAATCTCGACATCGACGACGCGGCAGACGAACCCATGCGCGCCGGTGTGGAAGCCGCCATGGCGGAGGCCACCCGCGTGCTGGTGTCGTCCCGCGCTGTCACACGATTCGAATAGCCGCCTTTGCCGTGTGGATCATCCGGTGGCGCAACAACTTCAAGGTCATGGAGAACGTGACCGGTTTGGTGGGGCTGTGCCTTGCGGCTTTCGGGGTGGCCTTCTTCCTGTTGCAGCCTCCGTGGGGGCAGGTGGTCGTTCGCACGCGAGTCGAAAGGTGTCCCGACGCACCACGATCGATGTTCGAATCCATCTCTTGGGCAGGAAGATCCGTGACCGGGACGGGGTACCGATTGGCGTCGTCGACGATGTCGAGATCGAGATCCGCGACGACGGGCCGCCCCACGTCTCGGCGCTCCTCAGTGGTCGTGCCCTGCTGTACCGCATGCTCGGCGGGGGACCGCATGTCGACGAGCTCGATCGCAGCCCGATCGACCGCGTGCGCGACATCGATGTGACGGTCGACCTCGAGGAGTCTCAGGAGGACCTGGAGCTGGCGTGGCCGGAGCGCTGGTGCCGGGACCACATCATTTCTGATTCCGTGGGGTGACGTCACTCGAGTCGATGGCGACGGTGTTCTCGTCCGGGACGGCCACCGCCGGCTCGATGCCTCGCTCTCGACCAGCTGACGGGTCTGCGGAGCCGGAAGTCTTCGTTTTGCCGCGCTAGTGCGCGGGTACCCGCTGCCCGCGGCAGCATCTCATGTGGCTGCCGCAGGCAGGGATCGATGTGCCCTGCGAGCAAGGTACTCGACGAAGGGAGAGCCGTTGCCGTCATCGCCAGGGACCGACGATCGCGAAACCGCGCCTGCGCCGCGCCTCGCCACCGCCGGCGTGCTGGACACCGCACGCATCATCGGCGGGGTGCTGACGCCGATCGTGTCCGAAGGGGTCCTCGCCAGGCGCAAAGCGTTGGTGCGCCTCGGCGGGCGGTTGGACACCCACGCACGTGCGGCCCGGATCCTCGATGACATCCGCGAGAAATACGAGGCCGACGCGCTGCGCCTGCGGTTCCCGCGAGCCATGGTCGTGGCCCTGCGTCCGATCGCGGTCCAGACGATCCTCGCCGCGACCCCCGACCCGTTCACCTCGGCGACCCGGGAGAAGGTGGCGGCGGTGGGAAGGTTCCAGCCGACCGGAGTCCTGATCTCCGACGGAGAGCGTCGTCGGGTGCGTCGACAGCTGAACGAGTCTGCGCTGCAGACCAGCTCGCCTGTCCACTCGCTCCATGCTCGGTGCGCGGAGATCGTCCGGTCCGAGGTCGACGACCTCGTCGCCTCGTGTCCGGACGGACAACTCACCTGGGATCGGTATGTCGTATCCCATTGGCGGATGGTGCGTCGACTCGTCTTCGGCGACGCGGCGCGTGACGACGAAGAGGTCACCGATCTGCTCACGGTGCTGCGTCATGATGCCAACTGGGCGTACGCGTTCCCGCGCCGCAAGTCGACCTACTCGCGCTTCCGGCGTCGTCTGGAACAACTCGTCGCCCGAGCGCCACAGGATTCTTTGGCCGGCGCCATCCGGGATGCGCCGGTCGACGACCGGACCGATGCCGACCCCGTAGGTCAGATTCCCCAGTGGCTCTTCGCCTTCGACGCCGTGGCGGTCGCCGTGCACCGTTCGCTCGCCCTGCTCGCCGCCCATCCGGGCGCAAGCGAACGGGCGCGGGAGGACGCTCGCGCCGGCGAGTCCGGCGGATCACCCCGGCTCCCCGTCGTGCGTGCGACGGTTCTGGAATCGCTGCGGCTGTGGCCGACCACGCTGGCGATCCTGCGCGAGGCGAAACGGGACGTGCGGTGGGCCGGCGGTGTCGTGCCGGCCGGTGCCACCACGATCGTCATCGGCGAGTTCTTCCAGCGCGACGACGAGGCGATGGATTTCGCGCAGGAGTTCACTCCCGACGCCTGGCTCGACGGTCGAGCGCAGGACCTCGCCGGTGTCGTGCCGTTCAGCGACGGCCCGGGGGAGTGCCCGGGCCGCAACGTCGTGATGCTGTTCAGTTCTCTGGTGATCGCAGAATTGCTGCGTCAGTACCGTTTCCGCGACAACGTCCTGTCGCCGCGCGTGCGGTCGGGGGTCACCGAGATGCCGCACGCGATCAACCATTTCGACCTCACGATCGAGCTGGTCCCGGTCGGCCGGTGACCCCCCGCCGGGAGTTCGAGGATCGAGTTGTTCTGCCGGTTGGGCGGGGTTGTTCTGCCGGTTGAGAGAGGTTGTTCTGCCGGTTGGGCGGGGTTGTTCTGCCGGTTGAGCGCGGTTGTTCTGCCGGTTGAGCGAGGTTGTTCTGCCGGTTGAGCCTGTCGAAACCCATGGCCCCGCCATGCATCCGACGTGCGGGAGAGGACCGTCTCGACCGTGAGGATCACGACACACAGCATCGCCACCGTGCCAGGTCCGAAGACCAGGAGGTTGTCGATCCGTTCCCACGCCGCCGGACTCCACAGAGCGACCCATGTCAGGACCAGGGCGACAGCCGTGGCGAGCTCGCCGACACGTTGACCGTCATGAAGATCCGCGCCGAGAGCTTGTGGCGTTTCGCGATCCGCCGGGAGAAGTGGAAGTCGGCGCCGAAGGCCAGGAGCAGAACGGCGAACACAGACAGCAGCACGCCGGTCGTCGGGGGTGAGGTCACGCGTGCCGTATACCGTCGCCCACTGTGCCGGGAGTCGCCGTGAGGCACGTGGCATGTGTTGAAACCGGGCTGAGTTTAACTACGAACTGGCTGGCTCGGCTCGCATCCAACTGTATACAACTAAATGCAGTTCTAGTCCCGGAGTGCGAAGTGCGAGGAGCAGTACCGATGGAAACGACGACGATCGAGTCGCCCGATGTGAAGACTGCCATCGCGAGCCTCCGGGAGAAGGCCCCGTTCATCTATGGCCTGACCAACTACGTTGCGGCCAACCTGAGCGCGAACGTGCTGCTCGCGCTGGGTGCGGGTCCCGCGATCGGGGCGGCTCCCGGCTTCACCGCTGCGTTCCCCGCCGGGGCGGGCGCGGTCTGGATCAACGGTGCAGCCCTGATGTCGTCGGTGACTCCAGAGGCCTTGGAGGAGGCCGCCGCGACCGCGCATACGGCGGGCACCCCGTGGGTGTTCGATCCCGTGGCCATCGGCGCAGGGGCAGGCGAATACGACGAGATCTTGACGTCGCTGTTGAAGTACAAGCCGTCGATCATCCGCGGCAACGCCAGCGAGATCTCGGCACTGGCCGGCGGCGCCGGCGGCAGCGGCGTCGACTCGACGCTCGACTCCTCGGAGGTCATCGACACCGTCAAGGACCTGGCCGTCCGCCTCGACGCGGTGGTGGCGGTGTCCGGCGAGGTCGACTACATCTGTGAACCGTCGGGCCGGGCGACCTCGGTCATGGGCGGTGACGCGAAGATGCCTCAGGTCACCGGCACCGGTTGCAGCCTCGGTGCACTCAGCGCGGCGTACTGTGCTGTCGTCGATCCGTTCACCGCAGCACGCACCGCGCACGCCGCATTCGCCGCGGCGGGGGAGCGGGCAGGTACTCGCACCACCGGCACCGGATGGTTCGCCGTGGCCTTCCTCGACGAACTCTCCACTCTCTGACGAGGCAGACGCGCCCCGCCCATCGTCAACCGCAGATCAGTCGCAAAGGAGCGAATGACATGTCCCGTAAGCAGATCCACCTGGCCGCATTCATGAATGCCGGCCCGCAGGGGACGGTCGGTTGGCGGCATCCCGACGCCGGGGACGGCTTCCTCACCGCGGAGCACTATCTGCACATCGCCCGGGTCCTCGAAGACGCCAAGTTCGACGTGGCGTTCGTGCCCGACGCGCTCGCCGTACCGCGCAGTCTCGGCGACTCCTTCGAGCCGGCGGTCAAATTCGGTACCGGCACACCGCGTCTGGACCCGATGACGGTTATCGCCCTGATGAGCTCGGTGACCACCAGGCTCGGTGTCGCCGCGACGATGTCGACCGGCTACCAGGAGCCGTACAACCTCGCGCGGTCCATGGGTACGCTCGATCACCTCAGTGGCGGACGCGCCGGGTGGAACGTCGTCACCAGCTTTCAGGATGCGGAGGCGCAGAACTTCAACCAGGACAAGCTGCCCGATCGCGAGGAGCGGTATGCGCGGGCCGAGGAGTTCCTCGAGGTGACCACCCGCCTGTGGGATTCCTGGTCCGACGACGCGCTGATCCACGACAAGGAGTCCGGCCGCTTCGCTCGTCCCGAGGAGGTCGAGGCGATCGACCACAAGGGCCGTTTCTTCCAGGTACAGGGGCCGCTCGGCGTGCCCCGGCCGCCGCAGGGATACCCGGTCATCGTGCAGGCCGGCGCGTCGCCGACGGGACGCGACTTCGCCTCCCGCTGGGCCGACGTCGTGTTCTGCAGCCACGAGTCGCTCGAGAGTGCCGTTGACTTTTACCAGGACATGAAGCGGCGCGCGGCCGCCCACGGCCGGGATCCCGAGCAGCTCAAGATCCTGCCCGCCGCCACCACTGTCGTCGGCACCGACGTCCGCGACGCGATGGCCAAGCACGAGGCTTTTTTCGAACTCGTCGACCACGAGGCCGGCCTGTCCCGCTTGGCGTACCACGTCAACGTCGATCTCACGAAGTACGACCTCGACGGTCCGCTCCCGTCGCTCGAAGTGGTTGGCGTGGAAGGCCATTACCGCGAGGTCGTGGAGTTCGCCGAGCGCGAGAAGTTGTCCATCCGCGAGATCGGACGCTGGTACGGTGCGCGCACCGAGGGCAACATGATCGGTTCGGCCGATGACATCGCCGACACGATGGAGCAGTGGCTCGACGCCGGGGCCGCCGACGGATTCATGATCCAGGCGACCCATGTGCCCGCGGCTTTCGAGGACGTCGCCAATCACGTGGTGCCGGAACTACAGCGTCGCGGCCTGTTCCGCACCGAGTACGAGGGCGACACGTTGCGCGAGAACCTCGGTCTCAACCGTCCGGAACGTGGCGAATGGCGCAACCGGGTGAAGGGCGTCGCCGAGGCCGGCGCGTGACCCGCGCCGACTCCGCACTCGTCTCGGCGGAATGGCTGCACCGCAACGCCGATTCCGTCGTCGTGCTCGACGCGAGCATCGCGCGGTCGGTCGACGATGCCGGGTTGACGGTGTTCGGTCCCGGTCACGAGGTCTTCCGCGCCGCCCACATCGCGGGAGCCCGGTTCGCCGACCTGTTCGCGGCCTTCTCCGATCCGTCGTCGACGATTGCTTTCACGCGGCCGACCATCGACCAGATATCCGTGGCAGCAGCGGAACTCGGCCTCAACCCGGAGGACGACATCGTCGTGTACGACCAGCTCACCGGCGCCTACGCCGCGCGCGTGTGGCTGGTGCTGCGGTCCTTCGGGTACGACGGTGCTCGCGTGCTCGATGGCGGATTCGCCCGCTGGACAGACCGCGGCTACCCGGTCGCCACCGGCGACTCCGAGATCGTCGGCGCTGCCACCGGCGTGGAGATCCGGGACCTCGGCACCCCGGTGTTCGCCGACCTCGCCGAGGTACGTGCGGTGTCCGATGACGAAGGATCGTCTACCACGCTCGTATGTGCACTCCGGTCTCCGGACTACACCGGTGAATCCGGCGGCGACAGGCCCGGTCACATCCCGGGCAGTCTGAGCGTGCCCTACCCCGACCTGCTGAACGACGACGGCACCTTCTCGACCGAGCGAACCCGGAAGGCGCTGCAGGAGCGTGAGATAGATCAAGATGCCGAAGTGATCGTCTACTGCGGCGGCGGGATCAACGCCGCGGGTGCGGCATTGGCCTTCGTCGAGGCCGGTTACCCGCAACCCCGGGTCTTTGACGGTTCGCTGAGCGAATGGCGGAGTCATCCCGATCTCCCGCTCGTGACGGGAATGCGGCCGCGATGACCCACGGAGCCCTTTCGGAGACGCCGACGCTGGTCATCTTCGACATCGACGGCACGTTGCTCGACTCGGCCGCAGCGCATGACCGGGTGGCGATCGACGTGCTCGCCCGGCATGGCCTCGATGTGCTCGCGAAGCCGTGGGAGGCCTACCGTGCATACACCGATTCGGCGGTGACCAACGAGGTGTACGAGGACAAGCACGGCATTCCCGCCGACCCGGAGTTCATCGCGGAACTGGAGCGACTCTACGCCAAGGAGTTCGACGCTCACGTGTCCACGGGAGCGGTCGACGAGATCGCCGGTTCACGAAAGCTGCTGGCAGAATTGGCGACACGGCGTGATGTGTACGGTGCCTTCGCCACCGGGTCGTTTCGTGCCCTGGCCCGCACCAAACTGCGCGTGCTCGGCGTCGAACCGGACGACGCACAGCTCGCCACCGGTACCGAGCACGACAACCGCGCCGAGATCGTGCGCGACGCCATCGGTCAGGCATCGCGTCGTCACAAGATCGACGACTGGCGGATGGTGATCCTCGGGGACGGCAAGTGGGACGAACTCACGGCCCGGCACCTCGGCATCCCGTTGGTCGGCGTGCAGACGGACTCACACCGCTTCGCCGACGACACCGCACTCGTCGTCGACGACCTGAGGCCGGTTCGTGTCGACACGCTTGTCGGGTTGTCTGCGAGGATCGAGGGGCTCGCAGAGTCCGCCCCACCCGACGGAAGGTGACCGCCGATGAAGAGCGCCCGCGACGCGGTCTACGAAGCGCTGCACGAGCGTTTGACGCACGGCTACTATCCCGCCGACGCGACCCTCATCCCTCAGGCGCTGAGCGAGGAGTTCGGGGTGTCGCGGACCCCTGTTCGAGAGGCGTTGGGGCTCCTCGAACGCAAGGGGCTCCTGATCGCGGCGTCGCGGGGATTCGTCCTGCGAATCCGCAGCGACGAGGAGATGCTCGAGATCTTCGAGGTGCGAGCGATTCTCGAGTCCAGTGCCGCAGCGGCGGCCGCCGAACGCCACACACCGGTCGACATCGCCCGGCTCAGAGAGGCGCTGGCGCAGAGCGCGAGTCACACCGATCCGGTCGAGATTCGACACGCACTCAACGTCTTCCATGACTGCGTGATGCGGGCGGCGCACAACGAGACGATATACGGCATGGAACGGGACCTGCGAGACCAGATCAAGGTCAGCGCACCGTGGTTCGCCCCGACCGGTCGCGAAAGCTTCGAGAGTTCGGTGAGCGAGCACGAGCAGATCATGTCGGCGATCATCGACGGATCAGCCGAGAAGGCCCGCTTGCTCATGCTCGAACACCTGAATCACGATCGGGATGTGCGTATCTCGCAGCTCGTCTCCCGGACGATGGGTGTTGCGGCGGGGGAGAGCCCCAGCCCCTGAACAGCGGTCAGACGCGCCGGGCCACGAAGCGTGCGGCGTCGAGTGTCATGCCGTTGACCGAGTAGAGGGTGTGCAGAGCGTTGGGACCGCCGACGGGGGCGCCGTCGCAGATGGTGTCACCGGCGACGCAGTAGCGGACGGTCTTGCCGCGGTAGGGGGTGGAGACCCGGACCGGCGGTGCGCCGATGTCGTCGATGAAGCGGTCCGACGGAGCTCCGAAGAAGACGATCGCCGCGACATTGCGCGAGAGCGACGCAGGCAGCGGTGGCGGCACAAAACGGTCGTAGGCGGCGTACCGAGCGGGGAGGTCGAGACCGGCGTGCACCGCATATCCGGCGACGACGGCGCCCTGGGAGTAGCCGCCCAGAACGACCTTGGAGCCCGGGCAGTTGGCCGCCAGGTACTTCACCCGGTTCTGCGTCGTACGCACACCGTCGGCGACGGTCCGGGCGAACTTCAAACGGTTGCGGAACTGGTCGCTCGCCGGATATCGGACGCCGTAGGCGGCGACCGACTTGCCGGGGAGCTGACTCCGGACGGCCTCGACAAAGGACAGTCCGGTCACCCCCAGTGGCGGGGCGGGTTCGACGGTGCCGCGAGCGAAGACGACCTCGACGTCGGAGCACGCCGGCCGAGCCTCGGCCGCGGCACTCCCCGCGATCACCGACCCTGTGGCAGCCGCGATCAGGGATGCGGCGACGATGCCCATTCGCGTGATCATGCCGGTCTTACGCCTGGCCGTTCGGGTGTGCAAGTGCCGGTCCGAGTCGTCCCGGTTCGGTTCATCGTGTGTCATCAGTGTGACCCTTCGTCGTCCTTCGTCGCGTCTTTGCTGGTCTCCGCAGGGTCGTCGTCTTCGCCCTCGGCTTGATCGGGTTGCGTCGTGGTGGATGTCAGCATGTCGGGATCGGCGTCCGGGTCGTGCTGATCGTCGGGGTCGGACGGTCGGTTGGTTGGCTCGTCGGTCATTCGTCGTGACTCCCTTGTCGGATGACTGAGACTGGAACTTTCCACGGTCGACGATTCGACGTTCCCCCACCACAGATGCGCGAAACCCGATTTAGAGTCTGCTCATGAGGAGTCGTCATGTCAGCACGGTGATCGGCGCGTCAGCCGACGATGTGTACGAATTCGTTTCCGAACCCGACAATCTCCCCGAATGGGCCGCGGGGTTGGCGACCTCGGAGGTCGTCCGACGCGGTGACGACCTCGTGGCCGAGTCGCCGATGGGCACCGTGACGGTCCGCTTCGTTCCGCGGAACACCCTCGGGGTCGTCGACCACGACGTGATCCTCCCGAACGGGGCCACCGTGCACAATCCGCTGCGCGTGCTACCTCATCCCGAGGGCGCGGAGGTGGTGTTCACCGTGCGGCAGTTGTCCATGTCCGACGAGGAGTTCGACCGGGACACCCTCATGGTCGAAGAGGATCTGGCCCGCCTCAAGGCGCTGTTCGAGACGCGGCCCACCAGAATGCGCTGATCCTGAGCGGAGAATGATCCGGGCAGTTCGGGCATCGTCGAATACGGTGTTGCGCTGCCCTGTTCGCCCGACAGGGCGTGTTTCGGCGGATTCGTACGGATTTATCGATGCCGAATTGCTGTCTGACTACATCAAGGATTAGATTCACTTCGGTTATTCGAATGTGATTCGGCCGTGATGGTCGGTGCCTTGAAACGGGGGGGCGTCGTGAACAAGGTCTTGCGGGGGTCGGTCTGCGCGGCGGTGGCAGTGGTCGTCGCGCTCGGTTCGCTCGTCGGTGGGGGTTCGGCCTCCGCCGAATCCCTCGGGCGGTATCTGAACCTGCCGCTGGTGAATCGTGATGCGTCGCAGGGGCAGGGCGGCGTGCACCCGGCATTGCCGACCGATCCCGGCACTCTCCATCGATTGGTCGAGCAGGCCCGCGATCGCGGGCTCGCCCCGTCGTCGTATGAGGCGTTGCTGTTCCAGTACTGGCTCGTCGAGACCACGACACGCGCCGGTATCGACCTCGCATCGTGGAACCCGCGCGATGGCGTCGGCGCCAATCACCAGAACCTGCTGAAGTCCTACCGCTATTACGAGGACCTGCAACTCGCACACCGTGAACTGCAGTGGGCCGGAATGGGTGGTCTGGTCGGCGGCGACTTCGGTGGCGGCCTCCTCGATTACAAGGACGCCACCGAGATCTTCGAGTTCAGCCGACTGCAGCCGGTCGCGCACGCGATCGTGGCGCGCGCCAACGAACTCGCGGGACCGCAGGCGGTCAACAGCCTGCCCGGTGGTCTCCGCGCCCTGGCTCGCGTGGGCGCGAAGATCACCGCCGACGACCTCCGGCAGGTCCAGGGGCAGATCCTGGTGATGCAGAAGAACATCTTCTCCGACCTGATGCCGATGCACCGGGCCTACGTCGTCGGCGGTCTGCCGGCACTCCGGGAGATGCACGAGGCGGGCATCTTCGACGACGAGATCATGCGCGCCTGGGAGGGTATCGCTTCCAAGGATCCCGCCGCGGTCGCCGCCGGTAACGCCCGGTTGCTGCAGCGCGAGCAGGGGGAGGTCATCAAGAAGCAGTGGGATGCGACCCGCAACTACAAGGGCGAGGTCGGCGAGGCCATGACCTACGGCAGCACTGTTGCTGCCGCGCCGTCGGTCGCCGGCGTGGTGCCCCCGCGGTCGTTCCGTCCGATGGAGGTCGAGGGCCGCGCGCCCGACGGTCGTCGCGCAGTCGTGAGTCTGCCGCTGCCGGAATGGAACTGGTCGGTGTACGAGGACCGGTGGCTCTACATCACCGATCAGCTGCTGCCGAAGTACCGCGCACAGGTCGAGTACAGCTGGCCGGAACTGAGCGCGGCCATGAGGGCTCCGTACTTCGAGCAGATGGAAACGCACCGTCCCACCCGCAACCTGCTGCCGCTGATGCAGTCGGTTCTGACCTCGATCAAGGTGACCTACCAGTGATCTCCTCCTTCTCGCGCATGTCCCGAAGCGTCACGCTCGCGGCCGTGCTGGTCATGGTCCTGTCGGGTATCGGGCTGGTTGCACCGGCCACCGCCGCACCGAACCGGACGCCCGGCCTCGACGAGGTGCTGAACGGCTTCGTCGTCGGCGCCCTGCGCGACGGGCGGCTCGCCAGCCCGCAGGAGGTCATAGACCCGCTCGTCGCCGGTGACCCCTTCTATGCCGAGCCGCGTCTGACCGGTCGCGAAAAGCCCGGTGACGTACTGAAAGCCAAGAGGGTCGCCGTCCAGTTCATGGGTGTGCGTCCCGGCAAGCTCGACGCCTACAAGCTGATGTACGTGACCCGGGGACTGCACGACGAGCCCGAGATCTCGACCGGGCTCCTGATGATCCCGCGCGACGGGCGCTCCGATGCCACTCGACCGCTGATCGGATATCAGCTGGCCAACGACAGCGTCGGCGCCTACTGCCATCCCTCCACGATGTGGACCGGCGGCGATCCCATGGACGGCGCGTCGTGGTCTGCTCTGGGTCCGCTGGCGCAGTTCTTCGGCAAGGGTTACGCGGTCATGATGAGCGATGTCGGCAACGACGGTGATCCCAAGCCGCACGGCGTCTTCGCCGGGAAGTTCGCCGGCAAGGCGCTGCTCGACGGGCTGCGAGCTGCACTGCGCCACAAGGACAACGGCCTGTCGGTCGCGTCGCCCCTCGGCGTGTTCGGCATCGCCGGCGGCGGCGTCGGCGCGGCCTTCGCCGCGGAGAACGCGAAAAGGTATGCGCCCGAACTGGAGATCAAGGGCGTCGTCCTCGAGGGCATGGTCGTCGACCAGAAGAACTTCATCGCCACCGCCGATGGCTCGGTCGGTTCGGCCTTCGTCCTCGCGACGCTGCTCGGTCTAGAGCCGCGCTACCCGGAGATGAAGCTCGACGAGAAGCTCACCCCGACGGGCAAGGCCATCGCCGACGTGTTCCGCACCCAGTGCCAGACCCCGGCGTATTTCACGATGCCGTTCGTGCCGATGAACGCGCTGTTCAAGTCCGGGGAGAATCCCGCCGACATCGCCGACTTCCAGGCGGTGTACGACGACAACAAGCTGGGCCGCAAGTCGCCCGACGCACCGGTGCTCATCGCCTCCTGCGTGGCCGACGACTCGCCGATGTCGCTGGTCCCGGCCGCGGATTCGCGGAAGCTCGCCGCCGACTACCGCCGCGGCGGCACCCAGGTCGACTACCAGCCCACCGACTGCAGCATGGTACGGTTCCTCACCAACCTCTACGGCTGGGGCACGGATCTGTTCGGCATGCAGACCGTGGATTGGCTGGCGGAGAAGCTGGAGTCGCCTGCTCCCTGAGCCTGGATGCACCGATGTGGTGTGCCGGTGGTGGTGGAGGGTGTTGTGGGCGTGCGGTTTTGGGGGTGGTGGTATGTGGGCGTGGGTGGTCTGCCGATCTCGGAATGTCGGCTTGTTTCACTGGGTGTCCTGGTTGGGCCCGGGGGTGGGCGGGGTTGGTAGGGGTTTACGCGGGTTTTCGATGGTGGGTGTGGTCGAAGAGGTTCTGCCAGTACGGTTGCCAGGGCCAGTCGCGGGGTAGGTGCAAGGTCACGCGGCGTGCTGAGCGGGAGATGCGGGCGGCGATGCTGATCAGGGTGCGGCGCACGGTGGCGGTGGTGGCGGTGGTCATCCCGGCCACACATCCCGCGGCGCGGGAGAGGTTGAACGCGATGACTGCGCAGGTCAGCCAGGCGTTGTTCGCGGCGAACTGTGCCGAGGGCAGGTGGGCCAGGGGCCCGTTTTTGAGGTCGGCGTGGACGTTTTCGATGATGGCGTGTCCGCGGTGGATGGCGTCGGCGGTGACCGGATCGGGGTCGGGTTGGCTGGTGAAAAACGCGTGGTAGCGCCAGATCGGGAACAACTCGCCGGTCTGGGTGCTTTGTTCGTCGGGTACTCGCCGCACGATCAGGTGACCAGGCACTGGCTTCTTGCCGCTCATGTTGCCGGTGAATGCGGTGAACGGGGTGGCCGCGACCTGGGCGCGGTGGACCACGGTGTGGGTGTCGGGGTCATAGACCGGGCGGGTGTAGGTGATCGGTGTCCAGGCGGTGGCGTCGATGTTGGCGATGGCGCGCAGGACGTCGGGTTGGCGCCGCAGGGTGATCGAGACGTGCGCACCGTGGGCCAGGCAGGCGCGGACCATGTCGTAGGAGTAGAACGCGGAATCGGCACGCACCAGCACTGGTGGTGCAGTGGTGGTGGGCCTCAGACGGGTGAGCGTCTTCAGTGCTGAGGTGATCATTGACGCTGCGCCGTGCGAGGAACCGCGAGCACCGCGGCGTAGGCGCTGCCCACAGATCACCGGGGCCCGTCCTGGGGCGGTGAGCGTGGTCAGCAACACGTTGAGTCCGCGGGTGCCGGTGTAACCGACCTGCGCGCCCTGTTTGCCATAGCCGTGGACCTCGATGACAGTGTCATCGATGTCGAGCATCACCGAGGCGCTGGGATTACTGAGATCACCGAGCAGGCTGGTCTGTCGTGTCAGTTCGCCGAGAAACCGGGTGGCGACTGCGTCGAGTTGGCGGGTGTGGCCGTAGGTGAACATCCGCAGAAACGATCCCAGCGTGGACGGTGCGTAGGTGCGGTCGAACAGGGTACCCATCGCTCCGTGACGCAGCACACCCATGTCGGCGATGCTGTCCGCACCCATGACCATGCCGGTGACCAGCGCCGATACCTTCGCTCCTGGGTGGGCGCCTTTGTCGGTGGGGATCGTGAGCCACTCGTCGGCCAGGTCGGCCAAGCTGCACGAGGTGGCCAAGCCCATCACCGGCACGACCCCCGCTGCGGCGATCAGGTTCGGGTCGTCGAACGAGGCTGCTGCTACCGGGTTGGTATGAGAGAATCGCATCTGCGAGATGCCTTTCTTCGTGCCTGAATGTGTTCCTTAGACAAGTCCCATTCTTGCACTGCAGCAAGGCATCTCGCTTCTCAACACCCCATCAAACACCAGAAACCTCACCCCAAATCGGTGCATCCAGGCTGAGGTGCGAGGAGGGTTGGTGCGGCCTCCCGTTCCCTGAGGTGCGAGGAGGGTTGGTGCGGCCTCCTGTTCCCTGAGGTGCGAGGAGCGATAGCGACGAGCCTCGAAGGGCTACTTGCCGTCGATGCTGTACGCACCCTCCGCAGCGCCGACGGCGATCTTCTCCCATTCGCCTGTGCTGAGGCCGAATACGTCCAGCAGGTAGGCGGATACGGCGTCTGCGACCAGTTCGACCCGCCGCGGGTCCTCGTCGGTGGTCTCGTGAACCGCTTCTCCGGCAATCCCTCCCAGGGTGTGCTCGCCGTCGTCGATGTAGAGCAGCCGCTTGGGCCCCGGGCTGAGGTGGTAGGCGTCGGTGAGCCACTCTGGGCCGCGGGTCGACAACGCCGAGTCATCTTTTCCGCCCGCGATGACCAGAGCCGGCGTGGACATCCGGCTGAAGTCCGGTCGCATGAACGGCAGGTGTTCGCGCGCGAAGTCGGTGAGGCTGTCGCCGGTTCCC
Organism: Gordonia amicalis; assembly: GCF_022059885.1. Classification (NCBI taxonomy): domain Bacteria; kingdom Bacillati; phylum Actinomycetota; class Actinomycetes; order Mycobacteriales; family Gordoniaceae; genus Gordonia; species Gordonia amicalis. The sequence continues at coordinate 195,591 of NZ_CP091855.1, read as the reverse complement.
GCGGTCGCGATGAGAGCTCCCGCGCGTACTGACGGATGTGAGAAGTCTTTGCCGACAACACCATCGACGTCGATGACGCGTGCTCCGAGAAGTGTGCCGACCGTCTGCCCGCCCCAGGAATGTCCGACGGCTGCAAGCTTCGATGTGTCGGCCCGGGTGCCGAGGTCATGACCGGCGGTCGAGAGGATGTCGTCGAGATGATCGATGACGGCGTGAACGTCGCTGATCCGGATGCGCCAGATGTCGACGAACCGCGGGTCGTCGAATCCGATTCCGTGGCGCCGGGAGTCGAGGTGGGTGGGGTTCACGACCACGAATCCCGCAGCAGCCCAACGGTCCACGAGCGGTTCGTAACCGTCCATGGACCACGCGTTGCCGTGCGAGAACACAATGAGTGGAAGGTTGTCCCCGTCGACCGGTGCGGTGACCTTCACGGCAAGAGGGACCGGGCGATCGGTGGTGGGCACGATGAGCGGCTTGACGGCGACGATTCGACGTTCGAGCAGGGGAGTGGACATGATGGCTTCTCTCGCGGAAGGGTTGCGATAATCTTGACGGAACACTGTTCCGCCAACCTATCGGAACAGTGTTCCGCGAGCAAGGGGTGAACTGTGTCGGAGTCGAAAACCGCACGTCAACTACGTGCAGAACGAAGCCGTGAGGCGCTGCTGGATGCGGCTGCGGCGGCCTTCGTCGAAACCGGGGTGCAAGCGCCGGTCCGCGACATCGCCAAGCGTGCCGGTGTGGGTGTCGGCACTGTGTATCGGCACTTCCCGACGCGCGCCGACCTGGTGACCGCGGTGTACCGCCATCAGGTCGAGGAGTGCGTCGCACTGGCCGAGAAATTGATCGCCGACGACGTGCCTCCGACGGATGCGTTGTGTCGCTGGACCTCGGCGTTCACCGACTTCCTGGTCACCAAACACGGGTTGAGTGATGCTCTGAGTTCGGACGATCCGAGCCTGAACAACCTGCACGCGTTGATCTTCGACAGTCTCGTTCCGGCGTTCGCGTCGCTGGTCGAGCGGGCTCAAGAGTCGGGTGAGGTCAGCAAGGACGTCAGCCCCGTGACGTTCCTGCGTGCGATCGGCAACCTCTGCATCGTCGGACCCGGCTACACCGAAGCGGATGCCAAGGCGATGGTCGGGTTGCTGCTGGCGGGGTCGGGCGCCACGTCCGCCCCTGCTCCCTGAGCCTGGATGCACCGATTTGGGGTGAGGTTTCTGGTGTTTGATGGGGTGTTGAGAAGCGAGATGCCTTGCTGCAGTGCAAGAATGGGACTTGTCTAAGGAACACATTCAGGCACGAAGAAAGGCATCTCGCAGATGCGATTCTCTCATACCAACCCGGTAGCAGCAGCCTCGTTCGACGACCCGAACCTGATCGCCGCAGCGGGGGTCGTGCCGGTGATGGGCTTGGCCACCTCGTGCAGCTTGGCCGACCTGGCCGACGAGTGGCTCACGATCCCCACCGACAAAGGCGCCCACCCAGGAGCGAAGGTATCGGCGCTGGTCACCGGCATGGTCATGGGTGCGGACAGCATCGCCGACATGGGTGTGCTGCGTCACGGAGCGATGGGTACCCTGTTCGACCGCACCTACGCACCGTCCACGCTGGGATCGTTTCTGCGGATGTTCACCTACGGCCACACCCGCCAACTCGACGCAGTCGCCACCCGGTTTCTCGGCGAACTGACACGACAGACCAGCCTGCTCGGTGATCTCAGTAATCCCAGCGCCTCGGTGATGCTCGACATCGATGACACTGTCATCGAGGTCCACGGCTATGGCAAACAGGGCGCGCAGGTCGGTTACACCGGCACCCGCGGACTCAACGTGTTGCTGACCACGCTCACCGCCCCAGGACGGGCCCCGGTGATCTGTGGGCAGCGCCTACGCCGCGGTGCTCGCGGTTCCTCGCACGGCGCAGCGTCAATGATCACCTCAGCACTGAAGACGCTCACCCGTCTGAGGCCCACCACCACTGCACCACCAGTGCTGGTGCGTGCCGATTCCGCGTTCTACTCCTACGACATGGTCCGCGCCTGCCTGGCCCACGGTGCGCACGTCTCGATCACCCTGCGGCGCCAACCCGACGTCCTGCGCGCCATCGCCAACATCGACGCCACCGCCTGGACACCGATCACCTACACCCGCCCGGTCTATGACCCCGACACCCACACCGTGGTCCACCGCGCCCAGGTCGCGGCCACCCCGTTCACCGCATTCACCGGCAACATGAGCGGCAAGAAGCCAGTGCCTGGTCACCTGATCGTGCGGCGAGTACCCGACGAACAAAGCACCCAGACCGGCGAGTTGTTCCCGATCTGGCGCTACCACGCGTTTTTCACCAGCCAACCCGACCCCGATCCGGTCACCGCCGACGCCATCCACCGCGGACACGCCATCATCGAAAACGTCCACGCCGACCTCAAAAACGGGCCCCTGGCCCACCTGCCCTCGGCACAGTTCGCCGCGAACAACGCCTGGCTGACCTGCGCAGTCATCGCGTTCAACCTCTCCCGCGCCGCGGGATGTGTGGCCGGGATGACCACCGCCACCACCGCCACCGTGCGCCGCACCCTGATCAGCATCGCCGCCCGCATCTCCCGCTCAGCACGCCGCGTGACCTTGCACCTACCCCGCGACTGGCCCTGGCAACCGTACTGGCAGAACCTCTTCGACCACACCCACCATCGAAAACCCGCGTAAACCCCTACCAACCCCGCCCACCCCCGGGCCCAACCAGGACACCCAGTGAAACAAGCCGACATTCCGAGATCGGCAGACCACCCACGCCCACATACCACCACCCCCAAAACCGCACGCCCACAACACCCTCCACCACCACCGGCACACCACATCGGTGCATCCAGGCTGAGTCAAGAGGAGCGCAACCCTGCGATGAGATCGCGCGTCTGCGCGAGTCGAACCCGGTGACGCACGAGTTCGAGGAGGATCGATGAGTCAGACACATTTGTTGTTCATCCACGGTGCTGGTGGGTTCACCGACGACCGGCCGATCGCCGCCGGCCTGGGCACAGCGCTCGATGTGCCCGTCGACATGCCCGAGTTCTCCGCCGGCGACATGTCCCTGCAGGCGTGGGCCGACCCACTGCGCGCACGGCTGTCGACGATGGATGCCGACGACCTGCTCGTGGCCCACTCGTTCGGGGCGTCGGTGCTGCTGCACCTGCTGGCGGAGCCGGCGTATGCCGGACCGAGACGCGCTGTCCTCCTGGCGATGCCGAACTGGGGGCCGGACGGGTGGGCCATGGAGGAGTACGACTTCACCGGACCACCACCGCGCCATGTCGCACTGTCCCTGCACCACTGCGTCGACGACGAAGAAGTCCCGATCGGCCACCTGGATCTCAACGCCGCGCTGCTTCCCGACGCCCAGCTCCATCGTCACGAGACCGGCGGACACCAGTTCGTCGGACTGGTCGACGCCATCGCTGCCGATATGCGTCGCTGACGGCGACGGTTGCGCGTCAACGTTCTGACCATGACCCTGGGGAGACGGCGACCCCGGTCTCGGGAAGGCAGACATGATCGCGAACCGTTCGGCGGAAGAACCGGTCGGCATTCGCGCTGCGTCGCCGGCGGGGCGGTGGCTGCTCGTCGCCGCGGTCCTGGGGTCGGGCGTCGCATTCCTCGACGGCACGGTCGTGAACGTCGCGCTGCCGTCGATCGCCCGCGACCTCGACACCGGTCTGCGTGGACAGCAGTGGGTACTCGACGGCTATCTGCTGACGTTGAGCTCACTTCTGCTGTTGGGAGGCGTCGCCGGTGACCGGTACGGCCGTCGGCTCGTCTTCACCGGGGGCCTGGCGATGTTCGCGGTGGCGACGATCGGCTGCGGGGTGGCGCCGTCCGTCGAGTGGCTGGTGGTCGCACGGCTCGTTCAGGGCGTCGCGGCAGCGGCTGTCGTGCCGGGCAGCCTCGCACTCATCAACGCGGAGATCGCGCCGTCGGATCGCGGTGCGGCCGTGGGTCTGTGGGCCGGGATGTCGGGCGCGACCAGTGCGCTGGGACCGTTCGTCGGCGGGTGGCTCGTCGACGCGGCGTCGTGGCGCTGGACCTTTTTCCTGAGTGTGCCGCTGGCGGTGGGTGCGCTGGTCATCTCGATTCGGCATGTGCCCGAGTCCCGCGATCCGTCCGCGCCGCGTCGACTCGACGTCGCGGGCGCGGTGACGATGACGCTCGGTCTCGCTGGCGTCATCTACGCGCTGATCGAGGGCCCGTCGAGCGGCTGGTCCGCCGGTACGACGACCGCCGGTCTCGCGGGTGTGGCGGCTCTCGTCGCGTTCGTGGTCATCGAGACGCGGGTGCGGTCGCCGTTGTTGTCGCTGAGGCTGTTTCGATCGTCGCAGTTCACCGGCGCCAACCTGACGACGCTGCTGGTGTACGCGGGCCTGGGCGGCGCACTGTTCCTGCTTGCCCTGCAACTGCAGCAGAGCCTCGGATACTCGGCGTTCGAAGCCGGTGCGGCGATGTTCCCGAGCACGTTCATCATGCTGTTCGGTTCTCCGCTGGTGGGCAGGCTGGCCCAGACCACCGGGCCGCGGCTACCGATGACCGTCGGCCCGCTGATCGCCGCGGGTGGCTTCGCGCTCATGACGCGCGTGCAGCCGGGCACGGACTACCTGGCTCATGTGCTGCCCGGCGTCCTGGTGTTCGGGCTCGGGATGACGGTGACCGTCGCGCCCCTGACGTCGGCTGCCCTCGGTGCGGTCGACGATGCGCTGGCCGGGACCGCGTCGGGCGTGAACAACGCGGTGGCCCGCGTGGCCGGTCTGCTGGCGGTGGCGGTGTTGCCCGCGGTGGCCGGGATCGACGCCGGACCGGGCGAGCCTCTCGGCGACGGCTTCCGGACGGCGATGTACATCTGTGCAGCGGGTTGCGCTGTCGGGGGGCTCGTCGCCGCTCTGACGATCAGCTCGGGCGCCGGCTTCCGGCCGCAGGTCCGGGCCGGGATGGACACCGCTTGCCAGGATGCGTGCACCCGTCGCCGCTAGTCGGAACGCTTCCCGGTTCCGGCCGCGATCGCCCACAGCACCAGGACCGGCTGGAAGAACAGGCGCGTGAGCCGCTTCTGGTCGGTGTCGAGGCCGAAGGCGTCGATGTTTTCGACGTACTGGTGGATGTTGCCGGGGAACACCGCGACGAAGAATGCCGCAACGATCCACGAGACGATCTTGCGATGACGCGGGAGAGCGATGAGGGCTGCGCCCAATGCGATCTCCACCCCACCCGAGGCCAGGACCACGAAGTCCTTGCTGAACGGCACCCAGTCGGGGACCTGTGCCTGGAACTCGTCGCGTTGTGCGGTCAGGTGACCGATGCCGGCGATCGCCAGGATTGCTCCGAGCGCGATCCGGGCGATGGCGCGGCCCAGCGGCTGGCGGGTGGAGGTGGGGGACAGGACCGACATGCAAGCTCCTCGGATGTTGGCGTGTGCGTTGCGTTCCCCGTGGTTCGTGGCCGAGGCGGCTCTCGGACTGCCCCGGAGTGAGACTCGGCGAGTCGACCCGCTGACTCCAACGTCAAATTTAGTCGCGGTATCAACTAATGTGTGGTACATATGTGACCCCGGACACCGTCGTCCGGGATATTTGTCCGCACGGAGGTCAGCCCATGCCCCTCGACTCGATGTCGGTCCGCCGACACCCGTCCATAGACCGCTTGTTCGCCACGCGACTCGGGGATCGGTCATGACGCTGAAGTCGGTATGGGATGCGCTGAAGGCTTCCGCAGGGGTGGTCGTCACGGCGGCGGCGTTCGCCGTCGGACTGGCGGTACTGGTCGTGGCGCAGGTCGTCGTCTTCACGGCCCGCGTGGCGGCCGACCTCCCGGGCTGAACCACCCCTGCTGCCGATCGATCCGCCTGCTGGTTGAGTAGGCGAGGAGCTTGCGACGAGCCGTATCGAAGCCAGCCGAACGCTCGTGAGCGCTTGACCAGAACCGATCGATCAGGAATCGAGAAGCGCGAACGCTTCGACGCGCCATAGCGTCGAAGCATGACGAACATCAACGCACTCACCCTCGAAGTTCCGGACATCAGCGCTGCGGAGGTCTTCTACGACAAGGCTTTCGGACTCGGCGATCGGCTGCGGTTCCAGGCCGCCGCATCGCCGAGCCAAGGCTTTCGCGGTTTCGTGATCTCGCTCGTGGTCGCCGACCCGACGGTCGCCGATTCCTTCCTCGAACCCGCGATCGACGCCGGCGCCACCGTGCTCAAGCCCGCCAAGAAGTCCTTCTGGGGCTACGGCGGCGTGGTCCAGGCGCCCGACGGCGCGATCTGGAAGGTCGCCAGCTCGTCGAAGAAGCCGACCGGTGCACGGGCCCGGGAGTTCGACGACCTGGTCCTGCTGCTCGGCGTCGACGACGTCGCGGCCACCAAGCAGTTCTACGTGGACCGGGGGTTCGTGGTCGGCAAGAGCTACGGCCGCAAGTACGTCGAGTTCGAGAGCGGCCCGGACTCGGTGAAACTCGCGCTCTACGGCCGGAAAGCCGCGGCCAAGGATGCCGGCGTCGACGCCGCGGGTTCCGGGTCGCATCGGCTGATGATCGGCGGTGACGCCGGGCAGTTCGTCGATCCGGATGGGTTCAGTTGGGAGTGACTCTTCGTTCGCCCCTGGCATAAACCACGCGGGAACAAACTTCCAGCCACCTCAGTTGAGTCGGTCAGGCTTAACTCTGGAGGTTTCATGTCGCAGACATATTCACTGCCGGTCCTCTTCGTCCCGGACGTTGTCGTCCTGCCCGGCATGGTCGTGCCGATCCCGCTCGATGATGCCGCTCAGGCCACCGTCGACGCCGCGCGGGCGAGCGAGACCGGAAAACTGCTGGTCGCCCCACGCCTGGACGACCGGTATCCCACCTACGGGGTGATCTCCTCGATCGTGCAGGTCGGGCGTATCCCCGGCGGTGGACTGGCCGCCGTCGTCAAGGGTGAGCAGCGGGCTCAGATCGGGACCGGTACGCCCGGCCACGGCGCGGCGCTGTGGGTCGATGTGACCGAGGTCGAAGACTCCGAGGTCACCGACGAGGTCCGGACCCTGGCCGGCGAGTACAAGAAACTCGTCTTGGCGATGCTGCAGCGTCGCGAGGCGTGGCAGCTCATCGATGCGGTCAACAAGATGACCGACCCGTCAGACCTCGCCGACACCTCGGGCTACGCATCCTGGCTCACCGACGAGCAGAAACGTGAGCTCCTCGAAACACCCGACACGGCCGCGCGCCTGCGCCTGCTGATCGAGTGGACCGGCGACCATCTCGCCGAGTCCGAGGTCAGCGAGAAGATCGCCGAGGACGTCCGTGCGGGAATGGACAAGCAGCAGAAGGAATTCCTCCTTCGTCAGCAACTCGCCGCCATCCGCAAGGAACTCGGCGAGGACGAACCCGAGGGTGCCGACGACTACCGGTCGCGCATCGACGAAGCCGACCTGCCCGAGAAGGTGCGCGAAGCCGCACTCCGGGAGGTGGGCAAACTCGAACGCGCCAGCGACCAGTCGCCGGAGACCGGGTGGATCCGCACCTGGCTCGACACCGTCCTCGACCTGCCGTGGAACACCCGCACCGAGGATTCCACGGACATCAAGGGGGCCCGCGAGATCCTCGATGCCGACCACCACGGCCTCGACGACGTGAAGGACCGCATCGTCGAGTACCTCGCGGTGCGAGCACGACGCGCCGAACGCGGCCTGCAGGTCGTCGGCGGACGTGGATCGGGTGCCGTCATGGTGTTGGCCGGTCCGCCCGGCGTCGGCAAGACGTCGCTCGGCGAGAGTGTCGCCCGGGCCCTGGGCCGCAAGTTCGTGCGCGTCGCCCTCGGAGGTGTGCGCGACGAGTCGGAGATCCGCGGGCACCGGCGCACCTACGTCGGTGCGTTGCCCGGCCGCATCGTGCGTGCCATCGGCGAGGCGGGATCGATGAATCCCGTTGTGCTGCTGGACGAGATCGACAAGGTCGGCTCGGACTACCGGGGTGACCCGGCCGCGGCGCTGCTCGAGGTCCTCGACCCCGCGCAGAACCACACCTTCCGCGACCACTACTTGGACCTCGATCTCGACCTGTCCGACGTCCTGTTCCTCGCGACCGCCAACGTCATCGAGAACATCCCGTCGGCCCTGCTCGACCGCATGGAACTGGTCACCCTCGACGGCTACACCGAGGACGACAAGGTTGCCATCGCGCGCGACTACCTGCTGCCCAGGCAGGCCGAGCGTGCGGCACTCACCACCGACGAGGTGACCGTCACCGACGCGGCGCTCCGCGAGATCGCGGCGAACTACACCCGGGAACCCGGTGTGCGACAGTTCGAACGGCTTCTCGCAAAGGCGCTGCGCAAGGCGGCGACCAACCTCGCGCAGGGTAAGGCGAGCGCACCGATCACCATCGACGAGCCGGACCTGCGCGACTACCTCGGCCGTCCCCGGTTCACCCCGGAATCGGCCGAACGAACCGCAGTCCCCGGTGTCGCAACGGGTCTCGCCGTCACGGGAATGGGTGGTGATGTCCTCTTCATCGAGGTCAACGCCACCGACGGCGATCCCGGACTGAAGCTGACCGGCCAGCTCGGCGACGTGATGAAGGAGTCGGCACAGATCGCGCTGTCGTACGTGCGGGCGCACGCGGAGCAGCTCGGCGTCGACCCGGAGTTGCTCAACAAGACCATCCACGTGCATGTTCCGGCCGGAGCGGTGCCCAAGGACGGGCCGAGTGCGGGCGTCACCATGGTCACCGCACTGGTGTCGATGGCGACGGGTCGACGGGTGCGTGCCGAGGTCGGCATGACCGGTGAGGTCACGCTGAACGGGCGTGTCCTGCCGATCGGCGGGGTCAAGCAGAAACTGCTCGCCGCACAGCGCAACGGGCTGAAGAGCGTCTTCATCCCGCAGCGCAACGAACCCGACCTCGACGACGTGCCGGCTGAGGTTCTCGACGCCCTCGACGTGCGTCCGATGACCGATGTCGCCGAGATCGTCGCGCAGGCACTGGAACCCGCAGCGGGAGAACAGGTCAGCGCGGCCTGACGTCGGAACACACCAGAGCGGGGCGTCGTCCGGACCACCGGACGACGCCCCGCCCTTGTCACCGAAGCCCCAGATCCCGGGCGATCCTCTCCAGCACCACGTACACAAGCCAGGCGAGACTCGTCACCGCAGCGGCGGGCACGAGCCACAACGCACCGACCGCGGCGATGAGGCTGGCGGCCCACTGTCGCCCCCACAGCGGTGCGGCGACGAAGATCATCAGCAGTGCCACCACGAGCGACCACGCCGGCGACGACACCGGCCACGGCCAGTCGAACAGCAACGCGCCCGCGGAACCGACCGTCGCAGTGATCCCGACGACGCTGAGCAACAGCCACAGCACGATGCTCCACCGGCGGTAACCGCCTGCGACCCAACGGGTGCGGAGCGCCACCGCGGACCACATGAGCCAGCGCTTCAGCCAGGGGACCCCGGAAGTACGCATCATCTCCCGGAAGAAGCGGTCGGAGAGCGTGTCACTCTGCAGCGCGCCGGAGTTGACCGCGTCGCTGATGAGCTCGTCATGGATCATCGCGGCTAGCGTGTGCCGCCCGTACGAGTCCTCGAACCACCGCATGAAGCGCGGGACCGACGCCAGATCCGTGGGATTGTCCTCACGTGGGACGAAAGTCCGCGCGTCGTCAACTGCCGCGCGTGCCCGGGCGTCACTCATCCCGCTGCGGACCAGTCGCGTCGACAGGTCCTTCTCGACATCCGGGTCCGAGTAACGAAAGGTGTTGAGTACGACGAACTGCCGATCGTCGACCTGGACCACCCGGACGCTGCCCTTGCCCGTGGGATCGTCGACTTCGAAACCCGAATGTGGCGCCACCCGCCACGGCACCCACCGGACATCCGTCTCGGCCTCTACCGACGTGACCTCGCCCATCTCGACCTCCCGAGTCCGACACCGCGACGGTAACCCCGTTCGACGGTGTGCGGGCGAGAAATCGGCTCGTCGGATACACAAGTGCAACCGGTCGTCGTCCTGCCCTCAGGACACCGGGTGCGACGTCCACTCGGCGACGACGTCGGTGTAGAACGCCATCCGTTCGCGCAAGGCTCCGGGGTCGATCCCGAATTCCTCGGGACCGTAACGATGTCTGCCCTTGCTGTGCCGCGGTTGCTCGGCGTTGTGCTCGATGAGCATCGACGAGATGTCGGGGGGTTCGACATCGGCCGCGGCATAAACCCGGCCGACGGTCTCCTCGGGTCGGGACACCAGGTCCTGGTAGTCGATGTCGAGGACGGTCGCCGATCCGGCTGCAGGGGAGTCGCGAAATTCGAGTGCCCGCCGGAACCACAACTCGGACTGCTGGATCTGGAACCGCCCGACGTCGTGCCCGTCGACGTCGTCGCTGTAGGTCGACCGGTATGTCGCGAACAGACTCGCGCCGGAGGCCACGGTTTCCACGATGTCGCGGTGAAGATGAACGATGCAGACTCCGGGATATGTCTGTGCGAGGTCGGCGAGTTCGGGAGTGTGGGCCGGTGCCTTCAGCAGCCAGCGTCGTCGGGAACCATCGTCGAGGATCTGCAGCATCGTGCGGTGCGCCGCGTACTCGCCGGCGAAGTCCTGTTCCGCCAGCCAGCGCGAGTAACTGTCGAGGCGCATCGTCGAGCTGAACGCCCAGTTGCGCATGGTCGTGCCCATTCCGAGCACGCACTCTTCGGGCAGTGCCGGCCCGGAATCGTGGACCGCGGCCATCGCCGGATTCAGCATGTGCAGTGGATTGGGCTCGGCGGCCTGGGTTTCGATCAGCTGCTCGCGCTCGTCCGGCGACAGCTGTGCAACCCGCCACGGGGCGTACAACTCCACCGGGCGTGGCGCGCGGAGACGGGGATCGCGGGCCATCAGCCGATACAGGAACGTCGTCCCGGTGCGCCAGCCCCCGATGATCACGATCGGCGGGAGCACATCACGCTCACTCACCGAGGGGTTCTCCCGCAGGGTCTTGTCGAAGATGGAGCGCGCCCGCAGCTTTCCGATCACCGCGTCCTGCGCATTCCGGACGCCGACGGCGTTCAACCGCCCGTCCTCGCCGGCCGATTCCAGGTACTGCTCCAGGCCGGGACGCCACTGCGCCGGCTCGCCCAGACCCTCGACCCCGTGCTTCGCGGTGGCCCGTTCGACGATCGCATCGACCGCGCCGGCGCCCAGCCGATACCGATCGGGTCGTGCAGCGCGATCGGCTTCCGCTGCCGCATAGATGTTCTCGGCGACCGCTGTGCGCGGTGGCGGGGTCCAGGCGACCATCATTCACCTCGCAGTTCGTGGAGCTGCACCACCCGCACCGAGGGCAGGGGAGGGGTGTCCGTCGGTTGGAGAAAACGAATGACGACGATGCCGAAGTCCCTTCCCTCGGAATCGATCCAGTCTCCGACACCGGGATCCTCGGCCGCGACGACGAAGCGGTAGCGACCGTCGACCACCGTGGCGGTGGCACCGGTGTACGACACCGGCCGGTACCGGAAGTCGAGGGAGTTCAGGAATCGGCTGTAGGCCAGGATGTTCCAATACCGGCACTCGACGGTGTCGCCCTCGATGACCAGCGCCTGATCCGGTTGGAGCTGCCAGCCACCGCGGACGTAGTGGATGCCCGGTTCGGTGAACACCGCGCCCCCGGCCATCTCCGACCAGTGCCGCAGGGTGTTGGGCGGATCGAGATCGTCCTTCGTCGAGATCTCGAAGATCGTCGGCAGCATGGACGTCGTGGCCGCCAACGTGCCCAGCGCAGAAGTGAACCTGTCCGGATCGATCGACGGCGGAACCGGCGGTTCGACCACCGGTTCGATACTGCACCAGCCCAATTCGTCGTGTGCGACATCGCCGTGGAAGAACCTGACCCAGATCGCCCCGGAGCGTTCCGGAAGGTCCAGCCAGTCCCCGGCACCCGGCGCGGTACCGCCGACCACGATCTCGAAGCCGCCGTCGTCGTCGAATCCGATGGCGTCGCTGTCGATGCGGGCTGTCGCCTCCGAGCCGATGCCGCCGGTCCGCTTGTAGACGGTCACCGACAGGTACGACGCATCCCCGCGGTTCCCGCGGATGCGGTAGGTGCGGTCCCCGCGGACCTCGGTGACCCAGTATTTGAAGTCGGGATTGTCCATCAGGAACTTGTGTCGCCACCCGTTGAACGGCACCAACTCGGGACGTTCACGGTCGGCTTCCAAGCGCGACAACTGATTCGACAGCCCGCGGACCAGTGCACGGAACCCGTCCGCCTGCTCGGCCGAATCGAGGTCGGCGGTGTCGGCCGCGAGCTTGTCGCCGGCGGTCCGGAGTGCGTCGACCAGGCCGTTCCACGCGGCGACCTCCGGCCGCGCCTCGTGGCTCATCGGCTCCTGGCTCACGGGAGTCGGACCCGGTCGTCGTGCCGGTAGTGGGGGCCCACGTCGTCGACGAGGATGCCCGGTTCGGCCTCGACCACCGCCGGGACGGCATCGAGCACGGCCCGCACCGACGCCGTCGTGATCGGGTTGGTGTGCCCGGACCCGATGCCGAACTCGAGTTGTGCCCGCATCTCGGCCGGTTCGCCGCTGATGACCAGCGTGTACGCGATCGGGCTGGTGAACCCGCCGAACGGCAGGTCATCGCCCCGGTACACGAGTTCGGCGCCGGGAGCGGAGCGAGCGGGCTGAGTGGGTACCGAAGCGAGATACCAGCATTCCTCGTTCGTGAAGAAGTGGTGGTCGCCGAGGTAGCCGCGATGAGTCAAATGCAGGGCCGCAGCGGTGCCCTTCCTGATGGTCGTCGCACCGACCTGGGCGTCACGTTCGGCGGGCAGTCCGCGCAATGAGGTCTCGACCCTGACCTCGGCACTGTCCGCGCCGTACAACGCGTGCGCGACGTTGCCGGTGAGGTCGCCGTAGTAGATGTCGCCGCCGCGCGCGACCGGGGACTCGGCGCTGAGGGAGTCCAGGTCGGCGCCGAAACCCAGTGCTTCCAGGCCGCCCCACATGGATCCGGCACGGGAGAAGTCGACAGCCTCGACGGATCGCACATGACTCACCGACGACATCGCCTTGGCCATCGTCATCGCGACCCGTTCGACGATGAACGTCGGATGGACACCGGTCCCGTGCAGGGTGGCGCCGCCGGTGCGGCACGCCTCGAGCATGCGCTGCGGGGACTTGCGGAAGGGGCTGAGCCAGTTCGGCATCGACACGTTGTGATAAGCGGCGGTCGCCACGACGTTCTTCCCGGACTCGAGCAGATCGATGACGTCGTCGTCGAGCCCTTTGATCACCGCGGCCGGTGCGGGGGTGAGGACGACGCAGTCCACGTCGAGCTCCTTGAAGGCCTCGCGGTCTCTGGTGGCGGCGATCCCGATCGGATCGGTGCGCACCAGCTCACCGATGTCCTTGCCGTCCTTCTTCGGGTTGTGCACCAGCGCACCGACGACCTCGAACGCCGGGTCGGCGACCGCGGCACGGATGACCGCGCCGCCGACTTCGCCGGGACCCCACACGGCGATCCGATAGGGACGTATCGGAGCGGAGCCGGGTTCGGCGGTCGTCGGTCGGGGCAGCGTCATGTGCGGGTCCTCGGATTCGTCGAAGTGGAATCGCTTGCTTCCTGTTGAAATCTGCACGGTGGCGGCCGGTGTGTCAAGGACCACACGGCTTGAGTGAAATCCGCTCAACTTTTCCCGGCGGCGCGGGAACAAACCCCGTGGGACCCCCGTTACACACTTCGAGAAACCTGAGCGATCCAGACTCAAGTAGGTTTGACTCGCCGCTCCGAATTCAGTAGGACATGAGTCGGACGCACTGAAGTCCACCTCGCGCAGGGTTCGGACATCATCCCCGCGTCTCAGGCCGCGGGGGCACAAGGACTTGGGTGCACACCCACAAACTAGGAGGAAGCCAAACATGTCTCGTGCTGTTGGAATCGACCTCGGCACCACCAACTCCGTGGTTTCGGTGCTCGAGGGTGGCGAAGCTTCGGTCATCGCCAACGCCGAGGGCTCGCGGACCACGCCGTCCGTGGTCGCCTTCGCGCGTAACGGAGAAGTACTCGTCGGTCAGCCGGCCAAGAACCAGGCGGTCACCAACGTCGACCGCACCATCCGCTCGGTCAAGCGCCACATGGGTGAGGGCAACTGGACGATCGAGATCGACGACAAGAAGTACACCCCGCAGGAGATCAGCGCGCGCACGCTCATGAAGCTCAAGCGCGACGCCGAGGCGTACCTCGGTGAAGACGTCACCGACGCCGTGATCACCGTGCCCGCATACTTCAACGACGCCCAGCGTCAGGCCACCAAGGAAGCCGGCCAGATCGCCGGCCTCAACGTGCTCCGCATCGTCAACGAGCCCACCGCGGCCGCGCTGGCGTACGGACTCGACAAGGGTGAGAAGGAACAGACCATCCTGGTCTTCGACCTCGGTGGCGGCACCTTCGACGTCTCGCTGCTCGAGATCGGCGACGGTGTGGTCGAGGTCCGCGCGACCTCCGGTGACAACCACCTCGGTGGTGACGACTGGGATCAGCGCGTCGTCGACTGGCTCGTCGAGAAGTTCAAGTCCACCTCGGGCATCGACCTGACCAAGGACAAGATGGCTCTGCAGCGTCTGCGTGAGGCTGCCGAGAAGGCGAAGATCGAACTGTCGAGTTCGCAGAGCACCTCGATCAACCTGCCCTACATCACCGTCGACGCCGACAAGAACCCGCTGTTCCTCGACGAACAGCTCTCGCGCAGCGAGTTCCAGCGGATCACCTCTGATCTGCTCGAGCGCACCCGCGCCCCGTTCCAGGCCGTCATCAAGGATGCGGGCATCTCCGTCGGCGACATCGACCATGTCGTGCTCGTCGGTGGCTCGACCCGTATGCCGGCCGTCACCGATCTGGTGAAGGAACTGACCGGTGGCCGCGAGCCCAACAAGGGTGTCAACCCGGACGAGGTCGTCGCCGTGGGCGCCGCCCTGCAGGCCGGTGTTCTCCGCGGTGAGGTCAAGGACGTGCTGCTGCTCGACGTCACCCCGCTGTCCCTCGGCATCGAGACCAAGGGTGGCGTGATGCACAAGCTGATCGAGCGCAACACCACCATCCCGACCAAGCGGTCGGAGACCTACACCACGGCCGAGGACAACCAGCCGTCGGTGCAGATCCAGGTGTACCAGGGCGAGCGCGAGATCGCCTCGCACAACAAGCTGCTCGGCAGCTTCGAGCTGGGCGGCATCGCACCTGCGCCGCAGGGTGTCCCGCAGATCGAGGTGACCTTCGACATCGACGCCAACGGCATCGTGCACGTCACCGCGAAGGACAAGGGCACCGGCAAGGAGAACTCGATCCGCATCCAGGAGGGTTCCGGCCTGAGCAAGGACGAGATCGACCGCATGATCAAGGACGCGGAGGCTCACGCCGACGAGGATCGCAAGCGTCGTGAGGAGGCCGAGACCCGCAACCAGGCGGAGTCGCTGGTCCACCAGACCGAGAAGTTCCTCAAGGACAACGAGGACAAGGTCCCGGCCGACGTGAAGGAAAAGGTCGAGGCTGCGGTCGCCGACGCGAAGGAAGCGCTGAAGGGCACCGACTCGGCCGCGATCAAGACCGCGATCGAGAAGCTGTCGGAGGAGTCGCAGGCTCTCGGCCAGGCGATCTACGCCAACGCCGCTGCGGAATCCCCCAACGGTGAAGCCGGCGCAGCCGCCGACAGCGAGTCCGATGTCGTCGACGCCGAGGTCGTGGACGACGCCGACGCCAAGGAGAACAAGTGACCGCAGGATCCCATTCGACGAATGGGTCCGGCGAGGAGCCGGTGACGGTGACCGACCGTCGTCGCATCGACCCGGAAACGGGTGAGGTGCGCGACGAGCCGGCCGCCGGCCCCGGCCCGGCCGACGCCGAACCCGTCGTGGACGAGCCCGACAACGAACAGCCGGCCGATGCGACGTCGCCAGATGCGCGGGTCGCCGAACTGACGGCGGATCTGCAGCGGGAACGCGCGCAGTTCGCCAACTTCCGGCGACGCGCGGCCGAGGAGAAGCAGGGATCGGTTGCCTACGGCAAGCAGATCCTGATCGACAAGCTCCTGCCGATTCTCGACGACCTCGACCGTGCCCGTGAGCACGGCGATCTCGAGAGCGGTCCGCTGCGGGCCGTCGCCGACAAGCTGGCCGGTGTGCTGAACACCGAGGGCCTCGAGGCCTTCGGTGCCTCGGGTGACGAGTTCAACCCTGAACTCCACGAGGCAGTTCAGCACGACGGCACCGGCGACCACCCCGTCATCGGCGCGGTGTATCGCTGCGGTTACCGGCTGGGCGAGAAGGTGATCCGTACCGCCATGGTGACGGTCACCGATCCCGAGCCCGCCGGTGACCAGGCCGGTGCACAATAGATCGACCGTCTGTGGCCCTGGGGTGCGAGGAGCGAGAGCACGCGCCTCGCACCTCAGGGCTCTCTGGCGAGAGTACGAACACAACCGAAATATCAATCCAGACAACAAAAGACTTTTGAGGAGGTGACGTCTGGTGGCTCCACAACGTGAGTGGTTGGAACACGACTTCTACAAGGACCTGGGCGTTGCTTCTGACGCTTCGGCTGAAGAGATCAAGAAGGCCTATCGCAAGCTCGCACGCGAGCTGCATCCGGATGCCAATCCCGGCGATTCCGCGGCCGAAGAGCGCTTCAAGCGGGTGTCCGAAGCCCACAGCGTGCTCAGTGATCCCGAGAAGCGCAAAGAGTACGACGAGACCCGGGCCATGTTCGCCGGCGGACGATTCCGCGGAGGTGGCAACGGATTCCCGGGTGGCTTCCCCGACGGCGGTACGACCTACACGACCGGTGGCAACGACTTCGATCTCGGTGACCTGTTCGGCGGTGCCCAGACCGGCGGGGGAGGCGCCGGCGGTTTCGGAGACCTTTTCGAGGGTCTCTTCAACCGTGGCGGCGGAACCCAACGCACGTCGACGGCCAGCCGTCCGCGTCGCGGTAAGGATCTCGAGACCGAGACCACGCTGTCCTTCAAGGACGCGGCCCTCGGTACGACGGTCCCGCTGCGGGTGACCAGCCCGTCCCCGTGCACTACCTGCCACGGTTCAGGCGCCAAGCCGGGCACCAGCCCGCGAGTGTGCCCCAACTGCAACGGCTCCGGTTTCGTCAGCCGAAACCAGGGCGCGTTCGGGTTCAGTGAACCCTGCCAGGACTGCCAGGGCACCGGTTCGCGGATCGACGACCCGTGCGGCGACTGCTCCGGCAGCGGCGTGAAGAATCGGACCCGCACCATCAACGTGCGCATTCCGGCAGGAGTCGAAGACGGTCAACGGATTCGGCTTGCCGGACAGGGTGAGGCCGGACGCCGCGGAGCGCCGTCGGGCGACCTGTACGTCGTCGTGCACGTGACCCCGCACAAGCAGTTCACGCGCAGCGGCAACGACCTTCGCGTGCAGTTGCCGGTTCGGATCTCCGAACTCGTTCTCGGCGCGACGGTCTCGGTACCGACCCTCGAGGGTTCGGTCGGGGTCAAGATCCCGCCGAACACGACCGACGGCCGGACGCTCCGCGTACGTGGCCGCGGCGTCCCCAAGCGGTCCGGCGGGGCAGGTGACCTGCTCGTCACGGTCAAGGTCGCGGTGCCGGACAAGCTCGACGACGCCGCGATCGAGGCGATGCGCGCCTACGATCAGGCCGAGCGGGCAAGCGGATTCGATCCACGGGCGAACTGGGGGCGATGAGTGATGGCCGGCCAGAAGAACTTCGACGCCGATGGCGCGACTTTCATGATCTCGGTGGCCGCCGAGCTCGCCGGCATGCACGCCCAGACCCTACGCACCTATGACCGTCTGGGTCTGGTCACCCCGCAGCGGACGAGTGGGGGCGGACGCCGTTACTCCTCCCGCGACGTCGAACTCCTGCGAGAGATCCAGCGTCTCTCGCAGGAAGAAGGCGTCAATCTCGCAGGTATCAAACGGATCATCGATCTGAGCAATCAGGTCGAGGCGCTCCAGCAGCGTATCCGTGAACTCTCCGACGAGGTTGCCACGTCGCGGAACCGTCGCGGCGGCGAGTTGGTCCCGGTGCCTCGGACGAATGCCCTGGTGGTGTGGCAGCCGCGGCGCAAGCGTTCCGTCGACTGAGCGAACCGACCGGCAGGGCCCGCGTACGTTGGATGTATGGCATCCGACACCGTCACCACCGTTGACACGGGCCCGCACCGCGTCTCCCGGCGCATCGTCGTCGATACGCCGGTCGCCGACGTCTTCGCCCTCGTCGTCAACCCGCACCGGCATCACGAACTCGACGGGTCGGGAACGGTGCGCGACACACCCGTCAAGGGTCCGGAGAAGCTCACCCCCGGTGCGCGATTCAGTGTGGGGATGAAGCAGTTCGGCGTCCCGTACACCATCACGTCCACCGCGACCGACGTCGAGACCGACAAGGTCGTCGAATGGAAGCACCCCATGGGCCATCGCTGGCGCTGGGAACTGGTGTCCACGTCGCCGACGACCACCCAGGTCACCGAGACCTTCGATTACTCGACGCTCAAGATCCCGAAGATCATGGAACTGATCGGGTACGACAAGAAGAACGGTCAGGGTATCGAGGGCACGCTGCGCGCGCTCGCGAAGCGATTCGGCTGACCCTTGCCGCCCTCTTGCCGACACGGTGTCGGTAAGATGACGGCGACCATCAGACCCGAGTCCAGGAGCCGACGAATGTTCGTGATCACCAACCGCATCGATGTCACCGAGAACGCCGAGGCATTCGAGAAAGCGTTCTCGGAGTCGATGCGCAGCACGCTGAAGGGCGTCCCGGGCCTGCAGCGCGCGACACTGATGCGTCCGGAGGCCGACGGCCTGCCGTACGTGTCCACCATGGAATTCGACGCCAGGGAGGACTTCCTGGCGTGGCTGAAGTCGGACTCGTTCCGTGCGTCGCACTCCGACAAGCAGGCGCCGGGGATGCAGGCTCCGTCGGCCGTCGAACAGCACACCCTGATCGAGACATTCACCGCCTGATCACTTCGTCGCCGCCGGGCGACGACCACGACCGGAAGGGCGACACATGGAGTTCGAGGACGAGGCGTCGTCGTACGACGACGAACCGGCGGTCGTCCTCGGAGTCGTCGCCGCGCCCGGACAACCGATCGGACTCGCGCGCAAACTCGTCGACGCGGATCTGATCGAGCACGTGCAGACGACCTTCCCCGGAGCCCGATGGCATGTCGAGGTCGTGGAGGCGTCCGTGGTGCAGCCGCCCGCGACCGACGCCCAGATCGTCGACGCGGCGAGAGACGTTCTCCTCGAACGGGAATGGGACCTCGTGGTCTGCCTGACCGACCTGCCCCTGCACGTGGGACGCCGCCCCGTCGTCGCCCATGCCAACGCGGTGCACGGTGTTGCGGTCCTGTCGGTTCCCGCGCTCGGTCCGACCAGCCTGCGTCAGCGGACGCGCGGGACAGTGGTCGGTCTCCTCGCTCAGCTCCTCGGTGCCGACGCGGACGATCTCCGAGAGCATCAGAAGTCGCCGTCTCGTTCCCCGCTACGGCACCGCGTCCGCCAGCTCGGCACCGACACCGACGAGGAGAGCACCGCCTTCACCGCCCGGGTGCTGACCGGCAACCTCCGACTCCTCACCGGCATGGTCCGCGCCAATCGACCGTGGCGCCTCGCACTCGGGCTGACCCGTGCGCTCACGGGCGCCATCGCCGCCGGCGTGTTCGCACTGGTGACCGCCGACATCTGGCTGCTGGCCGACACCTTCGGATGGGTCCGGCTCACCGGCGTCGCCGTCGGGTCGATCGTCGCCATCACCGCCACCCTGATCATCGGCGCCAACCTGTGGGAGCGGGGATCGTCGCGGCAGTCGCGCGAACAGATAGTCCTGTTCAACACCGTCACGGTCATCACCGTCGTGCTGGGCGTCGCGGCCTTCTATGCCGCTCTGTTCGTACTCGCGACCGTCGGCGCCCTGTGCCTGGTGGTCCCGCAGGTTTTCGGCGATGCACTCGGCCACGATCCCGGGATCACCGACTACCTGGAGGTCGCGTGGCTGACGTGTTCGCTCGCCACGGTCGGCGGTGCGCTCGGTGCGGGGCTGGAGACCGACGAGGCGGTGCGCGACGCCGCGTACACCCAGCATCCGGCCGAGTCGGTCTGACGAGGTACTCCGCGACGGTCCGGCTGCCACAGATCGCGTAACAGCCGCTAGGCTTCATGGGCAAACGTCGATGTGGAGGTGACGATGACCCAAGATCCGGCGGGTGGGGGAATGCCCGGATCCGTGGTTCTCGGGATATCCGTCGTCGACGACCAGATCGCGTCCGTCGTGCGGGACGCCGACGGGCACATCCTGGCGAGCAACCTCGTCGACCTGCCGGATTCCTCGGCCCCCGCGGTCGAGGCCGCGATCATCGAACTCGTCGATTCGGTTCCGGTCGTGGTGGACCAGATCGGTGTCTCCGCCTCGCGCGAGGACGTCCGCAAGCATCTGGCGCAAGCCTTCGCCTCGGACGCCGCAGGCGAATCCTGGTATCGCCGCGTCGTCGTCACCGGATACGCCTCGGCGCTCGCCGAGATCGCCTGCACACACGCCACCCGAGGCGGCGTCGTGGCCGTCGTGGACCTCGATCGCGATGCCGCCCCGGCGGCCGGTACCACCGTGGCCACGGTCGACACGACGTCGGGCGCGGTCCTCGGGACCGCCGATTTCACCACCAACCGGCTCGCGCCCGTCACCGATCCCGAGGGGGCGTCCGATCTGGCGACGGCGGTCACCAAGCTCCCTCGCGGTCGCGACATCACCTCGATCATCGTGGTGGGACCCGGCGCGGAGATGCCCGGCATCGCTCCCGCCTTCGAGTACGCGGCGCAGCGACCCGTCACGGTCGCCGCAAACCCCCCGCTCGCGTCGGCCATCGGCGCGGCCGACGCCGCCCTGGTGGCGCTGTCGGCTTCGGCGGGGGCCACGCGGGTGTCGACGGGGCGACGCTGGTGGTTCGTCGGCGCCGCGATCGGCGCCGCGGTGTTCCTCGGCGCCGTCGGTCTGACCTTGATCCTGGCCGCCGAGAGGGCGACCCCCGAAGCTGTTCCGGTGACGGTCACCGAGACCCCTGCGGCGGTGACCGTCACCGCCGACGCGACGACGGTCACCGAGACCGAGACCGAGACGCCGCAGGCCCGCACCACGACGGTCACCAGCACGCCGCGTCCGGTCACCCGGACGACCACGGTGACCGAAGAGGTGTCGGCTGCCACGATCACAGAGACGGAGACGACCACCATCGAGGTGCCGGCGCCGGGAGAATTAGCGCCCCGGGGTCAGTAGACGGGGTCGTGCTGGATGCGGCTCGCCCGCACCCCGGCGATGATCAGCTGTCGCCGGGTCGCCTCGATCATCTGCGCCGACCCCGCGATCAGCACCTGATGGTCTTCCCAGTTCCCGGCGCCGACGACCACGTCGGCGAGGGTGCCGATGCGGTGTTCGATCCCGAGTTCGGCCGGCGTCGCCACCGCCCTGATCCACCACGGGTCGCGTTCTTCCTCCGAGACCGCGGTGACCTGCAACCACGGATTGGTGGCGGCGATCCGCCGCAGCACACTGAGGTCGTAGAGCTCGCCGGGATGGCGCATGCCGTAGAAGATGTGGGTCGGCGGCGAGTCCGCGCGCTTGGACATCTCGATGAGCAGCGCACGCAGCGGGGCGAGGCCGGTACCGCCGGCGACCATCAGCACGGGCTGATCCCGGTCGACGTGCAATGTGCCGTGACTCTGGGACAGCGTCCAGACATCCCCGACGGCGGTCTCGCTGACGATCGCCGAACTGACCGTCCCACCGTGGATCGCCCGTACGTGGAACTCCAGCTCACCGGCCGGATTCGGGGGGATCGACGGCGAGAAGTTGCGCCACTGCTTCGGCCACTGCGGGATGTGGACCTCGAGGTACTGGCCGGCGATGAACGTCAGCGGCGCGTGCGCGATGAGCCGTACGACGGCGAGGTCGCGGCTGATGCGGTACTTCTCGACGACCTCCGCCGTCCACCGCGCCGGATGGGTGGCGGTTTCGGCCGCCCCACGCATCACGCCGGTGACGAGCATCATCGCCTGGGAGACCGTCTGCTGGGCCTCGGAGTCCCAGTACCCCTCCATCAGACTGGCGAACTCGCCCATGAGCGCTGCGTACATCACGTGGTAGTGCTCGGGTTCGACGCCGAACTTGCGATGGTCGCGACCGAGCTGGGCGAGGAACTCGACGAGGTCGGCGTGGCCGGATTCTGCCGGGATGGCTTCGAGGACGTGATCGATCACGCGATGGAAGGCGATCTGCTGGGCGGCCATCGAGACGCCGAACAGGTCCCGGAGGTCGGGGTCGATCGCGAACATCCGGGTGAAGACGTTGGTCGCGAACCGGTCGGGCTGCCGGTTCACCGCTGTTCGCAGCTGATGCAACGTGTGGCGTGAGTGGCTCGCCATTCTCTCTGGACAACCTCCGTCGGCGTTCGTCCCCGCCTCTTCCAAGAGACCCAACACTAGCCTCTCGACCCGACAGAATTAAGGATCCGTCATCGTATGTCGGACTGTGATCCGGTGTGGCAAGGTACCAGCATGACGTCCCTCGACGGTGTCCTCCCGGCCATCGTCGACGCGCATGTGCAGCACTGGAATCCGCGGCGCACTCCCTGGGCGGCAACCCGTTCGTCGCGCCTGTACGGGTTCGTCCCCCGATTGGGGGACCGGGTGTTTCCGCTCGTCGCCTCGCGCGCCGACCGCGAGTTCGTACTGACCCCGCGGACAGTGGCGCGACCCTACGAGCCGCGGCAGTACGCCACCGATGCCGCACTCGTGCCGACGGTCGTCGGTGTGCCCATCGACACCGTCGTGCACGTCGAGTCGCACTGGCGCAAGGCGTTACCCGCAGGGGAACAGGCGTCCGCCCACAGCACCGCGGTGGAGGAGACGCGCTACCTGGAGAACCTCCCGTTCGGTCAGGCCGGGGCTCCCCGTCTCGGGGCGATCGTCGCCCACGGTGATCCACGGGACCACGACTTCGCCGAGACACTCGATCAGCAGCTCACCATCTCACCGCGGGTCCGGGGCGTCCGGCTGGTGGCGACGCGTCACCCCGATCCGCGCGTCCGCGACGGTGGCGACGCCGACAACATCCTGTCGTCGACCTCCTTCCTCGACGGCTTCGCCGAGCTCGCGGGGCGCAAGCTCGTCTTCGAGGCGGCGGTCTACTCCCATCAGCTCTACGACGTCATCGTGCTGGCGAGGGAGTATCCGGACACGACCATCGTGCTCGATCATTTCGGGATGCCGGCCGGGGTCTTCGGCCCGATCGGGACTCGTACGGGCGCGACGGCCGCCGCGCGCGCGGACATCTGGCGGCTGTGGCGGGAACGCATCACCACCCTGGCGTCGTATCGCAATGTGGTGGTGAAACTCTCCGGTCTCGCGATGCCGGTCCTCGGTTACGGCCACGAACGGTGGGGCAACATCGGCGGGCAGACGACACTCGGCGAGATGATCTGTCCGTTCGTCGAACACGTCGTGAACCACTTCGGTACCGATCGCGTCATGTTCGGGTCCAACTACCCGATCGACCGGCCCAACGCCGCGATCGACGTACTCGTCGGAGCGCTCGTCGACTGCGCGTCGCAATGGGGAGACGAGGCCCTGCGACGGATCTTCCGCGACACCGCGGTCCGGGTCTACAAGCTCGACGACGCGTGACGTGTCGAATCCCGTCACGGATTACGCGGACGCCCCCACCTTCGTGAGCGGGTCGGTTCGGGCACGGGCACGTCGCGCATGAGGCGGACCAGTATGTCGACCAGTTCGGTACACGTCGGATAGCGGTCCTGCGGCGCCTTGGCGAGCGCCTTGGCGAAGATGGAGTTCATCGCCGACGGCAGCCACGGCCGGCGTCGGGTGAGGCGTGGCGGCTCGTCGTTGATGTGTGCGTAGGTGATCGCGAACGACGTGTGTCGAGGGTACGGCGGTTCGCCGGTGAACATCTCGACGAGGCTGCACGCGAAGGAGTAGTTGTCGCTGGCCGGCGAGAGACGTTGTGCCTGAAGCAGTTCCGGTGAGGCGTACCCGATGGAACCCTGCACCCGCCCGTTCCGGGCGAGCGGCCTCGTGTCGTCGAGGAACTGGGCGATCCCGAAATCGGAGAGATAGGCGTCGACCGGTGTGGGGGTGTCGCCGTCGGGGCTGACCGGTCGGGACAGCAGGATGTTGGCTGGTTTGACGTCGCGGTGGAGGATCTCCTGGCGGTGGGCGTAGTCGAGGGCATCGGCGATCTGTGCGGCGACCCGAAGGATCGTGTCGACGTGGGGTTCGTCGGTGCGACCGGGGATGAGTGCAGTGGCTGACGGGCCGGGCGCGTACTGCATCGCCAGCCACATCGACGGTAGGTGGTGGGGGCCGAGAGACCCGGGCGGCGCGGCGATCTCGCCGTGCGCGCGAATCCGCACGATGTGCGGGTGGTCGAGCAGCGAGGCGATCCCGAACTCCCGCTCGAACCGTTCGCGGACCCGGCCGTGGTCGGAGGCGTTCGGGTGCAGCACCTTGAGCGCGACGGGCCCGTTGCCGTCGTCGCGATGGGCACGGAAGACGTCGGCACTCGCACCCCCGCCGAGGAACTCGTCGATGGTGAAGCCGGCCACGCATTCGCCAACCTCGAACACCTTGTCAGCGTAAGGCGACGACGACCGGTCGGAGCGGTGCGACGATCGGGGTGTCGGGACCCGGGCTCGCGGTCAGGCCGTCGGCGTCAGGCGGAAGATCGGGAACCTTCGGCCCTGTGCGGTCTCGGTGTACTTGACGAACTGATCGGTGAACGAGGTGAACTTCGCCCAGGCCTCATCCCAGTCGTCGTCGGTGATCTCGGTGACCTGCGTGTCGTGACGCTCGATGCCGTCGACGGCGGGGGCCTCGACGGCAACCGAGTCGGGGTGGGCCCTCAGGTTGTGCACCCACGCCGGCGTCGTCGGGGAACCCGCGAAGGACCCGATGACCAGCCAGGAGCCGTCGTCGGCGAGACCGAACAGCGGGCTGATCCGCGGCTCACCGGATTTGGCGCCGACGGTGTGCAGCAGGACGAGGTTCTTCCCGAACCCTGCGGTCTCGACATGTCCGTTGTTGGTGCGGAACTCGTTGATGATGGTGGTGTTGAAGTCGTTCACGATCTCATTGATACGCCTTCCCGGCGACGACCGGCCGGTGTGTCAAAGTGAAACCGCGGTCCGGGCGG
Source organism: Gordonia amicalis (assembly GCF_022059885.1). Taxonomy (NCBI): domain Bacteria; kingdom Bacillati; phylum Actinomycetota; class Actinomycetes; order Mycobacteriales; family Gordoniaceae; genus Gordonia; species Gordonia amicalis. The sequence continues at coordinate 170,350 of NZ_CP091855.1, read as the reverse complement.
CGAAGAATACGCTGAACGTATGAGTGCCGATACGAGTTCGTTGGCCGCCGCGCTGCCCGATGGGATGGTGATCACCGACCCCGACATCCTTGCCGGGTATCGCCAGGACCGTGCCCTGGACCCGACCGCGGGCACCCCGCTCGCACTCGTCCGCCCGACCTCGACCGAAGACGTTCAGACGACGGTTCGCTGGTGTCACGAGAACCGGGTGCCGATCATCACGAGGGGTGCCGGCACCAGCCTCTCGGGTGGCTCGACCGCGGTGGACGGCGCCATCATGCTCTCCACCGAGAAGATGCGCGAGATCGCGGTGGACCCGGCGACGCGGACCGCCGTCGTGCAGCCCGGGCTGTTCAACTCGGAGGTCAAGGCCGCGGCGGCGGCCGAGGGTCTCTGGTACCCGCCGGACCCGTCGTCGTTCGAGATCTGCTCGATCGGCGGCAACGTCGCCACCAACGCCGGCGGACTGTGCTGCGTGAAGTACGGGGTGACCACCGACTACGTCCTGGGCCTGCAGGTGGTGCTGGCCGACGGCCGCGCGGTGCGAGTGGGCGGCAAACAGCTCAAGGACTCGGCAGGCCTCCCGCTGACCAAACTCTTCGTCGGCAGCGAGGGACTCCTCGGGATCATCACCGAGGTGACCCTGCGGCTGCTGCCACCCCAGGGGCCGGCGAGCACGGTCGTCGGGATCTTCGACTCGGTCCACGACGCGAGCCGTGCCGTCCTCGCCGTCACCGGCGAGATCCGTCCGGCGATGCTCGAATTCATGGATTCGGTGGCCATCAACGCGGTCGAGGACATGCTGCGCATGGGGCTCGACCGCGACGCCGGCGCGCTGCTCGTCGCCCAGTCCGACGCACCCGGGGCGGCCGGCGCCCAGGAGGTCGAACTCATCCGGAACGCCTTCGAGACGAACGGCGCCGGTGAGGTCTTCGCCACCGACGATCCCACCGAGGGGGAGGCGTTCACCGCCGCCCGGCGCGCGGCCATCCCGGCCGTGGAGAAGCTCGGGTCGCTGCTCCTCGAGGACGTCGGCGTGCCGTTGCCGTCGTTGCCCGATCTCATCGACGGCGTCGCCAAGATCGCCGCGGACAATCAGGTGATGATCTCGGTGATCGCGCACGCCGGCGACGGGAACACCCACCCGTTGATCGTCTTCGACCCGACCGACGCCGCCGAGGCCGGCCGTGCGCAGACCGCGTTCGGTCAGATCATGGACCTCGCCATCGAACTCGGTGGCACCATCACCGGCGAGCACGGCGTGGGGCGCCTCAAGAAGGGCTGGCTGCCCGACCAGGTGGGACCGGACGTGATGGAGCTGACCGCGCTCATCAAGAACGCCCTCGACCCGGAGGGGCTCCTCAATCCGGGCGTGATCCTGTAGACGTGGTCAGCACGACGGCATAGCTGCCGCGGCGCTTCGCCTTGGCCGAGAACAGGGCATCGTCGGCGAGGGCGAGGTCGCGTCGAATCCGTGCGGTTGCATCCACGTCGGACATCTGGTCGCGGTCCAGCGGACCCACCGCGATACCCAGACTCACGGTCGCCCACTCGCCGTCCTCGGTATCGATCGGTTGAGCCCGGATGTCTTCGGCGACGGCACGCGCCGCGGCTTCGTCGAGCCGCATCGCGATCGCGAACTCGTCCCCACCGAGCCGGGCGACGACCGCCGGCTCGTCCACTGCTCCCTGGAGGATCTCGGCGACCTGCTGCAGTACGAGATCACCCACGCCGTGGCCGTGGTCGTCGTTGATCCGTTTGAAGCGGTCGACGTCGGCGATGAGGAGTGCGAACCGATCCCCTTGCCCCCGGCGCAACAGCGTGGACGTCGCCAGGATGAATCCGCGGCGATTCAGCAATCCGGTGAGCGGATCGGTGTTGGCCATCCGCAGCTGATGTTTCAGGGTCCGCTGGAGATCGGAGGTGTAACCGTGGTGGAGGGTGACGGTCCCGTTCACGGCGACGAGCAGCGCGAGCGTCGCGGAGAACGCGGTGACCGGCGGAACGCCGTCGTGCCACGCGAGAATGCCGAGAGTGCATGTCACCGCGCTCGAAAAAGCCATGTGGAGATACACGACGCGTGCCCGCACGAAATGTGCGCTGTACGAACCCACCACGGCGAACAGCGCCGAGAAGTACAACGCGAGACGTGGGTCGGCGATGGCGAACAGACACACCGCCACTCCGATGTCCGCGTAGGCGACGAATACGTTGTTGAATCCTCGGACGTGTGATTTCTTGGTCCACCACATCTCGCCCAGATGAACTCGGCTCACCGCCATCGCGGTGGGAACGGTGGTGGCGGCAGCGGTGCCGAGGATCAGTGACCGCCATACCGACCCCTGCGAACCACTCGGTGTGAAGAGCCCGAGTGCCCCCACGACGCCGAAGATCAGTACCAGCCCGGCGATGGTGTAGCGGATATGACGTTCGCGCAGTCGTAATTGCCGAAGGACGTGATGCGTTTCGTCGTAGAGCTGCCCGCCTCGTGCGATCTCAGCGGTGAGCGAGTCGCCACCGAGCCCGCTCAACGGTCTGGATCTCGGCGAACGGCCGACCGTTTCTTCCACCTGATCGAGCTCCGGAAATGAGGGTGTGGCGAACAATGCGAAGTCTAGAGGGGCGTTAACGATACTTCATCAGCGCGAGAAATATTCGCCGAAGCCCGGTCGCAGAAGCGAAAGCAGGAAGATATGAGTGGGAAGCACCTGCCGAGGTCCTCCCGTCCCCTCCGCGGGGGGACCTCAGCAGGTAGCCCAAACGCGACTGACATCTGAATACGACGCCATGCAGAAATGAGCATATTGGGTCAAAGGTCAACCTACAATCACATCAATCTGGATAACTGACAGGAGAAGGTTGATGAATGGTTCTGGGGACGCCGGACTCCGCGATATCGACTTGCGTCGACTCCGAATGTTTGTCGTCGTCATGGAAGCTCCGAGCCTTCGCGTCGCGGCCGACACCCTGTTCATCAGCCAGCAGGCGTTGTCGTCGGCGATTCGTGAACTCGAGCGGCAGTTGGGTGTCGAGCTGTTCTCCCGGTCGCGCCGCAGCCTGACGCCGACGCCGGCCGGGGAGGCGCTCTACCGCGGCGCGGTGCCGCTGCTGGCCGGTGGCGAACAGCTCGCCACCCAGGTCAGGCGCGTCAATTCCGGGTCGCCGGCACCGTTCGTCATCGGCCACGCACCAGACCTCGCGTCGTCGGAGGTGTTCCGCATCATCGAACCCGTCGTCCTCGCCGACCCCTCGATACCGATCACGGTGCGCCCGGTGTTCGCCGACTTCATGCGAGACGAGTTGCTGTCGGGCTCGATCGATCTGGCACTGGGCCGCGGTGTGGCGGCGCCCCCGGACATGGCGACGACGATCGCGACCCAGCACGAACTCCGGCTCGCGGTGCGCAGTGATCACCCGCTCGCCGCGCACGCTCACGTCGACATGGCCGACCTCGCCGACTACGAGATCGTCGTGTGGGGCCCCGAGCACGAATACGAGTACACCGACATCCTCGTCGGACTGTGTCGGCGTGCGGGATTCGAACCGCGGATCATCCTGTCGACGCTCCTGGGTACGCCACCGCACACCGCGGTGATCGCACACCCGAAAGCCTGCGCGTTCGTCACCAACGAACCCGGCTGGATCTATGCGAACTCCATCCGCATCATCGAATTCACCGATCCGCCGCTCGCCCCCGTCCGGGCGATGTGGCTGCCCAACACCGCGTCGACGCTACGCCGACAGATCCTGGCCGCGGCGGAAGGTGTTGTGTGAGAGCGGAAGGGTGTGGACCTCAGTGACGCTCCAGGATCGCGGCGAGGTCGGCACCGTCGGCAAGCGCGCCGTACTCGAAGCTGCGGTCGGGACCCAGCCGGCTGGCGATGAAGGCGTCGGCGACGGCGGACGGACTGTGCCGCACCAGCAGTGACGCCTCGAGCGCCAGGGCCATCGCCTCGACGGTCGACCGGGCCCTGCGCTGGGCGTCGGCCGGGCCGAGGCGCGACAGTTCGCCGAGCTGGTCGCGGAGCCGGTCCAGGTGGGTGTCGAGAGTGCGGTCGGCGCCGCGGGCGAGTGACACCTCGGCATCGAAGGCGGCCACCGACTCCGGTTCGCGGGTCATCGCGCGCAGGACGTCGAGGGCGATGACGTTTCCGGAGCCTTCCCACACGGCCATCACCGGCTGTTCGCGGTAGCGCATGGCGAGCGGGAAGTCCTCGGTGTATCCGTTGCCGCCCAGGCATTCCAGCGCCTCGTAGGCGTGGTGGGGTCCGCGCTTGCAGATCCAGTACTTGGCGACGGCGGTCGCGAGCCGGCGGAAGGCCCGTTCCTGGGGATCGGCATCCTCGTCGTGGGCGCGTGCCAGCCGGATCGCGGTGGTGGTCGCGGCCTCCGATTCCAGTGCGAGATCGGCCAATACGGCGGTCATCGCCGGCTGGTCGGCCAGCGTCGCGCCGAAGGCGGCGCGGTGGCGGGCGTGCCACACGGCCTCGGCGACCGCCTGCCGCATGCCGGCCGCCGAACCGAGGACGCAGTCGAGCCGCGTCTGCGCGACCATCTCGATGATCGTGCGCACGCCGCGTCCCGGTTCGCCGACCATCACGGCGACGGTGCCGTCGAGTTCGATCTCGCTCGAGGCGTTGGACTTGTTGCCGAGCTTGTCCTTGAGGCGCTGGATGCGGAAGACGTTGCGGGTCCCGTCGGGCAGGATCCGTGGGAGAAGGAAGCACGAAAGTCCTTCGCCGCCTGCGCCTTGCGCTTGGGCGAGGACGAGGAATGCGTCGGACATCGGCGCCGAACAGAACCACTTGTGCCCGGTGAGGAGGTACTCGGCGCCCGGTCCGCCGGTCCCGGCGGGGACGGCGACCGTCGTGTTGGCGCGGACGTCGGAGCCGCCTTGCTTCTCCGTCATCGACATACCGAATATCGCCGACTCCTTGGTGGCACTCAGATCGGGGGAGTAGCTGCGGGACAATGCCTTCGGCACCCAGCTCGCGGCGACGTCGGGCTGGAGTTCGAGCGAGGGGATGACCGCATGGGTCATCGACACCGGACAGGCGTGGCCCGGTTCGATCTGGCCGAACAACATGAAGGCCGCCGCGCGGACGACGTGCGACCCGGGCTGCGGGTCGGCCCAGCAGCGGGTATGGGCACCGTGCGCGATGGAGGCGGAGATGATCCGGTGATATGCCGGGTGGTACTCGACCTCGTCGATGCGGTGGCCCCAGCGATCGAACGTCCGCAGTACGGGGGTGACGGTGTTGGCGAGATGGGCGTCGTGCTTGAAGGATTCGCTGCCGACGAGCGCACCGATCTCGCGGAGCTCGGCGTCGCCCCAGGCGCCGTCGTGGCGGGCGACCGCCTCGGTCAGGACGGTGTCGAGTTCGTATTCGTTCACGTCTACCCGCGGTGCGGACTGGTTGAACACCTCGTGGGTGAGGTGCGGCTGCGGATGGATGTGCGTTGCGGACTGGGACATCATGCCTCCTGGGACGTGGGTACGAGTGGGCGGTCCAGAACCCGGTCCGGGATCTGCAGGTTCGTGAAGATCACCGCGACCGCGTCCTCGAGCCGATAGCCGAAATCGGCTCCGGTGGCGGCCTTCTGGACTGCGAGACCGAAGATCGCGGACCAGAACGCCTTCGCCTCGACGTCGATCCCCGCGCGCAGCTTCCAACCGGTGCGCACGAGCGTCGACATCAGGGCCTGTTCGCCGCGTTCGTGGAGCGTGCGCAGCGTGTCGGTGATGTGCTCGCGCAAGTCGGTCCGACGCGACGTCAGCAGCATGGCGGTGGTGAACAATTCGACGTCCCGCGCGCAGGGGCCGAGCAAGGTGCCGACGAGCGTGTTGGTGTAGTCGCGAACGGTCGTCGTTCCGGCGGCGGCTTCCTCGGCTCGACGCCCGGCGCGCAGCACGCCGACGCAGGCGACCTCGACGAACAGCTGCTCCTTGGAACCGAAGTAGTACGTCACCTGGTTCGGGTAGGCGTCGGCTCGCTGACAGATCCGGGAGACCGATGCCGTCTCCCCCTGTTCGGCGAAGACCTCGGCAGCGGCACGCAGCAGGGTCTGGCGGGTCGCCTTGCCCGCTTCCCGGCTAGCGCGTCCGGAGGTCGCCACACGATCCTGCCTGGTCGAAGTCAATGTTTGTATGACAAACAATAAACACCCACGAGGGCGACGGCAAGGGCTGATCGCCGACGGGTCAGCGGGTTTCGCTCCCAAGTCGTCGGGAACCCGCCCTGACGAAGTCGCCTGCGTCGATGAGTACGGACCGCCCCGCCGCGGACGGCGGGCTGAAGTGGAAGAAACTGCTCGGCGTGATCATGGACGACCCTGGGAAGATCCGGATGGACGAACGAGAGAACCCGACGATCCAGCAGCCCACCAACGCGATCATCAAGATCGCCGCAACCTCCGTGCGTGGGTCGGACCTGTGGCAGTATCGCGGCATCGAAGACGTCGACGGCTGTCGAGGCTGAACGTGTCCAGTACGTCGACCGCGCAGTCTGCGACGTCGACGACGCGGTGAGCCGACGATCAGCCGGAAGCGCGGCCGGTCACCAGCCCGGACAGGACCGCTTCCAGGCGGTCACTTCGAACGGGAAGAGAGCAAGGCGCCCACTTCTTCGGTACCGCCCAGACGGGTGATGGTCAGGGCTTCATCGTCGAGGTGCTCGGCAAAATCCCGCTGGTAGGACGCTCGAACGAGCCTCCGTGCCTGGCCGACAGCCGACGTCTGCCGATCGAGAAGCAGGGACACAACACCGTCGACGTCGGAGGCGAGTTCGTCCAGCTCCACGACCGTATCCACGAGGCCCCACGCGAGTGCGGTCGACGCATCGATACGTTCGTTGAGAACGAGCATCTGAAGCGCCCGCCGCATGCCGATCACGCGGGGGAGGCCGATCGACACCCCGCAATCCGGTGACAACCCGATCGTCGAGTACGCAGCTACGTAAGAGCTGGCGGGAGTGGCGGCCACGTAGTCGGCTGCAAGTAGAAGGCCGAGCCCGGCGCCCGCAACCGGTCCCTGGATTGCGGCGACTATCGGGACGGGCAGCTCGTCGAGTGCGATGAGTGAACGGTGTATGGACCCCGCGAGGTCGGCGAGGAACCGCGGGCGGTCCGACGCCGCCGCCATTGCCCGTACGTCGCCGCCCGCGCAGAAGATCTTTCCGGTCGAAGACAGACGGATGACCCGTACGTCGGCATTCTCGCGGATCGACGTGATCGCCTGGGCGAGGCCGTCGGCGACCTCGAGATCGAGTGCATTGCCCGCGGATGGCCGGTTGAGTTCGATGGACGCAACACCTCGTTCGTCCACTCCGAAGATGACCGAACTCATGCCCACTCCATCCAGAAGTCCAGTTCCAGCTCCACGTCGCCCGGTACGACTCGATAGCCCGAGAAATCGGTCACACCGTCACCGGCCAGGACCTCGTCATCGATGAAGCACTGTCCGGTGACGAGGTCGGAGGGCTTGGTGATGATGCTGATCGCTGCATCGGCCATGATGTCCGGCGTTCGGCTACGCGCGACGAGTTCCTCACTCAAGATGTTGCGAACCGCTGCCGTGTTGATGGTCGTTCGCGGCCACAGGGAATTCACGGCGATACCGTCGCCGGCGAGCTCGGCGGCAAGTCCGATGGTTACGAGGGACATCGAGAATTTCGAGATCGTGTACGCAGTCCCTATGTCCGCGAACCATTTCGGTTCGAGGTTGAGCGGCGGCGACAGGGTCAGGACGTGCGGGTTGGCCGATCGCCGTAGATGCGGGATGGCGGTCTTCGTCAGGAGAAAGGCGCCGCGCGCGTTGATGTCTTGCATGAGGTCGTACTTCTTCATGCTGATATCTGCAGTCGGTGTCAGATCGAGCGCGCTGGCGTTGTTCACGACGATGTCGATGCCACCGAATTGTTCGACCGTGCGCGCGACGGCGTCGGCCACCGACTCGTCGTCCCTGATGTCACCGACAAGTGGCAGCGCCTTGCCGCCGGCCGACTCGATCGCAGCAGCCGCGGTGTAGATGGTGCCGGGCAGCTTCGGGTGCGGCTCGGTCGTTTTCGCGATCAGGGCAATGTTGGCTCCTCGACGGGCCGCCTGGATTGCGATCGCCTCGCCGATGCCTCGGCTGCCGCCTGACATGATCAGGGTGCGGCCTTCCAGTGATCTGTCCTCGGGTTCAGTCTGCACGACTGGTCCTTTCACGAAGGGGCGCCACATTCAGGCGCGATGGAAAGTGGTGATTCTCAATGTATTCCAGGAACTACACGAGAAGATCCGGCCCGGAGGGTTCCCCGGGCGCGAGTGCTCCGGACGGCGCTGCGCCGATGACCGGATCGGATCAGGTCTGAGAGTTCAGTCGAACTCGATCCCGACGCGGCCGCTCTTCGGGGTCGCCTGACAGGTCAGCAGGTAGCCGTCGTCGATGTCCTCGGGTTCCAGTGCGATCCCGTTGCCGTGGTCTACTTCCCCGGCGGTCAGGCGTGCCACACACGACCCGCAGTCCCCTTCGCGACACGAGTACGGGGCGTCGACATCCGAGGCGAGGAGCGCGTCGAGCAGGACGGTGTCCGTGCCGCACCGGACGGTTCGGACGTCTCCATCGATGGTGACGGTGATCTCCGATGCACCGGAGCCCTCGTGGTCGGCAGTGTCCAGCGTGAACGGATCGCCGGTCAACGACACATATCGCTCGACGTGAACCTGGTCGTGGTGGATGCCGTGTTCCCGCAGGGTGTGCTCGACGAGGTCCATGAAAGGTGCTGGGCCACAGATGAATGCTTCGCCCGTACCGACTGCGTCGGTGAGGACCCCGCTGACCGCATCCGCGGTGGGAAGACCCCGCTCGGTCTCGAGCCAGTGGTTCACGGTCAGTTGCGCGGGATGACGAGCTGTCAGTTCGTCGATCGCGCTCGCGAAGATGGTCGACTCATGGTCGCGGTTGGCGTAGAACAACACCACGTCGGTGTCGTGCTCCGCCAGTGCCGAACGCAGTATCGACATCACCGGGGTCACCCCGCTGCCGGCCGCGAAGAGGTACAGCGGTCCTTCCCAGGACCGTGGCGTGAAGACGCCCGACGGTGGGAGGATATGCAGCACCAATCCCGGTTCGGCGTTGTCGCACAACCAGTTCGACCCGTAGCCGTCGCGGGTTCGTTTGACGGTGATCGCCGGGGAAGCGTCGACGTTCGGGGCCGTGGACAGGGAGTAGCTGCGGGCGACGAGGCCGGTGCGGTCACTGGGAATACGGACGGTGATGAACTGTCCGGGCCGGTAGTCGGTGCCGTCGGGGAAGTTTAGCACGATCGTGCGGGCCTCCGGGGTCTCGTCGATGACCGCGGTGACGGTCACGTCGATGCCGAGGGTCCGTGCGACGGGAGAGATGGTCGATTGGGTCATGTGGTGGTCCTGGAGATGAGGGGAATCGCTCGGTACCACAGTTCGCCGAGTGCGGTGCCGAGCGCTTCGAGTCGTTCTCGTCGAGGCGTGCTGGTCGGCAGGCCGACATGGATGTAGGCCATCTGTTCGGTGGCACATCCCAGCGTCTCCGCGAGCAGGTTGGTGTCACAGCTTTCAATCGCGCCGCTCGCGACGAGGCGTTCCAGCCAACGTTCGGTGCGTTTGACGAAGTCGCCACGAAGGTTGAGCCACAACTGTTTGAATCCCGGATTCTCGCTGGCCGCGGCGGCCTCGCGGAGCAGGCGCAGCATGTGGCGGCTACGGGCGTAGGCCTGTAGATATGTCGTGTTGACCTCGATCAGCGATTCCAACTCACCGTGGGTTCGGTCGGGCCGCAGCCGGGCGGTGGCCAGTTCCTGCAGCGACGGCCGGAGAGCCGCGAGGAAGATGTCGTCCAGGCCTACGAAGTGGCGGTAGAAGTTGCCTTGAGAAACGTTGGCGCGGTGGGTGATGTCCGAGATGCGGGTGCGGGTGTATCCGTACTCGGTGAAGCACTCGGTGGCCGCCTTCACCAGCTTGTCGCGGGTCTGTTCACCGCGCTTGTTGGCGCGTTTGGTCGAGACCGCTGTCTCGTCGAGCAGTCCGGCCGCCGAATAGGCCGCGTTGATCCCGTCATGCTCGCGTGTGTCCGGGCCGGTCTCGGTACTCATCGGGTCGCTCCTTCCAGCGACCGTGCTGCCTGTAGTGCCTTCAGCGGATGGCCATCCGGCATGGTGTCGGGGAGGAACGACAGCAGTTCGTCGAGATACTCGTCGCTGGTGTCCCCGGAGTTCAGTGCGTCGCCTGCGTAGACCTTTCCGGTCGAACCGTCGACGGTGACCGTCTGTCCCGCCAAGGTCTGCGAGAGGCCGATCCCACAGCCGACGACGCACGGCACGCCGATCTCGCGGCACACCAGTGCGGCATGAGACGTGGTTCCGCCGACCTCCGTGACCACGGCGACGGAGTCGAACATCGCCGGGACATCGGCCGGGGAGGTCGATGGGCGCACGAGGACCACGCGTTCGCCCTCGGCGGCCGCGATGCAGGCGGCGTCGGTGTCCGTGTAGACGACGCCGACGGCGGCTCCCGGTCCTGCGCCCGTGCCCGAGGCGAGCAGTTCGGCGCCCGCGTCGGCCGAGTTGTGCTGGGCGAGGGCCTCGGCCTGCTCTGCACTGATGCGCGAGACGGCCTCCTCACGGCTGATGAGGCCCTCACGGACCAGATCGACGGCGATGCGCACCGCCGCACGTGCAGACCGCTTGCCCGATCGACATTGCAGCATGTAGAGCGTGCCGCTCTCGACGGTGAACTCGATGTCGACCAGATCGCGATGCTCGGCTTCCAGAGTGGCCGAGATCGCACTCAGATCCTGGTGCAACTGCGGGGAGTGAACCTGGAACTGATCGATCGTCTGCGGAGTGCGTTCTCCGGAGACCACGTCCTCTCCCTGTGCTTGCGAAAGCCATTCGCCGAATAGCTGAGGGTCGCCGGTGGCCGGGTCGCGGCTGAAGATCACACCGGTACCGGACTGCTCGTCGCGATTCCCGAACACCATGGCCTGCACGGTCACCGCGGTGCCACCGCCCTCGCCGAGTCCGTGGTGGCGGCGATACGCAGTGACCCGCTCATTGGTCCACGAGCGGAACACCGCGCCGATGGCCTCGCGCAACTGGTCGTGCGGATCGACGGGCGGTGCGGACGCGGCGTCACCGAGAACGACCTCGCCGTATCCCGCGCAGAACCGCGCCCAGGTGTCGCGCGCCCAGTCGTGGTCCCCGGTCGCCTCGGCGAGGTCGGCGGTCAGCTGCTCGGTCAGCCCCAGGTTGAGGACGGTGTCCATCATCCCGGGCATGCTCTGCGCGGCACCCGAACGCACCGACACAAGAAGGGGAAACGGTCCGGCACCGAAGGTCTTTCCGGTCTGCTGTTCGAGGACGTGCAGTTGATTGACGACCTCGTCCCACACCTCGTCGGGGAGTTGGCCTCCGTTGTCGTGGAACCGTGCACAGACCGGCGTGGTGATGGCGAAGGCGGGCGGGACCGGCAGCCCGAGCGACCGCATGCGGTTGACGCTGTAGGCCTTGCCTCCCAGTAACTCCCGGTCGGCCGGAGCGGTCCCGTCCAGTGCCAGGACAGCGGGTGTGTTCATCAGAGTGGTCCTTTCACTCGGTGGTGTCGACCCGAGCTCGAGGCTGGGACAGAGGAGTGGGGAGGGCTGCTGAACGCAGCGCGGTGAGTCCGCCTTCGACGGGGACGTCGATGCCGTTGACCCAGTCTGCAGCAGGGCTGAGCAGGAAGTCGATCACCGACGCCGATTCCGCGGCGGTGCCATGGCGGCCGACCATCGATGCCGATCGTGCAATGGCGTCGACGCCCATGGACTGTTCGAAGTCGGTGAGGATCGGGGTTTCGGTGGGTCCGGGACTGACCGACAGCGCGCGGATACCTCGGGCCTGCAGAGACGCCGACAAGGCGATGGTCCAATCCACGACAGCACGCTTGGACGTGTCGTAGGCCGCCGGGCCGTCGAGCTGTGTCCGGTCCAGCCATTCACGTAGCTCGTCGCGGTCGCGGACCTCGAGGAGTCCGACGATATCGTCGTGTCCCAGGGTGTTCCGGTGTGCCGCGATCGAGGCCACGTTGACGACCGCACCTCCTGACATCCGTTCGAGCACAGCGAATGTCAGCGCCCGCAGGCCCAGGGTGTTCACCGCCAGGACGGTCTCGGCCGGCGCGGTGCCCGGCACGCCGGCGACGTTGGCCAATGCGTCGACGTGGTCGGGTAGATCCAGTGCGGCGATGGCCGCCAGGTCGGACAGGTCGCACCGGAGGGAGTGTGCGCGATCGTCCGGGCAGGCGGCTATGTCGATCGCGATGACGCGGGTGTCCGGCTCTCGGTCGAGCAACCGATTCACCAGGGCCAGACCGATTCCCGACGCGGCGCCGGTGATGACCACCGTACGTGCGATGCTGGAGGCGTCGCTCATGCCATCACCGCCGATACCTCGGTGAACTCGGCGATACCCACACTGCCGAGTTCGCGTCCGTAGCCGGAGTTCTTGACCCCACCGAAGGGGACGGTGGGCCGTTCGCGGGTACGCACCCCGTTGATCTTGACCTGGCCGACCTCGAGGTGTGTCGCGACCTCGACCGCGTGATCCCGGTCGGCGGACCACACCTCAGCGGACAGGCCGTACTGGCTGTCGTTGGCCACCTCGATCGCCTCGGCCACATCGCGGTAATACTGCACCACCAGGACCGGCCCGAAGATCTCCTCGCGCACCGCGGACGCGGAGCGGTCGAGATCACCGAAGACGATCGGGGCCACGAAGCAACGGGAGTTGCCTATGCCGAGTTGCTCTCCGGTACCGGCGATCACGCGACCACCGTTGTGCCGGGCGAGATCGATGTGGTCCAGAACTCGGCGGGCGTGCGCGGCTGATGCCAGCGGACCATGGGTGGTCTCGGGTGCGGTCGGGTCGCCGAACACGAGTTCGGCGAGCGCATCGCCGATCAGCTGCTCGATGCGGTCGGCATGCGCGGCGGGGAGCACGAGTCGCGTGGTCGCGTTGCAGGCCTGGCCGGAGTTGACCAGCCCGGAGGCCAGGATCCTCGGGACGACGGCGTCGAGGTCGGCGTCGGGCAGCACGACGGCGGGTGACTTGCCGCCGAGTTCGAGCGTGGTCCGGGCCAGTGACTCTGCGGCCGCCGCAGCGACTGCTTTTCCGCCGCGGACGCTACCGGTGAACGACACGTGGGTGATGTCCGGGTGTGACGACAACGCCTGCCCGGTCTCTGGTCCCGTACCGTTCACGATGGCGAATGCGCCTGCGGGAAGCCCGGCTTCGAGGAAGCACCGACGGACCAGTGCGGCATCGAAGGGCGTCGCCTCGGAGGGCTTGAGCACCACGGTGCAGCCGGCGGCGAAGGCGGCGGCGACCTTGGCGATGATCTGATGTACGGGCATGTTCCACGGTGTGATCGCCGCGACGACGCCGCCGGCAACGCGGCGCACGATCGCCCCGTCCACGGTCTGTTCCCAGGGAAAGCGCTCGGCAGCGTCTGCGGTGGCGCGCAGGACCGATGCAGGCAACACCTGCTGGCTGGCAGTGGACAGAGCGGTCGGCATTCCCATTTCGGAGGTCACGGTCGCCGCGATCCGGTGACCATGGTGATCGATCAGATCCGCGGTCGCACGCAACACCGTTGCCCGATGCGCCGCGCTGGTCCGGGACCATGACGGCAAGGCGGCCACGGCTGCGGCGACGGCCTCGTCGACGATGGCAGTACCGGCCTCATGGGTCGTACCGATCTCGCGGTCGGTGAACGGGTTGATCACCGGGATCGGTGCGCCATCGGCGATGACGCGGTCCTCGATCAGGGCCGCGGGACCCGCTCCGACGCCGGCGGGTGTCCCCAGCTCGCCGATAGTGCTCATCGGGTCTCTTCGATCCGGACCGGGAGCGTCTTGATGCCACGGAAGAAGTTGCTCTGCAACCGATTCGGCTGATCCATCACCTTGATGTCCAGTCCGCGCTCGATGACGTGGGTGAAGAACAGCCGTGCTTCCATCCGCGCGAGGTTCGAGCCGAGGCAGGCATGCGCGCCCCACCCGAAACCGACGTGCTCGTTGGGGAAGCGGTTGCCGACGAACGTCTCCGGGTTCTCGAAGGCGCGTTCGTCGCGATTTGCCGAGCAGAACCACATCACGACCTTGTCGCCCTCTCGGATGGTCTTGCCGTGCATCTCGATGTCGCGGGTTGCGGTGCGCCGCATGGAAAGGACTGGCGAGACCCAGCGAACCATCTCCTCGACGACCACCCGGATCTTGGCGGGGTTCTCACGCATGAAGTCCCACCACTGCGGATTCTCGGACAGGACGTTGACCCCGCCCGACAGCAGATTGCGCGTCGTCTCGTTGCCCGCGACCATCAGGATCAGGTAGTAGGCATCGAGGTAGCCACGACTGAGCGGTACACCGTCGAGTTCGGCCGCGGTCAGCACGCTGATCAGATCGTCGGCGGGGCATTCGCGGCGGAGCTTCTCCAGTCCGCGGAAGTAGTCGAAGACCTCGTCACGCGCTTTCACCGCGGTTTCGGGTCCCTCGGAGTAGTCGGGATCCTCGCTGGCCATCTGGTTCGTCCAGCGCAACAGGTTCGGGCAGTCCTCGAGCGGTGCGCCGAGGAGGCGTCCGATCATCACCAGGGGGAGCTGCGCGGCGATGGAGGCGACGAAGTCGATGTCACCGGTGCCGGTGTGGGCATCGAGGAGTTCGTCGATGACGGCGGCGATGTCCCCTTCGAGCGACTTGAGCTTCACGGGCCGCACGTGCGGGGTGACGATGCCGCGCAGCTTGCCGTGCTCGGGAGGGTCGACGTGGTGGATGCTGCGCGCCCCCTCTCCTTCGGCGCGTCGACTGGCGATCTGGGTACCCTGCGTGACAGTGAAGTCTTCGGCGTTGGAGGCCACGGCCTTGATGTCCTCGTAGCGGGTCACCGACCAGAATCCCGGGCCATCGTGTTCGGCGTTCCAGTGCAGCGGGTCCATGTCGCGCAGCTGTGCGAACAGCTCGTGGTCGACGCCCGCGGCGAAGGGGCTGAGATCCATCAGGTCGATGTTGTCAGCGATTGTCATGTCGTCTCCAAAAGACTCTGGTTTGTGACTGCACTTTCACTAAACCATAGTCTATGGTGTGTTGTGAACCACAACAATAGAAAAGTCCGAGGTTGCTTGCCTGCGATAACCGGCTGATCGGCCGGGGGTGAGCAATGCGACTTGCGATTCGCAATCAGGAGTGACGTGTACCCACCGTCGACCGTGCGTGACCGCCCCGAAGCCATCGCCTATGTGATGGCGGGGTCGGGGGAGCGCATCACCTACGCCGAGCTCGATCGACGATCGAACCAGCTGGCTCGATTCTGGCAGTCGCGGGGCGTCGGCCCGGGCGGCTCGGTCGTGTTGGTGATGGAGAACAACCTGGCCTGGCCGGTGGCGGTGGCCGCCGGGATGCGCAGTGGCCTCTACGTGACGCCGGTGAACTGGCACCTCAAGCCTGCCGAGTTGGCGGCACTCATCAGTGAGGACCGTCCGGCGGCGATAGTCACCAGCGTTGCGCTCGCCGAGCAGGTGGTCGCCGCGGTGGGCGGCACGACCGACGAGCACCCGGTGATCGTGTGCGCCGACGGGGCGGCCGAGGGGTGTGTCGAGTGGGATACGGCCCTCGCCGATCAATCCACCGACCCGCTGGAAACCGAGTTGCTCGGTGCGCGAGTGCTCTACAGCGGCGGGACCACCGGGCGCCCGAAACGGTTCGCCCAGCCACTGCTCGGAATACATCCCTCCGAGGCGCCGCGCCGACACTCCGGGCTGGTCGACAAGCTCGGGGTCGGTTCCGACTCTGTCCTGCTCTCCCCGGCACCCAACTATCACGCGGCGCCGTTCACGTTCCAACTGATCACCTTGGCTGCCGGCGGCACGGTGGTGTGTATGGAGAGGTTCGACGCCGCGGGGGCAATGAGGGCGATCGTCGACTACGGGGTCACCCACTCACAGTGGGTGCCGACCATGCTCGTCCGCCTGCTGCGTCTACCGGATCGGGAGTCCATCGCGCTCTCGCCCCGTCACCAGGTGGCCTTCACGTCTGGTGCCCCGTGCCCGCCGCACGTCAAGACGGCGATCTTCGACTGGTGGGGGCCGATCCTCCACGAGTACTACGGAGCTTCCGAAGGCTACGGCCACACCTACATCTCGCCGCTGGAGGCGCAGTCGCACCCCGGGTCGGTCGGCCGCCCCCTCGGTGCTGCCAGGGTGCACATCACCGACGCCGACGGCGCCGACGTCGACCCCGGCGAACAGGGCACAGTCTGCTTCGAGGCCACCGCCGGTTCCGGTGACGCGTCCCGTCCGGCACTGAAGCAGATGGGGGACATCGGGTACCTCGACGACGAGGGTTTCCTCTATCTCGTCGGGCGTCGTGGCTTCATGATCATCTCGGGCGGGGTCAACATCTACCCCGAGGAGATCGAGACGGCCCTGATGGCTCACCCCGCCGTCGCCGACGTGGCGGTGGTCGGTGTCCCGGATGCCGAGTTCGGCGAGTCGGTCAAGGCGGTCGTCGAGGTGCGCCCCGGAGCGGTGGTCACCGAGGCCGAGTTGATCGACCACGCGCGCGAGCACCTGGCGCACTTCAAGGCGCCCCGATCCGTCGAATTCACCACCGACCTACCCCGCCTACCCACCGGCAAGCTCGACAAGCGCACACTGGTCGACCGCTTCGCCACCGCGGACGAAGGCGCCGGCCCCGGTTCGTCGAAGTTCCCCGATTCGCAACAGTTGCCCAGTCCGTCGACGTTTCAAGGAGAGAAAGTATGACGACGAAGACCTCAACCGCCGAATTCGATGTGCTGCACGCCCTCAAGGTGAAAGGACTCGCCAGTGACGAGGCCTTGGCCGCGCTGACGGGTCTGGCCTCCGACACACTGACCGCGACGGTCGATGCGCTCCGGGAAACGGGCTTCGTCCTGCGCCGTGAGGGCGGACGCATCTCCGGCACGATGATCACTCCGGCAGGCCGCGAGGAGTACGAGCGGTTGGCCACGGAGTTCGTGCTCGGTGATTCCGAGCGTGTGGCAGTGGATACGTTCCGCGAAGCCTTCGGACCGATCAACGGCGACTTCAAGAAGATCTGCTCCGCGTGGCAGGTTCGTCCGGACGAAACGCCCAACGATCACACCGATCCCGACTACGACGCATCTGTCGTCGCCGAGTTGGATGAGGTTCACGAGCGGGTCTCCGCTGCGCTGGATGCGGTCGGCACCGACATTCCCCGGTTGGGTCGTTACAGCGCCCGACTGTCGGTCGCACTGCAGAAGGTGCGCGACGGCGACACCGCGGCGTTCGCCCGTCCGATGTACGACAGCTACCACGACATCTGGATGGAGTTGCACCAGGACCTGCTGCTGACGTCGGGCCGCGAGCGCGGCGCCGGCGACGAGTGAGAACTCGGTCCGGCAGCAGCGACTGAGCCCCATATCGATTGAGCCGCCCGTCACCTGGTGACGGGCGGCTCAATCGGTGTACAGGTTGCTCGGCGCTGTCAGGCGAGTCGCGTCAGACCCAATGCGTCGTCCAATCGCACCGCTGCGTCCGCGTCGCGAATGGGATCGCTGTCCGCGTCGACTCCGCGCAACGCCGACACCGAGACGAAACCGTCGGCCACGGCGGCACTGTCGGTGCCCTCGCGGAAGCCGGCGTCCCGCAGCACGCGATTGATCAGCAGTGCGTTCTCGGTGCGTGAGAGTCGAAGGGAGAACATGCTCCTGGCGGCGAGCGATGTCATCCGGATACCACGAAGGTCGGCGAAGTCGACGTCAGGAACATTGACGTTCAACGTCATTCGCGGGGTGTTGGATTCGGCGATCCAGCCGACGATACGCTCGGTCACCGCCGCGGCGGTGTCGTAGCGGCTATGCGGGGCGAAGCCGGAACTGACCGCGATGCCGCCGACGCCGGCCACGCGCGCGGCGAGGACGGCCCCGACCGTGCTCGAGAACAGGATCGACCGTCCGGTGTTGTGGCCCTCGTTGATGCCGCTGACCACGAGCTCAGGCGGCGGTCCGAACGCGCCCGAGCAGAACGCGATTGTCGTCAATGCCGGCGGACAGTCCAACGCGAACACCGGGGTGTCACCGAGTTCGGCGAGCCGGTGCTCGGTCGTGGGAATCAGCGCGCCGTCCTCGATGGTGCCCAACGAACTGCCACTGCCGCTGCGCTCGGAACTCGGTGCGCCGACGACCACCTCGTGTCCCGCCGTGATTAGCGCCGACGCGACCGCGATCAACCCATCGGCGTCGTACCCGTCGTCGTTGGTGACCAGCACTCGCATCAGACTTCTCCTCTCGGCAGCCTGTCATCACCGGCGTGCCTGCCATAAATAGTGACTCACTCATCACATCTGTGTCCAGTGGAGATGGGACGTTCGGACGAAAGCGCGTGTTTGGACGGGCAATAGGCAGTCACGGGCGGTTGACAACGTGAGTGGTGTCACAGAATAATGTGACACAGCGTTCGCTAACCGACAAATCGGTGGCGCGATGCCGGAAGCGGTTCGAGGATTCGGCCGCTGGCTCAAGACGAAATGGAAGGACGCCCGGACACATGACTGCCTGGCCGATCTCGAACGAGACTTCGAAAATTTTCCCGCTGTACTCCCGCGCCAACGTCGGTGAGATCTTCCCCGACCCGATCACCCCGCTGAACGCTTCCCTCGGGTTCCAGCACACTCTTGAACCCGGATGGCGCGATGCGTTCATCGCGTGCGGGGTGTGGGACGACGACCTCTACGACGACTCGGTCGACTTCAACATCCTTCCGGCCTTCGGGAGCTACCTCTACATCAACATGTCCCTGATGCGCCTGTTCGGTGTGCGGGTACCGGGCATGGGCGCCGAGGCGGTCGACCTGCAGTACTTCGGCGACATGCCGGGCATCCCGAGCTACGAGAGTGAGAAGCGGGACTTCGACCAGAGCCCCGAGTACGAGGCCAAGGCCGACGCGTGGCTCGCCGAGCAGGTCCTCGGCGCGACCGACCTCGCCGCCTACGACGCCGATCGCGACGAGGTCGACGAGATCCGTCGAAATCGGCCGGACATGACCACGCTGTCCGACGCCGAGCTGGTCGAGCGGATGAATTCGTTCGAGACCCTCTTGCGTCGACTCTTCAAGCATCACATCGAGGCGAGCCTGAAGTCCGGTGTCGGGCTCGGTGCCATCGCACAGCTGGCCGAGGCGGTCGGTAAGCCGGAACAGTCCCTCACCCTCGTCGCGGGACTCGGCAACGTCGATTCCGCCGGCCCCTCGCTGCGTATGTGGGATCTCAGCCGTCGGGCTCAGCATCCGGACGTCGCGGCTCTGTTCGACGCAGGCACCAAGGGCCTCTACGCGAAGCTCAGGGCTTCCGAGTCGGCCGCGGTCGCGGAGTTCACCGCTGAGCTCGACACATTCCTCGCCGACTGGGATTTCCGTGGCCCCGCCGAGTGGGAGATCCGAGCCATCACCTGGGGTGTCGACCCGGACCTGGCCCTTGCAACCATCGATCGAATGCGCGATGTCTCGGATGACGAAGCACCGGAGGCGAAGTCCGCCGAGCGCGCCGCGCAACGCGATGCTGCAGCAGCGGCGATCCGCGAGACCCTGGCCGCCGACGCGGAAGCCTCCGCGCAGTTCGAGGCGGTTCTCAATGCGTCCGCGTTGTGGATGCGAGGCCGCGAACGAGGCCGAACAACCGCTGCCATGCTCATCCACGAGCTCCGTCTACCGGCTCTCGAACTCGGTCGTCGCTTCGCGGACAAGGGCGCGATCGACTCGAGCCGCCAGATCTTCATGGTGTTCGCCGACGAACTGCCGGACTTCCTCGAGAACCCGGAGTCCTACCGGGAAACCCTCGTGGAGCGGGAGAAGGTCTACCTCGACCTCTTCGATCGCACACCGCCGTTCGTCGTGGACGGCACCCCGCCCCCGGTCAGCGAATGGCCGCTGCGTTCGGAGTCGAGTGTCGCTGCCGCATCCAGCGGTGACACCATCACCGGCGTTCCCGCCTGTGGCGGCACTGCACGCGGCCGCGCCAGGGTTCTCACGAATCCCGATGATCCCTCGGCCCTGGAGCCGGGTGACATCCTCGTCGCACCGATCACCGATCCGTCGTGGACTCCGCTGTTCGTCGCCGCCGCTGCGGTCGTCGTCGACGTGGGCGCCCCGTTCTCCCACGCCGCGATCGTGAGTCGCGAGCTGGGCATCCCCTGCGTCGTGTCGGCCACCGAAGCCACCCGGCGGATCACCGACGGAGCCATGGTCGAGGTCGACGGCACCTCTGGCAGGGTCACTCTTCTCTGACCGGATTCGGCGCCCCCGAACCCGGGCGGCCCCGACGGACATCTCCGTCGGGGCCGCTCGTCCATCTGGTCCGGGTTCGTTCGTCGGCGGATCGTCAGACCTCGCGGTCGGCCAGCTCCCCGGCGTTGCGCGTCCAGGCGAGGTAACCGATGCCGACTCCGGTGAACCACACCGCGCCGACGATGAGCGCGATACGCCCGTCCTCGTCGAAGAAGAGCAATACGAAAACCATGACCAGGAAGGCGAGTGCAAGCCAGGTGGTGACCGGCGCCCCGGGCACCCGGTAGTCGGAGGCGGGTAATTCGCCTCGTGCGACCCGGCGCCGGAAGGCCATCTGACACAGCAGGATCGTCGACCAGATCACGATGATGCCGACCGTCGAGACCGCCGTGATGTACGCGAAGGCGTGTTCGGGGTCCAGCACGTTGACCACCACGCCGAGGACCATCACCGCAGCGCTCACGGCGATGCCCGCGGCCGGGACCTTGCGGCTCGACAGCTTCGTCAGCTGCTTCGGGGCGTCACCGGTGTGCGCCAGCGACCGCAGCATCCGGCCGGTGGAGTAGATGCCCGAGTTGCAGGATGACAGGGCAGCGGTCAGCAGGATGAAGTTCACGATCCCCGCGGCTCCGGGGATGCCGATGTAGGAGAAGACGGACACGAACGGGCTCTCGCCCTCCTGGTAGTCCTTCCAGCTGCGCACGGACAGGATGACGATGATGGCGCCGACGTAGAAGATGCCGATGCGGAAGGGCACCGAGTTGATCGCTTTGCGCAGCGTGACCCGCGGATTCTCGGCCTCACCCGCGGTGACGCCGACCAGCTCGACGCCGACATAGGCGAACATCACGATCTGCAGGCTGAGCAGGGCATTGCTGAAGCCGGTGGCGAAGAATCCGCCGTCGTTCCAGAGATTCGTGACCGACGGTCCGGTCTCCGGGCCGAACCCGGAGATCGGGAGCAGCACGCCGATGCCGACGACGATCATGCCGACGATGGCGGTCACCTTGATCGTGGAGAACCAGAACTCGGCCTTTCCGAACAGCCCGACCGAGATGAGGTTCGCGCAGAACAGGACGAGGAGCGCGACCAGTGCGGTCAGCCAGACGGGGACCGCCGGCCACCAGTAGTTGATGTACTTGCCGGCGACGGTGATCTCGGCCATGCACGTGGTGGTCCACACGGCCCAGTAGGTCCAGCCCTGGCTGAACCCGGCGAAGCGGCCGAGGAACTCGTCGGCGTACTCGCTGATCCCGCCCGAGATCGGACGGTAGATCAGCAACTCGCCGAGGGCTCGCATCACGATGAAGATGGCGAGGCCTGCGAGTGCATAGGCGAGGACGAGCGCCGGTCCGGCTTTCTCGATTGCTCCGCCCGACCCGTAGAAGAGTCCGGTGCCGATCGCGCCGCCGATGGCGATCATCTGGACGGTGCGCGCGGTGAGCCCGCGCTGGTAACCCTCGTCTGCGTCGACGCCGGTTTCGGCGCTTCCGTGCTCGATCGTCACGTGGAGAACTCCTGACCGCCTTTGTGTTGGTTGGCGGTCCTCAGGGTAACGACGACCTCGCAGCCGGATTCACCAGCCTGAATTGTCGGATTCACTCGCGCGGGACCAAATCGGGACCCCGCGTTGTTGCGCATGATGACGCCGGAGAGCTCTGCCAGATCGACGAGCGGCCGGCGTCGACAGGAGGAATCGTGAGCACCGAATACCGCAAGACCCCCGAGGCCCTGAACCGCCTCACCGACGCGCAGTTCCGCGTCACCCAGCGCGACGGCACCGAGCGCGCGTTCGACAACGAGTACTGGGACAACCACGAGCCGGGTATCTACGTCGACGTGGTTTCCGGCCAGCCGCTGTTCTCGTCCACCGACAAGTACGACAGCGGCACCGGATGGCCGAGCTTCACCAGACCCATCGACTCCGCCGCCGTGACGACCAAGTCCGATCGCACCCTGTGGATGCGACGCACCGAGGTGCGTTCGTCGGGGGCCGACAGCCACCTCGGCCACGTCTTCGACGACGGTCCGCGCGAAGCCGGCGGACAGCGCTACTGCATGAATTCGGCAGCGCTGCGCTTCATCCCGGCTAGCAACCTCGAAGCCGAGGGCTACGGGGAGTACACCGGGCTGTTCGGCGACACCACAACCGCAGACACCCATACCGAAGGGGAGACCGCATGACCACCGACACCGGCCAGATCACCGTCCGACCCGGCACCGAGACCGCGGTCCTCGCCGGCGGATGCTTCTGGGGGATGGAAGACCTGATCCGCAAGCAGCCGGGTGTCCTCGACACCCGCGTCGGCTACACGGGCGGGCAGAACGACCACGCCACCTATCGCAACCATCCCGGTCACGCCGAGGCCGTCGAGATCGTGTTCGACCCGACGCAGACCACGTACCGCGACATTCTGGCGTTCTTCTTCCAGATCCACGATCCGACCACTCGTAACCGCCAGGGCAACGACGTCGGGACGAGCTACCGGTCGGCGATCTTCCCGCTGAGCCCGGAGCAGGAGCAGGTGGCCCGGGACACGATCGCCGACGTGAACGCGTCGGGCCTGTGGCCGGGTGCGGCCGTCACGACCATCGAGCCCGCAGGACCGTTCTGGGAGGCCGAACCCGAGCATCAGGACTACCTGCTGAGGTATCCGTCCGGCTACACCTGCCACTTCCCGCGCGCCGATTGGGTACTTCCCAGGCGCGGTGCGTCGACCACGCCGTGACGTACCGGGGTCGCGCGGGACGTGTGCGTCTCCTTCCCGCGCGCCCCGGTCCGGCGCCTTTCTGAGGTGCCAGAATCGTGCGCACCTGCCTGTGCCGACGTCGAAGGAGCCCTCATGACCGATGCTGACACCGGGAAGGTGCTCGTAGTCGGGGCCGTGAACGTCGACCTCGTCGTCGGTGCCGATCGGCTGCCCGGCCCCGGGGAGACCGTCGTCGGGCCGGACGTGGCCCGCCACGGAGGTGGCAAGGGTGCGAACGCCGCTGTCGCGGCGGCGCGATCAGGCGCGGCTGTCCGATACTGCGGCGCGGTTGGTGACGACGAGATGGGAGCGGGGGCTCTCGCGGAGCTCGCAGACGAGGGCGTCGATATCACCGAGGTCACCCGGGTCGCCGGAGTCGCCACCGGCGCCGCGCTGATCGTGGTGGATCCGTCCGGCGAGAATCAGATCGCGGTGGGATCGGGGGCGAATGCGCGTGTCGACCCCGAGCGGGTACGCGCGGCCGTCGGCCGCGCCGCGGACTGGGGAGTCGGTTGCGTACTCGTCAGCACCGAGATAGCCCCCGATGCAGCCATTGCAGCGGTGAAAGCCGCTGCGGAACAGGGTGTCCCGTGCGTCGTCAATCCGGCCCCCGTCCTCGACGAACTCGTCGGCGTGATCTCGGTTCCGGACATCCTCACCCCCAACGCCTCGGAACTGCGCGACCTGTACGTGCGGACGTCGGTGGTCGCGGATCATGACCGCATGACCGAGACCGAGATGGCAGTCGCCCTCGCGAAACACTTCGAGGTGACCGTGATCGTCACGCTCGGCGCCGATGGGTTGCTGGTCGTCGACCGCGCCGGTGCGACCGCCGTGCCGGCGGGCAGGGTCGAGACGGTGGTCGACACGACAGGTGCCGGCGACACCTTCAACGGCGTGCTGGCGGCTTCCCTTGCGGCCGGCGACGATCTCGTGACGGCTGCGCGGCGTGGTGCGGCAGCAGCGTCGTTGTCGGTGGTTCACGTGGGGGCGCGCACCGGGATGCCGACGGCGCCGGCGATCCAGCGCGCGGTGTCGGGAACCTAACGCGTCATCGGCTGGGGCCGCTCCATGTAGAGATGGTGTTCGTCGCTCGGAATGAAGTAGTCACCCTTGCCGCCGGCGCGTAACAGGGGTCGGGGGCGCGCCGTGTCGTAGGTCAGGTCGTCACCGAGAAGCGCCGTCGAGATGTGCACCTTCACGACCTCGCCGAGGACCATCCAGGTGTCCACGGACTCGCCTGCGGCGGACCGCAGTTGGAAGGCCTCGGTGACCAGGCACTCGAAGTTGACCGGGCTCTGGGCGACCCGGGACGGGCGGACCAGGTCGGAGTCGACCGCGGTCAGGCCGGCGTGGTCGAACTCGTCGACGTCTGCAGGAAGCGCGGCGGAGGTTTGGTTCATCTGCTCGCCGATCGCCTCGGTCGCGAGGTTCCACACGAACTCACCGGTCGACTTGGCATTGGCGACAGTGTCTTTCCAGCCGATGCTGGCGAAGCCGATGATCGGAGGGGAGTAGTTGAAGAGGTTGAAGAAGCTGTAGGGGGCGAGATTTCGCACCCCGTCGTCGGACACCGTGGAGATCCAGCCGATGGGACGCGGCGCGATGATCGCGTTGAGGGGGTCATGGGCGAGCCGGTGGCCCGCGGCCGGCTCGTAGGAGTGGTACCCGGTCATCGCTTCACCGTACGTGAGTGCTCGATCGTGTCCCGGGGCAACACCGTCCGGAGACGAGGTGACGGCGCCGAGTACCCTCGACGAGATCGACGAGAGAGGCTGACATGGCTGGTCACGACACGACACCGCAGTTCACCGAGGACGTGGTGGCCGGGGTGCTGGCGCACATGAACGGCGACCACGCCGACGATTCACTGGTGATCTGCCACGCTCTCGGACAACGCCCGGACGCGACTGCGGCCGTGATGACCGGATTCGATCACGAAGTCGCGATCTTCGACGTCACCGTCCCGGAAGGGGTCGTCGAGATGCGATTCGAGTGGGACCGTCCGGTGGTGAACCGGACGGACGTACGCATGGCCGTCGTGGCGATGTTCCGGGATGCGCAGACCCGCCGCGAGGCGACTCCGGAGAGATAGCTCACGCACGGATACCGCAGGGTCCAGACTTCAGTATCCTGAGGTGCGACTTGTCAGTGACAACGACGGGAATCGCGTGACCCTCTCCTCCTCCGATGCCAGGCTCCGGACGTTCGCAAATCTTCGGGACCTGGGTGGGCTGCCCCTCGCGTCGGGCGGTGTGACGGTGCCGAACGTGTTGATCCGCAGCGACGCGCCCTATCCCGCCGACGAGGACCCGGCGGGGGTGCCGTGGCCGCCGAGTACCGTCGTCGACCTGCGGAACCCCACGGAGATCGAGCCGATAGCCGTCACCTGGCCGTCGGCTGTGCGGGTCGTCAATCGGCAGGTGTCGTCGAGTGCGCGTATCGACCGGCTCGCCGACACGGCGCTCATCGAGATCTATTCGTCGGTCATCCGCACCGGGCAACACCGGCTCACCGCGGCTCTCAACGAATTCGATTCCACCGGTTCGACACTCGTGCACTGCGCGGCCGGCAAGGATCGCACGGGCATGGTCGTGGCGATCGCACTGCTCCTCGCCGGGGTCGAGGCGGATTCGGTGATCGCCGACTACCAGCGCACCGAGGACTTCATCGCTGGGGTCTTCGCACGATTGCGCGAGCGGCGCAGAATCCCGGCCGGCACCACACTCGCCGCTCCGATCCTGCGGACTCCGCGTGAGGCCATCGACCTCGTCATCGACGAGGTGACCGGCACGCCGGGCGGGGCCTGGGGATGGTTCGAGGCCCACGGCGGCGACGTCCCGCGCTTCGAGCGCTGGGTCGCCACCTTTGTCGGCTGAACCGGGTCTCAGACCCGCTCGAAGATCGCGGTGAGCCCCTGGCCGCCCCCGATGCACATGGTCTCGAGTCCGAAACGTGCCTCACGACGGTCGAGTTCACGCAGCAGTGTCGTCAGGATCCGCACGCCGGTCGCACCGACCGGGTGACCCAATGAGATACCCGACCCGTTGACATTGGTGCGCTCGAAATCGGCGTCGGCGAACTTCCACTCTCGAGTGACCGCGAGCGCCTGGGCGGCGAAGGCCTCGTTCAGTTCGATGAGATCGATGTCGGACAGTTCGAGACCCGCCCGCGCGAGTGCCTTGGCGGTGGAGGGGACCGGGCCGATGCCCATCACCTCCGGGCCGACACCGGCGACCGCCCAGGTGACCAGGCGGGCGAGCGGATCGAGACCCAGGCGTTCGGCATTCGCCCGGGTGGTCACCAGTGTGGCGGCGGCGCCGTCGTTCTGGCCGCTGGCGTTGCCGGCGGTGACGGTCGCCTCGGGATCGGATCTGCCCATGATCGGGCGCAGTCGGGCCAGTGACTCCAGCGTGGTGTCGGCACGGGGATGTTCGTCGCGGTCGACGACCTGGTCGTCGCCTTTGCGCTGCGGAACCGACACCGGCACGATCTCTTCCGCGAACTTGCCGCTCTCGATGGCGGCCACGGCGCGTCGATGCGATTCGACGGCCAACTCGTCCTGTTCCCGGCGCGGGATCGAGTACTCGCGGCGGAGGTTCTCCGCGGTCTCGAGCATGCCACCGGGGACCGGATGGTTCTTTCCGCCCGCGGTGACGCGGCCGCGGGCCAGCCGGTCGTGCAGGGCGGCCGGCGCGCCCTTGGCGCCCCATCGCATCGATTCGGTGTAATACTCTGCGCGACTCATGGATTCGACGCCGCCGGCGATCACCAGCTCGGCGACCCCGGTCTGGATGCGCATCGCGGCGTCGAGTACGGCCTGTAGACCGGAGCCGCAACGCCGGTCGAGCTGGGAACCAGGCACGGTGACGGGGAGTCCCGCATCGAGTGCGGCGACGCGACCGATGGCCGGCGCCTCGCCATTGGGGTAACACTGGCCGAAGATCACGTCGTCGATACTCTCCGGGTCGATCGCGGTGCGTTGCAACAGTTCCGAGATCACCGTCGCGGCCAGGTCGGTCGCCGGGACGTCGACGAACGAACCGCCGTAGCGTCCCACGGGCGTACGGAGTGGCTCACAGATCACGACGTCGTCGGCTGCGGGTGGTGCGGTGTTCACGCTCATGCGGGTGTTCCTTTGCGGTAGTCCACTTCCTGGCCTGACCACCGCTGCGCCCAGTCGCGCAGCTCGACGGCCCGGATCTTGGTTCCGTTGCCCCCGACCGTGGTCGGCATCTCCTCGATCACGTGTACGGCGGCAGGCACCTTGAACGCGGCCAGGCGGTCGCGGCACCAGGCCTTCAACGAGGCGGCGTCGAGGTCGGCGTCGGGGTCGACGGGTACGACGAAGGACACCGCCTCGGTGTAACCACCAGAACCGGTGACCCCGACGACCTTCGCGGTCTGCACGTTCTCGTGTTCGGCGAGGCGGTGCTCGATCTCCGCCGGGTCGACGAGGAAACCTCGTAGCCGCAACACATCTCCCATACGGCACACATAACGGAAGCCGCCGGTGCCGAGGGTGCGCGCGAGATCGCCGCTGCGGAACCAGCCGTCGGTGGTGAATGCCCGCGTGGCGGCTTCCGGGTTGCCGAGATACGCGTCGACGACGTTGGGACCGCGGAACTGCAGTTCACCCTCCTCGTCGGCTCCCAGGATGCGGTCGTCGAACGGATCGACGACACGGACCTCGATGGCATCCTCCACCGGCCGGCCACCGCCGTTCCAGCGCAACGATTCCGGGTCGTCCGACGACCACAGCAGAGCGAGGGCGAAGACCTCCGACGAACCGAAGACACCGGTCGTCTCGGCGCCGGCCTCGTCACGCGCCCACCGGGCGATGTCATGGGACCGGCCGAGGAAGTCCGCGATGCCGAGCCAACGCAACGAACTCAGGTCGGTACGCCGGCCGTCATGCCAGGTGTCGTACAGGCGCCCGAAGAGGTCGTCGCCGCCGACGATGTGGGTCACACGCAGCGATTCGACTCGATCGAGGGCGGCCACCGCGTCGAAGACGGGCTCCATCAGGATGGCTGCGCCACCGGCGAGACCAGCCATGGCCGTGCTGAATCCGAAGACACCCGACACGGGTAGGACGCCGAGGACCACGTCGCCCTCGCGGACGTCCATGATGACGGAATCGGCATGCGCATGTCGGACGACGGCACAATCCCGGTGCGCGGCGAGCTTGGGGGTCCCGGTGGAGCCCGAGGTCGTGAATGCGACCCCGAGTTCACCGGTGTCCGCAGCGCGCTCACCCGCAGGTGTCCATGCCGCCGTCGACGGGGTCGCGGGTGCGTGAACGCCGGTGGTGTCGCCACTTCCGGCGATCCAGGCTCCCGCGCCGAGATCGAAGTCGGACGGCGTCGCGGTGGGACTCAACGGCCCGGGGACGACCGCGATCGCGGGAACGGGATCGGCCGCCGAACTCGCATCGCGCAAGGTGCCGAAGATGTCGAGCCCGTGGAACTGTGCGGGGACGGCGACCACCACGGGCCGCGCCGAGTTCAGGATGTGGGCGACCTCGCCGACGTTGTACCGGGTGTTGACCCCGATGACGTGCGCACCGACGGCCGACGCGGCGAACTGCCAGACGAGCGCGTCGGACCAGTTCGGCAGATATGCCGCCAGACACTGGCCTCGACGGACACCGATGTCGGACAGCTCTTCGCGCAGCTGCTCGACTCGTCGTGCGAGTTCGGATCGGGTGAGGGTGATCACCTCGCCGTCGGCGACGTCCATCGCCACCGGACTGTCCGGGGACTTCTGGACGAGGTCGGCGAGCATTCCCGCGAGCGTGGGACGGGTGGTGATGGTCATGACACGACCTCCGGGGTGCGCGTGCCGGACGACAGGGACCGCAGCCAGGCGTCGGCGCGTGAACCGAAGTCGGGGAGCTCCTCCATCGGATAGTGGCCGTATCCGGCCAGCTCGGTGAACTCCGCACGCGGACCGTCGAGTTCGTTGATCTCGTCGGCGGCTCGGCGGACGGCGTCCACACTGATCCACGGATCGTCGGCGCCGCAGACCAGGTGCAGGCCACAGGTGAGTTCGGTGAGCCGGTCGCGGACATCGTGACTGCCCCAGCCGATGAGATCCGACGAGGAGATCTCCGGGTCCTCACGTTTGTGCATGAGGCCGATGAGATGTGCCCGCGCCGCAGGCACCGCCCGTCCTACGGAGGCCAGGCTGCCGAGGTAGGTGCGGTCCGCGCGGGCGGGCCCGGCGACATCCTCGAGTTCGCGTCGTAGACCGGCGATCCTGACCCGGCCCGGCCCGGTCTCGGCGGCCATGGCGACGGCCCCGGCGAGCGGGTACTCCGGCCGCGTCGCCAGTTCGAGCGTGAGTTTGCCGCCGATGGAACACCCGATGACATACGGCCGCTCGACGTCCAGACGCCGAAGGACGGCGGTGAGCCAGTCGGCGTAGTGGCCGAGGCCGGTGATCGGGCCGGTTGGGCAGGGCTCGGAGCGTCCGTGACCCGGTAGGTCCGGGACGATGACGCGGTAGCCGCGGTCGGCGATGTCCTTTGCAGCACAACGCCATTGGACGCCGCTCTGTCCGGCGGTGTGGATGCACAGCACCGTCGGTATGTCGGCGACGCGCCGGCCCGGCGCGGTGGGGTCGGCGGTGACGATCTCGACGAACGCCAAGGCGCCCTGGATCTCGAGGTAGCGTGCCTCGATCATGAGTGCACCTCCCGCGCCATCGCTCGCGCGTTCTGGATGATCGCGTGTAACGGCTTGGTCAATCGCAGATACTCGTATCCGTTTCCGGCTGAGGAGAACTCACCACGGAGTGCGCGACGCATGAAGTCGTCTGAGTCGGACAGCATCAGATCCACCCAGGTGACAGGGGCCGCTTCGAAGGTGAACGTGGCACCCAGGAGCGCGCGCCGCGTGACGTCGATGACCTGGCCCTTGTAGATGCGCAGGTGCACTTCGCGGTTGCCGCACCGCAGTCCGACGGTGCCGTCCCAGGTGGAGACCGACGAGGTGAACGCGGCGTCGTGATGCAGGCGTCCACGTAGTTGCTCACCCCACTCGATCGAGCAGAAGTCAAGCGACGGAATCACTTCGGTCC
Source organism: Gordonia amicalis (assembly GCF_022059885.1). Lineage (NCBI taxonomy): Bacteria > Bacillati > Actinomycetota > Actinomycetes > Mycobacteriales > Gordoniaceae > Gordonia > Gordonia amicalis. Next base: position 140,183 of record NZ_CP091855.1, on the reverse strand, counting down.
GGATCTCGGTACGCCAGGTTTCCGTTCCGGATTCGCGAACCCGCCCGGTGTCGTCGAGCAGCCGGACCTCACGGTCGATGCCGTCGGGTCCGACGCGGGTCACGACGGTGGTGGCGTGGACACGGTCCGACCCGGTGATCGGCGTTGTGGCCGACCAGGTGACGCCGACCCGTTCGGCAGCCGGGACCGGGTCGGTCAGCCACTCCGCCACCACCATCCCGAACGACGGTGAACGAGAAGGGATTCGGTACCCGTGGCGGTCGAGGACATCGGCCGCGGTCTGCGCGGCGGTCGAGGTTCGTGCGCCGACGCGGGGCGAGGCGGTGACGGTGGTCATGACCCGGCCCGGCCCAGCAACTCGTCGGAGATGATCCGCATCTGGATCTCGCTGGTGCCCTCGAAGATCTTGGTGAGACGGGCGTCGCGCCAATGCCGTTCGACCTGGAAGTCGGTGGTGTACCCCGCGCCGCCGTGGATCTGGACGGCCTCGCTGGTCACCCGTTCGGCCATCTCGGTGGCGACGAGCTTGCACATCGAGGCCTCGAGCGAACAACGCCTGCCGGTGTCGATGTCGGTGGCGACCGAGTACATCAGTTGCCGGGCCGCTTCGATGTCGGCGGCCATCGTGGCGATCTTGAAACGCAGGTGCTGGAAGTCCGCGAGTTCGTGGCCGAACTGTTTACGGGTGTGCATGTAGGCGATGGAGTCCTCGAGTGCGGCGCGGGCCAGGCCGATGGCGCGGGCCGCCGTGTGGGCACGGCCGACCTCGAGCCCGCTGACCGCGAGGTAGAAGCCCTTGCCCTCCTCGCCGAGCATCCGGTCGGCCGGGATGCGGAAATTGTCGAAGGACAGTTCCCAGGTGTTCCAGCCGAAGTAGCCGATCTTGCGGACCTTGGTGCCGGACACGCCCTCGGGGAACACGCCGCGGTCCTTCTCGACGAGGAAGGCGCTGATGCCGCGATGCGGCTTGGCCGGGTCCTTGTTCGGGTCGGTGCGGGCGAACAGCACGAGGTAGTCGGCCTCGTCGGCGTAGGTGCACCACATCTTGGTTCCGTTGACGACCCAGTCGTCGCCGTCGCGGGTCGCCCGGCAGGAGATGTTGGCGACGTCGGAGCCTGCCTCGGCCTCGGACAGCGCGTAGGCGCCGAGGTATTCGCCGCGTGCGACGCGGGGCAGCAGTGCGGCCTCCTGCTCGGAGGTGAAACCGCCGCCCATGCCGTTGCCGCGCGCCAGCAGGCCGGACACGCTCATCCAGGCACGCGAGAGTTCTTCGGCGACCAGGCAGTACTCGAAGACGCCGAGTCCGAGGCCGCCGTACTCCTCGGGAATCATGATGCCGAAGAACCCGACCTCGGCCATCGCCTTCTTGAGGGTGTCGGGGATGGTCCCCTGGACAGGGTCGAGCTCGTTCGCGACCGGCAGGACCTGCTTCATGGCGAAGTCGCGGGCGAGGTCGCGGATGGCGATCCGATCCTCGGTCAGGTATCGCGGGCTGTCGGTCCGGGGCTGTGACGGCCGATGGGTCATGGCCTTCTCCTGGTGAATGCGGGCCGGAGTGAACCGGGTCGTACTCGCCGGCCACTCATTAACGTGCGTTCACCATTAGAGCACCGGGTCAGCCCGCGGTCAATGCCTGACCGACGTCTGGGCGGTATCCGACGAGGTTGAGGGCGTACTGGCCGTAGTCCTCGGCGACCTCGGACGCGGTCCGCGGCCCGTCCGGGCGGAACCACACCGGGATTCCGGCGCACATCAGGAGAACTGCGGTGACAGCCTGGTGTACGCGGTCGATGTGGAATAGCCCCTGATCGACCGCTCTTTCGGCGATGTCGATGAACTGCTGCTCCTGGGCGTCGCGCGAGCCGACGACACGCTTGCGGTCGATCTCGCCCAGGTAGCGCAGTTCCGTGTTCGCGACCAGACATTCGCGCGGCTTCTGCGCGGTGTAGAGGGCGTGTGCGACGACGGCCGCGCGCCACTGTTCGACGGGGTCCTTGCCGGCCCGGCGGATCGCGTTGCGGGTCGCGGTGAACTGCTCGTCGCTCGCGGTGCGGAGGATCTCGACCAGCAGATCGGACTTGTTCTCGAAGTGGTTGTACACGTTTGCGGCGCTGCAACCAGCGCGATTACCGATGGTGCGCATCGTCGCGCCGTGAAATCCGGCGGTGAAGAACTCGTCGAGCGCGGCGTCGAGGATGCGGTCGCGGGATGCGGCGGTGGCCGATGGCGATCGGGTGTTCATCCGCTCAGGGTAGGGCGGTGTGGTTCCACCAGCAAGGAAGCGGATCGCGGGTTGGTTGACGCTCGCAGGCGACCCGGCTTATGGTATGGATCACGTGAACAATCGTTAATATGCTGCGCTGTCCGTCGACGAACTCTGGAGCATGAGCATGAGCACCGAACCCGATCTGGCCGCGCGGTTGACGCGCCTCGAGGATCTCGAGGCGATCCGCGCACTGGACGCGCGATATTGCCGTCACCTCGACGACGGGAACTGGGATGACCTGATGACTCTGTTCACCGACGACGGTGAGTTCGACGGCCTGTCGAACCCGCGGGGCAAGATCGAGATGCGCGCCTTCTTCGCAGGTCTCGCCGACGGCGGCCTCACCTCGTTCTGGCACTTCATCACCAACCTCGAGATCGAGATCGACGATGACACGGCTGTTGCCCGGTCATTTCTCTGGCAGCCGTGCGTCCTCGACGGTGTCGCGTCGATCGCTGCCGGTCGCTACACCGACGAGCTGGTCAAGCAGGACGGGCGGTGGCTCTACCGCGTGAAGAGGGTGCGCTTCCATTTCTTCGGCCCGCTCGCCGACGGATGGGACGAGAATCGGTTCGCGCTCGACTCGGCACGTGCCGCGGCGGTCAATCCCTGATCGGGCCGTCGCGTACCGGTGAGTGGGGAAACCACTTCGCGTCCGGCCGTCGTCGGTAGGGTCGGCCAGTATGCAGTCGGTCGACTGATCACGGACCCGACATCTACGGCAGACAAGGATCGGCATGGCGCGTTTGGCGGACAAGGTTGCGTTCATCACGGGCGTCGCCCGAGGACAGGGGCGAGCCCACGCGGTACGGCTCGCGTCCGAGGGGGCACAGATCATCGGCGTCGACGTCGTCGGACCGCTCCCGGGCGTTCCGTATGATCCGGCCACCGAGGACGATCTCGCCGAGACCCAGCGTCTGGTCGAGGACCTCGGCGCCAAGGCCATTCTCACCCGCTGCGACACAAGAGATCTCGACGGTCTTCGGGCGGCGGTTGCCGATGGGGTCGAGGAGCTCGGCGGGCTCGACGTCGTCGTCGCCAACGCGGGTATCTGCATCCCCGAGACCTGGGACGAGGTGACCCCGCAGAGCTTTCGCGACACCATGGACATCAATGTGACCGGCGTCTGGAACACCGTCACCGCCTCGGCTCCCCACCTCATCGGCCGTGGCGGGGGATCGGTCGTCCTGATCAGTTCGCTCGCCGGGAAGAAGCTGCAGCCGTTCATGGTTCACTACACGACGAGCAAGCACGCGCTCGTCGGGATGTCGCGCGCCTTCGCCGCGGAGTTGGGGCAGCACGACATTCGTGTCAACACCGTCCATCCCGGCGCGGTGATCACGCCGATGGGCTCGGGCCGCATGGTCGAACGCATCGAGGAGACGAACAAGGCCAACCCGCGCCTTGCCGGGATGGGCATGACATTCCTCAACCAGTTCGCCGCCGAGGCCGACGAGGTCGCCGGCGTGGTGGCCTTCCTGGCATCGGACGAGTCGAAGTTCATCACCGCCGAGGAGATCTCGATCGACGGCGGCGCGCAGCATTTCTGATACGCGGCGCGCGGCTTTCAGGTGGTTCCGCGTGCCATCAGCCCGACCGGCAGGCGCCGCGACTCGACGTCGCGTCCCGCGATCAGATCGAGCAACCCGCGCACCGCGGTCTGCCCGATCTCCAGGGCGGGGGAGTGGATCGTGGTGAGCGGCACCGGAAGCTGCGCGGCGATCGGGATGTCGTTGTAGCCGACGAGGGCCAGGTCCTCGGGGACACGTAGTCCGAGGTCGCGGGCGACGCCGAGCACACCGACGGCGATGGTGTCGGACACCGCGAAGATCCCCCGCGGCCGGTTCGGTGCGTCGAGCAGAACCTGCCCGGCCTCGGTGCCGCCGCGCACCTCGAAACTCGATGCGACGACCCGAGAGTCGGGAAGTTCGATACCTGCCGCCGTGGTCTCGGCCCGGAAGCCGGCCAGACGATCCGTTGCCGTCGTCGCGTGAGCGGGACCGGCGATGACGGCGAGGTCGGTGTACCCGCGATCGATCAGGTGCCGTGCGGCGAGGGCGCCGCCGCGCACGTCGTCGCCGCCGACGAAGGGCAGTCCGGCGTCTGCGTGCCGGGTCAGGGTCAGCATCGGTACGTCGCCGACCCGCAACGAGGCGATGAACTCCCGGCCCGGGCGATGCAATCCGCTGAGGAGGAGGCCGTCGACCTGCCGTCCCACGAGCAGTTCGATAGCCGCACGCTGGGCTTCCGGGTCGTCGGGCGGACTGGACAGGAGCACCGAGTAGCCGGCGCGGGTCGCCTCCTGCTCGATGCCCTGGTAGGTCGTGGCGACCACGCCGTCGGTGAGTCGGGTCATCACGACGCCGAGGGTGGTGGTCTTGCGGGTGCGGAGACTCGCCGCCCACAGATTGCGCTGGTAGCCCAGCTCGTCGGCGACCTCGCGGACCCTCAGTGCCGACTCCGACCAGCCGTCGGCGGGTTCCGACTGTCGCAGCACCCGGGACGCCGTCGACACATGGACCCCCGCGCGTCGGGCGATCTCCTTGAGCGTCGGCGTCCGCTGACCACCGGCCACGCTGGTCCCCATTCCTGTCGAGTGCCTCTGTTGACGCTGCGCGTCGGACCCCTTACGTTAGTCCATGCAAACGTTCTCGCAAACGTTCTCGACGGACTTGTAGGATCAGTTCTACGCCGCCCGACTCCCCGGAGGTTCCGATGTCTCGCCCCAGCACTCTGACCCAGCTCTTCGCCCTGGACTCGTTGCTCGACGCCGACGAGATCGCGATCCGCGACACCGTCCGCGACTTCGCCGACGCGCGTCTGCGGCCGCACATCGCCGACTGGTTCGAGGACGCGAGACTCCCGGCCCGCGAGATCGCCAAGGAACTCGGTCAGATCGGCGCGCTCGGTATGCACCTCGAGGGCTACGGCTGCCCGGGCATGACCGCCACCGCCTACGGTCTCGCCTGCCTCGAACTCGAGGCCGTCGACTCCGGTATCCGCAGCCTGGTGTCGGTGCAGGGCTCGCTCGCGATGTTCTCCATCCACCACTGGGGTTCGGAGGAGCAGAAGAACGAGTGGCTGCCGCGCATGGCCGCCGGTGACGCGATCGGATGTTTCGGCCTGACCGAACCCGATTTCGGGTCCAACCCGTCCGGCATGCGCACCAACGCCAAGCGCGACGGCGGTGACTGGCTGCTCAACGGCACCAAGATGTGGATTACCAACGGCTCGATCGCCGACGTCGCGGTCGTGTGGGCCCAGACCGATGAGGGCATCCGCGGCTTCGTGGTCCCCACCGACACCCCCGGGTTCTCCGCGCCGGAGATCCACAAGAAGATGTCGCTGCGCGCGTCCGTGACCTCCGAACTCGTCCTCGACAACGTCCGCCTGCCGGAATCCGCCGTGCTGCCGAAGGCACAGGGCCTGCGCGGCCCGCTGACCAGCCTGGGTGAGGCCCGGTTCGGCATCATTTTCGGTGCGATCGGCGCCGCCCGCGACTGCCTCGAGACCGCCATCGACTACGCCCGATCCCGCGAGGTCTTCGACAAGCCGCTCGCCGGGTACCAGCTCACCCAGGCCAAGATCGCCGACATGGCACTCGAGGTCGGCAAAGGGCATCTGCTGGCCTACCACCTCGGCCGTCTGAAGGACCGCGGCGAGATCACCCCCGAACAGGTGAGCACCGGCAAGCTCAACAACACCCGAGAGGCCATCAAGATCGCCCGCGAATGCCGAACCATCTTGGGCGCCAACGGCATCACGCTCGAGTACCCGGTCATCCGGCACGCCAACAACCTCGAGTCCGTCCTCACCTACGAGGGCACCTCCGAGGTCCACCAGCTCACCATCGGACGTGCCCTCACCGGCGAAACCGCGTTCCGCTGAGGTAGACCCTCCCCTTTTCCGCCATACCACCCACTCGGGGGTGACGTTGCGGAAAAGGGGTGGTTTTGCGAGCTGGACGGGTGGAGATCGTCCAGTGCACTGAAACCCCGTTCAGGTGGTTTGCACACGGTAAGTTGGGTACTCGGGTCCACACAGCCGCGGCGGCCATGGACGGTCCCGCTACGCCCCGCTCGCCGGGAAGGAGTTCGATCGTGACCGACGCGAACGACGACGTCCATCTCCGCATCGCGGAGATGGCTCGAGAGCTGCACGGGGACGACGCCGACGACGAACTGGTGGCCAAGACCATCGTCGAGGGTGCGGTGTCGGAGATCCCCGGTGCCCAATACGCCGGACTCACGGTCGCGACGGATCGACGATCCATCGAGTCCTTCGGTTCGACGCACGAGATCGCAGAATTGCATGATCGCATCCAGGCGGAGGTCGGTGAGGGACCGTGCCTTTCGGCTGCCCTCCACGACCGGGTTGTCCGCGTCGACGATCTCGAGAAGGACGAGCGGTGGCCGGTATACCGGAGTCGCGCGATGGACGAGGTGCCGATCCGTTCCGTGCTGTCCTTCCAACTCTTCGCCAACCAGAACAAAATCGGTGCGCTCAACCTCTTCGCGGACGAGCCGCAGGTCTTCGACCTACACGCCGAGGACGTCGGCGTTGTCTACGCCACCCACGCCGCGTTGGCCTGGAACACCATCAAGAAGGACCATCAGTTCCACAGCGCCCTCGCCAACCGCGATGTGATCGGCCAGGCGAAGGGCATCCTGATGGAGCGTTTCAGCATCGATGCCGTGGCGGCTTTCGAGCTGTTGAAGAAGCTGTCCCAGGAATCGAACACCAAGCTCGTCGAGATAGCGCGGCAGATCACCCTGAAGAGGTGACCTGCCGGGGCGAGCCGGCGGAGTTCTACTCGAAGGTAGCGAATTCCGTTGCGCTGGGACCGATCTCACCTTCGGTAAGCTGGCGTCCGGCGTCGTCGACGGTGTCGAAGACCCGTACGTAGGATGTCATCCCGCAGATCTCCAGTGGGCGGCTGACGGTTCGTTCGCCAACCAGGACAACGGGAATCGATCGCTCGGTGGCGTCGTCGACGAAGGTCTGGAGCAGTACGAGTCCGATCGTGCCGAAGAAGTTCACCGCGGAGAAGTCCAGGACGACGCCATGGACTCGATCACGCGCGACGCGGTCGAGGGCGGCCGCGAAGTCGGCGGCCGTTTCACGGTCGACGCTGCCGGAAAAGCGCTGTACACAATAGGATTTCGCGGAATCGAAGCGCCTGGGTGTGGTTGTCGACGGCCCTCTGCCGGTGTCGAACGCCGAACGGAAGACTGTCGAGGTGGTGAGTGGCATGGATTGCTCGTCTCAGTAGGAAGCGTGCCGAGCGATCGATCGACGATCGAGCCCGGTCAGTGTCCGACGCCGGTGACGGCGCGAGACCCCAAGTTCACGATCGTCCTGAACGGAGATAAGCCGTGATGTCGCGTGAGCGAGGAGCCCTGGGTGCCCTCTCGCCAATTCTGTGCAGCTCCTACCTGAACCGCTCTATCAACCCTACGGGTGTTTCGAGTGCCGAACAAGGTCGAGAAGGTTACGTTCGTAGGTTTCGGAATCCCGCATCGTGAGACGCCGTAGCTGGACGTGCGCCGAAGAACGTGGTTGTCTAGTAGCGATGTGCGTCGAGTCGCGTGCGCACATCGCAATCCATGCTAGATGGGGCAGCAGTCAGCCCATCGGTCGCAAGATCAGAACGTCTGGGTGGTGACAAATGGCGGCACAAGAACGCGCCGAGCACGACGATTACAGCGACGTCCTCCCGATACTGCGTGAGATCCGCAGTGAACGCGACGACGACTTACGTGCGAAAAAACGCGACGAAGTGATCGAGCGGTGTCTACCGCTCGCCGATCACGTCGCACGACGGTTCTCCGATCGTGGCGAACCGGTCGACGATCTCCGCCAGGTGGCGCGGATCGGTCTCATGCACGCAGTAGACAGATTCGATGTCGAGCGTGGCAACAATTTCCTCGCCTTCGCCGTCCCGACGGTGATGGGCGAGGTCAAGAGGTATTTCCGTGACAGCACGTGGTCGATCAGAGTGCCACGCCGTGCGCAGGAGGCCTCACTCAACATCGCAAAGGCCAGCGAGGAGCTGTTGCAGTCCCTCGGTAGGTCGCCGCGACCGAGTGAGATCGCCGAGCACCTCGGACTACCGGTCAGCGAGGTCATCGAAGGGATGGTTGCGCGGTCGGCGTACACAGCGAGTTCCATTGATGCCGAGGCGGGTTCGTCCACCGACGGCTGGACGCTCGCCGACACGCTGGGCGACGAGGACGAGCGACTCGACATGATCGAGGAGTTCGTGACCCTCCAGCCGGCGCTCAAGCGGCTCACCGAACGCGAACGGACGATCCTCACCCTGCGGTTCTTCCGTTCGATGTCCCAGAGTGAGATCGCCCGGCACGTCGGGATCTCACAGATGCATGTGTCGAGGCTTCTCACCCGGATTCTCGACACGCTGCGTGAAGAGGTTGCCGACGACGACGAGTACGAGGAGCCCCTGCTCAAGCACGCGTAACCACTGCGGTCCACCAACTGCGGTCACACGTTCGGGTACCGAGGGCCCGCGCCGGAGGCATCGGCGCGGGCCCTCGGTCTCGGTCAGGGCTTCAGGATGACCTTGACCATCCCGTCGGCCTTGCGCTGGAACTTGGCGTAGGCGTCGGGTGCCTCGTCGAGCGGGAGCTCATGCGTCGCGAAGGTGTCGACACCGAGCGGGTCCTCATCCGTCAGCAGCGGAAGGATGTCGTCGGCCCACCGCTTCACGTTGGCCTGCCCCATGTGGAGCCGGATCTGCTTGTCGAACATCGTCAGCATCGGCAACGGATCGGCAGCACCGCCGTACACGCCGGACAAGGAGATCGTCCCGCCGCGCTTGACGATGTCGATGGCCGAGTAGAGCGCGCCCAACCGGTCGAGACCCGCCTCCGACATCGCCTTACGCGCGATCGGGTCTGGGAGCAGACCGACGACGGTCTGCATGGCCTTGGTCAGTGGTGAACCGTGGGCTTCCATGCCGACGGCATCGATGACCGAGTCCGTGCCCAGTCCACCGGTGAGGTCGCGAATCGCCTCGCCGACATCGCCGACCTCGTCCATGTTGACCGTCTCGATGCCGCGCGCCTGTGCACGCGCGATGCGCTCGGGCACGCGGTCTACGCCGATCACCCGCGCGCCCTTGTGGGCGGCGATACGTGCGGCCATGTCACCGATGGGTCCGAGTCCGAGGACGGTCACCGTTCCGCCGCTGGGGATTTCGGCGTACTCGACGGCCTGCCATGCCGTCGGGAGAACGTCCGACAGGTACACATAGCGGGAATCCGGGTTCTCCATCGGCACCTTGATGTGGGTGTACTGTGCCTGCGGCACACGGAGATACTCCGCCTGCCCGCCCGGCACCGAGCCATAGAGCTGCGAGTAGCCGAAGAGTGCCGCCCCCGTGCCCTGGTCGGTGACGCGGGTGGTCGAACACTGCGTCATGAATCCGTCATTACAGAACTGGCATGAGCCGCAGGAGATCTGGAACGGGATGACGACGCGATCCCCGACCCGTAGATCCCCGGTGTCGGAACCGACCTCCTCGACGATCCCCATCGGCTCGTGGCCGAGGATGTCCCCCGCGTTCATGAACGGACCGAGCACCTCGTAGAGGTGCAGATCGGAACCGCAGATGTTGGTCGAGGTGACCTTGATGATGGCGTCCGTCGGTTCGATGATCTTCGGATCGGGCACGGTCTCCACCGATACGTTTCGCTTGCCCTGCCAGGTCACTGCGCGCATGCTTTCAGGCCTTTCCGTGGTCGTTGTGGTCTTCGCGGCGTTCTACCCGCGCCCGTTCGTGCTTGCCGTCGTGGTCGACGGGAAAACCGTGGTACCGCTCTTCGTAGCGCTCGGCCTCCTCGGCCGTGGTCTCGGGCTGGATCGGATCCTGGTGGGCTCGTTCGCCGTCGCGACCCGCCCGCCGCCGCAGGAGAACTCGGCTGCCCATGAGGAGGCCGACCGCGAGGAGACCGGCGATGACGGCGCCGATGGCGAGCCAGACGGTCGCGTCCCGGTCGCCGGCGCCGGCCGCGATCGCCATACCGCCGAGCACCAGCATCAGTCCGAGACAGAAGATTCCGAGAAGACCGATGGCGTTGAGTCCGCGCGACTTCCGGGCCGGTCGTCGGGCGATGGCTTCGCGCGAGGCGACCTCCCGTTCAGGTGTGAGATCTGGCATAGCTGTCCCTTCGCCAGGTGGTGGTGAACTCCGATGTGACTGTGTCCGTCGGGTACCGCAGGCGCCTCGCGCTGAAACGTCGCCGTTGGGGCCGTCGGCCGTTGTCCCAGATGAGGGCGGGTGGACGTCGCGTTCTGGGGTCGGCGGGTGCAGTCGATTCAGTTGACGCCTCTGCTAACGTCGGAAGACGTGTTTCGGGGAGCACGATCAGCATGTCGGCTGAACAACCACGGTTTGGACGAGACCATCGCGGGGCATTCATGAGCAGACCGATGAAGATCCACTCATATCGACGTGCGAAGAAGACTCACTTGATGACCGACTCCGACGCCACTTCCCAGCTATCGATCGAAGGCAGTCTGCCAACGGTGCTGCGGGTCCCGGCGGCCACTGATCGACTTGCGCTGGTGCGCGCGCTGGTCGAGACGGCTCTGTACATCGACGACTGGTCGCTCGACGACGTGATCGACGCGAAGGTCGCGGTGGACGAGATCTGCTCACAGATAATCTCCGCAGCAGCCGAGAGCTCCTCGATGGAGGTCACTCTGCACCTCGCTTCCAACGGCGTGGTCGGGGAGGTCAGGGGTCAGCTCGTGGATGGCGTCGAGCTGGACGAGTCGACGTTCGGATGGCGAGTCGTCCAGACCGTCACCGACACCCACGCGATCAGTTACGCGGAATCGTCGCCCGCCGAGGCGACTCGCGACGTGACCATCAGGTTCTCGAAGGTCCGGAAGTAAGTCCGGCCAATCATCTGCTCAACCGTTCGACCGTAGTCCGGCGCCAGTCGTCGACGGTCTCGTCGTAGGTTATGAGGTCCTGTCGCGCGAAGGCGTTCAACCATCCCTCCATGGGCCATCGGTCCCACCGCCGGTGGAACACTCGCGCATTGCGGAGGATGTCCTCGAGGTGCTCGACGGGCGGGTCCGACACCGCATGGTGCTGGTGGTACGCGTGGGCGGCGCCGACCCAGGCGATGCGAAAGCCGTTGCGTGCGGCGCACATCGCGAAGTCGGTGTCCTCTCCTCCGTAGCCTCGGTAACCGATGTGGAACCCGCCGATCCTGAGCCAGTCGATCGAGCGGACGGCGAAGGACAGCGACCAGAACAGTGTCATCTCGGAGGACAGTTGAGTCTGGCACGGCCCAGGCACCGGACGCGCGGGATGTGGGTCGGTGAAGTGGTGGAGCTCGCGTGCGTCGAACACCTCCTGGTCGCGTGGCAGGTAGGTCACGGGCCCGCAATAGAGGAGACGCAGTTCTGGTGTCGCAGCGCACGAGCGGAGATAACGCTGCACCAGGTCCGGCCCGGGGATGCAGTCGACGTCCAGAAACACCAGCAGGGTTGCCCCGGCGTGGATGGCGGCCTGCGCGCCGGTGTTGCGAGCATCGGCGAGCGGCAGTGTGCCGGACTCCACTTTCTCGAGGTGGACGACCCGCGTCGGATGCGCCGCGGGAGCCGAATCGGCGACGACGCCATCGATGTCGGGGTCATCGATGGCGACGACGATGTGGACGTCGGGTCGCGCGGTCGAGTGCTCGAACGCCTCGAGTTGCCGGCGCAGATGCAGGTGGCGTCCCGACACGATGGTGATCACCGCGACGGTCTCCTCTGCACTTCCGGTCGTCATCTCGCCACCGCTTCGATGGCGCGGGCCGCCCGTTCGGCGGCGCCGGCGGTCTGCCACCGGGACCACGCCGGTTCGGAATCACCGACCGAATCCACGATCGATCGCCAACGGTCGATGTCGGGCCACGTCGAGGCGACCAGAGCGAGCTCGGAACGCGCGAGAGTGTTCGCGGTGGCGCGCTGCTCGGCGAACGGACGGTCCTCCGGCATGACGACAGCGGGACGTCCAGCCGCGGCGGCATCCGCCACACTCCCCTGCCCAGCGCCGATGACGGTGAGGCGGGCACTGCACAGGAACGGCCACGGGTCGTCGACCCAGGTTCGGAAGGCCGGCCCGAGGCCCACCACCTTGAGATCGGGGAATGCGTCGGCCAGGCCGATCGCCGGATGCGCTGCCCCGGCGTTGCCGCCGGCCCCGCCGAGAACGAGGATGTCGGCGGCGAAGGTCGGGTGGGCGACCTGTGGCCGGCCGTCGAAGCGGGAGATGCCGCCGGTGAAGACCGTCTTGGACAGGTGCTCGAGGAGCCAGTCCGGCTGGTACAGGTCGCCGGGCCAGGGAGCGATGATGGCGTCGGCGGCGCGGTAGGCGAGTTGGTGGGGCAGATCGTCGCGCACGCCCGGCATCGCCATGACCACGACCGGTACGCCGAGCAGCCGGAGGAACAGAGTGACCTCCACCGACACGTCGACGACCATCGCGGCCGGCCGCCGCGTCGCGACGAAATCCGCCAGTTGGGCCATCCGGTTGCGCAACCCGGCGTCGTGCCGAGGCGCCCAATGCAGCAGACCGCCGGCATCGATGTCGGAGGGAGCGGGATCGGCGTCGTCGCGGTCCAGGACGACGACCTCGTCGAAGGCCGGATCGGTCAGTTCGGCGCTCGTGAGTGCGACGATGTCGGTCTGTAAGCGCGCGGCGATGGCGGCGGCCCGCGAACAGTGTCCGCGACCCTGATGGTGGACGTAATAGCCGATCATGCCGAGAACGCCCCGGCAAGTCGGCGGGAGCCTCGGCGCTCTCGCTCGGCCACGAGTTCGGTGTAGATGTCGGTGTACCGGTCGATCATCGCGATGTCGGAACAATGCTGCTCGGCGCGCCGGCGCACCTCCCGTCGGTCGATCGTGAATGCCTTCTCGGCGGCCTCCGCGAGCGCGACGACATCATCGCCCGGGACCAGCATGCCGGCGGTGTCACCGACGATCTCCGGGATGCCGCCGCGAGCGAATCCCGCCACTGGTGTTCCGCAGGCGAGGGATTCGGCGACGACGAGTCCGTAGGGCTCGTCCCACACCGGTGTGACGAGCGCAGCGCCGCACGACCCGACCAGCCGGGCCAGCTCGTGCTGGTGTAGATGACCTTCGTAGCTGACCTGGTCGCCGAGGGCCGGCGCGACGTGATCACGGAAGTAGGTCTTGTCGCTGATCGGTCCGGCGAGCCGGAGCCGACGACCGGCGATTCGGGCGGCCTCGATCGCGAGGTGGGCGCCCTTCTCCGGCACGAGTCGGCCGAACCACACCAGGTCGTCACCGCCGGTGCCGATCGGCCAGTGATTCAGCTGAACACCGTTGTGTACCACCGGTATCGAACCGAGAACATGCGACCACGCGTGAGCGGTGTGCCGGCTCACCGCGACGCACCTGGTATCCGGTGCCAGCGCCAGTGCCGATTCGAGCCACGGCGTGGGCGGGGTGTGCAAGGTGGTGACCATCGGGGTGTCGACGGCTGGACCCATCGCGACCGGCAGATAGTGCAGGCTGTGGTTGTGGATGACGTCGAAGTCATCCGGGTTCCGGGTGAACGAGAGCATCAGCGACAGATAGGCGTGATGATCGTGCAGCACCTCGATCGGCGGCATCGACACATCCGACCGAGCCGCCGCCGACGGCTCGAACAGCTCGCCACGTAATCGGTCCGACTCGACCGGCAGGTCGCTGCCGGCTCCCGCGAACAGCGTGACCTCGTGACCGGCAAGGGTCAGCGCCCGCGTCAGATGCCAGACGTGGGCTTCGAGGCCGCCGGCGAAGGGCTGTGCTATCGGGTACCGGCTGGACGCGACAACGGCGATTCGGAGCGACTCACTCATGCAGCACCCGGGTGTAGAGGCCCGCGTGGGCTTCGGCGAGTGACAGCCGCTGTGCGCGACGATCGCGCCACATCGCCGGTGCCGGACGAGCGGAATATGCCTGCGCCAGTGCGGCAACCAGCGACTCCGGATCGAAATGGTCCTCGGTGAAGTCGTAGGTGAAGCACTCCTGCTGTTCGTGGTAGAAGCCGCAGCTCGGCGCGATCACCGCGGTGCCCAGGTCGTGGCAGGCCTCCAGCCAGCCCGAGTGGGTACCGAACCGGTAGGGCAGGACCGAGACCGAGAGTTTGCCGAGGTAGTCCCACAGCTGATCGTCCGTGTAGTACTCGTGCACCCGCACGCGGGCATACGGGTGCCGCGACAGCGCGAGTGCGGCGGTGCCGAAGTCCGGGTTGTACCAGTGGTTCCCGGGGACGAAGACCTCGTCGTGGAGGTTGATCTGAATCGTCATGTCCGGATAGTCGGAGGCGGCGTCCAGCAGGGTCATGATGACGGGGAGCGGGTCCATGTTGGCGCGCACACTCTTGGCGTGCACGCCGACGATGAACTCGTCGGTCGGTGCCTCGCGCGGGGCGAACCGGGCGGGCGGCACCACATGGGGGTGCGGGAGTACCGCCGCGGACCGACCCCAACGCTGCGAGATCTGTTGGGCCGCACCCGGAGTCAGCGTGATGACCTCGTCCGCGGCCGGGACGAGGAGGTCGAGGACCTCCTCGTGGGCGCCGGGCTCCGGGTGGTGAGGGTTGCGGAGGTCGTGCAGCGTGTAGACGAGCGGCTTGTCGTGACGGTCGAGTTCACCGAGCACATCGGCCATCACCGACGGTTCGACGGCGTCGAAGCCGAAGTGGATGTGGAACACGTCGAACTCGTTGTGGTGCTCGGCAATCCACCGCGGGTCGAGCATCAACGGCGGCCACCATCCGCCGGGCACCTTGGCGCCGTCAGCAGGCACCGGATCGGGCAGCCGGGTCACCGACACGGCACCGGTGTCCAGGAGGCTGACCGACCCGTTCACCGGCGAGAGATGCCGGACGTAGACATGCGACTGCGGGACGGAAGCGACGCGGATGTGCGCGGTGCTCGACCGCGTCGTCCGTGAGCTGTGCACCTTCTCGAGGGTCGCCGCACCGCCGAGTTGCCCGATAACACGTCCGTCCACTGTTCCATCCGTTCACTTCGAGACATGAACGGCTGTTGGCTCAACCGGGTCCGCAGGGTTGCGGCGTCTTCACCGCAGAATTGCCGAGAGCGGCAGTTGGCTTGCGGATACCCGGTACGACGATTGTGAAACCCGACGACGATGCGTGTCGGGAAGGTCTCAGTTCTCGTTCTGGTGAGCGTTCAGGAGGAGGTGGTCGAAGGACTGTCGCACCGGGTCGGGAAGCACGACGTACCTGTGGACGCCCGAGACGATGTTCTTGGCCAGCTCGTTGACCTTGACGTTGGCGGTCTGCGAACGCCAGCGCATCACCTCGAACGCGCGCTCGGGACTGACCCCATATGCCATCGAGATCATGCCCTTGGCCTGTTCGATCACGCCCTGGTTCTCGCGGAAGCGGGCGACGTGCTCGTCGACCTGGAACTTGACGGTTTGCTCGTCGTACCCGGTCAGATCGAGGTAGAAGCCCTCTGCTCCGATGGGTACGCCGTGCTCGTCGATGAGCTGCTGCGAGACCACCGCGACGTGATGGACCGTGCCGGAGGTATCGATGATGCGATGACGGCTGGAGAACGGCGTGCGTCGGCTCAGCATCGTCGCGACCATCTCGTCGAAGGCGTGGCGGTCGTCGGGATGCTTGTGACCGGCCAGCAGCTCGGTGGTCGGGGTGACCTCACCTGGCTGGTAACCGTGCATCTCGGCCACCTCGTCGGACCACCACCACTCCTCGGTGTCGAAGAGGAACCGGAAGCTGCCGACGTGACGAATCCGAGAATCATCGGCAGAAATGTTGTTGGTCTTTGGCACGGTCACCCCTAGAGCTAAGAAGGCACGCAAAAACGACAGCGCCGGCGGTCTCGGGCGAGATATGAGCTTACCCGGGTTTCATCAGCGGCAAGAATTGGCCCGACCCGTGTCGCGGACCGATCGGAGACATGGACGAACAAGCAGGTCAACGCTCTTGTTTTGGTCGTTCGGTGCTCGGGTAGGCACGGTGCCGTGGCGAACGTACCTGTCGCCGACGAGATCGTTTCCCGAGAAGATTGAGGAGGTCGTGGTGAGCACCGACAGTGAGAGCACCGACGCGACTGCGGCGACGGAGGGAGTCAACCCCGATCTGACCTCGACGGTGGGTGCCGAGGACCTCGACGAGGACCATCTCGCCCGCGATCCGCTCGAGGACGGGATGGACCCGCCGGAGGACTAGTCGGCCAGTGACCGTACCGGGACGACGGCCCGCGAGCAGCGTGAGGGAGAGACGCTCGACGAGAAACTCGATCAGGAGATCCCCGACGAGAATCCCTGAACGCGGTAGCAGGTTTTCGATTGCGGCACAGCGGGCAACCGACGACGATGACCGATCAGGGCAACTCCCCACACGAAGCGAAAACGATTCCCTACCCGGGCGAGACCGGGGACATGCCGGACCGTCCGCGCGACGAGATGCGCGAGTACCGCGGCCGCGACCTGCTGGCCGGCAAGAAGGCGCTGATCACCGGCGGCGACTCGGGTATCGGCCGGGCCACCGCGATCGCCTTCGCCAAGGAAGGGGCCGACGTCGCGATCGCGTACCTCGACGAGGACGAGGACGCGCGCCACACCGTCGCGCTGATCGAGGCCGAGGGTCGCAAGGCGCGCGCCTACCGCGGCGACCTGGGTGACCCGGCCCACTGCGCCGACGTCGTCGAACGCACCGTCGCCGAGCTCGGCGGGCTGAACATCCTGGTGAACAACGTCGCCTACCAGGAGGTCGTCGACGACTTCCTCGAGGTGGACCCCGAACAGTGGTACCGGACGTTCGACGTGAACATCCACAGTTTCTTCCACACCACCCGCGCCGCCGTGCCCCACCTCACCGGTGGTGGCGCGATCATCAACACCTCGTCGATCAACGGATTGCGCGGCAACGACAGTCTCATCGACTACTCGGCGACCAAGGGCGCGGTCCTGGCGTTGACCTATTCGCTCGCACAGTCGTTGCTGGAGAGGAAGATCCGCGTCAACTGCGTCGCGCCCGGACCGGTGTGGACCCCGCTGATCCCGGCGACGATGCCGGCCGAGGCCGTGAAGGACTTCGGGACGCAGGCGCCGATGGGCCGAGCCGCCCAACCCGATGAGATCGCGCCGTCCTATGTGTTCTTCGCGGCCGAGCAGCTGTCGTCCTACTACACCGGCGAGGTGCTCGCCCCGATCGGTGGTGAGACGTTGCCGGGCTGACCGGTGCTCGCCCGCCGGTAGCGCAGTGACCGCGTGCTGCCAGGAACGTCAGGATGACGAACTGAGACGCAACGGTCGAACCATCTCACATCGGTCACCGCTGGCCGATACGCTGTGGCGCATGCATTGCGTTGTCGTGGGTGGGGGACTCGCCGGTCTGGCGTCGGCGGTGTGGCTCGCGGAGGCCGGGCAGCGGGTCACGCTCCTGGAGCGGCGCGGTTCGCTCGGTGGCCGCACCATCTCGATGCCGCTGGCCGCGGTGGACGACGTCCCCGACAACGGGCAACACGTCTTCGCCAGCGGATACGAACACCTCATGCGGTACCTCGAGAGCGTCGGGACCCGCGAACACGTCGAGTTCCCGGGACACATGACGTTCCGGATGCCCGGCGGCGCCACCCGCAAGTCGGCGTTCGGCGGCGTGACCGGACTGCGTGCCGCGATCGGCGACCTCCCCGGGGTGACCGGTGTGGACCGCGTGCGGACCGCGATCGCCCAGGCACGGCTGATCCGGCACGCGTTCCGCCAGCCCGAGTGGCTCGACGAGGTGACCGCCGACGAGTGGTTCCGCCGCATCGGCATGCCACAGTCGGCACGCGACGCACTGTGGGATGGCATCGTCATCGGCCTGACCGGCGACAAGACCGAGATCTCGTCGGCGAAGGTGCCCGCCGATCTGCTCGTCACAGGTGCGCGGCGCGCTCTCGCGACCCGCACCCCGGTCTCCATCGGATTCCCGACCGTCGACCTCGACACCCTGTTCATCGCGGGCGCGGAGAAACGCTTCGCCGACGCCGGCGTCGACGTCCGGCATCGCGCCGTGGTCTCGACGATCGACGTTGCTGACGGCACCGTCACCGGGGTGACACTCGCCGACGGGGAGAAGGTCGCGGCGGATGCGGTCATCTGCGCGGTACCCGTGTGGAGCGTCAAGGGGCTGCTCGACCAGGTCCCGGGACACGAACGGATCTACGAGGCCGTCGACAACCTCACGCCCGTCCCGATCGTGAGCGTCAACCTCTACCTCGACCGGTCGATCGGGATGACCGACTGGGGTGAGATCCTCCACGGCGGTGAGGGAGTGCTGGAACAGGTCTGGGACCGTCAGCGCATGCACGGACGGGAACCGAAGGACAACTGGTTCTACTCGACGACGGTGTCGGCGTCGTATGACCTGATCGGCAAGACCAACGCCGAGATCACCGACATCCAGATGGACATGCTGCGCAGGTACTACCCGCAGGCCGCGGACGCGCAGGTCATCCACAGTCACGTGGTCCGGATGCCGAAATCGACGTTCGCCCAGCGTCCCGGTACCGCGGGAATCCGGCCGGACCAGCGCACCACCGTCGACGGTCTGGCCCTCGCCGGCGACTGGACCAGGACAGACTGGACCACCACGATGGAGGGCGCCTGCCAGAGCGCGGCGCGGGCCGTCGACGTGATCCTGGAGTACGCCGATTCCCGACGCTGAGTAAGTTCGTTCCATGCCGACGACTTCGTCTGACTTCTACCTCGGCGGACCCGAGGTCATGCTGCGGATCAGGGGACTCTCGATGTCCGCCGAACGCGGTGAGGCCCGCATCGAGACCGGGCCGTGGCTCGCCGATCCCGCCGCCGGCGTCACCCGGGCGGCGCTGGCCGTCGTCTGTGACGACGTGACGGGATATGTCGTGGACGCGGGTAGCCCCGAGGGACGCTGGCCGGTGTCCCTCGGGATCCGGATGGACTTCGTCGCCGACCCGCCGCTCGACGGGACGGTCCTCGACGTCACCGGCGAACTCGTCGCCCGCGACGAGCGGGGCGCGATGACCACCGGAAGGATCTCGGATCCCTCCGGTCGCACGATCGCGACGATCGTCCAGCGGTCCCACCTCATCGACGCCCCGACCTCACCGGGTGCACATGCGACTGCCGACGTGCTCGACGCGCCGGCCAGCCCGGTTCGCGACCAGCTCGGCCTGGTCCCCACCGCGCCCGGCGTTCTGACCATGCCCCCGACCTTCCTCTCGGCCAACGGGATGGGCAGCGTGCACGGCGGAATCCTGATCTGCGCCTCCGAACTCGCGGCGATGTCGTCGGTCGAGGCGGACGGGCAGTTGCGCACCACCAGCATCGACATCAGCTATGTCCGCCCGTGCAACGCCGCCGACACCACGACCTTCACGTCGGAGACCCTGCACCGTGGCCGAAGCCTGTCCGTGGTGCGCGTCATATCGGCGAATTCGTCGGGCAAACCGTCGTCGATCGCAACCGTGGTCGTGCAACACATCTGAGATCGCGACGATGCACGGCCTTCGCAACCGGCATACCAGCATGGTTGCGGGGGGCCGCATTTCCCTGGCAGGCTGCACACATACGGCCCTGTCAGGTGCGTGCAGATCATCGCGTGCCTCGTGCGGCCGTATCTTTCGCGGTCCGTTCCCGTGAGACGGATTCGCGCACAACACAATCACCTTGCCTGCCGCCGGAATGCCCTGTCCCGAGCGGCCTGCCGGATGAGGGAAAGGATCGAATCGATCGTGGTAACTCAAACAGCAAGCCAGAACATCGATATCCGCAATGCCCGAACCGAGAGCCTGACCCGAGGCGTCGACGTGTACCGGACCCGTCTCGCCCACCGCAGCCAGATCGAACCGCGACCCCACAACACCGTGTGGGGCAGCATGGGGAACCCGGGGCCGCTGTCGGCGCCCGAGCTGCGCCACTATGCCGACCGCGGGTACCACACCGAGAACAAGGTCCTGTCGGCCGCCGACATCGACGCGTGTCTCCGTGAGGTCTCCGACATCACCGACCGACTCGGAGAGGACGACCGGGTCATCCGTGAGTCCTCGAACGGTGACGTGCGTTCGCTGTTCGCGGTACATCGCCTCAGCGACATCATCGCCGAGATCTGTGACCGCGACTCGATCCGCGGTGTCGCCGAACAGATCCTGGACGACGAGGTCACAATCCACCAGAGCCGGATCAACCTGAAGCCGGGCTTCGCCGGTGGACCGTTCTACTGGCACTCCGACTTCGAGACCTGGCACGCCGAGGACGGGATGCCCGCACCGCGAGCACTCAGCGTGTCGCTGGCACTCACCCCGAACCTGTCCACCAACGGGCCGCTGATGATCATCCCCGGCTCGCACCGTCGGTTCGTCAGCTGCGTCGGCGCGACACCCGATGGCTACCACCGGGAATCGCTGACCTCGTACCGTCCGCCCTTCGGCACGCCGGACGAGGAGGATGTCGCGACCCTCGCCGACGAACTCGGGATCGACACGATCACCGGCCCCGCGGGGTCGGCGCTCTACTTCGACTCCAACTGCCTGCACGCTTCGGCCGGCAACATCACCCCGTACCCGCGGAGCAACCTCTTCGTCGTGTTCAACGCGAAGTCGAACGCCCTGCAGGAACCGTTCGACGGTACGGCACCTCGTCCGGATCACCTCGCGCACAGGTGACCCTCTCGCTGGCTGAGGTGTTCGCTCGCACCTCAGCCGGCGGGATTTCTCCGCTCCCTGAGTAGGCCCGGAGCTTGCGGAGGGCCGTATCGAAGGGTCAGAAACCCGTCGAAGATCCCAGCTCCGGGGCGGGGCCGGTGAAGTAGTGCTCACCGTCGAACCGGGCCGGGAGACCGCCCGCGAGGTATCTGCCGATACCCGGCTGCTCCAGTTCCGTGAACAGCGGATTCTTCTGTAGAACGCCGGATTCCACCACCTCGTCGAACGTGCGGTAACGCTCCGACAGCACCGAGCTCTGCGCCAGGGCGGCCTCCACCTCGGCGGTGGAGTGGCGGGCGAACCACGCGGCGAACAGCGGGGTGAGGATCCCGCGGTGGGTGTAACGGTCTGCTTCCGCGGTGAAGTCCGCACCGAGCGCCTTCTCGACCGCTGCCACCGCATCCCCGGTCTCGGTCATCGCGACCAGGTCCCGGAAGTGGCGCGGGGTGAGGGCGACGAGCATGAAGCGGCCACCGTCGGAGGCGACGAAATCCGTTCCGTACGTGCCGTAGACGTCGTTGCCGGTCGCGGGCCGGCTACCGCCGCCGAGTTGCGGCTCGGTGAGGTAACCGAGCGTTCCCGCGACCGCCAGGGCGGTGTCCTCCAGCGGCAGCGTGATCTGAGCGCCGGCACCGGTCTGGTCGCGGCGTCGTACCGCCGCGGTGATGGCGAGCGCTGCGTACAGGCCACAGGCCACGTCCCATGCGGGCAGGGCGTGGTTGACCACGCCGGCGTAGTCGGTTGGGCCGGTGATCGCCGGGAAGCCCAGTGCCGCATTGACGGTGTAGTCGACACCGGGTGTCCCGTCAGTGCGTCCGAGCAGTTCGAGGGTGATGACGTCGGAGCGCTTCGCGGACAGGGTCTCGTGGCTCATCCATGCACGACCGCCGGCGTTGGTGACGAGGATGCCGCCACCGGGCCCGCTCTCGGTGACGAGATCCTGGATCAGCTTCTGGCCCTCGGGTTCCCGGAAGTTCGCGGTCACCGACTTCTTGCCGCGGTTGAGGCCGGTCCAGTAGATGGAGTTGCCGTCGGCGGTGACCGGCCACCGGTTGGTGTCGGCGGCGCCGCCGAGGGGGTCGACGCGGATCACCTCGGCGCCGAGCTGGGACAGCGTCAGACCGCATAGCGGTGACGCGACGAAGCTCGACACCTCCACGATGCGCAGGCCCTCGAGCGGGCGGGGTGTGGTGCTCATGCGAAAGATCCTCCGAGGAAAGGTGTTCGGGTCAGGCCATCAGGACGTGGTAGCGCCAGTCGAGGACGTCGCGGTCCTCCCCTGCCTGGTGGTCACGGTCGCCGTGGGCGACGACCTTCGACCGGAGCCGCAGGATTCCACCCCCGCCGTCGAGCGGGGTGGCGTCCTCGACGTGGATCTCCGAGCTGAGTGTGTCGCCCTCGCGGACGGGCCCGGTGTGGTCGCACGAGTCCCACGCCACCACGGTGACGAGGTTCGGCAGGGCCCGATTGGCTTGCGACAGAGCGAGTCCGATGGTGTGTCCGCCGTAGACGAGCCGTCCGCCGGCCGCCTTGCCGGCCACTCGCTCGTCGTGGTGGGTGGCGGCGATGTTCAGCGACAGACGCGCGAGTTCCGGTGCGCTGGAGACCACATCGGCGCTCGAGCGGTAGACGCGTCCGGCCAGCTCGGGGGAGAAATGTTGTCCGCGGACCGATGACCGGTAGGTGGCCAGGTCCCAGTCGGGCAGTGCCGGTTCGGCATCCGCGCCGGGGCCGATGGTGCTCAGGTCGTCGGCGTGCACGGTGCGTCCCGGGTCGGGGGCCGGGGACAGCGGCAGCATCGCGCAGCGGTAGAAGTCGAGAACCGTGGCGCCGTTCTGGTCGGTGGTGACCATGTGCAGGGCGGCCAGACCGGTCGGGGCGCGACCGGGCTTGGACTTGTTCTCCCGCAGCCCGACCACCTCGGTCACGGTGGTGAGGGTGTCGCCGATCTTCGGACAGCTGAGGAAACGCAGCCCACGGTAGAAGAGGTTGGCCTTCACGTGGTGGGTGGCCAGCGTCGACTGCCCGATCGCGACGTCGGTCACCAGTCCGGGATGGGCGAGCGTGCCCTCGCCCAGCACGCGGCCCGCCAGATGTGCATCCAGGGACAGGCGTAGCCGGTCACCCAGGATCGTCTGATGCGACGCGGCGAGCCCGGAGGTCAGCGTCAGCGACGGTGCGTCGTCGAACACCTGCCCGTGCGTCAGCTCGTCGAAGTACGGCCCGCCGACCGCGATCGGCTCACTCATCGACCGCTCCCTTCGCGAGGACTCGGCGCGCGGAGACGGCGAGGGCCTCGTCGAGCATCCGGCCGTCGAGCTCGGCGGCACCGGCGCCTGCGGCGGCTGCTTTCTCCAGTGCCTCGAGTACGCGTCGCGCGTCCTCGATGGCATCCGCGTCCGGAGTGAATATCTCGATCGCACTTGCCAATTGGGCCGGGTGGATCACCCAGGTACCGTCGAAGCCGAGGTCGCGGACCCAGCGCTTGGCGTCACGGAACGCGTCGTCGTCGGCGATGGTGAGGTGGGGGCCGTCGATCACGTCCACCCCGGCGGCGCGTGCGGCGAGCAGGACCGAGTCCTGTACGACGTGCCAGGTCCGCATCGGCAGTCCTGACGCCCGGCCGAGCGACGCGCCGAGATCGGCATAACCGATCAGAACGGCGTCGAGACGGTCGGTGGCCGCGCAGATCGTTCCGGCGTCGCGAATCCCACGAGGGGTCTCGAGCAGTGCCTGGAGACGAACGGCGGAATCGCCGAGCTGCTTGTCGGCCTCCTGGAGATCACCGGGGGTGTCGGCCTTGGGGAGCACCACCGACGTCAGGTTCGGCATCTGGGCGCAGGCGGCCAGATCGTCCGATGCCCACGGGGTGTCGATGGCGTTGATGCGCAGGGAGACAGCGCGATCAGCCCCGAACTCGGCGACGAGTTCGGCGGCGGCGGTGCGCGCCGAGTCCTTGTTGGCCGGGGTGACCGCGTCCTCGAGGTCGAGGACCACCTCGTCGGCGATGGAGGCCAGCGCCTTGCGTGCCTTGCGGTCGTCGGAGGCCGGCGCCACCAGGACGCCTCGTCTTCTCTGCACCATTGCTCCCAGTGATCGTGTCAACCCGGATGTCGGGTTCAAATGTGCGGCCAAAGTCGTGCCTTCACGGTTCTATCAGACCTCGATGTCCGATGGGAAGGTTGACATAGGTACGGCCTATCGACAAAATGGCCGTACAAATCAGCCCTCCTCGAAGAACACAGGTGAGCCCCTTCATGAGCACGCTGTCAGCGGAAGAATCCTTTCTCGTCGAGACCGTCCGGTCGTTCATCGACCGCGAGGTCAAGCCGACCGTGCAGGAGGTCGAGCACGCCAACGAATATCCCGAGAAGTGGATCGAGCAGATGAAGCAGATCGGCATCTACGGTCTGGCCGTGCCCGAGGAGTACGGCGGCTCGCCGGTCTCGATGCCCTGCTACGCGCAGGTCACCCAGGAACTCGCACGCGGCTGGATGAGCCTGGCCGGCGCGATGGGCGGTCACACCGTCGTCGCCAAGCTGCTCACCCTGTTCGGCACCGAGGAGCAGAAGCAGAACTACCTGCCGCGGATGGCCACCGGCGAGATGCGCGCAACCATGGCGCTGACCGAGCCGGGCGGTGGTTCCGACCTGCAGGCGATGTCGACCGTGGCCAAGGAAGACGGCGACGAGCTGGTCATCAGCGGGGCGAAGACCTGGATCAGCAATGCCCGACGCTCCGGGCTGATCGCCCTGCTGTGCAAGACCGACCCGGCCGCACAGCCGCGGCACAGGGGCATCTCGATCGTCCTCGTCGAACACGGTCCCGGACTGACCGTCTCGCGCGACCTGCCCAAGCTCGGTTACAAGGGAGTCGAGAGCTGCGAGCTCTCCTTCGACGGGTACCGCGCACCGAAGTCGGCGATCCTCGGCGCCGTACCCGGCAAGGGCTTCGGCCAGATGATGAAGGGGCTGGAAACCGGCCGCATCCAGGTTGCCTGTCGCGCACTGGGTGTCGCGACCGCAGCACTCGAGGACTCGCTGGCCTATGCGCAGCAGCGCGAGTCCTTCGGGCAGCCCATCTGGAAGCACCAGTCGATCGGCAACTACCTGGCCGACATGGCGACCAAGCTGACCGCGGCCCGGCAGCTCACCTGGCACGCCGCCGAGCAGTACGACCGGGGCGAGCGGTGCGACATGGAAGCCGGCATGGCCAAGCTCTACGCCTCCGAGGTCGCGATGGAGATCGCCCTCAATGCCGTCCGCATCCACGGCGGCTACGGTTACTCCACCGAGTTCGACGTCGAACGGTACTTCCGCGACGCACCGCTGATGATCGTCGGTGAGGGCACCAACGAGATCCAGCGCAACGTGATCGCCGCGCAGCTCGTGGCACGGGGCGGTATCTGACGGCGTCGACTCGTCAGGAGCAGCCGTACTCGAACAGGGGAGTGGGATGAGCGAGGTCGGGCAGTCCGAGCCGGCGTACAAGGTGCTGGCCGCCGAACTGCGATCGCACATCGCCCAAGGCCGCTACAAGGGGGGTGTACGGCTCCCCACCGAGTCCGAACTGTCACAGGAGTACGGCCTGAGCAGGCAGACGGTACGCCGCGCCTTTCTCGAGCTGGTCACCGAGGGCTCGGTGTATCGCGTACCCGGCCGTGGGACCTTCGCGACCGAGAACGCCGGTCAGTACCTGCGGCAACTGGGCTCGATCGACGACCTGATGAACCTCTCGACCGACACCGAGATGCAGGTCCTCGAATCACCCTCGCGCCGAGTCGATCTCGAGGCTGCCGGACGCCTGCGGCTCGACACCGACGTCGTCTACCGGATCGTGTTCCAGCGATTCCACGACGGGGTGCCGTTCGTGGTCACGACCGTGTCATGGCCGGAGTCGGTGGCTCGGCTCGTGATCGGTGCGCCCGAGGTGAAGGCCGGTGCGACGAGCGAGCACACGATGATCGGTCTGCTCGAACCGCACCTGCAGTATCCGATCGAGGAATGCGCGCAATCGATCACGGCCACCACCGCCGATGCCGAGACCGCAAGGCGGCTCGGCTGTCCGGTGGGTCACGCCGTGTTGCGCGTCGACCGGCTCTACACCGATTCACGCGGGCGGGCCGTCGAACTCGCGATCAGCTACTTCCTGCCCGAGCACTACACGTACCGCGT
Organism: Gordonia amicalis; assembly: GCF_022059885.1. Lineage (NCBI taxonomy): Bacteria > Bacillati > Actinomycetota > Actinomycetes > Mycobacteriales > Gordoniaceae > Gordonia > Gordonia amicalis. The sequence continues at coordinate 113,988 of NZ_CP091855.1, read as the reverse complement.
GACGCTGCGACGTAGCGGCATGTGAAGCAGACGCGAAGCGGCCCGGTGATCACGAGGACCACCGGGCCGCTTGGCATCTCGGGGAGGGTCAGTGACGGGCGCGTACCGGTTGCTCCTCGACGATGCCCGATGTTCTTCCCTTGGAGGGGATGAGCAGGGTGATCGCCACGCCGACGAAGGCGGCGGCGGCCGCGATCAGGAAGCACCAGGTGAACGTCGACTCGTCGGGGACCTCGGTGCCGCCCAGCGAGATGGTCGCGCTGGCCAGGATGAGGGCCATGACGGCGGAGGCGACGGTGGTGCCCAGCGAGCGCATCAGGCCGTTCAGTCCGACCGCGGCGCCGGCTTCGGTGGCCGGCACCGAACCCATGATCAGGGTCGGCATGGCGGCGTATCCGACGCCCACGCCGATGGCGCAGATGATCGAGGCCAGCATCAGCTTCCACGCCGCGTCCATGAGGAAGAAGGCGAAGAGGTAGCCGCAGCCGAGGATGCCGGCGCCGATGGCGAGGGTGTACTTCGCGCCGATCTTGTTGATCAGCAGGCCCGACAGCGGTGCGAAGAACATCATCATCAGACCGCCGGGCGCCATCCACAGACCCGCAGCCAAAATCGACTGGCCCAGGCCGTAACCGGTCGCCTCGGGCAGCCGCAGCAGCATCGGCAGGATGATCGACTGCGCCATCATGCCGAAACCGATGGCGGCCGCGGCGATGTTCGTCAGCAGGACGGCCGGCCGGGCCGTCGTCCGAAGATCGACCAGGGGCTCCTTCTGGCGGAGCTCGAAGATTCCCCAGACGACGAGGACGGCGATGCCGCCGAGGCCCAGGCCGAGGGTCTTGCCCGAGGTCCAGCCCCAGTCATTGGCCTTCGACACCGCGATCAGGAAGGCCGAGAGGCCGATGGCCAAACCGACGGCACCGGGGATGTCGAGGCGGCCGCCGGCGGAGGTGTTGACCCGCGGGACGAGGAGCAGGACCGCGGCGATGATGAGCACACCGAGGCCGGTCGCGACGTAGAACAGGGCATGCCAGTCCCACGTCTCGACGATCCACGCCGACAGGGGCAGACCGATCGCACCGCCGACGCCGAGCGTCGCACTCATCGCGGCGACGGCCATCGACGTGATGTGGGGCGGGGTGATCTCGCGGATCAAGCTCATGCCGACCGGAATGAAACCCATCGCGAGGCCCTGGACGCCACGACCGATGATCAGCGGAACGAGTGAGTCGCCCACTGCGCACAGCAGCGATCCGAGGGTCAGCAGGACGGCGCTGGCGAGCAGGACGCGCTGCTTGCCGAACATGTCGCCGAGGCGGCCGGCGATGGGCATGGCGACCGCCGCGGCGAGCAGGGTGGCGGTGATGATCCACGACGCATTGCCGATCGAGGTTCCGAGCAGACGCGGAAGATCCGGCTGGATCGGGATGATCAAGGTCTGCATCAGTGACGCGACGAGTCCGCCGAAGCAGAGCGCCACGACGCTGCCGACGGCGCCGGCGGGGGCCTGTTCGGTTCCCTCCTGGGGTAACTGGCCTTGTGTTTCGCTCATATGCGAGACCTCCTTCGAGGTATGCAGCATACATATGTAACGTACATAGGCAAACCGGACAGTAGATTTGTCCTGGTCGATGCGATGGAGGGGCAATGTCCGAGGACCACGAGCCGTGGCAATCGCCGGTACACCGAGACCTGGTGGCCGAGTTGCTGCGTATGTCCCGGCGCAAGGGGCTGCTCCCGCCGTCGGTCGGGCTGGAGAAGTCCGCCTTCGCCATCCTGTGGGTTCTGTCCGACGGTCGGCCGCGCACGCTTCGCCAGCTGACCGAAGAACTCGAACTCGAGCAGTCGACCGTCAATCGGCAGGTCAATGCCGCGATCAAACACGGTTACCTCGAGCGTTTCGAGGTCGAGGACTCGCTCTCCAAGCTGATCCGTCCCACCGATGCGGGACGCGAGGCCTTCCGGCGGGACGGATTGCTTCGTGCCGAGCGACTCGAGCAGGTCTTTGCCGATCTCGCACCGGGCAGCCCGGAGGCGTTGCTCCACGAGTTGCGGGCGTTCAACGACGCCTATGAACGGACGCAGGACCGGCACGGCGCCGGCCAGCGTGACAGCAAGAGCGATCAGAGATTCAAGAGAGGGATGGTATGACCACTGGAGGCGGCACGTACGCGGTGACCGGGTCGGCGTCGGGGATGGGCGCGGCTGTGGCCGAATCCCTACGCGCGGAAGGGCACACGGTGATCGGCGTCGATCTGCGCGATGCCGACGTCGTCGCCGACCTGTCGACCGCGCACGGTCGGCAGAAGGCCGCCGAGGAGGTCCTCGCCAAGGCCGGCGGCACGCTCGACGGGGCGGTCCTCGCCGCCGGGATGGGGCCGAGCAAGGGGCGCGAGCGGATGATCACCGAGGTCAACGTCCTCGGCGTCACCGATCTGCTGACTGCCTGGCGCCCGGCCCTCGCTGCTGCGGACAAGGCGAAAGTGGTTGTCTTCGGCTCCAATTCGACGACCGTGACACCGCTGGTGCCGCGCGGTGCCATCCGGCGGCTCATCAACGGCGACACCGCCGGGGCGACCCGGCAGATCCTGCGACGTCGCGGCGTCACCGCGCCGGTCGCGTACGCGGCATCGAAGATCGCGGTCACCCAGTGGTCACGCTGGCAGGGCACCAAGCCGGAGTGGGCCGGGGAGGGCATCCGGATCAACGTGATCGCGCCCGGCCCGGTGATGACGCCCCTGCTGCGATCCCAGCTCGACAGCCCGCAGGCCAAGAGCGTGAAGTCGTTCCCGGTTCCGGTGCGCGAGTACGGAACCCCGGAGCAGCTCGCCGCGTGGGTGATGATCATGCTGTCGCCGGCCGCCGACTTCATGGCCGGCGCCGTCATCACCGTCGACGGCGGGACCGAGGCTCTGATGCGCACGCGGGACTGGCCGAAGCCGCTGCCGGTACGCGGGATTCCGAAGCTGGTGTGGAAGATGTACCGCGCACCCAAGGACGGGCAGGTCGCACGGTACTAGACCCGCAGTTGTCCGGGGAGCATCACGTGGTGTCGAGGTGGTGCCGGTCGTCGAGGCGGATCGTGACGGCCGCGACCACGACACCGATCATCACGCCCAGGAGGGTGTCGAACACCCGGGTCGCGCCGATGTCGGCACCCACCGGGTTGCCGATGCTGGTGACCAGCAACGCCATTGCCGTGATGGGAACCGAGGCGAGGGCGTAATTGCGGGTCACGACCATCTCGGCGGCACCCTGGCATACGACGATCACCACGACGAGCGGCCAGTATCCGAGTCCGGCGGCGATGATGATCGCCGCGAGTACCGCGCCACCGACATTGCCGACGAGGCGCTGGATGGCTCGCTGAACCGTGTGTCGATAGTTGACTCCCTGCAGCGCGGCGAGCGCACCGATCGACGCCCAAAGCGGGTGGGTGAGACCGGCCGCGGTGGCGAGCCCACCGGCCAGCAGGGACGCGGTGGTCACCCGGGCGACGTTCACTCCGATCTCCCGGTCGGACAATCCCCGGAGTGATTCGCGCAGAGTGTTCTTCGGCGCGGTTCCGGGCATGGTCACGTCGGTGCGCTCGCGCGGGGGAGTGAGGTTCGGCCGCACCTTGCGCAGTTCCGCTTCGAGGTGGGAGAAGTCCTCGCGCCGAGCGGTCAGGGAGTCGTGAGAACCGCTGTCGAGCACCGACTCCGCGGCGTCGAGGAATGAGATCAATTCGGCGACATGGGCGTCGACGCGTCGTGCCGGGGTCCGGGCGATCACCTCGCGTGCCTGCCCGATCGACGCTCGAGCCGCGGCCACCGAGCCCGGACCGTAGTGCTCGATCCCCGACACGGCGGCGAGTGCCCGGGCGACGGCCACCCGCGACGGGCCGTGCGGATGGGACAGTGCGGGCGCCATGGCCACGAGCCAGCCCACGAGCCCGCCGAATGCCGCCGCGACCGTGGCCGTCACGGCGTCGGCTGCGGTGTGGGCGAATCCGGCGGCGCCGGCGGCGGCGAAGATCATGATGGCCGGGCCCGGTCCGGTGATGCGGAACGCCGCGCACAACCAGAAGGCGAGTCCGGCGCCCCCGGAGACGAGCAGGATCTGCGCCCAGATCGACACGCCCAGCACGCCCAGGAGGGCACCCAGAGCGGTGTAGGCGACTATCAGCGACGCCACCCCGGCCAGCCTGCCCGCCATGCGCGGATACGGCTCGTAACGGAGATAGGCCGACGACAGGGTCCCCAGAGCGGCGAAGCCCGCGACCTCGGTATGGCCGATGAGTCCTCCGACGACGAGCGCGATGGCACCGGCGAGGCCGACGCGGAAGCCGATCGCGATCGTCGGGTCCGCCCGCCGGATCTCGAGCGTGCTGCGCCATGCGGACGGCGACACCGAATGGGCGAGCGCCCTCCTCGAGTGCTGCAGGCGACTGCGGCGGGTGGTGCCGCTGAAGGTGGATGGCATTCGACCACCATAATAGTTCTCAAGTAAAATATCTATAAAACAGTTGGAAATGATCGAGTACGATGTGTCACGTGCCAACTCCTTCCGCTGCATCCGGACCCGGTGACCAAGTCCTCCCGGACGCCGTCGACCGGGCCCGCACGGAGTGGGAGGCCCGGTATCCCGAGGTCGACGGCAGGCCCATCGACGTCATCGGTCGCATCACGCGGATCAGTGCCCTCGCGCTGGCGCGTTTCGAGCGCGAACTCGACCCGCGTGGGGTCACCCGCGTCGAATACGACGTCCTGAGTGCGATCGCGCGCGCCGATCACCCGTTGCGCGCCAGCGAGGTCACCTCGGTCACCGGGATCTCCGGGGCGTCGACGACGAAGAACGTGGAGCGCCTGGTCAAGATGGGTTTGGTCGAACGCGAGCGGCTCGAACGTGACGGGCGGGTGGTCCTGCTGTCACTCACCCCCGAAGGACGGGAGCTGGTGGAAGAGCAGTTCCCGCGTCGTCTCGAGTCGGAACGGCAGATGCTCGACGGCCTCGACGACGAGGAGATCGAAACCCTCATCGAGCTGTTGCGGCGGATCACCCGCAACGTGGAGCGCGGTCCCCGAACTCGGGCAGACCGGACCTGAGCAGTGCCGGTTGCGCGGTCCGGATCGTCGGTTACAGGCCGACGCGCTCGAGCGCCTCGTCGAACTCCTCGGACGCCTCTTTCTCGGTCTTGCCGTCGGCGAGCGCCTGCCGGTACACCGCGAACAGTTCGGTGCTGCGCTCGGTATAGCGTCGGGTCCAGCGTTCGCTGTCCGCTCGCCAGTAGCCGATCACGTCGTAGGAATCACGGCCCCATCGCAGCTCGCTGCGCAGATGCTTACGGACGGAACGTGACTCGGCGGCCTCGCCGGCGAACCAGCAGTACGCGGAGGTGTCAGTTGGTGCCGGAAGGTCGAGTTCGGCGACCGTCTGCGCGAGCCGGCTCGGCGTCCGTCCATTGCCGCCGACCAGCGTGATCGTCTCGACCTCCCGCTCGGGTAGGTAGGCGAGGTCGGTCGGCGCCGGCACCTCGACCACCACCGTCACGCCGACGGTCGACGAGAGTTCCTCGAGAATCCGGGCGAGGGCGGGGAGTCCGGCGAGGTCGGCGGCCAGGACGAGTCGGCTCGTACCGGCCGGTGGCGTGAACCAACTACGCGCGTGCGTCAGAACCACCTCATGACCCGGCTCGGCCCGCTGGGCCCACGTGGTCGCCGGTCCCGCGGCGTGGATGACGAAATCGACGACGACGGTGCCGGCCGTGGGGTCGGCTGCGCGGATCGAGTAGTTGCGCCCGGCCGGCGCGGGGTCGGTGTCGTAGTAGGCCCAGGTCCCGTCCCGGCACTCCATGTCCGGGGTCGAGCGGTGCGACTCGAAGGGGAAGTAGATGCCCACCGCCTCGTCGGCGACGCCGGGCAGTCCCAGGCCGGTCAGGTCATCGACGTCGAACGTCAGGCGGCGCAGGTTGGGCGTCAGGTCGTCGACCCCGCGGACGCGTGCTCTCGAGTAGCCCATGAGGCCACCCTAACCTCGTAATGGAGGGGCACCCGGGGTCTGGCCTCTGTTACTAGGATATGCAACCATCTGTGGAGGCCTGTCGGTGTGGAGAGGAGTTTCGGTCGTGTCGGAACAATCAGTGCTGGTCCCGTCTGTCCTGACGGAGGAGAACGGGTCGGCGCGGTCGCTGATCCTCAACCGTCCGAAGTCGATCAACGCGATCGACCACGAGATGGTCACCGAGATCGCGGAACGCCTCGACGCCTGGTCCGGTGACGACGCCGTCGAGGCCGTCGTTCTCTACGGTGCCGGCGAGCGCGGCCTGTGTGCGGGTGGCGACATCGTCGCGATCCATCGCGACGCCTCCGCTCTCAGCGGGAACCCGGACTCGACCGATGTCGACGCGGAGAACTCGCCGTCGGCGAAGTTCTGGTTCGACGAGTACCGGCTCAACGCCGCGATCTCCCGCTACCCGAAGAGCTACGTCGCGATCATGGACGGCATCGTCATGGGCGGCGGCGTCGGCGTCTCCGCACACGGCAACATCCGCATCGTGACCGACCGCACCCGCCTCGCCATGCCCGAGGTCGGCATCGGATTCGTCCCCGATGTCGGTGGCACACACCTGCTCTCGCGTGTTCCCGACGGGCTCGGCCTCTACGCCGGCCTCACCGCGGCTCACCTCCGCGGCGCCGACGCGCTGGCCATGGGTCTCGCCGACCACTTCGTCCCCTCGGACTCGCTGCCCGCGTTCATCGAGGCCATCGGGACCTCCGGGGTCGACGCGGCGATCGAGCAGTACGCCACCGACGCTCCCGCGTCGGAGCTCGCCGCGCAGCGTGACTGGATCGCCGAAGCCTTTGCTGCCGAAACGATCTCGGAGATCATCGACCGTTGCCGCGCAGTCGGCACCGAGGCGGCGGCCAAGACTGCCGACACCATCGCGGCCAAGAGCCCCACCGCACTCGCGGTCACGCTGCGCTCGCTGCGCGAGGCCGCGGCCGACGCGACCCTGGAGGACACATTGGTGCGCGAATACCGCGTATCCCTCCGGTGCCTCCTGCATCCCGACATGGCCGAGGGCATCCGCGCACAGGTCATCGACAAGGACCGCAACCCGAGTTGGGCAGAATTCTCGGAGGCGGGCGTCGACGCGTTCTTCGCGCCGCTGCCGCACGACCTGACGTTCCCTGCCTGACGTCACTGCCTGACCGACCACCACAACCGGAAGAAGGAATCACGTGACCGAATACCAGACCATCCTCGTCGAACGCCGCGGCCGCGTCGGCATCATCACCCTCAACCGCCCGAAGGCGCTCAACGCCCTCAACTCCGAGCTCATGAACGAAGTCGTCGGCGTCGTGAAGGAACTCGACGTCGACCAGGGCATCGGTGCCATCGTGATCACCGGCTCGGAGAAGGCCTTCGCTGCCGGCGCCGACATCAAGGAGATGTCCTCCAAGACCTACGCCGACGTCGTCAACGAGCAGTTCTTCGGCGCCTGGGACGAGCTGGCGCGTGCGCGCACCCCGATCATCGCCGCGGTCACCGGCTACGCGCTCGGCGGCGGCTGTGAGCTCGCGATGCTGTGCGACACCATCATCGCCGGCGACAACGCCGTCTTCGGTCAGCCGGAGATCAACCTCGGTGTCATCCCCGGCATCGGCGGCTCGCAGCGCCTGACCCGCGCCGTCGGCAAGGCCAAGGCGATGGACATGGTCCTGACCGGTCGTCAGATGAAGGTCGACGAGGCCGAGCGTGCGGGCCTGGTCTCGCGTGTCGTGCCCAAGGAGGACGCCCTGGCCACCGCGATCGAGGTGGCCGAGGTCATCGCCTCCAAGTCGCTCATCGCCTCCGCGCTCGCCAAGGACGCGGTCAACCGCGCCTTCGAGTCGAGCCTGGCCGAGGGTGTCCACGCAGAGCGGGTCCTGTTCTACTCGACCTTCGCCACGGACGATCAGACCGAGGGCATGGCCGCCTTCGTCGAGAAGCGGGACCCGAACTTCACGCACCGCTGATAGTTCGCGAACATCGCTGCGTCGCAACCGATCTCTCGCTCCCTGAGGTGCGAGGAGCGATAGCGACGAGCCTCGAAGGGCATGGTGAGAGATTCTCGCCAGGCCCTTCGAGACGCTCGCAAGCTCGCTCCTCAGGGAGCGGGGGTTGCGCTCGCAAGCTCGCTCCTCAGGGAGCACGGGGCGGACGCTCGCAAGCTCGCTCCTCAGGGAGCACGGGGCGGACGCTCGCAAGCTCGCTCCTCAGGGAGCACGGGGCGGACGCTCGCAAGCTCGCTCCTCAGGGAGCACGGGGCGGACGCTCGCAAGCTCGCTCCTCAGGGAGCACGGGGCGGACGCTCGCAAGCTCGCTCCTCAGGGAGTGGGGGTTGCGCTGCGCTGGCTCGCTCGGCAGCGGCTAGATGCGGCGTTCAGGAGAGGCTGCGCAGGACCGCCACGGCCCGGTCGACCAGCGGGGTGCGCCGCGCGGCCGCATATGCCGCCACCAGGTCGACGTGGGCGATCGGTGCGGCCAACGGCCGGTAGACGACGCCGGCCACCCCGAGTGCGGAGGTCGGCTCGGGCACGATGGCCACTCCGAGCCCGGCCGCGACCAGCGTCACCAGCGTCGACGTCTCCTCGACCTCGTGACGGATTCGCGGCACGAAGCCGGCGCGCTCCGCTGCAGCGGCGAGAACCGCGCTGAGGACCGATCTTCCGCCGCCCACATGGGAGATGAAGTCCTCGCTGCGAAGTGCGGCGAGTTCCACGAACTGCTCCTCGGGGGTATCGGCGAGCGGATGATCGGCGGGGAGTGCGACGATCAGCCGGTCCTTCCGGATCGATTCGACGATGAGACCGCGTGTCTCCACGGGCATGCGCAGCAACGCCAGATCGATGTCGCCCGACGCCAGCGCGCCGATCTGTTCGGGTGCCAGCATCTCGCCGCGGACGCTCACGTCCACGTCGGGCAACTCGTCGCGCAGCGCGCGCACGAAACGGGGCAGCAGTGAGTAGGTCGCCGACCCCACGCAGCCGATCGCCAGGTTGCCCTGCCGGCCGTCGGCGATGCGCTGTGCACGACGGGCCGCGGCGTCCACGGAGTCGAGGATCGCCTCGACCTGACGCAGATAGTCCTCACCCGCGGCGGTCAGCTCGACGCGCCGCGTCGACCGGACCAGCAGGGGGACCCCGAGTTCGTCCTCGAGTTGCCGGATCTGCTGGGACAGCGGCGGCTGGGCGATGTGGAGCCGTTGGGCCGCACGGCCGAAGTGCAGTTCCTCGGCGACCGCGCGGAAGTACCGCAGGTGGCGCAGTTCCATGCACCCCACTCTACCGATTGATATGTGTGACATATCAAAAGCCAGCAAATGGATACTTCTCCATATCGCTGCAGCTCACTACCCTTGTGGCATGGCATCCTCTGGCACCTCGGACTCCGACATCGTGATCTGTTCGCCGCTGCGTACGCCCGTCGGCCGCATGGGCGGGGCGCTGTCCACCGTGCCGGTGACCCGATTGGCGACCGATCTGCTGCGGGAACTGACCGCGCGCACCGGGCTGGGTGAGGGAGACATCGACGACGTGATCCTCGGGCAGGGTTACGCGAGCGGGGAGTCGCCGGCGATCGGCCGGATCGCCGCTCTCGACGCCGGGCTCGGTGTCGGCGTCCCGGGCATGCAGGTCGACCGCCGGTGCGGATCGGGTCTGCAGGCCGTCCTCACCGCCGCGTCCTCGGTGGCGACCGGCGGAGCGCGACTCGTGGTCGCCGGCGGCGCCGAATCGATGTCGACGGTCGAACACTACGCACTCGGACTCCGCTCGGGGATCAAGCAGGGCGGCGTCGAGTTGATGGACCGGCTCGACCGCGGTCGTCTCACCGCCGGTGGGGAATCCCACCCCGTCCCCGGCGGGATGATCGAGACCGCCGAGAACCTGCGCGCGAAGTACGGAATCTCCCGTGCCGACCAGGACGAATACGCCGCACGGTCGCACCACCGTGCCGTCGCCGCCCATGAGGAAGGCCGCTTCGCCGACGAACTCGTCGCGGTCACGATTCCCGGACGCCGCGGAAAGCCTGACACCGTCGTCGACCGCGACGAGCATCCGCGCGCCGATGCCACCGCGGACTCGCTCGGGAAGCTGCGTCCCATCCGGCTCAAGGTCGACGCGGAGTCCACGGTCACCGCCGGCAATGCCTCCGGCCAGAACGACGGCGCGGCCATGTGCGTGGTGACCACCCGCTCCCAGGCGCGTCGCCGTGGACTGGAACCCCTTCTCGCACTGCGCTCCTGGGCGGTCACCGGGTGCGCGCCGGAGACCATGGGTCTCGGCCCGGTCGGCGCCACGGCCGCCGCACTCGGCCGCGCCGGGCTCACCCTCGACGAGATCGACCTGATCGAACTCAACGAGGCCTTTGCCGCGCAGGTCCTCGCCTGCCTGGACGAGTGGAAGATCGACGCGAGCGATGAACGCGTGAACCCCAACGGTTCCGGCATCTCCCTGGGTCATCCGATCGGCGCGACTGGCGGCCGCATTCTCGCCACGGCTGCGTACGAGGCCCGACGCCGGGAGGCGCGCTACGTCCTCGAGACCATGTGCATCGGCGGCGGCCAGGGACTCGCCGCGATCTTCGAGGCGACCCGATGAGCGGGCGCGAGACCGGGGCGGTCGAGGTGCACGCCGTCGTCACCGGTCGCGAGAACGGCCCCGCGGTGATCCTCTCGAATTCGCTGGGTTCGACGTACCGGATGTGGGACGCGCAGCTCGCCGCACTCGAGGAACGTTTCCGCGTCGTCCGGTACGACACCCGCGGGCACGGCGAATCCCCGGTTCCCCAGGGGCCGTACACGATCGACGATCTGGCCGACGACGTGATCGCCCTCCTCGATCGACTCGAGATAACGCAGGCACATCTCGTCGGCCTCTCGCTCGGCGGAATGACCATGATGCGGGTCGCCGCACGCAATCCCGAACGGGTACGGCGTCTCGCCGTCCTCTGCACCGGCGCGCAACTCCCCCCGGCCCAGGCCTGGATCGACCGGGCCGCGACGGTCCGGGCACAAGGCACCGGGGCAGTTGCCGAAGCCGTCGTGCAGCGCTGGTTCACCGACGAGTACCGGAGCACATACGAGGCGTCGAGGAAGTATCACGAGGACATGGTGGCCTCGACCCCCGCCGAGGGATACGCCGCGTGCTGCGAGGTGATCGCGGCCATGGATCTGCGGGGTGACCTGCCGTCCATCGTCGCGCCGACTCTTGCCATCGCCGGCGCCGACGACCCGGCCACCCCACCGGCGAAACTCGAGGAGATCGCCGACAACGTGCAGCAGGGCCGTCTGCTCGTGGTGCCGGCCTCGGCGCACCTGGCCAACGCTCAGCGGCCCGACATCATCAACCCCGCACTGATCGAACACCTGGAGCAGCCATGACCATCGACAAGACCGCCGCCACCGGTGCGGTGAGCAAACTGGCCGCGTCGCCGGCGGATGCGGTCGCCGACATCCCCGATGGCGCGAGCCTCGCAGTCGGCGGTTTCGGCCTGGCCGGCATCCCCGGGTTCCTGATCGACGCCCTCCTCGAGCAGGGTGCGAAGAACCTGACGATCGTCTCCAACAACTGCGGTGTCGACGGCGCCGGCCTCGGTCTGCTGCTCGAGGCCCGGCGGATCGACAAGGTGATCGCCTCCTACATCGGCGAGAACAAGGAATTCGGCCGCCAGTTCCTCGCGGGCGAGGTCACCGTGGAACTCACCCCGCAGGGCACTCTGGCCGAGCGTATGCGCGCCGGCGGCAGCGGAATCGGTGCGTTCTTCACCCCGACCGGGGTGGGCACCCTCGTCGAAGAGGGTGGTCTGCCGTGGCGGTACAACCCCGACGGTTCGGTGGCCGAAGCGTCCCCGCCCAAGGAGGTCCGCACCTTCAACGGGGTGGATATGGTCCTCGAGGAGGCCATCGTCACCGACTACGCCCTGATCCGCGCGGCGGTCGTCGACACCGCCGGCAACTGCCGATTCCACGCGGCCGCACGCAACTTCAACCCGCCCGCGGCGATGTCGGGCCGGATCACGATCGTCGAGGCGGAACGGGTCGTCGAGGTCGGCGAGCTCGGTCCCGACGAGATCCACCTGCCGGGGATCTTCGTGAAGCGGATCGTCGAGCTGACCCCCGAACAGGCCGCTCGCAAGGGCATCGAGAAGCGCACCGTCCGCGAGCGTCCCGTCGCGGCGCACTGAGCCAGGAGAATTTCAGATGACTTGGACCCGTACCGAGATGGCCGCCCGCGCGGCCCGGGAACTGACCCGCGGTGACTACGTCAACCTGGGGATCGGTCTGCCGACGATGATCCCCGACCAGATGCCGGACGACTCGGGGATCTACCTGCACGCCGAGAACGGCATCCTCGGCGTCGGGCCTTTCCCGTACGACGACGAGGTCGATCCCGATCTGATCAACGCGGGCAAGCAGACCGTGTCGGTGTTGCCGGGGGCGTCGTACTTCGACTCGGCGACCAGCTTCGCGATGATCCGCGGCGGGCACGTGGACGTCGCCGTCCTCGGCGGCATGCAGGTTGCGATGAACGGCGACCTCGCGAACTGGATGGTTCCCGGCGCACTCGTCAAGGGGATCGGCGGTGCCATGGACCTCGTCAACGGCGCGGGCAAGGTCATCGTCCTGATGGAGCACGTCACCAAGAAGGGTGAGCCCAAGCTCCTCGAGGCGTGCTCGTTACCTCTCACCGGTCGTGGCGTGGTGAGCCGGGTGATCACCGATCTCGGTGTATTCGATGTCGCGGGAACAGGTTTCGAGGTCGTGGAGTTTGCTCCCGGTGTCGATCTCTCGATCGTCGAGGCCAAGACCGGTGCGCCGGTCACCGATCGCACCGCGGTGCACGCCGCGGTCTGAGACGGCGGCCTCTCAACGGCGCGAGGCCGCCAGCTCCGACCGCGACCGCAGTCCGAGTTTCGCGTAGATCCGGGTCAGGTGGTACTGCACGGTCTTCGGCGAGATGAACAGCTCCGCCGCCACCTCGCGGTTGGACAGCCCGCGCGCCACCAGTGCGGTGACGGCCTCCTCCTGCGGGGTGAGTTCGCCGGCGTCTCTCGACGAGCCCCGGTTCTCGGTTCGCGTCCCGGCCAGTCCGCCTGCCTTGAGTTCACGGTCGCAACGGTCGACGTAACTGGCCGCTCCGAGCGAGAGGTAAAGGTCCCGCGCGGTACCGATGACGGCATCGGCGGCGCGGCGTTTACCCGCGCGTCGGAGTGTCTGTCCGTAGGCGAAGTTCACCCGTGCCTGGTCGTAACGCAACCCCAGTCCGTCGAGGAGTTCGAGTCCTTCCTCGAACGTCCTCTTGGCCCCGTGGATGTCTCCGGTGGCACCGAGATGGCGGCCCCGCGCGTACTTCATCCGGGCGGCCGACGACCGGTGGCCGCGTTCGGCGGAACGGGATTCGTAGGTGCGCAGCAACCGGTCGGCATCGTCGAACTGACCCTCGAGAACCTGGGCGTTGGCCAGGACGTCGACCCACGGCCACAGTCCGGGTTCGGAGAGGGCGGGGACGGATTCGGCCATCGTCACCAGCGGTGTGAGAATTCGACGCACCTTGCCGTAATCGGCTGCGGCCTCGGCGAGTTGCGCACGCGCCAGTAAGTCCGGTATCCGCATGATCTCGTAGTCACCGATCGACGTGGCCGATGCGGCGATGCTGCGGTGCGCCTCCTCCCAGTCGCCGCGAAGCGAATGAATCTGCGTCGCAGTCCAGTTCAGCAGCGGTGTGGTGAGTGCGATTCCGCTGCTACGGGCGAGCGCCCGGCCGGCCTCGACGCTGCGCATCGCATCGTCCCAGTCCCCGGTGAGGAACTGCACGCGCGCCAGCCAGGCCAGCGCCCACAACGAGATCCGCGTCGAACCGCCCAGCTGCGCCATCGAGACCGCGGCCTCGAGATTCGTACGCGCGGCGTCGATCTCGTCGAGCCCGAGCTGTAACCAGCCGCGACCCATGACGGCTCGCTGTGCCTGCGCGCCGTAGCGGATGGTCGCCGAGACCGACTCGTACTCGGCGCGTGCGGCCTCCGGCTGACCCGACCACGCCAGGCCGAGACCACGGATGACGGCCGCCTCGACCCGTGCCGCCGATTGGCTCCCGGCCATCTCCATCGCACGATCTGCCCAGGCGACGAGCTCGGATCCCTGGCAGCGCACCAGATTGTGCAGCACGTGGCGTTGCGCGATGAGGGCCGCGACGTCGGGTTCTCGTTCGACGTTGACGATTCCCCAGGCACGGTCGAGGCGGAGCTGTGCCTCCGCGGAACGCCCGCGCAGGATCGCCAGGTAGGCGAGGGTTGCGTTGCGCAGCGGTGTCTCCCGCAGGCTCTCGACGGTCGGGACCAGTGCACCGGCGCCTGTGCAATCGCCTGCGGCCAGAAGCGAATCCACCGCGAGTGTCACCCGCGTGTCGCGTTCGAGCGGGTCGGGGGTCAGCCGACCGGACTGGCGGTAGAGGCCGGCCGCCTCGGCCCAGGCCCCGTCGGCGCCGCGGGCGCGCGCGAGTTCGGCGAGGTCGTCGGCGAGTGCGGCATCGGCGGTCGGCGTCGCGGCAACTCGATGGTGGAGTCGTCGGGCGGGGTCGGCGACGATCTGCGCGGCACGACGATGGGCCTCGCCGACCGCTCCCATCCCGAGGACCTCGAGCACTGCCGCACGGACGAGGGGCGTGACGATCCGAGGTCGTGCCTCGGCCGGTGTCAGCGCCCCGTCACAGGTGACGAGTCCGGTGCGTCGCGCCTCGTCGATGGCGTCGAGCGGGTCGGTGATCCCGGCGAGTTCCACTGCGGTGGAGAGCGGTTCGGCGTCGTCGAGGATGGCGAGCGCCTCGATGAGCGAGCGCGCGGGTACGCCGATGTCGGGCAACCGGTCGCGGACCTGCGCGACGACGTATCGGGGGGCCGGTAGCTGGGCGCCGCTGCGCGACCACGTCCCGGCGGGCACCTCGTCGAGGAGAGCGACGATGTCGCGCGGCTTGCCCGCGGTGTGGCGGGTCAGCTCCTCCCGCATCGCGGGGTGCAGCACGATGCCCCGCCGGCCCGCGATCTCGGCGGTGCCCTGTGGGTCGATGCTCTCGAGCCGCAACTCGTCGAGGGGTTGACCCACCAGACGCGCCCCGGGCCGGGATGTCGTGGCGACGACGAGGACCCGGCAGGCGCGATGGTCGCGGGTGAGCGTGAGCAATGCCTGTAGCGACACCTCGTCCGCGAGATCGGCGTCGTCGATGGCGATGAGCGACGGGGTGTCCGCGGACGGGCCGAGTGCGGCGAGCAGGCCGCCGACCAGAGTTTCGACATCGGTTGTGCCATCGGGTGAGTGATCCTGCAGCAGTTGCCGGACCAGGGCACCCGGCGTCGACGCCTGCCACGGTGACACGCGCGCCCACAGGGTCGCCCCGGTGTCGTCGGTACCGTGCGACTCGGCGCGATGTCGCGCGACCAGATGGGCGAGCAGGGTCGACTTCCCGCTCCCGGGGTCACCGGAGACGGCGAGGAACTCCGCGCCCGTCACGTGCCGCAGCCGCGACCACAGCGCATCGACCTCACGGTCCCGCCCGACGCACACGGCAGTGACCATCATCGCTCCATACTAGGACCCAGGTCACAGACCCCGGGTCGTACCGACTCGCCCTCGTCTTCCCGGCGTGGGTGGTCAGCCCTGGTCGCCGCCGGCGACCGGCAGGACGCTGCCCGTGATGTAGGCCGCCTCCTCCGAGGCGAGGAAGCAGATCGCCGCGGCCTGTTCGTCGAGCGTCCCGTACCGGTTCAGCAGCGACGACGACAACGTCTGATCGATGTGGGCCCGGAACCACCCGGCCTCCACCTCGTTGCGGGGTTCGGGGGTACCGCGGGAGATCCGACGCGGCGGGGCCTCCGTCCCACCCGGGGCGGTCGCGACCACGCGGATGCCGTCCTCGGCGTACTCCATGGCCAGCGAGGCGGTCATCGCGTTGACGGCGCCCTTGGCCGCCGAGTACGGGATGCGGTGGATGCCACGAGTCGCCGCGGAGGAGACGTTGACGATGACCCCGCCGCCGCGTTCGACCATCGACGGAAGCACCGCGCGGCACGAGTAGAGCGCCGTCATCAGTGAGCGGTCGATCTCGGCCCGGATCTGTTCGTGGGTGAACTCGATGAACGGTTTGAAGTTGATCGCCCCGCCGACGTTGTTGATGAGCACGTCCACCCGGCCGTAGGTGCCGATCGCGCGCCGGATCACCGATTCGGCGCCGTCGTAGGTCTCGAGGTCGGCGATCGCCGCCACCGCACCGGGACCGGCGGTCTCGAGGTCGCGGACGACCTCCTCCACCAGTTCCGAACGATCGGCGAGGACGACCCGACCGCCTTCCGCACTGATCCGTCGAGCCGTCTGCTCGCCGATCCCCTGTGCGGCACCGGTGATCACGACGACCTTGTTCGCGAAGCGGCCCGGGGTGACGAAACGCGGCCGGCGCGAGGCCATCTCGTCGGCCATCGCCCGGCGCATCGTCTGCTTGGACCGGTCGGCGTGAGCCGAGATGAGCGCGCGGGCGGCGTCGTGGTCGCCGGACTCGAAGGCCGAGACGATGTCGAGGTGGTCCTGCGCGCACAGCGGGTGGCACCATGTCGCGTTGCGCAGCACCTCGGTCATGCGGCCCTTCACGCCGAGGGCCTTGTAGGCCTCGAGGAGATGGTCGTTGCCGGTCTGGCTGAACAGATAGTCATGGAAGGCCGCGTTTGTCTCGGTGTACTGCGCGGCGTCGACGAAGCGGTCGCCGTCCACGTAGGGGACCGTGGCCTCGGCGAGCAGCCGATAGCCGGTGAGCTGCTGATGGGTCATCCGGCCGAAGGTGAGCTCCAGAGCGCCGAGCTCGAGCGCGGCGCGTGCCTCGAAAAGTGCGTCGGACTCGTGGATCTCGGGGTGTTCCTCGCCGATCTGATAACCCTGTGAGCCGACGACGGTGGGCAGGGGCGGTGCCTCGACGGAGTCGGGTTCGGGTGTGCTGGGCGCGCTCTCGTGGAGTTGTGAGGTGTCGCCGGGCGCGAACAGTTCCTGCCCGGCGATCGACCGTGCGGTCCCGGCGGGACGCAGGGCACCCGCGTCGACGTCGAGTCCGGCATCGCCGGTCTGTCCGTCCCACATCCGTTGCCCACCGATGCGGGCCAGCGAGTCATCTTCGCGCGGTGCGGGTCTCGAGCCGGACCAGGTGTCCAGACCGGTCGGCGGGAAGGCGATCCGGCCGGCGATGGCGCGGGCGTCGGCGACCTCGAGGATGGGGTCGTCACCGTCTCGACCGACCGGGGTCGGGGCAGCAGGAGCGGCGGCCTCGTCGCTGATCGCCTCGGTTTCGGTGACGCTGCCCGCCTCCGGTTCGGGCTCGACCGCCGGCTTCGCCGTGCGATCACGGTCAGTCGCCGGCTTCGCGGCGAGCGCGAACTTCTCGTAGTAGAAGCCGGTGGGTTCGATCCCGACCTCTGCCACGTGCTTGCGCACGGCCTCGACCATGGGCGGCGGGCCGCAGAGGTAGATGGCGACGTCGCCGTCGTAGAGGTGTTCGGGCCGGATCAGGCTCATCACATAGCCCTTGTTCGCCGCGGTGCTGGCCGGATCGGAGACGCAATGGTCCCAGGTGAAGCCCGGCAGCTTGTCGGCGAAGTACTCGATCTCGTCGGTGGCGACCAGGTCGGTATCGCTGGACACGCCGTAGATCAGGTGGACCTTGCGAAGGCTCTTGTCGGCGTGCATCTTCCGCAACATCGACAGGATCGGCGCCAGCCCGGTGCCACCGGCGAGCAGCAGTACCGGACGGGTGGCCTCCCGCAGGAAGAACGACCCGTGCGGACCGGTGAAGGAGATCTCTTCACCGCGTGTCGCACGGTCGGTGAGATAGGTCGACATCGCGCCGCCGGGGGTGAGCTTGATCAGGAAGATCAGGCGGTCCTCGTGAGGGCCGTTGGCGAACGAGTACGAGCGGCTGACCGGTTCACCGTCGCCACGATCGCTGCCGGGGATCTCGATGTTCACATACTGGCCCGGCAGGAACGCCAGCTCGCCGCGGTTCTCGATGCGGATCTCCAGGCGCATCGTCGACTCGGAGAGCCGGTCGAGCCCGACGACCGTCCCGGTGAACCTCGCCGCCTGGGTCTTCGCCACATCCGACGTGGACGCGATCTGCAGCACGAGGTCGGATTTCGGCTTCATGCAGCAGGGGAGTGCATAACCCTCCGACGACTCGGCGTCGGACAGCGCGTCCTCGATGTAGATGCCACCGTCGTAATCTCCGGACTCGCAGAACGCCTTACACGTTCCGCATGCACCATCGCGGCAGTCGAGAGGGATGTTGATGCGCTGCCGGTACGACGCGTCGGCGACGGTCTGGTCCTCGCGGCAGGTGATGAAGCGCGTGACCCCGTCCTCGAAGGACAGCGCCACCTGGTGGCTGGTGGCGGTGCCGGTGGCAGTGCCGGTGTCCGCGTCGGTGGTGACAGTCATGGAGAGGTTCCTCGAAGTGGGGTCGGGTCAGAAGTGGGCTCGGGTCAGAAGTGATACACGTCGACCACGTGGTGGATGTAGTCGTTCTTCAGCACGATCGTCTTGCGCCGGATGAGCGGCTGTCCCCCGGAGAAGTCGATCGTGTAGAACGAGGTCCCGTAGTACGGATCGACGGTGTTGTACCGGAAATACATCGTGTGCCAGTTGAACCGGACGTCCACGAGGTCGCCGCGCCGTTCGATGACCTCGACGTTGGAGATGTTGTGACTGGTCCGCGGTTCGGGTAGCGACGTCGCCGACGAGCGTTCGGTCCGGATCCGGAAGACCCGGTCCTCCAGGCCGCCCTTGTTGGCGTAGTAGATCAGCGAGATCTCTCGTTGCGGGTCCTCGGTGAGCCGGTCGGCGTCGTCCCACGACGGCATCCAGTAGACGACGTCGTCGGCATAGCAGCCGAGCCATTTCTCGAACTCGCGGTCGTCGAGGTAGCGCGCCTCGCGATAGAGGAACTGTTCGATCATGTTCTGGGTGATCAGTTTTCCGCCGTCCGCCCGGCTGCTCGCGGGTGTGCCGGTGGCGCCGGATGTGGTCTCTGAGGTGGTCATCGTGTGTTCCCCGTAATCGCTTGTGGCCGGTTCACCGTCGGCCGTTGGTCCGGGCGGCTGCTGCCTCTTCGGCGGCGACTGCGGCGCGCATGGTCTCGAGCCAGTAGCCGTGCTGGACGGGGTAGAGACCCTCGTCCTCGTTCTTCACGCCGGCCGAGATGACGCCGGTCATGCCGAGTGATTCGGCGACCTCGTCGGGACCCGTCAGCCAGTGCTGCGCACCGCGACTCATGTCGTTCCACGGTGCGGCCTGGGCCCGGAAGGTGAGCTGGCAGCTGCGGAACTCCTCGAGGTCGTCCGGCGTCGCCATCCCGGATGCGTTGAAGAAGTCCTCGTACTGGCGGATGCGGTGCGCGCGTGCGGCATCGCTCTCACCCTTGGGGGCGATGCAGTAGATGGTCACCTCGGTCTTGTCCGGGGCGATCGGCCGGAAGTGGCGGATCTGCGTCGAGAACTGGTCCATGAGATAGACATTCGGGTACAGGCAGAGGTTGCGCGAACCCTTCACCATGAACTCGCCCTTGGCGTCGCCGTGGGTCTTCTTCAGGTCGTCCATCTTGTCCCACAGCGGGCGGTCCTGCGGATTGGCCGCCCAGGTCCAGAGGCACAGGTGGCCGTTGGGGTAGGACCAGTAGCCGCCCCCGGACTTGCCCCAGCCGCCGGCGTCGAGCGCCTTGGTGTCGTTCTTGGACTCGCCGGTGCCGCGGCGGGAAGTGGTTGCGGCATAGTTCCAGTGCGTCGCGGTGACGTGGTAGCCGTCGGCACCGTTCTCGGCCTGGACCTTCCAGTTGCCGTCGTAGGTGTAGGTCGACGCACCGCGAAGGACCTCGAGGCCGTCGGGGGACTGGTCGACGAGCATGTCGATGACCAGGCGCGTGTCGCCGAGGTGATCGTCGAGCGAGGCCACGTCGTCGTTGAGGCTGCCGAACAGGAATCCGCGGTAGGAGTCGAAACGTGCGACTTTGGTCAGGTTGTGGGAACCGTCGACGTCGAAGGTGTCCGGGTATCCGGCGCCCTCGGGATCCTTGACCTTGAGCAGGGTGCCGTCGTTGCGGAACGTCCACCCGTGGAACGGGCACGTGAGCGTCATCCGGTTGTCGGTCTTGCGGCGGCAGATCATCGCGCCGCGGTGGGCGCAGGCGTTGATCAGGCAGTGCAGCTCACCGCTCTTGTCTCGGGTGATCACGACCGGCTGACGTCCGATGTAGGTGGTGAAGTAGTCACCGGGGTTCGCCACCTGGCTCTCGTGGGCGAGGTAGATCCAGTTGCCCTCGAAGATGTGCTTCATCTCCAGTTCGAAGATGTCCTCGTCGGTGAAGATCCGCCGGTTGGCCCGGTAGATGCCGGCCTCGCGGTCGTCGACGACCGCGTCGCCGAGAACCGAGTTCACGTGGTGCAGGTGTTCCGTTACGGACGCGGTCATATCGTGTTCCTCCAGATGTGGGCTGTATGTGCACTGTGGCACCACGTGGTGCCGATCACACTGGGGTAATGACCAGTCCTGACCTAGGCCCAGAGTGATAAAGAGAAGGCATTAATAGACGGAAAATGGGTCATTGTCTGTATCTATGCGAAGCCCTACCGTGGAGACGTGTTCCCGGTCACAGCACCGGGGCCGACATCCACCGAGATCGAGATAAGGCCAGGTCATGGAGCTACGGCACTTGCGCTACTTCGCCGCCGTGGCCGACACCTGTCACTTCGGTCAGGCCGCTGCGTCGCTGCACGTCGCGCAGCCGGCCCTCTCCTACGCCATCCGTCAGCTCGAGAACGAACTCGACGTCACGCTCTTCACCAGGACCACCCGCCAGGTGGCGCTGACCCCGGCCGGGGCCTACCTGAAGGGTCAGGCAGAGCGAATCCTCGCGGGCGTGGACGATGCGGTCGACGGCGTGCGTCGGATCGCTGCCGGGCGGAGCGGTCTGGTTCGGGTGGGACTGACCGGTATCGCCGCGTTCTCGCATCTGCCACGGATCGCGCGGGTGGTCAAGCGTGAGCTGCCAGACGTCGACCTGCACATCCAGTCGGACATGCTCACCCCGAGCCAGTGCGACGCGTTACGTGCCGGCGCACTCGACCTCGGCGTCCTGCGACCGCCGGCGGTCGGCGAGGACATCGAGACACGGGTCATCGACGTCGAGCCGATGGTGCTCGCCGTGTCGATCGACCACCGCCTGGCGGTCGAGCCGGTCGTCTCGGTCACCGACCTGCGCAACGAACCCTTCGTGATGTACGACAGCCGCGACTCCGCCGTCAACGACGCGGCGATGAGGACCTGCCGCGCAGCCGGTTTCGTGCCCCATCGCGCCCATTCGGCGCCGGGAACCGCGGTACTCCTCGCGCTCGTCGCGGCCGGTCTGGGTGTCTCGGTGCTGCCGGCGTCCGTGCGCTCGCTGCCGCTCGACGGACTCGTCGTCCGGGACCTGGTCGACGCCGACACCGTCGAGGTCGCACTGGCCTGGCGCGCCGGCAACGACGACCCCGTCACGGCCGCGGTGGCCGACGTCATCGCCGCCGCCTTCGCCGTCGAACCAACCCAAGCCGGCGCTCACGCGAGCGCTCGATACGGAGATGAACCATGAAGATCACTCGGGTGGAAGCGATTCCATTCGCGATTCCCTACGTGAAGCCGCTGAAGTTCGCGTCGGGTGAGGTGCAGGTCGCCAATCACGTGCTCGTGCGCGTGCACACCGACGCCGGAGCCATCGGGGTGGCCGAGGCCCCACCACGCCCGTTCACCTACGGTGAGACGCAGGACGGCATCATCGCCGTGATCAACACGATCTTCGCGCCGGCGGTCGTCGGTCTCACCTTGCTCGAACGTGAGGTCGTGGCGGCGCGCCTGGCCAAGACGATCGGCAACCCGGCCGCCAAATCCGCAGTGGACATGGCGATCTGGGATGCCTTGGGAAAGATCCAGGGACTTCCCGTCGGCGACATGCTCGGCGGCTTCACCGACCGTATGCGGGTCAGCCACATGCTCGGTTTCGCCGAACCGGCGGCGATGGTCGCCGAGGCCGAGAAGATGGTCGACACGTACGGCATCCGGACCTTCAAGGTGAAGGTCGGCCGCCATCCGGTGACCCTCGACACGGCGGTCGTGCGTGCCTTGCGGGAGCGGTTCGGCGACGAGATCGAACTGTATGTCGACGGCAACCGCGGCTGGACCGCCGCCGAGTCGGCGCGGGCCATGAAGGAGATGGCCGATCTCGATCTGCTGTTCGCCGAAGAGCTCTGCGACGCAGCGGATGTGCTCGGTCGCCGATGGCTCGTCGAGCAGCTCGACGTACCGTTCATCGCCGACGAGTCGGTGCCCACTCCCGCCGACGTGACCCGGGAGATCCTCGGCCGTTCGGCCACCGCGATCAGTATCAAGACCGCCCGAACCGGCTTCACCACCTCACGCCGGACACATCACCTCGCCGAGGGACTCGGCGTCCCGGTGGTCATGGGCAACCAGATCGACGGCCAGGTCGGCACCGCCTGCGCGCTCGCCTTCGGCAGTGCCTTCGAGCTGACGTCGCGGTACGCGGGCGAACTGTCGAACTTCCTCGACATGAGCGACGACCTGCTCGCCGAACCGCTCCAGATCCGCGACGGCCATCTGCATCGGTCGACCGCACCCGGCATCGGCTTCGAGATCGATCCGGCCAAACTCGACCGCTACCGCACCGACAACTGAAAAGGCTTTCCCGCAAAGCGTTTCGTGGCAGCCCCACGAGCAGTGAGTACAAGGAGAAAATCATGACCACCACCGAGCACCCGAACGAGGTCGCGACCGCAGCAGCCTCCGGAGCCTCCGCAACCGAACGATTCCACGCCGACAAGTCGCCCTTCGAGGCCGTCAAGGACACCCCGCCGGAGCGCGTGGCCACGCTGATCAACGAGGTCCTCGCGGGCGTGCACGCGACGATCCGCAAGCACAAGGTCACCTACGACGAGTACAACGCCCTCAAGGCGTGGCTCATCAACGTCGGTGAAGACGGTGAGTGGCCGCTGTTCCTCGACGTCTGGGTCGAGCACGTCGTCGAAGATGTGGCCACCGAGCACCGCGAGGGCAACAAGGGCAGCATCGAGGGCCCGTACTACGTGCCGAATGCGCCGGACCAGGGCTCCAAGGGTGCGGTGCCCATGCGCGAGGACGAGAAGGGCGATCCGCTGCTGTGGAACGGTCAGGTCCGTTCGTGCGACGGCACCCCGCTCGCCGGTGCCAAGGTCGAGCTGTGGCACGCCGACGACGACGGCTTCTACTCGCAGTTCGCGCCCGGTATCCCGGAGTGGAACCTGCGCGCCACCTTCACCACCGACGACGAGGGTCGCTTCGAGATCACCACGATCCGCCCGGCGCCGTACATGATTCCGACGGACGGTTCATGCGGGAAGATGATCGCCGCCGCCGGCTGGCACCCGTGGCGTCCCGCGCACCTGCACCTCAAGGTGTCGGCGCCCGGTCACGAGCAGCTGACCGCGCAACTCTACTTCCCTGGTGACCCGCACAACGACGACGACGTCGCCAGCGCGGTCAAGCCCGAGCTCGTGCTCGACCCGAAGGAAGACGGCAAGGGCGGCTTCACGGTGGCCTACGACTTCGTGCTCGATCCGGAGAAGTGATGCTGTTCCACGTTCGGATGGACGTCAACATCCCCGACGATCTCGACCCGGACGTCCGGGCCGAGACCGTCGCCCGGGAGAAGGCGTACTCGCAGGATCTCCAGCGATCCGGCAAATGGCCGCACATCTGGCGGATCGTCGGCGAATACTCCAACTACTCGATCTTCGACGTCGACTCGAACGATGAGCTGCACACGCTGCTGTCGGGTCTGCCACTGTTCCCGTACATGGACATCAAGGTGACCCCGCTCGCGACGCATCCGTCGGACGTCAACGCCTGACAACACCGCACGCCGCCCCGGAGACCGTCGTCGCCGGGGCGGTGTCGTGTCGCGTTCCCGGGTGCGGATCACCCGTCGATCAACGTGGACAGCATCGCGTCCCAGTGCCGGAACGGGAGCAGGTGCCCCTCACCGGGTAAGACGGTGAGCTCCGCGTCGGGGAGATGTCCGGCGAGCCACTCACCGGTGGCGGGTACGGCCATCGCATCGTCGGCGCCGTACCAGAGATGCACCGGTGCGGACACCGCGTCGAGCCGGAAGTCCCAGGGGCCGACGAATGCGACGTTGTCCCACGCGATCGCGTCCGGGCCCTGTCTCAGCGCCTCGGCAAAGGATTCGTGGAGGGCACGACGGACGGAGGGGTCGGTGATGACCGCGGGGTCGCTGGCACCCCACATCCACTCGATCCAGGGCGCCTCGGGATCGGCTCGCACGGACATCATGGCGTCGAGCAGCTCCCGGTTGCCGGCGAGGAAGATCTCGGCAGCCCGCGCCGGGTCTTCCGGTAGATGTGACAGCGCCTGGAGGTCGTTGTCTGTGAGTTGTTCACGCGCGCCGGGGACTTCGAGGGCGGGTCCGGCACCGCCGGACACTCCGACGCGGCGCACCCGATCGGGTAGCGCAGCCGCGGTTGCCAGTGCGAACGGTCCGCCGCCTGACCAGCCGAAGACCGCGAACCGATCCAGCCGGAGGCGATCGGCCAGTGCCTCGACATCGGCGGCGACCGCGGTGAGACCGATGGGTGCCGGATCGGACAGCCCGTAGCCGGGACGATCGAAGCTGACCACTCGGACGCCCGACCGTAGGGCGATCTCATCTCCGAACGCGAGCTCGAGTCGTGAGCCGGGTGTTCCGTGGAAGTGCACGATTGTCGGCGCGGACTCCTCGCCCACAGCCCGTGCACGGACCCGTCGTCCGCCGACATCCACCGTGAACTCGGTCATCGTGGGTGAGCCTACCCGCATGGTCACGGGGTCGTCCGCAACGTGAACATCGTGATCTCCGGCGGAGCGAGCACACAAACGGGCGGCCCCCAGGCGCCGGCGCCTTGCGTCGTGTAGAGCACGGTGTCTCCGACCCGATCCAGCCCGACGACCGACGGCTGTTGCAGCGGAACGAGATATCGGATCGGCCACATCTGCCCACCATGGGTGTGGCCCGAGAACTGCAGTTCGACGCCGAGTTCGGAGGCCTCGACGGCCTGCTTGGGTTGATGGGCGAGGAGCAGCACGAAATCGTCGGACGACGAACCCTGCAAAGCAGCAGCGAGATCCGGCTCGTACGGTTCGGGGGCGGTGGCATCGTGGACGCCCGCAAGCTGGATCGTGCCGCCGTCGACCGTCAGCGGGACCCGCGAATTCCGCAGCGTCCGCACGCCGTACTCCTCCCAGACGTCCAGCCAGCGCCCCCCGTCGTCGGAGTAGTATTCGTGATTGCCGCTGGAGCCGTACACCCCGAGCGGCGCCCGCAGATCGGCGAGCGGTTCCAGGGTGTCGCGGACATAGGGGATCGTGCCGTCGGTGAGGTCTCCGACGAGAAGCACCAGTTCGGGATTCTGCGCATTGATCTCGTCGACGATGCGACGGGTGAACGAGGCGTCCCGAGCGGGTCCGACGTGGAGGTCGGAGACCACGGCGATCCGGAGTCCGTCGAACTGCGGGGGCAGGTTGTCGAAGGTGGCGCTGACCTCGGTCACCTGTGGCCGGGACGCCTCGAACACGCCGTACCCGGTGACCCCGAGCGCCACCACGACCACGGTTGCCGTCGCGATCCGCATCCGGCGCAACCGGCGCGCGGCCGACTGCGGGGTGTCCGGTGCACCCGCGAGACGGCGTCGCGCCCACCGGATGACGCGCGCCCCGAACGAGAGCAGGCCGATGATCGTCAGGCCGAGGAACAGGTAGAAGAAGGTCGCGAGCCAGATCAGCCCGATCGTGCCGATGGGACGCGCCCACGAGGGGTCCAGTGATCGTCCGCTCTCGAACCCGACGACCGCCAGCGCCCACAGCACCACCAGCGCACCATCGGCGACGATCGACCAGGGCCGGGCAAGTGCGGTCGCGCGGACGATCCGGCGGTGTAGCCAGAAGGTGAGCAGGCCGAACAAGACCGCGGGGATGAGCGCCACCGGACCATTCTGCCGATCGGTATCCTCGCGCCATGCACGAGTACCTCATCACCCCGCTCGACCTGGCCGAACATCTTCTGAGCACGCCCCCGGTCGTCCTCGACGTGCGCTGGCGGCTCGGCGATCCCGACGGTCGCGAACACTACCGGCAGGGCCACATTCCGGGCGCGGTGTACGTCGACCTCGACACCGAGTTGGCCGCCCCGCCGTCCGGGCCGGTCGGCGGCCGGCATCCGCTCCCCGCGATCGAGGATCTGCAGGCAGCCGCTCGTCGGTGGGGGATCAACGACGGCGTGCCCGTGGTCGTCTACGACGATTCGGGCAACCTCGCGGCCGCGCGGGCATGGTGGTTGCTCCGCTGGGCGGGGCACGCCGACGTCCGCCTGCTCGACGGTGGTCTCGCCGCCTGGCGTGCCGAGGGTCTGCGCACGACGACGGGAGAGGGCGGGCGACCGCGCGCCGGCACGGTCACGCTGACCGCCGGGAACCTCCCGGTCGCCACGATCGACGACGTAGCGGACGGTGACGCGCTGCTCGTCGATGCTCGTGCGGGAGAACGGTATCGCGGTGACGTCGAGCCGGTCGATCCACGGGCCGGACACATCCCGGGCGCGGTCAACGCCCCGACGGTCGACAACATCGACGAGACGGGGCGCTTCCGTTCGGCCGACGAACTGCGGCGCCGATTCGCCGAGGTCGGCATCGTACCGGGTGACGAGCGCGAGGTGGTGGTCTACTGCGGCTCCGGGGTCAACGCGGCCCACGGGATCGCCGCCCTGGCGGTCGCCGGCATCGACGCGACCCTGTTTCCCGGGTCGTTCTCGCAGTGGTCGTCGGACCCGGATCGTCCGGTCGCGCCGGGCGTGCAGCGCTGACGGTCATCCCGTGATTCGGCGTTCGGCTACTCGAGGTGCGGACAGGGCGGGTTCTCGGCCAGTCCGCACATGTTCTGGTGCAGGTAGCTCGGTACGTCGGTGGGCGCGACGTCGGCGTGCATGTTGACCAGGTTGAAGCCGAGGAAGAAGACCGCGAGGATCACGTTCATCACCGCCGAGAACGCGAGGATGCGCACGACGGCGACGCCGCGGGTGATCTTGAGCCGTTCGATGCCGGCGTCGGTGATCAGCCGGTCACCGTCGCGGCGGAACAGGTAGAAGCACATCGACGCCACCATGACGACCGAACCGAAGACGATGCCCTCGTACAGCGGGAACTGGTTGAGCGTGCCGGTGAAGATGGACCAGGTCTCGTTCACCCGCAGGTACGACCACAGCCCTTGGCGCTGCAGGATCTGCTCGCTCATGGTGTCCAGCACGAGGAAGATCAGCAGCAGGGCCGCGATGATGCCGGCCTTGTTGAGCCGCGGCCATCGCGCACGCGCGGACGTCACAAGCTTGTCGATGCCGACAACGGCCAGCGGGAGGAACAGCATGTAGTCGGCCAGCTCGTACAGGATCGGCGCGGGGGTCTCGGGTCCCTTGCTGACCCAACCCGGGACGAACTCGCCCCATGTGCCCATGTTGAGGAAGGCCGAGTTGTAGGAGAAGACGGGTACCACCGCGTTGACGCCGACGTCCTGCCAGCAGGTGAGCAGCCAGCCCATCATGAAGACACCGATGGTCGGGAACTGTCCGTCGCGTCGTGTCCGGCGCACCAGCCAGATGATCGAGGCGATCACGCCGACGACGCAGATGACCTCCGACGCCCGGATGATGACGAGTGTGTGGGTCGGTACATCGTCGGGGCCGGTCGGAATGGGCGTGAAGGAGTCGGAGAAGATCCACCGGATGTAGACGTAGGCCTGGATGGCGACGAAGACCGCCCCCAGCCGGGCGAGCCACACGATCGGCGGTGACTCCTTGGCCACCGGTGCGGCGACCGGGTCATCCGGTGAGGTCTGCCCGACCGGACCCGAATCGGGTTTCTCCCCAAGTGAACTCGACATTGCTTATTCAGTCCTCCCGATGACCGGCAAAGGTCTCATTCGATGCGGATCGCGCTCTGCGGACAGTTGGCGACGGCCTCCTTGGCCGCTGCTTCCTGATCGGTCCCGATCACTTCGGTGATCGGAAAACTCACTCCGTCGTCGTCGAGGTCGAAGAGATCAGGTGCGACGGCGATGCAGCGACCGTGGCCGCCGCACTTGTCCTGGTCGACGACGACCCTCACCGTGCCGCCGCCCACTGGATCGTCTTGTGCTGCAGGTATTCGGACAGCCCGTGTGCGCCGAACTCGCGTCCGATGCCGCTGTGTTTGTATCCGCCGAACGGTCCGTCGGGCATCAATCCGCCGCCACCGCCGTTGACGACGACCATGCCGGTGCGGAGTTTGCGCGCAATGCCATGTGCGCGTACGGGGTCGGCCGACCAGACGCCGCCGGAGAGTCCGTAGGGACTGTCGTTGGCGATCCGGACGGCCTCGGCATCGTCCGAGAAGGGGATGACCACTCCGACTGGTCCGAAGATCTCGCTCTGGGCGATCTTCATACCGTTGTCCACACCCACGAAGAGGGTGGGCTCGACGAAGAACCCCTTGTCGAGTCCGGCGGGTCGGCCACCGCCGTAGGCGATCTGGGCGCCTTCCTGCTGGCCGACCCGGATCAGTTCCTCCACCCGGGCGCGCTGGGCCTCACGGATGAGCGGACCCATCACCACGTTGGGATCGGCCGGATCGCCCACCGGGACGTAGTCGAGCGCCATCTTGACGCGGCCGACGAGCTCGTCGTGCAGCGATTCGTGCACGAGGATGCGGGTCATCAGCGCGCATCCCTGTCCGGCATGGGTGATGAAGCCCCCGAGCACGCTCTGCATCACCTTGTCCAGATCGGTGTCCTCGAGGAGGATGTTTGCCGACTTGCCGCCGAGCTCGAGCACCACCTTCTTCAGCGACTGTGCCCCCTGCCCATACACTTTCGTGCCCACCGTGTCGCTGCCGGTGAAGCTGATGAGGTCGACGCCGGGGTGGGTGGTCAGCGCTTCGCCCGCCTCGACGTCGCCGGTGATGACGTTCAGGACGCCCGGCGGCAGTCCCGCGGCCTCGGCGATCTCGCCGACCACGAGGGCCTCGAACGGCGTGTACGGCGAGCATTTGAGAACAACCGTGCAGCCCGCGGCCAGTGCCGGCGCGACCTTGCAGAGGTTCAGGAACAGCGGGAAGTTGAACGGCGTGATCAGGGCGGCGACACCGAAGGGCTCGCGGACCACCACCCCCTGACCGATGCCGTTGCCGATCATCGGCGGCAGCGGGGTCTCGAACTCGAAGCTGGGGAGTACGCGGTCGACGAGGTCGAAGAAGTGGTCGATCGGGGTGCCGACCTGCAGGAACTCCGCCAGCGCACGGGTGGATCCCGCCTCGGCGACGGAGAGGTCCACCAGCTCGGCGCGGCGGTCGGCGAAACCCTCGGCCATCCGGCGTAACACCGCGCCACGTTCGCGCACCGACATCTGCGGCCACGGGCCCTCGTCGAATGCGGAGCGTGCTGCGGCGACCGCATCGTCGACGTCGGCGACGGTCGCCTGCGGGACCGTTCCGATCACCGCCTCGGTGGCGGGATTGATCACGGTGATCGTCTCATCGCCCCGACCGTCGACCCACTTGCCGTTGATGAAGAGTTGACCAGTACGCGTGCTCTGAGTTGATGCATCCGACATCGCGTCGGCTCCTCCCTTGCGCCCCACGGCGGATCACTAGATGAGTTATATGATTCAACCGTACAATGGGTGTGTTCATTTTCATATCGGTTTCGCCAAAACGAGGGGCCGATCAGTTCGGGTGTTAGGCTGAACCCCGCTCGGCGGTCGCCGGCGTTCGGAAGGTGTGGGAATTGGCCAACAACTCGTTCGACGAGAACGGACTGCCCCAGCGGATTCAGGTCCCGAAGACCGCTGAACTCATCGCTCAACAACTCCGCGGTCAGATCGTGCGCGGAGTGTTGAAGCCGGGTGACATGTTGCCGCCGGAAACGGTACTGGGACAACGATTCGACGTCTCGCGGCCCACGCTGCGCGAGGCGTTCCGCATCCTGGAGAACGAGTCCCTCATCGTCGTCCGCCGCGGTTCGCGCGGCGGCGTGCAGGTGGTCTCGCCCGATGTCTCGGTCGCCGCGCGCTACTTCGGCCTGTTGCTGCAGATCCAGAACACGACGCTGTCCGACCTGTACGAGGCTCGGATGGTCCTCGAACCCGCTGCGGTGCGGATGTTGGCCGCACGTCGGACCGATGACGACATCAAGGCCCTCGTCGCAGTGATCGACGAGCTCGCCGACCGCGTCGACGCCGGTGCCGAGTCCGCGGATCTCGACACCTGGTCGACGACGGCGTTCCGCTTCCACGACCTCATCCTCGAGCGCGCTGGCAACCAGACGATCGGCCTGCTTGGACATGTCCTCGCCGACGTCGTCGCCACGCACATGTCGCGTGTGGTCTCCCGGACGACGGACATCGACGAGGTCGCCACCCAGTTCAAGAAGTCGATCCGGGCGTATCGCAAACTGGTCGGCCTGGTGGAGGCCGGTGACGCCGACGCTGCCGAGGCGCATTGGCGCCGGCACATGAATCTGGTCGCGAAGAAGATGTTGTGGGGGCGGTTCGCCACCGAATCCGTGGTGGATCTCTTCAACTGAGATGCAGATGGTCGCCGTGAGCGCAACCACTTGTCCCGAATAGTGTAACTGATTGCACTGAATCATCTACGATGAGCGGTGTGCGGCTCTACGCTGCGTACCAACTGTGACCTCACGTGGATTGGCGGGAAACATGGGCGTCGGCCTTCTCCTGGACATGGTGGAATCCGGGCTCGGTGATCGTGTTGCGCTCGGTGACCGCGCATCGGGCCTCACTCATGCCGACGTGGTCGCCACCGCGCGCGGGGGGGCCTCGGTCATCTCCGGGTTCGGACCCTCCGAAGTGATCTATCTCGGCCGTAACGGTCCCGGCTATCCCCAGGTCTTCTTCGCGGCCGCGCTGGCCGGGGTGCCCTTCGTCCCGATCAACTACCGGCTGGGCGACGAGGTGCTCGGCGAACTGATCGACGACTTCGAGCGTCCGCTGATCGTCGTGGAAGAGCGGTACCGCGACCGGGTCGCCGGACGTGCGCAGGTGATCGGTCTCGACGACTTCCTCGCGGCCGCTCGGGAGTCGGAACCGTTGCCGCCCAACGATGTTCCCGATCACGCTCCTGCCGTTCTACTGCACACGAGCGGTACGACGTCGAAACCCAAGGTCGTCCCGCTCCGGCACGAGAACCTCCAGGCCTATGTCTTCGCCACCGTCGACTTCGCCGGGGCCGGCGAGGACGAGGCGGCCCTCATCACGGTGCCGCCCTATCACGTGGCGGCAGTGGGGGCGACGCTCACCAACTTTTACGGCGGGCGTCGCGTCGTGCACCTACCCGACTTCGACGCCCATGACTGGCTGGAACTCGTTGCCCGCGAATCGATCTCTTCGGCAACCGTGGTCCCCACCATGCTCGCCCGCATCGTCGATGCGCTCGGCGGTGGCCTCGCCGAGGCGCCGGCACTGCGTCTGATGTCCTACGGCGGTGCGCGACTGCCGCTCCCGGTTCTCGAACGTGCGATGCGTGCCTTCCCCGACGCCGGTTTCTGCAACGCCTACGGACTGACGGAGACGAGCTCGACGCTCGCACTGTTGGGTCCGGATGATCACGCTGCCGCCATGACCTCCGACGACCCGAGGATCCGACGACGACTCGAGAGCGTCGGTCGGCCGGTGCCCGGCATGGAGATCGAGATCCGCGACGCCGACGGGCAACCCGTCGGGCCGGGCGAGACCGGCTCGCTGTTCGTCCGCGGCGCCCAGGTCTCGGGTTCCTATCTGGGCAAGGGTTCGGTGCTCGACGACGCCGGCTGGTTCCCCACCAACGACCAGGCCTGGACCGACGACGACGGCTACCTCTTCATCGCGGGACGCGCCGACGACACAATCATCCGCGGCGGCGAGAACATCGGGCCCGCCGAGATCGAGGATGTGCTGCTGACCCACCCGGCCGTGCGCGAGACGGCGGTGATCGGTCTGCCCGACGAGGAGTGGGGCCAGCGGCTGGTGGCGGTCATCGTGCCCGATCCGGAGGCCGACCTCTCCGAGGAGGACGTGCGATCCCATGTCCGCGCCCGGCTTCGGGGCTCCCGGACACCCGACGAGGTGATCTGGGTCGATGAACTGCCACAGACCGCCACCGGGAAGGTGTTGCGCCGCAAACTGGTGGCGCAATTCGAACGAGTACAGGAGAAGTCATGACGCTGAAGCCAGGAGCCCGACTCCGCAGCCAGGTCTGCGACACCGAGATCATCGTCGTGAGCCCGCCGGCGGGCGACGTGGACCTCACGTGCGGTGGCGCACCGGTGGTCCCGATCGGATCGGACATCGAGAACTACTCGGTCACAGCGGGTCTCGACGAGGGAAACCAACTGGGGAAGCGGTACACCGCCGAGGACGCGCCGGGCCTGGAGGTGCTGGTCACCAAGGCCGGCGCGGGAACCCTCGCCATCGGTACCGTTCCCCTCGTCCTCAAGGACGCCAAGCCGCTGCCGGCCAGCGACTAGGGGAGCACGGGATGAGGTACGGCGAGACGAGTTCTCCCCGCGATGCGGTGATCGTCGAGGCGGTTCGGACACCGATCGGCAAGCGCAACGGCTCGCTCGCCGGCGTGCACGCCGCCGATCTGTCTGCGGTGGTGCTGAACGAACTGGTGTCCCGCGCCGGGATCGACCCGGCGATCGTCGACGACGTCATGTGGGGTTGCGTGACGCAGCTCGGCGATCAGTCCAGCAACATCGGCCGGTTCGCGGTGCTCGCGGCGGGCTGGCCCGATTCGGTGCCGGCGGTGACGGTCAACCGCGCGTGCGGGTCCGGGCAGCAGGCAATCGAATCGGCGGCACATGCGGTGATCGCGGGAGCACATGAGATCGTCGTGGCCGGCGGGGTCGAGACCATGTCGCGGGTGCCGCTCGGTGCGGCACGGCAGACCGGCTTCCCCTATGGGCAAACGGTTCTCGACCGCTACGAAACCGATGAACTGAATCAGGGCAAGGGTGCCGAACTGATCGCCGAGAAGTGGGGCCTTTCGCGGCAGGCGCTCGACGAATACGCGTCGCGCTCCCACGAACTCGCCGCCGCCGCGATCGACAGCGGCGCCTTCGACACCCAGGTCGTTCCGGTGCAGACCTCCGACGGGACGTTCTCCGTCGACGAAGGTCTGCGCCGCGGGACGACACCGGAGAAGCTCGCCGCGCTCAAGCCGTCGTTCCGTGAGGACGGGGTCATCCACGCGGGCAACGCCTCCCAGATCTCCGACGGTGCTGCCGGTGTGATCATCATGACGTCGGCGAAGGCAGCGGAACTCGGACTCACCCCGCTCGCCCGGATCGCGGCGGAATCGGTGGTGGGCGACGACCCGGTCCTGATGCTGACCGGACCCATCCCGGCGACGCAGAAACTGCTCAGCCGCACCGGACTGTCGATCGACGACATCGGCGCGGTCGAGATCAACGAGGCCTTCGCCCCGGTGCCCCTCGCGTGGCAGGCCGAACTCGGCGCCGACCTCGACCGGCTCAATCCACTGGGCGGGGCCATAGCGGTGGGTCATCCACTCGGCGCGTCCGGGGCCATCCTGACGACCCGCCTCATCCACCACATGCGCGACAACGGAATCCGCTACGGCCTGCAGGCGATCTGTGAGGGCGGCGGTACCGCCAACGCCACCCTCTACGAACTCGTCGACTGACACCGACCTGGCTACACCGATCTGCTGCATCGACTATTGGGGGACACCGCTGTGCCGACACACTTCTATGAGCCCGACCACGAGGCGTTCCGGGAGGTCGTGCGCGACTTCGTGGCCCGCGACGTCACCCCGAACCTCGACGATTGGGAAGAAGCGCGCGCCACCGGTCGTGAGGTGTGGAAAACCGCCGGGTCCCTCGGCATCCTGGGACTCCGTTTCCCCGAGGAATTCGGCGGCGGCGGTGTCACCGACTACCGGTTCCGGTGCGTCGTCCACGAAGAGCTAGCGAAAGTCGGTGCGGCAGCACTCGGTTCCGGATTGTCGATCAACGAGGACATCGTCGGGTCGTACCTCACCGAACTGGGTACGGAAAACCAGAAGCGCCGCTGGCTGCCGGCGATGGCGCAAGGCGAGGTCGTCGCATCGATAGCGATGTCCGAACCGGCCATCGGCAGCGATCTCCGGGGAATGAAGACCACGGCGGTCCGGGACGGTGACGAGTGGGTCATCAACGGAGCCAAGACCTTCATCACCAGCGGGTTCTCGTCCGACGTGGTACTGACCGCCGCCCGGACGGGAACCAAGGACGGACGACCGCAGCTCTCGCTGATCCTCGTACCCACCGACGTCCCGGGATTCGAGCGCGGCCGCAAACTGCGCAAACTGGGCTTGCATGCGCAGGACACCGCGGAGATCTCGTTCACCGACGTGCGGGTGCCGGCAACGAATCTGGTGGGCGAGGAGGGCAGGGGCTTCGCCCATCTCACCGCCCAGCTTCCGTTGGAGCGGTTGTCCATCGCCTGGCGGGCGCTGAGCGCCGCCGAGGCCGCACTCGAATGGACGGTGCGCTACACCAAGGAACGCAAGGCCTTCGGCCAGCGTGTCATCGACTTCCAGAACACCCGGTTCCGGCTCGCCGAGATGACCACCGAGGTCGAGATCACCCGAGCCTTCCTCGAGCAGGGGATCTTCGCGCTGAACGCCGGAGAGTTCGACGCGACACTCGGCGCCAAGGCGAAGTGGTGGACCACCGAGCTGCAGAACCGGATCATCAACAGCTGCCTGCAAATGCACGGCGGATATGGCTACATGGACGAATACCCGATCTCTCGGGCCTACGCCGACGCACGGGTGCAGACGATCGTCGGTGGCACCACCGAGATCATGAAGGAGATCATCGGCCGGGACATCGCCGGGCCGGTGCCGAGCGCTGGAGGAGCGAAACAGTGAGACTGTCCGACAACGTATTTCTCGTCACGGGCGGCGCTTCGGGGCTGGGGGAGGCGACGGCGACGGCCATCGTCGGGGCCGGTGGACGAGTCGTCATCGCCGATCTACCGTCCTCGGACGGCAAGATCGTGGCCGAACGACTCGGCAGTGCAGCCGCTTTCGTCCCGGCCGACATCACCGACGAGGACAGTCTGCGTGAGGCGTTCACGCTGAGCGCATCCCATGGACAGCTGCGCGGAGTGGTGCATTGCGCCGGCCGTGGGGGCGATCGCCTTCGCATCCTCGACAGGCAGGGCGCGGCCGCGCCGTTGCAGAGCTTCCGGGATGTCCTGGAGATCAACCTCATCGGTACCTACAACGTGCTTCGTCTCGGCGCCGAGCAGATCGCGCAGGCCGAGCCCGTGGACACGGAGTCCGGCGAGCGGGGCGCGATCGTGCTCACCGCGTCCGTGGCGGCCTTCGACGGACAGATCGGCCAGACGTCGTACACGGCGTCGAAGGCGGCGATCCACGGCATCACCCTCGTCGCCGCGCGCGACCTCGCGAGTGTCGGCATCCGGGTGAACACCATCGCCCCCGGCACCTTCGACACCCCGATGCTGGCCCGGCTGCGTTCGGACATCCGCGATGGCCTCGCCGCGTCGGTGCCCTTCCCCAAGCGTCTCGGAAACCCCGATGACTACGCCCAGATGGCGCTCACCCTGCTGCAGAACCCGTACGTGAACGGCGAGACGATCCGGCTCGACGGTGCGATCAGGATGGCACCGAGATGACCGCCGAACTCGAGGTGGCCGGACCGGCCGAGGTGCTGACCGACATCCGCGGAGGTGTCCTCGTCATCACGATCAACCGTCCGGAGCAGCGCAATGCGATGTCGAAGTCCGCGGCCGAGGCGATCGCCGCGGCACTCACCCGGCTGGATGCCGACCCCGACCTCGCGGTCGGCATCCTCACCGGCGGCACCGAGACGTTCTGCGCGGGCATGGACCTCAAGCGGTTTCAGCAACTCGGTGAGCGGCCGGTCGTGGACGGACGCGGATTCGGTGGACTTGTGGAGTCGCCACCGGCCAAGCCACTCATCGCCGCAGTCGAGGGCTGGGCTCTGGGCGGCGGTTTCGAGATGGTTCTCGCCGCCGACCTCGTGGTGGCCGGCGAGGGCGCGAAGTTCGGACTGCCCGAGGTCAAGCGAGGTCTCATCGCCCGGGCCGGCGGTGCCATCCGGATACCTCGCGTGCTGCCGCGTGCGGTTGCCCTCGAACTGCTGCTCACGGGTGAGCCGATGGCGGCGGCAACCGCGAAGCACTTCGGCCTGGTCAACCGGGTCACCGCCGACGGCGCCGCCCTGCAGGCCGCACTCGAACTCGCGTCGGTCGTCGCGGGAAACGCACCCCTCGCGGTCCGCGCGAGCAAGGCACTCGCGGACCGGTCCCGGCTGTGGCCCGACGGCGAGGCCTTCACGCGACAGGTGGAATTCACCGACCCGGTGTTCGCCTCGCAGGACGCGAAAGAGGGGCCCGCGGCCTTCGCCGAACGACGCACGCCCCGCTGGACGGGGCGCTGAGGTCAGCCCAGCACGCCCCGTTCACGGTGGTCGCTGATCTGCTGCGGATCGAGTCCGGCCTCGAGCAGGATCTCCTCGGTGTGCTGGCCGAGCCTCGGAGCCCGCCGTCGCGGCGTCGTGGGCTGGTCGTCGAAGTGATATGGAGGAGCGACCACGCGGAAACCCGCGCCGTCCTCGGTCGGTACCTCGGGCAGGAAACCGTTGTCGAGCACCTGCTTGTCGTCGTGGAGTTCGGCGACGGTCGCGGCGGCCGCCCACACACCGGAGAACTCGGCGAGGATGTGACGCCACTCGTCGAGGGTCTTCTCGGCGAACGCCTTGTCGAGTTCGGCGATGCACTCGTGACGGTTGGTGTAGCGGCCCATGTCGTCGGCGAACCGTTCGTCGACGATCAGGTCCACGCGGTCGACGAGGGCGCACAGCTCACCCCAGAAGCGTTGCGCCTGCAGGCAGACCAGGTTGATCCAGCGGTCGTCCTTGGTGCGGTACGCGTTGACGATGGGGTTGGGGGCGTCGGTGCGATCCTGGCGCGGGATCTCCCCGATGTAAGGGGCCGCGGTCAGATCGGGGCTCAGCGGCCACATGCCGGTGTTGAGTAGCGAGACGTCCACGACGCCGCCCTTGCCGGTGCGTTCGCGGCGGAACAGCGCCATCCCGACGGCACCGGCGATCGCACTGGAGCCCTGGAGGTCGTAGTAGGCCGCCGGTTGCATCGTCGGGCGGTCGGCTCCCGGCGGGGTGAGCTTGTGCATCGTGCCGCCGGCCGACCACGCTGCTGCCGCGTCGAATCCGCCGACATCGACCTTGTCGCCCTTGGAACCCCAGCCCGTTCCCCGGACATAGACCAGCTTCGGGTTGACCGCGAGGAGGTCGTCGACGTCGACGCGGAGCTTGGTCCGCTGCGCCGGGAGGTAACTGGTGAGAACGACGTCGGCCTTTTCCACCAGTTTGAGGAGGAGGTCGTGGCCGTCGTCGGTGGTGAGATCGAGTGTGATGCTCCGCTTTCCGCGGTTGGGGACCTCGAGGAAGGGGTTCGGGGCACCCTCTTTGCGGTTGAGGGCGTTCTGCAGATTGCGCTGGGGATCGCCGGACGGCGGTTCGACCTTGATCACGTCGGCACCGAGATCGGCCAGGATGGCGCCCGCCCCGGGGACGAAGGTCCAGGCGGCGATCTCGACGACCCGCACACCGTCGAAAGGAGCTGCTGCCGCTGAATTCTCGGTGGGTGTCATGCTCACGCCTCCTCCTTGTGGTTGCCGGTGGCGCGCAGGGCGTTCATCATCTTGATCCAGTGTGAACGCTTCCAGCCGTCCTGGTCCTCACCCCAGCCGATCTCACCGTCGAACTCCCAGCGCATCAGCGCATTACTGCCGAGTCCGCCCTCGCACATGTGACTCACCGAGAAACCCTCGGCGGACATGGTCCGGCCGGTGAGGTCGGTCAGGTCGACCTGCATGTGGGCGCTCCACCCGGTCTGCGGGTCGCGGAAGTTGCGCATCCGGGACTGCGTCTTGTCGAGGCGCTCGAACTTCCCGTCCCGGAGCAGCCATCCGTGATTGAGGGGTGACCAGCCCTCGGCGTCGCCGTCCTGGGGACGCACGAAGCCGAGGAATCCGGTCTCCGGACCGGAATGACCGAAGATGTACTGGATACGGCCGCGGCCGCGTTCACGTTCGATCTCGCGCCACCGCGGCCCACCGGGATGGAGCACCTTGTGTTCGCCGCGGAGGTACTCGGGCTTCTTGGACTGCATGTGGTGCCCACCGCGGGGGCCCCAGGTGCGGTCGCGGATGGAGTACGAATCGATCGGGATCGACTCGCCGCGCAGCACGAGCTCGCCCACTTGGTGACCGAGCTGGTCGAGGTGGGGGCTGTACATCGCCGGCGGCTCGCCGGGTGTGAAGCGGCGTGGAGGATGGACTGCGGTGTGTTCGAACGAGATCGAGAAGTCGTTGGCCGGGTCGGAGTAGGCGATCTGGTAGCGCGTGAGCGGCTCGATCATCTTCACCGAGAAACCGCCGTGCGGGAAGGTGATGTCGCGCAGGTCGGGGTTCTCGGGCATCGGCTTGTCGGTCGCGTTGCGGTAGTAGGCGATGCGACCGAGGTCGGCGCCGCTGGGATCCCACACGAAGACCCGCCAGGTCACCGTGCCGCGATTGACGTCGTAGCGGGCATGAAGCCAGCCGCCTATGTGCCGTGCGGGGATGTTGAACGACCACCAGTTGGTCTCCACCCAGTACGGGTCGTCGGTGGGTGGTACGTGGTACGTGTCATCCGCCGGCGCGAACGGGGTGTCGGCGGTGATCTCGCCGGCATTGTCCTCAACAGTCACACCCCGGACGCTAGCATAGAGTTAACTCATTTAGTGAGGATTCGGGAAGGAAAAGCAGATAACTCATTGATCTGATTCTCTTGTGGAGCGACGTTTCGACGTGCCACGATGGATTCGTGGCCCAGTGCGTCGTCACGCGCTGCCGGCAGTCCGATCTGCCCGGACGAACACGGGCGAAACGCGAGGAGATGCAATGCCACTGCAGGACTACATGCAACTGATCTCGACCGACGACCACTTGATCGAACACCCGAAGCTGTGGACCGATCGCCTTCCGCGGAAGTATCTGGAGGCGGGGCCGAACATCATCGAGAAGGAGCTGCGGCCGGGCCGGCCGCCGGCGCAGGTCTGGCGCTATGAGGATCGGATCTACCCCTATATCGGGCTCAACGCGGTGGCCGGGAAGAAGCCGCAGGAGTACGGCGCCGAACCCGTCCGCTACGACGACATGCTGCCCGGCTGCTACGACCCGAAGGCTCGCCTGGCGGATATGGATGTCGACGGCGTCCATGCGGCGCTGTGCTTTCCGTCGTTCCCTCGGTTCGCCGGCACGGTGTTCCTCGAGGGCGAGGACAAGGAGTTGGCGCACGCGTGTGTGCAGGCATGGAACGACTACCTGCTCGACGAGTGGTGTCCGACCGCGCCGGACCGTTACATCCCGATGGTGATCCTGCCGCTGTGGGACACCGAACTGGCGATCGCCGAGATCCATCGGACCGCCCAGAAGGGTTCGCGCGCCATCGCTTTCGTGGAGAACCCGGTGCCACTCGGGTTGCCGTCGTTCCACACCGATCACTGGGACGGGGTCTTCTCGGCCTGTGAGGAGACGGGACAGGTTCTGTCGATCCACTTCGGCACGTCGGGCAAGCCGCCGATCACAGCACCCGAGGCACCGATGGCGGTGATGATCGCACTGTTCGGCTGCAACTCGATGTATGCGACGGCGGATCTGCTCTTCTCGCCGGTGTTCCACAAGCATCCGAAGCTCAAGTTCGCGCTGTCCGAGGGCGGCATCGGCTGGGTGCCCTACATGCTCGAGCGGATCGACCTGACCTGGGAGAAGCATCGCTACTACCAGAACATCAATCAGACGGTCCGACCGTCGGATCTGTTCCGCGAGCACATCTTCGGATGCTTCATCGAAGACCAGCACGGCATCGACAACCGGCATGCGGTCGGCATCGACAACATCACCTGGGAATGCGACTACCCGCATTCCGACTCCAACTGGCCGAACAGCCGCAAGGTGGTGGCCGAGTCGATGCGCAACGTGCCCGACGAGGAGGTCCACAAGATGGTGGAACTCAACGCCCGCAAGCTGTTCGACTTCCCGCGGGCCGAGGGCTGAGGCCGTGGGAGACCGGCAGAGCCCGGAACCCGTCGAGCAGATCCCGGCGGCGGACTGGACCGACCAGGACCTCCTCACCCGCGACGGTGCCGGCCTGCTCCTCGACGAGGAGATCGAGGCCGAGCGTGCGCGCGTCGAGTCGGCGAAGGATGCCGGCGACGACGCCGCGACCACCGAGGGCGAACGAAGGCTCAACCGGCTCATCGAGATCCGGCGATCGTTGACAGAGCGGAGTGATTCATGACGGTGACCGACAGCGGTTTCGGTGTGCTGACCGACGAGAAGATCGAACGCAGCCGACTGCGAAACGGTGTGCCCGAACGTATTCCGCATGCGCCGCACAACTATGAAGTGACCTGGGACGGAGTGCGACACTTCGCCCAGGCCTACGGCGACGACAACCCGCTGTTCTGCGACCGCGAGTACGGCGCGACGACCCGCTGGGGCGGATTGATCGCTCCGCCGGCCTTCCACTACACGATGGGTGAGGATGCCGCGCCGAAGCCGGATGCGGAGACCAAGGCGTTGTTCCGCGGCGATCCCTTCGCTGGCCTTGGGTCGTATCAGGCGGTCATGGAATTCGAGTGGTGGCGACCGCTCCACATCGGGGACCGGTTGAACTGCCTGCGTTCCCAGGTCGGTGTGGTCCCCAAGACGAGCAGCTTCGGCGGCCGGTCGGCGCACGTGACCCGGGCTTTCATCTACGACAACGCACGCGGTGAGCCCTGCGTGATCCGACGCGGAACCTGGATCAACGCCGAGCGTACGGCGTCGAAGAAGCGTAAGAAGGAGACCCTCGAACCGGAGCCGTACACGCCCGAACAGCTCGCCGAGATCGACGCGGCGTACGAGGCCGAGGAGCGTCGGGGTGCGGTGCCGCGGTACTGGGAGGACGTCGAGGTCGGTGATCCGCTGCCGACGAAGGTCAAGGGCCCGCTGGTCACGACGGACGTCGTCGTGTGGCACGTCGGCTGGGGTATGCAGCTGACCCCGAACGGAGCGTTCGGGCACGCGTACAAGATCCGGAAGAAGGCTCCCGGTCTGTATCCCCCGAACTCGCTGAACATCCCGGACACTGTGCAACGCCTGCACTGGGAACCCGAACGCGCACGCGAACTGGGGATCCCGACGTCGTATGACTACGGCGCCATGCGCGAGACCTGGCTGACGCACCTGCTGAGTGACTGGGTCGGCGACGACGGCTGGTTGTGGAAGCTGTCGGTGCAGCACCGGGGTTTCAACTACATGGGCGACACCACGTGGCTCAAGGGGCAGGTCGTCGACAAGCGTCAGGTCGACGGTCGCA
The DNA here is from genome assembly GCF_022059885.1 of Gordonia amicalis. Taxonomy (NCBI): domain Bacteria; kingdom Bacillati; phylum Actinomycetota; class Actinomycetes; order Mycobacteriales; family Gordoniaceae; genus Gordonia; species Gordonia amicalis. Next base: position 72,359 of record NZ_CP091855.1, on the reverse strand, counting down.
ACGAGGTCGACATCGAGCTCTGGTGCGAGAACCAGCGCGGTGCCATCACCTCGCCGGCAACCGCGACCGTCCTGTTGCCCACCCGGTCGGCGCCGGTCGAGCTGCCCGACCCGCCCGCCGACACTCGCGACGGCATCCTGCGGTACGAGATGGACCGGATCGCCGCCTCCGCTCCCTGAGCAGCTTCTACACAAAGTGCGGGATGAGTGTCGGAAATCGGCACTCATCCCGCACTCTGTTGTGATGCTCTAGCTGGCGTGGCCGTTGCGGCCGGCGGTGTGAGAACCGTTGCGCTTCTCGCGGTTACGGAACAGCGACTCCTGCGCGAGGCTTGCGAGCAATACTTCGTCCTCGTTGTAGATGCGGCCGGTGTACATGCCGCGGCCGCTCGAGGTCGACTCAGGTGCGAGGTCCATCAGCATCCACTGGTTGGGGTCGCACGGACGGTGGACCCAGACGGTGTGGTCGATACTGGGCAGGATGCCGACGTGCTTGACCATGGGCGCCTTGGAGAGTCCGGTGCACATGTCGGAGATGAAGACCAGGCCGCACGCCCGGAGGTTCGGGTCCGGGTTGTTCGGGTCCGTGTCGAGGGGTTCGGTGATGCGGATCCACAGACGCGTCGGCCACCGGTGGTATTGGTCGCCGTCGTCGGGGATGCGGACGTCGAGGTCGAGCATCCGGGGGTCCTGGGGGACCGAGGTCAGCTCAGTGGGAGCAACCGTGGCCGGCATGTCCTGCGCCTGGTAGTCGGCGCCCGGTTGCTCCCGCTGGAAGGAAGCGGCGAGATGGAGGATGTCCACGCCGTCCTGGCTGGCGACGACGCGCCGCACCGAGTACCGGCCGCCGTCACGTTCGCGGGTGACGGTGAAGGTGATCGGTTTGGTCGCATCACCCGGGACCAGGAAGTAGCAGTGCATCGAGTGGGCGAGCCGGTTGTCCGGCAGGGTGAGTGAGGCGGCGCGCAGGGATTGGGCGGTCAGACGACCCCCGTAGAGGCCACGCGGATCGTCGGCACTGGCGGGCCCTGCGATGAACACGTCGTTACCGACGTCGGCGAGCGAGAGGGCCCCGGAGACGGTCGAGGCGACCTCCCCGTTGTGGAATCCCGGTGGTGTCCCGTTGACCGAATCGACGGCCACGTCGTCGGCCTCGCTCGTGTTGCGTGCTGTCATGTTCCCTCGCTCCCGTGCTTCCCCACCTCACTGTTCCCGCGCTGCGGGAGGTCAGAGGGGAACCGCCTTGGCGATCGCGCCGGCGTCCACCTTCAGTTGCGAGCCGGTGACGTATCGGGACTCATCCGACGCCAGGTACACGACGGCGTTACTGACGTCGAGCGGGTCGACCCACGGCACCGGGATCGCGTTCATCACCGGGAAGGACAGGGACGCATCGTCCTTCGTCGGGGATTCGAGGTCGGGCCGGAACATCCGGTACATAGCGTCGTTCTGCAACATGTCGGTGTCGCAGTTGCCGGGATGGACGGCGTTCACGCGGATGCCACGCGGTGCGACGAGGATCGAGAAGTCGTGCACGAGTTGGGCGATGGCCCGCTTGGAGTAGCCGTAACCGGCGCCGCCGGGGCCGGTGGCCGGGTTGTCGACGGCGCCCGGGGTGAGTCCGGCGACCGAGCCGATGCCGATCAGTGACGCCCCATCGCCCAGATGGGGGTACGCGGCGTTGAAGGTGTTGATCAGGCCCACCAGGTTGACGTCGATGACGTCGAGGAAGGTGTTCGGCGGTGTCTGGCCCAGGGGGCAGACACCGGCGTTGGCGACGACGATGTCGAGATGACCGAAGGCCTCGACGCCGGCGGCGACCGCCTCGTCGAGGGCGCTGCGATCGCGGACATCCGCCGCCCGCGTGATGATCGACCGTCCGGTCTTCTCGACCAGCCGCACGGTCTCGTCGAGGTCTTCCTGCGACGCCAGCGGATAGGTCATGTTCTCCACCGGACGGGGGAGATCGACGCCGATGATGTCGGCTCCCTCCTCGGCGAGGCGCAGTGCATGGCTTCGGCCCTGGCCTCGTGCCACGCCGGTGACGAACGCTACTTTTCCTGCTAGTCGAGCTGACATGGTGGCTCCTTGCGTAAACAGACAAACAAGTTAACTCTTTTAGTTATTAGACACCATGCCAGCCGACCGCAGTGGTGTTTCGGCCCGCAGGGGTTCTTCGACGATGTCCGACTCAGGCGACGGACCGCTCCAGGACGTGGATCCCGCAGGCCGAACCGAGCCCGATGACGTGGGCCAAACCGACTCGCGCACCCTCGATCTGGCGATCACCGGCCTCACCGCGAAGGTGGTGGCAGACCTCCCAGACGTTGGCGATACCGGTGGCCGAGATCGGGTGTCCCTTTGATTCCAGGCCGCCGGAGACATTGACCGGCGTCGTGCCGGTGCGCCACGTGGCACCGCTCTCGAAGAAGTCGACCGCATTGCCGGGCTCGCACAGACCGAGGTTGTCGTAGTGGACGAGTTCGGCGGTGGCGAAACAGTCGTGCAGTTCGACCAGATCCAGATCCGACGGTCCGATGCCGGCCAGCTCGTAGGCCTTCTGCGCCGCGTTGCGGGTGAGGGTGTTGACGTCGGGCAGCACCTGGCAGGCTTCCTGCCACGGGTCGGAGGTGAGGACCGAGGCCGAGATCTTGACCGCGCGTCGACGCTGCTCGAGCGAGAGCTTCGACAGTTCGCTGTCGCTGACCAGGACCGCCGCAGCCGCGCCGTCGCAGTTCGCCGAACACATGGACCGGGTGTTCGGGTAGGCGATCATGACGTCGTTCTTGATCTGCTCGGCCGACATGGATTTCGTGTAGGCCGCAAGCGGATTGAGCGTCGAATGCTCGTGGTTCTTCTCGGCGATGCGGGCGAACAGGTCGAGCGGGACGCCGGAGTAGTCGGCCTCGTGGAGGTATTCCATGCCGACCTGGGCGAACACGCCCGGCATCGCCTCGGTGCCGACGCGTCCGTCGAGTCCGGTCACGGCACCGAACCGGCCCTGCGGTGTCCACTCGTTGCCGGCCGAGGGCTTCGCCCGCCCGCCCAGGAGTCCGGCGCCGGCCAGCTTTTCGACGCCGACGGCGAGAGCGTAGCGGGCCTCACCGGCCTTGATGGCCATCACCGCGGTGCGCAGCGCGGTGGCGCCGGTGGCGCACGCGTTGCTCACGTTGTAGACGGGAATGCCGGTCTGGCCGATCTGCTTCTGCAGGGCCTGACCGAATCCCGGCGGTGCCATGATGTTCCCGGCGGCCAGCACGTCGATGTCCGACATGGTGATCCCGGCGTCGGCGATCGCGGCCAGAGAGGCCTCGGCGCCCAGGTCGACCACGTCGCGATCGAGGTGCTTGCCGAACTTGGTCATGTAGATACCCAGAATCCACACGTTCTCCGACATCAGACTGCCTCCCCATTTCCGGATGTATCCGGTTCGAATCCGAAACCGATTGCCTCGACGCCGTTGTCATCGGTCCCGACCACATAGGTCGCCAGGCGCAGCGGCATGCCCAGGGTGATGTTCTCGGGAGTCGGGTCGGTGTTGATGACGTTCCCGCGGACATGGGTTCCGTCGCAATCGATCACGCCGGCGACGAAGGGTACCGGGACGCCGGGGGCCGCGAAGGACACGATCGTGTAGGTGCGTAACGTCCCGGTGGTCGGGACGTCGACATCGGTGAACTCGGTACCGAAGCACGATGCGCACGCGTTCCGGTGGTCGAAGTACCGCGCCGAACACTTGGTGCACTCGTGCGCGATGAGGTGAGGTTGATCGCCGAGGACGAGGTAGTCGACGATGGGCACCGCACCGGGCTGGGTGTCCGCCGAATCCGGCGGTGCCGCGGTGGATGTGGACGTGTCGGTCATGTGGAGTCGTTCCCTTTCGTGTGCGGGTATGTGCCGTCAGACGTGCCGGCCGCTGGCGGTCCAGAACTCGTCGCGAAGAGTGCGTTTCAGGAGCTTCCCGGTCTCGGTGCGCGGCAGCGTCTCCCGGAACTCGACGCTGCGCGGGCACTTGTAGCGGGCGAGCCGTTCTTTGCTCCAGGCGATGAGCTCGTCGGCGAGGCCGTCGGTGTCGGTCGCCGAATCTGCGGTCACCACCAGGGCTTTGACCTGTTCGCCCCATTCGGGATCGGGGATTCCGATGACCGCGACGTCGGCGACGGCGGGATGCGCCGACAGGACACCCTCGATCTCCGCCGGGTATATGTTCACGCCGCCGCTGATGATCATGTCCTTGGCGCGGTCGCAGATGAACAGATAACCGTCGTCGTCGAGGTATCCGATGTCGCCGATGGTGAACGACCGTCCGCGGAAAGCCGACCTGGTGGTCTCGGGGTCGCCGCGGTACTCGAAGGTCGAGGTCGCCGACTCCAGGTAGACATTGCCGATCTCGCCGGCCGGCAGTTCGTTACCGTCGTCATCGAGGATGCGCACCGCCATACCCGCAACAGCACGGCCGACGGTGCCCGGCTTCTCCAGCCAGCGGTGGGGTTTCGCGATCGTCGCGGCCCCCTCCATCCCGCCGTAGGTCTCCCAGATCACCGGACCCCACCAGTCGAACATCTGCTTCTTGACCTCGAGCGGGCACGGCGCCGCAGAGTGGGCGACGACCTTCAGGCTCGAGTGGTCGTAGCGGTTGCGGACCTCCTCGGGGAGTCGGAGCAGGCGGACGAACTGGGTCGGCACCATGTAGGCGGTCGTCACCCGATGCTCGTCGATCATCCGCAGCGTGTCCTCGGGGTCGAACTTCCCGCCGATGGCGAGTGCCTGGCCGACGTTCAGGGCGCCGAGGTAGAAGCCTTGACAGCCACCATGATTCATTCCTGTCGAAACGAGGTGGACGCCGTCGAAGGGCAGGAACTGGAAGGCGCGACCGAAGGTGGACATGGCATTTGCCGCAGCCGACGGTTCGAGCGCGGGGAGCGGACGCATGACGCCCTTCGGCTTGCCGGTGGTGCCCGACGAGTAGGAGATCGCACCGCCGAGGACCCGATTCTCCGGAAGGGTGTCGGGATGCGAGGCGATCAGTTCCTCGTACGGCAGGAAGCCCGGGATGTCACCGCCGACGGCCACCGCGAGTTTCAGCGTGTCCGTGTTGCCGACGTCGCTCATCCGGTCGGCGAAGTCGGGGTGGACCGCCACGGCCACCGCACCCGAGTGTTCGAGGATGTCGATGAACTCGGCCGCTGACAGCGCGGGATTCAATGCGAGATAACGGATTCCCATCTCCGCGCAGGCGAGCTGCCAGATCACCGGATAGACGTCGTTGGGCAGCGCGTAGGCGACGATGTCGCCGGCACCGAGGCCCTGTGCGCGCAATGCGTGTACAAGTCGATGCGCGCTGCCGGTCAGCTCGTCGTACGTCATCGTGCGTCCGCTCGGGGAGGCGACGATCGCCGGTCGGTCGGGATGATCCTCGGCGATCCACCAGACGCCGAGTCGACGGTCCCAGGGGTGTTTCACGTCTACCTCCGTCAGTCTCCGCCGCACGGCGGAGGCCAAATAGTTGTATCAGTTATCTGTTTCCCGAGCCAGGGTCATCGGTAGGTGGGCGGATCGTTCCGTCGCGGCTGCGCCCGCCGGACCTCGGCGGGCTGGTTGCCGATGTGGGTGTAGGCCATGCCGTTCTGCAGCGCGGCGCTGCGGGTCATGTCGAGGGATTCCCAGATGGCGCGCACTGTGCCCTGCACCGCGACCGGGTTGCGGGCGGCGATCGACGCGGCGATCTCGTGGGCACGCGACCGCAGGTTCTCGCGCTCCACCACCTCGGTGACCAGGCCCAGGCGCAGTGCGGTGTCGGCGGTGATCCGCTCCTCGGTGCCCATCAGTGCCCAGCGCAGGACGTCACCCAGGGGCACGCCGCGGTTGAGCATCCCGATCGGTTCGAGGGCCGAGACGATGCCGCCGTTGGCGTGCGGGTCGAAGAACTCCGCATCGGCCGAGGCGATGATGATGTCGGATTCGTTGAGGAAGTACTGGGCGCCGCCGGCGGCCATGCCGTGCACGGCGGCGACCACCGGCTTCCACACGCGGTGATGGATCTTCGGCGACAGCGTGACGCCGGGATCGAAGGTGTTCCAGACGTTGTCCTTGGCGAACCAGGACGTACCACCCTTGATGTCGGCGCCGGTGGAGAAGGCTCGGTCGCCGTTCGCCTGGATGACCACGGCGTGGACGTCGGCGTCCTCGCGGATGGTCGTCCATGCCCACTCCATCTCCGCCGCCATCGTGTCGTCGAAGGAGTTCAGGGCCTCCGGACGGTCGAGCGTGATGGTCGCGACGTGGTCGTCGGAGACCTCGTATTCGATGGTCGTGAGGGTGTCGGCGGTGATCGAGGAGGGGGCCTCGGAGTGCTTCTCGTCAGTGAGTTCCGTAGTCACAGAACAACTCCCGGGGTGTCGACGGCGCTCTTGGCCGAAACTGTGAATGTGGTGACAATCATGCAAATCAGTGTACTATTACAACCTGGATCGAGAAGCCGATTACTGGGAGCGATGCATGGGGAGTCTGGACGGCCGCGTGGCCATCATCACCGGGGCTGGGCGCGGAATCGGACGGGAGCATGCGCTGCTGTTCGCCCGCGAGGGAGCGGAGGTCGTGGTCAACGATCTCGGGGGCTCGCGTGACGGCAGCGGTGCCGACGCCTCTGCCGCGGAGCAGGTGGTCGAGGAGATCAAGGCCCTCGGCGGCAAGGCCGTCGCCAACCACGACGACGTCGCCTCCTGGGAGGGGGCGCAGTCGCTGATCAACACCGCGGTCGAGTCCTTCGGGGACCTTCACGTGCTGGTCAACAATGCCGGCATCCTTCGCGACCGGACCGTCGTCAACATGTCCGAGGACGAATGGGACGCGGTCATCAAGGTTCATCTCAAGGGGCACTTCGCGCCGCTGCAGAACGCTGCGGCGTACTGGCGCGAACGGTCCAAGATCGAGCCCGGCGTCAAGCGCGCGGTCATCAACACCAGCTCCACCTCGGGTCTCTTCGGCCAGCCCGGTCAGGTCAACTACGGTGCGGCCAAGATGGGCATCGCCGCGATGACCATGATCGCCGCCGGCGAGCTGGCCCGGTACGACGTCCGGGTCAACGCCATCGCGCCCGCTGCGTTGACACGCCTGACCGCCGGGCTGCCCGGCGTGCCGGACCCGGAGAAGGGTGAGCAGGCCGGGCCGATGGACCCGGCGAACGTCTCCCCGTTCGTCGGTTACCTGGGGACGGAGAACTGCCCGATCACCGGTCGGGTCTTCTTCGTCATGGGCAACAAGGTCAAGCTGTTCCAGCCGTGGGCGATCATCGACTCCATCGAGAAGCCCGGCGACGAGCGCTGGACGATCGCCGAGCTCGAGACCGAGGCCGCACGTCTGGCAACCGTTCCCTTCGACCTCGGCAACTGGCGGGACTGACATGGCCGTTCGGCGATTCCCGATCGAGTCCGGCCACGTTCAGCAGTTCGCTCGTGCGATCGGGGACACCGCCGAGGTGTACTCCGATGCGACCGCCGACGCCGGCGGGCTCGACGGCGCGGTCATCCCGCCGACGTTTCTGCAGGCGAGTGCCCAGTTCGATGCGGACTATCAGCTGCGCCCGAAACCAGGGAAGGCGTGGATCGGGTCCGGGGCCGACCCCACCGGCGCCGGAGCACCGCGGACAGGAGCACAGAACGCGACGCCTCGCGACGCCGCATCGCCCGACGCGAAGCACACCAGCAATGTGCTGCACGCCGAACAACGCTTTCACTTCGTTCGACCGGTGCGGGTGGGTGAGATCCTGCGCACGTCGGTGCGGACCGGTGACACCTGGGAGAAGAAGGGGCGCAAAGGGGGAGCGATGGTCTTCACCGAATCCGTCACCGACTACCTCGACGAGTCCGGCGAGGTGGTGGCGACCGCCACCGCCGTCGCCGTGAGCACCGCCCCCGCGGAGAAGACGTCATGAGCGTGGACACGTCCACGCCGACCGCCCAGCCCGTCGTCGGCGACACCCGCGAGGCCATCCTCGTCGAGGACCTCTCCCGGACCCAGATCGTGCAGTACGCGGGTGCGTCCGGCGACTACAACCCGCTGCACACCGACGAGCTGTTCGCGCGCGAGGTCGCGGGGGTACCAACGGTTTTCGCGCACGGGATGTTGACGATGGGGATGACCGGCCGGCTGGTGACCGACTGGTTCGGTGCCGCCGCGGTCGAGGACTACTCGGCGCGGTTCGTCGCGCAGGTGTGGCCCGGCGACACCCTCGTGGGACGCGCCACCGTCACCGAGGTCGAGGCGATCGAGCGAACCGAGACCACGCGGGTGCAACTGGTGCTCGAGACAACCAATCAGCGCGACGAGACCGTCCTGAAGGGCACGGCGACCGTGTTGCTCGACCGTGAGGTCGATCTGATGCCAACCGATGGCAACGAAAGGTGAACCTCCCATGACCAGCGTCGCAACCCCGACCATGTCGGTGACCAACCTGGCCGATCCGGTGATGTACTACAACCCGTATCCGCGGTACGCCTACCTCCGCGAGAATGAACCCGTCTCCCGCCTGAAGGCCCCGATGATGGTGCGCGGCACCGGATATATGGTGACCCGGCACGCCGATGTCCAGGCACTGCACACCGACGAACGCTTCTCCACCGACTCCATGCGCTACGGCGGTGCGGCGCGATTCAACTGGATGCTCCCGCAGACCATCAAGCTGCTCAGCGAGACGATGGTGTTCAAAGACGACCCGGAACACAAGCGTCTTCGTACCCTGGTGCACAAGGCGTTCACCCCGAAACTGATTGCGGGGATGAGCGATCAGGTCACCGACATCGCCAACGAACTGGTCGACGAGTTGGCCCGCAAGAAGGACGTCGACCTGGTCAACGACTACGCGGTCGAGCTCCCGCTCCGGGTGATCTCCTCGATGCTCGGCGTCAACGACGCCGACCGCGCGGAGTTCCACCACCTGGTCAACAAGATGACCGAGGACTCCGGCGCCGGTCCGATCGGCATGGTCCGCCGGATGCCCGTCGCGAACAAACTGCTCAAGTTCATCCAGCATCTCGCCGACGAGGCCCGCGCGCATCCGGACGAGAACCTGATCTCGGCGATCGTCGAGGCCCGCGAGGACGGCGACCGTCTGACCGATCGCGAAGTGCTCGGCATGATCTTTCTGTTGCTGCTCGCCGGCCACGACACGACGTCGAACCTGATCGGCAGCAGCACATTGGCTTTGGTGCGCAACCCCGAACAACTGCAGGCGCTCCGCGAGGACGAGGCGCTGTGGCCCACCGCCATCGAGGAGTTGCTGCGGTACACGACCCCGGTGGCGTGTGCGGCCCCGCGTATCGCCATCGAGGATGTCGAGTTCGCCGGCACCCACATCCCGCAGGGCAGCCAGGTGGTCGGCATGATCATCTCCGCCAACCGCGACAAGGAGGTGTACGACGATCCGGAGTCACTGGACCTGGCGCGCTTCCCGAACAAGCACATGTCCTTCGCGTTCGGCGCGCACTACTGCCTCGGCCATCACCTGGCCCGCCTCGAAGGCCGTGTCGCGTTGCGCACCCTGATCGAGCGGTTCCCCTCCCTCGAGGTGAGAGTGCCCGACACCGACCTGCGATACAAGGCGACCCTGTCGCTGCGCGGTCTGAAGTCGTTGCCGATGCGCGTCGGTGGGTGACACGACCATGAGCCAGACCTCCACGAAGAACGACTCTTCGGCAGATGCCGACTTCGATCACCCGATCAGAGATGAGGACATCGAGAAGGCCAAACTCCTCCTCGGCCTCGAGGCGCCCAAGAGCATCGACGAGTTCTATTCCGTCGCAACACCTGACGCGCTGCGAAACTTCACCCGCGCCTATGGTGACGACAACCCGCTGTTCACCGATCCCGCGTACGGCGCACGGACACGGTGGGGAAGCCAGATCGCGCCGCCGATGATGCCGATCGCGCTGTCGCGCAAGATGCTCGGCGACCCGATCCCCGAGGACATCCGCCAGGCCACCAAACGTCTCTTCTCCGGCGTACACCTGTTCGTGTCCGGGCAGACCAGCGAGTGGTTTCGTCCGGTGCTGCCGGGTGACGAGCTCTACGGCTTCGGCGGACTCGAGTCGATCGAGGAGAAGACCAGCGAGTTCGCCGGTCGCTCGGTGATCCGTGTGCTCCGGACGGTTCGGGTCAACCAACGGGCCGAGGTCGTCTCCATCGACCGTGTCATCCTCATCGCCACCGAACGCAAGAAGTCACGCGAGCGCGGCAAGAACATGAGCATCGAAGCCGCGTCGTACACCGACGATCAGATCGCCGAGATCGACGAGATCTACGCGGCGGAGGGTCCTCGCGGTGCGCAGAAGCGCTGGTTCGAGGACGTCGAGATCGGGGAGAAGCTGCGGCCGATGGCCAAGGGTCCGCTCACTCTGACCGACATCATCTGTTTCCACTCGGGCGGTTACGGTTTCGCGCCCTACGGGATCGCCCACGGGCGTCTCGGTTACGAGAACCGGCAACGAAAGCCCAAGTTCTACATCAAGAACCAGGCCGGTATCCCCGATGTGGCGCAGCGTCTGCACTGGGAGAACGAGTGGTCGCAGTCCATCGGCAACCCGATGGCCTACGACTACGGCGTGACCCGCGAATGCTGGCTGACCCACTTCGTCACCGACTGGATGGGCGACGACGCCTGGCTCGTCCGCCAGCACGACGAGATGCGCAAGTTCAACTACATCGGCGACACCCAGATCATCACCGGCGAGGTCGTCGGCAAGCGGGTCGTCGACGGTGTCGGCCACGTCGACCTCGAGTTCCGCGCCACCAACCAGCGGGGTGAGGTCACCGCGCCGGCGACCGCGACCGTCGCGCTGCCGAGCCGCGAACACGGACCGGTGCTGCTGCCGAAACCCGCGGAGGAGTTGGAGCGCACCGCGATCGAGATGATGGGGCGCCATCGGGAACTCCTCTACAGCGCCGGTTCGGAGCGGAAGGCAGGCAGGTGACCGCATCGGTGAACGGCACCGTGGGGATCGCCGAACTCGCCGCACGACGCGGCGGCTCGGTGATCGACACCGGCACCGACGTCGTCGCGGCCTCGGTCGTCGACCGCGTGGGCCTCGTGGTCCTCAACCGTCCGGAGCGGCGAAACGCGCTGCACCCGGGTATGTACGAGGCGGTACCGCGTCTGCTGATGGAGTTCGCCGCAGATCCCGAGATCGGGTCCGTGCTGATCACCGGGGCCGGCACCACGTTCTGCGCCGGCGGGGACGTGCGCCGCAAGGTGGAGAACGCCGGCGGCAGCATCGAGGAGCGGGCCGCCGGCCTCACCCACAACGCACGGATCTCCACGCTCCTGCACGACATGCCCAAGGTGACGATCGCGGCTCTTCCCGGCGCCGCTGTGGGTGCGGGTCTGTCCATTGCGCTCGCGACGGATCTGCGGATCGCCGCGTCGTCGGCGAAGCTGGTCGCCGGCTGGGGCGACCTCGGATTCTCCGGTGACTTCGGCGGGACCTGGTTCCTCACCCGGCTGCTCGGTCCGTCGCGGGCGATGGAGTTCCTGGTGTCCGGCGAGCCGATGTCGGCGCCGCAGGCCCAGGACTGGGGTCTGGTCAACCGGGTGGTCTCCGACGCAGAGCTCGCCGAGGCAGCCCTCGACTGGGCCACCGCCGTCGCGGCCGGTCCGCGCCAGGCCTGGGCGGCGACGAAGGGCAACGTGCTGCGCGCTGCCGAGATGAGTTTGTCCGAAGCGCTCCCGCTGGAGAGCGAACAGATGGTGAGATCGGGTATGACCGACGAGCACAAGGCTGCCGTCCGCGCCTGGATGGAACGCGCGCAGATGGACCGGGCGGCGCGCAGCCGGGAGGGCCGATGACGGCAGCCGAGGTGACCGACAAGAAGTCCACCGGTCCGGCGAGGCGGGCTCCGAAGGGCCTGCCCGACGAATTGCGGTCCTGGATCGTCGACGTGACCGGTGCAGAGGACGTCACGGCTCGGCAGGTGCCGGGTGGTGCGAGCCGTCAGGCATGGTTCGTCGACGCCCACGGTGGCCGGGCCGGCAGCGGCGAGCTGTTCCTCCGCTATGATCCGCGGGAACCGAAGCCGGGCAGTGCGTTTCATCCGCTGTCGGTGGAGGCCGAGATCATGGCGGCGCTCAACCGGGCCGGTGCCTGCATACCACGCGTCGTCGCCGCTCACCCGACGCTGCAGGCGGTGCTGCTCGAGCGCGTCGGCGGCGAGACGTGGTTCTACCTCATCAAGGACCCGGACGAGCAGGTCACCGTCGCCCGCGACTTCATCGGCAAACTGGCCGCGATCCACCGCATCGACCCACGTGAACTCGACATCGCCTCACTCGGCCCGGTGAAGACGGTGCCGGAACACCTCGACGACGAACTCGCCGGCATCCGTGCACGAATGGGACGGAAGTCGGCGCCGGCGCCGCTGCTCGCGTTCTGCGTCGACTGGCTCGAACGCAACAAGCCCGACTACGACGGTCCGCCGGTCCTCGTCCAGGGCGACACCGGTCCCGGCAACTTCATGTACGCCGACGGTGAGGTCACCGCGATCGTCGACTGGGAACTGGCACACCTCGGGGACCCGATGGACGACATCGCGTGGCTCTCCCTACGCAGTGCGCAGGACCCGTTCACGCACTTCCCCGATCGTCTCGCCGACTACGAGCAGCTCACCGGGAACCGCATCGACGTCCAGCGAGTCTGGTACTACCGGCTTCTCGCCGAAGCGAAGATGTCGACGTTCCACGATGGCGTCGATGACCGACGCGGCGCCCTCGTCGTCGGTTCTCCCGACGCCGGGAACAGCATGATCTACGGGATGCTGCACCGCAGGCTACAGATCGAGGCGCTCGGACATGCTGCGGGACTGGACATGTCACGACTCGACTTCGCACCCGAACCAGGAGATGACGCGAATCAGCATGTCTTCGAGGCCACGCTCGAGGTGTTGCGCGCCGCCGCCCGCACGGCCGGTGACCCACTCGCTGCACGCTGGACCAAGGGGGCGGCGAGACTGGTGAAGTACCTCAAGGAATGCGACCGGGTCGGCGACGACCTCGACGCCGACGAACGTGCCGAACTCGCCGCGCTCCTCGGGGAGGAGCCATCGAGTATCGAGACCGGTCGCGCCGAACTCGCGCGTCGCACCATCGAGGGGACGATCGACGTCGGTGACTACGTCGCGCAGATGTGGCGATCGGTCCAGCGCGACGACTACCTGATGCGGACCGCCTCCGGTGCGCTCTACGAACGCACCTGGCCTCCGCTCACCGACGACCATCCACATCCAGACCCCCAGAAGACCTCCCGGGAGCAGCAATGAGCATCGCCCTGACCGAAGACCACGTCGAACTGGGTTCGGTGGTCCGAGACTTCACCATCGAGCGCAAGGTGCGCGCCGAGGCCCGTGCACTTCTCGACGCCTCCGAGGAGCAGCGGCCCACGTTCTGGAAAGAACTGGCCGAGGTCGGTTGGCTCGGACTGCACGTCGCCGACGAGTACGGCGGTTCGGGATACGGCATCGCCGAACTCGTCGTCGTCGTGGAGGAACTGGGCCGCGCCGTCGCTCCGGGTCCGTTCCTGCCCACCGTCATCGCCTCATCTGTCCTCGGTCACGCCGACGAGGAGCTGCGCGGTCGATGGCTCCCCGAATTGGTCGACGGATCGCTCACCGCCGGTGTCGGACTCGCGTCGTCTCTGGAGGCCTCCGGCGATGCCGTCTCCGGCAAGGTCGGCGCGGTGCTCGGTGCGCCTCTCGCCGACATCCTGATGCTCATCGACGGCGATGACGTGCTGATCGTCGAGTCCTCCGCGAACGGGCTGAGCGTCGAGACGAAGGCCGATCTCGACCCGACCCGCCGTTCCGGCAAGGTCACGCTGACCGACACGCCGGTCACCCGGATCTCCGGGATCGGCTCGACCGCATTGGCTCTCACGAGAACACTGGTCGCCGCGGAAGCCGTGGGTGGTGCGCAGGACACGCTCGAGTCGGCCGTGGCGTATGCGAAGGTGCGCGAACAGTTCGGCCGGACCATCGGATCGTTCCAGGCGGTCAAACATCATTGTGCGAACATGCTCGTCGGTGCCGAGGCCGCGACCGCGGCCGTGTGGGATGCCGCCCGCGCCGCCGACGAAGGGGTCGAGGCCTTCGGTCTCACCGCCGCCTCGGCCGCCACGCTGGCGCTGCCCGCGTATTCGACCAACGCGGAACTGAACATCCAGGTCCACGGCGGAATCGGCTTCACCTGGGAACACGATGCGCACCTCCACCTGCGCCGGGCGACGGTGCTCAAGGGATTGTTCGGCGGGCAGGAACCGGCCCGGGACGTGTTCACGTTCGCGGCGTCGGGGATCGCCCGCGCCAACAGCCTCGATCTGCCGCCCGAGGCGGAGGAACTACGGGTCCGCGTGCGGGCCGACATCGCCGACATCGCCGCTGCCGAAGGTGAGGCGGCGCAACGCGAGAAGCTCATCGAGACCGGGTACGTGATGCCGCACTGGCCCAAGCCGTGGGGCCGTGCCGCCGACGCCGTCGAGCAGCTCGTGATCGAGGAGGAGTTGGCCGCGGCGGGTGTGAAGCGTCCCGAGTACAGCATCACCGGCTGGGTCATCCTCACCCTCATCCAGCACGGAACCCAGGATCAGATCGACCGGTTCGTGAAGCCGGCCCTGCTCGGCGACGAGATCTGGTGCCAGCTGTTCTCCGAGCCCGACGCCGGCTCTGACGCGGCCGCGGTGAAGACCCGGGCGACGCGCGTCGACGGTGGCTGGCGGATCAACGGACAGAAGGTGTGGACCAGCGGGGCGCATCTCTGTAAACGGGGCCTGGCCACGGTCCGGACCGATCCGGAAGCACCGAAGCACAAGGGCATCACCGCCGTGCTCATCGACATGTCCGCGCGGGGCGTCGAGGTGCGGCCGCTGCGTCAGATCACCGGTGGCGCCGAGTTCAACGAGGTGTTCTTCACCGACGTCTTCGTGCCCGACGCCGACGTCGTGGGTGAACCCAACGACGGGTGGACGGTGGCCCGGGCGACACTGGGCAACGAACGCGTGAGCATCGGCGGCGGCACCGCCGGCAGCGAGGGTGCCGCGACCTACATGCTCAAGCTCGCCGAGCGCTATGCCGACGGGCTCGAGGGATCGAGGGTGAAGATCGGCGAGTTCCTCGCGGTCGAGGATGCGCTCCGCCTCCTCAACCTGCGTCGTGTTGCCCGTTCGGTCGCGGACGCGGGGCCGGGGCCGGAGGGCAATGTCACCAAATTGCTTCTCGCCGAGCACATCAGCGACCGCGCACGGCTGTCGGCCGAACTCATCGGCCCCGACGTCGCGTTCCTCTCGGGAGCGGGCAAGATGGCCGGTCTGCTGGTGCTCGCGGCGCGCGGTATGTCGATCGCCGGCGGTACCTCGGAGATCACCCGGAATCAGATCGCCGAGCGGATCCTCGGCCTGCCCCGCGATCCGCTCAACCGGTGACGGCGGACTTGGGGGATGGTCGGAGAGTGCGCAACATCCCGTCGGTCGTCGACAACGACTACACGTATTGGACCTCGGGTTGGGACGACGTATTGCGCCTTCCGTTCTGCGAGGCATGTGACCGATGGTTCTTCCCGCCGGCCGACACGTGTCCGCAGTGTTCCGGTCTGGTCGGATTCCGGGACACCACCGGGACCGGAACGGTGTTCACCTACACGGTGAACGTCCAGCGCTACAACCCCGATCTGCCGACGCCGTATGTGATTGCCCTGATCGAGCTCGACGACCAGGCCGGCCTCCGGATTCCCGGGAACGTCGTCGGCTGCGAACCCGACGACGTGAAGATCGGCATGCGCGTGGGGGTGGCGTTCGAACCGGCGACGTCGCGCGACGAACCGAATGGTGAGCTGTTCGTCCCGGTGTTCTTCCCGACCGACAGCGGGACCGGTGCGGACCCGGACGGAGGTGATCGTCGATGAGCTCCTACCCGGAACAGGACGCCATCATCTCGGGCATCGGTATCTCCGACATCGGTCGCAAGACCGGCACGCCGGGAATCGATCTGACGATGCAGAGCGTGAGAGCGGCGATCGCCGATGCCGGGCTCGAGCCCACGGACATCGACGCGATCCTCACCCTCGGTGACACTCCGGCCGACGAGACCGCGCAGCAGCTGGGCATCGAACCCGGGAAACTCGGCGGCCCGTACGGCGATGCGGGGCTGTTGGCTCCCGTGCAACAGGCAGCGGTGGCCGTCGGGGAGAAGCGTGCCCGCCACGTCCTGGTGTATCGAACGGTCCAGATGATGGGCGGTACCGTCGACCGGCCGAAGCGGCCGGGGGAGAAGCCCCGGCCGCGGCGCGATCCCCGGCCGGTGATGAGTGATGTTCCGTACCTCCTGGCGGCCGACGCGTATTCGGCGGCCAACTGGCTGGCAATGCACTGTCGTCGGCATATGTACGAATACGGCACCACGCGTGAGCAACTGGGTGCGATCGCGCTCAACGCCCGCGCGAACGCGGCGCTCAACCCCGCGGCCGTCTTCCGCGACGCGATGACGATGGACGACTATCTGGGCGCCCGCACGGTGTCGACGCCCTTCGGTCTGTTGGATTGCGATGTCCCGGTGGATGGTTCGATCGCGGTCGTGGTCTCTCACCGTGACCACGAGTCGTCGGCGCCGAATCCGGCGATACGATTCGCCGCCATCGGCGGCGCGAGCGGGGTCGGAGGCTGGACGCAGCGTCCCGACTATCCGAAGATGGCTGCGACCGAGGCTGCGTCGACGCTGTGGAGCCGGACCGATCTGACCCCGGCGGACGTCGACATCGCCGAACTCTACGACGGTTTCACGTTCCTCACGCTCGCCTGGCTGGAAGCGCTGGGCTTCTGCGGTGATGGTGAGGGCGGGCCGTTCGTCGAAGGCGGCATCCGGATCGGACGTGACGGCGAGTTGCCGCTCAACACCTATGGCGGACAACTGTCGGCAGGACGGATGCACGGCTACTGGGTGCTGCACGAAGCGTGCCTCCAGTTGCGGCGGGAGGCCGGTGATCGTCAGGTCGCGAAACCGCTCGATGTCGCCGCGGTGTCCGTCGGAGGCGGACCCATCGCCGGCTGTCTGCTGTTGACCCGCTGACTTCTTGTGAGCGCTGACCAGAGATGAGGGACATGTCCACGCTGCCCGAGGAGATCCGTACGACCGCCCGCGATCACGGCGCCACCGAGGTCGTGTTCCACAGTGCGGTGCGGCCGGTCGAGACGGCGACCCTGGCCGACCTCTACGAGCAGGCCGCCGCGGTGGCCGCAGGGCTGCGTGCCCGCGGTGTCGGCGCCGGGGATGTGGTGGCGATCCAGCTGCCGAACTGGCGCGAGTGCGTGGTCGCGCATTCGGCGGCCTGGCTTCTCGGCACCACGGTGCTGCCGATCGTGTCGATCTACGGGCCGTCCGAACTGTCGTTCATCCTGCGCCAGTCCGCGGCCAAGATCTACATCGGACCGCGCACCTGGCGCGGACGCGATTGTTTGCCGCTGTTCGACGCGGCGTCGGAGATCCCGACGATGCAGCATCTGTTCGTGGTCGATGCGTCGGGCGAGGCTTCGGCGGATCAGCGGACGGAGTTTCGTGAACTCCTCGACCACGACGCCGCGGGATTCGAGCCGTACACACCGGCCTCGCCCGCCGAACGCGCACTGCTGGTGTACACCTCGGGTACCACCGCCGACCCGAAAGGCGTGCAGCACAGCCACACCACCCTGATCGCCGAGGTGCGCTCGATGGAGGAGCATCGCGGCACCGGGGACGAGGTCAGCAGCCTGGCGGCGTTCCCGTCCGGGCACATCGCCGGCGTGCTGGGCATCCTGCGCCTGTTGGGCCGCGGCGCGACCACCGTCCTCATGGACGCCTGGGATCCCGCGGTGGCGGCAGAACTGGTCTCCTCCTATCGCATCGAATCGTCGGCCGGAGCACCGATCCATCTCGCCGGAATCCTGGAGGCCGCGGACCGCGCCGGCCTCGATGTGTCCTCCCTGACCGAGTACACGACGGGCGCGGCCAACGTCGCCGCCGAGTTGATCCGGCGTGCAGACGGATTCGGGGTCCACGCCTTTCGCTGTTACGGCTCCACCGAGCATCCGACGATCTCGTCGGGGTCGACCGACGATCCGCTCGACAAGCGCGCCAACACCGACGGTCGCATCACCCCGGGCACCGAGGTGCTGATCGTCGATGACAACGACCGCCCCGTCGAACCCGGTGTGGACGGTGAGATCCTCTGCCGCGGACCCGAACAGTTCCTCGGCTACACCGACGCGACGCTGGACACCACGAGCTTCGCCGGCGGATGGTTCCGTACCGGCGACGTCGGAAACCTCGACGCCGACGGCTATCTCACGATCACCGACCGCAAGAAGGACATCATCGTCCGCGGCGGCGAGAACATCTCGTCGAAAGAGGTCGAGGACACTCTGCTGTCGCATCCGGCCGTCGCCGAAGCCGCCGCGGTCGGCATGCCCGACGAAAGGTACGGCGAGAAGGTGTGCGTGTTCGTCGTTCTTCGGAACGGAGGGCACCTCGACCTGGACGGCATCCGCGACCACTTCACCGGCGCCGGGCTGGCGCGGCAGAAGATGCCGGAGCGGCTCGAGGTGGTGGACGTCCTGCCCCGGACGGCGAGTGGCAAGGTCCGCAAACCCGAACTGCGGGCGCAGATCCGGGAGTTGCTCGCGCAGGCGTGACCCTTCGGGGGCGTCTCAGTGCGCGGTCGGCTGCGCCTCGCGGAGTCTGCGCCGCAACAGTTTTCCCGATGGCGTCCGCGGCACCTCGTCGACGAACGCCATCGACCGCGGCTGTTTGAAGCCGGCGAGGTGGATTCGGCAGTGCGCCACCAGTTCGTCGGTGACCGCGTCGCCGGGCTCCACGCCTTGGGCGAGTTCGATCACCGCGTGGACCCGTTCTCCCATCTCGTCGTCGGGGACGCCGATGACGGCGACGTCGGCGACCGCGGGATGGATGACGAGTGCGGACTCGATCTCTTGTGGGTAGATGTTGACGCCGCCGGAGAGGATGAGGTCGCTGCGCCGGTCGGACAGGTAGAGGTAGCCGTCGGCGTCGAGATGACCGAGGTCGCCGATGGTCTGCCAACCGCGCGCGTTGCGGGCATCCTGGGTCTTGGCGGGATCGTTGAGGTAGCGGAACTCTCGTGTCCCGGCGAAGTACACCGAACCGATCTCGCCGGTGGGGAGTTCGTCGCCCGCGTCGTCGACGATGTGGATCTCGCCGTACACGGCACGGCCCACCGAGCCGGGATGCTCCAACCACTCGGGCGAGGTGATCGCAGTCATGCCGTTGCCCTCGCTGCCGGAGTAGTACTCGAACAACACCGGACCGAACCACTCGATCATCTGCTGCTTCACCGGGACCGGGCACGGCGCGCCCGCATGGACCACCAGGCGCAAAGACGACACGTCGAAGGACGAACGGACCTCGGGGTCGAGTTCAGCATCCGGACGAACATCGTCGGCACGAACTGGGCGTGCGTGACGTGGTGTGTCTCGATCGCACTGAGGCATTCGCGGGCGTCGAACGACGGCATGAGCACCACGGTGGCGCCCTGCCGCTGCATTGCGAGCGACCAGCCCAGTGGCGCAGCGTGATACAGCGGAGCCGGACACAGGTAGACCGTCGACGAGCTGACCCCGTACGCCGGCATCATCGAGTCGAGCGGGAGGCCGGTGCCGAACGGAGGGAAGTCGTGGGTGGGCTCGATTCCTTTGGGGCGTCCGGTGGTTCCCGACGAATAGAAGAAGTAGTAGCCCTCGATGGGCTCGTGCGTAATGGTCGAGGTGGGGGTGCCGGCGACGATGGATTCGTAGTCGAGGTGCCCGTCGATCGGACCACCCACGCCGATCGCCGTCTCGACGCCCGCGGCACCCGTGAGGATCTCGGCGGCCAGCTCACCGGCCCCGACGCCGGAGATGAGTATCCGTGCACCGCAGTCGTTCACGACATACTCGGCCTCGGCGGCGGTGAGGTGCCAGTTGACCGGGGTGTACATCAGGCCGCAGCGCTGGGCGGCCCACGCGACCTCGAGGAACTCGGGCCGGTTCTCCATCACGATGGCGATGTGATCGCCCTTCGACAGTCCCTGTGCGGCGAAGAAGTCGGCCAGACGTCGCGAACGACGATCGAGGTCGGCGAAGGTGACGCGAGCCGAACCGTCGGCGAGGACGATCGCATCGTTGTCCGGACGGGCTGCGGCGATCTCGCTGAGGTTCATCGCGCCTCCAGGAGAGCGCACAGCGCTTCGTGATGATGGTCGGCATCGCCGTACAGTGCGGCGTTCGCGCGAGCCCGGCGGATGTAGAGGTGCAGATCGTGTTCCCAGGTGAAGCCGATACCGCCATGCACCTGGAGTGCCTCGCCGGCGGTCTTGCAGATCGAGTCGGACACAAAGGCCTTCGCGACACTGACCGCTCTCGCGGTCTCGAGCGATGAGCCCGCTTCGTCGGCGTCGAGTGACATCGCCGCGTGCAACGTGGCGGCGCGGGAGGCCTGCACCCACATGCGCATGTCGGCGCACTTGTGCTTGACCGCCTGGAAACTGCCGATCGGCACGCCGAACTGTTCCCGGGCCTTCGCGTAGTCGACCGAGGTCTCCAGCAGGTACTCGCCGACACCGACGAGTTCGGCGCAGGCCAGGACGGTCATCAGGCGCAGGGTCCGCTCGATGGCCGCGCGGGCGGTGTCCGGGGAGCCGAGTAGCGCCTCCTGACCCACGTGGACGGCGTCGAGCGTGATGTCGTCGAGTTCGCGGGTGATGTCGAGCGATTCGATCCGGCGGATCTTCACCCCCGAGGCGTCGCGGGGGACGAGGAAACGGGCGGGGTTGCCTTCGAGGACGGCGTCGACCAGCAGGACATCGGCCGTCGACGCATCGGCGACGGTCACCTTCTCGCCGGTGATCCGATACCCGGAATCGGCGGCCACGGCGGTGGTCTGCAGCGCGTCGACGGTCGGTGACCGATGGGGTTCGGTGAACGCCCAGGCGGCCGAGGACTCGCCGCTGACGAGAGCGTCGATCAGCGCGGCGTGGTCGTCGCCGGCCCGCAGCAGAGCGTCGAGCACCGCGACCGTCGGCATGAACGGCGAGGCCGTGACGAACCGGCCGTGTTCGACGGCGACGAGGGCCAGGTCGACCACGCCTTGCCCGAGGCCGCCGACGTCTTCCGGTGCGGCCAGTGCAGACCAGCCGAGTTCTGTTCCCTGGCGCCATAATCCGGCGTCGAATCCGGACGGTGAATCCGCGACGGCGCGCGCAGCACCGGGATGACTCTGCAACAGCGATCGCGTCGAATCCCGGATCGCACGTTGTTCGTCTGTCAGCTCGAAATCCATCAATCCTCCGTGCCAGGTGGCAACGTACCGATACAGTTCACTGATTGAGACACGTCACAGTGTAGACAGAACAACATCTCCCCGGGAAGGTTTCACCGTGAGACTCGGTCAGGATCCCGAACTCGACGATCTCCGCCGGCGCGTACGCGAGCTGTGCACCGACAGCGCGCCCCGACGGCCGCACAAAGCAGGGGTGAGGGCGCCCGAGGCGTCGGAGATCCCGGCGCTGCGGAAGTGGACGGCCGAACTCTACGGCCGCCAACTGCTGGGGGTGAACTGGCCGGTCGAGTACGGCGGACTGCCCGATCCGCACCCGCGTCATGAGGCGGTGGTCTCCGAGGAGTTGGCGAAGGCGGGTGCGCCGATGCCGGTGGGTGGCGGACTCCTGGCGGCCTCCGCGATCATCGACTTCGGTACCGAGGAGCAGAAGACTTTCTATCTGCCGCGGATTCGGTCCGGCGAACACATCTGGTGCCAGCTGTTCAGTGAACCCGGCGCGGGCAGTGACCTTGCCGGTCTGCACACACGCGCCCGTCGGGAGGGCGACCACTACGTCGTCGACGGTCAGAAGGTGTGGACGACGAACGGGCACCACGCCGACTGGGGCTACCTGCTGGCCCGGACCGATGCCGACGCCCCGAAACACAAGGGAATCACGGCATTCGCCATCAATATGAAGAGTCCGGGAGTGCAGGTGAGGCCGCTGCGCGAGATCACCGGGACCGCGGACTTCAACGAGATCTTCCTCGACGGCGTGAAGGTGCCGGTGGAGAACGTGATCGGCGAGGAGAACAAGGGCTGGATGGTGACCACGTCCAGCCTCGCGCGGGAACGGTCGAGTGCCGGCGGCGGCGTCACCTTGTTCCGCGCGCTCGACGACCTCGTCGACCTCGTCTCGTCGACGACGCGCGACGACGCACGGCTCATCGACCGGGGCGAGGTACGCTGCGAGGTCGGTCGGCTGGCGGCTGCGGTACAGGTCAACGCCCTGCTGTCGGCGTATGGCGAGTCGCGGGCGGTCGCCGGGACGGGTGACGCCGCGGATGCCGCGCTGTCCAAGGTCTTCTTCGGCGAGATCAATCTGGCTCTCGCCGAATACGGCATGTCGGTCCAAGCGGGCGATTCGATCCGCGTCGAAGGCGATCCCGCCGCCCATGCCGACGGGTGGTGGCAGGACGCGTTTCTGTACGCCCGTGCCTTCACGATCGCGGGCGGGACCAACGAGGTGCTGCGCAATCTGGTGGCCGAGCGGGGTCTGGGACTGCCCCGCTGACCTCGATACCGCCCTCGGGCAGCCCCTCGGGCCTACTCGGCCGGCGGAGTGGCGGTCTGTGGCGGGCGGATCGGACGGTCGACCGAGCCGATTCGCCAATGTGACTTGCCTCTCACGGCAGAGCTGATACCGTGCAATGAGTTAGATGGATTACCCGATTGAGATAGCTAATCGGGTGACCACGGGTCATGATCGGAGCTGAGTTGACCGGGGGAGACGACAGCATCGCGACAGGCCGGGCCGCACCGCGGCCCGGGGCGCCGCCACCCATGGCGGATGTTCAAACAAAAAGTGCTGCAACGGAAATAGCCGAGTGGTCGACGGGTTACGTGCGCCGTCACCCCGGCCAGTCGTTCATCACGGTCGGTGAGCAGATCAAGCTCGGGATCGAGTCGTTCCGCTATCTCTTCTCCGACCTCGTTCGCGGCAAGTTCCCGCTCGAGGCGTTCATCCGCGAGGCGGTGTTCATGGCGAACACCGCACTGGTGCCGACCTTCTTCGTCGCGATTCCGATCGGCGTGACGCTTGCGATCCAGTTCAGTCTCCTCGCCGGCCAGGTCGGCGCAACCTCACTGGCCGGTGCGGCCAGCGGACTCGCGGTGATCCGCCAGGGTGCCCCGCTCGTCACGGCGCTGATGATGGCCGCGGCGGTCGGATCGGCGATCTGTGCCGACCTCGGTTCCCGCACGATCCGCGAGGAGATCGACGCGATGCGCGTGATGGGTGTGTCCCCCATCCGGCGACTCGTTGTGCCGCGCCTGGCCGCGGCGATGCTCGTCGGCACCGCTCTCACCGGCATCGTCACGTTCGTCGGATTCCTCGCCGGCTATCTGTTCAACGTCTACGTCCAGGAAGGGGCGCCGGGCAGCTTCGTCGCGACCTTCGCGTCCTTCGCCACGGTCGGCGACATGGTCCTCACGCTCGTCAAGGCGCTGGTGTTCGGCATGATCGTGGCCATCGTCGCCTGCCAGAAGGGGTTGGCCACCAGTGGTGGTCCAGCGGCCGTCGCCAACTCGGTCAACTCCACCGTGGTCGGGTCGATCATGCTGCTGATGCTGGTCAACGTGCTCTTCACCCAGATGTACGTGATGGTGTTCCCGAGGGCGTCCTTCTGATGAGCGCGTTGAAGGCGGCCGCCCCGTACTACCCGCCCGGCGTGCGGCCTCTGGCCTCCGTCTATGCCTCGGTGACGAGACCGATCCGTCTCCTCGGGCACATGCTGTCGTTCCTCGCACGCGCCATCGTGGGAATTCCGGCCATGTTCCGGCACTACACGAAAGAGTTCCTGCGCATCCTCTCCGACGTGACGTGGGGTAACGGCTCGCTGGTCGTCGGCGGCGGCACGGCGGGCGTCATCCTCGTCCTCGGGGCCAGCGCCGGCGCCATCGTCGGGATCGAGGGGTACAACGCGCTGCGCATGCTCGGTCTCGGTCAGGCGACGGGACTGATCTCGGCCTCGGCGTCGACCCGGGAACTCGCGCCGATCATGGCGGCCCTGGCGTTCGCCTCGCAGGCGGGATGCCGCTTCACCGCCCAACTCGGCGCCATGCGGATCACCGAGGAGATCGACGCGATGGAGACCCTCGCCATCCGCTCGATCCCCTACCTGGTCACCACGCGACTGGTCGCGTCGGTGATCGCCGTCATCCCGCTGTTCGTGATGTGCCTCGTCCTTAGCTATGTGGTGGTCCAGGGGGTCGTCGCACTCGCCGGAGGCGTGTCGATCGGCACCTACCAGCACTACTTCCATCTCGTCATGGCCGGACCCGACATCATCTACTCGGTGATCAAAGCCGTTGTCTTCGTGTCCATCACGACGACGATCCAGTGTTACTACGGCTACTACGCGCGCGGCGGACCCCAGGGCGTCGGCGTCGCGGTGGGACGCGCGATGCGCCTGGGTATCAGCTCCATGATCGTCGTCAATCTCCTTCTGACACTCGCATTCTGGGGAGTCAGTTCCGGATCGAGGCTCGGAGGGTGAGCGTGCGGACGATCTCCCTCGAATCCGAGGCGGGGGGGCCCACGGACCGGATGTTGCTGGTCCGCGGGCTGATCGGTATCGCGGTGATCGCCGCCGTCGTCGCCGCACTGCTCCTCAAGTCGACCGGGGCGCTCGACGACCGGGTGACCATCACCGCTCTGCTGACCGACGTCGGCGACGGCATCCCCGCCAAGTCCGACGTGAAGTTCCGCGGCAGTCTCGTCGGCATCGTCACCGGCGTCGAACCCGGCTCCGACGGTGAACCGAATCGGGTGGCGATCTCACTCGATCCCGCCAGCGCACAGGGCATCCCGGACACCGTGACCGCTCGGGTGGTCCCCAGCAACGTGTTCGCGGTGTCGTCGGTGCAGCTGCTCGACCATCCCGACCAGGCGGGTCGCCCGGTGCAGGACGGGGACACCGTCGAGGCCGACACGAGTCGGGAGACGATCGAACTCCAGACCGTGCTGACCAAGTTGCGTGACATCGTCGACGCCATGGGGCGTGATCGCCGCGACGACACGGTCGGGGTGCTCGCGGCGCTGGCCACCGCGACGCGGCACCAGGGCTCCGAGATCCGCACCGCCGGGGGACAACTCGTGACGATCATGACCGAGCTGAACCGCGCCGTCGACGACGGTGAGACCCGCTCCCGCCTGAGTGAGCTGGCCACCGCGATGGGGGGACTGCAGCGATCGGCGCCGGATCTGCTCGACGCCGTCCACCACGCCATCGTGCCGATGCAGACCGTCGCCGAGAAACGGGCTGCGCTCACCGATCTGCTGAGCGCCGGGCAGCACACGCTCGGTACCTCGGAAACCGCGCTCGGCAACAACACCGACCGGATGATCACCATCACGAGTTCGTTCGCACCCGTCCTCGACGTCTTCGCCGACGGCGGTCCCGCCCTGGCGCCGATCACCGTCAAGATCGCGAACCTGTCCGAGACGTTCATGACGGAGTTCTGGGATCCGAAGAAGCAGCGCGGGACCGGCCACTTCGTGTGGGCACTCACGCCGCACCGGATGTACTCGCGCGCGGACTGCCCGCGGTACGGCGACCTGGTGGGCAACTCGTGTCAGTGGGCACCGGCCACGGTCGGGCGCCCGACACTGCCTCAGGTGTTGCAGCCCAAGAACTACAAGCCTCCCGCCGGACTCATGGGCGGCAACGTCGGACCGGTGGGCAGTCGGGCGGAGATCGAGGCGCTCCGAAAGCTGTTGGGCCCGGGTGCCAACGAGGTGACCGCGCTCCTCCTGGGGCCACTGCTGCGCGGGAGTGACATCAAGGTCGAGAAGCCGGGACAGAAGCCCGATCAGAAGCCGGGGCGCGCACCGGGCGAGCGGGCGACGGAGGGAGGGCGATGAGTTACCGCAGGTCGATCATCTGGCTGTCGTTGTTCCTCGTCGTCGCGATCATGCTGACGTGGACGATCATCAACACCCTGCGTCGCGATGTCTCCGGCCCGACGTCGGCGTACTCGGCCGTGTTCACCGATGTTTCCGGGCTCCGCACCGGCGACGACGTCCGGATGGCCGGTGTGCGCGTGGGGCGTATCGACTCGATCGAGCTCGACGGCAACCTCGCCCGCGTCCACTTCCGCGTCGACGCCCGGCAGGATCTCAGCGGCAACACCAAGGCCGCGGTCACGTACCAGAACATCATCGGCCAGCGGTATCTCGGATTGTCGTTGGGGCAGTTCGATTCTCCTGCCCCACTGGAGCCCGGCGGCGAGATCCCGGTGGATCACACCGAGCCGTCGTTCGACATCTCCGCGCTGCTGAACGGATTCGAGCCGTTGTTCAGTGTTCTCGATCCGGATAAGGTGAACGATCTGTCGAGTTCGCTCGTCGGCGCGCTGCAGGGTGAGACCGGAGCGATCACCCGTTTGCTGGCGCAGACCTCGTCGCTGGCCGAATCCTTCGCGGGCCCGGACGCATTGCTCGGCGACGTCATCACCGACCTCGGCAAGGTGCTGGCCGGACTGTCCCGGCAGACCGGTGGCATCCAGGAGGTCATCGGACGCGCCCAGGAGATCTTCGAGGCGTTCGCGGCGCACCGTGAGGATCTCGTCGGAACCGCCGACGTCATGACAGAAGTCGGTGGACGCCTCGCGGAGATCGCCTCCGACACCGCACCGTCGTTCGACGCTTTCCTCACCCGTCAGCCGGGCTTCCTCGCGCACTTCGCCGAGAAGAAATCCGAGTTCGAGTACCTGGGAGCCAACGTCCCGCTGCTGCTGAAGGGCATGGCCCGCGTGAGTCAGGAGGGAAGTTTCCTCAGCGCCTACGTCTGTGACCTCAACCCCGCCGACTTCGTCCCCTTCCTCACGCCGCTGACCCCGGCGATCGTCGCTGCGGCGACGCCCGGCGGGAAGCCGAAGTACTCACCGATCTGCCAGCCATGAAGACGTCAGGGAACCGCCGCATGACCGAACGATCGCCCCGGAAGCCGATCGCCGAACGGAACTCGCTCTACCTCGGCCTCGGAGGTGTGGGCGCACTCGTCCTCGTCGTGGCGCTCGTCGTCGGCATCAGTGCGATCGACGTCGGGCGGAAGAACATCGAGGCCGAGTTCGCGCAGGCCGGCGAGATCCGGAACGGCGATCAGGTGACCCTCGCCGGCGTGCCGGTGGGGGAGGTCAAGGGTTCGCGTCTCGACGGGAACCGGGTCATCATCTCGATGAACATCGACCGCGGAGTGCGTCTCGGCAACGACACCAAGGCAGCGATCAAACTGACCACCATCCTCGGGTCGCGCTACATCGCGATCACCCCGCAGGGATCGGGATCGCTGGAAGGCGACCGGATTCCGTTGGGAAACACGCAGGTTCCCTACGACCTGCAGGACACGATCGAGGACGCCACCACCAACTTCGAGAAGGTCGACGCCGGTGGACTCGCCGACGCCATGACCACGCTGTCGACGCAGCTGGAGGGGGCGCCGGAAGTGGTCCCGGAGGCCATCTCCACCGCGCACACCCTCTCGGAGATCATCGCGACCCGGCGTACTCAGCTCGGCGAGCTTATCACCGGCGCCGAACGTGTCACCACGGTCATCCGGAACCAGGAGAGCAACATCGGGTCGCTGATGGTGCAGAGCCGAAACCTGATGGTCGAGTTGACCCGCCGCCGTGACGGCGTCACCGGGATGTTCAACGCCACCACCGCACTCGTCGCACAGTTGCACCGCATCACCGTCGTGAACCGTCCGGCGATCGATGCTCTGATCGAGGACCTGAACGGGATGCTCGGCGCGCTCGCCCGCCACGACGACCTGCTGCGCAACACCCTGCAGGCTCTGCCGCTGCCGGTGCGCAACTTCACCAACGCGACCGGCGCCGGCAACTATGTCGACTTCACCGGACCCGCAGGCTTTCTCATCGACTCGTGGATGTGCGCGCTGAGTGGTCGAGCCGAACAGGTCGGACGCGCACCGTATTTCGAGGACTGCCGATGAGACGACCACGTATGCGCACGCTGGTGGTGGTGACGGCGATCGCCGTCGCGGTTGCGGCCACGGTCGCCGCGATCTGGAACCCGTCCACCGGTGCCCACCGGATCGTCGCTCAGTTCGACAGTGCCGCAGGCCTGTACGAGGGCAACAAGGTGTCGGTGCTGGGGATCACCGTCGGCCACATCGCCGACATCAGCCCACGGGGCACCGTCGTCGACGTCACCATGGAGGTCGACGATGAGATCGCACTGCCCATCGACGTGGAGGCGGTGGCGGTGTCGTCGTCGGTGCTCACCGACCGGCACATCGAACTCACGCCCGCCTACTCGGGCGGACCGAAGCTGTCGGGTGATGCATTCCTGCCCCTCGACCGAACCCACACACCGATCGAATTCGACCGGTTGCTGACGATGACCGACAATTTGGCCGGC
This sequence comes from Gordonia amicalis, assembly GCF_022059885.1. NCBI lineage: Bacteria > Bacillati > Actinomycetota > Actinomycetes > Mycobacteriales > Gordoniaceae > Gordonia > Gordonia amicalis. The sequence continues at coordinate 43,862 of NZ_CP091855.1, read as the reverse complement.
GAACTCGGTGGAGACGGCAAGGGTGGGGGACCGATCGCGGACATGCTGTCGGTGACCTCGGAGTCCCTGGACGGCAACGGTCCGGCGCTACGCGACGCACTCGGGCAGCTGTCGAAGGCCCTGCGCACCGGAGCCGATCCGAGTGCCACCCGGGAGGCGATCGTGAAACTCGTCGACAACCTCGACGTCCTCACCGAGGCCGCGGCGAACAACGACAAGACGATCCGCGAGTTCGGCGGAAGCCTCCGTGCGATGAGTCAGGTCATCGCGGATCAGCAACTGGGCCAAGGCAACACCGGCGCGAAACTCAATGAGATCCTCGCCAGGACCTCGGAACTGCTCAAGGAGAACCGGATTCCGCTGCGGAACGCGGCACGCGATGCGACGACCGTCACGCGGACGCTGTCCGACTACGAACGCGAGCTTTCCGAGTTCCTGAATCTGACGCCGATGCTGATGAACAACGCGTACAACGCGATCGACCAGCCGAACGGCACCATTCGGGTGCACACCTTCGCCGACCGGATCCTCTTCGACCAGCAGGTCCTCAAGGAGGTCTGCAATCTGGCGAAACTGAAGGACCTCGGGTGCAACACCGGTAAGCCGCAGGATTTCGGGCCGGACTTCGGGGTGACGGCCATGCTGGCAGCGATGGCGGGGGTCGGGCAGAAATGAGCGTCGTACAGCGAATCCGCACCGGGGCCGTCCCTGCCGTGGTGTTCCTGCTGGCCTGCGTCCTCACCGGGTGTTCGGTGGGCCTGGGACAGATCCCGCTTCCGTCCCCGGGCACGAGCGGGGACGGCTTCGAGCTGAAGGCGCAGTTCGACAATGCGCTGAACCTGCCCGCCAAGGCGAAGGTCCGGCTCCTTGGCGCCGACGTGGGATTCGTGGAGTCGATGGAGGTGGACGACTATCTCGCCGACGTCGGCATGCGAATCGCCGACGGTACCCGTCTACCGGACGGAACCCGTGCCGAATTGCGTTCGGCCACGCCTCTCGGCGACGTGTTCGTCGCCCTCGAACCGCCCGCCGAACCGGAGCCGGGCGCCGCCCTCCTCGGTGACGGCGACGTCATCCCGCTGGATCACACCTCGGCGGGTGCGACGGTCGAGGAAGTGCTGTCGACGGCCGCCATGCTGGTCAACGGCGGTGCCATCCGCAACCTCACCGACATCGTCAACGGTCTCGGCGAATCACTCGGCGACGACGGAGAGCAACTCGGCACGCTCGTCCGCCAGTCCACGGTGCTCGTCTCCTCGCTGTCGGAGCGCACCGGCGAGATCGAGGCCGTCCTCGGCGCGGCCGGCCGGTTGGCGTCGACGGTGTCGGCGCGGCAGCAGACCATCGACTCCGCCCTCGCGGCTGCCGGACCCGCACTGTGGACCGTGGCCGACAACACGCAGTCGATCCTGGCGACCGTCGAACAGGTCGACCGGATCATCCGGCAACTCGGCGCGTTCCCCTCGGTGAAGGGGACCGCAGCAGGCGGAATGATGGACGACATCAACCGGATCGCCGCGTCGCTGAACGCCGCGGCGACGGTTCCCGGGGCGAGTCTCGACGCGGTCAACCGCATCCTCGGCCCGATCGTCAAACTGACCAACGCGACTTCGGGGCACACGGATGTGGCGATCTCCCAGTTCGCGATCGGTGCCTTCGACGATCCGAACCACCGAGGTGATCCGGGGTCGCGACTTCCGGACATTCGTGACTGGGAGCAGTTCGTCGGATCGCTGTCGCTCACGCTGATGCGATTGCGTCAGCACGTGGAGCCGGGGGCGCCGCGATGAGCGCGCGGCCCGACCTCGTGGAAACCGGGGCCCGCGGCATCGTCGCCGCGGTGCGATGGGGGCGTCGTCGTCGAAACTGGTTGTCGGTGTTGGGTCTACTGACGATTCTTGTCGTCGGTGTGGCGTACCTGATGCTCGACACCCTGCAGCGCGATCCGACCGCGTCGAACATCCGCGTCGAGGTCGAACTCGCGCAATCCGGTGGGCTGCTTCCGAATCAGGATGTGACACTGCGCGGCGTGCCGGTCGGTCGTGTCGACGCGGTACGGATCGACGGCGAGGGTGTGCGTGTGGTCGCCACCATCGACGCCGGCATCAGGATCCCGGCCGACGGAGAAGTCCGGGTGTCGAGTCTGTCGCCGGCCGGTGAACAGTTCCTCGACTTCCAGCCGGCCAGCGATTCGGCGCCGTTCCTCACCGACGGGACCGTCGTCGAGGAGAAGCGCACCACCACTCCGGTGCCGATGGCCACCCTGTTGGAGAGCATGGATCCGGCTCTCGCCCAGATCGACACGGAACAGCTGAAGCTCATCATGAACGAGCTCGGTACCGGCGACGAGGGTGCGCAGAAACTCCGCGACATCGTGCGGGGTGGTACGTTCCTGGTGTCGACTCTGGATTCGGTGCTGCCGCAGACCGTGAACGTCATCCGGACCAGCAAGGTCGTGCTCACCACACTCGCGGACACGGCTCCGGGGTTGCGGGCGACTGCGGGCAACCTCGAATCCTCGCTTGCCGGTGTGGGTTCCATGGACGCCGGATTACGCCGGATGCTCGATCAGACGCCGGCCACACTGCGCGACGTCGATCAGCTGTTCACCGACAACTCGCCGACGATGGTGCAGCTGCTCGGCAACCTGGTCACGGTGTCGCAGATGGCATACCTGCGCGTCCCGGCGCTGCGGGAGTTCTTCTTCCCGACGCAGCGCTCGGGGTCGACACTCGACGCGATCAGCACGGCCTTCCGCGACGGCGGGCTGTGGGGCAGTGTCGACGTCTTCCCGCGCGTCCCATGTGATTACGGACTGCCCCGGGCGGCGCCGTCGCGCCCGGACTTCCCGGAACCGTTCCTCAACACGCACTGCAAGAACACCGAACTCCTTCCGCGCGGCGCGGGTGCGGCGCCACGACCGCCGGGGGACGACACGAACCTGCCGAGGCCGGGCAGCGATCCCCATGCCCGGACCGACCCGACTCCACGTGGCCCGCAGACCATTCCGACACCGTTCGGCGGGCCGGACATCCACTTCAACTAGACCACCCGCATCCGATCGAGAGGTGACACCGTGAGCACTGCCACGACGAACAAGACGACCGGCACCAAGGCGCCACGGGGCAAGGACGTCGTCAAGAAGTCGCCCGTGCGCGGGGGCAAGTCCCGACGACCCCGTGAAGAAACGGTCGTCGACGACGTCTCGACCGAGACCGCCGCCGAGACCACCGAGATCGAGGTCGGCGACGCCGAGGCGTCGGACACACCCGAGGTCGCCGGAAAGGGGACGCGTCGTCGTCCCGTGATCCGGGCGGGACGGCTGGCCGGTCTCCTGCGGCCGCGCCGTGTCGTTGCGGTCCTCGCGATCCTCGCGCTGCTCGCCGGTGGGGGATATGCGGGTTGGAAGCTCTACGAGAACCATGCGGTCGACCACGCCGAGCAGCAGGCGGTGGCCACCGCCAAGGACTACGCGGTGACGTTGACCAGCATCGACTCCGGCAGCATCGACCAGAACTTCACCGAGGTCCTCGGCGGCGCGACCGGCGAGTTCAAGGACATGTACTCGCGGTCCAGCAACCAGCTCAAGCAGATGCTCGTCGACAACAAAGCCACCAGCAAGGGTGTCGTCATCGACGCGGGCGTGAAGTCGGCGACGACCGATCGCGTCGTGGTGATGCTGTTCGTCGACCAGTCGATCACCAACACCGCGAGCCCGGAACCGCGCGTCGACCGTAGCCGTGTGCTGATGACCATGGACAAGATCGACGGTCGCTGGCTGGCGAGCAAGGTGGATCTGCCCTGACCATCGGATGCGGACGACTCAGCGTCGCGGCGCCGGCGGGTCCCCAGCCGGGCGCAGCGCCCAGGACGGCACCCAGTGCGTCACCTTCTCCTGCCGGTCCTTGGCGGTGATCGTGTAGGTCACCTTGCCGTACCAGGCGCCCCATTCGTCACGTCCCCACTCGGTCAGAACGCCCAGGTGGACGGACCGTATCTGCAGGCCGTCGGGGTTGTATTCGCCGGTGAAGTGGGGTGCGTTGGGGTAGAGGGCACCCAGGTCGATGAGCACCGCCTTGTGGCCGACCCGCACGAATGCCGGCCGGTGTGGTTGGCCGTTGTCCCCGCCAATCCACTTCATGCTCACGACAGAAGTATCGCACGTGTGTTCGAATCATGGCAGCGGTGGTGGCTGGTCATCTCGCGGGCTACGCGGGCGCAGGGCGGCCCGGCGGAAAGGTGTGTGTGTTGGTTCGCTCCCACCCGTTCCTGCTCACGCCGGATGCGTGAGCAGGAACGAGCGGCTGCGCCGGCGATCGATCAACACTGTGGAGTTGTCAAGTATCAAATGCGGTCCCGCAGGGCCGCGAGTTGGTCGGGGCAGATTGATCCGATGTGTGGCGCAAACTGCCCCAGATCTGGGTGGTCGGTCAGGCGGCGTCGTCGAGTCGCATGGTGCGCCGGTTGTAGGCCGGTTGCGGGCGGCGTTGGGGGTCGATGTGGGCGGGCGGGATGAGCCAGGGGTGGCGGTCGAAGCCGATCATGATGGCCCAGCCGTGGTGGTGAACCTGGGAGTGGCAGCGCTGGCAGAGCAGGCAGCCGTTGTCGAGTTCTGTTTCACCGTCGTCGGACCAGTGCTCGATGTGGTGCACCTGAGTATGTGACGGTGGCGCACCGCATTTGATGCACGACTGGTCTCGGAGGACGATCGCCTTGCGTAGGTGCGGTGGGAACAGTCGTCGTTCGCGACCCATCTGCAGCGGCACGGTTTCGCCGTCGATGATGACCTCGGTCAGGGTGCCGTCGCAGGACAACCGTTTCGCGGTCGCCTGGGTGACCGGTCCGGTCCAGGGCAGGAACGCGGGATCGCCGCCGTCGGCGGGAATGGTCAGCACCACTTGGGTTCGTGGTGTGCCGATCGTGTCGAGGGCGGCTCCGATCGCAGCCTGATCCAACAACAACTCGAGAGCATCGACGCGCCGCCGGCCGACCGAGCGTCGGTCCTCGGCGCCGTCGGGTTCGGGACGCGGCACGGACCGTTCGTCGATCATGGCGATGAACTTCTCACCCACACTCTGGGTCACGTCGGCGTGGATCTCCACCCGATTGTCGTCGGTCATGTGGTGCGACAACGTGTCCAGGGCGCGGTCGTCGCACGCGGGAATGCCGCCCTCCTCGTCGGCGATGGTGTTGCCGATGGACGAAGCGTGCTTGCCGATCTCGGCGGGTGTCGCGCCAGACAAAGCCTGAGCGAGGAGATCGATCTCGTATGCGTCCCGATCGTCGTCGGAAAGCATTGTGGGTGAGCGCTTCTCGATAGCGGCGATGCCGCGCACGATGGCGTCGACGACCTCGCCCGAGAGGCGGCCGTCGGCGGCGCAGGCCTCGACCTTGCTCAAGGTGCCCATCGCTTCGGCGATGCGGGTGGCGCGCGTCGACACCGCGGGTGCGAATCCCATCTCGATCAGTAGCTTCTTAGTGGTCGAGCCCGCCTTCTCTGCGACGCGCAGAGCGTCGAGTGCCGCTGCGTGAGAAACGATCTGGTGATCTACGGTGTTGCGGATCAGGCGCAGGAGATTGAGCTGTTCGAACGTTGCTCGACCGGTGGGGTCATCGGCGGGCGGGGTGATCTCGCCGAGTCGGTCGAGGACGGCGCCGAGCGAAGTGGTGTCGATCATGACGGCAGCTTCCCCTCATGGGAGTGTCGATGCGGTTGGTGAGGCCCGTCGGTGACTGCTGCTCCGTCGTCAATTTCTGTGTCTTCGGTTCTACCTCGGGGGTCTGACAAGAACTGCGGACCGGCTGCCCCGGCCGATGTGATCGACGAAGCGGTCACACTCACAGCACGACGAGGCGTAGGCCTCGATCGAACTGTCGTCGTGCGAATGTCGTCCCTGCATGTGAACATGGTTGGAACACCGTGGAAAGTGCAGGTGACACCGATGAAGGATCAGTTTGTTGGTTGCCTGATCGGGGGTGCGGTCGGGGACGCGCTCGGGGGATCGGTCGAGTTCATGTCACGATCGGCGATCGTCGATCGATTCGGTCCGGCCGGGATCACCTCCTATGCCCCCGCGTACGGCGGGATCGGCACCATCACCGACGACACCCAGATGACGCTGTTCACTGCCGAGGGACTGCTGCGCGCGTGGGTGCGGGACTGCGACGGCGGCATCTCGTGCTTCGCCGCGACGACGGCCCTCGCCTACCTTCGCTGGTTCATCACGCAGGGTGAACACCCGCGTCACGGCGTGCTGCCGATGACCGAACGAGCCACCTGGTTGATGAGCCACCGGGAACTCCATGACCAGCGCGCACCCGGCACCACTTGCCTGAGTGCTCTGCGCGCGACGACACGACCGGGTGCGCCGGCATCCAACAACAGCAAGGGCTGCGGCGGCGTCATGCGAGTCGCCCCCGTCGGGTTGTTCGCATCGCGCGCCGAATGGTCGGCGGTCGGAACCTTCGACCTCGCAACCTCGCTCGCGGCACTGACGCACGGTCATCCGTCGGGCTCATTGAGCGGAGGCGTACTCGCAGTGATGATCCGTGACCTCGTCGAAGGTGCGACGCTCGATGAGTCGCTCGCCGGCGCGAAGGACATCCTGCGAACCAAACCGGAGCACGACGAGACCCTCGCCGCCGTCGAACTCGCCGAGCAGGTCGCTGCCGAGAACGTTGCGCCGGAGGAAGCCATCGCCCGTCTCGGCGAGGGGTGGGTGGCCGAAGAGGCGCTCGCGATCTCGATCTACTGCGCGCTCGTCGCGCGCGACTTCGAACACGGGGTGATGATCGCGGTCAATCACGACGGCGACTCGGATTCGACCGGGGCGATCACCGGGAACCTTCTCGGCGCGCGTGACGGCATCGGGGTGATCGGCGAGCAGTGGCTCGAACCGCTCGAACTCCGCGACGTCATCACCGAGATGGCAACGGACCTCTACGAATTCACCGACTGGGAACTCGACGCCCCGGGCGTCGCCGAGAAGTACGTCGGACTTCAGCCGACGGGATGACCGATCCCGGCGTGCTCGAGGAAGCCTTCGACGAGCCGGTCGCAGCGGGCCGCGGCGTCGACTGCGGCAGCGTCGATCTCAGCGGCGAGTGCCCGGGTGTCGACCTTTCCGTCGTCGCTGCCGGATCGTGCGCTCGTGAAACCCTCGCGCCAGCCGGAGAAGCAGTCCGACGTGATCTCCGGGTGGAACTGCACGCCCAGGTGAGGTCCGGAGACGTACGCCTGCACACCCGCATCGTTGACCGCGATCACCTCGGCGACGTCGGTCACGGTGATGGTGTCGCGGTGGAACTGCATCCAGGGACCCGCTTCGACCAGATCGGGGCGGGTGGTGCTGACGGTGGTGAAGCCGTGCTCGGGACGCGTGCTCGGTGCCACCGAACCACCGAGAGCCCTCGCGAGGATCTGGGCGCCGAAGCAGACACCGAGGACCGGCACCTGCTGGGTGATCGTCGCCGAGAGGTACTCCAGTTCAGGGCCGATCCACGGCAGCGTCGTGTCGAAAGCCGAATCCGGGGAGCCGGTCACGCACACCAGGTCGAACCCGCTCGCGTCGGGCAGTGATCCGTCTACGACGTCACGGATGACGGCATCGAAGCCGCGGTCGGTGAAGGCGGGGAGCAACGAACCGAGTACCGATTCGCGCCACTCCGGCCGCACTCCGTGAACAAGTGCGAGAACACTGCCGCCCACCCGAACTCCTCTCGATCCGCTGTGACCAGCCAGGGTAGTCGTCGGTGGGTCTCCCAACCGGGTCAGGGCATGGCGACAATCGGCGTGGTTCGGGTCACGTCCGCCATCCGGGCAGGTCAGGGTGTTGCCGGTGAAGGGCCGAGGTGCGCAATACGGGCGCCACGGTCAGGTTGCCGATCGGTTACAGCCGTCGGATTGAGTACTCCTGCACGGTGATGCCGACGGTGCCGTCCGGCGCCTTCACGGCCACCGGTGGCATGAGGAGGCACGACATATGACAGTGAAGGTCGCGGCGGGCACAGGTGACGCCGGAACCCGGTTGCTCGCAGGAGCATCGGGTGTGGGTTTCATCCTCGCGGTCTGCGGCTCGAACGCGATGACGCCGCTGCTGCCCGGCTACATGGACCGCCACGGTTTCGGTCCGGCCGCGGCCGCGGTGTTGTTCGCCACCTACTTCGTCGCGCTCATCGTCATCCTGCTGATCTCCGCACGCGGCCCGCTCATCCGGCACACGCGCAAGGTGCTGCCGATTGCGTTCCTCACGGCCATCGTCGGCGACCTGGTGGAGATCGTCGGCGCCTGGTATCCGCTGGTGCTGTTCCCCGGGCGGTTGATGACAGGCGCGTCGGTGGCGCTCAGCACCGGTGCGGCGGCGGCGATGATGGTGGCGGCCCGCGGCGAGAAGGGTCGTGCGTTCATGGCGACGGGTTCTCTCATCGGTGCCGGGTCCGGACTCATCGCCGCGATCCTGATCGCGGTGTACCTGCCCTGGCAGCTGGTGACGGTCTACGCCATCCACGCGGTCGCGATGACGATCTGTCTCGGCTTCCTGTTCGCGGGACTCCGGGCCGCCCCGGATCTCCTTGCGCCAGGACGTGATCCGGTGCCGGTCGGTGAGCCGGAGATCGCGGACGTACCCTCGGCGCACACCGGAGATCTCGACGTGGTGGTCGACTCGTCCCGGTCCCGCGACCCGGGTGCGTTCCTCGTCGGGGCGCTGGCCTGGGCGATCGGCGCGCTCGCGGTGGGAGCCATGCCGAATGCGATTCTCGCGACGGGCATCAGCGAGTCGTTGCTCGTCGCGCAGTGTGTCGGCGGCGCATGCCTGATCGTCTCGATGCTGGCGAACTTCGCCGGCGTGGGTCTCCGCGTCGTCACCACGCTGCCGTCGGTGGGATTGCTCCTGGCGTTCGGCTGGTCGATCGCGATCGCGGGTCTCGCGGTGGGCCGACTTGAGGTGATCCTGTTGGGTACCGTCATCGGCGGCATCGGCCAAGCCGGTGGCTACCGGGTCGCGCTGGCGTACATCACCGTCGGGCTCACGCCCATCCAACAGGGCCGGGTGGCGGCCACGTTCTCGGCCTTCGCCTACAGCGGGGCCGGGGTGATGGTGGTGCTCGACGGCATCGCCGGGCAGCTGGCCGGGACAATCGGTGGGGCCGTCGCGATCGGTGTGATCTATGCGGTCATCTCGGCGATCGCGATCGCGCTGGTGCTCCGGCGTACACGGGTGGCGACACCGACCGTTCCCCGGGCGGTGGATCGCCAGACGGCGGACACGACTTCGTGACTGCTGCCGGCCGTCGGTGATGTTGCAGTTCAGCGGTTTCCACATGGTCGGAGTCGAACCTGTGCCTACGGTGGGAGCCATGGCATCTGTCGCACGCGTCTCCGGTCCGATCACCTGGCTCGCGGTGATTCTCGCAGTGGCGCAGGTGGTGGCGCCCGTTGTGCCGTTCTCGGGGATCGGTGCCTCACCCGATGAGTCGACGACCGATCTGCTCATCACGCCGGCCGGCTGGACGTTCTCCATCTGGAGCCTGATCTACCTGCTGTCGCTCGTCGTCGCACTCGCGGTGGTCTGGAAGGGATCGACAGGGACCGCCGATCCACGTCGCCTGCTCATCGACCTCGAGATCGCGTTCGCCGGTGCGGCCGTCTGGATTCTGGTGTCCGCCGCGGAATGGACGTGGATCACCCCGATCGTGCTGACCGTCATGGCGGTGGTGCTGCTCGACGCAGCACGGATCGCAGCGCGCCCCGCCGACGACGCGGCACCCGGCTGGTTGCGAGTGCTCACCCGCGTCCTGGTCGGCATCTACGCCGCCTGGGCCACGGCCGCGGTCTTCCAGAACTGGGCGGCCGCCATCGGCGCCGACCTCGCCGACCCGCAGTCCCTCGGCTGGCAGCTGACGGTCCTGATCCTGTGCGCCCTGTTCGGGCTCGCCGTGACCGCGGTGGTCGGCTCCGTGCTGGTCGCCTATCCGCTCACTCTGGTCTGGGCCTTCCTCGGAATCCTGGCCACGGCGCAGGGCGAGACGACCGCCGTCGTCGGAGTCGCGATCGGCACGATCGTCGCCCTGGTGGTCACGACGGGCGTCGTGTTCGTGGTGCGGCGTCGTGGTGGTGCGGTTCTGGCGTCGGGGTGACGTCAGAACCGGCGTGATCGGTATCCCCGTTGGGTGGTGCGCCCGCGACGGCGCCCGGATAGCATCCAGCACGGTTCATTCCGACGAGAGGCACCGCCATGACCACCACCGTCGTCGCAGGCAACCCGAAACCCGGCTCGCGGACGCTCGACGCGGCCAACCGGCTCGCCGAGGCGCTGACCGGATCTGCACCCGACCACGTGGTCGACGTCATCGAACTCGGCCCTGGTCTCCTCGGCTGGGGCGACGAGAAGGTCAAGGCGGCCGTCGAGACCGTTGCGTCGTCGGATCTCGTCATCGTCGCGAGCCCGACGTTCAAGTCGACCTACACCGGTGTGCTGAAGCTCTTCCTCGACCAGTTCGCGACCGGTGACGGTCTGCGTGGCGTCACCGCGGTGCCGCTCATGTTGGGGGCGGGTCCGGCGCACGCCATGGCACCCGACCTGCTGCTCAAGCCGGTGCTCGTGGAACTCGGCGCCGTGTGCCCGTTGCCCGGTCTCTACCTGATCGACTCCACCTACACCACCGACACCCGCATCGCCGACTACACCGATCGGTGGGCATCGGCGTTGCAGCCCAAGGTTTCCGACGCCTGATCCGACAGGGGACCGTGTGTCCGACAGGTCATCACGTTCTTGCGGGTCACGTCCGACCGGAGAGAGGCCGTCACGGCCTCACTTCCCGCGGTTGAACGCTCTTGTCCTCGCGGACGCCGCGGCGTCGAGTTCCCGCTGGTACAGGATGCCGTAGGTGAATCCGTTCTCCCCGTCGCGGGTGCCTGCGCTCGCGCCCAGTTCGCGAAGGGTCCGAGCTGCCACGACGGCATCCTGATGCTCGCCGAGAATGGTCTGGATCTTCTTGTAGCGCTTGGCCTGACCGCGACCCACGCTCTTGTCCACGGCGGGTGCCGCGAGTTCGCCTGCGTAGCGGGCGCGTTTCGCGGCTTTGCGTGCACGATGAAGATCCTCGTCGTGCCCGGTCGACATGGCGCGGGCCAGGCGTCTGTCGGCCTTCCGGGACGAGCGTGTGGCGATGCGTCGAAGTTGTTGTCGTCGAATTCGGCTGTCGGCCAGCGGGATCGATGCAGTCCACGCCGACAGGGTCGTCAGTAGCTGTCGGTACCGGTCAGATGTCATCGTCTCGGTGACGCCCTGGCGGTGACGTCGTTGCCGTGCCGAGAGCTCTTCCTCGATGCGGGCGGCCACCGGGCCGAGGACCAGCTCATCGGGTAGGTCCGCCACGGCTGCGGCGAACCGCGCCCGGAGAACCTCGAGATCGCGGACCTCTCCGAGTATGCCTGCAAGCCAGCGGAGCTCGTCATCGAAGGTCGACAACCCAGGTGCGTCGAACAGTGCGGCACAGGTGCGCAACGTGCTGCGGAGGCGGCGGATCGCCACGCGCACGGGATGGACGGGGTTCTCCCCGCGACGCAGCGCCACGTCACCGGCGAAGATCGCCCGAATCTGTTCGTGCACATAGCCGACGACGGCTGAGGTTGCCGGCGACGCCGAGTCGTTCCGGCGCGGCGCGGCGTATCCGACGGCGCGTTCGAAGGTCGACGACGCCGAAGCGGGTCGCGCGCCCGCACCGACGAGTCGTTTGCGCACGTCCTTGGGGACTCTGGATGAGCGGGGGCCAGGTGTCACGCCGACCTCGCGCCACCTCGTGGCCGTCGCGACCGGTCCGGTGACCGTCGCCGACACGGAATCGTCGATGACCTCGTACATGAGTTCGCGTGCGGAATCGTGATACCGATGGCGGGTACGCCGGGTGTGGATGATGGCCGCCACGGTCAGGTCGTTGCCGAGACGCAGTCCCCACAGCGTGTCGGCCACCTCGGTGGGTACCGATGTCGACGGTGCGTCGATCTCTCGCGTCGCGTGTCCCTCGGGCAGTGGCACCGTCACATGCCACGCGGATCGGCGGTCATCGCTTTTGGCGTAGACCACGGTCGCGTGATGGGACAGCAGGTCACGGTTCTCGGTGTCGTAGTACGTATCGGTGAACTCGGTCGACGTCACCTCGACGAACTCGGCGGCATCGCCACCGAGCTCGGGGATCGCGGTATCCAGTTCGAAGTCCCAGGTGTTCTCGCCTGTGGTGTCGGTGTGCACGGCGACTCCTCTGGTCGGTTCGGCATGACGGACGCCGACGTCTCCGGCGTCGACGGCCGCATATTGACCTCTGGAGGGTGTCCGGATCGCAGATCGGATAAACGTTGCTGTCGACGTGAACGAGTGACCGGTGCTATTCGAAAGCTGTCTGCCGGCCGATCACTTCTGGGTCCGGCGGCTGCCGCCGTGCCAGTCCTCCTGCTCACCCGCCTCGGCGTCGGTCACGCCGAAGGCCCGGAGCTGTGGCTTCTCGCGCAGGCTGCGCTTGAGTTCGGCGAAACCGGGGAAACTCGCCAGCCCGATCACGTGATCCCACAACGTGAGCGCGTCCTCGTCACTCGGCAAGCGACTGATGACGGGGCCGAAGAACGCCACGCCCTCCGGCGGCCGGAAGTGGATGATCGGTGTCCCGACGTCGCGGCCGGTCAGCACGAGCGCCTCGTCGGTCTCGGCCTGGATCTCCGCGTCGATATCGGTGTTCTCCAGCGCGTCGACGTGGTGGGCGGGAAGTCCGAGTTCTTCCAGTACCGGCTCGAGGAAGCCGACGGTACCTCGATAGTCGGTGTTGTCGACCGTGTAGGTGCCGGTGTGTTCCTCGAAGATCCGGGTGCCGAGAGCGGTGTAGAGCGGAGCGATCGCGTCGCGGCCGTGTTCCCGACGGACGCTCGCGGCCACGCGCAGCAGCCGGAGTCCGGCGGTGTGTCCGGCCTCGTACTCGGGTGGGAAGTGCGCGGCGTAGTCGATGTGCGCGTTCAACAGGCGCAGCGAGATGAACCGCCAGTCGACGCGGTAGTCGCGCTGCGCCTGGACCTTTCGCACCCATTTGCTCGTCATCCAGGCGAACGGGCACACGGGATCGAAGTAGAAGTCGATGTCGACGTCGGCCATGACGTCGACGGTAGTCCCCAGCGCGCGATACCTGCGAGCACGAAAAACGCCCCGGGTGATCAGATCACCCGGGGCGCCTCGATCCGTGACGCGTGGATCAGAACTCGACGGAAGCGAGAGCCTCGTTGAAGGTCTTGCTCGGACGCATCACCGCAGCGGTCCGGTCCCAGTCCGGGTAGTAGTAGCCGCCGAGGTCGACCTGCTGACCCTGAGCCGAGTTCAGCTCCTCGACGATCTTCTCCTCGTTCTCGGCGAGGGTCTCGGCCAGCGGCGCGAACTGCTTGGCCAGGTCGGTGTCCTCGGTCTGACCGGCCAGTTCCTGGGCCCAGTACAGGGCGAGGTAGAACTGGCTGCCGCGGTTGTCGAGCTCGCCGGTCTTGCGCGACGGACCCTTGTCGTTCTCGAGCAGCTTGCCGGTCGCCGCGTCGAGTGCCTTGGCCAGGATCACCGCGCGCTGGTCGTCGAACTTCTTGCCCACGTCCTCGAGGCTGGCCCCGAGGGCCAGGAACTCACCCAGCGAATCCCAGCGGAGATGGTTCTCCTCGATGAGCTGCTTGACGTGCTTGGGCGCCGAACCGCCGGCACCCGTCTCGTACAGGCCGCCACCGGCCATCAGCGGCACGATCGACAGCATCTTCGCGCTGGTGCCGAGCTCCAGGATGGGGAAGAGGTCGGTGAGGTAGTCGCGCAGGATATTGCCGGTCGCCGAGATGGTGTCGAGACCGCGGACGACGCGTTCGAGGGTGTACCGCATGGCACGGACCTGCGACATGATCTGGATGTCCAGACCCTCGGTGTCGTGCTCGGGAAGGTACTTGTGGACCTTCTTGATCAGCTCGTTCTCGTGCGGACGGTACGGGTCGAGCCAGAAGAGAACGGGCATACCCGAGTCGCGGCAGCGGTTCACGGCCAGCTTGATCCAGTCCTGGATCGGGGCGTCCTTGACGATGCACAGACGCCAGATGTCGCCCTCTTCGACGGTCTGGGTCAGCAGGACCTCACCGGTCTCGATGTCGGTGATGTTGGCGGTGCCGCCGACCGGGACCTCGAAGGTCTTGTCGTGCGAGCCGTACTCCTCGGCCTTCTGCGCCATCAGGCCGACGTTGGGGACGGTGCCCATCGTGGTGGGATCGAACTGCCCGTTGGTCTTACAGAAGTTGATCATCTCCTGGTAGATGCGGGAGAAGGTCGACTCCGGGTTGACCGCCTTGGTGTCCTTGAGGCGTCCGTCGGCGCCGTACATCTTGCCGCCGGCACGGATCATCGCGGGCATCGAGGCGTCGACGATGACGTCGCTGGGGGAGTGGAAGTTGGTGATGCCGCGGGCCGAGTCGACCATGGCCAGCTCGGGACGGTGCTCGTGGCACTTGTGCAGGTCGTCGACGATCTCCTCACGCTGGGCGCTCGGCAGCGACTCGATCTTGCTGTAGAGATCCGACAGGCCGTTGTTCACGTTGACGCCGAGCTCGTCGAACAGGTCGCCGTGCTTCTCGAAGGCGTCGCGGTAGAAGACCTTGACGGCGTGGCCGAAGACGATCGGATGCGAGACGCGCATCATCGTCGCCTTGACGTGGAGCGAGAACATGACGCCGGTCTTGTAGGCGTCCTCGATCTGCTCTTCGTAGAACTTGATGAGCGCCTTCTTGCTCATGAACATGCTGTCGATGACGTCGCCGTCGGTGAGCTCGATCTCGGGCTTGAGGACCAGGGTCTCGCTGCCGTCGTCGGGGATGAGTTCCATCTTGACCTTGCGGTCGCCGTCGACGGTCATCGACTTCTCGCCGTGGTAGAAGTCGCCTTCGCGCATGTGCGCGACGTGGGTGCGCGATGCCATCGACCACTCGCCCATGCTGTGCGGGTGCTTGCGCGCGTACTCTTTGACGGCCTTCGGGGCACGACGATCGGAGTTGCCCTCACGCAGGATCGGGTTGACCGCGCTGCCGAGGCACTTGGTGTACCGGTCGCGGATCGCCTGCTCTTCCTCGTTCTTCGGACTGCCCGGGAAATCGGGAAGGTCGTAGCCCTTCTCCTGGAGTTCCTTGATGGCGGCGTGGAGCTGCGGGACCGACGCGCTGATGTTGGGCAGCTTGATGATGTTGGTGTCGGGCTCCTGGGTGAGCTTGCCCAGTTCGCCGAGGTTGTCCGGAACCTTCTGGTCTTCGGGCAGGAGATCGGAGAACTCGGCGAGGATTCGCGCCGCGACCGAGATGTCGCTGGTTTCGACTTCGATGCCGGCCGCGCCGGCGAACGTACGCACCACCGGCAGAAACGCGTGGGTGGCGAGCATGGGAGCTTCGTCGGTCAACGTGTAGATGATGGTCGGCTTTTGGGTGCTCATGCCTGATGTTCTCGATTCTGTCTGTATTAACCGGTGTCGCCGGCGACCTTGTGAGTCAGGCTTCACCGATACCACGCTTGCGGTGTGCTCGTGTGACAACTACCCCCCGATTCTGCCCCCTGTGATCAGCCTCGCGTTCAGGGGCCTCGGGTCTTGTGGTTCGATGCCGCCGGAGGCGGGGCGGCGCGATACCTCGGGGGGTCGGCGTCGATGCAGGTAGTTCATATTCTCTCGCGTTCGACGTGACTCCGCGCGTGGGCGATGGCCTCGTCGAGGGTGTCGACGAGGTGGTTGTCATGACGCAGGGAGTCGAAGACCCCGACGCCCTCGAGGAGTTCGAGGTGGTCGGGCTGCACGCCCTTGATGATGACGGTGATCCCGCGGTTCTCGAGTTCGGTGACGATCTCGGCCAGCGAGTGCGCGCCCGTCGCGTCGAGCATGCCGAGCCGCGACATCCGGATGATGACGACCGACACCGATTCGTCGGGGTGGTCGGCGATCGTGGTCGAGATCCGCTCGGCCGCGCCGAAGAACATCGCACCGTCGAGGCGGAGCAGCGCGATCCGCTCGTCGCCGGGTCGAGGGTCGCCGGGCAGCGGCTCGCGGGTCACGCTGGACCGTTGCGCCACCTGGCGCAGGGCGAAGAACGCGGCCACGACGATGCCGATCTGGACGGCCTCGATGAGGTCCAGCGTGACGGTGATGATCGCGGTGACGACGAAGATCAGCGCGTCCGACCGGGTGGATTTGAGGATCGCGCGGACGGTACCGACGGACACCATGCGGAACGAGGTCACCATCAGTACCCCGGCCAGCGCGGCAAGGGGGATCGCCGAGACCGGACCGGTCGCCAGGTAGACGACCCCGAGCAGCAGTAGTGAGTGCACTATCGCGGCGACGCGTGTACGTGCGCCGGAACGCACGTTGACCGCGGTACGGGCGATGGCCCCGGTCGCCGGCATACCGCCGAACATTCCCGACGCGACCGAGGCCAGACCCTGACCGGCGAGCTCGCGGTCGGGGTCATAGGGGCCCGTCGGCGACATGGTGGCCGCGACGCGCGCCGACAGCAGCGACTCGATCGCGGCGAGGGCCGCGATGGCGACCGCGGCGCCGAGAACCGACTTCACCATCGCCGGGTCTACGTGCGGGATCGACGGGGCGGGCAGCGAGGACGGCAGCTCACCGATGCTGGCGACGTCGAAGAGGCCGGTGAAGTGGACGATCAGGGTGACGACGATGACGGCGGTGAGTGACTCGGGAATGCTGCGGTGGATGCGCGGTAACACGAGCATGATCACGGCGACCATCGCGACGACGGCCAGCGCGGGCCAGGCGGTCGACCAGTCGGCGTTCACGACGACGTCGACGGCTGCGTTGAGGGTGCGTGCGCCGGACGGTGCGACGGTGCCGAACGCGGCCGGCACCTGCTGCAGGAAGATGATCGCCGCGATGCCGAGGGTGAAACCCTCGATGACCGGCCAGGGGATGAAGGTGACGGC
Source organism: Gordonia amicalis (assembly GCF_022059885.1). Lineage (NCBI taxonomy): Bacteria > Bacillati > Actinomycetota > Actinomycetes > Mycobacteriales > Gordoniaceae > Gordonia > Gordonia amicalis. Next base: position 26,883 of record NZ_CP091855.1, on the reverse strand, counting down.
GCGGCCGAGACCGAGGACACCGGCCACCAGCACCAGGACGCCGGCCAGGACGGTGACGACCGCGATGCTGCTCAGACCATGCTCGGCGACGATCGGCGCGAGGATGACGGCCATCGCGCCGGTGGGCCCGGACACCTGGACGTGTGAGCCACCGAAGATCGCGGCGACGAGCCCGGCGACGACGGCGGTGATCAGGCCGGCGGCGGCGCCGACACCCGAGCTGATGCCGAACGCCAGCGCCAACGGAAGCGCGACGACGCCGACGGTGATGCCTGCGACGACATCGGCGCGCCAGCTGCGTCGGAGCCCCGCGTAGTCGCTGCGGCGGGGGACGAATCTGGCCGTTCGAGAGAGGACACCGGTGAGGACGTTGGTGCTCATCGGGGTGTCACCGGTGGTAGCGACGAGATGGCATCGAACTGTTCGCGCTGTGCGCCGAGGGTGTCGATCAAGAAGGTCCGGGCGATGACCAAGAGGTCGGAGATCTTCGGGTGCGCGAGTTCGTAGAATACGGCGTTGCCGGTGCGGTTGCCGGTGACGACATGGTGACGCTTGAGTACGCCGAGATGCTGGGACAGCAGCGTCGGCTCGAGTTCGGTCGCCGTTAGCAGCTCGCTCACCGCAGTCGGTTCACCGTTGGCGCTCAGGATCTCGAGGACGCGGATGCGCGCCGGGTGGGCGAGCGCCTTGAACAGGTTGGCCTTGATCTCGTACAGCGGCTGCTCGGGGCTGGGATCGGGCACGGGTCACTCCAGGGGAAAGCACTAGTTGACGGATTGATGGATTGAAGGATTGCTCAATCCATACTATAGCGCGTGCCGACACGAAAGCACCCCGCGGCCCTGGTCCGCGGGGTGCCTCCCGATCGACGAGCCGAAATCAGCTCACATCGAAACGATCATTGTTCGACACCTTCACCCACGCCTTGACGAAGTCGTTGACGAATCGCTCGGCCGAATCATCCTGGGCATAGACCTCGGAGAGTGCGCGGAGCTGCGAGTGCGAGCCGAACACCAGGTCGGCCGTGGTCGCCGTCCACTTGGTCTCGCCGGACGCACGGTCGACGACCTCGTAGGCGTTCTCCTCCGAACCCGACTTCCACTCGAAGCCCATGTCGACCACGTTGCGGAAGAAGTCGGTCGACAGGACTCCCGGACGGTCGGTGAACACGCCGTGCTTCGAGCCGCCGTGGTTGACGTCGAGGACGCGGAGACCGCCGACCAGCACCGTCAACTCAGGAGCGGTGAGATCGAGCATGTAAGCGCGCTCGAGGAGCAGCTCCTCCAGTGGCGCCTTCTCTCCGCCGCGGCTGTAGTTGCGGAAACCGTCCGCGCGGGGTTCGAGCACCTCGAACGAGTCGACGTCGGTGCTCTCCTGCGAGGCATCGGTGCGTCCCGGTGTGAACGGCACGGTGACCGGGAATCCCGCTGCCTCCGCGGCCTTTTCCACCGCGGCGGCACCGCCGAGGATGATGAGGTCCGCCAAGGACACCTTCTTGCCGCCGGACGCCGAGTCGTTGAAGTCCTTCTGGACCTGCTCGTACACCGGCAGCACCTTGGCGAGCTCACCGGGCTCGTTGATCTCCCAGTTCTTCTGGGGCTCGAGACGGATGCGTGCGCCGTTGGCACCACCGCGCTTGTCGGTGCTGCGGAAGCTGGCCGCCGACGCCCACGAGGTCTTGATCAGCTGCGTCGGCGAAAGTGCTTCGAGCAGTTTGCCCTTCAGAGACGCGATGTCGGCGTCGTCGATCAGCTCGTGGTCAACGGCGGGCACCGGGTCCTGCCAGATCTGCGGCTCGGGAACCCACGGGCCGAGGTAGCGGCTGACCGGACCGAGGTCGCGGTGGAGCAGCTTGTACCAGGCCTTGGCGAAGGCCTCCTCGAGCTCCTCGGGATGGTCGAGCCAGCGGCGGGTGATGTCGGCATAGATCGGCGACTCCCGCATCGAGACGTCGGTGACCAGCATGGTGGGCGCGCGTCCCGGGCCGCCGAAGGGATCGGGAATGGTGCCTGCGCCCGCACCGTCCTTGGCGACGTACTGCCACGCACCGGCGGGGCTCTTCTGCAGCTCCCACTCGTAGCCGTAGAGGATCTCGAGGAAGCTGTTGTCCCACTGCGTCGGCGTGTTGGTCCAGACCACCTCGAGGCCGGAGGTGATGGCGTCCTCTGCCTTGCCGCTGCCGTAGCTGGACTTCCAGCCCAGGCCCTGCTGCTCGATCGGTGCAGCCTCGGGCTCGGGACCGACGAGGCCCGCGTCCCCGGCGCCGTGGGTCTTGCCGAAGGTGTGGCCACCGATGATGAGGGCCGCGGTCTCCTCGTCGTTCATGGCCATCCGGGCGAAGGTCTCTTGGATGTCGTAGGCCGCGGCGACCGGATCCGGCTTGCCCTCGGGGCCTTCCGGATTGACGTAGATGAGACCCATCGTGGTGGCGCCCAGCGGCTTGGCGAGGTCACGCTCACCGGAGTACCGCTTGTCGGTGCCGCCCCACGTGTCCTCGGGACCCCAGTACACCTCTTCGGGCTCCCAGATGTCCTCGCGACCGAAACCGAAGCCAAACGTCTTGAATCCCATGGACTCCAGGGCGACGTTGCCGGCGAAGACCAGCAGGTCGGCCCAGGACAGCTTGGTGCCGTACTTCTGCTTCACCGGCCACAGCAGACGACGTGCCTTGTCCAGGTTTGCGTTGTCGGGCCAGCTGTTCAGCGGGGCGAAGCGCTGTGCGCCCTGCCCGCCGCCGCCGCGGCCGTCGTAGATGCGGTAGGTGCCGGCCGCGTGCCAGCTCATGCGGATGAACAGGCCTCCGTAGTGGCCGTAGTCGGCGGGCCACCAGTCCTGTGACTGGGTCATGATCGAGACGAGGTCGGCCTTGAGTGCCTCGACGTCGAGTTTCGCGAATTCCTTCTTGTAGTCGAAGTCCTCGCCGAGCGGGTTGGACAGCGAAGAATGCGCGTGCAGCCTGGACAGGTCGATCTGCTCGGGCCACCAGTCCTTGTTGGTCAGCGGCGCATGCGCTTTCGGCTCCGGCGAGGGGATGGCCGGATTCTCGCTCTCGCTGGTGCTGCGAGTCTCTTCGGCGGGATTGGGTGGGCGGCTGTCGGAGGTCACGACATTCCTTTCGATGGTGGAACCGGTTGGGCTGCGATCACGGATGTGATCAGGTCGGGGTTGGGCTGACGCAGTCCGGGCAGAGTCCCCAGTAGATGACCTCGGCCTCGTCGAGAACGAAACCGTGGTCGTGGGATGCGGTGAGGCACGGTGCCTCGCCGATTGCGCAATCGACGTCCGCCACGGTTCCGCACGCGCGGCAGACGACGTGGTGATGGTTGTCGCCGGTGCGGAATTCGTAGAGCGACACCGAACCCGACGGCTGGAACCGCCGGATGAGACCGGTTTCGGTCAGTGCCCGGAGGACGTCGTAGACGGCTTGACGGGACACATTCGGCAGCATCTGTCGGACGATGCCGTAGATGGTGTCGGTGTCGGTGTGGGGGTGTTCGTCGACGGCACGCATGACCGCCACCCGTGGTTGGGTGACTCTGAGGTCTGCGGCCCGGAGTTGCTGGGCATAGTCAGATGTCGATGCCACGTGACCCACCATAGGCACGTTCCCTACGGTTGCACGGCGTTTTTCTGGATCTGATCAAAACTCCGCGAGAACACCGGGTTGGGCGTATCAGCGCAGCTCGAGCGTCACGCGGTCGGGGCGCAGGTAGTCCTGCGGGTCGCGGAGATAGCGCACCTCGGGCCGGGCGTCGATGGTTGCCAGCGCGTCGAAGAACGCTCGTTCGCGGTTGACGGCGGGGGTTGCGATCACCGGGAACCAGTCGTCGTGATGGTTGGGCACAAAGACTTTCGGACGGAGTGCGTCGATGTAGCGCAGCGGATCGCCCAGGCCGTTGGTGATCTCGTTGAAGCCCTGGATGGACCCGACGTGGAGGTCGACCGGGCCGAGGTCGCGAAGCGTCGCGAGGATGGCCCGCCCGCCGGGTACCTGGCTCACCGGGCCGACCGAGTCGTTCCACACGATTCGCCGTCCACCGACCTCGAACGCATAGAGGACGGCGCCGCCCTCCGGATCGTCGAGGTGCCCGGCGAGCCGGCCGAGTTCGTCCGCGTGCGGCGGGTTGGTGACCAGGCGGTCGCTCGGCGGAATGGGCAGCAGCGGAGGATGTTCGCCCTCAGGTGCTTTCAGCGTCGAATGGATGTTGCTCATCGCGGTGACCGCGATCCCGGGAATGCCCCGGTAGGGCCGGGTGCTACCCGGACGGGCACCGGCGGCAGCCACCACGTCGCAGGCGACGCGCGGCGCGGACCGGTGGAAGAACGCGCAGTGGCTCGCCGAGCCGACGAGGCGCGCACCGGAGGCGCGGGCGATGTCGACGGCGTCGGCCGCGTGGTCGAAATGCCCGTGCCCGATCAGGATGTGCGAGGGTTTGATCGCGGCGATCTGAGCCCGGGTCGTCGGGACGTGGCCGCGGTAGGCGTTGGGCACCCAGGCGTCGGTGAGAAAGACCTTGCCCGCCATGGCGACCGCGAAGCTCGAGACGCCGAACCAGGAGAAGAGAACGCGGTCGTCGCGCACCGCGCCCGTGGTCTGGTCGACGTTGTCGGCGCCGAACACCGCGGAACGGGCCGCGACGAGCGCGGAATCCGCTCGAGCAGTACTGGCTTGGGGCACGGCGAGACCCGCGACCACAAGCAGCACGGACAGGGTCAGCACGACGCGGCGGCACATGAACCGGCAGTCTACGACCGAACGCGTCAGGGATGGTCGAGGTGTACCGACCGCGGAACGTCCGGGCGTCGTGCCGGGGTGCTCCACACGGGAGACGCAGGATCGTGTCCAAATGGGGACAGGGGCTGTCCTAGAGGCCTGACAGCATCGAGACGTGACGACGAACGCGAACAACTCACCCATCATCCTGATCGCCGGGCATTGGCTGGGGGCGTGGGCATGGGACGAGGTGTGCGAACACCTGACCGCCGACGGCCGGCGGGCCATTCCGATGACGCTTCCCGGCCTCGATGAACGGGACTCCGGGCGTGCCTCCAGGACGCTCGACGACCAGGCGACGGCGATCAGACAGACCATCATCGGAGCTGGGGCTTCCGAGGCCGAGCCGGTGGTCATCGTGGCGCACAGCGGGGCCAACGCGCCGGTGAGTCTGGTGCTCGACCAGCGACCCGAACTCGTTCGCCACGTGGTGTGGGTCGACAGCGGGCCCGTCGCGTCCGGGAGTGTCTTCGCCCCGGATGCACCCGAGGATCTGGACGAGCTCCCTCTGCCGCCCTTCGACGTACTCGGGGAGCAGGCCAGTCTCGAGAGCCTGAACACCGAGACGCTCCAGCGTTTTCGGGCCAGGGCCGTTCCGGAACCCGGTCCCGTGCTCCGGCAGCGGGTGGAGCTCACGAACGATGCGCGACGTGCCGTCCCGACCACTCTGGTGTGCTGCTCGATTCCGAGTGCGCAGATAACCGAGCTGGCCGACGCGGGTCACCCCATGTTCGCCGAGGTGTCACGCCTCGACCATGTCGACCTCGTCGACCTCCCGACCGGGCATTGGCCGATGTGGAGCCGCCCCGGCGACCTAGCGCACATCATCGACGAAGCGGCCACGACGCCGGTCGGCTGAAAGCCGGAGCGCCGGTACATCTACGACTGCGCACAGGCTGGTGCGACGGCATCCTCCGACAACGGCTTGCCGGGCGGCATCAGGTAGAGGACGTCGAGGATCACCGGGACGGTGCCGAGATTGGTGCCCTCGTGGGTGTTGACCTTCCCGGCGGGTTCCTCGATGACCTCGCCGGCCCGGTAGACGACCGGTTTGCAGTCCGCGCCCGGGTGGGTGAGCGTGCCCTGCCGGACGAAGGCGTAGATCTGGGCGTCGTGGAAGTGCCAGCCGGTGGTGCCGCCGGGTGCGATGGTGATCTCGCGGACCTCCACGTGCACGCCCTGCGGAACGAACGGCAGCAGTCCGGCGGGGATGTCGGTCTCGGCGAGGGTCACTGCCGAGACCCCTGAGGAGGGAGTCGCATTCGCGGTGACCGGGCCCAGGAGAGCGGGCGTGAGGAGTGCGGCTGCGGCGATGGCGGTGATGGCCGTGGTGCGGAAGGTCATCGGGCGACATTACGTCGGCACGACGCCGGAGAGCTGCGGTTTCGGCGATCCGGTTACGGGCCCTTCGAGGCAGTGAGAATGGGTTGGGTGGTCGACCGGGTCTGGGTCTGACTTACTTCGAGGCTGACGGTTGCTGTCATGAGCGAGATGTGTCGGCCCGGAACCTCCGGTCGGCTACCCGCGCCATGAGACCTGAGGGCCGGGGCGGGTGTGACTTGATTAGGACCCTGTCTGGCTGGTGGGCCGTGACTCTTCACTGTCCTGTCCACCCGCCCCGGTGAGGTCATCCAGCACACGAGTGTGAAGGAGACATCACCACGATGACCCCAACCATGATCGATACGCAAGTGGTGGTGCTGGGCGTGGATACCCATCAACGCACCCACCATGCCGCCATTGTCGCCGCCGACGGCCGTCCGCTGGCCGATCGGGAGTTCCCGACCACCGCTGCCGGCTACACCGAGATGTGGCAGTGGGCCTGTGGTTTCGGCCGGATCGAGTACGCCGCGGTGGAGTCGAGCGCCTCCTACGGAGCCGGATTGACCCGCATGCTCACCGATCAGGGGGTCGCGGTGATCGAGGTCAACGCCCCCGACCTACCGCGCCGTTACGCCCACGGGAAGACCGATCAACTCGACGCTTATGCCGCGGCGATGGCGGTCATCACCGGCCGCGCCACCGCGGTCGCCAAAGACACCCGCGGCACGGTCGAATCGGTCCGAATGCTCACCGTGACACGGACTTCGGCGGTGGAAGAGGCCACCCGGATCGGTAACCAGATCCGCGACCTGTGCACCACCGCACCAGTGGAGTTCGCCGACCAGGCCCGCCAGGCACGCACCATCACTGCGCGGGCAGCGTTCATCGCGGGTCTACCGGTGCCGGCTGACCAGGATGATCTGTCCGGGCCGGCCGCGGCGTTCGTGCGTGCCGCGCGTTCACTGCTCGAGCGTCACCGACTCGCCCAACGCGAGGTCTGTTCGTTGACCCGCGAACTCGAGAGGCTGTTGGCCACGGTGGTGCCGACCCTGTTGTCCCGACCGCAGATCGGACCGGTCACCGCCGCACGACTGGTGATCACCGCTGGTGACAACGTTGAGCGGATGCGCACCGAGGCGACGTTTGCCAAACTCGTCGGTGCCGCACCGCTACCGGCATCCTCGGGCAAGACCAGCCGTCACCGACTCAATCGGGGTGGAGACAGGCAAGCCAACAGTGCTCTGCACATGATCGCGGTCGGCCGGATGAAATCCCACGCACCCACCCGCGCCTACGTCGAGCGGCGTTCCGCGGAACACAAAACGAAAAAAGACATCATCCGCTGTCTCAAGCGCTACATCGCCCGCGAAGTGTTCCGCGACCTCACCACCGACCTCGGAACCCTTGACAAGCTATAGGACCGTCTCGTCGCTTTCGCTCCTCGCACCTCAGGGAGCGAGGAGGTTCGTCGCTTTCGCTCCTCGCACCTCAGGGAGCGAGGAGGCTCGTCGCTATCGCTCCTCGCACCTCAGGGAGCCAGGAGGCTCGTCGCTATCGCTCCTCACACCTCAGGGAGCGAGGAGGCTCGTCGCTATCGCTCCTCGCACACCGCACGCGTGTGTCGGACGGCGTCAGACGAGCGGACGGCCGAGCCGGCAACGCAGGCGGACGTCGCGCAGGAGAATGTGAAAAGCGATCTGCGACAACCAGAGTGGCTTTTTGCGCTCGGCCTCGACCAGTTTGCCGACGTACTCGTCGAACCACTTCTGGTCCTCGTCGGTCCAGTCCACCCGAAGGGCCTTCCGGAACGGTTCGGGGAGGTAGCCGATCGTCCGCCGGAGCTTGACCGGACCGTAACGGTCCTGGATCGCCTTGGGTGCGTAGCCGAAGTTGGCGATGTCGAGGAGGAAGTCCCGGATCTCGTCGCTGATCTCGATGCGGGCGACCTGCGAGTCCCAGTACTCGTCGAAGGCATCGCGGCTCTCCGGCCAGGCCTCGGCGGGCATCTGCAACGTTGTACCGCACACCTTGCCCTGCTGGTAGAACTCCTCACGTTCGGCGCCGTGCAGTGGGCCGTGCACGCGCTCGTAGATGTCCTCCCACCCGAAGTAGAGGCAGGCGGCGACCCAGAGCTGGAGGTCGGGGTTCATCGCGTTGTACTCCACCGGGCTGTCGGCGTCCGAGCGCACCTGGGCGTGCTGTCCGTTGACCGCCTGTCGGTAGCGCCGTCGGTCGTCGGCGTTGCCCATCGCGGCGACCGCCAGGTACGACGCGGTGGTGCGGGCACGTTTCACCGGATGCTTGTCGAGGCGCCCGTTCTCGACCTTGCTGCGTGCGACGCCGTAGCCTACGGCGGGGTTGGCGAGCTGCATGATCACGTTTGTCGTACTCATGGTCTGCCCCATCGACAACAGTGATCGCGCGAAGAAACTGCTGTCGATGTTGTCCATCTCGACTCGCGTCATCGTGCGTTTCTGCTGAGACATCTGACCCCCGGATCGGCTCGGCCCGCGTCCTGATGTGACAACGGGTGTGATCAAAAATGTCAGAACCGTGGGTTCGTGTCAACGGCCCCGGCGTACCGGTGACAGCATGCGACGACGGCCGCCATCCGCTGGGATGGCGGCCGTCGTGTTGGCCGGTAGGGCCGATCAGCTGTCGATGCCGACCAGTTCCTTGGCGAGTTCGGCGAATCGGATCTCGATGGCCGAGACGACCCGCTGACGGTTCTTGTGGGTCTCCTCGTAGGCGAGGGTCACGCGGAGTTCGGCCGGTGCCGTCAGTTCCTTGACGGCGGCGACGGCATCGCCGACGTTGAGGTCGGCGTAACCATCGATCGGCAGATCCGCGGAGTCGACGGTGCCGGTGAACTCGCGGAGCTGGTGGAGCGCGTCCGCTGCGCCGACGGCGCCGCTGTCGCGCGCACTGTCCTCGACTGCCTCCAGGGCTGCGTCGCGGCCGGCGGCCACCGTCTTCGAGACCGCGGTACCGGCGTTCTCGATCGCGTCACCGGCACGCGAGGCGGCGTCGGCCGCGTCATCGACGGCGCTCGCGAAACGGCTGCGCACCACGGCGATCGGGTCCGGGATCTGGCGCGCGAAGTCAGCGGTCCGGTCAATGGCCCACGATGCGCCGTTCGCCGGTGCGGTGAGCGCGCGTGCCGCGAGTCCGCTCGCCCACTGGGTCGGTCCCCGGCGCAGTGCCGTAGGTCCGCCCAGCGCCTCTTCGGCGAGGACCGTGGTCAGCCAGTTGACCGTCGCGGTGTGGGCCACGACCAGCCGTTCGGCCAGGTCGACGAGCTCCGTGTCCTCCTGGCCGGTCGCGAGGGCCTTGAGATACGTCGAGCGTGCGAGGAGTCGCTGCTCCAGGGCGAGGTCGTCGAGGAGTGCCTCGTCGAGCGGTTGGGCCTGCTCCACAAGGGTCTTGGCCATCGCGCCGACGCGACCGAGAACGGGTCGGACGACATCGACGAGTCCGCCGCGGTCGCGAAGAGCGGCCTCGATCGCCTCGGCACGCTTTCGCGCCTTCTCGGCGTTCTCGGAGAGTTCCTTGCGGATCGCGTCGGTCCGGGCCTGGGCCTGGCGCGTCTCGGCGATCTGGATCTCGGTGTGGGTCATCGCGAGGATTGCACGAAGTTGCTGGTGGATGGTGGTGGTGGAAACTGTCATTGGTCTCGCTCCCTTCTCATCCGCTATGGGATGCGTACACCCCGAGTGTTGCCACCGGGTCCTCGTCTGTAACCCGTGATCGTGAATCGACGGTCGCCGGGCTCACGGATTCGTTGCGCGACAACAGGTCTCGGGCCAAGTGAGGTGAGTCACACCCCTGGTTCACGATCCGGCGAACCTCGTCATGACGACAAAACGCCCCCGGTGACGCGGTGGCGTCGTCGGGGGCGTTCAGCCGGATTCGTCGGAAAGGGTTCAGTAGTTGTAGAAGCCACGTCCGGACTTGCGTCCCAGGTGACCGGCGTCGACCATGCGCCGCAGCAGTGCCGGAGGCGCGAAGTGCGGTTCGGCGAACTCGTCGTACAACGACTCGGCGGCCGCGAGGGTGATGTCGAGGCCGATGGTGTCGACGAGCGTCAGCGGTCCCATCGGATAGCCGCAGCCGCCCTTCATGGCGGTGTCGATGTCCTCGGCCGAGGCGTAGCCGGAGTCGTACATCCGGATCGCCTGGCAGAGGTAGGGGATGAGCAGGGCGTTGACGATGAAGCCCGAACGGTCACCGGCATTGACCGGATTCTTGCCGAGGACGTCCTTGACGTAGGCGCTGACGGCGTCGGCGGTCTCCGGGGTGGTGACCAGGGTCGAGATGATCTCGACCAGTGGCATCACCGGCACCGGGTTGAAGAAGTGGACGCCCACGACGCGCTCGGGACGCTTGGTGGCGGTCGCGACCTTGATGATCGGGATCGACGACGTGTTGGTGGCGAGGATGGTGTTCTCGCCGACGGCCTCGTCGAGGCGTGCGAAGATGTCGCGCTTGAGCTGCTCGTTCTCGGGTGCGGCCTCGATGACCAGATCGCGGTCGGCGAGGTCGGCGTAGTCGAGGCTGACGCGCAGCCGGCCGAGAGCGGCGTCGGCATCTTCCTGGCTGAGCTTGCTCTTGCTGACGGCGCGGGCCAGGGACTTCTCGACACGCGCACGTGCGGCGTCGGCGAATTCCTGCTTGACCTCGATGATCACGACATCGCTGCCGGACTTCGCGCACACCTCCGCGATGCCCGCTCCCATGGTGCCGCCGCCGATGACGCCGATGTTCTTCACAGTGAAACCTCCGAGTCCGAATATCACCACACACGGTAGTACGCGGTCCGATCCCCGGTGACGGGGCGGGTGTGGAGCGGCGACGCATCGTCGACCGCGTGAGCAGGGCGAACCGGGACGACTGACCAACATGTCCCCGGGGTCCGGTCCGGGGGTGGCTACGATGGCGAAGCACGGAGCTCGCGCTCCGGCACACGCCGACACGGGAGCATTCGCATGAACCGCAGGTCACCGGCCGGATTCGCCGGCATCGTCTCGATCTCCGCAGTGATCGCACTGGTCGTCGGACTACTCGCCTCCGGCGCCGGTGCGGCGGACGCCCGAACACTGGACGGGGTGCGGTACGCGCATGCGTCCCCGGGGGCGCCCTACCGTCAGACCTGGACATCACCACGCAACTTCGTGGCGTCGGTGTGGTCGCCCTCCATGCAGACCCAGGTCCCGCTCCTCGTGCAGACGCCGGCCAACCGCAACCAGAGCGCGCCGGTGATGTACCTGCTCAACGGATCGTCTGGCGGGGAGGAGAACGACGACTGGACGCATGCCACCGATGCGAACGCCTTCTACGCGAACAAGAACGTCTGGACCGTCACTCCGATCGGCGGCGCCGCCAGCTACTACGCCAACTGGCGACGCGTGGATCCGGCGGCCAACTTCCGGTACCAGGTGAAGACGTCTCGACCGTTGCGCTGGGAGACGTTCCTGACCTCGGAACTGCCCTCCACCTTCGAAGGGGCACACGGCGGGTACAGCCGCGGGCGGGCCCGCGGTATCGCCGGGATCTCGATGTCGGGAAACTCGGTGATCCGTCTCGCGGAGAACCATCCCGGTCTGTACCGCGCGGTCGGCGCCCACTCGGGCTGTGCCGACACCGTGACGCCGACGGGGCAGCTCATGCTGAGGAATGTCGCATTCGTCCCGTACGGGGCCGATGCGACGAACATGTACGGGCTGCCCGGGGATCCTGAATGGGCTGCGCAGGACCCGGTCGTCAACGCGTACAAGCTCGCTCGTCGTACGCCGGCGCTGTGGATCAGCGCGGCCACCGGTGTGCCGGGCGGGCATGACAACCCGGCCGACCGTTCCGTCCGCGGGGACGTGGGCAGACTCGCCGCCCAGGTGACCGTCGGCGGGATCAGCGAGGCAGCGGCCCGGACCTGTACGGTCACCCTGGCCCAGCGTCTCGCGGCTCTCCGCATCCCCGCCAACGTGCGTTTCCCGGCGGTGGGCACCCACTCCTGGGGTTACTGGCAGGACCAGATGCACGAGTCCTGGCCCATGTTCGCCAGAGCACTCGGGGCGTGATCGGTTCGTCGCAGCCTTGCCGGAAATGTCGGTGTACCTGGTACTTCAGCCGACCTTCAACTCGGCGCGGCTACGTTCGGAGTGTGGACTCGGTTGAGAAACGCTGCCGACGATCGCCCGACGGGAACCCGTTCGAGGACGATCGTCGATGACGGCGACGCGCCGCGCGCTGTGGATGTCCCAGATGTTGCAGCCGGGCGTTTCGCACGTCGTCGCATTCGGGCTCACCCTCCGTGGTCCCCTCGATGGTCCGCGTCTGCTGGATGCGACGCGTGGGGTGCTCGATCACGTCGGGTGGAATGACGTACACATTCCGGCCGGACACTCGCCGGCCGAGCTGACACCATCGGATGGTGTCGCTGCAGAACCGATCCGGCGTGCCGGCTCCTCGATCGAGCCCGTTGTCCGAGTCGATCTCTCGCGATTCCCCGATCCGGAAGCCGAGAGTGACCACCGCGCGCAGCAGTTCGTCGATGCTGGCGACGGTGCAGACCTCACCATGCCGCTGTTTCGCAGCGAGTTGCACCGTCTGGCCGGCGATCATCACCGGTGGGTGGTGCGTGTGCACCACGTCCTGACCGACGGCGCCGGGGTCTTGCGTGTCATGGGACATGTCGCCGACGTGTACGGCGGCATCGCCGCTCCGGACGATCTGCCCGTCGCGGGCGCCGATCAACTGGCGGCCGACGAGAAGCGGTACGCCGACTCGCCCCGTCGGGAATCCGATGCGCGGCACTGGAAAACCGTTCTCGACGAGCACGAACCGTCACTGCTGTCGGGTGCGGCCCCGCGGATGACGTCGGAGATCACCCGGGTGACACGACGATTGACGAGCCCGCGGACCGCCGGGTCGGAGGAGCTCGTCGCCGCGTTGGCGGGTCTGTGCGCTCGCCTGCTCGACACTCCCGACGTGGGACTCGCGCTGCCGGTCGCCGCCCGCACCTCGGCGGTGCGTCGACGCGCCGTGCAACCGTTGTCGAACGTCGTGCCGCTGACGCTGAACGGGATCGGAGACCTCGCGGCGGCGGGAGCGGTCGAGTCCGTGTCGTCGGCGGTGATCGACGCGTTGCGACACCAGCTCTACCCGCGCGAGGACATGTTGCGTGGTCGCCGGGGAACCACCGCCTTCGGTGTGGTGGTCAACCTGTTGCCCACCTTCTCGCCGCCGGTCGTCGACGGTCTCCACTGGTGCCTGGAGGTGATGCGCACCGGCCCCGTCGGCGATGTCGCAGTGACGATGCACCCTGCCGATCAGTTCGGTGAGCGGGCGGTCACCTGGGAGGCACCGGCGGCGGCCTTCGACGCCGGCGCGCTGGATACGCTGGCCGCGCGATACGACACCTACCTGACGGCGTTTGTTCGCGAGATCGACGACGGGGTGGCCATCCCGGACGATGCGGTCTTCGTGGAAGGCGAGTGGGACCGCTTCCGGCGACGCAGCGGCCCGCCCGCGCCACCGTTCGTCCCCACCGTCGGCCTGTTCGCCGAGTACTGCACGGCGGATCCGTCGGCCGCCGCGCTCGTCGACGGCGAGGTCGAGTGGTCCCGTGCAAAGCTCGCGGAGCGGGTGAGTCATTGTGTGAGGCGGCTCCAGGCCGAGGGTGTGCAGGCCGGTGATCCGGTGGCGGTGGCCGTCGGGAGATCGGCGGCGTCGGTGGTGGCGTTCTGGTCGGTACTCATGGTCGGCGGCGTCTGGGTGCCTCTGGGCGACCCGGCCGCTCCTGAGGCGAGAACGCAAGCGCTCCTTGCCCGTTGCGGTGCGCGGATCGGACTGTGTGGTCCGGGCGCCGCCGTCGAGGACGGCATCCGCTGGCTGGTGCTCGACGATGGAAATGATTGCGCCGCAACAACGTTCGACGAGGTGGCCCAACGGCGGCCGGCGGGATACGACCGCGGCCCCGACGACGCTGCATACATCCTCTTCACCTCGGGTTCCACCGGCCGTCCGAAGGGTGTGGTGATACCGCACCGCGGGTTCCCCGCGCTCGTTGCCGAGATCCGGGCGTCGTATGCGCTGACGTCTCGGTCACGCCTGCTGCATGTCTCGTCCCCGACCTTCGACACCGGGATCGTCGAGATGCTGTCCGCCGTGGCGACCGGGGCGACGCTGGTCATCGCGCCCGCATCCACCCAGGGAGGTGACCCGCTCGCCGATCTCATCCGCAGGCACGGCGTCACCCACATCATCATGACGCCGTCGGTGCTCGAGACCTTACCGGTCGACCTCGCGGACGGGTTCACCCAGGTGATCGTCGGCGGTGAGCCGCCGCAGGCTTGTCTCGTGGACAAGTGGAGCGCACGTGTACCGGTGCGAAATGCATATGGGCCCACCGAAACCCGATGCAGCATCAACATCTCCGGACCTCTCTCGACGCACGGGGAGATCACCGTGGGTCCGCCGATGGTCGGGGTGACCGAGTCCGTATTGGACCGGCGCGGCCGTCCCCAGCCACCAGGCGCCCTCGGTACCGTGCATTGTGCGGGACCGCAAGTGGCGGACGGTTATCTCGACGACCCCGAACAGACCGATGAGGCCTTCGTCGACTGCACCATCTCCGACGATCCGGTCATGTACCGGACCGGTGACGTCGCCACGTGGACCGAAAGCGGGGATCTGCGGATACTCGGCCGGCGGGACGGGCAGGTCAAGTTGCGCGGCCTGCGCATCGAACTCGGTGAGATCGATGCCGCACTGATGCGGTGTGACGGGGTCCGGCGCTGCGCGACGACACTCCGTGACCTGCAGTCAGGGCGCGCCGGGATCGTGTCCTTCGTGGTCCCCGAAGACATCTCCCGTCCACCCGGCCGACGAGCGATTCGTCGGGAACTGGCTCGGATGCTGCCGTCGTACATGGTGCCGGCGCTGGTCGTCATCCTCGACGAGATGCCGCGTGCCGTCAGCGGGAAACTGAGTCTCGCTGCATTGCAGCATCTTCCGTTGCCGGTGAACGATCCGACCCGCGGGGCGGTCGGCCCCCACGAGGCACTGCTGCTACGCGTGGTCGGCGAGGTCCTGGGTGTCGAATCGATCGATCCGATGATGGGGTTCGTGGAGCAGGGCGGCGACTCGCTGGCGGTCATGCGGGTCGCTCAGGGACTCGCCGAGGCAGGTTATCCGGAGATCGGACCGAACGACGTGCTGACCTCGCCCGACCTCGCGTCTCTCGCCGAGCAGATGGCGCAGCGGACACCGCGGGTGCGTGACGAGCGAGACGAGCCTGCCGGAGACGGCGACGCCGCCGAACGCCCCCTGACGCCTGCTGAGCGAACTGTGGTGCGCGAGCCGGGCCACCCTGTCGCGCAATTGATCTGCGTCGCCTGGGTCCCCTCGTCGTGGGACCGCCCGGGGGTGGCGGAGACATCGGCGCTCATCGGTGCCCTCCTCGAACGGCACCGGTCACTTCGGTCCACGTTCCCCGACACCCCGACGGGGCCGATCCGGCGAACAGCGCGCGACGTACCGCTCGATGCGGTCGTGTCCCGGATCGAGGTGGTGGACATCCCGGATCGGGAACGCCTACGAGCGGAAGCGAAGGAGATGGCGGCAACCCTGGACGTGCGGGTGGCGCCACCGCTGGCAGTGCGTCTCCTCGAGGGGCCGGACGGCCTCGTCATGGGTGCGGTCGCGGTGATGCACCACATCGCGGTGGACGGGCGTTCGCTGGGGGTGCTCGCCCGCGACGCCGAAGCGCTGATGACGGGCGGGGCCCTGACTCCGGAGGGGCCGTCTGCGGAGTTGGATCCGGCGAGTACGGCAGGCGACGACGAAGGCTTCGAACTGCACAACTTCTGGAAAGAGTTGCTCGTACAGCAGAGCGATTCGGCTTTCGAACTGGGCGGCGTCGACCCGGCGACGTGGCCGATCGATGGCGCGATCCGTCGTCGCGGGTTGGTCGATGCGGACACCTACATGCGTTTCCGAAGCCGAGCGGCAGCGGAACACATGACGCCGTTCGAGGCCTTCGGAGACGTGGTGGCCAGGGCGCTGGCGGACATGACCGGACAACCCGGTGTCCTGGCCGCCACGACGGTGTCCAAGCGTCCCCCGGGTGCGGAGGGCGTCGTCGAAAACCACGTGCTCGCGGTGATCACCCCGCTGTCGGTGGGCGAGGATCGAGATACTTCGGTCGCCTTGCGTCGCAGGTGCATTCGCGCCGCATCGGCGCCCATGGAGGAAGTGCTCGACCTCGCGGGCCGGACCGTCGACGACGACCATCTGTTCCCCGTACCCGTCTTGCTCGGCTGGTCGCCGGTGATCTCACCGCCGTCATCCGGTGGAATCCTCTACGCGTTCCCGCCGCGTCGCACACGCTGGCTGCTTCAGGTCGAGGGGTGTCCGACGCCGACGGGTGAACTCGAGGTCGGTGTCACGGGTGCGACCCAGGCGCTGGGGATCGAGCGGACCGAGCGCGTTCTGGCGGAGGTGAGCCGGTGCCTGCGTCGGTGGTGAGATGAGTTCTGTCAGAGCACCACACATCTGGTCCGGCAGATTCGGATGGCGGAGTGTCCGCGTCCGGCTGACGGTCATCGGTGTGGCGACCCTGTTCGCGGCCCTGGCAATCGCCGGCGGGCTGGTGCTGATCGTGGTCTACCGTTCGCTCACCGACGCCGCCGACACGGCGACGTCGACACGGAGTCAAGACATCGCCGACGCCCTGGCGCAGGGTGGGCTCGCGGCGGTGGCGACGACCGAGCTGGAGCCGACCGACTCGATCGGCATCGTGCAGATCGTCGGCCGAGATGGGTCCGTGCTCGCGGCGAGCCACGAGCGGCAACGGGTCCGGCCACTGGTGGCCCCGGTGGATGCCGGGGTACGGCATACCGCGGTGGACGCGACATTCCCCGGAGAGGACGACGAGTTCCGCGTCGTGGTTCGGGGCGTGACGGCGCCGGACGGGCAGGTGTTCAGCGTTGTCGTCGGAGCCGGTGAAGCACACATCCACGCGACCGTGCTGACGGTTTTCGGCGTCCTCTGCGTGGTGTTCCCGATCATCCTCATCGTCGCGGCGGCGACGACCTATGAGCTCGTCGGCCGAACACTGCGACCAGTGGAGGCCATCCGAACCGAGGTTGCGGAGATTTCGAGATCCGGTGTGGCGCGACGGGTTCCGGTCGCCGACACGGACGACGAGATCGCCACGCTCGCGGTGACGATGAACGAGATGCTCGATGCGCTGGCCTTCGCCCGCGAACAGCAGATCAGGTTCGTCGGCGATTCCTCACACGAACTGCGAAGCCCGCTCGTCACCATCCTGGGATTGCTGGAGCTCGCCGTCCGGACAGGTGAACCGATCGATTCCGCGACGGTGTCCACACTCCTGCTGCCCGAGGCCCACCGCTTGCGCGACCTCGTCGACGACCTTCTTCTCCTGGCCCGTGCCGACGAGTACGGACTGCGGCCCTCATTCGAGGAAGTGGATCTCGACGACATCGTCAACGACGAGGTCACCCGGCTCGATCTCACCACCGACCTCGAGATCTCGGCGACCGTGCTGCCGGTTCGTGCACTCGGCGACCGCGACCAGCTCGGCCGCGTGGTACGGAATCTGTGCGACAACGCCGTTCGGCATGCCCGTTCCGCAGTGACGGTGACCATGGCCGTCGACCCGGAATGGGTGACGATCAGTGTGGCCGATGACGGGCCGGGTATTCCTGTCGACGATCGTGCACGCGTCTTCGACCGCTTTGTGCGGCTCGACGATTCGCGAGATCGCCGGGGCGGCACCGGACTCGGCCTCTCGATCGTCGACGAGATCGTTCGTGCACATCACGGCACCGTCACCGTGCTCGACACCGACGGCGGAGGCTGCACCATCGGGGTGTCGTTACCGCTGCGGGCCGATCAGGTCGAGGGGTCACCGCCATTGTCGGCGAGCCGATAGCCGGCGCCGCGGACGGTTTCGATCGCGCGAACCCCGAAAGGGGTGTCGATGTGTCGGCGGAGGTAGCCGACGTACACCTCGACGATGTTGTCGTCGCCACGGTAGTGCTCGTCCCACACCGCCCGCAGGATGTCGGTCTTGCTGACCACGTTGCCCTTGTGACGTATCAGGTATTCGAGAACCGCGAATTCTCGGGCGGTGAGGCGGATCGGTGTCTCCCCACGCCGGACCTCTCGTCGCGCCGGGTCCAGCGAGAGCGATCCGGCCTGCAGGATGGTCGGTCGTTCCGGGGCGCCGCGCCGTGCGAGTGCGCGTAATCGCGCGGACAGCACGACCAAGGAAAACGGTTTGACCATGTAGTCGTCGGCGCCGAGATCGAATGCGTCCGCCTCGTCGTACTCCCCGTCCTTGGCGGTGAGCATGAGTACCGGGGTCCACACACCGCGGTGCCGCAGCTCTCGGACGAGTTCGTAGCCGTTGAGTCGCGGCATCATGATGTCGCTGACGATGACGTCGTAACTTCTGGCACAGGCGGATTCGACACCCGCGACGCCGTCGGCGGCGGTGTCGACGGCCCAGCCCTCGGCCCGCAGGGTCCGCCGCAGGGTCTCGGTGGCCCGCGGATCGTCCTCGACGACCAGTACGCGCATGTGCTCCAGTATCTGCCCGGACTCGGTCTGCCCGACGTGATTCACGTGTTCGTGCGTGTCATGACCAGGCGGCGCGGGAGCCGGAATCGCCGGTTCGGTAGACGATGTACAGCGACCCCACGGCCACCACGATCAGCGCGACCCCCAGGACGAGTGCAGTCACCCGCTGCGAGAGTTTCGCCGATGCCGGGATTCTCGTGTGGATGGTGGCCATCACCCGCTCGTCGTGAACCGCCCACCAGAGGACGGCGAGTGCGAACAGCGGACCGACCCAGTAAATGACCTGTTCCCCGAACCCGGCGTGGTGTTCGATCGCGGGATTCGGACCCACGCGCTCTTCCAGCGATTCTCCGGCAGTCGTGGTGAGTGGAACGGAGATCAACGCGGCCAGAGCGACCAGGGGAGTGAGGATTCCGAGGCGGGCCCGTGCCGCCGGCCAGCACACCCCGATGATCGCCATCAGGGCGGTGAGTGGGACCAGCACCACGACGACGTGTACGAGGAGCGGGTGAATGGGCAGGCCGTTGATTGTGTTCACGCTGCGACGGTAGCCCGGCGATGTTGAAGGGTAGCTGAAATGCCGAACATGTCACATCCGGTGATACGACCCGTCGTTCGTGCGTGCGACCTGCCCGTGTCGGATGAGCCGTTCGAGGTGCAGTCCGGCCGTGCGGCGCTCGACGGCATCGACGAAGGGCATCTGTACGTGAGGTCGGTATACGAGCCGGTGCCCGACGATCTCGTCGAGTCGCCGGGGCCGGTCCAGGAATTCCAGCAACCGTTCCTCGCGCCGGTGGATGACGCCCTCGTACGCTTTCAGGTGTTCTCGAAAAACTCTCGCGCCCTCCACGACTCCCTTCTGGTGGAAGGTGCCGTACCACCGGGCCTCGACCTCGCGGACGCGCGCGATGGAGGCGAGGTAGTCGTCGACGCTGCTGCCGACGTCGCCGTACATCGGGCCGAAGCGAGTGAGGTCGATGTCGGCGATGTAGAAGAAACCGGTCGGTTCGACGAGGACGCCGCAGTGTCCACGGGTGTGGCCGGGGAGGTGGACGACCGTCGCGGTGATGTCCCCGAGATCGAAGACGTGCCCGTCGCCGACGCCGCGCGCGTCCGGAAAGCCGGGCGTGAGTGCGAAGGTGTCACCGATCTGGGCGTCGACCGCGGCGCGTTCCTCGGGCGTGAGTCCGTAGCCGTCGAGAAGGACCTGGAGTGAACGAACTCCGCCGACTTCGTCGTGATGCGCATACTTCGCGGTGTCGAAGTGGCGCAGGCCGGCGATGTGGTCCTCGTGCGCGTGGCTGATCATGACGGCATCGGCACCGACGGGGTCGTGGTCGACGTCGAGGGAGGGATCGAGGACCAGCGTCGCCTCGGAACCGTGCACGACGACGGTGTTTCCGTACGGGAACGTTCCACCGTGCGTGGATGCGAGCACGGTCACCTGGTCGAAGCGGGTTTCGGTGAAGCGCGACGCCGTGGTCATCTGGTCTGCCTACCCGCGCGGAGAGCGAGATGTCAATGACCGCGCTCGCGCGGGGTCGCATCGTCGTCGGGAGGGTCGGTCATGCCACGTGCGGTCAGAGGCAGGACGATCCACGCCATCGAGAACACGACGAACGTGCAGCACCCCGCCACGACTGCCGGTACCGGACCGGCGGTCGCACCGAACACCACGGTGATCGCGCCGGACAGCGCCAGCCCGAGGAGTGTCAGCCCGGCGAAGGCCATGTAATGCGCGAGGGCGACGATGAGCGCGAGTTGGTGCCGGCGGAACAGCGCGCGGTGCAGTGCGACCGGTGCGGCGAGCAGGATGGCGGCGCCGACCGCGAAGGACACGGTGATCAGGTAGACGACGCGCAGGCCACCACCGAGGTCCTCGAAGCGGCTCTGGAACGGCATGGTCAGCAGAAACCCGGTCAGGATCTGCACGCCGGTCTGCACGACGCGCAGCTCTTGTAGCAGGGAATTCCAGTTGCGGTCGAGGCGCTGGGTCTCGGTTTCGTCGCGTTCAGCGCGGTTCCACGCGGCATCGTCGGCGCCGGGATGTCCGGTGGGAGGTTCGGTGTCCGTTGGATGGGCCACTGTCTCATCCTCGCATCAGCGGGGACGAGAACCGAGTCGGTTGAGCTGCAGTGCCGATTACTTGCCGTGATCCCTGGCAAAAGGCCACGAGGCGGAGGACCATCGGTCCATGGCCACGTCCCTGGATGAAGTCACGAAGTCTCAGGTGGGTTTGCTGCGGTGGACCGACATGCACCGACGGGTCCGCGCGTTTGTCGACGGTCAGGTGGTCGTCGACTCGGCCGAACCGATCCAGGTCTGGGAGCCGTATCGGGTGGTCGGGTGCTACGCGGTGGGAACCGCGGACATCGCCGTCCCACTCGAGCATCACGTACCGACGATGCCGGGCGCTGATCACCCCCCGATCCTGACGCCGGCGCATCCGTTTTCGATGCACACCGCGCCCGGCGCGGCCTACGACATCGGGGCCGACACGCGGACGCTGGTCGGAGCTGGGTTTCGGCTCGACGACCCTGATCTCGCCGACTATGTACTCCTTGACTGGGACGCGTTCGACGAATGGCGCGAGGAAGAACAGATCGCGATGGGTCATGCGCACGACCCGTACAAACGAATCGACTGCCTCGCCACCAGCAGGCACATCGTCGTGCGCATCGGGGACACCGTGCTGGCGGAGAGTCACAACCCGACGCTCCTGCTGGAAACACACCTCCCGGCGCGGCACTACATCCCGCGCGAGGACGTCCGGATGGATGTCCTGCAACGCTCCGACACCGTCACCGTGTGTGCGTACAAAGGTCAGGCGACGTACTGGTCGGCGGTGGTCGGCGACGAGGTCGTTCCCGACGTCGCCTGGACCTACACCGATCCGCTGCCCGACGCCGAACCGGTGCGGGATCTGATCTGCTTCTACGACGAGCGGGTCGACGTGCAGATCGACTGACTCACGCGGTGAAGGTCGGCGGATCGGCCGGCCGTTTCATCTGCGCGAACGTCGTGCCGGCGATGGCGACGAGCGAGGTGTACAGGGTCTCGGCCTCATCGCCGGTCGGGATGTCGGCGAGCACCGGTCCGAAGAAGTAGGTGCCGTCGATGCCGAGGATGGGGCTGCCGCCGTCCTCGCCGAGCGATTCTTGGCTGCGTTCGTGGGACGCGCGCACCGCGTCGTCGAAGGTGGCGTCGTCCATGGCGTCGGCCAGCTCGGCCGGGAGTCCTGCCTCGGCCAGCGCCTCGGCGACGACCGTCGTGGTCACCTCGTCGCCCGCGAAGTGGATACGTCTGCCGAGCGCGGAGTAGAGCGGCTCGATGACGTCGGCGCCGGCCTTGTCGGTGGCGGCCGCGACGACGCGTCCCAGCCGGAGTGCCGTGTCGAGCCGGCGGCGCTGTTCGTCGGAATCCGGCTCCTCGTCCTCGTTCAGGATCGCGAGACTCATGAGGTGCCAGTCGACATCCGCATCGTGGGCGTTTGCGCGGTCGAGGAGCCAACGCGACGCGGCCCAGGCGAAGGGGCATACCGGATCGAAGTAGAAGTCGAAGTGGGTCATGGGGGCGGCGTACCCAATTCGGCCGGGTTCGATACGTGAGGTGTCAGCGGATCGAGTACCGGATCGGCAGGTGCTTGAGCCCGCCGACGAACACCGTCGCGGCCAGTTCGGGTTCGCCGGCCAGCTCGATCGAATCCAGTCGCGGGATCAGTGCGCTGAACAGACTTCGCATCTCCATCCGCGCCAGCGCTGCGCCCAGGCAGAAGTGCACGCCGTAACCGAACGCGAGGTGCTTGTTCGGGAAGCGTCCGACGTCGAAGGTGAACGGGTCGTCGAAGATCTCTTCGTCCCGGTTTCCGGAAGTGTAAGCGAGATAGACGGATTCGCCCTTGGCGATCGGTACGCCACGCACCGAGGTGTCCGCGGCGGCCGTGCGCATGAATTCCTTGACCGGCGTGGTCCAGCGGATCATCTCCTCCACCGCGGTGTCGATGAGTTCGGGGTCGTGGCGGAGGCGGTCGAGTTCGTGGGGGTTCTCGATGAGTGCGCGCAGGCCTCCGGAGATCGCGTCCTTGGTGGTGTCGTGGCCGGCGCTGGCGACGATCACGTAGTAGGAGGCGGTGTCGACGTCGGAGAGGGGCTCGCCGTCGATCCGGCCGTTGGCGATTGCCGATGCCAGGTCGCCGGTGGGATTCGCGCGCCGGGAGGCGGTCAGTTTGCTGAAGTAGTCGAAGAAGTCCAACAGCGTCGCCATCCGCTCCTCGAGCGTGGTGCCGCGCTGGTACTCCTCGTCGTCGGCGCCGAACATCTCCTGGGTCAGCTGGTGCATCCGGGGGAAGTCCTCTTCGGGTAACCCCAGTAACGACAGGATGACGTACAGCGGGAAGTGGATGGCGATGTCCTCGACGAAGTCGCATTCCGGACCGATCTCGGCCATCTTGTCGACGTAGCGTTTCGCCAGTGCGTCCACCTGGACTTGTAGCTCGCGCAACGCCTTCGGCCGGAACCAGTCCTGGCCGATCGCCCGCACCTTCTTGTGGTGGGGGTCGTCCATGTGGATCAGGGTGCGCAACCCCGCTCCGGACTCGAGCTGCGACTTGGCGAAGTCGTCGGCCACTGCGGTCACCAGCACCGGGCGGGGCTCGCTGAGCCAGAGGTTGTTGTCGCGCTCGATGTCCATGATGTCGGCGTGTCTGGTGATCGCGTAGAACGGCCGGTAGGGGGCTTTGTCGACGTAGGCGACCGGGTTGTGCGCCCGGAGGTGGGCCATCGCCGCGTGGAGTCGCGGCTCGTCGGCGTAGGCCGTCGGATCGGCGAATACGTTGGCGGCCTCGTCGGTCATGCTCGTGCTCACCGATCGCGTCCTTCCGTCGAACGGGTGCTTCTCGCTTCGAGTGTCCGATATCGCCGTGTTCCAGATCGGCAGATTGGTGAACCCGACCGATTTACGCTGGACACATGCCCTATCGGGTTCTGGCCGACGGCATAGCGGTCCTGCATCTGCTGTTCCTGCTGTATCTGACGTTCGGCGGGTTCATCGCCTGGCGGTGGCCACGCACCGTCGTGCTCCACCTCGCGGCCGTGGGGTGGGGACTCGCCTCGGTGGGCTTGGGGCTGTGGTGCCCGCTCACCGATGCCGAGAACTGGGCGCGGCATCGTGCCGGCGAAGCGGGGCTGCCCTCGACCGGGTTCATAGACCACTACCTGACCGGGGTGATCTACCCCGATTCTGCCCTCGGCCTGGTGCGCGGGTTGGTCGCTGCCGTGGTCGTTGCGTCGTGGGTGGGGCTGTGGTGGCGGGTCCGGACCCGTCCGCGCCGCCGCAGAGTCGCTGGTTCGCGGTAGAGGAGCCACCTGCAGCTAGCGCGTGTTCGGGCGAGGTGGCGATTCCGGGGGACTCGAGCCCGGCGGTAGCGCACGGCGAGGTCTCAGCAGGGGGAGCATCCACTCGTAGACGGTGTCGTCGTTGAGCAAGGTGAAGTGGTGGGCGCCGCCGATGTGGAACCCGTCGTCGACCTCGAATCCGAGGTGCCGCTTCCGATCTCGGCCACCGCCGCTGTTCGTCATCACCAATCCGTCGCCGACGATACAGCCGAATGGGTGATCGGGTCGTCGGGTCACGGTCGCCGTGACGTAGAGATGCCGCGCGCCCTTCATGAGCGGTGGGTAATCGACCGCGGGCTGTAGAAAGGCCTCCGGGTCGGTGTCGCGCCACTGCTCTTCGGTGACCGTCCCGTGGAACAGGTCGCGGACTCCGGCACTGCGCCGAGCGAGCAGCGCGCCGAATGGACGGCTGGTCGGCCACAGGCGCAGGGCCGCCGTCGCCCAGTGAACCCCTCGTGCCAGGGGCGCGCCGAGGTGCGGCGTACCGAGGCACACCGTCTGTCGAACCAGGTGGGGCCAATACGTATCGACGGCGGCGGCCTGATGGCACGCACTCCGGATCACCAGTCCGCCCATCGAGTGGCCGATGAGGGTCAGGTCGGTGACCGGCACCGGCCACGACAACAGCAGGTCGGCGAGCAACTGTGCGAGATCGCGGCCGTTGTCACTGATGTGTCGTCCCGAGTTGTACCGGATCATGACCTCGGTGCTGCCGAGGTCATCGGCCAGGCGTGCGCCGTAGGTGGGTCTGCCGCCGAGCTCCCACGCGAACTCGGTCTCCATGAGGCCGTGCAGGAACACCGTCAGGTGCCCGGTGGCCCGGGGGAAGGCGCCCGCCAGGTCCTCCGGGGTGATCGGAACGATCGCGCCGTCGACACGGACGGCGGTCTCCGGAGCCAGGGGTGACTGCTCGGCGGTCAGCTGATCCCCGATCAAACCGTCGAGGATGCCGATCGCCACGGCGCCGCGCTTGGTCTCGGACGGCACCCCACCGTGGCGGTCGGCGAGCGACTCGGCCAGGTCGCCGACCACATCGACGGACGAGACGATAGCGGAATAGGTGGACGTGCTGATGGCGTCGTGCATCATCTGGGCGGGACGGACCCGGGGACCCCAAGCGGCGCGCAGGCCGCCGAAGACGGTGTCGGCAATGGATGCGTGCACGGTTGCGATTCCTGTGACAGCTCTGCCCAGCTCGGTTCGGCCCAGGGCCGCGAGTGCGGGCATCTCGCGATCGCGAGGGTGATCTGCCGACATGAGTTCAGTGTACGTTTGTAAACTGATTCCGGGTGCAACGCGTACAGACGGAAGACGCAGTGGACGAAACCGGTTCGTTTCTCGGGGATCGTGCCTATCATCAGCGGGACGATCGACGGTCACGGCCCGGCGTGGCGCCGTTTCCTCGGTGTCGCCTGGCCACGGCGGGAGCACCGGTATGCAGTTGATGGACCCGATGGAGGCGGCCTTGATGAGCGCCGAGACGCTCGTCAACCCGATCCACGTCGCTGCGCTGATGATCTTCTCTCCGCCCGATGATGCGGGGCCGGGCTTTGTCGACGATCTCTATACGCAGGGACTCATCGCCACCGACGCGGTTGATCCGCGGCTGGCACGCCGCCCGCACATCGGCGTCGACACGCTGGGGCTGTGGACGTGGGAACAGGTCGAGGTCAATGTTGTCGATCATGTTCGGCGCCTACACCTCCCGCCTGGAGGCGACGATGCCGAACTGTGGCGTCTGATCGGCGATCTGCACGCGCAGGGGTTGTCACGATCCCGGCCGCTGTGGCAGGCGTACTTGATCGGTGGCCTGTCCGGCGGGCGGTTCGCGTTCTACATCAAGATCCATCACGCGCTGGTCGACGGGGTGGCCGGCATGCAGATGATCGCCGACTCCTTGAGTGGGGACCCGGACAGGCGCGACCTGAAACCCTTCTACGCCGCCAGCGTCCATTCTCCGCGGGTCGCGTCGCCGGCGAAACCGTCATCCGGGCCGCACCCGCTCACGGCCGTCCGGTCGGCCGCGGGTCTCGCGAAGTCGTCGCTGGGGTTTGCCCGAAGCGTCGTCGGTGGGCAGCGCGATCTGCTGGTCGGGGCGCTGCAAGGTAGGGTCGGCCTGCCGTTGAGTGCACCGTTCGTCCGGTTCAACGGCCGAGTGGGCCCGGACCGGGCGGTCGTCGGCGCCACCTTCGAGCTCAGTCGGGTACGGGCGATCCGCGTGGCAGCCGACGTCACCGTCAACGATGTGCTGACCGCGGTCATCTCCGGGGTGTTACGCGATTTGCTCGCCGAGCGGGGCGAACTCCCGAGGCGCTCGCTCGTCGGTCTGTGCCCGATCTCGGTGCGGGTGCTCGACGATCCGGGACAAACCGCGCGCAGCAACGCCTTCGGATTGGAAACATGCTCCCTGGCAACCGATGTCGACGATCCGGTGGAGCGGCTCGCGACGATCCACCGGGCCATGGACTTTGCGAAGAAACAGGTCGCAGCCCACGGCGGGGCTGCATCGCTGGCCTTGGTGGTGCCGAATGTCGCGCAGAGCGTCGTGACCGCGTTGCTGCCTTTCGGTCCCAAGCGGCGCACCGGATACAACCTGCCGATATCCACCCTCCGAGGTCCCGCTGAAGAGATGTACTACAACGGCGCCCGCCTGGACTCGCTGTTCCCGATCTCGACGGTGTTCGCCGGTCTGGGTCTCAACATCACCGTCTACTCGCACGGGGACAAGGTGTCGTTCGGCTGTGTCGCCGGCCGCGAGATGCTGCCAGACGTAGAACCGCTCATCCC